>OY781971.1:0-4800000 GCA_963677455.1 uncultured Draconibacterium sp.
GGTGCCAAAGGTTACTGAATGGAAGAAATGTTCCGAACAGGTTCGGAGAAATACCTGTAATGAAGTTACCGGAAGCACTGGAGCTTTATTTGAGATTTTAATGGTGTAGGCAAAGGCAAGTGTAACGACGAACTGAGCGGTTCAACCCTGGCTCAGGGTGATTTAGCGAAATGCAGGGGTTACTCTTGCGTGGGGTACCGAAAGCTTCTGATCGCAGAGAGTGAGGAACGAAAGAACGGAATGAAGTGGCTGGTGGTATTGGGCATATAGAAAATATTTTCATTGATTCCGAAAGATAAAATTTTATACTTGTTTATACTTCCTGAGTATATGAAGAAACAGCTACTCGGATAAACATATCTAAACTTTTATCTAACAAATGATTATTTACTATATTTATTGAATAAATTTACTATGTAAGCAGTCAAACCACAAAAACCAAATGAATAATAGTAAAAGAGTTGGACTAAGCTTGTCTGGGGGAGGTTTTCGTGCCGCAATTTACCACCTTGGAACTTTAAAGAAACTAAAAGAATTAGACATATTAGATCGTATTGATGTGATATCAACCAACTCTGGAGGTTCAATTACCGGAGCTTCTTATGGATTATATGGGCAAGATTTTGACGACTTTGAAGAAATACTAAAGAAAGGGGTTAAGTCAAGTATTATAGCCTCAGTCTTAAAATCGGCAAGAATTCTTGTGCCTCTTTTAATTATATCAATTTGGATTATATCAATTATATTTCTGTTGTTTACAAGTTTGGCGTGGTTAAGCTTAATACTTTTCATTTGCTTTTGGATAATTTTTCTATTTTTTCAGTTTCAAATATTCCCCATTAGTAAATTGAACGAAAAAGCCTATAATAAACTCTTTTTCTTCAAAAAGTCCCTTTCTGATTTTTCAGTTAACAGCGAAATCGTTATTAATGCGACAAATCTGGAAACAGGGACACTTTTTACTTTTTCAAAGAAAAAAATGGGAGACTCGTCATACAGATATATGAAAGATGGAAAAGAGCCTATTCAATTTGAGCCTGAAAGTTTTCCCATTGCAAGGGCTGTGGCTGCATCCACATGTGTCCCGTTTGTTTTTAGTCCGGTACTAATTCATTCATCATTTTATTGTAACCCTGACGATACAAAGAGAGCAAAACCTCGTTTAGTAGATGGAGGAATATATGACAATCAGGGGATTCATAAGATTACACAAGAAAAAAGTTCTTATAAATGCGATTACGTGATTGTTAGCGATGCTGGCAATATTATACCCTTTAAGCACAGTTACCGCAATGTACTGGCTCTATTGATAAGAACAAGTGATGTTTTTATGGAAAGAATTAAGGATTTTCAAATAACACAAAACCTGTATCACAATACCAAACTGGATAAAAGGGAGATTGCGTATCAATCTCTCGGATGGGATTTGGACAAATGTATCCCGGGCTTCATTGATGCCCTGAAAAATAACCAAATAGTTGATTCGGTAATAAAAGCTCACGACATCTCAAAAGAAGACATAAATAACGGAAATTGGAAAAAGATTGAGGATGATTTGATAAAAAAGATCAACTATTATAAGATAGTTGAGAAAGCCAATACAAAAGAGCAATTAAAAATTGCCCGAAGTGTTAAAACTAATCTGGTTCCCCTTCGTGATGAGGAAATAGATGCGTTGATAAACCATGCTGCTTTAATAACAGAAATACAAGTCAAACTCTATTGTCCCTCATTATTAAACTAACCATGAAATATAACCTTTCGAAACATTAATTGCGAAAAAAGCTAAACTGATATGAAAATAAAATTCCTGCAAGCCTTTAACGGTGATTCAATTTTGATAAGTTATAAAGATGGCACAATTAGCCGGAATATTCTGGTTGACGGGGGGACAGGAAGAACATACTCTCAAGTACATCGGGGTAAAATAAAATACAACGATTTATTTCATAAATTAAAAGCTATTAAAGAGAGTGGTGAATATATTGATTTATTAATTCTCACTCATGTTGATGATGATCATATTGGGGGAATATTAAAGTGGCTTGAAAAAGATAAAGTGGCGCTTGATTTGATTCGGAAGGTGTGGTTTAATTCTGGACGTACTATAAAGAAATTGTTTGAGACCGACCAAAGCAAAGACTATGATAATTCGATTGATCTAAAAAGGAATATAAGTACTGATACAAGTATTGGTCAGGGAGTAAAATTTGAAGACTTCCTAAAAAGTAAGCCGGATATTTGGGACGAAAAAATTATCAAGGCAGGCGACAAGTTATCAATCTATGGATTAGAATTTGAGATATTATCCCCTGGCGAGAATAACTTAAAAAGCTTACTCGGTAAGTGGGAAAAAGAAGAACCAGATTCTTTGGATACGTCGGGTAAAAAAAATGACTACAAAAAAACATTGGTTCAACATATTAGGGATGATATTTTTGAAGAAGACACATCCAAGCACAATGGCAGTTCAATAAGCTTTATTCTCTCATTTGATGACAAAAACTATCTCTTTTTAGCAGATTCGTTTCCAACTGTTGTTGTTTCCAGTTTAAAAGCATTGGGTTACTCAGAACAATTCCCTTTAAAATGTGAGCTTGTAAAAGTATCTCATCATGGAAGTAAAGCAAACAACAACATTGAATTACTCAGACTAATAGATTCATACAAATACGTAATTTCAACCAATGGTGATAAACATTCACATCCTAACAAACAGTTTCTGGCAAGGTTGATCAATCAAAATAATAACTGTGAAATCTATTTTAACTATCCTGATATGATTGAAGATATTTTTTCTCAAGAAGACTATGATACGTTTACCAATTTCAAACCGCTCAGAATGGTTGATAAATTCTAAATAATCAATGAATAAGAGTCAATTACCATATTACACTGTCATTGTAAATGAAGGTAGCGGTTGTTTATTTCAACCTGCCACTGAAGATTACAGTTATGTGTTAACAGCAAAACATGTATTGAATAACGACATAAACATAATAAAAAGACAAACGGTTGATAATGAAGGAAACCTCAAGATTGAAAACATTGAAATTATTGGTGAACCCTATCCTCATCCGATAGAAGAAAGAGATGCTGCGATCATTAAAGTAAAACCAGTTAATGGAATTGAGAACTTATTAAGGGCAGATATATCAATCACTAATAGCGATGAATACTATCTATGTGGCCATCCGGAAGCAAGAAAAAGCAAACCTTATACTTTTAGGCACAATAGGCTTAAAATAGAGCAGAAACAACAACATGGATATATTGAAGCTGAATTATCAAAACCAGCGCTACATCATGAAGTGGTAGGACAATCAGGTGGAGGGATAATTAAAGTTGAAGAAAGTTGCCTGTTATTAGTTGGAGTTCAGAAAAGAATGTCAACTGATGATGAGAATGAATCATTAGGAAGGATTGAATTTGCACCGTTATCTTTTTTTGATGAAATAATAGCAATTGCCCCAAATGAGTTAGCACTTCTCTATCCCCCTTATGTTGTTTCCTTTGGAAAATTAACTAAGGAGGTATTTCAATTAGAAAATCTTATTGCGAAAAGAAATTTAATCCAAAATGAATTGAATGTAATTGCTCATCAATTATGTATTGATTTTAGTCCTGAAAAAATTTTAGAGCTATTTGGTAATTCATTTCTTGCATTTAATTGTAATCCGTCGCTCATCAACCATAAAGAGTTATGGGTTTCGTTTTTGGAATTACTAGTAATAAATCAATTGCATTCTAACCAAAAGTTAACTTATAATGAGTTAGCATTATTGCACAAAAAGAGAAAACTACTGTTTGTTGATACAGATGAATGGACTAAAAAACTTGAAGACATTTACAGGTCTGATTTATCCGATATAGAAAAAGGAGGCACAGTTGTAATATGTGCAACCAGGGAAAAAATAACAAATAAAGTAGAAATTTCTGCTGACGAGCTACCGCTATGTGATATCAGTGTTTCTTTAAGCGAGATGAACATTAGCAATACAATAGAAAATCCTTTTGAAGATATAAAGCTTGCCAATTTATATAAATTCCAAGACCATATAATTAAAAACGTGATAGCATATAAAAACGCTACAGCTATGACAATAAAAAAAATCTTAAAAAATGAAACCGAAAATATATTATGATGAGATAAATAACACAGAACTTATTGAAAAGGTAAAGAAATTTTTCCCCATAAGTTTTTTATCATTGGGAGAGGTTTCTTTTGGTGGAGAAATTTTAATTACAATAGTGAAATTTGAAAATATTGATACTTTGAAAAGTCACTGGAAACAATTTAACAGTTTTATATCAACAGAACTTTTTTCTCTAAAAAAGAACGAATTTTCAAGGTGGAATTTTTATGTGTTTTACCTTTCTTCTGTCCCAATTGATAGAGATTTGAAATACGAAATAGAAAATAACAAATTTAGTAGCAGGAAAATTGCCATAGACAAGTGTAACGATCCAATCAATTCAGAAACGATTGTCAGGATCATAAAGGAGCATATTACCAATGATAATATTATTGAAATATCACCAGGTAATGATGCAAGTGGGATTGAGAAAAACGCATTAATTGTTAATGCACTTAGCAAATTTCAAGTTCCAACAAAAAAAACAGAGCAATCTGAATATATGAATTTGGTTCTTAGTGAAATCGAAAAATCACTGAAAAATGAAATTTAAAAAAGTAGAAATACAGGCATTTAGAGCATATCAAAACCGAAATGATGGAACTTTTGATTTTGAGATAGAGGAAGATAACGTCAAAGAAGTTGCTGATTTTATCTCTATTTATGCACCTAATGGTTTTGGTAAGACTTCGTTTTATGATGCAGTAGAATACGGAATTACGAACAGCATCGACCGTTTTTTAAAAAATAAATTACCAAAAGATATTGCCACAAATGAGCGAGCTTTAAAAAAAGGGAATGAAGGGCAGAAGATCTTAAGAAACAGATTTATAACGGATAATAGTATCAATTCAGAAATCAGGTTATTTACAACTGGTTCAAGAAAACCAATAGTTAGAAATATTCCTAAGATCAAAAGAAAGAACAGCACTGATTTTCATTTTAACAAAGACTTGGTGGAAAATGAATACTTTCAAGCTGTTATCTTGTCACAGGAATGGATAGATGCTTTTCTAAAAGTCGATGATCCTAAAGACCGATATGAAAAATTCATGAAGTTCTTTGGTGACGGCGAAACAAGTGAATATTATAAAAGCATTGTTAATCTGTTGTCACATAATAGTAAGAAGATTGAAGAACTTAAAAAATCTCTCCAATGGAAGCAGCAGGAAATAAACTTTGAGGGAGATAAAGAAATCGTAAAAAAAGTAAATGAGAAAGTAAGGGACCTTAATGCCGCAGGAGAAAAACTAAAACCAATTGATGAATCATATACAGAAGAAGAGGCTATTGTTTTAAGTAATGTTATTTCAGAAAGGAATATTCAACTTGAATTTGAAAAAAAATCTAAAATTAATCAGATAGAGATAATTGATGGGCTTTTTACTGGAAGCGAAACCCTAAAAGGAGTTGAGACCTACTATCAGTCTAAAAATGAAAGAACAGGACTCGTTAGGCATCTTGAAGAGATCAAAACGATATTAAATAGATTTAAACAAAAACAACAGTATGCTGCAGAGAAAGTTAACCTAAATAACAAACAACAAGAGTTTTTAAAAAAAGAAGAGTTTTTAAAAGAACTATTGAAAATGTTTCCTTCTTATGAAAAGATTTTGGCTGGGATTAGGGAGAATGAATCCGAAATAGAAAAAGAAAACGAAAGAAAAGTTGCAATTGATAAGGATTTAAAAGCGTTACGATTAGAAGAAGCTAAAAACAAGACTGAAATAAATCAAGCAAATGAACAAGTTAAATTTCAAGATGAAAGCCTTGAAAAAGTTATTACACTTCATTCTAAGGTAACAAATAACAAAGAGAGGCTAAAGAAATTACTAAAAGAAATAGACGAACGGAAAAAACAAATTGAAACTCATTCAAAACGCAAGCAATTTATAGAACTTGAAATTACAACTTATGAGCAGGCTCTTGAAAACCTGACTAACAATATATATCCCTCGGCTTACGAGAAAGAATTTATTTCATACAAAGAAGTAATCCAGGAAATAGAATCATTTCAGAAGGAAATAAAAGAAAAAAGGGCAGAACTGGACCACCTCAATCAAAAGATAAAAGAGCAAGAAGAATTTGTAAAAGATATAGAATCATTTATTACTAAAGGTTCCGAAATAGTTGATAAAGCACAAAACTCAACATGCCCTCTATGTAGTCATGAATATACCTCCTTTGATGAACTATCGGAGAAAATCTCAAGCAATAAATTTCTTTCCAAAGAACTTTCTAATTCCATAAAATCCAGAAGCGAAATTGAAAATAGAATCAGTAATCTAACCAAAAACTTAAAAGACAAAACGAATTTATTAAGAGAGAATATCAAAAAGGATATTTTATCTCAAAGAAAATCCCTCACATCTGCTGGTGACGAATTAAATACAAATAAAGAATCGTTAAAAAGCCTTGAAGAAGAAAATGATTTACTGCATGGGGAAATTGATAAATTAAAGCACTTGTTAAATAACTTGTCTTTTGAAGAATACAAAAAAAATATACTTGACAGCATTAATACTCAAAAAATTAAAATTAACGGATTTAATGGTATCTTAAAAAAGATTCAGGCTGATTTAAAACAGCATTTATCAGAAAAAGAAAATATTGAACGCAAATTTGACATTTTGAAAAAAGCAATTACTGAACTTAAAGAAGACGAGACCTACAAAGCCGTAATTAATTTTTTCAATAAAAATTTTCCCGCTCAAGAAATTTCTTTTGAAAAGCTTACTGAAAGGCACAATAGTATTGTAAAAGAATTACAAGATATTTCTTTGAGCAAAGAAGGTATTGATGATAAACTAAAAGAGCTTGATGAAATTCTGGAAAACACAACAGAAGAATTATCTCAAAAAGAATTGGATAAATTCAACAACAGACTTGAAGAATTACAAAAGATTATTAAATCATTCGAGCGAGAGATAGAAACCCAACTGGGATTCGAAGTAAATGAGTTGAATCAAAAAGAATTAACAGAGAGACTTGAAAACATCAGAGACAAAGAATTAGAGTTGGTAAAAGCAATTGAACAGAAAATTCTCAACTTTAATTTGCTCAGCAAATTGAAACAAAACGTTGAACCCTTTTTAAAATATCAGAAAGCAAAAAAGGAAGAAGCAGAGTTACGAAAAGAAAAACGATTTCTTGAAAAGGAAATTAATCCTTTATTGGAACATGAAAAACAAAAGGTATCAGCTTATCTGGACAACCAGGTTCGTTCATTTTTCTATGAAGATTTAATAAATGACTTATATAAGAGGATTGATCCTCACCCTGAATATAAAAGAATAAAGTTCGTCTGCGATTTTAAAGAAGATAAACCAAAATTGAATGTTTGTCTTTATAAAGATGGTAGTGATGATGACCTGATAATACCAAATTTGTATTTTAGTACTGCTCAACTTAATATTTTAAGCCTCAGCATTTTTTTAGCAAAGGCATTGAATGCAAAAGATGACAAAGGAAATTCAATTGATTGCATATTTATTGACGACCCTATTCAATCAATGGATAGCATTAATATTCTTTCTACTATTGATTTATTTAGAAGTATTGTGGTAAACCAGGAAAAGCAAATAATTCTTTCAACTCATGATGAAAACTTCCACAATTTGCTCAAAAAGAAGATGCCAACAAGTCTTTTTAAATCAAAATTTCTGGAGCTTGAGACTTTTGGCAAAGTGAAGCAAGAGCAAGCTTTATAACTAGAAAGATCTAATTTATATCGAAAAGTATGTAATTAAATTACTAATAACGGATAACTATTAATTATGGGTAACAAGACAGAAGTACCTTCTTTCAACTTGACAGATTATAAAATTTTTTCTGATGAAATTAATAATCTGCATTGGAAGGACTTTGAGCAATTTGTTATCAATGTTTTCAAAAAAGTGTTTGACGCTTCTGAGGTACAAATAAAACAAACAAAGTATTCTCATGATGGAGGAAAAGATGGAGAAGGTATCTTCAATATTATGCAGAATAAGGATGAAACAGATTTTTCAATTCAAATTAAAATCTGGATAGAAGTTAAAAAACGATCAGGGAAAGTCACAGGCAGCGATATAGGCATACATGTATTAACTGCCTTTCTAAACAAAGTATCGTTTATAATTTTCGCATCAAATTCATCATTTGCACCTCAAGCTAAAGCGACATTAGCATTATTGTCTGATACACACAATATAAATCATGATTTTGTTGATGGGGAAAGACTTTTTAAACTCTATCAGAAACACTCGCAAAGGAACATTAGTGAAGCCGGGACTAAAAACAAATTTGGACAACCTATAGAAACTTGTTTTAATACTAATTTTTCTTTCTCAAAGCGTCCTCTAAAACGATACTCTAAAAAAAGTATTGATGTAGAAATAGATGAACCTTTTTATATTTTTATAGATTTCGATTTTACAAATTGTTCGATCAAGTCGATTGGAAATTATAAACTTCATTTAGAAAACATCCAACTAATTCCTTATGATATTTCTCCTTTAATACATACTTTGAGACTGAATACTAAAACGACTCATATTTGGGTAGGATATCCGAAGAAAAGTTTATCGAACCCAATTATTAAATTAATTTTCTCTAACCAACAAAATCGAGATGATATTAAAACATCATTAAAGATTAATGTACAAGAGCCTCTTTTTACATTCAAGTCACCAGCATCTATCACATTAAAGATTGACAGAATAAATCACCTTTTGATCGATTGGTTTAAAAAAGGAACATATAAATCAACGATTATTTATGGAAATGCTGGAACTGGGAAAAGCTATCTCGTGAATCAATTTCGTTACTTATGGTTACACAATAATGTTTCAGAAATAATTCTTGATGGAGAAATAGAAAACTCAGAGAGTGTATTACTGAATCGTTTTATTCAAGATGTCTTTCCTTTTCCCATTGGACTATTAGGAGAAGAACAAGAAAATGATGTATTTGATTTTTTAATAGACTGTCAACTCTCCTCAAAATCGGCTAGAAAACTTGCAAACTCCATTTGTTCTAAGAAAGAAATTAATGTACAGGAATTTAGCTCTGATGTTTTAAGTGATTTGCTTTATTTCTTAATTAAAAAGAAAAGTGAGCAACGGAAAACTATTATTGTATATGAAGATATACATAAGTGTCAACCTTCAGTTATTCTGCTATTAATAAAAACACACAGAAGATTAATTCACGAAAATATTAGAGATGTTTTCTTATTACTTTGTAGCAGAAAGAGTGCTTCTTTTAAAAATCAAGAGGCACTCAGAGATTGGTTGCTTTATGTTGAAAATATACTTGAAGATCAAAATATTGAGCAGGTAAAGCTAGAGCCTTACACTTTAGATGAAGCGTCATCAATTATCCAAGATATAGTTTTTTCTATTTCGGAAATAGATACACTGAAAATAATTGATCAAGTTGGAACTACTCCATTCGGATTAAAAGAAGCTTTATTTTATATGTATCAGAAGGATTGGATTGAGTATGATTCAAAAATTGATCAATTTCTATTAAAAGAGATTTCTTTTCACAGGCTGCGGGCTGCTATTAAGTCAAATGTTTTTACTCAGGTTACAAAAACTAGAATATCAGAGCTAAAACTCCAAATCCCCAAATGGGCTTCAATATTCATAGATGCAGGTGCTTGTCAGGGAACTTCTTTTAATAAGGAATGGTGTTTTGAAATACTTGAATCAACAGTTGATGAAACAGAAATTAGTAACTTTTTAACCCTATCTAGTAAACTAGGAATATTAAAAAATTCAAATTTGCACTCTGACTATCTTAAATTTGATCATGATTTAATAAGAGCCTCATTACTAAATGACATAGAAAAGATAAGACTCAGAGAATTATCTTCCAGATTATTTGAAATAATTCCTGATGATCCTATTAACTACAAACAAAAGGCATTCTTAGCTTTTCAAGCGGGTATACCAAAAGATGTAGAGTTTTATTCAGAAAGTTACGGTGATATGAATGTGAAAAAAGAGATTTATGAAGATGCACTTGAAGCTTATAAAATGACTCTCTATGTGATAGATAAGAATATGATTACAGGTTCTCGTTTTACAAATACAAGTTTATGGTTTATTGATGAAGCGTTAACTATGGCAAAGGAAAACCAAATTGTATTAGAATTACCTATAGATATTAGGAATCAAAAAATTATCTCTCTCTGTAAAAAAATTGTGGATACTGCGAACCGTATAGGTAGTGGTAGTCAGGCAATTGTAAAAACTTTTATTACGGAGGGATTAATATTGGCGAAAATATTAAATGACCACCAATCCTTAGGGATATTTCACATTAGGCAAGGAGTTCTTTTATTTGAGAAAAATGATTTAGATAAATCTATCGATGAGTTCCAGAAAGCATTAAATTATTTACCATTATCAGATTACCACAATCGAGGACATGCCCTTGTTGAATTAGCTATTTCTCAAAGACATGCAGGAAAATATCATGAATCATTTATAACATTGAAACAAGCGCTTAAAGAAGCAGGGAATAAGGATTTCGAGATTAAACTTAGGGTCTTTGCAAATGCAGGAAGTTTATATTTCAATACAGATTGGAAGTATACTAGGAAATATTGGCATAAGGCTTTAAAAGTTGCTGAAAGCTGGGGAGCTGTAAATTATTGGACTCATATGTTAATTGATATTGGGCACCTCAATTTATTAGATAATTGTTTTGAGGAAGCAAACAGATATTATCAATTAGCCTATGAAAAAGCTCAATCAAGTGGACTTAAAAGTCAAGAATTTAAGATACAATTGCATAGGTCAATACTGACATTAGCTGAAAAAGGAGATAATGAATTGCAATTATTATACTCTGAAGCATTGCTTAAACAAGCAGAATCGTTAGGAATTATGTATTCTATAGATAGAAAACTATGGAGAGTTTATGCGAACTGGGCAAACGTAACAGAACTAAAAGCCCAAAAGATGTCAAATAGATTACCCGACGAAATAAATCAATTGTGGCGTCTTGCTTATACATATGATAAGAAAGCAATTAGTGAATTTAAAGAAGCGATCACTAGTCAAAATAACAACGAACTTATAAACAACCGTAGAGTCATACCAATTTTAGTTAATACATATTTGAGATCTTTAGATCCAAACTATCCAAACCAAGAGTTACTTGAATTGATAGATACTCCTGTCTTAACATATGTTAAATCAATAAGCAATCTGGTATTAAAAAACAATCTTGATCAAATACCTCCCAATATTATCAAATTTGTCAAGCCATTATTGGGGAACTATAGATTTGTTTTTACCTAACTTTTCCATTTGATAGACAAAATTTTCAAGAAAATTGCATCCTTTAGTAATAGAATTCTGTTCTCCTTGTGTATACCAATATATCGAGGAAAATATTACTTGAGCGACAAGCCATGTAATTGCTTGATATAAAAAAGATTTATCATTTGGGAGTAATTTTATCAAAAAGTCTAAAGCACCTTCAATATCTTTATCTTTATTATAAAAGAGTTTAAATGTTATAATTGCTTCATCCAAAGGGCCAACACAATATTTTGAATGTTCCCAATCACATAATAGGATATTTGAACCTGATCTTAAAAAATGTCCTTTCTTTATATCCCCATGTGCTAGTGTTGGCAGATTATCGTTTAATTCTACATTTGCCAACAAATAATTAATTGCCTCATAAAAAATCACTATTATCGAAGGAGATAAGTTCCATACTTTTTGATCAAGCATAAGCTTCAGCCTATATAACTCTACCTGCGGATGAAATCTAGTAAAAGTGGACAATTCTTTAGTTATTCTTTGATTGATTATTGAAGTAATTTTGTCAAACTTATTTATTCCTTCCAAACTCGGATCATTACCGATTTCTTTAAGCACTCGATAATAATCATTCATTATTGATTCAGAAGTTGATACCGGCTTATACGATCTAATATTTCTTATTATACTTGCTATTAATTCATGGTTTTCAAGTAAATCATTCTCTACAACCTCAAAAAACTCTGTTACAAAAATTGAATTCTCAGTATCATACTTAATTATTTGAGGAGAATAAGGATTATCTTTTTGATAAAGCTCCCTTAAAAACCGTTCTTCTATGGATTTTGGATTAGGGAACTGCTTAAAGTCTATTGGAAAAACAGAAATCGTACATGAAGGAAATTCATTGATTTTTTTTACAAAATATTGTCCTGTTTCAGTTATTATTTTAAAGCTTATATGCTTACCATGAGAATGCAAAATGTTAGAACTAATAATTCTATTGCTGATTAGATTTTCAGCAATTGTAATTAGTAATGTTGAGTCTTTATATTCATAGTCATTTTTCCAAAAATCCGGAATATCATTAGAAGTTCCATCGTACAATTTTATGATAGCAGAAAATGTTTGATATTGTGAAAATCGTTTAGCCCAATTTAATGCTTTAAAACGCATTCGTTTTCTTTCTGGTTTATTTCTTAGAAAGCCAGACAATACTGCACAAAGAGCCATGCTATTACCTCTTTCAAAGAGGAATCCATTTTTCTGAGGGATTATAAGATCATTTAAGCCTCCAACCTTTGCACCTATAACCGGACATCCGCAAAGCATTGCTTCGACAGCAACCATCCCAAACTGCTCACGATAAGATGGTATAACTAAAACACTAGAGCGACTTAATAATTCAGGGAGAGCATCATTTTCTACCCGTCCCCATATCATTATAGTTCCTCTACGATATTTAGACTTAAGTAAGGAATATGAATTCAAACTATTTTGCACATACTCTAATTCGTTTTCATCACCTCCAATAATCCAAATTATGAAATTCTCTATCAATGAAAGTGAAGCTAACATTTCTAAAGCTTCAAGAAATAGGGGTAATCCTTTCTTTGAATCTCTCGGTCGCCCTAGAAAAGTAATTATCGGGAGTGATCTCTCTTGGGTAAAAGATATTTGTGTTAATTCCATTTGGGATTATATAAAGTTTACTTTTATCTATATCGGGGAAAAAATGCGTAAAATTCGCTTTCTCATTCGGACAAATAAGTAAAAGTGTCTCGGCGGATTCATAGATTCTTTTTTCGCAATCATTTCTAAATTCATCTATATCTGAAATCGCTTCTCCTAAAAGATGCTTTACTTTACCAATCGACAAAACTGTATGTATATGGCGAGTTTTACGTTTATTGCAATATTTCATTGCAATCATTCCTGATATCCAATAATGTGAATGAATAATATCTATTGTGGGAAGCTTTTCGATAATATTATTCGTATGTTCCCATAAACATTCGAGATTGCCTCCTACGATGTCGGGCGCTATTTCAACTTTCTCTCCACATTCAATTCTGTAAATTGTGAAGTAACTTCCTAACTGTTCTTGATCTGGTTTAGCTATATGATTTTTACGGGTAAAAAAAGAAACGTTGTAACCTTGTTGAACTAAGAATCTAGCTAAATCTAAAAGGTAAATGTGTCCCCCTCCAACTCTTTTAGTTCCTATAGGATCAAATGGATCAGCAATAAAACACATTAACAATACATGTTTTTTATGATTCATAATTAATAGTTATCCGTTATTAGTAATTTAATTACATACTTTTCGATATAAATTAGATCTTTCTAGTTATAAAGCTTGCTCTTGCTTCACTTTGCCAAAAGTCTCAAGCTCCAGAAATTTTGATTTAAAAAGACTTGTTGGCATCTTCTTTTTGAGCAAATTGTGGAAGTTTTCATCATGAGTTGAAAGAATTATTTGCTTTTCCTGGTTTACCACAATACTTCTAAATAAATCAATAGTAGAAAGAATATTAATGCTATCCATTGATTGAATAGGGTCGTCAATAAATATGCAATCAATTGAATTTCCTTTGTCATCTTTTGCATTCAATGCCTTTGCTAAAAAAATGCTGAGGCTTAAAATATTAAGTTGAGCAGTACTAAAATACAAATTTGGTATTATCAGGTCATCATCACTACCATCTTTATAAAGACAAACATTCAATTTTGGTTTATCTTCTTTAAAATCGCAGACGAACTTTATTCTTTTATATTCAGGGTGAGGATCAATCCTCTTATATAAGTCATTTATTAAATCTTCATAGAAAAATGAACGAACCTGGTTGTCCAGATAAGCTGATACCTTTTGTTTTTCATGTTCCAATAAAGGATTAATTTCCTTTTCAAGAAATCGTTTTTCTTTTCGTAACTCTGCTTCTTCCTTTTTTGCTTTCTGATATTTTAAAAAGGGTTCAACGTTTTGTTTCAATTTGCTGAGCAAATTAAAGTTGAGAATTTTCTGTTCAATTGCTTTTACCAACTCTAATTCTTTGTCTCTGATGTTTTCAAGTCTCTCTGTTAATTCTTTTTGATTCAACTCATTTACTTCGAATCCCAGTTGGGTTTCTATCTCTCGCTCGAATGATTTAATAATCTTTTGTAATTCTTCAAGTCTGTTGTTGAATTTATCCAATTCTTTTTGAGATAATTCTTCTGTTGTGTTTTCCAGAATTTCATCAAGCTCTTTTAGTTTATCATCAATACCTTCTTTGCTCAAAGAAATATCTTGTAATTCTTTTACAATACTATTGTGCCTTTCAGTAAGCTTTTCAAAAGAAATTTCTTGAGCGGGAAAATTTTTATTGAAAAAATTAATTACGGCTTTGTAGGTCTCGTCTTCTTTAAGTTCAGTAATTGCTTTTTTCAAAATGTCAAATTTGCGTTCAATATTTTCTTTTTCTGATAAATGCTGTTTTAAATCAGCCTGAATCTTTTTTAAGATACCATTAAATCCGTTAATTTTAATTTTTTGAGTATTAATGCTGTCAAGTATATTTTTTTTGTATTCTTCAAAAGACAAGTTATTTAACAAGTGCTTTAATTTATCAATTTCCCCATGCAGTAAATCATTTTCTTCTTCAAGGCTTTTTAACGATTCTTTATTTGTATTTAATTCGTCACCAGCAGATGTGAGGGATTTTCTTTGAGATAAAATATCCTTTTTGATATTCTCTCTTAATAAATTCGTTTTGTCTTTTAAGTTTTTGGTTAGATTACTGATTCTATTTTCAATTTCGCTTCTGGATTTTATGGAATTAGAAAGTTCTTTGGAAAGAAATTTATTGCTTGAGATTTTCTCCGATAGTTCATCAAAGGAGGTATATTCATGACTACATAGAGGGCATGTTGAGTTTTGTGCTTTATCAACTATTTCGGAACCTTTAGTAATAAATGATTCTATATCTTTTACAAATTCTTCTTGCTCTTTTATCTTTTGATTGAGGTGGTCCAGTTCTGCCCTTTTTTCTTTTATTTCCTTCTGAAATGATTCTATTTCCTGGATTACTTCTTTGTATGAAATAAATTCTTTCTCGTAAGCCGAGGGATATATATTGTTAGTCAGGTTTTCAAGAGCCTGCTCATAAGTTGTAATTTCAAGTTCTATAAATTGCTTGCGTTTTGAATGAGTTTCAATTTGTTTTTTCCGTTCGTCTATTTCTTTTAGTAATTTCTTTAGCCTCTCTTTGTTATTTGTTACCTTAGAATGAAGTGTAATAACTTTTTCAAGGCTTTCATCTTGAAATTTAACTTGTTCATTTGCTTGATTTATTTCAGTCTTGTTTTTAGCTTCTTCTAATCGTAACGCTTTTAAATCCTTATCAATTGCAACTTTTCTTTCGTTTTCTTTTTCTATTTCGGATTCATTCTCCCTAATCCCAGCCAAAATCTTTTCATAAGAAGGAAACATTTTCAATAGTTCTTTTAAAAACTCTTCTTTTTTTAAAAACTCTTGTTGTTTGTTATTTAGGTTAACTTTCTCTGCAGCATACTGTTGTTTTTGTTTAAATCTATTTAATATCGTTTTGATCTCTTCAAGATGCCTAACGAGTCCTGTTCTTTCATTTTTAGACTGATAGTAGGTCTCAACTCCTTTTAGGGTTTCGCTTCCAGTAAAAAGCCCATCAATTATCTCTATCTGATTAATTTTAGATTTTTTTTCAAATTCAAGTTGAATATTCCTTTCTGAAATAACATTACTTAAAACAATAGCCTCTTCTTCTGTATATGATTCATCAATTGGTTTTAGTTTTTCTCCTGCGGCATTAAGGTCCCTTACTTTCTCATTTACTTTTTTTACGATTTCTTTATCTCCCTCAAAGTTTATTTCCTGCTGCTTCCATTGGAGAGATTTTTTAAGTTCTTCAATCTTCTTACTATTATGTGACAACAGATTAACAATGCTTTTATAATATTCACTTGTTTCGCCGTCACCAAAGAACTTCATGAATTTTTCATATCGGTCTTTAGGATCATCGACTTTTAGAAAAGCATCTATCCATTCCTGTGACAAGATAACAGCTTGAAAGTATTCATTTTCCACCAAGTCTTTGTTAAAATGAAAATCAGTGCTGTTCTTTCTTTTGATCTTAGGAATATTTCTAACTATTGGTTTTCTTGAACCAGTTGTAAATAACCTGATTTCTGAATTGATACTATTATCCGTTATAAATCTGTTTCTTAAGATCTTCTGCCCTTCATTCCCTTTTTTTAAAGCTCGCTCATTTGTGGCAATATCTTTTGGTAATTTATTTTTTAAAAAACGGTCGATGCTGTTCGTAATTCCGTATTCTACTGCATCATAAAACGAAGTCTTACCAAAACCATTAGGTGCATAAATAGAGATAAAATCAGCAACTTCTTTGACGTTATCTTCCTCTATCTCAAAATCAAAAGTTCCATCATTTCGGTTTTGATATGCTCTAAATGCCTGTATTTCTACTTTTTTAAATTTCATTTTTCAGTGATTTTTCGATTTCACTAAGAACCAAATTCATATATTCAGATTGCTCTGTTTTTTTTGTTGGAACTTGAAATTTGCTAAGTGCATTAACAATTAATGCGTTTTTCTCAATCCCACTTGCATCATTACCTGGTGATATTTCAATAATATTATCATTGGTAATATGCTCCTTTATGATCCTGACAATCGTTTCTGAATTGATTGGATCGTTACACTTGTCTATGGCAATTTTCCTGCTACTAAATTTGTTATTTTCTATTTCGTATTTCAAATCTCTATCAATTGGGACAGAAGAAAGGTAAAACACATAAAAATTCCACCTTGAAAATTCGTTCTTTTTTAGAGAAAAAAGTTCTGTTGATATAAAACTGTTAAATTGTTTCCAGTGACTTTTCAAAGTATCAATATTTTCAAATTTCACTATTGTAATTAAAATTTCTCCACCAAAAGAAACCTCTCCCAATGATAAAAAACTTATGGGGAAAAATTTCTTTACCTTTTCAATAAGTTCTGTGTTATTTATCTCATCATAATATATTTTCGGTTTCATTTTTTAAGATTTTTTTTATTGTCATAGCTGTAGCGTTTTTATATGCTATCACGTTTTTAATTATATGGTCTTGGAATTTATATAAATTGGCAAGCTTTATATCTTCAAAAGGATTTTCTATTGTATTGCTAATGTTCATCTCGCTTAAAGAAACACTGATATCACATAGCGGTAGCTCGTCAGCAGAAATTTCTACTTTATTTGTTATTTTTTCCCTGGTTGCACATATTACAACTGTGCCTCCTTTTTCTATATCGGATAAATCAGACCTGTAAATGTCTTCAAGTTTTTTAGTCCATTCATCTGTATCAACAAACAGTAGTTTTCTCTTTTTGTGCAATAATGCTAACTCATTATAAGTTAACTTTTGGTTAGAATGCAATTGATTTATTACTAGTAATTCCAAAAACGAAACCCATAACTCTTTATGGTTGATGAGCGACGGATTACAATTAAATGCAAGAAATGAATTACCAAATAGCTCTAAAATTTTTTCAGGACTAAAATCAATACATAATTGATGAGCAATTACATTCAATTCATTTTGGATTAAATTTCTTTTCGCAATAAGATTTTCTAATTGAAATACCTCCTTAGTTAATTTTCCAAAGGAAACAACATAAGGGGGATAGAGAAGTGCTAACTCATTTGGGGCAATTGCTATTATTTCATCAAAAAAAGATAACGGTGCAAATTCAATCCTTCCTAATGATTCATTCTCATCATCAGTTGACATTCTTTTCTGAACTCCAACTAATAACAGGCAACTTTCTTCAACTTTAATTATCCCTCCACCTGATTGTCCTACCACTTCATGATGTAGCGCTGGTTTTGATAATTCAGCTTCAATATATCCATGTTGTTGTTTCTGCTCTATTTTAAGCCTATTGTGCCTAAAAGTATAAGGTTTGCTTTTTCTTGCTTCCGGATGGCCACATAGATAGTATTCATCGCTATTAGTGATTGATATATCTGCCCTTAATAAGTTCTCAATTCCATTAACTGGTTTTACTTTAATGATCGCAGCATCTCTTTCTTCTATCGGATGAGGATAGGGTTCACCAATAATTTCAATGTTTTCAATCTTGAGGTTTCCTTCATTATCAACCGTTTGTCTTTTTATTATGTTTATGTCGTTATTCAATACATGTTTTGCTGTTAACACATAACTGTAATCTTCAGTGGCAGGTTGAAATAAACAACCGCTACCTTCATTTACAATGACAGTGTAATATGGTAATTGACTCTTATTCATTGATTATTTAGAATTTATCAACCATTCTGAGCGGTTTGAAATTGGTAAACGTATCATAGTCTTCTTGAGAAAAAATATCTTCAATCATATCAGGATAGTTAAAATAGATTTCACAGTTATTATTTTGATTGATCAACCTTGCCAGAAACTGTTTGTTAGGATGTGAATGTTTATCACCATTGGTTGAAATTACGTATTTGTATGAATCTATTAGTCTGAGTAATTCAATGTTGTTGTTTGCTTTACTTCCATGATGAGATACTTTTACAAGCTCACATTTTAAAGGGAATTGTTCTGAGTAACCCAATGCTTTTAAACTGGAAACAACAACAGTTGGAAACGAATCTGCTAAAAAGAGATAGTTTTTGTCATCAAATGAGAGAATAAAGCTTATTGAACTGCCATTGTGCTTGGATGTGTCTTCTTCAAAAATATCATCCCTAATATGTTGAACCAATGTTTTTTTGTAGTCATTTTTTTTACCCGACGTATCCAAAGAATCTGGTTCTTCTTTTTCCCACTTACCGAGTAAGCTTTTTAAGTTATTCTCGCCAGGGGATAATATCTCAAATTCTAATCCATAGATTGATAACTTGTCGCCTGCCTTGATAATTTTTTCGTCCCAAATATCCGGCTTACTTTTTAGGAAGTCTTCAAATTTTACTCCCTGACCAATACTTGTATCAGTACTTATATTCCTTTTTAGATCAATCGAATTATCATAGTCTTTGCTTTGGTCGGTCTCAAACAATTTCTTTATAGTACGTCCAGAATTAAACCACACCTTCCGAATCAAATCAAGCGCCACTTTATCTTTTTCAAGCCACTTTAATATTCCCCCAATATGATCATCATCAACATGAGTGAGAATTAATAAATCAATATATTCACCACTCTCTTTAATAGCTTTTAATTTATGAAATAAATCGTTGTATTTTATTTTACCCCGATGTACTTGAGAGTATGTTCTTCCTGTCCCCCCGTCAACCAGAATATTCCGGCTAATTGTGCCATCTTTATAACTTATCAAAATTGAATCACCGTTAAAGGCTTGCAGGAATTTTATTTTCATATCAGTTTAGCTTTTTTCGCAATTAATGTTTCGAAAGGTTATATTTCATGGTTAGTTTAATAATGAGGGACAATAGAGTTTGACTTGTATTTCTGTTATTAAAGCAGCATGGTTTATCAACGCATCTATTTCCTCATCACGAAGGGGAACCAGATTAGTTTTAACACTTCGGGCAATTTTTAATTGCTCTTTTGTATTGGCTTTCTCAACTATCTTATAATAGTTGATCTTTTTTATCAAATCATCCTCAATCTTTTTCCAATTTCCGTTATTTATGTCTTCTTTTGAGATGTCGTGAGCTTTTATTACCGAATCAACTATTTGGTTATTTTTCAGGGCATCAATGAAGCCCGGGATACATTTGTCCAAATCCCATCCGAGAGATTGATACGCAATCTCCCTTTTATCCAGTTTGGTATTGTGATACAGGTTTTGTGTTATTTGAAAATCCTTAATTCTTTCCATAAAAACATCACTTGTTCTTATCAATAGAGCCAGTACATTGCGGTAACTGTGCTTAAAGGGTATAATATTGCCAGCATCGCTAACAATCACGTAATCGCATTTATAAGAACTTTTTTCTTGTGTAATCTTATGAATCCCCTGATTGTCATATATTCCTCCATCTACTAAACGAGGTTTTGCTCTCTTTGTATCGTCAGGGTTACAATAAAATGATGAATGAATTAGTACCGGACTAAAAACAAACGGGACACATGTGGATGCAGCCACAGCCCTTGCAATGGGAAAACTTTCAGGCTCAAATTGAATAGGCTCTTTTCCATCTTTCATATATCTGTATGACGAGTCTCCCATTTTTTTCTTTGAAAAAGTAAAAAG
This sequence comes from uncultured Draconibacterium sp., assembly GCA_963677455.1. Lineage (GTDB taxonomy): Bacteria > Bacteroidota > Bacteroidia > Bacteroidales > Prolixibacteraceae > Draconibacterium. The sequence continues at coordinate 20,643 of OY781971.1, forward strand.
TGTCCCTGTTTCCAGATTTGTCGCATTAATAACGATTTCGCTGTTAACTGAAAAATCAGAAAGGGACTTTTTGAAGAAAAAGAGTTTATTATAGGCTTTTTCGTTCAATTTACTAATGGGGAATATTTGAAACTGAAAAAATAGAAAAATTATCCAAAAGCAAATGAAAAGTATTAAGCTTAACCACGCCAAACTTGTAAACAACAGAAATATAATTGATATAATCCAAATTGATATAATTAAAAGAGGCACAAGAATTCTTGCCGATTTTAAGACTGAGGCTATAATACTTGACTTAACCCCTTTCTTTAGTATTTCTTCAAAGTCGTCAAAATCTTGCCCATATAATCCATAAGAAGCTCCGGTAATTGAACCTCCAGAGTTGGTTGATATCACATCAATACGATCTAATATGTCTAATTCTTTTAGTTTCTTTAAAGTTCCAAGGTGGTAAATTGCGGCACGAAAACCTCCCCCAGACAAGCTTAGTCCAACTCTTTTACTATTATTCATTTGGTTTTTGTGGTTTGACTGCTTACATAGTAAATTTATTCAATAAATATAGTAAATAATCATTTGTTAGATAAAAGTTTAGATATGTTTATCCGAGTAGCTGTTTCTTCATATACTCAGGAAGTATAAACAAGTATAAAATTTTATCTTTCGGAATCAATGAAAATATTTTCTATATGCCCAATACCACCAGCCACTTCATTCCGTTCTTTCGTTCCTCACTCTCTGCGATCAGAAGCTTTCGGTACCCCACGCAAGAGTAACCCCTGCATTTCGCTAAATCACCCTGAGCCAGGGTTGAACCGCTCAGTTCGTCGTTACACTTGCCTTTGCCTACACCATTAAAATCTCAAATAAAGCTCCAGTGCTTCCGGTAACTTCATTACAGGTATTTCTCCGAACCTGTTCGGAACATTTCTTCCATTCAGTAACCTTTGGCACCGCGCACAAGAGTAAATGCTTCATTTCACTTCGCTCGCCCTGTCTTCGAACAGACTTCGCTACTTTACATTCAGCCTCTACACTTATTTTTGCCGACACATAGAATTGTTGTGAATGTTTAAAGGCCTTTTAAAAAAGGCGATACTAATTTTTCAAATCACATTTTTACAGATTTTCTTTCCCTGGTTACAATTTTAAAATCATGCCTTTCCGCTCGGCCATTTTTATTCCGGCGGCAAAGGTAAATCCGTGTTTTACGGGTATGCAAGTTCATGCCTCCGGTTTTGCAGAAAATCTCCATCCTCCTTCGTCAGATAGTATTTCCCGCAAAAAACCTGCATAACCAAACACTACCTTTTTAAGCCACCAAAACAACAACGACCGACCCGATGGAAAGACGCATAACATTAAATGATAATACTATGAAAAAGAAAAATGAAAATAACACTTTTGAAATTGTGAGTAACGAAAAACAAAACTCACTCTCCTCCGGAATCCGCATAAGTTTAGATACGAACTTCCCAATTATCAAACAAAAATATGTAAAAATCAAGGAAGCTGAATATTCGACGGATTTCGATTTTTTCATCCAAAATCAGGTACACGTGGTTGTAAGCAGCAATAAAGATTGTACGATTTGCAGTTCAGTAGAAAAACGGGTATTCTGGCAAGGCTCTGCACTTTCTGATGATATGGTATACAACATGATTGAAGTAATTCATAAGGATATTATATCCTTCTGGTACGGAGGGGAATTAGTTTACTAACAAAAACACAAAACGATGAAATTAGCTGATTTAAATAAAGATTGGAAACAGGATATTTCCTACAAATACGAACATGGGTTGATTGAATACCAATGCTAAGTGAAATATTTGCCATTTTGTAATGAAAACAGGCATGATTATGAAAAGAAAGATATGACTGAAATTTATACCCCCGTTTTTCATTTTGAATTTGAAACCCTGAATACAAAGGGAATGACATATCAATCTCACTGGATTATGCCCTATTCTTTGGCGTGGTTTTTGAATAGCTATCCCGATTCCTCGTTAGAAACAATGGTTCGATTTGCTGCAAAGGAGAATGAATATGTTGAAAGAATTTCAGAGGTAAATCAAAAGTTGCAAAAAGGTACACAATTATCAATCTTCTAACCGACCCATTATGAAAAGAATATTCAATAATCTCCCGGTTCGATGGATTCTCAGGCTTGCTATTATTGCCCTTGCTTCATACATCACCGGATTAAGCTTTTGGTGGTGTTTGTTGGCTTATATCGGCATCATGTTTCTTATTGAATTTGCAAAGAATATGATCGTTGTAATTCTTGGAGTTGTGTTGGTTATTGGTACATTTCTAGCTATGTTTTTTGGATTATTGACACTCTAAGCTCTCACAAGGTGGCTTCTCTTTGACTTAAAAAGAGGTTAATTTTGTACTTTTACATACCAAACGGTAGGTGATATGAATGACACTAAAACAATTATCCTGCAAAAATCACTGGAATTGTTTCTTCAAAAAAGCTATAAAGAAGTAACGTTAGACGGTATTGTTAAAGCTGTGGGATTAACCAAAGGCGCATTTTATCATTATTTTAAAAGTAAGGAAGAAATTTTTGAAGAATGTGTAAAATACTTCTATAACCATGAGATGATTACTGATTTTAGTGCTTTCCCCCGGGCATCATTAAAAGCATTTTACAAGGCATATTTGGTAACTTTGAGTGAGGAGCATGTAGAAAGCAATAAGGACAGCGACAGCAACATTTTGCTGTTTATTGTCGAAGCCAAACGAAGGGTTGCTTCTTATTCTGAAATTCATTCCAATCAGCGAAAAAAAGAACAGGCAGCATGGAAAGCAATAGTTGACCAGGCAAAACGAAATAAGGAAATAAATACATCGGTTTCTGCCCGTAGTATTGCATCGATGTTTTTAAATATCAGTGACGGAATAGCGCTTAACAATATTGCTATAGGAGATAAGGAAAATGCTTTGAAAGAGATAACTGCCGAATGGGATGATTTGTACAAACTTCTTGGAGGCAAGTAAAAATCAGGTTTTTAGGTGCTTTTCTCAATTTCTCCAAAAATATTCCTGCTTCTGTAAAATATTTTTACCTCTTAATTGTCTCCAGTAATACGGGATACGTTAGATAGTTTCCCAAATAAAAAAAGTAAAAGAAGATGAAAACAAGATTAAAAATGTTAGGTGTGGGGTTGATTGCTTTAGTCGCTTTCAGCACAGTACTCATGCTGCTCTGGAATGTTTTAATACCGGATATTTTTGGGTTAACAACGATTAATTTCTGGCAGGCTGGCGGTCTCGCTATTATATCGAAGATGTTATTTGGTGGGTTTCCTGACAGGCGTTCACACGGTTTTAATGAGCAAAGGGAAAGATTGTTTGGGAATAATCCAATTCATGAAAAATGGATGAATATGTCGCCTGAAGAACGTGAAGAGTTTATCACGAAAAGAAAGGAATTCTCACGTCGAAGCCCTTTCAGAAGAGAAAATATTTTTAACAGGGATGTCAAACCCGACACCAACGAAGAGAATAAAGATGCCGGACAATAAAAATCTTGTCAAGCAAGATGCAGGAAAACTGTTTGAAGAGTACCGGGCAAAGCTTAAGTCGTTTATCCGCAAACAAGTAAGCAGCAACGAAGATGCCGACGATATTTTGCAGGATGTGTTTTACCAGCTAATAAAAACGATTGACGATGCAATCAATCCCGTTCAGCAAATATCTGCCTGGTTATACAAAGTGGCCAGAAATACCATTATAAACAAGGGAAAGAAGAAAAAGGAACAGGAACTCCCGGCATACCGAAATACAGATTCTGAAAAGGATATATTAAATGACATTGCAGAAATCCTCCTTTCGAAGGAAGACACTTCACCTTCGCCGGAAATGGAGTACCTGCGTTCACTGGTCTGGACAGAGCTTGATAATGCGTTGGCAGAACTTCCGGTTGAACAACGTGAAGTTTTTGAATTAACCGAACTGAACGGGATACCGGTAAAGGAATTAAGTAAAACAACAGGCATTTCGGTAAATACGTTATTGTCGAGAAAGCATTACGCCGTAGTTCATTTACGGAAACGGTTAAGTATTTTGTACGACGAGATTATTTATTCGTGATTTTTTTTGTCAATGCACATACCCTTTAGTATGTATTCTGAAAATATTTTGTGTGAAAATGGAAATAAATCAAAAATCCATAAAATATTTCTGCCACTAAGTTGTCTTCACAGATAGAGACAACATAAAAATAAAAGTCATGAAAACAGTAGAAACAATTAAAAAAGCAGTAAACAAAATTTACAAAACCTATTCATTATTAATGGATAAAATATTAGACTTAATATTCGGACCTGAAAAAGTACTTTCTCCTCAGATAGTCCATTGCTCCGGGAAATATGTGATAACTTCCGGAGGCTGCATTATTAATCTGGACGAATAATTTTTTTGCAAAAATACATACCATTGGGTATGTATTTTCCCGATTAAATCACTTTAAAGTATAATCCGAAACAGAAAACAATGTTATGAGAAAACAACTACTTATGTGGATTGTGGTGGCTGCCTGTGGCTTAACTCACGTGAATGCACAGTACAGCCCCCTATCCATATCATTAAAAGAAGCCTGCCAACTGGCTGTTGACAGCAACCTGGAGGTGCTGAATGCAAAGCTCGAAAATCAGCACAAACTATGGGAATTGCGCGAAAAACAAAGTAAGCTCTACCCTCAGATTGATGGCTACAGCGATTTTAATTATTACTATGCCATTCCCAAAATGCTTTTCCCCGGCGAATTTTTTGGTGAAACCGGCGACATCCCGATTGAAATCGGTACCAAATACGACTGGAGTAGCGGGTTAAATGCTTCTCTTTCATTGGTCGATTTGAGTTATCGTACTTCAATCAGGGTAGCTAAAAGCCTGCAAAACCTGAGCAACTTAAGTCTGGAGCAAAAGAAGGAAGAGATTGTATACCAGGTTGCGCAGGTTTATTTTATGTGCCAGTCAACAGGAAGCCAGATTGAGTATTTAAAAAAGAACATGGAGAACACCAACCACCTGCTTGAAATTACAAAAAACCAGGTCGATAATGGTGTTGCCCGGAAAATAGATTATTCAAAGGTGCTGGTTACCAAAAACAATCTTCAAACGCAGATTGATAATCTTGCAAAGTCAAAAGAACAGCAGCTTAACCTGCTGAAATTTCTTGTTGGCATTGACTTTACCACGGCACTCGAATTAACCGATACACTCTCTGCCAAAGAAATCTTGCCGGAGCTTCAGCCAGATTTTTCAAACAATGCAAATATTCAGCAATTGGGCAAACAAATGGAAATTTCTTCGCTGAACCAAAAGGCTACGAAACAGGCCTATTTGCCAACGCTTTCTACGTCCGGCCACTTTTTTTACCAGGGACAGCAGAATTCCTTTAATTTTTTCGATGGGAATGACCGGTTTTTCAAAGTTGGTTACATCAGCTTAAACCTCAGTGTTCCCATTTTCGATGGATTCGAAAAACATTCAAAAGTTCAACAATACCGGATTGAAAGCCAACAACTGGCTAATTCTAAAATATACGCAACAAGAGAGCTACAAAAAGATTACCTCAATGCAGTAAAACAATATTCAAACAGTACAAAATCCATATTTCGGCAACAGGAAAACATTAAGGTGGCGGAAGAAGATTACAGGATAAGCCTTCAGCAATATAAGTTACAGGTGTTATCGTTGTCCGACTTAATGCTTTCCGAGAACTCGCTTACAGAAGCCCGGCTATCGTATGTCGATGCACTGCTTCAATTAAAGAATGCTGAACTGGAAATCAAAAAAATCAAAGGCGATTTGCTCAAATTTTAAACAAAGTCTAAAAATAATAATATCATGAAACTTAGAAAACTCATTATTTCAATATCAGTGATTAGCGGGCTGCTAATAGTTATTGCTGCCCGGTTAATGTCGAATAAAGAAAGTTTCGACAAGGAATTAGAAATGATTTCCGAATCAAATGGTTCAGTGCCGGTAATTGTCGATACGGTAAAAACGCAATCCGTACATACCGAATTTTCAGTTGACGGAATTTTTTCAGCCTCAAAAGAAGTAACCATCACCGGCGAGCTGGAAGGGAAAATTATTACAGTGAAAACGAACGAGGGTGATAACGTAACTGCCGGACAAGTTTTGGCAACATTGGATAATACGATTTATAAATCGCAGCTGGAATTGGCCCGCTACAATCTTGAAAAAGCCGAAAAAGATATGGAGCGAAACGAGCAGCTTGTAAAAACCGACGGGGTTACCATGCAACAGTTTGAAGATGCAAAAAAGAACCTGGCTGAAGCAAAATCAAACCTGGTTTCGGCACAAAAACAATATGACGATTCTTTTATTAAAGCGCCTTTCTCCGGGGTTATCACAAAACGATACGTTGAAGAAGGAACATACCTTTCACCGGGTACGGCGGTTTTTGATATGGCGAAAATCAATAAGCTAAAACTGGTGGTTATGCTCACTGCCGAAGAAGCATCAGGAATAGAAAAAGGACAAAAAGTCAACGTTTCGGTGGATACTTATCAGGGAACCGGCATTGACGGACATGTAACCGCAATAAATGTAAAGGCAGATGAATCGGGAAAATACAATATTGAAATAGAAGTAAATAATTCCCCTGAAAAACCGATTATGCCGGGAATGTTTGGAACGGCTTTATTCCAGGGAATTTCCCGGACGGATGCCCTTGTTATTTCACGAAGGACCATTGCCGGAAGCATTAAAAACGCTGAAGTTTTCCTGGTAAAAGGTGACTCCGTGATTTCAAAAAGAATAGAAGTTGAGCCGCTCAAAGGAGAAGATGTCCTTGTAACCAAAGGACTTAAACCCGGAGACATAGTTGTAACATCCGGGCAAATAAATCTTGTTGAAGGTTCGAAGGTAAAAGTTTTATAATCAATCAAAAAAAGTCATGAACATTACAAAAATAGCCGTAAACAGGCCCACATTAATCGTAGTCATATTTACTATACTTCTCTTTTTGGGATTCTCCAGTTACAACAGACTGAAATACGAACTCATGCCCGATATGACTGCGCCTGCCTTTATGGTCATGGCCGTATATCCAGGAGCATCGCCGTCAGAGGTTGAGAATAACGTTACAAAAAAACTGGAGGAAATTGTTGGCTCGGTTGAAAACATCGATTATATACAATCCACTTCGCTGGAAGGAGTTGCCGAACTGGGCATCTCATTAAAAATGTCGGCAGATGTCGACGAAGCAATACAGGATGCCCAGCGACGCATCAATGCAGCAAGGGACCTGTTGCCGAAGGAAGTTGGGGCTCCGGTGATTTCCAAGATTTCGATGGGAGACATGCCGGTTATGAATGTAGGAGCAACTTCATCCATGCCATCTACCGAATTTTACGATTTGCTTCAATACAAAGTGGTACCCGAACTTTCCCGGATAAAAGGAGTGGGTGAAATTGCCCTTAGCGGCGGGAATGAACGTGAAATCCGTGTGAGCCTTGACCCGCAAAAATTGAATGGGTATAACCTTTCGGCAGAGCAGGTTTTACAAGCTATTCAGTCGTCGAACCTTGATTTTCCAACCGGAAAAATTAAAGATAACGGTTCGCAAATGGTCATCCGCCTTTCAGCAAAATTCAAAAATGTAACCGATATTGAAAATGTTGTGGTTGCAACCGGGGAAAACAATTCCAGAATTCTCCTGAAAGATATTGCAAGAGTTTATGATACCGAAAAAGAACCGGAAATGATTACCCGCGTAAATGGTGAGAATTCTGTTGGATTGAGTATCCGGAAGCAATCGGATGCCAATACGGTGGAGATGTGCCACGCCGTTCGGAATAAACTATCTCAGCTTGAAGACACTTACAAATCAAGCAACCTGGAATTTGCTGTTCCTTTCGATTCTTCCATCTTTACAGAAGAGGCGGCAAATTCGGTGATGCACGACCTTTTTTATGCCGTTATCCTGGTTTCGCTGGTAATGCTTGTTTTTCTGCACGGTTTGCGAAATGCTTTTATTATTATGGTATCTATTCCGCTTTCCATTATCACCTCTTTCCTGGGAATGTATTTGCTCGGCTACACACTGAATATCATGACACTTTTGGCGATGTCGCTGGTAATTGGCATTTTGGTTGACGATGCTATTGTGGTACTCGAAAATATTTACCGGCACATGGAAATGGGAAAAAACCGTATACAGGCAACCATCGACGGGCGTTCTGAAATTGGTTATACGGCAATCGCCATTACGTTGGTCGACGTAGTTGTATTCCTGCCATTGGGGCTTTCTACCGGCTTTATTTCACAAATAATAGCTCCGTTTGCACTCGTAGTTGTTGTTACAACCCTGTTAAGCCTTTTCGTGGCTTTTACCGCTGTTCCGCTTTTAACATCAAGATTGGCGAAATTGCAGGTTCTGAAAAAAGAAATGTTATCAGGTCGTTTCTTTTTATGGTTTGAAAAGCAGGTTGACAACTTTGCCAGTTTGATTCAGAAAATATTAGTAAAGGCCATGCGCCACAAAATAATTACATTTTTGGTGGTTTTGGTTTTGTTTGCAGGAAGTGTTATGCTTATCCCGGCTGGATTTGTTGGCACTGAGGCTTTTGAATTGGGTGATGCCGGAGAATTTATTTTGCAGGTTGAACTTCCAAAACAAGTTACTTTAAAAGAAACCAATTTAAAGGTTTTGGAAATTGAAAAACTGCTTCAAAATAAACCTGAAATAACATCTGTATTTTCAACAGTTGGGGCGACAAGTGATGGTATGCAGGGAGGAGTAAATGGCAGTGCCTACAAAGCAGAACTGGATGTAAAACTGGTTGATAAAGAATTTCGGAGTGTGTCTTCAAAAGTTTATGCTAATGAAATAAAAAATGAACTGAATTCGAAAATAACCGGGGCAAAAATTACGGCTGCCGTTATGAACCCCTTCTTTGGAAGCACCGACGACAGCCCGGTACAGGTAATCGTAAAATCATCAGACCAGGATTCGCTGTTCAAATATGCAACGGTTGTAAGAAATCTTATTGAAAAGACGCCGGGGACCATTGATGTAAATTCATCGCTCGACAACAGCAGCAATGAAATTTCGGTAGAAATCGACAAGCAAAAGATGGCCGGGTTGGGCTTAAATCTTTCTACGGTAGGTTCGGTAATGTCAACCGCTTTTAGTGGAAATACTGATGCCAAATATTCAGATGGCTCTTACGAATACGACATTAATGTTGTGTATGACGAATTTAACCGTCGTAACATGAGCGATGTTGCAAACTTATCTTTTATTAATTCTGCAGGCAGGCAGGTTAAGCTTTCGCAGTTTGCTACAATTGGTTACAGCAACGGTAGCACCAAACTGGAACGATACGACCGGAATTCTTCCATAACCATTCAGTCGCAGGTATTGGGAAGGGCTTCTGGCGATGTTGGCGATGAAATAAAACAGAAAATTGAAGCCACGAATTTTCCACCCGAAGTTTCAATCCATTATGCCGGCGATATGGAAATGTCGGATGATGCGTTTGGCACATTGGGCTTTGCCTTGATTACGGCTATATTTCTTGTATATCTTATTATGGTAGCGTTGTACGAATCGTATTTGTACCCGTTTGTGGTGTTGTTTTCCATTCCGCTGGCGGTTATCGGTGCCATTCTGGCGTTAGCGCTTGCCAAATCAACCATTAGCATTTTCAGTATGATTGGGATGATAATGCTGGTTGGTCTGGTAGCTAAAAATGCTATCCTGGTGGTCGATTTTACCAATCACCTGAAAAAGCAAGGCTACCGCGTTACACGTGCATTGCTTACGGCAACCCGGTTACGGCTTCGTCCGGTTTTAATGACCACCGTGTCAATGATTATTGGTTTACTGCCTATTGCCCTGGCATCTGGTGCTGCATCGGAATGGAAAAACGGAATCGCCTGGGTATTGATTGGTGGGTTAACAAGTTCGATGTTGCTTACTTTGGTCATTGTTCCGGTAGTATTTCTAATATTTGAAAATGTCAAATTGAAAGTGTCAAAGCTGTTGTTGAAGAGTAAGTTTTAATGCCATCCTTGCGTTAAGTATTAGTACAGGAATTCGTCAAAAGAGTAATTTCAGATGTTGAAGTGTATAGTATAAATCATACTTGAATGGTGTTATTTGGGACGATTCCATAATAGGTACTGATGATCGTGAAATTCTAGTGAACTCAAATTATTTATTGAAATAAATCTGATGAATAAAAATCAGAAAAGGCAACTCAACAGTTGCCTTTCATGTTAACCCCCAAACACACGATAGGTCGGGATGACCTATCAATAATAAAGATACTGAAATTATGATTATTAAACAAAAGAATATTACAGCTTCTTAACTGGACAAGCCTTCGCCAAATCCCCATTTTTGATAACAAACCGCTGATGCCTGCCACCATTCTTTTCGAACAACTCCACAACCAGTTGCTTCTTATCAGGAATGGTGAATTTCTTAAATGCAAAGACAGTACTTTCTGTCTCTTTGCCTTTCACCGAGGTCAGGTAATTATAAGCCCTCACAGGTTCTATAATCGTTTCCTGAATAGCAGTCCGCTTGACCACTTTTTTATCGACGATTTTGAAAACTAGGAAGACAATATCAAATGGAATGTCAGAGGTGTTTTTGATTTCAGTATGCAGGAACAATAGCCCGTTATGGCTAAAAATCCCCCGGAGTTGGAACTCAATTCCAAATTGATTGCTACTTATATGCTTAACCCTTTTTCGGTTGGCTTTATAGATTTTCTCCATTGTCATCTGTACCGCTTGCGGCGATTCATTTCCCAAATTAGAAAGTTGAACCTCCATGGAATTCTCAGGATGATTGCCCAACTTTTCTTCATGGAGAAAATCTTTCATTTCAATGTTCAGCCTTTCCGGTTCTTTCGAATAGTTCACGATGAATGAGTAAAAGCTACCTTCATCAGTAATCACTGAAAAGTTAGTTTCCTCTGTAAAATCTCTTACGGCAGCTTTTACCCGGACTACATTTTCCGCACCCTCTGCTTTTCCTGCGATGATATTGGATGAGCCCAAATCAATATAGGAAATCCCCGAAGGGAAAATCAGGTGCACCGTTTTGTCATAAGTTACCTCCAGATAATAGGAAGGGATAACATTGTTTTTAGGGATAACCTTTGTGTAATTGTTTTGAGCAAAAAGTGATAAGGTTGATAGATATAAAAGGGCAAAAATTATTGGTTTCATTTTGATGGATTTAAAGATTAAACAATTTGATTTTAATTGGATGGCATTAACAACAAGCGATGCCCGGCTTTCAGGGTTACTTTAGTCGTCCGCAGTTTTTTTGAAATATATTGGGAGGTTCCCTGAATAAAACTCCTCCCTACATCAGCAGCCAATTGCTGTCCGGCAGTTGTGCCCTGTGTAATATTGATGCTTGTCCCGGCATCGCGCCCCATGGAAGCAGTGATTTCTTTTAAAGCTGTTGTTTCCACAGAGCCCGGAATAAACAAGCCTAGCTGCCCATCAATGTCGTAGGCGGTCAGTTGCACCGGAATAATATTCCCGTTATATTCCAGAGAGTGAATAAATATCTGTAACCGTTCTCCCTGCATTTGTGCAATCCCTGTGATAAGCGAATTCTTTGGAAGTTTAAAACCACCGGTCTCCACCGGTTCAAGCAGGCGAAGTTTTACGTTTTGCCCGTTAACCAGTGTCTGGGTACTGTTTACACATGCCCAAATCGTATTCCGGTCTTTCTGAACTTTTTCGTTCCCAGCCGAAATAAAGGAATAATTACGAGATATTGAAACCCGCTTTATAAAGGCAGAATCACTGATATTCTGCTCCAGTGCAGAAACGGTATTGTTCGAAACTGTCTTGACAATTTTTGACAAAACCGGTTGTTCTTTCTTTTCTGCTGGCAGAGGTGTTTTTATCTCTGAAACTTTAGTTGCAGCAGCCTGACCAGACGATTCCGGCATGTATTTGGACGCCAGTTGATATGACTTTTCCATTAGTCTTAACTGTTCATCCACACTGCCTTCCTGTTCTTTCTGAGCGAGTTGATTTTTTAACTCCTCAATTTCCTTTTTCAGCTTTTCATTTTCAGAATTTTCTTTGGGCTTTTCATAAAAATTATTGAGTGTTTTATTTATCCCTTTGTAAGCCGAAGCAGAATGCTGTATTGCCTTCTCTGGTTGTTTTGAGCCTGAATATTTTCCGTTTGATTGCTCAGCCTTGCTATCCGGTACAGATAAATCAAATTTTGCTGGTTCATCCTGTCCAACCATTGCTGAAAACTGTTCCAGCGAACGAACCGGTTTTTCTTCAAAAAGCTTCTCCTGTTCAAAGGCGCTGATTTTATCTTTTATCAGCTTGCTTTCCGCAGGCATGGGCAGTTCTGTGTTCAATCCCGCTGCACCTTGGGTTGTCGCGCTTTTTCCTGATGGCTTAAAAATAAGCCAGAGGCTTGCACCAAAAACTGCAAACATCAATGCAAAAACTGCATATTTTTTTAGCTGTTGTTTTTGCTTTGGGTTCAATATAGTTTTATTGTTTTTGTTCATGAAATACATCTTTAAGTTTATGGATTAGACTATCCTGTGGTAAGTCAAGAGGTTTGATATGTTCGATGTCGAGTATCTTCCGCACCCCCTGATTATTGAAGGAATCCCAAAGCATGAAAGAAAAAACAGTAACAAAAAGAAAGCACAATCCCAGCACAACAACTTTGCGTTTCTTTTGAGGAATCCGTTCACATGCTTTTCGGATGGTATCATCCAGCAACCGGCTGGTTTTTCTGATTTTCTGTTTCATGGCTACCGGTTTATGGTTTGAATGTCCCTGTTTTCTTTTACCGTAAAATTCTCAATCGTAAAACCATGCGGATTGTTATCACTTCTTACCGAGTTAATCAGGTCGCAGGTGGTAACCAGGCTCCGCTGCGTGATATTACTCTCCCGGATGATAATCTGCCGGGCATAGGAAGAAGCAGTATAGGGATAGTTACTGAAGTCTACCACTACACTATCCACCTGTAATGTTTGGTTGATATTCCCGGAGATAATCCGGTTGAAATACCCTTTCTCAATTAAATCCTTGTAATAGGTATAAACGCTTTTATCTGCCAGAAACATGGCACGGTTGATGTTGGATTCAATGGCGTTTTTATCCGGCGAGAGCGTAAAGAACAGTTCGTGAAAACGCCGGATATGTTCCCGCGCTTCCACCGGACGGTTCTGGGATAAATCCTGTGAGAGGGCAAGGATTAACGATTTCCCTTTGTCCAGTACATAGATTTTCTGCCGTTGTTTCTCAGCAAACTGAAAAGCGCTGAAAACCGAATAACCGGTAATGCCTGCACACAGCATGACAAATACAATCCCGAAAAAACGAACCTGTCTGAAGCTCGTTTCAATATTTTTTAATGATTTAAATTCCATAAATTTTTGATTTTTAATGATTCCGTAATGAGCCTTTTCCGATTCCTCCCCTTTGGGGAGGTTAGGAGGGGCTTTACTTTTTTAATAGTTTCCCTGATATATTCCCTGCTGACGCACCGACTGCACCTGCAGCCACAGAACCGGCTTTGCTTGCCGATGAGCTTACATTCTTCCCGTAATTGCCCATTCCCCCGGCCATAATAATCCAGTTTGCAACTGTTGGAATAGTTAAGTATCCGATGATACCGATAACCATAAACACAATATACACCCCATTGGAAGCCTCGACCGAATAGGTTGAATCTGCCTGTAACTTGTCAATATCTGCTTGAAGCATCAGTACCTGAATGCGGGCCAATATTGAACTGAACAGGTCGGAAACCGGGAGCCACATATAAACCGAAATGTAACGGGAGAACCATTGTGTCATGGTCGATTGGAAGCCATCATAAATGCTGATGGCAAAGGCGATGGGGCCGAGAATGGAAAGCACAATCAAAAAGAAAGTACGAATGGTGTCAATTACTAATGCCGCCGCCTGAAACAGTAATTCCAGAATTTCCCGGAAGAAATCGCGGATATTCTTTTTCATGTTGTACAAGCTCCGTTCAATATACATTCCCGACATGGTCGCCAAATCCGAAGGGCTCCATCCCAACTCATCCAATTGTTTATCAAACTCCTCATCGCTGACCAGAAAAGCAGTTTCCGGGTTCCGTTTCATAGCCTCGATTTCCAGTTGCTCTTTTAAATCCCGGTATTTTTCCATATCAAAAGTCTGGGATTCCAGCATCTGGTGGGTGCCTTTTACAACAGGGCTTAGAACCATGTTAATCGTCCCTAAAACAAAAGAAGGAAAGAACAAGATGCACAAGCCAATGGCAAAGGGGCGCAAAAGCGGATACACATCAATGGGCTCAGTCCGGGCAAGTGACTGCCATACACGTGAGGCCACATAAAACAATGCCCCCAGACCGGCTATGCCTTTTGCCACCCCGGTCATGTCACTGCATAAAGGCGTCATCTCCTCATACAGACTGCGGAGAATTTGGTGTAGATTATCGAAATCCATTACCAGTACCTTTCGTCAGCATTACCGTAAAGCGCAAGCATCCGCTGCGTATCGCCTTTCTCCTGGGAGCGCAGATAAGAAACCGAAAGGTTCTTGTTGGTATAATATCGTACCAGGTTCCGGTAGTGCTGGACAGAAATATAAACGCCGTTAATAATATCCATGCGTTCCTTGTCGGTCATTGAAAGCGAACTGCTGTTAACAATCCCTTTCAGGTCAAGCAAAAGGTTACTACTTTCTTCTAAAAGCTTGGAGTAGCCAAAAGCAATGGCTCCCAATTCTTCCAAGGTAAAATTCTCGTCCTGTAGCATCAGTTGATAGGAGTTGATGTAGATGTCGGCTATTTCACCAACCATTAAAATGGTTTCCTGAACTTTCCGGGCATCTTTCACAAGGTCATTTACTGCTTTTAACGCATCGTAATACTTCTTACCCTGATCATATACTTTCTTCACTTCCTGAAAATTTTTTATCACATTGGAAACCGTACTCGATGTTTGTACGATTTCATTAGCAGAATTCACAATACTTTGTGCGAGGTTTACCGGGTCGGTAACCACAAATTGCGCTCGCAGGTTAAAAGTGCCGAGCATAATAAGCAGCCCGGCTATAAATAGTCTTGTTTTCATGATTCTTGATTTAAATGTGAAAGCTTAAGCATTTCGCTTACTGGCGGCCAGTTGTTTAATGGCCTGTTCAATGTTTCCGTCCAGTTGTTCGGTCAACCGGACGAGTTCCAGTTTCTCCGTTTCTTCGGTGGTATAGGTGTAATACTCTTCCAAAGAAACTTCAGTGGCATAAACCGCAGATTGCACCCCGCCCAAACCAATCCAAACCTCTTTGTATTTTCGCCGGGGATGGTTGGCAAGGTTGATGGAAAGAATCTGCGATTTTTCTTTTTCGGTCAATCCGAGTAATTCCTGGATAGAGCCGAACTTGTTCATGTACTTGCGCTGATCGAGCAGGATTTTACAATCGGAATTGTTGATGATACTTTCCTTCACAATTTCCGAAGCGATAATGTCATCGACTTCCTGTGTAACAACAACTGCTTCTCCGAAGAATTTGCGGACGGTTTTAAACAGGTATTTGATATACTCAGCCATCCCTTCTTTGGCAATTGCTTTCCACGCTTCCTCTATTAATATCATCTTTCGGATACCTTTTAACCGTCTCATTTTGTTGATGAAGGCTTCCATGATGATGATAGTTACAATGGGGAACAGAACTTTGTGGTCTTTGATATTATCCAGTTCGAACACAATAAAACGCTTGTTCAACAAATCCATTTGCTTGTCCGAGTTCAACAGGTAATCATACTCACCTCCCTTGTAATAAGGTTCAAGAACATTCAGGAAATTGGCAATATCAAAATCCTTTTCTCTTACTTTCTTCGCGATGAGCGTTTCGGAATAGTCATCCCGGACAAACTCATAGAATGTATTAAAAGACGGAGCCATATTACCGTCCGATTTCAACCTTTCGATATACTGGCTCACCGCATTCGACAAAGCCACCTCCTCCGAGCGTGTCGGCGCTTCCTCTTCATTTTTCCAGAGGGTAAGGATAAGCGTTTTGATGCTTTCCCTTTTTTCAATGTCAAACACACCGTCGTCGGTATAGAATGGGTTAAACGCAATTGGATTGTCCTCGGTATAGGTAAAATAAACCCCGTCTTCGCCCCTTGTTTTATAATGAATTAAATCACATAATCCTTTGTAGCTGTTCCCGGTATCGACCAGAAGTACATGTGTTCCCTGCTCATAATACTGCCGTACCATGTGATTGGTAAAAAAGGATTTTCCACTTCCCGAAGGGCCAAGGATGAACTTGTTCCGGTTGGTGATAGTCCCTTTTTTCATCGGTAAATCGGAAATATCGATATGCAAAGGTTTTCCGGTGAGCCGGTCAACCATTTTAATCCCCACCGGCGATAAGGAACTCCGGTAATTGGTTTCACCAGTGAAGAAGCACAAGGCTTGTTCCGTGAACGTATAAAACGATTCTTCAGAAGGGAAGTCGGCAGCATTGCCGGGGATGCCCGCCCAAAACAGCGTCGGAACATCCACGGTGTTGTAGCGTGGTTTGCATTCCATCAATGCAATTTGGGAACCGGCATCATTTTTAATCTGCCGAAGTTCTTCCGGTCGGTCGCTCCATGCCAGTACATTGAAATGCGCCCGAACCGAAACCAGCCCTTTACTGTGTGCTTCATTCAGGTACTCTTCCAGCCACTGTTTGTTAATCTGGTTGACGCGGCTGTACCTCGAAAGCGAGTGCATGTTTCGGGCCATCTTTTCAAAACGGGTAAGATTAGCTGAATGGTCGTCAATAAAAATGTACTGGTTGTAAATATGATTACAAGACAGCAACAAACCAACCGGTGAAGCATAGGAAAGCAGACAACTGCTGCGGTCGGTCGAAAGTTTTTCGTACCGGCTTTCCGTGGAAACTTTTGTTGGCAAATCATCCAAATCCGAAAGGGTATGAAGCACCAGCGAGTTGTCCCCGATTTTCATTTCTCCCGGATTCAGGGTGATGTCCTGGAGACAGGCAGTTTGTTGTTGAGAAAGTGAAAAATACTTCTCCACAACTCCCGGTTCTTTCCCTGAGCCGGTAATCTGCTCTGCCGTCAAACGTGTAAGCTGGATAAAGTCACTGTCGTTGATGATTTGCTCAAACTGGTTCACCGCTTCCACAAACCGTAGAACGGATTCCTTACTTTTTATCTCTTTGGGGAGAAGTGTACCTCTGCCAAGTGAACTGAATGTGCTTTGTTGCCTGCTCCGCTCTTTGGTTGTTTTTGTCAAGAACAGGTAGCAGGTGTGGCTTAAATAAGGTCGTTCATTGAAGTGATGTTCAAAGGATGAACTCAGAAAGCTTAATTTCCGTTCTTGCTGCTCCGGTTGATAATTTTCCTTGATATACCAATCCTGTTTGTGAACAATAGAGTAATCGGGCAATACTTTAATCGCCTTGTTCCAAAGCGAATGAATGGCTTCGTATTCTTCCGAAGTTATAGTAAACAGTTCCGGCAGTGTAGCCTGAAAGGCAACAGTGATATCTGCATCTTTGCTGATGATACATCCCTGTTCAACCGACAGCAAAGGAAACTTACTTTCAAGTGTGGCCGTTTTTAGAATGCTTCTCATGCTACCCCCTTTCTTTTATAAGTGAATAGCCTGGGAATACTTCTCCGGTTGATAATCCTGCTTGGGAAAGTGCGGGTTGCCTGCACTTTCATTAAACCAAAATGTCCAAATTTTCGGTTTAGCGAGAATGTCAGCCAGACAACCAAAAAAGCCATAACCAGCCCGGTGAAAATGCAAATCCACTGGTTTATCCCGGCAAGGTACATTACAATGAAAACCACGAATGTTCCCAGTAGCCCACCTGCAAAAATGAACAGGTACTGGCTTTGCAGGCCTTTAAACTCAGCCGGTTTGTTTACCCCTTTATTTATGAAATACTCTGCCATACTTTTTACAGGAAAAATGAACGCAGAATGGTGGCAGCTACAATCAGAAAAATACAGGCACCAAACCAAGCGGCTGCGGTTTTACCGGTATCCGGGTCGCCGCTTGAGAATTTGGAATACACTTTCACGCCGCCGATTAAGCCCACAATGGCTCCGATGGCATAGATTAGCTTGGTTGCCGGGTCGAAATAGGAAGTAACCATACTGGTGGCTTCGGTGATTCCGGCAGAACCATCTCCCTGTGCAAATAGAACTGTAACCCAAAACATGAAGAACAGGGTCAATATGGATTTTAATGAATTGATTTTTGCCATTATAATTTGTTGTTTGTGCTTTCCAATAGAAATGAAGGAAAGCGGTTTTTACTAATCTTTTACTGGAATCTCTTTTGGGGCGATGTGGCAAAACCACAGAAATGAAACCGGGCTTTACCCGTAATCTTTTTCCTTCATCTTTTTCTGAATTTGGTTCAAACTCAGGCAGATTTTTTCTCTGCCTGTAACCAAAAGTAAAGGCTTAAATCACTGAAAAATAAAAAGGGGAGTATGTGGAAGTGTGTGGCTGTGTTTGGCGTAGAAAGGGAAAATATAAAACGTTAATCCTATTTTCCTTCTATTATACCGTGAAAGAAATTATTCAACAAGGGAAGTCGCATATAGCAATAAATCCTTGGTTAAAAGCAAATAATTATGGCTATTTTTATGAGACAAAATACGAATTAATGACAAGCATTAGAAGCATAAAATACGAATTAAAACAAAATAAAAAACTGGATTCTAATCTTAGTCTTATCGTTAATTATAGCATAGAAAATAAAACGTTGATATTTTCACAAGAGATAGAAGGTGTCGATTTGAATTTACTTCGTTCGGAAAGAATCCTCAATCAAAATACTGTAGCTGACAACCTCAAGTTTGCTTTTAAGTTCTTTGCGAGATATAGGGAGCTATTGAATATCGAGTCAGATGAGGATTTTACTTCTTATACACAAGCCATAGCTGGAATTAAAAAGGATTTTAATGACAAAAAACATGTACAAGGGTTTTCAAAATTAGAGCGTGAGTTATGGCAGGTGGCAGTTATTGATGCCAATGAGACCTATAACGAAACTTTTGCTAGTTACATTGAATCTTTGAGTCTTGAAAATCGAAAGAAAGAAATGCGCTTGTTCTATGCTGGATACAGTGCCGCTATTCAATGGATACAGGTTCAAGTTGATCTATTTTGTGACAATGCACAACAACTCATAAAGTGGACCAAAGAAGAAGATGAATATAATTTACCATTAGGACGAATATTAAATGGAATCCGGAACAAAATATTTGAAGATAGTTCTTTTGGGATGGGTTGCTTTGATCATTTGATAAGCCTAAAAGATTTTGATACTGATTTAATGATTCCTGTGATAACAGGACTTTACGATAAATTTGGAATTAGTTTCTATGAAGAACATTTGAGTTTGTATGTATTAGATAAAATCTTTTCTGTTCCAATAATCTGTGGACTTTCAAATTCGAATAATATCATAGATGTAGATGCAAAATTATTCTTGTCAATATTTCAAAAATCAAACAAAAAGGATTCTGAGATTTTAATTCATTTATCTAAGCTGTTGTTTGCAATTTTAAATTCTTCCAACCTTTCGGAGGAGTCGCAATATAAGAATGAATGTATTCAACATTTAGAAGAGCTAATTTCAGTTAATAATCCAAATCTTATTCGCTATATATTAAGGGAAAGCCAATATTTGGAAACTCAGATAGATACTTTACAAGGTTTAATTGTAAAGCTTATAAATCAGCCTCATTTTCAAATAGATGAATATTTAACTCGTATAAATCATGTTTTATGGAATTCAGAAGATATCAATTTTTTTAGACGGGTACTATTTACACTGGCTGAGAATTGTCAATTTGAATTTGTAGCGAAAAAACTGAATTCATCCATTCATAAATTTTTGGAGAAGCAAAAAATGGGATTCGATGAATTATTGGTTGATTTATTAATTCAAGATAAACCATATCATCGGTTTATCGGGTTTGATATTTTTAATGATGTCACTCCTTTGGATGGATGTTATTTTTTTGATTTTGATATTCTCTCTTTGGAACCACTTTCTCAGTATAAACTTTGGGTCTCTATTTTAATAGGTTATAAAGAGCCGAAATCCTCCATTCCTTGTCTATTACCTTTATTAAAGAGTAGGTCAGAATTTATAAAGGAGGCCTTCATCTGTAAACTGGAAGAGTATTCTGAAAATTATGGAGGAGGTCTTACTGAGGTTTTAAGAGATAACTTAGATATAAATGATACCGAAAACAAAATTATTTTTGAACGAATTGAAAAATATATGTATGATTACTTCGAATCCCATTCCAAAATAAAGTTTGATATTAAAGAATTAAATCCACAATATACTCAAAACAGAATCTTTGTAGAATTCAATAAAGGCTATTCTCGAGGGTTCAATAAAATTAGGCAAAAAGTATCCGAAGAAAGTAATAGCTTTTTGAATTTTTTTAATACAGTTCACTTGTTAAAAGGAGGAGGGTGGAAAATGGAAGGGAAGGATGATATTTCCCAATTAGCAAGAATTGGTGTAAGTTACTCATTACCCAGACGTAGTTTTATTGAACCAGAGCATTTTGATTGGGAACAAAGTGCTGAATTGACAAAAGACTGGAGTGATGGTTATTTTAGTGAGATTATAAGTATTTTAGAAAATGAGTAGCTCTAATAACATTATTGTTCAAGAATATCTAAGTAGCTTAAAAGAAGATAATGAGCTAGACTCGTTGTTCCCAATTCTTTTAAATGTCATGGGATTTCATATCATACAGACAGCAAAAGAAGCAAAAGGACAATCCCAATACGGTAAAGATATTATTGCAATAGGTAAAGATAAAAATGGTATAAAGCACAAATGGTATTTTGAATTAAAGGGATATAAAGATAGGGACATTACGGATAAGAATTTTACTATTCCCGATGGAGTTTTAGAGTCAATACGTGAAGCTAAATTTGCTGCTTTTGACGATAGTTCAATCCCTGAGTTTAATCATCTTCCTTTGAAGATTGTAGTTGTGCACAATGGAATACTTAAACCAAATATTCGGCCAACATTTGAAGGCTTCATTTCTAAAGAGTTCAAACCTGGAGAATTTGAAAGATGGGATATTTATTATCTGACAGACCTTTTTAGTAGATACTTGTTTAGTGAATATTTATTGTCTGATTCTGAGAGTAATCGATTGTTTAAAAGAACTCTTGCATTCCTTGATGCGGCAGATAATGACTTTGCTGATTTGAAGCAGCTTATCGAAATTCAATTTGATAAGGTTTCATCTATCAAGGGTAGAGCATTTAAAAAATTATTTGCCACATTGAACTTGGTAACATCGATTATTTTCCATTACAGCAAAGAAAATGACAATTTAATTGCTGCCAAAGAGTGTTCTGATTATATTGTTTTGAGAACATGGGCTTGGATATTAAAGAGTAAATTTGAGAAAAAACAAAGCGTATTAAATGAGTTTAGGAAACTACTAAAAACTCAATATCGAATATTAAATTCCTACTTTTTAAAAACTTTTAGTATTGCTACTACCGAAGATGGTTTGTATGCTGAGAATGGGGCCAACTTTGAAGCAATTGGGTACCCTTTACGTTGTTTCGAGTACATTAGTGATTTAATTTATTATTGTAATTTAAGGCTTTATCTTCCAAATTTTAAAAAGAAATCAAATGCTTATACAAAAATTCACAATCGACAGAAAGACAAAATTATAACACTGATTAAAAATAATCCAGGATTCTTTCGTCCATTGTTAGACAATCATTCTATCCCCATTCTTCAGTTATTCATGTTTTTTATTGATAAATCTACTTGGAGACAAAAGGATGTTGATTTTATTGCATCTTATGTTTTTGGTGTAATTACAGGACTGATTGTAATAAAAAAACAACGTGGGAGGTTTCCTGAAGGATATAATCGGATAAATTTATTGGTAGAGTATGTAAGTACAAATTCGAAACCTCAAGAATATATTGATGATTCTTCCATACTTATTGCGGTCCTATTTGAATTATTGGTAATATTCAATGCAAAAGATATGTATGAAAACTTAAAAAAACATATCGGAGAGAATATGCATCTGCAAATAGCTCATCCGAATGTAAAGGATTTTGATATTGAACAAATTATGTTTGAAAGACACATGGATGAAGAATATTATATCGAAGGTCCTTTTTCCTTGGTAAATACTTTCGAAGATTTAAAAGAAAAAACAAAAACAAGAGGATTTGACAAAATAAATTATAGAACAGACAAAGCTGGATTTTCATTTTTAAGAATATTGGCGCATAAATATTTCAAAAACGAAATTTTCCCAAATGAATGGAGGTGCATAATTTCCGAAATGACCTGAGATAGTATCTACCTTTATTATTCTTCAATTGGCCCATATTTACTTAATATCTTAATTGTTGAATCTCTTAAATCTTGAAGATTATATTTGCGGCCTAATTTTTTTTCATTGGATGTCAATTCACTCAATATTTCCTTTTTTATTTTCTCAGGCATATAATTTCCTTCACCTCCAATCGCAACATGGATTTTATTAAAAAACAAATCCAAATTTTTTGCTCTTATAGTTTTCATTTTATCAATTAGTCCCTCTCCGGTTTCTTTTAATAATTTCTCATTTAAGAGACCAACCTCTTCCTCTGTTCCAATTTGATTTATAGTGGATGTTAATATTTCTTCCCTAATGCCAAAAAAATTTCGCGTGTTGTAATGTATGTAATTGTTTGTGAAGCTAAATGCAAGTATATACTCATCAATCAATAAACTATAGGGTTTGTCAAATTCTGGGTGAAAAAATAAGAATGTCGGAGAAGATTCAGAAAAACCAGGACATCTTAGAATTTTATAACCAATCTTTTTTAAATCTTTTGATACTTGCATATTCTCAAAATCAATATTAGTTATTGAATCTGCAAGCGTCCTATCAAGTATTCTTCGGGCAATTTCGGCTTCTCCTTTTGTTATTTGAACCCCACTCTTATTATTTATTGACATTCTCCAGATTACGCTCATCCAAAACAATATTCCAACTTCAGATGAAACTCCCGATTTGTATTTATCTCCGTCTCCTTTTTCTATCAATGTTTTCGAATATTCAGATTCAATTATTGATAATCTTTTTTCACAACCACTACAAAATATATTGTCAGCAATTAATGGATGATTACTTTTGTTTGCTTCTATTTCTTCTTCAGACAAAGTTCCGTAGATATCCTCCAACTTCTCTTGCTGAAGTGCTCTTCCAAAATGTGATTTTGTATCAAATTCCTCTATATAAAATCCAAGTTCATAATCACGTCCTGACTTCCCTTCAATATTTTCTATTCTTTTTAATAAAAAGTGAGGAACAATATGGGAGCCTTTCTTGTCTGCCGGGTTTGTTTTGCATAATCTGCAAATTTCTATGTTCATTTCTGATTTGATGTGTTTAGCCATAAAAATAAATATTTTGAAACTTCATAAAGTTAGTTATACTTAAATAATTACGAGTACCGCATAAATAAATTCAATAAACAGACAGCTTATTTCGCATATTCACCAATATCAAACCCTTCTAGACCGTCATCTGGCACTTGATTCTTTTCATTTTGCACCAAACTCCCCAAATGTAAATCAATCAATTCAACAATTCGCTTTTGGTAGTCTGAGGACGAGGAAGCTATTTGTTCCACCCAGTCGGTACTTTCATTTTCATGAAGTACTTTTCCGGCTTTGGTTGGATTTTGAGGTTTCAAGCTTTCAACTTCATTCACTACTTCCATCATTTCTTCGAAAGTAATATCGGACGAAATTTCAGACGATAGGCCAAGCTCTTCCAGCTCCTCCAGTTCTTCAATAGTCCCAATATCCGTCTCGTATTCCAATGGTACTTCAATATTTATTTTGCCGGATGAATCGGGTTCGGGGACATAACTCTTTCTGGTCGTCAGAACAAAAGTACTTTTACCAACAATTCCTTCTGGGTTGGACCTTTCAGAGACCTTTTCTTTTTCACCGGGGGTAGTTCCGGCTTTGTTCTTCCGTTTCAGAAAAAGCGTAAATAGGATGGAGATTATTGTAATTGCAATTAGTTCAACCATAATGCACTGGTTTCGAGTTAAAAAATATCCGTATTCTTTTCGTTGTACAGCTTAACAATGTCCTCCTGGAAATCCTGAAAATGTTGGTTGAGCACATTATCGATATAATTAAAAATTGAGATTTCATCGTTGCCAATAATGCGCACAATCTTTTGAATCCTTTCGTGGTATTCCTGCCGGATAGGAACATGCTTGCCAAATCGTGCTTTGCCATCGGATTGCCTGATAAACAGGGACAGATAATCAGAAGCTGTCTCGTTCTTTTTTAGCTTTGGTTTTTTAACCGTCTTTTCATCCTTTTGCCCTGATGCCTGTCTCTCGCTTTGGATGGTCGAGATTAAAAAGTCTTCGTCTATTTCTTCGGGATTGTATTGCTTTCGTGCCATAATCTTACTGTTTAACTGTTTGAAGAATTTCCGTTGCTAACACATCGAGGTTACTGCCCTTTAAAAGTGTTTTGTGAGCAGGAAAAAGGGTAGAACGGAAGACCGGTTTATGTCCCGAAGTAAGCTCACGGCGGAAACGTTTTGAATCCGGAATAAAGGTTTTCAGGATACTCAGCCCGAGCTCTCCAATCACATTTTCATAAACCTCATAGAGTTCGTTTTTCTCCCTTCCGTCCACCATATTCCAAATAAGGAACAGTCCTTTGATATTGCTTTTCCCTACACTTATCAGGTTCTCGTTAAGCATAGTGGCGAACTTTAGGGTGCTTTCCAAAACTACCCGGTCAGCACTAACCGGAGAAAAGATATAATCCATTCCGGCTAGAGTTTTTACCACACCTTTGCTATTCAGTGTTCCCGGAAGGTCAAAGAAAATAATGTCAGGCTGAGAAGCAGCATTGTCGATAAGCTTTTCGGCAGTTGTAATGGCATTTTCCGGTAGACTTTTTTCAACCGGGTAAGCTTTTCGTTTCAGGGCGGTAAACTGGGTATAGGCCATTTGCTTGTAATAGTTATCTCTCATCACCTGTTCCATGTCCCGCTGGCGCATTTCAACAATACTGTGTTGCGGATAATCGCAATCCACAATTGCAATTTCCAGTCCTTGCATATAGTGAAGGTAGCTCGACATCAAAACAGTAAACGCAGTTTTTCCCACACCTCCTTTTTGTGTGCTGAAAGCAATAAATAATGTTTCCTTTTCCATATCATTTATTTTATTGGTTAATGATGTAATTGTTTTGTCGTTTCTCCTTTTAAATAGTCATCTCGTTACCCAAATGAATGTTTGAATAATCGGATAAATACCTGTTTAAACTTTTAAATGTTTAAGCGTTCCAACGTTTAAACACTCCGGTAAACTAACTTTTAATTATTGCCTGATTGGAATAAATGAACCGATGAATATCAGAATTTTTAACTCTCCATTTAAAAGAGCAAATAGCTTCATAATTATCCATTCGAATATTCCTTTTATAGTTTGTTTTTTCATTTCTCTAATCAGGCTTTCAGACCCGCAAATGAAAGGATAAAAACCATCGAAAATCCGGTTTTAAAAGTGGCTGGAATTGTTTGGCATTAACTGTCTGCTTTTGGCGTCATTTGGGGTAACTACGAATCAAAACACTCCATATACCTTTGCTCTCAATAGAAAATTATACAGCGAAAATGACCTTGAATTATGGGACGACAAGCATTAAAAATTACCAACGCTAAAAGGGTGTGCACTGGCACACGGCAAGTTGTGTTTTGAGGTCCTCAAAACATTTTCAGGACCTGAAAACCACTTGCCCCGTTGGGGGAAAATCACACTCCGAAGTCGGTGATTTTTGATAAGCATTTCATGAACGATTAAATATCCACCCTCAAAGAAGGTGGACTTGATTAGCCCCTATAAGGGGCCTTTTTACGGCAGAGCATATAAACAAGATAATATGTGTTTGACAAAAATAGATAGACAAAAACATTTCAGGCAAACCCAATTGAACATGACCACCCCCGAAGGAGGTGGTTTTAAAGATTATAATAAAGCAACAAGAACAATGTCAATGACTAAAGAAAATGGGAAAAAGCACAGAGGCGGACGGAAACAAAAAGTAAATCCTTGTCGCCACCGCCACTCATTTAACCTGAACGATGAAGATAATGCCCGGTTTTTATCGCTGTTTGAAGCTTCAGGAATAGAAGTAAAAGCCCATTTTATCACGGCCTGCGTATTTGAAAAGCCGGTGAAAGTGGTAAAAATTGACAAAGGGACGATGGATTTCTACATGCGCCTGACCAATTTTTATGGCCAATTCAGGGCAATCGGGGTGAATTATAACCAGGTAACCAAAGCCATCAAGAACAATTTTTCGGAGAAAAAAGCACTGGCATTTTTGAATCAACTAGAGAAAGCGACACTGGAACTGGTTGCAAACAACAAACAGGTAATGGACTTAACCCGTGAATTTGAAGAAAGATGGTTGCAAAAATAAGTTCAGGAAGTTCTTTGTACAGCGCCCTGGCATACAACCATCAGAAGGTAAATGCCGGTGAAGCAAAAGTGATTTTTGCCAATAACATGGTTGAACCGAAGGATGGAAATTTCAGTATTGGAATTTGCACATACTCATTTGAGCCTTACTTGCTGGCTAACAAAAGAACGGAAAACCCGGTTATCCATATCTCATTAAATCCTGACCCAAAAGACAGGCTAAACGATGAACATTTGGTCCAAATCGCTGAAGAATACATGCAAAAGCTTGGTTATAGGAACCAGCCTTTTGTTGTTTACAAACATGAAGACATTGACCGGCACCATATCCACATTGTTTCAGTCAAGGTAGATGAAAGCGGGAAAATGATTCGGGACAATTTTCAGCACCGTTTGTCCATGCGGATTTGCCGTGATTTGGAACAGAAATACGGATTGACTCCAGCCAATGAAAAACAAAAAGCAGAGGGGTATTCATTAAAAGCAGTTGACCCGAAGAAAGGCGATATCAAGCAGCAAATTGCCAATGTAGTCCGACCTGTATCACAGTTCTGGTATTTTCAATCCTTTAATGAGTACAAGGCTTTACTTTCCGTTTATAACGTGCACGTTGCAGAAGTGAAGGGGGAACACAAAGGAAAATCCTATAATGGAATTGTTTATGCCGCCTTAAACGACAAAGGCGAAGTTCACGGAACACCCATTAAATCTTCAAAATTTGGGAAACAGGCCGGAAGTAATGCGATTCAAAAACGAATTGAAAAATCAAAAGAAGCGGTTAAAGCCAATAACCTCAAAGAAAGTCTGAAGGCAGTTATTTCAAAAGCGTTGGATTCGTGCAAAAACAGAAAGGATTTTGAAAAACAACTTTCGAAGAACCAGATTTCAGTTTTGTTTCGTGAAAATGAATCAGGGCGCATTTATGGCGTAACCTTTATTGACCATAGGCAGAAGTTTATTTTTAACGGTTCCCGTCTCGGAAAGGACTTTTCTGCTAATATCTTTCAGAAAAAATTCAATGGAACAGAATACGGTTCTGTACCGGAAAAGTTGCCGGAATTTGTACCGCCTCAATTCCCTTCAACTCCTGATTCAACACTCGAAAATTTATCGGGATTACTGGCTATCGACAGCCGTGGAGAGAATCCCGAAGAGGAAGCCTTTATCCGGAGAATGAAAAAAAAGAAACGAAGAAAACGAAAACTATAAGCTATGAAAACCACCATAAAACCATTCCTGAAATGGGCAGGCGGAAAGTCACATTTGCTTCCCCAAATGACAGGGCTATTTCCGAACGGCCTGGAGAAATTTGACACATTTATAGAGCCTTTTGTGGGTGGCGGGGCTGTCTTATTTCACATTCTCAATCATTATCCCAATATCAAAAATGTGGTTATAAACGATATTAATGCCCGGCTGATAAATGCCTATTTATTTCTGAAAGAAAGTCCACGTGAATTAATTTCAATACTGGATAAGTATCAAACCCTGTTTTGGAGTTTAAGCCCCGCAGAGCAAAAACATTTTTATCTTGAAAAAAGAGAACGCTTTAATTCCATCAATACGAAGCCAGCTGAAGCAGCGGCGCTGTTTATCTTTCTGAATAAGACCTGCTTTAACGGACTGTACCGCGTAAATAAAGAAGGAAAGTTCAATGTTCCGTTTGGGCAATACCAAAAGCCTCAGATTTGCAACCCCAAATTAATTATCGGATTGAGCAAACTGCTTCAGAAAGTAACAATCCTGAACGGTGATTATGCTCATACCATTGCAAATTTCAAGGGCAAAACTTTTGTCTATTTTGACCCGCCTTACCGTCCGGTTTCGCAAACATCCAACTTTACTAGTTACAGTTCCGAAGGTTTTGATGATACACAACAGAAAAGGCTTGCCTGTTTTTGCCGCTTACTTGATTTTGACAGCAAATGGATGCTGAGTAATTCATGCCCGATAGATGATAATTTCTTCAGCGAACATTATACCGGTTATAGAATCCGACAGATTAAAGCAAGACGTTCAATTGGCGCCAGTATCAAAAGTAGGGGGAACATTCAGGAGTTACTAATCACAAATTATTAGGATATGCAAAACGAAGACGACGTAAGAAGCCTTGCCAAAATAATTGAACTAATCAGAGGTGTAAGTATCTTGGTTCTTATCATTCATATCTACTGGTTTTGTTATGAATTTCTTGCCGAGCAAAATGCAACTGTAGCTATCATCGACAAAATCCTGCTGAATTTCCAGAAATATACCGGCCTGTTTTCAAAACCAATCTGGACAAAACTCGTGAGCGTTGGATTGCTTGCCATCTCTTGTTTGGGAATCAGGGGTGTTAAAGCCGAAAAGATAACCTGGGGTAAAATATTAGCCTTTCTGATTTTGGGATTGAGCTTTTTCTTTTTCAATGATTTTATTATAAAACTCCACTATCCAATTATCCTGAAATGCTTTATTTACATGATTTCCCTTGCTGCCGGATATATTTTTCTGCTAAAAGCCGGGCTATGGATGAGCCGCCTGATAAAACACAACCTGATGGAAGATGTCTTTAATATGGAAAATGAATCGTTTATGCAGGAAACACGGCTAATGGGAAATGAATATTCAGTGAACCTGCCAACCCGATTTGAGCACAAAGGGAAAGTCCATAGTGGTTGGATAAATGTGGTTAACCCGTTCCGGGCGAGCATTGTTTTGGGAACTCCTGGGAGTGGAAAGTCTTATGCCATTATCAATAATTACATCAAACAGCAAATTCGAAAAGGGTTTGGCATGTATATCTACGATTTTAAGTTTGATGACCTGAGTATTATCGCTTACAACACTCTGATGAAAAACATCGATAAGTATGAACATCCTCCCAAATTTTATGTGATAAACTTTGATAACCCGGAACGCAGCCACCGTTGCAACCCAATCGCCCCGGAATTTATGACTGATATTGCCGATGCTTACGAATCTGCCTACACTATTATGCTGAACCTGAATAAAACATGGATTCAGAAACAGGGCGACTTTTTTGTGGAGTCACCTATTATTCTTCTTACAGCTATTATCTGGTATCTGAAGATATACAAGAATGGAAAATACTGTACTTTCCCTCATGCCATCGAGTTTCTGAATAAAAAATACGCCGACATTTTTATCATTCTTACGTCGTACCGGGAACTGGAGAATTATCTTTCACCTTTTATCGATGCCTGGGAAGGCGGTGCGCAAGACCAGTTGCAGGGACAGATTGCCAGTGCAAAAATCCCTCTTTCAAGAATGATTTCGCCGCAATTGTACTGGGTGATGTCTGGAAATGATTTCACACTGGATATCAATAATCCGAAAGAACCGAAAATTCTTTGCGTAGGAAATAATCCCGACCGTCAAAATATTTATTCCGCAGCTCTTGGTTTATACAATTCCCGGATTGTAAAGCTCATAAACAAAAAAGGACAACTAAAAAGTTCTGTGATTATTGATGAGCTTCCTACTATTTATTTCCGTGGGTTGGACAACCTGATTGCCACAGCCCGGAGTAACAAAGTAGCTGTTTGTTTGGGATTCCAGGATTTTTCGCAGTTGAACCGTGACTATGGCGACAAAGAAGCCAAAGTGGTGATGAATACAGTTGGAAATATTTTCAGTGGTCAGGTGGTTGGCGAAACAGCCAAGACATTGTCGGAACGGTTTGGAAAAGTCCTTCAAAAACGGCAGTCGATGACCATTAACCGGCAGGATAAATCAACATCGATAAATACCCAGATGGACACATTAATCCCTGCATCAAAAATCAGCAACCTCACACAGGGTGTTTTTGTCGGGGCTGTTTCTGATAACTTTGAAGAACGTATAGAGCAAAAGATTTTTCATGCTGAAATTGTAGTTGATAATGAAAGAGTAGCGAAAGAAACTGCCGCCTATCAACCTATTCCAGTAATTACAAATTTTACAGATGAGGACGGGAAGAATCATTTACAGGATGAAATTGAATACAACTATCGGCGGATAAAAGATGAAGTGGCACAAATTGTTTTAGATGAGTTGGAGCGGATAAAGAAATAAGTTTTATCAATGCTTGTAAATAAAGGGAAATCGAAGAAGCTGGTACTCATCGAAGTTTGTAATAAACTGGTAAAAAAAAGTATTTGCCCCGTCGGGGCTGCTTGACGACCCGACGAACTGAAGTAGCATTGTCGGTCAATAATTTTTCTTTTGGAACACAAAAAAAATGGGTTGTTTTTAAAAGAAAAATTATGGGTTTTTACTTGTTTTTAAGCTCAATTCTTTGTTATCTGCTGAGTTTTCTATTCCTTTCATTAAACTCATTCATTTTCAATTTTAGCACTGACCTGATTTTGTTTTTCAGGTCGGCAAAAAGGCGTTGCAAAATAGAAAAGCTCTTTTGCAATTTTGGGTTTCGTGTGGGCCAGTGTGAATTGCAAATGTGCTTAGCTGTTCACACTGGCACTTAAAAAGTTTTAAATATGCAATACTTAGGTTTGTAATCATACATCTCACAAATTTTACTAAAATAATCTTCCCGAATTAATAATTCAGAACCATCCAGTTTAGGTATTTCGTGTTTAATATCGTTGCTATAATCTGATGCGATATAATCAGTAATCCAAGAATTAAATTTTAGGACAATTTCATTATTTTCATTAACTGCACATAGACCTGATATAAAATTACATACTCTAAGTCCCAAAAAACTGACCAAAACAGGATTTAACCAAAGTATTTTAAAGTCTTCAAATTGAAATCGTTTTTGAATGAAGGAAAATATAAGTGTGTCATCAATTTCATATGGTGGACATATACCGTTCCAAATGCTTTCCATATTCAAAACGTATCCAGAATACGGGAAGATAGGTTTTTCCTTTTCATGAAATGTAATTCCTCCAAAAGTTTTATTATCATTTAATTTGTATCGTTCTTGTTCTATTAATTCATACTCAAAATGACCTAATCTTACCCAACCATTTTCTATTTGTATGTCTTCTGTAAGTGAAGAAATTCCCTCATAATCAGTATACTTCTTTAGTTGGCTTGGTCTGATAGTCAATGATAAATATTGAGCGACAATTGTTTTGATGTCAATTGTCAAAGCATGATGTATATTATCTTCATCAATTCGATTTTTAAAAACGTCATAATAATCTTTGTTTATCAACTCTAACAAATAGTCTGAAACGTAAATATTATTTACGGTCCATTCGTGCATTCTATTTAAATATAAATCAATTGAATCTTGATACTTTCTTGCAAAAGTTGCCTTGAACTTTCCAAACGTATTTGTAATATCTATCCCTTCTCGTAACAGAATTTTATGGCGAAAATTTAATTCGGTAAAAAATTTTATATCATTTTCAGATATAGGATAAATTAAATCATTTGTAGTTTGAAATACTGAACGTTCAGGGAGTTTGAATGAAACTGCAATAAGATAATCTATAAGAAAATAATCAGTTGGATATATACTTTTTAATTCTGATTCAAAATTACTAACAAAACCTTTGTTTTTCTCATTAAATAGTACAACTAGTTCTAAAATTGCTAATTGTATAGATTTTTTAAAATTTTCAAAATTTGAAAAAAACCATTTTAAAGGTTTAATCATTTGTTTTGAATCTGAATAAAGAAGATTAGCAATTCCAGATAAAACAATATGAAATTTTTCAACTGTGCATGATTTGAAACGGGATAATAAGATACAAATAACAATTTCATTCGTATTCATATCGTATTCATTTTTCAATGCCATATTCCAATCAAATTTATTTCTGGTTGGAAGTCTTGATTCAATCAAATCATATAAGGATAACCAAGCTTCACGAATAATTGAAGAATCAAAGTCTACACTTGTTAAAGCATTCAATAAATTGGCGGAAAATACTCTATTACCTCCTAGTTTTAATTTTCCAGGCAATAACTCAAATAAGAATTCTAAGCTTTTCCCCGGATTTATATTGTATGCTGTGATAAAAGCATTAAGATTCGAAAGGCTTTTGAACCACCCATCCTTTTGATATATAAAACGAAAAATCCAAAAATAAATTGATACTTCAGAAGTTGATACAAATAACGGAGTTATATCAACATTTCGCTCATCATGATAATTTTCGTTTTTGCTAACCAGATGTTGTATGATTTTTTTTAATTCTGGTGTAAGTTGTTGAAAACCATCAAAAACATAAATAAGTGATTGTATTTCTTTGTCTAAAATCGATTTCTCTTTTATATAGTCGGACAATTCTGTTGTGTTCATATCTGAGAATTCTTTTCTAGAAATACATTCTCTTTTAAGTTTCTCAATAGTGTCTATTGAATGTGTTTTTCTACTATTTCTAGCTTTTATCAATGAAAAGTAATTCTCTGGAAGTTTAAATTCATTTGAGTATTTAATCAGATTCTTCTGAAAATCTATTGAGCGCTCAGAATTTTGTTTAATGTCAATTCTTGATTTAATTGTTGCAATCAGGGAATCTTTTGCAGGAGAAAGGCTTAAGTTATCTAATAGTTTCAAAGAATTTGAAAGAAAAGCATCGTCAGATTCAACAAGTAACGTTTGGTTTAAATAGCATTTAGCTAGTGTATTAGTATTTGTATCTAATTGATTTAATAAATATTTTAATGAAGATTCAAGCCTCCAGTCGAATCTTGTTTTAACTAATTCATTAAGTAAATATAGGGTGGCGTTGTAAGGATTAATGTTAAAAAACTTTTTAAACCACTCAATTGGGAAATGCTGTGTGTCCTTGCCATCAGTATGTTCAACGACTGAATCAACTAATTCTTTGATTTTTAGAATATATTCATCAGCCAATTCTATATCAATATGATACAAGCTTTCAATACTTTCAATCAAATCTTCAATAGTTAAATCTCTTCTCATGGTATAACCTAGCGTATAATCAACACCCAGGTTAAAAAAAGTATCTACTTTTTCATTATTGTCTATTTCTGCATAGGCTTTTGCCAATTGAAAACAATATCCTGAAATATATGAATGAAGATGATATTCTTTCTTCTCATTATATTGTTTTTCTAGAGTGTCAATAATTAGATGGCAGTTAACATCTTGAATATTTTCTAAACAAATATCAAATAATTTGTCTGTAGCAAGTGGCCCTCCTAATGACTTTTGTAAAGAGGTTGTTGTATTATTACTAACTTTTTCAATTATTGCTAATATATATTCCCAATCTTCTTCTTTTTGGATTAATGTTAATCCTTCATTTATTGAGTTATAAATAAAATCCTGCAAATAGTATAAATCGCAAGTTCTTGGATTACCCACAAACGGCTCTGTATTATAACCCAAATAATCAAAGGCTTTTCTTAATTCAGACGAGTTATTTTTTTTTGAGAATCTTATAACATTTATTTTAATGTAATATATCAACCAATTATAAAACCAATTTATCGATGAGAACTTCTTGATGACAATACTAATTGTTTGACTATCCTCTATTTGGTATTCAACCTGCTTAAAGAAGTTCTTTATCTTCGGTATCTCAGAATCAAAAATATTTTCAAATAATAAAATTTCATCAGCTAAGACAACTAAATCATGTTTTGCAATTGCAGCAGAAGACTTTTCTTTCTTAAACAATTTTCCTATCGTCTCTTTTTCTTTTTTAAGTTCTTCAACAAATTCTATATTCCAGAAACTTTCAAGTTCTTTCTTGAAAATAGCTCCAAAATCATGAAATTTTTTTGATTTTATTTTTGACGCAAGTCTTTTTAATTCCTCCTTATCATTTTTTATCAATTGAAGTCTTACATAATACTGAAAATCATCTAAGTTGATTGGCTCGTCTTTTTTGAAATATTCAGAATAATATTCCCACGGAGCAACTTTTCTTCTTTTGTCAATTAAGTAACAAACTTTTAGTCCTTGTTGTAATGTTAAAGTTGGTTTCCCTTCAAATACCAGAAAATCTGCAACTTGGTTAAAACCATATTTGCATCCCAAGGCTTCTATGTAATTTGAAAAAGATTCATTGTATGCATCTTCGGTTCCACTCAAAGTTTTGTTTAATTCATTGAGTAAAATGACTTTTTGAAAATTTTGTGTTTCAGTTCCTGCTTTAACCAATAAGTAATAATTGTTTTCAATAATCTCCCAAGGTTGACCAGCACAAACACTTTTTTTAATAAAATCTTTTGAAATGTATATTAATGCTTTTGAAAAGTAACCTCCATCTATTAGAACTTGAAGGTAGAATCGGAATGCTTTGGGATAATTGTAAAAATCAAGTTTTTCAAACCATGAAATTATAGGGAGAAAAATTCTTTCTTCAACAATCTCTTTTGTCTTTAGATGTTCTATTATAAAACGTCTAAAACTTTCATGATAAATAAGGTATCCACTACTTGATTGATTCTGTCTCAATACAGGCTTTAATAAATTCAGAGAATCATCAACAAAGGAACCTAATCCAGTTATTTCCTTTAATTCTTTTTTTGTAAGACTAAAATTTACAGCAGAGAGTACTAATGCGACATTCTCTTTTAGATTCAGTTTTGATAATAAATAACTGTAGTATTCTTTTAAATTGAATGAATATGAAGGAATAGAGTTTAGTACATCTTCGTTAAGTTTTGGTGTACTTTTAAGTTCCTCAACCAAGTATGTTAAATAAAGAGGATTGCCTGCACTCTTCTTTAATAATAAATCTGATAAATTTTGGCTGCCAATTTCAGAATCATCTATGTAAAGTTTACTCATCAATTCTACTACATCACTCTTATTCCATATTGGTAAAGAACTTTTTGAGAATCCAGAAATATTATCTAATTCTGCAATAGGCTGGGAAGCAATAAGTATTGATAAGTATTTAGAGTGCCTTATTTTATTGATTTCATTTATAATTTCAATGTCACTAATTGCAATATCATGATACGGTCTATAATTGTAAATCCTTTGAATGTGGTCTAATCCATCTATAATTAGAACAGTTGGCTCATCAATATTTTCAATTAATAGGTTTAGTTCTGATAAATTACTTGCATATCGTTGACGTTTTTTTTCTTTTAAATGTGGGTAAATATTAAGGATGTCGGAGATTAGATTACCATAAAAAACATCAATCTTAATTCTTTCTTTTTGATATTTATCTTGAATTTCTGTATAACAATAATGCTTAATTGTATTTACATTTTCTTCATTTAATGCTTTGATTAAATTTTCAATAAACCATGATTTGCCACTTTCCGGTTCTCCAACTAAAATGACCTTTCTTTCTTGATTTAATTTTAAGATGAATGATGATATCCTTTCTGAAAGAGGAATATTTCTCGATGCATCAATGGGAAAATTCTGTTCAATAGACCCATAGTCTGTTTTTATTTGAAAATGGTTAAAAATATCTTGGGTTAGTATTTGAGTGCCCTTACTTCTTGATTTCTTAATTAGTGCTAAAAGAGAAAGAATGAACTCTTCTTTTTTCCAAGCATTATTCGGAAATGAACCAATACCCAGCCTGTCTGTTTGGTCTAAGACAATTTTTTCAAGCTTATCTGGTTCATAAATGAATGTACTTGATTTTGGTAAATTCGTTTCAATGGTTAAATGTTTACAAAACTCAATAAATTCGTCTCTATTAATATCTTTTGATTTTTCTCTAAATCGTTTCCAATTTGGAAGAGGTTTTTGATTTTCTGGCCATAATTCTTGAGCATTAATTTTATAAAGTTTTGTGTCATGAGAGGTAAAAGATTTAATATCAGTGGATGATATTAAAATATCAGTTAACTCATCAGTTGGTTCATTCCATGCCAAACATAATCGAATATTGACTGATTTTTTATCAGGATGAGAATGCCAGGACTTAAACAATTCATCTATAGCTAATCCATAAGGACCATCTGTCGATAAGTCACTTTTTACTAAAGAATGGTCGATGTAATTGTTACTATATTTTATTTGTTTTTTAAATATTCCCCGCTCATTCTGAACTGTTAAATCATCAAATCTGTCTGATTCATACTCTTTCTTATCAATTGTAAACGTACTTTTGATATCTTCAAGAATCCAATCCAAGATGAAAAATGCAGATAGCAAATCTTGATATTCATATCCTTCATGTGCAGTGTTTAGGCTCATAATTTAGCAGTTGGGGCAGTTAAAAACAACTCTTTTGGCACAGAGGCATTTTCTTGTGCGTTTGGAGTGCCAAATGTGTTGTTTGTGCGTTGGTTTTCCAAACTGTCCTGAAGGGCAGAAGTGCGTTGGCAAAACAAAATCTTCATCGAAGCAGTCATTATCTTTTAATGGTTCAGTTTTTAGTCAATTTATCTTTCATTCTCTTTTTTAACCTTCTGACTAATGCCAAAAATTGTAATTGGGGCTCAGAGAGTTGCCTAATCCAATTTCGTCAGGTTTTATGTCAAATTTAACGATTTGTTTTTTAATTCTTTTTGCAATTCCCATATTTGGTTTCTGGTCGAGGAACAGGTGTTGAGAGGAGAAAGTCATTTTATAATTTATCCAAATAATAACAAATTACTTAGATGAAAGAATTCTTTATCGAGGGGTATATAACAACTATCAGCGGATAAAAAATGAAGGGACACAATTATTATGGATGAATTGGAGCGGATTAGAAATGATTTATAATCACAACATCTTTTCAGTTTTGTATTTTTATGGAAAACAAAAAAACGAGAATATGTCAATGAGTGACAAATCTATTAAGGCAATAATCGATAGACTTAACAATGGCGACAATGAAAATATTTTTCTTCAAAAACTTTCAAGGTATGTAGAATATGGAATTGTCTGGCATAAGGTTAAACAAATTAATCCTTTCAAAGGAAAATACTATAGAGAAAAGAGAGAAAAATTCTATTTTATCAAAAATGATAGTGCGTTCTATGTTGGAGCAGTATTAGGGATGTATGAATTTGATGAATTAAATAACCTACATGCGTATATATTAAAGCAGCATCGCAAACAAGGTCATCTATTCAGAGCTATGTCCAAGATAATATTACCTCATTTATTTCAAAACGTGAAAAAAATAAGAATTACCATTGACGAGGACAGGCTAGGTGAAAAGAAATATGAAAATTCAAAGCAGTCTGCTTCAAGTCTTGGCTTCAAAAGCACTGATGGTTTTGAATTCATTTTGTCAAAATCCGAGATTCAAATAACTAATGAAATTAAAGTAGAAATGAACAAGATGACCCGACATAGAGTAAAGGAATTGCAAGAAAAAATGGAGACCCTTGCTAACGCCATAGCAAGAATTGATGATGAGTTTAAAATGACACTTGGTTGTATTCCTCAATTAAGAAAGTTAAAACAGGATTTACAAGATTATAGTAGTTATAAGTTAGAAGTTGAATATGATAAATTAATAGCAATAATCGAATAATAAGCATCAAAAGCCATACCCATCCTCTCAACGCCAAACACTGCCACCTCGCCTGAATCAAGTGAGAACATTGATATATTAGCTTTTAAATCATTAAAAGAAATGTATCATGGAACAAAAAATCAATGACCAGGATGTATTACTAGTCAAAGAAAAAAATGAGAGTAAATTAAAAGCCGTAGTTGGTTTTGATAACGACGGCAAGTTAAAAACAGCTCCACCCAAACAAGCCAACTCAGACAGTTTTTTAAAAATTGACAAAAATGGGTATGTGTTGGAAAATTTCTTCACCAATTTTCATCGCCAATACAAAAACCCAACTGATTTTCATTTTTTTAAAGCACCGGCAAATCTCGTGGAGAAGACAGCATTAGACTTGGAAAAAATGCTAAAGGGACCGGAAAACAAGTCGAAAAAAGAGATGCTGGAAAAGCACGAAAATAAGCCGGAAGATTATATCAGGAAAGAAGAAAAACAGGAAAAACCAGCGAACCTGATTGATGAAAACAAGGTGGACTGGTCGCAACTGGAAAAGCTTGGAGTATCGAAAGATTTTCTGAAAAATACAAGGAATCTGGAACCTATGCTAAACTTTCAGAAGTCGCCGGACTTAATCCCCATCACCATTAAAACCGATAACCTGACCATTCGTACTGATGCACGGTTGGCCTTCCGGCAGGATGAAAATGGAAACTTCAACGTTGCTGTCCATGCAGTTCGCAATAAACCTGAATTGGACAGGCCTTATTTTGGTGTTACGCTAACCGATGAAGACAAAAATAACCTCTTACAGACCGGCAATGCAGGTCGCATACTCCATCCACAATACAAAGAAGGGGAAACAACACCAGTATTTCTTTCCATCGATAAACTGACAAACGAACTTGTTGCCGCCCGTGCAGATAAAATAAATATTCCGGAGGAAATAAAAGGGGTAAAGCTGAACGAAAACCAGCAAAAAGAACTGGCTGAAGGCAAAGCCATTTTTGTGGAAGGCATGACAGCCCGAAGCGGAAATGAATTCAGTGCCTGGTTACAGGTAGATGCTGACAGGCGGGGTATTGGCTTCCGATTCGACCAGCAACAGGAACAAAAGCAAAATGCAAATGACCAAAGACAGGTGCGCATTCCCAATTCGCTGCTTGGAAAGGAACTCACCGAAGAACAGCAACAGAAACTGGAAAAGCGGGAAACCATTTATGTTTCCGGGATGAAGGACAAGGAAGGCCAGGAATTTAATGCGTATGTAAAAATTAACGATGAAAAAGGCAAGCTTGATTTTTACAAATGGAATCCTGACAAAGCTCAGAACAAAGGGGCAGAAGTTACTCCAGACAAAAACAGTAAAACACAGGTAGCTGTGAATTCAGAGGGTAAAACCAATGAAGCTACTAAGGATGTAAAAGAACCTTTGAGCAAGGAGCAGGCCAATCCAACAGAGCAACAGACAGCCAAACGTAATCGCTCAAAAGCTCATTCTATGTGATGGTTCACGTGATTAAAACGAGGCGTTCAGTTAATAATCTGGGCGCTTTCTCAAAACTCAATTTTTAACATCAAAAATCAGAAAGTCATGAATAATAGCTATCAGGAATTGTCCTGGTTTAAACTGTCGCTTTTGCACTTTTTATATGAAAGCCATCCCGAGCTAATTGATGATAATGATTTACTCAACAACCGTAGCGACCTTGCTTCCAAAACTTATTCAGAAGCAGTAAAAAACGGGCATTCCCAACAGGAAGCCGAAGAACTGGCGCACAAAGAACTTTACCGGGGTCTTCACTTTTCTAAACACGATACTTTGGTAACCATTCTTTGGAATGAAT
This sequence comes from uncultured Draconibacterium sp., assembly GCA_963677455.1. Lineage (GTDB taxonomy): Bacteria > Bacteroidota > Bacteroidia > Bacteroidales > Prolixibacteraceae > Draconibacterium. The sequence goes on from OY781971.1 coordinate 60,415, forward strand.
TCTCCAGGGAAATCCCCATGGGACACGCCAAAGAGTTTGCCATCAAACTGCTTCCCGAAGTTGAGGAGGTTTTCTCAAAATACAAATTAAACGATGAGTTTGCATTTAGTCCTGAGTTTAAGGGATTATATACCGAGTTAACCGGGGAACTTTCAATCTGGGTGGAAGAACATGGGCTTCAATAAAGAGAAACACCTTCGGGCAAATATTGAGGCAATAAAACTTGCTTTTCAGCTTGAACGGGAAAATCGAAGCCCAACAAACGAAGAACAGGAAGCCCTGAAACAATATTCCGGTTTCGGGGCTTTAAAATGTATTCTTAATCCGGCAGAAAGTTTATCTGATATAGCTCATTGGCCAAACTCAGAAGTCGGGTTGTTTCCTCTGGTGACCGAACTGCATGATGTATTGAAAAGCAATTCCCAATCGGAACAGCAGTACAAACAGTATGTTGGAAGCCTTAAAAATTCCATCCTTACCGCTTTTTACACGCCTCCTGAAATTATTCAGGTTCTTACAGAAACATTAAAACAGAATCAAATATCTCCTGATAGGTTTCTTGACCCCTCCGCCGGATTGGGAGCTTTTATCTCAGCTTTTAAGAACCAAAATGAAGGGATTTCAGTAACAGGTTTTGAAAAGGATTTACTGACAGGTAAGATACTGTCCAAACTTTATTCCGAAGACAAAATCAGGACTGCCGGATTTGAAGAAATTGAAAGCTGTTACAATAACCATTTCGATGTGGTTTCTTCCAATATTCCGTTTGGTGATGTCGCAGCCTTTGATATTTCGTTTCTGAAAAGTAAAGACATGATCAGGCAGCAAGCATCCCGGAGCATCCACAATTATTTCTTTTTAAAAGGAATGGATACGCTCCGTGATGGAGGAGTTCTGGCTTTTATCACTTCTCAGGGAGTAATGAACTCACAAAAAAATGAACCAGTACGCCAGTGGTTAATGAACCACAGCCGGTTGGTTTCGGCAGTCCGGTTACCTAATAATCTTTTCAGCGAACATGCCGGAACCGAAGTGGGCAGTGATTTAATTATCCTTCAGAAAGATTCCGGTAAAAACCGTTTAACACAAAAAGAGAAAGATTTTGTACGAAGTGAAAAGCTTTCAAGCGGAGTTTTCAATAACAATTATTTTAACAATTTCCAACGGGTAGTCCATACGGAAGGATTTGTCGATACCGACCCTTATGGCAAACCAGCGCAGGTTTTTATTCATAAGGACGGAATAAACGGTATCGCTTCGGATTTGAGCAAAATGCTGGAAGCTGATTTCCGGGAAAAGCTTGATGTCGGTTTGTTTCAACAGGATGTTTCCAATCAAAAATCCGTTTCAGTTTTATCTCTAAACAAAACTGAGCAGAAAATAAATCAAACAGAACCTGAACTGACCCTTTACGACCTCTTTGGTCTTAGCCAGGAGGAACGCAGCCAACATAAACCTAACCGGAAAAGAAATTCTGCAAAACCTAAACCAGACAGCTAAACCTGTTTTCACAACTGAATCCGGTAAACGGAAAACAGACCAAAGAAATTATCCCTTCACTTCCGAATATAAGACCGTTTAATGGAGAATTACACAGTCATCTCAAAACTGGTTCGCTGCTAAAAGACCAAAACCAGCTTGGATTCTTAAAAGAAAGAGACGGAGATACAGCAACATTTGAGCGGTTAAAACTAACCCCACAACAGGAAACAAAAGCCTCGCTCTATATTCAAATCAGGGATACCTATCACCAACTGTACAACAATGAAGCAGAAGGTTTAAAAGAAGATACGGAAGGCCGAAAACTGTTAAACGGTTATTACGATGATTTCTTTCAGAAGTACGGAAATCTGAACGACCCCAAAAATCTTGGGTTGTTGAAAATGGATTCCGGGGCCAATGAAGTGCTTGCTTTGGAAAGAGGTGAAAACGGACAACTGGTAAAGGCCGATATTTTTATTCAACCTGTCGCTTTTAATGCCAGGGAGCTGGAACAAGTGGAAACTTCGGAAGAGGCCCTTGCTGCCTCATTGAATAAGTTCGGAGAAGTACGAATGGATTATATGTTGTCCCTTCTGGAAGAAAAAAGCCGGGAGGAACTGGTTCAGGAACTTCATGGGAGGATTTATTTTAACCCGCTTATCCAAAATTATGAGGTAGCGGACAAATTTATAGCTGGGAACGTAGTCGAGAAAGTAAAAAATATGGAAGGTTACCTCACGCGGCAACCCAATGATATTGCAGCACAGGAGTCATTGAAAGTACTTCAAAGCTCTATCCCCGAACCTATCCCTTTTGAAGAACTGGATTTCAACTTTGGGGAGCGCTGGATTCCTGCAGACATATACAACCAGTATGCCGCACACCTGTTTAAAACAGGTGTGGATATCCACTATTCATCTTCTGTTGATGAGTTTTCGGTAAAAGCCCAATTCACCAATGCTAATATTTACGAGAAGTATGCAGTTAAATCGCAAAGCCGCCTTTATGACGGAATTGCATTAATGAAACATGCACTCGTAAACACAACGCCCAATATCACCAAAAAGATAATTGTTGACGATAAAGAGGTAAAAGTCAGGGACAGTGAAGCCATCCAATTGGCCAATAGTAAAATCGATGAAATACGAAACGGTTTTACCGACTGGATGAATGAACAAAGTCCGGAGTTTAAACAAAAACTGGCCGGATTATACAATTCAACTTACAACTGTTATGTGCGCCCCAAATACGATGGTTCGCACCAGGCCTTTCCCGGACTTGATTTGAAAGCACTGGGAATACCTAACCTGTATTCCAGCCAGAAAGACGCTATCTGGATGTTGAAACAAAACGGGGGAGGTATCTGCGACCATGAAGTTGGTTCCGGTAAAACATTGATTATGTGTTGTGGCGCTTATGAAATGAAACGTTTGCAACTGGCAAATAAGCCCATGATAGTTGGATTGAAAGCCAATATTCATGAAATCTCCCAGTCTTTCAGGACGGCTTATCCACATGCAAAAATCCTTTATCCGGGGAAACAAGATTTCAGCCCGGCAAAACGGGTAAAGATTTTTAATGAAATAAAAAACAACTCCTGGGATGCAATCATACTGACCCACGAACAGTTTGGAATGATACCCCAGGCGCCGGAAGTGCAAAAGCAGATTTTGCAGTCAGAATTGGACAGCGTGGAAGAAAATCTGGATATTGTCAGAAAACAGGGAGGAGAAGTTTCACGGGGAATGCTGAAAGGGTTGATAAAACGGCAGCAAAATCTTGAAGTAAAACTGAAATCCATCGCCCATGATATTGAAAACCGAAAAGACGATGTAGTGGATTTTAAAATGATGGGAATAGACCACCTGTTTGTGGATGAAAGCCACCGTTTTAAAAATCTGATGTTCAATACCCGTCACGACAGGGTTGCCGGGATGGGAAACCCGCAAGGTAGCCAGCGTGCACTGAATATGCTGTTTGCTATTCGTACCATACAGGAAAGAACCGATAAAGATTTGGGAGCGACTTTTTTGTCAGGCACAACCATATCCAATTCTCTCACAGAATTATTCCTTTTGTTTAAATACCTTCGGCCTAAAGAACTGGAACGTCAGCAGATAAAAACCTTTGATGCCTGGGCTGCCGTTTATGCAAAAAAGACCACTGATTATGAATTCTCGGTAACCAATGAAATTGTGCAAAAAGAACGGTTCAGGTATTTTATCAAAGTACCGGAACTGGCAGCTTTTTACAATGAAATTACCGATTACCGGACGGTGAAGGACATCGGCATTGACCGGCCAGAAAAATCAGAAATTCTGCATAATATTCCACCGACACCACAGCAGGAAGCGTTTATTCAAAAGCTGGTAGCATTTGCAAAAAACGGAGATGCAACAATCCTGGGTAGGGCACCACTCTCGGAACGGGAGGAAAAAGCAAAGATGCTGATTGCAACTGATTATGCCCGAAAAATGAGTCTGGACATGCGGATGATAAGCCCGCATTATAATGACCATGTGGATAACAAAGCTTCTCATTGCGCTGCCCGGATTGCTTCCTATTACAATCAGTACAGCGATTACAAAGGAACCCAGTTTGTTTTTTCTGATTTGGGAACTTACAAACCCGGAGAATGGACGCCCTATAGTGAAATAAAACGAAAACTAATTGAAGACCATCATATTCCCGCACACGAAGTACGGTTTATCCAGGAAGCCAAAACCGAAAAAGCCAGAAAAAACATTATTGAAGCCATGAACGAAGGCCGTATCCGTGTGCTGTTTGGTTCTACGGAAATGTTGGGGACAGGAGTAAATGCTCAAAAAAGAGCTGTTGCCATTCATCATTTGGATTCTCCGTGGCGGCCATCGGATTTGGAACAACGGGAGGGTAGGGCTATCCGAAAAGGTAATGAGATTGCCAGGTTCTTTGCCGATAACAAAGTGGATGTAATCATTTATGCGGTGGAGAAAAGCCTGGATTCCTACAAGTTCAACCTTTTACAAAACAAGCAGCTATTCATTAGTCAGTTAAAAACAAACAGTCTTGGTAAACGAACCATTGACGAAGGAAGTTTGGATGAAAAATCAGGTATGAATTTTTCTGAGTATGTCGCCATCCTTTCCGGGAATACAGACCTACTGGAAAAAGCAAAACTGGAAAAACAAATCACCGCATTGGAGAGCGAAAGGCAAGCTTTTAACCGGAGCAAATCATCTGCCCGGTTCCGGTTGGAGGATATTCAGCAAAGTATCAATACAAATCAGGAAACGATTTCCAAAATGCAGAAGGATTCGGATTTACTTAATCACCGAATTAAGAAGGACGATTCAGGAAATATTTTAAATCCAATTCAATTGGATGAAGTAAAAGGTTCGGAACCAAAAATAATCGGGAAAAAACTAAATGAAATTAACGAGAGTGCCCGGACAAATGAAGAATATAAAAAGATTGGAGAATTGTATGGTTTTAACCTTCTCGTTAAAACTGAAGCAAGCATGAAAGATGGCTTTGATTTTAAAGAAAACCGTTTTTTTGTGGAAGGTGAAAGCGGAATAAAATATACCTACAACAATGGTCATATCGCTAAAGACCCGAAACTGGCAACAACTAGTTTCCTTAAAGCGTTGGAACGAATTCCAATTTTAATTGACAATCATGAAAGACTTATGGAAAAAACTACCAAAGATATTCCGGTTTTGGAAGAAGTGGTAAACAGCCAATGGCGTAAAGAAGATGAACTCAGAAAACTAAAAAATGATTTGGCTGCGTTGGATCGAAAAATTCAGATGACCATTGGGGAGAATTCCATAAATACAGATGAGCAAAACATGAATAGAGTTTCACCGACTTCCAATCTCTCCTTCAAGAAACAGGCAGTTGAAGTGGTTGAAACACGAAGCAGTTATAAAATATGATGCTTATTGTATTTTTCGTTGTAGGTTGGCTGGCTGGTGGCTGGTCTCCTACGTTCATCGTTCGGCTTGTTTCCGCTTTTATATCATTCCGTGGTTCAGTGCCGCTGGTCTCTATTCAGGCTTTTACGGCTGTAGCTCAATTTAGGGAAGCTGCCCTTTTAGGGTAGTTTACTTTTTTAATAATCAACCTAAAAGAAAAATTTAAGTAATTTGCATTACTCAAATGACAAGCAATAAGTTCTATAATGCATAAAGAAACAAAATCTATTCCGGTAAATACTATGGCGGATGAGTTCGAAACAGGAATTTTCGTTGAAAAAATATCTAGTAAATATCTCCATTTTTATGAAGGTTTTGAGGAATTTAGTAAAATAAAACAATCTCATAGGGATAAATATCATTTGTTCTTTTTGCAAAAAAGAGGAACTACTTCTATTGAAATTGATTTTCAAAAACACAAAATAGAGCCGTTATCAGTAATTTTTATTCACCCAAACCAAGTGCATAGAACTTTATCGTTCGTAAATGCAAGTGTTAGTATTTGGGCAATCAATAACGAAAACTTAAATCCTGAATACCTGAAATTATTGGAAGACATTACACCTGCAAAACCTTTAATGTTGGATACAAAAACGTTTTCTATTATTTCTGAAACGGTAAGTCTTTTTATGAAAATTTACAATCGTAAAAGTGAAAAACTTTATCATTCGTTATTAAAAGGAAGCTGTAATACTTTAGTTGGGTTGGTTGCCTCGCAGTATTTAGAGCAATCTAAGCCAATGGACAAACTTTCTCGATTTGAGGTTGTTTATAAAGCCTTCAAATCAGAATTGGAACATAATTTTACCTCTGTTAAGCGCCCGACTGAGTACGCCCAAAAGCTCAATATAACTACTCCTTATTTAAATGAATGTGTCAAAAACACGACAGGCTATTCTGTTTCAACCCACATACAACAACGTATTGTTTTGGAAGCTAAACGCTTGCTTTATCATTCTGATAAATCTGTAAAAGAAATTGCCTCTGAATTGGGCTATGATGATTACCCATATTTTTCACGGCTCTTTACCAAAGTTACAGGAATGACAGCTTTAGCATTCAGAAACAAAAACCTCGATTAGTCCAATAACTACCATTTTTTTGCATTGTCTGTCTTCGTCTTTCATTATTCCTTTGCATTGAACTAAAAGGAAATAATTAAATGAAGGAAAAAGGTTTTTTATTCTGTCTGATGTTGGTTGTAATGCTAACATTTGGATACGTTGGCGTATTCGCTCATACACCGGAAGGATTCCATGGACCATGGATTACAAAGGATGGGAATAACGAGGGAAAGTTTATTATCACGGCAGAGACTATGACACTTTCTCAAAATGGAGAACAAAAGTGGTCGGCAGAGATTGTATTCTGGAAGGAAATTGTCAATGAGGAAAAAATAAGCAAGATTATCCTACATGTGCTGATATTACACTAAAAGTCGGGAAAAAAACGGGTCCATTTTTACTATTTATTTATCGTGATAAAAAGAGATTTGTTATGAAAGGATGGCTGGGGGTTAATTGGGACTATCCGTTTATAAAACAATAAAAAGAAGACATAAAGACGAGAAAGCGGAGAATGAGAAAAAACTTCACATCAAGACGAGCTAAAAGAATTATTGACATTTTGCTACTTTTAGGGATTGCAGGGCTTGGTGGAACAGGAAAACATTGGAATTCGCCTCACTGTATAGGCGCATCGGTATGGATTTTATTAATGATAATTCATATAGCACAGAATTGGAAATTCATTAAAGCATTTACAAAATGGAAAATTATTAAGAAAAATAAAATAACCGCATTAACAATTCCCGGGTTTATATTTATTCTGTCAAGTGTATTGTTGTTGAGTATTGGATTCAACGATTCTTTTATACTATATCATCATATTATTGCACGTCTCTTTTTTCTCATAATCATACTTCATATTATAAACAAATTCAAGCGGTTTATTTCATTATTTAAGAGCATTACAGAATAATAAATTAAAACCAATGAGGAATATAGAAAAATTGGAAGCTTGCACGGATTTAATCTTCTCTTAAAAACTGAAGCAAGCATGAAAGATGGTTTTGATTTTAAAGAAAACCGTTTTTTTGTGGAAGGTGAAAGCAGAATAAAATATACCTACAACAACGGTCATATCGCCAAAGAACCGAAACTGGCATCAACCAGTTTCCTTAAAGCGTTGGAACGTATTCCGATTTTGATTGACAATCACGAAAGGCTTGCAGAGAAAGCTGCCAAAGATATTCCGGTTTTAGAAGAAGTCGTTAGCAGCCAATAGAGAAAAGAAGATGAACTTAGAAAACTAAAAAGTGATTTGGCTGCACTGGATGGGAGAATACAGATGACAATAGGGGAGAATTCTGGAAGTGCAACTATGCAAAACGGGATTAAAGTCTCACCAACTTCCAACCTTTCGTCTGAAAAGAAGGCACTTGAAGCGCTTGAGCCAAGAGCCCAATACAAGATGTAAGAACAAATATATAGTGAAGGATTAAAAGTTAATCTAATTGCCTATTCACATAGAGCAACATTATCAGGTACAGTCATTCCTTATTATTCTTAGCATATTCTTTAGGATTTACACCTATAATCTTTTTAAATATCCTGGAAAAATGACCTAAATTGGAAAATCCTAATTGATAACCGACCTCAGACACCGATAAGTTTTTATTACTTTTCAGTAAAGATGCAGCTTCCGTCATTCTTGCGTGCTGATAATAATTGTAAATACTTGAGCCAAAGATTTCTTTAAACAACGATTTCATTTTTGTTCCGCTCATACCTGCTTCCATAGCAAGTGAGGGAAGGTTGGGCTGAACACTTAAATCTCTCAAAATGACCCTTTCAATAGTTATAATCTTTTCAATATCAAGCTTATTGGCATGAGTTGCATTTTGGACCGAACGTTTAAAAAAACGACTAAGGAACAAGTATAGCAATTCAACTATCCGCATTTTATAATAAAACTTTTCCAACATTCCATGCTCCAGTAATTCTGATAGCTCCTCGAGAATCTTATTCATTTCAAATGTTACGGCCTCTTGGTATAATAAGGGTTTATTCAATGAATTGAAAAAAGACTTTACTTCACGTATTTCAGCATTAAGTTCTGTAAGGGACATTAATTTATCTTTGCTTATACTAACAATCACATAATAAACCGTTTCGTCGGGTGTGATAAAGTCATCTATTGCCACATGGCAGTTTAATACCTGGACATTAGATAAATAATTTTTATTCATCGAAGCACGGCTGATAAACCTGAACGTAAGTATATCATGTGGTTCATTTGCAGCTAAGCGTCTGATGGTAAGCCCTTGTTTTAGCTGATACTTGTGGATTAAAATCTTTAAGTCCGATTCCAGATGAACTTCTTTTATAAAACCCTCACCTAATGGCGAAGGAATCTGCAAAAAATTATCGGAATACGTAATTCCCAATTGCGCTGCAAATTTCCCTATATAATCAAGTTTGCTATCAGGATAGAATTCAAAAATCATACATTCAATATTTGTCGGCTTAAACGTCCAACAAGGACAATAGGTGCAATAAAAATACAAAAATAGTCTAATTCGACCAACAAAATGTCTTATCGGCATATTTTTATCATATAATGAAAAATATCTTTGTGCCTATAAACAATTGAAGAAAATAGAAATAATATGAAAACAAAATTTGCATCACTTTTTAATCCACTACATTTTAAAAATGGTTTAAAATCCAGAAATCGTATCACCTTAGCCCCAATGACACATTATTCTTCATTCGAGGATGGTAGTATGAACCCTGAAGAATTACCTTATATCAAACGCCGCTCAAAAGAGACAGGAATTGTCATTACTGCATGTTATGCAGTAACGCCTGAAGGGAAAGCTTATGTCGGCGAACCCTTAATTTGTAACGATAGTTATATTCCCGATTTAAAGAAACTGGCGAAAACGATAAAAGACGAAGGTGCTTTAGCAATTCTCCAATTACACCATGGAGGTGGCGTTTGTCCGCCTGAATTGGTGGACGGAAATGTTGTATCTCCCAGTGGAATTGCGACACCAGACAGAAGTGTTGTCACTCCAAGGGAATTAACAAGTAACGAGATTGAGGAAATAATCATTGCTTTTGGTGAAGGAACACGACGGGCAATAGAAGCAGGATTCGATGGTATAGAAATGCATGGAGCTTATGGATATCTTTTGCAACAATTCATTTCACCTTATACCAATAGAAGGACAGATGAATGGGGAGGCAGCCAGGAAAAAAGGTTTGCATTACCATTACGAGTTATAGAAAAGGCAAAAAACGTCATTAGGAAACATGCAACACAGCCGTTTCTTTTAGGCTACCGGTTCTCTCCTGAGGAAAGCTTACAACCAGGCTTAACGATGAGAGATGCACTGGACTTTACAGAAGCACTGGTAAAAAGCAATGTTGACTTCATTGACGTGCTCGTAAATGATTACGATTCAAAACCAAGAGCCGGGTTAGATGATTTATCAGAAAAACGCTTGACTTTAATCAGTAAACAGATAAACAATCGCACAGTTCTTTTAGGGGGAGGTTCAATCTATACGGCTGAGGATGGGCTAAATGCTTATCTAACCGGAGTGGATGCTATTACCATCGCGAGAGAAATGGTTATTGAGCCGGAATGGGTAACAAAAGTAAAATCAGGAAAAGAAGATACCATTATTACGGAGCTAAAAGAGGGTACTTGTGCCGAATTGGACATTCCTGTTCCATTTTGGAATGTCATCTGGAGTGCTCCCGGATGGTTTTCCGGCACTGAAAAAATAGAATATAAAAAGAATAATCACTGATTTTTATGAAAATAACAAAGAAAAGTAAAACCATGATGCTTTATGCTGTAGGCTTTACTTCCTTTATATCATCATTTTTGTCTTCTGCTATTAATATTGCTTTGCCTGCCATTGGCACCGAACTTTCCATGAATGCTGTAAAGCTAAGCTGGACAATCATGTCATACTTGTTAACATCAGCCATTTTTCTGGTTCCTTTTGGAAAATTGTCAGACCTGCTCGGTCGTAAACGAATTTTTATTTGGGGAAATATTATTATTATGACGACTTCCTTATTCTGTGGAATATCAGATTCCGGTAGTCTTCTCGTAATAATGCGGGCGATACAGGGAGTGGGTGGAGCCATGATATATGCCACCAGTCTTGCAATTCTCACAAATATATTTCCTTCAGGCGAGCGAGGTAAAGCTTTAGGAATTAGTACCGCTGCCGTTTATTTGGGATTATCCATTGCCCCTGTTATCGGGGGATTTCTGACCCAAAGTTTAGGATGGCGTAGTATTTTTTTTATATTGATTCCTTTTGAATTGACTGTAGTTTTCCTTACTGTAATTTTTCTTCCTGCTGATAATAAAAAAGCGAAACTTGCCGGATTTGATGTGAAAGGTTCTTTGGTTTATATGGTCGCTATCTCTGCATTTATTATTGGATTTTCTCAACTTCCGGAACAACATGCAATTTTACTTACTTCGGTTAGCATAATCCTGCTTGCCATTTTTATCCGTATTGAGCTTCATCATAAATTTCCGGTTATGGACCTCTCGCTTTTTAAAACCAACCGGATTTTCGCTTTTGCCAATCTGTCTGCATTTATCAATTATGCTACAACCGCTGCTATATCATTTATTCTGAGTTTGTATTTACAGTACATTAAAGGGATGTCTCCTGCTGAAACGGGAATTTTACTTATAAGTCAACCAGTGTTAATGACAATTCTCTCAACTTTCTCAGGACGCTGGTCTGATAAAATTGACCCACGTGTTTTGTCAACAATTGGCATGAGCATAACCGTTGTTGGGCTGATAATGCTCACTTTAGTTTCGGAATCAACCTCAAACATTTTTATAGGTGTTAGTTTGGCTATTATGGGAAGCGGATTTGGACTGTTTTCTTCGCCGAATACAAATTCTGTAATGGGCTCGGTTAGTAAACAACAAACAGGTATTGCTTCCGCCACGTTGGGGAGTATGCGACTTACCGGGCAAATGATGAGCCTCGGTGTCGCCACTCTGATAATTCACCTTTTTATTGGTGATGGAGATATAGTACCATCCACACATCCCCTTTTTATGAGGAGTGTCAAATTACTATTTATAATTTTCAGCGCCTTATGCTTTTCAGGCATTTTTGTTTCATGGGCCAGGGGAAGGAGGAATGGTTAAGTCATAATCATTATTTACGCTGATTGGCAGTTATCCAGTCTGTGAATAGTGAATTTGCTTTACAAACAACTTATTCGGTCAACCTTTAAAATTTTAGGCAAAGGTTCTAAGAAAAAAATAACCAATTGGAATGAAGCTCAAGAACAACACCAGTGAAAATTACAGGAAGACCGCTATATGCAAAGAGTGAAAGTACTGATAAAGCCTTTATAGAAGAATATAAAACAACTTACAACATGGTTGTATCCGAGTTTGCACATGGATACTTCCCCGAACTCGACTTTATAATATTACAGTTAGTTTAACAATTATGTTCTTAACTGATTATCACTATCCCATATTAGTTTACAATCTATGATAATGTAATTTTCCATGAATGCTTTTCACCCCAATGCTATTTTGAGAAAACTTGAAGAAGAATTAGAGTCTTTAACGAAAGAATCAATCGATAAAAAGATGCTTACTGAAAAATCTGTTGGATTGTGCCAACTCGCACTTCTTGAGTTAAGAAAATTTGTTATACAGAATGATTTTAACAGTGTTGAAGAAGAGATATCTTTTTTTAAAACAGTTAAGCCAAAGGTTTTTAGCAAATTGATTTTTTACAATGATTTATTGAGACTAGAGAATTATAAACTTCTTATGCACAGAAAGCTTATGGTGAAGATGCTAAATGAAGAGATTCGAAAGATTCATCAATTTATAAAAAGTAACAAAGAGTTTTACCACTATTATACGACAAACCAGACTAGTTTGGATGAAAGCTATTTTGTCCGGGGTGATAATTATATCTTTACTGGTTCCAAGAATCTACAACATTTGACGGATCCTCAATTTGCAACATTGAGAGATGAAACTGTGGCGTACATTATGGCTTACGAACAGTTCGGAAAATATCTTGATAAAGAAATATGCCAGTTAAAAAGTAAGCGAAAACTATGGCAAACATTTCAACCCAAAAATTTAGATTTGAAAATGACCTGGACAGCCCCTAAAATTGCATTGATAGAATTAATTTATGCCTTACACAGTTCAAATTGTATTAACAACGGAAGGGTCCACATAAACGAACTCATTGGATATTTTGAACTCATATTTGATGTCAAGCTGTATAAGTCATACAGAGCTTTTATAGATATAAAAGACAGAAAAAGAGAAAGAGCAAAATTTCTGGTCGAGTTACAAAAGGCTTTAACAAACCGGTTGGATGATTTAGATACTCTGAATTAATTTTTTTAAAATTTAGTATGTCGACAACATTTTTATTTTTGAACTATCTTTGTGAAAGAATAAGAAATGATTCCTCATAGGAGTCAATAAATAAAATACTAAGCGTAAGCTTATATTCTTGCACCAAAAATCGCCAGTTTTTAGTACTACAGGAATAATAAGTGAGCGCCCACGTTTGGCGTGGGGCACACTGATTTGTAGTATGGGCGTTTGGCGATGCCTTGGTGCGATTAGCGTTGTTCCACGCTTTCTTTTTATCAAAAATCAATAAAGTATAAAGATTTTATTAGATGTATTTTACAGAGAAAAAAATAAAATATGCCGATTTGGTTATCCCATTTACCAAATGCCCGTTCAATAAAGTAGAACATGATTGTCCATTTGTTGACTACTGGAAATTATCATCCGTAGAAAAACAAGTTCAGGCTATTGAAAATATACGGGAAAAAGAACTCAATTCACTGAGAGAACATCACAGGCTTTGCCAGGAACGAAAAATAAAGAATGTCCAAAATCAGTGTAGATTGAAAAAAGTTATCGGAGTTTTTAATAAGAACTTGGTTTTTGAGAACCTTTAAAATTTTCTGAAACTTTGATTAGTCAGTAAATGACTTGAATCCTTTTTGAATGAATTTATGTACGTCCGATTCTAAGTAGTAAGTCTTTTTCCCAATCCTTTTATAAGGAAGTTTTCCTGAACTACGAAACCGTTGAAGGGTTCGTTTACTGACTTTTAGGAGAAGACATAAATCCTGATTATCCAGTAAAACTTCATCGTTGATTACATTGTCATTATTTCCCAGCTTGTCAACTTTTCTCTGAACAAGCTCAACCTGGCTGAGAAGACGTTGCATCCATGAATCGAAATATTTCTGGTCAATATACATCTCTCACTATTGGTCTTGGTTGTTGAAGATACTTCCGGCTATATGCTGTTTCCGCAATCTATCAAGTGTTCTTTGGTCAGTGGGAATTATCCTTTCCCGGAGTGATTTTTCAATGTCGGAGAGTTTATAAAGACATCGGCCTCGTAACATGGTATAACTAATCATGTTGTCGTTTCTTAGCCGCTGAAGGGTTCTGATACTGATTTTTAATAAATCGGCCACTTCATTACTGTTGAGCCAAACCTCAGTTTTCGGAGTCGAATCCAACCTGTTTTTCGTAACATAGTCTGCAATGTTTTCTATTTTCTGAACAAGGTCTTGATAAGCCTTGCTTTCAAGCGTAATTACCTCCATAATTCAAATGTTTGAAACAAAGATTACACCTTTCAAAAACTTTGTTTCCCAACCTTTTCCCAACTTGGTAAAAATATTTTTTTGATATATTCCTAAATTTGGGAAAACTATTTGGCAGTTCTGTGATGTGATGAATTCGTTGCTTTGGGGAGCGGGTTCTGACACATGGGGACAATCAAATGACAGTGTCACGGTTACAACCTGGTTACAGGTCAATTTTAAAACCCGTATATATCACTTTTTCATTCCTATCTCCCTATAGAGAATATCAACTATAATTTGATTTCTTTCTTTAGAGGTTTTTTATTTTCTAACCCAAGAGGAGAATAAGCAAGATAAAATCATATAACTAAAAAATAAACAGAGATTTCTTGGTTCGATTTTCCTAAAAAAAATCAATAAACTGATTTAGACATTTAGACTTATTGAATCTTGATGATTCTTTTGATGAATTCCAAAATACTGCGTAAATCTTAATTGCGTTATGGACAGAAGAATAAACCTCTTTTTTGACTACAACAACCATAGATTTGGCTACATCCGTTTCTCCGTTTCTCTTGAACTTTGTTGAAACAGAAAATTAGAAACAGATGAAAATAGTTGTAACTGGTTCTTTAGGGAACATCAGCAAACCACTCACGCAAGAGTTGGTGCAAAAAGGACATTCGGTAACAGTTATCAGTAGCAAAGCTGAAAGACAAAAAGACATTGAAGCATTAGGCGCGATACCTGCATTCGGGTCCTTGGAAAACCCCGAATTTCTCGCAACAACATTCAAAGGTGCAGATGCGGTATATTGTATGATACCATTTGACTTTAAAGCAGCAGATCAGAAAAAATATTTTCAAAAAATAGGTGATAATTATGTTCAGGCCATTAAACACACGGGTATAAAACAAACCGTATTTCTAAGTGGCTGGACTGCCGATATAGTAAGCTCGTACAACACAAATGATATCCTCTCTCAATTATCGTCCATATCTGTTCTCGAATTGCGTCCAGGTTCGTTTTATACAAATATGTATGACTATATTGATATGATAAAGGACAAAGGGGTAATAATGGCGAACTATGGAGGAGAAGACAGAATTGCTTTTGTTTCGCCAAACGATATTGCAACCGTTGCTGCGGAAGAATTAATAACACCTTTTCAAGGGAAAAAAATCCGCTACATTGCCAGTGAAGAATTAACTTGTAATGAAGCAGCAGCTATTTTAGGCGAAGCCGTTGGGAAACCTGATTTGAGATGGATAACAATAACAGATGAACAAATGCAGAATGGTTTAATACAATCGGGCATTCCTTTGCACCTTGCTAAAGATTTGGTAGACATGCAAGCTGCAATGCACAGTGGTATCATATTCGAAAACTATATGCGCAACAAACCTGTTTTAGGTAATACAAAGATGACCGATTTTGCAAAAGAATTTGCAGCGGTTTATAACAAATAAAAATTACAATGATGAAAACAGTATTGATAACAGGAGCCAACAAAGGAATTGGCTTTGAAACAGCAAAACAGATGGCGCAACTGGGTTACTTTGTTTATTTGGGTAGCAGAGACAAAACAAAAGGATCGGATGCCATAAATAAATTGAAGGATGCAGGAATTTCAAATGTGGAATTGATTGAAATAGATGTTACAGATATTAACTCAATTAAACAAGCGAGACAAAAACTGGAAAACGAAACTGAAGTGTTAGATATTTTGATAAATAATGCAGGTATTAGCGGAGGATCAGAGCAAGGCTTTTCTACAGGCAAGATAGAGAATCTACGAAACGTGTTCGAAACTAATTTTTTCGGTGCGGTACAAACAACGCAACAATTTCTTGGACTTTTAAAGAAATCGACCGAACCGGTTATCGTAAATGTTTCAAGTGAATTGGGTTCTCTGGCGGTTCATAGCAGTACATTAAATCCAAATTATAGCATTTACGATGCATATAGTTCTTCCAAAACAGCCTTGAACGCTTTTACTGTGATGTTGGCCAATGAATTAAGGGATACAAACTTTAAGGTCAACAGTGTTTCGCCGGGTTATACAGCAACTGATCTGAATCATCACCAAGGAACACAAAAGGTAGAGCAGGGCGCAAAATACATTGTGAAATATGCAACCATAGGCATTGACGGACCAACAGGAGGATTTTTCAAAGAAGAGGAAATCCCCTGGTGAAAATTCACGTAAGAATTTGTTTCAGGGTATTATCACAAACATAATCATTTTAAAAAAATAGAGATGAGTAAAAAAAATAAAATTGCAGTAGTTACCGGCGGTAGTCGGGGATTGGGTAAAAACATGGCGTTGGCTCTTGCCAGAAAAGGAATTGACGTAGTACTGACATACAACAGCAACAAAGAAGCGGCAGATAAGGTCGTTGCAGAAATTCATTCACTCGGACAAAAGGCTTATGCTTTTCAATTGGACACAAGTAACATCAACTTGTTTGATAATTTCATTAGTCAAGTAACAGAGCAGTTGCAAGTACAAACAGGAAGCCCAAACTTTGATTTCCTCATCAACAATGCCGGAACTGCTTTGTATGCATTGGCAACAGATACTACCGAAGAACAGATGGATGCAATATTCAACATCCACTACAAGGGCGTGTTTTTCCTGACACAAAAAGCATTGCCGTTTATAAATGATGGTGGTGGAATTGTTAATATTTCATCAGGACTTACACGCATCACAATGCCCGGTTCTTCGGTGTATGGTTCTATGAAAGCTGCAGTAGAAACCCTTACCCGTTATATGGCAAAAGAATTGGGGGCAAGAAAGATTCGCGTTAATGTGATTGCACCGGGTGCCATCGAAACAGATTTTGGTGGTGGTCGAACCCGCGATAACAAAGAAATAAATTCACACATTGCAAGCTTAACGGCATTAGGTCGCGTTGGTTTGCCTGATGATATTGGTGCTGTGGTAGCATTTTTATGTACCGAAGATGCCCGTTGGATAAACGGACAACGTATTGAGGTTTCCGGCGGACAGGCTTTATAAAAAAGATAAGTTTACTATATGATAAATTCCAAACCAATCCGGATTAAATCAATAGCTGAATTTCATCGGTTAAGAGGATTGCCAAAGCCTGAACATCCGTTGATAAGCGTGGTGAATCTTGACACGGTGGACCATTCGGGGGATAATGAGCCGGCTAGTTTAATTCTGGACTTTTATTTCATTGCGATTAAAAGATGTCTTCCTTCCAAATTCAAATACGGTCAGCAGGAATATGATTTTGATGAAGGTGTGATGTTTTTTATGGCTCCCGGTCAGGTCTTTAAAATTGAAGTTGAGCCCGATTCAACAACTAAAAAATCGGGATGGTTGTTGCTTATCCATCCCGATTTCTTGTGGAATACGCCTTTGGCAAAAACCATAAAGCAGTACGAATACTTCGATTATTCGGTCAATGAAGCCCTATTACTGTCGGATAAAGAAGAAACAGCCACTATTGGCATTATACAAAGTATTCAGCAGGAATATAACTCCAATATTGATAAATTCAGTCAGAATATTATTATTGCCCAATTGGAATTATTGCTTGTTCAGTCCGACCGGTTTTATCATCGCCAGTTTATCACCCGGAAAATAACCAATCATAAAATTCTGAATCGGCTGGAAGAACTTCTTACCGTCTATTTCAACAGCGATGATCTGGCCAATAAAGGATTGCCATCTGTTCGGTATATTGCAGACCAATTAAACGTGTCGCCAAATTATTTAAGCGATTTGCTAAAAGTATTGACTGGTCAAAGTACTCAGCAACACATTCACGACAAATTGATTGAAAAAGCCAAAGAAAAGTTATCGACTACCGACCTATCGGTAAGCGAAATTGCTTACGAATTGGGCTTTGAACATTCGCAATCGTTCAGCAAACTTTTCAAGACAAAGACAAACGTTTCTCCCTTGGAGTTCAGACAATCGTTTAACTGAATGCAAAATAGTTTGATTGCTCGCCAAAGCTATTAGTGATCTACGGTTTACTTTTTAAAATCTACTTATAGTGTGGGGTAAGTCTTTTCTCACACTTATCTGTCTCCATGAACTTCATAACAGCCTCAAAATTTTCAAACAAAAAGTTCGGCATTTTTCCGGTTGTCAGAATTATTCTCTGACATCTGAACGACATATTTTACCGACGGTTTTAAAACCGTGTACTTTACTTCAAAAGCATTATTCATTCTTTCTCTCCAAACTGAAAAAAGTCAACTATATTTAACGGTTCATCCGCATTCTGTTGGGCTGGCCTTTGCCCCGGTTAGAAAAACCAGGTTCATCTTCATGTTCCTGATTAAGAGATGACATATTATCCCCAAAGTTATAAGTTAGTGTTGCTCCAAATTGGCGACCTCCCCACCAGCTTTGCGACACTTGCTTAAAGCCTGTGCCATTGGTAATTGTACTCCATTTGCGGGAATTAAATAAATCTTCAGCACTAAGGCTTATACTAAATTTATCAAACGATTTTCGGAGTCCTGCATCCAACGAGTAACTGGCTTTCTCGTAGCCCTGGGCAACCAACTGCCTGGCATTATAGTCGCCATTTAATTGCAGGGTGTACGATTTAGGCAAGGCTATGTTGGCAATCATTTGCACGTTCCATGTAAAATTATCCTGCATTTTGCCGGTTACCGGAGAAGCAGCTCCCTGGGGTAAGTAGCTAAATCCATCAAGCTTGTAGTAAAACAAGTTAACCGATGTGGTAAGGTCAATCTTATTGAAAAATTTGTCTTTCAGAACAAGTTCTGTCCCTGTTGACGTTGACTTTGTAATATTTTCATAAGTAGTTTTCATTATGTTGTTTTCCACATAACTGATGTTTTGGATAACATTTTCTGTTGTCCGAAAATAACCGGAGAATGAGAACATGTGGTTTTCCCAGTTCTTAATGTAATTTAGTTCGAATGAATTTGAATATTCAGGCTTCAGGAACGGGTTCCCAAATGAAATATTTGTCGAATCAGTTATATTCATAAACGGGTTTAGTTGTTCCTCCCAGGGACGGCTTATCCGGCGCGAATAATTTAACTGAACCTCATTGTCATTCGGTAACGAATAGGAGAGAAAAGCACTTGGAAACAATTTAAAATAGTGGGTTTTATAAGGGGCTACATCTTGCTCCGCTTGCATATATGCAAGCGAACGGGTTACAATATTTGAATATTCTCCACGAACCCCCATCTGATAAGAAAATTTTCCCAGTCTTCCTCCGTAAGTCCCGTAAATCGCGTGTACATCCTGATTATAGGTAAAACGGTTAAAAAGGGAGGTAACCGGCTGGGGATTGTTTTCATTGCTTCCCGAATAGGTTTCTACCGGACTGACATTCTTATCGAGTGTTCCTTTATATCCGGCTTCAATTTTATGCTTTTCGTTGATTGTATTGACATAGTCGGCCTGAAATTCCCAATTATGGCTACTCATATCGCTTTTCTGTTTTTGATAAGAGGATACTTCTTTGTTGTTTGCAAACAATGAAGTTTGTTTATAAACGGCAGGCTGGTTCATTTTCCACCTGTTGTAAGAAGCTGAAAAGTCGATATTACTGTTGTCGCTGAATTCGTGCTTGTACCCCAGTTGCAAATTACCTCCAAGCATGTCATTCTTCATTGACGAAATACGGTTGCTTTGGGAATAAAAATCTAAGATATTGCTTTGGTAGTCAATTCTGCTGTTATCCGTCCCACCGTCAATCATTGTCATACCTGAGAGCGACAGGTAGTCTTTCGTTGTAACATGCCAGGTAAGCCCGGTACGGGCAAACCAACTATTCCAGGTTCCTTTGCCCGCTGATTCCTGATTTAAATAAGTGGTATCAGTATTTGAATAATTCAGCCGGTTCGAATATCCACCGCTTTTAAATACCCAGCGGTTAAACCCCAAATTGGCAAAAACATCCAGTTTGTTGCTGCTGAAATTAAAGTTTGTGCTGGCGCTGTATCCTCCATGCGAATCGGCACCTGCCTGCACGCCTCCGTAATACCCGGCTTTACGGTTCTTTTTAAGGATAATATTTATAATTCCTGCTGTTCCCTCGGGGCTGTACTTTGCCGAAGGGTTGGAGGTAATCTCTATTTTGTCGATACTCTCTGCGGGCAACTGGCGTAGTATCTGCCCCCGGTTTTGGGAAGACAACCCGGATGCCTTTCCATCTATCCATATGGTTACAGATGAATTTCCGCGTAATGATACTTCTCCTTTATTGCCTACTTTCACCGATGGGATGTTACGAAGCACATCGCTGGCCGATCCTCCTGTTGATGCAATATTCTGGGCAACATTAAAAACTTTTTTATCCAACTCAAATTTCATTTGCGACCGTAAGCCCTTAACCTGCACTTCTTCAATCCCAACTACATCTTTAGAAAGAAGAATTGGAGGAACATTAACAACGTTACTTTCAGGAGCAATAGCAATATCTGTTTCATAAGCAACATAACCTACCATCGATGCCTTTAAAATAAATGTATCAACAGGCAGGTTTTCTATTGTAAATATTCCTTCCTGGTTGGTAATCGTACCTTTGGGCTGGTAATCGTTTGCTCCTTTTTTTGTTATGCTGACGGTAACAAACTCAAGGGGCTCATTTGTTTGTGCATCGAGCACTTTTCCTTTTACTGTCCCGGGAAATTTTTCGGCAGCATGGGCATTGCCAAATAAGGTTATCATAAAAATGGCACTGACTATTAATTGTTTCATGACTTATAATTTGCCCGTAAAATTGTTGAATAAGAATGTGGGTTGTTTGCGATATCCGGGCAAAACGAAAAAATGCAGGCTGATAACGAAAAACCGGGCTTTTATAGGTTGCCGTTTATTTCCCGAATAATACTGTGTTTCATTATCTTTGTGAAAAGTTCTTGCTATGCAAATTGATAAACTTACTTCCCGAAAATCGATAATAATATCCAGCCTTTTGTTGGCGATATTTATTATTTATCCCAACATTGTTTACTTGCGTTGGGACCTGGAAGATATTGAATTTTACGGCGGAAAAATTCCGTTTTTTGTTCTGTTTGCTTTTCGTTATGTTTTTTTTGCCACAATCATTTATATTTCCTTTCAGGTTAATGTTCGCCACTTAAGTAAAGATACTCTTGCAAAACGACTGGGGCGTATATTGCTAATTGTTCTGGTTTCTTATGGTATTTATATTCTCATTGCATTTGCTATTGTCCCACATGGCGACAGCTTTAATGACATACTGATATTCCAGTTTGCCATTGTTTTTTTACTCTGTGTACTTCTTGGGCAGATTTTGGCCATGTATTCAGAACAACGACAAAAAGAACAGGAAATAGAACAATTAAAGGTTGAGAATCTGCAAAGCCGTTGCGAAGCCCTGGCAAACCAGATTAATCCACATTTCTTTTTCAATTCACTTGGAGGGCTTTCTTCTCTTGTCAGAGAAGATGATAAAGAGCGAACACTTGAGTATGTAAACAAGTTGTCGGCTGTTTTTCGCTATATATTGCAAAGCGACAAAAAAGGGCTGGTAACATTGGACGAAGAATTCGACTTTTTTGAATCATACCGTTATCTTCTCGAGGTTCGTTATGCAAATAAGCTTTCGTTTGATATTTCTATTGATAGTAAAAGCAGAAAACTAAAGCTCCCGGTATTATCACTGTTGCCTCTGATTGAGAACGTTGTAAAGCACAATGTAATTGATAGCGAAAACAGGATGGTTATTTCGGTCCTGGTAAATGAGAAGTCGGAGATTGTTGTTTCTAATCCAATCCATAAAAAAATGGAAGAATCTTTTTCGAATGAAATCGGCTTAACTAATTTGAAAAATCGTTTTATTTTATTGATGAATACACAGATACAAGTAGAAAAAACGGATGAAGTGTTTCGGGTATATTTGCCTTTAAAAAAATAAGACACATGAAGGTATTGATAGTAGAAGACGAAACTTCGGCATACATTAACCTGAAGAAAATACTCGAAGAGGTCGATAACACAATCGAGATTGAGGAAAACACCGAAAGTGTAAAACAAACCGTGAAATGGTTGGAAAACAATGCTGCTCCCGACCTTATTTTTATGGACATCCACCTGTCTGACGGTTCGGCTTTTAACATCTTTAACCTGATAAAAGTTGACGCACCCATTGTTTTCACGACTGCCTATGATGAATATGCTATAGAGGCATTTAAGGTCAATAGCATTGACTATCTGATGAAGCCGATAGAGAAAAGTGAAGTAAAACGTGCTATTAATAAATACCGGAAATTAAACGGGCATGATTTAGTAAAATATATCAATCAGTTGTCGCAATTAATACCTTCGGGCAGGTATCCGGAAAAGCTCCTAATTCCTGTAAATGACAAGTTAATTCAGGTAACACTGAATGAAGTTGCCTGCTTTTATACTACAGATAATTCAACTCAAATCATACTTCTTGACGGACAAAAGTTTTCCTACAATAAAAGTTTGGATAGTATTATAAGTGCAGTAAACCCTTCCTTATTTTTCAGGGCAAATAAACAGTTCGTTATTGCAAAAAGACATATTAGCGACATTACGATTTGGTTTGATAACCGGCTATTGATTTCGCTAAATATTGAAACGCCAGAGCGAATTTATATCAGCAAAAATAAAGCAGCATTATTTAAGCAATGGATGATTTCGTAAGGGATTTCGGACTTCAAACTCATCAAGTTACCCACCAAAATTGATGCGGGTGGCACCGCTCTAAAAACCCTGAAACTCTTATGAATTATACATTGTTGTGTGTTCGTTATTTTCCCTCAATTTTATAAAATAACTGAACCAAACCTGTTGAAAAGGTTTTAGTGTCTATAAGACTTAGTTTACCTCTTTCTTTTATATCAATAAATAAAGGTTTTCCGTTTCCTAAAATTAATGGGTGAATAGAAATTATCAATTCATCGACAAGATTAGCGTTAATCATGTCAGTTGTCAAACTTGCCCCACCAAATAACCAAATATCCTTTCCATCCGAATTTATTATTTCATTAACTTCCCTTTCAATATCTTTTCTAATTATTTTTAAATTGCTTTTTACACTATGCATTGATTTAGAGAAAACCACTTTCTTTTTGTCAGAAAACGCATTTGGCATTTCTCTTATTAATTGTTCATAGCTTTTTCGTCCAAAAAATATTGTGTCAATTTGGTTTAAAAATTCTGTCATACCATAGTCTTGGTCTGTAAAACACCAATCAATTTCTCCGTTAGCTCCTTCTATATAAGAGTCTAAGCTTGTACAGAGGTTTAAAATTATTTTTCGTTTATTCATCTTTTATTGTATTTTTTATAATCAAACTATCTATTGATATTTTTCCGCTACCTGAAACAAAAACTATAATGGATAATATCATAAAAACAAAAGCTAATTCTTTTGTTTGAAAAGCATCCTCGGAATGAGCGATAAAATAGGCTATAAACATTGTTATGAAAATTGGAATTATTGCTAATCTAGTTAGTAACCCAACTAATACTAATAATCCACACAGAAATTCAGAGAAAATTACAAGAAATAATTCTATTTGAGAGCCTAGACCCAAAAGACTTGGGAAATAAGGTAAAATATCATCGAATGAGGTTATTTTAACCACACCATGATAAATCATTAAACCACCTATTGTTATACGAAGTAGTAAAGCTAAGTAATTATCACTTAAGCTATTTGTCTTTAAAAGAAAAGTTTTCATGCTCCAAATTTTTTAATTATAACACAAAACTAATATCAGTTGAAGTATTATAATTGTACAAAATGAACCTATTTCAAAATGCTATTAGGAAAAGAAAACCCATTTTTCATTTGTTGTTTTTTAAAATAAGAAGGGGTTAGATGAGTTATTTTTTTAAAGGTTCTGACGAAATGAGATTGGTCATAAAAGCCACATTCTAGAGCAATACTAGTTAGACTTTTATTTTTGTTTTCCCGCATTAATCTTGAAGCAAAGTTGACTTGGTTTATTTGAAAGAGTTTTTTGGGGGTTATACCTGTAATATCTTTAAATTGAGCTATTAAATGCTTGGGTGTGTAGTTTATTTCTTTTGCAATTTTATTTATTCGTACACCATTATCAAAGTTATTTGATGTAATAAAAATTAACAACTCGTCTACTAACTTTGAGTAATCTTTTTGCTTTGAGTTTGTTAAAAAAAAATCGGAAAGTATTTTTGTCTTTTCCGAAAAGTTAGTGTTTTGTAAACGTTCTAAAAGTTCATGTTTCTTATTGAAAAGTAAAAAATCTTGATTGTATTGCACTTCAGTATTGAACTCTTTTAACGTTAACCCAAAGGAATGAAATATTTTAGTGGGACTAAGTAGGATTCCTAGAGCTTGATATTTACCTTCAACTCTGGTCTTTATGGTTGATGGGTTGATGCTTGAAAAAAGTAATTTTTCACAATTTTCACTTTCATTGACTGAAAATATATCCCCTAGGTTGATGATTATCTCATGTTGTAATAATGGTAAAGAAATGGATTCTATTTTTAAATAATCCTTTTCTGAAGACCAAATTGTTCCTAATTCTTTTGTTCTAATGAAAGTTTGATTCATTCTTGTTTTAATTCTGACTAACGTAAAAAATTATGTCTGATTATCAGCGGTTTGTATTTTCCTAAATTATTCATTTTTTCTTTCATTTTTACTTTGACGTTAGCAGTCAAAATCAATAGAATCCGTAAAATTAATAAATTTTCATCCCATCAATTTGGGAGGATTTTATCTGGGGGATGACAATTGTTAGCGGTTAGGCTTTTTCAATTTCGGGTTTTGTCTGTTGTTAGGATCAATCAATTGCTTCCCAAAGCTGAACTTTGTTTCCTTCTCCGTCAAGAATGTGAACAAACTTTCCATAGTCGTAAGTTTCAATTTTGTCCACAATGGTCACACCTTCTTTTTTCAGTTCTTCAACAAGAGTTTCCAAGTTTTCCACTCGGTAATTTATCATAAAGTCTTTGTCAAAGTATTTTGAATCTTGTGCAAATGGTGTCCATTGAGTTTGAGCTTTTGCTGTGCTGTCAGGACTTTCATACCACTCAAATGTTGCACCATATTCATTAGTGTCAAGTCCAAGATGTTTTTGATACCATTCTGTTACTGCTTTTGGGTCTTTGCATTTAAAGAAAACGCCACCAATTCCTGTTACTCTTTTCATTTTATTATCGTTATTATTTGTTGTGATTGACTTAAAAGCGAATCCGAGACAAAAAGTTGTCGCAAGTGTCAAAGTTATTAAAATTGGTTTCTTCATTATTGTCATTTAAATAGTTGTCAATTCAGTTTACTGTTGTTCTCTACGCTTACCGCTAACTACTGGAAGCTCTGGAAAAATGTTGAAAATACAAATTCTCGGTGTTAAATAGTAGTGTGATGCATGAAATATTTCCAGGGGGTGTAAGTCCCTTATGCGCAGGAGTAACGTCTTGAAGCATTAGCAAGTGGCAAGCTGGTTTACTGTGAGGTATGCAGTGAAGGAAGCCAACCGGCAAATCCCGCTACTGACGGACAGGAACCTGATATGAGGCTATAAGGCCGGATGAGCAAGCACATCATTGTGACGTCCAAAATATCCAGCAATGGATAAGCGCCAAAGTAGTAGATCAGGCAGCGATTGGGTGAAGGAAGATGCTCTTACCTGCTGACTTCTCAACAGCGCAAGCCGTTCAGGCATGAAGTACATCAAAGGACAAAACAGGTCGCAAACATCCCTTTTCCCGGTTTCACTCAACGATGCAGTTACGTCTGAAAACGAAGCCAGGCTAATTGATGCTTTTGTCGACAAGCTCAACTTACCGCAGTTTGGGTTTAAAGTTGATCATACCGAAAACGGGCGTCCGGCTTACCACCCGGCCGACTTGCTGAAACTGTACATTTACGGCTACCTGAATATGGTGCGTTCGTCGCGCGATCTGGAAAAAGAGTGTGGAAGAAACATCGAAGTAATGTGGCTGCTCAAATGCCTCAAACCCGATCATAACACCATCGCCAACTTCCGAAGAGATAACCCAAAAGCCATCAAAAAAGTATTCCGCGAAACAGTAAGAATTGCCCGGTACTTCAACCTCATTGGCGGAACCCTGACTGCAGGCGACAGTACAAAGCTACGCGCTCAGAACAGCAAAAAGAATAATTACAACCAGAAGAAAATCGACCGGCACCTGGAGTACATCGAAAACAAACTGGCAGAATACGAGAAAGCCCTGGCTGAAAGCGACGGGGATAATAAACAGGAAATTGAAAACGAAATCAAAAAGCAAAACCGGCGCAAACAGGGGTACAAAAACATTGAACAGCAGCTAAAACAATCGGGGCAAAGGCAAATCTCCACTTCCGATCCCGACAGCCGTCACCTGATTACACGCAACAACATTACCGAGGTGGCTTACTCGGTCCAAACCTCGGTCGATGCAAAAAACAACCTCCCGATCGATTACAAAATAACCAATGCCAACGATAAGAAAGCCCTGGGGGAAATGCTCCGAAGAGCAAAAAAGATTTTAAGAACAAATCAGTTTACTGCTCTCTACGACAAAGGATATCACACCGGAAGTGAGCTCGCCATAGCCGATGCACTGGGTATTCCGGCAATTGTAGCCATTCCCCCGTTTTCCGGTGCTTCGCATGCCCCCGACCTGAACTACGATGTGGAACATTTTGAGTACGATCCGAAAACCGATACCTACACTTGTCTGCAGGGACACACCTTAAGAACTACCGGTTACTGGCATCACGCTAAGAACGATGCCGGCGAGCTGGTCTACCGCTTCCGCAACTATACCACACCGCAGTGCAAAACCTGCCCGGTACGTCCATTATGCACAAAATCGGCAGCAAACGGAAAACAAGTCAGGCGAAGTGAGTTTGCCCGCAACGTTGAAAACAACAAAAAACGGGTTCAGAACAGCCAGAAACTATACAAACGCCGACAGGCCATTGTGGAACATCCCTTTGGAACGATTAAAAGGCAGTGGGGATTCAGTTACATCATCACCAAAAAGTACATAAAAAGGGCTGAAGCCGACTTTGGATTGATAATGACAGCCTACAATCTAAGGAGGATCATCAACATTATCGGAGCCGGTAAACTGGGAAAATATATGGCAAGTATTTTTCAGTATTTTCTGCTTAAAATCAAACGTTTTCAGCTATTTTTAAGCTAGATAAACCGAATACGATACAGAACAATAAAAGCCATCTGTCTCACTTACCTTTTCCCAGGCCGCTTTATAATGTTAAGTATTACTGCCCCGGAAGTAGGTTTTTAGACAGACTGCCGTTAACGGCAAGTGTGGCAGAGCCAATAATCTACAGAGATAAAAAAGCCATTCAAATAGATTATATTTAAAATAGTTTTAATATTTATTCGAATATTTCTTCTTTATTGAGACCTTTAATCGTGTTCTTTCTCGCAATTAAATAGTATATGAAATGAATCAACAATCCAATCCCCCAAAAAATGGCTATGGCATAAATAGTTCTAATATTTTCAAATTGTGATTGGAAGTCAAGCGAAAACCATGATATTGCTACAATATTGGAAAGTAAATATGTTACAAAATGGAAACGAAAGCCGACATCGTAAAGTGGTAAAGATTTATAATCTCTTTTCCCAAAAAACCAACCTATAAAAAAACAGAAAAAGAAATAAATTACAGCTATTATCCATACGAGATTATTGGGATGGTTTTTCAAATAGGTACTTAAAAAATAGCGAAAAACGATTGCTCCTATAAAAAAAGAAATCGCAAAATACATTAGATTTTTTGTTACTATTTTCATTATTAGTCCTCCGATATGATTAAGTTTTTAATTTGTTCGCTAAAAAAAAGATTGATATTTCTCTCAATGAAACTATTGAGCAATTCAATACCTAATTCTGTCAAGAAATAGTATTTACGCTCGGGACCTTTATTTCCTTCACCGGGTTCAAAGTCAACAACACCTATATGCTGATATTTTCTGAGATTGCGATAAAGGCTCTGACTTTCACAAGTCATAGTATGATTAGATTCTTTTTCAACAAAAGATTTAATCTCATCAACATATTTCTTCCCATCTTTCAATGAGAGAAAAATCCAAAGAGTCAGTTGACCCTTTTTGTAAGTCTCTTCCCATGCTGATAACAATTCAGATAATTGATTATTTTTATTCATGATTTAATCTTTTTGAATTAATCATCTTGTATAATACAAAGATAATAGTAAAATATTGAGAAAAACAAATAAATTGCAAGAAAAGTAATGGAAATAAATCACCAGCGCTAACATGCGGTATAAAACATTGGGGTTTAAGTGGTTGTGTAAAGTTTCTGCCACGCAATAAGTTCGGTGTAACTGGAAAGAAAAATAGCCCGCAATCCCCAACGATTTCATACCGACACCGTTATAGGGCAGCAAAATAAAGATACCGAAATGAACAATTTTAAACTGATTATCATATGAATTATAATTGGCTAGAAGATTATCTCATAACGAAAAAAGGAGTAACACGGGATTTTAAAGAAGAATGGCAATGGAATAGATTTCAGATAATGAAAAAAATGTTTGCGGCGATATGTGTTGACAATGAAGGACGAAACATAATCACATTAAAATGCGAACCATCTCTTGGACTTTCTTTGAGAAATCAATATAAAAGTGTCAGACCAGGCTACTATATGAATAAGAATCATTGGAATTCAGTTGATTTGAATGGAGAAGTCCCAGATGAAATATTAAAAGAGATGATAAACCAATCTTATCAATTAGTGCTATCATCATTAAGTAAATCAGTTCAAAAAGCAATTCTTGATGGACAAAAAACGTAGACTTTTATAAAAATTAGGCTTATGAAAACATTCGGTTTCTTGTGTGTATTAATTATAATTACGACAATTACATTGGGACAAAATAAAAATGATATTAAAATGGAACAAAGAATAACCTTTATGACGCTGGGAGTAAATGATTTAAAAATCGCTACTGATTTCTACGAGAATAAGTTTGGATGGAAACGTTCCGAAATGAGCAATGAAGATATGATATTGTATCAATTAAATGGAATTCATATTGCTTTGTATTCAAGGGAAGAATTAGCAAAAGATGCGACTATTGATTCAACTGGTAATGGATTCAAAGGATTTACTATTTCATATAATGTTTGGAGCGAGAAGGACGTTGACGATTTAATAAAATCACTAAGAGACAAAGGAGTTAGGATAATAAAGGAACCCCTGAAAGTATTTTGGGGAGGATATAGCAGTTATGTTGCAGACCCTGATGGAAATCTTTGGGAAATAGCTTTTAATCCTTACTTGAAGAAGGAATAAAAATGCCAGCCGCTAACAATTGTATATGGCAGGCGGGGGTTTTAGCGGTCTGACAAGTCAGACCTGTCGCCCACTTTCCTGCGGGTCTGACACGATTTCTTCCAGAAATCCCGCCCGACCACATACAAGTGACCGTCAGACTGTCTAGAAACCTATTTCTTTGAAAGAATTATTTGGGTAGCTGACTTAAAGAAGAATGAAATATTGAAATCTCAACGGCTTAATTTTACTTTTTAGACAGACTGCCGTTATGCTTCAGCCAAGCCAACATAATGCTAAATAACAAAACATAGATATTATGATATTGAAATATGGAATGAATCCCTACCAGGATTATGCAGAAATTATTGATAACACAAACTCCTTCGGATTATTAAATGGAAATCCAAGTGTTATTAATGTATTAGACGCTTTGAATTCCTGGCAATTAGTAAAAGAAATCAGTCAAACTTTAAACAAAGAATGCAGTACTTCATTTAAACATGTAACACCTTCAGGAGTTGCAGTATATGGAGAATTGAGTGATACTGAGAAGCAAGCTTACCTTATAAAAAAAACACTATCGAAGTTGGCAACAGCTTATGCTAAAGCAAGAGGAACAGATAGATTAGCTTCATTTGGAGATTTTATAGCTTTAAGTCATTGTGTTGATAAAGAAACTGCTCTTTTGATAAAATCTGAAGTTTCCGATGGAATAATTGCTCCCGAATATAGCGATGAAGCATTGGAGATTTTGCGCTCGAAGAAGAATGGGAATTATGTGATTTTTCTGATTGACAAAAACTTTGAACCAGAAGAAATTGAATCTCGCGAAATATTTGGAATAACAATTAAACAAAAAAGAAACAACTTAAAAATTTATGATAGTCATTTTTCCAATATAGTAACTCAAAACAAAACGATTCCTACTGAAATTCTATCCGATTTAAAAATTGGCATGCTAACATTAAAATATACTCAGTCAAATTCAATTTGTATTGTAAACGATGGCCATGTTATTGGAATTGGGTCTGGACAACAATCAAGGATTTTGTGCTCGAATTTGGCACTAACAAAAGCAAATGTTTGGTTTCAAAAAAATGGACTTGATTATTCGTTTTTAAATCAATCGGATAATAAAAAAAGGACAGAACTTGACCAAATAATTGAATTAGAAAGGCAAAAACAATATGGTGATAAAGTCTTATTAAATGAATTGCCCAATACTTGTCTGTTATCGGATGGATTCTTCCCTCAAAAAGACAATATAGAATTAGCTAACCAGTACGGAATAAAATATATTGCAACTCCTATGGGGTCGATAAGGGATAATGAAATAATAGAAACAGCTAACAAATATGGAATAACGATAATAAATACAGGAATAAGGTTATTTCATCATTAAATAGGACAAAAATGGCCAGCGTACAACAAGCGGTCATAAAACATTGTGCAGATAGTGCTAAACTTGAACGAAATAACAATTAATAAACGGTGTAGCGGTTTGATATGAAAGTGCGCCGAAATGCGCAACGTTTCATACCGCAGGCCGTCAGACTGTCTAGAAACCTATTTCTTTGAAAGAATTATTTGGGTAGCTGACTTAAAGAAGAATGAAATATTGAAATCTCAACGGCTTAATTTTACTTTTTAGACAGACTGCCGTTAGCATTGAACAGTGAAAGAAACTAACTGTTTAGTTGATTAAATGTAGTAGATAAATATCAAAAATAAACCTATGGATAAAATCAAGTATTACACATTGGAAGGTTCATTCGTAAAAAATCTTCCCGAACAAGATAAATTAGAAGAAGCTATTAATGCACATCTGGAATACTTAAATAAAGGATTTAAAGATGAATCCGTTCTTTTTTCTGGTCCTAAAGTTGGTGTTGGAGGCGGAATTATTATCGTAAAATGTGATGATATAGATAAATTTTGTAATGATGACCCATTAGTAAAAGCAGGTATTCAGAAGTACCGAATTACTGAGTTTAAACTTCATAAATGCCAAGATTTTCTGAATGATTGGTTTATGTAGACTGGAATAGTTCTTAATTTAAGATGAAAATGTTTAAATATTATTTGCGTTTGCTGCCTATAACAGCGATTATGCAATTTTCGTTTCAAATATTTGAGGGAAATTAACAGTGGACGGAAGCGACTAAGTAACTTGATAGATTTGATAAAAAACAAATTTGATTATGGCGACAATATTAAAAGCTGACCAAAGGGAATTTCAAGAAAGCCCAAATAAAATAGATAATTACAGAATATTCACAGATATTTCAAGAATTAAAAAGGAAATTAATCCTGAAAACTTAAACTTTGATTTAAGACAATTAAATCCAGACCAATACTCAGCTCCCTACCATTTTCATAGATACGCAGAGGAACTTTTTATGATAATTTCAGGCTCTGCAACATTAAGGACTCCAAATGGATTAGAAATTGTAAATAGTGGTGATTTGATGTTTTTTGAAAAAGGAGAAAAAGGAGCACATCAATTATATAATCACACGATTGATATTTGCACTTTTTTAGACATAAGAACTTATTTTGGATATGATATAGCTGAATATCCTGATTCAGATAAAATATTATTAGCCCCAACATTTGAGATTTTTAATAAAGAATCTCAAGCTAATTATTTCGATGGAGAAGTGAATATTAAAGATAAGTGGAAACAGATTGAGAATAAAAATGAATAACACCAGCCGCTAACAAAATGTAAATGTATTCTATGATAAAACTTCTATTATTTCTTCCCGATTCTTTTATATGGCAGCTTTCCAGAACTACGAAAGCGTTGAAGGGTTCGTTTGCTGACTTTCAGCAGAAGGCATAAGTCCTGGTTATCCAGTAAAACTTCATCATTGATGACATTGTCATTATTCCCCAGCTTATCAACTTTTCTTTGGACAAGTTCAACCTGGCTAAGAAGACGTTGCATTCAGGAATCGAAATATTTCTGGTCAATATACATCTCTCACTATTGGTCCTGCTTGTTGAAGATACTTCCGGCTATATGCTGTTTCCGCAATCTATCAAGTGTTCTTTGGTCAGTGGGAATTATCCTTTCCCGGAGTGATTTTTCAATGTCAGAAAGTTTATAAAGACATCGGCCTCGTAACATGGTATAACTAATCATGTTGTCGTTTCTTAGCCGCTGAAGGGTTCTGATACTGATTTTTAATAAATCGGCCACTTCATTACTGTTGAGCCAAACCTCAGTTTTCGGAATAGAATCCAGTTTGTTTTTAGCGATATATTCGGCAATGTTTTCTATTTTTTGAACAAGGTCTTGATATGCCTTACTTTCAAACGTAATTACACCCATAATTTTGATGTTTGAAACAAAGATTACATCTTTCAGAAACTTTATTTCCCAACCTTTTCCCAACTTGGTAAAAATATTTTTTGATTTAGTTTAGAGATATTCCTAAATTTGGGGAAGCTATTTGGCAGTTCTGTGATGTGATGAATTCGTTGCTTTGGGGAGCGGGTTCTGACACATGGGGACAATCAAATGACAGTGTCACGGTTACAACCTGGTTACAGGCCGATTTTATTAAACCGTATATTGCTGGTAATAAATAAATTAAAGACATAGTTCATCCCCTACCTGGGGAGCCAGTACAAAAAGACAAAAACTGTCAAATGATGAAAAACCGTGTAAGTCAAATACTTGCACGGTTTTTATTTTTTGGTGAATGCCATGAAAAGACCCAAAAATGCCACCTTTAGGCCCGTTTTGGTTACAGAAGAATTTTAAAGTTTCCCGTAACCATTTTTCGAAAGTCTCCATAAGTCTCTGGATTGTCGCATTTTGACTCCGCACAAGTAGCTCATTAAAATTAGTTTAAACGCCTGAAAATTAGCATTGTGAGTTGCCGATTTAAGATTTTCTTCTATGCACGCAAAAAATATGTTGGCAGGATAAAAGATGCTTATCTCGGTGTAAAGTCAAAAGTACAAATGTTGCAGGTTGTTTTCCGGGAGCATAACGAAGAATTAAAACTTCGGATCGGGAAAGATATTACAGCAGCAGGGGCAAAAAATACGAACGTACCTGTACACGTCTGGGTGAGTTTTTGAGACACCGGTATAATATTGACGATATTCCCTTAAAAGAAATCGACTACAATTTTATTTACAGCTTCGAAACTTACCTGAGAACTGTTTGGAATTTCAGCGTTACTAAGTTAGCCAAATATTTACAGCGATTGAAACATATTGTTGTTCTATGAGCTACTTTGGCTCAGCATATATTTCATAATTAGAATACCCGCTAATGCTATCGTATTCTTCCAACAGAACGATGTTTGATTTTGACGTTACCCAAATGAACTCAGGAACTGCCGCTTCTTTTTTATTTCTGAACAAATCGTTGTAAATATCTAATATAGAATTATCCTCATCGCTGCTGTATATTGGCGACGAATATAATGAACAGATGTAGTCAAAAAGAATTTCCCTGCTTTTACTGAAAAAGGCAGCCTCATTTTCAATATAGTTCTTAGACAAGAACAAAGAGATAGAGGGAATATTATTGGTAACATTCTCATGTGTTACAAAATAATATTCATCTGAAAAAATATTCTCATATCCGTTACTTACTTTACTTTCCACATCTTCCCACTTGAAGCCTAGAAAATCCTTGTCGTTTGCAATATCCACATAAACGGTATCGCTGGAAATTATTTGACTGTCTTTGTAGCCCAGCACACAGGTTTCATATACAGCAGGCAAAAAGAAACAATTTGACCATTGCCATGTAAAACTACCACTGTTTTCCTGAGATTCAAGAACTCGAAAACGTTGAGAAGTATTTGTGCATAGCCACACAATAGAATCGTATGTTTCGGTTAAATCCAAAAGGGTAATTCTCCCTTCATAACTTGTATTAAGGTTGAACACCATTAAGTCAAATATATTTCCTGCTTCTTTTTTTGCACTTATATTAAGCTCCAACTGATTTATGATTTGCACCGTTAGAGCATAGAAGTTATTGTGGGTATCAGTTATTGTAACTGTTACGTTTCCGACAGCAAGAGGAGTTAGTGTTAAATATCCATCAGCATAGCTGATACTTAATTTTGTGTTGTCAGAGTTATTTATGGCATACTTTCCGTCGCCCCCAAAAATTATCAATTCGTTTTTCGTTTCACTTGGGAAATTGAGAGAAATCTGATTGTTGGTTATCGGGTTAGGCTTATCGTTAAGGATAGCGTACTGCAACTGGATTGGCTGAAAATCGTCATCATCCTTGCTGCATGAGAAAAATAAAAAGCAAGTTGCAAAAAGGAAAAAGACCCCAAATATTTTCATCCGGTTCTTCAATGTTCTATTATTCATAAATCAATTCTGTTTTATTTTTACAAAGCTATTTATGACCCTGCACTAAATACAAGTCAGAGCAGGGTAATAAATCAGTGTCAATTCAATACACCTGTCGGAATTTCAATTTGCTCAAATTTACCGTCGAGTTGGTAGCTTGAATTAACTCCCTTCATTGTAATGGACTCGCCCCGAAGACTGTCAGGATAAGCTTTGGCAATGGTTTCCCATCCAAGATTCAGATTTTCATCCAATCGGTGCCGCAAAAATTCGCTGCTTTGAGTAATTTCAAATTCATGGGTAGTTGGGATCACTGAAGCATTATCTGTTAATTCTCCGCTTTCATCTTCAGAATATGTCAATGTCAAATAGTATTTATCATCTTCCGTTGTAAAAGAATAAGTGCCTTTCCCCTGTATTTTTATGCCATTACTTGTTAGCGAGTTTTCTCCGCTTCTATCTGCAAAATATACATCCCGCTCCTTGTTGTTAATAAGAAAAACAAAAGGGATTTTGCTAAAAACAGGATGTTCGTTTTCCATAATTTGGGAACTGGATTCATCCCAATAAAGTGTAGATATCTGAAGCGCCTCGTAATTGTCGGTTACTTTAATTGTCAAATTTGCTGTTTCCCCGGTTCTGTTATCTGTAACTGCAAGTGTTGATTCTCCTGTTAGTAAGCCTCGAACCAGAAACGTTCCTTCCGGGTTAGACCATCCGTCATCTTCCGAAGCCGAAAATAAGTGTGGATTATCTACCCGGACAGAATAATCACCGCTTCCGCTTTTTACGCTGATATAACGTGTACCGTGCATGGGAACTTCATAAGCCACATTAAAAAAACTAAGTGGTTCGGGGTCATCATCACTACATGCACCCGCAAAAACGGCAAGCAGTAATAGCACTAATAAATTGGATGCATTTTTTGTTCTCATAGTATTTAATTTTTATGATTAATTTAAATATTCAATATTCAGTTGTCTCCGTTAAAAACTCGATTATCTTTTGCATAAAATCCCTTACAAAATATGGGGTATCCGTAGGCCTCTTTGTTATAAAATGGCTTATTCATAAATTCTTTCAGATCGTCAAACGACGATTTTATTGTCGCTTCCTGGTTTACATCAGAAACCGTTAACAGAATGATCTGAGATTTAGTTAGAATTCCTTCAGGATTTTTGTAATCATCGTTTTTAAAAGCCGTGAGAACATCTTGGTAAGAATGTTCACTAGCTATTACAAAATAAGCCGTAACTCCATACGTTAATGTTCGAATGTAAACTAACTCGCTTAAATTAGTTGGAGTATCGACAAATAAGCCGTTTGATGGAGTCTCCATTGAAACCGTGAATCCTTTAAACACAATTTCGCCAACCGACAAGCTTTTTACATTTTCCAGTTCAAATTTTTGTTTGGCTATTCGCTCAAAAGTGCTGCCGAAATCTTTGTTTTCAGAAAAACAGCTATCCAGATTAACCAATGAATTTAGCTTTGCAAGTTTGGCTATATAAGGTCTTGTTGGCGGAGTATAGCTTTTATATTCCTCGGAACTCATAGCTTCCTTCAACTTTTTCAGGTATTCAGTCCCTTTTACTTCTTCCATACTTGTGGTATAAGGTGTCGAAAAATTGAAAGTTAGCTCAACAGGTCTTTTGTTGCCCTTAACTTCTCCATCAAAAGAACTCACAAAGGTATTTTTAGGAAAGGTAGCACCAATATAAATATATGGTGGGTTAGCAACAAGCGGCCAACCTTGTATGCCGAGATACTTTGTTCCAATAAAAATATCTGTGGTTTCAGCACTGTTATCAATGAAGCTGTCCCATTGTAGCAAAAATTTTTCCGGGCTGAAAAGAAAAAAATCAGACAGGCTTGTTTCACTCCAGTAATAGTTGAGTAATGGACAAACAGGCTGAACTGACCGTGGAAATTTGACAGGTTTGATTCCTTTTGTGATCTTAGGTGGCTCTGGCTGAGTTATATTGGTATTTATTTCCATCCGCAGAATTCCTTGTTTTGCTCCTACCGCATAACCTTCTATGTCGAAAACAATGCCGTTTACATACCATCCCATAAAGACTCCGTTGAAGCTATAAATATTTGCACCTTCGTTAATAGCTGATTCGTAAAGGTAGGCTACCGGGGTCCCGTCATACATATATATGGTGCCCAGGTCATTATCATCCTCGTCTTCGTAATCAATATAAGCTATTGACTCCTTGTTTTTGTTGTACAGTGCAACCGGAGCTTCAATCTTGTCGTCTTCTTCGTCAGATTTACATCCTACAAAAAATAAAGTACTCGCGACAAATACAATAAGAAATACTTTTTTTATAACGTCTGCTTTCATGGTATCTAATTTTCTATTTTGTTTTTCTGATTGATTTAACGAACGCCTGTCCTTCATCATACAACTCATAGGCATACATTGAAGAAGAAAGCTCGAAAGAGAACTCGCCCAATTCTTTTGAGACTGCCCTTATTTGCTTTCCTCCATTAAGATTTTCTTTGAATTCGAACCAGTATTTTCCTCTGTCAGATGCCTGTAATTTGTCATTCGCTAAAGAATGGAAGGTGGCAACCACTGCTTTATCTCCTGCTGTAGTAAGCAGAGGTACATTTTGTTCGCCGGAATAGAGGTGCAGTTTTTTCTCTTTTGTTTCCTTAGGCGAAAGTGTTTTCCCACTTGCAATAAAGAATGCTGAAGGGATACTATCCACACCTACAGTTAAACTGTAATCATAAAAATCCGGAACTTTATCAGCATCGGTAAATTCAAAAATAAGGTCGGTCGTCATCTTTTCTAAATCCAACGTCACAGGTTGATTTGCCCCATCAATTGCTGATACTTCAAATTCGGTAGTCGCATAATGAACGTAATCGTTGGGAATTTGCATCATTGCCTCATCGTAATTTTTTGTCAAAGACTCAAAAAATGTCAGAACATCAGAGCCAGTAACCGCGAAATCTTTAAACGCCACAAACGTGATGTAATATTTTCCTTCCGGCAAGGAGTCCGTCACTACAGCAATGTTGTCTGTTGTAATATTTTTTACAGAAGAGTCATCCATATTACGAAGCTTTATATATTTTCCCTCGCTCTGCTGGTGAATAACATAAACCAAGGTATTTACATCGGCTATTCCGTAGTCAACATCAACCAAAACCTGTCCGGTGTTGTCGTCAGTTATTTTATGGGCATAGTTTTGTGTAATGTTGAACGTTGTTTTGTACAAAGTTTCGGGAAGAAGCGGAGGCTCCGGATTAGGAGCATCATCATCCTCATTGCACGAAACAACCGTAATGGAGAAAAACAAAAAGAGAATTGCTTTGAGTATGTTTATTAATTTCATGGTAATCTATTTTTATAAAAAAGACAAAGGTAATTATGCAGAATCTCGAAACCCTTGACTCAAGTCAAGAGTTCTCGGCCAGCAATAATTTTTTTCGTATCCGACTTAGTGTTTCTGGTTCAATTTTAATAAATGAAGCTATTTCTCGTAATGTAATCAGGTCCAAAATATCAGGATATTGTGCCAACAGTTTCAGATACCGTTCCTTTGGAGAATCACAATACAAGGAAACCAACCTGCCGTAAATATCTTCGAAAAGGGTTTCTGCTAATTGTCCTCTGATATTTTTTATGTGATGTTGATAGAACTCATTGAGTTCATCGTGACTGACGCACAGTACGACACTGCTTCTAATTGCCTGTATATCGACAATTGCCTTTTTTTGAGCCTGAAAAGATCCGTAATCAACAACAAAGTCGTTTTCAAAACTGTAGCCAATGATTTGCTCCTTTCCCTTAGAAGTGGATCCCAAATATCGGAAGCCACCTTCCCGGATAAAACCTGCATGATCATGTTTTTGTCCCTGTCGCACAAAGAAATCATTCTTCTTGTATTCTTTTACAGTACCTTTCCCGAGAAAGAAATTCTTCACGTCTGTAATTTCATCCAATTCCAGGTATTTATTCAGAAAAGCCATATCCGACTAGTTATTTGATGGAAACTGATTTGGTGTAAAAGCGTTTATTTCAACGATGATATGTTAATGCTAATTTACGACAACATTAACCGCCGAGGTTTGCCCGGTGACTTCGTCGGTAACAATCAGTTTTGTTTTTCCACTTTTTAAGGGAGTCACTCGAACTTCAGCCGAATTATTTTGCTGATCAAAATGGTCATCACTTAAGGTAATAGATTTAACCACAGCGATTGTTTTATCTACTACCTTTGCAGAATAGTGGCCGCTTCCCCGCCAGATAGAAATTCCATTAACTCCGGCAATAAACGGAAGGTTAAAAGTTAGCTGGCTGTTTTCCGATTCCGGAATGAACAAATCATACTCATCGACCACAAAAACACGGGCAGAAAAGATTACGACTTTTCCCTTGCAGATATTGAACGAAGTACTGCCAACGGCTTTCGCTTCTACTTTGAATTTATTCCCCATTTCAACACTGGAAGAAACAGTAGCTACTCCATCGTTATCGATAACAGCACTGTTATCAGCTACTACGTTATAATTCTTATCAAACGTGAAAGGCAAACCAAACTTCCGGCTTTCACCTTTCTTGAGATATACTCCTACGTCCATCAAAAAACTCTCGTAAGAAATTGCTTCCCGCACATTAACATCGATTGTTTTTGTGTTTTCTTCTCCTTCGTCATTAAAAATAACGACTGAGACAGCAGCGGTTCCTTGATTGTGTCCGATGATATAAAAAACATTCTCATCATTGTCGTCGTAAAGTATTTCCGCAATGTCAGAGTTAGTGGAAGCAACGGTCAATGAACCTTCGCCTCTGTCGATTCGGATTTCAGCATAACTGGTTTCATTGTCAAGTGTGCAGGATTCAGTATTCAGTTGGAGTTTTATTCCGTCGTTATCTTTCTCGCAGGCAAATAAAGTAACTGCCAGCACTAAAAGGAATAGTGATTTTTTCATGGTTTCTGTTTTCTCTAAAATTCTTTGTAAAGATAGACAGACAGAATCTCAAAACTCTTGATTCAAATCAAGGTTCTTTAGTTTCTTACGGATTCGGCTTAATGTCTCAGGCGTAACTTTTATTAACGAAGCTATTTCTTTCAGGCTAACCAAATTTAAAATGTCAGAGTAACGGTCAATAAGCTTTATATAACGTTCCTCGGGTGTGTCGCAGTACATTGAAAGCAGCCGGGTGCCAAAATCGTTAAGCAGAGCTTCTGCTACTTTACTCCTGAGGTCAGGAATTCCACAGCATTCAAAATATGCATTAAGCTGATCATAGGTAAGTGAGAGTACTGTGCTTTTTTTAATAGATTGGGCATCAATAGCAGGAGGCTCCTGAACCTGGAACGTTGCATAATCTACAACAAAATCACTTTCGAAACTATAACCAACTATTTGTTCTTTCCCTTCCGAAGAATATCCCAGGTATCTGAATCCACCTTCGAGAATAAATCCAATATGGTTGTGGTGTTGTCCCCGGCGGATGAAAAATTCATTCTTTTTATATTCTTTGGGAATTCCTTCTGCTTCAAAAAACCGTCGTATTCCAACAATTCCTTCAAGCTCCATATGTTTTTTTAGAATTGGCATGCTACATTAGTTGAGCTGTTAATATCTGTATTACACAATTAGAACTAATAATTTTCAGAATGACTGCCTTGGTATTTGACAAGCAGTTTTCCTTCTGCCAATTTTAATTTTACCGACATATATTATCCCTTAAATACATAAAATAGTTTATGTTCGTGAAATACAAAAAGCTTGCCCTTTTCATTTTGGAAGGAATATCCGAACATCTCAAATCTTAACATTTTAACGAATTCAAGATAACACTTAAGCTTTTTCTTACTTAAAATCAGGCAAGTATTATAAGATATGACAATCACTACTAATGATTTAATTCTGCTACTAAATGGAGTAAATTTTGTGCCATAGAGGTCATTTCATAATTTGTCTTCATTCCTCTGTTATTTGCTAAATACTTTAATAAGAACTAAAAAATAGAAGAAATACCTTCCTCGTCTACTGTTAAACCATAATAATAAAGATTAGGAACTTTATCGGTAGCAACAATTTCATTATAAAAATCCATTTCAAACGGCAGGATTTTTATAATTTTGGAGGTTATTTTAACATAAATAAACTTTCATAAAACCATGAACAAAAAAGCAATTATACCGCTTATTGCATTGCTTACCCTAACGATTTTAGCAAATGCACAAATGGATAATCTGGCGAACATGAGTGCCAAATGGATCCGATCAAATGTTAGAAATGCAGCTCTTGATGGAGGTGCCGATATGGTTAATTATAACCCTGCCGGACTGGCAATGCTCAACGACGGCATTTATTTAAGCATTAGTAACCAAATGTTATTTCGCCATCCACAACACAGTTTTAATTTTTACGGAACAGAAATGACTTACAAGCAAGATGGCATGGATCCTATTTTGCCCATGTTTTATGCTGCATACAAGAAAAATAAATATGCGGTTTCATCTGGCGTATATATTTCTGGAGGTGGTGCAACTGTTGATTACCCCAACGGATCGTTATCAACACTTTTAATCGCAGCTGTTTTGTCCCCGGGCAATCTGGCGACAGAGCAATCGTTAAAAGCGTCTTCTTACTATTTAACCATACCACTAAATTTTTCTTATGCTCTTTCCGATAATCTTTCGTTTTCTGCAGGAGGTCGCTACATCAGGGGAATTAACAATACCGAAGCAAATGTTGCTTTTTCTCAAGTAGCTCTTGGGGTGGATTATAAGTCGACAGCGAGCGGATTGGGAGGAATCGTTGGTATCGACTTCAAACCTTCTGAAAAATTAAATATTGCCGTACACTACGAAACGAAAGTAAATTTAGAGTTCGAAGTGTCGGATAACAAAGGCAGTGTTGAGCTAGCTGAGAACGGAACAAAAAGTCAACGCGATTTTCCAGCTGTTTTAAATACCGGCATTCGCTACAAAATTTCAGATAAGTTAAGTACGGAAGCCGATTTTAACTACTATTTTCAAACGGCTGCCGACTGGGGAGATATTGTATTAACAGATGAATACGGTAATAGTATGTCTAAAGACCTATCAGATTTAGCCGGGAATTGCTATACGGCAAACTTAGGTTTCATTTATATGCTAAATGAGAAGCTTGAAGTAAGTGCGGGATGTAGCTTTACTGCGTTCAATTATGATAATATGGAGCTTTATTATACTCAGTTGGGACTTTATGAAGCTCCGAAATACGATAACTTAAATGTTGCATTGGGAGCAGGATACAATATCTCCGACAACATTCAGATTGATTTAGGTTTGGGGCGTACCTTCTGGAACGATAAAAGCATTAAATCTTTAGGTGTAGGGATTCCTGTTGATATAACCAATAAATCGTACGTATTGGCTATTGGTGTTGATTTCCGTCTCTAACTAAGAAAGAAGTGCTGAATTTGTAACTGTTCAGCACTTCTTTTTTAAAAATTATTCTTCTATTTTGGCTCCCTGAGTTCCATACCCCTTAAAGCATACTCCGCATAATAATCTTCAACCTAAAAGTTCAATATTTTCCATTTGGCTTTACAGTGGCATGATTTGTCTTTGTGCCTTCGTTGTTTTTTTGATCCTGCCCAACTATCTGCGGGAAATTCAAACCTGATAGATATTGAGGTTCTCAAATTATGAGTTAAAAGGAAACACGATGAGATACGTGTTTCTTTTGTTGTTTTTTAAGAAAATAATATTTGGCTTCATGATGCTCATAGTGAGATCATTAAGGCTGATCTTCTTGTTCTGCTATAAAATATTATTCGTCCTCGATGGGGGGATTTTCAAATGAAGTTGTCCACGCATTGTAAAAACAAATTATAGTGAACAATTTAAAAAACTAGAAATGAAAAGAATTTATTTTTTATTAGCAACAATGTTTTTGGCTCTTTTTGCAGTAAATAATACACAGGCTCAAAACGAAAGAAAAGCTCAGTTTTCATTTTTCTACCCCATTGGTTCTTCCGGGCATAATTCTATTGATTACAGTTATAAGTTTTCCTTTAACACGATTTATGGGATTACCGGTGGAATTAACGGATTTGAATTAGGTTCTGTCGGAAACATCGCTAAAGGCAGTGTGGACGGTTTTCAATTGGCAGGTGTTTTTAATCTTGCTACACAAAACAGTTCCGGAGCAATTATTTCAGGCGTAATAAACAGCAGTCAGGCAATGCAAGGCATGAGTCTTTCGGGAGTAGCAAACATTGCCAAAGAAGACGCAAACGGAGCAATTATTTCGGGAGTAATAAACCAGTCAAAAACAATGAAAGGATTACAACTATCGACTATAAACATTGCTTATGAACATTTAAATGGAGCACAAATAGGAG
This sequence comes from uncultured Draconibacterium sp., assembly GCA_963677455.1. Lineage (GTDB taxonomy): Bacteria > Bacteroidota > Bacteroidia > Bacteroidales > Prolixibacteraceae > Draconibacterium. The sequence goes on from OY781971.1 coordinate 103,524, forward strand.
TTGTAAATTTTACAAAAAAAGGCAAGGGCTTCCAACTCGGTGTGGTTAACGTTGGAGAAAATACCGGGGATTCCATTCTGCCGTTGGGAGTTTTAAACATTTACAAGAACGGGTATTATGCGTTGGAGCTTTCAACCGATGAAAAGTTGTTTACCACGCTTTCTTACAAAATGGGCGTTGAAAAATTATATACAGTTTTTCGGTTTGGAGTTGGTTTTCGGAACAGTACACATTTTTTTAGTGCAGGTGGTGGACTGGGAACCTTCTTCAATGTTGGAGCAAAAAATAAAATTAATCTAGAAGTACTAAGCACTCAGTTCTTTGATGAAAATTTCAAGTATATTGATGATGTTCTGAGTCAGGTTAATTTAAGCTATCAATATGAAATAACAGACCGTTTAGCATTGAAATTTGGACCTACATTTAATTGTTTTATTGAAGATAGAAACAAGACCCAAAAGAACGATGCCGTTCGTGTGCCTTATTCTATTGTTGAATCCAAAAGTGACAATCACATAACTTCGCTATGGATTGGAGCAAATGCCGGACTGGTCGTTAAACTTTAAGAGGAACATAAATTTAGTAGCTGCAACAGATAATTCTATTTTTCCATAAAGCATTCCTGAGTAGAATTATTTATTTTGCAGCTACAACTTTCCTGAATGAGAGCTACTGATACCAAATGGCATACAAAATCTGGTTTTGAAATTTTGTTTAAAAAGCATTATTCAGTTCTGTGTGCTTACTGCTATGGTTTTGTTGCCGATTACACTTTGGGTGAAGACATTGTCCAGGAAGTATTTTCGAAGCTTTGGGCAGATAAACGGAAAATTAGAATCGATACTTCTGTTAAAGCCTACTTATACAGCGCAGTTCGAAATACAGCATTAAACTATATAAAACATCAAAAAGTAAAAAGGCAATATGAACAAATAAATAATGATGAAAGCATTTATACAGAGAAGAGTCAGGAGGAGCACCTGATTGGGAAAGAATTAAATGCAAAAATTCAATCGGCCATTAATAATTTACCAACTGAGCGCCGAAAGATTTTTCTTATGAGCAGGATGGATGAATTAAAATATAAAGAAATTGCAGAGAAACTGGACATCTCGATAAAAACGGTTGAAAACCAAATGGGAAAAGCATTGGCTAGTTTACGTAAAGATTTATCAAGCGAATTTCCGCTGGTTTTATTCATCCTGTTTTCCAGAACACAAAAAATAATGAGAGAATAAAGAAACGGTAAGAGTGTGAATAAAACGACAAAACATATCGATGATACTTTATTAACCAAATTTCTTTTGGGCGAAGCAACGTTTGCTGAGCAGGAAGCTGTTGCCGAATGGCTTGAAAATTCGGAAGAAAATCAGGCTTATTTTGAAAGCTTTGCAACAATTTGGCAAAATAGTACCACCGATGAAACAAAGCGTGCAAATCCGAACACTGCATGGGAAAAAGTGGAGAAACAAATACATACTCCTACTTATAAAATTATACTTCCTTATGTTGGAGCAATTGCCGCCATTCTTATTGTAGCTTTCTTTATTTTTTCGCCCCCAAAATACGATACAACAACATTTACGGCCAAAAACAAATCCCTGAAGGAAATTTTGCCCGACGGAACAGAAGTGATTCTTTCAGGTAATTCGCGGATTAACTATTTCTTCAATACAAAAACACATACAAGAACTGCCAGGCTGGAGGGGAAAGCTTTTTTTCATGTAAAAAGAGACACAACTCAAAAATTTGTAGTTGAAACCCTTTACGGGAAAGTAGAAGTACTGGGGACTCAATTCAATGTGAACATTGTTAAAAACGACGGGGTTTATGTCAACGTGTTATCTGGCGTGGTAAAACTCTCGAAAGAAGAAGTAAATTCATTGGTTCTTCAAAAAGGAGAAAGTGGTTTTATTCCTGCAGGGAACAAACAGATTAGTGGAATAACTCAAAAACCAGCGGAATTTTTCAGCGTTAATAAAACACTTATTTTTAACAATATGCCGCTAAAAGATGTGTTTGCGAATTTGGAACACTGCTATTCTACCAAAATAAATGTTGATACGAAGGTGAATGTTAATTCACTTTTTACCTCGCAGTTTAATAACGACTCTGTAAATGAAATACTAAATGTAATTACGCAAACTTACGGACTGAAATTTAATAAGTTAAACAATGAATATTATATTGCTTTAGAACGTGAGAATTAAATATTTTCTGCCATTTTTTCTGAGTTTTTTGTTTTTAACCCTGGTTGCAAAAACACAAAACTTACTGAATATTCGAATCAACCTGAATGTTCAGAATATTAGTATTACCGAAATATTAAAAGACATTGAGCAACAGGGCGATTTCTTTTTTGCTTATAACCCTGACGACATTAACGAAAACAGGACGGTGTCGCTTTCTGCCCAAGACATAAAAGTGGGCGATGCGCTAAAGAAATTATTTCAAAGTAACGCCACTTTCCGGCAGGTAGAAAACCACATTATTATAAGTGGAATTTCGAAAAGCGGCACGCAAAGTAACTTTCAAATTTCCGGGCGGATTGCTGATAATGCAGATATTCCGTTAGACTCAGTAATTGTTTACGATCCTGAAAACGAGCAACTGGTTATTAGTCAGGATGACGGTTCCTTTTCATTTGATTTTAGCACCAGCAACAAAAACATTGGCCTTTTTGTTAGTCGCCCGTTTTATAATGATACGGTAATTTATGTTAGCTCCGGGGCGCAAAACATTCAGCTTAGCCTCTACAAAAGAGAATCGCCTTTTGCTATGATTCCCAAAGGCACTGAGGCGGCCGAATTCCGACTAAAAGAAAAGAAATTTGAAAGCTTGTCGCTGGTACAAAAATTTGTTCCTTCAGAGGCCATTTATGCATCTCATTTAAACACTGAAAAAATAATGCCGGTGCAGCTTTCTTTTTTGCCAAAAGTAGGAACCAACTCTTTTGTAAAAGGACTGCGTGTAAACAATGTTTCGTTAAATATGCTGGCAGGGTATTCAAAAGGGCTAAAAGGAGCTGAATTTGGTGGAATAGCCAATATTATTCAAAAAGAAGCAAGAGGAATGCAGGCGGCAGGTGTTGCGAATATTGTTTTGGGAGATGTACATGGAGTGCAATTCTCGGGGGTTTACACAAACGATTTCAGCAATGTTTCCGGTTTTCAGGTAAGTGGTGTCTACAATACGCTTCAGGGAAATATCCGTGGCGGGCAAATTAGCGGCGTATTTAATATGGCCTACAAAAACGTAAATGGGGTACAAACCGGAGGCGTTTTGAATATTTCTAAAGAAAAATTGGTTGGGGCGCAAATCAGTGGAGTTTTGAACATGAATTATGATAAGGTTTCGGGTACTCAAATTGCAGGGCTGGCAAATATCTCAGAAGATACAGTGAGAGGATTGCAGCTGGCAGGTGCATATAACGAGAGCGTTTCTACAAACGGGCTGCAACTTTCCGGCACAATAAACCAGAATAAAGCAGATTTGAAAGGTGTACAAATAGCTGCATTAATGAATAAAACAAAAACACTGCATGGGCTTCAATTCGGGTTTGTAAATGTTGCAGATACTATACATTCTGGTTTTCAGGTAGGATTGATAAATATTGTAAAACATGGCAGTTATTCCCTCGATTTCCTTTATTCTGAGACTTTCCCGGTGGAAGTTAATTTGAAAACCGGCAACCCTAAATTTTATTCTATTATAAACGTAGTTGCAGGCAACGAAAAGATTGGTTTTGGCTATGGTTTTGGAAGGAATTTCCCAATAAAAAATAAATTTAAGGTTAGCTCTGATATAATAAGTACATCTATAAATAACACAAAGAAGTTTGCTTACGAAGGCACAAGATTAAGCTTGCGACTTGCATTAAACCACCAATTGTTTAATCATATAAAACTCACAGGCGGTGTTTCAGGAAATTACTTTATACCCGGAAACACAGAAAACAATCTGATTAAAGAGCAAACGATTGCTGAAAACAATAACCACATTGATCAGGCAATACAAAATGGTAAGAATCGTTTTTGGACCGGATGGTTTCTGGGCATACAACTATCAAATTAGTATTGATATTATTGAGATGCAATTGGCTGATATTGAGAAAAGAGAAACATTTTTTTTACAAGCGGGAAGAAGGCAACTAACGCAGTTGTCTTTATCGTTTGAATTTTTTTCTGCTTTTCTTCATGCATGAATATCAACACAGCCTCTTGCCTGGAGCAAAAAGTTTGACATCTTTCCCGTTGAGATCACATTTAACCTTATAAATAAGAAAAGCTTCTCAGTTATAGGCTTTTTGCGTTCAAACACTTCTGATACGCATGAATTAATTTGATACACAAAAAGTTGAGCCTCTGTTGTCGGTTTAAGATGCAATTTCATTTTCAGTCGTTCTGTTAACTTCTGGTTAAGTAATACTATATTAAGGCAAGAATGTCTTTTATTTTAGACCGATTGGTCTATTTTTGTGTCGCGATGAGTAAAGCAGAACGGACACGGCAGTTTATTATTGAGAAAGCAGCTCCTATCATCAACCGGAAAGGGATGGCCGGAACTTCAATCAGTGACATAATGGAGGCAACACAGTTAGCCAAAGGCTGTTTGTATGGCAATTTCGTGAATAAAGATGAGATTTGTCTGGAGTCTTTTAATTACCTCATCAAACAGTATGCAAGCGAAATAGATGCACAACTGAACAAATATACCAGTGCCAAAGAAAAATTGTTTGCTTACCTCGACCATTTTAAAGAAGGGAGGTTTAGAGAAGAGCATGGCGGCTGCCCTGTGCTTAATTTCGGAACAGAGTCAGACGATACCAACCCGGAGATAAAGGAAAGGGTTCATCAGGTTATTCAGGCATCGCAGAAATACCTGGAGAACCTGCTTTCGATGGGAATCAGTACCGGAGAATTTCAATCTGAAATAAATCAGCAAAGAGTGGCGCTTAAATTTTACGCCATGTTGGAAGGAACAGTACTTATCAGTCGGGTTAGCGGCGATAGTAAACACCTGGATGAGATTATTACATTAATAAAAGAAGAAGTTGAATTATTAAGTACATAAAAATTTTAAGCATCAATAGACCGATCGGTCTTAAAACAATTAAACAATGGAAAACAAATTATTGACACCACTCCGGGTAGGAGATTACACATTAAAGAACAGAGTTGTAATGGCTCCGTTAACACGCATGCGTGCTGATGCCGATTTGGCTCCAACCAACCTGAATGTTGAATATTATAGGCAACGTTCATCGGCAGGATTGATAATTACCGAAGCGAGCCAAATCTCAAGATTGGCGCAAGGCTACCCGATGACACCGGGAATTTATTCTGACAAACAGGTTGCCGGATGGAAGAAAGTGACGGATGCAGTGCAGAAAGAAAATGGCCGCACTTTTATACAACTGTGGCATGTTGGACGGATATCACACTCGTCTCTTCATCCCGAAGAAGGACTTCCGGTGGCGCCATCAGCTATTCGCCCGGAGGGCAATACCTTCACTTCGGAGTGGAAACAGGTGCCTTTTGAAACACCGCGTGCACTCGAAACAGAAGAAGTTAAAGCAATTGTCAGGGATTACAAACAAGCGGCTATTAATGCTAAAAATGCTGGTTTCGATGGTGTTGAACTACACTCGGCAAACGGTTATCTGTTAAATCAGTTTTTGCACGGAACAACAAATCACCGAACTGACGAGTATGGCGGATCAGTTGAAAACCGTGCCCGGCTCGTCCTCGAAGTTATCGACGAGTTGATTGACGTTTGGGGAGCAGGTAAAGTTGGTATTCGATTGTCGCCATTTACCTTCGCCGGAGATGTTCACGATCTGGATGCGGTACCGGTTTACGAGTACCTTTTGAAAGAATTGGATGCCAGAAAGCTGGCTTACGTGCACCTGGTTCGGGCAAGATCAACTGAAATTGAGGATAAAAAAGTGTTTGAAAAGGAAAAGGAATTATGGAGTCAATATTCAGGAACCATTATTGCAGCTGACGGATTTACGACAGAAACAGCAGAAGAATACCTGGAAAATGGATGGGCCGATGCTGTTGCATTTGGCCGAAACTTTATTTCCAATCCTGATTTGCCACAGCGTATTGAATTCGATGCTGAACTAAATCCATACGACCGCACAACCTTTTATGGTGGAGGAGAAAAAGGGTATACCGATTATCCATTTTTGCAGGAAAAAAGTGCTTAAGTCAGGTTTATTAAGGAGGCTGCTTTGAATACCGTGCAGCCTCCTTCTTATTTCTCTTTCTCCAACCAGAACTTCAAGACAGTCACGAAATTTTCATTCAAAAAGTTCGACATTTTTCCGGTTGGGATCACTAAAAAAAGACGCTAATCAATAATTGACTTTAAGCGTCTTTTTTGTTATTAATTTCCCAGATAAGTTCCGGCATTCCGGAACTGTTATTTCTGTGCGCTTGCTTTTTCTTCGGCAATCGTATTTAATGTATTTTTCACCAGTGCTTCCAGTGTTTCGAGGCGTTGTTGCAATCCTTCAATTTCGTAATCTTTCTCCGCCTTTAAAGCCGTGTTTGCGTTTTGCAGGTTTTCAATGGTTTGTTTTAATTGGGCAATCTCAGCATCTTTCTCGGTTTTTAATTCTTTTACCGCTTCAACCAATAAACTGTTGATGCCTTTCATATCAATGAGTTTTACGCCATCTTCATTTTCTTTTACCCACTGCGGAAAATTTTCTACCACTTCTTGTGCAATAAAACTCATGGTATTGCGGTTAGCTTCTTCCAAAACTTTTTGTTTTTCTTTCTCCAAAAGAACTTCTTTCTCCGCTTCACTTAATGAATCGACAAACCCTACATTCTTCTCAATATCTTTTATGAAATAATCTTTTGCTTTCTGGTTCCAGTTATAAGTTACTCCCCTTAGCAGTTCTAATTTTTCCAAAGGATTAGTTATTGTTTGAATATTTTCCTTTAATCTTTTATCAGATGGTGTAGCCGATCCTGTTGAATTATACCCTACCACTCCCATAGAACCATAAAGCCGATAATAAACTTGTTCACTTGTTCCACCAAATTTAGTATATATGTTATTTGCATAAAGATTATCATTGACAAAAACATCATCCTCAGCCGAGATATCAGAAGTAGCCCGAATAGTACCATCAACATCTAGCTTATAGGAAGGGCTTGTGGTTCCAATACCAACGTCACCATCATCATCAATAAGCATTCGATAAGCACTGGCAGCATCGTCCCAAATTCCAAAACCTTTGGTTGAATTATTAAGCGCCCATTGTTTGGTATTGTTCTTTAATGCAAATCCGGCATAATCTCCATTTGTTTCCAATAGTAAAGGCTGTCCTTCATCATCCTGATAAACATGCAGTTTTTTTGAAGGGCTTGTAGCTCCAATACCAACGTCGCCAGCATCATCAATAAGCATTCGATAAGCACTGGCAGCATCGTCCCAAATTCCAAAACCTTTGGTTGAATTATTAAGCACCCATTGTTTGGTATTGTTCTTTAATGCAATTCCGGCATAATCTCCATTTGTTTCCAATAGTAAAGGCTGTCCTTCATCATTCTGATAAACATGCAGTTTTTTTGAAGGGCTTGTAGTTCCAATACCAACGTCGCCAGCATCATCAATAAGCATTCGATAAGCACTGGCAGCATCGTCCCAAATTCCAAAACCTTTGGTTGAATTATTAAGCACCCATTGTTTGGTATTGTTCTTTAATGCAATTCCGGCATAATCTCCATTTGTTTCCAATAGTAAAGGCTGTCCTTCATCATTCTGATAAACATGCAGTTTTTTTGAAGGGCTTGTAGTTCCAATACCAACGTTGCCACCCATAATTGCCATTGTGCTATCTTTTGATAATGTTCTTTCAGTATCATCTAATCCGATACCAAAAGAATTATAGCCCGATGCTTTAATACAATTGCCCATTGCGGTAGAACCGTCCCCACTGGCGGTTGTTTTATATCCCATTGCGGTGGACATATTTCCACTTGCGGTTGTTTTATATCCCATTGCGGTGGAATGTCTTCTGCTTGCAGTTGTTTCATATCCCATTGCAGTTGAATTATATCCGCTGGCGGTAGTTCTAGTAGATGCTATTTTATTTAATTTTGTTTTATCGGATGACGACAATGCCCCGGCACTTGAAGTTGTTGCCGTTGCCAAACTTAACTGCTGAGTACTTAACGATAAACCGTTTGCGGTGCCTAAGGTAAGTGCATCGTGTGCTGTACTAATTGCCTCCCAACTTGCAACGCTTCCATTGGTAGTTAGATATTTTCCGGCATTACCTGTTTGTGAAGGTAATTCCAATTCGTTGGTTGGGTCGTTATCGAGATTTGGTTTCCAAGTAGCCAAACCGTTGGCATCCGAAACGAGTATTTTATTGTTACCGGGCTCCCCTCCGGTTATTTTTACTTGTCCGGCTACTTCCAGTTTGGCACTTGGCTTTTCAGTCCCTATCCCAATATTTCCATTGTCGTAAATTGTACTTTTCTGCATTGCTCCGTATTGTCCCCATTTAGCAACATAGTTTTCGGCTTCGCTCCAGTTGTATTTGCTTACCCCGTCTTTTATAAAAGGCATTTCCACAAAATTGGCATTGCTAATGTTCAGCCTTATTTCGTGCTGGTTTGTAACTCCCAGACTTAAGCGTTGCTTGTCTCCATCCTGTACTCCTGATAAGTCAACAGTAGAACCTTTTGTAATGGAAAGCAGAGTTCCGTTTAATGAAATATCCTGCAGGTTTTTGCTTGCACTGCTATCAACAATAAAGGCTTCTGAAAGGTCGATTGTATTTCCGTTGGAGATCGAAAGCAGTTGATTCTCTAAATACAGACGCTGCAATTCGTTTTGCGGGTCGTTGTCTTTAGCCCATTGTGCAGTATCGGCAGCAGTAATTGCGGCGGCTAGTGAACTCGAAAATATGGGGTCGGTTTCGTCGGCAGTTGTAAAATCATCAGAGGCATCTTTATCCCAGCCATCAAAAGCCGTTTCGTTGCCGGAAATGTCATCTCCGGTAAAATGGTTGAGGTCGCTGATTTGGCTTTCGGTAATTGTAATTCCGGTACTTTTGTCCCAGTAGGTAAACGCGGGGTCGGTTTCGGGTGGGAGTTTTACTTTGCCCCCGTTGCTGAGGTAAATGGTATCGTTGCTAATGGAAAGTATTTGCAACTCGTTGCCTGGGTCGGCATCGGCATCATCTACTTTATCGTTTTCAACGGTTACGGCATGTAAAGCATAAGGCACACTCAACAGCTGGCTGGTTCCCATAATAGTTCCATCCACCGAAATTTGGATGAAATAGGAACCGGAACTCCAGTCGATATTTTGCATACCGGTAGTGTTTACCGAACCTATTTGCAGGTTTGCCAGCCCAAAGTTGTTGGTGGTTACCGAATGTGTTTCGGTAAATATTTCCGTTCCGGTAACACTGCCTTGTAACAAGGTAACGACGATTTCAACTTGCTGGTTGGCAAGAATTCCACCGGAAGCATCGCGCAACACGGCCTGGTAGTTAAATGTTTGGGGAGTTTGGGCAAAAGCTGCAAATCCTAAAATCAGAAATGTAATTGTTGTGATTATAGTTTTCATTTTTTTCCTTTTTATTAATCTTAATCTAAAAGCACGGATTACAAATCCGCGCCAGCGTGGTGATTAGCCCGATGATTAAAATAGCAATTGTTAGTAAATACTTTTTCATATTTTTAGTTTTTAGCTACGAGTTTTGAGTTATAAGTGCCTTATTTATTATTCCTTACTTCTTATTATTTATCATCTTATATTGAGGCTGTATACTGAATACTGCCTACTGTTAACTTTCCTGCTTCGCTGTTATGCCACGCGAAAGATTCGCGCGACTTTCAATAGTTAAAAAGCCCGAATCGCCCGAACATTATACTTGGCACTCTTACCCCAGGAAGCCTGGGAGCCACTGTCGAAGTTCTGCTTGTAGGCGCCGAAACCATTACTAGTCTCTGTAGAACTCCAATAGTTCGCATTACTAGCAAAACCGCCAACAGCAGTTTGGTTTAAGTACAATTTATTTAATTCATCTTTGCTCGGCAAATACCAATCGCTATAACCATCTAAAACTAAATCTGCACAAAGTTGGGCTGCGTAACTTCCTTCTTCCAGAATAGATACAATAGTATTTGTATTTTCATTACCTGTACCTAATGCAGTGCCGACCGCGTTCGTAGTAGTTGAACTACTAGCCCACTGAATACTTGCACTTTGGTCGCTTGGAGCAGCTATTATGCCATGGCTCACATTTGGATCATAGCCGGAGTCACCCGGTTGTAAGAAATAAGCAATAATTCCACCTTGGAAGCTATCGCCAATAGCCAGTGTTTGTGCAGAAGTTCCATCATAGTTCATCCATTCTGTACCATTGTAATAGTTTGGCATATGAGATGTTAAATTATAAACAACCATGCCTTCAGTAGCTGTTAATGCATCTCTCTCTGTTCGTGTCATACTTATAATTGCATTCACCACATATGGGCTTGCTGATGTTCCCGAACCGGTTACAGTTACATTTGTTCCTGCAGTAACTTTTGTTTCTGAACCATCAGCTGATGCCGGAATTTTGCTACGTACCAGAGCTATCGAATCGCTCAAGGCTGTTTTGGTTGCCAGTGAACTAAGATCTTGGTCACCTGTATTCGTTCCTGATAGATTACCCAAATTGGTTATGTCTGTAGCAGTAATGTTTGCTGCCTGGCTGTTTGTATATTGGGGGTCGATTTCACTGTCTAATTTGTTGTTCCATTTAATAGTGTCAGTTGCGGTTATCCCGCTCGCTACTGATGCTCCAAATATAGGGTCGGTTTCTGCCGGGAGTTTTACTTTTCCTCCGTTGCTGAGGTAAATCGTATCGTTGCTAATGGAAAGAATTTGCAACTCGTTGGTTGGGTCGGCATCCTGTGCCCATCGGGAAGTATCGGAAGCCGAAATTTGTTTTGCCAAAGAACTGTTCCAACTCTTTATTCCAGTTTTCAAATAAGCACTGTCTGCAGCATAAACCGGATCGGTTTCATCAGCATTGGTGAAATGTTGCAAGTCTGTTATCTGCGATTCGGAGATCGCAACACCTGTGCTTTTGTCCCAGTTGGAAAACAGCGGGTCGGTTTCTGCCGGGAGTTTTACTTTTCCACCGTTGCTGAGGTAAATCGTATCGTTGCTAATGGAAAGAATTTGCAACTCGTTGGTTGGGTCGGCATCCTGTGCCCATCGGGAAGTATCGGAAGCCGAAATTTGTTTTGCCAAAGAACTGTTCCAACTCTTTATCCCAGTTTTCAAATAAGCACTGTCTGCAGCATAAACCGGATCGGTTTCATCAGCATTGGTGAAATGTTGCAAGTCTGTTATCTGCGATTCGGAAATCGTAATACCAGTACTTTTATCCCATGCTGCAAATATAGGGTCAGCTTCTGCCGGGAGTTTTACTTTTCCACCGTTGCTGAGGTAAATCGTATCGTTGCTAATGGAAAGAATTTGCAACTCGTTGGTTGGGTCGGCATCCTGTGCCCATCGGGAAGTATCGGAAGCAGAAATTTGTTTTGCCAAAGAACTGTTCCAACTCTTTATCCCAGTTTTCAAATAAGCACTGTCTGCAGCATAAACCGGATCGGTTTCATCAGCATTGGTGAAATGTTGCAAGTCTGTTATCTGCGATTCGGAAATCGTAATACCAGTACTTTTATCCCATGCTGCAAATATAGGGTCGGTTTCTGCCGGGAGTTTTACTTTTCCTCCGTTGCTGAGGTAAATTGTATCGTTGCTAATGGAAAGAATTTGCAACTCGTTGGTTGGGTCGGCATCCTGTGCCCATCGGGAAGTATCGGAAGCAGAAATTTGTTTTGCCAAAGAACTGTTCCAACTCTTTATCCCAGTTTTCAAATAAGCACTGTCTGCCGCATAAACCGGATCGGTTTCATCAGCATTGGTGAAATGTTGCAAGTCTGTTATCTGCGATTCGGAAATCGTAATACCAGTACTTTTATCCCATGCTGCAAATATAGGGTCAGTTTCTGCCGGGAGTTTTATCTTTCCTCCGTCAGAAAGATAAATGGTATCGTTGCTAATTGAAATTACTTGTAATTCGTTGGTTGGGTCGTTGTCTAAATTATTTTCCCAGCTTGCCAAACCTTCTGAATTCGATGTAAGTATTTTACCTGAGCCCGGCGAACCACCTGTAATTTTCACTTGTCCGGCTACTTCCAGTTTGGCACTTGGCTTTTCAGTCCCTATCCCAATATTTCCATTGTCGTAAATTGTACTTTTCTGCATTGCTCCGTATTGTCCCCATCTGGCAACATAGTTTTCGGCTTCGCTCCAGTTGTATTTGCTTACCCCGTCTTTTACAAAAGGCATTTCCACAAAATTGGCATTGCTAATGTTCAGCCTTATTTCGTGCTGGTTTGTAACTCCCAGACTTAAGCGTTGCTTGTCGCCATCCTGTACTTCAGATAAGTCAACAGTAGAACCTTTTGTAATGGAAAGCAGAGTTCCGTTTAACGTAATATCTTGTAGCTCGTTTGTAGCGCTGCTATCGGCAATGTAATAAGCCTCCGACAAGTCGATTGTATTTCCGCCAGAAATAGAAAGTTGCTGGTTCTCGAGCTTCAGGTTTTGTAATTCGTTTTGCGTATAATTATTACTGGCCCAACGTGCAGTGTCGGCAGCAGTAATTGCAGCGGCTAGCGAACTGGAAAATACGGGGTCGGTTTCGTCGGCAGTTGTAAAATCATCAGATACATCTTTGTCCCAGCCATCAAAAGCTGTTTCGTTGCCCGAAATATCATCTCCGGTAAAATGGTCAAGGTCGCTGATTTGGCTTTCAGTAATTGAAATGCCTGAGCTTTTATCCCAGTTGGTAAACGCGGGGTCGGTTTCGGGTGGGAGTTTCACTTTTCCACCGTTGCTGAGGTAAATGGTATCGTTACTAATGGAAAGGACTTGCAACTCGTTGCCTGGGTCGGCATCTGCATCTTCCACTTTATCGTTTTCAACTGTTTTGGCATGTAAGGCAAAAGGCACACTTAGCAACTGGCTGGTACCCATCACGGTTCCATCAACCGAGATTTCGATAAAATACGGCCCCTTGCTCCAGTCGATGGTTTGCATACCGGTAGTGTTTACCGAACCGATTTGCAGGTTTGCCAGCCCAAAGTTGTTGGTGCTTACCGAATGCGTTTCGGTAAACACTTCGGTGCCTGATGCGCTGCCCTGCAAAATGGCAACGCCAATTTCAACTTGCTGGTTGGCAAGAATTCCACCGGAAGCATCGCGCAATACGGCCTGGTAGTTAAAGGTTGTTGGTGTTTGGGCAAAAGTTGTTAGCCCGATGATTAATGCTACAAATGTTAAAAATAATGTTTTCATATTATCTGGTTGTTGATTTCCGGTTATTCGTTATACCTCGCGAAAAATTCGCGCGGTAGCGGTGTATGCTTTGCTCTTAGGACTTAGAACTCTGCTCTTAGCACTAATAGATTTTAGCCTACGGCTAAGGCACGAGTTACAAACTCGCGCCAGCGAGGGGAAATTTGGATGAAATAGGAACCGGCGCTCCAGTCGACCGTTTCCATGCCTGCCGTATTGATTGATCCTATTTGCAGGTTTGCCAGCCCAAAGTTGTTGGTGTTTACCGAATGCGTTTCGGTAAACACTTCGGTGCCTGATGCGCTGCCCTGCAAAATGGCAACGCCAATTTCAACTTGCTGGTTGGCAAGAATTCCACCGGAAGCATCGCGCAACACGGCCTGGTAATTAAAGGTTGTTGGTGTTTGGGCAAAAGTTGTTAGCCCGATGATTAATGCTACAAATGTTAAAAATAATGTTTTCATATTATCTGGTTGTTGATTTCCGGTTATTCGTTGTACCTCGCGAAAAATTTGCGCGGCAGCGGTGTATGCTTTGCTCTTAGGACTTAGAACTCTGCTCTTAGCACTAATAGATTTTAGCCTACGGCTAAGGCACGAGTTACAAACTCGCGCCAGCGAGGGCAGCAGCGGTGTGTAAACATCCTTAAAAACTTGCAATTCGTAATACAATGCCATTTTACAAAAACAAAATCGACCGCTTCGCGGTTAAATGGTTAAATAGATTCACCCTGTTAAATCCACTTTGTGGAAGGCTTCGCCTTATTTAACAGGGTAAATAGTTAAAAAGCCCGAACAGCACGCACCCTGATTGTGATGTCCTTTTCGCTGTAGTACTGGCTGCCCTTGTCGAAGTACTGTAGCCAAGCGAAGCCGTTAGATTTCTCGGTAGAACTCCAATAGGGGGCATATGCAAAACCGCTGCCTCCGTTTGCCCCTGCAGTAGCATCAATAACTGCCTTGTTTTGATACATTAAATTCAATTCTTCTTTTGAAGGAAGGTACCAGTCGCCATAGGTTTTACCACCTTCGGTAATTTGTAACTCATTACAAATACGTGCTGCATAGGTGCTACCGTCATCACCAATAGCTACTTGAGCTGCAATAATTATTGAGGTATTTGCTTCGCCCGCAAAAGGTCCGTCACCTTTTGCTTGTGTATTACCATAAGTGCCTGCATACCATCTTACTTCTGTGCTTTGGTCTTCTTTAGCAGCTACCAAACCATGCTGTCCGGTTTCATCTACCCAAAAAACGATACCACCTTGGGCAAAGTCGCCTACGGAATAGGTGGTAACCGTTGGAATATCGGCACGTATTTGAGAGGCAGTGTCTTGAATTGCCTGTTCATTGATTGCAATACCGCTAATATCCTGGTCGCCTGTGTTTACACCTGAAAGATTATCCAAGTTGGTTATATCAGTTGCATCAATATTGGCTGCCTGACTGCTTGTAAATGTCGGGTCGGTTTCTGCCGGGAGTTTTATCTTTCCTCCGTCAGAAAGATAAATGGTATCGTTGCTAATTGAAATTACTTGTAATTCGTTGGTTGGGTCGTTGTCTAAATTATTTTCCCAACTTGCCAAACCTTCTGAATTCGATGTAAGTATTTTACCTGAGCCCGGCGAACCACCTGTTATTTTTACTTGTCCGGCTACTTCCAGTTTGGCACTTGGCTTTTCAGTCCCTATCCCAATATTTCCATTGTCGTAAATTGTACTTTTCTGCATTGCTCCGTATTGTCCCCATCTGGCAACATAGTTTTCGGCTTCGCTCCAGTTGTATTTGCTTACCCCGTCTTTTACAAAAGGCATTTCCACAAAATTGGCATTGCTAATGTTCAGCCTTATTTCGTGCTGGTTTGTAACTCCCAGACTTAAGCGTTGCTTGTCTCCATCCTGTACTTCAGATAAGTCAACAGTAGAACCTTTTGTAATGGAAAGCTGTGTTCCGTTTAACGTAATATCTTGTAGCTCGTTGGTAGCGCTACTATCGGCAATGTAATAAGCCTCCGATAAGTCGATTGTATTTCCGCCAGAAATAGAAAGTTGCTGGTTCTCGAGCTTCAGGTTTTGTAATTCGTTTTGCGTATAATTATTACTGGCCCAACGTGCAGTGTCGGCAGCAGTAATTGCAGCGGCTAGCGAACTGGAAAATACGGGGTCGGTTTCATCGGTAGTGGTAAAATCATCAGAGGCATCTTTGTCCCAACCATCAAAAGCCGTTTCGTTGCCGGAAATGTCATCTCCGGTAAAATGGTCGAGGTCGCTGATTTGGCTTTCGGTAATTGAAATGCCTGAGCTTTTGTCCCAGTAGGTAAACGCGGGGTCGGTTTCGGGTGGGAGTTTTACTTTGCCCCCGTTGCTGAGGTAAATGGTATCGTTACTAATAGAAAGTATTTGCAACTCGTTGCCTGGGTCGGTATCGGCATCTTCCACTTTATCGTTTTCAACTGTTTTAGCATGTAAAGCATAAGGCACACTCAACAGCTGGCTGGTACCCATCACGGTTCCATCAACCGAGATTTCGATAAAATACGGCCCCTTGCTCCAGTCGATGGTTTCCATATCGGCAGTATTCACAGAACCAATTTGCAGGTTTACCAAACCAAAATCGTTGGTAGTTACTGAATGAGTCTCGGAAAATACTTCGTTTCCGGCAGCACTGCCTTGTAACAAGGCAACGCCGATTTCAACTTGCTGGTTGGCAAGAATTCCACCGGAAGCATCGCGCAACACGGCCTGGTATTGGAACGAGGTTGGGGTTTGGGAAAAGGTAGAAAAGCTGAGGAGCAAAAAAACAAATAACACCACACCACGCGAAAAATTCGCGCGGTAGCGAAATGTTTTGGCAAATACTGCAATGCCGATGATTGTAGCTTTAAACGCGAGTAGAAAAGCTTTCATGATTTTTGGCTTTTTAGATTTTAAAATTTTAGGGATAACTGTTAGCAGCTTAAGATTAGCATGAAATATTATTTCTTAATAATCTTAAATGTTTTTAAAGCATTATCGCCATTAAAAATTTTCAATAAATAAGCAGCTGAAACATAACTGTACATGGGAATTTCAGAAATTGAAGATTCAATTTTTTTTTGGGATATTATCCTTCCATCCATACTGTAAAGGACATAATGAAATTTCTGTTGCGCTGCGTTTTCAATTTTTACGTTCAGATAGTCGCTGGTTGGATTGGGAAATGCAGTAATATTAAATTTCGGCTTAGAGATTTCATCCAGTGCAGTTACAATTAGTTTGGATTGATGAAATCCCTGCGTAAGTTGAAAATTTTCATTTGAGAGTGTTGTAATTACCGGCTCGCCAAGTGTCCAGCTAATTTGTTTTTCGCTGTTTGCAAAATGGCTTCCCGATGAAGCAACTATTTCCTGAGCTTTTGTTTTTGAAAATAAACAAAGCATGAAAAAGACAATAAAATAAACCCCTGATTTTTTCATTATAAACTTATGTTGATTTCTTGTAGACTAGCAAATGTATCAACAGAGAGGTAATCTTCAGTAGAAAAACTTCTAACAAAGTTTATACAATTTCAATTTTTACCCGGAAATTCAACTGTTTTAGAGTTACATATAAAAAAGGCAAAGATTTTATTGTTTAGGTTAACCAATAGCGGAAATTATATTTTCAAGGTTCTCCGACCGTTCTAAATCCATTTTTTTCCGAAGCCGGGTTCGCGCCATGTGTATACTTCCCTGGTTACGTTTTGTGATGTTTGCAATTTCTTTGGTCGTCAGATTTAACTTAATAAATGCACATAACCTGCGTTCGTTTGTTGTTAATCCGGGGTATAAACTGTTTAATGAACAGTAAAATCCGGGATGAACTTTAATAAAGTGTGTTTCGAATTCGGCCCAAAAATTATTATCTGTTTTTAAATTGAGGTCAGACATAACATCTTTTATATCCTTAATTTTTACCGATTTTTTATATACATGTTGTTCCAACTGGGAACTTACATTTTTTATCAAAGCTTCTTTTTGCGAGATAGCAACAACTTTGGCGGCCAAATCCCGCTCGCTCATGTCTATCTGTGCGCGTAATTTCTGAGCTTCTTTTTCTTTATTTAATTGTTCGTTTTTTAAAACCGTAATTTTAAGTTGAGCTTTTAATTTTGCCAGCCGCTCGTTTTGATACATAAAATTAATGGCTATTGTAAAAAATATCAATTCGAGAACAAAGCCAGCCTGGAAAGAATACATATGAACGGGAACATCATTTTTGTAATTTAATATGATTGCTGAAAATGCACCCATAACCAGAAATAATGAACCCGTAAAAATGATTTTTGCCGTTTTTGATACTTTTTTGAAAAGCAAAAAAACAATTGTAACAGCACAAAGGAAATTGATTAGAGAAAAGATATCACTTAACATTACTCCTTTGGTAAAATTAAAAACAGCTACAACAAGAATAACAACCGTGCCAGCAGAAACCCCAATGGCATATTTTTTTAAATTGTTTACTATCTTTTTTCCTACGTCAGGTTTTACAGACTCATATAAGAACCAACTGTAAATTGCCTGAATTACTGTTACTGAAAAGAAAAAGTAAATATTTATTTCAGGGTAATTAACAAAAAAGCCGGATTTGAAATACTGAAAATTATGAATAAAAAAAAGACTTGAAACAATTGCATAGAGCAGATAGTAGAGGTAAATCCGGGTTTGGGTAAAAATAAAAAGTAGCAAATTGAAAAGACACAGAATGACGATAAGACCCAGAAAAAGGCTTTGAATCTTAACTGTTTTTTCTTCAATACGATAATAAGATTTGGAATCGACAATCCTGATTTTTCTGATATCGAGATGTTTAACAACCCTATTCTTAATTTTCAGGTATAAAACTGTTTCTTTACCGTCGGAGATTGTAAAAGGCACTTTGTCTGAAATATAACCTTTTACTGCTTTCATTTTTTCGGGAACCATCACTCCTGCAACCCGTTCAATCCATTTTTTGTTTTCAGCCCTTTGGTAAAGATGAACCTCGTGTAAATAGTTGTTAAAATGAGTAAAATATTCGTTGTCTTCTGCGAATCGGTTATCAATTTTTATCCTGAGCCAGAAAACCTCATCGGGTTGTATTGTATATTGGTCAAATTTTTTGAAAGAACTGTCTGTGAGATTTTCTACAGAATCGATTGATAAGTCTTTATTGCTGCTAAAATATTTTATTTCAGTTACTAAATCCGGCAACTTGCTATTGCTGTCATCAATTGCTGCTACTAAATCAACAGGAAAAATAATAAGGAGCAAGACTACATAAAAGACAATTTTACTATCCCAAGAAATCATAAACTAAAAACTATATTGGAGAATAATTGTGTTGAAAATACTAAAGAAATGGTTGATCTGAAAGAAACGCTTAAATTCATTTTTACATTTATCATATTTTTTATTTTAGTGAAGATTCTAGAAAGACTTTCACGTCGAACAACAAAGTATTTTGGCCCGAATTTTATGAAATGTTGCAATATTCCAGTTCTTTTTGGAATTGCCCATCAAATTTTTAATTAGCAACACATTATTCTCATGCACAGATAAAACTCTCTTCTGTTTCTCACATCTTACAAACTTTAAAACAGTATCAAAATCGTCAGCCAAAAAGTTCGATATTTTTCTACTTGGGTTCATTTTGGCGTCACAGGGATATGATTTGTTTTCATACCTCTGTTTTTTATCGTAACACTGATTCCTCCCGAAACATTTTAAGAAAACGTCTTTTAGTGTCAATTCTACTTTTGGGGATTTAGTTGAGAGATATTCCTAAATTTAGGGAAGTTATTTGGCAGTTCTGTGATATGATGAGTTCGTTGCTTTGGGGAGCGGGTTCTGACACATGGGGACAATCAAATGACAGTGTCACGGTTGCAACCTGGTTATAGGCCAATTTTGACGACCTTTTTTTGTTTGTTTTCGAAAGCATAGTACGGCAACCTCATGATATTATTCGCATAAAGGCCTGAATACGCACAATTCGAATTATTATATATTGATAATTTTGTGTATTTGTTATTTTATCAAACACTGTTTTTAAGTAGATTTGCGATTATTAGGAACAAGATGAACAATTTTATTCATCAAAATAAATAACAATGAACAAACTAAAACCTATTATTTTATTAATTGCAATTGCATTAACGGCTTTTGTTCCGGTGCAGGCACAACGCGTTGAAAGCGACTCGCCATTAATTGGCAAGTGGGATTTAACCATTAATATGACTCAACAACAGATCGAAAATCTCGGTCTTTTCCGACACGGATTAATGGCTTCCGACGGTTTTCCCGGATGGCTTATGGTTAAATTGTCTGGTTTCTCAACACTAACCGGATACTACGTTGGTTACGAGGGAAGTGCCCGGCCAATTGCAGAAGTGATTTATGATGAAACCACAGATAAATATCATTTCACTATTCCGCCGCAATGGATGGATATTGATGATTTGTATTTTGAGTTTTCGCTAAAAGACGATAAGCTTACGGGTTATCAAATGCTCGATGGTAATAAACTGGAATGGACAGGTGTTCGGGCTCCATCACTTAAAAGAACTGAACCGCCAATTTGGGGAAATCCTATTGAAATGATTACCGAAAATATGGACAAATGGGTAATTCCGCAGAACAGCAAGTTTCAGATGATTGATGGTGTAATGGTTAACACCGAATCGGGTGGTAACCTGGTTAGTATTCAGAAATTTGAGGATTTCAAACTCCACGTTGAATTCCGTTACCCCGCAGGAAGTAACAGTGGGATTTATCTTCGTGGCCGTCACGAACTACAGATCGAGGATTCAAAAGGGAGAACTGACGATGTGAGTATTGGTGGTATTTATGGTTTTATTGCGCCTGCCGTTTATGCGGCTAGTGCTCCGGGCGAATGGCAAACTTACGATGTAACACTTGTTGGGCGTCATGTTACAGTTTTGCTGAACGGAATAGAAATTATTTCGAACCGTCCTATTCCCGGAATTACAGGTGGTTCGTTGGATAGCAAAGAAGGAGAACCTGGCCCATTTCAGATTCAGGGGGATCACGGACCGGTGGAATTCCGCAAATTTACCGTTACTCCGGCAGTTAACTAGATTCTGCATTAAATATTCCAGAACATAAATTCATTTAAAGAGGTCATTTCCGGCCTCTTTTTTTGTTCTATTACGAAAAAGCAAACTTTCTGAAAATCGAGTCATCGGAGAGGTTTTTATTTTTGCTAACTTGCAGCACTAAACCAATAAAACGTAAGGCAATGTTGAAATCTTCTAAACTTTTCCTGCTGTCCGGATTAATGTTCATCATTTTTTCACAGTGTTCAAATAAAACCGAAAAGTCGGTTAAGTTTTTGCTTCCTTTTACAAAAAACGCAGACGTAAATCCGTGTTTATTGCCAACTACTAGTCGGAGTTTTGTTTGCCCCGTGCGCGAGACGGAAGTTTTTTGGGAAGAAAAAGATGTATTTAATCCGGCAAGTGTGGTAAAAGGCGACACGCTGTTTTTGCTTTATCGTGCCGAAGATGTGCTGGGTAAATACCATGGAACTTCGCGTATTGGGCTGGCTTATAGTTTAGATGGCTATCATTTTGAAAAATACAATGAACCGGTTTTGTTTCCCGATAATGATGAACTGAAAAAGTTTGAGTGGGAAGGAGGATGTGAAGATCCGCGGGTTGTGGAGGACGAAAATGGTGTTTATTACATGACCTATACGGCTTATGACGGCGATAAAGCGCGTTTGCTTGTGGCAACTTCCGATGATTTGCGGCAATGGATCAAACACGGTTCGGTTTTTAAAAAAGCCGGAAACGAATATGTTGACATGTGGTCGAAATCGGGGTCAATATTGTGTCGCGAGGAAAACGGAAAAATGATTGCCAAAAAGGTAAACGGTAAATACTGGATGTATTGGGGCGAGTCGAATATTTATATGGCAACGTCAGATAATCTTATCGATTGGAGTCCGCTGTTGGAAACTGATCCCGATAAAATGGTGATTGACGAAATGCGCAACTATACCGTTCCGTTTAAGATTTTATTCTCAACGCGAAAAGGAAAATTCGACAGCGAATTGGTTGAGCCTGGTCCGCCGGCATTGTACACCGACAATGGATTCTTGTTCATTTACAACAGTAAAAACAGTCCTGATTTTGGCGACAAAAACCTGGCGCAAGGCTCGTATGCAGCCGGACAAATTCTTACCGATAAAAACGATCCGACAAAAGTGCTGGATCGCTTGGATAATTATTTTATCACTCCCGATCAGCCCTTTGAAATTACCGGACAGGTAAACAACGTGTGTTTTGTTGAAGGACTGGCACATTTTAAGAATAAGTGGTTGTTGTATTATGGCACGGCCGACTCGAAAATAGCGGTTGCTGAATCGGGATCAGTTGATTTTTAAAGTATCGCTGATTTGGGAAATCGGCATATTGTCTTTATGATATAGATCGGTGTGTTCGATAAACTTTACTTGCAGTTAGAAACACAGCTTACAGAAATTTTTCGAACCAAATAAATCTGGTTCTGTTATTCAAGACAAACTATTTTGTAATTCCTGGTAAGGTAATAGGTAGGTCGTTTTTTACAATTTTCAACCACGTTTTTGCCCGGATTTGTCCCAATATAATTCGGAGACTAGTTGCACTCGCATTTCACCCAAATTTTAAATTGCTGGCAATATTTTATTCTTCGAAAACTATTCTAAATACAATGTGTTAATTTCAAAAGTTATTACGAAAGGGAACATTTCTTTGCATTGGAAGATTTCCCGTAAAACAATTTATGATGATGGAAAAAAGCAACTATAATTTTAAACCGCTACCTGGTTATGAGCATTTTGAAGCCACAACCCAGATTGTTATTGCTGAAATTCTTCGTCGTAAACTGCCTTTTGAGATTGTTGATGCGGATAATAATCTCATTTCTGTTCAGCACAACAATAAAGAATACATTATTCACGAAGGAACCATTTCGGATGCCAACAGTTTGATTGCCTTCTGGATATCGAACGACAAATGGATGACGCGGCAATTCCTTCAGCGGAAAGGTATTCACCAGGCAAAAGGTATTTTGATAAAACCCGGTTATCAAACGGAAGTGCTGGATGCGATTCCATTCCCGGCTGTGGTAAAACCGGCCAACACCGATCATGGAATTGCAGTAAGTACAAACATTCAATCGCGTGAAGAGCAGATTGCTGCCATCAATAATGCTTTTAATTTTTCAGATAAAGTTATTGTTGAAGAATTTTGTCCGGGGCAGGAATACCGTTTCCTGGTGATCGATTATCATGTACGTGCCATTGCCTGGCGCGAGCCGGCAAATGTTAGCGGCGATGGCTTGTCCACAATTCAGCAACTTGTTGACGAAAAGAATAAAGGACGCGGAACGGATTACACGCACCCTTTACTAAAAATAAATATTGATGAGGAAGTAATTCGGCATTTGAATGCGCTTTCAATGACACCGGAAACGATTTTGAAGGACGGAGAGAAGGTGTACCTGCGCAAAAACTCAAACCTGAGTACCGGTGGCGACAGCATTGATGTAACCGATGATATTTCTGATTTCTACAAGAATGTAGCTGTTGAAGCAGCAAAATCAGCAGGCCTTAAAATTGCCGGGATCGATATTATAATCAGAGATATGGAGGGGCCTGCATCGAATGATAATTATATTGTAGTTGAACTGAATGCACCGGCTATGTTGTCGATGCACGATTATCCGTACATCGGGAAAAATCGTCATGTGGAGAAATACGTTCTCGATAGCATTCTTAATTCGAAGTAACTGACGAGGAGAATAACAAGAAATTGGAGATGACAGAACAAGAAAAGAAGATAGAAATAAACCATAAATCGCAACTAATCGATTATTTTGAGCGGGGAAGTAAACCGCCTGAAAAATGGGGAATCGGTACGGAAAATGAAAAGTTTTTATTTCGCCGAAAAGATTTCGGGCGACTTTGTTTCGATCAGGATGGCGGAATACTGAAGATACTGAACAAGATGCAACAAGATGGCTGGCAGCCAATTCTTGAAAATAATATTGCAATTGGGCTTCTGAAAAATGGCGCTTCAATTACGTTGGAGCCTGGCGGACAATTTGAACTTTCGGGCGATAATTTTAGTACTGTTCACGAAACGTACCGCGAAACCAAAAAGCATTTTCAGGAACTCAATACGATAAGTCAGCACTATAATTTTTTTAGTCTGCCAATGGGTGTTGATCCGTTGACAGAAGTGTCCGATGTGCCGTGGGTGCCTAAAGAGCGTTACCGTTGGATGCGCAATTACATGCCCACAAAAGGAGAACTTGGGCTGCACATGATGACAAACACCGCGTCAACACAGGTAAATCTTGATTTTGGCAGCGAAAGCGATATGGTGAAAAAGATGCGTGTGTCGCAAGCCTTGCAAGCTATTGTTACTGCCATTTTTGCCAACTCTCCGTTTTCGGCTGGAAAACCCAATGGCTATTTATCGTACCGTTCGCATATTTGGAACCATACCGATCCGGATCGTTGCGGACTTTTACCCTTTATTTTTGACGAGGGGTTTAGTTTTGAGCGCTGGGTAGACTATTTACTGGATGTGCCCATGTATTATATTTTACGCGACGGGGAGTATATATTGGCAAATGGTCTTACCTTTCGTGGATTTTTTGAAGGCAAGCATTCGCTAAAACCAACCTTGGAAGATTGGGAGACGCATGTATCAACTATTTTTCCGGATGTACGACTAAAACAGTTTATTGAAATGAGAGGCGCTGATGCCAGTTGTGTATCGCACATTGCAGCGGTTTCGGCTTTGTGGGTTGGCTTGTTGTACGATGCTGAAAGTCTGGCAGAAGCTGATGAACTTATTTCAAAATGGGACGTTGACACCATGCAGGAGCTTCGTGCCCAGGTGCCGGTAAAAGCGTTAAAGGCAGAAAGTGGTAACCTGCATGCCGGAACCATTGCCAAACAAATTTGCAGAATTGCTTCAGATGGACTTTCCAGACGTGCCAAAGTGTGTTGCTGCGAGGATGAAAGTAAGTTTTTGGCTCCGGTTCAGGAAATTACCGAGAGCGGGATTACCGTGGCCGAAAAACTGTTGAAACGCTACCACGAGGGGAACGAAACCTTGCCGGAATTGGTTTACAACTGGCAAAACGAACAGATGCAAAAATATATTGATGCTTAAACGGCAAAACAGGAATCATGTTATCGAAACTTAAATTCTTATTAAAATACACGCATCAATACCGGTGGTGGTACACAGGAGGAATTATCTTCCTGACGCTTACTGTTTGGACTTCGATTACGATTCCCGGATTTATCCAGAAAACTATTGACTTGATAGCCGCTGGTCGTGTCGGAAATGAAGCTGAATTTCATAAAAATGTATTGATTATAGTAGGCTTGGCCGCAGGGTTGATCTTGGTGAGAACCCTTTCACGGATTTTGATATTTTTTCCGGCCCGCCTGATTGAGCGACAATTAAAAGGCGAGATGTTCCAAAAGCTTTCCTCTTTCGGAAAGGATTATTACGATAAAAACTCAACCGGGAATATTATTTCGAGGGTGAATAATGACATTAACGGTGTTAGAATGATTACCGGATTTGGGATTTTGCAAATCGGGAATATTCTGCTTTCGTTGTCGCTTACGCCCTACATGATGTGGAAATTGTCGCCGATGCTTACCTTGTATTGTGTAATCCCGATGGTAGTGGTTTTTGTAATTGTCCGTTATGGAATGAAGGTGATGGTTAAAAATACACACGCACGAATGGATACCCTGCAAAAGCTTTCCGGTAAAATCATTTCGTTTCTTTCGGGAAACAGCGTAATAAAAAGCTATAACATTTACGAGCACGCCGAAAATGTTGTTCAAAAAGACAATATTGATTATTACGATGCCACGCTGAAAATCTCGTGGATTCGCTCCTTTGTAATTCCTTTGCTTGGCAACCTCGGACAGATTTTAAAGATCATCATTTTTTTTGTTGGTGGAATGTATGTGATCAATGGAAAGTTTACCATTGGGCAGTTGACAGAATACATTGCCTATGCCGCGCTGCTGGCCCATCCGATTATGGGATTGGGATGGGTGTTAACTGTTTTTCAGCAAGGATTTGTGGGAATCAGCAGTATTCAAACTATCATGGATCGTGAAGGAACCGATGATGAACGAAAGTCGTTGCCCGAAACGAAAAAGCAAGAACTTTTTAAAGATGGAATTCACATAAGAAACCTGAATTATACCTACCATAATGGCGAAAAACCAGTATTAAAAGATATTTCGTTTTCGATAAAACCTGGCCAAATTGTTGGTATAACCGGAAAAGTAGGTTCTGGAAAAACCACATTAATTCAGTGTTTAAATGGTTATTTACGACCTGGCGCAGGACAGATCTTTTATGGTGATATTGATGCTGATTCAATACGAAGCGAAGACATTCGTTCTGTTGTAAATACAGTTAGTCAGGAAGTTTTTCTGTTTTCCGATTCCATAGAAAACAACATCGGTTTAACCTCGGACGGAACGATCGATGAAAAACGTTTTGACGATGTAATTTTCAAAAGTGCTTTTGCCGACGAACTGTTGCGTTTCCCTAAAAAAGGAGAAACAATGGTGGGTGAAAAAGGCATTATGCTTTCGGGTGGGCAAAAACAACGAATTAGCCTGGCTCGTGCACTTTATACGCAAGGCGAGCTGCTTATTCTCGACGATGTATTTTCGGCTGTTGATACAGATACCGAGCGCTTTCTGATAAAACAGATTGTGGAAAACCATGCAGTAAAAAGTCTGGTTGTGATTTCGAACCGGATTAGCGTATTGGAGAAAACCGACTTTACCATTGTACTGGAAGATGGGAAAATGGCAGCTATAGGAAATCATCAGGAATTGTTGAAACAATCGGATTTTTACCGCGACATTGCAAAACTGCAGCAAGAAGGAGAAACGAAAAAGGAGAAGGTGTAATGAGTACAGGCAAGAACAATATTATAAAAAATGTAGACTGGCAGCTTTTCCGAAAGTTTGCCCGCTATTTTAAACCGCATAAAAAGTGGTTTTTCCTAAGTCTTGCTTCCATTCCTGTCACAACCGGGGCTGGTATTTTATTTCTTTGGCTGATTGAAGATATTGTTGATAATTACATTGTGCCGGGAAATGTGGATGGCTTAGTCAGACAGACCATTTTTCTGGCCGCAGCACTGATTCTAAATATTCTGTTCGACGGGTTTTACAGTTATTCTTTTTCAAAGGCAGGAGGATTAGCAGTTGTTGATCTTCGCAGGCGTTTGTTCGGAAAATCCTTACGTTTTCCGTTAAGTTATTTCGATAAAAAACCAATTGGCGTAACCTTGTCGCGTCTTACCAGTGATATGGAATCGGTTTCCGATTCGTTTGCTGCCGGAGTGCTTGGTTTACTGGCCGACAGCGTAAAAACGCTGGCTTTAGTAGGCTACCTTTTTTACATCAATTGGCGCCTTACGTTGGTATTGTTGCTGGTGGTTCCTGTAATTATTCTGGTGATAAATTTCCTGCGAAAGAAGATCCGGAAAGCTTATAATACTTCGCGAACAAGTCTGGCAAAATCGGCGGCTTATTTGCAGGAAGCATTAACCGGAATGAAAACGGTTCAGTTATTTGCTGCTGAAGATAAGGTACTGAATAAATATGACGATCTGAACAAACAATTTTGCGACGCTCAAAACAAATCGAATGTTTACGATTCGGTTCTGTATTCGATTGTGGAAGGAATAACTTCGGTTGCCACGGCACTGGTTATTTGGTACGGTGCTATTCAAATTTGGGACTATGGCTATACGTTGGGGATTCTTATTGTATTTGTAACCACTTTAGAGCGTCTTTTTGTGCCAGTAAAACAGTTTGCCCAGCAAATTTCAACCATACAGCGGGCAATGTCAGCGCTGGAGCACATCAGCGAATTATTTGATCAGCAGGTGGAAGATCCCAAGGCCGAAAGTTCGAACGCAGTTCCTGAAGCAATAGCTTTGCAGGAAATTGAGTTCAAAAATGTGTTTTTCCGTTATTCGGAAGATACGCCTGATGTACTGAGAGATGTTTCGTTTAAACTGAAAAGAGGTGATCGGTTGGCATTGGTTGGTACCACAGGGTCGGGAAAATCTACCATTATCCGTTTGTTGGCAAAAACATACACTGGTTATCGTGGAAGCATAAAGATTAACGGAGTTGAGTTGTCGGAAATACCGATTGGGCAGATTCGTGAAACGATTTCGATTATGCAGCAGGATATTTATATGTTTAATGATACTGTTGAATTTAATATCTCGCTGGGGCGCAAATCCATTTCGCGAAGTGATGTGGAACAGTCGGCATCGTTTGTTTATGCCAATTATTTTATCGATCAGTTACCTGGAAACTATCAGTTTGTTGTTCAGGATAATGGAGATAACCTTTCGAAAGGGCAGGCACAATTGATTTCTTTTGCTAGAGCCATTGCCGGAAATAGCGAGTTGATTATTCTTGATGAGGCGACCAGCGCTGTCGATTCAATTACCGAGCAGTACATCCAAAAAGCCATCGCCAATATTTTTTCCAAGAAAACGGTTATTGCAGTAGCTCACCGCTTAAGTACCATTAAAAATTCGGATATGATTTTGGTGCTGGAAGACGGGCAGATTATCGAACGTGGTAATCACGAACAGCTCCTGAAATTCGGTGGAAAATATGCACGGCTTTTACATCAGTTTGAGGAGGAAGAGGAACAAGCTTAAAAAATCCCGAAAATTATCAGCGCATAAATAATAAAGCGCATATACCGGAAAAGCGACCACAACAGGTAGTTTTTAAAATTGTATCCGATAAGACCTGACGTAAGGCTTACAACAGAGTGGGGAACTGGCGAAACAGCTCCCAGAAAAACAAAAATGCCACCCCATTTTCGGAGATTGACAATGTGTTTTTTAATTTTATTTTCGATGTGATTTTTCACCGAAGGAATGAGAAAAAGACGCGTTCCCAGAAAGTAGGAAATTATTCCTCCAATATATGATAGTGTTGCTAAAATAAACAACGCTCCCCACGGAATTTCAAGTTTTGAAGCCCAGGCAATAAACATTTCTGGTGGCACAAGGCCCAGAAACGTCTCGGATATAAGGAACGACGAATAGATAATTTTTGCCGGGTAAAGTAAAACCAGGTTGTTTAGAAGTAAATTAAAGTCTAAAAAGAATATCTCGAGACTTACCAGGAGTAACACGAAGATGGCCGTAACAGTACCTCCTTTATAAGCCGTTTTTCTCAGAAAGGAATAAAACTGTGTGATTTTATAATAGCGATTCAGTATCGCCAGGCGTTTGAGAGAAAAGTTGTAAAGCAAATTTTTTATCATCGTTTTGTATTAATCGGCAGCGAAATCTTTAAAAAGAGCTTATATAACAAGGTTGGGTTTTGAAATGTTGTGACTACAAGCAAAAAAGTGGCTTTATTTTGAGTGTAACTGTAACCCGAGGGAATTCTTTATTAAAAAGATTGTAAAAAATATAGGAATAGGTGAGTAGGTTTTGTAAAAAATCCTGTTTTAAGAGAAAAATGTCACAAAATGAGTGCTAAGAGAGGACAATTTCTAAAATTATATCGAAGTATACTTGCTTATATCAAGACCAGAGAAGTTACAACTTCTCAGGAAGAGAAGAAGTGGCTTTGGGATAAAGTAATACAAGCAGCAACGTATCGCGAACGGCAAAAAAGACACCGCATCTATACAGCTATTGCTTCAGCGGCAGTAATTGCCGGAGCTATAATTTGGTTCCAGGTATTAAACACCGTTCAGCAAGAGAAAAAACTAAATACCGTTGTCGCTGAAATTCCGATTCCAAAACAATCTTCAGACATTATAATAATGGTATCAGATAGTAACGAAATTCGTATAGACAAAGATACGGCTGTTGTAAGTTATACAGGAAACGGAGATATTACGATTAACAACCAGTCTGTAATTTCTAAAAGCGAGAAAAACGAGCTATCGGAAAAGGAAAGCTATAATCAGATTATTGTTCCAGGTGGCAAACGAACGATGCTGACTTTATCTGATTCAACCCGGGTATGGATTAACGCAGGAAGTCGGGTTGTTTTTCCAAACAAATTTGGTGCGAAAGAGCGAAGAATATTTGTGGATGGGGAAGCTTATTTACAAGTTGCTAAGAATGCGAAAAAGCCTTTTGTTGTAGAAACGCCTGCCAGGTTTGATATTGAAGTTCTTGGGACTTCTTTTAATGTGTGTACTTATGCCGAACTCGAGCAAAGTTCGGTTGTTTTGGCAGAAGGAAAAATTACTCTTAAAGGAGAAAATAATCAACATAAAACTTTAAAGCCAAACGAGCTTATTCAAATCGACAAAGAAGGAACACTGGGAGATATTGTTTCTGTTGATGCCAGCGAATATAGCAGTTGGACAAAAGGCTTGTTGGTTGTGAATTCTCAACCTATATCAGAGGTGTTAAAACGGCTTCAAATCTATTTTGGCGTATCGATGGAAATTGATCCTGGACTTAACAAAAGAATCTCGGGTGAACTGGAGTTAAAGGAAAAACTGGAAGATATTCTGAATGGGTTACAGAATATCGTTTCGTATAATTACGCTGTTGATGAAAATGGAAAATATTCTATTTCTTCTGCAAGTCCCGATTAAAAGAATCAGAACGTAACTTGTTTGCTAAACTTTTTACAAGCTGCATAATCAATTCCTAACTAAAGAATTCTAATTATGAATAAATAAACACGAATTGCCTATGAGGAAATGAAAATGAAATGATCAAAACAAAAAAGCCGGCAGATACTGGGAATATCGTCCGGCTCATGAGATTCAAAATGTAAAATTTTAAAATCTAACTTAATACAAATATATGAGTAATTTATATGCAAACGGGTTGAAAGTATACCCGGCATTAAAAAATAGTATTCGAAAGATGAAGTTATTAGCGTTATTTCTCATTTTAGGCTTACAATTTAGTTATGGAGAAAGCAGCTATTCGCAAACTACTTTAATAACAATAAATGCAGTAGAAAAGACAGTTAAGGAAGTCTTGGATGAGATTACCCAAAAAACGGAGTTTGTTTTTATATATCAGGATGATGCAATGGACATGAACCGGAAGGTTACTGTAAACTTTAAGGACCAAAAGGTTGATGCAATCCTTACATCATTGTTTACCGATACCGATAATACCTACGTTATTGATGGGAGACAGGTGTATATAACACAGAAGCCCGCTTCTAATGATGTAAAAGCAGAAACCAAACAGCAACAAGTTTCAACAGATGTTAAAGGAACTGTATTTGATGAAAATGGAGAAAGCTTGGTTGGTGTGAATGTTTATGTAAAAGGAACAACTTCTAATGCATTTGTTACAAATATTAACGGACAATATTTTTTAAGTGTAGAGCCAAACGATACACTTGTTTTTAGTTATATCGGATATGTTACCAGGGAAATAAAGTATGCTGGGCAAACAACACTGGATGTTATTTTGAAAGAAAATATTCAGGAAGTGGATGAAGTAACAGTAGTAGCTTATGGTACTCAGAAAAAAGAGAGTGTAATTGGAGCTATAACTACATTAAGTGTTGATAAGCTACAAATTCCCGGCTCTTCCGTATCAAATGCTTTGGCTGGCCAGCTTGCCGGAATTATTGCAATGACCAGGTCTGGTGAGCCTGGCAAAAACGGAGCTGCAGAATTTTATATTCGTGGAATTTCGTCGTTTAAAGGTTCTGCCACTCCATTAGTTTTAGTTGATGGAATTGAACGAGAACTTGATCTTGTGGATACAGAAGATATAGCGACATTTTCTATTTTAAAGGATGCGGCAGCTTCCGCTGTTTATGGAATGAGAGGAGCCAATGGCGTTATCTTAATTACCACAAAATCCGGTAAAAAAGGAAAACCGCGTGTAACTGCACGTGCAGAAGCAGGAATAACCGCACCAACGCAAATGCCAAAGTTTACTAATTCTGCTCAGTGGGCTGAGTTATATAACGAAGCATCAGGAACAGAATATTATAGTGACGAGGTTATTAATCATTACCGTACTGGCGATGATCCGGATTTATATCCAAATGTTAACTGGATTGACGAGCTGTACAATGAATATGCAAGTAATCAACGTATAAACGTAAATATTTCAGGAGGGGGAGATGTAAGTACATATTACATTGCAGGATCTTATTATAACGAAAGCTCAATTTTTAAAGATGCAGGAGATGTTTACGATTACAATACCTCTATTAATTATGATAAGTTTAATTTTCGTGCGAACCTTGATTTTAAACTTACTGAGAGTACGCAATTAAAGCTAAATCTTGCGAATATTTACGAGAAATCATTTGGCCCCGGTGCAACAACTGACAGAATCTGGGATTATACATTTGTTACATCTCCAAATGCATTCCCAACTCAGTATTCTGACGGTACTATTGCTTCTCCCTCAACAGATTCTGGTTACAATCCATGGAATCTGCTCATCCACAGTGGCTATCGCGAGCAGTTTTGGAATTCGTCGCAATCGTTAATTGGCTTGACACAGGATATCGGCAAACTATGGAGTCCGCTGGAAGGATTAAAGGCGAACATTAAGTTCTCATGGGATGCATGGAATACCACAACTCAAATCAGGGATAAAGAACCAACACAGTATCATGCTACTGGACGGGACGAAGACGGTAGCCTTGTTTATGGCAATGCAATTCGTACGGGTAGTCAGGAACTAAGCTATAGCAAAACAACCGACGGAACTATGACAACCTACCTCGAAGGTTCGTTAAACTATAATCGGGTTTTTAATGACGTACACCGGATTGGTGGTTTGTTTTTATATAACCAAAAAGTGCATACCAGAACCCAGCAAACCGATAAATATTTGTCTCTCCCGTATAAAAGTCAGGGTATTGCCGGAAGGATAACATATGCGTATAAGGATACTTATTTTGCAGAGGTAAATATGGGGTACAATGGTTCTGAAAATTTTGCCCGTGGACACCGTTTTGGATTCTTTCCAGCTGCCGCTTTAGGTTGGTTAGTATCAAACGAAGAATGGTTTCAGCCTTTGACAAAGGTTATAACCCAATTAAAATTGAAAGGATCTTATGGAATAGTTGGTAATGACGATATTGGTGGAAACAGGCGCTGGATTTATCAGCCAACGATTATTGGCACCGACGGATGGAATTACGGAGTTTCAAGTAATCAGGGAGGTGGAGGCCTTCAGGTTGGAGATGTAGAAAATCTGAATGTTTCCTGGGAAGAAGCTCAGAAAATGAATATCGGTACCGAGATTTCATTATTCGATAAAATACGGATACAAGCCGACTATTTTAGGGAAGAGAGATCTGGTATTTTTCTTTCTCGTGCAGGGTTACCCGCAATTGTTGGGTTGTCAACCACTCCATACACAAACATAGGAGAGACGCTGAATAGAGGATTTGATGGAACGGTTGAATATTCGCAAGAAGTAGGAGAGGTATTTCTTACTGCCCGTGGAAGCTTTACCTACAACCGAAACAAGTTGTTGAACAACGACGAACCAGACTGGGAGTATAAATATCAAAATAGAATTGGGAAGCCTTTCGGAACAGGTGACAGTAATTACCAGCCCTTCGGACTGGTGGCAATTGGCCTTTTTGAGAGCGAAGAAGAGATTACAAATAGCCCGGAACAAACTTTTGGCGAATATCGTGTAGGCGATATAAAATACCAGGATATAAACGGCGATGGAAGAATTGATTCTTATGACAGGATTGCTATTGGTTATACTAACCTCCCGGAAATGGTTTATGGTGTTGGTGCTACTGCACAATGGAAAAACTGGGATGTAAATGTATTTTTTCAGGGAGTTGCACATACCTCATTTTTCCTCGGTGGGACTTCGATGAGGCCTTTCTCAAGTGGAAATCTCGAACGAGCAGCAGTTAACTCCGACATCTACGGGAAAGTTTGGATGTCGACAAATACAGAAGAGCAAAATGCCCAGGCGATATACCCTCGTTTAAGTACGGGAGGTGGTGTAGGATCGTCTAATAACGCTCAAAACTCTACCTGGAATTTGAGAAGTGGTGACTACATGAGATTAAAGAACTTTGAATTGGGTTACACTTTTTCTCAAAAGCTAATGGATAAAACATTCGTAAAATCACTACGGGTGTACGTTGCAGGAAACAACCTGCTTACTTTCAGTAAATTCAAGTTGTGGGATCCGGAGCAACTTAGCGGAGACGGGTCAGGTTATCCGCCATCAAGAATGTTGAATATCGGACTTAGTGCAAACTTCTAAAAACGAATAAACATGAAGATATTTTCAAATATTAGACTCGAAATAGTTTTATCATTGCTAATTGTGCTTTTTTCAACTTCTTGTGAAGACTTTTTGGATAAGCAAGAAGACGAAGCACTTACTTTTGATGAAATATGGGAAACCAGAGAAAACACAGAAGCATATTGGCTAAACGCCATGTCTTTTATTCCATATGAGGCCAATACATATGTTGGGGATGCTGATCCGTGGCTTGGAGCTTCTGATGAAGGAACAATTGCTTTTAACCGCGCCTACCGCAATATAAATTTTGGTTCGTGGAATGCTTCAAATGTACCTTACTATAAAATGAATTCTTACTATCAGGGAATTCGGGAGTGCAACATTTTTATGCAAAATGTCGATCGCTGTTCCGACCCGATTGTAACTCAGGAAGAACTGGCTTCATGGAAAGTACAGGCACGTTTTGCCCGGGCATACTACTATTTCTTAATGATGAGGATTTATGGTCCTGTATTTTTAGTTGGCGACGAACTGCTTGACTTTGAGGCAACAACTGAAGAGTTATATCGTCCACGAAATACCTGGGATGAGTGTGTTGATTATGTGGTAAATGAACTTGAGGCTTGTATCGCAGATGATGCAATGCCCGAAGTATGGCGCAATGATACCGAAAAAGGACTGGTGACAAAAGATGCCTGTCAGGCATTAATATCGCGCGTTACCCTTTATTCTGCGCGGGATCTGTTTAACGGAAATGAAATGTACAGCGGTGTAAAGAATCCGGTAGCACCAGATTTTCCCGATCTTTCAGGAGTAAATCTATTTCCACAAACTTATGATGCCGGAAAATGGCTTGTAGCAGCAAACGCTGCCTACGAAATTATAAATAAAGAAAGCTATTCGTTGTATAGGGCCGGGAATGGAAATCCACATGAAGATTATTACGGTATAACACAAGTGCTATGGAACTCGGAGCTAATTTGGACTACCGGTTATGTGAATCGTTTTTACTTTGGTGTAACTACTGTTCCTACAAGTGTTTCTGGAACCGCTTATGGTGCTATTGGACCAACACAACAACAAGTAGATGCTTATGCGATGAGCAACGGACGTTATCCAATTACGGATTACGAAGATGATGGATCTCCTGTTATTGATGATGTATCCGGATATCCTCAAGACGAATTTACTATGGCATCCTGGACCTATCCTGCCTGGGCTGGTTTTAGCGAATACGGCGTTACCACACCAAATATGTATAAGGATCGCGAACCACGTTTCTACGTTTCCGTATTTTACGGTGGGGGTTACTGGCATCATGGTAGTAGTAAAACACTTACTTCTTTTGCATCTGGTGCCAACGGTTATAAATCGCATGATCATCCTTATTCTGGATACTTGGTTAATAAGTATTATGACCATACTTCTAATTCTGCCAATGGCATATGGGGTAATTTAACTTATCCAACGTTCCGTTTGGGGGAGATCTATCTTAATTTTATTGAAGCAGTGTTAGAGTGTCAGATAAGAGGAGTCTCTTTGCCTTCAGGCTACGAAAGTAAAGCCATGGAAGTATGGGAAGATTTACGAGACAGGGCAGGAGTTGCTCCAATTACAGAGGTGTATCCAAACGCTGATACGGAAGAATTACTTGAACTTTGCCGCAAGGAAAGACGCATTGAGCTGGCTTTTGAGAATCATAGGTATTTTGATACCCGTACATGGAAAATTGCAGAACAAACAGATGGTGGCCCAATGTACGGAATGAATATATCGGTTCAGGGAAGTGGCTCTAACACGCCTGATGAGTATTGGCAGAGAACTGTTTTTGAAACAAGGGTATTTAGACGTAATCACTACTTATATCCATTTTCTCAGAGAGAATTAGATCGGAACAAGCTGCTCACTCAGAACTACGGATGGTAATTTATTGGTTCATTAATAAACAAGATTTTTATGAAAAACTATAAAATATATTTATCGATACTTTGCGGGCTTGTTTTGACGATGGCCTCGTGCGATGATAATAAAGATGAGTTTTTAGATCACTACGCCACTATCTTTTATTTTTTAGATAGCGGAGAACAGGATCTAACGCTTTATAAAACAGGTGAAGATACAGAGTATTCAATAACAATAAACAAAGCTGGAAGTGAACTGCAATCGGCAGGAGTTGTTTCTGTGGCTGCTTTAGATCAAAATCAACTGGCGCTATACAATCAGGAAAATGGAACTGCTTATACATTGTTGCCAGCTAATACCTATGAGTTTTTAACTTCAAACTCCATTAGTTTTGGCGAAAACGAGTCTTACAAAACTTTTCAGGTAGAGCTAAAAACCGATGCAATTGATGCCCTGGATAAAGAGGAAAACTATGTGCTCCCGTTGAGCCTTACTTCTGAGGACTCAGTAAATGCAGAAAAGCAGCTATTAATTATTAGCTCAACTGTTGAGATCCCTTCAGTGTATTTTACAAAAACCGGGTATGTTTCAAACACATTGAGTGATGCCGGGGCAACACAGGTTAGCTTGTCGTTGCCTGTAACGCTTTCTGCAGTTAATAAGTGGAGTTTTGACTGTACCATTGAACTTGACGAAGCTCTAATTGCAGCTTACAATGAAGAAAACGATGTGAACTATACTTTGTTACCTTCAGATGCCTATACATTGACTGGCGATGGCACGGTTTCCTTTACTACAGAAGATCAGATAGTTGAGCTTGCGATTAATATTGATCGTACAAAACTGAGTTACGGAAACTATATTCTTCCCTTCCGTTTAACAGAATGTTCGCGGGAAGCATTTGAAATTGATGAAGAAAACAACACGTGTTTGTTCGGAGTTTCTTATACCCCGGCAGCTGCAGATCTTGTAGATATTGCATTAACAGAAGAAATGCTTTCATCTAATGCTGTAGAACCATCAGAAGGTTCATTGGCGAACTTACTGGATGACGATACCAATACTTATTTCCATTCGGCGTGGAGTGTCGCAGTAGATGGCCAGCACTATCTTCAGATTGATTTGAACAGTTCTATCTCAGCATTCTCATTTGAGTTTACCGGAAGATCAACAGGGGGGGCAGGTAATCCTAAAATCATCGATATTTATTCCAGCAACGATGGAACAACCTACACAAAGGTTACAACAATAAACGAAGAGGATCTTCCCACCGGAGCCCTGGGAGCATATTCATCTCCTGTTATTGTAATGCCAGAATCTACTTCTGTAAGGTTTGTGGTACCTCAGAATATGAATGGTGGCAGCTACTTTGTATTTAGTGAATTTAGCATGAAAGGTTTGTAGATAATAAAATGATTCCCGGGAAAACATATCTTTCCCGGGAACTTCTCCGATAAATCAATTCCGATGAAAATTTTTCCCAAAGGGACATTACTGTCCATGTTTTTGCTGTTTTTTTGTTTTTCAGGATGTGAGGAAGAGAAAATAGAAAAGGAAAATCAGTTTAAGATTGAAGCATCGAGACTGGCGCAAGATTTTACTGAAGAGAGCGGTTCGGTAAAGATTCCCGTACAAACAAATTTAGAATCAGAAGATTGGGATGTCGAATCTACAGATTCCTGGTGTACCGCAGCAAAGTCATACGATTCTAGCGATAATTCGATTACAATTTTAGTATCAGCGAATGAAGGTGTTGAAGCAAGGGAAACAACTGTTGCCGTTCGTTCTACTCTTGAGAATTATACGATTAAAGTCCGACAGTTAGGATATGGCCCTGCGATTTTGGTAAAAGAACATTCTGTTGAGCTGGAAAATCTGGAGAGTCAGTTTTCTGTCACTGTTACCTCAAATGTTGAATATACAGCAGATATCTCAATTTTTAGCTGGATAAATGAAGAACCCGACAACACGAAAAGTGGAGAAATGATATCGCACGAATATTTGTATACTGCTGATGACAACCTTGATATTGAACCGCGTTCGGCTATTATCCGGTTTGTATATACCGAAGATTCATTGGTAAGTGATACTTGTGTTATTACCCAGAAAGCATTGGTCGGGACTACCGAAGACCTTCAGGAAGATACTCAGGTAAATGTACAATCGGCAACTGCCAGCAGTGAACAGCCCGGAACAGGTATACAAAACTCAATTGATAATGATAAGAATACTTTTTATCATTCTGCCTGGAGCAACACATCTGGCAACTATTTTCCGATAACTCTGGATTATTATTTTGAGAATGTTCCTGAAATTGATTACATCATCTACTATCCACGCGAAGATGGTGGTTCTAATGGGCGGCTGAAAGAGTTTGAGTTATGGATTGCAACCGAAGAAACCCCCACACTTACAAAATATGGTGATTATAATTTTCAAGGAAAATCCTCTTCCAGCAGGGTAACTTTTAGTAACCCGGTACTTAAGCCTACGCAAATTGAATTTGTTGTAAAATCAGGAGTGGGAGATACCGGAGAAGGCTTTGTTAGCTGCGCAGAAATGGAATTTTATCGATATAATCAGGCTAACGAAGAGTACATGGCTGTTTTCAGCGACAAATCGTGTTCACAGCTTAAAAGTGGAATTACAGAAGCAGATATTGATTTTATTGATAATTCATTCTTCAGAAGTTTGGCTTTGAAAATTTATCGTGGTGAATACGATTCAGAGTTCAGAGTTCAGCGTTATAAACCTTATACTATTCCCGATGTCTTTTCTGCTGAAAACAGAACCTCTCCTTACAGCCTTAGGGATAATCCAACAGGTATTTATGTAGATGAAGGAGATGAATTAGTGGTTTTTGCTGATGACTTCAGCAGTAACATTTCTCTTTTTATACAGAACAATGAAACTGCGTTTTCTGGCAGAAGTTACTCAATAGCTCCAGGAATTAACAAAATTACGGCCGAAACTACGGGATTGATTTATGTTGAGTACCATACGCTCTCGGCCCAGGAGGCACCAGTTAAAATTCATTTTGCAACAGGAAATGTAAACGGCTATTTCGACAAATCCAGGCATTCTCAAACCGATTGGCAGAGGTTGCTATCGGCGGCAACATATTCTTACTTCGA
Source organism: uncultured Draconibacterium sp. (assembly GCA_963677455.1). Classification (GTDB taxonomy): domain Bacteria; phylum Bacteroidota; class Bacteroidia; order Bacteroidales; family Prolixibacteraceae; genus Draconibacterium. The sequence goes on from OY781971.1 coordinate 142,247, forward strand.
TGTTTTGGGTGAATACGCACATTTAACATTTGAGACTTCGAAATTTAGGAATTACACTCCTGACGGATTAGCTTTAATTAATAAATATGATGATTTAGTTTACCAGGAGTGGAAATTTATGGGGTATGAAAAATATAACCGAATGCCGGGCAACCGGATATACTTTCTGGGAATAAAAAGCTCGTATATGTATGCATCTAATTACTACACAGCATACGAATCAAGTACTCTTACCGAGTTGTGCGATCTGAACAAGTTCTCTACCTCTTCGTGTTGGGGGCCGGCACACGAAGTCGGGCACAGTAATCAAACGCGTCCGGGTTTAAGATGGATAGGGATGACAGAGGTTACTAATAATATCCATTCGTTGTTTGTACAAACATCGTGGGGCAATACTTCGCGACTGATAACAGATGGTACCTACACAAAAGCTTTAAATGAACTTGCAAACAAAAATTTAGCCCATAACGCGAATGATGATGTTTTTGTAAAACTGGTTCCTTTTTGGCAGTTAAAACTTTACTTGATAGACGCTTTAGGGAAACAAGACTTTTATAAAGATCTCTATGAGTACATGCGTAATCAGAATGTAAGCGCAGTAACAAACGACGGGTATTATCAGCTTGATTTCGTACGTGCCGCGTGCCGTATTGCTAATCTCGATCTAACTGACTTTTTTGAGACATGGGGCTTTTTAACTCCTATAGATAAAACAATTGAAGATTATTCAACCAAAAGGTTTACAATTACAAAGGAAGAGATTGACGCATTGAAAGCTGAAATTGCAGCTGAGAATTACCCTATGCCTAAACACAGTGATATTCATTTAATAACAGATAATAACATTTCGAATTTTAAATAGCTATGAGATTAAGATTAACAATCGCTTTAATAGTATTGATTACAGGATTGTTTTCCTGTCAGACCGAACAAAAAACAAAGCAAGGAGAAATTCCTCTAATGATAACAACAAGTGTTCCTGATCGACCTGCCGGACAACAAGATGTATTGCTGTTAAAAACAGATCCAATACCAAACGTAAGAGTAGCTTTTATCGGACTAGGAATGCGTGGCCCGGGAGCGGTAAAAAGGATGGCACAAATTGATGGGGTAGAGGTTGTTGCGCTTTGCGATATTCGCGAAGAGCGTGTTGAATCTGCCAATCAAATGCTTCAGGATCTTGGACAGCCACAAGCACAGGAGTTTTATGGCGATACTGCAGTATGGAAAAAAGTGACAGAGCTACCTAATGTTGATCTGGTTTATATTGCTACTGATTGGAAGAACCATGCGCGCATGGGCGTAAAAGCCATGAAAGAAGGGAAACATGTAGCCATTGAAGTTCCGGCAGCCATGACAATGGATGAAATATGGGCGCTCATAAATACTTCGGAGCAAACGCGTAAGCATTGTATGCAACTTGAAAATTGCGTTTACGACTTTTTCGAATTGACAACTTTGAATATGGTTCAACAAGGCCTCTTGGGAGAGATTATTCATGGAGAAGGTGCATACATTCATGCGCTGCATCCTTATTGGGAGCAGTACTACGAAGATTGGAGAATGGAGTATAATATAAACCATCGTGGGGATGTTTACCCAACACACGGCTTAGGACCGGTTTGCCAGGCAATGAATATTCATCGCGGAGATAAGCTAAATTACCTTGTTTCTGTCGATACCAGGGCAGTTAGTACACCCGCATTCTTAAAAGAAAAAAGAGGAATCGATGTTGAGAATTTTCGAAATGGAGAGCATACAAGTACAATGATTCGTACCGAAAAAGGAAATTCAATATTGATTGAACACAATGTATCGTCTCCGCGGCCTTACGACAGGATGTACCAGTTAACCGGAACAAAAGGTTTTGCCAATAAATATCCTGTAGAAGGTTATGCTTTGGATCAGAAGGAAATTGATTCAGAAATTGTAGCAGATCATGAGAATTTAACCGCGCATAGTTTTCTTCCTGATGATGTAAAAGAAGCATTAATGAAAAAATATCAGCACCCAATTGTTGATGAAGAACTGGTTCAAAAAGCGAAAGAGGTTGGCGGACATGGAGGAATGGATTTTATAATGGATTACCGACTTATTTATTGTTTACAAAACGGGCTTCCTCTTGATATGGATGTTTACGATTTAGCAGAATGGTGTTGTTTGGTGCCATTAACCGAAATATCACTTGATAATGGTTCGGCTCCGGTAGAAATCCCGGACTTCACACGCGGAGGCTGGAATAAACTGGAAAAACTGGAGTTTGCTCGTTAGTATTATTGAATTTTTTTATAAAAAAGGTGTTGTTCACTATACAAAAGAATAGAATCAGAATCTTGAAGATTTAGTTTGAAAAGAACACCCTCTGTCAAAAAAAACTGAGAATATGGAAAATAGTGTCTCTCAAAAACGATATGATTTCTCTTTTAACGCTGTAATACTGATTGTTTTTCTTTGCGTGAGTGTAATATTTGCAAGCGCAACAGGTAAAAATACAGTAAGCATTCCTTTGGGAGGCAATGCTTATGTTACCCAAAAAGAAGGAGCAGCAAAACTGGGTAAAGATGGACTTTACAGCTGGAGTAGTAATGATACTAAGATCTCAAGCTGGTTCAAGGTTAGCCATGGAGGCCTGCTTACAGTTGCAATAAGAGCTCGTGTAAAAGAAGGAAATTCAGAAATTGAAGTGAGTTTAGCTGGTAAATCATTTCCGGTAACCTTGAATAATAGCGGATGGCAAGTTATTAACGTTGGTGCTGTTCAGGTAAAAGAAAATCAACATGTTAAAATCGATTTTAAAGGGATATCGAAAACCGGAGCTACGTTTGCTGATGTTTCGCATATTCTTATAGAAGGAGCAGCGGCTCAGGAGCCCCTGGTTTTTGTTCGTGAACCCGAAAATTTCTATTTCGGAAGACGTGGCCCTTCGGTGCATCTCAGCTACCTGGTTCCGGAATCAACAGGAAACGTGGAATACTTTTACAATGAAGTTATTGTGCAAGAAAACGAGGATGTGATTGGTTCTTACTACATGGTAAATGGTTTTGGCGAGGGATATTGTGGAATCCAGGTGAACTCAGCAACGGAACGAAGAATTCTGTTTTCTGTCTGGAGTCCTTATTCCACCGACAATCCTGATGAAATTCCGGAAGAAGCAGAAGTGCATTTACTTAGGAAAGGGAAAGATGTGGTAACCAAAGAGTTTGGAGGAGAAGGTTCGGGAGGTCAAAGCTTTTTGAGATATTCATGGAAAACTGGAACAACTTATAAGTTTCTTACCCAAATTCATCCGGATGAAAACCGCAAGGGGGCAACTGTATATACTTCGTGGTTTTTTGATCCGCAGGAAAACAACTGGCGACTGATCGCTTCTTTTTCGCGCCCAAAGAAAGTGACATGGTACACGCGCCCTCATTCCTTTTTAGAGAACTTTAGTCCATCGCAAGGCTACTTAACCCGGCAGGTAGAGTTTACAAACCAATGGCTGGTAACGGAAAGTGGTGAGTGGCTGGAGTTAAACAGTGCAAAGTTTACCTACGACGCTACTGCTTCTGCAAAACGTCGCGCAGATTACGATGGTGGAATAACAAAAGACAAGAAAGCATTTTTGTTAAGAAACTGTGGCTTTTTTGACGAGAATACTCCTTACGGAACTATTTTTAAACGAAAAGGAAGTTTGGAAAACCATCCTGATATCAACATGAGTGAATTGCCATAATTCTGCAGATATTTCTTAAGGAAAAACATTTTGAAGATTAGATGAATTTTTATGGATATGATATTCGGTTGTTGAATCGGATAAACCATTTATAGAAGTTAAACAGCGCTATTAACGGACAGGTGTAAGCAATAGGATTAAGTTCTTGTTTATATCCTGTTCGCTAATTTTCCTATCCTTGAAATCACTTTGTATAAGCTTTCTGAGTTTTATCATGGCTCGAGATAAGAGGTTCATCGACGATTGTTCGTTCATATCCAATATTTCGGCAATTTCTTTATGTGATAAATCCTGAACGTATCGAAAATAGACAACCTGTTTCTGGTTTTCGGATAACTGATCGAAAGAATACAAAAGTTTTTTTAGCAACAACAGTTCTTCATCATTATTACCCATTTTCTGTTCCAGGTCATTCTCATCAACAATCATATGAAAAGAAATCAACTGCTCAGAAACCAATTGTTTGTTTTTCGATAGTTTGTCTATAATAAGGTTCCGAATTGATTTTAGAAGGTAGGCACGTATATGAGCTTTGTTTTGTAATTTTTTGTTGGAGTATAACTTAACAAATAAATCCTGGATACAATCTTTAACAAAATCTGCGTTTGGATATAATTTAAGTCCATAATTTAATATATGGTCGTAGTATTTTATATAAATGTTCTCCAGACTTTGTTTTTCCAGCTGTTCAGGTACTGTCGTATTTGTTAGGTTCCTCGTCATTTAGAACAAAATATTTAGCTATTTATAGTCGCAAATATGAGTTAATTATAAAAGTCGCTTAATAAATAGTTATTTGATTTCTCCCCAGAACAGTCCGAAAATACAAATTTATATTCTAATTACATGATTTTTAGTTTTCTATACGATGCAAATTTCAAATTGATTAACAAGGCCGTGTGAATGTCATTTTATAGGTTCTTTCTGATTCTGAATTGTGCTGCTTTTTGCTCGCTTCTTGGGGCCTGAAGGGCAAGTTTGCAGTCTTTGTTTTATTAGAGTGCATTACCCTGGAGGTAATAATTATGGTCAGGTCTTTTATCAAAATCCTGTATGAAATAGTGACTCTGCCTAGTCGATATAGAAAAATGAACTAATCTTTTGAATTTTATCTTTCTTGAAATAGAAAGTGTAAATGGCTGTTTTGCTTGAATTGCCAATGTTTACAACATCTCCGATTTTGTCGTTAATAATGAATGCCTTTTTAAAGTCTTTTTTCCCGGTGCCAGGAGAAATACCTCCGAATAAATCATATTGGCTGTCTGTTACCTCAAATTTCGTTATAAAGTTGGCATGAGTTCCTTTATAGAATTCAATTGTATTTGAGTTATCCGAGAAGTGATAAATGGTATCAATAATGCTGTTGTCGTGTAGGTTTTCGACCAGTGTTTTTCGGGTCTCGTTTGTTTCAGAAAATTCAGATTTTAAGTAGTCGAGTGTATATATTTTCAGAGCGTTGTTGGTAAACTCATCAGAACTGTAATAGGGGATATCATTCTCAATACCGGAATACGTGCTCGAAAATATTTTGTTGGGAATATTGTTTGATGTTTTCTCGGTAAGCTTTGTTGATTTACATCCTACCAGAAATATTAGCAATACAAAATATCTTAATTTCATTGAAGTTGTTTTATGTTAGAGATTGTAATTATTCGGGATACGAAAAAAGAGGCTGTCTAATAAGCTATATGAGAATATTTTTTGCTTACAGCTTGAAAGCTAGTTTCTAAAATAGAACACTGATGACACCGGTTTAGCAGATAATCAGAGATAAAATCGGAGAAAATCAGTTGAATCTGCGTTATCTGTGTCCCATTGGTTTTAGAATATGAGTTTTATACTTTTTGTTTTTACTTTTCGGACAGCTTCTTGGTCTTCCTATCATATCAGCTCCTGTGGTTTTGTTTCTAATGCAGCGGATAAACGTTGCGCTTTCAGCTCCTGAAATTGTTTTCCAAGTTCCTTCTGCTGGTTTACCGACAGATGTTCTTCTGCTTCTGGAAATAAATCTTCCTCTTCTTCATCGAGGTGATGGGTGATAATTTCCACCAGCACTTTAAATTTCACCATCCATCGCGGATTGTCTTTTGGGAAGTCGGCCAGATCAAGTAAAAGCATGTTCAAAACAAAATGCTCTTCTTGCGATTCTAACGATTCATCTTTTACATCTTTGTTGTTGTTTAAAATACTTAACAAAAGATCTTCCTCCAGCTCGTGATGTACGTCAAGGTGCTTCTTTAGCAGAATATATTTTGATTTGTCTTTTTTGATTTCTTCAATCAATTCACGCATTTCGTTATGGTGTTCGATCAGGGCTCTTGTTATGGTAATATCTTTCATTTTTACTTGTTTTTATATTCAATTGTTTTCGGGAAAGATTCTGTTAAGGTTTTACCTCCTTTTATTCCAAAATCCAGTGTGCGTATTGGGAACGGAATGGTAATGTCGTTAGCATCGTAAGCCGATTTTATATTTTTAACGCCATCACTAAGTGCTTTAAGGTAATCGGTTTGTTTATTAAAGTTTACCCAATACCTGACTACAAAATTTATCGAGCTATCTCCAAATTCAAGAAAATACAAATCAATGGGTTTCGATTTTAGCAGATAGTCGATCTTTTTTATGGCATTCAATGTAATTTCTTCCACTTTCTGAAGGTCGTCGCCATAACTAACACCCACATTCAGGTCTATTCGGCGAATACCATTAATTGTGTAGTGCTTGTATATATCTTCGAAAATCAATCGATTCGGAATCACTACTTCCTGTCCCTGAAAAGTATCAATTTTTACGGCGCGCAAACCAATAGAACTTACTGTTCCCATGTGGTCGCCAAACGCTACAATATCGCCAATGTTCACGGTACTTTTAAATGTAATATATATCCCCGAGAGGAAATTGGCAATTGCATCTTTAAAAGCAAAACCAATAGCTAAACCGGCGATTCCCACTCCAGCTAATAACGATGTAACTGTTTTTTCAAGTTCCAGTATCCCCAGCGCAATAAACAGAGCTGCGGTCATTATTCCGATGCGAGTAAACGACGAGATCAGTTTTATCACCGCCAGGTTTCGTGTGAATTTTGAAAGTGTACTCTTTAAAACCTTGGTAATTAGCCGCGAAAAAAGGTAAAAGACAATTACTATTAATACGGCAATTACAAAGTTTGGAAGCATTGATATTATCTGATCAATCCAGCCACCGATTTTTTCTGTAACAATTTGTATTGCATTTCCGAAATAGTCCATATTCTTAAATAGAGCGGCAGGCCTTTAAAAGGCCCGCCTGGTAGTTTTTTTATTTTTCTTTTTTCAAATCTTCTTTCAGGTCATTAAAATCTTCTTTGATTTCTTCTCCCAGATCTTCCAGATTTTCACCTGTTTGTTGTGTCCAGTCAGAAATTTTGTCGCCCAATTCTTTGGCTTCGGCACGAATATTATTGATTGACTGGTCAAGTTTTTCACCCGCGGTTTCTGAACCTTCCTCTAGATCTTCGCCAATTTCTTCCATTTTCTCATCAAACTCAATCAGTTTTTTTTCAAGCTTATCGTAGAATTCAGGATCATTTTCCGATAAATCTTCAATGTCTTCTTTAAATTTCTCAAACTCTACTTCTGCTTTTTCCAGAGCAGCTTCCGTTTTTGTTTTTTGCTGACAAGAATAAAAAATACTGCTTCCGAATATTGCGATAAGGGCAATTATTAAGGTCATTTTTCTTTTCATCATGTGTTTCATTTTAAGTTCTACATCTGTTATTTTGCCTTGATAGGAAGAGAAAATCCTGCCATAAATTCTTCATGTTGATTCTTGGTTGTCTTGTAACTAATTTAAAAACAGTGTCTTTGAGCTGTTGTGTAAATTGGTTGCGTATTCTATTTTACAGTAGTGAAGTGTTTCAATAGTGTGGATTTAGCTACTCATTTTGTAGAATTTATGAGTGTTGTTCTGAGCTTGTAAGTAATCATAATAAATATTTATAATGTTAAGCTTCTGAGAACGGTATCATTCCCGAATTTTAAAGTGTATTGTTTTAAGTTATAGATAATTAGTTGGTTAAGGCGTGTCTGGGTGGTGTTAATCGCGAGGAGGCTTTTATGCTATCAGGTTGGTACGAGAATAAAACTAAGTTAAAAGATACCAAAGCATAAAACTGGCAGGATTTTGTCTATTAAACAGGTAAAAGATTTATTCTTTAGTATGTGGCTTGTCAAACACAAGTTCAGTTTAAACGATTAAAATTAAAAGATATGAAACGAGTAAATAATAATTATGAAACAATGGTGGAAGCCATCGAAGATTTGAAATCGAGAGGTTATTCGCGCAATTTTAGTGTAGACATTGATGGGGTATTAAAGGAAGGCGATAGTTCTACTACTTTTTTACCCTCGAGTGTCGAGTTACACGAGTTGCACCGTTTTGAGGGAGCAACCAATCCTTCGGATATGAGCATTTTGTACGCAGTAGAAACTGATACCGGCGAAAAAGGAACAGTTGTAGATGCCTTTGGAGTGGATGGTTCCGAGATCGTATCGAAGTTTATGAACCGGGTAGCTCAGAAACAGTTCGAAATTCGGAAGTAGGGCAACGAAAGCCGGAATTCAACAGAGTTCTTATTAGCCATTTAAAATCCACAGAATAATCCACTAGAAGTTAATGCGAAAGATAAAATTACAATTAAACAGTTCCTTAGAAAGCTTTTTTACCGAGTTGGGGAGTATTATTCTGTTCACAATTGATGTGGTTAAGCAATTTTTTGTGGCGCCTTTTGAGTATCGCGAATTAGTGAAGCAGAGCTACTACATTGGTAACAAAACATTGCCACTCATTTCTATTACCGGATTTATTATGGGGCTTGTGCTTACCATGCAATCAAGGCCCGTTTTGGTTGATTTTGGTGCACAATCGTTGTTGCCCGGAATGATCTCAATTTCGGTGGTCAGGGAAATTGGTCCGGTAATTACGGCTTTGTTATGTGCCGGAAAAATAAGTTCGGGTATAGGTGCTGAGCTTGGTGCGATGAAAGTTACCGAGCAACTGGACGCGATGGAGGTTTCGGGGACTAAACCTTTAAATTTTGTAGTGGCAACGCGTGTTTTGGCAACTACTCTTTTAGTGCCAATACTGGTAGTTTATGCCGATGCAGTTGCAATCCTTGGTTCTTATGTAGCCGTGAGAATGCACGAAGATATATCGATGGTTTTGTTCGTCTCGCGCGCTTTCGATTCGCTTAGTTTCAATGATGTTATTCCGGCTACCATAAAAACGGTGTTCTTCGGGTTTTTTATCGGACTGGTTGGTACATATAGAGGATATAATACCGACCGGGGAACAGAAGCTGTTGGGCGCTCTGCTAATTCGGCTGTTGTTACGGCATCACTGGTAATTTTCTTAATCGACCTGGTAGCAGTTCAGTTATCAAGTTTAATTTTTGAGGCGTAATAATGGATACAGAACACGTAATAGAAATACGAGACCTGAAGAAAGCTTTTGGAAGTACTGAAATACTGAAAGGTATTAATCTGAACCTAAGGCAAGGTGAAAACATTGCTATTCTTGGGCAATCCGGTACCGGGAAATCGGTACTTACAAAGTGCATTGTTGGGTTAATTGCTGCTGATTCCGGTAGTATAAGTGTTCTGGGAAAGGATCTGTTTTCTTTAACTTTCGAAGAGATTGAAGAATTGAGGAAACAAGTAGGTTACCTTTTTCAGGGAGGTGCTCTTTATGATTCAATGACCGTTCGGCAAAACCTCGGATTTCCGGTTCGTAGAACACAGGTTTCGAAGAATAAAGCCGAAGTTAAAGAACTTGTAGAGCAGGCACTTGAAAACGTTGGACTGATTGATGCAATAGATAAAATGCCGTCGGAATTATCGGGTGGTATGAAAAAAAGGGTAGGCCTGGCCAGAACCTTGATTCTTAAGCCTAAAATTATTCTTTATGATGAACCTACAACCGGCCTTGATCCTGTCACATCTGGTGAAATAAGTGATCTGATTTTGGCGGTACAGGAAAAATACAATACTTCTTCGCTAATAATTACACATGATATGAAATGTGCCGAGATGACTGCAAACCGCATGAAACTAATGATTGAAGGACAGTTTTATGCCGAAGGTACATTTCAGGAATTGAAAGAAAGCGAAGACAAAACAATTAACGCATATTTTAAATAAAAGCCATGAAAGATAGTAAAAGCCGTTCGTTAAAATTAGGAATTATGGTAACAGTTGGCCTGGCCCTGTTTGTTTGGGGAATTTATTACCTGGGAAGCCAGCGGAAGCTGTTTTCCTCGTCGGTTACTGTAAAAAGTTATTTCAATAATGTTTCCGGGCTGGTTGAAGGAAATAAAGTACGTTATTCCGGAATTACCGTTGGATCTGTGTCCGATATCAGTATTGTTTCGGATTCAACAATTCTGGTAAAAATGACGATTGACGAGAAAACAAAAGAGTTTATTCGGAAAGACTCGAAAGTTGAGATAAACAGCGATGGTTTAATGGGAAGCAAAATCGTAAATATTTTACCCGGAACTGCTGCTGCAGGCAGTGTGTCGGATGAGGATTTTCTGACAACAGTGGATCCCCTGGATATGCAGGACATTTTAGTAGAAGCAAAAAGAGCTATTGACGAAGGGCGTATTATAACCAGTAACCTAATTGAAATTACGAATAAGATTAATAACGGAGATGGCGATATTGCAAGGTTGCTGAATGATAATTCGATAACTACCCGCCTGAATAAAATTGGCGACCAAATGGCTTCTGCAACCGGAAAAGTAAATAGTATTGCAGCTAAAATAGACAACGGTGAGGGAGACCTGGGGCGTTTAATTAACGATACAACACTTATTGCCCAAATGGGTGATGTTTTAAATAACTTCGATAATGCAAGTATGCGTACCGATTCAATTTCTGATGAATTGCTGGTTTTTAGCCGCGAGCTAAATTCAGGTGATGGCGTAATTTCCCGATTGGTTTACGACCACAATATGGCCGAGAATGTTGATACGGTAATTGTAAAAGCTAACGCTGGTATTGAAGAGGTTATTGAAGCTGCCGAGACAATTGAGAAGAGTTGGATATTCAACTTGTTTTCGAAGAAAAATAAAAACAAATAGATGAATCTATTTTACTTTTCCTGACCATAGCTTTTTGGGTAATTCTGATTGGTTCGGCAAACAGATTAATTACAATAACCTTCAGTAGACGTATCTTTTTCAGTTGTATATCAGCTGCAGATTCTTTAATTATCATTTTAATAGATCATCAATTAATTCAGATAAGGCATTTTATTTCCTGGTTCTTTTCCGGAGAAAGGATAGAATCGGAATCGCTATTAACAGGCTTTAGAAACAATTTCCCCTTCACAATTAGCTTTTCATAAAACTTCCTATAGAATAATAAAACAGAGGCTGTTTTACGTAATAATATGGATATTCAATTTTGCATTTATATAGCAATATTCTGTCAAGTTATATCACCGATCCCGAGCTAACACATTTATTTGTTCCACTCATTTTTTGCAAGTAAAACGATTCAAAATTTGGTTGAAATATCTCGTCAACGTACTACGGGGAATTTTAATAAAAGTAAAAAAAGTGTTTGTGAAGTTATTTGGGGTAAGAATTTTAGAATTGAAATAAGGAAGGGATTGTTGGTTATGGGTTTAGGTTTGTTTTTCGTGGATCTTATTCTTCATCCTCTTCGGGTTCATCGTTATGGTGGTTGCCAAAAAACAGGCGTAACACCAACGAGGTTCCCCATTCAAAGGCCCAGTCTTTTAATCCGTCCGTTACGTTATCTACAATCTTAACCGACGAATTAAGCAGTTTCTTTTCGCTAAGTATTTGCCGGTATTCAAGATTTTCCTTCATCAACTCCAGCTCGCGCATGTTTCTTATTTTTGTCATATTTAGCTTTTTATTTTTCGGTTAAAATCGTACGACGATCTGGGTATTAGTGTTTTTCAAGCTCGTCATCTTCAAACAGAATTGTTGAGAACCGAGACAGGAATATTGACGTTAGTAGTTTCTTTTTGAAAAGCAGGAATAATACGAGAAGTACTACCAAACTTCCTAAAACTATTAATGTTCCTTCCAGATAATCGCCGTAAGTCTGCCCGTACCAAAATGTAAAAACAGCTCCGGCAAAAGCCAGGATTAAAGTCGATAACAAAATAGTGATGAGCATTCCGAAAAGAACGCTCATATATTTTGATGTTTTCTTCAGTAGCAGAAGCTTAACCAACTCTACTCTGGTTTTTACATAATCCTTAACAGCTTCATTAAGCCCTGCAATACCTTCTGTTAGTCTGTCACTCATTTTTTTTATTTAAAAATTGTGAGGTTTTTTAATTTGCTGACACTTTATCAGACTTAACTTTCGAGTTCACTTTCTCTTTAAGTTTTTCTTCTGTTTCTTCAGCCTTGGCTTTCATATCAGTAACAGCGTCATTTATTTTGTTTTTAACGTCGTCTACTTTGTCACCAATAGTTTCGGTAAGATCTCTCGATGTCCTTTTAATCTGCTTGCTTAGCTTTTTGCGGGTTCTTTCGCCTTTATCAGGTGCTACTAATATTCCTGTTAACGCTCCGGCTGCTGCTCCAGCCACAAATCCCATCAATACATTTGTTGTTTTACTCATGACATTTAATTTTTATAGTTAATAAATAATTTGTGTTTCTCTCGTTTGACTACTTATTAGAAAAATCCATTCCATTAATTGCTTTCCTAAAAGGAGGTGTTTTTAATGTGTTGAATATCAGTTTGTTTTTGTTTGGCTGTCGCCTCGGTTGAACAAATAAGGTTGTTGAGTTTATTCCACACTTTTCGCTATAAGTGTGGAATTTATTTTGTTGAAATCATGTTGTATACGTATGGTTTACACGGTTTTGGGGAAATGGCACAGTTTTATCAATTTAAATAAACGAAACTTATTGATAACAAAAACAAATGAAATGAGTCATGACGTTTCAGGATGAGTTTCAGAAATAACCACAACAAATTAATAATTATAAACAATGAAAACATTAGGAATTATTTTACTACTAGTAGGTTTAGTCGGAACAATACTTTTTGGTATTCAGGCTTTAAACAACTCAGAAACATTTAGTTTTTTGGGATTAGATGTCGCGGTTAGCGATGCTAATTGGACACCGGTAATCGTTAGTGGCGTAGTAGCCATTATTGGGGTTATTGTATTAGCAGTTAGAGGAAAGAAGTAGCTTTCTTCTTCACCCTCAGTCCGAATTCAGAAACAGAGTTTAAAACAATTTAAAATAAGAATGTCATGGAAAAATTAATCGTAAAAGGAAAATGGAATGTAATTAAAGGAAAACTCAAGCAAAAATACGGAGAGTTGACCGACGACGATCTGGAATATATTGAAGGAAAAGAAGATGAGTTACTGGGGCGGATTCAGGAGCAAACCGGTAAGGCGAGAGAAGAATTAATTGAAGAAATCAAAAAATACTAGAATCATGAGATCACTATTATATCTTATCGCAGTTATTCTTATTATCGGTTGGATTTTCGGTTTTTTCGTCTATTCAGTTGGTAGCCTCATTCATATTCTATTGATATTAGCCGTTATTTCAGTGCTGGTTTCAATCATTCGAGGGAGGTGACGTATATAAATAATTAGGAAAATAAACAGAAGCGGGCAAAATGCCTGCTTCTGTTATTGGATGAAGGTTACGTAGCGCATATTATTTTACTGATTAAGGAACAAGAATTGTAAGCGAGCGTGGCAATATTTCCACATCAACTTGTAGCGGCTGACCAATATTTTCCCCATCAATTTGTAGGTTTTGTTTCTCCGGATTTTTAATTTTTACATGCTGGCACCTGTACGTATCTACAAAATCGAGGGTATGTATCTTTCCGGTATAAAAAGGAACAAGCATCTCCAAAAAATTCATGAAATTCTGAGGCCGCACCACTACAACTTCAAAATATCCATCGTCAGGTTTTCCTTCGGGGTTAATTACTGCTCCTGTTCCAAATTGCGAGGCATTTGCCAGTACAATCATAAAAGCTTCTTTGTTTATGATTTTTTCGTCGCAGTGAAGTTCAAATTTTGCAGGCCTTGCGTTTCCAAATTCATCAATAAACGATTTTGCATACCCAAGCAATCCGCGCATTTCTCCCTCTTCGTAGGTATTGATTATCTTGGCGTTAAAGCCCAGATCACTCAAATGAAGTGATATGTGTTTCTTGTTGATTTTTAAAACATCAAGGGCTTTTGTTTTCCCTCCGAAAACAATACTAAGGCTGTCTTTTACATTGGCAGGTAAGCCAAGTTCTGCCGCCATTCCGTTTGCCGATCCCGCCGGGATAATGCCCATCTTTATTGGCTTTTCCAACAGCGTTTGTCCAACCAGGTTGCATGTGCCATCGCCACCTACGGCAACAACTGTCTCTGGATTTAGTGTCGTAATTTTATCCTCAATTTTCTCCTTGTCGTTTTTCCCTGTAGTAAAGAAAAACTCGTAAGAGGAGTTAACACTTTCCATAAACTCGCTAATTTCTGTTGTGAGCTGATCTTTATCGATGTCTCCCGAGATTGGATTGATAACAAATAATGTTTTTGCTTCTGGCATATCTTGTGTATTTAATTACGATATTAAATATAAATTCTGTGCCGAAGATTATTTATGACAGACGAAACACGAAAACTCGATTATTTTGAACGAAAAAGCAGAGGACTTTTCAAGAAGTTAAAAGTTAGGTTAAAACACAAGTTGGGCTGGCTTGGTGTTCCACAAATTATTCCTTATCGTGGGTATGGCTCCGTTTCAGCAGGTGAAGCCTTTGTTGTTGGTTCGTTAACCGAAGATAAGGGATTGGAAAAGCCTGTAGGGAAAAATGCTCCGCAGGAAAACATTTTAGCCATGTTAAAACGGTATTCCGGCGATCAGATTCCTGGAGCAAGAATTAAAGTTGAATTAGAAGGTAACGACAAAGAGATAGTAACCGGCGAGAATGGGATTTTTAAAACACAATTGCCGCTGCCAGTTTCTGTAAAAACCGGTGAAAAATCGCAATGGATTAAATACAGCGCAGAATTGCTGGACAAAATTGGCCCGGTATCGCACAATTATAATGTTCATGGCGAAATCCTGATTCCCGGTGATGATGCGGATTTTGGAGTGATTTCGGATATTGACGATACAATAATGGTTAGCCATTCAACGCAAACTCTGCGGAAACTACGTTTAATGCTAACGCATAATTCCAGAACACGAAAACCCTTTCCAGGGGTAGAAGCATTTTACCGGGCGCTTCATCTTGGTGCAAAGGAGAGCAGTGCCAATCCGTTTTTCTACATTTCCAGCAGTGAATGGAATTTATATGATCTGATTGATGATTTTTGCAGCTATAATAAATTTCCGAAAGGCGTTTTTTTACTTCGTGAAATTAGCTCGGGGATTCTGAATTTATGGAAGCAGGGTGGGGGAAACCACGAACATAAATTCAAGAAAATTGTAACCTTATTTGAAATGTTTCCCAATATGCCTTTTGTTTTGGTGGGAGACAATGGTCAGCATGATCCGGAGATTTATGCGAGAATTGCCCAGATTTATCCCGAACGTATTAAAGCGATTTATATTCGTACCGTAAAAAAGAGAAAAGATAAGCGTATGAAAAAGATAATTGCAGAAATGGAGAAATTAAACGTACAAATGATTTTTTCTCCCGACACAATTAATGCAGCACAACATGCGCAAAGTATTAACCTTATTGCAGAATCGGCTGTTGAATCAATCATAAAAAATAGTTTTAAAGATTAGCTTTGTGTTGTTTGCCGAAGTATAAAAAATGGTTCGAAATAAATTTTACATATTCTTATTGGTACTTGGCTTTTTTATGTTAAGCGTTTGTGTGCAAGCCCAGGAAAACTACGAAATCAGAAGCGTTAGTTTTAAGGGGAATAAGTCGCTTGATAAAAGCTTTTTGATTGAAAAAATGGCTGTTGAGGAAGTTTCTCTTCTTCAGAAATTTCTGACCAGCGACGAGCCTACTTTATATAGTCAGGAATTAATTGAGTTGGATTTGCAGCGCCTAAAGAAAACTTATCAAAGCGAAGGTTTTGTGGATGTTTTAGTAAAGCTCGATTCGCTAAGAGTGAATGACAAGAAAAAAACTGTGAAACTGAATTTCTTAATTGAAGAAGGCGAGCCTTATAGCGTAGATACTATTATGGTGGAATTGGAGGGAAATAGAGATTCGATTAAAATTGATTCAATAGCAGAGAAAAATATCAGAAAGCTAATGCTGAGGCAGGAAGACCGTTTCAGGGATGAAGCATTAAAAGAAGACATGACGTTTATCCGCAATATATTTTTGGATATGGGTTATGCCTACGCCGAAGTAAAATATAAGTTTGACTTAGACACTTCAAAAAACGTGGTGGGAATTACATATTTAGTCGATCCCGGACAGGTTTGCTATTTTGGTGAAACTGCAGTAACGGGAAATGATAAAGTGTCGGAAAGCTTTATTCGCAAGCAATTTAGTTACGAGGAAGGAGAGATGTACAACAAATCGCTGCTTGATAAAACGCGCGAAGGATTGTATCACCTACAGCTTTTTCGGGTTGTTTCCGTTCTTCCTCAGAAAGAAAAGTCAACATTACGGAATCCGATTCCGGTGAATCTATATATTGAAGAAACGCCCAGGATTAACTCGAAATTTGGTGCCGGTTACGGAACTGAAGATAAATTCAGAGCGTTTGTAGATTTTACATACCTTGGATTTTTAGGCACAGCACGGCGCATAAATATTTACGCCAAGCATTCGGCGCTGGAACCGTATTACGTAAGCCTTAAGTGGACACAACCTCAAATTTTTGATAAGAAAGGAACCGTTTCAATCAACCCGTTTATCGGGAGTAATGCCGAACCTGGTTATCGTACCAATACCTACGGAGTAAATCTGCCAATTACTTACAACTTTAACAGACGTTTAAATTCAACTCTTACGTATTATTTCGAAAAGGTTGGACAAAAGATTGAGGAGGGCGACCCTGAGTTTCCCGATCCTGAAGATGAAAAGTACCGTTACAATAAGTCCGGGGTGTTGCTTAGTTCGGTATTCTCTACTGCGAGTCCAAAATTCTCGCCATCTCATGGAGTTAACCTATCGATGGGTTTTAAGATGAACGGTTATCTTTTTGGTGGCGATTTTAGTTACATGCGTATGTGGGGCGATTTCAGAACTTATCAGGAAATTGGAGACTGGGTATTGGCGCTGCGGGCGATGGTTGGTGGAATTCATTCGTCGGATACTGATGGTTTTATTCCGGTAGAAGATCGTTTTTACTCGGGAGGAAGCAACTCAATCAGAGGTTGGAATCGGTCAGAATTGGGACCAAAGCGCGAAAGTGGATCGCCGCTCGGAGGGAAAAGTATTATGGAAACAAACATCGAGTTTCGGTATCCTCTGTTTTGGCGCATTAGCGGTGTGGCTTTTTTCGAGAGTGGAAATGTTTGGGAAGAGGCTTTTAGCTATAAAATACGCGATTTAGGATATGCTACAGGTGCTGGCCTGCGTATTGAAACGCCCATCGGCCCCGTACGTTTTGATGTTGGGGTTCCGGTTTGGAGTGATAAAAAAAGCACTCAATTTTTTATTAGTGTAGGACAGGCTTTTTAAGTAAATGAAACGTATACTACGACATATTGTTCTCTTTTTGGCATGGCTGCTCGCAGGTATTGTGGTCTTGTTAGTTATTGCCGGCTTACTCATTCAAACACGGCCGGTTAAGAATAAACTCGCACAAGTAGCAGAAAAACAGGCTGCCAAAGTATTGAATGGAGATATTAGTATTGGAAAAATAAGTGGCAACTTTTTTACAGATCTGAATCTCGAGCATGTATTGTGGACGATGGAGACTGATACGTTTGCTTACTTAAATTCGGTAGAAGCATCTTATCGGTTGTGGCCTTTAATTCATGGCGAGTTACTTGTAAATTTTGTACATGTCGATGCGCCGTTTGTGTCACTCAGGCAGAGTGCCGATTCAACCTGGAATGTTCAATCTTTAGTAAAGGAAAGTGATGGAGGTTCAACAGATACAACTTCCGGTTCGGGAAATTTTAAACTGATTTTATCTGACATTCGTATTAACGGTGGAAGTGTAAAAATACAATCGAAGGATACGGTGATTCCCGACCATGTAGAACAATTATATCTGGAAGCTCAGGGAGCATATTCAGCTAAAGAACAAACTTTTTTATTGAAGCATTTGGGATTGCAGACACGGCGCCCCGATTTAAATTTACAGGATTTATCGTTTAATGTTTTGCGAAATGAAGAGAGCATCTCGCTTAAAGATTTTCATTTGAAGACAGCCCAAAATGCATTGGAGGGAGAGGCAGAGTATTCTGATGCGCCCTTGGAAATTACCGCTAATTTGGAAAGCGAACCAATCAATATTGAAGAGTTTGAGTTTTTTGTTCCCGACTTAAAGCTGCCGGCGAAACCTGTTATACGTTTTAAATCTGAAGCTGTTGGTAACGGAATACAGGCCAAGCTTTTTGTGAGCGATCAGGATCAGAAATTGGACTTTGATATTTTTTCAGAGAACCTCTTTCAGTTTCTTACTAACAGAAAAGAGACAAATCTGAAATACAAGTTTGAAGGAACGATTGAAAATATCGATTTGGCCCACTGGCTCGGAAACCCGGAGTTGGATCATCAGATAAACGGAAAGCTAGAGATAAACGGTATAGGAACCGATCCGAAAACCGCAGATATTGATTTAGGTGCCGATTTAAGGGATTGTGTTTTTGCAAAGAAGCCCATCGATAAACTCACAATGAACCTGCGTTTAAGCGGTGGAAATCTTTCAGGTAATATTGATGGAGAGGGTGACTTTGGGGCTGTTTCGTTAAAGCCGAATATTCGAGATCTGCAGGGGCAACCAAGCTACGATATTCTGGCTGTTACCGAAAAATTAAACTTGGCTCCTCTACTTGGCAACGATTCTTTGCAATCAAACATCAACCTCAGGGCGCAGTTAAATGGCGAAAGTTTCGATCCGAAAGAACTTAAAGCGCAAGCAAATATTATACTCGCTCAATCCAGCTTTTCCGATTATACTGTTGATTCGCTGGTGGCCCAGTTTCGTTATAATAAACAGAATTTTGAAATCGACTCGTTGTGGGCACGCGCGCAAACATTACGTTTAAATGCCAGTGGAAACTACAATTTGGTCGGAGTTTCAGATATTCAATTGGATGCATTTTTCGATAGTATTCAGGCATTTTCAGAATATATTCCACTCGATAGTGTTTACGGAGGTGGAAGCTTGAAAGCTCATTTGTGGGGAAGGCAGGATTCGCTTCTGTTAAATGCAAATGCAGAACTGGAAGATATTGGATTTTCTGGTTTATCAGCCCGAAAATTGTGGGTAAAAGGCAACGGGAAACTGATTCCCGGAGATACTACATTTACTGCGCAGGCAAATTTGGAGCAGTTTCGAGCCGGTAATTTTGAACTCGATAGTATTTATGTCGATGCAGATTATTTTATCGATTCAGTTGCTGTAAATGCTCGTGTTGCGGGAGATCAACTTCGAACCGAGGTCAACTCGCAAATCGCACTTACTGATGTGATAAAAATAGAGCTCTCAAGCTGGAATATCGATTTTAGAGATCAGCATTTAGAGCTTGTTCAGTCGCCGGCAATTGTTGAACTCGATTCACTGGAATATCGGGTGTCGAACCTAAAACTTGCTTCAGAAAAATCAGATTCGGCACAATTTATTGCGGCCAACGGATCGATCTCGAGATACCGAGAGGAGGATTTCGAACTTGAAATATCTAATGTAGATGTGGGAGGAATGCTCAGGAGCTTAGGCCAAGAGACCGAAGTTTCGGGTAAAATAAACACAAAAGTTTCGATTGGAGGAACAGCTGCAGCCCCCGAAATTATAGGAGATTTATCGGTTGATAACGCAGAGGCTTATGGTTACCGGTTTTCCGATTTTGGAGGAGATTTTACATTAACGAATAACCGGCTCAACTTCGAAGGGAAAATAACTCCGGCGGATAGTGGAAGCTTTAACCTGCAGGCGAATCTTCCGGTTACGGCAAAGTTTGATAGTTTAGATTTTGGCCTTAATCTGAAGGATACAATTAGTGCCGAATTGCTTATTCAGCGTTTCCCATTGTCGACAGTTCAGTTTATAAATAAAGGAGAGGAAATTAACGGGTTTTTAGAAGGAAAAGTTAATGTTGGAGGGACATTGGAAGAACCGAAGCCTACCGGCAATATTAGTTTGAAGAATGCGTCTGTTGGAATTCCTGAATATGGAATAGATTATGAAAATATTGTACTCGATCTGAATTTTTCAGAGAATGCTGCACGCCTCGATTCATTTTTTATTAAAACCGACGATGGTAATCTGAAAGCCAGTGGAACTGTAGATTTTAGTTCTGCGTTGTATAAAGGGGACGTTAGCAAATCGGAAATAGCTATTCGTTTTAATCAATTCAACCCGTTCGATCATCGTCAGTTTAACATGCAGTTGTCGGGCGATGCAAGTTTGAGAGGCGAAGCCGGTAAAGTGGTTTTCGATGGTAAGCTGATAGTGCCCGAAGCAAATATTTATCTGCCCGCAGTTATGAATATGACCGGAAGATTTAATGAACCGGAAATTCCGCAGCCGCTTTTGGTGAGAGAAATGGAAATGCTTGCCAATCCCGCTTCTGATACAACAGCAGTTGTTTTAGATACTGTGCAAACTCGGGATACGATTGATTTGCAATATTTGGATGGTTTAACAGGTAGGTTAACAGTTGAGTTCCCTCAAAACACATGGATAAAAAACAAAGACCTGTTTGTGGAGATATCCGGGGAACTGGAATTGATTAAAAATGCGGAGTTTATCGAGCTGTTTGGTAGCATTGATATTGTTCGCGGGCAATACGATTTATTGGGGAAAACCTTCAAAGTTGATGAGGGGACAATTACTTTTCAGGGAGGCGAAGAATTGATGCCCCGCTTAAATATTCAAGCTACATATTCGTTCCGAAATCCGGAAGAAGCAGAGCAAGATCTGACCGTAAATATAACAGGAACTGCTAATGAACCTGAAATAAAATTTATGCTTGATGGGAGCAAGGTTAGCGAAGGTGATGCATTGTCGTTTATACTGTTTGGAAAAGGAATGAATGAGTTAACGATTGATCAGCAAGAAGATGTTGCTGGTGCCGGACAACTGGCTGGATCAGCAGCAATGGCCGTTTTATCTTCACAGTTAACTGATTTACTCGGCAATAAACTGGACGTTGATTATATTGAAGTTAAAGGAAATGGCGATTTCGACAATGCCACTGTAGTTGTTGGAAAATACATAACCAACGACCTTTTTGTGAGCTACGAACAGCGTTTTGGCGAAACAGACGAAAAAGATATTGCCAAGTACGAAGTGAAGTTAGAGTACGAACTGTTCAAATTCTTGTTCCTTCAGCTAAATAACTCTTCTACTGATAGTGGTTTCGATGTTATTTTTAAGCTGCAATCAAAGTAAGATATACCAAAGGTTTTGTTCTTCGGTTGTATGAAAGTACACAATATTTCTGTTTAATGTGATGTAATGTGCAGTTGTGCAGTGTTTTATGTACGGTTTTAGTGCGCGGCTATATTTCTTTGTTGTAGATTTAAAACCTCAATCTGTTGACAAAGCTGTGCAGCTAATTTTACTCATCTTTTCGAACGTGTTTTTGTGGTGTTCTTGTAACCTGTTGAAAATAATCTGTTTGTGTTCGATTTTTCTTGTTGTTGTTCTGTTATGGCACAATTATTCGTTTACCAAAGGCATAAAACGAATATTAACCAAAATTGAAAATAATGAAAACAGGAAAAATGAAAACAATAGCGCTGATAGCGCTTTTTGCCTTAGGACTTGGATCAACAAGTTTTGCACAGAAATCAGTAACCGGAGTTAAAGGGGGACTTAACCTTTCGAGCCTTTCTACTGATGGTAACGATGATAAAAATCTGAAAATGGGATTTCATGCCGGAGTTTTTTCAAAGATACCTTTTAGTGAGTCGTTCGCTATCCAGCCCGAGTTATTGTACTCAGGGAAGGGTATAAAGCTTAACTACGATGAAAGTGGAGTTGCTGAAGGAGATACAAAATTTAATTTGAATTATATTGATCTGCCGGTGAAACTGGTCTTTAATTTATCTGAAGATTTTGAGTTTCAATTTGGGCCTTATGTAAGTTACCTGATAAACGCAAATGTAGATACCGATGCCGAGTTTTTCGGCGGAGATATAAACTCTGTGGATGAGTTGGACAGAGATCATTTCAATTCGCTTGACTATGGTTTGACGGCAGGACTTGGGTTTGACCTTGATCCGATGATATTCGGACTAAACTATAACCTTGGTTTGAATCAGGTAGCAAAAGATGATGATGTGTCGCATGATTTGTTGGGCGACGCGAAAAATACGGTGATTCAGGTTTACGTAGGTTTAAAATTCTAACGAGGTTGGAATATTAGTATTCAATAAAATTACAGAATTATGAGTATTAAAAACATATTTTTATTTATCGCATTGGCGGCTTTTGGAATGACTTCTTGCGTAAGTACAAAAAAGTACACCGCAATGCAGGAGGGACTTGAACGTGACCTTGCTGTGAAAAATCAGCAGTTAGAAGAATGTAATGAGGATTTAAACGACTACATTAAGCAACTCTCGTCAAGCAAAACAACCTTGGATCTTAGGGAAGAACAGATCTCGGATTTGAGAGAACAACTTACAGATGTGAGGCAGCAGCGCGACAAACAGCTTACACAAGTTGGCGATCTGGCAGTTTTGTCACAGTCGGCTAACGAGAACATTAAAGAGACTTTAAGCCAGATGGAACGCAAAGACCAGTATATCCGCGTTTTGCAGGAAGCACGGTCAAAAGCAGATTCCATAAATCTCGCCTTAGCCATCAACCTTAAAAGTGTGTTGGCAGAAGGTATTGCAGACAAGGATGTTGAAATTGAGGTGGACAAGACTGTGGTGTTCATTAATCTTTCGGATAGCATGCTGTACAAAAGTGGAAGCTTCGAACTGACATCAAGGGCACACGAGGTCTTGGGGAAAATTGCCCGTATTGTTGAGTCAAGACCTGAATTTGAGGTGATGGTAGAAGGTTACACGGATAATGTACCAATCAGCAACTCATGTATAACAGATAACTGGGATTTGAGTGTGAAACGTTCAACTTCAGTGGTGCGGGTTTTACAGGAAAGCTACAACATCGATCCTAATCGTTTGATTGCTGCCGGAAGAGGTGAATATAACACTTTGGCCAGTAACGATACAGAGGAAGGACGAGCCATTAACCGCAGAACAAGGATTATTATTCTGCCAAAATTGAATCAGTTTTACGATTTGTTAGATCCCAAAATGGCATCGAAACAATAATAAAACTTATAGATATTAAAGAGAAAGGTTGATCATTATTTGGTCAGCCTTTTTTTATTGAATAGCTCAAGATCGTTTTTATAGACCTTTGGTCTTGAACATGAATTAACGGGCTCAATAAACATAACGATTGAGGCAGCGTATTTTGGAAAGGACGTTTTGAACATATTTAATTCTAGAGAGTTGTATGTGTATCTACCTTATCGAATCCGATTTTTAGAGAAGCTCATCCGGGGAGTTCTCTTATAATTTTAGTATCTTATTAGAATGAAAAATAAAAGCTAAATCTATTAATCAGCAATATCATGGCAATATTTAATTTGAAAGTTAACGGGAAGGAATATAAGGTTGATGTAGATCCTTCAACTCCTGTGCTTTGGGTACTCCGCGATCATTTAAACCTTTTGGGAACGAAATACGGTTGCGGAGTTGCGCAATGTGGCGCATGTACTATTCATTTAGATGGTAATGCAGTACGGTCTTGCATCACTTTTGTTGATTCTGTTGGCGACAAAGAAATAACAACGATCGAGGGGCTTTCCGAAAATGGAGACCACCCGGTTCAGGAAGCCTGGATTGAACACGATGTACCTCAATGTGGCTACTGCCAGTCGGGACAGATTATGTCGGCCGCGGCTTTATTAAAGGATAATCCGGATCCAAGCGACGAGGAGATTGAAACCGTAATGAACGGCAATATTTGTCGATGCGGAACCTACACGCGCATAAAATCAGCTATAAAAACAGCTGCTTCTAATTCTTAGCTTTTTGTTTTTCATTTAAACTGCACAGATTATGACAATCGTAAAAACAACATATAACAGACGATCATTTTTGAAAAATACGTTTGCTGCGGGTGGTGGACTAATGATTGGCTTTAGCTGGCTGGCAACGGCTTGTACTACCGACGCATCAAAAGGAATGAGTATTCCTGATGAGTGGTTCGAAATTAACGGTTACCTGAAAATCGGAGACAATGGAGTCGTCACAATTCTATCACCTAATCCTGAGATCGGGCAGAACGTAAAAACTTCAATGCCAATGATTGTGGCCGAGGAACTGGACGTAGACTGGAAAAATGTGCTTGTAGAACAGGCGCCCTTGAATACCAAAGTTTTTGTTCGTCAGCTTGCAGGAGGAAGTGATTCTATTCGTACAAGTTGGCCCGGATTGCGTATGGCAGGTGCTTCGGCTAGAACCATGTTACGTCAGGCGGCTGCTAACAAATGGGAGGTTCCGGTAGAAGAAGTAACAACCGAAGCAGGGGTACTTTACCATAAAAATAGTAGTAAAAAAGCAGGTTACGGAGAAATGGCTTCGGCTGCAGCAGAATTACCTGTTCCCGAGGAAGTAGATTTGAAAGAGCTTTCGGAATTTAAAATTGTTGGAACTTCCCGGAAAAATGTTGACGGGCAAAAAATAGTTACCGGGAAACCCTTATTTGGCCTCGACTATAAAGTTGATGGAATGTTGATAGCCATGATTGTTCATCCGCCGGCTTTCGGTATGAAACTAAAGTCGTTTGATGCCGCAGAGGCGAAATCAATGTCAGGAATAAAAGATGTTTTTTCGATAAAAACGTATAACGACGATTACGAACGTCAGTGGTCTGATACTACATCTTTTACTGAATTGGTAGTTGTTGTTGGTAACACCACATGGGAGGTGTGGAATGCAAAACTAATGTTGAATGTTGAATGGGAACCGTTTACAGAGCAGAAATATAAAGCCGCCGGTTGGGGAGGAAATTCCCGCGAGGTTACTGTTCCTGGAGGATTGGAAAATACTGCAGATCATCGACGCAAAATGGTTGAAGCTGCAGCTGGTGAAGCCAGAGTTGTTCGTCGCGACGGCGATCCTGAGGGAGCATTTAAAAAGGCGGCAAAAGTAATTGAACGAACATATACAGCACCGCATTTGGCGCACAACCCAATGGAACCGATGAATTTCTTTGCTGATGTAAAAGAAGATCAGGCTACTTTGATTGGCCCGATTCAGTCGCCTGAATACATGCAAAAAACTGTAGCCGCCCGCCTTGGGCTTACGCTTGAAAAAGTAGATGTGCAAATGACACGGATGGGAGGTGGATTTGGCCGCCGTTTGTATGGACACTTTATGGTTGAGGTTGCACTTGTTTCGCAAAAAATGAAAGCGCCAGTGAAGCTGGGTTACACCCGCGAAGACGATATGACGTATGGCATTTACCGACCGATGTATCACGCTATTTACCGCGCTGCTTTGGATGCGGATAATAAGATGATTGGTTTTCATGTAAAAATGGGTGGAGTACCCGAAAGTGCTTTGCATGCCAATCGTTTCCCGGCAGGAGCGGTCGATAATTACCTGGCCGAAAGCTGGGCTGTTCAATCAAATATAAGTGTTGGTGCGATGCGTGCCCCGGCTTCTAATTTTAACGCAGCAGCCGAGCAATCATTCCTCGATGAATTGGCAGAAGAAATGGGCGTCGATCCCATTCAGTTTCGTCTCGATTTGTTAAAACGGGCACAGGAAAAACCAGTTGGTGAAAACAACGATTACGACGCAGCACGTTACGCCGGAGTGCTCGAACTCGTTCGCGAAAAATCAGGTTGGGGTACCAATTCCGAAGGCAAAAACAGGGGTGTTTCTGCGTATTTCTGTCACAGAAGTTATGTGGCTCAGGTACTCGATATTGTTATGGAAAATGGCGAGCCGCGAATCGACAATGTGTACAATGCTGTTGATTGTGGAATAGTGATCAACCCTGATGCGGCAGTAAATATGGTTGAAGGTTCGGTGGTAGATGGAATTGGCCATGCGATGTACAGTGAACTGACTTTTAACCAGGGAGAGCCTGAACAGAATAATTTTGACGGCTATCGTTTGATTCGCCATGCTGAAGCGCCGAAAAAAATTGAAGTGTTTTTTGTGGAAAATGATATTCATCCAACAGGATTGGGAGAACCTCCTTATCCTCCCGTTATGGCGGCACTGGCAAATGCTTTGTACAAAGCTACCGGAACCCGTTATTATCATCAGCCTTTTGTTAAAAATACATTTGAGGTATAACGATAAAAGAATCAACTTAACCGATATCCTATATTATGACTCACGAGTTAAAACTTCTGTTTGAAACCATCAATAAATGGCAACGTGAAGGGACGAAATCTGTTCTGGTAACTGTTGTTGACCTTGAAGGAACATCTTATCGTCGCCCCGGGGTTCGGATGATAATTTCGGAATATGGGGAAATGGTTGGAACTGTGAGTGGCGGTTGTGTAGAAAACGAAATTAATCGTCAGGCACAAAGTGTTTTTAAAAGTGGTAAGCCGAAAGTGATGACTTATGACGGCCGTTTACGAATTGGTTGCGAAGGAATTGTTCATATTCTAATCGAACCGGTTTTGATTTCAGACGAGCTGCTTACACATTTCAACGAGCACCTACAAGGCAGAAAGCCGATAAAAATAAAGTCGTGGTTTTATCCTGAAGTTGGAGAATACAATCATATCGGGAGTCAGATTGATTTAGATAGGGCTCAATTTACTTTTCATCCTGATTTTGATACAGAAGAAATTGACGATCAGCAATGTTTCACACAAACGCTTGATCCCTTATTTCAACTTTATATTTTTGGCGCAGAACATGACGCAGTGCAGTTAAGTCAGGCCGCAAAACTGTTGGGTTGGGAAGTTACGATTGTGGCCTCGGCTGATGAGGAAAAATCCTGTGATTATTTTCCCGGCGCCAGTAGTTTAATTACACCTGCTTACGAAGAAATAAATTCGCTGCAAATCGACGAACAAACCGCCGTTGTTTTAATGACACACAGTTTCAACAAAGATGTGCAGTATTTGTTGGCGTTGAAAGATATTTCGCCTGCGTATATTGGTTTGTTGGGGGCAGTAAGCCGCCGCGAGCGGATCCTATCGATGCTGCTGGATTATATGCCCGATATTTCTCCCGTGTTTCTGGAACAGATTCATGGGCCGGCCGGAATAAATCTGGGAGCCGAAACAGCTTCCGAAATTGCCGTTTCTATTCTGGCTGAAATTCTGAGTGTTGTTCGTCAGCAAACACCTGTTGCCTTGCGCGAAAAAGAAGGCTCAATCCATGGATAAAATCCCGATAATTTTACTTGCCGCCGGCAGTTCTGAAAGAATGGGGCAAGCCAAACAATTGCTGCCATGGGGAGAAAAGTCGCTTATTGAATACCAGGTTGAATTACTATCAAAATCAAAAAGCCCGGTAATTGTCGTTTTGGGCGCAAATGCTAACTCGATATTGCCTGTAATCGAGAAGTACAAGATTGAGGTTGTTCTGAATGAGAATTGGAAAAGTGGCATGGGAAGTTCAGTTGCTTGTGGCGTAAAACGCCTTGTTGAGATTTTTCCTGATGCGTCGGGCGTGTTGATTGCTTTGGTTGATCAGCCACTGATTCCACTATCGCATTTTATTGATTTAATGGAGAAGTTTCAATCCGGGGAAAAGCAGATTATTGCTTCAAAAGGCGACTCAGGCTGGCTCGGTGTGCCTGCTCTTTTTGATACTCATTATTTTAATGAATTGAAATCTTTGACCGGCGAGCAAGGTGCTAAACAAATCATTAACCGTTACAACGAATCGGTTTTAAGTGTGAAATGTGGAGTGTTTTTGGCTGATATTGATACACCTGCGAGTTACCAGAAGTTATTGAAACAATCGGGCAAATAACGAACCAGCCTTCTTATCCTACCAACTGAGATTTCTGCGTTTTTGAATGCCATTTTAGTATCACAAATCCTAAGAATAGTACAAAAGGCAAATTCATCAGCAACAGTGTTTTCCAACCTAACGCAAAAATAAACCAGCCTGCAGAGAGTGAAGCTACAGCTTGCGTTCCGAAAATCACAAAATCGTTTACTGCTTGCACTTTAAAGCGTTCGCTTGATTTGTAGGCTTGCGGAAGTAGAGTTGTTCCACCGATAAATAAAAAGTTCCAGCCAATGCCCAAAAGCACCAGTGAAATCCAATAATTTAATAAATGTTGTCCGGAAAAAGCGATCCCAATGCATGCGACGTAAGCTACCAAACCTATTAGCATCATTAGCGGAATCCCAAGTTTTTTTATGATCCACGCAGTAATCAGCGACGGGAGAAACATGGCAATAATATGACTTTGAATTACCCATTTGGTATGTTCAAGCGTATGGCCTTCCATAACGTGCATATGAACCGGAGTGGCGGTCATAATAAAGCTCATAACGGCATAGCCGATGGTTGCTGCGAGTAAAGCCACCCAAAATATACGTTGCTGCATAATGGTTTTTAAAGGCCGTTGCGGCGCTGCCGATTTTTCTTCTTTTATTACCGGATTTTTGAAGCCAAGTAAAAACAGCATGGCGATAACAAATAATCCGGCAAGCAAAATAAAAGAACCTGCAAATTCAACGCCCAACAGGTCTTTACCAAATACAGCAATTTCAGGCCCCAGAAAAGCTGCGGCTATTCCTCCAACCAGCACCATTGATGCTGCTTTTGGAACCAGGTCTTCTGATACACTTTCCATGGATGCGAACCTAAATTGCATAACACACGAGTAGGTAGCACCAAAAAGAAAGGTGCTAAACACAAACAAGTAGAAATTGGAAATTACGATGGAATAAGCTGCCAGAAATGCTACTAAAACAGAGTATATTCCAATGATAAAAAACGACCGGCGGCGGCCAATGGTATTCATCAGTAATGTTACGGGTGGGATGGTTATTGCTGTACCAACAACAACACTTGCAACCGGCAGGGTAGCCAGGTTTTCTACAGGCGCCAGTTTCGCACCTACAAGGCCTCCAACAAATACTACCATTGAACTTA
This sequence comes from uncultured Draconibacterium sp., assembly GCA_963677455.1. Taxonomy (GTDB): domain Bacteria; phylum Bacteroidota; class Bacteroidia; order Bacteroidales; family Prolixibacteraceae; genus Draconibacterium. Next base: position 171,230 of record OY781971.1, read on the forward strand.
CTGATAAAATAAGTGCCTGGGCAGTGGTCAGGAGCCACACGTTTGTCGGGAGTCCTGCAATAATTCTTGAGTTGTTCATTCAGCTTTAGTCGTTTTCTTTGAAAGTGTTTTCTTGTGGAAAACATTCTGAACAACAATTTGTGGCATAGAAAGTTTCCACTCGAATAAATTCAAATGCTACGATTTAAACCCTAAGATTATGGAGGGAGTTTGTTATTAAGGTGTTATGTTATTAGTGCCCACTGGTTTGATGATAATATTCAAGTGCTTTCGGCATTATTTCATTTAAGTGTTTAATCCTGTTTTCCGGGTCAGGGTGTGTTGAAAGGAACTCAGGAGTACTACTTTTTCCGGCAGCCAACATTCTTTCCCAGAATTTAGGAGCCTCAACCGGATCATAGCCGGCCATTGCCATAAAATACAAGCCAAGTTCGTCGGCTTCCGTTTCGTGACTTCTACTGTAAGGTAACATAATACCAACCTGACTTCCGATACCAAAAACTGCCATTGCAATTTGTTGGGTTGATTCTTTTTTTTCACTTAACGCCTGCGATAATGCCATTCCTCCCATTTGTAAGCCTAATTGGTGTGTCATCCGTTCGTTGCTGTGTTTGGCTACAGCGTGTGCGATTTCGTGTGCCATTACTACAGCAATGCCGTTATCGTCTTCGCAAACCGGCATAATACCTTCGTAAAAGGCAATTTTTCCGCCGGGCATACACCAGGCATTCATTTCTTCGCTTTCAATTACATTAAATTCCCACTTATATCCGTTCAGTAGCTCTTTGCGGCCAATTTGTGTTAAGTAGCCTTCAACAGCTTTTGTAATTCGCTGGCCAACCCTGTTCACCGACTGGCGGTACGAGGTGTTACTCGAAAGTTTCGACTCGCTAACAACCTGATTGTAGCTTTCGTTGCTCAAGTTTAGCATTTCTGATGTTGGGATGGCTGTAATCTGTGTTCGGTTGGTAAGCGGAACTGTTGAACATCCTGCCAATAGTAACGCCGCGATAAAATATATTACTTTTTTCATTTCTCTTTATTTAGTGTTTTACATAACGCATTCACTTGGTAAAGGTTGTTAAATTGAAGCATCAAAAAAATAAATTGATTTTCTGACCGATTTTATTGTGTGGAAGAAATTTTACATGTTGTGGATTTCTGATACCATTAGTCGTCCTCAATAAGTAACTCTAAAAAATCGCTTGGAAGCGGCTTTTCCAGATACGCACTAACAAAAGGGTATTTCATTACCTTGTTCCGGTCGTCTTGTTTTTGCGACGAGGAACAAACGTAAACTTCAATCGATTCTTTTAATTTAGGCGACTTGTCGAAAACTTTCAAAAATCTAAATCCATCCATTTCAGGCATATACAGGTCTAATAGAATGTATGCAGGTAAATCTTCCTCGTTCTTAATCTTCTTCAAATAATCGATACCCTCTTTCCCATTTTCGAAATGCAGAAAATAATCTGATAAGTTTTTGTGTTTCAGAATTGAGTTATAAATACGTACCAACTCAGTATCGTCATCTATGAATATAACCTTTTTATACTCTGTATTTATCCTCATTTTTTGTAAACCTTTTTGCTATAATTAAAACCAAAATTTGTTCCAAATTTTCTGTAGCAACCTTCCGTAAAAAAGCAAAGTGAACTATAGTTTTATATCGTACAGTTTAATTTTGTTATATAACGTTTTTCTGTCAATATTTAAGATTTTTGCTGCTTTTGATTTGTTGTAACCCGCTTCCTGAATCGTTTGTATGATCAGCTTTCTTTCTATCTCAGACGATGCATGTTTTAACATCGAATCGGTTTTTATTTCAGGCTGAATTTGTGTATGAGTTATATTATTGTCGGAATTCGAGTCGGGATAAATAATTTCGTAAGGGAAACAACTGGTGTCAATCTTTTCTCCCTCTGCCATTAAAACAGCGCGCTTTAATACATTTTTTAATTCCCTGAGGTTACCGTGCCAAGGGTAGTTTAGCAGAATTGCTTCAGCTTCCGGCAGCATTCCCGTAATATTGCGGCTGAGATCGGCATTAGCCATATCTATAAAATGGTTCATAAATACTTTTAAATCTTCGGGGCGTTCACGAAGAGGAGGCAATTCTATTTTAAACTCGTTAAGCCTGTGGTATAAATCTTCCCTGAAGTTGTTTTCTCTTACTTCCGAAATGAGGTCTTCGTTTGTTGCAGCAATAATCCGGATATCGATCTTTTTGTGCTTATCATCGCCGAGGCGGGTAACTACTCTTTCCTGTATGGCACGCAACAATTTAAGCTGAACATCGTAACTCAGGTTTCCAATTTCGTCGAGAAACAAAGTACCTCCATCTGCTTTTTGAAAAACACCAAGCTTGTCGGCGATTGCTCCTGTAAAAGAGCCTTTAATGTGCCCGAAAAGCTCGCTGTTGGCCAGATCTTTCGGGATCGCACCACAATCGATGGCTATAAAAGGTTTGTCTTTTCGGTTGCTGTTCTCGTGAATAAAACGTGCGATGTATTCTTTTCCAATTCCGGTTTCTCCTGTAATAATTACCGACATGTCGGTTGGTGCAACTTTGCGTGCCAAGCGAATTACATGCTGAATTTTTGGACTTTCTCCAATTATAAAATCCCCGTTGGTGTATATGCGGCTATTATTCTTTTTGCTTTCCGTTTGCTTATTCTCTGAAACCAGTTTTTTTATCAGTGCCAGTAATTCCTCTTGCTGAATTGGCTTAGTAATGTAGTCGCTGGCGCCCATTTTCATGAGTTTCACTGCCATTCGAACATCAGCATAGGCGGTCATTATTATAACCGGAATATGTTGCTTTATTGTCCTTATCTTTTGCATAATCTCGAGGCCACTGGTGTCAGGTAGCCTGAAATCACACAGTACCAGGTCGAAATTATTTTTCTGAAACAGGTTTAATCCGCTTTTACCATTGTAAGCAATTTCTGCGGCGTATTTATTATTTTGAAGATGTTTTTTTAGAATCTCACAAATAAATGTGTCATCGTCAATAATAAGTATCTTCTTCATTTATCGATTATTAAATTTGGTTTCTATTACTACAAAGGTGCTATAAAAAAGTTTAATCATTATCCACGTTGTCGGCTTTTGCTTTTTCGGCTTGTTCAATGATCACAGCTATTGCTGTTTTGGTGTTATCAATAATTGTCGGTAGCTCATCAAAATTTTTATCCCTAAGCGCCAGATCCTCTATTTCGCCAAGCCTGGATGAAATAGCATTCAATTTGAAAAATTTAAAAGCGGGGATTGCCTTATGTGCTTTCTCTCCAATTTCTGTCCAGTCTTCTTTGGCGAGTCCTTCTTCAAAAACTTCGGTTAGCGCTTTAGCATTTGTGGTGAAATTGTCAATCATCATATTAAAAAATTCGGCATCGCCGTTTGCGGTTTTTTTCAGATCGGCAACGTTAAAAGTATCAGCTGGTAAATTGGTGTCCATATTTTTGTTCTTGCTAGTGTTTTTTGTTGATGTCGTTGGTTCTATTTGTAAAATATTGCAGAGTTTATTGTACAAGTCTGCTTCTTTAAAAGGTTTTATAACATAATCGTTAAATCCAACTTTAAGGTAATGATTTATATCTGTTTTCAGGGCATTGGCGGTTAAGGCAACTGCCGGAGTTGAGCGGTTTGGGCCTTCTTGCACCGATCGCGTTTTTTTTATTACCTGCACCCCATTTTTTAGTGGCATATGAATGTCAAGCAAAAGAAGATCAAATTTCTGATTTTGAATTGCTTTAATTGCTTTCTCTCCGTTATCTACCAAGGTATAATCTGTATTCCATGCCTTTAAGATCATTTCTGCAAGCAACAGATTATGGGTATCGTCGTCGGCCAAAAGTACCTTTTTGTTCTGCAGCAGTTTGTCGCTTAAATTATATTTTAGTTCAATTTTTTCTTCTACAATATCTTCGTTCAATTTTTCAAAAGGTATAGTAACCGAAAACTTACTTCCTTTATTTAATTTGCTCTCAACCTCAATATCACCTTTAAAAAGGGTAACCAGTTTTTTGCAAATCCCCAGCCCTAGTCCGGCGCCTCCGCGTATTTTTTCAGTTCTGATATTTCCTTGTTCAAATACATCAAAAATAAACGGCAGATCTTTTTGACTTATTCCAATTCCAGTATCAGATACCTCGAAAAGAATTTTAGCCGTTTTTTTATTTTCTGAAATTAGCTTGCAGCGAAGTTTTATTTCCCCATGTTCAGAATATTTTAATGCGTTTACCAGCAAATTCATAAGAATCTGTTTTAGCCTGAAAGGATCTCCTTTTAGCATATCTGGTAACTTATCCTCTATCTCTAATCTAAATATGAGGTTTTTTTCTGTGGCTTGTTTCTTAAGTATATCATTAATTTCGCTTAGTAGGTTTTTTATCGAAAATGGTGTTTTCTCAATATAAACCTTATCCATGCCCAGTTTAAACAGGAAAACAATTTCGTTTACCAGGTAAAGAAGGTGGTCGGAAGCATTGGTGATTAAGCTCACAAATTTTTCCTGCTGATTGCTTAGTTGTGTTTTTCGAAGCTGTTCGGAAAAACCGATGATAGAGTTCAGTGGCGTTCTTATTTCGTGGCTCATGTTGGCCAAAAAGAGTGACTTTGCTTTGTCGGCCTGTTGTGCCTGTTCTTTACTCTTTATTAGGTTTTCTTCCAGTTGCTTGTCCTTGGTAACATTTTGTGAAATAACGATGCCTGCAACAGTTTCGTTTTTGTTATTTTTTATAGGAGCTGCAGCAATGTAGTAAACTTCGTTTTTATACCGGGCTTCACCTTCGGTATATTCACCGTTAATTGCTTTATTGTAAAAGGGGAAGAAACGGCGTTGTCCTTCTTTATCAAATACGTCGAAAAATCGTTTGCCAATAAAATCAGCATTCGACATTTTCATTTTCTTTTTTTCATTTCTCCCGACAGGATGTACCTGTATTCCCGATCGAACAAAAAAACGTCCATGCCGGGCAGGCTATCAAAAACGATTGATTGAAAATCGAAATCCTGAATGTTGAAAATGTCGTAAAAAGAATAGTAGATAAGAATTCTGTCGTTTGCAAGGTTGCTTGATAAAATATCAATCTCTAACGAGCACTTATTCATCTTTCCTGCACCGGTATTTAAAGAAACATCAATTTCAATATTTCGTTTTTCAGCAAGTGCCTGTTGAAGAGCTTCTTCAAAAATCTGTTTATTACTGTCTGCCAGTAGGTCGATCAGTTTAATTGGTTGATCGTTGCTGTAGGGTAAACCATTAAAGTGATTTAAAAATCCGGGGTGCCTGAAAATTTGTGAGTCGGAATTGATGGTTAGCAAGCCATCTTTCCGCATACTGTATTCTGTTTCAGTTGCTCCCGAAACATAAAGACTTTCAAGCTTCTTAACGCGAATTCTGTTTAATATAGCTGTTAACCATTTTTCGATAAAGCCAATTATCTCTTCGTTCCCATTCTTATTTTGAAGAAAATAATTTGTGATGGAGGAAATTGTTTCCAGCTGTTTTTCGTATTCGTGGTGTGGATTTCCCATTAACTCTTAAGTTTTGTTCTCTTTTGTTCAGGAAATAAAAAAGTTGTACATAAATATATATACTTTCAGTTGAAGAAAAGAAAGTTCGCTTTTTATTTCCATTAATTTCTACAGTAATAACGTACTGGTATTCTGTCTGGTTCTGTATTCCTTTTTTCTGTGTTATGGCTATTAATGCAGAATATACAAGAAGCGGCAAATTTTGAGAAATGTACTTGGGTATGCACCAAAGTAAAAAGTATGAACAAGGCTGTAACACGTGTTTGTTTACTTTTCCTGCTCATACTTTGTATTTTTGGTGTAAGCTCGATTTAAGCTTTTTACTCAGCTTTTGCCTTGGCGCTTACTTTGTCTTTTAATTTACTCTCAGCTTCGCTGGCTTTACTTTTCATTTCCGACACAACCTCATTCAGCTTGTCTTTTATTTCGTCCACTTTTTCGCCGATACTATCCGAAAATTCCTTCGATGTTTTTTTTGCGCTTTTTGAAATTCTTTTCCTGGTTTTCCATCCTTTGTCCGGCGCTACCAAAATACCGGTTATTGTTCCTGCTGCCGCGCCGGCTACAAATCCGAGTAATGCGTTTCTTGTTCCTTTATTCATGACTATATTTTTTATGATTAATATTAAAACGTTTACCCGATCATTAGAAAATATTATTCCACAGACTAAGTATTTATATGTTATTTTGTAATGCATTGATAACCAGTTGTGGTTTGTTCTTTGTAGAAAAAGTGTGGATTAATCGTGTTGAATTTTTTCCACACTATTAGTGGAAAATGTGGAATTTCAGCAGAGCGTTAGGAGGTAGTATTTCTAACCTTTTTTGTTTTGCGGAGGTTCAGCAACTGAACTTATTTTAAACGGTTCAGCAAATTTCAAAGGCTTATTGCGGTGATTAAAAAACTGAGAGTATTGATAGCTTAATTCAATGCCAAAATAGAAAATCAACGAAACATAATAAATCCAAAGAAGCATAACTACAAAAGAGCTGGCTGCTCCGTAAATCAATCCAAGTTTACTCTGGCCGATGAAAATGCTGATCAGGTATTTACCTACAAAAAACAGAAATGCGGCAAAGAATGCCCCAAACCAACTGGCCTTCCATTTTACAGAAACATCAGGAAGAAAGCGAAAAATAACGGCAAATACCGATGTTGTGATTGCCAGCGAAAGAACTGTTTTCAGAATATTGATAGACACAATAAATTCAGGATTAAAGCGACTTGATATCCAATCGCGAAACAGACTCATTGATGCATCAATTACAAGCGAAACAAGCACCACAAAACCTAAACTTAAGATTAATCCGAATGAGAAAAGGCGGTCTTTCAAAAACTTTAAGATGTTAAGTTTTAGTTTCGATTTTACCCGTATCCGCCAAATGTAGTTGATCGAATTCTGCATAATACTAAAAAGGGTAGTGGCCGAAATAATAAATATTGTTCCCCCGATTACGGCGCCAACACCACTTTTCTCGCTAATGTTATAATTGTCGATAGCAGATTGAAGAAGCTTGCTGCTTTCCTGTCCGATAAGTTGTGTTAGCTCATTAAATAGCTTTGTACGAATTACAGCATCGTCGGTAAAAATTCCAAATACCGAAATGATGATAATCAAGATCGGTGCAATTGAGAATATTGCAAAGTAAGCAGTTGTTGCCGCCATCCCAAAAGGGTTATTGGTGCCAAAATTTTTAGCAGCTTCTTTAAAAATCTGTATGCTGTTTTTTACGCTCTTTATCATTTCTGGCTTTCCTTTTTTCGTTTAAATAACTTAATTCGGTGTTTCTCCACACCTCTGTCGCTGATTAAAAATGCGTAAGGTTTTAATTCATCAACATTTCGCATTATTACTTTTAGTGTAGCTAAAACCGGCACAATAATTAGCATCCCGGCTATGCCCCATATCATGTTCGCAAACAACAAACTCAAAATAATTGCCAGCGGATTTAATTTAATACTATTTCCTACAATATTCGGAGTCAACAAGTTATTTTCAACAAACTGAATAACCATAAATAACGCAGCTACTTTTAGCATTGGGTGAAGTGGTTCTGGAACTGTTAGAAACACATACATAAATGGAATAAATCCACCCAAAAATGTTCCGATATATGGAATGAGATTTAAAAGAGCAGCTACAATACCAAAAATTAAAGCGTGTTTTATTCCGATTATGAAAAGTCCTAATGAATTTAAAATGGCAAGTATTGATACTACAAGAAATAAACCCCCAAGATATTTTGTAGTAACGGTAGATACTTCTCTTAAAATACGTAAAGTTGTTGGACGGTTCTTTTTACCAGTAATTCTGAATATAAAGCGAGCTGTTTTTGTGCGATAAAATAGCAGAAAAAATATAAAAACAGGTAAAATACCAATCTGAAAGATCGTTGTGGTTGTGGCGGCAAATACAACTCCAATTTCTGACTGCCAGGAAGTGATCAGGTTATCGATCCCCTGATTAAGATAGTGATCAACTGTAGGACCGTTGATTCCTAATTTGTTCTGTATCAGGTTTTGTATAGAAGCACTTTTGTCGTCAAACTGTTCTTTTATCTGGTTTAAGTCGATATTCATATTCGATGCCTGTATTGAAATCAACAAACCAATTCCGCTAAGGATTACAATCGTGACCAACAATACTGTTAAAATGGAAATAGCTCTGTTAACGCCGAAACGTTCTATTCGCCAAACAATAGGGTAGAGCAGGTAGGCGAAAAACATGGCAACTACGAATGGAATAAGAATATTTTTTGCCAGAATAATAAAGACCAGCAGCAGAGAAATTATGATAAGGGCAAAGCCCAACTTTATTAATCCGGATTTTTTCATACAATTAAAATTATTCAGTTTGTGCAGCCCGCTACTTGGCGGATGAAACTCGCAGTGGTTTTAATTATTCTTTTGGAATGTTCCACTTATCTGCGAACCATATGCTCGTTTCGTTTCTGTTGTTTGTTATGTAATAATTGTGCCAACTATTTTGACCGGTAGTCTGTTTTATCAGAGAATACAGGTTTCTTCATTGTTTCACATTAGAACAGCGCTCGTTTTTTATAGTAGCAGCGTTTGGCAGGGTATTTTCATTTTTTTACAGCAGAACTTAAAAACAGATAGTTATGTCAAACAAGAACAATATTCCACAAGTAAAAAATGAAGAGCAATATGAAGCGCTCCGAGACAAAGGGTATAGTAAACAGAAAGCAGCAAGAATAGCGAATACGCCCGACTCCGGAGTTCAGGGGGGCAAAAGCAAAACTTACGAAGAACGCACAAAAGGCGAGCTTTATGAGAAGGCTAAAGCGATTGGTATTAAAGGGAGAAGTAAAATGAGCAAGCAGGAATTGATTGATGCATTAAGGAGTAACTAAAGTCAGAAAATTATTCTTCCAAAATTCTTTTTTAAAGTATATACCTCAAGTCATTTCTTTTTATTCGCAGCGTGGTATAAATTCCACAATGCAGGATTAGTATTGCCCCAGTTTTTCCCCACAAAGGTATTAATAAGCTACAGCTTCTTTAAAGGTCTATTCATTGAATAGGTTTTGAGATATATTGAAGAGCCTTTTGGTTTTACATAGACAAAAAAGAGGCACCTTATTTTTCAAGATGCCTCAATAATTTTGATTCTATGAAGTGCTCTATTAAAAAGCGAATTTAATTCCGATACCCGGGTCGGGAGAAAAAAACACTCCACCTTCACTTACAATCTCCATATATGGTTTCAAACTAATATCTATTGCAAGTGGTACGTCGGGTATTTTATATTCCAGTCCAACAATTCCGTCGATACCAATACCAAAGTCTCCGTCGTCAATGTCATGAGGGTGATTATACCAGGCGGCGCCGCCTCTTCCGTCAAATTTATCGCCGTAAAACGCAAGGTGTCCACCAAAGCCGTAAAACCAATTAAATCCTGGTTCATCAAAAGCATTTTGTTGTTTCTCCCATAATCCGGTTAAGCTAACACCATGTGCCCAAAATCCAACGATTCCTTCAATTGCTGAACTTCCGTTATTTTTTTTAAGGGTTAAGCCTGATGTTCCTCCGGAACGTAATCCAACGGCAAAATCATATTGTGCCATTGCTATACTCGAACTAAATAAAATAAGAGTAATTAAAACAAGTTTTCTAGTATTCATAACATTCAATATTAAAATTTCTTCGTACTTCCCTCATTCAATTAGTGTACCTGTAAAAGGGTTGTGTGTTTTTAGATGTTTCTATATCAGTGTATTGGTTTATTTTTTTTGAGGTGTGCCACAATCCGGCTTTGTAGATAATAAACCCCATAGTGTGGATGTACTTGTGTAAAAGTTCCAACCAGAAATAACAAACCTATTTTCATAATGTTAGTATTAATGTGTTGATATAGATTGGTTTGAGCTGTTTTCTTAATTCTCCTTTATTCGATGGCACAATAATTCGAATAAGAAAGTTGAAATCGAATTATAGAAATTGAAAAAATGAAAACAAAAGAATTTAAAAGCAAAGGAATATTACCTGTATTGATGGTTTTAGTAATGGTTTTAGCTTCCTGTAACACATCAAAAACATTTAAAGGAGGCGCGATTGGTGCCGGAACCGGTGGCGCAATTGGAGGCTTAATTGGATCGAAGTCTGATAACACAGCAAAAGGGGCAATTCTGGGAGCTGTGATTGGTGGTTCGGCCGGAGCATTAATCGGAAATTACATGGATAAGCAAGCCGAAGAACTGGAACAAGACCTTGAAGGTGCCGATATTGAAAGAGTTGGCGAGGGAATTAAAATTACGTTTGACTCTGGAATTCTTTTCGGATTCGACTCCTCAGAGCTTACCTATGCATCAAAAACAAACATTGCAGAATTGGCCGAAACGTTGAAAAAGTATGAGGATACAGAAATCCTAATCGAAGGTCATACCGATAGTAAAGGATCGGAGAGTTATAATCAGGAACTTTCGGAAAGAAGAGCAGGTTCGGTTGCCGGTGAATTAAGATCCTTAGGAGTTGCAGCTTCTCGTATTTCAGAAGTTGGTTATGGTGAGGAAATGCCAATTGCTGATAATTCTACTGAAGAAGGAAGAAGCCAAAACCGAAGAGTAGAAGTGGCCATTTTTGCCAACGATAAGCTTAAAAAAGCTGCAGAAAATGGTGATGTACCTATACGATAATTAAGTCAACCCCAAGCTTGATAGACCATACAAAAGATGCAAAATTTACTGTCTTCTTAGAAGGATATTATGCCTGAAGAGTCATGTAAATGACCTCAAAAGATTATTAACTCAAAAAAATAAATTATGCTACGTTTAGTAATTCTGTTCTTAATAATAGCCCTAGTAGCCGCATTATTCGGTTTTGGAGGCATTGCTGCCGGAGCCGCAGCTATCGCGAAAATCGTATTCTTTATCGCAATTATTCTTTTTCTGTTATCTGTGATAGCAGGAGGTATAAGGGGCTTTAAGTAATATGAATCACAGAAATCTATAAGAAGAAACATTATCTAATACAAAATCAGAGAAAGTCATGAAAAATATTTTTATATTATTGATTGCAGCATTATTTTGCTCTACTGCATTAGCCCAAACGCAGGATAAAAAATGGGGTGTAGGTTTAGGCGCCGGAGTTTATCACAATGATGGTTTGGAGAAGTTTGGTTTTATGCCGCAATTTTCGCTCGGAAGATATATTAACCCATCGTTTGATGCGACTTTTCAAACAGAGCTCGGGTTTATAGATGAAGAAGGAGTTGACGGATCAACAGACCTCGCTAATTTTTCGTTGAACTTGAAATACAAACTTAACAACGGCTATATTTTAAAGGAAAACAGTACTGTAAAACCTTATATTTATGCGGGGCCTACATATTTGTTTGATAACCGGGTTGAAGACTGGGATGTACATGCCGGTGTAGGTACGCGTATTAAATTGAATCCAAGTCTCGATTTATTTGTAGAAGGTGGGTACATTGACGGTTTGCAGCCGGAAGGTTGGACCGACAAAGATTCTCACTTTAAAGCCACTGCCGGAGTTGTGTTTAGTTTTAAGCAGCCTAAAGACTCTGACGGAGATGGTGTTTGGGACAGAAATGACGATTGTCCGAATACTCCGCCGGGTGTTAAGGTAGACGAAAATGGTTGCCCGGTAGATTCTGATGGCGACGGCATTCCAGATTACAAAGATGAATGTCCGAATGAACCAGGTCCTGCAGCATATAACGGATGCCCGGATACCGATGGTGATGGAATCCCGGATAAAGATGATGAATGTCCGAACGAAGCAGGATTGGCCAAATTTAATGGATGTCCGGATACCGATAAAGATGGTGTCCCCGATCCGAAAGATGAATGTCCTGATACTCCTGTAGGTTGGAAAGTAGATGCAAAAGGGTGTCCGATTGATACCGACGGCGACGGAGTTGTAGATGCTGTAGATGAGTGTCCAACAGTAAAAGGGCCGGCATCAAATAACGGCTGTCCTGTTGATATTATTCCTGACGTGGTAGAAAATTTTACGCCAGTACTTTTCGATACAGATAAAGATTTTATTCGCGACAACGAAAAAGCAAAACTTGATGAGCTGATTACTGCTTTAAAAGAGAACAAAGAATATAAACTGCACATATATGGTCATGCTGATGAACGCGCTTCGCAGCAATACAACAAAGAGCTTTCTATTGAGAGGGCAACATCAGTAGCTGACTATTTTAAGGAAAATGGAATTAGCAGCGACCGAATTGTAGAAGTAAAAGGATTTGGTGAATTGAAGCCAATTGTTCCAAATACTTCTCCAGAGAATATGCAAAAGAACAGGCGAGTAGAAATTGATTTCAAAAAATGACCCTTATTTTTTATCTGACTTAGATAAGAATAGATAAGGAGAGCTTCTTTGGAGGTTCTCCTTTTTTTGTGCATAATTTTAGAGTTGACCTGTATCTCCCACGGGATTATTATATTTGTAGATGGCTCGTAATTCGTGTTACTCGCACCAAGAAACAATACATTAATAAGCTTACCAATGACAACTATAATCCGGTTATATACCGCACTGTTTTTTTTGAGTTTTTGTATAACAGTAAATGCTCAGCAGGTTAAAATTATTCAGAGTAATGCTTCCGGAATTTATCAAAAAGGTGAAAAAGTTGAAGTTGTACTCGAAATGCCAAACTTGGAAGCAGATTCAATTCGGGTTAAAATTGATGTGAATTATTCAAAAAATGCTGAATGGAAAACGATCGCTAATCCGGGTGAAAAGTTGGTGCTGCTGAGTGAAACTTTTGAAGAGCCTGCGGCAAGAGTGATAACTGTGATGGCAGAAGGAAAGGAAACTTCAACGGGTTTTGTGGTAATACCGGATAAGCTTCGTCCTTCAACAAAACGCCCTTCTGATTTTGATAAATACTGGAAAAATGAAAAGCAGAAGTTACGAGCCTTGGAATGGGAAATAAAATCGACCAAGGTTGAAGACACAGCTCCGGGGTATGTTTGTTCCGATGTTGAACTGAATTGTACTGGCCCAAAGCCCGCACGAGGTTATTTTGCCAAGCCTGAAAATGCAGGAAAAAGTACATTGCCAATTGTTTTGAATGTGCATGCAGCGGGAGTGAAAGGTTCATGGTGTCTGTCGAAGGTTGAAACGGCTATGAGATATGCTCAGAAAAGAGCTTTGAGTTTTGATTTGAATGCCCATGGTATGTTAAACGGCCAGCCACAGGAATACTATGATAAGCTGGAAGAAGGAGAGTTAAATCATTATTGGGAGATTGGTGCCGAAAACCGCGAGGAGAATTATTTCAGAGGAATGTATTTACGCTTACAGCGTACGCTCGATTTTTTGTGTAACCAGCCCGAATGGGACGGAGAAAACATTATTGTTATTGGTGAAAGTCAGGGGGGAGGACAGGCGCTTGTTGCTGCCGGCCTCGACGATCGGGTTACTGCAGCAGTTGCAACTGTTCCGGCAATGTGCGATTTTGGGCGGGCACTAGTTGGAGAAACCGGAGGTTGGCCCAATCCGTTTAGTTTCGAAAAAGATGAGCAAAAGATGTTGGATACCTACCCGTATTTTGATGCAGCGCATATTTTAAAAGGATGCAAAGCAACACTGGTTACCGAGATTGGACTCATTGATTATACATGTCCATCGTTGGGGATTTATGCTGCGATAAACCAGGCCAAAGGAGAAAAAATAACCTTGGTAACAAACTATCGTGGGCATCATTTGGGGCAAAAGCAATTTCAAAAAGATTGGGAAGAAGACATTTATAAAAGAAGACAAGCTTTTATTGAGTCATTTTTGAAAAAGTAAGCCCGTAAAAAAGCCGCCACGAAAAAACGAGACGGCTTTCAATGTATGATAACGTTGTTTTTATAATCCGCTAAAATCTACATCGTTAAACAGAACCGAAGGTGTTCTCCAGGATGAAGTTTCGTTTACATCTTTTCCAACTTCTCCGATGTTCGACCACAGTGTTTTCATATTGCCTGTGATATTCATTTCCGAAACAGGAATAGTAAGCTCGCCATTCTCAATCAGGAAACCATCAATTCCGTATGAAAAATCGCCTGTTGAGCCATTGCTGTTACCGCCATTAAAACCGGTAACCAATATCCCTTTTTTTACCGAAGCAATAAGGCCCTGAAGATCTTTGTCGCCGGTTTCAAAAACCAGGTTGGTAGTGCTACCACTGGTAGGTTTCATTTCCAGTTTTTTGCCATAATAGGTATCGATGTAATAATTCTGCAATACTCCTTTATCGAATACCATTCGTGTTTTTGTAGCAAGCCCTTCGCCATCGAACAGACGAGAACCGCGACCTCCAACAATAAACGGATCATCGGTAAGGGTAAGCTTTTCTGAAACGACTTTTTCTCCGAGTTTATCAATTAGGAAAGAATTTTTTTGTTGAATTTGAGCTCCGTTCAGCGCATTAATCAGCGGTCCGAATAAACGTCCAAGCTGACGGTTTTCAACAATCATTGGCATAGTGCCTGATTTTATCTTTTTCTGGCCTATTTTTTTCAAGGCTTTTTCAAGAGCAATAGTTCCGGTACCTGTTTTTTGTAGATCACTAAAAGTAATCGAACTTTCGTTCCAGCCGCCTTCGGGGCGGGCATCGTCTCCTTTTACCGATACTGAAGTAAAAATGCCAAATACCGAATTTGCTGTGTCTCCTTCAAAACCATTGCTGGTTATCATTACCCGCTCATTCATGCTATCGTAATAGCTTGAAGAAACAGAAATTATCCGTTCGTCTTTTCCGAGCGCTTCCTGTTCGGCAGCCATAGCCAAATCAATTTTTTGCTGTGGATTAACTGTACTAAAATCTTTGTCGAGCGATTTTAAGTCAATCCCGCCACCTTTGTAATACAATTCAGAATCGGGAAGCGTTCTGTACTCGTCTTCAGCCAGAAAACGTGTTCCTTCAATAGCTTCTTCGATAAAATGTGCAAGGTCTTCTTTTTTCAATCTACTGGTTGAATGTGCAGAATATTTACCATCGACAAACAGCCTGATCGAAAGGTTACTTTGAATGGCCTGCTCCAGTTTATCAATTTTTTGTTCGCGTATTTCTACACTGCTGGCAACTGCATTGGCAATGCTTACGCTTGCATTCTGTGCACCATTTTCAAGTGCATGATTCATGGCCCACTTGGCCAATGTATATTTTTCTTCTTTTGTCATTTTTTTACTTTTTAGCAACAAGTTTATAGTCCCAAGCTTCAAGAAAATTACTTTGAACTTTAAACTCTAAACATTGAACTAATTAAGCGTTTGTTCCTCCTACGGTTAGCTTCTTAACCAAAACTGTAGGCAATCCCAGCGTTACAGGAACCGACTGTCCGTCTTTTCCACAGGTCCAGGTTCCGCTGTCGTTTTTGTAGTCGTTTGCAGCCATGGTTATATCAGCCAAAGCTTGCGGGCCATTTCCAACAATGTTGATGTCTTTAATCGGATTGGTAAGTTTACCATTCTCAATAATATATCCCGACTTCACGAAGAAGGTGAAATCGCCGGCGCCAATTTTAACTTCGCCGTTACTGAAATTATCGACAAACACACCGTATTTTACTTGCGAAATAATATCGTCCTTCGTATGAGGGCCATTTTCCATGTAGGTTGAACGCATGCGAGGAAGTGGTATGTTTCTGAACGATTCACGACGACCGTTACCGGTTGGTTCAACACCATAATATTCGGCGCTAATTCTATCGTGAATGTAACTGTTCAGGATGCCATCTTTTACAAGATATGTTTTCTGAACGTCGTTGCCTTCATCATCAACATTTATCGCACCACGGTCGTGAGGTAGTGTTCCATCGTCAATAATATTGATGAAATTTTCGGCCACCTTTTTGCCAAGTTTGTCGCTAAAAATAGATGTTCCTTTGCGGTTAAAGTCGGCTTCAAAAGTGTGGCCAATTGCTTCGTGTAACAAAATGCCCGAACCTCCGGCACCAAGAACTACCTGCATTTCGCCGGCTTTTGGTTTTCCGGCTTCAAACAAAATATTTGTTTTTTCGATGGCTTCGTTTGCAATTTCATCTACAAGTGCGTCGGTCATCACTTCAAAGCCTGAGCGATAAGAGCGTGCCGAGTAAGCATTTTCTATCTGATCGCCCTTTTGCATTACGCAAACAGCGCCCAGGCGCATCATTGGGCGGTAGTCGTATGTTAGTCTGCCTTCAGAATTATAAAAGAGTACATACGAAGTTTCGTCTGATTCAAAAGCATTCACTTTAATTACTTTTTCATCCAAACTAAAAACTTTGTCGTTAATTTTCTGAACAAACGGAACTTTTTCTTTTATCGTTACGTCTGTCCATTTTTTCGAGATTTTGTAGTAGTCTGCCGGTGTTTTCTCACTTATTGGCTGTGCTGTAAATTCTTTGGGTTGATTGGCAATGTTGGCCGCCATTTTAGCTGCATTTAACATCTCATCCAAAGTAATGTTTTCAGAATAGGCGAAACCGGTTTGGTCGCCTTTCAGTACACGAATTCCTACGCCAAAATCTACATTAGAGTAAGCCCGGTTTACTTTGCCGTCTTCCAATGAAATACTGTTTGTAATTTTGTGTTCGAAATAAAGGTCGGCGTATGTCCCCCCTTTACTCATGGCTGCTGCAATAACTTTTTGCAACATCTCGGCAGAAACCTCAAAATGATCTAAGTAACTTTTCACGTTTGCTGAAATTTGTACGTTTTGGCACGATTGCATAAATGGTGGAAGGAAAATACTTCCGGCTGCAAACATACCACTTGTTTTGATAAAATTCCGTCTGTCAACGTTCATTCTGGTTCTTTTTTAAAAGGTTTTTTGAGTAATCAATAATAAGAATAAGACTGCAATGGCTCCTATTTGTTACAGCTTTTTCGTCTGAATTTTTTTGAATGTATTTAAACTTTAAATTTTATTGGGTTGTGTGCTTAAAATTGGGGGGTGCAAGAAAAAAATGTAATTTTACCTGAATACTGCTATTGAACGATAGTAGTGGTGTGCCAGAAAATATTAGTTTATTTCCAGAAGGTATCTTTCTGTTTAAGGGTAAGTGACAAAAGTCCAATTTTAATGTAAATTTTTCATTAATTCTTTACAATTTGTTACAAAAAGGTATTTGCTGGTTTCATTTAAGCATATTTTTGTAGTGAACAGTTATAGATTATCTACGATTTAAAATAAATTATTACATCATGAAATCAAAATTGGAATACATTTGGCTGGATGGTTCTGTACCAACTCAGCAGCTTAGAGCAAAAACACGCGTAGCAGAAGATTTTAGTGGTAAACTGGAAGATTGCCCAATGTGGTCGTTTGACGGTTCTTCAACTAACCAAGCAGGAGGTGGAGCTTCTGACCTTCTTTTACAGCCTGTTTTTATTTGTCCGGATCCGGATCGTAAAAATGCTTACCTGGTTTTAACAGAAGTATTAAATGCAGATGGAACTCCACATGAAACTAACGGTCGTGCACATATAGAAGAAGAGGATGAAGATTTCTGGTTCGGTTTCGAGCAGGAATATTTCTTGTACGATCCACAAACTCGTCTTCCATTAGGTTTTCCTGCAGGAGGTTTTCCTGAACCACAAGGACCTTACTATTGCGGTGTAGGTGGTTCTAAAGCATTCGGTCGTCAAATTGTTGAAGAACATTTCGATCTTTGTTTGGAAGCTGGTTTGAACGTTGAAGGTATTAATGCTGAGGTTGCTGCCGGACAGTGGGAATTCCAGATTTTTGCAAAAGGTGCTCATAATGCTGGTGACCAAATTTGGATGGCTCGTTTCCTTTTGGAGCGTACTGCCGAAAAATATGGTGTTGATGTTGAATGGCATCCAAAACCACTTGGAAAAGACCTTGATTGGAACGGTTCAGGAATGCACGCTAACTTCTCTAACGGATTGATGCGTACTTGTGGCGATGAGAAAGTATTTACAGCTATTTGCGAAGAATTCGGCAAGCACATTAAAGAGCATATTGATGTTTACGGAGCATATAACGATCAGCGTTTGACTGGTTTGCATGAAACTCAGTCTATTGAACAATTTAGCTATGGTGTTTCTGACCGTGGTGCTTCTATCCGTATTCCTGTTGGAACAATCGAAGATGGTTGGAAAGGTCGTTTGGAAGACCGTCGTCCTGCATCTAACGGTGATCCATACAAAATCGGAGCCCGTATTATCAAAACGGTTAAAAGTGCAAACGTTTAATTAGTAATTGCATATATCAAAAGGCTGTTCCCATTGCGGAACAGCTTTTTTTTGTCCATTTTTGCGCAAAATTTGTCTATGTTCAGGAAGAAAATAGAAATCAATCAGCATCTTTTTTACGAGACTTCTCACTCGCCTTCTTTACTTGATATCGTTGGTGAAGAGATGCTTGATCGGGTAATTGATTTTTGTTTTATTGAAAATCCATATTATCCGGGGAAGAAGCTGCTGCGAAAGATAAGGCGTAAGCTTCCTGTAGTTATAAAATCCTACCCTTCCAGTAATCCGCTTTTAGCGCAAAAAGATCTGGCTGCAGTAGTGCATGTAAAGCCCGAACAGTTGTTGATTGGCAACGGTGCAACAGAGTTAATTACAATTATTCAACATCAGTTAGTACAAGCGATGGGGATTCCTATCCCTACTTTTAGCGAATACATTGAGAAGATTCAGGATTTAGGCAAAGTAAAACTTTTTCAGCTGGCTGCCGAAAAAGATTATCAACTTGATTTGGATGAGTATGCTGCGTGGATCAGGGAACAAAAGCTCGGAACTGCGCTTATCATCAATCCCGGAAATCCAACCGGGCAATATATTTCGGTGGCAGAAATGCGCAAGTTTTTGCAGGAAATGAAGGATCTTAACCTTGTATTGGTTGATGAGTCTTTTATTGATTTTGCCGACGATGAAGTACCGACGCTTATTCCTTATATCGAAGAATTCAAAAATTTAATCATTGTTCGGAGCATGAGCAAACATTGTGGTATTCCTGGTTTGCGGTTAGGGTACTGTTGTACGGCCAACGGAGAATTTCAGAAGAAAATAAAAACAGCTTTGCCCGTTTGGAACATTAATACGCTTGCTGAGTATTTTTTAACCCAACTTAAAGCTACCGACGAAGAATACCATGTTTCGCGCAAAAAGGTGATTCGGGATGTTCGGGAATTGTACGACCAATTGAAAAGTATTCCGGGTTTTAAAGTTTACCCGACCGGGAGTAATTTTATTTTGCTTAAAGCTACCAGTGGAATCAATGCTTACGATCTGCAGATGCGACTATTGCAAGAGTTTGGTGTTTATGTGCGCGATTGTTCCAATAAAGTTGGCCTCGATAAAAACCATATTCGCGTGGCTTCAAAAGGACGAAAAAAAGACAAGATTTTAATCAAAGCTTTGAAAAGCCTGTCAAAAGAGCTGAATTAAAGCAGCTTTTAGGTAGAGATTAATCTATTACTGCCGATTCGCAAATATAAGTTGGAATAATTCCGCTGCTTCCTATTTTTATCTTCGCCATATCAGGTAGTGTGTTTCCCGAAAGAACAAGAACAGTATCCAGTCCGAATTTATTTCCCCCGATAATATCAGTGTAAAGCGTGTCTCCTACCATCAGAATTTCGTTACGTTTAATGTTGGGAATATCAAGCATTGCACGTTCGTAGGCCAATAAAAACATTTGAGCATCGGGTTTTCCGAAGCGGATGAACTTTTTACCAAGGATTTGTTCTACCAGGTCAGCTAAACCCCCAATCGCAACCGAAATGTCGTTTTTGTTAACCGGGTAGTTTTTGTCGGTATTTGCAACAATCACCGTCATGTTTTTATGGCGAAGCAGATTGATGGTCTTGTCAATATCTTTATTCCAGTCAAATCCTTCATCGTCAAGAAAGGCGAAAGATTTTATTTGGTCGATATCGTTTAAGTCTACTTCGCTGATCGGAATTGTATTCTGTCCCGCTGTTTCCAGGTAGTGCGCCGATTTTTTTGTTCCCAGGTAAGCTACTATTTTTCCGTTGGCAAGCTTTGTTTTAAAGAACTCCATTGCCAACATGCCGGAAGATAAAATCTTATCGGTAGTAATACAGGTCATGCCTCGTTTCTGGTACCAATTCGACAACTCCTCAGGGCTGCGCGACGAATCGTTGGTAAGCACATAGTACGGAATTCCCTTCTTTTCGAGATATTCAAATGTATTGCCGACTCCGGGAATAAGACCCTGATGGTTCTTTAGTACGCCAAATGCATCGAAAAAAACTGCTCGGTAATTCTTTACTGCACTTCTGAAGCTCTTGGTTCTCATCTTTTACAAATTATAATTTTAATGTTTTTAAGATTTTTTCGACACGATAATTCGCATCCATTGCCGGAAAATAGGTGTCGTAAGCTTCTTTTATTAGTTTGTTGGAATAGTATTTTCTGAAAAAATAGGGGCCGTCTTTTACCACATAATTCAAAATGAAAAAACGATAGATTTCTTTTATCAGGCGCACTTCATTTTCGGTAAGCGGGAAAACTTTGTGATATTCTTTTAAAAACAGCATAAACCGATCTTCCATAAGCGTATCTACCCGGTAGCTAAACACTGTTCGGTCGCCTACATCGGAAACTACCCTGCTGAAGAAGTAGAAATCCATTACGCGCGACGACATTCTGAACCAGTCGTAGTCCCAGCGCGAATAGAATTTGCCATCTCCGGTTATCGAGAAATTGCCAATATTCCAGTCAACAAAAACCGGGATAGTTTCAATTTCAGTCATATAGTTGGCTTTATCTGCATTCTCCAAAAAGTAATCGGCATGGCGTAAAATTGTGTCCTTATGGTCGTCGCACATTTTTATTTCGTTCTTTGCAATAGAACGTTTTAAACGCTGAATGTCGATGATAACATTTTTAGAAGAGTGTGGTAGCTGGTTCGAAACGTTTGTGCAAGCTTTATGAAATCTTGCCAGCTCGCGGCCTAATTTTTTGATCTGTTTTTCATCGAGGCGGCGTGGTAGCTTTTCTCGAATAAGTATTGGGTTGTAAAATACTACCCAGGCACTTCCTCTGGCGTTGTGGTATAGGTAGATAAACAGCTCGTTTCGTTTTACCAGCGACTGTGCCAAAAATATCTGGTACGGATATTCCAGGTTATTAGCCAGGTTGTTGATTATAATGTGGTCTTCTCTAAAGTCTTGGAAATTACCGTATTCTGAAAGTTTAGCAAAAACGGGTTCTCGTTCATAAAACGAAACTTTATAAACATGATTGGTCGAAACCATGGCGCTAACGTCGTATACGCCCTTTATTTCATGTCGTTCTCCATCAAATTCACGCCAGGCAAGTTTTATAATTTCTGCGTAATCTAATTGTTGCATTTTTCTATTCTTCTTAAAACAAAAATAGCCTAAATAATCTCAAAATATCGTTTTAGTTCCCAATTCGGATCATTCTTTTCCTCTTGCATGTATTCCCATTCGCGAGTTTTTGTAAAATGTTTGACAAAGGCTTCTCCAAAAAGTTCATTTGCAATTTCTGATTCAGCCATTGCTTTTGTGGCTTGTTCGAGGTTTTGAGGAAGCACACCGTTTCCGGTTTCCAGATAGCCATTTCCCGAAGTGGGGTGTGTTGTTAGGGGCAACTGATGCTTAATTCCGTAAAGGCCAGATGCCAAAGAGGCTGCCAAAGCCAGGTAAGCATTGGTGTCAGATCCGGGAACACGCATTTCAATGCGGGTAGAATCTTTTGTTCCGGGAATTGCCCTCACAGAAGTGGTGCGGTTGTCAATTCCCCATGTAATTGTTGATGGTGCCCAGTCGCCGCCATACAATCGTTTGTAGCTATTTGGATTCGGTGCAAACATCGGAAGTATTTCGGGCAGGCATTTCAACTGGCCGGCTATATAGTGTTCCATTATTTTGCTGATCCCGGTTTGGGATTGAGCATCGTGAAACAGGTTTTCTTTTCGGTCAGAATCCCACAAACTTTGATGAATATGTCCTCCGCAACCCGGAAGCGAAGGATTCCATTTTGCCATAAAAGTAGCGACAAAGTTGTAACGGTATGCAATCTCTTTTACCGCTGTTTTAAAAAGGATCGCTTTATCAGCGGCCGCCAGTATTTCGTCGTAAATAACAGTAGCCTCCAAAACTCCCGGGCCGGTTTCGGTATGTATGCCTTCCAACGGAATATTAAATTTCGCAAGAAGATCAAAAAGGGCATTGAAATATTCATGGTTGAGCGAGGTTCGCAATATTGAATAGCCAAACATGCCAGGTGAGATTGGCTTTAATTGTTGGAAATTTGATTCTGCAATTTCATTCGGCGTGCCTAAGAAATTAAACCATTCAAATTCCTGCGAAAACAGAGGAACCATACCCATTTTATAGCTTTCGTCTGCTACTCGTTTTAATAAACTGCGTGAGCATGTGGATTGTGCATATTTCGGATCGTCGCTAAAATCGCCCAGAAAAAAAGGAATGTTGTTTTCCCATGGGATTTCGCGAAAAGTACTACTATCAATAGTCGCATGCGCATCGGGATAGCCACTATGCCAACCTGTAATTTCTGAATTGTCGTAACATTTGTCGTTGCAATCCCATCCGAAAATTACATCGCAAAAACCCAAACCTTGGTTGATTGCATTCGAAAATTTGTCTCGGTGTATGTATTTTCCGCGTAAAATTCCATCGATATCTGCAAATGCAATTTTTATCTTTTGGCTTTCGCTGTTTTGTATTGTATTCAATATTTTATCTATACTCATTCGTCAATTTTTTCTTCAGAATTCTGTTTAAAGCCCATTTGTACTGTAAATTTAAAGAAGACTGAAACAAGTCCCGACATTTCAGGAAGAGTTATATCTTATCTATTGTAAATTGGGCAATTTAATAAGATGAAAATACAGTATGTTTCAATAATTATCAAACTATAGAGACTAAAAGAGCCATTCATTTTAGAGTTGCAAATATAGGAACTGCTTGTTTTTGTTTTTTAGCCTCCTTTAGAATAATGTGTTAGAGTGAAAAAATGCAATTTTTGTCAATAAAGGCCTTCAAAACAGATGGGGGTGAATGGAATAATGCTATTTTTATGCTTATAAAACAGACTTAATTTTCATACAAGATGGCACAATTCAGATTTAAAGCACTTGAAGAAGTGCTTAATAGGAAACCTGACGATATTGTTAGGGAAAATAATCTCGTATCCGACTACTTCGGGATGTTGGTATTCGACAATTCAAAAATGAAAAAATATCTGTCGCGTGAGGCCTATAAAGCTGTAACTGATGCGATAGAAAAGGGAACAAAAATTGACCGTAAAATGGCCGATCAGGTAGCTCAGGGAATGAAAGCCTGGGCTATTGAAAACGGAGCCACGCATTATACACACTGGTTTCATCCATTAACCGATGGAACAGCAGAGAAGCATGATGCATTTATTGTTCATGGAGCGGACGGTGGGGTGATTGAATCGTTCTCGGGAAATCTTCTATCTCAGCAAGAACCCGATGCTTCGTCTTTTCCAAGCGGCGGAATACGCCAAACATTTGAAGCTCGCGGGTATACGGCTTGGGATCCAACCTCTCCGGCATTTATAAGCGAAACAACGCTTACAATTCCTACTATTTTTATTTCGTATACCGGCGAAGCACTCGATTATAAAACACCGCTTTTGCGAGCATTGCAATCAGTAAATAAAGCGGCAACAGAAGTTTGCCAGTATTTTGATAAGAATGTTACATCGGTGCAGGCAAATTTAGGATGGGAACAGGAATATTTCCTGATTGATGAAGCTTTGTTTATGGCGCGTCCCGACCTGATGTTGACCGGAAGAACGCTGATGGGGCATGCATCCTCAAAAGATCAACAACTGGCAGATCACTATTTTTCGTCGATTCCTACACGGGCTAACCGATTTATGCAGGATCTGGAGAACGAAGCTTACAAGTTGGGAATTCCGGTAAAAACCCGCCATAACGAGGTGGCACCAAACCAGTTTGAATTTGCACCTATTCATGAAGAGGCAAACCTGGCCAATGACCACAACCAGTTGCTAATGGATATTATGCATAAAATTGCGCGGAAACATAAATTTCGTGTATTATTTCACGAAAAACCGTTTGCAGGGGTCAACGGTTCCGGGAAACACAACAACTGGTCGTTAATAACCGATACGGGAGTTAATGTTTACAAGCCCGGTAAAAACCCGAAATCGAATATGCAGTTTTTGACCTTTGTAGTGAATACAATGCAAGCTGTTTACGACGGACAGGATCTTTTGCGTGCGAGTATACTAACTGCTTCTAACTCTCACCGATTGGGAGCCAACGAGGCACCGCCTTCAATTTTGTCGGTATTTCTTGGGTCCGAAGTTTCGCGTATGCTCGACCATATTGAAGAAGCTGTGGTAGATCGTAAAATGACGCCCGATGAGAAAACAGCGTTGAAACTAAATATTGGCCGAATTCCTGAAATCATTCTCGATAATACAGACAGGAACCGGACTTCGCCGTTCGCTTTTACCGGAAATCGTTTTGAGTTTCGCGCTATTGGTTCCTCTGCAAACAATGCGTCATCGCTAATTGTATTGAACACACTGGTTGCCAATCAACTTCAGAAGTTTAAAATTGCTGTTGACAAACTTATCGATAAAGGCATTAAAAAGGATGAAGCTATTTTTCAGGTATTGAAAGAGCTGATCATTTCTTCAAAACCAATTCGTTTTAATGGCGATGGTTACAGTCAGGACTGGCTGGATGAAGCGGCAAAACGCGGACTGACAAACATTAATAATGTACCGGAAGCTCTTGAGGCCTATTTGCGCCCGGAAAGTATGTCGTTGTTTGGAAAGATGAGTGTACTTACGGAATCAGAACTGCGTGGCCGGGTAGAAGTAGAATACGAGAAGTTTGTCAAAAAAATTCAGATCGAATCGCGCGTGCTAGGCGATTTGGCAATTAATCATATTGTACCAACTGCGGTTCAGTATCAAACTATTTTGCTTGAGAATGTGAAACATCAGAAAGAAATTTTTTCAGAAGAAGAGTTTCTGGAAATGGCAGGTGGAAGGTTGGAATTGATCAGGGAAATTGGGCACCATGTTTCTGCAATTAAGTCGAAGAGAAAAGATATGATCAGTGCGCGTTCAGACGCGAACAAGATTGAAGGTGTTTACCAAAGGGCAAAATCTTACAATGAAATTGTAAGGCCATTTTTGGATGATATTCGTGAACACATCGATAAATTGGAACTGATTGTTGACAATGAAAAATGGCCGTTGCCAAAATACCGCGAATTATTATTTGTGAGATAAAGCTAAAAGAACCGTTCTTAAAAAGAGCGGTTCTTTTTTTGCGAAGAGCAAAACATCGAAATGTGTTTGTTCATATTTTCTATGCGATATACTTTCGCCGCTAAACTCACGTTATTCTTTACAGTGTTCAAAAAAACGTTTACTTTTACTTCCCAAATTTGAACTGGGCATGAAGCAAATAAGGTTTGTACTTTTTTCTGTTTTGATCATAATTCTAAGTGGTTGCGGATCGTCGCGATTTGGGCGTGATGCAACTCTGTCTAAGGATATTGGTGAATATTACAAAGCTATTGAGCAATATAAAAAGGCGCGTAAAAAAGAGAAAAGCCGTCAAAGGAGAATCGAATATGCCTATGAAATTGCTGAATGCTACCGCGCTATCGGTCAATACGATTTTGCTGCGCAGAACTATAAATTTGCAATCCGTTTGGGATATCCTGATAATGAGGCGCTTCTTCGTTATGCTGAAATGTTGAGGATTACTCAAAAATATGAAGAGGCAACAGAAACTTACCGAACATATTTGGATTCTGTTCCGGGTGATGAACGCGCCCTTGACGGAATTGAAGCCATGCGTAAAACCCAGGAGTGGGTAGCAAATCCAACACGACATATTATCAACCCCATAAAAGAGATTAACTCCCGTGAAAGCGACTATGCGCCGGTTTTTGTTGGTGGCCGCGATAACGAGATTATATTTACTTCAACACGAAAAGGTTCTACCGGGCGAAAAGAGAGTATGATTACCGGTCAAATGTATGCCGATTTGTATCGGGCAACGTTTGGTGTTCAGCGTCAGAAATGGCAGCAACCTAAATTGCTTGATGAAAACCTGATCATTAATACAAGCGAAGAAGAAGGGGCTGCAACTTTGTCTTCAACAGGAGAACAAATGATTTTTACGCGCTGTCGCTACGATAAAGCACAAGCTATGGGAACGGAGTTATATTCAACTTCTCAATCCCGTAATTCGTGGTCAGACCCGATAAAACTTGATGTTGTTGGTGATAGTATTATTGCTGCACATCCGGCAATGAGCGCCGATGGTTCTGTTTTGTATTTTGTTTCTGATATGCCCGGTGGACAAGGCGGAAAAGATATTTGGATGGTTGAAGGAAGTGGCGGTTCTTATGGAAAGCCGATTAACCTTGGAGCGGCAATTAATACCGCCGGCGATGAGATGTTTCCTTTTGCACGAGACAACGGCGAATTGTATTTTGCATCAAACGGACATATCGGAATGGGCGGTTTCGACCTGTTTGTAGCCCACAAAAATGAAGACAATGTTTGGATTGTCGAGAATATGGGATCGCCGATGAACTCGTCGGCTGATGATTTTGCAATTTCGTATGTGCAGGGTGAAAATAAAGGGATGTTCTCGTCTAACCGAAAAGGCTCGCGTGGCGATGATATTTATTCTTTTATGGTTCCTCCAAAAGTTTACCAGATTGAAGCTGATATTTTTGATAAAGAAACCAATTCAAAAGTTGACGGTGCGACCATGCGTGTTATTGCAACCGATGGTACAAACCTGAAGGTACGTGCCCGAAATGGAAGTTTTAAAATGAACCTGAAACCGGATGTCGAATATGTTTTTGCTGCTTTTAAAGATGGTTACTTACGCGATAAAGCTGCCGTATCTACAATTGGTTTGGAAGACAGCAAAGACTTTCGCTTTTCAATGTACCTGACTCCAACTGACGCTCCGATTAAAGTTGAAAATATTAATTACGAATTCGGTAGTTGGGAGTTGCTCGAAAGCTCGAAAGCTTCTCTGGATTCGCTGGTGCAGATTCTGGTTTTCAACCCAACAATTACCATCGAATTAATGGCACACACCGACTTTGTTGGTAGTGACCAGTTTAACTTTGATTTGTCACAAAAACGTGCACAAAGTGTTGTTGACTATCTGATTGAGAAAGGGATTAGTCCGGCACGTTTGGTTGCTAAAGGATATGGCGAAACCTGGCCTAAAACTGTTACCCGCGAATTGGCTAAGCAGTATGATTTCATGAAACGGGGTGACGAACTTACGGAAGAGTTCATTAATCAGCTTACTCCTGATCAGCAGGAAATTGCAAAAGCCATTAACCGGCGTACTGAGTTTAGGGTGCTATCGACAGATTATATCGAGAAATATGATGCAGAACCCGAGCGTTAGTCGTTGTCTTTGCTTGTTGGTGGAGACTTAACTTTTCGGGTCGAGGGATAATCACTTCGCGAATCTTTCCGTTTTAATTTCACATAGAGTTTTTGTATTTGCTCGGCAGGAGAAAACGCAACTATCCTGATTGAGGCGGCTTCAGATCGCATTAACTCGTTATTGGCGGTTGCCATTTCTCCAACAGGATCGGGGTCGTTATCTATTTTGGTGAATTCCGGCACTTTATACTCGTTCATAAATTCCATGTTTTGGTTTGCCCGGTCGTAATCAGAAAGCTGTCGCGATGAAACACGAATTTCAGGAATATTTACATCTTCTGAAACCATCGAAACCAACGGGTTTATAAGCAGCGAGTGTACAGACGCTACTTTTCTGAAATAGGCAATATGCGATAAAACGAGTGAATCGGATGGCGAAACCCAAATTGAGAAAACACCGTTGTCGCGACTGATATCTTTTTCATGATTCCTCAGGTTAACAATGTAAACGTCGGGTATTGCATTCCCAAATTGATCAACTACTTGTCCTTCTATCAGAAAATCTTCTGGTTGAGCATTTACAATCAGACTCAAAAAAAGAAAAATGCTTATTAATCTTGCTTTCATCTTTGTGTTTTATGCGGTGAACGTAAATCTTTTGTCAAAAGCTTTCTCCTCAAAAAAAGCTTTCACTACTTTAAACGAGTATAAGTGCCGTAGGTTCTATACATATTCTACTTTAACTTTTTTGAAGAATTTATGGACAAGAATTTTTACGATTCGTTTAATCACAAACTTCCTCAGTTCCAGTTCTAAAGGCTGGTCGGGATCTTGGTGTGCCCAGTTAATCCGTGTTCCAACAATAATGTCGATACTGTCGTGCTGAAGAAGTAATTTTACTACTTCTTCGGGAGGTGAATTTTCAAGTCTTGTTTCGCTGTCGTAATTCTCCAGAATTTCTTCCACTTTCCCTAGTGTCAGTATTCCTTCGGTAACCATTTCAAATCCACCCATTTTGGCACTTGGTGGCAGTTTGTCCAGATGTTTGTTGCCGTGTTGTATTTCAACCGAAAGGTTTAACTCGCGGGCAATAATCTCTGCTGTTGTTCCTCCACAAATGATTTTTTTTCCTTCAAAATCCTTAATACGTCCTACAAAATCGAAGTCTTTAATTTTATAGAAAGGAGGACCGGTAATCAGCATAAACTTGCGTGGTTCGCGAAAGTAGATTACGCCGCAAGTAGTATCATCTTTCACCGAAAAATCGTCGTTCATTAGTGCCTGGTTGATGATTTTGCGTGCCAGTTTTGTTGCCGAAATGTTTGGAATTCGTTTTACCTGATTCAATACAAATTCTTCCAGCCGCTCGGTTCCCCAGCCCATTGGGTAGCGCTTGTTTCCAAGTCCCGACTGTGGCACACCATCAGAAGTGAAAATAATGCGGTCTTCTTTTCGCGCTACAAATTCTTTGCAATGCAGCACTTTCCCCTGGTTTTCTTCGCCCTGTATTGTGAGCGCATATTCTTTAGGTTGAATAGAGATTCCGTTTCTAATAATCAGCACACAAGGATTGTCGAAATTTACAATTCGTACTTTGCCGTCGTCTTCCAGTTCAATTATAGTAAAAGTGGCATAGCTTTCTTTTTCGTCGCTTTTGGGCAGCGCCTGCATTATAAATTTAGCAGCAATTTCGGGTTTTGTGTGTAGCTGAGTGTATTTCAATGCCATGGTAGAAGTAAGAGTAGCCAAAACGCTGGCTTTAATTCCGTGTCCAATGCCATCGCTCAAAACCAGAATTGTGCGTTCTTCTTCGCGAAAAATACTGGACTGAAACACATCTCCGCAGGCAGTTTCGCCTTTTGGACGTTTCTGTTGTACGTCAATTTCTACATGAAAATCAGGAATTATCTTCGTTTCCATAGCGGTAGGTTTCAATAATTGAGTTTAGTAACTCCTCCGTTTCTGCAGCGTTTTCTCCCAACAGGAAGGCAACTTTTTGCACGGTCTCTATGTTTTGTTTGTTGATGCGCCTGGCCCGGTTTATAATCTCATCCTGTACCAGCATTGGCGCCGACATATCTCTGAAAACAGCACCAACTACCCTGTTCTTGTATAGCGTAACTACAGTTACATGTAGTAGTTTATTGGAGAACTTTAGGTCGCGTTCCGTTTTTTCTTCTCCCGAGTTAAGAATGCTGCTCATCATCCGGAAAACCACTTCGGGCACCAGTCCGCTAACATCAGCACCTTTTAATCCCGGAATGGTTTCGTAAAGCTCTTCGGTTTCTTCCCCCATTAGCTTTGCGAAGCTTTCGTTGGAGTCAACCACTTTAAAATGGCGATCCATCATTAAAATACCGGCCGGAATTTTGTGTATCATTTGCGAGGATACTTCCATCGATTCCTGCGCTTTTTCCAGTCGTTGCTCGGTCTTTTTTAAGTTCGAGATATCGTTAATAGATCCAACAATTCCGATAATTTTTCCCTCTGCATCACGTATCACTGCTTTGTTTAGTATCACATGGTGCGATGTCCCGTCGCCGTGCCGTACTTCGGTATTATACACTTGCACATCAGGGTTGTTAATCAGTTCTTTATCTTGGTGGGCATATTTTTCGGCCATTTCTTTGGTATGCACCTCAAAAACTGTTTTTCCGATAATTTGCGTTTTTGTTTTTCCCGTAAATTTCTCGTGCGCAGCATTACACATTTGGTAAACACTATTTGTGTCGCGGTAAAAAATAGGGATCGGAAGCGCATCAATAATTTTTTGATGAATTGCCGGGTCGT
Source organism: uncultured Draconibacterium sp. (assembly GCA_963677455.1). Taxonomy (GTDB): domain Bacteria; phylum Bacteroidota; class Bacteroidia; order Bacteroidales; family Prolixibacteraceae; genus Draconibacterium. Next base: position 201,459 of record OY781971.1, read on the forward strand.
CAATGTTTCCGGTTAGAAATGAATCTTTATCATAAATCATGGTCAGTATATCAAGTTTTACTCCTAAAAGTAAATATTTTATCAGGTATATAAAATGATCGTTGATTATCTGTTTGCAGAATCCTATTAATAATTCCTAAAATTTACGAATTGACTCGTTGTAGACTAATTATTTTATGAGATTATGTTCTTTTTGTTGCCCTTGTTTTTAATGAATTTAAATTCCGCCTATATGTCAATAATATGGTGAAAATCATTCTGGCGAAAACTATCTTTGTGCAACTAACGATTTTTTATAAACCAGAAATTCGAACGTGAAACTCACAGATATAATACAGCTCACCAAAGCCCGCCTCGTTGCAGGGAACAAAATAGAAAAGCATGAAATAAAACGCGCTTTTAGTTCCGATTTGATGAGCGATGTTCTAACCCTTGATACCGAGCATATTTTGCTGATAACAGGTTTGGCTAACCCTCAGTTAATACGAACGGCAGAAGTGGCTGATATTGAGGTTGTGTTGCTTGCCCGAAATAAAAAGGCCACGCCTGAAATGATCGAATTGGCGGAGGAAGTAGGATTGGTTTTACTTGAAACCCCATACTCTATTTTTCGAGCCAGCGGTATTTTATTTCAGAATGGAATAAAAGCAGTGTACTAGAATGAGATTGGAATTTGAAATAGCAAGTGGGGACTTTTCGCAGGCAGGACGAGCTTCGAGCCGGATCAAGAAAGTGCTGAAACAGCTTCACATTGATTCGAAAATTATTAAGCGAATTGTAATAGCGGTGTACGAGGCCGAAGTAAATGTGGTGGCACATTCGGTTGGCGGCACAATAGTAGCCGAGATCGAAGACAACGATATTGAGATTACAGTGCAGGATAACGGGCCGGGCATCGAAAATATTGAAATGGCCATGCAAGAAGGTTATTCCACTGCATCGAAAAAAGTACGGGAGATGGGGTTTGGTGCAGGAATGGGCTTGCCCAATATCAATAAAAACACCGATGAGCTTGACATAAAAAGTACGCCCGGTGTTGGTACAAAGTTATGGTTTAAAAACTTTTTTAACGGATGACAGGGCAGGGGACATATCACGCAATTAAGGTTGACAAAGAGAAGTGTATCGGTTGCACACATTGTATGAAAGTGTGCCCAACCGAAGCCATTCGGATTGTAAATGGTTCGGCCGCAATTAATGCCGAACGATGTGTGGATTGTGGAAACTGTTTGCGGGCTTGCCCGGTACATGCATTTTATGTAGAACACGATACGCTTGCTCAAATCGAAAAGTTCAAGTATAAAGTTGCGCTTTTCCCGTCGGTAATGATTGGCCAGTTTCCTGAAAAATACAGAGAGGATCAGATTTATCAGGCGGTTCTGGAACTCGGATTTACACATATTTTTGAGGTGGAACAACCTATTAATCTTTTGATTGAATCGATAAAAGAACAGGTACAAACCCGCGAAGGCCGACCGCAAATTTCATCGTTTTGCCCCGCGATTGTACGCTTGATACGCTCGAAATATCCGTCGCTGGTGGAAAACATTATACCCGTAAAAGTGCCGCACGATATGGCTGCAGCCTATGCTATAGACAAACTAACAGCGCAGGGGATAAAACGGGAAGACATTGGTATTTTTTATGTTTCGCCATGTTCAGCAAAAATGGCAGCTGTAAAACGGCCGCTAGGTGAAGAACGTTCGGTGGTTGACGGCCTGATAAACATGAAAGATCTGTACAATGGCATTATGCAGGTGGTTTCGAAAGATCCTGCGCCCGATACTGCTAACTTGCGCGAACAACTTACACGCGATGGAATAGTGTGGAGTTTGCCACGTGGAGAAGCCCGGCATTTCAAACAGAAATCGATGGCGGTTGACGGGATTCATAATGTGGTGAAGATTCTCGAACGCATGGAAAATGAAGAAATTCCCGGCCTCTGTTATCTCGAATTGAAATCGTGCCATCAGGGTTGTGCCGGCGGAATATTGTTAACGGGCAACCGCTTTCTAACGGTAGAACGTCTTCAGAAGCGTTCGAAAAGATATCCTGAAGCAAGTGAAATTAAGGAAACATGTGCAGCTTGCGATTCAATAAAACGTAGTTTGAAAGCAGAGCCTATTCAGCCCAACTTTGTTTTTGCGCTGGATAAGGATCGGACCAAAGCACTAGAGAAATTACGCAAGGCCGATCGGATTGTTTGTCAGTTGCCGGGAATTGATTGCGGAGCCTGTGGTGCTCCGAACTGCCATGCTTTGGCCGAAGATATGGTGCAGGGCAAGGCAAAAATGACCGATTGCGTATTTCTTCAAAACAGGTATTTAAACGAAAAGAAAATAAACATCGCCAAAGCGACCAAAAACCTCGAAAAAACCTGGGGGAAAAATCGCTTTGATGCGGACTGTAATAAAAGAGGAGGTAGAAATGAAGGTTTCTGATCTTGTTGAAAAGTTAGGACTAAAAGTATTCTGTGGCGAGGCTGGCATTGACCGTGAAATAACCGGCGGTTATGTTTCCGATTTGCTGAGTGATGTAATGGGAAATGCTTCGGAAGGAGAAGTGTGGGTTACCCTGCAAACACACCAAAATGTGTTGGCCATTGCGGCGCTAAAGGAGTTGGCTGCTGTAATTCTGGTAAAAGGTTTTGAGCCCGACGAAGACACCGTAGCGCACAGCAACGAAGAAGGGGTTCCTGTGTTGGGAACCAATCTGAATACCTTCGAAATTGCAGGGAAATTGTACGAAGCTTTAAAATAGCGTGATGCAAACTTTTAGGGCCGATTTACATATTCACACCGTTTTGTCGCCCTGTGCCGATCTGGAAATGTCGCCAAAAAATATTATCAGAAAAGCCAGAGAAGCCGGTTTGCATATCATCGGGATCACCGATCATAATTCAACAAAAAACGTACAGGTTATAAAGAGCCTGGCAGAAAAGGAAGGAATGTTGGTTTTGAAAGGTGTCGAAGTAACTACAAGAGAAGAGGTGCATTGCCTCGCGTTTTTTGAGCAGGATGAGGAGCTGGATTTATTTCAGCAGTATTTGGAAGAGCATATTATCAAGATTCCAAATTCAGAAGATCATTTGGGGTATCAGCCAGTGGTTGATGCCGACGAAAATATTTTGGAAATGATACCTTATTTTTTGCCATCGGCATTAAAAAAAGGAATTTCCGAAATTCAGAAAAAAGTGTACGAACTAAATGGTATTTTTATTCCGGCACATGTAACACGGCCAATGAACGGACTGTTTACCCAGCTCGGATTTATTCCTCCCGGACTAAAATTTGATGCTTTGGGAATTTCGTCGAAAACAACTTCAGAAGTTGTTTATGCGAAATATCAGCTGAATAAAAGTATTACGCTGACGTTTAATTCCGATGCACATTTCCCGGATCAGATTGGACAAAACTATTCGGTTTTTCATATCGAAGAGCTATCGTTTAGCGAAATAAAAATGGCTTTAAACCAAGTCGATAACCGATTTGTGGAAGAACGATGAAAACACTTTCAGAACACATATTAGATATTGTGCAAAATTCGGTACGCGCGAAGGCTACATTGATTGAAATCATAGTTGAGGAAAGCAAAAAAAACAACCTTTGTGTACTGACTATTAAGGATAACGGTTGCGGGATGGATGCAGAAATGCTGAAACACGCAACCAACCCGTTCTTTACTTCCAGAAAAACCAGGAAAGTGGGGCTTGGAATTCCGTTGTTAAAACAAAATGCCGAGGCTGCAGGAGGGAAATTCACGTTGGAGTCGGAGCTAAATGCAGGAACAACTTTATGTGCCGGATTTCAACTTTCGAATGTCGACCGGCCGCCAACTGGCGATATTTACGAAGCCCTTTATTTGCTGTTTTTAAGTTACCGCGACATCGAACTGGTGTACCACCACAAGACCGATAAAGGCGATTTCAGAATAAGTACTTCTGAATTAAATGAAGCACTTGGAGATGTGTCGTGGCAACAGAAGGAAATAAGGAATGGAATAATTGATTTGATAAAAACCAACCTCGAAGAGATAGAGGTTACAAAATAAGATTAATTAACTCAAAAAGACCGATATGACTAAGATTAAGTCTTTAGCTGACCTTCGGAAAATGAAGGAAGAAGTTCAGTCGAAAATCCGGCTGAGGGAAAATAGTGACCATCCCGAAGAAGTTGTTCAGATAAAAGTTGGCATGGCTACATGCGGAATTGCTTCAGGCGCAAAAGATACCATGAAATTTTTCATTGAAGAGATGGAACAGGAAGCGATTGATGCCATTGTAACGCAAACCGGATGCATGGGATTTTGCTATGCCGAACCAACCGTTGAAGTTACGCTTCCCAATAAAGAACCGGTACTTTTCGGCCATGTTGGAAAAGAAAAAGTTCACCAGATTATTGATTCTTACATTAAACGCGGCGAATTGATCGACGGAATCATTCCTGTGAATTTCAAAACCATTGATGATTAACGATTTAACACAGACTAACTATTAATCCTTCAGTTATGACCGATTATAAAATGCATCTGCTTCTTTGTGGCGGTACGGGTTGTAAAGCCTCTGAGAGCGATGAAATTAAGAAACGATTTATAGGACTTATTGACGAGCTTGGGCTTGAAGATGAAGTTCAGGTAGTTACTACCGGATGTTTTGGCTTCTGCGAAAAAGGGCCGATTGTAAAGGTGTTGCCCGACAATACTTTTTATGTTCAGGTTACGCCACACGATGTTTTTGAAATTGTTCAGGAACACGTGGTAAAAGGACGTCCTGTAAAACATTTATTATACAACGACCCGAAAACAGCTAAACATATTCCCGATTCTAAGGGTATGGATTTCTACAAAAAACAAATCCGTATTGCCCTGAAAAACTGTGGATTTATCAATCCTGAAAATATTGATGAATACATTGCCCGCGACGGCTACCAGGCTTTGGGAAATTGTTTGACAGAAAAAACGCCCGACGAAGTAATCAAGGAAATTAAAGATTCCGGTTTACGCGGACGCGGCGGTGGTGGTTTCCCAACCGGACTGAAATGGGAGATCACAAAAAATGTGGAGAACGACCAAAAATATGTAGTATGTAATGCCGACGAAGGTGACCCGGGTGCTTTTATGGATCGTTCGATTTTGGAAGGTGACCCGCATTCGGTGCTCGAAGCCATGGCCATTTGTGGTTATTGTATTGGTGCCGATAATGGTTTGATTTATATCCGGGCTGAATATCCACTGGCGATTCAACGTTTGAAAATTGCCATTAAACAAGCCGAAGAATATGGTTTGATTGGCGATGATATTCTGGGCACTGGATTCAACTTTAAAATAGAATTGCGTTATGGAGCCGGAGCTTTTGTTTGCGGTGAAGAAACAGCACTGATCCACTCCATGGAAGGCCTGCGTGGCGAGCCAACTTTTAAACCACCATTTCCTTCAGTTTCGGGTTACATGGGCAAACCTACCAACGTAAACAATGTGGAAACTTTTGCCAATGTTCCTGTTATTCTGAATAAAGGTGCGAAGTGGTTTAGCAGCATCGGCAGCGAAAAATCGAAAGGTACCAAAGTATTTGCCTTGGCCGGAAAAATCAATAATGTTGGATTGATTGAGGTGCCAATGGGAACTACTTTACGCGAAGTTATTTACGATATTGGTGGCGGAATTAAAGGCGGAAAAGAATTTAAAGCCGTTCAAACCGGAGGACCTTCCGGAGGATGTTTAACTAAAGAGCACCTGGATATTCCGATTGATTACGATAACCTGATCGGAGCAGGTTCGATGATGGGCTCGGGCGGAATGATCGTTATGGATGAAGACGATTGTATGGTTTCGATTGCCAAATTCTACCTCGATTTTACCTTGGAAGAATCGTGTGGGAAATGTACTCCGTGCCGCGTTGGTAACAAACGTTTGTACGAAATTCTGGATAAAATTACACAAGGAAAAGGCGAGCTTGAAGATATTGAGAAACTGAAAGAATTGGGTGCAGTTATTAAAGACACCGCACTTTGTGGACTTGGACAAACATCACCAAACCCGGTATTGTCAACCATTACCAATTTCGAAAAAGAATACCTGGCACATGTTGAAGACGGTAAATGTCCGGCAGGCCAGTGTAAATCGCTATTGCGTTATGATATACTGGAAGATGCCTGTACCGGCTGTACGCTTTGTTTCAGGAACTGTCCTGTGGGAGCAATTACTGGCGAGCGTCGTCAACCGCATTACATCGATCAAACACTGTGTATCAAGTGCGGAATCTGTTACGAGAAATGTAAGTTTAATGCTATCAGCTTAACCTAATCGCGCAAACTGAAAATTATGGATACAATCAATCTTACCATAGATAATAAACCCATTGTAGTAAAAAAAGGAACTACAATTTTAGAAGCGGCATCCGGAATTGGAATCGACATTCCAACCCTCTGCCACATGAAACTGGATGACCTGAATATTGAAAATAAACCCGGAGGTTGCCGTATTTGCGTGGTAGAAGTGAACGGACGCCGAAATTTGGCTCCGGCTTGCTGTACCGAGGCAAACGAAGGAATGGAGATTAATACCCACTCCATGCGTGTAATTAATGCACGCAGAACTGTGATGGAGTTGATTCTTTCTGATCATCCTTTCGACTGTTTGATTTGTGCGAAATCGGGCAATTGCGATTTGCAGGACATGGCACACAACCTCGGTATTCGTGAGATTCGCTACAAGGGAGAGCAATCAACGTACCGCGAGGATACTTCACCTGCGATTATTCGCGAAGTAGATAAATGTATTATGTGCCGCCGTTGCGAAACCATGTGTAACGAAGTACAAACAGTTGGTGTTCTTTCGGCCATTAATCGCGGATTTGAGTCGGTAGTTTCTCCGGCTTTCGAAATGAACCTCGATCATTCGGTTTGTACCTATTGCGGACAGTGTGTTGCGGTTTGTCCAACCGGAGCTTTAACTGAAGTTGATGAAACCGGAAAAGTGGTTCGTGCCCTTTCCGACCCGACAAAAACCGTGATTGTACAAACTGCCCCGGCAGTACGTGCAGCTTTGGGCGAAGAGTTTGGAATGGAAGCCGGAACATTGGTAACCGGGAAATTGGTTGCCGCTTTACGTCGCTTAGGTTTCGACCATGTTTTTGATACCGATTTTGCCGCCGACCTTACCATTATGGAAGAAGGAACCGAGTTGCTGAATCGTCTTGGAAAGCATTTGGCAGGCGATAAAGATGTGAAACTTCCGATCTTGACTTCGTGTTGTCCGGCGTGGGTGAAGTTCTTTGAACATCAGTTCCCGGAAATGAAAGATATTCCATCTACTGCACGTTCACCGCAGCAAATGTTTGGCGCTATTGCCAAAACTTATTTTGCTGACCAGTTGGGCATAAAACGCGAAGATTTGGTGGTGGTTTCAATTATGCCATGTGTGGCTAAAAAATACGAATGTGGTCGCGATGAGTTCAAAACCAATGATAATCCGGATGTGGATCACGCGCTTACTACCCGCGAATTGGCAGCACTGATTAAGCTTTCGAACATCGATTTTAATGCACTTCCAAACGAAGATTTTGACAATCCTATGGGAGAATCAACCGGAGCCGGCGTTATTTTCGGAACAACCGGTGGTGTTATCGAAGCCGCAGTTCGTACTGCTTACGAGGTTCATACCAAAAAAGAATTGCCACGACTTGATTTTGATGAACTACGCGGAATGGAAGGCATTCGTGAAGCAACAATTGATTTCGACGGGCTGCCAATAAAAATAGGAATTGCTCATGGTTTGGGTAATGCCCGTAAATTACTGGAAGATATTCAGGCCGGGAAAAGCCAGTTTCATGCCATTGAAATTATGAGTTGTCCCGGAGGTTGTATTGGTGGCGGTGGCCAGCCTTATCATCATGGAAATGCCGAAGTGCTGAAAAAACGCCAGGCGGCTTTATACACTGAAGATAAGAATAAGACGATCCGGAAATCGCACGAAAATCCGCATATCGTGAAACTATACGAGGAATTCCTTGGAAAACCAATGAGTGACAAAGCACATCATCTGTTACATACGGAATATTTTGACAGGACATAGTTTGTATTTCTTGTCTAATATCTAATTGTCTAAAATCTAAAAGTCTAAAAGATGCCAAAAATAAAATTAGCAGAACATACCGTACAGTTGATTAAAGATGTGTGTGCGGAATTCGAAAATAAAGAAAACGAACTGATTAATGTACTGCATAGAGTGCAACAAAAGCTAGGCTATTTGCCTGCCGAGGTTCAGGAAGTTATTGCGCGAGAACTTAAAATGTCGGTGGCAAAAGTGTATGGCGTTGTTACTTTTTACAGCTTTTTTACCATGATTCCACAGGGTGAATTCCCGATTTCGGTTTGCATGGGGACAGCTTGTTACGTTCGTGGAGCCGAGCAGGTTTTGAGCGAATTTAAACGTCAGTTGAAAGTAGAAGTTGGAGAATCTACCGAAGATGGAAAATTCTCGATTAACTGCCTGCGCTGTGTAGGAGCCTGCGGGCTCGCACCGGTAGTTACCGTTGGCGAAAAAGTGTACGGACGCGTAGCACCTTCAGAAGTTAAAAAGATTATTGCTGAGTATCAGGACGGTTGTGCTGACGATGCTAAAACAGCTTAAATGAATAAGTAGGAGTCATGCTCTCACTCAAAGTGAGGGTATGACAAATCCTGCTGCTATCCAGAAATACTTTTGATAAACTTGATGCTTTGTTCGTTGAAAATCTCGGGCTGATCGATGTTGCAAACATGCCCGCTGTTGCGGATAATTTCAAGTTTTGAATTGAAATGTTGCTTCACCAAATTTGAAACCATCGGTAAAAACATGTGATCGCGGTCGCCCATAAGGTAAAGAACTGGCGCCGAGGCTTCTTTTTTTAGGAATTCGTGCAGGTTACTTTTTATCTCGGTTGACATTCGCAGCCATTTTTTAAATTCCTGTTCTCCCAACTGAATGGCTTCTTTTATAAAGACTTTTCGTGATTCGATATCTTTTTTATAGGGAATCAAAATCCAGGCATTGATTTTATACAACCACATGTAAGGAATAATTGATTGCAGTAGTTTCGCAACGTTTAAGAGAACTCTCATTCTTCCGTTAAACTGCATGATGGCTCCACCTAAAATAATGGATTCAGCGCGTCCCGGAGCAAGTTTGTCCATTGCTCGTATAACAATGCAGCCCAGTGAGATACCTACCAAATGTGCTTTCCCAATTTCCAGGTGGTCCATCGTTTTAATCACGTCTAAAGCAATTTCGTCGAACCTGTATTTTTCTTCCTGCGTGTATTCTTTTTTCGACTTGCCATGGCCACGCAAATCCACCAGAAGCACATTGAAATGCTTTTTAAACTCGCGTAATTGCCGGAACCATACAATATTACTTCCTCCGGCACCATGAATGAAAACCACCCAGGTTTGCGATGTTTTATGTCGAAATGTTTTGTGGTACAGCATGACGCAAAAGTAGACTTATTTTGAAAACTACCAAATACAATGCCACAGGGCACCACAAAATGCTAAATTGAAATGTTTTGTTATAAAATTTGGTGTTTGAGATTTAAATATCAGAATAATCGGTTGGGTGGCACAACCATTTATCAATATGTGACACCGTGTTTTTGTATTCTTCTTTTTCCGATAGTTCTTTCCAGTCAGGATGATTTCGAAAGGCGTTCCAATGTTCCTGATTCGACTTCGTGTTTTCGAATGATGTCATATACATCAGGTTGGGCATGTCAGCTCCGGAAATAACTTCGCCATAAAAAACTGCATTAAAGCCTAGTTTATCAAATAGTGCGCATTCTCCTCCTTCGTTAAACATTTCAACTTTTTTACGCCACATCTTTTCTGTTGGTCCCTGATAGCTTCTTAACTCAAATATTTGATCTGATTTTGGACTGTCGTATTTTGGAATAAAGAAATCCGGGTGTTTCTCAAAAGCTTTAAGCAAAACAGATTCAATACGTTCGAAAGGTGCTTTGTCGTGTGTTGCATTTATATAGGCAGCTCCCGCTTCTATATACTTTTTATCTTTTTGGGTGATGCTTTCAAGTTTTTCAATATCTTCCAGATTTTTCAGCGGAATAAGTACGAAGATCTTCTTTCCAAAATCTTCGTTGCTTTCGATGGGTTTAAAAACGCCAACGGTTTTAATACCTGCCCGGTGCAATGCCGGGATGTAGGCATCTTTCAGGTACGTGTCAACAGTACTTTCCTGTGTTTTGTCTTTAATCGTATAAATCTTGATTTGATAATAATCGCGGGCGGCAGATCCAAGCGATGCAAAAACAGCAAAAATAAAAATGAAGCTGAAAAAAGCTTTGTTTGATTTCATCTCAATTAGTTCTAGTGGTTTATTTGAGATGAAAATAGTTAACTTTTTGCCAACTTAAATTCAGGTACAAATAATTCTTTATGTGTTTCTGCCAAAAGCTCTTTCAATGGTATCGCCGGTGGAATTTTTGATGAGTCGATTTGAGCAATGTTTTCATTGGTTGGCAACACTCCGGGAAACCAATGGCTTTTTTGTTCGAATATTTTGTAACGGTATCTGGCGTACTCTTTCATGTCGTAGCATTTCCAGAGTTTACGCAAACGAAGCACCTGTGGAATATTAATACCCGATGGATCATTTTGAAGATCGTAACCATCATAGGTTCCGTAAGGATCATCCTGCACAAAACTGTCGAGCAAAAATTTAGTATCCTGCTCGGTTTTGCTCCACGGAACCTGGAAGGGGAAAATACCTTTCATTTCTTCGAAGTGCGATTTCTGGTGCATTCCAAAAGATAAAGTATGAATGGCCGGATTTTGAAGGCAGAAACGAGCATTCCATTGAATAGGAGTGAGGGGAGAAGTGGCCCTTTTAACTTTAACCGGAGCTTTGAAAAGCTGGCCTCCTTTATCGTTTGGCGAAATAATGAAAACTCCCATGTCGTTAATCTGCGCCATATTTACAGCTGCCAGGTTTCGCTGATCAAAATAGTAATAATGCAAGTTCACAAATTCAAAAAGACCGGTTTCAATAGCACGAACAATAGTTTCGAGCGGCGCATGAGTACTAAAGCCCACATGGCGAATAAGGCCTTCCTCTTTCATTTTTAAAAGTTCTTCTACCGACCCTCCTGTTTTACAGCTTTGCTTCAGTAGCTCCTGGTTATTCAGCCCGTGCCATCCATAAAAATCGAAATAGTCTGTTTGCAACGCATCTAGCTGCTTTTCTATTAATTTCCGGGTGTCTTCGGCTGTCATCGGATTTCCTTTAGTCATCAGATGGTAGGAATTTCTCGGAATTCTCAATTCTTGATTTAGAATTTTGCCGTAAACAGTTTCGCTTTTTTTGTAGCCCCACGCTGTTTCAATGTGATTTATGCCTGCATTAAAAGCCATCAGAACAGAGGTAAGGCATTCGTCAAAAGTATCGCTTGGTATCTCATGGCGTGGTTCGTCCCAGCCATGTGTAAAGCGCATTCCTCCAAGAGTGATCACACTTAGGTATTTCTCTGTTTTGCCAAAACGGCGATATTGCATTTGTTCTTTCTGATTTAGAATCATCGAGCTTGTTTTTCTGCGATACAAAGCTGCATAAACAGTTCAGAAATCATCAACAGGCGTTTAACTTAATTGTTTGATTTTATCTTCATTTAATATATGTGACTGAGCAGGTATTAGATAATGCCCCATATTAAGATGTATTTTCCCAGTGTGGGAAGCACGCTGAATGATCGATCTTCTTTATGTGTCTAGTTATTAGCTATTTAGAATTTTTGGCGTGGTAGTTGCTTTTAATGGCATCAGAAGTTCATTATATCTTGCAGAAGCATTTCTACAACTTGGTTGGTTTTATATTTGGGTTTGTAATGTCAATCATCTAAAAAAAGCGTCATACTGTTTCGCAGGATATTAAAGATAAAAAAAACCGTTCAGTCTTGAACGGTTTTTTTGTTGGGTTTGTATCTCAAAAAGCGTCATAATATTGACATTGCGCCAATTCTAAAAATTCAAATAAATAAGTTGTATTCTGCGTCCTCTCATTTAAATATTCTGATATTTAGATAAAGGTAACCTGCTGCTCCCAATTTTTTGAGCAAAAGGCTCCTATTTTAAAATGATTCAAGATAAGCTTGCCAGTTATTAAAACCTTTCAATTTGAAAAAATCCGGGGTCGTCAAGCTTGAGTTCTATCTGAGGAGTTTTTTTGAGGAGAATGTTTTTACCCAGGATATCGTCTGAAAATTCGTTGTTGTTGATTTGAATGTTTTTACAAAATTCAAAAGATAATGTGTAGTGACGCGGATGATAAGGCTTAAAATTAAAACTGCGTGTAACTGTATTATGACTATACACAATGCCATCAACCGAACGAGCAAAAAGCACAGGAAAATCAAAAGGATTAAACTCGTTATTGCTTATTCTGATATTTCGATGAAAAGCCGGAGTGGTTTCATCAAGTTGAGGGATGATGGGATAGATAGAGATAATTGCCTCACAGAACTGATAAGGAGAAGTATTGCAAAGGTCAGAAAAAAAGTTGTTTTGAATAAGCACGTCCTGAACAGCACCGGATTCGAACCAGCCGTTAGCATCACCGGCAATAAGTATAGCACTTCCGCTAGACTCAAATGTGTTATTTTCGATGACTACCTCACCCGGAGTGGAAACTAACAGACCTCTTGCGCGGCAATTCCCAAAATGAGAATTACGGACAAGGAGGTTGGGCGACCAGGTAATATTTTCCAGTGCATCTCCCGGTTGGAGCTCCTTTGGAACTACTTTTTCAAAAGTTATGGTAAAGGTATTTTTATCTATTGGTTTAAATTCAGTGACTTTCCCATAACCGATCGAATTCATTCTTTCATTTTCAATAAAACTTATTTTATCGTTTTTATGCCCCCAGTTTAAGCCCACACTTTGGTGGTGCATAAACTTACATTTTAGCCGATTGGTGGTAATTATTTCCTGTACCTGAACACTTGTTCCGTGTACATTCACCGGATCATCCATTAGCCCCGCAAATTCACAGTTTACAATGTTTACTTGGCCTTTGCAATTCGATACCTGAATTCCGTCGTCTCCTCCTCCGAAATAATGGTTTCTCGCGCGGTTCGGAACTGCTCTATAAGCATCGAATGTGAGATTTTCGCTGAATTGCGCAAGAATGCCAAGCCCGGTAGCATGGTATAAATTAAAGTTTCGAACAGTGACATTTTTCGATTCTCGGATAAAAATTCCGGCGTGCGCACGTGTGGCATGTCGCATAACCAAGAAGTTTCCTTTTTCCGGTTGCCGCTCAAAATGATTGTACAGGCGAACAATTCCAGGCATTGTTGCTACAGCGCGGTACTCGTTCCAGTTTTTGCCCAAACAACCGTTGTCGCCGGTTTGTGGTACAACGTAACGATTTTTTCGATCGAATTCCATTGTACCTTGCCACTGATTTTTTTTGTCTTTTCCCACATCAAAGAATAATTTATCTTCTTCAATGCGATAGGGAGTTTCCCTAAAATCAATGGCTAAGTCGATGTAGTGATTATTTACTTTTAATACTTCGGCTTGAGCAATCAATGGATTCTCCCAATCAATACTCAGGTTCTTTAAAACAATATTGCTGCAATTATCGAAAGTAAAAGGCTGCATTTGTTCATGAAAGATCAGCGTACTGCCACTCCCATCAATTGTCAGGTTATTTATATTCTCAAAAAGAAAAGCACAAACTTTGGGGTTTACATCGGAGGTATTCGATTCGTAGTATTTTTTTGTTTTAGCGCCTCCGGGATAAAAGTGGTATTTGCCGGGGCTAAAGACAATCACTTTCGGTTTGTCGTTTCGGAGAATCTCGTCGTCCAATAATTTATTGATATACTTAATGCAGTTTTTATCTTTTGTACGTCGAAGTCCGTAGTCCCTCAGAAAAATATAGGTAGTATCGTTTTCTGCCGATGTTGCTGAAACCGAATTTGAGAGAGAAACGAGAAATACGACGATAAAAAGGAATAAAAATTTCATATCAAAAAGCTTTCATGCAAGATAATTATTTTGTGGTTTTTCCTTCGTACATTCTCTTGAAAACCGAGTCTGCCGGCTCCCACAACTCAATTTTATTATTTTCCGGATCAAGAATATGCACGAACTTTCCGTACTCGTAAGTTTCTATCTCGTCGCAAATAGTAACGCCCGATTTTTGCAATTCTTCAACTAATGCTTCGATGTTTTCCACCCGGTAGTTAATCATAAATTCTTTCTCCGATGGCTGAAAGTAATCGGTGTCATCCTTAAAAGGACTCCAAACTGAATAGGCTTTATTTTCCGGCCTATCTGACTCGCGAAATTCAAAAACCGAACCGTACTCATTGGTTACCAGGCCAAGATTTTTGTTGTACCATTCTTTCATTTTCTCCGGGTCTTTTGTTTTAAAAAAGATGCCGCCAACTCCAGTTACTTTTTTCATGTTTTTAGTGTATTACGAAAGCAATATAGAAAAAAGAATTGTACTGAAGGCTAATAAATATCGGAAGATATGGACTTTAAGCGTGAGTAAATCAGAGTAGATTTTTAACTTCTGCGATAGAACTTAGCTTTATCCAGTTCGGCTGATTTTTTCGTTCTGTGGCTTTTTCGTGTTCCCATGTAATATGAAACGGGATATGAATGCCATACGCTCCGAGTTCGATTACCGGCTCGATATCCGATTTATAAGAGTTGCCGATCATCAGAAATTCTTCTGGGAGAATATCCAAATGCTGAATAAGTTTCTGGTAGTCGGTTTTTTCCTTGTTGCTCATCACTTCCACATGATGGAAATATTTTTCAAGTCCCGATTTTCTTAGCTTTCGTTCCTGATCGAGCAGGTCTCCCTTGGTAGCGATAATTAATTTGTAGCCTTTTTCCTGCAGGAAATTTAATATTTCGATTACACCATCCAGCAGTTCAACCGGTTGATTTATCTGTGTTTTGCCCAAATCAATAATTTCTTCCAGCGTAGATTGAGCAACCCTGTTTCCCGATATCGCGAGTGCTGTTTCTATCATCGATAAAACAAAACCTTTTGTGCCGTAACCATAATCGGCAAGGTTTCTTATTTCGGTGGCAAACAACTCCTTCATGGTTTCCTCCGGTGTGCTGAAATTGGTAAGTAATCGACAGAATTTTTCTTCCGTTTTCCGAAAAAAGGTTTCGTTTATCCACAGTGTGTCGTCGGCATCAAAAGCAATTATTTTGAAGGCGGATTTCATTCGTTATAAATTTTGAAAGAATTGAGGTAACTCGTGTAACTCGTTCCTAGTGTTCGGGACTCGTTTCATTATTAATTGATTTACAATGCCAAATTCACTATGGTAATTCCGGCGCCACCAAAATCAACATGCTCATCTTTGTAGTTTCGAACCATTGGCTCCGATCGGAGGTAGTCGCGGATGGTTTCTTTTAGTATCCCGTTTCCTTTTCCGTGCAAAATGCGAAGTTGCCCCACTTCGAACATAATCGCCTCGTCGATAAATTCAGTAATTTTAGAAATGGCCTCATCCACACGCTTCCCGCGAATGTCGATTTCTGGTTTGAAAGTCAGGCGTCGTTCCGAGAAACTTTCTGTAACTCTTGTTACCCTGTTTCCGTACTTTCTATCCAGCTTTTTCGCCTCGTTATTGCTGATGCGTTCGATGTTTTTTCGTGGAATGGTAGTCATCAACTGTCCAAAAGCTACCACCGCATTTTTATCGTTCACCTCAACCAGGTCGCCAATTGTGTCTTGCCCTTTCAGTCGTACTTTATCGCCCGGACGCATTTCAATACGTTCTTCCAGTTTTTCTTTTGGAATCGGTTTTTTTGATTCCTGAGGACGGCGTTTGTTGCGGTTTTCTTCGCGCTGACGAAGTTTGCCGAGTTTGCCTGCAAGCTTTTGGTCGTCGGCAGTCGATTTTCTGCCTACTTCGTTTTTCAATTCTTCAAGGCTTTCGCGGGCTTCGCGTGTTTTTTCTTTATCGGCCTGTGCCTGCTTTATATCGCGAATGGTATTTTCGATGCGCTTGTTTACATCTTTTAGCAAGGCATCGGCTTCTTCCTTCGCTTTTTTCAGAATCTCCTTACGCTGTTTCTGAATCTCTTCCAACTCGCTCTGATAGTTCTCCGCAGTATCGTCCAGAATTTTTTCCACTTTTCGAATCTTCATCCGCTTGGTTTCCCAATAGCGTTTATCGCGGTTAATCTGTCGCAGGTTACGGTCGAAATCAATGTGGTCTTTCCCGATCTTCTCGGTGGCTTTTTCAAGAATATCTTCCGGCAGTCCAATTTTCCGGGCAATTTCAAAGGCAAATGAACTTCCCGGTTTCCCAATCTCCAATTTGAAAAGCGGGTTCATGTTTTGGGCATCGTACAACATGGCGCCGTTAATAATTCCTTCGGCCGACGATGCAAAGTGTTTTAAGTTGGTGTAGTGCGTGGTTATTACGCCAAAAGTATGCAGCTGGTTGAGTTTATCGAGAATGGCTTCGGCAATCGATCCGCCCAGCATTGGCTCGGTACCGGTTCCAAATTCATCAATCAAAACCAGTGTACGTTCGTTGCTGTTACGCACAAAATGTTTCATGTTCATCAGGTGCGAGCTGTATGTACTCAGGTCGTTGTCCATTGATTGTTCATCGCCGATATCGATAAACAGCTGCTCGAAAATCCCGGTTTTGCTGCCTTCGCTAATCGGGATGAGCAAACCACATTGCAACATGTATTGCAACAAACCTGTAGTTTTCAGACAAACAGATTTTCCTCCCGCATTTGGTCCCGAAATCAGCAGGATATGCTCCTCATCGGTGAGTTTTATATCCAGCGGAACGATTTTGCGTTTCTCTTTTCGGAGTGTTTGCATTAGTAAAGGATGAATGGCATGATACCATTCAATTATCGGCTCGTTTCTCAGCTCCGGTTTTATGGCATCGAATTCAACAGCCAGCAAAGCTTTTGCGCGTATAAAGTCTATTTCTCCCAGAAAATCATATGAGTAAAACAGCTCGTCGAGATAAGGGCGAATGTCGTTCGAAAAATTGGTGAGAATTTTAATTACCTCGCGGCGTTCGGCATATTCCAGTTCGCGAATCTCGTTGTTCATTTCCACAATTTCTGTGGGTTCGATGTACGAGGTTTTTCCGGTTGCCGATTCGTCGAAAACAATCCCTTTCAGTTTACGTTTGTTGGCTGCCGGAACCGGTATTACGGCACGTCCGTCGCGGATAGAAACCGAAGCTTCGTCTTCTACCCAACCTTCTTTTTGGGCTTGTTTTAAAATGCTGTGCAGGCGTTTCGACATGTTCGACTGCATATTGAAAATGCTCCGCCTTATTTGCCCCAACTCGGGAGAGGCGTTGTCGCGGATCTTTCCGAATTTATTGATGATTGTATCAATCCGGTCGTAAATGTAGGGGAAAACCTGCACCCGTGCTGTTTTATGTTTAAGGCGCGGGAAAATTTCTTCCTCTTGTTTGGCAAAGAAATTTATGATGGCCCGCACGGCTTCGAGCGAACGTTTTAGGTCGAACAGTTCGGCAGGCTCGAGAAAGCGCCCTTCAATTCTAATTTTTTGCAGTGCCGATCGTAAATCGTAAAAATGCCCCGAAGGAAAATTATCAAATTCGCGCACAATGCGGCAAAATTCTTCTACCTCGCCCAATTGTGCATCAATGGTTTCAAAGCTTGTTTGAAACTGCATTTCATCGCCCCACTCGTTTCCCATTGTACTAATACATCGGGCATTTAGCAATTCGCGAATACGGTCGAAACCGATTTTTGCTTCAAAATTATGTGGATAGATATTCTGCATGGCTTCTAAAATTCAGCGCAAAAGTACACTTCAAAGTTCATAGTTCAAAGTCCTGAGCTCAGAGTTCAGTGTTCCGGTTTTGGTGTTTAGTGTTCAGAGCTCAGAAGTATAGCGAGTTTAGTAAGGTTTGAGCGATACTTTGCATTCATTACTTATTCTTGGTAATAAATTACTTATGTTAAGAATCTTTTGTTAATTTAGTCGGTAATAATGTGGTGACACCCCGGGAACGACCAGCAGCGAGAGATTTATTCACCCCAGAGTTTAAAATACGTTTACTTATGGATTGTAAACGTTTGTAAGCACTTGTAAACGGATATAGTACATTCAGACAATTTGTTATACAAACAATATTGAAAAGGAACAAGATATACAGGTAAACATACACATACGTTAGCAAACATTTTAAATGAAGACATCTCAGGTGTCTGAGACTATTAAACGCAACCTCAACAGAGAAAAAATCATCTAATTAAAAACTAAAAATTATGAAAAGATTTATTGGATTACTTTTAATTATTTCGGTTGCATTCGGTTGTGACAAAAACGATGAAGACACACTCGATAGGTATTTCGTTGGTGAAATAGTTGGCTTTGACTTGAATTGTTCCACTTGCATTTTAAAATTCCCAGATGATTCACTAAAAGTGAAACAAGAAATTGGGATAAGTGAAAACAACTACTATCAAACAGTAAATTTAGAAAAAGACACGTTCAAAGTTAATCAAACAGTGTTGGTAAAATTGAGAAAAGCAGAAGACAACGAATTGAGAGCATGTATAACACTATATCCTTCTTATAATTATAGGAATATATACATCATTGATTTTAAACAAGACGAATAAAAAACGTTTGCTAACACAGTACATATTGCAGGGCGGGGTTTGGTGGTACGCCAACTGCGGATTCTCGCATCGCAGTTCCGTGTCCTTCGGACAGGAACGCTCTTCGAAATCCGCCCCGACAACATGTACCAACCGTCAGACTGTCTAAAAACCTCTTTCCATGAAAGTATTATTTGGGTAGCTGACTTTAAAAAAAATAAAATATTGAAATCTCAACGGCTTAATTTTACTTTTTAGACAGACTGCCGTTATGCGCAAATTTAACGCAACCAAAATACAAGCTAATACATCATAATTAAAAACAGACAAAAAAATACTACCCAAAATGAAACAACCTATTTTTATCTTATTGCTCATTTTTTGTTCGTTCCTGTTAAGTTGCGAAAAGGACAGTGATAAAAACACCGGAAATGTATTATTTTATACAAATGCTCAGGCAATGTTAAATTGTGGTCCATTTGATGTGGAGATATACATTGATAGGGTATTGGAAGGGGTTATTGAAAAACCAGTTACACAGGCAAGTGAAAATGTTGATTGTAGTAATGGGAATAGTGAATTTGTTCTGGTTATTGAAAAACCAGAAGGCGACTATGAATTTACAGCAAAACTAACTTGCTCTGACAATGCAGAATATTTAGGCAATTTCTCAGTAAAGAAAGATAGTTGTTCAGTTGTATTTATTGATTTAACATACGGAGATTAAAAACCAGAACACAACAAATTGCCATATATGAATAACTGCTATTCAAGATTTTAAAAATCGAAAAAATAAGTTCTACTGAAAAAATTAGACTTACACCTATATTTATTATAGCCCTTGTAATAATAGCCAGTTCATGTCTCAATCGACAATTCATTGATGGCAATGTGGAAATTGTATCAAGTTCAGACACGGCACTAATGACTCTTCATTAGTCTTTGGGCACGTATATCATGTTGACTGGTCTGACAAAGAATACTACCACGAAAATGAATTCACTATATGGATAGAGAACTCAGATTTGAAAACAACAAACGATACGACTGGATATTATTATCTAAAAATTGCTCCCGGGACTTACACTATAAAATGTCAAAGCACATACAATGAGTGGGAAAGATTAATTGAGGAAGTTAAAAATATTGACTTAGTGAAAAATACGAAAACTGAGATTAATTTTCACATAGGAACAACAATTGAATGAAAAATCAGCGCATAACAGTACATATTGCAGGGCGGGGTTCGGTAGTTCGTCAACTGCGGATTCTTGTTTCGCAGTTCCGTGTCCTTCGGACAGGAACGCGCTTCGAAATCCGCCCCGACAACATGTACCAACCGTTGTATTTAATTTTGAAAGAAAAGCAACCATAACCATAAAAAAACATCATAAAAGAAAACCTACGTTAGAACCAAATAATCATGAAGACATTAAAAATTTTACTTTTCGCTTTCATAATCACATTGACAAGTTGTATTAAAATATTCAATAATGATGATTATGACTTTACTTACGAGACAATTGTAACTGAATTACCTGTAAATCTGGAAAATATTAACTCTTCCTTTGATGATTATAACTCAGACCTTCCCTATCCAGCATTCAGACATGGAATTTATTTTTCAACAAATAGAAATAGTTCAGGAAACAACTTTGATATTATCTATAAAAGCATGGATATTTCTTATCATTCAAAAGATGACATATTAAATATTTCATATGTCAGTGATGCTAATAGTTATAATAAATATGCAAGCAAGGTTTTGGAAACAATTAATACAGACTTTGATGAATATGGACCATTTTATCATTTTGGAGATGAAGCTTATGAATACTTTTTCTACGCAAATAACGAATCAGGAAATTTTGATATAAAGTATGCATCTTCAAAGAAACTCGATTTTGGAACATATAATGCTCAGGAGATAATAAATGCTCCAGAATCTTTTGAGTCCATCAACTCTGAGTATGACGATTACTACCCTTGCATATTTAACGAGAATAAAAGTTTTGTGTTCTGTAGTAACAGAGAAATGGGAGTATTTAATATTTATGAAACAGCATTTGTTGAAGATGAGATTAATCCTAATTACCTGTATCCCACAGAACATGAAATTGTAAGAAATGCTATTTTGTCAAGTAACAAGAATGATAAATGCCCATTTGTAGTAGGGAATATAATGGTCTTCACATCGGACCGAGAGGGAGGTTATGGTGGATTTGATTTATATTTCTCACAATACTTGGATGGGAAATGGTCTCAGCCACAAAATTTGGGGGATAAAATAAATTCAGAATATGACGAATACCGTCCGATTATTGTCCCATTTGGTGAATTTGATGATACAATGTTGATTTTTTCATCTAACCGACCAGGAGGGAAAGGAGGTTTTGACTTGTATGCCGCAAGAACAAAGAAATTGCCGAAACTAGAATATTAAGTAATTGAAAAACAAAAAAAACTACCCACAACACAGTACATATTGCAGGGCGGGGTTCGGTGGTACGCCAACTGCGGATTCTCGTTTCGCAATTCCGTGTCCTTCGGACAGGAACGTGCTCCAAAAGCCGTCCAACAACATCTACCTACCGTTGTAGCCAATGTTAAAAACGCAACCTTTGTACTGAGAAAAACATCTATCAACAGATATTAATTGCTAAAAAAACAAAACGTCATGAAAAAGATAACCTCACTTATTGCTGTTCTTCTCTTGATTAGCTTAACAAGCTGTCATAAGGAAGATATGCCAAATTATGATTTAAGTATATTTTCAGTTATTGTATCCGAATCCAGTGGCTGGGTGAATTATCATTACAATGCAACTATTGACCAAGACGGAAAATTAAATATTCAAGAGGAATCTGGAGTATTTGATTTATATAGAGAATCCGAATATCAGATTCCGAGTGAAGATGTATCGTTGATTAAAGAAAAGTTGAATAAATTAATGTCGATTAACCTTTCGAAAAAGTATGGGTTCCATGAAGATGCTCCAACTGATATGCCAGTTACAGCAATGAAATACGTTGCTATTGAAAAAAGTGATTCAACCCATTGGTATTTTCCTGATGAAAATGAATTACCTACTGAACTGGAACGATTTATGCAAATTGTGCATGAAACAATTGCAAAAATTGACACTTTGAGAAATTAAAAAACTGCTACTAACACAGTACATATTGCAGGGCGGGGTTTGGTGGTACGCCAACTGCGGATTCTCGCATCGCAGTTCCGTGTCCTTCAGACAGGAACGCTCTCCGAAATCCACCCAGACAACATGTACAAACCGTTATGCGCAAATTTAACGCAACCAAAATACAAGCTAATACATCATAATTAAAAACAGACAAAAAAATACTACCCAAAATGAAACAACCTATTTTTATCTTATTGCTCATTTTTTGTTCGTTCCTGTTAAGTTGTGAAAAGGACAGTGATAAAACCACTGGAAATATAATATTTTATACAAATGCCCAAGCAATGTTAGATTGTGGTCCATTTGATGTGGAGATATACATTGATGGTTCGTTGGAAGGAATTATTGAAGAACCTGTTACACAGGCAGGTGAAAATATTGATTGTAGTTTCGGTAACAATGAAATCTTTTTAGTTATTGAAAAACCAGAGGGCGACTATGAATTTACAGCAAAACTAACTTGCTCTGACAATGCAGAATATTTAGGCAATTTCTCAGTAAAGAAAGATAGTTGTTCAGTTGTATTTATTGATTTAACATACGGAGATTAAAAACCAGAACACAACAAATTGCCATATATGAATAACTGCTATTCAAGATTTTAAAAATCGAAAAAATGAGTTCTACTGAAAAAATTAGACTTACACCTATATTTATTATAGCCCTTGTAATAATAGCCAGTTCATGTCTCAATCGACAATTCATTGATGGCAATGTGGAAATTGTATCAAGTTCAGACACGACACTTAATGACTCTTCATTAGTCTTTGGGCACGTATATCATGTTGACTGGTCTGACAAAGAATACTACCACGAAAATGAATTCACTATATGGATAGAGAACTCAGATTTGAAAACAACAAACGATACGACTGGATATTATTCTCTAAAAATTGCTCCCGGGACTTACACTATAAAATGTCAAAGCACATACAATGAGTGGGAAAGATTAATTGAGGAAGTTAAAAATATTGACTTAGTGAAAAATACGAAAACTGAGATTAATTTTCACATAGGAACAACAATTGAATGAAAAATCAGCGCATAACAGTACATATTGCAGGGCGGGGTTTGGTGCGGTTAGCAACTGCGGATTCTCGTTTCGCAGTTCCGTGTCCTTCGGACAGGAACTCTCTTCGCCCCGACCACATACAAGTTCCCGTCAGTATAAAAAGGATTTCATATTGTTGAATCAGTGAGACTATGATTTTGTTTTCAAAATCATTTAGCCGAACTGATCCCGAGTGATAGCCGAAGGATCTCATGGTTTTTATTCCCCTCACCTTGGTCAGAATAAAATAATGTTTTCCGATGTGATACCTCGTCAGCTCGCTGCGAGGAGCTTCATTGTTTCATTTTGGTATGGAGCTAAAAAATCGAACAAAAGTAAAACGTAATTAAACAGGGCATACATTTTCTTTTTGTATTTCGTGTAATTTAGGTGTTTGTATAAAATGTTGGTTTTCCGTAACTTGAAGTTGCAAAACGCACAAAAATCAATAAAATTAATTTTTAAAACACACTTGAATTATGGAAAATCAAATCGATTTTGTTATACCCGATGAGGTTATTGCAGATGTTACAACCAAACTAAACGAGGTGAGTACTGCTTTGCAGCCTTACCTGATAGCGTTAAGCCCTGAAGAGCGCAGGGCAGTGCCAAAATGAGTGATAAAACAATGCCTTTTGTAATTAAAACGCTTGGGTACAGTGGCAGCGATCCACAATTTGCTCCGCCTTATATGAACCGCGAAGAACTGGTGAACGATATGCAGGTATACACACAATTAATCACGATTTTACGAATAGTTACACAGCTACAAAGTGGTATAGACGATACTGCAATGGAAGCCGGAGCAGAAAGCTATATAAATGCACTGAGTTATTATAACTCGGTAAAACTGGCTGCCAAAATGGATGTTCCGGGAGCCAAAACGATATACGAAGATCTACGCAAACGCTTTCAGCGAACTACTTCAACACAAGACGAAGATTAGCTGAAAGAGAAAACCGGGGCTGCGTTTTGCTTTTTTCCCGGTTAGTTATTGAAAGAGATACTTCAATACCACAAAAAAGTACCTATGATCCTCAAAGCCGGAGAATAAAACATAAAGCGAGTACTTCAGAACTTAGGTCGTGACGTTTAGAGCTGCCTATGGCTACTTCTTAACTTACTGTTCGGACAAAATAACTTCAAACGGGTACTTCCGATCTCCGTTTTTGAAGAAAATTACTCCAAATTTCAACAAATGAAGTGGGGTAAAGTACTTCCGAAGTACCCCCTCGGGAAACAGAAATACGAGAAAAATAATCAGAAAAAGCCTGGTATCCAGCATCCAGATGAAACGACGAAAAAGAAATAATCCTATTCAGCAAAAACAAAACAGGCAACAAGAATTTAACCGGTTTTGGGCTAAAATGAAGCAAACAATGGCTTTGCTCGGCGATGCATCGGCGTTTAAGTTGCTGAGTAAACACGACCGGATATTAATGTACGAACTTCGCATCAGGCCCTATAAAATAGTGGCGGGAGAGGAAGCATTAGGCTGTTTCACCAATAAATGGATAAAGATGATGAATGAAGTGCTAAGCCAATCGCTGCACAACACCTGGATTATTGTAAAAAGTGAACCGGAAGTAGCAATGAGTTTGTACGATTTTTCGGTGTATGCAGAAAGCCTGTACAAAATTTGGCGAAACATTAGCTTAACACGGCCTGCCGTTGGCGACAAATTCAGGGCTTGTTTCCCGGTTTTCGAAGAAGGATATAAAGATATCCGGGTTGATGTGCTTTTAAAGGTGGAAGAAAGGATGACAGAAGTGGCGGCACTTTTCTCTGATATAACATCTGCCACCGTGCGCCTGGTTAAAGTAAAAGTAGCCGAGAACAAAAAGTCGGTATATTACAACGATATTAAAACCGAGGCAATTCGGGCAAAAAAAGAGGTGGCAGAGATCGACGGCACAATGCATACCATATTTAGGGTTATGCTTACAACAGCCGAAAAAATTGTTCCTATAGTTATTACTCCGCGTCAACTGGGTATCAACGGGCCAATGGCAGATTACCCGCTTTCGGTTTACATACAGCAGCATGTGCTCGAACGCATTGGCCAACGGCTTGGAACCCCGTTTGTACAATTCCATTATGTATTAATTCTTTTGGCGTTAAAGACCGCTAAACCATTAAAGCACGAGGGAGAAAATAAATTTCTTTTCCCGGTTAACATGGGACGTATAAAACTTGGTTACCTGCTGGCCGAACGCACAGGCGATAAACTGGTGTTGAAAACCTTTTTGTTTCTTACCAACAATGGTACACCGGAAGGGAAAAAACTACACGATTTGCTGGGACTCGAAAAAGCCGACAAAAAATACTGGGGCATTGATAACCTGGAGACTTTTGTTTTTTCGGATATCGGAGAAAGCGAGAAGCTAAAACAGCTGTTTTGTGAAGCCGGATGCGGCGGACTTTTTCGCATAAATAAATCGCTGGTTGGTAACGGAAAGCAAAAGAAAATTGCCACTGCTGATTTATTGATACACTATTTGCGTATTTAAAAAAACACGACATGTAGCCGGTTGTCAGAATTATTTTTCAATAATCTGATTTTTATATTTCGACTACGCCCAGCCTTCCGCTCACAGTGAGCGGAGTCGAACGGTGGATACTGGGTGGCATAAATGCTTCGAAAATCTGAATTATAGCTATTAGAGGGACGGATGGCTTTGTCTTTGGCAACTGCCGAATCCTCGCCATGACACGTTTTTGTAAGAGATATTGCAGCGGACGTATACTTTCTTTGTCCAATGAAATTACTCGTTGTCCGCCGGGCTATTTATCGTTGATCGCTGTCATTGCGATCCCGATTTATCGGGAGAAGCAATCTCGGCAACTGCGACTTATTAGTCACTAGTCACTGGTCATTTGCCATTAGTGAAATAGTATGAATGTTTAGGAAGAACAGGAAACTGTGACTGGATACTGCCAACTTTCTTCCACTCCAAACTTATGTTTATAAGAAACTTTTGTTAATTTAGTCGGTAATAATGTGGTGACACCCCGGGAACGACCAGCAGCGAGAGATTTATTCACCCCGTTAATATTGTTTGTAAGCGATTACAATTAGTTACAAACGAATATAACACAGTATGTCAGGCAATTCATTCATTGTCTTAAAAAATGATATAATGAAAATAACATTACCTGGTGATGATACACACTAGTTATGGTGCAGCGTTTGGGGGTTATGGGTTAGTATGCGAACTTGTTCTTTAAAATATTGGTTATGGTGGGTTTTCACGCCCCACACTTTTTAAGCGAGCCAATTCTGCTTTGTTGGATTGTGGGGCTGCGTTAAGCTCATGAGAGCCCGTACAAAAGCTTGTTCGGGCGGTCACAATGTTTGCGGTTTGTCAACTCCTGCGCCAATTTTAACCATCGAGTAACGGCAGTTAACGTCAGAGAGTTTTACAAAACCAGTGAAAATTATGGCTGGAAAGAAGTTGTTTACTGCTGAAGTTTTAGTCCGTGGTTACCTGGGCTGGATGTCAAAATTGGCACATCACTTGGGAGGGGCAAACATTCCGCCAGCCCTCCTTCGGTTCAGGAAAACCCAGGTAAGTTCCGGGCTGCCACGCAGGGGCTTTTGCCGACACCATAACAACGTGCATATGTAATGCTGGCAGGCTACGTATGCGAACAGAAAAGCTTTGTTTAACAACGCCAATTCGTCATTGACGAATCGGCTGAAAAATATAAACACGAATAAACGAATTGGCTCGGTGGCTAAAATGGCAGTGTAGTTTTTCAAACGCCGCACTCCACATGCACGCGGCCGTTAACGCCAAGTTTAAAAAGACCAGACAATTAAGAAAAATATCAAACTAATCGACAAATAAAAACTATGAAAAAAGGCACATTATTAATCTTGATTTTTCTGTCATTAATTCAAATAGGCTTTTCACAAACTATGACAGAAAAACCAACAAATTTCAAATTTCCAGACAAAAATGGATTCGTCAATGATTTTGAAAATATTTTCACTTCTGACCAAATTTTGGAGTTAAATCAAATTATAAAAAAACATGAGAAAGAAACAAGCAATGAAATTGCAGTGGTCACAATTATGACTTATGCACCTTATGACAATTTATTTGACTATTCACTGGACTTGGGAAATTATTGGGGAATTGGGAAGAAAAATAAAAATAACGGTGTTTTAATCGTTTTTGGAAAACAAATTCGAGAGATTAGGATTCAAGTTGGATACGGACTTGAAAAAAAACTTAAAGACGGTGAAGCCAAGAAAATTATAGATGATGTGATAATTCCTGAATTTAAAAAAGGAGATTACTTTTCAGGAATTAAGAAAGGATTGTATGAAATTATTAAAGAGATAAAATGAAAAAAATAAAAACCAGATGTTAACAAATTGTATATGGCAGGCGGGGGGTTTAGCGGTCTGACAAGTCAGACCTTGCGCCCACTTTCCTGCGGGTCTGACAGCATTTCTTTTCGAAATCCCGCCCAGCCACATACAAGTGACCGTTAGCAAACATATTAATATGACTATAGCAATTGCATGGATAAGAAAAGTTGGAACAGTAGAAGAACTTATTGTTTCAACAGATAGTAGGCTTACATCTGGTAAAGCTTGGGACTGTTGCCCTAAAATTAAGACCTTAACCCGAGGTGATTCTGTGTTATGTTTTGCTGGCGAGACCGAATACTCCTACCCTATGCTTGAGCAGGTTGCGACATCAGTAAACACCTACCAAAAGCATGCAAGTAGAGCATCTGACATTACTGATGTAAGAGGTCATATATTAAGATTAATTACAAACATGAGAGAGTTTCTCCATAATAGCATCGAACCCAGACAAAAATTTGAACCAGAGCCACCAAATGTTAAATATATTTTTGCCGGGTACTCATGGAAATATGACCGTTTTTATATCTGGAAGTTAGAGTATGATAAGAAGGAGAATGCATACAAATTTGTTACTCCACAGACATTAATGAAAAATAAATTGGCGGTTTTACTTGACGTTTCAAATCATCAAAAGTCGAAAGAGGAAAGTTTGACTCCAAATAAAATAAGAAAGAGAATCTTTGAAAAGATGGAAGAAAAAGGGAAAAAATCTGGAGATGGTTTTGATATGGAACCCTTTGAAGTAATGAGAGATATCATAAGAAATAATGAAGATTGGTCAATTGGAGGAACTCCGCAACTAGTAAAAGTTTATAGACATATGAATACTATGCCTTATGGTATTTTTTGGCCAAACAAACAATCTGAACAAATTACATTTTTGGGACGGCCTCTTTTGGACTATGAAACATTAAAATTCCCGATTATTGACCCTGACACGTTTGATTTAAGTTACATGAAAATTGACAATGAAAATTTTCAAAGAATACATGATGATGGGAAATTTACCAGATATAGAGAAATTTAAAAATACGTTTGCTAACACGTGGTATAAGGCATGGCTGGGTTTGTTCGGATTCGACAAGTCGAATCTCGTCCCAACCTTAGTTTCGGTCGGACACTCAGACTCTCGTCTGACCGCCACGACCTCATACCACCACCGTTGTATGCCATTTTAAAGGAAGAATATTTCCATGGACAAGAAAGATAATAAGGAAAAATCATACTACAATTTAGCAATTCAAATGTCTATTTTACTTTTCATTTTGGCGTTTGTTGAGCCGGAGAATGAAATAGTAAATGCAATTGTCAAGTTGACTACTTATACTCTTTTGTTAGTAGTATTTATAATACATCTTGTAGCTGAGAAAAGAAGAAATATTTTAATCGCTACTTCAATTATTGCTTTTTGTTGGAATATCTTTTTACTTACTACGCCTATTATTGCCACGACAAAATTTACAATTGACATTATTTATATTAAGTGGTATAATGTTGGATTAATGGTAATTGCTGGTATTTTCTTTTATCTAGGACAATGGATAAAAACGGGAAAAAGCTACTGGACAGAACCTATAAATCTGGAAAATCAAAAACTATTGTTTTTATTAATTGGCGCAAGTATTTTTATTCAATTCATAATGAGAATATAGTTTGCAGAGACAAATAATGGATAAAATTGATTACAACTAAATACAGCTTAAACAATGAAACATCCAATTAGATTTACTTATTTAGGATTTCACTTTAACTCCCTTGTTGATAGTGGTGAATTCCTAAACTTGCAAGAAACGCATAACCAAATTCGAAAAAAAGCATTATTTCCGTGGTTAAAAGAAAAGCTAAATGACAGAGTGGACATTAGTCTTTTCACGCCACATGAGATAAATGAAATTGAAGAATTCTTTTGAAAATCTTTCATATGCTGTTGATGAAGAAAGAAAAATGGGCATTAGTAAGAACGGACTCTGTTTATTGGTAGCATACTGTTTGGAGGGAGCTCAAAGAAAAGTGTCAGATTTTTAATAAAATAAAAAACGGCATACAACAAAGTACATATTGCAGGGCGGGGTTCGGTGGTACGCCAACTGCGGATTCTCGTTTCGCAGTTCCGTGTCCTTCGGACAGGAACGCTCTTCGAAATCCGCCCCGACAACATGTACCAACCGTTAGCGGTCATATTACGCAACCAATTTACAACCAGTGGCATCTTGAAAGTAGAAAATCATTAAATGCAAAATCTATGAGAAAGCTTATCCATTTTACAGTTGTACTCTTATTATTCACAGGGTTTACAAGTTGTGAAAAAAACGATGATAATGATGCAATTCAGGAAGCATTGCTAGAAAAGAGTTGGACTCAATCTTACGAAGAAAAAATATCGGAAGAAATAGAAATCTATAGACCCAGTGATTATAAAAAATTTTCACTAAGCAGATATAGACAGATTTTCATTTTCTATGATAATAATGCATGTGATTATCGTGTATTGGCTGCTAATGATGGGCACTACATGTTAAGCGGAAGTTGGGACTTCAACAACCAAACAAATATTATTACTATCTATGATTCAGAATTAGAAGTGTTATATAAATGGGAAGTGGTTGAATTGAAGGATAAGATTTTAAAAATGAAAGCCAACTAATATGTGGATGATTAAATGAACCAAAATACGAACCGCTAACAAATTGTACATGGCAGGCGGGGGTTTTAGCGGTCTGACAAGTCAGACCTCGTACCCACTTTCCTGCGGGTCTGACACTCCCGATTGCATCGGGACCGCCCGACCACATACAAGTGACCGTTAGCAGCAAGCTTAAAAAGACAATGAAAATTATAATCTGCATATTATTGTTATTGACTTTTAATAGTTTGGGACAATCAAATTCATCCGTAGATATTGACTTCCAAAAAAAGTCCTTGGAAAGTGAATTTGAAAAAGCAACATTTTTCCAATTAACAGACACAATAGTTGCAGACTTTAACGGAGATGGAAACTTAGACCACGCGCTATTTGAGAAAGTTAATGGAACATCTGGAATAATAATCAAACATGGAAAAACAAATGAAGAAGTAAAAATCGGATTTGGAGAGCCATTCGATTATTTGACAGAATTTAACTGGGTTGACTTTTGGGGTCTTGTCAATGATTCAGAAACTTATGAGATAGTGTTTGAGGACAATGAAATTGTTGGTGACAAAACCGTGACACTAGAAAATCCTTCGATTGTACTTAGAAAAGAAGAAGTTGGTGATGGAGTAATAACATTTAAAGATGGGAAATACACATGGATTCACCAATCGGACTAAAAAATAAAAGCCAGCTGCTAACACAGTACATATTGCAGGGCGGGGTTCGTTGGTACACCATCTGCGGATTCTCGCATCGCAGTTCCGTGTCCTTCGGACAGGAACGCGCTCCGAAATCCGCCCCGACAACATGTACCAACCGTTAACGGCAAGTTTGAGAAAAATAAATTGGTGGTTATCTAAACCGTTTGTTCTTTGGTTTTTTGCTCGCTTGTGAAATTGCTGTCACAAAACTTGCAAAAGAAAGTTTTGTGCGGTTGCCAATTTTCGCAGTTTGACAATTTATTAAAACTGTTTTGCAGCCTGACTGTCCAGCACATTTTTAGGAACAGTCTTTAGTTATTTGACAGTTTGGGTTTTGGCTATTTTGTACCGGACAGGAAATAAAAAATTGGCAGGATTGTTCCGGTTCTGGCAAGTTTTCTGCCAGCGGCATAAGTTAGAAATGGTGAAGCTCACGTTTCAACTTTGTAATCGGCAGCGGTTACCTGCAACCCACAAGCATTTTTGACTTTTGGGGGTTGAGAAAAAAATTTTAAAAAGCGACGTAGTTATTTGAAACTTTTGCTCAGAAAATGATATTTTTATACTGTTAACAACTTGACCATGAATAAAAAACCAGCCGTTAACAAATTGTACATGGCAGGCGGGGTGTTTAGCGGTCTGACAAGTCAGACCTTACTTCCACTTTCCTGCGGGTCTGACACGATTTCTTCCAGAAATCCCGCCCGACCACATACAAGTGACCGTTATGGTGCAGCGTTTGGGGGTTATGGGTTAGTATGCGAACTTGTTCTTTAAAATATTGGTTATGGTGGGTTTTCACGCCCCACACTTTTTAAGCGAGCCAATTCTGCTTTGTTGGATTGTGGGGCTGCGTTAAGCTCATGAGAGCCCGTACAAAAGCCTGTTCGGGCGGTCACAATGTTTGCGGTTTGTCAACTCCTGCGCCAATTTTAACCATCGAGTAACGGCAGTTAACGTCAGAGAGTTTTACAAAACCAGTGAAAATTATGGCTGGAAAGAAGTTGTTTACTGCTGAAGTTTTAGTCCGTGGTTACCTGGGCTGGATGTCAAAATTGGCACATCACTTGGGAGGGGCAAACATTCCGCCAGCCCTCCTTCGGTTCAGGAAAACCCAGGTAAGTTCCGGGCTGCCACGCAGGGGCTTTTGCCGACACCATAACAACGTGCATATGTAATGCTGGCAGGCTACGTATGCGAACAGAAAAGCTTTGTTTAACAACGCCAATTCGTCATTGACGAATCGGCTGAAAAATATAAACACGAATAAACGAATTGGCTCGGTGGCTAAAATGGTAGTGTAGTTTTTCAAACGCCGCACTCCACATGCACGCGGCCGTTATACGCAAGCTTAAAAAACAGGATACTGCTAACTTTATAAAATAAAAACTTAACAATATGAGCCATAACCTATTCCTTGGAATGTATACTTTCGGAATTAAAAAGTTAAATACATCCGATTCAGAACGAGTAGAAATAAACGATTTTTTAAGTAACGCTTACCCTGAAGAAGACAATAAATTCGCCGAAGGGTTTGTCCAAGATATCATCTCTCTTATTGATGAAAAAATATTTAAAAATGAGAGAAATACACATGGAGGAATCTTGGATGAAAAATCATTAAGTTCTTCGAGGAGAATTTTAGACATTGTGATTGATGGAGGTACAACTGGAATAAAACAGTTTATAATTGATGAAGAAGGCAAAAAAAGTATTTTATCCGACAATGAAATTGTCGGACCTAAATTTTATGCGAGACTATGGTTGCCAGCAAATACAAAAACTGGATATCTCTTTATTCAAAAATATGGCGCATTTTCTATCAAACCTATTTTTGATGATATAATAAAAGGTGTTTTAAAATCAAAAGGGTACAATATTGTAAGCAATAGCATAAAAGCAACAACTACAAAACAAAGGCAAAGAGAATTCCTCAAACGGTCTACAATCAGAGACATTGTTATCGTAAGTAATAGTAGTAGTCATGAGACTGGAGCAGCTGATGCTGCAAGTGCTGAGATTAGACTAAAAAATATTGTAACACGAAAAAGCAAAGTTATA
The DNA here is from genome assembly GCA_963677455.1 of uncultured Draconibacterium sp. Lineage (GTDB taxonomy): Bacteria > Bacteroidota > Bacteroidia > Bacteroidales > Prolixibacteraceae > Draconibacterium. The sequence continues at coordinate 234,125 of OY781971.1, forward strand.
AGCAAATCAGAAATGAACGCTGCACTTAAGAACCACGGATTTTCAATTGGAAATAGAGCGTATGATATTAAAGCTACTTATCAAAATAAAACGGGTGATATTAAAGAAGAGAGGACTGTCAGACTTGATAGCAGTGAAGAAACAATAAATGTAATTCCAAACATTATAGTTCCTCCTAGCTGCATTGACACGGACAACTATCCCATTTTTGAAAAGATGAAAGATTTTGTTGATAAGGAAATGATTCAAGTTAAGAAAGAAGCAAAAATCAAATAAAATACTATCCCAATGTTAGACTTTAATGTTATACTCGAAATTAGTAAGAGTGCAATTAAAAGCATGAAAAGTGATAGTGACGATGAATCCATTACTTCATTCTGGAAAAGACTTACATTCTTCGTATTATTTTATGTAGCCCCATTTGTTGTGTGCGTTATTGCTTGGTTCCGGGACATAAAACTTAGCGCATTAGAGAGCTATATAGGAACAGGAATTGCAATATTTACAGGCTTGTTTTTTTCATTACTATTAAGTATCGGTTCAAAAGTGAAAAGTGAAAAAGAAAATCCAGACAAAGATGAAAACAACTTCCAACATTTTAAGACTAATATGAAACAGATTGCCAATATTACATTATACATCATAATTTCTGGAACAATCATTTTTCTTATGCTTCTCATTAATACTCTTCTAAAATCAGATAAATGCTTATTGGTTGAGAAAATATTAACGACTGTGGCATTATTTCTATTAACAAGATTTATTGTTTCTCTATTCTTTATGATTCAACGATTTTATTTTCTTGTTAGAGATGAGATTAATAATATTTTATAAAATAAAGCCAGCGTATAACAATTTGTATATGGCAGGCGGGGGTTTTAGCGGTCTGACAAGTCAGACCTTGCGCCCACTTTGCTGCGGGTCTGACACGATTTCTTCCAGAAATCCCGCCCGACCACATACAAGTGACCGTTACCTGCAATTTTAAGAGAGCCAACAACATAGCTTAAATTACAATGATAAAATTAACTCTTTTAACCTTATTAGTCCTATCATCGACAATTCTATTTAGTCAGGAAATAAAGCTCGGTTTTATCGATTCAATAAACTCGAAAGAATTGAATGAGAATAGAAAAATCATAATTAAACTACCCAAAGGATATGATGAGACAAAAAAGTCTTATCCTGTCATTTATCGACTTGACGGCGACATTGACTTATTTTCTGAAACCATTGGGACAATCAATAGGTTAGCTCACATTGATGAGTTAATACCAGAAATGATTGTAGTTATGATTGAAAACACAAATAGGAATAGAGATATGATGCCGACAAAGACTGGCTTTTTCGACACAGAACCTGGTGCTGAAAAGTTCAAAAATTTCATCGACAGAGAGTTGGTTCCCTATATAAATAAATCTTTTCGGACAACTAATGAGAAAATTTTATGTGGACAATCTTTAAGCGCAATTTTCACATTGTATTATTTCTTGACAAATACTAATTCTTTTGATTCGTATATTGTATGTAGCGGAGCATTTCTTGATTGTGGAGAATATTTTGACGACTTAACAGCTAACTTTTTAAAAACAAAAAATAATAACCTGACAAAAATATTTTTAACACACGGACTAAACGATTTTCTAGACCCGGATGGAATTAATAGAAAACAATTGTCAGATTTTAGCCAAAAGATAAAATCCAAAGAGAATGTTGTATGTGAGTTGAAAATTTATGAAGACGAAGGACACGTTCCCTTTCAAAGCTTATATCATGGATTAAAATTTATATATACACCGGATAAATGAATAAAAAAAAACAGCAGGTAACAAATTGTATATGTCAGGCGGGGGTTTTAGCGGTCTGACAAGTCAGACCTTCTGCTCACTCTCCTGCGGGTCTGACAGGATTTCTCTTCGAAATCCCGCCCGACCACATACAAGTGACCGTTAGCAACAAGCTTGACGCAAACTAAAAACGATAAATTATGAAAATAAAATATGTTTTATGGATTATTACTATAGTAATCTTAGGTTCTTGCGATAAAAATAATGCAGACAATGAATGTAATTATTCGTTATTGGATTATCCTCAAGACACCTCCCTATTCATTTCTTATGAGATAAATAGTAAAGAATATAAATATTACCAGCAGCTATCTCCCGAGGTAGGCTTTTCCCCCTTAGAAATAGACAATTCTAGCGAACTCCGATACTATTGTAGAAATATAACATTTGATCTGTTATTCACAGACGAAGAATACTATAATAGATTACATCCTGCGGGTTCAATAACATTTTGGAATTATATTTTTGGTAACAAAATGACTAATGAGGAATTCTTTAATTTTTATAACCTTAACAATCCACTATCGAAAGAAATTAAAGACAGTTATAAGTTCACTAGCCCCAAGGATATATCTGGTGTGGACTTTGAATTACAAGACAGTGCATTATTCAGAGGAGTTGAAGTAATGGGTTTCGCTACCAATGTTTATAAACACTTTAACTATGACACAACATTGATAAATCAGTTCATGACTGATGATAGTTATTTTAAAGTAATAGGTATTGAAAAAGTATGCCCTTATTATCATAAAATTTCAGGTGTATTTTCAATGAAAAGTTTCGATAAGAATGATACAATTTATATTAAAAATGGTAAATTCAGTTTCATTTCAAAATAAAAAGCCAGTTGCCAACACAGTACATATTGCAGGGCGGGGTAAGGTGGTACACCAACTGCGGATTCTCGTTTCGCAGTTCCGTGTCCTTCGGACAGGAACGCTCTTCGAAATCCGCCCCGACAACATGTACCAACCGTTATGGGTAATTTTGAACAGACAGACGCATACAATATGAACCGAATAATTTTTATAGTTGGATTAATAGTTATTACCAGCAACCTCTTTGCTCAAGAGAGAAATTCTGATAAAGATATTTATCCACTACCAAAAGGTGGCATGGCAAAATTTAGGGCAAAAATTTATAACAATTTAAAATATCCTAAAGACGCATTGGAGCAGGGTATAGAGGGAACTGTTTACGTAAAATTCATGGTAGATGAAAATGGGAATGTTCCCAAAGACAGTATTTCTGTGATACACTCTTTATTTCCATCATTAGACAAAGAAGCGATTAGGTTAATATCAAAATCGCCAAAATGGTTTCCTGACATTAATGAAAATGGTCAACCTATAAAATGCTGGTTATACAATCCAATTGACTTCAAGGTTGAAAACTATAAATGAGAAAGCTAATATTAACAATATTTCTTTTCGGATTGCTTTATTCCTGTTTGGACCAGAAAGCAAATAATTCTCAAAAGCCTATTCTTGTAGCGCAAAGAGAAGCCCCAATTGGATGGATATGGCTTAATTTATACCCAGACAGCACGTTTGAATATTTATCAGGAGGGAAAAGAGAAAAAATCAAATACGCAGGTAATTATAAAATTGAATCAGACACAATAATTTTTAATTATACAGACTCCATTCCTCTCGTCGGTTCGAAAGCATTCATTTCTCATTCTGATATATTATATTTAAATGGAAGAAACAAGGAGAAACTGAATATTGTTATCAATGAAATTAAAGTGACAAAAAAATAAATTGAAGAAAAAACTACCCATAACACAGTACATATTGCAGGGCGGGGTTTGGTGGTACGCCAACTGCGGATTCTCGTTTCGCAGTTCCTTGTCCTTCGGACAGGAACGCTCTCCGAAATCCGCCCCGACAACATGTACCAACCGTTATAGGTTATATTAAAGAAAATGCAGAATAAGGAACAAATAGTTCAGGATTTGATAAGTCATTCAAAAGAATCAGGTGAATTCGACTTTGAATTCAATGGCGACTTTTTAAAATTAATTGCTAAAAAAGACACCATCATGACTTTTCTAATTTATTTAATATTAATGTTAGCGATTCCTTTTGCAATGCTTCTGTCAGATTCAGATAATACCATTAAATTATTTGTTTCAATCATATGGGTGATTGCGATTGGGATTAGATATTACAGATTAACTAACAAAAATAAAGACCTAGTGATTAACCTAAAAACCAAAGAAATAACCACATCATCTTTTATATCAAGACTCTGCATTAAAAAGCAAAATTATCGGATAACTGAAATCAATGAAATAAAGGTAAAAGAATTTATTGCTAGCCCGTCAAAATACGGTGGAGGATTAAAGTTTTATGAGGTTTATATAATGATTAACAATGAATTTGTTTCGTTATGCTTGGTACAAGACAATTCTATTGCAAACAAAATTAGAAATTTAATTGCGTTTGTTTTAACCGAGAAAATTAATCCTGCATGAAAGAGTATTTAGACTTTATGGGACAATTTCTTGGTGGTTTACTTGCAATTGCAGTTGGAGTAATTTTACTAGTAAAACAAATCGACTATTCAATGGAAAATGATAAGGCAACGGATGATTATGGAGCCGGAATTAAAATATACACAGCAGCTATAATCTTCATCATTGTTGGAGCAATAATTTTTATAAAAGCGCTATGACAAAAAATAAAATACAACCTATAACACGGTACATATTGCAGGGCGGGGTTCGGTGGTACGCCAACTGCGGATTCTCGCATTGCAGTTCCGTGTCCTTCGGACAGGAACGAGCTCCGAAATCCGCAACGACAACTTACAAGTGACCGTTAGCAAGCAGACGCAACCGTGATTTATGTTTAAGCATCTAAAGGAAAAATAAAACTATGACCAAACAGAATATCTTAATTTTGATAATTGCATTTTTCATATTTGAAAGTTGCGAGAAAGACTCAGCCATTAATGAAGTTAAAACCACTACAATTCTAAATGGCTGGGAGATTACTAAAACAACCTATGATTTTGATATAAATCCACGTGATTTGTTTTTTGTAAATTCTGAGATTGGATTTGTCGTTGGTTACAATGGCGACATTTATAAAACTATTAATTCAGGAGTAGCATGGCAGAAACAGAACTCAGAGACAACATTGCATTTGCATTCTGTATATTTTATAAATTCCAGCATAGGATTTATTTCTGGACAAGCCATGGGCGGTTGTCTTGATAACGATTGTGATAAAGGTGCCGTTTTCTTAAAGACTACTAATGGAGGAGAGACTTGGACAAAAAAACTATTTGAAGATTACGTTAGTATAAAATCATTACATTTTTTCAATGAAACCAATGGATTGGCTTTAATATACACTCCTGATGTTCCTAATTCAAGAGATTATTATATCGCAAAAACTAAAAATGGGGGTGATAGTTGGGAATTTATTGACTTAGCTATTAAGCCAACGTATGATGAATTTTACTGCATTGATAATGTAGTATTTATAGCTGGTGAAAATCAGAAAATTTATAAAAGTTCAGATTATGGAGAAAATTGGGAAACAATAACTACACCGATTTCAGCCTCTAATGATGTGAGAAATTTATATTTCTATAATGAAACGATTGGATTTATGGATGGAGTAACAGAAATATATAAAACAACTGATGGAGGATTAAATTGGGAAATAGTTAATTTTCCTTTTTCATCATTTGAAGTCTTGCATTTCAATAGTGAGTCAGAAGGATTTAATATAGAAACTGTTTCTGCTTATGAGGGTGGGGATTTTCCAAATTTTAAAGGAAGTCAAAGCTATCAAACTTCTAATGGTGGAGATTCATGGACAAAATCAGAATTAAATGATTCTATTTATCTTGGATTAACTTGTTTTCCCGAGAATGATTTAGGATTTGGAATAAATTTCTCGGAATTTTATACGATTAAGAAGAAATGATAAATATGAACTGGGCATAACACGCGGTCATAAGTAATGCGGGGCGTAGTGGGTAATTTAACATGTGTACATTTAATAAACATATCAACGGTTTGATAGGTAAGTGCTTCGAAATCCCGCACTACTCATACCGCCATCCGTTAGGGTTAATTAAACAAAGCAACCTTATGACAAGAATATGCATCCTAATAATAAAAGCCTAAAATCATGAAAAATCCAATTCTCAGTATTTGTATTATTCTACTTTTTGTTAGTTGCAGTAAGGATGACATTATTAATCCTAAATTAGACTCCGGAGCTTTATTAAAATCTAAAATCCGCTATATTTCTTTAACGCAAAGTACTACTCCTTTCATTACCGAATATCAATATGATTCTTCAAAGAACTTAATAAAAGAATCAGATTTTGAGAGAGAAGACAAACATCTTGCAAGATATTTTACATTTGAGTATAACGACAATAATCAAGTGATCTTAAAAAATTACTATTCAGAAAATTTTGATAATAACAACTACGAAATTATTGTAAAGTATGAATATGAGTATTCAGGGGAACAATTAAATTCAATGACTAAATATAGAAAAAAAGCAAACTCCGAAAATGAATTTTATATACATCAGACTCACTCATATATTTACGATGCAGGTAAATTATTAGAAGAAATTATAGATTTCGAAAAAACAGGAAGTCAAACAAAATATGAATTTCAATACGATGATAGAGGTAACCTAATTAAAAGAACGGAATACTTATTTTACTCCGATGATATTTTTGACTTCATGTGGAAATATGATGAGAACAATAATAAAACTGAAGAAAAGAGATATTGCAATAATGAAGAGCAAGTAAAAATTGTATTTGATTATTCTGGAACACAATTGGATAAAGCAATAACTGTCAGTGGTGATTATGTTCAGAGAGAAATCACTTATTTATATGATGACAATGGTAATTTGATTCAAGAAAAAAAAGAAGTTAAAAATCCGTTGAGTAATGAAATGTCAGAGCTAATCCTTTATGAATATTACTAATGGAAAAAATACTAACCCTAACAAATTGTAAATTGCATTACGGGGTTCGTGGTGCGGCGTTTGCTGGATTCTCGTTTCGCAGCTCCGTCCTATCGGACAGGAACGCAGCTCCGAAATCCGCTCCGCAACATGTACCAACCGTTAGCGGTCATATTACGCAACCAATTTACAACCAGTGGCATCTTGAAAGTAGAAAATCATTAAATGCAAAATCTATGAGAAAGCTTATCCATTTTACAGTTGTACTCTTATTATTCACAGGGTTTACAAGTTGTGAAAAAAACGATGATAATGATGCAATTCAGGAAGCATTGCTAGAAAAGAGTTGGACTCAATCTTACGAAGAAAAAATATCGGAAGAAATAGAAATCTATAGACCCAGTGATTATAAAAAATTTTCACTAAGCAGATATAGACAGATTTTCATTTTCTATGATAATAATGCATGTGATTATCGTGTATTGGCTGCTAATGATGGGCACTACATGTTAAGCGGAAGTTGGGACTTCAACAACCAAACAAATATTATTACTATCTATGATTCAGAATTAGAAGTGTTATATAAATGGGAAGTGGTTGAATTGAAGGATAAGATTTTAAAAATGAAAGCCAACTAATATGTGGATGATTAAATGAACCAAAATACGAACCGCTAACAAATTGTACATGGCAGGCGGGGGTTTTAGCGGTCTGACAAGTCAGACCTCGTACCCACTTTCCTGCGGGTCTGACACTCCCGATTGCATCGGGACCGCCCGACCACATACAAGTGACCGTTGTGTGCAATTTAAAACAAAGACCAAAAAAAACTTCTGCGGAAAATTAAGATTGAGATTACAAACAAGTAAAAACCATAACAATGAAAACATTACGTATTAACGCAACTAAAACAGAGTAAGTTTCATCATATAAGAAAATCAATAATTATGAAAAAACTAATTATCATACCTTTTCTTCTTTTTCTTATTTTCAGTTGTGACAAAAATGACGTAATTGATAATTTGGATTATAAAATAATTGGAGAGTGGAGTTGGATAAGAACAGATGGAGGAGAAGCTTTTCATATCCACGAAACTCCTGAGTCAACAGGAAAATCAATCCAAATAGAATTGACAAATGATTACAAATTTACATTGACAGAGAATGACAGTGTAGTTTTAAATTGTACCTATGACTTGTCTCTGGAAAAATCGATTTATACTGGAGAATTAGAAAAATTCATCAAACTTTCAGAGAATTATCAAAATAAAAACATTGTCGTGAATGGAATAGTAGCTTTTATCTCAAATGATACATTGACCATTGCTGACAATATTTACGATGGAATAGGAAGCGGATTTATAAGAAAAAAATAAAAAACTGCACACAACACGGTACATATTGCAGGGCGGGGTTCGGCGGTACGCCAACTGCGGATTCTCGTTTCGCAGTTCCGTGTCCTTCGGACAGGAACGCTCTCCGAAATCCGCCCCGACAACATGTACCAACCGTTGTGTGCATTTTGAAAAAAAACAGATAAAAATTAACCTTTAGTTTTAATTATTATGAAAATAAGAAAAATAAAAAATGGACTAATTGCGATTGCAACTATCATCTCTACCCTTATGATTGTTAATAGCTGCGAAAAAAATCAAGAAGAAAATTGGATAATCAGTTCTGACAAATGTGTTTTTGTTGATCATCATGTCAATACAAACGGAGAACTTATAGAAGGTAACTATCAAGGTGAACTGAACATTGATTTCCCGACGTACAATTTTAACCAGACTTCAAAAATTTTAAAGGGTGAATTTGACTTCGAAATAAATAAATCGCTTAAAATAATATATGGAAATGGAAAAAGTTTAAGCGGAGTTGTTGGAGCAGGAGCCGCAACAGGACTGTTTGGCGTTTACGACATTCCTTATGCAAAAGGTAAATTTGAAATAAAGCAAATTGATTTTGATGGCACAGTTCATATTCAATACAACGATTCATTAATTGTGTTAAAAAGCAATGAGGAATGGGTTAATGTTACATCTGAAATTGACACGCAGGATTTTGGTGAAGGAATTGCGAAAGCAAATATTATAACGACAGACAAAATTGTAAATTACGGGGTAATAGAAAAATCCAAAATTGAAATTGAATAAAAAACGCACTACAACACAGTGCATATTGCAGGGCGGGGTTCGATGGTACGCCAACTGCGTCCCGAGTGCTCGGGATCGCATCGCAGTTCCGTGTCCTTCGGACAGGAACGCTCTCCGAAATCCGCCCCGACAACATGTACCAACCGTTAACGGTCATATTACGCAACCAATTTACAACCAGTGGCATCTTGAAAGTAGAAAATCATTAAATGCAAAATCTATGAGAAAGCTTATCCATTTTACAGTTGTACTCTTATTATTCACAGGGTTTACAAGTTGTGAAAAAAACGATGATAATGATGCAATTCAGGAAGCATTGCTAGAAAAGAGTTGGACTCAATCTTACGAAGAAAAAATATCGGAAGAAATAGAAATCTATAGACCCAGTGATTATAAAAAGTTTTCACTAAGCAGATATAGACAGATTTTCATTTTCTATGATAATAATGCATGTGATTATCGTGTATTGGCTGCTAATGATGGGCACTACATGTTAAGCGGAAGTTGGGACTTCAACAACCAAACAAATATTATTACTATCTATGATTCAGAATTAGAAGTGTTATATAAATGGGAAGTGGTTGAATTGAAGGATAAGATTTTAAAAATGAAAGCCAACTAATATGTAGATGATTAAAAGAACCAAAATACGAACCGCTAACAAATTGTAATATGGAAGGCGGGGGTTTTAGCGGTCTGACAAGTCAGACCTTGCGCCCACTTTCCTGCGGGTCTGACACTCCCGATTGCATCGGGACCGCCCGCCCACATACAAGTGACCGTTAGGCGCAATCCGCCTACTGGTCGTAAAACAGTTGAGTTTTTCTGCTAACGCGCTTTTAGTAGCGAAAATTGAATGAGAAAATGTAAAATATTTAGACATCAATAAATCAGACAATTAACTTTACCGTTAGTCGGAATTTTAAAGAAAATGAAAAAACTACAATTAATCTCGGTTTCACTGCTATCAATTTTTGTTTTTTCCTGCAACGAAAAATCAAATAAAAACCAGGAGACAGAAAAAGTGGAAACGCTCGAGCCTGAAGTCAATATCAGTGAACTTACTTCTGATTTTATGAAGTGGTGGACTTACTATTCCTACAACATTTCTTTATCATCAGATTTCACAGGTTTAGACGAATTGTCGGACACAATTGATAAAAGACAATTTTTGGAAGAATTGATTACAGGCAATTACATCCCTCTAAAAATAAAATCTGACGATAAAGTAGAACTTTATAAACTTTATAAGCTTGATGCTAATGCTGACAAAAGTATTGGAAGCACAATAAAAGATGCCTCAACCAGAATCTATGGTTTATATGAAATGGAAGGAACGCCAATTCCCCAATTTAACTTTACTGACTTGCACGGAAACATATACACCAACGAAAATACAAAAGGAAAAACGATAGTTCTAAAAACCTGGTTTATCAAATGTAAAGCTTGTGTAGCTGAATTTCCGGAACTTAATGAATTTGTGGAAAAACACAAAGATGTAGATGACATAATTTTCTTGAGTTTAGCGTTGGATACAAAATCGGAATTAGAGAAGTTCTTACAGCAAAAAGAGTTTGATTATAAGGTAGTTCCCAGTCAGAAGAAGTTTATTTTGAATAAATTATACTTGAATAGCTTTCCTACCCATTTAGTTGTAGATGAAAATGGGACAATATTAAAAGTGACAAACAATGCATCAGAAATGATTGCTTTTCTTGAAAATGGAAAGAAATCAACAGACAAAAAGTTAATACCTCCAGCTTCAGCAGCTGCTCCACCACCACCACCAGCGAATTAAAAAACTATGACAACGAAGTACATATTTCAAAGTGGACTTGATAGTGCAGTGCGCCACTGCAATAATCATAAACCATTGATAAACCGAATAAACCACAACAATGAACAAAATAACTCTCCCAATCCTTTTTGTTTTCGTGTTGATAGCATGTAACACACAACCCAATAAAAACACGGATGTTGGCGAGAAAGTGATACCCCTAATAAAAGCAAACTCAAAAATAATTGACCTTCAAGATGGACCCGATTTTTTTAAGGCTGCCGGGAGCATTGTGCCGGGCGTAAATCCGAATATTTATAAAACGTCTTCGCAGAAGGTTACACTTTATACCGACCTTGATTCGATTTCTTTAGACATTACTCCCAACGCTAAAGAGCAACATAATTTTGTGATTTTGCTGAATGGAAAGGATTCTGTGAATATGCAGGTTGTGTGGGAACAATCGAGGTTAGATATTCTTAAGAAAGCTGCAGATTACAATTATTCTGACGGTCGTTTTGTTCCCGAATTTACCTACCAGCCCCAGGATGATCCTAATTTGCTTAAAACACGAAAAGAGTTAAAACTGGACTCTATTGCGGGAAACGGAAGCCAGCTTTCACAAATCTTCAACCTTCTGCATTGGGTGCATAACAGCGTAAGACATGACGGATATAGTAATAACCCGGAAAATAAAAATGCGATTGATTTGATAAAGGTGTGCAAAACAGAAAATCGTGGGGTGAGTTGCAGAATGATGGCGATAATGCTTAATGAATGTTATTTGGCTATGGGGATCAAATCAAGGTATGTTACTTGTTTGCCAAAAGACAGAGAAGATAACGATTGCCATGTAATAAATATGGTTTATTCCGACCAATTAGATAAATGGATATGGATTGATCCTACTTTTAACGCCTATGTAATGGATGAAAACGGGGATTTGTTGGGGATTTCGGAAGTGAGAGAGCGGCTTATAAAAGAGCAGGTACTGGTTCTTAACGCCGATGCAAATTGGAACCGAACGAGTTTGCAAACCAAAAAAAATTATTTGGAAACGTATATGGCTAAAAATCTTTACCGGTTTCAAATACCTTTAGTTAGTGAGTACGGTGCCGAAACATGGGCAGCCGGAAAACAAATTACCTTTGTTGAACTCTTGCCATTGGATGATAAAGAACAAACACCTCAGCGGAAAGAAGAAATAAATAAACAACTGGGAACCAGGTTTACCTATTATAAAACAAATAATCCGGATAAATTTTGGACAAAGCCGGAATGAAAAATAATAATTGGTGCTATGGCTCGGCTTTAATTAATCTCAGGCACAAAATTGAATACTTATTATGACTAAAAAACGATCAAAACGAATAATACAAATTCTATTGTTTTTAGGAACAGCAATTTCGCTGTACTTTGTTCCCTGGCCAATTGTAAAAGCCTGGATAACACCAAGGCCTAAAACCGTTCAGGAACAAGTTGATAAAGCGGCGGATTACGGGTTTGATGGTATAATTGTTTGTGTAAACAAAGAAGGGAATCAATCAGCGTTTTATACTTCGGGCTACAAAAACAGAGAAAACAAAATTCCTGCCGACCCCAATGCATTATTTAAAATTGCCAGTGTAAGTAAATTGTATAATGCCGTGGCGGTTGCAAAACTGGTTCGGGATGGAAAATTATCATTAGAAAAAACACTTGCAGATTATTTACCCGAATTGAAAGGCAGAATAGAATATGCCGATAAAATCACTGTAAGAATGATGGTTCAGCATCGGAGCGGTATTCCGGATTTTGTTCGTACTCATAATTATTGGGTGAGTCCAAAAGAAAATGGTGATGAAAGACTTGCTTTGGTTTTGGATTTACCTGCTAATTTTAAACCCGACACGAAATATGAGTATTCAAACACCAATTACTTATTGCTTGGCAGAATAATGAATCGTGTTCTTGGTTATGGTACATTCCAATACATCCAGGAAGAAATTTTAAACCCGTTGAATCTAAAGCATACTTTTGGCTCAATTGAAGATGTAAACATTGATGATGTGATGAGCGGTTACTATGTGGGGTATGATACGGATTTGAAAGCGGATAAAATAGGCTCAATATTGGCAACTGCAGAAGATTTGAGCAAGTTTATTCGAGCGTTAAATGATGGCTCAGTTTTTAGAGATAAAAAAGAACAAGAAATTTATTCCTCCATTTATAAGTATGAGCATACTGGCTTGATTCCGGGATACCAAACTATTGCGAAATATCATAAAGACATTGATGCAGTAGTGATCCAGTTTACAAACACGGTAAATTTTAATGGTTATAATTGGAATATGTCAGAGATTATGTATAACAAAATTGTAAAAATTATCAGAAAGGGAAATTAGCCTAAACACTTTGTTGATTGTACTTTGGAGGATATCCCGCTTGACGAAACTTGTCTTCAAAAAACATGAGATCTACGTTTACCATAAAAAATAAAAGACTACGATGAGAAAATTTATATTGATACTGTTGATCAATCTTTTTATGATTGCTCATTCCTATTCACAAACAGGTGGATTTGACAATATTGGGAAGTTTGGCACTCATGGAATTTCCTGGGCGTTGGTTGAAAAAGACCACAAATTTGGTTTTATTAACTCAAAAGGAGAACTCGTAGTTCCTACTAAATACGACAATATCGGGAGCTTTGGTAGCCACGGCATATCGTGGGCTTTGGTTCAAAAAGATCAGAAATTTGGTTTCATTAATTCAAAAGGAGAACTCATAGTTCCGACAGAATACGACAATATTGGGAGTTTTGGTAGCCACGGCATATCGTGGGCGCTGGTTCAGAAAGATCAGAAATTTGGCTTCATTAACTCAAAAGGAGAACTCGTAGTTCCTACCGAATACGACAATATTGGTAGTTTTGGTAGCCACGGCATATCGTGGGCTTTGGTTCAAAAAGATCAGAAATTTGGTTTCATTAATTCAAAAGGAGAACTCATAGTTCCGACAAAGTATGACAATATCGGAAAATTTGGTGCGAATGGAATCGCTTGGGCACTGGTTCAAAGAAATAATAAGTTTGGCTTTATTAACTCACGTGGCGAAGAAGTTGTTCCTCCCGAATACGACGATCCGGATAAAATAAAAGTTAACAAGTAAATAATTCAAAATCAATTCACTAATTTTTTAAATCACCTCAATGGATCAAAAACAATCTTTTAACCTAAACGCCGATTTTTTAGGCGGCTTTACTTCTGTATTTATCAAACTGGTATTTGCAATTATTGCAATGTACCTTATTGTAATGATCCTGAATTTTCTAAGAGACAAATTCATTCGCGAAGATGCCGGCTCTAAAAAGGACGATATCTCGAATTTGTTGACGATACTACACAAGTTATTCTTTGTGTCAGGATTCGGATTTATAATCGCAAATATTTTTCAATTTATGCTGTCGGAAATGGGGGGGCGCCACAGTAATATGCCTTCCATGAATTTTAGAGGAGAGTGGGGGTATTTGACGTTTGGAATTATCATAATCTTTGTTGGTATAGGATTTAAGGCCGGGAACAAAATCTTAAAGAAAAACCAACAAGAGGAAACTAATTAACCTGGTTTCGGGAATAATTGTTGGAATCGCTATCGTATTTTTAAAGCACTGACTGATGGTCGTCTGAGGCTGGAGTTTTCGCTGAAAGTGCAAGAAAAAGGTTAAGAAAGGTGGTTGTATTAGAATCGATAGTGTAGTAAATGACTAGAAATATAGCTTCGTTAGAACAGAATATGAGCGCCGCAATCGGACAAGATTTGCAAGTCGTTTTTAGTTGAGAAGCTTTATGGGAATATAACAAGGAATCAACAAACCAATTATTTTATGACAAAAAGTTATCCCAACGTAGCGCAAAGTTTTGGAATTACCGGAATTATAATTTTTGGTATCTTATTCCTAACCCCCGTAAATATAGTGTTCGAACCGCTAATTGGTAAAGAAGCCGCATTGTTTATCTATTATCTTTTGGCAATTGGGCTACCATTTTTTGTGGTTTATACCATCCGAAAGCGAAAAACCGGGCAGCAAGCATTTAACCTCAATATTGAAAATAAGCGCACCATTCCTTTTGTAATAATTGGAACAGTCGCTTTGCTGTTTGGCATTATTTCGCCAATCGGAAGCTTAATTCCAATGCCAGAAAGTATCCAAAAAGCTTTTATGGATCTTGGCAGTAAGACCGGAGTTTTTGCTTTTTTGTTAATGGTAGTTGCTGCTCCTATTTTAGAAGAATTAATTTTCAGAGGGATAATGCTTGATGGGTTATTGAGAAACTACTCGCCGGCGAAATCCATTTTGCTGTCCAGCTTTTTATTTGGAGTGGTACATTTAAATCCCTGGCAATTTGTAACCGGTTTCATAATCGGAATTTTTTCGGGTTGGGTGTATTACAGAACCAAAAGTTTATCGTTATCGGTAATAATACACGCCGTGGCAAACCTCAGTGGTTTTGTCGTAAGGTTCTTTTTTGAAACAGAATCATCAGCAGATGAACAACTGGTGGAGATGTATGGCGGATTAAGCAATTTAATTTTATCGATTGCCGGTTCGGTGCTTGTTGTTGTGGTGTGTGTTTATTTTCTGCAACTTGAATTTCGGAAGCAAAATCAAACTGAAATACTACCTGAAGAATGACGTTTTTAAATATCCATAAAATTGAAAACGAGCGAACAAGGAGCATTGTAAATGTTGTTCTGTTTGTAGCGGTGTGTTTTTTCGCACAAGCTGTATCTACACTTTTGATAGCGGGTTTTGGGCATTTTATTCTTCAAACCGATTTTACAAATTTCTATGCTTTTACTTTTGTCGCGTATTTGTTTCAGCTGCCGATTATCCTGTTCGTTACTAAAAAATGGAATATAGACTTGCGCTCAGATATAAAGCCAATCAACCTTAAAATTGTGCTCATCCTTATTTCTGTGAGTATTACGATTTTCTTGTTAAATCCAATTATTTCTGAACCTATCAGGTATTTTACTCACCTTGTTGACGGGCAAATTGTGGTGTTTCTTCCCCGAAGAATTGATTCCGGAATTCTACCTGTTTTAAGTTTAATTAGCTATGTTGTATTTGCGCCAGTTTTCGAAGAAATTGTTTTTCGGAAAATGATATTTAATTACCTGAGGCGGTCGTTTAGTATTCCGTTTGCGATTGCCATATCAAGTATTCTTTTTGCGTTGGTACATATGCAATTTTCTGGAACAGGTTTTATGAAATTGATTTACGGCGTAGCATTTTGTATCGCCTACTATAAAACCAAAACGATTATCACGCCAATAGTTTTTCACGCCATAGTAAACATTATTGCGCAGTTAACCAGGGAGCACGTAATTGATGCTACTGCAATAAATATTTCACGATACTTTCCCTTCTTACTTTTGGGAATTCTCTTTCTGTTCTTTTTGATTAAAGGACTGTATAAACAAACCAAATGTGGCGGCAAATCTGATGAGGCGATAGAAGGCTTTGAGAATAAAATGAATAGCTGATTGGTTTTTGTTGGCTGTTTCTACTATATTGCTATACATAATATTCCGGGCAGGAACCGGTGCTATATAATATCTAAACCAATTACAAATGAAACATCTACTTTTTTCGTTCATTTTTGTTTTTGCGACACTCTTAACACTGGGGCAGTCAGAAAACCCGCGTCGAAATGTTGTAATTACTTCAAACGAAAGAAAGACCGAGGTGACTACCAATGCCAACGGAGGATTAAGCTTGAATGTATCTCCCAAAGACGTGGTTAAATTTAAAAGAGAAGGATTTGTTTCTTATGGCGACTTTGGAGCCGTGGGCGATGGCAAAACCGATGATATGAATGCGATTGCAGCTTGTCATGCCTTTGCTAATCTTCACGGTCTTCCGGTAAAAGCCGACGAGAGAGCGACCTATTACATTAGCGGAAAGGAACGAACATCTATTATTCAAACCAATACCGATTTTGGCTCGGCCGCATTTATTATCGACGATACCAATGTCGAAAATAGAAGTGCGTCTGTTTTTGAAGTTACTTCTAACCTGAAGACGTTTATACCAGAAGGAATTTTGTCGCTAAAACAGAATCAGAAAAAGATTGACGTTTCTCTTCCTGCAACCTGTCTTATTTCTGTTACTGATGCAAATGTGCGGCGTTATATTCGCTATGGGCTGAATCAAAACAAGGGAGCTGCTCAAACCGATATATTTGTAGTGGATAAAGATGGGAATGTAGATATGGATGCCCCGATTATTTGGGATTTTGATGGGGTAACAAAGGTTGCAGCTTTGCCGCTTGACACAACGACGCTTGAAATTAAAGGGGGGCATTTTACAACAATCGCCAATAAAGCCGAATCCAAATACAACTACCATAGCCGTAATATTGCGATCACCCGTTCAAATGTGGTGGTTGATGGCCTGGAACACCGGATTACCGGAGAAGGTGAGCATGGAGCACCATATGGAGGTTTTATCAATATCCACGACTGTGCCTATGTAACTGTCAAGAATACAATCTTAACCGGTCATAAAACTTACCGTACAATTGGTTCCGCCGGTAAACCTGTTTCAATGGGGTCATACGATATTTTGGTGAACCGTGCAATAAGCGTTTCGATTGTAAATTGTCGTCAGACCAATGATATCGACAATGGTAGTTATTGGGGAATTATGGCTTCTAACTACTGCAAAAATATTCTTTACGACAATTGTACTTTCTCGCGTTTCGATGCACACATGGGAGTTGCCAATGCAACTATTCGTAACTCTACACTCGGCTACATGGGAATCAATGCCATTGGCTCAGGTCTGTTAACGGTCGAGAACACTACCATTCGCGGGCGGCATCTTATTAGCCTGCGCAGCGATTACGGCAGTACTTGGAATGGCGATGTTGTGATTCGTAACTGTGTATTTATTCCCAACGGAGGAAGGCCGGCCAGTGTGAGCCTGGTTGGTGGTTCAAACTCCGGGCAGCATGATTTTGGTTACATTTGTTATATGCCGGAGAATATCATTATTGATACACTTTATATCGACGACTCAAACCACCCTGAGAATTATGAGGGGCCTGCTATTTTCTCAAATTTCAATCCTAAAATGACCAGCGATTCTTATCAGGAGAGCTTCCCTTATATCAAAACAAAAAGAGTTGTTCTTAAAAATGTAAGCACAGAAAGTAATAAGGCTTTAAGGGTATCTGATAATCCGTTTATGTTTAAAGACGTGAAAATCGATTATGAATAATTGATGTACATTTCAGGTGCAATTTCAGCTTGAAAAAATGTAAATTTGGTAATCCATAAAGCCATTGTTATGAAAAGTCTAATTAAACTCGTCTTCTTGCTTTTTATTCTCCAATCGTGTGAGAGCGATAGGGAGCAACCCACTATAAAGCAGCCTAATTGGGATAACCGAAAGGCTGAAATTAGTAATTGGAATAACTTTGAGCAGGGAAAAACATACCTGCCTGTATATTCGCATATTTACCAACGCTACGAGAACAGAACCTTTAACCTCACAGTAACGGTAAGTATCCGAAATACTTCGTTAAGTGATTCAATTTACATTTTAAAGGCTGATTACTTCAATACGAACGGCGACAACATACGGCAATACATCAAAGCTCCGATTTATTTGAGACCAATGGAAACTGTTGAGCTAGTGATTGAAGACGACGACAAAGAGGGTGGTTCTGGAGCTAATTTTATCTTTGATTGGGCAGCCGAAAATCCTAAAAATATTCCCTTGTTTGAAGCTGTTATGATTTCAACCTACGGGCAACAGGGCTTATCTTTTGTAACACGAGGTGTACCTGTTTTCTCGGAAAACGGAGAGTAACAGATCACACGCTTGTGGAATCAATAAGCTTCAGAAAACGAGCTTGTCAATTTATAATCAATAAAATTCAGTAGTTGCTGAAACCTGCAGACAAAGCTGCAAATATTTATCCTTTTGGAACTTTTTCGTTTGGAAAGCGTTCAGCGTATTCTTTCCAAAATGATTTTACTTCCTGTTTCATTTCTTTTGAAAGTGCCAGAATACCAAATAAGTTAGGGATTGTCATCAATGCGATTGTAATTCCTGATAACGTCCAGATAATGGTTGTATCGGTAAACGAAGCCAGGAAAAATCCGATCACATAAATAATGTGGTAATAGATTACTTTTCCAGAACCGAAAAGGTAGGTTATTGCACGGTCGCCATAATAGGACCAGCTGATTGCGGTTGAAAAGGCAAACATCAACAAGCCAATGGAAACAATGTACTTTCCATAATCACCAAACCAACTTTTAGTAAAAGCAATGGTGGTAAGCGGAGCACTGTGCATCAGCGATTTTCCGGTAATTGTAAGGTTACTTCCGGCTGTTAGTTTTCCTTCCGAGAAATTAATATCACCGGAATAAAGCTGGTCGTTTACCCAAACTTTTACCTCTTCGGCTACCGATCGGGCATGCAAAATAGTTGGTTGATTATTTATTATTCCATTCTCAACTTTTAAACTACCTGTAAACAATGGTAATTCTTCGCTGTTAACCAGGTAATTGTGAAGCTCCTTAACATCCTGTTCATTTTGTTCGGAATAGGTGCCATCTAAAGCCACAAGGTCGGCTTCCTGAAACTGGTTTTCGTGTTTTTCTGTCCACACTCCCGACGATAATAAAACTAGTCCGGTTAGAGTACAAATAATGATGGTATCGATAAAAGGCTCAAGGAGGGCAACCAATCCTTCTGAAACAGGTTCGTGTGCACGTGCTGCTGCGTGTGCGATTGGTGCCGACCCCTGACCGGCTTCGTTCGAGAACAGTCCGCGGTTTACACCACGGTTAAACGCAAAAGCAATGCTTCCGCCCAGAAAACCACCAGTCGCTGCAGTTCCGGTAAAAACATCGCCAAATATGGCTTGCAACGACGGTATAACATTTTCAGCATTGTAAAGAATAACAGCAATGGCACCGATAAAATAGATAATTGCCATAATAGGCACTAACCGGGAAGTAACTTTTGCAATACGTTTAATTCCACCAATAATTACAAACCCCAGCAATAAGGCAAGAATACCACCGGTGAGCATGTGGTTAATACCAAAGGTTTCGAAAAGCGAATTTGAGATACTGTTTATTTGTGGCAAACTACCTGTTCCGAACGATGACAAGACAGTGGCAATGGCAAATATAACTGCAAGCCATTTTAAATTCAGCCGGTTTTTCATGTAGTACATTGGGCCACCGGCAATCGAACCATCTTCCGCTACTTCGCGGTATTTATGCGAAAGAGTAACCTCAACAAATTTGGTGGTCATACCCACTGCGGCGGTTACTAACATCCAGAATAAGGCAGCCGGGCCGCCAAGATGAATTGCAAGCGCTACACCGGCAATATTTCCGGTTCCTACAGTTCCTGATAGTGCTGTAGTAAGTGCCTGGAAATGTGATGTGTCACCCTTGTCATCTTCTTTGTCGAACTTCCCTCTAACAATTCGTAACGAATGTTTCAGGTAACGGAATTGCGGAAATTTTAGGTAAATGGTAAAAAAGATACCGGTTCCTAACAATAAAAAAACAAACCATTGTGAACCGCCTATATAACCGTCGATCACAGAAAGAATTTCGTTAAGCTTGTGCATTGATTAATGAATTTTTTCAGATGTAGGGTAAAAATAACAATACTGTTCAATTTGCTAAAAAATGAGCTGTTTATTTTGCAAATTATTACAAACACTTGGTGAAAAATCAGTTTTTGGAAAGCGGATTAATTGATTGCTTAAATTTCAAATACATTATTGTCTCAAATTCTAATAAGCTACTTGCAGGACATCAAAATCAGACTTCATAAAAAAGAGTCTTTTCTTTTGCATATTGATTTAGTTATAACAAAGAATTTAAATTATGTTGTAACTTAGCATAAAGAAACATCAAAAAACAATTTAACATGTTACCTAAGTTTTTATTGGCCGATAATTCGCTCGAAACACCTGATACAATTTTTGTTGTACACACCGAAACTCCTCGTTTTATTGTTGAAGCAGACATTGAAGATTTCTGGAGCAACCAGGAAATTCACTGGATTGACGGTGAGCCGGGAGACGAAGATTTCATTTCTGAATTGATAGAGGCTGCTGAAGAGTTTTTGGAAAAAGAGTTTGAAAACGAAGAATTACTTTCTGAGGACGAAGAGGATTAATTTGTGGATTCGAAAAAGTTATATCGGTCGCGTAACCGAGTGCTTGGGGGTGTTCTGGCAGGTATTGTTGAACATTTCGACGTAGATGTGGTATTGGTACGTTTGGTGTACGTGTTAGTGTCGTTTTTTTCTGCCGGGTTTCCCGGACTGTTGGTTTATATAATACTTTGGGCTGTAGTTCCCGACGAACCCAACCAAAATGTTCTTTATTCGTAGCTTAGTTTTTCCAAAGTTTTGAGCGTTGGAACAGTAGAGAAGGCTAAGCTTGCTCTATTCCCTTCATCGAAAGCTGAATCCTTTTACGTGGAATATCAAGTTCTTTCACTCGTACTTTTACGTGCTCGTGTAGCTTTACAATTTCATTCGGATCTGAAATAAAACGGTCGGCCAGTTCTGAAATATGCACCAGGCCCGATTCCTTGATACCTACATCTACAAAAGCCCCAAACTTGGTAATGTTGTTTACAATGCCCGGTAAAACCATTCCAACCTGTAAGTCGTTGATAGAAAAAATACCATCGGCAAACTCGAATACTTTAATTGGTTTTCGCGGATCGCGACCGGGTTTTAATAACTCTGCTTTTATATCGTTTAAGGTTGGAAGCCCGGTTTCTGTGGTAACATAATTTTGCCAGTTTATTTTCGATACCACCTCATCGTTGCGCACCAGATCGGTGAGTTCGCATTTCATGTCTTTGGCAATTTGCTTTACAATTTTATACGACTCAGGGTGTACTCCCGAATTGTCGAGTGGGTTTTTGGCATCGGGAATACGAAGAAATCCTGCGGCTTGTTCAAAAGCTTTTGGCCCCATTCGCGGTACTTTTTTTAATTCGTCACGTGATGCAAACATTCCATTCTCTTTTCTGAAAGCAGTGATGTTATCGGCCAATTGTGGTCCGAGTCCGGAAATGTAGGTTAGCAAATGTTTGCTGGCGGTGTTCAGGTTAACACCCACTGAGTTAACACTGATTTCGACAACCGAATCGAGGCTGTTTTTTAATTTTTTCTGATCAACATCGTGCTGGTATTGTCCTACGCCAATGCTTTTCGGATCGATTTTTACCAGTTCGGCCAACGGATCCATCAGGCGGCGGCCAATCGAAACAGCACCACGCACGGTAACGTCGTATTGCGGAAATTCCTGCCGTGCCACCGACGATGCAGAATAAACCGAAGCGCCATCTTCGCTTACCACATAAACCCGGATTTCGCGGTTGTAGCGTAATTTTTTAATAAAAGCTTCAGTTTCTCGGCTGGCGGTTCCGTTGCCAATGGCAATAGCATCAATCTGGTACATTTCAACCATCGATGTAATCTTTTTCGCTGCCATTTTTCTCTCCTCTTGCGGTTTATGAGGATAGATATTTTCGTTGTGCAGCAAGTTCCCTTGTTCATCCAGACACACAACCTTACAACCGGTTCGGTAACCTGGATCGATGGCAAGCGTGCGTTTTTGTCCAAGTGGCGGAGCAAGCAGCAACTGTTTTAGGTTTTCAGCAAAAACTTTAATTGCTTCTTCATCCGCTTTTTCTTTTGATAAATGGGCAAACTCTGTTTCAATGGATGGCTGAATTAAGCGTTTATAGCTGTCTTTTACTGCCAGTGCAATTTGTTCTGAACTTTCATTATTTCCCTTTACAAAGAAACGATCCAGATTTTCAAGAACTCTATCATCATCGGGAGAAATGCTAACGCGGAGGAACCCTTCGTTTTCACCACGACGCATAGCCAGCAAACGGTGCGATGGACATTTCTTAAGTGGTTCGCTCCAGTCAAAATAATCCCGATATTTGGCCGCTTCCTCTTCTTTGCCTTTTACTATTTTCGAAGAAATGACTGCGCCAAGCTCAAACCCTCTTCTTGCGATATTTCTTGCACGTTCGTTTTCGCTTACCCATTCTGCAATAATATCACGAGCTCCGGATAAAGCATCTTCAACTGAGTTTACTTCATCGTTTAAAAAAGCATTTGCACGATATTCAGGATCTCGTTCAACTTGTTTCATCAGAATTTTGGCCAGCGGCTCAAGCCCTTTTTCACGCGCCATGGTAGCTTTCGTGCGGCGTTTCGGTTTGTAAGGCAGGTAAATATCTTCAAGTTCAACCGCATCAAAACAATTCTCAATCCGATCTTTTAAATCCGACGTTAAAAGTTCCTGTTCGTTGATGGTTTTCAGAATGGTTTCCTTTCTTTTTTCGAGCTCGGTAAATTTGTCGTTTTGTTCTTTTACCGCCAGTACCTGTACTTCATCAAGACTTCCGGTTCTTTCTTTTCGGTACCTTGAAATAAAAGGAACTGTTGCTCCTTCGGCAAGCAAGGCGATTGTATTGTTTGCTTGTGTGTATTTTATGCCAAGGTTTTGGGCTATTATTTCTGTGATTTTGTTTTGCATGGTGTATTTTGTTCAAAGGCAAAGGTAATAAACAGAAACAGAATGACAGGCTAACTTTGAGACATAAAAAAAGGCCTGCAAGCAGACCTTTTAATTCTCAGATATTTTTGTGATTAAAATAAATACAGTTGAATCCAACCCTGGATAATTTCTCCTGTTTCAGGGTCGAGTTCCGATCCATACATACTGTGCGGTATTGAATAAACCATAAGCATAACAATTGTTGCCACAATGGTATAGATCGGTCGCTCTTTATTACGATTCATGGCAAAAGCCAAGAGCCAAAACAGGAATGCTACCAGCGTTTTGTTGTCGGTAAGATCCCAGGCAAAAGGTATTCCTGCCCATGCTTCGCCAAAAGCATAAAGTTGTACAATCGGGCCAAGTATCATGCCGCCGATGAAGAATGCAATAATTGTTAGTGTTGTATAAAATTTATAGCGGTTATGTTTGAATAGAGCCATAATTCCCGCAAGGTTCCCCAGTAGCATTGCAAAAAACATGAAGAAAATATGCGGAGTTAGTACTGCCGGTGGTACTGCTCCCTTAAAGCGTACAACAATTGGTTCGTTTTTTAGATATGTTTTTGTTCCATTGTTATCGGTTATTTCAAAATAATATTGAATTTTTCCGGCTGCCGGTTGATCCGGGACATCGGCAAACCAACCTTTTTCTTCGGTTACGCCAAATATTTTATTCTCTATAAATGAATCGACAGGTTTGTTTGCATATGCAAAAGAAACCGAGGTGTATTCGTCGTTAGTTAAGTATCTTTTGTAATAAAGTTTAGCGTCAATAGATGTGTCGTCAATGTCAAGTTTAAACGGATCGTGACTTCCAATTTCAATACTCCTCACCAAATCGAGCTCGTAATGTTTGTCATTTACTTTTACATCAAACTTTTTATGATAAGTTGGTCCGGTCGTCCGCTGATAGATCGCAGCAGCAAGCGTAATTACTAAGGCAATCAACCAGTAAAATACAGTTTTCATTTATTTTTATTTTATAATAATCACAATATAGTGGTTTTTTCAAAATCGGTATCAACAACAAAGAATAGGGCTTAATGTTCTGTGTTTAGCTCTTTTCAAAACAGCTGATTCTTTTTGTACTTTGGCCATCAGCGATAAAGAAAACAATACAGGAGCTCCATTATTCTTTTCGTAACAATAAACTAAAAGCCCTGCTTTATATGGTTCGGAGCTTATTTTTTGTGTCATTTTTTGTAGCTTGAAGCCGAAATTGGAATATAACCCTGTTTTCGTTTACACTTTTTATTTATGGCACTAAACTACATTTTCATTTTCTTTTTTCTGATTGCTTTTGTCATTGGTTTAGCTCGCTTAATTTTTTTAGGTGATGTTGAAGTATTCCCACAAATGGTGCAAGCTACATTCGACATGGCAAAAACCGGTTTTGAGATCTCATTGGGATTAACCGGAGTGTTAACATTGTGGATGGGGATTATGAAAATTGGGGAGAAAGGCGGTATTGTTCACGTATTCTCTAAACTGATCGGGCCATTTTTTAACAAACTTTTCCCGGAGTTGGGTAAAGAGCATCCTGCGCATGGTTCAATACTGATGAACATTGCAGCCAATATGCTTAACCTTGATAATGCGGCGACACCGATGGGATTGCAGGCCATGAAAGAAATGCAGGCTACCAATCCGAACAAGAACGTGGCTTCAAATGCACAAATTATGTTCCTGGTTCTGAATACCTCGGGTCTAACTCTGTTGCCGATTAGTATTATGGTTTACAGAGCTCAACTTGGTGCAGTAAATCCTTCAGATATATTTATCCCAATTTTACTGGCAACTTATTTTTCAACCATTGCCGGACTGATTGCAGTGGCCATTTACCAAAAAATAAATTTATTCGACAAAGTTATTCTTGCCTATCTTGGTGGGCTTACAGCTTTTATTGTTGGATTGATTTGGTATTTCTCAACCCTTGATAAAGAGGTAATTACTTCTATTTCAAACATTGCCAGCAATTTTATCCTTTTTTCGGTGATTGTAGCTTTTATCCTGATGGCAGTTATTAGAAAGGTAAATGTTTATGAAGCTTTTATTGAAGGTGCAAAAGACGGGTTTAAAACTGCTGTAAAGATCATTCCTTACTTGGTTGCTATCCTTGTGGCAATTGGAGTTTTTCGGGCTTCCGGTGCTATGGATTGGTTTGTTTCCGGTTGTACTTGGGCATTTGAAAGGATGGGGATCAATACCGATTTTACTGCCGCTTTGCCGACAGCACTTATGAAACCGCTAAGTGGTAGTGGTGCACGCGGAATGATGGTGGATGCCATGAATACCTACGGAGCCGATTCATTTGTTGGGCGGGTGGCAAGTACAGTTCAGGGAGCCACAGATACAACTTTTTATATTCTCGCTGTTTATTTTGGTGCGGTAGGTATTAAAAATACCCGATACGCTGTTGTGTGTGGATTGATTGCCGATTTTACCGGAATAATTGCTGCAATTTTAATGGCCTACCTTTTCTTTTATTAGAGGCCAATATTTGTTGAATCGTAAACAACTACTTTTTTCCAAAGATGCTGGTTTTCTTCTACAAATTTTAGGTGAATAGGATCAACCTGGTAGGAATCCTGATCGGCCTGACTGTCGAACATTACCATGTAAGAAACGGAATAAGAGTGGTCAACAACATCACGGTTTTCGGTTCCGGCGGGTAGCCCAATATGACTTATTTTAATGGTTTTTACTTTTATTAGTTCATTTAAAGCTTCAATAAGCTGCTTTTTGTGCGCTTCGTTGTTAGCTTCTTTCAGCCAAAAATAAACATGGTGAATCAGTGCTCCTTCAAGTTTGACTTCGCCTGCTTGAGCTTTTTTTGAAATCGGAAATAAGCCTGCAGCGATCAGTCCGGCAGCCGCTTTTTTTAGAAATGATCTTCGGTTTTTCATTGAATTAAAATTGATTGATTGTTTGTCGGATGTTAACCAGTTTTTCAAGTAGCCCTTCCAACAGGTCTAGTTTTAGCATATTGGCTCCGTCTGATTTTGCAACCGAAGGATCAGGATGAGTTTCAATAAAAATACCATCTACACCAACAGCAATACCTGCGCGCGCAACCGTTTCAATTAGGGCCGGTTTTCCTCCTGTAACTCCACTGGTTTGATTGGGCTGTTGTAAAGAGTGCGTAATATCCAGTACTACGGGCACATTCATAGCCTGCATTTCCGGTATTCCGCGGTAGTCAACCACCAAATCCTGATATCCAAAAGTAGTTCCGCGTTCGGTAAGAACGATATTATTATTGCCGCTGTCTATTACTTTCTGAACCGCAAATTGCATGGCACTTGCCGATAGAAACTGGCCTTTTTTTATGTTGACGACTTTTCCTGTATTGGCAGCTGCCACCAAAATATCGGTTTGCCTACACAAAAATGCAGGAATCTGTAATACATCAACAAATTCGGCGGCCATTTCTGCCTCTTGTGCCGAATGGATATCAGTAACTACCGGAACGTTAAAAGTTTCGGAAACCTTTTTTAAGATATTTAATGCCTTTTCGTCGCCAATTCCGGAAAAGGAATCAATGCGCGAACGGTTTGCTTTTCGGTAGGAGCCTTTAAAAGTGAAAGGGATTTTTAGCTTATCTGTTATATCCACTATTTTTTCTGCGATTTCGAGGGCCATCTTTTCGCCTTCAATTGCGCAGGGGCCTGCCATCAGAAAGAAATTACCGGAAGTTGTATTCTTGAGAAGATCAATTTTTGGAATCATTGTCAATTGATTTGTTTGGCGTAAAATTAGTAAGAAGTTTGATTTCATTAAGAAACAAAAGGGTATAAAAACACAAATGGGAACTATTCTTTGACAAATAGTTCCCATCCACTTCCAAACAACCGAAGTTGTTTTTCGTGCCAGGTTACGGTTATTGCGACCGGCCATTGATCGTTTTTGCAAACTTTCTTTAGCCCCTTACTTTTCGGTTTGGCCTTTTACAGCTAAACTTTCCGGTAGTTCATTTGGTATTCGCGTTTTACCTTCCTGAACGAAGTGCCTCTCATCGAACTTTTCAATTTCTTTGCAGATATTGCTAGTTTTCGTCCGCATCTCAAGTTGCCTCGATTTGTGGTGCAGTTCTGTAGGAAAGGCCGAAACCTTTTTTACATCCTGCCTGTAGACTTCACCTTGTAAAGAACTTCTGGATTTCTTTTTAGATGATTAATTGAATTTCGACATTCCAGTATGTCTTGTTCAAACTTCGGCTTTTCCATCACGCCTTCCCGAAGGTTGGTAAGAATCGGATCCGGTTCCAACTAAGTTACTTTTTCCTTTTCCATGATTTCCAAGCAGCCTTTTATCGCTCACCTGATAGTTCAAATGTATAACGAAAATCTGAAAAAGCAAGTGATTTTCAGTGGTTTATATTCACCATGAATCAACCGGGGTTATTAACAATTGTTAATAAGATGTCTTTGTCTTTATTTCTCTTGGAGGACTGTTTATGAGAGTCGGCTTTTGAAATCTGAATAGGAGAATTGTCTTACAATTTCCAGTTTCTCCTCTTTAGTCCAGATTGCAATTGCAGGGTGGTTTACACCGTTGAACATGGTGGTTTTTACCATGGTGTAATGAATCATATCAAGGAAAATAAGTTTTTCACCGATTTGCAATTCATGGTCGAAAGCATAGTGTTCCATGTAGTCGCCTGCAAGGCAGCTTCCGCCTCCTAAACGGTAAAGGTGTTTGCTTTGGTTTGTTGGCTCGCTTGCCCCAATTATTTTGGGGCGGTAAGGCATTTCCAGCGTGTCGGGCATGTGTGCGGTAAACGATACATCGAGGATAGCTGTTTTTATTCCGCGATGTTCAACAATATCCTGAATGGTAGATGTTAATACCCCTGTTTCCCAGGCAATAGCGCTTCCCGGTTCGAGAATAACTTTTACATCGTAACGTTCCTGAAAAGCCTTCAGCAATTTTATCAGATGATCATGATTGTAGCCTTTTTTTGTCATTAGGTGCCCACCACCCATGTTTATCCACTTCACCTGTTTAAGGTATTTACCAAAGTTGGCTTCGAATTTTTCGAGTACCTTTTCCAGGCTATACGAATCGCTTTCGCACAAAACATGAAAATGAATTCCTTCAATTCCTTCGGGGAGTTTATCGGGCATTTCGTCAATACCAACTCCTAAGCGCGACCCGGCAGCACTGGGGTTGTAAAGATCGGTTTCAACATCCGAAAATTCAGGATTTACCCTTATTCCGCATGAGATTGGATGCGAAGCTTTTTTTGTCCGTTCATAGAATTTATTAAACTGCTTAAACGAATTGAAAACAATATGACTGCTGTACGCCATCAATTCGTCAAATTCATTTTCCAAATAAACCGGAGAATAAGTATGTGCCAGTGTTTTCATTTCTTCGAAACAAAGGCGGGCTTCGTTAAGCGAGCTGGCTGTTGCTCCTTTCAGATACTGGCGCACGATCGGAAATGCACTCCACATGGCAAATCCTTTAAAAGCCAGAATAATTTCAATTCCGGCATCGTTTTGTACGCGATTAATGAGTTCGAGGTTTTCACGTAATAGTTTTTCTTCTAAAACAAACGCGGGAGAAGGGATGTCGGTGTAATTCAACGTTCAGTATTTAAAGTGTAAAGAAACAACCCGCAACCGAGGTTACGAGTTGTATATCGAAATTGTTTATACTTCTAAATCGCCATTAACTTCTTCGTTCCATGGCAGGCCGTGTTTGCCAATTTCTGCCATAAACGGATCAGGATCAAATTCTTCTACATTGAAAACCCCGGCTCCGTTCCATTTTCCGGTAAGCACCATTTTGGCGCCCAGCATGGCCGGTACCCCGGTTGTATAAGATACTCCTTGTGTTCCTGTTTCTTCGTAAGCTTGCTGGTGTGGACAGTTGTTCCAAACATAGTAAGTTTTTTCCTGGCCATCTTTAATACCTTTTATTCGACAACCGATAGAGGTTTCGCCGGTATAGTTTTCACCAAGATCGCCTGGGTTTGGAAGAACTGCTTTTAGGAATTCGAGCGGAATAACATCTACTCCTTTGTATTTTACAGGGTCGATTCTTGACATTCCGATGTTTTGAATCACACGAAGGTGAGTCAGGTATTCGTCGCCAAAAGTCATCCAGAAACGTGCTTGTTTAATACTTGGGAAGTTTTTAACTAACGATTCCAGCTCTTCGTGGTACAAAACATAAGAATTACGTGCCCCAATATTTGGATAGTTAAGCGCCTTTTTTATTTCAAAAGGTTTGGTTTCAACCCAGTCTCCGTCTTTCCAGTAACGACCGTTTTGGGTGATTTCACGAATATTAATTTCAGGATTAAAGTTGGTAGCAAAAGCTTTTCCGTGGTCTCCGCCGTTACAGTCTACAATATCCAGATAATGCATTTCATCGAAATGATGTTTTGCTGCGTATGCGGTGTAGATGCTTGTTACGCCCGGATCGAAACCACAGCCCAGCACTGCCATAATTCCTTTTTCTTTGAATCTGTCCTGGTAGGCCCACTGCCAGCTGTATTCGAATTTTGCTTCGTCTTTTGGTTCGTAATTGGCGGTGTCGAGGTAATTTACCCCGGTTTCCAAACAGGCGTCCATAATTGGGAGATCCTGATAGGGCAGGGCAACGTTTATTACCAATTCGGGTTTGAATGCATTGATGAGTGCCACCGTTTCTGCTACGTTATCGGCATCAAGCTGAGCGGTTTGTATACGGCCTTGCCCCACTTCTTTGGCAATTACATCACATTTCGATTTTGTGCGGCTAGCCAGCATAATTTCAGAAAAAACATCAGGGTTATCAGCACATTTGCTGGCAACAACCCGGCCAACTCCACCGGCACCAATTATTAGTACTTTACTCATTTCTTTTACTTCTTTTAAATATTATTCAAACATATAAATCTTTAGTCGATTCAAAATATTTAATATACAGATCTTGCCAATAAAAATAAAAAATATCCTATTTTTTTAAAAGTGTACGATGGATATAAAAGCCTTAATAGTTTGAAATTATTTAATTTAGCAATGAATACTAACAGGACTTCTGTAACTGGCTTTATTTGAGCGTATCTGATAAAAAATACTTTCATTTCAATTTTTAGGAAATGCATCCGACATTCTGAGAAAAATTGATTTTATTTGCGATGAAATAATGCAGGATTAATAATACATTTTATGGTTTAGATGAAAAACAGTTATTTTGATTTGATCGAACAAAGCTACTATTTTCCGCAGGAAGGCTTTGATTTAAGAGACAACTACCTGACATTCCACGGGATTTCGTTGATGTACTTGATAAAGAAGTACGGAACGCCCTTCAGGTTTATATACCTGCCTAAAATTGGTGATCAAATTAAAAAATCGAGAAACCTGTTTAATAAGGCCATAAAGAAGAGCAATTACCAAGGCAAATATTATTATTGTTACTGTACAAAGTGTAACCACTTTTCGCATGTTATAAACGAAGCGTTGAAGCACAATGTGAACCTCGAAACTTCATCGTCGTACGATATCGATCTGATTCTGCATTTGTACAAAGACAAAAAGCTGGACAAAAACCGTATTATCATTCATAACGGTTATAAAACGGAAGAGTACCTCAGTAAAATTATTTCGATGCAGCGGCTCGGGTTCAAGAACAATATTATTGTACTTGACAGTATGAACGAGCTCGACCGTTTGGAAAAACTGGCGAACGGCGATAAACTAAAGCTGGGTATCCGAATGGCCATTAACGAAGAGTCGCAATCGGCTTATTATACTTCACGGCTTGGAATTCGTCATACTCAAATTGTAGATTTTTACGAGAAAAAGATAAAGGGCAAAAAGAATATGGAGCTGAAAATGCTTCACTTTTTTGTTGATTCCGGCATTAAAGACAGCCTTTATTATTGGGGTGAATTCCAGAAAGCCATGAAGCTTTATATCGACCTTAAAAAGCAGTGTAATACGCTCGATGGGTTTAATCTTGGCGGAGGTTTCCCTATTCGTAACCATCTCGGATTTGAGTACGATTACGAGTACATGATTAAGGAAATTGTGTCGAACATTAAAACGGCCTGCGAAAACGAAAACCTGAGAGAACCGGATATTTATACTGAGTTTGGAAAATACACGGTTGGTGAAAGCGGTGCAATTATTTTTGAGGTGTTGGAACAAAAGCAGCAGAACGATACTGAAAGCTGGTACATCATAAACAACAGTTTGATGAATACCATTCCGGATTCGTGGTCGATTTTTGAAAAATTTATTCTGCTTCCGATTAACAAATGGAACAACGAGTACCGGCGTGCAAACATCGGTGGTATTAGCTGTGATCATTCTGATTATTATAATTCGGAAGACTTTAACCAGGAAGTTTTGTTGCCTTCGTATTCCGATAACGACAAGGAACCTTTATATCTCGGCTTTTTCCATACCGGAGCGTACCAGGATGCAATTAGCGGTTATGGAGGTATAAAACATTGCCTGATTCCGTCGCCAAAGCACGTTATCATCGATCGTGATGAAAAAGGAAATTTTATCGATTACGTGTACAGAAATGAACAGTCGGCTGACGATATGTTTAAAATTCTTGGCTATAACAAAGATGAAGAATAGTTTTTTGTCTGCCGGGCTATCTCACTTTTGTGCAAACATTTTTTGAGATCAATGTGTTTCTTTAGGCAACTGACTTTTAAGTAAAGAAACATGTCTATTTCAGAAATTATAAAAAACAGGAGGGCAACTCCTCCGCGGCTTCTGGCAAAAAAAGAGATATCAAAAGAAACAATCGAGAAGCTGCTGGAAAACGCCAACTGGGCACCTAACCACAAAAAAACGGAACCCTGGAGGTTTAAGGTTTACACTGGCGATTCAAAACAGAAACTGGCTGAAAAATGTGAAAACATCCTTCGCAAAAAGAAAGCCGAAGGTTTCGAAGTAGCCAGCGAAAAAATAGAGAAGTTTTCGACGAACCTAAAAAATGTTCCGGTTGCTATAGCTATAATCTTGCAGGTTGATGCGGCGCATCGGTTACCAGAATGGGAAGAAGTAGCGGCAGTTTCAATGGCTGTGCAAAATATGTGGCTAACCGCTACCGAAATGGAACTTGGGGCGTTTTGGGCCACACCGGCTTTTATCAGTTTGTTTGATGGTTTGCTTGACATTGAAGATGGACAGAAATCGCTCGGCTTTTTTTATATAGGCGAAGTTTTGATGGATTTCCCATCGCCGGGGAGGGGAGATATAAACGGAAAAGTAGAATGGAAATAGCACGAAAAATAGGTTTACTGGTTTTTGCTTTGGCATTGATTAGCTATGTAAATGCGCAAGATTACCGGAAAGTTGATTCGGCAGTTTTTCCAAACGTGGAATTTGTTCAACCAAATCCGCCAAAAGAAATCAAGGGCTGGACTTTTGTTGAATTGGGTGGACAAGATTTGCCGACTGCCCGGTTAACCGGTGAATATCCAGCAAAGATTCTAAAATTCGAGTTTGAAGGAGACGCAGTTGGTATTGCAGTTCTTTCTGATTCTGAATCAGGAACGATTGAATACAGCGTTGATGATCAGCCTTGGCTGACGCAGGATCTTTATGTTGACGGAACTGAAAGCCTTCGTTATTTTACCTTAGAGCAGAATTTAAAAGCCGCAAAACATATGCTTCAGCTCCGAATAAGTAGTCAGAAAAATCCTGAAAGCGAAGGCTATAAATGTGTACTGACACAGTTCTATTTTAATAAAACCGAGTAGCTCAGGTACACACATTTACTCTATGTTTTCCTTATTTTATATGCTCCAAAACGTCAACCAAATGCTTCCAGAATTTATCAGTGGTTTCAATGTCAAGTCGTTCATCGGGCGAGTGTGCTCCTTTTATGGTTGGCCCGAAAGAAACCATATCGAGATGCGGATATTTCTCCAGAAAAAGGCCACATTCCAAGCCTGCGTGGATCGAACGTACGATTGGCTCAACACCGAATAGTTTTTTATACGAATCAACGGTTGTTTTTAATACTGGTGAATTTGGATTCGGAGCCCATCCCGGATAACCGTCAGAATGCGTTACTGTTGCTCCGGCTAAGCGAAAAACAGCCTCAACGCTGTTGGCTGCAAAATGTTTTCTGCTTTCCAGTTCGCT
The DNA here is from genome assembly GCA_963677455.1 of uncultured Draconibacterium sp. Lineage (GTDB taxonomy): Bacteria > Bacteroidota > Bacteroidia > Bacteroidales > Prolixibacteraceae > Draconibacterium. Next base: position 267,588 of record OY781971.1, read on the forward strand.
GCGCTGGCTGGTTGTAATCTGTATTTTATTATCGCTGGCAAATTTAACCGAGGCCAGATTTGTGGAAGTTTCAACCATGCCTTCCATTCGGGTGCTCATTTCCAGTACACCGTGTGGACAGGCATAAATGGCATTCAGCAATTTTTTATGGGTTTCTTTGTCGATAACCGAATTTGGAAGTTCAGTTTCAGTGCATTCAATTTTTAGCTTTGGTTCCGAAAATGCAAATTCATCTTTGATCGCGGCAGCCAAGGTGTTGTACTTATTTAATAGCGTTTCTTTTTGGTTTGAGGGAACGGTAATTACGCCAAATGATTCGCGTGCTATTGCATTCCTGAGGTTTCCGCCGTTAAAGTCAGCTAAACGTGCATTAAATTCTTTGGTGAAGTCCCAGAGAAAACGATTCAATATTTTATTTGCATTTCCACGGTTTTTATGAATGTCGTCGCCAGAGTGGCCGCCCAAAAGACCGGAAACTGAAATCTTCAGAGCAACTGCTCCTTCCGATGTGCTTTCAGGCTGATAATCAAAATAAGCAAGCGTGTCGACACCACCTGCACAACCAATAAAAATTTCACCTTCATCTTCCGAATCCAGATTTAGCAAAATTGAGCCAGTCAGAAAACCAGCTTCTAGTGCAAAAGCGCCCGTTAACCCGGTTTCTTCGTCAACGGTAATCAGGCATTCAATTGGGCCGTGTTTTATTTCATTGGAAGTTAAAACCGCCAGTTGGGCGGCAATTCCAATTCCGCAGTCGGCGCCAAGTGTTGTTCCGTTGGCTTTTACCCAGCCATCAACAATTATCGGTTCAATCGGGTCTTTTTCAAAGTCAAAAATTTTATCCGAATTTTTCTCGCAAACCATATCCATGTGCGTTTGCAGTATTACGGTTGGTGCATTTTCCATTCCGGGAGTTGCCGGTTTTAATATCAATACATTTCCGGCTTTATCAGTTTTGCTTTCAAGCCCGTTTTTTTTAGCAAAATCAAGCAGGAATTTTCTAATCTGTTCTTCTTTTTTCGATGGCCGTGGAACCTGGCAAATCGCTTCAAAATAGTTAAATAATGGTTGGGGCTTTAGCTGTGTTAATATATTCATGTTTTTTGTTTTTAGTTATTAAGAGTTCCGCGCTGGCTTAGTAAAATAGCAAAGGGTCGCGTTCCGGGAAACTCCGACATAACGATGATCATTATTACCGTAATCGGGACACTAAGCAACATGCCGGAAATTCCCCAAATTACCCCCCAGGCCGCTAAGGTTAGGAAAACTACCAGCGGGCTGATGTTTAATGAATTTCCCATTAAACGTGGTTCTACCAGATTGCCAATTATTAGCTGAATTGCTCCTACAATTGCCAGTACTAAGATACCGGGTGTAAAATCGCCAAATTGTAAAATGGCAAATAGTGCCGGAAATAAGGTGGCAATCAGTGAACCAATCGTGGGGATAAAATTCAAGATAAAAATGAGAAATGCCCAGAATAATGGTGCATCAATACCTATAAACAATAGGGCGATGTAGCTTAAGAATCCTGTTATTAAGCTGGTTAATGTTTTTAAAGCTACGTAATTGCCTATGCTGTGGTCGATCTTGTTTACCAAATCGGTAACCTGTTTGTATTTTTTTGCATCAGGGTACATCGCCTTTATTTTTTTTGGAAAAATTGGCTCCTCAAGTAATAAGAACAAGAGGTAAAGCAGTACGGTAAACGCATTTCCGAATAACCCGGTGAGTGTTGAAAATAGGACACTAAGAATGCTCCCAAATTTCAGGTCTTTTGTAAAATCTCCGAGCATGTTAGCCAGATCAATATCAAATCGTTTGTTTACTGAATCGGTCATTTTGTTTACGTTGGCTTCGTATTGCGGAACTGTTTTCGAAAGATGAGCTATGTTTTGGGATATCATACTTCCCGTAAACGCTAAAAAACCAAGAAGTATTAAAGTGGAAAATATGGTGAGTAACCAGCGAGGTAATCTCCCGATAAATTTCACTTTTGCTAATATTTTTTTGATTACTCGTATAAGAAACCAGAAAAGTATAGCCAAAACAAAAGGAAGTATGATCGACTGTGCATAAATACAGACAATTACAGCGGTAATAATAAGTAGAAAGATGTATATTTTCTTGCTGGTTTCCATGTTGATTGAATTAGAGCTAACAAAATACGAATGATTTGTAAAATATAACAGATTGTGAAAATTTCATTTTGTTGCAATTGAAAGAATAGTCAGAATTTATGGGGATTTTTTACAAATATCACAAAGGTTACCCCGAATCGATTTTGATAGGAGACTTTGTTGGGTAAATTTTGATAATTCTCTGAAACGAATAAATGATCTACGTGATAAGAAGCAACTCAAACAATTGAAACAAGCTATTGTTTGCAATGGTTCTAAAGTTCTAAAACCATTGCTTCTCCTGCTTTAGGAAACAAGGTGAACAGGATTAAAATCAGGCCTTTTTCAAGCGAAGAAGCTGCCGTAAAATGGGTTATTAATTAATATCGTTATCCCAGTTTTTCACTTTCAGGAAGTCCCCACTCTTCAGTCACTGCAATTCCCAGGCTTTTCAATTCATCCAAAACCGGTTGGTAAATATTTTTCTTGATCGGTATTTGAACGCCCACATCCTTAATTTTGCCTTCGAGAATAAGTTTTACAGCAATAGCTGCTGGTAAAGCTACTGTTCGCGCAATTGATGTATTTTCTTTTGTTGCGAAATCAAGAAGTCGCAATTTTACCACTTCTTTTGTTCCGTCTGCGTTTTCAATTAAAAATGAATGCAGCATAATTACCATGTCGCGACCTCCGTCGGGGAGCATCATTTTCTCCTGCATGCGGTCGGTGGTTAGGTCAAATGTTGATCCTTCGTTCATCTTTACAAGATCGTCGCTAAATAATCCCAGCCATTCCATGGCAATTATTGCCGGGCTGTTTATCGGAAGATTCAATCGCTCTGCAACTTTCTCTTTCATATTTGCCGGATAAACTTCCAGCTGACGTGCCATAATTTTCCGGTAGGTTTTTCCTTCAAAACTTTGCCGGTCGTAGCTTAGCATTCCTATTGTTTTCAACGCATGCATAATTTCGCACCAGTTTTTGTAGCGAAAGGTTCCCCGGTACATCGTGTTAATTCCTTTTAAATTATAGAGGTTGATATAGCTAAGCGAGTTGCGGTTTGGATAAACCTCCATTTCTCCTATTTCAGGGAAATCAATCAGTACCGGATTTTTGAATAAATCCTCGGTCGGAATTTCTATAACCTCGCTATTTTTTAGGTATGTAGCGCTGTTATTTCCGGCCATAATTACGCCTCGCGGCGACCATGAAAATTTGTATCTGAAAGGATTATTGGCTTCTTCGGGAGCAGCAAGAGCTCCACACAACGAATAGAATTCACGTATTTCTCCCCCTTTTTCGTGCACTTTGTCAATAATATGCATCGCAGTCATGTGGTCAAAGCCGGGGTCAACGCCAATTTCATTCATAATGAGTATTCCGGCTTGCTTTGCGGCGTTATCCAGCGCTTTCATTTTGTCGGAAACATACGAAGTGGTTAGCATGTTTTTTTTGTGCCTGATGCAAAGTTTTGCTACCGCAACGTGATAAGTATATGGCAACAGGCTTACTGTAATATCGTGTTCCGAAATTAGTTTTTCGAGTACTTCACTTTGGTCGGTATTCCAGGCAATAGCTTTGCCATTTTTTTTCCCGCCAATCAGCTTTTGGGCTTTTTCTATAGTTCTGCTGGCAATAGTAAGTTCAAGGTTATTATCTAGGATGTATTCTGCTATTGGCTTGGCTACCATCCCGGCGCCAAGTAATAAAACTTTTTTCATTTCAAAGGGTGTTAATTACTTTCTGTTACTCGTTAAAAATCATACGAGTACGATGTTCTTGTTTTCATTGCTTTATAATGTAAAGGTGGTGATTTTTTTCAGCATCTGATTACAGATGTTGTAAAAAATATATTATTTGAATGTTGTCTTTTAAAAGTTTCCTTAACTTTCATGCATGATTCAATCGTATCAATGTCCAATTTTCTTTTACGTTGGGATGCCCGAGTGTCTCGATGAGGATAAGGTTTCTCATTAGCTGCAACCGCAGCAATTTTTGCTTCAAATCACTCGCATCAGGATTTGTGTTCAGGTGCCTCTTTATTTCATTTTAGTTTTTCAGATACAGGGAAACCTGATTTACAACACCGAGGGGAGTTGATTTTGACTATCTGTGATTCGCTGTGCTTTGTGTTTTCATAATCATTAAAACTTAAACTTACTTTTATGTATCCGAACGGACATATTAAAAAAGTTCAACATGCTGATGTTCAGTTGGCATTGAAGCGGTATCGGGTGAGTGACGAAACGCTGAAAAATGTTGAACAGGAGAAACTTTTACCTCCCGGACTGATTCAACGTCTACATAATAATTATCCGAAATATTCTGTTTTGTTTCTCGATGAAGAGATAATTTTTGACGAAAAACCACATTATTCAGGATTGAAAGGTTTCCGCGAAATTGTTCAGAAGCTGAAGTCTCATGGTATTGAAATTGATCATTTAAAAGATCGTGAGTTTTTTGTAGAAGTGTATCGGTTTTTGGCAACCAGTTTTGTTTTGAATACCATTGACTGGAAGCATTACCAAAACGATTCGAACTATCAGTTAATCTTTCCTCAGCCCGGAATGATGCCTGCCAATGAGGTAAAGAAATATGCCGAAGCAAAATCTGATGAGGAACGGAAAAAAGTAGTGGAAGACTACATTTTAAAGACAAATCCACACGATGGTAAGCAGAAATTAAATAAGCCTTGGTTTATTAACGACGAAGGGCATTTGGAAATTCTGGAAGGAAGTCAGCACAAATATCCGCCGATAAAACTTATTCTTGATAAAACAACACAAACCTGTTTCTCATTTTGTACCTATTGTTTCAGGCACGCACAGGTTCGTGGCGATGAAGATATGTTCGTTCAGCAAGAGGTTGCTCAGGTGCATGAGTACCTGAAAAGACACAAAGAGGTGAGTGATATTCTGATTACCGGCGGCGATGGAGGATACATTCCGTACGAACGTTTATTGGAATATGTAACCCCTATTATTGAAGACTCAGATTTGATGCATATTCGGACGGTACGGATTGGCTCGCGTGCTCTAAATTTTCAGCCAGAATTGATTTTAAGCGACAAGTTTAAAGCGAATTTGGAGTTGTTGCAAAAGCTCGTCGAAAATGGAATCCAGGCTGTTTGGGTGGCACACATTTCTACACCACACGATATTTTGAACCCTGTTTCGGTGGCAGCAATCCGGCGGTTGAAAAAGTACGGAATCACGATAAAAAGCCAAAGCCCGATTATGAATCACATCAGTTTGTTTTATGATGGAGATGGAAACGTTGATATCGATCGCTCGGCGCAAAACTGGATTGATTTGGGGAATGTGCTGGGAATGCTTGGCATCGGGTTTCACTCGATGTATTGCGCACGCCCAACCGGCGAGCACCATTATTTTACCGCATCTCTGGCCGATATCTCAAATATATTTAACAAGGTATACCGGAGCTTATCTTCGGTAAATCGTCCGTCGCGTTACATAACTATGACATCTTCTGCCGGAAAAACTTCTTTGCTCGGAACGGCTGAAATAAATGGAGAAAAAGTATTTGTTCTGAAATTTAACGAAGCCCGAAATATGGAGTGGATGGATACCACGTTTTTTGCCAAATACGACGAGACTGAAAACACTATCGAGAAACTGATTCCATTTGGTAGCGTAAAATACTTTTATGAAGATGAGCTTGCTGAGATAGAAAGCAAGCTTTCTGATGCACTTGCAAAAGAAATAAAATTGGCAGAAAAGCATGATTAATAAAATTGTGCATATGGCGGCTGAAGCTGTAGCCGATGTTTTTAACGGCGCTACAGTTTTGATTGGTGGCTTTGGCGAGGCTGGTAGTCCGGTTGAGCTAATTCATGCACTTGTTGATCAGGGAGCGAAAAATCTTACAGTGGTAAGTAATAATGCCGGGAGTGGGCATGTCGGTCTGGCTGCTTTAATTGAAAATCGTCAGGTTCGAAAGATTGTTTGTTCTTTTCCACGTACATCAATTTCGGTTGTTTTCCCCGAATTGTACCGAAAAGGGGAGATAGAGTTGGAACTGGTACCGCAAGGAACTTTGGCTGAGCGCATTCGTGCCGGAGGTGCCGGTATTCCCGCGTTTTACACACCTGCCTCTGTTAATACGACGCTTGCAAAAGGCAAAGAAGTAAGAACATTTAACGATCGTGATTACGTTCTGGAACACGCAATTAAAGCCGATTTTGCATTGGTGAAATGCCAGAAAGCTGATAAATACGGAAACCTGGTTTACAACAAAACGGCCCGCAATTTTAGTCCGGTGATGTGTACCGCTGCAAAGACAACGATTGTGCAGGCAAAGCAGGTTGTTGAACTTGGTCAAATTGATCCTGAATGCGTGGTTACGCCCGGTATTTTTGTGCATCGTGTTGTTGAGGTTCCAAACCCGGCAGACGAATCAAAACTGGTAGCTGAAGAAAGGAGGTATCCATGGAAATAAATAAAGGTTGGAGTCTTTCAGAAATGGCACAAAATGTTGCCAACGATATTGATGACGGAGCTTACGTAAACCTTGGAATTGGAATGCCCGAAATGGTTGCCGGTTTTATTCCCGAAAGACGCCAAGTAATCTATCATACCGAAAATGGGTTGCTTGGAATGGGCGAGGTGGCAGCAGCCGGCAGTGAAGATCCGGAACTGGTAAATGCCGGTAAAAAATACGTAACCGCAATCCCCGGGGCAGCTTATTTTCATCATGCCGATAGTTTTACAATGATTCGCGGTGGCCACATTAATATTTGTGTATTGGGAGCTTATCAGGTTTCAGAGGAAGGCGATCTTGCCAACTGGTCAACCGGCGATCCTGACGCAATTCCGGCTGTTGGCGGCGCGATGGACTTGGTGGCTGGAGTAGAAAAGGTGTTTGTCATTACAAAGCACTGCACAAAATCTGGCGAATCGAAGATTGTAGAAAAATGTACCTACCCGCTTACCGGAAAAAATGTAGTAAGCAGAATTTATACCGATCTGGCAATTATTGATGTAGTGGATAAAAAGCTGCTTGTTCGGGAATTGGCTCCCGGAATTTCTTTTGATGAGCTTCAGCAGAAGACAGCGGCAACTTTAATTTTGTTTAAACGCTCAAATTGAATAAGATGGTAAAGAGCAGTAACAGTGAAAAACTATACAAACAGGCACAAAAGGTGCTGTCTGGCGGTGTAAGCAGAAACACTGTTTTTCGCCAGCCTTATCCGAACTATGCCAATACCGCTGCGGGTTGTTATATTAGTGATATAGAAGGGACAACTCGCATTGATTTTGCGAACAATATGGCAGCACTGATTCACGGACATTCGTTTCCTCCGATTATCGATGCAGTTATTGATCAGTTGAAAAAGGGGACGGCATTTACACTGGCTTCCGAAATTGAATTGGAGTTTGCCAAACACCTTATTAAACGTGGAAAAAGCTTTGAACGTATTCGTTTTGTAAACTCAGGAACCGAGGCGGTTATGGCTATGATTAAGGCTTCACGTGCATTTACCGGGCGGACTAAAATTGCCAAAGCCGAAGGTGCTTATCACGGAACTTATGATTTTGCTGAAGTTAGCCAGGCTGCCAGTCCCAAAAACTGGGGAAGTGTAAACAAACCATCAAGTGTTTTGCTGGCACATGGAACGCCCAAAAGTGTTTCGCGCGATGTGATTATCTATCCGTACAACGATATTGAAAGAACACTGTCGATTCTGGACAAGCAGGCCGACCAGATTGCCTGTGTAATTATCGATCCGGTTCCGCATCGTGTTGGCTTAATGCTGGGAAACAAAGAATTTATTGAGGCGATATACGATTGGACTCGCAAAAACGAAGCTTTAATGGTTTTTGATGAAGTGATAACGTTCCGCGTAAATTATGGCGGAGCGCAGGCTGATTACAGTGTGCAACCCGATTTAACCTCGATGGGGAAAATTATTGGTGGAGGATTTCCTGTTGGAGCAGTTGCCGGACGAGCCGATATCATGAAGGTTTTTGATCCGCATGAAAAGAACCTGCTTTTGCCACATTCAGGAACTTTCTCGGCTAATCCGATTACAATGACTGCCGGCTATAAAGCCATGGAATATTTCGATCGGAAGGCAGTTAAAGATTTGAATTCGCTGACAAAAAAAGCCATTCATCAGATCGAAGAAGTGATTCGATTAAAAGATGTTCCCGTTTCAATAACAGGAGCCGGTTCGATGTTCAGAATGCATTTGCGGGAAAATCCGCCTAAGAGCTACCGCGAAACTTATCAGGATGAGGCCACAAAATCAGTAGTAAATGAGCTGTTGGAATACATGTACAGCAAGGAAAATATTTTGATGATCAACACTTTCTCGTGCATGCTTTCAACGGTAATAACTCAAAAAGAAATTGATCGGTTAACAGAAGGTTTGCAACGCGCTTTTAAAGTGCTGAAACCTAAAATTGACAAATTGAATAACGAACAACTTAATGCAAAATGTAACCGAAGTTGAATGGAGCTTGAAGCTTAAGGCAAAAGCTCGTAGCTAATTATAATTATGAAAGAAGTATTTATTTGTGATGCCATTCGAACTCCTGTCGGTAAATACGGCGGCTCGCTTTCTGCAGTTCGGCCAGATGATTTGGCGGCGGTTCCTTTAAAATCCATCCTCGACAGAAATCCTGATATCGATAGAGCGGCAATTAACGATGTTATTTTGGGTTGTGCGAATCAGGCCGGCGAAGACAACCGGAATGTAGCACGAATGGGACTATTGTTGGCTGGTTATCCCGAATCGGTGCCGGGATTAACAGTGAATCGTTTATGTGCTTCGGGAATGGAAGCTGTAGCAATGGCTGCAAGAACAATCCGAACGGGAGAGGCAGAATTAATTGTTGCGGGCGGTGTGGAAAGTATGTCGCGATCTCCTTTTGTAATGCCAAAACACGCAACAGCCTTTTCCCGACAGGCAGAAATATACGACACAACTATTGGCTGGCGTTTTGTAAATCCTGAGTTTTTAAAGCGTTTTGGTACTGATCCGCTAATTGCTACTGCCGAAAATCTGGCAGAAGAATATAAAATTAGTAGAGAAGATCAGGATCGTTTTGCACACCACAGTCAGGAAAAAGCAGCCGAGGCACAGAAAAATGGCAAGCTGGCACAGGAAATTGTGCCGGTTATTGTTCCGCAGCGAAAAGGTGATCCTTTGGTGATTGATACCGACGAGCATCCACGGCTAACTTCTTTGGAGAAACTGGCTACTTTGAAGCCTGCATTTATGGAAAACGGAACAGTAACTGCCGGTAACGCTTCGGGGATCAACGACGGGGCAGCGGCTTTAATCATCGCCTCGGCAGAAGCCGTAAAACGCTACAACCTTGTGCCCCGGATTAAAATTCTAGGCGCTCAGGCTGCCGGAGTTCCACCGCGTATTATGGGAATTGGCCCTGTTCCTGCTACGAAAAAGGTGATGAAGCTTTTAGGGTTAACACTTGCTCAAATGGATATTATCGAGATGAATGAAGCTTTTGCTGCCCAATCTCTGGCGTGTATCCGTGAGTTTGGGCTCGATGATTTTGATCCTCGAATTAATCCGCTTGGAGGAGCCATTTCTTTGGGCCATCCACTAGGAATGTCGGGGGCACGCTTGCTAACAACGGCTTTTCATCAACTGTGCGACACAAATGCCAAATACGCACTTTGTACCATGTGTATAGGAGTTGGGCAGGGGCTTTCTATGGTACTCGAAAAAGTTTAAGAGTATAAAAATCATAAAAACAAATAGAACCAATGAAACAAGATTTTGATTTTAAAGAAGTATTAAAAGAACTACAACTTGAGTCTGTTAACCCAGGTGTTTGCACCGGAACTACGTGGAAACAAAGCACGGGTAAATTCATCGAATCCTTTTCTCCTTCTGATGGGAAACTGATTGCCGGAGTGCAACAATGTGGAGTTGATGAATACCACAAAGTGATTGAAACCGCGAAAGAAGCTTTTAAAAAGTGGCGTATGGTTCCGGCTCCAAAACGGGGTGAAATTGTTCGGCAGATTGGTCTGGAGCTTCGAAAATTTAAAGAGCCGTTGGGGAAACTGGTTTCGTACGAAATGGGAAAAATTTACCAGGAAGGTTTGGGCGAAGTGCAGGAAATGATTGATATCTGTGATTTTGCGGTTGGACAGTCGCGGCAGTTGTACGGCTTTACCATGCACTCCGAACGGGAAAAGCACCGCATGTACGATCAGTACCATCCGTTGGGAATTGTAGGTGTGGTTTCAGCATTTAACTTTCCGGTGGCTGTTTGGGCCTGGAATGCGATGATAGCCCTTGTTGCCGGCGACGTTGTGGTTTGGAAACCATCATCGAAAGTTTATTTGTGTGCTGTTGCAGTTCATAAAATTGTGGCCCGTGTTTTAAAAGAAAATAATGTCCCTGAAGGTGTTTTGAGTTTGGTTGCGGCCGAATCGAAAGTTTTGGGCGATACTTTGTTTTCTGATAAAAACATTCCACTGGTTTCGTTTACCGGCTCTACTAAAATAGGGAAGAAGGTTGGTGGTTTAGTTGGCCAGCGTTTGGGGCGTTCAATTCTCGAATTGGGCGGGAACAATGCCATTATTATAACTCCTGATGCAGATATGGAAATGGCTTTACGCGCTGTTGTTTTTGGTGCTGTAGGTACTTGTGGACAGCGCTGTACTTCAACCCGGAGGATTATTTTGCACGAATCGGTTTACGAAGCTTTCAAACAAAAGCTGGTAACAATTTATCAGAAGTTACCGATTGGGCATTCGCTCGATGAAAAAACACTGGTTGGGCCGCTGGTTGATAAATGGGCAGTAGAAGATTTTCTTAATTCAATTGAACGCGTAAAGCAGGCAGGTGGAACGATTATCACCGGAGGAAAAGCGCTGAATGGCGAAGAATATGCTTCCGGCAACTTTGTGCAGCCTTGCATTGCCGAAGTTGAGAATCATTTTGAGATTGTGCAGGAAGAAACATTTGCGCCGCTGCTCTATTTAATCAAATACAAAACATTAGAGGAAGCCATAAAAATACATAACGATGTGCCGCAGGGCTTGTCGTCGGCAATGTTCTCCAGAAACATGCTCGAAACCGAAGCTTTCCTATCACACGAAGGCTCGGATTGCGGAATTGCCAACATAAATATCGGTACCTCGGGAGCAGAAATTGGCGGTGCCTTTGGTGGTGAAAAAGAAACCGGTGGTGGCCGCGAGTCGGGTTCTGATGCCTGGAAAGCGTATATGCGCCGGCAAACAAATACAATCAATTTTAGTACAGAACTTCCGTTGGCACAAGGGATTGAGTTTAATGTTTAGAGTTCAGTGTTCAAAGTTTAGAGCAAAGAACAAGGAATTGAGAAGCGATAGTAACGTTCTCTATAAATCCTGTAAGGATTTGATTTTAATAGCCCCGGGTTTAAATCCGGGATAGAAAGAGCAGATGAAAATCGGCGCATCCGAAAAGGTAATTTGAAAATCCAACGAATTTTGCGCCGAAACAAGCAGAAGTTGTTCAAAAATATAAACGGTATTTATTATTAGGTTTTATTCTATGAAAAACATATTAATTTTTGGAGCAGGCAGGTCAAGTAAGTCACTTATTTGGTACCTGGCACATCATGCTCAAAAGCAAAAGTGGAAAATTCGTATCGCAGATTTACAGTTGGATGAGAAACTATCGAATTCAGAAATTGAGTATTCTATTCTAAATGTAAGAGATGAATTTGCCAGAGATGCTGAAGTAAGAACTGCGGATTTGGTCATCTCGATGCTTCCTGCCCGCTTCCATAAATTGGTTGCACAATCGTGTTTAAAGTTTTCTAAAAACCTGCTGACAGCTTCGTACGAAACACCCGAACTAAAGGCTTTTGAAAAGGAAGTGGAAGAAAAGGGGCTGTTTTTTCTGAATGAATGCGGCCTCGATCCGGGCCTCGATCATATGTCGGCCATGAAAATGATCGACGAGATAAAAAGTCAGGGAAAAGAGTTGCTGTGTTTTGAATCATTTACGGGCGGTTTGGTAGCCCCCGAATCAGACTCTAATCCATGGAATTACAAATTTAGCTGGAATCCGCGCAATGTGGTTTTGGCAGGGCAGGGTGGTCCGGCGCAGTTTATTCAAAACGGCAAAATAAAATACATTCCGTACAATCGCTTGTTTCGCAGAACAGAAATGATTGAGATCGAAAGCTATGGTATGTTCGAAGGCTATGCCAACCGCGATTCGTTGAAATATATTGAGCAATATGGCTTACAGGGAATTCCAACCATTTTTAGAGGAACACTGAGACGACCTGGTTTTAGCAAGGCATGGAACGTGTTCGTTCAGTTGGGAGCAACCGACGATAGCTACTATCTCGAAAATATTGAGGACATGACATATCGCGAGTTTTTCAACTCTTTTCTTCCGTATCATCCAACAGATTCTGTAGAGTTAAAACTATTTCATTACCTGAATATTCCACAGGATTCAGAGATTGTGTCCAAACTAAAATGGCTGGGTATTTTTGAAAATACACCGATTGGCTTAAAGCGCGCGACACCTGCTCAGGTTATGGAACATATTTTAAAACAAAAATGGCAGCTGTTGCCGGATGATAAGGACATGATTGTAATGTGGCACAAATTTGTTTTTCGGGAAAAAACCGATGGCGAATTGTTCCGAAAAACCAGCTCACTGGTGGTAACCGGCGAAAATAGTGATAAAACGGCAATGGCGAAAACAGTTGGCTTACCATTGGCTGTGGCTGCAAAGCTTGTGCTCACCGAACAGCTAAATTTGAAAGGCATGTATATTCCAACAATTCCTGAAATCTACGAACCGATTTTAGTAGAATTGGAGAAGTTTGAAATTACTTTTCTGGAGACAGAGTCGTTGGAAAACGAACTCGTTTATTACTAGATTAATGAGGGTGTTATCTTTCGAATAGATGACATCCTTGTTATTTCTTCAATTTCAGCACACATAGAACAGCACAATGATCCGACGCGATACTGTCGCAAACTGGGCGACTTTCTATGATCTCCCATTTTTCTGTAGGACTAAATAGGATATAATCGATTTTGCGGTTTGGTACATCCGAAGGATAAGTCAGAAATGAAGTCTCTTCAGAACTGTCTGTCCAATACTCTTTCAAAATAGAAATGGCTTTGCTGTTGGGCGTGTCATTTAAATCTCCGGCCAGAATACCTGGATATTTATCTGCTGAAAACACCTCGTTGATTTTTTTCACCTGGTCAATGCGGTCAGAGTTATTTTCCTGGTGCTCCAAATGCGTCCCAATAAAACGGATTGTATCACCCGATGCCAGTTCAATCAACACCGAAAGAGCAGCTCTTGGTTCGTTTCCTGGCGAATGAGGAAGAGGTATGTTTTCGCTGGCAATTATCGGAAGCTTAGATAAGATTCCTTCGCCGTAAGCGCCACCGTCGAAAGGCATGGCAATGCCAAACAAAGGTGCCATTTTTGTGCGCCAGCCAAGTTCTGTTGCCAAATCGTAATTTTTTGCCCGGCGGGTTTTAAAATCCACTTCCTGCAAAGCAACCAAATCAGGATCAGTTTCATGGATAACTGAGGCAATTTTATCCAGATCAAAATCACCTTTAGTAGTGGCACCGTGCAGAATGTTGAAAGTAAGAATCCGAAGCGTTGTGTCTTCCTTTTTAACGTCTTGTGCCTGAGCATTTATTGAGAAATGAAATACCAGCAGTAGTACAGCGATTATTTTTAATGTTTTCAAAGTAGCTAAATTTTGGAGCTAATTTAACGATTCCTTTTTGCAATTTGTTTTTTCGTTTAACTTTGAAATGAACAATCTAAACCGCACTAAATGAAAACCATTAAGTATTGTTACTTTTTTGTATTCTTTATTTTTCTTCTTTCCTGCCAGTCTGAATCCGATAACTGGACTCATTTTCGCGGTTCAAACATGGATGGCCACGCGCAGGTAGAAAAAGCACCAACGCGTTGGAGCGATACTGAAAATGTGGTTTGGAAGGTGCCGGTGAAAGGAATTGGCTGGTCGTCGCCTGTGGTTTACGGCAAGCAGGTTTGGTTGACTTCGGCAGAAGAAGATGGGACAAAATTTTATACGCTTTGTTTTGATCTTGAAAGCGGAAAATTGCTAGATGAGAAAACGATATTTACCAGCGACGAACCGCAGCATATTCACAGTACCAATTCTTACGCAACTCCAACTCCCTGCATTGAAAAGGGGCGTGTGTATGTGCATTACGGAACTTTTGGTACAGCTTGTATAAATACAGATAATTTCGAAGTAGTTTGGAAAAGAGATGATATGCCATGCGATCATATGCAAGGGCCGGCTTCGTCTCCGATTCTATACAAAAATATGCTTATTGTACATCTCGAGGGCATAGCTGATCCGTATGTTGTTGCATTGGATAAAAATACGGGCGAAACCATTTGGAAGAGCGTTCGACCTGCCGATATTTACGATCCGTTGGAACCCGTTTACCGCAAATCGTATCAAACCCCAATTGTTGTTCATGTTGGCGACAAGGATTTGTTGATTAGCAATAGCTCGTACATGTGTTTTGCACACGATGTAAATACCGGTGAAGTGGTTTGGACTTTTACCTACGGTTTTGATTCTACCGTTAGTCAGCCTTTGTTCTGGAACGGATTGGTGTTTGTAAATTCAGGCTGGATATTCGAGGATAACAAACCTTATTTTACGCGTCAGTTTGCTATCGACCCGACAGGAAACGGCGATGTTACCGAAACACATCTGAAGTGGATGTATGAAGATGAAGTTCCGCAAATTCCAACGCCGGTTATTGTTGATGGAAAAATGTATATGGTTCACGACCGCGGCATGATAACTTGTTTGGATGCGATGACCGGAAAACCGGTTTGGAAAGAAAAGCTAAAAGGAAACTTCAATGCCTCGCCCATTTATGCAGCCGGAAATATCTACTTCATTAATGTGAAAGGCGACTGCACCATCATTAAACCCGGCGAAACGTTTCAAAAAGTGGCAGAAAACAGCATTGGCGAAACAGTTAAAGCCATTCCTGTTTTTGTGGGCGATCAGATGATATTACGCACCAAAGACAATCTTTTTCTGATAAAATGATTCATGAATTAGCGCATATAAATTTTTTGGTATTAAAATAAAAACTATAATTATAGTATTTAATTAAATTGTTTGATATATTTGATTTGTAATTGAAATTAATACAGGGAAGTTATGCAGGAATTAACCAAAGCTCAGGAAGAAATTTTAAAGACCCTCTGGAAAATTGAAAGAGGTGCTGTTAGTGATATCTTGAATGCATTATCCGAACCGAAACCGGCTTACAATACAGTTGCAACAGTTATAAAAGTTTTGGAGAAGAAGAAATATGTGTCGTATAATAAGTATGGTAAAACCTTTGTGTATTATCCATTGGTTACCCAAAAGGAGTACGGGAAACAAATATTTACCAATACGTTAAAAAGTCTTTACAACAATTCGCTCACCCAAATGGTATCTCATTTTATGAAAAGCAAGAAAGTGAGTCTAGATGAATTGGAAGCTTTGAAAGCTTCGATCGAAGATGAAATTAAAAAACAAAAACCGTAAACGATGGACACCCCAACTAATTACCTAATCGCCACGTCTGTTTGTCTGGCATTTGCATACCTTATTTATCTTCTGTTTTTCAGAAAAGAAACCAATTTCAGGCAGCGCCGTTTTTTCTTAATTTTTGCGGCAGTTTTTTCATTGCTTCTCCCAACGGGTAGTTACTACATTCTTTTGCCGTTGACTACTAAAGCGGAAACGCAAACAGAAGTTATTGCACCGTCTCCGGTTTTGGAGAGCTCGGTTCCACAAATTGCTTCATCTGACTTTCACTCTGTTAACCCGGGTTCCGTTCCCGATACAGAACTTGTAAAAAAGAGACATTCAATCGATTTGTTGCAGGCCTTACAATACCTTTATATTGCAGGAGTGATTGTTTTGTTGTTGCGTTTTATTGTGCAGCTTGTAACAATTAGTATTTGGTATTCCAGGTCACGAAAAGTAAAGCAACCACTGTTTACGCTTTTGTTTCATGAACGGTTTTCTACTCCCTTTTCATTTTTTAAATGGATTTTTTTGACAGAGAAAAGGTTGCCTGAAACTGATTTTGAAAAAATTATCGCACACGAAAGCGTACATGTAAAGCAAAGGCATTCTTTCGATGCCGTATTTTTCGAGCTGCTTTGCATTTTTATGTGGTTCAATCCTTTTGTGTGGATGATGCGCCGCTCTATAAATCTTACGCACGAGTTTCTGGCAGACGAGGGAGCCATTCAGTCGGGGATTGACAGTTTGCATTACCAGGCGCTGATGGTTAACCAGGTTGCAGAGGCAAATATCGTTAGTGTTACCTCGCATTTTAATAAGTCGTTGTTAAGCCAGCGCATAAAAATGATTGCCAACAGCCGCTTGTATAAAAAAGCGAAATACAAAATTCTGGTGTTGGCTCCCGTAGCGCTTATTTTGTTTTTATTTATTGCCGGAGTTAATGGTCTGGATAAACGAAAAGTTTTGTATCGAAATCTCAAGAAAGACGCGGTAATCAGCAAAGTATTCTCAAGAGACGAAATAAAAGATTTGGTGGAACTGCGGTTGATGACAGATGAGAAGGTGGTTAACACAACCGGAGAGCCCGACACAAAGCTTGCCTATCCAAAGTTCAATGAGTTATTGTCGGGGAAAGAAACAGTGAGCGAAGTTAAGGAGAAGATAACCTTATCGCATGATTCTTTGGTAACTGTAGTGAAATCGCATCCGGCCTTGTTGGAAATCTATGATGTGTCGAATAGTAATAATATGAGTTTTAGCATTAACCGACACGGGAAGGTGATGGAGTTTCTACAGGAATTATCAAAGCAAAATGCAGTTTATAAGGAGATTCGTGAAACGATAGAAATTGCCGGAGACGTTTCTCCTTCAACCATTGCTTCGTTAGTAAACGTAAGGGAAAAATATAATATGGAAAGCGAAGCAGAACGATTGTATGCATCCATAATTTATGGGATTTTAACCAATAGAATATTAAAGAGGGGAGAAACTGGCGATATTCATAGGTCATCAACTTATGCACACATAGATACAGAACTTCTTCGCCAGCGTTTTCGTGCCTATCAAAAAAATCCATCCGACCGCAATGCAGAATTGTTGTATGAAGCTTTGCCTGAAAAGGGGCATGTAAAATTGGAATATAGCGAAAGGGAGGTTATTGGCGAAATTGCAGATAACTTGATGACGCTGGAGAAACAAGTTTTGAAAGGACAGCGAAACAGTGTTAAAGTAGCTTTTCGCATGTTTACTATTTCAGACGGAGCGTTTACCGAATGGCTGCAAATTATGCTTGGAAATCTTATCACTGAAAATCCAGAAATGTTTTTGGAAGAATTAAAAACTCACCTGCATTTATGCAGAGAATTACCCATTTATAATTTGGGGTCGGAGTTTGTCGATAAATTAGATAAGAGAATAGACGAATATAAATTAAGGATAAATGCGCTGGAGACAGTTTCCGCTAACGATCTAGCTGATATAAAAGAAAGGTGTATTGAGTTATTAGAAAAGAGATTGAGCCCTTTTGAGAGAATTAAGGTTCGTGATGATTTAAAGTCAGAGCCCAATATAACCATTGTAAACAAGTCAGATTACTCACCGGGTTTTATAGAATCTATTCGAAACTCTTCATTCCGGGGATCGAATATTCTATTAGAAAGCAACAAATTCATCCTGGAAAATGATTCAGTAAGCTATTATTTTCCGGATTATATTCCAATTGGCGAAAGTGTCATATTATCGGGAAAATACAGAAACGTGAAAATTGATTTGAGTTTTAAACGGATAAATCAAAGTTCTATCGATTATGCGTTTCAGGTTTACAAAGGAGAGAATAAAATCACAGAAAATACAGGAACAGCTCATTTGTCTCCTTTATTTTGGCTTGGCCTTGAGATGGATTTCGATTGGGATATTGGTAAAGAGTTCAAATATGAAGAGTTTAAAGATGATGGAGTCGGTGTCTCAATTAGAATCGGACAAGAAGACAATGGAGACCTTAAAGCAAAAATATTGTATGGTACCCCGTCTGAAGAGTTTTATATAGACAGGAATAACTCTCCGGTTTTAAGAACAAAATTCACAAGCAATCAGAAAAAGGACAATCAGCAAGGTGCTGAGAAAGATAAAAGTAATAGTGTTTCAGAAGACGCCGAAGTAATCATTAATGATCCGGACAACTATTCCACCGATTTTATGGCTGGGTTATATAACTTACCAGAGGAGTATAAAAAGATAGAAGTAAGAAGAGAGATTCTTATTTTGAACGATACGATTTTCGAAACATTACCTGATTTTCTTCTTTCAGGTAAAACCTATAAAATGGAAGGGACTGACGACAATGTGGAAGTCAAGCTTTCATTTACACAAAATACCTACAGCAGCATTGATTATGTTGTTAAGGTAAGTCAAAACGGAGAACCAGAGAAACAATTCGTGGGTGTGGCAGAATTACAAGCTTCTTTTTTCCTGGGAGGTAAAACGGAAACAGACAATGAAAAAAATGAAGTGTTTACTACTTTGCAGTTGGTTGATAATAACAAAGCACTTCCATTATTCATCGATATAGGTAAAGATGGGCTATTTCAATTAAGATGCAAGGTCGAATATGATGACTTCAAAAGTCCTGTTTTAAGATCGAAAAACAATGAAATCCCCAACCAACCACCGCTGAGTAAAAACCATATTGGCGACTTGCGCAAAATGAATGTACAAAAGCTTTTTGCCCACCTGCGTTTTAAGTCGACTGGAAATTCTATGGCCGATCCGGATGAAGAAAAATTTATTGTTTATGGAGAAACTTACGGTAACGATTTAATAAGTGGAATAAGACTCGATGTTAGAAACTGGCTATCGTACGACGACCTCAAATTTTTAATGAGTAACCTGGAATCTCAGGAGCCTTGTAAGAGTATGATGAGCGTCTTTTCCAGTCAGAGACCAGATGTGGAAAGTACAATCGGTGGCTTTGCAGCTCTGTTCCTTGATTATTACAGGAAAAATCAACTTTTTCATCCCTTGGTAGCCGATCCAACTAACAACCCCGACCTGGTTCAGGAGTTAAAAGAATGGTGGGAAAATTACAATAATGAAAACACACGAAAATAAAGAATTAGTTCAGCTATTGAATCCCGAAAGTTGTGCTCGTAATTGATCTTGGAAAAAACGGCTACTATTCTCTTTTTCATAGGTTTTATACACAAAACCACCCTTTTTAGTAAAAACAGAAAAAGATTAAGCTTTTTTCGACCTAGTCAAGACTTTTAAATTCCAAATTTTTCAGGAACTGTTGAAAATAATTACAGGTGTTTAAAAATTAAACACAAGTGTAATTTATTGAAGATCAGCATTAAAGATTGTCTTTCGCAAAAAGTGTATAAATATTCAACAGTTTAATTGTTGAATATTCTTATGATTTATTTATTAATATTCTGGTAGTTAGTGTTTTGTGGTTTTGGTATCATACTTGGATTTAGGTGAAATAGTTATTTCGAATCGAAATTTTCGTTCAAAATATCTTGAAAAAAACATTTAAATCAACACAAGATGAAAACCAAGTTTTTAACCACAGTAGTAATGCTTTTTCTGGTGCTTGCAGGAATGAGCCAGAAAAATGCAGAGAATCCGGCTTCGGAGAAAGAAACTGTAAAAGTTTTTGTTACTCAGGAAGTTCGCAATCTTGCGGATTCGTGGATTGACGGATACCGCAAAACCAATCCGGGGCTGAATATTGAGTTAACTGAAGCTGAGTTGCCAGAGCTGGCAAGTAAAACAGCTGAAGAGAATACTTTGAGCTTTTTTGTTCAGAATCACGAAAATTCAACTATCAGCAATTCGCTTTGGCAAGTGGCTGTTGGGCGCGATATTCTGGTTCCGGTGATAAATAGCAACAATCCTTTTTTGCCGGCACTAAAAAAGCAAGGCGTTTCTGTTGAAGAATTATCTGCAATGTTTTCAGGTTCTATTGATCAGAATTGGGGAGCACTGTTAAATACTTCCGACAAAGAAACTGTGCGATTTTATTTTCAGGACAAAAATGGTTTACAGGAATCTGTTGCTAATTTTCTGAATATCGATCAAAGTACATTGGAATCAATTCAACAGAAAAGTACTGCAGATTTGCTGAAAACGGTAAGAAACGACAAATATGCTGTAGCATTTTGTAAACTGGCTGATGTTGTTGATCAAGGACAGAATAGTTTTGCGGATCAAATTAGTCTTCTACCGCTCGACCGGAATGCAAACGGGAAAATTGATTACAACGAAAGCATTTTTGAGCAACCGACTGAGTTCGAGCGTTCTGTTTGGATAGGGAAGTACCCCAAAGCACTGGTTAACAATATTTATGCTGTTGCTGCAGAATTTCCGGTAAACGAAACTACACTCGATTTCCTGAACTGGATTGTAAGCTCCGGTCAATCGGAAGTTATTGAAAGCGGTTATTCCGGCCTGGCTTACAGCGAAAAACAATCGAACATTGATAAGCTTGCACCTCCGGTTTTGCCGGTTGCAGAACAAGCTGAAGGACGCACATATAGTTCAGTTTACATTTGGGCTACACTAATTTTAGTTGTTGTTTCTGCCACGGTAGGAGTTGTAATTAGGCAAAGAAATAAACGCATAAAAATGCCGTTAGGTACTGCCGGGAAAATCTCCAAAGTGATGAACGAGAATGGATTTGCTTGTCCTGGTGGTTTATATTTCGATAAATCGCATACCTGGGTTTTTATGGAAGAAGAAGGGCGGCTTAAACTCGGGGTAGATGATTTTATTTCCAGAATAACCGGCGATTATACACGCGTGATTCTAAAAGATCCGGGCGAGAAGGTACGACGAGATGAACCGATTGTTACACTGATCCGCAAAGGAAAGCAAATTAGCATTAAAGCTCCGGTTTCGGGAACGATCAGAGAAATCAATGAAGCGCTGGTTGCTGATCCTTTCACAATAAATAATTCTCCTTACAACGAAGGCTGGGTATACAAAATTGAACCTTCAAACTGGGCGCGCGAACTTAGCTTTTTACGAATGGGAAGCTTTTATAAAGAGTGGATAAAAAACGAAATTGTTCGCTTGAAAGATTTTCTGGCCTGCTCTTTCAATATTGAAAACCTGACCGAAGGAAAACTTGTTTTTCAGGAAGGCGGAGAACTGGCAGCACGACCACTAAAAGATATGAGTCCTGAAGTGTGGGAAGATTTTCAAAGCCACTTTATCGATTCGGCTGCAAACTACTAGTCATGGTATTCAGGGCGATTTCGTTTCGTCATGCTAAATTTTTAACCAATTCTTTTAACAACCTAAATTGAGATACAACCATGAGTATTAATCGAAGAAATTTCTTTAAAGCGATTGGAGTAACTGGTGCGGCTCTCGCTTTTGGAAACGAAGCAAAGGCAAAACCCGGGGATGAAGAGATAGTTGAGTTTAAAGCCATTTTATACGATTCAACACGCTGTGTGGGGTGCCAGAGTTGCGAGTATTCTTGTGCCGAGGCACATGGTTTGCCAGAGCCTGAGGATTACCCGGAGGCCGGAGTAACCCGCACAACAAACGAGACACGCCGAACAGTGGTGAATGCCTACGAAACGTCTGTTGGCCAAGTATATGTGAAGCGTCAGTGTATGCATTGCAATCAGCCCGCATGTGCTTCAGCCTGCTTAACACAAGCCATGCATAAAACAGTTGAGGGGCCTGTTATTTGGCGCGAAGACAAATGTATGGGATGCCGTTATTGCATGGTTTCCTGTCCGTTTGATGTGCCGAAGTTTGAATACCACAGTGCCAATCCTAAAATCACCAAATGTAACATGTGTTTCGAGCGGCAAGAAGAAGGCAAGTTGCCAGCCTGTGTTGAAAACTGCCCCGGCGAGGCACTGGTATTTGGGACACGGCGTGAACTTATCGCAGAGGCGAGACGCCGAATTGCCGAAAATCCGGAAATGTACCACGATCATATTTATGGCGAAACTGAAGCCGGAGGTACTTCATTTCTATATCTATCTCCTGTGCCATTCGATGAAATTGGCTTTAAAACCAACATTCAGAAAGCTTCTTATCCGGCGCTTACAAAAGGATTTTTGTACAGTGTGCCTGCGGTTTTTGTGCTAGTTCCTTCGTTGTTGCTTGGCATTCATGAAGCTACAAAGTCTAATCAAAATAAAACTCAAAAACATGACTAGCCGTACATATCCGGTTGCTGGAGACCAAAGGTCGATCTGGAGATTTCTGATTAAAGAATTAAAACCCAGGGGGAAATGGTTAACGCCTTTCAATATTATTTCAATTCCGGTAATTTTAACAGGTTTGGTGCTTATTGTTATTCGTTTTATATACGGCATTGGCGCCGTTTCTAACGTTAGTCAGGAAATCCCGTGGGGCTTATGGAAAGGGTTTAATGTGGTTACCGGTGTGGCTTTTGCCGGCGGTGCTTATGTGCTTACTTTTATTGTTTATGTCTTGAAGATCGATAAATTTCATTCTTTGGTAAGGGTGACGGTTTTAAACGGTTTTCTCGCCTATATGTTTTATGCCGGCGCATTGGTGCTCGATCTCGGCAAACCGTGGAATATTTTTAATCCGATTATCGGGAATAATTTTGGTGCAAACTCGGTGTTGTTCCTGGTTGCCTGGCACTTTCTTTTATATATTGTTGCCCAGCTGATTGAATTTTCTCCGGCGGTTGCCGAGTGGCTTGGGACACGAAGAATTCATAAGATTTTGTCGGTATTGACGATTGGGGCAGTAGTGTTTGGTATTACCCTTTCAACATTGCACCAGTCTGGTTTGGGAGCGCTTTTCCTGATGGCAAAAGAAAAAATACATCCTCTTTGGTATTCCGAGTTTATTCCTATTTTATTCCTGATATCGAGTGTTTTTGCCGGGCTTTCGATGGTTGTTTTCGAGGGCTCAATCAGCGAACGTGTATTTGCCGACCAGATTCCTTCGAAAGAAAAAGAACAACGAAAAGACGTCGTTTCCACGTTATCGAGAATATGCGCTTACACTATGTTTGTTTATCTGGTTATGCAAATACTTGTTTTTGTGCACGGTCACCGCTGGAGCTACATAAATACGTCAATGGGATACTGGTTTTTACTGGAGATAGTAGGATTTGTAGCTGTCCCGATGCTGTTGTTTTTCAGAAGTTTCAGAATTTCGAGTGTTTTGTTGACCCGCATTGCCGCAATATTAACCATTGTTGGAATAATACTAAACAGATTGAATGTTTCTATCATCGCTTTTCGTTGGGACGCTGCTGTTCACTATTTCCCATCGTGGATGGAAATTGTGGTTTCGTTGACTATTATATTCATCCAAATCTGGATTTTTCGGTGGGTAATTAATCGTTTACCTGTATTGCGTGATTCGCCGGAGTGGGCAAAAAATGCGCATTAATTCAACAGTTCAATTTAAAAGAATATAAAATGGAAGCATATACTTATTCAAATTTATTCGACACAAAAGGGATTGAATACATTATCATCATTTTCTTTTTGTTGTTGCTGATTCCTATCTGGATTGTTGTAAGTCGAAAAAGCGAAGTTGTAAGGCAAATCCGGCAGAAAGTAAGTGTCTTAACCGCCGGTATTTTACGAATCCCTCAGGGACTGTTTTTTAGCCGGAACCATACCTGGTTGTACCTCGAAAAATCGGGGCAGGCCAGAATTGGAATCGACGATTTTCTGGCTCGAGTAGTTGGTAATGTTCAGGTAAATTCGTTGAAATCGCCGGGTGATAAAATCAAAAAAGGCGAAGTAGTTGCTCTTCTGGAACAAAACGGAAAGCAGTTACACGTGCATTCGCCTGTTTCGGGAGAAATGGCTGAAGTAAACACTGTTATTGCTGAAAATGGCGAGATGCTTATTTCTGATCCCTACAACGAAGGCTGGTTACTCTCTGTTAAGCCCGACAACTGGAAGAGTGAAACGTCTGGTTTATACCTGGCTGAAGAAGCTTCAAGATGGATTACAAACGAGTTGCAGCGAATGAAGGATTTTCTGAGTGTTGCGCTGGCAAAACATGCGGGAGCATCGCCGGAGATTGTCTTTCAGGAAGGTGGCGAAATTCAGGCAAATCTACTTGAAGAATTGGAGGCTGAAATATGGAACGACTTCCAAAAAGAATTTTTAGATGAAAGAAATTGAATTTTGACCAATGTTTATAACCTCCTTTCTTCTTTTTTGTAACTTGCAAATTCTAACAGCCGGTAAGCTACTAACCTTTGAATGAAGAAAAAACAGCGAAATAGCGGAAATGGCCAGCCTCCCCAATGGGGGAAATCCGCAAAGAAAATCTTCAAAAACTATTTCAGTTTTCGTTCATCGATTTATGCCCGTGTGGTGTATATCATCGGTATCTTATCCGTTTTTCTTTTCATCTCTTACAATGTCATTTTTAAGTCGGTTTACGAGGGATATCTGAATACTGTTATTCGTCAACGCGGCGATAACGTCGGCTCTATTGTTGAAGGCTCGTTGTACTATTCCATGCTTAAAAATGATAAAAGTGCGCTTCAAAGTACGCTCGACATTATTAATGCTATGCCCGGTATTGACGAGGTAAATATGTACAACAATCGTGACAGTTTGGTTTATTCGTCGTTTGTTTCTGATTCTATGGCTCTAAGTAATCCCAATTGCTCCTCGTGCCACGACGATTTTGGGACGATGTTTCCAATCCGGCAGAAATCATATCGAATTATCGATTACAACAGTGCCTGTAACATGAACCGCGAGAATAAGGGGCATCGCCAGTTGCTGGTTCGTACGCCAATATTGAATGAGCGGTCCTGTTATGTTAGTGCTTGCCATGCACACAGCGAAGATGAAGAAGTGCTGGGGTCGTTGATTATAAAAGTGCCGCTGGCAGAGCTTGATTCTGCGGTAACAAAATCGTCGTCGGAGTTTTTCTTATTGGCTTCAGTTATTACTGTTTTGCTGGTTTCGTTGCTCATATTTTTTACCCGGAACAAAATTCAGAAACCACTAAGCGAGATTATCAATGCAAGTGAAGCAGTTTCGAAAGGAGACCGGAGCCGGAGGTTGGAAATAAAACCCCATTTACTTGATGATATGCGCTTGGTATCACAAGCGTTTAACAATATGCTTGATAACCTTGAAGCTGCTAACCACGAGTTGGAAAACTGGTCGCGGCAGCTGGAGTATAAGGTTCAGAAAAAGTCGGAAGAACTGGCCGAAATTCAAAACGAATTGATTCATATTGAACGGATGACTTCGCTGGGTAAATTGTCATCGTCGGTAGCCCACGAAATAAACAACCCGCTTTCCGGTATTTTAACCTACAGCAAGCTGGTGGCCAAACGGCTTGGAAAACTGGAAATGCCCGATGATGTTAAAGAGCCGATGCTGAAGCATTTGCGGGTAATTGAAAGCGAATCGAAACGTTGCGGGAACATTGTAAGAGGTTTACTCGACTTTTCACGTAAAGATCAGGAAGGATTCGAAAACTGCCATTTACATCATATTCTGAAAGAAAGTTACCACCTGATGGCGCACCAGATGCACATTGCCGGTGTACATTTTTATACCGATTTTACTGCAGATTCCGATTTTGTATATTGCAACGACGGCCAAATTAAACAGGTGTGTGTTGCTTTGCTGGTAAACGCAATGGAGGCTTTGACGGAGAATGGAGAGGTAACATTAAAAACTTCAAACCCTGACAACGAACACATCAAAATTGATATTATTGATAACGGCGTAGGAATTGCTGCCGAAGATATCTCAAAAATATTTCAGCCCTTTTATTCTGCCAAACAAAATACTCGCGGAATTGGGCTGGGCTTATCTATCGTTCATGGCATTGTTCAAAGCCATAAGGGAAAAATTGAAGTTGTTTCGGAACCGGGAAAAGGAACAACAATGTCGGTATTGCTTAAGTTGGTAACTAACGAAATTAAATAAGATGAAGACAACTATTTCAATGCTGATTGTGGATGATGAGGAATCAGTAAGAGACTCGTTGTACAATTGGTTTATCGAAGACGGTTACGAGGTGGATTGTGCTGCCAATGCAAAAGAGGCGTTGATAAAAGTGGAAGCCGGAAAGTACGACATCATTCTGGCAGATATAAAAATGCCGGGGATGGATGGCCTTGAAATGCACCGGCGAATAAGGGCAACAAACAGCGACGCCATCGTAATTATTATGACCGCTTTTGCATCAGTAGAAACTGCTGTGCAAGCACTAAAAGACGGGGCATTTGATTATATCACAAAACCTTTTGATCCCGATGATTTATCACATTTAATTCGGAATGCGGCGCAACAAATTTCTTTGAAAAACGAAAATGAAGCGCTAAAAAGCAGAATCGTTTCGCTGGAAAATATTGAAGACATTGTGGGCAACAGTGAGGGAATGATTCGTGTTTTGAAAGATGTTGAAAATGTTGCACCAACCAATTCATCGGTAATAATTACAGGCGAAAGCGGTACCGGAAAGGAACTGATTGCACGGGCTATTCATTCCAATTCGCCGCGAAAATTCTTTCCGTTGGTAACGGTGCATTGTGGAGCACTTTCTGAAGATTTGCTTGAAAGTGAGTTGTTTGGACACGAAAAAGGTGCTTTTACCGGTGCGATGTTTAACCGCAAAGGCCGTTTTGAAATGGCCGATGGCGGCACAATTTTTCTGGATGAAATTGCCACTATTTCCGGGAAAATGCAGATTGAGTTGTTACGGGTGCTTGAATCGAAAGCTTTTGTTCGGGTGGGCGGAAACAAAGAGATTAAATCTGATTTCAGGGTGATTTGCGCCACCAACAAAGACCTCAAAAAAATGGTACAGGAAGGTACTTTCCGCGAAGATCTTTATTACCGGCTAAATGTGGTAAACATAACGATTCCTCCGCTTCGTGAGCGAAAAGCTGATATTCCGATGTTGGTCAATCATTTTATCCGAAAATACTGCACTGCCATGAGCCGCGATATTTTGTCGATCGACCATGCAGCATTGCGACGTTTGGAAGAATACGATTTCCCTGGAAATGTGCGCGAGCTGGAAAACATGATGGAACGGGCAATAGTGGTTGGTAACGGAAAAGAGATCAGGCAGAAAGATCTTCCCTTAGAAAAAGATATTGTTTATGATTCAAACGACAGCTTAAACGATCTGGAGAAAAAGTACATTCAGAAAACGCTGAATAAATACGATTGGAACATCAGTCGGACGGCGCGGGTTCTTAAAATCGACCGGGTAACTCTTTACAACAAAATAAAAAGGCATCAACTTACTTCTCCCAAAAAGTAGTTACCGCTTAGTTGGCTCGTTTAATTGCTAAAGTTTATTTCTATTGAAGAATAAAGGGATTACATTGGTTGCACATGGCAGGTTTGGAAAAGAGTTTCTTGACCATTTGGCCTATGATGTACAGGTGGTGTTTGGAATCTCGGTAGAAGTAGCTCCCTTTTTTCACGATATTGCGCCTTATTTTAATCCCGACCGTAAGCAATACGATGCCAATAAGTTGCTGCAATTGGTGCATTCAGAATATGCCAGAGAATGCTATAAAACAATTGGATTATTTCAGGTCGATCTTTTTATCCCCGTTCTTACGTATATTTTCGGACAGGCTCAATACAAAGGAAATGCAGGAATTGCTTCAGTATATCGCTTAAGGAATGAACAATATGGAATGGCTAGCGACGAAAAATTACTTTTCGAGCGGTTTCGGAAAGTTGTTATTCATGAACTTGGGCATTCATTCGGCTTGATTCACTGTCATGTGCCGATTTGCGTTATGCGTCCGGGCACTTATGTGGAAGATATTGATATGAAAAAGCATTTGTTTTGCAACAAATGTGGTAGAGAGTTGGAGAAAGCATTAGAAGTACCCAAAATATAACTGCCTTTTTT
Source organism: uncultured Draconibacterium sp. (assembly GCA_963677455.1). Classification (GTDB taxonomy): domain Bacteria; phylum Bacteroidota; class Bacteroidia; order Bacteroidales; family Prolixibacteraceae; genus Draconibacterium. Next base: position 295,645 of record OY781971.1, read on the forward strand.
TAATCCCGATCTTAAATCTGTTAGTAAAAATTTAATTTGTACTTGATTCGTATTTGGTGTATTTTTGCATCAAATATTGGTATTATGGCACGACAAAGTATTTCGTTTACAAAACCAAATGATGAATGGTTAAAAGCGCAAGTTGAGAAAGAGGAATACTCTAGCAAGAGTGAACTTATAAATGACTTAATCAGGCAAGCGCGAAAACAGCAGGTTCAGGTCGATTGGATAAGAGCAAAGTTGGATAGGGCGGAGAATAGCGGATTTACAGAAGATAGTAAAGAGCAAATTTTGACACAATCAAAAGATCTGCTAAATGGCTAGTTACAAGTTAAGTAATGCTGCAAAAAAAGACTTAATCCGAATTCATCATTTTGGAGTCGAAAAATTTGGGATGGCTCAAGCCGATAAATATTTCAATTCATTTTTTGACTATTTTGAAATCATTGCGCAGCAGCCATTTGCTTTTGAATCTGTTGATTATATTAAAATGGATTATAGACGCTGTTCTTGCGATATAGATAGTATCTACTATCGAATTGATGAAAATATTGTTGAGATAATGGCAATTATTGGAAGACCGGATTTGAATAATATTCTTTAGATTCACATATAGGTTGTAAAGATAGGATCACAAAAAGTGATCTTATCTTTATTTCATGCTTCAGTAGTTTGTAATATATTTTTAGTATTCTTCAATTTACATCTCAAACGCACTTCCTGCAATTTCCATAACCTGCTGAAACTCTCCTATTGATTTCAGATCGAGTGTTCCGGTAATGTAAATGATCATTTCAGAGCTAACCAAAAGGAATTCGTTCTCGTTTTTATTTTCCTTTTTGTAAAAAGCCAGGCTGGAGTTTCCTTCTTTTCTGCTCATTAACTTGGTGTAGTCTTTCAGGTTTACCTTGCCTGAGAATTCTTTGTACATTGCCTCCCCAATTTGTTGCCGGTTTGCTCCCGAACCCTGTATCATTTTAAGTTGGTTTATCTTACTAATGTATGCTTTAAACTGCGGATCAATATTGTTTTGCTCAGACAACATCCTGAACATTTCCTGAGAAACTTCAAAGTAGTTAATTCCTTCAAGGCTGGCAATGCTTTCAATTGTTTCGCTGATTGTTTTTGAGCCAGATTGTGCCGTACTAAAAAGGCTGACTGATAAAAGTAAGAGGATAATGAATTTTGTCTTCATAATTAATTTAACTTAATGTTTTTTAATGGATTACTTCTGTTGATTTCTATGTTTTTTAATGTTTGAGCATGAGTTGTTGGTTCGCTTATTTTCATCGCATTGTTAAATGTCGACATACAATCATTTAGCTCTTTCGAAAACTGTAAAAGTGCCAGTTCTGTATTGTTTTTTGCTTCTACCAGCTCTTTTTCAGATAAAGTAATTTCAGTTTTTTCTGACTGAGATTTTGGCAGCAACCAGAATAAACTGATAACAACCAATACCGATGCTGCGTATGCTAAAATCCGCTTTATCGATAAGAATCTCCGCTTTTGGGCAGCTTCAACCTTTTTAAACGGATTGAAATCGTGCTTTTGAACAGTGGCTTTTGCAATTACCTTTTTGTAAGCATCTGTAAACTCGCTTTCTTTTTCCCGGATTGTATTAACTTCCAGTTCTCCATCCAAAAAACGATCAATTTTATTTTTATGCATCTTCCAGTTCCTCCTTAAAAATTTCGTTTAATTTTTTTCTTCCCCTCGACACATTCACCCGAATTGCAGGCACATTGATTTCGAGTATTTCGCTGATTTCCTCGTAACTGTATCCTAAAAAATCTTTGAGTTCAATTGCCATTCTTTGTTGTGTAGGCAGATTGTTGAGTTCCTTTTTTATTTTTTCCACCATATCCAGGTTTTCTACTTCTGGTTCATTAAAACTCTTTGCCTGATGGTTTGCCTGGTAGTTCAAGCGGTGATTCTGTTTTCGAAGTTCATCGAGACAATAGTTTTTTAGCGTTTTCAAACAGTAGCTTCCCGGATTTTGAGATTTATCCAATGAGTTTTTGTTTTTCCAAAGTCTTAGTGCTATTTCCTGAACGGCGTCTTCAGCATTTTCGGTGTTTTTCAGAATACTAAGCGCAAACCTGAACATATTATCTTTTTGCAGGTAAATAAGCTTCTCAAATTCGCGATTTGTCATTCTCTGGTATTCCTTTTAAACTGTTTGCATAGATTACGTTTGAAACGCCGTTTCATAACATCGGCTCGAAAAAAAGACGTATGTGTTATGTTAATGGGATGTTTTTAGGAGTAAATAAGAAGATATTCGGGCGGTAAATCTTACTATGTTTGTTAAAGTTCTTTTATAATATTCCAAACCCAGTTAATAATTACCAGAATAATTAGTGGAACTGCAAATTTTGGCTGCTTCAAATGTCTTTCTGTTTTCTTATAGAATTCAAGTAATGTTTTCTTTTTTGTTATAAAATCAATAAAAATCCATATCGGGGTAAAAACCATTATAATTGCAATAATATACCCCAAGGGGTTTGTGCGTAGTGCATCGATAAACTTTCCTTTTGATAATAAAATAACAGAACGGGTTGAGCCACAAGAAGGGCAAGGGATATTTGTTGTGTGCTTTATCAGGCAAACTTCAACCGTTTGTTTTTGGGTTGTATTGTTTTGCTTGTTTATATAAAGCCAAATATACCCTGCCATACAACAAATTAATAGCAAAGCATATAATTTATTGCAATTTGTTGACATTATAGTACTTGTAGAATTTTTTCCAGATTTTTTTGTTTGGTGGCTCCCATTATCAAAAACCAGTCGATAATAGCCCATATTCCGAGACCTCCGCAGGTTAGTAATTTCCCAACTCCAAGTCCTATGTCGCCTATAAAAAAACGGTCAATGCCTAAATTTCCGCCTAATATTGAAATAACAAGACTTATTGTTGGGTCTTTGAATTGTAATGACTGAATTATTGCCCATCTTGAATCATCCATAGCAATTAGCCTTTCTTTAATTTGAGGAATATGATGGCTTTCAAAGAATTTGCCATTTGTCATGATAAACATATCAACTTTTTGTTCTTCCATTTTTTAATTTTTTAATTTTTCCTACTCGTTTGGCTTTTCAGTTTTGCCTTATTTTTTGTGAATGCTAATTTCGGTTTTATTTTGTACTTATCTACCTTCTTAAGCAGAACAAACCCAGATAATTTATCAAAGAAACCACAATTTGATGTTATGGTTCATGATTTATTCTGTTCTTTTTTTATTCGAAAAAAAAATAAATCCTGCTTGTATTTATGTAATGTTTTTGTATTCAAAGTTCTGGGTGTTTTTTGAGATAGAGGGGCAGACAACCTCTTTTTTGTTTTTATGAATAATACAAATAATAGTCGTTGAGCAATTGCTCCAGAAATTTCACCGGAATCATGTCTGTTTCAATATGAAGTTTCTTTTTTAGCGACTGGCTGGTTTGTTTAAGCATTGTTGCCGCTGCGCCATGATACCTCGCTTCTTTTCCAAATGCTAAAACCTCTCGAATAAGCTCAATGTCTTTGTCTTCGAGCAGGTTTACCTGGCTAAACACCAAAGTTTTCCCTTCTTCGGGTTTTTTGGTATATCGTAACTCTTGTAGTTTTTGCGAAGGCTTGTTGCTAATAACAAGGGTATTGGCTGCCACATCTCCAATTCGTTGTCCCTTTTTACTTATTAAAATAGAGAGTACTCCAACACTGGCAAAAAGCATCCAAATATCAACAAGGCGTAAAATCCAGCGCAAAAGATACGAGGTGAACGAAACATTTTGCCCCTCGCTGTGTACTACCCTAATTTTCATCACCATTTTTCCGAAGGTTTGCCCGTCGAACAGCAACTCAAGCAACAAGGTGTAAAAATAGGCCGGCAGTAAAAAAATCATCATAAATACAGGCTCCATTGAAAAAATGCTCATAAAAATAGTGCCTATCAAAGCGTATGCACCAATAACAAGTGCATCAAGTACCGATGCGATCATTCGTTCACCAAGGCTGGCTTTTGTTTGGAATAGGAGTGTGTTTTGGGCTGTTTGTATTTTTATGGCGGTCATGGTCAGATTTATTGTTGTGTCTTCGGAAAACTAATTTGTATTTTGTTATTTTAGCCCTTGAAATTAACATATTCTTTTACAGAGAACGGTTAATCAGAAAAAAATCTTTAAAAAACCAAACAGAAAATAAAACTGTTTTCCAAATTGTAGTATGAAGGAAATCGTTTTTGTAAAACGAAATTCAGAAAAGTGGGGCCAGGTGGAAAAACTTTTAAATGAGAACCTCCGGATAAATCCCGATGAACTTTACAATATGTATGTAGGGCTAAATGATGATTTGTCTTATGCCGCTACCTTTTACCCACGTAGCGAAACGCTGGTCTATCTGAATAATCTAACAATACTTCTACACCAGAAAATTTATGTAAATAAAAAAGTGAAGCGGAACCGTTTTATCGAATTCTGGAAAACGGAGTACCCGCTGCTGTTTTGGGAGAACAGAAAGTATTTCTGGTATGCTTTTACTATTTTTATTGTAAGTGCAATTATTGGTGCATTTTCCACGGCCGTTGATCTCAATTTTCCGCGGCTTATTATGGGCGATCATTATGTTAATATGACACTCGAAAACATTTCGAAAGGCGATCCGCTGGCGGTTTACAAACAAGCAAACGAAGTAAATATGTTTTTGGGAATAACCGTTAATAATATCCGGGTTGCATTTTTTGCATTTGTTGCCGGTGTGTTCTTTTCGTTTGGTTCCGGATATATTTTGCTTCGGAACGGAATAATGATGGGCTGTTTTCAGTATTTCTTTTACGAATATAATTTGCTGGGCGAATCTATTCTAACAATATACATACACGGCACATTAGAGCTTTTTTCAATAATTGTAGCCGGTGCGGCAGGAATGGCGATTGGTAACAGTATTCTTTTTCCGGGCACATTGCCTCGCATTGTATCGTTTCAGAAAGGAGCAGTTCTGGGGCTTAAAATTGTATCGGGAGTAGTTCCGCTGTTTATTGTTGCAGGTTTTTTCGAAGGATTTGTAACCCGGCATACCGAATTGCCGGATATTGTAAGAGGTGGAATTATCGTATTATCGCTGGCTTTTATTATTTGGTACTTTTTTCTGTACCCCAAATATTTAAAACAAAAATCAACAAACTAATTATGGAACAATATTTTGAATTTAGAAAAGTCCGTGACTTTGGGACGGTGATGAATGATTCGTTCGATTTTATTCGTCAGGAATTTAAGCGGTTCGGAAAAACTATTTTAATCTACGTTTTACCGTTTTTTGTTTTTACAGGTATTCTGTTGGTCTATTTCCAAACATCAATGTACAGCACTATTCTGGATGGTTCTGTCGCAGATTCAGTTTTAAACATTTACTATAAAATGATTCCAAGTTATATTGTTATGCTGTTGAATTATACCGTTCTAACGGCGGTAATATATCAATACATAAACTTATATCGTAAAACTAATGGAAATTTTACAGCCGAAGAGCTTTGGCCTGGCGTACTAAAAGTTGGGCTTAAAATTCTGGGCGTTTATTTTGTAAGCTTTGTTATCGTAATAATTGCGAGTATGTTTCTGTTGGTGCCCGGTATATATTTAGGAGTAGTGTTTAGTTTTTTTCCGGCAGCAATTATTTTCGAAGAACTGAGTTTTGGACAAGCAATGAATCGCTGCTTTGCTGTAATTAAAGACAACTGGTGGCGAACCTTTGGTATTATTTTTATTGGTGGGCTTATTGTATACATCTTTAGTATGATTGTTTCGGTTCCGTTAATTATAGCTACGGCACTAAAAACATTTCATGCGGTATCAAATAACAGCACACCGGGGCCTCAAATATTTTCTACCGGCTACATAATTGCTTCAACAGTAATTTCTATGTTTCAGAACCTGGGATATAGTTTGGTTCTGATTTTTGTTGCGGTTCAATATTTCAGTTTAGTAGAAATGAAAGAGCGACCAACTTTACAAGACAAAATTGATAAGTTGGTTGAGGAAACAAATGAATAGGCAGCTATTTAAAATATTTATTTTCATAGTTCTGTTTCTTTGTCTTGCAGCAAGCGGAGGTTTTGCAATCATTACTGATAATCAATCCGCTGAAAGACAATTTAACGAAAACAAACTCGACGAATACAGGGCCGACAAAGATTTTCAGTACGATGTTGTTACCTACAAGCAAAATACAATTTGGAATAAAATACGCTATTACTTTTATCAAGCGCTGAAGTTTTTGTTTGGAAAAGGAGGAGCTGCTCCCATACTTCGCTATGTATTTTTAGCAGCGGTTATCATTTTTGTAGTAATGCAACTAACCGGTGCAAAACTGCAATGGTTTCTCGGAAAAAATAACAAAGCTCGCGAAGGAATTGTAAGCATTCCCGACGAAGATATTTCCAACATCGATTTACAGGAACTGGCCGATAAAGCATTGGCCGATGGCAACCTGAGGCTTTGTATTCGCTACCATTATTTGCATTTGCTGAAAGTGCTCGATGAAAAGTCACACATAAACTGGCACAAAGATAAAACCAACCGCGAATATTTGGCCGAAATTCAGGAACCCGAAATACGTAAACAGTTTCAGCAACAGACGCTGGTTTTCGATTATGTTTGGTATGGAAATTTTACGATCAGTGAAGAGCAGTTTAACTGGGTGAATTCAGGTTTTCAACATTTAGTAAGCAAACTTCAATCGCAGGAAAAGGAATGAAAGGATACCTCAAATATATTATTCTGCTGGTGGCCTTGTTTGCAATTTTGGTGTACCTCGAAACCATTGCACCAAAAGATGTGGATTGGCGGCAAACTTTTTCTGCCCGCGATAAAATACCTTTTGGTACCTGGGTACTACACGATGAGCTGAAAACACTTTACCCGGAAACTGAAGTAAAAGATATTACGACTAGCTTTTATGAATATGAAAAGCAGACATCAGAAACTAACAATAGCATAGTAATCATTACCAATATCTTTCGACCCGATTCGCTGGATATGAGCTTTTTGTATGATAAAGCCCGAGCCGGTGCAGATGTGTTAATTGCCGCCAACTTTGTAGAAACGGATATTGTAGATTCGCTGGGGCTTGAAATCAGGCATGACCTCAATTTTCGCACCGATTCAATAACAAGCCTGCAGCTTTGGGACGGAAGTGGCTGGGGTGAACCTTTTCAATTTGAAAAGAACGCACAGTCTGCTTGGTTCGAATTGGCCGATAGTAGCCTTGCTGTACCTTTGGGGCTTGGCAACGACAGTATAAACTTTGTGAAAATTCCTTACGGCGAAGGAAACTTCCTGTTGCACTCTGCTCCGCTTGCATTCACCAATTATCATTTGCTTTACAGCGATCATCATTACCAGGAACAGTTACTAAGTTGGTTTTCGGTACCAACTGGCACATTGGAGTGGGATGAGTATTACAAACCGTTTAGGGTAGATAGTCGTTCGCCACTTAAAATGATATTAACCGACCGAAGTCTTCGGGCGGCTTACTGGACTTTATTAATCGGACTTATAATTTATGTAATTACGAATGTGTTGAGGCGGCAACGGATTATTCCGATGTTGAAACCCAAAAATAATATGTCGCTCGATTTTGTGCAAACGATTGGTCTGCTGTATTATAACCGGAAAGACCATAAAGATTTAGTGCTGAAAATTTTTACCGGATTTTCGGAGTACATCAATTCTAAATATTTCCTGCGTTTCGAATACAGTGAAGCTTTTTACCAAAAGTTGGCATTAAAATCTGGTGTAAGCGAAAAGATTACCCGGATGATATTTTCCAGGTACAAAATACTATCAGAAAAAAAGCAGGTTTTTGAAGACGAACTTTTGCAGTTTAACGATTTGGTTGAACAGTTTTACCGCGAGAGCAAACAGAATTCTGCAAAATAAGAATGGAACAACAAAAAGAAACAGATATGGATGAAAATAATTTGTTTGAAACACGCACCGATTTTACCGCACTTAGCGAAGCGGTGGCAAAAGTCAGAGCCGAACTGGCAAAAGTGATTGTAGGGCAAGAGCAAATGATTGATCTCTTACTGATTGCTTTGTTAACCGGCGGACATACGCTCATTGAAGGTGTGCCGGGGGTAGCAAAAACATTGGTGGCAAAATTGCTGGCCAAATCAATAGAAGCCGATTTTTTGCGAATTCAGTTTACGCCCGATCTCATGCCATCGGACGTAATTGGCACCTCGGTTTACAATATGGGAAAAGGTGAATTTCAGTTTAAACAGGGGCCCGTTTTTTCGAACCTGGTGCTGATTGACGAGATTAACCGGGCGCCCGCAAAAACACAGTCGGCGCTATTCGAAGTGATGGAAGAAAAGCAGATTTCGGTAGATGGAAATACCTACCCAATGCCGCTGCCGTTTTTGGTTTTTGCCACACAAAACCCAATTGAGCATGAAGGAACGTATCGTTTGCCTGAAGCTCAGCTCGATCGTTTTCTGTTTAAAGTAATTGTCAATTATCCAACGGTTGAGGAAGACGAACAAATTCTGAATATTCACGACAAAGCCAAAGGCCAGTTGCAAACCGAAGCTATTTCGCCAGTATTGTCGGCCAGTCAGTTGGTGGGGTTTCAGAAACAAATTTTTGAGGTGAGTATCGAAGACAGCCTTAAAAACTACATTGCCCGGATTGTTTCGGCTACCCGAAATCATAAAGATATTTACCTCGGAGCATCGCCACGTGCTGCTATTCATATTATGAATGCCGCTAAAGCTGTTGCTGCTGTGAGTGGCCGCGATTTTGTTACACCCAGCGACATTAAAGAAATTACCGGCCCTGTTTTGTGCCACCGGATTGTTTTATCGCCCGATAAAGAAATGGAAGGCATCCGGCCCGAGGAAATGATTAAACTACTGGTTCAATCTATTGAAGTTCCGCGCTAATTAAATGCGAAAGCAGTAAGGTTATGAGCAAAAGAAGGAACCAAATTTATTTGTCGAAACGATTTTTTATCAGCTTGTTGCTGGTAGTTATCCTGTTTATTCTGGGCTACTCTTTTTCGTGGATATATTTCGCGAGCCGGCTAATTCTTTTGGTTCTTGTTGTACTTGTGCTAACCGACTTTTCGTGGCTGTTTTTTAACCGGAGGAAGTTGGAAATTCAGCGTAAACTTCCGGCACGTCTTTCGCTTGGCGACGATAATCCGGTACTTGTTTCCATCCACAGCGGTTTCCCGATGAAGATCAGTTTCGAAGTAATTGAAGAGTTACCTCCGCAATTTCAGAAACGCGATTTCTTAGTGAAAGGACAATTACTTCCCGGCGAAAATTATCAGCTCGACTACCTGCTAAAACCTTTGACCCGTGGCGAGTATAATTTTGGCTACACCAACGTTTATGTTTCCAGTATTTTGGGCTTTATTCAGCAGCGAATAAAAGGGAGTGAGCCGGAAACTGTTGCTGTTTATCCTTCGTTTTTAAGTATGCGAAAGCTGGAGCTGCTGGCTATTTCAAACCGTTTGGAAGATGTGGGAGTTAAACGTATCCGAAAGGTTGGACTGCATTCCGAATTCGACCAGATTCGCGAATATGTTCCGGGCGACGATTCGCGCACCTTAAACTGGAAAGCCACAGCACGGCGCGGAACTTTAATGGTAAACCAATACCAGGACGAACGTTCGCAGCAAGTGGTTTCGCTTATCGACATGGGTCGCATAATGGAAATGCCATTTAACGGCATGTCTTTGCTGGATTATGCTATTAATGCCAGTTTGATTATTTCGAATACGGCAATGTTTAAGCACGACAGGGCAGGACTGATAACGTTTTCTGATCAAATTCACTCGCTTGTGCCGGCTGATCGTAAAGGCGGGCATTTGCAACGTATTTTGGAGGTACTTTACAAACAGCAAACCGATTTTAACGAGTCTTCTTACGAAAAGCTGTATGCAACAGTTTCTTTTAAAATAAGGCAGCGTTCATTACTTATTTTGTATACCAATTTCGAAGGAATTCCTTCGATGCGTCGGCAGTTGCCGTATCTGAAAAAACTGGCAAGCAAACATCTGCTCCTCGTCGTATTTTTCGAAAATACCGAAGTGCAGGAGTTGGCCGGAGCGCGTTCGCATAACCTCGAAGAAACCTACGTACACAATATTGCCCGGAAATTTGTTCACGATAAAAAGTTAATGGTGCGAGAGCTGAAACGAGCAGGAATTATGGCGCTGCTAACATCACCCGAAAGCTTGTCGGTTAACCTGATTAACAAATACCTGGAGATTAAAGCCCGGGAATTAATTTAATCTTCTGGCTCAGAACAAAGCAAAGCCATATTAAATTTCTACCAAACTCTCTTTTATTTCATCGTTAAAGTGTAGGGCGTTGTAAAACTTTCGTACATTTGCGCGCCGATTTCAGAATAGTTCATGCTTTTGTAAATGATTGATTGAGAAAACAATTCGGGCTTTTTTGTGTTGGCTAAATGGATTGGAATAAAGGAAAATGACAGAAACTAGAAACATTGCGATTATTGCGCACGTTGACCACGGAAAAACTACTTTGGTTGACCGCATCTTACACCAGGTAAAACTATTTCGCGAGAACCAGGAAGTTCAGGAGCTTTTGCTCGACAACAATGACCTGGAACGCGAACGCGGAATTACCATTCTCTCGAAAAACGTTTCAGTACGTTACCGAGACACAAAAATCAATATTATTGATACGCCCGGTCACAGCGACTTTGGAGGAGAAGTGGAGCGTGTTTTAAATATGGCCGACGGTGTTTTGCTAATCGTTGATGCTTTTGAGGGCCCGATGCCACAAACTCGCTTTGTATTGCAAAAAGCGGTTGAATTGGGTTTGAAGCCAATTGTTGTGGTGAACAAAGTTGACAAAGAAAACTGTACGCCAGACATTGCTCAGGAAAAAGTTTTCGATTTGATGTTCAGTCTTGATGCAACCGAAGATCAGTTGGATTTTCCAACCGTTTACGGTTCGGCAAAAGCGGGCTGGATGGGACCTGACTGGCAAACACCAACTGACGATTTTATCTACCTGCTCGATACTATTTTGGAACATATTCCGGCAGCAACACATAAAGAAGGAACGCTTCAAATGCGAATTACTTCGCTCGATTATTCTTCGTATACAGGAAGAATTGCCGTGGGAAGAATTAGCCGTGGACAATTGATTCCGGGAACTCCGGTTTCGCTGGTAAAACGTGATGGCACCGTTGTGAAATCTGCGGCTAAAGAAGTTTACCTGTTCGAAGGGCTTGGAAAAGAAAAAACAAAAGAAGCAGTTCCAAGCGGCGAGATTTGTGCTGTACTTGGACTCGAAGGCTTTGATATTGGCGATACCATTGCCGATGCTGAAGAACCCGAAGGTTTAAAACCTATCCAGGTGGACGAACCTACCATGAGCATGATGTTTGTGGCCAATAATTCGCCTTTCTTTGGAAGAGACGGAAAGTTTGTGACTTCACGTCAGTTGCGCGACCGCCTGATTAAGGAAACGGAAAAGAACCTGGCTTTGCGTGTTGAGGAAACCAGTTCAGCAGATTCATTCCTGGTTTATGGTCGTGGTATTCTTCACTTGTCAGTCCTTATTGAAACCATGCGTCGCGAAGGCTACGAGGTTCAGCTTGGACAGCCAAAAGTAATTATCAAAGAAATTGACGGGGTAAAATGCGAACCGATTGAAGCAATGACCGTTCAGGTTCCCGAAGTTTTCTCAGGAAAAGTAATTGAACTGGTAACTGCACGAAAAGGTGAAATAGCCAACATCGAAGTAAAAGACGAACGTGCGCACCTTGAGTTTTTTATTCCGTCGCGTGGTATAATCGGTTTAAGAAACCAGATGCTTACTGCAACCGAGGGAGAAGCAATTATGGCACACCGCCTAAAAGGTTACGAGCCCTGGAAAGGCGATCTCGGTGTAAAACGAAATGGAGCGCTAATTTCTTTGGAAACCGGAACTGCCATTGCGTATTCGATTGATAAAATGCAGGATCGCGGACGTTTCTTTGTGAATCCGGGCGAAGAAGTTTATATGGGACAAGTAGTAGGTGAAAACACCAGAATGGATGATTTGACACTGAATATTGTTAAAACCAAGAAATTGACAAACATGCGTGCGTCGGGTTCCGATGATAAAACAAGCATTGCTCCGGCAATTAAGTTTTCGCTGGAGGAAGCTATGGAGTACATCAGAAACGACGAGTACATTGAAGTAACGCCAAATTATATGCGTATTCGTAAAATTTACTTGAACGAACACGACCGGAAACGTATGGCAAAGACAATTACTGAATAGATTAAAAATTGAATCAGATATAGAAAAGCTTCATCTTTGGATGAGGCTTTTTTTATTTTGGGATGAACAAAAATGATGTTCATTTATTTAATTCGATATACATTTAAAACGTCAATGACAGGAAGCACCGTTTGTTCCAAATATTCAGAATGAATAAAATTTCTCATCTCAGCGATAAGTGGATAAAAGCAGCGATTCTCGGAACCGTTTGGGCTTCGTCTGAAATCGTTTTGGGAAGTTTTCTACACAACCTTCGTGTACCTTTTAGTGGAAATATTCTTGCCGCTATCGGGATTATTATTCTTATTTCGGCGCATTACAAATGGAATGAAAAAGGGCTGTTTTGGCGTGCCGGATTGGTTTGCGCATTGATGAAAACCATGTCGCCCAGTGCCGTAATTTTTGGACCGATGGTAGCTATTTTTGCCGAGTCGCTTTTGCTCGAATTTTCCACAAGAATATTAGGCAGAACGATGGCTGGATTTCTTATTGGTTCGATGCTGGCAATGAGTTGGAATCTGCTTCAGAAGATTTTCAATTACATCATTTTCTACGGTTATAATATTGTTGAAGTTTATAAGAACCTGATGATTTATGCAGAAAAGCAACTTGGGCTTCAATTTGATGCCGTGTGGACTCCACTTCTTATTTTGCTGGTTATTTACGCTTTGTTTGGGGCGTTCTCTGCTTTAGTTGGAATCCGTACCGGAAGGAGAATGAAGGCAAACAAATTTTCTCCTGGTGATTTTGAGAAGTATACCAACCCGGTTGAAACAAAAAGAAAAAGCTCTGAATTTCATTATTCAATTACATGGTTGGTTGCCGACCTGCTTTTTATGATTTCTGCTTTGTTTTTGGTTGGTAGAATACCGTTTGCAGCCTGGGTAGTTTTGGTGCTTGTAATTGCAACTGTCTGGGCAGTGCGTTACAAACGTGCGCTCCGGCAGCTGGTTCGTCCACGGCTCTGGATATTTTTTATCGTGATAACCTTGCTCACTGCTTTTGTTTTTACACGTTTGCAATCGGAAAGTAAAACCATTTTCGATGCTATTTTAATTGGTGTGGAAATGAACCTGCGCGCTATCATTTTAATCATGGGCTTTACGGTGCTTGGCACAGAATTGTATCACCCAAAAATAAGAGAAACGCTGTCAAATAGTTATTTCAAACAGCTGCCGCTGGCACTCGAACTTTCGGTAGAAAGTTTACCAATGATGATCGCTCATACACCCGATTTAAAAACAATTGTGAAGAATCCGTTTTTGTTTATACAGCAAATTATGGGCTTTGCAGACTACCGTTTGCAGCAAATTCAATCGGTCAGGAAAAATGGTCCGAACGTGTTTATTGTTACCGGAAATGTTGGAGCAGGGAAAACGACATTGATTAAGTCACTGATTAATCAACTAAAAAATGAAGGTGTTTCAGTTGGTGGATTTTATCAAAAACGAATCGTAAACGGCGACGATACTATTGGTTACGATCTTGTTGAAATTAGCTCTGGAAAACATTTCGAGTTCCTCAGAACTTCTGGTGCGGAAATGGACTCGAGAGTAGGTAAATATTTTATTCGGAATGGAGTTTTTACAAGCGGAAATTCGATACTGAATAATGCAAAAGAACCGGTAGTTTTTGTGGATGAAATTGGTAAAATGGAAATCAGAAACGAAGGTTGGGCATCAACTTTCCATAAATTGCTGGAGAAAAACAATTCAATTATTATAGCTTCTTTCCGAAAGGAATTGTTGAAGGAGTTGCAGAACCATTTTCAGCTAACAAATTCGCAGGTTTTTGATATCGACAATGAAGAAAGTGGATACTTGTTCAAGCAATTGCAAATTCAGCAAAAACATTTATTAGCATCTTTATAATTATCGAACTTAGTTTTTATCCCACTGAATACCTTATTTATACCTATTATTTTTAGTTTGGCCAGAATTTCATTTAATTAGCTTTTCTTTGAAACAGACGTAGTTTGTTGTTTGATTTCTAATAATACGAATTGATTAAGGTGTGATGAAGAAAAATGTATTGATTTATTGCAATTGCGGGGCCGGAATAATTTCGAAAGACAAGCAAAATGAAATTGCCGGCGTACTTCGCCAAACGAATACCGATGTTATTGAGTTACATGATTTATGTGCTTACAGCATAAATCAACAGGAAGTTTTGGCCGATATCAATTCGAAATACGAAAAGAAATGGGTGGTGGCCTGTTATCCACGTGCCATCGAAAACATGTTCCGGCAAAATAAAATTGAGATTGACAACTACGAAGTGCTCAACTTCCGGGTTACGTCTGCTGCTGAGGTAAAAACAGAACTGGATGAAAAACTGGAGCAGAATTCAGAAGAGGCTATTTACGAAGTAAAAACGAACAGCCTTGATGTTCCGGCGTGGTATCCAATAATTGATGAGTCGCGTTGTATATATTGTGGCAAATGTGCCCGTTTTTGCGTGTTTGGCGTTTACAAATTCAGTAAGAAAAATCTCGAAGTAGTTAGCCCGCTTTCCTGTAAAAACAACTGCCCGGCTTGCGGACGAACTTGTCCGACATCGGCAATCATTTTTCCGCGTTTGCCCGAAAATTCAACCTTGTCGGGTGCCGAGCCGGGAAATGACGAACCCAAAGTTTCTGCCGTTCCAAACAACGGATTGTTTGTTATGTTGAACGAGCGGAACAAAACCCGCCGCAGTATTTTTAAAGACGATATGATGCAGCTGGCAGAGGATGAGAAGCGAAAAGCGATTGAAGAATTGAAAAAAAGAGCCAAAGAGTAGCATGATAAAACAAGTTCTTTTTCATACCGATAAGAAATGCCTTTACAAGTTTGCCTACAACATGGGGGTAAAAGGCGCCATTGGGTTAAGCCGTTTTAAACGAAGAATGAAAAAAGGCGATTTTTTCCCGGCCTTTCATTTTATTTCGGTAACCGACGATTGCAACCTGAATTGCCAGGGCTGCTGGGTTACTGGCAAGAAAAAAAATGCACGGATGTCGCCCGAAATGCTGGACAAGATTATTACCGAATCGAAAGCAAAAGGTTCTTATTTCTTTGGTATTCTTGGTGGCGAACCATTGATGTACAAACCTTTGTTTGAAGTTTTTGAAAAGCATTCGGATTGTTATTTTCAGTTGTTTACCAACGGAACTTTACTTACCGAAAAGGTTGCCGAAGACCTGCGAAAATTTGGAAATGTAACTCCGCTAATTAGTTTTGAAGGTGATGAGGAAGTAGCCGATGTTCGTCGTGGCGGACAAAATGTGTATCAAAAAGCGCAGCAGGCCATCGATCATTCTACTTCCGCCGGATTAATTACCGGGGTTGCCATGAGTGTTTGTAAATCGAATCTCGACTTGGCTTTTTCTGAAGACTTTATCAATTCGCTGATAAAAAGAGGAGTGCTTTATTTGTGGTACTACATTTACCGCCCAGTCGGAAAAGATGCAACGATTGAGTTGGCTTTGTCGAAAGACGAAATTCGGCAACTTCGTAATTTTCTGGTAGAAGCGCGTACTAAATATAAAATTGCAATTATCGATGCGTATTGGGATCAAAATGGCAACGGACTTTGTCCCGCAGCTTCGGGTTTGAGCCATCATATAAATGCTTCGGGCGATATAGAACCTTGTCCGGTTATTCAGTTTGCTACTAACAACGTGGCTGACGGACCTCTGGAAGAAACCTACCGAAACTCGGCATTTTTAGCTGAATTCAAAGCTGAAATTCCAAAACTTACAAGCGGTTGTGTGGTAATGGATAATCCGCAGTGGCTGGTAAATAAAGTGGAAAAACATGCGGCAAAAGATTCTTCGGGGCGTGGAAATGAGTTGGAGCGATTAAAGGAAATGGAGCCGGTTTCGAGTCATGGAAGTGCCGAGCCTGTACGTGAAAAAAAATGGATTTACCGCTTTGCGAAAAAGAATGCCTTCTTTGGTTTGGGGGCATATGGTTAATAAATGAATAAGAAGAAGCGCATATTAAAAGTTCCTAAGGAGTCGTTTTTGCGTAATAAACTGCGCAAAGAAACCCGCCTGCTTATTGACGAGCTCGGGTTGAGGCCGCCTGCGCCTTTTACGGTTATGGAACAATTGGCGATCGACTTGTTAGCAAAGCTCGGAATTTCAGAAGAATATATTGACTTTACGATTGTTTTAATTGGTAACGAAACCTGGCGAAATACGGTAGAAGCTACGCCATTTTACCGACGATTGTTGTTGCTTCCGCAGTGTTTGAAAGATAATTCAAGTTGTCAGGGCGTTTTCGACGAGCTTGGACTAAACTGCGCAGGCTGCAAAAGTTGCCCCATTGACGATATTTTAATTGAAGCCGAAAACCTGGGCTATTCTACCCTTGTTGCAGAGGGCACAACAGTTGCCATTGGTTTGGTGGAAGAAGGCGCAATTGATGCGGTAATCGGCGTTAGTTGTATGCCTGTGCTACAGCGTTCGTTCGAGGCGGTCACCAATGCGGCCGTTCCGGTTATCGGGCTTCCATTAATGTACGACGGATGTGAAAACACCAAGATCGATCTGAAATGGTTGTACGATGAGATTAGAGCTGAAAAGGAAAATAAAAACTCGAAACCAATTTCCATTAGCGGACTAAATCTTCAATTGGGAGAGTTTTTTGGCAACGGTGCAATGGATCGTTTCTTCGATAGGAAAAGCGAAACCGAGAAGTTGGCCCGTGAATTTTTGCAGGTTGGCGGACAAAGAATACGCCCACTGCTTACATCGCTTACCTACAAGGCTTATTCTGAAGATGAAAACGAGGAAGTTTTGTACACGCTTTCGTTGATTATCGAGTGTTTTCATAAAGCTTCGCTAATACACGATGATATTGAAGATGATACCAGTTCGCGCTACGACACCGATACAGTTCATAAAAAACATGGTATTCCGCAGGCAATAAACACTGGCGATTTTCTGATTGGGAAAGGCTACGAGTTGCTTTCTAAACTTCCGGTTGCCGGAACGGTGATTGCAAAAGCGCTGCTGAAAGTTTCGCAGTCGCATACACAGCTTACCCGCGGTCAGGGTGCAGATATTCAGTTTAATTCGGGAGAATATCTTCCGGGTGTTGATGAGACTTTGGATATATTTCAGCACAAAACCGGTGAAGCCATAAAAGTAGCGCTTATTTTGGGAGCGATTTTGGGTGGTGCAAACGAAAAAGAGATTAAAACTTTGGAACGTTTTGCGGATTCGCTGGGAATCTCCTACCAGGTACGCGACGATTTAAATGAATTTGCGCAGGAAAGAGAAGACGAAAAAATCGCTGATTTTCCCCTGCTGGTGGCTTTGTTAAAAGAACATTCAGCAGATTATTCGTTAACCGATGTTGTCGGTTTTAAAGCGAAAATCACAGAACTGGAATTGGATAGAAAGGCGCGGGCAATTTTGAATCGTTATGTCGCCTCTTGTTATGCTGAATTGGATAGTCTTGAAAACGATCGCTTACGTTTAAGTTTGTACGGGGTTTTGGGCAAAATCTTCAAACCGCTTGCCACCGATGAATAGATCGAAAGACCTCCCGGTTTATCGTTTACTGGTTGAAACTTTGCAGCGGGGATTCAAGGTCTTGGATTCCAAAGTTCAGCAGGAAATCGTCACATTTATTCACAGCCAGCAAAATAAAAAAGGTGCTTTTTCAGACCGTGCCGGAAATCCTGACTTGTATTATTCTTTATTTGGACTTTGGTTAAGTTTGGCAACAAAACAAACAACGCTAACGAATAAACTTAAAGGCTTCTTGTTAACTGTTGAGCAGGAAAAACAAGGGCCGGTTGAGCAAATGGCCTTGGCTTTAATTGAAGCTGAACTTTTGCCCGGAGACCAGCAAAAATCAATATTCTCACTGTTGCAGATGTTAAACCGACAGGGGAAAAATATCAGCTCGTCGTATCGCTTTTTTTTGTTTGCCTTACTTGTTGATGCTGTTGGGAAAAATAAGGCTTTCTATTATTTTATTGGGAGAATTTGGTTGTGGTTTTACCAGCCTGAAAATGATTTTTCGTGTAGTTTGTTGGCTGCATTAACTTATGTGCGAAAAATGCTGGGGCTAAAAGTAGAAAAGTCGCAGCAACAGCTGTTGCAATTTGCGTTGGAAAGTGGCGGGTTCAAAGCTTTTGAAAATACGGGAAACAGCGATATGCTTTCAACGGCGGTGGCACTTTTTGTGCTAAAGGAAACAGCGGCAGATTTGCGAATTATTGCTCCGGCAACACTTGAGTTTGTACAAGCCAATTATTTTGAAGGTGCTTTTTTGTCGGGCGATAGCGATGAAACAAAGGATTTAGAGTATACTTTTTACGGCTTGTTGGCTCTGGGGAGCTTGGTGGAAGATAAGTGATTAATGATGAAGGTACAGCTTGAAATACGATTTAAAGAGTTAACAGATATTCTGCTAAGCGAGATGAATGCTGACGGTTTTTGGACGGGACAATTGTCGTCAAGTGCTTTAGGAGTTGCTGTTGCTGTTGTAGCACTTCATTTTCACGATTCGGAAGCTAATTCCTCCGAAATTCAGGCTGGATTAAACTGGTTGCATAACAATTGCAACGCCGACGGAAGTTATGGCGATACTCCCGAAAGTCCGGGAAATATTTCAACTATTTTGCTGGTTTATGCTGCGCTGAATCTTTATGCTGACAACGATGAAAAAGTAGCAGCTCTTCAAAATCAACTAGCCGATTGGCTGCTTACCCAAAATGTCAATGTTCGTTCAGGTGATGTGGCAAAGTCCATTCTCGATCATTACAAAACAGATTACACATTTTCGGTTCCTATTCTTACCATGTGTGCTTTGTGTGGAATTCCAAGAGAGAATGGTTTTCAACGCATTCCGCAACTTCCGTTTGAACTGGCTTTGTTGCCTCAAAAGTTTTATCGACTGCTGAATTTAAGTGTGGTGAGTTATGCCGTTCCTGCATTGATTGCAGTTGGAATTGTTATCTCAAAAAAGAAAAAGACAGGAAAGCTTGCTAAGTGGATACGATTGGGCGCAGAGAGAAAAGCGATAAGGATTTTGCAAAAGTCGATGCCGGAAAGTGGTGGTTTTCTCGAAGCCATTCCGCTGACAGCTTTTGTTGCGCTAAGTCTAATAAATGCTGATTACCGCAATTTGGATGTGGTTAAAAAAGGAATTGCTTTTCTGAAAAGAACACAGCGCAATGACGGTGGCTGGCCAATTGATGTTGATCTTTCAACGTGGGTAAGTACGTTAAGTGTTAAGGCGCTTGGTAATAGAATCGACAAGGTGCTGAATGCAGAGCAAAAGAAAAAACTAACGGCTCATTTTCTTTCCATTCAAAACAAAACAATTCATCCGTTTAACGGCACTTCGCCCGGTGGTTGGGGGTGGACGAATTATTCCGGTTCTGTTCCGGATTGCGACGACACGCCGGGAGTGATTCTGGCTTTACTTCGACTGAATGCTCGCGAAAAGGTGCGGCAAGAAGTGATTGCAGGCGCCGAGTGGTTGTTGAAATTGCAAAACGCTGACGGCGGCTTTCCTACATTTTCAAAAGGCTGGGGAAAATTGCCCTTCGATCAAAGTTGTGCCGATTTAACCGGACATTGCTTTTTAGCTCTTTCAACAGTAGTAAACACTTACATCGATTTGGCGCCGAAATTTCAGCAAAAAGCAAAAAATGCCTTGCGCAGGGCATTTGAGTATCTTCAAAAAAATCAGAAAAATGATGGTTCATGGTTGCCGCTTTGGTTCGGAAATCAATATCACGAAAAACATCATAATCCGGTTTATGGAACCGCACGCGTAGTGAATTATCTGAAGGATTCTTTGCCATTTTTTCCTGATAGCAAAATTAGAGAGAGACTTGTATCAGTAATTGAAAGAGGCGAGCAATATTTAATTGGTGTTCAGAATGAAGACGGTAGCTGGGGCGGCGACAAAGGAATTGCCGGAACAATAGAAGAAACTGCCCTTTCGGTAGCAGCTTTGTCTAAAACGCAGCATGTTGAAGCTGGCAAAAAAGGACTGCTTTGGCTGGATAAAGCATTCAAGAACAATGGTTTGGTGTCGGCTCCAATCGGTTTGTATTTTGCTTCGTTATGGTACGATGAAAAATTATATCCTTTAACCGCATACCTCGAAGCGGTGAGTAAGAATTTAAGCGAATAAATACTTTATTCAACCCAAATTCAGTTTTGTTGGAATTCGGATAAAAAAGTCTGCTGGAATTTGAAATTCATATTCGGCAATATACAATTTAGAGAGATACTAAATTACTGTAACCCATTGGTCAAGTGTGAGATTGGTTCTATTTTTAGGGCTAAACGAAAAATAAACTGAGTCATGATAAAAAGAACAATTGTACCTTTTATTCTAGTACTAATTTTTGCTTCTACACTTTTTGCACAAACGCCTACTGTTTGGCGAGGAGATGGCAGCGGAATTTATAACGAGACTGGTTTGTTGAAGCAATGGCCGGAAGGTGGCCCGGAAATATTTTGGACCTTCGAAGGTCTTGGAAAGGGACACTCTTCTCCCGCATTTGCCAACGGTAAAATATATATTTCAGGAACGGTAGGCGAAGAGGGTTTTGTTTTTGTTTTGTCGGAAGAAGGGAAACTTCTTTGGAAAGTATCGTATGGTGAAGAATTTGGCGGAAGTTACCCGGGATCACGTTCTTCTGTTGTAGTTGATGGCGACCTGATGTATATGTACAGCGGACTTGGAAATTTGATTTGCATGGACTCTAACGATGGAACCGTAAAGTGGAAGAAAAATGCGTTTGAAGATTTTGATGGAGGGAATATTACCTGGGGAGTAACAGAAACAGTTGTAATTGATGGCGATTTGCTCTACTTCACACCCGGAGGGAAAAAGAATAACGTAGTTGCTCTTAATCGTTTTTCCGGCGATTTGGTTTGGTCTTCTCCCGGTAAAGGAGAACTTTCAGCTTATTGTACGCCATTGTTGGTTGAATTGCCTGCCCGGAAACTATTAGTAACACATACTGCTGAACACATCATCGGGTTAGATGCTAAAACCGGTGAATTACTTTGGGACTATCCGCATACCAACCGCTATAGCGTTCATGCCAATACGCCGATTTTCTATAATGGCGATTTGTTTTGTTTTAGTGGATACGGCCAAGGTGGTGTGAAACTCGATTTAAGCGAAGATGGTAGCACTGTTAGTAAGGCCTGGTTTAAAACTGAGCTGGATAGCCGAATGGGAGGAATGGTTGCTATTGATGGATATTTGTACGGTTCGGGAGACAAAGCCCGCGAATGGCGTTGTGTGAATTGGGAAACCGGCGAAGAAACTTATGCTTCAAAAGACCTCGCAAAAGGAGTGGTTATTGCTGCCGATGGAATGCTTTATTGCTACAGCGAGCGTGGAGAGCTAGCATTGGTTGAAGTCAAGCCGGAAGCCTTTAACATTGTAAGCCAAACCAAAGTTGAACTCGGAACCGAGCAGCATTGGGCGCATCCGGTAATTAATAATGGCCGTTTATTCATTCATCATGGCGATGCACTTATTGCCTACAAAATTAAGTAACCCGGCTTTAACGGGATTAAAATTTTAAAACCAACTAACGATGATAGAAATTAAGAAAATATTTTTTAGTTGTATAGCAATTTGTTTATTCCTGAATTTGTTTGCGCAACCGGTGCAATGGCGCGGACCAAACCGCGACGGACATTTTACTGAAACCGGCCTGTTAAAAGTCTGGCCGGAGAATGGCCCGGAACAAATTCTTGAAGTAGAAAAAATAGGTAAAGGGTGGTCGTCGCCGGTTGAGGTAAATGGAATGATTTACACTACCGGAATGATTGATACGCTTGACTACCTTACAGCAATCAATCCCGATGGTTCTTTTAAATGGCAGGTAGCTTACGGGCGTTCATGGAATAAATCCTTTCCCGACACGCGCAGCACACCTGTAATTGAAAGTGATCGGATTTATGTGCAGAGTGGAACAGGCCAGGTTTCCTGTATCAATAAAGAAACAGGAGATGCTATTTGGGAGGTAGATGTCGACAAAAACTTTGAAGGAGAATATCATATTTGGGGGAACTCTGAAACCGTATTGATTTGTGACGACAAGGTAATTGTTTCGCCCGGAGGAAAAGAAACCAGCGTTGTGGCGCTAAATAAAATGACTGGTGAAGAAGTGTGGCAAACCAAATCATTGAGAGGGCCGAGAGCTTACGCATCGGCAACTATTTATGAGTGGAATGGCTTACGCTATATATTGGCTGTTATCGGAACTGACCTGATGGCTATTGTTCCTGAAACCGGAGAAATTGCCTGGAGCTACAGGTATTGGAATCCCTCTCATTGGGATCAGGATGGATTGATTTGGACGAATACTCCTGTTTTTAAAGACAACGCCATTTTCCTTACGATGGGGTATGATTATCCGGCGGTAATGCTCGAAATGGATTCGACGGGAACTTCAGTAAAAGAAAAGTTTGTTGATCATACTTTTGATAACCATCACCATGGTGTGATTCTGAACGATGGCTATTTGTACGGATCAAACTGGCTGGATAACAAACGCGGTAAATGGATTTGTATGAAATGGGATACCGGTGAAATAAAATATGTTGCCGACTGGGATACCAAAGGTTCAATGGTTATGGCCGACGGACTTTTATATTGTTACAACGAACGTGGAAATGTTGGCCTGGTAAAACCCGATCCCGATGGTTTTGATGTGATCAGCGAATTTAGAATAAGAAAAGGTGCCGGACCACACTGGGCTCACCCTTTTATTGCCGATGGCAAGCTGTTTATGCGTCATGGCGATGTGCTGATGGTATTTGATATTAAAGAAAAATAATTGTGAGATAGGAGTAGTGAAAGAATTCCGGCTTAAGGTTTGAGCTCGTATTTCATGCTCGCATTAGCATCCGGCTTTCACTTTCTCAGTGTTTTTATTTTTTGCTGAATGACCAAAAAGACAATAAATATCATTCTCATCTTAACCGGATTAATTGGTTTTGTTGCCATTTTCTGGTGGCTGAATACCGATCCGACAAAAGAGCTCACGGTAAATCTTGAAGGAGCCGATAATCGCGGAGAAGGGAACGCTTTTGTTCAGGAAGTAAATATTGGCGAACTTTTTAATGAGTACAGCGATGATTATGTTGAACTAAACGAAACATGGCCAAATTTCCGTGGTGAAGATTACGACAATATATCAAAATCTCCTGTGAAATTGATTGACAAGTTCGCAGCAGATGGGCCAAAAATAGTCTGGTCGCTTGAGTTGGGTGAAGGACACTCGGGAGCGGCTATTTACAAGGGTTTGGCTTATGTGCTCGATTACAATGAAGAAGAACGTGCCGACCGTTTACGTTGTTTTTCCCTGGTTGATGGCACCGAACAATGGAGCCGCGGTTACGATGTGGCCGTGAAACGAAACCACGGAATGTCGCGCACAATTCCGGCAGTAACCGAAAATTATATTGTTACTATCGGTCCAAAATGCCATGTGATGTGTCTCGATCGCGAAACCGGCGATTTCCGTTGGGGGCTGGATATTGTAAAAGAATATCAGAATGAAATCCCGTTTTGGTACACCGGGCAATGTCCGCTGGTTGATAATAACGTAGCAATTCTGGCTGCCGGAGGAACAAAAATGATGGTAGCCGTTGATTGTGCAACCGGCGAGAAATTGTGGGAAACGCCCAACCCAAATGGCTGGAAAATGTCGCACTCATCGGTAATACCCTATACTTTCGAAGGTCGGAAAATGTACGTTTACAGCGCTATCGGCGGAATTTTGGGAATTGCCGCCGACGGTCCGGATGCTGGTTCTATTCTTTGGGAAACCAATGCTTGGAACCACTCGGTTGTTGCACCGTCACCGGTTTGTATGCCCGATGGGAAAATATTTCTTACAGCAGGTTATGGTGCCGGAAGTATGCTTATACAACTCTCCGAGAATAACGGAACTTTCAGTGCTGCGGCAATTGATGAGTACAGTCCGAAAGACGGGTTGGCCTGCGAACAACAAACACCAATTTATTGGAACGGACACTTGTTTGGAATTCTGCCAAAAGATGGTGGCGCTTTGCGCAACCAGTTGGTTTGTGTTGATCCGGCTGATACAAAAAAAGTGGTGTGGTCGAGCGGAAAAGAAACTCGCTTTGGATTAGGGCCGTACTTTATCGCCAATAATAAAATGTTCATTCTGAATGATGATGGAACTTTGACGATTGCACGCCCGAGTACCAAAGAATACATTCAGCTCGATCAGGTAAAAGTAATTGAAGACGGGCACGATGCGTGGGCGCCCTTTGCATTGGCCGACGGTTATTTGCTGATGCGCGATTCAAAAACCATGGTTTGTATTGATTTGAAAATGTGAAATCAAATGAAGTTTTTAATGAATCTCATTACTCAATTCTAAAAAACTAATAGTCTGAAATAGTATGAAAAACAGAGGCATCGTTATATTTCTTATCGTTTTGGCAGTGCTTATTGTTGCTATAATGGTAGGCGACTGGCTTTCGAAAAGGCCTGATAAAATGGAGCCCAACAAGTTTGAATACAGCGTTGACGAATTTCGGCAGGTGCCTGAAGAAATGATACAATACAGGGAGACAAAGAATTTCAAGATTGGTTTTGAGAGGCCTGCCGGACTTACCATATCTGATAACGAAATCTACCTGGTTGGTGATCAAAAACTAAAAGTTATCGACGTTTCGGGGCAACTGCTAAAAGAGGTAGAATTGAACGAAATCCCAACAACAGTAGAAGTATCTGCCGGTAAAATATATGTCGCTTTCAAGAATAAAATTCAGGTTTTAGATGAATCTGGCAAAGTGGCGGACGAATGGAAACTGGACGGTGAAAAGACATACATTACAGCAGTGGCGATTAGCGAAGACAATGTTTTTGTTGCCGATGCAGGAACCCGCAGGATTTTGCGTTTCAATGCCAATGGCGAGTTGCAGAATACTTTTGAAGGAAAGGCAAACGAAGACGATTTGCATGGGTTTATTATTCCAAGTCCTTACTTTGATATCGATGTTACCGAAGAAGGTGATTTGTGGGTGGTAAATCCAGGATTGCATTCGCTCGAAAATTACACCTCAGAAGGTAACCTTCGTGAGCACTGGCGTTCGAGTGGCGCAAGGCTCGAAGGATTTAGTGGCTGTTGTAATCCTGCTCATTTTTGCTTTTTGCCCGATGGTAGTTTTATTACCAGCGAGAAAGGGCTGGTTCGTGTAAAAATTTACAAACCTTCTGGTGAGTTCTCCGAAGTAGTAGTGCCACCCAATAAATTTGATGATAAAATAGAAGGCGAAGCGCCAGATATGGCGGTTGACAGCCAGGGAAATATTTATGCACTTGATTTTGACCGCAACTTATTGCGTGTATTTGAAAAGATTAATAGAAACTAAAAATGGATGGCTGAGCTTCGTTTTCTGTTGACTTCAGGCCTCAGACTTCCGACTTAGAAATATGAATCGAAAAGAATTTTTTAAAACAACAGGCCGCTTACTAATTTTGGGAGGGATAGTTGGATCCTCAGCTTATTTGGTGGTAAATAATAAAGTATCAGCCACCTGCTCGGTTTCACCAACATGCAATAATTGTGGAAAGGTTTCGAAATGCGATTTATCGCAAGCAGAAGATTATCGCAAAGAACAATTAATCCCATAGGGATTTGATTTTAGTAACCCTGGTTTTAACCGGGGATATAAGCGTAGCGAAATAAGGGCACATCAGGTAACGCAAATTGAAACAGTTTCGTTTTATGTGCCGCACACCGAAATGTTGATTAGAAAAAATGAAAAAAAATAGTAAAGCACAATCCAGACGAAAGTTCATCCAAAACGGGGTGCGTTTGTCTTTGTTGCTTTCGCTGGGAACGGTTAGCGCCGCAGCCCTTCGAAAAGTAACGAAAGATGATTATGTCTGGCAGATTGATCCGTTTAAATGCACCCAATGCGGGCGTTGTGCTACCGAATGCGTAATGTCGCCATCGGCAGTAAAATGTATTCATGCCTTTGATTTATGTGGCTACTGCGATTTGTGCGGCGGTTACCTGAAACCAGATGCAAACGCACGAAGCACGGCGGCAGAAAATCAGCTTTGTCCCACTGCTGCAATTGAGCGCAGGTTTATCGAGGAGCCCTATTTTGAATATCATATTAATGAAGACTTGTGCATCGGGTGTGCAAAATGTGTGGCTGGTTGTACGTCGTTTGGCAACGGGTCGCTGCATTTGCAAATTATCCACAACATTTGCGTGAATTGCAATGAATGTTCCATAGCACGGGTTTGTCCATCGGATGCTATAAGCCGCGTGCCAGCCAGTGAAGCCTACAAAGTGAAAGGTGATTTCACAATTAGAAAAGAAGAAGCCTAACCAGAGAATGAACAGAATCATAAAAGTTAAGAAAAGTTACGAGCTGAGAGCTGCGAGCTTTGAGTCACGAATTAGTGGTCATTGGTCATTAGGAAAGGAAACTAAAAACTGTGGCTTGAATGCTTATTTTTTATTGAGACTGAAGTACGCACTTTTGCCTTTTGTCTTTTTACTTTTTACTTTAGTTGGGGCAGCTCAGCAGCAGCGTTTTCCAAAGCCGGAATTCGATAGCGGTTACGAGCAACCATCGCCGATAACACCCGAGCCACGTGCGTTGGCTATGGAATATTTCGATGTATTGGTGTTATTGCTGGTACTTTCCGCTGTAACTTATTTCGTAATAAAAAAACGCTCTCGGCAGGGAGTTTTGTGGACTTCAATTTTTGCACTGGCGTATTTTGGATTTTACAGAAATGGTTGCATTTGTAGTATCGGTGCCATCCAGAATGTAACCCTTACTTTTTTTGATGCCACTTATGCGGTATCGCTAACAGCATTGTTGTTTTTTCTAATTCCGCTGGTTTTTACACTATTTTTTGGGCGAACATTTTGTGCCGGGGCCTGTCCTTTGGGAGCCATTCAGGATTTGGTGGTTGTAAAACCAATTAGCTTACCTAAGTGGCTGAATAAAACGCTGGGCTTAATACCTTATCTCTATTTGTCATTGGCAGTGTTGTTTGCAGCTACAGGCACTGATTTTATTATTTGCCGCTACGATCCGTTTGTGGGCATTTTCAGGATGGATGCCAAGTTTATTATGGTTGTGCTGGGCGTGGCATTTTTGCTGATGGCAATGTTTGTAGCCCGCCCGTATTGCCGATTCCTTTGTCCTTACAGTGTGCCGTTAAGCTGGATGTCGCGTTTTTCAAGTAAGCACATTACAATTACGCCATCAAAATGTATTCAGTGTAAACTTTGTACCAACTCGTGTCCCTTTGATGCTATCGATTTTCCAACAAATGAAAAGGAAGTGGTAAAATCCGGCCTCGGGCCAAAACGTTTTTTAATCTATACTTTGCTTATTCCATTGTGGATTGCGCTAGGCGTTTTTGTGGGAGCTAAATCACATGTTTTCCTTTCAAAAGCCAATCGAACAGTTTATCTGGCAGAATTGCTGATTGCAAACCCGGAAATAAAAAATGACCCGGATAATGTCGATGTGCAAACGTTTATGTCGCAGGGGAAAACCATGGATGAACTGGTACTGGAAGCAGAAACCATTCAAGATAAGTTTTACATAGGAAGCATGATTGCCGGTGGTTTTATGGGACTGGTAATTGGAATGACTTTATTAAATACAGTAGTTTTCAGAAAACGACAGGATTATGAACCGCATAAGGGAAACTGTTTTAGCTGTGCACGCTGTGTGGATTATTGTCCGGTTGAAAAGTGAGAAATTGAGTGGAATAGAAACTCCGTAGGAGTTTGATTTTAATAGAAAAAAAATCAAAAATTGACCATGACCAACAACGATAAAATACGCATTTCGCAAAATGTGGCTTTAATAGCTGGAATTTTTTGTGCTGCAGTGGCAATTCTGTTGCTGTTAAATTTCTGGCAGGTATCGAAAACCGATCCGATTGAAAGTAAGGCTCTTGAAGCATTGGTTGAGCGGTTGAAAGACGAGCCTAACAACGAGGAATTAAAAGCCGAAATCCGCAGCTTCGATTTGCTGGCGCGTAAAGCATACTTCAATAGCGAGTGGCAAGTAAAAACAGGTGCTTATATGTTGCTGTTTGGAGCTATTGTTTTTGCAGTTGCCTTGCGTGTTTATTATTCAGCAAAAAGCAAAATAGGCGAACCAGATGAAAAGTTGGAGAATGAAATTGCAAGTCGGATTCTGGCTCAAAAGGGAATTATCATTGTAGGGGTGGTGGTAATGGGCACTGCGGTTTTGGCATCGTTTGCTACCGTCAATCATTTAAATTATTACGATAAAGAAGCGCAGATTGCCGAGAATGATGGCGGTGCTCAGGAGGAGGGAATTGAAGTAATTGAAGTTGCCGAAACTCCACAAACAATACAGGCAAATAACGAACTCGCCGAAATTGAAACTGCTGAAATTCAGGCAAACGAACAGGTGGAAGAAGCAAAGGAGCCAGAAACTACAGAGGCAAAAGCAGAACCGCAGATCGCTGAAAAAGTGGAGGTGAAAAATCAGCCGAAACCAGCTGCTTCGTCGTCAGCAGCAGGGATTGAAGCCATAAAAGAAAATCACGCTTCTTTCCGCGGCCCACTGGGTCAAGGTATTAGTTACCGGAAGAACATACCTACGGAATGGGATGCCGCCGCAGGAACTAATATTCTTTGGAAATCGCCAATTCCAAAACATGGCTATAACTCGCCTGTAATTTGGGGCGACAAAATATTTATTGCTGGTGCAGATAACGCAGCGCGCGAAGTGTATTGTTACGATCGGAATACCGGCAAACTACTTTGGACCGGCGTTGCTAACAATATTTCCGGTTCTCCGGCAACAATGCCGAAAGTAACTCCCGACACGGGACTTTCGGCGCCAACGGTAGCAAGCGATGGTAAAGCCGTCTATGCCATTTTTGCAACCGGCGACGTAATTGCTTTCGATATGAACGGCAAACGTTTGTGGGCAAAAAATCTGGGCGTACCAAATAATCACTATGGTCATTCTTCATCGCTGATTACCTGGGACGGAAAACTTTATATTCAGTACGATACAAATAGTGGAGGTCGTTTATTGGCTTTGAATACCGAAACCGGTGAAACGGTTTGGGACAAGCAACGCGAATCAAAAATATCATGGGCAAGTCCTGTTTTAGCTGAAATCGATGGAAAATATGAGGTGGTTTTAACTGCCGATCCGATTGTTGCCGGTTACGATGCGGAATCAGGAGACGAGCTTTGGAAAGTTGAATGTATGATGGGTGAAGTTGGCCCTTCTGTGGCTTACAGCAACGGGATTGTTTTCGCCGCAAACGAATATGCACGCTTGGTTGCTATCGATCCGAAAACTTCAGCAGTATTGTGGGAAGACGATTATTATTTGCCCGAAGCTTCAAGCCCTGTTGCATACAATGGTTTATTGATTGTTTGCACAAGTTACGGTGTAATTGCTTGTTATGATGCGAAGAGCGGTGACATGTACTGGGAAGAAGATGTGGGTACAACGCTGTACTCATCACCTATGGTGGCCGATGGAAAATTATTTATAATGGATAATGATGGCTTAATGCGAATCTACGAATTTGGCAAGGAAGTGAAACTACTGGTCGAAAATGAATTGGGCGAAACTGCAGGAACAACTCCAGCTTTTGCCGATGGGCGTATTTATATCCGTGGTGAACAGAATTTATATTGTATCGGAAAATAAGTTTATATGGACAAGAGAATTACAACAATAAGTGTATCGGTTCTGCTCATCGCAGCTGCTGTTGTTATACAACTACAGTTGAGAGACTCAGGTACGAGTATGGACTCTGAATTGGTGGGCTTGTTTTCGGGAGTTTGTTTTGGTGTTGGATTAATGTTGCCTGTATCATTATTTAAGAAGAAGAATAAATCTTAGCGCTTTTGCTAACAGGAATATGACAGAATATAACCAATATATCGACCAACTAATACAGGAAAAAGGCACAACAAAAAAAAGCTTGATTCCTATCTTACAGGCAATTCAAAAAGAATACAATTACCTGCCCGAAGAAGCTTTGCGTTATCTGGCTGAAAAGTCAGAAATAACCGCTTCTGAAATTATCGGGGTTGCCAGCTTTTACTCGCAGTTTCGTTTACAACCGGTAGGCGAACACATGATAAAGGTATGTGTGGGAACAGCCTGCCATGTAAAAGGTGCGGTGCAGGTTTACGATGCTTTCCGGCGCGAAATGAAACTTGAAAATGGCATTAATACCGACGCTGTGGGGAAATATACCATCGAAAAAGTGGCTTGTCTGGGGTGCTGTACTTTGGCACCGGTGGTTCAGATTGATGATACTACATACGGGCATGTGGCTTCCGACCAGGTAGGGCAGATTATTGAAGATTTCGAAAGCATAAAAGGCAAACGGAATTCAAAAAAGGCACGAAAAGCTGACGGTACAGAAATTCAGGGTGAGATAAGAATCGGACTTGGCTCGTGTTGTGTGGCCAGTGGAAGTAAAGAGATACAGGAAGAAGTTGAGCATGTGGTCAACGAAAGTGGTTTGCGGGTAAGCCTTAAACATGTAGGTTGTGTTGGAATGTGTCATCAGGTGCCGCTGGTTGAGGTTGTTCCGAATGACGGAGATGCCACGCTTTACGCAAAAGTGAAACCCGAGGATGTTAAAAATATTTTAGAATCGCATTTCGAGGCGCCCGGTTTGTTTACTAAGTTGAAAAACAAACTGATGCACACTGTCGAAACCATTCAAACCGACCGAAACTGGGAAGGGGTTCAGCGTTACGAAATTAGCATGCGCGAAAAACCGGTGGCTTCTTTCCTCGGAAATCAATTGCCTATCGCAACTGAGTATCGTGGAATGATTAATCCTCTCGATATTAATGAGTATAAAAAGCGGGGTGGTTTTTCAGCCATGCAAAAAGTTTTGGAAACAATGTCGCCTGATGAAGTGGTTGAGCAGGTAAAACAGAGTGGCATTCGCGGACGAGGCGGCGGTGGTTTCCCAACCGGATTAAAATGGGAGTTTGTAAAGAAAGAAAAAAGCGAAGTAAAATACCTGATTTGTAATGGCGATGAAGGCGATCCCGGGGCTTTTATGGATCGAATGTTGCTCGAATCGTATCCTTACCGTATTATCGAAGGAATGACAATTGCAGCTTTTGCGACGGGAATTCATCAGGGGTATTTCTATATCCGTGCAGAATATCCGCTGGCGGTAAAACGTATTCGTGAAGCTTTAAAAATAAGTCGGGAGAATAATCTTCTGGGAGAAGATATTTTAGGGACCGGGTTCAGTTTCGATCTTCAGATTTATGAAGGAGCCGGTGCTTTTGTTTGCGGTGAAGAAACAGCGCTGATTGCCTCAATCGAAGGAAGCCGAGGATTTCCACGTATTCGCCCGCCGTTTCCGGCACAAAGCGGTTTATTCGGAAAACCAACATTGGTGAATAATACCGAGACTTTTGCACAAATTGCTTACATTTTGCGCGAAGGCTGGGAGAAATTTGCCGAGATTGGCACTGCTCGAAGTACCGGAACAAAAGTGTTTGCACTGGCAGGGAAAGTGGCTCGTGGTGGCTTGATTGAAGTGCCGATGGGAATTACCATCCGGGAAGTGATCGAAGAAATTGGTGGCGGAATTGCGAACGGTAAAAAGTTCAAAGCCGTGCAAATTGGTGGGCCATCAGGCGGTTGTATTCCTGCAGAATATGCGGATACTCCTATTGATTTTGAGTCACTCCAGGAAATGGGAGCCATGATGGGTTCAGGCGGACTGGTGGTGCTCGACGAAACCGATTGCATGGTAGATATTGCCCGTTATTTCCTTTCGTTTACGCAGGAAGAATCGTGCGGGAAATGTACGTTTTGTCGTGTTGGAACCCGCCGGATGTTGGATATTCTGGAAAACATTACCAGAGGGAAAGGGAAAAAAGGCGATATTGAAGAGCTGGAAAAACTTGCTGAATGGACAAGAAAAGGAAGTTTGTGTGGTTTGGGAAGAACAGCACCAAATCCGGTATTGAGCACACTGAAATATTTCCGTAAGGAGTACGAAGCCCATATTAACGGAACTTGTCCAACTGGTAAATGTGCCGACCTGATCACGTATTCGGTAAATGACGAGTGTATTGGATGCACCAAATGTGTGCAAAAGTGTCCGGTGGATGCGATTCCGTTTACGCCGCACGAGAAGCACAGTATTGATACGGAATTGTGTATTAAATGCGATGCCTGCCGTGCAGCTTGTCCGGTGGATGCAATTGAGGTAAGGTAGTTCAGTGTTTAGAGTTCAAAGTTCAGAGATTGTCATCCTGAGCGTAGTCGAAGGATGATTTTGAAATAAGAAATAATGATCAAACTCAAAATAAATAACAAGGAAATTCAGGTTGAAGAAGGCACTTCTGTAATGAAGGCTGCTCAGAAGATGGGGTTTGATATCCCTAATCTTTGCTGGCACGACGAACTGGAACACTTTACGTCATGTATGTTGTGTATGGTAAAAGACAGCTTAACCGGAAGGTTGCTGCCGTCTTGTTCGGTAAATGCCGTTGAGGGGATGGAAATAATTACCGAGGATGAGGAGGTGAAAGAGTCGCGGAAAACAGCTTTGGAACTATTGCTAAGCGAGCACACGGGCGATTGTGAAGCGCCTTGTCAGGTAGCTTGTCCGGCACACATGAACATTCCGCTAATGAATCGCTTGATTGCAGCCGGTAAATTCGATGAATCGCTGGAAGTGGTAAAACGCGACATTGCTTTGCCTGCTGTTTTGGGGCGTATCTGTCCGGCTCCCTGCGAAGGGGCGTGTCACCGTAAATCAGTTGATCAGCCGGTTTCAATTTGTTTGCTAAAACGCTTTGTTGGCGACGAAGGAGAGGCTCCGGAAATTATTCCGGCAAAAAGTACAGGTAAAAAAGTGGTCGTAATTGGTGCTGGCCCTGCCGGATTAGCTGCAGCTTATTATTTGCAATTAAAAGGCGTTCAGGTTACGCTGCTTGATAAAAACGAAAAAGCCGGTGGCCTACTTCGAACAAAGCTTAACGATGAAGTTCTGCCGAAAGAAGTTTTGGATAAAGAAATAGACGCAATTCTGAAAACAGGTGTTGATTTTCATGGCGGAAAAACCATTGATGCAACAATTTTTGAAACGCTGAAGAAAGATTACGACGCAGTAGTTGTTGCTACCGGAACTGTTTCGGATGATTCAGATAGTTTTGGGTTGAAAGCTAATCCAAAAGGAATTGACGTTAATCGTTCAACATACCAGACTTCAGAAAGTAAGGTGTTTGCAATCGGCAATGCGCTGCGCTCGTCGCGTTTGGCAGTTCGTTCGGTTGGACAGGGAAAAGAAGTGGCGTTTTCAGTCCTTCAGTTTCTGAATGGTGATGAAATAAAAGGAGAACCGCGTTTGTTTAATTCTCGCGTGGGACGTTTGGTAGCGAGTGAGTTTTCAGAATACCTAAAAGAATCGGTAGATGCGAAGCGCATTAATCCCAGGAATGGTGGTAACTCCAGCTTTTCAAAAGAAGAGGCAATTGCAGAAGCTGAACGTTGTCTTCACTGCGATTGCCGTGCCATCGACGATTGTAAATTGCGAATTTATTCAGACCAATATCAGGCAGATCAGAAGCGCTTTAAAACCAGCGATCGCCGTACTATGACAAAAGCTAAAAACCACGGCTATGTAATTTACGAACCTCAGAAATGTATAAAGTGTGGTATTTGTGTGCGATTGACGGACAAATACACCGAAAAATTTGGCTTTACATACATTGGCCGGGGATTTGATGTGGAAATTGGTGTCCCTTTTAACGAAGCTTTGGAACAAGGTTTAACAGCAACCGCAGAAAAGGTGGCGCGTAGTTGTCCGACTGGAGCGATTAGTTTAAAAGAGTAATATTCTGTTATTTCGATGGAGGGAACGACAGAGAAATCTGTTACAGATGCTTCTCTTCGTTCAGAATGACAAAAGGTTTTCAAAAGAGATGAAGAAACTATTATTTGTACATATTTCATTTTTACTGGCAATACAAGTATTTGCTCAGCCTGTTGATTCATGGCCTAACTTTCGTGGCGACCAACATTTAACAGGTGTTTCGGGGAGTACTGTTCTTGATTCTCCGGAATTATTGTGGACCTTCGAAACAGGCGACAACATTAAAGCGGCTCCGGTTGTAGCCAACGGGAAAGTGGTGATTGGTTCAACCGATGGTTTTGTTTATTGTCTGAATACTGACGGGAAACTGCTGTGGAAATTTGAAACCGGGAATTCGATCGAAGCCCCGGCGCTTATTTTGAATAACACAGTTTATGTTGGAAACTTGGATGGAATACTGGTGGCACTCAATCTTGATTCGGGAAAAAAACTTTGGGAGTACGAGTGTGAAAACCAGATTATAGGTTCTGCCAACTGGTGGAAAGTAGGCGATAAAATACATATTGTAGTGGGTAGTTACGATTACTACTTGCATTGCGTTGATGCCAAAACCGGCAAAGGTTTGTGGAAATACGAATCGGATAATTTTATCAACGGGGCAGCCGCCTGCGAAAACGGAATGGCCATGTTTGGTGGTTGCGATGGTTTTCTCCATTTGGTTGACATTGCCACCGGAAAGCTGGTTAAGAAGATTGATGTGGCTACCTATGTAGCAAGCTCGGTAGCTGTTGAAAAAGACAAGGCTTATATTGGTGATTACGATGGACGGTTTTTCCAGGTTGATTTAAAGAACGATCGTACGAATTGGGTTTGGGAAGATGAAAATACCAAGTTGCAGTTTATCGCTTCGCCCGCCATTATTGGAGAAAAGGTTTTAACCGCAAACCACAATAAGTTTCTGTATTGTTTCAACAAGAACACAGGTGAAAAGTTGTGGGAGTTCAATACCGGGCGGCATGTTGAAGCATCGCCGGTTGTAGTGAGCGGTAAAGTGTTGGTGGCGAATATGCGCGGAGATTTGGCCATTGTGAATCTTTCAAACGGTAAGCCGGTTTGGAAATACGAGCTTGGCGGACAGATCATCAATAATCCTGCTGTTGCAGGAGGAAAGATATACGTGGGAGCCTACGATGGCAATGTTTATTGTTTTGGTAAATAATTGAAGAAAGAAGTAAAAGACATTTGCGATATTCTTCCTGCTTCTAACTTCGATCTTCTAACTTTAGCGATATGAATATAATTCAGATTATACCGGGTTCAGGAGGGAGTTTTTATTGCGGCAACTGTTTACGCGATAGCAAGTATTTTAATGCGTTGCGGGCCGAAGGGCATAAAGTGACCAAAATACCGATGTATTTGCCGTTGTTTGCCGATGAACACGATATTTCTGAAATCCCTATTTTTTACGGTGCTATCAGTACTTACCTGAAACAACTCTATCCTATTTTCAGAAAAGCTCCGGCCTGGTTTGATCGCTTGCTGAATTCGAAACCGATGATGAAAATGGCTGCGTCGATGGCAGGATCAACTAATGCAAAAGGACTGGAGGATATGACTGTTTCCATGTTGTTGGGTGAAGAAGGAGAACAAAAAGCAGAACTCGACCACATGGTTAACTGGATTGCTGAGCATTGTCAGCCGGATATCATTCATATTTCAAATGCTTTGCTATTGGGGCTGGCACGCCGTTTAAAGGAGAAAATTGGTGTGCCGGTTTTGTGTACTTTGCAAGACGAGGATGTTTGGATTGACCCGATGAAACCACAATTTCAGAAGCGGATTTGGGGGTTGATGCACGAGCGTGCAAAAGATGTGGATATGCTGGTTTCGGTGAGTGATTTTTTCGCCGGGGTAATGAAAGAACGCATGAAGCTTAAGGATGAACAATTGAAAACAATACATCTTGGCGTTGATGTGGAAGATTATCAATACATTTCAATCCGCGAAAAGAAGGAACGGAATGTGGGGTATATTTCGAGAATGTGTCACAAGGATGGTTTTGATATTGTTGTGGATGCGTTTATCGAACTAAAGAAAAAGCCCGGGTTTGATGATGTCAAGTTAATTGCAACCGGCGGCTCAACCGGCGACGATGCCAAATTCAACAAAGAGCAAAAACAAAAGTTGAAAGATGTCGGTTTGCTGGATGCGTTTGAGATTTTACCCGATTTTGAAGGCAACGAAGTAAATGACTTTTTCAAAAGAGTGTCCATGGTTTCTGTTCCCGTGCGAATTGGTGAAGCCTTTGGAATGTATTTGCTGGAAGCGATGGCCTCCGGTGTACCCGTGGTTCAACCTGCTTTGGGAGCTTTCCCCGAGATAATTGAAATTTCCAGAGGCGGCGTAAATTACATGCCCAACACTCCTGAAAAGTTAAGCGAAACATGGGCCGGTCTCTTAAATGACCCTGACAAACTGGAAGAACTTAGTAAAAAAGGCTACGAAGGCACACACAAAAAATTCAACATTCATAATCACGCCAAAGAAATTATAACTTTATACGAGAGTCTCAGTCACCCTGAGCGGAGTCGAAGGGTGAACAAGGCTGGGAACTAACACATTTCGACTTCGCTCAATGTGACAGGCCAGTCCATTTAAGTAGACGGCACAGAGTCATGCTGAGCGAAGTCGAAGCATGAGAATCAAAACAATAATGAAGACCTTCTATGTATATATCATGAAATGCAAGGATGACAGTTATTATACTGGAATTACAAACGATATTGAAAGAAGGTTGCAAGAGCATAACTACGGTGAATCACCAGATAGTTACACCGCGATTCGGAGGCCTGTGAAGTTAGTGTTTTGTGAAACGTTTTTTGATTTTCAAATAGCAGAACAATGGGAAAAGAAGATTAAAGGTTGGTCAAGAAGAAAAAAGGAGGCGTTAATAGAAAGTAACTGGGATAAATTAAAAGAGTATTCTGTTTGTCAGAATAAAACACATTTTTCTAATTTTAGAAAGAATACAGAATAGTTAACACATTTCGACTACGCTCAATGTGACAGCAACCAGCGTCATCCTGAGCGGAGCCGGAGGATGTATTAATTCTGCACGATGTTAAATGAGATGGAAAACGGTTGTGAAAAGAGAACAAGATTTTGGATGATTTAAACTATAGAAAATAGGAGTACTTAACATATTTCGATTTTGCTCAATGTGAACAGCGCCAAATGTCATGCTGAGCGGAGTCGAAGCATAAACATAGAAGTCAACTAATAAAAATAACACCCTTCAACTTCGCTCAGGGTGACAGAAAAGAGATGCTACTACAACTTCAAAATATATCAAAAGGTTATGGCGAGCCCGGAAGCCACAGTTTTCGTCCGGTGTTGCAAAACCTTAGCCTCGAAATTGAAAAAGGAAGCCGCCTGGCAATTGTTGGGCCAAGTGGTTCGGGTAAAACAACTTTGCTGAATTTAGTTGGTGCACTTGATTTGCCCGATTCTGGCGATGTGGTTTTCAATGGAGAAAATATCACCACTTATTCCCAAAAACAGCTGGCCGATTTTAGGAACCGGCATCTGGGTTTTATTTTTCAGTTGCATCATTTGATGCCACAGCTTACGGCAATGGAAAACGTTCTGCTTCCCATTCTTCCCCAGGGAAAGATAGGAAAAGAACAACAGGAGTGGGCTGAATATCTGCTTCAAAAAGTGGGGATTTGGGAACAACGTAATCAAAAACCATCGGAAATGTCGGGTGGCGAATGCCAACGCACCGCCGTTGTTCGGGCACTAATAAACAAACCGGAACTTATTTTGGCAGATGAACCTACTGGTGCTTTGGATGAGGCTAATGCTGAGGGGCTTACCGAAATGCTGATTCGCCTGAGTGAAGAAGAGAAAGTTACGCTTGTAGCGGTTACTCATTCAACTGTGTTGGCGGAGGCGATGGGAAAGAAATATATTTTGCGGAACAGACAGTTAAGTTCAGAGTTCAGTATTCAGAGTTCAAAGTAATTCTCCCCCTTCGGGGGAGTTAGAGGGGGCTTTTATGACACGATTTCAACTCATACTAAAATCATTTCTACATTATTTTAAGTCGAACTTGTTAGTGGCGCTTGGCGTGCTAATTAGTACCATGGTTTTGACGGGCTCGCTGGTTATTGGCGATTCTGTTCGTTACAGCCTAACGCAAGCTACTTTTTACCGATTGGGAAAAACCACGAACCTGGTTTCGGTTACCGAGCGCTATTTC
The DNA here is from genome assembly GCA_963677455.1 of uncultured Draconibacterium sp. GTDB lineage: Bacteria > Bacteroidota > Bacteroidia > Bacteroidales > Prolixibacteraceae > Draconibacterium. Next base: position 334,068 of record OY781971.1, read on the forward strand.
AGGCGGGAAATGGCCGTTGAAATTGAACAAGATAACCCGCAGATACAGGCAACTCCGCTTTTGCTGCTCGAAGGAATGGCGGTTTCCGGTGGTGGGCAGAAACGTGCCAACAAAGTGCAGGTAATTGGAGTCGATAAGGATTTTGATAAAGTTGCCGGAACTTCGCTTTATGCTGAATTGACTGACAATGAGATCGCGATTAGCAAAAATCTTGCTGAACGCCTGCAAGTTACTGAAGGTGATAATATTTTGGTTCGAATTAAAAAAGCCAGCCTTATCCCGATGAATGCACCTTTTGTATCAGCCGAAGAAACAAGTGTTTCGCTGCGGGGAAGCGTCAAAAAAGTGGTTTCGAAGGAAGAGCTTGGGCGTTTTAGTTTGAAGAATTCACAAACGGCACCGTATAACATTTTTATGTCGATCGATCGTTTAAACCGTCTAATGGAATTTCAAGGCAAAGCCAACCAGATTTTGGTGGTAAGCGATTTGGATAACGCTGAGATTTTAAAATCGGTAAAAAACTCTTTAACACCAGCAGATGCCGGTTTGCAACTAAAAACCGTTGAAAGAACCGGCGAAAAGGAAGTGTCAACTGAACGGGTTTTTATGGAAGAAAAAGTGGCTGAAACGCTGCAGCAACTTCCCGGCGCAGAACCGATATTTACGTATTTTGTAAATGAGATTTCAAAGCTCGAAGCTAAAATCCCATATTCCTTTGTTTCTACCATTGTTTACGGACTTGACACCAATGATATTGTGTTGAATAAATGGGCAGCAGATGATATGAGGGCTTCTGTTGGCGATTCTGTTCAGCTAAAATATTTTGAGATTGGCCCGCTGCGACAACTCGTTGAAAAGACTTCGACTTTTATGGTGCAGCATGTTATTCCGATGGATTCGGAATTGTGCGATCCGGAGCGGGTGCCGCACTTACCCGGGCTTTCGGATGCCGGACACTGCCGTGAGTGGGAAGCCGGTGTGCCGATTGATTTGGATGCTATTCGCGATAAAGACGAACAATACTGGAATGATTACAACGGAACGCCAAAAGCCTTTGTATCCTTGGATAAAGCACTTGAAATGTGGTCGAATCGTTTTGGTTCGTACACCGCTTTTCGATATCCTGCTACCACTTTTGACGAGACTGCTTACAACGCTGCCTTTGCAAAAAATATTACACCGGCTGATCTGGGGATGATGGTGGAACCTGTCCGCCAGCAAGGTGTTCAGGCCGCGCAAAATGGCACTGATTTTAGTGGTTTATTTATCGGGTTGAGCTTTTTTATTTTGGTGGCTGCGATCGTACTTACAGCTTTATTGTTCCGACTGAATCTTGAAAACCGTTCGGCGCAAATCGGATTGTTGGCAGCACTTGGTTTTCGGCAAAAACAAATCAGAGGTTTTTATCTTTCAGAGGGTTTGGTAGTTGCTTTTTTCGGAGCGGTTTTGGGAACCCTTGTTTCGGTATTTTACACACAATTGGTGTTTAATGTGTTGAATACGCTTTGGTTTGATATTGTGCGAACCAACGTTCTCGAAATTCAGATTTTACCGTCAACTTTGGTGGCGGGATTGTTGATCAGTGTAATTGTTTCTTTGATGGCGATTTACCTTTCGCTACACCGTTTTCAGAAGAAAAAGATTGTTGAACTGCAACAAAAAACAGGCAATAAAACGAGTCGAAAAAGGGAGCGGATTTATTCAATTATTACATGGATTTCGCTAGGTTTAGCAGTTGGTATTTTTGTTTCACAGCTCGTAGACTCCAAACAAGATCCGTCGATGTTTTTTGTGTCTGGTGGCTTGTTATTGGCAGGTTTGCTTTTGCTTTTCAGGAAGTTCCTGTTGTGGCTCGATAGTAAAAAGAAGCGTCAGATTTCGATGGGGATGTTGACTAAAGTAAATCTGGCAAGAAATATTGGGCGTTCGCTTACGGTAGTGGTTTTGTTTGCGCTCGGAACTTTTATAACTGTTTCAACAGGTTCGAATAAACTCGATTTATTTGCCGGCGCACAGGAGAAAACAAGCGGAACCGGCGGCTATCTGTATTTTGCAGAAACCACAATGCCCGTTCTTTTCAATATAAATGATAAAGAGAAACGTGCTGAAGAAGGGATTAACGAAGATTTTAACGCAGTGCAATTCCGGAAAGTGGAAGGCGACGATGCCAGCTGTTTGAATCTGAACAGAACTTCTCAACCTGCAATTTTGGGTGTTGATCCTGAGAATTTAGCCAACCGTTTTTCGTTTGCTACAACTGTGAAAGATCTGGATGAAAATCCGTGGGACGCGCTCAGCAACGAGGACGAGGACGGTACAATTCCAGCTATTGCCGACCAAACGGTTATTCAGTGGGGACTTGGAAAAAAGATTGGCGATATTCTGCTGTATCAGAACGAATTGGGTGATACATTAAGACTGAAACTTATTGCCGGAACCTTACCCTCAATATTTCAGGGATACGTAATTATCTCCAACCAGAATTTTCTAAAAAACTTTCCGAGCAGCAGTGGTTCGAATATCTTTTTAATTGAAGGTGAACGCCAAAACGAGCAAAAAATAGGAGAGGAGTTGCAATCGGTATTTCGCGATTACGGCTGGGAAATGGAACTCACAGCAAAACGTCTCGTTGAATTTTATTCGGTTACCAATACTTACTTGTCGATTTTTCTGGCCCTGGGAACCCTGGGATTAATTCTCGGAACAATTGGTTTGGCAGTAATTTTGGCTCGGACAATCCTCGAACGAAAACGCGAAATCTCGATGATGCAGGCGGTTGGTTTTCGGATGTCAGCCATTTTTAGAATGCTGGTTAGCGAATATGTAATATTGCTTTCGGCAGGGGTAATTATTGGTTTTGTAACTGCAATTGTTGCCACGCTGCCGTCGTTTTTGTCGACTAATACAGATGCCTCGCTATCCACAGTAATTTTATTAATTCTACTGATTTTGGTAAATGGCCTTGCGTGGATTGCACTTTTGAGCAGTCTTTCGTTAAAACATAAAACACTTATAAAAGGACTTCGCGTTGAATGATTGCACTAAATGCTCCGTTTTGTCTTTCATACCGCGAAATTTAAGATCAAACGTTAGAAAATGCTTTGGATTGGTTGCAGAATAATCATAAAAAGTAACTTTTCTTAAGTTTTGGTTAAGGCAACAGGCATTTCAAAACATTCCCTCTGTAAGGGTTGTTTCTGTATAAAAATGTAAAATATGCCTGTTAATATTCCAAAAACCGGTCAGCCCCGGGTTGTAATAATTGGTGCCGGATTTGCCGGTCTCAAATTGGCGAGGAATCTCTATAAACACAACTTTCAGGTTGTACTTATCGATAGAAACAATTATCACCAGTTTCAGCCGCTGTTTTACCAGGTGGCTACTTCCGGGTTAGAGCCGAGTTCAATTTCTTTTCCGCTGAGGAAAGTTTTCCAGAACATAAAAAATGTCTTTATTCGAATTGCGGAAGTTGAAAGTATCGATTCCGAGAATAAAATAATAACGACAACTCTTGGTACTGTTTGGTACGATTACCTGGTGATTGCAACAGGTGCGACTACCAACTTTTTTGGAATGGATAGTTTTGCGACAAACGGAATTCCTATGAAATCGGTTTCCGAAGCGCTTTATTTGAGAAATACTCTGCTCGAGAATTTTGAACGGGCAGTTACACGCTTGGCCAAAGAAGAAAAACAGCGTTTGCTGAATGTTGTAGTAGTTGGAGGTGGGCCCACAGGTGTTGAGGTTTGTGGTGCATTGGCCGAAATGCGAAAGTTCGTACTTCCGAAAGATTACCCAGAGATGGATTTCAATAATATGACGATTACATTGGTGGAGGCAAATTCGCATTTGTTACACGGAATGAGCCAAAAAGCCGGAGATAAAGCGGTTAATTACCTTACTAACCTGGGTGTGGAAGTGAAACTAAATCATAAAGTTTTGAATTTTAACGGTGCTGAAGTAGAGTTGGAAGACAAGGAGAATTTTCAAACCAATACATTAATTTGGGCTGCCGGGGTTAAGGGGCAAATGCCACTTGGAGTGAAACCTGATGTTGTTGTACGGGGAAATCGAATTAAGGTTAATCGTTTTAACCAGATAGAAGGAAGCGACGGGATTTTTGCAATTGGAGATATCGCTTATATGGAAACCGAGAAGTATCCGAATGCGCATCCTCAGGTAGCTCAGGTAGCTTTACAACAGGCAAAAGTTCTGGCAAAAAACCTGCTGAATATTCAAAAAAATAGGGATCTCGTGCCTTTCGAATACAACGATAAAGGGTCGATGGCAACTGTTGGAAGAAACAGAGCTGTAGTTGATTTGCCAAAACTAAAATTCTCTGGATTTTTGGCCTGGATGGTTTGGATGTTTGTTCATCTGATGTCGATTGTAGGCGTAAAAAATCGTTTGGTAATTTTTATTAACTGGCTGTGGAACTACATGACATACGACCAGTCGTTGCGTTTGATTATCCGTCCGGCCACAAAGAAGAATAAATCGCTGGATTAACTTCTAATCGGTCGTATTCCTTTGTATTTTTAACCTCGGAATAGTACTTTTAAAAGTTTTTACAAGAACGAAGCTTATGGGTGAATCAGAAAAGAAATTTATGCGCGAGGCGATTCGTTTGGCCGAAGAAGGAATGAACAGTGATTCCGGAGGCCCTTTTGGCGCGGTGGTTGTTAAAAACGGCGAAATAATTGCGCGGGGTTTTAATCGTGTAACTTCTGATAACGACCCAACTGCACATGCTGAGGTTATCGCGATTCGGGAAGCTTGCAAAAAGTTGGGTACTTTTCAGCTCGATGATTGTGAAATCTACACGTCTTGTGAACCCTGTCCGATGTGTTTAGGCGCTATTTACTGGGCGCGCCCCCGCAAGGTTTATTACGCCTGTACGCGCGAAGATGCTGCTTTTGCCAATTTCGACGATCAGTTTATTTACGATGAACTGGAACTTAAAATTGATGCGCGCAAAGTGCCTTTCGAAAACATGATAAGAGACGAAGGCCGCCACGTTTTCCAAAAATGGGTGATGAAAGCTGATAAAACAGAATACTAGCTTTATTGCATCGAGAAGTGGATTTCTACTTCTTCTCCTTTTTGTTCCAGTTCAAAAGAACCCTTTTCTTCAAGAGATATTTTCTCTTTTACTGCAACTTTTACCAGTTCGTCGAATAGCTGTTTTTGATCTTCCGGATTACAGTCGTTGTGGAAATAACAAAAAAGACTTTTGTCGTTGGCATCGTTAAACTGAATAAGAAAAGCCATGTGTTCAGGGAAAACCAAATCGTCGTAAGCATAAGTAAGGTCAAGCCCGGTAGCCTCTTTTATAATGTATCGCACAGTTTCTAAATTTCTGAATTTCATAAGGGATCGTTTATAACATTAAAAACCACATTCGTATTTGTTGGTAGTGTTCGGCTTGTTCGTAGCTTTGGCATTTTACCAGCTGCATATTAATTGCATCGTCAAACTCTACTTCGTTGAAGCCCAATTTCTCAAGCAATTCAGGTTTCGAATCACTTTTATAGCAGGATGCACGTAATTCATTGTCGAACCCAATCTGCTTTACAAAATTTATTGCCTTTCCGAGTGCCATACTTTCTTATTTACAGGTTGATCCGCAACTGGAACATGAACGTGAGTCGCAAGCTTGCGCTATCCGGCATTCTTCAGCGGTAAAAACTTTTAGTTGGCTCAACTGAAACAGACGCAGGTTTTCATCGAGGTCGTTTCCACTGGCTTTCCAAACTTTTATGCCGTTTCTGTTAAACATACTTAGCACCATTGGCGAAATATTCACGCTGATAATTGAAAAGATTCCCTGTTTTGTTAAACCGGAATTTAATCCGCCCGGTGTTTCGCTGATTTCATTTGCCCCAAGCCAATTACGTTTTTGATTTGTACTGTCAAAAACACAAACGTACTCGATGTTGTGAAAGCCATCTGCCACTACATTTTTGCTTAGCTTGTCGTCTACTACAGGTAACATTATTTTCATAGATAATAGTTTTTTTGCCACCACAAACAATCCCGGTGCCATAAAAAAGCATTGCCTATTTATTAGATACTTGCGGTTTTTGGGGAAGTGAGTCTCCTGCATTTTTGTATGAAATGAAAAGTGTAATCCTACATATTTGTAGGAAATCGATCTGAAATTGGATTTGATTAAAAACCTAACATCGCTTACTTGTTTTTCCTGACAGGAGGTATTACTTTTAGTGCAGTTATTTAAACTATAGTTTTGTGGGCACCGATAAGAAAAAGGAAAATATTGAGCGATTGGATAAACTGGAAAATGAAGTTTCGGAGTTGAAATTCCAGTTGGAAGATGCCGTTTTTCAGTTAAAGGATGAAACCGAAAAACGCCGCTTCTACCAATTAATTGCCGACTTTACTTTTGCCTGGGAGCTTTGGTTTGCACCAGACGGGAAGATTGAGTATTGTTCGCCTTCCTGTTACGATTTAACCGGCTACACATCTAACGAAATAATTAACGCCAGCGGAATTGATGATTTGCTGGTTTACGAACTGGATAAAAACAATTTCAGTAGTTTTTTGCAAAGTTCACTTCATCAGTCGCTGATTAATCAAACTTTAGAATTCCGGATTCTTACACGTACAAAACAGTTACGTTGGTGCATGATGAATGTGCGGGGAGTTTACGACAAACTTGGGAAATACCTTGGTATTCGTGCTTCGGTGCAAGACATTAGCAGATTAAAAAGAGCGATGGGGCATATTTCCGATTTGGAGAAAGGCAAAGAGTTTGACCAGCGAAACAGGCAGCGTTTGCAAAATCAATTGGAATTGAAAGACCGCGAGCTTGTTTCTTTTCTCCTTCAGCTTTCTCAAAAAAATGAGCTTATCCACAGATCCGCCAACCTGGCAGCGAAGCTAAAAACAGCCGGAGTTTCAAAGCAAAAATCAATTATTGAACAGCTTGCATCAGTTTTCGAACGACATAGTTCAGAAGCCATCGATTGGAGCATGATTGAAAACCAGGTAGAGAAAATTCATCCCGGTTTTCTTGACCGTTTAGAAAAAAGGCATGCAAATATTACTGCAAAAGATAAAAAGCTCTGTGTTTATGTCCGCTTAGGCTTGTCCAGTAAAGATATTTCCGGCTTGATGAATATTAGCGCAAAAAGTGTAGAAATCTCACGCGTTCGTCTTCGCAAAAAGCTAAAGCTCGAATCTGGGTTCCGGCTTTCGAATTATTTGGTTCAGTTGTAATAGATTTTATCCCTTCTTGTAAATAATTGTTAGGTTTTTGTTATTTATAATGGTTTGATATTGAGTTATTAAGTTGTTTGTGCGTATTGTTATTTGTGTTGTGTGCGGTAAATTTGTTAGGTTTTTATTATTTCCGGTTTTTGCTTTGCCGTATTTTTGGAACCTAAAGATTTCTTTATGATTCAGAAAACAAATGCACTTTATCGTAACTTATTGGATGAGGAAATTGGACAGTTGGTACATCAGGGATGTTCGTCTGCCGATTGGAGTTTGATTAAAGTTGCTCCCGATTTTATTCCCGATAGCATAGAAAATACAAAATTTACCGGTTATATCAGGCTGAATAGCTTCTCTGGAACGGTTAGCCTGTTTGGCGGGATTACTTTTAAAACTGGTATTTACAACGCCTGGTTGCACAATTGCGAGGTGGGAAAAAACGTACTAATTCATAATGTTAGAAGTTATATTGCAAATTATAGAATTGAAGAAAATGTGGTAATCCATAACATTACAACATTGGCCGTTGACGGGAAAACTTCGTTTGGAAACGGGGTTTTGGTTGAGGCGATTAACGAAGGCGGAGGCCGGGAAATTCCTATTTACGACTACCTCTCAACGCACGTTGCTTATATGATGGCTCTGTACCGGCATCGCCCAAAGCTGGTAAGTTCGTTAAAGAAAATGGTGCAGGATTATGCTGATTTTGTGAGTAGTGAAACCGGGGTAATTGGTGCCGGCTCAAAAATTCTGAACAGCAATGCAATCCTGAATGTAAAAGCCGGTACAGCTACAATTATTGACGGCGCCAAAAAACTAAAAAACGGCAGCATTAATAGTAATTACGAGGCTCCTGTAAAAATAGGCGAAGGAGTAATTATGGAGGATTTTATTGTGAATTCTGGCAGCCAGGTTACCGATGCAACTTTGGTTTCGAGGTGCTTTATTGGTCAGGGCTGTGTGCTCGACAAGCATTATTCCGCAGAAAATTCACTGTTTTTCGCTAATTTTCAGGGCTTTCATGGTGAGGCTTGTTCTATTTTTGCCGGGCCTTACACGGTTACACACCACAAATCTACATTGCTTATTGCCGGAATGTTCTCGTTTCTGAACGCCGGAAGTGGTTCTAATCAGAGTAACCACATGTATAAACTGGGGCCAATTCACCAGGGAATTATGGAGCGTGGCGCAAAAACCACCAGCGATTCTTATTTATTGTGGCCCTCACATATTGGTGCCTTCACGCTGGTGATGGGGCGTCATTACAAACATTGTGATACAACGGATTTTCCATTTTCTTATCTGATAGAAAGCAAAGATGAAAGTATTTTGGTGCCGGGTATCAACCTGAGAAGTATTGGTACAATTCGCGATACGCAGAAATGGCCACGACGCGATAAACGCGAAGATTCGCATTTGCTTGATCTTATCAATTTTAATTTGCTGAGTCCGTACACCGTCAATAAAATGATGACCGGCCGTCAGAAACTGCTTGATATGGGAGAATCAACAAGAGCAGAGGCCTCTGCTTATGCCTACGATCGGATGAAAATTGAAAAGCATGCTTTGGAACGAGGTATTCAGCTTTATGAAATGGCAATCTGGAAGTTTCTGGGTAACTCAATCATAACACGTTTGCAGGGGCGGCAATTCAATACTTTAAAAGAAATGCAGGAGGTGTTGAAACCCGACACTCAGCACGGAAAAGGGCAGTGGGTAGATTTGTCGGGAATGCTTTGTCCGTTTGAAGCGCTTAGCCAGTTGCTTAACTCCGTAGAAGAAGGCCGCATGCAATCGTTGGAAGAAGTAAATGCGGGTTTGGCAATGCTGCATAAAAATTATTACAACTACGAATGGACCTGGGCGGTAGAGGCCTTTGAGAAATTTTATGGCAAAACTGTTAGCACTTTCCAGCCGGAAGATGTGATTCACATTGTTGAGAAGTGGAAAGAAAGTGTTCTCGGAATCGACAAGTTTTTATATGAAGATGCGAAAAAAGAGTTTTCGTTGGCAAAGATGACAAGTTTTGGTGTTGACGGGCAAAACGGCGAACGGGAACTCGATTTTGCAGAAGTACGCGGTGAGTTCGATGACAACGAAACGGTAAAAGCCATTCATCATCATATGGAAAAAAAGGAGGCACTTGGCAGCAGGATTATTGAATTAATGAACAATGTAAGTGTTGTTGAATCAGCTCTGAACACTGAGCTTTAAACAAAAAACTATGTGTGGAATAGTAGGTTATATTGGTGGTAGAGAGGCTTTCCCTATTTTAGTAAAGGGATTGAAACAGTTGGAATACAGAGGTTACGACTCGGCAGGAATTGCGCTATATAACGGAAAGCTTGAGAATTTCAAGAAGAAAGGGAAAGTGGCCGAATTGGAGGAGTTTGTAGCGCTCGAAAATTGCTCCGGAACATTAGGTATTGGCCATACGCGCTGGGCAACACATGGCGAACCAAGCGACGAAAATGCACATCCGCATCTCTCAATGAATGGCTTGTTTTCGGTGGTTCACAACGGGATAATTGAGAATTATGCAAGGTTGAAAACCGATTTGCTAAAACATGGCTACACCTTTAAAAGCGAAACCGACACTGAAGTTTTGGCTAATCTTATTGAATATTATTACCTGAGAGGGGAGGAAATGAGCAGCGAAAATGCAGTTCAAATGGCACTTTCGAAAGTTGTTGGTGCCTACGGAATTGCTGTTTTGTGTAGCAAGGAAAACAATAAGGTAATTGCTGCCCGAAAAGGGAGTCCGCTGGTGCTGGGACTGGGCGACAACGAGTATTTTATTGCGAGCGATGCCTCACCTTTGGCAGAATACACCAGCCAAGTGGTGTATTTAAACGATGAAGATATTGCCATCATTTCGCGCGAAAGTTTTACGCTCAAGAATGTTCAGAATAATCCGGTTTCGTTAAAAGTGTCGAATATCGATTTGGAGATTGGTGCGCTTGATAAAGGCGATTTTGAATATTTCATGCTAAAAGAAATTTACGAGCAACCAAAAACCATTGAAGAGACTTTCAGGGGCAGGCTGCGCGAAGATTATTCAGAAATTGTTTTGGGTGGATTGTTAAACGTTTTTCCCAAACTGGAAGAAGCACAGCGAATTATCATTATCGGATGTGGTACCTCGTGGCACGCGGCGTTGATTGGCGAATACATGCTCGAAGAATATGCACAGGTGCCGGTTGAGGTGGAATATGCTTCGGAATTTCGCTACCGGAAGCCCATTATTAACTCAAAAGATGTGGTGATCTTGATAAGCCAGAGTGGCGAAACGGCCGATACCTTGGCAGCGCTTCATTTGGCTAAAGCAAAAGGTGCTACGGTACTTGGTATTTGCAATGTGGTTGGCTCGTCGCTGGCTCGTGAAACCGATGCGGGAGTTTACACGCACGCCGGTGTGGAAATTGGCGTTGCATCTACCAAAGCGTTTACAGCGCAGGTTACCGTGCTTACAATGATTGCCTTAAAACTGGCCAAACGAAAAGGCACAATCGACACCAAAACCTATCAGAACCTGGTAAAAGAACTGGCAGCTGTTCCCGAAAAGGGGCGTATTATTCTGGAGAGCAATGATAAAATTCAGAAGATCGCTGAGAAGTATCACGAAGCGGTTAACGCACTGTATTTGGGGCGTGGCTATTTGTTTCCGGTAGCTTTGGAAGGTGCGCTTAAGCTGAAAGAAATTTCATATGTACATGCCGAAGGTTATGCGGCCGGCGAAATGAAACATGGCCCAATTGCTTTGGTAGATGATAATTTGCCGGTGGTGGTTGTGGCACCCGAAGATGCATATTACGAAAAAGTAGTGAGCAACATTCAGGAAGTAAAAGCGCGCAAGGGCAATGTAATTGCTATTGTAACCGAAGGCGATACCGGCTTAAAAGAACTTGCCAATGATGTAATTGAAATCCCGAAATCGCATCCGGCTGTAGCTCCGTTACTGTCGGTAATTCCGTTGCAGTTGCTGGCTTATCATATTGCTTTATTAAAAGGCTGTAATGTAGATCAGCCCCGGAATCTGGCGAAATCGGTTACCGTGGAGTAGGGGCTTTCGCTCTTTCATGGCTGTGACTCTCGGCGATGCCTCGTTTATGCACAGGGCTATGCACTGTGTTAATGCTTGTGCACCTTTGGTGTGTTACTTAAAGTGAGGGGACCACTAAGTTATTCTCGAACCAAACTCCTGAATATTCGAATCTTAACCGTAAATTTTTGTCAAATTGAGTAGCTAATGTCTGATTTCGGTTTCATCTTGCGATTTTAATGTATTTTTGCGTCGAATTTCAAAAACTCAAAAAGTATGAAGGCATTTGTATTTCCCGGTCAGGGGGCACAATACCCAGGAATGGGAAAAGATCTTTATGAAAATTCGGCAGAAGCAAAAGCTTTGTTCGAAAAAGCAAATGATATTCTTGGTTTCGACATCACCAAAATTATGTTTGAAGGTGAAGTGGAAGACCTGAAACAAACCAAAGTAACACAACCGGCTATTTTTCTGCACTCGGTGTTGTTGGCAAAAACGCTGAAAGACTTTGCACCCGATATGGTTGCAGGCCACTCGTTGGGCGAGTTTTCGGCCTTGGTTGCAAACGGAACGCTTAATTTTGAAGATGGACTGAAACTGGTTGCACAACGTGCAATGGCCATGCAAAAAGCTTGCGAAGTTGAGCCTTCAACAATGGCGGCTATCGTTGGTTTGGAAGATGCAGTTGTTGAAGAAGTTTGTGCGACTATTGATGATGTAGTGGTTCCGGCCAACTACAATTGCCCGGGGCAGTTGGTAATTTCCGGTTCTGAGGCAGGAATTGACAAGGCTTGCGAAATTCTTACCGAAAAAGGTGCGAAACGTGCATTGAAACTGGTAGTAGGTGGTGCTTTCCACTCGCCGTTTATGGAGCCTGCACGCGAAGAACTTGCGGCAGCAATTGAGGCAACAACTTTTAATACGCCAACTTGTCCGGTGTATCAGAATGTTGATGCGAAGCCTGTTTCTGATCCTGCAGTGATCAAAGAAAATCTGATTGCGCAGCTTACTGCTCCTGTAAAATGGACTCAAATTGTTCAGAATATGATTGCTGATGGTGCTACTTCATTTACAGAAGTTGGTCCGGGTAAAGTTCTTCAGGGCTTGGTTAAAAAAGTTGACCGCTCAATGGAGACTATCGGCGTGAACAGTTTCGAAGGATAGTAGAAAAAGTATTCCATAAAAAATCCCGGTTTGTTTGTTAACAGACCGGGATTTCTTTTTGTATCAAATTGAAGTTTAATCCATGTTTTTCTGGAGCATCCGGTAAATAGTTGATTTTCCGATGCCCAGTTTCGAGGCAACTAAACGCACATTCTGGTTGTATTTGTTCAGAAAGAATTTTACAATTTCGTTGTTGTATTCTTCCAGCGTTTTTTCCGATGCCAGCAAGTTCTGAACGTTTTCATCCACGTTCATATTCAAATGGCTTGGTTTAATTAAATCTCGCGAACACATTACACAGGCCAGCTCCATTATAGCTTTTAACTCCCGAATGTTACCGGGGTAATGATAGGTAAGGAGCATTTGTTTGGCTTCGTCGGAAATTGTTTTTGGTTCCATCTCGTTTTCTCGGCAGAATTCGTCAACAAAAAATTTCGCCAATAGTATTTTGTCATTTCCGCGCTGGCGTAATGGTGGAATTTCAATAGGCAATCCTAGCAAGCGGTAATAAAGGTCTTGCCTGAATTTATCCTCTGCTGCCAATGCTGCGATATTTTTATGGGTTGCTGTTATAATTCTTACATCTAACGGAATAATGTCGTTTCCGCCGAGGCGAACCAGTTCTCGTTCCTGAATAACACGCAGTAATTTTGCCTGGAGGTTTAAATTGAGGTCAGCAATTTCATCCAGAAATAATGTGCCTCCGTTTGCCAGTTCAAATTTTCCTATTTTCTGGAAATCGGCACCGGTAAATGCACCCTTCTCATGACCAAAGAGCTCGCTTTCTATCAGCCCGTCGGGTATTGCTGATACATTTACAGCAACAAAAGGCTTGTTGTTTCTTTTCGAATTGTAATGGATCCCTTTAGCAACAAGTTCTTTACCTGTTCCGGTCTCTCCATAGATAGAAACCGAAATATTGGTTTGTATGGCCTTGTTCATCAAGTCAAAAACATGATCAATTTCCCGGCTGTTCCCTTTTATTAAGTTTCTAAATGTAAATCGTTCTTTAACAGCATCTTTAAGTATGATATTTTCCTTAACCAGTTGGTCGGTTTTGTAAATATTCTTGATAATGTTGCTAAGTTTTTCGCGGGTGTCGGGAGCTTTCATAATATAATCGTAAGCTCCAATTTTCATCAGTTCGATAGCTGTGTCGATACTGTCTTGTGCCGAAATTACAATAACCTGCGAATCTGGGTGTTCTTTTTGTATTTTAAGCAAAACCTCCATCCCTGTCATATCTGGCAGGGTATAGTCAAGGGTTACAACATCAGGTTTCTCGTGCAGGGCGTTAATAAAATCTGTTCCGTTATGGAATACTTTTACTTGTAATCCGTCGTCAGTTAGTTGCTTCTTTAATACTCTGGCGTAAAGCTCGTTGTCTTCAACGATAAAAACTTTATATTGCTGAGTACTTGATTTTTGATGGTTGGCCATAAGTTAAACATTTAAAAAAAGATAGTTATAAGTTGTGTTAATAACAATAGCATTGTCCAAGATACGGAAAATTTTTATGACTTTTCCCACTTATAAAACCAGGTTCTGATATTTGGAAAAGGCTTTTTGGGGCAAAGTGTCTGATTCTTTGTAACTCCATGGTGGTGCTAAAGCGTTTCAGATTTAATTCTTTTTGCTCGTTGGTTGTTAATTCTTGGTCGCGTAGCTTTTGTTGTTTTATGTTTATGTGTTTACCACGAATCCCAACAGGGAAGTGACTAAAAAGTTCATAGTCAGGGCTAGTATCTATTCTTTTGTCGGCTTCATAATATTATCTAATCTCAGAATGTGTACATTTTATAATTTTGAGAGCCCCGGATAAGAGGTTGAATATCATTCGTTTTTTGAGTTATTGCTGACTGTTCATTTTCTTTGATATTACGGCATACTGTCGGTTTTATTTTTCCCAATCTGGTAATCTGACTCAATGTATCCTATAGGATGAGTGGTATTACAGTTCCCCCGGAAAATCACCTAACGGAATGTCAGAGAGAGCAGTTTGTAATCGATAGCTTTTTCTTATGATAAGAATAAAAAGAGTTGTTTTCGTCTTAAATATAGAAATCAATGTTTACATTTAAGCCACATGAATAAATAATTAGAATAATATGAATTATCGCGCGTTTCATAAATTATCATACGGCTTATACATTATTGCCACCGAATTTGAGGGAGAAAAAGTTGGTTACATCGGAAATACAGCTTTTCAGGTTACCTCCGAGCCCTCAAAAATTGCCATAAGTAGCCATAAGAATAATTATTCAACTCAAAAAATTATTGATAGCAAGTGCTTTTCTCTTTCGGTGTTGAAAAAAGATGTGGAAACTTCGCTAATAGGTAAGTTTGGTTTTATGTCGAGCACTGACACGGATAAGTTTGATGGTGTTATGACCAAAAGAGCCGAAACCGGAGCTCCAATTGTTTTAAATTCGTGTGTGGCCTGGTTTGATTGTAAAGTGTTGGATACTGTTGATGTAGGTTCACACATATTGATAATTGCAGAGGTGGTTGAAGGAGATCTTATTTCGAATGAAGAGGCATTAACCTACGATTATTACCACAAAAAATACAAGATGCTGGCGCCAAAAAATGCGCCTACTTATATTGAAAAAGATAAGTTGGGAGACGAGCCTGAGCCGGTAGAAGAACCGGAGCCTGTAAAAGAAAAATCGGGAAAGGAAAAAGCAAAGTCGGTAGATGAGAACGGTGTTTTTACTTGTTCAATCTGTGGTTTTCGATACGATCCGGAAGAAGGTGATCCGAGTGCCGGGATACCTCCCGGAACGCCATTCGAAGAACTGCCCGACGATTACAAATGTCCGATTTGCAATGCGAGCAAAGAGTATTTCAAAAAAGATCTTTAAAAAATAGCTGCCGAAGCAGCTGGATTTATAGTGTGCGATGAGTTCCGTCGCAATAAGGTTTGTTCGAAGAATGTTTACACTGGCAGAGCCAAACGTCTTTCTTTTCTTCTATCACAAACGATACCGGAGTAATGTCTGTAGTTTTGTGCGAACCATCGCAAAAAGGTTGGTTTTTACTTCTTCCGCAGGCACACCAGAAATAAGTTCCCGGTTCAAGTGTCAACATTTTTGGCGCCTTTTGGGCAATAACTGGTTTATCCATATTTATTTGTATTTTCTTTGTAAATTGTTCCGTTAAATTTAACAATAAATCGTGAATTGAGCATGAAAAATCGATGAAGACTGAAGGTTAAAATTCATGCGGATTCCATGGGCCGGAAGTAATTAAAGCACAAGAGGTGTTGTAAATTGAAATTCAAAAAAAACAAATCATATGCAAGTGAGATATCTAAAATTGTTCTTTATCGCCATTGTGTTTAGTTTAATGGCATGTAGTCAGAATAAAAGCTATCAGGAGTTTTATGTTGGGACATATACCGCAGAAGGAGGTGAAGGAATTTATTTGTGTAAGCTGGATGAGAAAACCGGCGATCTTAGTTTGGAGAATACTTTTTCAGGGATTGATAACCCCTCTTTTGTGCGTTTGTCGCCGGATAGAAAGTACTTGTATTCTGTTTCTGAAACCGCAAAAGGTGATGGAGAAACCGGCTTTGTTCACGCCTTTAAAGTAGAAGGAAACAGGGATTTAACGTTGTTGAATTCGCAGGAATCGGTGGGTGATAATCCTTGTCATGTTGATGTCTCTGCCGACGGTAAGTTTGTTTTAGTGTCCAATTATAGCAGTGGTACTTTTTCGCTTTTTGATGTTTTGGAAGATGGCAGTTTGTCGCCGGCCAAAAAAACGGTTTATAATCAAGGCAGTGGGCCAGACAGTACCCGGCAGAAAGCCCCACATGCACATTCTGCAAAATTTTCGCCGTTTACCAACGAGGTTTTTAACGCCGATTTGGGAACCGATCAGTTAAATGTTTTTCATCTTGAAAATGGTACATTGGTGCAACAGGAACAACCATTTGTAAAGCTTGCTCCTGGATCTGGTCCGCGGCATTTTGATTTTCATCCGAACGGAAAAGTGATATATGTAATTACTGAATTGAACTCAACCGTTTCGGCATTGAAGAAAGAAAGCGATAGTTGGACTGTTTTTCAGGATATTTCAACATTGCCAAGCGATTTTGAAGGAGAAAGTTATTGTGCAGATGTGCATATCTCGAAAGATGGAAAATACTTGTATGGCTCAAACCGGGGAGACAATTCTATTGCCGTTTTCGAAGTAGATGCGATAGACGCTTCCCTAAAGTTGAAAGATGTTGTGTCGGTAGAAGGAAACTGGCCACGTAATTTTGGCATTACACCAGATGGTGAATGGATGCTTGTGGCTAATCAGCGAAGTGGAAATATAACTGTATTTAAAGTAGATAAAAAGACCGGCCTGATTAGCTTTACAGGAAAAGAAATAAAACTCCCTTCTCCTGTTTGCGTCGAATTTCTTTAACTCAGTTTAGAGCTGATCAGTTTTATAAATTCTTCTCTTGTTGCTACTTTTTGGAATGCCCCGGTAAAGTCGGAAGTTGTGGTTATCGAATGCTGTTTTTGAATGCCTCGCATCTGCATGCATAAGTGTTGCGCTTCAATTACCACAGCAACACCCAAAGGCTGTAGCGTTTCCTGTATGCATTCTTTTATTTGCAACGTTAATCGTTCCTGAACTTGCAGACGCCGGGCAAAAACATCAACAACGCGGGCAATTTTACTTAATCCTGTAATGGTTCCGTTTGGAATATACGCCACATGTGCTTTTCCGAAAAAGGGCAAAAGATGATGTTCGCACATTGAGTAGATCTCGATGTCTTTTACAATTACCATTTGCCGGTAATCTTCTTTAAACATTGCTGATTTTAGAATCTCTACCGGATCCATTTGATAACCCTGAAGCAAAAACTGCATGGCCTTGGCCACTCTCTCTGGTGTTTTATTCAATCCTTCTCGGGTGGGATCTTCCCCTATAATTCGAAGAATGTTCTCATAATGTTCCGACAGTTTCTTGGTCGATTCCTCGTTGTACTGATCAATTCTCTCGTATCCGTTTGCATTTTTGGAATTTGGTGAACACATTTTTCTAAATTTAAATTACTACAAAGATTAACTTTTTTTCATAAAATCAGTATTAAAGCATAAACAGCTTACTTAAAACTAAAAACTTTGGAACCCTGATATTATGAAGATATTGATAGTTGCAGCAACCTGGATGGAGGTTAATCTTCTTGTGGAAGATTTTGAAAAAATAGAAGAAAAGAGCCATTTATTAAAGACATACCGGTTTGAGGAGTCTGTAATTGATATACTTATTACCGGTATCGGAACAACTTTTACCACCTTTCATTTAACCAACACTTTACGAGACGAACGATATGATTTGGTGCTGAATGTTGGTATCGCCGGCAGTCTTACCCGCGAACTTAAAATCGGAGAAGTAGTTAATGTGGTCTATGATGAATTTGCGGACTTGGGTGTTGAGACACCAACAGAATTCCTTACTGTATTTGAATCAGGTTATGTTGAGATAAACGAGTATCCGTTTGAAAACGGAGTGTTGAAAGCCAGTTACGCCGTGCATTGCGAAAAAATGAAAAAGGTACGAGGAATAACAGCAAATAAAACGCATGGGCGGGCTAGCAGTATTGAAACAATTTATACCAAATTCTCCGCTCATACCGAATCGACGGAGGGTGCAGCGGTATTTTATGTTTGTAACTGGATGGGGGTTGATTGTTGCCAGGTTCGCGCAATTTCGAATTTTGTAGAACCCCGAGATCCTTCTAAATGGGATATTCCGCTTGCTCTAGAGAATTTAAGAAAAGAAATTCGGAAAGTGCTTACGAATTCTTCTGTTGCTGTTGGATAGGTTATTTTATAACATAAGATTTTACTTTAGTTCTACTAAATTCAGAGGTCTTTCCCATTCAAAGAGAGTCTCGCTATTAATTCATTGTGAACACGCAACCCTATTCCGGTCCTATTCATCTATTTTCCTGTAATATTTTTGTCAATTAAAAAAAGTTAAATTTATTTTGCTGACTGTACAATAAAAGTTTTCAGAAGTAGTTTTTATCAAAAAGCCAGTTCAGAAAGCGAAGTTTTATGTACGCAAAAATCGCTAATTAAATGATTGTAGTTACAGGCGCAGCCGGCTTTATCGGAAGCTATTTAGTAGGAAAACTCAACAGGGCGGGATACAACGACTTGGTTTTAGTTGATAAATTTGATGACCCGTGGAAAGATCTCAATCTTCTTCAGAAAAAATACCGGGAATTTATTGATCGGGATGAATTCTTTGATTGGTTAATTAAACATTCGAGGGACGTTGATTTTATCTTTCATCTTGGAGCCAGAACCGATACTGTAGGGCAGGAGCCGGAACTTTATCAGCAACTCAATCTTATTTACTCGCAGCGTTTATGGAATATCTGTTCCGAAATTCAGGTGCCATTATTGTACGCTTCTTCGGCAGCAACTTACGGAAATGGTGAAGAAGGTTTTTCTGATTCGCATGTGAAAATTCGGGATTTACGTCCGTTAAACTTGTATGGCTGGTCTAAACACGATTTTGACGTTTGGGCTCTGAAACAATTTCGTACGCCGCCTTTCTGGGCAGGAATGAAGTTTTTCAATGTTTACGGGCCTAACGAATATCATAAGGGACGGATGGCCTCGGTAGTTTTGCATGCCTATAAAACCATTCGCGAAACCGGCAACATGCAATTGTTCCGTTCGCACCACAAAGCCTATAAAGACGGTGAGCAAAGTCGCGATTTTATTTATGTAGAAGATATTGCCGATGTTATGCTTTTCTTTATGGAAAATCAGGACAACTGTGGTATTTACAATGTTGGAACGGGGAAAGCACGCTCTTATTACGACCTTACTACCAGTGTTTTCAAAAGCATGAAAATGGAGCCCGACATTTCTTTTATTGATACGCCCGTTGATCTTCGCGGAAGGTATCAGTATTTTACTGAAGCAGAAATACAGAAATTGAGAGATGTTGGCTACACAAAACCATTTGTTGAGCTTGAAGACGGCGTTAACGAGTACGTCCAGAAGTTTCTTCTTGAAGAAGCTTGTTACTAGTCTTACTCCATCTCTAAAGCATCGTTTTTTCTCCCAATGCCTTCCGTCTATATTCCCGGAAGGAAACAATTTTTACTTTGTAGCCGAAAAGCTTATTTTTACAGGTAGAGTACCTATACCTGATAAAATGCAAAAAGTATATAATTTTTCTGTGCCGAAACCTGAGATCAAAGAACAAGTTTCATGTGATGTTGATGAAAAAACAAAAATCTTAATCGCATGAAAAAGCTTATTCTTCATTTTCTTTTTGTTGTAATACTTGTCGGAGTTTTGGCTGGTGGATTTCTTAAAGATACTCAGGTCGACTATTTCTTTAAGCCATTCATTATAATTTGGATTGGAGGATATTTTCTCTTGCATTCAAAGAACATCGATAAAAAAGTAGTGTTACTGGCTTCTCTTGCCTTTCTTTTTTCCTGGATCGGCGATTTGTTGATGATGTTTTTCGGACGCTTTGTGTTCTTTGTTTCCGGGATTGGGAGCTTTCTTGTTGCTCAGTTGCTTTATTCTTTTTTGTTTTTGCGAACGATTAATATTTCGGGCAAAAAACCATTCTTAAAGAAGAAACCATTTTGGTTGATTCCGTACATTGCATTCGGAATAATTATTTATATGATTCTTTTTCCCCGGCTTGATATTGTATTGAGAATAGCTGTTTTTGTTTACATTATTGCAATCTTAGGTATGTCGTCGATGGCGCTGAACCGCTACGGGAACGGGCATCCTTTAAGTTTTAGTTTGGTGTATGCAGGATCGTTATTTTTTGTTGTGTCCGATTCATTGATTGCGATTAATCGTTTTCTTGTCGCAATTCCTTACGAGGGAATTTTAATAATGACAACCTATATTGTTGCACAATACCTTATAATGCGAGGTTTGTTAATGCAGTATGAATAAAAAAGAATCCCGGAACAATTGCCCCGGGATGATTTGCTTGAATTTTATGTATTTTATTTTGTTGCAAATAATTGTGCATTTGCACTTATTATCCGGTCGATAAAAAGCAATATTGAAGCTGCTATCAGAATTCCGGCGATACTTAAAGGCGCTTTGCCTAGTTTGCTAAAGAAGCTTTCGTACGAAGAAGCTGCGCCATCCAGCGATGGGATTAAATTTTGAGCAGTGTCGTCGGCAGCAACGCCAGTTCCTGCTACAAAATAGATTGCTGCAAGTAATATCACAAACAAAACCAAAAACAGCCAAAATCCTTTTCCTAAAACACGTTGTGCTTTTAGGCGTTCAATTGCATTGTCTTCTTCAAAAATCTTATTCATCACCCGCGCAGAAAAATCTGCTTTAGGAGATTCCAGCTTCATGTTTTGAAGTAAGGCTTTTAATTTTATGTCTTCTAATTCGTTCATAATATTGTGTATAATTCATCCTTCAACATATCATTTAATATCGTATAGAGCTTTTTTCTTGCTCTGAAAAGTTTCACTTTTGTATTGCTCTCAGAAAGCCCTGTTACTTTGCTGATTTCTTCAACCGATTGCTCTTCAAAATAATACAAAAGTATTAGAGTGTATTCATCTTCCGGCAACTGATTCATGGCCTCTTTTATCGCTTTCGCCCGATTTTCTTCCGGTATTCCATCCATATTTATTTCCTGTGTTTCGTCTCTTATTTCAATTTCCTCAGTTGACGAAAAATGCATTTTGCGTTTTCTGATTTCCGAGATACAGGTGTTGTACGTTATTCTGTACAACCAGGTAGAAAATTTGGCATTGCCTTTAAATGAGTGTATTGATTTATAGGCTTTAATAAAACTCTCCTGGCCCATTTCTTCGGCGTCGTCACGATTTCTAAGAACTTTTAACGCAATTGAAAATACAATATCCTGGTATTTTTCAACAATGTAGGAAAAGGCATTGCTTTGTCCTCCTTTTACCAGATTGATGTAATAGATATCGTCTTTTTTCTCCATCTGTTCCTTTTGACGTAAGAACCATATTCTGGTTACAAGTTATGCGCTTTTTTTCTCATATTGAAGAAACGGAAAGTATATAGTATTAAAATTAAGAGTGGTAAGGAGATGAAAAACAGTTGTTTGTGAAAAATATTTCAAAAATGTGTAACCGAAGAAACATGGTCGCGTCAAAATGGCGAAAACAAAATTAAAAACAATTTAAAACTTAATATCATGGAAGGATTATTTGTACCGATAGGTTTTTTTCTTGCAGTGTTCGCTATATTATATGTATACTGGACAACAAGAACAAAAGAGCGTCTGGCTCTTGTAGAGAAAGGTTTAGACGCCGGAATTTTTAAAGGTGAATGTTCACAGTTGGCACTGGTTAAATGGGGCATATTTTTAATTGCCATTGGGTTGGGTGTCGTTGCTGGTTTTGCCTTGTCGAACGTTATGGATGGTGTGGTAGCTTTCTTTACTGCAATTCTAATTTGCGGAGGATTGGGACTGATTGTTGCTTACTGGATTACAAATAAGTTGATGAATAAAGACAAATAGCAAAATAAAAGCCAGAAGAACAGAAAACAATGGAGAAGGATACGTAAGGCGTATCCTTTTTTATTTATTCGGTTTGTGCACGAATCATTTTTCGTATCGCTTCTTCACAAACCGGGCAAAAACCTTCCGATTCGTTACTTTTCATCCGGCAGTCGATATACGGACTAAAAATACCCTTACTCATGTAACCACCTCCTTCATACACGCCAACTGTTTGGTTGAAATTGGCTTGTCGCGGAGTCGGAATCGGAGTCGACTCTTCAAGCATCGATTTCCATTTCAGGTCAAAGTCAACCAAAGTGGTAATATTTGGTTCCCATGGCTCAACTTTTAAGTTGTAGAAGTCTTCGTAAGCTACATCCGAAGTATAATACTCATCACCTAAACCCGCAAAACCATGTCCAAATTCGTGGATAAAAACCTGTCGTGTGCGTTCGTTATCCGATGTACAAACATTTAGCAGGTTATAAAACCCACCGCCACCGTATCGATCAGTGTTCACCAATAAATAAATTTGATCGTAAGGAACAGATGCTGCCGCGTCGTAAATACTTTTCATGTCGCTTGATGTAAGGTAACGAGGTACATCAAAAGTATAAAAGGTAGAATTGAAGGGCGTGTTTTTATAAATGTACTCTCCCGGAACATCGGTTCCTGACTCAACAGAAGGAGTAAAAACTGCGTTTACATTGAAATTCTTCTGTTCAGAATGAAAAGGTTCTTCTTCAAACAAATAACCACAAACTCGCTCAGCATCTTTTAGAAATTTTTGTTTTTCGTTTTCAGTATAGCCTTCTGCTAAAATTACAATGTCTACTTTATTCTCCGGTTTTCCGTTGTTCAGTATAGCAGTTGTTTCAGAGGGCTGCCCCTTTTCTTTTAAAATGAAATAGTCTTTCGGGTCGATATTTGTTTGGTATACCGTTTTAAATGTTCCGTCCCATTGGCGTGCATCAATATCAAGCCTTATTTCTTTTTTTGGATAGGGAAAAATAGCAGCATGGTAAAATGTTTTGTTAATTTTTTTTGCTTCGGCAGTAGTTTGCCACTCCTGAAAAAGTGTACTAAAACCTTTTGAAAAAATGAGGCTATCCGATTTTGTATCAAAAACACGGTAGCGATAACTTCCGTAGTTAAAAGGATCAATCAGATTTTTTTTATTGCCCGCCCAGAATGGTTCCTGTTTCGTTTCTACCGGATAAACATAGGCTTCTTTGCTGTTGCCTCCCAGAAGAAAATCGAAACGCATGGATTTTTCTTTGAAATAGGTGTCGAAATCAACCTGTGCCGAAAGGAAAACAGGAATAAACAGAAAAAGCCAAATAAGAAGCGTTTTCATAGGTAGCATTTTTTAAATTTGTGGACTAATGTATCAATACTAATTTAATTGACATGCAGTTTTTCTATCGTTTTTTGTTGGAACAGTTTCGGAATTTGGAAGGAATAAGTTCTTATGCCAAGCCGTTGGCAGCACTTTCAACTTTTATTTTGATTGCTATAATTTCGTATATAACTTACCTGATTGCAAGGAAGTTTATGATGGTGGTTGTAACCCGGATTGCAAAACAAACAGAAACTACCTGGGATGATATTTTGGTTGAAAACCACGTATTTAAAGGCGTTGCAAATCTTGTTCCGGCACTTATCTTCTTTTATACAGCTAATTTTGCCGGCCCCGATGCATCGATTCAAATTTCGAAGTTAGATCCAGCAGCATTGGCAGACCTTTCAAAAGACTTTTACCTGAACGTTGACGACCTGTTGATTCTACTCTCAAAACTCTATTTAATTGGGATAGGTGTATACCTGACAAACGCTTTGTTGAATTCTTTACTAGGCATTTATAATACTACTCAGTTTGCTATTACTCGGCCAATAAAAGGCTACATCCAATTGATAAAGATTTTTATCTATGGTATGGCGATCATTCTGATGATTGCTTATCTGTTTAAAAAGGATCCGTGGGATTTAGTTATTGGCCTGGGAACAATGGCAGCCGTTTTAATATTGGTTTTTAAAGATACAATTCTTGGTTTTGTGGCTTCAATCCAATTGTCGGCCAATAATATGGTGAAACTTGGAGATTGGGTTACAGTTCCCAAGCATAATGCCGACGGCACGGTTATCGATATTACATTAAATACAGTAAAAGTTCAGAATTGGGATAAAACTATTGCTACAATTCCAACTTACGCGCTGGTGTCCGAGTCGTTTAGCAATTGGAAGGGCATGGAAGAATCTGGCGGAAGACGTATTAAACGATCTGTTCTTATCGATGTAAATACCATCCGTTTTTGTGATGTTGAAATGCTGGAGCGTTTTGAGAAATTTGATCTGATTAAAGACTATGTGATTGAGAAAGAGAAAGAGCTACGTGTCCATAACCAACAAAAGAAGGTTAAGGATGATGATTTTATAAGCGGACGACATCAAACAAACGTTGGGATTTTTAGAAAATACCTGGAGGTTTATCTGAAGCAGCATCCAAAGGTTCATCAGAAAATGACGTTTTTAGTGCGGCAATTGCAGCCCAGTGGCAAAGGTTTACCAATTGAGATTTATGTTTTCTCTAAAGACCAGGAATGGGCCAAATACGAGGCTGTGCAAGCTGATATTTTTGATCATGTTTTTGCCGTAGTTCCCGAGTTTGAATTACGCGTTTTTCAGGAACCTTCAGGGACCGATTTTGCAAAAATTGTACAAAGTAGGTAAGCAAATTACAAACAATCTTTTTCAACATAAATAACCGCCTAACTTACAGATTGTTGGTGGTTATATGTTTTTTAGCAGCTTAGATTAGTATTTGTTATTTTTCCATACTTTTGTGTAACAATTTGAAACTAACTTGGAAAAGTAGAGAATGAAAACAACAGACTTACATGAGGAAAAACCAGCTGAGATTGATGAGCTGGATGAAAAGATATTAAAACTGATTACCAAAAACGCAAGAATCCCCTTTCTTGAAGTTGCCCGAGAATGTGGAGTTTCCGGGGCTGCAATACATCAGCGTGTACAGCGCCTTTTAAATATAGGAGTAGTACACGGAAGTGAATTTATTGTTAGCCCACAAAAACTTGGATACAATACTTGTGCTTATATGGGTATTTATCTGGAAAAGGCTAAATTTCATACAGAAGTTGCAGAAGCACTTCGTAATATTCCAGAAGTAGTGGAATGCCATTATACAACAGGGGCTTATGCTATTTTTGTAAAAATACAGACTAAAACCAATCGGCACTTAAAACGATTGATTGACGAGGAGTTGCAGAATATAGAAGGAATTGCTCGGACAGAGACTTTTATATCGCTTGAAATGGACTTTAAAAGACAAGTTCCAATTAAATAGAAAAAGGCCGGATCAACCGGCCTTTTTTATTATAGTTGTTTTTATTTTACTCATCAGTGTATACAAAGTTGTAAGCTTCGTCGTGCTGACTAATGTCCAAGCCAATCTTCTCGCCATGAGGAGAAATTCTTAACGGAACAATCAGGTCGGTAATTTTATACATAAGCAACGAACCTCCAAAAGTAAATATCCCGACAATTACCAAGGCAAGTAGGTGGAAAAGGAAAGTTCTTACTTCCCCGTGAATAAGGCCTACTTCGTTTGCAAATACTGAAGTTAGGATCATTCCGGTAATACCACCCATTCCATGAGCCGGAAATACATCCAGAGTATCGTCTAGTTTCGATTTTGTACGTAAGGTAATAGCATAATTACTGATAATAGCGGCAATAACACCAATAAAAATACTTGAGCCAACATTTACAAATCCGGCGGCAGGAGTAATCGCAACCAAACCAACTACAAGTCCGATAGATGCCCCAACTGCCGATGGCTTTTTCCCTTGTGCAGCATCGAAGAAAATCCAGGTTAGCATGGCTGCGGCTGATGCGGTATTTGTGTTTACCAGTGCCGAAGCTGCAACTGCATCAGCAGCTAAGGCCGATCCGGCATTAAAACCAAACCATCCGAACCAGAGCATACCGGCACCAAGCAGAATATATGGAATATTTGCCGGTTTAAATTCTTTATTGGCATCTTTTCTTCGTCCTAAAAACATTGCACCTGCTAGTGCTGCAAATCCTGCAGACATATGGACAACCGTTCCTCCCGCAAAATCGAGAACACCCCAGTTGCGCAAGAATCCGTTTGGATGCCAGGTCCAGTGAGCCAAAGGTGCATATATGAAAATAATGAATAGACACATGAAGAGCATGTATGCTCTAAAGCGAACACGACCGGCAAAAGAGCCGGTGATTAGAGCCGGAGTGATGATTGCAAATTTCAGTTGAAACATAGCAAAAACCATAAACGGGAATGTTGGTGCCAAATCAGGATGAGTTCCTCCGCCAACTCCTCTAAACATGAAATAAGTTACAGGATTACCGAAAAGTCCAAATCCTTCGGGACCGATGCTATCGCCAAAAGCAATGCTAAAGCCAACGATAACCCACAATACACTAACAATACCCATTGCAATAAAACTCTGCAACATTGTAGAAATGATGTTTCTCGATTGTATCATCCCTCCGTAGAACAATGATAAACCGGGGGTCATTAAGAGCACAAGGCCAGTTGCTGTAAGCATCCAGGCAGTATCGCCGGCATTTAAATTGGAATAATCCTGTTCTCCCAAACCTGCAGGAATAAAGACGCCCAGTATGGCCACAACGATTAGTAAAAATAAAATGATCCACCAACTTGTTGTATTTCTCATATACGAAAGTTTTAATACACCCGACTTTAAAATAAGAGATACAATTACCCCATTACCTCAGCCATTTGGCAGCGGATGTTTGTTGTAAATTAAGTTTAATTTCTGTCTGTTTTGATTAAAAATCAATATCAAATATATTAAATCATAAATAATATTGAAGTTTAAATAGAAAAATGAAAGATAATATTGTTGTTTATTAATAAAGTGATAATATTTGTATGCGATTTTGTTATCATGGGGGTTTTGTTTCCATTTTGTTACTTTTTTTGGGGAAGTAGAGTTATACGTCGAAATAATGCTAACTTTTTGATATTTTTGATGGAAAATTGTAAGCTATGACCTTGAGAAACACTTTAGACGATTGGGATCTGAAAATTTTAGATATTATAACTAAAAACGCACGTATTCCTTTTAAAGATGTTGCCAAAGAAGTTGGCATTTCAAGAGCTGCAGTTCACCAACGTGTGAATCGCATGGTTGATCTTGAAGTTATTGTTGGTTCGGGATATCATATCAACCCTAAAAAAGTTGATTTTAAAACCTGTACTTATATCGGAATTTTTTTGGAAAAAGGAGGCTTGTTTACTGAAGTTGTAAAGAAACTGAAAGAGATACCTGAAATCGTCGAATGCCATTATACTACGGGTGCTTACGCTATTTTTATTAAAGTATATGCAAAAGACAATGAACACTTAAAGATGATATTAAGCGGTCAGATTCAGAAAATTCAGGGAGTGGCAAGTACCGAAACGTTTATTTCTTTGGAAGAATCGTTTAAAAGAACAATTCCTGTAAGTATTTAATTTCGTTGACGCACTGCTTCGTAAATCATTATTGCAGCAGAGACTGAAACATTCAGTGATTCTATCTTTCCGTTGATAGGGATTTTTAGCTGTTCATCAGCCAGTTTTAAAATGTTGGGAGATACACCTGTGTCCTCCGAACCCATAACTATGCCTAGGGGTGAAGTGAAATCGGCATCGGTGTATAGTTTGTTTCCTTTTTCGGTGGCAGCTACAATCGAAATTCCTGAGTCTTTCAGAAAGCGAATAGTGTCTTCGAGGTTTTTTACTTTGCAAATTGGCAAGTGATGAATGGCTCCGGCTGATGTTTTAACAGCATCGGCACCGATACGTGCCATTCCTTTTTCCGGAATGATAATGGCTTGTACTCCTGCGCATTCTGCCGATCGGGCAATTGCGCCAAAGTTACGGACGTCTGTTATCTGGTCTAATATCAGGATTAATGGAGTTTGTCCGGCTTCGTAAATTCCCGGTAGAACGGTGTCGATGTTATCAAACTCAACAGGTGAAACGAGAGCTAATACTCCCTGGTGGTTTTTCCGTGTAACCCGGTTTATTTTTTCGGTAGGAACATATTGAAAGGAGATTTGGTTTTCGCGTATTAGCCGGTGAAGCTCTGCCACCAATTCATTTTTCAGGCCTTTTTTTATCAGTATCTTATCGATGGTTTTTCCGGTTTTGATAGCTTCAATAGCTGCTCTTGTTCCGAAAACAAAATCTTCTTTATTCATCTTGAAATAGCTTTTTATAAAATTAGGGAATTATTGTTGAACATTTCTCCTACCACGTTTTTTTTGCAATCCATTCTTCCAGCTCTTCATGAACCAATTCCCATTCGTACATTACCTGTTCCAGTTTATGTTTCATCTTTTCATAATCGTCATAAACCGAATGATCACTTATATTTTCAGAAGAAGAAAGTATTTTGTCCATTTCTTTGATTCTCGCTTCGATCGTTGCAATTTCTTCTTCCGTAGTTGTTACTTTTTTCTCCAGTCTGGCAATATTCCTGTTTATTTCCTTTTGTTCTTCAAATGTCAGTTCTGACGACTGCTTCGGTGTTGCATTTGTCGTCTTGTTGGTTTTTCCTTTCTGAACTTCAAGTTCTTTTAAAGATTCCATCTTTTTACGGTAAAGAAAATCGAAAATTCCACCCAGGTATTGTTTTGCTTTTTTGTTTCTGAATTCGTACACGCATGTTACTAATCCATCTAAAAAGTCACGGTCGTGCGATACTACCAGTACAGTGCCTGTGAAATTATTCAGCGCATTCTTCAGAATCTCTTTCGAACGCATATCCAGATGGTTTGTAGGCTCATCCAGTATCAGGAAGTTAACCGGTTCAAGCATCAGTCGAATCATTGCCAGCCTCGATTTTTCGCCGCCGCTAAGTACTTTTACTTTCTTATCGATATCATCTCCACGAAAAAGGAATGCAGCCAGTAAGTCTCTTATTTTGGTCCGAATATCGCCAACGGCAATTTCATCAATCGTTTCAAAAACCGTTAATTCTTCGTTTAATAATTGAGCCTGGTTTTGTGCGAAATAGCCGACTTTAACATTGTGCCCTAAGTTTAAGGTGCCTTCATGTTCAAGTTCGCTCATTATAATCCGGGCGAGCGTTGTTTTTCCTTCGCCGTTTCTTCCTACAAAAGCAACTTTCTCACCGCTTTCTATTGTAAGGTCAATGTCTTTTAAAACCAGTAAATCGCCGTACGATTTTGTTATATTCTTTCCTTCAACAATAACTCTTCCCGAACGAGGCGCCGGAGGGAAGTTGAGTTTTAATGTGGAGTTATCTTCCTCTTCAATTTCAATGCGATCGAGTTTTTCAAGCTGCTTTATCCTCGACTGCACCTGCACTGCTTTACTTGATTTGTAGCGAAATCGTTCAATAAAACGCTCCGTGTCTTCAATCATTTTTTGCTGATTCCGGTATGCAGCCAGGTTTATTTCTCGTTGTTCCTGCTTCCATTCGATAAAAGCAGAGTAATTCATTTTTTGATCAAGAATTTTCCCAAGAGAAATTTCGATTGTTCGGTTACAAACCGCATTTAAAAATGCTTTATCATGCGAAACCAAAACAACTGCCCCGTTATAATCTTTCAGAAAATCTTCGAGCCATTGAATTGATTCAATATCCAAGTGGTTTGTAGGCTCATCTAAAAGAAATACATCAGGTTTTCTTAACAGTAGCTTTGCTAGCTCAACGCGCATTCTCCAGCCTCCGCTAAAGTCAGATGTTGGCCTGCCAAAATCTGAGCGCTCGAATCCAAGCCCCAGTAATGTTTTTTCCAGTTCCGATTCGTAATTATCGCCTCCAAGTAACTGAAATCTTTCGTTTAGCTCGGTTACTTTATTTAGTATATTCAGATACGCCTCACTGGTGTAGTCTTCGCGTTCAGCAATTTCCGTATTTAATTTGGCTATCTGTTGCTGAATTTGAAGAAGCTCGTGAAACGCTTGCTCTGTTTCTTCTTTTAGGTTTCGGGTATCCGAAATTTTCATTTGCTGAGGGAGATAGCCAATGCTAACATCTTTCGGAATTCCAACAGCTCCGGAAGTCGGTGTTTCATTCTGACTGATGATTTTCAGCAAGGTTGTTTTGCCGGCACCATTCTTTCCAATAAGCCCGATCCGGTCTTTAGGATTTACTAAAAAGCTAATCTCTTTGAATAGTTCAAAGCCTCCAAAACTCAAATTTATTTTATCTAACGAAATCATATTGCGTGCGAAAAGGCGCAAAGATAATTAATAATGAATGAAGTAAACAGGAAAATAAAGGGCAAAAAAATTACCCTCTCGGGTAAAAAAGGAAGGGGAAAGCACTATGGACGCTTTTTGAAGATGATTGATAATTTACAAACCCCTAAACACAAAACCAATCATAAATACAGAAGTCGCTTTCCCCTATTTAGTTTTACTTATTGAAAATAAAACCAACCATTAAATCAATAGCAAATATAAGTAAATCAATTTAACAGAATGCGTAAATGAAACGTAAAAATGGTTTTGTAATAGGGAAAACGATTTGTTTTCCCATTTTGGGATTTCTGAATTTTATTTGGGAACAGGATAGTGGTGCAATCATAATGCCATCTGCATTAATGAATTATATTTGCAGAAAATTTTAAAGAGTGGCAAGGAATAGAAAGAAACCGTTTTACGAAAACGTAAAGATAAGTGACATAGGTGCAGAAGGTAAGGCTATTGCAAAAGTAGGGGATATGGTGGTTTTTACGAAACTCGCTATCCCTGGAGATGTCGTCGATCTGCAGGTAACCAAAAAACGTAAACGCTACCAGGAAGCTTTTATAAAGGAATACAAGCAACTAAGCGATGATAGGATAGAAGCTTTTTGCGAGCATTTTGGAACATGTGGAGGGTGTAAGTGGCAAATGCTACCTTATCAGAAGCAGCTTTATTACAAGCAAAAGCAAGTAAAAGATCAACTAACCAGGATTGGTAAAGTTGACCTACCTGAAATATCTCCAATTTTAGGTTCAGAAGAAGAAACGTTTTATCGGAACAAACTGGAGTTTACATTTTCGAATAAACGGTGGTTGACTTATCAGGAAGTAGAGGATGGTGGTGAAATTACTAAACCCAATGCTTTAGGCTTTCACGTGCCAGGCTTATTCG
The DNA here is from genome assembly GCA_963677455.1 of uncultured Draconibacterium sp. Taxonomy (GTDB): domain Bacteria; phylum Bacteroidota; class Bacteroidia; order Bacteroidales; family Prolixibacteraceae; genus Draconibacterium. Next base: position 365,198 of record OY781971.1, read on the forward strand.
ATAAAGTGATTGATATAAACAAATGTTGGTTGCAAGCCGAACCTTCAAACAGGGTTAGAGATTTCATAAATAAATATGCCAGCGAAAATCAACTTGAATACTTTGACATAAAAGAACAAAAGGGATTCTTGCGGACTTTGATTATTCGAACTACTTCCACCGGAGAGTTAATGGTTATTTTAACTTTTTATCATGAAGACATTGAAAAGCGTGAAGGAATTTTAAATGCGCTGAAAAATGAGTTTCCGGAGATCACTTCATTATTATACGTTATAAACAATAAGGGCAATGATACAATAACCGATCAAATTGTTCACGTTTTCAGTGGTCGCGATTATATTTTGGAGGAAATGGAAGGCCTTAAATTTAAAATTGGGCCTAAAAGTTTTTACCAGACAAATTCGGAGCAAGCCTACGAGTTATATAAAGTAGCACGTGAGTTTGCAAATTTAAGTGGCTCTGAAATTGTTTACGACTTATATACTGGCACAGGTACTATTGCTAATTTTGTTTCTGGTAACGCAAAGAAAGTTGTTGGTGTTGAATATGTGCCTGAGGCGATCGAAGATGCAAACGTAAATGCTTCTATTAATGGAATTAACAATACAAGTTTCTTTGCGGGGGATATGAAGGATGTTTTTAATCCGGAGTTCATTAAAGAGAATGGAGTTCCGGATGTTGTTATCACAGATCCGCCACGAGCAGGCATGCATGTTGATGTTGTAAAAACCATTATTGATATGTCGCCCAAGCGAATCGTTTACGTAAGTTGCAACCCTGCAACACAGGCTCGGGATATTGCAATTTTGGACGAATTTTACCAAATTGAGAAAATCCAACCTGTTGACATGTTTCCTCACACTCATCACGTCGAAAATGTGGTATTGCTGACTAAAAAGTCTTGATTTATTAAGCTAAAAGGCATAACTTGGTGTCACTAAATGCAATCAAGATATTGTAATTTTTAAATAAGGGTCGTATTAAAAAGCTGTACTCAGCTTTTTAATACTTTATTGTATGTAATTCAAAATTCCTAAAGTCAGAATACTATGAAAAGATTATTACTAGTGTTATTGAGCGCAATTCCCATTATGTTAACTGCGCAACAAAAGTGCATGTATTTCGAGAAGATGGTAAAACTGGATACTGAAAAAACAGATTTAAATACTTCTCAGAGTGATTTCGGACCTGCCTTCGTTGGAAACGAACTTTGGTTCTCTGCATTTACTAATGAAGAGATAGAAAAGCTTGAAAATGGATCAGACAAAAAGATCTACTACAATTTGTATACTGTTGCTACCGATGCAAAAGGTAATGTAGAAGGAACTAAAACCATGAAATTTGCTGAGCTCAGCGAAGGGTATCATGTCGGGCCGGTTTCGTATTGTGAAGCTACAGGTGAACTATTCGTTACACTGAGTAATTTTGAAAATCCAGAGATACACAACAAAGTATATCAAAGGGCTGATATCAGGTTAAAAATAATTATTGCCAAGCAAGTTGATGGTACCTGGCAAAAGGTTGGAGAACTACCTTTTAACGATCCGTCTTATTCTGTTGGGCATCCTTCCGTAACATCAAGTGGTGATACACTGTTCTTTGTTTCTAATGTTCCGGACAAAGGTTTTGGAGGAACGGACATTTACATGGGAGTAAGACAAAATGGACAGTGGGGGGAAATGATTAATCTTGGCGATAAAATCAATACCCCGGAAGATGAAATGTTTCCTTTTATCTACAGAGACAAAATATTGATTTACTCTTCTAAAGGATTAGGTAAAGGAGATGATCTGGATATATACGCTACCGGGTTAATGGGTGACCAAATTATGGAACCAAGTGCTATTTCTGATTTGAATTCACCTGACGATGATTTTGGTTTTGTTATTAGCTCTAGTAACGAAGTAGGATATTACTGCTCAAATAAAAGTGGAGGAGTAGGTAGCGATGATATTTATAAAGTTATAATAACGCCAAAAGGCAAATATGAGCTTGAACTGGTGGTTATGAATAAGAAGTTAAATAAGCCAGTTAGCAATCCCGAGCTTTTATTCGGCGGAGAAAATGTTGAAGTTAGAGGTGGAGTTTTTAAAAGAGAGCTGGAAAAGGACAAGACTTATCTTGTTAAAACAAATATTGATGGCTATACAAACGAATCAACAACTATATCTACTGTAAATAAGCCATTTGGTGTAATTCGTGATACCCTGTGGGTTGATGTTGTTGCTGTGGGAATGCAGTTTGTGATGGACAATATATATTATGATTTCGATAAGTGGGACATTCTTCCGGAATCAGCTATTGAATTGGATAAATTGGTTGATGTTTTAAAAGAAAATCCTGGCTGGAAAGTTGAACTAGGTTCTCACACCGACTCTCGCGGAAGTGATGCGTACAATATGGTCTTGAGTCAGAAGCGTTCTGATTCTGCGGTTGGCTATATTGTAAGTAAAGGCATTTCGAAAGATCGCATTATTGCCAAAGGTTATGGTGAAACCGAGCTTGTTAACAAATGCGACGATGGTGTACCTTGTTCTGAAGCAGATCATCGTAAAAACCGTAGAACAGAATTTAAAATACTTGAAATGAATTAGGCATTCTGAAATACTCTTAATGTTTGAGAGCTGTCCTTTTGTGGGCAGCTCTCTTTGTTTTTGTATTTTTGGTTCGATGACAACAGGCAGTGTAGATATTCGCAAAATTATTCATGTCGATATGGATGCATTTTATGCATCAGTTGAACAACTGGATCAACCTGATTTAAAAGGAAAGCCGGTTGCTGTTGGGGGATCAAGCGACAGGGGCGTAGTTGCAGCTGCCAGCTACGAGGCCCGAAGGTTTGGAGTGCGTTCGGCAATGGCCTCAAAAGTTGCTCGCCGAAAATGCCCCGATTTGATTTTTGTGAAGCCACGTTTTACTCGCTATAAAGAGATATCGAATCAAATACGGAATATCTTTTTTGAGTACACCGATTTAGTTGAACCTTTGTCGCTAGACGAAGCTTATTTGGATGTGACTTTTGCGAAGAAAGGACTACCCTCAGCGACGCTTATTGCAAAAGAAATCAGACAGCGTATCTTCGAAGAAACAGGACTTACTGCATCTGCTGGTGTTTCATATAATAAGTTCTTAGCCAAAGTCGCTTCTGATGTGAATAAACCCAATGGAATATTTGTGGTTACGCCAAAACAGGCAAAAGCATTCATTGAAGAGTTGGAAGTGAAAAAATTCTTCGGGATTGGTAAAGTAACGGCATCAAAGCTTAATAAAATGGGAGTTTGGTACGGAAAGGATTTATTAAAAGTTGAGCGACTGGAACTCGTAAAGGCATTTGGGAAAGCCGGAAATTATTATTACAGCATTTGCAGAGGAATCGATGAACGGCCAGTTCAGCCATCAAGAGAGCGCAAATCGATTGGAGCCGAAAATACATTTGGTAAAGATATTTACGAACCGGAAGATTTGGAAAAGGAACTGTTCCGTATTGCAGAAAAGGTGTGGGAACGAACTTCTCGATCGGATGTAAAAGCAAAAACGTTGACATTGAAGTATAAATATGCTGATTTTGAGCAGCACACACGAAGCAAAACACTAGAAATATTTTTTCAAACAAAAGAAACTTTTTGGGAAGAAAGCAAAAAGCTTTTACATTCAGATGGAGGCTTTTCAAAAGGAATACGACTTCTGGGGCTTACGCTTTCTAACTTTCAGCATGAGGAAATAGTGCGAGATGCGGTTCAGTTAATAATAGAATTTTAATGGAACTGCACAGGATTTTCTATTCAATCTCTTTATCTTTCACCCACAGAAAAAATCATTAAATGAGACGCATTAAACGCTTTCTAGGAATTTTATTGGCTCTGTTGATAGTTGTGTATTTGCTAGGTCCAAAACCATCGAAACCTGAATTGAACAAAGATTTACCCTCACTTCCGATGAGTATTGCTTCGGTGGAATCTTTTTTGGAAAAGAAAGAAGCAGCTTTCGACATCAAGCCAGATAATGAATCGCGTATATTTTGGGCCAACGATTCTGTGAAAGAACGGACAGAATATTGTGTGCTCTATTTGCATGGTTTTTCAGCATCATGGTACGAAGGCTATCCAACGAATGTTGAATTTGCGGAAAAATTTGGCTGCAATTTATATGCGCCGCGACTTTTCGATCATGGTTTGATTACAGATGATCCGTTGCTGAATATGACACCGGATAAACTTTGGGAATCGGCAAAGCAAGCGTTAATGATTGCTCGAGGTCTTGGCAAAAAGGTAATTATAATGAGTACTTCAACTGGGGGGACTCTTGGACTGAAATTAGCCGCTGACTTTCCTGAGTATGTGGATGGACTGATTTTGTATTCTCCCAATATCAGGATAAATGATAAGTCTGTTTTCGTGTTGACGAAGCCTTGGGGCTTACAAATTGGGCGAAGAGTAATCGGTAGTAAATATAGGGTGACAAATGACGATTTTGATTCAAAAGACTGCCAGTATTGGAATTGCAAATACCGCTTGGAAGCAGTCGTTTATTTGCAGCAGTTGACAGAAGTAACAATGAAAAAGGAAACCTACAGAAATGTTACTACGCCCGTTTTTCTTGGGTATTATTATAAAGACGAAGACAATCAGGATGAAACAGTTCGGGTAGATGCGATGCTCAAGATGTTTGACCAACTGGGCACAGACTCATCTAGCAAAGTTAAAGTAGCTTTCCCCGAAGCCGGAGAGCATGTTATTGCTTGCGAGCTGACTTCTGGTTGTGTAGATGAGGTAATCGACCAAACAATAAAGTTTGGTAAAGATATACTTGGGCTTATACCAGTAAAATAAGTTTTAGCTTATGAGTGATGCGGCGGCTTCATCCAGATACCAAACCAAATCTCCATTTTTAGGAGCAATGTAATAGGCAGGGAGAAGTTTTGCGGCTTCGCTGTCGTTCATTATTTCGGAAATGCGCATTGCCTTATTCTCTCCGGTTACTAAAAAATAAACCCGATTGGAGTTATTCAATACGTTTCCTGTAATCGTAATTCGTTTTTGTCCGGTGATAGGGTGTACTGCAACTGCGCAACTTGCCGGGTGATCCAATAAATCAAATTGATTGGGAAATATTGATGCAGTATGACCGTCATCTCCCAAGCCCAAAATAATTAGGTCAAATACAGGAATTTTGCCTCTGGACTTAAGGTTTTCTTCCAATTCTTTCGAATAGCGTTTTGCTTCCTTTTCAGGGGCTTCCTCTCCTCGTATTCGATGAATATTTTCGGCAGGTATCTCAATATTAGACAGAAGATAATCTTTTGTCATTTTGTAATTGCTTTGCTCATTGCCGGGCGGAACACAACGTTCGTCGCCCCACCAAAAATGGATCCTATTCCATGGAATCTCACCTGCATATTTATCACTAAGCTTTTTAAACAGACCTTTAGGTGAGTTTCCACCGGAAAGAGCGATGTCAAAAACTTCTTGTTTCGAGTTCAGTGTAAGCTTAATAATGCTTTTGGCAATAGCTTTGTAAACTTTTTTAGGGCTTTCAAAGATTTTAACTTCTGTAGTGTTTTCCATGTTGATTTAGTTATGGATTACCAAATATATTATAATTCGCAATACAAACCATCATTGGTTAAATTCTTACAAGGGTATCTCCAGTTTCCATTAATTATCAGATTCTCCGCTTCTTCAGGCCCCCATGTTCCGGCGGGGTAGCCATAAATTGGAATTTCAGGATTGGTTTCCCAGGCATTAATAATTGGCTGAACAAATTCCCATGCTTTTTCAACTGCATCGCCGCGTGCGTAAAGTGTTGCATCGCCTATCATGCAGTCGTGAAGCAGCCTTTCGTATGCTGCAGGTACGTTTTTGTTGGCCAAATCAGAATAATGAAAGTCCATGTTTACTGTTTGAACTTTAAAACCGGCACCCGGTGTTTTCATTCCAAACTTCAGCAAGATGCCTTCATCGGGCTGAATCCTGATGATAAGTTGGTTGTTTGTATGCACTGCCGAACCACTTCCAAATAAATGGTGCGGAACCTTTTTAAATGTAATTACGATTTCTGTTACCCGGGTTGGCAGTTTTTTCCCCGACCGGATTAGGAACGGAACGCCTGCCCAGCGCCAATTATCGATAAAAAACTTGAGCGCCACAAAAGTTTCAGTTCTCGAAAGCTTGTCTACTCCTTGCTCTTCACGGTAACCTTTTACCGATTCCCCTTTTATTGTAGAAGCAGTGTATTGTCCTCTGATTACATGCCTTGCAACTTCGTTTTCGTGAATTGGGCGGAGCGATTGAAAAACTTTCAGTATTTCATTTCTTATGGCATCGGCTTCAATAACTACCGGCGGTTCCATGGCTACAAAACCGGTTACTTGCAGCAAATGATTTTGAATCATATCGCGTAAGGCGCCTGAATGGTCATAATATCCGCCGCGGTCTTCTACGCCCAAACTTTCAGCCGAAGTAATCTCTACCCGTTCAATGTAGCGGCGATTCCAAAGAGGTTCGAAAATGCCGTTCGAGAATCGCGTTACCAACATGTTCTGTACCGTTTCTTTTCCAAGGTAGTGGTCTATACGGTAAATCTGATCTTCTGAGAAATAATTCAGCAGTTGAATATTTAAATCTTTTGCCGTTTCCAGATTGGTCCCAAATGGTTTTTCTACAATTAGGCGTCGGAAATATTTTTTTGATTTCGACAAGCCGTTTTCATCCAACAAACGTGGAATAACGCCGTAAAGCGATGGCGGTGTCGACAAGTAGAAAATATAATTCGGTTCAATATCCAGTTCAGAAGTTAATTTTTCAAGTCGTTCTTTTAGCGGTACAAAATCGCTGGCAGAATTATTCTGAACAGGCTGGTAAAATAGCTTTTCTTTAAAACTGTTCAGTTGATCATCTTCAGGAAGAAATTCATCAGCACGTTTTCTGAAATCTTCATCCGATAGCTTGGAGCGCGAAGCCCCTAAAACAGCAAATTTATCAGGAAGAAGATTTTGTTTGTAGAGTTCAAAAAGTGCCGGGATAAGTTTTCTTTTAGTAAGGTCGCCTGATGCTCCGAAAATTATTAGTATTTGGCTTTTAGCTTGTTTCATCTTAACGTTTCTTTGGTTACAAAGTAAATTCAAATGAGTTTTCATCCAAAGTTACTTTTAAATCTTTGTATTTTCTGTTTTTGATTTTACAATTCAACACAATATACAAGAACATTGTTCTCGAAAAAGAGAGTGTGAAGTTGATACCTGGTTGTTTGTCCCTTTTTGTTTAAGGAGGCAGTGAATGAAGTTCCGTTTTCCGGATAAAATGGATTAATCCGGATCTGCTCATTGAATTGAATACCATGAATCTCAGAGCATTTAAAAATTGCTTCTTTAGCCGACCAGTATACCATTTTAGCCAGTTGTTGATTTGGTAAGGTATTAATGAAAGCCATTTCTTCCGGGTGAAGAAAGCGCTTACAAACTCTGTCGATATTTCGATCCTGCACCTCAACATCAATGCCTATTTTTTGATTGGAACAAAATATTGTAGCAAAATCTGCTGAATGAGAAATGCTAATGTTTTCTTCCCGGTTGGCAAAAAAAGGCTTGCCCCATTGGTTGTAACAAATATCGGGTATAGTTTCGAATGATCGTTGCAAAAGCATTCTGGTTGAAAGGAATTCACATTCTCTTTTTTCTGAAGTAATCTTCGCCAGACGTTTCCTGTCGTTTTCAGGAAGATGAAGACTGCTTAGTAATTCCTCAGGACTTTCTGCAAGCTTCCAGATGCTTAGGGGGCCGAGTTCGTTTTGTATTTGTTTGAAAAATGGCATTACTCCCAGTTTGTACTTTCAATCATACGAATTACATCCGGCTCAATAAAATCGATTACCGGCTGAAGCGAATCAATGTCCGGAATCTCGCGAATGTAAAACGCACCCCGCAAAAAATGTTTTGTACTGTCGGTAAGAAAGAACTGCATCGGCGAGGCAGCGTTTCCTCTAATCTTATAAATAGTACCAAATACTTTTTCCGGTTTATTAATAAAAATCTGTTCGTCGATAGAGGTAGCTTTTATAGAATGTTTATAGGCTAGCGAACGAGTTTCTTCCATTAGTTTGATCAGCAAATCACGGGTTTTCGATTTGTTGGATTGCAAATCGTAATATGATAAGTGAATTTCGGCTTTGTTTTCAGGAACCGTAACATTAATCCAGTATTTCTCATCAGGATTCTCCCTGTCGTTCTTTATTTTTGCATAATCCGGAACATCAAAATTGTAGGGGAAACTGCGATCTAAACGGCTGTAGCTTTTCTCCGGAAAATCAATTCTGAAAAAGCCACGTGGTTTTGGGGTGTGCTTTTCGTTACACCCGGCAAAGAAGATGAGCAAGATTAGAAATAATTTCCAACTACGCATAATGATTTTTCTTGGCTTAAAAACGCCTGTAAAGAGTTTTTATTTGATCGTTACCTTTATTTCTTTGATTCGTCGATTGTCAACTTCCTTAATGGTAAACACAAATTGTTTACACTTAATTTCTTCGTTGATTTTTGGTATTTCTCCCTTTAGTTCTAGAATTAGGCCAGCCAGTGTGTCTGCATCACCTTTTACATCGTCGAAAACAGTATCGTCGCAGTTGGTAATCCGGTAAAAATCGCCAAGCAGAACCTTTGCATCAAACAAAAACGTTTTGTCGTTTATCTTGGTGAAAAAGTTTTCTTCTTCGTCAAATTCATCGGTAATGTCACCAACAATTTCTTCCAGGATATCTTCGAGCGTAACAATCCCTGATGTACCACCATATTCGTCAACAACAATCGCCAGGTGAATTTTCGATTTTTGAAATTCTTCTAATAATGAGCTGATCTTTTTAGTATCGGGCACATAGAATGGCGGCCTGATTAATGTTTGCCACTTAAATGCTTTTGTTTTGTGGTAGTGTGGCAATATATCTTTAATATATAAAATGCCGCTTACATTGTCGAAGCTATCGATGTATACCGGAATGCGTGAGTACCCGGAATCGTTGATCGTATTGATTACTTCGTCGAATTGGGTTTTAATGTCAAGTGCCACCACATCTACACGAGACTTCATAATTTCACTTACATTTTTGTTCCCGAATTTAACAATGCCCTCCAGGATATCTTTTTCATCAGAAAGTTCATAATCCGAAGTAAGTTCAAGCGCCTGCGAAATCTCATCGATCGAAATATTTTTCCGGTGCTTTTGCATTCTTTTATTTACAAATCCGGTAGAAAAGATCAGAATTGAATTTATTGGGCGAAACAATTTTTCCAGTGTTTGCAAAGGCAAAGCCATGGTTTTTGAAAAACGCAGAGCTGAATGTGTTGCATAAACTTTTGGGATGATCTCGCCAAAAAGCAACAGGAAAAAGGTGATTAGTACCACCTGAAAAGTGAATTCCAGAATAGGTGCATCGGTGAACGAAATTAATCCGTTGCTTACGTAAGCTGTTAAAATAATAATACCAACATTTACAAAATTGTTGGTAACCAGAATTGTTGCCAGAAGTTTTTCCGGGTTATCAAGGTTTTCCAGTACCCGCTGATTGGTGCGTCCCGGCTTTTTTAGTTTTTGTTTCTCAGCCGCACTTAATGAAAAGTAAGCTACTTCTGAGCCACTAATCATGGCAGAAGAAAAGAGTAACAACAATACAATTACAAGTGCTATTACAATGCCAATTGTTAGGGGGTGAAATTCAATGTTCCAGCCAGCCGGTAGAAGGGCAGCAAGTAGCGGGTCGGTTTCCAACTTTAACTATTTTGATTAGAATGGTAAATCGTCATCGCCTTCAGGGACATCAATGTCTGGTTCCTGAGTGGTTGATTGAGAACTTGCAGGAGAGCTCGAACCGCCGTTAGTATCACCCGACTGATTACTGTCTCTTGTTCCAAGCATCTGCATTACATCACCGTAAATTTCAGTGATGTATCTTTTGTTGCCGTCTTTATCATCGTATGAACGGGTTCTGATACGTCCTTCAATATACAGTTGTCTTCCTTTTGTAACATATTTTTCGGCTACGTCAGCCAGGCCGCGCCACAATACAATGTTGTGCCACTCTGTTGTTGTTACTTTATCGCCGTTTTTTGCGGTGTATGATTCAGAGGTTGCAAGCGGGAAGTTTGCCACTGCAACGCCCGAGTCTAAATGTCTTACTTCGGGGTCTTTCCCCACATTTCCAACTAAAATTACTTTGTTTACTGACATAATTTCTATTATTATTTAGGTTAACATTTATGTGTTTTATATGCGAATGTATTAATCAATTTTTAAGTCTTCAAAAAAAAGTTCCAATAATCTTGGTACAGCAAATTTAGAAATATCTTTCGTTTTTACCTTAAACAATGGTTTTGGAATCTTTACATCGTTTGAAATTTCAATGTGGACGAGTTTCGCATGGATAATTTGGTGACTGAGTACATGCTTCCTTTCTTTGGAAATAGAATTCAGGTTGTAATTGTAACCATTAATAAATGGTACATTACTTTCTATTAATTCTTCATCGCTCAATTTATTGGGGTGTTCAAACAGCGGTAATTGATATAAACTTTGCCAAATGTCGTTTTTCGTTCTTTTTTCCAGATAAACAGCATCACCTTGTTCGAGCAGATAATAATAAAAGTAGCGATCGCGCTGTTTTGTCTTTTTTGCTTTGACGGGCAGCACTGATACTTTGTCGTTTTGAAAGGCAAAACAGCTTGTTGCCAAAGGACAGTTACTACAGTTGGGCGATTTGGGAACGCATTGCAAGGCTCCAAACTCCATTAAAGCCTGATTGTGCATTCCCGGATCACGGGAATCAATTAGTTCTTCTGCAAGCGCCTGAAACTGTTTTTTGCCTTCGGTTGAATCTATTGGGGTATCAATCCCGAAATATCGTGAAAGCACCCGGTACACGTTTCCATCAATTGTAGGGTAGGGCAGTGAAAACGCAATAGACGCAATTGCGGCCGCAGTGTAGGGGCCAATTCCTTTTAATTTAACAATTGCTAAATATTCGGATGGAAAAGCACCATTGTATTCCTCAACAATTTGTTGGGCTGTTTGGTGGAGGTTGCGTGCACGCGAATAGTAGCCCAATCCTTGCCATAATTTAAGTACTTCATCTTCTGATGCTCTGGCTAAATCGTGTACAGTCGGAAATGCCTCAAGAAACCTGAAATAATAGGAAGTACCTTGCTGAATACGGGTTTGTTGCAGTATTATTTCAGAGAGCCAAATGTTGTAAGGATTGTTTGTTTCCCGCCAGGGGAGGTCGCGCTTATTTATATTATACCATTTATAAAGAGATCTTCTAAAATGCTCCATTTTCTCCTAACCCATTAAAAATCTTGTAAAAACAAAAATAATTTATTTGAAATGCTTTCCCGTTCTTAAATTATTTTTATTTTTGCAAACTCGATTAAAAACGATTAATACATTGAAAATTAAATATTTTAAGAGATGACTAAGGCAGATATTGTAAATGAGATTTCGAAAGAAACTGGAATTGAAAAAGTAACTGTACAAAAAACAGTTGAAGCTTTTATGGAAACAGTAAAAGATTCTTTGGTAGACGGAAAAAATGTATACTTAAGAGGTTTTGGCAGTTTTGTAGTGAAGAAGAGAGCGGAGAAAACAGCCAGAAATATTTCGAAAAATACAACTATTATTATTCCTGCGCACAATATTCCGTCATTTAAGCCGGCAAAAACATTTGTATCTGAAGTTAAAAATCAAGTAAAATCATAGAGTTATGCCAAGCGGAAAGAAAAGGAAAAGACACAAGATGGCCACTCATAAGCGTAAAAAAAGATTACGCAAAAACAGGCACAAAAAGAAAAAATAGAGTTTTATTAAGATAAAATTCTTTAGCGATTAAGATTAAACCTAAAGCAATATTGCTTTAGGTTTAATCTGTTTAAATAGTAGTATTAATCATAAAAATTACAGTTTAAAATTTAGGTTGTGAGTAGCGATTTAATTATTGATGTAACTCCATCCGAAATTGTTATTGCTTTACAGGAAAATAAAAAGCTTGTAGAACTAACGAGAGAAAAAAGCGGGGCAAAGTTTGCTGTTGGGGACATATACCTCGGCAAAGTAAAAAAAATAATGCCAAGCTTAAATGCTGCGTTTATTGACGTAGGTTACAGTAAAGATGCTTTTTTGCATTACCTTGACATGGGGCCTCAATTTGCAACACTAAATAAATTCTTGCGAATTGCCTCATCACGAAAAAACAAAGTTTCTTCCATTTCCCGTATTAAGTCGGAACCCGACATTAACAAAGAAGGTAAGGTAAATGAGCTTTTAAAAGTAGGTCAGAAAATATTGGTTCAGGTAGCAAAAGAGCCTATCTCAACAAAAGGCCCACGACTTACTTCTGAAATTTCGATAGCAGGTCGAAATCTGGTTTTAATGCCTTTTAGTGATAAAATATCAGTATCGCAGAAAATTAAAACCACAGAAGAAAAAAATCGGCTTAAAAAGCTGATACAAAGTATTAAACCCCGCAAATATGGGGTGATTATCAGAACTGTAGCTGAAGGAAAAAAAGTAGCAGAACTCGACCAGGAACTTCGCCGTTTAATTGATAAATGGGAAATTACGTTTAACAAGCTTCGCAGGGCACAGCCACCATCTCTTATTATTGGAGAGATGGATCGTACAACTGCTCTATTACGCGATATTTATCATCCTGATTTTAACAGTATTATTGTAAATGATCAATCGGCTTACGAAGAAATTGCCGATTACATAGGTAGCATTGCATCTGACAAACAAAAAATTGTAAAATATTACAAAGGACGGCAGCCTATTTTCGAACATTACGGGATCGAAAAACAGATAAAAGCCTCCTTCGGAAAAACAGTTTCCTTTAAAGATGGTGCCTATTTAATCGTAGAACATACCGAGGCATTTCATGTAATAGATGTTAATAGCGGGAATCGTGGGAGAGCCGGAAACGACCAGGAATCAAATGCACTGGAAGTAAACCTGGCTGCATGCGACGAAGTAGCAAGACAATTACGGTTGAGAGACATGGGAGGAATCATAGTTATTGATTTCATCGACATGCATGTAGCGGCCAACCGCCAGAAAGTGAATGAACACATGAAGGAGGTGATGGCTAACGACCGGACCAAGCACAATATTTTACCGTTGAGTAAATTCTGCCTTATGCAGATTACCCGGCAACGAGTTAGGCCAGAAGAAAATATCGAAACGGCTGAAAGTTGCCCAACATGTAACGGAAGCGGTAAAATTGTGCCTTCTATATTATTTGCCGATGAATTAAACGGCAAAGTAAAATATGCTCTTAAAGAGCTTAATAAAAAGAAATTAACCCTGAAAGTTCACCCATATGTTGCGGCTTACCTAACAAAAGGAATGAATAGCCCGCGTAACAAATGGTTCTTAAAACACATGAAGTGGGTGGATATTGAAGGAATTAGTGCATATTCTTATTTGGAATATCACTTTTACGACGAAAATTTGGAAGAAATTATTTTATAAAGGAAGGCCGTTCTTTAAAGAGCGGCTTTTTTTTTATTTTCGCAATGCACCCTTTAAAATTTGGTTTGATAAAAAAGACTCTCCATATAATATTGCTTGTTTGTTCCTGTTTAACGCTTTCGGCGCTTGATATTAAAGGGACAGTAGAACTTCCCGGTGATTGGCAGCCCAAAGTGTTTCTGGCTTCTTTAAATTCTCCACAAGACTTTTTTGTTGCTTCTCCTGATTTTTTGATTGCAGAAGCCTTTGTTAATCCGGATGGTAGCTTTGAATTAACCACGGAAAGTGTACCTGAAGAATTTACTTTTTACAGGCTTTATCTTGTTCGTGGCGATAATTCATCGGTGGAATTTAATAGCTCGGCTAACCGAAATTATTTTCATTTGCTTTTGAAGCGCGAAACGGTAGTAGAGATTAATGCTCGTATTGAAAATAATGCGTTAGTTGTAGATAAACTAATAGGGAGTGAAGAAACAGAATCCATTATTGATTTCGACCGGCAATATTTACAGAAGAGCACTGCACTGGGCGGAAATGTTACAAAAGCGCAAAGCGATTATTTAACGCACGATCTGGAAGTTTTTATTCGCGATTTTGTCGAAAAGTCATCAAATGCACTTGTCGGCCTTTACGCCTTGTATCATATTGATGCTAAAGACACCGATTTTTTGCGTAACAGTGAATTTTATTTCGATTTCCAGAAGCGCATGCACGAAGAGTTTCCGCAAACAGTTTATACTCAGGTATACGACGAGCTGCTAAACGAATTAGTCGGCTTTAGAGATTTCGTATGCGAAATGCCCGGGGTTCAACCCAAATGGAAAGATCAGTTATTAATCGCTCAGGCAGTTGTCATATTTTTACTTTTGGTTATTGTTACGTGGTTACTTATTAAAGCTCGAAAAACTACACGTGTAAATGTGCAGAAAAACGGAGAGCAAAAGAAGTTATTTGAAGGTTTAACCCAAAAGCAGTTAGAGATATTAAAACTTCTATCAGAAGGAAAGACAAACAAAGAAATTGCGCAGGAGTTATTTATCGAGTTGAGTACCGTAAAAACGCATATTAATAATATTTACAGGCAGTTAAATGTTACTACACGAAAAGAAGCTGCCAATTATTTCAATAGGCAAAATAATTAATCACTGGGGGGTCTAGACCCTATTTCCATCTTGTTCTAAAACAATTTTATCGTTTTTCGATAATGTTTTATAAACACAGCTGAATAAATTTGTACTCATATATTATTTTAGAATAGAAAACTTCAATAAAAGAATATGAGACAAAAACTCTTTACGCTACTTTTTCTGATTGCGACTTTGGCTTCAAATGCTCAGGTAGTAAATCCGGTAAAGTGGAATTTCTCGCAAGAAAAAATTTCTGATAGTGAATATGAATTAGCTTTCACAGCTACACCAGACGAAGGTTGGCATCTTTATTCGACCGATTTACCTGACGGTGGCCCGATTAAAACAACTTTTTATTTTGAATCGCTGGATAATGTTGAACTCATAGGCGAAACAGTACCGGAACGGGAACCAGTTGAAGTGTTCGACCAGTCTTTTCAAATGGATTTACGCTGGTTTGACAGCGAAATTAAGTTTACTCAGAAAATGAAGGTAAACGGAGAAGGAAAGGTTGCCGGTTACGTTGAGTTTATGAGTTGTAATGACGAGGCTTGTACTCCGCCTCTTACTGAAGAATTTACCTTTGAGCTAACAGGTTCAAAAACTGCTAAAAGTGATGATCTTGCAGATACTGCGCCACAACCAGAGAAACGTAATTATTGGAGTATTTTCTTTATTGCTTTTCTTGGTGGATTTGCAGCCTTACTTACTCCGTGTGTATTTCCTATGATTCCAATGACAGTGAGCTTTTTTACCAAGCAAAGTAAAACGAAGGCGAAAGGAATTAGAAATGGTATTTGGTATGGTCTTTCAATTATAATTATATATGTATTGCTGGGGACCGTGGTAACCGCAGTTTTTGGCGCCGAAAGTTTAAATAGTTTATCTACCAATCCGTGGTTTAACCTGTTTTTTGCCTTGTTGCTTTTTGTTTTTGCTTTCTCGTTTATGGGGGCATTTGAAATTGTGTTGCCCAGTAGTTGGGTAAATGCGGTGGACAGAAAAGCTGATAAAGGTGGCTTGTTTGGTATTTTCTTTATGGCATTTGCCCTGGCACTTGTGTCGTTTTCTTGTACCGGGCCTATCGTAGGGGCACTTATTGTTGAAGCTGCCCGAAGCGGAGGTTTAGCACCGGTAGTTGGTATGTTAGGGTTCTCACTTGCTTTGGCTATTCCATTTGCATTGTTTGCAGCTTTTCCTGGTTGGTTGAATTCTTTGCCATCGTCGGGTGGATGGTTAAATTCAGTAAAAGTTGTATTAGGATTTTTGGAATTTGCTTTTGCTTTCAAATTCTTGTCGATTGCCGATATGGTTCTAGACCTGCATATTCTTGAACGTGAAGTTTACATTGCCATTTGGATCGCTATTTTTATGGGCTTAGCGTTGTATCTGTGGGGAAAAATAACGTTGCCTCATGATTCGCCGACCACGCATTTACCGGTATCGCGCTTCGTTTTAGGAACGATGGTTTTTGCCTTTGTTATTTATATGATTCCCGGATTGTGGGGAGCACCTGTTAAACTGATCAGTGGTTTTCCTCCTCCGGTTGATTATGCTGAATCGCCACTTGGTGTTGGACGCACACAACCTGCAGGGTCGGTTGCTACAGGACATTCATCTGGAACAATGACGTCGGGAATGCACATTGGACCACATGGAATTCCGTTGTTTGAGGATTACGATAAAGCCTTGGCACATGCCCGCGAAACAGGAAAACCATTATTGATCGATTTTACGGGTAAAGGTTGTACTAACTGTCGTAAGATGGAAGACAATGTTTGGGTAAAGCAGGAAGTGAAGAATATGTTTCTGGAAGATTTTGTTGTCGTATCGTTGTATGTTGATTTGAAAACCAAATTACCAGAGGAGGAGCAATATGTTTCAGAAACAACCGGAAGAAAAGTAAGGTCAGTTGGAAATAAATGGACTGATTTTCAGATATCAAGGTACGACAGAAATACACAGCCTTACTATGTGATACTAGATAACAATGAGAAAGAATTGGTAGATGGGTATGGATACGATCCTGACGCTGACGATTTTATTGAATGGTTAAATAAAGGATTAACAGAATTCAAAAATTAAAAATTATATATTGATGAGAAAACTAATTTTCACGCTTGGATTTATTGCTGTTGCAGTGTTAGCCCAGGCACAAATGCTTGAGCCCGTAAAATGGGATATTGAAATTAAACCGTTAAAAAGCGCTAACCAGTATGAGATTGTAGCCACAGCAAAAATTGATATGGGCTTTAAATTGTATGGAGTAAACATGAAAGATGGTGGCCCCGTAAAAACCTCGTTTAATTTCGAAACACTTGAAAACTGTAAGGAATTTGGAAAAGCTGTTGAAGTTACACCTCCGCATAAAATCCACGATAAAATGTTTGATATGGAAGTAACTTATTTTAAAAATAAGGCGGTTATTTCGCACAAAATTTGGGTAACCGAAAAACCTGCAAAAGTTACTGGATATATACAATGGATGAGTTGTAACGACGAAATGTGTACTCCTCCGATGGATGAAGAATTTGAGTTTGCGATCGAGTAAAGTCGTTCGCAATTCAATAGTTTAATAGTTAAAACTGCACAAAAGCCGGGAGCGAAAGTTTCCCGGTTTTTTATTTTATAGATAAAAAAACCGGAGCGTTTGCCCCGGTTTAATTGTATTTACGAATTACTTATTCTGCTTTTTTCGGAAGAAATACTACATCCAGAACATCTGCTCCGGGATAAAATGATTTAGCAAATTTTTGAATTTGCGCAGTTGTTAAGCCATTTAGTATGTCCTCGAAGTTTTCTGGAGCATCCAGGTTAAACCCGTGGAAATAGTCGTTGTAAAGTACACTCATCCAGTAGTTATTGTGCTCTCTTGCTTGTGCCCGCTCTTTTTTCATATTTAATACAACCTTGTCGAGATCTTCCTGTGTTGGTCCTTCTGTTACAATTTTATCAATCTCGCGGAAGATAATTGATTTCAAATGATCTGCTTTTTCCGGATCGGTATCAAATTTAATTTGCAGTGTTTTGTCTTCTACAGGATAATGGCTAGACGAAGAACTAACGCTAACACCGTAAGTTCCGCCTTCTTTTTCACGAACTTCTTCGGTATAGCGTAAACGGAGGATGGCTTTTAAAACGTCCAGCTCAATATTGCTTTCTGGCTCATAAGTCATATCATTATTAATGATAATGTTAACGGTTCCTTTTTCGGTTTGCAACGGAACTTCAATTTTCTTTTCGGTGGCGCCTTCGGGCATTCTTACCTTATTGTCTATCCACGTTTCTTCTCTCGGCAGGTCTTTTAGCGAACCAATATATTTAGAGGCCATTTCTTTTGCCAGTTCTTCATCAATGTTTCCGACAATAAAGAAGGTGAAATCCCCTACATCTTTAAAACGGTCGTTATACAGTTTTTGCAATTGCGGGAAGGTGATTTCGTCAAACATTTCTGCCGACATCAGTTTTGTACGTTCGCTGTAGTTGGTTGCAATTAGCGAGAGTGAGTCGCTCATAATCTTTTGTGGATTGTTGGCCATGTTTTGAAGATAAGCCACATAACGACTTTTTAATGCTTCGTACGCCTCTTCATCAAAACGGGGATTGTTGAATTGCAGGTATAGCAACTGCATCATTATTTCAAAATCTTTAGGTGTGCAGCTCCCGGAAAATCCTTCAGTTAATTCTCCTAAATTGGTTGATAGCGAGACTTTCTTACCTGTTAAAACTTTGCGCAGGGCAATAGCGTCAAAATCGCCAACACCAAAAGAACCTACGAACTGAGTTAACATGCCTGCAGCCTGCAGATCGTCAGAGCCAAACAAAGAGCTTCCTCCGGGGCTGAAAGAGCGTAAGGTAACGGCATCTTTCTCGTAGTCGGCATGTTTGAAAATTACAGTTGCATTGTTTGCCAGTTTCCATTCAACAGCATCCAAATCTTCCAGTTTTTTTGTTGAAATAACTTTTGCTCCCGGCAATTCTCCTTCTACTAAAGAAGCAGCAGCTGCTGAGTCTTCATACGGATCAATTGTTGAATTATCAACATCGGATAGAATCGCAAATGCCTCTTCTTTTGTTAGGTGTTTTACGCCGCTTTCAGGGCCCGAAATAACTATCGACCGGTTTTTGTCGACAAACATATCGGTGGCAAGTTTATTTACATCGGCAAGTGTGATTGTTTCCAGAAGCGCCTGCCCCAATTGCCAGTCGTACTCCGCGTCGGTAAGCGGTTCTCCTTCTAAAAAGTAATTTTGAATACCTCTGACATACCTGTCGTTACTAATTTTGTCGCGCTGCTTGTAAGAGCTTTCCATCGAGGTAAGCAGGTTTATCTTGGCGCGGTTGAGTTCGCCCTCGGTAAAGCCATGGCGAACAATTCGTTGAGCTTCGGTGTAAATAGCTTTCAAGCCTTCGTCTTCTTTGTTGGGATTGGCAGTAACGGTAATAAAAGCAGCGTTGTAGCCTCTAACAAAACCTCCAACCTGAACACTTCCGTTAATAAAAGGAGGGTTTCCTTTTTGAAGCAGCTCTGAAATTCGCTCGCGGCTCATTTGGTTAAGAAGCGTACTAACATATCCATCGCGAAGGTAGCCAACATTTTTTTCTTCGCGTGGTGTGCCTTTATGCAGCATGTAGATAGAAATGCTCGAATTTGTAGCCTCTTTGTCGGTTGCCAATACATATTTCGTTTCGTCATGCTCCGGGATTTCAAATTGCGGACGAGTTTGAGGATTTTCAACAGCCGGTATTTTCGAGAACAAATCTTTCACCTTTGCTTCCACTTGGTTAACATCAATGTCGCCAACAATGGCAATTGCTTGCAGGTCGGTACGGTACCAATCATGGTAAAAACTACGTAATGTTTTCGGTTCAAAATTTTTGATAATGTCCAAATCGCCAATTACATCGCGTTCTGCCCATTTAGAGCCTTCAAAAACCACTGGAAACCATTGGCTACGCATTCTGAAACTTGCATTCCGGCGTGTTCTCCATTCTTCGGAAATAACTCCACGTTCGTTATCAATTTCTTCATCAGTTAACAACAGGTAGTTCGACCAGTCGTTAAGCACCAAAAGGCAGGAATCAATAAGTCCTTCGCGTGTGGCGGGTACATCACTCAGATTGTAAACGGTTTCGTTAAAAGCTGTGTATGCGTTGATATTACGTCCAAAAGCAACTCCGTTTTTTTCAAGGTAGTCTAAAAATCCTTTTCCAGGATAATGCTCAGTTCCGTTAAATGCCATATGTTCCAGAAAGTGGGCCAGACCATTTTGATCGTCGTTTTCGAGCAAAGCACCAACGTTCTGAATCATATAAAAGCTAACCCGCTCTTTTGGCTCTTCGTTATGCCTTATAAAATAGGTCATTCCATTTTCCAGCTTTCCGGTTCTGACGGCAGGATCTACCGGCACTGCTTGTTGGAGCATGTCTTGTGCTGACAAGAAAGTTGGGGCAATTACCAGGTATGCCAACATCGTAAAAACAAATCTTTTCATATTTTCTTTTTTGTAGTTCTTAAATGAACTGTATTTGGATTTAAATTCTATTCTGTGAGTATTATATTGATAAGTTAAATTACAGAAAAGCTGAAAATACTGATCATTTTTTGTTTTTGTAATTTTATAAGACAATAAAATGCGATAATTTTAAAAAACTAAAATAGTTGGGGGCTTAAGTGGCTATCAGAATAAAAATATTAGAGAAATGGGAAATGAAGGACTTCTTTTTTGGAATGTAGATACACAGGTTGATTTTGTTGAACCGGATGGAAAGTTATATGCTCCGGGATCGGAGTTGTTAAAACCAATCTGGAAAAGAATTACCGAACTGGCAAAACAAAGTGATATAAAGGTTGTGAGCACTGCAGATTTCCATCATCAAAATTCTGCGGAACTGTCAGATAGCCCGGATTTTGTTCAAACTTTTCCAGAGCATTGTATGGCCAATACAAATGGTGCAGAATATGTAGCAGAGACTGCCCCGGAGGATCCTGCTGTTTTTGATTGGGATAAAGAAATTTCTGATGTTGAGGCAAAATTGACTAAACGAAATATTCTTATTCGGAAAGATGCTTTTGATGTTTTTGCAGGAAATCCGTACTCCGGTGACATTGTAAAATTGCTGGCTCCCAAAACGGTAGTAGTTTATGGTGTTACAACAAATGTGTGTGTAAACGACGCAGTGCTCGGTCTTGTTGAAAGAGTGCCAGAGGTGTACGTGTTGGTGGACGCAATTAAGGAGTTACCCAATATTCCGCTTCCTTTTGACAACTGGAAAAAACTGGGTGTAAAAATGATTCAGTCGGATCAATTGGAAGAGTTGATAGGGAAAGAATAAACTCGAATAATAAAAATAATTCGACTGGTCACGCTGAGCAGAGTCGAGGCATGATCTGGTATGCAATAAAAAAGCCGCTTCAGAAGATGCTGAAACGGCCTTTTAAATATTTAATCTTTCTTATTTGCAGTCTTTACACGCATTGTAAATACCTTCGAAAAGCTCTTTTACATCCGATGCTGCAACCGCTGAAAAAGCAATACGTAAAACGTTTCCGAGGCTAATTAGTCCAATGCTGTATTTTTCGATCAATACCTGGCGGACTTTTTCTCCCGTTAATCCCTCTGCTAACTGTATACACATAAAGTAACCGGAGTTATATGGCAAAGCCCGGAAATACTCTTTGTATTTCTCGTCAGCCAAAGTTTCTTTAACTGTATCGTAGCGCTTTTTCATGATTTCGTATTTCACTACTTTTTGGGCGGCGTACTCGTCACTTTCAAAAGCTTCTAAAAGTAAGGATTGAGATATATTTGCCGCATTTGAAATGTTTCCACGAATTGCTCCGGCAGTTTTTGCTTCAAGCGCAGTGTATAACTCTGCATCTCCGCCTTTAACTCCATAGGTTATAAAGCCAACGCGAAATCCCCAAACGTAGTCCTCTTTTGTGGCTCCATCAACTTTAACAGCCAAAACATTTTTGTGCAATTGGCTAAGCGGCGAAAAAATACTTTCAGTTGCAATACCTTCTTCGTAAACTAATCCGAAGTAAGCGTCGTCGATAATTGCTACAATTTTATTGCCTTTTTCTGCTGCAGCTTTAATAATCTCAACAATGTTATCTTGCTCTGCTTGCGTTGGAGTGTAACCACTGGGGTTGTTCGGGAAATTTAGTATGATTACTTTTTTACCGATTCCACCTTCGTTTAGTTTTGCCTCAAAAGCTTCGAGATTAAACGCTCCATCTTTAAAAAGACCGAATTTTGTTATCGGCGAACCATACGCATTTGTAAGAGTCAGGTTGTAATTTCCCCAAAATAGATCTGGTACAATCACTTCATCCTCAGGATTTAAAAATAGGTATCCTGCCATGCTTATTCCATGTGTAAGTGCATTGGTAACCACAGGTAAACTCAAAACGGTGTCGCCCAACGATGGATTTTTCGTATAGATCATGCTTTTCCATTTTGCCCTAATGTCCGGGCGACCAAAACTTGGCGCATAGGGAAAAACCTTTGATGGATCAAGATTGATTTTTGATGCAATGGTTTCAAGACGCATTGGAGTGCCGTCGTCTTCTACTGCTGCACCAATGGTTGCGTTTATCCGAGTGCCTTTGGCTTCGGCTGTTTGTCCTAATATTCCCTTTTTCGGAAAGAAAATACTTTTTCCTCTTTCAGAGAGCATATCAAAAACGATAGTACTTTTTTCCTGAATAATGTTGTTTAATTCCGCAGCCTGTGGATTCATAATGTAATTGTCTTAAAGTCTGTTTTATTATTAAGTCCTTATTTAATGCAATATAGAAAATAGATAATTACCAAGGTAGATGTGTTTAAAAGTTGAATTCATTTTTGATAAAATGCTAACATATTTTCTCGTTTTGTTGTCAAAATCGTAGAAAATACAGAATTCAATGTTGAATTTGAAACCTTGAATATACCCGCAAGAGAATTTGAATACGAAGCTTTATTTACCTGTCAGATCATTTTTAGCGCACCAACGATTATAAAAAATCCAAACAGTGCAACAAGTCCTGTGATTACTATAAGTAATTGTGCCCGTTTGTGTTGTTTCCAGATAAGTAGTGATGTTGGAATGGCCAAAATTCCTGCAATAAGGAAACCTAGGTAGGCGGGTAGTAACCGAGCTTCTATAGGTACTTCATTAAGTATCTCATCGTTTATTTTTTCGGCTGCAATTTCATCGGGAGTGAGATAATTACCGGCTGCCAAATAATCACCAAAAATTACTACAGCAGCAAAAACTCCCAGCAGAATGAAAAGAATTTCGCCTGTTAAGCGAAAAGCTTTTTTGTTTTCTACCCAACCATAAACGACCATAAAAAGGGCTGCAAAAACAATCCACTGCGGAAAAGTGTACAAAAATACCTGACTCATCGAATTTTAATTTAGTTGGAACAAAGTTTAAAATTTTTGTGAATTTAAAAAGTGTATCTCAATTCCCGGCACTAAAAGTTTATTTTCGCAGCGTAAAAGTTGAAATATGAATAAGAAACTGGAAATAGATCCTTCAGCAAAAGCTTTGATATTTGATTTGGATGGTACTTTGGCCGATACAATGCCGGTGCATTTCATGGCATACAAAACCATGCTTAGTAAGTATGGAATTGACTATACTTATGAAATGTTCATGTCTTTGGCTGGAGTTCCTGCTGTTGGTACCATTGAAAAGATTAACGAAATTTTTGGAACTTCGCTTAATCCTGAGGAGGTCGGCCATGCAAAAGAAGCAGAGTACGAAAAGATAATGCATAAGATGAAGCCAATTGACCCGGTGGTTGACTTGGTGAAGAAATACCATGGCAAGCTTCCAATGGCAGTAGGAACAGGAGGTTATCATCGTTTGGCATGGAAAACGCTGGAGATAATAGGATTGGATAAGTACTTTGATATTCTTGTTTCGGCGGAAGATGTTGTAAACCACAAACCTTATCCTGATACTTTTTTACGTTGTGCAGAGCTAATGGAAGTTAAACCTGAAGATTGCCAGGTGTTTGAGGATGGAGAGCCCGGAATGAAAGCAGCCAAAGCAGCCGGGATGACGGCTACCTTGGTTACTCCTTATTTGTAGTATCTTATTTTAAGAAAAGTTACCAATTCAGGTCGTCACAAACATTTTGTTCAAAGATGTGCCCTATCGTTATTCTTATTCGACCATCGTCAGTATATTCTGATGTTACTGTTGAGCTGGATGGATTAACATAGTTTCCTTCTTCGTCAAATTCAGTAATGAATTCGTCGTTTTCCCAATTATTCTTCC
Source organism: uncultured Draconibacterium sp. (assembly GCA_963677455.1). Classification (GTDB taxonomy): domain Bacteria; phylum Bacteroidota; class Bacteroidia; order Bacteroidales; family Prolixibacteraceae; genus Draconibacterium. Next base: position 389,109 of record OY781971.1, read on the forward strand.
ATAGGAAACGAATCGTATATTCTTCGTTTTCCTTTGCAAGTATGTCAACAACTCCACCTTCCATATCAATTCCCTGCCAGGGATCATCGCTATCCTTAATTCGTATTTCTGCACTGTAAGTTGGTGCAAGTGCTACAGTTGGTTCGCCAGAGCAATATGCTTTTAACACGATCAGATATTCTATATAGCCATTTTTAATGTTAACATCAACATTGTATGTTCCTTCGCATAGATTATCAACAGAAAGCGCCGGAATTTCCTCGAATGCGGGATTATTGTTTCTAAAAACAATTGTTGCTGCAGTATTCGGAACATTTTCTATAACAATACTTTCAGGGAATGTGCCTTTAAAATTTGTAGTTTTTATCCACCGTCCATCGGTGTCGTAAATATCGGCATCAATTGAAAAACTACTTACAGAGTTGGAGTTAAAATTGATTGCACAACCGGTACCACATATTGTTCCTTCTGATACACGAGCCAGAGTATAAGAAATATTGAGATTGTCATGTTCAATGGGGGATGGCGATACATTCCATATTTCGTTGGTCATGGTTGCAAAACCGAATAAATAAGGCGGCGTTGTGCCTGTATATGTGCAGGTTTGCGTTATGTTTCCTCCCATTAAGTCCACAACTGTTCGGTTATCTACTGTTAGACTAACAAAATCGCCAATTTCTAGTTTTTGCATGAGGGAAACTAACGCTTGTCCGTCTTGCATTACTTTTTCTGTAGTTGCGGGAAAGCCGGTTTTAATATCGAATGTAAGTTGCAGGAAATTATCCGGATTGTTTTGATATGCGGAATCCAGCGCGTCTATACTGTTAAAAAGAATTTGATTGTTTGAATCTTTGAAATTGATCAGGTCGGCTTTAGTTATTGTATAATTAACTTTGTAGTCTTTTTCAACTTTGGCAGATTTAGTTGCACCAAAAACTGAAAAAACGAATGAATCTCCATCTTCTTCCCCGTTAATGGTTTCACTGTCTCCTCCCGAGATTGGAGATAAGTATAGCTCAAAAGTTTTCTTCCCTTCAAGGTTAATTTGTATGTTTTGGGCATAAGTTTGGTAGCCATCAACTTCAACATTCACGGTAAAATCAAGCGGCGAATTTGCCGAGAAATCAACATATGGATCAACCGTAAGCTCAAGTTGCCCTTGGGAAGTAATATGTTCAGTTTCTTTTTCTCCGGCAAAAGTAACAACATCGTTCCCATTAGTCCCGGTAAACCATACGCGAGCTTCTTCTGTAATTTGTTCGCTACTTGTTACATCAATGAGTTTGTAGGTCATTCTGGTCGTGAAAATGTTAAAATCGACAATGAGCAAGTTAATATCTTCTCCTGTTTCTTTGTCTTTTAACGGGTTATCCAACATTTCACCACACCCCAGAAAAGTTAAAACCAGAGCTAAGCTGAAAAGTAATTTTTTGTATTTAAATATATTTGTTTTCATAATTTGTGATTTTAAAGGTTAAAAGATTAAGTAAGCAAGGTTTAGTTTGATTACCGGATAAATTTTGTAAGCACTGAATTGATTTGAAAGGTACTCTGCATGTGCTAATGCAGGGTCAGAGGTAGGAGCCAGTAATCCTTCAGATTCAATAGTAATCTCCGGTGCCCCCATGTAATACAAACCAATCTCGAAATTAAACGTTAATCGCTCGGTCCGACCAATATAAGTCCGGGTTCCGGCTCCAATGTAGGGCGCAACTTTCATCCCCGGCTCCATTTCTATATTGAATGTTCCAATATCTTCAGCTGGAATTGTTATGTCTCCTAGTTGGTAACTATCGGTAGCACGTCCGTCAACAACTGGATTAAAAGAGTTAAAAACTACTCCGGCAGAAATATAAAGATTTTTGGTGTAGTTGAAATCTGCTAATAGCAAGACTCCGCCAGTTTTATAGTCTAGATCTGCACCGTAATCAATACCGTTTTCATCAAAATCAAAACTATAGGTGAATGATAGGGTCTCAAAGCCGGTTTTAAGAGAGAACCAGTTATTAAAAGCATAGCGGGCATCAAACCCCCAGCCGTTGGTTGAAGCGCTTCCTCCGAAATAAAAACCCTCATTAGAGCTGTATTTCGGAGTGCTACCCGTTAGGTTATCTTGGGCATTTGCAAAAAATACCAATGTCGTTAAAATTACTCCAACGACTAAGGAAAAAAAACGTTTCATATTTAATATCTTTTTAATGTGAACCGCGTCCCCGGAATCACTGATTATTTAATGGTTATAAGCAAAAATAGGAAAAAATGATAGATCAAACCTTTTTGTTAGATTAAATTTGCCCTCCATATTGCCTATATTCGTGTATGGATTTTAAAGTTGTTTCAGAATATAAACCCACAGGAGATCAGCCACAAGCGATTAGCGAGCTAACCGAAGGGGTTCAAAATGGTGAGCGGTTTCAAACGCTGCTTGGGGTAACCGGATCGGGAAAGACATTTACAGTAGCGAACGTAATTGCGGAATCGCAGCGGCCTACCTTGGTTCTAAGTCATAATAAAACGCTGGCAGCGCAACTGTACAGCGAAATGAAACAGTTTTTCCCAAATAATGCAGTGGAATATTTTGTTTCGTATTACGATTATTATCAGCCGGAAGCCTATTTGCCTACAACTGGTACTTACATTGAAAAAGATCTTTCAATCAACCAGGATATCGAAAAATTACGTTTAAGTGCAACTTCTGCATTGCTTTCTGGCAGGCGAGATGTTGTGGTGGTTTCATCCGTTTCATGTTTATATGGAATTGGTAATCCTGAAGATTTTCATGCAAACGTCATTGCGTTAAGTGTTGGCGAAAAGGTATCCAGAAATGCAATGCTTCATCAATTGGTTGATGCGCTGTATTCCAGAAGCGAGGCCGATTTTCAACGTGGAAATTTTAGGGTGAAGGGCGATACTGTAGATGTATTTCCTGCCTACGCCGACCATGCCTACAGAATAACTTTTTGGGGCGAAGAAATTGAGGAAATTTACAGTTTCGATCCGCAAGATGGCCTTACCATTGAAAGTATGGATCATGTAACCATTTATCCGGCAAATATTTTTGTAACCACAAAAGAGCGAATGAAATCGGCTATTCATCAAATTCAGGACGATATGATGAAGCAGGTTGATTTCTTCAAAGAAGTTGGAAAGCCACTCGAAGCCAAGCGTATTTTAGAGCGTACTGAATACGATATGGAAATGATGCGCGAGTTGGGTTACTGTCCCGGTATTGAAAATTACTCCCGGTATTTTGACGGACGGACGCCCGGAACGAGGCCTTTCTGTTTGCTTGATTATTTTCCCGATGATTTTCTGACCGTGATCGATGAAAGCCACGTAACAATTTCTCAGATTCGTGCCATGTATGGCGGCGACAATTCACGAAAAGTTAACTTGGTTGAATATGGTTTCCGTTTGCCTGCCGCGATCGATAACCGCCCTTTGAAATTCGAAGAATTCGAAAATCTTGTTAATCAGACGATATATGTAAGTGCAACTCCGGCAGATTACGAATTGGCGAAATGTGAAGGCGTGGTTGTTGAGCAAATTATCAGACCGACAGGACTATTGGATCCCATTATTGATGTTCGGCCGAGTACCAATCAGATTGACGATTTAATGCACGAAATCAATCTGAGAATAGAAAAGAATGAACGCGTTTTGGTAACAACTTTAACCAAACGTATGGCTGAAGAGCTGTCGAAGTACCTTGTGAATATGGGGGTAAAAACCCGTTACATACACTCTGATGTGGATACGATGGAGCGTATCGAAATAATGGAGCAACTCCGAAAAGGTGAGTTTGATGTGTTGGTGGGAATTAATCTTCTGCGTGAAGGATTAGATTTGCCGGAGGTGTCGTTGGTGGCAATACTTGATGCTGATAAAGAAGGCTTTTTACGTTCGGAACGTTCGCTGACACAGACGGCCGGTCGTGCTGCAAGGAATCTTAACGGGATGGTAATTATGTATGCCGATAAGGTTACCGTTTCAATGCAAAAAACCATTGACTCTACAAATTACAGGCGCGAAAAACAGATGAAGTACAACGAGGAGCACAACATTACTCCAAAAGCAATTGTGAAACCAACCCGCGAAATAATTGGTTACGAGTACCGCAGCGACAAGCAACCTCAGTATGAAGGAGGTTTGGGACAGCCTGATATTGCAGCTGATCCTGTAATTCAATACATGAGTATTGATGGATTGGAAAAAGCGATAGACAAAACCCAGAAGCAAATGAAAGCCGCTGCGAAAGAGCTCGATTTTATCGAAGCGGCCCGTTTGCGTGACGAGATGTTTGCGCTTCAGAGTATTCTTCAGGAAAGAAAACAGAAAAAGTAAAATTTATTATCACTTAAAGCAGAACATCAGTTGTTGAAGGATAGTTGGTTAGCACTAATTTATCTGTATGTGGGCTGTTCCGTTGAAACCAAAATTTTCCTAAATTTGATAGAAAGTGTAATTTAGCCGCAAAATTATAGGGAATGGATTTTTCATTTTCGAAGATAACTACACAAATAAAAGAGCTGCTTTTTACGCCAACAGAATTCTGGAAGCAGGAGAAAGAAAAAGACGAGCCGACAAAATTGTTGTGGGTTACATATATGTTGCCAATTGTGTTGGTGGTGGCTGTTGCCGTTTTTATCGGAGAGTTTTTTAAGCGAACCGATTTTTTTATCGAGTATCCTTTACTAAAAGCATTTCGGGAGATCATACTTTTTATACTCCAGTATTTTATTAGTGTGTTTCTTACTACCGAGTTGATGAAAACTTTTGGTGCGGAAAAGAATATCGTATTAGTTAGAAAACTGGTAGTTTATTCGATGACTCCGCTAATGCTGGTTTCTGTTTTAACCGGATTATTTCCGTTTTTGTATGTGCTGGATATTCTAGGGGTTTACAGTTTTTATCTATTCTGGGTGGGGGCAAAAGAGTTACTTACTTTTCCCGATAACAAAGAACACAGCTATATTATTCTCACAATTTTAGTGAACTTCTTCGCATTTAGTTTTTTGGGTTGGATATTATCCGAAATATTCAAATTTTTAATGCTTCAGATGTAGCCGCAAAAGAAAAGCATTTTAATGCTATTTTTGAGGCGGTTACAGAAACGTATTTATGATAAAGAATTAATGGCACACAAGAATCAACAAAATATCAGCATAAAAAATCGTAAGGCAACTTTTGAATACGAACTTGTTGAGCGATTTGTGGCAGGGATGCAATTACAAGGGACTGAGATTAAGTCGATCAGGAATGGAAAAGCAAACCTTATTGATTCGTATTGTCAGATACACAGGGGCGAGTTGTTTGTAATAAACCTGCATATTGCCGAATACGAAATGGGCAATATAAACAACCACATTGCCAAGCGCGACAGAAAACTGCTGCTAACCAAAAAAGAAATTCAAAAGTTGGAGAAGAAAACCAAAGAATCGGGTTTTACGATTATACCAACAAAACTTTTTATAAACGACCGCGGATTGGCCAAACTCGAGATTGCCCTGGCCCGAGGTAAGAAAACTTACGATAAGCGAGAAAGTCTGAAGGCAAAAGATGCAAAACGCGATATCGACCGGATGATGAAGTATTAATTTTTTTCAAAAACAAAATCAGGGGAAAATCTGTTTCTCTGACATTCAAAAAAAACAATAATGAGTAATACGATAAAACTGAAATCGGGAGCATTGGTATTGATCTTTGCTGTAGTTTTTAATTTTCAGTCTCTTGCATGGGGGAACACCGGACATCGGGCTATTGCCGAAATTGCCAATCAGCAAATTGATAAATCAACTAAAAAGAAAATAGCTGCATTGCTCGGAGATAGCTATTTACCGATTTATGCCAATTACGCCGACAATGTGCGTTCTGAACACGATAATCCTTTAGCTCATGTTCCTCATTATGTAAATATGCCAATGGAGCAGACGTATGAGAAAGCAGAGAAAAGTGATCGCGGCGATTTGATTACTGTTATGAATGATATGGTAAGTACGCTGAAGGATAAAAATTCATCGAAAGAAGATAAAGCCGTTGCAATTAAATTTATCATTCATTTGGTTGCCGATGCACATCAACCGATGCATGTGGGGCTAGCTGAAGATTTAGGGGGAAACAGGGTGGATGTAAAGTGGTTTCACAAGGAAACGAACCTTCATCGTGTTTGGGACAGCGACATTATTAATAGTATTAACCTGAGTTACATTGAACTGGCTCGTTTTGCCGATTCACCCAAACCGGAAGATTTAGCTGAATATAAAAACATTTCGGTGGTTGACTGGGTTGATGAAACACATACTTACACAAAGTTGATTTACGACAATTTGGGCGACAAAGATTACAGTTACGAATATTTGTATCAGTTTAGTCCGCTTGTTTATCAACAAATCCAAAAGGCGGGATATCGTTTGGCGTATTTTCTCGAGGATGTTTTGAAAGACGTTAAGCTTCGAGATTTGAAATAATTCTTCGAAAAAGTTTAAACGCTTTCCAAATTATCAAACGGAATAATTTTATCGCCTTTATATTTTAAAAGTAGGTTGGCAACAGCGAGTGTATCTTTCTCGCAATACATAATAATACGGTCAACATCGTTATCTTCCCAATAAACTTTTGCAACCTGGCTGCCGTCAATATCATCTTTTGGTGTTGGAATATTAAAGAGTTCACACAACAGCGAAAGAGATGTGTAGTGTTTGTAATCGCCAAATTTCCACAACTGTAAAGTATCAATCAATACATCTTTTACTTCCCATGGTTTAGCTCCGGCAATATCCAGCACTTTTGGTAAGTTGAGGTTATTTACAAGTGCTCTTCTGGAAATATACGGAAAATCAAATTCCTGTCCATTGTGTGCGCAAAGCCGCCTTTTGCCTGCTTTTGCAAACTTCTTGAGTGCATTAAAAAAGTTCTGGATCAGTTTTTTTTCGTCATCATCGTAAAACGATTTCACTCTAAACCAAGGCTCGCCGTCTTTTTGAACAACATATCCTGCCGAAATACAAATAATACGTCCAAATTCTGCATAAATACCGGCACGGTCGTAAAGTTCATCAGCAGGCTCGCCATTATTAATCTGGAATTGCATTTTGTGTTCCCACAGCTTTTGCCATTTTTCGGTTAGCTCGGTATATTCCGGCGCCAGCGAAACCGTTTCGATATCGATAAAAAGAATCTCTTCGATGTTTAAGTTGTGCAACATTACTGGTGGTTTAAGGTTTGCAGAATGTGATTGGTTAGAATTTGAATCGCAATTTTGTTTTTACCTCCTTGCGGAACAATAATATCTGCATAGCGTTTTGTGGGCTCAATAAATTGAAGATGACTCGGGCGAACCGTTTTTTGGTAACGGGCAAGCACTTGTTCAACATCGCGTCCACGTTCTTGTATATCACGCTGGATTACCCGCGACAATCTAACGTCCGAATCGCAATCAACAAATACTTTTATGTCCATTAAATCGCGAAGAGCTTTGTTGGTTAGGCATAAAATTCCTTCAACAATAAGCACTTGGCGCGGATCAACTCGTTTGGTTTCTTCGGCTCGGGTACAGGTAATAAAAGAATACACCGGCTCTTCTATGGCCTCTCCGTTTTTCAGCTTTTTTACGTGCTCAATCATCAGGTCGAATTCAATAGAATCCGGATGATCGAAATTTTTCTTACGGCGTTCTTCCAACGATAAATGGCTATTATCGTTATAATACGAGTCGTGCGAAAGTACCGCAACTTCTTCTTGCGAGAATTGTTCGCAAATTTTGTTTACTACAGTAGTTTTTCCGGAACCGGTTCCTCCGGCAATGCCAATAATCAGCATGATCTTCTAATTAATTGTTATCTTTCGTACCCTTGATTGGATAAGCAAAACAGATTGCTAAGAAAACACTAATTTCGTAGCAATAAAAGCACAATTTACAAAAAATAGACAGCAATGATAAACCACGTGGTTCTTTTTAAACTAAAGGAATTTCCTTCGGAAGAAAAACAACAAGTGATAAGTAAACTAAAAACGATGTTGTTAGCTTTAAAAGGGAAAATTGACGAACTGAAATATATCGAGGTTGGCGAAAATTATGAGCTGGATGCAAAGAGTTATGATATTGCACTCATATCTCATTTTGAAAGTATTGAGGATCTTGATGTATACCGTGTTCATCCCGAACATCAGAAAGTTGTTGCCTACGTGGGCGAAGTTACTGAAGCAAGAGCAGCAGTAGATTTCAAATTTTAATTTAAACTCATCAGCGGTTTGGCTGTTTGAGATTCCTGTAAATAAAAATATTAAGAAGAAACTTAAGTTATGAGCGGATTATATCCTATAAAATTTAAACCCATTTTTCACGAAAAGATCTGGGGTGGAAATCGAATGAGTACGATCTTAAATAAAGATTATGGTGATTTGCCAAATTGTGGCGAAAGCTGGGAATTGTCAGGAGTTGAAGGAAATATCTCTGTTGTGAGCAACGGGATTTTAGCAGGAAACGACCTGAACGAGCTAATCGAAATTTACATGGGTGATTTGGTAGGCGACAAAGTGTATGAGAAGTTTGGAATAGAGTTTCCGCTTTTAATTAAGTTTATCGATGCACAAGACGATCTTTCAATCCAGGTACATCCAAACGATAAGTTGTCGAAAGAACGCCATAATGCATACGGAAAAACAGAAATGTGGTACGTGGCTGGTGCAGAGAACGGAGCCTTGATCAATTCTGGTTTCAACCAGGAAGTTGATCGCGAAAAGTATTTGGAATATTTTAATGCCGACAAATTAACTGATTTGCTGCACTACGACGAAGCACAAGTTGGCGATGTGTTTTTTATTCCGGCAGGAAGAGTTCATGCCATCGGTAAAGGATGTTTAGTTGCTGAAATTCAGCAAACATCGGATGTTACTTATCGGATTTTCGATTACAACAGAAAAGACGATAAAGGAAACGAGCGCGAATTGCACACTGACCTGGCTCTGGATGCGATCGATTTCTCTTATTCGAGCGAATACAAAACCAAGTATAAAACGGAGTTGAATGCTCCAACAGAATTGGTAAGCTGTCCGTATTTTACAACCAATATTATTGAATTTGATAAAGAAATGGATAAGAATTACAACGAACTCGATTCGTTTGTAATATATATGACACTGGAAGGAAGTTTTGAGATTGTAACAGAGAATGGATCAGAAACTGCGGAAATGGGAGAAACTGTTTTGGTGCCGGCAAGTCTCGAATCTGTTCAGTTGAAACCACGAAGCCCGAAAGTAAAGATTCTCGAAGTTTACATCAAATAGAAGAATATTTCTTAAATTCAGAATCCATACAAAAAGCTGTTTTCTATGGAGATAAAAGAAGCTCAATTTATAATGAGCAACACTGATGTCGAAAAGTGCCCGGCACCTGATCGACCAGAATACGCATTTATTGGTAGGTCGAACGTAGGGAAATCGTCGTTGATTAACATGTTAACCAACAAAAAATCGCTGGCGAAGATATCTGGTAAGCCCGGTAAAACACGACTCTTAAATCATTTTTTGATCAATAAAGAATGGTACCTGGTAGATTTACCCGGATATGGTTATGCAAAAGTTCCGAAAGCCGAACGTATGAAATGGGAGAAAATGCTGCGGAACTACATCTTGAAAAGAGAAAATCTGTATTGCCTTTTCGTGTTGATTGATGTTCGTCATCCTGCCCAGAAAGCAGATCTCGAATTTATGGAGTGGCTGGGAGTCAGTCAAATTCCATTTTCTATTGTGTTTACCAAGTCGGATAAGTTAAAACCGGAAGAATTAGAGGCTAATTTAAAAGCTTACGAACAGGAGATGTTTAAAACCTGGGAAACAATGCCCGGTTATTTTGCCACTTCATCTGCCTCAGGACTAGGCAAAGACGATATTTTAGCGTTTATCGATCAGGTGAACAAAAGTGAATAAGAGGCTTGTTTTTAAGCCGTGATTCCGGTATATTTAGTATAGAGATACATCAAAGTTTTTAACTTTGCAGCATAAAACTACATCGTAAGATTAACAAAAATTCGAATGAAGACTCACCCACTAAAAATTTTTACAGGAAGAAATTCAAGGTACTTAACCGAAAAAATCTGTGACAGCCTGGATGTCGATCTTGGTCATTCGTCGTGTCCGGTATTTGCTGATGGCGAATTTGAACCGTGTTACGAAGAAACCATTCGTGGATCGCATGTATTTATCGTTCAGTCAACGCCACCGTCTGCCGACAATCTGCTCGAGTTGTTGTTAATGATCGATGCTGCGAAACGGGCGAGCGCTTATAAAGTTATTGCAGTAGTTCCATACTTCGGTTATGCCCGTCAGGATAGAAAAGACAAGCCACGTGTGTCAATCGGAGCAAAACTTGTTGCCGATTTGTTGTCAGTAGCGGGAACCGATCGCTTAATTACCATGGATTTACATGCCGATCAGATTCAGGGATTTTTTAATGTTCCTGTCGATCATCTGTATGCTTCAACTTTATTTGTTCCCTTCATCGAAAAAATGGGATTGAAAGATGTGGTTATCGCTTCGCCCGATGTGGGTGGAACGAAAAGAGCAAATACCTATGCTAAAATGCTGGAAACAGGTATTGTTATTTGCCATAAAACAAGAGCACGCCCGAACGAAGTGGGCAACATGACTGTAATTGGCGATGTTACCGATAAAGATGTTATTATCGTTGACGATATGATTGATACTGCCGGAACAATAACCAAAGCTGCCAATCTGATGAAGAAAAAGGGAGCTCGTAGTGTCCGGGCATTTGCTGCACACGGAGTATTATCCGGTCCGGCCATTGAGCGTATCGAGAAATCGGAATTGGAGGAAGTCTATTTCACCGATTCAATTAAGTCGAAGGCTGATAGTTCTAAAATAAGGTATATTTCTACTGCCGATGCTTTTGCGGAGGCTATCCGGAGAGTTTATAAAAATCAGTCAATAAGTTCGTTATATTATAAATAATTTATACTTTTGCACCGCTTTTTCCTTAAGCAGACGCATAGTAGTTGTGCATGCTGTTTGCCCTGACCGGTTCAGGGAGGACTGAGTACCATAATTATGAATGTAAAAATTTAAAAATGAAATCATTATCAATTAAAGGGGAAGCACGTACATCCCTGGGTAAAAAAGAATCCAAAAAACTTCGTGATGCAGGAAAAGCTCCGGCAGTATTGTATGGTGGTGAAGAAACCGTTCACTTTTCAGTTGATTTTGCAGAGTTGAGACAATTGATCTATACTCCAAGCGTATTTTTGATCGACTTGGAATTGGATGGGAAAGCGCATAAAGCCATTGTTCAGGACATTCAGTGGCATCCGGTAGATGAGCAGGTTTTGCATGTGGATTTCCTTAAAATTTCTGACGATAAACCAGTTAAGATTGAAGTTCCGATTAAAGTTTCCGGACATGCAAAAGGTATCAAAGCCGGGGGTAAATTAAATACCAACCTGCGTCGTTTAAAAGTTAAAGCTTTAGCAGCCGATCTTCCTGATACTGTTGATATTGATGTAACTAAACTTGGTTTAGGACAAAGCATTAAAGTTGCCGACCTTAGTGTTGATAACGTTGAATTCCTTGATCCAAAATCTAACGTTGTAGTTAGTGTAGCAATCACAAGAGCTGCAAGATCTGCTGCAGGAATGGCATTGCCGGAAGATGAAGAAGAAGGTGATGCAGAAGCAGAAGCAAGTGAAGAATAAACTTTAAAGATATTTGTGTGAAGTACTTAATTGCCGGTCTCGGTAATATAGGGCCGGAATACAAAAATACTCGCCATAATATTGGCTTTCAAATATTGGACGCACTCGCTGAGGCGTCCAATATTAGTTTTAGCGATAAGCGTTACGGATTTGTAGCAGAATACAAATACAAATCAAGAACCTTTATTTTGCTAAAGCCAACTACTTATATGAACCTGAGTGGGCGTGCCGTAAACTTCTGGATGCAAAAAGAAAAGATCGATATCAGTAATTTGTTGGTTTTGGTTGATGATCTTGCCCTGCCATTCGGAACTTTGCGGGTTCGTGCAAAAGGTGGTGCTGGCGGACACAATGGTTTGGATAATATAAACCAGGTTCTTGGCCGTAACGATTATGCGCGTTTACGCTTTGGTATTGGCGATGACTTTCATAAAGGGTTTCAAGTGAATTATGTACTTGGCGAGTGGAGCAAAGAGGAACAAAAAGAGCTGCCTTTTAAGATCAATGATAGCATTGACATTATTCACAGTTTTGGAACCATTGGTGTTGAACGTACAATGAATTTTCATAATAAGCGATAAACTATGGAAACAGGAGTTCGTATAGATAAATGGTTGTGGGCTGTTCGGTTGTATAAAACCCGAAGCCAGGCAACTGAAGCGTGCAAAAAAGGGCATGTTTCTATCGGCGACCTGCCTGTAAAAGCTTCGCGCGAAGTACGTATCGGCGAGGTGGTGCAGGTAAGGAAAGCACCAATAACAAGAAGTTTTGAAGTGTTGGCTTTAACCGGAAAAAGAATGGGAGCAAAGTTGGTTTCCGATTTTTTGAAGGACGTAACCCCTGCTGAAGAACTCGAAGTTCTGGAAATGCAGAAACATATGCGTTGGAGCGACAGGGAAAAAGGAACCGGGCGCCCAACCAAAAAAGATCGTCGTGATCTGGATGAGTTCTTTGATTGGTAAATTGAGACTGAACGACATTGGGCTCTGTACATTAAACTTTAAACACTATTGTATGCTTGTAGCAAAACAAAAACGAAGCGAAAATATTGCTGAATATATTTTATACCTCTACCAGGTTGAAGAACTGATACGTGCATTTAAATTCGATTTAAACCTGATTGATCAGCGACTTGTTGCTGCTTATAAAGTCGATGAGAAAACTTCCGATGAAATTCGAGATTGGTACTCCAATCTTGTAATTATGATGGATAAGGAAGGTATCCGGGGAAAAGGTCATTTACAGTTTCTTACAAATCTTATTGCTGACGTAAACGATTTCCATTTGCGTTTGTTGACCGACGGGACAGAGAAAATATATGTTCAAAATTTTCAGCCAGTAACCGGTTTGCTTGCCGAGTTGAAACTTAAAAATAAATCGGCAGAAAACGATGTGCAGTTGGCGTTAGACACCGTTTATGGTTTCTTGTTGCTAAAAATGAAACAAGCAGATGTAAGCAAAGAAACTGCCGAGGCCGTAAAGCGATTGAGTCAATGGCTTGGAATTCTTTCAAAATTATATAAGGACTTCGAAAAAGGCGATTTTAGTTTCTAAATCACACGGCAGGTTTTATGTTTTCCAAACCAACGGTAGCGGTTACGTGCTACCCATCGGTAAATCATATCCCTTATTCTCCTCGGAATAAATTGAAAAGCTGAAGCCCATTTCCAAGGTGCCGGTAACATCTTCCCAATTTCAATAGCAGCATCCGACTCCAGAAAAGCGACGTCGTTTTTTATGAAAATCACTGAGTCGGTGTCTGGTGGTATATTGTAGTTTGTAACAAGTTTTTCCCCTTCATCTGATTGCAGAGAAACAAAACTAAATAGCTTTTCTTTGTCTCTTTTTATTACAAAATCAACCCAAAAGTTGCAGAGGTTGCAAATACCGTCAAAAAGAATAATATAATCTTTATTGTTCATTTAGTAAGAATAACAAGTGTCTGACTACTTGTGTTTAATTTGGTTAAAGCTTGCTCGATTTTGACCAGTGCTTATCGTCTGTAACATATTTTTTATTTAATTTCAAAGCCGCTATTCAAAAAGAAAGAAATGGGTTTTTTAGCACGATACAAAAGGTCTGTTCAGCCTACTTTGATATCGCTGTTTATTTTTGCGGTATTCGCCGTAAGTATAACGGCGTTCACAAAATACAAAATTGGGCTTTGGAAGAAAGATATTAGAGCAGCAATAGCCGACAATATAACTGGAAAGAAGTCGGCTTTGGAGAAGGCTTTGTATTCCAGAATTTTCTACACGAGGGGAATTGCAGCATATGTTTCGCAGAATCCTGATATTTCCAGCCAGGAATATGCCAGCCTGGCCCAGGAATATATAAAAGGAGATTCGGTAATCAACTCGATGGCTCTTTCAAAAGATTGTATTTTGTCTGAAATTTATCCACTTAAAGGTCATGAAGAAGCCTTAGGGCTCAATCTTCTCGAACATCCTGAGCGTAAGAAGATGGTTGAAAAGACTATTGAAACGCATCTTACCTTTGTTGCGGGGCCAGTAGCGTTGGTTGAAGGCGGTACAGCATTTATCAGTTATACGCCAATTTTTGATAAAACGAATCCTGACTCGGAACGTTTCTGGGGCGTTGCAGATATCGTTATAAAATATGATGAGCTTATAAATGAAGCCGGATTAAAAGAGAACGAAAACAGTTATAGGTATGCATTGCGTGGAGTAAACGGAGCAGGTAATAAGGGCGATGCTTTTTGGGGAGATCGTACTGTTTTTAGTCAAGATCCGGTAACCGTATCTATCGATTTGCCAATCGGAAATTGGGTGCTTGCAGCTGTCCCCGAAAAAGGATGGAAACAATATATTGATCAGGATAAAACGTTGTTTCTAGTCTTGCTTTTTAGTTCTTTAATTATTAGCATCCTGGTTTGGGTGGTGGCAAATTCGCTGGCTAAAATCAGACGTAATGAGAAAGAATTGAAGGCCATTTTTGCGTCGCTTGATAGTTTAATTATTGAGCAGGATGCAGATGGAAGGTACCTGAAAATAGCAGCAATTAATGAGGATATGCTAGTTCTTCCAAAAGAGAATCTGATCGGAAAATCGGTTCGCGAAGTACTGGACAAAGATTTAGCAGATTATTTTGTCGACTCGATACAAAAATGCCTGACAACTAAGTCTTTGGTCGTTATTGAGTACAGGTTGGACATCGCAGGGGAGGAGAGATGGTTCTTAGCCCGAATCTCTTATAAGAGCGAAAAGAGTATTATTTTTAATGCATACGACATTACTCAGGCAAAAAAACGGGAGCGCTTACTGGAAGAGTCTGAGAAGCAACTAAAGGAATTGAATGCATCAAAAGATAAGTTCTTTTCGATTATCGCACACGATCTTAGAAGCCCGCTGGCCGGACAAAAAGGGTTAATTGATATTCTTGTAACAGAACAAAACAACCTGGATGAAGAAACAAAACTAGATATTCTGACCAGTTTAAAACAGTCGTCAACTGAATTATATAATTTGTTGGAGAACTTATTGCGTTGGGCTATTTCTCAATCGGGAACATTGAAATCGAATCCGGTAAAAATTGATCTCAAAGAAAAATACGATCTGGTATTAAAGCAATTCGAATCGAGAATACACTTGAAAAAGATTGAGCTTGTAAATGACTTAAACGAGGATATTTCCGTTTTTGCGGATGAGCAACTTACAGATACTATTTTCCGTAATGTAATGTCGAATGCCATAAAATTTACCGACCATGGAGGAACTGTTAGCGTTTCTACAAAAATAGTTTCGAAAAATAATGAATCGTTTTGTCAGGTAAATGTAAAAGATACCGGTGTGGGAATTGAACCGGATGTATTAGCCAAGTTATTTACTGCTGGCGAAAACCGGCCAACCGATGGAACAAACAGCGAAAAAGGAAATGGTCTGGGTTTATTGCTTTGTAAAGAGTTTGTTGAAATACAGGGCGGTGAAATATGGGCAGAAAGTACACCCGGAGAAGGTTCCGTATTTTCATTCACTCTACCTTTGGCAAACTAGCATGATTTTTCAGTTGTTCTAGATTTTGTGATTCTTAAGACAGGTATCCAGATTTAACGTGTCTCCCATAAGTTCCTGTTGCTTTTTTAGTAACCGGATTAATTGAAATTTTGTAGATTTAATTTCTGGATTCTCCGATGAATCATTCATTTCTAGCGGATCATCAACAAGGTCGAATAACAGCAATTTTTTGGTTCTCGGATAAGCTATTAACTTGTAGCGGTCTGTCCTTACCATGCGTTGAAGATTCATATATGTACCATATATTTCATTGTAACTGGTTGATTTGGTTTTGTTTATAAAAGGTGTCAAACTGTAAACAGCAGTAGGAATGGCACAAGAAGTTTATTCATTGTAGTTTGATTTGACTCTAAATTTAGCAAGAATAAACGACAGGATGAAAAGGAAGAGCCACAGACGCCGTAACTAAAGACTGCCTATTTGTTCTTTTTGAAGTCTTCTATTAATCCGTCTTTTAGCCAGTTGGCGAGTGCCTGCCTGTTGTCATAAATAATCAAGCGCTGTACGTCGCGGTTATGATTCATATTACCTAATTCTATAAAAACTGCAGGTGGCCAGGTATTTTTTACTACGTATAAACCCCTGTCAGAAACGGTGCCTCCATAGCCCCGGCCCGGTTGATGCTCGTTATACTTTTTCTGAAATGTATCTTTTAAAATTGTCGCAGCTTTCTTCCCGTTGTCACTTCTTTTGTCGTGGTAAAAGAAAACATCAATATTTTCTCCTCTTCCCCTGGAGTCAACATGAATTGCTATCATACGCTGAAAGCGACCTTTGTTCTGCTTGTAAAGGTTATTAACAGCATCAGTACGTTGTCTTAACCGCCTCATTTGGTTAAGCGGAATCCTTTGGTTCGGATAGCAAACCTCGTCTTTATCGGGTTTCAAGAAGCTTTCGTCTCGTATGCCGTCGTTTTTATCACGTGTAATCATATAAACGCTGGCTCCTTCTTCTATAAGCTTTCGGGCAAGCCGAAGCGTAACATCGTATGCATATTCATCTTCGCATACTACATGCCCTGAGTATTTTCCTACGGCTCCGGGATCGGGGCCGCCATGACCTGCCATTAGATAGTACACTGCTCCTTGCAAAGACGAACCTTTAATTTCTACATCAGCATATTCATCGCCAAATATTTCATATCGAACGGTTCGTCCCGGAGCTTTGGCCGACTCGGAAGAAGTTACTACTTCGCCCTTTTTATCCGGGAGTTTGTATTTTCTACCTGCAATTAAGCTGTTGTCTTTTCCCAGATGCGCCTTATTCAGCGTAATAAAATTGTCCAAATTATCAGAAACGGAATAGCCATAGCGTTTAAGCAAGGTATAAATACCATCGCCCTTTTTTGCTACCACTTCTTTTGTTTGAGCAAACGAGCTTTCCGGAAGTATTAAGAATACTAAAAATAGTATAAAAAGTACCTGTTTAAGTGATTTTATATGTAAGTTTGAAACGAACATCTTATGAGTATTTCTGTTTACTGTAAACGACTTTCATGCTAAAATAAGTGTAACTTTTTTAAGATTTTTTTGTTCATGCGACATTCTTTCAGCTATTCGTTGTTGATAACTTGCCTTTTGTTATTGGCCTCCTGTGAATCACACGTTGTTAAAACGGGTTTCGAGGCCGAGAATATTTCTGTTTCAGAAGAACTTGGTAAAGTAGACAGCAGTATAATTAAACTTTATCAACCCTACAAAGAGACGCTTGATGCGGATATGAAGCGGGTAATATCTGTTTCTGAGTATGAGATGGGAAAAGATAAGCCCGAAAGTTTATTGACTAATTTTTTAGCTGACCTTCTACTGGAGGAATCAATCTTGGTTGCTAAAGAAAAATCGTTGGATATTATCCCCGACGTTTCTTTTTTTAATTACGGAGGAATTCGGACTCCTCTTCCCAAAGGAAAAATAACGGTTGGGAAAATATTTGAATTGATGCCCTTTGAAAACCAGCTGGTTTTTGTTAAAATAAGCGGCGAAAAAATGAAAGCTTTTCTCGATTATATCGCCAATCATGGTGGCGACAGTGTTGGGGGAGTAAGGTTCATTATTTCTGGCGATAGAGCAACGAAAATAACTATTGGAGGAACAGCTTTCGATCCCAATAAAGCATATTGGCTAGTGACCAACGACTATATTGCCGCGGGAGGCGACGGTTTAAGTATGCTTCAAGACAACTTGGATTATGTTGAAAGCGGAGACAAAATTCGTGATTTGATTATTTCTTATATGGAGCGGAAGCAAGCGCAAAGAGAAGTGATTTCTCCAAAACTAGATGGGAGGATTAGTTATGAATAGGAGGTTTTTTATACGAAATATGGCTGCTGGCGCTGCCGGACTGAGTCTGGGGACACTTCCTTTTGATTTATTAGCAAATGAGGATTTTACTACAATAACGATTCTGCATACCAACGATATTCATTCGCATATCGAACCCTTTACCGGAACCGATGAGCGCTACGCAAACAAGGGGGGAATGGCTCGTATTTCACAATTGGCCAAAGCCGAAAAAGCTTTAAATCCGAACACGCTGCTGCTTGATGCAGGTGATATGTTCCAGGGAACGCCTTATTTTAATTATTTCAAAGGGGAACTCATGCTGAAAGTGATGAGTGCTGCCGGATATGATTTGGGAACAATTGGTAACCACGAATATGATAATGGGTTACAGGGGATTTACGATCCGCTGCCTAATGCGAAGTTTCCGTTGATCACATCGAATTACGATTTCTCGAACACAATTTTAGCCGGAAAATTTGAGCGTTACCGGATATTCAGGAAACAGGGGATAAAAATTGGAGTTTACGCACTTGGAATAGAACTGGATGGTTTGGTAAAAAGAGATAACTACGGCGATACTATTTATAACGATCCGATTGCGGTTGCTTTGGAGATGGAGAATTTCTTAAAAAATGATGAGGATTGCGATTTGGTGATCTGTTTGTCTCATCTTGGGCTCAGGTATCGGGGAGATAAAGTTAGCGATGTAGTTATAGCTGCCGAAACGTCAATGACAGACTTGGTTATCGGCGGTCATACACATACTTATTTAGAGGAGCCACTTGTAGAGAAGAATAAAGTTGGCAATCCCGTAATTGTGAATCAAGCATGGTGGGGAGGACTTGTAGTTGGGAAGATCGATTTTGTGTTTGATCGTAACAGCAAAAATAAATCGGCAACTTACTCGAAAAATCTCGAATAAATACCCAAAACATGAAACGTATTCATCGGATCTTTTTTTCAATTATTTCCGGAATATTATTGAGTTTACCCTGGTTAGGTTTTCCGGGGTGGTTACTTTTTATTGCCTGGCTGCCATTGTTGCTTGTCGATAAATTTTTTGTTGACTCAAAAGAAGAGTATCGCAGTGTTTCGTTCTGGAGCCATGCCCTCTTAACCGTATTTATTTGGAATATACTTACCACTTGGTGGATTATGCATGCTACTGCCGTTGGAGCGGCTATGGCTATAATTACCAACTCATTTTTAATGTCGCTCGTTTGGTGGCTTGCGCACCTGGCAAGGCGGAAATTCAAATCCAACCTGGGCTACATTGCCTTAACTGTTTTCTGGATCTCATTTGAATATTTTCATTTTCATTGGGACATTGAGTGGCCTTGGTTACAGCTCGGAAACGGCTTTGCGAACAATGTGAAAGTAATTCAGTGGTATGAATTCACCGGAGCTTTTGGAGGAACGCTTTGGGTTTTGGCAGTTAACGTGCTTCTTTTCCGATTACTAGAGCAAACAGCACTAAGAAATCAAAAACGTCAGGCTGTTTTGTCCTTAATCGGATTGGTGCTTTTGGTCGTTATACCTTCCGCTATTTCCGCATACATGTACAACCATTACGAAGAGGAAGAGCATCCTAAACAAGTTACAATAGTTCAGCCAAATGTTGATCCTTATTCCGAAGAATACGACATGAGAGCTGAGACCCAAAAGAAAGACCATTTTTTGCAATTGGCAACAAGTGTTTCAACCCAGAACACCGATTTTATTGTTGGACCCGAAACCGTCTTCGAAAATCCCGGATATTGGAACGAAGATGAGCTGCAGAGCAATGGCTTTTTACGCGAGATGAAGAATTTTATGATGCGTTACAATCATGCTGAAATTCTGTTCGGAGTTTCGTCATACAAAGTTTATCAAAATAAAACTGAGGCTACAGTAACAGCTCGCACATCAAGAGACGGAATGAGCTATGATCGGTTCAATACCGCTATTTTTCTGGATCGGAATTTTGATGAGCAGATCTACCATAAATCGAAGCTCGTTGTGGGAGTTGAGAAAATGCCCTTTACAAGATATCTGGGTTTTATTAACGATATCGTTATTAATATCGGAGGAACTACTGGGAGTCTTGGCCGCCAGAAAGACGCTTCTGTTTTTACATCGGCAGATGGAACTAAAGTTGCTCCGGTAATTTGTTACGAATCGGTTTTTGGTGAATATGTAACACATTACGTGAAACAAGGGGCTCAGTTGATTTTTATTATTACGAACGATGGTTGGTGGAAAAATACTCCCGGTTACAAACAACATATGTCGTTTGCCCGTTTACGGGCCATTGAAACTCGCCGAAGTATAGGGCGTGCAGCAAATACCGGAATTAGTTGTTTTATTAATCAACGAGGGGATGTATTTCAGGAAACTGGTTGGTGGGTAGATGCTGCTATCTCCGGAAAAATAAACGCCAACGATAAACTTACGTTCTATGTGAAATATGGTGACTACATCGCACGGGTTTCTCTGTTTCTGAGCGTAATGCTTATTTTATTGCTAATTGTAAAAAGGCTCAAATAAAGGCAAAAAAAATCCGCATCAATTCGATTTGTGTAAAACCCCTGTATAACAGGATTTGAGTGCCCGGTTGATCAAACTTCCACCGATCCGAAGACTCATCCCGATTACTCGGAACTACAAGGCCTGTTTTTACAACCATAAAGAGCTTTCTCGGTTTAATTTTTTCTGTTGAGTTTACCAATCTTGAATTAATGCGGAAAATATCTTTATCTATTTAAAAGAACTCTTATTTCTTAATTCAAATGTAGCTGTAAGCTTTGGTATATGCAAGTATTAGACGTTTTTTTGTATGCCTAAAAATGTAATTGATTGTTGTATAGTTGCTTAAATCGGTGCTTTTTTTCTATGAAAAGCGATAATGAGAGTTTGAAATGAACAATATATTTTCTTAACAACTATTATGAAATCTGAAGAGGGAGTGATTCGTATTGATTTTCAGTAGATTATATGAGGTTTTTGTACGAGTGCGGGAAACTGCGTCCAATTGACTTTTCGTATTCAACGGCAAATGTTTGGTATCTTAACTTGGCTTCTTCGCTCATTTTCAGGCGCTGCATAGCTTTTATCTGGTAGCTTAATGCCGTTTCATTTAGTGGATCAATATTGAATATTGCTTCTGCCAGATCAACAGTCGTTTTATAATATTCTTCGGTGAAGCTTTTTCCCATTTCAAGTATCAGTATTGGTTCTAGCTTTTGTTCCATTGCTTCTTTAAACGAATCAAGGAAATCTTCGTCGGCGAGTTTTAAGAACTTACCTCTTGCCAAAATCATGAGTAAATCTTCCCTGTTTTCACTTACCTCTTTTGCTGATAATATTTTTATACAGCGTGTATAGTCGCAAAATAGTTGATCTGTTTGTACAAGCTTAAAATATCCTTTCTCATATACTAATTCAACCCCATCGAGTTCTCTTAAAGCTTTCCTCAAATGGTTAAGGGTTACTCCTCTCAGGTTTTTTACTTTCTGTGCTGGTTTCCCGGGCCACAAAATATTACCTAGTTTTTTTGAAGAGATACCATCTTCCTCAGCACTGTATTGTAGCACCAGAAAAAGCATTTGTTTCAACTTGGTGCTAAACATGTAGGTAATGTCTTTATTGTTGCGATCGTGTACTGTGAAGTCGCCAAAAAGGTAAATCGAATTTGGTTTGACAATCAATCTTCTTCTGTTTCTCAATCTGCTTAATCCACCGGTTCCAATCTGGTCGCTACTGTATTTCGATTTTATTCTGCGATAAACAATAAACGCTACAACAACAATTATTGATGAAAGGATAACGATTAAACGTTTAGTTCCTGTACTATTTGGCTTTGAGTAATTTACCAGTTCCTCTGCTGTTATTGGGGGAAATGCCAGCGAATAAACTTTCAAGTCAGATGCGATATCATCATCAAACTCTTGAACCAAAGCATAAAGAGTGTTCAGTCCTTCATCGTAATACAGGTTTGCATTGGTCTTAATTTTATCTGAGTATATCGGCACCGAATCTCCAAGAATTTCGTAGCTACCATCGATTAATGAAAAACGATACAAGCGAAGAAATGATTCAGAAAAATGTTCCGGGTAGCAAAACGTATAAAAGCTGGAGTCGTTAAGAACAACCATTCCCCGAACAGGAACTACATTGTCTTCCTCCCAGGGGATTTCCCAAAGCTTTGTAATCTTTTTAGTATCCGGGTCAACTTTGTATAAATCGTAATAATACTTTCGGCCAACAATTTGTTCTCCCGATTCGTTTCCCATTCCACCAAAAATATAGACGGAGTTTGTCTTTTTTAAATAGCCCACTGATGAGAAATATCGGGGCGACAAAAAATCGCCGGTGAAGCCTTCCAGCGTTTGCCATTCTTTATTCTCAATACTATATGAAAAAAAGTTTTTGTTATAGTGCATGTTACCAAAGCCCCCGAGAATGGTGTACTGTTTGTTTTCCGGATCTAAAAAAGAGCCATGGTGATGCAACTGCATCGGAAGTTGCTGAGTGGTTTCGGTTGTCCAGTTATGAGTTGACAAATCGAGACTTGCAACTGTAGGAATATCGTGTTCGTTTTCCAAAAATACTTCGTAAGAATAAAGCTTATTGTTTTTTGGATCCAGAAAATTAGTACCCAAAAAAGGTTTCACTGGACATGGCTCCTCAAAGGCTACCACTTCTTTTTTCTCTGTTCTTACGTTGTATATCCATATAGAATCCCGGTTAAAATAGTATATCTCTTTTTTATCGGGATTATAATTAGAGCCGGCAACAGAACCCGATTTAAACGAGGTTTTGTCTCTCCAGTGATAAGCATCATTAATCAGCCATTCAGGGTTTATAACTTTACCAATTGATTTTCCTTTTACATCGTGAACAATACTGCCTTCATTTTCATTCAGCTCAAAAATATATCGCTCATCATTTCCGATTGAGAGTTCTTTAATGGCAAAAGAAGGAACATCAATTATATAATCGCTTTTACCGAATAAAATAACTGGGTGATACTTTTGGGGGAGGCCAACATTTGCTGCACTAAAAGTTTGATCATGGATTGTCAAAGAAATAGAATCGTTTTCCAGATCAAAAGATATCTTCATGTTGAACCAGTGGCTGCTTAGCAATTCTTCTTTACTCATCCTCGCAATAATGAGGCTGCTTTTTCCTTCCTGGTTAAATTTAAAGACTAGATTAGACCCTTGTCCATCATAAAACAAATTAAAAATTTTATTGCTTTCGGTATTTTTAATTCGGATGATGTATCCGATTTGAGTTGTTGGGTATAAGAATAAGTCAAAGTCAATGTCGAAATAATCTGAGAATATAACGTTTTCATCATCGAATACGTTGTATGAAGTCCGCTCAGCTATAGATTCTTCTCCTCCTCTGAATTTTAATCCCCTAAGAAATGAACCTTGTAGGCTTAATAGACCTAAAACAAGCGTTATGTAGTGTAGTTTTATAGACATTGTTTTCTAATTTCGAACAAGGGCTACCATTTTCTTCCCTTACAAGTCTTTCAATGTGGTTCGATTGAAGCAACTGTATAGGTATTTAAATTCAGTTATCTCACGCAAATTGAGTTTTAATTCCAATTGCAACAAGTATTCGCACCACTATCTGGGTTAATTTGCGTAAGATTAACGTTTTTTTTTCGTTTTTAACCCTTTTTTAACCCATAATTTAATCACTGCTTCTCAATATTTGGATTCTATTCGCGAAAGATTCTTTCTGGCAAAGGAATGTTCCCGAATAGTTGGATTAAAACTTATATGAAACTATTGGGACAATGAAATTAATTGGGTTTTTAACCACATTCATTTTAACCTTTTTGCTTTGTTTCGGCTCATCTATGTCCATAGTTGAGCTTAAAACAGATTCTGAATCAAAATTTACTGAAGAAAAGAAACAAGTTTTTCACTCGCGTCTTTTCTACACTTGCGAAAACAGCATAACCCCCGAAGAAGTACCAAGTTTACCCGATCAAAATATAATGCGTGCGATGATTCTGGCAGATGCAGCAATTACTGCTCATTTTTCGGGATCAGAGATGGCTATGGCAAGGTATTTTAACCCTTATACGGGAGCGCTTTCTGAAGAAAAAGGTAGTATATGGATGTACACCAGTGCAATTGAAGCTGTTAATGCGATACTTCACGCACTAAAAGCGCAAAAGGTAAGCGTAAATAATAGTTTGTATGATGTACATTTTAAGCGATACGCTGATTTGCTATACAAGTTATACGAGAAAGCAGACTATTACCTCGGAACATTCGAGTTAGTGTCGTACACGCAAACCAAAGAATGGACGGTATACGGGGTTAATCGCGGAACTACTGAAGGGCAGGCGGAAGTTGCGGGTGTAATGAATGTGTATGACGACCAAATGTGGTTGGTTCGCGAGTTTATCGAAGCCTATAAATTAACAGGGAGAGAAGGATTCCTTCAGAAAGCAGAATATCTGACAGCGTATGTGCTCGACGGATGGGACTGCACTTTTAATGCAAAAGGTGAAGAGAATGGTGGTATTACCTGGGGCCCAGGTTATGTGTCGAAACACTCGTGTAGTAACGGACCGATGGTAAGTCCATTGGTTTGGTTGCATGAATTGTATAAAGACAAGAGCAATGAAATAACGCATCACTACATTGATGCTACGGACAAAGAGACCCGCAGAACAGAGCAGGTTGAGAAAAGTGAATATTACCTCGATTTTGCACAAAAGATATATCACTGGCAAAAAGAGAATTTGCTCCGCTCAGATGGTGTTTATGATGACATGATGAGTGGTTGTACACCCCGAAACCCACAAACTGAGATTATTCGCGGGATAAAATACCGTAAAGGAATCACTTGTTGCGATAGGGTTGGACCGGCAATTACCTACAACAGTGGGACAATGCTTTCAGGCGCAGCTGATCTATTCAGGGTTACAGAAGACGAAAAATATTTGAAGGATGCAAAACAGCTTGCAGTGGCGAGTTTCAAGTATTTCGCCAAATCGGAAGCTACAAAACCCGGTTTTTATAGTTACGATATAAGTGGTTTCAGTAACTGGTTTAATGGGGTACTGATGCGCGGCTATGTTGATGTGTATCCTTCTTGTGAAGAAGCGGCAGATTACATCAACAGTTTTCAGCAAAATCTTGATTACGCTTACGAAAATTTCATTTACAACGGCTTCCTGCCTACAAATCTACTGAAAGGATGGAATGAAGATCATGAAAAAAATAACACAGAAGGGATGTTCAATTTCGCTTTTGCGGCAGAATATGCAGTTCTGGCAAAATATGAATTAGATAAACAATAAATTGAAAATTTTAACTGATGAATAAGAATTTCTTGCACATTACAATTTTCACCGGATTTTTAATTTTTCTGAATCTCGGTGTTTCTAGCCAAACCCAAAATGGAACTACTACCGAGTTTAGGGCTCCCTCTTATCCTTTGGTTACAATTGATCCGTATACCAGTGCGTGGTCAAATGCGAATCAGTTATTCGATGTTCCTGTAACCCACTGGACAGGAAGAACACATTCTTTGATTGGCGCTTTAAAAGTAGATGGCAAAGTTTATCGCTTTTTGGGTAAAGAAGTAATGCCTCCTAAAGTTTTGATTCCAATGGCAAAACACGAAACCTGGACAGGCCGCTATACCGAGCAGGAGCCTAAAAAAGGTTGGGAAAAAGAGAGCTTCAACGATAATAGCTGGAAAGTAGGAGAAGGCGCTTTCGGAACAGACGACATGCAGGTGCGCAATACTCGCTGGGTTAGCAAAGATATTTGGGTACGCCGCTTGTTTGTGCTGCCTGAAACCAACACTTCTGAAGATATTTATCTTATTTATTCGCACGACGATATTTTTGAGCTCTATCTGAATGGCGAGCAACTTGTGAAAACAGAATACGAATGGCACAATAATGTGCTTCTTAAACTGGATAGAAGTAAGTTGAAATTTGGAGCAGAAAACGTAATTGCTGTGCATTGTCATAACAGAACCGGTGGCGGATACGTTGACTTCGGAATTATTCAGGATAGAAAAGAAAAAGAAATATTTGCGACGACAGCTACGCAAAATAGTGTAGACCTTACTGCTACACAAACAAAATACAGTTTTAGCTGTGGCCCGGTTGATTTGGCGTTAACATTTACTTCGCCTTTGCTGCCAGATGATCTGGATTTATTATCGAGACCAGTAAGCTATGTTTCTTACGAAGTAACTTCTTCCGATAAAAAAGAGCACGATGTAGAAATCTATTTCGAAACTACTCCCGAGTGGGCGGTTAACGAGCCAAGTCAGGAGGTAGCAGTAACAAAAGGAAATGCCGGTGCGGTTTCTTATGTCAAAGCTGGTACAACAGAACAACCTATTCTTAAGAAAAAAGGAGACAATGTGCGTATTGATTGGGGCTACTTTTACCTGGCCGCAAAACAGCAAAATAGTGTATCGGTTTCGCTAAACGAATACTTACAGTCTAAAAAAGAATTTATTGGAGGCGGTGCAAATGACGTAGAGTCATACACCGTGAAAATGGGAAAAACCATGCCTGCAATGTCAGTAACCGAGTCTTTCGGAAATGTTGGAAGTAAGGCCAAAGATGGTTACATAATGTTGGCCTACGACGATATTGAGTCGATTCAATATTTTGGAGATAATCTAAAAGCTTGGTGGACAAAAAATGGAGAAGTAGATATAAATTCTGTGCTTAGTGCTGCTGAAACCGACTACGAAAAAATTATAAAGGCTTGTGATAAGCTTGACAAAAAGGTTTTTGCAGAGGCAGAAAAAGCCGGTGGTTACAAATATGCCAAACTATGCGAGTTAGCTTTTCGCCAGTCGATTGCAGCACACAAACTGGTAAAAGACACTGAGGGCAACACCTTATTCCTTTCAAAAGAGAACTTCAGCAACGGATCTATCGGTACTGTGGATGTAACTTATCCTTCGGCTCCATTGTTCCTGAAATACAACCCTGAACTATTGAAAGGGATGTTAAACCCTATTTTCTATTACTCTGAAAGTGGAAAATGGACAAAGCCTTTTGCTGCGCACGATGTAGGTACTTATCCGCTGGCCAACGGTCAAACTTATGGCGGCGACATGCCGGTTGAAGAATGCGGTAACATGCTAATCCTGACAGCTGCTATTGCTGATGTAGAGGGAAATGCAGATTACGCTGCAAAACACTGGGACGTGTTAACTACATGGGCAAATTACTTGATGGAAAACGGACTTGATCCTGAAAATCAACTTTGTACTGACGATTTTGCCGGGCACTTTGCTCACAACGTAAACCTTTCGGCAAAAGCAATTATGGGAATTGCCGGTTACGGGAAATTGGCCGAGACCTTGGGCAAAAAAGAGGTGGCTGAAAAATACACTTCAGAAGCTAAACGAATGGCGCGTGAATGGATGAAAATGGCAGACGACGGCGATCACTATCGTTTGACTTTCGATAAGCCTGGAACCTGGAGTCAGAAATACAATATTGTTTGGGATAAACTGCTTGGCCTTGGAGTTTTCCCAGAGGAAGTAGCACAAACAGAAATCGCCTACTACCTGACCAAGCAAAATAAATACGGGTTGCCGTTAGATAACCGCAGAACTTATACGAAATCGGATTGGATTGTTTGGACAGCAACTCTGGCCGATGATGTGGAAACTTTCCAAAAGTTTATTGATCCCTTGTATGGGTTTGTGAACGAAACACCAGATCGAGTGCCGATGTCAGATTGGTATGAAACACCAAGTGCAAAACAGGTTGGATTCCAGGCACGCTCTGTAGTTGGTGGCTATTTTATCAAATTATTAGAGGAATAAATACGGCAACGCGGATAGCTTCTTTGCAGGCAACTGTGATAGGAGCTATTTGCTTTACCTGAAGCATATTTTTAAACTAAAACTTAACAACAAACAAAACTAAAACAAACGATATGACAAAAACCTAAAAACGAAAGACTGTTGAGAAAGAGATTTTTGATGTCCTGGTCGGATCAAGACGAGGACTAAATTCAATTAATAATATAGTTTAAATATTATCAACTTAAATTATTTTTTATGAAAAGCATTAAGTATCGTGCTCATAGGGCAATTTTTTGGTTGGCAGCAATGCTGATCTTAAGCTTTACGGGCTGTAACGATGATGATTCGGTGGAGAAAGTTGCCGAACCTTATGATCCGTCGCAACCGGTCTTGGTAACCAGCTTTACTCCTGAAACAGGTGGAGTTGGACAGCGATTGGTAATCTATGGTGAAAACTTTGGAAATGATCCTGATTCTATTCATGTATTTATCGGAGGAATAGAAGCTAAAGTAATTGGCGTGCAAGGTGAAAGCCTTTATTGTATCGTCCCTGAAAAGGCTTATTCCGGTGAAATCGAAATTTATTTTGGTGGGGAGCTTTTAGCTTCGGCTGATCAGGCTTTTGATTACCAACGCAAAATGGTTGTGAGTACACTTATTGGGTACAAGAACGAACGTGACGACCAGGGATGGGTAGATGGTAGTTTTGATGAAGCCGTAGGTTTCAGAGAGCCTTCATTTATGAAGTTTGATCCACTGAACCCTAAGCATTTGTATGTTTCTTACGATCATGGCCCTGGAATTTATTTGATCAACTTTGAAGATAGTACGGTGACCCAGCATTTAACGTCTGCTGCCGGTAACTGGAATCGTTTAAGGAGTCTTGAATTTACAAAAGATGGACAGTATATGATTGTTGCGCATGACCAGTGGGATCCAAATGGTATCAGTACATCGATTATGTCGAGAGCCAACGGATTCAAAGATCCTCAGGTTCTCACTACCTCGCGGGCCTGTAACGGTGCATCTGTTCACCCGGTAAATGGAGAAATGTATTTCAATGGTTACGAAAAAGGAGAGTTTTATCGCTTTGATGTAATGAATTCAAAACCAATTGTAGGAGAAGAAGGACTTGGTACTAAAGATTATGAAACCTTGTTCCTTGTACAGGATAATGGTTGGGAATTTAATGTTCAGATTCATCCTAGTGGAAAATATGCTTATATCGTTGTTGTTAACCAGCATTATATATTGCGTACAGATTACAACGAAGAAACCAAAAAATTCAGTTCCCCATATCTCGTTTGCGGAGAGCCGCGTTCTGCTGGTTGGGAAGATGGAGTTGGTTCTTCAGCTCGCTTAAGAAATCCATACCAGGGAGTGTTTGTTAAGAATCCCGAAAAAGAGGGACAGGATGATGAATACGACTTCTATTTTACAGAACAGCATAACCACGATATACGGATTCTAACTCCCGAAGGCAAAGTAACCACATTTGCTGGCAGAGGAAGTTCAAGTATCAATCCTGATCCATGGGGATATGTTGACGGAGATTTAAGACTTGAGGCTCGGTTTGACCGGCCTACAGGACTCGCTTACAATGAAGCTGAAAAAGCATTCTATGTAAATGACCAGATGAATCGCCGTATTCGAAAAATTGCCTTAGAAGGGGATAACTAAACCAATTAATAAACACAAACTAAGGAAATGAAGAAATTTATAATTATATGCATTTTACTCACTGGGCTTTTTGCGCAAACTTTTGCACAAGAAGAAACTGTTGAAGTAAAAGGAACAATCGTAGATGAACAAAATGATCCCATCGTAGGGGTAAATATTTATGTGACCGATGTCGCCGGTTTGGGTACGGTATCAAATGTGGATGGGGAGTATTCGATAAAAGTTCCAACTTTTAAGAAGCTCACATTTTCGTTTATAGGTTTTGAAAAACACGAAGTACTGATAAAGGAGGCACAAACCTTAAATGTGCAACTAAAAGTTGCTGAGGCTAGTCAGTTAGATGAAGTCGTAGTAACCGGTGCAGGGGTACAAAAGAAAGTATCAATAACCGGGGCCATCACTACCATTGACGTGGCTGAATTGAAATCGACACCTTCTTCAAATATCACCAATGCTTTGGCCGGTAATGTGCCGGGCATCATGGCGATGACGACTTCCGGACAGCCGGGAAGAAATGTTTCTGAATTCTGGATCAGGGGAATTTCAACCTTTGGTGCCAGTACTGCTGCCTATGTTTTGGTAGACGGTTTCGAGCGTGATTTGAACGAACTGAACATTGAAGACATCGAGTCTTTTACTGTATTGAAAGATGCTTCGGCTACAGCAATTTATGGATCAAAAGGTGCAAACGGTGTTGTATTAATTACGACGAAACGTGGTGCTGCCGGAAAAGTAAAAATTAACGCAAAGGTTGAAACTTCGTACAATACCCGAACAATCACACCTGAGTTTGAGGATGGCATGACCTATGCAAACCTGATGAATGAGTCGCGTATTACCCGTAATCAGGCTCCTATTTATCAGCCGGAGGAGTTGGAAATACTTCGGTTAGGGCTTGATCCGGATCTATACCCAAATGTAAACTGGCAGGATCTTTTGCTAAAAGACGGAGCAATGAGTTACCGTGCGAACCTTAACATAAGTGGTGGTGGGCCGATTGCCAGATACTATGTTTCCGGAAGTTACTCTGAAGATCAGGGTATGTACAATACGGACGATGCAATTCGCGATGATTACAATACCAATGCCAATTACCGGTTATGGACCTATCGTTTAAATACTGATATGAACATTACAAAAACAACCTTACTACAGGTTGGTGTTTCAGGTTCTTTATCAAAACGAAACAGTCCCGGCTTAGGAGATAACGATGTTTGGGGTGAACTTTTTGGTTATAACCCAATTCGTACACCAATTACTTACTCTAATGGTTATATTCCTGCAGTAGGCACCGGTAATCAAACCAACCCATGGGTTGCGGCTACTCAAACCGGATTTAATGAAAACTGGGAAAATAAGATTCAAACAAATATTTCGTTAGAACAAGACTTTGACTTTATAACTCCTGGGCTTCGTTTTACAGGTCGATTTGGTTTTGATACCAATAACTTCAATACAATTAACCGTCGTAAATGGCCGGAACAGTGGAGAGCTGAACGAGCACGTGACCCTGAAGGAAATCTAATCTTTACTCAAGTTGCTCCTCCCCAGGAAATGCATCAGTCAAGTAGTTCAAACGGATCAAGAAGAGAGTTTCTTGATCTTAGATTTAACTGGGATCGTAATTTCGATGGGCATAATGTAAGCGCTACAGCAAAATACACGCAGGATAGCTATGTTCGTACACAAAACCTGGGTGATGATTTGAAAAATGGTGTAGCTGAACGAAATCAGGCTTTGGCTGGACGTCTCGCTTACAACTGGAGACTCAAATATTTTGTCGATTTTAACTTTGGTTATACTGGTTCTGAAAACTTTGCAAGGGGTGAACAATACGGTTTCTTTCCCGCATTCTCTGCTGCATGGAACTTGGGTGAAGAGAGCTTCATTAAAGACAATGCGAAATGGATAAACATGTTCAAAATTCGTTTTTCTCATGGTAAAGTGGGTAACGACAACATGGGGGACGAAAGATTCCCTTACCTCTACACAATTGATCCTATTTGGTATTGGCTTGATAACAATGGTAATCGAGTTGATCACCCTACAGATAGACCTGTTCCTTTTGAAGGATATGAATGGGCGGATTATTCGTTTGACAATGATTTTGATGGTGTAGGTCTGGGGTATCAGAAAGTGGCTTCACCATATGTAACTTGGGAGGTAGCGACAAAAGATGATCTTGGCTTAGATGTTTCGTTATTCGGAGATAAATTCATTGCTAACGTCGATTACTTTTGGGAAAAGCGTGAAGGAATATATATGCGTCGTGATTTTCTACCAGATATGGTTGGACTCGGAGGTGCACCAAGAGCTAATGTTGGGGCAGTTAAATCTGAAGGTTTTGACGGGAAAATATCTTACAAGGAAAAGATCAACGAGGTAGATTTTACTCTACGTGCCAACATTACTTACAGTAGAAACGAAATCCTTGAAAAGGATGAACAATACAATGTGTATCCATACCAAATGGAGGAAGGTTATCGTGTTGGGCAGGCTAAAGGTTTAATTGCATTGGGATTGTTCGAAGATTACGATGATATAAGAAACAGTCCTACACAACAATTTGGTTCATACCAGCCCGGAGATATCAAATATAAGGATGTTAACGGAGATGGCGTAATTGACAATGGTGATGTTGTTGCTATTGGATCAACAGAACGTCCTAACCTGATATATGGGGCCGGAGCTTCAGCGCGCTGGAAAGGGTTGGATGTAAATGTTCACTTCCAGGGAGCCGGTAAATCATCTTTCTTTATCTATGGAAAAACAGTTTATGCATTTAGCGAAGGAGAATGGGGGACTATTCTAAAAGGAATGACCGATGACCGATGGATCGATGCAGAAATTTCTGGTGATCCTTCAACCGAGAATCCGAATGCTTCTTACCCACGACTAAGTTTTGGACCTAACGGTAATAATTACCGGAATTCTACATTTTGGTTGCGCGATGGTTCTTATGTCCGACTGAAAACAGTTGACATAGGTTATACAATACCAAAACACATTTCTAACCGCTTTAGGTGCGATAACGTACGTATTTTCGTAATGGGTACCAACCTGGTAACATGGTCTGGATTTAAACTTTGGGACCCGGAAATGAACAATCCACGAGGTGAAGTTTATCCATTGCCAAAATCGATAACTTTTGGATTAAGTCTTAACCTGTAAAGAACAAAATTATGAAACGAAATAAAATTCAGAGAATATATATTCCTGGCATAATTGCACTGGCAGTGTTTGCACTGGCATCATGCAAAGATTACCTGGATTCTGATCAATACTTTAAAGACCGGATGACAGAAGAGAAAGTGTTTAGCAGTAAGCAATATGCTGAAGAATGGCTGGCTCATACGTACTCGGATCTGAAAAATGAATGTGCGGACGTAGCAAGCAAGGGATATACTCCTCATTGTTTTGCCGACGATATGTATTATGGTGACCGTGATGCAAATTACGATATATCAAATGCAAACGCTTTGTCGTACAATAATTTTCATACCGGGAATTATGATGAAAATACAAAACAGGATACCTGGATACAAGCCTACAGGGGAATAAGAAATGCCACTACCTTCATCATGAATATTGATATAAATGATGAGATGACTGAGGAGGAAGTGCAGGATTATAAAGCGCAGGCTCGTTTTGTAAGAGCTTACTATTATTGGTTGTTGTTACGAAAGTACGGACCAATACCAATCGTTCCTGAAGATGGTATCGATTATACCCAGAGTTATGATGAAATAGCATTGCCACGAAACACCTATGAAGAGTGTGCTGATTTTATCAGTAATGAGTTGGTGTTAGCAGCGGAGTTTCTTCCTGTGGGGCGCGACCGTTTGAACATTGCACGTCCAACAAGGGGGGCAGCATTGGCCGCGCGGGCAAAAGTGTTGCTTTATGCCGCAAGCCCGCTAATGAATGGTAATTCCGATAATTTCGCTATGGAGCTTGTTGATGACGAAGGAAATCAATTACTTTCTTCAACCTATAATGAAGAAAAATGGGCAAAGGCAGCAGCGGCGGCACGCGACGTAATGGAGCTAGGCGTTTATGAACTTTATACGGCAAATTTCAGAACAACCGGAACATCTTCTTATCCGGCTACAATTGCACCTCCTTACGATCCGGAATTTTCTGAAAAAAACTGGCCGGAAGGGTGGAAAAACATTGATCCTTTTGAATCATACCGTTCCGTTTTTAACGGTACCATTGGATCTGACAACCCGGAGCTGATATTCACACGTGGAGATAACGGAGGTGAAAAGGGAGTTGCTATGGTAGCTCACCAGTTGCCTCGCGTCGCAAACGGATGGAATACTCATGGATTAACTCAGAAGCAAGTGGATGCTTATTATATGAATGACGGAGATGATGTTCCCGGAAAAGATAAAGAAATTGGCCGGGGTGATGGCAGTGAGCGACCTGCAGGTTTTGTTACCCAGGAAGACGTAGACAATGGCGAGTATAAACCACTTTTGCCAGGAGTATCATTGCAGTATGCCAATCGTGAACCACGTTTTTATGCGTCAGTCGCTTACAACGGATCGCTTTGGCACCTTGAAAATGAACCAGACGAATGGAATAAGGAACAGCAGGTATTTTATTACCGTGGGGATGGCAATGGATATACCAATACCATGTTCTGGCTACGTACAGGCATTGGAGTAATGAAATTTGTTCACCCAAGGGATACCTATCGGGATGGTAACTCAGGCTTGATTGTGTCGAAGTTAGAGCCGGCAATACGTTATGCAGAAGTGTTGCTAATTTATGCCGAAGCATTAAACGAATTATCCGGTAGCTATAGCATTCCTTCGTGGGATGGTTCACAGACCTATAATATTAGCCGTGATGTAAACGAAATGAAAAAAGGAATCCGCCCTGTACGCATTAGAAGTGGTGTTCCCGATTATACTGCAGATGTTTACTCAGATCAGGCTCTATTCCGTAAGAAATTAAAACGCGAACGTCAGATCGAATTAATGGGTGAAGGACATCGTTACTACGATTTGAGACGTTGGAAAGATGCTCCTGTTGAAGAATCACTTCCAATATACGGTTGTAATGTATTAATGACCAGTGGTGAACCTGGACTTTTTCATACTCCGGTTGCTGAATGGTCCTTGCAATCAACATTTGCTAAAAAAATGTGGTTTTGGCCTATTAAACATAGCGAGTTAAAACGTAACAAACGTTTGACACAGAATCCGGGATGGACCTATAACGACTAACCAAAAATGTAATGACAATGAGAACAAAAAAATATCATATTTTATATCTACTGGCCATTCTATTGGGGTTTGCTGCCTGCAACGAAGAATGGACAGAAGAGCAATACGAACAATTTATTGCGTTTAAAGCTCCTTTGGATGATAATGGCGTAACACCTATTTATGTTCGATACAAAGCTGATAGTGTTACACCTTATAAATTACCGGTAATCGTTAGTGGCTCGTTAACAAACGAGCGAGATATCACGGTAAATGTTGCTGTTGATCCGGATACTTTAAATGTTTTGAATCAGGAACGTTTTCAAAGCCGGACTGACCTTTACTATGAGGAACTGGATGCGAAGTATTTTTCGATGCCGGATAATGTGAAAATAAATGCCGGCAAAGATGTGTCACTAATAAATATTGATTTTTCACTTTCGGATATTGATTTAGTCGACAAGTGGGTGCTGCCGCTTACTGTTGTAGACGATCCTTCAGGAGATTATACTCCTCATCCTCGGAAAAATTACAGTAAAGCTTTGCTTCGTATAATGCCTTTTAACGATTATTCCGGAACATATAGTGGAACTGCACTGAAAACTTACTTGAGAGGTTCGGAAAATGGCGCAGCGATTGTGAAAAGTGAAGTTACAGTATATGTAGTTGATGAGAATACCGTGTTCTTCTACGCAGGTACGATTGATGAGGATCGAATCGACCGCAGAAATTATAAGATTATTGCACATTTTAACGAGCAAACCAGACAGGTGGAATTAAGCACGGATAGTCCGGATATGCAATTGCAGGTAAATGGTACACCTGTATTTTCTATTGAGGAAACCATGGATGCCACACGGCCTTATCTTTTACATCGTTATATAACCATAAGTAAAATCGATTATTATTTTACCGATTTCACTTCTGTGCCAAATGCAACGATCGAGTACACCGTGCGCGGATCATTAACACTTGAACGAAATATCAACACTCAGATACCAGATGAAGATCAGGCTATCCAGTGGTAGGATATCGAGAGATAGAATATTTAGTTTAAAGAAGAGGTTATAGAAATTTCGCAAAAGCGAAGCATGGATTTGAAGTTAATCATCCCCGCTATTGCCAGTGGGGGTGATTTTCTTACATTTGAGCTTTATACCTAATACCAATGAGAAAACCGATTTTGTTTTTCTTTTTGCTTGCTAGTATTGTGCAGGCTTGTTCATCAACTTCGAAGAAAGAGGATGAAAGCTCTTCTCCTCAAATACGCGAAAAAACAGTTTTTCAAACTTCCAATCTCTGGAAGCCTGTAATTGATGTAAGAGCCGATGTTGCCATTATTTACAGCGTGAAAGACCATCACGAAAAAGGAAATATGACGTTTGAAGAACGCGTAAAATCATGGCGTGATAGAGGATACACAACTCACTTTATGACTGGTATTGCCTGGGGAGAATACCAGGATTATTTTACCGGACAGTGGGACGGCGAATGGCATCTCGACGAGGGGCAGGTAACCCAGCGTGGCGACACCATTTGGCACGGACACATGGTTCCGTATATCGTACCTTCAATGAACTTCATAAAATACATGAAGGAAAAAGTGATTAAACGTGTTATCGATGCAGGCATTGACGCTATTTTTCTGGAAGAGCCCGAATTCTGGGCGCGCTCTGGCTACAGCGACGCATTTAAAAGAGAATGGAAAGAATATTATGGATTCGACTGGCGGCCACAGCACGAATCGCCCGAAAATACTTACTTGTCGAGTAAACTGAAATATCATCTGTATTACCGTGCATTAAACGAATGTTTTACTTACGTCAAAGAATATGGAAAAAGCAAAGGGATGGATGTTCGTTGCTATGTTCCAACACACTCGTTAGTAAATTATTCGCAGTGGAAAATTGTTAGTCCCGAGGCCAGTTTGGCATCGTTGCCTTGTGTTGACGGCTACATTGCTCAGGTTTGGACAGGAACTTCACGCGAACCCAACTATTTTAACGGAAAAGCAAAAGAGCGTGTGTTTGAAACCGCTTTCCTTGAATACGGTTCAATGGAATCGATGACCGCTCCAACCGGACGGAAAACGTTTTTCCTTACCGACCCGATTGAAGACTGGCCACGCGATTGGGTCGACTACAAAAAGAATTACCAGGCAACGTTTACCGCGCAGCTTCTTTATCCGATGATTGCCGATTATGAAGTAATGCCATGGCCAAACCGGATTTATCAGGGCTTATACCGAACCAGTTCCAACAGTGATAAAAAAGAGCGCATCCCGCGTTTTTATTCAACACAAATGCAGGTGATGATCAACACGCTGAACAAGATGCCGCTGTCGGAAAATAAAGTAAGTGGTTCGCAGGGAATTGGTGTGCTGATGTCGAATTCGCTGATGTTCCAGCGTTTTCCAACGCACAATGGTTACGAAGATCCGCAGCTTTCAAACTTCTACGGGCAGGCGCTTCCATTGCTGAAACGTGGTGTTCCAGTTAAAACAGTACATATCGAAAATGCAGCGTTTCCTGAGACCTGGAAAGACGTGAAAATATTGGTAATGTCGTATTCAAATATGAAACCGATGGAGCAGGCAGCGCACGATTATATTGCAGAGTGGGTAAAAAATGGCGGCGTTCTGGTTTATGCCGGGCGCGATGCCGATGCTTTCCAAAGTGTGCAGGAATGGTGGAATACCAATGGAAACGACTTTAAAGCACCTTCCGAAGATTTGTTCCAAAAGCTTGGTTTGAAAGCGCCATTTAAAGCCGGTGAGTTTGAATACGAAAAAGGAAAGGTTTGTATTTTGCGCAACGATCCGAAGGAGTTCGTATTACAAGAAAATAACGATGAAGAGTATGTCAGTACAATTCAGAAATTATACGAAGAAGAAACAGGCAACGAGTTGGAATTCAAGAATTATTTCAGCCTGACAAGAGGGGCATACGAAATTATTTCGGTAGTGGATGAAAACGCAGATCAATCGCCTTATACCATCAAGGGAAAACTTATTGATTTGTTCGATCCCAAAATTCCGGTTTTAGACGAAAAACAGGTATATCCCGGTGAACAGGCTTTGTTGTTCAATATTGGCAGTGTCGAAAATCCTGAAACACCACAGGTGTTAGCAAGTGCAGCCCGTGTTTACGACGAGAATGTGACTGCAAACGATTATTCTTTTGTGGTTAAAAGTCCGCTGAATACAACCAACGTAATGAGAATATTATTGCCGCAGAAAGCTGCAAAAATAGATGTACAAGACGAAGCCGGCAATCCTTTGCAGGTAGATTTTGAATGGGACGAGCCTAGTAAAACCTGTTTTCTGAGTTTCGAAAATTACCCGGATGGAGTAAGCGTAAAATTGAGTTGGTAGTTGCTATGCATTTGTAGAAGTTAAAAACAACCAGAAGAGATAATTAAACAGAGTATTAAGATAAATCAAGTGAATTAAGATGATTAGAAGAGTTGGATTTTTAGGTGTGTTATTGTTGTTGAGTTTTGTGTTGAAAGTGAATGCACAAACTTTTGATCCGGTAAGCTATGTAAGTACTTTGGTAGGTACAAATTCAAAGTACGAACTATCAACCGGAAATACTTACCCGGCAACAGCATTGCCATGGGGTATGAATTTTTGGTCGCCGCAAACCGGAAAAATGGGAGATGGCTGGATGTACAAGTACACGGCGGATAAAATCAGGGGATTTAAGCAAACCCATCAACCTAGCCCGTGGATGAACGACTATGGCCAGTTTTCGATTATGCCGCTAACCGGCAAAGCTGTTTTTAACGAAGACGAACGCGCAAGCTGGTTCTCACACAAGGCAGAAGTTGCCAAACCGTATTATTACAGTGTGTATTTGGCCGATGTAGATGTTACCACTGAAATTGCCCCGACAGAACGCGCCGCCATGTTTCGTTTTACTTTTCCCGAAACCAAAAACGCTTATGTCGTAGCCGATGCTTTTGATCGCGGTTCGTATGTGAAAATTATTCCTGAAGAAAATAAAATTGTAGGTTACACTACCCGTAACAGTGGTGGAGTTCCTGACAATTTCAAAAATTATTTTGTAATCATATTTGACAAGCCATTCGCCTACTACGCAGCTGTAAAAGACGGAGAAATTTCAAATGGAGAAAAGGTATTCGAAGGCAATCATGCCGGAGGAATTATTGGTTTTTCTACGTCGAATAACGAACAGGTGCATGCGCGGGTGGCTTCGTCTTTTATTAGCGAAGAGCAGGCCGAACTTAACCTGAAAGAGTTGGGGAATGCCAGTTTTGACGAAATTAAAGCAAAAGGGAAAGCCCGCTGGAACGAAGTATTAGGTAAAATTAAAGTGGAAGACGATAACATCGACAACCTACGTACTTTTTACTCGAACCTGTACCGCACAGTGTTGTTTCCACGAAATTTTTCTGAGGTAGATGCCAACGGAAATATTGTGCATTACAGCCCATACAATGGCAAAGTTGTTCGTGGTTACATGTTTACCGATACCGGTTTTTGGGATACTTTCCGCAGTTTGTTTCCGTTCCTGAACTTTGTTTATCCTTCAGAAAACGCAAAAATGCAGGAAGGTTTGGTGAATGCTTATAAAGAAAGTGGTTTCCTTCCCGAATGGGCCAGTCCGGGGCACCGCAGTATTATGGTAGGAAACAACTCAGCGTCGGTAGTTGCTGACGCGTATTTGAAAGGTTTGCGCGGTTACGATATCGAGACGTTGTGGGAAGCCCTGAAACATGGCGCTAATAATGTGCATCCAAAAGTTGCAGCTTCAGGGCGGACCGGCTACAAAGAATACAACAAATACGGTTATATTCCAAACGATGTGGACATCAACCAAAACGTTGCACGAACTTTAGAGTATGCCTACGATGACTGGACTATTTATACTTTAGGAAAAGCGTTGGGTAAACCTGAAAGCGAAATTGGTATTTATGCCGAGCGGGCGATGAATTACAAAAATCTCTTCAATCCAAAAAACAAATTAATGGCCGGAAGAGCTGCTGATGGTTCTTTCTCCGATTCGTTTAACCCAACTGATTGGGGACACGATTTTACCGAAGGAAACAGCTGGCATTATTCGTGGTCAGTGTTCCACGATCCGCAGGGATTGATTGATTTGATGGGTGGTAAAAAAGAGTTTGTTACTATGCTCGATTCTGTATTTATTATTCCTGGTTCAAAAGGAATGGATAGCCGCGGGATGATTCACGAAATGCGCGAAATGCAGGTAATGAACATGGGGCAATACGCACACGGGAATCAGCCGATTCAGCACATGGTTTATATGTATAACTATGCTGGCGAACCATGGAAAGCGCAATACTGGGCACGCGAAATTATGGACAAACTGTATGCTGCAACACCCGATGGATATTGTGGTGATGAAGATAACGGTCAAACTTCGGCCTGGTATGTTTTCTCAGCACTCGGATTTTATTCGGTTTGTCCCGGAAGCAATGAGTATATTTTGGGATCGCCGTTGTTTAATAGAGTAACAATTGAGCTTGAAAATGGAAAAACAATTGATATCAATGCATCGGATAATTCGAAAGAAAACCGATATATTTCTGAAATGAAATTGAATGGTAAAAGATATACTAAAAACTACTTGACTCATGAAGATTTGATGAAAGGGGCAAAGATTAATTTCAAAATGAGCGATACTCCGAATAAAAAACGGGGTGTAAATACAGAAGATTTCCCATATTCATTTTCAAACGAAAAATAATCAGGATTGAACGGGTTGGCTTAATAAAAATCAATCCGTAGTTCAAGCTTTCATTAATTAAAAATTAGAATAAAATGAAACGAATTCTCACGGTGCTTCTTGTATTTTTTGTTGTTGGTATTGAGGCAGTAAATGCCGAGAAACTAACTGTTGCAAGCTTTAATATACGTTACCATAATTCGTCAGACTCGCTTAACGGAAACGGCTGGAAACAGCGTTGCCCTGTAATTTGTGATCTGATTCGATTTAACGATTTTGAAATTTTTGGTGCACAGGAAGTATTGCACGATCAATTATTGGACATGCTGGCCGGACTGCCCGGTTACGATTATGTGGGTGTTGGCCGCGACGATGGTAAAACCAAAGGAGAATACGCTCCGGTTTTTTATCAGAAAGAGAAATTTAAAGCATTAGAATCGGGACATTTCTGGTTGTCGGAAATTACCGACCGGCCAAACAAAGGCTGGGATGCTGCTTTGCCACGAATTTGTACCTGGGTGAAATTCAAAGATAAGGAAAGCGGATTTGAGTTTTTCTTTTTCAACCTGCATATGGATCATGTTGGTGTGGAAGCGCGGAAGAACAGTGCCAAACTGGTTTTGAAAAAAATTACAGAAATGTGCGATGACAAACCGGTGATTTTAACCGGAGATTTTAATGTTGATCAACACAGTCCGAATTACGCCGTTCTGGAAGGTTCAGAATTGTTGGAAGATTCTTATAAAGCGGCCAAAATACGATATGCAGAGAATGGCACTTTTAATAATTTCAAACCGGAATTATTTACCGGCAGCCGGATAGACCATGTGTTTGTTAGTCCCGATTTTACGGTGGAGCGTTACGGTGTTTTAACCGATACCTATCGTACTAAAATTGAAGGAAACAAAGCTGAAAAATCGGGAAATTTTCCAAAAGAAGTGTCGCTGACAAAATATGTTGCACGCACACCATCCGATCATTTTCCGGTAAAAGTTGTGCTGAGTTTTGATGAATAACTGACTATTAATTTATAACTAAAATGATTACTATGTTTAAGACAACTTTCAACAAAATACTGACGGCATTTATTGTCACGGCTCTTTTGGGAGCTTGCAGTACGCAGTCAGAGATTCAAAAAGAAGAGGCGGGGCAGGAGTTTCGTGCGCCTGCTTATCCGCTAATCACAATTGACCCATACACAAGTGCATGGTCCTCTTCCGATCAGTTGTTTGATACGCCGGTAAAACACTGGACCGGTAAAAACCATTCGCTGATTGGTGCCGTTCGTGTTGATGGTGAAACATACCGTTTTCTTGGTAAAGAAGAAGTTCCGCTTCAGCCGGTTGTTCCAAGTGCAAAATTTGAAGCCTGGGACGCTAAATACATGACCAAAGAACCTGCAAAAGGTTGGGAGAAAGCAGCCTTTAACGATGCATCTTGGAAAAGTGGAAAGGCCGCTTTTGGTACATCAAACTTGGGCGAAACCGCTACTCCGTGGACAACACCACATATTTGGGTGCGCCGCGAATTTACCATGCCGGAAGTTAATGAAGAAAGCGATTTGTTCCTGATTTATTCGCACGACGATGATTTTGAATTGTATCTGAACGGAAAAGAAATTGTAAATACTGGTAACCGCGCCAAAAGCAATGTTGTGTTGAAACTAGATAAAAGCCTGTTGAACATTGGTGGTGAAAATACCATTGCAGCGCATTGTTGGGATCGTGGTGGTTTGGCTTATGTTGACTTTGGTATTTTTAAAGAAAGCGATATTAAACCTGTTTTTGCACAAACTGCAGTTCAGAACAGTTTGAAAATTACCGCAACACAAACCAAATACGATTTCACCTGTGGCCCGGTTGATTTGCGGGTTGAATTTGTTTCGCCATTGTTGATGGATGACCTGGATTTGCTTTCGCGTCCGGTAAACTACATTAATTACGAAGCGGTTTCAACCGACGGAAAATCGCACGATGTTCAGGTTTATTTTGAGGCTACTCCAGAGTGGGCTGTTAACGAATTAAACCAGGAAGTGGAAGTTTCAACAGGTAAAAGCGGTAATGTCAGTTTCCTGAAAACCGGAACAACCGAACAACCTGTATTGGAGAAGAAAGGTGATAACGTGCGTATTGATTGGGGATATTTCTACCTGGCTTCTCCTAAAAACGAAAACAAAAGGCTGGCAATTGGCGATTTTGCAGGAATGAAAAAAGCCTTTGTTGAAAGTGGTAAACTAATGGAAGGAAAAGAGGAGGCAACTGCTGTCCTTTCAAAAGAAATGCCTGTTTTAGCTTGCTCGGATAATTTCGGGAAAGTGGCAGCAAAACCTGCAAAAGGATACGTAATGCTGGCTTACAACGATATTGAATCGATCCAGTATTTTGGTACAAATTTAAAAGCATGGTGGACAAAAGATGGTCAGGTAAGTTTTGATCAGGCTTTGACTGCTGCCGCCAACGATCACCAAAGTATTATGGACCGTTGCGATGTTGCCGATGCAAAAATCTACGAAGAAGCACTGGCTGCCGGAGGCGAAAATTATGCACGTTTGTGCTTGCTGGCTTATCGTCAGTCGATTGCCGCACACAAACTGGTAAAAGATACCGAAGGTAACACGCTGTTCCTTTCAAAAGAAAACTTTAGCAACGGTTCAATTGGTACTGTGGATGTAACTTATCCATCGGCACCTTTGTTCCTGAAATACAATCCTGAATTGTTAAAGGGAATGTTGAACCCGATTTTCTATTATTCTGAAAGTGGAAAATGGACGAAGCCTTTTGCTGCACACGATGTAGGTACATATCCTAAAGCCAATGGACAAACCTATGGTGGCGATATGCCGGTTGAAGAATGTGGTAATATGTTGATCCTGACAACTGCCATTGCCGATGTTGAAGGAAACGCCGACTATGCAGCCGAGCACTGGGAGGTATTAACTACCTGGGCGAACTACCTGATGGAAAACGGTCTTGATCCGGAGAACCAGCTTTGTACTGATGACTTTGCCGGTCATTTTGCGCACAACGTAAACCTTTCGGCTAAAGCAATTATGGGAATTGCTGGCTACGGAAAACTGGCCGAAATGTTGGGTAAAACCGATGTGGCTGAAAAATACACTTCAGAAGCAAAAAGTATGGCACAGGAGTGGATGAAGATGGCTGACGATGGCGACCACTATCGTTTAACGTTTGATAAACCGGGTACCTGGAGTCAGAAATACAACATTGTTTGGGACAAACTGCTTGGTCTTGGAATTTTCCCTGAAGAAGTGGCTGAAACAGAAATTGCATATTATTTGACCAAACAAAACAAATACGGTTTGCCACTCGACAACCGCAGAACTTATACAAAATCCGACTGGATTGTTTGGACTGCTACTTTGGCTGATGACACTGAAACTTTCCAGAAATTTATTGATCCGCTTTACGGATTTGTTACCGAAACACCCGATCGTGTTCCGATGAGCGACTGGTACGAGA
The DNA here is from genome assembly GCA_963677455.1 of uncultured Draconibacterium sp. Classification (GTDB taxonomy): domain Bacteria; phylum Bacteroidota; class Bacteroidia; order Bacteroidales; family Prolixibacteraceae; genus Draconibacterium. Next base: position 433,023 of record OY781971.1, read on the forward strand.
CGCCCGATGCAAAACAAGTTGGATTTCAGGCACGCTCGGTAGTTGGCGGTTATTTTATAAAGATGTTAGAAGAATAAATATTCTAAAAAATACACCACTTTATAGATTATCCTTGTTTCCGAAAAGGGAGCAGGGATAATCCTACTAACAGAAGCCATCATTCTAAAATTCAAGTTCTATTATGAGAAAAATAATTGTCGTTTCAATTTTATTTATTTCTTTCCTTTTATTGTTTTCCTGCAAATCGGAGCAACCAGAAGGGACAAAGGCAACGGTTGTGAATCATCCGTCGTTAAGTGAAGACAACAGTTTTTATCCCGGGAATAAAGCACCGCTACAACCGGCACATTTTCTGAAATTACCCTTGGGAAGTATTCAGCCTGAAGGTTGGATTTTAAAAATGCTTGAACTTCAAAAAGATGGTCTTTGCGGACATCTTGGAGAAATAAGTGCGTGGTTGGACAAAGATAATAATGCCTGGCTTTCGGATAGTGGTGATCATGGTTGGGAAGAAGTTCCTTACTGGTTACGTGGCTATTCGGATATGGCTTTCATTTTAAACGATTCCGAAATGAAAGCGGAAGCCATGGTTTGGATTAATGCAATCATAAACAGTCAGAAAGAAAATGGGTGGTTTGGGCCTGAAGCTCGCTCCGGAAATGGCAATCTCGATTATTGGTCGAATATGATTGTGCTTTTCACCCTTCATAATTATTATGAATACACGAAAGATGAACGTGTAATTCAGTTTATGACAAACTATTTTCAGTATGAATTGACCGTGCCCGACGATAAGTTTTTATCAAGCTACTGGGAAAATAGTCGTGGAGGCGACAATCTTTACAGTGTTTACTGGCTTTACAATCTAACCGGTGATAAATTTCTACTCGAACTGGCTGATAAAATTCACCGAAATACCGCAAACTGGGAACAAAAATCTACTTTGCCCAATTGGCACAATGTTAACATTGCCCAGTGTTTCCGCGAGCCTGCAACCTATTTTATGCAAACCGGAGATTCTGCTCATTTGGAAGCAACATACAACGATTATTATTTAATCAGGAGAACTTTTGGACAGGTGCCGGGCGGAATGTTTGGCTCCGACGAAAACTCACGAATGGGGTACATCGATCCGCGTCAGGGAACTGAAACCTGTGGTTTTGCCGAGCAAATGACTTCGGATGGAATTTTAACGCGCATTACCGGCGACCCGCTGTGGGCCGATAATTGCGAAGACGTTTTGTTCAATAGTTTTGTAGCTGCTTTTATGCCCGATATGAAAGCACTTCGTTACATCACTTGTCCGAATGGAGTTACTGCTGATGCTGAAAACCATTCGCCTGGAATTGATAACCGCGGACCTTTTCTTACCATGAACCCGTTTAGCAGCCGCTGTTGCCAACACAACCACGGACACGCCATTCCCTATTATATTCAGAACCTGGTAATGGCCAGCAACGATAATGGTTTGGCAGCAATAATGTACAACTCGTGCACTACGACTGCTAAAGTCGCTAACGGACAAGAAATTCAACTGATTGAAAAAACAAATTATCCTTTCGAAGAACAGGTTCACTTCACTGTAAAAGCAGCCGAATCGGTTTCATTTCCATTGTATTTGCGCGTTCCTGGTTGGTGCAAAAATGCGTCAGTTTCGGTTAACGGCAAAGAACTTGATGTTGATGTTAAAGCAGGGAAATACATTAAATTGGAAAAAGAATGGGCAGATGGAGATAAACTGGTTCTAAACCTTCCGATGAAGCTATCAACCAGAACCTGGCAGGTAAATCAAAACAGTGTTTCGATCGATTACGGTCCACTCACATTCTCGTTAAAGATTGATGAGGAGTACAACAAAATCAGCAGCACAGAATCGGCCATTGGCGATTCAAAATGGCAGAAAGATGCCGATCAGGAAAAGTGGCCGGCATATATCATCAATCCGGTAAGTGCATGGAATTATGGCTTGATGGTGGATGAAAATAACCTTCAAAATTCGTTTGAAATTGTTCGCAAGGATTGGCCTGCTGACAATTATCCGTTTACGCCGGAAGCATCTCCTATTGAAATCCAAGCTAAAGGAAAACAAATTCCTTCGTGGGAAATTGATCAATACGGTTTGGTGGATGTTTTGCCGCTGTATCCGGCAGAAACAGACGAACCCGCAGAAGATATTACGCTAATCCCGATGGGGGCAGCGCGTTTGCGTATTTCATCATTTCCAATAGTTCAATAAAATGAAACAATCTTTTTATACCTTATTCATAATATTGTTGGTAACAAATGTCAACGCACAATTAGGAAATAAAGGGGAAAAGGATATTAAAACTAACTTTTCCAACCCCGTTTGGAATGGTGCCGATCCGTGGATGGTAAAGCAGGGAGATGATTATATATATTGTTTTTCCGCCAATAATGGAATATCAATATCCCGCTCTAAGTTGATGACTAAACGGGGCGAAACCCACGAAATTTGGCATGCACCGAAAACCGGCTGGAACAGCAACTGCGTATGGGCACCTGAGACTCATTTTATTGATGGACACTGGTATGTGTACTACGCTGCGGGCGTTTCCGGGCCTCCTTTTGTTCATCAACGTACCGGAGTGTTGCGTTCAAAAACTGCCGATGTTTTTAGTGACTACGAAGACATGGGAATATTGAATACCGGCGACAATCCTGATGACATTTCGAAAAATGTGTGGGCCATCGATATGACAGTTTTGGAACATCAAAATAAGTTATATGCGATATGGTCGGGGTGGAAAAAGCAAGTAGATACAGATGCAACTCCGCAGCACTTGTATATTCAGGAAATGGAAAACCCATATACGCTGAAGGGGAAACGCGTTCTGTTATCTTCGCCGGAAGAAGAATGGGAAACCGGTGGGCCACTTAATCTGAATGAAGGGCCCCAGGTATTAAAGCATAATGATCAGGTTTTTATCGTGTATTCTTGCCGCGAATCCTGGTTAAAGGAATATCGTCAGGGAATGTTGCAGCTTAAGAATTTAGATGCCGATCCACTCGATCCTAAAAGCTGGAAAAAGCAAGGACCCGTTTTCGAAGGGAACGATTCGGTTTACGGAGTAGGGCATGTTTCTTTTGTTAAATCGCCCGACGGCAATGAAGATTGGATCGTTTATCATTCAAAAAAAGGAACAGAGCCAGGTTGGGACAGAGATGTACGTATCCAGAAGTTTACCTGGAATTCGGATGGAACGCCAAATTTTGGTGAGGCGATAAAAGCAGGCGTTCCCTTGGAACGCCCTTCAGGAGAAATTGAAATAGAAAGAGCAATGAAAAATGAATAAAATTAATTACGTCTTATTTTTTTTTGCTGCACTATTTGTGGCTTGTTCTTCTTCTGATAAGAAGCAAGATCAGCGTCCTAATATTCTTCTGATTATGGTGGATGATATGGGCTACTCCGATCTTGGCTGCTACGGTGGAGAAATACAAACGCCCAACATCGACAAACTGGCGGCAGAAGGCGTTCGTTTTACCCAGATGCATAACTGTGCCCGCTGTTGTCCAACCCGGGCATCCTTGCTAACAGGGCAGTATCCGCAAGTGGCCGGAATTAATGGAATGGGGGTGAATCTGTCAATGAATACGGCAACTATCGCCGAGGTTTTAACGGAAAACGGCTATCACACCGGAATGACCGGGAAATGGCATCTTTCGCAAACAAAACCGGTTAAAGATCCGGTAGAGCAATTGAGATGGATGGCCCATCAGGTCGATTACGGCCCTTTTTCTCCACTTGAAAATTACCCAAGTAACCGCGGTTTTGAGGAGCATTGGGGAGTGATTTGGGGTGTAGTAAATTATTTCGACCCATTTAGTTTGGTGCACAACGAAGAGCCGATAAAAGAAGTCCCCGACGACTTTTATATGACTGATTTTATCACTCAGAAGTCAATCGATTTAATTGATGATTACAGCAAGGATGATAAGCCATTCTTTTTGTATGTAGCCCATACCGCGCCGCATTGGCCTTTGCATGCGCTTCCTGAAGATATTGAAAAATACAAGGGTACTTACAAAGATGGTTGGAAAGTGTTACGTGAAGATCGTTACGAGCGGATGGTGGAAATGGGATTGATTGACAGCGAAACTTATCCTCTTCCCGAAAATTCGTCGGGCAGAAAATGGGACGACTGCAAAAGAAAAGAGTATGAAGCAGCCTGTATGTCGGTGCACGCAGCAATGGTTGATCGTGTAGACCAGGGAATTGGCGATATAATTGCAAAATTGAAAGCAACCGGGCAATATGATAATACCGTAATTTTTGTGCTTTCAGATAATGGTGCTTCATACGAAAGAGGATATCCACCGGGTTTCGATCGCCCCGGATTTACAAGGGATTCTACTATTATCGAGTATAATTCCGATCATCCCGGAAGTGAAACCACCTGGAATTACATTGGCAATGCATGGGCAAGTGCAGTAAATACGCCTTTTCGTTACTGGAAAAAAGAGTCATACGAAGGCGGCAGTGCAACACCATTTATTGTTCACTGGCCAGATCGTTTGAAAAGTAAAGAGAATACAATCAATCGTGGATTAGCACACGTAATCGATATTCTGCCAACATGTTTGGAGCTTTCAGAAAGTACTTACCCGGAAACGGTAAACGGTCAGAAAGCGATTCCACCCGTTGGAAAAAACCTTTTACCCTTGCTTTTTAACGAAACAGAATCGATACACGATACGCTTTACTGGGAACACGAAGGTGGCCGTGCCATTCGCATTGGCGACTGGAAAATGGCAGCCCTGCCAAATAATAATTGGGAATTGTTTAACTTAGCGACCGATCATACCGAGACCAGCGATTTGTCCACAAAATATCCCAATAAAGTAAAAGAGATGAATACGGCCTGGGAAAATTGGGCGCATAAAATTGGAGTTCGGTAGATGGAGATTTAATTATTTACTTAAACCATACCTAATAATGAAAAAAATTCATTTAAGTAACTTCTATTGTGCTATTGTTCTTCTTTTTGCTACAGTTTTAATCTCTTGTCAGCCAGTTAAAAAAGAATTTAAAATTGAAAATCCACTAGCCGTTGAGTTTGGCGACCCATACATTCTGAAAGCGTCTGATGGCATGTACTACATGATTGGAACCGGAGGAGTAAAAGATGGCTTCAAAATGTATTCATCAGCAGATTTGGAAACATGGAAAGACGAAGGCCGGATTTACCAGGGAAATACCTCCGATTCATGGAATATTGCCAATTTTTGGGCTCCTGAGTTGTATGAAAAAGATGGAAAATTTTATCTGCTGTTTAGTGCCGACTGGCGCGAAAATCCGACCAATGAACTCGAGAATTTCCGCATAGGAGTGGCTGTTTCTGATAATCCTACCGGACCTTATACCGATTTATACGAGCGGCCAATTTTTGATCCCGGGTATCCGGTAATCGATGGAAATCTCTGGTTTGAAGATGGAAAAGTATACCTATATTATTCACGTTGCTGCTACAAGCATCCTGTAGAAAGCGAAGTGGCCGATTGGGCTCGTGAAAAAGGAATGTTTGACGAGATTGAAGAAAGTTGGGTGTACGGTGTTGAACTTCAACCTGATTTTTCGGGAATTATTGGTGAACCCAAATTATTGTTGCGTCCACCTTTAACAATGGACGATGAGCAAGCTGAATGGGAAAGCCGGTCGGTAACTTCCGGCGAGGTAAACCGTCGGTGGACAGAAGGATCGTATCTGCTTAAAAACAACGATACCTATTATATTATGTACTCAGCAAATTATTTTGGCGGGAAAAATTATGCAGTAGGATATGCAACCTCAAATTCTCCGCTCGGACCTTTTGAGAAAGCTGATAACAACCCGGTATTACAAAAAAATGTAGAACAGGGGGGGATCGTTACCGGAACCGGACATAATTCAATAACTATTGCACCCGATGGGAAAACAATGTTGTGTGTTTATCACGCAAGAACATCAAGAACCGGTGACGAACGCGTAGTTTTTATCGATCCGATGGAAATAACTAAGGACGGGAAACTTGTGGTTCTCGGGCCAACAACAAAATAAATTGCAAACCCGGATGGAGATACAACACCTTATAACAGAAGATTCTTTAAATTGTCCTTTGTCTGAATTCCCATCCGTAGAAAATAAAATATCACTATAAATAATTGATGTTATGACGATCCGTAAAATTTCGAATTTTCTACTTATTTCATGTTTTGTTTTTTTGTTTCTGAACAGCACTGCACAAAAACGAACTGGTAGCAACCATAATCCTGTTTTTGAAGGTTGGTATGCTGATCCTGAAGGAATTGTTTTTGGTGACGAATACTGGATTTATCCGACCTATTCTGCTCCATATAACGACCAGGTTTTTATGGACTGCTTCTCATCAAAAGACCTCGTAAACTGGATCAAACACGAACGTATTATTGATACCACCAAAGTTAAATGGGCTTGGCGTGCCATGTGGGCTCCGGCAATCATTGAAAAAGATGGAAAATATTTCTTGTTTTTTGCCGCTAACGATATTCAAAATGATAATGAGGAAGGTGGAATCGGAATTGGTGTTGCAGATAAACCCGAAGGCCCGTACAAAGACTATTTGGGCAAACCGCTTCTCGATAAATTTCATAACGGAGCACAGCCAATCGATCAGTTTGTGTTTCATGATAAAGACGGGCAGTATTACATGATTTACGGTGGCTGGCGGCATTGTAACATTGTTAAAATGAAAGACGACTTTACAGGCTTTGTACCTTTTGATGACGGCACAACCTTTAAAGAAATTACGCCAGAAGGTTATGTAGAAGGTCCGTTTATGTTTATTCGTAATGGCAAGTATTATTTCATGTGGAGCGAAGGTGGCTGGACCGGCCCCGATTATAGCGTGGCCTATGCCATTGCCGATTCACCTTTTGGCCCGTTTAAAAGAATTGGTAAGATTTTGAAACAAGATCCTGATGTGGCTACAGGCGCAGGACACCATTCGGTTATCCACGTTCCCGGAACCGACGAGTATTACATTGTTTACCATCGCCGGCCTTTGGGCGAAACGGATGGGAACCACCGCGAAACCTGTATTGACCGTATGTACTTTGATGACAGTGGTTTGATTAAGCCTGTGAAAATTACGTTTGAAGGTGTAACAGAGAGAATTATAAAGTAAACCCGATTTTTAAATCTAATTCAACTAATATTTTTAAAATGAAACAAGGTCTTATTGTTCTGATTTTTGCATTATATGCATTTACGAGTGTTGCCCAGTGGGCACCTGCTGGCGACAAAATAAAAACGCAGTGGGCAGAAAAAATTGATGTGAAAAACGTTTTACCCGAATATCCACGTCCAATTATGGAGCGGCCGGAATGGAAGAACCTGAACGGTTTGTGGCAATACGCCATTACTGATGCCGGAAAAATGCAGCCCGATAATTTTGATGGTGATATTTTGGTTCCTTTCGCAGTTGAGTCGAGTCTTTCGGGTGTGCAAAAACGTGTTGGCGAAGGCAAAGAGCTGTGGTACCAACGAACTTTCGATGTTCCTTCTTCATGGAAGGGAAAAAAAGTAATCTTGCATTTTGGTGCTGTAGATTGGAAAGCAGATGTTTGGATCAACGATGTAAAAGTGGGTACACACAAGGGGGGCTATGATGCATTCTCTTTTGATATTACTCCTTTTATCACCAAATCCGGAGAGCAAAATCTTGTGGTTAAAGTTTGGGATACTTCAGACAAAGGTTATCAGCCGCGAGGCAAACAAGTTAGCCGCCCCGAAGGAATTTGGTATACTCCCGTAACCGGTATCTGGCAAACGGTATGGCTGGAGCCTGTAAACGAGAAACACATAACAAACGTTGTTGCAATTCCGAATATCGATAAAGGAAGTTTAAAAGTTGATGTGGCAACTTGTGGAACCACTTATGGCGATTTTTATGAAGTGATTTTGAAAGATGGAGACAAAGTAGTTTCGAGCCTGAAAACAGTTGTTGGCCAATCGGTTGATTTGGCTGTTGCCGATGCAAAACTTTGGAGCCCGGAATCGCCTTTTCTTTACGATCTGGAAGTTAAATTAATCAGCAATGGAAAAACTGTAGATGCAGTCGACAGCTATACCGCTATGCGAAAAGTATCAACTAAACGCGATAAGAATGGAATTATACGTTTGCAGTTGAACAACAAAGATTATTTTCAGTTTGGCCCGCTCGACCAAGGCTGGTGGCCCGATGGATTGTACACTTCGCCAACAGATGAAGCCCTGAAATATGACATCGTAAAAACAAAGGATTTTGGTTTTAACATGATTCGTAAACACGTGAAAGTAGAGCCTGCACGTTGGTACACACACTGCGATCAGCTTGGTATTTTGGTTTGGCAAGATATGCCTAACGGCGATCACTCTCCTCAATGGCAAAACCGTCAATATTTTAACGGTGCCGAATTAGAACGATCGGCAGAATCTGAAGCAAACTATCGTACCGAGTGGAAAGAAATTATGGACGAACACATGTCCAACCCATCAATTGTTTGCTGGGTGCCGTTTAACGAAGCCTGGGGGCAGTTTAAAACTGAAGAGATTGTAGAGTGGACAAAAGCTTACGATCCAAGCCGCGTGGTAAACCCGGCAAGTGGTGGTAACCATTATCAGGTTGGCGATATACTCGACTTGCATAACTATCCCGGACCAGACATGTATTTAAATGATGGTAACCGCGCCACTGTTTTAGGCGAATATGGAGGAATTGGCCTGGCATTGGAAGGTCATCTTTGGGCAACCGACAGAAACTGGGGTTATGTCCAGTTTAAAAATTCAAAAGAAGTTACCGATAAATATGTAGAGTATGCTGAGCATCTTATTGAATTGATAAAAACCGGTTTCACAGCGGCGGTTTACACACAAACAACCGATGTAGAAGGTGAGATAAATGGTTTGATGACTTACGATAGAAAAATCATCAAGTTAGAGGAAGACCGTTTGCGTGCGATAAATCAGAAAGTATGTAATGCACTGAATAAATAGCAGAGCTTGCAAATATGAGTTAGAAAGTTCTTTTGAGAAATCAGGAGAACTTTTTTTCTAGAATTCATCGATCGTTACATCGAATGCGAATAGAATAAACAATTTTAATGAGGTGAAACAAAGAGTTCGATGAAAAGCAAAGCGATTAACCCGTATTCACTTAAATTTTTTCGCAGAAACTTTGTTGCCTTACTTAAATGATCTTCAACAGTTTTAACAGAAATGCCTAATTCTTCAGCAACGGCTTTGTTTGAGTAGCCTTCTTCTTTACTCAGGATATAGATTTTTTTTCTTTGCGGTGGAAGTTGATCAACTAGCTCCTTAATTTTTTCGCTTAGAATATCATAGTTTACTTTCGACTCTGTATCTACACCATTGGTAACCACTTTGTCTTTTAGCTCTTCGAGGTATTGTTTCTCTGATATCTTTTTTCTGAAGACAGAAATTACCGTGTTCTTTGCAATAGAAAATAAATAAGCGTTCAGGTTCGAATCTTTACTTAGCTTTTTTCGGTTGTTCCAAAGGCTGATAAATACCTCCTGAACGATATCTAAAGCGTCGGGTTCCGATTTCAGATACCCAAAAGCAAAGTGGTAAAGCTTTGTGCTGTACGTCTCATACAATTCGTTCACCACAGTTTTATCGCCCGAAATTAGCCGTTGTACCTGTTTAGCTTGATCCATTTTCTTTGTTTGTCTAGATTTGTAAAAGTATAAAAATGTTTCATTTCTTTTTATGATGAACGCCTTGTATTAAAAGGCTTTTATAACTGTGAAAACAGAAATCAGAAAAAAAAGTAAAAACTGAGCAGGGGTTTTTCAAGGGATAAACGTTTATAATAACGACAATAAGACTAATGAAGGAATTTTTCAAAAAATATTTGGAGAGCAAGTGCTCTGAAAGTGAATTTATCGCTTTTATAAATCTGTTTCTCAAGAAAGAAAATCAGCAGGAGCTAGGATGGGGAATGGAAGAACATTGGAAAAACGCACCAACTAAAGCTATAACTCCGAATTTATCTCCAACATTATTCAAAATACATTACGAAATTAACAAGCAAGAAAAAGGTGGCAACAACGAACGTCGTTTTATTACTTACCTGACAAGAGTTGCTGCAATCCTTTTTATTCCGTTAGCGATAGCTTTCTTTTTTTATACGCAGAATGATACCGTAACGGAGCAAATGCAAACAATATTAACTCCTCTGGCGTCAAAAACCCATTTTGTTTTACCCGATGGTTCTGAAGTTTGGCTAAACTCAGGTTCTTCCTTAGAATATCCGAAAGAATTCAGCAGAAAAAAGCGTTTGGTGAAACTGAGTGGAGAAGCCTATTTCGATGTTCAGAAAGGTAAAACGCCATTTGAAGTGGTTACCCAGAATGTACAGGTTAATGTACTGGGTACAGCTTTTAATGTAATGAGTTATTCAAATACCAACCCTGAGGTGACATTGGAAAGGGGAAAAGTACAATTAATTTCAAACTCTGGCGAACAACAAATTTTGGCACCTGGCCAGCAGGCAGTTATTGATACTGCAAACTTGTCGATACAGGTGCAAAAAGTGGATACCGAAATTTATTCGTCGTGGACTGATAATAAGTTGATATTCAGAAATGAATCCTTAAAAGATGTTGTTGAACGGCTGGAACGTTGGTATAATATTGAGATTGAACTGGATGATCAATTTATTTCAGATAAAAAATTGACGGCAACAATCGAATATGAGTCGATTACGGAAGTTATGGACTTGTTGGAAATAACATTGTCGTTAAAATATGAATACGATAAGAACGAAAGAAAACTGATTGTAAAACCAATAAAATAACAGCTCTGCCTATGGAATAAGTAACTAAAACTAAACCTCCGAAAACATAAAGAAGTGGAGAAGCCACCAACTTCCCCACCTCTGAAAAATAATTATTAGAATTATTAATCTTAATACGTCAAATCTATGAAAAAAAAGAGATTGAAGGAAATCCCTTTGTGGAGTTTCTTCTTAAAACTTTTAAGACTTATGAAAGTAACTTTGTTTTTGTTATGTATTAGTGTTTTTTCAGTAATGGCTAAGGAAAGCTATTCTCAGGTAACACGTTTATCTGTTGATCTGAAAAATACGGATGTCAAAAGTGTCCTTGAAGAAATTGAAAATCAGAGCGAATTTCATTTTTTCTACTCCGAGGATGTAATCGACGCAGAGCGGAAAGTGTCAGTTAATTTTAGAAATACTGACATCGATAAAATTCTAACGGAAATATTTTACAACACCGGTGTCGAGTATAAAATTGTTGGCCGGCAGGTAGCCTTGTTTAAAGGCGAATTTGATGATGCAAGCTTACTGGCGGCTCAGCAACAGGCAGTAAGCGGGCAGGTTACCGGTGCTGATGGTCAGCCAATTCCGGGAGCTGCGGTTTTTGTAAAAGGTACCACACAAGGTACAGTTACCGATATTGACGGGAACTACCAATTGTACGATGTGAGTCCTGATGCTACTCTCGTATTTTCATTTGTTGGGATGTTAACACAGGAAATTCCTGTAAACAGTAGAAACAATATTTCTGTGGTAATGCAGGAAGATGCTATTGGTATCGAGGAAGTTGTGGTAATTGGTTACGGTACTCGGCAAAAGAAAAATTTGGTTGGCGCCGTAGATCAGGTCAACTCTGATATTATTGAAGGTCGTCCGGTGAGTAATGCATCGCAGGCTCTACAGGGAGCTTCGGCCAACCTGATCATTCAGCAAAAGAGTATGAATCCAAACGATAACAGCATGAGTATCAATATTCGGGGAGTTAGTACGATGAGCAACAACGACCCATTAATTGTTATCGACGGATTGATTTCAGGTACAGGAACCTTGAACAACCTAAACCCGAACGACATCGAAAATATTTCGATACTGAAAGATGCCGGTAGTGCTGCCATTTACGGATCCCGTTCTGCTAACGGTGTAATTCTGGTCACGACCAGAAAAGGAGGCAAAACAGGAAAGCCGCTGGTTAAGTTCAGCAGCATGGTTGGCTATCAGGATCCGGATATCTTGTTTCAGCCAGTGCAGGGTTGGGAAAACGCCATGCTCCGCGACCAGGCGAATATGAATGTAGGGAACGCTGCCATATTTACGCCGGCGCAGATCCGGGATTTATATGAAAACCGCGGCGAAGAATTCTGGTACCTGAATGAAATCATGGATAAAGGGCTGCAGCAAAATTATAACATGAGTGTTTCCGGGGGCAACGAGAACAGCACATACATGATATCAGCTGGTTATTTCGACCAGGAAAGTAACTTTGTCGGAGATTTTGGAATGAAGCGTTATAATTTTCGTGCCAACAATACAACGGAATACGGCAGATTCAAGCTCACCTCTTTAATGGCTTATACCAGGAGAGATGAAAAAACAATAGCCGGAGGAACCGGAAATACCATTATCAACTCTTCGCGTATTCCGCCTTATTATTATTATAAATTTCAGCAAGACGGCAAGTGGTTGATTAACGACGTGATTGGGGATGACAATACCATGGCACGCTTGAAGGATGGAGGCTATGAGAAAAAGGATGAAGATAATTTTATTGGTAGTTTAGGCCTCGATTTTAGTATTATTGATGGCTTAAAGGCCAAAGGACTGGTAGGCCTTGACCTGACTCAGCATCACCGTTTCCGTAGAGATATGAAAGTGCCGTTGTACTCATCGGCGGATCTTGAAACACCAGTTTCATATATCCATTCAAATACGCTTACCGAAGATTATAATAGCAAAAGGTACACTTTGAGTACACAGTTTATGCTGGACTTCGAGCGCACATTCAACTCTGTTCACAACGTGAGTGGATTGCTGGGTGTTTCTAACGAATCGTATACTTTCAAAGCAAGCCGGATCGCCTGGGAATATACAGACGAAGATCTGGGGCTTCCAACTACTGACGAATCGGTACAAAGCGTTGATAACAAAAACAGTAACGGAGATACCAATCAAACCAGCATTACCTCCGTATTTGGACGTGCAGGTTACAATTATATGGACAAATATTATGCGGATGTTACGGTACGGTATGACGGCTCTTCAAAATTTGCAGAAGATCAGCGCTGGGGTTTATTTCCTTCGGTTTCTGCAGCTTGGAGACTTTCGTCTGAAAATTTCATGAAAAGCTACAGTGATCGTATTGGCGATTTGAAAATCCGAACTTCCTATGGCGTATTGGGTAACCAGAATGTGGCCAACTACTCTTACCAAACGGTTTATCAAATGTATCAGAATACTTATGTATTCAACAATGAAGCCGTCCCGGGAACAGGATATACTTTTGGCAATCCTTATTTGACTTGGGAAAAATCGGCTAACCTCAATATTGGATTGGATGCCGGATTTTTCGACGGAAGCTTGTATGTGTCTCTCGACTACTTCAACAAAGAAACGACCGATATCCTGCTTTCACCCGAAGTATCAACTGTGTTCGGAAGTGATGCAGCGAAAGAGAATGCTGGGAAAATGAGAAACAGGGGATGGGAAGCAACCCTGACCTACCGTTTGAAGTCTACAAATTTCAATCACCGGTTCAACCTGAATATTGCCGATTCGAAAAATGAAGTGACCGATTTCGGAGGGAAAGAGCGTATTGATCAGAATGATCAGTTGTACAAGTTGATTCGCGAAGGCGAAGCGCTGGGTTCTTATTTTGGGTATAAAACCGACGGATACTTTCAAAGTTATGAGGAAATAGCCAATAGCGCCCTTCCGGTAGGAGCTTCTGTGCAACCAGGAGATGTGAAATATATGAACGTTAATGGAGATGAAGTGATTGACGAGAAAGACCGCGTGGTTTTGGGGAATGCTTTCCCAAGGTACACGTTCGGTTTCACCTATGATGTCTCATTCAAAAATTTTGACTTCAGTGTATTGTTGCAAGGAGTAGGAAAGCGCGACATGTATATTCGTGGTGAGCTCATTGAGCCTTTCCATTCTAACTATTCTTACGCTATTTATCAACATCAATTGGACTTCTGGACGCCCACCAATCCCGATGCGAAGTGGCCGCGCCTTGTAGCTCCTAGTTCTTCTTCTTCTTCAAACAACTGGGGAAAAGCAGGTTCTGATATTTATCTTTTGGATGGGGCTTACCTTCGGGTTAAAAATATCCAATTGGGATATACCTTGCCAAAAAGGTTAACATCAAGGCTTGGAATTCAGAAATTGCGTGCGAGTCTTAACGCGCAAAACCTGTTGACACTATCGAAAAACTCGTTTATTGATCCGGAGTCTTCCGAATTCGGAAATAACATGGGAGGAATTGGCGGTGTTGGAGCCAACAGTGCCCGTAACTATCCGACATTGGTTTATTATGGATTTGGATTGGAATTGGAATTTTAAAACACGCAAACCATGGAAAAAAATATAAGAAAATACTACGTAGGAATTGTAGTGATGTTCCTGACATTTTTTACTTCGTGCAACGACCTGGACTTGGCACCCACGAATAAATTTACCGATTTGAACTACTGGACATCACCAGACAAAGCTTCCGCAGTTTTAAATATGGCGTATAGCCAGATGTTTGGTGCCAACTATTTCTTTGCTAACGAAAGGTTGTCAGACAACCTTTACGAAGGCCGGGGAAATTCCGATGAAAAGATCATCACTTCGGGACAGGCCGATGCTGCCTTGGGCCGCTTTGCCAACGAGTGGAAAACCTGTTACGAGGGAATTAAAACCAGTCATACATTTTTGGAGAATGTTGACTTAATTCCCAATATGGATGAAACGCTGAAGACCAGGATGAAAGCAGAAGCCCGTTTTATCCGTGCATTTTTGTTCTTCCGTCTCACAAGTCAATATGGCGATGTCCCCTTGTTCGACCACAACCTGAGTCTGGAGGAAGCTAACAGTGTAGCACGTTCATCCAAATCGGATGTGCTCGATTTCGTCAGAAATGAGCTTAACGATGTTGCAAACATACTTCCTGTTAAAGAAGAATATGATGAGTCGGGCAACGGCAGGATCACCAGTGGTGCTGCGATGACCTTGTTGGCGCGGACCTATTTGTATGAAAACGACTGGACAAATGTGGCTGCCATTTGTGAAGATATCATGGATGGTACTTACGGACAGTATGAGCTTTTCCCAAGCTACTCAGGTCTTTTCTTGCCTGAAAATGAGTACAACGATGAAGTAATACTTGACCTCGGTTATGTATACCCAGAAAGGACATGGAGCGAGTTTTACGATGCCATTCCTATTTCTGTGGGCGGACGTATCAATGCTTTTGCTCCTACACAGGAATTAGTTGATGCCTATCTCATGAAAAACGGGAAGAGTATTGACGATGCAAATTCAGGATATAATCAAGATAATCCTTACGAGAACAGAGACCCGCGGTTTGAAGCCACGATCGTTTACCACGGATACGAGTGGGAAAAAGGTGATGGAACAACTTCTACCATTTACATCAAACCCGGTTCTTCAGAGGAGGCGGGCGCGTCTAACCTCGACGAATATGCAGGGCCAGGCCAAAATTCAACAGGAACAGGATATTACCTGAGGAAATATTTTGATCCAACAGCACCGATAGGTGTTGCTGCAGGCTTGAACTTGATTCTGATGCGATATGCCGACGTGCTGTTGATGTATGCAGAGGCTAAAAATGAACTGGAACAAATGGACGAAAGCATCTGGAACGAAACGGTTCGGGCGATTCGTGTTCGGGCAGGATTTACCGATACAGATGCATTGAGTTATCCGGCAGGAGACCTTCGCGAAATAATCCGCAATGAACGTCGCATCGAGCTGGCCATTGAAGGCCTGAGACTTTTTGATATCCGTCGCTGGGGAACGATTGAAACAGTGATGAATGGAAATCCTCATGGAGCGAAGTTCGCGGCTGAGAATACGCAGTATATCCAATTGGATGAGAGGAAATTTAACAGTGAACGGGATTATCTGTTCGCAGTGCCTCAGTCACAGCGGGATATTAATGATAACCTGACCCAAAACCCAGGCTATTAATTATTTATTAATCAGCGTTTAAAAGTAAACTAAGTATGAAAAAAATATTGATAAAACTGTTAACAGTAGCTTCTTTTATATTTGCTTTCATCGCGTGCAGCGACGATGGTGAAGTAAGAGATTTGGATGTAACGGCAGTCCGTTCGCTTTATGAACCGGATAATGGAAAAACAATTACGCTACAAGCTTCAGCTTCGGCTACTTTATATTTTGAATGGGAACCAGCCAGGGCCGAAGACAGCGGAATGATATTGTATGAAGTCGCTTTCGACGAAGCTGATGGAGATTTCTCCGAACCACTTTTTGTTGCAGCAGCCGATAATAACGGCGGGAGCAACCATGCCACCTTCACTCATAAGCAATTGAATAAAATTGCTGCATTGGCGGGTATCGAGTCTTCGCAGCAGGGAACGCTCAAGTGGACTGTTTTTTCCTCTAAAGGAATCAGTCCGATGAAAGCGGAAGAAGAAAGGACACTTTCGTTGACCCGTTTGTCTGGCTTGGCCGATGTTCCGGATAATTTGTACATCACCGGTGCGGCAACAGAAAACGGCGATGATCTTTCCGAAGCGCTAATGATGAAAAAATTGGCCGATGGTGAATTTGAAATTTACACCCGACTGACCGAGGGTGAAAGCTTCAAGTTTGTGAGCGCTACAAGCGGCACCCCGCTGGAATTCTCTTTATCGGGAGAACAAGTTGTGGTTGGAGGAACATCTTCGGTTTCCAAAACCGGAGTTTACAAATACTACCTCGATTTCAACATTGGTTCTTTCACTTCAAAAGAGGTCACCAAAGTCAGTTTGTATCTGAACTGGTCACAAATGAAGGTTGAATTGCCCTACAAAGCTTATGGCGTGTGGGAAGTGACCAATCATACCATCACCGGCTTAAGTGGAGGTGAAAATACAGATGATCGGTACAAATTCCGCATGGAAAGTTCTGAAGGCGAAACCGAATGGAGAGCCGTCAATAATGACAGCAAACCAACAGGTAACGAAGCGTATTACTACATGGTTGAAAAAACGAATGTTGAACAGTGGACAAACAACCAAATATGGAAATCCCCTGCAACAGACGGTTGGAGCGATAAAACATACGATATCACCTTCTCTCTGAACCCTGAAGGGCCTTATACTCATAATTTGGTAATAAAATAACCTGAACAGATGAAAAAGATATTGATCAGATTAACAATTATAGCCTCTCTGTTTCTCGCGTTAGTTGCATGCGAGGACGATGGAGGCGACGTGGATACCCGATTGACGGCAGTCAGCGCATTGACCGAACCTATGGATGGGAAAGAAATAGTTTTGGAGACCTCAGTGGGCGCTTCCTCCTATTTTGAGTGGGCGTACTGTGATGTTGAGGAAACCGGAACTGCTGTTTATCAAATCGCTTTTGATAAAGCGGATGGTGACTTTTCCGATCCTGTTTATTTGATTTCCGCAGATAATAACGGACTGTACAATAATGTAACCATTACGCACAAGCAATTAAATAAAATAGCTGGCATGATGGGGCTCGGTTCTTCGGAAACCGGGAGTTTCAAGTGGACCGTTTTCTCATCAAAAGGCCTTAAAACGCTCAAAGGCGAAGAGGAACGAACGATTACAGTTACGCGTCTGGCTGGTTTTGCAGATCTCCCGATCGATGTTTATGTAACAGGCGAAGGTTCTGAAGGTGGAGATGACCTTTCTCAGGCTCATCAAATGAAAGCAGTTGCCGGAGGCGAGTTTGAAACTTACACCCAGTTAACTGCAGGCGAACCATATTATTTCACCGACGGCACTTCGGGTACTCCCAGAGTTTTTTACACAGACGGAGGCTTAATAAAGGAAGATGGTACTTCTACTGTTGAAACAACAGGTGTATACAGAATCACGCTTGATTTCAACACGGGTGCCTGTACTTACGCACTGGTTACAAGAATCGGTTTCTACTTCTCTCCCGAAGGGCAAATCTTATTCGATCTTCCATATGTCGGAAACGGAATATTCCGGGCAGAAGACCAGACCGTTACTTTCAAACAAGAAAGCTGGGGCCGGGATGAACGGTATAAATTCCGTATGTTCGTGAAAGAAAATGGTGGAGCCGATCCAGAGACTGAACTGGAGTGGGGCACGCTGAATGGAACGGATTCCAGGCCTACAGCAACCAGCCCTGAATCGTACTATTATATCAAATTAATCGACAATCTTACCCAGTGGGATAACAAGTGGAAACTGATGGGTGATTTTGATGACGTTCCGGCAGATTATACCATTTATCTGCAGGCGGGGCAACCCTACACGCATTCGATTACAAAATAAGTTTATAATTAATACAATAGCCGGAAGTAATTAATTACTTCCGGCTATTATTCAAAAGAAAAAGATATGAGAAAATGGCTTTATATGGCACTGCTGCTACCCGCACTATTGATATCGTGCGGAGATGACGAAAACATTGTTCCTGAACCGGAAGAAGAAGGAATAGACTGGAACGAAGCGGCAAACCTCAGTAGTATGTCATTGGCCACTTCGTTCTGGAATTCTGAAGGAAAGTGGTTTTTCTATGACAATAATGGGAAAGCTGACTGGAATTACTGGCCGCAGGCACATGCGCTGGACGTCCTTACCGATGCCTGGCTGAGAACCAATGACGCGAGGTACAGTGCTTACTTCGACAACTGGTACGCAGGTGTAAAAGCCCGAAACGGAAATACGTTTGAGAATGATTTCTATGATGATATGGAATGGATTGCCTTGGCCACATTACGTGTCTGGCAGGATACCAATGACCCTAAATTTAAGGAAGCTACTTTACAATTGTGGGAATACATTAAAACCGGATGGAATGACAATGCAGACGGCGGCATCACCTGGAAAAAGGGAATGGAATGGAGCAAAAACGCTTGCTCAAACGGTCCGGCCTGCATATTGGCAGCCCGCTTGTACCAAGAGTTCGGGGATGAAAGTTATAAAGAGTGGGCTCTAAAAATTTACAACTGGGAAAAGGCGACCCTGGTGAATATGAATAACGGAATGGTTTATGACAATATCAACAGTGAAACCGGGCAAATCAATAAAGATTGGGTGTTTACCTACAACCAGGGAACGTTTATTGGCTCTGCAGTTGAGTTATATAAAATCTTCAACGAAAAGGCTTATCTGAATGATGCTGTTCTGGTTGCTGATTATACAACCAGTAGCCTGACCAATAACTCCGTTCTTAAAAGTGAAGGAACCGGCGATGGCGGTCTTTTCAAAGGAATTTTTATTCGCTATTTCACCGACCTGATTCTTCAGGACCGTCTGGATGCATCAGCAAAAAAGCGCTACATTCAGTTTATCCGGTACAATGCTGAAGTGTTGTGGACGCAGGGAACTGCCAAACCAGCTATTCTGTTTGGTCCTGACTGGAGCGTAAAGCCGGGTTCAATTACCGGATTGCCAGAGCAGCTCAGCGGTTGTATGCTCATAGAAGCGGCAGCCCTTTTGCAAAACGAAGGGTTGATTAAACAGTAATGCTGAAGACAAAGACAAGAGCAAGGTCAACTTGTAATGAAATTTATCGGGAGAGTGAGTGAATAAGCACGTGACTTTGTATTAAGATTATCAGTGCGTGGTAACCTAAACCAACTAAATTTAATCATGAACCAGATTAACTTGACTTATTTGCAAATAGAGACAAGGTGTTTTTCTTCAATTAAATTTCTGTTGACATTCTGCCTGAATATCTTTGTTCTGGCAGTAATGGCTCTGCCTAACGACTTGGTTCCCCAAAAACACTCGTCGGCCCAAGCGGAGAGTAGCATGGCAGGCATTCAATTCAAAATTGAAGAGAATCAAGATGTACTCATGCTGACCTATTTCAGGCAACGTTACCCCACCCGAATAGAGATTGATGAGAACGGTAATACCGTTGAAGTGCCTTTGCCCGATCCCATGTTGGAGGCAAAGTTACACATTGCCTTATCAAACGATGGAAGACATTGGTTTCCACTCAACAATAATAAACCTGTCTGGGACCACTGGATGCGCGATCCTTATGTGCGCCGCGGTCCTGATGGGATTTGGCGAATTCTTACAACAGGAACAACCGAAGGATACGGCTGGGATGCGTCAGGACCGGGATGTTTCTATGCGACTTCAAAAGATTTAATACATTGGAAAGACGAAGGAACGCTACCATTGATGAAGGCTGTGTGTGACGATTCCGGAAAATTTCTTGCCAATAACATTTGGGCACCAGAGTGGTTTTACGACGAAGAAAATCAGGAATACGTTTTAATCTGGTCGTCGTCGTTTAAAGATGCAGGCTGGAAAGAAAGCCGACTGTGGTACAGCAAAACCAAAGACTGGAAAAATTTTACACCGGCAAAAGTATTTTTCGAACCTTCGTATTCAGTAATCGACGGTACACTTTTGAAGCACGACAACACCTATTATCTATTTCATAAAGAGGAGGAGTTTGGCGCCAAAACCGGCGAAAGGCGTGCCATCAGGGTAGCGACATCAAATAACCTTGAAGGGCTCTATCAAATTGTTGAAGGTAACCTGAATGGGGGACAAATCGTTCCGGTTATTACAGAAGGACCTACCATTATCGAAGATCCTGAAAATTCGGGTTGGTTGCTTTATTACGATTACTGCATGACGAACCGTTACGGAGCCTCGTTTTCTGAGGATTTGCTGAATTGGGAGATTTTGGAAGATGTAAATTTTCCGGCGGATGCCCGACACGGTTGTGTTTCCAAAATAACCGGGGAAGAAGCCAGATCTTTAATTAATGTTTACACAATCTCTGATGATTTCAAATAATTTCAGTCAACATGATTAAAAATAGTATTCAACAAAACAGCAGATCGTTAATCATTGGAGTCTTTTCACTGGCTTTGCTTTCCTTTTCAGTAGTTTCAAACGCGCAGTCGTATGTGCTGAAATTCAACGTTTCGGAACAGGAAAGTTATATCGATTGCGGAACTTTCAGCGATTATATCTCCGGCGATTTTACCATTGAAACCTGGATTTTTGTCGACAGTTGGGCAGGAAATTACATCCTGGCTGATGAATCGTGGAATGGTTCTTCGGGGGCTGTGGGTTTTGCTTTTCGGTTTAATTCAAGCGGAAACGTAGAAGTAAATGTGGGAACCGGAGAATGGGACGCTGTTACAACTACCGGAACCCAACTTGAATTGGGGAAGTGGCAACATATTGCCGTTTCAGTGAATACCGATAATGAGGTGAAAATTTATGTCGATGGCATCTTAGCGGGCAATGGAACGCTTAGCAAACCAATGATCGCATCGGGATCGCATGTTTTTATGGGCGAAGGTTCTGCCTGGAAAGACCGTCGTTTGGACGGTAAATTATTTGATTTCAGGATTTGGAATACAGCACGGACTAACGAAGAGATTAATTCAAATAAAGATATTCAGCTAAATGGCAACGAAGATGGATTGGTAGCCAATTGGTTGTTAAACGAAGGACAAGGTGATTCTATAAACGACCTTCCCGGTAACCATAATCTGGAAAAAGGCAGTGGAACATCGTGGGTAGTGAAAGACCGTATTTTGGTAGACGGAAGCCTGAAAATACTGAACAGCGGAAAAGATTCGATTATTGTAAGCGTTTCAGGACAGGATATTTCCACCTGGAAGCTAAGAGAAAATCCTGCTGTTGGGAATGTTACGTTTAAAACGATTAACGACAATTCAGCCTATTTAATATTTGAAGCACAAACAGCTGTTTATCAGAATGACACCATATCCTTTGCTGCCGAAACAAGTGGAGGAGAGGAGCTGGAAGCAACAGTTCCCTTTGATTTATACGACAATAAATACCAGTATTTTGGCGAAAAACTGCTGGACAAAATTCACAAAGACTTTTACAACAAAAACAATGGGCTGTATGCCGAAGCAATTGATGCATCGTCAAACTTTAAACAGGCAACAAGTTTTGTTTGGCCGGCATCGCACATGTTGCGGGCTTTGATTCAGGCCTGGAAAGTGAATCCCGTGAAATACGAAACGCTGCTTGTGAACTATCTTGCTGCAACAGACCAGTACCAGGTAACAAAGGATGGAAGAACCGGGTATGCTGTTCTTCCGGGTAATAATGGAACACGTTTTTATGATGATAACGGACAGCTTATGATGCCCTTCACCATGTATCATGATTTGTCTCAAGATGAAACTACGCTCGATAATCTGAAAATTGCCTACGAGTTTAACAACGGTATTCGCGACAGCAGGTATGCTATACCTCAACACGAAGATCAGCTGGGCTTTGGAATGTTGTTTTCCATGTCGGTTAACTACACCAGCTACGCAGCGGCTAAACTCTACCAGGCAACAAACGAAAGTCGATATTTCGACGAAGCATTGGCTTATTACGAGCTGGAGAACGATTTGTCGGTAAAAATTAAAGATTCGAATACGAAATTGTTTAACCAGGCAAGTTATTACCAAAACGGCAGCTGGTCGTTAAATGGCACCGTAAACGGCGAATCGGTTCGGGGCGGAGGTTATCGTGCCTACCAAACCTCGGTTGTTATCCAAAATGCTATTCTTTTGTATCAAATAACAAACGAGCAAAAATACCTTAATAATGCTCACGAAATGATGAACAGTTGTATTGATCAATGGTATAAACCGGGACAAGGTTTAAGCGAGATTTCGTTTTGGGGTGGCGACGATATGATTGATGCTTTGCTTGATATGTATCGTGAAACTGCAGATGAAAAATTTTATACGATTGCAGCTGATATTATGGATTTTATAAGTGCGTATAACATTGATAAACGAGGTTACTACGCCAGTAGTTATTCAGATGCTGAAGGAAAATGGAACCTGTACCGAACAAGCGAGAATCCTTCGGAGATCGGCATGATGGGACAGGCTGCTGCAGCTTCTGCATTTTTGAATGTGGCATATAATTCGGTAAATCCCGTAACAGACGTTGACGAAATAGAACTTTCTCCTAAAAATCAATCGCTGACAGTTTTTCCAAATCCGGTTTCGGCAGGTGAGGAAATCAGCCTGCAAATACCCGTGAAAAAAGATGCGGTGTGCACTGTATATTTTTATAACCAGTCGGGGCAGCTAATTCAACAACAAAATGCGGTGCAGCCCACAGCGGATGGCAAAGTATTTTTCCGTCAGGAAACAAGCACCCCCGGAATGTATTTCATTAAGCTTATCTCAGGGGGAAATACTTACTCCGCCAAAATCCTGATAAACTAAAAAAGAAACCCAAAGTTTAAAATTTGAACCAACTAAAAATGATACGAACAATTCTTTTACTTTTACTCATCATTACCATGGTCGGCTGCAATACGGCAAGTAATAATCCCGGCCCCGAAAAATCGGGGAAGCTTACCGAATACGTTAATACGTTTCTGGGAACTGCCCCTTTGCAAGACAGTATCGATTGTGGTTACAACCCTCCCGAAGATTGGCGTGTTTGGGCAGGACTTACTTATCCGGGCGCGTCATTGCCAAATGCGATGGTGCAATTGAGCCCGATTACAGAGTGGCGCAGCGGAGCCGGTTACGAATACGAGGACGATGTAATTTTAGCATTTACACATACCAACAAAGGCCACTGGAACTTGTGCCATATACCGGTACTTCCCGTTACCGAAGATTTTACTGATAATGATTTTGGATCAAAATTTAGTCATGAAAACGAAACGGCTGAACCGGGTTACTACCAGGTAAAGCTTGACCGATACGACATTAATGCCCGGCTGACTTCAACCTTACATTGTGGTTTTCACCAGTACGATTACCCAAAAGGGAAACCACAAAAGTTGGTGCTTAACCTTTCGCGGTCGAATGAAAGGGTGCGCGACTGGCATATTGAGCAGGTAGGCGACAATGCTTTTAAAGGATATCAGCAAACAGGTGAAAAAATATATTTCTATGCCGAAACCAACCGGACCATAGTAAACCTTGAAACAAGAGGCGACTCACGTCGTGAAATCGCCCTTGTTTCTTTTAATGAATCAGAACCGGACCAACCGGTGGAACTAAAACTGGCACTTTCGTTTGTAAGTAATGAAAACGCAAAAGAAAATCTGGAAGCCGAGCTGGCCGGAAAATCATTTGACCAGGTAAAAACCGAGGCATCCGAAACATGGGAAGCTTTGTTATCAAAAATTCAGGTTGAAGGTGGTACTGAAAAGCAAAAAGAGTTGTTTTACTCATCGTTGTACCGTTCGTTTTTGTGGCCGGCATTACGCAGCGATGTAAATGGCGAATTTACCGATGCCAGCGGAAAAGTGGTAAATAAAGGATTTCGTTATTACACCAATCCGTCGTTGTGGGATACCTACCGTAACAAGCTGGTTTTGCTGGGTATGTTGTCGCCCGATGTTACTGCCGACGTAATTCAGTCGTTGATCGACAAAGGCGAAAAGACCGGTTTTATGCCTACCTTTTTTCATGGCGATCATGCAGCGCCTTTTATTTCCGGTTCGTACCTGCGCGGAATTCGTGATTACGATGTGGAGAGCGCTTATCAGTTGCTGCTAAACAATGCTACAAAAGAGGGAGGTACGCGTCCGTACATTGCCGAGTATATCGAAAAAGGATACATCTCAACACCCGAAGTGAAAAATCCACATGTAGAGTCGAAAGCCAAAGCCGGAGTGACGAAAACGCTGGAGTTTGCTTATGATGATTATGCCGTGGCGCTTCTTGCAAAAGAACTGAATAAAACAGAAGATTACGAGATGCTGATGAAGCGCACTTCAAATTATAAAAACCTGTTTGATCCGTCAACCGGATTAATGCGTGGGCGCCTTGAAAACGGTGATTGGGTATCGGACTTTAATGCAGAATACCCGTATTACGAATACATGTACCGCGAAGCCAATGCCTGGCAGTCGTCGTTTTTTGCGCCACACGATACCAAAGGTTTGATTGGCTTATACAAAAGTGAAGCAGAATTCGAGGAAAAACTTGACGCTCTTTTCTCAATACCATGGAATGCCAATTATATTGCACGTAATGTATCGTCATTTATCGGGCAGTATTGTCATGGTAATCAGCCCGATCACAGCTTTCCGTATTTGTACACCTTTATCGGGAAACAGGAAAAATCGCAGGCGATCCTCGACAGTATCATGAATCGTTTTTACGGCATGGGCGAGTGGGGGAATGCGCTTTGTGGAATGGACGATGCTGGCGAGATGTCAGCCTGGTATGTTTTTGCAGCCATGGGGTTTTACCCCTATTCTCCGGCAGATGCGGAATATGTCGTTTCAGTTCCTCTTTTTGATAAAGTTGAGTTGGATCTACCTGGCGCATCTCAAAAAACAATTATTCAAAAAGAAAATTCAGGAAATAAGATTCAGGATATTACCTTTAACGGCAAAACCATAGATGGCTATTTTATCTCGGATAAGCAGTTGAAATCCGGAGGTAATTTCATTATAAAAACAGAATAGAAAAGATATTGACAAATGAGTAACAGAAGAGATTTTATCAAAAAAGGAACACTTGCAGTGGCAGGTGTATCGATGGTAGGAACGGGCAACTTGTGGGCTTCGGTAAGTCCCAAAGATTTTGTTAGCTTACGTCCTGCTGTGTCAAAAAGACATTTTACTTCTGAAGCAGTAGAAGAGGCAATTATAGCAGCAAAAGCAAAAATAAGCGATCCAAAGTTGGCGTGGATGTTCGAAAACTGTTTTCCGAATACGCTGGATACAACAGTAGAACATGGAACTTTGGATGGAAAACCGGATACGTTTGTAATTACAGGTGATATTCATGCCATGTGGTTGCGCGATTCCACCGCCCAGGTTTGGCCGTATCTTCCGCTTGCGGATAAAGACGAGAAACTAAAAACTTTATTGGCTGGTGTTGTTCACCGTCAAACAAAATGTGTTTTGCTCGATCGCTATGCTAACGCTTTCAATAAAACCAAAGAAGAAGAAGTGCACTGGATGAGTGACCTGACGGATATGAAGCCAGGTTTGCACGAACGCAAATGGGAAATTGATTCGTTGTGTTATACAGTGCGTTTAGCCTATAATTACTGGCAGACTACCGGCGACAAGAGCGTTTTTGATGCCGACTGGCAGAAAGCAGCAGCGTTAATCGTAAAAACATTTAAGGAGCAGCAGCGCAAAGATGGCCTGGGACCTTATAAATTTCAGAGAGAAACAGCACAGCAACTTGATACTGTAGCAAATCACGGATATGGTCGCCCATTAAAGCCTGTAGGGCTGATCAATTCAACTTTCCGTCCATCTGATGATGCTACGACCTATGGCTTTTTAATTCCTTCAAATATATTTGCTGTTGTATCATTGAAACAATTGGCAGAGATTAGTAACGAAGTTACGGGTGATAAGGCTTTTGCAAAAGAATGCTTGGCTCTGTCGAAAGAAGTAGACGCTGCAATTAAGGAATATGCAATTGTTGATCATAAAAAATATGGTAAAGTATATGCATTTGAGGTAGATGGTTTTGGTAACCACACTTTTATGGACGATGCCAATGTACCTAGTTTGTTGGCCTTGCCATATTTGGGTTTAATTGATCGTAAAGACAAAGTGTACCAAAATACACGGAAACTGGTTTGGAGTGAGGATAATCCTTATTTCTTTAAAGGAAAAGCTGCTGAAGGTATTGGCGGTCCTCATGTTGGTTACGATATGGTTTGGCCAATGAGTATTATCATGCGGGCAATGACCAGCAACGACGACAAAGAAATTGCTTGGTGTGTTAAAACGTTACGTAATACCGATGCCGACACTGGTTTTATGCACGAAACTTTCCACAAAGATGACCCTTCAAATTTCACACGTTCGTGGTTTGCCTGGGCAAATACGCTGTTTGGTGAGTTAATCCTGAAGTTGGTTAACGAAGGAAAAGAAAATCTAATAAACGGATAAAGTCTTTAGGGGAGTGTTTTACAAAGGGGTAAAACCTCCCTTAATTTTCTACAGGAACTCAGAAATAGACTGTTAACTGAATACTGCGACTGAAAACTTTTTGTATCTCAGCAATTCTCCCCAATATTTTATACCGAAATCTTTACCCTCAATTCCGTTAGCTGTACTTCTTCTTCATTTCTTCTGAGATTTGCACATTCGGATTCCGATGTTTAGCAATGTATGCTGATGGTAACATACCAAATTGTTCCGAAAAGTATTTCGAAAAATAACGCGGATTATTGAATCCCACTTTGTAAGCGATTTCGGATACAGAAAGCTGACTGCTTGTCAACAAATCGGCGGCTCTTTTTAGGCGGATAATCCGGATAAATTCAGTAGGCGTTTTGTTGGTTAATGCAACCATCTTTTTATATAAACTAACCCGGCTCATTCCCATTTCAACACCAAAGTCTTCTACGGAAAACGACGATTCTGCCAGATAGGCTTCTACCGTTTCCAGCGCTTTTTTTATGAATTTCTCATCTTGAGAACTAACTTCAATCTTTTCAGGTGCAACTCCAATCATCGACTGGTAGGTTCTGCGAAGTTGTTCCCGGGTGTTAATCAGGTTTTCAATTCTTGATTCCAGAATTTTGAAATCAAAAGGTTTCGAGATATAATCATCCGCCCCTGATTCAAAACCTTCAATAATCGGTTCGTTATCTGTTTTGGCTGTAAGTAGAATGACCGGAATGTGTTTTGTTTTCCGGTTGGTTTTTATCATCGAACATAAAGTTAAACCATCTGTATTTGGCATCATAATATCGCTAACAACCAGATGAGGCGTGTATTGTTGCACTATTTCCCAGCCCTCGCTGCCATCTTCTGCTTCTAAAATATTGTAATGTTTCAGTAGGTTGTCTTTTAAGTAGAATCGAAAATCGGCATTGTCTTCTACCAGTAATATTGTTTTCTTCTCGGTATCGTGTATGGCCGGTTTTTTAGTTTTATCTGTTTCTATTCTATGTCTTTTTCTGGGAATCTCTTGTTGCTGTTGGCTATTTCTCTGGGCAATTTCCTTTTCGTTAAATACGGATATCGGAATTTCAACCGTAAAAATACTTCCCTTTCCTAAAATACTTTCAACGACAACTTTACCTCCCAGGATAGTTACATATTCATTTACCATCGACAAACCAATTCCATTTCCTTGGTTGACAATTGAACTGGGAATTTCACTTTGGTAAAACCGATCGAATATTTTGTCTTGCAATTCAGGAGCGATACCAATTCCACTGTCTTTAACAATCCAACGTACAACTGCGGTATTGTTGTGGGTATCGCATTCCACAAGTTCTATTTTTAACGAAACATTTCCTTTGTTGGGAGTAAATTTAAAGGCGTTCGACAGTAGGTTCGCAATTATTTTGTCGGTTTTGTCTTTATCAAAATAAGTGTAAACCTGATCTACCGAAGAATTATAACTGAAGTTGATTTGTTTGTTTTCTACCAAATCTTCAAACGAAGAGCAGATATCGCGAATAAAGCTAACCATTTCGCCCCAAGTGTTTTTAGCTTGGAGTTTCTGAACCTCCATTTTTCTGAAATCGAGTAATTGGTTAACCATTGCCAACAGGCGTTGTGCGTTTCGCTGAATCAGCACCAAGTGATTTTTAATGTCTTTGTCAGTTGTTTGGATAATAAGCTTATCTAAAGGCGAAATAATTAAACTAAGAGGTGTTCTGAATTCATGACTGATATTGGTGAAGAATTTTGTTTTTAGCGTATCTAATTGCTGAATGCGTTCTGCTTCAAGGTGTTCCTGCTCCGCTTCGTATTTCAATCGTTGGCGTTCAAGCATCATGCTTCTCGAAATCCACAGAGCCAATCCAAACAGGATAAAATAGATAATGTAAGCCGGTGTACTTTGCCAAAACGAAGGCAATACATCGATAACGAGAGGAGGATCCATTTCTGTCCAGTTGTCGCCATCAACGCTAACACGAATTTGCAATTGATAAGTGCCAGCACTCAGGTTTGTAAAAGATATTTCGTTTAGTCGCTTATCAACCTGAAGCCAGTCGTCGTTAAATCCATTGAGGCGATATTCAAAAATATTTTTATCGGGCTGAAAGAAATTAAGCGCAGCAAAGCCAATTGAAAAAAGCTCTACATTGTGCCGGAGTGTAATTTCCTTTTTATAAGTAATCGATTTGTCGAGTATAATGTGGTTACGAAACGGAACATCTACACCAATTTCCTGGTTAAAAACTTTGAAGTTGGTTAGTACAATCTTGTTGTCGGTAGTTTGGCTTTTTATTTCTTCCGGAATAAAAATATTAAAGCCGTTGGCACCACCAAAAATAAGCTCTCCGGATCGTGTTCGGTAGGCTGATTTTTCGTTGAATTCTCGTCCCTGAAGGCCATCAGCCGGATTGAAATTGTCTACATTTATAGTCAACCCTCTTAAACCTGTAGAATCCGGATTGTAATTTGTAATTATTCTGGAAAGCCCATTGTTTGTTGAAATCCACAAATTCCCCTGCTGATCTTCGCGAATGGTTTTTATACTTGAATTTGCAAGTCCGTCTTTTTCAGTAAATACCTTAAACTGTTGCGAGTTTTTATCGAATACATTTAAACCCTGACGTGTACCGATCCAAATTAATCCGCGTTCATCTTCCAGCAAATCTATAATGTTTCGGTCGCTAAGCTTTCCGGGTACACCGGGATCTGGGTAGTAGTGGTAGAAACGTTCGGTATTTAGATTTAAGCGGTCGAGGCCATCAGAAGTTCCCAGCCACAGGTTATGCTCCGAATCCTCAGTTATTGATATGACAAAATTCCCGCCAATGGAATTTATGTCTTGGGATTTATAGTTCAGGAACGATTCTTTTTGAGGATTATAAAGAGCTAAACCCCCATTCAATGTTCCAATCCAAATGTTATCTTCAGAATCTTCATATATTTCCCAAACACGATTGTCGGGAAGCGATGTTTTATCGTTGGGATCGTGTTGGAAACGTTTAAATCTATTTCCGTCAAACAGGTTTAAACCTCCAAAATAAGTTCCAATCCAGAGTACATCATGCTGGTCGATGAGCAACGAAACAATAATGTTGTTACTTAAGCTGTTCGGATTTTTCGGGTCGTGCAGATAAGACCTGAATGTATTATTTTCCAGATCGAAATAAACTAATCCGCCACCATTGGTTCCAATCCACAAATTTCCTGATTTATCTTCTGCAAAGCAGTTTACATCGTTAAATGGTAGGCTGCCGGGGTCGGAAGGAATGTTATTGTAATGCTTAAAACGAATGAGATTGGGATGGTAATAATTAATTCCATTTTTATAGGTCCCGCTCCAAATAATATTCTCGTAGTCTTTGTATAAGCAGGTAACACTGTTTTGGCTTATGCTATAGGGATTATCACGGTTGTTGATCAGGTAACTAACTTCTTCCTTCTCTTTGTCAATAATATTTATCCCCCCGTGGTCTGTGGCAACCCAAATAAGTCCGTTTTGGTCTTGTATCACAGAAGATACCAGGTTGTTGTTTAATTGGATAGGATAGGAGTTTTCATTATAATTTGAGATGCTTCCAGTTTCAGGATCAATCAAAAAAACGCCATAAGATCCTCCCGGGTAAAAAATCCAGACAATATCTTCACCATCAATAAAAAGACTGAAGTTGTTGGTTTCTGTTTTAACTGCTTCGTCGAGTTGAAACTCCTCTAAAACCCTGTAATTATCGCCAGCCAATTTCAGAACAACTCCCAAGTTTGAGACTACCCAGTAATTCCCTTTTGAATCTTCAGCAATGTCGTTAAGGTAATTGTTTTGATTTAGGCCTTCATAATCGGGTACGTATTTTACTGAATCAACGCTTTGATCTACTGATGAATATTTGTAGAGCCCGTAATTGCTGGCTATAAACCACATATTTTGCTTGCTGTCTTTAAATATAGTTTGCAGCGAAGTGAGTGGAATTGCAGTTTGCTTATATCGTGTGCCAACTCTTTTAAATGATTCTGTAAACGGGTTAAATATTACAAAATCTTCTCCCGATCGAATCCAAATATTTTGGTCAATATCTTCATATAAAAAGTCGATCCGGTTAACCGGAATTGAGCTTGTATCGCTTAAGTCGTTAAAATAAACCTTGAAGTTGGTGCCATCAAAACGGTTCAATCCGCGGTCGGTGCCAAACCATAAAAAACCTCGGCTGTCCCTGATAATCGAACTTATCTGATTGTTTGATAGCCCATCGTTTATATTCAGATGTTTAAACTTATACGATTCCTGAAAGCCATTCGGCGTTCCGTTATCTGCAGCCAGTTGGACAACAGTAAACAGCAGGGTACCAACAACAGAGATTATCTTAAAAATGATTTTCAAGGTTTAAGATTCATGAGTTCAGACCGAAAATATACAAGAAATTTAGGAACGTTCTAAAGCTTTCGAGAAAAAGGATAAATAAAATAAAACGGGATCCTCAGTAAAAATAGAGGTTCCCGTTTAGAAACTAACTATAGTCTAACAAATTTAGAGATCTATTTCAGCCTTTTCTCCCTTGTAATTTATTGTTTCAACATAACCTTTTTTTGACAGGAAAGGGACATTGCTATTACGTGAAATTTTATGAATGTGTAATTCACGTTCTTTAATCATCCCGTCAAATTCGCCTTTGCGGGAAAATATTGTTAGTTTCTGATTCTCTTCTGAATATTCAAAACGGATGGTGCTAAACTTTCCGTCTTCGTAGTTGTAATTTGTCGATTCGTCTTCGTAAAGTTCAAAGCTGGCATCTTTTCCGGTGTAAACATAAATGTCAATTGGTGCTCCCGGTTTTTGGTTTGTGTATTCAATCTCAGGCCCAACAGGAATAATTGAACCTTCACGAACAAAAAGCGGCATTCTTTCATATGGTGCCTCTACATTCAGTTTTTGTCCTCCGGCAATATATTCACCAGAATAAATATTATACCATCCACCATTGTTAGGGAAATACACGTCGCGCTGTCTGTCTGTATATTTATAAACCGGACAAACCATTAACGCAGAGCCAAACATAAACTGATCGCCAATATTGAACACGCGTTTGTCATGCGGGAAATCCATTGCAAGGCCTCGCATAATTGTATAATCGTTGTGGTAAACAGCACCGGTTAAACTGTAAATGTATGGCATCAGCCGGTAGCGCAACTTGTTGTAATATAGCATGGATTGATAAGCTGGGTGACTTTCCGGAGCAATGTTGTAGATTTCGCGGAAAGGAAATTGCCCGTGTACTCTGAACAAGGGCGCAAAAGCCCCGAATTGGTACCAACGTGTGTTTAACTCGCGCCATTCTTTCATGGCTTCGCTGCCTTCGGTAGCATGCTCAAACTTTTTTTGTACGCAGAAGCCGCCAATATCCATCGTCCAGTAGGGGAGACCTGACATTGAAAAGTTTATTCCTGCTGAAATCTGTGCTTTCATATCTTCCCAGGTAGTGCCAATGTCGCCACTCCAGGTAGTAGTACCGTACCTTTGCATGCCGGCAAATCCTGAGCGGGTTAAAATAAATACCCTGTCAACCGGGTTTTCTTCGCGTTGTCCTTCATAAATACCTTTGGCATTCATTAAAGCATAGGCATTAAAATATTCTGTTGATGGCCCCAATGCTGTTGGGTTCATCAATTCTTTGCGGTATTTAATACTTGCATTTGATAAAATATCAGGCTCGGTAGCATCGAGCCACCAGGCATCAATTCCTTTCTGATACAACTCTTCATTAATCTGATCCCAGAAGAGTTTACGTGCGTCTTTGTTATAAGCGTCGTAAAATGAGCCGATGTAACCGGGGTAAATCCAATCGCGAATGCTGTCTTTTATGGCTTGCTGATACATCCAGCCATGTTCGTCAAACTCTTTGTAGTGTTCGGTTCCCAAATAAAATTTTGGCCAAACAGAAATCAGTATGCGAGCATTGTTTTTGTGCACCTGATCGATCATCTCAACCGGATCAGGAAAGCGAGCTGCATCAAATTCGTGGCTGCCCCATTTATCAACTTCCCAGTACGACCAGTCTTGTACAATATTGTCGATTGGAATATGACGTTTTCTGAATTCTTCCAGTGTGCTTAACAACTCATTTTGTGTTTTGTAACGTTCACGACTTTGCCAGAATCCCATAGCCCATTTAGGCATCACCTGGGCTTTCCCGGTTAACGTACGATACTTAGAAATTACGTCGTCTATCGACTTGCCGTGCATGAAATAATAGTTGATTTGATCACCCATTTCAGAGAAAAACGAAATATTGTTTTGTTGCTCGCGTGAAACAGGAGACAGGGCTTTTAAGCCAATGTATGAAACTCCTCCATCAGGATACCACTCCAGTTTGATGTCGTATTTCTGTCCCGCTTTCATATCCAACTGAAACTTTGCAACTGATGGGTTCCATGCCGTTCGCCATTTATCGGCTAAAAGTTCTCCGTTAACCCATATTTTGGTGTATCCGGCGTAATACAGCAGAAAGTTGAACAGTCCGCTTTCTTTTGGTTCTAGTTGACCTTGCCATGTAATTTCGGCACTGTTAAAGTCAAATCCTTCAGGAAAATTCTCAATTGTTTCAAGGTTCTCGTAATCGATTGTTGACTCATCTCTGACCGCGAAAACATGGTTTGTTTCAGTGTCGTCGATGTATGTTGCTGTCAAACCACCTTCTTCTCCGTTTTTATTGTATAAATTAAATTGATTGATCTGTTCGTAAGGTCGCGGATCGCCAAAACGGGATAAAGAGTAGTTGTCCCACAACAAGCCGTAATTTTTTGTGGATACAATAAAAGGTACA
Source organism: uncultured Draconibacterium sp. (assembly GCA_963677455.1). Taxonomy (GTDB): domain Bacteria; phylum Bacteroidota; class Bacteroidia; order Bacteroidales; family Prolixibacteraceae; genus Draconibacterium. Next base: position 466,747 of record OY781971.1, read on the forward strand.
GAAACTTTTGTGTTGTACTGAAACAGTTCTTCATTTTTGCCTTTGTAGTTCATCTCATCAGCCTGATGCTGGCCGAGTCCATACAATGCTTCATCTTCTGAAGATTGAAAAACTTGCTGAAGCGTGTAGCCTTTAACGCCGTCAACTTCCATCGGTTCCAGCTTTTTTCCACCGTCTTCTTTTTCCTGAAGGATCGGATTTCCGTCACCATCAAAAAATTTCACCTCGCCTGTAGCAAGCGATACTTCTACTTTGGTTTTTGAGGTATACAGAACGACTTTATCGTTTGTGTTTTCTACATCAAAAGCCACGGGTTTCAACTCTGGTAAAACCACAAGACTTTCTTTGTCACTAAACGATTTTGTAGCGCTGGCCGATACTTTTATAATTTCTTCATCAAGTGGTGAAATTAAAATTGCCTTTGCCTCTTTTGAATTTGTCGGATAAACTATGATTCCCGATTCGTTTTTCTCCCAGTTGGTTCTTGCACAGGAGATTGCAATAGATGCTATCAAGATCGCTATTAAAAATTTATTCATTTTGTTTTCGTTCGTTTATTCTTTAAGTACTTGAAGTTTAGTTGGCTTTGTTTATAATTGCCTGAACTGCTTCTTTATCTGTTTGTGCTCCTGTATTACGGTTGAAAATAGCCATTGTTGTACTGCTATCGTTACCATTATCCCAATAAAATGGTACCATGTTGTTGCTTACTGCTGCATGAGTTACATATTCGAGGTAATAAGTCCTGAGCGCAAGGTGTTTTTATGGTCAACTGCAAGCGAGCTTCGTCTGTTGGCACCGTCAGTAAAAGAAAGAATCGAACAGGTAACTTCATGAGAGAACATTTTTACAATGTGTCTTTTAAAAATAGAGAAAACCGCGGAGTCGTATTTTTGCCGATTTTGTTACTGAATTTCTGAAAAAACTCCAATAATTACAAGTTATTTTCATACATGTTAGATTTTTTAATTAATAAAATAGTTGTTGCTGTAACAACCGGAGTCTTTTGCCGGCCCGGATGTACAGCATGTAAAAGTAGCTGACACATTTGCCAAAGGCCGTGAAAATGTTTTTACTTGCTGTCCTAGGTGTTAATCCAATGTGTATGATTTGTAAAAAATAGTAGTGTGATTTGTTAATTTAAAGAATCCTTGTTATGCGGGTGTATTTTGTATGTGTCACATATATAGTGTATTATGGTTTGGTCAGGATGTGTTTATTCGTTTTGGTTTTATACTTGTCGTTTATTTGTATTTTTTCGAGGTATTGTTAACGTGTTTTACAATAATAGGTGAGTATTTACATTTTTTCTGCCATGTCAGAACCTTATTTCATGCTTTAATATTTCGCTTTTTTGCTCAATTAAATTTATTAGGTAGTGTATCTCTCGGTTATAAATCATTGTTTTGCTATCATAAAGTCGATATTTTGTGGGTTATGAGTTTAACTGCATTAAATAACCTGTAACGAACAACGCAGATATGATACCCATTTATAACAATGTTCGCTATATCATTAGAATTAAAACTTTAACATTCTTGGGTTGTTAGTTAAATATTCGATACCCATTATATTCAAATTAAATAGTATGAAAACTTTACATTTTTTGTTTGCCTTGTTTTTAATGGCAGCATTCTCATCGACAGCGCAAGTCGATGCTCGTCTTTTTCGTTATGCAGATGTTTCTGAATCTCAAATAGCTTTCGTTTACGCAGGTGATATTTGGGTTGTCGCAAAAGAAGGAGGGCAAGCTTCGCGGCTTAGTTCTCCTGAAGGCGAAGAAGTAAGGCCTAAATTTTCTCCTGACGGGAGAACTTTAGCATTTTCTGCTAATTACGACGGATCTTTAGATGTTTATACAATGCCGGTAAAAGGAGGTTTACCCAAACGAGTTACCTGGCGGGGAAGTATCATTACAGATTGGCATCCGGATGGGAAAAAAATAATGTTCTCAACAGGAAAGGAGAGTGGACGGCAACGATTTTCGCGCTTATTTACTGTAGATAAAGATGGTGGATTACCTGAAGTATTGCCACCGGCTTATGCCGAAATTGGTTGTTTTTCGCCCAACGGAAAGCAACTGGCTTTTACCGATAAATCGCGCTTAAACAGAACATGGAAAAGGTATCGGGGGGGGATGGCTCCTGATATTTATGTGATGAATCTTGACGATTACTCAACAGTAAATATTACTAGTAATGATGCGAGTGATGAACTTCCGATGTGGCACGGTAATACCATATATTACCTCTCTGACAATGGTGCAGAACAGAGATACAATATTTGGGCATACGATACTAAAGCAAAAACGAACAAGCAATTAACCGATTTCGCCGATTTTGATGTGCATTTTCCTTCAATCGGCCCGGATGATTTGGTTTTTGAAGCCGGAGGAGATCTCTATCTGATGAGTCTGGAAAACGGACAATACAAAAAAGTGAACATAACTGTTTTAGGAGACCAAGTGGCACAAATGCCAAAATCGGTTGGAGTTGAACGCTATTTAATGAATGCAGGCGTTTCGCCTGATGGAAAGCGTGTTTTGGCCGAAGCACGTGGCGAAGTATTTTCGCTGCCGGCAGAAAAAGGTTACGTACTTAACCTAACACAAAGTTCAGGATCAGCTCAGCGTTATCCAGCGTGGTCACCCGACGGAAAAACAATTGCCTGGTGGAGTGACGAATCAGGAGAATACGAATTGAGCCTTTATGATACCGAGAAAGAAACAGTAAAAACGATAACAAACCTTGGCCCCGGGTATCGCTATAGTTTGTATTGGTCGCCCGATTCTAAAAAGCTGGCTTTTGTGGATCAGACAATGAGTATTAAATTGTGTGATGTTTCTACAGGATCAGTCAAAGAAATGGATAAAGCGCTTTGGATGATGCATGGTCCTTTGGAAGGATTTTCTGTTTCGTGGTCGGCAGACAGTAAATACGTAACCTGGAGTCGGGGTATAAAGAATAAAAATTCTGTAGTGTTTATTTATGATGTTGAAAATGGACAGAAACATGCTGTAACATCTGGTTTTTATAGCAATTCATCTCCTGCCTTCGATCCTGATGGTAAGTATTTGTATATGCTAACCAATCAATCAATGTCGCCGGATTACAGCGATTTCGACAACACATTTATTTATACAAAGTCGACTTTGGTTGCTGCTGTTACGCTCCAAAAAGACACCCCATCGCCTTTGGAGCCTGAAAACGACAAGGTTGAGGTTAAAGAGGACGATAAAAAAGATGATGCAGAGGAGAAAGAAAAGGAAGAGACTGAAGAAGAAGATCAGTTAAAAATTGATTTTGATGGCTTGGAAAAACGAATGGTGCTGTTACCGGTTGATCCGGGAAATTACAGTAACCTGGTAGCCACAAAAGGAAAAGTTATTTTTCAGGATAATACAAATGCAGGTGGATCGAAAGGAAAAAGACCTGTTGTATTTTGGGATTTAAAAGACCGCGAAACAAAAACTATTCTGGATGATGCGGATGGATTTATGGTTTCAGGTAATGGCGAAAAATTACTGGTTTTTAATAAGCGGAAGCTAAGTGTTGTTAGTGTGGGCGAAAATCAAAAACTTGACAAGTTTGTTCCGATGGGCGATATGGAAATGAATGTTCAACCCAAAGAGGAGTGGAAGCAATTGTTTGCCGATGCCTGGAGGATTGAACGTGATTTCTTTTACGATAAAAACATGCACGGCGTAGATTGGAATGCTGTTAAAAAGAAATACGGAAAGCTTCTGGAGCAAGCAGCCAGTCGTGAAGACGTTAATTTCTTATTGGGTGAGATGATTGGCGAGATGAACGCATCACATACCTACAAAGGAGGAGGTGATACGGAACAGGCTTCGCGTAAAAATACCGGTTATTTAGGAATCGATTGGGCTATTGAAAATAATGCCTATCAAATTAAGAAAATACTTGCCGGAGCTGATTGGGACGCCGAAGCACGATCGCCACTTGCCGAGCCCGGAGTTGATGTTTCTGAAGGTGATTATATTTTGGAAGTAAACGGAGTTTCTCTGGATATCAACAAAGAACCAGCTGCCGCATTTGTTGGCCTGGCTGGCAAAACGGTTGAGTTAACAGTTAGTAAAACCGGTAAAGAGGAAGATGCCAAAAACATTACTGTAAAGCTTCTCAGAGACGAATCACGTTTGCGCCATCTCGAATGGATTGAAGCGAAACGTAAAAGGGTTGAAGAAGCTACCGATGGAAAAGTTGGATACATTTATGTACGTAGCACCGGCATCGATGGACAGAACGAACTTGTTCGTCAATTTTACGGTCAGTGGGACAAAGACGGTTTGATTATCGACGAGCGTTTTAATAGCGGAGGTCAGATACCTGATCGTTTTATCGAATTGTTGAACAGAAAAGCATTGGCTTACTGGGCCGTTCGCGATGGTAAAGATTGGCAGTGGCCACCGGTTGGACACTTTGGTCCAAAAGTAATGCTGATTAACGGCTGGAGTGGTTCCGGAGGTGATGCTTTCCCCGATTTCTTCCGCAAAGCGAAGTTGGGCCCCTTAGTTGGTTCTCGTACCTGGGGCGGCTTAATTGGAATTAGTGGTGCACCGTCGCTAATTGATGGTGGTGGTGTTACTTCTCCAACTTTCCGCATGTACGATCCGGATGGAAAATGGTTTAAAGAAGGACATGGTGTCGATCCTGATGTGCCTGTGGCAGAAGATCATGAGAAATTAGCCAAAGGTGTAGACAATCAACTCGAAAAAGCAATAGAAGTTGTTATGCAAGAGTTGAAAGATAATCCGGTGAAGACACCAAAGCACGAACCTTACGAATCTCGCTAAAAAAAACTTTTTAGAATATAAAAAGAGAGGTTATAAAAATAGCCTCTCTTTTTTGTGCACGTTTTTGATCGTAAAGGCAGATAGTATCGTGAATATTGTCTGATGTTTTATCTTGCAAAAGGTGGATGCACTTTATGAAATTGATTTTTGTAATGAACAGGCGTAAACAACGTTTGCTTCTTAAATTGCCGGTTAAAGTTTGATAGGTTATTAAAGCCGCTTTCAAAACAAATCTGAGAAACGCTCAATTGGTCTTCAATTAGCAATTTGCAAGCGTATCCTATCCGCATTTCAATTAGGAATTCAGAAAAAGATTTCCCGGTTTTCTCTTTAAAAAAGCGGCAGAAAGCTGTTTTGTTCATACCCGCGTGATTGGCTACTGTTTCAAGTTTTAAGTCTTCGCGGTAGTTTGAGTTTATAATGTGTAGCACCTTGTCGATACGGCTACTTGATAAATTCTGAAGTTCCGCATTATAATTTCCACTCGATAAAATTTTATAGTCCTTGGTACGCGCCAGTTTATCCAATATTTTTACAAAATCCAGGGTGCGTTCCAAACCTTTGCTTTTTAGCAATTTTTCCAGTTTCTTCCCAACCGATTTTGCAATTGGTTCATGAAAGCGAATTCCTCGTGCTGATCGTTGTAGCAACTCCTTTATTTTTAAAAATTCGGGATAGTTTTCAATTTGTTGTTTAAAAAAATCGGCAGGAAAATGGATAACAATTGCATTTACATTGTAGGCCGGGTCATTCCGGAAGAAAACATCATCGTTCTTCCAGAAATGAGGTAAGTTGCTGCCCAGTAAGACCAAATCGCCATTGGAGAAATCTTCAATGTGGTCGCCAACAAATCTTTTACCAAAGCTTTTAATCACGTAAACCAGTTCGTATTCAGGATGAAAATGCCAGGGAAACGTAAAATGAGGGAAGTCGTCCCATTTTACAGTTACTGCTGTTTTCCCTCGAAAACTAAGTTGTTCGTGCATTATTTTCATAGGTTAAGCTTTTTGGGTTGCCGTGCAAATATAATATTCTCTCATGCAAATAAAGTACTGGCTGCCGATAAAAACTTGGTCTATTTTTGCAACCAATCAACTAGAATGATTTTAGAAACAAGCGACCTTGCTATTGAACCAACGAAGTTTCTTGGCATTAGTCGGGATAAGGTGGCGGGTTTCATGAATACCGTATAGACTAACAATTTAAGTATATGAAAAAGGCATTTGAGGTTATTAACCCCGATTTTGAGTTGAGCCCGCATACGGGAATGACCAAACAGCATTACATAGATTTAGCGAAGTATTTATTGGAGAGAGCGTTTACTCATATCGACAGTATTGAGACACCGCTGAATTTTCCTATCGTACCGGGCAAGACATATCCGCAACCAAATGCTCCCGACTGGCGTTACCGATCGGCAGAGTTTGAGGCCTTAGAGCGAACTTTTACGCTTGCGGGGCCACTTATTCATATCGATCCGGAAACAACAATTAAAGGCATTAATCTTCGCGATTATTATTGTTTGCAGTTGTATCGTGCTTTTACTCCCGGAAACGCTAATTCGCTGCCTATGCCCGAAGATTTGCCCGATTCGAATTATCAGTTTACCTGCGAGTTTGGTGGCTTGTTTAAAACACTGCTTTTAATGCCCGACACGGTTTGGTCGCATTTTACAGAAGAACAGAAAGCCGAAATGATCCCAACCATTTCAAAATGGGCACACCATCGGACGACACAAAACAACTGGCGGATTTTCAATATTGTTACGTTATCATTCTTAAAAAAATATGGCTACGAAATTGATGACGAACTGTTAAAAAGCCATTTAATGTGGGTAGCTTCTTACCATTCGGGCAACGGTTGGTACCTGGAACAAACATACAATTACTACTCCATTAGTTTGTTTATTGTTTACACCACGATTTGGAACAGAGCTTTTGGTGATGAATATTATCCTGAAATTGCGCAGATAATCGAAAATTCGGCTAAAAAACTGATGGAATCCATTACCAGCTTCTTCGGGCGCGATGGGTACATTAATATGTGGTCACGAAGCATTTGTTACCGAACCTGGGTTTCGGGGGCATTTCCGGTAGCTTTTATGCTGAAGGAAGAAACTTCGCTCGATCCGGGCTGGGCACGTCGTTTATGTTCTGGTTCTTTGTTGCAGTTTGTAACACGAGAAGAGTTCTTCTGCAACGAAATTCCAAGCCTTGGTTTTTACGGACAAAAAGAATACATGGTTCAGAATTACAGTTGTGCCGGTAGTCCGTTCCTAATGTTCCTGCCGTTTATTTGTCTGGCCTTGCCTGACGATTCACCTTTCTGGACAGCAAAAGAAAACGAAGGAATGTGGGAAAAGTTGGGCAACAAGTCTCATAAAGTAGTACTTGAGAATCCGGGGTTGGTTTTGGTGAATCACGGGAAAACGGGTGCTTCAGAGATTATTCCGGGCAAGGTTTATTACGATGATCCCAATTATTCAAAACTAGCTTACAATACACATTTCCCATGGGAAGATCACGATCCGCAGGGAGGAACTTCAATGGAGTATGCCTACCGCAGTCAGGATCCGAGAGATGTACGTGGCGATGATGTTAATTTCTATTTAACCGGACTTACAGTTGCTAACGACTCTGAAAAGAACCGTGCTTTTACCATTTCTCAAAGTATGTTATTCAATGGCGTGGAGAATAATGTTTTATACCGACAGGCGATTATGCGAAAACCTCCCAATAACGGAGTTGGTTACATAATCGATTTGGCTGAAATTACCTTGCCGGGCGGTGTGCTGCGTGTCGATCGTTCGCGCTTGGCCTTTGAATATGAGTTGACTCTGGGAAGTTTGGGGCTTCCACATATAAACGGTAAAAAAGCTGAGGTCAATCAGTTTGAACTAGACGGGCGGAAAATTATTACTGCAAAAATTGAAGGGCGTCAGGTGGCGTTAATTTGTTATCATGGATGGGACAGTGTACATACGTTGGTACACACCAACCGAAATGCTGAAGCCGACGAAAGTACGGTGGTTTATGCTTATAAAAAACGAATGGCAAAAAATCCGCCGATGGAGCTGATGATAACCGTACTTCTACATAAAACTGACAACAGTGAATGGACAAAAGAAGAACTATCGCCGATAAAAGAACTCGAAATTATGGATATAACTCCGGGGCTTGCGCCGCTGGGAGCTGCTGTTACGCTAAATAATGGAGAAAAATATTTGGTCGACTTTAAAGATATTGACGGAAAGCGTTCGAGTTAGGATAAAAAATAACAAGTAAGGTAGGCTTTAAACCATTAGGTTAAAAACCGGCCGCTACTGCAATAATGTTGGTAGCGGCTTTTGGTGTTTATAAGTATAATTTTGGAGATTTAAACATTCTCGAAAAAAATCCTGTAAATCATTTGAAGGTGGAAGACATTCAGAAAGGCTAGAGAAAATTCGAAGAGGCTGGTTATCATTAAGGACTTTTATGAATATAGATCCGTATTTACATTTAAAGATTCTGGACATGAAAAACCAGATATACGATGAAATTATCAGAGAATTAGAATAGAAGTTATCTGATTTAAAAGTTCAAACACAAAATTTCATTGAACTTACGGAAATAGCTATTGGACTTTGTAGAAGAGCTGGATAACTCTTTATACTGTATAGATTCTACGGTTGTAAAATTAAGTGGCCCTTCTATTTGCTTCGAAATATCTGTTTTCAGGAATTGCTATTTGAAAAATCCATTTCCCCGTTGTTCAATACTACTGAAGCGGTTAGAAACAGGAGTTGGAATTTTAATTAAGATATAGTGATTTATGTAAATGATATTTAATAACCAAACAAATGGAATCCAGATAAAATTTGGTTGATTTGTTTAATTTAAACTAGTTATTTCCTTATTTTTAGATTGCTTTGGTGTAAAGAAGCATAGATAAACAGAAAAGGCATCAGAATGATTTGTTAAATATAGTTATTGGTGATTATAAAATGCCACCCGTTACTCAATTAATTCTGATTTAAATCACAAAAGAAATGTCGAACAATATTATAGATCAGTTTATTTCACTGTCGAAAAAGTATTTTAAAAATTACTTTTGGATCAGCATTTCTGTTTTCCTGTTCATCCTGTTTTTCCAGCCTTTTCCATCCCTTAAATTCGAATCTGAAAATAAGAATTTGTTCATTGCAGGTTATGGTGCAATAATTTTTATCGTTCAGATACTTGTTCAAATTGTTTTTCAGCGCCACCTTCTTCGCAACAATATGGATGGAGAATATAATCCATTACTGAATTCGCTGTTTTACTTTTCGCAGATCGCATTAACAAGCGTTGCGTTTGTATTTTATATCCGCTACGTTGGGAATACTGGCATTACCTTTAACATTGTTCTGCGCGTTGTGGTTATTAGCCTGAGCGCACCAGTTACTATATATTTAAAAGATATGCTTTTATCGATGCACGAGAAGTACAAAAAGCTTTTAGAAGAAAACAGGCAGATGCAGGATAAAATAAGACAATTCTCAGAAAGCTATGCAGACAAGTTTATCGAATTCACTTCTGAGAATGAAGCCGATAATATCAGGCTACAGGTATCAGAGATTATTTTTGTAAAATCAGCCGACAATTATGTTGAAATAGGTTTCAGGGATGGCGGGGAGATTAGAAAGAAAATGGTGCGAAATACCCTGAAAAATATTGAAAAACAACTCAGGGAGTTTAATAATTTTGTACGAACACACCGTTCCGGTATTGTCAATATCCAGTACATCGATAAGTTGAATAAAAACTTTAATAGCTACTGGTTGACACTTATTGATACAAAAGAGACAATTCCTGTTTCCCGACAGTATTTAATGGTTGTAAAGGACTTGTTATAGGGGGACAGGGGCGAATGGCATTCACCAGCATATTTTAGTATTCGTCTTTTCAATCCATATTTTATCCCAAAAAACTTTTGCTTATCCCTTTCATTTTTTTACGGTAAAATCGTGATGTATTTTTATGTCATTAATTTATTCTTTTTAAGAAAATTAGGAGAAGCGAAGTGATTTTCGTGTGCCTCAATTTTAAATCGATTAAATAGTAATTTCATGAGAGTTCTGATGATATATCCAAAATACCCCGATACTTACTGGAGTTTTAAGCATGCTTTAAAGTTTATTTCCAAGAGAGCTGCCGTGCCTCCATTAGGATTAATAACAGTTTCAGCCATGTTGCCGGAGAATTGGCAAAAAAAGCTGGTTGATTTAAATATCGAGGAGCTTAAAAATGAAGCGTTGGAATGGGCTGATTATGTTTTTCTGAGCAGTATGTATGTTCAAAAAGAATCGGTTTCTGAGATTTTAGCCCGTTGTAAAAAACACGCTGTAAAAGTTATTGCCGGCGGGCCTTTGTTTACGCAGGAATACGATAAATATCCGGATATTGACCACTTCATTTTAAATGAGGCAGAAATTACGCTACCCCAGTTTTTATCCGATTTGCAAAATGGTTTTCCGCCTAAAAGAATTTACCGGACAGATGAATATGCCAATTTATCGCTTTCTCCTGTTCCCGACTTTCATTTGCTGAAATTAAAAGCATATGCTTCCATGAGTCTCCAGGTTTCACGGGGGTGCCCGTTTTCATGCGACTTTTGTGAAATTACGGCATTGCTCGGGCATAAAGTAAGAATGAAAAATAAAGAGCAGATAATAGCCGAGTTGGAAACATTGTCCCGTTTAAAATGGCGCGGGGCAGTTTCTGTAGTGGATGATAATTTTATCGGGAACAAAAAAGTGATAAAAAAGGAGTTGCTTCCGTCAATGACAGAATGGATGAAAATTCATCATCATCCGTTTACTTTTAATGCTCAAACATCAATTAATCTGGCTGATGACGACAAATTGCTGACAATGATGCGTGAAGCGGGGTTTATCTCAACTTTTATTGGCATTGAAACTCCGGTTGAAGAATCGTTACAGAGTTGCCATAAAATTCAAAATGAAAACCGGAATTTATTGGAAAATGTAAAGCAAATCCAGAAGGCAGGGCTACAGGTTTCTGGTGGTTTTATCGTTGGTTTCGATAGTGATACTTCCTCCGTATTCCAGCGACAAATCGATTTTATTCAGAAAAGCGGAATTGTTTCGGCTATGGTAGGATTGCTAAATGCACCCAAAAATACCCGGTTGTACAAACAAATGGAAGAAGAAAACAGGCTAACCGTTGATGCCACAGGGAGTAACACCGATTATACAATGAACTTCATTCCTAAAATGGATAACCGAAAATTGCAGGAAGGATACCGGCACATTATAAACAATATTTATAAAGAAAAACCCTATTACAAACGTATCAGGGAATTATTTCAGAATTATAACCCTGTAAGAAATGGCAAAAGAAACATTGATTTTGCCCGGTTAATGGCATTCCTCAAATCTGTTTTTGTATTAGGCGTGGTGAACAAGGGCAGATTTGAGTATTGGAAATTTATGCTTTGGACCATAATAAACAAACCAAAGTTATTGGAAAATGCCATTACTTTTTCAGTTTATGGTTATCACTTCAGAACCGTTTACGGGTTACGACAAACACGGCACAAACATTAAATCATCAAATTAAAAATATTATTTCATAGAAATGAAGAACATTCGATACTCAAAGCAAAAGCTCGATTTTACAACCGATTTAAGAAATTCGGTAAACGAGTATTTCAGCAAAAATAACATACAGCCACATGGAAATTGGAAGATTTATGTAAAAACTATTTTTATGGCCCTTTTATATCTGGTCCCTTTTATACTTATGATTTCAGGACTTGTATCTTCAGTAGCACCGGCACTGGTATGCTGGTTTTTAATGGGACTGGGAATGTCAGGACTGGGGATGGTTACTATGCACGATGCGAACCACGGGGCCTTTTCCAAAAATCAAAAGGTGAACCGGTTTTTTGGCAATTCGTTATACCTGCTCGGTGGATTTCCGCCCAACTGGCGCTATCAGCACAACACACTGCACCACGGTTTTACCAATATTGAAGGACATGACGAAGATATTGCGCCTCCCGGAGTTTTAAGATTTTCGCCTCACCGTCCCTTAAAAAAGATGCATCGTTATCAGCATATTTATGCCTGGTTCTTTTACTGCCTGATGACCATTTCGTGGATTATTGCAAAAGATTTTAAACGATTAAAAAAGTACAAAGAAATGGGCGCAAAATTAGGTGGAAAACGAAAATATAACCGATTGCTGGTTGATGTAATCATCTCAAAAGTGCTTTATTACGGAATATTTCTTATACTTCCATTATTTACAATTCCTGTTTCTTGGTACTGGATTATTGGCGGATTTTTGCTGATGCATTTTACAAGCGGACTGGTGTTAAGTACCATTTTCCAGACTGCCCATGTTGTTCCTACTTCGGAATATCCTGTTCCCGATGAGGAAGGCGAACTAAGCAATAACTGGACGATACATCAGTTGTACACTACATGCGATTATTCTCCTAAAAGCAGTATCTTTTCATGGTTGGTGGGAGGCTTGAATTACCAGGTGGAACATCATTTGTTTCCATACATCAGCCATGTACACTACAAAGATATTTCGAAAATTGTGCAGGCAAAAGCCAAAGAATACAACCTTCCGTATCATGTAAACAAAAGTTTTGCACAGGCGGTATGGCAACACATTAAAATGCTTAAGTTGCTTGGCGAGTACAGTAGCTCAGTTAAACGAGCTGCTCAGCGTTCTAAAAGCCATAAAGTTGTGGCAGTTTAAACCAATAAACCCGATTAATATCAGTAAATTTAGAAGATTAAATATGGCTCTATTAAAGGTTGATAACAGATTTTGGAATACAAGATTACATGGGCTACTAATACTGAAACAAAATAAATTAGTTGAAACTCTACATCAAAAATATGGTTTGCATACGCTGTCAGATGGTAGTTAAAGCCGAATTGGAAAAAATTGGGCTACCATATACTTATGTGAAAATAGGCGAAGCTGATATTATAGGAAATGTGGAGAGCGAACAGCTAAAGCAATTGGGCCTGGCATTAAGAAAATCAGGGCTGCTTTTAATGGATGATAAAAAAAGCATCCTTGTTGAAAAAATAAAAAGCGCAATTATCGAGTTAGTGCATTACACCGAGGAACAGATTAAAGTCAACCTCTCCGATTTCCTGAGCGAAAAACTTAATTACGATTACACTTACCTTGCCAATCTCTTTTCAGAAGTAAAGGGTATTACCATCGAGAAATTTTACCTCACCCATAAAATTGAAAGAGTAAAGGAACTAATTGTTTACGATGAACTGAATCTTACAGAAATAGCTTATAAAATGCATTACAGCAGTGTAGCTCACCTGTCAAATCAATTCAAAAAATTTACAGGACTAACCCCTTCTCATTTCAAGAAATTAAAAAACGAAAGACGTGATACACTTGAAGACGTTTGAATAGTATTTGATAAAGGTAAAATTTTGTAAAAAAGGAAACTAATTTGAAGGGGTGCTCATGAATAACAAAGAGAAATATTATTTGCAGGAAATTTTTGAAAAGTTTATTCAGCCTCATTTCTTAATAACTGATTTTATAATTTTTTTTGAATGGGATCATATATCCAGAAAATATTGTTTTGTAGTAACGCCAATTAGAAATAAAAACAAATTCATTAATTTTTATTTACATAAACATGACAAGATTGATGATTTTGAGATGATTGCCATTTACACCAGTGTAGGAGAATTCAATTCTCAGAATAAGCAAAAACTACTCTTTTTATTAGCTCATGACGATTTAGAACGGTTTAACCGGTTCTACCAGGAGTTTGTTGATGACTTAAATGAGAAGGGAATTAAAGAATCTCCTATAGATTTCTATATTCCTTTTTTTGTTGAATATAAGAAAGAAGAATAACTCTAAGGTATTGTTATAATCCTTCCTGTCTTGTTCCAAATATCAAATATCAGTGTCTCTGATTGATTTTATTATTACATAAAATGAATTTTGAATGCTGAGTATCAAGCCTTCATTCCCCGTCATGAAATTCAGATTCATCATTAAAACTTTCGTATTGGGGAGTAGGGGGAGAAGCAAATGTGTGAATCATGTAACTTAAAAGTTTAATCATGTAATATGTTGTCGCTTGCCTTAGCTTACCTTTAACACATGCACGATACAGAGATAGAAAAATCGAAAAAACAAATCTTAATTGAAATAATTGATTACACTTCCAATGCGATTGCAAGCAAAACGATTACCAGGAAAACAACCGGAAATGTAAGGGTTACTGCATTTGATAACGGAATGATGCTTCCAGAGGCTTTTTCTGCATTTGACATGTTTGTCCAAATCATAGAGGGAGATGCCGAAATACTAATCGATAAACATTCCATCTTGTTAAATACTGGGGAAATAATTATCGTACCTGCTCATACCTCTTACATTATTAAAGCCAATAAGAGATTTAAAATGATTTCGACTGTAATTAAAAGTGGATATGAAGAAAACACATTATAATAATGTCTTAAAATAAAAATTATGGCAAAGGCTAAAGAAGGAAAAGAGAGGAAAAACACTAAAAAGGTGGCTGTAAAAAGTCTGAAAGAAAAAAGAGCTGAAAAGGCTGCAAAAAAAGCAGGGAAAAGTGACTCAAGCCTAATTTAACCACTGACTTCCTGTAAACCCCAAGTAGAAAGATTAATTGAAACACAAGATAAAAACGTGGTATGGAAAACAAATTTAAAGAAGGTGAAGTGGTGCGGGCGAAAGAAGATATAAACCAAAATTTGATCGTAAGACGTTATGTCGACCGGATCTATTATTGCAAAATACAAGAAGATCCAAACCATAAGGATTTGGCTTATTTTGAACGGGAACTTCTTCCTGTCCAAATAAAGGATATTGGCTTATTAACTTCCTTAAACGTAATCATCAATAAATGAAGATCATCTATATTGCAACATATCCACCCCGTGAATGTGGTATCGGCACCTTTACAAACAACTTGCTTAAATCGATGTTACGGCAAAACGAGCCAGATGAACAGATAAATGAAGGTTTTGTGGTTGCATTAAACGACAACGACCTCACTTATAAATATCCTGAAGAAGTAAAAGCCATTATCAGGCAAGACCATCAGGAAGATTATTTGAAGGCAGTAAAGTATATTAATCTGAGTGGCGCAGACGTTTGCATTCTCCAGCACGAATTTGGAATATTTGGCGGCCAAAGCGGGGTTTATATTCTGCCTCTGCTTCATCGGCTGGAGATTCCTCTCATCGTTACGCTTCATACCATTCTTAAAGCACCTTCGTACAACGAAAAAGCGGTTTTGAAGGAAATCTGCAAAATGGCGCATAAAATTGTAGTGATGAGCCATAAAGCTGTTGATTTTTTAGTTGGTATTTACGAGGTGCCTAAAGAAAAAATTGCACTGATTGAACATGGTGTTCCCGACATTCATTTTAGTTCTGAAAAATCGAAAAAAGAGTTCAAACTTGAAAACAGGAAAGTACTGCTTACCTTCGGTTTTATCGGGCGCAGCAAGGGCATCGAAACAGTAATTAACGCATTGCCTGAAGTCGTTAAAAAGCACCCTGAAATTATTTATATCGTTTTAGGAAAAACTCACCCGAATGTACTTCGGCATTCCGGAGAAGAATACCGGATTTCCTTACTTCGCCAGGTGAAAAACCTTCAGCTTGAAAATCATGTAACATTTCTGAATGAATTTATTGATGAACGGGAACTATTCAAATATTTATATGCCTGTGACATTTACATCACTCCTTATTTGAATGAAGCCCAGATTACCAGTGGAACACTTTCGTATGCAGTGGGAGTAGGTGCAGCTGTTCTGTCAACACCATACTGGCATGCCGCTGAGTTGCTGGCTAAAGGAAGGGGCAGGTTATTTAGTTTTAATGATTCGGATGGCCTTGCGGAAATGTTAACGGAACTTCTTGAACATCCTGAAGAACTCAGTGAATTAAAAAACAAAGCCGGTGAATATGGGGAAAAAATAACCTGGCCAAAAACCGGCGAAAAGTATGTAACACTTGCACAAGAAGTAATGAAGGATGAGCATTCGGTTACTATTCAAAAAGAAACAGAACCCGATTTACTCATTCTTCCCCCATTCTCGCTCGCTCATATCAATCGCCTGACAGATGACACCGGTATCATTCAGCACGCCAAGTTTGGCATTCCCAATTTAAAAGAAGGTTATTGTCTGGATGACAACTCACGCGCTTTATTGATGGTTTTAATGGCTTACAAACAAAAAAAAGATATGCGGGCATTGGAATTATCCCCCATTTATTTAAGCTACATCCATTATATGCAAAATGCCAATGGCACCTTCCGGAACTTCCTGAGTTTTAACCGAAATTTCTTGGACGAAACCGGCTCTGAAGATTCATTTGGCAGAACAATCTGGGCACTTGGCTACTTACTGGGAAATGCTCCAAACGATGCGTACTACCAAACCGGCAAACTGGTATTTTTTAATGCCGCTCCAAATTTTGAAAAATTACAATCCATCCGTGGCATTGCCAATACGATGATCGGAATTAGTTATTACCTGAAAAGTAATCCGTCTGACGATTCTATGACAGAGAGATTGAGAAATCTCACAAACGTATTAATCAGGCATTATAAAGAAAACCAGACTGCTGATTGGAACTGGTTTGAAGCTTTACTGGCTTATGATAACGGCATTTTGCCCTTGTCTCTTTTACATGCTGCTCCGATACTGAATGACCCTAAAATTACAGAAATAGCCATTGAATCAATGAACTTCCTGACCACCCATACGCTTAAGGATAGCTACTTGTCAATTATTGGAAATGAAAAGTGGTACAAAAAAGAAGGGGAGCGTTCTGTTTTTGCCCAGCAGCCTATTGATGCAATGGCAATGGTATTAATGTACCACCAGGCATATATTGTTACAAAAGACAAAGATTACCTTAATAAACTTTATACTTCGTTTTTATGGTTTTTGGGTGAAAATGATTTGCGAATGAGTTTGTATGATTTTGAGACGAAAGGTTGTTGCGATGGATTCGAAAGCTATGGTGTAAACCGGAACCAGGGAGCAGAAAGTTCGCTCGCTTATTTAATCTCGCATTTAACGGTTTTGCAGGCTTATGAAGAATTTCACCGTTCAGATTTAAAATTGGTATAAAAAAAATCCCGCGTTACGCGGGACATAATTTTAATTGTGAATATATTTGAAGCTAAGCTAGTTTAACATTCACCGCATTTAATCCTTTTCTGCCTTCTTCCAAATCAAAAAGTACTGCATCGTTTTCCCCGATATTATCTTTTAATCCGGTTGAATGTACATAATACTCTTTCGATGATTCGGTGTCTTTAATGAATCCAAAGCCTTTGGTTTCATTGTAAAATTTTACTGTTCCTTTATTCATTGTTCTAATTATTATAAGTATGCGTGTTTTGCATATTTTCTATTCTATAGTTCTGTTTTCCCGCAGTGCAAAATATTAAAGCGATTCAATTTCATTAATAAGTTCAAGTTTCGTTTTACCTACTTTCGTAGAAATAATTTCTAACATATTATCTCTCGATATATGTCCCCAATTCAAATCTACCTCAGTTAATTCAGAATATTTATCTCTGAGCTTATCCTTTATTATTCGCCATCCATTCATGTCAAATTCTGTATCCATTTTTTATAAATTTATCTTTTCGATAATTTTTTTGAATAAAAAATTCGAAGCAGTATTATAATTGCGGCTATCGGGATAAGTAAATGAATAATTCGCGGAGGGGAATTAAAACCATAAACTATAACGCTCCATAAAATTAGAAGTAATCCTGCTATAATATATGTTAAATATTTCATGACATTAAAATTTTGAAATCCTTTTACAGATAATAATTTACATAAAAATACAGGAAACGGCTCTAAAAAGTATTACACAATTAAGAACAAGAGTTACATGATTCACACATTATGAGGCCATTTTTTGAATGATAACCAGAGAAATTTAACGGGCCTGTTTATTTTGTTTTTTTTAATTCGTTCAGCAGTTCTTTTAGGTTTACAGTTGCATAGGTTGAAGCATAATCTGACATCGCGTAAGGGATTATCAAATCGTCATTATGAATCATCGAACCGCAGGAGTATACCACATTCGGTACATATCCTTCTCTTTCATTCGCATTAGGCATTAAAAGAGGTGATTTTAATCTGCCAATCTCTATTTCCGGATTTTCAAGATCAAGTAACGAGGCTCCCAAAGCATACTCACGCATTGGTCCCACGCCATGGGTAATAACCAACCAGCCTTCGGGTGTTTCAACGGGTGAACCGCAATTCCCGATTTGAACAAATTCCCACGGAAATTTAGGTTGTTGTAGTAATGTGGCTTTACGCCAGATTGAAATATTATCAGAGAAAGCAACGTAATTGTTACATCCGTCTAACCTGCAAAGCATGGCATATTTCCCGTTTACTTTACGCGGGAAAAGTGCCATTCCCTTGTTTTGGGCAATTTCGCCATGAAAAGGCATTATCTTAAAATGATAAAAATCTTTGGTTTCAAGCATTTTGGGTAAAATAGTGGTGCCATCATAAGCTGTGTAGGTCGCATAATAAACTGCTTCATTGTTGCTATCACAAAACTTTACAAAACGGGCGTCTTCAATTCCATTTTTTTCATTTTTGGATACAGGAAAGATAACCCGTTCAGAAATGTTAGTATCCAATGAGAATTCAAGTTCGTAATGCGACGAGGCCAGCCAACTAATTTGGTTAAAAAGTACTTCTTTCTCTGCGCTTAGGTGCAACGATTTTTTGGCTTCTTTTATGCAATCTCTTAGCTCGCCATAGGTGAATTTATCGTTTAACTTGTCCAAAATAAATCCCGAAGGAATTACGGAATGGATGTCCTTCATTTCATTCAGTTTGGCACTAAATGATTTTTTATCATACACATGCCGCCGGATGTGTTCTGCCTCTTCCAGCATTTTTCCAACAGGTTCAAGCGATAGATGGTTGTTTTTATCCATCACCCCTGTTCTGAAAACGATGGATGAAATATGTCCTTCGCCGGTAGCCCTAAAACTCAGAATAACTCTTTTTTCGTCCTTGCCAGTTTCCGACTGGTCGGGATGTTCTACAATTGAAGGATTAAAAAAAGCGGCTGCCTCAATGGAATATTCCATCGTAAAATAAGAACCAATAAGTATTTTTTGTGAAAGGTCAAGTGAGTCAGGTTCGATTTCTAACTGTTTTAAAAGATGAGCAACCCTTTTAAAATGCTTTTCAAAGATTTTAGAGATATTCCGATGCCGCAGTGAGTAATCTCTTAGTACCGCACTTAATGTTTGTGATGCCAGATCCCCGGACATCTCAAGTACCGAGCGGATAGTACTTATTGCTCTTTCGTCTCCGGTGTAGAGAAACCTTGCGATTTTTCTGGAGGCATCGGGGTAAAATTTAGTGTCCTTTCGGTTTACTGTTACCTGCATTTGTTTATTGTATTTGAACTTTTCTAAAGGTAATGGATATAATGGAACAACTACGGACATGATGAAAGTGAATCTATCCGGTAAAAATTAGGCATCATTTAACCAATGAGACGGTATTCTTCTGATAGTCAGATAATATTCCTGAAAACAAGCTGCGGTCGAACAGATGCAAACAATAACGAATTTGTGTGTATGGATTTAATTTCCTATTCTCATTTTCAGCTATCTGATTAACCGATATCAGGTAATTTTCCAGTGCATCGTTTAATTCACTTTCAGTAAATTCTCTTTTTATATTCAGAATTTCCTGTACAAATCCATCTACTTTAAATTCAATAAAATTATACTCGGGAAAGTATCTTAAGGCTACAAATAAAAAGCGGAATACATCCAATGGTTTATTTTTCTCAACAGTTTGTCCTTGTTTTAACCGTCTGTTTATTCTTTTTTCTTCTGAAGTGATTTCATTATTTATTCGCAGAAATTCATCGTCTGCAATTTCAAATAATGCGGACAAGCGGTTTATTCTTCTTTTCAGGCTTTGCGGAATACTTTTCTTGTATTTGATTTTATGGTCCAGCACACTCCATGCATCTTGGATAATAGTTCTGATCTGAATCTCAATCCTGATATTCGCATAGCGAACATATTCTGTTTTCTTTCCGTATTTTCCATTCAGTTTAAGATCCAGATGCAAACTTTTGTAGCCAAATTTATCGTCGGTGCTTTCAATCTGAATGGTCTTATCGGTTATGGAAACTTCTCTGAAATATCTTTTCAGCTCTTTTCGGACGATGTTTATATCTTTCAGATAAGGACAAATAATCCGAATCCCCACAAAATCAGACAAATAATCAAATATCTTGTAATCCCCGTCAGAAGTGTTAATTCCGGGCAAGTACTTCCGCTCAAATTTGCTTAGGCATTCATCGTAGTTTTTTATCCGGCCGGAAATGTATTCAATGTTGGCGAGTGGCTCTATGAGCTTAATAAAAAGTGCTAAGGCTGAGTTATAAAATTCCAGGTTGGAATCGTAATAGTTTTTGAATTCATTTATTTTTAAATCGATACCTGGCATAAAACGGTTTGACGTGTAAGTAAGTGTATTCCCGGAAGGGCTAAAATCTGTCGTCAATTCAAGCTCAAGACAGTTGAAGAAGGCAAAAAAAATCCCGCATAAAACGGGATTTTGAATTTATGCATCTTTATGAGTTAGACTCTTTTAACGTTTACGGCATTTAAGCCTTTTTGTCCTTGTTGCAGCTCAAAGCTTACTTCGTCCGTTTCCTTCACGAAATCAACTAATCCTGATGAATGGACAAAATACTCTTTTTCAGAATTTGAGTCTTTAATAAAGCCAAATCCTTTTGTTTCGTTAAAAAACTTAATTGTTCCTTTATTCATTTTATTCTTTTAAAAAATTAGTAACCTCTTCTGTTAAATCCTCTGCCACCTCGATTGTTCTGACCACCACCGTTTCTATCAGTTCTGGGCCGGGCAACATTTACATTAATCGTTTTGCCCTCAAAATCGGTTTCATTAAGGTTGTCGATGGCCTTTTGTCCTTCCGCGTTATCAGGCATCTCAACAAAGCCGAAACCACGGGAATCACCTGTGATTTTGTCTGTGATAACGTTTGCAGATGTTACCTCACCTGATCCTGCAAATAATTCTTTTAAGCTTTCACTTGTTGTGTTGTAGCTTAGATTTGAAACATAAATATTCATCTTTTTTATTTTTATGTGAATAATAATCTATTATTGAACCGGCCTGATTGTTATCGCAATCGTTCCGCGGTCTCCACTATCCAATTCAAAAGAAACGATGATTCCTTCATTTATTTCTGGAAAAGCATCGGTAACATGAAAGAAGTATTTTTCACCATTGATGGTGTCTTTAATAAAACCGTAATTTTTGTCTTTATTAAAATTCTCTACGCGACCTTTCAACGTTACCATTTTCTTTATTATATTTTTTAAGCCAATACCGGATTTAATTTTTTCCCGGTTAGCCGTTGTATATTCCGAACCATCATGTGTTCGTCCTGAGAGTAAAATGAAAGCGCTGTTCCTCGTTGTCCTGCACGTCCGGTACGTCCAATTCTGTGTACGTATGTTTCGGGCACGTCCGGTAAATCGTAATTTATTACGAGTTCCAGGTTAGCAATGTCGATCCCACGGGCAGCGATATCGGTCGCAACAATCACACTTGTTCGTCCTGATTTAAAATTCGATAATGCTCTTTGTCGCGCAACTTGCGATTTGTTTCCATGTATGGCTTCACATTCAATCCTGCTACTGTTCAATATCCTTGCAATTTTGTCAGCTCCGCGTTTTGTTCGCGAAAAAATTAAAACCGATTTGTTTAAATCTTGTCTTAATAACGAAATCAATAATTGGTTCTTTTTCTGTCTTTCTACAAAATACAAATGTTGCTCAATCATATCATTGGCAGAAGATACCGGAACAATTCTCACAGTTACCGGGTTTTGCAAAATCGATTTCGAAAGTTTACTGATTGCTGATGGCATAGTTGCCGAAAAAAACAGCGTTTGCTTCTGCTTTGGTAACATTGGCAACAATTGTTTTATATCATGGATAAACCCCATGTCGAGCATACGGTCGGCTTCATCCAACACAAAATGCCGGACGTGAGCCAGCGAAATATGCTTTTGATTGATCAGGTCGAGTAATCGTCCGGGAGTTGCGATCAGGATATCAATTCCCCGTCTGAGTTTATCAACCTGGGGTCTTTGATTTACTCCTCCAAAAATAACCGCCTGACGAAGATTTGTGTATTGGGAGTAATCCCGGAAGCTTTCTTCAATCTGTATTGCCAACTCCCTGGTGGGGGTAAGTATTAAGGCTTTTATCTCTCTTCTTCCACCGCTAAAGGGAGCTTCATCCAACTGTTGTATAATCGGAATTGCAAACGCTGCTGTTTTTCCAGTACCTGTTTGAGCAATTCCAAGCAGATCGCCACCTAGTAATGCCGTGGGAATGGCTTTTTCCTGAATAGGAGTAGGATTTTTGTACTCTTTGTTTTCCAGAGCTTTTAATATTGGCTCTGAAATATTTAATTCTTTAAATGTCATATTTTAATTTGCTGTTTTTCACAGCGTTTTTTTGTATTAATAATTCTTGTGAAGTATGTCGGGGTATTGAAGAATACGTATCTGTTTAGCTATCTGTATATTCGAGTATAGCTATATTTCTTTTGTTGATAAACTTTTTTGAGCATCGGCAAACTCTTCTTTTAATTGTTGTATTACTTCCTTAACAGTGCTGATTTTTTCTGCCAGGTAAGCGTTGGCTCCTGCAAATGCATAGCCTTTGTTCATATTCCCCTTTGCTGCATTATAAAGGGCCATAATAATGCAGTAAGGACTTTTTGTGTAATCGCATGTTTTGATGCAATGGAAAGGACATTTTTTTGGGCGTTCTTTGCCTTCGTTTGCACTTCGGATAAAATTCCCATCCAGAGCACGACCGGGCATTCCTACTGGACTTTGGATAATCATTGTATCTTTTTGCGATGCGTTTATAAATGATTGCTTAAATAATTGCGACGCATCGCATTCCAGAGTAGGAACGAACAAACTGCCAATTTGTACTCCGGAAGCTCCTAGTTCCATGATATGCAATACATCTTCGCCTGTTGTAATTCCGCCTGCTGCAATAACCGGAATCACTTTCTTATGGTTGTAGGCTGAGGTAATAGCTACAACTTCAGGAATTAATTTTTCCAGCGAATAGTTTTCGTCTTCAATCTGCTCTCTTTTAAATCCGAGATGCCCTCCTGCTTTTGGGCCTTCTACCACAAGAGCATCGGGGAGGTAATTATAGTTAGATAACCATTTTTGGCAGATAATTTTTGCAGCACGGCCTGACGAAACAATAGGAACGAGTAATGTCTTGCTTTCGTCAGTCAAATAAGAGGGCAAGTCTAACGGTAAACCTGCTCCTGAGAATATTACATCTGCTTTTTCTGCAATGGAAGTTCGTACCATATCTGTAAAATTCGATAAAGCAACCATTATATTTACTCCGATAGTACCTTTGGTTAATTCGCGTGCTTTTCGAATTTCCTCTTTTAAACCCCAAATACTATCTTTTAAATAGTCAGCGGGCGATTGTTTGTAAAGTAACCCCAAACCGGCGCATGACATTACGCCAATTCCACCTTCATTTGCAACTGCAGAAGCTAATCCTGAAAGTGAAATTCCTACTCCCATGCCACCTTGTATAACAGGGAGTTTAATTTCTTTATTTCCTAAAAAAAATGAGTTTATCATATATACTAAAGTGTGTCACGATATTTGTGTGCACACTTCGCGACTTGTTAAACTAAACAAGAAAGTTGATTTTGATGTCGAATTGACGATGGGAAGGTTCGCTAATGGGAAGCGAAACGAAGCATTGCTTTAGACGATTTCAATAAAAAACCTGATTGTCAAGGCTGTGAAGGTATGAAATAATATTGATTCAGGAACACATTTTTGTTATTTTAATATGTGTGGATACTGGAAGGTAACATCGAATGCTTATCGAACAGCAGAAACGTGAAGAATTCCGTGGGAAGCTATAGTTACAACTATCCAACATTCTTACTATAAATATTTTATTAGGACTGTCCGAAATTGGTTTATAAGAAGATAGAATCGACTGAAGATTGATTTTTAACACAGTAAAAGTAGTTATAAGTTGAAGATATTTTTAAAGACTAGCCAGACAATTACTGCTACGATTAATACCAAAAAATACCTTGGAATATGCAATCTTCCTTATGAGTGAAATGTGATGTCGAGAAATCATATACAACGAAATTCAATTTAGGGTAACCCATTTATTCTTCTCGGTTTCCTGATGTCGGGGTAGAGTAGGGGAATAAAAAAAAGGATTAACTTGTTTTTCAACGAGTTAATCCTTTTAACAGTTGGGATGCCAGGATTCGAACCCTGTTCCATTGATACCTTTTTATCAGTGAGTTATAGCTGTTTGTTTTGTGCGGGTCACCGTTTGGTTCACATTTAAAGAACTCTTCTTACCTGAACTAAAAATAGGAAAATATAAAAGGAAAATCAATGTTAACTTGATATAGCCTTATAATTTAAGTCCAATTGTTTTGAAGTGTGTTCTAATTTAAATCATATTTTCTATACACAACATTAAACGAAATAGAAATTTGTTTTAATCTTGTTTTTGTTTTTAACATAGGCAAACATTATATTTTGCTGATAATCGAGGTTGCTTTTATAATGATAAATCTTCATCTTTGAAGTTTGAAGAAACTGTTTTTGGGGCAGTAAAACTTTTTTTATACAGATGGCTTATCACCTCGATAATGTACAAAATTAATACTAACTAATGGCTAGTCTTAACAGCAAGATAGATAGGGAGTATTGGGAAGAGTTTATTAAGGGAAACAAAGATGCTTTTTCTTCGATTTACAGAAAAAGTATGGACGATTTATATTCTTATGGTTTAAGTAAAACTGCCGACACTGATCTTGTTGAAGATACTATACAAGACGTTTTTATAACCCTTTTTAAGAAGCGACATCTTTTAAACCCCGAAAAAAATCTGGAGGCATACCTGTTTCGCTCGTTTAGAAATATGCTTATTGAACGCTTGCGAGAACGTTCTCGTAAAAACGATTTTGTATATAAATATTCAACCGCAGATGCCGAAGTAGCGTTTGAGAATATTGAAGATAACATTATTCAAACCGAAGAAAGCGAAAAATATTTTAAAATTATAGAGAAGTGTATGAAGTCATTGTCTGACCGCCAACGCGAGGCAATTTATCTGAGATATACAAACGATTTTAGCTACGAAGAAATTGCAGAAATTCTCAATATTGATGTGGCTTCATCGCGCACTCTAATTTATCGGAGTATTAAAAAAATACGCGAATTATTGGGACGTAACGCAATCGTATTTTTTCTTTTTATTAAAAATTTACGCTAATAACATGCTTGTATTCAGATCGTTATTTTTCTTGTAAATATTTTTATGATTTTTCTGTCTATAAAAATGTATTACAACCGTAAGTAGAACAAATAAACCAATGGAATTAAAAGGGAAAATAGTGTTTGAAGAGCTAATTCAGAATGATCATTTCATTCAGAGTGTTTCAGATATGGAAGCCTCCGAAGAGTTTCTATCAAACCTAATCATCAATTGTCCCGAGAAGAAACAAGAAATTTTGTTGGCTGTTGAGTTTATTCGTTTCAATAAAATTCAGCAGAAGAATATATCTCCCGAATATCGCGAAAAGTTACTTGCTTCAACATTAGAAAAGTTGGACAATGGAAAAGTCACTTTACCCCCAAAGCGTAAAACCTTACCGTTAAAGGTAGTTTACAAAATAGCTGCTGCTGCAATTATTTTACTGTCGATAGGCTATTGGGGGTATACCGAGTATAACAAGGATATTTACAAAGATTTCAAACTGGCAGTGAGTAATAATGTTGCTGAAGAAGGCAATTCAAAATTAATTACGTCTGACGGTTCGGAATACGTATTGGATGATGAGCAATCGGAAGTGGTATATGAAGATAACGGCGAGAAAATCTTGATAAATACCGAAAGTGGCGACAAGGTTATTGAAAACACCAGTAAAAAAATAAAACTTAATCAGTTGGTTGTTCCGTATGGCAAACGGCAAAAGTTATTGTTAAGCGACGGTTCTTCGGTTGTTCTAAACTCGGGTAGTAAATTAATTTATCCGGCCGAATTTAAGGGGAATGAACGACGCGTTTTTCTAGAAGGAGAAGGCTTTTTTAAAGTAATGAAACGCGAAGATAAAATGCCTTTTTTAGTTGAAACGGATAACATGGATATTAAAGTGCTGGGTACCGAGTTTAATGTTTCTGCTTATTCAAATGATCAGGAAGTTTCAGCAATTTTAGTGAACGGGAAGGTTGAGGTTTCGCAGAAGAACAAACTGTTAAATAACCCTGAATTTGTTTTAAACCCGGGACAGGGATGTTTTTACAGTGTTAACGAAGAATCTTCGTTGGTAAAAGAAGTGGATACCGAAAATTACGTGGCCTGGATGAAAGGGTATCTTAAGTTTGAAGACCAAACGCTTGAAAATATTGTTCGAAAATTGAAGCGGTATTACAACCGTGAAATCGTAATAGAAGACGAGCAATTTGCCAATATTATTATCTCCGGGAAATTCGCACTTTCTGAAGATTTTAATTCTGTTCTATACAATCTGAGCAAGCTGTTAAAAACCAATATAACAACTGATGAGAACGATGTAGTAATTATTAACAAAAAAGAATAAATATGATAGAAGATACTAATTGAGCCTAAAAAAAACCGGCAGATGTTGGCGCATCCACCGGTAAATTCTGTGATTAAAATGAATGTCTAATATTTTAACCATTACAAATCTATGAAAAAAAAATTGAATGAATGGAGGGGGTATAACGCCTTCATTAAATTCCTTTTGGTAATGAAACTAACTATACTAATAATTTTCGTTTCTCTTGTTAGTGTCTCTGCCTCCACTTATTCACAAAGCACAAAGCTTACGGTTGATGCAAAAGATGCATCTATTGTTGAAATCTTTGAAGATATTGAGGTTCAGAGCGAATTTGTATTCATATATCAGAATGAGACAGTTGATATAAAAAACAAGTATAATATCGATTTTAAGAACTCAACCGTTGAAGAGATTCTTGAGATATTGTTTAAAGATTCAGGAATAACTTATGAAATCAACGATCGGCAGATAATTATTACGCCAAAAGACAGTATTCCGGCAAAGAAAAGTGAGTCGGACTCGGGTAAAGGCGAAAAGAAAGAAAGTGTTGATCAGCAAAAAAAACTAACGGGAACAGTCGCAGCCAAAGATGGTGAGCCTATTCCCGGAGTAACTGTTTTTATTAAGGGAACCAGCAAAGGAACGGTTACCGACATCGACGGTAATTTTTCACTGAATGGTGTTGCCGAAGGAAATATAGTGCAGTTTTCTTTTGTTGGAATGGTTCCGCAGGAAATAACTTTTACAGGGCAGGCACAGGTTAATATTACGCTTGAAGAAGAAACCCTGGGCCTCGAAGAAGTGGTGGTAGTTGGTTATGGCCTTCAGAAAAAAGAGACCGTAACCGGTGCAATTTCAACCATTGATACCGAAGAATTGCTTCAATCGCCTCAGGCCAATGTGAGTAACGCGCTGGTAGGCCGGATGCCGGGTTTACAAGCTGTACAACGAAGCGGGGAACCTGGTGAAGACCAATCGATTTTACGGATTCGGGGGATCGGTACTTTTACCGGTTCGGCAGATCCACTGATTATGGTCGATGGAATTGAAGCACAAAATTATAACAACATTGATCCGAACGAGATTGAAAGCATCACAATTTTAAAAGATGCTTCGGCAACCGCAGTTTATGGGGTAAGAGGAGCTAATGGCGTGTTGTTAATCACCACAAAAAGAGGAAAAGAGGGAAAGCCTAAGATTACCATTAATTCCAATTTTGCGATTTCCAGGTTCACGGAGCTCAGAGAGAGTTTAAATTCTTATGATTATGCCCGTTTGTATAACGAAGCTTTAAAATATGATTCTTACATAACAGGTGGATATACACCGCGTTTTTCTGAAGAAGAAATAGCAAAATACAAATCGGGAGAAGATCCTGTTTTATTTCCCTCAACCGATTGGCAGGATATGGTGCTTAAGCCAACTGCATCGCAAATGCACCACAACCTGATGATTTCGGGCGGAACTCCAAAAGTAAAATACTTTGTTTCGGCCGGTATGTTTAGCCAGGAAGGACTTTTTAAAACCAAACAGGTAAAAGATATTTTTGAGTTTGATCCGCAGATCAAATTTCAACGTTACAATTTTCGTTCGAACTTTGATTTTAACATCACCGAATATTTTTCGGCCACTGTAAACTTATCATCGCAGATAGAACAACGAAAAGGTTTTAACCAGGATACACGCAAAACAATGGAGTTTATTATGCGTGCCAATCCTTTGGACAGCCCGGGTTTGTATGATAATAAACTGGTGGTAATGACCGGAGCAGATCCGAGTACTTCAAACCCTTTGTATTGGATGGGAGCAAACGGATACCGCGAAAACTACCGAAATTATCTAAATGGTTCTGTTCGTTTTAATTACGATTTCGAGAAGTTATTGCCAGGATTGAAAACCCACGTTACTTTTTCGTATCAAAACTATAATGAACAAAACTCAACTTACCGGAAAACATTGTTGCTTTACAATGCGAAAAAATTGGAATCCGGAGATTATGCTTTAATTCCAAACGGGATAGAATCTCCTTTTTATTACCAGGAACTTTTGGGCAACGGGAAAGAATATTCCAGAAGATACTATTTGGAAGCAGGCGTTGATTATGCCAAAACTTTTAACGATACACACGAAGTGACAGGAATGTTGCTTTACAAACAAAGTAAATATTACGATCCTACTTTGGCATTTTTGGTTTCGAACGGTTACCAGGGCTTTGCAGGGCGTTTAACATACAACTACAAAAAACGCTATTTGGCTGAGTTTAATATTGGTTACGAAGGTACCGAGAACTTTGCCGAAGGAAACCGGTTTGGGTTTTTCCCGGCAGGTTCGCTGGGTTGGGTAATCTCAGAAGAAAATTTCTTTCCGGAAAACGACATCGTATCGTACCTTAAAGTAAGAGGAACAATCGGGCAGGTTGGAAACGACCGCATTGGCGATATTTCGAGTACTGCCAGCCGTTTCTTGTACAGGCCTTCGTCTTATACTTATTCAGGAGGTTATCATTGGGGAGAAGTTGGATCAACCTATAATTATTATTACGGATCTGCCGAAGGAAAAATTGGTAACCCGGATTTAACCTGGGAAAAATCAACCAAGAAAAACCTGGGGCTTGAGCTTCATGTGCTGGATAACAAAATTCAGTTTTCGATGGATTGGTTTAGCGAAGTTCGCGATAATATTCTTGCAAATAAAGGAACTGTTCCGGCAATTAGCGGAGCAGAATTACCGGCTTACAATCTCGGAAAAATGAAAAACAGTGGTATTGAAGCCGATATTACTTTCAGAAGTACCGTAGGAAAACTGAATTATTGGGTGCGGGGAAATTACACGTATGCACATAACGTAATTGAGTTTATGGATGAGGTAAACCGTACAAATCCCTATCAATACCGAACCGGGTTACGATACGGCCAGTTTTTCGGATTTTTAGCCGATGGCTTGTATAACACCTGGGAAGAAGTAAACGACCCGAACCGACCGGTTGTAATGTGGCAAAACAACAAACTTCAGCCCGGCGATATCAAGTATGTTGACATTAACTCTGACGGGTTTATCGATAACGACGATATTGTTCCGATTGGCTATTCAAACTTCCCGGAGAAAGTTTTTGGATTTTCGTTTGGAGGCGATATAAAAGGCGTTGATTTTTCTGTGTTGTTTCAGGGAGCAAGCAATGTTTCAATGAATACTTCCAGAAGGACTAACCGTGGTTTCTTTCAAAATTCCGGAGCAAGTAAGTTATTGCTGCAAAGTTGGAGCCAGGAGAGATACGAAAATGGCGAATCGATTTTGTTGCCTCACTTATCAGTTGACGGACAGGATAACAATTACCAGAATTCTTCTTTCTGGATTAGAGATGCCAGCTATTTAAGATTGAAAAACATAGAGATTGGCTATACCTTCAGTTCTAAGCTTATTCAGAAACTGAGTATGAGTTCTTGCCGGGTTTACATCAACGGTAGTAACTTATATACCTGGGATAATTTATTTCCCGGAGAAGACCCGGAGTTTCCGAACAGCGAAACCGATTATGAGCCTTATCCCGTTACTTCAACCTTTAACGTGGGCTTAAATCTGAAATTTTAAAATTTAGTTGAAATGAAAAATATAATCAATATAATACTCTTTTTTTCGATCCTGTTCGCAATTGTTTCTTGCGAAGATATGATGGGCGATTATCTGGAGAAAGCTCCCGGAGTAGATGTTACCGAGGACACTATATTTTCATCAAAAAACCAGGTTGAAACATTTATCGCAGCTACTTATGAACAAGGGATACACACAACGGTAATCCTCAGGGAAGCAGAAAGTACGGGAAATGTAAGTTATGGTTTAACCGATGCAATTACCGATGAAGGAGAAATGGATCAGACCTGGTGGAATCCACAAACATGGAATGTGGGTAATGTAACACCCAACCTAATTATCGGTATTGAAGATTCGAGATGGAAAGCGCGCTGGTCGGCTATTCGTCGGTGTAATATACTAATCGAGAGAATTGAGTCGGTGCCTGGTGTTAGCGAAAGTTATATAAAGCAAGTTAAGGGCGAAGCATTGTTTATTCGTTCGCTTAACTACTTCGAAATGCTAAAACGTTATGGCGGTGTTCCAATTGTAGAAAAACGCTTTCAACTCGACGACGATCTTTTATTACCCCGAAATAGTGTTGAGGAGTGTGTCGATTTTATTGTTAAATCGGTAGACGAAGCCATCGGCTATTTGCCCGATTCTTACAGTTCGGAGTATCGCGGACGGATTACAAAAGGAGCAGCATTGATCTTGAAATCGAGAACTTTACTGTATGCAGCCAGTCCGCTTTTTAACACGGCTACACCTTATCTGGATTTTGGCGAAAACAACAAACTGATTTGTTATACCAATAACGATAACAATCGTTGGAAACTAGCTGCTACTGCAGCAAAAGCTGTAATAGATTGGGCGCCGGCCGGAGGAATTTATCTGGTAGAAGATAAGGGAGAAGATATGAATTACCGTTATGTGTGGGAAACGCATGATAATTCTGAGATTATTCTTGCCAATAAATCGGTTGGCGAAAAGCCTTTATGGGATTTCCCTTGGAACGGAATTATCCCACGTTGTTTAGGTATGAGCTGGGGAGGAATGTCGGTTACATTAAACTTTCAGAAGTTATACGAGAAAAAAGATGGTACTCCGCAAACCTGGGAAGGAGGATCTAATCTGAATGAAAAGTACGAAGAACTGGATCCGCGTTTTGCGCAAACTTTTGCCTACAACGGAGCAAGATGGAATAACGATATTCCAAGAATACAAACCTACGAAGGTGGCCCACACAACGAGGGATGTTTTGGTGGTGTCTGGGTGCATAAGCGTGTTCCTTATTCACTTTCTTACAATCGCCCCGAAGTTCCGCATATCATCATCTTCCGTTTGGCAGAAGCTTACCTGAATTATGCCGAAGCATTGAACGAAGCGCAAGGGCCGGTTCAGGAAGCCTACGATGCCGTAAATAAAATCAGAAACCGGTCAGGAATGCCAGATTTGCCCGAGGGTTTAACTCAGGAGCAATTCAGAGCAAGAGTTCAGGATGAAAGAGCGGTTGAGTTGGCTTACGAAGAACATCGTTTTTGGGACTTAAAAAGATGGTTGCGAGCAAAAGAAGTTATTGATGCCGATATGTATGGTGTTAAAATTTATCAGGAGGGTAATGATAATTTCAGCTACGAACCCTATGTTTTTGAAAAACGTGTGTTCATGGACAGAATGTATTTACACCCATTTGATTACGACGAAGTACTTAAAGGGTATCTGGTTCAAAATCCTGGTTATTAATCATAATCTATTTAAAAATGATCAATACATTATCACGATATAAATATGCATTCTTTTTAGGATGCGTCTTCCTATTTTTTGCTAATCTTTCTTTCGGGCAAGAAGACAGTGTTCTTGTTATAAAGAATGAAAAAGAAAAACCAATTGCATTTGGAACATCTCCCGACTGGATGATTAACGGAGCAAGTTCGGAGGCAAAAGGTACGGATCTGGAAAAAACATTTACAAGCAACTTTGCGAATCGTTTATTCGGCCAACTTCCGGGTTTAACAATTCAGCAATACAATACCGAAGCAGGTGAGGATTCACCCAACATGTTTTCGCGCGGTATTAGTACAACCTATTCTAACTCAATTCTGGTAATTGTTGATGGATTTGAAAGCTCAATTGAAAACCTGGTTCCCGAAGAAGTTGAATCGGTAACCTTATTGAAAGATGCTTCCTCAACAGTTTTATACGGCAGCCGGGCGGCAAATGGAGTTTTGCTGGTACGCACTAAACATGGTAGTAATCGTTCGTTGCAGGTTAGTTTGAGTACCCAACAAGGAATTCAGTCTTCGTACAACATGCCTGAATTTTTGGGATCGTATGATTATGCAAAGCTTTACAATGAAGCGTTAGCAAACGAAGGGAAAGCTCCGGTTTATTCTGAGGAAGATCTTGCTGCTTACCAGTCGGGATCCGACCCGTATTTTCACCCGGATGTGGATTGGTACAACGAAGTGCTGCGAAAAGTGGCTCCGATTCGGAATTACGATTTGAGTTTTGTTGGAGGTTCTGAAACCGTGAATTATTTTGTTATGCTGAATGCGCTTTCGAGCCAGGGATTGTACAAAAAAACAGAGGATATTTCGGATAACAGCATTAACTCGAAATACGAACGGTACAACATCCGCTCGAATATTGATATTAAAGTTTCGCCGGCTATAACAGCTAATTTTAAAATTGCCGGTGCAATTGTAAACAAAGATAATCCGGCCGGAAATTCTACCTACGACATTTTTTCTAAATTAAGAAAGATTGCACCAAATGCTTTCCCGGTAAAAAACGCTAACGGAAGTTGGGGAGGAAACAACCTGTATTCAAACCCTTTGGGCGATATTATCGAATCGGGTTTTTACAGTTCGGATGCCCGCACCTTGCAAACCATGTTAAAAATTACTGGCGATTTAAGTGTAATAACTAAAGGTTTAAGCATTTCTGGAGCGGTTAGTTTTAACGATTATTTCCAGAGTTTTTCGAGTAAAACCAGAACCTATCAGCGTTTTTCAATTTCGGAAGATGGTACCGGAGAAACAATTTACAATCCTATTGGCGAAAATACATCGCTTAGCGGAAACGAAGGAGGAAGTGTAAAATGGAGACGTTATACCTTGCAAGGGATTATCAACTACGACCGCGAATTTGGTAAAAACCGGGTTAGCTCAATGTTGTACCTGTCGGGTAACAATTACTTGTTGCGAAATGCCGATACTTACGATTTAACAAGTTTCCCGTATCGGCATAACGATGCCGGAGGACGTTTTACCTACGCCAGAGATCAGAAATATGTTGCTGAATTTTCATTTGGTGTAAGCGGTTCCGAAAATTATCCGAAAGATAACCGCTATGGTTTCTTCCCGGCTGCTTCGCTTGGTTGGGTAGTTTCTAACGAAAAATTTGCTGAAAAACTGAATTGGCTCGATTACCTGAAAATAAGAGCATCGGCCGGATTGGTGGGGAACGACGCTATTGGCGGGGAACGATTTATGTATAATTCAACTTACGGTTACGGCGAAGAATATTATTTGGGAACCAATAACTCAAACATTTTCTCTATTCAGGAAAGTACCTATTCAAACCCTGATTTATCGTGGGAAAAGTCGAAACAGATGAACTTTGGAATTGACGCAGTAATTGCAAAAAGATTGAGTATGACGTTGGATGTATTTCAGGAAAAACGTACTGATATTCTTGCAAAACCTTATGCTACAGTTCCAATGTTTTTGGGAATACAGTTGCCCGACTTAAACGTGGGGGAGGTTGAAAACAAAGGGCTTGAACTTACTTTGTGTTACCAAAGTAATACCAACAGCGATTTTTCGTATTCGTTGGAAGGAAGCGTGTGGTATGCTAAAAATGAGTTGACATATTTTTCGGAAGCACCACAGTTATACGATTATTTGTATCGGACAGGAAAAGCCGTAAACCAACCGTTTGGTTACGAGGCAATAGGTTTCTTTAAAGATGAGACAGACATTGCAAAAAGCCCGATTCAAAGCTTCAGTTCGAAAGTACTTCCAGGTGATATTAAATACCGCGACATGAACAAAGACGGTGTGATTAACCAACTGGATATTCATGCCATTGGCGATACCGAAACGCCCACAACTACTTTTCTGTTTAGGCCTTCGTTTAACTATAAAAATTTCGATTTTACAATGCTGTTTCAGGGAGTTGCCGGAAGAACAGTGTACTTAGACGGAGACTTTTATAAAGCTTTCCAAAACGATGGGAAAATTGGCGAAGTAGCACTGGGCCGCTGGAACCAATCGAACAAAGAAAATGCAACTTATCCGCGACTTTCTTCTGAAAACAATACCAATAATTTTGGTGTGTATTCTTCTTTCTGGCAGGAAAACGGAAATTATATCAAGTTAAGAAATGTGGAGTTGGGGTATAATTTGCCGAAAAATTTTATGGCTAAATTAGGTTTGTCGAGTGCCCGTTTCTTTGTAAACGGAACAAACCTGTTTTCCATAGATCACCTGGAGTATTCTGATCCTGAAATTATGAACGGATATCCGCCACTTAGGAATTACAGTATTGGTTGTAAAGTACAGTTCTAACCTGAAAATCAAAGAAAAATGAAGTATAGATTAATTATTATATATGCGTTTCTGGCCCTTTTGTTTAGTGCCTGTGAGGATCTGGACCAGGATTTTACTGTTACACTTAGGGGCGACGAAGTAACCCGCTCTTACGATTATACTAAATACCGTGCGATTGCAGTTTATACCGAACTGCCAAATGGTTTTGAATACATTGATGGGGCAATGCTGGCATCAGCAACCGATGATGCTGAGCATGCGATTGAAACGTCGAATATTCAGGATTTTAATACCGGAAACTGGAACATGGTTTATAACCCCGATGATGTGTGGCAACACTATTATCAGGCGATAAGAAAAGCAAACCAGTTTTTGGTTTCGGCAGATAGTGTTGACTTGGAAACCTACCGCGTTGATCCCGATCCCGGTGCACAGGAAGTGTATCAGGCACGATTAAATGAAATTGAAAACTGGAAAGTAGAAGTACGCCTGTTAAGAGCATATTTTTATTTTGAATTGGTAAAACGTTACGGTGGTGTGCCGCTGGTTACCGAATTAACCGATTTGGAAACAGATTACACCAGCACTAACAGAACTTCGTTGGATAGCTGTATTCAATTTATTGTTGATGAATGTGATTATGCAGCAGAGAAACTTCCATCAGCATATGGCGCCAGCGATTTGGGAAGAGTAACTTCCGGTGCTGCACTGGCCATAAAAAGCCGTGTACTTTTATATGGCGCCAGCGATTTGTTTAATAACGATTCGTGGACAAGCGGTTATCAGAATTCGAAATTGGTAACTTTATCAGGCGACCGGAAAGCAAAATGGAAAGCTGCTGCCGATGCGGCGTTCGATTTGATTAAAACCGGGCGTTATTCGCTAAGCACAAGTTATTCAGATATTTTCGGCAGCGAAGGCTTTCTTAACGACGAAGTAATTCTGGCGCGCCGTAACGGAGCGTCCAATTCATTCGAAAAAATGTCAGCTCCTCCGGGATACGATCTTGGTCAGGGCGGAACCAATCCGTCGCAGGATTTGGTGGACGCTTATCAAATGAGAGATGGATCGGAGTTTGATTGGGACGACCCTGAAATGGCTGAAAACCCATATAAAAGAAGAGACCCAAGGCTTCATTTTACTATTCTTGTTAACGAGAGGTATTACAAAGGAAGACCCGTTGAAATCTGGACCGGAGGTTTAGATGGAAAAGGAACTTTCAGAGCCAGTAAAACCGGTTATTACCTGAAAAAATATGTGAATTCAAGTTTAGACCTTTTGCAAGACAGAACGAGTGTACACACCTGGGTTTTGATACGTTTGGCAGAAGTGTATTTGAATTATGCAGAAGCATTAAATGAATACGATCCGGGTAATCCGGCCATTGCTACTTATGTAAACAAGGTGCGTTCGCGCCAGGATGTGCATATGCCTGATGTTCCGGAGGGATTATCGCAGGATGAAATGCGCGAAATAATTCGTCGCGAAAGAAGGGTAGAGCTTGCTTTTGAAGGACATCGTTTTTGGGATGTGCGGCGTTGGATGGAAGCTGAAAATTCTTTTGGAAAGCCATTGAGAGGATTGGAAATAACCCAAAATGGTGATGATTTTAATTACAATGTAATTGATGTGGAAAACCGGGCTTTCTCGCCAAAAATGTATTTATACCCGATACCTCAGAGCGAATTAAACATCAATAGTAAGTGGGTTCAAAACCCATTATGGTAACCTGTATAAAAGAAAAATATCATGAAAAATATTCATAAGTTTTATACCCGCTTGTTTTTTGTATTTTTTATTAGTGCCGGGCTTTTTGCCTGCGACTACGAAGAATTTCAAGATGCAGATTATCCCGATTCTATGCTTTATATGCCTTCCTCTTATTCGGGGATTTATAACGTTGCCGAAGAGTCGGATACGGTAAGTGTGCCAACCGATGGCGCACCTTCCCGTTATTATTTTGACGAAGCAAATGCTACCTTGGAAATTCCTCTTGGCGTTTACCGTGGTGGAATTAATCTTGCCGGTTCTTTTGCAGTTGCCATTACGGCCGATACCGACACGGTTAATCAGATGATTAGTTCCGGCGAATTGGAAGGAACAACTATTTTACCCGAATCTGCATTTTCTATTCCTGGTGAAGTAACAATTGCCAGCGGACAAGAATCGGTAAAATTCAATCTAAGTGTTAAAATGGATTTTATAAATAGTCACCAAAGCGAAAAATTTGCAATAGGTATCGGAATTACAAGCGAAGAGGCAGAAGTTAATCCCGAGCTAAAAACAACTATTGTCTTCCTTGATGTTGCTCAAATTGAGTAGGCAGCAAATTTATAAATTATAATTAGTCTCTTTTATTTCTGCAGAAAATCGACATTGGTTGGTTTTCTGCAGATTAACCCAAAAATAACTCGTAATTATGCGCCGGGTCTGGTCACTTTTTTGTCTTGTTTCTCTTTCAATTGTTTTGTCTCTTTCGTTTGCTACAACGAAACTATCAGCACAAATAACGCAAAATGAAGCACCGTTTTTTGGTGCCCAAGTTTTTATTGAACCGGGACAAACACCCGAACAAATCGATAATTGGTTTCAAATTTTAAAAGAAAATGAAATGTCGGTTTGCCGTATCAGGATGTTTGAATCGTACATGAAAGATGAAGATGGCAATTGGGATTACACTTTGTTTGATTATGCATTTAAATCGGCAGAAAAGTACGATATAAATATTTTAGCAACGCTGTTTCCTTACACCGAAAAAACAGATATTGGTGGCTTTAAATTCCCACATAACGAGGCTCATTTAGACTCAATTGCAACTTTTATCGATAATGCAGTAAGTCACTTCAAACAATACAGTTGTTTAATTGGCTGGGTGTTAATTAATGAACCAGGGCAAACATCGGTTCCTGTTAATTCTTTTGCTGAAAAAAGGTATAAAGAATGGAGTAAAGCCAATCCGCTTATCGACTATACCAAGGACGGTTATCCTGTGTTGATGGACTTGCGGAAACAGCGTTTCCAGATGGATTACAATACCTGGTACCTGCAATGGCTTGCTAACGAAATACGAAAAGTTGACCCCGAAACCCATTTGCATGTAAATAGTCACGCGATTTTTGATAATGCCCCACAATATGATTTTCCTGCGTGGCGAAATTTTTTGACGAGTCTCGGAGGTTCAGCACATCCCAGCTGGCATTTTGGTTATTTCAACCGGAAACAATATGCACTGGCAATGGCTGCAAACAGCCAAATTATTCGTTCCGGCGCAGGAAATCTGCCTTGGATAATGACCGAGATTCAGGGTGGAAATAACACCTATAGTGGCTCAGCCCCATTTTGTCCAACAGCAGACGAAATTACCCAGTGGTTGTGGCTAACAATGGGCGCAGAATCAAAGGGTGCAATATTCTGGTCTTTAAATGCCAGAGCTTCCGGAATAGAGGCCGGCGAATGGGCAATACTTACCTTTCAGGATAAACCTTCTGAACGCTTAATTGCAGCTAAAAATGTAGCTCAATCAGTAAAGAAACGCGAAACACTTTTTGCAAACGCGAAAGAATTTAATAGCGGAATAAATGTGTTGTATGTGCGAGAAGCGATGTGGGCGGAGGAAGCAATGGAACGCCCATCAAAGCAAAATTATACAGGAAGGCAACGCGGCGCTGTAATAAAATCGGTATTGGGGTATTACAAAGCCATTTCTGAACTGGGGCTAAATTGTGCATTAAAAGAAATTAGCGAATTTGATTTCCAAAAGGCGGATTATTCGGGAGAGGTTATTGTGCTTTCTCATCAGTTGTCTCTGCCCTCTAAATATGCTCCCGCCTTAGAGAATTTCGTTAAAAAAGGCGGTACTCTACTGGTTGACGGTTTAACTGCTTTTTTCGATGAGAATCTGCATTGTACTGCCCTCAGTTCTTTCCCTTTTAGATCGCTGTTTGGCGGAGAAATCAGCGAATACAAGCTGGTTGACAATGTATTTAATGTTGAACTCGCCAAAAACGAAATACCCGCTCATTTATGGCGGGGAAACATCGCAATTAATAAATCAGCAAAAACCATTTCCGAAGATCAAAAAGAAATATATGGAGTTCAGAACGAATACAGAAAAGGAAAAACAATTTGGGTTCCTTCGTTAATGGGATTGGGAAGCTGGATTACCGGAAATAATGCAGCTTTAAGCGACTGGCTTAAAGATTACCTGCCTCTGGAAAAGCAACCAGTTTATTTTAGTCACCAAATGGATGATGTTTTAATGAAAACGATGACCAGCGGAGAAAAACTGATTACCATTTTGGTTAATAAATCGGGCGAAGCGAAAAATATCCCACTTGTATTTCAAAACAAAGAATTAAGTCCCAAACTCATTTTCTCAAATCATAAGAATAAAATGATAAATACATCTTCTGTAAATATTAAAGCAGAAGAAACATTGGTGATTGAGTGGGAATAAATGCGGCAGACTTCAACAGAATAACAAACAAAAACGACACATACAAATGAAAAAAATATTATTAGCAATACTTATTTTTTTCGGCAGTGTAACAATGCTATCTGCCGCAAAATTTCAAACAAAAATAGAACCGCTTGCCGGCGAAAAATGGTATGGCGCCTATACTGCCCAAGCTTGGCCCAATACACCTCTAAATGAAATTCAATTCCAACCGTTTGAGGCTAATTTTGAGAAAACTGATTTGGCAACTGAAAACCTCGGAAACCAAGCTGCGCCATTTCTGTTATCGAATATGGGGCGTTATGTCTGGAGTGATGAGCCGTTTGCTTTTGAATTCAAAAATGGAATTCTGATACTCCATTCTGATGCTGAAAAAATAAATGCTATAAACGCCGGAGAAACGTTGCGCGAGGCTTATCAGGCAGCTTCACAAAAGCATTTCCCTGCATCGGGGAAAACCCCAAATCCGCTAATGTTTAAAATTCCACAGTATAACACCTGGATTGAGCTGGGAACAAACCAGAACCAGCGGGATGTAATGAAATATGCAGAGAATGTATTGAAGAACAATTTTCCTCCCGGCGTTTTTATGATTGATGATATCTGGCAAAAGTACTATGGAAATTTTGAGTTTGATGCAGCTAAATTTCACGACCCCAAAGGAATGGTCGATTCGCTACATGCTGAAGGTTTCAAGGTAATGTTGTGGGTTACGCCATTTATAAGTGCTGATAGCAAAGAGTTTCGTTTTCTGGAAAAGAATGGCGGTTTGGTGATGAATACACAAACAAATTCGCCGGTTTTAATAAAATGGTGGAATGGCTATAGTGCCTGCCTCGACCTCTCTAAAAATTTCGCATTTAACTGGCTGAAAAAGAACCTTAAAAGCTTACAAGACTTGTACAGTATTGACGGTTTTAAATTTGATGCTGCCGATTTTCATTTTTACACGGATTATCCTACAAACACAAGCGGAAATTTGCAGTCTGAATTATATGCTAAATTGGGAACAGAGTTTGGGTTTAATGAATTCAGAGCCTGCTGGAAAATGGGAAATCAACCGTTAGCCCAGCGTTTACAGGATAAAGCTTACTCCTGGGATGATTTAAATCTATTAATTCCAGATATGATTTCGGCCGGATTAATTGGGCACCCGTTTACTTGCCCCGACATGATTGGCGGCGGTTTAATTCAGACTTTCGAGAATATTGATTACAACAAATTTGACCAGGAACTGATGATTCGCTCGGCTCAATTACAGGCGCTAATGCCCATGATGCAGTTTTCGGTGGCTCCATGGAGAGTTCTTGACGAAAAGCACTTGACCTTGTGCCGCAACGTGGCTTTGCTTCATGCTAAAATGGGAGATTACATTTTGGCATTGGCCAAACAGGCAGCAAAAGATGGTGAACCTATAATCCGGCACATGGAGTATGTCTTTCCGCATGAGGGATTCGAAACATGCAAAAACCAGTATATGCTTGGCGATGAATACTTGGTGGCGCCAATGATTAATAAAGGAAGAACGCGTGAAGTGAAACTTCCGAAAGGAAGGTGGATTGATGAACGGGGCAAAAAATACAAAGGTGGCAAAACGGTAACTATTGATGTTCCTTTAAGCAGGCTTCCTTATTTCAAATTGCAGAAATAATAGTTTTTTCTGCCAGTAACCGAGTACAAAAATTTATGAAACGCAGAGAATTTATATACCAATCTGCTGCCGGAACGGCATTTCTAACAATTGGAGGGCTTCCTGCTTTTTCTCAAAATAAATTAAAGGGAATTCAGCAAAATGCGTATCAGTCAGGACGGGAACTTCCGGTAGTATACAACGTAGATGTTGTTGTCGTCGGTGGTTCAACAGCGGGAGTTGCTGCGGCTGTGAAAGCTGCACAAAACGGCGCAAAAGTGTTTTTAGCATCCCGCGAGCCTTATCTTGGCGAAGATGTGTGTGGGACTTATCGCTACTGGCGGGAAGACACGAATTTTCAGACAAGTTTGGAAAAGCACATTTGGGAAAACGGGCTTCCTACTCCTTTGCATGTAAAAAGCACGCTCGACCAGCAATTAATTGATAATGGAGTTCAATATTTGTACTCTAGTTACGCAACGGATTTGATTGTAGATGAAAAAGGGAATCCGGCAGGAGTAGTTATGGCCAACCGTTCCGGCAGACAGGCCGTTATTGCAAAAGTAATTATTGATGCAACACCGCGGGCAACTGTGGCCAAAATGACTAACGCCCGTTTTTCTGAATTTAGAGCAGGTAAGCAGTTATTTAAATTTACTGTAGTTGGCAACAAGGAAAAGATTATTGAGGGAGGGGTTGGAAAAATTCAACCTTCTCGGATAAAAATAGAAGACAAGAGCTATCAGGCGATTGAATATGCGATTCCGGTCGAGATGAGGGACGGGAGTTGGTCGTCTTTTGCTGAAGCTGAACAAATAATTCAGGATTTAACATGGGATGCTGATCAGGTAGATAAAAGTGATTTGCTTTTTCAGAATCCGCCTGATAAAATGAAAGGTCAGAAACACTGGAAGGAATTGGACGCAGTGGTTGAAGAAATTCCTCTAAAAGTTTTTCAACCGCGAAAAGTTGACCGTTTTTTTGTATTAAGTGCATGCGCTGATTTAAGTACCGAAGTTGCAGAAAAACTTCTCGAACCCGGAGCATTAATCGGAACCGGTGAACGAATTGGAAATGAAGCTGCAATTATTGCTTCTCAAACAAGTTTTGAAGGTAATCTAAGTATAAAAAGTTCAAATCAATCAGCAGAAATAAAAGGCGATGTGGGCGAGCTTTTACTAGGAATACGCCCGTCTTTTACACTTGGTTTTTTAGTCGAAGAAAGCACTTCTTTGCCAGTGTTGGGCAAATACGATACTGTGGTTATGGGTGGCGGAACTGCGGGAGCTCCTGCAGGAATTGGAGCAGCCAGAAACGGAGCCTCTACATTGGTGCTCGAATACATGCACGGATTGGGTGGTATTGGAACGATGGGACTTGTTGGTGGATATTGGTTTGGTTTCCGTGAAGGGTTTACCGAAGAAGTTGACCAGGGAGTAAAAAATATAGGAGGCGATAATCCGCGTAAAAAAGACCGCACAGATATTTGGGTTACCGATTGGAAACGAGAATGGTACCGCAGAGAAGTACGAAAAGCCGGTGGCAATGTTTGGTTTGGTGTTTTGGGCTGCGGAGCGTATGTTGAAAACGGAAAAGTGAAAGGAGTTGTAGTGGCAACACC
This sequence comes from uncultured Draconibacterium sp., assembly GCA_963677455.1. GTDB lineage: Bacteria > Bacteroidota > Bacteroidia > Bacteroidales > Prolixibacteraceae > Draconibacterium. Next base: position 509,154 of record OY781971.1, read on the forward strand.
CGAAGGAAAAGGAGTTGTTCTGGCGCACACAGTTATTGATTCTACCGGAAGCGCCGATATTGCTATTGCTGCCGGTGCAGAATATAGTTATACTGATGCTGAAACGGTGGCTATTCAGGGAGCAGGTTTACCATTTAAATACCCCGACCTTTCATACAAGAATACCGACTGGACGTTTATCAACGATACCGATATGCTTGATGTGTGGCGGACTTTTGTCGTTGCAAAAAATAAATTCAAAGGTCACTACGATATCGGCAAATTACTGCAAACACGCGAACGTAGGCGGATTGTTGGCGATTTGCGGATTAGCGTTCTGGATATTTACAATCATCGTACTTATCCCGATACAATCTCTATTCATATCAGTTCTTTTGAAACGCATGGCTACACCATCGACCCGTTTTTCTCGTTAAAAGCGCCCGGCACAAAAGAGGAAGGTGTGATGGCACATGTTCCGTTCCGTTCGCTGTTGCCAAAAGGTTTGGATGGAATTATTGTTACAGGTTTGGGTGTTAGCGCTCACCGCGATGCGATGCCGGTTATCAGAATGCAGGCCGATCTGCAAAATCAAGGGTTTGCGGTTGGAATGGCATCAGCAATGGTGGCAGCTGATAACAAACAAATCCAGGATGTTGAAATTGAAAAGCTTCAGCAAAAACTGGTTGAAAAAGGGAATTTGCTTCCTGAAGTTCTGAATCAAGCAGATAATTATCCTCCCGAAGCTTCCAGAATTGAGCAAGCTGCAAAATCAGTTGTTAACGACCTTGAAGGATTGGAAATAGTTCTTTGGGATAAAAAACAGGGAATCCCTGCCTTAAAAAATGAATATACAAAAAGTTCGAACCCGAAAAACCGATTGGTTTACGCCCGAATTCTTGGTATGCTGGGAATAGCAGACGGATTTAGAGAATTGCACAATGCTGTAAAATCACTGGAAAACTGGGACAATGGTTGGGATTTCAGAGGGATGGAGCAGTACGGGAGTAGCATGAGCTACGATGATTCGTTGCTTATTGGACTCGGAAATTGTAAACAAAAAGAAAGTATCCCGGCAATAAAACGAATGGCCGAAAAACTAACTCCTGAAAGTCATTTCTCGCACTTCCGGGCTGTGGCAATTGCATTTGAAACAATTTCGAATGAAAGTGGTGCCAAAGTTTTACACAATATGTTACAAATGCCGGGAATGGCAGGACATGCGATGACTGATATTGAAGAAGCAATAGCGGAAACGCCCCTGAATAATCTAACAGATACCAGCACCCGGGAATTTTCACTAAGGGAATTAATTTTGGCGCGTGCTTTATACCGGTGTGGCGATTACAACGGTTTGGGACGCAAAATTTTGCTTGAATATTCGAACGATTTGCGAGGCCATTATTACAGACATGCCAATGGCGTTTTAAACAAGTATAGCTGAATAAATGAGGAACTTAGTAGTTCCATTTTAACTGACAATAAAATTCAATATGAAAAGTTTTTTTCTGATTATTAGTTTCTTTTGTTCAATTTTAATATTAAATGCACAGCAGAGCTGGCAAGGAAAATCTGTTGATTTTTCGCATGGTGATTTAAAGGTTTCCGAGAATCATCGCTATCTTGTACATGCAGATGGCACACCGTTTTTGTATTTGGGAGATACTGCCTGGGAACTCTTACACCGTTTAAGTAAAGATGACACGAAACTGTACCTGGAGAATCGTCGTTCAAAAGGCTTTACCGTTATTCAAACCGTGATATTGGCGGAGCCCAACGGATTGACAGTGCCGAATGCGGAAGGAGAAACCCCCTTGATTGACAATGACCCCACGAAACCCAACGAAGCTTATTTTAAGCATGTCGATTGGGTATTGCAAAATGCAGCTGAAAAAGGCTTGTACGTTGGTTTGCTGCCCACCTGGGGAGACAAAGTGGACAAACAGTGGGGAAGTGGCCCCGAAATATTTACGAAAAAGAACGCAAAGAAATACGGTCGCTGGTTGGGTAAACGTTATGCTTCGTTTCCAAATGTTATTTGGATAATTGGCGGCGACAGAAAGGGAGGAGAAGATAATTTTGCGATCTGGAATGCGATGGCAGAGGGAATAAAATCGAAAGATAAACACCACCTCTTAACATATCATCCGTCTGGCGAATCTTCATCTTCTGAATGGTTTCATCACTGCAACTGGCTTGATTTTAACACCTACCAAAGTGGCCATGCAAAAGAAGATTATGCAATTGTGGAGAAAATGCTGGGGCATGATTATAATTTAAAACCGGTGAAACCTGTTATGGATTCGGAACCGCGTTATGAAAATATTCCTAAAAATTTTAAAAAGGAAAATGGCGTGTTTAGTGCTGCTGATAGCCGGGAAATAATGTACCAGAGCTTATTGGGCGGCGCCTGCGGACACACCTACGGATGTAACGAAATCTGGCAAATGTACAGCCCCGGATTTAGCCCGGTAATTGATGCTTTTGTGCCATGGAAAGAGGCACTGGATTTTAAAGGTGCACAAGCTGTACTTTTCGCCCGAGAGTTGTTTGAATCCATTGATTTTACAACAATTCAACCAGCTCCTTCTTTGTTGCTCTCTGGAAATAGTGATTACAAAGATATGGCAGTGGCAGCTATCGGAAAAGATTTTGCGATGGTTTACTTGCCCAATGGAAATCGAGTTTCAATAAATCTTGAAAAAGCATTTCAAACAGAGTCGGTAAAAATGTGCTGGTTTAATCCACGAAATGGCGAATATTCTAATCCTTGGAACGAAAAGGTTATCGGAAATTTTGAGGTTCAGCCTCCTGTTTCAGGTGAAGGCACTGACTGGTTGTTGCTGATTAAGAAGAAGTGAATTTTCACTTTTTTTGGTTGAAGTAAGATTGTCAAAATATCTGTTTCTCAAATTTTAGTTATGAAAATGAGTCAAATTAAACTTTTTACCCCTCGTTGCTCCAAAGTTGTAATTTTTGCTTTTTTACTTGTATTTCAACTGAATTCTTTTGCTCAGAAACTGGAGCTTGCTTCCATTTTTGGCGATAATATGGTATTGCAACAAGGAATGAATGTTCCTGTGTGGGGAAAATCAGCACCGAACAGTACTGTGAAAATTGATTTTGCAGGTTTTGTTTATGCAACAAAAGCAGATACGTTGGGGAAATGGATGGTAAAAATGCCACTGTTGGATTATGGCGGACCGTTTACCATGAATGTTTCCAGTGAGGACACAATTGTTTTTCAGAATGTAATGGTTGGCGAAGTTTGGCTAGCTTCTGGTCAGTCAAATATGGAGTATCAAATGAAAAACGGAGTGGGACCAAACACCAAAGAAGTTATAGAGAATGCAGACTTCCCCGAAATCCGGTATTTTAATGTGCCACGCGAAACGAGTGTAATGCCACTGCAAAATACGAGTGTTGCCAGTTGGCAATCGATTACGCCTGAGTCGGTAAAAGAATCATCGGCTGTGGCTTACTTTTTTGCCCGCGCGTTACATCAGGATAAAAACATTGCGGTGGGTATTATCAATTCATCGTGGGGAGCAACAAGTGTTGAAGCCTGGATTAGCGCCGAAATGCTGAAAACTCATCCTGATTTTGTTAACGAGGTGAAAGCGCAGAACAAAAATCAAGAAGCCTGGAAAGCTTATGTGAAACAGAGCTGGCGAAATGACGCATCGCGTGACAGTATTGCTCAAGCTTCAACAAATGGCTTAGACATGGGAGTTCATACCCTGAAATATCAGCCAACAGATTGGAAACATGTTGCCTATCCCGTTGATTTTGGAAAAGCCGGTTTAAGTGGTTTGTGGGGAGTTGTATGGTTTCGGAAAAACTTTGAATTGGATAGAGACGACATCGCAAAAGAAAATACACTGTCAATCTACATTCGCGCCAGAAAAGCTAGTTTGTATGTTAACGGTACAGAAGTGGAAACGAAGGAAAATATTGATGGACAACTTGCAATAGAAGTGCCGCAAAAGGTACTTCAAAAAGGAAAAAATGTACTGGCAATTCGGTTGTATTGTCATTGGGGAAGTGGATTAATCGGGAAAGATAACAGTGAAGTCTCGCTTAATAAAGCTGTTTCTTTGTCTGGAGAATGGCTGTTTAACTCCACCATTGAAACAAAACTTCCACAGTGGCAGGACTATTACACGCAATTATCTGTACAGTACAATGGTCGGATTGCACCAATAATTCCTTACGGAATAAAAGGAGTTATTTGGTATCAGGGGGAGGCAAATGTGGGACGCGCTCAACAATACCAGTCGCTTTTTCCGCTTCTTATTAGCGATTGGCGAGTGCGCTGGCAGGAAGGTTACTTTCCATTTTTATTTGTACAATTGGCCAACTACGGACAAAAACAAACGGAGCCGGAAGAAAGCAGTTGGGCTGAACTTCGTGAGGCTCAAACGGAAACGTTGAAATATCCAAAAACGGGAATGGCTTGTATAATTGATATCGGCGAAGCAAGCGACATTCATCCGAAAAATAAAATGGATGTTGGGAAACGTTTGTATTTAGCTGCCCGAAAAGTAGCTTACGGCGAAAATATTGTTAGTTCCGGTCCAACTTTTGAATCGATGGAAGTGGACGGAAACAAAGTGAAAATACATTTTTCTTCAACCGGGAAAGGTCTTGAATTCAGAAATGAAAATTTACCTTCCGGCTTTGCAATTGCCGGAGAAGGTCATGCCTTTGTTTGGGCAAAAACCAGAATTATCGACAATGAAACGATTGAAGTTTGGTCGCCTGAAATAGAGCACCCCACAGCAGTGCGTTATGCCTGGGGTGATAATCCAGACGCTAATCTTTACAACAAAGAAGGATTACCTGCTGTTCCGTTTAGAACAGAATAAATATCTAATTTTTTTGACTAATATCTTTTGGTGGAATTAAATTGTAATCGGAGAATCACAGTTCGACTCCGCTCACTGTGACAGTCAGACTGAGCGGAGTCGAAGTCTGATAACCAGTTAATTCCATAGAATGTAGTCCCGCCAAGGGATTGAACCAATTTTATCTATTGATTCTTTTGGGCATTTTCCAAAAACTGCTTCGGACTTATTCCGTAGTATTTTGCAAAGCTTCGTGTGAATTGCGGATGGTCCGAAAAGCCAACTTTGTAAGCAATCTCAGAAACAGTAAAGTTTGTTTTTAGCAGGAGTTCGGTAGATTTTTCGAGCCGGGTATTTCTGATAAGTTCGCCCGCCGAAATATTAAGCAACGCAAGTGTTTTTTTGTACAAGAGCGAACGGCTCATGTTGAGTAAATCCGCCAGTTTCTCGACCCCAAATTTATTATCGTCGATATTCTCGTTTATTAGTTTATTAATCTGATTCACAAAAAGTTTATCCTCTTTTGTTTGTGCCGAATTACGCTCGATAAACTTTTTGTTGTTACGAAATTTGTCGATTATCCGGCTTCGGTTGGCTAAAAGGTTTCTTATTTGTTCCGAAAGATGGCGAAAGTTAAAAGGTTTATTCACAAAAATATCGGCGCCAATTTGCATACTTTTAATAAAGCTTTCTTCATCCGATTTTGCAGTTAGCATTATAATTGGAATGTGACTGGTTTGCCAGTTCATTTTCAGTTTATCGCACATTTCAAGGCCATCCATGTTGGGCATCATCACGTCGCTGATGATTAAATCGGGTTGGATTCGGATGGCTTTTTCCATACCGTCTTTTCCGTCAATGGCTTCAACTATTTGGTAATAGTTGCTTAGTTCTGCCGCCAAAAAATCCCGGAGTTCGTTATTATCTTCAACAATTAAAATGGTTTGTTCCGCTTTTTTTCTACGTTTTGTGTTTTTTGATGGAGTTATCGTTTTTACAGGTGATTCAGGATGCTCAATAATAGTGTTTTGCATTTCCGGTATTTCGGGAAGAAGTGATTTTCCGACCCCCAAATGGATGGTAAAACAGGTTCCTTTTCCGGGCTCACTTTCTACATCTATTTTCCCTTTATGAAGTTCAACAAGATTTTTGGTTAACGCCATTCCAACACCAATTCCTTCAGCATTAAGTTTTTTATTGTTAGCCGATTGGTAGAAGCGTTCGAAGATTCTCGTTTGCTCGTCTTTTTCAATTCCAATTCCGTTATCGGCAACTTTAATCGTTACAAAGTCGGGGTCTTCTTTTTCCAAGAAATTGATGCTTACTGAAATTATTCCACCGTTGGGCGTGTATTTGCACGCATTCGAAATAAGGTTAAAAAGAATTCTGTCCAGTTTGTCAATATCAACCCAGGTTACCAAGGTTGGGGAGCTTGTTTCAAAATTCAGCTTAATGTTTCGTTGTGATGTTTCGGCTGAGAAATCGTTTGCTACCTCGCGTACAAATTGAACGATATCAGTTTGGCTTAAATTCAGCTTTAATTTGTTTGAATCAATTTTCTGAAAGTCGAGCAATTGATTAATCATACGAAGCAGGCGTTTTGCATTGTTCGAAACCACTTCGAATTTTTCTTTTAAGGCCAGATTCTTTTCAATGGCCGGAGTTACATTTTCAATGTAGCCCAGAATAAGCGTTAAAGGTGTTTTGAAATCGTGCGAAATATTGGTGAAAAACCTGATTTTTGCCAAATCGGCTTGATGAAGCAAGTCGGTAATATGAAGAATTTCTTTGTTTTTCTCTTCCAGTTGAATCGTTTTCTGTTCCAGCGAATCTCTTTGTTTTTTTATTGAAATATTTTGTTCTACAATTTTTTCCTGGTTGCTTTTTAAGTTCTCGTTGGCTTTGTTTAAATCCAGCGTTCGTTGCTTAACTTTTCGCTCCAGAATCTCTTGCTGCTTTCTTAATTGGTTGATTCTGAAAAAGTAAAATCCAATTAAACTTCCGGCTACCAGTAATAAAACAGCTGCCCTAAACCACCATGTTTCCCAAAAAGGAGGTGTAATAGTAATTGCCAACCTTGCCGGATTTTCGCTCCAAACGCCATCGTTATTTGTCGCTTTCACTTCAAACAAATATTCTCCCGGATCCAGGTTTGAATACGAAACAAAATTCTTTCCTTCTTTTACATTGTTCCAGACTGTTTCGTACCCAGCGAGACGATAGGCATAACGTGCTTTTTGAGGATAAGTGAAATTTATTGCGGAAAAGCCCAACGAAAATACCGACTGTTTGTACGAAAGAGTAATTGAATTGGTAGCCTCAATAACTTTTTGTAGTGGCGAGTTTTCGTCGGTAACCTTTACTGCTTCGTTGAAAATCGTAAACTCATCAATGTAAACGGTGGGAGGATGGTTGTTTTCTTCAAAATTCTCCGGATGAAAACGATTAAATCCATTGTAGCCGCCAATGTAAATATCTCCTTCGTTTGCTTGCAAAAGCGCATGCCGGGTAAACTGTCTTCCCTGCAACCCGTCTTCCCAGGTATAAAATTCAAAATTCTCAGAGCCTTTTGCTCGTTTTGCAAGGCCATCCATGGTTAATACCCAAAGTGTTTCGTTTGCAGCATCTTCAACTACGCCCGAAATTGAATTTGAGATAAAGCTGTTGTTTTTGTTGAAGTAGACTTCTTCGCCGCTGGGCTTGTGCAGTATTAATCCGTCGTTGGCACTACAACCCCAGTAATTTTCATCGCTGTCAAGGTAAATATCGTAGAGTATTTTTTTGTCGAAATAACCGAGCCGTTTTATTTTCCCACTGTCTTTGTCGTAGTAAAAGGAGCCGTGGTTGGAAGCAAAAGCAAGCGTACCGTCTTTTAGTTCTTCAATATTATTTACCGAATTGAAGGATAGCTCTTTAGAAGTAGTTGTATCCCTGAATTTTTTTATCACTCCTTTTTCGGGAGAAAACAAGTCTACGCCTTCTTCGAAATTAACAATCCACAAATTACCGTTGTCGTCGCAATACAAATCCAGAATATTTAGAGATGAAATTGAGGTCGAGTCGTTTTTTCTTGGACTGTATTGGGTAAATTTATTTGTTTTTGTATTAAGTTTGCATAAGCCATTTCCCCAGGTACCAAACCAAATATTCCGATTTTTATCCTGGGTAATTGCCGAAATAGAGTTGCTACTTATACTATTCGGATTTCCGGGTTGATGAATAAAACTCTCAAATTTTTCTGTTTCGGGGTTGAATGAGTAAGCACCACCACCGTCGGTACCAATCCAGATAAGCCCGTTTGAATCTTCAAAAAAATTGTTGATTACATTGCAACGGTAATCGTTAATGTCGGTTATTTCTTTCCTGAAAGTTTTAAAACGTTCTTCTTTTGGGTTGTAAATATTTAAGCCACTAACCGAGGTTCCTATGTACAATATATTTTCGTAGTCTTTGTAAATTACGTTCAGGTTGTTACTGTTTAATCCGTTTTTTATGGATTTACTGGAATGCGAATATTCAAATTTCAGGGTACTCAGGTTTAGCTTGTCCAAACCGCCTTGGTCGGCAGCAATTAAAAGTGTATTTCCGTCGAGGTATAAATCGTGTATCAATTTGCTGCTGGTTCCTGTTCCTTCACCATGGCTGGGATAATTTTTTAATTCGCCCGATTTTGGGTTGAAAGAATACAGACCATTTCCGTAAGTTCCAATCCATAAGGTGTTTGATTTGTCGGTTATTATGCTTTTCCGAATTCCTGATGTTGCCTGAAGTTGTGCATTTTCGATGCTTTTAAATTGTTTTGTACTGAAATTGTAGTGCCAGAGTTTTTCGCCAAGTGTTGCTATCCATAAATTTCCCAGCGAATCTGCAACGAAATCACTAATGTTATTATCCGACCGATTGTCTTCGCTTGAAGGAGTTAACAACATTTCGGGTTTTTGTGTATTTATAGGAAAGCGAATCAATCCGTTGCTGGTTCCCAGGATTAAAATGTTGTCTTTCAGCTCTTTTATAACCCGCACATCAGTAAAATCATTTTCTGAGATTTTGACTTTTACAAATGTATCCTTTTCCCAGTCGTATTTTTCCAGCCCTTTTTGCGTACCAATCCATAGATTTTTAGCCCGGTCTTCGTAGAGACAATTAATCCAGTTGTTGTTTAAACTGCTGGAATCTTGTTGGTTGGCAAAATATTTTTTGATTTTAACCCCGTTAAACCGGTTTAACCCCCGCTCGGTTCCTATCCAAAGATAACCTCTGCTGTCTCTTAGAACACATTCTACCCGGTTGTGCGAAAGTCCGTCTTCTATTGTCAGGTATTTGAAACTGATTTTCCGGAATCCAACAAAACTACTGTTAACGAAAAAAAAGAAAAAAAGAATAAGAAAGAAGCCTATATATTTCATTGAAAAGTGCTGCGAAATGTAAATAAGTATCTTAAAAGTATAAAATTTTATAGCTTTTCCAAGCCTGAATTCAAGCGTAAAAATGATAAAAGCATAACTCATTAACTTAATCTGAAATACTAATGTTTCTGAATGTATTTTTATCAATAAATAATAGGTATTTAATGTTCAGATTATTAGTGTTTTGCGATTGTTTTGTTTCCCTTTGAAACTCTTTCGTATTCAACCGTTTTTTTTACCCCAAAATGCTAAGGGAAAAACACAAAATGCTAAGGTATTTCAGTGATACCTGCACTATTTTCGCTTAGATACGAATAATAAAACTAATGATTATGAAGAAAATTTTACTTCCTTTTGTTACCCTGTTTTTGTTAACCATTTTTGCCAAAGCGCAAGATACTCCGATGACTATTGCAAAGGCATCAGTAGCACCAGAGATAGATGGTGTTGCCGATACGGTTTGGAATAATGTAGAGCCACAATCGATAGAAACCTACAAAAGTGGGGAAAATCCGTCTATTGGCGATCCGGGCACCTCTTATTGGAAAATGCTATACACGAACGATGGTTTCTTCGTTTTTTTATTTGTAAACGATGATGTTCATTTCCCGGCTTATATGGGGGCTGATCCTTCAACAAACTGGAATTACGACAAGCCGGAAATATATTTTGATGTAAACGAAACCCTAGAGGATAACGGCGCTTTTTGGGATGCCGGGCATTACCAGTTCGCTCCAACTTTTACTGAGGGAGAAGAAGATGGTGAGCTTTTTACCGGAGAAGACAATTCAGGAAATGTTCAATTTCAGTATGCTTTTAAAGTTGTTGGCGAAGCTTACTACGGAGAGTTTTTTATTCCGTTTAAAGATTTAGTAGATAACACCGGAAAAGCTTTTGATATTTCAAGGCCTTTTGGTTTTGATATTACGATTATTGATGCCGATGCGGAAGGCGAAATTTCGTATATGGTATGGAAAAATACCGGTTCGAATATGGATGATGCCGGTCATTTAGTGCTTGAAAATGCTGAAGTAGTAATTGCTACCGCCGTTAATGTAAGTACACAATCGGGTGAAACAACTGTTACAACCGATAATGGAACTTTGCAAATGCTTGCTAATTTTGAGCCTGAAACAACCACCAATAAAGCTTTAAAGTGGCGTGTAATTAACGGAACCGGCAAAGCCAGCATAAATCAGGATGGTTTACTTACTGCTATTCAGGATGGAATGATTACTGTTGAAGCAACTACGCTTGATGGTTACGCTACAAAAGGCCGTTTGGATATTGAAATTAGTGGACAAACCACAACTTTTGAAGAGTTGAATATTGTTAAGAATGGTAGTTTTGATGGAGAGTTAGCACCTTGGTCTTATTTTGTAAACGGCGAAGCTGTTGGGCAAAATCCTCAGATTACTGACGGGCATCTTTCCTGCGAAGTTTATGGTGCAAGCGAACGTTGGGAATACCAGATATCGCAGTCGGGATTGCAAGCACAACGAAATACAGAATACGAATTTAGCTTTGTTGCCTGGTCTGACGCCGAGAGAACTTTGCAGTGTGACTTTGAAGATTCGCCACAAAATAACTGGGCGCGTTTGGGAAGTTCTAACAGTGAGTTTGCCAGCGGAGGAACGTCGGATTGGACCATTAACATAACTACTGAGCCAACCCGGTATACTTTCGATGTAACTTTTGATAATATAAAGGAAACAACCACACAAATATTGTATTTCAATATGGCTATGGAAGCCGGAAATGTTTACCTCGATAGTATTTCTTTGGTAGAACCTGGTATAATTTCATCTGCACCAGAAATTGGAAAAATAAACACCGTTTCTGTTTATCCTAATCCGGCAGAAGATGTAATCCATTTCTCTAAATCAATCGACAATGTTTCAATCATTAATATTAACGGGCAAACAATAATGGCTGTTGAGAAGCAAGGATTAAAATCGCTGAACATTCAACAGTTGGAGCCTGGAGTTTATTTTCTGAAGTCAGCAGACGATAATGGAACTCCTTTAGTTAGCCGATTTATAAAACGATAGATAATAGTCTAGTTTAGTTTAAATAGCAATCAACGAGAATTCCCTGTGTTCACGGGGAATTCTTTGTTTGATTGTAAGTTATGTAATTCAATAAAGCATTCTTCTTTATTCTAAAAGAAAAATATATGTGGCAGAAGTTCCTTTTTAAAATCGTATTCTTTTCTGGTTTATTCTTTTTTCAGAACAACTTACAAGCCCAAACCGGCACTTTTTATGTGTCGCCAACGGGAAGTGACAGTAATTCAGGAACAATAGATAATCCCTGGAAAACCATTAGAAATGCGGCACAAAAGCTAACTGCCGGGCAAATTGCATACGTAAGAGGCGGAACGTATTACGAGAAAATTACTTTTCAGCATTCGGGTTACGAAAATAATTGGATCAAACTGTGCGCATATCCGGGAGAAGAAGCTACTATTAACGGAAACGGAAAAAGCGGAAACTTTATAATTGATTTAAACCGCAAAAGTTATATCGAAATTACAGGACTAAAACTGATAAACGGAACCGAAGGTATTGGGAACGGCGAAAGCCATATCATTATCGATGGGAACACCATAAAAAATTGTACCAATCCCGGAATTCATCTGGCTTACTGTTCTTTTGCCAAAGTCAGAAATAATATAACCGATAATGTTTGCAGCAACTCGTGGGGCGAGTGCATTACATTCGACCAGTGCGAATATGTTGATGTTTCGTATAACGAAGTAAAAAACAGTTTAACCAGCGAGCGGGGAGGAGAAGGAATTGATGTGAAAGCGTCAAAACACGTGCGTGTTTTTGGCAATAAGGTACACAATTTAAGGCGCCTGGGAATTTATATTGATTCGTACGGCGGACAAAATAAAGACGTTAAAGTATTCAACAATACGGTTTACGGTACCAGCTCCGGTATTATCGTTTCTTCCGAAATGCAAAACAGCCTGGAGGATATTCATATTTATAATAATGTAGTTTACGATATTGCTTCTTATGGCATTGCTGTTGTAAACTGGCCCACCTATCCAACCGATTTTGCTTACCCGATCGAAAACCTGAGTATTGAACACAACACAATTATTGCATCGCCAATAGTTATTGATGCCCCTCAGGGAAACAACTTCTCAATTCGTAATAATATTATTTATGATACTGATATAAAGATAGAAAACAGGCCTCGTAACCTCACGCTTAAAAACAACATTGCCAATGTGGGCTCGCAGGCAAATATTAGTGCATCGTGCATAATTGCCAACCCTAAATTTGTAAGTCTTAGCCAGAACGATTACCATCTTCAGGAAAATTCTCCGGCAATTGATAATGCCGATTCCAGTGGGGTGGATTTAGACCACGACTTTCTGGAACGTGTTTCAACCGAAGCAAACGATATTGGCGCTTTTGAGTACGGAGCAAGCGACAGCGTTTCCATTGAACCTAAAAATAAGCCGGACAATAGTACTTTGTACGCCGAAATTTTAGATGCAAATGATGATGGATACGAAGAAACTGAAACAGGAGAAGTCCGCTTGAATACTTCAAAAATAGAAATTGGAACTACCAATCCGCTGGATAAGAAAATAGGGGCGTGCCGTTTTGATGATATCGACATTCCGCGTGGAGCCCGAATTCTTAATTCATATATCCGGTTTTATATGCCGGGTTCTGCCGCATGGAACACTTATCCGATAAAAATTTATGCTGAAAATACCGGCGATGCAGCAGAATTGGAAAACTCGCCTTACTCGCTTTCTTCAAAACAAGCTACCCGAAATAAAGCGTATTGGCTAATTGTTAGCGAAAATACACAGAGAGGCTGGAAACAAACTCCTTCGTTAGACGATGTACTTACTGAAATTGTGAACAGAAGCGACTGGGAGGAAGGAAATGCGATAACTTTTCTGTTGGAATACGACAACACTTTTATCGTAAAACTGAACGCACTTGAGAGCGGGTATGAATACGTTCCTCAGTTGGTAATTGAATATGCTGAAAATGATTCGAAATCGATATTTCTAAGTCCAACATCTGTTTCGCTAAACCGTAATGAAACTGCACAGCTAACATCGTCAAGCCCGGATGCAACCTGGACAACGACTGGCAATTCTATCGTAAAAGTAGATCAGAATGGAAAAATTACTTACCTGAAAGATGGAGAAGCCGAAGTTTATGCTGTGGCACCCGATGGCACAAAGTCGTTGCCCTGCAAAGTGCGTTGCTTTACCGAGATAAATGATTTATACATTAACCCCAAATATTTTTCTCTTGAAAAAGAAGAAACAAAACGTCTTTGGGTCGATTATTCGCCAAGTGTGGCCATAAAACGGGCGATCGTTTGGTTTTCGGAAAACGATAATATTGCTACTGTTGATGCCGAAGGACTGGTAACTGCGAAAAATCCGGGCATAACAAATATTGTTGCTTCTACTCTTGATGGAAAGCATTCTACAACTGCTCAACTCACTGTAAGTTCAATTACAGGCATCGAAGATTTCACTGATACAAACGAGGGGATTTTGCTTTATCCCAACCCCGGTAAAGATGTTGTATTTGTAAAGTTCGAAAAACCGGTTTACAAGCAATTTGCATTACTCGATTCAACAGGACGTGAGATAAAAACAGGCAATATCCCTCAGCAAAAAACGCAATTTTCAATAAATATTGATGGCTTGAAGCCAGGTGTTTATGTGCTTCGTGTTTCTAACGGGCAAAAAGAAAAGAATTTGAAATTGAATGTTCAGTAATTATTGTTCTTGTAGTTGAGAGAAGTGTCTTGGCAAGATTTTTTTATGAAAATGAAAGAACGCATAAAAGAGAAAAAATACATAAATGCCGATTTAATCAGTACTTTTAAGCATTGCCCGTGCGGAGAGTTGAATTATGATTGTCCGTTTATTGTTTTTTGTCAACTGGGAAATGAATTAAAATCAAAGCTACTGGCTTCTCTTTCCGAGAGTAACCTGGAAATGTTTCAAACATGGTATGGCGCGTGTTTCGAGAACTATCAGAGAAGCACTGTTCTTAGAAATGATAAATAATGGATTAACTCTTTAGTCGGTATCAGTTAGATTTTGTCAGAAATAGTTGAAAAGATAAATTGAGTAATACGGATAAATTTGTAAAATGAAAAAAGGAATTTTTGTAGGATTGTTATTGAGCGTTGTGTTATTCTCAGGATGTTTAACTTCGGGAAAAAAGCAGGAGAAATCTGCTGAAACAGAGACTGGAGATAAACCAAAGATTGTAAACATCATTAATTTTATTCGTTTACTGGAACCGCGGAGCGAGGAAATTACCGAGGATGTACTTTTTCAAACAACAGTAAAGCAACTTGAGATGATGAAGGAGTACAAACTTGGTGGAACCTTTTTGCTGCAATACGATGCCTTGCTCGATTCTCGTTATCAAACGCTTTTGAAAAACTTGCCCGATAGTTTGTATGAAATAGGAGGGTGGTTTGAAATTCCGCAGCCCCTGGTTGAAAATGCCGGAATGGAATGGCGCGGGCGTTATCCGTGGGACTGGCATGCCGATGTTGGTTTTGCTACTGGTTACACACCCGAAGAACGAGAAAAGCTAGTGGATGTTTACATGAAAGATTTCAAAAAGATTTTCGGTTACTATCCAAAATCGATGGGATGCTGGTTTATTGACGCTCATTCGTTGAAATATATGTATGACAAATATGGGATTGTCGCTTCTTGTAATTGCAAAGATCAAGTGGGTACTGATGGTTATACAATGTGGGGTGGTTACTGGAATCAGGCATATTATCCGAGTGTGAAAAATGCTTATATGCCTGCACAAAACGCTAAGAACCAGATTCGGGTGCCGGTATTCAGGATGCTTGGAAGCGACCCGATTCATCAGTATGACAATGGTTTGGGAACAAGCCACCAGGGAGTTGTTACGTTAGAACCCGTTTATGGCGATGCTGGTGGCGATTCAACCTGGGTAAACTGGTATTTCAAACATTTTATTGAAGGCGAAAACATGGAATACTCTTATGTTCAGGCCGGTCAGGAGAATTCGTTTACCTGGACCAGCATGAAAAAAGGTTTCGAAATTCAGATTCCATTGATTGCCCGCTTGCGCGACGAAAATAAAATTAAAGTTGAAACGCTGGCCGAATCTGGAAAATGGTTCAGCGATAAATACAAAACAACACCGGCAACATCTGTAACAGCTTTGGACGATTTGCCCGGCAGCAACCAGAAAACGGTGTGGTTTAACAGTCGGTTTTACCGGGCAAACTTGCTTTGGGATAACGGAACGCTTCGTTTCCGCGACATTCATATTTTTGATGAGAATATGGCATCGTCGTACCTTGCCGAAAGAGGCACATCCAACCAGTGTATTTACTACACGCCTCCGTTTGTTGATGGTTATAGTTGGAGTTCGTCTGAAATAAATGCGGGTTTGTGGTTTAAAGCAGAAAAAGATGGACAGGAGATTTTGTTGAAGGGAGAAACACTTTCTGTTTCTGAAGCAAAGGACGGAACTTTAATGACTGTGTGGAAACTCGATGACGAACTGGGTACTTTTGTTATCAACATGGATGAAGAAAGTATGAAAATTGATTTCGATGGCGATGCTATAAATTGGGGTTTGGCTCTAAATACCGCAGAGAATATTGATTTGCCATTTTCTTCGATTGAAACGGAAAAGGTGAAACTGGAGTTCGAAAACATTAAATACGAAGTTATTGCCGACAAAGGGAGGTTTATAGATTCTGAAAATAATAATATTTTGAAGGTACTTCCAGATGAAAATAAGATAAAATTGGATTTTGCAGTGGATGAGTAAAAATAGAGGCTATTAGATTGTCGCTTGACTTAGTTCAACTTTTCATGTTGCCATGTTTACCTTTAAAAACTCCCTGATTTCTTTCACAAGAGCATTGAAAAAGGCAAGGTGCGGCGACCAATTGGCTAGCGTTCTTTGTGGAGTTACGCAATAAGATTCATTGTTTTGTTTTCAGTGTAACACTCACTTTTAGCCCCAAAAAAGAAAATCCTATGCTCAAGAATATACCTTTACAGTATAAAAGTGAAATTTTATCTATTTTGATTATATATTTGCTAATCTTAAAGAATCTGGCGTAATTTGATTTTAAGTGATTATTCGATACATTAAGTCGATGTAAGCAATTAGACTAGCATTAACTAACTACTATGCTCTAAGATGAAGAGGTTCCGAAAACTGTTTAATTTTATATTGTTTATTGGTATTCAGTGTATTACTTCATTTGTGTCAGTTAATGCCCAAAATTATGGTCTGAAGTTTTATGGGCACGATGTAACTCTTGACAGAAGAACAGAACTAGATTTGACACCCAAAAGATTACTCGATTTTAAAGAGGAATTTGAAATCTCTTTCGAATACAAACCCGATTACAAACATGGAGATCCTTTCGGATACATTTTTAGGATTGTAAATAAAAATGACGTTAATATAGATTTACTAAGTACTCCAACGCCAAACAACCAGTTAAATATTGTTATTGGAAATACGAATTCAATTCTGCACGGGCCTGATATCTCCGATTACAATGAAAAATGGTTGAACATTAGAGTAAAATTTAATCTCCTGGAAGATAAAATTATTTGGTACACGCCTGATAGTTTTTATGTACATAACAATATTGGGTTTAATAAGCAGGAAGAAGTAAAAATAATTTTTGGAGCCAACAACTATAAGCAATTCAAAACCACCGATGTTCCTTCAATGAGTATTAAGAATATTAAACTGTATGAAAAAGGGAAACTTAAATATCATTGGGCACTCTCTTTAAGAGAAGGGACAATAGTGAAAGATAAGATTAGGAATGCTGAAGCAACAGTCAATAATCCCAGCTGGTTAATGCTAAATCATCAAACCTGGCAAACAGAGTTGGAAGAAGAATTCGATGGGGATGTTCAAATAGCATATGATATTAACAATGGTTTGGTATATATCTTATCTCAAAATAACTACCAGATATTTAAGGCTTTGGATAAAAGTTTAGAAACTTATAATTACAAACAAAAACCAGAGTTTTTCAATTCGAGTTACAAAGCAATCTACAACGAAACTGACAATAAGATTTACAGTTATGTAGTAGATTCCTCTTGGCCAACTTTTTCTTTTGATGTAAGCTCCGGAGAATGGGATAATACAGAATTTGTT
This sequence comes from uncultured Draconibacterium sp., assembly GCA_963677455.1. Taxonomy (GTDB): domain Bacteria; phylum Bacteroidota; class Bacteroidia; order Bacteroidales; family Prolixibacteraceae; genus Draconibacterium. The sequence goes on from OY781971.1 coordinate 526,581, forward strand.
ACTGATGAATCTTCTGTTTTTAGGCATCATAATAGCTACTTTGATGTCAACGATAATTCCATTTTATCATTTGGTGGCTATGGTTTACACTCGTATAATAACATAGTTAGGAAAATAGATTTAAATACTTCAAATAAAATAGATATTGAAACAGACTCGCCAATCTATAAGCCCAGATATCTGGCCGGATTGGGTGTGTTAAATGACACTGTTTATATTTTTGGCGGTTATGGAAGCGAGTCCGGAAATCAGTTAATAAACCCACATAGTTATTACGACTTGATTGGTTATTCTTTGAAAACCGGGACATTCTTTAAGAAATTCGAGGTTCCTCATGTCATCGACGATATGGTAGTAGGAAGCTCTATATTTATTGATTCAAAGACAAGAAATTTTTACGCATTAGTCTTTGAAAAAAGCCTTTTTGACGGCTACCTTCAATTAACGAAGGGAAGCTTAGATTCTCCAGAATTGGAGAGCGTTGGAAATACGATTCCTTTTCAATTCCTTGATATTCGCTCTTCTGCCGACTTATTTTATATTAAAGAACAAAATAAGCTCTACGCTTATAATATTTATCTGACTGAATCAGGAAAGACACAACTAGCCATACATTCTATTAGCTTCCCTCCAGATCAACTGAACCTATCAGTATTACCAATAAATGAAGGTAAGTATTGGCCATGGATATTATTACTGATTGTTGTTTTCGGAATAGCTGTCATCGTTTTATTAATTCGAAAAAAGACAATAAAACCACAAGTTGGAAGTGTTTCTGATGACTTTTTGAAACAGCCTTTAATTTCTGATTTAGTATCGGAAATAGAAACGATAAAATACCACATTATCTTTTTTGGTGGATTTCAGGTATTTAACAAAGAATACAAAGATATTACCAACAAATTCTCTCCGCTTCTAAAAGAATTGTTCTTGCTAATTATTTTGAACACCCTGAGAAATAATAAAGGAATTTCCTCTGAAAAAATTACGGAAATTTTATGGTTCGATAAATCGGAAAAGAGTGCCAGAAATAACCGTGCTGTTAATACAGCCAGACTAAGAACTATTTTAAGTGAAATTGGTAATTGCGAACTATCAAAGAAAACCGGTTATTGGAAAATCTTATTTGAAGATGATAGCGTTAAAAGTGATTACATCGATTTTATAGAAATAAGCACATTGAAAAATAATCAAACAAGGGATAATATTCTCAGGTTGTTACAAATTGCAAAGAAAGGAGCTTTTCTGCAGAATGTGCAATACAGCTGGCTGGATGAATATAAAGCTTCGGTATCTGAAACAATAATCGACACTTTAGTAAACTATGCATATTCCTGTGAAATAAATAAAGAATCAGAGTTTATTATTCAACTTGCCGATAGTATTAGCAATTTTGACCTGGTAAATGAAGATGCTATGATTTTAAAATGTCGTGCAGAATATTGCATGGGAAAACATAGTATGGCCAAATCAACCTACCTTAAATTTTATAAAGAGTACAAATTAATGTACGGTCAGGATTACGACCGAACCTTTCTGGATATTTTGGATTTAAAAGATATTTAATCAAAAAATTGCTCCATACTTTATATTTATTAATCCCTTTTATTCATTTTTAATTCAATATTAATCGAATGAGGTTTTATTTGGCTTGTAATTAATTAAAAGTCGAATAAAATGAATCTAAACTCCACGGTTATCGTTTTCTTGCTGCTATTATCTTTTTCGTGCTCATCAAAACAGGATATTGATAAAACAGAAGAAAAGCAACCCATCGATTATGTCAACCCATATATCGGAAATATAAGTCATATACTTGTTCCAACATTTCCAACAATACATTTGCCCAATAGCATGTTAAGGGTTATTCCTTCGCGAAGGGAATATACAACAGACCGATTGCATGGATTACCAGTAGTTACAACCAGTCATCGGGGAAGTTCGGCTTTTACAATAAGCCCCGTATCAGGTATAGATACTAACCTGAAACCTGTGTATAACTACAGTTACGATCTTGAAAAGGTGACTCCCTTTTCATGGGATGTCTATCTTGATGAAGAAGAAATTAACGTTTCTTACGGAGTCTCGCATCGAACCGGAATTTATGTGCTACAGTTCGAAAAAAGCCAGGCAAACAATTACATTGTAATCAGTAATCAATCCGGCAAAATAGAACTTAACAACGGAGCGATTACTGGTTTTCAGACAGTATCCAATGAAGTCACAAAAAATACGACTAAAGTATACATATACCTAGAGACAGAACAAAAGTTTAGAAATGCCGGAATATTAAAAAAGGGTGTAATTTCTGCTGATTCAGAAGCGGAAGGAAAAGACAAGAGCATTGTTTTAGATTTTGCGCCAGATACAAAAGAAATAAGGATAAAATATGGTATTTCTTTTATCAGTACAGAGCAAGCTAAACAAAACCTGCAACGAGAAATAAGCGATTTTGATCAGGAGAAAATCCTTAAGCAAGGAAAGGATATTTGGAACAAAACACTCTCGAAGATATCAGTAGAAGGAGGTTCTGAGAATGATAAAACCGTATTTTATACCGCGCTTTATCGAACCTATGAGCGTCCGGTTTGCATTTCGGAAAATGGTAAATATTATAGTGCTTTCGATGGAAAAGTTCACAATGACGAAGGAACACCTTTTTATACTGATGATTGGATTTGGGATACATATCGTGCAACTCATCCTTTACGCTGCTTAACTGAAAAAGAATTGGAATTAGACATATTAAATTCATTTATTCGCATGGCCGAACAAATGGATGAATTTTGGATGCCAACATTTCCCGAGATTATGGGCGATAGCAGAAGAATGAACTCCAATCACGGAGTAGCAACTGTTTTAGATGCATACACCAAAGGACTAACTGACTTTGATTTATCGAAAGCCTATTTGGCCTGTAAAAAAGCAATTACTGAAAAAACTCTTGCCCCGTGGTCGGGAATGAAAGCAGGCAAATTAGATTATTTCTACAAAGAATTTGGCTATTTCCCTGCGTTACAAGATGGCGAACGGGAAACAACACCCGAAGTGCACTCCTTCGAAAGCAGACAGCCTGTAGCTGTGACACTCGGGACAGTATACGACGAATGGTGTTTATCTCAAATTGCAAAGCAACTGGGAAACGAGCAGGATCATAAATATTTCTTAAAGCGTTCGTTTAATTACCGTAAGTTGTACAACCCCGCAACTGCTTTCTTTCATCCTAAAGATGAGAATGGTGAATTCATTTTACCATTTGATTATAAGTTCTCAGGAGGAATGGGTGCTCGCAAGTTTTACGGAGAAAATAATGCCTGGGTTTACCGTTGGGATGTACCTCACAGTGTTGCCGATTTAATTGATTTAATGGGAGGAAAAGATAATTTCTTAGCAAATCTCGACGCAACTTTTAATGAACCATTGGGTAGAAGCAAATATGAATTTTATGCGCAACTTCCAGATCATACTGGAAATGTAGGGCAGTTTTCTATGGCTAACGAACCTTCTTTACACATTCCATACCTATATAATTATGCTGGTGAACCCTGGAAAACCCAAAAGAGAATCAGGAGATTGTTGCATGAATGGTTCCGAAATGATTTAATGGGCATACCCGGAGATGAAGATGGTGGCGGAATGTCAGCTTTTGTGGCTTTTAGCCAACTGGGATTTTATCCGGTTACTCCGGGTTCAGCAAGCTACAATATCGGAAGTCCCGTATTTAAGAAGTCAGAAATTGACCTTGGAAACGGAAAAATATTCACGATTATTGCCAACGGTGTTTCGTTCGAGAATAAATATATACAATCGGCAACACTAAATGGCAAAGAATGGAATAAACCCTGGTTTCCGCATAGTGAAATTCATAATGGTGGAGAGCTGATCCTGCAAATGGGAGCTAAAGCCAATAAGCAATGGGGAGCAACTGCAGACGCACCCCCACCATCTGCCATGTTAGAGGAATAATGTTTGAATATGACGAAACTTTAATGGCTGGAAATTTCATATTAACAACTCAAACTATACATAATATGTTGAAATAATTGGCCATTAAAACTTCTAATAATCTGGCAGCGAAATGTGTTTTCACAATAGTTTCACTCTGTTAACTACAAATTCCCACCGGCAATAATTTTAACTTATAGACAAACAATTTTATATGGGTTAAAAATTATAGCTTGTCATTTATCGACCCGGAACCGATATAGAGAAGATCCAAATTTTAAAACCCGGATGGATAGTAACTGTACAATCTTGTTGTGCAGAAATCGATTAGCAGCTCTGTCGCTAGTCATAAAATTACCCAACCAACAGATTAACGCACTTGCATAAACGAATGTATTAAAAACAATCTCGGAATTAGAGATAATATTTGTAAGAAAATAGAACAAATATTAAAAAATAATTCCCCCTCATTTAAAGAAAGAATCTTTAGCATTCATTCTTCTTTGAAGTTTACTGCAGGAAGTCAATTATGGTTATTTCTACGCTAAAAAAAGATGTGATTTTTAAAATTAATTCTTTTGCAACACACTGTTCAACTGTATTTTAAGAAATTATAAGATTCTGTTTAGTGTACATTAATTACCTCTTAATTGATTTTTAATACTTTTTTATAATGCTCCGAATATATTTCGCCAGTACTTAAAAATCATTACGAATAAACTAAAGTGCATAGGCAAATTAAAGCTTATTCTGGAAATTCCGAATAGCGTTTCAAGCGAATAGAAAACTAAGGCATTAATTAAACCATGTACAAAATTTAATACTAATTAAAAATCAGATTATGAAAGAAAAACTTTTACTTTTTTTTATGGCTTTTGTTATCAGTATTTCCTCCTTTGGGCAGGATGCTACTGCAATATGGAATCCATCGGCAAATCCCAACACTACGTATAAGTGGACAGAGGATGCTAACTGGGGAATGACAGATAAATATCCTGACGACGTTGAAGCTGCTAATCCCGTAATTGGCAACAACGATTTCCCTGCAACTACTGAATGTATTTTAGATGATTCCGTGAATGTTTTCAATATCAAAATAGGAGATGGAGGAGAAGAGGAAGCTGTGCTTCGCATTGTAAAAGGAGGTTGTTTGAACACTGGTAAATGGTGGTCAGGCATTGGTTGGACCAGCCCAGGCCGACTCATCGTTGAAAGAGGTGGTACAATGACATTTGGTGAACACTTTTGGAATGGATGGGAATCAGAAGCCATTGGTATAATTGAAGGCACAGTGAATGTAACAGCTATGTATGGCTCTGCTTTCACCGGTCAGCCAGGATCAGGACAACTTTTTGTAAAAAATGGAGGTGTATTAAATTTATCACAACTACATCCAGATCAATCATTTCCAAACGGATCTTTCATTGATATCGCAGGTGGTACCTTAAATTTTAAAACCACTGCTGAAGAATACGAAGGAGATATTGAAAAACTTAGCGCCTTTATTGATGATGGTAGTATTATTTCTTATGATGGAAATGCTGAATTAACAGTAACCTACATCGAATCGGAAGGAGTTATTCGAGTAACAGCAGCGAGTGTAGTTTACCAAGTTAATTTGAATGAGGTTACCGATAAAAAAGAAAATGGAAAAGTTTGGGTGATGCTGGGCGATGGCTCTGACTACGAAGAAATGACCGATGAAAATGGTGATGGCATCTATGTGGCTTCTGTAACCGCCGATAGAATAGTTGATTTAACTTATTGGTTTGAATATGAAAATGCTTCGGCCAGAACCATTGAAGATATGAGCGGAAAAGAATGTGCCAGTGGTTCAAAAAGAGCAATATCTGGTACACCGGCTGACAGCGTACTTGTACTTCCGGCATTTTTATTTAACAGCTGTGATGAAGCTGAAGAGGCAGTGCAACAAGAAACTACAGTTTGGACTGGCGCCAGTAGTAATTTGTGGAAAGTTGCTGAAAACTGGTCGGATGGTTTTGTCCCCGCAGGTAATAAAGTTGTATTCAATGATCCGAATGCTTCTGAATGTATTTTAAATATTGAAAGTACAGTAAAACAAATTGTACTTGGAGATGGTGGAGAAGCAAGTACTCTGAAAATTGCTGCCGGCGGAACCTTAAATACAACATCCGGATGGTCTGCAATTGGTTATAATGCACCTGCTTCAATGCTTGTTGAAGAAGGAGGCACAGTAAACTTTGCCGAGAACGCCTGGATTGGTTGGGAAAGTGATGCAACCTTGACAATTGATGGTGGAGAAGTTAGTGTTGCCGGAATGTATGGAACCGCCTTTGAAGGTGGCGCCGGAACAGGAGTTGTAACCATTAAACGTGGTGCATTAAATTTAGCTCAATTAGATGATACAAAATCAATTCCTGCCGGATCAAAACTTGATATTTATGCCGGTACTGTTAGTATTGTTGGTGATAAAACAGATGCAGTTAATGGTTATATTACTGCCGGAACTTTAATTGCATATGGTGGTCAAGGAACTGTAAATGTTAGTGTAGTTAATGATACAACTTATCTGACGGGGGTACCTGCACGACAAGCCACCACTGTTTGGGATCCTGCTTCAAACCCCGAATCTACAGGTTTGTGGACAGAAGCACCAAACTGGTCAGACGCCAATATACCATTAGATAATAAAGTTGTATTTAATGTTCCTGATGCAATGGAATGTGTATTGAATGATACTGCCACCATTAAAACAATTGTAATGGGAGATAATGGTCCTGGCGGAGTATTACGCGTTACTAACGGCGGAACTCTAACAACAACACAAGGCTGGTCGGGTATTGCCTGGACACATGACGCCACTTTGATTGTTGAAACGGGTGCTGTAGTTAATTTTGCTGAACATGCATGGATAGGATGGGAAGCAAATGCCACACTCCAAATTAATGGCGGTACAGTTAATATTGCCGGAATGTATGGAACTGCTTTCGAAGGAGGAGCAGGTAAAGCATTTGTAACGGTAAACGACGGAGAACTTAATTTAACAGGTTTTGATCCCGTAAAATCTATACCGGATAGCTCATTTTTAAATATTAAATTAGGAACCGTAACTATTCAGGGAGATCAAACCGAGGCAGTTAATGCATATGCCGAAGAAGGAAGAATTATGGCTTATTCCGGAAACGGAACACTAAATGTAGTATTTGCCGACGGAGTTACAACAATAACCGCAACCGCTGTACGCGGTGGCACAACAGTTTGGAATCCAGAAGCAAATCCTTCTTCAACTGGCCTATGGTCAGAGGCATTAAACTGGACAGATGGGTTAGTCCCCGATAGTAATAAAGTGGTAACAAATATTCCTGGAGCAAGAGAGCTTGTGTTAAATACCGAAGCTATAATCAAACAATTTGTATTTGGCGATGGTGGCGACGGAGGAGTGATTCGTATTGCCGATGGCGGTACTTTAACAACAACACAAAGTTGGTCGGGTATTGGATGGAGCGATACTGCTACGCTAATAGTTGAAACTGGTGGTACTGTTAATTTTGCAGAACACGCCTGGATTGGTTGGACCGGAAACGGAACTCTTATAATTAATGGAGGAGTTGTAAATATAGCTGGTATGTTTGGTACTGCCTTTGAAGGGCAGGCAGGAACGGGAACAACAAATGTGAAGAAAGGCAAACTGAACCTAACAGAGTTCGATGCTGCTAAATCTATTCCCGATGGCTCTGTTATGAATCTTGAGTTAGGTGTTGTAACCATCGAGGGAGATAAAACAGAAGCAGTTAATGCATACGCCAATGCTGGTAAAATTACAGCTTTTGGTGGCACAGGAACTTTAGAAGTAACATTTGCTGATGGAGTAACTACAATTATTGCGATTCCTCAAGTAAGTGCTACTACCGTTTGGGACCCTGCTTCAAACCCAGGAACATCAACTGGCTCATGGTCTGATGCAATGAACTGGTCTGATCGACATGTGCCTGCAGACAATAAAGTGGTATTTAAAGTTACCGGTGCGATGGAATGCTCATTGAGCGATACAAGCGTAATTAAACAATTGGTGCTGGGCGATGGCGGCGATTCCGAACAAGTTCTGCGGATAGCCAATGGAGGAATGCTCTCTACTACTAATGGTTGGAGCGGAATTGGGTGGAATACTCCTGCAACACTTGTAGTTGATTCTGGAGGTGTGTTTAATTTTGGATCACATGCCTGGATTGGTTGGGCTGGAGACGGCGTTATTGAAATCAATGGTGGTATTGTAAATATTGCCGGTATGTATGGTACTGCTTTCGAAGGAAATCCAGGAGGTACTGGTTCGGTATACGTAAAAAGCGGTGAATTTAATCTAACTGGATTTGATCCGGCAAAATCAATACCAGAAGGATCGATACTTGATATTGAAAAAGGTATTGTAACCATTCCTGGTAATCATGTTGCAGAGGCAAAGGCTTACATCGATTTAGGCAGAATTACCGGCTACGGCGGCAACGGACAAGTATTTGTTCATTATGATAATGATGTTACCTGGTTAGATGCAAGAGATTGGCCAGTTTCAGCTCAGATTATCGAAGAAGAATTGGCCAGTAAAATTTATCCAAATCCAACTTCCGGATTAATTCATATCGAAAATCCAACCAATGGGTCGTTTAGTGTTAATGTTTATGCTATTACCGGTAAAGTTGTTTTTACGAAAAATGACATAAAAGAAAGAGTTTTTGATCTAAATATGTCAGCAACTATGAAACAAGGAATTTATCTTATCCAGGTAAAATCTATCGAATCAAATACAATTCATAAGGTAATACTCAAATAATTCTTTATGTATAAGTGATATTAGTTTAAGAGCCCGAAATTTCATAGGTTTCGGGTTCTTTATATATTTTAAATTCACATCCCTTATCATAGTTTAAACAAGCTCCGTTTATGCGAAACTTTCTGTTCAACTTTACATTTCCCTTTATCTTGTTTTATTTTTTTGTCTCATGGAATTATAAAAAAGATAACCAACTATCTTATCCAAATGTAGTAATCATCCTGGCTGATGACCTAGGGTATGGTGATATATCTTACTTTGGACAAAAAAAATACAGCACTCCAACAATCGATAATTTTGCAGACCAATCAGTAGTATGTACAAATTTTTATGTACCAACTCCATACTGTGCCCCATCAAGAGCCACGCTGCTAACCGGGCGTTTTCCGCTCCGCCACGGTTTAATAAAAAACCCTACTCCAGATGCAGGAATAAACGACATTGGAATCTCAAGTGAAGAGATTACGCTTGGAGAAGTTTTTCAAGAGGCAGGATATAATACCATGTGTATTGGCAAATGGCATTTGGGGCACAAAGAAGAGTTTTTTCCGGTTAACCACGGTTTCGATAAATATTACGGAATATTGTATTCAAATGATATGCGACCTGTTCAGATTGTTGAAGATCGCGATAACGTTGAATATCCGGTTGACCAAAGTTTACTAACCCAAAAATACACTGCAAAAGCACTTGATTTTATTTCCGAGAACAGGGATAAACCTTTCTTTTTATACCTGAGCCACGCCATGCCGCACAAGCCACTGGCAGCATCAGCAGAATTTTATACCCCGGAAACTCCCGACGATTTGTACGCCGATGTGATGCGGGAATTAGACTGGTCGGTTGGTGAGGTACTCGAAAGCCTTGAAAAATACAAACTGCTAGAAAATACAATTGTAATTTTTATGTCGGACAATGGACCATGGTACGGAGGCAGCACCGGCGGCCTTAAAGGAATGAAAGCAACTACCTGGGAAGGCGGAATCCGGGTTCCATTTTTTATTCATTTCCCAAAGGTTTTTAATCAACACAAAAAAATAGATGTACCCTGTTGGTCTCCCGATATTTTCCCAAGCCTGGTTTCATTAACGGGGATAAAACCTCGCAAAAGTAATAAGCTTGATGGACAGGATATAACAAAAATTCTTAAAGGCAGCCAAACCATACATCCACCGGTTTTTAGTATGCATAACAATACAATTATGTCAATCAGGGAAGGCGACTGGAAACTTTTTGTGAATAAACCCCGCTTTTACAAAGAAATTAATCTTGAAAGCTGGAAAGACAGCCGTGCCCCCGACGGAACAACTATAATTGCTCCATTTGAACAAGCAACACCTGCACAATACCCGGGACTGAAACCTGAAGAACCGAAAAACAACATTCAATTATTCAACTTAAAAACCGATCCAACCGAATCAAATAATTTAGCGGAGGAAAAACCGGAATTGGTAGAAAAACTTTTAACTGACTATAGAGAATTTAAAAAATCAGTTACAAAAAAATAAACAAATGGAATATCCGAAGAAAGCAATATATGTTGTTCTAATGTTCCTTTTTCCCGTTTTGTGTTTAAACGGACAAAACTTAGTACGACAAAGTACACCGCTTAAATTAATGAGCTACAATATAAAGTTCGACAGTCCTTCTTTCGAGCCACAATGGAAGGTTCGAAAAGAGTGGCAGATAGAATTAATAGAAAAATACCAACCCGATATTATTGGAACACAGGAAGGGCTAAAAAGACAAATTGATTACCTGCAAAAACGCTTGCCCAACTATGTGGTGGTTGGAGAAGGACGAAAAGGTGGTGACAACGACGAACACATGGCCATATTTTTTAAACGAGATAAATTTCGCTTACGCGAAATGGGAAGTTTTCAGCTATCAGAAACTCCCGAAATCATTGGAAGTGGTCCTTTCGTAAATCCGCGAATGGTAACCTGGGTGCGTCTTGCATTTATCGATATTCCGGATGAAAATCAGTCGGGTCCATATCCGCAAGATTACCGTGGCAATTGGGAAAAAACAAAAGAATTCTATGTGTTCAATACCCATTTTTTTAACGGGAGTAAAGATACGCTGGCAAGGATAAATGCAGCAAAATTAATAATGAGAAAGATAAAGGATTTAGAGCGCTTTGGTTCCTGGGAAATCGAACGTCCTATTTTCTTAATGGGTGACTTTAATTGCCTTCCAGGTAGCGCCCCCTATAAAATTATGGTTACTGAACAGCCTAATAATTTGCCGGCAAAATTTATCGATTCAATTGAAGGAGGAAATGGTATTGACTGGATATTATTCAAAGGAAATATCAGCCTAAAGCAGTATGAAAAAGTAGATTTTAAAATTGACGGGGTTTATCCTTCAGACCATAAACCAGTATATGTTGAATTTATTTTATAGTGAATCAGTTTATATACCTATTAAAATCATTTGCGAATAAGTACCTCGATCTGTACAATATTCGGTTTGGCGGCAAAGTACCAAATATGGAAGCAGAATAAAATGCCCGGGAGTTTAAGGGGGTCAAAGAAAGAATATTGAAATAAGTTTTAGAGGAAAAACATCAATCAAAAAAAGGCAAAGCGAAATAATCACTTTGCCTTTTTGTTACTGCATAAGCTTTCTAATTAACAGTTTTGTTATACGGGTTTTCCTCTTTGTCGAAACATCCAAAAGCCTGAATAATTGCATCTTTGTTTTCAATAGTAATGGGCGAATCTGAAATATAATTTCTCATCCTGCAACCCCACATCGAAATGGTTAACTTACTATCTCCCCGAACCAACATATAATCCCACGAACTATTTTCTTTTACCGTACTTAACGCACCATTGCCTCCAGAAAAAGCTTCTACATTACTAATAGATGTATGTCCTTTGCCTTCAATAATTAACGGATGAATATTCTCAACCTTTTCTCCGGTGTTGGCAATTATTGAACCCTGTGCAATTTGCCAATTGCGGTTTTTGCTATTACTTCCCTGTTTTAAGATGCCAACTGCCACACAATCAAAATTAAAATTGGTAAGCTGTCCGTATGACTCAGTACCCAGAAGGATTCCACCATAAGTTCCAAAAGTAAAAAGGTCAATAATTTGCGCATTGTCAGTGTGGTTAATTGTGTAGGCGTAAGTTTCTTGAGCAACTACATAATCAACAATTTCTTTACTAAACTGCCCGCCGATATAACGTTGGGCTGCCGGATTTACATGGCAATGTAAAATGCGTGGTACATCGTAACAGTAATCTATTCGGATAAACTGTCCACTGAGTGGGTAACCATAGCAGTGCTCAAATGTCATTAATTCACAAGGGTTTTCGGAAGTAGCATTAAAATCAAATGCAATATACTCGCCATAAAAGGTTAAGCACGACAGATAAACGCCTTGGGTTTTACTGGTTTGAGAAACTTTGATTGTTGGCTTGTATTTAATAATCTTTCCGGGATCATTCACCGTTTGTTCAGGATACCAAAACTGGATACCCTTTATTTGAGTACCCATCTCAACTGTAATAAAAGCATCTTCTTTATCAGTAATTGCAAAAACACTACCTACGGGTTGTACTTTTGTTGGGTGCGAAGTTCCTCTATGTGTTGGCCCATGCACCCCAATAAGCGACACATTCTTTTTTAAGATTATTCCACCATCAATATAATAGGGTTCATCTGAAGGTTCTACAAAAAGAGCAGCTCCTCGCTCAGAAGCCCAATCGATTGCTTTCTGTAAATTAATTTTATTCTGTAAAGAACTGTTTTTTGGTGTAACACCAAATTGTTTAATACTGTATTTCTCTGATGCTGATGAAATGATAATGCTGACAAGTACCAGTACTATAGTTAGTTTGGTTTTCATGAATTTGTATTATTAAGTTTAAAAAATTGAAACAACTATTTATTTAAGATTAGCTTCCTATTTATTGATAGTTTATCCTAACCAAAGCTTATATACAGGTTTTATTGCTTTATAATTTCGTCTATTTTAAAATCCGGATAAAGGACATAAAATGCTGCTATCGCAAAACTGATTCCGTTTCCGTAAGTGAAAATATTGCACTGTCCTTTCCGCTTTAATTTTGGATTAAACCATTTGATTTTATAATCAATGTTCAGGCTGTCGTTGATTAATGGATTCTCCTCTGATTTCATTTTTACTGGTTTAAAAAAGAAATATAAGTTCAGAGAAAAAATATTCCATTAATAAGTTATTAAAAGCATTAATTGAACTAAAAATCTTTTTGCTAAACTGTTATTTCTTGCCAGAAGAAGATCAACCAGCACTCTTTTTCCTATAAAAAAGCTTTAAATATCAACTTTATTTAAAATTGTAACCTTTCTCATTTACTGCACATTAAAAATATACTCTCTGCATTTTTTTTAGATTTTAATTTTATTAATTCTTTCTTAATTCTTTTTTAAACGACTCAATCGTTTATTTGTAGTATGCATAAAAGTGGATGAGCTACGGCTTAATTATTTCGTGCATTTTAAAATAACTAATCAATAAAGAAGCTTTATGCAATTAATTAATCAGACAGTAAAATCTATTCAAAAACTAATTTTATGAAAAAACAAGCTTTTATATTCCTCTTGTTGTTTCTTGCAACTTTAGGTCTATTTGCTCAAACAAGTAACATCTCCGGAACGATTTCCGATAAGAACAAAGAACCTTTACCCGGTGTATCAATAGTTATTAAAGGTACAACCCAAGGGACAGTAACAGATGTTGATGGTAAATTTTCAATTGCTGCAAGCCCAAACGATGTATTGCAAATTTCGTTTGTTGGTATGCAACCCAAAGAAATAACTGTTGGCAATAACAAAAACTTATCAGTAGTGCTAATTGAAGACATGATTGGCATTGGCGAAGTTGTAGCCATTGGTTATGGTTCAAAAAAGAAAGAAAGCCTCACTTCTGCAATAAGCAACATCGAATCTGATGAAATTTTAACCACAACTCATAGTAGTTTGGCACAGGCCCTACAGGGAAAAGTTTCGGGATTACAGATTCGTCAAAACACAGGCGAACCTGGTAGCTTTGATACCAGAATTAATATTAGAGGTTTTGGAACACCATTATATATTATAGATGGAGTTGCCCGCGAAGGTAACGGTGGTTTCCAAAAATTAAATCCTGAAGATATTGAGAGCATTTCAATCTTAAAAGATGCTGCCGCGGCTATTTACGGTTTACGCGCTGCCAATGGGGTTATTATTGTAACTACAAAAAAAGGAACAAAAGGCGAAACTAAGTTTAACTATCATGGCGTATTTGGGATTCAATCTCCTACCGATGTTCCTGAAATGGCAAATGCCGCTCAGTATGTTGAGATGGTAAACAGAGCAAGAGTTTTTTCCGGCCTTGGCCCAACGTATACCGAAGAGGAAGTAGCAGCCTACAAAGCAGGCGCAAAAGGGTATGAAGGAACGAACTGGTACGATGAGACATTTAAAAATCACGCATTTCAACAGCAACATAATTTTTCTGCAACCGGTGGAACAGATAAAGTAAGCTACTTTACCAGTATGGGATATGTTGAAGATAACGGTTTGCTAAAAAGCAACGACCTGAATTACAACAAATATACTTTTCGTTCGAACCTGACGGCTCAGCTAACAAAAAATCTGAAGGCTGACATACAGATTTCAGGTTTAAAAGATAAAAAGGAAAATCCGGGTGAGAGTTTTTTCATGATTTTTAAAGCAACTCGCATAGCTGATCCAACAGCAAGACCTTTTGCAAATGACAATCCTGATTTTCCTTCATTACTTATGCCAAGTAACCAGAACCCAATTGCCATGTCGGAAAGAGATATCAGCGGGTATGAAGAGCGAGTAAACAAGAAGTTTACATCCACTATTGCTTTAACATATGATGTGCCGTTTGTAGATGGACTTGTTCTTACAGGCAGATATTCATATGATAGCAATAATTATATGGGAAAAAGACTTGGGAAAAGCTACAAGCTATACGACTACGACGCAGATACTGACATATATACCGGATATGTACAGCAATCGCCTACACGCATTAACAATAACTGGTCTGATTATAACTTGTTAAACTTTCAAACTCAGATTTCATACGATAAAACAATTAAGGACTCGCATAATATTTCTGCTACTTTAGTTTATGAACAACAGAATACCTTTGAGCGCTGGGCCTGGTTACAACGGGAGTATGACTTTTATACCAACGACCAAATCGACCAGGGAAGTTTGAACAATCAGCAAACCTCTGGTAATGAGAGAGAAACAGGAAGCCGTTCGATTATCGGACGTTTTAACTACGATTATAAAGGAAAATATTTAATCGAATATGCGTTCAGGTACGATGGTTCATACCGCTATCATCCTGATTACCGCTGGGGATTCTTCCCGGTTGTTACAGGAGGATGGAGAGTTTCGGAAGAAACATTTTTCCAGGACGCCGTTCCTTTTATTTCAAATTTGAAACTTAGGGCATCTTACGGAATCGTTGGAGAAGATGCCGGCGACCCGTTCCAATATGTAGAAGGCTTTACAACTACTGGCGGTGGTGGGTACGAGTTTGAAGAAGGTGTTTATCAAACCGGGGCATCTGCACCTCCCATTGTAAATCCTCAGTTAACCTGGTTCGAATCCACCATTACCGATGTTGGTTTTGATCTTGGGTTGTGGAAAAATTCATTCTCACTCGAATTTGATGTTTACGAAAGACTTAGAGAAGGATTGCTCGCTAAACGCAATATTTCATTGCCAAATACCTTTGGAGGTGAACTTCCGCAGGAAAACCTGAATAGCGACCGCGTTAGAGGTTTTGATGTTGCTGCTGGATACCGCAATAATGTTGGTGATTTTTATTACGAGGTTCGGGGTAATTTTAATCTTTCGCGGAGAAACCGGGAATATGTTGAACGTGGACCATTTACAAGTAGTTGGGATGAATGGAAAAACGGTAGCGCTAACCGTTATGATGATATCGTTTGGGGATATATTGTTGAAGGACAATTCCAAAACGAAGATGACGTAATCTTTGCTCCGATTCAAAATGGTGATCTTGGAAATACCTATGAGCTACCCGGAGATTTTAAGTACAAAGACATGAACGGCGATGGGCTCATTAATGGGAATGATATAGTACCACAATTTTACAACGGAACACCAAAACAATATTATGGTCTTACCTTATCTGCACAATGGAAAGGATTTGATTTGACTGCCTTATTTCAAGGGTCGGGCAAATATACCGTTCGATTCCAGGAGGTATATGCCCAGATGTTTGCTTTTAGAGGAAATACTCCAGCATATTTTTACGATTCATGGACACAAAACGAAGATGGAAGCTGGAATCCCGGAGAATGGCCTGCAAATCGTTACAATACCGATACTGGAAAGTTGTACGCCGAAAGCGAAGTATGGAGAAAAGATGCTTCTTATTTCCGACTGAAAACTTTAGACATTGGTTATACATTCAGGAACCAAAACTGGATGAAATCTGTGGGTGTTGATAACATGAGAATTTATGCCAACGGCCATAATTTGATTACCTGGGCCGACGACTTTGTAAAACCTTTCGATCCTGAAAAAATTGAAGGTTCATACAGTGCGGGGCTTACTTATCCCCTCACCAGGAGTTTTAACATGGGAATTAATATAACCTTCTAAAAAAAGAATACAATGAAGATCTACAAAATATTTTATACTATTATTCTGGCACTCCTGTTTACGGCTTGTAATGATGTGCTGGACTTAAAACCCACTAACAAATTAGCGGCTGAGGATTTATTCTCTGATCCGGAAGGGGTTAAATTATACATGGCCAACCTGTATTACCAATTACCTGTTGAAGATTTCACTTATTTCCATAGAAATAAAGATGGTGCAACATTTAATTATAATGGTAACGGCCCAAACAATGGAGGTTTTGTTCAGGCGATGCATACTGATATTGCTATGCATAGCGAGTTTGGAGAAGGTGTATCAAGAGATAGTTGGGGAAGCTGGTGGAGTGAAGGTTACAAATTAATTCGCGATGTAAATACTTTGATTAAAGTTATACCTGATCTCGACATTAACGATCAGGAACGCAGTTTACTCATTGGCGAAACAGCCTTCATCAGGGCATATGCCTATTATGCCCTTGCAAAACGTTATGGAGGCGTACCTTTGATTTTAGAGGCACAAGAATATACAACTGATGTTGAGAGCCTTAAAGTACCTCGTAATACAGAGGAAGAAACGTGGAAGTTTGTAATGGACGAATGTCAACTTGCTGCAGATAATTTATTGGAAGGAGACGGAAGTCAACGCAGAGCAACTAAATATGCTGCTTTAGCCCTAAAATCCAGAGCAGCACTACATGCAGCTTCACTCGCAAAATTCTGGGAAAAATATCCGGTTTCAGGAGAAGCTGTGGATTTAAAACTTGTTGGTATGGATGCTTCGTTGGCAAACTATTTCTACCAGGAATGTATTGATGCATCTGAAGCCATTATAAATTCAGGAACATTTTCTTTGTTCCGGCCCAATCCATCAACAGTTAAAGAAGCTGCTGAAAATTACCGCCTGCTTTTCGAAAATCCAAATGGAGCGCCGCAAGAGGCTATTTTTATTAAAGGATCAGCAATTATTGGTAACAATCACACTTCAAACAACTACGAAATTTGGTTTAATCCCAATCAGGTAGCAAATGGATGGCCACACCCCGGACGATATTGTCCTACTTTGGAATGGGCTGATATGTTCGAAACATATGATAATCCTGGAGTAAGTACAAAATTGAAAACAGTTTTGGATGGAAATGAAATGTATGAAGGATATGATGCAAGTCGCGAATACATAAAATATGATACTCCGAACGATGTATACAAAGGCAAAGATGCCCGTTTGTGGGGAACAGCTATACTTCCGGGTACAATGTGGAAAAACACCGAAATTGTAATTCAGGCCGGCCTTATTCTTCCTGATGGAACGCCCAAACTATTGGAAGGCGGAAGTGAAACAGTTAATGGTACAAAATATTATACTTATGGTTCTGCCAGCGCTTCGGGACATTCAGGATTTAATCCGGCAGGAGGAAATCATACTCGCACCGGAATGGGATTTAAAAAGTTTCTAAATGAACCCATCGATGTAAATCCAGCATGGAACCAGGGAACACTTGATTTTATGGATATGCGATATGCAGAGGTGCTATTAAACTATGCAGAGGCAGTTGCCGAGAGTGGATTAGGTGATGCAGCATTAGCAAAAGAAGTTTTAAACGATATTCGTAAACGTGCTGGTCATACAACTGAAATCGAATTATCTTCTGAAAATGTAATGCGCGAGCGTACAGTTGAACTTTGTTTCGAGAACAAACGGTTTTACGATTTGATTAGAAGAAGAGAGTTTCACGAGATATTTAACGTAAGCAATCGTCACGCTTTATTGCCTGTTTTGGACCTTCGAGAAGACCCTCCGAAATATATTATGGTGCGTGATGTGGTTCCAAGATCCGACCCAAAAACTTTTGAACCCAAATGGTACTACCGACCAATTCCTGGAATAGGTTCAAACGGACTGGTAAATAATCCTATGTATTAATTTTCAAAAAGAAGGTAAAATGAAAAATATAAAAATATTACTGGTGTTAATATGCGGGGCATTCTGTTTTAACTCTTGTGAATTAGATAATTATCCCGGCCCGGATGCCTCTCTATCTGGGGCTATTGTTGATAAAGAAACCGGTTTGCCGGTTGAAGGAGACATAATAAGTGGTACTCAAATAGAAATTATTGAAGATGGTTTTGAAAATCCAACTATTCAGCATTTAGTTGTTAAAGTAGATGGTACATACCGAAACGATATGCTTTTTGCCGGTACCTATAAAATACTACCGTTAAGACGCGGTAATTTTGTACCGTTAACTGATACACTAACACTTGACATTAATGGCGAAACAATTCAGAATTTTGAAGTACAACCGTATATCCGCCTAAAAGATGTTAATATTTCAATAGAAGGCACAAAAATTACCGCAACATTTAAAATTGAGCAAACAGTTGGTAACAAAGTTAGCGAAATAGGTCTTTTTGGGCATCAATCACCATCAGTTGGCGAACCATTACAATTTGGTAAAAAAACAAAAAGACTTCGCAAAGTAGTAGATCCTACCGAAGAATTTGAATTGGTTTTAGATGTAAGAACCGATAAAGATTTCGAAGCTGGCAAACAGTATCATTTTAGGGTTGGAGCTATTATTGATGCTGATGAAGCGGAGTATAATTATGCTCCTGCTGTTCGCCTGACCATACCTACAGAATAAAGACATAGGATTGTTAATTAATAGTTTAGTTAGATTTTGTTACTCGACAGGACATCCTTGAGGTGTCCTGTCGTTTCAAAGAGGAATATAAAATGAAGACATCAGGCCTTTTTATACTAATTTTTATGTTGGCAGGATCGGTTTTTCTTAGTTGTGCCAAAGAAGAAGTTGAAACACCGGAAATTATAGGTGAAATAGAGAAAAAGCCACTCTACGATGAAACAGGTTGTTTATATACAAGTTACGAAGGATTGGTTATGTGTGGTTATCAGGGTTGGTTTACTGCCGAAGGCGATGGTGCCGGCAGACATTGGCATCATTACGAAAAAAGCGGACAGTTTAAACCTGGTATTTCAACAATTGATTTTTGGCCTGATGTAAGTGAATACGAAGTTACATACGAAACAGCATTTAGCTTTTCCAATGGTCAAAAAGCCCACGTTTATAGCCCTTATGATGAAGAATCGGTTGATTTGCATTTTAAATGGATGAAAGAATATAGTATCGATGGGGTATTTATGCAACGTTTTGTATCCGAAATAAAAAGTGATAAGGGAAAAAATCATTTCAATAAAGTTTTTGAAAATGCCTTAAAGGCAGCAAAAAAATACGATCGTGCCATCTCAATAATGTACGATTTAAGTGGCAGCACATCCGAAGAAATAGATATTGTTTACCAGGACTGGCTTGACTTACAGAAGCAATTCGACCTTTTTAACAATGTTACAAATCCCACCTATCTGCGACATAACGGAATGCCGCTTGTTGCTATTTGGGGAGTAGGTTTTAAAGGTAGAAATTATTCCATTGAAGATGCAAAACGTTTGGTTATGGATATTAAAACGGACCCAAATCCTTCTTCCGTTTTATTGGGGTTACCCTACTATTGGCGGGAATTAAAAACGGATACAGAAAATTCGCCTTTACTTCATCCTTTAATCTCAGAGGTAGATATTATTCTCCCTTGGGCAGTTGGTCGTTACAATAACGATTCTTACGGTATTGCTACAAATATGATTTCGGCAGATATTGCAAAATGCAAAAAACTGGGGGTTGATTATGTGCCTTTAGTGTTTCCCGGATTTAGCTGGGGAAACCTTAAAAACACGCCTGATAAATACAACCAGATACCGCGAGAAAAAGGCGACTTTTTGTGGAGGCAAATTGCAACTGCAAAAAATGCTGGTGCTAAAATGCTTTACGTTGCGATGTTCGACGAAGTTGATGAGGGAACCGCAATTTTTAAATGCCTGAAAGAAGGGAACCTACCGTTAAATCGGGATCTTCAGTTTGTGGGAATCGAAGATGGAATTGAAAATGATCACTACTTATGGTTAACCGGACAAGCTTCAAAATGGTTTCATGGAGAAGGAAGTTACGGTGTAATTCAACCTAAGCGTTAGTAAACTTAACTAAATCAATTATCCTAATGAAATTTAAAATCTTACTATTATGTTTTTCCTGTTTAGTTATTAATTATTCGTGTACTCTTCGGGGTTCTTCATCAATAAGCCAAACAAATGATAACACAATACATGTTAATCCGTTTATAGGAACAGGTGGACACGGGCATACCTACCCTGGAGCAACTACTCCGCACGGAATGGTTCAGCTAAGCCCCGATACCCGGACTTTAGGCTGGGATGCCTGCGGAGGTTATCATTACACCGACAGTTCAATTATAGGGTTTTCTCATACGCACTTAAGCGGAACCGGAATTAGCGATTTGGGCGACTTCCTGTTTATGCCTTTCACCGGAGAAACAAAAATCAACGCAGGAGAACCTGAGAATCCGGATACCGGTTATCGATCGCGATTTAATCATACCGACGAAGTTGCAAGCCCGGGATACTATGCCGTTAAATTAGAAGATTACAATATTCAGGCTGAATTAACTGCGACTCCAAGAGCAGGATTCCATCGTTACACCTTTAACGGGAATGAAAAGGCGAAAATTATTATCGACTTAGCCCACAACATTTATCCTGACAGAAACCCCGACCACGGGATACATATCATAAACAACACCGAATTAAGAGGATTTAAAAAATCAAGCGGCTGGGCAAACGACCAGCAAGCCTTTTTCTATGCTAAATTTAATAAGCCCTTTACCTGTGTGTTATACGATAATGGAAAAGAAGTTAATAACTCAAACGAACTACAATCTAATAACTTAAAAGCTGTTTTAACCTTTAACATCAACCAAGGTGATGAAATTCTTGCCAAAGTTGGAATATCATCAGTTGACGAAGCAGGAGCACAAAATAATCTGGAAACTGAAATAAACTCATGGGAATTTGAGGAGGTTAAGGATTCTACACATAAAACGTGGGTTAATCAATTGAATAAGATTACGGTTACCGGGGGTAGCGAAAATGAAAAGACTATTTTTTATACCGCCCTGTATCACACCTCATTAAGTCCGTATTTATTTAGTGATGTTGATGGCAGATATCGTGGAATGGATAAGCAAATTTACAATTCAGGCGGAAGAAATATTTATACTGTTTTTTCGCTATGGGATACTTTCAGGGCCTTTCATCCTTTATTAACCATCCTCAATCCTGACCAGAATAACGATTTTATTCATAGCCTTTTAACCAAATACGACCAGGGAGGAGTGCTCCCCATGTGGGAACTAGTTGGAAATTATACCGGTTGTATGATCGGTTATCACTCTGTTCCTGTAATTGTTGATGCATACATGAAAGGCATTCGCAATTTTGATATCGATAAAGCTTATCTGGCAATGGTTGAAGCAGCTAAATACCGTACCGATGGAATCCTTTTTCCAACAGAGGAAGTGCAACAAAAAATAATGCCAAAAGCAAAACTATACAACGAAACGCTTGGCTTTATTCCATCAAACCTCGAAAGTCAGTCGGTTTCAAAAGCACTCGAATATGCTTATAACGACTGGTGTATTGCGCAAATTGCCAAAGAACTAGGCAAATCAAATGATTACAACTATTTCATTGAACGTTCGAAAAGATATACAGAGTATTACGATAATGAGGTTGGTTTTATGCGCGGTAAAAACGAAAATGGCGAGTGGCGCCAACCATTTAATCCGCGGCAATCGGAACACGGGGTTGATGATTATACAGAGGGTAACGCTTATCAGTGGAGCTGGTTTGTTCCTCATGATGTTGATGGACTGGTAGGATTATTAGGAGGAAGACAACAGTTTATTGATAAGCTCGATACCTTGTTCTCAACAAGTTCTGAACTAATTGGCAACAACATTTCAAGTGACATAAGCGGATTAATCGGACAATACGCACATGGCAACGAACCAAGCCACCATATCAGTCATCTATACAATTTTGTTGGACAAGCATGGAAAACACAGGAATTAACCGATAAAATAATGTCCGACTTATATTTTAACGATCCTAACGGCCTGTCTGGAAATGAAGATTGTGGGCAGATGTCGGCGTGGTATGTTTTAAATGCAATGGGCTTTTATTCTTTTTGTCCCGGGAATCCTGTTTACTCAATAGGAAGGCCACTTTTCGATGAAGTAAAAATAAAACTTGCAAATGGAAGAACCTGTACGATAGTGGCAAAAAATAATTCACCGGAGAATAAATACATTCAATCTGCAAAGATTAATGGAGAAACACTGAATACTACATTTTTTAGTCATGATGATTTGATGACAGGTGCAAAAATCGAGTTAATAATGGCTGATAAACCAAACATAAATCTTTTTAATTAAACTACATGAAGCTAAATCACTTAAGTATAAATATAGGTCTCTTATTAATATCAATTGTAGGATTTGCACAGAACAAGCATGGGAAAACAAGCGAATACAAGTCCTATAAGAGCCTGATTATGGCAGGTTATCAAGGTTGGTTTCGTGCCGAAGGAGACGGCTCAAATGAAGGATGGGGGCACTTTGGACGAAACGGGAAGTTCGACTATGAACACAATACAATTGATTTTTGGCCCGATATTTCAGAATATGAGGAAACCTATAAAACCAGTTTCCCTTATTCTGATGGAAAAGAAGCTGAAGTATTTAGTTCGATAGACAAAAGCACAACAGAACTTCATTTCAAATGGATGAAGGAATACAATGTTGATGGTGTTTTTATGCAACGTTTTTTTTGTGTTACACGCAACTATACTAATTCAAATAAATCACAGGATATCATCCTCCGAAATGCCATCGATGCGGCTAAAAGCAACAAAAGAGCAATTGCAGTAATGTACGATTTATCAGGTTTGAAAGCCGAAGGTGAAGATTGTTCGTCTGTAATTGAAGACTGGAAAATGCTTGTGGATAAACTAAAAATCACAAACCAAGGTGAAGAACAGACTTACCTTTACCATAATGGAAAACCACTTGTGGCAATTTGGGGACTTGGATTTCCTGATAGGCCTTACAACATCCGAAAAATTGGAATAAACAGACTCATTGATTTTCTAAAAAACGATCCGGTTTACGGGGGGTGTTCTGTTATGTTAGGAGTACCCACTTATTTTCGCGAACTGGATAAAGACTGTTTACCCGATCCGTATTTACATGAAATTATTGAATCGGCCGATATTGTATTGCCATGGATGGTACAACGCTTTACACCGCTGGTGCATAAGCCAATGGATCATATCCGCGACCATGTTATTGCCGATATAAAATGGTGTAAAGAGAGAGGTTTGGATTATGTGCCAATAGCGTATCCCGGGTTTAGTTGGAGAAATCTATCCTTAGCTAACAAAGGTTTGGCACGATATACTGCTTATGGCGCTATCCCACGTTTAGGAGGTCGTTTTTATTGGGATCAAATGGCTACTTTAATAGAAGCTGGTGCCGAAATGATTTATGTTGCCATGTTCGACGAGATTGATGAAGGAACTGCAATAATGAAAGTTTCAGATTCTCCTCCTAATAGCGGAAATGCTCATTTTGTTGGGAACGATGGGGTCCCTTCAGATCATTACTTATGGTTAACAGGACTGGGAGCACAGATGTTACGAAAGGAGATTCCACTAATTTTAAACATGCCGGAAAGAAAATAAGATAAGTGACTCTTTCTAATCTGGCTTGAAAAAGGGCTTGAAGAAAACTGGGGAATCAATTGTATCGACATTAAAGATTCTTGTTGGTATAATTTTTAAATGAAAACTATGATAAAAAGAATGATAGTACTTTTGTTGGGGATAACTATTGCGCAAACCATTTTAGGGCAAAAATTGTATTTACCCGAGGTTGATAATAGTTCGTACAGAGGAAAAGCGATGTTCGGCTATCAGGGATGGTTTGGACACCCTGATGATAACAGTCCTCGTCCAAATTATTGGCACTGGGGAAATATGGACAACATATCTATTTCCAGTTTAAGTATCGATATGTATCCCGATATGCGGGAATACAACTCCGAAGAACGATATGAAACCGCCTATACCTTACCAAACGGGGATGTAGCACCTGTATTTTCTGCCGGAAACCGGGAAACTGTTAAACGCCACATAAAATGGGTACGCGATTACAATACCGATGGGGTTTGGGTTCAGCGTTTTATTAGCGAATACAACGATCGGGTAGTTATGGCATTTCGAGATAGTACTACTGTCTTTGTAAAAGAGGGATGCGAAGATTATGGGAGAGTTTTTGCGATAATGTACGACGGTATTGCCGATCGTGTTGAGGACATAAAAAAGGACTGGAAGCATTTGGTTGACGATCTTGAAATAACCGACTCTGATCGCTACTTGCATCATAATAACCGCCCCTTGGTAGCCTTATGGGGATACACAGTAAGAAGTGAGGCAACCGTTGACCAGTTGGAAGAACTAATCGATTTTTTTCATAATAACCCTGATTCAAAATACAGGGCTTCCATCAAACTTGGGGTGAATGACAATTGGTGGAAAAAGGACCAAAGATGGCTTAATGCTTTTAAACAAGTTGAAGTTATTAGCCCATGGTCAGTTGGCCGTTTTGATAACCAAAGCGGTTTTAACAGTTATCTTGCAAATCAGGTAAAACCCAGTAAAAATTGGTGTGATCAATACGGAATTCTTTATGTTCCTGTACTTTTCCCCGGTTTTGGTTGGTATAACCTCAGAAACGGAGATTCCCCAATGAATAAAATTCCAAGAGAAGGAGGTAACTTCTTTTGGCTTCAGGCTTATGGGATAATAAAAGAAGGAGTTGAATCGGTGTATTTTGCCATGCTTGATGAGGTAGACGAAAGCACCGCCTTTTTTAAAACAGCCGAGAATAGCTCTATGGCGCCTGCACAGCAAAAATGGTTATTACTTGATGCCGATGGATACGAATTACCAAGCGATTGGTATTTACGTTGTGCCGGAAAAGCAGCTGAAATGTTGAGGGGAAACATTAATCTAACAGCAGACTTAGGCAATCCGGATGAAGGAATAATGACCATTTATCCCGGAATTGATGATTGTAATATAACGTTTAAATTTCCACAACTTAGTGATGTAACCAAGCTTGAAATCAGCATTGATGGAGGAGATAGTTTTCCATACTCGGTTGATGGCAGTGCTGGACAATTTAAAATTGATAACCTAAACAAAGGAACTTACAATATTTATATAAGAGACACTTATTCAATTAAAGATGCTGTTTGTATGGGAAAAGTAAGTGTAAACGCAGATTGTGTGGCAACGTCTGCAACGAATATTGCGAAAAATGCATCTTCATCGATAAAGGTATACCCTAATCCTTTTAATTCTGTAATTTATTTAAGCGGATTACCTAACAATTCAAGAATTGAAGTTTTGGATGTTAGGGGACACATTTGTATTTCTTATAATTCTGAGAATGATTTGCATAAATTGGATGTTTCAAAGTTAAAAGCAGGTATGTATTTCGTAAAAATCAGTAATGAAACAGGAACGATAATCAGGAAAATAACAAAAAACCAAAAATAGAAAATTCATGACTCGAACTATTTTACATACGATAAGTATATTTCTAATTTTAGGAATTTACGGATGCAACGAGAATAATAATACTCCTCCTGAAATTATTAGTGTAATGCCCGGCTTGGAAGAAACTACTGCAGGTAATATAACCAGGTTTACCTGTGTTGTTTCTGATGATGAAGACCAGAATAAATTAAGTTATCATTGGGAAAGTTCGTGTGGAGGATTTGATGGTGAAACGACGAAAGAGTTTGTTGACTGGAAAGCTCCGAATGAACAGAGTGAATGTACTCTTAAACTTACTGTAAGCGATGGCGAGTTCTCCGTCGAACACTCCTTTACTGTTTTGGTAAAAATCCCCACAGAACCTAAAGGACCAATGGTTGGCGTTTACTATTATCCGTGGTATGGAGGAAACGATTTTCATGGAAGAAAATACATGAGAGAACACCTCGTACCAGTGCAAGTTCCTGAACTTGGTGAATATAACGACCGAGACGATCAGATTATTGGTCAACATTTGGATTGGTGCGAATATGCTGGTATTGGTTTGTGGGTTACCAGCTGGTGGGGACCAGGTAAAATGACTGACGTAACAACAAAGGATCACATTCTGACACATCCTGATTTAAAGGATATGAAGATTGCACTCTTTTACGAAACATCAGGCCGCATGCAGGATTTTACTGATGTTTCAAATATCCAATCTGATATTGAATACATGGCTAAAACCTATTTTAGCCATCCAAACTATTATAAAATTGATAATAAGCCGGTTTTATTTATCTACCTGACAAGAGTTTTATCGGGAAAAGGTCTCCTTAAAACAGTTACCGACTTAATGCGCAATACGGCCAGCGAAGAAGGATTTGATTTATACATTGTTGGTGACCAGGTTTTTGGTCAGCCACCTTCTTCAACAGACCAACTTGAATTACTTGATGCTGTAACCAATTACGATGTTTATGGAAGTTCTGGAGGCAAAATGTATGCAACACAGGAAAAAGTAGAACTGTATTATCAGGCTCAGGCCGGATGGCGTTCAATGGCTCATCAAGTTGGTACAAGCTTTATACCCGCTACTGCTCCGGGGTATAATGATACAGGTGTTAGGGACGGACATGTTCCTTTGTCGCGCAAACTTTCCGAGAATGATGAATTTGGTTCGTTGTTCCAGGCAATGATAAATGAAGCCGTCACTCTTGTTGACGAAGAATCCGATAACCTATTCATGGTTACTTCCTGGAATGAATGGCATGAAGATACGCAAATAGAACCGGTTGCAGTAGCTCCTCCAACCAATGTCGACGATAGTGGAAATGACCAAAAGTATACAGCAGGTTTAGAATACGAAGGTTACGGAATGAGGTACCTGGATATTTTAAAAAATGTAGTTGGTAAATAATTCTATCTCTAAATATTTGCAAACAAGCAGATAGATCATAACAATCTGGATAACTATTTTCGGCATCTATTTTAACAGTTTGTTACAGTGTTCCCTAACTAGTTTAAAAATAGGTATACGACGATAACAGATGATAATCGGGTCTATGCTGAAGGCTAAGAGAACGAAATTACAGGTCGCATTCAGAAAAAGACAGGAAAACAAAACAAGAAATTAAGAATTTCATCGACCAATTTTAACAAAAAGGAGCGATGTCAATACGAAAGGATGTCGCTCCTTTTTATTATTCCAGGATTGGATTTGCAACAAAAAGTCGGACAATTTTTTAAAGACTATGCCGCATGATTAATTTTCAGATAAAATTCCTATTCTACTTCATGAGGGGTTTTATATCCAGCCGATATTTCCGGTAGATTTTAAATCGCTTATAATTTCCCTGTAAAATTCATCAACTGTTTTGATTAGTAATTTTTTGTTATCATCCTTTACAATTGTTTCAGCGGTAAAATCTTCGCCTTTAACTTTAACAGAAAGTAGTTTTTGTTGGTACTCGATTTGTGTTTTTTATATTAGCTGTTCTATTTCCGTTCTATTCGGACACTCTGGCTTTGGCTCGTTTTTGTCAAAATTCCAATAGTCAGGATTGAGCGACACACCCAGACTTTTCATACTCCGTTTGCGGTTCTTGGTAACTCGCAACATTAACGGACTTTCTCCATTAGAAAGCACCTTACTTTTGTAGCAAATAACTGTAATAGTTGCATTCATTTTGTATTTCCAGTTTACACGCTGGTTTACACATTGTGCAAACCGGATATGAATTACAACCAATATTAGAAATATATACATAAAAAAAGCCCGACAATCTTTTGATTATCAGGCTTTTGTCTAGTCGGAGTGCCAGGATTCGAACCTGGGACCCCCTGCTCCCAAAGCAGGTTTTCTTTGTTTGGTATTTTATTCTAAAACTTCATATTATATAGATATTGCAGGGGGTAAATTTATATATAATTGTTATATTTAATATCTAAAGTTTAAACTAAATTTAAACCAAACTATGGCAAAGGCTACTGTTGTTTTATATACTTCGAAAAAATACAAGGATGGAACTTCTCCAATAATGCTGCGTGTTACTAAAAATAAGCAGCTTAAATACTTTAAAATTGGTGATGAAAATTTTAATATTAAAACTAAGCAGTGGAACAAGGAGTTTGGATTGGTAAAAAACGATAAACGAGTTAACCCAACCCATGAATTCTTGAATACCTATATCAGCGAAAAAAAAGGCGCAAGCAGTTAAGATCATAAACAACTTTGAGGAGAATAGTATTGCGTGGACTTTTAACATGTTTGAAACTGAGTACCGTAATAAGCCTAAAATTTCAAAAGTAAAACCATTCATTTTAGCAAAGATTGATGAGTTGAAGAAGCAGTCAAGGTTCAAATCAGCAACAGGGCTAGAAGATGCGCTGCATTTGCTAGAGCTACATAATGCCAGCTTTCATCGATTGTTTTTCCAGGATATAGACTATAAGTATGTTGAATCCTTTTATACGTATTTAAAAAACGAGAGAAAGAATAAAGATACTTCTATTCGTGTGGTGCTTCGTGGTGTTAGGGCTATTCTTAATGATGCAATAAGTAAAGGTGTTGGTAGTAAGGAAACTTACCCTTTTTCTAATATCTATGGAGCAACAAAAGTTTTCAGAATCTCAAAGCTGGCAAAGCGGACTAAAAAACGATTTATACCAAAAGAGTATATGATTAAACTCGTAGAGGCCGAAATTATGGAGCCTCATCTAAATTGGGCTAAGCAAATGTTTTTATTCTCGTTTTTTGGTAGTGGTATTAATTTTAAGGATATGGCCTATTTACAGACACAACATATAGTGCATACATTTGATGGAAAGGGCAAGGAAGTTGCCTATATTGAATTTGACAGAAAAAAGACGGGTGAGGGGATAAAATTGCCAATAACTAAACATTTAAAACAAATTATTGATTGGTCAGCAGCAAATACAACCAATAACAATGACTATTTGTTACCAATTATTACAAATACGCGACTAAAAGGTGAGCAGCTAGATAAACATATTGCTGGCAGGAGAAAGAGGCTAAATAAGCATTTACGGTCATTATCAGAGAGACTTGAGTTCCCGGAGGGGTTGCTAAATATTACGAGTTATTATGCAAGGCATTCATATGCAACAACCATGCTTAGGAATGGGGTGCAAGTTGAAAAGATTAGCGAAGCTTTAGGGCATGCAGATATAAAAACTACACAAATATATTTGGAGAGTTTTGGAACCGATGAGATTGCGAAATTGAACGAGGGGCTTCTTGATTGATGAATATTATATCCTTGGGGTTATCAATCTGTATAAATATAATATCTGAAAATAATTATAGTTTATAAAATCATTTTAATATTAGTTAGAGGATCAACTATCGAAAAGTTTTCTAATACATATCCAAGCAATTTATTATCTGGAATTTATGTTTTGATAAAAATATATTTGTACATTTCGGAAAATCCCTACAAATGTGACTAATAAGCCTCAAATATTGCTTTCAGAAGGTTACCATAATGCCCATAATGTTGTTTGTATTAGGTTTAAATACGACCAACAAGTCATCAACAGGCTGAAAAAGGTAACAACGGCAACTTGGAGTTCATCCGAGCGGTGTTGGTATATACAGCAGGCTGATTTCAAACTATCACATTTTTTTGAGCAGTTTAGAGACCTTGCTTATATTGATTATTCAGCGTTGAAAAGCACCATCAAGTCTTATACTGCCTATTTTAAGGACTTTATGCACTACTTCTCAGATAGGGGTCTTGGATAACATTGAAAAGGATGAAATCAACGGCTACATCCTTCATTTGATCCGCAGGAAGAAGATATCTGAATCGCAGCAAAACCAACGGATTAATGCCATTAAGTTTTACTACGAAAAGGTTCTGGGACTGAACAGGGAGTTCTACAATATTGAACGTCCACGACAGAAGCACACTCTGCCGAAAGTTATATTAGAAAATGAGGTAGTGAGAATTATTGAAGCTATTGACAATATTAAGCACAAAGTTATTATCACTACTATATATTCTGCGGGATTGCGAAGAAGTGAAGTAATAAATCTACGAAAACAGGATGTAGATTTTGATAGAAATATTATTTTTATTCGTGGCGCAAAAGGCAAAAAAGACCGAATAACAATCTTATCTGAAGCCAATGCTGTTTTGCTTAAAATGTATTTAAAAGAGCATTCACCAAATTACTGGATGTTTGAAGGAGCAGAGCGGGGGCAGTACAATGAATCCAGTATTGGAAGAATATTGCATAAATCTGTTGAAAAAGCAGGTATTAACAAACGAATTACACCGCATATGCTCAGGCATTCGTTTGCCACACATTTGCTGGAACAAGGAGTAGATATGAGATACATACAGAACCTTTTAGGACACGAAACGATCAAGACAACAGAGATTTACTCACGTAAGTAAAAAGTCTCTTGCAAATATTAAAAGTCCATTAGATCGCATATTTGACGATAAAAAACTGAATGACAATGACTTAATAAACGGACGTCTAATAGTATGTATAGTGTATTGCATTATACACACACGTTAGGTACAATATTAAAGAACCAAGAAACTGACAATGCCATACAAGGTTAAGAAATTGATACAGCAATATTCTCTCGTTGACTTATTAGAAATAATGAGAAACGAAAGACACCAGGAATATCAATTAGCAAAAGATGAGTTTCAGAAAAGGAAACCATCAGACAAGGAATTAGAAATAGCAAAAAAAGGACTTGAAATAAGAATAAAATCAAGAAACAAACCTTTATCTCTTGTAGACAAAATTTACTGTCTATTAATTCCTTTTACTGCATCCAGAGACCCTTTTGTTAGCAACTCGACAGAAATAAATAACGAATACGAGAGACAATCCGACGAATTTGAAATGTACGGTGAAACTAGACGAGTCGAAGAATTAAAAAAATGGCAATCATATGGGAGAATAACACGCGCTAGTCTGTTTGGACTTTTAATTCTAATCGGACTGATATTTTTTATTATCAGTGCAATTAGACAAGTTGGATAGAGACATGGATAGAGACAAAATGAAGGAAAAACAAAAAAATAAAATACTGTACCTAACAAATTGTATATGGCAGGCGGGGGTTTTTTATTACGATTTTTTATGTCGGTTAATAATTCCATCAAACTTTTTTCATAGTTTTCTTTTTCCATAAAAGGATATGTTCTTTTTTTATTCTCATATTCTCCTTTTAGTAATTGATAGAAAGAATTATTTGGGTCAGATTTTTCATTCTTTTTTGTATTTGTTAGATTGAAAATTTTGGTTAATGAATTTGCAAATTTTCTTCTTTCTCCGTCTTTTATTTCTGCAATCCATTCTTTCT
Organism: uncultured Draconibacterium sp.; assembly: GCA_963677455.1. Classification (GTDB taxonomy): domain Bacteria; phylum Bacteroidota; class Bacteroidia; order Bacteroidales; family Prolixibacteraceae; genus Draconibacterium. Next base: position 558,366 of record OY781971.1, read on the forward strand.
TTTCTAATTCTAAGATTAATTCGCAAAGCTCTTGTTGTGAACCATTCCAATCAATACTAAAAATGTCATTTTCTACGTAGTTTAGTTCTTGACCAAGATTTATATTTTCAATTGAAATCGTAAGTAAATTTAGTCTATGCTCTATGAACTCAATGAGCATTTCTAGTATTAAGTCCGATATTTGTTTATTGAGTTGAATGCCCCAAAATATATCTATTTGCTTCGTTTTATCTTTTAAAACGCTTTTATATCTATTTAAAATACTCAACAAGATTTTGACTTCATCATTTATTCCAACAAAGTAATATTGATTCATTGTGTTCATTAAAACTTCGTCATAGTTGTAGACTAAACAATGAAAAAGAGTTGAAATAAAATTTTCTAATGTCTCACAGTGGTTTCTGGGGTCAAATACTTTACGTTTTTCAGTAAGTTCTTTTGCTTTTTCAGCCGTTATCGTTCCATCGAGTTCAACTAACTCAAAATGCAGTTCGAATAATTCAGTTGCAAATATTGAAACACCATTTTCTTTAGATGAATTACCAATATCTAACGGAAAGTTCTTAAAAGCATAATCATAATGTTTTACAATTTCCTCTTTTTTAAAGTTACTGATATTCATTCTGCGTAATGAAATTATTTCAAGTTCTTCATTCCAGAGAAGTTGATAAATTTTTTCAATTCTTGTCGAAAAATGGATTGTGTCTAGTATCATTTCTTTTTGTTCAAATGTAGATTGAATATGCTAGGTTATCAATTACTTCTCACTTACGGTATGTTGATTTCAAAATGCACTACAACGGTCACTTGTATGTGGTCGGGCGGTTCCGATGCAATCGGGAGTGTCAGACCCGCAGAAAAGTGGGCGCAAGGTCTGACTTGTCAGACCGCTAAAGCCCCCGCCTGCCATATACAAATTGTTATGCCTAGTTTTTTATTTTCATTGTCCATGTCCATCGTATTCATCCATTATTTGATTGTAGGACTCAGTTAAAAGCTTCCCTAATCTTTCATTTTGTTTTTCAATTTTTGGAAGCAACTGATTATAAATTTCATTGTTAGTGTCATTAATTGGATGTGGACCATCGAATATAAATCGGAAAACACTTGTAATTTCATTGTCTGTCCGTTTATTTAAACTTGCGCAAGCATTTTCTGTATCGTTTAAGATTCTGTCCGAAAAACCAAAAGCATCTACAATATTATCTGCTTCCCAAATCCCGTTTACATTTATATTTATAAACTTCTCGTAATATTTGTCTTTGGGGATTGAAATTAATTTTCCAAAGTATTCTATTACATTATATCCATTTGGATAATTATATAACGGAGCTTCTTCTTTGACATCGTCAAATCCAAAAATCTCCTGCATACCTTTAAAAGAGTCTGGAAAAGCGCAGAAGAATTTTTTTTCCAATTTATCTTTCTCAGGTGAATTAGAATTTTGGGCTTGGGTCATAAATGCAACCATCGAATCTGCTTGTTCCTGATATGATTTGAATTTAAAGTCAATACAATTAAATTCTTCTTTCTCATTTTGCGGATTGAATGAAAAAAGAGTCATTAATGTCAATATCGAAATTAGTAGTTTATTCATCTTTTTAAAATTGTGGGTAACGGTGGTGGTATGAGGTCGTGGCGGTCAGACGAGAGTCTGAGTGTCTGACCGAAACTGAGGTTGGGACGAGATTCGGCTTGTCGAATCCGCACCAACCCAGCCATGACTTATACCACGTGTTAGCAAACGTTTTTTTAAATTTCTTTTGTTTCCATTTTTCCAGTCAAATCATAATTAATCAGAATCAACTTAAACTCTTTATTTGTTTTGATAAATAATGTCTGTCTAAGGCTGTTTAAAAGAGATATAAAGTCGGAGTCAGTCCAGAACTCTTTTGAGAACGGCAATTTTAAAATGTAATAATTAGTAGATTTCTCAACTCTCACTGCTTGGACAGCATTATTATTGAAATATTCGAAGTCCGTTAGTATTTGTCCAATGCTTTGTAATTGAGATTCGCTAATGTCTCCTTTGTCGAAATATATTTCATGCTTCATCGAATCATATTCAATTTTTTCACCAGGGAAAACAGGTTCTGAAAAATGCAAAAGCATATATAATAATTAGGTTAGTAATTAGTCCTAAAATTGTCAAACCAGTTACGTTCCAATTAGAGGCTTTATTTTCCGAATTAATTATTTTTTCATTGATTTTATCAGCGAGATGTCTGTGGTAAATCAAGTACACGATTCCTGTATACAATGTTGTAAATAGTATATTGGGAAGTTTATCACTTATTTCATCGGGTAATTGCATTAAGCCATAAAATAATGCTGAAGTGAAAATAAGAGTCAAAATCAATGTTAGCATTGCCTTTCTATCGTCACCTAATCGTTTGAAATTTTTATAAATTAAAATTCCAGCAGGTATAGGTCCACCGAAAAATGTTGATGCATAAATTTGTTTTTCAGTAAAATACTTCTCCATATAGTCTTGTTAGCAAACGTGTTTATTTTTTTATTTTTTTTAAAATCTGCTCCGACAAATCAAGATTTCCTTGTCCATCGGGCAAGAATAAATATTGATAAGTCCAAGTAGTATTGTCAACATTTAAAACTCCATATTTTTTATTAAACAGCATCGGTCCATTGCCGTCCATAACAGGTTCTTTTAAGTCATACAAGTCAAAATTAGATGAAGACAACTTTGAGTTAGAATAGAAGTTGTGTTCAGCTTTCTTAAAGTCAAATGATCCAAACGATAAAATGTCTGTCTTTGTGTTGAATCTGAAAGTCATGTTTTTTGTCGAATCCAATGTGTTAATGTATTTATATACCAGAATTGTGTCTTTGTTTAATATTTTCAGGTTGTAAGTCTCCTGCTTTACTAATGAATCCAAATCGAAAGCATATAGAACTTTTGATTCCAATCGACTTGTCTCTGGGGAAACTGAGCAACCAATCAAGAACCCGATTAACAATATTTGCATTAGTTGTTTTGTCATTTTTAAAATGTTTGCTAACGTGAAGTATATGCAAACGTGGGCGATTGCGGGCTTCAAACTTATCAAGCCGTAAAAATTTAAAGTGGGCTACAGCCCTTGAATTTACTACAATATCGCCCATTTTGTATATACAGTGTTAGCTGCTGGCTATTATTATCCAAAGTATCCTCCTCCGTATGAATAAATACTTTCAGGATTCCCCCCATTTTCTTTATTCAAAACCATTCTCAAACACTTATACCCTTTTTTCAAACCACTTTTTTCAAAGTATTTAATCCCCTTTTTGTTTTCTAATGGTAACAAAGAAACTCGACCTTTTTCCGAATGTTTTATTTTCAGTAGTTCAATACCAGCATTTTCATTTCTAGCCAATACTAATCCACGACCAAAATCAGGCAAGTATACCCCTTGTAATTTTTCACCCTTAAAATATCCAACGCCATTTCTATAAAATTTATCAATCAGATGTCTTCTGTTTTCTCCATTTGCATACATGTCTAATTCATAAATATCAGTCAAATCGGATGATTTTAATTTTCGAACAGAGTCGGAACTGCTATAACTATATTCGACTACTGAATCATATCGTTGATAAACGGAAATACTTTTAAATCCAAGTTTCTTATAAACAGGTTCACCAAGTTCAGTTGCAATTAACAGCTGTGTCTCACATCCCTTCTCCGTAAGAAAATCAACAAGAAATCTTGTCATTTTAAGTCCTAATCCTTTCCCACGGTAATTTTCGTCTACTATAATATTTGCAAGCCAACCTGTTTTTTCTTTTAGAAACACGTTACCTGTCCCGATAATCTTATTGTCCTTTTCCATTACAAAAGGATAATAATAATCTTCTTTTAGAAATTCAGCCAAAAAGTCTTCATAATTGAATTTCCAGTCTTTTGGAGGAAGTGAATTTATTTCTGCAATGTCTGTATGTTTTAATTCTCTTATCATTTCAATATATTCTCCTGAGCTATGTGGTTTCTAGCTTGCAGCTAACGGTTGGTACATGTTGTCGGGGCGGATTTCGGAGAGCGTTCCTGTCCGAAGGACACGGAACTGCGAAACGAGAATCCGCAGTTGGCGTACCACCGAACCCCGCCCTGCAATATGTACTTTGTTAACGCCTGGTTTTTTCATTGTTCCATATATTTTTTTGAAGAAACGATTATCACTCCATTTTTAGCACGGTCTCCATAAAGTGCTGTCCCTGATTCATAAGGTAAAGCAATGTAACTTTTAATTGTGTCGTTAAAGTGTTTTAATCTTTCTTCTTTAATTAGGATGTCGTGTTTATAAGGAACTCCATTGAGTACAATTAATGGATTTGGTTTTACCTCTCCTTTATCTATACATTTTTGTATTACGCCCTCTATATACGGTTCATAGTCAATAGATGTAATTTGTTCTTTTTTGTTAAAACAACCATAAACGAATATTGCTAATAATATTAGAATGGAATACTTATTAATTTTACTTTTCATTTATTTTATTTTTTTTCGTCTAAAGGTCAGTGGTTTAGTTTATCTTTTTACAGTATCTAAAGCTGTTTTATGACTTTTTTTAATTTTTCTTTTTTCGTCTTTCTCCATGAAACTTCCAAATCCAAATTCGGAGTTTATGTCAATATTTACTTGAATTGAATCATTAGAAACATACCCATTTATACAACCTTTTTTAATATTCTTAATTTCTTTTTTTATCTCCTTTGCGTAGCAAATCCAATAATATTTACAATCGATACTTTTTAAATCAGTATCACAGAAGTCGAATTTTGTCAATGTTGTGTCTATTTGAAAAACAAGAGTTTCTTTATACTTTAAATCCCAATCTTCACCGTCACTAACTGTAAGTCCAGTCCTTTCGTAGGAAAACACAAATTTGTCACCTTGTACAATTTTGTGGGTTTTGATATTAGCGGTCAAAGTGTCAAATACAACAAGTCCTTGTGTTACCTCAAAACTTTCTGTCGGTTTTGAATAGTTAGCAATTTTATTGATTTTGCCTGAACTTGAATTATTGCAACTTAAAACCACAAATGAGTAGATTATTAAAAAAGAAATCTGGGTGAAATATTTAGTGTAATGTTTTATCATCCTATTTTTTGTTTCATAAATGCCGTCATTCAAACTTGGCGTTAACGGTGGCGGTATGAAATCGTTGGGGATTGCGGGCTACTTACCTGTCCAGTTGCACCGAATTTGATGCGTGGTAGAATGTTTGCATAACCACTTAAACCCCAATGTTTTATGCCGAGTGTTACCACACGTACTTTTTCTATTCTGTCCATTGTCGTTTTCTTTTTTCTCTGAACCATAATATTAGTCCAAGAAGAATTATCAGCAAAATCAAACTTGGTTCGCTCATTCTTTGAGTGTCTTCGCCAAGGTCTAATGATTTATTGCCCGACAAAGCTTGTTCTTGTTTCTTTTTTAACATTGCTTTTTGAGCTTCGTTCTCTACCACCAAATATGATGTCACTGGTGTCATTACCTTAGAAATGAAACTGTATTTTACCATATTCAGCCATTCCTTGTCTGAGTTTTCAGGATGCAGGATTTGTGAAGTCCATTGTCCCCGCAATGTCAAGGCAGATTGCCAATTCTTTTCTTTAATATCTTTTTCAGTGACATCAAAAATATCCTTTTTTAGAATGATGCTTGGTTCATTATTATTGGGTAAATATGCAATTGAATTATCCGACAGCTTATATTCCAAAACAGTTTCACAAAACATACATTCTCTATGTATTTCCGGAAGTTTTTTTATTGGTTTTTCAGTTAAAGAATGTTCTTGCAAAATTCCATTCTTGTCAAGATTGAAAAATAAGTTACTTTCAGGAAATGCAAATTTGAAGTCTGCAAAATCTTTGTCTAAAACTGCATTTTGAATACTGTCAGTTACTACCACAATTACTGGGTATGTTTTTGATTTGTCTTGGTAGGCATTAAATAGGGTCGTTCTTATTGCTCTATCCAAATAGAAACCACCTTCAAAGGTTTGGTTTTCATATTGTCCTTTCCAATCATTATCTATTGTAGTGGAATTTATATAACAGTTTACAAAGCTAATTTTTGCATTTTCTGAAAGCGGTTTGTTGGTTTCTAAAACCTGTTCTATTCTTTTGATGAAATCGGTTGAATTACTGCTTTTGTTCTTGGATATATCAACCAAAAAATGAAAATAAGGTTTACGTTTAGTAGATTTCAACTTTTGTTTTTGTTCGGCTGAAACGTAAACGATGTTTTCAGTTTCAATGTTTTCATAAACAGTTTCTTCATGGTTTCCTAACTCAACTAGATTATTGTCAATGTTTAGTCTTATCGGCTCTCTATGTAAGATTTCAATTCCTGTTTTTCTTACTTCATCTTTTGCGAAAGGAAACACTCTGAAAGCAACTTTATTCCCTGACAAATAATATAGAATACCTGGGTCTCGGTTTGTATTTCGGATTTGTGAAAATATCCACATTGCCGATTTCTTCTCTGCTAAAATTCCATATTCTTTTTTATCACCAACATATAAATAATAATCGCTAATCCAACAGCCTTCGGGTAAATCAATTGTTGTGGCATATTCAGAGAACCACGTATTTCCGCTTTTATTGGTTATTTCTAAATTCACCCAACTTTTCCAAGCATTTTGAGATTTGTCGTAAGTGCTGTGAGTTGAAATATTACTTATTTGTACATTGTCGTTTTGAATATTTTCAGGTCGTAACTCAAAAGAAGTATTGCCGAAAAATATTTTTTCAATGGTGTTTATTTTTGTATCAGACAAAGTAAGGTTGTCCATTACTAACCAATTGAAATAAGATGACAAATAGGGAATTCCATTACCAAAAATCCCACCTCCGCTACCTCTGTGGTCTTTATGACTTTTAATGACATTAAGCGTTTTTTGAAGCGAACTTTTATCAATGTCATATTGCTTTGAGTAATCAGGGCTGTATAAATAGGAAAGAGTTTCATCTAAAACGCTTTTGTCTTTTAAATAAGTTGTTGTTATAAAAGCTGGAATAGTGAAAAAAGCCAATACTGAAATTCCGATAATAAGCTTTTTTGAGAAATGTGTTTTCAAGTAGGTAAAACCTTTTGAAAGCTCATTGATATGAATAACGAAAAGTAGTAAAGGTGTTAGCATTAAAAAGCCTGTGCCGATTGCAATAATAGCTATGACTGATAAAGGCAAAAATGGCAAGAACACTAAAAAGAAATAGAATGTGTATGCGAATGTTATATTTCTTCCGATAAATAAAAGTAAGCGGTATACTTTATTTTCAAGATTAGGCAAACAAATCAAGATTCCATTAGTAACAGCAAGTATGTAAAACCAAGTATTATTAAAATCGCCGAAAATTCCCGAATTACTCGTTCCAAAATCATTAAATAAATGTCCGTTGTTTACTAATAAACCCACTAATGGCAGAACAATAGCAATAGGGATTTTCCAAGCTAATTGATACTTCAGCCAAACATCAGCTTTTTTAGTTGCAAGGATATAAACGCCCCTGATTAAGAAAAAGAGAAAAACTAAGGTAGCAGCAATAATACTCACGACTAAAATGTGACTGGAAAATTCACTTTCAACTCGTTGCCATAATGGAAGAATTATTTGTAAAAATAAGTAGCCTGCTATTGGAATTCCAATTGCAATAAGAAAATTCACCCAAGCTTTGTATTCTTTGTTTTCAGAAGTATAGTGAGAAACAAGAACAAACAATGAATAGGCAAGTGTTGGCATTAGAAATGTTCCAACATATAAAAAGATGTTTCCCGAAACCATCCATTGTGGAACAGAAAAAGGAATGATTTTATCTAAATTATAACCGTAGAGGTAAATAAAAGGAATGTAGCAAAGCAGAGCGAGTAAACCATACCAAACAGGTACATTCTTCTTTTTAAGAGTCAAATAAACCGCAAAGGCAAAATTCAGTATTCCAAGTACTCCTAACGAAAAACCAAAAGATTTCCAAAGCTGGATACTATTCTCCTCCAATAAGGTTTTAATAATATTGAACTGTCCAAAGAAAAGGAAAAACAGCACCACTAATGGTAGCGTGTTTATAATAAAAAGCCATTTCGGGTTAAGCAAATTTCGCATTATGTCTTCTATTTATTAAAATTTTTTCAATTAGTATGTATGCCAAAATCAGGAATGACAAGTTTGTGATTATTCCAATAGCTTCGTGTATAATATGTTGCTGGTTCAGAAAAATGTCCTTTGTTTGGGTTTCCACAACGATTGAAGCAAAAATTCGCGATGTATTTACAAATATAGTCAGCAAATAAGCTCCGATTAAAGCTGCTGGAATAGTCAGAATTTTGCTTAAAGTCTTGTCAAAATGGTTTAATGTCAAATAAGTAAAGAGCAAGAAACACAAAATCCAAAAATTGAAGCCAGAACAAGATTTGTCAATAATTATATTTAGGTGTTCGTGGAAATATCCGCTTTCTGAAAGATAAACAGAATGCGAACCTGTCAAAAGTCCAACAAGTTTGTCGGTCGGTTTGATAAGAAAAGTCAAATCGTTATTGTCAGCAAGTGTAAAACCGAATTTCAGTAAGATGAAAAGTCCTACTGCTGTCAAATAATATGGTATGTTCTTGTTTGTCTGCACTGTCTTTTTAGTATGTGTGGTAACGGCCGCGTGCATGTGGAGTGCGGCGTTTGAAAAACTACACTGCCATTTTAGCCACCGAGCCAATTCGTTTATTCGTGTTTATATTTTTCAGCCGATTCGTCAATGACGAATTGGCGTTGTTAAACAAAGCTTTTCTGTTCGCATACGTAGCCTGCCAGCATTACATATGCACGTTGTTATGGTGTCGGCAAAAGCCCCTGCGTGGCAGCCCGGAACTTACCTGGGTTTTCCTGAACCGAAGGAGGGCTGGCGGAATGTTTGCCCCTCCCAAGTGATGTGCCAATTTTGACATCCAGCCCAGGTAACCACGGACTAAAACTTCAGCAGTAAACAACTTCTTTCCAGCCATAATTTTCACTGGTTTTGTAAAACTCTCTGACGTTAACTGCCGTTACTCGATGGTTAAAATTGGCGCAGGAGTTGACAAACCGCAAACATTGTGACCGCCCGAACAGGCTTTTGTACGGGCTCTCATGAGCTTAACGCAGCCCCACAATCCAACAAAGCAGAATTGGCTCGCTTAAAAAGTGTGGGGCGTGAAAACCCACCATAACCAATATTTTAAAGAACAAGTTCGCATACTAACCCATAACCCCCAAACGCTGCACCATAACGGTCACTTGTAAGTTGTCGTTGCGGATTTCGCAACATCGTTCCTGTCCGGTAGGACGGAACGATGTTGCGAGAATCCAGCGAACGACACCGCACGAACCCCGCAATGCAATTTACAATTTGTTAGCGGTTGTTTTTTCATCTTATTTTATTAATTCTCTTTCTATTTGGTCATATATTTTCTCCGATGCCACTTTCATAGAAGCTTGACTTATCGTGATTTTTATCTTTTTTAGTCAGCGGTTTAAACATTGACTTAACTAACAATCCCCACAGAACAGGAACTAGCCAGACAAGGAAAATATTTAATCTTTTTTTCTTTGAGGCTAAAGGTGATTTTATAACAATTATTGTAAAGTAACATGATACAAATACATAGAAAACAATTATTGATATGGTTAATAACTCTTTACTATTCATGTCTAAAGTCCCTTTAAATCTCTAAGTGTTTAAGTATTTATTCCCTATCTACTATTTTTATTAAGCAATAAATAAGTCACAATTACTATAACGCTTAAAAGACTAAAAATTAGTAGACCATTTATTCCAATTGCTGATAGCTCTCTGTTGTCAAAAAAGTACTGTATAAATATTATAACAGAAAGTATAATGAATAGAATAGCGGGAACTAGAAAATATGTTCGAATCAATTTTGCTAATATTCTTTTCATAATAAATGCCTTAATCAATAATTACAAGTTCCAAAGTCTAATTAATAATAAGGTTAGTAACTCTTTGCTATTCATTATTTTATTACATATGTTCAGTGTTTCTCATTTTCTTTCTTAAGAAATATGCCATTATAAAAAAGACGGTACTTCCTATAAAAAATAATGCTGAGTTTAAAATTGTCGGTTGCTGATACTTTAGATTGATACCAATATAAATTGAATCATTAATTTGAAGAATTATTCCTCCAATTAACAGTATAAAACCAAAAATCAGGCAAATCCAAAAACTTTCTTTTATGCTTGTCTTTTTTTGTTTCTCAATAGTTTTTCTAAGGTTCATATTTCATTCTGTTATATTTACTGTCAATGGTTAAAAGTCTTTTAACTATAAGTTTAAATAATCTTAGAATATCAAACAATCTTATTTTTAAAATAACCGCTAACGGTTAGTACATGTTGTCGAGGCGGATTTCGAAGAGCGTTCCTGTCCGAAGGACACGGAACTGCGATGCGAGAATCCGCAGTTGGCGTACCACCGAACCCCGCCCTGCAATATGTACTGTGTTAGCAACAGGTTTTTATATTTTATTTGAAGTTGAACATATCGGTATTAATACCTATTATTATTTTATCGTTTACTTCCATTTTTTCGCTGTCATTGAGTTTGGTCTTATTTAAAAAATAGTCTTTCTTTTTCCTTTCCAAGACCACATTTTTATATGCTCTTCGTGGTGGAAATTTTTCTCCTATCTCAAAAATAATTAATCGAACATTTTGCTTTAGCCATTCTCCAATTAACTCCCACCACGTATTGTCAGTATCGCCAATTGACGAACCGAATATGCAAAGTACATGTGAGTTTACTATGGCATTTTTAGACCAATCATCAATCGTATGTTTTTGAACTTTATTGCATTTACTTTTTACAAATGCTTCAAGAATATTTTGATTCTCATGGAATTCTTTATTCAAAATTTGGGATATATCGTTTACCCCCATTACCATTCTGTCATTGATGTATCCGTGAATATGCTCAATCCTTCGTAATAGAATTGGATGATTATTATAACTTCCCAGATTAACGTGTTTCCCGTCATATTTTAGAAGCTTTTCAAATGATTCAGTGTAGTTAAATGTGATTACATTGATATTGAGCTGAGCATTAACAAATTTACTTCTAAAAGTATTTAATGTAACTCTATCCGCTGCCAATAGGGAATTATCTGGAAATGATAAAAAATCATTTAGTTTTTTTCCGTCAATTTTTTCGAAATCAAAGTTATTTTCTTCTTACTCTAAGTATTCCGCAAGTCTATCCCCGAGGTCTTCAAATGCTTCGACAAATTCTTTTTCTGTCTTTAAATATTTTGTATACTCACCAAGTGCTAATTCTAAGTCAGACCAATTTTTAATGTTTTTAGCAATTGCATCTTTTAGCTTATTTATGACAGAACTTTCTGATTTTATAGATTCATAATATTTATAGAAGTCACTGTACCTTGTTTTCATCCCAAGGTTCAAATCAAATCCATTTCCTATTAAAAAGAGAATATTCATGTCTTTATATTTCTGCTCGATTTGTCTTTAAACTTGTTGCTAACGGTCACTTGCAAGTTGTCGTTGCGGATTTCGAAGAGCGTCAGCGTCCGGTAGGACATGACGGTCAAGAAAGGAGCAGAGACAACGCACACCACTGCACCCGCAATGCAATTTGCAATTTGTTAGGCGTAGTTATTTATAATTTTTGATACTTCATTTTATATGTTTCAATATAATGCCCTAACTGCCAACCCATGACATTTAAGTTTTGAATATTCACTTCTATATTTTGGGTCATGCTTATTTGGGAAATACATAAATACTCGTGAGTAAATTGTTCATGCTTCGTTTTAATTTGGGTCATAAGCACATCTCTCCAAATAATCAAATCTTTTCCATCTATCCTAATTCCTTTATTGTCTAGAATTATCTTAGGTTTATTGAATATGACTTGTTTAGCGGCCCAAATCATTATTCCAATAAAAAAGGTAACAGAGACGATAACTAAAATTTTTATGATATCATCATTCATTTTATTCTTGAAATAGTAAGGAATTCCAATTATAAAAAACAAACTTGGAATGATATGGGAAAATAAATAATGAGTAGCTGACCTTTTAAATTCCATTGTTAGTGGAAGTCTTGAACCGAGTTTAGATTGGCTTTTGTCTGAAATATGAGTTTGCTCGTAGGTTATGGTGTTTATATTAACTCTTCTCCCCAAACTATTTCCTTTCTCATTTAAACTACTGTAATATTTTGTACAATTATTTTTTAGAGTTTGGTACTCTTCATTGTCAAAATCATAGTGCATACAGTCTTGTTTGAATTGTGGTTTATCCTGTGAGATTTTACATATAATTCCAAGAGGATATTTTATACCCCGATTCTTACAAACTTTGCAATATGAAAATTCTATGTCTGTCATTTTATAATTACGCCTAACGGTTGGTACATGTTGTCGGGGCGGATTTCGGAGAGCGTTCCTGTCCGAAGGACACGGAACTGAGAAACGAGAATCCGCAGTTGGCGTACCACTGAACCTCGCCCTGCAATATGTACTGTGTTAGGTACCGTTTTTTTATTCAATTTTCAGTTTTATTAATTTATTCTCGTTGTATGTGAATGTAATATTTGAATTATCTAACCAATCTATTCTATTCCAATATCTATCCACGCCTCCTAAAGTAGGAAACCCAGTTAATTGTCGTAGGGAATTGTCTTCAAGTGAATAAATCCAAATATGATTATTTCCTGCACGGTCAGATATGAATGCAATATTCTTTTTGTCTGGTGAAATTGAAGGGCAATAGTCATTCCAGTATGATGAAATTTTTTGTGTTATTTCATTTGTAATTATTGATGATTCATAAATTTGGTATTTATAATCCTGACCTTTCCCCTGAAATAAGAAAGATTCATTATCAATCCAATTTGGTCTTGCAGCTTGCCTAAGGTTAATGCTTTCAATATTGGTGATTTGAGTTGTTTCAGAAGTGCTGGCATCTAATAACCAGATGTTAGACGGAGCATCTCCAGGATTATTCGCATTACTGTTTTTAGGTGATTCAAAAAGAATTAAATTTCCATTTTCTGAAATTGTTGGAGCATATTTCACATCATTACCAGTTGTCAACTCAACAATGTTTTTTGATTCAAAATCGTATGTAGCAATTTGCATATCATTTGATTCTAATCGAAAAGCAATTTTATCATTTTGTGGTGACCAATAAGGTCCATGTGCGTTTATTTCAATTAGTTCCGTATCTGAACCATCCAGATTAGAAGTGAAAATTGCCACAGCTATGCAACAGTTTGCTCCTCCATTCCAAGCATAGTTTTTGTCAACAAATGCTATTTTGTCTTTAGTTGGAGCTAGTGAAACACTTGATATAGTATGCGAGTCATCAACAGTTATAATCGTTTCTGATTCGGTCATGGAGTTAGGAATTGCCATGATTGTGTCAGAAGCTAATGATGTGTATCTTTTCTTTTTTGAAATTACATAGAAATAATAAGGTTGACCATTTTCTAAATTTTCAATTTGATACTCATAGCTACCATCGTTTTTGATTTGCTCCAGTAGTGAAAAGTTGTCAGCCGTTCCTTTTGACATGTATATTTCAAAATTGTCTGGCTCGACAAAGGTATATGGGCGGAGCACAAATTCATAGATTGAATTATTTAACCATTTCAATTGAACTTGGCTATTATCAATTGTAGCAACTGGGCATGGTAGCCAAATTACAGTGCCATCATCGATTAAACTATCATCTTTTTTACAACTTAAAACGAGTAAAATAAGGCAAAGGGTAATTAGCTTTTTCATTTTAGTTTTTCTTTCTAAGATGGTTTTTTATTGAAAATGGTTGCTTTTTAAAATTGTACCTAACGGTGAGTATAAGAATAGTAGCCGACTGCGTGGCACTTTCCTGTCAATTTACAAGAAAGTTAAAGCGGGCTACAATCCTTGAATTTACTACTATCTCGGCTATTATTTTTATACTTTGTTACCAACTGGGCTTTATTATATAATTATCATTTGTTCTATTTTTATTCCCATAGAACTACTTTTAAAATGTGAAAGCCAATTTTCAACTTCTAACTTAATAGATTTATAATCATGGTACAATAGCCATTTACAAATAACATAATGAGCACTATAATCGGAATCAAATTTTGAAAGCCATTTACGACAGTATGGTAAAATAACATCACTTCGTTGTTCATAAACGATTACACTTTGAAGAATATAATTTGCAGCTTTATTTTCACCATGCAATGAAAGCCATTCGTAACTAAAATCTTTGATAGTAATAAAATCAGCAGTTTTTGTTAAATAAGTTTGTAAAATAAAGGAAGCAAAATAATTTTTGGAATATAGATTAAGCCATTTTTTAATATAAGGTTTTATAAAATCATAATCACTGCTTTTTTGTAACCATAATTGCAAATTAAAACGTGTGTTTTTATCTAAAATATAACAGTCTAACCATTTTCCAAAATAGGGCTTTATAAAATCTAAATTTGTGTAGTTTTTTAAATAAGGATGAATTATATAAGATGCAAAGTCTTTATCACAATATTCGTCAAGAAATTCTTTTAAAAAGAATTCTATTTTTTTTATCTCAATTTGTCTTTTTAAGCAAGCATCTAGAACAAACCGAGCTTCTTTCTCTTTGGCATTTTGCGAAAGATATTGAATCAAAAAGTCTTGAATTGTTTCTTTGTCCCCGTCTTTATCTAACCATGCACCAAGAACAAATGAAGTTTCTTTTTCTTTGGCATTTTGCGAAAGATATTGAATCAAAAAGTCTTGAATTGTTTCTTTGTCCCCGTCTTTATCTAACCATGATTTAAAAACAAACTGAGCTTCTTTCTCTTTGGCATTTTGCGAAAGATATTGAATCAAAAAGTCTTGAATTGTTTCTTTGTCCCCGTCTTTATCTAACCATGATTTAAAAACAAACTGAGCTTCTTTCTCTTTGGCATTTTGCGAAAGATATTGAATCAAAAAGTCTTGAATTGTTTCTTTGTCCCCGTCTTTATCTAACCATGATTTAAAAACAAACTGAGCTTCTTTCTCTTTGGCATTTTGCGAAAGATATTGAATCAAAAAGTCTTGAATTGTTTCTTTGTCCCCGTCTTTATCTAACCATGCACCAAGAACAAATGAAGTTTCTTTTTCTTTGGCATTTTGCGAAAGATATTGAATCAAAAAGTCTTGAATTGTTTCTTTGTCCCCGTCTTTATCTAACCATGATTTAAAAACAAACCGAGCTTCTTTCTCTTTGGCATTTTGCGAAAGATATTGAATCAAAAAGTCTTGAATTGTTTCTTTGTCCCCGTCTTTATCTAACCATGCACCAAGAACAAATGAAGTTTCTTTTTCTTTGGCATTTTGCGAAAGATATTGAATCAAAAAGTCTTGAATTGTTTCTTTGTCCCCGTCTTTATCTAACCATGCACCAAGAACAAATGAAGTTTCTTTTTCTTTGGCATTTTGCGAAAGATATTGAATCAAAAAGTCTTGAATTGTTTCTTTGTCCCCGTCTTTATCTAACCATGCACCAAGAACAAATGAAGTTTCTTTTTCTTTGGCATTTTGCGAAAGATATTGAATCAAAAAGTCTTGAATTGTTTCTTTGTCCCCGTCTTTATCTAACCATGATTTAAAAACAAACTGAGCTTCTTTCTCTTTGGCATTTTGCGAAAGATATTGAATCAAAAAGTCTTGAATTGTTTCTTTGTCCCCGTCTTTATCTAACCATGATTTAAAAACAAACTGAGCTTCTTTCTCTTTGGCATTTTGCGAAAGATATTGAATCAAAAAGTCTTGAATTGTTTCTTTGTCCCCGTCTTTATCTAACCATGCACCAAGAACAAATGAAGTTTCTTTTTCTTTGGCATTTTGCGAAAGATATTGAATCAAAAAGTCTTGAATTGTTTCTTTGTCCCCGTCTTTATCTAACCATGCACCAAGAACAAATGAAGTTTCTTTTTCTTTGGCATTTTGCGAAAGATATTGAATCAAAAAGTCTTGAATTGTTTCTTTGTCCCCGTCTTTATCTAACCATGATTTAAAAACAAACTGAGCTTCTTTCTCTTTGGCATTTTGCGAAAGATATTGAATCAAAAAGTCTTGAATTGTTTCTTTGTCCCCGTCTTTATCTAACCATGCACCAAGAACAAATGAAGTTTCTTTTTCTTTGGCATTTTGCGAAAGATATTGAATCAAAAAGTCTTGAATTGTTTCTTTGTCCCCGTCTTTATCTAACCATGCACCAAGAACAAATGAAGTTTCTTTTTCTTTGGCATTTTGCGAAAGATATTGAATCAAAAAGTCTTGAATTGTTTCTTTGTCCCCGTCTTTATCTAGCCATGATTTAAAAACAAACCGAGCTTCTTTTGTAAATGCAAAATTTTTAAAATACTGAATTGTATAATTTTCAATTAAACCAATATCTATGGTCTTATTAATGAATGCAGTTATTACATATGAAGACCAAGGACTTTGTGGAAAGGTAAGATAGTGTTGAAAATGTCCAAATATTTCAGACGAATATCCAAATAATTTAATGTATGTGGAAATTATTCTATGAGCAATATTCCTATTGGAACTTAGATCAATATTCTCCAATAGCCATTTATCTGCTAATAGCTTTAATCCTTCAGGTTTTAATTTACTTTTACTAAAAATATTCATTGCGAAACTAAGAGGAAGTCCAAATAATATGTCTTTGGTAAATTCATTAAAAAAAGTTGGATAGTTAATAATTAGATTAATTCTCTCGTCTTCTTTCAATAGTGACGTCGTGGCAAGTTCAAATTTATTATCTTCTAAATATTCGCATTTATCAATACAATTTTCAATGAACCTAACAAACGAATGAATATCAAATGAGCTTGCCCCATTTATACGCTCAAAGGATCTTATCCAATTAGTAGTTTTTTGGTAAATGTATGCAAACTCAATAGAGTCTTTAAAAAATATATTTTGTCTTCTGTTCTTTGTCTCAAGCAATAAAATTAGAAGTTCATCTGTAATTGTGTCGTGTATAGTTTGATAAGCAACTTCTCCTGTTTCAAGTTCAATTTCATCAATCCATCCATCATTTACTAATCTATCAATTTGATTGCTTAAAACATCATTTTCATGGTAATTGAATAAGGATTCATTATTATTGGCAGGTAATGACATCAGATAAATAACAGCCCTTTCTGCTCCCGAAAAATCATTTTCAACATTTATAGTTGCAATAAACCGTTTTTTTAGCCATTCTTTAAAATCTCCGGATTTCAGAATATCAAGTTGTTTGCCTGATTCATATAAATATCTTAGAAATACAGCATATGATGGCTTCAATGAATGAAAGTCAAATCGATCAATATTAGTAATATTGATTTTAATAGGAGATAAAATGCTGTTAATTACATGCTTTTGATATTCTCTTTCATTTTCGTTTTCAATTAGTTTAGCCTGATAATATGAATGAGGGTAATTTGAACTACTAACAAAAGAATTACGACAATTTGCAATTACCTTAACTTTAAGGGTTGAATTATAGGTGAGAAGCTCCTCGATAAAATCTGGAGTATACCAATTGCATTCTTCCGTATAATCAATAATTAAAAGGTGGTTTCCAATATGTTTTCCCTCAATTTTATTTGTATATTCTAAAAAGTCAGCTAATGATCTTAAATCGCTAAAACGTGGTGTTAAAAAAAACACATTCCACTGTTGAGAAAAAGCATAGAGTCCAATTTGAATTAAAAGTCGTGTTTTACCAACGCCTCCTTCTCCAGAGATGATACATCCTTCCATATCATCTTTCATTAAGAAATTTTCAATTATTTCCGATTCAGTTAGAAAATTTTGCAATTTATTTTTTCTTTTAAAATCATCTCGTGAAACATAATCTAGAATATTTCCTGAAAGATATTGTTTGTATTTAGTTGCTTTATCTCCTGCGAAAAGATAATTTGATATTGGATTCACACCATTGGGCTGAGTGATATCAATATTTATGTAATAATTTATTACATCTCCAATATTAATATTCCCACCTGCATGAAGCGATGCTTTTGCTATGTTTTTCTCGTGATACAATGGTTTAATTTATTTGTTATAAGTATCTCCAATATTGATATTCCCAGTCACATTTGAGATAGGAGCATTTACAACATTTTTAAGTTTACTATTTGCAATATTAAATATTGGTGCAAATTCAGGATTTTTCCTGAGTTTATTAAATTCATTTTGATTTTGACTTATTTCTTGTTTTAAAATTTCATTCTCTTCAGCTTGTGCTTCAACTTCTAATTGTAGCATTTTTAATGTTTCTTTATCTGCCTTAAGTTGTTCCATCAAAATAATTTTTTCTTTGTGTAATTTACGTGTAAATAAACTACCAAACCAATTTGTAAATTTTAAGGCACCTTCCTTCAATGGTTTGGTTAGTCCACTTTGTTTCAACACAGCATATGCTTCGCCTGCCGTTTTTATTAATTCTTCAAAGTTTGTTGGTTCCATGACTATTTATTTTAGAATATTTGTTAATTAAGGTTGCGTTTTTTAGCCTTGTTGGTAACGGAAAATTGTAAGTTGTCGTTGCGGATTGCGTGTGATTGTCCGTCCGCAGGACGATAGACAATCAGGCGGGAATCCGAGGCGACAACCTGCACCGACACCGCAATGCAATTTACAAAATGTTACCAGTAGTATTTTAAATTTTCTATCTTGATTTGTCAAATATGATTTTTAATAATCCATTTTCTTTTAATACTGGAATTCTTCCTGCAAAATATGTAAACAATGTTCGTGTGGCATTGCAATATTGTCCTTTCTTGTTTATTATTCTTCCACCTGGGCAACCTCCAGAACAGATATGTCTCCAGTCACAATTTATACATTCTTCAACGACATTGAAGTTTATGTTATTCCTAAAATTTAAAGTTGATTTGCTTGCTTCGTCAAATGATATATCATCAATGTGTCCAATAGCAAATTCTTTTTCTTCCCAAAAATGGTCGCAGGGATATATCATACCATCAATGTCAATACCAATCAAAGGATTTAAAGGTCCGGCAGAACACTGAACACAACTGTTAGTATATTTGTCGGAATGCAACAACATCGAGAGATATCTTTTGGGGTGGTCTAATTTAGGAGTATTAATTCCGTTTAATAAGTCAGAAAAATAGGTCTCTGTTATTTGAATCAGATTATCAGAGAGTTCTTGTTCATCAGGGATTAAATCTGGGTCAATTGAATAAACAGGATTTAATGAGATATCATCAGCACCAACTTTTTTACCGAAATCAACAATCTTATCTAATGAATTGACATTATGCTTTGTAATAACTGTTATAAAAGAAACTTTACCCTGATACTTTTTTAATTGATGAAGGTTGTTGACTATAATATCAAATGAACCGGAACCATTTTTAAAAGGGCGTGTGTAATTGTGACTCTCTTTTGTTCCATCAAGGCTTATTCCTGTATAAATATTATTGTCTTTTATAAAGCTGATTGTCTCCGAATTTAATAATGTCCCATTAGTTTGCATTGAGTAGCAAATGTCCTTATCGATTTCTTTCCCATATTTAACAATTGCTTTTATTAGTTTAAAATTCATTAATGGCTCACTTCCATGAAAAACGACATTTTTGGGGCTTTCTCTCATTTCAGAGACTCTTTGAAGCGATTTAAAAGCAATGTCAAGAGGCATTTCTCTTTTGTCGTCTTTTTTACTTCCTAGAAAACAATATTTACAACTTAAATTACAGTTTCTGCCAACATTTAGTAAGACCATTTGAGTTCCAGTTAAAGGACGTAAATTTATATTGCCCAATAGTTTATCTTGGAACTTTTTCAAGTTGTTTGTATAAATCCATTTTCCATTAGAAGGATTTAGCACAAATTTAAGTTCATCTTTTTGTGTTGGTAGTATTGTTAAGTCCATTACTATAACTTAATGAAATCAGAATCTATTTAATATGGTTTTGGGCTATTTGAATGTTGCAAAAAATCGCGCCATGGAAAGTGAACGTATGGTGGTGATTGATGAAATGGTACTTCTTTAGAGAATCCAACTTTCTCATCAAAGTGTTTTAATTCTCCAACAATGTCTTCGGGGGAATAACAGATATCCTCTGACAATAAATTTCCAGTACGGGTTTTATTCATTTTTTGATTAGCTTGTTTTTTCATTTTTTTAGTTTTTATAGTTAAACTTTCTATTGGATTAGTTGTGTTGTATCTTCTTTTAATATTACTGGTAACGGTCACTTGCAAGTTGTCGTTGCGGATTTCGAAGAGCGTCAGTGTCCGGTAGGACATGACGGTCAAGAAAGGAGCAGAGACAACGCACACCACTGCACCCGCAATGCAATTTGCAATTTGTTATAGGCAGTTTTTTTATAAATTAAGTATTTTCCCATTTTCCAACCAGTCTGGTATTTCATAATCTTTAGCTTTAGGGTGTAACGAAAAAATATGACGTAATTGTCTCATTGAATTATAAACATCAGTCATCGTTTTTCTTTGTTTTTCTATTAAAGATATGTCGTATTTGTTTTCGTTTACTTTATGAGCAGGTGATTGTCTCTCCGACCTAATTTGTTTGAATGGTTTAATCACTTCAGAAATTGAACCATCTCCTTGAATATTGAAAATTTCGGTTAACCATTCTTCAAGTAATCTAAGAGTTCCTTTTTGCACTTTTATGTAAATTCCATCTTCTTCTTTTAATTCATGCAATTGGATTTTCCCCTTGAAAAATTTTCGGTTAAGATTATCAGAAATCATTTTGTCTAGTAAATGAATAAAATCGTGATAGTTTTTTATTGTTGGAGTAAAAAAGAATGAAAACTCTCTTGGTCGTTTCTCGTTCTCGAAGGATTCTTTAAATAGGTTAATTTTAAATATATGTTCTGATAACTCGTTTAAACATTTGAGTTCTCCAAGAAAAGCAGAGAAAATTGAATGTGAAAAAGTCCATTGTCCTAATACAATATTTTGATAATATTCTTCCAATATTTTACATTCGTCTGTCCTTTCCTTGTTTTTCCAATAAATTTGATGTTCAGCAGTCAGATTATGTAAATACCTTAAAAGAACAACTGCTACTCGGTTATTTTGCTTATCAAATCCTATCCCAAAGGATTTAATATAAATATCGTCTTCATTTCTTGTGAGTGGATTATATAGTTCATCGTATTTGCAGGAGATTCTACCAGAATAATCTTTGAAATCAAAGTCAAATCTTGGGTCTGAATAATACCTTTCTAAAACTTCAATGTCAAAAAACATTGGTTTTAACTGTGGAGTACCAAGAGCTAATAATTTTGAATAATGTGCATATCCAAACTTTTCTAAGTTTCTATTTTTCTTCAAATTTTTGGGAGAAGGATATACGCAAATTGGATATTCGGTATTCTCAATTGCAATTTCTATATCCCCAAACTTTTGATATTTAACGGTTGTCTTTTTAGCAGATTCAAGAATCTGAACTTGACTTTCTTTCGGATAGTGCTTAAACCCAATTATATGTGGATTAGTACTTGACTGAATTGAAACTTCGTCTTCTACCACTAGTTCTTTAACAATGTCTATTGATATTTTATAGTCAATGTCAAATTCTCTGGAAATATCCCGTAACGGCATTCCATTATAATCACTAGATTCATTAAAGAAGTCAATTATTTTTTTTTCAATCTTAACTTTCACTGGGCTGATTTTAAAATTGCCTATAACGGTTGGTACATGTTGTCGGGGCGGATTTCGAAGAGCGTTCCTGTCCGAAGGACACGGAACTGCGAAACGAGAATCCGCAGCTGGCGTACCACCAAACCCCGCCCTGCAATATGTACTGTGTTAGGTGCTGTTTTTTTAATCATAAATTATTCCTAAGTCATTTGCAGGATTGTCAATGGCGAATTTTTCCAATTTTATTTCTTGTTCCTTAGTAATTTTTAAGGGAGCAAGATTATATTCTGCATCATTACCATCTAACGATGAGTAGTAACCTGTATAAAACCAAATCTCCATAAAAGATGTGTCCTCAAAATACTTTTCCAATTTATCCATTACTTTTCGGAGATGTGAGATTTCAAATCTAAAAGTTCTATTGTCTATTAGTAGTACAGTTCTATCTTTATTTTTATGTTTTTTATTTTCTTTTTTGTCTATTATTCGTTCAATTAATTCGTCCAAACTTGGATAAAACTCATTAATTGAGCCAATAGTAGCTATATCTTTAGCAAAACTGTTCTCTACAAACGTTTGTTTCGAGATATTTTCTTTTTTGTAGGAATCAATCAATTTTGAAATACTGTTATCGGGAAAAAAATAATTGAGTTTTTCTAATTCATGTATTTGTATTTGGGGTTTGTTTCTATTCAATTTAAGCCTTTCTTCTCGTTTCAACATTTCAAATGTCTTACTGTCTTCTGCAATTGAAGTTATCTCGACATTAAAATTTTCTCCCGTACTTAATTCAATCTCAAAATCCCAAGGATTATCTCTTGATATAATATTCATTCCTACTGCGTTTGTTTCGAAAAACTTAACACGCCTACTTAAATAATGATAACATATTATTTTTTCTCTCAATGAAGGAATTGGTATGTCAAGAAATACCTTTTCGAAGATTGTACCATCACGATTGATTATATAATACCTTTTATAGTTTTGTTTATTACTCAATTCAGACAACGGGTAAAAACTACTTTTCGATATTTTGAGGTTGTCATTCATATTTCAATACAAAATCTGCACTATTTAAAATTGCACCTAACGGCCAATACATGTTGTCGGACGGATTTCGGAGCGCGTTCCTGTCCGGTAGGACAAGGAACTGCGAAACGAGAATCCGCAGTTGGCGAACCACCGCCCCCGGCTGAAATATGTATTTTGTTAACGGCTGGTTTTTAAAGTTCATGTTCAAGTTGTTAACAGTATAAAAATATCATTTTCCGAACGAAAGTTTTAAATAACCGCATCGTTTTTTTTATTTTTTTTTCTTCGAAATCAGATTTGCTTGTGGAGTGCAAGTAACCGCTGTGGATTTGCGCTGTTGAAACGTGAACAGATTATTCCTGATTTTCACCGCTGGCGGAAAACTTGCTTTCGCCAACTATTCCTGCCAATTTTTTTCGTTACAGAAAAGCACTTTATGTAAGAAGTGAACTTGGCTAGAGATTCCGGCTGTTCCTAAAATGAGCTGTACAGTCAAGTTGCGGAATAGATTTGAGTAATTGTCAAACTGCAAAAATTGGCAACTTGCACCAAAGAATCTTTTGCAAGTTTTATGACAGCAACTTTACAAGCGAGCAAAAAACCAAAGAACAAACGGTTTAGATAACCACCAATTTATTTTTCTTGAACTTGCCGTTAACGGTTGGTACATGTTGTTCGGGCGGATTTCGGAGAGCGTTCCTGTCCGATAGGACATGGAACTGCGAAACGAGAATCCGCAGTTGGCGTACCACCAAACCCCGCCCTGCAATATGTACCGTGTTATAGCCAGTTTTTTTTTACCAAAATTTCCACCATTTTTTTAATTCATTTTTGTCATTTATATGTTTTTCTTTGTGCGGTTTAACTTTATATTCTTCCAATAAATTTCCGTCAAAGTCAAACTTATATCTGTTATAATCCCAGTCAGTCGCTAAAATATAATTGTCATAGACAGCAAAATCATCAAATGCTTCTGCTGTTGTCCAAATATCTAGTCCTCCTTTTTGCCAAATTATTTTTCCGTCTTTGTCTAGTCGTGATATTTCCAGTTCTCCATGAACTACGTAGTCCGTGTCAAGGTAGTGGATACCAAAGCAAGTTGCACTATCAGCCACTGTTTTCCACTCCAGATTTAGGTCAGGAATCGTCAACTTAAAAACGGTGTTGGAACAACAAACAACAAGTCCACCATAGCTTATTAATGTTGAGTTCCCTGTTATTCCAGTTCCACCTCCCTCCGAACCAATTAAGCAACTTGATTTTAATTTATCGTCTTCAAATAATTCAATTCCGATTAAGGAAGTCAAACTAGTTTTGTCTCCGTTTATGAATTTCTTGCGGTATGTTTTAATATTGTCGTTAGAGTCAAACTTGTAATCAGTTTCGTTGTAAAACTTGATAGTTTGTTTTTCTAATACTAAAACTTCTATCGGTTCTTTCATCTTATGGTTTCTTTCAAAATTGGCTATAACGGTTGGTACATGTTGTCGGGGCGGATTTCGGAGCGCGTTCCTGTCCGAAGGACACGGAACTGCGATGCGAGAATCCGTAGTTGGCGCACCACCAAACCCCGCCCTGCAATATGTACTGTGTTGTGCGTTCGTGTTTTTATTTATTATTCATTTTATTGGTATTTCTATTTTACATTTTAATCAATTAACCGTACAGCCACAGAGATATCAGCAACTTGTGCGAGGAAATTGATTGATAAAGGTTCATTTAAAGCACTTTGTGTTCTCAGTACATTTATATAATTCTTTTTTTTCTTAAAAGGAATGGTGAAATACTGCTCTAAAATTTCTTCATCTGTTAGCGCATATTTTGAAATCAATGTTCGAATAAACTCAATTAAGTTTTTCTCAGAAATATGTTTAGTATTTATTTTTGTTTTATAAATAGTTTGCATATGCTTCTCGCATAAGACTTCCCAATATTTTATTTTAGATTTCATGCAATTTTTTATCTGTTGACTATGAGAAAATATATTTTAGCAAATCAATTATTACGTTAGCCAATCCAATTATAAAAAATAAGAATTGGACAAAAATCCCTGAAATGATAGGTTTTTTAGACCATTTGGATATGTAAATGTAACTCTGTCTGATTGATTTCTCTTTTTCAAATTAAATTATTTTTTCAGTCACATCCAATTTGTAAAAACTTTTTGAGGTAGATTTCAGGTTCTGTCAAGGGCGGCAAGGAACGAAGCCGTTTATAAACCCTTGACAGGTTCTGCAATCTGCCTTTTTTTGTTTTTATTGAGTTGGATAATTACAATTCAAGTTTTATCCTGTCTCCAAATTTTATACAAAGCTGTTGAATAGTTAACCCCCAATTCTGAAGCGGTTGCGTCCATTTTTTTGAGATATTTTCTGTAGCCAGATAAATCAGTTTCAATAAAGCCATATCAGTTGGGAAAGCACCCTTTGTTTTGGTTACTTTTCTTACCTGACGGTGAAAACCTTCAACGGCGTTAGTCGTGTAAATTAGTTTTCTAATGTGGGTGTCATAATCAAAGTAAGTAGTCAGTTCATCCCAGTTTTCATTCCACGAACGTATTACTATTGGATATTTTTTGCCCCATATTTCCTCAAGATTTATCAGTTCTGTTTCGGCCTGGCTTTTGGTTGGTGACTGATAAACCTTTTTCAAATCTTTCATAAACGGCTTCTGGTCTTTTGAAGCCACATACTTCAATGAGTTACGGATTTGATGAATCACACATTTCTGAATCTCTGTTTCAGGAAAGATACTTAAAATAGCCTCTGAAAACCCTTTCAGGTTATCGGTACAGGCAATCAAGACATCATTAACCCCGCGGTTCTTTAAATCGGTTAAAACCGACAACCAAAAGTTGGCTCCTTCGCTTTCGGAGATGTACATGCCAATTAGCTCTTTGCGGCCTTCTTTGTTAATGGCAAGAATATTATAAACGGCACGGGAAACTACTTTTCCCCCATCTCTTACTTTGTAATGCATTGCATCGAGCCAAACAATCGGATAAACTTCGTCCAGGGGCCTGTTTTGCCATTCCTTAACCTGTGGAATCACCCTGTCTGTAATTTCACTTAAAGTGGCTGCCGATACTTCTACATCATATATTTCCTCAATATGAACCGAGATATCTCGTAAACTCATACCTCTTCCATAAAGCCCAATTATCTGTGGGGCAATATTGTCGGCTAATATGGTTTCTCGCTTCTTAACTATCTGAGGTTCGAAATTGCTGTGCCTGTCCTGAGGTGTTTCAATGCTAATTTCCCCTGAAGAGGTTTTTAACGTCTTGGAACCTTTCCCATTGCGCTTGTTGCCAGTACTTCGTTCTTTTTCATCAAGATGACTCTCCATCTCTGCCGATAAAGCACTTTCTAAAAACTCTTTGATAATGGGGGCAAAAACACCTCCTTCGCCTGTTAATGACTTTCCGCTGCGTAATTGACTTAAAGCTAAGTCACGCATCGCAATATATTCAGGTGATTCTTTCTTCTTGTCTGTCATAAGTTGCAATATTAAATGTTTTAAACTTATAGACAGAGTTTAATTTACATTCTCGACCATTTCTCAATAAATGCCCATGAAATATTGAACTCTTCAATCCCGCCACTTTCCTCGACTATAGATTTTCCTCCTCTTTTTTCTATAAATTTTTTGTCAGCAGTTTCCAAAAATGTTTTTAGTTTATGAAAGAAGTTCTTTGTTGAATTATATATTTCGATGACTTCATATTTGAATCTATAAAACACACCGATAGTAATCGGGACTATGATAATAAATAGAATTATTAAAATGTGGAATTTGCTTGGGAATGAGTCATTCCCTTTTATTTGTAAAAGAAAAGCAATATAAAAACCTAATAATCCAAGATTGACGTTCGTCATCCAAAGTGAATATCTATAAGGTTTTTCAAAAGTAATTTTAAACTGGTCTATGGCTTTTCGTGTCGAATCCCAGACTTCTTTCATTTCTTCTCTTCTAACTTCTTCCATTTATTTCATTTGTTTATTTAATTTCTGTAATTTCTTTGTTTTCAACATGACGCACAACGGTTGGTGTAAGTTGCGGAGCGGATTTCGGTGAGCGTCAGCGTCCGGTAGGACGTGACGTTCATGCGAGAATCCGCGGCTCGAACCACGCCAACCCCGCTCTGAAATTTACACATTGTTAGCGGCAGTTTTATTTATTGCATTAAAGACATCAATAGTATTGTCAATGTACTTTCTTGGAGAGCCAGAAGTTATCGTTTTTAAGTTAGTTATTAGGTTTTCAAATTTCTCATTTATTTTTGATTCTTCCTCCTTTAATTCTTTTAGCGACTTAAACCAATTTATGTTATTATGCATTATACTGCCAGTCTTTAGAGGTGTCTTAATCTCAATAAATTTTTGCTTAATATTTGTTTCCTTTTCTCGGGATATTTTATTTAAATAACTATCGACAGAGTTGTGCAAAACAACTCCATAATAGTTAACTTCTTCTTGCAGTAAGTAAGCATCTATTATAGGTTGACCGAAGTATATTTGTTGTTTCTTATTCACACTAACTACTCCATGTGCTATTGCTCCTTTCATCGGAATCGAATTCATCATTGCCTCAGCTAATAAGAATGATGTCGAAACTTCTAATATTTCAAGTGAAATAGGAGAGTCGTCTTTTGAAAATAAAATTAGAGAGTCGGAAAAACTAGTTGTATAAAGCCCTCTATTTTTATATTTATCATCATTGTAATCGTCCAGAAACGTATCTACAATTTCTTTAGAATCTGATAATTTTGACATCATCTCATAGACATGTTGATGAGTATTTCTTGCAACAAAATCTTTGAATCCCATTATGTCAAGAAAAACAACAAATCGACTGTCTGTTGTTACCCAATTTTTCCCTTTTTGCTCTTGTTTTTCTGTCATTTATATTTTAGTCTATTGGTTGTAACTGCTTAAAATTGGTAATAAGTCTGTCCTTAGGATAAACTATATATGCTTATTTAGTTCAAATTGCCGCTAACGGTTTTTGTAAGTGGAGTGCGGGATTGAAAGTGTTGAATTTTCAAGCTCGCACGGAGCCAATTCGTTTATTCATAATTTCAAATTTTCCGTCAATTGTCGAAGACGAATTGGCGGTGTTGCAACAAAGTGTAAACGGCTGGATTACGCAGCCCACCCGCATTACATTTACATTTTGTTAGCACCAGTTATTTGTTGTCAATTAATCTTACAAACAAATTATTCCATTTATCCGCTAATGAATCCTCAATTGTTTCAAATACTTTTTCAAATCTATTATGAATGGCTTTTGCAATATCCACTTTCCATCCATTTTTTAGCTGAATAGAATTGTTTGTTGCCCATTCTTCTATCTGATTTACAATAGGACTCCCTTTAATATAATTATCCTCAAAATAATTGTCACAACGATACAATCTGTCAATAAGAGAAATTATACTTTGCGAAGGCATTAAATCTTCTATTTCAAACGAACCTTCACCTAAGAAATCAGATATTTCTAGAATTCGATTTTCATGTCCCTTATATCTAGCATTTTTTAAATTCTTTTGAAAATTTTTCCCAGCTTGGTCAGAATCTAAAAGTACAAATGGTAATTCTTCATCTCTAGAGGAAACCAACTTAGAAACTGGTCCCATTCCCTTTACTCCTCCTGTAGGTATGAAAAC
The DNA here is from genome assembly GCA_963677455.1 of uncultured Draconibacterium sp. GTDB lineage: Bacteria > Bacteroidota > Bacteroidia > Bacteroidales > Prolixibacteraceae > Draconibacterium. Next base: position 586,744 of record OY781971.1, read on the forward strand.
AAATTCTTTAGAATATTTTAGTTTTCCTATGCTAATAAGATATCGTTTAACTAAATTCAAATAAATTTGGTCACTCACTCCTTCCACAAGAATTGGTGTACAGCCAAGTAGCAATGTATCTGAGACTGTTAATCCCAATGCCGCATGAATTGGATAAATAGATTTCTGGGTATCTTGTCCATTGTATCTTAAGTCTGATGATACTTTTGTTCTTCCTGATTCGGCATCTACATATACAACCTTCACATTTGCAAGATTATCCATGTCAACTAAAAAAGGTGAATGGGAAGTATATAATAACTGGTTATCTTCGGACAGTTTTCTAAAGAACTTGGCTAAATCGTATTGTGCAATTGGATGTAATGAAAGACCTGGCTCATCAAGCAGAAGAATAGAATTAGAATGCCCTTCTTTAGTTTCAACAAGAAATACTAAAAAGAAACTAAAAAACCATTGCAACCCTCTACTTCTTCCCTCAAGTTCAATTGCTTCTGGACGAAGTGAGTCGGAGACGTTTATTCTAAAGTGATTACCATCTGCTTCAAATTCAAAAATGTAATTACCTTGTTGCCACCATTGTTTGAAATTGAGGGTTAATTGTGATGCTGCCGACCTTAATAGAATTCCTCTTTCTCGCTTCTTATCAGCCCATTCTCTAATTTCTTCTTCCGATGGTTTTTCTTCTTCTGAACTGATTTCTTGGTCATTATAATTCAACTTCTTAACAATAACCTTTCTATCGTCTCCAAGTTCATAAATCTCTTCAGGAGATAGATTTACAAATTTAAATAGTACTCTTAAAGTTCTTACTTTAGCTCTTGCTGTTTCAGACAAATCATCTCGTTGAAAGTCTTCAATCACTCGCGGTAAAAATATTTCACTATCCAAATTTCCATAATCTGAGTAATAAACAAATTTTGGAATCTCTTTTAATATCTTCAACCTTATTTCATTTGTAGTTTCAATAGGACTTCCATCAAATGCAGCGAGGAAAAAATCAAGTTTTTTTACAAGGTTAATTTCAAAGAAATTTGGAAGATTTACTTTTCTTCCAAATTCTTCATACATTTTTTTAATGGCAATTTTTATGTTTTCAATATCCTTCCTTTGAACAACATCAACAGGCAATTCCTTAATTATCTTTTCCAGATTTATTAAAATTTTAGCTTTTAGCTTCTCATCTTCCTTCTGAAAAGTTTCAGAAACAGTTAAACTTTGCTTGAATAAAGAAATAAAGGAATTTATTCTTGAGGAAGGGAATTTATTAATTTTAGAATAGGGGAATGCAATAATGTAATTACCATTATACTTCCTTTTAACAAGTACTTTTTCTACTTGGATTTTGTCACATTTCAGTTCATCAGCGATTGCCTGTGAAAATTCTTCTTGAAGCAAAAAGTCTGCAGAGATGAAGACATCTTTCTCATGACCTCCAGCCTTATAATTACTAAATAGATTTCTAGGAAAATCATCCAACGGAATTATTGGTTCTTTGTTCGCAGGATTTAACTTCCAAAGCGCAAGAAGCAAATTTGTCTTTCCTGCTTCATTTGTTCCAACTAAACAGGAATTATCAGAAATGTCTATCCAGTCGCTCTCTTCGATAGAACGAAAATTATGGACTTTAAAACGAAGAAGTTTTGTTTTCATATTATTTGTTTTAGTTGCTGGTCTTTTATAATTGGTGCTAACGGTCACTTGTATGTGGTCGGGCGGGATTTCTGAAAGAAATCGTGTCAGACCCGCAGGAAAGTTGGCGCAAGGTCTGACTTGTCAGACCGCTAAAACCCCCGCCTGCCATATACAATTTGTTATCGGCTGTTTTTCTATTTTCACTTTTCACATAAAAAATCTGTAATCAAAGATCTCATTGACAATATCGTTTGATTGCTTCACAACATTTGCAAAATTTTGAGAGTATCCTATTGTTACAGGTAATGTTTTGTATAAAGTATTATTATTCCAATCGACTTTTGTTAGTGCTAGTATACTAGCGCATGTTGCATGCCATCCACCTTGCCCTGAAAACCGTCGAATTAATATTGGATCAGGTAGTGGTTTTAACGCAGCTTCTTTAAAGACAGACAAATATGCTTTCTGAACATTAACACCTTTAACACTTCCTTGAGTCCACAATAAACATTCATTAGGGCTTATCGGCAAATAAATACCTCGCTCCAATGGATATAGAGCTCCTCCCGCTGGGATTTTCTCCCCATTATATCCGGATTTTGCTCCTTCTATTTTTATCCCAAACCAATTAGATTTTCTAATAATTTGAACTAGTTCAACCTCTGTTTTATCACCAAAAGCGTCAAATGCACCTTGAATTTCTTCTTCTGTAAAATGAGATGTTTTATGAATAAATATTTTCTTAGGAATTCTTCCAGCATGATCATTTTGATAAATATTTAGACTTTTGGATAAAACAGTCTGCATTTCTTGGTAGCTAAGAAATGGGTTTCCTTTATAATTAGTTATAAACTCTTTCGTATCATAAGCAACAAATTTGAATCCTGTTCCGTCTGGGTCAAAGACTTGACTACAGCAAGTAGTATAATCATTTGTCTCTTTTATTTTTTTTATTGCATAACTCAATCCAATGTATGCTTCATCTTTATCTAAAGCTGCAAGTTTCCATGGAATTCCCGCAGCTTTTGCATACAATGCGATGCTAATTCCCCACATCACATTAGCTCTACAATTGCGTGTTAAGGCTCGGTCATTAATAATTTGAACAGGGATATTAAATAGAGCCAATTTGGCTTTGAGGCGGTCATGAAGATTAAAGTCGTCAAATTCAAAGCAAGCTTCCCATTCTTTAGGTAGGTAAAGAATAAGAATATCAAAATTTGAATTTCTTACTAAAGATTTACCTACTTTTTCAATAATTTCTCCAATCAGTCCATTCCCATCTCTTTTTTGAGCAAATACATTGCACTTTTCGGATAGTTCAAATACTAAGTTAGGAGTAGCCGCAGATAATGGAATTCTAAAAATATTTTTAAAACCTGGATATTGAGGATAATAGTTTAAAGCTTCTTTGGGAGTATGAGACGAATTTAATTCCAATAATAATTTATCCAGTTTCTTAGATTCATTTATAGGAGTTAAATATGCAGTACGAATTTGATTTGGAAATCCCATCTTCAAACTGTATGGACCATATTTTATTAATCCTCGTAAAGGATGAACATCTCTCTTATTGTTGTTAAACAATAATTCTGGCTCTGGTATTATTTTATAAGCTGATAATTCTGACATATCATTTACGACTAAAAATTGTTCTAGTGTTTATCTCAAATGACGCAGGATAATCTGTGCCTATATGACATCCAATTTCTGCATTGTGACCTAAAGTGTTAAAAAGAACCTTAATCCACGAATTGAGAAGTTCATGAGTCTTTAAATTAAATCTATATTGAATTTTAGATTTTATAAATTCAATATTCTTTTTCCTTTCACTTTTTGGCTCGATCCATATTGTTGGCTTAATCATTAACCAAAGCTGATTATTTTTATGTTCTAATTTTATCTTTACTGCTTCAGACCAAAACACATTAGGATTATTACTAATCTTTCCCGCAATTGGATATTTTCTCCCATTTTTATCCTTTAGAGCTTCACTAATTGGACTAAACAATGGCTCATTTGTTTTATCTGGATCAACCGTTAAAATAAAGCCTTTGTCATTTTTTAATAAAAGCGGAGTATTATTGCACAATGAAATTGCAATTGCTCTTTCATAAAAAGCATGAATTCCTTTATCATCTTCAATTAATTTAATAGGATCATTTAAATTGTGACTTGTAATTGAGACGATAACGTCTTTCCCAAAGGATTTAAGTATTTCATTTGTACTACCCCAGCCAAATATGTGTTCAGACCGAGCAATAATAGCATTCGATTTGTTTTTCTTAAGCAACTCTTTGATTTCTGAATGTGACAAAGGATATTTTGTTTCTATTCTAGCGCATTTTTGTGCTACCCTATTTATTGGTAAAGCATTTGTCCTTAAAATAGGGTAGGACTTTCCATTTGCGTGAAAAGGAATAGTTACTTTATTAATTAAAGCAGTTCTGACTTTCTCGTCTATTTCTTTTGTTTTGTCTGTTGTTTGTCTCCATATTTTTGAAAGCATGCTATCAAAGGTTCCTGTTTCAATTATATGAGCACTTATCCCTTTATTATTTGCTTCTTCTATAAAGTCCTTAACTGACTTCGAAACTTCCTTTATACTTGTGACAGTCCAATAAATACCATTAGGAAATGGATTATTTTGTTGTATAGCAAGATGAAACATTTTCATAACATTTTGGTCCCTTCCACTGTACCCAGAAACGACCATCCCAAATCTACTTGAAGCTGCAATAAAACACTTCTGTATCTCCTGATCATTTGATAATAAATCTTTAGCTAAATTCTTTATACTTTGATATTTAAAATCTCCATGAATCTTACAATAAATTGGGAAACGCTCTTGGTTTAATGCTTCTAGAGCCGCATACGAACCTTCTAAATGATATGTTGACAAACTTGAATTCGCAACTTTAGCATAAGCACTTTCAATTACTTCATCAAAATTTGTCGTAAATATTAATCGCGCTTTATTTAATGATATTAATCCGGCTAAAACACGATGACCAATGTTTAAAGAAATTTTATCTCTACCAAGCTTTTCTAGCAAGTATTTTTGCTGTTCTTGATAGTTATCTCCAAAAGTCAATTTGAAATAAAAAGAATACTCTTCGGGACTCCAGATTTCAGGATAACCTCTACTATCCATGTAACTCTGGATCTTATCTTTTATAGATTGATTATTAATGTCATGTGAATCCAGTATTTGGTTTTCTTCTAAGCAATAATGTTTTAGTTTTAGATCCCAGATGATATCTGTCGCCGTAATCATGCCTGCCGTTCTAGAAGTCCCTGCACCCAGAAACCACATCATTTGGCTGGAATTTGCAGTAAAGTGTTTTATGAACTCTGTTTCGATCAACTGATTAAATTTTATTTGTTTATATAATTTATGTTGTTTTGAGCTTCATTTAAAATTGCCGATAACGGTCACTTGTATGTGGTCGGGCGGGATTTCTGGAAGAAATCGTGTCAGACCCGCAGGAAAGTGGGCACAAGGTCTGACTTGTCAGACCGCTAAACCCCCCGCCTGCCATATACAATTTGTTGTATGCCGTTTTTTTAATCATTTAAACATCCATTTTCAAGTTTAAGAATTTTCAAGTCTCGTCTCATTTTTCGTTTTGAATACCAACTCATGGATGGAATTCTTTTTGATGCTTTCTTTTTTATCTCAGGTTTGTAATAAATTACATTAATGAAATTTGCATAATTTTCTCCTCTTATATTAATCTCGTTCAGGCAATTAAAAGCATCAATATGAACTGTTTTTATTATTTCATGATTTTTGAAAATATTTTCATAATCATTTGAAGTCTCAATTTCGATACCATTACCTAAATACAATGAACCTCCTTTTTGCTTAAACCAAAAAATTTCTCCATTTATACTTAACTCAACAAAACTGAAACCGTCTTTGTGTTTCAAGTCCAGTAATTTCAAATTATGAGAATAACGCAGTGTATCCTTTTCTAACTGAATCAGTCCTTGATTATTTGTTACAATCTGCTTTTTATAACCAAATTTTTTAACTATAAAAGTGTCTATTTTTTGAATTCCCGAGAGATTTACAACTCCAGCTGTGTCAGTAACAAGAACAGTGTCAAGTTGGGGAATAATAATATTGACATTCTTAATCCTTTTGTCAGAATCAATGTGTTTCACTGTCAAAACATCTAAAGTCTGAGATTTAGAGAAGCTAAAAAAAAGTAGAAATATTAATGTCAATATACTATATCTCATTTTTTGGTTTTTTCAAAATGGCATACAACGGTTGGTACATGTTATCGGGGCGGATTTCGAAGAGCGTTCCTGTCCGAAGGACACGGAACTGCGAAACGAGAATCCGCAGTTGGCATACCACCAAACCCCGCCCTGCAATATGTACTGTGTTAGCACCTGTTTTTTGTTTTAGTTATTTCAAAGTCTATTTATTTTATATCTCTTTCAAAATGGTCACTCAAGGAAACATTATCCAATTTTGTCATGAAATAATGATTGAATTTTATTTCCGGATACACTCTGTCTGTTATTACTAGTTGACTTAATGGCAGCCGAATATCTTCATAATCTAAATTGTCATCTGCAATATTGAACGGTATAAAAATCTGATAAGCCCAGAAACTGTAGAAAAATAGAAGTGCGTACTCTGGTGAATTATGCTCTTTCTTTTTCTTCATTAGCATTGCTGCAGGTCTCGGGAGTGGAACAGCTTGCTCTTTTTCATATAGAATAAACATTGGATGATTTTGAATCGTAAAATTGTCATTAGGTTTTAATAGCCATTCTATTGTTTTTTTGAATTTGTACAGTTCATCATAATCCATTAATGAAAGAGCTATTTTAACCAGAGCTTTTAAAACAAATCTTGGTTTAAACTTTTGAGTCGAGCTATCAATTGAAATACGATTATTCTCAATTTTAAATGCATCTGTCTGTTTGTCTAGGTATAATTTTAACTCGTTTTTTGTCCGAGTCAGTTTTAATGAGTTTTTCTTGTCAATATGTTTAGGATATTTTTTCCCTTTAACACCTGAAATTGTATTTTTCATCCCTCCGAAAAGGGACAAAGCCTGTTCATAGCGACTGAATTTATTATTGCAATTATCACATTCACTAAAATATTTGAGTTGTTTATTTCCAGTAAACTCTGGTATAACATGTGCTACACTGCTAAATAAAGATTCATCCGTTTCACCACAAAACCTACAAATATGATATTCCTTTTTATTGCACTTGTAATTCTCTGAATTGGTTGTCATTTCATAAAATTCAGGAAATTGGTCAATTTCATATGTTGCTGTTGGTTCTTTGTCCATCGTCTTTAAAATAGGTGCTAACGGAAAATTGTAAGTTGTCGTTGCGGATTTCGGGTGATTGTCTGTTCGCGAGGACAAAGACAATCATGCGTGAATCCGAGGCGACAAGCTGTACCGAACGCCGCAATGCAATTTACAAAGTGTTACCAGCTGTTTTTTATTTTATTTCGTATAGTCTATACTTAAAATCCTCTAATAAAAATATCTTGTCAAATTTACTTTCTATCTCAAAATCAAATCTATAATCAAACTCATAAGAACTGTCTCCAACTCCTCCAATTACAATTAGCAACCATTGTTTGAGATTTGTTTTTTGAATATAATTATTTATCAATCGTTCCTTTTTTGAAATTGCATTTGTCAATAAATCTGGAGTTATATTTTTTTTGCACCAACCTCCAAAATTTGGGCATAATGAGATCTGAGAATGAGGCATAATGAAAATATCATCAATAATTTCATTTTCATACAATTCTTCTGTCTTTAAATAGCCTTTTAGCAAATCTACAATCTCAAATACTTTTTGCTTTTTATCATTTATTTTAACTTCGACAAACGGATTTACATAAATATCTGCATGAAAGTTTTGAATGTCAGTTTCTTTTGATAGGATTTGCTCTGCTTGCTTAAATAAATTTTCTATAAAACCTTCTTTTTCTTTAGCTCTATTGTCAATTAAAATTTGATGTTCTAATCCTATTTTCTCTATTGATGAAGCAATAATAAAATCAGGCTCTTCATTTATCTTATCAATTTTAAATTTATCCTCAAAGAATGATAGAAATTTTGCAATGTGATTTAACTCTAAAATTTTTTGATGATTTTTATATTTATCTGTTTTTAAGTCAGAGATAAAATCATCAATTAACGATTCTAAATAACCGTCATTAGTAAAGTCATTGTTTAAGGGTAATTGCCTCATCATTAAATAGCTGGTAACGGTTAGTATAAGAATAGTAGCCGACTGCGTGGTACTTTCCTATCAAGTTACACAAAAATTGAAGCGGGCTACAACCCTTGAATTTACTACTATTCCGGCTATTATTTTTATACATTGTTACCAGTAGTTTTTATTCTATTCGTCCCCAGATATAATTATTATCTTCATCCCAAAGTTTTACATCTGTACCTTCAAGTCTGCCCCAAATATATTTATTGTCTTCATCCCATAATTTAATATCTGTACCTTCAAGTCTACCCCAGATGTACTTATTGTCTTTATCCCAAAGTTTTATATCCATAATTTCATTTATTAATTGGTTCCGTTTGATGATATTATTTTAGTGTCTATTTCATAGATTTCAAAAACAACTTTTGCTTTGTTTCTGGTTCGTTTGTCATTTGAAATAAAATAGTCACAGAATGAAGAAAAATATGTGTGGCTAGAATCCCAAAGTCTTGCATAATTTGATTTGTCATTGTATTTATCTTTCCAGTAACCAAACATATCAAGAAATTCAAATATTCCAGCAATTCTATTGTGCAATCCAAACTCTTTTCCTTGTGGGTGAAGTTCTATAGCCTTTTCTATTAAACCTAAAAATGAATACCCACCTAGTAAATCACTTTTCATATTTATCTGTTGGATTACTTCACTAGGGCTATAGTTATTTATCTTTCTTAAATCTATATCAAGTTGATTTCTAAAGGATTCTTTTTGCTCTTCACTAACAATACTAATCATTCCTTTCATTGCATTTTGGGCAAATGGAACATCATTGATAGTATCAAAAACTACTGAAGGTTCTTCAATTAATTCATAAACTTTATTTGAAGGCAGTTCATGGAAAAGATAATTATTGTTTGTAATTTTTGTTATTGTCTCAAATCGTCTGTTAAGTCTATTTACGCGTTCAATTGAATTGCTGCCAGTTATTTCATTTGCTTCTTGTAAATGAGATGCCGAATAAAAGATTTTTGAGATTTCATTATCAATTTTACTTAATAAATCCGATAATGAGTAAGATTCACTCTCAATATCAATAAATATATTATTGTCTAAATATGCTGTCATCTTGTTTAAATTACTGGTAACGGTTAGTACATGTTGTCGGGGCGGATTTCGGAGAGCGTTCCTGTCCGAAGGACACGGAACTGCGATGCGAGAATCCGCAGTTGGCGTACCACCGAACCCCGCCCTGCAATATGTACTGTGTTAGCACCAGTTTTTATCTTTTTTCAAATTCCAAAATTGCATCAGTTTTATAATCATTTAAATTCTCAACATTCATTTTCGCCTCACAACTTTGTCTGATTTTATAAAATCTCACGGTACATGAACCAAATGTATCAATCTCATCATTTGTTTTAATTGTTTCCGAAAATGAAACAATAATGCGGAATCTGTCATTTTTGAACTGATTACTTAGTCGAATAGCTAATCGTTTGGCATATTCCAATCCAACTTTTAAATAATCAAGTTCATTCTCATACTCCACAAATGAGTCAATATGAATATGGTTCTCATTATATTCCCATTCGCATTTCTCAAAATCAGTTTCAAATACTGGATTATTTTTATTGCCTTGTCCGTTAATTGTTACACACTCATTGTCTGTAATCCAATCACCATTAGCTATTAATTGAATATTTTCTGTCAATTCAATACTGCTATTTCCAAAGTCATATTCTATTTTCGTGAGGTAATTGTCCATTGTATTATTTGTCCGGACAGAATAATTACTGAAACATGAAAGGAAATAGTCAAATTGAGTAAAATCAAATTTAATTTCAGGGAAAATATCTGAAATTTCTGAGTCAATTGGATAAGAGTTGTATAACAAAGGGTCATTGAGGTCAAAATCAATTTTGGCTTTAATCTTCCCTAAATCAAAATATTTCAAGTCAATTTCACCCATTAGTTTTTCTGAGTGTTTGTCGAAGAAATCAATTTGTCTATGTAGTAAATACTTTTTCATTCAAATTGGTGCTAACGGCCAATACATGTTGTCGGACGGATTTCGGAGCGCGTTCCTGTCCGGTAGGACAAGGAACTGCGAAACGAGAATCCGCAGTTGGCGAACCACCGAACCCGGCTGAAATATGTATTTTGTTAACGGCTGGTTTTTAGTCATGTTCAAGTTGTTAACAGTATAAAAATATCATTTTCCGAACGAAAGTTTTAAATAACCGCATCATTTTTTTTATTTTTTTCTTCGAAATCAGAATTGCTTGTGGGTTGCAGGTAACTGCTGCGGATTTGTGTTGTTGAAACGTGAGCCTGACTATTCCTGATTTTCACCGCTGGCGGAAAACTTGCGGGAGCTGACTATTCCTGCCAATTTTTTTCGTTACAGAAAAGCACTTTATGCAGAAAATGAACTTGGCTGGAGACTCCGGCTTTTCCTAAAACGAACTGCCCAGTCAGGTTGCGGAATAGATTTGAGTAATTGTCAAACTGCAAAATTGGCAACTTGCACTAAAGAATCTTTTGCAAGTTTTATGACAGCAACTTTACAAGCGAGCAAAAAACCAAAGAACAGACTTATCAAATAACCACCAATTTATTTTTCTTGAACTTGCCGTTAACGGTTTGTGTATGTGTAGTGCGGAATTAAAAGTACAAAACTTTCAGTTACGCACGTAGCCAATTCGTTTATTCATTGTTCATGTTTTCCGTCAATCGTCAAAGACGAATTGGCGGTGTTGCAACAACGAACCGCAGCCACAAAAACCGCTGAAACCCGCATTACATATGACACTTTGTTAGCGGCTGCCTTTTTGTTTATTAATTTTTCGAACGTTATCCAAATAGATTGTGTAAGGTTTAATTTCCGAGTTGCTTTTGATTTCTATTCTTGATTTCTCTTTTATATGTTCTGGGACTTCTATTTTGTTAAGGAAGACATTAATTCCCGTTACAATCTGATTTCCTTTATATTTTGTTTTTCTATAACTTAAATTAAAATTATTCTGCCTAATTATTTCAAGTATATCATCCAAGAGGTGTTTAAAGTCGAAAGGAGATGAGAAAGTCAAATCGTCAACGTATCTTGTATATGTAATATTATTTTCATTACATAATTGGATTAATTCAAAGTCTGTTTTAAGAAAAACTAGATTTGAAATATGTGTACTAGTAGGTGTCCCTTGTGGAAGTGCATATTTCCAAGTAGTTAGCTTTGTTAATGAGTTAGAAAAGTGATTGGAAAATCCTAAACTTAAAAATGTATCGTACACTGCACTGTGACTTATGTTGGGATAAAAATCCTGTAAGTCAGTAGTGAAAATGAATTTATTTCCTTTATGAGGTTTTGCATTTGTAATGTTACTTCTCTTTTTTACACCTCCATGTATTTCATTTGGTAGTGGGATAGGAGTAAGTATATTTTTTTTAATAGATTTCTGAATTGCTTTTAATTCTTGAGTAGAAGGATGGATTGTCCTTTTTTTGACAGTCCCATCCTTATACTTCTTAATTATTCCAGTTTTCTTATCTTTTTTGATTTCAACCTTTTCGTAGTAGAACTTATCAATATTCGAAATAACCTCTGAAACTATTGCAGGTTTAAACCCAATAGAAGCACATAATTTTTTAAATTCATTTTTTTCAAACTGCAAAGAATTCATTTACAAGAGATTTTACTGAAGGACTGATAATTTCAAAAGCCTCTCTCTTATTTTGTTGTACATCATCTTTGTCAAGTGATAAAAAAAATAAAATTGGCAATGGAACATTAAGACTATTACTTATTAATTTCAAAGTTGAAAGATTAGGTTCTCTTTGATTACTTTCAATTTGAGAAAGATAAGTTTGAGTAATACCACAAGCAGAAGCAAACTCACTTTGAGTTTGCTTTTTTTGCTTTCTAATATTTTTTATTGTTATACCTAAATCCATTTTCAATAATGTAAAAAATTAAGGAGTGTTCGGATTATTAATTTACATCGTACTTTCATAGCTTTTATTTTAAATGAAAAACTTGGATAATAATTGAACTACTTTCACAATTTCCGTTAGGACTTGTTCATTCGTTCTACCCTTTTTCCTTTTAAGCACAGCTAAAATTTCTAATGCTTCATCTAAGACGTTTAAGTCTTCCTCCGAAAGAGAACACTGGCTCTTTCTAATAGTTTCAATACTTTGTATCAAACTATCAATGTTTCGATTTTGTTTTAATCTAGACATAATAAAAAAATATTTAGTTACAGGACAACACTATTGCTGACCCTGCTCCTTTGTCTAAATCTTGCCTGTTACTAAATGTGTAAACAATGTTCTCTTGCACTCACTTAAAATTCCCTGCTCCTCACAAAACAAGAAGCAATACGAAACCGCATATATAATTCTCTCCATGCATAATAATATCCATAGCGAGGTATGTGCCGTTACAATACCCAGTTGGGTTGCCTTTTCAGACTATAAAGTGAACTCCATTTAGTAATTCGACCTCGAAACATATTTTCAAAGAACTATTTAATGATGCAAATATATATAAAATATAGCAGACAGTTAATAAATATTTGAATTATTTTTATCTCAAGTGGTAGGATATATGACAAATGCCTGATTATGAATGCCATGGGTATTTTGGGTGTTTTGTAAGGTTGCCGCTAACGGTGGTGGTATGAGGTCGTGGCGGTCAGACGAGAGGCTGACCAGTCCGACCGAAACTGAGGTTGGGACGAGATTCGACTTGTCGAATCCGCACGAACCCAGCCATGCCTTATACCACGTGTTAGCGGTAGTATTTTTATATTTTTTCATTTTTAATAGTCTCATTAACTGCGTATATTTTATTAAGTCTTGGTTGAATAATCCAAATCCCAATCGGGAAAAGGAATATTATAAAAGCATCAATAATCCATTCTGAGAATTTTGCTTTCTTGTCAGATTCTAAAGATTTTAATGATTTTGGAACATTGTAAAAAGTGTAAATTATTCCAAAGAAAACCAAAGGAGTCAGTAAGGCTGAAATCGGATTAGGGATGTTTCCATTTGCCAAATTGAGTCTTTGCAAGTTTAACTCAGAATACCTTATTATGCAGCAAATAACTGCAAATACTAAAAGCCACTTTTTAAAACGATATGGATTGTCGGGGATACTATTTAGAAGTAGACCAATTGATAAAATCCATAAAAAAAATAGAATAAGAGAAAGTACTCCTGCTATTACGGAGATTTCGAGTGCTGTGACATTTCCAACCGAAAAATTACTTTGCAAAAAAATGATACTAATTGTATAAGGTGTACAAAGTAATGCAAACACCTGCCAATGTTTTAGATTCAAAAATTTGCTCATTTATTCTATTACAATATTTTTTGTTATTCCGTCAATTCTGCCATCCATTGCTAACCAGTTTATACTAAAGATTATTCCTCCCACAAGAGCACCAAAAATTATTGAGTTAATCCAGATATCAAGAACTAAAAACTGAGTAAGTAGAGTAATTAAAACAAAAGTCAAAGAAGCTTTAACAATTAAACTATCAACATTCAAATACCATTTGATTACATCATCCTTAAAATCAAGACTTAGATTTCCTTTTAGCAATGGTGAAAACAACATCATTTTATTCTTTCCAGAGTGTGTCGTGAAATTATGATATTCAACAAATTCTATATTTTCAGCATTAGTTATAGTAAAACCTGCAGCAACAAAATCTTCAATTAACTTTTGCCTGTCTTTGATTTTTTTATCTGTGATATGTTTCTCTATAATTCGTTGCATGATTTCAATATTACCGCTAACGGTGAACTGTATGAACAGTAGCGGTTTGCGTGAGTATTACTTTTCAAATAGAGAAAACGCTCGGGCGGGGTAGTGAACTCCGAATTGAGCATTCACCCGCTATTGTTTATACATATTGTTAGCACCTGGTGGTTAGTGTTTTATGTCTTGTTTGTCTTTCAATTTGCTACGTTTTTTTCTGTGCGATGGAACAGGAACACTTATTGCCAAGTTTTGGTTTGTGTGTCGGCTTGTGCGACTTGGCAATGTGTGTGGATGTTTGCGTTGACTATTCTTTAAAATATCCGTATTCTTTATCAATTAATATTCGTCTATCAAGAAAACAGTTGAACATTTCACACGATGTTTCAGGTAGTAAAATACAACTAAAACAAGCTGATAGATTTAAGTTACTTACTCCTTGTCCATTTGTATGATAACAAATTGGGTCTGTTGCACAATCTTTTGCTCTTATCATAGCTGATTGAATTAATTTTCCAATCTTATCACTATCACAAAGCGACGTTAAACCGCCATAACTTCCCTCCGAACCTGCAATTGTATAAATTAAAACTCCATTCATTTTTAGTTCATCATCAATATATAACCTTTCTTGTAATGAAGTAGCAGGATATCCACAAAGATACTCTAATTCTTTGATAATTAAATGAGAGAAAGTGTGGATTAAGATATATTTGGGCGTTAGTTGTATGTCGTCAAAAATCGAACTTTCTAAATTGTTGTAATTCTCGACTATTATGGAAATGCGTTTCTCAATATCTGGATATTTAGAAATCCATTCATTTAATACGCTATCATCAAAATCGAAGAAAATACCTTCTCCAAAACTTTCAGTTGCAGGTAAAAAGGATGTGTTTTTTCCGTATGCCGATGTAAATTTCTTTCTGATAGAATCAAGATTCTGACTTTCAACATCTGTTAAGAACGAATCCATTAAAATTGGTTCTTGTCGAGTGTATGAAGTTTGAACAGATGTAATTTTAATCTTATCCATTTTATAGATAGATTTGATTACATTATTTTGAAAATAGGAATCAGATATTTTATTGAAGATTAAATCATTCTTTCTATCGCAACAGCCTTTTTCTGTAATGAATTTATATTCATCAAATCTATATTGATTTTCAGTTTTAGAAATTTCAGCTTCTCTCTCGCTAAAGTTACTATCAATTAAATTCTGAATAGTATTAACATCAATTTCTATTTTTTTATACCGTTTTAAATTCTTTGATATTTGTGTTGCATTACCACCATCTTCGCATTCTTCTTTAATTAATCCAATAACAAAATCATTAATTTCGTCATTTGCTGGAATGAAAATACTCGATAGAATATTTGGATAGTAAACACTATTACTTGAGCGAATTACGGGTTTGAAAATAATATCTTTTTCTGCTGAATTTGGCAATACATCTTGAATTTTTAGTCTAAGATTAAATAAACCCGAAAGGGTTGTGAAATTGAGTTGTTCTCCTTTCTTATTTTTAGCAATAATCCAAATTCCTGTCAAATCATCTAACTTATCAGAAGTCTTATATTCGAGTATTAAGTCGTCAGGAACAATAATGTTGGAGAAATTAATTATTTCATCTTCTGTGTTTTTAGTTTCATTGTCATTTGTGCTTTTTTTCTTATTGCGAAGTAATGCCCATTTATCCCAAGGGATATCTGCAATTTCTCCATTAGGTGAAGTCAGAACAAATCGAACTTGTTCTAAATCATAAAATCGTTTCTTTTTACCTTTGTTTTTTAGATAACAATGATAACATTTGGGAGGAAAAAAATTCTCTTTGTCTTTAAGGTCAACAGATGTTTCCCAATGATGTTTCCAACTGTCAATTCGTTCAAAGCGTTTACAGTTGCTACAATAAAACCATTCAGGAAAGTATTTGGCAGATAAGTAGGCGAAGTTATTATCTGTCTTAAAACCTTGCCTTAAATCATTTGTTGGAATTCTTACTAGCAATTCTAATTGCTGAAAATATTTACTTAAACGGTTTTTGAAACGTTTGTCATTTATGGTGTTGTGGTCTTCAAATTTCCCATTTACTGCTTGAAAAAATGGCCATTCGTCAAATGGCGAAATTAAAATAGAACCATCTCTTGTTTCTAATAAAGAACCAACGCCACCATATGCACTTATTGCTTTTCTTGTTTGTACTTGTTCGAAGATTCCCATTTTAATTCATAATTTTAATTATACTGTTTGTATCTATTTCTCTCATTGACATCATCAAACTCCAATCATCTAAATCTGATAATTTCTGAATTAATCCATTCTTATAAGTGAAAATAGTTTTCGCTTCTTTATTGGCATTAACTTTTTCTATCCATTTGCTCGATAATTCTTCCAACTTATTAAGTGCATATTCTTGTTGACTTGGATTTTTTATCCTTGATTTAATGAATTCTTTTAGTTCATTATAATCTCCATCATATTCAATAGCTTGTCTTTCTCTAAATAGACCTTTCTTGTGTCTTACATAACAAACTAAAAGACTTGCAATAACTTTATCAATTGCAATTTCGGTAAATGGAGTAACGCTTAATGGTTCTACGTATTTGTAATAAGCATTATTGAACGGCACATAATTCTCGAAATATGATTTATCCCTTGACCTATTTGCATCTAATAAATTAACTACAATGCCTCTGTCTTTTCGACCTACACGACTTGAAGCTTGAATATATTCAGCTACATTTTTAGGTTGACCGTTCATAAGCATTACATTTAATCGCTCTATATCAATACCAACAGAAAACATATTAGATGCTAAGACTAAGTCAACGGATTTGTTTACAAACGTATATCCGTCTTTAGTAATGGTGTCAAACGGTTGTTCTAATTCATTAAGTAATTTTTTAATAGAATTACTTTCTATTCTACTTGTTAATTCTTTTGTTCTTCCAGAAAGTCCGAAATAATTAAATCCATAGCTTTGTTTATTGAGTTTATAGCGATTGTGTAATAGTTTAATAAAGTCAGAAATTTCAGCAGGAACTTTATTATAAACTTTTCCTACATCTTTTAAGCTATTGTAGAATGAAACAATAGTCCAAAAATTATTTTCGTGTTGTAATGCTTCCTCAATTGATAGTTTTTCTTTTTCCTTATAATATTTGAATAGGTTTATTCTAGCCAATAGCAAATTGCCTAATATTCGTATTTGAGAGTTTAATGCAGTTTTTCCAGTTGGCATAAACCCAATATGTTTACGTTTGCTTTCTGTTGAAACAAAAGAAAAGAAATTGTCATCATAAGAGGCTCCCATAGGTGGAAAAATGTTTAATTCCCGATTGCCATAGAGCATTGCAATTTGTTGTTTTGTGTTTCGCGTTGTTGCTGTTGAAGCAATAATCTTAGGACATTTAGAACCTTTTGTTGAAAGTAATTCTACAATAGATTCATATAAACCTGTGATTGAACCTAAAGGACCACTTAGCAAGTGTAACTCATCTTGAATGATTAAATCAGGTGGTAAAAGATT
Source organism: uncultured Draconibacterium sp. (assembly GCA_963677455.1). Lineage (GTDB taxonomy): Bacteria > Bacteroidota > Bacteroidia > Bacteroidales > Prolixibacteraceae > Draconibacterium. The sequence continues at coordinate 603,880 of OY781971.1, forward strand.
TTCATTAGATGGGGAGGAATTGAATAATTTATATCCTTCTTCTCTGTGAGATAACATTGCAAATTTATCTACCGTAGCGAATAATAAAGTTGGTGGGTTTTTATATATTTTTTCATCAACAAAATAGATTGGTAATTCGTTATGAAAAGCACAATTGGGATTTACACATTGGGTAGTGAAGCTACTATCTGATGCAGTGTAACCTTGTTCATAATAACCGATGGAGTTTTGAGTAATTAAGTTGCATCCACACCAAGGGCAATTTGTAATTGGTAGTGTATTAGCCTTTTTGTAATCTCCCGATTTTTTACTGTTTATTTTAGTGAGTTCAGTTGAAACGTTTTTCCAAATTTTTCGAGCATCTTTAAATGAATTTGGTGTTGTTGATGCTCCAACCCACATCCCAATAGAAACAGAATCATTCCCAAAATGATATTTGCTTTCTGCTTTAAGATTGTTCTTTAAAAAATCGAGTGAAAGTATAAGTTTTGTTGCTCTTTCAAATTGTTGAGCTGTTAATAGTCGTAACGTATAACGCATTATTACAGATACGCCATTGGCGTTGTCTTTATGCATTATTCTTCTACTGATGATTGCAAAAGCAGTTAACGCTAAATAAGCTTCTGTTTTACCTCCACCAGTTGGAAACCAAAGTAAATCAACAATATCTGTCCTGTCTGTTGATTTGTCATTAATGATGGATTCCAGATTTAAAAGAAAAAATGCAAGTTGGAAGGGGCGGTATTTTGGTTCAAATTCTTGATTGTTTTTAAAGAAGTCTAAGCTGTTGTAGTTGAAATTGTCGTTAATCTCTGATAGTTCAATTCCTTTCTCGCCAAACATCTTTTTATTTGAAATAAACATTTGAATATACATTGCTGTATTAGCTATCAGAAACGAACGAAACGCAACATCATTTGAACCAAGAAAGTCTATGTTTTTTACTAAACGATTGTACGTGTTTTCTTGTTTGCGTATTATTTCTTCAAGTGCTTCCTGATAATTTGCATTATCTGCTTTCTTTTCTTGCTTTGAAATCCATTTACTGTATTCATTTGCAAATTCTTTCAGTTGACTAATAATTGTATTTTTATCTAATTCAGTCCAAATTGAAAGCTTTTTTAATGCTGTTATTTTTCTTAGTTCTTCGGGAAAATCTTTCTTAAATTCGTTGCTGTAATTTTTAATATCAACTTCTGGCAAGAATGTCGTTTTTAGTTCTGTTGGGTTTTTATCATCATTCCAAGTTACAGCACATCCGTGTCCTATGCCGAAAGAAAATTCATTGCGGTATTGATAATTTATCAGATTTAATTCGTCATCGAATGGATTTGTTTCTGATAATTGTTTGTATGGCGAAAATTGTGTGCCACTTATTACTATCTCTCCTTGAAATATGGCTTTGCTATTCAGAGATTCGTTGCTAAACGAAAATTTCCTTTTAGGATGGTTGCTTGTGTTTGCTAATAATATTTTGATGAATTTGCCATATTCGGTTTCATATATTTTTTTGTAATAACAAGCTGTTTCTTTTTCTTCTGATTCATTTTCAGATAGCGAATATTCTTTTGATTCATCAATGTTAATATCTGATAAATCAATTGTGATTTTTTTCGGTTCTTGTGGTATTCTTTGCCATAAACGACCAAGAAGCAATTCAAGGGCAGAATAACCAATTAAGTTTTTAAGATGACTGTTATTATCTTCTCTGAAATACGATTTTATATTATAAACGCTAACGATATTAAAAAATGTGCTTTTAGGATTTAAAAAGGTTCTTCCATTCTCAAAAAGCAATAAATCGTTAAAAGGGTAGTAGTTATCTTTTGTAAATAAATCAAAGTCGTGTTGGCTAATTTCGATACTTGCCTGTCCTTTTTGAATTTGTTTGTATTTAGCATACTTAAAGCATACATCAATTTTTTCTGTTTCTTTAAGAACACAGAAAGTCAGACCGAAATTGGTTGGAAAATATTGATTTGCTTCTGAATATTCTTTTTCAATCTCAACATTTTTTTTGCTTACGTCATCATCCTCTAAATCATTGTCAGCAGATGAAAGTACTTCCTCTCCTGATAATTCTTCCTGTTTTGCATTATCTTCGATTTCTGCATTTGCATCGTTACATTGTTTCTCTCCGATAGAATTCTCGGTTTCTCTTTCAGGAAATAATATTCCTGAATAATAACGACTTAAAGGATAGTCCGAAATTATCTCTTCTTCTAAATTTGATGTAAAAATGTCAGAACCTGGGCCTATTAGGTTGTTTTTTATTGTGTCACGAAATATTAATCGTGGTTCATCTTTGTAGTTAATCATTTTCTAATAGCACTTTTTTAGTTACTGTTTTTTCTTGAATAGTTTCCGTTATCTTATCTAAAATATCTTCGGATATATTTTTAAGTGAGTCACTTATCTCTATTTTATCAGAAGCAACATAATCCAATAAATCATTGCCTAAAATTCTACCTGCTTGTTGTCTTATAGAATGGTCTTTTTTCGAATAAATTTTGAATTTATCAAACTCAATAACAACAAGCTCATTATTTCTACCGACACGTAAACATAAGTTTTTAATTGCTTCTAATGTTTTTATCCTCGGAAATCTTGTTTGTGAAGAATCTTCAAAATACAGTTTGAATGTATTGAAATTAATTTTGTAGTTATTATCAAATATTTCAGCGTACAAATTGTCAATGCCACTAAAATCTATGGATAGTTTTTTCAAAGTTTCTCTCCAACTTAAAGCATACTCATCAAATGATTTTAATAGCTTTTCAGTATCAAATATTTTTAAAATTTTATTGAATTCTTTTGGTGTCGTATTTTGATAAAATCTAATTGTTGCCCCCTCAAATATTTCTCCAATTGAGGTCTTTATTAAATCTTTATTGTCTATTAGGAATATACCTTTTGTAGAATCGAATTTATCAGTAGAACCGTCCGAGAAGGCAAGTTCATATGTGTTCTTTTCCTTTGGTAAATCAATACTTTCGTATGAATATGAGCGGATATCGTCTTTGTCCAAGTTGAAATTAAAAATATCGTCAAGTTCTTTCTTCTTCATTGAATTGATATACTCAAAACTAGTTTTAAAGAAACATTTTCTATCAGGATGTGATAGTCTTTTTAATTCATCATTTGAATAGCTATGGTTGATTTTATCATAAGGTATTTCATCAATATTTTGATAACATAGAACTTCACATTTTCCCTTGACCGAAATTAGTTTATTGAACATTAATATGTTATTCAAGTAAGGAACAATAGTTGTGCTTTTTTCTGAATTGTTGGTTCCATTTAACCATTTATCTAGGTATTCTTTGTTATTGTCAATTCTTTTGTCGCTAATAAGATTAATGTTCCACAATCCTTCTCTACTAATCTGATTTTGAATAATATCGTAGTTCTTTTTCTCAACGAGCAAATAGAGTTTCTTTTCTTTCTTAGAAACAGCTTTTATATATTCCCATTTCAAATTTTCACAAGCGAGAATTTGAGATATATCGTTAAATATTTTGAAGAGAATTTCCGTGCTATTTTTTATTGCTTCTCCACTAAAGATGTTTTTGTCGTAAAACAAGTTGTTTAGCTCTTCTTCAAAAGATTCGCTTTTGAAATAGTTTTCAAGTCTATCCGTGTACTCTTGGTAAATTCCTTTTGACAACTTGGAATTTGAAACAATCAATCTAAAATAGAAGTTTGTGTATTTTAAAATAAAGGAGAGATTTACACCTTTCTCTTCCTTTATTTTCTCGATTTCATTTTTTAACTCAATTAGCTTATTATAAAGTTTTTCGTTTGTTAATGTAACTTTTGTTGGATGATTTGGTATTTCTTTATTTGCTAATTTTGTTTCGTCATTAGACCATAGCCATTCTATAAACTCGTTTGGTGTATCTGGCTTATCTGTTCCTATGAGAATGATGTTTTTTACTTTTCCTTGAAATTTCGCTTTTTGCAATATCAGGTCAAAACATTCTCTGTATTTAGAATCACCAATGACGATTATTTCATCGAAAGTTTGGTTTGAATTTAAAAGGTATTTCTCAGCTGTCTCAAAATTATTGCAACATTCAATCAAGTAGTTGAAGAATGGTAAATCATTTTTAATCTTGCCCTTTTTATTTGTGTATCTAATCGGAAGATGTTTGCTTTCTTGAAAGAATTTTTGGTCTGCTATAACTATACTTCTATTTTTAAAGCTTGTGATAAATGGAAATTCTGCACCAAAATTTTCAGTTAGAAAATTTGAATAATCATTGATGTTTTTTGCCGTATTTCGTCCATTTGACAAGTTTGGGTTAATCTTTGTGAAATGTTTTCCGTGTAAGCTAAAGTCACAAATATGTTCATTCTTTTCAGGGAATTTTAGGTTTATTTTAATGCTATTGTCACAGAAGATGTTTTTTATCTCACAAACTCGTTTTTTGTTTTGAAATTTGGTGTAAATCAAATCTCCTTTTGATAATTCAGGTTGCGTTTTTTCGTAACTAAAATAATTTTGGAAGAGTTTAATTAGTACTAAAGAATGAAAAATTGAAGTGAAGAAGTTGGGTCTATAATCATCTTCAGGAATGCTGATAAAGAAATCTTTTTTGTTTTCATCAAGTATGTATTGATGAATCAAATAAAAATTAACGAAATCAAAAACGCAAAAATCATCAAACCTTATATGCTTGATGTCAAATTCAGTAGATAGCTTTTCTTCTATCTCTTGGTATATCTGATTCAAATAAAGTTGTATGCGTTTTATCATCGGTTTAGTATTTCAGTTTTTTCAAAAGTAGCAGATTCTTTTCAATCTGTGGGTAAGGCAGAAACAGCTCTTTTGCAATTTTTGGTTGTGTGTTGGCTTATGGGAATTGCAAATGTGCTGTTTGAGCGTTGGCTTTCCTTTGTTTTTTTCGTAGCAAATTGTCCTATCTTGCTGTCTCCGTTCCACTTGGTGCTAACGGTTGGTACATGTTGTCGGACGGATTTCGGAGCGCGTTCCTGTCCGGTAGGACAAGGAACTGCGAAACGAGAATCCGCAGTTGGCGAACCACCAAACCCGGCTGAAATATGTATTTTGTTAACGGCTGGTTTTTCATTCATGGTCAAGTTGTTAACAGTATAAAAATATCATTTTTTAAACAAAAGTTTCAAATAACTAACTCGCTTCTTAATTTTTTTTTTAGCCCCCAAAAGTCAAAGTTGCTTGTGGGTTGCAGGTAACCAACGGCGGTTTGCCCCGCCGAAACGTGAGTTTTGCCATTCCTGACTTATGCCGCTGGAGGAAAACTTGCGAGTACAAAACTGTCCGCCAATTTTTTTAATTCCAGCCCAGATAGCAACCGGCCCAGAAATCAAACTGTCAAATAACCACCGACTGTTCCTAAAAATGTGCTAGACATTCAGGCTGCAAAACAGTTTTGGGAAATTGTCAAACTGCGAAAATTGGCAATTGTACCAAACTTTACTTGGCAAGTTTTGTGACAGCAACTTTACAAGCGAGCGAAAAACCAAAGAACGAACGATTTAGATAACCACCAATTTATTTTTTTTCAAACTTGCCGTTAACGGTCACTTGTAAGTTGTTGTTGCGGATTTCGAAGAGCGTTCCTGTCCGAAGGACACGGAACTGCGAAACGAGAATCCAGCGAACGACACACCACGAACCCCGCAATGCAATTTACAATTTGTTGTGTGGTCGTATTTTTAATTGTTATCGTCAAGATTTTCAGTTATTTCGTTTATCTCAGAGCTTGAAACGGATTTATCCTTTTTGAAAATTTCTTCATATATGTCCATGATAACATAAGTTAGGAAAATTGCTAAGAGATTAATATAGAGGTAGTATTCTTCTCCCGAATTCCAAGCTAAACTAAATTTTGATGTTAATGCAAGATCCAGTTTCATTTTGAAACCATCAGTGAAATCAAATCCAGCTGCAAGTTTACCACCTGAAAAGTAACTGTATACATAACCTCCAATTGCAACAGAAACAATTTGAAATATCTGGTTAACCATTGATAGGATAAGTCCTCTTTTATATTCTTGTCGAATTAGCAAACTTCCAGCTTTCATCGATAAACTATATAATCCAATTGCTATTATATATATTAATAGTAATGCTCCATTGATTTCATTTGTTCTAAGAAGAAGAGAAGCAATAACATAAAATCCAAAAAGAGCACCCACAATTTGATAAATACCAAATATAAGAATCGTTGTATTAGTTGATTTTATTCTAAGTTTCATAAGTTTCTACATGTAAGATATTTAATATTTCTATTCTTAAGTCAATTTTATTTGCGAATTCAATATGCCACACAACGGTCACTTGTATGTGGTCGGGCGGGATTTCTGGAAGAAATCGTGTCAGACCCGCAGGAAAGTAGGCGCAAGGTCTGACTTGTCAGACCGCTAAAACCCCCGCCTGCCATATACAATTTGTTGGCGGTAGTTTTTTAATATTTGCTTGTTTTCCAGTTCTTCACAAGCCAGTCACCGATGTTCTTTTGACTTCGAATATCACTCGGAACTTCATTTCTTATCATTTTTTCCACTTTTGTTGCGGATGCCTTTTGCTTTAAATCATGCATTTCACAGAATTTATTTATGAAATATAAGATTTCGTAGCCTTCTTTTCTATTTAGAAGAGTACTGTCAGGCTCCCCTGTTACTTTTGGATTGTCTCCATTAATAACTGTCCATGAATAATCACTGTAGTAAAGGTCTGTTTTTGAAATTAGTCCCATTTTTGTAAGTTTTAATTTTTATTGTAGTCATTTATCCAAGTTTTCATATACTCTATAATATCGCTAAAAGTCAATGAGTTTATGTCTTTCGGGTCATAACCTTCCGCGGTTAAAATTTCTTCATAGTCAAATTCAAATTCATTATATGCGAGCCATATCTCTTTGTGTCTGGGGATATTTGGATTGTTTGGTTTAAACCAGTCTCGAACTACCTTAATTATTTGTTCAGGATTATTTTTATGTGCTTTGATATCATTACCAGAAATATCGGAGATGACTTTTTGATAACGATATTGCTCCTTCTCTAAAATCAAAAATCTTTTGTTTGCAAATTCAGCGGGATTGGATAATTTCATTCCAAAGTCGATTCCACACTCAAATGGCATATTAAATCTTGGAAGGTCAGAATCTACCATTGGTTCCATGCGAGAAAGGTCATGTATAGAATAACGTGAATTTTCAATAAGATTCTTGATTTTATGGAGTCTTATTTCTCCTGAATCTGAGGTTTCTGAGATTTGGGGATTTAAATCAATGTAGCAAAGTGAAAACAACAATGGCTTTAAAAGGCTGAAATAATTATTATCAAAAGGACAATTAATGAATACATTTTCTTCTTTCATAATCATCTCTTTTTAGTATTTCTTTGTATTGTTCCATCTTTTTTATGGACAACAATTCTTTCAGCAGATTTAACATCTTTGGCAGCTTTTATAGCATCTTCTCTTGTTGCTCTAACCGCTGTTGAACGTTTGGCACCTTCTTTCTTTACTGACCATCCAGATTTGCTTGGAACAACATGTACACGCCCACTGTTTGAAGATGCTGCCTTGCTGAATTTCTCGGTTAGTTTGCTTTTACTTGCTTTTTTTGTCATGATGAATTTAGTTTAAAGGAGAGTGGAGAGGGGGATTCGAACCCCCTTGCTATTATCTTGATAGGCAAAATTGTATTTACAAAATTCACGAGTCATATTTGTCTTAAGGCTCCACATAACAGCACCCACTCCTACAATTACGCTTTTCAATATATTCATAGTTTTTTGTTTTTTAAGTTCATTAATCAAGTTACCAATTATGAAGCTTAACCAAAACTCTACGCTCGTTACAATTTCATAAAATAATTCAACCTTCATACACAAGCTTTTTAACCTTCTGGAGGAAACGGGTCAGATTTCTTTGGATAGGTTCTTTCTTCTTGAAATTTCCCATCTGATTTATGAATTTTCACCGATGAATTGTCTTGATTTTTTGCAATCTCAATAGTTTTTTTCAAGACTTCTTCTTTTGTATTTCCTTTAGCAGATGCTCTTTGACCGCCTTCAAGTTTTCCTTGCCAACCGTCGTCAGTTTTCGTTACGTGATAGGTTTTTCTTTTAGTCATAGTTTAATATTTAGTAGTGAATGTCTTTTCAAAATTACCGCCAACGGTCACTTGTAAGTTGTCGTTGCGGATTTCGGAGCTCGTTCCTGTCCGACAGGACGGAACGATGTTGCGAGAATCCAGCGAACGACATACCACGAACCCCGCAATGCAATTTACAAATTGTTAGCAACTGGTTTTTTCTTTAATTTTATTCTATTTATTCCGCTAATCACAATTATAATTAATGCCCAATTGGCAAGTCTTAGAAAGATATTATCTGCGAAAATATTGTCAGAAGATGTAATATAATACGGATGCCCCTCGACAATTGTCATTAAATGGTGTAATACTGGCAGTCCAATGCAAGTAATTACAATTATTGCTTTAAGGATTAGCATCGTACTAATTTCCTGATTTCTAAAAATCCATTTTGCGATAATAACCCATACAATCCCAAAAACAAATGTCAAAGTAGAAATCAAAATTGCAGAATTCATTGATAAAATTCCTTTGTCAGGAAGTTCCAGTGCTCTAAAAAATATAGCAAAAGGGATTATTCCTAGTCCTATGATTAGGTGTTTTACCGTAGTTAACCATTTTGTTGTTAAGTCATTTATGAAACTTAGTCCAATTAATAAAGCAAAAATTAGAGTGAAAGATGTACTTATTGCAATACTATACGTAAGTCTTGGTTCTCCAAATTCTGTAACAATAATTATTACTGAAATCAGCAACGGAATTGTAATATATTTTGCAACAGAAATCCAATCTATTTTAATTCTCTTTTTTAGAATACTTAAAATTGTCAAGATTATAAAAAAAGCAACACATATAAATCCAGCAACTACAAAACCAAACATCCAATACCTACCAGTTGTCGTTTGGTCAAAAGGTGTTGACCCAAGATGCTCATATAGGAAAATATTATTCCTATTTGCAATTATAAATGCATAGAGATAGGCAATAATCGAAGTTATTGTTATTAGTATTGATATTAAAATCTCTTTGTTTTTTTTCATCATTATACTTCTGTTACGGAGCACTCTTTAAACTTGTTGCTAACGGTTAGTACATGTTGTCGAGGCGGATTTCGAAGAGCGTTCCTGTCCGAAGGACACGGAACTGCGATGCGAGAATCCGCAGTTGGCGTACCACCGAACCCCGCCCTGCAATATGTACTGTGTTAGCAACAGGTTTTTATATTTTATTTGAAGTTGAACATATCGGTATTAATACCTATTATTATTTTATCGTTTACTTCCATTTTTTCGCTGTCATTGAGTTTGGTCTTATTTAAAAAATAGTCTTTCTTTTTCCTTTCCAAGACCACATTTTTATATGCTCTTCGTGGTGGAAATTTTTCTCCTATCTCAAAAATAATTAATCGAACATTTTGCTTTAGCCATTCTCCAATTAACTCCCACCACGTATTGTCAGTATCGCCAATTGACGAACCGAATATGCAAAGTACATGTGAGTTTACTATGGCATTTTTAGACCAATCATCAATCGTATGTTTTTGAACTTTATTGCATTTACTTTTTACAAATGCTTCAAGAATATTTTGATTCTCATGGAATTCTTTATTCAAAATTTGGGATATATCGTTTACCCCCATTACCATTCTGTCATTGATGTATCCGTGAATATGCTCAATCCTTCGTAATAGAATTGGATGATTATTATAACTTCCCAGATTAACGTGTTTCCCGTCATATTTTAGAAGCTTTTCAAATGATTCAGTGTAGTTAAATGTGATTACATTGATATTGAGCTGAGCATTAACAAATTTACTTCTAAAAGTATTTAATGTAACTCTATCCGCTGCCAATAGGGAATTATCTGGAAATGATAAAAAATCATTTAGTTTTTTTCCGTCAATTTTTTCGAAATCAAAGTTATTTTCTTCTTACTCTAAGTATTCCGCAAGTCTATCCCCGAGGTCTTCAAATGCTTCGACAAATTCTTTTTCTGTCTTTAAATATTTTGTATACTCACCAAGTGCTAATTCTAAGTCAGACCAATTTTTAATGTTTTTAGCAATTGCATCTTTTAGCTTATTTATGACAGAACTTTCTGATTTTATAGATTCATAATATTTATAGAAGTCACTGTACCTTGTTTTCATCCCAAGGTTCAAATCAAATCCATTTCCTATTAAAAAGAGAATATTCATGTCTTTATATTTCTGCTCGATTTGTCTTTAAACTTGTTGCTAACGGTTTGGCTATGTGGAGTGCGGGACTTTGAAACACTTTGCTGTCAGGCTGCCACTGAGCCAATTCGTTTATTCATACTTTAGTTTTTATAGCCAAATCGTCAAAGACGAATTGGCGTTGTTGCTACAAAGAACTGCGGTTGATTTACCCGCTGTACCCCGCATTACATATAGCTTTTGTTAGCGGTTGACTTTTTTCTTTAAATATCTAAGTTTTTCAATTTCTGCATATAAAAGAGTGATTGCTTCTCGTTGCAGTTTTTCTCTTTTTAGTTCGAGTTTTAAGTGCTCTATTTCTTTTTCCAATGTTTTTTCTTCTTTTTCGTCCAAAGGAAGTGGTGGTGGAGGTGGAAAAATCACGGGATTTGTCAGATTGATTGAGGCTAAACATCCATCAATATCAATTATGTCTCCTTGTGTGAAGTTGGCATAAATTAACCACAAACCGTCAGGGTAAGGATACAAAGAACAATTAGTCATGGGTTTATACGTAATAGTATCACAGGTATATTCCCCTTTAAAAACTTCGTAGATTTTAAATTTATAAGAAAATTCATCTTCCGAATCAATTAATTCTCCAAGAAAAACAATGTCCGCAAGTTTGTAACTTACTTGGTACAAGGTATCCTTTGCATATTCTTTACATTGACAAGAATATGCTTTTTGTCCCAAGAAGATTTGAAATGTAAACAGTATAAGGATTAAACTTCTCATAATTTTCAACGTTTCTTTTCAATTAATTTCACGGAGATTAACTCGTGAACCGTAAATTTTGAATTGTTTGTTCCTAAGTGTCCATAATTTCCACCCGTCTCAAATATGCCAATTGCATCAATTATTAAATATTTATTCCAGTATTCACTATAAACTAGATTGATTTTCTTTTTGTCCTCGTTTTTCCATTTTTCCCAATTGGTATCCAAGTCAAGTTCGATGTTTAAATTGTTTTTGCAACTTTTACCTGTCTCAGAAAAAGACCAATATTCATCAACGCCAGATAAAGTTCCACGAGTATAAACAAGTTGTCCTTGTACGTTGGGCAAGTCACAAATACTTGTCGGAGATAAGTCGATACTTTTTTCTGGTAGATGTTTAATGCCTCCAGCGCAACTTGTTAGAAAGATTAATATCAATATGTTTACCTTGTTTCTCATTCCTCGGTTTAAGTTTACCGCTAACGGCCGCGTGCATGTGGAGTGCGGCGTTTGAAAAACTACACTGCCATTTTAGCCACCGAGCCAATTCGTTTATTCGTGTTTATATTTTTCAGCCGATTCGTCAATGACGAATTGGCGTTGTTAAACAAAGCTTTTCTGTTCGCATACGTAGCCTGCCAGCATTACATATGCACGTTGTTATGGTGTCGGCAAAAGCCCCTGCGTGGCAGCCCGGAACTTACCTGGGTTTTCCTGAACCGAAGGAGGGCTGGCGGAATGTTTGCCCCTCCCAAGTGATGTGCCAATTTTGACATCCAGCCCAGGTAACCACGGACTAAAACTTCAGCAGTAAACAACTTCTTTCCAGCCATAATTTTCACTGGTTTTGTAAAACTCTCTGACGTTAACTGCCGTTACTCGATGGTTAAAATTGGCGCAGGAGTTGACAAACCGCAAACATTGTGACCGCCCGAACAAGCTTTTGTACGGGCTCTCATGAGCTTAACGCAGCCCCACAATCCAACAAAGCAGAATTGGCTCGCTTAAAAAGTGTGGGGCGTGAAAACCCACCATAACCAATATTTTAAAGAACAAGTTCGCATACTAACCCATAACCCCCAAACGCTGCACCATAACGGTAAATTGTATGGTGCGTAGGGCATTAGAAAGCACTTCCCTGTCAAACCGCTAAGTAGCCGAAGCGCAGGTTTGACACCTGCTATTTGACAAACCGTCGAAGCTGCGCTTCGGCGGGGTTGAAGAAAGCGCAAATGTCTCAAATACAGCATAACCGCCCTATGCACTATACAAAATGTTATGCCCTGGGTTTTATTCATTTTTCTTCATTATTTAGATTTGCTCCATAATATACTCCTGGAAACTGTCCTTCAACAGGAAATTCGATGAAGTCAACTTTATGCTCATAACAAGGTGGACCATATTTTATAAAATTTATTGGATAGTCCGAAAAACTTGTGTTAATCATTAATTTTTCTAACAACAAGGAGGTGAAAATTAGAAGTGCATTTTCTCCTGCATTGTGTAATTTCAAAAAAGCATTTCCTTTTGTCGTATCGTCTTCGTCATAGACATATTGTTTTTCAAGAACCTTTCCAGCTTTTAGAAAAATGGTCAGGTCTGGATATTCCGTATGCACATTTTTTATTTCATCATTATCGATATTGTCGATGGTAAGATTTTCGCCACCATTGAAAATGAATGAAGTGAATGGTAATATTTTAGGTGTCGAGAAAATTACATTTATCTTTTCGTTGTTCTCAATTGCTTCGACTTTATGTTCTATAAATTGGACTCTTTGGTCAATATTTGGTTGCTGTGGTAAGCTGAAAATTTTAGAAGCTGCAATCTTTTTAGTTTTAATGTCATTGAAAACGTCATTTGACCAGTTGGTCTTAATTTCCATTATTGATTTTACAGATTCTATAAAAAACATTGAGTGTCCTAAAAGTTTTAAGCTTGGAAAATTATGCTCATCCCAAATTACTAAGTCAGATTCCTTACTTTTTCCTAAAACACCGTAGACCATTCCTTTACCAATGCCAAATCTTTTTGGTAAGATTTCTTTCAGGTAAATATCAATCAGGTTCTCCCGATGACTTCCTTTCAATGAAGAATGCTCAACAATCGCTTGATTTGAAATAGCAATTAATTGTTCTGATTTCATCTTGAAATAAGTTTTAATCAGGTCGTATGTTGATATATTATCTTTCATTGATGCAGTGTCTTTTTTAACCTTGGGCATAACGGTTGGTGTATGGAACGTGGCAGTCTGCGTAGAACGTCATTGTCGGTACGACAAGGACGGTAGGAGCGGGCTGATACGTTACGGGGTTGCACCAGCCCTGCCATGTTTTATACACATTGTTACCACACGTTTTTTGTCATTATAAACCGATTTCTTTTTTATTTTCGGCAAGCTATAGATAGGAAACCCAAATTTATACTCCGGATTGTTTCTTATTCTTCAGGTTGTTTTGTAGCCTCATAATAATCTATTAACTCTTCTTCTGTTGCTTCTTCTACCCACCAAACTTCTGTCGTTTCAGGCAAAATATACACTCTTACAGGAATATCGTCTTGCGCAAATTTCTTCAGGAGTTCCAGGAATTGGCTTCCATATTGGTCATTAACTTTACGTCCGTCAGACGTTACATCATACAAAGCATGATTTAGCACATTTTCATCAAAAGAGAAATCCCTTGCATGAGGCATGAGTCCTAAAGTGTAAATAGGTGGGGCATCCTGCATTTTCTGTATTGAGAAAGGAACGGTCAACCCTAAATACTCCAAGTCCGACTTTGCTACCATAGGGGCAGTGTCGCAATTTATACATTCCGGCTCATCGGAACTGTTACAACCAGTCATTGCTATTAATAGAGATACAATGAAGATATTTCTAAGAATTGAATTAAAATACATTGTTTTCATATTACAAATTTTTCATTAAACACTTTCACATTTTATATTGTCATTATGGTTTTGTCTAAACATATTGTCACAATAAATGAGCGCGAAAAAAATCCAGAAAATCATCTTTTATTTTAAGTAGTAGCTTCATTTGTCAAAATGTGTGGTAACGGTTACTTGTATGTGGTCGGGCGGGATTTCTGGAAGAAATCGTGTCAGACCCGCAGGAAAGTGGGCGACAGGTCTGACTTGTCAGACCGCTAAAACCCCCGCCTGCCATATACAAATTGTTAGCGGTTCGGGCTTTATTTTTCATCCGGTTTGTTCTTTTTTATTGTCATTTATCAAATATTTTAAAGAATCAATATCATGGTAATTTCCATCTTCTAATTTTCTATGAAGCATTCTATGGCAGTTCGAACAAACTAATGCTAAATCTTTAATTCTTGTGATTCGTTCTCCTGTCGAAATATGGGTTTTATGGTGACACTCAATAAACTTTGAACCAAGTTGCCCATAGAACATAAAGAAATCAAAATTACAACATTCACATTTTAATCTCCCGTTGTTATTATATAATGCTTGAGATTTGGCAAGCTGAACAATCTTTGAGTTTCTTTTTTTTAGTTCCTGTTTTATATGTTCTCTGACAATTTTATCTCCTTCCATTTCTCCAAAAAATCCAATTGGCTCGCTCGGTCTAGATATTTCGTTTTCTATGTCTGGACAGAAGAACTTATTGAAAAGTCGCCAAATGTCTTCTTGTGTTTCAATTTCTGTTAATCCGATGTTGTTTGTCAAATTGATTATGGGATTAGTTAAACCACGATTGGGTTTAAAAAAATTGTAATAGCCAGGATTAGGCAAAGCTGAAATTGGGTTAGCTTTAGCAATTAGTTTAACTTCTCGACACCACATATGGTCAGGATGTTCTCTGTCTTCATGAACCGTTGTCGAAACAGGTGCAACTAAATGTGTAATATGCACATTATAATTTTTTCTACCATTAATTTGGTTAGGCTTCTGGAATAGAACTATTATATCTCCGATATTTGGAGTCGATGCACTACCGCGCTTTGCTGTCGGCCAATTTAGCCAAAAAGTCGAGCCGCACTTTACATCATCATATGCCCAGCTATCACCTTGATTTCTTTTTACATTTTTTATCCAGATTATATTTTCCGAGCTATACATTTTATTGTTATTTGGTAATGTCTTTTTTTCTTTCAGCCTGACCGCTAACGGTAAATTGTAAGTTGTCGTTGCGGATTGCGTGTGATTGTCCGTCCGCAGGACGAAGACAATCATGCGTGAATCCGAGGCGACAAGCTGCACCGAACACCGCAATGCAATTTACAAAGTGTTAGCAGTTGTTTTTATTTTTTTAATTCTTCAATTATTCGGTTTAAAAATTTCTCAGAATTTTGAATGAATAGCATAATATATTCACTGTTGTCAATGTAAATTTGACCGTTTGGGATTATTATCAATCTTTTGTCCGAGTTGAATAATTTATAGTTTCCCTGTTCAGTCAAGTGCTTGGTTTTGTCTTTAATCAAGTTGCCATTAAAATGTGCAATTAAGTTTCTTAACTTATTTACGTTACTTATTTGAACATATAGTTTGTCAATTTCTTTGTTTTTGAAGTCAACCAAATTAGTTCTCTTCAGATATTTAATGCAGTTTCTAAGAATATCTCTTGGCTCATCTTCAAACTTTTCTGCATTTTCAAAATAGTCACTTACGTAAAAACATATAGATTTTAGTGAATGCTCAAAAATGGAATATCCCGATAAAATTAAGCTATTGAAGTAAACATGATTATTTAAGCCTTTCATCAAAGACTGAAATCTTTTAAACTCACTGATATTGTCACAATCTACAATTGTATCGGTTTTAGGATTATAGAAACCTTTAAATTTATTCTCTCTTTCAACCAACTCAATTATTTTGAACATACTTAATTGTAGTCGCATGTAAAGTGTTTCTATGCTCGGTCCGAGAGTTTGAAGTTGAAAATCAGAAGGTTTTTTAATCATCTTTAGTGAATTGATTGTATGCCATTTAAATAACTGCTAACGGTCACTTGTATGTGGTCGGGCGGGATTTCTGGAAGAAATCGTGTCAGACCCGCAGGAAAGTGGGCGCAAGGTCTGACTTGTCAGACCGCTAAAACCCCCGCCTGCCATATACAATTTGTTACAGCGCGTTTTTTTATTCCAATTCATTTTTGCCTTATTATTTGCTGATTTTGTCCGGGAGCAGAGAATTGTCATTTGGAAGTTTTTTTGTAAAACTGTCATTGACATGCCGGCTAAAAAACAGTCAACAATTTTTTGTTTTTAATTAGCATTCAATTTAATAATATTTTTGTCTGGTCGGAAATAGTTTTCTCTAAAAATTTAGTTTACAGTATATTGTTTTTTAATCTTACCAGTCAGTTTTGCAGGAAGTTGATAAAACTAATAGCCAAAAAGCAGCAACAAAATCCAACGGATTTTACCCCCAAACACAATTTGATTTATGCACAGATTTTATATTGTTTGCAAGATTGCGCGAGAACAACGATTGTTTTTTCCAGTCCACAAACCAGAGAATTTGTCAAATAGGGTGGGACTCTAAAAAACTACAGTTTGCCAGTCCATTTTTATTGTCTGGATTACAAATTTTTTCAATTATTTTAAAGAACACTTTTTCAAAGCTCCGCCTTCTCAACTACAATTAGCGTGTATTCGAGAATTAAAATTTGGCTGTTTTCTGTCTTATTTTTTTTGTTTCTGGATTCTGGTTTGTCTTGAAATACTGTGTTTGTTTTTGGCTTTGTTTTCTTTGTTTGGTTTCTGCCGATGAGACAGGATTTTTACTGTTTTGGTCGATTTATATTAGTCATTTTCTTTCTTCGTCAAAATGCGCTGTAACGGTCACTTGTATGTGGTCGGGCGGTCCCGATGCAATCGGGAGTGTCAGACCCGCAGGAAAATGGGCGCAAGGTCTGACTTGTCAGACCGCTAAAACCCCCGCCTGCATATACAATTTGTTACAGCGCGTTTTTTTATTCCAATTCATTTTTGCCTTATTATTTGCTGATTTTGTCTGGGAGCAGAGAATTGTCATTTGGAAGTTTTTTGTAAAACTGTCATTGACATGCCGGCTAAAAAACAGTCAACAATTTTTGGCTTTTAATTAGCGTTCAATTTAATAATATTTTTGTCTGGTCGGAAATAGTTTTCTCTAAAAATTTAGTTTACAGTATATTATTTTTTAATCTTACCAGTCAGTTTTGCAGGAAGTTGATAAAACTAATAGCCAAAAAGCAG
Source organism: uncultured Draconibacterium sp. (assembly GCA_963677455.1). GTDB lineage: Bacteria > Bacteroidota > Bacteroidia > Bacteroidales > Prolixibacteraceae > Draconibacterium. The sequence continues at coordinate 621,107 of OY781971.1, forward strand.
CAACAAAATCCAACGGATTTTACCCCCAAACACAATTTGATTTATGCACAGATTTTATATTGTTTGCAAGATTGCGCGAGAACAACGATTGTTTTTCCCAGTCCACAAACCAGAGAATTTGTCAAATAGAGTAAAACTTTAGAAACTACAGTTTGCCAGTCCATTTTTATTGTCCGGATTACACAATTTCCCTCATTATTTTAAAGAACACTTTTTCAAAGCTCCGCCTTCTCAATTACAATTGGCGTGTATTCGAGAATTAAAATTTGGCTGTTTTCTGTCTTGTTTTTTTTTGTTTCTGGATTCTGGGTTGTCTTGAAATACTGTGTTTGTTTTTGGCTTTGTTTTCTTTGTTTGGTTCCTGTCTACTCGACTGGATTTTTACTGTTTTGGTTGATTAATATTAGTCATTTTCTTTCTTCGTCAAAATGCGCTGTAACGGTCACTTGTATGTGGTCGGGCGGGATTTCTGGAAGAAATCGTGTCAGACCCGCAGGAAAGTGGGCGCAAGGTCTGACTTGTCAGACCGCTAAAACCCCCGCCTGCCATATACAATTTGTTACAGCGCGTTTTTTTATTCCAATTCATTTTTGCCTTATTATTTGCTGATTTTGTCCGGGAGCAGAGAATTGTCATTTGGAAGTTTTTTTGTAAAACTGTCATTGACATGCCGGCTAAAAAACAGTCAACAATTTTTTGTTTTTAATTAGCATTCAATTTAATAATATTTTTGTCTGGTCGGAAATAGTTTTCTCTAAAAATTTAGTTTACAGTATATTGTTTTTTAATCTTACCAGTCAGTTTTGCAGGAAGTTGATAAAACTAATAGCCAAAAAGCAGCAACAAAATCCAACGGATTTTACCCCCAAACACAATTTGATTTATGCACAGATTTTATATTGTTTGCAAGATTGCGCGAGAACAACGATTGTTTTTTCCAGTCCACAAACCAGAGAATTTGTCAAATAGGGTGGGACTCTAAAAAACTACAGTTTGCCAGTCCATTTTTATTGTCTGGATTACAAATTTTTTCAATTATTTTAAAGAACACTTTTTCAAAGCTCCGCCTTCTCAACTACAATTAGCGTGTATTCGAGAATTAAAATTTGGCTGTTTTCTGTCTTATTTTTTTTGTTTCTGGATTCTGGTTTGTCTTGAAATACTGTGTTTGTTTTTGGCTTTGTTTTCTTTGTTTGGTTTCTGCCGATGAGACAGGATTTTTACTGTTTTGGTCGATTTATATTAGTCATTTTCTTTCTTCGTCAAAATGCGCTGTAACGGAAAATTGTAAGTTGTCGTTGCGGATTTGCGGGTGATTGTCTGTCCGTGAGGACGAAGACAATCATGCGTGAATCCGAGGCGACAACCTGCATCGAACGCCGCAATGCAATTTACAAAGTGTTACCTGCTGGTGTTTATTCTTTATAGTTCTTCGATAATTTTTTCTTTGTCATGATTATTTGCAAAATCAAGATCAATCTGTTTTTTACTGATTGATAATTTTTTATTGATTATTGAATGAGAGAATTCCTCAATCCTTTGGTATGGCTTTTTGAAACGATTATTGCACGCACAAATTAGAACATCACAATTCTCTTTGTTATATTTTTCAAATGATTCAAGCAAATGACAAGAATAATCACCCATCGTATAAAATGCAATATTTTTGCCGTTGTATTTTATTATACATTCAAAATCATTTGGGTCGGCTCCTAATTTGCTTTTCGCTTTGATTATGTTCTCGTATGTCGGTTTCATAAAATTATACACTTTATTTAGTGTCGTTGTTTTACCACAACTTGATTCACCTGATAACATTATAATATTCATGGTTTTGTCTTATTGTTTTTTTGTGTTGTCTGAAAGATAAATGTTGTAAAATCCTATTCTCAAAATACTTTCTGTTTAATCTATTACTCGAAACAATCTAGGTTATTTTGACTTTTGTTCCCATAAGTGCGATCAAATTTTGTAGCGTGTTACACTTGCAGGTAACGGCCGCGTGCATGTGGAGTGCGGCGTTTGAAAAACTACACTGCCATTTTAGCCACCGAGCCAATTCGTTTATTCGTGTTTATATTTTTCAGCCGATTCGTCAATGACGAATTGGCGTTGTTAAACAAAGCTTTTCTGTTCGCATACGTAGCCTGCCAGCATTACATATGCACGTTGTTATGGTGTCGGCAAAAGCCCCTGCGTGGCAGCCCGGAACTTACCTGGGTTTTCCTGAACCGAAGGAGGGCTGGCGGAATGTTTGCCCCTCCCAAGTGATGTGCCAATTTTGACATCCAGCCCAGGTAACCACGGACTAAAACTTCAGCAGTAAACAACTTCTTTCCAGCCATAATTTTCACTGGTTTTGTAAAACTCTCTGACGTTAACTGCCGTTACTCGATGGTTAAAATTGGCGCAGGAGTTGACAAACCGCAAACATTGTGACCGCCCGAACAAGCTTTTGTACGGGCTCTCATGAGCTTAACGCAGCCCCACAATCCAACAAAGCAGAATTGGCTCGCTTAAAAAGTGTGGGGCGTGAAAACCCACCATAACCAATATTTTAAAGAACAAGTTCGCATACTAACCCATAACCCCCAAACGCTGCACCATAACGGTCACTTGTATGTGGTCGGGCGGGATTTCGAAGAGAAATCCTGTCAGACCTGCAGGAAAGTGAGCACGAGGTCTGACTTGTCAGACCGGTAAAACCCCCGCCTGCCATATACAATTTGTTATGCAAAGTTGTTTTCATTTTAAAAATAGTCTGATTCTTTAAAAGCATAGTTCACGAAAAATGGTTTGATTAACTCTATCTTTGAATCAAAAGAAAGTTTATACCATTTACCTCTATCAATCTTTTCATACGAATTTCTGTCAAGTTCGCTACTATAGATTTTTATTAGTCCAAGATTTGATACAACTGATTTTGCTAAAACATTAACTTTTCCAATCTCTTTATGATAAAAGACTGAACTCGCAATGTTTATTGTTTTATCCAATAAGTCTTCCTTTTCAGGAATCAATATTTCAAACCAGACTGTTACAATAATTTCGTTTGTTTCGGAATCAACAACGCACCCGAATTCATTAATTATTTCACCATTTAATTCCCTAGACCAACTGATGCTAGATTTTATTTTATTCTTGATATTTTCATCAACTCCATAATCAAATTCTTTTTCAAAAACGACAGGAGTGTTATTTAGGAAAATCCTATTTGGCAGAGTAATTAGATTTCCCGATAAAAAAAGGAAGTGTAATTGATACAAACTTAATAAAGTTGTACCTAAGATAGTTGAAAGAAAAATAACCGTTATAATTCTTTGTAGCAGTAATATTGAAAAGTCATTTTTACTAAACCAAAGCAAAGTTGGAAAAGTAAAATCAACAAATAATGGTTTTATTAGATAACCAATTAAAAGCATTAAAATAATCAGCATAAAAAGAAAAATAATTCCTTTAATAGCTTTTATCGATTGAATATTTAATCTCGCTTCAAAGAATTTTTCTCTAATACTTGCACTATTATAACCTCTGTTTAGTAGACTTTGTAATGCTATTAAAAGTCCAATTATTGCTAAAGAACCTTTTAATATACCATTAAGAATACTTGAAAAAAATTCTGCTGGAGTTTGTTCAATTTTTGCATAAATAAAGAATATCGAAAAGGCAATTAATAGGACGATAAAACTTGTAAAGTCCTTATCTCTCTTAATATCAGAATCTTCTTTTGATGTATAATTTCGAGTAAGATTGAAAACCGGTGCAATGTAGTAATATTGGATTCTCGAACTAATAAACCAGGCGAATAGCACCGATAATCCATTAATCCATATTAGTTCTCGTGTAATTGTAAATGCAATTATAGAGGCAACAATTGTTGGAAGAAATAAGAATGACCAGTTTGGTTTCTCTTTTTTTAATTCTGAACTTGATTTTTTGAACGCTTGTTGTAAAGGATTAAAAATTGCAAAATTCAAAATTAGAAGTGCCACCCACCATTTATATGCTAAAAAGAAGATTAATAATCCGATACCAATAATCCAAATTTTCATGAAATTTGTGTTTCTCAGATACATGATGGACGGTATAATTAGAAAGACAATGTAATACGATAACAATTTTGAAATTGTCCTTAAATAATTTACGAAAGGAAATGATTGATATTTTTCTACAAGTATTATTGCTCCGACAAAAAGTCCAAGCCAAAACAATATTTTTAATGCACTAAAGAAACATCCTCCTTTGTCTTTTTTCATTGCATTTTTTGTTTTTCACAATTTTGCATAACGGTGGTGGTATGAGGTCGTGGCGGTCAGACGAGAGTCTGACCAGTCCGACCGAAACTGAGGTTGAAACGAGATTCGACAAGTCGAATCCGCATAAACCCAGCCATGCCTTATACCACGTGTTAGCGGTAGTGTTTTTGTTATTCATATCTGGAATATGACTCAGGATTTTTCATATATCTTTCATAGTCACGCTCAAACATTGAAATATATTCTGAATATTCAATTGTCATATCTTTATCTTTTTTGATTTCATCAACCAATTCTTTAACATCTTCAATTTTGACAAAATTCGTTAGACTTTTAAAAGCTATTTCTTTATGAATCACAACACCGTAACTGCCAACAGTTGAACTTTTACTTTCTGATATAAAATGACGAACAAAATCGAAGAACAATTTGGGTCTCTTTTTGAGTTCATTAATAAACTTGACAATGTAAGAGTTTTCACTTTGCTTTCTCCAAAAGTTAATTATGAATCGAAAGTGTTTATTCTCGATGAGAGTTTCGCTATTTGTTTGCTCTATTTTTTGAACTAAAAGATTCTGTAGTTGCTTCAATTCATCTGGACTAAAAAGAAGCTTCTTATCATCTGGACTTTCCTCATGCCCTTGGGCGTCGATTGTAACTAAGTTTAATACACTAAAAATTCCGTCAGAATCATTAATTATTTTCTTTATGATTTCAAATCTATTTGAAATATCGTTCCTTGAAAGTATTTGAAATAGCACTCGTGCTATTTCCATATTCATTCCAATTTCAAACATTCCTTTTCTGTCATCTTCAATACCATCGGATATGTCATTTAATACTTTGATAAGACATATTGCTGATTTTTCTGGCATTTTATCGGCATCATCGGTATAATCCTGAATCCTTCTTATCAAGGGACTAAACTTATTATTGGTAATAAATTCACTTATTATTCTTTTTGCTTCAGACTCACTATCTAAAGATTTTAAAAATTTCATCAGGTCATATTGAGTCAATTCTCCTGCAACATCCTGAGGGCTGAGGGTGAAGTACAAATCAAAATGGTCTTTAGAACAAATTCTCATTTCTTTGCGCCATTTTAAATAAAAATCACTTGCATAATGAGTACCACCGAACTCTTTTGCAAATGTTTCTATTTGAGGAAATAGGTGATTTGCTAACTTCTTCACATTTCCTCTATGAGTAACATCGACAAGTTCAAATCCCTCAATTAATTCCTTTTTTCTTTGTTCCGCAGAGGTGCCAATTTTTGATTCAGAATTATCAGTGAATAATTCTTTTCTAAATTTCATAAAATCATAAAATTCTGGAGTAAATACTCTCAATACTTCAAGAGCAATAAAGTCTATTGGGTTAACCTCAAAAACATCATCTCTGTGTAATAAGTTAATATTGAAAAGCAAACTATTTATATATCTTTTTACATCTCGAATATTATTAAAGAAGTTTTTATATCCAGAATGATATGTATTTGGCCAGTAGTTATTTCCAGCTTTGAAGTATTCATTTATTGATGGAGGAAGCTTTTCTATTAACTTGTTAAGTTCTTTAAACAAAAAGCTTTGGACCTTTTCGTTTCTTGTATAAGGCAAATTGAAATCTACTTGAACAATTTTCTTTAAGAAATCTTTGCCAGAGATTCCTTTTTGTTCTTCCAGATTTATTTCAATTATTCGACTATCGTAAGCAAGTAGGTAAATCGTATTCGGAAAGTCGGCATTAACTCTAATTAGCCTAAAGACTTCACATATTTCTTTTTGACTTAACCTGTCAATGTCATCAATAATGATAAGAAGTTTTTTCTTCCGCTCTAATAGGTGATTAACAATTTCCTTTTTTACTCCTTGTGGCGAAACGTCACGAGAAATTGTTCTCAATTCAATATATGAAGCAATTTTGTTAAGAAGTCCAGCGGATAATTGAACCAGAAGTATTAATAGACCCAAAATAAAAATGGTGTTTTCAATCCATTTTGGACTTACCGAAACCCAATCAAGTAGTTTGTTTAACGATATTCCAAGAATACCTAAAAGTAAGAATACTTGCGGTATTATATTTTTTAAGACCTTAGTCTCCTTGTCTATATTTATTAATTGGCTATATAATTTTAATTTTCTAGCGAGCTTATCGTCTCTTTTAACTGCATTTTTTATTTTTAATTCACTTCCTATGTCGTTAAAAAAGTGAAAAGTTAATGAGTCCTGATTGGCATATGCCCAAGGGTTAAATTCAATAATAGTTGGGTCGCCATCACTATTTTCAATCTCAAATTGTTCTTTTAAAAGATTTACTACAGAAGATTTTCCTTCGCCCCATTCGCCTTTAAGTGAAATAACTAAACTGTCTTGGTCTTCCCATGTAGACAAGGATTTTTTTAACTGGCCAGCAAATGAATTTCTATTCAATTCATCTTCTGAACTGTTTTTTATCGCTCTATCTGGTATGAAATTAAATTCTTCCATATGTGAATTGTCTTTTTCAACATTACCGCTAACGGTTTGGTACATGTTGTCGGGGCGGATTTCGGAGAGCGTTTCTGTCCGAAGGACACGGAACTGCGATGCGAGAATCCGCAGTTGGCGTACCACCGAACCTCGCCCTGCAATATGTACTGTGTTAGGCATTGTTTTTTTAATAGTATTCTATTTTTCTCTCGATTATAAAAATTTTGTCATCATCAATTGTGACAATTTGCTTTATCCAATTATCCTTTAAGTCATAAACATATTGATAGTACCATTTTGCATCAATGTTAGCAGAATCATCCATCTCGATAATTTCTTTTTCATTGCCTTTTTCGAATGAATAAGATATTTTCCCGTCAAGTTCGTCATCATAATAGTTTTCCCAATATTCATGGGTCTTTATGCCATTATCATATGCATAAGTTATTTTCTCTATTAATCCTTCATCACTGTCAAACCATGATTTAGTGATTAGTTGTCCAGAAGTATCATAAGAATAATTGTACGATTCATTGTAGTCACGAAATAATATTAATTCCTTACTTAATCGACCATTTTCGTCATAGATATATCTCGTTACTCCAACTATTGTTCCTGTTGAGTCTAAGCAATGTTTTTGGGTAAGTTGATTTGTTTCGTCATATTCGAATTTATAGGTTAATTTCTTGTCTCTCCCAGGAATGTTGGCATTTGAGGCGCTTATCTGAATCGGTTCGCGATTTATTTCAGTCATAGAATCTAATCTTCCGAGTGAATCGTATTTGTAAGTTCTCGTATGATACAACATTTCTGAGCTTACAATTTCCCCGTCAGTATAGTCAAATCGGTCAATTCTGGAAATCTTTGACTGTGTATTGAAAAAGGTTTGTCTTATCTTTTTCCCGTCAGAGTCAAACTCAGTTTTAGAATCCATTTGCCACGAAGATTCCCAGCCTTTCTGAACTTTTTCGTATCCATTTGCAGTCAATTTTCCATTGTAAGAAACTTCAGTGATTGATTTCACTCTGTCCTTTAACATTAAATCTTGCCAAGTTAAATCTTGACCGAATGTCATACTTGAAATTAAGATTAGAAAAACGACAATTAATTTGTTAGTCTTCATAGTTTGGTCGTAATCAGTTCTTTAAAATAATGCCTAACGGTTAGTACATGTTGTCGGGGCGGATTTCGGAGAGCGTTCCTGTCCGAAGGACACGGAACTGCGATGCGAGAATCCGCAGTTGGCGTACCACCGAACCCGCCCTGCAATATGTACTGTGTTAGGCACCGTATTTTATATTTCTAATTCAATTTTTCTGGTCAATGCACCATTCGTGAATTTATCACTTCTAATTACTATTTCTGCTTTGATAATACCTAATTCTCCTTCTTTATGTACTAGAATTTCTCTTGCAAAAACTTCTTCTTCTGCATCATTTTGAGCAATGTGTACAGCTGACTTTTCTGTCCTTAATTTTATTCTTGTGACTTTTATATAATCACCAAAATTTTCAAAATGAACATGAGAGAATGCAGAATTAATTACAGGAGAAGGAAACATTCCTCTGTTTTCTTTTGCCAATTCTTTTTCCAGTTCATATTTTGGCACGAAAGCGATTTCTTCGCATTTAAATATTTTAAGTTCAACATCAAGGTCTATTGATTGATTTGAAGAATTTTCAATATTAAAATCAAAAAAACTGAGTCCTAATTCAGTGAATTCTTCGTCTGAGAGTACACTTATGAACGGCGTGATTTTTATATCAGATCTTCTGTCTTTTTGTTGAAACTTTTTTTTATATATTTTTTCAAAATCATCTCTAGCCATTTTGTTTGTGCTTGTTCCAACGCGAATGAATCCATCTCCTTTTTTGAAATCTATTTTGTCAGGTTCTATAGGATTTCGAACATTATTTTTCAATAGATATGGTCTCTGATTGTTGTCAAAGATTTTAAAATAAGCTATTTGATGTTCTTCAAAATTTGTTGTAATATATTCGAAATTTAATTGAGGTTCTATATTACTGTCGAGGAATTGTTGATAAGATGCTTGGTCAATTGGATTAATTACATTTTGAAATTTTAAATCTCCAGCCTTTTTACGTTTAACTCCAATAATTATGTACTTATCTTCATCGGAAAGATGGTTTGCCATAGCTGAAATGTCTTTTAAGATTTCATTCTTTTTCTCATGCCTTTCAATTGGATATTGAATTAGTTTAAAGTCAACATTGTGGCTTTCTGAGTAATATTTTATTATTTCAGCGATTTTGTCCATGTTATCTTTGTCAATATGGTGCCTAACGGTTGGTACATGTTGTCGGGGCGGATTTCGGAGAGCGTTCCTGTCCGAAGGACACGGAACTGCGAAACGAGAATCCGCAGTTGGCATACCACCGAACCCCGCCCTGCAATATGTACCGTGTTAGCGTGTCGTTTTTATTTTCTTTTTTCATAAATTTCTATGTCATCGTAGTCAAGATAATTTAATTTTAACGAGTCATCATTTACACTAAGAATCAATACTTTTTCTATCCAGTTATTGTCTCGCTGAATAAATATCGTGTCATTAACTACTTTGTATTTACACCATAAATTCGGGTCGGGATAATAAATTGAATCACCATAAAATGCAAATTGTGCATTCTCAATTTCATCTTCGCCCCAAGCACCTTGAATTAGCGATTTATTTTGAATTTGTAAGTGTCTATATTTTTTGTCTTGTGAATTGATATTTTTATTTGAGTCTTTATTTTCAAAATTCTGTCCTTTCCCAGATAAAACAAACGTTATTAAGAAGAATATTAGGAAATTAAGTTTCATTAGTCGTCAAGTTGATTTAATGTACATTTTACTGTAAAACAGTCAAAACAAACGAAATTATGAATTACCATGCAATCGGCTAAATCATATTCATCACCAATTGAATCAATTTGGGCGTAGAATGTCATTTTCCTTCCACAATCATCACAAGTCGGGTAATCATTTTCGTCACATCCACTTGGCGTACCACCTAAATAATGTCTTGTTCCCGCTATGTCATTCCATTTATAGCCAACTGCAGCTTTTGCTTCTGTAGTCTCAGGCTGTGGTACAAGTTTTATTTTTGGAATTTTCATAAGTTCACGATAAAAGTTTTTTTTATTCAAATGCACGCTAACGGCCGCGTGCATGTGGAGTGCGGCGTTTGAAAAACTACACTGCCATTTTAGCCACCGAGCCAATTCGTTTATTCGTGTTTATATTTTTCAGCCGATTCGTCAATGACGAATTGGCGTTGTTAAACAAAGCTTTTCTGTTCGCATACGTAGCCTGCCAGCATTACATATGCACGTTGTTATGGTGTCGGCAAAAGCCCCTGCGTGGCAGCCCGGAACTTACCTGGGTTTTCCTGAACCGAAGGAGGGCTGGCGGAATGTTTGCCCCTCCCAAGTGATGTGCCAATTTTGACATCCAGCCCAGGTAACCACGGACTAAAACTTCAGCAGTAAACAACTTCTTTCCAGCCATAATTTTCACTGGTTTTGTAAAACTCTCTGACGTTAACTGCCGTTACTCGATGGTTAAAATTGGCGCAGGAGTTGACAAACCGCAAACATTGTGACCGCCCGAACAAGCTTTTGTACGGGCTCTCATGAGCTTAACGCAGCCCCACAATCCAACAAAGCAGAATTGGCTCGCTTAAAAAGTGTGGGGCGTGAAAACCCACCATAACCAATATTTTAAAGAACAAGTTCGCATACTAACCCATAACCCCCAAACGCTGCACCATAACTAGTGTGTATTATCACTTGGTGATGTTATTTTCATTATATCATTGCTGAAAGTAATGTTATTCCTCCCAATTAGAGTTATAACAGTACTTATTATGTTGAATCGTTAAAATAATTGAGATATTGATATGAAAATAATATTTGAGGTTTACTGATCACAGTAACAAGATTTTACCGAAAAATAGTTATATTTTTCAATATTTTCGATAAATATTCGATGAAAAACGAGACTAATTCATTGGTGATGAATAAGGTGTAGTATTTAAACCAACAAATCCTGGCGTATATACATCTCTAAAGCTGTTTAATATGATCAACCAATTGTAAGCAATCGGAGTTAATCATTACTTGATAAAAGATAGTGGGGGAGTAAAGGTTGAAGTATAAGATCCAGAAGAAATTAAAAAATGAAAGCTATTTTTCTTTGATTATTTTCTCAAGTTTGTCGATCATTTCTTTTTGTTGTTCAAGCATACGTTCGTATAAATCAACCATCTTATCAATAGGATTGAAAGAGCATTGATAATTTAAAGTAGAAGCTATTGCATGGTCTTTAAAATCATGAAAAGTATTATTGATAATATTTATCGCCTGCTCTTCGTCAAAATTCTGAAAAGCTTCCACCGGAATTTTCATAGTATCGGAAATCTGTTTCAATAAAGGCAGTTCAATGCTTTCTTTCTATTCCAGCTGAGAAACTTTCTTTTGAGTCCAGCTTTCACCCAGTTCATAGCGGCCTTCATGTACTTTTGCTTCCATCGTTTCCTGTGATTTTGAATTATTCAAAGATAAAACAATTTTGTCAACTAACTGAATGCATAAATATAAAGACATCTGCTTAAAATATCCCTCCATTAAGAATATCTTATTCGCCACCGGAATTGAATATGCTACGAGCCTTTAAGAAATTGTGGATATAACCGAAAAATCACAATACATGGAAAAAATTACTGAATCAGGATTCTCAAAGGTGGAGAATGAAGCATTAAGAGAAAAACTATACCAGTTAAGCTGCGAATTTGATATCGACTATATCTTTTTTCAACCGCTAAAAACACAGGAACCTGCACATATTACAATAATTACTTCCGAACCCGGACAGGTTGAACGTATAGCATCCCGAAAATGGATTCGAAACGGCAGAGATAGGAGCAATGCCTTGTTCCATGTTATTTCCCAGGGAAAAGTGGATTTTGAATACCGGGCAGGTAACCCATTTGTGGCCTGTTATTGCCGGAAGTCAGCTATCGTTTATCAAAACCCGGAGGCAAAAGAATGCCCGGAAACAGATTGGATCACCTTTAAAAAGAAATTCAAAAGATACAGGGAAAACTATTACTACGACCACGATATCCTGTTATCCGAAGCCAATCGTTTTCAAAAGCTTGGTTCGCTTACCGGAATGTTTCTTTCCTTCCTGAACATTTATCAATACAATATCCGTTTCCTTGAAATACTCTGTATCGGGCATGCTTTTGATTCTATTGACTTGCATGAAAGAATCAAACAACTGGCTCATTTTGTTCCCCGTATTGAAGGAGTATTTGTTAAAAAGAACGGGAACGAATACTACCTTGTTGCAGAACTGGAAGAAGCTAAGGAGGTAGCAAAGGGCGGGGATGAAATACGGCTCAATGATAGTTTGTTTGAAAGTATTGCTGAAGCAGAACTAAGACTACATAAATTAATTTCAACCCGGTTCTTGGAACTCAAAAAGCAAATTAAATCCAGTGCCCAAGTACAAACCAACGTTATTGGGCCCGAACCTTCATCAGTCGATAAGGAGTTGTCTCAAATAATCGAACAGATATTGAAAATACAGCATGTTGAAGAAATCTATTTGTTTCACCAAACCCAAAGTTATCACACGACCACCTATTTTCTGTTGCTAATTGGTGAAAGGTTGGGAACAGAGACCCTAAGCCGGATTCAGCAATCTGTAAGTGCAAAATCTGAAAATAAACTTACAGTTGTACCGTTAGGACATAGCAGGTTTTGGATTCAATGCAACCTGTTTTATCATCAGGCTTTTTTCAAAAAAATAATGGTACCGGAAAATCTAAAGTTTCAATCGACTCAGAACCATCCTTCCATTCACTGGGAAGAGCCATATATCTCTGAGTATCCTGATGGATTATTATTATAATTCAACAATTAACCTCTCTGCGCAGTATTTTGTTTTAAGGAATCATTCGGAGAAAGGTGATTGGTTTTGAAATACCCGGAACTCCTGTGCAATTTCTTTTCCGGTTTCACCTGCAACATTATGTCGGCTGATTTCGATTGCCTCTTTCTTGTTTTTTGCATAGTTGATGGCATTGGAGACATGCGATATACTTTTAGCCTTCCCGATCATTGTTCAAATTTTTTAAGGTGTGCTTTTATCAGCTTAATCACTTCTTCCAGTTCAAGGAGAATGGTATCATTCTTCCTGAAATAATCACTTTTAACAAGGTTACTGATGACTGTAAAATTCCGGTGAAAAATGTGCAGGGTGTTATAAACTTCCAGTTCTTCGGGTGAAAATCGCAGGGTAACTTTCATGTTCAGGGATGCACGCCGTGCAAACTCACTGGTACTTAACCCACAATCCTTGGCAGCCATGGCGATGGCTTTCTTTTCAATATTATTTACCCTGAATGATATATACCTTGTACGTGTATTCACACCCCTGTTTTAAGCATTAAACATTACCTGCGATTTTCTTCCTTTGCGAGTTTAGGAGCAAAGCAAGAGTGCCAAAAGTGCAACGTTGGCACCTCTTGAAATAGCTTACCGCACAGACCTTCGCTGACGTTGATTTCTGGCTATCAACAGCTGATTCAGATCTTTTGCGTTTTTATAAATGGCCGACATATCGACACTGTTTGTTAGGTTGGCCAATAACTGTTTGGTTGCTTTTTTACCAGCTGAATCATTATCCAGATAAAGACCAACTTTTGGATAAGTTTGGACAATATTATGGATGCGGTTGATAAACGAAACAGAATTCAATACCAAAAAATCTGATTGGTGTGGTAAGCCAGGATAAAGCATTAACAAACTAAAAAAATCAAACATGCCTTCGGTAACACTCAACAATTGTTTACCTGTAGTGAAATAGGAAAAGTCTTTTGGTGCTGCAGCATTTTTATAATACGGATTTCGAAGTTCCCAGCCTCCCGAAACATTCTCTAAACCAATGGCAAGATAGGTACGGCTCCTGAAAGAATAATGTACTTCTTTTGCATATTGGGTTGCAACTGAAGGATTGATTCGGCGGCTTCTCAAATAAGTAATCAATGCCGGGTGCTGTAAATTACGGGCACTTTGAATTTTGATTTCGTCTTGCTTTTCAGGAACTGCAAGAATTTCTTGCTTCTGAAAAGAAAAAGATGGTACAATTTTGTTTAGAATGGAAAGTGATTCCCGGACACAGCATTGGTTGTTCATTGCAATGACCAGGTCAATTATATTTCCTCCTTTCCCGATACCATGATCGTACTACCGGTTAAGAACCTTGGAAACCTTAAATGAGGCTTCTGTTTCGTATCGGATTGGGCTCAGGTACCAGGCTGAGTTCTGATTATCTCTTACCGGAGTAAATCCGGATCTCTTAAGAAATTCTGTTATCGGAATTTCTCTGGCTTTATCACATTGTACAATAGAAAATCCCATAACTTATTTCTTCCTGTTTTCTGATAGCATTCTGTTGAACTCATCTTCCAATTGCAGTTCTTCTTTAGATATTCCCATTAGCCAAAGGTCGATGTCCTTTTTATAAAAGAACTTTTGCCGGATGTTGGCATTAGTGCCGGTGGGAATAAGTTTTTTACTGAGCAGTTTGTAAATTTTGCTTTTGGATAGGCCGGTGTACTGAGCCAGCTCTTCAACATTAAAAACGGTTTTGTTCTCCGCCAGTAGGATTTTGATTTGTTTTAATTCCTTTAGAACTTGTTTGGAAATAAATGCTTGATTTTCCATAGGTGACATATTTTTAATGATTAATGACGCTTGATGCGTGAAAACTTCATTAGCAAATATGTAACTGTATGTAGCAGTAAATCAAGAGGGTAATTTGAATTACGGGCTAATTACGGGAGAAATACCGTCTATCGAAAAAGTATTTTCTGAAAGGCCTTTAGATTTTCAGAAAATTCCGTTTCACTTTCATTCACAAACTCTGAAAACCGCGAGTTCAAACTCGTCCTTTTAACTTCTGAGCCGTTCAATGTGAAGGTTGATTCAATGAATTTGAAAAGAGTTTCTTTGCGTTCTTTTTTGAAATCTCTGATTCCTCCATCAATTAGCAAATGCAGTATCCTGAATAACTTTTTATAATCTGCGGCGATTCGATTGTCTGAGACTAAATAAAACTTGATTTTATTATTTGGTCTGAGATTGTTTAGTACCAGGTTTATATTTTCCCGATCGTGTTCTGAGAAGCCCAGGCTTGGTAGAACGATCCCGTTTAAATTACTTCTGGTAAACTGCAAACGACTTGAAGGTACTTGTTTGGATAATCTTCGTGCTTCATGCAGCGATCCGATGATAAGTAAAATCAAAAACAATCCAGTTATGCTTATGGCAGAGTAGAGGATAACATGGTTGACTGAAAAGCCCATGCCCCAGAATCCCAAAAGTAGGATCGTAAAACAAAAAAGAAGGATAAAAAAGACTGTAGTATTGTGGTTGCGTAATATGCGAATATTGAAGATCCACCGGAGTTTTCGGTTGAATCGGAAAATAAGTAGTCCTGATTTCTTGATTATTGTTTCCATAGCAGCCCCTCTAAGTATAAATTCCATGCAACATCAATACTATCTTCTTGTTTTCAACAGCATTGATAATTAGCTGATTAAAAGTAAAGAATCTGATAAATGCAATCAAATGAAAATCTGCGTTGGCGTATGCTTTGGGCTTATTTGGCTGTATTTGGCTTTCGAAATGTTGAATAACATAGAATGACTCTATGTATCTGGTAGTTTTTGGTGGTTTTTATTGGGTGATTTTGTTGCACCTATGTTGTACTCAGGTAAATAAAAAGGAGCTAAGCTCTCGCCTAACTCCTTGATTTTCAGTGGTCGGGATACCAGGATTCGAACCTGGGACCCCCTGCTCCCAAAGCAGGTGCGCTAACCGGACTGCGCTACATCCCGAATTTATTTATGCGGAGAGAGGGGGATTCGAACCCCCGGTACAGTATTACCCGTACGCCGGTTTAGCAAACCGGTGGTTTCAGCCACTCACCCATCTCTCCTAAAGATGATCAAAGTTGCTAAATCTCCCTCGCCTCTCAGCGTGGTATTTAAAACTTCATCAAAATTTCAAAAGAACGATGTTCTATCTCGTTTTTCGTGCGTGCAAAAGTAGAAATTGTTTTGACATTGGCAAAGCATTTCAATAAAAAATGAAACATTTTTTTACGCCTATTATTTTCTAATGAAATTTCAATAGTTCTCATTAATTTCTTTGATATAATTTTCAGAATTAGCTCAAATAATATTTTTTGAAATAGTCTTTTAATCAGCTGTTTTTAATATTTCTTGCTTTTTTGTTTAATGATGTCGTGTGGAAAAATAAACAAAATGGATTTCTGAATGTTATTGAAGCAGTTTTAACAGGGAACAATTAAATGAAGAAATAATTTTAAACAGATGAAATTAGATATACGCTCAAAAACCCTTGATGGTAAAAATGGATTTAACAGAAACGGCCATTCAAAAGAAAGGATAAATGGCTTCGATTCAATCGGAGATCATCATGTTGCAACTTCTATTGAAACCCCATTGAGAAAGGATGCTTTTAAGCGCACTGATGAAGAGAAGATGGCTATTATTGAAGATCATTTCCGTGAGATAATGGAGGTAATCGGACTTGATCTTAACGACGATAGTTTACAGGGAACACCACACCGGGTCGCCAAAATGTTTGTGCAGGAGATTTTTTATGGTTTGAATCCGGCGAACAAACCAAAGATTTCGGTTTTTGATAACAAGTTTAAGTATGGCGAGATGTTGGTGGAAAAAAACATCAATATGAATTCGTTTTGCGAACATCATTTTCTTCCAATTGTTGGCAAGGCGCATGTAGCATATGTTTCAAGCGGCGAAGTAATCGGATTGAGCAAGATCAACCGTATTGTTGATTATTATGCGCGTCGTCCGCAGGTACAGGAACGGCTGACTGTTCAAATAGTCAACGAGCTGAAATCAGTATTGAAAACCGAAGATGTGGCCGTTGTTATTGATGCAAAGCACCTGTGTGTGTCATGCCGTGGAATTCAAGACGAGAGCAGCACTACAATCACTGCTGAATATTCAGGGAAATTTAAAGAGAAGAGTTGCCGTGAAGAGTTCCTGAAGTATCTTAGTCTTTAGCCTTTATATCGAAAGCCATTAAAACCTGTCCGTGACGCTGGTATAAAACTCCGTTTTTTATTACCGGGTGGGAAAAATGTTCGCGTGATCCCCGCTTAATTCTGAATTCGCTCTTTTGGCTAAGAATACCTCCCGGGGTATAAGTAACCAGCGAGAGTTTACCATTTTGACTATAATAATATAGCATATTGTCGGCGGCAATTACAGCGCCCCATCCAAGTTTTAGGGAGTCGCTTATTGCACCTGTTTCGACGTTAATGCTTTTGAATAGCTTTTTCGAAGTTCCACTTCCATAAAGTTGGTCGTCGATTTTAACAATTCCGCCCATGTAACTGTCGAATTCCTTATTTTGCCAAACTTTACTTATTTGCGATCCGTCTTCCGAAAGTTGAAGTTTTACCCCGCCGTTGCCATCGCCTGCCGCGTAGTAAATATATCCATTGTCGAAAATAACACAGTTGCTGTGTGTATCGCCCAGGCCGGGTTGCCGTTCTTCTGGTTTCGTATTGGTTTGTTCGTGCGACCATAGCATTTCGCCGGTTTCAGTATCGAATCCCATTAGATGATAGGCAGAAAAAGTGGCAAAAATATGGCGGTTTGGTAATTCTATCAGATTTCCTGGATTGTAGCCCGAACGTTCTCCAAAACCTTTGTTACTCCAGATTATTTCACCGGTAAAACGGTTGAGAGCAACAACATTGTATTCTTTTCCTCCTGCCGTCCAGAAAACTTTGTCGCCATCAACAACAGCAGCTTCCGAATGCCCGAATCTCGGCAACATAGCGTTATAATCATCCGTGAAATTCTTTTGCCAAACAACTTGGCCGTTGCTTCTTTTCAAACAAAACAAATTATTCATACCTGAGCCAACGTAGATTAAATCGTCAACAACAGTTGGGGCAGAGCGCGATCCCGGATAATTAACCACCCATTCTTTTCCAAAAGGAGCTTTCCACAAAATATTTCCATTTAAATCGAGGCAAAAGAATGTGGCTGTACTGTCAACTGCACCTGTTATAAAAATTTCGTTCTCAGTTACTGTTGGCGATCCGTAGCCGTCTCCAATTTCTTCGTTATACCACAATTCCTTTGGCTCGCTTTCCGACCATTCTTTTAAGAGGTTCTTTTCGGGAAAAATTCCATTTCGGTTTTCTCCACGCCACTGGTAAATTTCAGGTGTTTGGGTTGAACAGGAAAAAAGCACAATGCAAAGCAGGAACAGACAAAAGTTCTTCATGGTCAGTATGATTTGTTCTTTTAGTATCGGTAAAGGTAGTTTTATTACAGTTTTGTTCTCCAGGAGCGAATCTTTTAGAATGAACATATTTAGCATGAATAATTTTGGAGCCGATTTAACAAATAATAGTATCTGTGATTTAGAATTTCTTGGAGGCAATCTTTGTAAGTATTCCGTTGTCGGTTAATTGTTTGAAAAATATGGCTTTTTATGAATGCGATCAGTTTCCGGCTGCTTCAAAATGTATTACCTTTGAGGCTTAAAATTTTAAGACTAAGAAAATGAAGAGAGACACTTTGGTTTTCGATATTATTAAAAAAGAACACGAACGCCAGTTGGGTGGTATCGAATTGATTGCCTCCGAGAACTTTGTTAGCGACCAGGTGATGGAAGCTATGGGCTCGGTAATGACCAACAAATATGCTGAAGGTTATCCTGGTAAACGGTATTATGGTGGTTGTCAGTTTGTTGATCAGACAGAACAGTTGGCCATCGATCGTATAAAAGAAATCTACGATGCCGAATGGGCGAATGTACAGCCACATTCGGGAGCTCAGGCTAACGCGGCAGTACTCAGTGTAATTTTGAAACCCGGCGATACTTTTCTTGGTCTCGATCTTTCGCATGGAGGACACCTTTCGCACGGTTCGCATGTAAACTCATCAGGTATTCTGTACAATCCGATAGCTTATAAAGTAAAAGAAGACACCGGTTTGGTAGATTATGATGAAATGGAAGCGCTGGCGATAGAGCACAAACCAAAGTTGATTATTGGTGGTGCTTCTGCATACAGTCGCGAGTGGAATTACAAACGCATGCGTGAAATTGCCGATAAAATTGGCGCTTTATTTATGGTTGATATGGCACATCCGGCCGGATTGATTGCAGCTGGTTTGCTCGACAACCCTTTGAAATATGCACACATTGTAACATCAACAACGCATAAAACTTTGCGTGGTCCACGTGGAGGTATTATTCTTATAGGCGAAGATTTTGAAAACCCATGGGGAATAACAACCCCAAAAGGTGTGGTTCGCAAAATGTCTTCGTTGCTCGATTCAGCAGTATTTCCTGGTCAGCAAGGAGGTCCGCTGGAGCATGTAATTGCTGCAAAAGCTGTAGCTTTTGGCGAAGCGCTGGCTCCGGAATATAAAGAATACCAGGCGCAGGTGAAAAAGAATGCATCAGTAATGGCACAGGCTTTTGTTGACTTGGGCTACAAAGTTATTTCTGGTGGAACAGATAACCACTCAATGTTGATCGATCTTCGTACCAAATATCCTGAAATTACGGGAAAACTGGTTGAAAACACAATTGTAAATGCTGAAATTACGGTGAATAAAAACATGGTTCCTTTTGATAGCCGCTCACCATTCCAAACTTCTGGTTTGCGTGTTGGTACACCGGCCATTACAACTCGTGGTGTAAAAGAGGAATTGATGCCGATAATTGTTCAGTTAATTGATGATTCAATTGCAAATATCGACAACGATAAGATGATTAAAGCAATCGGGGAAAAAGTTCATTCTTTAATGAAAGACTATCCGTTGTTTGCATATTAAGAAAAGATTGAAGAAACAAAATATACGCTGCTCAACTTCGGAAGGGTAGCGTTTTTTGTTTACTTTAAATACTGAACTTGCTTGACAGAGTCTACAAGGAAGACTCTTTGCTTTAAGCAGTAAACGCACATTTATTTATGGAGTGGTATTTCGTTTTAGCTTTGATTGGAATAGGAATTTTTGCTGGCTTTATAAATACAACAGCCGGTGGAGGTTCGATGCTTACTGTTCCGTTTTTAATGCTTCTGGGACTTCCTGCAAACGTGGCTAATGGTACAAACCGAATCGCCATTCTTCTTCAGAATGTTGTTGCAGTCCGAACCTTTCAGCAAAAAAAGGTACTTAACCTAAAAACTGATTACCGCCTTACTATTCCTGCTGTTTTGGGGGCTTTGGTCGGCGCTCTTATCGCTGTTGAAATCGACACACATTTGTTGGAGAAGATCATTGCCGGGGTAATGGTGGTGATGCTACTTCTGGTTGTTCTTAAACCTGATGTTTGGCTAAAAGATCGCAGTGGCGTGGTAAATGCGAAGCCAAAATTCTGGAATTACATTATTTTCTTTTTTATTGGATTTTATGGCGGTTTTATTCAAATTGGTGTTGGATTTATTTTGCTGGCTGGCCTGGTATTAGGCTGCGGGCACGATCTTGTAAAAGCAAATGCACTTAAAGTATTTATTATATTGATGTATCTGCTGTTTACGATTGGAATTTTCATTTACAGTGAGCAAGTAGATATTTGGGTTGGATTGATTCTCGCCATAGGAAATATGTTTGGCGGTTGGCTTGGTGCGAATTTCTCGGTAAAAGGCGGGGCAAAATATGTGCGCTACATGTTGATTTTTGCAATGATCATTGTTATTCTAAATTTGTTTGGAGTATTTAAATAATTCAAAATTTTCAAATTGGAGCCTGTGTTGAAAGGAAAAACCAAAATACCGGTCACAGTTATTACCGGCTTTCTCGGAGCCGGAAAAACTACTTTAATTAATAATCTGCTAAAAAAGTACGAAGGGATACAATTTGCCCTTGTTGAAAATGAGTTTGGCGAAGTTCCAATAGACACTAAATTGATAAAAGGTATAGATGCCAGCCAGATGTTTGAGTTGAAACAGGGCTGTATTTGTTGTACTATTTCCGATGAATACGAATTGGTTTTACAGGAATTAGCCGAACGTTTTCCGGATTTGGAACATTTGCTAATAGAAACAACTGGCGTTGCTGATCCTGCAGGAGTAATTCAACCCTTTTTTCGCGATGAGAACTTAAAAGAATTGTATGAATTTGAGGGAACTATCTGCCTGGTTGATGCCATTAATTTTAACCATTCTCCTGAAAAAGAAATTACACTTAAACAATTGTCTGTTGCTGATTTGGTGCTGGTTAATAAATCCGAAAAGCTAGATAATGCAACGCGGGAGTATTTGCAAAAGAAAGTGAAATCGCTTACCCCTTTTGCAAGAACGGTTTTTACGAAATTTGCTAATGCCGAGGACATTGAATTGACCAGTTTGATGAAGAAAACGCGGTCGGTTTTTGATTTTATGAGTTACAACTCTTCTCACAGTCATATTCAAACACGTACTTTCAGTTTTGAAGAACCGCTTCAAAAAGAAGAATTTCTCCGTCGTTTGGAATATGCACTTGATATTCATAAAAGAGAAATCTATAGGGCGAAAGGAATGCTTTATTTCGAGAACGATCCTTTCGAGTATTTCCTGCAAGGGGTGGGGGGGAGTTTTGAATTGGTTGAAGGCGATTTTTCTGATGGCGACTCCAATTCTGTAATTGTTTTAATTGGAAAAGGTTTGAATGAAGTAGTGCTTTAATGCGTTGATATTGAGCTATTTATTTCATGAAATCATACTTGGCGTAGTCGAAGTATGTCCGATTCCGTCTTCGATACGCTAAGACTAACGACTGACACTCAGAATTCTGTTTAATTCAAAATGGCTATCCAAACCGGAATAATAAGCACCGAAAGTAAAGTGCCCAGCACAACAATCCGGGCGGCCAGTTTTGTTTCAAGTTTGTATTGGAGAGAAATTGCGTATGGAGTTAATCCCAGTGGCATAATTGCATCTACAACAGAAGCTTTTAGAAAAGATGATTCAATGTTGGTGATTTTCAGAACCTGATAATAAGCCAACGGGATAATTATCATTGTTAACACAACAAAGCCAAAAACAGTGTACCATTCAGCAAGTTTTCCAATTTTTTGCATTCCAAGAAATATTCCGAGCGAAAATAACACTACTGCAGTAACGGAATCGGCAAAAAGCTGTATTGTGTTGGCGGCAAATTCGGGTAGTTTGAGCTTAAAAACCACAAGCGCCATTCCCACAAAAACGGAAAGCAGTAGCGGATTTGTTGCCAGGTTAATTGTTAGCTTTTTCAGGTGAAGCTTTTCTTCTCCTGTTGCTTCTATTAAAATGATAGCCAGCGTTAACATCCAAAAAACAAATATCGCTGAAATAATTGCCGCAGCAGGCAATATCTCTTCGCCATACGCATTTTGCAAAACCGGAATTCCGAGGTAAGCAATGTTCCCAAAAGGAAGAAGCAGAAACAGAGTTCGTTTTAGCTTTGTTGAAAGCCGAAGCACTTTTCCGGCAACAAAAGCGATAAGCAGGCAAGCAACAATGTAAGCCGAGTTTGCAATGATGAGTGTTTTGTAGGATTGTTCACCAACTTCGAGGTGCATTAATGAGGCTACAACAAGTGCCGGAAAACCAATATACAACGCATATTTATTTAGAATATCGATCCATTTCTCGGAGCTGGCTTTTATATGCGAAAACAACATACCTGTTAAAATAATCAGGAAAAGCGGCGCAACAGTTTTTAATGCAAGCAGGAAATGAACCATAGTCTTTTTTATTTAGCCCACTCTCCATAGCTGATGTATTCCCGTACATCAGTTACAAACATTCCGGCTTCGCGGGCAGCGGAAATGCCAAGGTCACCATCTTCAAAAACCTGGCAAAACACAGGCTCTGTTTTCATTAATTCGGCGCATTTTAAAAAAGTTTCCGGGTGCGGTTTATGTTTTGTTACATTGTCGGCCGATACAACATAATCAAAATACTCAGTCAGTCCAAGAGCTTTTAATTGCACTTCTGCACTTTTTCTGCTGGCTCCTGTGCCTACTGCCATCGGGAGCTTGCCGTGGCATTCTTTCACAATCGAAATCACTTCAGGAATCGGTTCCAGTAAATGTGCCATGTCCCAAAACGATTGTTGTTTTTGCATTACCAGAACTTCAGGTTTTTCGGCAACTTTATATTGTTCAACAATGCGCAGGGCAAATTCTATTGTTGGTCGCCCGGTCATGTCGTGTATAATTTGCGGGTCGAAATCAAAGCCGTATTTTTCTCCAATCATTCGCCATGTTTCAACATGTACCGGCAACGAATTCGACAAGGTTCCGTCTAAATCAAAAATTAGCGCTTTGGCTTCCGGATGTACTGTTATTCCCATTAAAATAATTTTGTGGTAAAAGTAATACAACCTAAAAACCCGGAGATTGTTTCCCCGGGTTTCTGCAATTATTTAAAAATGTGTTAAAGCAAACTACTTGTTTTCAATCTCCCATGAAACCATAATTTTGGTTTGCATTTCAATTTCGTCGGGAGAAAGAACAGACGATATTTTTGCACTTGATTCTCTCATTGCTGGCATATTATCGAAGTTCATTAATTCCATATTGTTGTTAAAACGGCCAATCATTCGTGGCTCGCCATATTGAATCGATTTTATTTGACCCAGTTTAATCGCTGCACTTTTGGTAATCCAATCTGCTTTTTGTTGGGCATCTTTTATGGCCAATGCAATCAATTTTTCTTTTACGGCATCAATTTGTTCATCCGAAAGCGAAAAGTTTAAATTGAAATTTGATTGCAGGTTGTCTTTTATCAGTTCGAAAATTACGTCGTTCTTTTTGTAATCTTTTTTGGTGCGGATGGTTATCGGTATGTTTGCTTCGTAACCATCGAAAACCTGTTGCCGCAGTTCCGGATCGTATTTTTGCACTTCTCTGATCGAATAGCTGTTAGCTTTTATAAGGTTTTCGTCAATGCCATTTTTAACAAAAAGCTTTTTGATTTTTTCCATTTTCTCAACAGCCATTTCGGCACATTTTTGATAATCGTCACTTTTTTCGCTCAATTGCACCGTAAACGATAAATCTTCAGGCATTAGTTTTACCGACGATTTTCCTTCAATGGTAATAATGCGGTTTTCGGAAATGGCATTTTGCGCAAAAATGCTGCTTGTAAAAAAAACAGCAATAATAAGTAGTATCGAAATTTTTTTCATGGCTTTAATTTTTAATAATTTTTGTTGTGTATCTGTTTTTCTGGTTTACCAATGAAACAAAATAAGTGCCAGAAGCAAGATTATTTGTGTTTATCTTATTTTCAAAATCGTTTAGTTTTTCATTTATCAGAAGTTGTCCCTCCATATTTCTCAAGGTAATTTGTTTAAAATCGTCGAGATTAGATACGACTAAATGGTCGTTTACCGGGTTTGGAAAAATTTTGGATTTGAAATCTTTTATGATCACCGATGACGAAGGTTCTTGTAGAACAATTTCTTCAAGCGTAACTGATTTGAACGTGAGATTTTCGGATGATTCCCCAATGTCGAAAACAATTCTGGCGGCGTTGTCATTCACATTCATATCAAAAACATAAGAAAATGTATTGAACTCGGTTCCGATAGAAAACGAATTAGAACCACTGTACGACGACCATGGATCAGAACTTTGTCCGGTGTAGGCGCTAATTTGTCTTTGCGCCGCAGCTTTTGCCGTAAATGTTACCCGGTATTTTTTACCGGCTTCAAGGCGAATGTTGTTTTTTACCAACTGAACATGCCAGTTTTCACTTCCCACACTGTTTATGGTAACATCGAGATTGCCGGATGAATTTTCTTTGATTGCTGAAGCTCCACTCTGGGTATAGACATTCCAGCCAGAAGTGTTTTGCGAAAAGTCGGATGAGTAAACAGGTGTTCCTGTATAATAAGCCGGTTCGGGGATCGGATTGTGAAGAAGTGCATCAACCAAAAACTGGTTGTATGTTCCGTCGCCGGGATTATAAATGCCAAATCCTGCACTGAATTCCCAATAAGCCCAACTCCAGTCAAGACTCTCAAGGTAGCGTGCTATGTAGGTTGTCCATTTCCCGCGCGAAGTTTCGTCGGCCTTGCTGTATGAACCAAATTCGCCAATGTGGATCGGAACATTTTGTTGTTGCTCAAATGCTTTTAGTGGCGCAAATTCATTCTGAACTACTTGTCTTTCTGTTTCGGTATCATTCCATTTTGTGCCCAGCCAAGCGTCGGCTCCTTCTGACCATTCTGCTCCCTGGTGTGTAAAATGAAAAGGATTGTAATAATGTACCGTTAAAATGATATTGTCATCGTTGGGAAGTTCCAGTTTTGACAAACCTCCCAACCCTCCATATTCAGCAGTTCCGATCAAGACAACTCGCGTTGGATTGTCTTCCCTGATTTTGTTAAGTGCATCAGTAGCAAAAATATTCCATTTGTCAGCACTTATGTTTCCATGAGGTTCGTTCAGAATTTCGAAAAGTAAGTCGTCCGGATAATCCTTGAAAAATTCTGAAATCTGTTTCCATTGAGCAAGGAATCGAGCTTTTTGTCCATCAGGATTGTCGAACAAAGCCTCGTGATGATGCATATTGATTATCGCTATCAATCCGTTATTCAGTGCAGAATCTACAACTTGTTTTATATGGTTAAGAAAAGTTGCATTAATGGTGTATGGCGAAGTTGATGAACTTCTTGCTTTGGGCTCCCAGCGAATTGGAATTCGAACGTGGTTAAAGCCAAGTTCTGCAATCATCTTTGCGTATTCGGGGTGCCACGGATTTCCCCATTCCGTTTCTGTGGGGGCTTCAAACATATTGCCGTAGTTGACTCCGCGCCCAAGTTTTTCGTTGATTTCGAAAGCGTGTTCCCGATTTTGAGCTAAAATAGAAAAGCTGCCCAGTAAGAGAAGTAGAAATAAAGTCGGTTTCATAAAGTTTGATTTAATCGTGTTTGTAAAAATAACAATTAGTGTGCAAAGTATTTTATTCTCGACCTTAAAGTTCTTTCTAAATTTTAGCTGCCTATACCAGTTTGTTTTTGAAGAAATCAATAATACGTGTCCAGGCTGGTTTTCTTTAGTTATTCAGAAAATAAATGGCGAATTGAAAATTATTAGCGATCATTCCAGCGGAGCCTCAAGCTAACATTTAGGTTCTATTCTCTCTTTTGGAAAACAACCCGAAGTTTGACAAATGATTTTGTTGGCTGCTTATCGTTTAACGCCGGCTGCCATTTGGGACCCTTCAAAATCAGGCTTTTGACTTTTTCGAAGAGTGCTTCCGGTGCATCGTTCAGGTTTTGAAAACCTTGAATTTTGCCCTGAGCATCTAATGAGATTTTCAGTCGGACAACTTCTTTCTTTTTAGGATAATCGTCAGGAAGTAAGGCATTTTTTCCCAGGTATTCGCGTAATTCTTTGTAACCGCCAAGTGGTGCAGCTTGCTCAAGTCGGAGCTGATTTTCAGTTTCAACCAGAGTTTTGCTGCCGATTACCGATTCTTTCTTTTGCACACCATAACCTACTACCACTACTTCGTCGAGCGCCAGTTGATCTGGTTCTAATTCAATTATGGCGGTTGTACTGTCGGCAGGCGAGATTTCTTTGCTTTCCATTCCTATAAAACTTACAACTATGGTTGAATTGCTGTCGATTAATGGCAACTCAAAATTACCTTCAACGTCAGTAATTGCTCCATTCGAACTGCCTTTTTCAGCCAGTGTAACACCGGGTAGTGGCATTTTGTCGGCAGCAGAAATTATTTTTCCACGAAGTGTTTTGGTGGTTACTATTGTTTTGTCAGAATCCAACTTAGCGTAACCTCTTATCCGAATGTTACCATCTGGTTTTGCCTGGTTTGTCGCACTTTTAGTGAGCTGCAAATCTTTTGAGTCAACCATAATCCCCTGAACCTTGCCTGTTAAAGCTTCAGCCAATTCAAGTTCTGTTTCTGTTTCTTCCTGAACATTAGCAGCTACCTCTGGCTCTTTCTTTTCAATTGGGAGAATTTTCGGACTCATTTCCGCAAGTTCGGTAGTTTCCAGTGCTTTTTTAGTCTCAACTTTGGCTTGTAAAGGTTGCAACTTTTTCAGATCAGTTTTCGTGACAACTCTTACTGGTTCGGGCTGCACAGTTATTGGTTCTTTTTCCTGAACCTCGGAAGGCGATTTTATTTTTTCGGCTTGCGTTACTTTAGGAACCGAATTTTCTTTTTGAATTTGGAACCACAAAATACCAATCGAAACAAGAATAAGGACGGAAGCCGCCGCTGCAGTAAAGCGAAACTTATTATTCTTTTTGGGCGAAGAAACCTGTGATGACAACTCACGAATGTGCTGAGCTATTTCTTCAGGCGGAAGCTGTTCCATGCCTTCGAATGCTTCGGCCAGGAAAGAATCTTTCTGTAGCTCTTTTTCAAAAGCGTTCCTTTCTTCCGGTGTCATTTCATCAGCCCTGTATCTTTTGATTGCCTCAAAATCGATATGTTTGTTGTTCCCCTTCATTTACTTTTCTCCAAACAAATCTTCAAATTTCGTTTCGCATTTTGGATAAAACTTTTTACTTTTTTCTCTTCGGTTTCCATTAACTCTGCTATTTCGCGGTAGCACTTGTTACTGTAATAAAACAAACGAATGCTCTTTTGTTGTTCAGCTTTCAGCTTTTTAATGCAGTCTTCCAGCGCTTTTGTTATTTCCTCGTTCTGCTCCCTGTCAATAGGATGCATTTCCACTTCAAATTCCATAAGAGAAGCTGCCTGTTCTTTATCCGACAAAGAGAATACTTTTCCCGGCTTGGATTTTCTAAGCTCCATTAAACAATGGTTTTTGCTTACTACGTAAAGCCAGTTTTTAAAGTTTTTTATATCGTGTCGGTGCGCATCGGTTTGCACCTTTTCGTAAACATTAAGAACAGCATCTTTGGCTACATGCGGGTCTTTCAGGTATTTCATACATAAACCAAAAACCAGATGAATATAACGTTGGTAGAGCTCACCCAGAAAAGCAGTGTCGCCTTTCTGCAAAAATAGCCCGAGAAGTTCTTCGTCAGGCTTATTCTTCAAATTTTGGTTGAGAGTAATGAGCTTCATTTTGGTATCAAACAAGCGTGTAAAACATTCACGTCCCAGATTATGATTGAAATACAGTGAGTTCCATACTATGCCACTGAAAGCAAACAATTTTGGCATTATGAAAATCACCTAAAAGTAGGATAAATCAGAAAACTTTAAAATTTTTTATGGAATTCTGTGCAGCGCTGCATCCTGTTAGTGAATGTAAAATTTAAGATTATGAAACGAATAGTTCTTTTGCTGATAATGGCTCTTGTGATGGCAGCAGGAGCAAATGCAAATCAAAACAGGGTGATATCCGGAGTTGTTTCCGATGAGTCGGGGAACGTTTTACCGGGAGTGACAGTAGTAGTGAAGGGAACCTCTCGTGGTACTATAAGTGATGCCAACGGTGTATACAAAATCAAAGTTGAGCCTGATGACAAAAGCCTGGTATTTTCTTTTGTCGGTATGATAGCTGAGAACGTAAAAATACCCGAGACGGATACTTTGAATGTGGTATTGAAGGCAGATGAGAAGGGTTTGGAGGAAGTGATGGTTGTTGCGTTTGGCAGGCAGGAGAAAGAATCTGTTATCGGTTCTGCAATGATGATAAGAGGTGTCAGTCCAAAATCGGCCAGTTATTATTCAAGTGCTCCTGTAAACTGGAATACCGAGAATTATTCCACGATTCACGAAAATGGATTTAAAGATGTAAAAGCCAACCCGCTTTCTACCTTTTCTATTGATGTAGACCGGGCATCGTATTCAAACGTGCGGCGTTACATTAACCAGGGAATCCGGCCTCCGGTTGATGCTGTAAAGGTGGAGGAGATGATCAATTATTTCGATTATGATTACCCGGATCCAACAGGCGAACATCCGTTTAGTGTGAATACCGAAGTGGCAGTTTGCCCGTGGAATACTGATAATTACCTGATGCACGTTGGTTTGCAGGGAAAACACATTGATAAAACCAATCTTCCCGCATCAAACCTAGTGTTTTTGCTCGATGTTTCAGGGTCGATGAATTCGCCCGATAAACTTCCGCTGGTAAAACGGGCCTTTAATTTGCTGGTAAACGAATTGCGCTCCGAAGACCGCGTGGCAATTGTGGTGTATGCCGGAGCTGCCGGAAAAGTGCTCGATTCAACGCCGGGAAATAAAAAGAAAGCTATTTTAGATGCTTTGGAGCGATTGAATGCAGGCGGTTCAACAGCGGGCGGTGAAGGACTGAAACTTGCCTATAAAATTGCGAAAGAGAACTTTATAGAAGGTGGCAACAACCGGATTATTCTGGCCACCGACGGTGATTTTAATGTGGGCGTTTCAAGTACCTCGGAGATGGAGCGGTTGGTGGAAAAAGAGCGCGATAACGGTGTTTTTATGACTGTTTTGGGCTTTGGAACAGGCAATATAAAAGACGATAAAATGGAGACGATTGCCGACAAAGGAAACGGGAATTACGCATATATCGACAATATTCGGGAAGCACGAAAAATACTGATTTCTGAATTTGGAGGGACACTTTTCTCGATTGCAAAAGACGTAAAATTTCAGATCGAATTTAATCCAAAGCAAGTGAAGTCGTATCGTTTGATTGGCTACGAAAACCGCTTGCTTAACGACGAAGATTTTAACGATGATAAAAGGGATGCTGGCGAAATGGGAGCGGGACATACTGTAACGGCATTGTACGAAATTGTTCCGGCCAATTCAAAAAGTAGAAAGCATCGTCCCTCGGTTGATCCGCTGAAATACCAGACTACTGAAACCGTTTCGGGGAAAGTGAGTGACGAGTTGTTGACTGTCAAGTTACGCTATAAAGAGCCAGACGGAAATAAAAGCAAATTGCAGGAAATCCCTGTTGATAACAGGCTGCAAGAAAACACTTCTGATAATTTCCGTTTTTCGGCAGCAGTAGCAGAATTGGGTATGTTGTTGCGTAATTCGGAGTTTGCCGGAGACACCAGTGTTGATTCCATATTGGAGCTCGCGCGCGGTGCAAAAGGCGATGATGAGGAAGGATATCGCTCGGAGTTTATCCAGCTCGTAAAAATGGTTAATGATCAGCGTTTGCTGGCTAACGAAGAATAAATAAATCATGCTGAGGTGCTTATACTTTTGTAGATTTGTTAAATTGTAAAAAATCAACAAAGACAAAAACAGGAAAGCGGATAATCGCTTTTCTGCTTTCTTTTTCGAAGCTCTCAGAATGCAAAATATAAAGCATTAAAACTGACCTTTAAAGCTAAAGACTATGATTTTTAAAATCCTAACTTTTATTGGTTCAATTTGTTTGATTGCCGGAAACGTTGGAGAACTATATTCCCAGCCGAAAAATCCAGACAACGCCTTGAACAGTTATTCATTTGATTTATATCGCGCAACAAAAATTGAAAACGAGAATCTTTTCTTGTCTCCGCTTAGTACATATTATGCTCTTGGTGCCGCCTATGAAGGCGCGGAAAGGAAGACGAAAAAAGAATTTGAGCATGTTTTATACCTCAAAAACACCAGTGTATTAAAAAATAATTATCTCAAAAATCTTGCATCAGGTTCGGATCGCTGCTCCGGGCTGATCGTTTCAAATGCTATATGGTATGACAAACGCTTTAACGTAAAACCGGAATTTCAAAAAGCTGTCACGGGCAACTACTTCTCCGATTTTAAACAAACTGATTTTGCGGCTACGCAACAGGCAGTGTCGGAAATCAACGAGTGGGTTTCGGATAAAACGAATCACAGGATCAACAAAATTGTAGGCCGAACGAATGTTCCGCCCGATACGAAGCTGTTGATCGCAAATGCAGTGTATTTTAATGGAGAATGGAAGGAAAAGTTTGAGAAGAAAAATACGGTAAAAGCGCCATTTTTTACGAGCGCCGAAAATCAGTGCGCAGTAGATTTTATGAAAAGGAGGGAGCATCTTCGGTATTTCGAGAACGATGTTTTTCAATTTATTTCAAAACCTTACAAGGATTCTGATTTGTCTTTCTGTATTATTCTTCCGAAAAAGCTTTTTGGGATTCATGAAATTGAAAAGAAGCTGGACAATGATCTGTTTACTGAGATCTTGAATAAAGCTTCTACAAAGTGGGTTTCGCTTGCTATCCCCAAAATACAACTTGATGGAAATTATGAACTTAGTAGAGCATTAAAGGATGCAGGACTGAGAACTGCTTTCTCAATCGATGCTGATTTTTCCGGAATTTCAAACGAAAAACCTTTGCAGCTTGGGCAGGTTCTGCATAAAACGTGGATTAAACTTGATGAGGAAAAAACCGAAGCTGCTGCAGCCTCCGCCGCTACAATTATGATCGGAGCCGGAACAACCGCGCCTTTAAAGGTTTTTACTGCCGATCATCCATTCGTATTTTTCATTCTCGACAACCGCACCGATGCAATTGTATTTATCGGGAGGTATGTAATGCCGGTGGGCGTTGTAAAACGAATTGAAGACCAGAAAGCCCTGGATTTTAATTTCCGGAACAGGCAAAAACAGAAATATTCAATCGGCAACAGACAAAGAGAAACGTTGTACGTGGTAAATAATAAGATTTTGTCAGAAGACGAGTTTGAATCTAAGATAGATCCAATGGAAATAGAATCGATTTCTGTGGTTAAGGATCAGAACGAAATTCAGAAATATGTCAAAGGGAAATATAAAAGGAAGAATTATGATGGTGCTATTATCGTTAAACTCAAGAAAAAGAAAGACCGAAACGACTAAATTATAGAACGATGTTAAAAGTAGTCTTTTACGCACTTTTCATTTTGCCACTAATGTTTCAGGTAATTTTCGGCACAAAAGCAGTAAAACAAAGTATCCGGTTGAAGTTGTGGCAGATTGCATTGATCAGTCTTGCCGGGCAACTTGCAGTAGTATTTATTAATAGTTACTTAATTTCCGTTTTTATCGAAAAAGCCGGAATTCACGATGGGTTGCCGTTTGTAGGAGTATTGGTTCTTAGCGGGGTTATAGGTGCAATAATGCTGTTAGTGATACTGGTTCAGACGATTGTTCTGTCTCGCGGGAAGAAGAGATGATAGCTGAAGAAAGAGTTATTTTAAGGCTGGATTGATTTCATCAAAAAGGAAACTTTTCACCTTCACGAATAATAGTGTAACCCTTTTTAAACCAATAATTTTAAACTTTCTTAACGTGCTGTGTTGATAACCAGCGGCTGTTTGCTTTAACTTTAGGGTTGATATTAATAACCAAAACAATTGATGTTATGCTTGAAAAAATTGAAACATTTGAAAACAATGTCCTGGCCATTGAAATCATTGATGGTTTTACCGAAACCGATGCCAAAATATGTGAAAAGTTTATGCAGGAAAAATTCGACAAAGGATACGATCTGGTAAATGTTCTTTTTAAACTTGATGAACTTAAGGTTAGCCACAGCAGTACAAAGGCGTTTTTTGAAGATACACTGTGGTCACTGCGAAATTACAAGCATTTGGGACATTTGGCTGTGGTGGCTCATTCAAAAGTTGTAAAAGCTCTGGTTCCCGTCGATAACCTGTTTTTTCAACGTTCGTCGAAAGGTCGGGAAGAACGTTATTTTGATGTTTCGCAAATGGACAAAGCAATAGAATTTATAAAAAGCGGAAAGTAAGCGCTTCCATTAAGAGGCTGTTTAAAATAACGCCATTCTGAACAAAGTTCAGAATGGCGTTCGGCTGATTTTTAGCTGCTTAAAGCTACTGAAGCAAGGTTGGGATAACGACAAGAGATTTTAAAACAGCCTTTTAACTTATTCTTAAAACCCTGTCATTTTTCAGTTTGCCCCTTGCTAACTTTTACTACATTCGTCACCCAAATTAAAAACTCAGAAAATGTATCGGATTGTATTGTTTTTTCTTTTGATCTCTCAAATTTCAGCGTTTGCCCAAACCAAACAAATGAGTCTCGAAGATGCCATTATTGGCCGTTACAGCTATTTGCGTCCCGGCTCGGTGAGTGGTTTGCAGTGGCGAAACAACGATTCTTACACTTCGATAGAAGACAATTCGCTGTTGATGACAGAAGCAAAAAGTGGAAAAACAGAGACTTTACTTACGCTCAATAAATTGAATGAGATTACGGATGCCGGTTTCAAGCGTTTTCCAATGTATTCGTGGGTGGATGCAAACCAGATACTGATTAACGCTCGCAGTCGTTTTCTTTTGGTAAATATTGCTGAAGAAAAACTTGAAACTCAGGTGAAAATTCCTGATGGGGCAGAGTCGGCGCAGTTCTCAGTTGAAGGAAATTTTGTGGCTTATGTGCTGGATAATAACCTGTTTGTTACCGATTCGAACAATGAAACCCGACAGGTTACCAGCGATGGTGGCAACGGAATTGTAAACGGACAAACTGTTCATCGGAATGAATTTGGAATTAACGGCGGTATTTTTATTTCGCCAAAAGGAAACTATGTGGCTTTCTACCGCAAAGACGAAAGCATGGTGAAAGATTATCCGCTGGTTGATTTTATGGCGCGAGAAGCAGAATATACGCCTGTAAAATATCCGATGGCCGGAATGGAAAGCCATCATGTTACTCTGGGGGTGTATTCGATTTTTAGCGGAGAAACTGTTTTTCTGAAAACCGGGGATCCGCTCGATCATTTTCTGACAAACGTAGCGTGGTCGCCCGATGAAGCCAGTATTTACATGGCTGAGTTGAACCGCGAGCAAAACCACATGCATTTCAATTGCTATTCGGTAAAAAGCGGCGAGTTGGTAAAAACTTTATTTGAGGAACAAGCTGATTCATATGTTGAACCACTGTTCCCGATTCAGTTTTCGAAAGTGAATCCCAACGAATTTTACTACCTGAGCCGCAAAGATGGCTGGTTTCATGTGTACAAATACAATATTGAAGGCGAACTCGTTCAGCAAATAACAAATGGTGGGTGGGAAGTGACATCGATACTTGGTTTCGATGAAAAAGAACGCCAGCTTTTTGTGGAAGGAACGCTCGACGACGTTTTGCAAAACAACATTTACAAAGTGAATGTAAAAAGCGGTGAAACTACACGTTTGAGTGTCGACGAAGGAATTCATCACGGAAGTTTAAGTCCGGGGGCCGGTTACTTGATCGACAAGTGGAACGGGCCAACTGTTCCGAATAAAGTGGATTTAATCAGCACGAAGGGAAAAATTGTACGCAATATTTTTACCGCCGAAAACCCACTGGTTGCTTATCAATTAGGCGAAAATAAACTGGTTACCCTAAAAACAAAAGACGGTAAATACGATCTGTTTGGCCGCCTGATTTTACCAACAAATTTCGATCCTTCAAAAAAATACCCGGTAGTGGTTTACGTGTATGGCGGGCCGCATTCGCAGTTGGTTAATAAGAGCTGGCACAATCAGGCGCGTTGGTGGCAATATTACATGGCATCGCAGGGCTACATTGCTTTTACGCTTGATAACCGGGGAACCAACAATCGTGGACGTGCGTTTGAAACAGCTGTCCATCGTCAACTTGGAATTTTGGAAACCGAAGACCAGATGCAGGGCATTGAATACCTGAAAAGTTTGCCTTATGTAGATGCCGAACGAATTGGAGTGCATGGCTGGAGCTATGGCGGTTTTATGACACTGAACCTGAAATTACGTCATCCCGAGGTATTTAAAGTAGGTGTTGCCGGAGGTCCGGTGGTCGATTGGAGCATGTACGAAATTATGTATGGCGAACGCTACATGGACATGCCGCAGGAAAACCTTGAAGGTTACAAAGAATCGAATATGGCAAACCATGTAAAAGATTTGCAGGGGCATTTAATGCTCATTCATGGTGTGCAGGATCAAACTGTGGTAATGCAGCACAGTATGAAATTTTTGCGCGAGTGTGTAAAAGAAAACAAGCCGGTTGATTTCTTTGCTTATCCAATTCATCCACATAATGTTCGCGGCAAAGACCGTGTTCACCTGATGGAAAAAGTGAGCCAGTACTTTTTTGATTATTTGTAGTCGGGATAATTGGGTGAATTGAAAATACGCTGAAGTTATTTTGATCCCGATTCATCGGGATCTTCTTTTCGTCGAATAGAAAAGAAAGACTCCGTCTGGCATGAAGATAGACGTAATATAAATATAGGAACAGTATTCTTGTTATTATCGGAATCTCTTTCAACTAAAGTAGTCACTTAAAATTCTTGTGAACATCAGTTAACTTCGCTGTTGATCATCATTTTTTCTCGGGCAAAACAAATATCTTTGCCCGAACTAATCAAAAGTTAAGCATTATGAACGGACAGATTCGTGAAATCGCATTAAGACTAAGTGGCTTACGCGAGGTCTTGGATATCCCGGTTGAAGAAATGGCTACAACTTGTAATATTTCAGTAGAAGAATATCGGAGCTACGAAAGCGGAAACACAGACATTCCCATCGGTGTACTGCAAAATGTATCAAAAAAATACAATGTAGGTTTAACGGCTTTGCTATTTGGCGACGAGCCCAACATGAAATCTTATTTTTTGACAAGGGCAGGGCAGGGGCGTGCAATAGAACGCACCAAAGCCTACAAGTATCAGGCACTTGCCGCCGGATTTGTGGGCCGGAAAGCTGATCCGTTTCTGGTGACTGTAGAACCCGGCGAAGAAGAAAAGCCAATTCCACTGAACAGCCATAACGGACAGGAATTTGACTACGTTTTGGAAGGTCGAATGCTACTCACAATAGACGGGTACGAGCTTATCCTTAACGAAGGCGACAGTTTATATTACGATGCTACCCTCCCTCACGGCATGAAAGCGCTAGACGGAAAGAAAGTGCGGTTTCTTGCCTCTATTTTTTAAAAGAAAAGAAAGGTTATTACATGATTGAGAAATATTTAAAACAGACGACCTTTAACGATTTTGAAGACTTTAAGGCCAACTACGAACTAATTATCCCCGAAGATTTCAATTTTGCCTACGACGTGGTAGACGGATGGGCGGCTCAGGAGCCCAATAAACGTGCGTTACTTTGGACTAATGATAAGGGCGAATGCCGCACTTATACTTTTGGTGAAATAAAGGAAATTACCGATCGTACGGCAGGTTATTTTTCGTCGCTCGGAATTGGGAAAGGTGATATGGTGATGGCAATTCTGAAACGCAGAGCAGAGTTTTGGTTTACGATTATTGCACTTCATAAAATAGGGGCAGTGATTATTCCGGCTACCCACCTGCTTACCAAAAAAGATATTATTTACCGCAACAACGCGGCAACCATAAAAGCCATTGTTTGCGATGGCGACGAGCTGATTCTTGGTCATGTAAACGATGCCATGCCGCAATCTCCTTCAGTAGAGAAACGGATTTCCATTGGCCCGCTTATTCCCGAAGGTTGGGAAGATTTTCATAAAGGAATTGAGAATGCAGAGCCTTTTAAACGGCCTGTTGAATCGACTAAAAACAGCGATCCGATTATTGTGAGTTTTACTTCGGGAACCACCGGCGACCCCAAAATGGTGCTGCTCGATAGTGTGTATCCTTTGGCGCATATTGTTACTGCAAAGTACTGGCAAAACCTGCACGAAAACAGCCTGCACCTTACCATTGCCGATACCGGCTGGTTAAAAGCCGTTTGGGGAAAACTATACGGACAGTGGCTGGTTGGAG
Source organism: uncultured Draconibacterium sp. (assembly GCA_963677455.1). Classification (GTDB taxonomy): domain Bacteria; phylum Bacteroidota; class Bacteroidia; order Bacteroidales; family Prolixibacteraceae; genus Draconibacterium. The sequence goes on from OY781971.1 coordinate 657,533, forward strand.
CTACCGTTTTTGTGTACGACCACGAGAAATTTACGCCCTCGGCAATATTGGAAGTATTGTCGAAACACAAAGTTACTTCGTTGTGTGCACCGCCAACTATCTTTCGCTTTTTAATCCGCGAAGATTTAAGTAGTTATGATTTGTCGGCGCTTGAATGGTGCACGATTGCCGGAGAAGCGCTAAACCCCGAGGTTTACAACAAATTTTTTCAGCTTACCGGAATCAAATTGCGCGAAGGTTACGGGCAGAGTGAAACAACGCTCTCGATTTTCACCTCTCCCTGGATTGAACCCAAACCCGGATCTATGGGATTGCCAAATCCGCATTACGATATGGAATTGCTCACACCCGACGGACGTCCGGCCGAGGCTGGCGAACAGGGGCAAATTGTAATACGTTACGACGAAAAATACCCGGCCGGTTTGTTTGACGGTTATTACCGCAACCAAAAACTTACCGACGAAGCTATGCGTGAAGGCTTTTATTATACCGGAGATTTGGCATGGAAAGATGAGGACGGCTATTTCTGGTTTGTGGGCCGTGCCGACGATGTAATTAAAAGCTCGGGTTACCGAATTGGGCCGTTTGAAGTGGAAAGCGCTTTAATGACGCACCCCGCAGTGGTGGAATGTGCCATTACCGGTGTTCCCGACGAAATTCGCGGGCAGGTGGTAAAAGCCACGGTGGTGCTGGCTATCGAATACAAAGATAAGGCCGGAAATGCGCTGGCTCACGAACTTCAGAACCATGTGAAGCAGGTAACTGCACCCTACAAATATCCGCGTGTTATTGAATTTGTAGAGGAACTGCCTAAAACCATTAGCGGAAAAATCCGCCGGGTAGAAATCCGCGAGCGCGATCATAAATAAAAAATTACAAGGTTTTAATCGAAATAATGCTCCGGGGGCTTTGCCTCGGAGTACTACCTTTTTTGGGCCAGCCCGTAAAAAAAATTTCGTGGTAAAAATAATCCCTTACGACCAAACTCCGCGACAGATTGGCTTTGTTCATCATTTTTAGGGATTAGTAATAAAACACCTCCTTTTGCAATTGAACAAAAGATTTTATGTTTACTTTTAGCTGCATTAAAAACCAGAAATTACCAAATACATTGAACACAACTCTTACAAATACCAAACTTGTTATATTCTATTCATCAACCCAAAACAAATAAATACAATAACTTATAACAGTACTACTAATAAGATATATAGTATTGTAATAGTAACCCAAAAACATTGAAAATTTATGAAAAGATATAAATCCATTCAGGTACTACTTCTGCTAATATTAAGTTGTTCTTTTATAAATACATTTGCACAATACACAATTACCATCGATGATGTAGTTTTTAGTGAGTTCAGTGGCACAATCATAGATTACAAGGCTGATTCAGTGGATATAATCATCCCCAATTCATTTAATGTGGACGGGACGGAAATTGCGGTGACCGTAATTCAGAATTTGGCTTTTTACCGTTCTTCGCTAGTAAGTGTTGTTATTCCTGCAAGTGTAACCACCATTGAGGAACAAGCATTTGGCGGAAATGCCCTGAAAAATGTTTCTTTTGAGAAAAATTGCAACTTACAGATTATCGAAGAATCAGCATTTATAAACAACCCTGATTTAGCTAAAATAATATTACCTGATAATGGCAATATCGGGTTCTCTGGGTATAAAGATTCGAATGAGAAATTGTATGAAGCGGGAGATTCAATTACGGACTTTCATCAGGAATACTATGCAATTTACGCTCGGACATTAACACTGGAGGATGTAGATTTTCGCAATGGACAAATAATTAAGTACAAGGGCAATCAGACGAGTATTATTATCCCAGAGTATATCAATGTAAACTGGCAAGATTATCCTGTTACTTCTATTGGGTACAGAGCGTTTTATCGGAAAAATTTAACGAGTGTCATAATTCCTAATACTATTACAAAGATAGATATGGGGGCATTTCTTTTTAACAATCTCTCTAGCATAAATATTCCAAGTAGTGTTACCACTATTGGTTCAGGCGCTTTTAACAGTAATGCAATTACGGAAATTAATGGTGTGGCATCTAAAGGTATTATTTACGCACGCAACAATGATGGTACGGATGATTATAGCACAATTGTTTCTTACGGAGGCATTGCAGAAGAGATTGATTTTATTCCTGAGAGTGTTACAACTATTGGGGAGTATGCTTTTCATTTTGATTCTTTAAAGAGTATAAAAATTCCTGAGAATGTACAGATTATTGAAGATTGGGCATTTGGAGGCAACGAACTAACAAACTTAATAATTCCAGAAAGTGTTACGAGTATTGGTGAAGGGGCTTTTTGTGGTAACTTTTTATCTAATATTACAGTTCCACAAAGTGTAATAGCAATTGGATACAGGGCTTTTAACAAAAATGTCCTAACAGAAATGAATGGAATGGAATTCAACGGTATTGTTTATTCCCGCGACAATGATGGCTCTGATGATATGAGTACTATTGTCTCATACGGAGGTATAGCTAAAGAAATTGACTTTATACCTAATACCGTTTCCACTATTGGAGATTTTGCTTTTTGTGACAATGATTTAACTCGTATAACTATTCCCAATAGCGTTAGTTATATAGGAACTAATGCATTTTCCTGGAATTCATTGACAAGTATTTCTTTACCAGATCCCGTAGTTAAAGAAGGTTATACATTTTCTGAATGGAAAAATGGACAAGGTACTATTGTTAGTGAAATAGTAGATTTTGATACTTACTATGAAGCACAATTTACTGCAGTAACAACGGCTGTCGACAAACCGGAATCAGTGAGTATTCAAGTCTTTCCAAACCCTGTTGTTAACTTACTAATGATAAAGCATCCGGGGAAATTTAAACGTATAGAGATTATTAATTCGTTAGGAATAGTTCAGGAAACTGTTGATTGCCATATGTGTAATTTTTCATCGTTTGATATGAGTTGCCATTTACCCGGTATTTATGTTGTTAAATTATACGGAGAGCAAAGCATTGTCACAACAACAGTATTGAAGCAGTGAAGCAGTTTTTTATTTCTACCTATTTGTCGAATAAGTATATACATAATTGTAGGGCAACGTGCAGAAATACGGCTTTAAATCTCTAAGAGATAGGAAGTATTCGAGACGAATCCTAACAATTTATTGAAAGACAAGGAACACACCAAATTTTCAAAATAGTAGTTTTTCATAAATGAAATATAAGTTTTTAACCTGCATTCTATTTTGGCTGTTTACCGGTGTCTTACAATCGTGCCAAAAGAACGAAGATGAGTTTGGCGTTGAAGAAAAGACTACTTTTAATGCAATGATAGATAATGTGCAGATTACGTTGATTGAGAGTGATGTTATTACGGATACTGCTATTATTTGTATGCCTTCGAGGCAAATGAGTAATGTTGGGAACGACTATACAATTGATATATGGAGTTTGGAGTTTGGAAAGAATATGAGGATTGATCGTAGTGTTACATCCAGACTATCAGTGGATTTTGTAAATCATTTTGAGAGTGCGCAATACGTTGCAGAGAATAATGTTTCAAGAGAGCTATTCGAAACGGTTTTATCCGAAGGCGAAAAGGAATATACTCCAAACAACAACGATTTTCCGGGGATTAGCATTAAATGGATAGATGCAGATGGAAACCTGTGGGCATCGGGTAGTCCTTATTCACGAGAAGATTCAGTTGCAGATGTAAATGGAGATAAGGGGAACTATTTTAATATCAATTTTTCGAAAAATATGGATATCTACGCAGATATGAGTACTTATTCTCAATACCTTGATATTTCTTTTCAATGCAAGCTTTACAATTGGAAAGGTGAAAGCATTGTAATGAAAGATGCCCGACTGAAATATATTTATAGCATTTTCTAGGAGAATTATTTTTCTCGGGGCGTTGAGTTCGGATTGCAAATCCGAATCAGAGGATAAGTCCTTCTTTAAAACTGAATCCCATTTTATTTAAACCCCATAGCCGCAAACCCTACCCAGTGATTTGGAGTGGCAACAGCGGTGCGTCCCATGCCGAGGTCGTCAATCGGAATATGATTTTGGCTGATAGTAGTTTCGTAGGCAATCGGAATACCAACCAGCGGCTTGGCATTTTCCTGCTGTTGCAACTGCCACGCTACTTTTAGCCCCAGCGGAACCGAGTAGCGTCCACACCAGGTCCATTTGTATGCTCGGTAATCATTTTCCTGCACGGTATATTGGTAAAAACGGTTGGTTTTTTCGTTGTTCAGTTCGCCTGTAAAACAGCTGTCGATAATTTCGTGCTCCAGTGCAAGTGCTTTTGCATAACCGGCGCTGTCGCAGCCAAAAGGAGCATAATCCCAGCCGTTCCAGTCTTCATCGCCGTAATGCACTGCATCGGTGGTTATCAGCAGTGAAATATCTTTTCCCCAGGTAAGCCGGTTCTTTTCGCTTACCGATTTTAAAACGGCGGCCAGGTTTTCGGCAATGGTGTCCATGCGCGAAGTGGGCATACGGGGCACCAGAATCGGGACGATTTCAAGCTCGCGGTTTTGCTGTTGTAAAAACGGAATCATCGATTCTATTGAATGTTCCACCGCCTGCATACTGTCGTGGACCACATAAAGGTCTTTGAGCAATTGTTGAATGATCTCGTTACGAAGCGATGAAACCGGAATATTTCCATAAGGCCCTTGCCAGGCATCAAACGAACCAAAAACAAGTTGCTTTTCAATGTCGAAAACCCGCGCCCGGTGTGCTACGCCAAAAATTATGACGGTTTTTGATCTTATATTTTTCAGTACTGCCGGGTACAGCCAGCTGGCATAAGTATAATCATCGTGCGGACAAATGGCTGCCCTCCACGAAGTTCCCGGCTCTTGTGCTGCACCAGTCAGTTGGTCGGCAAATTCGGAAGAAATACGGGCGGTAATACTGTCCATTTGCCAGTTAAGGTGCGCAAATCCAACGGTGTCAACTACCGGGCGGATATGGAGTTCGCCGGAACTGTTTTTAGGCGTTTTGGAACAGACAGAAAATAGAATTGCAAAAGCAAATACGGAAAGGAATGATGAGGTTTTAAGCATTACAAAAGATTTTGTTCTAATTTATAAAATAATTTGGTGTTCGTACATGGTTTTTTTGCACATTTTTATGAAGATGCATTTGAAGGTATTTGTCCAGCTTGCTTATTTATTCTCCGAAATATTTTTGATCATCCCGCTAAAGATGAAAAAGTGGAAGGGTGAAGTCGCAATCCAGTATAGTCTTCCCAAAATTCCCCGCGGGCGAAATGTAGCAGTTTGGTGCAGAATGTTATCCTCGTCGATTTTGAATTCGAGCCAGGCTTCGCCGGGGAGTTTCATCTCAGCAAAAAGCAGCAGTCGCTTTTTTTCCCGGCTAGCATAGAGCACACGCCAGAAATCAAGCGCATCGCCCGGAGTGATTTCTTCAGGAAGTTTTCTGCCGCGCCCCAGGCCAACGCCTCCAAGCATCAGATCAAACCAGCCTCTGATCTTCCACAGCCAGTTAGCATAGTAATAACCTTTGTCGCCACCAATTGTCCATATGTTGTGCAGTGCCTGATCGACATCACTAACGGCTTTTTTCTTTACATTCTTATAACAGCCAAAGTTTGGCACCTCAATAAAATCCGATAAAGTAAGCCCGAGGCTGCTACTGATCATGGAATCTTTCCAACTGCTGAGCACCAGGTTTTGTTTGATGCGCAGAAAAGCATATTTCAAGGCCATTTTGTAAGTAATGGGTTGAATGCCAAGAATTTTTTGCAGATCGTTATTGTTACAAACCACATCGTTTTTTAGGCTGTCGGCCAGGTTGATAGCTAGTTTGAACGATACCGAGGTAATAAAATACAACCAATAGGAAGACACTTTTGGGGAGATTAGTGAGGTAGTGTAAATACGCCTTTTGAGTTTCCGCATTTCTGCATACTGTAGCATCATGTCTTTGTAGCTCAGTATTTCCGGCCCGCCAATATCGAACGTTCGGTTGTAGCATTGTTGGTTACCAATTACACGGGCTAAAAACTGAACCACATCGCGAATAGCTATCGGCTGCGATTGGGTCAGTATCCATTTTGGAGTGACCATTACCGGTAGTTTTTCAACAATGTCGCGGATTATTTCAAACGATGCACTACCTGAGCCTACGATAATTCCGGCGCGTAAAACGGTGAGTGCATAGTGGCTGCCTGCTAAAATGTCTTCTACCTTTCGGCGGCTGCTAAGGTGTTTCGAGAGCTTCCCGTGGTTGGAAATCCCGCTAAGGTAAATCACCTGCTTAACCGAAGTTGCCTCAAGGTAAGTTTTAAAATTGGTCGCTGCTTTCGATTCAAGCCGGTCAAATTTATCCTGAGAAGTTGACATGGAATGGATGAGGTAGTAGGCCACATCAATATCTTTTGGCAGAAGGCCTTCTTCCACATCCTTTAAAAAGTCGATTTCAATGATTGTTACTTTTTCGAGAAGTCCTTTGTGCAGTGTCAGCCGGCTTTTTTCCCGGACACAGCAAATTACTTCATATCCTTTCTCAATCAGTACAGGAAGCATTCGTTTTCCAACATATCCGGTAACTCCGGTTAAAAGAATCTTCATTTCACAACAGATAGTTAATATGTTAAACCTATCAACAAGTAAAAAGGTTTCGATTAACTCTATGTCGAAAGCGAAAATCGGGGCAATAAAATTCCAAAATAAACCTGCACCGCCTGTGACTTTCCAGATGATTTCATATTTTTGCCGACCTGTAACAGGACTTTTGTCCGTTAGTAAAATAGTTGCAAAAAATTGAAATTCCTGTATAAATATATTCTGGTGTTCTTAGTTTGCCCTGTGCTAAGTCATGCGCAAACCGACACTATTTCTGATGCCACGTTGCAGCGTTTCGCTAACAATTTGCGAATTGCAGCAGAAAACCGGGATGATCAGAATAGTGCAGCCAATCCTTTTTCGAGAGAGAAAATTGTTTTCCCTGATTTTGAAGAGGGTTTTGAACAGAACGGGCCGAGTGTATTTCGATCGGAATTGGCAACATCGGAAGTATTTTATGCATTTTTGGAAAAACTGAAACCTTCAGAAAAACAAATACTTGTGATGAGCTTTGGAGCTTACGATCCGTTTTTTAATGCCGCTCTTGAAGAAGCAAACCTGCCCTATGATTTAAAATACCTCGCGCCGGCAATCTCGGCAATGAATCCGATAGCTGTTGGTGCCGATAAACGTGCCGGATTTTGGCAATTGGGACATTTTCAGGGAATAATGAATGGCTTGCAGGCGGGTAGAATGGTTGACGAGCGTTTTGATCCGACTCTTTCAACTCAAGCTTTTATTCGCCAGATTCAGAAAAATGAAGAAGTTTTTGGCTCGGTAGAAAAAGCCGTGTTAGCATACTTCGCAGGCAATGTAAAAATCAGAAATATTCTTGACGAGAAAGGAGAACAGGTAGCTTTGGAAACAATAATGCGTGGGTTGCCCGGTGATGTATTGGAACAAATTGCAGCTTTTCAGGCCATAACTGTTTTTTTGAAAGCCAATCCGGTTACGCCCGGAGAACTTCAGAAAAAGGATACGGTTTTTGTTCGCCGGCAACTTCACTTAAAACAAGTTGCGCAGGTGCTGAACGTTCCGCTGGAGGAACTGGAAAAGCTCAATCCGCAGTATCCGTATTCAATTATTCCTGAAGGAAAAAAAGATGAAGCGCTGTTTTTGCCCGAGGGAAAACACGATGACTTTGTGCTTTGGCAGGATTCGATATTCAGTGTTGGCGATTCAACATTGTTTGAGATGGTTACACAGAAAATTGAATATCCGCCCTCACCAACACGGCAATATGCCGGTGAGCGTGTAAAAGATCTGGAAATAGAAGGGAAAACAAAAATTAAATATGTAATTCAGACCGGTGATGTATTAGGTTTTATTGCCGAGGATTACGATGTGCGTGTTGCCGACCTGAAATACTGGAACAACATTTACAACGAACGGAAAATACGAGCTGGTGCAACGCTCGATATTTTTGTAGACGATGAGAATGCCGATTACTATAAAGGTTTACAAAAGCAGGTTGCTGTGAGCAGTGCCGGCGCAAAAACTACACCGCAAAAGGTATTTGAAATTCCGGAAGACGCACGAAAAATAGAGCATGTGGTAAAAAGCGGAGAGTCGCCTTACGTGATTGCCAAAAAATACGATGGAGTAACACCGGAAGCTATTCTTTTTTGGAATGGCATTTCTGATGCGCGAAAAATACAAATAGGCCAAAAACTAATCCTATATTTAAAGCGATGAAGCCGATACAAACACTATTCTTTACATTGGGCGTTTTCCTGCTTTTGGCCGGGACAATGTGGATTACTCCAAAAGATGGAGTGGAGATCGGCAGTTTTACTTTTCACATGCCGGGATTCAGTGAAATGTTTCTGGCTGAAAAAGTAGAGTATGCCGATTTAAGTAAAATTATTGATCAGCAATTTGAAATTGATTCACTGGTTGAAATTGAGGTCGATTCTATCCAGGGAGATACAGTTGTTGAGGTGATTCATCGCGCCGAATACGATTCTTTGGTGCAGCGCATTCATAAACTGGAAATGACCAGCGAAGGTCGCGAAAATCTTCGTAAGTTTTTTTATCACCTTCAGCATGATTCTTTAACACGGATTATGCATTACGGCGACAGCCAGATTGAGGGCGACCGGATTACTTCGTTTGTGAGGAATAAGTTGCAGGGACGTTTTGGCGGAACCGGAGTTGGTTTGCGTCCGGCTTTGCAACCTTATGATTATGTGTTTAGTGCCAAACAGGAGAATTCTCCAAACTGGAAAAGGTATCCGATTTACGGGAAGGTGGATTCAACAATTACACATGCCCTGTATGGTGTGATGGGCGCTTTTTCGCGTTATGCGCCGCTGGTACCCGATTCAATTCCGTTTAAAGACTCGGTTGTGTACGACGCTGAAATGACAGTCTCGCAAACCGATATTTCGTACCGCCGCACGCGTGAATACGATTATATGCGGCTTTTCTATGGGAACACCAGCCGTCCGGTTGAAACGCTTGTGCTGGCTCGTGGCGATACTGTGCTGGCCGACACCTTAAAGTCAAATACGGATTATGCTGTTCTGGAATGCGCTTTGCCCGATTCTACCAATAGCGTAACACTTCGCTTTTCTGGCTACGACGGTCCCGATATCTATGGTATTGAACTGGCATCACGCAAAGGTATTATTATGGACAATATTGCGCTGCGTGGAAGTTCTGGGACAATATTTACCAAGTCGGACTATGAGCAAAGCCTGAAAATGTATAAGGATCTGAATCCTTCGCTTTTTATTCTTCAGTTTGGTGGAAACGTTGTACCGTATATTAAAAACCAGAAAGCAATTGACCGTTATGGCCGTTGGTTTGGTAGTCAGATTCTTCGTCTTCAGCAAATGTGCCCGGAGACTGCGATTTTGGTAATTGGCCCCAGCGACATGTCTACAAAAGACAAAGACAAATACGTCACCTATAAACATTTACCTGCTCTGATTGAAACACTGAAAGATGTATCGATGAACAAAGGTTGTGCTTACTGGGATATGTATTCGGCAATGGGAGGCTACAACAGTATGCCTTCGTGGGTAAATGCCGAACCGGAACTTGCCCGCCCTGATTATGTGCACTTTTCGGCCAAAGGAGCTCGTTTGGTTGCCAACATGTTCTACAATTCGTTGATTTTTGAATACAATAAATACCTGGAGGAGAAGATGTGATGAGGGGAGGAAGTAGTTTAAGGTTCAGAGTTCGGAGTTCAAAGTTCAGAGTTCAGCGTTTTGATAAAAATGTCATTTCGAACGCAGTGAGAGATCTGTTTGTATTTCGTTTCAAGTTTCAGGTTTCAAGTTTTAAGCGCTCTGTCAATTTTGTAGCTCAATCTCAATTCAATCTGCGTCAATCTACTTCAATCTCCATTCAATCTTCAAAAGCTCGCAGCTCTTGGCTCACAGCCAGAAGCTTGACTCTGATTATTCTAGGTATATTCATGTTGCTTGCTGAAGCTACTTTTGCACAGGAAGAAGCTTATTTCTACCATGTAAACCCGTATAATTTTATTCGTTACGATCTGAATCAAATGCATTTTCCCGGTGGTCGTCAGAACATCGATCGTTTTCATCAGAAACTGGAGCAAATGCTTACTACCGGTGAAGGGCGTCTGAATATCGTACATATTGGTGGCTCGCATATTCAGGCTGGTTCGTTTAGCGGACAAATGCGCACACGCTTTCAGCAAATCAGTGGCGATATGAATGCCGGCTGGGGATTTATGTTTCCTTACCGTATTTCGCGAACCAACTCGCCCTATGGTTATTACATTCGTTACAGCGGAGCATGGCGGAGCTTCCGAAATGTTGAGCGAAAGAAAAGCGGAACACTTGGTGTTGGAGGTATTTCTGCAAGTACAAATTCGCCAAAGGCAGAACTGACCATTTTGCTGGAAGACGAAAATACAATTGATTACAGTTTTAATAAACTCCGGATTTTTTATCAGAACAAGGAAAAAAACTACATGGTTACTATCGATTCTTCGGTGGTTGAAAATTCAACAGTAAGCGATGAGTATATCGATTTTGAATTAAGTAACCCAGTAGATAGTCTGAAGATTACTTTAACAAAGCAAGCCGGAAAGGAAGGCGAGTTTACTTTGTTTGGAATGACAACAGAATCGGCGCCAAACGGAATTATGTACCACAGCATTGGAGTAAACGGCGCGCACGTACCGGCATATTTGCGTTGTCAGTTGTTTGAAAAGCAACTAGCCGATCTGCAACCCGATATGGTGATTCTGGGCATTGGTATTAACGATGCTTACGGACGGCGGTTTTCGCAAAGTCGTTTCGAAAGTAATTATGCTGAACTAATTGCTGAAATAAAACGGGCAGCTCCTGATGCGGTAATCATTTTTACGACCAATAACGATAGTTACCTTTACCGCAGGTATGTCAACAAAAACGGAGAGTTAGTGCGGAGAAGCATGTTCAACATGGCCGAAAAGTACGACGCCGGAGTTTGGGATATGTTTGAAGTAATGGGCGGTTTAAACTCTGTTGTATTGTGGCAATGGAATAACCTGGCTCAAAGCGATAAAATACATTTTACGCGCGAAGGTTACTTGCTGGTGGCCGATTTGTTTTTTACTGCTTTTATGCAGGATTTTGAGCAATATATTGAACACGAAAATAAGCTGACACAGAGCGGAGCTAATAATGCAGGCGGAGTTTCTGAAACGGATGCTCCGGCGGATAAACAAACTAATTTGGAATAACTTGGACTTATTACAACAAATAGACTTACCGGAAATTCTACGGAATATTTTCTTGTACGACAAAACAGCACCGCTGATTTTTACCCGTTTCTTTTTTTGGGCATTTTTTGCGGTGGTTTTAATCGGCTATTCGTTTGTTTACAAAAATAAGAACAGGAGCATTCGGGCAGGCTACCTATTTCTTGCCAGTATGTTTTTTTATTACAAGTCAAGTGGTTTCTTCTTTTTTATATTGTTGTTTAGTACGTTCACCGACTTTTTTATCGGGAAGTGGATTTACAATTCGAAAAACGAAGTACTCCGAAAATCGCTGATTGCACTAAGTGTGGTCGTTAACCTTACGCTTCTGGCTTATTTTAAATATGCTTATTTTTTTATCGACAGTATAAACATGATGCTGGGAACTGATTTGCATGTGATCAATCATTTGGCGCTGTGGGCTAACGAAGCTACCGGTACTCATTTTAATGTGAATCAGATATTGCTGCCTGTGGGGATTTCATTTTTTACTTTTCAAACCATTAGCTATTCGGTTGATGTTTACCGCAGAGAAACAAAGCCGGTGAATAATCTGATAGATTTTGGGTTTTATGTGTCGTTTTTTCCGCAGTTGGTGGCCGGGCCAATTGTTCGGGCATCGGGTTTTGTGAAACAGATTTACGAAGATTATCATTTGTCGCGGGCCGAATTCGGTTGGGCGATTTTTATGATTCTGAAAGGCCTGGTGAAAAAGATTTTTATCGGTGATTACATTGCGGTGAATTTTGTCGACCGCGTTTTTTCTGATCCGATTCACTACTCCGGCTTTGAAAACCTAATGGCTTTGTTTGGTTATTCGCTTCAGGTTTATGTTGACTTTTCAGGTTATACTGATATTGCAATTGGTGTAGCATTATTGATGGGTTACCGCTTGCCACAAAACTTTAATTCGCCGTACAAGGCGAAAAGCGTTGGCGAATTCTGGAAACGCTGGCACATGTCTTTATCATCGTGGTTAAAAGATTACCTGTATATTCCAATTGGAGGAAACCGCGAAGGGTCTGTATTCAGTTATATCAGCCTTGGGATTATTCTGGCAATAATTGTTTTGTTGGCCGGAAAACTTATTCTCGTCCCTATTTTTGCAGGAGCAGTGCTAGTGTTTGCGTTGCTGGCGCGTATATCATCAAAAGTGAAACGACAAATCGATACCAACATTAACCTTATGCTGACGATGCTTTTAGGTGGCTTGTGGCACGGAGCTTCGTGGCAGTTTATTATTTGGGGCGGATTAAATGGAATTGGCCTGGTTGTATATAAATTCTGGCGCAAAATTAGTCCCTGGGAAAACCGGAGCAACATTCTGGTAAATGTCTGGCGGATTGCGATAACTTTCACCTTTATCACTTTTACGCGTGTCTTCTTCCGTTCAGAATCAATGGACGTAGTGAATGGCATGTTGCATCAGATTGGTACCAATATGGATTTGTCGATTGTCCCGGAAGCTTTGGTTGCTTATAAATTGGTTTTTCTGGTCATGTTGTTTGGCTTTGTAATCCATTGGTTAAGCCAAAAATGGAAAGACCGCATTATGAATTGGTTTATTGATTCGCCGCTTTGGTTGCAGGCAGTTATCGCTGCAGTGGTTGTTGTTATCGTATATCAATCGGTTTCTTCCGACATGCAGCCTTTTATTTATTTCCAGTTTTAATTGATTTTATTGAAAAGGTAGAGGTTGAGGCTGTATTGGTTCAAAGGACATAAATTCTCGTTTAGATTGCTCGTTCAACACAAAACCAATAAAACTTACATCTTTTGGCGAGAAAGGATAGAATGCAAATCGAAGCCGGAAGGTTTCAAAAACAAGGTTTTCGTTGTGTAGCCTGATACCAAAACCAAGTCCCGAATAACAGCGTTGAGTGAAAATCAGTTTCTTATCAGATCCAATCATCCCGGCGTCGGCAAATCCAAACAGCGCCACATTAAATTTGTAGAATTGTCGTGGAAGAAAAACCACGTGCTCCAGTTTTAACGAAAGACGATTTTTCCCCTGTGCGGTATTACTGTCAAAACCCCTGATGTGGTCAAATCTTCCGAGCGTAAGGTACTCGAGTTCGTATCTTCTGATTCCCAAAGTATAGTCGATATTAAAAAACGAACGCACTTGTTTTTTCCCGGCAGTAGAAAGTTTGGTGATAAACTCAAGGTTGGCATCTAGCTGCCCCTGTTCAAATTTGCCTTTGTTTAAATAACCTCCAATTCCTGTTGACAAGAAAAGATAGCCTTTGCGGCTCATGAGCAGGTTTCCGTTAGACGTTGAAAAACGCAGGTAATGTCTGTCTCCAAACTCGTTTGCATCATAACCGTAAATCAGTTCATGCTTATAACCCTCAGGAATATCCTCGGTAATCCCGTAACTGTATATTAACTGGTCTTGTATGTAGCGCCGTTGAGAAAGATTAATACCGGCCATAAAAAGTGTTCGGTTGGCAAAAAGGTGTTCATTTCCCGGTTCAACATCAGGTTTATCGAAAAAATTGTAATCATGAATAGCCGAAGTTAGCGTTAGTTGCGTTAGATTTTCGCGGTTCTTGCTAATATCAAAACTATGCCCCCCCCAGATGTTATAATACGATTCATTAAGTGGTTCCTCCAATTTTATAGGATCGTTCTCTGTAATTTTCTCTGTGCGGTAAAGGCGGCTAACCGTTAAACCATACCCCCATTTAATTTCAGTGGTAATAAATGGCCTGTCTATATTGTAAGTAAAACCTTCGTCGCGGAAAGTATTTAAATAACCCAACTCCATATCCAGAAAGCTCCCGGCAATCTTGTTGATTCTGTAATAAGTTTCAAAACCCAAATAGGGTTCTTTGTTTACATGTCCCACAAACTTCACTGAAAATTCGTGCCCTACACCAAAGATGTTCTTATTGTATATTCTTAAATCACCCGAAGTAGTTCCGTTAACTCCACCGGACACCCCAAAAGAGAACCGATCCTGGGTAAACACGGTAATATTTACAAATGCCGAGTAAATACTATCCTGCTCAACAACAAATTTCACATCTTTAATGTACGGCAACTGCCTTAACAGACGTTCGTTTTCATACATCGTTTCCGGATCCAGAATGTCGCCAACGTCAAATAGTAATTGTTTGCGTATGGTTTTCAGGTTCGATTTTGTGTGGATGGTATTCGCGAATCTTCCAGCCCAACTATCAGCTTCTTTGGTAGTGTCTGAAAATGATGGACCGAAAATATCCAGTGGCTTAACCTTTACTTTGGCAATAACCATTCCTTCGTATTTGTTGAAATAGTCGAGCGCCAGTGCTCGTTTATCAATGTATGGGCGCGGCGGAGAAATTAGTACGTCGTATATCCAACTTGTAAACGGGTTTCTTTTTGCCCGGTTTTCCAGACTATCGTAAAACTGTTCTTGCTTCTGGTTTTTTAAAATTGAGGTACTGTCGAGTGTCGGAGTCTGGGCATACAGCGGTTTTGTTTGTATAGCTATAACAAACAGTGCCAGAAAGAAAACTATATGCCAGTTTTGAGTCATCCTTTTTTCGGTATAGTGTTAAGAATAGATTTGATCGCTTTTGTGCGGGTAAAATTTAAGCAATAAAATGTGTTCCCCGACTTTTAGCCGTTAAAATTCGTTAAAGTTCGAATATAATATTTTTCGAAATCCTTTTCCATGATTTTCTTTTTCCCTCACTGATATATCGAGGATCCTTGTTAATGAATTTTATGTAGATTAAATTCTTTTTAAAAAATTTTAAAAAACATTGTGCTTTGTTAAATAATTTTACCTAATTTGCATCATAGAAAACTAACTTAATTGAACTTTGGAATGATTCTTATCCCTGAGGTTTCAAACGTAGCTCCTACCGGTAACAGTCTTAAGAATTATCGGAGGAAGAAAAAGATACTCGATTTGCTGTATCATGAAGACTCGCTTTCTGCGACAGAGATCAGTAAGAGGATCGGTGTTAGTGTTCCAACATCTATTTCATTATTAAAAGAACTTGGCAAGGATGAGTTGGTAGAGATGCAAGGTACCGGCCCATCAAGAGGAGGAAGGCGTCCGGCGATGTTCGGTTTAAAGAGCGACTCGATTTTTGTTGTTTCCTGTGAACTCGGTAGGTATACCGGGAAAGTCGGAATCTTTGATGCACACAATCAGCTGGTTTCGCCGATAGTAAAATTTAATACTTCTATTGATGATGAAGATTTGATCGAAAAGATTGAATCAGAGGTGAATAAAATTGTGAAGGACAAAATTATTGACACAAAGAATATTTATGGTGTCGGTCTTTCAATGCCAGGGCTTATTGACGAGAATCTGGGAATTAATTACACGATAAAAGATGAAAAGCTACAAAATGTAGCACAGCGAATTAGAGAAAGGTTTGACCGCTTAGTATACATAAATAACGACGCCAGGATGCAAGCTTATGGCGAATTTATTTTTGGAGCTGCCAAAGGACATCAGAATGCTTTGGTGGTAAACTGGAATTGGGGGCTTGGTTTAGGTTTAATACTTGATGGCGAGTTGTATAGCGGAGCAACTGGTTTTGCCGGTGAGTTTTCGCATATAAAATTTGTTGAAGATGGCGATTTATGTATCTGTGGTAAAAGAGGTTGCCTGGAAACAGTTTCATCTGTATATGTTTTGATCCGCCAGGCACAGGAAGCTGTTAAAAACGGAAGGATATCCCAGTTAACTACAAAGTTTAAAGGAAAAGAAAGCGAGATTACAGTTAATGATATAATTCAATCCGCAAGATCGGGCGATGAATTTTCTATTGGATTACTAAATTTAGTAGGAACAGCGGTCGGGAAAGCATTGGCAAATGCAATCCAATTACTCAACCCGGATGTCATTGTTTTAGGAGGAGTAGTATCGGCGGCAAAGCAGTTTATATTGGCGCCCGTTCAGCAATCGATCCAAAGGCACAGCCTTGAACAAATTTCAGGAAATATTAAGCTAGTTATTTCTGAGAACTGGGAGAAATCCGGGCTCTTGGGAACAACCGCAATGTTATTTCAAAAGCTATTTAGCAATATTTATAATTAATCTAGTTCAAATCGTTTTAAAACAAAATCTATGCAAAAATTATTTTTGTTTTTGGGCGTGTATTTTGCACTACTAGGTAGTGCTTACGCACAACAAACAGTAACCGGGAAGGTTACGGATGAAGATGGCGCCGGTATTCCCGGTGTGTCTATCGTCCAAAAGGGAACAAGTCAAGGGACGATCACCGATATTGACGGTGAATACACGATCTCTGTTCCTGGAGATGTGACTTTACTTTTTACGTTCGTGGGAATGAAGAATGTTGAAGAGCAAGTGGCTAATCGTTCTGTTATTGACGTAACCATGCAGGTGGATGAAATCGGTATTGACGAAGTTGTTGTTACTGCATTGGGAATCAAGAGAGAAGCTAAAGCACTTGGTTATGCAATGACCGAAGTGAAAGGGGATGACATCGCCGCAGTTAATACTGTAAATCCTGTTCAGGCTTTGCAAGGTAAGGCTGCGGGACTAAGTATTGGTACTTCAGATGGTGGTTTGGTTGGTAACGCCAAAATCCAGATTCGTGGGGTGTCGGTTCTTAACTCAAATAACAACCAGCCAATTTTTGTTATTGATGGTGTTATTGTGGAGAATGCAGTGTCAAATGCTAGTGAATGGGCTGACAATGCAAATGATTTCGGTAACATTTTGAAAAACCTGAATCCGGATGACTACGAATCTGTATCGGTTCTTAAAGGTGCTGCCGCAACTGCACTTTACGGTTCACGCGGTATTAACGGAGCTATTGTAATTAAAAATAAAGATGGTAGGGGGCGTAAAGGATTAGGAGTAAAGGTTACCCAGTCGTTAGGTTTCGACCATGTTTATGATCAGCCGGATCTTCAATATGAATTTGGCCCTGGTGATTTAATTGGTGCCATTGGTTATGGTGAAAAAGATCAAAATGGAAATTATTACAGATTTGATTATACCCAGTTTTATACCCGTGAAGTAAATGGCCAGCAAATGGTAACTAAAATTGGAAACCCGAATGCAGGATTTCTTTGGGGGCCTAAATACGATGGTCGTCCGATTGAAGACTACGATGGAGAGATCAGAAACTATGTTGGTTATGAAAACAATATGGTTGACGCATATGATTTAGGAGTTAACTCAACTACATCTGTTGCATTAAATGGAGCTAATGATAAAGGAAGCTTCTATCTGTCAAATTCATATACTTACAGAGAGGGAACTGCTCCTACCGATGAA
Source organism: uncultured Draconibacterium sp. (assembly GCA_963677455.1). Taxonomy (GTDB): domain Bacteria; phylum Bacteroidota; class Bacteroidia; order Bacteroidales; family Prolixibacteraceae; genus Draconibacterium. The sequence continues at coordinate 675,115 of OY781971.1, forward strand.
TTTGAAAGATACTCAATGTTATTCAAAGGATCATATGATTTGGCAAAATGGTTACGTGCAGATGCATCGGTTTCCTTTACTAACTCAAGAGTGAAAAATCCAGGCAACTCGTTATCATTGTCTTTTGCAACGGGATCATGGGCTGGTTGGTACGATACTAACAGGTGGAAGAGTAGAGACGTTTATCAGGCGTCTCATGGAGGTACTCCAAATAATAATTATGACGATTTATATGCCAACGTACCTGGTAACGGAACTTGGTTCAGTTATAATTTAAATGATCAAACCAGAAAGGAACAGGTTACAAGACCTATTGTTCGTTTAACAGCTAATCTGGCTCCCTGGATATCAGTAACCGCTGAAGGAAATATGAATTATTATACCAAATTTTACGAAGCTAAGAACCTAGGTAGCGGATATGCCATGGAGGGAGGTAGCTACCAACTTCGTCATGACCGCGATGTGAGCCGTACCGGTAAGCTGGTTGTGAATATGAATAAAGAGTTTGGTGACATTTCTGTTAATGCAATGCTTGGTGGAGAATTGTGGGATCGTGAAACATCTTATAGCAAAACCGAGACTGATGGTGGTTTGATTGTACCTGGAAAATTCTTTATGGGGAACTCAAAGAAAACCTTGAAGACAGAAGCTAAGGTAGGTGGTACGAAGCAAGTTAACTCCTTGTACTTCTTAGCAAGCTTAGGATGGAAAGATCAGGTATTCCTTGATGTTACTGGTCGTAACGACTGGTCATCTGCTTTAGTATATACCGACGGAACCGGGAACTTTTCTTATTTCTATCCTTCGCTAAGTGCTTCCTGGATATTTACAGAGACGTTTGAATTACCATCTATGTTCTCTTTTGGAAAATTACGCGCTTCATGGGCACAAGTTGGTAATGATACCCAGGAGTACTCCATTAACAAAGGATATAGCTCTGGCAACTGGGAAATAGAAGGTGGAAATAATGTGTACTTAAATACAAAGTCAACTACTTTGGTTGACCCTAACATCAAGCCAGAACGTAAAAATTCTTATGAGGTTGGTGCTGATATTCGCCTGTACAATAATCGCTTGAGTCTTGATGTTGCGTATTACAACGAGACAATTAAGAACCAAATTTCCACAATTCCTTTACCTTCAGAATCTGGTTTAAGTGAATTGTTAACCAATGTTGGAACAATGACCAATAAAGGATTTGAATTATCCTTTGGATTTGTTCCTGTTCGTTCCAAAGACTTTGAATGGAAATCAACTTTTAATTACTGGAACAATACAACCATGATCTCGGATATGGTTGAGGAGCTTGGAGACTATAAGCGATTAGCTGGTGATCCGGCATATGGAAATTACCGTGTTGCATCTGTTGCTTTTGAAGATGGAGAATATGGTGTGCTTATGTCTGATATCTTGCCTTTGGTCGATGATAACGGAAATAAGATTTTGAGATGGCTGGATAGCTATAGAGGAGCAGGTTATACGAGAAGTTATGAAGTACAGGAAGTAGGTAAAATAAATCCCGATTTTGAGGGTTCATGGGATAACTCATTCCGATTTAAAGACCTTACTTTTTCAGTATTGCTAGATGCTCGCTTTGGTGGACACATGGCATCTTATTCAAATAGATACGGTACATCATACGGTATTTTGGAAACTTCATTAAGATGGCGTGATCCGGAACGTGGAGGTATCACCTGGACGAGTCAGTATGAAGATACTCAAGGTCAGGTGTTTACAGATGGTATGATTCCTGAAGGAGTTTTTGCCGAAGACCAAATGGTGACAGCTCCAAGTGGAGACCAGGTTAACGTTGGAGGAATGACCTATCAGGAAGCTTATGAAGCCGGATATGTTGAACCTACTCATGCTGGTTTTTATACATACCTTACTAATTCATGGGGAAGTGGCGTTATCAATGACGATTGGTTTAGTGAAGTGAAATACATTGCTTTGCGTAATATTTCTGTTGGATATAATTTACCAAAATCATTGGCTCAGAAAATCAAAGCACAAAATCTTTACGTTGCTTTAAATGCACGTAATCTTGGGTATTTGTACAACTCTTTGCCTAACCACTTGAACCCTGAAAGTTTCCGTGGAACAACAAGTGACTACTCTTTTTTCGAGCGTAACTTTATTCCTTACACGGCAACCTATACATTGACATTAAGTGTTGACTTTTAAATAATTAAAAAATGGTAGATATGAAAACAACATATAAATTATTATTTGCACTGATCTTTATTTTCGCTATCGGATGCGATAAGGATGAGTTTGCCAAACTAAACTCAGATCCTTCTACTTTGTCTGAGCCGGATTTGAGGTTCTCAATGACCAAGGCCATTCAACAGATGTACGGTAATGATTATACGGTGTGGTTTTATAGTAACTTTCAGTACATCCATCCTTGGACTCAGGTTGGGACAATGCAAGGTGGAAATGGCGTAACATTTAACGAAATGGGGCCTGCTGGCGGACAAAATCTATACGGCTCTCTTTTGCCACAAACAATGGATATTCGGATGCGTATTGACGCAATGCCGGAAGAAGAACAAGCTTCCTTCCAGGCGCTAAGAGGAATGACATATCCTGTTCAAATTGCAACCGCTTTGACGATTACTGATAACACAGGTTCGTTGACCTATACCGAAGCAGGTATGGCTCCTTATACTAATCCTCCTTTATTGACACCTATAGTTGATAACCAGGAAACATTGTTTAATACATGGTTGAGCGAGTTGGATGAGGCTATTGCTAGTTTAACAACAGAAGATCAATTTGCTATCGGTGATCAAGACCGGATTTATGGAGGGGATTACGGAAAGTGGGCAAAGTACTGTAACCTGTTAAAACTTCGAATTGCTGCCCGTTTGGTAAATAAAGACCGTACCAAAGCGATACAAATTGTAGAGCAAGTTGCAAGTTCCCCGGTTGGGTACATGGATGCATTAGACGATGATTTTATTTATAAGAGAGATGTAAAATACTACGGAACCGGTAATGATATGTGGATTGGTTATGGAAGTAAAAACCTAATCGATTTCTTATTAGCGAATAAAGATCCAAGATTGCGTTTTACATTTGAGAAAAATCAGTTTAATGGCGAGGTTGTTCAGGCATTTATTGATGCAGAACAAGCCTTACCTCCATACATTGAACCACTAGTAAAATACGATGAAAATGGAGATTTTGCAGGTTGGGAAGGCGATGGTGAACCTTGGGTACGTTATCATGGTGCTCCACTCTCTCCTGATGCAACGATAGATCCTGATAATAGTATCTATTTCAACCAGGGGGCAACAAATAAGATCGAAACAAAAACCTATAATGCATTATCATTATATTCTGAGAAGTTAACACGTACAACTTACGATTTTACTTACCCAACAAAGCCTGGGGGACGTATAATTGAACTGAAAGACAATGATCCACCATTGTATGTTATTTTGGGAACAGCAGCAGAAACCAACTTGTACTTCGCTGAATTTAAATTGTTAGGTGCAAGTCTACCAAAAACAGCACAGGAATATTTAGATTGGGGAGTAGAACTATCTGTAAAGAGAGCTGATAAATTTGCAGAACATCAGCAGATGCCGTATTACAACGGTGATCCGGTTTATACTGATGACGATGCTGCTGCTACTGCCGCAACTAAACTACGTGAAGATGAAATTGCTGACCTTTTAACAAAAGATGTTTTTGATCTGTCTTCAGATGCATTGGAGAAAGTTTATATTCAGCAATACATTAACTTTATGAATACACCAAACGACATTTGGACTTTGGTTCGTCGTTCGGGAATTCCGAAAAAAGGCAGTGCATATTTGCCTTGGGAAGACTTCTTGGCTTCAGGTACTGAAGTTACTATTCCTCGTCGTTTTGTAGTTGGTACTCCAACAGAAGATGATTTGAACTACAGTAATAAGCAAGCTGCAGTTACAGAGCAAGGATTTACAACAGGAACAAATAGCCCTTCAGTACTTTCTTCTGAAAGACTTTGGTTTGATACTGGAAATCCTGCTTATGGGGCAGGTCCTAATAACTAATTGAAGCGCACTTTTTATAGATAGTGTTTAGTTAGATTTGTCAAATTAAACCGCTGTTCTTTATGGGCAGCGGTTTTTTTCTGATTCAAATGTCTTTGAATGACGAACGAAGATTAATTTTGATCTTAAATCTGGTGTAGTTTTTGTTTAAAGGCTAATCAAAAAAAAAACTGAATAAAATGAATTTGAAGTTTATAATGTTAACTCTTGGTCTGGGAATTATTTGCACATTAAGCATAAGGGCTCAAGAGCGTATGGTAAAAGGAAAAGTAACAAGCTTTGGTAGCGTGGGTCTAAAGAATGTATCTATTCTTTCGAAGAACAGCGACTCTGTGGTAACTACAGATGAGAAAGGAGATTTCTCGCTTGCTTGCAATGAAAATGAGAAATTGACTTTTGAAGCCAATGGTTTCTATTCAAAAAAGATAAAAGTATCAGACTTTGCAGAAGGCGATTCAATAAAAGTTGATTTGAGGTATAAAAAAGGAAAGAAGAGTTTCGACGAGGCTGTTAGTTTTGGACATATCTCCGAAAATCAACTGAACTATGCGATTGAGCATTTGGAAGCAGGGCCTGATTACAGCAATTACCGGAACATTCTCGAGGCTATAGAAAGCAAAGTACCGGGAGTAACAGTTAGTAATTCATCGATAAATATCCGTGGCAATGCTACGCTAAACAGTGGGTCAATCCCCGCATTGTTGGTTGTCGATGGTACTATTGTCGAATTTCCGGTCTTCGTAAATATTCCACCTTCTCAGATAAAATCAATTGATGTATTAAAAGGAGGAGCAGCTTCGGCACGTTATGGTTCGCGTGGAATGGGAGGAGTTGTTGTAGTAAAAACCAAAAACGGAAATTAAACTTTTGTTTAAATGCACTTGAAGATGGTTCAATAGGTATTTGTTTTTGTGGTTCAGTAACAAATAAGTAAATTTGAGATGAATTTAACTTTTAGTATTAGTTAATTGTTGAGTTCTAAAAACAATCTTGTTAATTTCCTTAAATAATAAATTATAATTTTATACACGTTTTATTTCACAAACCTGTGCTTATCGTACTAATTTAAATTATACTAATAATGATTCTCATCCCGGATATCATGCGTAAAAAGCTTACGGGGAACGCTCTAAAGAATTACCGCAGAAAGAAAAAGATTTTAGAATTGTTGTATCACGAAGATGCTCTTTCTGCAACAGATATTGGCAATCGAATAGGGGTGAGTGTTCCAACATCAATATCCTTATTAAAAGAGTTGAGTGAGCGTGACCTTGTAGAGAATCAAGGAACGGGGCGATCCAATGGAGGGAGAAGACCTGCAGTTTTTGGATTGAAAAGCGATTCAATTTTTGTTGTATCCTGCGAACTGGGAAGGTATACCGGGAAAGTAGGGATTTTCGATGCTCACAACCATTTAGTTTCACCTATAGTAAAATTTAATACCTCTATTGATGATGAGGACTTGATTGAGAAGCTTGGTACAGAGGTTCGTAAAATCGTGAAAGAAAAGAATATTGACATAAAAAATATTTATGGCGTCGGCCTTTCAATGCCCGGACTTATTGACGAGAACCTGGGGATTAATTACACGATAAAAGAAAAAAGACTACAGAATGTAGCTCAGCGAATCCGTGAAAAGTTTGATAAGTTGGTTTATGTAAATAACGATGCCAGGATGCAAGCTTATGGCGAATTTATCTTCGGCGCGGCAAAGGGGTATCAAAATGCAATGGTGGTAAACTGGAACTGGGGACTCGGTTTAGGATTAATACTTGATGGTAAACTGTACAGTGGAGCAACCGGTTTTGCAGGAGAGTTTTCGCATATAAAATTTGTTGAGGATGGTGATTTATGTATATGCGGCAAAAGAGGATGCTTGGAAACTGTTTCGTCGGTTTACGTACTAATTTCTCGTGCACAAGAAGCTGTTAAAAAAGGTAAGGTCTCTCAATTAACTACAAAATTTAAAGGGAAAGAAAACGAAATTACCGTTGACGATATAATCCAATCTGCTTTATCGGGAGATGAATTGTCTATTGGATTATTTAATTCTGTCGGAGCAGCAGTTGGGAAAGCCTTGGCTAATGCAATTCAGTTGCTGAACCCGGATATCATTGTTTTGGGAGGCGTAATATCAGAAGCAAAACAATTTATTTTAACGCCAATTCAGCAATCGATCCAAAAGCACTGCCTAGAACAAATTTCCGGACATGTTCGAATAGTTATTTCAGAAGATTGGCAAAAATCTGGGCTTCTTGGTACAACTGCTATGTTGTTTCAAAAGTTGTTAAGCAATATGTATAACTAATTAGTGCGAAAAAATAGGATAAGTTACTATTTTTTGGAGGCTTCTTTCGATGAAATTTTGTGTCGTTAATGAATTGCCATATCTTTTGATTGTACATTATAGCTGATTTTCGCTTGGCCAAGTCCTCCTTCGATGCCAACACCTTCAACAGATATTATGAATCTTCCGGAATCGTCGGAATTAAAAAATGAGAGTTCCGCCTTTCCTTCCTTATCTGTAACTATATTGGGCTCCCAATACATAGTGTTCCGATAATCCGGCCCCAGGAATTCTTCTTGTGTTTCATCATACTTAGGAGAATAGAACTCACGGGAGCGATAATAGCCTCTTGGTTTTGTTTTGACGATACCAACAGGTACATAATCCCATTTTACTCCCGATTTTTTAAGATAAACAGCAATAATACCGTTCATCCCGCGGCTTCCGAAGATGGTTGCAGAGGCTCCTTTTAAAATCTCAACTTTGTCGACCTGGGTTACCGCTATTGAGCAAATATCTTTATTCTCGACAAACATTCCGTCAAGTAAAAAAGCTGCATTCGAGCCTTTGGTAAGACCATTTCTCAGTGACCGGGTTCCTCTCATTCGAACTTCCACATCGGGGCAAAATCCGTATACATGGATTGACGGAATTTGTTCTTCAACAATTTCCAGAATATTATTGTATCCGGCATATTTGTCTGTAATCTCAAGTACTTCATCAGGATTGTGATACAACCTAAAATGATCGTCCAGATCCCTTCGCTTCTGGGCTTTAATTGTAATCTCGTTTAGGAACTTGTAATTCTTTTCAGCAAGAGAATCTTTTAATTGTTCGATTTTTTTTGCCTGGTCAGAAATTACTCTTAGATCATTGCTTGTATTACGAAGTTGAATTTGTTTTATTGAGTTTGTAGGTGGCTGAGAATAACTTATCTCATCTATGTCTATAACAGTATTTCTTTTGTCTTTTCTATTGAATGCTTGAAAAACCAGTGTGGTAGAATCCATAAAATGAGTATTGCTAAAAGTAAATTTCCCATTTTCATCGGCGTTTACTTCGTCGTAATAAAAAGCATTATCGGTTATGGTTAAAGAAACTTTGCTATCGGGTATAGGGCGCTTAAAAGCCAGTGTTTTTGAAGTTCCGGTTAAGGTGAAGCCACTTTCGTGTTTGAAATCTATTACGAAAGACTCAGTATCTACTTTTTCTTTCCATATATATTTACGCCAGCCTTGAGTTAGCAGGAGAAGGTCAAGATAATAGTGTTTTTGAGTGTCAAAGTTTTCAAAGTAGAAGTCAGGATTATTAATTTTCCCTTTAATATCCGAGCGAAGTAGTAATGTCGCAAGAATACTACTGTTATCGCTTAATATTTCGTTTTGTTTGTCGTCAATATAATCGCTAATAACCGACATCGACAAATGGGCTGGTACTGGTTTCCCATTTTCATCTTTTGTTTCGACGGTCATACTTACATTGTCGCGGGTCGTATAGTCTTTGTCGTTAAGAGTAACATTTATATTCAGTTTCGGAGAAATTTGGTTATAAATTAATCGCTCACAAACCGGAATATTGTGCTCGTCGAATATGGTAATAGATGAAATGCCGGAAGGAAGTTCCTCTTTTTTTATGCGCACCAGTTTTGTTTCCTTGTCCATGAGTATCTTATTGGAAGAGAATAATTTCCCCCTGGATTGAATGATGTATGAAACTTGTTGGTTGTTTATATTGTCCGGTGATGTACAAATGGTAAAGTCAAGCAGATCTTCAAACTGATTGCCGACTAAAATTGAGTAGCCATCTGAAGCTTTGGGAAGCTGAAACTTTTTTCCAGACTGGTTGGGTAAATTTATTTTCGCGTAGTAGGTCGTATTTGGTTTAGGGCTAAATAAAAACTGTCCCATTCCTTCATGAACCGATTTCGATTGCTGGAGCTCATTACCCGATTCGTCAATTATGGAAATTGATACATTTGCACCATTTCCATCTTGGTCGACAGCTTTAAATGCTATCCGGTTAAGAATATTCTGTACCAGCTGTCCTCCTTCAGGGAAGAACTGGAGGTCTATTTCTGTTTCATCAGAATATTTCTCCGGCTTGGTATTGCTTTCACTTGTAATTAAAATATTTTTCGTAAAAAACAGGCCATCGTCAAAGTTTCGCATAAAGTTGGTGTATGCCCGAATTTGATATACTCCATCTTTTATGGTTTCCGATTCCAGGTGTATATCTCCGTGTCCAACTCCATTATAAATTAGTGCAACCTGTTCACTGACTATTTTTCCATCTGGAGCTATCAACTCCACGTGCAGATTATTACTAGTTGGTGTTAATCTATGAAAAGTACCATCCAGTAAATATGCCTTAAACCAGAGATCTTCTCCCGGAGAAAAGATTGTTCGGTCTAATTGAAGGTAAACTTTCTCCGTTGAAGTAGTTTCCAGTTTTTTTAGATTAGCAAGTTCTGTTTCAAAACCGTTTTGAGCGTAAAGAGCTGCAGAACTCAATAAAAAGGCAATTATACATAAAACAGAAAATCCAGATGAAGCTGTTTTGAGGTGTTTATTAGTTTCCATTTCTTTTGGTTTAATGTGATTGAATATTGGTAAACAAAAGAGTTGTCAATGATCAGATTATGGTGTTCAAATTTAGCTAATTGTATTTAGATTTCAAACTCTTAGGGGGAGTGGAATTATCTATTCAATTTTATTTTTTTCGAAATTTGATAAGTCAACGCAACCCTTTGCTCTCTTTCTCCATCTACTTTCAAAACTAAATACAAATGAAAAGCTTGTGCCTCCTGTTATTCGCCTTGTTGTTTTATTTGCCTTCCAAATCGCAGTCCGAAAAAGGATATGTATACCTTAAAAACGGTTCGATATTGAAAGGCCGATATTCTTATGTCAACAATCAACAAAAAATAAGAATTCAATCTGCAGGAAATCTGTGGATCTTCGATGCTTCGGAGATTGATAGTATTTCTCCCAAACGTATAAAAACTCTCGATGACTTAACCCAGCTAGAGTCCAACTCAAAGCTATTTTATCGAACCGAACTTGGCGTACTTGTCGGAAATTCTGACAATAGCCAGGAAGCTCCCTTTAGTGTTACAGCATCTGTAAATTATGCCCTTTCCCCTAAGTTTTCAGTTGGTGCTGGCTTAGGTCTCGAGTTTTTAAAAGAATCCTATATGCCACTTTTTGCGAATGTGGAATACCGGTTTAGAAACACACTGTCCTCTCCCTATGTTTTCCTCAAAGCCGGATACCAGTTGCCACTTGAAGAATCAAATGCGGTGTATTACGATATTATCCCGGCATGGTCGAGCGTATGGCCCTGGCCCAATAATTATGGAAACGGGAATTTTGATGCCGACGGTGGTTTTTTGATTAACCCCGGGGTTGGCTATCAGCATATGTTTTCGCCCGGTTTTGGAATGACTTTCGCCGTCGGATACCAGTTTCATCGTTTGAATTATTCGGGAGAAAATGATTATGAGTTAGACATCGACTATAACCGATTGACGATTAAACTTGGAATTGTATTTAACTAAAAGCCACCACAATGAAGACAATACGGAATATATTTTTACCAGCCATTTTAATTTTTGCCACTTTCTCTTGTGCCGATAAATATACCGAAGAGTTTACGGCGAATAAACCGGTTTATATGTCATACGAAACTTTACGTTCTGCAGTAAAGTATGTTGCCGAGCGAGAGTTAAGGAAGCCAGGGAAGATCTATTTTAAAGACGATCTGATTTTTATAAATGAACAATTCGAAGGAGTACACATCATTGATAACGAGGATCCTGAAAATCCTGAAAATATTGGTTTTATTGAAATTCCGGGAAACGTTGATATTGCTATAAAGAATAATATTCTGTACGCCGACAGTTATGTCGATTTGGTGGCGATTGACATCAGTGATATCAATACCCCAAGAGAAGTGAGCCGCGAAGAAGACGTGTTTCCATACACTTTGCCTCCGTACGAGGAAGATTACCGCCTTGCCGAAATTGACGAAGAAAAAGGTGTTGTTACCGGCTGGGAAGTTACCCGTGTTCGGCAGGAGATGGAATACCACTATTATCCGGTGTATTTTTTTGGTTCTCGCGAAGATTTTGCTATGATGGATGGTGCTCCATCCAATGGTTTCGGAGGACAAAGTTCAACCTTTGGAGTAGGCGGATCGATGGCTCGGTTTGGCTTGTATGACGATTACCTTTATGCAGTTGATCGTGCTAACCTGCATATCTTCGATATAAAAACAGATGCTACGTTAAATGATATTGGAACACAGAATGCCGGCTGGAATGTTGAAACCATGTTTATTTTCGATGATCACATGTTTTTAGGAACGCAATCGGGGATGCGCGTTTTTAGTCTCGCTGTTCCAACAATGCCAACTTATCTGAGTGATTTCTGGCATGTTACCAGCTGCGACCCTGTAGTTGTGGCCGATGGATATGCATACATAACCTTACGAGGTGGTAATTCGTGCGGCAGCGATGTAAACCGTCTGGATGTGTTAGAGCTTTCTGATGATTATGCCAACAATACATTGATTGCTTCTTATCCAATGACCAGTCCTTACGGTTTAGGAATTGATGACGATATACTTTTTGTTTGCGATGGCGATGCCGGGTTAAAAGTGTATGACGTAACAAGCAAGACAGAAATTGACGATAACCAGATAGCTACTTTTCCCGGAATTAATACTTACGATGTAATTCCCGTAAATGGCTACTTGTTTATGATTGGCGACGATGGCTTTTACCTTTATGATTATTCCGATTTACAAAATATACGACAAATAGGATTTATTCCGGTAATTAGTGAGGATTAAATAATGTGTAGAGTAGTCATGCTCTCGCTTTTGGTGAGGGTGTGACTTTTAAAATTTCAAGATGAGAAATCTTTTTAAAATAGCTGTGTTTAGCCTAACCCTTTTTATATTTTCATGTAGCGATGAGCAAGCAGAAGAACAGATGTATGCAAGTCCTGATAGTTTCCAGGTGGAAGTAGTTGGAAAAGGATTGGATTGTGGCGACACATTTCTGATTCGCTTTGCAGATAAAGATGAGAATCGGGTAAATGCATATTTGGGGCGCACCAATGCTTATTATCCTGTTTTTTATGCGGTAGGATTACCGGACGAATTTAAAGATGAAGGTTTAATTTTAAACGTTTCAATCAGACAGTGTGGCACCGACGATATTCCTGTGTGCACTGCTATGGGGCCGGGCTACGCAATTGTGTGTATTCAGTCGGCAGAGAGCCTTAGTTTAACAGCTCAGGCAAAGCATAACTTTCCGTATTAAACACTCGATATTAAAATATTTGTGGGCTCGGCAAACTGTCGGGCTCTTTTCATTGTTAAGCTACAGTAAAAGCGTATTTTTGTACGTTTAATTTCGTTTAAAAACACCAATTATAAACTGAAATAATTATGGAGATCAAGAGAAAAGGAGGGTGGAAGCTATTATTAACTGTTTCGTTGGTATTAAATGTAGGAGCGTTGGTGTTGATTCTGATGGCAGCAAGTCCTGAAGATTCGAAGGAAAAGACAGAAGAACTGGTACATTACGAAAGTGTGGATTTGCCGGCAGAGGTAAGTTTTGCAGGCGAACCAATGCCGCTAGATCGATTTTATGTAAAAGAATCACTTGATCGCGAGTTGCTTTCGAACGCCTATTTTCATTCGCAAACCATACGATTTATAAAAACTGCACCACGTTATTTTTCTATTATCGAACCCATTTTAAAAGAAGAAGGTATTCCTGAAGATTTTAAATATTTGGCAGTAGCTGAAAGTAGTTTGAATCCAAGAGCTGTTTCTCCGGCAAGAGCTGTTGGTCTTTGGCAACTGATGAAAGGAACCGGTACCGATTATGGTTTGGAAATAAATGACGAGGTGGACGAGCGTTATCACGTTGAAAAAGCAACCCGGGTGGCCTGTGCATATATCAAAAAAGCCTACGAGAAGTTTGGTAGCTGGACAATGGTAGCGGCTTCTTACAACCGCGGCATGACAGGAGTACAGCGACAAATTGATCGCCAAAAAGAAGAAGACTATTACGATTTACTGATTACCACCGAAACGGCGCGATATGTTTACCGAATTGTGGCGATAAAGCTGATTCTGGAGAATCCTGAAAAATATAATTTTTATATTGCCGACGAGGACAAATACCCGATAGTGCCAACTCGTGATTTTGAAATTACCGGCTCGGTAGATAATTTTGCAGACTTTGCAAACGCCTTGGGAATCAGTTATAAAGTTTTTAAAGATTTCAATCCTTGGCTGCGCGAGAATAAACTTACGTATTCTGGCAGGAAAAGGTACTGGGTGAAAATACCAGAGATGTAAGAGCATCACTTAAAGCATGACAAAGAAAATAAAAATTGATACAGAAGTTCAGATTGCCGAAATGGAGTCTGAGGATAAGATCGTTGTTCACGGGGCTCGTGTGCACAACCTGAAAAATATTGACGTAGAAATTCCGCGGAACAAACTCACCGTAATTACAGGATTGAGCGGTAGCGGAAAGTCTTCGCTGGCGTTCGATACAATTTATGCGGAAGGCCAGCGTCGTTATATCGAAACATTTTCAGCATACGCGCGCTCCTTTTTGGGAAATATGGAACGCCCGGATGTGGATAAAATCACAGGACTGAGCCCGGTAATTTCCATCGAACAGAAAGTTACTACCCGCAATCCGCGTTCAACGGTTGGAACAGTAACCGAGATATACGACTTTTTGCGCTTGTTGTATGCGCGTGCTGGTGAGGCATTTTCATACAATACCGGCGAAAAGATGGTGAAATACACCGAAGAGAAGATTATTCAACTTATTAAAAGAGATTTTGCAGGGAAGCGGATCAACATTCTGGCTCCGGTGGTAAAAGGTAGAAAAGGACATTATCGCGAGTTGTTTGAATCAATTATGCGCAAAGGCTTTCTCACTGCCCGAATTGATGGCGAACTAACCGAGCTGAGACACAACCACAAGGTAGACCGCTACAAAAATCACTTTATTGAAATTCTGATCGATAAAATTGTAGTGGATGAGGCCGGAACGAAGCGTTTGAAAGAAAGTATTCAGACAGCTTTGAAACACGGTCATGGAATTTTGATGATTCTGGATCACGACACAAAGGAAGCGAAATATTACAGCAAGCTTTTAATGTGCCCAACCACAGGTATTTCATACGCAGAACCTGCACCGCATAACTTTTCGTTTAACTCACCACAGGGAGCCTGCCCAAAGTGTAACGGGCTGGGTCGCATCACCGAAATTGATATGGACAAGGTGATTCCTGATAAAGAAAAAAGTATTGGAAAAGGTGCTATTGCGCCGCTAGGCCCTTACAAGAATTCACTTATTTTCTGGCAGATTGAAGCCCTCGGAGAAAAGTACGATTTCGATCTGAAAACACCTGTAAAAGAAATTTCCGAAGAGGGGATTGATGCAGTGTTGTTCGGAAGTAATGAACGAATTCAGCTTAAAAACTCTCCGCTTGGTAACTCTATGAATTATATGATGAGTTACGATGGGGTGATAAAATATATCGATAATCAGCGGGAAGAAAGCACGTCGAAAAAGGCACAAAAATGGGCCAATCAGTTTGTAAAGAAGATTGAATGCCCCGAGTGTCATGGAATGCGTTTGAAGAAGGAATCGCTGCATTTTAAAATTGATGGGAAGAATATTTCGGAGCTTTCAAAACTCGATTTAGATGAGTTGGGCGAATGGCTCGATGGTTTGGAAAAACGTATTACCGACCGCCAGCTAAAAATTGGAGCCGAAGTAATTAAAGAAATTCGCGACCGGCTGGGATTTATGCTTGGCGTTGGCTTGAATTATCTGGCACTCGATCGTTCTGCTCAGAGTTTGTCTGGCGGAGAATCGCAGCGTATTCGACTGGCAACCCAAATTGGTTCGCAGTTGGTAAATGTGCTTTACATTCTCGACGAACCCAGTATTGGCTTGCATCATCGCGATAACTTAAAATTGATTCAGGCACTTGAGCAATTGCGTGATTCCGGGAATTCGGTAATTGTGGTTGAACACGATAAAGACACCATGTTACACGCTGATCATCTGATTGATATGGGGCCACATGCCGGAATGCATGGGGGAGAGGTGGTAGCCGCAGGTAGGCCCGAAGATGTTTTGAAGTCCAAATCACTTACGGCCGACTATCTTAACGATCGGAAAACAATTGCTGTTCCTAAAGTTCGCAGAAATGGGAAATCGGATATACTGAAAATTACCGGCTGTTCCGGGAATAACCTGAATAACGTTAGTGTGGAGGTTCCCTTAGGGAAATTTATATGCGTGACCGGAGTTTCCGGAAGTGGAAAATCAACCCTTATAAACGAAACCTTGCAACCGATTTTAAGCCAACACTTTTACAAATCAGTGAAAGATCCGTTGACCTATAAAAAAGTTACCGGACTGGAACATATCGATAAGGTAATTCGCGTCGATCAGTCGCCAATTGGCCGCACACCACGCTCTAATCCGGTTACTTACACCAATGTTTTTTCGGATATCCGCAATTTGTTTGCGCAGTTGCCTGAGGCAAAAGTTCGTGGTTACAAGCCGGGGCGTTTTTCGTTTAACGTAAAAGGCGGACGTTGTGAAGAATGTCAGGGCGGAGGATTGAAACTCATTGAAATGAACTTCCTGCCCGATGTGTATGTACACTGCGACAAGTGTAACGGCAAACGCTATAACCGCGAGACATTAGAGGTTCGTTACAAAGGAAAATCGATAAGCGACGTACTTGATATGACAATCAACCAGGGTGTTGAGTTTTTCGAGAATATTCCGTCGATTGCTGTTAAGTTGCAAACATTAAAGGATGTTGGCTTGGGCTATATAACGCTCGGACAATCGTCAACCACTTTGTCAGGAGGAGAATCGCAACGTGTTAAACTGGCTTCAGAACTGGCCAAGCGTGACACCGGTAAAACGGTTTACATTTTGGATGAACCAACAACCGGATTACATTTTGAAGATATCCGTGTGTTGTTGGAAGTCCTCAATAAACTCGTGGACAAAGGCAATACTGTTATCGTTATTGAACACAATCTGGATGTTATAAAAGTAGCCGACCACATTATTGACCTTGGGCCAGAAGGCGGAAAGCACGGAGGCAGAATCCTTTGCACCGGAACTCCGGAGGAAGTAGCACTCAATAAAAAATCATACACCGCAAAGTTCCTGAAACAGGAATTGGGACTGTAATTACGCTACTCGTAACGTAGTGTGTTTGCCGGATCAACTCGTATGGATTGAATGGTTTTGTAGCTTATTGTTGCCAGCGCAATGGAAATAGCGATTGCAAAACCGATAACAAATTCAGATGGGCGAAGGTGAATCCGGTAGTAATAGTTGTGCAACCAGTTGGTGGCCACCCAGTAAATAAGTGGCCAGGCAATAAATGTAGCTATGCAAACCAGCATAATGATTTCTTTTGATATCAGGTAAAAAATACTTGCTCCCGAAGCTCCCAATGCTTTGCGAACGCCAACTTCCTTTGTTCGTTGTTCTATGGTAAATGAGGTTAATCCGAAAAGCCCAAGCGCTGCTATAAAAATACCCAGAATGGCAAAAACAACCGAAAGCTTTGCATTCTGACGTTCAGCTTTATACATGTGGGAGAAATCGTCGTTCATAAAGAAATACTGCAAGGGATTGTTTGAGGCAAATCGCTTCCAGATGTCTTCTACCTGTTTTATTGATTGTGCTGAGGCTTCAGAATTGAACTTTACAGAGATATATCCCCAGTTGTTATCATCTTCTTTAAAGCGCATAATGTAGGGATTGATGCGGTTGTGGAGCGACTCAAAATGAAAATCCTTACAAACACCAATTATCGGCATATATTGCTTTTCTCCATCGTTGTTAAAAATTACTATAAAGCGGCTCTGTGTGAAATCTTCAATCCCGAATTCTTCAATGGTTTTCGCATTCACCACACAAGCTTCTTTATCGGCACCGTAGGTACGGTCGAAAAAGCGGCCATCACTTAGTTGCATATCGTACGTTTCAAGAAAATCATAATCAACATAGGCCGTTTGCATCAGGTACGTTTGTCCGTCGCGGCCTTCCAGCATATAGCCGTTATTGTTGTTATTGTGACCCGGAACGGCTGTTGAGGCCGATACACTTTGAATGCCCGGGAGCTTTAAAATTTCTTCCTTAAAAGTATTCACTTGTGCCCCGATAGAACCGGCCTGTTCAATTACCAAAAGCCTGTCCTTATTGAATCCTAGATCTTTGTCAGTCATATAGGTCAACTGGCGGTACATTATTATGGTACCGATAATCAGAACAATAGAAATTAAAAACTGCACCGATACAAGTATGCTGCGGAATTTCCCGTTTTTTACTCCGTCTCTCACTTTACCTTTCAATACGGTACTGGGGTTGAAAGAGGAAAGGTAAAATGCAGGATAAGTACCAGCGAGTATCCCAACCACAAGAGCAAAAAGTAGCAGGGCCGGAATGGTGTAAAAGTGTTTGAAGAGGTTGAAACTAATTTTTACGTCAAGCAGGTTGTTGAAAAAGGGCAGCGATATAAAAACGATGATAACAGCCAGAAAAAGAGCTATAAAAGAGATCACCACTGAATCGGTTAAGAACTGAAGAATCAGCATTCCTTTAGACGAGCCACTTACTTTTTTTACACCAATTTCTTTAGCTCGTTTAGTTGCCTGGGCGGTGGAAAGATTCATAAAGTTGATCGAAGCAATAACGATAATTAAAATGGCAATGCTTCCGAAAATAATCAGGTATTTTGGGTCTATGGCAGGTTTTACTTCGTGATCAACAGAAGGGTCGTGATGGATTTTTGTTAAAGGCTGCAGATGAAAACTGTAGCGGTTTCCCTGAGCGAGAAAATCGCTGAGAGAAACGCCAAACAATTGCTGCACACGCGGACCAACGTACTTCTCCACCATCCCTGGAAATTTTGCTTCAACAGTTGCGGGAGAAGTGTTGGGTTTCAATAATACGTAGGTTGAAAAACTATTACTAAGCCACTCCGGATCGTTTGCCCTTCGGTTAGTTACAAACGAAGCCAGTATGTCGGCATTAAAATGTGTTTCTTCCGGAAAGTCGGTCATTACGCCTGTTATCCGGTAAGGTTCTTGCCGGGTGTTAATTTGTAACATTTTGCCAATTGGGTCTTCGTTCCCAAATATTGTTTGGGCAGTTGATTGCGACAAAACCATTGTATTGGGCTCGTTTAATACTGTTTGGCTGTTTCCTTTTATTAGAGGAATTGAAAATATCTCGAAAAAGGTTGAGTCAACCTCTGCAAAATCTTTCACGGAGAAAATCATGTCTTCCTTTTTGATAATGGTTTCGCCGGAAGTATTCAAGCGACAAAACTTTTCAATTTCAGGAAAATCAGTAGCCATAGTGGGGCCTATTACCGCCGCAGAGTACGACGCATTTACTTCCTGTTCTCCTATTTTTCCATCAAGTGTTAACCGGTAAATGCGGTCTTTTTTTTCGTGATACTGGTCGAAACTTAGCTGGTGAATAATAAAAAGGGCGATAATTAAGCTACTGGCTATGCCAATTGACAAGCCAAATATATTGATTGAAACGTATCCTTTTTGTTTTTTTAGTGCCCGTAAGCTGTGTTTTAATAAGTTTTTAATCATGCCATTGCAGGTTTTAGAGATTGTCTCCGAATTGATAATCAGGATAACTTTAAGACGCTAGGAAACCGTTTCCGGTTACACCTATTTGTCTTTTATTTGTATTCTGACAGAGAATGTTATCTCAAACCACAATTTATTATCGGCTTTATTGGGGAGAAAAAAGATATTTTTTTATTCGTCGTAACCGTGGTACAGGTAAAGAGCGCCGTAAGTCCAGTTCGGGCCCTTCATGCCGGGATAGTTAAAACGATCCATCATTAATGCCACATATTTAAACGGATACCCTTCGGGCAACTGAACAACATTGGGCCACACTCGTGTTCCCGATTCTTCGTTCCATGGAGGTAAATCCATTTTCAGGGTGCCCACTTCTTCAAGGTCGGGATAAGTATATACAAAGATTTCCCGCTCTGAACTGCCTGAGAAGCAGTAGCGTTTGCCGTTTATCTTTTGGATAGATGTTCCGGTTGAATTATGCGCTACAGGGCCTGCAACTTTGTTATAGTCTTTGTTCCAGTGATCCGATTCCAATACAACTGCTTTGTAGCCATCATAATTTTCGCAGGTGAGAATACGCCACTTTTTTGCTTTCTGATCATAAAGGATATGAGGGTCTTCAATGTCGCCAACAATGCCAAATGGCTCGGCTTTCATCACAGAAAATCCAAAGCGTGGATCTTTTGGGCTTTCAACGGCCAGCAATTGTTTTTTCTCTTTATCAATGCTGGCATAGGCGCTAAATCCGGTTGTTAGTCCTTTCCAGATATTCTCGTTTCTGTCGTAAAAAATATGCGAGGCAATTTCGTTTCTAAGGATGCCGTCGTTGCGATCGAACACAATAATTCCTTCAAATTTTATATCAAACACAGTTGGGTTCAGGCTAAAAACACCTTGGATGTGGTGAGGCAAAGCACGCCCTCGTATCGACATTGTAAACCAAAGACGGCCCTGATCCAGCATGGGAGTTCCGTCTTCGTAGGTTATTGCACGGATATCGGCCAAACCAACCCCGGAAGAAAAGCTGATGTCTGCACGGTCAATAGTTACCTGTCCTTTGTTGAGCTGAACAAAAACACCGGATTGAAAGGATTGGATGCACTGCTTTTTTCGCAGGTCGAGGTATTTGTTGTAATCACTTTGTGCAATTACTTCAGGCAAACCTTTATCTGCTGCATACATTACAAAACCGCTTCCCAGCAGCTGTAAAATCACTTTGTCGGGAAACGCAATTTGTTTTACGTCGTTTACCCAGACAGATTCATCAATAATTATTTCATCGTTTTTTACAACCCTAAGTTTTGCGCCGGTGAGAGTAGTTTCTTCGAATGTTACAGTCACAAAAAACTGCTCTTGTTTATTGGCATCCGAAAATTCAAAACCAACTTCTCCGGTACCCTTGCACGACGACAGGTCTAAAGTATAAGTAGCAAAGGGATTGAAACCTCCCAGCCAAATCGACGTCTGCGTTTCCTGGTTTGATTCAACAATAAGTTCATCTTTATTGAGATAAGTGTTTGAAGCCTGTGTTGAATAAGTGCTTATCGGGTGCATTGCTGTTAGCCCAACAATTTTGCCAGGCTCAAGAGCCGCCAATTGAATGTTTTGGTCTGTGTCAAACAACATTCGGTGTACACTCTGCCGTACAAAGTTTATTTCTGTAGGTAAGGTTTGACTGTGAGCGATTGGAAGTAAGCTGGTGATTAAAACTGCGCAAAGAAGGATATACTTCAACGGTTTCATATTCATTTTAGGTTTAATAGTAGCGAACTTTTCCGTATGATAAAATCAAAGCCCAGAGAGCAATATACAAATTGTGGGAGGAGGTTTGGGGTATTTGTCTTTGTTTTTTATTCCGGCAATCGTTCTATCTTTTTTACTTTTTCAAGCGATTCGTCCCAGCCCGCTTTACTCGACATAAAGATATGTGCATTTGGTCTTTTTTCCAGTTTGGTATCTAAACAACCGGCGGGAACAACAAGGAGTTTGCCGTCCATTTGTAAATTGGGTAAGGCCGAGCCGCAATTTGTGCAGAATGCTTTTACATGATGGCTGTTATGGAGCTGGAATATTCTGATTTCGGTTTTGCGTTTTAACCATTCGAGTTTTGCCGTTGTAGAAAATAAGTTTGCAGCATGCGCCGAGCCGGTATCTTTTTGGCAATATTGGCAGTGGCATAAAAAGAAGCTTTCGAAGTCGCCTGTAACTTTAAATTTTACCCCTTTACATAAACAAGAACCTTTGTATTCCATAATTTTAGTGGTTTACTGCCAGTACAAAACTCGCAGTTGTTTATAGTCCAATGTGAAACATATTTTTAATGCCTGTCAATATCATATTTATACCAATTGCCCCGATAAAAAAGCCATTCAGCCGAAGCAACACTTCCATATTTTTATCGTACGCGGTTTTCAGTCTTTTGCCTTCCAACGAGTCGCGTATTTTTTTTAGCAGATAAATGGAGAGAAAGTTGGTGGCAAATACAATAAACATTATTAACGCTCCTATCCAGGTTGAGTGGCGGTATGAAGTTACAATAGTTAATGAAATCGTTCCGGCTCCAACCATAAACGGAAGTGCGATCTCAGAGGCCAGGTCGTCCAGGTTTTCTTTGATCATAATTAGCGCCCGTTGTCCTTTTACAATGAAAAAGTAGGCAAAAGAAAAAATGATAATGCCGCCAAAAATCCGGAACGATTCGAAGTCGATTAAAAACACCTTTTTAAACAAAAACTCGCCCGAGAAAAAGAACACATAGCAGATGGTTAACGAAATCAGGCTGGCTTTAAAAATCACCGACATAAATTGCTTGTGATTCAAATCTTTTCTTACCGGTTCGAGATATAAAAACAGGGCGAATGGATTTAACATGATAAGTAATTCGATAACAGATACCAGCATAAAACAAACTATTTTTTTGAGTGTCTAAATTGTGAATTTAAAAATCTTCAGTAGTGGCAAATGTATAATTTGCCATTTGAAATCAAATATTTTCTGGGCAAAAATTACCTTAATTTATGGCAAAAGGCATAAGGTGCTAAATCTTTTGCTGGTGGATATTAGCCTATGCAATTTTAAAGGTCGGTTTCGGAGCCAGTAAAGCAACCTTATTCGATTTGTATTACCGATTCTTCTTTTAGGTAGCCGATCGATTGTAAAAAGGTATCAGTTTCTGCAACTGTTTTTTTGTAGTAGTCAAAATTCCCGTGGTTGAAAAATCCGTGTCCCTGGCCTTCGTATAAAAACAACTCACACCGGCTCCCAACTTTCTCCATCACTTTCAGGTAGTAGTTTGCTGTTTCTACGGGTATTAGTTTGTCGTTGATACCCAAAAACAAAATTGTGGGCGGGGCTCCTTTTTGGATGTTATGCAACGGTGAAAAGTCTTTGTAGGCAGTGCCAATTCTTTCGTAGCCGTAACCGCCGGGGCCGTTATCAAAAACCGGGTTAAAAAGTACCAGGGCATTGGGCACGCAACTCACCGAAGTGTCGTCGGTATTCTCGTTGTAATTGGTAATTAATGCTGTTGCGGCAGCCAGATGCCGCCGGCAGAAACCCCGGATGCAATAATTTTAGCGGTATCGGCATGAAATGTAGCAGCATTTTCGCGCACAAAGCGAATGGCCGATTTGACATCTTTCAGCGATTCAAACGACGTAGTTTGTTGCCGCTGTTTTACGCGGTAATCGGCAAGAATACAAACCAATCCTCGTTGCGAAAAATACTTTGCATGCGGTGCAAGCTGATTAATAGAACCCGAATTCCAGCCTCCGCCAAAAAAGAAAACCATTGCCGGGTATTTCTCTCCGGGTGTAATGGCTTTAGGATAATAAATATCCACATACAATTTGGTGGTATCAACCTGTTTGTATAACACTCGGTCTTGCGAATAGCCAGATGAATAAGCAAGTAATAGAATGAGCAGGATCGGAATTAGTTGTTTTCTAGGCATTTGATTTAGTTTTTTCTTATTCTGATTATCCGTTCTATGTCATAACTAATATTTAGCACGTCATGCTGAACTTGTTTCAGCATCTCTCGCATCTAATAATCAGTTGTTTGTGAGAAAGACCCTGAAACAAGTTCAGGGTGATGTTCTGATTGTGGCTAATTGCAGACATTCAATTTCTTATTATATCTTTTAATTTTTCAAGCTGAAAATCTTCTTTAAAGAAAATCTGATCTAAGTTTCTTTCAATTTCAATATCGGGTTGTGTGCCAATCCCATCTAATATTTTGCCATCTTTTTGAAAGGAAACCATTGTGCTTATTTTTCCCCTAAATCCCGACTTCGGTAATTCAAATCGCTGGCTGTTGCCGCTCGATCCATCGGTGTTTACACCTGCAATTTTTATGTTTGGCAATCCTTTGAATACCGAAACAAGAACTGATGCGGCACTAAATGTCCGTTCATTCGCCAAAATGTAAATAGGCTTGTTGTAATGGTATTTGTTTTTTGCCAGTTTCTCGCCATTGAGAATGTAATAATGAAAGTCGCTATATTTCTTATCATCTAAATCGTACATTGGTTTAAATGAATACATAAACTTATCTACTGCTTTTTGTTCTCTGCTATCCAGTTCATTTTTCGAGAATAAATAACGGCTGTGTAAATCTTCTTTTAGTTCGTTGTTCAACGGTAATTTTCCTCTTTGCCGTGTCGCATTTACCACGTAAATAGAATCGGGATGAACAAAATAGCCTGCCAATTCCTCTATTAGGTCACGAGTTCCTCCTCCGTTGTTTCGTACATCAATAATCATGGCATCAGTTTGGTCAGCTTTTTTCATAAATGTATTCAAATATTCAAAAAAAGCAGGACTGTCATATTTACTTAGCATTTCAACAATTTGAATATAAGCAATATCGTCGTCCAATAAAAAGAATTGTTTTATGTTTTCCAGATTATTGAGATCCTCTTCTTTCCAAAAGAAACTTCGGTTGCCAAACCGCTCATCCCACAAATAAGCTTTTTCCGATTTGGGCACTAATTCAACCTTTACTTCTTTTTCTGTTTCATTCTCATTTACAAGAGTTATCGGAAGTGGATTAGGCAACTCTGCATCAATTTTACTAAAAACAGTTTCAATATCTCTTAATTCTCGCACTGCCCGCAGCGTGTATGATTTTTTGGGCGCTAAAATTTCTTCAGGAAGGATTCTTGGGAGTAATTCTTCAATAGAGATGTTGTTAATTGATTTTAGATAGGGAAATTCAGCATCCCAAAACTCGTAACCTTCTGTAGTTTTATTGTAGTTGATTACCACAGTTTTATCCTTAAGTGGAGCAAAAGTAAAAGGAAAATAAAGTGATTCGGGTAAATCATAGCCTTTTATGTACGAATGCCGGTCGCCAATTTTCCCGATAACTCTGGATAAAAACAAGCCAAAATCGGATTTCGTGATTTTCGCTCCGTCTGTTTTATTCAGATATTCATTAAACGCCGTTTGATAATTAAACCCATTTAATCCCTGATACGACGATTGGTTTTGAAGGATCTTATCAAGGTATTTAAGGTCACCTTTAATTTGTTTTTTAGATAGGTATTCAGTTTTGTGTTGTGCATTGCCGAAAAGCGCAAAGAGTGCAAGCAGGATAACGAAGTAAAATTTCATTTATGGGTGTTTTTAATTTTAACGAACGTTAAAACTAATTAAATATGTTTTACTCCTTTTATTGAGATGGTTCGAATACTGAAAAGCTTGAGAAAAGAAAGATATAGTTTTCATTTGGATGTTGGCTGTTATGCACTGGATTTTATTGTTTTGTCAAATAATATTTTCTCTTTTTCATATATGGTTCTCCCCATAAAAAATACTTCTTTCTTTTACTAAAAGCTTGAACTCTTCTTGTAATTTTTCCATTCTTATTTGTGCTCAATAGCTTTTTATTTTTAATAATGAATACCATTGAATCTTCTTGCACATCAAACCAGTCAACTTGTTCTAAATTGGAAAGAGAGTCTAAAAGGTCAATATCTGGCTCTTTTTGTTCTAATAGTGGCTTCATTATGCTGTCCAGCGCCAAAGAGGTAATTTTTCCAATAGAAATCAAACTATCTAAATTACTGTAGTCCTTTTTGATAAAATGGATTGTAATTCGTTTGTTTTTTATTTTATAAGTTCCTTTTCCTTCACGGTGAATCAAATCACCGCTAAATGAATACTTGAACGTAGAATCATTATTTAGAGTCAATGTTTCTCCGAAAAAACCAATTTGGGCGACATTGTTTCTATAAGTACCACAAATTTCGTCCTGTGCAAAAATTGGAATTTGCATTATGAAACTTAATATGATTAATATCTGAGCCTTCATTTTAATCTTGTGTGTTACCTGCTGGTTTTATTCATTTTGTATTAATTCAATTGCTTTTTCCAATAGTTCATCTCGTCCTTCCCGAATCCCTTGAATGGTAGGTTTTACCTCAATATCCGGAACTATGCCAATACGCTGAGTTTCTCTACCATCCGGATAATAAACACCAATACCTGAAATTCCTGCTTTTATTCCGCCCGGTAACGGGATTAATGAGACATTCCCGTCAGCTCCTTGCGTTTGGCTGCCAATTATAACTGTATTCTCTCCAGCCCTGAATGCCATAGCAGTGTATTCTGCCTGACTTATGGTTGCTTCATTCACAATGACGACTAATTTTCCTTGAAAATAATTTTCTGATATGGGCTTTTTAAAATCATATAAACTTTTACGGTTTCCTGCGTCATTATTTAAAAACGACACATTACGACTAAAATCAAATTCCCCTGGATTATTTAAATTTCCCGTTGTAAATTTCGCAAAAGGCTTTCTTGTCGAAGCAAAAAAATCACCCAATGCAAAAGGCACAAAAGTGGCAGGATAGTTCCGAATATCAATGATGATTCCTTTCGCATTCATAAAAGACTTTTTAATCTGGGATATTTCTGTGTCTTTAATGGTTTCAAGTGTGATATATCCGATAAACCCAGAATCTTTATCAATCATTATACTGTCATAAGACAATTTGCTATTTGTTTCGTCCATATTCAAATCAGACCTTTCATACATTGTTAATTCTTTTTGCTTAATTGTTCCTGATGAATTATAGACGATATGAATTGAATTATTATTCGAACGTAACAAATCGGGTGACATGTAATACTTTCTTGCTGCTTCGTTCGATGCCGGATAATATGCTTTGATACTGTCGATGATATATTCTATCTTTTTACCGTTTATATGGGTTATGAAGTCGCCAACTTCCAAACCTGTAGTTTCTTTCAGATTCGGCTTAAAATAGCCAGTTATTGTTAATTTATTTTCAATAAACCGAACCAGAAAAGGCGCATACTTTGTTCCTCTCAATGAGTTTATTTCATTTGTCCGAAGGGGCGCATACCTTGTTCCTCTCAAGAAGCCTGTTTCATTTGCTCCCATAAGAAGTCTTGCGTGCGTATCATTGGTTTCGTAAGCAAGTTGAAGTACTGCCAATTGATATTTCAATGCCGTTTTTGCGTTAATAAATACAGGGATGTATTCTCTCAATACTTCATCCCATTTTTTGTCCGTTAAATACTTATATGGAAAAAAATATTGGATTACGTTCCAGTACCGATACAACGCCAATAAACGAAGATTTGTGTCGGGAAAAGGAGCTGAATAAGGTTGTTCGTTTAAAAATTCAGGATTACCATCATAATAAGCCTTTTTAACATAGTAATGAGTTCCTTGAAGCCTGTTTCTATAGATTTCTTTTATCTTTTCTTTTAAAGCAGAGCTCATATTTCCGTTTTCAACCCATGAGAAATCAGGTTTTTGGTAAGCATCAGTAGCTGTTTCATTACAGGTTGTACATTCAGGCAATTCACCGTATTTCTCTATCCATCGAAGTAATAATTTATCCCGCTGCCTGATATTGTTTACGTTCATGTACTCTGGCAAAAACTGAAACAGTTCATCATCCCAATCATATTTACCTTTTCCAATTTCAGGGTGGTGATACTTTAAAAACCCCCAAGTCTTGCCCAATAAAGCTAGATTGTCAATTAAATCGTCTGTTAATTCTGGCATTTCAATATTTGCCTCTGAATCCAACTCTTTGTCAGAGTCAGCTTTGTAAGTCTTGTTTTTAGGCTGGCAGCTTACTATGAATAATGACAATATTACAATTAGTTTTATTCTCAATGGTTCTCGGTTTTTAAACTTGCAGGTAACGGTCACTCGTAAGCTGTCGTTGCGGGTTTTGGAGCTCGTTCCTGTCCGGTACGGAACGATGTTGCGAGAATCCAGCGAACGACACACCGCGAACCAAGACACATTAAATCTTCTTTTTGTCTGGAAATAAACACATTAAGACATGTGTGAGATATAACAGGTAACGTTCTAGAAACGAGCAAACTTCTTCTTTTTGCACAAAATAGAAAGAGCGACTTTTATTTGCAGTAAAGATACAAAAGTTTCAACTATTTTTAGCTTTATGATTAAAAAAACAATGCGCGATATTTAGGTTAGTATCTCATAACTAGGATACTATAACTCAAGTTCGAACAGAACAACGGATTTAAATTAGGTGCTTCGAAATCATATAATTTTTTTTGCTATTTTTATTTACACTCAATCTACACAGAGTCCCGGAATACGTTACAGTGTGACAGATTAATGACAAGCTAGTGATAGTCCCAAAAATAAAGTTTACGTTTTCGAAAAGGCTGTAACTCTTTAATAAAACCTGAGGGAATCACCCAAACATGTATTTATATTATGCCTAATCTTTGACATGATAACTAGTTTTAAGGTTCAAAGGCCTTTATACTCACTAGCATTACAGTTGAACTGTTTCTTAAAGCTCTTTGAAAAGTGCGCAAGACTTACGAAGCCTGTCATTTCTGAGATTTCA
The DNA here is from genome assembly GCA_963677455.1 of uncultured Draconibacterium sp. Classification (GTDB taxonomy): domain Bacteria; phylum Bacteroidota; class Bacteroidia; order Bacteroidales; family Prolixibacteraceae; genus Draconibacterium. The sequence goes on from OY781971.1 coordinate 702,008, forward strand.
GTTACATTGTATTGGCCGGTGATAATAAGTTCTGCGGCCTTATTCAGCTTATATTTCTTAAAGAAAACACTGGGCTGTTCGTTGGTCAGTCCTTTTATTTTATGATAGAATTTTGTTCGGCTCATTTTCATTTTTTCAGCAATAGCCGTCACGTTAATTTCAGGATTTGCTAACTCAGTCGCCATCAACTCGTATAGCTGTTTCATAAAAGCCTGATCTTTGGGAGACATCATCTCTTCTTTAACTAGGCTAGTATCCGTTTTGCTGTTTAGAATCTCTCCCAGTAATTCCCGATTTTTTAATTGTGATTTTACCACAGCTATTAAATATGCTGATTCAAAGGGTTTGGTAACATAGGCATTGGCGCCATTTTCAAGGCCTTTAACTTTTTCTTCTAAAAGAGTTTTGGCAGTGAGTAGTATCACCGGAATATGACAGTAATCCAGATTGCCTTTCATCTTGGTGCAAAGTTCATAACCGTTCATAATCGGCATTAACACGTCACTAATAATGAGATCAGGATTAATCTTAGATAAGTTTCTCCACGCACTTTCACCGTCATATTTTGTAAATACGGAGTAGTGGGGAATTAAAAGTTTTTTGATGTAGTACGCAATTTCAAGATCATCTTCAACAATCAAAATTGTTTTTTTTGCGACATTCGGATCATTCAGAATTGCCGGTTCTGCTGAGAGAGAAGCCTCCTGTAGGGATTCAAGCTTTTCCAGATCTGTCAGAATAAAGTTTTCTTTCCTATAAATTTCGTTTTCTTGATAGGCATTTTTCTCGGCTGGAAGAATAAATGAAAATTTACTGCCTCCAAATTTGTTGTTCACAGCCTTAATCATTCCATGGTGAATTTCCACTAAACGGCGTGTAAAGTACAAACCTATTCCGGTTCCCCAGCGATGCTGTTCATTTTGTTTGTCATCGATTTGGTAGTAGCGTTTGAAAATATTTTCCAGTTTATCTTCCGGAATACCAATGCCCGTATCTTCTATTTCTATATGAGCGTAATATCCTGCGTAATTGGAGTTGATACCAGGAAACCTGCTGTCCAGTTCCTTTCTTGTCTCCACATCGAAATAAACTGTAATCGATCCACCTTCAGGAGTGTATTTGAAGGCGTTTGAAAGAATATTGGTGATGATTTTTTCTAGTTTGTCCACATCAATCATCATAAAGTATGAGCCCTCAAGGCCTACTGCTCTGAATGTTATATTTTTTTCGGCAGCAAGAGGTTGGTATAAATCCAGAATCGAATTCACTTGGTGAATTGCATCTACTCTGTTTACTTTTAGTTTTAGTGTATCCGCCTCCAATTTATTTAAATCCATCAGTTGGTTCACCAACCTCAGCATTCGTTTCGTATTGCGTTGAATAAGATGAATTAATGACTTCTGGTTTTCGTTAAAACTATCGCTTTTATTTAGCGAGCTCAATGGGCCGATAATTAATGTTAATGGAGTCCTGAATTCGTGCGAAATATTTGAAAAAAAGCTCATGTTCATTCTGTTAACCATAGCTTCGCTTTCTTTATCTCGGATGGCCATCATTGCACTTATTTTACTTTCTCTGTTCCTCGTGTATAAAAGGTAAATGTAATATCCCACTGAGCCAATCAGTATGACGTACAGAATTATGGCCCAAACCTTCAGCCACGGAGGATTTGAAATATGAATCCGTAGAGCGGTTTCTCCTTTTACAGATACATTGTCGTTACTTGTTGCTCTAATTTGAAAGGTATAATTTCCCGGCTTCAAATTGGTGTAGTGAGCAACTCGGCTCCGGTTGGCTTCAATCCACTGATCATCGTACTCTTGTAAGCGGTAGAAATACCTGATTTTAGATGACTCGCTAAATTCCAGAGCAACGTAGGAAATATTGAGCGCATTTTGGTTGTAGTCTAAAGTTAAAGTACTGTCCTTGAATAAGTATGAGTTATTTGTAATTCTCTGATAGCTCAGTAACGGACCGTTGTTGATTTGGACATCTTCGATATAAAGCGGAGATGCTCCGGTGTTTGTTATTTCTTTAGGGCTAAATATAGTTATTCCATGTGTTGCGCCAAAAGCAAGTGAGCCATCGGGCATAATAACGGCATGGTTGTTAAACTGGTTTCCCCCAATGCCATCATACGAATAGTAGATATTGCATTTATCCTTGTTTGTTTGATAGTATCCCAATCCATAAAGTGTTCCGGTCCAAATGTTGTTGTCAGAATCTGCTATAATGCTGGAAACATTATTGATACCGATGGTATCAATTTCTTCATTCTGGGGATCGTACTTCAAAAGCGGTCCGTTATAGTTGCCAATCCAAATCAATTTATTCGAATCTTCCAGCAATGAACTTGGCTCAAAATTGTTGAAAGTGGGTTTATTTTTCAGCTGTAATATTTTTACCTCGCGGGTAAGCGGATTAATTGTTTTCAAGGGTTGATTGGAGGCTGCAACCAAAATATTGCCGTTTGAAAGTGACAAAAGCGTACTATTATTTCTTACTCCGGCATTAAAAACCGAAAGCGTTTCTTCGGTTTGTTTATCGAAATCGATGATTACAACATCATCCTTGGTTGTACTTATCCAAAATTTTCCTTCACTGTCAAGCGTAAATTTTGTGAGCTCTCTTCTCATGTTAAACGAATCTTTTCTACTTAATCTTCCATCGGAATAGGTACAGCGTATAACTTTTGATTTTGTAAGTATATAAATGTTTTGTTTGTCAGAAATAAGATCGATGATCTGATCCATAAAATAAGGGGCTTCGGGAAACAGTTCAAGCAAACTAATGGTGTTAATCCTGCCTGTCTTAATATCGTACACATACAAATCTTCGGACAGCGAACTCATCCAAAGCTGTCCTTTGTTGTCAAAGGTTAGGGCTTTTATAGACATTTCTTTAGTAAAGGTTGACAGCAGTTTGATATTGTTGAATATGCGTTCGTCTTTATAGAAGGGAAATAGCCCTTGTTCTTCTGAGCCAACCCAAATGTTCTTAGCATCATCTCTAAAAATTGTAGTAATGATGACATTGGGCATAAGAAAAGGAAACTCAGATTCTTGTTCGGAAACAACTCTCTGTTCATCTGCTAAATATAGAAAGTTTCCATTTTTATGAGTACAAAGTAGAAAGCGGCCTTTGCCCGATTGAAATACTTTTATAACAATTGCCTTTGATAATATAGGGTGCGCAGAGATGGCTTCTGGCACCGCAATCGCCTTATTGTTCTTGGTGTCGAAAATATGAAAATTGCCTTTGTCGTGAATAACCCATAAGAATCCATTAGGCAACATATCACCAAAAAATAAATTTGGTTTAGTTTTTATACTGGTTTCTGTTATCTTGTTGAAATCGGGATAGGAATAACAATCTATAGAATATTTTGAGATTAACCAGAAACGATCCTGTTCGTCAATGAAAAATCGATTTAAAACATTATCTGACTGAAATTTAATTGCTAGATTAAACTGGCCTTCAGCAGGCTCAAATTTGTAAATTCCGTCATTTAAATTAGCAAAAATACTCCCATCATATGTCGACAAAATTTGTTGTACTAAACTTTGGGTGCTTTTTATAGGAATCCGATCAAAGGTTCTGGTTCTGGTGTCAAATTTGCTGATACCGTTGATTGTTCCTAGCCACAAATTATTGTTTTTATCTTCGAATATCGCTGTAACATTGTTATTGCAAAGTGAGTTCGGGTTGTTTTTATCGTTCAAATATTGATGATAATCATAGCCGTTATAACGATTCAGGCCCCTGTCTGTTCCAATCCACAGATAGCCCATTTCATCCTGCATGATTGAATTAATGGTTTGGTTGGAGAGATTATCCGATACGATAAAATTCTGCATGTTCGGGGTGTTCTTATTTTCCGAACAAGCGCTTAATAAGAAGAAACATACAGCTAAAATTATCTCAACTCTCATTTTATCGATTTAATCGTGTGGCAATGTAAAGATAACAGTTTTGAACAGCTTCAAAAGTAAGTTTTATCCTCAAAATCAATGGGGGTGAACAAATAGGCAAATAAAAAACATAAAAGACAAACAAGAAACACAAAAAAGCAAATTTCAATCTGAATAAGCAATATGTGTCTTGACGACACAATGTAGTTTCGCATTGCGTTTCAAACTTAATTTACTGCTTGATGTTTGCAAATGATTTCGAATGAATAAAGTACGCGTTTCAAACAGTAAACTAAATCAAAATAACTAAAAATTTAAACTATGATTAAAAAATTAGCATTTATCAGCCTGGTGCTGTGTTTCAGTTTGAATTCGATTGCTCAGACAACTGATCAGTTAACTGCAAAGGAGAAACATGAGCAATACGTAGAAACTATTACAGTTAAAATTATCGAGCTCGACGCAGAAATCGTTAAGAAAGAAAATCAAATGGCTTCATTGGGAGATGGAAGAGAAAAAGAAGCCCTCGACGCAGAACTTAAAACACTAAAGTCGCAACGAAAAGGTTTAAAAAAGAGTGTAAGTAAAGTTATAACCGTTGCAATGCCGATTGTAGGTAAAAATGCAATGATGGGATTTTTTGGGGGCGTCGCGGGAACCTTTGTTTACAATCTCGATAGGAACTGGGAATCGCCTTACTCCATTACGTCAGCTTACGTGAATAAATCGCTGGAAAACTCTGGCATATTATTCGGAGTAACCAACAAACAATATTTAGCCAAGGATAAATGGCGTTTTTCTGAACAATACATCCACTACGAATATGAGATGCCGATTTCAGTTGTTGGAGTTGGCGACTTGGATATGTTTGGTGATATCGATATGGTTCTTCTGAAAGCCTGGCGAAGAGTTGGTAATACCAAGTGGTATGCTGGTATTAAGGCAGAGTACAATAAATCGAGTGTAAGATACGGCCACGATGCATTAGCTAATATGAATGGTTCAACAACTATGTATTCTCCTGGGATTGTGCTGGATTATGATTCAAGAGATAAAAAGCAATTTCCTACAAAAGGATTTTACATGAACAATAACTTCACCTACATGCATCATGGTTTGGGATTTACCAGTTCTAATCCCGAAAGCGGTGAAGCATATGTTGATCCGGTTGCTTATTATTTCATTTCTAAGTTTCAGTATTTCCACTCTCCAAGCGATAGTTGGAAACGTACTTTTTCTCATGGAGTTAACCTCACTGTGAAAACAGGCGATCTCGGATCTTCTCAGTACGTATCAAATACAGGCGATCAAAGAAGTTTTACTAGAGCTACACTACAAGGTCCGGTTGTGTTATCATACAATATTGAATACGATCATTTTCTGAACAAGAGTAAATTCGGATTTGCAGTGTTTGGTTCTCTATGTAACGTTAGCGGAAACAAAGGAAACTCTAATATGAATGGTACAGCAGCAGGTATTGGAGCCGGTATCAGGTATATGGCAAGACCGGCTGCTGGAATCGTATTAAGAGCCGACTATGGCGCCGGATTTACCTTCAAAGACGGTTCGGATACTCAACGCCAGTTCTCTATGGGAATAGGTAAATTCTTTTAATTCAATCAATACATTAATTAACATCAAAAAACAAATATTATGAAACTAAAAAAGTATGCAGGCTTGGTAATAGCTTTGTGTTCCATCGCTTTTATTGCCTGTTCCGCAGAAACCCAGGATAAAAAACAAGCTCCGAACTTTGTAATACTTTTCGCCGATGATATGGGATACGGAGACCTAGGAACTTTCGGTCACCCGACCATTCAAACCCCGAATTTGGATAAAATGGCCGACGAAGGCCAAAAGTGGACTCAGTTTTATGTTGCAGCTTCCGTATGTACACCATCTCGTGCAGGTATTATGACAGGTCGTTTACCGATTCGTTCAGGAATGTGTAGCAGCGAGCCGATGCACCGAGTACTTTATGAGAAAGCAAAAGGAGGGCTGCCCGAAAATGAGATCACCATTGCTTCTGCCTTAAAAGAAGGAGGATATAAAACAGCTTGTATCGGGAAATGGCATTTGGGCGACGATAAGAAGTTTTTACCCAATGCACATGGTTTTGATTATTACTACGGCATTCCGTATAGTAACGATATGGACAAAACGTTCCCTATTAAAACGATGCAGGACTACCTGGATGGTTGTATGGATCCAAAGCCGGGTTACTTCAATGTGCCTTTAATGAGAAATGGCGAAATTATTGAACAACCAGCTAAGCAAACTCAGTTAACACAAAGATACACAAAAGAGGCTATTGACTATTTAAAAGAAAATAAAGACGACAACTTCTTTTTGTATGTTTCTTATGCTTTCCCTCATGTTCCCGTATATTCATCTGAAAAATTTGCAGGTAAAAGTCAGCGGGGTGACTATGGCGACTGTGTTGAAGAGATTGACTGGAGTGTTGGCGAGATTTTGAAGGCATTGAAAGAAACAGGATTGGATGAAAATACAATTGTCGTTTTCTCTTCGGACAATGGTCCTTGGTTGTTGATGAATGAAGATGGTGGTAGTGCCGGATTGTTAAGAGGTGGTAAAGGTGAAACTTTTGAAGGAGGTATGCGTGAACCGACCATCTTCTGGAGTCCAAAGATGATCGAACACAAGGTTGTTACTGATTTGGGAACGACAATGGATTTGTTACCTACATTTTGTAGCATGGCCAACGTGGAGTTACCGAATGACCGGGTATATGACGGCTATGATATTTCTGCACCATTGTTGAATACAGGAGCAAGCCCCAGAGATGAAGTGTTTTACTACAGAGGTGAAGAACTATTCGCTGTAAGAAAAGGAAGATACAAAGCTCACTTTACTACACAAGAAGGATACGGTAAAGGACCAGAAGTACACGAGACACCGCTGTTGTACGATTTGGACGCCGATCCTTCAGAAAAATACGACATCAGCAGTAAGCACCCGGAAATTATTAAAGAAATAATTGCCATCAGGGATAAACAAATTGCTTCAGTTGTGCCTGTTGAGAATCAGCTTACAAAATAATTCAATTTCGATAATCTAAATCAGCTAAGTCAGAAGAATAAATGCGTGGCTAAAGCTATTGCATTTATTCTTCTGACTTAGCTTTTAGTCCAATTCTCACAACCATGAATAAACTAAAGTATATCCTTCTATTTGCGTGCATTTCATTTTCACTAACGTGCTTTTGTCAAAATGCGAGTCCTGTAGTTGCAACAAAAAACGGACAGATTGTGGGAATAAATACATCCGGAATTAAGGTTTTTAAAGGAGTTCCTTTTGCAAAACCTCCAGTAGGAGAATTGAGATGGAAGGAACCACAGCCTCTTGAAAATTGGGAAGGAACGAGACAGGCTACCGAGTTCGGCCCCAATGCAATGCAAACCAATGTTTTTGGAGACATGAATTTTAGTACAAGCAAAATGAGTGAAGATTGCTTGTATTTGAATATATGGACACCTGCCAAGAACATGAATGAAAAGCTTCCGGTATTGGTTTATTTTCACGGCGGTGGGTTGGTTGCCGGAAGTGGGAGTGAACCGCGTTACGCCGGCGAGTCGATGGCACGCAACGGGATTGTATCCATCACTGTTAATTACCGACTCGGGATTTTTGGTTTCCTGTCTCATCCCGCGTTGTCTGAAGAATCTGAACATCACGCTTCCGGAAACTATGGTTTGTTAGACCAGGTTGCAGCGTTGAAGTGGATAAAAAACAATATCTCTGCATTTGGCGGAGCCCCTGATAAAATAACGATTGCTGGCGAATCTGCCGGATCAGTGTCGGTAAGTAGTTTGATGTGTTCTCCGTTGTCGAAAGACCTGGTAGCTCAGGTCATTGGTTCGAGCGGTTCGTTGATGGGAACACGCTTCATCGCTACTCAAAAAGAAGCAGAAAACTTGGGCGTTGAAATCACTCTAAAGTTCGGGTACAAATCATTAAAAGATCTTAGAGCGGCATCGGGAGAGGACTTATTAAAAATTCAAGGTTCATTTGTTCCGAATATCGATGGTTACTTTTTGCCTAAAAGCCCTTATGAAATCTATGCGAATGGAGAACAGGCGCATATTCCTTTGTTGGTTGGCTGGAATTCGCAGGAAATGGTACCAATGTATTTGTTGGGTAATAAGCCGAGTACTTTCGCTAACCTGAAAGAATATGTTGTAATTCGATTTGGAGACGATGCCGATGCGATACTGGAACAATACAAAATTACTGATGATGCTTCTGTTTTCAAAGGCGGAATAGACCTGGCTTCAGACTTGTTTATTGCTTACAGTACCTGGAAATGGGCTGATATTCATCAGCAAACCGGAGGAAGCAATGTATTTCGATATCTGTACGGTCATCCCCGGCCGGAGATGGTCAGCTCGCTTCAAAACAAATCAGCCGGACTGGCAGGTGGTATTCAGGATTCTGAGAACGATAATGCAATGAAACTGCCGAAATTGACAGGTGCGATCCATTCGGCCGATATTGAATACGCCATGGGAACTTTACCTACAAACAGAATATATGATTGGCAGCCGGAAGATTTTGCGGTTTCTGAAATTTTTCAATCTTACTATATTAATTTTATAAAAACTGGAAGTCCTAACGGTTTGGGACTACCGGAGTGGAGTGTTACTAATCTGGCAAACGTTCCTCCGGTAATGCAAATCAATATCCCTACGATGCAGATTAAAGATGAACAGCTGGAGAATCGGTATAAGTTTCTGGATGAGATCTTAAATAAGAACTAGCATAATCGAATTGAAAACCTAATTGTAACAACAAATGAAAACTAGAAAATCAAGGATAAAAATTCTTTTGGGAAATGTAATTTTTTGCGGATTTGTGGTCATAACAAGTCTGCAATACGCTCATGCACAGAACCCATCCCAATTGGGGAAAGCTCCTATCGATAAGATTATTGAAGCAATGACACCGGAAGAAAAAGCGGAATTGTTAATTGGCCCGGGGATGCCGGGCTACGCAGGTTTAGTGCCTTTGGATGGAGAACCGGATGTTCGAGTGCTGGGAGCTGCCGGGGGAAATGGCGGGATTCCAAGACTAGGCATTCCTGAAACGGTTTTTGCCGACGGCCCTGCCGGTTTGCGTATTCAACCCAAACGAAAAGACGACCCGAACACTTATTATGCCACGGCATTTCCGGTGGGCACTGCACTGGCTTCAACCTGGAACACTGAGCTGATTCAAAAGGTGGGCTCAGCTATGGGCGAAGAGGTAAAGGAATATGGAGTGGATGTGTTGTTGGCTCCTGCGGCAAATATTCACCGCAACCCGCTGAACGGGCGTAACTTCGAATATTTTTCGGAAGACCCACTGCTGTCGGGAAAAATTGCAGCGGCTTACATCAAAGGAGTGCAGTCGCACGGCGTTGGCACTTCGCTCAAGCACTTTGCGGCAAACAACCAGGAAAGCAACCGCCTGTCGGTGAATGCCCACATTACCGAGCGGGCCATGCGCGAAATTTACCTGAAAGGTTTTGAAATTGCCGTGAAAGAGGCAAAGCCCTGGACCATAATGACCGCTTACAACAGGATAAACGGTACCTATGCCTCGGAACGGAAAGACTTGCTAACAAGTATTTTGCGCGAAGAATGGGGCTATGAAGGTATGGTAATGACTGACTGGTTTGGTGGTTATCCCAATTTCGAAAACATACAGAACCCCCAAAAAGTGTCGGATGTGGTTGCCCAAGTGGAGGCTGGAAACGATTTGATGATGCCCGGTACCAAAGAGCAACGACAAGCCCTTACAAAAGCCATAAAAGAGGGTGCTGTTGACGAAAACGCCGTTCGCACAAGCCTGACCCGTATTTTGGATTATATTTCTGAAACACCTACTGTTGAGGGATATACCTACAGTGACAAACCCGATTTGACCACCAATGCGCAGGTAACCCGTAGCGTCGCCACTGAAGGAATGGTGCTGTTGAAAAACGATATTGCGGTGTTGCCATACACCAAAAAGTCGGGTACCATAGCCGTTTTTGGAGGCACATCGTACAGCTTTATTGCGGGTGGTACCGGAAGCGGCGACGTAAACGAAGCCTACACCATTTCGTTAATCGAAGGTTTGGACAATGCCGGTTATACCATCGATAAAGAACTGCAGGACATGTATGTGCCTTTTGTAAAAGAGGCCGAAGAAAAGGAAATGAAACGTCGCCAGGAACATGGTGGTTTGTTGTCGGATGTTCACCGGTTGACCGAAATGCCACTGGGAAAAGAGCTGGTTAGCCAAAAAGCCAAATCGGCCGATGTGGCCGTTATTACCATCGGGCGCAATGCCGGCGAGCAATTCGACCGGAAAGTGGAAAACGATTTCAACCTGGGACCCGATGAAGTGGACATGATTGACGTGGTTAGCAGTGCTTTTCATGCCGTCGGTAAAAAAGTGATTGTTATTTTAAACATTGGCGGGGTTATAGAAACGGCTTCGTGGAAAAGCAAAGCCGATGCCATTTTGCTGGCCTGGCAACAAGGGCAGGAGGGCGGTAACTCGGTAGCCGATGTGTTGTCGGGCAAAGCCAACCCCAGCGGTAAACTAAGCATGACCTTCCCGGTAAATTACGTCGACCACGCATCAGCAGCCAATTTTCCGGGAATACCGGTCGAACTGCCTGTGGATGTGTATTATAAAGAAGGAATCTACGTGGGCTACCGCTATTTCAACACCTTTGGTGTAAAACCATCGTACGAATTTGGCTACGGAAAATCTTATACCACTTTCGGGTATTCCGATTTGAAACTGAGCGCTACCGATTTTACCGGCGAGCTGGAAGCCTCGGTAACTATTACAAATACAGGCAAAGTGACTGGCAAAGAAGTGGTTCAGTTGTACCTGGCGGCCCCGCCAACCCTGGTAGATAAGCCTTCGGAAGAATTAAAAGCGTTTGCCAAAACCACAGAATTGGCGCCGGGCGAATCGCAAACTTTGAAGTTTACATTGAAAGCTTTTGATTTGGCCTCGTTTGTTGATGGTCAGAGTGCTTGGGTGGCCGAAAAAGGCACTTATACCGTAAAAATCGGGGCTTCTTCATTAGATATTAAATTGATAAAAAATTTCAATCTGGATAAAGATATTACGGTCGAAAAAGTTCATAAAGCATTTGCTTTGGATGTGGATATGGAAGTGCTTAAAAATAATTAAACAATGTTTGTAAAAGTTGGAAACTGACGGAAACTAAACAGGCTATCTTGAATTGGGCGTGCGTGTTAACGGGTGTTTTCCACCAGTTTTTGCAGGGCAAAACAGAAAAAACTATTTTGGCAATCATTCAGTTAAAATCAAACGAAGTATACATATGAATAAGTTGAAATTATGCATCGGGATAGCCCTGTTGGGTGCAGTTTTCGTGTCGTGTGGAACATCCGATAAAAAATGTACCGATAATCCCGAAACGGAAACCGCAATTGCATCAGCGAAAGTTGAACATGTAGAATTGAATATAGAAACCGTTTTTACGGCTTCGCTCGAAGGGCAAACAGTCATTGTAAAAGAAGCCATCAATAATGGTTTTGACACAAATACTATCGATGAAGACGGGAGGACTGCACTAATGCTGGCTGCGTACAACGGGCAAACCGAAATCGTTAAACTTCTGCTTTCCCACAATGCCAATGCAAACCATACCGATGTACTTAAAAGGACAGCCCTGATGTATGCTTCAAGTGGCCCTTTTACAGAAACCGTTTTAGCCTTGTTGCAGGCCGGGGCAAAACCTAACCTGGTAGAAAAAGAAGAAAATTGGACAGCAGCTATGATGGCCGCATCAGAGGGACAACTTGAAGTATTAAAAACACTTGTTGCACATGGGGCAGATTTAACGATGGTTGATGTTGACGGAGAATCTTCATTGGATTTTGCCAGCTCAAAAGGACATTCTGCTGTTGCTGATTATATCAAAACTCAACTAAAACAATAAAGTTCGTTTTTCAGGTTTAACCTGATCGTTGTATTTGGTTGTTATGTTCAGAAAGAGGATATTCGTTCGATTGTAAAATCGACAGAACGGTCAACAATAAGTTATGAAGCATTCATCTATGGAGAGACCTATTAGCAAATTCTTGTTGCATCTGCATCCGAAGAAGGTAGAACCTAGGGCAATTGTTTTTAATCGAACGTTCGGTCTTGGTGGCATTGCGGCTTTGCTTTTTGTCATTCTCTTTGTCACGGGGATGCTGCTTCGCTTTGCTTATGTTCCTTCCGGTGCCGGTGCTTACGACTCCATTGTTCGCCTTCAGCAGGAAGTGATTTTTGGACAGCTGCTTCGTAATCTTCATTATTGGAGCGCGATGTTACTGGTAGTCGTTTCGTTTTTGCATCTGGTTCGGGTTTTTTATTCACAAGCTATCTATCATGAACGACGAAAAAACTGGCTTTATGGTTTGCTGCTCATGTTCCTGGTCGTTTTCTCTAATTTTACCGGTTATCTTTTACCCTGGGATCAGCTTTCGTTCTGGGCTGTCACCATTATGACCAATATGTTAAGCTATATTCCGTTTTTCGGAGAATCGCTGGCAGATGTAATCAGGGGAGGCGACATGGTAACCGAAGAAACTTTACTTCGATTTTACACCATTCACACCGGTTTATTGCCCTTGGTGATGGTCTTTTTTATGTCGATTCATTTTTGGTTGGTACGTAAAGCTAAAGGTGTCGCGATTCCGGTATCAGAGAAAACAGATAAAGTAGATACGTCTCCAAACCTGGTTTATAAGGAGGCGCTTACTGCGTTAATTGTTATATTGGTATTATTGCTTTTTTCATTTTTAGTTAATGCGCCTTTATTGGATAAGGCTAAGCCTTTAGTCAGCCCAAACCCAAGTAAAGCCCCCTGGTATTTTATGGGTTTCCAGGAATTGCTTATGCATATGCATCCTGCATTTGCTTCATTTTTCATTCCTTTGTTCGTTATTGTTTTTTTCGTCATCATACCATTTATTCCTTATTCCAGGGTGAATAAAGGAGTTTGGTTTTTTTCGCAAAAAGGAAAAAAGATTGTCCTGTTATCGGCCATATTTACTGTTGTTTTTACCCTGCTGATGATTTTTGTTGATGATCTCCTGATCGATTTTGATAAGTGGCTCCCTGGCTTTCCGGTTATTTTTACAGAAGGAATTTTACCTGTTTTATTATATTTTGTCCCAACTGTGGGATTTGTGTTTTACATGAAAAAGAAATTAAAGGCAAACCGGATGGAATTGGTTCTTGCCTCAGTTACAATAATATTAGTCGCTTATCTCGTAATGATGTTTGTTGGAAGTCTTTTGCGAGGAGAAGGAATGCAATTGATTTTCTGAATAAAGCCGAAAACTTGAGGAATATGGGAAAAATAAATAGACGGAAATTTTTTAAACGGACACTCTATTTTTTGGTATCTCTTGAATTTGGGTACGTCTTTTTTCGGCTTCTGAGATTGAGACGCACAGCTTCATCCAAGGTTAATTATTACGAAGCTGGCGAGATTTCTTTCTTCGAAAAAGGGAGGGTTTACCCGTTTGGATCTGCCAGCTTTTTTCTGTACCGGACAGAAGACGGTGGTTTTATTGCCGTTTCGTCCAAATGTACACACCTGGGATGTATCATTCAGTTTAATGCGAACCACGATCGCTTCGAATGTCCTTGTCATGCTTCGGCATTTGATAAAAATGGCAAAGTTATTATGTCTCCGGCAACCAGGGCGCTGGATTATTATCCGGTTTCTTTTAATAACAACAAAGTACTGGTGGACATCGAAAGGCCGATTCGACGCGAGAAATTCGATCAGTCACAAATAATATATGTTTAATTATGAATATTAAGGCGTATCAGAAAGCAATCCGAATACTCGTAATCGCATTGATTTTGCTGTTTCCTACTCTACTATTAATTAAACTGAGCTTTTTTAAAGAGCAGGAATATTTGGCTTATGCGCAACCAAAGTTTGTTGGCTCGGAAAGTTGTAGAGAATGTCATTTAAATGAATATAACGACTGGAAAGGTTCGCACCACGATCATGCGATGGATTACGCCAATGATTCAACAGTGCTGGGTGATTTCTCAGACCGAACACTGGACGCCCAGGGGCATACCTATAAAATGTACCGAAAAGATGGAAAATTCTTTGTTTACAGCGATAGCGAAGATGGAGAGATGCATGATTTTGAGGTGAAATATGTTTTTGGGTACACGCCTTTACAACAATACTTGGTTGAATTTGATAAGGGCCGAATGCAAACCTTGCCGGTAACCTGGAACACCCTGGACAAGAATTGGTATCACATGGCAGACTCAGCTTATAAAAACGAAATTATTGATCACAACGATTGGCTGCATTGGACCAACCAAGCCCAGAACTGGAATGGGATGTGTGCTGAATGCCATTCTACCAACCTGGTAAAAGGATACAATCCTGAAAAAGATTCGTATAATACGAGCTGGTCGGAAATTGATGTTAGTTGCGAGGCCTGTCACGGCCCCGGCTCAGAACATGTGAAGTGGGCAGAACTACCGAAGTATTCTCGTGCCGATTATCAAAATTTTGGACTTCAGGTTAAAACCAGCGGTATCGATAATCATCAATACGTTGATTTATGTGCCCGTTGTCATTCGCGTAAAAGTTCGTTGGGTGATATCGAGTATTCAACGCAAAATATTTACGACCATATGAACCCGAATTTGCCGGACGAGCCTGCCTGGTATGTCGATGGGCAAATAAATGATGAAGATTATGTATATGCGTCCTTCTTACAAAGCAAGATGTACCAACGCGGAGTGAAGTGTAACGATTGTCATAACGTACATAGTGGGGAACGTTTATTCGACGGCAACAAGCTATGTTTTCAATGTCACCAGAAAGATATTTACGACACTTATAGCCATCACCATCACAAAACGGCCGGAATGCCCGGCAAAGCAGTCGTGTCAGAGTCGGGGGTTGTTTTCGATGTCGGTTCGGGTACAAAATGTATCAACTGCCATATGCATGGGAAATATTATATGGGCGTTGATTACCGGCGCGATCACAGTTTTCGGGTTCCGCGGCCTGATCTTTCAATTAAAAACGGAACACCCAATGCCTGTAACCAGTGCCATGTGAATGAGTCGAATGAATGGTCCGATAAGCATATTACAGAGTGGTTTGGGAAAGAACGCCGTTTTCATTACTCGCAGGCTTTTGCCGGGGCAAAAAAGGGAGATCCGAAAGCTGCCGACGAACTCAAAGAGATTGCGGGGAACGAACTTTACCCGCCTAATATCAGAAGCTTGGCAATTCAGGATTTAGGAACTTATTTCCCGGATTCAATGGGAGGAATGCAGGACAACTACCTCAGCAGTTTACAACCGTCGTTCCGAATTGCGGCACTGCATACTTTGCAAGAACCAACTCAGGAAAATATTAATCGGTTACTAAAGGCATTAACCGACGATACCAAAGCTGTTCGGATTGAAGCAATACAAAACCTGGTGCAGGTTGGGGAAGAGAAGATTCCCGAAAAATATAAAGCTTCTTATCGTTATGCATTGGCAGAATACAAACAAGTACTTTTCTATAATGCCGATTTTCCAACCGGAAAGATTAATCTGGCGAATTTCTATTATTACCAGAAAGAATACGCTAATGCTGAAAAGTATTTTAAACTGGCGATAAAGCAAGACCGTGAGTTGTATTTTGTGAATCTCAACCTGGCCTACCTATACAATCAAACCGGGCAGAATGAGAAAGCGGAAAAGTGTTTCAGAAATTACCTGGAACGGGAACCGGATGACGCTCATGCTTTGTACTCGCTAGGTTTATTATTGAGCGAAATGGGTAGATATGATGAGTCTCTTTCAACGTTATTAAAATCGAGTAAGCTTGACTCCAACTATCCCCGTGTGAATCATAATATTGCCATGTTGTACGATTTTATGAAGGACAAGGAAAAGGCTGAAATTTACCTGCAAAAAGAGGTTGAGGCTGTAAATGATTTAAACAGTCGTTTAGAGTTGTTGCAATTCTATTTAAATAACAACTTACGACAGAAAGCGCAGCATTTTGGTAAAGAGATATTGAAAATTTATCCCGATACTGAAGATGCTAAACAAGTGTTGAAACGGTTAAGGGAAGAAGACTTGCAACGATAGCTGGCTGCCTTGCTGAAACGTAAACATAAAACGAATGATAGAGCAAATTTTCATTTACATACTTTATGAGATAGTGCTTTATTTTTAAAATGTAGGTTCCAGTTTTAAGATCTGAAAGATCAAGCCTATTACTATTGCATTCTAGTTTTAAACCTCCTTGCCAACGATGTTGACTATTGATATTTCTCCTGAAATGTTTCTATTAAATACTATTTCATCCACAACAGGATTCGGATAAAACTTAATATCTGATTCATTTTTGCTCTCTCTTTCAAATATGTCCGTAAGTACAGTCCTGATAATACAATTACTACAAAAATTAAATATTCTGCATATGGTTCAATCAACTCTAGATTCATAGCTTAAATTTTGTGTTAGAACAGTGAACTTACGTATCGTTTAATTGTTACCGCTATGTGGTTTTATCTTTTTGTTAATAAATTAAATAATCTTTCATTTACATAATAGTTTCCTGTTCCAATTTTTTCTTTTTTCAATAAACCGTCGTCAGCAAGTTTATTTAGGTAATTTGCAGCAGTTATTCTAGATACATTCAAATCGTTGACAATGAATTCTATTTTTGTGTAGGGATGTTTAAACAGATTGTTTAATAAATCCTGACTGTAAAATTTGTAACTGTCTCTTAATTTGTACTTAAACTCTAACATCAAATCCCTAATTTGAATAATTAAATCAATTGTCTCTTTTGATGTTTTTTCAACTCCATGAATAATGAACAGCAGCCATTCTTCCCAATTTTCGTTATCTCGTATTTGTTGCAGTAATCGGTAATAATCTGATTTATTTTGGATAATGTAATTACTAAGATATAATATAGGAAGGTTTTGCAGTCCTTCAAGTATTAGGTATAAGATATTTATTATCCTTCCAGTTCTCCCATTTCCATTATAAAATGGGTGGATACTCTCAAACTGGAAATGAATAATTGCCATTTTTACAAGTGGGTCATAATCACATATTGACGGGTCATTAATAAATCTTTCAAGATTTGACATCAATTTATTTATCTCAATAGTGTCTTGTGGTGGTGTATAAATCGTTTCACCTGTTGCAGAATTTTTTAATGAAGTTCCTGGTAATTTTCGAAAACCAGCATTATTTTTTTCAAGTTCTTTTTGAATCTCAATGATGATATTATTGGTAATTAGCTTTTTCTCTTTTACTAACTCAAATCCTTTCTTTAAAGCTGAAATATAATTTTGAACCTCTTTTGCTTCAAGTGATTTAAATGAATCAAGGCTTAGTTCAGATTTATACAAATCATCATGAGTTGTGATAATATTTTCTATAGCAGAACTGTCTTTTGCTTCTTGTAATCCAAGAGTATTGATTAAAACAATTTGATTGGGAATGGTCGAAGCAATTCCTTTTAGTTCAGCTAGCGCAGAATGTGCTGTTGGCAAACTCTTTAAAACAGTTTTTGTTTCAACATCAATCTTGAGTGGTAGCTCGCTTAATTTCCAATTACTTTCTTGATTCATTGTGTAAAGATTTTTAGATTTTCTTTACAAAGTTACGCAATTGCGTATAGAAAAACCGATTTTCTTTACAGAAGGTTTCTCGTATGATAATATTTTTTGTTTTTCTATACATTACTGTCTTTTTTTACCATTCCGACTAACGGTAAAGTTAATTGTCTGATTTATTGATGTTTAAATATTTTGCATTTTCTCATTCAATTTTCGCTACTAAAAGCGCGTTAGCAGAAAAACTCAACTGTTTTACGACCAGTAGGAGGATTAAGCCTAACGTGCGTATACCCCAACTTTTTCTTACTATTTGTTTTGTGTTTGTTAAGAGCAATGTATTTGGTAATTTTGGGTTTTAACTTCCTAAAAATAAACATAATTTCTTTTGCATATTTACATAACTGGTTAAAAAAATGTAGAGCTTAATTTTGCACTTACTTTTATATCGATGTTTATTACCCTTTTTTCCCGTACAATCTAAATACTAATAAAATTTGCCCACTTACTTATTAGTAAGTATATTTGTGCCGGAGTTTTAATAATAGCAATCATGTCTGTAACACGTGAGAGAATAATAGAATTGGGAGAAAGCTTGATACGAACCAAGGGCTACAACGCTTTTAGTTACCAGGATATTTCTACTGAATTGGGCATAAAAAATGCTGCTATTCACTATTATTTCCCAACAAAGGCAAATCTCGGCACAAGTATTATTAAAACCAATATCCAGCGTTTTGAGGAGATGGTTGACAATATGCACAGTCGCGAATTTGATGAAACTCAGCAGTTGGATACGTTTATTAAAATATACATCAAGAGTCATCGCGAGCAAAAAGTCTGTTTGGTGGGCTCCTTAAGCCCTGATTATGAAACGCTAAACGAGACTACAAAAACAGAGCTGAATAAAATGGTCGACTTGATTTTACGATGGCTGGCAGAAACGTTGACCGCCGGAAAGCAAAAAGGTTTGTTTGCCTTTAGCGATTCACCTGAAAACAAAGCAGTACTAATTTTCTCGAGTTTGGTTGCCGGTTTGCAATTGTCGAGAGTGGTGGAGACTATCGATTTTAAAAATATATGCCTGTCTATTGAAGACGGGCTGAAAACCTAAAAAATTTGCCCAACATACTTACTTATTAGTAAGTATATTTAAATGGTACATTAAATTGAAAAGCAATGAAAAGAGCAGTTATAACAGGAATGGGAGCGATAACTCCGCTGGGAAATACCGTTGACAAATTTTGGCAGAGTTTGCTGGATGGGAAAAGTGGGGCAGCTGCCATTACCAAATTCGACGCGAGCAAGCACAAAACGCGGTTTGCCTGCGAAGTAAAAGATTTTGATCCGCTACAATACGTATCAAAGCCAGAAGCCCGCAAAATGGATTTGTATACTTTATATGCTTTAGCCGCTACTGAAGAGTGTTTGAGAGATTCTGGGTTGAATCTCGCACAATGTAATTTAAACAAAGCCGGAGTTATTCTGGCAACAGGAATTGGCGGGATGCAGACTTTTGAAGAAGAAATTGAGAAGGCAAATGAAAGCAATGATTTTTCGAGATTTAGTCCTTTTTTTATTACCAAAATGATTTCAAACATTGCAGCCGGACAGATTTCTATTCGCTATGGGCTTCATGGGGTAAGCTATGCTGTTACTTCTGCATGTGCTTCGTCGAACCATGCTATTGCAAATGCACTTGATCTTATTCGCCTTGGACGAGCGGATTTTATCTTTGCCGGTGGTTCTGAAGCTACAATAACAAAGGCGGCTATTGGTGGTTTTAATACAATGAAAGCTTTGTCAACTTTAAATGAAGAGCCGGAAAAAGCATCGCGCCCCTTTGATAAAACCCGGGACGGTTTTGTTGCCGGAGAAGGTGCAGGCGTTTTGATGATTGAAGAACTTGAACACGCCCAAAAACGTGGTGCAAAAATATATTGTGAGTTGGCTGGTTACGGAGTCGCTTCCGATGCTTACCATGTTGCTGCAACACATCCCGAAGGCTTGGGTGCAACAATTGCTATTACTGATGCTTTGCTGGACGCAAAAATTTCTGCTACCGATGTTTCATATGTAAATGCTCATGCTACCTCAACACCTGTTGGCGATATTGCCGAATGTCAGGCTATTGAAAAAGTATTCAAAAATTCGTTGGAGAATCTACAAATAAGTGCAACAAAATCGATGACAGGACATTTGCTCGGAGCTGCAGGTGCAATCGAGTCTATTGCCTGCATTAAGGCGATAGAACAAAATGCAGTTCCTCCAACAATAAATCTTTTTGAAACCGATTCGGGAATTAATCCGCAGTTACAGCTTACACCAAATTGGGCAGTAGAAAAACAGATTGATGTTGCGCTAAACAACACTTTTGGTTTTGGAGGACACACTTCTACAACAGTTTTTAAAAGATACAAAAGATCGCTATTTGTTGATTGTTATTAGTGAAATTCTATTTACTTGTTTTGTGTTCTGTTCTCTATTGCACCTTGCCAACTGCCAAGTTTTGTTTACATTTAGTGCCGAAAACAGACAGTGATGAAAGAAGTAGAAATCTTTTGCAAAAATACCGGTACGCATCATTCTTATCCGCTGGGCACATCGCTGCTCGAAATTAGTGAAGACCTTAAAATTAGTCTCGAAAACCGCGTTTGCGGCGCCATTGTCAATAACGAGGTAAAAGAGTTGTCGTTTTGTGTGGTAAAGCCAAAACACATTGAGTTCATCGATGTTTCCAATCCCGACGGAATGCGGCTGTATGTACGTAGCCTTATTTTTGTGTTGTATGCGGCTGTAAAAGAAGTTTTTCCGCATGTTGATTTCAGAGTGCAAAATGGCATTTCAAACGGTTACTTTTGCGAATTGCGTGGTTTGGAGCGCACCATTACCGATGCCGATATTGCGGCGGTAAAAAAGGAAATGGATCGGCTGATTGCTGCCGATCTTCCCTTTGTTAAAAAAGGCATTGTTACTACTGAAGCTGTTAATTTACTGATGGCGCAAAGCCTGGAAGAAAAGGCAAAGCTGATTGAACAGCAAGGGGACCTGTACACACACCTCTACTTTTTGGAAGGACTGGCCAATTATTTTTATGGCAACCTGTTGCCTTCAACAGCCTACCTCAGCAATTACGGCTTAATTCCGTACTACGATGGTGTGCTGCTGCAGGTACCACGCCGGAAGCATTTTAACTCCTTGCGCAAGGTAAGTTACCACGATAAGCTTTTCGAAATTTTCCAGGAGCAAAAAGACTGGGCCGGAATTATTAATGTGTCAACGGTTGGTAGTTTGAACGAACTGACGCTAAACGGCAAAGGTGGCGATGTGATTAAGATATCAGAGGCGTTGCACGAGAAAAAGATTGCCGAAATTGCCAATATGATTTCTTCGCGCAACGGAGATGTAAAAGTGGTGTTGGTGGCCGGCCCGTCGGCATCGGGGAAAACTACTTTTAGCAAACGTTTGGGCGTTCAGTTGGCTGTTAACGGTTTGCGCCCTTACCTGGTTTCGCTCGACGACTATTTTGTTAACCGCGAATATACCCCGAAAGACGAGCACGGCGAATACGATTTCGAAGCATTGGAAGCTATTGATATTGCGTATTTCAATCAGCAAATGATTGATTTGTTTGCAGGCAAGGAAGTGCGTTTGCCACGGTTTGATTTTCACCAGGGAAAACGCGTAAACAACGGAAATACTTTGCAATTACTGCCCGGCGATATTCTGATTGTAGAAGGGATTCATGGCATGAATCCGGACTTGCTTACCCAGATTGAAGAACGAAATACCTTTAAAATATTCATATCGGCACTTACGCAAATATCAGTAGACGAACATACTCATATTTCTACCGCCGATAACCGCTTGTTGCGTCGTACCATTCGCGATGCCAAATACCGTGGTTACCACGCCGAAGACACTATAAAACGATGGCCTTCGGTACGAAAAGGCGAAGAGAAAAATATTTTTCCGTACCAGGAAAATGCCGATGTAATGTTTAACTCGGCTACTTTGTACGAATTGGCTGTGTTGAAAAAATATGCCGAGCCACTGTTGAAATCGGTGCTTCAAAACCAATGCGAATATTCTGAGGCAGTTCGACTGCTTGAGTTTCTTTCGTATTTTAAACAAATTAACGACGACGAGATTCCGCCGACTTCGCTGCTTCGCGAGTTTTTAGGCGGCAGTAGTTTTGCTTATTGATATTTTTTTAGCTGAGAGCTGAGAGTGACGAGTAGAGAGCTTAGAATTGTAATTATTTTTTTACTACAGGTGTCTACAATGAAACTGTCATGCAGAGAATAGCAAGGAATCGCTTTCATCTTTAATACTTTTACATAAGTCTGTTTAAAAAGCAAAAGAAATAAGAATAGAAACTACTATTCAAAACCAATAGAACGCTGATAACTCAGATTCTACTGATTTTCGCCGATTTTGTCTGTGATTATCTGCAAAATCAGTGTTATCAGTGTTCTTTTTTATAAACCAGCTTTCAGTCTGTAAGCCAAGAATATATTTATCTTTTTTAAAACGCTCTTTCCGCGTTGTTTGAATATTGCCTGCCATTAAAAGTCACTTCAGGTATTAATTCTGTCACTTCACACACTTTTATTAATAAGGTATAACCCCGTGCTTTACTTTTGGGCTCGATTTTAATTGGCTAAAAACAGAAACAAAAAGCAAACAATTTATAAGATGAAGAACATTTTTCTCGTACTCGTAGTTGCTGCAATTGCATTATCGGGGTGTAATCGTCCAACAGAAGAAGGGCCTCAGGCCAAAACAATTAAAAATGTTAAAGTAGAAACAATTACAGATGGAGTAGTTCAGAACTCCATGACCTTAAACGGAAAGATCAAGGAAAAAAGCCTAACCTCGCTCTCTTTCCGTGTTGGAGGTCCGTTAAAAAAGCTGGAAGTAGAACAAGGCGATTATGTTCGTGCCGGGCAGGTTATTGCCGAAATCGACAAACGCGATTACGAACTTCAGGTGGCAACCACCAAAGCGCAGTTTGAGCAAACAGAAGGCGAGTACAACCGTTACAAGCAACTGGTTGAGCAAAACAAAATTCCGGAGAACACTTTCGAGAAAATTAAGTCGGGTTACCTGATGGCCAAAACGGCTTATGAAAATGCCCAAAACCAGTTGCGCGACACGGAGTTAAAAGCTCCTTTTTCGGGTTATATCTACGAGAAATTTGTGGAGAACTACCAAACTGTTGGTGCCGGAACGCCAATTGTTTCGATTATCGATAATTCGCACCTCGAAGTGGTTGTGTCGGTATCCGAAAGTCAGCTTAACAAAGTAAGAAGCGACAAGAAAGCATTTGTAAATGTAGCCAATGCCGGAATAAAACAATTGCCGGTAAGGCTCTTAAGTGTTGGCGAAAAAGCAAAGCAGGATGGTTTGTATGAAGTGAAATTTTCTTTCGAGAACAAAAACGAAATGAAAGTTGCTCCGGGAATGACCGCTGAGATTTCGATTTATTCTGAAAGTGGCGATACCCGTTTATCAGTTGCCGGAACAGCTATTTTTCACGAAAAAACCACTACCTACGTTTGGGTGTACAATCCTTCAACAAGTAAAGTAGAAAAGCGCAAAGTAAAAATTGCTTTGGATGTTCAGGGAGGCCGCGTAACCGTTGTATCCGGTTTATCCAGGGGAGAAGAAGTGGTTACGGCAGGCGTACATTATTTGGTTGAAGGCCAGAAAGTGAAGCCGCTTAAAACTCCGGCAGTAACAAATATTGGAGGGCTGCTGTAATGTTGGAGAAGCTTTTGAATCAAAAAGCAATGATCTCCACAATACTGTTTGCAGTGTTGTTTGGCGGAATAATTGCTTACAACAACATCGGGAAGCTCGAGGATGCTGAAATCCCGATTAAAGCCGCTACCGTAGTTACTGTTTATCCGGGTGCTACAGCGCACGAAGTTGAACTGGAAGTAACTGATGTACTTGAAAAAGCCATTCAAAAACTGGAAAATGTAGATGAAATTACTTCTGTTTCGCGTCCGGGACTTTCGTTTATTACCGTAAATATAAAAGCCCGTGTAAAAACTCCGCAGCTTCCGCAATTGTGGGATCACCTGCGACGTAAAGTGAACGATGCAAAAGGTTCACTACCATCGGGCGCAATGGAACCCATTGTTAACGACGATTTTGCTGATGTTTACGGAATTCTTTATGCGGTAACCGCCGATGGTTATTCGCATGATGAGTTGAAAAAATATACCGAATACATTGAACGGGAATTGCTGGGAGTTAACGGCGTTCGGCGTTCGCAGGTTTTTGGCGAACATACACAAACCATCGATGTTGTTTTCTCGCCCGAAAAATTGGCGGGTTTAAGTGTGAATCCGATGTATATCGCCTCGGCTATTCAGAATGAAACAGCCATTATTAACCCGGGATCTATTGAAGTTGGAAAAGAGTCGGTTCGGGTTGGTGTTGGACAGAAAATTACAACAATAAAAGAAATTGAAGACCTGTTAATTCAGGTGCCTGGAGGTGGTAACTTCCGTTTGGGAGATATCGCAACAATAAAACGCTCGTATCTGGAGCCGCAAAACGAAGCTTTGTATTATAACGATAAGCCCGGCTTAACACTTGGTTTATCCAACGAAAGCGGAATTAACGTGGTAAAACTGGGCGAAAGGCTGGATGAGAAACTGGCCGAACTGCAGAAAGAGCTTCCTGTAGGTGTCGAAATTAACCAGATTTATTATCAGCCCGATCGTGTTGATGCGGCAGTTAAAGATTTTATGATGAACCTGGCCATGTCGGTTGGTATTGTAATCGTAGTACTCATGTTTGCGATGGGGCTACGCTCGGGTTTGTTGATTTCGAGCGGACTGGTATTTACAATTATGGGAACCCTGATTGTGATGCTGGGAATTGGTTTGCCACTGCATCGTGTATCACTGGCTGCCATTATTCTTGCAATGGGAATGCTGGTAGACAATGCGATTGTTGTTGCCGATGGTATTTTGGTTGATTTGAAATCGGGAATGGACCGGAGCAAGGCCTTTGTAAACACTGCCAAGCGAACAGCTTTACCATTGCTTGGAGCTACAGCGGTGGCTATTTTGGCATTTTTACCTTTAAGAATGTCACCAAACGAGGCCGGAGAGTTTCTTTCTTCCTTATTTACGGTATTGATTATTTCGCTTTCGTTGAGTTGGGTATTTGCAATGATTCAAACACCGTTCAATGCAAAATATTTTTACCGCAAAACACGTCCAAAAGGCGAACATGCCGAGCATTACGATTCTAAATTTTATAAGGTTTTTGGCGGATTTCTAAAATGGGGAATACGCAACAAATATCCTTTTGCTATCGGAGCGTTTGTGATTTTGATCTTTGCATTTTGGTCGTTCCGTTTTGTAACGGTCGACTTCATGCCGAAAATGGATTACGACCAGTTTTACATCGAATATTTCCTTCCACAGGGAGCAGATAGTGAAGCCGTAGAAAGCGATATCGAACAAATTGGAAAAGATATTCTTGCCATGGACGGAGTTCATTCAGTTACAGGTGCGGTTGGACGTCCACCTGCTCGTTACCTGCTGATGCGCTACATGCAAACCGGCGGTTCGAATTATGGCGATTTAATTGTTCAAACCGACAATACAGAGCGGGTACCTGAGATAATTCCCGACATTGAACAATATTTGAATGAGAATTTCCCGGATGCCTTTTTCAGGGTTGAAGAATACGGAGCTGCGTTTGCCGATGCTGATATCGAAGCTCAGTTTACAGGTCCCGATCCGGCAGTACTGAAAGATTTGGCAAACCAGGCAAAAAAGATATTTCTTGAAGAACCTACTGCTGTAAATATTACCGACAACTGGAAAAATCAGACCAAGAAAGTTGTTCCTGAATATTCGGTAGAAAGAGCGCAGCCACTTGGTTTAACTCGTTCTGATATGGGGAATTCGATACGGATTGCCACCAACGGAATGCCAATTGGTGCGGTTTACCAGGGCGACGAGATGTTGCCAATTGTATTGCGTACCGACACCAAACTGGGAGATAATGTAGAACAATTGATGAGTGTGCCGGTGTGGGGACAGCGCAGTACGCATAGTGTGCCGCTGTCGCAGATTGCAGACACTTTAAAAGTTACGTGGGATTACGAACTGATCAACCGTTTGGATAACCAGCGTTCGATAAAAGCACAGTGCGACGCAGCAAAAGGTCATACAGCTACTGAAGTTCAATCTAAATTTCAGGATAAAATAGAAGCGATTGAATTGCCCGATGGTTACGAAATGAAGTGGGAGGGAGCCACTGCCCGCTCTGGCGAAGCAAATACTGCGCTGTTTATGTTCTTGCCACTGGCAATTGGTTTAATGGCGATCATAATTATCGGGTTATTTAATAATCTGAAACAGCCGATTATTATCTTCCTGATTGTTCCGTTTGCATTTGTTGGTATCGTACTTGGCCTGGTTACAACCGGAACCTTCCTGACTTTTGCAGGAATTATTGGTGCGCTTGGCCTTATTGGTATGATGATTAAAAATGCGGTGGTATTGCTCGATGAGATCAATCAAAACATTCGCGCAGGGAAAGATCGCCTCGATGCTACTATTGAAGCTGCACTGTCTCGTTTACGTCCGGTAATGATGGCTTCTCTTACTACTATCTTAGGTATGGCACCACTTCTTACCGACTCAATGTTTAACTCAACAGCAGTGGTTATCATGTTCGGTCTGGCAGTTGGTTCTGTAATTACCCTGGTGGTTGTACCGGTGTTGTACACGGTTTTGTATCGTGTGGATGGTAGTAAATTGAAAAGAGCGAATAAATAATGTTCAGTGATAATTGTAACACTTCGAAAAAAAGTGAGAATACAATTTTAAGAAAACAAAGATGAGAAAATCGATCAAAACAATAGTGAGTATATGTTTAGTGTTCATTTCAGCTGCGCTGCTTGGCACTGCCTCCGGACAGACTGTGTTGACTTTGGAACAGTGTCGGCAGCAAGCAGTTGATTTTAACAAAGAATTAAAAACGGCTAAGCTTCAGAATAAAGAAGCACAGGTGAACCAGGAAGTTGCCCGTACAGCGTATCTACCGTCTGTTGGTTTTTCTTCTTCGGTAATGCATCGCCCCAATATGGATCCGATAGGTATGCCCGGACATTTTTTGCAAACCGCAGAAAGCGAAGACGATGCCATGAACGGAAATTTCTCAGGAACAAGCAATGTTTGGCAACCCGGAATATCATTAGATATAAGTAGCCTTACCTTGATAAACAGTAGCTTCGAAGTTACCCAACCGATTTATGCAGGCGGAAAAATCAGGTACTCGAACCAGCAGGCTGATGCCGGAGTTGAAATTGCCGGCTTGTCGCTGGATATGAAATATTCTGAAATTATTGAAGAAACCGACAAAGCTTTTTGGCAGGTTGCTACTGTTAACGAGAACATTAAAATCGCTGAAGATTACATGAAAATGCTGACAGAACTGGAAGACCAGATGACTTCGATGTATGAAGTTGGTTTACAGCCGGCCAGTGAGAAACTTCGTGTAACCGTTCAGAAAAATGAAGCTGAATTGAATTTACTAAAGGCGAAGAATGGTTTGAAAATCGCCAAGATGTATTTGAACCAGATTCTGGGACAACCACTTGATACTGAAATTCAAATAAGTTACGAGGCCGGTTCTGATGTGCAATTGATTGACGTTGAAAACGGCCTTGTTGAAGCAGGCAGCAAACGAAATGAGTTGAAAATACTGGAAAAGCAAAAAGAACTTAGCGAATTGAATGCAAAGGTTACACGTGCTGATTATTTGCCAACGGTTGGAGTAAGTGCTCAGTACACGAGTTATTGGGTTCGCGATTTGTATGAAGATATAGATTTTCAGCCCATGCTGGCGGCACAGGTTTCGATACCAATTTTCCAGTGGGGACAAGGAAAGAAAAAACTGCGGGCTGCACAACTTAAAGTGCAACAAGCTGAAACAGATTTGCAACATACAAATGATTTGATTAACCTTGAAGTAATGCAGGTTAAGATTCAGTTGGAGGAGGCCTACGAGTCGATAAGAATTGCAAAGAAGAGTGTTGCGGAAGCCGAAGAAAGTCTGGAGGAAACCCGTGCCAGTTTCGATGTTGGTTTAAACACAACCACAGATATGCTAAATTCGCAGGCCAAGTGGCAGGAATCTAAAGCAAAATTAACACAGGCTGTTGCCGATTATGAGGTGCTAAAAACCCGTTGGCAAAACGTTACCGGCAACCTGCACATGCCAGAAGATGTAAAATAAATTGATGTAAAGCAGGGATGAAGTGTTTACAATTTACTACGAAGAAGAAACCGGATTTGGCAATGCGTTTGCCAAGTTACGAGCCAATGAGCATTATTGGCCGGTTTATAATCATCAGTGTAATTGCAGTTTTAATACTTCATTTTATATCAAATATAATGGAAGCACCACCTCAGCTAAACGAAAAAATTCCTCCAATAATCTATATTGTAGTGGTACTGGCATTTAATGGGGCTGCCGAATTGCAAATAGTTTTGGATAATATTCTCGAACGCTTTCTTCCAGTTCCGAGAAAAATAAAGCTACGACTGTTTTTGCAAATTGCGGTTGGCATTATTTTTCTTGTAGCTGCTCACCGGATTATCATGTATTTTATTGAACCTAGTTTGAGTCTTCCTGATTCTCGTCCAAGTGTAATTCTCGGGATGGCAACAGGTTTGATTTTTGTGCAGATGATTGCCAATTCGCTTAATTTGGCGAGGTTTTCCCTTAAGTGGGTGAATTCGCAGGAAGTAATTGCCGAAATGAAACGCGAAAAGCTCGAAATGGATTACAATTCCTTGCAAGATCAGTTAAATCCGCACTTTCTGTTTAATAACTTAAGTGTACTAAAATCGCTGATCATTTATGATCCTGAAGTTGCTGTAGATTTTACAGAGAACTTTACCGATGTTTATCGCTACGTACTTCAGAGCCGAAACAAACGTTTAGTAAAACTGGAGGACGAGCTTGAGTTTATGAAGGCTTACTGTGCGCTACATAAAGAACGTTTGGGCGATGGGCTCAAGGTTGAAACAAACGTGCCAGACGAGTACATCGACAAAGAGATTGCTCCTTTAACGGGACAGCTGCTTGTAGAAAATGCGATTAAGCACAATGTAACCAGCAAGGATGCTCCGCTGCAGATCAATGTTTTTGTTGATAACGATTGTTTGGTGGTTTCAAATAACCTGAACTTGAGAACCGCATCGTATTCTACAAAAACTGGTTTGGGAAACCTTGTGCGCAGGTACGAACTGCTTACCGAAAAGGAACTGGTTGTTCAGTACGATGATGAGCGTTTTGAAGTGAAAGTGCCGCTGTTATAATTAAATGCAGGAATCATGAGAATTATAATTGTAGAAGATGAACAGCACAATTACCGCCTTTTAAAAGGTATGGTGGAGAAGCTTAGGCCAAACTGGGAAGTTGTGGAATGGCTGGAAAGTGTAAAGAGTACTGTTGATTGGCTAAAAATCAATCCCGCTCCCGATTTAATTTTCATGGATATTCAGCTTACTGACGGAATTAGCTT
The DNA here is from genome assembly GCA_963677455.1 of uncultured Draconibacterium sp. Lineage (GTDB taxonomy): Bacteria > Bacteroidota > Bacteroidia > Bacteroidales > Prolixibacteraceae > Draconibacterium. The sequence continues at coordinate 731,131 of OY781971.1, forward strand.
TTCAATTTTTGATGAGGTACAGGTTCGCAGCATGGTTATTTTTACTACTGCTTACGATGAATATGCACTTCGGGCTTTTCAGGTAAATAGCATCGATTATCTGCTAAAACCAATTAAGACAGATAGCCTGAAACAAGCCATTGAAAAATTTGAGAGTCTTTTAAAGATTCAGGAAAGTGTTGCAGATAATAAGCCCAATTATAAAGAGCTTTTAGATGCTATTACCCATGGCGAAAAGAAATACAGAAAGCGTTTTCTGGTGTCGGGGGCAACGTCATATTTTAAACTCGATGTTGATGATGTAGCCTGGTTTTATACCGAAAACCGGGTGACCACCGCAGTCTCTTTTAAGGGTAAAGAATACGCTATTGATCTGACTCTCGAAAAGTTAGAAGAGCAACTCGATCCTGATTTGTTTTTTAGAACTAATCGTAGTACTATTGTGCATATTAATGCAATTCGGAAGTTTGAAAATCATTTTGGCGGGAAATTGATTTTGCGTCTTGTTCATCCTTTCGACCAGCCAATAACCATTAGCCGATTAAAGGCTGCCGAGTTTAAAGATTGGGTAGGAAATTGATTTGATCTAAGGAAAAAACATTGTAGAAGAAAAAACGCGATTATGAAAAACAGAAAGAAGTTGTATGAAGAAGCCGTCGCTTTAATCGAGAATACAACTCCACACAAAGAAAGTCTTCTTTATCACAATATTTATTCTCTCCAGGTAAACGGAGGCTACCCATTTTCTTCGCGGCAGGATGTACGCGAATTGGTTAATTTCCTGAATTCCTGCGACTGAAAAAAGTCACTCTTACTTTCTTAGTTTCCCCTGTTTCTAGTTGAATTGGTCTTGGTATTGTGATATAGCTCACTTTGCTAAATGATAAATATCATGATTCCCGGAAAAGTATTAATATTTTATTGAGTTTAGAATTATTTAAAGCTTTCTGAGGCGCTCAACCGATCATCTTTGTTATTTTTGCCCCGCCGTTCAACCAACCGACCGTGAAATCAAAAATCAACTAAGTAGTTTTTATATCGAAATGAAAACAGGAATTTACATTACCAATACCGAGCGTAACACAGGAAGATCGTTGGTAACGCTGGGTATTTTTAAATTATTGCTCTCAAAAGTGAGCCGCGTAGGATATTTTAGGCCTATTATCAACGATCAGCCACAGGGACAACGCGATAATCACATCGAAACCATGTTGAAGCATTTCAACTTGGATGTGGAATACAAGGAAACGTATGGTTTCACAATGTCGCAGGTGGTAAAGTATATGAACCTTGGACAAGAAGCCCGTTTGATCGAGAAGATTATCGAACAATATAAGGCACTTGAAGAACGCTACGATTTTATTGTTGTTGAGGGGGCCGACTTTGCCGATAAGGGGGTTGCCATCGAGTTTGAACTGGACATTGAAATTGCCAAAAACCTGGCTTTACCAACAATTTTGGTAAGCTCGGCAAAAGACCAGACGATAAAAGATACTGCCTCTAACGTAGATCTGGCCGTTAAAACCTGTGCCGAACTGGATGTAAATGTGCATTCGGTTTTTATGAATCGTGTTCCCGAAGATAAGATGGAAGAAATGAGGGAAGAGCTTGTTGGCGTAATTCCGGCAGAAACCACCATCGAAATAGTCCCGGAGATAAAGGAACTTGGAAGCCCGACTGTGCGCGAAATTCAGGAAGAATTAAACGGAACAGTGCTTCTGGGTGAAGATTTGCTTTACAAGCAGGTAGACCGTATCGATGTTGGTGCAATGCAACTGCGTAATTTTCTCGAACGTTTGGGCACAAACAGTCTTATCATCACTCCGGGCGACCGTTCTGATATAATTCTTGGCGCTTTGCAAGCCAATGTTTCGGCCAATTATCCGAGTGTTTCCGGAATTGTGGTTACCGGTGGTTTGCCGCCCCGAAAAGCAATTATGAGCTTAATTGAAGGACTGCCCAGCGTGGTTCCGATTATTGTTGTTGAAGACGTTACTTTCGACGCTGCAAATAAAGTAGCACACGTAAAGCCCAAAATACATCCGGGGAATACGCATAAAATCGAGTTGAGCATTTCAACTTTCGAAAAATACGTAGATACAGAATTTCTGATCGAGCGTTTCAGAAGCTATCATACCGATGTAGTAACACCGCATATGTTTCAATACAGTTTGGTTGCCAAAGCCAAAGCGAAGAAAAAGCATATTGTTCTGCCCGAAGGAACCGACAAGCGAATTTTGCTGGCAGCAAGCAGTTTGGTAGCACAAAATGTAGTAGATGTTACTTTGCTCGGAAAACGTGACGAAATTTTGGCAAAATCGGCAGAAGTTGGTGTTCAAATAAGTGAGAAAATCAATATTATCAATCCTGTTGATTCAGAACACTACGAAGACTACTGGAAAACGTATTACGAGCTTCGTAAGCATAAAAATATACCAGAAGACATGGCGCAGGATGCCTTGGCCGATGTATCGTACTTTGGTACTATGATGGTTTACAAAGGACACGCGGACGGAATGGTTTCGGGGGCGGCGCATACAACTGCACATACAATTATTCCGGCGCTTCAGTTTGTAAAAACGCGTCCGGGAGTTTCAACCGTATCGTCGTGTTTCTTTATGTGTCTCGATGATCATGTTTCTGTTTTTGGCGATTGCGCGGTTAATGTTAGTCCAACATCAGACCAATTGGCTGAAATTGCTATTTCATCTGCCGAATCTGCAAAGGCTTTTGGTATCGAGCCCAAAGTGGCAATGCTTTCTTATTCGTCTGGAACATCAGGTTCAGGAGCCGAAGTAGACAAGGTACGTGCGGCAACCGAAAAAGCGAAAGAATTTCGCCCTGATCTGAAAATTGAAGGCCCGATTCAGTACGATGCTGCGGTTGATCCGAGTGTTGGAAAAAGTAAAATGCCTGACTCTGACGTGGCGGGACAAGCTTCTGTATTGATTTTCCCCGACCTTAATACCGGAAACAATACTTACAAAGCTGTTCAGCGTGAAACTGGTGCATTGGCTATTGGCCCGATGTTGCAGGGGCTGAATAAGCCGGTTAACGATTTGAGTCGCGGTTGTACAGTTGATGATATTTTCAATACAGTAGTAATTACTGCAATTCAGGCGCAGGAAGGTTTTTAATAGGAAGATTGCTAATTTCAATGATTCACTTTTTTAATCCCTTCAAAATACGAAGGAAAGAAAGAGATAAGTGGATGATTTGAATTACAAGAAAATAAAAGAAGATCCAATGAATATATTAGTAGTAAATGCAGGTAGTTCGTCAATCAAATACCAACTGATTGACATGACAACAGAAGAACCACTGTCGAGTGGACTTGTTGAGCGAATTGGTTTGGAAGAAGGTATTATCACGCATAAAACATTTGCGAACGGAGAAGAGCAGAAGACGAAAGAAGTTTTCCCAATTCCTGATCACACGGTTGGATTGAAACGTGTTGCCGAATTGTTGGTGGATGAAAAAGTAGGGGTTATTTCTGATCCTTCAGAAATTCAGGCTGTTGGTCACCGTCTGGTTCACGGCGGCGAAGCTTTTACAAAAACGGTTGTTATTACCGATGAGGTAAAGGAAAATGTAAAAGAATTGTTTCCGTTGGCGCCGCTGCACAATCCTGCGAATTTAATTGGGGTTGAAGTAGCCGAAAAAGTATTTCCGAATGCAACTCAAATCGGTGTTTTTGATACCGCTTTTCATCAAACGATGCCGGAGCTGGCTTTCCGTTATGCGGTTCCAAACGAAATGTACACCGAAATGGGTATTCGCAAATACGGATTTCACGGCACATCGCATAAATTTGTTTCAGAAAGAGCTGCAGAATACCTACAAAATCCAAAAGCAAAAATAGTAACCATACACCTTGGAAACGGAGCCTCGATGGCCGCTGTTACCGATGGTATTTGTAAAGATACATCAATGGGAATGGGACCGTTAAATGGCTTGATTATGGGAACCCGTTCGGGCGATATTGATCCTTCGGTAATCTTTTATTTGGTTGAACAGAAAGGTTATTCGATTGCCGAAGTTTCAAAAGTATTGAACAAGGAAAGTGGTATGAAAGGACTTACCGGTGATACTGATATGCGCGATGTGGAAGTACGTTACATGAAAGGAGAGAAAGAAGCTGTTTTGGCCTACGAAATGTATGCTTACCGGATTCAGCAATATATTGGTAAATATGCCGCTACATTGAATGGTTTGGATGCGCTTGTTTTTACCGCAGGAATAGGTGAAAACGATGCCATTGTTCGTAGCCTGGTTTGTAGAAACATGGAGTATTTTGGTTTGGAGATCGATGAAGATCGGAATTCGAAACGAAGCAAAGAGACTCGTGAAATAAATATTGAAGGCGGAAGCACAAAAATTCTGGTTGTTCCTACTAACGAAGAACTTGAAATTGCCCGTCAATCATTTCAACTGGTTCAAAACTAAAAGATAATGGCTGAAAAGATTACTCCTTCCGTATTGGGTGTTGGAAATGCGCTGGTTGATGTGATCAGTGTTTTAAAAGATGATAGCCTGTTGGAAACTTTTGGCTTGCCACGGGGAAGTATGACATTGGTTGATGCCGAGAGGTCGAATCAAATATATACAAGTACATTTTCTGAAAAGAGTGAAGTAACAACCGGAGGATCTGCTGCTAATACCATGCGATCGATGGCTAACCTCGGTTGTTGCGGCGGCTACATGGGGAAGATTGGTAACGACGATTTAGGTGAACGTTTCAAAAATGATTTTGAGAAACGCGGACTTGCTACTCATCTTTTCTATAGTGATTCGAGCGAAACGGGACGAGTAATGGCTTTGGTAAGTCAGGACTCGGAACGTACAATGGCAACCTATTTAGGAGCTGCTGCAGAAATGCTACCGCACGATTTTACTGCAGAAATTCTTTCGGGTTACGAATACATGTACATAGAAGGGTATCTTGTATTTAACCACGAGCTTATAAAAGCTGGCGTTGAATTGGCTAAAGAAAACGGATTGAAAGTGGCAATAGATCTTTCCAGTTTTAATGTGGTGGAAGCTAATCTTGGTTTTCTGAAAGATTTAATAAAAAACCACGTTGATATTGTTTTTGCGAACGAAGAAGAAGCAAAAGCTTTTACCGGACTTGAACCGGAGGAAGCTTTACACAAAATTGCCGAAGACTGTGAGTTAACTGTGGTGAAGCTCGGGAAAGAAGGTTCGTTGATAAAGAACGGTTCTGAGGTTGTGCGTGTTGGTTCTATTGAAGCAAAAGCGTTGGATACAACCGGTGCCGGTGATGCTTACGCTGCCGGATTCTTTTATGGGTTGACCAACGGTCATAACCTGGAAGTTTGCGGAAAGATAGCTGCTCTTTTATCGGGGAAAGTGGTTGAAGTAATGGGGCCAAATCTTCCGGATTCAGCATGGGAAAAGGTGAAAGGAGAGATCGCCGCGATTGGGAAATAAACAATTCGGTAAGAAACATAAGAAAGGCCAGTTAGCGATAATGTTAACTGGCCTTTCTCTTTATTATCAAAGTCCCGTTTTTTTCTAAAACAATCCGTGAATTTGTGCATCAATTTTGTCGATTACAAAACTAAGGTCTTCCGGATTTGAAGTGAAATCGAGATCATCAACATTGATCACCAATAGTTTTCCCTTTGTATAGCCGCTAATCCAACTATCGTAACGTTCGTTAAGCTGCTTTAAGTAATCTAAACGAATTGAATTCTCATATTCTCTTCCCCGTTTCTGAATTTGGTTTACCAAGTTGGGAATGCCCGAACGGAGATAAATTAATAGATCCGGTGGTTGGATGAGGCTTACCATTAAATCAAAAAGCGTTTTATAGTTATTAAAGTCGCGTGTACTCATTAACCCCATACTGTGTAAGTTGGGTGCAAAAATCTCTGCATCCTCATAAATGGTGCGGTCTTGTACAATAGTTTTGCCCGATTTACGGATGTCGATTATTTGCTTGAATCTGGAATTCAAAAAGTAAATCTGAAGATTGAACGACCAACGTTGCATATCGTTGTAAAAGTCGTTCAGGTAAGGATTTTCGTCTACATCTTCGTAATGAGGAGTCCATTTATAATGTTTGGCAAGTAATTCAGAAAGCGTTGTTTTTCCTGCTCCAATATTTCCGGCTATCGCTATGTGCATTGTATATTATTATTTGAGAAACTAAAGTATAAAAAAATCAGCTTTTATCGGGTAACATGTTCATAAGTTCGTCAAGATATTGTCGGTTGTTGGCCAGACGTGGTATTTTATTTTGTCCACCTATTTTTCCACGTTGTTTCATCCAATTATAGAAAGTTCCTTGCGGTGCGGAAACTACATGCGGAAACTCCAGCGTAAGATTTTTATGGCGCTTGGCTTCGTAATCCGAATTGAGTGTTTTTAATGTGTTGTCGAGTATGCTGGTAAAATGATCCATGTCTTTCGGCGGAACTTCAAACTCAATAATCCATTGGTGTGCTCCCCGGCTGTTTTCATCCATAAACACAGGTCCGGCAGTGTATTCGTTAACAATAGCTCCGGTATGTTGACAAGCTACTGTCATGGCATTTTCTGCGTTGTCTATTATTATTTCCTCTCCAAAGGCATTGATAAAATGCTTGGTACGTCCGGTTACTTTTATTTTGAACGGATATTTACAGGTGAATTTTATGGTGTCGCCAATAATGTATCGCCACAATCCTGCATTTGTTGAAATTACCAGGGCATAATTTTCGTGTAGCTCAACTTCTTCCAACCCGATCACTTTCGGATTTTCTTTCCCAAATTCCGACATTGGAATAAACTCGTAAAAAATTCCGTAATCGAGCATTAACAGCATATCGTCACGATGTTCATTATCCTGAATTCCAAAAAATCCTTCTGATGCGTTATACGTTTCCAAATAATGCATTTGTGTTGACGGGATTATTCTCTTGTATTGCTCGCGATAAGGATCGAAGTTTACACCGCCATGTGCAAACACTTCCAGGTTGGGCCAAACATCCAGCAGGTTCGACTTTCCGGTTTTTTCCAGTACTTTGTTAAAAAGCACCAGATACCATGATGGAACGCCGGCAAAACCGGTTACATTTTCATCAAGGGCCGTTTCAATTATTTTCTCAATTTTTTCTTCAAACTCCTCTATCAATGCGATTTCGGTTGTGGGTGTGCGAAATAAGTCTGACCAAAATGGCACGTTTTCCAGCATTATTGCCGAGAGGTCGCCATAGTACGAATCGTTATTGAAACTGTTTACTTTGTGGCTGCCCCCCAGAGTAAGCACTTTCCCTTTAAGTACTTTAGTTTCCGGATTATTATGAATGTACTGCATAAATACATCTTTGGGGCCGCGTAAGTGACAATCTTCAAGTGCTTCACGGGTTACCGGAATAAATTTGCTTTTATCGCTTGTTGTTCCCGACGATTTTGCAAACCACTTGGTTTCTCCGGGCCACAATAAATCGCGTTCTCCGTTGCGCAGTCGGTCAACATAGGGTTTTATGTCGTTGTAATCCTGCAGTGGAATATTTTTCTGAAAATCTTCCAGCGAATTAATCGATTCATAATTATGTGCTTTGCCCCAAACAGTGTCTTTGGCATTTTGTAAAAGCTGGAAAAGCGTTTCGTTTTGTATCTCGATTGGATATTTCCGGTAATATTCTATTTCGTCGCTTCGGCGGGTAGTTGCCCACCTTACTACTGAGTTGATAAGAGGCATTATATCTAATAATTGGTTTGAAGCCAAATTTATGAATTTTGTTTCACATCCATATCAAAATAAATGCTACGTTTCGCCGTTTGACGATTAAATACTTGTGCTTACCGATTCTTCTGTTTTTTTAATTTAGGCTTATGTTTATTTTTACAAAAGTTACTGTTTTAGAAAAAGACTGGTGGTAGTGTTTCCATCTTCTTGAGGCTTACACCTATAAGAATCAAACTATGAATTACATCGACATTATTTTGGGCGTTTTGCTCCTTTTGGCTGCAATCGGAGGGTTTAAAAACGGACTGGTAGCCGAAATTGCATCTTTAGCTGCTTTGGTATTAGGAATTTGGGGAGCTATTGAGTTTTCTTATGTTACTTCAGAATTTCTGGTAGATAATTTTAATCTTAAAACCGACCACCTTAATATCATATCCTTTATTGTTACTTTTATTGTAATCGTTATCTTAGTGCACATCGTTGGAAACGTAGTTAGCAAAATGCTGGAAACGGTGATGCTTGGTTTTGTGAACAAACTTGCCGGGTTGGTATTTGGAGTATTAAAATCGACACTCATTTTAAGTGTTATCCTGGTAGTTTTCGATAAAATCGATAACGACGTTCACATACTTCCTGAAGATACCAAACAGAACTCCAGAATGTACGAACCAATTCGTTCGTTTGCTCCAACTATTTTTCCTTTTATCGATAACTGGGATATCAACACTAAAAGTAAAAATATAAAAGGATCGCATGTGGTCTAAGCTTAAACAACGCTTCAAAAAAGAAAGAAAGCTGGCGGTAGATTATACCTGCAAAAATTGTGGTACCGAATTTACCGGGCATTATTGTCCAACCTGCGGACAAGCTGTAAGAGATTATGACCGGCCTATCAGCTTCATTTTCTACAACTTTTTAGGCGATTTCTTCGCATTCGATACACGTTTTTTCAGAACACTGGGTTCACTTATCGTACGCCCAGGATTCCTTACAAAAGAATATTTCGAAGGGCGCCGCGTACGTTATGCGCCACCGTTTCGCGTGTATATTTTTGTGAGTTTTGTACTTTTCTTTTTGTTACAGAATTTTAGTAATCAAGGTCTGACTACAGTTCTTGATTCTGGGTTTAATGGAAAAGGATCAACTATAGATTCGACTTCTATGGTGGTTGCAGATTCAATTATGAAAAGCGTGAATGAAGAGCTTGATCCAGAACAGGTAGCATTGAAGGATTCTGTGTTGAAGCAAACGGGGTTTCTCGATTCAATGGGAAACTCGCCTCTCGACTTTGACCTCGACAGCACTACTTTTAAGGGAACAAAAGACTTGAGACATGCTCTAAGCAAGTACGCTTCATCGCTCGAAGAGAAACTTGAAAAAGAGGATGATCCGGCGGAGAAAGCAAAACTACGCGAATACGTTCGTTATTGCCGGTCGCCCGAAAGTGCGATGGCTAAGATTCTGGAGAATATTTCCTGGGCCTTCTTTTTGTTATTGCCAATTTTCGCACTTCTGTTAAAACTAATTTATATACGGCGCAGGCAAAATTATATGCGTCACCTGGTTTTCTCCATTCATGTGCATTCTTTTATATTTATTGTGCTTGCATTGCTGATTGGGATGTACATGACAATTGATGCCAAGTTGGGGGGAATAACTACTGTTATGGTATTTGCAACACCAGTTTATTTAATTATAGCAATGAAGAAGTTTTATGGGCAAAGTGTCGGAAAAGTCATTTTGAAATTTCTGGCAATTTCATTCTTGTACAATATTATATTTCTTGTTGTTGTAACGCTGGCTACACTAAATGCAATAAATATTTTGTAGAAAAACTAAAAAAGTTGCAACATTTCGGAAAGGCCTTTAGTCTAACGGTCAGAAAATAAATTAAAAACGAATGTTATGGAAGAAGTTATTGTAACCACTGTTATTTTTTTTAGCGCATATCACATTATAAAATTGTTCTCAACACATTTTTTAAAAAGAAAGTTGATTAAGTTAGAACAGTACGACCGAGTAGGTATTTTAGACGAACCGAGAGTTGGTAACGATGAAGCAGACCGTTATCCATCGTTGAAATGGGGATTGGTTGCTTTAATGACTGGTATTGGCTTTATTGTTATTGAGGTACTTGGTTTATTCAACAGGGAGATGATACACGGACGTGATGCCGTTTTGCCTCTGGGAATTTTAATGGTATCAGTTTCGTTAGGCTTCTTATTGTACTTCTTTATTGTGAATAGCAAGAAGATTCGGAAATAGCAGAAAATGATCGTACTAAATAAATGCCACCTGTTTATTGCAGATGGCATTTTTATTTTGTACTGGTTTTATTCAAACTTAAAGTCATTAATTTGTTGAAAGCCCCTGAGAAAATCGTTGGTTTTCATGCGTTTTTTCCCGGAAATCTGCAGGTCGGCAATCTGCAACCAGCCATCTGCACAGGCCACTTTCAGGTAATTCTTTCCATCCGACTCAATCGTTCCCGGAGCGGCAGTTTTCCCTTCGGCATGTGTCGCAAAAAACACTTTGGCAGAAGTTTGTTGTCCAGTGTTTTTATTTACCAATGTACTCCATGCAGCAGGGTAGGGCGATAGTCCCCGAATCAGGTTACGTACTGTTTCTACATCTCCTGTCCAGTCGATTTTACAATCGTCTTTAAAAATCTTTGGAGCGTGTTTTATTTCCGTATATGCAGCTAATTCTTCCTGCGGAATGGCTCTGTAATCGCCGCTGGCTATTGCATCAACAGTATCTAACACGAGGCTGGCTCCAATATCCATTAGGCTGTCGTGAACGGTGCCAACCGTATCGTTTTCCCAAATATCAATTTCTTTTTTGAAAAGGATTTTTCCGGTATCAATTTCATGATCGAGCAAAAAAGTAGTAACCCCTGTTTTCGTTTCGCCATTTATAATTGCCCAGTTTAAAGGCGCTGCTCCGCGGTATTGGGGTAACAACGAACCGTGCAAATTAAAGGTGCCCAAACGCGGCATAGCCCAAACTATTTCGGGTAGCATACGAAAAGCAACTACTATCTGTAGGTCGGCTTTCAGTGCTTTTAGTTCATTTAAAAAATCAGGATTTTTCAACTTTTCGGGCTGAAGGACTTTCAACCTGTTGGTCACTGCGTATTTTTTTACTGCCGATTCTGTCAACTGTTTTCCTCTGCCGGCAGGGCGGTCGGGGGCTGTTATTACTCCAACAATGTCGTAGCCGTTATCTACCAGCTTTTTCAGGCTGGCAACGGCAAAATCCGGCGTTCCCATAAAAACTATACGCAAATCTTTTCCTTTTGTCATCTGCTTTTTCTTAAAACGGTATTTCCTTTTTGTGCTTTAGGCCAGTAAGGGCAATGGCGGCAACCATTGGCACAGCAATACCCCCGGTTGGTAAGGTATTCTTCCGTCATAACCCGGTAGCCTTTCTCCATGTAATAATCTTTCCCTTCTTTTAATTCATCAAAACTGTCGCTAAACAGGTCATCAAAATACCCCATAAATCAATTTTTTTGCAAAACTAAGTATTATCTTTCGACAAACGTAGGTAAGCGGCGTAAAACCAACAAAAGATTTGTTTATGGGAATTGAACGCGATTTTCTAATGCGACAATTAATGCAGTTGTTCGAAGTAATTCATAAAATACTGGGACACCGAGAGAAAGGGGAGGACGAGGAAGCAGCAAAGCAAATTCATTATTTTTATTCGTGCTTAAAAATTGAAACTGATATTCATAAACTTTCGATTAACGAGCTGATTGAATACCTGCAAAACGAGAAAAAATTGTCAAATGAGCAGATTGAATTATTCGCTTTTGTTTTAAAAGAACAAGGCGAACTTGCTGGAGAAGAGGTGTTACGGCTCGATTTTTTTCGAAAGGCCTGGTTTTTACTCGATAAAGTAGAAAAAGAAAGCATCTCTTTCTCTATAGATCGCCAGATGAAACTGGAAGAATTGAAAACATATTTGAATTAACAGATACCAATATATTGTACTATAAAACCTAAACCAATTTTTATGAAGAAGATTCTGTTTTTTGCCGTAATTACTTTTGTTTGCCTGAGTGTTGAAGCAAAAATTAAACCTGTAAAATTATCCTGTGAATATTTGAATAACCCATCAGTTGTTGATGTGCACCAACCGCGTTTGTCGTGGAAAAATGTAGCAGATGAAGGTGAAAGAGGACAAAAACAAACAGCCTGGCAAATTCGGGTAGCAAGTTCGGAAAAGGCATTGAATCAGCCTGATTTGTGGCTGAGTGATAAAGTCATGGATAACGAATCTAATCGAATAGTCTATCAGGGAGAAACTCTACAAAGCAGGCAAGACTGTTGGTGGCAGGTTCGTGTTTGGGATAAAAATAATGTCGCTTCCGATTGGAGTGAACCAGCGTTTTGGCATATGGGAATTTTAAACCAATCAGAATGGCAGGCTAAATGGATTGGTGCACCGTGGCAGGGAGAAGAGCCTCTGGCTAAAAAGATGAATCCCAATGCACCGCTACCAAATGAGTTGCCGCCTCCGGCTCCTTTACTTCGAAAGGAGTTTAAGCTGAAAAAGCCGATTGAAAAGGCTGTTGCTTATGTTACCGGCTTAGGTTACTTCGAAATGTATCTGAATGGAGAAAAGGTTGGGGACGATGTTTTGGTGCCTAATCAAACCAATTACGGGAAGCGACCGAATCTGATGAATCAGAACATTCCGCTTCCTGACGATTTCAGAAGATATAAAGTGATGTATCTGAGTTATGATGTCTCTGACCAAATAAAGGAAGGCGCCAATTGCGTTGGAGGAATTTTGGGTAACGGATTTTACAATCCGGCAAAATACTGGGCCGAAGGTTACGGAACGCCTCGTTTTTTGCTTCAGCTTCATATAACTTACACCGACGGAACAGAAGAAACTGTTGTTAGCGACGAAAGCTGGAAAGCGAGTAAAAGTCCAATTCTTATGGATATGGTTTATTATGGCGAGCATTACGATGCCCGGCTTGAACAACCGGGGTGGTGTACTGCGGGTTTCGATGATAAGTCGTGGCAGACAGTTGCGCTTCGGAAAGCACCCGAAGGCGAATTGGTGGCACATACTGCCCGAACTGATAAAGTTGTTGAGAGCCTGAAACCGGTACGTATCGAGAAAATGTATAACGGCAATTATAAAATAGATTTTGGCGTTGAAATTTCGGGTTGGGTGCGTTTTTCAGGTGTTGAAGGCCCGGCAGGACATAAAGTTGAAATCCGGTATTTGAGTAATACATATTCGGGTGATAATTCATACATATTCTCCGGAAAAGGAAAGGCAGATTATGCTGCTCGTTTCAACTGGTTTGTTTTTCGCGAAGTTGAGATTGTAAACTGGCCCGGTGTTTTGGAGCCGGAGCAGATTACCGCTGAAGTTGTGAATACTGAAATTCCCCGAACAGCCGATTTTGAGACTTCTAGTCCGCTGTTTAATGCTGTAAATACCATTTGGATGAGAAGTCAGGAAGATAACATGCACGGAGGAATTGCAAGCGATTGTCCGCACAGAGAACGTTCTGCTTATACGGGCGACGGACAGGTGGCTTGTGTTACGGTGATGCATAACTACGATGCACGAAATTTTTATTACAAATGGATTCACGATATAATTGATGCACAGATTGTAGAAACCGGTTATGTGCCAAACAGTGCACCGTGGCAACCGGGCTGTGGTGGAGGTGTAGCCTGGGGGGCTGCCATTTGTATAATGCCTTGGGAATTTTATTTGCAATACGGTTCGAAAGATATTTTGGCAGATGCTTATCCGGCGATGAAAGAGTATATTCGGTACATGCAAACCTGGGTTGACGATGATGGGATTATGTATTCGCAGCGAACTGGTCGCGATGGAAAAGTACTGCGTTGGTTTAATCTGGGCGATTGGGTAGCACCTGGCAATTTGCCTTCTAATGAAATGGTGCATACGTTCTATTTCTGGCGTTGCGCCGATTTTGCCAGTAAGTCGGCAAATGCGCTGGGAAATAAAAAAGAAGCTAAATTTTATAAGTCTTTGGCAGATAAAACGAAAGTTGCTTTTCATAAACGTTTTTACAACGAAGATGAGGGAAGTTATGGTCCAGCCGGGGGAAATATATTTGCGTTAAAAATGGGCGTTCCGGAAGAAAGATATGACCGTGTTATTGCAGCTTTAAAGAAAAATATTCAAGAAAACGATGGCCATTTGGATACTGGTATTTTTGGAACACAATTCTTCTTCGAAGTACTTTCTGAAAATGGTTTACACGAAATGGCTTACGAAGCGATGAATAAAACGGATGAACCCGGTTATGGCCGCTGGCTGGAACTTGGAGCGACAACCAGTTGGGAAAACTGGGATACCGGAGGATCGCATAATCACCCCATGTTTGGCGGAGGTTTAACTTGGTATTACAGGAAATTAGCGGGAATGCAAACTGATGAAAATGAGGCAGGCTATAAACACCTCATTTTTAAACCTCAGCTTGCAAACGAAATTTCTTTTGCAAAATATTACAACGAGACTGTACTCGGTGAAGCTGGAATCCACTGGCAAAAGGCTGAATCAGGTTTTTCTATGAATGTAACGGTTCCGGTGGGAGCGCGTGCAAGTATTTATGTGCCTTGCGAAGACGGACAAAGGGTAACAGAAAGTGGTGTTTCTGTTTCAGAGAACAGTGATGTAAAGGACAAACAGTGGGAGCATGGATACAGATTAATTGAGGCGGGCAGTGGAACTTATCGTTTTGTTGTGGAATAGGCGAGAAAAACGAAACTCAGGAACTTATGAAAATTTCAAAAATATTTTTCTTCTCAATAGTAGTTGCTTTGGCAGGCTTTTTATTTGGTTTCGATACGGTTGTTATTTCCGGTGCCGATCAGCAATTACAGGCTTTCTGGCAAAGTTCCGATCTTTTTCACGGGTTGGTAGTGATGTCTACCGCACTTTGGGGAACTGTAGTTGGAGCAATTTTCGGATCGATACCTACGAATTATTTAGGCCGAAGAAAGACCCTGATCAGTATTGGGGCATTGTTTTTTATCTCGGCAATTGGTTCTGCTCTTGCCTCCGATCCTTATATTTTTGCTGCTGTACGTTTTATTGGCGGTCTGGGAATTGGTATTTCAACGGTTGTTGCACCTTCTTATGTATCAGAGATAGCCCCTCCTGATCAGCGCGGAAAATTGGTTGCTTTATACCAATTCAATATTGTTTTTGGAATTCTGATGGCTTACATTTCAAACTTCCTGTTAAAAGATATTGGCGAAAATGCCTGGCGTTGGATGCTCGGAGTTGAAGCTATTCCTGCTTTTATTTATTCGATGCTTGTTTTCAGGGTGCCCGAAAGTCCACGTTGGCTTTTGGAATATAAAAATGATGTTGTGGCAGCAAGTAACATTCTGAAAAGTATTTTCTCTGAAGAAGAGGTGGAGAAGGAAATTGCAGCAATACAAACAGAAAAGGCCAAGGAAGTAGCAGACGAAAACATCTACATGAAGAAGTTCAGAATTCCTTTAATGCTGGCTTTTTTTATCGCTTTTTTCAACCAACTTTCTGGGATAAATGCCTTTTTGTATTATGCTCCGCGAATATTTGAATTGGCCGGCCTCGAGAAATCTGCTTCTTTTCTGAGTTCTATCGGTATTGGTGTGATCAATCTCGTTTTTACGCTGATTGGTATTGCACTGATTGACAAATTTGGAAGAAAACTACTAATGTATATTTGTTCTTTTGGCTATATAATTTCATTGTCGCTGGTTACGGCAGCATTTGCTTTTAAGTGGGAAGGAATGCTTGTTCCAATGTTCTTTTTTATTTTCATTGCAGCTCATGCAGTGGGTCAGGGAGCAGTGATTTGGGTTTTCATTTCTGAGATATTCCCAACGAGGTTACGTGCTGCCGGACAAGCTTTTGGAGCATCGGTTCACTGGATTCTGGCTGCAGTGATTCCGGCGCTTATTCCTTTTCTTTTTGGACAAATTGGGCCGGCGTTGGTTTATGCATTTTTTGGCTTGATGATGGTTGGTCAATTACTTTGGGTGATTTTTAAAATGCCCGAAACCAAAGGGCGCACTCTGGAAAGTTTAGCTGCTGAGTTGTCAAACTAGGGTTTGCTTTTTTGCAAATAGATTTACAAAAGATCTCCCCAGCGCTTTAGCAAGTCTTTCTTGCAAGATGCTGCGATAAACGGATCGTTAATCGCTTTCTTCACTTCAGGATCAAAATCAGTGGCATAAATCCATTGATACACCTGTTGAATCGACACTGCGTTTTTTTCTTCAATAAGCGACATGCTGTCTCCGGCTTTTACATGTCCGTTTTCGAGTACACGTACATAGACTCCTGAAAAACCGGAATCAACAAATTTTCGGACAATTTCTTTATCGTGAAAGCGGTATTGGAGTTTGAAACATGGCTGCCGGGGCTGCGTAGCCTGAACAACAGCGTCACCAATTTTATAGATATTCCCAATCTTTACATCCGCCTCGTGAAGGCCTTCAACACTCAGGTTCTCGCCAAACATTCCCCAGGGGAGATCTAGTTCAGGATAGAGGTTTTGCCAGTATTTGTAGTGATCAGCAGAATACAGATAGCAGGCTTTGTCTGTACCTCCGTGATAACGGCGATCCATCACATTATCGTTTACGACATCTTCCGCTTCCAAATAAATTCCTTCTTCAACCGGGAATTTGAAAATACCGGTTTTTACCTCTTTGCCGTTGTGTTGTATTACACGTGCTTTGCCAATATTGGTGGAAACAACTTTCATTTTAGGCAACGTTTCTTTCCTTTTTTATGTTTTCGTAGGCTTGGTTAACCTTTTGGAATTTCTCTTTGGCGGCATTCTGAAAGTCTTCACCCAAATTACTTACTTTATCCGGGTGATATTTCATCGCCATTCTTCGGTAAGCCTTTTTAATGTCTTCGTTGCTTGCTGAACGATCAATCTCCAATATTTTATAATCGGCATCGGTATTCGGAATAAACATCGCTTGAATCGATTCAAAATCTTTGTCGTTGATTCCCATTTGCGAGCAGATCTGCGTAATCAGTTGCTTTTCTTCGGGAGCAACCTGTCCGTCGGCTTGTGCAATTCCGAAAAGGAAATGAACCAGTTGCAAGCGTGCCGAGTAGTTCATGTTTGCCTGTATTTGTCGGCATACGTCGTTTACAGGTATGGTTTGTTTTAGCAGGTCGCGTAATAGTTTTATCGCTTCCTGTGCCGAGGCTTCTCCAAAATTATGAACCAGAAATTTCTTTACATAGTCGAGTTCCGATTTTAGCACTTTGCCATCTGCTTTCATTACGGCAGAAACCAAAACGAGCAAACTCATCACGTAACCTCCGGTTGTAGTGCGCGAAGAATATCCTGATGTGCCTCTTTTTACTGCTTCTTGTCCGCCGTCGAACATCGAGCCCACCATAAAACCAACGATTGCACCAATGGGGCCTCCTGCAAATGCACCAAGTCCGGCGCCTATCCATTTACCAAATTTTGCCATCTTCTCTTAATTGTTTATCAATTTTTATGATCTCTGGAATGATCAAATTTTTGTTATCGTTTACTATTTCAATGGTGGCCAGTTTTCTTTTTTCTTCATCCGGCCATTGTTTTTGTATTCTGCTTCTGATCTGCTCCCTGTCGGAACCATCTCTTTTGCTCACTCGGTTTATCCGTTCTTCTTCGGGTGCCGAAACCAAAATGGTAGCATCCATTATTTTGTAAAAGCCGCTTTCGAACAAAATTGCGGCCTCGTGAACTACATAAGGAGAATCCTGATGTAGTGCCCAATTCAGGAATTCGGCACGAACCTGTGGATGAACCAAAGCATTTATTTTTTGTAACTGAATGTCATCATTAAAAATTATGCCGGCAAGTTTTTTTCGGTCAACGTTGCCATCTGAGGTATAAATGTCGCTTCCATAAAGATTAATCAAGCCATTTCTTATCTCAGAATTGCTGTTCATCAGTGCTTTTGCCGCTCGGTCGGCTTCAAAAACAGGAGCTCCCAGCAGGTTGAAAATCCTGCAAATAGTTGATTTGCCGCTTCCAATTCCGCCTGTTATACCAACTTTAAATGTCATTTTAATTGGTTTCAGTTAGGTATTCAACTACTTCCGGACTTGTTCGTACTAACTGAATATAGTTTGATTTATTCTCAGTATGAACAACCAGGTTTTCTGTTTTTTCAAGAATTTCCTGATAGTCTACGTATGCGCTAAAATTATTTGCAGTAACATTTTCGAATTCACTTAGACCCACCATACAAGAAACATTTACTTCTGACGGGAATAGTTTTACGTTCACATCATCTGGCTTGTTTCTTACTAAAA
Source organism: uncultured Draconibacterium sp. (assembly GCA_963677455.1). GTDB lineage: Bacteria > Bacteroidota > Bacteroidia > Bacteroidales > Prolixibacteraceae > Draconibacterium. The sequence continues at coordinate 749,162 of OY781971.1, forward strand.
CAGGTATGCGAAGCACCTTCTCGGTGTATTTCTCTACATCAATTTTCAATACCACATGGTCTGGACTAATGTTTGTTTTCTCAGGATGCTTAACATCAAGGTTCTTTTCTATTGGCTCATCAAGTTCCTCGTACAATTTTTTCTCGGTTAAAAGAATAGAGATTGTATCTATAATGGCTGAAGGGCCTGTAATGGTTACCTCATTGGGCTGAAGCGAAACAGGATTTTTCAGATTAAATTGAGGTTTGAAGCCAAGACTGATATTCGCATCTACCGGTACTGTTTTGGTCTTTAAACTATCCAAAACAATAGGAATTGTCTCCGGATGTATTTCTAAAAGTGATATCTCGTTACTAATCTGACTGCTAATTCGTCTAATCAATGAAGACGATTGAATCGTATAAGTTCCGTTTTGAGGAATGTTGTTTTTTGTAATGTTTGAAAGGTTCAGAATAATTGGCGAGAAAGATAAACTTAGTTTGTGCCGAAGTAAGGTAAATCCGTATGCTTCAACTTTCAGTTCCAGTTTTGATGGAGGAGTATTAGCCAGAAACTGTTTGTTTGGCGCGCTCACATACCTCACCGGGTAGGAAATTGTTGTTGTGTATTTTTTGCTCAATGCATTTAAAAACCAAAGTCCTGTGGCAATGGCCAGGCAAACCAAAAAAACCACGATACGTTTATCATTCCTGATTTTTTCGATTTTGAAATACTCCGGTATTTTACTGATATTTTTATTCATCTGTTTCCGAAAAGCACAAATTTAACCAATTCTATCAATTAGTTGTTTGTACCCAGCGGTAATGTCAGTTCAAAATCAACAAAACAAAATGAATAAACAACCTGCCCCCATACTTGTAGTAAGGTGCAAGTTGTTCTTTTGTAAAATATTTTAGTTTGAATCTTCCTGATTGAGCGGCGTAAAATTGTCGTCGCTGATAATAATCGGAGTACCTGTTGAAATGTCGCGTGCTGAGAAAATACCCAAAACTCGTTTGCCGTCGCTTGATGTAAGGTTTCCCGGAACGTTTGCCGGTGGTACACTAAATGGCCCACCGGAATAAGCCTGGTTCGACATCCCGATGTAAAAGTCGTACGTGGCCTCCGAAATCGACAATTGTTCTACATAAATGGTATCGCCTTTGTACAAAACGCGGTCTTCCTCTTCATCGTTATCGTCATAAAAATCGGTGAAAATCTCAAAGTCCTGGATGTAATTTCCATCAACCAGTTCGTCGCTTGCAAAGGTTATATCCTCACTTTTGTATAGTAAATTATTGTTGATGTAAATGTCCCATCTGTAATAGTTTCCGGGACCTTCTGTTTCCTGCGAACTGATATACACCGCCAAAAATTCGTAATCGCCGCGCGCCGACAGGTTAACTTTTACCGTATCCAGGTTTTCTACCTGCTGCAGGTAATCGCTGGCACTGATAACTACACCGTCGGGAGTTGTAATTTTTAGGTGATAGGTGCGGCCGGTTACGGCTTCGTACGTGGTATTTTCGGGCAAACGGTAAACCCCTGAATTTCCGATTTTAGCTAAAGTAACTGTATTTGGTTCTGCCTGATCATCCGAAATTTCAACCACAGCATTGTTTATTGCCGGATTTTCGGCAGCTTCATCAACCGGCAGGGTTTTCTCCAGTTTTACGTAAATGTTATCGCTGCTTCTGGTATTGAGGTAGGCTTCCACTGCGATAAGATCGAGGTTTTCTTTGTTAAGATCTACCTGAACCACGTCTTCACAGGAACTCAGCAGCAAGGCAAATACAGCCGCCAACAGTAATATATTGTTTATGTTTCTTTTCATGATGCCTTAAAATTTAAAGTTGTAAGTGATGGAAGGAATGGGTGCGCCGATTATCGACAAACGAACAAACTCGGTTTGCTGCAAATTGTCTTCGTTTGCTTCTGGTGTGATTGAATAAGCATTTCGTCTTCCGTAAACGTTGTAAATCGAAAAGTTTATCGATTGTTTAAAACGCCGGTTTTTGTTCTTTTTGAAATCGTAAGTTGCCGACAGATCAAGTCGGTGATAGTTGGGTATACGATTACTGTTTCTGGATGAATATTCGTAAACCTGATTTCCCTGAATATTGTATTTAGCCACCGGATACGATGTTGGCGATCCCGTAGAGAATACAAAATTAGCAGACAGGTTCCATCTTTCGTTCAATTCGTAATTTGATACAATTGATAGGTCGTGGGTGCGGTCGTACGAGGAAGGGTAGGGGTTTCCGTTGTTGATGCCTTCAACTGTGCGGGTTGTTTTTGCCCAGGTATAGCCCACCCAGCCGGTTAGTTTTCCCTGCGCTTTTTTTACCAGCAGTTCCATTCCTTTCGATTCGCCCGAACCATGTAATAATTCGGTTTCAATTTCTTCATTCAGGAACAACTCGGCGCCCTCTTTATAATCCAGCACATTTTGCATGTCTTTGTAGTACAACTCCACCGATGTTTCCCACATGTTGTTGCGGAAATTACGAAAATAACCCACTGAGACCTGATCAACAATCAGCGGATCGATGTAAGTGCTGGTTGGTAACCAAATGTCGAGTGGCGATGGCGACTGTGTATTGGTAATTAAATGCAGGTTTTGTACCATCCTGTTGTAAGATGCTTTTGCAGAGCTGTTTCTATCCAGTGTGTATTTCATGGCAAGCCTTGGTTCGAGATGCACAAATGCATCTCCAATTTTGTCCCATTTCCCAAATTTTTCGGTTCCTGTCAATTCATCGTCCTGTGGTTTTTCGGGGTTTTTGTAATAATTTACTTCTCCATCACCAATCTGTTGAAAGTGGCTTAAACGCACTCCGTACTGAACAGAAAAACGATTGGATATTTTCTGCTCGTTACTCAAATAAATGGCCGATTCCAACGCGTTGTAATGGGCCAGTTCCATATCCGAAAACATGGAGTTGTTGCCATTCGTTTCAACTTTTCCGGGTCTGAAATTATGGTGGATAACATTCAGTCCGTATTTGATGGTGTTTCGCGGATTCAGGAAAAGCGTAAAGTCAAGTTTCCCGTTGTAGTCTCTGATTCGTGATGACCAATCGAAATTGTCAGCATTATCTCCGGGGACTCCTAAGTTGTAATCGTAGTTGGAGTAAATGGCGGAGACATTCATAAACAGTTTTTCGCCAAAAATATGGTTCCATCGAACGGTTGCTGTGGCATTTCCCCAGCGCATATAAATCGATTCGCCCAGCTCAAAGTTATCTTCACCCATATAACCTGAAATGAAAATCCGGTTTTTATCGTTGATTACCAGGTTCGACTTTCCATTCAAATCATAAAAATACAGTTTATTGTCGCTTAGCTCTTCTATACCTGCTGCGCGCCCGAGAACATCGTAATAGGTTCTTCGTCCGGCAAGGATAAAACTCCATTTATCTTTAATAATGGGGCCTTCAAGTGTTAACCGGCTCGATAGGTTGCCGATACCACCATCCATTCCAAATTTTTTGGAGTTTCCGTCTTTTTGGCGGATGTCAATAACCGAAGAGGCTTTACCTCCGTATTCTGCCGGAATACCACTTTTATAAACTTGTATGTCGTTAATGGCATTTGAGTTAAACACCGAGAAAAATCCCATAAGGTGAGATGCATTGTAAACTGGTGCTTCGTCGAGGATCATCAGGTTCTCGTCGGGACCGCCACCGCGAACATACAACCCCGAACTGGCTTCGCCGCCACTTTGTATGCCGGGTAAAAGCTGGATGGTTTTAATAATGTCGACTTCGCCCATAAAAGCAGGTAACTTTTGGATAGTTTTAATCGGAAGCTTGGCTACCCCCATTTCAACACGCTCGACGTTGGCGTTGGCCGCTTCGGCACTTACTACCACTTCATCAATCTCTTTCGAATTATCCTTTAGCGAAAAAGTGATATTTTGGTTTTCATTGGCTTCAACTGTTTCTTCGGTAGTAATGTAGCCGATGTACGATACCGTTAAGCGGTAAGTTCCCGTTGGAACGGTTAGCGAATAGAAACCATAGGAATTACTGGCTGTTCCCTGTTTTAACGTTGGGATGTAAACGGTTGCCCCGATTAGCGCTTCTCCATTGGCCGCATCTTTTATGTAGCCACTTAAAGTAATGTCCTGTGCCTGAAGGATCGTTGTTAGCAAGAGGAGAGGCAAAAGGATTTTTTGTTTCAACATTTCTGATCTTTTGTTTTCTGTTAATGTTTCTGTTTAATTGTTTTCGTGACGAGCGAAAGTATAATCTTCAAACTGTTTTGTTATTGAAAATCCGACCAATGCACTTTATTCGTCGGCAAGTGATGCAATACAGCATAATGATTACTTTGCTTCATCCTTTTTTCAATGACAGTCAAAAATCTGAATGGTTGCTATCTGCGTAATATTTTTCAGTTAAAGGTTTAGGTTTTACAAAGGTTCGAAAATGAACAAAGAAGTATTTTGTTTATATTCAGTATTTTAACTGGTAAATAAGGTTTTACTATCAAAATAAAGGTGATGAAAAAACAGCTATAACAATATTGCTTGTTGGCTTGATTGCATGTGGTTTATTTGAAGAAAATGGAATTGCCTTTGAGCTTTGTAACAATACGGATATGCCGGTTACTGGTGTTCGATTTACTACTTTTGAAAAATTAGAGGCTGTTGGGATTGATAGAATCGAACCCAATGAATGTACATCGGGTTTTTTGACGATGAAAAACAATATTGCAGATGGTGCTTATGTTTTTGAGTTTACACGCTCAAACGGAAAAGAGGAAAAGAAGAGTGCCGGGTATTCTGCAAACGGCAGTTCGTTTAATAAACTAGTTCGATTTGAAATAAAACCAGATACATTTGTTGTGAAATTTGAATGGCGTTGATGTCCGTTTTTTTTGTTCTGAGCCAACGATAATTTATTAGCTTCGATTCATACTTAGTTTTTCGAGCAGCAAGTGTGTTTTAACGGGTTTTGAAAGAAAATCATTACAGCCGGCTCTTCGGGCTTTCTGTTCGTCTTCTTCCATAGCAAATGCTGTCTGCACAATAATCTTCACGTTGGCATCCTCTTCACGAATTTTTCGTATCACCTCTAAGCCATTGATATCTGGTAAGCCTATGTCCATTAGAATAATATCCGGTGATTCAGAATGGTAAAGACTTAATGCTTCATTTCCTGTTTCTGCGAAATACAGATTTGAGAATATTTGTCCTAAAACACTTTGGAAATAACGCAGACTTGTAGTATCGTCCTCAACCACAAGTATTTTTGTAGTAAGGTCTTTTGTTGTTGTATCTGCTGGTTTTGTCTCATGAGATTTCTCCAGAGCAATCTTTTCGCATTTTTCATAGGATACATAAGGGAGCTTAAAGGAGAATGTTGTTCCTTTTCCTGGTTCCGAAACGAGATGTATTTCACTTCCCATCATTTCGAGGAGCTTTTTTACAATGGCGAGCCCTAATCCTGTACCGCCATAACTTCTCGATGTCCCCGAATCTGCTTGGGTAAAACGTTCGAAAATAACTTTCTGCTTTTCTTTTTCAATTCCAATACCTGTATCAGAAACAAAGAAGGTAACTTCTGAATCCGTGATTGAAGAAACGCCAAAAATAACACTGCCTTCGTGCGTAAAACGAATTGCGTTGTCAACTAAGTTGGAGAAAATCTGGATTAATCGTTGTTCATCGCTATTTATTACAAGCGATTGGCAAGGTTTCTTCACTTCAAATGTAAATCCTGTAGTATTTGTATCCGTTATTCTCTTTTGAAATATGGTGTAGATATTCTCGAAAGTGCCACAAACGTCAAAGGGTTTCTTTTCGATATGTGTTCTGCCTGTCTCTAATCTTGAGATATCGAGAATATCATTAATAATTTTTAGCAGCCCCTCAGAGCTTTTATTTATGAGGCTTGCAAACTCTTGTTTTTCTTTTTTCGAGAGGCCATTTTCTTCTGCCAAAACATTACTGAATCCAACAATTCCGTTTAAAGGCGTTCGAATTTCGTGACTAACATTAGCAAGAAATGCAGATTTCAGGCGTTCGCTTTCTTCAGCTTTTTCTTTCGCTGTAACCAGTTCTTCAAACAATTGTTTTTTCTCTGTTACATCGTGGATAATACTATGAAGTATTTCTCTCCCTCTGTAATCAATCCGGTTGCTAAATACTTCTACATCCCTGACTTCTCCATTTGCAAGACGATGCTTAAAATCAGTATTAATTTTTGAATTTTCAACTGTTGTAGTTATATGGCTTTTTACAGTTTCGGGAGGCAAACAGTTGATTTGGAATATTTTCATTTGTTCCAGCTCGCTAACAGTCCATCCATAAAAATTTGCTGCTGCATGGTTGGCTTTTACGATAGAACCGTCAGAAGGATCGATTAATAGTTTTATGGCAATATGATTTTCAAATAATAAACGATAAGCTAACTCGCTTTCTTCAAGCTCCTTTTTTGTCCTTAAACGCTGAGTAACGTCAGGGGCAATATGTAGCATTAGTTTTTTCCCTTCACTTTGGCCTAGCGGGGTGTGATGAAAATTCCATATTCTTTTATTTCCACTTTTCGCTGTGATTTCCGACTCTCCGGTGAACACTGTATTATTGCCTTCAAACAGCTTATTGACGTAATCTTCAACCTCTGACGCTCTGGTTCCATACGCTTTTTGTATCCATTCGCTTAAAGTTGGCACTTCGTCAATTGTGTAACCAGAAAAATGCGACCAGCCTTCACTCATGTACAATATCTTGCCTGTATCGTCGTGTAACATAATTGGGATTGGAGCCAACAATACAGCATTTCGGAATCGCTCTTCACTTTTTTCGAGCATTTGTTGTTGCTTACGCTCTTCAGTTTGATCCCTAAAAACCAATACAACACCAATAATTTCGTTGTTGCTGTTTTTGATTGGGGCTCCACTATCGGCTACCGGAATTTCATTTCCAGATTTAGAGATGAGTAAAGTATGGTTTGCCAGGCCTACAATAGTACCAGTTTCAATAACTTTATCAAAAGGACTTTCTACCTTGGCTCGTGTAGTTTCATTGATGATATTGAAAACAGTATCCAGGTTCATCTTCTTTGCATTAGAAAAATTCCATCCGGTGAGTTGTTCTGCAACAACGTTCATTTGTGTAATTTTTCCATATTGGTCGGTGCATATTACAGCATCACCTATACTCATTAATGTTGTGCGGTATAGTTCTTCAGCTGCTCTAATTCTCCGGTCATTGTATATATATAGGTCAATTAGCTGAAACAAGCGAGCAACAACAGCAAATACCGGTGGAAAAATTAGCAAAACAGGAGCCCATATTCGTTTTATAATTTGAATAGGTTCGTAGGGCAGTAATAACTGGCATGAAAGCATTACAAATTGCGCTACAAATCCAATCCCAAGGAAAACGAGAAAATGTACCTTGTGAAGTTTTTGCTTTAAAAAATGGCGAAAGATAAAACCGGTGGTTGCGCATAAGACAATTGTTAGCACGCCGACATAAACACCTCCTCCTCCAAGAAATATTCTGTAACTAGCCGCTATAATAATTGATACGAGTGCTGGGATACCGCCTCCCCAAAGTCCGGCAAGGGTTAACACAACAGAACGTCCATCATAGATAGTTCCCTCTTCGTATTGATAAGGGATCATCATAACCGCGATCGCTATCAATCCAAACCAGGCACCACTAATAAGTTGAAAATAAATGTCTTTTTTGGGGCGATAAAACTTTATAGTTCCATTCAGAAAAGATAATGCTATTAGTAAAGCAGCATTCTGGATGAATATCTCGAACATTTTTATTTGCAAAATAAAAAATTATCGAGCTATTTACCCTTTTTATGTTAAAAAAATAACATTTCTGGAAAAATAATTAAGCAAATGTTTGATTCTGATTCAACAACGAAGTTATTTGAAAGATGAAGAATGGAGTATCAGAAGCACTCGTCTATTCCGATTTGTAGTGAAGTAAATGCTGTTCTACCTTCTTTGCAAAATCAGAGCTTTTGCTTTCTTCGTTAAGTTTGTTGTAGCGTTTGCGAATTGTCGCAGTATCCAGTATCTCCATCTCGCGGCTCAAAGCATATGCCTCAAAATCTTCATATATTTGATGCACTTTGTGCCCGTTGTTGGTCATTGATCCTTCCGGGGTAAGTGCATTCATGTATTTCCCAAAAACCTCTTTTTCAACTGTTCCCGATATAATTGCCTCATGCAAAACAAGGTAACTGTTTAATTCCGGATTAAGAATTGTTTTTAAAAAGCTAATTTTTTCGTTTTCCTGGTCTTGTGCTTTCTCCTGGTATCGTAACATTTCTGCACTTACTTCTTCAGGGCTTAGCGAGTTATCAGAAACTTTTTGTTTGAATTCCATAAGGTTTTTCATTTCTTCTCCATGAAACTCAACAAACTTGTTATATGTTTTTGCAATTGGCGTACCGGAGTAGCTGACGTTGAACTTATTTTTTATTGAAGCCTTCAACTTTTCTCCATCTTTAATGAGAAACTCGATACCAATATTCTTGGGCTGATTAAACACAACTTTATAAGGTGTCAATCGATCGTTTAAGTTGGCGCCTTTAAAGCTGAATTTGTCCTTCTCTATTTCTGTTGAATCGATAAGGTTTGATTGTAAGTCGTGATCAATCTGATACAGGTAAACTGTCCCCGAGAAGTCTGTGGTTCCAACAAATGTCCATCCGTTATCTTTTGTGTTACATGCCTGCAGCATGCCTGCAAGAATAAAAGAGCATACTACTAATATTGTGTTAATATGTTTCATTTTAATGCTTTTAATACTATTTATATTGAATTAGGAATCTAACTGTTTAAAATAGTAAGGGCAAGTTAAAACATATTTTTATATCTTGATTTTAACGCTTTTAATTTATTCCCGTCAAGCATTTTTTTTCATACAGAATTAAACTGAGGCAAGCACTTGTGTTTATTTACCTACAAAGATTCTAATCTAATGACTTTGCTTGCTGAGCTTGTTCCAGTTTGAGAGTTTCTGTTTCGAGTCTCCAACCAACCGATTCAATAAGTTCCTGAATTACTTTAATAGTGTCGAGTGCCTGATGGTTGGCAATAATGTACAGATCACTTTCATCAACCTTGTCGCGGATAAATTCTTTCGAATTTTTGTTCATTTTGGTAAGTTCGGTGCCTGAGAACTTATTGATAATACCTTTTTGCACATCGTAGTATTCCAGGTCGCTATCGATGCTTAAGATCTCGGCTGTTGGAAACTGACTCAGCAGCACCAGCTTTTTATTGGGATTCGTTTCAATTTTAATTTTAGTGAGGTCAAAGCCGATTAAAACCTTGGCTTTTATTATCAATAGTGCTTTCTTTTCGAGTTGAAAAAGGTTAAAGAAGTAATTCTTCTCGCCGCGGTGTGTGAATATTTCAGAGAATTCGCCTTCAACGGTAATAAGTTTACAAACTTGCTTTATTTTTTCGAGTAGTAAGGTTGACTGATTGTGCAGTTCCTTTTTTGTTTTTGAGGTGAAGTATAAACTTGTTAAAGCTATTCCCAAAGCCAGTCCTAACATTACTCCTATGAAGATCAGGGTTTCCATAAAAATGCTTTATCTGCTAAATTATAATTTTTTGAATAATGGTGAGACGCAGATTGTTTGAAGGATGTTGCAATCGGATAATATTTTAGTTGCTAAATAAAATTCTTCTTATTGAGTAAACTGAAAAATGCTACTTTGTAGGTATTGCTAACCGGAATCAGCTTGTCTTTAATCCGTATAGCATTGTTTTCAATGTAATCAATCTTGTCAATAGAAATAACATACGATTTATGCACCCTTATAAAATGTTGTGGATCCAGTAATTCCTGTATCTTTTTGAAATTCAGAAGTGTCATTATTTTACTATCTTCTGTGTGTATTTGCAGGTAGTCGCGCTGTCCTTCAATGTAAAGTATTTTATTGAAATACACTTTTACTGTTTTGTTTCCCGACTTAATAAATGTAAACTCCGCTTGGTCATTCTGCGTTTCCTGATTATTACTTGCCAGAGGTTGTAGTTGATGGTTTTGGTCTTTCAGAAAACGTGCATAAACTTTCTCTACCGCTTTCACAAAACGTTCGAAAGGTATTGGTTTTAGTAGGTAATCGATAACATCAAGTTCGTAAGCTTTTAGTGCATATTCGTCATATGCAGTTGTAAGAATTACATATGGCGGGTCTTTTAGCGTTTCAAGCAACTGAATTCCGGTAAACTCATCCATCTGAATGTCGAGAAAAATAAGATCAACTTTGTTTTCACGTAAAAAAGTGAACGTGGAAAGCGCATTATCAAAAGTTCCTAAAAGATTCAGGTAGTCAATTTTTTCGGCAAAACGTTGTATTTTTTTTAAAGCCAGAAGCTCGTCGTCAACGGCAATGCAATTCATTTTCATACTATTAAAATTAATTGTTTTCAAAGGTATAGTATGTAACTCGCATTGTATTAGTCATCTTCAGTGCTGTGCATATTTTAAACGCTCGTTTCATACGACTAAAGCTGTTTATTTAAAGCATCATATGCAACTCGCACTTTAATCATTTTAACTGGATTTTCAATGGAGTTTTCAGGTACACTTCAAATTTATCCATATTCTTGTTGATTTCAAAGCTGAAGTTTTCGCCGTATATAAGTTTCAGGCGTTTTTCCACATTTTTTAACCCAGTTCCCGAACCGCTGTCGGGTAGTTTAAAATCGTTTCTTTTTACAAAGTTTGAAGTTCTTAGCTCAATAAAATCATCAGTAATGTTGAAGTCAATCTCAATCCCCGGTTTACTTGATTGTTTGTTGCAATGTTTTACAGCGTTTTCAATTATCGGGATAAAGAGCAAAGGTGGAACCTCCTTAAAATTTGTAGACCCTTTTATTTTAAACTTCAAGAAATCGGGTGAGTTAAAACTGAGTTTTGCCAATTCGAGGTAATCATTTATATAATCCATTTCCCGGTCAAGGTTCACCTTTTCGTGGGTTGATTCCTGTAGCATGTACCGCATAATTTTTGAAAGTAAAAAGATCGATTTTGAAGCTTTTTCCTTGTCCTCAAAAATTAAAGCATCAATATTATTGAGCACATTAAAAAGAAAATGCGGATTTACCTGTGAACGTAAGATTCCAAGTTCAGACTGAACCGTTTTTCGTTCTAATTCTGATTTTGTTAACTGAATATTGTACGAGTAACTGAATAACTTTAAGGCAGTTGCCGTGCCGATAATCATGAAATTATTGAGTAAAGCATAAAACAATTCAGTTTGTAACGGCTTTCGTACTACCCAAAATCCAAGCTGTGGCTGAATATTGTATTTTATAAATTGCGAAATAAGGATGTTGATAACAATAACAGCGGCTGTACCAAAAAAGTAGATAAACAGGTGCCGTTTTTGAAAGACAAAACGAGGAATCAAAAATTCAATGACGAAATAAACACCGATTATGTCAATAGGGATGTATATGAGGTTAATAAAGGATTCAAGCACAAACCCCATCGACAATAAATATGGGATGGTATAAAAAGTAAATATGGCTATCCAGAATAGCACATGATTCAGTACCCTGTACTTGAAAATCTTCATATTGTTAGAATTTTCTTTTCTCCCCAAATCCAGAAAAAGCTACCCACACAACCGGCATCTCTTCCTGAATTGTTTTTTGTTTACCTAATATCATACAATTGTACGTGTTTTTTGTTGAATAACTATATGATATTCTGCTATTTATCTGAATATTTCTTCCAAATAAAATTAGTAGACCGAAAGACTCAGTTGGTAGATAAAAAATGTTATTTCGCAGATTGAAAGTGCTATTTCGTATAGGCAACGTTGGTTTCCTCGTTTTCTGAACGTGCAACGGTTACAGCCCCGCAGCTATCGCTCCAAACATTAACAGAGGTACGAAGCATATCCAATATACGATCTACTGCCAGTATTAATCCGATACCTTCAAGAGGCAATCCAACTGCAGTCAATACAACGGTTATCATAACCAGACCTGCCATTGGAATTCCGGCGGCACCAATTGAAGCTAACAATGCAGTAACTACAACCAGGGCCTGTTGCGCAAAGCTAAGTTCAACACCATAAACCTGGGCAATAAACATTGCGGCAACACATTCGTAAAGAGCAGTTCCGTCCATATTAATGGTGGCCCCAAGAGGCAAAGTAAAACTTGTTATTTTGTTGGATACACCGCTTTTGTGTTCCAGAGCTTCCATGGTAAGCGGTAAAGTTGCACTCGATGAGGAAGTTGAAAACGCCGTTAAAAGTGGTGTAAGCATATTCTTGAAATGTTGGAACGGTTTGGCCTTTGCTACAAAGCGAACGATTATTGGTAAGGTTATAAATGCGTGAATCAGCAAGCCTGCCACAACACACAAACTGTAAATTGCCAGGCTACCTGCAATATTTGCCAGTTGATCGGCATTGTGAGCTACTTCACGGGCTACTATTCCAAAAATTCCAAGAGGGGTAAAACGAATGATAAACAAAGTTACTTTCATCATAACCTCAAATATCCCATCAAAAAAGTTTTTAAGTGGATCTTTGTATTGAGCGTCTACCCGAGTAATAAAGTAGCCAAACACTATTGCAAAGAAGATTACGGAAAGGATGGTTCCCTGTGCCATTGCATCTACAATATTATCCGGAACCAAGCGGTATAAAATATCTTTCACTGATCCTGCATTTTCAGTAAGTCCTTCAACCGACTTTGTAAACCCCATTTCAACACCAACCCCCGGTTTTACAATATTCACAATAATTAACCCCGTAAGGATGGCCAAGGTGCTGGTTGATAGATAGTAAAGCAGGGTTTTTACGCTTAGTCTGCCCAGGTCTTTTCCTTCACCCATGCTAGTTACACCACTGATGATAGAGCTTAAAATCAACGGAATGATCACCATTTTTAGGCCTCGGAGAAAGATGTCGCCCATCCAGCCTACATATGGAATTCCGTTGGGAACATAGTAGCCAAATACAACAGCAAGAACAAGTGCGATTAGGATTTGCCAGTGAAGTTTGATCTTCAGAATCTTCATAATGTTGTGAATAGATTTTCGTTAAGGAGGCACTAAAATATTCTTTTTTAGGAGATTTGACAACGTTGTTTTCAAAAGAATCGTTTTCAAACAGAAACAGGTGAATATCACATAGACATTCACCTGCTTGGATTTTTAGTATCCTATTTTTTACAGCGGTATGTTACCGTGTTTTTTGGGCGGATTTGATTTTCGCTTGTTGTGCGTCATTTCGAGTGCATCAACAATCTTTTTGCGTGTGTCCTTTGGATTGATAATTTCATCAATATATCCCAAAGAGGCAGCTTTGTATGGATTGGCAAATTTCTCGCGATATTCCTGCACTGCTTTTGTCTTTTCTTCGTCGCTTAATCCATTGCGGTGAATAATATTTATTGCTCCTTCGGGCCCCATTACTGCAATTTCGGCAGTTGGATATGCCAGGTTAACATCGGCACCAATGTGTTTACTCGACATCACATCGTACGCACCACCATAAGCTTTTCGTGTAATGAGTGTAATTTTTGGAACAGTTGCTTCAGAGAAGGCATACAATAGTTTGGCTCCGTGCTTAATAATTCCGCCAAATTCCTGGTTGGTTCCCGGCAAGAATCCCGGTACATCAACAAAGGTTACCAATGGAATATTAAATGCATCGCAGAATCGAACAAAACGGGCTGCTTTTACTGAAGAGTTAATGTCTAAAACTCCGGCGAGGTGTTGAGGCTGGTTGGCGACAATACCCACTGGGCGCCCTCCAAAACGAGCGAAACCAACAATCATATTCTGCGCATATTGAGGCTGAACTTCCAGAAAATGCCGGTTGTCGATCACTGTCTGGATAATTTCGTGCATGTTGTACGGTTTGTTCGGGTCGACAGGGACAATCTCCTGCAGATTTTCGTCTACCCTATCAACTGGATCAACGTTGGGTTGCACTGGCGGATCTTCGAGGTTATTCGAAGGCAGAAAGCTTAGCAATTCACGAATCATCATCAGTGTTTGCTCTTCGCTGGTACCGTTAAAGTGCGCAACACCGCTTTTGCTATTGTGTGTATTTGCTCCACCAAGTTCTTCTTTCGTTACATCTTCGTGGGTAACTGTTTTAATTACATCCGGCCCGGTAACGAACATGTGGCTTTTTTCATTCACCATAAAAATAAAGTCGGTGAGAGCAGGCGAGTAAACGGCTCCTCCGGCACACGGGCCTAATATGGCCGAAATCTGAGGAATTACTCCTGAAGCAATTACGTTGTTATAGAAAATATCGGCATAACCAGCCAAACTTTCTACACCTTCCTGAATACGAGCACCTCCCGAATCATTTAATCCAATTATCGGAGCTCCCATTTTTAGCGCCAGCTCCTGGATTTTTACAATTTTATCGGCATTAGCTCGGCTTAACGAACCACCAAAAACTGTAAAGTCTTGTGCAAAAACATAAACCAGCCTTCCATTTACTTTTCCATAGCCGGAAACTAGCCCGTCGCCTAAAACTTTTTTAGTTTCCATCCCGAAATCGTAATTCCGGTGGGTCATCAACTTATCAATCTCGTTAAATGTTCCGGGATCCAGCAATTGTAAAATTCTTTCACGAGCTGTTTTTTTCCCGGCAGCGTGTTGTTTTTCTATGCGATCTTCTCCACCTCCAACTTCTGCTTGTTTGTTATAGGTTTCGAGTTGTTCGTATTTTGCTTTTAAATCCATTCTTCTTTAAATTTTAGTCGAGTTCAATTAATACCTGATTTCCGTCAACGGTTTGGTCGTTTTTAACATGTACTTTTTTTACTACACCGTCGCGTGGAGCTTTGTACTCACTTTCCATTTTCATTGCTGAAATGATGATAATCGTATCTCCTTCGCTAACTTCATCACCTTCTTCAACTAGCACTTTTACTACTTTTCCCGGCATTGGCGACGATATTTTGCTATCAGCGGCAGCGCCTCCGTTTGCATTACGATTTTGCAGATAACGGGCTTCTGCATCAATCACTTCAACTCCGTAAGTTTCGTATAGAGTATAAGCGGTGTATTTTTTTGGAGCGGCATCGGGCACCAACTCAATATCGTAAGAATGACCTCCTTCTAAAATGGAAAAAGTTCCGTCGGCGGTATGCATTAAGTCTACTTCGTATTTTATACCGTCCACTTCAACCTCGAGTATGTTTCCGTCTTGTTTTAAGAGGTTTACCCAGGCTACGCGGTCGCCTATTTTTATTTCAACTGCCATAACTGATGTTTAAAAATGATTTACGTAAGGAATTTTTTTCCATCGGCTTTGTGCCGGCACAAATTCTTTTTGATTGGTTGTTACAGCTGTTATTTTATCAAGATAGTCGATAAAAGCTGCAATAATTACGATGTCTTCAGGAGCATCGGTATTTGGCTTCGACTGAAGTTGCTCCTGGTTCTTTTCAATAAAATGTGTATCGTAATCTCCTGCAATAAAGTTTTCGTTATGCATTACACGTTCCAACATTTTAATTGAAGTTTTAACCCCGGTTATTTTGTATTCATAAAGTGCTCTTCTCATTCTTGCGATTGCTTCATCGCGAGTTGCGCCCCAAACGATAAGTTTCGAGATCATCGAGTCGTAATAAATTGGAATTTCATATCCCTCATAAACATAACCGTCGGTTCTAACACCCAGGCCAAGCGGATCTGATATTTTGTATACTTTTCCTGCACTTGGCATAAAATTATTGTCAGGGTCTTCAGCGTAAACACGGCATTCAATAGCGTGACCTCTTTGTCTCAGGTTTTCTTGCTTGAAAGTCAGTTCTTTTCCTTCGGCCACAAAAATTTGTTGTTTTACAAGGTCGATTCCTGTTACACGTTCTGTAATTGGATGTTCAACCTGCAAACGGGTATTCATTTCCAGGAAATAGTAATTCAAATTGTTGTCTACCAAAAACTCAATAGTTCCGGCACCAACATAGTTTACTGCCTTGGCTGCTTCTACAGCTGCATTTCCCATCTCTTCGCGTAATTCAGGAGTCATTAGAGGAGAAGGCGTTTCTTCGATCATTTTTTGATGCCTTCGCTGAACGGAGCACTCACGCTCGAATAAATGGACGGTGTTTCCGTGTTGGTCGCCCAAAATCTGGAATTCGATGTGGTGTGGCGATGTAATATATTTTTCAATATACACGGCATCGTCACCAAACGCGGCTTTTGCTTCCGATCGCGCTGCACGAACTGCCGAAATAACATCAGCTTCTTTTTTTACAAGACGCATACCTTTACCGCCACCTCCGGCTGATGCTTTTATCATTACCGGAACCCCAATCTTTTTTATAATTTCTACTGCTTCCTCTTCGGATTTAATTTCTCCATCGGTTCCCGGAACTACCGGTATGCCGGCTTTTGTCATTGCATCACGCGCCTGAATTTTGTCACCCATTTGTACAATAACTTCAGGCGAAGGCCCAATAAAAATGATACCCTCTTTTTTGCATCTTTTGGCGAACGCAGCATTTTCCGATAAGAATCCGTAACCGGGATGTATCGCATCGGCATTGCATTGTTTCGCAACCGCAATAATTTTATCAATGTTCAAATAACTTTCAGCGGATGGCGCTTTCCCAACATAATAAGCTTCATGAGCATAGCGTACGTGTAATGAAGTTCGGTCGGCTTCAGAGTAAATAGCCACAGTTTCAATGTCTAGTTCCCGACAGGTACGCATTACTCTGATCGCAATTTCCCCCCGGTTTGCAATCAGAATCTTTTTGATTTTATTCATAGAATTTTATTCAAATATTAATGCTGTCTTAAATTCTGCAATAAATAACTCTATTTCTATCAAATTGTTTATTTCTATAAAAATTTGATGGTGTAAATTATTTACTGGTATAGTAACCTCAAATTGATTTGTGTTAATAAATGTAAATACTGCATAATATCAATTTCGTAGCAGATGCATTATTTGAATAAAAATCATAAACAGTCTAAAATTGAAAATTTTCAATTTCGTGTTTTGTGAAATTAAAAACTACATTAAATTTGTGTTGAGTTTAGACTAACCATTAAACTAAATTATCCTGGCCCTTAAGTTCATTATTCAAATTTTTTTGTGCCCGAATAGTCTGTAATGGTGATTTGATTTGAAAACCAAATACATTTGACGTATGTCAGTTAACTAATGGCAGAATTGAGATTACATAACACTTTAAAGTTTGCAATTTTTCTAATTTTTGTATTATCGTTTACTTGTTCTCAGGCCCAAATTGCAAGATTAACGGGGAAAATTACCGATCATATTTCAGGAAAGCCAATTCAATATGCGAATATTGCTCTCCGACTCGAACAAGATTCTTTTCTGCTTCATGGCGGCATAACTGATGAGAAAGGCTTTTGTGAGTTATCCGACATCCCGTATGGTATATACATGGTTAAAGTTAGTTTTATCGGTTATGATTCTGATACGATAAAGTCACTGGTTATAGATCGACCGAGAGTTGATATTGGTGGAATTGCGCTAAAAATATCGACACAAAACCTGACTGAAGTAGAGGTAAAAGGAGGCAGTACTGGTATATCTTATCAGGTAGATCGGAAGATTATTGAGGCGAAAGATTTTCCCGGTGCTGACAAAGCGATGGATTTGCTGGAAAATGTCCCGTCGCTGCAGGTTGATATTGACGGAAAACTTACGTATAGGGGAGACGGTAATTTTATTGTTTATGTAAATGGCCGGCCGGAGCAAAATGGCGAGGAAAAATTAAGACAGATACCGGTAGAAAAAATTCAACATATTGAAGTAATTACGAATCCAACGGCAAAGTATGATGCCGAAGGAACTGCCGGGATTATTCAGGTAATATTAAAACGAAACCGACTTGAAGGTTACGCCATTAATACTAGTATTAAAGCTTCTTCGCTTGGATCAAAAGAATGGCTTTTCTCGGTTGATCAGAAAAGTGAAAAAGGAGGTTGGTATATTGAAGGGCAATGGGATAACTATGTTGGAAAGAAACAAGAATCTACAACAAAACAATTGATTACGAATAACAAAACTTTATATCAAACACTATCCACGCTCAATACAAAAGATTATGGGAATAATAGTTTTGTAAAGTTCGGTTTTAATTACGATCTCACGGATAAAGATTACTTGGATTTTATGTTGAGCGGAGATCCGATTCAGCGTTCTAATATTTATCTGGATAAAGGCACCTATACCGAATCGGAGAGAATCGATGGAGCTGCTGCAAGTGCAGAAGCCTATGATTACGATAGTCGTTTTGACATGTACTACCGGTATTTAAGTGCAGTAACTACCTATGAACATGCTTTTGCAAAAGATCGGTCGCATTTACTATCTGTTTATGTTGATTATTCAACTTATTTACATCCTCTAAAAGAAAAGAAATTAGATGTAAAAGCGTATGAAGATCATACGGAAAAATTGGGATATCAGGCCAAGGAATACAACGAAATGATATTGAAGACCAATATCGCCTATAAAAATAAACTCTCTGAGAAATCAAAGTTTGAAATGGGAATTGATGTCGATTTAGATCATATTCCGAAGCTGACTACCGAAAGCGGAACTTTTAGGGCAGATAACACTATTGAATCATTTCCGAACGAAAAGAGTGATCAGAAAGTTGATTTTGAACAAGACGTTTATGCCGGCTTTATTACATTTGAAAGTAGCTTTGGGAAGCTAGATTATAAATTAGGACTAAGATCAGAATATACCGATCGACAATCCAATTTCAGCTACAAAAATGAAGAGCTGCAGCAAGTGGTAGTTCCGGCAGAGAAAGGCTTTGTTGATTTCTTCCCGTCAGCACATTTTGTCTTTAATTTTTCAGAAGAGAATCAGTTGTCGCTGAGTTATAGCCGAAGAATAAACCGCCCCGATTATTGGGAATTGGTTCCATTAAAACGTTACGAGACACCCTATATTTATTATACCGGAAACGGAAATTTACTCCCATCATATGTAGACGCAGTTGAGTTGGGCTATATACGATCGTGGGATGAGAATTTCATTTCGGCCGAAGTGTTTTTAAGGAACACTGACAATTTAATTCAGAGTTACTACACTACGAATGACAGCAGCACCATCACATGGACAAAAGAGAATGTAGGAAATTCGTTAAGTACAGGTATTGAATTGATGTCGGGATTTGAAATTGCCGGTTGGTGGAAAATGAACCTGTCAGCCAGTTTGTATTCCTATCGGTTAAAGGTTAAAATTGATGATTACGAAGAAGAAAAGTGGCAGGGCGATATTCGTTTTAATAATACATTTAGTATCAGTCGGTCGTTGACGGTGAGGTACCAGATGGTTTACCAGAGTCCGTATATTGGCGCGCAAACCAAACGCGACGATTTTATGCATGCCAATCTGGCTATTAGGAAGTCATTTTTTAACCGGAAGTGGGAAGCTGAACTAGCCTGGGCAAATATTTTTAATAGTATAAAATACAACACAATTACCGAAGCCAATAATCTTTATGTGGAATCTCATTTTGAAAGAGAGCCTTACGTTTCTGTAAAACTTTCTTATCGCTTCAATAATCAAAATTAGCAGTTTTCTTTTCCTGAAGAACAACAGATATTGTTTCTTTGCGAAATGAAATTTACAGACTACATTCCATTTTACAAACGGAATTTGCATTTGGCATTTCCTATTGTCTTGTCACAGATTGGACAGGTAATGGTATCTCTGATTGATAATATGATGGTAGGACATGTTGGAACCACGGAGTTAGCCGCTGCATCGTTTGCCAATAGCGTTTTTATGATCGGAATGGTGTTTGGAATGGGGATTACATTCGGGGTAACACCTCTTGTTGGAAAAGCGTTTGGCGACAACGATTACAGAACAACAGTTATTTGGTTGAAAAATGGGGTGTTTTCACACTTTATTGCAGGCCTGCTTTTGACGCTTATCATGTTCGGCGTTTATCTTTTTCTTCCGCTCATGGGGCAACCGCCAGAGGTATTAGAGTTGGCAAAACCTTATTACATTTTATTGTGTTTCTCTTATTTTCCTTTTCTACTTTTCTTCTCGTTTAAACAGTTCTTCGAGGGCATTGGCAACACGAAAATTGCTATGTTAATTACTTTAACAGCTAACGTTGTAAATATTATCGTTAATTATGTGCTGATTTTTGGGAAATTAGGCTTTTCTGAAATGGGATTGAATGGAGCAGGGATTGGCACGCTGGTGTCGCGAATAATTATGCCCATTATGTTTGTATACTTTATAGCCCGAAAGAGTAGATTTTTGGAGTATTTTAGGTCGGCGCGTTTGGAACAAATTACCAAAGACCGGATATTACAGCTTTTCAGGATCGGTATTCCAATCGCTTTTCAGTTGATTGTCGAAGTTACTGCTTTTGGCATCGGAGCAGTAATGATGGGGTGGTTAGGAGAAACTTCTTTAGCTGCACATCAGGTTGCGCTCGGGCTTGCGTCTTTTACCTACATGATTTCACTCGGAGTTTCTCAGGCTAATACAATAAGGGTAAGCCACCAGATGGGATTACGCGATTATAAATCGATGATATCTGCTTCAATGGCGTCTACACACCTTGTGTTAGTGTTTATGTCGTTAATGGCATTGCTTTTTGTCGTTGGAAGAAATTTGTTACCCTATCTTTTTACCACCGATATCGAAGTAGTAAAAATTGCCTCCGGATTGTTAATTGTTGCTGCAATTTTTCAGTTGTTTGACGGTTTGCAGGTTATAATGTTGAGTACTTTACGGGGAATGGCTGATGTAACTATTCCAATGTTTATTGCATTTTTAGCCTATCTTTTGGTAGGAATACCAACTAGCTATATTTTTGCTTTTGTTGTGGATTTTGGACCGCAGGGAATCTGGTTTGGATATCTGGTTGGCCTTGGAACAGCCAGTATTTTATTCTATTTACGCTTTAAACAAAAACTGAAAAAATTACCGTTAACATAAAAAAACGGGTTACCACTTTTATTGATAACCCGATTGTTCATAGTCTAGTTTAGTTAGATCAGAAAACTTATTGGTCTAATAGAGAAAAGGTAGTTTTATAAGTTTCTAATTCATATTTATTAAGGCTTCGCTAAGATAGTATAAAATTAATTGAAACCTGAATCATTTTTAAAAATTAATTAATATTTGTTAAAAAAGCTCATAAATTTGTTGTTAATATATTGATTTTTAGGTGTTTTGATTTTTGCAATATGTTTTAGAAAACGTTTGCGGATTTTTGAATTTCCGGATTGTATGTTTAAAATTCTTTCGATTCGAGGAATGTGATAAAAATCATAGAAATCGTACATCTAAAGATGTATGACAACTTAATGTTTAATTTTTTGAGATTATTTTATTTGAAGAGTAATTGTTTTTTAGCGCAGAGATATTTCTAATCCAAATGAAGGCAGAACATAAATAGCGTTATCTTTATAGTAAACATATGATAAATAAAAATCGGATATGAAACAGATAGTACTAATAGGCATTCAGCAAATGAAAATGGTGGATATTCCAGAGCCCAAACTTGTTGCGGATAATGAAGTAAAAATTAAACTTTCAGTTGTTGGAGTGTGTGGTTCGGACATACATTATTACTCCGAAGGCAAAATCGGAAGTCAGGTTGTTGAGTATCCTTTTCCTGTTGGGCATGAATGTTCCGGGATTATCGTTGAAAAAGGAAAAGATGTTAGTAATGTAGAATTGGGCGATCTGGTGGTTGTCGATCCTTCGGTGCACTGTGGTACATGTGACCAATGTCTTTCGGGGCGGCCGCATACTTGCCGAAATAATCGATTTCTGGGGTGTCCCGGGCAATTAGATGGTTGTTTGGGAGAAGCTATTATTTTGCCGGATTTTACATGTTTCCCGGTTAGTCGAGAACTAAATCCTGTTCAGGCGGCATTAATTGAACCTTTGAGCATTGGTGTTTATGCGGTTCAGTTGGCAGGTATTGAGAATAATGATAGTGCTGTTGCAATCTTCGGTGCCGGACCTATCGGTTTGAGTATTTTGATGAAGCTATTGGCCGACGGTATCTCAAATGTTGGAATCGTAGAGCCTTTGGATTATAGGTTAGCAAAGGCTGATGAAGTTGGCGCACTATACTTGGTCAACCCGAATACTCAGAATGTGGAAGAAGAAGTAAGTAAACAGAAAGAATTATTACTTGATGTTGTTTTTGAAGCTAGCGGCGATCAGGAAGCGGTTGATAATGCACTTTCAATATTAAAGCCGGGAGGTAGACTTGTATTGGTTGGGATTCCGCCCGATGCAAAATATATTTTCAATATGGATTTGATGCGAAGGAAAGAGATTTCTGTAATTAATGTACGTCGACAAAATCATTGTGTCGAGGAAGCTATTGAGTTGGTGAAGTCGGGTAAGATTGACGTGGAAAAAATGGTTACACATCATTTTAAACTGGAAGAAACTGTCAATGCTTTTGATATGGTTGAAGGGTATAAAGATGGGGTAGTGAAAGCAATGATTCATTTCTAATTATGTGTAAAAAGAAATCGTCATGCTGAGTCAGTTTGCATGACCAGAATGACGATTCGAAATATTTGCTAATTGATAGATTTTACTTTTTTACCCAAAGCTCTTCCATCTCTTCCAGCGTTTTATTTTTGGTTTCGGGCACCATTTTCCACACAAAGATTAAAGACAGAACGCTCATTGCTCCATAGAACCAATAGGTTCCACCGCTGCTAAACTCCATCATTGCAGGATAAGTTGACGAAATAAAGTAGTTGGCTGCCCATTGCGCAGCAACCGCTACCGCAACTGCTTTTCCCCTGATTTTATTCGGGAATAGTTCTGAAATTAAAACCCAGCAAATCGGTCCCCAGGACATCATGAACGAAGCCGTGTAAATGATAATGAAGATCAGTGTTCCCATTCCGATTATTTGCATAAATGCAAGCGTTCCGATAGCGAACATCCCGATAGCCATACCAACAGATCCGACCATGAGTAATGGTTTTCTTCCCCATTTGTCGACAGTAAGAATTGCAACTACTGTGAAAACCACGTTAACAAGCCCCATTACAACGGTCTGCATCATTGAAGCATCTTTCTCTGCCCCCATACTTTCGAAAATACGCGGAGCATAATAAAGCGCTACATTAATTCCAACAAACTGTTGAAATACAGAGAGAAGAATCCCGATGATAATTACGATTTTCCCGTAAGAGAACAAGTTTGCTGAAGATTTTACTACAGTACTTTTTATTTCCTTCATGATTTCCTGAGCTCTTTCTGCACCGTTTATTTTGGTCAGAATTTGCAGGGCTTTGTCGTCCTTGTCTTTTAAGGCCAGATAACGAGGCGTTTCAGGCACAAAAAAGAGCAAGATTCCAAAAAGCCCGGCAGGAATAGCTTCAGACGTAAACATCTTTCTCCAGCCAACGCTGTTTATCCACTCCAGCGATTGTCCGCTGGCGATTCCCCAGTTTACAAAATATACGACCAGCATGCCAAAAATAATAGCAAACTGGTTAAGTGAAACGAGTCTGCCCCGGATATCGGCTGGCGCAATTTCGCCAATGTACATCGGACTAGCAGCTGAAGCCAGACCAACACCAATTCCACCGATCACCCGATAAAAATTGAACATGTACAGCAAACCCATTGTTGGTTCTCCTTTTGTGAAAAAGATGAATTCCGGATTTCCGGAACCCAGTGCTGATACAAAAAAGAGGAATGCCGCCAGAAAAAGTGTATTTTTTCTTCCAAGACGAGAAGCCAGTAGCCCCGAGATACTTCCGCCAATAATACAGCCGATAAGCGCACTTGAGATGGTTGCCCCATGCGCCAGCGAGCTTAGTCCTAAATTATTGATGAGGTAGGCTTGTATGGATTTATCAGCACCGGAGATTACAGCGGTGTCGTATCCGAAAAGGAGGCCACCCAAGGTGGCCACTAAAGTTATAATTACAATGTAAAACGTATTACGCTCTTTCATTAGATGTACCAATTGATTAATTGCTCAATTAGTTCTTGTTTTCCGCTGGTTTGAACAGGTTCTCCGAGTTCAGCAGCTACTTTAGCCAAATCTTCCAGGTTTAGTTTTCCTGCTTCAAATTCCGATCCTTTTCCTGAATCGAAAGAAGCATAACGATTTTTGCGCATTTCGACGTATTGCGAGTCGGTTAAAATTTTATCTGCAATAGTTAGTGCACGAGCAAAAACATCCATCCCTCCAATGTGTGCGATAAATATATCTTCAAGGTCGGTAGAATTACGACGGGTTTTTGCATCGAAATTGATACCTCCGTGAGTAAATCCGCCTGCAGGTAGAATCTCAAGCATTGCCTCGGTAACTTCGTAAATATTGGTTGGGAATTCGTCAGTATCCCATCCGTTCTGGTAATCACCTTTATTGGCATCAATAGATCCGAGTAAACCGGCATCAGTAGCCATTCTTAAATCGTGAGTAAAAGTATGACCGGCAAGAGTGGCGTGGTTTACCTCAATATTCAGTTTGAAGTCTTTTTCTAAACCATTTGCTTTTAGGAATCCAATAACCGTTTGTGCATCGTAATCATACTGGTGTTTTGTTGGCTCCATTGGTTTTGGCTCAATAAAGAAAGTTCCTTCAAAACCTTGTTTGCGACCATAATCGCGAGCCATGCGCAGGAATTCACCAAGGTGAGCTAATTCACGTTTTGTGTCGGTGTTGTGCAGGCTCATGTAGCCTTCGCGTCCACCCCAGAAAACATAACCTGTACCACCTAGTGCAATCGTTGCATCAATAGCATTTTTTACCTGAACTGCAGCATTGCTTACAACATTGAAATCAGGGTTGGTAGATGCGCCGTTCATGTAGCGAGGGTTGCTAAAAACATTTGCGGTTCCCCATAAAAGTCTAACGCCTGAAGCTGCTTGTTTTTCTTTCGCATATTCAACCATTTTTGCCATGCGTTTCTCAATTTCAAAAACTGAAGCATCGCCTACAACGTCGGTGTCGTGGAAACAATAAAATGGAGCTCCCAATTTTGTAATGAATTCAAAAGCAGCATCCATTTTCTCTTTGGCAGCATCCATAGGATCTGCAGCTCCGTGCCAAGGGAAAATTTGTGTGCCCGGTCCAAACGGATCGTCACCTGTTGCGCAGAATGTATGCCAGTAAGCCACTGCAAAACGCAAGTGTTCTTTCATGGTTTTTCCTGCCACTACTTTGTTTTCATCGTACCATTTAAATGCTAGTGGGTTTTTAGACTCTGGGCCTTCAAATTTGATCTGATCAATGCCCTTGAAATACTCTTTGTTTCCTTTTAAAACTTCCATGTTATTATTTTTATGTTGACAATATTTAATGTGATTCCCATTTACAGGTGCTTTTCCAGTTCTGTTTTCCAGTTTGCATAGGCCTCTTCGTACTGCCCGGTTTTTGTTGTATCCGGTTCAATAACTTCCAATTTTTTCAGGTTTGAGAAAGCTTCGCTAAACGATTTGTAAAATCCTGATCCAACTCCGGCTCCACGAGCAGCACCTACTGATCCGTCGGTATTATAAAGTTCAATAGTGGCTCCGCTTATTCCTGCCAGTGTATCTCTGAAAATCG
The DNA here is from genome assembly GCA_963677455.1 of uncultured Draconibacterium sp. Lineage (GTDB taxonomy): Bacteria > Bacteroidota > Bacteroidia > Bacteroidales > Prolixibacteraceae > Draconibacterium. The sequence continues at coordinate 774,698 of OY781971.1, forward strand.
GACTTAAAAACATATTAGCTTTTCCTGCTCTAATCACAGAAGCAGCGATACCAATGTTCTGCATAATGTCCATTCCGTATTTAAATGAAAAAACAATACCTTCCTGTGCGGCTCTAAGCAGGTGTCCTTTTTGATGAATATTGAAATTTATGCCCGAAAAAACCGAACCAATATTTTTATTATTAAGTACGCGTTCTGCCCCATTACCAAAGGGGAGAATAGACAAGCCGGCAGAGCCAATCGGTGCTGCAGAGGCAAGTTCGTTCATTTCCTCGTACGAAACAGTTTCGCCAACCATTCGCTTCAGCCAGGCATTTAAAATACCGGTACCATTAATACACAGCAGAACGCCCAGTCGCGGATCTGCTTTTGAATGATTTACATGGGCGAAAGTATTTACCCTTGATTGCAGATCATATTTGATTTCGTTGCTAACACCATAAACTACTCCTGAGGTTCCGGCCGTTGTAGCAATTTCTCCAGGTTGAAGCACATTTAGCGAAAGTGCATTATTTGGCTGGTCGCCGGCACGATAACTAACAGTTGTCTTTGTTGATAATCCCAGTTCTTTAGCAGTTTGTGCCGATAGTTGTGCGGCAACACCAAATGTGGGCACAACTTCAGGAATAATATCGCTAGAGAAGCCATAGGTATCAAAAAGAAGATCGGCTAATTTGTTTTCTTTGAAATTCCACATAATGCCTTCCGAAAGGCCACTAGTAGTTGTTTGTACATGGCCCGTAAGTTTTAATGCAATGTAGTCGCCGGGCAGCATTATCTTATATACGCGGTCGAAAAGTTCCGGTTCATTGTCTTTTACCCACTTTAGTTTTGAGGCTGTAAAGTTGCCCGGAGAATTCAGTAGGTTTGTAAGACAACGCTGTCCTCCAATTTCTTTAAAAGCATTATCGCCGATCGCTGCAGCCCGACTGTCGCACCATATTATAGAAGGACGTATAACCTCCAGATTTTTATCGACCATTACCAAACCATGCATTTGGTATGAAATTCCGATCGATATAATACTTTCAGGATCGACTTTAGAAGTAGTCATTACTTCATTTAGCGCAAGTTTCAGGTTTTTCCACCAAAGTTCGGGAGCTTGTTCTGCCCAGCCTGCTTTGTGCGCAGTAATTCTCATTTCTTGTTTTGGGTAAAACGATGAAGCGATCAAATTGCCATTGTTGCCATCAATTAGCGAAACTTTTACTGATGAGCTGCCTATGTCGAATCCAAGTAAGTTCATGTTTATTAGTTGATTAAGTTATTCTTATTGTGTTAATCTGTTCTGTTCTGTTATGGTGGTAAAAATAATGGTTTTTACTTGTTGTTGGTGTCAAAAAAAAAGTGTTTTAAAACATATTACAGAGAGCTGCGAATTTTTAGTCGGGTTGGGACTTCAAACTTTAATGGTTTACTTGAGGTAACAAACTCGGCTGCTTTTTGGCCCATCAATTCAAAGTCGGTTGAAATTACGGTGATTCCGTTTTTTACGTATTTCTTCATTGGTGTTTCGTTATAAGAAATAACGCCAACTTCATTCCCCGGTTCGTATCCCAGTTCTGCACACTGATCGAGAAAACTTGCCAGTGTACGATCGCTGACCAATAAGTACAATATTCCTTTTCTTATTCTGAACTCATCTTCGCTATAAATAATCGAAGATTTTAGTTTGTTTTCATTACAAAACTTCTCAAATCCATGAACTGCTTCTTTTGGGTGGTAAGTAAAAGCGGGGTAGTAAAAAACAAACTCTTTATATTTTTCGATCGAACTAATATTTTTTTGCAGGCAGTTGTATACCGATTCATCAAAATTCTGAAAAATAACAGATGTGTTTTTAGGTGCATGTATTTTCCAGTCGATTACGAGAAGTTGTTCTTGTGGAATTTTGGAAATGATCTTCGAAACTTTTTTGTTATCGAAATTCATAATGATGTACTTGCTGTATTTCCCCAAACTTTCATCAATAATTTTCTCGAACAGATTAATATTATAGTGGTGAAAATGAAGATCGACATTTATACCTTTTGGTAAATGATTCAAAAAAGCGTGGTACAATACTTCTTTGTAAGCTTTAAAAGTGTCGAGAAACAAAAAGACCTTGGTTATCTTACGTGTAACAAAATAACCGCGATTGGGTACCGATTCCACTACTCCGCGTCGCTTTAGTTCAGCATAAGCCTTAAATACAGTATCACGCGAGAGCTGTGTCTCTTTCATTATTTGGTTAACCGAGGGCAGCATCTCGCCTTGTTTCAGTTGGTTCTGACTAATTGCATCAATAACAGCATCAACCAGTTGCTGGAATTTTAGTGTGCTGGAATTGTTGTCGATGTTTAGATTTAGTTCGTTCATTATTCTGAATGCAGCTTATTCTGTTCTGTTCTACAAATCTAAAAATTTAAGCGAGTGGTATTCTTTTTTTGATGTTATTCTGAATCGGTTTTAACATTTATTAAACTCCTGAAAAATAATAAGCGCAAAACAGCATCGTTTAGGTATAAAAGGATAGAGTGATGTAGATTTCTTCTAGTGGTTAAGTTTGGTCAGCAATTCTTTTTATGCTTCACTTTTATCCTTTTTCTTTTTTTATTTCCTTTAATCTGAAATTAAAAAACCATCAAATGATTCGCGATCTTATTCAAAAGAACCGGAGTTACCGTAGGTTTGATTCTAAAGTTAAGTTATCCATAGAACAAATCAGAAATTGGATTGATCTGGCTCGAATATCGGCCAGTGGACGAAATATGCAACCATTGAAATACGCCATTGTTACTCAGCCTGAAATTTGTGGAAAGATTTTTCCGTATTTAGGTTGGGCAGGTTATTTAAGCGATTGGAAAGGACCGGCAGAGCACGAACGCCCGGTTGCTTATGTGGCTGTTTTGAAAGACAGAATGGTTGCTGAAAATCATCATTGTGATGATGGAATTGCAATACAAAGTATTTTGTTGGGAGCTGTTGAAGACGGTTATGGCGGATGTATTATTGGTTCGGTAAATAAAAGTAAAGTCTCGAGGATATTACAGTTGCCCGAAACTATGGAAATTTTATGGCTGATTGCTCTTGGTAAACCAGGAGAAGAAGTTGTGCTGGAAACTTCAAGCGGAGATATTAAATACTGGCGCGATGATAAAGGTATTCATCACGTGCCTAAAAGACCACTAGACGAAATAGTAGTTGATTTTACAGGAAAATAGAACTCGTACTAAAAACAAGAGGGCGACAATAAATGCCGCCCTCCAGACAGTTTAACCCCCAAAAATTAACCCCGTATAAATAATGCCTTAATTATATGCTGAGCCATTTTCGGATTTTCTTTTAAGCGGCGGGTTGAGTACCCAAACCACTGCTTTCCGTACGGAACGTAAACACGCATCAGATGTCCGTCGTCAACAATCGACTGGCGTAATTCGGGTGTAACGCCATATAGCATCTGAAATTCGTACATGTTTTTTGGAATGTTCATTTCCCGGATCATTTTTATGGCTTCGTCAACAAGGTATTTGTCGTGTGTTGCAATACCTACATACATTTTGTTCTCGAACATGTATTTTAAATCGGCCAGATAGTTTACTCTTACTTCGTCGTAGCCTTTAAAAGCAACGTGCTCGGGCTCAACATAAATCCCTTTGCAAAGTCTAAAACTAAGCGGAGCAGTTTCTGAATTCAGATCGTTAAGTGATTCAATATCGCTCATCGTTCTTCGCATATACGCCTGAACCACCAAGCCAACATGTTTCGAATATTTTATTCGCAATTTCCGGAACAACTCAATTTCCATATCGATACATTGCGAGTCTTCCATATCGATCCTGACAAACGAATTCTTGCTGGCAGCAAAACCAACAATTTCGTCCAGGTAGTTGTAACATGCATCTTTGTCAATCAATAAACCAAACATGGTTGGTTTTACAGAGAAGTTGCCCTTTACACCCTCCGATGTATAGCGCTCAATAACTTCGATGTATTCGTTTTTATTTTTCTCTGCTTCATCAAGCGAATGGATAAATTCGCCTAAAATATCAACGGTTACTTCAATTCCTTTTTCATTTAAAAGCTTCGATGCCAGTAATCCGTCTTCCAGTGTTTCTCCGGCAATATAACGCTTCGAGAAAACCCAGATGAGTTTCTTTGGCATGTAAGGAATAATATTGGCGATAATCTTATTCAACATTCTAATCGTTAGGTAAAACAATTTTCCAACACGTTAAAAATACTATCCGGCCTATGTTAAATTCAATGATGTTTATCATTGAGAGTACATGATTTAATGCATGTTTTTTATAGAAGTGATTGAAAATTAGCAGGATGAAAAAAGTATTAAAATCGGTTATTGCATTTCAACTAAACGATTATCTTTGTCCGAACTTAGAAACTAAGACTCAAATTAGCTTAAACGTAAAAGAAAGAAGTAATGAAAGGATCATCATTAATTGTTAGCGTAGTATTATTTGTGGCAGTAGCCGTATTATATGTGTTGCATTTTACAGGTGGCAACTCTGTTTCGTCAAATCAAAATTCAGGAAGCAAATCTTCCGGTTCTACAAACGGTTTGAGAATTGCTTATGTTAAAGCCGATTCAGTAATTCTAAACTACGAATTATCGCAAGACCTTCATGATGATTTTTCGAAAAAGCAGGAAGCATATACTTCAGAGTATGGAACAAAGCGTCAGTCTTTTGAAAAAGAAGCAGCTGCATTCCAGGAAAAGTTGCAACGCGGAGGTTTTCTTACCGAGCAACGTGCCGTTCAGGAGCGTGATCGTTTGGTTGGGAAAGAGCAGGAAATTATGAAACTCGATCAGGAACTTTCTAATAAACTGGCCGATATTCAGCAAACTAACAACCAAAAGATTTTAGATAATTTGATGGATTACCTGAAAGAGTACAACGAAACAGCGCAGTACGATTATATTTTTAACGGCGCTAATGTGTTGATCGGTGACGAAGCTCACAACATTACCGCAGAAGTTTTAGAGGCACTGAACGAAGCGTACAAAGCACAAAAAGAAGAATAGGAAAACATTCTATATATGAAGAAATCCGGGTAATACCCGGATTTTTTTTGCCTTTTATTGTAGCTTTGCTTTACCATGTTTGCAAATAATTATCTGAATAAAAACGGTATTGAAGCTTTAATTCCCGAAACACCGAACCCAAACACCGGGATGATTGTAGTAATACCTTGTTTGAGAGAACCGGGAATAGTACAGACCTTAGAATCATTAAAAAACTGTGCTTTACCCGACGTTTCAGTAGAAATTATTGTTCTAATTAACCATTCGGAGTTGGCTTCAGAAGACGTTCAGAATTTCAATAACGAGACCAAACTGGCACTTGATTATTGGGTAGAAAAGAATCCGGTTGAAGGGATGAAATTTTACGTAGTTGGCCCGGTAATTTTACGAAAAAAATGGGCAGGAGCTGGTTTGGCTCGTAAAAAGGGAATGGACGAAGCTCTGCGTCGGTTTAACATGCTGAATAAAAGTGATGGAGTTATTGTTTCGCTGGATGCCGATACTTTGGTAGAACCGAATTACCTGGTAGAAATTGCTGCGCATTTCAAAGCGTTTCCAAAGAACGTGGGAGCTACTCTGGCATTTGAGCACCAAAAAAACGGACTGGAAGCAAAACATTTGGAAGGTATCGAGCTTTACGAGAAGTATTTAACCTATTATAAAAATGCACTTGAATATACCGGGTATCCTTATTCTATGTTTACAATCGGATCGGCCTTTGCCGTTAGGGCACAAGCCTACGTTAAAAGAGGGGGGATGAACCGGCGACAGGCAGGTGAGGATTTTTATTTTCTGCAAAACCTTGTGCATCTGGGGAAAGTCGGTGTTATCAATAAAACAAAAGTTTATCCTTCGGCTCGTTTGTCAGACAGGGTGCCTTTCGGAACCGGCCCGATTTTAACGAAGTGGATGGAAGGCGATAAGGATTTGCTTGAAACATACGATTTCCGTTCGTTTCAAATTTTGCACACCTTTTTTCAGCAAATACCGGAACTCTTTAAAATAAGTCATATTCAGTATATTGGAATACTTCAGAAGCTTGCACCGGAGCTAACCGACTTTCTTATTCGGATTGAATTTTGGGATGATCTGGATGATTTGAACAGAAATTGTGCAAGCTTGGAAACATTTGAAAATCGTTTCTTCCAGAAGTTTAACGCCTTTAAAATTCTGAAATGTCTGAACTTTTTGCAGGAGAAATATTATCCGACAGCAAGTCTTGATAACCAGCTAAAGTTACTCAAAGAATCAATCTCAGAAGACGTCAAGTGATTCACTCAATTTGTTAAATTTTCTGCAAAATTTTAATTGAGTCTTAATAACTATGAGCGATGTAAGTGCCAGTATGTTAGCCTATTATTGTGTGTGTTGACAAAACGGGGTAATAATTTTAATTCTGAACTTTGTTTTTTTACCAATCTTTGTACTTTTGCGGAAACGTTAATGTTAAACTAAAATTTTTTGTTATGGCATACAAAATTTCAGACGAATGTATTGCATGCGGAACTTGTATTGACGAGTGCCCGGTTGACGCTATTGCGGAAGGAGATATTTATACTATCGACCCGGAACTTTGCACCGACTGTGGTTCATGCGCAGAGGTTTGCCCGGTAGAAGCTATTTCAATTGACGAATAAACCGGTCAACATAAAAAATCAAAAAGCTCGTTAGTCGATCGGCTAGCGAGCTTTTTTTTTAGTTATTCTGCTATTTGAATTTTTCGGAACCATTTGTTTTTTAGTTTTAGCCTACTTATTCCGTTAAAACACGGCGGTGTTTACTTTTTTGAATATATAACTCTCGTAAGCCTCTACTTTCGTTGTTATTCCTCCTATTGCAATATCTGCATAGAAATTAACCACCGAAAAGGCCATATCGCCCGACACTTTGGTTTTACGAATATCAACGTCGACAGATATAACTGTTCCCTCCATTGATTTTACTGATTCAATAAAACCATCAAGATTCTGGTGATCGAACCCAGTTTCAAAAAGGCTAAAGTCCGGTGTGCACAATGCTCTTACTGCATCGTAATCGAAAACTTCCATGGCATCGTAAAAGTCATTCAGCGTAGTTTCGATGGCAACTTTTTCTTGTGCGGGATCAACAGTCTGACAGGCAATTAACATAGTCAAAAGCCCCAAAATAAGAAATAAGTTTTTCATAATAGTTGCGATTAAAGTTTTCATCTATTACGTTGTATTTGGATAAAGGTTAATCACCATCATATTTGCTTTTCTCATGTTTATCTGGTTTTGCTGATTTTCATCATTTCAAAAACGGCTTGTAAAAGGTTGATTTATGCGTGCATTTTTGTACCTTTTTATTTAAATACAGGCAACATGAAACTACTTTTGGAAAACATAAAAGAGCTTGTCCAGGTTGAAGAAAATCCCGTTGCATTGAAAGCAGGGAAGGATATGGCAAAAATTAATACGATTAAAAATGCTTTTCTGATTATTCGCGACGAACTTATTGAGGATTTTGGGACAATGAGCGAGTTGAAAGAGAAATACCTTGATGATGATTTAGTGATAGAAATCGATTGTTCAAACCGATTGGTTTATCCCAGCTTTTGCGATTCACATACCCATTTGGTTTATCCTTCGGCTCGCGATAAGGAGTTTGTCGATCGGATAAAAGGCCTGTCGTACGAAGAAATTGCGCGCCGTGGTGGAGGTATTCTTAATTCGGCTAAAAGGCTGCACGAAATGTCGGCAGAGGAGCTTTATACCGATGCCATGCACCGGGTAGTTGAAATTATGAAAATGGGCACCGGTGCGGTAGAGATTAAAAGTGGTTACGGGCTGAATACCGAGGATGAACTGAAAATGCTACGCGTAATTAGTTGGATAAAGGAGACTTCTCCTATTTGCGTTCGATCAACTTTTTTAGGTGCACATGCCATTCCTCAGGAGTATAAAAGCAAACCATCGGATTATGTAGATGTGGTTATAAACGAGATGATTCCTCAGGTTGCCGCAGAAGATTTGGCGGATTACATTGACGTGTTTTGCGATCAGGGATTCTTTTCGGTTGAAGATACAGAACGGATTTTAATGGCTGGAATAAAGTATGGGTTACGTCCAAAAATTCATGCCAACGAACTTGGTCTTACAGGCGGTGTGCAGGCTGGTGTGAAATATAACGCACTTTCTGTTGATCATCTCGAATTTATTGAGGAACCGGAAATTGAAGCGCTACTTGATTCCGAAACAATGCCAACTGTTTTGCCGGGCGCTGCTTTTTTCCTTGGAATGAAATTGTCGCCAGTGCGCGAAATGATTGATGCCGGGCTGCCTGTGGCGCTTGCTTCCGATTACAATCCCGGTTCGTCGCCAAGCGGAAATATGAGCCTGATTTCGGCAATGGGATGTATTAAATACAAAATGCTTCCGGAAGAAGTGATCAACGCGACTACGATAAATACTGCTTATGCAATGGGAATTGAAGATTCGTACGGAAGTATTGCCCGAGGAAAAGTTGCCAATCTTTTTATTACAACCGAGGTTCCCGGAATCGAATATTTACCATATTCCTATGGTTCAAACCTAATTGAAACTGTTATTTTAAACGGTGAGGTGCAAAACTTCTAGTTGTCTGCTTCGGATAGACTGATGTTTTTTATCACTGCAAAAAATCATATGCAAATACTGCGTAGATTTATATTTTCGGATTGACAACTTTATGGTCAGAAATAAACTAACGAAATGAAAAAAATAATCGAATGCGTGCCTAATTTTTCTGAAGGCCGCGATATGAGTATAATAAAAGAAATTACTAATGCCATTGAATCGGTGGCAGAAATTAGCCTATTGGATGTTGATCCCGGGAAAGCGACTAACCGCACAGTTGTAACTTTTGTGGGTAATCCTGATGCTGTAATTGAAGCGGCTTTTCGCGGAATAAAGAAAGCAGCAGAACTGATTGATATGAGTAAGCATCACGGAGAACATCCTCGTTTTGGCGCTACCGATGTTTGTCCCTTGGTACCTGTAGCAAATGTTACTATGGAAGAAACCATTGAGTATGCCCGAAAACTGGGACAACGCGTTGGCGAAGAACTTGGAATTCCTGTATTTAGTTACGAGTTTGCAGCCTTTAAAGAAGAACGCCGTAGTTTGGCGAATTGCCGCTCGGGTGAGTATGAAGCTTTAAAAGAGCGCATCTCTACAGAAAAATGGAAACCTGATTTTGGCCCTAATGAATGGAACGAAAGGGTAGCCGGAAGTGGCGCGACAGCAATCGGAGCCCGTAATTTTTTGGTGGCTTACAATATTAATCTGAATACTACATCTACCCGTCGGGCCAATGCCATTGCTTTTGATATTCGAGAGGCAGGACGTGTAAAACGCGAGGGAAATCCAATTACAGGTAAAATTGTAACCGATGAAAACGGTGAGCCGGTTCGTATTCCGGGTAGCCTGAAAAAGACCCGTGCCATTGGTTGGTACATCGAAGAATATGGTGTGGCACAAATTTCTATCAATCTGACAGATATTACGGTAACGCCGGTGCATGTTGCTTTTGATGAAACCTGTAAAAAAGCTAATGAACGTGGCATTCGTGTTACAGGTTCCGAGTTGGTGGGATTAATTCCGCTACAGGCCATGTTGGATGCCGGAAAATATTTCCTGCGTAAACAAGAACGTTCAACGGGTATTTCTGATGAAGAGATCATAAAAATTGCCATCAAATCGTTGGGGCTGGATGAATTGGCTCCCTTTGATCCAAAAAAGAAAATCATTGAATATGTGATCGAAGATAAATCGGCAACTAAGCTGATTGATTTGACTTTGACGCAGTTTAAAGATGAAACAGCCTCAGAATCTCCGGCTCCGGGTGGTGGTTCTATTTCTGCTTATGTTGGAGCCTTGGGTGGTGCTTTGGCTGCCATGGTGGCTAATTTATCGGCTCATAAACGTGGTTGGGACGATCGCTGGGAAGAATTCTCCGAATGGGCAGAAAAAGGAAAGTACTACCACATGGCTTTGCTGAATTGTGTGGATGAAGATACTGATGCTTTCAATAAAATAATGGCGGCATTTGGTATGCCAAAATCCAGTGAGCAGGAAAAAGCTGAGCGCAAACAAGCTATTCACGATGCAACAAAAAATGCCATCGAAGTTCCGTTAAAAGTGATGCAACTGGCACACGATTCTATGGAAGTGATGCAGGCCATGGCAGAAGTTGGAAATCCGAATTCAGTATCGGATGCCGGTGTTGGAGCACTTTGTGCGCGAACATCTGTTGAAGGTGCGTACCTGAATGTGAAAATCAACGCTGCCGGTTTTTCGGATAAAGAATTTCTGGATGTAAATCTTGCTAGGGCTGAAGAGTTGTTGAAATCGGCAAAAGAAAAAGAGGCAGAGATTCTGGAAACAGTGATGAGAAAGATTGAGAAATAGATATTAAAAGGAGGCGTCACCCTGAACTTGTTTCAGGGGCAGGGGCTTTTATAAAGGAGTTGAATGGAAAAGATGCTGAATCAAGTTCAGCATGACGTGAAAAGAAAGATATTTTTGAGGAGGCAGTGGCAGATCGTCACTGCTTCAGTTTTTCAATATTTTCTGCGACTGAGCCTCTTTCAGTCAACCGAATCAGCCACAAAAGGAACTGGATCCATTTCCCGAGAGATGTGATAATCGCAGATTTTGCAGCTACTTTTTTATCCCTCAGTTCAAGTTGTGCCGGCCAATTTGTGGCTTCAAACGTTGCTAAATTACAGGCAAAGCGCCAGGCACCGTTTCTCGCTATCTTCATACTGAAATCTAAAATATAGTTATCGACTTTTCCGAACAACTTCAGGATTTTCCGAAGCAATGGCCAAATGGAAGATAACCCATTCTGAACCTCGTCAACTAGTGAAGCCAGTATTTCGTTTATTTTTATGAAATCATTTTCAAGTTCAGCAATTGGCGTTACGCCCGAAACTTCGGCAGCAGCAATTCCAAGATCAAGGTTGATGTGGGTATTCATTCCCAATAAAAGATGTTGGGTTACCAATAGATTCTGGTCTTCGGCCAGTAAAAAAGCTGTTTCCCACGAAGATGTAACACTTTTGTTTTGTTTCCAGGCGAAATAAGCATCAATGTAACGTTTGGCAAAAATCACGTCAAGTTTTTCCATTCTGGAGCCGTCGTCAAAAAATCCGGAGGCAATGCCTTCTTTTACTTTTATGGTTACTTTTTGATAAAGTACAGCAAAATAGCCGAGTGTGCTTTCTGTCGTCAGGCATTCAATAATTATCGAATCCAGAACCTCAATAACATCGTCAATGGTTGTAATTGGTTTCATTTGTTGGGCAAAGTTTGTTTATCCATTAACAACAAAGAGAACCAAGTGTTGAAATTATGCGCCTAGCAGTTTACTCTGCTAAGCGCATAGAGCAAGTTAATTGCAGTTTTATTTAATTGTTTTCCTGTGGCTGGTAATTTTTTTGAAGACTAATTAGCACAACAATTCCTAATCGGGTTAAAGCAAATACAAGAATCCCGCATAAAGGAGCAATCAATGCTATTTTTAACCCGTCGGCAAAAACACTTGGCGCTACATCGCCCATCGCCTGAACTTTATCGAAGATCATAATCAGTCCGAAAACGCGGCCTAAAAATCCCCAGGCTACAGCAAACCAACTTATCGATTTCATTAATTCAATCGTCTTGTATTTCTCTCCTTTTATTAAGATACCACGTACAAAAATCCCGATTAGTACAAAAAATGTCAGTACAATAATGTAGGTAAAAGCAGGGCCACCTTCGTTAAGTTTTTCAATCAATGGATTCATAATTTTAGTTTTTAATAAATACTAAGCAAATGTAGGCCAGAAAGTAATCGCATTTATTTTATTGCGATAGATGGAACATTCTGTACGTGTTTTTTCAAAATTAAGCTTATAAACCGAGAATGAAATGTTGTAAATGCAACAGAGCGAAGAAAATCCGTAATTCGTCGCTAAAAAAATGCTGGTTCATGAAAATTAAGTAGTATTGTATGAATGAATCTTTTAAAGAAAATAAATTTTAAGACTATTCTTTTCCATGCCCTGTTTTGGGTGGCGGTTTGGTTTTTCTTTTTCTATTTTTTTAGCTACAATTCAGATAAAGTGGATTATGCGTTATGGTTCTCGAGTGGTCTACTGCCGCTTACCATTGGCGTTACCTATTTTGTTAATTACCGCCTTATTCCCCGGTATTTGCTGGCTAAACGCTACTGGAAATTTGCCCTTTACAGCTTTTATACTTTCGTTTATATTTCATACGTCATCTCGTTGCTTATTTATACTTGTCTTATTCTTGTGCTGAAATTTAACCTGAATGAGATGCCTCCAATGAGCAAAAATTTCTTCTTCGTTCTATTGTTGGTTATAATTGTTGTTGGCGTAATTAGTTTTGTAAGTATTCTAAATCAGAGTTTTAAAACCGCTACAGCTAACAAAGAGCTTCAGAATAAAATTTTGGAAACCCAACTTCAGTTAAAAGAACAAGAACTTCATTATCTGAAGATGCAAATTCACCCGCATTTTCTTTTCAACACTTTAAACACGATCTATGGATTTGCATTGAAGCAATCTGTACAAACGCCGGAAATAATATTGAAACTATCGAATCTGCTCGATTATATTTTATACCAGGTAAGCAAACCCCGGGTTAGTTTAAAAGAAGAGGTTTTGCACATAAAAGAATATATTGACTTGGAGAAGATCCGCTTTAAAGACAGTTTGAAAGTTGATTTCGAAAGCGATAAGATTGATGAACGAATCGAAGTGGCGCCGATGTTATTAATTCCTTTTGTTGAAAATGCATTTAAACACGGTAATTTACTTGATGGTTTTTTGCAGATATCTGTTAAAGTTAGACTTAAAAATGGGCAATTGAATTTTGCCATTGCAAATACTTACCTGAACCAGGAAGATGAAAAAACTGGCGGCATTGGATTAAAAAATATTGAGAAGCGTTTGGAGCTTAACTATAAAGGCAAGTACGCATTAAGTAAACGAATTGAAAATAACTGGTATTACAGTGAACTAACAATAAGCGAACTAAGTAAACCAATACAATGACAACAAAAATCAGATGTATAATTGTTGATGATGAGCCGGTGGCGCGCGAAATTCTTGAAGGCCACATTGCAAAAATTGATGCAATTGAAATAGTCGCAAGCTGTAAAAGTGCCCTGGATGCCTTTCAGGTAATTAGTACAAAACAGGTTGATCTGATTTTTCTGGATATTAATATGCCTGAAATATCGGGCTTGTCGCTGGCACGTTCGGTAAACAAAAACATCAAAATAATTTTTACTACTGCATATCGCGAGTATGCTGTTGAAGGGTTTGATTTGCAGGCTGTAGATTACTTGTTGAAACCAATCTCGCTGCAGCGCCTGTTGCAAGGAGTTAACAAGTATTTGAATGAAAGTGCGCAGGTTCAAAGCCCTGTTTTTCAGGAGGTGGAGGAAGAAAAGAATGAATCGTTTTTTGTACGATCAGACAGGAAAATGGTGAAGGTTAACTTTTGCGAAATTTTGTACATCGAAAGTTTGGCAGACTATATAAAAATTTACCTACATGATAAAAAGGTGGTAACCCGTGAGACAATTAGTAGTATCGAAGCCAAATTGCCTCAACATGATTTTCTGAGAATTCATCGTTCGTATATTGTTGCCAGACGATCGATTGATTCTTTTACCTCGGAATACATCGAAATTGGGAAAAAACAATTGCCGATCAGCCGCGGGTATAAAGAACAGGTAATGAAACAAATTGAAAATTAGTGTTTTGTTGCAGACTATGTTTCGGCTACACTCAACATGACCAGAACCGTCAGACTGAGGGGAGTCGAAGTCTTGACTAAGATTTATTATTGAAACTCAACGATTCCAATTCTTCTATTGTTTTTCGCTTTAAATTATGACTTAATCCCAATTGGTCGAGTACTTCTTTTTGAGCTAACAACTGACGGCACAAAACAATACCTTTTTCTATTAAAACCTGCTTTTGTTTCCGATTCAGATGCGTAAGTGTGGTAACCGGAAAAATATGATGGCGTTCGATCAGGTCTTTCAAGCTGTTGTTTTGCGGAAAATCCCAACTGAGCATTTTTAGTCCGCTACAATTTCCGTAGGTTAGTGCATCTCCCGAAAAGCGAGTGTTGGTTACCACCCATCCTTCAAACCGTAGCCCGGCAAATTCAGGATCATTTTTGCGGCGCTCAATAATGTCGTTCATTCGCGAGCGGATGTATAGCGAAACCTGAACATTCGATATTTTTTCCGGGCTATTATGAAATTTGCATTCCATCAGGCACTGAACTTCATTGTTTGTTGCCACCACATCAACCTCATGTTGCACACAGATGCCTTGAATAAGCTGCCCGGTTTTAACCTCGTATCCTTGCTCTCTCATTAGTTCGCCAACAAAGTGTTCGAAAGGGAAACCCGTTGGGCCAAGTTCTATCAAAGCTTTTTTCAGTTTGTAACGGGCTGCTGATGCACCGTGTTTTTTGCGAAGCAATGCAAATGCCCGTGTATATATCTTTCGAGTGGAAACGCCTTCTTCCAGCCACTGTCTGATATCTTTTACAATATAATTGATGGTATCGTTTTGGGCACCGGCTTTTTTTAATGAGTTTTCAAGCTTGGTTTGTGAAAATGGTTCTACTTCTCCCGATGCTTTTCTGATAAGTGTTTTGTTGTTCATGTTAAGGTTTTTTTGAGCCTTCCAAAAGTACAATTTTGTTTTACAAGCCGGTGTGCTTATAGCAATTACTTGAATATTGTTTTTGGGCTTTTTTAAACGTGTTTTACATTTTATGCAGAGCAATTGCTGGGAGAAATGTTTCTCAGCTACTATCTTTACCTAATACCAATTACACCTAAGATATGAAACGACGAACTTTTATTCAGCACACAACTTTAACAGCTGCCGGCGTTGGAATCACAGGACTGGCTTCTGCCGCAAACACTCAAAATACCATTGTGAATAAATTGCCTCGCTGGCGTGGGTTTAATCTGCTTGATTATTTTTCTCCGAATAAACTTGATGGAAGCCGTGGTTTTACATCTGACGAAGAATTGAAGTGGATCTCTGATTGGAGCTTTGATTTTCTTCGAATACCAATGGCTTATCCTCGCTATATTAAATTTGATCCGTCAAAGAATATTACTCCAGATGACGTTTTGAATTTTGATGAGAAGATAGTTGATGCGGTAGAAGCTTTGGTTGACCGGGCGAATAAGTACAATATTCATGTGAGTTTGGATTTGCATCGAGCTCCCGGATTTTGTGTAAATGCTGGATTTAATGAGCCCTACAATTTATGGCAGGATACGGAAGCACAAGAAGCTTTTTATACGCATTGGGAAATGTGGGCAAAACGTTTTGCATCGAAAACACGTGATCAAATCAGCTTTGATTTAGTGAATGAACCATGTACACGCGAGGATATGAATGATCAGCATTCGAGGCGTGGGCCTATTCCTGGCGAATTATATCGTAAGGTTGTATTGAACTGTCTGGAACGGATAAGAAGGCATAACCCGGGTAGAATGGTTGTTGCCGATGGTAATAATGTAGGAGCTGATGTTATTCCTGAGATTTTTGATTTAGAGGTCGGGCAAAGTTGTCGTGGTTATTTTCCGCATTACATTTCGCATTATCGGGCGCCGTGGGTTTTTAAAAATCCCGACGATTCGCCGAAGGTGGTATGGCCGGGTGAGATTGATGGAAAGCATTTTGATCGTAATAGTATTGAGGATTTCTATAAACCATGGATAAACGCGGTTAAAAATGGGGTAGGAGTACATTGTGGTGAATGTGGGTGCTGGAACGAAACTCCACATGATGTTTTTCTTGCCTGGTTTGAAGATGTATTAAGTGTTTTAACTGAAAATAATATTGGTTGGGGACTATGGGAGCTTAAAGGAACTTTTGGACTGTTAAACTCCGGGCGAAAAGATGTTGACTACGAAAACTGGCACGGTTATAAATTAGACAAGAAATTGTTGACATTGCTACAGAAGTATTAAGGAATCAGATTGGTACAAAATAAAAAAGGACGGGTCAACACCCATCCTTTTCATCTAACTAAACCAATAAAACTAATCAAACCTAAACTTATGAACTAAAACTATGCTACAAATGTAAGTCGAAAATTGATAGGTTGGGTTAACTGAATGTTAAAAAATGTGTTTTACAACATATTTTAAATCTATCGCTGATTGTTGAAACTTATCAAGTACATTTTTTTGAGTGTGGAGTTGCTTTTGGTTCTTTTGTGGAGAATTGAGTAAATAAAAAAGGACGGGTCAACACCCATCCTTCTCATCTAACTAAACCAATAAAACTAATCAAACCTAAACTTATGAACTAAAACTATGCTACAAATGTAAGTGGTTTTGCTTATTGTTAGGTTAACAGAATGTTAAAAAATATGTTCTTTAACATATTTTAAATCTATGGGGTTTCGAGCAAATCTATAAAGGAAGTTTTTGGTGTATGTGCTGGTTTTAATTCTTTGGGCTGATTATTCTTTTTGTTTGCAGTATGAAGTTGTATGTAAAATAAAAAAGGACGGGTCAACACCCATCCTTTTCATCTAACTAAACCAATAAAACTAATCAAACCTAAACTTATGAACTAAAACTATGGTTCAAAGATAAGGTAATTTGTTTTTGTTTGCGTTAACGTAATGTTAAAAATATCGAAAAATAAAATTGATTTATCTATTTCTCTCCGATTAAGTACGCCAAAAAGGTTTTTTATTAAAGAAAAATAGACATATTGATTTTGTGTGATGGTGCTGATTTGTTGGGTAACTTATAAATGCTTGATTAGTAAAATAAAAAAGGACAGGTCAACACCCATCCTTTTCACTAACTAAACCAATAAAACTAATCAAACCTAAACCTATGAACTAAAACTTATGCTACAAATATATGCTGAAAAACATTCTTTCTCGTTAAGTGAATGTTAAAAAATGTGTTTTGTAACATTTTTTAATTCAATGTTAATTTGTAAGTATCCAAATAAAAAAGCCCTTCATTGAGTAATGAAAGGCTTTAAGTGCTTATTACAGTAACTATTTGTTAGTCTTTGCTTTTAGGCTCATCTCCGGCAATAGAATCACGCATTGAAGTGTCGGCCATAATATTTTTATATTTCATATAATCCATTATTCCAAGGTTTCCGTTTCTGAATGCTTCAGAAATGGCCAATGGTACTTGTGCTTCTGCTTCAATTACTTTTGCACGCATTTCCTGAGCAGTTGCTTTGTTTTCCTGCTCGAGTGCGATAGCCATAGCGCGACGCTCTTCTGCTTTTGCCTGAGCAATGTTTTTATCGGCTTCTGCTTGATCCATTTGCAATACTGCTCCAATGTTTTTACCGATATCAATGTCGGCGATATCAATCGATAAGATTTCAAAAGCAGTACCGGCATCCAGTCCTTTCTCCAGTACAACCCGCGAAATAAAATCGGGATTCTCTAAAACTGCTTTGTGTGAATGCGAAGATCCAATGGATGAAACAATACCTTCACCAACACGGGCGAGAACTGTTTCTTCTCCGGCACCACCTACCAATTGTTTGATGTTTGCACGAACAGTAACCCTCGCCTTTGCAATTAACTGAATTCCGTCTTTCGAAACTGCAGTTACAGGAGGGGTATTAATAACTTTGGGGTTTACCGACATTTGAACGGCTTCAAAAACATCACGGCCGGCAAGGTCGATTGCAGTAGCCATATTAAAAGGAAGTTCGATATTAGCCTTTGCTGCTGAGACCAGTGCATGTACAACTCTGGCTACATGTCCTCCTGCCAGATAGTGAGCTTCCAGTGCATCGCGGCTCAATGTAACGTCAGCTTTTGTTCCTTCTATCATCGCCCGTACAATAACTCCCGGCGGTACTTTTCTGAAACGCATCAGAAATAACTGCATTAATGAAATACGGACTCCCGAAACAAGGGCTGAAAACCACAAGCCGATCGGAATAAAATAAAGTATAATAAACAGTAATACAATTACGCCTATTATTAATCCCCAAGCACCAACTGTTTCAATCATTTTATTTTTTATTTAAAGGTTCAACAATAATTTTATTGGATAGAATTTTTAGAACTTTAATTTCGGTGTTATGGTCGATAAAAGATCCGGTAGATTGTGCTTCTACAACCTCGCTATTTACCCTTGCTTTTCCGGAAGGAGCAAGTCGTCCAATGGTCTTCCCCATATCACCAACAGCTATTTTATTTGGATTAATTGACTCGACTTTGCCATCAATATTCTTTTCAAGTATCATTTTTCTGCCCGACCGAGATTTAAAAAAATAGTAAATCATAGCCGGAGCTAAAATCAACACAACAATTAGCGTAATAAGGCCGGCGGCAGTGCCCAATTCTTTAAAAGCAATATAAACGCTAGCGGCCAATAACAGAAATCCCCCAATACCAGCAATAGTTACACCTGGTATAACTGCAAATTCAATTAGTAGTAGAAGTAATCCTAAAAGAATCAGTAAAATAATGGCAAATATCGACATGTTAATCTATGGTTGCGTTAAGTTCTCGGTCTATAAGAGCATCTTTCATTGGTTTTAGCTCGTCAAAGCTTCCCTTTTTCACATCACACTTTCCTTTGTAATGTACCAGAAAAGTACACTGTGTGGCTTGTTCGTAGCCATGTTCACAGATGTCGATGAGTGCATCAATTACATAGTCAAAAGTATGAACTTCATCATTATGCAATGTCAGGAAATTTTCTTCCAAAATCTTCTCTTCAGAATCTTGCTTCGGTATTTTTTTGGGCTCTCTAACGGTCATTTCCTTGTTCCAGTTTTTTTGCTTCCTCCAAAGTTATTCTTTTTCCGTTAAAATATGGTACAACAAAGGCATCTTCTATACCTTCCAGGCGTACCTGATTTTTCATTTTAACAGCATCTTCCAGCCGGGTGAGATTTCCTGTAGTATAAACAACTACGCCACGATCATCGGTATAGTTCTCAATTTTACGGATATACGAAAGTTTATCGAACTGTTTTTTTACATAAGTTGGCAGTCCGCGACTGTATGCTCCTATCTGAATTTTATATATAAGATCATCCTGTTCTTCTGGTTCGGCAGCAGCCTGAATTTGTTCCGGTATATTTTGTAGTACTTCACTCGGAAGAATCAACGTTGTATCTATCTCTTCTTCAGCAATACTTTCGCTTTTTTCTTCTAATCTGGCTTTTTGTCTTAATTCATTAATAAACGCAATACGCGCTGTTTCTGGTTTTGAATCCCAAAAATCGTTTTCGGCTTTTAGTGCAAGTGTTTCGTACTCTTTCGTTTTTTTCTGAAGAGAAAACAGTTCACTTTCTGCTGTAATAATTTTTTCGCCAAGGCTATTTCTTAATGAACTAGTAGTGGCGTTGGCATAGGCCGACCGCCAATCATCCATTTTATTTTTTAGCGAATCAAGATCATTTGCAGATTTGTGCCATTGCAGATAATTGTATAGGCCTTCATTTGTTTGGAAATCGGAGGTGTCGAGGTAAGTCATTTCTCCATCCACTTGGAAATCAACAGGCATTGAAGCTGGCTGTGGTGTAGTTTTGGCTTTCGTTTTGTTCACTGTTTCAACCGCTTTGTTCTCAAAAGAATCGATTGCCAGAGAATCTGTCTCGTCCATTTCTGGGTAAACCGGAGCGACCGTAGTAACAAAAGAATCGGGAGTTGCTTGTCCCTCTTCTTTTTTTACAGGAACCGGAGCAATGTCGATGTCGGGTTCTTCTTCAACTACAAACGGACTAATGTGGTTTTCGCATTGCTCTATTTTTTCGGCAAGTTGAACCTCATTTTGTTCAGTTTCGCTGCTTTGATTTTTGAAAATCCTGTAATGATGTAATGCATTAACCCATTGCTTGAGCGCATGATACTGAACTCCTAAATAATATTCTGTTTTTAAAGGCGATTCCCCGGTGCTTCCTTTTAACAGGTATTGGATTTCTTTTTGCCCGTAGTGTCCGTTCTCGGTTCGAGATGCTCCATAATAATAGTTTACCATTAACTGGTCGGGATTTTCTTCGAGCAAGGGTTGCAGTAGCTTTTCTGCTTCCACATATTTCTCCTGGTCGTATAATTTTATGGCTTCTACCAAAGGATTGTTCTGTTCGCTAGCCAAAAGACAAAACGATGCAAACAATAAAAAGACAGTGGTTGTTAAACGTAAACAAGTTCTCAATTTCATTCGTCTATAATTGTTTGTTTTTATGACGACCCATTTAACTCACGCTATTGTCATCCTCTTGTGTGATAAAAGTTAATGTGCTCGTTTCATCACAAAAACAAATTCAGTTTTGGATATGTAAATCTAACAAAAAACTGGCCATTGTGAATTTAAATCGGAGAGACTTTGGATTTGTTTGTTAAAAATATTTTGTAGGACAGATTGTTTGAAATTACATGAAGAGGGTGGGATTTTTAGAGATAAAGTGTGTTTAGTTGAAATTTTAGATTAGTATAGTTCAAATATCTTGTGGCTTTGATTCGAAGTGGTTAATTTAGTCTGAATTGAATACGAAGAAGTGAAAAGCACACAAGAGAAATAACTTTTAATAACTTATATTTGTAGAACGTAATAACAGATTATTATGACAAGCTTAAAAGTAGGAGATAAAGCTCCCGATTTTGAAGGAGTGAATCAGAATGGAGAAAACATAAGCCTGAAAGATTTTGCCGGAAAGAAATTGATCCTTTATTTTTACCCAAAAGACAATACGCCCGGATGCACAGCCGAATCGTGTAACTTAAGCGATAACTATGAATCGTGGCTTGATAAAGGGTTTGAAGTAGTTGGAGTTAGTCCTGATAGCCAAAAATCGCATCAGAAATTTGCGGAGAAATTTGGTTTTCGTTTTAACTTGATCGCAGATACTGAAAAAGAAATATTGGAAGCATATGGTGCCTGGGGATTAAAAAAGATGTACGGTAAAGAATATATGGGCGTTTTGCGAACGACTTTTGTAATTGATGAAAAAGGTGTTATTGTGGAGATCTTTGAAAAGGTAAAAACAAAAGATCACACCAACCAGATAGTAGAAGCATTAAAATTATAAGCTAATCTTAAATGACCAAAGAAGAAAAGACTGAAATGAATAAGGAAAAGCTGAAAGCTCTTCAGCTTACAATGGATAAGATAGATAAAAGTTATGGTAAAGGCTCTATCATGCGGATGGGGGATCGGGCTATTGAAAATGTTCCTGCAATTTCTTCGGGATCAATTGCGCTGGACGTTGCATTGGGCGTAGGTGGTTTTCCAAAAGGCCGGGTAATTGAAATTTACGGACCGGAGTCGTCGGGTAAAACCACGCTGGCTATTCATGCCATTGCCGAGGCGCAAAAAGCAGGAGGTATTGCTGCCATTATTGATGCTGAACATGCCTTTGATCCGTATTACGCGAAAAAACTTGGTGTTGATATTGAAGAACTGCTGATTTCGCAACCGGACAATGGAGAGCAGGCACTTGAAATTGCTGATAACCTGATTCGTTCGGGAGCGTTGGATATTGTGGTAATCGACTCAGTTGCAGCGCTTACTCCAAAAGCCGAACTTGAAGGCGAAATGGGAGACTCCAAAATGGGGCTTCAGGCACGTTTGATGTCGCAAGCTTTGCGTAAGCTTACTGCGAATATCAACAAAACCAAAACCTGTTGTATTTTCATCAACCAGTTGCGCGAAAAAATTGGTGTGATGTTCGGTAACCCGGAAACAACAACTGGTGGTAATGCCCTGAAATTTTATGCTTCTGTGCGTTTGGATATTCGTCGTATCGGACAGATAAAAGATGGCGATGAAGTAAACGGAAACCACGTACGAGTAAAAGTGGTAAAAAACAAAGTTGCACCGCCTTTCCGTAAAGCAGAATTCGATATTATGTATGGCGAAGGGATTTCAAAATCAGGCGAAATCATCGATCTGGGCGTTCAGTACAATATTATTAAAAAGAGCGGGTCGTGGTTTAGTTATGGCGAAACCAAGCTCGGACAGGGACGTGAAACTGTTCGCAATCTTGTTATTGATAACCCCGAATTAGCTCAGGAACTGGAGACGAAAATTGTTGAAGCTATTACAGGAACCAGTACCGATATTTAAATTGAAGAAATATAGACAGAATATACCGGGTGAATTGTTTCTGTCGATTCATCCGGTTTTTTTATAAGTAATAATCAAGTATGAAACAAGCATGTAAAACATTTGTAAACAATACAACGATTTACATGTCAGTTGCATACAATACCTAAAAAAACGTGCAATTTTAATCGTATGAAAGTTTTAAAATTTGGCGGAACATCCGTAGGTTCTGCCGCAAACATTAAACGCGTAAAAGACATTGTGCAGGCGCAACAGGATGATGTTGTGGTTGTAGTTTCCGCATTAGGCGGAGTAACAGATAAAATCCTGAAGGCAGCAACCAATGCTGCCAGTGGAACAAATAACTTTCATACGGAACTTACGGAAATCCGAACCCAGCACGACGAAACGATAAAAGAATTGTTTAATGGTTCCGGAGTTGTTCAGGAAATTGTTGCAGAATTACTCGACGAACTTGAGCAAATTCTTACGGGGATTACTTTGGTCGGTGAACTTACTGCAAAAACTCTGGATCGTATTGCTGGTATTGGCGAGCGTATTTCGTCGCATATTGTAGCACATTATATTGGTGCTGTGCGAAAAGATTCGTCGGAGTTTATTCAAACCGATAGCAACTTTGGAAAAGCCACTGTTGATTTTACTGTTACAAACCAGCAAATTCAGGAAACTTTTGCCGGTTTTACAGGTAAGGCTGTGGTTCCTGGTTTTATTTCAAAAAACAAAAAAGGCGAGTTTACTACGCTGGGACGGGGTGGTTCTGATTTTACCGCTGCAATAATTGCCGCTGCTCTTGATGTCGAGATTCTGGAAATCTGGACCGATGTAAATGGTTTTATGACGGCCGATCCTCGTGTGATTCGTAAAGCCTATACAATTCCGGAACTAACTTATTCTGAGGCGATGGAGCTTTCGCATTTTGGTGCCAAAGTGATTTATCCACCTACGATTTTACCTGTTTATCAGAAAGGAATTCCGATTCAGATAAAAAATACATTTGAGCCTGAAAACCCGGGGACAAAAATTGTAAAAGGTGTAAAAAATGGTTTCGACCGGCCGATTAAAGGAATTTCGTCTATCTCGGGAATTACGTTGCTTACCATTCAGGGAATTGGAATGGTTGGTGTAACCGGTATTTCAATGCGGCTGTTTACTGCACTTGCAAGCGTAAATGTAAATGTGATTCTAATTTCGCAGGCTTCTTCCGAAAATTCAATTTCGATAGCGATTGACGAAAAGGCAATAGAAATTGCGGAATACGCAATTCGCCAGGAGTTTGAGAAAGAAATTACCAACGGTCAGGTAAATAAAATAGAGTTGGAGGGTAATGTTTCTGTAGTAGCTATTGTTGGAGAGAACATGAAGGAAACTACCGGTATAGCCGGGAAGTTATTTTCCACAATGGGGAAAAGCGGTGTCAATATAATTGCAATTGCACAGGGAGCCTCAGAGTTGAATATTTCGTGGGTAGTAAAAAACGAAGAATTGCGTAAAACACTGAACGTGGTTCACGAATCATTTTTCCTGTCTGAATTTGCTGAATTGAATGTTTTCCTGATGGGGATCGGAACTGTTGGAGGAAATCTTCTGCAGCAGATACAGCAACAGCAAGAACGTTTGTTGAAAGAAAAACATTTAAGGCTAAAATTAGCTGGAGTTGCTAATTCTAAGCGCATGATCTTTAATCGTGACGGAATTGAAATTGCCACGTTCAAAGAGCAACTCAATCAGTCGGATAACGTATCTGGCCTACAGGCGTTTGTTGATGAGATGGAAGCGATGAATATTTATAATTCCGTGTTTATCGATTGCACTGCTTCTGAGGCCGTAGCAGAGTTGTATGCTCAGGTTTTAAATGCCAACATCTCGATTGTTACCGCAAATAAAGTTGCCGCTTCTTCGGCTTACGAAAACTATGCTCGTTTGAAAAAGACAGCCAAGCAAAAAGGCGTTAAGTTTCTTTTTGAAACCAATGTTGGGGCAGGTCTTCCAATAATAAATACCTTAAATGATCTGGTTAATTCTGGTGATAAAATTCTCAAAATTGAAGCTGTTCTTTCAGGAACATTAAATTATATTTTCAATACAATTTCAGAAGAAATACCGTTCAGTAAAACCATAAAAATGGCGAAGGAAGAAGGTTATTCTGAACCCGACCCGAGAGTAGACTTAAGTGGCGTTGATGTGGCACGTAAGATTTTGATTCTGGCACGCGAGTCGGGCTATAAAATTGAAATGGACGAGATTGCAATCGAGCGCTTTGTCCCCGATGCTTTGTTTGAAGGCTCGCTTGATGAATTTTGGCGTGGAGTGGAATTACTGGATGACGAGTATGAGCAGAAGCGAAAAGTATTAGAGGTTGAAAATAAAAAGTGGCGTTTTGTAGCTCGCTTTGAAGACGGAAAAGCTTCTGCCGGTTTGCAGGAAGTCGATTCTACTCACCCGTTTTACGATTTGGAAGGCAGCAATAACCTGGTAATGTATACCACCGAGCGTTACGATGAATTTCCGATGCTGATAAAAGGATACGGTGCTGGAGCTTCTGTAACAGCTGCCGGTGTTTTTGCTGATTTAATTAAAGTATCGAACATCTAGTTGGGTTTCGTTGTACTTACTAGTTAATCATTTATTACTGACAAGATGAAATACATAATAATTCTTGGCGATGGGATGTCGGACAAGCCTTTAGCCAACTACGATAATAAAACACCATTACAAATGGCCAACAAACCTCATATTGATTGGTTGGCTAAAAACGGACAATCCGGAATGTTAAAGACAGTTCCGGAATCAATGCATCCAGGAAGCGAGATTGCCAATATGGCAGTTTTGGGTTACGATGTTGAAAAAGTCTTTGAAGGCAGGGGAGTGCTTGAAGCTGCGAGTATGGGGGTTGAATTGCAACCCGGAGATCTCGGTTTGCGATGTAACTTATTGACGATTGAAGAAAGTAAAATTAAAAATCATTCAGCCGGACATATCTCAAACGAAGAAGCAGCTGAATTGATCGCATTTTTGGATGAAAAGCTGGGCAATGATAAAGTCAAATTTTACCCGGGAGTTTCATACCGACATTTGCTGGTAATAAAAGATGGTATAAAATATTTCCAATGCACGCCGCCGCATGACGTACCGGGAACCGCTTTCAAAGATGTGTTACCTAAAGCTAAAACAGAAGAAGCAAAAGATACTTGTCAACTTGTTACCGATTTAATTCTGAAATCGCAGGAGTTGCTCGAAAACCACGAAATAAACAAGAAACGGAAAGCTGCAGGAAAAGAACCTGCAAATAGCATTTGGCCTTGGTCGCCTGGTTACAAGCCTGCTATGCCTACGTTAAAAGAAATGTTTGGTATCAACTCATCGGCAGTGATTTCGGCAGTAGATTTAATCCAGGGAATTGGTGTTTATGCAGGTATGGAAGTGATAAAAGTAGAAGGTGCAACCGGTTTGTACGATACCAATTACGAAGGAAAAGCAAAAGCTGCGGTTGATGCCTTGAAAGAAAAGGACTTGGTTTATTTGCACATTGAAGCAAGCGATGAAGCCGGGCACGAAGGAGATGTTGAGCTGAAAACCCGCACGATTGAATACCTTGATCAGCGTGTGGTAAAATATATTCTGGAAGAAACGCAAAAAATGGATGAAGAGGTTGCCATTGCAATTTTACCCGATCATCCAACGCCATGCGCGCTAAAAACACATACCCGCGATTCAGTCCCCTTTTCTATTTATAAACCATCAAAAACTCCTGATGCAGTTGAAGTTTATGATGAGTTCGATCCTAGAAATGGTATTCTGGGGGAAATGCAGGGAGACGAATTTATCCGAGAATTTATTGGAATCAAATAAATTGCAATATTGACAACTGAAAGTAGTTTGATGTTGTTAATTTTGTGATATTTGTCATGTTTTTGCTCCCTCTCAGAATGAGGTTTTCGAGTAAAACGATACATTTGCGTTTAACAGATGAGATATTACAGTACAAATAAAAATACACCTGATGCTTCGTTAAAAGAGGCAGTGGTGAAAGGATTGGCAGCCGATAATGGCTTGTTTATGCCGGAGCGAATTGAGAAGTTTAATCCCTCTTTTTTTGAGAATATTGAGAAACTTACGTTTCAGGAGATTGCTTATGAAGTAGCACTTCGTTTTTTCGGCGAAGATGTGGAACACGATCAACTTAAAGAGATTGTGTTTGATACACTTCAGTTTGACTGCCCTGTTGTAAAGGTCACGGATTCGATTTATTCGTTGGAATTATTTCACGGGCCAACTTTAGCATTTAAAGATGTTGGAGCACGTTTTATGGCGCGTTTGCTGAATTATTTTCTAGATAAGTCGGAGAAACAGGTGAATGTGTTGGTTGCTACTTCGGGAGATACGGGCAGTGCGGTTGCTAATGGCTTTTTGGGTGTCGAAGGTATTCACGTTCATGTGTTATACCCAAAAGGAAAAGTCAGTAAAATACAGGAAGTTCAGTTTACAACGCTAGGTAAAAATATTACGGCTTTGGAAGTAGATGGTAATTTTGATGATTGCCAGCAACTTGTTAAAACGGCTTTTCTGGACGAGGAATTAAATAAGAAGGTAATACTTACTTCAGCAAATTCAATTAATGTTGCACGCTTTCTTCCACAGGCATTTTATTATTTTAACGCCTATGCGCGGTTGAAAGAAGCAGGCGTTTTAGCTGATAAAGATTTGGTAGTTTCTGTTCCAAGTGGAAATTTCGGAAACCTTACAGCAGGGTTAATTGCGGCAGAAATGGGCTTGCCGATTAAGCAGTTTATTGCAGCAAACAATTCAAACGATGTGGTTTTCGAATATCTGGAGACAGGAAAATATGAACCACGAAAATCAGTGGAAACTATTGCTAATGCAATGGATGTTGGTGCACCAAGTAATTTTGCAAGAATACTCGACCTCTACGATCATTCGCATACTCTTATTTCAGAAAAGATAAAAGGGTATCGGTATTCCGATGACGAGATTCGTGAGGTTATAGATAAGGTTTACCAAGAGTTTGGTTACCTATGTGATCCTCACGGTGCTTGTGGATATCAGTCGCTGGTGGAATCCTTAGGCGATAAGCAGGTGGGAGTGTTTTTAGAGACTGCACATCCTGCAAAATTTACTGAAATAGTTGAAGCAGTGATAGGACAGGGTAAAGTTGATTTACCCGAGAAACTTGCTGTTTTTATGAAAGGAACCAAGGAAACTAAACCGATTAATTCATCGTATGATGAGTTTAGAAAGTATTTGATAGACCATTCATTATTTGTCTGAAAATGAACAAATAAGGTGGTTTTTCTGTTTTAAATAGATGTTATGAAATGTAATACTTATTTATATTTAAAATAGAGTATTACATTTGTAGGCCAGAAGTTTAGGTAACTAACCTTTATAAGTGTTAACAAAATCAAATTATGAGACAACTAAAAATTACCAAGCAGGTTACGAATCGCGATACCCTATCGCTTGATAAGTACCTGCACGAAATCGGGAAGGTAGAGTTGTTGTCTGCGGAAAAGGAAGTAGAACTGGCCAAACGCATTAAAAAAGGAGATCGTGAAGCTCTGGAAACTCTGATTAAAGCAAATCTAAGATTCGTGGTTTCAGTTTCGAAGCAGTACCAAAATCAAGGACTCAGTCTTCCTGACCTGATTAACGAAGGCAACCTCGGGCTAATTAAAGCTGCCGAAAGATTCGACGAAACACGCGGATTCAAGTTTATTTCTTACGCAGTATGGTGGATAAGGCAATCTATTTTGCAGGCTTTGGCAGAACAAGCTCGTATTGTTCGCTTGCCTTTAAATAAGATAGGATCTATCAATAAAATCAACAAAGCTTTTAACAAACTCGAGCAGGAATTTCAACGTGAGCCAACTGTAGAAGAGATTGCAGAGATCATGGATATGAAGCCGGATTTGGTGGAGGACTCTATGAATTCGTCAACTGTACATATTTCGATGGATGCTCCTTTGCGCGACGAAGAAGCAAACAATATGTACGATGTGATGCTAAATGAAGATTCTCTGGTTCCGGATGCGCAGTTGATGGATAATTCCTTGCGTCAGGAAATTGAACGATCTTTATTAACGTTGGGCGAACGTGAAGCCGAAATTCTTAGGTATTATTTTGGATTGAGAGGCTACCAACAACATACTTTAGAGGAGATTGGCGACGAGTTTGGATTGACTCGTGAAAGAGTGCGCCAGATCAAAGAAAAGGCAATAAAAAAATTAAAAAATCAATACCGGAATAGATTATTAAAATCATATCTGGGAAAATAATTTAGACGAATGAAGCGATTGGTGGCGCCCTCCATTTTATCAGCTGACTTTAATAACCTTGGGAAAGACATTGAACTTATAAATCAGAGTGAAGCAGACTATATTCATTTTGATGTAATGGATGGTGTATTTGTTCCGAACATATCGTTTGGAATTCCGGTTATTGAGCATGTAAAGAAAATTGCTGAGAAACCATTGGATGTACATCTGATGATTGTTAATCCGGATCATTTTATTGAACCGTTTGTAAAAGCAGGAGCTTCTATTATTACTGTGCATTACGAAGCTTGTACTCATCTACATCGTACTATTCAGCACATTAAATCTTTTGGAGTAAAAGCCAGTGTTTGTCTTAATCCGCATACGCCTGTAGCTGCATTGGAAGATATTATTCATGAACTGGACATGGTGTTGTTGATGTCGGTGAATCCTGGTTTTGGAGGTCAAAAATTTATAGAGAATACGTACAAAAAAGTCCGTCAGCTCCGTAAAATGATTGATGACATCGGTTCTGATTGTTTAATTGAAGTGGATGGCGGAGTAAACAACGAAACCGGTAAAAAGCTTTTCGATGAAGGTGCAAATGTACTTGTTGCCGGTAGTTTTGTTTTTAAGTCTGAAAATCCGGCATCAACTATATCAGGATTGAAGCAGCTTTGATTTCTTTTCGATCTGAACGCAGGCTTCCTTATTTTTTTCAATAACAACTTTAGGTAAATCGCGCAGCAAACATTCCGCTGAACAATCAGAACAGTTGTGCGAAGCCGAAGCGGATGCAGTTGAAGACGTAGATGTACTCTGCATTTTTTTCTGCTTTTTTCCTCCAAAGCGTTTTATAAATTTTAGAACAGCTAAAGTTACAGCTGCCCCAATAATCATATATGTTATTATTTCTTGTAGCATTCTAAATAAATAAACTTCCAATGTTTTGCACCAAAAATGCTGCCAACCATGCTAAACCTGTAGTATAAAATACTGCAAATGCAGCCCATTTCCATGATCCGGCTTCATTTTTTATTGTCGCAACTACTCCGATACACGGAAAATAGATCAAAATAAATATAAGGAAAGCCAGAGCTGTTGGGGTTGTAAATATTATTTCTCCTTTCTTTTTGCCGGATTGAAATTTTTCATCCTGCAATTTCTTCTGCAGGCTAACAGTATTTTCATGGTCAGAAGTCTGGTAAATAACTCCCATGGTGCTAACAACAATCTCTTTTGCCGGTAATCCCGCCAGTAACGAAATACTCATTTTCCAGTCGAAACCTAGCGGACGCATCACCGGTTCAATAACTTGCCCCATCCTTCCCAGGTAGGAGTTAATCAATCTGTCCGACTCCTGCTCGTGTTCAATAAATGCAATTTCGTTTGCTTTTTCTGTTTTGCTAAGGCTTTCGTTCTCTTCAATACTCGTAATTTGAGTTTTAAAATTTTCGGTATTTTCTGATGTTCGTGGAAAGTACTCTAATGCCCAAACAATAATGACTCCAATAAGAATAATTGTTCCGATTTTGCGGAGGTAATGTTGGGTTTTATCCCACATATGATAAATTACGTTCCGTAAAGTTGGCAGGCGATAAGTTGGCAGCTCCATCACAAATGGAGTTTCTTTGTTCTTAAATACCGTTTTATTTAGTATCTGAGCAGTAAGAAAAGCAAATATAATTCCTACGGCATAGATACCTATCAAAATCCAGGCTTGGTATTTTACAAAGAACGCTGAAATAATCAATATATAAACTGGAAGACGTGCACTACACGACATAAACGGTATGATCAGCATTGTGAGAATTCTGTCACCTCTGTTTCGCATAGAGCGTGTTGCCAGAATCGCAGGAACATTGCATCCAAACCCCATAATCATTGGGATAAACGAGCGGCCATGCAAACCAAAACGGTGCATTATGTTGTCCATGATAAATGCAGCCCTTGCCATGTATCCCGAGCCCTCAAGTAATGATATAAAAAAGAATAATATCAGAATGTTGGGAAGGAATACCAGTACGCTTCCTGTTCCTGAAATTATGCCATCAACAAGCAAATCGTTTAGCATGCCTTCAGGTACAATTTTACCGACTAGATCACTTAGAGTAGCAACGCCAAGGTCAATCCAGTCCATAGGATAGTTCCCTAGTTTAAAAGTGGTCCAGAACATAAAAAACAACAATGCGGTAAAAATCGGAAACCCAAAGTATTTATGGGTTAAAACACTGTCGATTTGCTCGGAACGAGTTTTCTTTCCTTCAGCCGGATCTTTATATGTTTGTTTTAGTGCGCCACTAACAAAACTGTATTTGGCATTTGTTACAACAGTTTCGCTATCATCACTTTCAAGAAGTTCAATTTTCTTGACTTCCTTGTCAGTAATTTCCTTTATCTCGTCAAAATTCGCATAGTTGGAAAGTAACTCCAGAATTTGTTTATCTCTTTCTAACAGCTTAATGGCGATAAAACGCGATGAAATCTTATCCGTAATCGGCTTAAATTCTTTTACTTTTTGACGTATTCGCTGGATTGATTTTTCAAGTTCTTTGCCATAGCTTATATGTACATGTCTTGAAAATTTATCTTTGCCTTCAAATACCTCAATGGCTTTATCTATCAGCGCATCGATGCCAATACCTTTTGAACTTACTGTCGGAACGATTGGAATTCCGATAAGCTTTGCAAGTTCTTGCTGATCGAGTTCAAGCTTGTTCTTTTGCATTTCATCGAACATGTTAAGCGCTAAAATGGTACGCAAATCCATGTCGATAAGCTGAGTTGTTAGAAATAGGCTGCGCTCAAGATTCGTCGAATCCAGCACATTAATAACGATGTCGGGTGTTTGTTCGTAGATAAATTCCCGGACATAAATTTCTTCGGTAGAGTAGGCTGTTAAACTGTATGTTCCCGGAAGATCGTAAAAGTTGAAGGTATAACCTTTCGACTTAAAAGTTGCTTTGTGGATATCAACAGTAACGCCGCTGTAGTTTCCTACGCGTTCTTTCGAACCTGAAATGGCATTAAAGATGGTTGTTTTACCGCAGTTGGGATTTCCCACCAATGCAATATTTATCGTTTTGGTTCGCTCCGATTGGTTTACAAGGTCAATGTTCCGGTCGATTGTTCCTTCGAAGATATCTTCTTCATTGGTTTCGAACTCGTTCAGAGGAACAACTTCAATCATCTCCGCTTCTGACTGTCGCAGAGATACATTGTAATTTAAGATTTTAAATTCAGTAGGTCCGTTAAAAGGCGATTTCTTGATTACCCTAACTTCTTTTCCCCTGATAAAGCCCATTTCTGATATTCGTTTCCGAAATGAACCATGCCCCAATATCTTCGTTATAATAACCGGTTCGGTATGTTTTATCTCGCTTAACTTCACTTTTTCCCCTTCACCTTCGATTCTTGATTTAAATTAAATAAAAATAAGCGAACAAAGATATTCAATTTTAATTCATTTAAAATAAAATTGAAATCTTCTTTACATACTAAGGACAAGTGGTTACTTTTGTTCAAAGTTAGATGGAATATGGAGGAAGAAAGATTTTATAAAAACATACAAAAAGCGCTGGAAGATTTGCCTGATAACTTTAGTATTCTGGAGGAGAAGATCGATGTTGAAATCCAAATGAAATACTTTGAATATACGAAAGCAAACCGGAATAAAGAGAATGCAGAGAATGCATTTGAAATACGAGAGGAGCTTTTTGATGCTGAAGTATCGGAAGAAAGGAAAAAGGAAATTTTAAGTTCGTTGGCAGTTTTCGACGATGTAAAAGCATATCGTACGCTCGAAAAATTTGTAGCGGAATCGGAAGGAGAAATAGAGCAATGGGCTATTTTGGCTTTTCAGGAAAGCAGAATGTTGATGCAGAGTTCATTACTGGACGAGCAGCAGATTTTTATTTCTACCGGCCTTGGTGGGAAAGGGAAGAAGCTTCGGTATTTTGTAGTTTTTATTGGCGAAAACAAAGACGATTTATTGACTGCGAGTCAGCAGAAACTTTTAAAAGACGAATTGGTTTTTGAGTTGAACAAACACGATGGAGTTTTCGAGTCGATGGATCTTATGGAAGGGTTTTCTTCGGCATTGGTCATGTTGCCGCTTAGTGCCGAAATTAAAACCGTTTTCCAGAATGTTATTGACGAGTGTAATCAGTATGGTGGCTTTTTGCAGGAAGATATGATTGTTACCAATGTAAAAGTGTTGTCTCGTGGAGAGATTATTCAAATGTTATATCAAAAAAAAGAAGAAAAAAATAATGAATTGGACGCAGAATAAAATTAACGTTGCTATTCAGGTGTTGCCTGAAGCAGAAGGAAAAATAAAATATTCGCTTGTTGATGAGGCGATCGAATACATCCAGAAATCAGGATTTAGATACCAGGTTTGTCCTTTTGAAACCGTTGTGGAGTGCGGATTTGAGGACCTTTCTGAGTTGATAAAAGGAATCCACTCTGCCTGCGCAAATGCCGGTACAGAGCGTATGCTTACCAACTTGAAGATTCAGGTAAATTTTTCTGATAATGTTACGATTGAGGACAAAATGGAAAAGTATTCCTAATTTGAGGTAATTTTTGTCGGTTTTTTATAAATAAGTTTTATATTTGCACCGCTTTTAAAGCAAAAACGATCTGGACCTGTAGCTTAATTGGATAGAGCACCTGACTACGGATCAGGAGGTTGCAGGTTCGAGTCCTGCCAGGTTCACTTTACGGGACAAATTCAAATTACTTGAGTTTGTCCCGTTTTTATTACCTCCTATTTTGGTGTCTATCAATAGAATATATTCCAGTGCTTCATTTATTCTTGTGGTTCGAAATTGAATTCCGTCAAATTAACTTCGGGATAAAATTTGGGAATGTATTTTAACCAGTAATATAATATTAATGCTGAATCGCGGAGCAAAATTTGTTTCGCTTTTTTTTGTTAAAACTCATCTGTCTTCAACAAAAAAGTTACAATCTGTACTTCTGCGTTTTTCAGGCATCAAAACGCTACATTTTTTGCTTAAAACAGATTTATCAACATAAAACAAAACCTTCTAGTTAAAGGAGAGCTCGCCCAAAAGCCTTCTATTTGTTTATAACTCACAACAACAAAATTGCTTGAAAAAGCTTAAAATTGTGAAATGATTACGGTTTATTGTCAGAATATTCTTTTGACGATACAAAAGAGGGAATCCCGTGAAAATCGGGAGCTGTACCCGCAGCTGTAAGTTCAGTAAAGTGTTTTTGAAAATCTTTCGCCACTGTCCCGAGTCCTCGGGATGGGAAGGCATCAAAAACCGGACAAGCCAGAAGACCTGCCATAATCAATTTTTAATTAGACTTTCGGGAGTTGAAGTCTGGTTCGTAAGTAAAATAATTTTCTCATTTCGTACTATCATCAGATAATTGTTTTGAATGCGTGCCTCTCGGTTTCCCGTTAGATTTTAGTCAGTCAAAAAGCATGAGTATAACAGCACAATAAAAAAATCAATATTATGAACAGTACGCAAATCTCAATCGTAAAAAGAGACGGGAAACGGGTTCCATTTTCGATAAACAAAATTAAGAATGCCATTCGGAAGGCATTTCTTTCGGTAGGAAGTTTTGCCAGCGACGAAGACCTGACAAATATTTTACACCGCGTAACAGTTCGGCAGGGAATGAATGTGGAAGATATTCAGAATCAGGTGGAACGATCGCTGATGGCAGAGAACTATTTTGCAGTGGCAAAAGCATACATGCTTTATCGGAAAAAACATTCGGAAGACCGCGAAACACGCGACAGGATTAAATTTTTAATTGACTATTGTGCTGCAGGAAATGCAGCTTCGGGAAGTAAATTTGATGCCAATGCAAATGTTGACAAAAAGAACATTGCAACGCTGATTGGAGAACTCCCCAAAGGGAATTTCATACGATTGAACCGGCGTTTGCTCACCGACCGGATTACAGAAGTATACGGCAAAGAGTTGTCAGACAAATATCTCAACTTCCTGAATCAACACTTTATTTATAAAAATGATGAAACCAGCCTCGCACCGTATTGTGCCAGTATCACCATGTACCCGTGGTTGTTGGAAGGAACGTCTAAAATTGGCGGGAATTCAACGGCGCCAACCAATTTGAAATCGTTTTGCGGAGGTTTTATCAACATGGTATTTATTGTGTCGAGCATGTTAAGCGGTGCTTGTGCCACTCCCGAGTTTCTAATGTATATGAACTATTTTGTTGGCAAAGAGTACGGGAACGATTATTACACGCGAAGCGAAGAAACAGCTGATTTATCGAAACGAAAACGATCTATTGACAAAGTAATTACCGACTGCTTTGAACAGATTGTATATTCGCTGAACCAGCCAACTGGCGCGCGTAATTTCCAGGCCGTTTTCTGGAATATTGCATACTACGACAAATATTACTTCGAAAGCCTGTTCGGCGAATTTGTTTTCCCCGATGGAAGCAAGCCTCATTGGGAATCGTTGAACTGGTTACAAAAGCGTTTTATGAATTGGTTCAACCAGGAACGAACAAAAACCATGCTTACTTTTCCGGTTGAAACCATGGCATTGCTCGCTGAGAAAGGCGATGTGAAAGACAAAGAATACGGCGAATTTACCTCGCACATGTACGCTGAAGGACACTCCTTTTTTACTTATTTGAGTGACAATGCCGACAGCTTGAGTTCGTGCTGCCGTTTGCGAAACGAAATTCAGGATAACGGTTTTAGCTACACGTTAGGTGCTGGGGGTGTTTCAACAGGCTCGAAAAGTGTACTGACCATCAACCTCAACCGTTGTATTCAGCAGGCTAAAAAAGAGCGTATTCCTTACATCAATTTCCTTGAGGAAGTGGTTGATCTCGTTCACAAAGTTCAGTTAGGTTACAACGAAAACCTAAAAGAACTGCAGGAAAAAGGAATGCTTCCGCTGTTCGATGCCGGCTATATCAACATGGGGCGCCAGTACCTTACCATTGGCGTAAACGGCCTGGTTGAAGCTGCTGAGTTTTTAGGAATCGAAATAAACGACAATCCAGAATATGCCGCGTTTACAAGCGAGATACTTGGTTTAATTGAAACCTACAACAAAAAATACCGTACCAAAGACACCTTGTTTAATTGTGAGATGATTCCGGCTGAAAACGTGGGTGTTAAACATGCCAAATGGGACAGAGAGGATGGTTATTTTGTGCCGCGCGATTGTTACAACAGTTATTTTTATGTGGTAGAAGATGAGTCGCTGAATGTGATTGATCGATTCAAGGTTCATGGAAAAAAATACATCGAACACCTTACCGGGGGCTCTGCCTTACATATGAATTTAGAAGAACACTTGAGTGCCACACAATATCGCCAGTTGTTGCGTGTAGCTGCAACCGAAGGGTGTAATTATTTCACCTTTAATATACCCAATACCATTTGCAATGAATGTGGACATATTGACAAACGTTACTTAAAAGAATGTCCGAAATGCAAAAGCAAAAACATCGACTACTTAACACGTATTATCGGGTATATGAAACGAGTAAGCAGTTTCTCGGATGCACGCCAAAAAGAAGCCGCAAAACGTTACTACGCTCAAAAGAATAAAGAAGAAAAAGTGGAAGAATATGCTTAAATATTATAACTACGATATTGTTTTTCAGGAAATTCCCAACGAGGTTACACTGGCAGTAAATATCACCAATTGCCCCAATCGTTGTAAAGGATGCCATAGTCCGCATCTACAAAAAGATATTGGCGAAGAACTGAACGAAGAACGCATCATATCCTTAATGGAAAAATATGCTGCAGCAATTACCTGTTTTTGTTTTATGGGGGGCGACGGAGATCCTCACAGAGTGGCAGAGTTGGCGAATTTTATACGTTTTCATTATCCTGAAACAAAAACTGCATGGTACTCCGGTTGTGCCCGCCTGCCCGATACATTTGACAGCACCAACTTTCAATACATAAAACTAGGTGGGTATGTTGAAGACTTAGGAAATCTGAAAACGGAAACTACCAATCAGCATCTGTTTGAAATCCAAAAAGATGGCGACATGAAGGATATAAGCTATTTGTTCAAATAATATGACGACAAAATGAAAAAGAACCTTTCGGATATGATGTGTCTTGATATCTATTTGTCAAGTCTTTCGGAGGCTGAGTTGGAAAAAGTAAAAAACGATATAAAACCATCAAAAAGACTTGTTCCTCCTCTTATGTGTTGGGAGTTTTATTATCCCAAATATCAAGAAACACTGAAAGAGGCAGAGCATAAAGCTGAATTTCAGAGCCTTAATAAATATTCAAAAAAATATGAATGGAAAGCCAATCTAAAGAAAATACTAAAGGCCTACCCATACGAAGCATTGGTATTAACCGACGCTACCAAAACTATTTTATGGGTAAACGCTGGCTTCTCGGAAATGACAGGATATGCGAAATCAAAGGCCATTAACCGGAGTCCTTCTTTTCTACAGGGAGAACTTACTTCTGAAATTATAAAAGAAAGAATAAGGAAGAAAATTCGTATGCAGAAACCTTTTAAGGAAGAAATAATTAATTACCGCAAAAACGGTGAAACGTATAATTGCGAAGTTCGAATTTTTCCTCTTATTGGTGACAACTCTTTACACTTTTTAGCGCTTGAAAGGGAGGTAGCATAACTTATCAATTGAATATTCGATATAGTCTACTGACTTTATAAATATACCACAAGTTGTTTCTTACTATTTTGAAAGCTTGTTTTCAAAATAGGAAGAAACAGAAACACCATTTAATAGAATTTATTCTGATTTCCCGATTATATATCGTGAATAGATAGTTTGTTTTAAGTTACTTTGCTATTTCAAAAGCCAGCAATATGAAAGAACTTCCGACTGATAAAAAAGACAATGGTCTGTATTGTTCCTATTGCATGGAAGAAATAGTGAACGCCGATAGTATTATCGATGGAGTAGCTGTTTGTAGCAACTGCGAGGCAAAATCGATCAGAGAAGTTATTCACGATTACTCCTTCGACTCAGACAGTACCGCTCCAATTGAAATGGCAACACACTTAATGAAGTTTCCGGGGTTTAAGATGCACTGTCCTGAACATCATTTTCTGGTTCCTGCTGTACTACTTTCGGCATATAGCAATTGTGTTGGTAACGGAAAAGACAAGCTGGAGAAGTGGTTAGTAGCCGCCAACCAGCGGTCGGAGAAAGTGCCGGGGGCTTTTTGTGGAACCCACGGCAGTTGCGGGGCTGCGGTTGGAACAGGAATGTTTATCAGTATCGTTACCAGAGCAACACCATATAAAACAGAAGAGTGGAAATTGGCAAATTCGATGACTGGCCGTTCGTTGCTGAAAATGGCTACTTACGGTGGCCCAAGATGTTGCAAACGGGTTTCATTTGTTGCTATTCAGGAAGCGTGCTCCTTTTTAAATGAGTCCTTTGACGTCTCACTTTCAGTTCCTGAGAAAATTGAATGTACATTTCATGCCGATAATCAGGAATGCTTAAAAAATGATTGTCCGTTTTATCCTTTATCTTAAAATAGTTCAATATGGTAATGCGAATCTTCTTATGCCTTTTTTTGCTGTCGGGAACACTTATGGCTTCCGATAGGGAAAAACAAATAATACAGTTTATCGACAACGAGTTAAAATACTACCCCGAAGCCCATCTGGCCGATTTGTACAAAAATTATTTTCAGGATGCATATGGCCCTGGGCACATAATTGAGGACACAACCCAAGCCGGTAAATACCTCGACTGGGAGTTACAACAAACCGATTGGATTGATACACTGTCGTATCAGGCATTGGGAATTAATCACGATTACTACCGTATTAACCTCAGGCTGGTAAAAGACGGGATTATTCCGCGCGATACTTTGTTGCAGGCATTGCTGAAAAGTGCTAAACTCGCCCGGAACCCGGATTTAGAAAGTTGGGAAAAAGAGTGGAATAATGTTCTTGCTCTTATCAAAAAGATAAAACCCAATCTTCCCGGAATGGAAGCAGATGAAAAATTGATTAATCAGGTATTCTCAGAAGGAGACGTAGTTATGCACCATAGTAAACAATATGAAGAAACGTACCATCCGCATTACCGGATTATCCACCGCTCAGTTTTTGAACGATGGAAAGGGAAATACCTGATAAAATAATATCCGCGAACAACAGATAAGAATTATCTTGCCCTATTTCCCTAACGCAAAACGAACATTTCTGTCTTTGCTACAATTGTTCCAAAACAAAAATGTAACTTAAGATTACACAGCCCAAACAGATTCTGGTAATCCAGCTGCTTCTAACATAAAATTATGAAGGTCGGAGTTTTTTACAAACGTAGGTAATGCTTCGCTGCCCGGACCAAACATGGCAAGTTCAACATAATCAGCCGAGTGGTTCATTCCCGACCAATAAATTGATGTGTAATTATGCTGTATTTCTGCGAGTTGTAGGTAAGGCAATTTGTAATCATTATATAAACCGTCGTTTTCCATCGAATCATAATGTTTTAATATGCTTTTAGCTTCGTCCTGAGAAATGGTAATTCCCTGTGCATAATTTAATCGCTCGATAACATGCGAAGGTTTATCTGATTTGCGAATTCCGTGCAAAACCCATTCGTTTGAGTTCTTGGCAGTTTGCATCAAATCAAATTTCTTATTTACGTTGCTACTTTTTATCAATCCCGGATTTGAATTTCCATGGTCGGTAGTAATCACTACCAATGTATCATCGCGGCTTTCAGCAAAAGCAATTGCCGCAGTCACTGCTTCGTCAAAAGCAATTTGGTCATAAATTAATGCAGCTGCATCATTCGCGTGGGCAGCCCAGTCCACTTTTCCTCCTTCAACCTGCAATACAAAACCTTCGTTATTTTGTTGCATCAGAGAAATTGCCTTTTTTGTCATTTCAGCCAGCGACGGAATTTTGGCTTCTAATTCAGCGTCTGATTTCAAGTCAACCGAATAAGGTAAACCATCTTTCGAAAAAACGCCTAAAACAGGTTTGCCAACTGCTGTGTTCTCCATCTCGGATTTTGTATGAACCACCTGAAATC
This sequence comes from uncultured Draconibacterium sp., assembly GCA_963677455.1. Lineage (GTDB taxonomy): Bacteria > Bacteroidota > Bacteroidia > Bacteroidales > Prolixibacteraceae > Draconibacterium. The sequence continues at coordinate 814,166 of OY781971.1, forward strand.
CATTGGATGAAAAATCCGGGAAAATATTCTTTTTATCGGCACGTTTTGTTCCGTCAAAATATTCCATTCCGCCTCCCATCATCACGTCAAACTTTAGATTTAGATAATCTGAAGCAATTTCATCTTGCACGCTACGCGTTTTTTTATTTACACAAAAACCAGCAGGTGTTGCGTGGGTAATTGGCACCGTTGTTACGCACCCTACTGATTTACCGGCTTCCTTGAATTTTTGTAGAATAGGTTTATTGAAAGAACCATCAGCATTTACATTCAGCCTTCCGTTTTTTACTTTTTTTCCTCCTCCCCACGATGAACTACCGGCAGCAGAATCTGTTACAAGCGAATCGGCAGAAGCAGTATCCATAAAAGCCCGATTTGCTTTTCCTGTTTTATATAAATCTATCCAGCAACTTCCGGTTCCTGTCTTTCTTTGAAGAAGCAAATCAGCCATCACCGGAGTTCCGATGCTCATTCCATCACTCACCATGAAAATGATATTTTTGGCCTGATTTTGTCGTTTTTTACTATCAACTTCGTTACATCCTGTTAGAATTGCTGGTGAAGCAAAAGCTCCGGTTAAAGCAGCCAGCGTTCCTGCTTGCAAAAAATTTCGACGTTTCATTTTTCTATATTGAATTTTAAGTTCAAAAATTGCAAAAATAAAGTATAAACAACTCTGATTATTATTAACATTTTATTAAAAAACACAGGTGTTTGTTTTCAGAAAGGCCTTATGGGGAATTGAGAATCAATTAAATAATTTCGAGTTTGCACACTGGTAAGCGTTAGTTACGTCCGAATGCTCCATTATTTATAATAAATAAACGTTTTCCGATTATTAGTTCAATATTTACTTGCAACAATGATGCATTTAAAAAGTGTTTTGTATATTTGCAACATTATTGCAAATAGCACATAGGAGCATTTGTGATTTATTTTTTGAAAACGAGAAAATTAAACAATGGAAGACGGAAGAATCCTGGTAACAATTATTACAGGCTTTTTGGGTGCCGGAAAAACAACACTTCTGAATAACTTAATAAAGCAATACCCGAAAAAGAAGTTTGCCATTATTGAGAATGAATTTGGCGAAATTGGTATTGATGGCGGCTTGATTGTCGGTTCTGATGAGAATATTTTTGAACTCTCAAATGGCTGCATTTGCTGTTCTCTAAACGAGGGATTTTATGAAACTATTGAGAAACTGCTAGACAGTCAATACGAATTTAATCACCTCCTGATTGAAACCACCGGAATTGCTGACCCCGATTCTATTATTCAAGCATTTCTTTCATCAGAAAGTATTCAGTTGCATTTTAGAATAGACAGCGTTATTTGCCTTGCCGATTGTGCAAATATGGAAGACTTAATAGATGAAGAACCTGAAGTTAGAAAGCAACTGGCTTTGGCCGATGTTGTGCTTTTAAATAAAGCAGACATCGTTCAACCTGGATATCTGAAAGAACTTGAAAAGCTAATTGGTGGCATAAACCCTATGGCCTCGATTTATCCGGTAAAATACGCCAAAGTTGATACAATGAATTTATTAAACTTAAAAGCTTTCTCCACAAAAACCATCGAGGAATCAACTATCTCATTTCAAAATGTATCGGTTTTTGACAATTCATTTGTTAATCAATCTTCATTTTTAACGAAGCCGGCACATCATCATAAACACAATATTAAATCATTTGGGTTCATTATTCCCGGAAGTTTTGATATGGAAAAGTTCAACCTTTGGATACAGAACTTTCTGTTCTTTAATCAAAATACTGTTTACAGAATAAAAGGGATTGTTAGTTTTAAAGATATACCAGAAAAGAAGGTTTTCCAAGCGGTTAGAAGTAATTATATGATTGAACCCGGTGCAGAATGGGGAAACGAAGCCCGTTTCAGCAAGCTCGTTTTCATTGGAAAAAAATTAGACTACGACAAACTTGAGGATAATCTTTATCAACTTCTGGAAACTCCTGTAGAAGAAACCCTATAACTAAATATTATTCAACAACAAATCGCAAAAGTGACTTAAGAGATGATGTTACAGCTAATGTTATAAGTGAAAATATAGTTTAAAAACAAAACTCTTTTAATATATGGAATTTCAGAATTTATTTTTTGCAGTTGTAGCGATGGTTGGCTATGTATTATTACAATCGCTATTTATTCTTGGTGTGAGAATAGCTGCCGACGGCGGAACAGAGAAGCTTCCCAATGGAAAGGATAAAGACAGCGAGATGCTGTTATACCCGCTTTTCAAATTTCTGACAAGAACCAAACAAGTGCCTGTTTACTACGTCGGGTTACAGTTGGAAATTTTATTAAAACAGCTTAAACGTGTGAGGCCTGACTTTGACTTCTCGGTTGACGGCGAAATTATCAGGTTGAACAATCAGGGCGATGTTGCGACACCCGAAATGCTTGAAACTACATTGTATCAACTTGACCCAAAGATTTTAATTGACCAAAACGAAGATGGTTCATTTCGATTGTATAAAACAGATGAGGTGTTCGTTGTTAACAAATACCTTAGAAAACCGATTATTCAATGTCCAATTTGCATGTCATCATTTTGGAGCATTTTCAGTTATTGGATACCCATGATTTATTTGTTTGGAACTCCTTTGTGGCTGTTTTACCTGGGCTTTGCCAATATATGTATGCTTGCCTCGTTAAACTGGCTTTTATGGATGAAGGGAAGTGTTAATAAGGCACAACTATTTAAAAACATTAATTAACTCAAATTAGAAAATATATGAATGCAAATAAATTGCCTGTTACAGTTTTAAGCGGTTTTCTTGGAGCCGGAAAAACAACCTTGTTAAATCACATCCTGCACAACAAAAATGGCCTGAAAGCGGCTGTTATTGTGAACGATATGAGCGAAGTCAATATTGATGCGCAATTGGTTGAAAATGAAAATGTGCTTTCGCGCACCGAAGAAAAATTGGTTGAAATGAGCAACGGCTGCATTTGCTGTACGCTGCGTGAAGACCTGGTTAAAGAGGTTGAAAAACTAACCCGTCAGGGGCGGTTTGATTATTTGTTAATTGAAGGAACCGGAATTGCCGAGCCGGTGCCAATCGCTCAAACATTTACTTATCCTTTTGACGATTTGGGTATTGATTTAACAAAGTGGGCAAAAATTGATACCATGGTAACCGTAGTTGATGCGCTTAATTTTGAAAAGGATTTTGGTAGTTTGGATACCATCGGAGATCGCGAAATGAATGACGATGATCCGAACGACGAAAGGACCATCGTGAATCTTCTGACAGACCAGGTGGAATTTGCCAACGTTATTATTATAAATAAGGTCGATTTGGTTAGTCCGGGAAAATTGGAAGAACTAAAAAGTGTGCTTCATAAATTAAATCCCGGAGCAAAAATACTTACTTCTACGCACGGTAAAGTTGAAATTAGCGAAATAGTAAATACCGGGAAATTTGATTTTTATGAGGCGTCCACATCGGCTGGCTGGATAAAAGAGTTGGAAGAGGAACACGTACCGGAAACTGAAGAGTACGGAATTGCATCTTTCGTTTACAGGGAAAAGCGTCCTTTTCATCCGGCACGTTTCTGGAAATACCTTAACGAAGGTTGGGATTTATCCATTATTCGGAGTAAAGGTTTGTTTTGGATGGCTTCGCGTCCGGAAGCTGCTTTTAGCTGGAGTCAGGCCGGTGGTTCAATAAAAGCCGACCGTGCAGGAGTTTGGTGGGCTTCATTAAGTACACTGGAACGCAACCAACATCCCGCTTTTCAGCAAAATGAAGAATTCATTATGGGAAAATGGGACAAACGTTTTGGCGACCGTCAAACCGAATTGGTTCTAATTGGACAAGACATGGACGAGGAGGCAATACGGGCAGACCTGGAAGAATGTTTGTGTACCGAAGAAGAAATTCGCGGAATGGAAACAAAAACACACGAGTTTTTAGACCAGTGGCCTGTTTAGAATTTTAAAAAATCAGAAAGTGGAAATTTGGATATCAGCAATAGCCAGCACTGTGCTGGTAAGTATTTTGTCATTATCAGGAATTGTAATCGTAGCATTAAAAGGAATAAAAACTGAGTTTATTGTTTTCAGCCTGATTAGTTTCGCAATTGGAACATTATTTGGAAATTCGTTTTTCGTTTTATTACCCGAATCGTTTCATATTTTTCACGATGAAAAAATGGTTGGAATGCTCGTAATGGCCGGATTTTTAGTGATGCTGGGAATTGAAAAAGTTGTTCATGTAAACCATAATCACAAAATTAAAAATGATAATAAAATCATGCCCCTTGGCTATATTAGTTTGGTTACCGACGGGCTGCATAATTTTACTGACGGTATTTTAATTGCCGCCGGATGGATGACTTCTCCCGAAATTGGTATAATCACAACACTGGCAGTAATTCTGCACGAAATTCCGCAGGAGATTAGTGATTTTGGGGTGTTAATTCACGCAGGTTTTAAACGAAAAAAAGCATTGTGGTTTAACTTTTTGTCGGCAATAACAGCAATTGCCGGCGCGGTTGTAACCTTATGGGCCGGTTCAATTATCAGTTCACTCTCAGTGTATGTTTTGCCAGTAGCTGCTGGTGGCTTTATTTATCTTGCGGGTAGTAGCCTTGTCCCCGAAATTAATAAAGAAAAATCCATTCGTAAAAATGTAATCCAGTTTGCATTTATTTTTTTGGGACTTGTGTTAATGCATTCATTAAGCGGCAGCCATTCGCACACGCATACGCACGAAACAACTCATCCTGTTCATACAATATTAAATCATACAAAATGATAAAAACCAAAAATTTAAAGTTTAAATACAAGCGAGGTTCTGAGATGGATTTTCCTGATTTGGAAATGGCCTCGGGCGAACAAATGGCAATGATTGGCGACTCCGGCTCAGGAAAAACTACTTTGCTCCATTTGCTTGCAGGAATATTGTCTCCTTCTTCAGGAGAAATAGTAGTTGACAATACTAACATTTGCAAACTGAAGCAAAACAAGTTGGACGAATTTCGTGGAAAAAACTTTGGATTTATTTTCCAGAAGCACTTGTTTATTGAAGACATCAGTATGAATAAGAATTTGCTGATAGCCCAAACGCTGGCAGGCGGGGCAAAAGACCCGGATTATGTTTCTCAGTTAACCGAGCAGTTGGAAATAGCGAAATTGTTGAATAAATATCCTTCGGAACTAAGTCAGGGCGAACTTCAGCGTTTTTCGGTGGCCCGCTCGCTGGTAAATAAACCCCTGGCTTTGTTTGCCGATGAGCCAACTTCAAGCCTCGACGATAACAATTGTACGCGGTTTATTACGCTTTTGCAGAAAGTTTCGTCGGAGCATAAACTTACATTGTTAATTGCAACACACGATTCCCGAATCAAAAAACAATTCGGGAATATTCTTTACTTAAAACCATCGCGAAAATGAATATATTCAAATTAAGTATCGCAAAATTAACCGCTAAACCTTTCAATACATTTTTAAGCTTGCTGTTATTTGCCATAGGGGTTACCATTATTTCGCTGATATTCCGGTTTGAAAAGCGTTTTGAACAGAACTTTCGGCAAAATATTGCAGGTGTAGATTTGGTTGTTGGAGCCAAAGGAAGCCCGTTGCAATTAATACTTTCTTCTGTTTTTCAGGCCGACGTTCCTACCGGAAATATTAGTTTGGAAGAAGCCAACAAAATAAAATCAAACCCAATGGTAAAAAGTGCCATTCCGCTGGCTTTGGGAGATAACTACAAAGGTTACCGCATTGTCGGAACAGAACAATCGTATCCCGATTTATATGAATGTAAACTGAAGGAAGGAAAGTGGTTTTCAAAACCGATGGATGTAGTAATTGGTGCTGAGGTTGCCGACAAAACAGGTTTGAAAATTGGCGATTTGTTTACAGGCGTTCATGGCTTTACCGAATCAGGCCACCATCATGATGAAGATAAATATACTGTTATTGGAATAATGGCTCCAAATGAAAAGGTGACCAACCGGCTTATTCTTACTCCTGTTGAAAGCGTTTGGGAAGTACATGCGCATCACCACCACCATGAGGGAGCAGAAAAAGACGAAGAGCATCATCATGAAGAAGCAGAAGCAAAAGAACATCACCACGACGAGCATGTGGAAGAGGAGGAAGAACATCATCATCACGAACATTCACAAAAAGAACATGTTCATAGTGCTTTGCTTGATTCGGCACTGTACAAAGTTGAACATCAACAGGATATTTCAAAAGAAGAGCTTCGGGCATACAACGATTATAAAGGAATTCTCCAGGAATCAGACGATGACCCTTCAAGTGAGATTACAGCACTTTTGGTATTTGCACGCAGTCCGATAGCCATTGCATCTTTGCCACGTATTATCAACGAAAATACAAATATGCAGGCTGCGTCTCCGGCACTCGAATTAAACCGCTTGATGGGCTTTTTAGGCTACGGAATAGAAACATTTAAAATTCTGGCGTGGATAATAATTGTTATTTCCGGCTTGAATATTTTAATTCATTTAACCAACACGCTCAACCAAAGTATTTACGAAGTAGCATTGTTAAGAGCACTAGGCGCTTCCCGCATCAAAGTAATGTTTCTGCTGCTTTCTCAGGGAACGATTTTGTCGTTGGGCGGCTGGCTGGCCGGAATCATTATTTCAAGGATAATTTGGCTGGTATTGCCGCAAATATCAGCAATTAGCTTTTCGGGAATGCAAGCAATAAGCGGTAAAGAATTATTGTTATTGATATATTGTTTTGTCGTTGGGACACTGGCATCGCTGTTCCCGGCTATTAAAGCGTATAAAACAGATATTCATTTTATTTTAAGCAAGATTTAAACAAATGAAGTTTATTGGTGTAATTCTATTTTGTATTCTCTCTTTTAACAGTATCGGACAAACATTAGATAATGATACTGTTTGGGATTTGTTTCTGAATGATGTAAAAGTAAAATACCGCTTGTCTTTGAAATATCAGGCCATGTTGCCAAAGGCAAAATTTGGTGATAAACTGGAAGAAATCAATGGGAAAGAAATCGCCATTGAAGGATTTTACCTTCCGGGCGACATGACAGGCTATATTTTCGTTTTATCTCGCGCTCCTTCATCCATGTGTTTTTTTTGTTCTGGTGCGGGTATTGAAACAATAGTTGAAATGAATATCAAGAAAGATGAAATGGATAAATTCAGGAAGCTTAAAACCGACGATTATATCGCTATAAAAGGAAAGTTAAGATTGAATAACACCGATGAAGAACATTTGATTTACATTGTTGACGATGTTGAATTTGTTCGAAAGATTAAATAGGTTAGTTAGTAAGAGTCTATTTTGTTAAAAGTCACACAAGTATTCAATATTGTATAACTATTTAATTATTTTTGCAACAATATTGCATTTATCTTTGTTTTATGGAACCATTGGAGATTTTACAAGTACATAAATTAAAGCGAACCGCTTGTCGGGAAGGCATATTATCAATGATGCTTGAATCGGGGCATGCGCTTTCAGAAAATGACATAAAGGATAAATTAAGCAGTAATTTTGACCGGACAACTTTTTACCGTTCGTTCAAAACGCTTCTCGAAAAAAGGATTATTCATAAAATTGTGGTGGACAATCAGGTAGTGAAATATGCATTGGATAATTCCATTACTCATAAAAACAACCATGCACATTTTTATTGTAAACAATGTGATAGTGTAATTTGTCTTGATGATGTTTCAGTTGAGGAGCCTCAGGTTCCGCAGGGCTTTGAAGCCAGTGAAACCGAAATAATTATTAAAGGTGTGTGTAGTAACTGTAAAAGTTCGAAATAAGAATTGTATAAAGTAAGAAAACATATCGCTGTTTCTTTTTTACTGGTATTCCTTTTACCAATAGTTTACCAGCCTGCTCACATAATCGGGCACCACAGGCACAAACACGATTGCTCTGTCGGTTTTCATCATGATACAGAATCGTGTACCCCGGTTGTTCAAAATAACGAACATTGTTATGTTTGCGAATATGAATTTACGGTCACTAACCTGCCCGATGAATTCAATATCTCATTTACTGAAATTCTCCTGAATGAGTTGAAACCTGAGAAAACTCAGAATATTTTCCCTTGTGAAATAATTCTTCACACTTCTCCGCGGGCACCTCCTTTTTTATCTTAACACAATCTCTCCTCCATTTTAGTTATAATTTTGATTACACAAGTTTTATGAGAAAGCTTTGTATGGCTTTTATTGCTGTGCTTACATTATTTACAGCAGTTAACAGCCAGAATTTATATAAATTATCGGGAACGGTTTCCGATGAAAACAGGCATGCGCTACCCGGAGCTTCAGTTGTGATTACTCCTGGTAAAACAGGAACAGTTACGGATGCAAATGGCAACTTTCATTTCTCTGCGTTGGAAACGGGCGTTTATATCCTCGATGTTTCTTTTGTTGGGTATAAAACCTTCACTGATACCATCGAAATTCCTGTATCGCAGCATATCCGCATACAAATGCAGCCTTCTGTAATGACCTTGCACGAAGTTGTTGTGGCAGATAACTATGCGCAAACAAAAAACAGGGAAGACTCGCGAAATGTGGAAGTTGTAAACGACCGCTTTGTAAAGATGAACCTTTCGGGGAGTTTGATGAAATCGCTGGAAAGGCTTCCCGGTGTAAGCACAATTGGTATCGGCTCCGGTCAGTCGAAACCTGTTATTCGCGGCTTGAGTTTTAACCGGATTGTAGTAGCTGAAAACGGGATAAAACACGAAGGCCAGCAGTGGGGTGAAGACCATGGACTTGAAATTGACCAATATGCAGTTGACCGTGTGGAAGTGATAAAAGGCCCGGCATCACTAATGTATGGTTCAGATGCCATTGGCGGCGTTATCGATATTAAACAGTTGGATGTTCCGGCGGAAAATTCATTTGGCGGTTCGGTTGATTTAACCGAGAAAAGCAATAACAATTTGCTAGGAACTTCTGTCGATATCTTTGCCCGGCGGAAAGTGCTCTATTTTACCGGGCGCGTTACCTTACTCGATTTTGCCGACTACCGCGTACCAACCGACAGTGTGGATATTTACTCGTATAAAGCCGCTTTGTATAAGAATCACCTCAGGAACACAGCCGGAAACGAACAGAATTTTCACTTTTCGTTTGGCGCCATCGGGAAACGGTTTTCAACCCGTTTTTTCCTTAGCAATCTACATACTAAAAGTGGTTTCTTTGCCAATGCGCACGGGCTGGAACCTCGCAACGTAGACGCAGAGTTGCACGACAGTTCTGCCCGCGATATCCAGTATCCTTTTCAGGAAGTGAACCATTTTAAAATCACGAATAAAAGTGAATGGCACGGAAACAACTTCGATTTGGAAATGGAGCTTGGTTTTCAGAACAATTTCAGGGAAGAGTGGAGCCAGTATGTTAGCCACGGCTACATGCCTGCTGTTTCGCCCGATTCATTGTCTTTTCCATCGGATTTGGAACGGCAGTTTGATAAAAATGTATATTCCGGTAATGTGAAGGTTTCTTTTAAACCTGCTGTTAATTTATCTGTAACGGGCGGACTGAATACAGAACTTCAGGATAATAAAGTTAGCGGACGTGGTTTTATTATTCCATCGTTCACACAAATTACTGCGGGAGCCTTTGTGTTGGGGAAATATTATCTGACTCCAAACAGTATTTTACAGGCGGGTGTGCGTTTCGATTACGGAAGGATAAACAGCGAGGCGTATTCCGACTGGTTTCCGAGTCCGGAAGAAATTAACGGAGATACTGTCTGGAATTATCTTCAGCGTGCTCCGGATATATCGAGAAACTTCAGTAATATTTCGTGGTCGGTAGGTTTTAACCAGAACTGGGAAAACGTGAGTTTGAAAGCCAATTTCGGGAAAAGTTTCCGGATGCCAATTGCAAAAGAATTAGCTGCCAACGGGGTAAATTATCATCGTTTCAGTTACGAAGTTGGCGACCCGGATTTATCACCCGAAGTTTCTTACCAACTGGATTTGGGAGCAGAATATAATTCAGCAGATTTTGCAGTTGGCATCAGCCCGTTTTTGAATTATTTTCCTAATTATATTTATCTGAATCCAACCTCCGAACACGACCGTTTGTATGGCAACGGGAATCAGGTATTTTATTACACACAAAGCAAAGTGATGCGTTTGGGCGGAGAGATTCACTCGCATTACAAATTATTAAAACCGTTAGTAATCGGCGTTATTGGCGAGTATTTGCATTCAGAACAACTTTCGGGGGAGAAGGAAGGTTTTACCCTACCTTTTTCACCTCCGGCATCTTTACTATTTAACCTGAAATATTCGCCTGAAAATACAGGAAAAGTCAAAAATCCATATTTATCGGTTGATTACAAACTCGTTGCCTCTCAAAACCGGATTGTTCCGCCAGAAGAAAAAACTGAAGGCTATCAGTTGGTTAATATGTCGTTGGGAGGAGAGGTAAATGTTGGAAACGAGAGTATTGCGGTTGCGTTTCAGGTTCAGAATGTATTCAACCAAAAATATTTTAATCACACCAGTTATTACCGACTGATAAACGTGCCTGAAGCCGGGCGCAATTTTGTATTAAATGTTAGTATTCCATTCAGTAAAAATTATCAAGTAAAAAAATGAAAAGTAATTATTTAAAAATAAGTATTATGAAAACAGCAATTAAAACGATGGCGTTAATTTTTATAGCGTCCAGTACACTATTCTTTACATCTTGTGACGATGACGACGATGTACAAAAACCTGTAATAAACAATTTGGAACTTGGAATAGGTGATAGCCATATTGCATATGCAGGTGCCGATTTACACATTGAAGCAGATATTTATGCCGAAGGGAAAGTTGATGAAATTACAGTGGAGATACATCAGGAGGAAGGCAGTAGCGATGAAATAGAGGCTACTTATGACGATTATGCCGGGAAGATAAATCCCACACTTCATAAACATGTGGTTATTCCGGGGGAAACTCCTACCGGAACCTACCATGTTCACATTACAGTAACCGATATGTTAGGGTACCAAACCACGGTTGAAGAAGAAATTGAGATTCAGGAACTGGCCGATGAAGAAGCCCCTGAAATAACAGTTTCGTCTGCTCCTACAAATGGGCAGGCTTTCTCAACCGGTCAAACAATTACCATCTCGGGTGGCACTACCGATAATATTTCATTGGCAGGAATGTTGGTGGCTTTGGTTTATGAATCAGACAACCTTGCTGATGCTGATGTTTCAGGTGCCGTCAGTGCTGATAATAAGGCTATTGTAATGCTTCATACCCACAAATTTGATGATCCTGATGAAACTGAATTTACAGCTTCCATTGCTGTGGGTGCGGTAAACGACAACAACATGACACCAGCCGCTATTACCGGGAACAATGCATGGCGTTCGGGAAACTACTACATTCTCGTAAAAAGTAAAGATGCAAAAGGAAACTGGGCTTATTCAAACCATTATCCAATTGTAATAAATTTATAATTAAATCCAATGCAGAGTGGAAGCTAATTGTTGCTTCTGCTCTGCTTAATTCAACTATCATGAAAACTTTAAGAATAATTTCGGGACTATTATTTGTACTTTTTGTTTTTGCAACCTGTAACGATAAAGAGATTGATGACCAGGAGCCGGAAATAGATTTGACAATTACCGATGCGTTCCCAACAAATTGTGATACTTTATATTTTGGTGAACCTTTTACTTTAAAAATGTTATTCACCGACAATGTGGAATTGGGATCTTTTAGTATCGATATTCACAATAATTTCGACCATCATTCACACAGTACAGAAGTTACTGAGTGTAATTTGGGGGATGTGAAGGAACCGGTGAACCCTTACCTTTCAATTGAGGAGTATGACATTCCCGAAGGATTAGACGCATACGAAACTTCGCAGGAAATTACTATTCCTGATGGCGATAGCAAAGGTAAATTTGATGAAGGCGATTACCATTTTTTTATTAGGCTGGTTGATGAAACTGGTTGGGAGGTGCAAAAAGGATTAAGTGTAAAGATTTTAAAACGAAATAAGTAAAAAAACAAATACAATTGATACTTAAGGCATTCAGTAAGAATCTGAGATCTTTCCGGAAGAAAAGGCTTACAACCAACGCATAATATTTTGGAATTATAAAACTGAAAGGTTTCCCAAAAACGTTAAATCAGCTATCAAATGGTTCGAATTCTGTACCGTAGGGTTCACCAGAAGAATCAGAGATTTACAAGATTTATTTCTTGTGACTCTTTTTTGTTTACACAAAATTTGCACAAAAACACACGACTTATTTGGGATCAGTTTAAATTTTAGGTGGAGTAAAAAAATAGATGAATCTTTGTTGTTTCTTTTATAAGTACTACAAATTCTTGTCTGCTGGACAAATCTATTTTTATCAGGTCACCAACGTTGCTACCCGATAGATTCATTACGAGATATTCAATACGCAAGTAAGAGGGAAATGGAAGGAAAAGCGGCAAATGTATCCCGGGGAAGAACCTATATGCGATACGATTGAAACTTTCACCAGTAGTGGGGCAGCAAACTATCGATTTGGGGAACTTTTATGAGATTAGTGAAATATTTGCATTTAACACGAAGGAATTGGATCGAAGGATAGTTTTGTGCTGAAATTTTACCCGAAATAAAACACATCCATACTATCATAAACAGACCATTAAAGGCTTTTAATTCATATTTCAAAATACATTTACTTACTGGAAATTGATTTCAAAAAGAAACCCGACTGATATGTAAAAATATAATTAATACTGTCAGTCGGGTTAAAAGCTGTTTATCTACTAAATTCTATTCCTCGAAAAGTTCTTCCAATTTCTTCCCTAGCTCCTCTCCTCGTATATTCTCTGCAATTAATCTTCCCTGGTTGTCAATAAGATAAGTGGTGGGAACTGATTTTATTTTATACAGTGCAGAAATATCCAAATCGTTGAAATTTGGCCATTTCAAGTTTTCATCACTTACTGCTTTCTTCCAGGCTTTCGGATCTTTATCGATTGAAAAACCAATAACTTCAAAACCTTTTGCTGCATACTTGTCGTAGTTAGCTTTCACATTGGGAAGTTCTTTACGACAAGGCGCACACCACGAAGCCCAAAAATCAATCAGGATTACTTTTTTGTCTTTAATAAGATCATCCAAGCTCACTTCTTTTCCGTTGGCATCAGTGGTGGTAAAATCAGGAACTTTTTCTCCCGTGCGGTTGGCCGGATATAAACCTTCGGCAACCATTTTGCCATAGTAGCTCTCGCGCGCTTCTTCTGACATGTTTTCGAAAGTCGGGCGTGCATCAGGAGTAAGATAAGAATACAGGTTCAACATCATCAACGGCCCCCAGAAAGTTTCTTTATTGGCTTCAAATACCGAGTTGTAGCGTTTTTCTACTTCACCAAAAAATGCTTTCTCTGCGCGTTCCATTTCTTTATATTCCTGTGTATTCTGCAAAGAATCGAGTTTAGACTGATTTTTTTCTACTCTCGCTTTATAAAGTTTCTCTTGAATATCGGCAAACCTCTCATTTTTATCATCGTACATTTTATTTAACTCCTGGCGAACGGCCATCTGGCTTTTGAAATAATCATCACTGTCGGAACCATCTACCTCCATGTTTATGAATTTCAATACCGGACTTTCTTCTCTTCCTGTGCTTTCTTCCACTTCGCCGGTTACAGTTATAGTTGAATTTTCAAGCATAACCTGGAAATATGCTTGTTTGTCTCCTAATACCAGGTAATATAAACGTGGTTCAGGAAGCTCTCCGGCAAAACTGAATTTCCCGTTTTCAATAGTTGTTTCAGCTTCAGGCTTTACATCATAACTAGCAAAAGGAACTAGTGCTATTTTTGTGCCATCAGCAGCACCTGTCAACTCTCCTTTTATTTTAAATCCCTCACTACATCCAACATTAATAAGTACGAGTAGTACGGTAATTCCTAACAATATTTTTTTCATATTTTAATGAGATTTACAAATCAGATTCCAACTTTCATACTTACAATTTTCCCGAAACCTTCAGTAACGGATGGATTTGGCCCTTCCAAACCAAACATCTGCCCCCAAAACCAATCGAGCCTACCGCTGTAGGGATCTATCTCACTTTCAACAATTTTCCCGTTTTTTGTCGCTTCGTTCCATGTTGCAAACCAATAAACACGGCCACCCGTTGGGAAACCAGCTGCAGGAATACTATACATGCAAGTTACTTCATCTCCTTCGGGCAGATCATAAACCTTGTTTGCCGTTGTTTCTCCTGAGGTTATTGAAAAACCGTAAATTGCTTTATCCGTTGCGTAATGGAATGAACTCCCTGAAGTTTCAGCATAAAACATAGTGGCATTTTCGATGTCTTCGCAGTTCGATAGATCTATTTTAGAGCGGGATCCGTTGCCCGACAAATCACTATCGTCTTCGGCCATTAAGTCATAAAGCCATAAGGCTATTTTTCCGTCTTCATCTCTTAGTACTACCCCGGTTTTCTGTCTATCATAACTGAAGATTGCAAGGGGAATTGATGGCAAGTTATTGGCATCAACAAAAGCTTCTCCACTGCCAGCCGGGTATTTGCTAAAGCTTGTACTTTCTGAGTAGTAACGCAGAAATGATTTGCTCTTTTCATCAAATATCACACACGCAATGGGCGAAGGATCAGCATATGGATTTTTACGCGAAATAAACGGATAAGCTGTGTAGTCGCCTGAAATTGCAGCTGAAAATTTACGGTCGTTGCTCTGGGCATTGTTGATAACATGCAATTTCCCATTGTTAATAAGCAATTCCTGATTACTTACATACTCATATTCCTGGATATCCAGTGTTGGTGATGAATAAAACATCTCATCAAAATTCGCCATTGTCAGGTAATCATTTTCGTCCAAACGACGTCCTTCCTGATTGGTAAAGGCATAATAGTATCCCTTACTGCTGTATCCCAGTAAATTGGGAGAACCTGGAATCATTCCACCTGATCTTTCACTGTAAAAATGCATTTGTGTTTCGCCACTAAAAATAAGCGCTAAGGGCGTGTAATATACGTCGATATCAGTGTTGCCATCGTACTCACTTAAACACATTAGAGCATAAAACGAATTGGCAGCGACCACATTCAGATAATTTGAATAATTTGGATAAATATTATCCGATAAGCCTAACACAGTGTCTTTTACTTCGAGGTAATAACGATAGCCTCCAGGTTCAACATTCACAATCCAGTTTAAATCAAGACTTCTGGCAATGGTATCGGGAACCGGGTATTGGGTAGTATTACCGACAGTCTCTGTATCATAAGGGAAAGGCATTAACAACCAGGTGTAGCTTAAATTCTCAGGATATTCATAATCTATCGTTGGATTCACAATAATCGTGTCTCCTAGATTAACTGTAAAATAATTGCTTAACTGGTTAACACCGGTTGTATCAATTTTTAATTCATCAATATCGGTATAATCGTAGTTTCCACTGTCTTCATAGCACGAGGATACCAAACTTGTGATTCCTAATATCAGTAATATAGCGAATAGTAATCGTTTCATTTTCAATATTTTAAAAAAGTGCATGATTAAAATGTAATTAAGTTACCGTTTTTATCTGCTAAGGGATTACCGGCATTAGCTTCGTTATAAAGGCGAAGCGCTTCGGCCAGCTCAATCTGATAGTTCTTCATTTGTGCCCAGCTTAACGTATCTGTATCAAATTCTCCGGTATTAAGTACATCAATAATAAAGCGATACTTTGTAAGACTGTACACTCCGAAAAACTCTTCCAAATCGTCCCAGTTATTTGGTTTCGACAAAATGTCGGACCATTTCAGCAACAAGTGGTTTTGTTCGGTTACTCCAATTTTAAAGTCGGCATTTTCTTTTATCTTTATATATAACTGAACCTGAGCAGCTTGCAAAGATTCGGTTCGCTTAACAGTTACCGGTAAATTGACCGAAAGTTCTCCGGCCGGAATCGTAACCATTTCTGGGAAACTGTGCATATTTGTTTCTGCTGTACTCATTGAGGGATCAATTTCGAATTCAGCGGTACGTGCATGGTCGGCAGCTTCTCCCATTACATAAACGGTAATATCAAAAGTAGTATCGGTGACGGTTGAGCTATAATTCGCGAATGAAAATTCCAGCGAATCAGTTCCCAGGGTCCATACTTCGGGTCCTTCCATTCGCAGGCGGGCTTCCGAATTAAAATAAAAAGGATCGTTTTCGCAGGCAAACAAGGCTGTTAACGCAATGAATGCCAGGTATAATTTAATTTTGTTCATTGTACTTCGTTTAAATGTTAACGGTTGCCAAATTCAATCTCATTGTCGGGCATCGGCCACACATACACCGCGTTGTTGGCAGCAACAGGCGAGCCTTCGATAGTCGGAATATTCAATCGTTTGTAGTAAAAGAACAGCTGTCCTTCACCAAGATATTCCTTACGGTATTCTTTAAAAATTTCGTTTTGTATTTCTACAGAAGTCAGCGTTTCAGGCAGTGCATCATCTTCAGTGATGTTCCGGTTACTACGCACTTCATTTAGCAACTCTATCGAACGTGCGGGGTTGCTTTCTTTTTGCGCCTCCGCAGCAATGTAATATATTTCAGTTTTCCGAATTACCGGCATCTGGTTCTTGAAGGCAGCATATTGATGGTATTTCCAAATGTATTGATTTTCACCATCGTACTGAATTCCAAACAACGAGCGATAATCGTTACCCAAACCCTTTGTCGATTTTTCGAAAATCTTATCCAGGCTTTCATCTGTTAAGTAGAACGAATTAGACCCGGCTTCTTCAGTGAAATAACCATCGACCAAATCAGCCATCCCCGGGATATCCAGGCGGAAAACCAATTCAGGAGTAAACAGGCGGTTTATCTGCTCGTTTGGCACCCCCTGAACCTGTGTGTAATGCACCCAGGATATAGGAGAGCTACTTGAATTCTTATCAATATCGGCAATTACTTCTTCTGCTACTTTTGCGGCGTTGGTCAAATCACCTTTCCACAAATAGGCTCGGGCCAAAATATATTGTGCGGCGTAATAGTTATAAAAGTAGTGCCTTGAATTGCTGAACAAATGTGGGCTTTCGGCAATATGCAACGAATCGGTAGACAGGTATTTTACAGCATCCTTTAAATCACTGATAACCAAATCAACGGTTTCATCTACTGTTTTCTGGCCAGTAACCTGTGGTGCGTATTGGGTTACATACGGAACAGCCATGGCAGAACCATTGCTTGCCGGACTGGGAGAAAAAGCTTTCAACATTTCGAAATGCAGAAAACCGCGCAATCCTAATGCTTCGCCCCTGTACAAATTGTAATGGTTGGCAGTAAAAACAGTTGAGTCAATAGTTTCATAATATTCCAACATAATATTCAGGTTAGCAATACAATTATAAGCCGTATTCCACACTGAATTTATCCGCGACTGAACACCGGTATTGGAATAGTCGTATTGAGCTGCATAACGGTAGGTATTTGTTGCGTCGATGTCGTAGTTTTGCGATAGCACTTCTGCAAGGCCAAATGTCATTTCTCGGCCGTAAAGTGCACTACTTGCCATTTGCGAGTAAACACCTGTTAGTTGATCATAAAATCCGGTCTCGCTACTAAAATGTTCATCGGTTAAAATTTGTGATTTAGGACTCACATCAAAGTAGTCTTCACAAGAAAACATAAGCAGTGCAACAGTTACAAAGGCAACTATTTTTACTGATGTTGTATGTATTGATAATTTTTTCATAGTCATTCTGAATTAAAAGGTTGCTTGAATGGTGAATGTTGCGTTTCTGGCAAACGGATACGAGGTTCCCCGTTCTGTTTTCACTGATGAAATTACAAAAATATCATTCAGGTTAACGCTGGCCCGCAACTGCTGGAGGAAACTGTTTTTAACAATTCCGGTTTCGCGAAAATCGTAGTAGATATTCACGGTAGAAAGTGTTAGTGTATTATTGTCTTCCACAAATCGCGTTGTTGGTCGGGTGTAAGTTTTATCTGTAATTGCCTTGAAGCGGGCAATATCTCCTTCCTGTTTCCACCGGTCGTTAAACACTCTGCGATCCACATTGTAAATAAGATTTGCATTTTCAACCTTGTCAACCAGAGTTGTATTGTAAATCTGGCCGCCCAGGCGGTAGTAAAACGAAATGTTACAGCCAATGTTGGAGATTTCAGAACTAATTCCCAGGTTTCCGGTTACACTTGGCATGCCATCACCGGCAGCAATCTGGTCTTTAGCATCCCACTCGTAGGTTGTAGTACCATCTTTTTTCAGATAAATCTCTTTTCCATTTTGAGGATCGATTCCCAAAGACTGAACTGCCCAAATGGTGTTGATTGACTGTCCTTCAATGTAACGAACTGAAGGCGTGGTGATATTATCGTAATTATCAGCAGTTTCATCACCACCTTTATTCTCATCCTGCTTATCATTAAACGCCTTCAAATTATTTGAAATCTTTTGCAATTTATTTTTGTTGTGTGCAACCGACATGTAAAAGTTCAGGAAATCGCGGTTTGAACTGCTTTGATAAGCACGTATATTCAGATTTGCTTCCACACCTTTATTCTGAGTTTTACCAAGGTTTGCTCTGTAATAACCAAAACCTGTTGATGACGGTAAAGTAACGTCGGTTAACATGTCTTCGGTATTAGCCACATAATAATCGAACCGGCCGCTAATACGATTTTTCAATAGTCCAAAATCAAGACCAATACTCTGATCATATTTCGATTGCCACCTTAAATCGGGGTTGGCCAAACTAACCAGGTAAGAACCAATGTTGCCGTAATATACGCTGTTCGTGTAGTAACGAACGGTTGAAAGTGCCTCGTAAGTATTAAATCCCTGCGAACCGGTATACCCCATCGAAAAACGAAGCTTAAGCAGGTTGACTGCTGAATTATTCTTCAGAAAGGCTTCTTTGTGGATGTTCCACCCGGCACCAAGCGACCAGAATGTTCCCCAACGTTTATTGCTACCGTATTCTGATGACCCCGATAAACGGTAGTTGGCATCGAACAGATAGCGTTCGTCATAGGAATAGTTCGCCGATAACAGTGCTCCGGCCGAATGACTAATGCCTTCGGCACCTGTTGGTTTTTCACCCTCGGCATACTGCGCAGCAAAGATTACGTGATCCATGTGATCGTTCGGAAAGCCCTCTGCATCGAGTCGAACCCTATCGTAACTATTGCTGGCAAAGTTTAATTGTCCGTTGGTAAACAAGAGGTGTTTCCCTTTTACAACTGAATAACTCAAGCCCAAATCACCGTTAATAAAATGTGTACGTCCATTGGTTTGTGCATAGTTACCTTTTCTCAACACATCAGTATAGTTTAAAAAATCAGTATGCGATGCAGGCTTGAATACATCAGAACGGGCTTCTTTCGAGCTAATCCCCAAACGGCCAATCACTTTTAATCCCTGCTGAATGGTCCACTCTCCGTAAAGATTATTTGTAATGTCGGTATAAGTGGAACGGTCGGTGGTATTTATAGTGGTGTTCCATATTGGATTTGGTTCGAGTGTTCCGCTATAATCGTACGATTGCACAATGTTTCCGTTCTCATCATACAAACGGCTGTAAGGATTCATCTGTGCATACAACCCGAAATTTCCATAAGGTGAATTGTTACTTTCGTTGTAGGTAATTGCCAAACGGTTACGAAGCAAAAAGTTTTTTTTGCGATAGGTTAATGTAATACCTCCGGCAAAAGTTTCCCGGTCGGAACCTTTCATCGCACCAGCAACATTATTGTAAAAAAGGTCAACCCCATATAACATTGTCTTGTCACCTCCATCGATATAAAGCGAATGTTTTTGTCCGATACCGGTGTGTAGCGGTTGTGCCATCCAATCGGTATTAACACCGCGCAATACCTCTAGCATCTTATTGCTATAAGTTTTATTTAACGACAACTGGGTTACCGCATTATCCGAAAGGTAAAGACCTGCCAATCGTTCTGTTTCCAGTTTTTCAGCAGCGTTTGCCATATCGTAGCTGGTAATATCTGGCATTTCAAGCGAAACACCTCCGTTGTAAGTAATGCGAAGTTTGCCTCCTTCGGGGCGACGTGTTTCAACTACCACAACTCCGTTAGCTCCTTTCGAACCGTAAATTGCCTTTGCAGTAGCATCCTTTAGCAAGGTAATACTTTCAATCATATTGATGTCCAAGTCCTTAACTTTCTCAATACCAGTTTCAAATCCATCTAAGATGAACAGTGGCTGATTCGGATCGTTTTCATACTGACTTTGAAAGTTTTGCGAAATAGAGCTGGTTCCACGCATTTGGTATGTTGATGTTGCGTTTGGATCTGATCCTGCTGTAAGATTTTCAACCTTTACAAACGAAGGATCGAGATTGGCCAATCCACTCAATACATTTTGAGTGCTCATTTTTAACAATTCTTCGCGTTTTATTGAAGTAACAGCACCGGTATAGGTGTTTGCTTTTCTGGTAAAAACACCCGTTACAACAACTTCCGACACATCCTGAAGATCTTGCTTCAAAGTAATGTTAATGACCTGACGACCATCTACCGCGATTTCTTGAGAAACAAAACCGATAAATGAAATTTCCAAAACCGGCTCTCCTTCAAAACTACCTCTTAATGTAAAATTTCCATTTTTATCGGTAGTGGTACCAATACTTGTGCCTTTAAGCATAATAGTCGCACCTGGCAAAGGCTCACCAGCTTCATCAACAACCTTACCTAAAACATTTACGTTGTTTTCTTGCCGAGATTGTTCTGATTCTTTTTCTGTTTTTCCCGGTGCCGGCGTTATTACCACCACATTGTTTACCACCTTGTAATCCAGGTCGTAGTTCGACAATATCTTGTCCAGTATCTCCTCAACCGTTGCGTTTTTAAAATCAACAGTTACATTTTTAACAACAGCAACTTCTTCGTCGTTATAAACAAACTGAAATTCGCTTTGCTCGCTCAGCTTATCAAAAATAGCAACAAGAGTTGAGTTTTCTCCAGACACCGACAGCTTGGTACTCTGCGAGTAAACCGAAGCCATTGTGCTAAAGGAGAAAACCAAGGTAAGAATAGCAGTTAGCCTCATAATCAGAAACAACTTTTTAACTTCCGAAAATGGTTCCGGAAGATAGATTACACATCTTTTTTTCATAAATTTGTAATGTTTTAACAATTTGTATTAGAAACACTAATGCATTTACAAACGGGAGATGTGCCAGCATATCCCGTTTTTTTGAAAACACATATTTTTTATTCTTTAACGGAAATTATTTCAACTTTTTTTTACCAGAATTTTATCTCCTGAAATTTCAAATTCAACATCGGTTGTTAAGCTAATTACGTCCAAATGCGGATTGATCTCTTCGTTTCGTTGTAAATTGCCAGTAAAACGACGTTGTTTTAATTCGTCATTCTCGAACGTAACCGTAACATTGTACCAGCGGCCAAAAGTTCTCATTATCTCTTCAAGTGTCATGCTCCGGAAAATGAACAAGCCTTTCACCCATGAAGTGTAAAGTCTGGTATCCACTTGCTTCACCATTATTTCATCGCTCTCTTTTGTTACAACTCCCTGGTCGCCGGGATTTAAAATCGCTTCGGTTAAGGAATCTGTACGGATACGAACTTTTCCTTCAACCAATGTGGTTTCAATGTTATCATACGCTTTTACATTAAATGAAGTTCCAAGTACTTCAATTTGTGTGTCTTCAACTTCTATTATAAATGGGTGCTTTTCGTTTTTGGCAACTTCCAGATAGGCTTCTCCTTTCAACGATATTCTACGCTGATTTCTCTTAAATTTTGCAGGAAACGTGAGCTCCGATTCAGAATTAAGCCAGATACGCGTGCCATCCGACAATACAAGGTTGTATTCTCCGCCTCGCGGAATATGAATGGTATTAGTAAGCTCCGAGATAATATCGGATTTGCTGTAATCGATTGTATCATTCTTTATTTGAATATTGAACCCGGCGGTCAGTGCTAATAACGAATCATTAATTCCCTCCAGTTTAACACTCCGGCCATCGCCCAGCTCAAGTATCGCTATGGGCTTTCCGGGTTGAATAACATTTGCTTTTGCCAATACTTCTTCGCTGCCAATATTTTTGTGCAAAAGCTGGTAGGTTATCGTTAAAGACAGAAGAACGAATAAAACAGCTGCGTACTTTAAATAGGGCCGGATACTGAATGTTTTTCTTTTCTCAAGCTGAGAATGAATAATTTTCCAGGCTAAATGTTCGTCAACCTTTGCTGAAAAGCGGACTCTTTGTGCATTTTTAAGAAAAATCAGGTATTCTGAAAAGATCCTTTTATTATCGGCATCTTCCTCCATCCATGCTTTCAGAATATAATATTCTTTCTCGGTTATATTTCCCTGACTATATTTAGCTATGAGCAGATAAATATTTGAATCTGGTTGGATCATTTGTAATTATTTTTAATGTAGATGCAACATTTTTATAATCGGGTGACAAAAAATATTTCTTTTTCACAAAAAAACACAAAATAAAATTTCAAATTGAAATTATTAGTCGGATTGGGGTTACACAATGTAAGCTATTCAGAAGTCGGTTATCCGATTTATTTAGGCAGTAGTTTTGCTGGATTAAAATATTTATACGGCAAAAATCAGGGCAAGATTAATACGATCAGAACATTTAGAAATTCCCGTAGTTTCGACAGCGATCTCGAATATTGTGTTTTCACCGTATTAACAGATATACCATAATGTTCTGCAACTTCGCTGTATTTCATATTCTCAAAAACAATTGCTTTGAAGACTTCTCTTCCTTTTGGTGGCAATTGCTCAATTAGTTTAAAAAGTCGCTCCTTTAAGTTTTTTAATTCATCTTCGGGTAATTCGTCTTCAATTAAACTATTAACATGATAATCAATTTCTTCAAACCTAAATTTTGATTCTTTACGAATAGTATACAACGTATTATTTCTAACAGCCCGAAATAAATAGCCTTTTAGGTTGGAATGAATATTATTGTAGCTACGTGAGTTCCAAAAATTGATAAACGTATCCTGAACAATGTCTTCAGCCTGTTCAATAGAATCAACATACTTCATGGCAAAAAGGCACAGGGGTTTATAATACAAATCAAACAATTCACGAAGACTATTCTCATCTCCACTCCTCAGTTTGGTTATGATATCCTGCTCAAAATCTGCCATATTCCTGTCCCGAATAACATCAAAGATATTGAAATTAAATTTCCGCCAACCTGCTCCCGAACGACTAAAATATAAAATTCTAACGTGTTCGATGGCAAAATGGCAGATTTACCCGTTAAACGGTTTGTTTTATGAAGAAACTTATTTTTCTCCTTACACTGAAAGGATTGAAGGCTATGATTAGTTCATATAGTTCTGCGTTTAGATGAATAAAAAAGTCAGAATATATAAGAAGGATATTATGCTGTTCGTATTTTGTAGTGTTCAGAAATTTTGAATTATCCAGCGGCTTTTAATTCCCTCAGGAATGGTTCTAAATGATCAATGTGTACGTGCTCCATAATTACTATTTTGTACCACATGGGGTTTCCGTTATGCTTATCAGGAACGAGACCATATTTATGTGCAAGTTCTTTGTTGATGTGCTTCGCCCGAATGGTAACAATATTTGATCCTGAATGATGATAAAAACCTACTCCCATTTCTGTTAATTGATTGCAGAGCCATTTTGAACGGTAATTAAGGATATGAATTTTTTCAAACCAATCGTGCGGTCCATAGGTTTGAAGAATCATCCAAACAGAAATGGCATTAGCACCCGACCGGCTCCCGATAAGCGTTGCATCAAGCCCGCTTACATACTGTGCTTCGTTGGTAAACACATGATCTATCAAGCCTTTCCGTGCAACAAAAATACCTGTTCCGAAGGGTGCCTGAAGCATTTTGTGCGCATCGAGAGTTATCGAACTAACGTACTCATTCTCAAAAGTCATAGTGCTATTACCAGAGCTAAAAGGGTAAACAAAACCGCCAAAAGCAGCGTCGATATGTATTCTGAAATGAACGCCAGCCACTGTTAAAGCCTCGGAGTACACATTAATGTCATCTACAGAACCAAACATAGTTGTCATCATATTAGCCACAACAATAAAATATTTTTTCCCTTCTGCTATGGCTGATTGAATATGTTTTTCGACTGATTCGCGAGTTATTGCACGATTATCTTCGTCAACAGGTATTGTTACAAGATCCAGATTCAGTACGTTTCCGGCTTTAGACATTGAATAGTGCGAATCATTTGAGCAAAGAATACACATTTCGTTATAGTTTGCTCCAAATTCTTTTTTAAATAAATTACGGTAAATCCAAATGGCCTGAATATTGGCCTCTGTACCTCCCGATGCCACATATCCATCGTACTGATCTTGTTTACATTTAAGAATATCTTCAGCAACAATACCCAAGAGTTCCTGCTCCAGTTTCTGAGTTCCTGCAAAAAAAGGCTCAGATTCTCCCATCGTGTGACATCCAATATGGTTCGGGTTATTGACCATTGTTTTCAGAAAAGGCGCATTATTCAGAAAGGTAGCATCTTTGTTAAATACATTTCCATCTAAATGCGATGCTGGAATACCCAGAATAGTACGTTCGTGATAATCAACATTCTGATTCAAGCTCTCTTCAATGCGTTCGCTAATCTCATTACGTGTAAGTTTTCGCCAATATTTCATAATTACCAAAATTCATTTAAACTGTTTTAAACCCTTATTCTAAGCCATTTGCGATTTTACAAAAAAAAGGTATCTATTTCAAAATGATACCTTTTTTCTTAATCTATGAAAAAACTGTGCTGTCTTATTACATATAAGAGACCAATTTAAGCAAAGTGGGTGAATAAACCTGGAGAAAAAATTAATATGCAATAACAAGTTTGTCAGAAACTTGCTATTGGTAAGAGAGATTTTAAACCATCCCGGAGAGCTTTTGATAAGAGCTGAATTTACTATAATTGCCCCTCCAATATTCAGTTGGCAATCAACTGGATTGCAATTTTCAATGATGTATGTTTTTTCTTTTTCGCTATGTTGTTTCTTTCTGAGTCCAAAATTAATTGACAGCCTCAAAAAGTGCAAAGTGTCGACTCCGAGTACTGCTGAGTTACATCTGCAAATAATAAGAGATATAAAAAACTGGTAACGAAAGCTAATAATCAAAATCTTTAAAATAGAAATTAGCCATTATACAATTTCTTTATTCCACATTTTTATCAATTAAAAGAACTGCTTCGCGACAGGACCGTTGGGTATTGAGTGAGCTTTGCGTTGCAGGGAAATTAGTTCTCAACCCAAAAGATGGGGAATTGAAATATGCTGCAAAAGATCATATGTCCATGTATGGTCCATGTTGATTTTATACGAAATTGATTTGAATTACACAATATTGTACTCGCAAAATAACTCAAAGGAATAATTGATGTGAGTCAATTAGCGTAGCTGTCATTCGAGTTGAAAATACAAAGTCTTTGTACGGATAAATTTATCAAAATTAGAAGCTGTATTCAATGCTCATTCATATTCCTTAAATCTAAGAATGAACTTAACGAATGAAAATAAAAATTGAAGCATGAATGGTACAACGTATTTTGTCAAAAAAAAAGAATATAAATGGCATGCTGCATATTTGAAATATAGGAATGAGTTAAAAGTTTACGAACTTCTCAAAAGTAAAGGAATTGAGTGCTACCTTCCGCTCCGGCTGTCAAAAAGAATTTGGAGTGATCGGGTTAAAATCATAAAAGAACCATTATTCTCTGGGTATATTTTTGTTAAAGTGAATACCTCGGAATATTACGAAGTTTTATTTACCGATGGAGTGCTGAGGTATGTTTCCTTTGAAAATAAACCGGCAGTTATTCGTGATTGCCAGATTGATTCATTAAAACTCTTTTTGGAAAATGTAAATGAGAAAATTGAAATCTCAACAGACAGAATTCATAAAGGTTGTTTTGTGAAAATTATAAACGGGCCTTTGAAAAATTCAATTGGAGAAGTCGTGGAGATGAAGGGAAAACAATGTCTTTTATTGAGGTTTGAACCTCTTGGCTATAATATTCATGTAGATTTGGGAGATAATGAAATTGAAGTATTGACAGATACGAAAGTAATTTCTGCCTGAGTTTGAATCTCAACAGTAATAGTACTGGTTTTAACCCAATTTCGCTTATCTCTATAAAGCTGAAGTTATATAAATTCGTAAAATCATTTATCGGGTTCAGGTATTTGATGTTAATATGGATTTTGACTGATCCTCTGATTTGCAATCTTCTGATAATGAATGAAAAATTTAAAGTTTCTTCTTTTCGAAAATTAACGAAAATATGAATTGGGATTTGAAATAAGAACTCAATAGTTTTTAACCCCAAAATTAATTCTGCCTGATACATCATTCGTTGTGTATGCTTCGTAATCTGTAGCTTGTTTTATTTTTTATTGTTAAATCCAATCCTCAACCAATAATTATTCTAAACTAAAAATTATTAACAGTGGATTTATTGCTTGATACATTCATAACCTCTAAAACAAGAGTAAGAATAATGTTCAAGTTTTTTCTAAATAGTAAGATTAAAAGTTATCTGCGTGGGTTGGAAAAGGAGTTTGGTGATTCTACTAATACCATTCGTTTGGAATTAACACGTTTTGAAAGAGTCGGGCTTTTAGAATCTGAGGTGATTCAAAATAAAAAGTACTATAAAGCAAATATTAATCATCCTTTTTACAGCGATATAAATAGCATTCTAAAGAAAAGTGTTGGCATTTCCAATATCGTTAGATATTTAGATGAAATTGATAAAAAATTGGAAGCGGCCTGGGTTACCGGTGATATTGCAAAAGGGACAGATTCAATGATAATTGACCTTGTTATTATAGGAAAAGATTTGGATTATAAGAAATTGGCACGTATTATAAATAAGATTCAAAAAGGTATAACTCGACGTATCCGGTATATTGTATTGACAGATGGACAAATGACTGACTATTTTAACAATAAGCCTGCGTTTTGTATTTGGGAAAAGACAATAAAAGGTTTTAACAGAGAAATTTAATTTCAGGTAAAAAGCCAACAGTTTTAAGCTTATTCTATATCGGGAGTCTTAAGATAAATTATGTTAATATGGATTGCAGATACAGAGACAAGATGGCTGATAAAGTCGTAATTTCAAATTTTCAGTCTAAAGTGAAGAACGACAGAGAACACAATGGAGACAGTAAGCTACAAGTAACAATCTCAGGTATCCATAATTAAGTATATATATGATCAAATCAATTTGTTGTATCGGCGCCGGATATGTCGGGGGGCCGACGATGGCCGTTATTGCAAAGAAATGCCCTCATATCAAGGTGACTGTTGTGGATGTCAACCCTTCCCGTATTGCAGAATGGAATGCCGATGACTTATCAGGCTTACCAATCTTTGAGCCGGGACTGGCTGAAGTTGTGGCAGAAGCAAGGGGACGGAACCTGTTTTTTTCAACCAATGTGGATGAAGCAATTCGTGAAGCCCAAATGATCTTTATCTCGGTCAATACGCCAACAAAAACTTATGGGCTGGGGAAAGGCATGGCGGCCAACCTGAAATATGTTGAGCTTTGTGCCCGGCAGATTGCCGAAGTGGCACAGGAAGACAAGATCGTTGTTGAAAAATCGACTTTGCCTGTACGGACTGCCCAATCCATTAAAACCATCTTGGAGAATAACGGTAATGGGTTGCGGTTTCAGGTGCTTTCCAACCCAGAATTTTTGGCTGAAGGTACAGCCATTGACGACCTGGACCATCCAGACCGGATATTGATTGGCGGTGACCAATCACCCGAAGGTAAGCATGCTATCGATACATTGACCGGGATTTATGCCAATTGGGTGCCACGTGAACGGATTCTTCAAACCAACATTTGGAGCAGCGAACTTTCTAAATTAACCGCCAATGCATTTTTGGCGCAACGTATTTCAAGTATCAATGCGATATCCGCTTTATGCGAACGAACAGGCGCTGATGTGGACGAACTTGCCCAGGCCATTGGGATGGACTCGCGGATCGGGCCAAAATTTTTGAAAGCTTCGGTAGGTTTTGGCGGAAGTTGTTTTCAAAAAGACATACTGAACCTGGTCTATCTTTGTCGGCATTTCAACTTGCCTGAAGTGGCAGCCTATTGGGAACAAGTGGTGATCCTCAACAACTACCAAAAACACCGTTTTGCCAAACAAATCATCGATTCATTATTCAACACGGTTTCAGGAAAAAAGATTGCCATCTTGGGCTGGGCCTTTAAAAAAGACACTAACGACACCCGCGAATCGGCTGCCATTTATATCGCCTGGGAATTATTGAATGACCATGCTGAAATCCATATCTATGACCCAAAGGTGTCTAAAGAACAAATCTTAAAAGACCTCTGTAATTGCGAGGACGACCGACGAAGCAATTTGACCATCGGTGAGCGGGTAACAATACATACCGACCCTTATTCCGCGATGAACGGTGCTCATGCCATTGCGGTGCTTACAGAATGGGACGAATTCCGCTTATATGATTGGGAAAGGGTTTACAAACGGATGCTTAAACCAGCTTTTGTATTTGATGGGAGGAATGTTTTAGAGATGGACAAATTACAAAAAATCGGATTTAGATTGCAGCAAACCGGAAAAGGATTGGGGTTTGGCAAAACATAGTTTCTGGCTTGGAACCTTTCCCAAAGTTCCAAACTTTGGGAAATTTGAATCTGCGGAAAAGCAATTAATTTTAAAAATTACCTGATGGATTTTGAAAAATTTGACATCGAAGGCTTGCTATTGTTAAAGCCCAAAATATTTGGCGATGCGCGGGGTTATTTCCTCGAATCGTTTAACCTGATTAAATACAGGGAGGTATTTGATGTGCCAGAGTTTATCCAGGATAGTGAATCCAGATCTGGTTTTGGCGTGTTACGTGGCCTCCATTTTCAACGCCCCCCCTTTGCACAGGCTAAGTTGGTTCGCTGTATCCAGGGTGAGGTGTTAGATATTGCTGTTGACCTGCGCAAAGATTCACCCACCTATGGTCAAAGCCAATCGGTGATCCTTTCGGGCGAAAACAAACACCAATTCTTTATTCCCCGTGGTTTTGCACATGGTTTTGTGGTGTTGAGCCCCGAAGCTATCTTTAGCTATAAAGTAGACAATGTTTATGCTCCCGAGGCTGATGGCGGTCTGCGCTACGACGACCCAAGCCTGCAATTAGACTGGCAAATCGATCCTGCACAAATCCAACTGTCAGCGAAAGATGCGAAACTTCCTTTTCTACGCAGAATTGAATCGCCCTTTTCAGTTACCGAGAAATATCTGGTCAAATAACAAGCAATCCATTTACCTCAAAAGTCCCGATCATGAAAGGAATTATTTTAGCGGGTGGAGCCGGTACCCGCTTGCACCCAATAACAAAAGGTGTATCCAAGCAATTGCTCCCGGTTTATGACAAACCAATGATCTATTACCCGCTTTCGGTGCTTATGCTCGCCGATATCCGGGAAATCCTGATCATTACCACCCGAGAAGACCAAAGTAGTTTTAAAAAATTATTAGGCAACGGCAGCCAATGGGGAATCCGGTTAGATTATGTAGTACAGCCTTCTCCTGATGGATTGGCTCAAGCATTTATTCTTGGCGAAGAATTTATTGGCAATGATGATGTTTGCCTGGTATTGGGAGACAACCTATTCTACGGGCATGGCTTGACCGATTTATTGCAAAGGGCCAAAACAACCGTTGAGCAGAAAGGTAAAGCTTGTGTTTTTGGTTATTATGTGAGCGATCCCGAACGTTATGGCGTATGCACTTTCGATCAGGATGGAAATGTGATTACCATTGAAGAAAAACCCAAAGAACCCAAATCCAATTACGCAGTCATTGGATTGTATTTTTATCCCAACAACGTTGTTGAAGTTGTGAAGAACATAAAACCCTCAGATCGTGGTGAACTTGAAATTACAACCGTAAACCAACATTATCTTGATCAAAAAGCATTGAAGGTAGAACTCATGGGCATGGGATATGCTTGGTTAGACACCGGCACCCACGACTCTTTACTCGAAGCCGGTAGTTTTATCCAAACGATACAGAAACGTACAGGATTGAAAGTTGCTTCGTTGGATGATATTGCCAAAGTCAAAGGGTGGGTCATGAACCACGAATAACAACTTATTTCTTAAAAGAAGAATTACCAACAATGAACAGAAACATCCTTATTACCGGTGGAGCCGGATTTATCGGATCGCATGTGGCGCGGCTGTTTGTAACCAGATATCCTGAGTACCGGATTGTGAACCTCGACAAGCTGACGTATGCCGGTAACCTTGAAAACCTGAAGGACATCGAAAATAAACCCAATTATAGCTTTATAAAAGGCGATATTGTAAATGCTGAATTTATCCAGAAACTCTTTGAAAAGGAACAGTTTGACGGAGTTATCCACCTGGCAGCCGAAAGCCATGTGGATCGTTCTATCAGCAATCCCACCGAATTTGTATTTACCAACGTAATTGGTACCGTGAATCTGTTGAACGCTGCCCGACATTGTTGGCAGGGAAACTTCATGGGTAAGCTGTTTTATCATATCTCTACCGATGAAGTATATGGCTCGCTGGGCAGCGAAGGCTTTTTTACCGAACAAACGGCTTATGATCCGCATAGCCCGTACTCGGCCTCGAAAGCCAGCTCCGACCATTTTGTCCGGGCTTATCATGACACTTACGACCTGCCCTGTGTGTTAAGTAACTGTAGCAACAATTATGGTTCATACCAATTCCCGGAAAAGCTGATCCCTTTATTTATCAACAACATCAAAAACAACAAGCCCCTGCCGGTTTACGGTAAAGGCGAAAATGTACGCGACTGGCTATGGGTGGAAGACCATGCTCGTGCTATTGACCTGATTTACCACTGGGGTCAAACCGGTAACACGTATAATATCGGTGGACATAACGAATGGAAAAATATCGAATTGATTAAGCTGCTTTGCCAAATTATGGACAACAAATTAGGCCGCGCAGCCGGTACTTCCGAAAAGCTGATTAACTATGTGACCGATCGTGCCGGACACGACCAGCGCTATGCCATCGACTCCTCGTTCCTGCAAGAACAACTGGGCTGGAAACCTTCGGTAACCTTTCAAGAAGGTATTGAAAAAACAGTCCAATGGTACCTCGATAACGAACAATGGCTAGTGAATGTGACCAGGGGGAAGTACCAAAAGTATTACGAAAAGATGTACAATCATGTATTATCATGAGCCAGGACTGACCACACTGTAAAAAAACAGGGGTAGTTACGCAGGATGCTCGGAGCACGGTAACTGATATACAGAAAAAACCACAACAACCCCAATCCGATTGGACGGTTCATCCTTTTTATATTTACAGGATAGAAGATATCCCGTTGATCTTTGATTGCCTGGCTCAAGGATGGAAAATAGACGCCCCGGGAAACCTGGTCCGCTTGATGTTACAGAAAACATCTTTGATGGCGTGACCAATGCTGGGAAAAGAATGGACATCGGGACCGTGGACTGTTGTGAGTAGTTGAAGGAAGAAGAAAAGGTAAGAGGGTGAAAAGAAGCGAGGGTCAGAAAAAGTAATCAGTTGCTGTATTCAGCCATCAATTCCCAATGTTATCGGTGCTGATTCCTGAAACCTTATTTTTACTTACTTTTTATATCCTGGTGTTCTTTACAGTAAATAAAAGGGCGCGAAGACTGTCAAAAATGAAACAACTTTTTCAATAAAACTGGATTGCAAATCCAGACCAGCGCAAGTAAAAGGTATGGCGAAGATTGCGAATAGTAAATGCGAAGCACCAATCTGATACGCCAGGTCACAAACCTCAACAAGAAATCAAGTTCAATATTTGAATTTCTTTAAATATACACTTATGCATTGATAAATAATGAGTTGCTTTAAAACATATCAATCAAAATTATCTCAGAAATCAAATATCTAGTATAGAATCGATGTTGTTCTATGCTAGATAATAACATGCCATCAATGACTTTCATCAATAAAATAAAAAGCAAGCTCAATGTTACTGGTAATCGCAAAAAAGTGTTGAAAAACATATATTGGGCTGTTTTGGGAAAAATAATTAACATCTTAAGCGGTTTATTTGTCGGTATCCTTGTTGCACGATATTTAGGTCCTGAGAATTTCGGTTTAATGAATTATGTGATCAGCTATGTAACACTGTTCTCTATCTTGGCAAATTTTGGTTTGGATAATATTGAAATCAGGGAATTATCAAAAAGCAATGATAATAAAAATGTAATATTAGGTACGGCGTTCAGTATCCGATTAGCTTTTTCTATAGTTACTATTCTGCTCATATTAATTACGTTAATGCTTTTTGAATCAGATAGATTCACATTCCTAATGGTGATGACTTATTCTATATCACTTATAATGGGTACATTAAATGTTATTCGAAATTATTTTACTTCAATTGTTTTAAACGAGTATGTTGTAAAAACCGAAATAACCCGTACAATAATTGGCGCAAGTATTAAGATAATTTTGTTAGTATACCATTTCTCTTTAGGTTGGTTTATTATTGCCTCTGCTTTTGATTTCTTGCTTATCGGCGGAGGTTATCTTTTCTCATACCGTAAAAAAATTGGATCTATTATAGAATGGAAATTCGATAATAGAATTGCAAGACATTTGATCAAAGAATCTTTTCCTTTGCTGCTCTCGGGTACAGCAATCGTCATCTATCAAAGGATAGACCAGGTTATGATTCGCAATATGATCGATAATGCTGCGGTTGGTCAGTTCTCTGTTGCTTCAAAAATTACAGAAATTGCGATATTCATTCCAACGGTTATTGCCCAAACAGTTACGCCTCTATTGGTAAAAGCAAATCATGAAAACTACGATTTGTATTTACATAAACGGCAACAATTTATGGACATAATGGTCTGGAGTGCCTTTATCATATCATTGGTGATGTCGCTATCTGCATATCCTGTTATTAAAATCCTTTTTGGTGTAAAATATATTCATGCCATTCCTGTATTACAAATTATGGCTTGGAAGACGATGTTTGTGGCACTCTTTGCAGCATCTGGACAGATAATTATTATTGAAGGTATTCAAAAATATGCGGCTTTACGCAATGTGGTTGGATGTGCCATTAGTGTTTTACTTAACCTAATATTAATACCAATATCCGGCATTATTGGTTCCGCAATTGCAACTATCTTGACAATGGCCTTTTCTGGATATTTCTCTCATAAATTTATAACCCCATTCAAATACTTATTCAAAGTGCAAAATGTATCTATCTTCTTTGGATTACCTCGAATTGTCCAAAGTTTCAAGTCAACTTCATAACATTTCTGTAAATCAATGACATTGATCGTATAGATATTTGGCTGTCTAAGTGCTAAGTACCTTATGCCCAAATAATCGAAAGCCAAATATCTGTACAGTGATAAGCATTTTGATTTTCGTAAAATGTTTCAAAAATTCAAATTTGCATGATTGAACAAATACTGAAAAATAATTATTGCGCCGGATGCGGACTTTGTCAAAGCATTTTTGGAACATCTAAAATTTCTGTTGAATTCGATCAACTAGGCTTTTACAGGCCAAAGATGAATAGTAAACTCGACAAAAAAGATGAAAGTTTATTGTCAAAAGTTTGTCCCGGAAGAGTTGTAAAAAAGGAGAAAAATTTGACGCCCATAAAAGATACGGTTTGGGGTGACATGTTCTCCTGCTTTGTAGGTTCTGCCAAAGATGAAACAATTAGAACAGAAGCTTCATCTGGAGGAGGAATCTCAAGTATTCTGACCTACTTATTGGAGACCAGGAAAGTGTCGGCTGTTATACATATCGGAGCATCAGAAAAAAAACCATATTTAAACGAAATCAAAATAAGCACAAATAGGATACAGGTTATTGAAAATGCCAACTCCAGGTATTCTCCGTCATCACCATTAATAAACATTTTAAATGACATAAAGAAGTATGATAGTTATGCTTTTGTTGGCAAACCTTGCGACATAGCTGCATTAAGACAATTCGCAAAGTACAATGCTGAAATTAACGAGAAAATAAAATATTATATTACCTTCTTTTGTGCCGGTGTACCTAGTGCAAATGCCACGACTGACATCATTGATGCTATGGACATAAACAAGGATGAGTTAAAAAGCCTGCACTATAGAAAGGATGGATGGCCCGGCTTTTTGAAAATTACCGACAAAAACAATCAAATCCATAAACTATCCTACTCACTAACATGGATGAAACTGTTGGGGCCGAGAGTTCAATTCAGATGTAAAATCTGTGCTGATGGAATAGGTCATCTATCAGATATAGTTTGTTCTGACGCATGGGAAGACTACGATCACAAAGGATTTCCAACATTTAAAGATGCGCCTGGAAAAAGCTTGATTGTTTCAAGAACACAACAAGGAGAGCAAGTCGTCCAAGAGGCACTCAGGCAAAACTATCTAATCAAACATAAAACGGTTGAAAATCTGCGAGAAATTGACAAAATGCAACCTGGTCAATTCTCAAAAAAGACATCTTTCTTATCCAGGCGCTTAGCTATCTTAATTAAAAACAAAAACGCCCCAAAATTCGATTCAGACTTTTACTTAAAGGCTACGCTACATTCGAAACCAATTGATTTTATTAGAAATTTCTACGGAACATTAAAGAGAGTTAAATAGAATTATTCATTTGTGCTAATTTGAGAAATTAAACGCCCAGCACTTATGATATAATAAAATAATGCATTGAACCATTAATGCCAAGTTTAAATAATACATGTTGCACCCTCTGGAAGTTTATACGTTATAATGAATAAGTGGTATACAAAATAACATCCTTTCTAAAAAATATATTCAACTCTACGATATATCCTTTTATTGGCTTTTACATAACATCGTCTATTTACAGCTAGTTTAAGAACGATTTAACCGCCTAGGTTCTTTATCCTAAAAATCGAATTATAAATAGGAATTTAGCCTTTTGATTTAAAATATTCGACGATTGAAACAGATAATTATGAATAGTAAAAAATATTTCATTATTTCAGGCTTAAACCTGTATGATAGCAATAGGGGAACTGCGGCTTTAGGTTATGGCGCGCTTTTTTTTTTAAGCAAATTTCATAATAAAAATTGTCTTACAGCGGCTCATTTGATTAAATATAGAAACCCGTGGAAGTTCAATTTTAAAAGCGGTAAGAAAGCAAATATAAGCGTAGGTGATGAAACAATTGCCCTGCGATCTTTCTATGTATGGGCTGCCGACTACTGGATATATAAATATGTCCCTATTCTTTCACGGTTTACGAAGACTGCTCAAATATTGAAAAAGACAGCTTTTGTAGCCGCAATCAATGGCGGAGATGGCTTCTCCGATATTTATGGGACTACTACATTCGAACGTAGATTATTTGAGACACGCCTCGCAATGAAAGAGCACATACCTTTAGTTATGCTTCCTCAAACTTTAGGTCCATTCAAAGATGAATCAAACTTTAAAACAGCCGAAAAAATATTAAGATACGCATCAAAAATATATGTTCGTGATAATAAGTTTGAGGCAAAACTTAAAAGCTTGAATGTATCGTTTAAATTAACAAAAGATTTATCCTACTACATGCAACCTGAGAAAGTTGATATAATCATTCAATCGAATGCTGTAGGATTGAATATAAGTGGCCTATGTTATTCAAACAACTTTAGAGATTTATCTGGATGTTTCAATTTTTATCCGCAACTAATTACACGTATAATAAAGCACTTTCAGATCAGAAATATTCCAATATTCTTAATAGCACATTCCTATAACTACAAAAATGCGGAAGAAGCAAATGACGATATGTTAGCTTCAAAAGAAATATACAATAGCTTGGAAGACAAAACGAACGTTTATCTAATTGATCTTAATCTAACTTCTCCTCAAACAAAATATGTAATATCTCGATTCAACTTTTTTATTGGAACAAGAATGCATGCGAACTTTGCTGCCATCTTCATGAAAGTTCCAGTCTTTGGCCTTGCGTATAGCTATAAATATGAAGGCGCTTTTGATTGCATGGGATTAAAAGGACATTATGCTTCCATATTGAATATTGAAAAAGACGACATCAATCATATTGTCAAGAAGGTAGATATGTATTATAAAGAAGCCATTGACATAAAATCAATTGATAATTAAATTATCGTTCTTCAAACTCAAACCCAAATAAGCGGAAATTTAAATAAAGTTTATTTTATCGCACCTATTCATTAAATCAAAAAAAGTGCTAACTATAATTCTTTCAACATATCTTTCCATAACTATCTTAATGTGCTTTACAAACATTAGAATAGGTATTTCTATGTTTTTATTTTATAGCATTTTAGTGCCATATATAAATATTTTTTCATTAGGTGAAAACTTATTTACGCTAATAATTGCTATTTCTGTATTGTATAATTATAATTTGAAGACGTTAATTTTTAAACCTATAGGACCTTTTATTTTCCTTTATATAGCTCAATTTGCAATTATCCCATTTCATAATAAAGTGCCATATTCTCTCCAGTTCAATTTATTCCGAGCGGATTTCATGAGAATAATATTATTGCCATTTGCAATGTTTAATGTTGTTTATAGAGATCCGAAGGCATTCCATTTATTTTACAAAACTCTTGTGTTTTCAATTATAATTGTGGTTGCTTATTCATTGTCCCTCACTATAATGCATGGCGTTAATCCATATTTAATGACAATATTGCCGTTAAGCGGAAGAGAATTCGATGCGTCCGGAGCTTTGGTTGGAGATCGAGCATTTGGACGAATAAGTGGAGTATTTCCACATCCAATGACCAATGGATTTTTTTTAAGTATTTCACTAATGTTTGCTTTATCCAAAATTAACTTTCAATCTGTCTCTCAAAATAAATTAAACATTGCATCTTTTATTGTTATTTCTATAACTATACTATTTATTGGAGTAAGAACAGCTATCGGTGCTATTGTCGTTGGTATGGGTATTTATTTTCTTATAGAAAGGAAAATAAAACCTATTTTCTGGGGACTTTTTCTAATTCTAATTTTAAACATTATTGTTAAAACAATCCCTGGATTAGAACAATATGTCAGCTCAATAATTGATCCATCATCTTCTAGTATAGAAGGTTCCTCGATTCAAATGAGAACTGAACAGTTATTGGGGAGCTTTAATGAAATTAAAAACAATTTCTTTTTTGGTAATGGTTATGGATGGACTGGTTATTATTTACAATCAAACGAAATGCACCCAGTGATGATAGCTTTTGAAAGCATACTCATTATGATCTTATGCAACAATGGTTTTGCTGGGATAATTATTTGGGTATTTACAATAATCCTCTATCTCAAATTGATTGGTCAGAATTTTTCACGCCATTCTCGGGCAATTTTGATTGCATTACTTGCCACTTATTTGTCCTATTCTTTTATTACCGGAGAATATGGTTATATGAAATATTTTTTAATCTTTTATACAATAATATGGGTCGATGGAAGAAATTCCATCTATGAATGTTATCCGAGACGACTATGAACAACAAAATAAAAGTAATTGCCTTTTATCTACCTCAGTATCATCCCATACCAGAAAACGACAAGTGGTGGGGCAAAGGGTTTACCGAATGGACCAATGTAGGCAAAGCAAAACCGCTCTTTCGAGACCATTATCAGCCTCGTATCCCTGCAGATTTAGGATATTACGACTTGCGAATGCCAGAAATACGAGAAGCCCAGGCCCAAATGGCACGCGAGGCTGGAATAGAAGGCTTTATGTATTGGCATTATTGGTTTGGAAATGGAAAAAGAGTTTTAGAGAGACCTTTTAATGAAGTTCTAGAAAGCGGAAAACCCGATTTCCCGTTTTGTTTGGGTTGGGCCAATCATTCTTGGACAACACATTCTTGGAACAGCAATGCGCAAAGAAAAAAAAATGTCACAATAATAGAACAATTTTATCCAGGGAAAGAAGATTACATCAATCATTTTAATGAAGTTTTACCTGCTTTTATGGATAAAAGATATATAACGATAGATGGAAAACCGATTTTTATCATATATGCGCCTTTTGACATTCCCGATATTAAAATATTCTTAGATACGTGGCAAAGTTTGGCATCCCAAAATGATCTTAGTGGAATTCATTTTATTGGCTTGGCAGCAGGCAGACTTGAAAACAATGAGAAAATTATAAATATGGGATTTGATGCTACTGCGCCGAGTAATTTGTGGTATGCTGAATCCAAAATAAAAGGAGAACATCGAAAGATCATTGAAAACAAACTAAGAAAAATTTATCCAGATATTCGTCTTAATAAGTATCATTATAGAGATATTATAATGCATTTGTTTACTGAACTCGATAAAAAAGAAAATGCATACCCATCTATAATTCCCCAATGGGATAGATCCCCTCGTTCTGGGAAACGTGCTGTTATATACACAGGTTCAACGCCAGATCTTTTTGAAAAACACGTAAAAGAAGCAATAAATATTGTTAAAAATAAGCCTGAAAATAAACGTATTATTTTTCTCCGATCATGGAATGAATGGGCTGAGGGAAATTATGTAGAGCCTGATTTAAAGTATGGTCATGGGTATCTGGACGTTTTGAAGAAGAATTTTAAAATATAACTATATGAAAATTATTCATTTATTGCCAGACTTAAAGGGTGGAGGTATTCAAAATTTACTAGTTTCACTAGCTCCTGCTCAAGCCAATAGAAATAACGAAGTTACCTTAATACTTACAGATAAAAATGATTTAGATTATTCCATAAAATTAGAAAAATCATTAAAAAGTAAAGGGATCAAAGTTTTTCACCTTAATCGTAAAGTTCATAATAAAATATCTGCAATATCTGCTATTCTTAAATGTATCAGGTATTTACGACAGACTAGACCCGAAATACTCCATTCACATGGAAGACTTGCTCACTTCTTTGGAGCAATATGTGCCCTTTTTATTAAAGGGAGACATGTGCTAACAATACATAATTCACCAGAGCGTTGGAAATATTACTTATCATTCTTAAATAAGAATAAGCCATTAATATACTGTTCACAAGAGTCGTTTAAAGCAAATACACATGTAAGTAAAACAAAAATTGTTATACCTAACGGTGTAGATAAAAATATTGTTGTTTCCAAAGAGGTATCATCAATTAGAAAAGAATTAGGGCTCAATAAAGATTCGAGATTAATTGTGAGCGTCGGCTCATTAAGAGAACAAAAAAATTATCCATTTTTAATTGAAATAGCAAAAGAATACGCAAATGACAATATCCACTTCTTGATTTGCGGGGGGCATTACGGTAAGGGTTATATAAATCCGAATATTTTCTCTGGTTACAATAATGTACATTGGTTGGGTCTAAGAAGTGATGTAAGCTCAATAGAAAACGAATGTAATTGTTTTTTAAGTTGCTCAAAATTTGAAGGATTACCAATAGCCGTCTTAGAAGCATTCTATGTAGGAATACCTTGCGTTCTTTCACCAATTCCATCTCATTGCAATATCGCTCAAGATGTTTTTGGATGCTATATTCCCTCAAAATTCGACATAAGCTCTTTTAAAGCATCAATCAAAGATGCGATCAATCTAACAGAAGAAAAATCAGAAGTATTAAAAAAAAGAGAGAATAGTCTTTCAAAATTTTCAGTAGATAGAA
Source organism: uncultured Draconibacterium sp. (assembly GCA_963677455.1). Lineage (GTDB taxonomy): Bacteria > Bacteroidota > Bacteroidia > Bacteroidales > Prolixibacteraceae > Draconibacterium. Next base: position 853,873 of record OY781971.1, read on the forward strand.
CAGCAGATTCTTATGTTAAATTCTACAAAGGTACTATTTGTAAATAATTATTGCTTTTTGTAAAAAAATCATTGTAATTCCTTATAGTTATTCTCATTACTAATAATCTCTTAAAAATATGAAAATCGGTTTTGTCACAGCAACAAACAATAATTTTGGAAGTCATTTGCAATCTTATGCGCTCCACAAGTACTTAAAAGATAATGGTATTTCAAACGAAATAATAGATTTTAGCAAAAAGAAAGGTCTTAAACAGTTCCTACGAGTCTTTAATTATCCTTTGTTAAAATTGAAGCTTCGGTACTTATACAAAGAACTTTACTGCCGTTTCCTGTGGAAAGAAATGCACTATAACCTACAGAAAAGGTCTGTAGTTTTTAAAAATTTTAGAGATCGGTATTTCACTTTCTCTGAAAAATATACTGGCTACGAAGCTTTGGTAAAAGCGGCACAAAAATATGATGCGGTTATTTTAGGTAGCGATCAGGTTTGGAACCCCGTAAATTTAGGTGCTAATTTCACAACACTAAATTTTGTTCCAGAAGATACTTTAACAATAACTTACTCTCCCAGTTTTGGAGTCTCTAAAGTACCAGTCAATCAAATAAAAAAAACAAGAAATTACCTTAAACGAATTAATTTTATATCAGTTAGGGAAGAATCGGGGCAAAAAATTATAAAAGAACTAATAAACAGGGATGTTCCCGTTGTTTGTGATCCAACAATTCTTGTGAATAAATCATATTGGGATGAAATAAAAGGTGAAGAGAGAATTATTAAAGACAAATATATTTTATGCTACTTCTTGGGGCATAATAGAAATCACAGGTCTTTTGCAAAACGTTTAAAAGAAAAAACAGGATTCAAAATTGCTTCCTTGCTCTACATCAATGATTTTGTAAAAAGTGATTTTCAATTTGCAGACCTAAAACCCTTTAATATTGGTCCTACAGAATTCGTTAATCTAGTTAGCAATGCGGAATACATTATTACTGATTCATTTCATGGAACAATTTTTTCAATTCTTTATGAAAAATCTTTCTTTTCCTTTAGCCGATTTTCCGAAAAAAGTAAAGCTTCAACAAACTCTAGAATTGATTTACTATTAAAGAAGTTAGGTATCCCAGAAAGAAAGTTAACTGGATTAGAGGACATATCTAGCTGTTTGGATTATGCCATTAATTATCCCGAAGTATTACAAAAATTAAGTGAATTCAGAACTTATTCAAGGAATTATCTAACAAACGCTCTATGTGAAATCGAAAATAAATCAGTTAAGCATGATTGAATCCGCGATTGAAAAAAAAGACTGTACCGGTTGTTCTGCATGCCTTAATGTGTGTCCAAATTCTAGCATTAACATGATCGAAGACAACGAAGGCTTCTTATATCCTACGGTAACAAAAGCCAGTTGTACCAATTGTGGAAAATGCATTAGAGTCTGTCCCGTGGTGAACTATAATAAAATTGAAGAAAACACTCAGGCTTTTGCCGTCCAAATTTTAGATGAAAGAATTAGGACTGAAAGTACTTCCGGTGGAGCCTTTACCGCTATTGCTTCTTTAATACTTTCAAAAAATGGTGTAGTATTCGGAGCATCATTTAGTACTGTTCATAATGTTGTTCATACATACGTGGAGAAGGAAGAAGACTTAATAAAATTTAGGGGGTCGAAATATGTTCAAAGCACAATTGGCTTATCATTTATGCAGGCCAAAGAGTTCCTTGTTGCCGGGAAATTGGTTTGTTTTAGTGGCACTCCATGCCAAATTGAAGGACTATTAAAATACTTAGGTAAGATATACTCTAATTTAATAACCATAGATTTTGTTTGTAGGGGAGTTCCCTCCCCCAAGATATGGAGAACGTATTTAGACTTTCATGTTCAAAAAGCTAAAAATGAGATAACCAGCGTCCATTTTAGAAATAAAAGATTCGGATATTCGGCCTCGACAATGGCACTGCATTTTAAAAATAGAAAATGGCTATATAACGGATCAGACCTTCAATTTTATAAAAGAGCCTTCTTCTATAATTTAATATCAAGACCCTCATGCCATAATTGTCAGTTTAAAACAATTGAAAGAAAATCTGATTTAACTCTTTTTGACTGTTGGCAAATTAAAGAATTTGATAGAGACATGGACGACGATAAAGGTACTACGATGATGTTGATCCACTCTGAAAATGGTCTTCGTATTTTCAACCAGATCAAACCGAAAATACGATTTTGCAAAGCAGATGTAAACGAAGCCATCAGGCTGGATGGAAAAATGGCCTTAAAATGTCCACCTGTTAATTCCAGACGAAAAGAATTTTTTGAGGATTCCGAGATGTTAAGCATTAATCAGCTAGCAAAAAGATATCTTCCTCAATCAGCAACAAAACGGATATTTGAAATATTAAGACCTTTATTCTATAATTTAGGTTTGTTGAAAAAGATCTTACAATTTTCTAAATAAACATGAAGACAGTCGCTTTAATTACTACACGTTTCGTTCGACAAGGACCGACTCGTCAATTATTATATTTAATAAAGAATATAGATAAAGAGAAAGTAAATCCAATAATTATCACCTTATCAAAAGAGAAAGAACCAACCTTAATAGAAGAATTTATTAAAGAAAATATTGAAATAATTCAATTAAACCTTTCTTTTATAGATAGCATATTATATGGGAAAATCTTACTCTCGAAATTAGTGAAGGAAAAAAAAATCGACATTATACATAGCTTTTGTCATGCAATTAGACCCGAATTTCTATGTTGTAATCTAAAAAATGTTTATAAACTCGTTACAGTTAGAAACGTCCCTTCTGTAAGTAGTTTAGGCGCTAGTGGCTGGTTATTCGGCTACATCCTATATAAGCTGAGAATGAAGTTCTATAAAAAATTTGATAAGGTTGTAGCTTGTTCCAATAGTATAGGTCAGAACGAGGAGCTTTTCAATTTGAACGCATTTATTATTCAAAACGGTATAGACACATCAGTATTAAAAACGGCAATCAATTCGCGATCGAAAGCAGATTTCAAGAAAGAATACAGTCTAGCTTCAAAAAAAATAGTATATCTAACTGTTTCTAATGGATCTAAAACAAAAAACATTGATTTTCTAATTAAATCTTTTACCGAAGCGAACCAAGAAAATAGGGTTTTAATAATTGCTGGGGATGAATCGAATAAAGCCCAAAATCTAAGCGATAATATAATTTTTTTAGGACATACGAGCAGAATATTCGACTATTACCAATCATCTGATTTTTTCATATCGGCCTCCTTTTCTGAAGGCTTACCAAATGCAGTAATGGAATCGCTCTTAATGGGAACCCCATGCATATTATCCGATATTCCAATGCACGAGGAAATACTTGTTAACAGTAAAAACATAATCGGAGTAACCTTTTGCAACAATGATTTTAAGGATCTTTTTGAGAAAATGCTTTGGCTGGAAAAAAATGTTAGTGAAAACACTCGAGAATATTGTAGAAAACACATATTGGAAAACTTTGATGCCTTAAAGATGGCCAAGAAGTATGAACATTTATATTTATCAATAAACACCGACTAGTAAACTACTCCATGATAGGTCAATATTCCTTTTTAGGTTCGATTTACATGATTCGAAATTACATCTTTACAAAAGCATTCTACCCTCAAGCACGTATTATTCGGTTTCCATTCGATATCCGGAATAAAAGGTGGATTAAGATCGGAAAAAATTTCACTTGTGGAGTAGGATGTAGGCTTGAAACTCATCCTGAAGGAAAAAATAAAAATAAAAACCCACTATTAATACTGGGTAACAATGTACAGATAAATGACTATGTACATATTGCTGCAAAAGAGCAAGTTCTTTTAGGTGACAATGTTTTAATTGCCAGTAAAGTTTTTATTTCAGATCTAAATCATGGAAAATATTCATCAGATACAACTCAAGATTCGCCGTTAACTCCACCTGACAAAAGACAATTATTTTCTTCGCCTGTAATCATTGAGGATAATGTTTGGCTTGGAGAATTAGTTTCTGTTTTGCCTGGGGTGAAAATTGGGAAAGGGACAATAGTAGGAGCAAATTCAGTTGTTTCTAAAAGCTTGCCTCCTTATGTCATTGCAGTAGGTTCTCCTGCAATGCCGATCAAAAAATTCAATTTCAACTCTATGCTATGGGAAAAAATTTAAATGTATCTATTGTATTATACAACTCAAAATTCTCTGATATAGAGACTCTTGTAAAACTACTGAAGACTTATCCTGATTTGAATCAAGTTTTTCTGATAGACAACTCTCCAAACAAAAGTAGCTGCTTTGAAAAGCTAGATACTCAATATATTTTTACCGGGAAGAATATTGGATATGGATCAGGTCATAATATAGCTATTCGTAAATCCATTGAACAAGAGATACCTTATCATCTCGTTATGAACACTGACATAGTATTTTCGATATCGGTGCTAGATGTATTAATAAAAAAATTAATCTCAGATTCAAAGATTGGGCTTATTATGCCAAAAATCATCAATAGCGATAAAAGCCCCCAAATACTCCCTAAATTACTACCTTCCCCGAGCGATGTGCTAATCCATGCCATTAAACCATTATCTGCTATTTTTCGAAAAACTGAAAAAAAATATACCTTATGCGAAAGCATAAATCACGAACTAAATGTTCCTCTGATATCAGGGTGCTTTTCTATGTTTAACAATGCTGCCCTTCAAAATGTGGGGTTGTATGACGAAGGATTCTTCATGTACTTTGAAGATTTTGACTTGTCAAGAAGAGTACATAGGAATTATAAAACACTATATTATCCAGCAGTTGTCGTCGAACATGCTCATGAAAGAGGCGCAGCAAAAAGCGCTAAGCTTTTTAGAGCTTTTATTCTGTCTGCAATTAAATACTTTAATAAGTATGGTTGGCTTTTTGATTCCGAAAGAAAAAAAACAAACCAAGCAGTGGAATATAGTTTAAACATAAAATCAAACAATGATTTTCTGGAAGATGAAGCAACTGCTGTTCACACAATAATTCCGGAGTAAACACAACTCAAAACCCGAATTCGGCAGTAGCCGGAGTACTCAGACAACTCTTTTATGAACATCCTGATTACCGGAATACATGGCTTTGTAGGTTCAAACCTTGTAAAAGCCCTGAAAGAAGAACATACCATTTACGGACTTGACTTGGTAAGTCCGGAGACGCCAGGAGTAAAAAAAACCTTTGGCTGGGCCGAACTGGAAAATAAAAAGCTCCCGGAGGTGGACGTCATCATTCACCTGGCAGGAAAAGCGCATGATACAAAGAACCTGGCAAAAGCAAAGGTTTATTTTGATATCAATTTGGGTCTGACACAAAAAATTTATGACTATTTCCTGTCATCATCAGCTGGTAAGTTCATCTTTTTTAGTACCGTAAAAGCGGTAGCTGATAAAGTTTCTGGCGAAATGCTTAAAGAAGAAGTTGTTGCATTGCCCAAAGGACCTTATGGCGAAAGCAAACTGGCGGCAGAACAATACATTCTGAACAAGTTCACACATCCATTGGTCTCCGGCTTTAGGGCGTCAAATTTCAAATTTGAAACTAAAAATTCCGAATTCCGAATTCCAAATCCCAATACTGAAGTAGAAGGAGTAAACATCCGTCAAACTTCAAACTCCGAAGGTAAAAAAGTATATGTACTCAGGCCGTGTATGATCCATGGGCCTGGCAACAAAGGCAACCTAAACCTTTTATACCAGTTGGTAAATAAAAAGATTCCCTGGCCCCTGGGAGCCTTTGAAAACAGACGGTCGTTTCTGTCAATAGACAACCTTGCCTACTGTATTGTCAGACTGCTTCATGAACCTGTTCCTTCCGGTGTGTATCACCTGGCTGATGACGAACCGGTTTCAACCAACGAACTCATCGGCCTGATTGCCAGATCGAAAGGCAGAAAAGCAAAAATATGGTACTTACCAAAAGGTTTTGTTATGGTTATCGCACGCATGGGAGGAATCTTGCACTTGCCCCTGAACACGGAACGTCTGCAAAAATTAACCGAGAGTTACGTGGTAAGCAATAAAAAGATAAAACAAGCTGTGGGGATAAAAAACATGCCTGTAACAGCATACGAAGGATTAACAAAAACCCTGAAGTCGTTTTCCATTGATTAGTAACTGATCATTATTAATAATGGAACCTGGCTCTACTACCAAATAGCCTCAGAATACCTTACTTCAATTTTATGATTTATATTTTATTTTTCATCGTGCTGTTACTCGCCGAATTGCTTTATTTCAAAATAGCTGATAAATTCAATATTATCGATAAGCCCAACCAGCGTAGTTCACACCGCCGCATTACCCTTCGAGGTGGCGGAATTGTATTTTATCTTGGCGTTTTATTATACAGTTTGTGGTTCGGTATTCCTTACCCCTGGTTTTTGGCGGGATTGTCTGCCATTGCCGCTATTAGTATGGCTGATGATATTCGCCCAGTGCCCAATCGGGTCCGATTAATTGTTCATTTTACCGCTATGTTTTTGCTTTTTGTTGAATGGGGGTTGCACTCTGGTTTACCGTGGTGGTATATACCCATTGCTCTTATTTTTTGTGCCGGGATTATTAATGCATTCAATTTTATGGACGGCATAAACGGCATTACCGGCAGCTACAGTCTTTCTGTAATGTTAGCTTTGCTTTGGCTCAATAAAAACGTTGTTAATTTTACCGACCAGCCTTTTTTATATACAGTGTTTATTTCGTTGTTGGTGTTCTGTTTATTCAATTTTAGAAGAAAAGCTCGTTGTTTTGCCGGCGACGTTGGATCGGTTTCTGTTGCTTTTATTGTATTGTTTGCACTGGGCAGCCTGATGTTGGCAACAAAAGATTTAAGTTATATTGTGTTCCTTTCGGTATATGGGGTCGACAGTGTGTTGACCATCGTGCATCGTTTAATACTCCGCGAGAATATTTTTGAAGCCCATCGAAAACACGCTTATCAAATCATGGCAAATGAATTAAGCATTCCCCATATTTGTGTTGCTACTATTTATATGGGATTACAATTGATTATAAATGTTGGTTATCTTACTATTCCTAAAACCTTACACTGGTGCTATCTTACTGGTATTCTTTTACTACTTGGGATAGTTTATGTTTTTTTTATGAGACGTTTTTTCTACCTCCATTTATCGCAAAAAGATGCTTAAAACCATTTATGGTCATCCGAATTATAATCAGGCAGAAGTGTTAACGGCACTTTACAATTAACTTGTTGCTAACGATAAAACTTTAAATCCCTTCATTTTATTTCCTGCGATATAGCTGTAGTTCTGGAGAACGGTATTACATCTCCAAATAGAAAACTCTTTTTGCCCGAAACTCAATATGTTTTTATTCTGTGCTGATATACAGCATTCTACATGGATATATGCTATTGATGCTGGTTAAAGTTCATAATAAAACAGAGGCCTCGACAAAACAAACATTCTCTTTCTTAATAAACATAAAAATTATAGAATGAAAAAGTTCGCAATTGTTTGCATTATGTGCCTTCTTGCAGGCAATCTTTTTGCCGGAGAGGAAAACCAACAGGCTCTGGCTGATTCTACCGCGCTATCCAGGTTCTTTTCTATTACCGGAGGTTATGTGCCAAAACGGGAGTACAATGCATTAAAAGTTACCGCAGATTACAACAATTTTCTTTTTAACCGATTTGGTGTCTACACTTCTTTCGAAAAAGGACTCGATTCCGGCTACTTTTCCAATATCTACGGAATAACCGGGTCGCTTGGCAAAAGGATGTATCTATTTACCGGAGTCGATCTTTTTACTCATCACGGATTATTTAATGCCAGAAAACATTGTCGGAAAGATATAGGTATTGGTATTATTCCGCTAAAAAACCTGTTGGTGAAAATGGGTTGGTCAACTGCGGTGAATGTAACAGTGGAAGTAGGTTGGAAAATCTCATTATAGTGCGGTCTTCACTATCAAATTTCTTATCAACTAACGTAATTGAATGAAGTTTTTCTGTTAAAGAAAAATGTTTCATCCAGACAATTAATTCTCAAAAAAACAAATTAAAATTATTGAATCATGAAACGTATATTCAACTACTTTTCTAGCCGGTATTTGCCACGTTGGTTAGTATTACTGTTTGACCTGTTAGTTTTACCCTTTTCTTATGTTTTTGCTTTTATTCTCCGGTTTAACTTTAATTTTCAACAGGCAGTATCCGAGATGAGCATTTTGCACCTGGTAATAGTTGTTCCTGTATTTCTGTTTTCGTTTCGACAGACAAAATCGTACTCTGGCATTTTGCGTCACAGCACCGCTAAAGATGTGATGCGTATTATTACCGCCACGAGCTTTTCAATGGGCTTGCTTTTTATTCTTATTTTAATTGCCAGACATTTCAATGTTATGTTTTTTGAAACCTTGCCCTTTTCTGTAACTATTATTATGACCATGGCAACTGCTGTGATTATGGTAACTTTCCGACTTTTGGTAAGGCTTATTTTTCTGGATATTGGTTGGAATAAAAGAGACACTAAAAAAGTAATGATTTTTGGCGCAGGGAAATTAGGACGCCTTACGTTTGAAGCCTTGCAAGCAGATAAATCGGCAAATATTGAAATGGTGGGATTTATTGATGACAACCTTTCGCTTCGTAATAAATATGTGTCGTGTGTTCCGGTTTACTCTGCCAGTAAAGCATTCACGGAAATAATCCCAAAAAATAAAATAACCGAAGTAATTATTGCCATAAATCAGCCTAACATAACACAAGAACGAAAAAGGAAAATTGTAGATAATTGTTTAGAACAAAAGGTTACGGTAAAGGAGGTTCCTACGGTAGAAACATGGATAAACGGCGAACTCCAGACAAAAACCATAAAGAAAATTAAAATTGAAGATTTGCTGGGAAGAGATTCTATACGACTTGACAGGCAGAAGATTGAAGCAGGCCTAAAACACTCGGTAGTATTGGTAACAGGTGCTGCCGGTTCCATTGGTTCCGAAATTGTAAGGCAATTAATCGATTTTCGTGTCAAGCAGGTAATATTATTTGATAAGGCAGAATCGGCACTCTACGATCTTCAACAGGAAATTATTGCAAAAGATACTGGGGCACAGTTTGTTGCTATTGTCGGTGATATAACAAACGAACTTAAACTCCGAAAAGTGTTTCGAAAGTATACACCCGATATTGTATTTAATGCAGCTGCTTATAAACATGTGCCGCTTATGGAAGAATTTCCCAGTGAAGCTCTGCGGGTAAATGTTGGAGGAACAAAAATTATTGCAGATTTGGCGATAGAATATAATGTCGGAAAATTTGTATTTATTTCAACCGATAAAGCTGTTAATCCTACTAATGTTATGGGAGCTACAAAGCGTGCCAGCGAAATTTATATTCAGTCGCTGGCTCAATCGTCCGAATGTTCTACCCGGTTTATTACCACTCGTTTCGGGAACGTATTGGGGTCAAATGGTTCTGTGGTTCCTTTGTTCAAAAAACAGATTGAAAGAGGAGGGCCAGTTACTGTAACTCATAAAGATATAACCCGCTATTTTATGACCATACCCGAAGCATGCCAGCTTGTACTTGAAGCTGGTTTTCTGGGGCAAGGGGGAGAAATATTTGTTTTTGATATGGGTGAACCTGTAAAAATTTTCGATTTGGCCAAAAGAATGATAGCGCTGTCGGGACTTTCTCCTGATAAAGACATTCAAATTAAAATAACACAACTACGTCCCGGTGAAAAACTCTACGAAGAGTTGCTCGACAATAAAGAAGAACTGCTACCGACCTACAATAAAAAAATTATGATTGGTAAAGTAAGAAAGCACGATTATAATAAAATAAACTGGCAAATTATAGCCTTGCTTAATGAGCTTGATAAAAAAAGTAACGAACAATTAGTAGAGGAACTTATGCGTATTGTCCCGGAATTTGTTTCCATGAATTCGGTATACATTAATAAAAATAGAAACAAAAAGGTTGAGAATGAGCTTTTATCCAACTATTAATCTTCTGAAAGTTTACGCTGTTATCCGCCCTCCTACTTGAAAAATAAGTGGTAAAAAAATGGATTAACCTATCCCTGGTTATAAAACAAAATTTCTGTTGAAGTTCAATAGCAAAACAAAAGTATTTTTTTACTGAAAAAGTTGTCGTTTGGTATTTGTGTACCAGCGTACCTCCGATATCTATATTGTCATTTGAATACAAACTCATAACCAATTAATAAATGCATTTATGTTAATTAAAAACATTCATTATCAAGTATTATGTTCTATGCTAGGCATTGTATTTATCCTTGCAGGATGCAGCATGCCACTTCGAAAGTTGACTTATTTAAACGGTATAGAACCTGGAGTAACCTACAGTAACGGACCAGTTCCCAAAGAATACCGAATTCGGCCAAATGATCAGCTTTTTATTCAGGTAATTAGCGATGATCCGGTAAATGCAGAATTTCTGAACCTGATAAATACCAATCGTTCTACCGGAGCTCTTGGAAGTACAACAAATAATATGGAGTTGATTACTTTTCTTGTAGATGGCGAAGGAAAAATATCATACCCTCAACTGGGCAATATTGTTGTTGTTAATAAAACGGTAGCGGATGTAAGAGAATACATTCAACAAGAAGTAGACAACTATTTAGAAAGCGCATCGGTTTTTGTTAAACTGGTAAACCGGAATATTACGGTTTTAGGTGAAGTTAAAGTACCCGGACAACAACTGATGGTGCAAAGCCAGATGACCATTTTTGAAGCCTTGGGTACTGCAGGCGATATCACTGATTACGGAAACCGACAGAATGTTAAGCTGATACGTGAGTTTCCTGAAGGAAAGCATGTGGCCCAGTTAAATCTTACCGACCCCGAGGTTATTAATTCTCCATATTACTATGTTTTACCGCACGATATTATTTATGTGGAACATAGCACCAAAGTCTACGGCGCTAAAAATCTTCCTTTCGCAGTACCTATAAGCATTACAACTTCTATTGCTTCTATAGGACTGTTAATCCTTAATATATTTGTAAAATGATTCAAAAGAAAATACCCGATGATTTAAGTTTCCTCGTTCAGCAGCAGGAAGAACGAAATATCATTTCAAAAGAACTAATTTTCAAGTGTTTATATAACTGGTATTGGTTTATAGCTGCAATTCTTTTTTCGTTTGCGCTGGTTTTTATATACACCAGGTATGTAACGCCGATTTACGAAATACATTCATCGGTGCTGGTTGAGGAGGATAAACTAAAATCTCCGCTTAGTAATGGGGTGGGCACTTCTCAGGATATTTTCCAGGGGCTTGGAGTAATGGGAAGTATGTTAAATATTCAAAACCAGATCATTATTCTCACTTCAACGCCTATTGTTGCCCGAACACTTAAGGAACTCGATTTTGGGGTGAGTTATTATTCTTTAGGAAAAATAAGACATTCTGAAAAATATAAAGAAGTTCCTTTTCGGGTAGAATTTGATGGCGATCATCCGCAAATTATTAATGCCGATTTTTTTCTGACTATCGGAAGCGACGGAAAACTAAATATAAGTTTAGAACAACAAGAAGTCTTAGTTTACAGTTATACAACAGACAAAGAGGTTTGTAAAATACCGGAATATTCTTTTTCAAAAGAAATACACGCAGGAACCCGAATCTCATCTGAAGTGTTTTCATTTACATTAGTCCTGAACGATAAATTTAATCCGGCAGACGATAACAGGTACAAGTTCCGGTTCCGCTCCAAAAGCTCTTTGATAAAACAATATCGTGATAATCTGACGGTAGCATTGGCTAATAAGCAAACCACAATTTTAAACCTTACGCTCCGGGATTATAATGTTGAAAAAGGCAAAGCTTTTTTAAATAAGCTTACTGAAATATATCAACTGGATAACCTGGAAAAAAAGAACGAGAACGCCAATCGTACCATACAGTTTATTTCAGCGCAACTAGCAACAATCTCTGATTCGCTAAACGTTTCAGGAAACCTTATGGAAACCTTCCAAAGCGAAAATCAGGTACTCGATATTTCTATGCAATCGCAACAACTACTGGAGCAACTACAGAGCTTAGATAATGAATTGGTTGAATTAGAAACGCAGAATAAGTATTACCATTATTTGTGGGACTATATGTCGGCAAGTACAAACAAAGAAATAGGAACAGTGATTGCTCCTTCCGCAATGGGAATTGAAGATCCGCTGTTAAATAGTTTGATTCTCCAATTAAATAATTTAATAAACGAAAAATCCGGGCAAACATCCATTAGGAAAGATTCTCAACATCCGACCATATTAAGGTTAAATGCGCAGATTAAAAGCGTAAAGAAATCTTTACAGGAAAACATCAACAATATTATATCTCAATCGGATATGGCGCTGAATAATCTTAAGCAACGAATTAACAACTTCAATAATGATTTACGGCTTTTGCCTGCAACAGAACGAAACTATGTTAACATTGAAAGGAAATACAGACTGAACAACGAGACATATACTTTTTTACTGCAAAAACTCTCGGAAGCCCAGATTGCAAAAGCCTCTAATGTGCCAGATAATCAGGTTATCGAAGAATCGAAAATGAAGGGGGCCGGTCCGGTTGAACCCCGGAAAAGAGTTGCTTATGCTATTGCATTATTGTTCGGAATTGTTTTTCCTTTCTCAGTTCTTTACTTGCGTAACCTTTTTAATAACAAAATCTTATCGAAAGAGGATATTGAATCTCTTACCAACTTCCCGGTTATTGGTCACGTATATTTTAACGATCACGAACTTTCTAGTAATACGCTGGTACTAGACAAACCCAACTCACCTGCCAGCGAACCTTACAGTGCCATTCGTACAAAAATAGAATTACTTACCAAAGCCAAACAACATCAGGTGATAGCTGTAACATCCTCATTCCCCAAAGAGGGAAAAACCTACAATTCTATAAATATTGCTTCTTCTATAGTTCTCTCCAACAAAACGGCTGTTATTCTTGATCTTGATCTTAGAAACTCGAAGATGGCTGAGAATTTTGATGTTAATCTGGAGAAATCTATTACTGATTACATTATAGGAAAAGCCACTCTAGAAGAAGTAACCTACAATACCAAACATCCGCGGTTAAAATTTATACCCGCCGGGCTTGTTCCTCCCAATCCGGTACAATTGCTTACCGATAGAAGACTACCGGAATTAGTTGAAAAATTAAAAAAAATATATGATGTTGTGATCATCGATACTCCTCCGATTGGACTTGTTGCCGACTTTTTTTTACTGCGCGAAATAATTGATGCTGCAGTTTTTATTGTGCGTTATAAATTTACATTGAAACAACCTTTGAAGCTTATTCTTGAAGAAGTAGAAAAACACCAGATGAATGAAGTTGGCATTGTTGTAAACAGTGTTTCCCGGAGCAAAAAGGATTACGGCTATGGCTACGGCTATGGCTACGGCTATGGCTATGGAAATAAAGATGTTTAAAATGTCTCGGTTTCTTCCTCTTTTTGATAATTCGTAAATGTGACGATAGTGCAAAATAAATTATTGTTAAATAATCTTTCATCTCATAGCGTTTAAGCACGAATTATTCATAATTATTACATGATTCAAAGAATCATTAGATGTTTGGATGCATCCGTTTTTTCTTATTGTTTAGATCGTTTTTGTTATGAATAAAGTTCTAGTTGTTGAAGATAAATTGGATCTTCTGGAGGAGATTACCGAAATCTTGACTTTCGAAAATTATAAGGTCTTTCAAGCCCCTAATGGCCAAAAAGCACTGGATTATCTCCAGCACAATAAACCTGATTACATCCTTTGTGATATAATGATGCCCGATGTAGACGGTTTTGCTGTATTGGAAAAAATAAGGACTTCAGAGGCTACTCAATCTATCCCGTTTATTTTCATAACCGCATTAAACGAGCGAACTAATTTTAGAAAGGGAATGGAATTGGGGGCAGATGATTATTTAACCAAACCTTTTTCACGGAAAGAACTTCTTGCTGTATTGAAAATACAAAAGAAGAAATTTTTAAATATTGAGAATAAAATATCAGATATTGAAGATGAATTGAACCAGAAATTGTCAGAGTTAAGTATAGAGAAAGAGAATATCATATCATCCATTTCAGACAGGAATGAGCTTCTTGCCAATCAGCTAAAAGAAAAGGAAGTTGAGTTAATGAAAGAAACCTTTCGTGTAATTGAAGTAAATAATATATTGCAGGAACTATCGAAAATAATTCAAACGAAGTTTGCTACAGTTGATAAAAACACTTCTTCGGATAAACTTCTTATTGAACTCAAACAAAAAATAAGCAGCAGAACTATTTTGTGGAACAACTGGACAATATTCCAAATTAAATTTTCCCAGGCTTATCCTCATTTCATTTCAAAAGTAAAATTGAAGCATGATAATCTTACTCAATATGAGTTGGTCTTTATTTCAGCAACTTTTTTAGGTTTAACCACCCAACAAATAGCCGATTTGTTAAATATCTCAGATGATAGTGTGAGGAAAAGCAGATATCGGTTAAAAAGGAAACTTGGATTAAGTAAGGATGAAGATTTTCTAAAGTTCATATACCAACTAAATGATCAGTAGGATAGATTAGGACACAACAAGGTTGAAAAATATTTTGATTTTAGACAGTATAGAGATACTTTCTATTATGGCGACCCTGCTTTTTTTAAGCAGGGTTGTTTTTTTAGAGACGGTAGTTTTCAACTTATAACGTAATATCTGTCTTTTTGACCTATGTCCATACTTTGTCCATGAGCTAAACAATTAAATAGTAAGCCTATTTAATATATTTAATAGTATCTTTTATTCGTCAATAATCATTCTTTGACCATTGATTTATATTGGATTTGCTAGTACCTGAAAAACAGATAAAGATAACACATATGACTTTTCTTTAAAGATTATGAGTAAGAACGATTACGACATAAATAAGAATAAAACCGAATTGGTCAGTTATAATCATATTACTAAAGAATGTGAGGAACAGTTGTTGGTTTTAAATGAATATTTTCGTGAATCGGAGTGTTTTAGATGTCTTAACTTATTTCTGACAATAATTATTCAATCTCTGGAAAATATTCAGACTGAAATGCATTGCTTTTCTAAAGGATTAATTGTAATGGGGAGCTAAAATAAGCCCCAAAGTTGCAGAACAGGTTTTGAATGAGTTGAAAAAAATGAATAGAATCCCCGGATAATTGGAAAATGAAATCAGAAACAAAGAATGAAAATACGCTGAAAAAGAATTTCATGCAACTGCGAATGGCAGATGTATCCAAGAATGACAACTCATTGAACGAAAATGAATATGAGAAGACAATTAGGTCAATCAGAAAAAAAATAATTTATTCAATTCCTCATGAAATGTGTACGCCTCTGCACTTAATTATGAATTTTGGAGAATTAATTAAAGAAACAGAAACCACTCATTTATCATATGAGGAAGTTTCAGAACTTGGAGATGCTATTTTAAAAAGTGCACATCAATTAAATCAATTAATCCAGAAATATTTAATGTATATCGATGTTGAAACTGATGGGAATAACTTTGCTACGAAAGAAGTTCGAATGACTCCCGAGTATTTTCGGAAAACTCTTGCCAACATTGTAGAAAAATATTGCAGGAACAATGATTTTATCATTAACGTCGATACACTTTGCCCACAAATAAAAGAAAATTGGATATCTTTTGCCATAAAAGAATTAGTCGATAACTCATTTAAATTTTCAACCCATGGAGAGAAAGTAATTATAAAAACAAAGGAGACTACTCAGGGATATGAAATAATCATTCATGACGAAGGTAGAGGCTTTCCTACAGGGGCTATAGAGAAGATTAATGCTTTTGAACAATTTGACAGGAGAAAAATTGAGCAACAAGGAGTTGGATTAGGCTTATTTTTAGCGAAAAAGATCATTGAAAAGCATAACGGAAAAATAAAAATAAATAATAATGCCCCAAAAGGCACTACCGTCATTATAGAATTACTTCATATTTATTCTGAAGCTTAAAATAGCTTGGTTATTTAGTGAATAATGTAGAATATTGTTGTCCCCCATTATCATTAAATCAACAACCTTTAATTAGCTATGGATCAGTCAAAAAAAAGATTACAGCTTGAAATTGTCAGGCTGAAAAATGAATTAAATGGTTACAAATCAAACACCTCTGATATTATATTGCCATATTGGGATATGCTATCTTTCCTGGATGACTTTAATATTGGATATTTACAGTTTAACAGAGAGTTCATCATAACCCGGATGAATAAATCAGTTGTAAATTTATTGGGCGAAAAAGAAGATCAGTTATTAGGGAAAGTATTGTTTGATACTCAATGGAATATTTTAACTGAAAGATATAAAGCCTTAACAGAAGAAGACATTCTTCAATTTTTGGGCAAGCTTAACAACCAGCAATCGGAGAATATTTTAATGGTGGTTAATAGGACTAACAATATTTATCGCTGGATACGTGTGTGTATTAAAAGTACCGAAAAATTGGAAACAGGGGCAGGGAGTGAATTCGGCGCTGTTATTCAAGATGTAAATCTTCAAAAAAAAAATGAACTTGAGTTCAAACAGCAATTAAGACAAAAGACTATCTTAACACATATTTTGGCACGACTATCCAAAATCGATATTAAAAATATCGATAAAGAAGTGAATGATGCATTAAGAAGAATAGGCGAATTGATGATGGTTGATCATTCATACATATTTCTGTTTAAGCCGGATTTCAACACTTTTTTTTGTGCACAAGAATGGAATAAAAAAGGTAGTTTCAAAAGTTTTAAGAAACAGAAAACAATTTTTACAGATGCATTTCCATGGTGCATGAAAAAATTAAAGAAGAATGAAATTATCTGTTTCAACCATATCAGAGAAATGCCCGTGGAAGCTAATGCAGAGAAAAAAAAGCTGGAAACTCAAACCATCTTGTCAATACTTGTTGTACCAATAATCGAATCCGGAAGGTTCATCGGGTTTCTTGGAGTTGACTCAAAAAAATACCCCAAAATTTGGAGTAATTCAGAGATTCATTTACTCCGAACAGTAACCAGTGTTTTGGGAAATATATTTGAAAACAACATCGGTAATTATCCTATAACAGAGTACAATGATAAATTAGGACAAGAGATTTACAAGCACTTTCAAAAAAAAAAATCGAGAAGAAGATCAACTGCATTCAACAATAGCATTGTTGAGGCGACAGAAGCTATTGTTTTCTCAGCATCATCAGATGGATTAATAGAAACCTTTAATCCAGCGGCTGAAAAGAAACTGGGGTATAGTGCGTCAGAGACAATTGGAAGAATGTCGGCGGATAAATTAATTGATGCAAGAGATTTTTCACCTGGTGTCGTTCCTTTTATTCAGAATATTAATCAACATTGTGTAAGCAATAAGGATACTGCTTATCTTACCATGGGGGAAAATTATCAATATTCGATTGAATGCAATTTCAAATCGAAAAATGGGAAAAGGATCCCGGTTTTACTTCAACTGAATACAATTAAAGGAGATGACAACAAAATAAACAAGTATATTGGTGTTGCAATTGATTTTGCAGAAAAAAAAGACAAAGCATTCAATTTAGGAATAAACTCTCTGGAAAATATTCCGCCAGCTTTGGTAATAACCGATATTAACGGTACTGTATTATACGCCAATAAAAGCTATCAGAAATTAACAGGTTATTCTTATAGTGAATTGGTCGGAAATAAGGAGAGGTGTTTACGAAGTCCGGAATTTATTAATAGTTGGTTATATAAAAGTATAGTTGACTCTTGCATGAGCTGCCAAACATGGAAGGGTGAATTAGTAAGAAAAAAAAAAGACGGGAACATTATTTTTGCTGAAACGACAATCACGCCAGTAAAAAATTCCAATAATGAGATTGTTAATTTTATTGCCATTTCAGCAGATATAACAGAAAAGAAGAATGGCGAAAAGGAATCTAAGATATCAGAGAAATTTAGTTTGATTCAGCGAGAATTAGGATTTGTACTCGCCAAAGTAACCTCACTTTCTGTTGCATTGGATATCATCGTTAAAACAGTATTGAAAGTAAAGAAAGGTTTTGCGGTCGGCATACATTTGCTAAATCGCGATACAAAGGTCTACGATTTAATGTTAGCAAACGGTTTCCCGGATGAATATATACAAAAATCCAGATATTATACAAAAGGTAATTCAGCGTACGAATCAATTTCAAGAGGAGAAGTAAAGTTTGATAATTGTGTCGGATTATCAGAAGAATCGGACATAAAAACTATTGGAGTTTTTCCAGTTAAATATGGGAAAAATATATTAGGAGCTTTAAGCATCGGTTCAAAAGATACATCTTTTAAACAGGAAGAGAAAATTGCTATCTCAGTCCTCAGTGCTCAAATAGGAGCTGTACTTCTGCGAATTATAACGCAAGATGAACTTTTTAAAAGCAAAGAAAATTTCCAATTGCTTTTTGATTCTTCCTCTGATTTAATCTTTATTTTGGATGAAAGTGGATGTATTATAAGAACCAATCCTGTTGCTGCCAAACTTTTGGGGTATACCAGGGAGGAACTGGAGAAATTATCGGCTTCTGATATTCGTCCTCCCGACAAGGGTAATGAGATTATCCTTTTTATTAAGGATGTGTTGACTGGTAAAAGAGACACTTGTCATATTCCTCTTTGTTCCAAAGAAGGTAGGTTGATCCAGGTTGAATCAAAAATGGTAAAAGGTGAATGGGATGGCAAAAATGCAATTTTTTGCATATCACGTGACATTACTGAACGCCAGAAAGCCCAGGATTTATTGAGAAAAAGCGAAGCAAGGTGGCAATTTGTTTTAGAAAGCGTTGGAGACGGAATATGGGACTGGGATATAAAAACAAAGAGAGTTCATTATTCAGCACATTGGAAAAAGATGCTTGAATATTCAGATGAAAATAAACTGGATAGTATTAAAAACTGGAAATCAATTGTTCATCCCGATGACTTTCAGAAACTTCAAGAGGACATGGAATCGCATCTAAAACGACAGACACCAGTATTCAAAAACGAACATCGTTTGTTATGCAACAATGGAGAATATAAATGGATTTTAAATCGGGGGAAAATCATTAGCTATGATGCTGAAGGGAACCCTGAAAGAGTGATTGGAACTCATACCGATATATCAGTTCCTAAGAAGTATCAACTGTCTTTGTTGAACTCGTTAAACAAAGAAAAGGAATTAAATGAATTAAAAACCCGATTTGTTTCTATGACTTCTCATGAATTTAGAACCCCTTTGTCAACGATGCTTTTAAAAACAGACGCTTTGGAAGCTTACTGGGAGAAAATGTCTCCAAAAGATAGAGTAAAAAAAATTCATCAAATTAGAGGAAATGTAAAATTTTTGAGTGAAATAGTTGAAAAGGTATTAGGCCTGTCACATCTCGATTCCGGGAAAATGAAATATCAGCCTATTATAACAAATATGAATGAATTAATATTAAGTATTGTTGACGAATATTTGGCTAGGCCAGAAATGGAACATTTTATTACTTATACCAGCATTAATGAACAAATTAATTTGATGCTGGATAAACAAATGATTACACAGGCTTTTAATAACCTGTTGGACAATGCCGTTAAATATTCTAACCCAGGAACACATATTTCTATAAAGTCATATAACGTTGGGAACAGGCTAAATATTGAAATCACAGATCAGGGGATTGGTATTTCTGAGCAGGACGCGAAAACCATTTGGGAACCTTTTATCAGAGGTTCAAATGTGGAGAACATCCAAGGAACCGGTTTAGGGCTGGCCCTAACCAAACAAATAATTAAAATACATGGTGGAGGTTTAGAATTAAAATCCAAATTAAATGAAGGCACAACTTTTACAATAAGCCTGACAGTCGGGCAGTGTTTATGAATTATGCATATGTGTAGATGAATAGTCTGATAACTAGTCACTTAATGGCTATTGCTCTCATTTAAAAACAAACAGACTTTATAATCCCGAAAGGTCGCTCAAGAGCTTTAAATCTGTTGTTGAATAGTTCGAATTTTGTATCATATCGTTCACTTAGTAAGAGATTTGAAGTTTCTTTCAGTTCTTTTTTTATGGGAAAATTTCAACAAAAAAAGGAAGCCTCAACAGCTTCCTTTGGTATTTGTTTTTGAAAATCGTTTTTATTGAAGTTGAACTAAAACAACCGATTTTGATGGAAGTTTGATTGTAAGTTTTCCGTCTTTTGGTTTGTCAACTGTAAAATCCTGAATGTTTATAGCTTCGTTTTTGCCAAATTCATTGTGTGCATCCAGCTTGTCAGAAGTGATAATTTGTCCGGTTGAAGAAGTGAATTCATCGCCGGTAACTGTTAGTTCAACTGTTTCGCTTTCCGAAGGATTGAGGTTGCATAGTGTTACCGAAAGAACACTGTTTTTCATCGATGATGATGTGTGGACAGTTGGCACTGTTTTTCCATCTAATTTGAGATTTTCAGTAACAAGGTTAGAAGGAACCATCGTTGCATCCTGATGAACACTGTACATTTTAAAGACATAATAAGTGGGTGTTAATACCATCTCGTCTTCTTTGGTAAGTATTACTGCTTGCAAAACGTTTACCATTTGTGCAATGTTGGCCATTTTTACACGGTCGGCATGATTATTAAAAATGTTGAGGTTTACAGCCGCTACCATGGCATCACGAAGTGTATTTTGTTGGTATAAGAATCCGGGATTAGTTCCTTCTTCAACATTAAACCAGTTTCCCCATTCGTCTACGATCATTCCAATGCGTTTATTCGGATCGTATTTGTCCATGATAGTTGAATGGCGATCAATAAGAGTTTCCATCTTTAACGTTTGGCTTAAAGTAGCCATCCACTCTTCAGAACCAAACCCCGTAGCTTCTCCTTTGTCGCCCCAGTTTCCGGTTTGAATAGTGTAGTAGTGAAGCGAAACTCCCTGTACCAGTCCATGGTAAGGCGCTGTTTTTTTCATCATAACATCCATCCAGTTATAGTCGTCAGAGTTAGGTCCGCATGCAATTTTATATAAATCTCCACGGCAAAATGTTGCAAACCGGTTGTAAAGGTCGGCATAATATTCAGGTGTCATATTTCCTCCGCATCCCCAGTTTTCGTTTCCAATTCCCCAGTATTTTACATTCCACGGTTCTTCGCGTCCGTTCTTTTTACGCAACTCGGTCATCGGACTTTTATTGGCCGACGTTACATATTCAACCCACTCGCTGGCTTCCTGAACAGTACCCGATCCAACATTAATATTTATGTAAGGTTCTGCATCGATCAATTCGCAGAAATCAAGAAACTCGTGTGTTCCAAAACTGTTGTCTTCTGTTACTCCTCCCCAATGAACGTTAACAATTGAAGGGCGTTTTTCCTGAGGTCCGATGCCATCTTTCCAGTGGTAAGTGTCTGCAAAGCATCCACCGGGCCAGCGCAGCAGAGGAATATTCATATCCTTTAAGGCACCAACTACATCATCACGAAAACCTCTGACGTTTGGGATATCCGAGTTTTCTCCAACATAAATACCGCCGTAAATACAATGCCCGAGGTGTTCGGCAAAGTGACCATAAATTTCCTTGTTAATCTTCGATTTCGCTTGTTCCGTGTGTAATGTTAGCTCGCTCTGTCCAAAGGTGGTGGAGAACACGAACGATAGAACTAAGGCAAATAATGTTTTCTGATGATTCATGATTCAGTTTGATTAGATTTTATTTACTATTTCAATATATACGAAAAGTTGCAATATTGTTACTCTTCAAATATAAAGTGTTTAATATACATTTAAAAGTAAAACGTTGAGAATTTTTAGGTCAGCTTTCTGTTTTTGACTGTTCAAAATTAGATTGATGTAATGTATGGGATAGCCTATTCGTTTTCGGATTAAATATGCAGTATATATTATTATGCCCGATTGATCTGCTTTCTGAATTCGGAAGGATTCATACCTACCTTCTTTTTAAAAAGTAAACTGAAATAGTGGATGGTTTGAAAACCCAGTTCGAGGCTTATCTCTTTTATTGACTTATCAGTTCCAACAAGCATTTCTTTTGCTCTAATAATACGTAACTGCAAATGGTACTGGCCGGGTGAAACACCGGTATATTTTTTAAACATCTTGCGAAAATAAGAATAACCTACCTGGTAATCTTTCACCAATTCTTCGAGGTTGATTTCCTGGTTTAGGTGTTCGCGCATATAAAAGCGGATTTCTTCAATGGTTTTAGCGATCGGTTTTCCGGCAATTCCTTTTTGTTTCTCAAAAGATATTAGGTAGCCCAGAAATTTTATAATCAGTCCCGAAGCAATTTGTTGATAGCCGGGTTCTTCTTTTTCCGCCAAATCCATTATTTTCAAATGTGTGTCGATCAGTTCTTCTTTTATTCCGGGTTGAAGTAAAGGATTGTTTCTAAAAAACGGATGTTGCATAAACGAACTAGCATTTGTGCCATTAAATCCAATGTAGTTTTCTACCCAGCCTGTTTTTTGTAAAGGTTTATAACGGTGCCATTCTCCAGGGAAAATTATAATTATTGAGCCTTTCTTTACTTGGTAAGTGCCATGTTTGTTTTCCAGGACACCTGCACCTTCAGTAATATAATTTAGCTGGTATTCGTTTAAAACACGCCCGTTTTCCCATGTAAATGTGTACTCCGACGGATGTTTTCCCGGAGGATAGGGGATATTCGGTTTAGCCTGTGCAGAACCGGCTACACTCAAACATATTCCCCATTCGATATCATCTTCACTTATTGTTAAATATTTAAATTGGCGTTTCATAAATGTTGTGTCAAAAAATGTAAATATAAAGCCATTTTCTGTATTGTTTCTTATTTGGCTGTCTTTTATATTTGTTTTTTATAAAAAGTCTAACAGGATCAATAATAATAACTTAAATTCAATCAAACCATTATGCAAGCACTTTTAGGAATTATTTTTCACTCCCTTGGAGGAATGTCTTCGGGTAGTTGGTATATGCCATATAATTGGGTTAAGAAGTGGCGTTGGGAAATTTACTGGATAACCGGCGGCCTGTTTTCATGGCTTATCATGCCTTATTTGGCCGTTGTGTTAACAATCCCAAACTGGCAAGAAATTTTGCATTCAGCGGAGGGTAGCGTAATTAGAAATACCTATATAATGGGATTACTTTGGGGAATAGGCGGACTTACTTATGGGTTGGCCATTCGTTACCTCGGTATGTCTCTTGGTAATTCTGTATTGTTGGGTATCACATCTGTGGTTGGATCGCTTGGATTACCTATTTTACGTAACATTCCGGGTGTAGCAGAATTGCTACCTGCAGGACTATCATTCTCCGATCTTTTTAGCACAACCGGTGGTAGAATTGTTTTACTCGGTATAGCTATTTTGTTAGTTGGTATTATTCTTAGCGGACGCGCCGGTATTATAAAGGATAAAGATTTAGCTGGAAACAAGGAAGGTGTAAATAAAGAATTTAAACTTGCTACGGGACTTATTATCGCTGTTATTTCAGGAGTATTGAGTGCCTTTTTTAGTTTCGGGATAGATACAGGGAAAGAGATGGCGGAAGTTGCCAGATCAATGGCTGTTGAGCAAAATTATTCTTTCGTTACAGAATCCGGCAGCGGGTTTAAATACCTGTTCGAAAACAATATTATATTTTTCGTAATCCTTTGGGGAGGCTTAACAACTAACTTAATATGGTCGGTTGCCCTTATATTGAAAAACAAAACCGCAGGTGACTTTATTGACGTTAAATCGCCATTGGTGCGCAACTATCTTTTCTGTGCACTTGCCGGAACTACATGGTTTTTGCAATTTTTCTTTTACGGAATGGGCGAAACCAAAATCGGTAACGGAGCAAGCTCCTGGACCTTGCACATGGCAACCATTATTCTTACTGCAAATCTGTGGGGATTTTACCGGAAAGAATGGCGAAGTGTTTCGAAGAAAGCTTACAATACAATTCTCATTGGTATCGGAACCATACTCCTATCAGTTATTATAATTGGTGTAGCTAAATGGCTGTATCCTGAATTAAATGCACTGGGCTAATGAAACGCTTGGCTTTTAAGATGCATTTGAATAAAGGGCAGGAAGAAGAGTATGAGAAGCGTCACAATGCGATTTGGCCCGAACTAAAACAACTGTTGAAAGATGCAGGTGTTAGCGAGTATTCTATTTTCCTGGATAAAGAAACCAACACGATTTTTGCATTTCAGAAACTAAGCGGAAAAAATGGTTCCCAGAACTTGGGAAGC
The DNA here is from genome assembly GCA_963677455.1 of uncultured Draconibacterium sp. GTDB lineage: Bacteria > Bacteroidota > Bacteroidia > Bacteroidales > Prolixibacteraceae > Draconibacterium. Next base: position 878,152 of record OY781971.1, read on the forward strand.
ACAGAAACTGTGAAGAAATGGTGGAAGTATATGGCTGATATTATGGAAACAAATCCTGATAATTCTCCGGTGACCACAGAACTGGAAGAAGTTTTTTACCTCGAATAATTCAAAATAATATAAAAATGGATAAAACAGATTTAATCAAAAAAACTTACGAGTTAGCAAAAGAAAAATACGCTGCGATTGGTATTGATACAGATGCAGTAGTGAAGAAAATGAATGACGTTATAATTTCGTTACACTGCTGGCAAACCGATGACGTGGGTGGTTTTGAAACTTCCGATGCTTCACTTTCCGGAGGGATTCAAACCACAGGTAATTATCCCGGAAAAGCAAAATCTATTGCCGATGTACGTGCCGATCTGGAGAAAGTAATGTCTTTGCTTCCAGGGAAACAACGCGTAAACTTACATGCTATTTACGGTGATTTTCAGGGCGAATTTGTAGACCGAGATCAAATTGAAGTAAAACATTTTCAAAGTTGGATCGACTGGTGTAAAGCGCAAGGAATTGGAATGGACTTTAACGGTACTTTCTTTGCTCATCCAAATACCGAAAATGGTTTGACTCTTTCAAGTAAAAAAGAGGAAATCCGCAAATTTTGGGTTGAACACTTAGTTCGTTGTCGTGCAATTTCTGCAGAAATTGGAAAACAACTCGGAACACCATGTGTGCACAATACCTGGGTGCCCGACGGATCAAAAGATAATCCGATTGACAGAAACGGCCTGCGCTCTCAGCTTAAAAAATCCTTAGATGAAGGTATGGCTATTAAGTACCCAAAAGAACACATGAAAGATGCTGTTGAAAGTAAAACTTTTGGTATTGGGTTGGAATCGATGACGGTTGGTTCTAACGAATTCTATGTGGGGTATGCTGTGAAAAACAATATTTTAATGTGTATCGACAACGGTCACTACCATCCAACCGAAGTAGCCGGAGATAAGATTTCTGCAGTACTGCAGTATGTTGATGGATTGTTGCTACATGTTACTCGTGCCGTGCGTTGGGATTCAGACCATGTGGTAACATTAAACGAAGAAATTCAACTTATTGCGCAGGAAATTGTACGTAATAACTTTTTGAATCGTGTAAACATTGGCCTCGACTTTTTTGATGCCTCAATCAACCGCATTGGTGCTTATGTTACAGGCACGCGCGCTGCGCAAAAAGCATTTATGATTGCCATGTTGGAGCCAACTAAAACGCTTATCGAGATAGAAGAAAAAGGGCAGGATTTCGAGCGTTTAGCGATGTTGGAAGAATTAAAAACAATGCCTTTCAGTGCAGTTTGGGATTACTACTGTTTGCAGGAAGGTGTGCCAACCGGCATGGATTACATTTCTGAAATTCAGAAATATGAACAAGATGTTTTATTAAAAAGATAATTTAATCTCTCGTTTCATTTTCTTCTCCTGCCTTGCCGTTTATACGGATTTAGGCAGGAGAGGAATTCTCTTAATACTATAAAGGTGACAGAAGTTATAGCTGTTTTCGACATTGGTAAGACCAATAAAAAGGTTTTGCTTTTTGATAATCGATTTAAAGTAGTAAAACAACATGAAGAAAAGTTTCCGGTTATTTCCGACGATGATGGATTTGAATGCGACGATATAGACCTGATTACATCCTGGATAAGCAAATGTCTGGAGGAGATTGTTACAGACAGTGAATACGATTTAAAAGGGGTGAATTTTTCAACTTACGGGGCATCGTTGGTGTTTCTCGATGAAAATGGCCAGCGACTTACTCCGGTTTATAATTATATGAAAGAAATTCCTGAGTCAATTGCTGAAAACCTTTTTGAGCAATATGGAGGGAAAAAGGAATTTTGCCGAAAAACGGCAAGTCCGGCCTTGGGGCTGATGCTAAATTCCAGCACTCAGATTCTGTGGTTAAAAAAGCAGCGCCCCGATGTGTTTCAACAAACAAAATCAGTATTACATTTTCCGCAATATTTATCATATAAATTGTCTAAAGAAATTGTTGCGGAGCCTACATCAATCGGTTGTCACACTTTTATGTGGGATTTTGATCAGATGGATTATCACCAGTGGATTAACGACCATGAAATTGTGCTTCCCAAACCAATAAATAATGATGTGGTTTTTCCTGCTAATGTGGCCGGAAAAGAGGTGAAAGTTGGCATCGGTATTCATGATAGTTCGGCTTCTTTGGTTCCTTACCTAAAGGCAAGTCCGGCTAAATTTATACTTGTTTCAACCGGAACGTGGTGCATCAATATGAATCCTTACAATGAAGAACCCTTAACCGACAGCCAGCTAGAGCAGGATTGTTTATGTTTTTTAACGCCAGACAAGCAGCAGGTAAAATCATCGCGTTTATTTATGGGGCACTTTCACGAAGTTTGGACAGATAAATTGGCAAGGCATTTTGATGTTGAAATAGATGCATTTAAAACGGTAGAAAAAGATCCGGAATTGATGACAACACTTTTTGATAGATTTGGCAATGACTCTGTCTATTTTCAGGACGGGAAGGAAAGTTTTAAAGAAGGACTGAAAACTGTTGATTTAAACAGTTTTAGTAGTTACAAGGAGGCCTACATCAAGTTGGTAATTGATTTGACTCAACTTTGTGTCACTAGTATTAACCTTGTAATTTCTGAAAAAGATGATACCAAAATTCTTTATGTGTCTGGAGGTTTTGCACGTAACGATATTTTTATTGATTTGTTGAAACAAAACTTTCCAGAGAAAACAATTCTGGTATCAGAAATAGATAATTCAAGTGCATTGGGTGCAGCTATGGTTATTTCTCATACTATAGATAACTCAACTCAAGAAACAGATCTTGGTATTTTGAAGTAGAATAATAATTCCCTGTGGGGATCGACCAGTAAAACTATGTTGAAAAGAATTGCAATCGGAAACGACCATGCCGGTTTTGAAATGAAGTCAGTGCTGCTAAAGTGGCTAGAAGAGAATGGTTTTGAAGTAAAAAACTTTGGAACAGATACTTCGGATCCTGTTGATTATCCTGATTATGTGCACCCTGTTGCAAATGCTGTAGAGAAAAGCGATTTCAGATTTGGTGTTCAGATTTGTGGAAGTGGACAAGGAGTTTCATTTACTGCCAATAAGCACCAGGGAATAAGAGCAGCATTGTGTTGGAAACCGGAAATAGCTCAGTTGGCACGCCAGCATAACAATGCCAACATATTGTGTTTGCCGGGGCGTTTTATCACCAAGGAAGAAGGTATTGCCATCTTAAAAAGTTTTTTGGAATCGAAATTCGAAGGAGGAAGGCATCAAAACCGAATCAGTAAAGTTTCGATAGGTTCAGTATGTGTAATTTAGGTTGGTACAGGTTTCTTGTTTGGCTAGTATTTTTGATTTTAAATAATATAAAATGAGAAAGTTAAATACAAAGTGGATGCATCCGCGCGATCAGATCATCATGATCATTGATAAAATTTATCGTGGAGGATTAACCACCACATCGGGAGGAAACATCTCGGTGATTGATGAGAAGGGTGATATTTGGGTTACCCCGTCTGCTATTGATAAAGGAACCTTGCGTTCTTCGGATATTGTGTGCGTAAGAAACGACGGAACTATTGATGGCCGTCATAAACCTTCGTCAGAGTATCCGTTTCATCTCGCTATCTATAAATGCCGTCCCGAGATTAAGGCAGTAATCCATGCGCATCCGCCGGCGTTGGTTTCGTTTAGTATTGTTCGGCAAATTCCTAATACAAACGTAATACCACAGGCAAAACATGTTTGTGGGCCTATTGGTTATGCTCCCTATGCCTTGCCCGGTAGCAACGAGCTGGGAGATGTTATTGCAAAAGAATTTGAAAAAGGAGTAAATGCGGTTATTATGGAAAACCACGGGACAGTGGTTGGCGGAACTGATTTGAGTGATGCATTTCAGCGTTTTGAGACTATGGAATTTTGCGCACGAACCTTAATAAACGGAAGCACAATTGGCAAACCAAATTATTTAACGGATGAGCAGATTGATGCTTTCGAAAACCAAATTCCAAGGCTGCTTCCGGAGATGGATAAAGTAGAACATCCTTCTGATGAAAGAGCAATTCGTGAATTGATACAGCGTATTGTTTTGCGCGCCTGCGATCAGGGAATGATGATTAGTTCATACGGAACGGTTTCGGTGCGCTGGAAAGGAAACGACTTCCTGATTACTCCAACCAATGTGGCACGCTGGGATGTTCAGTTAAAGGACATTGTTCAGATTAAAGACGGAAAACGTGAGCCCGGCAAAACACCCAGTCGTTCAACCTGGTTGCATCAGGAGATTTACAAACGCAACCCGAATGTGAATTCAATTATACTTACACAAACTCCATATTTGATGGCCTATAGTGTAACCGGAGAAAAGATTGATGTACGTACGATTCCCGAGAGCTGGATCTTTTTACAAGATATCCCGAACATGCCTTTCGGATCGCATTTTGCCGGAGAGGAGGCTATTCTTGATACCATTTCCGAAAATACACCTGCGGTAATTATCAATAATGATTCTGTTCTGGTTACCGGCGATAAGTTACTGGGAACTTTCGACCGTTTGGAAGTCGCAGAGTTCAGTGCAAAATCGCTGACAATGGGAGCATCCCTGGGAGATTTGGTTCCGATCAGTGACGATCAGGTTGAAGAATTGAGGAAAAAGTTTTTAAGCTAATAAGGCAAGAAAAATGCAATAAAAAAGCCCGTTGATCAATTCAGCGGGCTTTCTTAGTATTATCTCTATACTTACTCTTTCGTTTTGTATTCAAACCAATCGAAATCGGCAGCTGCTTCCGATTGTTTTCCGTTTCCTGTTGCATATAAGCCCACATAAACTCCGGTGAATCCGCCTGCTGTTTCGGTACTTAAATATCGGCTGTTTACTTTTTCTATTTCTTTAAAATCATCGTCTCCCTGGGCATATTGAAACGAATAGGTACTGGTTTCTCCTTTTATTCTCAGAGATACGGCACCCGGCCTAATTTCTACTTTTTCCGATTTATACACTATCGAACCAAATTTCAATTTTACCTGAAGATAGCGTTTTTCGGCTTCTTCAATCACCATTAAGTCGAAGTGCATTCCGTTGTTCAGCAAAATAATCCCGGCTTCTTCATTTTCTGCTAACGGATTGAATTCAATTTTTGTGGTTGCCGAGAAATCAAGATCGGTAACTCTCCTGCCAATAAAAGTTGGACTGCTATTGCGATTAATGGTTCGTGCTGTTCCTTTTAGTCGGAGGTATCCTGGTCGGTCAGATAGCGAATAGTTGCTTTCTTCAGGAATTTGAATGTAATTCCATTCCAGCCCCGGATTATCGTCGTTGAAGTCAGTTCTGGCCGGTTTCTCAGCAATAGGTTGTAGAGGCAGGGTAGGGCAGGTCATTTTATCGAAAACAGTACCATTACCATTAACTACCGGCCAGCCGTTTTTGGGCCAGGTCACAGGTGCCAGGCAGGTTTCGCGTCCGAGTAAATGATGAACAGGATAAGAAATACTGCGGTAGCCATGGAATACGATCCACCACGAATTATTGTGAGCTTGGATAATATCAGCATGACCTACACCTTGGATTGGGCTACTTTGTCCGGCAGCATTTGCATGCGCCAGTATTGGGTTCGCCGGGTTGTTTACATATGGCCCCCAAATGGTATTGCTTCGTGAAATGGTTACAGAGTGAGCTTCTTCTGTGCCTCCCTCAGATGCCATCAGGTAATAAAAACCATCTTTTTTATAAATGTGTGGCCCTTCAGCGTAACGCCCGCCCGTGCCAAACCAAACATGTTTGCCCTCGGTAAGTAGCGTTCCGGTTTTCAAGTCAATCTCATATAATTTAAACTCGCTGGAGATTACATAGCTTTTTCCATCATCATCCCAAAAAAGATCAGGATCGATTCCTCCTACTTCGATAAAAACCGGATCGGACCACGAGCCGGCAGGATTAGTTGCTGTAATATAAAAATTTCCGGATTGTGAGCCGAAAGTAGTAGTAATCAAATAGAAAGTACCATTGTGGTAGCGAATTGTAGCAGCAAAAATATTTAAACCTTCCGGCAATTGGTCGCTTCGGTGTATGCAGTGTCCAATTTGTTCCCAATTTACCAAGTCTTTACTATGAAAAACAGGTACTCCCGGAAAGTATTCAAATGTGCTGGTTATTAGGTAATAGTCGTCGTCAACTCTGCAGATGCTGGGATCTGAATAAAAGCCGGGGATAACAGGGTTATTAAATGTTACTTTTTCATCCGGAAATGGAGGTGCTGCAAACGGATTATTTCGTTTATGCGTTTCGTTTGTGTTTTGTGCAAACGAAGTAGTTGCAATAATTGTAAAAATGAAAAGCAGAAAATTTCTCATAGTTAGGTTGATAAAGATTATTTCTCTTCAATTATAATTTATTCTTTACAAAAAGCCCAAATGTCAGTAAAGAATGATGCATTGTTAAATCATGATACGTTCTCTTATTATTTTTGAAAGCCTTTATTCGAATTCAAAAGCCTAAGTTCAATTATCTGGGGACTTAGTTGCTTGTCTTTTGTAGTTATTGTTATCCTGAAATTTGATTTTTTAAATTGACTTTCAGGAATGGAGAAAAGCTTCACCTCCGGTTCTTCTGATTTTCCACCACTTAAAATGACAGATTCTATTACTTTTCCGTTCAAAATAATATCGCAGGCACGCTTTTCTTCTCTGTTGAAATATTTGATATATAGAAAACGACCTTTTTCATTCTTGTTGTTCATTTTATAACTGAACCAGCCACCGGTTTCACGAAAATGCTGGTCGTTGCGATAACCGGTCCAGGAGTTTTCAAACTCAATAAAATGATCAGCTTCCGGCTGCTGTTCTCCGCAATTTATTTTATCGATAGTAATATTATCCAGTGCGATCTCCGCTGCTTCTGCTTGTTCCAACTCATCGAGCATGGTTTGCAATTCCTCTTTTGTTGCCTGGAGCCAATATATATTGTAGCGCGAATCGTGTATTCGGTAAAAAGGCATCAATTTAAGGCTTGTTTTGTTGTCTTGTGTAAATACGCTGTTGAGTTCGAATTCAAGAGTATTTTCATTCGTTCGCCTCACTTCTTTGCTTAGTTCATCCTTTTTTGTAACAATTACTTGGCGGTTTTTTAATGGCTCCATGTGCCCGTGAGCAATGTGTCCCATTCGGCTAGCATCAGCATATAGTCCCGCTAAATTCTCTGTTCCTGTTTTTGCTGCCAATACAATCGGGCCGTAAGTAAATGCAAAATTATTGCTTTCATCGTGCAACTGCTCTACGCCAACTTCCATCGGAAGAACGATTTCCACTTCATCACCTTTTTTCCACTTACGGCTTACTTCTGCATATCCGTTTGGCGTTTTATTATACTTCGTTTTATTCCCGTTTACACTAATAGTTAATTCTCCTTCTTTTGCCCAGCCTGGATAACGGATTTTTAAATTGAAATCGGCGCTGGTTTCGGGTGTGATGGTAAGTTTTATTCTATTGTCGTCGGGAAAGTTTGTCACTAGTTTTATTTCGGTATTCTTTTCTTTCCAATTGAGTTTAGAAGGAATAAAGAGATTTACATACAACGATTGATCGCTGTGTGCATAAATCATTTCGCCATATTTTCCGGGATTTTCAATACCCGAGCCAACGCAGCACCAAAAACTTGTTTGTGGTTGCGAATAAACGCGGTAATGATTGGGGCGCATCGGAGTAAAATATACGAGCCCGCCATTATCCGGATTGATTGCCGCTAAAATATGATTGTATAAGGTTTTTTCGTAGTAGTCGATAAATTTGCTGTCGTTGCCGTTGTCGCGATAAAGCATTTTAGTGAGCTTCAGCATGTTGTACGAGTTGCAGGTTTCCGGCCCTTCTACCGATGAGATCATTTCTGAAAAGTCATTTTTAGGATGAAAATGTTCGCGAACACTATTTCCGCCAATAACTACACTTCTGTTATTTACTACCTCATTCCAGAAAAACAAAGCGGCATTGGCCCACGAAGTGTCTTTATCTAATTCGGCGATTCGTTGGTAGCCAATTACTTTTGGAATTTGTGTATTGGCGTGTTTTCCGTTCAACTCGTCACGGTGCTCAATTAAAGGGTTCAGAATTTCCCGATGCGAAAACTTCATAGCAAGCTCCAGGTATTTCTCCTCTCCGGTAATTTCAGCAACATCAGCAAAGGTTTCATTCAATCCCCCGTGTTCGCTTTTCAACATGCTTTGGATCTGTTCATCACTCAGATTTGCAACAAGTTTTAATGCCCAATCCGTCATTGCAATTAACATTTGTTTGGCATCTTCATTGTCGGTATACAGCCATGCATCGCGTAATCCTGCAAATGTTTTATGAATATTATATAAAGGAACCCATTTGTCATTCAGACTGAAACTGCCCGGGCGAATATTACCATTCCTTATCTCTTCCCACATTGCCGCACCATCGGGGACTCCGCCAATGTATCCGTTCCCGTTTGCATCCTGACAGCGTTTTAACTCGGCCAACATATAATCGAGACGTTGTTTTATCTTCTCATTCCCGGTTGATGCATACATTAACGACAAAGCGGTAAGATAATGCCCGCCAATATGTCCATCGAGCCCGGTGTTTTCCCAGTTGGGATAGCTTTCAGCCTTGGGCTTTAACCCGGCTTCGCGCAGAAAGGGAGCAAGCAAACGGTCGGGGTCTAATGCCATCAGGTAGTTGATGTCCTGTTTCTGTGCATTTTTAAATTCACTATCCAGCAAACGAACATCGTTCAGTTTAAAATAGTCAATTGGTGAATTGTCCTCTTTTGCTTGATTACAAGAAAAAAGAATAAAACCCAACAGTACTGATAACCAATAAAGTTTCATCATTAATATCTTAATAAAATTAATCTGCTTTTTCGACTTTATACAGTCCACTTGCATGTGTATTTAAAGTATGACTGAAAGTATTCGAAAATGTACCCATATTTTCACCTGTCCATAGATTTATAACTGAAAAATTTACATCAGCCTCATTAAGTGGTACACTTATTTCCAGAGGTTCTGCTTCATCTGAAATATTAAATATGGCCAAGTAAGTTTCTCCAGAGTTTGGATTTTTTGAAGTAATTGCTACTTTATTTTCGTCCTGAAATAATTCTTTTACATCTGTACTTTCGCGGTGCATACGCAACACTTCTTTATTGGTTAGTAGCGAAAGTGTAAATTTGTCGTTGCTGGGTAAATCGCCGCCAAACATAAGTGGCGATTTAAAAATCGTAAACAAAGTCATTAGCGAATATTGCTCATCTGTTGTTAGTCGCGTCATGCGCTCTTCACCGCGTTCACCTCTGATTGAGATTCTTCCCAAGGGGATCATGTCGCAATCGGGCCAGGTTCCAGGTGCAATATGCGGATACCACTGTTCGCAAACTTTTATAAGGTGATCAAAATGATGCCATGTATCCCAGACATCGTCTACCATCCGCCACATATTCGCATGTTCTTTTACGTGGTCGGCTGCCGAAATTGGTGTAGCACCGGGTGATGTGCTCAAGACAATCGGGCGTCCGCATTGGTCAATTGCATTTCGAATTAATTCTATTTCGGCTTTATGGTACGGGCGCGAAAGATCGTCGACTTTAACAAAATCAACACCCCAGCCGGCGTACATATCAAATATTGAGTTGTAATATTCCTGTGCCCCGGGCTTATTTGCAACAATGGTATAATTATCCCTTAACCAGGGGCATTGCAATTCGGTTGAATAAATCTGATCAGCAGTGATGTCGTCAGCTCCTAAAATTGGTAACTTATTTTCTACAGCTACTTTGGGAATTCCACGCATAATGTGGATTCCAAATTTCAAACCTTTGTTGTGCACATAGTCAGCTAATTCTTTAAAACCCTTCCCATTTTTTGCTGAAGGGAAACGGTTTACTGCGGGTTGGTAACGTCCGTATTTGTCAATTACATAACGCGGGTCTGTTTGGTTATATCCTCCGGCTTTGTCGTTTTCCACAAACCATCGTATGTCAACAACTATATATTCCCAACCAAAATCCTTCAGTTTTTCTGCCATATAATCGGCATTGGCTTTTACCTCGTGCTCTTCAACAGTTGGTCCATAACAGTCCCAGCTATTCCAGCCCATCGGTGGAGTTTGTGCCCAGGTCTTAAATTCTCCTGAATCAAATTTTTCTGTTGGTTTCTTTTCTACGCAGGCCGCGATGAAAAATATGGATACTAAAATCCATATTAGTTTATGTTGTTCCATTAGTTGTGATTTTTTGCAATATAAACAAACATTTGTAAGTGTACAATACACACTTATGGTTTTTGTTTTTTTGCAGATCGAAGGTTTTGTATTCGCGTTTTTTGAAAAGGATTTTTGTGGCGAATTCTGAAGGTGTATTCTTAAACTTATAATGAACCGTTGTGGTTTGATATTTAATTATATAGATTTGCTTGATCCGCCTTTTCAGGTCTTCATTAAAAACTAAATCAATTAACCAATGAATCTAAAACGATTAATCCTACTTATTTCAATTTTCGTTTTTACATGGAGTGAAGTGTTCTCCCAAAACCCTCAAATAGTTTACCTCTCGGGAAAAGATGCTGCTAATACCGTTGAATGGGACTTTTTCTGTACTGACGGAAGGAACAGCGGAGAGTGGACAAAAATAGCAGTGCCATCGAATTGGGAGCTACAGGGATTTGGAACTTATAATTACGGGCATGATTGGGGCAATGATAAAACAAAGTTGGGTAAGGAGCACGGATTTTATAAACATGAGTTTGAAGTACCCGAAAGTTGGAAGGGAAAAATAGTTAATATAGTGTTTGACGGGGCGATGACTGATACAAAGGTGAAGGTTAATGGACAGTTGGCCGGCGAAGTGCATCAGGGAGGTTTCTACCGTTTTAAATACAATATTAGTGATCTCCTGAAATATGGCGAAATCAATCTGCTGGAAGTGGATGTGGCCAAGCACTCTGCCAACGAATCGGTCAACCGTGCAGAGCGGCAGGCAGATTTTTGGATATTTGGTGGCATATTTCGTCCGGTTTTCCTTGAAGTACTACCTGAAACTCACATGAGTCGGGTTGCCATCGACCCAAAAGCTGATGGCTCATTCAGAGTATTGATTAATCTGAATGAATCAAAAGCCAATTATACGGTATCTGTAGAATTGTTTAATCTTGAAGGAAACGAGATTGGAGAAACTGTTCTATTCGATTTGCCAGAAGGTGAAAAAGAGACGTGGATATCCGGAAAATTTGAAAATGTCAAGGCATGGAATCCTGAATGGCCTGTTTTGTATGATATGAAAATATCTTTGAAAGATGGGAGTACAACCTTGCATGAAATAGTTGAGCGAGTTGGTTTCAGAACCGTTGAATTGCGCAAGCACGACGGGTTTTATATCAACAACGAAAAAGTAGTTTTTAAAGGCGTTAACCGACATTCTTTTTGGCCCGAGACAGGTAGAGCCTTAGGCAACGAAAATCATATTCAGGATATTACTTTGATGAAAGAAATGAATATGAATGCGGTGCGCTGCTCGCATTATCCACCGGATAAAAGGTTTTTGGATTTGTGCGATTCACTGGGGCTTTTCGTGCTCGACGAAGTAACTGGTTGGCAACAAGGGTACGATACTATTATTGGCCCTAAGCGGATAAAAGAGGCTATTTTGAAAGACGAAAACCACCCAAGTGTTGTGATTTGGGATCACGGTAACGAAGGTGGCTGGGATTTTAAAAATGAAAAGGCATTTCATGAATACAATGTTCACAATCGACCTGTGATTTATCCCTGGTTGTTACGCAACGGGGTTGATACACATCATTATCCCGAGTTTGATTATGCAATAGGGCGTTTTCCATTTGGTAACGATCCGTTTATGCCCACCGAGTTTTTACATGGTTTATACGATGGCGGACATGGTGCCGGTTTGGAGGATTACTGGCGCAATTATCAAAATTCTCCACTTCATGCTGGAGGATTTTTGTGGGTTTTTGCAGATGAAGCTGTTTTGCGCACCGATAAGCCGGGAACCGTTTTTGATGGAGACGAAAACCATGCGCCCGACGGAATTTTAGGTCCGCACCGCGAGAAAGAAGGTAGTTTCTATACCATTAAAGAGATTTGGTCGCCGGTGCAGATTGAACCGGTTTTAATTAACAAGCAATGGAACGGGAAGCTATTCCTAAAGAATAAGTTTATTTATACTAACCTTAGTCAGTGCAAGTTTAGATGGGAAGCTGTTAAATCCGGTTTCGGAGATGAGGTCGAAAAGACTTTAGGTTTCGGAGTAATTGAAAGTCCGGATGCCAAGCCCGGAGAAACTGTTCAGGTGAAGGTGGAATGTAATGCTGCCCTTCAAAATGCAGATTTATTTTGTTTCATAGCGATCGATCCTCATGGTGCAGAACTTTATACCTGGAGCTGGCCGGTTGTTCAACCTGAAGAAAAAGCAAAAGATTTGCTAAGTGAACTCAAAACCTCAGAATCCGTGATTTCTGTTCAGGAAACTGACAAGGCAGTAAGTGTGTCTGTCGCTGAATTGATAATAGAATTCAATAAAACAGACGGAACACTGCTATCGGTAAAAAATAGCAACGGAGATATTTCGTTTACCGGTGGACCTTTGGTTGCAGGAGTAGAAAGCATAATCAAAGAGACTAGATGGGAGAAGGATACCGAAGGTAATTTCATTTTTGAGATATTAACAGAGGGGTATCCCCGAAAAATGACCTGGACTTTGGAAAAAAGCGGGTTGTTAAAATTGGAAGTAGATCCTTTGCGTGATCGACTTAACGATGTCGATTTTCTTGGAATCTCATTTAGTTATCCAGAAGCGAAATGTAGCAGCATAAAATGGATGGGGCGTGGACCGTACCGGGTTTGGAAAAACCGTTTAAAGGGAAGCAATATTGGCGTTTGGAAAAAAGATTACAACAATACGATCACAGGCGAAAGTTTTAATAATCTGGTTTATCCCGAATTTAAGGGGTATCATGGCAATTTATATTGGGCAACATTGCAAACAACAGAAAGCCCGATTACCATTATAACAGAAACTCCAAACTTGTATTTGCAGCTTTTTAAACCCGACGAGCCACAACACATAGCAGGTGGAACTTTCCCTGCTTTTCCGGATGGAGACATTTCTTTTTTGTATGAGATTCCGGCTATTGGCACAAAGTTTTCTAAGGCCGACCGATTAGGCCCGGCAAGCAAAAAGGGAATGTATTCCGAACATAGGGGAGACGGATATTACCCGATTAAGCTTTGGTTTGACTTTAGAGGTATTAATTAGAACGAGGACACAATATTATAGGATCTCATTTTTTAGCAGCGCCTAAGGAATACAAAAATATAATACAGCTATTTTAAAAAGGGACGACTATCATAGTCGTTCCTTTTTTGTGCGGTTGATTAGCCCACAAATCTCGCTATTTCACGATTTCTTACATTTTATAAAAGTCCTTTTTATTCTAATAAAAAATAAATATCGCTTAGTTATTAAAAAAAATAAATTAATGTTCAGTCAAAAAATAAAAAAATAAATAATAAATCCTATATTTGGAAAAGTGTATTGATAAAATCATTGTTTTATAGGATGGAATTACAAAATTTTGCCAAAAGTAGAACGCAACCCATTAGCTCTTCCAAATTCACTTTGTTATTATTATTTGTTTTTTGTTATAGTCTTTCGCACAGTCAGAGCTATACCAGGGTTGATAGCACCACTATTTCTAATGGGTGTAAAATTATTCATATACAAGAGTCTACTTCTCCATTAGATATTCATGTATTGGAAATTGATCTTACCAATAGTAAGAACAAAATAAAAGCAGGCATTGCTAATGATCGGGTAGCATGGATTAATCCACAGGGAGAGTCATCGGTTAGTAAAGAAACTGTTGCTCATATGATTGAGAGAAGAAGTAGCAACGGAGAGACTGTTATTGGTGGAATAAATGCAGATTTCTTCAATATGACTAACGGTATGCAATTTAATGTTTTTGCTACCGGCGGAGAAATTTTAAGTACAGGAATCACGTCAAAAAATCACGCTGCTTTTTATGTGGACGCTTTCGGTGAACCGTTTATCGAAACTGTTAATCTGAAACAAACGGCGATTATACCAGGAGGAGAAGAACATGCAATTAATGGCATTAATATAATAAGGTACGAGGATTATTTGGTTTTGTATAATAATTCTACCGGCCTTGATAAGTCTTTTGCGAACCAGTGGGGAGTAGAGTGCTTGTTAGAACCGCTGGATTCAGGGATGATAAACGGACTTCGAAATTATAAGATACTGCAAAAGGCTGCAAATGTAACCATGACAAATTCCAGTCAGGTTATTCTTTCAGGTATCGGAACTTCCCGTACGTTTTTAGATCGGGTAAGTGCTGGTCAGATAATTCAGATAAAATCAGATTTCCCGGGACTCGCCAATAAGCCGATTGTTGAATTGGTAGGAGGTTGGGGACATATTGTTCAACACGGACAAAATTATGCAGTAGAAAGTATAGAGGAAGAAGGCTCCATGGATCATGAGCGAGATCGCCATCCGCGTTCTGCCGCCGGTTTTAATAAGGATAAAACCAAAATGTATATGGTTGCTATTGATGGAAGGTCAGATATCAGTATTGGAGTGAATCTTTCTCAAATGGCTGATTTTATGATACAGGAACTTGGTGTTTGGGAGGCTCTGAATTTTGATGGTGGTGGATCTACAGTCTTGATGACTAATAACAAGACACTAAACACTCCTAGTGGTGGTGTTCAACGTGCAATTTCAAACGCTTTGCTTGTTGTGAGCGATGATACAGAACCAACAGCTAGTAGTTATAATTATTCAACACAATCTACAACTGATTTAGAATCGGCCAGATTGTACTTGGAGGTAGATAATCAGAACCGATCGTCTTCTTGGGTACTCGAGGTTGATCGGTCGGCTAGTGGAATGAATTTTTCACAGAAATGGGGCAACGACCAGATAAGTTGGATTGATGCATTCGGCTTGACACACAGAAATGATGCAACCATTCAGGAAATGATAGACGAGAAGTCCGATTCGTTGGGAACAGACGAGGTTTTTATTGGTGCTATTAGCTCAAGTCCTTTTAATTCAGAATCAGGCGCAGTTTATGGTTTGTCAGCAAGTGAGGGAAATATTACAACATTCCCGGAAAGAGGAGTTGTAACTCCGGCTTTGTGGTTTAATGATAAAAATGAACCCTTTATTTCGAATGTAAGTGCAACCGTGGATGTTGTTGCTGTAAATGGAGCGAGTATGTCGCTTAATGATGTAAACGATGTAAGATGGCTGGATTACCTGGTTTTATTCAATTCGTTTATTGGTGAAAATACCGGAACCAACCAATGGGGGGCAGAAGTTCTATTGGAGCCAACAGAAGCGATGTATCTAAACGGAACATTTTCTTGTGCTGTAAAAGAAAAAGTTAGCAGTCAGGCGCAGGGAACAGGAAGAATGAAGGTAGACGCTGGACAGCTGGTTTTATCGGGTAATTCCTCGGCTTTCAATTTTATTAGAGACAATATAAATGTAGGAGATAACATCGAACTACGTTCCGAAGTTCTTGGCGCTGACAACGAAAAGATTGAAGATATAATTCCCGGAGCTGAAATTCTGCTGCAAAATGGGGAGTTATATGATGTTGATACCGAAGAGATAAGTAGCTCTCAATCGAGTTTCGGAAATGTTACCAGGTCAGGGATAGGTTACAATCAGGATAAATCGAAGATTTACTTTTTTGCGTCCGACCAGTTTAGCGAGAACAATCTTGGGATGACAAAAGAAGGTTTTGCGGCACTGATGAAAAAGTATGGTGTTGTTGATGGTTTGATTCTCAACGATGGAAGCAATGCTATGGCATATGCCAATAGTGAGGTATTAGGTGCCTGGCCACAAAATCAGACAGCGGTGCCAAATGCACTTTATGTTGTTCTTAATAATAATGTTACAAGCAGTAAAGCTGTTGAGCTCTCAAATAATATCAAAGTATATCCTAATCCGGCGAAGAACGAACTCTTCATTGCACTCCAGAATCTTTCAGATGACAGACAGTTTAATATGTACAATGCACAGGGTGCTATTGTTTTAACTCAGAGTATTGGGACAAAAAATATTTCAAGTGTTAACGTGTCTGACTTGGAGCCGGGGATGTATTTTTTCAAAGTTGTTGGCGACAAACAGGTTCAATCTGAAGGGAAAGTAATAATAACCAAATAGTAAGGAGAATGAGTGTTCGTGAGGAGCTGATCTTTCGTGAAGTTCCTTTAAATAAGCTGTTTATAAATCGAATAAGCAAACTAATTATACTGAAAATGGAAGTTTGATGAAACTTGGTATGAAGGTTTATTAGGATCTATTAATATAAATAATGAGAATATGAAACGTAATTTTACTTTGTTTTTGTTTTTAATCGCAATTTGCTCAGTAGCAAATGCACAGACTTTTACTACGGAGTGGAGTCGAGATGTCGCTGGAGGCACAGTGCCCGAGTGGTTCGGTAGTTATACCGAAAGAGGTATTGCCGCTACAAGCGAGTATGTATATGTGGCAACACGAAATACTGAATCCGGTAAGGGACTAAAGTATATGGATGCTAAAACAGGTGCCGATCTTGGAGAGCTTAATGTTGAAGCTGTTGCCGATGGAGGTTTTCTTCTAAATGATGTTGAAACCAGTGCTGACGGTCAGATTTTGGCATGTAACTTGGCTTTGTATCACGAACAATGGGTTCCGGATGGTTCATGGACATTCAAAATCTACAAATGGGCTGATAACAATGCTGAGCCGGAAGTGTTAATCAATTATGATAATCCAAATCAGCTTCGTATGGGAGATTCTTTTACTGTTAAAGGAGATCTTACTGCTAATGCTGTAATTTTTGTGCCCGTTTATAAAAGTAATGTTGTATTTCGTTGGGAAGTGGTTGATGGAACTTTAAATGAAACACCAGAAGTTTTAACACTTCCTGAGTTGACAAATAACAAAGGAAGTCAGAATGTATCAGCTCCTGGTACTTTCCCTAAGGTTGTTCCTATGGGTGTAACAAAAGATGACCCTTTTATTTACAATGCCTTGGCAATTTTTCCTGCCCTTTACAGCGCTGATGGAACAGTTAAACAAGATGAGCTTAATGCTGATAATTTTACTACTTCTACTCAGTTGACATGGGCTGACGAGAGCTCGGGTGTTACTTTCGAAGCTAATGGTAGAACTTATTTTGCTACAATTAGTAATATGCAAATGACTGAAAATAACAATACAGAAGTAAAAGCAGTTGATATTACTGAAGGTCTAAGCCAGGCAACTGGTTTGTTCTACTCTGATCCTCTGGGAGTTGCCACGAATAACCAAAGAAACAGCGATATAGCTACTGCCGTTATTGATGGCGAAATTTATGTTTATGCCTTATATACAAATGCTGGTTTTGCAGCTTTCAAACTTGATCCAACGGCAATTGATGTACCTGTAACCGAAACCGGTTGGAGACGTGCCCTACTGGACACTATTAATGGAGTTCCAACGCTTCCGGCCTGGTGCGATGACATGGCTCGTACATTTGCTTACGGAAATGGACGTCTTTATGTAGCTCGTTGTGCCGAGAATAACGTTCCTGGAGAAATCATTATTCTGGATGCAGCCGACGGTAGTAATACCTACAAAAAATTGAATGTTGATCCACTGAATGAAGCTAACGACATTGAGCATCAGTACACAATTCGTATTTCTGATGTTGAAGTGGATGATGCTGGTCATATTCTGGCTTGTAATGTTCGGTTAAAAGAAAAGCCATTTAGCATTTTTGCCTGGGACGATGAAGATAGCGAACCATATAAATTAGTGGAAGTAATGCCTCCTTTTGGAAATGAAGCTTCGGGTGCTGCCTGGCAGCAAACGGCATATTACTTTGATGTAAAAGGAGATATTAAAGGAGATGCGGTAATTGTTGCAGGACGTTCTAATTATGGTTCTGTTTACAAATGGGTAATTAAAGGTGGTACTGTTCAAAATGATGGTAACCCTTACGTTGTTCTTTATAGTGATAGCAACTATCTTGGGGCATATGCTTCTGCTTGTATTGAATCGGCAAATGAAGATGCCAATATTTGGGTTGATGGCACTGGTATCGCTCCAACTCAAATTGACAAGGATGGAAATATAATAACAGAAATGCCAGACTTGGTTTCAAGTCCAGGTAATGATGCTAATAAAAGAACTGCCGTTAAGTTTGTTACCATGGGTGACAAAAAGTTCATATTAGAATGGAACTGGAATTGGACAGATCATACACGCTTAATTGATGTTACTTCTAATCCAGTAGATTCTGCCGAGTGGGTAACTGTAGATACACAACAACCCGGAAGTTGGATGGGATTTGAACCAAGCACATTTCGTCTTGGAGATGTTGACTATTACGTTGACGGTAACTACCTGAATATATTTACACTTTCTCCTGGAAATGGAATCAAAATGGATCGCGTGTTCTTCGAACCTGAAGAGATTGAAGTGCCAGTAACTGAAACAGGATGGAGAAGAGCTAGTCGTGATTCCATTAATGGAGTATCAACTATTCCTTACTGGTTAGATGAAACTTCTAGAGCTGTAGCATACGGAAACGAACACATTTACGTGGTGAATTGTGCAGATAATGATGCTGCTGGTGAAATCTTAATTCTGGATGCAAAAGACGGTAGCAAATTGGATAAAAAATTGAATGTAGCTCCCGTTAATGCCGCCAATAGTTTCCCTGGAGAAACGGGTAATGTTCGTATTTCTGATGTTGAAGTTGACGATGCAGGTCATATTTTAGCAGTTAACCTGAGACTTCAAGGTGTTCCATTGAGTATTTTTGCGTGGGATGATGAAGATAGTGAACCTTATAAGTTAGTTGAATTTATGGTTCCATCTTGGTGGCAAACAGCTTACTATTTTGATGTAAAAGGAGATATTAAAGGTGATGCAGTAATTATTGTTGCACGTTCAAATCAGGCAATTACTTATAAATGGGTAATTAAAGGTGGTGTAGTACAAAATAACGGAGCACCATATGAACAGACATACACATGGCCTGATAACACCCAGAATTTAACGAATTGGGGGGTGTATGCTTCAGCAGCACTTGAATCAGCAGATGAAAATTCAAATATTTGGGTAAAAGCTGGAAACATTGATGTTGTTTCTTACGACAGTGAAGGTAATATTGTAGGACAGATACCGGCTGAGGTTGCAACAATAACCGGCTCAGGAACAACTCCTCGTTTGGCTGTAAAATACCTTGAATATGCAGGCAAAAAATTCCTGCTGGAATGGAACTGGGTATGGGCAGACCATACACGTTTGATCGATATTTCAGGAGACCTTATGGCGCTTACTTCGGATAATGCTGAGGAAATTGGATCATATCTCGGACAAGCTCCAAATCCATTACACTGGGGTGATGTTGATTACTTTATTGAAAATGATACATTGAATATTATCACATTGGCAACAAACAATGGTATTAAGCTGGATAAATACTATCTTACTCCAACTGCTGCCGAGGTGATTACAAATCATAAAGATATTTCGGTATATCCTAATCCTGCAAAAAATCAGATTACCGTAGCTCATCCTGACGGATGTGAAAGAGTTGAATTCTTCAACTTATTGGGTGCATCTGTAAAAGTAGTTGTGGATGTAACGAATAGCCCGATTGATATTAGCGACCTAAACAATGGCGTTTATTTACTGCGTATTACTCCAAATTCTGGAAGTACTCAGGTGAAGAAAATTATCAAGCAATAGAGAAAAGGTAATAGCTCCTGGTGAAAAGCCAGGAGCTTTTTTTATTCTTTTGATGATCGATTTAAAGCCAAGATAGGTGTTTGGTTGCAAAAATTATAGATATAAGATTGATAATAGTTTGAAGAATATTTTAGATATAAATGTGATTATGTATCTTGTCGTTTGTTATTAACAAGAATGATTAATCCAAAGGCAAGCAGATTATACAAACATGTCAATTAAAGCAGATATTTTTAAAAACCTCGATAACGATGAGGTAAGTGCGGTTGAGTTTAAAGCAAATGCTTTAAAAAAGAAAATGATCGCGTATTTTGCAACAGCAGGCGATTGCACAATTGCCGATTTATGTAAGGCGTTTAACTCAAGTATACCCACAATTAGTAAATCACTTAATGATTTGCAGGAGAGTGGGTTGGTTCTGGACTTTGGAAAAATAGAAACCGGAGGAGGACGCAGGCCTAATGTTTATGGTCTAGATGCAAAAGCGGTTTATTTCATGGGAGTGGAAGTAAAACGCAAGTCGATAAATCTGGCATTAATTGATATTCACAAGCAAATTGTTAAAGTAGCCGATAAAGTGCCGTTTGAGTTAGCGAACACAGAAGAATCCTTGAATATTCTTTGTTCGGTAATAAAAAACTTTTTAGATGAACTAGGAAAAGATAGAGAGAAAGTTGTAGGTGCCGGAGTAAATATTACCGGGCGTGTAAATTCCAGAACAGGTCATAGTTACAGCTTTTTTTATTTCGATGAGAAACCCTTGTCAGGGATTATTGAAAAAGAAATCGGAATAAAAACATTTGTAGAAAACGACACCCGTGCAATGACTTATGGCGAATATGCGAGTGGAGTTGTTCAAGACGAAAAGAACGTTCTCTTCATTAATGTAAGTTCGGGTATTGGTCTTGGAGTTATAATGGACGGGAAAATCCAATATGGAAAATCCGGTTTTGCCGGTGAATTTGGGCACATTCCGTTTTTTAACAACGATATAATCTGCCATTGCGGGAAAAAAGGCTGTCTGGAAACGGAAGTATCTGGTGTCGCTTTAGAACAAAGATGCATTAAAGAACTGGAAAAAGGAACCAGCTCTATGCTTTCTGAAAAATACAAGCAAAATAAAACCATCTTGCTTGATGATATTATTGATGCCGCACTAAACGAAGATGTTTTGGCAATTGACTTGATATCAAGCATTGGCGAGAACCTTGGACGAGGAATTGCACTTTTAATAAATCTGTACAATCCGGAGTTGATTATTTTAGGAGGGACGCTTGCAGCTACCGGCGATTATTTAGCGTTACCTGTAAGGAGCTCTATTAACAAATATGCATTAAATCTGGTGTTTAACGATACTACTTTAAAATTATCAAAACTTGGAAACAGGGCTGGAGTTATTGGTGCCTGTCTTTTTGTTCGTTCTAAAATACTTAATCTGAGTGCATTTTAATCGCTCTTCGTTTTATAAACAGAGCAATTAAGCATTGCATCTCTGATAGAAACATAAATACAATAACAATATTTTTAATACTAATAGCACTTTGCTGCTTATTTGGTAGAGGTGTGTGCATTAAAAGAAAACATATAAAGAAATATGGATAAACGATATTTATATCTGGGGGTGATTTGTGTAGTGGCATCTATTGGTGGTTTTCTTTTTGGATTCGACACTGCCGTAATTTCCGGTACCGTAAACTTTGTAGAAGGCTTTTACAGCCTTTCAAAGCTTCAGCTTGGGTGGTTCACCGGATCTGCTTTGGTTGGTAGTATTTTAGGAGCAGTTTCGTCTGGGAGGTTAAGTGATAAAATAGGGCGCAGGCCAATTTTGCTGCTGGCAGGATTGCTGTTCTTTGTTTCGGCACTAGGCTCGGCATTGCCTTATAATTTTACCCTGCTTATTGTTGCTCGCATGGTCGGGGGATTTGGAGTCGGAATTGCTTCTGTAGCAGCTCCATTGTATATTTCTGAACTTGCACCTGCAAAATTTCGTGGTCGGCTTGTGGCCTTGTATCAGCTTTCTATTGTAACCGGAATAATTCTGGCTTATCTTTCAAACTGGCTTATTCTTGGTGCAAGCGAAAGTGGTCGTTTTCAAGCCGGTTTATTCAATGATTTGCTTGTAATCAATCCGTGGAAAGCTATGTTTGGTGTGGAAACTATCCCTGCACTGCTTTTTGTGGTATTGATGTTTTTTGTGCCAGAATCGCCACGTTGGCTTGTAATGAATAACTTTCAGGAAAAAGGCAAAGGAATTTTACAACGTATACAGTCTGCGACTCAGGTGGAAAAAACGATCCTCGATATTAAAGAAGGAATCGGACAATCAAGCGGATCTTTTAAAGAACTTTTAAGCAAAAGACTTCGTAAACCATTAATCATTGGAATTGCCTTGTCGGTATTCGGACAGCTTACCGGAGTAAATATTGTGGTGTATTATGGTCCAACAATTCTGGGCGATGCCGGGCTGAATATAGGAGGAGCGTTGCAGTATCAGGTAGCACTTGGAATAATCAACTTTGTTTTCACTGTAATTTCAATGTTTATTGTCGACCGCTTTGGACGCCGTCCTTTATTGGTTGGCGGTATGGCTTTGGTTGCTTTAATGTTGTTTGTAACAGGTATTATGTTTATGATTGATGCAGGTGCATTGGGAATTGTAATCGTACTTGGTTTGTACATGGCTTTTGTTGCGGTTTCTATCTGTGCTGTAATTTGGATTATCACTCCCGAAATTTTTCCAAACCGTATACGCGGAAGGGCAATGTCGGTGGCTACATTTTTTAATTGGTCATCAAACGCTTTGGCTGCGATAATTTTTCCATGGATGGTTGCCGGTTTAGGTATGGATAAAGTATTCATCATTTTTGGTGCAATATGTACTCTTGGAACAATCATGTTTTTTAGAATAGTGCCCGAAACAAAAGGAAAAACGTTGGAGGAGATAGAGAATCTTTGGACATGATTAATTGGGCGGAAGATGATAAAGTGTTTTATATGAGTTGTATAGTTCGGAATTTGTTGTGTGTTGCTGTGTTGTTGGGACATTTAGTGTCTTTTGATCAGGAGCGGAGTATGATACACATTCCACAACAATTACTATGATATGAGACAAGATATTTACGATGCAATGCCTGGGCGTAAAGGCGAAATCGTGTTTTTTGGAAACAGTATCACTGAGCGGGTAAGCTGGTCTGAATTACTCGAGAACGATAAAATTATAAACCGTGGGATTGGTGGCGATATTTGCTGGGGAGTTTACAACAAGCTCGACGAAGTATTGGCTTCAAAACCAAAAAATATTTTTCTGTTGATTGGAATTAAATTGAAGTAATAATAGAAACAGACAATCGGGAGTAAGCTCGATGTAAAAGCAAAATGTAATACCTCTTTACATGATGACTAAAAAAAGAAGAAAAAAAAGAGAGATAAAAGACGCTATGGATTTTAAAGATTTGGCAGTCCTTTATAAGGACGAATTGTTGGAGAATGTTATACCTTTTTGGTTAGAGAACTCTCAGGATAAAGAATTTGGAGGATATTTTACCTGCCTAAACCGCAATGGTAAAGTGTTTGATACAGATAAATTTGTGTGGCTCCAAGGGCGAGAAGTATGGATGTTTGCCAAAATGTATAACGAAGTAGAGCAGAAGAAAGAGTGGCTGGATTGCGCGATTCAGGGAGCAGAATTTCTTCAGAAGTTTGGACATGATGGAGACTTAAACTGGTATTTCTCGCTAGATCAGCGAGGAAATCCATTGGTTCAGCCCTATAATATATTTTCGTACTGCTTTGCAGCGATGGCTTTTGGGCAGTTAAGTAAAGCTACCGGAAATAAAGAATATGCGGAGATTGCCGTTAAAACTTACGATAAGATTCTTGAGAAACAAGATAATCCAAAGGGAGAATACAACAAGGTTATTGGAGATTCAAGGCCATTGAAGAATTTTGCTTTGCCAATGATATTGTGTAACCTTTCGCTGGAGTTGGAAGGTTTATTGGACGAAAAAGTGATTACCAATACGATAGAAACCTGTATTCACGAGGTGATGGAGGTATTTTATCGCCCCGAATTAGGAATCGTTGTAGAAAATGTATTGGAAGACGGTTCGCTGTCTGATTCGTTCGACGGGCGCCTTGTAAATCCCGGACATGCAATCGAGGCCATGTGGTTTATAATGGAGCTTGGAGTTCGTTTAGATCGTCAGGATTTAATTGAAAAGGCCGTAGATATTACTCTAAAAATGGTTGAATGTGGCTGGGATGAAACCTTCGATGGTATTTTCTATTTTCTGGATAGAAACGGAAATCCACCACAACAGCTCGAATGGGATCAGAAACTTTGGTGGGTACACATTGAAACATTAATTAGCTTGAGCTATGGTTACCTGTTAACACAAAACGAAAAGTGTTTAACATGGTTAGAGAAAGTACATGAATACACCTGGAGGCACTTTAAAGATCCGAAATACGGCGAGTGGTTTGGTTATCTGAATCGTAGGGGAGAGGTGCTTTTACCACTAAAAGGTGGCAAGTGGAAAGGTGCTTTCCACGTTCCTAGGGGATTATACAAATGCTGGAAAATAATGGAAGAGATAAGCGTAGAAGAATTGAGTTTACAAAAATTCGCAGAAAGGGAATAGTTTAGTTTTGTAATTAGTAGAAAAGAAAAAACCGGAGGTTTTCACCTTCGGTTTTTTTATGTTCATTCGGTTGATATTGTTATTCCTTCGGTGCCTTTCGAACTAATTCATTGGCTCTTCCTTTCAGGATTATCGAACGGCTCTACCTGTAAAATAGTTATCGATTGAAACTAATTTTCCTTATATATTATCTTGGGGATCGCACCTCCAGAATATTGAAAGGAGCCTTTGTAATAGCTTTCGTACTTAGAAATTTCCTATAAATTTTGTGTTTCCACCATTTTGCAGGCTGATGTCTACAGGTTTGTTTGTTTTCCAGTCGCCATTGGTAAAATCAGGAATATCCATAGATTTTGAGCGGTTGGCTACTGATTCTTCAGACAGTGGTGAAATGCAACTCCAAAGTGCTGCATCGTAAACATCCTGGTCGAGTGGTAGGCCGTTGCGCAAACAATCCATCAGGCGCCAGTCCATGATAAAATCCATTCCGCCGTGGCCTCCAACTTTCTTAGCCATATCTCCCACTTTTTTCACAATCTCAGGCGTATATTTTTCTTCCATTTCTTTCATCTCATTTTCATCAATCCACTCGTGCCCAAACGAAATTTTTCCGGGAAGCGGATATTTACGTGCAATTCCTTTTGTTCCGCTTAATAGGTGTATTCTTGAATACGGACGAGTTGTAGTTACATCGTGCTGAATCATTATGGTTCTGCCTTTGTTTGTTTTCACAGTCGTCGTATTCATATTTCCTCGATATTTCTTACCTGCAAATTCTTTAAAGAAAGGATCTTCTTTTGCCAATTCTTCGGCGCGTGCTGCCATTTCAAAATCTGCAGACGACGTGGAAACTAAGTATTCCATTTTATCTCCGCGATTAATGTTCATTGCCTGACAAACCGGGCCTAATCCATGTGTCGGATAGAGGTTTCCATTTCTTGCTTCGTTTTCCTTTAAACGCCACATATCGTAATATACATCCTTGCCAAAGTTATGCCCCATCAGGTTATGAATGTAGGCTCCTTCACCATGCACTAACTCTCCGAATAAACCTTGACGAGCCATGTTTAATGTAAGTAACTCAAAAAAGTCGTAACAGCAGTTTTCAAGCATCATACAATGCTTTTTGGTGCGTTCTGATGTTTCTACCAATTGCCATGCTTCGTCAATTGTTTTGGCTGCCGGTACCTCAACTGCTACGTGTTTTCCTTGTTCCATGGCATAAACGGCCATTTCTGTATGCAAATCCCAAGGCGTACAAATGTATACCAAGTCGATATCGTTGCTCTCGCAAAGCTCTTTCCAGGCGTCTTTCTTGCCAAAATACTCTCTGGCTTTTTCAAAACCGCTGTTTGTGAGCTTATCCTGAGAAGCTTTTACTTTTTCTTCCCGTATGTCGCAAAATGCTTTTACTGTAACGCCTTCGATATGGCAAATCCTGATCGGAGCTGCATAGCCGCGATTCCCCAAACCTATAAAACCAATGCGCACGTTTGGTATTGCCGGTGCAGCAAAATTGCACATGTTAAAACGTTTCGGATGTTTCTTTGAAATATTTGAAAGTACATTGTTTTCTGGTGTGCTTATTTCGCTTGCCCACGAGGATTTTATTCCTAATAATCCCAATCCTAATCCTAAGGAGGTATTGCTGATAAACGACCTACGACTGCTTTTTTTCATGACAATTGCATTTTTATAGATGTTAATATTTTACTGAAATTCATATGTTCCCTGCCAACAAACGGAATCTCCTTTATTCAGAAGCAGGTCTTTCCCGTTAACCAGATTAAAGTAAGATTTTCCATAACTGGCAGAAAATGCTTTAGGCAGGTTCTCTCCAAGGTGTTCAAACGAACCAAGTCCAACAGACGTGTCGATGGTTAGTTTTGTGAAATGCTTGGATGTGTTACCTGTTAATTTTATACTGTTTAAATTCGTATTTGAGGAGCAACGGCTGTTTGCTTTTACCGTCGCTGCGTTTATTTGGGAACAAGGCGTGGCATAAGTTACCGAGTCAAAAAGGGCGAAGTTTACACTCTGCATTCCATAATATCTTTCGATAGTAATGTTTTCCAGAGCTGTGATTTTTACCTGAACCTGAATCTGTTTCTCTGGATTGATTTGGTAGGTTACCGTTTCTTCCAGAATCGATGTGTTTTTGTTGTCGTATCCCTGAACGTGATTAACTACCAATATCTTTAGAGAGTCGCAAACTCCTGAAAATTTTTCAGATACTTGTTTCCCATCTGCTGTAATTACGGTGTTTTTTGTGAAAGCTGTTGGCTTTCCGGTTCCATCGCCATTAGAGCCGTGCCAGCCTCCGGTAAATTGCTGATTGATATTTTCTGATTTGCTAGCTGTCTGGCGAACAAAATATGGCCCTATCCAATCGGTGCCGGAGTTGAATACATTTTTAGGTTGGTCTGAAGAAGAAGCATAATATTCAAATCGTTCCATTGCAAAAATCTGATTTACCCCACAAGGAGCGAAACAGATTTTCAATGTATTATTCGAATCAGGAAAACGAACGTTTAAGCGTCCTTCAGCAAAAGAAACGTTTATTGGTTTGTCTGGATCTGGCCGCAAGCTGGCTTGAAAACTCTGGCTTGTAAATAAAACTAATATCAGACCATAAATTAATGCTTTCATTTATTCATTTTAACTCCGATAAACTCTCGATTCTTGAGTATGTGTTATTTTCTAATCTTTTAAAAATTCATTCTTTACCAGTGCATTGTATAATCTTTTAGATTCCGGTGTGCCGGCAATTACAGGGCTTTCAGGATTATTTATCAGACCAATATATTGGTAGATCAATATCTTTTCAACGAAAGGAGAGATGGCTTCTAGTTGCTTAATAACGCGGTCGGGAGAAGCTGGTAAAAGCGCACTTTTATACGTTTCACCTTCAAATGTAAACATCTCTACGTCGGCCCAAAGTTCGGCTTTGCCAACCTGTTTGTGCATTTTATGCAGATCCTCATAGAAGCGAGGCGTTTCGTCAGAGGTGCTTTTACGCACGCCAACTTCGTCCTGATAAGCAATAAAATCAACGTTGAGCTGGTCAAGCGATTTTGTAAACTTATCGCCAACAGAAATTTTCCTTGTTCCGTAAGGAGCAATCAGGTTTTTTCCTTTTGGAGTAAGACGTTTAGCTTCTTCGGTACACTTGTTTACGTAGTTGATAAAGGCATCGTCGTAATGTCCGTGGATTCCGGTTTCGTTTGGATAGTACCAGCCATAAAAACTTTTATGGTGTCCGTATTTCTCGGTGAGCTCATTCATGGCACGAACTCTCAGGTTATGAACTTCTTTACTCGTTATCAGTTCGTAAGGATTTATCCAGTTGCCCAAGAAACCGTTGCTGATAAAAAAGCGTAAGCCGTATTTATCGGCTGCGCTAAGAACTGTTTCCAGCGGATCATTGCATCCCATTTCGTGGGCGGGCATTAGTTTCGAAGGGTAGAACGACTTTCCGTAAATCGCTACGTCGAGCAATACCAGGTATTTCATTCCCGTGTCTGCAATTTCCTTCACTTTTGCATCCCAGTTTTCAGCGGTAAATTTTTCTAAGGTTGGGTTCCAGTATTTTCCTTCAACCAAACTGTGGTGCTGAAATTCGAACCAGGTGCCTTCAATAGGTTTTATCTTTTTGTTTTTTGAAACAAGATTGGCAAAACTCTTATTGGCAATTCCTGCTCCGGCAGCAATTGTAGCAAGGCTAACGCAAAATTTTCTTCTTTTCATTCTAATTGGTTTTACTAAAGAAGGGACTGATTTTACTTTCAAAAGCTTTTTTTAGGTCGCCATCCCAATAAAATATAATTGGGTATTGTCCTTCGTATTCCGAGAATGCGTCGAGGTATTGCTGAAAACGTTCTTTAAATTCAGCATAGTTGTTTGGCGGAACAATTCGCCAGCTCATTTCCATTTCGGCGCCAATGGCAGTTTTCGATTCTTTGGGAAATATTGATTTGCCATCAGGAGTTGAAACTGATTGCCGGGCAACACTATGTTTTACTGCAGTAATATTATGCGGAGCATTTCCTTCGAAGTAGTGGTGTGGTTGAATTACCACATAATCAAAAATATCGGTTTGATTGCTTACATATGCCAGGCCTGTATTAACGAGATCAGCATAAGGGCCAAAACCGTAATACGGAATCCAAAGAAACTGTTTTTTAAGCTGAAAATGTATTTTATCCGATAAATTAGATATAAGCTTGTAACATTGATTTTCTGTAATGTTTGGAACATCAATTGGGCCGTATAAAGCTTCCTGGTTCATGTAAACTCCTGCAATGTTTTTATCCCACAATTGGTGACTTAGTGCTTTCTTTACACTCTGAATATATTCATAAAAAGGGTCGATATTTTCGTCTGCAATTTCGAAGTTTAATGAGGTGATCCCGGGAGTACCGATCCAGCATTTTACTTTAGGATTGGAACGAATGAGGTTTTGAATCGTTTCAACCATAAAAGGAGTTAGTAGGGATTGATAGCCTTCTGAAGAAGCATTGTATTCTTCTGCTGTTTTGGGAATAATAACAAAATCGGTAACTGTTGATTCTCCTAATGCTTTCCAATCTTGCTCGGTAAATTTCTCGATTTGTCCGACAAAAAGACAGGCTCCTTTTAGAACGCGTGTGGCTAAATGTGGACTAATAATTTCTTCGTTGCCCGCTTCTTTCTGATTAGAGTTGGTACAAGCTAAAATGCTAATAAACATTAGTAGCAAAAACACGACATTCTTCTTCATGAAAGATAATTTTACTTAGGTTTGATGTTGGTTTGTTTTTGTAAAGTAAGAGCCCGATTAAAATTCGGGAGCGTCAAAAAAATACGCTCCCAAATAATAATCTCATTTATTAATTTCACTTAATCAACTCAGCATTTAGCTGTGTTATCAGAGGATGATCAGATTTTCATTTCCCAACCTTTTTCATATTCTCTTCCCCAGAAGCTTTTTGCTACTTTTTTGTCGAGAATATGTCCTGTTTTAGGATCGATATCGAGTGATTTTCCTGCACGTTGTGCAATGTTCCCCAATTGTACAAGCAATGTACTTTTATGCCCCGAGTCAATATCGGCGTTAAGCGCTGAGCCATTGTAAATACTATCGAAGAAGTTTTGAACGTGATTGCCGTCCAGACTTCCTGATGGATTTGAAAGGTTGCGGGCGTCGATTACTTCTTCCGGTGTAACTTCTTTTATGAGGTTATTTTCCAGATCGTAAACTTTGTATCCATTTCCGCCGTTCATCACAACAGAACCTTTTTCGCCGTAAAAAACAACACCTACAGAACTGCCTTCAATGTGTTTACCGTTGCAACTGCGGCCTTCCCAAGTCATTGATTTGTTTCCGTCAAAATCAAGACTGATAACTTGTGTATCTGGAGTTTCCCAGTCGTCCTGATAACGATATCGACCACCGTTTGAAGAAACGCGTATTGGGTAGTCAACTTCCATACCCCAACGCAAAAGGTCAACCATGTGAGTACCATTGTTCAACGCCTCACCTGTTCCCCAGTTCCAGCGCCAGTGCCAGTTGTAATGCACGATATTGTCTTTGTATGCTTGGCGCGGAGCAGGTCCTTGCCATAAATCCCAGTTTAACCAATCGGGAACAGCCACTTCTTTTCCAACGCCAATTGGTCCGCGGTTGTTAGAGTACCAACCTTTTCCAAAGTAAACACGACCTATAACACCTTCTTTT
Organism: uncultured Draconibacterium sp.; assembly: GCA_963677455.1. Lineage (GTDB taxonomy): Bacteria > Bacteroidota > Bacteroidia > Bacteroidales > Prolixibacteraceae > Draconibacterium. The sequence continues at coordinate 908,308 of OY781971.1, forward strand.
ATCTCCTTCATTCCTTTGATCATGTTCGGGTAGGAGCGGCGTTGGTTACCCATTTGGATTACTTTATTGTAGATGCCGGAAGCTTCATTTAACATTTCACCCTCGGCAGGACTGTGGCTACAAGGTTTTTCCAGATAAACATGTTTTCCGGCTTTAATTGCCAGAAGTGCAGCCGGCGCGTGCCAATGGTCGGGTGCTGCAACTACAAGTGCATCAATATCTTTGCTTTCCAACGATTCTCTGAAATCTCCGAATCCTTTGGTTTTAATATCCTGGTATTGTTTTAGCAATTCCTGGCAGCTGGTAATAGCTCTGCTGTCAACATCGCAGATATGTAAAACATCGCAGTTGGTTTGTTGTGCAAATGTTTCTGCCAGCGCTTTCCCGCGTGAGTTTACACCCATCACAGATACTCTGATAGCGGCATTAGCACCCATAACACGATTATAACTGGCAGCACTGTAACCGGGTAGTATTCCGCCAACTGCTACTGCTGCTGTCCCGGCCACTGTTTTTTTTATAAATTCTCTTCTTGAATTTTCCATTATTATATCTTTTACTGATTTAATTAATAGACTCGTTCTAAATCGACAAAACCAAATTTACTTTTTAGGCAATGTATTCAGAAAACATTGCTCTTTACGTTTGATTATATGTTTTGCTAACCTGTCGATCAACTCTTTGTCTTTTGGATTGGTTGAATGGTAAAAATCATAAAAACCCTTACCTCCTTCGTAATATGCTATTGAAGAGTTAGTGAAAACGTTATTTTCCTCAAAAGCATCAATGTAACTTACCAAACGGCGTCTGAATCCGTTGTCGTTATCTGCAAGCGCACGGCTGTCGAATTCCATTTCAACTCCCATATTTTTTCCGCGTGCAAAAGCACATGCCTGATCAATACGGTCGTCAGAAATTTCCTGGTTAAAGAAATGGTTCGGCTGTATCCATGCGAAATCAAATTTATATTTTTTCCACTTGTCGTAACCCGGTGCCCACCAGTATGGTATCCAAACAAATTTAAGATTTTTAGAGCGAACATAGTCACCAATTGGAATAAGAATATCGGCACAGCCTTTCATATCTTCATCTACCCAGTAAAATCCTTCAAGTTCAAGGTTTTTATAACCCGCTTTTTTGTAGCGTTTAAGAAAGTTGTCGATGTACCATTTGGCCGCCTCAAGCCGATCTTCAGTAGTTGAGAAATCAAGTTTTTTCCCATTTAGCTCTCCCCAATCTTTTTGATCGAGAATAGGAGAGGGAAGCCCCGCAATCAATTTGTGTTTAAAGGTTGGTTTACTTAACTGCTTTTTTTGTTCACCAATGCACTGGTTTAAAGCTGAGAAAGCTCTATCTTTTTCAAAGTTTCTGTCTAAAAGCCAATCCCAATCTTCTTTAGTTGCGTTTTCTTTCGAGTAGCCGGGAGCGTAATTTTGTCCTTTCCCGTTTTTGAATTCAAGAAAAAGAAATCCATCAAAAAGCCAGTTTTTCTCTCCGTTTTTGTCTTCGTGGACAACATAAGGAGTAAAGTCATCTTTGGTCCACTCCAGCGGGCGGTGCACACCTCCATGGTAGATCAGAACAAGATCGGCTATTGTTGTTTTTCCGTATTCCTGAGCATCAGCAAATAACGATATCAAAGAAAAAAGTAATATTGTTAATGTTGATTTGATATACATGTATTATTTCTTTTTTGGAAATAATAGAATGGACTAATATTAGCCCATTCTAATTATTAATAGCTGTTTAATTTGGGCTGCAGTATTTCTGCTACAGCCAGGATTTTAATTCGACAACCACATTTCTTTCTTCACCGTTTTTGGTGTAAGTGTAAAAAAGATTGAAGATGCCGACATTCGTTTGTAAAGTTTCATCAAAACTACCTTCATAAGTACTTGTCGTTCCGCTGGTATTGCTAATTGCGTATGCTTCTGAACCAGCAGCAGCACTAATATCTACCTGCCCGTCATTAATCGTTAAAATCAGGTTCATATCGTTTTCGGCGCCTTTAATTTGAATTGAATTCGCCGATAAAGAGACACCAGTCTTTTCTTCGTCAACAGTTGCTGTTGGATCAGCACTACCGGAAGGCGTGATAGTTCCAAGTGCCTTGTACTTGGATTCATACACGTTTCTGAACCTGGTAAAGTATAATAGGGCGGTACGTTGGCTTTCCAGAATTTCAATATCAGGTGTCACGCTTTCAATTGTTATAGGCAAAACATAGTTTTGGCCAACAAAACTCTCATCTATACCATTTAGCTGTATCGAAACCGGACTACGCTCTTCACTTCCGCTAATTTGAATCTGGGTAGAAGCAATTGTGTAAAAGGAAGAAGGTAATAATTCTGGAACCTGACCATTGATGGTAACACTGTCCAAAATGGCCTCGTCAACTGCAACTTTGACTGTTACGCTTGAGCTCGCTTGATTGATTCCTGCACGGTAAACGTAAAGATTCAATGTTGATTCGCCAAGCAAAGGAATTTCCTCTGCAATGGGTGCAAGAGGGATATATACAGTTCCTTCATACTCTATTGTTTCTTGGCCTTTTTCACAAGAACTAAACAGTACTGCTATGGCTAAAAATAAATAAGCTATATATGACTTTTTCATCTGTTTATAATTTTTTGTAACACTTAACTAGCTGCCAACTCTTCTACCACCAAGGGTTCTGAACCAGGTTGCTGTTGATATCAATCTCATTCTGAGGAATTGGGAATAAGTACATTTTGTCCTCAAAAACCCGGGTTTCGAAAGGTGTACGTTGGTAAAAACCTGTGTAGTTGAAATTGTTTGTACTTGTATTTCCAGCGTTAATACTCATTCCCCACATGCGGCCTCCATCGCCGTATTTGCGATCTTCTGAACCACCATCGTCAGGAGTACTTGATAACCATCTTCTGCGAGTAGTGAAATAGCGATCGGTTTCGAAACAAAGCTCTACCTGGCGTTCGCGGATAATAAATTCACGTTGTTGTTCTTTATCTCCCCGTATCTCTGGATAAACATTAAATATTCCGGGAATTCCTGCGCGTTCGCGAATCATATCCCAGTAGGTTTGAATATCAGCATTCCCGGGATCATATTCATTCAGACATTCTATATAATCCAAGAGGATTTGAGCATAACGTAATTTTACTTCGGCACGTGTACCTGCATATTCTCTGTCGCGCATATTACTTTGCGGATCAACATTTTTTAATGCGAGGTATCCGGTACGAGGGTAAAAAGTGTAAGATCCGGAGCTTCTCGATACGCCACCATAATAAAGTTCTACTCTGCCGTAGCCATTTTGCTGACTTGGGGAGTTGTAGTAGTTTCGTTTAGAAACATCACTTGAAAGTTGGGGAATAATACGTTTGTTGTATAAAATACTTGCATAAAAACGAGGCTCTCTGTTTGCGTACATATTCCAATCGCCGGGCCAGTGTCCCCAGGCTTCACCATCTCTGATTTGTTCAATCATTTTTACACGCTCGAAACTAGTGTTAAGCCCGTTTGGATTCCAGTGGTCTCCACCTTCTGTGGCAAAACCTGTTTCTTCATAACCCGATTCCGGATCATCTATTGTGCGTCCGTTTTGCATGAAGAATGCGTCTACAACTCGTTGTGTTGGTCCAACGCCACCCAGGTTGTTAGGTCCTGGAGAAGTGTGAACTTGCCATGCATTTTGATCAAAAGCTGCGCGGCCGAAAATTACTTCGGTGTTCCAGTTTTTTAGCAGTACATCGCGCACTGATTTATATGGATTAAAGGTTGCTCCATCACCGTTTTCGTTGTTTTTGTACAAACGAACATCCGATTCGTCAGCAATATCAATTACTGCTTTGCATGCTTCTGCTGCAACTCGCCATTTGTTTTCGTTGTAAGTGGTACTGGCTAGTTGTGTGCCATCAGGATTTTTGAAATTAGCGTACGCCGAGTTACCGTTCCACTGAGGGCTGGCCGCTAACAATAATACTTCTGCTTTTATAGAGCGGCATGCAATTTTTGTTGGTTTACCAAGCCATACCTCATTGTTTGTCCAGCTGTATGGCAGTCCGATTTCAGCTTCGTCCATTAACTGACAAACGTAATCCACGCAGTCGTCAAATGGTGCACGTCCGTATGTATCCCAATCTCCGTCTACTTGTGTCACTTCGGTAAGTAATACCGCAGGACCGTATTGACGGAGGATATAAAAATAGTAAAGACCGCGCAAAAATTTAACTTCTGCTTTGTATTGGGCTTTTAAATCGTCGCTTAACTCTGGGTTTCGGTCTACGTTGTTTTCGAAAACAAAAGAAGCACGAATTGCACTGTAAAAGTTGCCCCATTTTTGGTAGAATGGACTCAATGTGTTCCAGTTTCCCAAATTTATACTGTAGGTACGGTATACATTCCAGGTTAAATCAATTTCATCAGATATACCTAACCATGGATCATCCTGGTGCAGGTTCGCTGCAGGAATTTGAGAGTAAATGTTGTATAGATAACGTTCTGTTTCTGTTCTTGAGGTCCAAATCATTTCATCCGTTTTCATATCATCGGGTTGTTTTTCCAGATAGTCGCAGCTACTGAAAACAAGCGATATGATCGTGATTAAACTTAAGCTATATAATAGTTTCTTTTTCATTTTTAATTCTTTTAAAAGGTTGCACGAATACCAAAATTCATTTTTCGTTGCAGCGGATAACTTGATCCGTCGTTATCTCCGGTTTCCGGATCCCACATTTTCCATTTCGAAAAGAGTGCTGCATTGTTAACATGAACATAAAGCCTTAAACCTTTTAATTTTAAAGGTTCCAGAAAATCTTTTTCAAATGATTTTCCAATTTCAACGTCTGCCAATCGAAGCAGGCTTCCATCGTAGATGGTTTTAGTAGAAGCTTGCCAGTTGTTGGAAGATGTTCCGTTATAAAGACGAGGGTACTGTGCATTTTGATCCGGATTTTCAACGGTCCAGCGATCAAGTGCCTCAACAAACAAGTTTCCTTTTCCAACTCCTTGGTTAAATGGTATATATCCTCCGCTAAGACTATAGGTCACTCTTGCCTGTCCTCTGAAGAAGAGGCCAAGATCGAATCCTTTATAGTCAACCTGAAACCCAAATCCATAAATAATCTCAGGAATATTAGAGTAGCCAATTGGTACTTCATCATCGATTGTAATCTGTCCATCGCCATTTATGTCTTTGTATTTGATGTCGCCGGGGCGATATTCTCCAAATGTTTGAACCGGGCTGTTGGCAATATCATCTTCATCCTCGAAATAGCCTAGAGCTATCAAACCGAATTTTTGATTAAGCTTTTGTCCTGTTCTCATGCGGTAATCATAGTTTTTCGGGGCTTCATCCATTTTTGTGATTTTATCACGCGAATAGGTGAAGTTCCCGTAGAGTCGGATGCCACCATCTCTGTATCTTTTTGAAAGCTCCAGTGTTCCATCGACACCTCTGTTAATCATCTCTCCCATGTTGGCAAAAGGTCTTGATATCATACCCACATATGCAGGAATTGTTGATCGCTGAACCAGAATGTCGGTTCTTTTTTCGTGGAAATAGTCGGCTTCCAGGGTGATGGCATTGTCAAACATTCCTAGTTCGATACCAATATTCTTTTTTAATCCTTTTTCCCAGGTAAGGTTTGAAACTCCAATTCGGTTCTCGCCGGTACCTGGATAATAGGTACCATTTTCTCCGAATACATAGCCCCCAAGTCCGGCACCGTATAGAGAGAGGTAAGCATAACGTTGTTTATTAGGCAGTGCTTCTGCTCCAACAAGTCCCATAGAACCTTTAATTTTTAAAAGGTTGATTTTATCGGCAATTGGTTGCCAGAAAGGTTCGTTTGAAACTAACCATCCGAGGGCAACTGCCGGGAAAACTCCAAAGCGATTTCCTTTTGGAAAGTTTTCGGAGCCGTTATACCCAACATTAAATTCTCCAAAATACCGGTCTTTATAAGAATAGGTAGAACGGAAAGCCAAACCTTGTTTTCGATAAGGAAGAGCCATAATAGAAGAGCCAGCATCTCCGTTAATGTAGTCACGCTGATAGTACATAAACATAGCACCAACACGATGATTGGTGTTAAATACACGATCGTAGTTTAACTGGGCTTTTAATTCTTTTGCCCTATTAGATTTCATGGATCGAGAGTAGTTTAAGAACTCTTGCCCTTCGCGGATTTCCCGAACAATGATTTCATTGGTTTCGGGATCGCGTCGATCCACAGCATAAGTTGCCGACTGTTTCAATCTGCTAATATCTGTTGAGCTATAGGCATCAAATGAGTAGGATACTTTAAACTCTAAACCTTCAGTTAATGCATCCAACTTCTGTGATATCGAAAGTTGGCTCATGATCTGATTTCTATAAGAAGTACTATATCCAGAGCCCATTAGACGTTCGGCCGGGTTTTCTTCACCAACCTGAGATGGGGCTCCCCAGCCCATTATTTCATCTCCATTAAGGTCTGTACCAATTGGCACTTTTACTGGGTTCGAAATTGGTGTGGCCAAATTTGAATGGTAGAAGAGTTCTTCTGCAGGTGAGTATGGATCACTGCTATAGATGTATCGGTTTCCGATCCCGGGAGCATGAAAGTCGGTAAGATAACCACCAACCTCAATATCCATAATCGTTGATTTGGTAAGCGTTACATCAATGTTTGAACGAAAGTTATATCGCTTGAGGTCTATATTTGATTCATAATCAGTATCGGGGCTGTTCTTAAAGTTCCCTTCTTCGTTTAAATAGCCAAATGATACGAAATAACGAGCAACTTCGCCTCCACCACGTACGTTGATTGAAGTTGTTTTGTTATTCGAATATTTTTTAAAGGTTTCATCAAACCAGTTAACATTTGGGTATAAATATGGGTCTGTGCCATTTGCTGTGTTCTGAATATATTCTTCTGAATAATTTTGATAGCCGGCAGCTTCATTATATAATCTTGCATAATTTGCACCGTCTATATAGTTTGGCATATCTGGCAGATCAGACAATCCGTATTCCATCTTTAGTTCTACCGTTGTTTTTTGTGCCACACCTTTTCTGGTGGTAACCAATACAACACCGTTTGCTGCGCGAACACCATAAACAGCTGTTGCAGATGCGTCTTTCAATATCGAGAAAGATTCGATCTCTTCAATCGAGATATCGTCCATACTACGTTCAACGCCGTCTACAAGAATAAGCGGACTTTTGTTTGGACCGAAGGTTGAAATACCCCTGATCCAGAAACTTGCATTGTCATTTCCTGGTTCACCACTTCGTTGTACAATAACAGCACCGGCCATTTTCCCTGATAATGCATTGGTAAGTGAGCGTGTTGGTGTTCTTAATTCATCTACAGAAATAGAAGAAATAGATCCGATAACACTGGCTTTTCGTTGTTTACCCATACCTACAACCACCGCTTCTTCAAGAGTTGTAATATCTTCCTCGAGTATAACCTCGATCGCAGTTCTATTTCCCACAACAAATTCCTGTGGTTTATAACCAATAAACGAGAAAATCAGGGTCTGGCTCTCGTTTGCTTCAATGGTATAATACCCGTCAGGATCGGTAACAGTTCCGTTGGTGGTTCCTTTAATTAAAACTGTTGCACCCGGAAGCGGCACACCGCCCGAATCGAGAACTTTTCCCCGAATCACTTTTTCGTCGTCATTTTGTTTAGTAACGGTATTACCGGATTGTGTCGCAGTTGGTGTTAATACAATTTGGCGATTAAATACCTGGTATTCTACATTTGTTCCTTGAAACAGCTCATCAAGAACTTCAGATATTTGATCTCCTTTGGCATTTATGCTAACTGGTCTTTGAACATCAACCAGCTCGTTATTGTAAAGAAAGTAATATCCACTGGACTGCTCAATTTCTTTCAAAACATCTTTAAGAGCAACTTTGTCAAACTTCATGTTTAACTTTCCCGATTGCGAATATGTTCCTTTGGCGAGAAGGTTAAAACTTGTACATAAAAGAATAAATACGGTTATTCTCATAATTTTTAACAATTTCGAAAGAGGTATTCGGTCAGGAATACCTAAATCACATGATCGATTTTTTTTCATACATTTGTTTCATTAAATGTTCATTAATAGAGATTTAGCATTACTAAAGGACATTTGACATTTTTCGGGGAAGTGTTAAGGGCACTTTCCCGATTTTTGTTAATTAGTGTTATATTATTTTTTGCTATTTAGTGTTATCTCCAGTTTTGGGATATTCTTGTTTGTGTTGTCGTCTTTATTTGTCTCTTTTATAGTGTATTGTACCGGGTAAGACAATGCCAGTAGCTTTAAAACTTCTTCAATTGTTTCGTCGGTAAAAGTCATTGTAAAACGTGTTTTCTTTAGTTGCTCTCCCTTTACAATTATTTTTACATTGAACCATGCTTCAAGTTTTTTTACCACCACCTCTACAGGTGCATTGTCCAATACAAGTTTGCCTTCTTTCCAGCCAATAAACTTGTTGAGGTTTGTTTCGTAACTAACGGTTATTTTATTATTATTTTTAGAAAATACTGCACGTTCTGAGGGGTTCAGGTCTGCTAGTACCGTTTGTTCTTTCTCATTCTCTTTTTCAATTCTTACTTTACCTTCAACCAGAGTTGTGCTAATTGTCTCTTCGTCGGCAAAAGCACGTAAATTGAAGGTTGTTCCCAACACCCTTATGGAGATGTCTCCTGCACTTACGATAAAAGGTTTTGCAGAATTGTGGCTTACGTCGAAAAAGGCTTCTCCCTCTAGTTCTACAGTTCTGTTTTTTTCTGAGAAATGTTCGGGATAAGAAATTTGTGTTTCGGAGTTTAAAAAGACCGTTGTACCATCGGGGAGTGTAACTGTTGATTTTTCGCCGGCAATTGTTTCAACCGTCAACGTAGCTATTGTGTTCTTTGAGTTGCTATTCGATTCAATCAACACATAAAAAATTGTTCCTACAAATAAGCTTGCGGCGATACCTATAATGAGTGGTAAGTTTAAAAACCTCGATTTAAAAGGCTTGCGCTGGTCACTACTTTCAATTTTTTGTTTTATAAGTTGCCACTGTGTATTGTATATCTCGTTGTTTGTAGCATTACAAACTTCTTGACGGAGATTTTGCTGGGTTTTTATAAAAAGCTGTTTATTATCTGGAGATCGGTCGATCCATTCGAGCAACTTCTTCTCTTCGTAAATTGATAGATTCCCAAGCAGGAATTGCTGGATGAGGTATGTTGATACTTTTTCCGTTTCTTTCATAACAAAGATTTGGTTGTATAATAGGAATACAATCAGATTCTATTTTTATAAACCTGTTTTGTGAACTTTTTTTCTTTTTTTGATTTTTCTGACATGTGAGATTGTCAGAATTTCGCCTTTGGATAGTTTTAAAACCTAAAAAGGAAGAATAAAATGAAGTGCTCGGGCTTTACAAATTCACGGGTTATTTGTAGGCCTTTTGTAAGGTGTTTGTTTACCATGGTCATCGAAATGTCCATTATTTCTGAGATTTCACGTTGCTTTTTACCCTCAATCCACCTGAGATGAAAAGCAGTTCTGCATCGTTCTGACATTGAATCCATAGCCTTTTTTAGCTCTGTTTTAAGCTGGTCTTGCATGCTTTTATATTCGTCCGGATCATTAAAGCTTAGAAAGTACAATCGTTCTGATTCAAGATGTGTTTGGCGTTCAATGAATTTTTCCTCTACAATTGATTTTTTTATCAAGTTGAGGCATTTATTTCTTACAACAGTAAACAGAAGTGATTCAACGTTTTTTTCGTCGTTTAAATCTTTTCTTTTTGTCCACAATTGCACAAAAACGTCTTGTATCAAATCGTTAACTTCTTCTTCGTCGTTAAGAAAATGTAATGCGTATTTTCTTAAGCGGGGAGAATAAAATCTGAATATCTTTTCAAAGGAGGTTATGTTTCCTGTTTTTATGAATTCAGTAATCTCTCTCATTTCCCTTTGCGCTCACTGAGCTGAAACCTGTTTGTCCCTTTAAATGTCCTAATCTATCACAAATTATAAATACAAAAATATTTTAGCTCGTTGTGCTAACAATTATATAACTTAAAAATAGCTTTTAGTTATGTTAAGATTGACCCTGTATTTTTTTATTTGGATTAGAGCCTGACATATTCTATGCCGAATACATCAGGCTTTGCCACCTTTATAAGTATTTTTTTAGTAATTTTTTACTTTCTTTTCTTGCCTTCTCCATTACTTCTTCAATTGTAACGGGCACTCCTCCTTTTTTCTTGCTTAGGTCTGCTGCCTCCATAAAAGCAAAAATCTCTAAAGTTTCTTCTTCAGTAACGGGCACTTCGTCTGTTTCAAAGAAATGGACAATGTCTTTTAATAGTGGAGTGTAACCATTATAGGTTCCGAGGTATTCAATTCCCTTTTCGCCAAATACTGTACCTCCGTATCCTCTCGCACCATCTCTTATTCCTCTGAATGAACCTATTTTTCCATCTTCCCAGGTCCCAACGGCAAAGTCGGTTCCTTCAGTGCTTATACGAACAACTGTTTTACAACCTACGCCTAATGTGGTATATAGAGTTTCTACTCCGTGGATGCCATACCAAAAGAAGTCTGGGTGACTTGGGTCTATAGGGCAGGGGCTAAAAGCTTCGGCACCTGTAATTCTTCCAACAGCACCATCTTTTATTTTATCCATGCCTTTTATGTGGCGTAGTGAGGATGCCGAAAAAACAGGAAGATTAAAATGATTGGCAGCGTCAAAAATAGTCATTGCTTCGGCCAAAGAAGCAGCAATTGGTTTATCAACAAATACCTGTTTGCCTGCTTTCAGCACCGGTATTACTTGTTCCAGGTGGCGGCGTCCATCATTTGTTTCCAGAAGAACAACATCAACTTTCGGAAGAAGTGCTTCAATTGAGTCTACTATCTCAACTCCAAACTCCTGAACTTCTTTTGTGTATCCTTCAATACGCTCTACCGAAGACTGAATATCAAGACTTCCTTTCGGATAAGCTGCAACTACTTTGTATCCGCTGAATTCGTTATTGGTTGCTTCTTTTAATTCTTTTGCAAAGGCAATGCTGTGCGAGGTGTCAAGGCCAATAATTCCAACTCTTTTTCCTGTTGGAGCAGAGCTTCCCATTGCAGACAAGCCCATTGCTAATCCGGCACCTGTTAGGGATGTAGTTCGTATAAAATCTCTTCTGTTTACCATGATTTATTTGTCTTTCTGGTTATTATCATTCTTTATTTTTCAACTTCAGTAGCAAAATCGATGCCTTCAAGTGTCCATCGTGCTTTTAGTTCTTCAAGCGATTGCGAAAAACGTTCCCAGTCTTTTTGGTCCTTATTGGTCCAACCTACTTCAGCGTAAGCTGCCAGACGAGGGAAAACCTGCTGGTCGAGTTTTTTTCTATTGGGTACCCATTCTGTCCAAAGTTGACAGCCTGCTCCCAAAATCTTACACTCGTATTTTTTATCCAGTCCATTTGGAATCGGATCGTAGTTATAGGCTCTGGATAGTGGAATGGCTTCGTAATTATAGTCGAGATAAGTATTCCAGTATGTTGAATTAACCACATCATAACCACTGCTGGCTGCTTGTTTAATCAGCTCCAGATCGCCTTTCCAAAAATGAATGATAGCCGATTTTGCCAACTGCTGCTTTACTTCAAAGTCGCTGTCTTCCTGCCATTCGTGAACGTTGTAACCCAGAATTTCGTTCCATCCCATCATGCGGTGGCCGGTTTGATCAATAAAATTCGAAATGCGGTTTGTAAAGTATATCTGAACATCAGCCGGAGATTTGAGGTCTTCGTTTTTCATCAGTTCCTTCATCGTCGCCGAATTCTTCCATGCATCAAATTTTACCTCGTCGCCACCAATATGTACCACTTGTCCAGGGAAAAGAGCAAAAACTTCATTTAACACATCTTCCAAAAATTTATAGACTTTAGGATCGGCAACATTAAACGAATCTTCAAGTTTCCCAAACTCGCCCGGCACCTCTTTTGATGTTCCTAGAACTCCCAGCCAGGGATAAGCAGTAATGGCTGCCATGGCGTGTCCAGGCATCTCAATTTCGGGCACAATTCTAATATGGCGTTCGTTGGCGTAATCAATAATTTCTTTTATTTCTTTTTGCGTGTAAAAACCGCCGTGTGGAATACCATTTTGATCTTCAGGATGATTACGTGTTATTTGCGTTGTTTCTCTGAATCCTCCAATTTCGGTTAGTTTGGGGTACTTTTTTATTTCAATTCGCCAGCCCTGATCGTCTGTAAGGTGCCAGTGAAAAACGTTCATTTTTAGCAACGCCATTTGGTCGAGGAGATCTTTTACTGTTTCCATTCCCTGAAAATGACGGGCTTCGTCAAGCATAAAAGCGCGCCATCCAAAGCGCGGGTAATCTTTTACTTGTGTGCAAGGAATTTCAACAGATTTCGCTGCATTTGTCTGGTATTCAAATTCAGCAGGAAGCAACTGCCTTAGTGATTGAATACCATAAAAGATACCGGTATTGGTTGGAGCACTGATTTTTATTTCGTCCTGTCTAACAGTTAAAGAATATCCTTCGTCGCCTAACTCTTGTTTCAGTGATTTATCGAGAATAAGCGAAATTCCTTTGCCTTTTTTCTTGATTTTTATCTTTTCTCCAAAACCTTTTTTCAGTTCCTCTGCCAAATAATTGGCCTCTTCACGGGTTTCTTTTTGAGATATGATTTTAGTATCCTTTGAGAGTTGAAAAACTCCCTGAATAAATTTAACTTCTTGCGGGTGTGGGATAATTGTTGTTTGAGCCTTTGCCAAGAATACACACATTAAAAGGCTTGCAATAAGAAATGATTGTTTTAATATTTTCATTTTTCTGTTTCTTTTGAAATTGAGATTTCAGCAAATACTATAGCATGTTCTCGCCATTTTTTAGCGTTTGTTCAATTTTAATTTTATTGTTTTCGATGCTGAAGATGACCAAATCTGCGGGGCTTCCTTCAATAAAAGGTTTTACCGGCTCATCATACAAGTATTCTTTTGGTTTGATAGACGCAAGATTCCATGCCTCGGCAAGCGGCAAAATACTTTTTTCAAGAAGATGATTAATACAGCCAACCAAAGACTTAGCTGCACCGGCCAACAATGCCGGATTTGAATGCAGTGACAATCGTCCGTCTTCACTTAAACTTACTTTTCCGCCAATATGTGTTGTATATACGCCGGGCTTTAAGCCTGCAAAAGAAGTGGTGTCGCTAACCAAAAAGCAGTTTGGATTTTTTGCTTTCAGAAACACTTTTATCATTGCATCGGGCAAATGAAAACCGTCGGTAATAAAGCTTAACCAAAGTTGTTCGGCTGCCAATTGTTCCCAAATATAATTCTCGTGACGAGGCAACATTAGGTGGGCTCCGTTTCCGAGGTGTGTTGAAAGGCTTGCGCCTGCTTCAACGGCCTCTCTAATTTGTTGCGGCGATGCGTTGGTGTGACCGATAGAAACCTTAACACCCGATTTTACACAGTTTTGAATAAAACCAACTGAGTTTGGCCATTCGGGAGAAAGTGTAATCAGTTTAATATGATTCTCCGAATCTTTTTGCCAAACGCAAAAAATATCCCAATCCGGCGCAACTATATAGTTGGAGTCGTGTGCTCCTCGCGGGCCATCTTCGGGCGAAATAAACGGACCTTCCAGATGTATGCCTTTCAAACAGCTCTTTACAATTGCCGATTTTTTTCTGGCTTCGGCTATCGTTTTTAAGATTGTGCTAATAGCTTGTTTGCTGTTGGTTATTATAGTTGCAAAATAGGAAGTTACCCCGGACTTCAGTAAGCTAAATGTCATAGCTTCAATATCACTAACCGTTAATGCTTCTGAATTTAAATCAATACCGTTATAGCCATTAACTTGCAGATCAGTTAGTCCGGGAGCAATATAGACATCTTCTGAAGCTGATGATGTCGGCATAATGCCGGCAATCTTACCATCCTCCATAGTTGATCGAATATATTGTCCCGATCTGTAATCTTTTGCTAGTATTTCTGTTTCTTTCATGGTCTATTCTAATGTTCCCGTTCTCATTCCTCTATGTAATTCGTCTACTTCTTGAGGAACATCTTTTTTATTAAATACGCCTATTAAGGTATAAAGAAGAAATGAAATCAAGCTAGGAGCTCCTACTTCAATGGCCAGAGATTTTTCAGGAGTTAGTTTCAATATCACAAAAACGATTAATCCTCCGATAATTGATATTAATGCTGCGGTGCTGCCACTTTTCCTAAAGGCAGGTATTAATCCCAGTATCATTGGGATAGCAATTGGCCCAAGTAGTGCTGCAAACCACGAAACGATCAGACCGAAAACTCCACCAAATTTACTTGCATTCAATGCAACAATAATTGTTAAGGTAGTAAAGCCGAAGGTTGTAATCCGCGCAAGTTTCAAGCCTTGTGAAGGCGTAAATTTCTTTACTTTCGGAAAAATGATGGGTAAAATATCGCGGCATATTACTGCTGATATTGTATTTGAGTCAGATGATGTCATCGAAAGAGTATTGGCAAACATTGACGCTAATACAAGACCGAGCAAGCCGGTTGGCAAAAACTTCTTTGCCATCATTCCGTAAGACAAAGTCGGGTCGTCGAGATGAGGGTAGAAAATTGGTGCAGCAAACATCGGAAACAAAAGAATTAGCGGCCAAACAAAATACAATATCGAAGAAAGAATTCCGGCTTTACGTGCTACTTTTCCTGACGACGAAGAAATGAAACGGGTTGCCAAATTCCAGGTTCCTCCACTGTAGCTGAAGAAGTTGATCATCAGCATAGCAAGTGCAAACCCAACCGTGTATGGAGAGTTAAAGAAATCAGAATTTGATGACGGAAGCTTATCCCACATTGTAAAAACACCGGAAAAACCATCGTCGAAATGAAGAATGATTACTACAAACATTACAACTCCTGCCACCAACTGCACTATAAACTGGCCGAAATCGTTCCAAACATCAGCCCATAAACCTCCAATTGTAATATACAAGAGCGAGACACTTCCTACCAACAGAATTCCAAAAGTAATTGATGAACCACTAAAAACATTCAGCAAAATAGCAATTGCGGCAAGTTTTCCTCCAGTATCAAATACTTTTATTAATGCTCCACTCCAGGCAATAAGTTGTTGTGTTTGAATATTGTAACGTGTTAAAAGGTATTCTGTAGGAGACTGAATGCCTCTTGTTTGGCGAAGCTTTGCCCAGTAGGGCGCAATAAAAAATGCAGCCATAAGAGTTGCAAGGGCAACTGTACATGCCCACCAAACATAAAGTGTAAACCCATGCGTATAAGCAATACCTGCATAAGCAACAAATACAGCCCCACTGTATCCCGAAACATGATGAGAAACGCCCGATAGCCACCAGGGGAGTTTACCTCCTGCAGTGAAAAAATCTGCCGAGTTTTTTATGCGGAAATAAGCCCTTAAGCCAATAATAATCAGCATGGCAAAATAGAGCGATAATACAATCCAGTCAATCAGTTTCATAGCTGTTAATTATTTTTGCTTTTTCCAAATGATTCGTTATCAAAAAAGAATGTACAGTCGTTATGAGTGCGTAGAATTGTCGACGGACAAGCTACGTCAATCGGGCTGCTAAATGTTTTTCCAACTGCTTCCCGCTTGGTTTTTCCGGGAGCCACGCAGAAAAGTGATGTTGCATTCATAATAACCGGAATGGTAATCGTAAATGCCCTTTTTGGTACAAGATCAAGGTTCTCGAAGCACTTGTCGTTAACTTGCTGTATTCGGCATGCTTCTTCCAATTCCACAATTTTTACTACTTCCGGATCATTAAAATCGGCAACCGGTGGATCATTAAATGCAATATGGCCATTTTCTCCAATTCCCAGACACACAATGTCGATAGGGGCTTCAGATAAAAGACCAGCGTGCTTTTTTATTTCTTCTTGTGGAGAAGCTTCGCCGTTAATGAGGTTAACTTCTTTGCATTTTATGTGGTTGAATATGTGAGTTTTAAGATAGTTTGCAAAAGATTCTGACGAATCCTGAGCTAAACCAACATATTCATCCATATTGAAAGCTACAACTTTTTCCCAGTTGATTGTTTCTGACTTTAAAAGATGTGCCAGCATTTCGTTTTGAGAAGGAGCGGCGGCAAAAATCATTCTCACAAGAGGTTGAGTCTTCTGAAGCTCAACTATTCTTTTTTCTACAGCTTTTGCTGCTTCTTTGCCCATTTCATCTCTCGAAGAAAAGGCATAAATATTCTGAGTTTTATTCGGTATTATTTCCACTTTAATTTCACTTGAAAAATATAGCGTCGCATCCGGTTTTGGTTATGGTCAAGTGTATTCCTTTTCAGTTTTTCGAGAAAGCACACTGTATACACACTTGTGATTTTCGTCACATGTCATGCTTTTCTTATCTATTGCAGTTGTTTTGCATTTCAGATAATCAACAATCTTTTATGAGCTTTCTGCATTTGCCTAAAACTTCATTCCTGTTAAATCGTTGCCACGGTAGTAAATACACAAATTATTACAATATCTGTTCTGGTATTCTTGATTTGCATTGTTGTTTTTAGGAAGCTCCCTTAATTTCTTCCATCGAATCTGAATGACAAATTTTCGAATGTTGCGAACTGCATTGCAATAAAAGCTGATGCGTTTTATTAAACTATCTTTTATAAACCAATGCTAAGCGATTGGTCGTGTTTTGTGCCAGAATTCCTTTTGTAGATCAGGCATTAACACAGAGGAATAGGTTCATTACACTTGGATTTCTTTATCCTTTTAGTTATGCTAATTCACAAATGAAAGTCTTTTTTTTGATTTACGCAAACGATTGTGTAGAAATGTAATTTGTTTTGATTTTTTGAATCCGTTTTAACGCCTTACTTGTTTCAGTGTTTTCAGGCTTTTCCATTATTCTAAAGATGTGAAATGAAATGATAAGATCACTTATCGTTGAGTTTTAAATAGTATAAATATATGTAAATAAGAGTTTAATGTGTTTTTTTTGAATGTCGGGAAAATGTGTTTAATTTGTATTCTAATTTGATGCTGTATTTTTGAATTAAATAACGATTTGCATTTGTAATTAAGTCAAACGTTTGCATAATTATCCCTTTTAATGGCGAAGAAGAGAGTTACAATAAAAGATCTTGCTGAGAAGATGAATCTGTCTGTGTCAACAATTTCACGGGCAATGCACGATCATCCAAGTATTGGAAAGAAAACAAAGCAGGAAATCCGCCAAATGGCCAAAAAGTTAGGCTATTACCCAAATTCGGTTGCGTCGAACTTAAGACGAAACAGAACTTTCTCCATCGGAATTATTGTGCCCCGGGTTGACGTACATTTCCATTCTTTGGTGATTAGTGGTATTGAGGAGGTTGCTTATCAGGCAGGTTACAGTGTGTCCATTTACCAAACACGCGATTCATTAAAACGCGAGGTTGCTATTGTTGAGACCTTACAAAAGAATATGGTCGAGGGGGTAATTGCATGTCTTGCGCTGGAATCAGAACAATCAGGACATTTTGCTTCGTTTGGCGATTTTAATGTTCCGGTGGTGTTTTACGACCGGGTATCGGACGAGCTGGATGTTAACAAAGTCGTTATCGACGATTTTGAATCGGCTTTTAACGCAACAGAACACCTGGTAAAGCAAGGGTGTAAACGAATTGCTCATATTTCGGGGAAGCAAACAACAGGGATATTTAGATCGAGGTTGGCGGGTTACAAATCGGCACTGCTAAAATATAATTTACCTATTGATGAGCGATTAATTGTTTATACAAACGATTTGAGTTATGATGAAGGGAAAGATGCTGCAAATGATTTTTTGAAGTTGACAGAACGACCCGACGGAATATTCTGTGCCAACGATTATACAGCAATTAGTGCTATCCAGGTTTTTATGAAAGCTGGTTATAGAATTCCGGAAGACATTGCAGTTATCGGTTTTAGTAACTACCCAATATCACGAATTCTTGAACCTGCATTGAGTTCGGTTGACGACCGCGCATTTTTAATGGGGAAAACGGCTGCTAAATTGCTGATCAGGCAAATAACAGAGGAAGATACAGGAATTGCCTCTGAAACTATTGTTTTAAAAACTGATTTGATCATCAGGGATTCTTCTGACAGAAACAAGCAAGGATAAGCCGAATTTTCTGTTTATTTTAGCCTGAAGCAAAAGTAAATTCTAATGAAACGATACTCTCTTTTCAGGCAATTTAGAAGAATCTTAATTGTTGTTTTTGTTTCCGTTTTTTTCGCAGGATGTGCCGAAAAACTACAAGCTCCGCACGATTTAACAGTTGGAGAAGGCTTCACTAATCCAATCGGGTTTTATGATTCTGTTCCGAATTTTTCGTGGAAATTACCTGTTTCAGAGAAGGTCAATTTTCAATATGCTTACCGGATAGTCGCAGCAAGTGATAGTAGTTTATTACCAGATAAACCAGATTTGTGGGATTCCGAGAAAGTTGTTTCTGATTCTTCCGTTTGGGTAAAATGGAAAGGCGCTAAACTCAAGTCGCGGGAAAAAGTATTTTGGCAGGTAAAGTTTTGGAATGAAAACGGCGATGCTTCGGTCTGGAGTAAAACGGCATCATTTGAACTCGGCCTGTTGAGGAATAAAGAGTGGCAAAATGCAAAATGGATAAACCTTCCGGTTTCAGATAACCTAAACGACCGATTTGTACCCCAGTATTTCAGGAAAGATTTTTTGTTGGAGGATAGTACTGAAGATGCCCGTTTGTATATTACCGCGAAAGGATTATTCGAGGCTTATATTAATGGGAAAAGAGTTGGCAATACAAGTATGACTCCCGGCTGGACGCCTTACCAGAAACGAATTGAAACAATTACATACGATGTTACCCACTATTTGAAAAAAGGAGAGAATACCATTGGTGTTGTTCTTGGAGAAGGCTGGTATTGGGGACGAATCGGCTATACAAATAAACGCATTCGGATTGATGGTGAACCCGGAATTCTGTGTCGTTTAGAGACAGAGCTAGCAGACGGACAGAATAAAATAGTTGCATCTGATAGTAAGTGGAAGGGAATCGATAAGGGGCCAATTCGTTTTTCCGGAATTTATGACGGAGAGATCTACGATGCTAATTTTGAAATGTCCGGTTGGAATAAACCCGGGTTTGATGCTGATAATTGGGGCCCCGTTAGAACTTTGCCTATCGATGAAGAAGTTCAACTTCAACCTAAGCGACATCATCCGGTTCGTGCTCAGGAGGTTTTGGCAGCTTCGAATGTTTCGGAACCCCAGTCGGGAAAGTTTGTGTTCGATTTGGGGCAGAATATGGTTGGCATTCCCGAGTTGAAAATTCCGGTGAAAAAGGGAGCGAAAGTAACAGTTCGTTTTGCTGAGATGCTAAACGAAGACGGAACTTTGTATACCGAAAACTATAGAACCGCGCAAAGTACTGATTACTATATTTCGGCAAATACCGGAGAAATTAATTGGCGTCCCTCATTTACATTTCATGGATTTCGTTATGTTGAACTAAGTGGTTTTGATTCGGATTATAAACCCAGAAAATCATGGGTTTCGGGTATCGTTCAGCATTCTGATTTTAATAAGAACGGCACCTTGCATACTTCTGATACGATGTTGAATCGTTTGCAAAAGAATATTGTGTGGGGCTTAAAAGGTAACTTTCTGGATATTCCGACCGATTGTCCGCAGCGTGATGAGCGCATGGGCTGGACCGGGGATGCACAGGTTTTTGCACCTACCTCGCTTTTTAATGCTAATGTTTATTCATTCTGGGCAAGCTGGCTTCAAAGCATGCGCGAAGAACAAGCGGATGATGGTGCATTGCCGGTTATAATTCCTTCAAACCGCACTTATAAACCAAGTGTGGGATGGGCTGATGCAGCTACTGTAATTCCATGGACAATTTACCGAAATACCGGTGATGAGAACATCCTGAGGGAGAATTATGAGATGATGTTGGAGTTGATCCGTTTTTACAAGGCCGACAGCAAAAGAGAAGAAACAGCTTTCAGCTCTTTTGGCGATTGGTTGCAACCATTTTCTCATCAGGTAAAAGATACAAGAAGAGGAGATACCTCAGTAGAACTGATTCACCTGGCTTACTTTATCCGATCGGTAGAAATAACGGCTAATACAGCACGAATACTCGGACAGCAAGAGGATGATCATGAACTTTCTGAACTTTGCGATTCTTTAAAACTTGTTTTTCAGAATAAATACCTCGATGCAAACGGTAAACTAACTACAGCATACGAAACACAAACTGCTTATTTAATGGCGCTTGGTTTCGGGTTGGTGCCCGATTGTTTGGTTAATTCTGTAGTTGAGAATCTTGTTGGAACCATTGAGCGTGCCAACAACCACCTGCAAACCGGATTTCTGGGAACGCCTCTTTTGGCGCCTGTTCTCGATGAGTTTGGGCAAACCGAGTTGGTATACGATCTTTTGTTTCAGGAGACTTATCCTTCGTG
The DNA here is from genome assembly GCA_963677455.1 of uncultured Draconibacterium sp. GTDB lineage: Bacteria > Bacteroidota > Bacteroidia > Bacteroidales > Prolixibacteraceae > Draconibacterium. The sequence continues at coordinate 928,767 of OY781971.1, forward strand.
GTTTTATTCCATTAATCAAGGGGCAACTACAATGTGGGAACGTTGGAACAGCTACAGTAAAGAGGATGGTTTTGGCGATGCTTCAATGAACTCTTTCAACCATTATGCCTATGGCGCAATAGGAGAGTGGATGTATAAAAGAATTGGAGGTATAAGTGCACTGGAACCGGGCTATAAGAAAATATTGATAGCCCCCTTACCTGATCGCCTTAGCTTTGCCGAAGCTACTTATCAGTCAGTTTATGGATTGATAAAATCCAAATGGAAGAATGATGATGATCGGTTTAAACTCGAAGTTACAATTCCGCCAAATACAACAGCAGAAATTCGATTACCAGCTAAAGAAGGCCAGAAGCTGCTGAAAAACGGGAAATCCATAAACGAACAACGAACAGATATACATTTTACAGGAAACAATGGCACTGTCGTTCTGCAGGTTTTGCCCGGTAATTATGTTTTTGAAGTTTTGAAATAATACGAGTCACTACAGTCTGGACTGAGTTTTTGTGAGCATTCTTCGCCAAACCTCGCGCTGTTCTTTTAACGCGGCAACTTTATCTGCAGGATCAGTGCGGCATTCCAGCAACATCCACCCGTCGTAATCCATTTTTACGAATAGATCCATAAGTTGCTGGTAAGGATAATCGCCAATATTTAATTCGCGTACGTGACAGATATCTCCAAAACGGTCTTTTACCAGGTTAAAGTTATACTCCAGCCCTTGTCCTTCCAGGTCTTCCATATTGCAATTCCAGCAAACCGTAGCACCGTCGTTCTCAACATAATCCATAATGGCTTTAATATTGGGAAGCAGTTGTGTCTCGCGGCCATGTACTTCAAGCCGAATAAGTTGTCCCATGTCCAAAGCATATTGACCAAGTTCGTTCAGAGACCTACCAATCTGTTCCAATGTCTTTTCTTTTGGAACTCCCTCTGTGAAGCCGTTTGGCTTTACTTTTACTCCTGTTCCGCCAATATCTTTACTCAATTGAAGCCATTCTTTGGTTTTCTCTATTGAGTCTTTCAATTTGTCTGGATCGGCCGTGTGGTAATCCTGGTTGGTACCCATTCCAATTACTTCAACCGGACTGTCGGCAAACTGTTTTTTTACAGTTTCTCTTTCAGCTTTTGTAAGGTTTAAGGTTACATTATGTGCATGTTCAACGCGTAATTCTACACCGCCAATTTGTGTTTCTTTGCAATTTTTTATGATCGTTGGAATATCCCAATCTTTTGCCCAGAGGTAGGTAACCAGCCCAAGTTTTATCTTTGATCCTGGTGTTGCAGAGCAAGCTGTCATTAAACTTCCCGGAAGTATAGACGCTCCTGCTACTACAGACATTTTTTGCAGGAATTCTCTTCGGTTTTGTTGCATAAGTTTCATAATCTTTCGGTTTAGATGTTACAGTTTATTTTTCTTTCGACATTGACGGTGGTGCTGAATCAGCTGTAGTTCCCCAGTTTTTGTTGGGTTTTGGGCCCATTTGAAAAACCAGTTCGCCTCCGGTCGTAATCTCATTTTGCGCGATCCAAGTTCGGTTAAATGGTGTACCATTCAGTTTTGCCGACTGAATGTAAATATTTTCTTTTGAATTGTCTAAAGCCTTAATGGTAAATGTTTTGTTTTCTTTTAATTGAATGGTTGCCTGACCAAAAAATGGGCTGCCAATAGCATAAGTTGGCGATCCGGGCGTAACGGCATAAATTCCCATTGAGCTAAGTACATACCACGATGAAAGTGATCCCATGTCTTCATTTCCGCACAACCCACCAGAGCCGGGACGGTATAATTCATCACAAACCTGCCGAACCCGCTGTTGTGTTTTCCAGGGTTGGCCCACGTAATTATACAAGTAGGCCACGTGGTGCGATGGTTGGTTACCGTGCACATATTGCCCGATGGTTCCAACAACGCCAACATATTTTGGCGGGGTAATCAATGGGCTCATTTCAAAAAAGGTATCCAGTTTCTTTATGAAAGCATCTTTGCCGCCAAAAAGATTTATCAAGCCTTGCACATCATGCTGTACCGACCAAATGTATTGCCAGGCATTGGATTCTGTATAATATCGGTTCGGGCGGCGGCCAACAAGAAGCGGATCGAAATATTTGTAGTACGAATGATCGCCGTATTCTTCAATCGCCTGTTCTTTATCTCCCAAAGCTTCAAGCCATGTTCCATCGGCTTTTCTGGGGCGCATAAATTGTGTTTCTGCATCCCATAAATTGGCGTAGTTCTCGGCGCGTTGCATAAATAATTGATAGTCGTTTTGTTTTCCCAGTTCCTTTGCCAATTGCGCAATACACCAGTCGTCATAAGCCAGTTCCAGGGTATTGGGCACCGACTCTGTAATACGGTCAACCGGAGTATATCCCATCTCAAGGTAGTATTCAAGTCCGGCACGCCCCATGTCATCAGGAACCGGTGGTTTTGGTTCTTCCATTGCTTTGGTGCGCATAGCGGTGTATAGTTTCTCAATATCATAGTCGCGATACCCTTTCATGTAGGCATCTACAATTACCGGTATCAGGTGATCGCCTACCATTGCCTCTCCAAATACATTCTGAAAATGTTGAGCCGGTAACCATCGGAAATTATCCACTTTTGCTTCAATTGACCGGATAAAGTCGTCGACATGCTCCGGTGCTGTTAATGTTAGCAGCGGATGTTGCGAGCGGTAAGTATCCCAGCATGAAAAGGAACCGTAAAAATCGAACCCATCTGTTGTATGAATTTTTCCGTCGGAGCCTCGGTATTTTCCATCAACATCCTGCGAAATATATTGTGCTAAAAACGAATGATAAAGCGAAGTGTAGAAGATCTCTTTTTTATTATCGCTTGCTCCGTCAATCTTAATTTTCGAGAGTTCATTGTTCCAGGTTTTACTGGCAGCTTTTCTTATTTCATCAAAATCCCAACCGGGAATTTCTTCCTGTAAATTTTTTCGTGCACCTTCAATACTGGTGTATGAAATTCCGACTTTAACCAATATCTGCTCTTCTTCTTCAGTATTAAACTGAACGAAAGCACCTATTTTATCACCGGCCTCGGCATTTTTGTAGGGGAAAATACTCCCCCCCGATTCTGGTGTAACATACGAAGCATCGAAAGTTCCATAGTATAGAAAAGGTTTGCTGAATTCTGCCACAAAATACACTTTACCCAATCCGGAACTTTTTACGCCTTCAATTCGGTTGTTGTTTGCGATTGTAAGCGCTGAATTTTCGTCAGAAAACATAGTGCCAATCTGATGTCCGAGGTCTAATATTATCCTCGAATTTTCAGCTTCAGGAAAAGTATAACGATGGAAACCTGCCCGTTTGGTAGCAGTTAACTCTGCCTGTATATCGTAATCTTGCAATAAAACAGAATAATAGCCCGGCTCCGCTTTTTCTGCATTGTGCGAATAGCGAGAGCGATATCCGCTGTCTGGGTTATCCTCTGTTCCCGGAATTATCTGAAGTTTATTGCTTACTGTGGGCATTAGAAGCACTTCGCCGCCATTAACCATGCCAACTCCGCTCCAATGGGTGTGGCTAAAACCGATAATTGAACTCGACTGGTAGATGTAACCGGCGCAATAGGTCCAACCTTCTGTACCAACATCGGGGCTTAGATGAACCATCGCGTAGGGTAGTGATGCCCCCGGAAAAGTATGCCCAAAGAAATCGGTTCCTAAAAACGGGTTTACATAATCTGTTAGTTGTTTGTCGGTTTGCTGAGCCGCAGCTGGCTTGTGCGTTACAGTCAAAAGTACCAGTGCTAAATTAAAAGCATAGGTGAGTATGGAAAACTTTGGAAACATTATTCAGATTGTATTTTGTGAATATTAACCTTTTTGGCGAATTTACATATTAAAATATAACTAATGGGTTAAAATATATTGCAAGATGAGTAAAATAGTATAAGTATTTCTTTCACGGGTGGCGTTACTTTGTTAGAGTCAATTATTTTCTAAAATAGCTAAACATTAATGAATTTACCGGTAATCAAAAGAACGAAATCAAAAAGTCGTTTGCATGCAGCCCTGTGGCTTTTCTTTGCCGCAAGTATTGTTATCACATCTTGCTCTGCGCCAAAAGAGAAATTAGTTTCAAAAGTGATAATAATTTCTGACGGCTGGAAAATGCAGTCGAGCGATAAAATTGGGGAGTTAGACGAAAGTTTGATTTCAGAAAGTAATTTCTCTGCCGATTCGTGGCTAAAAGCGTCTGTTCCCGGAACTGTGCTGGGAAGCATGGCAACTTTCGGGGTGATTGAAGATCCGTACTTTGGAGTTAATATGCAAAGCGTAGATATTGAGCAGTTTAAGAAGCCCTGGTGGTTCAGAACTACTTTTGATTTGTCAGCTGACGATTTAAATAAACAGGTTTCGCTACGTTTTAACGGTATTAATTACCGTGCGGATTTATGGGTGAATGGAGAGAAGGTGGTTGGTAAAGACGAATTTGCCGGCACTTACCGGATGTTTACTTTTAATATTGATGACTATATTCAGGAAGGAACAAATTCCATTGCACTAAAACTCTGGCAACATGCCGATGGTGAATATTCAATTGGTTTTGTAGATTGGAATCCGCTTCCTCGCGATCGAAATATGGGGATTTTCAGGGAAGTGTTTCTTGAAATTAATGAAGGGGTTAAAATCCGCAGTCCCTTTGTTTATTCAGTAGTTAATAAAGAAAACTTAAAAGATGCCGATCTTTTTATTCAGGCTGAAATTGAGAATCAGTCGGATGAAGCAGTTGAAGGAATTGTTCGCGTAAATTATGGTTTGGGAACAGTTGAAAAGCAAGTTACCCTTCATCCGAAAGATACGCTTTCATGTCGGTTTACTCCCGATGAATTTAGCCAGCTTTCGGTAAAAGATGTGAAGCTTTGGTGGCCAAACGGCATGGGCGATCCTAATTTGTACAACATGTCGGTTGAGTTTATTGCGGGAGATAAGATGTTGGATCGGGTTGAAAGCCGTTATGGAATTCGTGAAATTAACAGCTATTTAAACGAAGATAAAAACCGTGTTTTTACGATAAACGGAAAATTTGTTTTGTTGAAAGGTGGTGGCTGGGTTGATGATCTTTTGCTGCAAGATACGCGCGAAAGTGTCGAAGCCCAAATGAAATACATTCGCCATATGAACCTGAACAGTATTCGTTGCGAAGGATTCTGGGGAAAAAGCCAGATGTTGTATGACCTGTGTGACGAGTACGGAATTTTAGTTATGGTGGGGTGGAGTTGCCACTGGGAGTGGGAAGAATACCTGCTAAAACCAACGCATGAAAAATACGGAGGAGCAGTTACACCGGAAGATATTGATTTGTTAAGTGCTTATTGGAAAGATCAGATGCTTTGGTTGCGCAATCATCCCGGAATTTATGTCTGGATGCTGGGAAGTGATAAACTACCCATCCCCGAACTTGAACACCGTTACATTAATTTATTCAAAAAATACGATCCTTCGCGGCCTTACATAACCTCTGCCGGTGGTGCCGGAACAGAAGACAATAATATTGTGGCAGAAGTTCCGCTAATCAGCGAAATTAGTGGTCCAACCGGGATGAAAATGTTAGGGCCTTACGCCTATACTCCACCGGTTTATTGGTTTACTGATACTGATTTGGGCGGTGCATATGGATTTAATACCGAAACTTGTCCGGGGCCAAACATCACTCCCTTGTCGTCGTTGAAAAAAATGTTGCCGGAAGAAAGCCTGTGGCCTATCGATAAAAAATACTGGGAGTACCATACCGGACGAAACGCATTTAAAACACTCGATCGCTTCCGCGAAGCCATGGACGCGCGTTACGGGGAGTCAAACAATATTGAGGAATTTGCCTTTAAATGCCAGGTTTCGAATTACGAACTGATGCGGCCAATGTTTGAAGCTTTTGTGGCACACAAACCAAAAAGTACCGGGCTGGTTCAATGGATGCTTAACTCAGCCTGGCCCGAATTATACTGGCAGTTGTACGATACCTATTTGCAGCCGAACGGCTCGTTTTACGGTGTGCGGAAAGCTTGTAATCCGGTTCACGCCATCTATCGCTATGGTTTCGACGATATTTATCTGGCAAATGAAGATCTTGAAGATGCCAACAATGTAACTGTAAAGATGAAGGCTTATAACATCAACTCGAAAGTTATTTTTTCTGACGAGTGGGAAGGAGATATTGCAACAAATACCTCACGGTTTATTTATAAATTACCCGAACTGGAGGAGAAAACGCCGGTTTGGTTCCTGCGCTTGAATGTTTATGATCAGAATGGAGAGGAAGTAGACAACAGCACTTATTGGTTATCGGTAAAACAAGACGAACTGGATTACGAGGCAGCAAAAGCACTCGATTGGCCTTATTATACACCGCCAAAAGCGTATGCTGATTTTACTGATCTGGATAAGCTTCCAAATGTAAAATTAGACTATGATTATCAGTTTGAAAAGGATGGAGATTCGGGAGTTGTACATTTGAAAGTTACAAATCCGGCTTCTTCAATAGTCTTCTTCACCTATTTCGATTTGGTGAATCAGGGAACTGACGATCCTATTTTGCCGGTATACTGGGACGACAACTATATAACGCTTTTGCCCGGAGAAGAAGGAACTTACACCGCTAGCTTTGATTTGGAAGACTTAAAAAGCGATAAGCCGTATTTAAAAGTTAAGGCATGGAATGTTGAATCGGTAACAATTAAGTAGAGCACAAAATATGGAAAAGTTAAGATATGCGGTTGGTATCGATTTAGGTGGAACTTTTGTAAAGTACGCCTTGGTTCGGGAAGATGGCAAAATTCTGTATGAAGGGAAACTTCCCGTTGGTGGTAAAGCAACGCGCGAGGACACTTTGGATGCAATAAAATCTTCAATTCAAAAAGTTTTGGAAAAGGCTCGTGAAGACGCTCTTGAAGTGACCGGAATCGGAATCGGTTCGCCGGGTATTGTATGCGATGGCATTGTGCATGGGGGCGCTGATAATCTCGACCGTTGGGAAAACATAAATCTTAGTGAAATATATTCAAAGGAGTTCAATCTTCCGGTTTTTGCAGACAACGATGCTAATGTAATGGGACTTGGCGAAGTAATGTTCGGTGCTGCAAAAGATGCAACTGATGCTATTTTTATTACCGTTGGAACAGGAATTGGCGGTGCAATAGTGGCCAATGGCGAATTGTACGGAGGCTATAAAAACCGGGGTGCTGAGATGGGGCATGTAACCATCGATCATGAAGGAATTGCATGTAATTGTGGTGGTCGTGGATGTTTGGAAGCTTACGCGTCAACTTCTGCTTTGGTTCAGCAATATGCCTACGTTACCGGGTTAGATGCTGATGAGATCGATGGTCACTTTATCGTTGATAAATTCAAAAATAATGAAGTTGCAGCAGTTAAATGTATGCAGAAGCACACCGATTATCTGGGGCACGGAATAGCCGGATTTATCAATACTTTTTCACCGCAAAAAGTAGTTATAGGTGGAGGAATTTCGGAGGCCGGACAATTTTATGTCGATATGATCAAAGCTTCGGCACTAAGTTATGCCATGCCCGATTGTGCGGCAAACACTGATATTGTTGCTGCAACGCTCGGAAATAATGCCGGTTGTTTGGGGGCTGCGTCACTGGTTTTAAAAAACGTAAATTAATAACATAACGATATGCGAAAAAATCTTTTTATAGTAGTTCTCATCATGTTGGTGTTTTTTGTGATTTCATTTCTTACCAACATTTTGGGAGCGCTAAACCAAAAAGTTTCGGACAGTTACACGCTCACTGAAACACTTGCCGGTTTACTTCCTTTTGCTTTTTTTATTGCGTACGGAGTAATGTCCATCCCTTTCGGATTTCTGGTGGAAAAGTACGGCGAAAAACGAATTATGATTGTTGCTTTTCTTATGGCTTTTGCTGCGTCGCTGGTGTTTGCTGTTCATCCGGTTTTTAATGTGTTCATCATTTCATTGTTTACAATTGGAGCCGGAATGGCTGCCTTACAAGTAGTAATTAATCCGCTTTTACGCGTATCCGGCGGAGAAGCAAATTATGCTTTTTATTCGGTAATGGGGCAACTGGTTTTTGGATTGGCATCGTTCATCAGTCCGCAAATGTATTCCTACTTTGTGGTAAATATCGATAACGGAAGCTTGAATAAACCACTTATTGGTTTGATGGCGAAGCTTGTTCCCGAAAGTATGTCGTGGGTGTCTGTTTACTGGGCTTTTGCGGCTATTGCAATTTTAATGGGTGTAATTATTTTCCTGGTTAAATTTCCGAAAGTAGAGTTGCAGGATGATGAGAAAGTTGGCTCAAAAGAAAGCTTTTTTGAACTGATCAAGAATAAATATGTGATCCTGTATTTTCTTGGCATATTTATGTATGTCGGCTCTGAACAGGGGATTTCATATTGGTTGTCGAAGTTTTTGAATGTTTATCATGGTATTGATCCTGACCTTGCCGGGGCTGATGCGGTTTCCTATTTTTGGGGCTTGATGACGCTTGGCGGAATGTTAGGATTGGTATTGATGAAGTTGTTCGATAGCAAACAAATTCTCAGATGGTTCACCATATTGGCGATTGTTTGTGTGGCAGCCGGCTTGTTTGGCAGTGTTAATATTGCATTGTGGGCATTGCCTGTTTCGGGGTTCTTTTTATCTGTAATGTATCCAACAATTGTCTCTTTGGGGCTAAATTCAGTGGCTAAGCACCATGGTTCGTTTGCCGGAATTTTGATGACAGGTATTGCCGGAGGTGCAATTGTTCAGGTATTGATTGGTGCTATCAGTGACTTTTCTTCGTTACGGGCCGGAATGCTGCTTATTTTCGTAACCTTAGGTTATGTGTTAAGTATTTCTTTCTGGGCTAAGCCATTGATAAGCAATAAAACGATCTCGTTTAAATCTGAAAATTAACAAAACGGAGATGGAGACACATAGATTCTATCCCAAATGGATGTTTGTAGTGCTCCCCGCATTTGCAATGATGTTGGGTTGGGGATTAAGGGGGCATATTGGTGGAGGTCCCTTTGGAGCGATGATTCCCGGGGCTTTTTTAGCTCTAAGCCTTGGCTTATTACTGAAGCTACCCACCTCGTTTACTTCCGTAATTCTTGTGTTTTCTGTTTTTGGTGTTGGCCTTGGCGGCGAAATGACCTACGGGCAAACGCTGGGAATTATTCGTAATCCCGATACTTTTTGGTGGGGACTAAGCGGAACAACGCTAAAAGGAGCAGTTTGGGGACTTTCTGCAGGAGTGTTTCTGGCGCTTGGGATTATCTACCGGCATGTTGAAAAACGTACAATTTTATGGGCGATCGTAATTTATATCATCGGCATGATTCTCGGCTTTAAATTGATCAACGATCCCATGCTTATCTATTTTTCTGATCGGGTAAAGCCACGTGCCGAATCGTGGGCGGCTTTGTTGTTCCGCGCCGTTTTGGTGTTGATTTATCTTAAAATGAATATTCAATCGCGACAGTTCAAACTTATTCCACGTTTTGCCGGTTTCGGCCTTGTTGGTGGAGGATTAGGATTTGGTTTGGGAAGTTTGTGGTTGGTTTTAGGAACACATTATTCTGAGGCTGTTTTTGGAAGCTGGTGGAAGGCAATGGAATTTACTTTTGGATTGTTATTAGGGGCGGCATTGGGGTACGCTACCTGGTTAAGTCGCAGAGATCGTGCTTTTAATAATTGGCAGGAGGATGAATCTTCGTTTACGAATTACCCCTTGTGGAAAGAGTTGGGAGTCGTAACTGTAGCGGCCCTTTTAATATATTGGTTACTACCTATGGGTACAGAAACTATAATTGAAAGCAGTATTATAAACAATATGCCGGGTGGATCAGTTAAGAATGAAATTGCCCGGATGCTTGTTAACTATTCTGTAGTTGGTTTTATTCTGATTGGTTTTTTCATGGTTTTTCCAAAAGTGGCCTGGCAGCTGGGAATAACACTTACATTCGCACATACTGCAATCGACCTTATCCGAGATTTTTATCCAGATACAAATTTCTGGTCGCCATTTACTATGCATTTCTTTTGGGTTTTTCTGATGACCACAATTGTGGCTTTATTGGTCTCATTTTTTGCGAAACGTGAAAACAGCATTGGCAATTTGTTCTTACTTCTAATTTGGTCGTGCCTGGCAGTTTCGATGATACGCATGTTTATTCATCCCGAATATTTCAATTTGAGCGGGCTTTCGTTTTGCAAGGTTGTATGCGGGCGGTTTTTTGTCGATATCTTTTTTGCTGTTTCCGCTATTGCGTTAACATTTTTGGTCTTGCAAAAATTCAGAGCAGAAGTTCATAAAAGCTAAATTTATAATAATTTGGTGGTTTATCCGGCGTGGAGAGTTATTGAAAATGAAACAAATAATTAATGGGAATTCAACAAAGAACAGAATAGTTTTCATTTCTTTAGCAGAATACAGCCAACAGGTAAAATTCTGTATCAGGGAGGATTTGTAGGCCTGTCAGTTTTAAAATCAAAAAGAGATAAATTATACCATATGAGTGCTAAATTCTTACTTTCTTTTGTCCTTGTTTTATTCTTGTTTAGCTGCAATAAAAAAAGCCATACGGTAAAGGTGTTGCAGGTGCCTGGAAAAGATCAGTATTGCGTTATTGATAAAGCGGGAACCACTGTTCTTCCGAGCGGTCGTTATGCTACGCCGGCAGGTGAAGTTATTCCAATTACAAACGATCCGTATGGGATGGCAGTTTCACCTGATGGAGAAAAAGCTGTTACTTTGCACAACGGCGTGATTACAGTTATCAATCTGAACCATCTTGGAGCACAACGAATTCCCAGTTACGACAATAAAATCCCTTCTCCTTTCTCAAAAGGTTCTTTTCTTGGGGTTGCATTTTCCCCGGACTCAAAACATGTTTACCTGAGTGGTGGAGACAAAGGCGATGTTGTAATTTACGATATCGAAAATTATAAAAAAGTAGGCGCCATTTCGTTAAATGGAAAGATAAAAGGAGAAGATTATCAGGACAGTTTTACTTCGGATTTGATGTTGAATCCAGACAGAAATGAGTTACTGGTGCTTGATCGCGGAAATTTCCGTTTAGTGCGAGTCGATTTAAATTCAAAAAAAATCACTGCATCTGTAAAAGTCGGACGTCAGCCTTTTGGTTTAGCAATCAGCCCCGATAAAAAGCAGGCTTTTGTAGCTAATGTAGGTGTTTATTCTTATCCTTTAGTAGAAGGTGCTACGCCTGAAAATTACGAGTATCTGCGAATCTCTCATCATCCTTATGGTGAGAATACACCCGAATCGCGCGAAGGCACCATCGTAGAAGGTAAGGTAATTCCTGGATTGGGGAGCCCTAATCACCCTGATGCCATGAGTGTGTTTACCATCGACCTGGAGAAAAATGAAGTGATCAATAAATTTAAAACCGGATACCTGATTGGAGAAACGGTGGAAGATGCAGAAGTTGTTGGAGGAGCAAGTCCCAATTCTATAGCTGTTGGAAAACAGTATGCATATGTTACTAATGCCAGTAACGACAACATTGCCATTATCGATCATACAACACAGGAATTGGTGGGACGTATTCCAATAAGAGTGGATGACCGAATTGATAAAGTGCGCGGACTTATTCCGTTTGGAATTACCATGACCAAAGATGAAAAAACGCTGTATGTGGCGCTTCTTGGCTTTAATGCCGTGGCAGTTATCGATATTCCAACTCAAACCACAAAAGGATTAATTCCATCCGGCTGGGGGCCAACCAGGGTGGAGCTTTCGGATGATGAAAAACAGCTTTACATTATCACATGTCGTGGATGGGGAGCAGGCCCTAATGGAGGTGTTGGTTTTGTTGCCCCAATTCAGGGAAGTTCGGTAAGCAGCATTCAGCTCGGAAGTTTTCAGAAAGTTAAAGTGCCAACATATGATGAGCTGGCTAACTACACCAAACAGTCAATCAGTAATACTTTTATTGAAACCATAGTGGAAGATGACGGTAAAAATCCGCTGCCACCACTTCCCGGAGTGCGTCAAAGTCAGATAAAGCACATTGTTTACATTACCAAGGAAAACAGAACCTACGATGAAATTTTTGGTCAGTTAAAAGAAGCCCGGGGCGATAGTACATTAGCCCGGTACGGAACAAACAATACTTACTCTTTGCCCGACTCTATGCAGGCAAAATTTCCGAACCTGCGAATTTCTCCCAACCACATAAAAGCAGCAAAAGAGTTTGCATTCTCCGATAATTATTATTGCGATAGCGATGCGTCGGTGCATGGGCATCATTGGTTAGTAGGTGTAATTCCCAACGAGTGGGTGGAAGCCAATGCCGCAACCTCTAAAACAGCCATGCCGTTTTCAAAAGCAGAAGGGCGTCGTTTTCCGAAAACAATTGGAAGTGTTGATCCTGAAGATTATGCTGAAATCGGAGGTCTTTGGGAGGCGCTTGACCGGCAAGGAGTTACCTTTTATAATTTTGGGCAAGCCAACGAAAGCGGGCACGAACGCGAAGAGTGGTACGATGTAAATACCGGCGCTGCCCACGGTGTGATGATTCCCATGCAAAAAGCTTTGTTCTATCGTACCAGTCACGACTATCCGGGATATAATATGAATATTCCTGATCAGTACCGGATGGATCAGTTTGAAAAAGAATTTACCAGGCTTTGGATCGACAGCAACGATGAAATGCCAGCGCTGGTTACCGTAATGATCCCGAATGATCATGGAACAGGCCCCGATCCTGAAGAAGGTTATCCGTATCGTCAGTCGTACATGGTGGACAATGATTTGGCAGTTGGCCGTATTCTTCACTTTTTGTCGCGTACAAAATACTGGAAAGACATGTTGGTGATCATTACCGAAGATGATCCTCAGGGTGGTGTTGATCATGTAGATGCTCATCGTTCGGTTTTAATGATGGCTGGCCCATACGTGAAACGTGGCTATGTTTCGCATACGCATGCCAATTTTGGCGCCATTCTGAAAACGATTTATAATATTTTGAATGTACCATATGTCAATCATTTTGATTTGACAGCTTCGTTGTTACAAGATTTTTTTACGGGTGAACCAGATTATACTCCTTATACTTTGGAGCGGCACGACGAGCGGATTTATGATGCCGAACTTTCAATGAAAAAATACCACCGAACCATTGACTGGCGAAAAATTGAACAAGGACCAGATATGGACGATGTAGATGATGCACGGGAGGACTTTATGAAAAATAATGCAGAACAATAAATTTTAGAACTTTAAGGAATAATGAATTTTATAGAGACGTTGTTGTATGAAAAGGATATTTAAAATCGTTGGAATTGTACTGGCAGTCCTGCTTGTGGGATTGATCGTCTGGATGTTCTTAAATCTTCGAGACAGGCATTCGGGCTATTCTGCTGATCTGAAAGTTGAAAATTCGCCAGAAAAACAGTTGCAGGCAGGATTTGCCGCAGTGGCAATAACTCCGGACGTTCCCGATCGTTGGGAAGATAAAAACGGCGATGCGAAATACAAGCCAAAGGATGGTGATACGTTTACTGATGGAAACGGTAACGGCGTTTTCGACCCGGTTTGGATTGCCGGTTTTAGCAACAGCAAACCCGCTAACGGAATTCATGATGATACCTGGGCACGTACAATGATTATTGATGACGGAACAACCCGGTTGGCAATGGTAATGATTGATGCAATTGGTTTTATGCACGACGATATAGTTGATGTTCGTGAAATGATTCCCGAGGAAGCCGGAATTACATATGCGATTGTCGCGTCAACACATACACATGAGTCGGCCGACCTGCTGGGAATGTGGGGGGAAACACCTTTCAAAAGTGGCATCAATAAAGACTACATGAAGTTTGTAAAGAATCAGATTGTAAAATCAATAGTAGAAGCTGCTGAAAACTTAAGGCCGGCCAGTCTCGAGATCTCGCAGGACCTTACCGGGGCAATTCCTCTGGTAAAAGATACGCGTAAACCTGAAGTTTTTGATTCGGGATTGAGAATGATAAAAGCAATCGATAAAGAAAACGGAAATACGCTGGGATCTGTTGTTGCCTGGGGGAACCACCCCGAAACTCTTTGGAGTAAAAACCTGCTTATTTCTTCTGACTTCCCGCATTTTGTGCGCGAGGGTGTGGAAAAAGGTGTGTTTAATGGCGACAGCCTTGTGACGCCCGGAATTGGCGGTGTTTGTGTTTATATGAATGGTGCAATTGGTGGCCTGATGTGTACGCATCCGTCGCTGGCGGTGAAAGATCCTTTTACGGGAGAAAATATCAAGGAACCGTCTTTCGAAAAGGCAGCTGCCGAAGGAAAGCACCTATCTATGTTGGCACTGGATGCAATGAATCAACCAGATACTGTAATCGACTCCGCAAATATTTCACTTATGGTACGAACCATTTTATTACCTATCAATAACAATCTATTTAAGCTGGCCACGGCACTTGGCGTGCTCGACAGAGGCACTACCGGATTGATGAAAATGCGTTCGGAGGTGTCAGTATTTAAAATCGGACCGTTGTCGTTTGTAACCATTCCCGGCGAGATTTATCCAGAAATTGTGAACGGTGGAGTAGAAGTACCGGAAGGGAACGATTTTGGTATCGATGCACAGGAAGTGCCGCCAATTCGTGATATGATGGAAGGCGAATTTAAGTTCATTCTTGGACTGGCAAACGACGAGATTGGCTACATTATTCCTAAAAGCCAGTGGGATGTTAAAGCCCCCTTTGCTTATGGAAGAGATAATTCGCCGTATGGTGAAGAAAATTCGCTCGGAAAAGAAACTGCTCCACTGCTGCATAAAAATATTCAGGAAATGTTGACCGAGTTGAAAGAGATGTAACATTCAATCCATAAAACATGGCTAAAACGATATTTAGAAAGGCATTAAAAGGAATGCTGTTTGTCTTGGCACTTTTCGTTGTTCTGATGTTGTTGCCAAGAACAATTGGTTTGCTTTTCCCGGAGAAGGCACCGATAGGATATCATTTTGAAGCACTTGATTATTTAGCCATTGGTGTTGGTTTGGAAAGTTTGATTGACAGGGAGCCTGAAGTTCCGGCGACCATTGAGTCGTTTAAAGATATTGAATATAAAAATGCAAACGGAAAATCACTTCAGCTGGATATTTACAGGCAAAAGGAATTAAATGAGAAAGCCCCTTTGTTGGTTTTTATCCATGGAGGAGGATGGCGCAGTGGAAAGCGGCAGGACTATCTGGTTTACCTGCTGGATTATGCTGAAAAAGGTTTTGTAACGGCAACTGTTTCCTATCGTTTAAAGAAGGACAGTATTTATCCTGCAGCAGTTGAAGATGTTCTGGATGCAGTGGATTTTCTCTACCAAAATGCAAATACATATGGTTACGACACAAGCCGGGTAGCTTTGGTTGGCGGCTCGGCAGGAGCACATTTGGCAATGCTTGCAGGCTACGGCTGGGAAAATCCTCAGCGACATAAAGTAAAAGCAGTAGTTGATATTTATGGACCGGTGGATTTGACCACTCCTTATGGGCAAACACAGTTTATGGTGACTGATTTTATCGGCCATTCCTATAGCGAAAAACCCGAATTATATTGGGAGGCCTCACCAGCCAGGTATCTAAAAGAAGATTTGCCGCCAACTTTAATTTTGCAGGGAACGTCTGATAATTTATTGCCGCCAAGTCAGTCGGATACTTTGCATGTGCGGCTTAATCGTCTTGGTGTTTCCAATGTGTATCATCGTTTGCCGCTGTGGCCGCATGCGATGGATATAGCGGTTCGTCCCAATGTTTACATGCAACAAAAAATGGATGCTTTTTTTGAAACGTATTTAAAATAAAATGCCCGAAAACTCTTTTCCGGGGATTGTTATTCTTTTTATACAATCTTTTATTTTGCTGAAGGGCTTTCGGCTATAAATTTTAATGCTTGCTGCTCGTAAATCTCGGCTGTCATTTCGCCCAGTGAAGTCCTGGAAATATAGTTGTACCGTTCAAAACTATTAAAATCTTCTTTTGAAAGCATATAGCCAAAAGCGTCGTTTGTAAGTCCAAATAGAAAGGGCTGATTGGTTTTTAAGTGTCGTTTCAGATAAAAACCAATATTTGGTAAAGCTTCTCCCGGAATGGTAAGTACCTGCGCCGAGCCGATATTTAGCAGGTTAACCTGTGTTTCTACCTTACTATAGTCATTTACTTTTTTATCCGACATTTTTGCCACCGGCGAATGTTCGAATACAAATTTCATCGCTTCATTTTCTACCGGGAGCTCAAACATTTTAGAAGCGCAAAATAGCTGTGGATCTTTCTGTGTCGGAGCTGGATTAATTATGCGAAGTGCTTCATCGGCCATTAAATTTCCGATTCGGATACATTCGTTCCAATCGTTGGCTTCTGCGCCATTTTCAAGACGAGTATCGGCGGTTACCATTCCTCCTTGTGCGCTGTTCATGAAAATGGCAATGCCGCCACCTTTTTCTTCAATTCTATCGTACATGGGGCCACACAGATCAGGACTCATTAGCTTACTTTTTGTACCTAATATTTCAGGATGCGTAGCATAATTTACCAGGGTTGCAATTGGCTTTCCTTTGTTTTCGCCACTGCTTGCTATCGCCTGTATAACACCCATCCGATGGTCGTATAAACGCGGTGCATAATAGTTGTAGGCTATTTTTCCTTTTGCTTCGGCAACAGCAATTTTTAATTCCGCAGGCAGTAAGCTTTCATATGCTTCGTTTACCGCATCAGCAATTTGGGTAACGCACCAGTTTAGGTAGTCCAGATTAGCGCCGGTATTTCCGTTTTCGTCAGGAAAACCATAAGCATCGGGAGCACTGTGGGTATGAGTTACACCAATCAGCACATTTTCTGGTGCGATGTCTTTAATGAGTTTACGAGAACGGTCTCCCAAATAGGCAGGCCAACCAATGTTGTCAATACTAACTATTGCTACTTTTGTATCGGCTTTTTCTAGAACAAGTGCACGAACAGTTAGTTTTCCTTTAAAACCGCTTGGTAAAACGGGTGTGCCCATGCCTCCTGAAATTGGAATAAGATTTTTAGGAGTAATATCACGAATAGCGACGCCAGCCTTAAAAGTTTGCGCGTGTATTTGTGTTGAAAGAATGAGAAAAGCGAGTAGTAACAAACTTTTGGTTTTCATTGCATAGCAATTTAAGTATTAGTAAATATAAATCGGGTTTGAATATATCCATGGCACGTATTTCCCCCGGAGAAGAATATGTACCTCTAACCTGTATGCACCCTTTTTAACCGGGCCATTCCATGAATAATGATAGCTGTCAACATCTGAATTGTCGATCTCGTCGCCATTGTAAATAAGGCGAAAATGTCCGGGTAGGGGAGTAACTGCATTAAATGATTTGAACTCGTCAACCGAAATTGAATCTCCCATGATGGCTTCTACCTCACCGCTGTTGTTTTCAGCAAGAAAGTTAAAGCCCTTAGCGTCACCGAGGCTTTTAAATGTGGAGTATAAATGCCCTGCTTTTATGTTTTCTGCCAACGATGGTGTTGAAAGTGTATCTGCAAAAACGTAATTGGTAATGTAGTTAAATCCTTCGTTATAAGTATCAATCATCAACTTGAAAATCCAGCCGTTTACGTCAGGTTCATGAAACAGCCACCTGTTGAAAATAGTAACGTCGGTAGTATCAATAACATCTGCATTCGGCCCAACCCATTCCACTCTGCCATCTGCGGTATATCTGGCACGGATGTTTTGGTTCTCATGTGTGTCCACCGCAGAGAAACCAACATGGTGCCGATAAATGTTCAGTGAATCCCATCGGGCGAGAATAGCGGTTTGTTCATCAAACATTTGGCGCATTGCCCAAATTCTGTACTTCTTGCCATTAACCAGAAAATTGAGAACATTGGGCAGAAGCGATTCATCTTTTGTATCGGTATGAAAATTATACATTTCCATGCCTTGGTACCATGTGTTTGCCCAATTGCGCGGTTCTTCGGTATGCGAAAAGAAAACAATTCCTCCTTGTTGCACAACATTCTTGGCAATTGTGTCGGGATTGGTTTTCAGATCAATGATCATAGTGTCGAGGGGCCAGCAAACGTAGCCATGTTTTTCGCTTCCCGATTCGATTAAAGTACCATCGTAATTTCCATGATAACCACGAGGGAAACTATCAAGCTGATAGCGTGGGTGATCGGTTAAAAAGATAAAATCGATACCGTTGTTTTTGGCTGCCGGAATTAAGTCGTTCAGGTTGCCTTCGCTGTCGTGCGAAAGGTAGCTGTGAACGTGCATTACTCCGCGATAAACATTTTGTTTGGTTGTTTTGGGTGTTTCTTTTCGCAGGAGTTTGAATTCTGCTATTTCTTTTTCCAAAGCCGGATAGGTAACAATAAAATGCCAAAGCGGTTTGGCAAATCCGATAATAAGCAGTGCTATAACAATGAATAGCAAAGAATATAAAACGTATTTCAATGCTTTGATTACTCTTTTTATTGCTTTTTGAGCTTTCATCTAAATCATGATTTTGCAGAGTTGGTGAATTAAATCCATGGTATAATCACCCATATTCGGGCCGAACCATGCCATTGTTTTTGCCTCGTACTTGTCGAGATAGAAATACCTGCCTGGAATAATATAACCAAGATAGCTGCCGTTGAAACTCGATACATTTGCCTCGTAGCCATGTGCCGACAGTGCATTTTTTATCTGAAGTGCATATTCGCCACTGAAGTCGGCAGGTGTTGTAATCCAGATCATATCGCCAAAGCGAACGGCTTGTAGAACCGCATTGTCTGGTACTGGATTAAGCTTCTGACAAATAGAAGTAGCCAAATTCCTTTTGGTGGTGATTCTGATGTGGTAATCGGGCAACTCCATTTTGAAAGACGCAGATGCCAAAGTAATTTTATTTTCGAGCGATGTTTCTGACAGGTAGATATTTAAGCTGTCAGCCAGCGATTCTCCGATAAATTTGGGCTTTTCAAAACCCTCTCCTTTGCCAACATTGGTTTGACTTCCAACTGATCCGGCAAAAAAAATGGCATAATCCACGGATATATTTTCCATCTTGCGCTCCCAGTAACCGGGATAATCGCCACTAATTAGCATATTTTTGTCGCCCATTGTGGTTGCATGTGCGGCAAAAGAGCCAACAACAGCTTTTTTTCCTCCAGCCTGTTCAATGAAAATAAAGCTGAAATCGTCGTTTGTTGTTCCGCGTTCGCCTATCAACCGGTTTCGCGTGTACTGGCCTGCATTGAAATCTCCTGTTGCAATTGAAGCCGATTTTAGATTGTTGATTGCTGAAAGTATTGCTGTTGCGATTTGCTTACTTACCCATTTTACAAGTTCAGGATTGTATTCTCCTGCAAATTGTTTACCAACCCAGCCGTTGCCCCAGGCTCCAATACTTGAATGAGTGTGCGTGGCAGAAAAGAATACCTGGTTGCGGCTTATCCCTTTTCCTGAAAGTAATTGCATTACTGAATCAGTAATATTTGGAGGGACAATCAATAAATCTACACCAACAAGAACCACCAGCGTATTTGCTACTTTTAAAGCAGCTGCCTTAACAAAAATACTATCATGAACACCAGATGAAGGAGCACCTTTTCTGGCTCCAAACCCCGCAAGCGGCACCACTGAAAATTTCCCGTTTTCTGCATCATCCGTCTCCGTGCCTAACCGTGGAGTTATACTAACTTTTGCAAAACCGGCTTTTAAAGAATCAGAATGAGATTCAAAATGTGTTTCAATGCTGTCTAATCTAGCACAACTGATTTTATAATAATTACTGGAAAAATACGGAGTATGATTTACCCTTGTTGTTATAAGTAAGAACAACAAAAACAGGAGCAGAATGAGGCTGCCTATAACAAAGCCGATTTTCTTTAGCATAAGGAAAAAATAAAAAACTGCCTGCCTTATTCAGACGGGCAGCTTTAGGTAATGACCAAACTTGTATTTATTCACCACGTTCCAGAAGAACTTTCTTGTCGTTCATTAGGAACATGCGTGTGCTTTGCGTATAATCATCTCCAAACGGAGCTTTGTATTTCAGATCAACATAAAATGCTTTGAAACCCGATTTTGGATAGTCGAGCGTAACAGTAAATTCTTTTTTCCCTTTTTCTCCGAGACTTTCTTCTACCCATGTTTCGTCGCGAATATCTCTGTCATCCGATTCTGTACTCCACAAAATTGCATCTTCCAGGATTTTGGCATCCGCTTTTATAGTGAGAGTAACTTTGCCGTTTGCCTCTTCAATCGTATAGTTGCATTTTGGATGTTTGTTTCCAGCTATGGCTTCGCCAAAAAATGCGCTTAAAGTTGTTAGTGCCTTGGTTTTATCCCCGAGTCCGTGTCCTGCGTTTGGAACATAGCAAAGATGATTATCTCCCGGAATACTGTCGATGTAGTTCTTCATTGCATCAACCGGCCAGTATTCATCGTTTGCACCATTAAATATCATTTTAGGCATAGTAAGCGCCTTCCGGTACGAATACGGATCAACCATTTTTACCAGCGCTGTTCCTTTTTCAGAACCTACTTGCTGAGCTACACCAAGTTTTACGTAGTCTTCAATCTGAATGCTGTATTCACCCCACGCTGTTTTGTGGTACGGAATGTTTACGTTCATATTCAGCATGTCGATAACCATTGGCCCGATGGCTTTTACTCTTGGATCGCTGGCTCCTGTAAGCCATGTTGTCCATCCGCGTTTTGATGCGCCTGAGACTACAAACTCATTTACTTTAGATTTTAGCTCTGCTTTTGCAAATTTCTGAACAGCATCCATTGCACGAACCGCACTTTTTACCATCGGAAACAGAAGCGGCCAGGTATAATCGTGGTCTTTCTGAAAGTTGTGGAATGTGTACGAAATGATTTCATCTTCTGTTTTGCCATCAAAAATGGGTTGATTTGGCGTTTGCCATAAAATAGCGGTTATTGCTTTATTGGTTATGGCAATTTGACTGAACATTACAATCTCGCTTTTATCCCATTTATGAATATTGGGTTCGCCATCTTTTATACTCCCTCCGGTTACAAAAAGAAGAGCATCTTTGTATTTCAGATCGTCGGGTACCATAATAGTAAGCTCATGTTTCCATACCAAATCGCGCCATGTTTGCGAGGTGAAGATAACCCTGTAAAGCGTAACTCCATCGGCCTTTAGCTTGTCTTGTATTTCCCATTTAAACGATTTGTCGCCGTTATTTAAATACGATTTTAATGCATTCTCGGGTGTTACGGTGCCTTTTTTCTCGGCAATGGCAAAGTTCAGTGTACAAACAATGGCAAAAAGGAGAATTCCTATTTTTTTCATCTGATTAAAGTTATTTAATTCTAAAGTATTGTATCAAACGGGTTCTTTTTGAAATCTTCATTTCTGCAATTTTAAATGCCCGTTCATTAAAAAAACGTTTTATTCGAATTTAAAAAATTAAGCAGACAACCTCTCGAATTGCCTGCTTATAGTATTTATTAATAAGGTTGATTTGTACCTTGTAACAGCCAGAATTTAGACCACGCGCTATTGTTGGTCTGATCGCTTCCCTTGTATTGGGTAGGCTCCAGTTTTGCTACAGCAGCTTCGGCATTTTCAGTATTCGTAGAAAGATCTTCGTCGATGTTGTAATAAAAACGAAGTGGTAATACTTCTCTTCTTGCTGATGGGCCTGTTTGTAAATCCGGCAAGCCTGTTCTGCGATAGTCGAACCACGATTCGGCAGCTGCAGTCCAGCTGGCTATCCATTTTTGCTCTATTATACTTTCAAGTCCATTGTAGGCTGCTCCGTCAATATATCCATCGTATTGGTCACCAACTCCCCATGCATTGAACGATTCTTCAATGCCTTTATCATAATAGGTTTTGGGAGTTTCAGGAGCCCAGCCATAAAGCGCTGCTTCGGCTAAAATAAAATTTACTTCGGCAGCCGATAAAAGCCTCATTTGCAAGAGCGACCCGCTAGTTTCTTTGTACATTTCGTTTAGCTGCGAAACATGTGGATTGTAAGCAGCCTGTTGAGTGTAATTTGGCGTTAAATTATAGGCTTGCGCAGAGAATGTTTGAACAGGAATTCCAACATACTCCTGATCGTAATTTACGTAAAGATCATTTTCTTCCCAGTTTGCCAAGAACGCGTCTTCTATATCTTGGGAGATTTCCCGTTTTCCATCTACAATTCGGTCTACTTCAGTTCCGGGAACAAGTACCAAGGGAATCTCAACTTTTTCGGCCCAAACACCTAAACGCGGGTCATTTAAACTCTGAAGCGCTTCTACCAATGTGGCACAGGGTTTTCTTCGCATATACTCACCTTGTGGGTCAACGTCATAAACCATGTTTAGCGGCCACGAAGTCCCCGGCGATGATCCGGCATAGGCAATATTGGCTTCGTCTGATGCAGAAGTAATGATCGGGTACATTGTTGGATTACCAGTGATTTTTGTGATCCCTTCCTGAGCAACAGATGGTTCTTTGGCTTGCAGCCTCATATAATAGCGTAGTGCCAGCGAATTGGCAAATTTCCGCCATTTTAAAACGTCGCCTGTATAAAGTACGTCCTGAGTAGTATTGATGTTGGTATATTCGTCGCTGCTTTTCGATAAAAGCGTATTGGCTTCATCAAGATAATCAAGAATTCCGTGGTAAATATCCTGTTGCGAATCGAAAACAGGTTTGTAGTAGTCCGGTCCTTGTTCTGCTTTCAAAGCTTCAGAAAACGGTGCATCTCCCCAAAGATCGGCTATCAATCCAAATGTGTAGGCTTTCATAATTAGCCCTACTCCCTGGTGAAATTCTAATTCTTGTTGAACGGCTTTATTGTAAAACTCGTCTGCATTTCGCAAAATGTCGTAATAGCCTCCCCATGACTGACCTGGATTATTCCAATCGTAGTTGTTGTGTCCGCTTGACCATCCGGTTTTTTGTGTATGTTGCATAACTCCTGCAAGATCTCCAATGCCTAATCTAACTACGTTTTGCCCCAAATTGATAATGATTGTTGGCATGAGTAGATTAAGGTTGGTTACTTCCGGATCGGGGTTGTTTGGGTTTATGTTCAGATCATCTAAATCGTGACAGGCGCCAAATGCCAGCAACATAATTAGTGAAATTGCGATAAATTTTATATTGAGCTTTTTCATATTCTTAAATTTTAATTCCATTGATGGTAAATTTACTTCGATTAAAGTGTAAAACCGATTTTAAATCCAATTGGAATTACCCAAGGATTAACATTGTAACGTTCCAGTCCCTGCAGTAATTTGCCGTTATCAGGTTGGTAAGCTCTTTCCGGATCAATTCCGAAGCCTGAGTCTTTTGTCCAGAAAACAATGTTTCTACTGTAAACGGAAACATTAATTTCTTCCATGTTCAGTTTATTTGCAACACTTCTTGGAATTGTGTAGTTAAGTGAAATCTCTCTTAGCTTGATGTAATCGGCATCAAAAACGTTCGCCTCACCAATATCCCAGGGATAGCTTACCGAATAAGGGAGGAAAATTGTTCCTTCACCACCAAGGTTTTCACGTTCCAAAATAAAATTACCTTCGTCATCGTAGGTGCCAATTACTCCGGGAACAAATGTTCCATCATATACTTCTGTTCCACTCCATTTTTCAGGGAATCCTCCATATTCAGGAGTTGGTCCACCAACAGGATACAAGCGATCTGCATATATTAATTTATCGGCATTAGCTACTACCCAGTCACGAAGTTCCTGGCTTGGACCGGGATTGTTGGGATCGTAAACTCCCGGATAAACCAAGTTCTCAAACCAATGATTTGTAACCATATCTTCGGTAAGATAGCGATAAGTTTGAGATACATATTGTCCACCGTGTCTCCAGTCGAATGTCATATTCAAGGAGAAATTCTTCCATGAAAGTGAAGTTTGCAGCCCCATGATAAAGTCCGGATTTACATTTCCGATTTTGGAGTAAGTTGAAGCTGCTTCCCATTCTGTATCGGTAGCCGCGTCAGGAAGTAATGGATATCCGTAATACTCTGAATTCTTATCGGTAACCCTGTTTACTTTGCGTGCATACAAATTACCCACAACCCCATTGCTTATAACCTCGTTACCAAACTGGTCGGTAGAAACAATTTGCCCTTTGGCGTAACCGAAATTCCTGACACGAGCCTGATCCCAGAAATCCTTAAATGGTACTTCATCTGCTAATTCTATTATACGGGTTACGTTTTTTGTGAAGTTCAGCGTTAGATCCCATGTCCAGTCTCTGGTTCTGATTGGCGTACCTCCCAACATTAGTTCAACTCCTTTGCTCTCTACCAGGCCTGCGTTAATTATAGTGTTACTAAATCCTGTCGAGGTAGGAAGAGGAACATCGAAAATCATGTCTTTGTTGTCCAAAGTATAGTAGGTTCCATCAAATCGTAGTCTATCTTTCCACAACCGGACTTCAATTCCATATTCCTGAGAAACCTGTATTTCTGGTTTTAGGTCTGGATTGAGGTTCGAGTCCGGTTTGTATAGGCGGATTGCATCATCCCATTGCTCTGATGTTCCGTAGGTTTGTAATAATCGGTAGGGGGCTGTATCGTTACCAGTTTGAGCTACACCACCACGGAGTTTAAATAAATCTACAGCACTTCCCATGTAAAACAGTTCATTTAACAAGATGCTTAAAGATGCGGATGGGTAGAAGTATGAACGGTTATTTTTTGGTAGTGTACTAGACCAGTCGTTACGGGCTGTTAAATCAAGAAAAATACTTTCCTTCCAGCTGAGGTTGGCCATTCCATAAACACTGTTAACACCCAGTTCATACCTTGAAGAGCTATAATTCAAATTAGCAGTAGGAATATTACTAAGCGTAAAAAGATTCGGAACTGTTATACCTGCACTGTTTTTTGACGAGTTACTAACATTGGTTCCTTTAGCATATCGAGTATTACCTCCTATCGAAAAGCTCCACGAAAAGATCTCTGATTTATCATTGTAAGTGAAAAGTCCGTCAATATTTCGTTCTAAATTATTGGAGGTTGATATACCATAAGCTCCATTATTTGGTTCATTGGAATAACCGAGTCCTATTTTTGTTTCGCGAACTTCATCTGACTTGTTTAGCGTCATTCGTCCCATAAGGCTGAACT
Organism: uncultured Draconibacterium sp.; assembly: GCA_963677455.1. Taxonomy (GTDB): domain Bacteria; phylum Bacteroidota; class Bacteroidia; order Bacteroidales; family Prolixibacteraceae; genus Draconibacterium. Next base: position 953,857 of record OY781971.1, read on the forward strand.
TAGGTGAAATTTCCAATGTAGCCATCACGTTTCCAAATAATTGGTAGCGGTTAAAACTATTATTAACATCGTAAGCCAGCATCCATGGATTTTCGCTTTCCTCGGTAATTTTTTTAATTGTATTTCCCTGATTTATGTTGTAGTCTCTTAATTCATTTATATCAATGTAGGGAGGGGTAAAATAAGCCCATTGTAATGGATTGGCACCGCGGTTACCTGCCGGACGGTTATCTGCAAAACTGTTTACAAAATTGATGTCGGTGCTTATCGTTAATTTTTCTTTCATTTTTGAAGAAGCAGACAATGATAAGTTATTTCTTTTAAGATCAGAATTAGGGATTAGTCCTTCATGGGTCATATTTGTATATCCCAAACGGTAATTTACTGATTTTGATGTGTTAGAAACTGAAACACCGTTGGTGGTTGTGTAGGCATAATCGTTTAGGAAGTTTTTCACATTGTTTTTATAGGAAACCAACTCTGTCGGTATTTGAGCTCCGTTGGCATCACGTGGTGAATTCCATTGTACTGCCCAATAACCTTTGTCTAATTCCGGCCCAATACCGCTTTGGTCTAGAATAGGAGGTAAGTAACCTCCTCCAACATTTTCCGGGCGATAAGAGAAGTAACCGGTGGCAAATTGTTTTTGTACATTCAGAAAACGAGAAGGAATGTCAAAGGTGGTATTTGAAGTTACCGATATTTTCATGCCTTCTCCACTTGCTTTCTTGGTGGTAATGATAATAACTCCATTACCTGCCCTTGAACCATAGAGTGCAGTTGCACTTGGGCCTTTTAGTACAGAAACACTTTCTATACTTTCGGGGTCAAGATCAGAAATAGAATTTCCATAGTCTACCGGGTTGCCAGATCCAAATCCTCCCACGTTATTAAGACCACTTTGCATAGGTACACCGTCTACAACATATAGCGGCTGATTATCGTTGCTCAACGATTTTGCACCACGTATAATTATACTGGTTGTAGAGCCCGGGCCGCCGGTCTGGTTGATGGTTACCCCTGCAATTTTTCCAGACATTGAGTTCAAAAAATTCTCTTGTGCAACACGCGTAAATTCGGGGCCTTCTACTTTACTTACCGAATATCCCAGTGATTTTTCTTCACGTTTAATTCCAAGAGCTGTTACAACCACTTCATCAATAGCTTCAACGTTTTCTTCCATCACAATATTGATCGTGCTTTTGCCTTCAACAGGAACTTCCTGTACTTTAAAACCGATAAACGAAAATACCAGTATTGCATCATTGGGAACATTAATTGTGAAGTTTCCTTCAAAATCTGTAACTGTACCTTCAGTGGTTCCTTTTATAGTAATGCTAACACCCGGGAGAGGAGCCTGGTCGGTTGAGGCTATTACTGTTCCACTTACATTGATATTATCCTGTGCCGAGGAATTCAACGAGAACAGGTTGAGAAGTAAACTCATTGATAGAAAGACGGTATAAAACCATCCCATTCTGCTTTTATGTATTTTATTGATTTTCATATTGAATAATTTTTACGGGTTTTAGTTAATAGCATCGAAACTAAGCACTAATGCGTGGGTGTTTATGCCAATAATTTGCTCAGGATCTGATCCTGCAGCCATAAACATTACCAGTTGCATGCGGCTGTTCGAAATGCTTCTAAGGATAACTTTTTGTTGGAAATCCCTGAACCCGATAAACTCTGTACCCGAAAAATCCAGCGTCATTACATTGTCGAACCTAATAGAATACGTTGGAGGTCCATACACAGAAGATACCGTAAGGTCTTCGTTCTCATTAAAAGTGAAGGTTGCATTGTTTTCTGGTGTATACTTTGCAATGCATAAGCCATAGTCCTGGCCGTTGGTATTAACCAGGCCAGCTCCACCATTATTTACTAATTCGTATACAATTCCGCCAAAAGAAGCACCGTCTTCTTTTACATCGTGACTATAACTTCCATCATAGTGAAATGTGAATTCATCCTTATAAATATCTCCCATATCAAATTGCGCGGTGAATATTCCATCAGACAGAGGTTTTGGTGTTCCATCTACTACTGTTAAATCTGCATCAGCATTAGCGAGATAATCTCCGGCAGCGTTGTGGCTCGAAGTGAGTTTCCATGTTTTCCCGTTGTAGCCTTCTGCCGTATTGTCACCGGTCAGCAATGAGTACGGTGTAAGTGCAATGGCTAGTTTAACCTCGTCATTCATCGTATTTCCTTCTGCGTCTTTTGCTGTTAATGTAGCAATGTAGTAACCCCCTTCAGGATATACGTAAACCGGATTTTGTTCGGTACTTGTTTCTCCGTTTCCAAAATCCCACTGCCAGCTTACTGCATTATGGGTTAAAGCAGTAAATGCTACCTGCTTTCCGTCAACACTATGAAAGATTGCCGCAGTAAGCGGAAAAACGGGTCTTTCATTTTCATCTGTACAGGACTGGAATAAGTTGCTTAATCCAACCATACAAATAAGAATTAAGAATCGAATTGATTTTTTCATTTGTAATTAAGTTAGGTAAAAGAATAAGTCAATGCATTAATGTATGAAAAGTTATTGTTTAATAACGTATTAGCGGATTTATAGTTTTGTATTAGATACATTGTTGTATATCCAAAATACGTATTTGGGCTTTTTAGGTTTGGTTTCCTTGTATCGAATGATAAATGCCTAATTTTCACTTCCCTTTTGTTGAATCTTGAAATTCTTACTCTCAAAGTTAAGAAGGCATCAAATGAAAAACTAATGAAAATTTGTTTTAAATACATGGATTTTTAACCCTGCATAAAGAATTAACGGCAAATAAATAGTTGGGATATGTTAAAATAACATTAGAATAGTTGTTTTGTATTTACAATCTTTAATGGAGTGAAAATGGACATAAATTATGAAATTGAGGCTTGTTTTTGTTAATTTAAAGAGCCCGATTTTATGAAGAATTTAAATGAAATGCTGATAATTTCTTAATTATTTCAAGTATACATAATATTTACCTGTTTTATAGCATATGGTAATTGGTTAAAGTAAATGCGAATGACTAAAATCCTGCCTGTTTTTAAGAAAAATATGAAAATAGTACTTGTTAGTGTCATATTTCTGGTGGTGATATTTTATTTCTGGGTGGCATTTCCGCTTTGGGGATTATTCTTCAACAAACAGCGGCACGGAAACCCTCCTTTAACACCGGCATGGGCTCTTGAATGCTGGTTGTGGGAAGACGATTACAATACTGCCACTTACGTTGATACGATTCTGGCAGGCTATGCGAAGCACGATATTCCTGTGCGTACTGTAATTCTGGACAGTCCGTGGAGTACAGCATATAATAACTTTGAGGTTGACACTGTAAGGTATCCTAAGCCCGAAAAATGGTTTAATAGGTTGCAGAATGATGGGTATCGCGTTGTTTTATGGATGACCAGTATGGTTAATAGTACTGATAAAGATACCCGAAATAAGCAAAATAAGGAATGGTTTGATATGGCGCTACAAAAAGGCTATTTGGCAGCAAATGGGCGGCAATCAAAATGGTGGAAAGGGAAAGGTGGTTTTCTGGATTATACAAATCCTGATGCCAAACAATGGTGGCACAGTATGCAACAAGAGGTTTATGATTATGGTATTGATGGCTGGAAACTAGATGGTGCAGCAACTTTGTATTTTAAAAGTCTGTGGAAGATTCCCTTTTTTTACCAATCGTCAAGTAAAGGGATAATAAATACCCGAAAATACATGGACCTTTATTATCGTAGCGAATATAATTACGGATTAACTCAAAATCCTGACTTTGTTACGTTGTCCCGTGCTATCGATCGAGGTTTTCATCCCGAAGGTTTTTCACCTATCGACGCTTCTCCGGTAAATTGGGTGGGCGACCAGCGACATTCGTGGAAGTCGGAAGGAGAAGGGAAAGACACCTTAGATATTGCTATGGATGGAATAGAGGGAATTGAAATGGCGATGGACAATGTTATAAAAAGCGCTCGGTTGGGCTATAATATTGTAGGTTCCGATGTGGCTGGTTTTTCTGGTCGGACTATTCCTCCGCGACTCTATATTCGCTGGGCGCAGTTTTCGGCATTTTGTGGTTTGTTTCTGAATGGAGGACACGGCGATCGTACATTATGGAATCGCACTCAGCAGGAGTTGGAGATTATCAGGAAGTTTTCGTGGTTGCACACCGAGTTTGTTCCATATATGTATACTTATGTAGTAGAGGCACACAATGGAGGACAAGTATTGCAAGCGCCTGTAAAAGGAAAATATCATTATTTATTTGGGCAGGATTTTCTGGTAGCTCCTATTTATAAAGATGAGCTGGTAAATCAGGTAGAACTACCGGAAGGTAGCTGGCGGTATTTTTTCGATGATCAGCAAAGATTTGAGGGGCCGGTAAGTTTCGAAAAAGAATTTCCGCTTAATGAATATCCTGTTTTTATAAGAGAAGGAGCGATTATACCGATGGATATAAAACGAGATTACACCGGTTTGGGTGATAAAGATTCTGAGGGTTACCTCACTTATCTGATCTATCCGAAAAATGATAGTGAGTTCACTGTTCATCATTCGGATAAAAGCGGTAGCACAACTATTTTTGTTCAGAAACGAAAAAAAGAAATAAACATTGAATTTGCCGGCGTGCAAAAACCGCATATTTTAAGAATTGATATGGATATGGAGCCAGAGTCTGTTTCTTTAGATGATAAAATGCTTCGCGAAAGAACCGATTATTATTTTGATCGGAATCGGCATAAACTGATAGTGAAAACAAATACTTACGAAAAAGGTTTCTATACTATTTCAATATAAATTACAAAACGATGAAAAAAATTAGTTTGTTACTCTCTTTGGCTTTGTCGGTTTTAAGTGTTGCTGCAATACATCCGGAAGATAAAAGTGTAGAACTTGGTTTCAGGGCACCAAATCAAACCACTTATGTGATTGCTCATCGCGGAGCACATCAAAGTATCCCCGAAAATTCATTGGCGGCATACCAAAAGGCAATTGACCTGGGATGCGACTTTGTTGAGATTGATGTGAGAACCACTAAAGACGGGCATTTTGTGAGTGTGCATAACGCGAATGTTGAAAAATATGTTAACGGGGTTAGTGCAAAGGTAAAAGACTTGACGCTTGCAGAATTAAAATCGTTGGATATTGGAGAGAAAATCGGCGCAGAGTGGAAAGGAACACAAATTCCGACTTTTGAAGAGATATTGCAGTTGTGTCAAGGAAAGATTGGTATTTATCTGGATTTGAAAGACGCACCAGTAGATAAGCTGATGGCTCTTATAAGAAAATACGATATGGAGAATGATATAATTTGGTATATCCCGGCTTCGTATTTTTTGGAAAACGAAAATTCTAAGCAAATGTTTGGGAGATCGTTTATCATGCCCGATCCGGGTGAGGAAGCAAATTTGGAGCTCGTTTTGCAGAAACTACATCCTAAAGTAGTTGCTACAGACATGAGCGTACTAAGCAAAAGCTTTGTAGAAAAATGCCACGATAAAAATGTAAAAGTTTTTGTCGACGAGAAACATGGAACTCCTGAAGAATGGAAGAAAATCCTGGGTTGGGGAACTGACGGTATTCAAACAGACAATCCTGAAAAGATGACCGACTTTTTAAAAGAATATTGGTAAACAACCTGTTCTATAATAGGTCATTCTAAGCGCATTCGCACAATTTATTTGCTTACATTTATTTTTAACTGGCGATAATTTATAGAATATTATCTTCTTTTTGTGTTATATTGACTTGTTTACATAGAATAATGCTCTCGATTTTGATGGCTATAACAATTTGTTCGAACTCTTGTAGGCCCGGTATGAGCGCTTTCTTTCTCTTTCCTAGCGTTTTGATTGTTCGTTTGACAATTGCGTGATTTCTGGTTCTGAAATTTAGGAAGGTTAAAATTCTATAAGTATTTCCCAATATAAACGAAGTAATATGTACAATGCTACTGTAATTTTATTGTCAAACTGAAGTAGCTAAATAATTCGAAGCAATCCAATTTGTATAAGACTAAATCATATTTTATCAAAATGAAATCAACAAGACGAGATTTTTTACAGAAAAGTGCAGTTGCAGGAGCCGCAACCATTGTCGCTCCTACGATAATTGCTTCCAATGTGTTTGGTGCTAACGATCGTATAAATGCCGCCGTTCTGGGGGTAAATGGAAGAGGTGGAAGTCATATTTCTGCTTTTATGAATCAAAAGAATGTGCAGGTTACCACTTTATGTGATCCTGATTTGAATGTGGCTCGCGAGAAAGCAAAGGAGTTCAAGGATGAATATGACAAAGAAGTGAAAATTGAACAGGATTTAAGAAATGTATACGACGACAAAGACATTGATGTGGTAAGTGTTGCCACACCAAATCATTGGCATGCGCTTGCTGTAATATGGGCTTGTCAGGCCGGGAAAGATGTTTACGTAGAAAAACCCGGATCTCATAATATTTGGGAAGGACGAAAGATGGTTGAAGCCGCACAGAAATACAATCGTATTGTTCAGCATGGTGTTCAGTTAAGAAGCTCTCCTGCTATCCAGGAAGCTGTGCAACTTTTGCGCGACGGATACATTGGACGGGTTTATATGGCCAGAGGTCTCGTATTCCGTTGGCGAGGCGATATAGGCGATAAGGGGTTTTCTCCCGTTCCCGATGGTTTGGATTACGATCTTTGGACAGGACCGGCGCTTATGCGTCCGTTTACCGAAAACTTGGTACATTACAACTGGCATTGGCATTGGGATTATGGAAATGGCGATGTAGGCAACCAGGGAATTCACGAAACAGATATGTGTATGTGGGGACTTGATGTTGGCTTGCCCACAAAAATCACATCGATGGGCGGTAAGTTTCTTTGGAACGACTCAAAAGAAGTTCCCGAAGTGTTGACTTCTGTTTATCATTATCCGGAGGAAGATAAAATAATACAGTTTGAAGTGCGCCCTTGGTGTACAAATACTGAAGAAGGTGTAACTGTCGGAAATATCTTTTATGGTGAAAAAGGAATATTGGTTGTTGATGGTTACAGCGAATATAAAACGTATTTAGGTAGAGATCGCGAACCGGGAATGTCTGGAAGTGATGGTGAAGCTCAGGCTAGCGGAATGGCACGTGGTGCCGGCGGTACCGACGGACATTTTGCCAACTTTATTGAAGCAGTTCGCACTAGAGATAGCTCTATTCTGAATGGCCCGGTTGAAACGGCTCATTTGTCGTCGGCGTTGGCTCATCTCGGAAATATTGCATACCGAACAGGTAAGGTGCTTACTTTTAATCCTGAATCGGAACGATTTGTGAACGACCCGGAAGCGGATGCAATGCTATCGCGCAACTACCGTGCACCATATGTAGTTCCCGAAAACGTATGATAAAAAGATGTAAGGGAGCGGAATTTTCCGCCCCTTACTCACGATAATGATTTGCTTTAATAAAAAAAATATTCAAAAATAAACTCATGAATGCTCGTACAATTTCGTTTCTGACTGTTATACTGTTTAATATCATGGCTATATGCGCATGTCAGGAAAAGAAAGAAAAAGTTGAAATAGATGTCGACGAAGCCAATAAAAAGGCAGAAGTTTTGATCGATGGACAACTTTTTACTTCATACATCTACCCAGAAAATATCATGAAGCCTACACTTTGGCCGGTAATTAGTCCGGCCGGAAATATGGTAACCCGTAGTTTCCCGTTAGCTGACAAAGAAGGTGATAGGGCAGACCATCCGCATCATGTTGGCGTTTGGTTAAATTACGGCGATGTAAATGGTTTCGATTTCTGGAATAACTCTGAAGCTATTCCAGAAGAACGAAGAGGTGGTTACGGGACAATTTATCATGTGTCTTTTGTGAATGCAGAGAGTGGAGCAGGGAAAGGTATTCTTGAAACCACCGCAAAATGGAAAGCTCCAAATGGTGACGTTCTTTTGAATGAAGAATCGCATTTTGAATTTTTAGCTGTTTCACCAGAACTGAGAATAATAGACCGTACAACTACGTTAACTGCTGTTGCCGACGAAGTAAAATTTACGGATAATAAGGAGGGTATGTTTGCGATTCGAGTAGCTCGTGAGCTGGAGTTGCCTTCTGATAAACCTACCGAACTCGTCGATTCGCATGGAGTAGTTACAAAAGTGGCACAGATGGATAATAAAAATATTACAGGAAATTATCGCAGTGCTAATGGTGTTGAGGGCGGAGATGTATGGGGAACGCGCTGCCGTTGGATGAAGTTATCTGGAAAGATAGAAGGTGAAGATATTTCCCTGGTAATTATTGATAACCCCAAAAATGTTGGCTATCCTACTTATTGGCATGCGCGTGGGTACGGATTATTTGCTGCAAATACGTTGGGGCAAAAAATATTCTCGGACGGAAAACAAGAATTGAATTTTAGTTTAAAAAAAGGTGAAAGCACTACGTTTAAGTACAGATTAGTAGTTGCTTCAGAAGATATAGCTGACGATAAAATCAACCAGTTGGCTGATGATTTTGGTAAAAAATAAGTAAAAAACTTTACCTGACTTTTTGAAAATAAACGTGAAAAATTTTTGGATCAATATTGTATTGGTTGGGATGGTGTTTGGCACAGCGTGGGCGGTTCGTGGCCAGTTTGGGCACGAACAGGGAGCTGCCTGGGCAGGCGCAATCGGTTCTTTTGGACTGGTGCTTGTGGCTAACCGCAAGGATTGGTTCAGAAAGATTTATTTAATTGGTATTACATCAGCCATTGGTTGGGGGATTGGCGGAATTATTAGCTACGGCAGAGTAGTTGGTTACGGCCGAAGCGATGATTTACCCAATGCTTTCTACGGTTTACTAATGTTGTTTGTAATTGGCGGACTTTTTGGCCTCTTGGGCGGAGGTCTTACCGGACTGTCGCTCGAATCAACTAAAGATAAAAAAGTAAAGTGGGCATCGCTGATCACTGAAATGGTGGCAGGTGCACTTATCGTTTACGGTTTCCTTATAATGCAACTTGGAATTAAAATGACCCCGCCGCGCTCCGAAGCATGGGCGTTCTGTCTGGGGGCAGGTATAGCTATGTTATGGCATATGGCAAGAAACGGATGGACGTCGTCTGTTCGGGTAGCAATATTCGCTTCTTTTGGGGCTGGTTTTGGTTTTGCGTTTGGGAACTTTTTGCAAATACTTGGCAATGTTTTAAACATTCCGTTTAATATGTGGAATGTAATGGAATACAACATCGGTTTTTGGGGAGGAACCGCAATGGCTTACGGAATATTTACTTCCAAGTGGCCAGAAAACACTTCCGACGAAAGATACAATTGGGAGAAAATAGCAGCATTTTTATTTGTACTGTTTTTTATTCCCATGATTGTTTTTAAGGAGTCATTACTGGTTGCCAATTTAGCAGACCGTTTCAAAAACAGTTCGATTACCGATAGCGGTATATTTTTTAGTAGTGTTGTAGCACTTGTTTTTATTCTTGCTACAATTGTTGTTAACGCTCTTTTGGGATATAAGAAAAGCTTTCATTCAGGCAGAAACGAAGTTATGGTTTTATTTTACAGTTTCTTTTTGCTGTACATAGCGTTAAGTTTTATAGCTACCGGGATTTTTGCCGGAGAAGTACATTCAAATCATGTTTTATATGTACTGAACTGGTTGATTGTATTGTTGATTGTAAGACGTAATGCAGTTTGTGATTTTAATTTAACAGAAACAAAATTTACGAATATAATACGTACATGGCCGAAACTTTTAACGGCCATAATTCTACTCATTTTTATACTGGCTTTTGTGGCCATAAACATACATGGAGAAATGAGCGGAGCACACAATCGCTTTGCTCGTTGAATTCCGGTGATCGCATTCCCGATGGCTTTGCCTCGGGGTAAGCGAGCAAAACAATAAAGAAGTCCTTAACGGAACCGGATTCCTCGTCAGCACTGCTGCGAAGAGCTTCAATTAAAAGTCAGGATTTAGTCCCTTTTGATTTATTGGTTAATTAATATCTTATTAATTAAATCTTAACATTATTTTGCTTTATGGACAAATATATGCGATTTTAAGGTTAATATTTAATGCATAATGAGTAAGATTCTTGAGGCAATGCATTGTCTAATTTAGAACCTTTACAAAAAGTTATAATCTATAAATCTTGTGAAAAAATTCTAAAACCTTAAGTATGAGAAAAAGATTTTTACAGTTGCTTTTAACTGGACTTTTTGCTGTGATTTGTATAAATTCGTTTGCACAGATCAATGTAAATGGTACAGTAACAAGTTATGATGGCGAACTCCTGCCCGGAGTTTCCATTCTGGTAAAAGGAACAGCAAATGGTGTTGTTACCGATTTTGAAGGAAATTATACATTTAATGGAGTGCCTACTGATGCCGTTCTTGTGTTTTCTTTTGTTGGAATGCAAACGCAGGAAGTTGCAGTAGATGGCAGGTCTAAAATTGATGTAGTGCTGGAAACCTCTTCTATTGGAATGGATGAGGTTGTTGTGACTGCCCTTGGTATTTCAAGGGAGAAAAAATCGCTTGGTTATTCAGTAGCTGAAGTGGAAGGAGAATCACTGCAGAATGTTGCTCAAGAGAACGTTTTGAATGCACTTTCAGGCAAAGTGGCCGGTGTGCAAATCAATTCAGTTGGAGGTGCAGGTTCTTCAGTTAGTATGGTAATTCGCGGTGCGTCGTCACTTACAAGCGACAACCAGCCCTTGTTCGTTATTGATGGTGTGCCAATGAACAATACCTTGAACAATGTAACCGAAATGGCAAAAGATACCAAAGCAGATTATGGTAATGCCATTTCTGATATTAATCCTGAAGATATTGAAAGCATGTCTGTTCTGAAAGGGCCTAGTGCTGCAGCACTGTACGGCTCACGAGCAGGTAATGGGGTTGTATTAATCACTACAAAATCAGGTAAAAAAAGCAGTGGGCTAGGAGTTTCTGTAACATCCAATACTGTGATTGAGAACCCTTATAAGTACCTTGATAAACATACTTTGTTCGCTAATGGAAAACGTCCGTATACACAAGCAACTATTCCGGGCGGTATAGAACATACTGATGGAAATACCTACTATGTTGTACCTGGAGGAGACTCTTATTGGGTTGGTCCGGAATTAGACAAAGGTATGTTGGCTTATCAGTGGCCTTTCTTCGATGCAGAAGGAAATCTCAGGGATCCTCGTCCTATGGTTTCGCATCCTGATAATTATAAAGAATTCTTTAATCCGGGAGTTACTACTACAAATGGTGTATCTATTACTAATGCTACAGATAAGATCAATTACAGGTTATCTTATAATAATATGCAGCATAGAGGAATGATTCCGAATAGTGATTTGCACAGGAATACTTTGTCGCTCAATTCTTCGGTTAAGCTTACTAATGACATTACAGTTAGTTCAAACCTCAATTTTACTACATCGGGGGCTGATAACCGTCCGATGACTGGTAATCGTGGTGCTAACCCATTGCAATATTTGTACGATATGAATTCTCACATAGATATCGATGATTTGAAAGACTATTGGGAGCCAGGATTAGAAGGATTGCAACAAAGAGCACCTTATAACCTCAAACAAAATAGTGATGGTACGTTCGAAAAAGAAGACATGATGAACAACCCATACTTTATCGCTAATGAGGTGAATAATTCTTTCATGAGAAACAAAGTTTATGGTAATGCTAAAATTGATTGGAAAATTAATAAAGAGTTTTCTTTAATGGTACGCCATGCCATGGATCAGTTGAATGAAACACGTGAAACCAAGATTGCTCCGAGTTATTCGAAAGAGCCCGGAGGTTTCTATGGTATTCAAAATATTTTTAGCCGGGAACAAAATACAGACTTTCTGTTGGCATTTAACAAAAATATAAGTGATTTCAGCATTAATGCTTCCATCGGTGGAAATTATATGTATAAAATTTCTAAGAATAACTTAACCAGTGCAAAAAATGGTGGGTCAGGATTGATCGTTCCTAATGTTTATACATTGGATAATATTACTTCAGATAACATTGTATACAACTCGGGATTGTACGAGAAAGCTATTTACAGTTTATATGCATTGGCTTCTTTCGGATACAAAGATGCTGTTTACCTCGATTTAACAGCTCGTAACGATTGGTCGAGTACACTCCCGGAAGTGAATAGGTCTTACTTCTATCCATCGGCTTCATTAAGTGTATTGCTGAATAATACCTTTGATTTAGGAGACAATATTTCTCTTGCTAAAATCCGTGGTGGTTGGGCACAGGTTGGTAACGATACCGATCCTTATAAATTAGCAGCCGTTCTTGGAAAAAATCCCCAGTGGGGAAGTATTCCCCGGGCATCTGCTCCCAGTTCTATTTTGCTCCCCGACATGAAACCTGAAATACAAACATCGTATGAATTTGGTGCCGACTTTAATTTGTATGATAACCGGATAAGATTGGAAGGTACTTATTACCATAACGAAAATAAAAACCAAATTCTGAGTGTTGGATTACCACCGTCATCAGGTAAAAGTTCGTACCAGATTAATGCTGGTCTTATTTCCAGTAGAGGTCTTGAATTAGGTGCCGGATTCACACCTGTGTCAAGGAATGATCTTAAGTGGGATGTAAACTTTGTTTGGTCAAAAAATAGAACTAAAATAGAAGAATTAGCAGAAGGCTTTAATTATATAGAACTTTGGAGCGATGCAAAAGGTGGAGCCTACACATGGGTTGGCGAAGAAATAGGTCAGATTATCGACCGTGCATTGGTTCGTGTTGAAGATCCTAATTCAGAATATTACGGTTGGCCATTGTTGGACGAAGATGGTTGGGACAACTCAAATAGTGACAAATGGGACTCAGACGGAAACCGGGTTGCACCGGTAATTGGCAACTTTAATCCTGATTTTATACTTGGTATGCAAACATCGCTTTCCTACAAAGACTGGACCTTAAGTGCTAGTTTGGATTGGAGAGTTGGAGGTCAGTTTGTTTCGCAAACATTTCGTTATGGAGAATCAGATTTACAGACCAACAGGTGGCTTGATAAAGTGCATGATCTTAGTGGTATTGATAATATTCCTGCATATTTAAAAGAACATGCTGATGAATTTCTGTCTCCTGATGGTGAGTTCTTCGTATTGGTTGGAGGCCCAACTGCAGGGCTTGGTGGATTAGAACATACGGAAGACGGTGTTACATTGTTCGACGGTGTGTTTATGCCGGGCGTATACATGGACGAGGATGGTAATTACGTCGAAAACCTCGGTGGACCAGGTACCAAAACTATTCGATACCAGGATTACTACGGCTGGAGTTATACACGTAATGCAACCTTCGATGCCGATTTTATAAAACTTAGAGAAATTTCTATTGCCTACAATGTTGGTGCGATTAAATCTCTTGGGGTTAAGAATGCATCGGTATCGCTCTACAGTCGCAACCTGATTCTTTGGACAAAAGCTGGTATTGGTGTTGATCCTGAAACTGCGTTCCAAGCTGAAGGTGGAGTACAGGGAAGTGGTATTCAATTTAAGCAGGGAATTGAAAGATACAATGTTACGCCTTGGACTATTCCTGTGGGTGTTAAGTTAAATGTAAGCTTCTAATTTTGAAAATTATAAAATCATGAAATTAATAAAATTAGTATATAAGTTATTTCTGATCCTTTCTGTCGTGACATTTGCATCTTGTGAAAACCTGACAGAATTAAATCAGAACCCAAATGGTTCGGATCCGGCAACGGCTCAACCAAATTTATTGTTGGCTACTGTTATCTCCAAAACTGCCAGACCATATCTGGATGAATCGTACCAGGGAGGTTGTGCCGGTGTTATGCAATACGTGCAGAAAAGCGGATGGGGAAGTGAATTAAATAAATACGACTGGATCGGAGAAAAAGACTGGGATAACTGGTACGAAAACTTAAGAGATGCACAGTTTATGTATGATAGAGCCGTGGAAGAAGACAATACATTTCTTCAGGGAGTAGCGCTTACTATGAGGGCTTTTAACTTTGGTTATATTGCCGATTCCTGGGGAGATGCCCCTTATTCCGAGGCTCTTAAAGCTGACAAGGATGTTGTTAATACCCTTTTCCCGGCTTTCGATTCTCAGGAAGATATTTATAAAGGTATTATTGACGAATTACAGACTGCAAGTGATATACTGGGAAATACACCCAACAATCAAAATGATTATGACTTGATGTATAATGGAGATCCTGAAAAGTGGCAAAGGCTTGCGAATTCTCTTATTATGAGATATGCGATGAGGATATCATCAAAAGATGCTGCTTTTGCAAAAAGTGCTTTTGAAGGTGCAGTTACTTCTGGTTTTATGTCAAACGATGATAATGCAACAATGGGCTTTGTTGGAAGCGTTTCCGAAGATTCATGGCCGGCTGCCATTAAGTTTGATGCCAGCGAAAGTAACTTTAACAGAATTCAATTGTGTGCTGGGTTCCGAGATGTACTTCTTGAAAATAAAGATCCTAGGATTGCTTCGTGGTTTAATAAGCCCCAGGTTCCTGTAAAAATATCTGCCAATCATGGTGACGATTATATTAACAGGGCCAATGGTATTGACTATGTTCATCCGGATTCAATTGCAGCAAGAGGATATGTTGTATATTCAAAAGATACCTGGGTTGATAATGTAAATAATGACCTGGTTTTGATTGATACATTGGAGTATTCTGGTATTCCAATTGCTTCAACTATCGGCGATGGATCAGGCTGGAATCTAAATCCGTTTGTTATACAGGGCGGTCCCAATATTCATAATTCTCAGTTAGTTGATATGTTTAAAGAAGCAAAAGGTGATCTTCTGGAAGCAAAATTAATTACTTATGCTGAAGTTTGTTTTCTGAAATCAGAAGCTATACTTAACGGTTGGAATGTAAATGGATCACAGCAAGAATGGTACGAATCTGGCATTGAGGCTTCTTTCGATTACTGGAGAGTTGATGGATTTGATGAATATGTGTCAGGAGCAAAAGTTGCTTACAATGGTTCGCTGAAGCAATTAATTACACAGAAATGGATTGCTAATTTTACAGTTGCTCATGAATCATGGTGCGATTGGAGAAGAACCGGATATCCCGAGTTAACTGTTGGGCCAAAAGGAAAGCGTAACTCAATGCCTGTACGTTTTCGTTATGGCGGAAACGAAAAAGATAGGAATAACGACAATTATAATAGTGCTGTAAGTAAATTAGTTGAAACCAGCGATTCCGGCGACGAGGGGAAAGACAGTTCCTGGTCCAAATTCTGGTTATTACAGTAATAGAAAATAATGGATTAAACAGAGTTTTTTGTAGAATACGTTTAGTTAAATTGGAAGGAAATAGGCAGGTTAATCTGTCTATTTCCATTTTTTACAAAAAAAATTAAGGAAAATGAGAAAGTTTTTTACAGGAAACGTATTGGCGATATTACTTTTTTTGTGCGGAAGTTCATTTGCTCAGGAAGCCAATGTGCCAGAGCATATTATTCTGAATCTTACAGAAAAGCCTTCCGAAAGTGTTGCGGTATCCTGGCGTACAAAATCACCAGCAAAGCAATTTATACAATGGATAGACGATACTGAATCGCCTGTTGTTCCGGTTGAAAACCAAATAATAGAAGCAGAAGCCAATACCGTAACTTATTATGATGACGATTTACCTCCGCTTACGGTAACCAATTATTCAGCTATCATACCTGGCTTGAAACCTAAAACGCAGTATTTGTACCGCGTTGGTTCCGAAAATGCGTGGAGCGAATGGTTTCAGTTTAAAACTGCCGGTTTGCAGAACGAAGCTTTTTCATTTATTTATTTTGGCGATGCTCAGAACAACATTAAATCTCAGTGGTCGAGAGTAATCAGAAAAGCTTACGCGACAGCACCTAATGCCGGATTTATCTATCATGCCGGAGATTTAATCAATCATACAAACAGCGAAAAGGAGTGGCAGGAGTGGTTTCATGCGGGCGATTTTATTCATGCAACTATCCCGAGTATGATGACTCCGGGAAACCATGAATACGACAGCACCGCTCTTGATAATCATTGGAGACCGCAATTTACTTTGCCGGAGAACGGTCCTGATTTCAATTTACTCTCCGAAACCGTTTATTATATCGACTATCAGGATTTGCGGATTATTTCTATCGATGCTGATATTATGACTGAATCGATGGAAGCTGCCATAAAAACTAAAGAATGGTTGGAGAAAGTGCTGGCTGATAATAAGCAAAAGTGGACGATACTAACATTGCATTTTCCGTTTTACTCAACAGCAAGCAACAGAGATAATCCCGAACTTCGGGAACACTTTCAACCCATTATCGAAAGATATAAGGTCGATATGGTTTTAACAGGGCATGACCATGCCTACGGACGGGGAATGGAAAATATTTCGTCGATGACTGAAAAAGGAACAATGTCGGGGCCCATGTATGTTGTTTCAGTTAGTGGTCCCAAAATGTATGGTCTCTCAGACAAAGACTGGATGCGCAGAAAAGCCGGAAATACACAACTCTTCCAGGTTCTGTCTATTGATGGCGACGACTTGAATTTTAAAGCCTACACCGCAACAGGGCAGCTTTATGATGAGTTCGATCTGATCAAGCAAAATGGAAAGAAGAATAAACTGGTAGATAAAGCGCCGGACGTTCCGGAAAGATTGTACAGCCGCTAGTTGTTTTTAATTTGAAGTTGATTTAAGTTCGTATAAAGGATAAACGCATGTTGCAAAAAGGAAGTTTGGTTTTTCTGTTTTTGGTATTTTCTATGGCTTTTAATGGGATCGGGCAAACCGACATTCAGGGAATTGTGTTTCTGGACAACAATAAAAATGGCGTGCAGGATGCAAATGAACCCGGAATTGAAAATGTATTGGTATCGAATGGTCGTGATGTGGTTAAAACCAGTAAAACAGGTAATTGGAAATTAGACGCCGATCCTAAAGCGGAACAAGTTTTTGTAATAAAACCTTCGGGATATCAGGTTCCGGTGAGTAGTTCTCAGACGCCGCTTTATTATTCCGGAATATCAAATCAGAACATAGAATTTCCTTTATACAAACAAGAGGAAAACAACAGTTTTTCGGTGGTATATTTTGGCGATACACAGGCACGTGGTAAAAAAGAAATGGATTATATCTTTCATGATGCTGTGGAAGAATTGATTGGAACCGGCGCTGCATTTGGTGTTTCGTTGGGAGATATTGTTGCCGATGACCCTGAAATTATGGATGATGTAGCAAGTGGCATCGCTCAAATCGGAATTCCCTGGTACAACATTTTTGGTAACCACGATAACGACCGTGATGCAGATGTAAACTCTGAAAGAGACAATACATTTGAGGAATTCTTCGGCCCTTCAACCTATGCCTATGAATACGGACAAGTGGCTTTTATTGCGCTAAACAACATCTATTTTCAGGAGAACGGAAAATATAAACCACATTTTACCGAACGCCAGTTGAAGTTTGTGGCAAACTACCTTAGCCATATTTCCGAAGACAAATTGATTGTATTAATGATGCATGCACCCATTGTTGCTTGTGATAATCGGGAAGACTTATACCGAATTATCGAAGGTAGGAAACACACATTTTCCATTTCGGGGCATGTACACGAACAACTCAATTTATTTGTTAATGCCGAAAATGGTTGGAATGGCAGTGACGCTCATCATCATTTAATTAACGCAACTGTTTGTGGAAGTTGGTGGTGCGGAATTAAGGATGAAATTGGAATTCCGCATGCAACAATGAACGACGGCGCTCCAAATGGCTATTCAATCATCACTTTTAATGGCAATGAATACGAAGTTGTATTTAAAGCTTCACGACGGCCGGCGGATTACCAAATGAATATTTATTTTCCCGACGAGTTGCAAATAGCAGAACTAGATACAACAAAAGTTTTGGTAAATGTTTTTGCGGGTTCTGAAAAATCAGTTGTAGAAATGAAATTGGATGACAATAATTGGATAACGCTGGCTAAGAAAGATCAGATTGATCCGCAGAGTTTGAAAGTCCACCAATTAAATTCAGTTTTATCCGAAGAAATTGATGGAGAAGCGCTGGAAGATATTATCGGTTATAAAATGGATTACCCAAGTGTTTCCACGCATATGTGGGAAGGTAAAATTGCTGTAAATTTGGAGCCGGGAACACATAAAATTACTGTAAGAACTACTGATATGTATGGGCATACCTCGATCGCTCATCGTATTTTCCGGTTAATTCAATAAATTAAAATGACGCTGCTGCAGAAATACAATTGGTGGAATCGTCAGTCGAAATTTTTGTTGACTGGCATTGCTATTGGTGTCTGCGCTTGTACATCACGATATTCAAACCAAAAACCTGAACCTTTGATTATGAAAGAAACACAACTCTCTTTTTCGCCTAAAAACCACGCTCTGGATAATAACGATAATTTCTCGCCCGACGACCAATTTTTATGTTACGACACCCGCGGAACAGTTTACAATTTCGATTTGGCCAATTGCAAATCGATTGAGAAGATTGAAATTGCTACAGGCAATGAAACGGTTTTGTGGGCGCCGGAATCAGTAACCGGGGAGCAGGCAGCTCCGGGAGTTGCTGCGGTTTCGTGGCATCCTTCGGAAGATAAAGTGATTTTTATTCACGGACCTTTGCTCAGCGAGGTTGACAAGCGCGGGTATTACGGAATTCGTAACCGGACTGGCGTTGAAGTAAGCGCAGACGGAAAAGGAAAAATTACCAAAGTTGATATGCGCGACGTTGCAACTGACCGATTAATTATTGCCGGAGCGCAGCGTGGCGGAACACACCGGCACGAGTATACCCGAAACGGGAAAAAGGTTGGCTTTACTTACGACGATTTTTTGCAACAGGATTACGACCGTACGATTGGGTATATGGTTCCGAGTGAAATGGCACCGACGGGATACACGCACTACTTTGCTTTGTTGGTAAAACCCGTAAAAATGGGCTCTGCAAAACCTGGCGAAATTGAAAAGGCTTATGCCGATTCCTGGGTGGATTCAGAGGGAAAAATGAGGGCTTTTGTTGGAAAAGTAAGAGCAGAAGACGGAACAAGCTATCAGGAGGATTTATTTGTGGTAGATATTTCGGATTCGGTGGATATTACAAGTGCCTATTCAGGCGATACCAATACTTATCCCGAACCTCCAAAAGGATTACAAATAAGACGGCTAACCCATCGTGGTGGAATTGCCGGCATTGTTCGTGGTTCTGACGACGGTAAGCGGATTGCTTATTTGGCAAAGGATAACAACGGAATTTTGCAAATAAATGTGATCTCTGCCTTTGGTTCTGATCTGGTAGATGATGAGGAATTGCAAGCCTTTCAGTTAAGTAGCTTCGATTCAGATGCTGCATATTTTCGCTGGCATCCTTCCGGCGATTGGATTTTTTCCTCAGTCAACGGAAACATTGCGGCAATCTGTGCAAAAACAGGTGAGAACTTTGGGAAATCGTTGATGTTGACAGATGACGACAAACAACGGTCGCAGCTGGTTGTGTCGCGAAATGGAAAACTTCTGGCATACAATATTGATGTTCCTGGCCAGGCAAAGTTAGGTGAGCAGAAGAATTTCATGCAAATTTTTATTATGGAACTTAACACTGATAAACTAACTGCCGCTATCAATAAATAACTATTTAACATTTAAAAAATTAAAACAGAAACAAATATGAAAATTACACTGCTAGCTTCGTTGCTTATTATTTTTTCAGCAACAATGGGTTGGGGACAGAAATCGTCGAAACCCTATATTACTGATAAACCTTTTATTCAGGAATACAGCGTAAAATACAATTTCAATAATTCGCGGGTTGAATTAAAAGAAGTTGCTGCCGACCGGAATGGTTACATTCAGGTGCTTTCGTCGCACGGATTGCTGCGTCCAAGAGCCGGGCAAATGCTTTTTCCCGGAACATTGGAAAAAGACGTACAATATCGACCAACTTCTGATAAAGGAATCCGGGCTTTGGATAGCTACAATAATCAATTGGTTTATCTTGATGATAAGGCCGTTTTGAGCAATGCCTGGGCAGGTAAACTTTATTCACGACACGGAATTCCTGAAGCTCACATTTTTGCTGCCGGAGCTAATTTTAACTTTCTGATTTCAGATGGGAAAAAACTGCAATTGCTGGATTTTGATAATGTGCTTTGGGAAGGAAGTAGTTCCGACGAAGTTAAGCAGATAAAATACAGTAAAACCACCAACGATTATTGGATTCTGGGCGCAAAAACAATTCAGATTTTCAGCCCGGAAAAGAGAAACCTTGAGACTGTTTTGACGGAATCAACACTTACTGCAATTGAGTTTTGGGATGGAAAGCTGATTGTTGGTACTACTGATGGATATTTTGAGATTGATGCAAAAACAAAAGAGGTAGGAGCTGTAATACGGAATCTTCCGTGGACAGAGATTACTGCAGTTGAAAACATCGATGGCAAACTCTGGTTTGGTTCCTCTTGGGGAGCTTTTATGTTAAACGACAACGGCAAATTCAATTATTATGCGTCGAAACGCTGGTTGCCTTCAGATAAAGTTATTGACATTGCTGCAGGGCCTGAAAGCTCGGTTTTGATATTGACCGACCTTGGACTGGCAAAAATCTGCCGCGAAGAAATGACTTTATATGATAAAGCGATGTTTTATGAAAAACAGGTGCGTGCCCGTCACATCAGAAATGGTTTTAATGCAACAGTTACCAATATGACTGATGGCGATGTAACAACGGGAAGTATGTCAACATCGGATAACGACGGACTTTGGACAACGATGTATCTTGCCGGTGAGGTATTCCGCTACGTGGTTACCAAAGATGAGGATGCTTTGCAAAACGTTCGCGAATCAATGGATGCTATGGAACGCTTGTATACGATCAATCCGGTTCCGGGATTTCCGTCACGTTCTTTCGAGCGCCGTGGTTATAAATACCACGATAAACCATGGAGAAGGGCAGAAGATCCGGAATGGGACTGGAAATCGACAACCAGTAGTGATGAAGCAATTGGGCATATCTTTGCTTTTGGTGCTATTGCCGAATTGATTGATGTCCCTGAATTAAAAGAGCAGGCAATTATGCTTATCGATACATTGATGTCGCACGCATTGAAACACAACCATTATTTGGTGGATTGGAATGGAGAACCAACATTGTGGGGAAAATGGAATCCTGAGTATGTAAACGCACGCCCGAAAATGGTTGGTGACCGAAAGATCAACTCATCAAACTATATTGCGATGTTGCAAACTGCTTACCATTTCACCAAAAAAGAAAAGTATAAAAATGCTGCTTTCGATTTAATGGATAATCATGGTTACCTGGAAAACCTGATGCGCCCAATGAACTCGATTACCCGTGCACCTGAAAGTGCTGATGATTGGAGTAGGATGTTATCGGAATCATGGAATCACTCCGACGACGAAATGTATTATTGTGGGTATTGGGGCTTGTATCGTTATGCATTTAACAACGAGCTGAAAGCAAAATATAAGGAAGCAATTATCGATCATTGGGAAGCTGAACGCCCTGAGAAAGAAGGCCTGTGGAATATAATGACGGCCTTGGTTGGAAACGATAATTACGATTTTGAAGAGGCGGCCTGGTACTTGCGCGAGTATCCGCTCGATTTGATAAACTGGACAGTAAAAAACAGTCACCGTAAAGATATTCAGCTTATTCCTGAGAATTTTAGGGAACAAAGTACTGCCGAAGTGCTTCCTCCTGACGAGCTCAGAATTGCCCGCCACAATGCCAATCGTTTTGATTTGGATGGCGGAAGTGAAGGACGTTCGGAGAACAGTGCTGGCGATATTTGGCTTTTGCCTTATTGGATCGGCCGCTATCTGGGCGTTATTAGTGAACCTGCAAATTGAAAGATTTATTTATATAAAAACTAATTTTAATCCTTAAATTTTTGATTATGAGTAATGTTTGTAAACAGATTGTACTGTGTTTTGTCTTTTTTACTTTTTCCTTATCGTCATATTCTTTATTGGCACAAGAGAAGAAAAAGGCATTTGAAGTTTCAACGGGTAATTTTGATCAATTCTTATTGAGATATAAGTTTGGGAATGAAAAATACCGTTATCGAATAAGTGCGTTTTCATTAAATACAAACTCATATAAATACAATGAAGTGGAGGACTTTCATAATCACTTGAATGCTGGCTTAGGATTTGGTATTGAGTTTCAAAAACAGATAAATGAAAATTTATCTTTTTATTACGGGCCAGAATTAAGGGGAACTTTTAGAAACAAAGAATATTATTCTGTTTCATTATTAGGTATTTTGGGGCTTGCGTATCATTTTAATGAAACAATTCGTTTAGGTGCAGAGATTAACCCTGGGATTAGTTACTACGATAGTAGTGATGAATCCCAGTCAATTGAAAAATCGTTTCAATTCAATTTCTCAAACAGCGGTGCTGCTTTAGTTCTGGGGTTTGATTTTTAAATAAGAATTTAGGATATATAGAATTAAACGATATCAATGATTATTAAAGGCGTTAGTAGATGCAGCTTCATTTACTACGCCTTTTATTTTATAACTTTACAGGTAGTCAACTAAATTTTAATGAGACGTTTCCCATTTTTTCAACTGTTTGTTTTGCTTTGTTCACTTGCTTTAACAACGGCGGCACAGGTTCCTGATGCGGTTTCAGTAGATACTTCTTCAATTTTAAAACAAATTAAGGCTCCTGAATTTGCTGATTTCACCATTTCTGTTTCTCCTGATCAGAAAGAGTCAGCAGAAAAACTGATCAATAAAAAAATAACTGCTTGCTCAGAAGCTGGTGGAGGGAAAGTAGAGTTAAAAGCCGGCGAGTATTTTTGCAATGGCTCCATTATTCTGAAAAGTGGGGTGAATTTGCATTTAGGCGAAGGTGTGCGTTTGGTTTTTAGTCAAAATCCGGACGATTACCTGCCAGTGGTTTTGGTGCGTTGGGAAGGAACAGAAGTATATAATTATTCGCCATTTATTTATGCCCGTGACGTGGAAAATATTGCCATCACCGGAAAAGGAATTATTGATGGAAACGGATCGGCTGAAAATAGTTTTCGGGAGTGGAGAGGAAAGCAAAAAGCTGATCAGAATAAACTTCGCGAGATGGGGCGAAATGAATTGCCTGTTGATCAACGCATTTTTGGAGAAGGACATTTTTTGCGTCCTCAGCTAATTCATTTCATCAACTGTAACAATATTTTACTCGAAGATTTCAAGGTGGTTAACTGTGCGTTCTGGTTAATTCAGCCTACTTACTGCAACAATGTAACCATTCGTGGTTTGCACATTGATAGCCGGTTTATCAACAACGATGGTGTTGATCTGGATTCGGATACCAATGTACTGATTGAGAATTGCTATTTCAACACGGGCGACGATTTTGTAGCCATCAAATCAGGCCGTGATCAGGATGGTTGGAGGGTTAACAAACCAAGCCGTAATATTATTATCCGGAATTGCATCTCGGAAAACTGCCTTCACGGAATTTCTTTTGGCAGTGAGATTTCCGGCGGTGTGGAAAATGTTTACGTCGAGAATATTCACTTCAAGAAAATCCGCCAATATGGGGTGCAATTTAAATCGAATAAAGACCGCGGCGGATACATAAAAAACATCGTAATAAATGGAATTTCAATAGATACGGTGCAAACATGTATCAGTTTTACCAACCAGTATCATAGTTACAATGGAGGAAATAGTCCTACTTTATTCGAGAATATTCGTATTGAAAACCTCGAATGCAAGGTAGCAACCGGGAAGGCTTTTAGTATGATCGGACTTCCTGAAAAGCCTATCAGAAATATAAGCTTTAAAAATATTCAGATTATCAAGGCTGGTGAACAGTCGGTATTCGAGCAAGTAGAAAATACCAATTGGGATAATGTAAAATTTTAAATTAACTATAAAAACCAATACAAATGAAAATTCAACTGAGCCTTTTACTTGTGATTTTGGCGCTGGCAGTTTCTGCTCAAAAAGCCAAAGATTTTAACGGAATGGATATGAATATGGGAAACCTGTATCGATTATCGAATGCAGAATCCCGATCGATAAGCCCGGAAAACTTTACCGGCGAAAAAGGTAAAGGAGGCATGGCTACTCTTGAAGAAGGAAGTGCTGCCAGAGCTGCCCGAGAGCTAGGACAGGGCTGGAAAGTAAATCCTTACATCGACATTGCTCCGGGCGAGACTTTTGTTCTTGGTGAAATAGAAGGAGAAGGAGTTATTCAGCACATTTGGATGACGCCTGCAGGTGATTATCGTGGTAATGTAATTCGCATCTATTGGGACGACGAACAAACTCCTTCGGTAGAAGTGCCGGTGGGTTATTTTTTTGCTTCCGGGTGGGGAAGTGGATACGAGCCGCAAATAAATTCAAATGCAATATGTGTGAATCCTCATAGTGGTTTCAATTCATACTGGCAAATGCCGTTTCGTAAGAAATGTAAAATTACCATGGAGAATATCGATCAGAAAGGGCTGCGACTGTATTACCAAATTGATTATGCGCTGACAGACGTGCCGGATGATGCTGCTTATTTTCATGCACAGTTTCGGAGGGTAAATCCGCTTCCTGAAGGCGATGTTTATACCATTTTGGATAAGGTAAAAGGCGCCGGACATTATGTAGGCCTTTATTTGGCGCGTGGTGCGTTTAGCTCTGGTTGGTTTGGCGAAGGAGAAGTAAAGTTTTTTATCGATGGTGACAGCGAATTTCCAACAATATGTGGCACCGGAGAGGAAGATTATTTCTGTGGATCCTACGGTTACGAAGAATCCAGGGGAGAAGACGGTTATGAAAATTATACTTCGTTTAGTGGCTCTTACACCGGGTTTCATTATTTCAGAGATCTTGAGAAATACCCGGAGTACCGTAGCATGATTGGTCAGTACCGCTGGCATATTATGGATCCTGTTCGGTTTAAGCAAGATATCAAAGTTACTATTCAAAGCCTTGGCTGGAAAAGTGAAGGCCGGTATAAACAACTTGAAGATGATCTTTCTTCTGTTGCTTATTGGTATCAGAGTGAGCCTCACAATGCTTTCCCAAAACTACCGGAAGTTGACAATATTTTAATGAAATAGTAACGGTTTATTCTTGCTGATTTGCAAATATATTGTCTGAATATTGAGTGTAATAGCCCCATCAATAAATATCAGAGTTAATAAATGATAGGTTTTGAATAAAATACCCGAAGCAATTTTATTAGTAACATCGTTTCTTTGAGAAAGGAAAATGATTTTCTTAAACAGTTTAAATATAAGATAGATGCAGAAAATGATGCGCAATGTTGTTTTAATCATTTGGGGATTAAGTATAATCTCCTGTGCAGAAAAGAAACAAAACACTCCAACAGCAAAAGAGGTAATTAGCGACAAAGTAACCTGGTTGTATGCAAATAAATCACCGGAAGAGCTCGACGCCCTTACTTACGATGAGGCTTTTAGTCTTTTTACCGCAGACGAACGTGAGGCATTAGCTACCCGTCACTGGACGTTTAATGTGAATGTACCGGTTGTAGTCTCGGTAATTCGAAGTCAAAAACAAGAAATTGTTCCTTTCTGGCTGGAGACAGATGGTTTCGTAAAAACCAATATGACCCTGAAAAACGAAATAAGCCCGTACGAAGTTTGGCAGAAAGAATTTGCCCCCGGAACGGTTGGTTTAGGGATCAACGGATTGGCAAACTTCGGTCTGCATTATTTTGTTTGCGTCGGTGCAAAGAGCAAAGACGATAATCTGGAGCTCAGTAACTTTTATCCCAAAAATCAGTTTGTAGGGGTGATGGATAACGGAGCTTTTACCTATCACGACTGGGATGAGTTGGTGCTCGAAAATGTTCCGGAATCGTTAAAAGGGCAAAAGCTTCTGACAACGGTTCGTGGCCGGGGAACGGAATCGCATCTGGTTGGAGCTTTTCGCACAAGCAAGTTTCCTTCGTCTGAAAAACCGGATCAGGTGATGCTGACATGGAGCGGAGATCCGGCAACAAGCATAGATGTGCAATGGCGAACAAATACGACTGTAGAAAAAGGTGTTGTAGAGTATCGCGAAAAGGGCAGCGAGAAGATAGAGAGCGCGTCGGCAGAAAAATACGAGATGGAAGATCTTTTGCTACGAAATGATCGCTTTATCAATCGTTTTACAGCAAAGCTTCAGAACTTGAAGCCTGGTGCTTCGTACGAATATCGCATTGCTTCGCAAGAAGGTTGGCCGCAGGATCAGGTATTTACAACAGCTTCGAATGACGATAATTTCTCGTGGCTATGGTTTGGCGATATTCATTATTCACCCGAATGGGGAAAGCTTGCGAATACCGCGTTTGAAAAACATCCGGATGTTAATTTTGTATCGGTAGCAGGCGATTTAGTGAGCGACGGACTGCACCGCGACCAATGGGATGAAGTTTTCGGTTATTCTGCAAAAATTATCTCACAAAAGCCTTTTATGAATGTAATTGGGAACCACGATAACCGTAGCGGACTTGGCGCACTGATGTACGAAAAATTGTTCAGCTACCCCGAAAATGGGCCGGATAAGCTTATTCCTGAACATACGTATTCGTTCACTTACAAAAATGCTTTGTTTTTGATGATTGATGCCACATCAAAAGATGAATATCAAACCAAATGGATTGAGGAACAGTTGAAGAATTCGAATGCCACCTGGAAATTTGCCATGTTTCATTTTCCGCCTTACAATTGGGAAGAGCCGTATTTAAATATTCAGAAATTGTGGGTTCCATTGTTTGATAAGTATCATGTTGACATGGTTTTTAGTGGGCATATTCACTATTACATGCGTTCGAAGCCAATGCGTAGAGGAAAAATGGTGGATTCTTATAAAAACGGAACAGCCTACATTATCTCCATTGGAATACCGGCACGTACCAGAGACATTGTCGATGAGCCTTATGCCGAAGTTCAGCTTCCCGACGGGCAGTTTTACCAGTATATGAAATTTGAAGGCAATCAACTAAAGTATATTTCAGTTAATGCCGAAGGCAAGATTATTGATTCACTAACACTTAATAAATAAAAAAATGAGAGTACTATGTTTTTTTGTTATCACTTATCTGTTGCTATCAATATCAGTAAAAGCACAAGATAAATCATCAATGAAGTTTAACGAGTCCGGCGAATTTAAAATCGTTCAAATTACCGATACGCATATAAACCTCGATAAAGAATCGAACCTCGATGTTTTTGATCGGGTGAAAAAGATTGTAGGAATTGAAAAGCCAGACTTGGTAGTTTTAACCGGCGATATCATTACCGGAAGTGAGCCTCAGGAAGGTTACCTGATTTTTGAAAAGCTGTTTACTGAAGCAAATGTGCCGTGGGCAGTTGTTTTTGGTAATCATGACGCGGAGCACACTAAAATATCACGGGAAGAATTGGCTGATTTTATTCAGCAGCGTAAATTATGTGTGAATAACGACAGTGAAGAAACGGATGGAAATTCAAATTTTGTGATGACTTTGAGTGGAAAAACTGACGATACGGAAGCTTTGCTCTATTTTATGGATTCGAATGCCTACAGTACGCTAAAGCCACTGGTTGGTGGTTGGGGATGGTTTACCTATAAACAGGTGGGCTGGTATCGTGAAAAAAGTGCTCAGTTTACTGCTTCCAATGGAGATAAACCTTATCCGGCTCTGGCATTTTTTCATATTCCGTTGCCCGAATATATCAATGCATGGAGCAATGAAACAGTACAACCGGTTGGTGTTAAAAACGAAGATGAGTGCAGCCCCGAAATCAATACCGGTATGTTTGCTGCTATGTTGGAATGTGGTGATGTGATGGGGACTTTTGTTGGGCACGATCATATTAACGATTATATTGGCGTTCATTATAACATTGCGTTGGCTTACGGACGTGTGTCGAAAAAGATGAAAGGAGAAGACGATCCGCTGGCCGGAGGTAGGGTAATTGTATTGAAAGAAGGCCAACGAAGTTTCGATACCTGGATACGCGATATGAATGGTAAAAAGGAGTTGGAATGCAATTATCCCGCTTCGTTTATTTCTGAATCAAATAACTAAATTATGCTTAAACTAATTGTTGTAATATTGGTATTACTGACTGTTGGCGTGCAGGCGCAGAAAAAAAACAGTTACAAATCAATTGTACGCGAAGAACTAATTTTTGCGCCTCAAAATGAACACAGCCATGGAAGCAGTATTGTTGCACTGCCCAATGGCGATCTGTTGGCTTGCTGGTTTCAGGGGAGTGGCGAACGAAATGCCGATGATGTTCGGATTATGGGGGCGCGGCTAGTAAACGGGCAATCAAAATGGGAGAAACCTTTTGTAATGGCGGATACGCCAGGATTACCCGATTGCAATCCCGTACTGTTCCTGAACAAACAAAACAAGCTTTTTCTGGTATGGATTGCCGTGCAGGGAAACCGCTGGGAAGGTTCAATTATACGCACACGTACAACAACCGATTACAACAGTGCTGGTGCCCCCAAATGGCAGTGGCAGGACAATATTTTACTTAAGCCGGGAAAAGATTTTGTAGAAGAAGTAGAAAAGCAATTTGAAGCGATGCCTGAGTTGCATCATGGATGGGCTGAATATGCGCCTAAATACGATGATATGATTATTGAGGCGACTAAAAATTCAGTGCTTAGGAGTATCGGTTGGATGACGCGTATAAAACCGCTAATTCTGGAAAGTGGCCGTATTATTTTGCCTTTGTATTCTGATGGTTACAACTTTTCTTTGTGTGCCATTTCTGATGATAACGGCGATAGCTGGAGGCCTTCGAAACCCATTGTTGGGCGCGGGCCGATACAACCTGCGCTGGCACTTCGGAAAAACAGTGATATTGTAGCATACATGCGTGATAGCGGAGATGCCCCGCCACGAGTACACAAGAGTATTTCTCACGACAATGGCGATAGCTGGGATTATACAGTTAAAACCGATATCCCGAATACAGCAAGCGTTGAGCTATTGGTCTTAAAAGATGGCCGCTGGGCTTTTGTTGGCAATGATATTATGGATGGTCGTTACCGGGTGGTACTAATGTTATCTGATGATGAGGGCGAGACCTGGAAATGGAAAGAATATCTTGAAAATGGCAATAAAGATGATGGAGGAAGTTATTCTTATCCTTCCCTTATTCAAACACCGGATGGCATGTTGCACATTACTTACTCTTCGCGAACCGGCGAGAACGAAAAGTCGATAAAATATTTGGTAGTTGATGCAGGCAAAATAAAATAAGTAAAGTTTGATATCGCCCATTATCAATCATTTACACTACAATAAAAAAAGCGGAACAGGTATTCTCCTGCTCCGCTTTTTTTATTGGTGATTAATCTTGAATTTAGTTTCTTAACCCTTCTTCTTCCAACAATGGAATTAAGGTTTCCGGTAAATCCGTTTGAATAATGTTTGCACCATATTTTAAAAGATTATCAAGTGCCTCATCCTGTTTCTCTGCTTTGATCAGTCGGTCCTGATCGCCCAGTGCGTTGATCCATATTCTGGCATTATTTTCACGAAGTAAGTAGCAGAGTTCTTCGGTATAAAACGAATCATCGATGTGTACAACTGCCGGAGAAAACTCAGTTAGTGCCGAATCTGCCATCTCGTAAGAATGCGCGCGGGGCATAATTATAGCCTCTGGTAACATATCTAATGCTTCTTTCAGTGCATCGTAGTCGTTATCAAAAAAGAAAACCTGCTTTTCGGTGCCCGTTCGTTTTATGGCATCCACCACGGATTTCAGATTTCCTGTTTTAATGTCAATGTCAATCATCGCTTTTCCTTTCGCCATTTTCAGAGCTTCCTCAAAAGTCGCCAACCGTTCGTCTGTTACCGTTCCGTCGGGCATTTTTAGTTTGAACTGTTTCAGTTCGTCCCAGGAATAACTTTCAGGATCACCTGTTCCGGTAGTTGTCCGATCGATTGTCCGGTCGTGGTTTAAAACCACAACACTGTCGGTGGTAACTTTAACATCAAGTTCAATAATATCCACTCCAATATCAATGGCATGCTGAATTGCCGGAATGGAGTTTTCAACATATCCATTGTGCCCTGCACGGTGTGCTGCCACCATAACATACGATGAATTTGCATCGTGGAATTTCTCCAGTATTTTGTCAATTGGCTGTTGTTGCGGCTGGCAGGAAATCAGGAAGAAAATGGATATTGCCAGTGAAAAAGAAAAGACTCGTTTCATTTTAATTTCTATTTAAACAGGTATTAATAAATCGTTTAAGGTATGATCTGTTTGTATTGCAGTTTATTGTTTTCAATCTTCACCGCGTATGAAGGCCATGTGTTTAATGCGTTTGCAAAGTTTAGTCCTTCGGTTTTGTCTCCTTTTACAAGGTAAAAACGCATGTTCATTTCCGGGTTGGTTTCGGCCAATTCTTGCCGGAATACCAGCTTCTGTTCGCTTACTTTCCATGTTGCAGCAAGGTGCTCAACTGTACAATCTTTTACCAAACTATAGCCATTGTTTAGGTAGATAAAGCCGTTTGAAAGTGCCATTGCCGGATCGTTTTTCAGGTTGTTTGGAACTTCTACCGAAATGTGTTCGCCTGCTCCGGCTGAATAGTATAGCCCTTGAGAAGGAGTATCGAAAACAATCTCAACGACGCCATCTGCCGGACGTTGGCAATTAATGTCTATTCGGTATAAATTTTCGTTGATTTGCTTTACACTGGTTGTTGTAACTGCAGCCCGCACATAGACAGGAATCGGGAAAAAGCTTTCTTTGGCTTCCTGCACTTTCTCAGAAGAACCAGCTTCTACACTTCCGCTTTTGGTATCCACTTTCCATGTTTTATCTCCGAAAGGCAGAATTTTCAGCAGGCGTTTTTCCACTTTTTTGAGTTCCTTTTTTGCATTGGCTACTTCGTTAGCTGTGTATTGCACTTCAACAAGCCAGGGAGTCCATCCGCTGGCATCCGACACTTCAGAAAGTAATAGATGGCGCCACGATCTTTCAATTAAGGAATCCAACTGACTTACATTATTACCCTGCTTCTCTGCATATTCTACTAAACGTTCGTACATCAATAATTTTCCACGAAGATCGTATGATAATGCTCTCGTTATTCCGTCGGTTTCAACGCCGCTGCGTTGACGTCCCATCCACATATAAGGGCCGCAAACCGACATGTTCCAGGTTCCTTCAGGAACAAATGGATAATCCGGGATCTCATAGCCTTTCAGATTTTTAATTTTTTCGGCCAACTCGCTCATGGTTACAAACTTGTAGCCTTCTTTTTCCAGCTTACGGAAGCGCTCAATGTTTTTCTTTTCCTGCTCCGGTACACGGTAAAAGTTACTTCGGTAGTCCAGCGAATTGAACACCTCGCCATCATCTAAAAACGAATAAGTCCAGCTCAGCCCGTTTAGTTCTTTTTTACTGTCAATCAATCCTAAAATCTGGTCGTCGCCATACGTGATGTTTACCAGCGGATCAATTTTATCGCGGTACCAGCCGTGAGGATCGGAACTCGTTACTACCAAGTCGTATTTCCCTTTAAGAACGCTGGGGTAGGCAGGTGTCCATTGTATTTCCTGTCCGAAGAAAACCCGCGAGCGTTTCAACCCATATTTACCTAGAATTTTGTCTGATATTTCAATTGATTTTTGCAAATCGAGAGCTGGATAGCCAATAAACAACTGGTCGGAGTAATGAGCGATAACCAGTTCAATTTGGCCGCGATTCACCAATTTTTTGAAGAGCTTAAAAACGTTAGGATGTTCTTCTGCCAGCACTTCAATACCATAACCCTGTATCTCGAAATCGGCTTTGTACTTCTTGTTCTTTTCAAAAAACTGAAGTGCCGGATAAAGCGATTCTCGAATAATACGATTTTCTATTTTGTAATCGCCTGCTACATATTGCAGGTTAAAATGAAACATCCCAATTGCATACTTTTCCTGTGAAAACCCGGCAAGTGATGCAAACAAAAGAGAAAGGAATAAAAGAATTTGTTTTCTAGTCATGTTGATCTGTTACTTTTTTTTCTCGTTAAACATTTTCATGATCTCTGTCCAGTTTGTAAGTTCAATATCGTTATCGGCAAAGAACTGTTTTACTACAGGGTCGGAGAACATCTCGGCTTCCCATCCGCGTTGCTGCCACGATCCTGTTATCGATTTCAGGTTATCGGTAACAATCGACGGGTGGAATATTATTTCAGTGAGTCCCGGCTTCAGAGATTTAACCAGATTAAAAAAGTTTTCCCGTTTTTCCTCATATGTTTTCCCGTTAGGTACAGCTGTAAAATTATCCAGCTTTGGTAGCTTGTAGCCTTCCAAAAGTTTTATTACATCGTCGGTAATGGGGTATCCGGCTTGCCGGTAATGAGCAACAACTTCCGGATTTGAAAGATCGATTGCATTGGCCGGAATACCATATTCTTCTGCAGTTTTCAGAAAAACCTTAACATAGTCAACCGAGCCATACAGCGTTCCCATATGTGTATCGATGTGTGATGGATCGTGACCCATAGCAATCATTTTATCAATTTGTGCATGGATTTCTATTTCAACTTCCTCTGCCGAGGCATGCATAACAACATCCGGTACTTCGTGCCAGAATTTTCCTTCGGGATCAATCAGGCCCGGAACTTTTTTGGCATCGGTAAGTGGAGGCCAGCGGTAATTTTTCCATTCCGAAGTTAAAGTGAGGTGAACGCCAATATCAGCTTGCGGATGTTTTTTTGTCCATTCCACCATCTCATCAGCATAAGGGCAGGGCATCATTACAGCTGCCGAATTAATATCGCCTTTTAGTACATACGACTGAACAGCGATATTTGCTTCCTCACACATTCCTGCGTCATCGCAATGTAGCAACAGTATTTTTTTCCCTTTCTGAAAGCCAAGTTTTTCAGCATTGCTTACTTTTTCCTGCGCCAATATTGTACCGCCGCGAATTAGCATCAAGAAGAAAAGGCACATAACAAAAGTTGTCCGATTTTCTTTTCTGAATGTTTTCATAACTATCTGTTTTAGTTGTTATTTCTAATTTAATTGTCATTTGGAGCACTGATAAGCCCTAGATATCGCCCCATCCAATATGGCAGTAGCCAAACATCTCCGGCACTGATTAGTGTTTGCCCGTCTCCGTCGCGATCTAAAGTAAATATTTGTCCGTTGTGGCGGTACAGAGGAAGCTCACCCAACGGCAGTAATTCTGCGGTAGTTTGTCCTCTGAAATTTTCAGGAACTAATTCGATATCCTGTCTTTGCGAATTTTCTACTTTCCAGTTTCGCAGATCCATGGGGTATTGTTGTAAAAATTCAATCGATTCTTGCAGATCAAAATCTTTAGCCCCCGTCATTGCATAAGTAAAGTTCCACAGCGCATTTTTCTCGGGGCGTTCAACCTGCCAATGATCTTTTATTGCCACATTAAACTGCTCTTTTAATTCGGGGGTAAATGCGTAAGGATAAAGCCCCCAATATGCAAGAAAGTACATTTCATCATCGGAATGGTTCCATTCGTGCGATAAAATAGCACTCAGTTCATCGTCTTTAGATGGACCAATTTCAGAAAACGGGCGGAGAAGGTTTTCGAGGTAGCCGTGCTTGTTCATTAATTCGTAGGCAGCTTCTTTGTACTTTTCTTTTCCGGTAAATTTATATGCAGTTTGTAAAAAGGCGATTATGTTTGAACTGTAGAGCTTTCGATCACCAACATTTGTTGGGAAATCATTTACGTAATCCGGATTCCATTTTCCCCACAACGTAGGCTCTCCGTCTACGTCAATAATATACATGTCGTTTTCTACAATGTATCCCATAAGGTTGTCAAGCATTGTAAGTGCGCGCTGCTTCCAAAGCGAATCTTCAGATAACTCTAAAACCGTTGTTAGGGCAAATATTTGTCCGATTGCTTGGTCGCTGCTGGCTGTTGATCGCCAGGTCCAGTTCGAATGATCGTCGGCCCGAAGCCACATAGTTGCCGGACTCCCGGAATTTAATTCACGTTTTTCCCAACCCTCAATTTTTGTATTCTCTATTTTATAATCGCGTTCATAACTACGCGCGAATAGTCCTTTTATTCCCGTAACCGTGTGCAGGCGTTCCATTGCTTCAAACGCCTCTAGTGCATTTTGTCTGGCTTCAGCTTCTCCGGTAACCTTGTAGCGAAACAGCTGACTGGCAAGGTACATTCCTGTCCAGAGATTATCGCTTGGCTGAACATACATGGTAACAGAAGAGTAGTCGGGATTGAGTTTACTTTGGCTGCAATTAAACCCGTAGCGGATATTCTTTTCACGCACCTGCTTTTCGTAAAAGCGGGCTTTCTCTTCCAGTGTCATAGCTTTAGAAAAGATCTGCCCCAAGCCTTTGTCAGTAATAACAAGGATGCTCTTTTTCGGTCCTTTTTGAATATCGCTTACCACATTGCCCGGAATCCAGCGTTCGCCAGAGTAGTAGCTGTATTTACCATCTTTGTTCAGCTTAAATGCACCTTTATTCGAACCAAACCACAGTGTGCTGTCAATCTCAGTAATACAGTTTATTTCGGGGGAGGGAACTGTTGTAATTCTTTCATCTTCAGGATAAATAAAATATCCGTTTTTTGTACCTATCGCAATCTTTTCGGAGTTAGCAATCGGTTCTGCGCAGGTTATATCTATCTCTTTAAACAGTGATTTGATGGATCTTCCGGGAATAAATTCTAATATCTCGTTTGGCGTAACCAGTATAAACCGGTTTTTGCTTTTTTGAAACTTTATTTCAATAATTCCGGGAAATGTTTCCTCCCAAAGAATGGTGCTGTTTTTATCCAGATAACGTAAGGTGTTTCCATCCGAAACCAGGAAATCAAAATCGTTTCCGGCTGCAAACGAAGATGCTTCTGGCATTTGATGATCGATTTGGAGACCACCTGCCCAGGCATTACTGAATATTTGTTTTTCGTCTAAGTAAATGGTGTGATCTTGATAGGTCGAAATAGCTTTGATCTTTTTGGAAAGCATTTGGGCGTATGCTTTGTTTGTAACCAGGCTGCCCGGATACATGAGGCTTCCATTTGTTGGAACCAGAATGCTGTTACCAGAAAGAACGTGAATATGGTAGTTCCGATCGGCAGAAACGCTTGAGAGCATAGTTGCCGGTGTATTTTCATTTATATAGTACTTGATCGCATATTCCTGATCATACGGTTCGTCAACATAAACAGCCTGCCCATTTGTGTTGTTTTGTGACTGATCCTCAAACCCTTTTTTTTGCTGGCATGCAAACAATGCAAGACAGATAACAATTGAGAATAAGCTTTTTACAGTTCTCTTTTTAAAGATCGGATTCAGTGTCATGCTGTTTAGTTGTTATTTTTTAGCAGATAGAAATGGCCATCTTCGGCACCGATTAATAAGTCGGGAACACCGTTGTTGTCCCAATCTACAATAGTTGGTGATGTTGAGTGTCCGGCTAATCGTTCGTCGCTCATTGGCCCCATATCTTCAAAAATGGTAAGACCGTTTTTTTCTCCTTTATTACGGAGAAAATTGATGTTTTCAGAATTTACCAAAATATCAGGTCTGCCGTCGCGGTCCCAGTCAACAATGCAGAATTTTCTTCGTCCGGAACCGCCGGCTTCTCGTGTGTTGAGTCGCAAGAGACCTTCGTTGTCGTTCTCAAATTTATTGTTAAATCCGCTTTGGCTTTCTCCTGAAAAAATGCGTTTCCCCGGTTTTAATTTCAGGATGCCATTTTCAGTATATCTTTCCCAAAAAGCCAGGTAACCTTCGTGGTCGAGCATTATCAAATCCATTAGTCCATCGTTGTTCCAGTCGTAACCAAGCGGTGTTGTCCGCCATTGTGTAACAAGATCTTTTCCTTTCGGATTCCACCAATTCCACGACGGTTTGGGATTATTTCCTTTCCATTCAACCTCAATCGGTTTTGAGGCCGCCAGTTTGGGCTTACCTTTTTCGCCAATATTTTCAAACCATTCAATTTTACCCCAAATAGAATTACAAACGATATCTTTTAATCCATCGCCATTCCAGTCAACCACCGAAAGGGTGGTATAGCCCCATTTTCGTTCTGCCGGCCCTTGAATAGATCCGTTTTTTCCTGCCTGAATTAAAATCGTTTTTCCATCGGCTTGCAGGTAAACCGGTTTTGCCCATTTTGGCGTTCCCCCGTTTTCCAGGTTTTCAATAAAACCGATGTAACCCGCGGTATTTCCGCAAATCAGATCTTCGTCGCCGTCATCATCCCAATCAACAGAATAGGGCGTAACCAGCGCGCCAAATTTCAGGTATTGTGCTTTTTGTTGCAGGTATTCCGGTGCTTTGAATAGAATCCCATCAGCATTCTTTTTGCCGGTGTTCTTCATGAAAACTACACGTCCATCTTCAATTCCAACGATCAAATCAACCAGTCCATCGTTATCCCAATCAGCTGACGAGGGAACAACCATTTCAAGATCAAGATGAAGAACTTCGTCATTTATTTTTATGAATTTACCTTCAGAATATTCAGGGTGCTGCCTGGTGCCTTTGTTTTCAATCCAAGTCAGACGATCGACAAATTCGCTAATGATAATATCGAGGTCTCCATCGTTATCAAAATCTTCGAAAACAGTGCCCGAGATTCCAAAATTGTCGATTTCCTTTCCGTTGGCTTTTAAGGCCTCGGGTTCGGCGAAAACACCGGAAGATGTTTGTTCTACGAGATAAATACGCGCGTGTAGTGGACCGTTTGTCCATTCTCCTTTTTCGTTGTATGCATTGTCCCAGCCGTATTCGCTCCAGTCGTCAACCGTGATAATAATATCCAGATCTCCGTCTCCATCGTAATCCACTTGTCGCCAAAGGTTGAAACGTGCTTTTTTTATTAGTGGCTTGTAAAAGTCTTCGGTAAAAAGTGTATCCGGTTCTTCAAAAAAAGTGTCGAAGAAATTGGGGTAAATAACTCCTGGCGTCATTACAATATATTCGCCGTTTACTTCTGTTATTTGAAGGTTTTTCTGACTTGTTGCAAGTTTTACCGGAGCTTTCAGTGTTGGATTTTTTCCTCCCGTAGTATTTTCAAATAACCATAAGCCATTAAATGGTTTATCCGGGCAATTCACCAAGAGATCAAGGTCTCCATCTTTGTCGTAATCTACCGGAAAAGGCCAGGCCCACAATCCTACTCCAAGGTCAGAATTCATTCCTTGCTGGTTGTATTCAATACGAAAGAGCTTTGCCGAATTTTCATCCTGAGTTATGCAACTGTATGAGGTTATGAGATAGGAAATCAGGATGATATATTTCACTTTTGTATTCATATCGCTCGGGTTAGACGTTTCGATTGTTTATTCCGAAGGCCAGTCGTCGTTATTCATTGGTCGGGTTTCAAGCTTTGCAGGGTCAACAACCACATGTTTTATCAACTCCCGATTCCAGGTATAAGTAATATGAATCATATCATCATTTGTTTGTATAACAGCAGGATAAGAATATTCTCCTTCGGTGTCAGGATCATTCTCCAATAAAACTCCTGCATCCCAGTGAATTCCGTCCTTAGAAACAGCAAGGTTCAAAATATTGCGATCGCCCCACGATTTGCCGGGTTTAATATGATTGTAGATCAGAACAAATCTTCCATCTTTTAATGTAACGGCATCAATTCCAGAGTTCGGGATGGTTAAATCAATTGGTTCCAATTCTGTCCAGGTTCTTCCGTTGTCTTCCGACCATGTTGTAATAACTTCTTTGTTGCCACTTCTGCACAACGCTTGCAGCTTTCCTCCGGGGTGCACCAAAATTGTTGGTTGGATTACCCGATATTTCGTTCCATCATTTAAAGCCTCTGTTCGTTCCCAGGTTTTTCCTCTGTCGGGCGTAAATTCCATATGAATTTGCCAGCCATTGTCTTCGGTACTCGACGGGCAAAGCAAATCCCCATTTTTCAACAGAACTGGTTTGTTTTTTATCGGGCCTGCAATCTCTTCCGGTAACCGGATGCTTTGCGACCAGCTTTTACCACCGTCTTTCGATGTAACATATTCTCCCCACCATTCGCGAGGATTAGGGCCATCTTTGTAAAACAAAATAATTTCATCGCCATAATTAAAAAGCACCGGATTCCAGGTGGGGTAGCGCAAAGTTTTGTGCTGAACGCCATTTGCTACTTCAACCGGAGTGGTCCAATTATTGTTTTCGAACCGGCTTACCCAAATTCCTACATCGGGGTGTTTTTCGTGAGTGCCACCAAACCAGGCTGCAATCAATCCGTCTTTCGTCTCTTCTATTGTTGAAGCATGGCAGCTTGGAAACGGAACTTCGTCTTTTGTGTATATAAATTCTGACTTTACAATGGCTTGATTTCCTTTATAGGGCTTTTGAGCTGCAACAGAAACTGCGATAAATAGTGAAAATATGAATACCAGATTTTTCATTCGTTTATTATTTGTTAGATGTTTTCTTTTTCAGAAGTTTGAGTGAGAGAAAGCCAATCAGAAAAATGGCTAATGTTCCGATAACAATAGTTAGATTGCTGTGGAACGGACTTTTAAATGCCAACAGTTTCCCTTCGGTAAAATAGAGTGGCGATAAACTCATCCAAACAATCACCAGCACGCCAATTATAACTCCAATTGCAGCGTCGATGTTCCGCACTTTCTTTGAAAGAAATGCCAGTAAGAACAGGCCTAGCATTCCTCCGCTAAAGATCGATGCCAGCGACCACCATGCATCAAGCACGCTTTCTACGCCAACCAACGATAGTGAAATAAGTATACCCAATACTCCGAAGATTACTGATGCTATATACAACACCTTCATTTCTGATTTTTCGTTGGTATTTTTTTCGAAATATTTTTGATAGTAATCGGATAAAACAATGGTTGCAGTACTGTTAATACTGGTTGAAACGGTGCTCATACCAGCAGCAAAAATGGAGGCAATAAGTAGCCCCGTTAACCCGGTTGGTAGCCCGTTTACAATAAAATGAGGAAATACCTTGTCTCCGTCAATATTTGCAGGCAGCAAATCCGGGCGTGCGGTGTAATACGAAAACAGAGCCGTTCCGATATAGAAAAATATGACCGAAACCGGAACATAAAGCAGCGCACCGAATAGAGCCGACGACTTCGCTTTTTTCTCAGAACTGGTTGTCATATAACGTTGTACAAAGTTTTGGTCGATACCATAATTTTGCAGGTTAATAAACAAACCATAGATGAGAACAACCCAGAACGTGGATTCAGAGACACTTGCTCCGAGACTTCCGAGACTGAATTTGTGGTTTGCTGCTGCAATCTCGAAAATCTGAGAGGGGCCTTCGGGCATGGAAAAGGTTAAAAGCCCGGCACAAATAAGTGCACCCACAACCAGGATAATTCCCTGGATGGCATCAGTCCAAATTACGGCCTGAATACCGCCCATCATTGAATATACAGTAACGGCAATACCAGTAACTATGATTATCGTTTTAATATTCCAGCCAAAAAGTGCGTTTAGCGGCAATGCAAGTAGTAAGAGGATCGCACCTGTTCGCATAAGTTGTGTTAATATATAACATAACGAAGCGTAAATCCTGGCCCATCCACCAAATCGAACTTCAAGGTAGTTATAGGCGGAAACGCTACCTAAACTTCGGTAGAGTGGCACAAAAAATTTCGCTGCAAGTATGGCTGCCACCGGAATTGCAAAACTAAATACCAGCGCATTCCAGTCGCTCATATAAGCTTTCCCGGGAAGTGCTAAAAAACTGATGCTACTTACAAAAGTGGCGAAAATTGACATTCCTACCACCCATGCCGGGAGTTTGCCTCCTCCTGTTGTAAATTGGCTGGATGTTTTATTTTTTAGAAAAAAACTAGCTCCAAAAATTACATTTCCAACGGTTATAATAATGAAAACGATTAGGTCGGTTAAAGGTAGCTTCATGTAGTAGTTTTTGTTTATATAGATTTTGTCTCCAATATATCCATTTCTTTCAGATTTTGGGCAATAATTTGTTTTTGTTCAGAGTCGAATTTTTTAAATGGCATCGCTACATAATCGTTGCACAATCCCATAACCGAGAAAGCAGCTTTTATGCTTTTGAAATACTTTGAGTTATGATCACCAACGTCGTAAATCATCGTTTCAATTTGTATTAGCTTTTCACGCAACTCCTGAATTTTTTGTTGATCATTAATTAACGATGCTTCATATAAATCGACAAATAGGTGCGGGAAAAGATTGGCACCTCCGGGAACAGCGCCGTGTCCTCCGTTGATTATGGTTTCCGGTATGAAAAGCTCTGTGCCAACTATTATTGCAAAGTCGGGTGTGTTTTTAAATTCTTCGATAAGTGCATATAGGTAACTCAGGTCGCCCGAACTGTCTTTAATCCCAATTGCTCCAAGTTCCTGCGACTTTCTAACGGTTTCAACCGACATGTGTAGTTTGGTACACGATGGCATATTATACATCATAAAAGGTAATGGTAGTTGAGGTACCAGTGTTTCGAGGTAAACAACAAACTCTGCCTGTGTCATTGGTACATAGTAGGGGCTGGAAATTACTAAGGCATCGGCACCTGCTTTTTTTGCTGTTTCGGCAATTTCCAGTGACCCACTCAGCGAAGTATCGGTAATTCCTACATAAACAGGAATACGTTTATTAACAAAGGAGCAGGCTTTTTCAATAAACTCTTTTCGCAATTCGTAGCTTAGGTTAGGGGCTTCACCTGTAGTTCCCAGAAGAAAAACACCATGTACATTTCCAGAGATAATATATTCGAGAATATTTTTCAGTCCTGTTTCATCCAGTTCTGTTTCGTTTAACAGGGGGGTTACGAGTGGAGGAATTATTCCTCGTAAAGGCAATTTCATATATAACAGTTATTAATATTTTGTGATTCGAAACCAGCCTTACCAGATTATTTCTTTTTTACAAATTGTTCTGGGATACCGGTTTCGCATGATTCTTTTGTCTAGACTATTTGAATTTAGTTTCAATTAAATCTTCTAATACAAAGTAAAGCCGTACGAACACAAATTGCTTATTGTATATTGTTTGTTTTACATTGAATTTTAACCCGATTATTCAAGAATACTTGTATATTTGGTTTGTCAGGTTAAAAAACTGTATTATGGAATTTGTATACGAGAAAATTTTTGTTCCGCACAAACACTCCTTTATTACCCGCAGATTGAAGATGGATCCGGATTCGGACAAAATGCACTCGCATAAAAATTTCGAGTTAAACCTGATTACTTCAGGTTCGGGCAGAAGGATTGTCGGGAACAATATTTCGAGTTACACACCCGGCGATTTGGTATTGCTGGGACCAAATATCTCGCACTGCTGGGAAGTGCTGGAAACTGATAAAGAAAAGGAGCCAGAATGCATTGTTACCCATTTTTACGAAAACATAATAGGTTCCGATTTTTTTAATATTCCCGAACTTGAAAAAGTTGTGGATTTGTTAAAAAAAGCTGATGGTGGAATTTTGTTTAAGGGGCCGAAAACTGAAAAGGTTGTTGCTACATTGGGGCGGATGGTTGACCTGAAAGGCCTTGAGCGTTACATTGGTTTGCTACGGGTATTTAGTTTGCTGCTAAAAATCGATGATAAAGACCGGGAATATCTTGCGTTGCCATCAGCATTGCCCGATTCGCATGACAAAGATCGCGATCAGATTAATAAAATATACGAATACGTTTTTCAGAATATACAGGAAGGGATTAACCTGAAAGAGGCGTCGAAACTGGTATATATGGAGCCGAGCTCGTTCTGTCGCTATTTCAAAAAGAAAACTAACCAGACCTTTATGGAGTATGTAAAACGGGTTAGGATTGGTATTGCTGCAAAACTATTGGCAGAAACCGACAAACCGGTTACACAAATTTGTTATGAGTGTGGTTATAATAACCTGGCCAACTTTAATCATTACTTTAAAGTGATTATGGATAAAACGCCTTCGGAATATCGCAAGGATTTAAAAGGCTGATTATGTCTATGCGTTTTAAATTATGGTGAATAAAGATCATTTTGAAATCCCAAACTTGTTCTGTCTTTGGGAGAATAAAGTCAATATTACATAGATATGAGGTAACAAATGTGAGGTAATAGTTCTTGCGGCTTTGTTACTTTGATGGTATATTTCATGTTTCTGATGTAAATGGTACATTTCATCGGTGTAAACTGCCAATATTTAATAGTTCTCGAAAATGAAGTCAATAAAAGCGCTAATATTTGATATGGATGGTGTTCTTGTCGACAGCGAACCATTTCATATTGAAATTGAAAAGAGAATGTTTCGTAAGATGGGGCTGGATATTTCCGACGAAGAACATGCAGGATACATGGGAACTGCAACTGATGTGATGTGGCGAAGCATTATTGAAAAGCGAAACCTGACTTTGAATGTTGATGAAATGACACGACTTACAGTACAGGCAGGAATTCCGTTTTTTAAAAGCCTCGAAAAAATAGAGCCTATGCCGGGACTCGAAAAATTGCTAAAGCGTTTATCGGGAGCAAAAATTCCGATGGCAGTGGCTTCGTCATCTGATGCTGAAACGGTTCAGATAATTACTGAAAAATCAGGTTTGCGAAAATATTTTAGGTATG
This sequence comes from uncultured Draconibacterium sp., assembly GCA_963677455.1. GTDB lineage: Bacteria > Bacteroidota > Bacteroidia > Bacteroidales > Prolixibacteraceae > Draconibacterium. Next base: position 996,413 of record OY781971.1, read on the forward strand.
CGATAAGTAGCAGTGAAGTAGGGAAAAGCAAGCCCGAACCCGATGTATTTTTACATGCTGCAAAGTTACTTGGTGAAAAGCCGGCTAATTGCCTGGTGATTGAAGACTCTAAAAATGGAATAAAGGCAGCCAAAGCCGCCGGAATGTTTTGTGTGGCATACAGTGGCGCAGCTGCTGATAATCAGGATCAAACACAGGCGGATAAAATTGTCAGTGATTATCCTGAATTGGAGCATTTGTTAAGCGAACTAATTGCAACATAATGCAGCTGGTTTTTCTGGCTGTTACATCAAAAATAACTACACATGAACCACAAACTAACAAAGGATTTCGAATGGCAGAATAAACCTAAAGAGGTAATTGTTCATACTGACCGGGTTTTAATAACAACCGAACCGAAAACTGATTTATGGCAGCGGACCTACTATGGTTTTCAGAACGTAAATGCACCGGCGTTTTTATGCAAAGTTGATGGAGATTTTACGTTTCAGGTAAAAACGGAATACGAGGAAGCCATTGATTTGTATGATCAGTGTGGAGTGTTGTGTTTTTTTGATGACGAAAATTGGATAAAGGTTTCAGTGGAATACGAAAACGATGTCGCGCGTCGTCTGGGTTCGGTTGCTACAAATCTGGGATATTCAGATTGGGCTAGTGTTGACATTCCGGAAACTACCACCGAAATGTGGTACCGCTTAAGTCGCCGCGGTAAGGATTTTTTCATTGAAAGTTCAGAAGACGGAACGCAATTTCAGCAAATGCGAATGCTGCATATGCACAAATCAAAAGAAACAGCCAGGGTAGGTATTTATGCCTGCAGCCCGATGGATTCTTCATTTAAAGCTGTTTTTTCTGAAATAGAAATTGGTACTTGTTTATGGAAAGCACATTCAGCAAATTGAAAAATAGCAAACAAATGTATAAAGCACTGTTTTTAATCTCTTTAGTTATCGTTTTTCTATCTCTGTCATCCTGCAATTCTACTGAAAGAGAAGTCGTTCAAAACTCGGTAAAACTTCAAAGTTATAGAGATGAGCCTTTTGCTCAGGAATACCACGTGGCTTATAAAATAAGTGATCAGCCTGCGGATAACGAAGTTCGTAATATAACAGTTGACGGGAACGGCAAAGTTTGGATTGCAACCGCATCCGGTGTGTTTTTTAAGGAGCCGGACTCGAGGGAGTGGATTTCGATTATTCGTGGAGAAGAACGCGGACCAGCTTACGATGTTCTTTCCGTGAATGATGAAGTGTTTTTAGCAACCTGGGATGGATTGTATTTGGTGAAAGATAGAGAATATAAAAAGCAGGACGGAATTGATGCACCGGTTTCAGCGCTTTGTGCAAATGGTGAAAATGTTTATGCATTAGGACCTAAAGGAATCTGGAAACGCACAGGCGAGAATTGGGAAAAGCAAAACTACGAAATTGCCCGTTCGGTTCGTGATGCAATGGTTAACGATGAGGGAACACTTTGGGTGGCTACTGATGTTGGATTGTATGCTTGTGAGAATGGTGGAACAATATTATATCAGGATACAAATGAGCTAAAAAGCTGTTATGTGCAGGCTGTTTCAACCGGTCCGCAAAATGAAATATGGACTGGTGTTTTGGGGGGCATTTCTGTGAGGGACCAAAATAAACTAATAAAAAATATCACTCCAAAAGAGGGCATACCATCGGCTTTTGTAAATTGTATTAGGCAGGCGCCGGATGGTGTTATGTGGGTAGGAACCGAAGTTGGTATTGTACGTTTTTACTTAGATGGTTCGCATTCTTTACGTTTTAGTAAACGCTGGTTAACCGATAATAGCGTAAATGATATTTGTTTTGACAAGGAAGGAACAGCTTGGATTGCAACTTCAAATGGTGTTAGTGCCATCAAACAAAAACAGATGACTTTGGCTGCGAAACAAGACTATTTTTACAGTGAATGTATGACCAAACATATTCGGGTGCCTTGGATTTGCGGCAATCTTCGGCTTACAACTCCGGGCGATACTTCTACCTGGAGAAATTCGGATGATGACAATGATGGTGAATATACCGGAGGTTATCTGGCTATGGAGAGTTTTAGATATGCTGTAACAGGTGATGAGGATGCCCGGATAAAAGCCCGGAAAGCTTTCGATTTTTTACGTTTGTTGCAAACGGTTACGGAAACCGATAATTTCTTTGCTCGCACAATTGTCCCGGTTGAATGGACTGAAGTGCACGACCCGAACAGAACATACACAAAGCACCAATTGGCAGATGCAATGGTTAACGATCCGCGTTACAAGCCCGTTAAAAAGCGTTGGCGGAAGTCGTCGGATGGAAAATGGTTGTGGAAAGGCGATACCAGCAGCGACGAAATGAACGGCCACATGATGGCTTACTTTTACTATTACGAGTATGCTGCTGATGAGGCAGAAAAACAGTTGGTGCGGGATCATGTAAGTAAAATTGTAGATGGCTTGATTCGAAACAACTATAACCTGGTTGATATTGATGGGAAACATACACGTTGGGGAGTTTGGTCGCCCGATAAATTGAATCGCGACCCGGATTGGGCTTCCGAGAAAAATCTGAATTCGATGGAATTGCTTACTTATCTGAAATTTGCTTCGCACATTAGCGGCAACGAAAAATATGAAAAAGAATATCATCGACTGATTGATGAAGAGGGATATCTGGAAAATGCTAAAGGCATTAATTCAAAAAATCCGGCATGGCAGATTTATTTCGATCTGACCATGGAAGGGTATTTATTTCCAATTCTTCTTCGTTATGAAACCGATCCGGAGATCAGGGCTGTTTACGAGCAAATGCTGGAAGATTGGATGGCGGGACAGAAAAGCGGCGAGAACCTGATTAACAATCTTGCTTACACCTTGTGTACCGGTAAAAAAATAAATGTTCAGCAAACGATAGACTTCCTGAAAGATACTCCACTTGATCTTGTGGATTGGCATATTGATCATACTTTGCGGGAAGACGTAGAAATTGTGCGTAGCCCGATTTTGGAAGAAATTCAAATTGCAGAACTTCCTCCTGCAAGCGAGCGTGCTACTGTTCGCTGGGATAAAAATCCATGGGCTGCAGTTCACGGAAATCCTTCGCAGGTGCGGGAGCCAGTGTTTTGGCTATGGCCGTACTGGGAAGCGCGATACTTAGGAATTATTGAAGAATAATAAAATGAAATAAGATGAAACGAACATGACAAAATCTCTGGCACAAACGATAAAGTATTTAATCATGCGAGTTCCATTTTATGCCGGAAACAATAACCAATTTTAATAAAATGAAAAGCTTTCGAAGAATCAGTTTTCCATTCATTGTAACATTCATTCTTTTTAGCGTGTTAAAATTGCAGGCGCAAGAAGATTTGTTATGTCAAGGGCGCCACTGGACAGAAGATGAAGCCAACCTTAAGATGAAGGAATTTGCCAGAGAATGGAACGATAAAGAATCGTGGGAAAAGCGTGCTAAGATTATTCGTAGCGGCATCATTAAAGGAATGAAACTGGACCAAATGCCGGAGCGTTCATCTCAATTGGATGTTAAAATTACTCATCCGCGAGAAATGGATGGTTATATTGTTGAGAATCTTCTAATGGAAAGTTTTCCAGGATTTTACATTACCGGTAATTTGTATCGCCCTACAGATATTAAAGAGAAAAATCCGGCTATTTTATGTCCACATGGGCATGCAACCGATAAACGTTTAATGCAGGATGTGCAAACCCGATCGGCTGCTTTTGCCCGCATGGGAGCAATTGTTGTGGCCTACGACATGGTAGGTTATGCCGACTCAAAACAGGTTACGCATGACATTCCGATTGCCTTGGTTTTGCAAACTTACAATAGTCTGAGGGTGCTGGATTATTTGTTGTCGCGATCGGATGTGGATGCAGAAAACATTGGAATGACAGGTGGCTCTGGAGGAGGAACACAGACTTTTGTGTGTACTGCTATCGACGACCGGATAAAAGTATCAGCACCGGTAGTTCAGGTTTCAGCCCATTTTTTTGGTGGTTGCGTTTGCGAGAGTGGAATGCCGGTGCACAAGAGCGCACATCATCAAACCAATAATGTTGAAATTGCTGCTTTATGTGCTCCGCGTCCTTTGTTACTGGTTTCGGATGGAGGAGACTGGACAAGCAATACGCCACGAATTGAATATCCCTACATTCAAAAAGTTTATGCTTTATACGATGCCGAACACAAAGTTGAAAATGTCCATCTGGCATTGGAAAAGCACGATTACGGACCTTCAAAGCGGTTTGCGGTATATAACTTTTTTGCTCATCATTTAGGGCTGAATAAAAATAAACTACCCTACAACTATGGTTACGATGAGAGCTTTGTAACAATTCTTGAGCCAGACGAACTTCGTGTTTTTGATCATGAAAATCCTTTGCCTGCAAATGCATTTCAAGGAAATGATGCTGTTATGAATTATCTGAATCTGAAATAAGAATACTCGATGAGAAACTTTCTAAATTTCCACTTGATAGTGTTTTTCGGGGTTGTTTTGCTGAGCAGTTGTTCGAAGAAGGAAGCTGATGTGGTAAGATTCGGAATTTGTACGGATGTGCATTTGCCAACCATGCATGATTCGGAATACCGGATTACAACTTTTATCGACAGCATGAAAAAGGCACAACTTGATTTTATTATAGAATTGGGCGACTTTGGTATTCCAAAAACGGAATACGCGCCCTTCTTCGATATTTGGAATTCGTTTGAAGGTGATAAATACCACGTAATTGGAAATCATGAAATGGACGGCGGCACTTCCCGCGAAGCAGCTCTTGCTTATCGAAATATGGAAAGAGGCTACTATTCGTTTAATAAAAACGGTTTTCATTTTATTGTGCTCGATGGGAACGACAAAAGTAACCCAGAAGCCAAAGGATATAAGCAGTTTGTTGGACCAGATCAGGTTGATTGGTTGAGAAATGACCTGGAAAATGCGGCGTGTCCGGTTATCATCTTTTCGCATCAAGGCTTGAATTTATACCATGGAGCAAAAGAGGACTACGGCGTGCAAAACTATCGCGAAGTACAGCAAATTCTTGAGAATCACAATGCTGAATCTCCGGATACAAAAGTAATTGCGTGCTTTAATGGTCATTCGCACTGGGATGTGGCCGATGAGGTGAACGGAATTTACTACATTACTATTACCTCAATGTCGTACCATTGGCTGGGTGATGATTATAAGCATGTACGCTACAGCGACGAAATAGACAAAAATTTTAAATGGATAAAATATACTGCCCCGTTTAAAGAGCCGCTGTTTGCAACCGTTGAAATCTCAACCGACGGATACATAAAAATAAGCGGCAAACAAACGGAGTGGATAGGATCTTCACCATGGGAATTGGGATTTCCCGAACGATTGAAAAAGTACATTCGTCCTACCATCTCAGATCGTTATTTAAAATTTTAATCAGGTCGGTACTATTTCTTGTCATGATGATGTAATGGCAGATATTAACGGTGACGGAAATGACGATGTTATTGCCAACAGCAACGACATCTTAAATCCCTATTTGGTTTGGTATGAATTGCCCTCGAATCCGTATGACGAATGGAAAGAAACAATTATAGCAGATGGAATTCATGGCGGAGTTGATCCTAAAGGTTGGAGCGATCTTGATAACGACGGAGATGTCGATATCGTTAGGGGAAATTTTTGGTATGAAAATTTGCGAGGTGATGGTACCGGCTGGAAAGCACACGAGGTACTTATTCCTGAAGGTGGATCGAGAGTAGGAATGTATGGCCTTGCAATAAAAACCTGGGTTACAGATTTGGATAACGATGGCGATGAGGATATATTTTCAGGAGGAGGCCCGATGAGCCAGGGAACTCATAAATGGATTATTTGGGAAAATACAGAAGCAAAAGGAACCAACTGGAAAGAACATGTTGTTCTTGAAGGATACAGATGCCACGAAGCAAAGGCCGCAGATGGCGATGGCGACATCGATATCTGCTCAAAACCTTGGCATGGAGATATCCATATTTACCTAGAAAACAAAATTATAAATTAGAACTTTCGGTATAAGTTGTTGAATTTCCCATAAATAAGACTATTTTATAGGTCAACCAAATTCGAAGGAATGTTATGAGATATTTTCTAACCAACCTTTTTCTGACTTTACTTTTGCTTACCAGCCTTTTCTCTGCATATGCCAGAGATAAAACTACTGAGAAACTCCCGGAAGCACCCATTTGGGGGAAATCTGAGATTTTACTGGCCAGTACAAAAGCATATACAAATCCAATTTATGAAGTAGAGGAGTTAAAAGCCATTTTTATCTCACCATCTGGGAGGACAAAGGTTTTACGGGGTTTTTGGGATGGAGGAACCGATTGGAAAGTCCGCTTTCTGCCCGATGAGTTAGGTAAATGGAAATGGAAGACAGATTGTACTGATAAAAACAATAAGGGGCTTCACGATGTAACAGGTGAATTTTTATGTGTACAAAATACAGGCGTTGAGAAGATTGAAACACATGGAGCTGTAAAACACAATAAAGGACAATATTATTTGTCGTATAACGACGGAACTCCGTTTTTCTGGTTGGCTTGTACTGCGTGGAACGGAGCTTTAAAATCGACTGATGAAGAGTGGGAACATTATCTTAACCAGCGCAAGGAGCACAATTATAACGTCATTCAGCTGGTTACCACCGAATGGCGTGGATGCGATAAAAATGCGGAAGGTTTAACTGCAATTGATGGGACGGGATATATTCGGATTAACCCCGATTTTTTTAAACGTATCGACAAAAAAATTGACGAAGCCAATGAAAAGGGATTTTTAGTTTCTCCGGTAATATTGTGGGCTTTGCCATCGGGACAAGGGCGTCAGTTAAGCCCGGGGTATTCACTACCTTTAGAAGAAGCTGTTATTCTTGCTAAATACATTGTTGCCCGCTATCAGGGAAATCATGTGGTTTGGACTTTGGGTGGAGATGGGCGTTATTATGGCGACCAAGAACAGAAGTGGAAAGAGATAGGGCGAAGAGTTTTTAATCCTATTGATCATGCTCCTGTAACTTTGCATCCGCACGGGAGTTCCTGGGTTGGAGATCTTTACAGTCAGGAAGATTGGTACGGTTTGATGGGGTATCAATCGTCGCATAATAATGGCGATAGGGTGGTGAACTGGATCAACAAAGGCCCTATGTCGAAGATGTGGAGTAAACTAAAGCCTATGCCATATATTAATTTGGAACCTAACTATGAGGAGATTTACTTTAGAATAACGGCCGAAGATGTGCGTAATGCAAGCTACTGGAGCATTTTTGCTACGCCAATTGCCGGAGTTACCTACGGAGCTAACGGAGTGTGGCCGTGGCTACAACCCGGCGAAAAAATCTTAAACCATAACGATAAAGGTGGTGTAACTGGTTGGCGAAAGAGTATCGAGTTTCCAGGAAGTATCCAAATGGGGTATTTGGCAGAATTTATTCAGCAATTTGAATGGTGGAATTTGTATCCTTCAAATGAAATACTTAAAGTACAACCTGGCGACGAAAAATATAACCATTGGACTTCTGTGGTGAAAAGTCCTGATGATGAACTTATTCTTGCGTATATCCCGCATCAGGCAGATATTGTGTTTTTCAATCCGAAAGGCTACACTTATTCCGGAAAATGGTTTAATCCTGTTACCAATGAATATTCTAATGCAAATATAGAACAGCATGGAGCTGGTTCGAATACAATCTCTTTCACCCAAAACTTTGAAAATGACCGGGTAATTATTCTCCAAAAAACGGGAAATGGGAAATTGTAGCCGGTATTTAAGATTTTTAAATTGCAGAGAATTGTAGTATCTTATCCAGCTGTTTGGAAAATGGATACAGAACAAGGTTCCGAACAAAATAAACCAACTGAATTAATAAAACTAAACAACAATACAATGAAGAGCCTATTAACCTTTACCTTCTTTCTTTTATTTACAGGAAATCTTTTTGCACAAACTTATCAGCCAACATGGGAATCAATTGATAGTCGTCCGGTTCCGGGCTGGTTCGAAGACGTGAAATTTGGCATATTTATCCATTGGGGAGTTTATTCTGTACCTGCCTGGGCTCCTGCCGATGCCGATATTGGTATCTACGCCAAATATTCGGAATGGTATTGGGCAAGAATAAATGACGATAGCAAGGCCGGGAAGCTTTTTCGTGAGTATCATAACAAAACTTACGGTGAAGATTTTAAATACCAGGACTTTGCCCGTGACTTTAATGCGCGGCATTTCGAACCCCGGAAATGGGCAGATGTATTTGAAAAAGCAGGTGCAAAGTATGTGGTGTTAACATCGAAACACCATGAAGGATTTACTTTGTGGCCAAGTGCTCAGAGTTGGAATTGGAACAGTGTCGACGTTGGTCCACACCGCGATTTATGTGGCGATTTAACTGCGGCAGTAAAAGATGCCGGCTTGCACATGGGGTTTTATTATTCGCTTTACGAATGGTATAATCCGTTATATAAAAACGATTTTAGTAAGTATGTCGACGACCATATGATTCCTCAGATGAAAGACTTGGTGACTCGTTACGAGCCAGATATTGTCTGGACTGATGGAGAATGGGATCATCCGAGCGAAGCTTGGAAAAGTACTGAGTTTTTGTCGTGGCTGTACAACAGTTCGCCGGTAAAAAACACGGTAGTGGTAAACGATCGCTGGGGAAAAGAGACAAGAGGAGTGCATGGCGGAATTTACACGACCGAGTACGACTTGGTGCACGACCAGAAAGGAGTGGGGGAAGTTACCCGTCCGTGGGAAGAATGCCGGGGAATTGGAACTTCTTTCGGATATAACCAGGTTGAAGATTTGGACAACTACATGACAAGCGACGCTTTGGTTGACTTGCTGGTTGAAAAAGTTGCAGGAGGAGGGAATTTGTTATTGGATATTGGGCCAACAGCAGATGGTCGTATTCCTGTAATTCAGCAACAACGATTATTGGATATCGGTAGCTGGCTGGAAATTAACGGAGAGGCCATTTATGGAACACGAAAATGGAAAGACAATCCGAATTTGGGGAGTGAATCGTCGGTTTATTTTACCAGAAAAGGAAATGATCTGTATGTTATTGTTACAAGCTGGCAAGACCAGCCTATCGAGGTAAAAGGAGTGAGTAAACCTTCAAGAATTGGTTTGCTGGGATACGAGGGAAAAGTAGAATCTAAAAGTACAGGAAACAAAATAACGATAACTCCTCCGAAACTTTCTCCTGCAACGAATCCGGGTACTTATGCCTGGAGCTATAAACTTTCGGATGTGTTTTAGTTGTTTTACAAGTTAATAAAGTTTTGAATTCGACGATAATCTGGACGTTGGATTATTAACCTGCTGAATATTAATAAATTGCCTTAAATATTGTCGTTGATTTATTTGAATAAAAGCATGGAATTTACTAATTTAAAAGTCTCACAAACAAATAATTAGAAGTAAAATACATGCAATTAAGTGACGATAAAATTACCGAAATTTTCTACTTGGCAGACGAATTCTGCAAGGAATTTGAATTAGTAGTTTCAAAACATAGTTTGGGAAATAGACCCAAAAGAACACCCAAAATGAGCCAAAGCGAGGTAATTACTATTATGGTTCTTTTTCATTTTGGTGTATTTAAAAACCTAAAACACTTCTATCAATACTTTGTAAAAGAACATCTTAACTCTTATTTTCCACAAACGGTTTCTTACAATTGGTTTGTAGAGTTGATGCAATCTGTTGCACTGCCGATGACTTTGTTTTTAAAGACCTGCTGTTTAGGCTCATGTACAGGCATTTCTTTTATCGATTCAACGCCAATAAGAGTTTGTAAGAATAAGCGAATCCCCCGACATAAAGTATTCGATGGCATTGCCCAAAGGGGGAAATCGACCATGGGCTACTTCTTTGGCTTCAAGTTGCATTTTGTGATTAACGAAAAAGGAGAAATACTGAACTTTGTTATCACACCCGGTAATACCGATGATAGGGAACCATTGAAGGACAAAAAGTTTATCGAAAAATTGAAAGGAAAGCTTTATGCCGAGAAAGGCTATGTTTCACAGAAACTTACAGAGATCCTATTTGTAGATGGTTTACACCTTATTACCCATATCCGAAACAATATGAAAAATGTACTGATGGAAATGAAAGACAAAATCTTGTTTCGTAAACGATCGGTAATTGAAACCATTAACGATGAATTGAAAAATATCTGCTCAATTGAGCATTCCCGCCACAGATCTTTCCAAAACTTCATCACAAACCTGATTGCAGGGTTAATTGCTTATTACTTTCTTCCTAAAAAGCCTGCAATAAAATATGAGGTGATCAAAACCGATCAAATTACCCTTTTTTAAAATCGAACTGAGCTTACTAGGATATGCCCGGAGCAAGACAATTTTGTAATTTCTTATGTTTTTTAATCAGTGTTTTACAGGGGGTGAATTTTTTTTCTGTAAAGTCTCGCTTCTAACTCAACAATGTTTTTTCTGAAAAGACCAAAAAAGGAATAAAATTTAGTACTGGATATACCTGGATTTTCCCCTGATCCCATTTACACTTTTATATTGGTTATTTAATGAAGTCAGATTTTAAGACTTACTGTTTGATTGTATTAATATGAAATATAACACGATTAAATAATATTACTAATAAACTTAATTTGAATAATGGGATTTTCACATTGTAGAATGATTCATCATCAGTAATGGTAATATAGTCAGGTTATTAAGAGTAGTAGGGGTTTATTTCCCCTTGGAAATTCTCTTGATGATTTAAAATAAATTTAATCTTCAATTGCATGATAATGTGATTTTAATTTACTTTGGTCAATTCATTATTCATTAAACTACTAAACTTTACTTATTGAAAAGTCAGGCTGACATATCTGAACAAGCCTACCTCGCAGCTTTGAAAAATGATGACATTAAGGCGTTTGACAACCTTTTTGAAGAATATGGAAAGCGTTTGTATCATTTCGCTTACGGTTATCTGAAGTCAAAAGATGACGCGGAAGAAATTGTGCAGGAGGTTTTTCTAAAAGTTTGGCGAAATCGTAAACAACTGAAACCTGATCTGTCTTTTAAGGCCTATATTTTTAAGATCGCTTACCATCAGATACTTGAAATTCTAAAACAAATTAATCGTAGTCAAACATATCGACATGAGATTATTGATGAGTCAATTTTTTTCAATGATGATACTAATACTCGTTTAAATTATCAAATGTTGCTTGAAAAGGTCGAATCACTTATTCAAAAACTACCCTCAAGACAAAAAGAGATTTTACTAAAAAGAAAAAAAGAAGGAATTCCGGTAAAAGAAATTGCTACACAATTAGGAGTGTCACCAAAAACTGTGGAAAACCATTTAACTCAGGCTCTAAAATCAATAAAAAAGGATTTGGGCGAAGAAGAATTATCAGCTCTGTTGTTTTTTTTGCTATTTGTAGACGCCAGATAATGAGGTAAATAGTATTTTTTTTGATTTTTTTTTGAATTTTGACTAGGGGAATTCACAATTTCTTCACTTTTACTTAATGTAAAGTTTAAAAAGAATTATTCATCATATTATGAATATCAATCTTGAGATATTAAAAAGATTTTTTGACGGTAAATATTCGAGAGCAGATTATTTAATTATAAAATCGGCTCTTGAAAATCCTAAACAGGAAATCGAAATGAAACAATTGCTTCAGGATCACTGGTTTGAATTAAACAGAGCAGGATCTCTTGCCGAAGGAAAGGTTGATCATATACTACATAAAATCCATAAACAAATTAGAACAGAAACAGAGAATATACCTGTTAGGCGTTTAAGATTTTTTACAACTTTCCAGCGAATTGCTGCGATACTAATTGTACCTCTAATTCTTTCTTTTCTGACAGTAATTTATTTTCAGTCCAGAACAGTTATTCCTGAAAATACCTACGCTGAAATACAGTGTCCTTATGGTGTGCGAACTAAATTTGTATTGCCCGATGGAACAACTGGCTTCTTAAATAGTGGTTCAACTCTTGGATACCCAGCAATTTTCGCTAACGATAGAAATGTGACATTAAAAGGTGAAGCCTTTTTTGATGTAACACATGATGAAAATCATCCCTTTATTGTTAATACCTCAAATCTATCTACCAAGGTTCTTGGTACACAGTTTAATGTAATTGCATACGGTGATGAAAATGTAGAAGAAGTTATTCTTAAAGAAGGGAAAGTGGAGATTTATTCAAACGGAGGTGATAAATTAGAAACGCTACGTCCAAATCAAAAACTTGTACTAAATACGCTTACAAGGAAATTTAACGCAAATGAAGTAGATGCATCACAATATGTCTCCTGGACAGAAGGAAAACTAACATTCCGAAACGAAAAAATGCAACAGGTAGCCCGACGCCTTGCAAGATGGTATAATGTAGAGATTGAAATAAATGATCCTGAATTGATGCAGTATGCATTCAGGGCTACTTTTATAGATGAACCGTTGGAAGAAGTATTAAAACTCATTGCACTAACAGCACCTCTGAAATATACCATAGAAGAAAGGGAAACTACTGACAACGACGTATATAAGACGAAAAAAGTGATAGTTTGCTTAGATAGGTCAAGGCTGGATGCCTTTTAGAGAAAGCAGGAGAGTGTTCGCATCACTCTCCTGCAACTATCAAGCAACTTGTAACTAATGCAATAATTATTTATTACTTAATGTTTCAAATTTATGAAAAAAAAATGGATTCGGAGTGCCATGAAAAATGGGCTCAAAACTAAAACTTGGAAAATTATGCGGTTAAGTGCTTTTTTTCTTTTCCTCTTTGTCTCCCAGGTATGGGCAGGTATGGGGTACGCACAGCAAACTAAACTTACGCTTAAAATGGATGGCGTAAAAGTTATCGATGTGCTGGATGAGATCGAGAACGGAAGTGAATTCTATTTTCTGTTTAATCAAAAACTAGTAGATGTTGATCGGGAAGTAAATGTCGATGCAAGAGAAAAAACCATCGACAAAATTTTGGACGAATTATTCGCTGGAACCGATGTAAAACATCTGGTGAAAGATCGGCTAGTTATTTTAACTACTGAAAAATCAGATTTAGACGCTATTTTATTGCAGCAAAAGTCCATTACAGGAACTGTAACTGACCAAGGTGGAAATCCACTTCCTGGAGTAACAGTGCTGGTAAAAGGCACTAACAACGGAGCAGCAACAAATATCGATGGTGTTTTTTCATTAGCGAATATAAATGATGGCGACATTTTAGTGTTATCATTCATGGGTATGGAAACTCAGGAGATCGAAGTAGCTGGACAGGAAACAATCAATGTAATACTTACTCCGGACAACCAGGCAATTGACGAAGTTGTAGTAACTGCAATGGGTGTTAAAAGACAAAAACGATCTATTGGTTATTCTACTACAGAAGTAAAAGGAGAGGATATGATCGAAGCTCGCGATCCGAACTTAGGAAATGCTTTGAGTGGTAAAATTTCCGGCGTAAGTGTTGCTGGTAATGCTACAGGGATGGGTGGATCAAGTCGCGTTATTATTCGAGGTAATGCGTCGTTAACCGGAAATAACCAACCTTTGTATGTTATCGATGGAATCCCATTCGACAATACGAACTTCTCAAGTGCCGGCCGATGGGGAGGTATGGATATGGGCGATGGTCTTAACAATATTAACCCGGATGATATTGAAAGTATACAGGTGTTGAAAGGGGCTGCTGCTTCTGCTCTTTACGGATATCGTGGTGGTAATGGCGCGATTTTGATTACTACGAAATCGGGAAAAGCTAATACCAATGGTTTGGGTATTGAGTTCAATAACAATATGACATTCAATACGATTTACGATTATAGAGATTTTCAAACAACATATGGACAAGGAACTCAAGGGGTGAGGCCTAGCGATCAAGCATCAGCCTACCAGACATACAACCAAAGTTGGGGGGAAAAATTGGATGGTTCTAATTTCGTAAATCGTCTTGCAGAAACCGCGCCTTATAGTAACGTTGATAACTGGAAAAACTTTTACAGTACGGGTATCGATGAGAATGCATCTATAGCTTTAAGCGGGAAGAGTGATAAAGTTAGCTATCGTATTGGTGTTTCAAATACTTATACTAAAGGTAATCTTCCTAATGCAAATCTTAAGCAGAAGGGTATTAACTTAAATACTATTTATGAGATTACTAAAAAGCTTCATTTGACAGTTAACGCAAATTATATTTTCGAAGAGGTAAAAGGTCGGACTAACTTGTCGGATGGTAATGGAAATTCCAATGCTTCATTGTTATACCTTGCAAATGGGTATGATGTAAGATGGCTAAAAGGCGATAATGGAGCAGATGAAAATGGCGGAGAGTTTCAGCCAGGAAATAGCGTTTATTTCAGTAACCCATATTGGCTCCAATACCGAAAAATCAACGAATCAAATAAAAACAGGACAACAGGAGGAGCAACGCTTCGCTACGATATTGCCGATTGGTTGTATATACAAGGACAAGTTACCCGTGACGGGTATGTGTTGAACTTTAAACAAGTACAACCAGATGGAGCTGCTGCTGATCCGAACGGATACATTCAGGAATATGAACGTAATTATTCGGAAATTAATACGAACTATATGGTTGGCGTTAATAAGAAATTAGAGAACTTTTCGATTAATGCGACCTTCGGAGGAAATACTCAACATGATATTACAAAACAATACGGAACTAACGGTGGTATCCGTCCATTTATTATCAGTGGTTTGTATTCAACATCAAATGTAAATTCCTCAACAAGGACGTTTGCCAAAGATTACTCAGAGTATCAGGTGAATTCAATTTACGGAACTGCTGATTTCGGATACAAAGATTGGTTATTCCTGAACTTTACCGGACGTAACGACTGGTTCTCAACGTTAGATCCTAATAACAACAGTTTCTTTTATCCTTCAGTAAATTTGAGTTGGATGGTAAGTGACTGTCTGAAATTACCAGAATGGGTAACTACAGCAAAAATAAGGGCTTCTTTAGCCGCAGCATCTAACGGAACATCGCCTTACCAAACAATGCTGGTATATGCCTTAAATGATTTCAATGTACAGGATCAGTCGATGGGATATATTAGCAATTCATCAGTTCCAAACGCTTTCTTAAAACCAGTTCAAATTGAAGAGCGGGAAATTGGAGCAAATGCTTCTTTCTTCAGCAACCGACTTGGATTTGATTTTGCTGCCTATCAAAAGAAAACTACAGATGATATTGTTCAGGTTTCAACCAGCGAAACATCTGGTTTTAATTCTGCTTACAGAAACGTTGGTAAAATTCAAAACCGGGGGGTTGAATTTATGGTTTTTGCAGTTCCTGTTGCAAATACGAATTTTCGATGGAATACATCTCTAAATTTATCATATAATAAGAGTAAAGTATTGTATTTAGGAGAGGGTGTTGAATCTCTGGCAATTGATGGCGCAACAGCCCGCAGGGGAAACGCAACCATTCGCAATATCGTAGGCCAGCCTTACGGACAAATTGTTGGGTACACATACAAAACCGATGGAAATGGCAACCGTGTTTATACTGCAGATGGGTTGCCTGTTCGATCTGATGATGTTGAAGTTCTGGGCGATGGAGTTTATAAATGGACTGGAGGTTTTCATAACGATTTCAGCTACAAAAATTTAACTCTGGCTTTCTTACTCGATTTTAAAGTTGGAGCTAAGCTCTTCTCGGGAACAAACTATAATTTGTATCGGTATGGTTTGCATAAGAATACACTCGAAGGACGAGAAGGAGGAGTATCTGTTTCGGGCGTGGATGAAAGCGGAAATAGTTTCTCCAAATCAGGTGTTGATGCGCAAACTTACTGGAATTGGATTGCTTCAAACAATATAACTGAGGAATTTGTGTATGATGCTAGTTTTGTAAAAGTAAGAGAGCTCTCTTTGGGCTACAACTTCTCAAAAATGTTTCTTGCTCAAAATTTCCCATTTATAAAAGATGTGAAACTTTCTTTAGTAGGTCGCAACCTGTGGACTATTGTGAAGCATACTCCGAATATTGATCCCGAATCAGGCTATAACAATAGCAATGGGCAAGGACTTGAGCTTAATGGTTATCCGGCTACAAGGAATATTGGTTTTAACTTAAACGTTAAATTTTAATTGAAAAGGGAAAAATTATGAAAAAGAAAATTTCAATATATATATCTATCGTTGCCATTGTCTCATTATTATCAAGCTGTAGCGATTTTGGCAACATGAACACGGATCCGGAGGCAATTACTGCTGACGTGATGGACTACTCCTTGGTATTTACAAACGTTCAAATGTACTGCTACGGTACGGAATACGAAGCCTGGCGAAACGGGATGATTTATTGTAGTACAATGATCCAACATACTGCTTCAACCGAAAGCTATTGGTGTGGAGATAAATATACTTATTCAGGAGGATATAATTCTGCGTATTGGGATCGTATGTTTCCCAATGGTGTTCGTAATGTAATTGACTTGCTAACAAACTGGGAAGGTAACGAAGAATACTATGCAGAATATCAAATGGCGCGAATTATGAAAGTTCTGCTTTTTCACAGACTGACAGATATGTACGGTGATTGTCCTTATTTTGAGGCAGGGAAAGGTTACTATGAAGCGAATGGCTATCCTGTATATGATACGCAGGAAGTAATTTATACCGACATGTTAAATGAGCTTAAAGAGGCTGCAACCAATCTCGAAGGAGCAACATCGAAGATAGGTAGTGCTGATATTATTTATGGAGGAGATGTTGCGCAATGGCAAAAGTTTGCATATTCATTGATGTTACGACTCTCAATGCGCTTATCGAAAGTAGATCCGGGAACCGCTCAAACTTGGGTAGCAACTGCGGTGTCTGGGGGCTTGTTTGAAAGCAACGACGACAATGCAAAAATAGAGCACCCGGGGGCAACAACGTCTAACAACTCATGCGAACCATTTGGGAAAATCTATTGTCATGAAGATCCGAATGCCTATCGTATGAGTGAATCATTTGTTGATTTGTTGAGAAATACTGCCGATCCACGGTTACGCTTGCTTTGTACTGTAGTTGAAGATCCAAGCTTTAAAATAGGTAGTGGAAACTGGGAACTGGGCGACACTACTGCCTCTATCCAATTAGGTATGCCAAACGGCTACGACGAAACAACCGGTACATCAAGTGAAACTTACCTGGCAAATGCTCCGAATTACCCTGGCAGCAAAAACAGCTATTCTGTTGTAAATCGTTACACTTATGCTCGAATCGATGCTCCAACATTTCTGGTAACTTATGCCGAAAACCAATTACTATTGGCCGAAGCTGCATACCGTGGATGGACTACCGGAAGCGCGAAAGATTATTACAACGCTGGTGTAGTAGCAGCAATGGAACAATTTGATCAGTTTAACGAAGGGTTGGCACCAGGCAGCGGCGAAATTGCTGCGTACCTGACAGCTAACCCATACAATGAGGAAACTGCGCTGCAACAGATTAACACCCAATATTACATTAACACATTCTCAGACGAATATGAAACATTCGCCAATTGGAGAAGATCGGGTTATCCGGAACTAGAAACGGTAAGTTACATTGGTAACGTAACCAATGGAACAATTCCACGTCGCTTTACCTATCCAACAAGCGAATCATCAATTAACGCAACAAATTACAAGGCTGCAGTCTCTCTACTGAACAACGGAGATGCAATGACCTCACGTGTTTGGTGGGATGTTGAATAAAATGGGTATTGGTGATTGACAGGACAATCATCCTTGTTTTAAAAAGATGAATAAAAAGGCCTGGTGATGTTTTCAGGCACCAGGCCTTTCTTTTTTTTATCTTTCAATTTCATGATATTTTATAAAATGAAAAGGACAAAACTTCTCTTGCTATTACTTTGTCTTGGTTTCATAAGTACCAGTCAAACGCGTAGTGATAACAACAACGGTTTTTCTTCTTATCGAAATCCAAACCTTTCTATAGAAAAAAGAGTTAAGGATTTAATCGGGAAGATGACTATTGATGAAAAAGTGGGGCAAATATTGTGTTTCATGGGGTGGAATATGTATGAACTTAAAGGAGATAGTGTAGCTCCTTCCGCCCAGTTTAAAACCTTGGAAAAAGAACAGTTAGCAGGTATGCTGTGGGCTACCTTTCGCGCTGATCCCTGGACCAAAAAGACCCTCGAAAACGGATTAAACCCCGAGTTAGCTGCAAAAGCTGCTAATGCTTTACAACGTTATAATATTGAAAATTCCCGTTTGGGAATTCCCCTGTTTTTGGCAGAAGAAGCTCCACATGGACATATGGCTATCGGAACAACCATTTTCCCGACAGGGATAGGACAGGCAGCAACATTTAATCCTGTGCTGATTGAAAAAATGGGGAAGGTAATTGGAGAGGAACTTCGTTTACAGGGAGCCCATATTGCTTATGGCCCCATTCTGGATTTAGCCCGCGAACCTCGTTGGTCGCGTGTTGAGGAAACTTATGGAGAGGATCCTGTTCTGGCAGCTCGAATGGGAGCAGCAATGGTTGCTGGTTTAGGAAGTGGAGATGTATCACAACAGGGAAATGTTATTTCAACATTGAAACACTTTATAGCTTACGGGGTTCCTGAGTCGGGAGTGAATGGTAACGTATCGGTGGTTAGTCGTAGAGATTTGCTTGAGGACTATTTCCCTCCTTTTCGTAGTGCAATTGATGCTGGGGCCTTGTCGGTAATGACTGCCTATAACTCAATCGATGGGATTCCTGCAACGATGAATAAAGAATACCTGACTGATATTTTACGTGACCAATGGAATTTTCGGGGATTTTCGGTTTCCGACCTGTATAGTATTCCCGGAATTAAGACATCGCACTTTGTGGCTAAGACAGTTCAGGAGGCAGCAATAAAATCAATCGAAGCCGGAACAGACGTGGATCTGGGAGGTACGGCTTATGCTGAACTGCGCGAAGCAGTGCAGGACGGCAAACTGCCGGAAAGCTTGATCGACTCGGCTGTTTGCAACGTACTGCGTTGGAAATTTGCAATGGGTTTGTTTGAAAATCCTTACGTCGATCCAAAAGAAGCCAAAAAGAAAGTGCACAACAAAGACAATATTGCATTGGCCAGAGCATTGGCCAGGCAATCTACCGTACTACTTGAAAATAAAGGCATATTGCCACTCAATAAAAAAGGTATAAAGATGGCTGTTGTTGGTCCTAATGCCGATAAGATGTACAATCAATTGGGTGATTATACTTCCCCGCAACTGGCAGAAAATGTAGTTACTGTTTTAGAAGGTATTCAAACTAAAGTTGGGATAAAGAATGTGGTTTACGCCAAAGGTTGCGCCATTCGCGACACTAGCCAAACGGATATTGCAGCAGCTGTGAAAGCTGTAGAAAGTGCAGACGTGGCAGTGGTTGTGGTTGGCGGTTCCAGTGCCCGCGACTTTAATACCGATTATCAGGCTACAGGAGCAGCAGTTGCCAATAATAAGTTATTGTCTGATATGGAATGTGGCGAAGGAAACGACCGTATGACTTTGGGTTTGATGGGAGATCAGCTAAAACTATTGGAAGCTATTAAAAGGACAGGTAAACCTTTGGTGGTGGTTTATATCGAAGGCCGGCCTCTGAATATGAATTGGGCTTCTGAAAATGCAGATGCTCTGCTAACGGCTTGGTATCCGGGTGAACAAGGAGGAGGCGGTATCGCCGATGTTTTGTTCGGCGATTATAACCCAACGGGGCGTTTGCCGATCTCAGTTCCGCGAGAAGTAGGGCAATTGCCGGTTTATTACAACAAAAAGAATCCAGTTGCGCACAACTATGTCGAGGGGTCTTCGGCTCCATTGTACGCTTTTGGAGAAGGTAAAAGCTATTCAACTTTTGAATATGCGAATTTGAAAGTTGAAAAAGTTAGTGATTTTGTCTATACCGCTTCGTTTGATTTAACTAATACCGGGGACTTTGACGGGGCAGAGGTACCACAGTTGTATTTGCGCGATGAATATGCGTCAACGGTACGTCCGGTTAAACAGCTTCAAAATTTCGCACACGTGTACCTAAAGAGTGGCGAAACCCAAAAGGTTACTTTCACGCTGACCAAAGAGATGTTTAGCCTGATTGGCGTTGATTACAAACGCGTGATTGAACCGGGAGATTTTACGATATTCATAGGAGCCTCATCAGCAGATATAAAGCTAAAATCCAAAATTCATATTGAGAATAAATTTGAATTTGTACAATAAAAGAACTGAAATGAAAATAAAACTTCTTTTTCTTACAATATTTTTAACGGCCATATTGCTAGATGCATCTGCCAGGGAAGATAAAATAAATGTTATTCCGGAGCCGGTTGCTGTAAAAACAACAGATGGAGAATTTATTTTAGATAAAAACGTTCGTTTAGTTACCAATTCCGGTAGCGCTGATGTTAGCAATCTTATTCAAAATTTCAAGAAAAAGATAGAAGTACCCACCGGTATCAACCTTCCAATAGCAAGTAATTCCAACGGAAAAAACATATCACTGGAAATAAATGAGTCTTGGGACGAGGCTCTGGGAGACGAAGGGTATCGTTTAAATGTATCGGAATCGTCAGTGAGCTTGAGAGCCAATACTTCTAAAGGATTGTTTTATGGAATACAAACAATTCTTCAGCTATTACCGGTTGAAATAGAAAGTTCGCATAAAACAGATAAAGTCAGCTGGAAAATTCCTTGTGTAGAAATTTTAGACTATCCCCGATTTGGCTGGCGGGGGTTAATGCTGGATGTAAGCCGCCATTTCTTTACTAAAGGAGAGGTACTTCGTTACCTTGATGAAATGGCTCGTTATAAATACAACCGTTTGCACTTGCATCTGGCTGATGATCAAGGTTGGCGAATTGAGATTAAGGCCCTGCCCAACTTAACAAAAACTGGTGCCTGGCGTGTTGAACGTACGGGTCTGTATGGCGATCTGCTTCCCGCATTTGAGCACGAACCTGCGACCGATGGCGGGTTCTACACTCAGGAAGATATGAAAGAAATTATTGCCTATGCAGCAAAATTGCATATTGTTATATTGCCCGAGATTGATGTACCGGCGCATAGTCTGGCTTTAATTGCTTCTTATCCCGGACTTTCGTGTACCCAAAAGCAATACAGTGTTGTTGCGGGGCGCAGGGGGCCATACGTCGATAATGTTTTGTGTGTAGGTAACGAAACTGTTTTTGAAAAGCTAGATACAATATTTACTGAAATAGCTAACCTTTTTCCCTGTAAGTATATTCACATAGGAGGCGACGAAGCCGACAAATCTTTTTGGGAAAACTGCCCAAAATGCCAGAAAAGGATGTGTGAAGAGCATCTCGACAACAGCAAAGAGCTTCAGAGTTACTTTGTTAAGCGAATGGAAAAGATGTTGAAGGCAAAAGGGAAAAAACTAATTGGCTGGGATGAAATACTGGAAGGCGGTTTGGCACCGGAAGCTACGGTGATGAGCTGGCGCGGAATGCAAGGGGGAATTGAAGCTGCAAAACAGAAACATCATGTAATTATGACTCCACAGAGGTTTTGCTATTTAGATCTCTATCAAAGTGACCGTAGTGCAGAACCTCCTACATACGGGATGTGTCTGTTAAGTAAGTCTTACAGTCTTGAACCTGTTCCCGAAGGGGTTGATGATGGATTGATTCTCGGAGGTCAAGGTAACCTGTGGACCGAGTCTGTCCCGAATTATCGCCAGGTACAATATATGACATGGCCCCGGGCTCTGGCTTTGGCGGAAGTATTTTGGAGTCCAAAGCAAAACAAAAATTGGGAGCATTTTGTAAGCAAAGTGGAAAATCAGTTTCAACGATTTGACTTGCTAAACATTAAATATGCAAGAAGCTTCTATAACCCGATAATTTCAGTGAATAGTTCAGGCTATCGAGATGTTTCTGTTAGTTTATCAACTGAGATTGAGGGCTTAGTTATTTACTATTCGTTTGATAATATAAATCCGGATGAGTTCTATCCAAAATATGAGGGAGAACCATTAACGTTTCCGCAAGGTGCAAGCATGTTAAAAGCTGTTACTTACCGGGGAGGCAAGCAGGTTGGGAGTATTGTTAGTATAACAAAAGAGGGTGCAAAACAAAGGCTGAAAGAGGCATCGGGCATGTGGTAGTTTTGTGCAATTCAGACATCGTAAGTTAGTGTCAACCTAATAAAAAAAATAAAAAATGTTTATGAGATTTCAACGAAAATACTTTTTGTTTGCGATGTTGTGCCTTATTGTGGTGCTTAGCAGTTGTAAAAATACTGGGGAAAGTTATTCGAAAGGGGGTAGTATTTACCCGGGTAATCCGGAAGAAAACTTTTCGCCTCGCTTAATTCGTGATGATAATAATTACAGGAACATAGCAAAGAACAGAGCTGCCTATCATTCTTCGAGTTACGACTACAATCTAACAGCACAGCTTGTAACAGATGGTATTATTGAAGCTGAGGAGCCTGGTTTTATTATCGTAAATTCATCGAATGGTATCTTACCGAAACGAGAAAGAGAAAAGATATTCGATCATAATATTGTAACATCTTTAAGTTTCAAAGGGAACGATATTTTTATCGAACTAGATGAAAAAGGAAACTATCCGGTCCGGAAAGTGGATGCCATTTCAATTACGGGCACGGCTATCCTCGACAATTTAAAGGGAGGGGATTGGGAAATTCAGTGTTTGGGATCTGTTGATGGTGAAAATTGGAAGCCAATAAAGACTAAAACAGGATATGGGAACATAGGAGAAATACGACAAATGGTGGCTTCATCAAAGAAAGGTTTGAACAATCTCAGGAAGCCACGAAATCCTTACGGAGATAGCGCGAATGATCCTAAACCAACCTATACGAGAAACAGGAAGCCAATCCAGCATCGGTCGATTATAAATGAGACGTTTCGTTTGGATACTCCGGTTAATTATTGTTACTATAAGCTAAAACTAAGTGCTCCCAATGTAAAAGAATGGCATATCAGCAATTGGGATTTCTATTCCGGGGAAGATAAGTTAAAAATAGCTCCATCTGATATATTTACGAGTGCCTGGATGAGTGAAGGCCATAAAAACGAATGGGTTTACGTGGATTTTGGCTTTGTAAGTAGTTTCGATTTGATAAAATTATTTTGGGTTCAGAAACCTAACGTTTACAAAATTCAGCTTTCTGATAATGCGAAAGACTGGGAGGATTTGCTGACAGGGCCAAACAATGCCGGTACAGCTGACGAATTGAAACTTAAAACTACGGCACATAGTAGATATGTGAGGGTGTATATACCAAATGCTGACAAAAGATGTGTTTTAAGCGAGCTGGAAGTTTATGGCAAAGGTGGGGCGGCTACTGTTCCTGCCCAAAAACCAAAAATTGAAAGCAATAGGATGGAATTGTCGGGTGGAAATTGGAAAATACAACGTTCTTCAGAGGTAAGTGATGATGGAGAAACAATATCCACCAAAGATTTTGTTACTACTAACTGGTTAACGGCAACCGTTCCTGGAACCGTTTTGGTTAGCTATTTAAATGCTGGCGCTATTCCTGATCCTGACTTTAGCGATAATCAACTGATGATCTCCGAGTCGTTCTTTTATTCTGATTTTTGGTATAGAACTACTTTTGACGTGCCGGAGCAATTCTCAGGCCCAAAGACATTCTTAAATTTTGATGGTATTAATTGGAAGGCTGATGTATTTTTTAATGGTAAAAAAGTTGGTAAAATCGAAGGTGCTTTTATTCGCGGAAAATTTGATATAACAGATTTAATTGTGCCCGGCAAAAAAAATGTTTTAGCCGTATTGATTCATAAAAATGACAATCCAGGTATAGTTAAAGAGCAGACACAGGCTAGCCCTGATTTAAATGGAGGAGTACTTGGAGTTGATAATCCTACTTTTCATGCCTCTATTGGTTGGGACTGGATACCAACAATACGAGGACGGAATATTGGTATATGGAATGAAGTGTATTTATCCACGAATGGTGGAGTAGAAATTGAAAATCCTTTTATTACTTCAGATTTACCCTTGCCGGATACTACTACTGCTGATGTTGATATAAAACTCAATGTAGTTAATCATACAGCCGAAGCTGTAACAGGTGTGCTTAAAGGGAGGTTTGGCGATATTAGTCTTTCTAAAGATGTTTCCCTTAGTCCAAATGAATCAAAGATTGTTGAGTTCAACAGCAAGGATTATCCTGCTTTACATCTTAAAAATCCACGGTTGTGGTGGCCAAA
The DNA here is from genome assembly GCA_963677455.1 of uncultured Draconibacterium sp. Taxonomy (GTDB): domain Bacteria; phylum Bacteroidota; class Bacteroidia; order Bacteroidales; family Prolixibacteraceae; genus Draconibacterium. The sequence continues at coordinate 1,020,672 of OY781971.1, forward strand.
AGGTTATGGGGCTCCCAATCTATATGATGTTGAATTATCGTTCCTGTCTCAGGAAGGTATATCTGATAAAAAGACTTTTAAGACAGGTATTAGAGAAATGTCTTACAGTAACAAAAATGAAGTCCTCAGCCTTTATATAAATGGAAGGAGGTTTGTTGGGCGAGGTGGAAACTGGGGGTTCTCTGAATCTAATTTGAGGTATCGTTCAAGAGAATACGATATTGCAGTTGCTTTACATGCTGACATGAATTTTACAATGATCAGAAATTGGGTAGGGCAAATAGGCGATGAAGAGTTGTACGAGGCCTGCGATCGCCACGGTATAATGATTTGGCAGGATTTCTGGTTAGCTAATCCCTCTGATGGTCCCAATCCAAACGATAATACAATGTTTATGAATAACGCAAAAGATATGGTAACCAAAATTAGGAACCATCCCTGTATTGCGCTTTATTGTGGAAGAAACGAAGGTAACCCTCCTGCAGAATTAGATACTGCATTAAGGAAGTTAACCCAAAAGGTTCATCCTGGAATTCTATACATATCGCATTCATCCAGAGGATCAGTGAGTGGAGAAGGCCCTTATAGGGCATTGCCTGTGCGCGATTATTTCCTTTTATATGGATTTGATAAATTTCATAGCGAACGCGGAATGCCGAATGTTATGACTTTTGAAAGCCTGAAGATGACTTTACCCGAAGATAAGTTGTGGCCACAGAACAGGTTATGGGGGATTCATGATTATTGTCTGGAAGGGGCACAGAGGGCAGCTTCTTTTAACCAAATGATAGAAAAGGCCTTTGGGAAGATAAACGATGCTAAAACGTTTACCGAGATGGCACAATGGATTAACTACAATGGGTATCGCGGCTTATTTGAAGGGCGCAGTTTATACCGAAAAGGCATGCTTTTGTGGATGAGCCATTCTGCTTGGCCATCTATGGTTTGGCAAACATATGATTACTACTTTGGGCCTACGGCAGCATATTTTGGTTGTAAAAAGGCTTGCGAACCTATTCATGTGCAATGGAACCCGGTTTTTAATTTTATTGAGGTGGTTAATTATAGTGGTGGTAATAGATCAGGGTTAAAGGTTAAGGCTCAAATTCTAAATATGGATGGGACTGTACAATGGGAAACTGAAGCAATTGTTGACAGCAAAGAAGATTCAACAGTACAACCCTTTCAGCTAAAATTTCCACAAAATCTATCAGAAGTTCATTTTATAAAATTGAACCTTGAAGAAAACGGAAAAAATATTTCAAGCAATTTTTATTGGAGAAGTTTGGTTGAAGGAAATTATCAGGCATTAAATAAGCTCCCTAAAATTAATCTTTCGACTAACACATCAAGCATAAAAACGGGTAGTATCTGGAATTTAAAAACAACCATTAAAAATCTTACGAATACCCCTGCATTAATGGTAAGGTTAAAGGTTGTTGGTTCGAAGAATAAAGAACGCATTCTTCCTGTTTTTTACAGCGATAATTATGTGTTTTTAATGCCTGGCGAAGAAAAAACAATAAACATGAGTTTACAAGATGAGGATACTCAAGGTGAGGAGCCTGAGGTTGAAATTATGGGATTCAATATTTTGCCAACTAAACAGTAAAAGACATGGTTTTTACTCGTTTTTTTTAGTTGCCATAAAATTTCGTTTTAGTAAAATAATAACAAGTAATTATGATGCCGTTATTTATTGTTTTTAGCGCAGTTATCCTGCTTCTTTTATTAATAACTGTTGGAAAAATCAATGCATTTATCTCATTTACATTGGTGTGTATTTATGTTGGGTTGATGATGGGGCTACCGGTTGAAACCATCGTGGGGGCTATAAAAAAAGGTATGGGCGATACACTCGGGCTACTTGTTCTGATCCTTGGTTTTGGATCGATGCTCGGGAAATTGGTAGCCGATAGCGGAGCTGCACAAAAAATCACACAAACTTTGGTTGCTATTTTCGGATTGAAAAAGATACATTGGGCACTGATGCTAACCGGCTTGATTGTAGGGATACCGATGTTTTACTCGGTAGGTTTTGTAATTTTAATTCCCATTATTTTTGCCGTAGCTGCTTCAACCGGTTTGCCATTAATTTTTGTTGGACTTCCTATGCTGGCTTCTTTGTCGGTAACACACGGCTATCTACCCCCTCATCCGGCACCAACCGCCATTGCCGGAATGTTTGGCGCAGACATAGGGAAAACTATTTTCTATGGATTTATAGTTGCCATTCCGGCTATTATTATTGCCGGGCCGGTTCTTTCGCCACGTTTCAAAAAAATAAAAGCCAATCCGCTTAAAGAATTTACCGGTGAGGTTATTCTGGAAGAGAGCGAGCTTCCATCCACATTTGTCAGTATTTTAACGGCATTAATGCCTGTAATTTTAATAGGACTTTCAGGTTTGCTTACCCGTTTTGTAAGCGAAACATCCGTAGTGTTTTCTCTTATTGAAGGAATCGGAGATCCTGTAATTGCCATGTTGCTTTCCGTGTTGTTTGCCATTTACATGCTGGCTTTGAGAAAGGGTAAAAAAATGAAGGAAGTTATGACCGGACTTGCCCAGGCCATTTCCAGTATCGCTATGATTTTACTTATTCTGGCAGGTGCCGGTGGGTTAAAAGAAGTTTTGGTGGTAAGTGGTATCAGCGATTATTTAGGTGATTTATTAAGGCTCTCTGGAATGTCGCCTTTGTTCTTAGCCTGGCTGATTGCTGCTGTAATAAGGGTTGCTGTAGGGTCTGCAACAGTAGCCGGAATGACGGCAGCCGGAATTGTTTTACCACTGGTGTCTTTACCGGGAGGGCCATCCCCCGAATTGATGGTTCTCGCTATTGGCTCTGGCAGCTTAATGCTTTCGCACGTAAACGACGGAGGTTTCTGGATGTTCAAGGAATATTTCAACATATCAGTGAAAGAAACTTTTTTAACCTGGACAGTCATGGAATCCACGATTTCAATCGTTGGGTTAATCGTTATTTTATTATTGAACACTATTATTTAAATATCATAAATATGAATACCATCGAAAAAAATCTCAAAGTACTAGGATTAGAATTACCACCAGCCCCTCCACTCGGGGGAATTTATCATCCGGTTGTAATCGCCGGCAATCAGTTATTTGTTTCCGGGCAGGGACCATTAAGAAGCGACAACACACTGATTACTGGAAAAGTTGGTAAAGACCTAACGCTTAAGGAAGGACAACAGGCTGCTTTACAGGTGGGGTTAACCATGTTGGCAACAATAAAAGCACAAATTGGAGATTTGGGAAAAATTAAGCGCTTGATAAAAACCCTGGGAATGGTTAATTGCTACCCTGAATTTGAGCAACATCCGCAAACAATTAATGGATTTAGCCAGTTGATGGTTGATGTTTTGGGTGAACAAAACGGAAAAGGGGCTCGTAGTGCAGTAGGAATGTCACTTCCCGGAAATATTGCAGTTGAAGTAGAATGTATTTTTGAATTACAAGAAGAATAGAAGCCAATCCATGTGGAACCAAATAATCAATGAAGCGGACGTTTTTACTCCATCGGTGTTGGTTTATCCGGAACGAATTCGGGAGAATATCCGGAGGATGATAACAATTGCAGGTGATGTTTTTCGCCTGCGCCCTCATGTGAAAACCCACAAAATGGCGGAAGTTGTCCAACTCCAGGTTCAGCAAAATATTACCAAGTTTAAGTGTGCCACACTTACCGAGATGGAAATGACCGCAATGAACGGCGGAACAGATATTTTGCTTGCATATCCTTTACTGGGGCCCGATATCAGTAATTATTTCAATATTGTCGATAAATATCCTCAGGTAAAATTTTCGGTAACGGTTGACAATGAAAAATCAGTAACTGATCTCGTCGACAAAGCCCGGCAACGGAAACAAAAAGTGAATGTTTTTATCGATATCGATAATGGTATGCACCGAACAGGGATTGAACCAGAACCTGCTTTCGACTTCGCTGTGTCCATTTCAATGAATTCATGGCTGAACCTTGTAGGACTTCATATTTACGACGGGCATATTCATGTTTCTGATTTAAAAACACGGACAGAACAGTGTGAAACCGATTTTGGTAAGGTAAATAAACTCGTTCAAAAGTTGAGCGCTGTAGGAATTACAGTTGAAGAACTGGTTTGTGGGGGAACATTTACATTTCCGATTCATGCCAAGTATCAAAACCGGACACTTAGTCCCGGAACTCCCGTTTTATGGGATGCCGGTTACGAGAAATCCATTCCCGATCTTAATTTTCAGGTTGCCTCTGTTTTGGTGGGGCGGGTAATCAGCAAGCCACACGGAAAAGTTTGTTTTGATTTGGGGTACAAAGCCATGGCTTCCGAAATGCCACAACCTCGGCTGAAGTTTCTTGAATTTCAAGTGGGCAGTGTCGAAAATCAAAGCGAAGAGCATTTGGTTATTACAACTCCACAAGCAAAAGAATTAAAACCGGGCGATTTTGTTTATGCTGTCCCTGTTCACATTTGCCCCACCATTGCGTTGCACGAACGTGTTTATGTGGTGGAAAACAAAAAAGCTGTTGGAACGTGGGAAGTTTCGGCACGAAAAAGAACTTTTTTAACGTAATAGATAATGAGTAATTTAGAAGAAAGAATACTTTGTTTCGATGCGCATTTGGATATTTCAATGAATGCGATGGAATGGAATAGAGACCAGCGCTGGACTGTTCAGCAAATTCGTAACAGTGAAAAAGGAATGACCGATAAACCAGATCGCGAACGGAATACGGTTTCGTTTCCGGCGCTTCGCGAAGGTAAGGTTGGTTTGGTAGTGGCAACACAAATAAGTCGCGTAGTAAAACCAGGTAGTCCTATTCCTGGATGGCATTCACAAGACCAGGCTTGGGCGCAAACTCAAGGGCAGTTGCAATGGTATCGCACAATGGAAGAAGCCGGCGAAATGAAACAAATCACAGATGCCCAATCGCTAAAAGAGAGTTTAAAACTTTGGGAAGCCCCTGATGAACATACGCCTATTTGTTACTTGCTGAGTTTGGAAGGAGCTGATTCTATCATCTCAATGGAGCATTTGCACCGTGCTTATAATTATGGTTTGCGTGCTATTGGCCCTGCTCATTACGGTCCTGGAATTTATGCCAATGGAACTGATTCGGCAGGACGGCTAAACGAAAAAGGTGTTGAACTGCTCAAAACCATGGAAAAACTGAACATGATCTTGGATGTTACCCATTTGAATGATGATGCGTTCTGGCATGCTATGGAAATTTATAACGGACAGGTTTGGGCCAGTCATAATAATTGCCGGAAATTTGTGGATCATAACCGTCAGTTTTCCGATGATATGATTTCAGCACTTATTCAGCGAAATGCCGTAATCGGAATTGCCCTGGATGCCTGGATGATGGTACCCAACTGGGTTCGTGGAGAATCTACCCCAAAATCAAAAAATGTAACCATGGAAATCATGGCCAACAATATTGACCACATTTGTCAGTTGGCCGGTGATTCATTGCATGTTGGCGTTGGCAGTGACCTTGATGGAGCCTTTGGTACCGAACAGTGCCCTTATGATTTGGATACAATTGCAGACATTCAAAAATTGCCAGTTATTTTAAGAAACCGGGGGTATAAGACCGAGGACATCCAAAACATCATGCACGGGAACTTTATCCGGTTTTTGAAAGGGTATTTTAATCAATAATCTGATTGGGCAGATATCGGGGTCTCCCTGAAAACAGCTTTTTATTTGTAATGACAGTCTATAACCCGCGAAAATTATATGGCCTGTTATTCGGGAAAATAATAAGGGAAATTCATTCCGTTTTTAAGTGATTAACGGAACTTGAGAAACAAAGTGAAAAATATTGCGAATTGGTTGTTATGTAACTGCTAGTTAGACGATAATATTAATGATTTTTTGTCTAATGATTAAAATCGAAAAATAAAAATGTTTATTAATAATAAATTACACATAAGACTGATATTTATCCTGTTAGGCTTATTTCTATGTACAAGCGTTGGCGCACAGGAAATAAAACCGCTGAATCTTAATAAGCCAGAGCGAGAACAATGGTTTACAGACCTGGGATTCGGAATGTTCATTCACTGGAGTATGGATGTTCAGTTGGGTTTGGTCATAAGTCACAGCATGGTTGGGGCATCGGAAGACTATCTTGACCGGTATATTGATGAACTTCCCCAAACTTTTAATCCCATAAATTTTAATGCAAAACAGTGGGTAAAAGCTGCTAAACTCGCAGGTATGAAATATGTTGTGTTTACCACTAAGCATCATAATGGTTATTGTATGTTTGATACAAAAACAACAAATTTTAGCATTATGAACAGCCCTTATGGCAAAGACGTCACAAAAATGATCGTTGATGCCTGTCGAGAGGAAGGATTGGCCGTAGGTCTATATTTTTCGCCTGACGATTTTTATTTCCTACACCAACAGGGGACACTCATCTCTCGGACAAAAAAGGAAGCTCTTGCCAGTGATAATCCGGAATTAAACAGATATGTAAAAAAACAAATGAGGGAACTTATGACCAATTATGGTAAAATAGATATTGTATTTCTGGATGGAATGGATCAATTTGCCAAAACAGAACTGGCAAAAGTATGTTGGGCAATAAATTCTGATGTAGTAGTAACCAGGGGAGCGATTGAAACTCCCGAACAGGAAACACCAGATACAGCAATACCATCCCCTTGGGAGGCTTGTTATACATTTGGGGATCAATGGCAGTACCGGCCAACCAACGAACATTTTAAAACAGCTAAAGAGGCCATACTCGAATTAATAGATGTAAGAGCAAAAGGTGGCAATCTCCTGCTGAACTTTGGACCCGATGCCATGGGAAATTTCTCGTCAGAACAGGCAGGCCCTTTGAATGAAATTTCTTTGTGGATGTTCATTAATCAGGAAGCATTCAAAAACACAATACCTAATGATATTATTAAAGAAAATAATATGTGGTTTCTAAAGTCGAAAGACAACAAGACCGTATACATATTTATTAATGAGGAAAACTGGAAGCTCGGCGAACGCAAGGAGTTTACAATTAAAACATTAAAGGCTTCTGAAACTAGTCAGATTTCAGTTTTAGGGCATAATGGAATTGTTTTGGAATACGATAAAGATGCCGATCCTGCCCCAACAGTTAAACAAACAAGTGATGGGATGGAGATATCGGTTATGCGCGCCCAACGGATTTATAACGATCGTAAATGGAATAACCCGGTTGTAGTAAAAGTAACCAATTTAGATAGAAATGAATATTAGTACACTGCGCATGGTTTAGTACATATCTTATTCCTCCTGCTCAACTGATGATTTTCTGTATATTTCTATAAGTGGGACATAAATCAAATCTTTAATTGACGACTCTACTGGATATGATCTTTTTATATTGATATTTGATAAAGGCTCCCAATCTTTTTGGGGAGGACTTATGGTGTTTATAAGTTTCCATGGAATAACCTTTGTCTAGTTTCTCCAGAATGCTGTTTAGGTAATCTTCCTCTAAATTGCTGCCCAACATCATCCCATTTGTAGGGATGGCAATAATAACCTTGTTCCAAATATGGAACAATAGAAGTACGATGGAATAAAGCCTGTTTTCAAATTTGAGTAGAAAGCTTGGTGGCTGAAATTGAACTAAACTGATTCTACTGTTATTCATCCGTTGACCAGAGAGGAATGGCCAATTAAAGAAAATATCCAAAAACTACTGAGGTTGGATCATGGTGGCTTGGCGATAGCGAAGACCTTGACTGGTAGTCGAGAAAATAGCCGGTAAATGGAAGCGAACCATCTGCTTTTGTCATTTTTTTGAATTTGTACTGCTTAATATTGGATTTGATAATATCTCCAAACTGATAAACGTGAATCTTATGAAGGATCGTTTTAACCTGGAGAATGAGAGTTTTCCTCATAATCAGGGAATCCCTGGTTCAAGCCCAGGTGGAGTCACGGAAATCACACCTAAAAATGAGAGAGTTACAGAAGAAATTTTCTGTGGCTTTTTTATTTTAGAAATCTTACACAGTTTTCCGAAAAATCGCAAATATTGGCACCCAATAAGAAGTAATTTCTATTAATGTTTGGTCAGGGGAATCTTTTACATATTGGTGATGTCTTTGTTTATGAGGCACGAAACCCTGAACATAGTGAAGGCGAAATGGAGTGAAGTGGTTTGCAGGCCAAAGCAGGCTGCCATGAGACAACGACTGAGCCGCAATTACGGTGAAAGCCTTTGCGATAGCATACCTGGAAGGTGTTTAGCTCTTTTTATACCATTTAAAATAGATGCTTATAAAAAAGTGCTGAATGGGTTGGCACTGAACTTGCCGAAGGAGACGGACGAACACCACTTTTCCTGCGTGGGATTTGTGGGTATGTTCAGTTATTTCTGGTTTACTAAACAGCCAGCAATTATTGGATAAATGAATTCATTTCAAACGAGCAATTAAGGTTAAACAGATTATCTAAAACAAAAAATTGTCAAATAATTCTTAGTTTTGAATTTCATAACCGATAAAATTGTTTTGAAAGTAACCAAATCAAATAGAGAACTCCTCCTTCTCATTCAGAAGGATGACAGGGTAGCTTTTTACCGCCTTTATGAACGCTATGGCAAAAGATTGTATGGTTTTGTTTTGGGGTTTTTAAAACAGGAGGTAGATGCCGAAGAAATTGTACAGGAAGTATTCATTAAGATATGGGAATCGAGAAACAAAATTGATGTGTACTCTTCCTTTGAAGCATATATTTTTACCATTGCCTATAATGCTACTATAAGCTTGTTACGTAAAAGAATAATTGAAAATAGATACCTGGAACATCTGAAATCTGTACAGCTTGAGAATTCTCCCGAAATTATAGAGGAAATACAGTTCCAGGAGCTAAATAAAAAGGTTAAGTCCTTACTAAATCAATTAACTCCACGGCAAAAGGAAATATTCCTTTTAAGCCGTGAAGAAGGATTATCACACCGTGAAATTGCAGAAAAATTGAATATTTCTGTTCTAACGGTTAAAAAGCATATTGCCAATACACTCTCCTTTTTAAAATCTAATTTAGATAATAGCCTGATTATAAGTTTGTTGTTTTTGTCTTTGTTTATTTCTTAAAAAAAATCCAATTTTATATACTCCCTTCGCCAAAGTAAAGCGTAGTAACTTATAAAACGATTAAAAAGTAAAAGCTAATTTTATAGTTTAGTTAGTTAGGTTTATAATTATGCCTCCCAGTTTTTCGGGAGGCATTTGGATGCAAACAATGACAAAGGAACTCATAATAAAATACTTCAATAACCGCTGTACCGAAGAAGAATTGAATGAAGTATTGCAGTGGATTAATACAAATGTTGAAAACAAAGAAGATAAAAATCGCGTTTTTGACATCTGGAAAAATTACCAAGTAGAAGAAAATGTTTGTAATGATGAAAAATTCAATCTGCTTTTCGATAAAATTCAGCAAAAAATAGATGCCGAAACAATAACTCCTTCCGGGAAAAAGAAAACATTAATATCCATTTATGCTTCATGGCTAACAAAAGCAGCTGCAATTCTTCTGATTCCGGTAGTTGCATTTTTGTTCTATACCTTATCAGAAAGAAAATCAGATTTAAAAATGGTTACTTCAATGGCCGTCGATTCCCTTGAAGTAATAGCACCAATCGGTTCCAGAACTGTGGTACATTTATCCGATGGGTCTGAAGTTCATCTGAATTATGGCAGTACCTTAAAATACCCGCAAATTTTTTATGGTGAAACCAGGGGGGTTGTACTATCCGGTGAAGGTTACTTTGCTGTGGCACATAATCCCGACAAACCATTTATTGTTAAAACCGGAAAACTGAATATAAAGGCAGTTGGAACTGAATTCAATGTGCAATCTTATCCGGGCGACGAGACAATTTCAACTACACTGGTGGAAGGTAAGGTTTTGCTTGAAAAACAGTTGCCAGGAGATTTTATTGAACCGTTAGGTGCAATGAAGCCAGGGCAGCATGTAAATTATAATTCCGAAACAGGAGAAATAAAATCGAGTTTGGGCAGTGTAGAGAAATATATTTCCTGGAAAGAAGGTAAAATGATTTTTGAGGACACCCCAATTGAACAGGTGGCTAAAAAACTCAGCCGGATGTTTAATGTTGAAATTGACGTTGATGACGACATTAAGGATTATTACTATACAGTAACATTTGTAGATGAACCACTTTACCAGATTCTTGATTTAATGACTATCGCCACTCCTGTTTCATACAAAGCTCTTCCAAGGAAAAAATTACCGGATGGTACTTTCTCAAAACAAAAAATAATCATTGAACGAAAAAAATAAGTAAAACGAATACCTGACTAAATTGAAATGCCTATGAGATAAAAAACGATTCTTCTTTTTTAAACAAACAGGGAAATGCGCCAACACTTCCCTGCAGAGATTAAATTTTATCCCTGTATAACGGTACAGGGCATTATTAAACTAATCAAAATCAAAAGTATGAAAAAAATTAATGAATTGTCTGGGTTTGAAAAAATCCCCAGGATTAAAAAAATTATCAGGATTATGAAACTAACCGGCTTTTTAATAGCAGTTTCCATATTCTCTGCGTTGGCAGGCTCCAGCTATTCGCAGACAAAACTACTTAATCTGGATATGGAAAAAGCGACCGTTAAAGAGGTGCTTTCAAAAATAGAAGACCAAAGCGAGTTCTATTTTATGTACAGTGGCAAAATTATCGATGTTGATCGGGAAGTTTCGGTAAACAATAAAAACCAGAAAATTGATCAGGTATTAAAAAGTCTTTTTGAAGGCACAAACGTTAAATACGTTATTAAAGACAGGTTTATTGTGTTGACGGATTCTAAATCCGATGGGGATGTATTTGATGTAATGCAGCAAAAATCTGTTTCCGGAATCGTAACCGATGAATCCGGAGTACCACTTCCCGGTGTAACAGTCGTTGTAAAAGGAACCACAACAGGAACCATTACCGATGCCGATGGGAACTATTCCCTTCAAAATGTTCAGGCTGGTACCACATTGATTTTCTCATTTGTTGGGATGAAAACCCAGGAAATTAACGTTGGAAGCCAAACCTCAATCAATGTTACCATGGAAGAAGATGCTATTGGCATGGATGAAGTTGTAGTGGTAGGTTATGGTTCGCAGAAAAAAAGTGACATTACAGGTTCAGTTGCTTCATTTGATTCAGACGCAATTGAATTAGTACCTGTTACAAATGTTGCGAGTGTCATGCAGGGGCGAGTAGCTGGCGTAAATTTGATTCAGGCACAGGGTGATGCCGAGGCAGTTACATCCATATTGGTGCGTGGACAAAACTCCCTGACTGCCAGTAATGATCCCCTCATTATTTTAGATGGGATTCAGTTTTCAGGTGGTCTTTCGGCAGTAAATCCGCATGATATAAAATCAATAGAAATACTTAAAGACGCCTCTTCTGCTGCAATATACGGGGCAAGAGCTGCCAATGGTGTAATTTTAATTACTACAAAAAAAGGTAAATCGGGCAAGCCCAAAATATCTTATTACGGAAATTTCTCGGTATCAGAGGTTTCGAATCTTCCTGACTTAATGGACGGGGAAACCTTCTATAAACGAAAAGTTGAATATTTTAAAACTCCCGATAATGAACTCGAGAATTTTATGACTCAAACTGAGTTGGAGAACTATAATAATGGGGTGTCGACAGATTGGGCAAAACTGGCTCTTCGACAAGGACAGAGACAGGAGCATACTCTATCAGTCTCAGGTGGGTCTGAAAATTCTTCATACTACATTTCAGGAGCAATGGATCAAACAAAGGGGATAGCGATCAATGATGATTTTTCGCGATTTACTTTAAAAATCAACTATGAAAACAAAGTAGGTGATTGGTTTACTATTGGGACCAATACATTGTTAGGATACATAGATAGAAGTGGAGTTAGTCCCTATTTTAGTTATGCATTTGGTACCACTAGTCTTCGTATGAACCCCTTGACTAAACCTTATAATGAAGATGGTTCTCTAACAATTTATCCATGGCCTGAACAAACTTTTTATGGTAATCCTATTGAGCCAGTAAATTATATAAACGAGGACATTACACGTTCGATAAATACCAATAATTATATCGAGGTGAAGTTACCTGTTGATGGACTTACCTATAGAATCAATACAGGATATACATTTAATAACAGATTATATCAAGAATATCGGGGAACTAATACACAAATAGGAGAGACAAGAAGTGGTTGGGCCACAACATCTCATAGGTACAATGAAGAATGGGTGATTGAAAATCTTTTAAATTATAAAAAAGACTTTGGCGATCACTCCATATTTCTGACCGCACTTTACAGTTCCCAAAAAACTCAGACGAAATCTCAACGGGTAAGAGGTGAAAATTTCACAAGTGACATTAGGACATACTATCAATATGGAGCAACTGATGTAATCAATCTGGCCGACGATTTTACAGAAAGCACCATTTTATCTCAAATGTTAAGGGCAAACTATGGGTTTAAAAGCAAATACTTATTAACGCTTACTGCTAGAAGAGATGGTTATTCAGGCTTTGGTTCAGAAACAAAATTTGGGGTTTTCCCGTCCATCGCCGTAGCATGGAATGCTACAAAAGAGGAATTTGTACAGGACTTAGGTATGGAATGGCTCGATGTTTTTAAACTGAGATTATCTTACGGAGAAAATGGTAACATGGCTATAAGCCCTTATAGCACTTTGCCACAACTTTCATCTCTTAACTATCTGGACGGGAATTTGAACAGTGCATTTGGATATTACCCCCAGGCTTTGGGAGATCCAACCCTAGGATGGGAAACTTCAGAAACAATGAATTTGGGTGCCGACTTTACCCTGTTTAAAGGACGAATTCAGGGATCAGCTGATTTTTTCAACACTAGAACTACTGATCTATTATTAAATAAGACCATATCTCCGGTAAACGGTACAACTAGTATTACCCAAAACATTGGAGAAACGAAAAATAAGGGATTTGAACTTCAGGTATCATCAGTGAATGTTGATCAAAACAACTTTAGTTGGTCAACTGACGCTACCTTTTCTCTTTACAGGTCTCAAATTGTAAATGTAGGATTAACAGATGCTTCAGGCAATTATATCGATGATCTCGGGAGTCGTTGGTTTATTGGTCAACCTGTAAATGTTTTATTCGGTTACAAGTATGATGGTGTTTGGCAATTGGATGATGATATAGCTAATTCTCATCAACCAGAGGCATTGCCCGGTGACGTAAAAGTGGTTGATATTAATGGAGATGGTGAAATAACACCTGATGACCGGGCTATTCTGGGAAGTTCACAACCTAAGTTCACCATAGGTATCAATAACTCCTTGAAATATAAAAATGTTTCACTGAGTTTCTTCATATACTCTGTACAGGGCGTAACAAAGTCAGGTCCTCTTTGGAGTACTTTCGTTAATGATTACTCAGCGAACCTTTATAATTATGATTTTTGGTCAGAAACCAATCCGACCAATGAGTATCCGGCTAATAGGGCTTCCAATAATACATATGGGGCATCACGTTTGGAAGATGCAAGCTTTATAAGGTTAAAGGACATAACCTTGAACTATTCTTTTAGCAAAGGTTTATTATCAAAATTAAAGTTGAATCAGTTGGATATCTTCATTAACGCCAAAAACCTATTCACCATAACAAATTACAAATACGGGATGGATCCAGAGTTTAATGGTGTTTCGGTTACCAATGGCAGTAGTGCAATACCGCTAAGTAAAACATACCTGATTGGTTTGAAACTCGGTTTTTAATAAAAAAAAGAAGTTATGAAGAAAATTATAATAAATAAATCAAAACAAATGATGGTTCTATCCATCATCTTGGTAGGGTTTTTCGCTTCATCATGCAATGAAGAAGAGTTTCTTACAGAAAACCCCAAAGATGCCATATATGCCGAAAACTTGTATAATCGTTATTCCGGATTTAAATTAGCCTTAAACGCGCTTAACAGGTTTGTAGCCGAGGAGAGGGCCAAGGGTGTAGGAAACAATCAGGAAGCTATGATGTTTAAACTTGGAACGGATAATCATACTACAAATATCAGGAGCAGTTGGACAGTAGGAAACGGATGGTATGTGCCTGATTTTGTGACTTCTGAAAGGCCTTATATCAAAGCCACTTGGGACTACCTTTATAAGGTAATTAATAGTGCTAATTTGTGTATTTCAAGGGCAGAGAATCCAGATGTAGATTGGGAGGGGGTTAATGAGGCGGAGTCTGAAGCCAATAAAAATTATGTCATCGCTCATGCAAAACTAGTCTGGGCTTGGGCGTATCGCCATTTAACCTATAATTACGGAGCTGTTCCATTAAGTAAGGATGAAATTAATGGGTTGAATTACAGAAATGACTGGACCCGTGAACCTGTATCGTCTATCAGGAGTGCAATGGAGGAGTACTTATTGTTTGCCGAAGCACATTTGCCGGAAAAATACGATGATGCATCGATTCCAACCAAGGCTGTGGCCAGGCATTATTTGGCAGAATTATATCTGGCTATGGATCGTCCAGAGGATGCAGAAGATAAAGCATTATTGGTGGCAAATGACTCTCAGTTTAAATTGATAACTGAAAGATATGGTGTAAAAGCCAGCCAGCCGGGAGTACCTTTTATGGATCAGTTTTATGACGGAAATGCCTTGCCATCTCAGGGAAACACTGAAGCACTTTGGGTCACACTTGCCAAGAAAGATGTTAATGGTACACCACAAACTCAAATGAGGCGAGGCTGGATAACTGCTTTTTACAATATAATTCCATTATCTGTGGAGATGGGTGGTAGAGGATTTGGACAAGCGGCATTAACCGCCTATGCATGGGATGTGTATGATGACCCGAATGACGATCGCTTTAGCGAATATGCCCTTCGTAAGTATTTGATAGATGCGAATGGTGATACTATCTGGACAAGGCACTCTCGAGATGAAGAGCCTACTTGGTCCAAAAGTGGTATAAACGATTGGTATTGTACCAGAAAATGGGATTGGGTCGATCCGGAGGATTTGGCTGGTGGATATCAAAGAAATTGCTTGCCTTATATACGCTTGGCAGAGACTTACCTCTTATTGGCTGAAGCTCAAATGAAAAATGATAAGAAAACTGAAGCTGCCGAGTGGATCAATAAGTTACGCAGGAGGGCTAATGCTACTGAAATAAGTCCTTCGGATGTTACCATAGAATTTATTTTGGATGAAAGATCACGTGAGTTGGTTAGCGAAGAACACAGGCCTTACACGCTGAAGAGATTAGGTCTTCTTTATAGCAGAACCATGCAATACAATAAGGGTGCAGCAGAATATATGCAGCCACACAATGTGCTTTATCCAATCCCGCAGTCGGTAATCGATGCGAATAGCGGAGCAGTAATAGAGCAAAATCCTGGATATTAATTGATATTGACAAACACCTCGCCCCTTGAGGGGCAAGGTGTTTATATTGTCTGCATCTTCCATAATCTGCTTCCTTCTTTCAATTTTTGTGTGAATTCAACGGGCCTTTTTGAGTCATATTATTTATTCATATGGGATTAGCTTAGGGAGATCTCTGGTGCAATCTATTTTTATGCCCCAATTAGACTCGGCAGTCATAAAGGAATTTATTACAAAAGCGAAATAATCCTAAGAACAGGGAACCAATATATAAACTAGACCAATTTTTAATGAAGAAATTAGTTATTCAATCAATTATTTTTATTGCCAGCTTCCTCATTCAGGACAGATGGCTAGTGAGGATATTGAAGATTTTTTCTTGAATGTTTCCGGTAGGATAATGAAATACAAAAAATGAAGATGGTAAGACAGAAATATATTCAGTTAGCAGGTGTGAGGCGGTTTGTAATGATATTGGCGCCATCATTGTCATTTAGCAATGGGCAAACTGTACCGTCAAGTTTGAGGAATTATTCAAAACATTTTCCTTCAGGAAAAGGAAACCTATAAGATAAATACTCAAGTGGTTGATACAAAAGCGAAGTTGAGAATAATACTGGTACCGGGAGGGGAGGTAATGCCATTTATTTAGAAAAATATAAATGAAAAAAATGAGATCATTAACAATATTCAGTTTGCTAGTTTTTACTAGTTTTATTGTATCGTGCCATCAAATAAAGGAAATCCCTTTATCAAATGTGCTTTGGTACAAAGCACCTGCATCACAATGGTTTGAAGCTTTGCCTATAGGTAATGGCCGATTAGGCGCAATGGTTTTTGGCGGGGTAAACGAGGATCATCTTCAACTGAATGAAGAAAGCCTTTGGGCTGGAATGCCAGAGAACCCCTATCCTGATGAGGTAAGAAGGCACTATACAAGATTTCAGGAATTAAATCTTGAGGGAAACTATACGGGAGCATATGAATACGCCCGGGAAAATTTAGCAATTTCGCCCACTTCGATCCGCTCCTATCAACCCCTGGGAGATTTATACCTGCAATTTGATCATTCCTCAAAATCAGAAAAGTACAAACGAAATTTGGATTTAGAGAAAGGGGTTTCTACTACGGAATATATGATCGATGGAAATTGTTATTTAAGAGAATCGTTTATTTCAGCTGATTATGATGTAATTGTTTATCATTTTAAAAGTTTGAACAAAATAGAAACCTCATGCAAGGTACGTTTTGATCGGGAAAAGGATATCACCAAGCGTATTTTGAGCAATAATGTTTTAGAAATAAACGGTCAAATCTTTGATGCCCCTGATGGGTTTGATGATAATCCGGGAGGATCTGGTAAGGGAGGATATCACATGAAGTTTAACAGTCATGTTGCTTTTTCATCTACAGATGGGAAAGTATCTTTCAGTGGAGAAGAATTGACAATCGAAGATGCCACTGAATTTACCTTGATAGTCAGTGCAGCCACCGATTACGATCTGGAGAAGATGGATTTCGACCGCAGTATTGATGCAGGGAAAAACTCACTTCAAAAGCTTCAGGCTGTACTAAAAATCCCTTACGACAAGCTAAAACGTAATCACGTTGTGGCGCAAAAACAAATATTTAATAGGGTGTATTTGAATATTGATGGACCTTCATTCGAGAACCTGCCAACAAACGAACGAATTGCCAGACTTAAGGAGGGGAGTGACGACGTAGGGTTGGTTCGCTTGTTTTTTCAGTATGGACGGTATCTGATGATGGCCAGCAGTATGCAACGGGCTGTTTTGCCGGCAAATCTTCAGGGTATTTGGAACCAGGATATGTGGGCACCCTGGGAATCAGATTACCACTTAAATATCAACCTTCAGATGAATTACTGGCCGGCAGAAGTATGCAATCTGTCAGAATCATTAATTCCTCTTACTGACTATATGGAAGGATTGACTGAGAGAGGCAAAGAAACGGCTCAAAAGTACATCGGCTCAGATGGCTGGATGGTACATCATGCAACCAATCCATTTGGAAGGGTAACACCAAACGGATCTACCATAAATTCTCAGATTGCCAATGGATACAGTTATCCCATAGCGGGAGCGTGGATGTCCCTTACGGTTTGGAGGCATTATCAATTTTCAAAAGATGAGAACTATTTAAAGGAAAGGGCCTATCCCATGATTAAAGGGGCAACTCAATTTATTCTTGATTTTGTGAAGGAAAATGGCAAAGGAGAACTGGTTACCGCACCATCCTACTCTCCTGAAAATATGTACATCGATCCCCAAACGGGAAAAAAGCAATTAACTACTGCGGCGGCGACCATGGATATTCAGATTATTCGTGATGTATTTCGGGCATGTTTAGAAGCTGAGAATGAATTAGGAATAAGCCAACTTTCACCAAAAATTGAGGCGGCTTTAAAAAAGCTGCCAAAGACAAAAATAGGTGCAAACGGAACCATTCAGGAATGGTACGAAGATTATGAAGAAGTTGAAATAGGACATCGCCATATTTCTCATTTATACGGCCTTTACCCTTCTTCTCAAATTTCAGAAGAAACCCCCGAATTATTTAAAGCAGCAGAAAGAACAATAGAGAGACGGTTGTCTAAAGGAGGTGGGCAAACGGGATGGAGCAGGGCCTGGATTATTAATTTTTATGCTCGATTGGGTGAAGGCAATAAATCTTATGAAAATTTAAAAGCACTTATAGGAAACCAATTAAGCCCAAATCTTTTGGATCTACATCCTCCAAGGATTTTTCAAATAGACGGGAATTTTGGGGGTACAGCAGGTGTTGCAGAAATGCTTATTCAATCTCATGTGCAGGGTAAAATCCATTTGCTGCCCGCCTTACCGGATGCCTGGAAAAATGGCGAGGTAAAAGGATTAAAAGCTAGAGGAAACTTTGAAGTGGATATGAAATGGACCAATGGGGAAATTGTAGAGGCCAGCATTTATTCTCCTGTAGGTGGAGAGGTGACTGTGGTCGCAGGAGACAAGAGTAAAGTTGTTTCACTGGCAAAGCAAGAGACCAAAACCATTAGGTTTAATTAATCCAGATGTGCTTATAAAATACAGTTATAGCCAATTGCTAAGAAAAAAAATAATTAAAAGTAGAACAATTTAAATTATGAGAAAAATAGCCTTAATTACTTTAATAGCAACATTATTACTAATGTTTTCACAATCAATTAAAGCAGAGGTTAAACTTCCTGCTATTGTATCGTCAAATATGGTGCTGCAACGCAATACTACTATTGAACTTTGGGGCTGGTCGGATGCCAAAGAGAAAATCACTATTGACGTCTCCTGGTTAGAGGAGAGAATGAAAATTGAAGCTGATAATGAAGGCAATTGGCGTATTGAAGTAAAAACGACTAACAGTAAAGAGCCTCAAAGCATTAAAATACGAAGCAAATCATCAGATATTACATTGGAAAATGTTTTGTTTGGCGAGGTGTGGTTGTGTTCAGGTCAATCAAATATGCAGCAATCAATGAGGGGTTACTATGGGCAACCTACTTTTGGCTCTCTTATGGCTATTGCAAAGTCCAATAATCCGAATTTACGACTATTTTCAGTTAATAAAGTTGGCTCAAAGACTCCATCAAAAGATCTTGAGAAGTTTATTCCTTGGCAACAAGCATCTTCGGAGAGTGTTTTAAATTTTAGTGCGATTGCTTATTTCTTTGGACAACAGCTTCAAGAGATCTTAGATTGCCCTGTTGGTATGATTCATACTTCGTGGAGTGGTAGTTCGATAGAAGCTTGGATGAGTAAAGATGTATTGAGCTCCTATCAAAAGGTCAATCTTGATGAAGTTGATGTTACAAAACATACAAATACTACTCCAACAGCAGTGTTTAATTCAATGATCAATCCTTTAGTTTCCTATAAGATAAAGGGCGTTTTGTGGTATCAGGGTGAAAGAAATCGCGAAGAGCCTGAGTATTACAAAAAACTTTTTCCTGCAATGGTAAAGGATTGGAGAACACGCTGGGATATAGGTGATTTTCCATTTTACTACGTGCAAATTGCACCTTATATGTACGGTACAAATAATGAATTTAATAACGTAGAGAATTCAGCCTTTATGCGTGAAGCACAGTTGAAATGTTTAGATCTAATTCCAAATTCAGGTATTGCCATTACTATGGATGTAGGCGATAAGTATAGTATTCATCCCCCTAAGAAGAAGGAAGTTGCTGATAGACTATTATACAATGCGCTTAATCAAACTTATGGTTACAAAACTGTAGATAGTTCCTCCCCGATTTATGATTCACTTGAGGCAAAAGATGCAGGACTCATCATTAAATTCAAAAATGCAGATAAAGGGCTTTATGCCTATGATAAACTGGAAGGATTTGAGATTGCCGGCGACGACAAGGTATTTTATCCTGCCAATGCAAAAATCGTTAATCGCAAAGAAGTTTTTGTAAAAAGTGATAAAGTACTGAATCCCGTAGCAGTAAGATACGGCTGGTACAATTGGGTTGTTGGGACCCTTTATGATACCAACCTTCTACCTGCGTCGTCATTTAGAACTGACAAATGGGAGAATGCTAAACGATTTGAAGAATAAAAGGATATAAGAAGGTATAAAAATTAGAGTGGTTTAATCGCTTAAATGAAAGTCAGTAACTATAAAAAGTGCTGTGTTTAACCGAAAATGTTAGTGTTGTAAATCCACTACAATACTTACTGTTGTTCGCCATTTATGGAAATAGTGTTGCAAAATTTAGAATAGACATGTTAAAACTTGATTTTCCAGTTGAACGCTCAATTGATGGTGTGAGTTTAGCTTCTGTTTTATATGGGGAAAAAGATATAAGAGAAAAGCCAATGGTATTTCATTATCAAGAAAAAATGTCGTGGATAACACAGAATTACAAGTTAGTAAGTATTAACGAAGGTGAAACATTTGAGCTGTACAACCTTTTAAACGATCCGGGTGAATCAAAAAAATTATTGAGGCAAAATCTAAAATATAATTCTTGATATAATTTTTATTTAAAAAAGTGAAGAGTTCTTAACTGGAGATTAAACCAGATTTGTGGTGATGTTTCCCTTTGAGAACTGTAATATTCTCGATAATAAAACAGATGAACACATTTGCATTGAATATGAGGGGGTTTTCAAGACTATGAATAAAATAATCAAAATAAAATGAACAAAAAAAAATCAAGAGAAGGTGTTATTCAATCAGTTGAAATCACTATTATAAATACTGTCATCTTTTTTTTGATGCTACTTTCAGTAATTTATAAATGCCAGGCAAACACCTACTTTGTCTCCCCGAAAGGATATGATACAAATCAAGGAACTTCAATAAAACCATTCAAAACCATTAATAAAGCATCATATGTTGCTGTGCCCGGAGATACCATTTTGGTACGTGAAGGGATTTACAGGGAACGTGTTGCTCCCGTTCGTGGAGGAAAGGCGGGTGCACCTATTGTCTACATGGCCGAGCCTAACAAAACTGTAATTATACGAGGTTCAGAATTATGGTCTCCCAATTGGCAGTCAAAAGGAGAAGGGATTTATGCTGCGGTGCCTGATGATAAATTATTTAATGATATCCAGTCAGATTATATAGATGACCATAACCCGTTTAAGGTGACCTTATCATCGACACCTTACCAACGAGAAGGCAAAAGAGAATGGGAAAGAGGAAATAAATTGGCTGATTCTACAATGGTTTACACCTGCGGGCAAGTTTTTGTGAATGGAAAATTATATAAGGAGGTTCCTTTTTTTAAAGAACTTCAAAATAATACGTGGCACTACAATCCCGATTCAGGAGAAATCCAGATTTATTTTGGCAATCTTAAACCGGAGGAACAGGAGGTAGAAATTACTACAAGACGAAGGGTTTTTGCCCCGACAACCAGAGGTTTAGGCTATATAGTGGTTGAAGGTTTTATTATGGAACATTGTGGCAATAATTATCCTACTAATTTTTGGAACACACCTCAGTGGGGTCAACGTGGCGCTTTAGGGTTAGAAATGGGGCATCATTGGGTCATTCGTAAAAATGTAATTCGTTATGCAAAGGCATTTGCATTAGATGCTGGTCACGTAGATCAAAATGGTGAGGCACAGGCGGCTCATAACAATTTGATAGAACTCAATTACATTCTTGAAAACGGATCAGCAGGCATTCTTTCAAATAGTTCTTCCAATTTGGTTATTCGTGATAACGTGGTTATGTATAATAATACGATGCATTTCCTTGGTACAAAAAGATGGGAGCAGGCAGGTATTAAATGTCATAATATACTGAATGGCATTATTCAAAATAACTATGTGGCAGATAACTACCTAACCTATGGTATTTGGCTCGACAATAAGTTTCCAAATACTCGCATCACTCGAAATATGCTGCTCAATAATGGTCGCGCAGGACTTTTTCTAGAAATGAGCGATTATGAATATGACATGCTTTTTGTAGATAATAACATTATCATTGGTAATAAGGAAAACCCAATATACATTCATGATGCTTCTGGAGCTACCTTTATGCATAATCTTATAGCCAATACTAAAAGCCAAAATAAATATGGACAAGGCGTGCTTATTCATCAGGTAGGAGAGCGAACAAGAACCTACCACCATTCGTTTTATAACAACCTTTTTATTAATAATCCGATAGAATTGGATATTGACTATCCTTCACATTTGGGCGGTGACCAGCGTTTAGATTTTAATGTGTATGAGGCAAAGCCGCGTGATCGTGTATTTATGATCAACAAAGCCTCAAACAAACCTTCTCCCTGGTCAGATACAGAGTTTATGGCTTTGGTTAAAAAAGAAATCAAAGCAAAGAAACTTAATTATGCAAAAGGGGAACTCCATGGAAGAATTCCGTTGACTTTTGAACAGTGGAGAACTTTTTGGAGAGCACATGATTTGGCGAATGATACCCATAGTGTATTAAAAGAAGGCAGTAGTGCTGAGTACAGTAGCGCAACTCATGAACTTGAACTAGACATTCCTTATGATCCCAAAGCAATAGGTTCTAAAAACCATGAGCTTATAGACTTTGATTATTTAGGTAAGGATATAGCTCAGGATGGCAAAGCCCTTCCGGGACCTTTTCAAATGCTGAAAAAAGGGAAAAACAAATTCAAAATATGGGATGGACTCCCCATTTTAGAAAAAGGAGAGTTGCCAAACCCTATTGAATTTACTTCATATAATCGAAGATGATTTAAACAAATAATATATTAACTTATATGAAAATATATTCAAAACATTTTAAATTAATTAGGTTACTTTTTTTAGGTATAGTAACATCTTTATTTTTTTCTTGTGCAAGTATAGCCCAAGACAATGGTAACCCTTTTCATGAGAATTGGGATGTTTCCCCTACTGAAGGCGCATTTAAAATGGATAACTACATTGTGTGGGGCGGTTCTGTAATTAAGGGAGCCGATGGCAAATATTATATGTACGCCAGTAGATGGCCTTCTAAACTTTCAATGAGGGCTTGGGTAACAAATTCTGAGGTTGTTGTGGCCGTTTCGGATCAGCCAGAAGGACCTTATGAATTCAAATCAGTTGTTTTAGCTTCAAGAGGAAAAGAACATTGGGATGGCATGATGACCCACAATCCAAGCATTCAGTATCATAATGGGAAATACGTACTGTATTATATAGGAGTTACCTATGATTTTGATAAACCTGTTGATTCAATTCCATCGCGAGAAGATTACGAAAAGGCATGGAACAATAAGCGAATAGGCATTGCAGTATCAGACTCCCCAACAGGTCCTTTTAAGCGGAGTGATGAACCTATTCTTTTACCTCGACCTGGTAAATGGGATGCGGCAATAACCAGTAATCCTGCACCTTTTATTCATAAAGACGGCAGTGTTCTTTTAGTATATAAAAGCGCACCGGTACCCTACCCGGAACGTAATGATAGCAGGACATTACAATTTGGAGTAGCCAGAGCAGATCATTATCTAGGGGAGTACAAAAGAGTGGGTGAGGACAACAGAATAAAATTCACACCTGTAGATTCAAGTGTTGAGGATCCCTATATATGGTATGATGGAGAAAAGTATTGCATGTTAGCTAAGTGTATGAATGAGGCCATAACAGGTGAACCAGGCGCTGGATTTATGGCTTCATCCACCGATGGCATTACCTGGAAAACAGCTGATCAGCCTTCAGCGTATAGCAAAACAATAAGCTTGTCAGACGGAACACGTGTTGAGATGAACAAACTTGAAAGACCTCAGGTACTGGTACAAGAGGGTAGACCCACTCACGTGTTTTTTGCGTGCCACAATCCGGAAGGTGAAATATTTAATATGGTTAGGCCTTTAAAATGGTAACAAGGAAAATATAGTCACAATGAAAAAAAAATCAAACATTATATGCATTCTAATCTTACTTATTATATTTTCTTGTAATCATAAGAAGAGCGGTGAATCAAAGATACAGAAACCCAATGTACTATTCATATTTGCTGATGATCAACGCGCTGATGCACTAGGATGTTCAGGAAATAAACAGATAAAAACACCACATATTGATGCCATAGCAGCTCAAGGTGTTCAGTTTCGTAATGCTTATGTGATGGGTGGTCATCACGGAGCTATTTGCGCACCAAGTAGGGCGATGCTTATGAGTGGTAAAAGTTTGTATCATGTATATGATGTATTGGATAGTGTTTATACCATGCCACACCACTTTGCAAAACAAGGAGGTTATGAGACATTTGGAACTGGTAAATGGCATAATAGTGCTGCTAGCTTCGAGGCAACTTTTCAAAAGGGCAAGAATGTTTTTATAGGAGGTATGAGCGATCATTTCAATGTTCCTTGTAAAGATCTTGTAAATGGAAAGCTATCTAGATCAGTAAGAAAATCATTTTCTACAGATCTTTTTGCAGATGCGGCAACAGACTTTTTGGTTGAGTATTCAAACAGTGAAAGAAAGAATCCTTTCTTCTGTTATTTGTCTTTTACGGCACCTCATGATCCCCGATCGCCAAGTGAAAAGTATATCGGTAAATACCCAGTAGATAGCCTGAAGGTACCAGGGAATTTCCTGCCATATCACCCATTTTATTTTGCAGATTTTGGCATCAGGGATGAGACTCTGGCAGCCTGGCCGAGGACTAAAGAAGATATCAAGTCATCTTTAGCAGATTATTATTCGATGATATCGCATGTAGATGATAGGGTAGGAAAACTGATTCAATTGCTAAAGAATAAAGGGATGTATGATAAGACTATAATAGTCTATGCCGCAGATAATGGACTGGCTATAGGAAGTCATGGTCTTTTAGGTAAACAAAACCTTTATGAGCATAGCACGAATGTGCCTTTGATTATTGCTGGTCCAGGAATACCTAAGGGAATTAAGTCAGATGCCTTAGTCTATCTCTTTGATATTTTTCCAAGCTTATCATCACTTTGTGGATTGCCTGACCCTGTAGGGATTGATGGAGAGAATTTCAACCCAATAATTAATGGTAAGTCTAAAGGTAGAACCTCATTATTTACTACTTATGCTAATTCTGTGAGAGCTGTAAGGACAGACGATTGGAAGCTAATTAGGTATCCTAAAAGAGACTTTACCCAGTTGTTCAATTTGGAAGATGATCCATTGGAGACCAATAATCTTTCCGGTGAAAATGCATATACAGACAAAGTAGAAGAGCTAAGGTCCCTCCTCTCTGATTGGCAAGATCAAGTAAATGATACAGTTCCACTTACGGCTAACAAAATTCTCCCGATGCATTATGATCCAAAGGAACTGGAAAGAAAAAGAAGTCCAGATAGACATCAGCCTAAATATGTTCTGGACAGATATTTCAATAAACACAAGTAATTCAAATGGAGCACTAGTGGAAGACGAGATATTTAATAGGGTGAGGCCTTTAAAGTGATAGTTTATTAATGTTAATTATAATAAAAAAAATATGATTTTTAGATTTAGCTTAGTCTGTATGTTAATAGCGTCTTTCAGTTTGTCCTTCGGACAAGTTGAAAGTACTACTGGTATTGATATTTCTGTCAAAGAAGGAAGAAGTTCTCAGTATAATATTATCCCACGCCCCAATAGCATTAAAGCTATAGATGGCGATTTCGTTATTTCTCCTGCTACCACGATTTTATATGATGGTGAAGAGGCAAAAAATGTTGCAGAATATCTATCGGATTACTTATCGGTTACGCTAGGAACCAGCCTTGAGGTTAGTGCTTTGGCTTTTACCAAAAACGGGGAAGGTAATATAACATTAACAACTGAAGGAAAGCCCATTGAAGCTGACGCTGAACGTTACGAGCTTTTAGTTAGTCCTAAAAGCATTTCTTTGAATGCTCAAAGTAGGAAAGGCTTATTCTATGCTGTTCAAAGCCTTTTGCAGTTGATGCCTATAGAAGTGTTTTCTGATGAAGAACAAAAAAATGTTATTTGGTCGGTACCTGGTGTAGCGATTAGTGATGCTCCGGCTTTGTCCTGGCGCGGTTATATGCTGGATGTCAGTCGTCATTTCTTTTCTAAAGAGACAATCCTAAGACAGATTGATTTATTAGCATTGTATAAAATCAACAGGTTTCATTTACATCTTACCGATGATCAGGGTTGGCGTGTGGAAATAAAAAGGTATCCTAAATTAACAGAAATAGGTGCGTGGAACATACCGGACAACGGTATAAAACAAGGTGGCTTTTATACTCAAAAAGACCTAAAAGAAATTGTTGAATATGCAAAAGAGCGAGAGGTCATGATCATTCCTGAAATTGATATGCCTGGCCATTCACTGGCAGCTGTTGCAGCTTACCCCGAACTTTCTTGTCATGGCAATCCCGTTGCTGTTATGACAAAAGCTGGAATTAGCGCAGATAATATGTGTCCGTCCAATGAAAAGGTATATGAGTTTGTGAGTGATGTACTTGATGAGATTGTAGAACTATTTCCCAGCCCTTATATCCATATAGGAGGTGATGAAGCTCAGAAGAGTAATTGGATGAAATGTCCGAGATGTACTTCTAAAGTTGGGGTTGCTATAAATTCTTCAGACAAGGCAGATCGTAAAAAGATCCATACATTACAAGATGAATTTATAGGCAGAGTGAATACCTTATTAAAACAACACGATAAAATAATGATTGGTTGGGATGAAATCATTGAAAATGAAGCTATCGAGAATATTGAGGGTGCTATTATTCAAAGCTGGCGATCAGCATACCCAGGTTTGAGAGCAGCAGAAAAGGGACATAAAGTTATAGTGTCATCTGGGACAACTTTTTATTTAGATTATCCTAATGGACAGCGCAATATGGAAAGAATTTATAATACCGTTGTTCCTGATAAGTATTGGAAGCATTTCCTTAACAGAGAGGATATTATAGGTGTAGAATCTCCATTGTGGACTGAAAGTGTAAGTAATCAGAATCAGGTTGATTACATGACCTGGCCAAGAATGCTGGCATTGGCTGAAGTGGGTTGGACAGATATGAGTTATCGCAACTATCGCGAGTTTAAATTAAGACTCAGGGAGAATGAAAAGAGACTGGATCGCTTAGGAGTAAACTATCAAAAGATTGATGGGGAAAAATTGGCCTGTCAATGGAGACCGGAAGATACACCTGAAAACGAAGTGCTTGAATATGATATAACTGGCATTATAGATAAACCGGGTAACTGGGAAGTTGCTTTTGTTTATGA
The DNA here is from genome assembly GCA_963677455.1 of uncultured Draconibacterium sp. Lineage (GTDB taxonomy): Bacteria > Bacteroidota > Bacteroidia > Bacteroidales > Prolixibacteraceae > Draconibacterium. The sequence continues at coordinate 1,047,800 of OY781971.1, forward strand.
AGGAGGTAAACAAGGCTTAGACACAGAAGGATTTGAAATCGTTCAGAACAACAAAGTAATCGCTCATTGTAATAGTCAACAGTCTTTAGGCTGGAGAGATACATCGCCTGTAAATATTGTAAATGTTGAGAATGTTCATCCAAATATGAAACAGACACTTCGAATAAAATTACGTAGAGATGAAAAATTGCAGGGAGAATCAATCAATGGTATGGGGTCGATTTGGTTTACTTACAAATAAGCATAGTTGAGTAAGTCGAAACGTAACAGATAAATCCAATTATGGGTATGCCTATAATTCTAAGGTTTGGGAGTTTATCATAAATGTAAAAAACAGGAGAGATAAAAAGAATAATCTAAATATCGTATGAAACATCAGAAACTAATAAAAGTTTTATTTCTAGTATTTATCGGGATCTCACTTAGTGCCAAAGCCCAAAAGAATTCAATTTACCAGAAAGGCTGGATTGACTTTAACAAGAACGGTCAGAAAGATATTTTTGAGGATCCGGAAGCAGAAATAGATGCCAGAGTCGAGGACTTATTGAGTCAGATGAATGTAAATGAGAAGACAGCTCAATGTGCCACCCTTTATGGTTACAAGCGGGTTTTAAAAGATGAATTGCCCACTCCCGGTTGGAAAAATGAAGTCTGGAAAGACGGTATTGCCAACATAGACGAACAATTAAATGGTCTCAAACCTACGCAGTATTCTTATCCCTATAGCAAACATGCTGAAGCCATTAACACCATTCAGAAATGGTTTATTGAAGAAACACGTTTGGGCATACCTGTAGATTTTACCAACGAAGGGATTCACGGACTCAACCATGAAAAAGCGACCCCGCTTCCATCACCTATAGCTATTGGTAGTACATGGAATAAAAATCTTGTAAGAGAGGCAGGCGAAATTGAAGGAAGAGAAGGAAAGGCGCTAGGATATACTAATATTTATGCCCCTATACTTGATTTGGCCAGAGACCCACGCTGGGGAAGGGTAGTAGAGTGTTATGGGGAAGATCCATATTTGGTTTCCGAACTCGGCATCCAGATGGTAAAAGGTATTCAATCGCAAGGTTTGGCTTCTACGTTAAAGCACTATGCGGTTTACAGCGTACCAAAGGGCGGAAGAGACGGTAGAGTTCGTACCGACCCTCATGTGGCTCCAAGAGAACTACATCAGATGCATTTGTATCCATACAAAAGAGTGATTGGCGAAGCACATCCCAAAGGAGTGATGAGCAGTTACAATGATTGGGACGGAATCCCGGTGAGCGGAAGCTACTACTTCCTCACGGAACTACTTAGACAGGAGTATGGTTTTAGAGGATATGTAGTCTCAGATAGTGAAGCTGTAGAGTTTCTTCATAGAAAACATCATGTTGCGAGAGATTATAAAGAAGGTGTAAGACAGGTTGCAGAAGCAGGCTTAAATGTTCGTACACACTTTACTCCACCACAGGATTACATTCTTCCGTTAAGAGAACTGGTCAATGATGGGGAACTGTCTATGGCAACTCTTGATCGCAATGTAAGAGATGTTTTAAGGGTGAAATTTGAATTAGGACTTTTTGATGAACCCTATGTGAAAGACACAAAAGCTGCAGATAAGATTGTTGCCAATGATACCGAAGACTTCGTGCTGCAAATGGCCAAAGAGTCTTTGGTACTTCTTAAGAACGAGGATAATACGTTACCACTTAATCTCAATAAGCTCGATAATATTCTGGTAACCGGGCCTCTGGCAGTTAATAAATCTGTCTATATAAGTCGATATGGTCCTCAAAATTTAGAAGTAGAAAGCGTTTTGGAAGGCATTCAAAATCATGTTGGAGCCAAAGCTAATGTGGACTTCTCGCTAGGCTGCGAAGTAGTAGATGAAGCATGGCCCGAGAGTGAAATTATCCCCATCCCATTTTCAGATCAGGAACAGCAGATGATCGATGATGCGGTTGCAAAGGCTCAAAAGTCTGATGTCATCATTGCGGTAATGGGCGAAGATGAAAAACGCTGTGGTGAAAGCCGGTCCAGAACCAGTCTGGGGCTACCGGGAAGACAGTTTCAATTGTTACAAGCTCTTGAAGCGACGGGAAAACCCATAGTGCTTGTACTTATAAATGGAAGACCCCTGACGATCAATTGGGAGAATCAATACTTACCGGCTATACTGGAGGCTTGGTTTCCAAACGTGGAAGGCCCCAATGCGATTGCCCAGACTTTATTTGGCGATTACAATCCGGGAGGGAAATTGCCCATTACTTTTCCGAGATCTATAGGGCAATTGGAGCTGAATTTTCCATACAAACCAAGTTCACAGGTTGGTCAGCCATCATCGGGTCCTAACGGCACCGGCAAAACCTCCGTTGTTGGTGAGCTTTACCCATTTGGTTACGGATTGAGTTACACGCAGTTTGACTACAAAAACTTAAAGATCACTCCGGAAACGGGCAAGACGCAGCAACAGATTGAAGTATCCGTTGACGTAACGAACACGGGCAAGGTGAAAGGCGATGAAGTTGTGCAGCTCTACTTCAAAGATCTGGTGAGTAGTGTGATTGTGTATGAACTTCAACTCAGAGGTTTTGAGCGTATTACCTTAAATCCGGGTGAGACCAAAACAGTGCATTTCACTTTAAAACCAGAAGACTTGCAGTTGCTTGATAGAGATATGAACTGGACGGTAGAACCGGGCGAATTTGAAGTGTTCGTTGGTTCCAGCTCACAGGATATTCGGGCAAAAGGAAACTTTAAATTATTGTAATAAAATTAATCAGTAAAAAAAATGAAACAAAAGGAAATAAAAAGAGGAGTACTCAAAAATAGGATCATAAAGTGCATCTTGCTTTTTGGTTGTATTTTAATAAATGTTGGAGCATATGCTGAAATAAAATTACCGGCAATTTTCGGCAGCAATATGGTACTTCAACGAAACAGTGAAGTATCTGTTTGGGGAACGGCAACTGCAAAAAGCAAAGTCACAGTCTCAACCTCGTGGAATAATCAAGCTTATGAAACTAACGCAGATAAAGAGGGCAACTGGAATATTAAAGTAAGCACTCCTGACGCCGGCGGGCCATATGATATAAAACTTTCCGATGGCGAGGAACTTATGCTGGAGAATGTATTGATTGGTGAGGTGTGGCTGTGTTCAGGTCAGTCTAATATGGAACGCCGCTTACGTGGACATCCGAATGACCCGATCTTGGGAGCTAATGACGCCATATTACGATCAGATAATCCGTCCATTAGATTTTTTAAAGTTGAACGAGCAAAGAGTGAAGTACCAGAAGATAACTTCAATGGAGATTGGAAAGTTTGTAACCGGTCTACCTCTCCTGAATTTAGTGCTACGGGCTATTTCTTTGGGAATCTTTTACAGGAAATTTTAGATGTTCCGGTGGGGTTGATTTCTTCAAATTGGGGAGGAACCCGAATACAGAGATGGATGGATGAAGGTGCTATCAAAACATTCAATCCTGACGATTGGGAGGATTCTCCTTCAACCTTATTTAATGCGATGATTAACCCAATGCTCGGGTTTAACATAAAGGGCGTTATCTGGTATCAGGGGGAGTCCAACCGTAAGCAATATGAAATTTATGATGAAATGATGGTAAAGCTGGTTCAGAACTGGCGCGAAAAATGGGGTATTGGTAACTTCTCTTTCTATTACTGCCAGATCGCACCCTTTAAATATGACAATACAGTAAATACAGCCTTTTTAAGAGAGGCCCAATTAAAAGCATCCAAAGAAATTCCTAATTCTGGAATGGTTTCGTTACTGGATGTTGGGGATGAGAGGACTATTCACCCTGCAAATAAAAGAGTTGCGGGTGAGCGACTTGCCTATTTGGCATTAAAAGATACTTATGGAATCGAAGGAATCTCAGCAAGGGGACCTGAATATTTGGATATGAAGATTGAAGATTCAACCGTGGAACTCACGTTTGATGAAAGCGTGACTTCTTTCGGAAAGGAATTGAAATTGTTTGAAGTGGCAGGTAAGGATCAAAAATTTTATCCCGCCAAAGCAAGAATAAAAGGAAATAGAATAATTCTGATTTCTGAAGAAGTGGCAGAACCGGTAGCGGCAAGGTACGGGTTCAAAAATTTTGTCGAAGGGGATCTGTATAATTTATATGGGTTACCGGCATCTTCTTTCAGAACAGATAGATGGTGATAAAAAAGCCCATTGAACTTGAAGGAATGGGAACCATATAGCTTAGGCTAAAGTTGAATTTACTCTTGCCGCGTGAGCAGGAGTCTTGAGCAAGTTGTTTTGACTTTTAAATAAATTGTAGAATATAATTTTTAACTAATGAGAAATAAAATGAACAAACTAAAACTGGGAGCTTTGGTCCTTCTGATGTGTTGCGCATGTACTGAAACACCCAAAAACGATGCACCATGGATCCAATTGAGCGATGGAACTCTAAATGGATGGAATCAAAAAGGCGGGGAAGCCAAGTATAGGATAGAAGGGGATGCCATAGTAGGAACTACGGTACATGACACACCTAATTCTTTTTTGACGACAAATGAGATGTACGACGATTTTATTTTGGAACTGGATTACAAAGTAGATTCAACCATGAATTCGGGAATCCAAATACGGAGCAATAGCATTCCTCATTATCGAAATGGAAGGGTGCATGGCTATCAGATTGAGATAGACCCATCAGAACGGGCCTGGAGTGCCGGAATCTATGACGAAGCACGAAGAGGTTGGCTCAATAATTTAGAAAATAATCCGGCGGCGCAGAAAGCCTTCAAACAAAACGATTGGAATCATTATCGTATTGAAGCGATCGGCGATACTATAAAAACTTGGATTAATGGAGTGCCAGCTGCCCATTTGATTGATGACAAGACGTCAAGTGGTTTTATTGCGCTTCAGGTGCATGGTATTGGCAAAGAAAAGAAGGAAGGAACGGAGATTGCCTGGAAGAATATCAGGATTTTGACTGAAGATCTTTCAAAATACAGTAAAAAGACACCTTTGGAACCCATAGTGACCAAAAATCATCTTACAATCAATGAAGAAAAAAATGGATGGAAAATGTTATGGGATGGTAAAACCTCTAAAGGATGGCGAGGAGCCAAACTTGATGAATTTCCTGATAAAGGATGGGAAATCAACGACGGTGTGTTGACCGTTCTTTCCTCCGGAGGTGAAGAGTCTGCGGCAGGTGGGGATATTGTAACTACTGATCTGTATGGAGATTTTGAACTGAAAGTTGATTTCAGATTAACGGAGGGAGCCAATAGTGGGATCAAATACTATGTGGACACTGACCTGAACAAAGGGCCTGGCTCTTCGATTGGCCTTGAATATCAAATATTGGACGATGCAAGACACCCGGATGCAAAACTGGGTAGCCACGAAGGTAGTCGTACAGTGGCATCTTTGTATGATCTAATGCAAGCGGATGTCAATAAGCCTATCAATCCCATTGGGGAATGGAACACTGCCCATATCATTTCAATAGACAACCATGTGGAGCATTGGCTCAATGGCACAAAAGTTTTGGAATACGAACGGGGAAGTGATGACTTCAAAAAGTTAGTATCCGAAAGTAAATATGCCAAATGGCCAAAATTCGGAGAGGCAGATCGCGGCCAAATATTGCTACAAGATCATGGCGACAGAGTAAGTTTTAAGAACATCAAGATTAAACCAGTACTTTAATCTATGGGAGCGAGAAGAGATTTTATAAAAAAAACAACGGCCGCTGTTGTCGGTCTGAGCCTACCTGGCAGTATCAATGCCATGACCGCTAAGAGTTATACGAATATTATAGGTGCAAATGATAGGATTCATGTGGCCATTCAAGGTTTGGGAAGAAGATACGGTGCATATATCCCCTCTATTGCAGATAAGCGAACTAATGTGCACCTGGACTACCTCTGTGATGTTCGGGATAGTCAGTTGGAAAATGCAATGCAAAAAGTATCTGAGAGTTTGACCTATAAACCCAAACAAGAAAAAGACATCAGAAAAATTCTCGAAGACAAGGATGTCGATGCGGTTTTTATGGCCACACCAGACCATTGGCATACGCCGGGAGCCTGCATGGCAATGGAAGTCGGGAAACACGTATACGTTGAGAAGCCTTGTAGCCATAATCCTTATGAGAATGAAATTATAGTAGCATTTCAGAAGAAATATGACAAGGTGGTGCAAATGGGAAATCAGCAACGATCTGCCATTCAGAGTATTGATATAATTAATAAGATTCACGATGGCATCATTGGAGATACCTATAAGGCAATAGCCTTCTATGCTAATGGCAGAGGGGAGACGCCACATCCTGTGAAGACTGCACCACCAGAAGATTTAGACTGGGAACTTTTTCAGGGGCCAGCACCAAGAAAGGCCTATGCACATGATATTTGGAACTACAACTGGCATTGGTATGGTTGGGATTATGGCACCGCTGAGATGGGCAATAACGCAACTCACGAACTGGATATAGCCAGGTGGGCTTTGGATGTAAACTATCCGGAATATGTGGATGTAATTGCAGATAAAAATTATTTTGTGAATGATGGTTGGGAAATGTACGATACCATGGAAGCAACATATAGGTTTTCCGATAATAAAATCATTCAATGGGATGGATGTAGTCGCAACCGGTTTTCAAAATATTTTGGCCGTGGTCGTGGTACCATTATCTACGGTTCTAAAGGTTCGGTGTTGATAGACCGGGGAGGATACGAAGTCTACAATCTCCAAGGGGAATTGATTAGCGAGAATAAAGGTGGAAATGAAGAAGGGCTCGCATTAGGAGGAGGCGGAGATATGTCAACAAATCACGTTGTGAATTTCTTCAATGCAATCAGGTCGAAAGAAGCTTTGCGATCACCTATCGAGGAGGGAGCTATTTCTCAGATGTTGACGCATTATGCCAATATAGCCTATCGAATAAACAAAGGCTTCAATGTCGATAGCAATACGGGAAGAATATTTGATCGGGAAGCTATGGGGCTTTGGAAGAGAACGTATGAGCCAGGCTGGGAACTCATTCTATAAATAAGAAAAAAAACTCAATTCTTTGAATACTAAAAATGATAAAATGAAAATTCTTTGGAGCCGGAAACTCTATTTTTTCGTAACATACTATTTTTTGATACTAAATGTAAACGGTCAAAGTACAAAGGTCTCCACAGGTGATTTAGCCTATGTCGATTATGTATATCCTCAATTGGATTCGGAAAATTCAAGATGGTTTTTTTTCTCATCTGCCTGTCGTCCATTTGGGATGGTAAACCTAAGTCCGGATACTGAACTGGATGGTGCCTGGGGCAGTGGTTATCGCTATAAAGTGGATACCATTAAGGGGCTTAGTCATATTCATGCATGGCAGCTTTCCGGAGTTTCGGTTATGCCTGTCGATTTGGGAAAGATTGATGAGAAAAGTATGGGTAAAGATTATTATTCATCCTTTGATCACGCTAAAGAAAAAGTATCTCCTGGTTACCACAATCTTCATCTTGACCGGTATGATATTGATGTGGAACTAACCAGTACAAAAAGAGTAGGATTCCATAGATACAATTATAATTCAGATAACGGTGCAATTCTAGTCAATCTAAGTGGTTCATTGGGACCGTCAAGAATAGTTGATGGATCGTTAACGCAAATTGAACCACGGGTTTTAGAAGGGGAACTTACCAATGCACCCACCAGGAGAAGACCCAAGCCCACAAAGGTTTTCTTCAGAATAGTTTTGGATAGGGATGTCAAGGAAATGTCAGGTTTAACTGAGGATGGAAAATTTTTGCTAAAACTTGACAAAGGAAAAGGAGAAGTGAAGATGAAGGTGGCGCTCTCATACACTTCTTTGGGAAATGCAAAATTTAATCTGGATCAGGAATTACCACACTGGGATTTCGACAAAATCGTTGAAGAATCCCGCTCAGAATGGAATAATTTATTAGGTAGGATAAGAGTGGAAGGAGGTTCAGACAAGCAAAAGCAAAGATTTTATACAGATCTCTGGCATGCATTACAAGGTCGCCGAACCATTAGCGATGCCAACGGCTATTATCCCGACAATACTTCCGATACGTTTAAGATTAAGCAACTCCCATTGTCCAGGAATGGAAAGCCTTTGTTCGATCATTACAATTCTGATTCTTACTGGGGAGCACAATGGACGATCAATACGCTTTGGCAGCTAGTCTATCCCGAAATAGCCGAGGGCTTTGCCAATTCTCTTCTCCAATATTATAAAGATGGAGGGCTGGTGCCTAGAGGTCCTGCAGGAGGAAATTACACGTATGTAATGACCGGGGCAAGCAGCACCCCGTTCATAGTTGGTGCGTATCAGAAAGGTATCCGTGGATTTGACATTGAGATGGCCTATGAAGCGCTCAGGAAAAACCATATGCCCGGAGGAATTATGGATAAGGCCGGTTATGAACACAACACGAGTTTTGGAGGTGGTTTGAAGTACTACATCGAGCAAGGTTATGTGCCCTATCCCATTCCGGAAGGTAACTTTGGTTACCATCAGAACGGCCCATCACTAACACTGGAGTATGCCTATCAGGATTGGTGTCTTGCACAATTTGCCAAAGCGCTGGGGAAACAAGAAGACTACGATTACTTCATGGCCCGAACCAAAAATTATAAAAATGTATATGACCCAGGCTCGGGTTGGATGCGTCCCAGAAACCAAATGGGCGAATGGCTTGAGCCCTTTGACCCATATAAGCATGGAGCGGGGTTTACCGAAGCAAATGGAGCCCAGAACACATGGTTTGTTCCGCAAGATTTGGAGGGTCTTGCTGAACTTATGGGGGGTAATGATAAAGCAATAGCCAAACTCAACCAGCAGTTTGAAGAAGCCAAAAAATTAGGCTTTACCATAGGTACTTCAATAGACCAGGAGCATCATCCGGAGTATTCACGTATACCCATCAATTATGGGAATCAGCCATCTATACAAACAGCCTTTATTTTTCAATATTTGGGAAGACCTGATCTGACACAGTATTGGGTAAGTCAGGTTGTCAAGGACGTTTATGAAGAATTGACCACAGATCGGGGCTATAATGGGGATGAAGACCAGGGGTTGATGGGTTCACTTGCCGTTTTAATGAAGATAGGATTATTTCAAATGACGGGAGCAGAATTGAACCCAATTTATCAAATTACCGGTTCGAGTTTTAGTCGCATAGAAATTGAATTGAACAACGATTATTATGAAGGGAAAAGAATCCTTATTGAAGTTGAAAACAACGGGGACGAAAACTGCTATATAAAATCCGCAGACTTCAATAATAATGAGATAAAGGATTACACTTTGAGCCATGAACAGTTGGTAGGAGGGGGCACTCTTAGATTGAAAATGTCATCAACTCCCCCAAATAAAGAATAGGTTATTTATGACCAATTCATTAAAAGAAAATAGTATTAAACCATAAACTTTAGGACTAAATCCAGATTATTAATATGGCGATTTGAAAATTTCAAAAAGGCAGCTTTTAACTGCCCGATCAAATAAGAGCCGAATCAAAAATTGATAATTCTTAATAACTGTTACGAATGAAAAACTTTAGAATCCGCTTACTATTTCCATTTTTTCTCCTTGTTTTTTTTCTGGCAGAAGCGCAGGAAAAACCACTAAATCTCAATAAACCTGAGCGAGAGGCCTGGTTTACAGATTTAGGGTTTGGCATGTTTATACATTGGAGTTTTGATGTGCAGTTAGGTATGGTAATAAGTCATAGCATGGTCGGGGCTTCAGATGATTATCTCGATCGTTATGTGAACGAGTTACCCAAAACATTTGATCCATCCCAGTTTGATGCAAGAGAGTGGGCCAAGGCTGCTAAACTTGCAGGAATGAACTATGTAGTTTTTACTACAAAACACCACAATGGGTTTTGTATGTATGATACAAAGACGACGGATTTTAGTATTATGAATACGCCCTGCGGAAAGGACATTACAAAACAGATTGTAGATGCTTTTAGGGAAGAAGGACTGGCGATAGGACTGTACTATTCTCCTGATGATTTTTACTTTTTATACAGACAGGGCACTCTGATTTCAAGGGAAAGACCTGAGGCACTCGCTTTTAGTAATGAGGCATTGAATAATTATGCTAAAGAGCAAGTGAAAGAGTTGATGTCGAATTATGGCAAGATCGACATCTTGTTTTTTGACGGTATGGAACAATATGCAAAGACAGAACTGGCAAAATTGTGCTGGGAGATTGATCCGGATGTTGTAGTGACCAGAGGCGCCATAGAAACTCCCGAACAAGAAACGCCGCATACGGCAATTCCATCTCCATGGGAAGCATGTTACACATTTGGGGATCAGTGGCAGTACAGGCCAACAAACGAAACCTACAAATCGGCCAATGACGTAATCAGACAACTAATAGAGATTAGAGCAAAAGGAGGAAATTTCTTATTGAATTTTGGGCCTGATGCGCAAGGGATGTTTCCTCCGGAACAAAAAGGAAAACTAAATGAAATCTCAGCCTGGATGTTTATAAATCAGGAAGCTTTTGAGGCTACAGTTCCTTTTAAGATAACAAACGAGTCCAATATCTGGTTTCTGAAAAAAACGAACGAAAACACCGTTTATGCCTTTCTTATTGAGGATAACTGGGATTTAGGGGAACGCAAGCAATTTAATATAAGCTCATTAAAGGCAACCGTAAACACTACGGTTTTCGTTTTAGGGCAAAACAGCAAAGTGCTCGAATACAATCCCGATTTAGACCCGAAACCCACTGTGAAGAATACGGATGATGGCCTTGAAATTTCAGTGATGAGAGCACAACGGATTTATAATGACCGCAAATGGCCCAATCCGATCGTAGTAAAGTTAGAAAACGTAGAATTTTAAAGATAGGACACAAAACACGGGTATTCATTCCTAAGAAAATCAGACAACTTAAGAACATAATTCTTGGAGTTTTTTCTTGTTTAACTGCAGAGAAAACTATTTTCTGGGTAATAAAATGGAAATTCAAGTTAATAACTCAAATAAACGAATAGAATGAAAATAAAGTTAAAAAAAGGGGACCTGGCTATTTCGTTTTTACTATTCGTTATTATTATTACAGCGATGGACTTGCTTAGGATTTCAGAATACAAAGTTATCCCGAAAGATCCAGCAGAGAAGATCGAAACAGGTCAGGATCAGCTTTATTTCGATTTGGTAAAGGGGGCTGTCGAAATAGATTGGAGCAGATTGGACGGGACACTGAGGTTTATCTCAGGCGAGTACGATTGTTCCGATTTCAGATTCGTAAACCTGATCCGAATTTTATACCAATATGGTGATCAGATTCCCAAAGAGTACTTGTCAAAAATGGAGAATGTCATTTTCAATTTTCGGTATTGGTGGGATGAACCCGGGGAAAATTCAATGTGTTATTGGAGTGAAAACCACCAAATATTATTTGCTTCTGCTGAATACTTAACTAGTCAGAGATATCCCAGCGCTGTTTTCGGTAATAGTGGATTAACGGGAAAACAGCATATGGAAAAAGCCAAAAAGCGGATACTTGACTGGTTGGAGATGAGATGGAAGTACGGATTTTCAGAATTTTATTCAGGAGTTTACTATAAAGAAGATATTGGGGCGCTGATTAATTTAATTGATTTTGCACAGGATAAAGAGATTGTACATAAGAGCCAGATCATTATGGATCTGATTTTTTACGATGTGGCATCACAGAACCTCAATGCCATGTTTGTGAGTGTCAGCGGTAGGGCATACGAATGGAACAGGAAAGGAGGAGCAGTAACACTTGGAGGATTAACCAACTACCTATGGGGGAATGGCAAAAAGATTGGAGCTGGTATGTTGTACGGGATGATGACAACAAAAAATTATATGCTTCCTCCGGTAATTGCGGAAATAGGAAGAGACACATCCGAGGTAGTTATAAAACAAAGCAATGGATTGGATATTACTGAACTGAAGTCAGAAGGTTATTTTGGAACAGATAACCGAAGTATGATGATGCAATGGGGAATGGAAGCTTTTACAAACCCTGAAGTTGTCCGTAATTCCCTGAAAAATATTCGAAATTGTAATATGTTTTCAAATGAATTTATCAGTGATTTTAAAATGATGGATTTTTCGATGGTTAAATGGCTGCACCTGGAACCTGTTATTATTAAAATTATTAATCCACAGTCCAATGGTGCAGCTATTCAAAAGGGCAACACCTACACATATAAGACAAAAGATTATTCCATGTACACTGTTCAGGCCTATCATCCTGGTTCGTATGGCGATCAGCAACATGTTTTTGGGATGAACATGGGCAGTCACTTCAGTATTTTCCACAATCACCCCGCGCTTGAAAAAGGAGTGAAATATCAATCTCCTAACTACTGGGTTGGTTACGGTCATATTCCACATTCGGTACAGGATGAAAACATCAACCTTTCGATCTACAATATTCCTGAAAAGAAAGGATTGATGGAAATAGATTTGCTGGATTATACCCATGCCTGGTTCCCATCCACAAAATTTGACACTGCTTTTATTGCAGGAAACTATGTGTTTGGAAAGAAAGGTGATACTTATTGTGTTTTCATTGGCGCGAACGGTTTCGAATATAGGGATGATAAAAAAGACGATATCATTCAGAAAGGAAAAAAATCCTTTTGGATCACCGAAGCAGGATCAGAAGGGCAAGATGGTTCATTCAGCCAGTTTGTTGAACGGATTAAAAACAACAATGTATCCTTTCAGGGCGAATCACAAGAACTGACTTATCAATCAAACGGTAAAACACTCCAGTTGAAGTTTGGCGGTGAGTTTAAACTTGATGGCAAAATAGTGAACACGAACTATAGCCGTTATGATTCACCCTATGTAAAGGCAGAGAAAAAGGACAGCACTTTAAAATTTGAGTTCAACGGTAAATTTTTGTTTTTGGATTTTTATAATTTGAAAAGAGAATTTCTCCCCAATCCCTGAAAGATCAACATTAAACGAATTAGTTGTCTCACTTTTCTTTCTTTGATAAAAGCCTTCTACTTATCCTTACTTGTTTTCTTGTTCATGTTTCTCCACTTGCTTCCGAATTTCCCTGATCAACTCTTTGTCCTTGTCGTCATAAAAGATATCTTCCAAATTGGAAAGCTCCTCAGCGTTCGTTTCACCAATCATTTTGATGTATCGGTATTTGATGTCATTTTCGCTCAGGCACTTTAGTTCTTTTCTCAGCTTAACCTCGCTTTTATAACCTTTAGCTTTGCAAGCTTTATTTTCCCAATTGTCTGTATGTATATTTCTTTTAATAGAAACTTCTGCTCGTTGTTCATTAATTGTAATCCTCATGTAGACAGGGGGTTTGCCTTCATTATCCTTTTTCGATTTTCGGAGGACGAATGCTAGGTTGTAAGTGTAGAAATTTTCCATCGTCAAAAACATTAAATTTGTTCACCTATAATATGGTTCTATATGGTTTCGTCTGGTATGTTGTGAAAGCAAAAAGCACTTAAATACAGTGCTTTAGTGTTTTTTTTGATTGTAAATTGTATGTAAAATAGTGGAGCTGCCGGGAATCGAACCCGGGTCCAAACGAGGAAGCTACAAGCTTTCTACATGCTTATTCCCGACTTGATTTTCGAATAAACGCCGGATCAGGACCACCAACGTTTACCTTAGCTCTTTAATTTTCGCAGAAACGCCAGAGCTTCATTTCCACTAGCTTCGATTTACTTGCACCGCCGAACCGAACCGCTTCAAAGCATTAGCATCCGGGCGATGTCTTGTCCCAGAACCTTGTTCCGGGATTAAGGCAACCTACTTAATTCGGTTACGCAGCAAGAGCGTAATTATTTTCGCCAATTATGGTTTGATCATTATTTTAAAGGGTCAACAAACAAAACCCTGCATGCTTACTTGCCTCTTCTACCCGCTGTCAAAACCAGTCAGCCCCGTAGAATAGCGCACAAAGATAAAAAAAATCAATGAATTGTTGAAGTATTGCTATAGTTCCCCAACAAAATCTTTCAACCACAATTTTAGCGATTCGCCAATCTCAGGATCATTCAATCCAAATTCAAGATTGGTTTTCAGAAAACCCAGCTTATCGCCAATATCGTAGCGTTTGCCATTGAATTTCAAGCCATACATAGGATGTGCTTTCACCATCTCGCGCATGGCATCGGTTAATTGAATTTCGTTGTTTTTCCCAGGTTGAGTTGTTTCTAGGTAATCGAAAATTTCGGGAGTAAAAAGATAACGACTGGCCACTGCCAAATTGGAAGGAGCTTCTTCAACCGAAGGTTTTTCAATCCAGTTGCGGGCTTTTACCACGTTTTCAGAAATTGGTTCACCGTCAACTACTCCGTAGCGGCTAACCAATTCTGGTTTTACTTCTTCCAAAGCAACAACCGAACCTTTCGTTTGCTCGTAAACGTCAATCAGTTGCTTTGTAACCGGGCCACCTTCGCTTCTAACGAGTGTGTCGCCCAGTAAAATTACAAAGGGCTCGTTTCCAACGTGGTATTTTGCATGAAGAATAGCATCGCCCAAACCATTCATTTCTTTCTGCCAAACAAAATGAATGTTTGCCATATCCGAAATAGCCTTAATTTTTTCCAGCATTTCGATGTTATTTTTCTTTGCCAGCGTTTCTTCCAAAAGTGGGCTTCTGTCGAAATGCTCTTCAATGGCGCGTTTGCCTTTACCAATAATCATTAAAATATCGGTAATGCCACTGGCAACGGCCTCTTCAACTACATATTGAATAACAGGAGTATCTATAATTGGTATCATTTCCTTTGGCGATGATTTTGTTGCCGGTAAAAAACGGGTTCCGTATCCTGCCGCAGGAATTACTGCTTTTTTGATCATTCTATTCGTTTACGATGTTTGGTTTTATTACTTCAATTTCTTTTTTGTCAAGTGTTTCTTCAAGTTTGCTGAACATTTCTTCGTTGGTATAAGTACCGATAATTGCACCTCCGGATCCGGTGAATTTTGCCGATGCTCCAACCGAACGTGCAGCCTCAACCATTTCAATATTTCCTTTTGAAATTGGGATCAGGTTTCGTCGCAGATCGAAGTTTGCATTGATGAGATCGTGGATTTTTTGCTGATTGTTTTCTTTTAAGGCCGAACAATACGCATCGGTTAATCCAATCCATTTCTCCATTGCTTCCAGAACTACCTTTTCGCCAATATTGTAACGTGCTTTCAGATTGTTATGAACCACTTCTGTTCCTTCCGAAAGATTTTTTCTGAATGCAATGTACATATTCTGAAAACCATCTGCATCTAAAGTTCTATAGTTTCCGTAGCCTTGTCTTTCCATGTCTTTTTTGTTGAAATCCATAAAAACAGGCTTTTCGTAAGCTTGAGTTACACGGTCTTGTAACCCCGCAGCAATTCCCAACTCTTCGGTTTCAACACTTAGTACAAGGTTGGCCATAATTGGCTTCGGAATATCAACAGCATAAAAAGACATAAGTGCCTTCATACATGCAGTAATAATTGCACTGGAACCTGCTAAGCCTAGCCGCAAAGGAATATCAGAATGATAACGGATGGTAAAATTCCGATTATCAATCTTGATGTTCTGTTTGTTGCAATAGTCGTAAAAAACTTTTATTGTCGCTTTTAGTAAACGAATGCCGCCATAATACCCTTTCAGATTTACATTCTCAACCAGGTGATGAATGCTGTTGAAAGAGGTAATATCCATTCCCTGTGGATAGATTTTAAGATCGGGAGAGTGATAGAGTTGCACGCTTGCTTTAAAATTTGAAAACAAGAATGCAATGGTTTTTCCAAAATATCCATCCGATGGATTGCCAATAACAGCAGCCCGCGGGTAGGAGTGGGTTTCGATAATCATTTTCTGTCTTTCCGGTTTTTATTTATTCCAGGCCTCTATAGCTGCCTGGTTTATTTCGTTGTCCATTTTCTTGGCTGCAGGAGTATAAAGGAATTCTAATTCTTTTTCAAACTGTTCAACCACTTGTGCACGAACCAGTTTCATTGTGGCGTTCAACAGTTTGTTCTCGGCTGTAAATGCATATGGTAAAACAGCAACAGTTGCCGGCAACCATCTTTCCGGGAACATTCCTTCGTATTTACCTCCTTTTTTGTATTCGTTTATTTCGTTCTGGATAATTTCAATTGATGTTTTGTTCCCGTCTTCGCTGCCTTTTTCAATGCCGCGGTTTTTAAGTTCGCGATTAATGGCTTCGATATCCGGTACAACCATACCAACGGTGTAAGGATTCTGGTTGTTATAAAGCATGAACTGCTGAATGTAAGGCGACTGGTCGACCACTGCTTCTTCAATACCTTCCGGGCTGTATTTTTCGCCATCGTTACCAATTAGCAAACTTTTAAAACGTCCTAGTACATAAAGAAATCCGTCTTTGCCCATGTAGCCCATGTCGCCGGTATGCAGCCAGCCGTCTCTAAGTGCATCGGCACTTGCAGTTGGATTATTCCAGTATCCTAGCATTACGTTGTCGCCTTTTACTACGATTTCGCCCTTTTGACCTATTGGAAGCTCGTTGCCATCTTCATCCAAAATGCGTAGATCCAGATTTTTCACCAGTTTTCCTGACGAACCAAATTTTACGTCTTTTGGAATATTTGAAGAAATTACCGGCGCAGCTTCTGTTAATCCGTATCCCTGGCAAATTGGCATTCCAATGGCGTAGAAATAACGCTGCAATTCAACATCCAGTAGAGCTCCGCCACCAATAAAAAACTGCATGTTTCCGCCAAAACCATCACGTATTTTTTTGAAAAGAATAGTATCGAACAGTGCATAAAGTGGCTTCAAAAAGAAACGTAATCCTTTTCCTCGATTGTTTCCATAGCCGTTATGAGCATAAGCAACCTTAAGCGCAAACTTGTATAGTTTGAACAAGAAGTTCCCTTTTTTACGGATACCTGCTTCAATATTTTTTCTGAATGTTTTTGAATAAGCCGGAACACTCATCATTAGAGTTGGCTTTATTTCCTGAATGTTTTTAGGAATATTTTTTAGCGTTTCAAGCGGAGTATTTCCAGCTTCTACCGAAGCAATACTGGCTCCTTTGTACATAAATACATACAAACAGGTTGTATGCGCAAAAGCGTGGTCCCAAGGCAAAATTGCTAGCGTTATCCATTCGGGTTGAAGGTCGAGTAAAGAGTTGGATTGTACAACATTGGCTGCATAATTTAACTGCGATAGCATAATTCCTTTCGGATCGGCTGTAGTTCCCGAGGTGTAGGAAATATTAGCTACATCGTTTGGCCCAATTGCTTTCCATACAGCATCTACTTCTTCCGGACTTTGCTTGTAATATTTTGCGCCTTCTTTTAGCAATTCTCGGTAATCAACTTCCTTTTCTGTCAAATTCTCTTTTCCATCGAGGTAGATGATTTTTTCCAGCTCGGGGAGCTCGTGTGCAATTGCTTCAACTTTATGTTGGTGTTGTTTCGATACAAAAATATATTTACTTCCACTGTGTTTTAATCGAAACGAAAGTTCGTTGTTTTGAAGACGAATCGACAATGGAACATTAATACCACCTGCATACAAAATACCCAGTTCACTTATGATCCAATCGTTGCGTCCATCGGCGATAAGTCCAGCTCTGTCGCCTTTCTTTAAACCTAATTTTATTAAGCCTGCTGTGAGGTGTATTACTTTTTCCCGGGTTTCCTTATAGCTTGTACCTTCGTACTTTCCGGTTGTTTTTTCCCACAGATAAATATTATCGGGATAGTTGGCTACCGCCGTTTCAAATAATTCAATTATAGTCTTCATAAGTGCTGCACTGTTTTGTTCTTGAAAGAATCAAAAATAGAAAAAATCGACTAAGCACATGACAGTCAGCAAATAAAAAATGCCCTTGCGGGCATTCTCGTTATTCAGTTATAAACTTGTAAACTGTTTTTTCGTTGTAGGTTTCACCTGGTTTTAAGACAGTTGAAGGGAACTTCTGGTGATGTACAGAGTCCGGGAAATGTTGTGTTTCCAGTGCAACGCCTGAGAAGCTTCCGAATTTCTTTTTACCATCAATATTCAACTCCGGTATCCAGTAACCGGTGTAAAGCTGGATACCAGGTTGAGAGGTGTAAACTTCTACTTTTCTTCTGCTTTTTTCTTCTGCTAAATAACCTACATATTCCAATTCATCTTCTTCGTTATTGAAAACGTAGTTGTCGTCATAGCCCATTTCCAAGCCCGCAGCGCCTAGTTTTTTCGGTGTATTAAAATCGAAATCAGTACCTACAACCGGAACAATTTTTCCCGTTGGAATTTGCTCTACCATTTCCGTCATTTTAGTAGCAGTAAGTTCCAGTTCATGGTTTAAAATGTTTTCTTTGAAACCGGAGAGATTGAAATAAGTATGATTGGTTAGGTTTACTACTGTCTTTTTATCTGTTTCTGCATAGTATTGGATTGCAAGCTCGCTTTCTTCATTTAAAGTATATTCCACGGCAACTTTTAAATTTCCAGGGTAATTCTCTTCTCCATCGGGGCTTAAGTAACTCAACTTAACACCAACCTTTTTATCTTCTTCAATAATCTCGGCATCAAATAACCGGCGGTCGAAACCAATTTTTCCTCCGTGTAAATGGTTGGGGCCGTTGTTTATTGCCAGCTCGTAAACAGTTCCGTCTATTTCTAATTCTCCCTTGGCAATACGGTTTCCAAAGCGCCCGATAACAGCACCAAAATATGGATAACTGCCCAGATAGTCGTCGCTTAAATAATGCTCCAGCTTATCAAATCCACAAACAACATTTTTGATGCTGCCGTTTTTGTCTGGCATTTCAACAGAAGTAACAATACCACCGTAGTTTGTAATTTTTATCGTAACGTTATCGTTTGAGAGAGTAAATAATTTGGCCTCAGATCCATCACTTAGAGTGCCAAAAGTTGAAGTTGTTATGTTCATGATCTTATGTTTTTACAGCTACTGCTATAGTATTTTTGTAGTGTAAGTTATGTTTTTTCGAAATATTTTGCGACGCCTGATTTTCAAAAAGTTACTATTTCAGTATTTCTTAATTTTTACTTTTCATATCCATCAGAATCAACTGAATACAAAAATGTAAAAAATGACAATACCAACTGGTGGGTACTGGTAGTGTTTTAGAACATGTTTTTATTCAGAGAATCTATTATTTTTGTAACACAAAATAAACCAATGGCTAGCAAACAAATTATTTCTATAGACCATAAATTATCGGTACCCAAATACCGTCAAATTATTGATTCTCTGTTTGTCGCAATTGAAAAGCATTGGTTAAAAAAAGGAGACAAAATACCTTCGATAAATCAGATTTGCACCGATTTTAACCTTAGCCGCGATACGGTAATGGTTGCTTTTAACGAGCTAAAAGCGAAAGGAATTATTGTTAGTCAGCCAGGAAAAGGATATTACGTTGCTACCACCGAGATTCAGATGGAGGAAAAGGTTTTTGTTTTGTTTGACGAACTAAATGCGTTTAAAGAAGATCTTTATAATTCGCTGATGAATGAATTTAGGGGAAAGGCAAATGTTGATGTATATTTTCATCATTTTAATTACAAGGTTTTTAAAAACCTGATTAACGAAAGTATCGGAAAATATACTTCGTATATAATCATGCCTGCTTCGTTTGATAATATTGGGCATCTGCTGGCTAAATTACCAGCCGACAAAGTTTATATTCTAGACCGCTTAAAGAAGGAGCTGAAGAATTACTCTGTAGTATATCAGGATTTTGAAAGAGATGTTTACGAAGCAATGGTTGAAGGCAAGAGGATGCTAAAGAAATATCGTAAGTTGGTTTTCATTAATCCGGGCGGAAAAGAACCGGTTGAAAGAACCATTGGGTTTGAAAAGTTTTGCATTGAGAACGATATGGCTTACGAAGTACAAAAATCACTCAGTGCCGCCAATCCTTCGATGTACGAAGCCTACTTTATTATTTCAGACCGTGAATTGGTTGATGTGGTAAAACTAGCAAAAAAATACAAGTATAAATTGGGAAAACGATTTGGTATAGTGTCGTTTAATAACACCACTTTGAAAGAGGTAGTTGCCGGAGGAATAACAACAATCTCCACCGATTTTGGCGTGATGGGAAAGACACTTGCACAAATGGTTCTTAAAAAGAAGAAAGAACAGATCCGAAACCCATTTAAATTGATAGTAAGAAACAGTTTATAAATAAATTATAAAATTTAGAATAATGACAAAAATTAAAGAATTAGTTGAGAAGATCAATGAAGGGGTTAACCCAGTCTTCACGGAATTGTACGGAAATAATGCGGAAGCTTTGAAAGCACAGGCCGATCGCTATGCCGATTTAATGGCCGAGTTCGAAAAAACTTTCGGAAACGACGATGTTGCGCTGTTTAGTTCTCCTGGCCGTACCGAGATTGGCGGAAACCACACCGACCATAACTACGGGCGTGTTTTAGCCGGAGCTGTAAACCTCGACAACATTGCAGTAGCAGCAGCAAACGATAGCAACACGATTCGTATCAAGTCTGCTGGTTATCCTGAGTTTCAGGTTGATCTTACTGATTTGGCGATTGACGAATCAAAATTTTATACTTCGGAAGCGCTGGTAAAAGGTATTGCTGCCAAAATGAAAGAAAACGGTTATACTATTGGCGGTTTCGATGCCTGTATTGAAGGCCGTGTTCCAAAAGGTTCGGGATTGAGCTCTTCTGCTTCTTTCGAAGTATTGGTTGGAGCAATTATCAATGAGTTGTTTAACGATGGTAAAATGTCGGCTGTAGAGAATGCAATTATCGGTCAGTGGTCTGAAAATAATTTCTTTGGCAAACCTTGTGGGCTGATGGATCAAACAGCTTGTTCAGTGGGAGGGTTGATTACTATTGATTTTAAAGATCCGGCAAATCCAATTGTAAAAGAAGTTGATTTCGATTTTGTTTCTACCGGCTTTGCATTGGTAATTACTGATGTTGGTGGTGGACACGATGATCCGGCATCACAAGCCGAATATGCATCGTTACCTACTGAAATGAAATCGGTAGCAGCCGAATTAGGGGCTAAAGTTTTACGAGAAACTTCATTGGAGAAAGTGATAGAAAAAATTCCTGAGATTCGCAAGAAAACAGGCGACCGTGCCATTTTGCGTGCTTACCATTTTTACGGCGACAACCAGCGTGTTGTAGACCAAGTTGCAGCTTTAGAAAACAACGATTTCTCTGCATTCCTTAAAATGGTAGTGGAATCGGGTTACAGTTCGTACATGTACAACCAGAATATTTTTGACGTAGTGCATAAAGATGAGCAAGTTGTTTCTTTGGCTCTTGCCCTTAGTGAAATGATTCTGAAAGGTAGTGGAGCATGGCGTGTTCATGGCGGTGGCTTTGGCGGAACTATCCAGGCATTCGTACCTCAAGACAAGTTAGATGAGTATGTAAATACATTGGAACACGTTTACGGAAAAGGATCATGTCATAAATTGTTTATTCGTTCTAAAGGGTCGATTAAACTTGATTTATAGTGTGCCAATTTCAGTAAAATTGTTTTTAATCATAGGTTTTGCATTTTGAATTTTTGGGAAGGAAAAAAATGGTTTGAAAAGTTCTCAAATTGAAACGTTATTTTAACTTTGAGGCAGATTAAAGAAACTTGTCCTTATTTTTATTTCGAAGGGCAAAGTATTCTCAACCTAAATTAACTGATAAATAGTTTTGATGAATATCAACCTAAAGAACCATTTTCGCAGAAGTGCGAATCCATTTCCCCGAGACAATGTTTTGTTCCTGCTTGTTTTGATGAGTTGTCAGAAGATAAACTGAAACATTTGCTCTAATATCGAAATTCAAAAAACCATTTTAAGAAAAAATAATAACTACTTTAATCAATAATTAAATTATGGAAGCAAAAAAGCAAAATTACACGGTGCCGATTATTATGATGATCCTGCTGTTTGGTATGATTTCATTCGTAACCAATTTGGCTGCACCAATGGGGGTTGTGTTAAAATCACAGTTCGGAGCCAGTAACTTTCAGGGCATGATGGGTAATGCAATGAACTTTATTGCATACGCGGTAATGGGTATTCCGGGCGGAATTTTATTACAAAGAATTGGTTACAAAAAAACAGCTTTAATTGCCATTGCAGTTGGTTTCATTGGAGTTGCAATTCAGTTCCTTTCAGGTTATGCAAGCGAAACGTCTGCATTTTCTGTTTACCTGACAGGTGCATTTGTTGCTGGTTTTTCAATGACTTTATTAAATACCGTTGTAAACCCAATGCTTAATACGCTTGGTGGTGGTGGTAACAAAGGTAATCAGCTTATTCAGGTTGGTGGTTCATTCAACTCTGTAATGGCTACTATTACACCGATATTTGTTGGTGTTCTGATTGGTGAAGCTACGAAGGCACGAATTTCAGATGTTTTCCCTGTAATGTATATTGCAATGGGTGTTTTTGCACTTGTCTTCTTTGTATTGTTATTTGTGGCTATTCCTGAACCATCTTTAGAATTTGCAAAAGAGCCAATGAAAAACCTGATGGCAGGTGCGTTGAAATTTCGTCACTTTGTGCTCGGGGCGATTGCAATTTTTGTTTATGTGGGTATTGAAGTTGGTGTCCCAGGAACTATGATTCTTTGGTTAACTGAACCAGGTGGTATCGGAATGAATGCTGGTGTGGCAGGTTCTGTAGCCGGAGCTTATTGGTTGTTAATGTTGGTTGGTCGATTAACAGGCGCTGCAATTGGTGGTAAAGTTTCAAGTAGGGCTATGTTAACAGTAGCATCAGGTTTAGGACTCTTTTTTGTACTTGCAGGTATCCTTATTTCGCCTTCATCAACAGTCGATTTGACTTCTGTAGGTTTAGTAGAAATTCCTGTTAAGGCCTTGTTCTTTGTTTTGGTTGGTTTGTGTACCTCAATTATGTGGGGAGGTATCTTTAACCTTGCCGTTGAAGGTCTTGGTAAATACGTTGCTGCAGCTGCAGGTATTTTCATGACTATGGTAGTTGGTGGTGGCCTTTTGCCACTGGTACAGAATGCCGTTGCCGATACTGCCGGATTCATTCCTAGTTACTGGGTAATGTTTGCAGGTCTTGCTTACCTGTTCTTCTATGCTACAATAGGAAGTAAAGTTCTAAAAAGAGCTGACTCGTAATAAAAAGAAACTTAGTTGTAACCGGTAGTAAAGGTTACAATATCAATTCGGGATTATCCCATGAAGCCATCCGTATTTGCGGGTGGCTTTTTTTGAAATATTTTCTTAAGAAAAATGCCTCGGATCTTGTATTTTTTTTCCATGTTTGATCATTTTTAAAAATAAACGTTATTTTTACAATTATTAATTGAGCCAAATTCAAACCAAAAATTTATGATATGAGTAGTTTAGACTGGATTGTTCTCGGTCTTTTCTTTTTAGGCCTTGTAGGTATAATTGTTTGGGTTCTCCGACAAAAAGAAAAAGACACTTCTGATTATTTTCTTGCGGGTAGAGACGCAACATGGATCGCGATTGGTGCTTCAATTTTTGCTTCCAATATTGGTTCTGAGCACCTTGTTGGTTTAGCAGGTGCAGGAGCCGAAAGTGGAATGGCAATGGCACATTGGGAAATGCACGGGTGGATGATACTTATGCTAGGATGGTTATTTGTACCGTTTTATGCAAGAAGTAAGGTTTTTACCATGCCGGAGTTTCTTGAAAAAAGATATAACCCGCAAGCCCGTTCCTTTTTATCGGTTATTTCAATTGTGAGTTATGTGCTGACAAAAGTTGCTGTAACTGTTTACGCAGGAGGAGTCGTTTTCAAAGATGTGTTTAATGTAGACTATGTTACTTTCTTTGGTTACGATATAGATTTCTTTTGGATTAGTGCGATAGGACTGGTTGTGTTAACCGGGCTTTATACAACGTTCGGAGGAATGAAAGCAGTACTTTATACATCGGTTTTACAAACTCCTATTTTGCTGATTGGATCGATTGCTATATTGGTTTTGGGAGTTATAAAAGTTGGTGGTTGGAGTGAATTAATGGAAATTACCCGCGCCAATGTTACTGTTCATGGCGATTCAATGACTAGTTTGATGCGATCACATAACGATCCCGACTTTCCCTGGACTGGTGTAATTTTGGGGTCTGCAATAATTGGTTTCTGGTATTGGTGTACCGACCAGTTTATTGTGCAACGTGTTTTGTCGGGGCGTGATATGACTCAAGCCCGTCGCGGAGCTATTTTTGGCGCTTATTTGAAGCTAACGCCCGTATTCATTTTTCTCATTCCGGGAATGATTGCTTATGCTTTAAATCAAAAAGGTATAATTACCCTTTCTTCTAATGATGCTGCTTTTTCAACGTTGGTTACAGAGTTGCTGCCAATTGGGTTTAAAGGAATTGTAATTGGAGGAATTTTGGCAGCTTTAATGAGCTCCCTGGCTTCCTTGTTTAATTCTTCAGCAATGCTTTTTACAATCGATTTCTACAAGAAATATAAACCAGAAGCATCAGAAAAACATTATGTTTTGGTGGGGCGAATGGCAACCGTAGTGATTGTGCTGCTTGGTATACTTTGGATACCGGTTATGAAAGGAATTGGTAAGGTATTGTACGAATATTTACAAGATGTACAGTCGTTGCTGGCTCCCGGAATCGCAGCGGTATTTCTTCTTGGTGTTTTATCCAAAAGAACAACACCGGCCGCAGGTTTGTGGGGGTTAATAATTGGCTTTACATTAGGTATGTTCCGATTAGTTCTAAATGTGTTTAAAGGTAGTGTGGGAGAGGATTCAATCCTGTATAACGTAATCCTTTCGCACAATTGGCTGCACTACGAAATTTATCTTTTTGTACTGGTAATAATATCAATGATTGTAATTAGCTATTTTACCAAAGAAAAAGACCCGAATTCAATTGTTGGACTAACAATGGGGTCGGCTACTGCCGAACAGCGTGCAGAAGTTAGAGCCAGTTGGGGAAAATGGGATGTGATTAATTCAATTGTAATTATCGTAATAATTATTGCCTTCTATTCTTACTTCTGGTAACGATCAGGTAAACATATTAAAAGAAAATAGCTGTTCATTATAAGCGGACAGCTATTTTTTTTATATTCGACGAGATAATTTACGGTATGTACGATATCATTGGAGATGTTCATGGTGAAGCAGCTTTACTCAAGAAGTTGCTCAAAAAAATGGGATACCAAAAGACAGATGGTGTTTTTAAACACCCGGATAGAAAAGTCATTTTTGTTGGCGATTTTATCAATCGTGGTCCGGAAATCAAAAAGACAGTTCGTATCGTTCGTTCAATGGTAGAGTCGGGCAATGCACTAGCTGTTCTTGGAAATCACGAGATCAACGCTATTATCTATCATTTAAACGATAAACAGGGAGCTTCCCTGGTAAAGAAACCCAGCAAATACTATCTGTCTTTATTTAAAACGATCAAAGACTATTCTCTTAATACACCGGAGTGGCGCGAAACTTTGCATTGGCTGCGTACGCTGCCTTTGTATCTGGATTTAGGTGATATTCGGATTGTTCATGCCTGTTGGTCTGATAAGGCGATTGAAACTGCAAAATTGGTTTACACTGATGGTCGGATCAAGAAAAAGGTTTTCCGAACGATTTTCAAAAAGTCAGATACGGAAATAACCGATAGTGTTTGGTTATTAACAAAGGGAGTTTATCTAAAAATGCCTTCTGATTTGCGTGTCAGAAATAATAAAGGAGTGACTCCTCGCTCAATCAGGGTAGCATGGTGGGAAGATCCCGAAGGTAAAACTTTTCAGGAAGCATCGTTTGAAAGTAAATACAACTTGCCGGGCTATTCAGTGCCCAAAGAAATCTTGCCAACTGTATATCCTTATCCCGAAAATGCTCCGCTTTTGTTCATCGGGCATTATTGTCGCGGAAACGGACCGTACATTGTAAAACCCAACATTTGTTGTGTAGATTCTTGTGTTACAGGCACTGGCGTACTCACTGCTTATCGGTGGAATGGAGAACGTACATTAAAAATGGATAATATTGTTCGATCAGAAAGTGATTAGGTTGGTGTAAGGGGCACAAATTCAGCAAGTTGTAGCTTTTTTTAAAAAAATAATTTTTTGTATTGCAGGTATAAAAAGAAAGTATATATTTGCATCACCTTTACAAAAGGGTCTAAACGATCCGAAAACAAAGGTAAAGTTCTAAAAAAATGGTGGCGTAGTTCAGTTGGTTAGAATGCCGGCCTGTCACGCCGGAGGTCGCGAGTTCGAGTCTCGTCGTCACCGCTTATTTTTTAATAAGTTTTTTTTAGACACCACATATTGGTGGCGTAGTTCAGTTGGTTAGAATGCCGGCCTGTCACGCCGGAGGTCGCGAGTTCGAGTCTCGTCGTCACCGCAAGAAAGCAGCTAAAAAGCTGCTTTTTTAATATATATAGCTGTATACTTTCTTCTAGTTAATGGATCACTTTGAAAATCCGGTGAATTATTATCTGAATTGTATATTTTCAATATTGCAGCCGCAGGCCTTCATCTTTACTTTAAAGCAAAAACGAAGCAGAAAACTCAAGGCTGCTTTTGTTATTTCTCCTGTGGATGAATAGCGTACTGCTAGCTTGTTCGAAGCTTTGGCTCCAATTAACATTTTGTAGAGTAATGATAACAAGCATAAATTTTTTCTGATAATGATGTTGAAAGTTATGTAGTGTGATATCTGTTGGTGAAACTTTTACAATAACTTAAACTTCTGTCGAAAACTAACATGGTGAGCCTTTTGAGTTGTATAAATCTTTCAAAAAGATACCTGATTCCGGGCGGCTGTTTTTTTACTTCTAAATATCCATAGAATATTATTACTTTTCGGGAGGACAAATTTGTTTCACTAGTATGGTTTTGAGAGATGGGGTATAATATAATGCTGGCATTTATATTTGTAATTACAGTGTTAGGCGGTAATGAGATTGATGAAGAAAGCCGTTCTTTCAAACGAGATGTTTCCGATTTACTGCAAATGACTGTGCAGGCTGATTCTTTGCGCAAAGCATTTAATGAAGATGCGGCAGCGAGAATATATGAATTTATTGTTGACCAGTATGATGATGAAATGTTGCCCGAAAATGCCAAAATATGTTCCCAAGCATGTCTGAATCTTGGCAATATCTACTCTGAGATTGGAGAATATACTAAAGCTCTTGATTACTTAATCAAAGGAATTCGAATTGAAGAAAATCTGAAAAAAGAACGAGACAGGAAGTTGCTGGCTTATATGTATCTAAAAGCTGGGAATGTTTATTCTGTTTTTGAAGATCATGAGAAAGCCTTAGCTAATTATAATGAAGGACTGAAGTATGCGGTTCATAATGGAGACACACAACAGGAGGCTATTTTTCTGAATTGTATGATGGCGGCAAGTTGTTATATTAAGGCAATCGATAAGGCGAAGGAATACAATAGGTTAGCTGCAGCTTTGCCATTAAAGGACACAATAAAGCAATTATATTATAAAAATTTAAATGATGGATTTATTGCGATGGCAGAAGATAAGCTGTACCAGGCAATTTTGTCGTACAAGAAATCTATTACATATGCGAAGAAGGTGGAGGGAGAGCCTATGCTTTTAGCAGCCTCGTATTCAGAAATATATAAAATATATGAGGAAAGTGACGACCTGGATTCTGCTGTTTATTACCTCGAGAAATATAAAGATATAACAGAAAGCGAGCATTTAACTTATATGCAGGTTGATAGTTATAAAAACTTGTCGCGGTTGTATGCAAAAATGAATGAGCAGAGTAATTCGCTGTATTATCAAAATAAATATGTGCTGCTTGCCGATTCGTTAATGAACAAGCGCGAGTTCAACCGGGTGAGAAATAAACAATTTGCGTATGAAAAAAATAAAAGTACAAACTATATCAACAGGCTAAACACTACCATTACCACACAGCAAATTATTTTGGTTGTTATTGGCGCATTTCTTTTGGTAATTATCTCATTGTTAGTCAAAATATATTTACAAAAGCATCAATTGCAAACTGCTTACGAAGATTTGTTTGAGCGAAATAAAGAGTTGGTGAATGCAGAAAACAAATACCTGGCAGCAATAAAAAGTTTGGGAGCAACAGCAGAAGTTGCCGGAAAAGAAGATGAGCAACAGCATCGGACCTCAGGATTAAAAGAAGAACAGAGAGAAGATTTGTTGAAGAAGGTTGTTTATATTATGGAATCAACTTCTGATTTTTGCAATCCGGATTTTAGCCTTGCAGAGCTGGCCTCGAAAGTTGATTCCAATACAAAATATGTATCCCAAATTATAAATGAAACTTATGGAATTAATTTTAGAAGTTTTATAAACGAATACAGGATAAAACTTTCAAGAAAAAGACTAACGGATATTGAAAACTATGGGCATTATACCATTAAGGCAATTGCCGAAAGTGTAGGTTTTAAATCGCAGTCAAACTTCATTGTCTCATTTCGAAAGATTACCGGGATAACTCCTTCTCTCTATCAAAAAATGGCTCAGAAGGATAAGATCCAATCATAACGTTACCCCCAATGCCTGCTTCTCTTTTTTATTGTGCTGATTCAATAGAATCGATAACAATTTTATTTCTTTTCAAATGGTTTCTTCAGTTTACTTTTGACCTTTAGAGATAATTGAACACCATACTTAGTTTTAATTTCATTATTATCAAAAAATGGCTCATAAGGGTAAAAAACAATCATAATATTACCAAAATGCCTGTTTGTCTTTTTTTTTATTATCGCTAATTCAAGAATCGATAACAATTTCATTTTTATTAATAGCTGCATCAACCTACTTTTGGCTTTTTCAGAGGGGATAATTGAACACAATACTTAATTTAAATTTTATCATTATGCGAAAATGTTTACTTGCATTGGGAATTGTCTTTTGCAGCATTCTATCTTCTGTTTCTTTTGCACAAACCAGAACCGGAAAATTTGTTACTCTGGAGAAGGTGATTGAGGCTAAAGGACAACAGAAAGCTGTTTCTCAAGACACATTAAAAGGAAAGCCTTTAAATTCCAGCTTCTTTTTACGAAGTTATAAGCCCCAGCCAACAAATTCATTCTTTTCTTCTCAAATAAATTTTAAAAAGCACCAGGAAGACATTTCATTAGAACTGGCCGCAGAATTGGGGAATGATACCTTGTATGCTAACTTGATTTACTCTGATGAGTGGCAGGGGTTGGCCGAATATGAAATTCCTTATGGCCTGTATTCTTTTACAGCAAAAGAGAACTCGGAGTTCAACGAAGAATTCAATGATATTGGATTAGATTGTAATGCGGGAGTATATGCAAATGGTAAGTATTATGGTATTCACCCAATAACCTTTTTCGGCTCGTTACAAAGTGTTGGTTATTATGTTGTAGATGCTAATTCCTGGACATTGGAAAAAGATTTTATTATTGATGATGCCGGTTACGAAGATATGGCGAGTGCCATGACCTTCGACCCAACCACCAATACCATTTTCGCATTGCGTTATAACTCATCGCTTACAGGGCTTAACTGGGCAGTTATAGATACAGCAACATTTACATTTAAAACGCTGAACAAATGGTCTGGTAGTTTTAATATGGTTGCTTTATGTACTAGCCCGGAAGGCGTTATTTATGGTGTTGGTTTAAATGGTAATTTGTATACACTGGATAAAGCGGATGGTACACCAACTTTAATAGGGAGCATGGGAATAACGCCATCAGGTTATACTCAATCGGCGATATATAATAGCGAAACGAGTAATATTCTTTGGTCAGCAGTAACATACCTTGGAACGGCTATGTACACAATTGATACAGAAACCGGGCAAGCAACCAAGTTGTATGATTTTCCAAACAATGAGCATATGGTTGGTTTGTTTAGTAAAACGCAGACAGCCAAAGAAAATGCACCGGCGATTGTTAATGATCTTCGACTTGATTTTGATGCTCCGGGTGGTCTTACCGGAAATATTGCTTTTACACTCCCTTCATTAACTTATTCTGGTACTGCTTTAAAAGGAAATTTGCACGTAGTTACTAAAATTGATGGAGTGGTTGCAGATGAAAAAGACATGACTCCCGGAACTGCTTATTCTTTGCCTTTTTCCTTATCAAACAGTAACCATACTTTTGCTGTAACTACTTCTAATGATGCAGGATTGAGTCCGGTTGCTATTCTGAACGAATATGTGGGATACGATAATCCTAAAGCAATAGGAAACCTTTCGTACAATGTTGGTGAGGATGGCATAAGTACACTAACATGGGATGCTCCAACAAGCGGCGTTTCAAACGGATACATAAATCCTGATTCGTTGTATTACAAGGTAGTTCGGTATCCTGATGTTGTAACTGTAGCCGATAGACTAAAAGAAACTAATTTCTCTGAAACCTTGCCAAGTTTAATGGCGCGTTACAGTTACCAAATAACTGCTTATAACGGAGCCGACAAAAAAGGCAAAACCATCACTTCTGAAGAAATAATTTATGGGAATGGTTTTGTGCCTCCATATGTTCAGAAATTTGAAGATTCAAACTCGTTAGAGTTTTTTAATATAATTGACGGAAATAATGATGGGACAACCTGGCGCTTGCTTTACAATGTTATTGCTTGTTGGCCAGACAAGGTGAATGATGCTGATGACTGGTTGATTAGCCCTACCATTAACCTCGAAGCTGGTAAACTTTACAGGTTGACCGTTTCTACAAAAGCGTTGTGGTCGCCTGCAGTCGAAAGTATGAAAATTGCACTTGGCCGCTCTCAGAGTGATACCACTACTTTCACCCAGTTACTTTGGGATGATTCGCAAATAGATTATTACAATTATACAGATCAAATTATCGATTTTTCGGTAGACGAAAGTGGAAAATACTACGTTGGATTTTATGCTTATTCCTCCCTTGTTAACGAGAGCAACGGATTATACATCGATGATATTGCGGTGGATATGATTGGAGCCCTGAATGCTCCCGATAGTGTTGCGAATTTAACGATTGTTCCTGATGTAAATGATGAGCAGAAAGCAACCATTTCTTTTGATGTGCCAACAAAAACGTTAAATGGAGAAGAACTTACATCTATTAACGCTATTAAAGTATATCGTAATGATAATATGGATGATGCGGTATATACTTTTACCAATCCTGTAGCTGGTACTTCGGTATCGTGGACAGATGAATTTGTTCCCGAAATTGGGATAAACACATATACTGTTATTCCTGAAAACAACTCGGGAACAGGAAGATTAGCAACTGTTTCCGAATTTATAGGCATATATACAGCTCCGTATTCCGAAGGCTTTGAAGATAAGGCTTCCTTTGACTTCTACACTTTTCTTAGCCTTAATTCAGATAATAGTGACTGGTCTTATACTCCGGGAGAGATTAGCGCTTATACTTATAGCAATACGAATAATATAGATGACTGGATGATTTTTCCTGCCTTCAAATTAGAAAAAGAAACGGTTTATGAATTTACAATAAACTATACAACTTCCGAAACCTCTGCAACATCGCTAACATTGGGGCGTTCAAGAGATTCTGAGAGTCAGCAAACTGTAGCTGAACTTCCTACTGATCCGCTTTATCAGAATACCCAGATTCGCACACTGTTTTCTACTTCTGAAGGTGGAAAATATTATCCGGGGCTTAATTTTCAAACAGATTCTTCTCTCTCTTATTACTATGCTTATATTGATAGTGTGAGCATAACTAAGGTGACATCGACCAAATCGCCGGGAGCCGTACAGAATTTAAATATTACTGCAGATGCCAATGGTGAAAGAAGTGTAACAATTTCGTTCGATGCTCCGGTTGACGGATACAATGGAGGTGTTTTGGAATCTATTTCGAAAATCGGGATTTCCCGATCGAACGATTTTATCGCATCTAAGACTTTTGAAAACCCTGAACCGGGAGCCTCTTTGACATGGACTGATAATAATGTCTCTTATGGCTATGTAAAGTATGCTATTCAGCCAGAGAATGAATACGGAAAAGGAAAAGTTATAATTGATTCGGTATATGTAGGACCAGACAAACCATCTAATGTAACAAACCTGAAGTTAATGGCTGATGCTGATAATAAAAACGTAAGTATTAGCTGGACTAAACCCCTTGGCGAAAACAACGGATACATCGATTACAATAGTTTAACTTACAACCTGTATGCTTATAATATTCCTACAGATGAATTTGTTCTTGTAAAAGAAGGGATAACAGATACTACTCTCAATATAGAAGAGAACGTAACTGGAAGTATGAACATTTTGTATTACGCTGTTTCTGCTGTTTTAAACGACTACGAAGGGCCTGTTTTATTAGGACATGTAGTACTTGGAACCCCTTATACTCTGCCTTTTAAAGAGTCTTTTTCGGATGGAGGGATGACAACAACTCCATGGGTTACTGCTGTTTCTGATTATTCTGTTTGGGATATTGCAACACACTTGTCTGCCTCTAACGGATTAGCTGTAACTCCACAGGATAATGATGGTGGAATGTTGATTTTCTTTAACCAGGGAACAGCAGGCGATGGATACGTAGATATACCTAAAATAGAGCTAAACAAAAAGAGCATTACAAAGAATGAACTGAGATTTTGGGTTTACCAGAGTCCGTATATTGCTACTGAGAATTCTTATGTAGTATTAGATATCTCTGCAAACGACAAAGGATTTGAACAACTTTCAGATACTCTACGGTTGAACGATGGCGAAGGTTGGGTCCCATATTCGATAAATCTTGACACTTATAAATCTACTGATTATTTAACTATTCGGATATATGCACATGTTAATAGTTATACGGAAGCCCTTTGTTTGGATAATGTGTCAATTTTAAGTTTGTTCCAGAAAGATATAGCAGCAATTAGCATTTCTGGAGAAGAAACTGCGAAGGTTAATACCGATGCTGTGTATTCAGTGAATATTGAAAATGCAGGATATGAGGATGTTGCAGGTGCCGACTATTCTGTAGTGTTTTATAACGAAGATGAGGTTATTGGATCGGCAGATGGCGTTGATTTATCTGTTGGCGAAAGCAACAGCTTTAGCTTTACAATTCAACCTGAAGTTACCGATATAGGTAAAAGTTGGAAACTCTCAGCGAAAGTCGAATTTTCACAAGACCAGCTTACAGCCAATAATAAAACCAACGCTTTAACGGTTGATATTGAAGGATCAGGTTTACCTGAAGTTAACGATTTAAGTGCAGCGGCAGTTGATGATGAAGCGCAGCTAAATTGGTCTCAGCCAAATTTGGATCATCGAATTATACAGGTCGATAGTTTAGAAACATATAAAGCTTTTTCTATTGATAGCATTGGAGACTGGGAAGTAGCAGATTTAGATAGCCAGTACACCGCAACTATAAAAGGTTTGGATTTCGAGAATCAAGGAGAGGCACAAGCTTACTCCATATGGAGTCAGAAAGAAGCCGGGGCTTCTTCTATCCAGTCATTAGAGCCACACAGTGGAGATCAGTGCTTGATAAGCTGGGCTTCAGCAGGAATATTGGCTAGCGATGAATCGTCGGTTGACCAAGTTAACAACGACTGGCTGATTTCACCTGAAATTGAAATGGGGTCTTCTATTGGTTTTTGGGCTGCTCAACCTAGTATCGATTACGGATACGAAACGTTTGAAATATGGACTTCTTCTTCCTCTAACGATCTGAGTGCTTTTACAAAACAATCGGAAGTTACTTTAAACGAAGTCGGCTGGATTTATTATTCGTTTGATCTTCCTTCTGATGCGAAATATTTTGCAATCCGTCACACTTCTAGTGCATTTGCTTTAATGCTTGACGATATTGCTTTCAAACATGCCGATTCTGAAATTGTGCAGTACAATTTATTGGGATACAATGTTTATAGGAATGGCAGTAAAGTATCAGGTGAATTGGTTACAACTCCTATGTATTCCGATATTTTAACCTCTTCAGGAAGCTATACCTATCAGGTAAATGTTTTGTACGAAAGTGGAGAATCTGCATTATCTAACGAAGCTACAATTGATCTTGTTCATACCGGAATAGGTATGCCGGAAGACAATGCGCCGCAAATCTATAGCGGAAATGGAAAAGTGATTGTTCGCGGGTTGCCTGGCGATTTGATTAAGGTATTTAGTGTTGACGGGAAACAGATTGCTGCTTTTTCTTGTTCAGGAATGAAACAATCTTATAGTCTTTCGAATGGGGTTTACGTGGTAGTTGCGACTAAAGCCCAGCTTTCCGAAAAAATAATCATCCATTAATAATATTGTACGAGGACTGTTCTCTTTTAAAGAACAGTCCTTTTTTTTATCGAATAGTTTATCGGAATTTTTTTTAATAGAATATGAAACATAAATTAAAAATTGTTGTACTTGGCCTTTTAGTTCTCCTAATGGCGAGAAATGTGGTTTATTCTCAAATCAGTTTTGGGGGAATGCCACCGAGTTTTAAAAGCAACACTACTTTACCCAAAATAGATACTGTTGATGTTGATTTCAATGTTGAAATGTTGAAGTCGGCAAATATCGAAAGCGAGGAATTAACCAACGATCCTCCTTGCATAGCCAAAGCTATTCCCGTTTATTATACGATGGAGAATTCCGGAACTTGGAAGACCCTGAGTAATGGGAATGAAATGTGGCAGTTACGCTTGCAGGCAAAAGATGCACTCGCGATCATCCTTTCTTATTACGATTTTTATATTCCAGAATGTGGTAAGCTATACATTTATAATGCTGATAAATCGATGGTTTTGGGTGCCTACACAAAGGCAACACATCCAGACGGTGGCTTTTTTTCTACAGAAATGATAGCAGGCGACGATGTAATTATGGAGTATGTTTCAACTAAAACAAGGAAAGAAATAGAGCAAAACAACGATTTTGACGCAATGCCTATTATTACTGTTGATAACATTGGCTATGTATTCGATAAGGTAGTTGTGAGGCGGTTTCCTAAGAATTCGGATGTAACAACTGAAATCGGCGAATCATCTGATTGTATGATTAATATAAATTGCTCAGAAGGGGATGACTGGCAGGTAGAAAAGAAAGGTGTTTGCCAAATGTCTATGTTTGTTTCCAATGGAGGAAGTGGTGCTGGGTGGTATGTATGTTCGGGCACATTAATAAACAATACATCGTTTGATTTAACACCTTATGTTTTATCGGCGTTTCATTGTTATGAAGGATCTTCTGAATCAGATTTAAGCCGCTGGCTATTTACCTTTGGATACGAAGCCCCCGGATGTAAGGATGCCACGCCTGTAGAAACGCATACTATTACAGGTTGTTATCTCCGCGCGGCTACGCCAATAGATGGAGCCTCGGATGGCCTTTTAATCGAGCTTGCTGAAGACATTCCGGAGGATTGGGATGTTTATTTCAACGGATGGGACCGGACCAATGAAGAAGTTGCCGGAGGCGGCGTTATTATTCATCATCCGGCAGGCGATATAAAGAAAATATCCACTTTCGAAAGCTACCACGAATCAACCTGGCCGGGAGAAAAAAACGGGGCTGCTAATGCGCACTGGTTACTTACCTTTGTTGCAACAGAAAATGGTTATTCGGTTACCGAGGGAGGTTCTTCCGGTGGTCCTATGTTTAACAGTAATCACCTTGTAAAAGGAACGCTTACCGGTGGAAATTCTTCCTGTAGCTTACTTGATGGTACCAATTATTATGGAAAACTGTGGTACCATTGGGATCAGTATGGAGACAACTCAGAAACTCAGATGAAAGCATGGCTTGATCCGCTTAATCTTGGCGTTCAGCAGTTAGAGGGAACCGCTTTGAATCCTTCAACACCGCGTATAGTTTGCGAATACAGTGAGATTGAGCTTGGCAGCTCAACGGAAATGAATGTTCCGGGCAGCGTGAAAACAGCATTTGTAATCGGACGTAACCTTACTGATAGTATTGTATCGGTTGTTGAGGGGCCTTTTGAAATATCTAGCGATAGTTTAAACTGGAATTCTGAGGTGAAATTACCAAAAGATGGAGGTCGGCTGTATGTTCGTTTTGTTCCGCAAAGCATCGGCCAACTTCAGGGGAAGATCACTTGTAGCAATGCATTGGTAACCTCATTGAATATTGATTTAACAGCATCGAGTTGCCCTGAAATAGTATTTGATATGGACGAATTGCCTTCTCCAACTATTTATCAGGAGTATGAAGTGCAGCCCTCTGTAAGCAACAATACAACAGAAACAGTTGCCTATGAAATAATTGATGGAACATTACCTCTGGGAATTGATATTGACTCGGAAACCGGACAAATTTACGGAGCTCCTTCAGAAGCGGGGATTTTTAATTTTTCGTTAATGGTTAGGGATGAAAACGGTTGCTCGGCAATAAAAGATTACGAACTAAACGTTTTGTGCGATGTTCGGAGAAGTTTCCCTTATATTGAAAGTTTTGAACTTGGCTTTCCTTCTTGTTGGGACATAGACTACGACAATGGAGAACTAGATTGGGAGCTACAAACCGGAGGAGATACCGGGGGCCAATACCCCGAGTTGGCTTTTGATGGTACCTATAATATGATTTTCAGAAGTGAAGATTATGATAGTAGTTCAACCTTCCTGGTAACTCCACAGTTGGGGTTGGCGTCGCTGGAAAATCCGGTGTTAACATTCTCTCATACACAAGCATATTGGGTTGAAGATCGCGATATTCTGGAGGTCTTCTACAAAACTTCATCTACAGACGAATGGAAACCGATTGTTGTCTATTCTGAAGATATTCAGGATTGGCAAACCGAACATATTGCCTTACCGGAACCAAGTGATGAATACCAGATAGGATTTAAAGCTACGGCCAATTTTGGGCACGGTGTTACATTGGACAATGTGATAATATCCTCCCCTAGTCTTAATGTTACTCCTAAAGTACTTTATTTGAGTGATTTCATTAACGACGGGGATCAGTTTATTTCCGAGATACAGGTAAGTGGTATTGATTTGAACGAAGATATTACTTTAAACAGTAATGGTCCTTTTGCGCTTTCAAACGATAAAATAAACTGGGCCGATACCTGTTTGGTTGGTAATCCCGGTGGCATTGTATATGTTAGATATAATACTTCTGATGAGGAACTGGATAGTACCTACGAGATTGAGGCAAGAAGTACTGCAACAACAGATACTTTGGTTATTTTCAAAATAAACACAGGAATTGGTGATTTGCCAGATGAAGCGGGTAAAATTACTGCTGTTAATCCATTTACAAACGAACTGAAGTTGATGTGGAACGGTGAAATTGATCAAGTTCGGGTTACCAATATATCGGGGATAACCGTATATCGATCTAACAAACTGCATGGAAAACGAGAATTAATCATTCCTTCTTCCAGTTGGCCCGCAGGTGTTTATTGTGTTCAGGCTTTTGGCACTGTACCACAAATTCTAAAGGTAGTAAGAAGATAATAGTGTAAATAATAGCTAATATTAAGAGATAATAATATTATTTACGATGAAATAAAGCCCAGGGGAAATATCCTTTGGGCTTTGTTTTTGGAGGATACTGATTTTTATCGAAGTTGTCAAAAGTTAATCTATAGTATATTAAAATATGTCTGTTTTATATTATTTCTGACTTTCCCACTCTAAGCGAAGAGAGGTACGATTGTGACGCAGTCGTAATCAGGGTGAGTCAGTTTTGAAAGAACGGCACAATTTTCAATGATATTAAGTGTAGCTTTTTCAGTTAATTATAGATGTTTTGGGCTTTTTACTTTAAACAAGTTTATGATTAAAAGAAGTAAATTGTTGTCCTTCTCTCGCATTTTCTCGAGAGTATGCAAGAGTGGACTGTTTTGTGTGGACTAATGTTGTGTTGGTATTGTTTTTTTCTTATTGAATGTGCCTAATATCAATAATTTTGTTGAGAGTAGTACAATCGTCGGCAAAACTATTCCTCTGCATCCAATAGCCGTTTCTTAATTCTGAAAGCTTCAACCGGATTCTTGAAAAACACCTGGAAGATGTCGTACTGAGCAACTCCTGCTTCTTCTAGTGCTGGGATAAGGTAGTTTTCAATATCCGTAAAACCTTTGAATTTTCCCCCGTTTGGTTCTCCAGGTCTGTACCAGCCTGCGTCGTGCGAGAACAGAACCCTATGCAGAACGGCATGTTTTTTCATAAACAGAAAAAAGTCGACATAATGTTCCGCATCCTGTGGTTTGAATTTGTCAAACGAAATAAAGGCTCCCAACTTTGCAGCCTTAAGGTGTTTGTTAAAATCTTTTTCGTCGCTCGCGTGTGTCCAGATAAACGCTGAAGGATCAATACCCTGCTTTTTCAGTATTTCAATTTGCTCAAATGCCGGAACGGCAGGACCAGTGTGCGACATTATTGTTAATCCTGTTTCGCGATGAGCGATGCAGGCGGCTTCAACTATTTTTCGGTTGATTTCTTTTAACGGCGCTCTTTCAACAGCAATTTTTATAAAACCAGGGTAAATACCTGTTCCTTCAATTCCGTTTTGTGCCTCGTCTATCCAGTGGCTTGCTATTTCTTCTGCCGATTCAGAATAGGCCGATTCTGGCAGGTATTTTCCACCCATTGCCGTATAATAGCCCGTATTGGTAATGATTTGTACCCCCGACTTCTCGGATAAGGTTTTTAATAACACGGGATCTCTTCCCAGAAATTCAGGCGTGCAGTCAACCAGTGTTTTATAATTCAGTTTTCTAATCTCTTCCAGGTATGGCAGCACTTTTTCAATAACTTCTTCACGATTCCAACGATCATAGCTAATGCTATCGGCCCCAATAAAATCAACAAGTAAATGTTCGTGTGTTAAGGTTTTCCCCATTTTCTTTATTGAAATGCCGCCGGTAACGGTTGTAATCTCCGGTATGTCAGGCGAACAGGAAAAAAGTAAAGAAATACCAATAATAAATAACAGGCTTAACTTGTTCATTTGAATTTGTTTTCTGTCAAGTTAAACAAAATAATAAGGTGCGGGTTTTCTCAATTCAGGATTTTCTTTTCGAAGATCTGCTAACAACCAGAATAGCTCCGGCAAAAACAATTGCAGCACCCAATACTGTCATCAACGAAAAGCGTTCGTGTTCTACCCATGATACATTCAATTGGGTGAGAATTCCCATCGTAATAAATGTGATCATAGGATTTAATATCAGAATAATACTCACTTTATTGGCTTCGGTATATTTTAATGCTTGTGCCATGCAGGTGTAGGCAACCAGAGTGTTTAAGCCCAAAAATACGAGAAGTAACCACCATGTCCAGTGTAGATCGAATACCGGCGTTATATTAATAAACGGCAGGTAAAGTACAGTAGGTAAGCCAAAAATAAATAGGTTTAGACTGTCAACCGGATGTTTGGTTACCAGTTGCTTTTGCAGAATGGCATAGATCGACCACGCAATTGCCCCGGAAATAGTGAACAGAATGCCCGTTTTGTAACTTCCTTGTGATTCAAAAAATGCCGAAAGCTGATCGTGATAGAAAAAGAAGAAGCCAGAAATAGCCAATAAAAAGCCGATTAATTGTTTCCTGCGAAGTGGCTCTTTAAAAAGAACAAACCCGGCAGTGGCTAAAATTAATGGGCCACTTTGAATGAATAATTGTGCATTGCTGGGCGTGGTGTAGTTAATTCCAAACATGTAGCCCATGTAGTTCCACGATAGCGCAAGCGCTGCAAATACTAATAAAACTGGAGGCCGATAAAGTATTTTGAAAGAGCTTCTGCTTTTAAAAGTAAGCCAAACCGACAAAACAATAAATGCAACAAAAAAGCGTGACCACACAATCGTAACCGGGTCAACTCGCCGGGCTGCTATTTTTAATGCCACGGCCAGAAAACCCCATAAAAAAGCAGTTACAATGGCATAAATAACTCCTTTGGTGTGGTTTTGCATTGTTGTATATGTGCAGCATTGCGAATGTTTTCTACAAAAAACAGGCGAAAACTTCCGTTGCAAGCTTGTTTCTTAGCGCAGTTCGGCTCCTAATTCTTTTTCAAAAATGAAAATCAGCCGTTGCATTGTTTTATCAATTGCTTTGTCGTTCAACGTTTTGTTGTCGTCGCGGAGAATGAAACTTATGGCGTATGATTTTTTACCTCCAGGAACGCCTTTGCCTTCGTACACATCAAAAAGGTCTACATCGCGTAACAATTTGCGTTCGGTTCTGAATGCCAATTGTTTGATCTGATCGAACTTAACGTTTTTGTCGATGAGCAAAGCAAGGTCTCTTCGTACTGCAGGGAATTTTGGCAGTTCGGTAAACAGTACCTGGTGCTTTTTGTGCAGTTGAAATACATTGTCCCAATTGAAGTCGGCGTAATAAACCGGTGTGTCAATATCAAATTTCTTTAGAATTGATCCGGCAATAATACCAATCTCGAGTACGAATTTATTGTTGTACGAATAAGTCAATCCATCGGAGAATAATTCATTTTTAGCATCGTCAGTCTGTAGGTTCTGATCGTGCAAGCCCAAGCGTTTTAAAATATTTTCGGCATAACTTTTAATACCGAAGAACGAAGCCGCTTCTTCCTTGCTTGTCCAGTTTTCCTGTTCTTTGTTTCCGGCAACGAAAAGTGCCAAATGGTTTTCTTCCCAATAATTATTGGCCGGCTGGTCTTTTAATTGCGTTCCTTTGTAAAAATAGGAGTTGCCAAATTCGTAGAAACGAATGTTTTTACTTTGGCGGTTCGCATTGTATGCAATCGACTCCAGTCCTCCAAACAACAAGGTTTGGCGCATTCCGTTTAAATCGTTGCTCAATGGATTCAAAATCATAACTGTTTGGTCTGCTTTCAACTCGTTCAGCCCTTCATAATAAGCAGCTTTTGTTAGCGAGTTCGACCAAATTTCGTTGAAGCCTTTTGCGGTAAGCATTTCGGCAACGAGGTTTTTAATTCCATCAGGACTCGGCTTCTCAGCAGTGTTCAAGGATGCGTTGACTTGGGTTGGAATCTCAACATTATTGTAGCCGTAAATCCGTAAAATCTCTTCAATAACGTCAGCCTCACGTTTTACATCAACACGATAAGGAGGAACGCTGAGTGAAAGGCCTGCTTCTGTTTCGTTGTCAATTTTTATTTCGAGCGAAGTAAGAATATTCTTGATCATTTCTGCACCAAGTTCTTTGCCGATTAAACGGGTGATGTTGGCGTAACTCACTTCTACTTTAAAATATTCAACTGGTTGCGGGTAAATATCCACAATGTCAGACGAAATGCTACCTCCTGCAATTTCCTTGATCAACAGGGTAGCACGTTTTAGTGCGTAAACGGTATTG
Source organism: uncultured Draconibacterium sp. (assembly GCA_963677455.1). Taxonomy (GTDB): domain Bacteria; phylum Bacteroidota; class Bacteroidia; order Bacteroidales; family Prolixibacteraceae; genus Draconibacterium. The sequence continues at coordinate 1,089,031 of OY781971.1, forward strand.
TTGGGATCGATACCTCTTTCGAAACGGAACGAAGCATCGGTATTTAAACCGTGGCGGCGTGCCGTTTTACGAATATAAACCGGATCAAAATAAGCACTTTCTAAAAATACATTTCTGGTTGATGTTTTAACGCCCGATTTAATTCCGCCGAAAACGCCTCCGATGCACATTCCTTCTTTGGTGTTGCAAATCATCAGGTCGTCTTGGTGCAATTCTCTTTCTACTTCGTCGAGTGTCGTAAATTTTGTTCCGGCATTCATTGTTTTTACCACTACTTTTCCGCCGATAATTTCGTCGGCATCAAAAGCGTGCAATGGTTGTCCGGTTTCAAACAAAACATAATTGGTAATATCAACGATATTGTTGATAGGAGAGTGGCCGATCATTTTCAGGCGGTTTTTCAACCAATCGGGCGACTCTTTTACTTCGATACCAGAAATAGTAACGGCAGAGTAACGCGGACAAGCTTCCGGGGTTTCAATTTCTACCGGAATCTGAAGATCATTATTGTCAACCGAAAAACCATCAACCGACGGTTTTGTATATTCTGTTTTGTTTGTTTTGCTCAGAAAAGCCGCCAGATCACGTGCCACACCAATCAGCGAAGCACCATCAATACGGTTGGGGGTAAGGTCAATTTCAATTACCCAATCCGATTCAACTTTGAAATAGTTTTTGGCGGATGTTCCCACTTTGGCATTTTCATCAAGCACCATAATTCCGTCGTGGTCAGTTCCCAGCCCGATTTCGTCTTCGGCACAGATCATCCCCATCGAAACTTCGCCCCTGATTTTTGATTTCTTGATTTTAAATTCCTGATCGCCATCGTACAAAGTTGTACCCACGGTTGCCACTACCACTTTTTGTCCGGCGGCAACGTTCGGAGCACCACAAACAATAGGCAGAGACTCGTCGGTGCCTATGTTTACAGTCGTCTTACTAAGATGATCCGAATTCGGATGCGCCTCACAAGTCATTACTTCTCCAATAACCAATCCTTCGAGACCGCCTTTTACGGTTTCAACTTCTTCCAAACCGCCAACTTCCAACCCAGTTTGGGTAAGGATATCACAAATTTCTTCGGGCGACTTTTCAAACTGTATATAATCTTTTAACCAAGAATACGAAATCTTCATTTTTATCGATTTTGCTATCGTTTTTTTGAATGCGACAAAAGTAAGGATTTTTCTCCGATGAAACGAACACCGGCCTTTATCATTCGTATTTCTTATGAGTACTTAGTTTTTATTTAATTAACCGGTCTGTTCCAAGTGAAATCCTATGCTCTGTCATATATTCGAAATAAAGAATTGATTATCTTTCGCAGCTGAAGTTCAAATATAATTGTTCGTGAGACGAAATGAGCCCCAAATGTTTGGGCGATTTTCATGAGTTATTATTGAAAAATTAAAATATAGACGAATGAGAAAACTGCTATTTTTTGTTATTGTTTTAGGTTTGGCGCTGGCATCGTGTCAAACGAAAGAGAAAGAAAGTACAAGTAATATGGATAATCCGTTTTTTAAAGAGTGGACAACTCCTTTTGGAGTTCCACCATTTGATCAAATTGAGAATGAGCATTACCGCCCTGCATTTGCAGAAGGAATGCGTTTACACAAAGAAGAGATTGATGCAATTGTAAACAATCCGGAAGAACCAACTTTTGAAAATACCTTGATGGCGTTGGATAAATCGGGTACATTTTTGAATCGGGTAAGTAATGTGTTTAGTAATTTAAGTGGAGCAAATACCAACGATAGCATTCAGGCTATTGAAAAAGATATTGAGCCACAATTATCTGCACATTACGATGATATCAACCTAAATGAAGGTTTATTTAAAAGAGTGAAAGCAGTTTATGAGGATCGTGAAAACCTTGAATTAACAACTGAAGAAGCTCGTTTTCTGGAGAAAAAATACAAGTCGTTTGTACGTGGTGGAGCAGAACTACCAGCCGATAAAAAGGCGCGTATGCGTGAAATTAATGGTGAGTTGGCAACGCTGTCGGTGCAATTTGGCGAGCATGTTTTGAAAGATAACAACGCTTTTAAACTGGTTATTGAAGATGAGGCTGATTTAGAAGGTTTGCCAGCTTCTTCTGTTTCGGCTGCGGCTGCAACTGCAAAAGAAGAAGGTCAGGAGGGAAAATGGATTTTCACCATTAGCCGTCCGAGTTTGTATCCTTTTCTTACTTATTCGCCAAACCGTGAATTGCGCGAGAAGTTGTACAAAGGTTATATTATGAAAGGCGACAATGGCAATGAGTATGACAACAACAAAATTGTAGCCCGAATTGCAGAATTGCGCAGCGAACGTGCTAAACTGTTTGGTTACAATAACCATGCAGAGTACATCTTGGCTGAAAATATGGCTAAAAACCCCGAAAATGTATACGATATTCTTATAAAGGTTTGGGATAAAGCGCTGCCTGTAGCAAAACAAGAGGTGGTTGACATGCAGAAGATTGCCGACAAAGAAGGCGACAATATTAAAATTAAAGGCTGGGACTGGTGGTACTATGCCGAAAAAGTCCGTAAAGAGAAATATGCATTGAGCGAAGAAGATGTAAAACCATATTTCCAAGTGGATAATGTACAGAAAGGTATTTTTACTTTGGCGAATAAACTTTACGGAATCACTTTTACTGAAAGAACCGATCTTCCAAAATACCATAAAGATGGGAAAGTATTTGAAGTGAAAGAGGCCGATGGTAGTCCTATTGGTATCTTTTATACCGATTATTTTGCCCGCCCAAGCAAACGTGGTGGTGCATGGATGAGTTCTTTCCGCAAACAGGAAATGGTGGATGGCGAGAATGTTCTTCCGATAATTACAAACGTTTGTAACTTTCCGGCTCCAACAGAAGATATGCCTTCGTTGTTGAGCTTAGACCAGGTAACAACAATGTTTCACGAGTTTGGTCATGGTTTGCACGGATTGCTTTCTAAATGTGAAACAAGAACATTGTCGGGAACTTCGGTAGCTCGCGACTTTGTTGAACTTCCATCGCAGGTTATGGAAAACTGGGCCTTTGAACCCGAAATGCTTGCATTGTATGCAAAACACTACAAAACAGGAGAAGTAATTCCTGAAGAGTTGGTGAAGAAAATCAATAATGCAGCACATTTCAACCAAGGCTTTGCTACTGTTGAGTTCCTTGCAGCGGGCTTGCTCGACATGGATTTCCACACCTTAAATGAAGTTGATCCGAATATGGATGTTGAGGCGTTTGAAAAAGCTTCGATGGATAAATATGGTTTGATTCCGCAAATTGCGCCACGTTACCGCAGTACCTACTTCCAGCATATTTTTGCCGGAGGATATTCTGCCGGATACTACGCTTATTTATGGGCAGAAGTGCTGGACAAAGATGCTTTCCAGGCTTTCAAAGAAAATGGTTTGTTTGATCAGGCAACAGCTGCTTCTTTCCGCGAAAATGTATTGTCGAAAGGTGGATCAGACGACCCGATGAAATTATACTTACAGTTCCGTGGAAAAGAACCTGGAATTGAGCCGCTGTTAAAAGGCCGGGGATTAATGTAATCAACAATTCGTTTAGATATTAAAAACGTCGTATCAATTTTTTGGTACGACGTTTTTGTTTTCTACTAAAACTATTTTTTTTTGCTATCCCTTAGTTTCTTTAGGTTGCTCTTCTTTTTTTATAATAGGGAAAGGTTTGGTTACTTCGCCGGTGTAAAGCGTAACATGTGGAAACGGAATTTCAATTCCTTCGGCATCAAAAGTTGATTTGATATCTTGGAAAACAGAATTTTTTACTGCAAGATAATTGGTTTTTTCAAACCAAACGCCCAGTAAAATATCGATGCTGCTGTTGCCAAATTCTTTGAATACGATAAGAGGTTCGGGCTCGTCTAAACATAAGGGATTTTGTTTGGCAATACGTTCGAGCAGTTCTTTTACTTTTTTCAGGTCTTCTTTATAGGCTACTCCAACATTGAAGTCGAGCCGGCGAATTGGGAACTTGGTTACGTTGGTAACTTCTGAACTGATTATGGTTTGGTTGGGGATACGCAACAATAAGTTATCAAAGGTTTTGATTTTTATCGAGAGCAAATCAATACTATAAACCACGCCCGATTTATCACCAATCTTAATTACGTCGCCAATTTCAAACGACTTCTCAGAAACCAGGAAAAACCCACTAACAATATTACCAATACTGGTTTGCGAGGCAACACCTACCACCAATCCAACTACTCCAGCGGTTCCGAAAAGCGGTGTTACCGGTATATTTAGTTCATTAATAATTACAGCGCCCAGTGTTAGATAGCCGGTGTAGTTAATTGCCCGGCTGATAATCATTTGCCGTTGCTTCGAAAGTGTTTTAGGCAGTATCCTTTTTACGAGATAAGATATTCCATGAATGAGGATTAAGCCTAACACTAGAATGATCACTGATATGATCAAACGTTCGAGGTTTTCTTCGTTAAAATATTTTGTCCAGTCAAATTGCATTATTCAATACGGTTATAAATGTTTCTGATAAAATGAAAATTTGTTTTTAGTAGACTTCGCGTATCGTTGCTTCGTGATTTTGCCAATACTTCAGGGTTTTCGCCGTGGTAAAGTTTCGATATTCCGTAACTGGCAGAACTGATCGATTCTTGTCCTCTGTATTCGAGTTTAACTACGCTGCTCACGATTTTATTGTCGTTTCTAAAAAGCGTCATGTTGTCTGCTTTTATAATCAGTCGCTGCACTTCCAGCGGTTGATCCCAATTGTTGAAAATGCTAATCGGACAGATGGCTTCAAATTCAGAAGCATTGGTTTCGGGGAAACACAGTTGATAATCGCTTCCAAGAGAAAATGCTGCAATGCCATTATCCGGTTCTCCAAACCAGGTATCTGAAAGTCGACGAGATGGAATCTCTTTGATACGGTTTTCTTCCTGAATTTTAGAAAAATAAAGCTGAAGAATAAGCGGTATCTGTACAAAAAAAGTGAATCGCTGTTTTGGTGCAATTATCATTTTAGAGCCTTTAAAAACCAGTGGCTTAAATTGTAAAGCCGGTGCAATAATCAGGCTGTTCGATTTGCCGGAGTGAAAATATTCGCCACTGCTTATTTCTTCGGGATTTGCATCTGCAACAGAAGTAGTGTCATCAAATATTTTTACAAACCAACCTTCTTTTTCGCGTTTAATTCCCAGAATAAACGAGTTACATTCAATCAACTCAATATTGCCAGGTTGTACCTGGTATTTTTTATACAACGATTTTTGTTCCATTTAAGAAATTTGAAAACTAAATGTACGAAATTTTGAAAGCAGCACGCTACACATGCAAAAAAATCCGGGCCTTAACCCGGATTCTTCACAAAATATAATTTGTGTCAGTCTATAATCGCTTTGTAGTGTTTAGAAATCGCCAACTTCGATATCGAGCGCTTTTGTGATTTTCCCGATTTGTTGCGGATCGATCATTCCGGTTATACTAATGAGGGCATTGTCGTCGCCACCAACAACCAGTATCAAGTCAGAGAGTTTCCCGTTACCGGCATCTTTTGCCAGAAAGCGCACCACCTCGTCTTCCTCGGTAACTTCCATCAACACCTCAAAATCGTTATTTTTGAAAAAACCATCAGCTTCCAGTTCTTTGTAAAAGTCTATCGATTTGTTTAAATCGTCATCATCAACAGTAAGTACACGAACTCCTTTCAAACTCGACAATACGTTGTTGGTGCTTTCATCGCCGGTTTCTATTTGGGCTGCAAAACCGAGTAGTTTACCCGAAATGCTTACCGTTGTAAATCCCTTCTTGTTGGCGTACTTTTCAAAAAGCTTGTCAATCGGACTTTTTTGCGCAAGTACTGCCATTGGCAATAACATTGCTAAAATGATTATTATCTTTTTCATCGCATTATGATTTTTATTTTTGTTACACATTCTGTTGCTTGCTGAACCGGAATTTTTGTTGCATGCTCACTGAAATCCGGTGGCAATTCTTGTTCATGTTAATTTGTTTGTTCTGTACTATCAATTTTCTGAATTCCTTCGTAAAACTCAATTATTGGCGCAGTTCCTTTTTTTATTGGTTCGCTGGCAATTTTTAGTTTGTCGAAATTAGAAAGCTCGGCTAATCCTTTATTGTATTTCCCCGAAATAAACTGAAGGGTTTCAGTGGCATAGGCATAAGCTTTTTCAGGATCTTTAAAGGTGTCTTCATACGGTTTTTGTTGTTCCTGGTAAAACAGGAAGCCCCCAAGCACGATAATCACAGAAGCTGCAATTCCGGTAACAACTTTCCACATTGAGCGGTAATGTGTTTTCTCGCGATGTTCATTCTCGAGAATATAATCCATTACATCTTCCTCTATTGTCGGATCGTCAGCTATCTCTGCCAGTTCCGCAATTCCTCCAAAGAACTCTGCATATTCTTCCAGTTCTTCAGCTACTTTTCCCGATTGGAAATAAGCATCAAGCTGTTTTTCTTCTATGTCGGAACTGTCGCCGTTAAAATAGCGTTGCAGTAATTGTTTTACTTCTTCGGTCTTCATCGTTATTCATTTTTAAAAATTCATCGCGTACTTTTTTACGCGCTCTCGACAAGTTTACTCTGATGGCGTTAACTTTTAAGTCTGTAGCTTCGGCAATTTCGTCGTACGAAAGTTGTTCGATATCCCGGAGCTGCATAACCGTTCGTTGAAGATCGGGCAATTTTAGGATTATTGATCGTATTTGACTTGCCGTTTCGCTTAACTCAACTTTAGAATGAACGTCTACCGTTTTTGCTTTTAATTTCCTGTCGGTTTCTTCGTCAATTGCAACCACTTTGTTTGCCCTGATTACATCGAGGCAGCGGTTACGTGTCATCCGCATGGCAAAGGCCTCAATGTTTTCCACCTCACCGAGTGTTTCCCTTTTTTGCCAAAGCTTCAGGAATACATCCTGAACTACATCACGTGCCAAATCTTCATCTTTCAGAAAATGAGTGGCAAAGCGCAGTATTTTTTTGCTTACAGGTAAAACATTTGTTTTAAAATCTCGGGCAACCATGCTTTGTTTTTTGCTTCATTTCAAAGGTAAGACGCAACAGTGTGAAAAGCATTACATGGTACATGAAAAATTATTTATGGGGCGGTTTTGTTTTTCAGAAAATCATTGATTTTCTCATGTAACTCAAGCGAAAACGAGCGGATATAGCGCTTGTTGTTGAGGCCCAGAATCCATCGAATTCCTTCGGCTTCGCTAACCAGAAAAACTTCGTCCGCTACAGATAGTATTTCTTTCGGAATTTCGTCAGACTGAACAAGTTTTAGCTGATCGGAAAGAGAAAAAATAACATCTTTTATAATATCAGTGTAACAACCTGTCTCTGGTGAAGGCGTAAGGAGAATATTATCTTTCAGAATAAAGATATTGGAAGCTATTCCTTCGCATATATAACCTTTTTCGTTTAATAAAACGGAGGTGTTGAACGGTGCATTTTTGATCTCGTTTTTTGCAGCCTCCCAGATTCCTCTGTTGTGACACGCGAATCTTTGCAATGAGGAACCACTGTGTTTTCTATATTCTGAAAAGGCAATCAACGAACCTTCTTGTGAAATAGGAAAATCAAAATTATCCGCGTTCTTAGCAGTGATTAGGCTGTTGGTTTTGTTTTCAGAAGCAAATATTTGAATATTGAGGTGGCCTGATCGAAAGAACTTATTCTTGTTCAGCATGCGTTTGCACAACCGGAAAAGCTCACGATGATTATTGAAAACGTGGGGCAGTTTAATTCCTAAAGTCGCGAGTTGCTTTTTTAGGCTTAAAATATTTTCTTGAAGTAATGGAATTCCGCCGTACCCAAACCAGACTTTCTGTGAAATAACCAACGGCTTATCCCACAAAAACGTGCTGATGTCTGCTTCTGTTTTTTTTGTAACTACACCATTTACAAATACATACTCCATAATTAAAAGAAGGAGAACAGGTTGTCAATAAATTTATCGAAAAGACTGGGCTTTAATAATATGGGGAAGATAAATCCAAAAACTGCACCCAAAAAATGGGCATCGTGGGCTACGTTGTCGTTTTTCTTTTTGCTCATGTAGTACGAATAAAAAAGGTAGCCAATTGCAAATACAATCCCGGGAATTGGAATGATTGCAAAAAAATAGAGCAGGTTCCACGGATCGAAGAAAATACTGGCAAACAGTACCGCCGATACTGCACCCGAAGCGCCCACGGCGTTGTAGTAATAGTTGTTCCGGTTTTTTGCCAGGCTCCAAATGTTAGACGCCAAAATTCCTCCGAAATACAGTAGAACAAAGTAAGCGTTTGCACTTCTTCCAAAATAATAGTCAAAGTAAGTTTCAATGTTTCTACCAAAAAAATAAAGTACCAGCATATTTACACCCAAATGCGACCAGTTGGCATGGATAAACGCATGCGAGACTAGCCGGTAATATTCTTTGCGATGAATAATTTGTGCCGCGTTAAATTGTAATTTCGACATCAAATCAGAATTCTGAAATGCGAGATATGAGATTAAGACAGTTATGCCTATTATAAACCAGGTTATCATTAATGTAGGATTTTGTAAATCATTTCTTTTTGAAGGTCGGCAGTGTTAACCATTGTCGATACGTTGAAGCCTTTACTTTTCATATCGTATTCACGCAAAATACCCATAATTTCATAGAGCTTGGTAGGCGAGTATTTTTTTGCTGCCGAAATATATTCGCGTACAAAAAACGGATGTACCCGTAATTCGGCGGCTACACTTCGTTCCGATTTATCTTTCAAAAAGTGATAGGTGAATAGTTTTGAAAAGTAAAAATACAAGCCGGCAACTGTTTTCTGAATCGGATTAAGCGTTGGATTAGCGCCAAAAAAGTTAATTATCTTGTTCGCTTTCAGTACATCTTTTGTCCCCAGTGCATTTTGCAATTCCAGAATGTTATAGTCTTTGCTTACCCCAATGTTTTTCTCGATATGTTCGGGGGTAATTTTGTTGGTATTCTTTACTGCAATTACCAGTTTGTTCAGCTCGTTGGCAATTTTACCCAGTTCTGTCCCCAAAAAGGTAGTGAGCAGCTGTGCTGCCTGCGGAGTAATTGTATAATTATGTTCTTTCAGATAGCCGTCAATCCAGCCTGGAACCTGGTTATCATATAATTTTTTTGAAGTAAAAACCACTCCGTTCTTTTTAATGGCTTTCACCAGCTTGCTCCGCGCATCAACCGTTTTGTATTTGTAGGCAAGTACCAGAACTGTTGATGCCAGCGGCTTTTCGGCGTAAGAAGCTAAGGTTTCTATTTTGCTTAAGCTTTGTGCTTCTTTTACCACAATCACCTGTTTGCTGGCCATCATCGGGAAACGTAGCGCACTCTCTGCTATGTTAACCGGGTCAGAATCTTTTCCGTAGAAAACAGTTTGGTTAAACCCTTTTTCGGCATCAGTTAATACATTGTCTTCAATATAATCCGACAATGCATCAATATAATAAGGTTCTTCGCCTTGCAATAAATAAATTGGTTGATAAATACCTTTTTTAAGGTCTTGAAGAATGTCGGCAAACTCCATATTAAAATCTCAGGTGTTTTACGGAAAGTCCGTTGTTTTTGATTTCCATAAGTGCATCAATACCGGCCTGGATGTGTTTTTCTACATACTCTGAAGTCACTTTTTTATCGCTTGCTGATGTTTTTACTCCGGTTGAAATCATTGGCTGGTCGGACACCAACAAAAGTGCACCTGTTGGAATTTGGTTCATAAAGCCAACAGTAAACAATGTAGCAGTCTCCATATCAATGGCCATTGCCCGGGTTTTTTTGAGGTATTTTTTAAATTTTCCGTCAAATTCCCAAACACGGCGGTTAATGGTTGTAACAACACCAGTCCAGTAATCCTGTCCCGAGTTCCGCAAAATATGCGAAACAGCGCGTTGCAAACTAAATGCCGGTAGAGCCGGAATTTCGGGTGGCAGGTATTCGTCAGAAGTTCCTTCGCCCCTGATGGCAGCAATCGGAAGAATAAAGTCGCCCAGTTGGTTTTTCTTTTTCAAACCTCCGCATTTTCCGAGGAAAAGCACACTTTTGGGATGAATTGCACCAAGAAGATCCATTACTGTTGCCGCATTGGGGCTGCCCATCCCAAAATTTATTATGGTTATTCCTTCGGCTGTGGCGCTGGGCATATTCCGGTCGGCGCCTTCAACCGGAACTTCAAATTCCCGGGCAAATTTTTCTATGTAATCCTGAAAATTTGTCAGCAAAATATACTGGCCGAATTCTTCCAGAGGCTTGCCGGTATAACGCGGTAGCCAGTTTTCAACAATTTCTTTTTTTGTCTTCATACAAATTGAAATATTTTACCTTTGAACAAATAGAAATCACTTAGGTTGAAAGATTGACACAAATGTACATTTTTCGCCGTCGTCAGCCAAAATGAGTTAATAAGTTGTGTATGCAAAAGCTGAATTTGCCGGAATATGAATTTCGAATAAAGAAAGAGGATACAAAAACGCTGATTTTTGATGGTATCAGAAAAAAAAATGTGGTGTTGACACCGGAAGAATGGGTTCGACAGAATTTTATTCAGTTTTTAAAAGCAGAGAAAATGTATCCCGAGAGTTTGATGGCGGTGGAAAAGCAAATAAAAGTAAACGGAAACCCTCGTCGTTTCGATCTGCTTATTTATTCACGAAACGGACAGCCAAATTTGATTGTGGAGTTTAAAGCCCCAAACGTTAAAATAACCCAGGAAACTTTTGACCAGGTGGTTCGCTACAATATGGTTTTACGTGTTGAATATGTTATTGTAAGTAACGGCCTTCAACATTTTGCCTGTAAAATTGATTATGAAAATAAATCGTATTCGTTTTTAAAGGAGATTCCGGATTTTAACCAATAAAAATTCTACCCTTCGATGCTGGGAATTATGTAGGGTTTTGCCGTTAGTTTCCAGTATTTGGTTTTGTATTTTTTACCTCTTAAAGTTTTGAATCCAATAACAAATGACGATAAAGTAGCAACAGGAGCCAGCAAAACCCATGGATTTGATTCTATAAATAAGAAAACGAGTCCTGCAGGAATAGCTCCAATCGAAAGGTAACTGCCTGCAAAAGTACCTGCAATTGCCAATCCTTTTTCAAGTTTATTTAAGTCTCGTTGAATTCTAATCCACCGAATGTCTTGAAACAAAACAGTATCATTTTGAAGTGTTACTATGCCATTATCGATTAATGCGGAGAGCTTTGCTTTTATTTTTTCGCCATCCTTTGTTTTTAGTTTGAAAAAAGAATTTATGTTGAGCACTTTTTGTTTGTTGTTGAATCGTTTGGTCGCAATTAGCTGTTTGCCTGCTGATTGTGCAGAAGTAGGATGTAATTCACCGAACCCAAGGAATAGCAGCGCAAACAGTAAAAGTTTGAGGGATGATTGCATATTTGTTTATGTAAGAATTTTCTGAAACAGAATTTCGTCTTTCCAGCCATTGATGGTTTTTATCCAGTCTTTTTTTACTCCAGCCTGCAAAAAGCCGGTTTTCGAAAATAGTTGTAAACTTTCTTTATTATTCTCGGCAATGTTGGCGTACAACTGTTTCAGGCCTAAAACCTCCAAAGCATATCCCGAAAGCGCCATAAGTGCATCGCTTGCATAACCAAGCTTTCTGTCTTTTGTGTTGTGAATAAGAATTCCAACTCCGGCTCTGAGGTGATAGGGCTCGAAGTCAAACAAATCGATTGCTCCAACTGCTTCGTGACTGTCGTTCTGAATAATCAACCTCAACTGTTTTGTAGTGTATATATCTTTTGCCGATTCAGCAATATACTGCGCCAATATATGCCGGGAGAAAGGTGTTTTGGTGTTGCTAACTTCCCATATTTCCATACTGTTTTCCCAATGGTACAGTAAGTCAATATCGTCGGGTTCCAGCGGCCTTAAATTTACTTTCCCGTATGTAAGGTGTTCATTCATTTTCTATCCAGTTTTTTCCATGCTTTCAAGAGTATTTCTGCATCTGTTAATATAAGATAATCCTTGGCATAAAGCATATTCAATCGTGTTATTTTTTCTTTGTCGAGCCTGATTTCGGGGAAAAGGTCGGCCGGATGTAAAATGCCTTTTTTGATTTTCGGAAGGCTTTCGAAAGTTCCCGCTTCTGATGCATAGCCAATCCACGAGAGTTTGCCGCTAATTACTTTAAACAGGTTCGAGATAAAGCTTCCTTTTTTACTGAAAAACCATAAAAAAATGGGGCTTATAAGTAGAACGATCAATGCAATTTCAATATCGAAAAGTCGCTTTTTTCGGCGGTTTTTTGCTTTCGAAATGGCGTTCACATTCACCACATACAAGTCTCCGGCAGTGTGAATCGAATTGCTCCCGATAATGCTCAAACTCTCTGGCGGTGCTATTTTGTAATCCACATCAAGCTGCGTGAGATTGAGCATAGCGCGAATGATTTCTGCGGAACTAATATTACCTCCGCAAAAAATAATTTCGTTAATCCGGTTAATGCGGATAATTTCCTGAATTTGATCGATGGTTCCGATGTAATGCTGACTTTTGTCGGTTTTGTTGAGCGCAATAAAACCGGCCATTTGCGAATGAATCCGGGTTTCTTCCAGAATTTGTTTTACACGTTCAGCTTCTTCGGAGTGTCCAACTATTGCAATTCTTTTTATTCTTGTAAGATTTAATCTAAAGCCCGGAATTTTTATCCAATGCCCAAGCAAACGGAGTAAGCTAAGACTTGCACCTGCCCAGATTGTTCCTAAGAGAATTAATGCCCGAGAAAAACGATAGCGTTCGTCAACTAACGAATAAACAAGCAAAATGGCAATTATACTCCACAAGATTCCTCTGAGGAGTTTATAAATACTTAAAGGCTTTCGATATCCTCCCGAAAAAACAATTCCGAGAAAAAAGAACAGGATGTAGGCGGGTACTACAAATTGTATAAAAATATCGGGGTAGTACTCCCGGTTATGAAACCGAAGATTTTCCCAAATGGGCGTAATAACCAGAAAGCCTATGAAAATGAGGAGCGCATCGAGTATCGGTAAAATAATTTTGGCGAAAACCCTCTTGCAAACCGAAAGAAAAGCTCTGAAATAGATGGCCAGTTGAATTAAAAATGCAAATGTTCCGGCCATTCGTGAGTTAAAGTGCTTGCGGGCAAAAATTACCATCGCATTGTAAAATACTTTTACATAATTGAGCGATCCTTTTTTCGTGCTTTCTCCTTTGTAATGGATGATGGTTGTTTCGGGGAAATAGTAATTTTTATAGCCTCCTTTTTGAATTCGGTACGAAAGGTCAATGTCTTCGCCATACATAAAAAAAGTTTCGTCGAGCAAGCCAACTTTGTCGAGTGTTTTTTTGCGCATAAGCATAAAAGCGCCGGCTAAAACATCTACTTCATGTATTTCATTTTCATTTAAATAAGAGAGGTGGTACTTTCCAAATACTTTTGATTTAGGAAACAGTGCAGATAAACCAAACATTTTGTAAAAGGCCACCCACGGCATTGGTAATCCTCGTTTAGATTCAGGCAGGAATTTTCCTTTCCCGTCAATCATTTTAACGCCAAGTCCACCGGCTTTAGGGTGCTTGTCCATAAAATCAACTACCTTCTCAAATGTATCTTCTTCAACAACCGTATCAGGGTTAAGCAATAAAACATACCTGCCTTTTGCTTTTTTTATGGCCTGGTTGTTGGCTTTCGAAAAACCTACATTTTGTTTGTTCTCGATAAGCTTTATTTCCGGGAATTTCTCGCGAAGAAGCGCCACAGAACCGTCAACAGAATTATTGTCAACCACAAAAACTTCAGCTTTTATGTTTTTGGAAGCTTTCTGCACGGCGTGCAGGCACTGCTCCAAAAAGTGTTTGACATTATAATTGACGATAACTATTGATAAATCCATGGTCAGGCTAAGGCAAATCTTTTCAAATGTAGGCAATACTTTTTGATAACGGAAAAAAACAGAAAATCTGATGTAGCAGCTGTTTTTTCTGCTTGTTTATTTCGTGCCCGTTTCGTAAGGAACGCGGTTAACCAACGAGCGCCCAAGCGTAATCTCGTCTGTATATTCGAGTTCATCACCAATTGATACCCCACGCGCTAGTGTTGAAACTTTTACTTCAATATCTTTTAATTTTCTGAAAATATAGAAATTGGTGGTGTCGCCTTCCATTGTTGTAGAAAGAGCGAGGATTACTTCGATAATTTCACCACTTTCAACGCGGTTGATTAACGAGGCAATTTCGAGATCGGCCGGACCGACTCCATCCATCGGCGAAATAATTCCGCCTAAAACATGGTAAAGTCCGTTAAACTGTTGTGTATTTTCGATTGACATCACGTCGCGAATGTTTTCCACAACACAGATTACGCTTGTATTTCTCGACGGATTGGAACATATCTGACAAGTTTCGGTATCGGAAATATTATGGCATATTTTGCAATGCTTTATTTCGTTTCGAAGCTGAATAAGGCTATTCCCAAAACCTTCAACCTGCTCTTTGTCTTGACGCAACAAATGAAGCACCAGTCGTAAAGCACTCTTTCGGCCTATTCCCGGTAGTTTTGAGAATTCATTAACCGCATTTTCCAGCAAACGTGATGGATATTTATCAATGTTCATGCATCAAAAATAGATTGAAAAGTAAAACAATAAGAATTTTCAGTGCTTAATTTTTGTGTATATTTCGATATAATAAACAGAAGCGATGAAAAAAATACTTTTGACAGTTGTTCTGGCGGCGGCGTTCGTGTTAGCAAATGCCCAAAGTTACAGTCAAACAGGAACGAGCAACGAAACAGATAATATCTTCAGCCCCTCGAAGATTTATTACGGAGGTGGACTTAATCTGACTTTCGGAAGTATTACCGAAGTAGGCATTTCTCCAATGATTGGTTACAAAGTAACTCCGCAGTTCTCGGTTGGGAGCCAATTGACGTACCAATATTATAAATACGATCAGGGAAGCTACGATTATAAAGCCACAAACTATGGAGCCAGTATTTTTTCCCGCTATCGTTTTATCCCCGAGATTTATGGGCATGTTGAATTCTCGATGATGAATTACGAATTTCAAACTTACTACGATGGAAGCAACCGAGAGTGGGTTCCGTTTTTGTTTGTTGGTGGAGGATTTAGTCAACCGATATCAAACAATACCTGGATAAACGCACAATTGCTTTTTGATGTCATTCAGGATGAAAACTCACCATATGACGATTGGGAACCCTTTTATACCATCGGTTTTGGAATAGGTTTTTAGCCACTATTCGTTGATTGTGCACCAACCAACTGAAGTATACGCGAGCGACTAGTCTTACAATATTGTGCGGCTTTATTAGAATGACTTCATTCTTTCTCGGGCGGTCTTTCTTGTGGTAGTTGAGCGTATCATTCTCTAAACTTTATTATAGCCGTAGTTTTTAGTTTATTAAAGTTTAAGATAATAGTGGACAAATGTTAAGGTAATTATCAGATGTTAAGCTTCGTTTTTTAAGTATTTAATCCGTTACACATCTTCGCTCTTCGCCACATTTGTTTTTTATTGAACTGCTTTTGGTAATGACTGTTATAATTTGTGTAACTTTAATTGATTAACATAAATTCTGATAAGGATGAATACTTTAATGAACGAGAATAGAAAAAGCTACTGGTGGATGTCGCTTATATCGGGCTTGGCACTTTTAATTTTCGGAATTTGGTTTTTTGTAGCGCCTTTGGAAAGCTTTCAGTCACTAGCAATAGTTTTTGGTTTTATCATCCTTATAGTCGGTTTATCAGAAGTGTTTATTTCACTAAAAAAACGCAATGTAGTTTTTGATTATATGTCGTATTTATGGGGCGGTTTGTTGAACGTTGTTTTGGGCGTGTTGCTGATTTCAAGTCCCGAAACTATTTTGTGGGTTATAAGTATTGTTATCGGATTTGGATTGATTTTTAAAGGTGGAGAGCAGATAAAAAGAGCTATTCAATTAAAGAAACAGAATAGAAGCAATTGGAAAGCAGTACTTGTTTTTGGAATTGTTTTGGTAGTGATTGCGGCTGCTCTTTTGTGGCACCCCGAAATAATAGGAATCACCATTGCCATTTGGACAGCGATAGCGTTTATTTTTATTGGCATCTTCCGGATATACCTGGCTTTTCGTTTGCGCGAGTTAGGCTAATAAAAAAGGAAGGATAGTAGAGAAATACCATTCTTCCTTTCTTAATAAATTCCTATAAACTGCCGATTTATTACAATATGATAATCAGTAATAAAATAATGATTATAGCGCCCGAAGAGATATAAAGACCTCCACTTCTGGCACCCTCTGCAGCAGCTTCTGCAATAGCTTCCGACTCGCTCTTACTGTAAGCTTTCATGTCTTTTTTTATAGAGCGAACTTCTTTTTTTAACTCTTTCTTTTCTGATTTACTCATGGATTTAATATCCATCTCATTAATCTCAAGCATGCGGTCAACCATTTGGTTGATATCTGCTTTTGCTTCAGAAATTTCTTCTGCACTAATTTCTTTTGCGGTGCTTTTGTTAGCAATACTTTGCTGTGGGATTGCGAAAGAAAGTAGAACGATTGTTGTTAACGCTAAAATTGTCTTTTTCATTGTTTTAAGTTTTATTATTAGAATTTTACGAAGCCAACAGAATAGTTGAAGATTTGACTTTGTCTGTATCTCTTCTTTAATGTTTGAATTACGAAGTGTTAGTATCAAAAGATGTACTGTTTCCCAGATGAATAATGTTTTGTGTTTGTAATGGTTCGGTATTCAGTGTGTTATGTTTATGCTGAGGCTTTGTTTGATACTTTCTTATTTGGATTTATTGTAGAATAATAACATCAAAGTGTTTCGGTATCTACCCATTTGGTGAATGATTCTAATATACCAATTTGGCTCATATATGCCGTATTTGTTTTGTGTATTTAATGTGGATGGGGTTCTTTGTCATAATCAAAGTCTTCAAAAAGTAGTTATCAATGAGGTGGTATACGTACTATCATTGTACGAAAGGTATGAAAAAATAAACGATTAAATTAATTGTCTTTTATTTAACGAGTGAATGAGGCTTTGTATTACTTAAGACAAAATTATAGTGCTATCCAGTCGACAAATATTATTACAAAATATCTTTCCTGTGTCGTTCCAAATACAATGAAATTTATCTGAGTCAGTTCTTAAAAGGATGTCCATTTTTTGTAGTCGTAATGGTCTGTTCACCCATTATCGATTATTGATCCATTATTTTGTGTGCAAATTGTTTGCAAATAAAAAGAGGTTACAAATTTTGTTTTGTAACCTCTTGGTTTTTAGTAGCGAGAGGCGGGCTTGAACCGCCGACCTCATGATTATGAATCATGCGCTCTAACCAGCTGAGCTACCTCGCCATTTGCCTTGAAAAAGGCGGTGCAAATATAGTATTTATTTTTATTCTCATCCATTTTTTTTGAAAATTTTCGGAACAGCTAAAATTCGCTCTGATTAATGTCTTGTAAGTTCGGTTCTTAATAGCTATATTGCCAAAAATCGAACTTATGGCTAAAAATAAAATACAATTCGAATTTGTTATTAACTGCTCCCCTAAAGTGCTCTATAATAGGCTTAACACTGCTTCTGGTCTTGCCGAATGGTTTGCTGACGATGTAAAGGTGAGAGGGAAAAAATATACTTTTGTTTGGGACGATTCAGAGCAAGTTGCTGAAATGGCTTTGAATAAAGAAAACAGGCTGGTTCGTTTTAACTGGCTTGACGATGAAGACGATGCGTATTTCGAATTTCGAATCACACGAGATGAGCTTACAGGTGATGTTTCGTTGCTGATTACTGACTTTGCAGAAGAAGGAGAGGAAGAAGAAACCCGAGGGTTGTGGGAAACTCAGATAGCCGATCTTAAACATGTAGTTGGTTCGTAAATTATTGTTCGATGTAATTGTGCTATAAAGTTTCGGTAAGCTTTATTAACTTTTTTTACTTTCCAGATTCCCAAAATAACTTAGCTTTGTACACGTTTCAGAAAGGGAATAATATTACATGAAGCGCTTACATTTGTACGTCATAAAATCTTTCATTGGGCCATTCGTGATGACCTTTTTTATTGTGCTGTTTGTACTTCTAATGCAGTTCTTGTGGAAGTATGTGGATGATTTGGTTGGAAAGGGGCTCGAATTTAGTGTATTGGGTGAAATGATGTTCTATGCCTCATTTGCCCTGTTACCCCTGGTATTCCCTCTGGCTATGCTTTTAGCTTCTATTATGACGTTTGGATCCTTGGGCGAAAATTATGAGTTGGTAGCAATGAAAGCTTCGGGGATATCTCTTTTCCGAATAATGAAACCATTGATTGTTATTACAGTAATAATAACCGGAATGGCTTTTTATTTTTCAAACAGTATAATCCCAAAAACGAACCTGAAATTCTCTACCTTATTGTATAGTGTAAAACAGCAAAAGCCGGAAATGGTGGTCCAGGCAGGTGTTTTTTCCAACGAAATGGACGGATATAGTATTAAAGTTGGTCGTAAAGACAGCAAAACAAAAATGCTATACGACGTTATGATTTATGACCATACTCAAGGGCAAACCAACGAAAGTGTTACTGTTGCCGATTCGGGTTTCATGAAAATAACTCAGGATAAAAAGTTTATGGTTCTCAATCTGTATAATGGTGTTAATTATGCAGAGGAAAAGCCTAAAGATAGAAGGGCAAAGGATAACCATGCATTTCAACGGCGTAAATTTACAGAACAAACAATTCGCGTTAAACTTCGGGGATTTGATTTTAACCGCCGGGATGAAAGTATTTTTCGGAACCAATACAGGATGTTAAATACCACAGAATTGCGGTTGATGGAAGATACGTTGTCTGATAATTATTACTCGCGTTTAAAGAAATACATGTTGCAGTTGAGTCCGAACCAGACGCTGAATCGGAAAATGGTAAATCTGATTGCTCGTAACGATTCTTTAATGCAAGAGATAAAAGTTCAGCAACCGGATACTATTTTTAATGTAGACACTTTTTTGGCAAGGCAAGACAAATGGGTTCAGGCAGAAATTGCCGGATCTGCACTCTCTAATGCTCGCGCAAACAAGCAAACAATAGATATGTATCAGGGACAACTTTATACGCAAAAAAAGACCCTGAATAAATATAGGATGGAGTTGCATCGGAAATTTACCCTGTCGTTTGCTGTATTGGTGTTCTTTTTTATTGGAGCACCGCTTGGCGCAATCATTCGTAAAGGGGGGCTTGGTATGCCGGTAATCGTATCTATTCTATTGTTTATATTCTATTATATTATTTCAATGAGCGGCGAGAAATCGGCAAGAGAAGATGCATGGTCGATGGTAGGAGGAATGTGGTTTAGTACGTTCATATTCTTGCCCGTTGGTGTCTGGTTAACCTACAAAGCAGTAACAGACTCAGCTATAATGTCTGCAGAAACCTACACGCGGTTTTTTAACCGTTTAGGCTTATCAAAATTTTTTGGAGGGAAGAAAAAAGCGCATAAAGCATAATTATGAGAATTTTGCAGGTAAACAATAAGGTGCCTTATCCTGCCAAGGATGGGGGGGCTATTGCCTGTATGAATCTTGTAAAAGGATTTTCTCATTTAGGACACGATGTAACCGTGCTCTCAATGAATACCGCAAAGCATCATGTTTCGTTGGATGAAATACCTGGGGAAATAGCTAATTTAGCAGATTTCCGAATGGTTGAGGTTCCGGCTCGGATAAGTCCTTTTCACGCTTTTCTTAATCTTTGTTTTTCTTCAAAACCATACAACGCAGTTCGGTTTATCAGCAAGGATTTTAAAGCAGCACTCAAGGATCTTTTGGAAGAAAAGGAATTTGATATTGTTCAGCTTGAAGGACTTTATGTTTGCCCTTATATTCCTTTTATCAGAAAGAAAACAGAGGCATTGGTTGTGTACCGCGCACATAATGTGGAGTTTGAAATATGGGAACGCACGGCTAAGCTAGCGAAAGGTTTGAAGAGATTGTATCTGAATAATCTTTCAAAAAGAATAAAAAAGCTGGAAACCGCGATATTGAATGAATACGATGTTTTGGTGCCAATTACCAAAAGAGATGAGCGTATTTTATATGAACTAGGGAATATTCGCCCGACCCATGTTTCTCAAACCGGAATTGATAGTTCTGCTCTTATTCCCAATATTAAGAATATAGAATATCCCTCGGTTTTTCATATTGGCTCAATGGAATGGGCGCCCAATCAGGAAGCGTTGCTTTGGTTTCTGGAAAGCTGCTGGCCGAAAATTCACGAAAAGTATCCAAAAATAAATTTCTATGCGGCAGGAAGAAATGCACCGAATTGGTTAATACAGAAACTGGATCAACCTAATGTGGTTTTTAAAGGAGAGGTTGACGACGCCTACGATTTTATGAATTCAAAAGCCATAATGGTTGTTCCGCTGTTTTCGGGCAGTGGAATGCGGATAAAGATTATTGAAGGATTGGCACTGGGCAAAGGTATTGTTTCTACATCAATTGGTGCCGAAGGAATCGAAATCGAGAATGGGAAGCATTTGTTAATAGCTAATACTTCGGATGAGTTTATTCAAGCCATTTCAGAATTGGTAGAAAATAGAAACCTACATGATGAACTTGGGCGAAATGCGATAGATTTTATCCACAAAAATTTTGATAACTTAGCAGCAGCAGGCAAACTGGTCGATTTTTATAAAACGTTTTTGTAATGATTCTGAATATCCTATTCTGGCTATTACTTTGCATAATATTCTACACGTATATTGGTTATGGTCTGGTGCTTTGGGTACTTGTTCAACTCCGGAATTTGTTCAAAAGATCTAAAGATGAATATGATTTAAGTTACGAACCGCAGGTTTGCCTTTTCGTTACTGCATTTAACGAGAAAGATTACATTGAGCAGAAGGTGGCAAACTCGTTCGCGCTTGATTATCCCAAAGGAAAAATTCAATATATATGGGTTACCGACGGGTCAGACGATGGTACTCCTGGCTTATTAAAAGAGTATCCCGAACTTGAAGTTTTTCATGAACCCGAAAGAAAAGGGAAGATGAATGCCATGAACAGGGGGATGCAATTTGTTAAAGCTCCAATTGTTATTTTCTCTGATACGAACACTGTTTTGGGAGTAAACTCAATTCGGGAAATCGTAAAAGAGTTTAGTAAGCCGGAAGTTGGTTGTGTGGCAGGTGAGAAGCGAATAATTGAGAGTCATGCAGAAAGTGCAGCTGGAGCGGGCGAAGGACTCTACTGGAAGTTGGAATCATGGATCAAAAAAATGGATTCCGATTTAAATTCTGCAGTGGGAGCAGTGGGAGAGTTATTTGCAATTCGCACAGAACTGTTTGAAAAAGTGGAGACTGATACTTTGCTCGATGATTTTATTATTTCGCTTAGAATCGCTCAGAAAGGTTACAAAATCGCTTATTCTCCTGAGGCCTACGCGCAGGAAACAGCCTCTCTTAACGTGAATGAGGAGCTAAAAAGAAAGGTGCGGATTGCTGCCGGCGGTGTGCAAACAATTTTCAGGTTGAAGGGGTTGCTTAATTTCTTCAAATATGGCCTATTAACCTGGCAGTATATTTCGCATAAAGTTTTACGCTGGACAATTACACCACTGTCTTTATTCTTATTGTATTTTGTTAACCTGTTAATTGTATATGGGAATAGGAGTTGGACTCCAGATAACTTCTTTTCCATTTTCTTTTACGTTCAGAATTTTTGTTATTATGTTGCGTTAGCCGGCTGGTATTTCGAGAATCGAAAAATCAGGAGCAAGTTGTTTTTTGCACCCTATTACTTTGTTATGATTAATTATGCGGCAATACTCGGCATTTTCCGTTATTTTAAAGGTAAACAGTCTGTTAACTGGGAGAAATCAAAACGGGCCTGAATTATTTGCGGTTCTCCCTGAAGCGTTGCTCAATTAATTCGGAACGTTTAATAGATCGGCGTATCCATTCCAGCTTAATTTCTTGTTGTTCTTCCTGGCTTAGATTCCATTCAATAGCCGCATCTTGTTTCATTTTTAAAGTAAGGTGATGAAGAATTATTGCAGCAGAAACCGATATATTGAAGCTTTCAGTAAAGCCATACATAGGTATTTTTAAAAACTCGTCGGCTTCATCTTTTATTATTTCCGAAATTCCGGGTAATTCAGAACCAAAAACCAGCGCAGCTTTTCCTTTGCTCATGTCGAAGTTATGCAATTCCTGATCGTTAATATGGGGAGAAGTTGCTACAATGCGGTAACCGTTTCCTTTTAATTGGCGAATTGCTTCGAGGCTGTTTTGTTCAAGTTGGTTGTATTTTTTCAGACTAAGCCACTTGGATGCTCCCATCGCCACTTCCCTGTCCACTTCAAAATCATTTCTGTTTTCAATAATATGTACATCCTGTATTCCAAAGCAATCGCAGGTGCGTAAAACTGCACTGGCGTTTTGGGGCTGAAATATATCTTCGAGAACAACCGTAAGATACCGGGTTCGTTGTTGTAATACCGAATTAAATAATACTTGTCGGTTAGGGGTGAGATAAGATGCCAGATGTTCGATTAGTTCTTTATCCATAAGTCGAGTTTCTGAATAGTAAAAATAAAAAAAGGGAAGCGTTTACTTCCCTTTCAATTTCTTTTGCTATGTATCGTTATGATACTGCGTCTGCTAATTCAGCACCAGCTTTGAATTTAACTACTTTTTTGGCAGGAATTTGAATTTCTTTACCAGTTTGAGGATTTCTACCTGTTCTGGCACCACGTTCAGAGATAGCGAACGAACCAAATCCGATCAATGCTACTCTGTCTCCACCTTTAAGTGCGTCAGTAGTTGTGTCAACAAATGCGTCTAAAGCTTTTTTTGCATCAGCTTTGCTAAGGCCAGCTTTTTCGGCCATTGCTTCAATTAATTGTGCTTTATTCATAAGGCAAAATTTAAAAAATTAATTAAGTGATTGAAAATAAAATACTTAGTATTTGTAACTCATTTTGCTATAAGTCTTGTTTAGCGCGTTGAATGGAGTGTGAATCTCTCGGATGTTCAGTAAAATCAATAGTTTCAGGAACCCCATTCAAAGGTTTAGCTAAATTCAGAAATAAGTTTCAAAAAACCAAAAACTGCAACCTTTTTTTTTAAAGCATTTTTCTAAAATTTTGTAGGAAACTGTTTTGTGGTTTAAAAAAATAATCTACTTTTGCACCGCATCTGGAGAGATGGCAGAGTGGTCGAATGCGGCGGTCTTGAAAACCGTTGTACCGCGAGGTACCGGGGGTTCGAATCCCTCTCTCTCCGCAAAAGCCTACTGGAAATTCTGGTGGGCTTTTTCTTTTTTATACTGTTGATAACTTTTGTCTGAGAAGCCCGTCATAAGGGGCATTTGAGAGAATTTCTACTTTATTTTTATATCTGAAATTAATTCAATAACCTTTTAGGTTATTACGAATGAATTACTATATTTGCACTCGCTAAGGAAAAACGGGTGTAGCTCAGTTGGTAGAGCACTGGTCTCCAAAACCAGGTGTCGGGCGTTCGAGTCGCTCCTCCCGTGCAATTTTAAAACGAGATTTTACAAAATGTAGAGTCTCGTTTTCTTTTTAGTATACTCCTTATTTTATTGTTTTATATTGATTATCTGGTGTTTCCGGTTGTCGTGGAATGATGTTTTGCTTCAGTTGTCAATCATGGAAATGGTCTGCAAGAAAAGTATTTGATGTTATTTAGGTGCTGTTTTATAATTCCGAACGACGGGATGTATTTTCCGTTTTATTTTTAATCGATCAATTTCAGTATAAATTAAGATTTCAGAAAAAACAACTTTGATGTGTGATTTTTTATAAGGAAGTACGATTAATTGGTTAAACACTAAATGATGGAAGAAAAGCAGGAATATAGAACTACAATAGCAGAGCTTATTGAACAGCATAAAAATCTGATATTTAAGGTGGCTAATAGTTACTGTCCGGATAAGCAGGAACAAGAGGACCTGATTCAGGAAATCATCTTCCAGATTATAAAAGGTTACGAAAGTCTTGATCACAAAGTGAAAATTACAACGTGGATGTATAAAGTGGCGTTTAATGTTTCGATAACGCATTACAGGAAAGTAAAAAGTTACAGGAACTATTTTGCACCAATACCGGAGAAGTTGGTGAAAGTAGATGAAACAGATGATTCAGAAACTGAAGAACAGCTAAAACTATTGCGAAAATTTATCAGTGAATCCGATGCCCTAAATAAAGCCATTTTGATAATGTACCTTGATGGTATCAGTCATGTGGAAATATCTGAAGCAATGGGAATTTCGCTTAGCAATGTTGGAACTAAAATCGCCAGAATAAAAGAACAATTGAAAATGAAATTTAAACAATAAGAAAATAGGAAAAATAAGCTTACAGGAAATTTGGGAACAAAACGAAATGGTACTCGAAAACACCAGAAGTTTGAATCTAGCTTTATTAAAAGAAGTGAAACTGGATAAGGTAAAACGGTCGTTAAACAATCTATTTTTTCTACCTATTAGTACAATGGTCTTTTTGGGCTTGGTGGCATCATATGCCATATATTTTGCAGTGGAGAACCTTGAAAATTGGTACTTTATTTTTCTGGTGGAGTAGTTGCATTCTTTTCGGTAATGCTTGTTGTTTCTTCTATCAAGCAACTGATGCAAATATTGACTATCGATTACGACGAAGCGGTTTTAAAACTTCAGAAAGACATTTCGCGAATAAAGCTCTCAGTTGTGTACAACCTTAAAATTGTTGCCTGGTTGCTACTTTTCGGGCCGTTTGTAGGTTTGTTTGTGATAAAAGCACTGTTTAATTTTAATATGATGACATTGGTAAACTTCAATCTGATTTTGTTGGTAGGAATTACAACAATTATCCTCGAAATATTATCACTTTTACTGCTAAGGGCGCTCAAACCTAAAAATGCCAATAAGAAATGGTTAAACTGGCTGTTGTGGGGGAGTGGTAGCCAGGTTAATGAAGCGTTAACATTTTTGGGCCAGGTTGAAGACTTTGAAACAGAGAAATAACATCAGGGATTATCAATCTGTTTATTGTCAGACTGCGTTTTGTGCTGATGTTTTATTTGAAAATCGGCCTCCCATTGTAATCTTATCAATAAGCTTATTGTCTGTTATTCAGGCTCACGCGTAGAATTGCTTATATTTGTAGCCGCCTGCTGAGAACGAGACAAATGGAAGTTATAATAATAGAAGACGAAATATTGTTGGCAGAGGCCCTCGAAAAGGAACTACTCGCCATTAATCCGTCAATAAAAGTAGTAAAGCATTTAAGTAATGTCGCTGACAGCATTGAATGGTTGAAGCACAATCAATGCGATCTGATTTTTTCAGATATTGAATTGACCGACGGAAATTCTTTTTCGATTTTTAAAACACTTGATGTTACAATTCCGGTTGTTTTTACCACCGCATACAATCAATATGCGATAAAGGCTTTTGATACCAATAGTATTGGGTATATTTTGAAGCCCGTTGAAAGCGAGGATCTTAAAAGGGTTTTAGACAAGTTTAAGCAAAATCAACTAAATAATCCTACGCTAAACCAATTGATGGATCAACTGGCAGAAAAACAGTTAAACGTCGTAAATTCGCACTATCTGAATCGAATAATTTTATCGCTGGGTAATTTGCAAAAACCGGTTTCGGTAGATGAGGTGGTTTATTTTATGGCCGACGACAGGTATCTTTTTGCAAGTACCCCAGGGGGAAAAAAATATTATTACGACTCTACTTTAACACAATTGGAAGAACAATTGGATCCGCGACTTTTTTTCCGTGCCAACCGTCGATACTTTGTCAATAAACATTTTGTTAATGAAATAAAAACTCTGAGCAGGAGCCGATTACTTATAAGGATGACCGAGGAGTCGGAAGATGATATTATTGTGAGTTACTCCAGGAGTAAGGAGTTTAAAGACTGGATTGTGAGCTGATGTATAAACTATTATTCAACAAACGAAATGTTATTGCGCTTCTACTGTTAGTGTCCGTTTTTTCGGTTGGAGCCTATCTGGTAAGGCAAAAAATGCATCGTCAATACACGCTTGTTAGTCAATCGGTAATTAATGGAAGTACCAGCGGTTATCAGAAATTTCTAAATTACTATTTCGGAAATTATAGCCGCATTCTGGAACAATTGAACTACGAGTGGCACGAGCGAAATGAAAAGGGTTCGGATATAAATTTTAATATGAATTCGTTGTTGGCAGTCGATAGCACTGTTGTAGCAATAGGTTTATTGGATGGCGATAGTTTTTGGAGTGTTTATAATAAAAGTATAGAAACGCAATTGCCAGGAATGAAGGAGTTACTTCAGGCAGATCGGCAAAACATTCAACATTCCGGTGTTTTAATGCAACGGTATTTGTTTATAGGTAGTAATGAAGCAACAGAACCTCAATACAATAGCGGTATTTTGGTTGATTTGCACCGACTGCATGAAAAATTTATCTGGGATAATATTTATACATCCGTTTATCAGGTGATAATCAATCAGGCTGGGCAATGTATTTATCATCCCGAAATAAACAAGGTTGGCAAGCCTTACCAATTGCCTGCTTATTTATTCAGCAATGGGAGTTACGATTACGAGCAGTTTAACATCTTGCACGAAGGACGGTCTGATTACCTTCAGTTGCCCGCCTTTAAAGAATATCGTTCAATGCCGTTTGGAGGGGAAGAATGGGTAATAGTTAGCGTGTCGCCAGGTTTTGAAATTAAAGACATGATTGCGGGGCAAGAAAGGAATATGATTTTGCTGTTTCTGTTGTTTCTAATTACGCTTGTTGTGATACTTATATTTGGTATTTTACATTGGAAACGCGAATTTTTGTTGAGGTCGTCGGCAGAGCAGGAAAACCTGAACTTGCTGCTTAAAAATGAAAAGCAAAAAAGCGAAACAATTTCGATAAAACTGGAGCTGTTGCGATCCGGATTAAACTCGCATTTTATGTTTAATTCATTAGGAACTGTAAAAGCTTTGCTGAGTAACGACGACAAAATTGCGCGCAAAATGCTCTCAAGCTTGTCGCATTTGTATCGCTACCAATTGCGTATTGAGGGTGAGCATATGGTTAGCTTACAGGATGAGCTTTTTTTTACTCAAACCTATGTCGATGTAATTAACCTTCGGATGAATTCTTCCATTCGTATGGAGATAAATAATTTACCCGCTTATTTGGATCGAAAGGTTTTGCCGGTTTCCTTGCAGCTGTTGGTTGAAAATTGCATTAAACACAACATTGCATCCGAAAAAAATCCGCTGATTATTACGTTGGAGGTGAGAGACGACCGTATCTATGTAATCAACGAATTAAGGCCCAAGGTTGCCCTTGTGGAAACAAACGGCAAAGGTTTGAAAAACCTGAATACACGTTATTCGCTTATAAGCCAGCAAGAATGCACCTTTAAAGAAGAAAATGGTCAGTTTATCGCCACCATACCTTTTATTAACGAGGCTTAAATTCTTGTTTCATAGTTCATAGGCGATTGCTGGCACTAAGGTAGTTTGGTGCAGGCCTCATTAAAAAAAAGGCAGCCAACAGGATATATTTAAGGTAAAAATGTAGTTTGAATAAAATGCAAATCGATTCACTGAATGTATTTGCAATTTCACTACAACATATTACCACTTCGACCAGAAGCCTTTGTAAAAAAGATTAAAAGCCAATAATCTTGTGTTTTAATTAATTGTTTAGTTTGATGAAGATTATACTTCAGTTTGTTATAATATGTCTGTTAATTTTGCCTTCTGTAACAGGAAGGGCACAGTTAAACGATCAGACATTGATTCCTTTAAATCCGAAAGTGGTAAAGAAAACCTTGCCCAACGGGTTTACTTATTATTTGCAAAAGAATTCACTGCCTGAGCACCAGATACAGATGCGAATGGTTATTAATGCCGGATCTATTCTTGAAACAGAAGAACAACGCGGTTTTGCTCATTTCCTGGAACATATGGTTTTTAACGGAAGCAAGCATTTTCCAGGGAATACTTTAATCGATTACCTACAATCGATAGGTGTTGAATTTGGCAATGATCTGAATGCCTATACCGGCTACGATGAAACAGTTTATATGCTCCCGCTTCCCAATGGCAAAAAGCAAACTTTAGATAAGGCATTTTTATTTTTTGGAGATATACTTTCGGGATTAACATTGAGTACAGAAGCAATCGATAGCGAGCGAAATATTATATTGGAAGAGTGGCGCACCACAATAGGGTTAGATCAGCGATTAAAAGACGAAATGTACCCGCTTCTTTACCGTAATTCACGTTATTTAAACCGTCGGCCAATCGGTTTAATGGATGTGGTTACAGGTATTGGAAATGATGAAGAATTGCGTAAGTTCTACCGTTCATGGTACCGGCCCGATTTAACAAGTTTTATTGTGGTTGGCGATTTCAACCAAAAAGAAATTGAAGAGCGAATTGAAGCTACTTTTGGTACGATTGAAAATCCGGGAAATGCTCCTTTACGCGAGTTTTATTCCGTACCGATGGATGAAGAAACACAGGTGAAAATTATAAAAGACGAAGAAATTACCAGTACATCGGTTAAAATTATTCACAAGTTTCCTCACCACGAAGAAAAAACACTGGCGGATCTTAAGCATAGCGTGATAAATATTATTTACACTTACATGGTAAATCAGCGCCTTTCTGATATTTCAAAGCAAAAAGGTGCACCCTTTATGTATGCACAATCGTATGCAACTGCTGCTGCCGGAAACACAGACCGTTATATATCGTCGGCTACTACAAAAAGCGATCAGATAATTGAAGGAGCTAAAGGCGTAATACGCGAAATGTTGCGAATTGAAAAATATGGTTTTACACAATCCGAACTCGATCGCAAAAAGGAAATTCTATACAACGATATAGAACAAATGGCCAAGGAGGAAGATACGCAAACCTCAAAACAAATTGTGGAGGCTATTTCCAATCATGTTATTTACGGGGAAGAAAACGCTAGTATTTCGTTTAAAAAGAAATTTGTAGAGGAAGTTATATCTGAAATAACACTGGACGATATTCAGAATCTGGTAGATGAGTATATAAACCCAAACGGGAATAAGCAGATTGTAATTGTAACAGCTCCTGCACACACAAATACACCTACTGAAGATGAACTGATAAAGAGCCTGGAAAGTGTGAAAAATGAAGCCCTTTCTCCTTATAAAGATATTGAGGTGGATGAGCCTTTGATGGAAACAACTCCTGTGGCCGGATTTATTAAAAGCGAGACTTATTCTGAAGAAATGGGAATTACCACTATTGAATATAAAAATGGAGTGAGTGTTGTAATGAAACCAACCATTTTTAAAAATGATGAGATTCGTTTTTCATCCATGCGCGAAGGCGGTTATTCGCTGGCTGCAAACGATAACTTTGATAATGCATCAATGGCTTCGATACTGGTAAGCCAGGGGGGATTATCGAAATTTGACGCACTGCAATTGGATCGAATTACTTCCGGGAAACAGGTGTATGTGGCTCCGTATATTCATCGCTACACCGAGGGAGTAACCGGCTTTTCATCTGAAAAAGATTTTAAAACGCTGTTGCAACTAACTTATTTAATTTATACAGCACCACGCAAAGACAGCGAAAAATTCGATCGTTTCATTTCCAACAAAAAAGAATACAATAAGAATGCTCTAAATGACCCCGATACGTATTTCGCCGACGAAGTGAACAAAGTAATGATGCAAAATAGTCCGCGCACTGCAACAATGTTAACTCCAAAAGAACTTGATGCTATTGATCTGGATAAAGCTTTTGATTTTTATCAGTCGCGTTACGGGTCGGCTTATGGCACACGTTTTTTTATTGTCGGAAGTTTTAATGTGGATTCCATAAAACCTCTTTTAACAACTTATCTTGGCGGTTTACCAGGCGATAAGGTCGCAACAAATTATATTGATCATGGTATTCGGCCTCCGAAAGGGCATCATCAATACAACTTCCCGAGAAACAGGGCCGAAAAAACAAAGGTTCTAATCCGTTTCACCGGCAAATACAACGACACTCAAAAAGGGCGTATAGAAATGGGATTACTAAGTGATATTTTAACCATCCGCTTAAACCAGAAGTTGCGCGAGGAAATTGGTGGCGTTTATGCGCCTTATGCGGCATCAACAATTTTGCAGCGACCTTACAATGCATACCGGTTGGATGTGTACTTTACTTGCTCGCCAGATAATAAAGACAAACTGATACAAGCAACTTTCGATGAAATTGAGTCGATGAAAGGCGCTATAACCACAGAGAATCTGGATAAAGTAAAAAAAGCGTGGTTGAAAGATCGTGAAGGTTCGCTGAATACAAACGGATATTGGCGAAAAGTTATGGAAGACCAATGGACACGTGGTGAAGATGAAAAGGATTTTAAACGATTTGAGCAACAGATTAACGGCGTAACAGAAAAGCAACTAAGTAAATTGACAAGAAAATATTTAAACAAAGAAAATCACCTGGAATTTATTTTGAGTCCTCAGAATTAACCGGTTGAAAGAATAAAATTTTGAATGTGCCAATGAAGTTTTTACATAAAATACGATCACTCTTTCTAATTATTCTGAGTTTACTTTGCTTAAGCAATTTCAGTCTGAAAGCTCAGGAGATGCACACTGTGGAAGGTATTGTTACCGATGCCAAAACAGGGGAGAGTTTGATTGGAGTAACCGTGCTTCTGAAAAATACCACATCAGGAGTTATAACCAACTATGAAGGGCATTATACTTTTGGCGGCCTGATACCCGAAAGTGTTTTGCAGTTTTCATACATTGGTTATGAAACGCAAGCGGTAACAGTAGGTGCAAAATCAATTATTGATGTACAGTTGGTTCCGGTTTCTCATGATCTGGATGCCGTGGTGGTTTTTGGCGAAAACCAAAAAGATGTTCGTTCGATCACCGGATCGGTTGGTAAAATTGATACCAAGGTTTTTTCTGCTGGAACGCCGGCCGCTTCTTTTGATCAACTGCTGCAAGGGCAGGTAGCTGGTTTGGCAATTCAGGCGAGTGGAGAGCCCGGAGAAAAATCTACCATTCGTATTCGCGGAAACAATTCTTTGGGCATTCGGGTAAAAGATGATGCCGAGTTATCTGCCGCCAACAGGGCCAACGAACCTTTGTACATTTTAAACGGAGCACCTATTTCTTCCGATGTTTTTAATACCATAAATCCGGATGATATTGTTGATATACGGGTACTTAAGGATGGTTTGTCAACTGTGGAATACGGAACACGCGGAGCCAACGGAGTTATCGAGATTAAAACCAAGCGTGGGATTGTTGGACAAACACAATACAATGTTCGTTATCAGCATACCGTGAAACCGATTTCTGGTTTAGGAGGAATTAGTTTAATGGGGGCTTCAGAAAAACTGGCACTCGAACGCGAACTCGAAATCGTGTCTGGTTTGGGGTATAAATATACTCCAACAGCCAGCGATTCAGAAGAAGAAATTCTGATTAAAAACAAACGTTACCAGCAGTTACAAGCGATAAATACCAATTGGTTGAAAGAATTGTCGCGAATAGCACAGGTAAAAGATTTGCAGTTAAGCATGTCGGGAGGAGCGAATAATACCCGGTATTATTTGTCGGTGAGTTATTACGATGAGCAAGGAGGCTATGAAAATTCCTGGGCAAAGCGTTTTACAACACGTTTTAATCTCGACCATAACCTGAATAAAGATGTTTCAATCGGTTTCGATTCTTCAGTGGGGCGAAGCAGCCGTTCAAAGTCAAGTACCTCGCCTGCGAGTCTGATCTATACTTTGCAGCCTTACGAAACAAGAGGTACCACCGATTTTATTGCCAGAAATCCAATTACAATTGGCAGCCATTATTTCGAAGATCCTTTTGAAGAGCTGCACAATCGTTATTCGGAGTTAGTTGCGTGGAGAATTGACTTAAATACCAACTTAAACTGGATGGCCACCGAAGGCTTGAACTTAAATGCAAAAGTTGGAATAACATATAACGATGGCGAAAACAATAATGTTACGCTTCCAAACCGTTTGGTAGAAGCAGCCGGTAAAATAAAAGGGAAAGGTGCTTTCTCCAAAAATGAATCAAAGTCCTTTGTGTCAAGAGTTGATTTGAGCTTCGATTATAGCCGGCACATGGGGAACCATTCAGTTTCGTTTAACGGAGGAACAGAATATATTCACTCAAAAAACTGGGGATTTGGTTTTAACAGCATTGGCTTATCCGATAAAGTTGCACCCGAAATCGGAGCAAATCCAAACGCAACTATTTCAACCTCTGACTACTACGATGCATTGCTTGGATTTTACCTGCGCGGAAACTATAATTTCAATTCAAAATATAACCTAACAGGTTCATTTCGTTACGATGGTTCCTCCATTCTTCCCGAAGACAAACGGTTTGTTCCGGCTTGGGGATTCGGTGCCGCCTGGAATATGCAAAAGGAGTCGTGGTTCGAGTCTGTCAGCATCATCGATCAGTTTAAGTTGCGGGCTTCTTACGGAGTTAATTATAACTCAGGAGGAATTCGTCAAACATTGGGCTTACCATTTTACAACTTCACAAATAGTGATACGTACATGGGCAAACGAATAATTAACCTTGTAGAGTTCTGGAATTCAGACCTGAAATTTGAACGCGCCAAACAATGGAGTTTGGCACTCGATTTTGGTTTACTCAGCCACCGCATTTACGGAACGATTGAAGGCTACCTAAAAAATACTGACGATTTGCTGGCTACGGTTGATATTCCGGCTTCAAACGGGTATTCGTCCTTGTTGCGAAATATTGGAAAATTAAGAAACGAAGGTGTTGAGTTACAGTTGAGCGCTGTTGCCATTAGAACCGAACAGTTCCGCTGGACAAGCAGCATTAATTTCGCTTATAATCATAACGAAATTACCGACTTATACCTACAGGATGAAATAAAGATCGGAGAAGAGGGGTATTTCAAAGTGGGCGAACCCATTAATTCTGCCTATGTAAAACATTGGGCAGGGGTGAACCCCGTAAACGGTATTCCTTTATACTACGATGAAAACGGAAACCTGGTAACCGGTGGGGTTGCTCCTCAGATGACCGGTTTTGGAACGTACACTCATCCGGTAACAGGTGGTTTTACCAACATATTTAATTACCACGATTTCGAAATTTCAACCTTGTTTACTTACGCGTGGGGTGGTGTAAATTACAATAGCCTGAAAGCACGAATGATTCGTAACGTGAAAAACGGCGAAGTTCCGTACGACGGTTTCCTGGATGATATTTGGTTAAAGCCCGGCGACGAAAAGCCCCTGCCTTATCCAAAGTTCTTTTCAGATACCAGTGTTAACTCTCTTTTCGTTGAGAATGCTTCCTATATCAGGTGGAAGAACGTTATCGTTCGGTACGATATCAGCGAACACCTGAGAATGAAAAATGTTACGGCATTTAAAATAACCGCTCAGGCAAATAACCTTTTAACAATTACGGGTTACCAGGGCATCGATCCTGAAATTACGGGAATTGGGCAACCATTGCCAAGATCGTTTACTCTTGGTTTGGATATTACTTTTTAAAATGATGAGCATGATACGAAATATAGCTATACTATTTTGTTTTTTAGGTCTATTCTCAGCCTGCGATTTGCTCGACATTACGCCTAAAGATGTGGTGCCGGAGGAAAAGGCATTTGATGATGTAGCCTATTATGAAATGGCACTAAACAATGTTTACCGTTCGCTTACATCATCAGTAATGAACATGCAAACAACCGATTTTGCATCGGATGATTTTAAAGGTGTGATACCTGGTTACGCACCTTCAAACTACTATATTTTTAACTGGGATTATCAATCGCAACCACAACCTTATATCTGGGCATATCAATACCAGCTTATTGCCAGTGAGAATGTACTTATTGATAATTATTCTATCGTTCCTGCATTGGATGAATCAGAGCAAGATCAGGTTGATCAAATCTATGCCCAAGCGCTCGGTTTGCGTGCTTGGTCTCTTTTCAATATCGTTCAATTGTACGCACCGCGTTATAATGGAAATAATAGCGATGAAGAAGGAATCCCTTTAAAACTAAAACTCGAACTGGAATATCTGCCAAAGTCTGATTTAGGCGTAGTTTACGAGCAGATTTTTTCTGATTTGGATAGAGTCGAGGAGCTTTTTACGCAAAGTAATTATAATCAATCATCAAACTACGAGTTTGGCTTGGATGCTGTTTGGGCACTGCGTGCCAGGGTAGCCCTTTTTACCAATAGCATGGAAATGGCTAAAGAAGCCTCGGCTCATTTTATTAATACCGAATTGCTGGATAAAGAAAACTATTGGATGCTTTGGGAAGATCAGTTTGGTTCTGAAAACAAAGAAATTATTTTCATGACACACGATTTGAGCGATACCGACGATGCAGATTTAATTGATTACCATGCCATGTATGAAACCAATGGCGTGCATTTGAGCGATGAGTTGGTAAATAGTTTTGCTGAAGGCGATGTGCGTAAAGGCAATTCATATATTGGCCCCAATCAAATACCGTACAAATATATTATACCGGTAAACGAGCGAAACAATCAGGTTGACCGTAACCTTAATTTCAAGCATTTTAGGCTTGCCGAGCAATACCTGATATATGCTGAGGCGGTTCTTCAAAACGATCCTGCCGAGGCCATGCGCATATTGAATGTGCTAAAGGCAAAACGAGGTGCACCAATTTTAAATACACCTCCTGATTTACGGGAAATTCTGAAAGAACGCAGACGAGAGCTATTCTCGGAAGGACTTCGTTTTTATGACTTAAAACGCTTGTCTGATTCTTTAAATATTGTTGTGCAACGCAGTAACGGAAATGTGTTGGCTCCCAACTCGCCTTTATATGTTTGGGATATTCCCAAAGAAGAGACCAATTCGAACCCCTATATCAATTAAAAGACTATGAAGAATGTAATTATACTATTTCTGCTAATTGGGGTGTTTGCGGCCTGCGAAAATCCTTACGAAAATGTGTCTGAAGACAAACAGTACAACGGAGATCCTTTTGTGTGTTTGAGTTCCGAACAGGCTTCCATTCATCTGCAAATCAATGAAAATAATAATGAGGTCACACAAGAAGGGGTATTTAAAGACAGCCTTATACTAAGTCATGTGTTGGACCACGACCTGACGGTAACTTTAGAAATGGTAGAGGAAGAATCTTATGGCGAAATAAATACCAATTACAGTTTCCAAAATACTGTGAACATCGAGGCCGGGAATAATTTTGGTGTTTTTTATGTAAAAGGCCTCAGTATTCCGGTTGACGAAATCAGCAGATATAAATTAGCCGTTCGAATTAAAAGTGTGGACAACGAAAACGTTATCGCTGGTTTGTATGGGATAAAAAAGGACAACGAAGCCCGCCAGAAACGTTTTAAAACCTACAGTTTTCAGCATTAAAAACAATTAATATTCATTTATAAAAGGGTATACCTGATCTTTAAAAATTACAATTATGAAAAAAGTTAGTTTATTTTTTACCTTATTATTAGGTGCAATGGTTTGTTTTACTTCATGTTCCGACGACGATGAGTTAACTCCGGAAGAACAGGAAGCAAAACAAAAAGAAGAGTTGTTAGTAACTATCACTGCAAACTATGATGCAGTAACATCAAAAAAATGGGAATTGAAAGAATTTCAACCTTCTGCTGATATGCAGGCTGCCGCTGCAACTGAAGATGGGGCGGTTGCAGCTACTATTATTGCCAGAACAAGTTTCGCTCATAATTTTAATATGGTGATGTCATTTTCTGCTGAGGGTGATGCTTTTAAACCCAAAGTAGATTTTAATTTAACGGACGAAGAGATAGATGAGCAATTGATGGCTTATCAGAATGAACTATATCCTGACATGGCAGATTGGGGCGTATTTGTTTTAGGAAAAGAAGTCACTTTAGCTGAATTTAGACGTGTTGTTGCTGCTCCGTTAGCTGCTGACGAATTAGGAATTGACGATATTACAAATGATGAAACAGGTCTTTGTATTTTTTCATTTGAAATAAGAGATTATACTCAATTGTCATACGATGATATGATCTTGGCTCAGAATAAATTGATCGCAGGAAACGATGACAAAATTTATCTAAACGAAGACGGTACGCTTACAATTGAAGCCACCAGCACTGAGTTTGGTGTTTCTAAATACATTTATAATGAAGTAACTGAGTAATTCTCAGAAGAAATATTTCTAAAAAGCTGTTTCATAAAGAAGCAGCTTTTTTTGTGCCTCATTTTTTTAGACTAATAAGGTTATATAAATGAGGAATATCTGTTTTGGGATCGCAAGACAGGCGTTTTGAGGAAGTTATTTTCTTTTATATTTCGCTAAATTCGAAACCTAAATTCTGAATAATGCAAGTTGAAGCTTTTATTCCCTGTTTTATCGATCAGTTTTATCCCGAAACCGCCGCTAATTTTATACGGTTATTGGAGAAGGCAGGTTGTGAGGTTCGTTACAATCCTGAGCAAACTTGCTGCGGACAACCGGCGTTCAACAGTGGTTATTGGAAAGAAGCCAGGGAAATTGCGGGCAAGTTTATTCATGATTTTCCCGGGGATAAAGTTATTGTTTCTCCGTCTGCCTCTTGTACCGGTTTTATTCGGAATTACTACCCTGATTTGTTTAAAGAATCTTCGGAAAACGAAAGTGCTCTGGCCGTTACTAAGCGTGTTTTTGAATTAACCGACTT
Source organism: uncultured Draconibacterium sp. (assembly GCA_963677455.1). Classification (GTDB taxonomy): domain Bacteria; phylum Bacteroidota; class Bacteroidia; order Bacteroidales; family Prolixibacteraceae; genus Draconibacterium. Next base: position 1,125,756 of record OY781971.1, read on the forward strand.
TCTGGTGAATCATTTAAAAGTTACTGATTTTGGCGCTGAGTTTTCACACAGGGTAACCTTTCACGATTCGTGTGCAGGATTACGCGAATACGGCATTAAAAGCGAACCGCGGCAGTTACTGTCTAATGTAAAAGGATTGGAACTAATTGAAATGGATAGAACTGATATTTGCTGTGGATTTGGCGGAACGTTTGCCGCTAAATTTCACAATATTTCAACTGCCATGACGGAGCAAAAAGTGGAATATGCACTGCAAACTGGTGCGGAATATATTGTATCAACAGAAGCTTCTTGTTTAATGAATATCGAGTCGTATATCCGCAAACAGAAATTACCTATTAAAACGATTCATATTGTTGATATTCTGACTGGCTAGATTGATCACTCAGACTTCGACTTCGCTCAGTCTGACGATCCGGCTCATGTTAAGCGCAGTCGGAACATGTAGGTTCTTCGTGTAGTAGCGGCTTAAGGTTAAAATACCTGCATTTTATGTAGGCGTGTGTAGCGTCCGTCTAGCTTCAGAAGCTCTTCGTGTGTTCCGCTTTCCACAATTCTACCTTCGTCGAGTACGCAGATCAAATCTGCATTTTTAATGGTCGACAAGCGGTGCGCAATAACCAGCGATGTCCTGTTCTTCATCAGGTTTTCCAGAGCTTCCTGTACCAGTTTTTCTGATTCAGTATCCAGTGCGGATGTTGCTTCGTCGAGAATAAGAATTGGCGGGTTACGCAAAATTGCCCGGGCAATTGAAATACGTTGCTTTTGTCCGCCCGAAAGTTTATCGCCACGGTCGCCAATTTTTGTATCGTAGCCATTTTCAGTATGCAAAATAAAATCGTGTGCATTGGCAATTTTTGCCGCTTTTATTACGTCTTCTTTGCTGGCATTTTCAACACCAAAAGCAATGTTGTTATAGATCGTATCGTTAAATAGAATTGGTTCCTGATTTACATTCCCGATAAGGTTCCGAAGCGACTGCAATTTTAAATCGCGAATATCGTTTCCATCTACCAGAATATTTCCTTTTGTGATATCCCAAAAACGAGGGAGCAGGTCTACCACTGTAGTTTTTCCACTGCCAGAAGAACCAACCAATGCAATGGTTTTTCCTTTTTTTATTTTCAGTGAAACGTCGTGTAATACAGTAGCTTTTTCGTAAGCAAAAGTTACATTTTTGTATTCAATTTCGCTATCAAACGAATTAATTTCTACTGCGTTTGGTTTGTCTTTGATGGTAACTTCGGCAGCCAATACATGATCGATGCGTTGCATTGAAGCTAAGCCTTTTTCTATGCTGTAAAGTGCGGTAGAAAATGCTTTTGCCGGGTTAATAATTCCGTAAAAGAATACCAGGTAACCGATAAATTCGGCAGCTGATAGCGACGATTCTCCTCCGCCCAAAATTATTGTACCGCCATACCAAAGCACAATTACAATTACAATTGTTCCTAGAAATTCGCTTGCCGGATGTGCCAGATGACGCCGCCACATCAGCTTATTCATAATAAACCGGTAATTGTTGTTTTCTTTTTGAAAGCGGTTAATGGCTTTTTCTTCGGCATTAAACGATTTTATAATTCGCAACCCAGAAAGGTCTTCTTCGATTATTGAAAGAATTTCGCCTAACTTATCCTGGCCTTTTGATGAAACCCGTTTAAGGCTTCTTCCAATTCTGCCAATAATAAAGCCGGTAACAGGAAGCATAATAAAAACAAACAGGGTAAGCGACCAACTCATGTAAATCATAACTCCCAGAAAAACAGCAATAAGAATGGGGTTTTTGATTATCATATCCAGCGAATTGGCAATGGAGTTCTCCACTTCCTGCACATCGCTGGTTATGCGTGCCATAATATCTCCTTTTCGTTCTTCCGAAAAATAGCCCAATGGCAAGCCGATAATCTTTTTATAAATGAGCGAACGAATATCAAAAACAATCCCGTTACGTAATGCAATAAGCACAAAACTAGCCAGGTAGGTAAACCCTACTTTCAGCAAGGTTGCAGTAACCAAAATAGCTCCGATGAGTATAAGCGCCTGCTGCGGGCTATGATTAACAATAAACTGACTTATGTAGTAATTAACGTTTTGGGTAATGGAGTCGAGTGTAAAACTTAGCTCAACTTTTTGGGTTACGATTTCTTCGGTTTGAAAAAGTATTTTTAGTGCCGGAATAAGCATGGCAAAAGAAAATGCACCAAATACAGCACCCAGAATATTATAAATAATGTTTAAAACAATCTTTCCTCTGTAAGGAGGTACAAATCGTTTCATTAATTTCAAGAATTCTCTCATAACGGGTTGTTTGAAGCCAATTTAACTAAACTTCTTTTTCTATTTTGCCGGACTAAAATATTCCGGTATAATTTTGTGGAGTAATCGCTTTTAACTCCTGCTTAACTTTGTCACTTACATCAAGCGTATCAACAAAATTATGAATAGCTTTTTTATCAATCACTTCGTTTTTTCGGGTGAGGTCTTTCAGCGCTTCGTAAGGATTTGGGAAAAACTCGCGCCGCAAAATTGTTTGAATAGCTTCAGCAACAACAGCCCAGTTTGCTTCCAAATCTTTTTCAATTGCAGCTGTGTTAATCAGCAGCTTATTCAAACCTTTCAATGTTGATTTTATCGCAATCACAGTATGCCCAAACGGAACGCCGATAAAACGGGTAACGGTTGAGTCGGTTAAATCGCGCTGTAAACGCGATACCGGAAGTTTTTGCGATAACTGCTCGAACCCAGCATTGGCAATGCTGATGTTCCCTTCCGAGTTTTCAAAATCAATCGGGTTTACTTTGTGCGGCATGGTTGACGAGCCTACTTCTCCCTTTTTAATTTTTTGTTTGAAATAGTTCATCGACACATACGTCCACACATCGCGATCCAGATCTAAAATAATATTGTTGATACGTTTCAGAGCGTCGAAAATTGCGCTGTGGTTATCGTAATGCGAAATTTGTGTGGTGTATTGCGAACGGTGAAGACCAAGCTTGTCTTTTAAGAATTTATTGGCAAATTCTTCCCAGTTTATTTCGGGATAAGCAACATAGTGGGCATTGAAATTACCTGTTGCTCCACCAAATTTTGCATCAATGGCTATCGATTTTAAATGTACCAGTTGCACCATAATCCGCTCGATAAACACTTTTATTTCTTTACCCAGTTTTGTTGGCGATGCTGGTTGTCCGTGTGTTTTTGCCAGCATTGGTATGTCTTTCCATTCGTTAGCCAGTGTTAATAGTTTTTCAATCAACTCCTGCAGCAACGGGTAATATTCATTCTCCAAAGCATCCTGAATCGATTTCGGAATAGCCGTATTGTTTGCATCCTGCGAGGTTAGCGCAAAATGGATAAATTCTTTGTACTTGCTTAAGCCAAGTTTGTCAAACTCTTCTTTTATAAAATATTCAACAGCTTTAACATCGTGGTTGGTAACGCTTTCAATTTCTTTGATACGTTTAGCATCTTCGAGCGAGAAATTCTCATGAAGTTTGCGAAGTTTATCGAGGCTTTCGGGTTTAATCTCAAGCAACTGCGGCAGCGGAATTTCGCACAAAGCGATGAAGTATTCAATTTCGGTTAATAAACGGTATTTGATTAGCGCAAATTCGCTAAAATAATTTTCGAGGCCTTCTACTTTGTTGCTGTATCTTCCGTCAACCGGAGAAATTGCTGTTAACGTATTTCGTTCCATTTCTTTTTTTAGTATTAAGCCGCAAATTTAACAATTTAAAAGGATGTACCTGAGGCTGAAAATGCGATTTAACAAACTTTCTGGTTTGAATGGTTTCTGAAAGTTTTTAATTGTAGCAAAATTCATTTTCAGTAACATTCGTTTTTCCGATGTAGCTGCGCAGTTTTGCTGTATATTCGTAGAACAATAATATTGAAATGCTTTGGTCATGAAAAAAATCTGGGTTGTATTGCTTTTACTTGTGTCGGTTGTTGTTTTTGCTGAAGATGCGCACGAAACAATTGTGTACAAACTGGATATCAAACAAAACATATCACCAGCCACCCGACGACAGGTAAAACAAGCATTTGAGGCAGCAGATTCATTACATGCCAAAATGCTGATTATTCATATGAACACTTACGGCGGAACTGTAGTTGATGCTGATTCGATACGGACTATGATTCTTCAAAGCAAGATTCCTGTTTATGCTTTTATCGACAATAATGCAGCTTCAGCCGGAGCACTAATTTCGATCGCCTGCGATGGTATTTACATGCGGCCGGGATCGAGTATTGGGGCTGCAACTGTTGTTAATCAAACTGGTGCGGCAATGCCCGATAAATACCAAAGCTACATGCGCTCTACCATGCGTTCCACTGCCGAAGCCCACGGAAAAGACACAGTTGTAACTGCTCAAAACGACACAATAATAAGTTGGTTTCGCGATCCGCAAATTGCAGAAGCAATGGTGGACGAACGTATTTACATTGAGGGAATTTCGGATACCGGAAAGGTATTGACTTTTACAGCATTGGAGGCGATAGAAAATGATTATTGCGAAGGTATTGCAGAAAATATACACGAAGTTATAACCAAACTTGGGATTAGCGATTATGAACTGGTTGAATACCAACCAACATTTATTGAAAAAATTATCGGACTTCTTGTAAATCCGGTGGTTTCGGGTTTGCTTATTATGGCAATTATCGGTGGTATTTATTTCGAAATGCAGTCGCCCGGAATTGGTTTTGCGCTTGGCGTCGCAGTTTTGGCTGCCGTCTTGTATTTCGCTCCTCTGTACCTCGAAGGGCTTGCAGCAAACTGGGAGATTGTAATTTTTGTCCTTGGGATTATCCTGATTTTTATAGAAATATTTGCAATTCCCGGTTTTGGAGTGGCGGGTATCAGTGGAGTTATACTCGTTTTTCTGGGATTACTATTAAGCCTTGTCGACAACGTTAATTTTGATTTCGATGGTGTTGAGCTACGTGGTTTTGGTGTAGCCATTATAACGGTTGTCCTCGGGATATTTGGCGGATTCATATTGTCGCTGTATCTCGGGAAAAAAGTGTTTACTGCCGAGTCGGGCATGTTTAAAAACTTTGCTCTAAATACCGTTCAACATGTTAATGAAGGCTATGTGAGTGTTGAAACCTCCATGTTAAAGTTGAAAGGAAAAAAGGGGAATGCACAAACAGTTTTACGTCCCGGAGGTAAAGTAACAGTAGATGGTGAGGTTTACGATGCTGTTGCTGAAACTGGTTTTATTGATCGGGGTGAAAGTGTAGTTGTTACGCGGGTAGAAGCCACACAAATTTATGTTGAACGAAACGAGAGTTAGAAACTGTACGTTCGCAAAAACTTGATAAATATTTCCAGAATTATATAATTCTTCAAGCTAAAAATCTTTGTTATTTTGAATCGTTAAAAACAACACTCATACTGAGTTGTTACTATTTGTGCTATGATGGAATTAATTGAAAGATATTTTGCAGAGTTATGGTTTTTGCTTTTGGAAATGGCACCATGGCTTTTATTGGGATTGATCTTTGCAGGATTATTAAAAGTTTATTTTCCGCAAAAACACATCGACAAATATTTAGGGAAAAGTAATTTTAAGTCGGCGTTGAATGCATCAATATTGGGTATCCCGATGCCTTTGTGTTCTTGTGGGGTTATTCCAACCGGAATATCATTTTATAAAGATGGTGCTTCAAAAGGGGCAACCAATTCGTTTTTAATTTCTACGCCGCAAACGGGCATCGACTCTATTTTTGCCACTTATTCCATGTTAGGCTGGCCTTTTGCTGTTCTTCGCCCAATTGTAGCGTTTGTAACCGGGGTAACCGGTGGTGCGCTTACCAACTGGTTGGTAAAAGACAAGTCCAAACCAAAGGTTGCATCTCCTTTTGCCGATTTTAAAATTGATACACAAGCGGTAGAAGGCACCGAAACCTGTAACGATGCATCTTGCGGTTGTCACGAACCACGTAAAAACGATAAGCGGCACTCTTTGGTACGCGCTGCCGATTATGCTTTTATAGAGCTTTTACAGGATATTGCAAAATGGCTGATAATTGGTTTTTTGCTGGCTGCATTGATTTCGGTACTTCTTCCAAACGATTTTTTCACCCGTTTCCAAGGGTGGGGAATTCTTGAAATATTATTGGTTCTTGCAGCATCTGTTCCAATCTATATTTGCGCAACCGGTTCTATTCCGGTGGCTGCGGTCTTATTGATGAAAGGCGTTTCACCTGGAGCTGCCCTGGTTTTTCTGATGGCTGGCCCTGCAACAAACTTAGCAACAATGACGGTTCTTGGAAAAACAATGGGACGTAAATCATTGATTGTTTATATGGCTACAATAACTGGTGGGGCTGTTATTTTTGGTTTGCTGACCAACTGGTTGATTCCTGCCGATTTTATTTTAAGTAAAGTGATGCATATTCACGGCGACGGCAGCGATCATGAAATGTTACCGGGCTGGTTGGAACTTGCTTCTGCACTTTTACTTGTTTTCTCGATAGTTGGCGGATATTTTTACGGGAAACTGCGTAAAAAGCAAAGCATGAAAAAAATGGAAGGCACCACCATAACTGTTGAAGGAATGACTTGTTCGCATTGCGAAGCCAGTGTAAAACGTAATCTCGAATCGATTAGCGGGATTGACGAAGTGATGGCGAACAACAGTACAAATTCAGTAAAGATTATTGGTTCGGGCTACAAACTTGAAAAGGTTAGGCAAACCATTGAGGAGTTAGGGTATAAATTTATCGGATAAAATTGCTTATATTTTCTTTATGAAAACTGGCTATCTATTTTTTCTTTGTTTGATTTTGTTTTCCTGTTCATCTAAGAAAAATCAGGATCAGAAATCTGTAAATTCAATTATTCAGCAAGAAATACCGGAAGGAGCTGTTGCATTATTCGACGGGCACTCGCTTGACGGTTGGGAGATAAGCAACTTTGGACCGCAGGGGCCGGTTCGTGTTTCCGGCGGAACGATCATTATAAATATGGGCGATGGTTGTAGCGGAATCAATTATACCAAAGATTTTCCGAAAGTAAATTATGAGGTTGGGCTGGAAGCACGAAAAATTGCCGGCAACGACTTTTTCTGCGGACTTACTTTTCCGGTTGGCGATAGCTTTTGTTCGCTGATTATTGGAGGGTGGGGAGGCCCGGTTGTCGGTTTAAGTACAGTTGATGGAAAAGACGCCTCCGAAAATGAAACCCGCATATTAAAAAACTTCGAAAAGAACGTTTGGTACACTGTTAATTTACAGGTAAACGATTCGAGTATTGTTGCAACCATTGATGACGAAGTGCTTGTCGATTTCAATTATACGAACCATGACATCAGAATCCGACCAGAAGTATCTCTTTCGAAACCTTTTGGTTTGTGTACCTGGATGACGAGTGCTGAAATACGTAATTTCTGGTTGCGAAAATCCTCGAACTAACTATTTCTTTCTCTTGCGTTTGCTTTGTTCCTGTTCGTTTTCTTTCATCAGTTTTTTCCAGTTATAGTCGGTGTCCTCAGTAAAATCAAGTGTTTGCTGGTAATCTGTTTTTTCAATTTCAAGTACCGTAATTTTCTTCCCGATAAAAGTTTCTATTTCCGTGAGGACTTCTCTTTCTTCCGGGCTGCAAAAGGAGAATGCCTGTCCTTTTTGATTACCTCGCCCAGTTCTACCAACGCGGTGTACATAGTTTTCAGCAACTTCAGGTAAGTCATAATTCACCACAAAATCCACATTCGGAATATCAATTCCACGTGCACTCACATCAGTTGCAATCAACAGTTTCGATTTTCCCGATTTGAAGTTGCTCATTGTTTCGTAACGCTCCTTTTGTTCCTTGTCGCTGTGAATGGTTTCTGCTTGAATATTAACGCGCTCCATAGCTTTTTTTACGCGTTCGGCACGCACTTTTGTTCGTACAAAAGCCAATATTTTCGCCTCCGGATTTTCATTGACTAAGCGTTCCAGAAAAGCTCGTTTGTCGTCCATTTCAATAAATGCTACTTTATGATCGACACTTTTGGCCACCGGATTTTTGGGGGAAATTTGTATGCGGATTGGTTTGCTAACCAACGAGTAAGCCAGCTTTTTAATTTTTGGATTGATAGTGGCCGAGAAAAACAAGGTTTGCCGTTTTTGTGGCAGAAAGCGGATGAGGTCTTCAATATCCTTAATGAAACCCAGGTCAAGCATATGGTCGGCTTCATCCAAAATCAGAATGTCAACGCTATCGAGTTTCAGATGTCCCTGGCTAACCAGATCAAATAGTCGCCCTGGAGTTGCTACCAGCACATCCATGCCTTTTTGGAGTGCTTTTATTTGTGGTTCTTGTTCAACACCACCAATTATTACGCTGGTTTTTACACCCGTATTTTTTGCGAGGCGATCAAAAACACCGGCAATTTGTTCGGCCAGTTCGTGCGTTGGCGCCATCACCAGGCATTTTATCCCCTGTCTGTCTCTTTTCTTCTGAATTTTATGGATTACAGGGATAGCAAAAGCAGCGGTTTTTCCGGTACCAGTTTGGGCTATGGCCAATACATCTTCGCCTTTCAAAACCGGAGGAATGGCTTTGAATTGTATATCGGTAGGCCGACGAAAACCTTGCTCCGCCAGATTATTTTTTATTTCCTGAGAAATGGAATATGTTTCAAATTTCATGTAGATTCTTCTATGAGTCCTGCTATTAATAAATCACTATAAAGTTGCCCAAATACGGGCAAGCGAGTATCCCGGGGCTTTTATATTAAGGTCGAGAAAATAGCCAAAAGGTGTTTGTGCTGTTTCAAAATCTGCATTTTGTAGCCGTTGTTCTGCCAAATCAAAAAGTTCTTTGGTAAATTCTACTGATGCTTTAGATTCAGAAAGATGGGCAAATGAGTGTAAAATCACTTTTTTGCAGTTGTTTTTTCTGGCTGTCCATTTTAAATGGTTGACAAGCTTTTTCTCGCGACTTTTCACATCTTTCTCTTCGTCGCTTTCTTCAACTTGTATAAAAGCCAATATGGAATCAAAAAAGGTAGCCCCTTCCGTGATCTCTTCTGCAGAATCGAGATTCTTAATTTGTGGTTGGTACTCAAATTTATCCACATACATTACCAACACCTTCATGCTCTATTTTTGATGGCAAAGATAGGCGATTAAATGCGAATCGAAAATATTAATTGGCAGCCCCCTCAAGTAGTTCTTCTCCAAGCTTTGTTGTCCAATCTTCAATGGTTTTTATTTGCTCTTCAGAGAGTTTTGCTTTCGGGTGCATGATTAGGTAGGACTTTAGCGGCATTGTTTTACGGCTGCTTTCCTGGCTGATTTCTTCAAGTGTAGTTATTTTTTCGAAAATGTCGAGTTCTCCCCACTTGGAAAAATTCAGTTCGTGTTTCCCTTCTTTTATATGATCGTTAATCATCCAGGATACCGGTGCAATATTGTGGTACCACAAATAACGTGTTTTATCCGAATGGCAGTCGAAGCAGGACTCTTTTAAAATTATTGCCACATTTTCGGGTACTTTGTGTGCACTTAAAATGTCACTGTCGGTTATCTGTCCCTGGTTTTTTTGTGGTTGAAAAAACTGGATAACAATAAAACCGATAATGAATATTATAATAACTATGCGAAGAATCTTCCGCATCTTACATTCCTTTTACAAGCGATTCAGCTTCTTTTTTTGCCCAAGCCATTACCGCCTTTTTTTCTGCTTCGGTGAGTTTTTTATCCGGGTAATGATCCAGAAACTTTTTCGGAGGCATTTCATTTTCTTCCAAAACTTCTATGATTTCTTTGTAAGCACTGATTTTCTTTATTTTCGACAGATCGTCTAATGTTTTAAAATCGAGATCTTCTTTGGCTTTGTCATTTTTTGAATCGGTATTATGGCAGCCATAGCATTTGTTTTCAACTACTGCTTTAACGTCTTTCGACATCTGGCCAGGAAGTTTTACCGGATCTTCTGGTTCATTCGCTAAAATTGAGAAAGAAAATAGACTCATAAACAACAAGGTAAGTGCGCTCTTCGTTTTCATAAGTATAATTTTAAGTATATTAAAGTTACATTCTATAACATTGGAAACGGATATTTTGTTGAATTGCATATTCAAATATTGGCAGCGACAATTTTTTATGTAATTTTCCAGCAATTTTTAAAATTGAACTACGGATGCAAAGTGTTATTCGCTACATCTTGGGCGTATTTTTAGTTGTCTTTTTATACTCTGGTGATATTTTTGGACAAATTTCCGAGGGGGGGACTCCAATGCAATTTGTGTCTACAAAAAGTTCAGGCAGGCAGTTTGCTAATTTGCCATCGCCGGAGAAGGATAAAATTAATGCTGCTATTGAAGAAAATGAAAGGAACGAAGGAAATCTAAAAGCTTTTCGTTTTGCATTGCCAATTGAAGTTGATCTGAGTACGGAAAACTCAGGGGAATGGTATCATAACAAGAATGGGTATAATATTTGGCGTTTGACAATAGCCGCACCAGAAGCTAAGTCGCTGATCGTTCTTTTTGATCAGTTTCAGCTTTCCGACGGAACCCGCCTCTTTCTTTTTAATGAAAGTGAAGACCACTACCTCGGTGCATTCACTTCTTTGAATAATAAAGCAAGTGGTAAATTTGCTGTTTCTCCTGTACTTGGAGAAGAAGTCACAATTCAGTATGAAGTTCCTGAACAATTAGGCGAGCCAAATGACTTTAGAATATTTAGTGTAAATTATGACTTTGTTGGTGTGCTGAAAACAAGCCGGCGTCCTTTGGGCAAGACAGCAGGTGAATGTAACATCGATGTAAATTGTAGTTTGGGAGATAGTTATACCGAGTTAAAGAACGCCATTTGTCGATTGATCGTAAGTGGCAGAAACGGCTCGGAAATATGCAGTGGAACATTGGTCAATAACACCGCAGAAGACCAACGACCATATATTATTTCGGCTGCACATTGTTATGATGAATGGGATTATGCCGAAACTACGGTGTATACGTTTAACTACGAAAGTCCGTATTGCGCGCCGCTTGACGGCGATCCATCGCGGTCTATTTCCGGAGCTGTTATGCGTGCAAAACACGATAGTCTGGATTTTGCTTTGGCCGAAATGACAATGGTACCACCTCCCGAATACCGCCCCTATTATGCAGGTTGGAGTCACTCTGCAATTCTCCCTGATTCTACGGTTAGCATTCATCATCCGCAAGGTGACATAAAAAAGATTAGTATTGATAATGACCCTCCTGTGAAATCAAGCTTTGGTAGTTCCGGATACATTAAAAATACTTTTCTGAATATAGAAGATTGGGAGGATGGTGTTACAGAGGCCGGTTCATCCGGGGGAGGCCTTTTTAATACAAAGGGACAGTTAATTGGAACATTAACAGGAGGAGAAGCTTATTGCGGATATCCATATAATGATTTCTATTCTAGTTTTAAGGAATATTGGGATTATCGGTCTGATTCATCAAAACAAGTAAAATATTGGCTTGACCCTCTAAATCAATTAGCTGCCAGTCTTGACGGTAAACAATTCTACGATGGTGAGAATTTGTGTAAAGCATTTACGAATCTTAATGATAATGATGAGCACGCCAATGTCCGTTTGATTGCTTCCGGTAATTTTTCAGGGTATTGGGGAGGTTCAAATAGCGTAGGTATTGATGAGTTTGTTGAGCGTTTTTCTATTCCAGGAGATGAGAGCTTAATGGGAGTTTCACTTGGAGTTGGCAAAATTGTTCGCAAATCCAGCCAACAGAGCAAGATAACTGTTAGGGTTTACAATGGAGATGTACTCCCAGAATCGGAGATTTACAGTCAGGAAGTTAACATTAACACTTTGGTGGATGATGCAATGAACTACATTGCTTTTAATCAGGATGTACAGCCGTTAGAGACATTTTTTGTTGGTTTTGAATTAAGTAATATACAACCGCAGGATACTTTTGTCCTTTTCCAATCGCTTCGCGAAAATGATCTGTCCAATAATTTTTATTATAAACTTAATGGACAATGGGTTGATTTTGCTGACAATAACGACGGGGCAATGGTAAATGTTATGGAGTTGGTTGCTTGTAATTATGATGGAATAATAAGTGATACTCCTATTGTAGATACGCCAACAAATGTATGGCTTTATCCAAATCCTGCCCGAAATGAGATAACAGTGCAGTCGGATCAGGCGATTGCAGTAGAGACAATTTCTGTTTATAACATACTTGGACAAGAGGTAGAGGCTCCTTTACTAGATGTGAAAAGACAGCAAGTAAAAATTGATCTTTCCGGCAATACACCAGGTATTTACGTTGTTCGTTTTAATTACAATGATTCTTTTGTTACCCGGAAATTTTCGTTAGTTCCATACTAAGTTATGGTATGAATGGAAATGATGAATGTTGCAAATAAATTTTCAGATTTCCCTTCACAGAGCGGTAATAACCAAATGTAAACTCTACTTTGGTTTCTTCTCCATTCAAATCTTCAAAATAGTAGTATCCCATCGAAAGTGCATCATCGTCTCTAAGTATTAATCCTTTATTTTCAAAGCGTACTTTTGTCCATGGGTTTAGTGCAAAGCCCAAATCTTCAGCGAACTCTTCATTTCCTCCGGCCAGATAAGATACCGCACTCTCTGCAGTAAAGCGAAATGCTTTTTCGCTGGCTTTTGTAGGTTTAAACAACACGGTGTGGTCTTCGTCGTAGCCGTAGAGTTCGGTAACTGTTTTAATTGCTTCTGCTTTGTAGTCTTTTTTTTCGAGGAAGAGTTTTCCTATTTTAATTACTGCTTCACCCCAGTTTTGTTGTGCATCTAATACTTCTTCTTTTGTAATCATTGTTAAAACCGATTTTTATAAATTAAAATAAAATCAAAAGTTGAACAGATGAATCACAATGTTGTTCGAAAGAAGTATCAATTAAGACGTTCGTTCATGATCGCAAGTAGTTGTTCTACAGTTACTTTTTTAGCAATTATTTTTTTATTCTCATCTAAAACATAAACCCCCGGAGTGATTCTTGCGTCGTAGCGTATTTTAAATCGGGTTGTATTTTCCGGATCCCAAACGTTAATCCAATCAAAAAGATCATGATCGATAAGAAATTCGGTCCATTCTTCTTTTTTATCCATTGAATAGATCGCGTAAACCTCTAATCCTTTATCTTTAAACCGACTGTATATTTCATTGTGAAATTTCGGAACAAAAACTTTGCAGTGTCCGCAGTGTGGTTCAAAAATGAGTACAACAGTAACTTTTGCTTCTGTTTGATGTAGACTAATAAACTCACCGTCATAACTTTCCATCATTAAGTCTGGGGCTGTTTTGCCAATGAGGTTATCTTTCATAAAAAGTACATTCTCGCGAATTTTGTCGAGAGAGTTTTCTGTTGCCCAAAATGCTTTGCCGTTTAGGTAATAGTCGTTTGCAAGGTCTACAAAAAGAGCATCCATTCCCATAATATTGCTGTTAATGCTGCTGTTAATGAAAAAAGAAGCCGCAAACTGAAAAATCCGGGGATTGCTTTCAACCTGATCTAGAAAATCGTAAACATAAGGTTTTACAGAATCGTAAGCAGGAAAAAGTACCTTGTTGAACCATGTTTCCAGTTTTGGTTTGAAGAAGGGAGTATAAAGCATTCGCTCGTCGGTGTAATCGAAATTATCCCAAAAGTGTTCGCGCTGGTAATTGAATCGGGCAATTAGCAGTAGAGAGTCGTTTTGTTGAAATTCTTCGGGAAGAGTACTTATGTCGAGTTGAGGAACTTCGTTTGCAGTAAGAAACTTATAAAAAAAAGAATCAGGTAGTTTTTTGCCTACAGTTTTCCAATAGGCTTTCATATTCCAGTCAAGTGCTTTTCGTTCTTCTTTTATTTGTTCTTTTTCTTCTGGTGTCGCGGTTTTAAACTCGTCACTCAATTGCTTACTTTTTGCTTTCAAACCCTCTAAAAAAGTAAGATAATCAACAAAGGCTTCCGTTTCTTCTGCTCCTTCCACTTTCATAGTTTGCGACTGGGCAGAGTTGTTGTAGATCGAGAATTGCTGATCTGCACCCAATAAAAAGTCAAAATGTTGATTTTGGTTAATCATTATCATATACAGCCCCTGTGTTAAAACAGAATCTCCCTGAAAAATACCGGCTCCGTTTGTATCGAGTAATATGGTGTCGCAAGCATAAATTTTATCGAGATAATGGTAGGTGAGCTGTATTTCTTGTCTGGCAGCATATGGCAATTCGATGTTTATTTTATAGCCTTCGGCAAAAACACATTTTATTGAAAATATAAACATCAGTGAAAAGGCGAGAAACAGTGTTCTTCTCATAATTTGGATACTATTTTTAAGAGGCGTCTTCCGTTCTCTTGGTTAGAGAATTGTTTTAACTTTTCGGTGCGTTGAAGTACTTTTTCAGAAGAAAACTCAGAAACAGAGACTTTGTTTATTTGCGCGACGAATTTTTCTGCCGAGTTGGCAATCTCACAAAGATCATCGAGTCCGGTATTGTTAATCATTGTGTTGTTTGCAATGACAAAACGCGATGAGAATAAGGATATTAGCAATTTTAGTTTCAATCCGGTTGCCTGAAAAGTTGGAAGAACACAAGCTTGTGCATTTGCCAGAAGGTCTTTCATTTTTGTATCAGAAGGATTACTTACAAGCTTAACATTTTGAATTTTATCAATTTTCGATTTCAACTTGTGTTCCGGATCTTTCCCTGCTACAATTAACTTTTTTGGAACTTTACTAAACACTTCATCAATAAGAAAATCAACCGCAAGTTGGTTTTCTTCTACCGATAGATTTCCGTGATAAAGGAAGTAGTTACCGGTTCCGGTTTTCGAAGTTATGGTTTGAAACGGATGAAATGCCGGCATGTAATGCACGTTTTTGTATTTCGCTGAAAAATAGCTATGGTCGTTTGGCGAAATCGTTAAAATGGCAGAAGCACTGTTCAAAACATGTTCAAACTGTTCGAGCTTCTTACTTTCCGTTTTATAATATGTTTTTTTGGCGAGATCGTTTGATGCTTCGGCCAGTCCATGATAATAGTCGTGTTCAACGTTGTGTGTTCTTACAATCTTTATTCTGTCTTTTAGTTCTGGTGAATCCAAAAAAGCACAGGTATGTAATCCTTCAAAAAGAATTGGGTAGTTATTAGATTGTAAATTGGCGAGCAATTCTTTATTGCTCCTCGTCAAGACGATATAAGGAAGGTTGGAGAGGAAATTCAGAAATCCCTTTTTTCGCGGATAATAGTGAATTTCTTTGCAATATTTTTCAAGCTCAGTCTGCTCCGGTTTATTGTATTTAAAGCAGTGGAGAACAATCTCAATACCTAAACTATGTAAGGTTTTAAGCTTGTAAAAAATATCGATGGTTCCACCGTAATTTGCCGGAAACGGAATGTCGAAAGCTACTATGTTTAATGTTAAAGTTGCCATTAAAAACAAATGTAGTGAAACGCCAATGTTTTTCAAACGTTTAAACTCGCTTGAAATTATTTTTTTGATGGAAAGTTGGCAATAAAAAAGCCACTGTTTTTTCAGCGGCTTTTTTATTGTTCTTTTTTTCTTGCTAATCTTTTAACTTGATTTCTCCATATTGGCTTTTTACATAGACTTTTCCTCCGGCTGCGGTACCAACTTTTCCTTTAATTTCAAAGGTGTTGTTATCTTTTACTCGGTTGCCGGAGAATTCGCTTTCGGGATAAGAAACTCCACAGTAACGACAACTTGCTTCAACTTCGTAACTGGCATCATCAAGCCCTAATGAGATTTGTCCATAGCTGTTTGTGATGCTTATGAATTCAAAATCGCTGTTAACTTCTCCCACTAAAACTCCGCCGTAGCCTGACTCTATTTTTAAGCTTTTTGCCAATTCGCCAATTTTCAGGTTGGTGTATTTGGTTGTTGCATCAACCGAATTAACTTCTCCAAAATTCAGTTTGTCGTACTTTGATTCAATTTGGAAATCTTTTCCTTCTTCTACCTCTATTGTAGAATATTTCGATTCTAGTTTAAGCGTTTCCAATTCTTCAATTGTTAATGGAGAATAATCAATTTCTGCAACCAGATTTGTGGCTTCGCCAATAGTCCCGTTTCCATATTTTAGATTGAGTTTTAAATCTCCTCCGGTAGGTGTTTTTAACTCATTGGCCGTAAAATTTCCGTATTTTATATCGAAAATACCGTTAGCGGTTAAGCTGTTTACAACAGTATTTCCATATTTATTTTCGATGTAAAGATTTTTATCCGACGGAATATTAACAACATAATCGATACTAAATTTTCGCTGACTTTTAAAATTATTTTCAATACTGGTTTCAGCTTTTACAGTTGATCCGCTTTTCCCAAATTCAACGTTAATCATGTCGAGCAACTCATCCGCCTTTCTCTCATTTGCAGCTTCAACAGTTACTGTTACGTCAATAGTAACTTCGCTTCCTCCATCGTTATTAATCCGAATCTCGCCAAATTTATTGGTAATCTGAAGTGCGGATACGTCGCTTACCTGCCATGATTCGTGGTATTCTTTCTGTTTTTCTTCACCGTTGGCAACTCCTGCCGACAGGATGCTCACCAAAAATAGGGTGACAACTAGTTTAAATGTTTTCATAGTGGTTATTTTTTTGTTGTTTTACTTCTTCTAACTTGTTTACAATCATGTTTATGAGGCTCAGCTTTGTTTGGTAGAACTCTAGCATGGCGTTTATTACCCGATCGTCGTTGGGGTTTGCGGTCAAATCATCTTGTATACTTTTATATAACTTTTCAAACTCCTCAAGTTCTGTTTGCATCATGGTCTGTTCTTCGTCCGAAATATAACCTTCGCTATTTAATTCGTCCCATTGGGTCAAACCTGTTTTAATTGATGTGGTGTAATAGAATTCTACTTCTTTATATTCCGTGGATATTGAAGCCAAGGTTACTTCTGATGGTTTATTGGCATTTAAAATCAGCCCCTGAGAATTAGGCGAAAAATAAATAAATGCCTGATTTGTTGCCAAAAAGACAAACACAACTGCAGCGGCAATTTTTAAAACAACATTTAGCGATATTTTTCGCTTTTTATGCTGAGTCTTTAGTTTTGCCTCAAATCGCTCAAAATGACCATCCATTGGTTCGTTGTCGTTCAACGCCTCCAGGTTATTTTGAATCAATTCTTCTATGTAATCTTTATTTTCCATTTTCTTAGTTGTAAGAGAATATTTCTTTTCCTTTAAGCAATTCCCTGAGTTTATTTTTTGCCCTCAATAACTGAGTTCTTGACGCCGAATTTGATATGCCTAGTATTTGGCTAATTTCTTCATGGTCATAGCCTTCAATCAGGTACAGGCTAAGAACTACGCGATATCCGTCGGAAAGATCCTGTATGGCTGCCTTTAATACCTTTGCATCAACTTCATGTGCAGCCATCTGGTAGTCTTCAATTTGAGTTGTACGTTCGTTGATTTCTTCAAACTGTACCTTCTTTTTTTTCAGATAATCCAAAGAGCGATTTACTACTATTCTTTTTAACCAGGCTCCGAAACTAACTTCGCCTTTATATGTTTTTATTTTTTTGAAAGCACTTAAAAAAGCTTCCTGCATTACATCTTCTGCTTCCATTACATCGTTAACAATTCTAACACTAACATTATACATCGACTTATAATACAGCATGTACAGTTGAAATTGTGCTTTTTCATCTCCGTTACAGCACCGATCAATTATGTCCTGATGTATGTTTTTGTAAAGCTTCTCCACTTTCTATTTTTCTAAATCAATGACGATATTAAATTCTTGTTGTTGCATACATTTTTAAATTTTTTTCCGTTATGCAGAAATTTGCAAGAAATTAAGTCTGACAAATATAATTCTAGCAGCTAAATAAGGCTAAGATACTTTACTGAAAAGAGAAAGTTTTATTTATTGATTTGAGACTGGGGGTGAATATGAGCCCCAACTTGTAGAAGGATGGAAAAGGATAGGATAGGAAACAGTGTTTGGAAAGGTTGTTCAATATAGGGATTTTCGTTCGAAACATCAATAATTAGAGGTTCCGAACGAAAATACTTTGATTATAGAGAATTGTAGTAATCCACCAGTTCTTTTAGCTTGTCTTCTTTTCGGTGATTTATTTTGTTGTTCTTAATAAATGCAGCAATCTCCTTTTTATGATCCGGAAAGACTTTTTCTAAGTCTTTTTTATTTTCAATCAATTGGGCAGCTTCTTCTCCATATCGTATATAATAGGTATCAGCTTGCGCCTTAAATTGGGCAGGTTCGGCATCTTTATAGCCAGAAGGAGGAACTGCATCCTTAAAACTCACATTGGGCCGAACATACAGTTTTACTTTTCCCTTAGCAATTAGTCTTAAAAAGTTTCGACTTACTCTTTTTCCTGCGGAATATGGAGTATATACCCAAACGTCATTTTCGATGGTAATTTTTTCAATAATTTCAGGAGTTGCTATTGCTGCAATATTTCCATCAGGAGATTTAAACTCCATCTCATCGTTATAAATGTTTAATCGCAGAGGTATTTCAGTAAACATTGTTTTAGAAGTTGTATAAACATTGCCATTAATAAAATCATCGTTAAAATAGGGAGACCCTTCTATGTCTGCTTCTGTTAAGGTGCGCTTTATTTCTCCTTTTGCGATTTTGTTACTGCGAAAGAAATCGAGTTGATTGCTTATTTGATAGTCACTTTGGGCACTTAAAGTGAGATTAAATAATATAAAAAAGACTAGTAATATGTTTTTCATAGTGAAGAGATTAAAATATGAGTACTAAATTAATAAGATCTACCAAAAATTAAGCCAGATACATGTTAGTCTTTAAAAATGATTTATTTTTTATAAAACAAAAAAGCAAGCTTACAAGCTTGCTTTTCTTATTGTATCTATTATTGATTGTTCATTCTATCCGTCGTTCATTGATGTTAAGAACTCTTCTGTACTTGCTGTGCGCATTAATCTTGTCTTCATAAATTCCATTGCTTCCAGAGAATTCATATCACCAAGGTAATTACGTAAGATCCAAAGTTTGTCGAGTACGTCTTTTGAGAATAATAGGTCTTCGCGACGTGTACTTGATGTTGGAATATCCACTGATGGGAAAATACGTTTGTTCGACAATTTCCTGTCGAGTTGAAGCTCCATGTTACCGGTACCTTTAAACTCTTCAAAGATAACTTCGTCCATTTTCGATCCGGTTTCAGTAAGCGCAGTTGCTAAAATTGTCAAAGATCCTCCTTCTTCAATATTACGGGCTGCACCAAAGAAGCGTTTTGGCTTGTGCAATGCGTTCGCATCGACACCACCAGAAAGAACTTTTCCTGATGCAGGCTGAACAGTGTTATAAGCACGTGCCAAACGAGTAATTGAGTCAAGTAAAATCACTACATCGTGTCCACACTCTACCATTCTTTTTGCTTTTTCAAGAACAATGTTGGCTACTTTAACATGTTTATCGGCCGGCTCATCAAACGTTGATGCAATAACTTCTGCATTTACACTTCTGGCCATATCGGTAACTTCCTCAGGACGTTCATCAATCAGAAGAACAATCATATATACCTCAGGGTGATTGGCTGCAATTGCATTCGCCACTTCTTTCAAAAGAACCGTTTTACCCGTTTTGGGTTGCGCAACTATTAAACCACGTTGTCCTTTACCAATAGGAGCAAACATGTCAACAATTCGGGTTGATATATTATCATGCCCATTCCCCGTTAAGGTAAATTTTGTATTAGGAAATAGAGGCGTTAAGTGATCAAAAGGAACACGGTCACGGATATATTCCGGACTACGGCCGTTTATTTCCAGAACTTTAATCAATGGAAAATATTTCTCACCCTCTTTTGGTGGGCGGACTGTACCTTTTACAGTATCACCAGTTTTCAATCCAAATAATTTTATTTGAGACTGAGACACATAAATATCATCTGGTGAATTCAAGTAATTAAAGTCGGAAGAACGCAGAAAACCATAACCGTCCTGAAGAATCTCTAAAACTCCGGTGTTTGTAATAATACCATCGAATTCAAACTGACGCGGTTTTTGGCGATGATTACTCTGGTTGTAGTTATCGTTTTTTTGTTGTTTATGCTGGTTGTCATTCTGACGCGAATCATGATTTTTAGCTTGAGCTTGTGAAGGACCTTTGCTCGCAGAATCTTTTTTATCGTCTTTTGCCGAACCTTGATCTTTTTGAACTTTTGGTGGCTTATTTTGATGTTGGTGGCTAGGCTTATTTTCCTGTTGAGCTTTTTTATCAGCTTCTTTCGGAGTACTTTTTTCTACCGGCTTTTGAGCACCTTCATCTGAAGCTTTGTCTTTATTAAAACCTTTGATAATTGCTTTTATCTGGTCTTGGCGCGATTGTGCATTATCTTTTGCTTCTGCCTGAACTGTTTCTGGTTTTTTAGGCTCTTGCTTCTTTTGTTCTTGTTTCTTTTTAGGGCCAGAACCAACTTTTTCACGCTTAACGGTTTCAACTCGTTGGCGTGGTCTTTTTCCTTTCCTAAGTTCTTCTTTTGGTTCTTCTTGTGTCTCAGATTTTTTTAGTCTTCCTAAAATACCTGACTTTTGTTCTTTTTGGGCAGGTTTTTTTTCTGCCTCCATAATGGCTTGTGTATCTAGTATTTTATAGATTAAATCTTGCTTTTTGAAAGAATCAACACGCTTAATCTTCAATTCCTTAGCTATATCCTTAAGCTCAGGAAGTAGCTTTTTGTTCAATTCTAAAATGTCGTACATATGATAAGGTTAAATCTTTTTCCCGATTACTAATTGTTGATAAAATTTTTGGAACAATTTACGAGGGGAGTGATTTCAATGGAAATCGTCTGCAAGTATAAATAATACTGCTAACAAAACAAAATTCTCTAACTTTTTTTTGAAATTCTCTGCCTTTGTAAACTTTATTAAATCCTCATTCCCGGAAAAGCGTTTCAGCCTTTTCCGTACGTAAGTGCTGTCGGGTATTCTAAAATTACAAATTTATACGTTTAAACGGATAAAAGGTTCATTTTATTGGTGATAGCTATATAAATAACTGTTAAATAATACTAACTGGGATATTAGGCTTGTTTTATCCCGGTAACTCTAATTACTGAAGCTTCTCCACGATGGTACTTTCCTTCGTCTAAAACCGTTTCTGTTTCTTTAATCTCCACATTGGCGAAACCGACGAAATCGTTACTCAGTTCTTCGACAGAATAAAGCATCTCAATGTTCTTTGGGCCACCTGTATTCCTGCTAATTTGGTCTTTGTTAAAACTTTCCAATATTAAATGGCCTCCGGGTTTCAAATACGAAACGAGCTTTTTATGGTATTTTTCCCTGTTTGCTGAATGTATGTGGGCGAAAATCAGAACAATACAATCAAAACTTTCTTTTGGAAAATCAACAGTTTCGTAGTTTCTTATGTGATAATCAATTGTGGTGTTGTGTTGTTTTGCCAGTTGAAGTGCTTTATCGCGGCCTTCAATACTAGGGTCAAAAGCTGTAACTTCCCAACCCCGGGTTGCTGCATATACTGCGTTGCGCCCTTCTCCTTCAGCAGGGAAAAGTATCTTTCCCGGAGTGAGCGCACCCAGTTTTTCCACCATAAAATGGTTCGGCTTTTCACCGTATGCATATTCTGTTGCACTATAGCGTTTGTCCCAAAAGTTTCCCATTGCTTTTTTGTTGTTTGAAAAGAAACATTTCATCTGGAGAAATGTTTGACGGAGCCTTTTTTAGTTGATTAAAGCCTCGTACATAACTTCAACCGGATGCAAAGCCTGTTTTTTTGTACCATCTTTTATTTGGTGGCGGCACGATGTTCCGGGAGCTACTATTAAGGTTTCGTGTTGCGCATTACGAACGGCCGGAAACAATACCATTTCGCCAATTCTCATTGATAATTCGTAATGTTCTTTTTCGTAGCCAAACGAGCCTGCCATTCCGCAACAACCTGATGGAATTTCTTCAACCGTATAGTTTTTGGGCAATGATAATAATTTCTTTGTCGGATCGGTACTGGCAACTGCTTTTTGCTGGCAGTGTCCGTGTAGCAATATTTTCTTTGGTTCCTGTGTGAAATCTTCAGCGTTGATGTTTCCTTTATCGATTTCGGTTGAAATGAATTCTTCAATTAGAAATGAATTTTCTGCCAGCATATCGGCAGATTGTTGTAAATCAGCTTCAGCTAATTCTGGATATTCGTCGCGGAAAGCCAAAATTGCAGAAGGTTCAATACCTACTAATGGTGTGTCTTCTGAAATAATATCTTTCAGTAATTTTATGTTCTCGTTTGCAATTTTCTTCGCTGTACGAACCAATCCTTTCGATAAGTAGGTGCGCCCGCTTTCCTTTGTTGTTGGAATTTTTACCTCGTAACCCAATTTTGTTAACAACAGAATTGCCTTAATTCCGATATCACTTTCGTTGTAGTTGGTAAATTCGTCGTTAAAAAGATAAACGGTGCCTTTGGGCATTTCCTCCGATTTGTTGATTCCATTTCCAGCCCAGCGATTTAACGTAATTTTCGAAAGCTTTGGCACTTCTCGTTTTGTAGAAAAACCGATCAAACTTTTCGTAAGCGAAGTGTTCATCATTACATTTGAAATCGGCCTGAAAACCATTGCCAGTTTATTAAGACGTGGCAGGTAAGCAATTAGTTTCGAACGTAACGGAACACCATGAATATCGTAATAATGCTGAAGAAATTCTGCCTTTAGTTTTGCCATGTCCACATTCGACGGGCACTCGCTTTTACAGGCTTTACACGAAATGCAGAGGTCAAGAATATCGTAAATTTCGCGGTGATCGAAAGCCTGTTCTTTTTCGTTGTTGTACAAAAATTCGCGTAAAATATTTGCTCGTCCGCGGGTGCTTTTATCTTCATCGCGGGTAGCCATAAAAGTAGGGCAGAGGGTTCCTCCAATTTTATCACTTTTGCGACAGTCGCCGGAACCATTGCATTTTTCAATACTTCTGAAATACCCTTTGTTTTTGCTGAAATCGAAGTTGGTTGTATACTCCGGTATAGGTTTTCCGGGAATAACACGAAGGTTTTCGGTGATTGGCGGAGTGTCTACAATTTTTCCGGGATTGAAGATGTTTTTAGGATCCCAGGCATTTTTTACGGCTTTCACCAACTCGTAATTTTTTTCGCCCAGCATAAAGGGAATAAACTTTCCACGAACCCTGCCATCTCCGTGCTCGCCACTCATCGAACCGCGGTATTTTTTTACCAGTATAGCTACTTCGCTCATCAAAGTATTAAAGAGCTCCACATCTTTAGGATCTTTAAAATTGATCAACGGGCGGAAATGTATCTCGCCGGTAGCAATGTGTGCGTAATACACACTTTCCAGCTCCAGCTTTTTCAACACTTTTTTGAAATCTGCAATATAATCCGGTAGATATTCCGGGTGTACTGCTGTATCTTCAATTCCGGGAACGCCTTTCCGGTCGCCGGGAATGTTTGCCAACAAGCCTAACCCTGCAGTTCGCAAAGCCCAAACCTGCTTAATTTTATCGGCTCCGGTAACCAGTGGATAGTGGTAGCCCAAACCTGCTTTACGCAAATCTTTTTCAAGTTTTGCTGCTGTACTTTCAAGTTCTTCCTGTGTTTCAAAAGAGAACTCAATCATTAACAAAGCGCCTGGATCGCCTTTTACAAAAAAGCGGTTTTTACGTTGTTCAATATTTTGTTTGGCTGCTTGCATTACCGCATCGTCCATCAGTTCTATGGCTGTAGGTTTGTGTTTCAGAGCTATCAGGTTTCCCTGCAATGCTTCTTCAAGAGTCTCGAAATGCGCGCAAACCAAACCTTTATGTTTGGGAGGAAGCGGAATTACATTCAGTTTTAATCGGGTTGAAAATGCCAGAGTCCCCTCAGAACCTGCCAGCAATTTACAAAAGTTGAATGGTTCGCCACCTTCAGTATAAATCTCTGAATTCAACAACGAATCAATCGCATACCCCATATTTCTGCGGGTTAGCTTTGGATCCGGAAACTTTTCACGGATTTCATTTTGATTTTGCTGATCAGAAAGAATCTCGTTTATATTCGTATAAATCGCTTTTTCAAGTGAGTTTTGATTTCCGTTTAATTTTTGCTGAAATTCTGCTTTCGACAGCGCTTTGAAAGTGGTTTCAGAACCATCAGAAAGAACGGCATCAACTTCCAGAATATGCTCGCGGACACTCCCGTAAACCAATGAATGTAGCCCGCAGGAATTATTTCCTAACATTCCGCCAATAACACAGCGATTGGCAGTAGAAGTTTCAGGGCCAAACTGCATCCCAAAACCGGCCAGAAACTGATTCAACTCAGCCAAAACAACGCCTGGCTCGATGATCACATACCGCTCTTTTTCGTTGAATTCTAAAATCCGGTTCATGTATTTTGAAACATCAACCACAATTCCCGATCCTACAACCTGGCCAGCCAGAGAAGTACCTGCGCCGCGCGGAATTACAGAGGTGTTGTTGGTACGAGCAAAAGCAATAATTTTTTTGATGTCGTCGATTGTTTTTGGCCGTGTAACCGCCAGCGGCATTTCTTTGTATTGCGAGGCGTCTGTTGAATACAAAACACGTTGAACATTGTCGTTGAACAAATCGCCTTCTAGTTGGGATTTCAATTCGTTAAAATTGGGCTGCATGTTTCTGTTTTTTAGGAGGTGTAAAAATAGCAGAATTAAACTTGTCATACCAATTCGCATGCTAAAAATATTTTATAAAAAATCAGATGGTTCTGATTTTGAATGTCATGCAAAACAGTTTGCTAACGAGTTGCTTTTAAGGTATTTTATTGGATCGAAAAAAGTGCAAAGGCTTATTTATAATTGCAAAATTTACCTGTATCGTCGGAAAAAATGGTACAACTCGTCGGTTAGCTGTTTGTAAATTGGCTTTGTGAATTCAATAAACAAATCCTGATGTGCAGGCAGCGGCATGGCTTTTTGCCTGGTAAGTGCATATTGTTTATCACTTAATGCTTCTTCGTCGCCAGCAAAAATTGCATATTGGTTTACCCATGTAAAAGAGCCGGGAATTAGGTTGTCGCGCAACAATTTTTCATTCTGAAAATCTACGATTCGATAATTCAGACGACCACCTGAAATAACTTCGTCGGTATACGTTTTAAGTTTGGCCCGGTAAGTTTTATTTACAAAAGTGGTATCGGTAACCGGAACTTTTACACGTTTTGTGAGGCTTTCTTCTTTCTCGTTACGCACCAGATTGCCTACCGAAAAATCGTAAAATTCCATTCGCACAACAAAGTCGGGATTTAACTCAAAATGCTCGGCTTGTTGTGGCGAAAAGAAGTTTACAAATCCATTCGACGGGAATTTGTTATTTACATATTCAAACACCTGATCGTAAAAAAACTCTGAGCTAAGCTGATATTTTTTTGAGCGTACAGTAACTGCTTCAACAACTACATTAACGGTTGCTAGTTCTTTTGCAATGGCCATTTTCTCGTTTGTATCTCTATAACCCGGAATCCACTGATCTGCTCTTTTAAAATGTTCGTAGGCTGTTCGTGCACTTTCGCGCGATTGCTGTTCGATAAAGTGTAGCCCGGTCTGGTAACGATCTTCAGCAGCTTTTTCATAGGCCATATTCAATTCCGAACTGTATGATTTCGGATTGGGAAATATTTTGCGAGCTGCAGGTGTACTCCTGATTTGATCATTCATCATGTTCACCCGATTCATAATCGAAATGGTACGTTCCCATTTAAATGCTTCGTTCGAAGTCAGCGTTTGGTCAATTTCTTCCTGTGACCATTTAATGGCCATTGGGTAGCCTTCTTTTAATACTTTTAGGGCTTTATCATTGCTTGGGTTTGATTTTAAACGCTCAATTGCTTTTGATATCGCCTGATAATAATCGCCTCGCTGCAACGCTTTTTTGCCCGATGAACATGAAAACAGTACCAGAGGTAACAGTAGTATTAAAAGATGGTGTTTTTTCATTTTGTTGTAAGACCAGTTTGTTTGCGCAAATATAGAATATTGATGAGTTCTTTTGTAAATATTACGCAAATAGAAGTTTTTAAAGCAGACTTTTATAAAAGTACTGGGAATAAAAAAGGAGCAAAGTGTTTATTCTTTACTCCTTTTATAATGCTTATTTTATTCTTCTCTCCATTTTGAACGATCCGGTGGTTTTGGTGCAGTCACCTTTTTAACCGGATTCTCTTTCAGTTCTTTTAGCAGCACTTCAGCTGCTTTTTCTATGCCCGGATCAATGCCTTTTGCAAGCTCGTCGGGCCGGTCAACAACTTCAATGTCTGGCGAAACGCCAACGCCTTCAATTATCCATTTGCCGTTTTCATCGTAAACGCCAAAGCGGGGTACCGAAAAACTTCCACCGTCAACAAATTGCGCGTTGCCCGAAATACCAACCAATCCACCCCAGGTGCGGGTTCCAATCAGAGTTCCCAAGCCTTTCTTTTTGAAATAATAAGGAAAAGCATCGCCACCCGACGAAGAGTAGCCGTTAATCAGCATTACTTTTGGGCCGTCGTGTGCAACTGCCGGAGTTTTCATCGGATTCAACCCATTTACATTCCAGTAGCTTAGTGTTTTGCGGTCGAGTAAATCGGCCATTACATCAGGAATAAAACCACCGCCATTGTAGCGGTCGTCGATAATCAACGCTTCTTTGTTATGATAAGCGTACATTCCTTTAAATAGTTCGCGGTTTCCATCAATTGAGGTATTCGGAACGTGGATGTAGCCAATTTTTCCATTTGATAGTTTATCAACCATTGCGCGGCGCTCGTTCACCCAATTGAAGTACATCAGATTTAATTCGCTTTCAATTGGCTCAATCATCGAAGTCCTTACTCCGTCTGATTTTGGTTCTTCATTCACACCAATTTCAATGTGTTTTTCGGCTGTATTTTCAAGAAACTCGTAAGGATTGTCGTCGGTAGTCACGTTTTTGCCATTCACGTTTATAAGATAATCGCCTTCGTTGACGTCAACACCTTGCTCAGTTAATGGCGAACGAAGCGATTTGTTCCAGTTTTGTCCCTGATAAATTTTCGCAATTTTGTATCGGCCTGCTTTTGTGTCGGCAACAAGTTTTGCGCCCAGCAGTCCACCTTCAACCCGTTTGGGTTTGTTAAAATCACCCCAGTTTACATACGAGTGGCCGGTATTTGATTCTGAAACCATTTCGCTGAAAATGTAATCCAAATCCATGCGGTGTCCCACATAAGGAAGCAGTTTGGCGTAGTTTTCTTTTACCGCTTTCCAGTTTACTCCGTGCAGGTTGTTTACATAAAAATAGTCGCGGTAAATGCGCCAGCCATCGTTGTAAATTTGCTGCCATTCTTTCACCGGATCAATTTTCATCTCCATATTACTTAGGTCGAGCTTGCCATTACCAGGTTTTTGTCCCGGAGTAGCCTTGGCAATCCCAAAGTCTCTACCTGAGCGGTAAAGGAAAGATTTACCATCGTCAGCCAATAAAAACTGGCGGGTTCTTTCCATAATATCTTCTTCTTTTTCTGAGGCGAAGTTGAATTTTTTCATCGTGCTGCCATTAATGTAAAGCAAGCCACCGTCAACCGCTGTAAGGTTTCTGTAGCTGCCGTTTCCAAGAGGCAAAGCAACAATTCGGTCGTTTAATCCGTCGAAATCAATTTCAACTGATATTTCAGTACTTTCTTCTTTTTTATCCTTTTTTTCTTCCTCCGACTCTTCTTTTACCGGTTCTTCGTCGTTTTTGAATTTAAAAAGTTCCTCACCGTCTTTTTTCAAAACCATAGCGTAAATCCGTGTTGGATTGTTGTAAACGTAGTCGAATTCAAAGCCCGAAAAATCGAGGTTAAAATCGCGGTTCGACAAAAAGTAAATGTATTTACCGTCTTTCGAAAAAACAGGTGCGTAATCGTTGTAAGTATCATCGGTTAGCTGGGTGCTTTTCTCTTCCGAAATATTGTAAACCCAAATGGCCGATAATTCGTTTGGCGACTCTTTTTCGTAGATCACCCATTTTGAATCGGGCGAAAAATCGTAACTCCGCATTTCGTTAAAACTGGCATGGTCAACAATTGTTTCTTTACCGCTTTCAACATTTAAAAGTTTCAGGTTAAGTGTGCGGTCGAAATACAAGAGGTACTTACTGTCGGGCGACCATTCGCTATCGTATTTCCATGCCGAAGAGTTTTTTGTGAGCTGTTTTGGTTCAGCACCTTTTTTGTTTTCCAGCAGATATACTTCGTATTCGCCGGTTTTATCCGAATAATAGGCAATGTATTTTCCGTTGGGCGACCAGCTTGGGTAAATCTCCCGAACGCCTTGAGTTTGCGTAAGGTTTTCAATTACGCCACTTTCTGCGGGAACAGAATAAATATCGCCGCGAGCATCAAATAGTGCACGTTTTGCTGTTGGCGAAACTGTGTAGCTGTGAATGTCTTCAGCAACATTTTTGAAGTAGGGCAGAAGGTTCGGATTATCAAAATTGATATTTACCGTAACTTTTTCTGTTGCGCCGGTTTCAAGGTCTATTTTGTAAAGAAATCCGCCGTTTTCAAAAACTACCTGTCCGTTTTCGCCCGAAGGCCAAAGCACGTCGTAGTCTTTAAATTTGGTGATCTGTTTAACTTCTTTGGTTTGCAGATCGTAGCTGTACAGGTTAAACTTTAAATCACGATCGGAAGCAAAATAGATTTTTCCGTTGTACCAGGTCGGCCACTGGTCCGATCCTTTGAAATGAGTTATCTGCTCGGCCTTGTCTTTTTCAAGATCGTAAACCCAAAGCTCAGTAGCGCGGCCTCCTTTGTAGCGTTTCCACGATCTGAATTCGCGGTCAACCGGGGTGAAACAAACCTTTTTATCGTCGGGAGAAAGTGTGGCAAAACCTCCGTTTACAATCTGAAGCGGTTTTTCCAGTCCGCCTTCAATATTAACCAGAAAATATTTTCCGTTACGTTCGCCAAATTCGGTTCTGTTGGCACGAATCATAATGTTTTTACTATCCGAAGTCCAGTCGAGCGTAACATCGTCGAAACCACCACGAGGCGGCATTAATCCAACAGAGTTGTAGTACGTAAGCTGTTGCGGAACTCCACCTTCAGCAGGAATAATATAAATCTGGCGCGATCCTGAATATTCAGCTGAATAAGCAATCCATTTTCCATCGGGTGAAATCTTTGGGAAAAGCTCCATGCCTTCGTGCGAAGTCAGGTGTTTTGCATCGCCTCCGTTTGAACTTACCGTCCAAATATCGCCGGCATACACAAACGCAATCAAGTTGTTATTAATATCGGGGTATCTCATTAGCCGCGAATCGTTCGCGGCATTCGAATAAAATGCTATCGAAACAAATAGCAAAATCAATAAAAAATTTCTCATGTAAATATATTTTAAAGATTAATGGTAGATATTATTTCTTTTCTGCACAAGAATATGTATCACAGTTGGCTGCATTGTAACAATAAACTTAAATTTGTTTGAAGCGACACTAAGATGGAATATGCCCTTAAAGATACAGTTGCCGACCAATTTCTGTTAGAATTTTGGCAGCATCGCCCAAAAGGAATATATCAGTTAATTCGCGCGTAAAATGCGTCTCTTCAATATTTATTTCGATGATTTTTGCCCCGTGCTGTTTTGCCTTAACGGGAATATCCGCTGCGGGTAAAACTTCGGCATTGGTTCCTATAATCAACATCACATCGGCTTTCTCTGCTTCCTCAAACGATCGTCTCTTTGCAAAAGGTGGTATGGGCTCGTTAAAGAAAACGATGTCGGGCTTTAGCAGGCCTTTACAAATAAAGCAGCTTGGCGGAAGAAAATTCAGGTCGGCAAAACTCATGTCGTATTCTGTTTGACAGTCGGTGCAAGTAAGATTCTTGTATGTTCCGTGTAATTCAAAAACGGTTTTGTTCCCCGCTTCCTGGTGAAGGTGATCGATGTTCTGCGTGATAATGCTTTCCAGAAAGCTGCGCTCTTCCATTTTCGCAAGTACTTTATGTGCCTGATTGGGTTGAGCTGTTCCCAGTTTATCGTAAAATATTTCTTTGATTTTTAACCACGATTGCAATGGCTTCTTTTGAAAGAATTCAATTTCCAGAAAAATAGGATCGGTAGTGTTCCACAAACCATTTTCGCCTCTGAAAGGTGGAATGCCCGACGGAACAGAAATGCCCGCGCCGGTAAATGCAACAGCATACTTTGCATTTCGTATAGTTTTTACGGCTTGTTTTATTTTGTCGTGATCCATAAATTTAAACTCCCGGCAAATTAAAGTCTTACCGGGGGAATCAGTTGTGCATTTATTGTTTATTCTTCAGCTTCCAGATTCTTACTTACCAAAACAGTGGTGTCTTCATTAAAGCGAATTTTAAAATTCAGTTTTCTAAAGACCGAAATCATTGGTTTGTTATCGCGAGTAGTTTCTGCTAACAACTTTTTGATTCCACGTTCTTTAGCAATGTTTAAACAGTATTTTGTAAGGGTGTAACCAAGCTCTTTTTTCTGCCATGCATCGGTAATTAAAATAGCGTATTCCATCATTTCCACATCAGGGTCGGCAATTAAACGGCCAACGCCAATCAGTTCTTTGGTGCCGTCTTCTTTTTCATGCTCGGCAACAATGGCAATTTCTCGGTCGTAATCGATAAAGCAGAATTGTGAAGCCACTTCATGCGAGTCGAAATAGAAATCGTAACGGAAGCGATGGTAGATCGCATCTTTAGAACAACTTCCCAGCAATTCGAGCCACATGGGTTCGTCTTCAGGCCGTATCGGTCGCAAGGTGACAGGTGTTTCGTCTTTTAGTTTGCATTCGCAAATCAGGCTCTCCGGGTAAGGACGAAGTACCAGGTGTGAGTATTCTTTAACCGGATTTTTCAACAGCTCGTGATCAACAACAATCCTTGCATCCAGTGCAATTACATCATTTGGAGTTACAATCAGTGGGTTGATGTCCAGTTCTTCAATTTCGGGATAATCAGCTGCCAGATATGACATTCGGATTAGAACCTCAATCAGCTTATCAATATTCTTAGGCGCATCTCCACGCCAGCCTTTTAACAGTGGGTAAATTTTTAAAGATGAAAGCATTTGCCGTGCCAGCCTTTCGTTTAAAGGTGGAAATTCAAGACGTTTGTCTTTGAAAAGTTCGGCAGTAGTTCCCCCCATTCCAACCAACATTACCGTTCCAAAAACAGGGTCTTTTTTTGTTCCGATAATCAGTTCAACACCATCTTTCGAATCGACCATGCGCTGTACCGTTACACCTTCAATTTTTGCATCGGGGCGTTTTTCTGATGCAGTTTTTACCATATTTCGAAAATTTGCCCGCACCATGTCTTCGTTTTTGATGTTTAGCGCTACTCCACCAACATCCGATTTGTGCGTAATATCCGGTGAATAAATTTTCAAAACTACCGGATAGCCTTTTTCTTCGGCAATTTTTACCGCTTCGTCTTCTGTTGCCGCCGGCGTAGGATGTGTCGTATCAATGCCATAGTCGTTCACCAGCATTTTTGAGTCGTCTTCGTTTAGAATCTTCGTTTTTGGGAAGACCTCATTCAAGTATTTTTTGCGAAGTTCATTTCTATCGTATTGAAAAGTAACAGGAACTTCCTGCGGCGTTTCGTATAACATTTCCTGATTCTCTGAATACTCAGAAAGCGTCATAAAAGCACGGATGGCTTGTTCCGGTGCAGGGTAGCTTGATATTCCTGATTGGTTAAAAATTTGTATGCCGTCGCGCATCGCAGTTCCTCCCAACCAGGCTGCCATAACCGATTTCGTAGTTTTCGTTGTCATTTCGGCAATGGCTTGTGCTGTTGCTGTTGGATCGGTCATGGCCTGCGGAGTTAGCAGAACAAGAACTGCATCTACCATTTTGTCTTCCAAAACTATTTCAGTAGCGCGGGCAAAACGTTCGGGTGTGGCATCTCCAAGTACATCAACCGGGTTTCCGTGCGACCAGAAAGGTGGCAGATAATCGTTCAGTTTTTGCATGGTTTCATCCGAAAGCTGTACCAGTTTTCCTCCCATGGAAATTAGTGAGTCGGTGGCCATAACACCGGGGCCGCCGGCATTTGTCACTATTGCCAGCCGGTTGCCTTTTGGCATCCTTTTTCGTCCCACCAGATCAGTAAAATCGAAAATATTCCCAAAATCAAAAACTCTTGCCAAACCAGCTCGGCGGAAAACAGCATCGTAAATCGAATCTTCAGAGGCCATTGCTCCGGTATGCGAAGCAGCTGCTGCAGCCGATTCCGGGAAACGCCCCGATTTATATACGATAATCGGTTTCTCACGCGAGAAAGCTCTTGCAGCCGACATAAATGTCCTGGCATTTACAATCGATTCAACATAAAGAACGATGGATTTTGTATTTGGATCCTGGCCAAAATAATCAATCAGATCGCCAAAACTTACATCCATTGAGTTTCCGATGGATACAAAATAGGAGAATCCGATATTTGATTCGTAGGCCCAATCAAGAACCGAAGTACAAAGCGCACCTGATTGCGAGATAAATGCCACATGGCCTTTCTTTGGCATACCATCGGCAAAGCTGACATTCATACTCAGTCCGGGAACAAGGATACCTAAACAGTTTGGCCCGATTATCCGCATATCGGGGAATTTTGCTTTTTCAGCTTTTACCTGTGCTTCCAGTTTTTTACCTTCTTCACCAGATTCTTTAAAACCGGCCGACATGATAATGATACCATGGATTCCGGCTTCGCCACATTCTTTTACCAGTTGCGGCACCCATTTAGCGGCTGTCATTATCACAGCCAGATCGGGAGTTTTAGGCAGGCTTTTTACGTCTGGATAACAGGGGATGCCAAACACTGCTTCGCGTTTTGGATTTACCGGGTAAACTACGCCATTGAACCCACCTCCCACGAGGTTACGAAGCGTGATTCCTCCAACACTTTCCGGATTATTGGATACGCCAATTAATGCAATTCTTTTAGGTTTAAAAATGGAGTCTAACTTTTTGATAGCCATGTCTCAATTATTTAGGTTGAATCGATTTATATGATGTTTCAGTAGAACTTGGGCGCAGATTGATTTGCCTTATAAATTTCATCAAAAAAAACCAGCTTAGAAAATATGTAAATATTCCCAGTTTGTATGTGTTTGATGTGTAAGCTATTGATAGCTAGTTGTATATTGTTTCGCTGATACGTTTGTGCTGACAAATTCATGTTTAAGAACAATTGATAATCAAGGTGTTTTAGAACACATGTAAGCTATATTCAAAAAAGAGGGTGTCCAAAAAGCTAAATGAAAATATTCTTTGCTTACAAATTGAAAGCTTGTTTATAAAATAGAACACTGATGACACCGATTTTGCAGATAATCACGGATAAAATCGGCGAGAATCAGTTAAATCTGCGTTGCCTGTGTTCCATTAGTTTCAAGATGTAATTTTCATTCTTTTTGTTCTTGCTTTTTAGACAGCCTCTTCACTGATATTTATAGTCTACAACTTTGGTTTTTTCACAAACAAAATCAACAGTGTACCAATAAGAACACATGCTCCCGAAATTGTAAAAGCAAGTGCAAAATTATTGAGGTCGCCCATTTTTCCGCCTAAAATGGGTCCGAGTATTCCTCCAACACCATAAGCAAGAAATACAAAAGGATAGTTTTTCCCTACATTTTTAGCACCAAAAGTGTCGGCAGTGATAGTTGGGAAAAGAGCAAAGTTTCCACCAAAGTTGAATCCAATTAATGTTGCCCCAAGGTAAAGCAATATCTCGTTTCCGGCCATAAATGTGAAGAGTATTACTGTTATGCCTTGTACGGCTGTCATAATAACAATGGAGAGTTTGCGGCCTAGCTTGTCGCTCAACAGTCCCCAGATAATTCTTCCCAAACCATTGGCAAGACTAAAAAATACTGCCATTGCTGTACCCGAAATTGCACTTGCAGCTGTTTCGCTGATCCCCGATTCCATAAACGCTTGCATAGGATACAACTTCATTAACCCGATAGACATTAATCCTGCGCCTGCACTAAAAACGAAGGTTAGAAAAATAAGGTAAAACTGAGCTTTTCCAAGCATTTCGTTACTAGTAAAGTCGGCACCTGCAGCTGTTCTTTTACCGGTAACAGTATTATTTGTTTCAAAACCTTCCGGCTTCCATCCCGAGGGTGGAAATTTCATCCACAGCCCACCTAAAATTACCATGGTCGCAAAAGCAATTCCGTAAATGGTAAAAGTGGTCGACAAGCCAACGTTTTCGATGAGGTGCCCCCACGAGCCGGCGAGCTTTACCCATAGCATTGCGCCAAACCCAAAACCTGCAACAGCAAGTCCCGTTATCATTCCTTTTTTGTCGGGAAACCAACGCATCCCAACAGCGATTGGGACTACATAAGCAAAGCCAATTCCCATTCCGCCAATTAAGCCGATAAGAATCAGCAGTACGGTGAAATTTGTTCCTCCGAAAAGTCCTGCGAGTAAATAACTGAGTCCGAGAATTATCCCCCCGAGCCAGGCCAAAGTTCTTGGTCCCCACGAATTGAGCTTTTTACCGGCAAAAACCATAAATAGAGCAAAAGAAGCGAGACCGGTTGCGAATACCCACTGTGTATTTTCACTCGACCAGCCCGATATTTTCAAAGAGGGGGTAAATACAGACCATGCGTAAATGGCTCCTAAAGCCAATTGGATAAGTATGGCACCCAGGACCACAAATCCCCGATTGAAAGATTTTTGGTTGTTCATGATTTGGTTTTTTAGATGAAAAAAAAGACATCCTCGAAATGAAGATGTCTTTGTGTTATATGCCTATCGTTTAACTTCTACTTTTGCGCCGTCGATAATTTCATCAACAACACCCGGATCGAGCAATGTTGAGGTATCGCCAAGGTTGGTAGCATCTCCCTCTCCAATTTTTCGGAGTATACGCCGCATAATTTTTCCGGATCGTGTTTTCGGTAGCCCGTTCACAATTTGAATTTTGTCGGGTTTGGCAATCGGACCAATAAATTTGTTTACCGTAGCCTTAATCTCATTTTCAATGTTCATCATTTCCTCATCAGTAAGATCTTCGCAAATAACGTAGGCGTAAATTCCTGAACCTTTAATATCATGCGGATAGCCAACCACTGCGGATTCTACTACTTTGTGATGTTGGTTTATTGCATCTTCTACTTCAGCTGTTCCAATTCGGTGTCCTGACACATTAATTACATCATCAATCCGGCCAATAATTCGGTAGTATCCTTCTTCGTCGCGTTTGGCGCCATCGCCCGTAAGATAATAGCCCGGAAATGATGCAAAATAAGTTTGATAGCAACGTTGATGGTCACCCCATGTAGTTCGCAACATTCCCGGCCATGGGTGTTTAATGCACAAAATACCTTCCACGCTGTTGCCTTTTAACTCATTCCCTTCATGGTCGAGCAAAACAGGCTGAATGCCGGGAAGTGGCAATGTTGCCAGTGATGGTTTTGTTGGTGTAATTCCGGCGAGTGGCGAAATCATAATTCCACCGGTTTCGGTTTGCCACCAGGTATCAACAATCGGACATTTACCTTTTCCAACCAGGTCGTGGTACCAGCGCCAGGCTTCTTCATTAATTGGTTCTCCAACAGTTCCAAGTACTTTTAGCGAACTCAGGTCGTGTTTGGTAACCCATTCATCACCTTGCGCAACCAATGCGCGGATTGCAGTTGGTGCTGTATAAAACTGGTTGACTTTGTATTTATCTACAACGTCCCAGAAACGTCCTGCGTCGGGCCAGGTTGGTACACCTTCGAACATTATTGATGTTGCACCTGCTAACAACGGTCCGTAAACAATGTAGGAGTGACCGGTAACCCAACCGATGTCGGCAGTACACCAGTAAATATCTCCATCGCTGTATTGAAATACATTTTTGAAAGTATATTCAGTATAAACCATGTAACCACCTGTAGTATGTACAACACCTTTGGGTTTTCCGGTAGAACCCGAAGTGTAAAGGATAAAAAGCACATCTTCAGCATCCATGGTTTCAGCTTTGTTTTCAGTTGAAATGCCGTCAATCAATTCGTGCCACCAAATGTCTCGTCCATTTTTCCATTGTATATCTTCGCCGGTTCTTTTCAAAACAACAGATGATTCTATCGTAGGGCATGTTTCTAAAGCTTCGTCAACAATGCTTTTCAATGCGATTGTTTTGGTTCCTCTGAACCCTCCGTCAGATGTAATTACAATTTTGGCTTCGGCATCGTTTACACGATCGGCCAGGGCTGTGGCAGAAAAGCCTGCAAATACAATAGAATGAATTGCCCCGATGCGGGCACATGCCAGCATTGCAATAGCTAGCTCCGGAACCATTGGTAGATAAAGTGCTACACGGTCACCTTTCTGTATCCCTAATTTTTTCAAGCCGTTGGCAAACTGTTTTACTTTCTCAAAAAGTTCGCCGTAGGTTAAATAAATTTCTTTTTCATTCGGATCGTTGGGCTCCCAAATAATCGCGACCTGGTCTTTCCGCATAAACATATTTCGCTCAAAGATATTTTCAGTTATGTTCAGTTTTCCGTTTTCAAACCAATTAACGTCGGGAGCGTCTTCACCTTTAAATTTATATTGAAGCACATTGTCCCACTTTTTTTGCCAGTAATGGCTTTCGGCAATTTTACCCCAAAATACATCGGGTGTAGCCACACTTTCCTTGTATTTCTGAAAGTACTCGGCCAAACTTGTGATTTTATTTACCATAGCAGTAATTTTTAGTTTATTAACGTTAGATAGAATTTTAAGTCAGGAGATGAAATGTTCAAGGCATCAGAAAACTCCGTTAGATCGCTTCGAACTAATAAATTTCCTTACGTAATTGGTTTTGCAGGTGGCTTGTTCTACAGTAAAGTTGCAGAATAAGTCTATAAAACCGTATGAAGAGAAGATTAAAATCAAGTTGATGATTTTTATATTACAACTTAACATGTATCAATTTACTACATTTATTGTTTATCAGAAAAGATTGAAACATATTGTATAACAGCATGCTTGTGTTTTTGTTTCTGGTTGTACAACATTAAGCTGAAGTTGAAGAATAGGTTGATTTTTTGTAATTTAAGAACCCGGGAAAATATGTCTTCGTTTATTGTACAGATGTTTTATAATTCAACTAACAAAACCGTAATCGAAAACTTTTTATCAGAAAAATACCAATTTGGAATTTAATGGTCGTGAATGATTACGAAGTCGCAGTCTACGATTTGTTCTTGTTTCTGATTATTAAAATGAAATATAAGTTGATGGTTTACAACATAAAAACAACCTGAGAATTGTTATCTGATTAAAGAGTGGATTAGTGTATTTTCGTTAAAAATTAGTTTTAAATATGAATAGTTTTAAGGAATTGCTTGACGCGGCCAAAAAACAGCCGACAAAAAGATTGGTTGTGGTAAACGGTGTAGATGTAAATACACTCGAAGCACTTGATGTGGCTGTTGAATTGGGATTTGTAAAACCTATTTTAACAGGAGATCAAAAACGCATTGAGGAGAAACTTAAATCACTTCATATTGATGCAGGGAAATATGAGATTCTTCATGAAGAAACTTCGAGAGGAGCTACGGATACAGCAGTAAAAATAGTACATGATGGCGATGCTGATTTGATAATGAAAGGCATGGTTTCAACCGACAAGTTTATGAAAGTGCTGTTAAAAAAAGAATATAGCCTTTTGCCTTCGGGGGCTACTTTAAGTCATATTTCTGTAATGCACAATTCAAACTATCATAAGTTGTTGGTATTTAGTGATGCTGCTGTAATTCCTTACCCTGATTTGAAGCAAAAGATTTTGATGACCCAATACCTGATAAATGCAGCTCGTGGATTAGGAATTGATCAACCGAAGGTAGCCGTAATAGCGCCAACAGAACAAATTATAATTTCCATACCCTCTTGTATGGACGGAGCTACAATTGCCAAAATGTCGGAACACGGACAGATTGAAGGCGGAATTGTTGACGGCCCGATGGCGCTGGATGTTGCAATAAACAGTGATGCTGCAGAATTGAAAGGCTTTAAATCGAAAGTAGCAGGAGATGCCGATTGTTTATTGTTCCCAAATATCGATGCTGCCAATGTTTTCTATAAAACCAATTCGAAACTATGTAAAGCCGAAATGGCCGGGATAATTGCCGGGGCAAAAGTTCCTGCCGTAGTATCGTCTCGTGGTGACAGCGAAAAGACAAAATTAAACTCAATCGCTCTTGCTTCGTTATTAAGTTGATATGCACAGAGTACTTGCCATAAATCCGGGATCAACATCAACCAAGTTTGCGGTTTATTTTGAAGACGAATGTGTATTTCGAAAAACAATCCGTCATCCGCTTGAACAACTACTCCGCTACAAAAACGTAATCGATCAGTTTGATCTTCGAAAAGGAATTATAATTGAAGCGTTACAGGAAGAAGGAATTGAAGTTGATTCGATAAAATACATTATTGGTCGGGGTGGTTTAACTTATCCTTTAGAATCGGGGGTGTATCGGGTTAACAATCGAATGATTCAGCATCTTCGGGAGGGTGTACTTGGTTTTCATGCCAGTAACCTGGGGCCAATTTTGGCCGATTACATTGCTTTACAAATACCGGGAGCGCAAGCTTTTATGGCCGACCCTGTTGTAACTGATGAGCTTGACAATGTAGCTCGCTATGCCGGTCATCCGAAATTCGAACGTCGCTCAATTTTTCATGCGCTCAATCAAAAAGCAACAGCCCGCGTGCATGCGCT
The DNA here is from genome assembly GCA_963677455.1 of uncultured Draconibacterium sp. GTDB lineage: Bacteria > Bacteroidota > Bacteroidia > Bacteroidales > Prolixibacteraceae > Draconibacterium. The sequence continues at coordinate 1,164,441 of OY781971.1, forward strand.
GAAAACGGGCAAGCATTATAACGAGATGAACCTGATTATCGCACATCTCGGAGGTGGAATTTCTGTTGGTGCTCACCGAAAGGGGCGAGTGGTTGACGTGAATAATGCCCTCGACGGAGAAGGATGCTTTAGCCCGGAACGATCGGGAACATTGCCAGCCGGACAGCTGATTGATGTTTGTTTAAGTGGTAAATACAACAGAGATCAGATCAGAAGAATGGTTGTTGGTGAAGGTGGTTTTGTGGCTTACCTTGGAACCAACGATGCACTTGAAATTGAAAAGCGCGTTGCTGCAGGGGATAAAAGGGCAGCTGAAGTTCAGGAAGCTTTATTTTACCAGGTTGCAAAAATGATTGGAGAAATGGCTGTGGTATTGAATGGCAATGTGGATGGAATATTGTTAACGGGCGGCCTCGCATATAACGAAAGTCTTGTTAAGTACATCAGTAAAAAAACTGACTTTATTGCTTCTGTTTTTGTTTACCCTGGAGAAGACGAACTGGAAGCCCTTGCAAAAAACGGGCTTTTGGCTGCGCGTGGCGAGGTTGAGATAAAAGAGTATGATAAATAGGCTTCAAAGTTTGATTCTTACAGATTCAATAATCTGGTAATTTCTTTTCTTTTTTCCCAAAACACTTCATTGTCCAGTTATTGAAACAATTTGTATTTCTGTATATAGTTCTGTAACTTGTGTTTCCGTGATTCAACCAGAGCATACAGAAGTCTTTCGAAAATAGATAACCATTTGATGTGCTTAATTAGTTAGGTCAATTTCTTTCGAGATTGCTTTGATGTGCAGGTAAATCTGGTAGTACCAATTCGGAAACATGCTTTTTCTTCGCGGTATTTTCCAAAAAAAGATTTCATTATTTCATGTACAGGTGGTTACTTTTTCGAATAAAGCTTCGAGTTTAGGCTTGATGATATGAACTACTAATTACAAAACTTAAAAATATGGAATTATTTAAAAAGCTTTTTGGAAAAGGAATTACCGATGTTGTTACCAGCGTTGGTGATGTTGTTGATCGGTTTACATTGAGTAAGGAAGAAAAACAGGAATTCAAGCTCGAAATCCAAAGTCGTATGATGAAACTGGAAGGAGAGCTGGAGGAAATTTACCACAAAGAACTGGATGCCCGGCAGGAAATAATAAAAGCTGAACTTGCCCAGGGAGACTCGTATACCAAACGGGCGCGACCAACTATTGTATATTCGGGCCTCGCATTTATTTTTCTGGTTTATGTGATTGTTCCGGTAATTGCATATATCTCGGGAGCCAATGAGATGCCAGGTATAAAACTTCCCGCAGAATCTTGGTGGGCATGGGGGACAGTCGTTGGCGTATACGGGGTTGGACGATCGGCCGAGAAAATGGGGATTACGAATAAGCTTACTAATTTTATGACAGGTTCTGGAGCAACAAAAGTACCAACCAACGTAAATAAAGCAGAAGGATGATTAAGATTGAAAACCACAAACTTGTAGATACAAACGAAAAGCTGAAAATTTCGTTTCAGGAAACGCCAAATGTGTCGGGACCGTTTAAATCCGGTTTGCCGGATACAATTGTAATTCACTATACTGCAGGAAGTTCTTTGAAGTCCTCAGCAAGTTGGTTACAAAATCCAAATGCAAAAGCATCGGCTCACTTGGTTGTTGGAAAAGCGGGAGAAATAATACAATTGGCGCCATTTGATGTAAGAACCTGGCATGCCGGGCGTAGTTCGTGGAAAGGGCGTAGCGGACTAAATCAATACAGTATTGGTATTGAGATTGATAACGCTGGGCCACTAACCCAAACTCCCGATGGATATATGACTCACTTCAGTAAATTAGTTGATAATAAGAACGTTGTTCTGGCAACACACAAACTCGATTTAAATGAAAGAGGATGGGAGGCTTACACTTCACAGCAAATAGAATTGGTAGAAGAAATATGTCTTGCGCTTAAGGAAGTTTATAATATAAGTGAGATTGTAGGACACGATGATATTGCTCCAAGTCGAAAGCGAGATCCCGGTCCGGCATTTCCTATGGAATCGTTGCGAAGTAAAGTTCTTTTTGGCAGGAATGAAGATTTGCCGGAAGAACCGGAAGATTTGCTTGACGATGTAGCAGTTGTTATTGCAGATAACCTGAACATTCGATCAACTCCGGGAGTAAATGCCTCATTGGTATCAAATCCATTACCTAAAGGTACTAAGGTGAAGATAACAAAACAGCAGGGAGGCTGGTCGTATGTAAAAGCAGATATTGAAGGATGGGTAAGTAATCAGTGGTTACATTCCATTTAATAGACACAGTTCCATTGAAGAGTAGATAAAACATCTGTCCGGATTGTCGGATGGATGTTTTTTTATAAAAGACCAAATACTTTGGTTATTACCAAATTCAGAAGTTTCGCTTTCAATTCATCCAGTTTAATTAGCGAGATGCCGGCGTGTTTTAATCCTACCATTTCAATCAACTCTTTTTTTGCCATTACCAGCCACTCAAAATCATCTTTTGTTAACTGCCCATTTGAAAGTTGTAAAGTCCAGTTTTTTAGATCCACTTCCAATGTCGCAATCAGGTTTTTTGCGTCAGTCTCTGCTTCATCTTTGAATTCCTTAAAAACACTTTTTGCCAAAGTAGCACTTTCGTTTTTTAATTCTTTCAGCAGTTTTTCAATATCGATTGATGCCATAATCTTCAACTTTATAATTCAGAAGGTTTTATTTTCTTACTTTCCAATTGAGCAATCTGATCAAAAGCAGGTCCAATGATTTTCTTTGCTTCGCGGATAAATATTTCGCTTTGAGTTCCCTGTTCTTCCCATTTTATCAGAAAACCACCGATAAGATGGCCATCTTTGTCAAGCAGTTTTTCCCACATTTTTAATGTTATTTCGTTATTCGGGCGGTTTTTCTCGTATTCATAGATTTTTTGGAGATTTGCTTTTAGTTTCAGAACTTCATCATGGTGGTTGTTAAACTCATCAACGGCCATATCCATAACCTGAAGTGCATCAACTTTTAAAGAAGTGGTTTGCACGTAGGCATATTGGTCAAACTGTGAGATACTTGCGCATCCAAACAGCCCGATGAAAATGCTTACAACCAATAATTTTTGCGCCAGTCTTTTTGTGGAAATAAGTTCTTGCATAAATAATTGTTTTAATAATCAAATCATGATTTAATGGATTGATATGTAATTTACGGAAAATCGGTTTTTTATGCTAATCAAATTTCCAAGACATGCGAATCAAGATGAAAACAAAACCTTTCGAACCTTAAGCGATAATATTATTGTGTTTTTCCGAGAATAAACTTTATTTTTAAATCCTATCACATAAAAAAATAGTAAATGCAGAATATCTATACCCTTATTATGGCGGGAGGATCGGGAACCCGTTTTTGGCCGCGAAGTAAAACGCAGAAACCGAAGCAGTATCTTAATATTTTTGGAGAAAGTTCGTTGTTGCAAGATACAATTAAACGATTTGCCACTTTTACTGAGAAAGAAAATATCTACATCGTTTCGAGTGCTACTCAGGCTAAGGTTTTGGAAGAACAAACTCCAATGCTTCCGAAGCAGAATTTGATCTACGAACCTGTTGGAAGAAATACATTGCCATGTATAGGTTTGGCAGCAATGTATGCCGAGCGAGAGAATCCTGACGGAATTATGGTTGTTTCCCCTTCGGATCATTTAATAACGAACAACCAATTGTTTGAGGATACGGTGTTGGCAGCTGTTAAAATAGCCGACAAACGGGATGGCATTGTCACAATTGGTATTACTCCGAGCTATCCGGCTACCGGATATGGGTATGTAAAAACAAAAGAGGATATAACCGGGAATGAAAAAATAGCACAGTTTAAGGTTGAGCGTTTTGTTGAAAAGCCAGACGAGAAAACGGCTTCGGAATATTTAAAGCAAGGTGGTTTTTACTGGAACAGCGGATTGTTTGTATTTAAAGTGTCGGTTTTTCTCGAAGCAGTTGAGAAGTTTGCGCCAGAACTTTATGCTGATTTGCGTAAAATCCAGACCGATTTTGGAAATCCTACATACGAAGAAACACTTGATACGATTTATCGGGCGGTGAAGGGAATTTCTGTTGATTACGGGATTATGGAGCATGCTGATAATATCTTTCTGGTTGAAGGAAATTTTGATTGGAATGACCTTGGAAGTTGGGAATCAGTTTATTTAACCGATAAGAAAGACGAAAATGGAAATGCAGGATCAGGAGAAACACTATTGGTTGATACCAAAAATTCGTATGTATACTCCGATAAAAACCTGGTTGCCGTAGTTGGTTTGGAAGATGTTATCGTGGTTCAGGATGGCAATACTACCTTGGTTTGCAAAAGAGATAAAGCCGAAGACGTAAAGAAAATTGTAGAGAAACTCAAATCTGATAATAAGGATCAATATCTGTAATAGATAAAATCAGGACAGTACAGGATAGGGCAGGTTACTTGTTGTTCATATTTTTTTCAAATTCGGCCTAAATAGAACTTAAACTAATAAAACTATGAACGATCCGAAAAAGATTGTAGTAGATCGAAAGATTCTTCTACCTTTTATTTTAATTACCAGTTTGTTTGCACTTTGGGGGTTTGCAAACGATATTACAAACCCAATGGTTGCTGCTTTTAAAACGGTAATGGAAATATCAAATGCTAAAGCTTCATTGGTTCAATTTGCTTTTTACGGTGGCTATGCAACAATGGCTATTCCCGCAGCTTTAATTATTAAACGGTATTCATATAAAACGGGAATAATAATAGGTTTGGCTCTTTATGCGGTAGGTGCATTGTTATTTTTTCCTGCAGCGCAATACGAAATCTTTGGTTTCTTTTTGGTATCCCTTTACATCCTTACTTTTGGCTTGGCTTTTTTAGAAACAACTGCAAATCCTTATATCCTTTCCATGGGATCGCCGGAAACTGCAACGCGTCGTTTAAATTTGGCACAGTCGTTTAATCCAATGGGATCTTTGCTAGGAATGACAGTTGCCTCACAGATTATTCTTCCGGCTCTGGAGTCAGATAATGCCACCGGAAATATGGCTTACGAAACCTTAAGTGTTGCTGAAAAAGCTGCTATTCGTACGCATGATTTGGCAACTATACGCGATCCATATGTTGTTTTGGGTTTTGTAGTAATCGTAATGTTGGTTGTTATCGCGTTAGCTAAAATGCCAAAGCGAGAAAGTGCTGATCATGAAGTACACGCCTGGCATTCGTTTAAACGCTTAGTAAAAAATAAAATATACAGAGAAGGTGTGATTGCCCAGGTATTTTATGTCGGGGCGCAAATAATGTGTTGGACATTTATTATTCAGTACGGCGAAAATCTTGGGCTGGAGAAATCTGTGGCACAGCATTTTAATATTGTTGCTATGGCTATATTTTTATCAAGCCGACTTATAAGCACATTACTTATGAAATATTTGAACCCCCGGTTTATGCTTATGCTTTTTGCTATTGGTGGAACGCTCACCATATCCGGTGTGATTTTAATTCAGGGAATGGCCGGAATTTATTTTCTGGTAGCTACTTCGGCATTTATGTCGTTAATGTTCCCAACGATTTATGGAATTGCACTTGACGATATTGGCGATGACGCTACATTAGGGGCAGCTGGTTTGGTGATGGCAATTGTTGGAGGTGCCTTAATGCCGCTTATACAGGCAAAAATTATTGATGCCGGAGGCTCTGGTTATAACGATATTCAATTGTTTGGATTTATTTCGGAGGTAAATTTTTCCTTCATTGTACCATTCGTTTGCTTTGTGGTAATAACAATCTATGGTTGGCGTACTTATAAAGCTTATAAAGAGCACTTACTTTAATCTTGCTGAAAATGAAATACAAAAGGTACTGCAAGGCGTTAAAATTGAAAGATGATTCTTTCTTAATTGAAAAATATAAGGAAGTGCATGCTCCCGGTGCCGTATGGCCCGAAATAACAAGAGGCATGCGTGAGGTTGGAATTATTGATATGGAAATTTATTTGCTTGGAAACCAGTTATTTATGATTATGGACACTGAGCCCGATTTTGATCATGATAAAGCAATGCTGGAATTGGCAAACAAACCACGTCAGTCGGAGTGGGAAGCCTATGTCTCGCAGTTTCAAAATACAAGTGCTGGTGCTTCTGCCGATGAAAAATGGCAATTGATGGAACGAATTTATAAGCTGGATGAATTTTAGCACATTGTACATGCTAAAATAAAATAGCCATCTGTCAAGCGGCAGATGGCTATTTTATTTATTGTTATTTTTTCTAAAACCTAAATCCCAATGTCATTAAGATATTGTGGTTAGTTTGTTCACTTGGTAGTTGCGTATAGTTTGGTTGTGGATTCCCTTGTGATGAGTTTATACCTGAATTTGTATAGGCAAGGTTAATCGAAAATGCATTTACAGTATAGCCAAATCCTCCCGAGAAAACAGATATATTGTCAGTTAACGCATTTTGTTGGTCAAGGGTGTCTTCAAATGGGTTTCCGTACCTCTCGTAACCGGCACGTAGAGTAAACTGGTTGGTGAGTCTGTATTCCGCACCAAGTCTAATATTAACTACACTGTTAAAATTATCTCCCATAACCGAATTAAGGTCGTTAAAATTATCACTTCCGTTTCCACCTTTCCTGAAGCGCATTGATGCATAATTCATATATTCTACATCAGCACTTATTAAACCCCGCTTACCAAAAACTGCTGCACCACTGGCAACAACCTTTAACGGTGTATTAAAGTTGTAATTATAATAATTATGCCCAGGATCTACACTACCATTCTCTTGTTTTGTTGATTGCATTTCCAGAATTGATTCTTCTTCAATATCATAAAATGTAGGAGAGTGGAATGCTAAGCCTATACGAACGTTTTGAGTAGGTTTGAAGATGGCTCCTAGTTTTACATTGAACCCACTTCCGTCCATGTAATAATCATCCCAGAATGCCATATCTCCACCGCTACCAAAGAATTCTTCGTAAAGTACGTTCTTTTTATAAGTGATATCATGGAATCCTAAAGTGGCACCAATGTAGAAGTTATGATTAAAATTCAAACTAACATTAAACACATACTCATCAATTCTTCCATCTGTAGAATAAGTTCGCTGTTGATCAACTGGTACATTATCACCTAAGAAAGGTCTATAAAGTCCGTCAATAACGTTTCCTCCATTATCTGTTGCCTGATCTATCAGGTAATTTTCCCAAGCTAACTTTGTTGGCCAGTTGCGATAGGGTATATCACCAATAACATTTCCAAGATAACCTTTGGTTATCGGATCAATATCATACTGACTGTTTGCATAATCAGCAATGTTGTCCAGATATGATCGTCCTGAATCATAATTGTCAGCAAATGAATTGCTGTTAAAATTTGCAAGGCGGTTGTACCCAATTCCGTAATTTACACTTATAATCCCTGATTCTGAACGAGGAGTTTTAAATACCCCGATAGCTCCCATATTGTTCAATGCAAAAGAATGATCATTGTCGGAAAAGGTTCTGCCACCTATTGTCTGGTCTGTTTGATTGATGTAATAACTTGGAGTTATAACAAATTCTCCGGTTTGATAAATTGCGCTACCAGCCGGGTTTATAGAAAGCGATGTAAAATCGCCTCCAAGCGCTCCCATTGCATTTCCCATTCCAGCAGAACGAGCTGTTCCCTGGATTTGGTTATGTGACATTCTGTAAGCGTCTGCAAAATTCTGTGCCATCATAAATTGAGGCAATACGATCATTAACGCAATTAAAACATAGTATCGTTTCATGGCATTAGCTTTTTGTTAATAGATATTTTAATAAAAGCAGTGTTGTAATTATCTTCTTCCTGATCTGCTACTTCCACTGGAACTTCTTGAAGAACCTGAACTGCCAGAACTTCTTGAACTACTGGAGCTACTACTTCTTGAATAAGATCCGCTGGAACTTCTTGAGCTACCTGAGCTACTTCTGGAATATGAACTACTTGAACTCCTGGATGGTGAGCTGCTGTAGCTGCTTCCTGAAGACGATCTTGATGTACTCGAAGGAGCTCTGTAAGAACGTGATGAACTTCCGCTGCTTGAGCTTCGGTTGTATGTTGAACTCGAACGATAAGCACGATTATAAGACGATGAAGATTTTGTTGTTGAATAACCAGAACTTGATCGGGTAGAGGAGTTATTTACAACGCGAGGTCTTGTATAACTGTTTCTTGTACTAGACGAACTAGCCGGCCTTGTATACGCTCTGTTTTGTGTACTTGTATTTGGTCTGGTATAACTTTGTGTACGTGAATTGGTAGCAGTTCTCGTTTGTTCAGTGGATCTTCTTCTTTCAGTTAAAACTCTTGAATCCGTTTTTGTAGATTTATCAGCAACTCTTGTTGATCCACTTCTGGTTGTACCTGTTGTACGTCTGCCGTCAATAGTGCCACTTTTGTTTGCAGTACGTCTACTAGAAATTGCAGTTGAACTATTACGTCCGCTTACACTTCTTGAAACACCACTACCTCCTGCAGTACCTGTTGCGGTTCTTCTTCCATAACGATAGTTGTCTCTATCCCGGTAAGCCCAGTTGTTATTGTAATAATTTCCTCCCCAGTAGTGGTTGTAGTATCCACCATAATATGAAGGACTGTTCCATCCCCAGCTATAATAAGGGCTATATCCCCATCTGTTCCATGGACTGTACCAACTGTATCCCCAATTCCATGCAAATGACCATGATGGCCCGTACCATGAAGAATAATAATAGGGATCGTAATAGAATGGATCGTAATAAGACCAGCTATCCCAGTAGAATGGGTCGTAGAAAGATGGACGGTGAAAACGACGAATGCGGTAAGCGTAATCTAATTCTTCACCTTCGTAATAGTTATTGATTACATATTTTACTTCATCATCATTGTAATAAACCGAAGTATCGCTATCCTGCATTTCCATTTGATCCATGTTGTAGCGCAGCACATCAGCATCTTCTTCTGTTCCATCAAAAATGTAATTGTTCATGGTGTTTGTCCCATCATCACTTTTTTCGATGTCACTAATAATTAGTGTATTTGCCGACTTTGGTGTTGCTTTTGTCGCTACCTCTTCTTCTTGTATTGAAATTGGAGGAGGAACATCTCCTGGCGTAAAATAGATATCGTCCGAATAAGATCCGGTAACGTAACCTCCTGTAGAGCAGGCTCCCAGGAAAATTCCCAAAATACCCAATAATGTTAATCTTGATTTCATTGCTAATCCTCCTTTATTTAATGTCAATAATAATTACTTTCTTTGTAAGCTCAAAATCAAAATTATAAAAACAAAATCTGTACCAAAGATTTGATTATGGCGAAAGAATTGACTTCCCGAAGCGAGAATTACTCGCAATGGTATCAGGATCTGGTGATTAAGGCTGATCTTGCTGAAAACTCTGCAGTGAGAGGTTGTATGGTTATAAAACCTTATGGCTATGCAATTTGGGAGAAAATGCAGGCACAACTCGATAAAATGTTTAAAGATACAGGACATGTTAATGCCTACTTCCCTTTATTCATTCCGAAATCTTTTTTTAGTAAAGAAGCAGACCACGTTGAAGGTTTTGCAAAAGAATGTGCTGTGGTAACCCACTACCGTTTAAAGAACGACGAAGAAAATGGTGGCGTTGTGGTTGATCCTGATGCAAAGCTTGAAGAAGAACTGATCGTTAGGCCAACTTCGGAAACTATTATATGGAATACTTATAAAAACTGGATACAGTCGTATCGTGATTTGCCACTTCTGATTAACCAGTGGGCAAATGTTGTACGTTGGGAAATGCGTACGCGCTTGTTTTTACGTACTGCCGAGTTTCTTTGGCAGGAAGGACATACAGCTCATGCTACTAAAGCAGAGGCAATCGAAGAGACTGAGAAAATAATAAACGTTTATGCTGATTTTGCTGAAAGATTTATGGCCGTGCCGGTTATTAAAGGATTGAAATCTGCCAATGAGCGTTTTGCCGGAGCATTGGAAACTTATTCTATCGAGGCTTTAATGCAGGATGGGAAAGCACTTCAGTCGGGAACTTCACACTTTTTAGGACAAAATTTTGCCAAAGCGTTTGATGTGAAATTTGCTACCAAAGAAGGAAAAGAAGACTACGTTTGGGCTACTTCGTGGGGTGTTTCAACGCGTTTAATGGGGGCTTTAATTATGGCTCACTCTGATGATAATGGATTGGTGCTTCCCCCAAAACTGGCACCTTTTCAGGTGGTTATTGTGCCTATTTACCGAAAAGAGGAACAATTGTCAGAGATTAGCGAAAAAGTAGACGAGATTATTACTAAACTGAAAGCCAAAGGCATTTCTGTGAAGTACGATGACCGTGATACTCGTAAACCGGGCTGGAAATTTGCTGAATATGAGATGAAAGGAGTACCTGTGCGTTTAGCATTAGGACCACGTGATTTGGAAAACGGAACAATTGAAGTAGCAAGGCGTGACACTCTTGAAAAATCTTCTGAAAATATTGAGGGTATTGAAGATTATGTGGAAAATCTTTTGGATGATATTCAGAATAATATTTTCCAAAAAGCTTATGATTTCAGAGCAGAAAATACTACAAAGGTTGATACCTGGGAAGAATTTAAAGATGTACTGAAAAACAAAGGTGGTTTTATTTCTGCACATTGGGATGGTAGTCCTGAAACGGAAGATAGAATTAAAGAAGAGACAAAAGCAACTATTCGGTGTATGCCTCTTGAATATGAAGAGGAAGAAGGAAAATGTGTTTATTCCGGTAATCCGTCAAAACGGAGAGTTTTGTTTGCATTGGCCTACTAAAAACGCTTCGATCGGAAAAAATTTCAACAAGAAAAAATATAAAAGGCAGCTTCAGGGCTGCTTTTTTTTGTGCCTTTTACTTATTTTTATCGTTCAAACTTAAAACGATGAATGATAAAGAAATTCGGGCTTCGTTTCTGGAAGCGCTTGTGATAAAAACATCAGTAAAACAAAAGGTTTATGTCAATACTTTGCAGGCCTTCAAAATCTTGAAAAAGGTGTTGGCGCAACTTGAAAAAGATTATACCAAAGCGATTCATGATAAGATGCAGGTTCCTACATTTCCTGTTTATAAAGACCGCGGGCCTTTTGAAGCCGAGTTTAAGGTAGGTGGAGATCTTTTATTGTTTAGTATGCACTCTAATGTTTTTCAGTTCGACGACAAGCATCCGGTTTGGAAAACCGAATACCTGAAGGAGGAGCCGTTGAATTCGTACTGTGGTACCATTAATATTTACAACTTTTTGGCCGACTCGTTTAAATACAATCGCAACAGCGATATTGGTTATTTGGTAGCCCGTATTTTTGTTAATAAAGACAATCATTTTTTTGTAGAAGGTAAAAATCAGACAGATGAGGTAGTGAAAGACTTTGCTGTTGATACAATTTCTCCCGGAGTGCTGCGGCAGATTATTGAAACAGCTATTCAGTTTTGCATTGAATTTGATTTATTGTTGCCTCATTACGACCAGGTAAAGTTAGCTACGGTTGAACAGATGAAAGAAAAGATCAGCCACTCGAAGATGACAACCGGAAAGCGTTTGGGCTTTACTTTTAATTCAGACGATATTTAATTGATTCAGACAGTTTGCGTTTGACTGAACCTTGATAGTATCACGACTTCGTGAAATTCTGCGAAGTCGGATTTTTGTAGTGCTTATTTATTGAAAATGGTTTTGCTTAAAATTCAGAAAGTATTTTATCAATTGTAGCATTAATATCTTTCATATCGTTTTCAAAAGTTGTTTTAAAGTTTTCCCAATCTTCTTGCTTGATGTTTTTTATTTCATGCATTCGTTTGTTAATCGAAGCTTGTTTTTCTTCAAACTTGTCAAGCATAGCATTTTGTGTGTCAGACAATTTGCCTCCTTCCGAAATCTTGTCATTCAGACTTCTGACTTTTCGATTGATGTTTGATAGCTCTTCATTTGCCTGTGCAAGCAAATCGCAATGGGCTTGGTGAAGTTCTTCACTTATTGTTTCAATGGCATTCGTCTCAGTATTCTTCTGGGGGCTGGTGTTACAAGCTGAATAAACAACGAGACAAACTCCTAATGTAAAGATGAATATTAGCTTTTTCATGGTTAATTGATTTTAGTTATTATTATGTTTAGTGTTACGTTCTTTGGTTCTGATGGTTCTATTTTTGCATATGTTTTATAGTTAAGTTCTTTAGCATTTTTTTAAATCGATTTGAAGTAACTGATAATGGTTGCAGTTTGAGTTGTGTTTGAACATCTTTTAAAGAAAAGTACTGTAAACACTGATTTCAGTCAGGTTAAAAAATAGCTGCTGGTGTTTTAAATTTGTATATTTGATGCTTACAAAATTCAAGGAAAGAAATTAGCGATATGGAAAAAGTAGTAGAACGATTTATCAAATACGCAAAAGAATATACAACCTCCGATCCGGAAAGCACAACGTATCCGAGTACCGATCGGCAACTTGTTTTTATGAAAAAACTGGTAGAGGAGTTAAAAGAAATTGGTTTACAGGAAGTGGAAATGGATCAGTATGGCTATGTTACTGCAACTATTCCTACAAATGGTGTTGAAGATTGTCCTGTGGTTGGTTTTATTTCTCATGTTGATACCAGCCCTGATTTTTCGGGCGAGAACGTAAATCCGCAAATTGTAAGTAGTTACGATGGTTCTCCTGTTCAACTTAAAAACGGCGTGGCAATTGATCCCGCTGAATTTCCTGAAATTTTGAACTACAAAGGACAGGATATTATAACTGCTGATGGTACGACTTTACTTGGCGCCGATGATAAGGCCGGCGTTGCCGAAATTGTAACTGCGGCAGAGCAATTGTTGAAGGCTGATTTTCCGCACGGTAAAATTCGAATCGCTTTTACTCCCGACGAAGAAATAGGGAAGGGAACCGATTTTTTCAATGTTAAAGGTTTTGGCGCCGACTTTGCTTATACACTTGACGGAGGAGAGATTGGCGAGTTGGAATACGAGAATTTTAATGCGGCTGGTGCGAAAATCAAAATAAATGGCAGAAGTGTACATCCGGGAGCTGCAAAAAATAAAATGATCAATGCATTACTGGTGGCACATGAGTTGATTGGAATGCTTCCTCCAACGCAACGTCCTGAACATACCGAAAAATATGAAGGATTTTATCACCTGCTTTCGTTAAACGGAAATGTTGAAACTGCAGATTTGCAATACCTGATTCGGGATCACAGCGCAGAAAAATTTGAGGCAAAGAAAAAGTTATTGGAAGATGTGGTAGCATTTATTAATAAAAAGTACGATCGTGAATTGGTTGTGCTGAATATGAGCGATCAGTATTACAATATGCTACAGAAAATAGAGCCTGTTATTCATATTATTGATATTGCAAAAGAAGCGATGCAGCAGTCGGGAGTTGAGCCTAAAGTAAAAGCTATTCGCGGAGGAACAGACGGAGCACGTTTGTCGTACGATGGGTTACCTTGCCCCAATGTGTTTGCCGGAGGCCATAATTTTCATGGACCATTTGAGTTTGTACCAATTCCATCGATGTTAAAATCGGTAGAGGTTATTCTGAACATCGCGCAATTGGTTGGAAAAATTAAAAATTAGCTGTGCAAGAGCAGTTTATTCAAAATATTGACGCAAAAAAACTCATTCGAGCTGGACAGAAAATTTTGCTGGCTGTAAGCGGCGGAATCGACAGTATGGTGCTTATGCATCTATTTGAGAAATCTGGTTACGATTACGGCGTAGTACATTGCAATTTTCAATTACGCGGAGAAGAATCGGATGGCGACGAAAAGTTTGTAAGGGAACAAGTGCAAATGCACGGCATCCCTTCTTTTTTTAAAACCTTTGATACAACCGAATATGCTCGCTTAAACGGAATCTCAATTGAAATGGCGGCGCGGGAATTGCGCTACAATTATTTTCATAAGATTAGACTGAAGTATGATTACGATTTGATTGCCACCGCACATCACCAGGATGATTTGATTGAAACTTTCTTCTTGAATCTGTCGCGAAAAACAGGAATAAAAGGACTTACCGGGATAAAAGATAAGTCAGGCAACCTGATTCGTCCTTTGCTTTTTGCCGGGCGTCAGGAGATTGAAGCATACGCAGCTAAACATTATATAGAATATCGCGAAGATTCGAGTAATAATGAGGTGGTTTTTCAGCGCAATTATTTACGCCACAAAATTCTACCTCTGTTTTCTGAATTAAATCCTGCATTTAAGAAAAACCTGCTGGCAAGTATCGATAACCTCCGCGATGCTGAGAATGTTTATATCTCGGTCTTGAAAAAGGATAAAGAGACAGTTGTCGTCGAAAACGATGGTGTAATTCAGATTGATATTGAAAAGCTCCGCACCACACAATTTCCTCAGTTATTGTTGTTGGAGGTGTTGTCGCCTTTGAATTTTAATTCAAGTGTAGTTGACGAAGTTTTTCATAGTCTGGAAGCTGAATCAGGGAAGCAGTTTTTTTCGAAAACGCATCGACTGGTAAAAGATCGCGACCAACTTTTTATTTCCGAATTGAAGGAAAGCGAAGAAAAGATTTACTACATTGAAGAGGATGATGTTGAGTTATTTGAACCCTTCGATATTCTTGTTCAAAAGGCGGATTTTGTAAATTTTGATATCATAAAAAGATCAAATGTTGCATGTATTGATTATGATATGATTCAATTTCCTTTGCTGATTCGAAAATGGAAACAAGGCGATTATTTTCAACCACTAGGAATGACCGGGATAAAAAAGGTAAGTGACTTTTTGATCGATAGAAAAGTTCCGCTTCATGAAAAAGAAAATGTATGGCTCTTATGCAGCGGTAAAAAAATCGTATGGATTATGGGGCTTCGACTTGATGAGCGTTTTAAAGTGACATCAGATACTAAAAAGGTATTGGTGTTGAAAATAGAATAATTCAAACCCATTTCAGCACCGGATAAAACAATTTTTCGGTATTCCCCCTAATGATTACAGAGACAGTCTTTTCTCTATTTATAACAAAAATTTGATAATATTTTTACATCTATTCTTTTTGTTAAGGTGAAAAATAGCTCATCTTCGCACAAAATTGAATAGAAAATGGCTACTGAAATCACGATTATCCGACATGGAGAAACCATTTGGAATGCACAGCAACGCATACAAGGACACCGAAACAGCAAGCTTTCTGAAAATGGGATAAGACAGGCCGGA
This sequence comes from uncultured Draconibacterium sp., assembly GCA_963677455.1. Taxonomy (GTDB): domain Bacteria; phylum Bacteroidota; class Bacteroidia; order Bacteroidales; family Prolixibacteraceae; genus Draconibacterium. The sequence continues at coordinate 1,179,641 of OY781971.1, forward strand.
CTGGTGGCGAAATCACTTGCTAAACGAGAATTTGATGTGTTGATTAGCAGTGATCTGGAACGGGCGGCAGAAACAGCAGGAATTATCAATAAACTACTCCAGTTGCCTCTCGAATATAACGAGAATATGCGGGAACGTTCTTTTGGTATTGTTGAAGGAATGACTCTTGCAGAGATGAAGGAGAAATTTCCTCGTGAATATAGGAGTTATAAAGAGCGGGAGCCCGGATTTAAGTTTTCTGGTGGTGAGAGCATCGAGCAACTTTTCAATCGCGTAACTTCGGAAATAGAAGCAATTGCGCGAAAATTTGAAAACAAAAAAGTTTTAATTGTTTCGCATGGGCTGGTTCTTGAAACGATGATGTATAAAACCTTCAATATAAAACTGAATAGTCCACGCGTATTTTCAATAAATAATTCCTCTATAAGTTCTTTTTATATTGATCGGGATAATTGGTTTTTAAAAGAATGGGGCGTAATTGAGCACCTGGTTTCTCTAAATGTATTAACCGAATTATAGTATCCGGCAATGCTTGATAAAGGTAGGATTTAACGAATTATAATGGATTCTTCTAATCGGAACATGCATATCAAATAGATTATTGAAGGAGGGGATTACATTAAATCTTAAATTAACACCCAGTTAATAGCTGCCTGAAGTGTGCTAAAAGCCTTAGATTGATAACCATCATCTTTGTTTTCAACTAACATCGGGATAACAATATCCCGAGGATTTTCAGTTAATACTGCAATTTTTAAGTTTCCGAATACGTCGAGATGTTTCTTGTAGAAAATGGCTATTTCATCATGTTCTCCAACCTTTAGATTGAAATTTGCATTTCTGTAATCGAGAATAAAACCTTTAATGCTATTGGGGATCAGTTTATTTTCAAAAGCAAACTCCCAGGAGTGTATAATATCTTCAATAGAAATTGAGCCGTGGTAAGTTTTAAATACTATTCCAAGAGACTTATCAAATCGATATTCAAAATTTTTCTCCATTATCAAAGGCTAAACATAACTGAAAGTTATGAAAAATATTGATTCGATATTGATTTTCAGCTATCTATTTATTGACGTCCAGCTTTGGCATAGAATCGTACCAACTTGTTACTTTTTGCTTTAAGGCGTCTGCTTTTTCAGGATATTCCAATGCTAGATTATTTGTTTCTCCAGGATCCGCAATTAAATCATACAATTCCTGTCGTTGTCCATCATAATCGCACAACAGTTTCCATTTCCCTTCACGAACAGCAAGATCTGGTAAATTATTAAAGCCATAATAGTTTTTTCTATCGGGCGGGCGGCTGTAAAAAATTGGAGCTTGGCGGGATGAAGTCGATTCTCCAAGAAGCGTTTCCAGCATATTCTCCCCGTCGCAGAGCGAATTCTCGGGTATATCTGTTTTGGAGAATTTTAATAAAGAAGGTCGGATGTCAATCGCAGAGAAAACAGATTCTTTGTTTATCGTTCCTTTTACTTCGGAGCTTAAAAATCCCGGTCCCCATACAATTAATGACGAACGGATTCCTCCTTCGTACAAATGAGTTTTATATCCTTTCAGGTTACCTGCTCTTCCTGCTCCTTTTTCCGGTCCGTTATCGGAGCAAAAAAGAATCAACGTATTGTCGCGTAACTTTTCATTGCTTTGTATGTAGTTGAATAACTTACCAAACTGTTTATCCATGGCTTCCAATACAGCCAGGTATAAGCCCCTTTTGCCTGCTTCTTTGGCCAGTCCATATTCTTCATAAGGCGGCCAATATGGACTATGCACATCGTCGGGCCAAATATTAACATAAAATGGTTGTTTTTCTTTTTCTGCACTATCAATAAAGTTAATAGCTGAATCAATAAATCCTGTTGTGATTTCCGATCGCTGCATCCAGGTATAAGGCTGTCCTAATTTCTCTGCACCTTCCCAAATACGTCCAACTTTTCCTGTTTCGTCTTTAGTAAGCGGAAGTAACTTTGGTCCCATACCTTCAAAGTTCGTTAACGACTTATCGAAACCGTAATCAGTAATAGGAGGGGCATCTGTTACGTCGCGCTGACCGCCCATATGCCATTTCCCAAAATGCCCGGTTGTATAACCGGCTTCATGCAGATTCCTGGCAAGCGTTGGTGCCGAAGTGTTGAGCCAGTTGGCCATCCCTCTTTTTTTATTACTGTCTCTGTATTCTAAATAGGAAGTAATATTCCAGCGTTGTGGATAAGTTCCTGTTGATAGTGCAACACGCGATGGAGAGCAGATGGGGGAGTTTACATAAAATTGCTCGAAGCGAATTCCTTCTGAAGCGAGCTTGTCGATATTTGGAGTTTGAGCATCAGTGTTCCCAAAACAGGATAAGTCGGCCCAACCCATATCGTCAATAAATATCATTATGATATTGGGCTTTTTGTTCGATTGCTCAGGTGAGCATCCTGCAATCAACAATAGGACAGTAGCAAACAGGAAGAGTGTTTTTCTCATCTTTAGTTGGTTTTTGGATTTACGCATCGTTGATTAGCGAAGATAAGAATTGTTGTTTTTCCAGCTAAAGAATAGTAAGAGATTCTGGTTCAGAAATGATCTATTTGATCTATAATTTTTAGTATTTACTCAATAGTTAGAATTAATAAAAAAGAACAACCCGCTCAGGCTCTGACGAGCCATTGTTGCAGGTTGTTGAGAACGATTGTACAATTCGTTCCCAGATAACGTTGAGGGGAAAACTGGGATAACATATTGCATGTTGGGCTATATCTTTTTTTGTTCGGGAGGCTGGTACTTAAAGTTTATCAAGAAATAGGTCAGTGTGGCCCATTAGTACTTTATCGAGAGCTTCGCCAACATATTGTTCGTATTTAGGTAAGTCCACTTCTACTTCCTTCAAATCTTTATCAATGTCTTTTTCATAAAAAAGAATGGCGTAGTTTGTGCCTACTCTCTGATAACCGGAGGCTATAGTGTTTCCAGATGCAAAGGCATTTACTTTTTCATCTTTAATAACTCCGTTTATAGCAATATCATTTTTGATTGTGCCAACATACGAGGCTTCGGGACTGGCCATTTTTTTCCCAGCTATAAAGCTTACGTTACTACTTATCGATTGAACATCGTTTGTTTTCGTACGTAATAGTTTTTCTTTTGCAAGTGCCGAAGTAACCATGTTTTGTACGAGAGCCAGATTGGTTTTCATCTTTACGCTGGCGCCGTATTTTATCAGCTGTTGCCCCGATTGTGCAAACTGTACATTCAGACAAACTTTGGCCACTATTGCATCATTTAGGTCTTTCGAGATTGAAGGCGTTTTATCAATAAGTTTTCCTACTTTCTCTTTTAGCCCGGTATTGTGGTAGTACCTGAAACCACTAGGGATACATGAAATCGTACCCGGGTAGTCAACAAAAGGTTCTCCACCCGTACTTTGTTTCATGTTTTGGAAGGCACTTACGTTGGCTGCCTGATCTGCTGTAATAATTTCAAAACCGTTTTCTTTCAGTTTGTTAATATATTTTACATACAAATCATCGGTCATTTTTTGCAACATCTCAGTGCTAATATCTTTCAACCCGAGTGCTCCTTTTGCTTCCGACGCACTTTTATAATGCCCACCAACACCAAACGTACCAGCTTGCTTTGTTTTTTTCGATTCGTATAAAACCTGGTAGTTTACCGTAAATTCGGAAACGTATATTTTCTTGTCAAACTTTTTGAACTTACCATAATGGGCTATGTCTTTTAATTTTACTTCAGATACTTGTGCTTTCGAATTCAGCGAAAAAAATAGCAAGTTAGCGCTGATCATAAGCATCAAGGCTAATTTTAATTTTTTTCGGGGCAATAAAAAGAAATGGTTGTTGGCATAAAGTACATTTAAAATCGTTCTCATTTTGTGTAGTTTTTATGTTCTTACTATTTGTTATGGCATAGTGTTATTACTTTTCATAATTGAGATTGTATTAATACTAAGCTCTCAATACAAAAATGAGATAATATTGTCTTTTTCTAAATACCACTGAGAATGTACTTTAAAGTACGTGCCAGTACGTATGATGTTTAGTAATGTTCTGAATATCAAACGGGAGGAGTTTATTCGATAATGTTGTTCGCGTAGGCAAAACGGACTAATCCAACGATATTTTTCGAATTTGTCTTTCTGAAAATGTTTTTCCGGTGGGTTTCAACAGTGCGTTCGCTGATAAAAAGTTCGGCTGCTATTTCCTTATTGCTTTTTTCCCGGGCAATGAGTTTTATAATTTGTATTTCGCGTTCGGTAAGTAGTTTCTCTGTTGTGTCTTCATCCAGTTGCTCCATCATAATTTGGTTGATGCGGCTGCTTAGGTAAATCTTGCCTTCAAGTACATGTTCTACCGCAGTCAGAAGTTCAGCACTGGTATCGTTTTTCAGAATATAACCCTGAATGCGGTTTTTCAGGATATTGCGGATGTAGTGAGGTTCGTCGTGCAAACTTAAAACGATAATTTTTGTTGGCGGGAATTCTTTTCTAATGGTTCGTATCATCTCCAGTCCGTCCATTCCGGGCATGTTTATATCGGTAATTACAAGTTCGGCAGCAGTTTCTTTTAATCGGCGCAGCCCTTCTTCTGCTGTAGAAGCGGTTGCCACAACTTCTGCTTTTTCTGATTTGGAGAGCAGGCTTTTCAAACCATCTATTACAATGGCATGGTCGTCAACCAATACTATTTTTATTTTCTTTATACTCATGCAACAGGAAAATCTAGGATGAATGATGTGCCCGGAAATCCTTCCCTTGAATCGATTTCAAGTTTGCCATTAATGGCTTCCAAGCGGCTCTGAATATTTTTCCAACCCCAACCACTGCTTTTTAGTAGCTTTTCTTTGTTGAAGCCTTTACCGTTATCTTCAATCAAAAGATTTATTTCGTTATCGAAACCGGTAAGTTGAAGACTCAGGTTTTTGGCGCCCGAATATTTAATTACGTTGTTTATCCATTCCTGAATAATTCGGTACAAGTTGATTTCTACCGCTTGGTTTAAGGTTTTATCAAGCCCAAAAGTATTGACTTCAATCTGGATGTCGGTATTTTTTGAAATGCGCCGTGCATAGTCGCGGAGTGCCGCTTCAAGGCCTTCTTCCATTAACTGCTCAGGCATTAAGTTATGTGCTATTTCGCGCAATTGCGAGTGCATCGAGTCCAGTACTTCGTTTGATTTCAATGCAATCTCACTTCTTTCTTGCTGATTTGTTGAGGTGTGCATTTGTGTAAGCATCATTTTAACGGCAGTAATCAACTGTCCAAAGCCATCGTGCAGATCGCGTGCAAAACGTTTTCGTTCGCTTTCCTGCGATTCGAGTACGACTTTCATTTGTAGCTGTCGCATTTGCATACGTTCCTGGTTCAGGCGGCGTTCTTGTTTTATTCGTATGCGCGAGTAAACAATAAAAATCACCAAGAGTAAAATTACCAGTGTGCCTGATAGAAATATAATAGCAGTTGATTTATGTTTACTTTCCAGTGTTTTTTGTGTTATTTCGAGTTCTTGTTCGGCAATCTGCCTTTCTTTTTTCTCGGTTTCAAACTCAATCATTAACTGATTAATCGAATTTTGATTCTCTTCGTTTAGCACTGAATCTTTTGTCGCCACGTAATCAACAAAAGTACTGTAGGCATTTTTGTAATCCGACTGTTCTTTATAAACCAAAGCCATTTGGTAAAAGGCTTCTTCTTTTAATTTAAGATAGCCACCTTCATCACAATATTTCAATGTTTGCTGTATGGCAGCGATTGCTTCGTTATACTTTTTTTGTTTCTTTTTAACACGTGCAACCTGTAGATTGGAACGTGCAAGATTATATATGTTCTTGTTAATCTGGTAGATCTGACGGGCTTTATCAAAAAAGATAGTCGCTTGTTTTAAACTATCAGAATCGAGATACAACGTGCCCAGATTTTCGTATGCTGAACCGATACGAATGTATTGTCCCTGTGCTTCCTGAATTGCTATTGATTTAAGCAGCAGTTGTCGCTCCTCTGTAGGTAGGTTTAGCCGGTGTAGTGCTGATGCAGTGTTGTTTAGCGCAGAAACTATTTCCCCCGAGTCATTAGCCGCAACTGCCAGTTTCTGGTACTTTTTGAAATATTCAAGCGCCATTTCATAATTATTACGGTTAAAGTAGAAAATACCTATCATATTTTGTACCCGCGCCTGGCCATTTATATCCCCGTTTTTTTCGAATATTTTTAAAGAAAGGAGAGCGTTTTCAACGGCTTGTTCATACAACCCTTTTTTATTGTAGCTAGTAGCAATGTTTAAGTAGCATTTGGCCAAATTTGTTGAATCGTTAAGTTCTTTACTTAACTCAAGTCCTTTGTTGTACCAATAAACTGCCGAATCGTAACGCGCTTGAAGGTGTTGAGCAATTCCCATATATTTTGTCGCTTCCAGTTGCATTTCTGTATTATGCATTTCAACTGAAACCCGGAGTAGCTTTTCTGAGTTTTTTTCCATCTCAAGTGCCTCGTGTTTTGCCAGATTTCTTTGTAATGCATCAAGAAGCAAATCACTTGCATTGGTTTGTGAATTAGCGATAAATGTTGGCGTAAAAAGGAATAGTAATAATAATTTGCGGAACAACATCTTTGGTTTTATCTCTTTAAATTTGAAGTTAGAAAGTATACCTATTCTGGTATTATTTTCTTGAATGCAATGCAATACGGTTACCTTCAGAGTCTATGATGAGCGCCATAAATCCATATTCATCCGAAATTTTGGTTTTAGGTTGAAGGACTTTTCCTCCGGCTCCTTCAACACGGGAAAGCTCGTTTTCCAGATCACCAGAATGTGCTGTAAGGTAGATCAGCACTCCATCTGTTGACGGTTTGTAAAACTCTTCATGAAAGACCAGTGATCCAGGCGTTCCCAAACCATCTTCTATCCAGGGAAACCAAGCCATATCAAGTGGCTCCATTTGATTTCTAGTCATTTTAAGATCGAGAACTTTTTCGTAAAAGGTGATGGCTCTCTCCATATTTTCAACAGGAATTTCAAACCATCCAACTACATTATTTTTCATCTGTTTTTAGTTTTGGTTGATGATTTTTAAAACAGAGAATAGGAGGGATATGTTTATATATTCTGTATTAATCTGTAAAATAAAAGCGCAAACCAAAATTGATTTGCGCTTTTAAATTCATTTGTCCGTTGAATTTATTTTCGGACTAATTTCTTTTATACGACTTTATTTTTCTTCATCTGTCATCGAGTAAGGATAGCTTTCTGAACTTGTACCACGAGTTTTGTTTGGTTGGCTACTCATAGTAAAAGTTATTTCGCCTCCATTTTGCAGAGTAGCATGTTTTAAGTAGTTCTTATTGTATGCTTCTCCATTCAGCGTTGCGTCCTCAACGTAAACGTTTTCATCAGTGTTATTAGGTGCGTTGATAACGAATGTATTTCCGTTTTCGAGCTGCATTGTAATTTTATTGAATAATGGCGAACCTAAAACATACTCGTCGGTACCCGGGCAAACCGGATAGAAACCCATCGAGCTGAAAACATACCAGGCCGAAGTTTGTCCATTATCTTCGTCGCCACAATAGCCATCGGCCTGCGAACTGTAAAGCTTATTCAGTACTTCGCGCACGTGGTATTGTGTTTTCCACGGTTGATATGAATAATTATATAAGTAGATCATGTGTTGAATAGGTTGGTTGCCATGTGCATAATTTCCCATACCGGCAATCTGCATTTCGCGAATTTCGTGGATGGTACCACCATAGTACGAATCATCGAAAATAGGAGGAACAACAAACACTGAATCCAGCATCGCTACAAAATTATCGTTGCCACCCATCAATTCTTTCAAACCTTCGATATCTTGAAATACACTCCAGGTGTAGTGCCAGCTGTTTCCTTCAGTAAATGCGTCTCCCCATTTATAAGGACTAAAAGGCGATTGAAATGTTCCATCTTCGTTTTTCCCGCGCATCAGTTTGCTTTCAAGATCGAAAACATTGCGGTAGTTCCGCGCACGTTTTTTGAAGAGGTCAATTTCTTCTTGCGGACGGCCTAGCTCCTGTGCTAGTTTCCAGATGCAGTAATCTGCATATGCATATTCAAGAGTTCTTGCTGTATTTTCGTTAATTCCAACGTTGTATGGAATATAGCCAAGCTTATTATAGTAATCCGCTCCGTATCTACCAACCGAAGTAATTTGTTCCATCCAGTTTTCGGTATTTTTCAGGATAGCTTCATATAACGTTTCAATATCGTAGCCACGAATTCCTTTGAGGTATGAATCTGCAATAAGCGATGCAGAGTTTGAACCAATCATACATCCTCGGTGGCCGGGGCTTGCCCATTCCGGCAACCACCCACTTTCTTTATAGGTGTTTGCCAAACCTTCCATTATTTGTGAGTTAAGCTCGGGATACATCAAAGTGAAGAAAGGGAAAACTGCACGGAAAGTATCCCAGAAACCGTTGTCGGTGTACATATAGCCGGTCAGCACTTCTCCGTTGTATGGACTGTAATGAACAATATTATTGTCTTTATCATACTCGTAAAAGCTCCTGGGGAAAAGCAATACTCTGTACAATGTAGAGTAAAAAGTTTTCTGTTGTTCTTCTGTTCCGCCTTCTACTTTTATTTTTGAAAGTTCTTTTTCCCAAACCGCTTCGCCTTCATCTTTTATTTGTTCGAATGAACGGTTTCCTATTTCTCTTTCGAGATTAAGCTCTGCTTGTTCCTGAGAAATAAAAGAGGATGCGATTTTTACGTTCACTTGCTCCCCTTTGCTTGTTTTGAAACCAACAATACCTCCTACATGAAATCCTTCGGCATTACCGGTGTTTAGCAGATCTTCTTCTTTCCAACTTTTAACCACTTCGAAATCTTTATCAAAAACAGCTACGAAATAGTTTTTGAAATTACTTGGTACACCTCCGTGGTTGTTTTGGCAATAGCCAATAATTTTCCGTTCTTCCGGAATAACTTTCACCATCGATCCACCTTTGTAGGCGTCTAGAATGATGTATGAAGATTCATTTTCAGGGAAGGTAAAGCGGAATGAAACAGCTCGTTCCGTTGGTGTAAATTCCGTGGTCACGTCGTGATCAGCAAGGTATACTTTGTAATAAAAAGGTTTGGCTACCTCGGCTTTGTGCGAAAACCATGATTCACGTTCATTCTCTTTCCATTTCAAATCACCGGTAACCGGCATAAGAGAAAAAGCAGCATAGTCGTTTATCCAAGGGCTTGGTTGATGCGTTTGCTTGAAGCCTCGGATTTTGTAAGCATCGTATGCATAACACCATCCGTCGCCATTTTTTGAAGTTTGCGGGGTCCAGAAATTCATACCCCAGGGGCGCGCAATAGCTGGATAAGTATTTCCGTTTGAAAGCTTAAATTCAGAATCGGTTCCCATAAGTGGATTAACTAGATCAACCAGTTTTCCAGATGTGTATTCCGAAAATGATTGCTCACTTTTCGGTTGCGAACAGCTTAAAAGCACCAAGAGTAGTAAAGGAATTCCTGTTAATTTCATTGTAATTTTAATATTGTTTATGATGTGGTCAGCAAATTTAAGACTTCTGTCTGTTTATTAGTATTTCCTTTGTATTTGTTAGCAAGGTTTAATTTTAATTTTTTGTTCTTCCTTCTTTTTACATGTTTTATATAAATTGACAATGCAAAGGGAATTTCCTTATACTAAATTCAAAAAAGTTTAGCCCTTTAAAAGGAAATTCCTTCCCGAAATATTTCGGGAAGGAAAAAACCTTAATTTATGAATTAGTTGGTTTGGGTTCTCTATTTAAGAGAAACTATTTTCTATCGTCTATTCTTTTTCAAGACGAATGTTTGCAAAATAATAAACCAAGTCAGATGGTGGATTATAATCAACCCAAGGTTCTCCACCAATATTGAGCACGATAACCCTGTTATGCCTGTTTACACCTTCGGACATATCAATGGTTACGTCAGTCCATTGGTGCAAGTCTTCATCTGGAATATAGAAACGATCTCGTTCCCAATATTCCTGACCATAATTGCTATTGCCACCAAACGCCCACATATTGTTCATTATACGAGGCCATAGTCTTTTAAATGGTTCGTATGTGCCAACAAGCTCGTCGGCAGTCGGAGTATAAATTTTAAATTTGAGGTATTTGTATTCTTCAAAATTGAATTGGTATTCTTTGGGTAATGCAAATACAAATGAGGCACTTGTCATTCGTGGAATAACTTTGTAAATATTCTCCAACCCTTCACCTTCAGGAGCATCTGTTGCAGGATATTCCCAATCCAGTCTCCAGTTTCCGTCCTGAAGAAGACCATCGAGGTGGAATTGATTATCAAGCAATACTGATTGTGGTGTTTCTATTATTTCAACAACTCCGCTTGCAACATAAGGTGCTAATAGGTCGTCGAGTCCCATTGAATGTGGATAATAGTAGACCTTGTCAAGAATGCCAGCTTCCAACATGTCTTTTAGTGCTTGCTGGTCGCCATTAGAGATGTTTCCTGCTTTTCTTATACAAGGTGTATATTCGCCACCTCCTACAACGTCTTGAACGCCGTTTCTGTCATATGCTAACTCTGGTAAACTAAATAAATCACCTCCTGTTAAATCGAGTACTTTCAAATTCGGGAAGTAAAAGATGTCTTGAAGCGAATTTGCATGAACAGGGTAAACCAGTTCTTCAATATCAGATACTCCATCAGCAGTAAATACAGTTACACCGTTTGCCTGCAAAACACTTTTTTCTGCTGGAGAAAATTCTGTTGAGCTGGTTGGCATATTGATCGTTAACTGGTCATTGAAAATAACAGTGTCTAAAATAGGAGTGCGGTTAACTATTGGAATTATCTTGTATTCGATGTTAATATTAACAGCTTGGCCTGCTTCCAGATTTCCAATAAAAAATCTGGAGTCTGTTCCTCTTTCACCACTTTGAACCTCACCATTCTTATTCTCGTAGCTAAATTTTAAGCCGTAATAGTTTAACAATACCGAGGATATTCCATTGGGCCAGTCAACAACGGCTGCCGAAGGCGAAGCCAACACCCTTGGCGGACTAACAGCAAAACCTGCTAAGTCTGAACTGGTAAAAGGAATCAACGCAATTTCCTGAGGTACTGATTCATTTCCATAATCGTCAATTGTGGTAATGGTAAACCGATACAATTTCGACTGAGTGAGTCCTGTTATATTTACCCACGAAACCAGAGAGTCGATAATAATTTCCTGATCGTCGTAAGTAATTTTTGTCTTTTTCGCTTTTCCCAATGTTATCTGGCTACTTGGAATACGGCCAGCACTCATAAGATCTATTTCAACCCTTTCAAATCCGATATGACCGACAACGGTATCGTACTTGGCAGGATAAACAACTTCTCCTTCATACAACTCCTGCTTTTCATACATGTCCTCGCATGACCACATAAAAGCAGTTAAGATTATTAGTGATAATATTATATTTCTCATATGTTCAAATATTTTTAATCGCTGTTAAATGAACTAATTGCCACTTTTTCTACCGTAATATGTAATTTCCGACAGACAGTTTCCACCGTCAAGTGTATAGTTTCCACCAAAGCCTTTAACTGCCTCGTAACGAACCCAGCGAGTTGGTTTTGTGTATTGTGGATCATCAGGGAACATATATGCCATGTCTCCTTCTTTGCCCTTTTTAACGATCTCCAGTTCGCTTAATCCAACTGGAACTTCTATTTTGTTTTCGGTTATAAGTTCCCATTCCTGAGTTGCGTCGTCGAAGATGTAAACTCTGAAGATACCGACATTTTCGCCACGGTAATATTGCCCCTGGCAAAGATCTCCGCAGAAGTCCATATGACGTTGATGTGTAAGAATCCGGCTTAGTTCGTAATAATCACCTAAATCGATAATAACATTCCATGGCATATTCCCATCAGAGCTATTTCCTGTGCGGCCTCTACCACCTGTGTGCATGAAGTTTAGGTTGGAACCTTCATCAATAATTCCATCAACAACACTAACCAATCGTCCTTCTACATTGTCTCCAAATGCTTGAGGAACACCACCTACTGAGTCGTTGGCCAAAGGAAGGAACCAGTTGTCTTTGTCGATCACTCCGTCTTCGAGCAATGTAATTTGTCCCATATCTACCGGATCAGAAATGTTTCCATAGATATCAGAAACACGAACCTCAACATTAATTGGTTGATCCTGACCAAGGTCGAGATCTTCAACAAAACGGCGATCATTCTCAAGGTTAGAAGAGAAAACATTAGTAAATTGTTTTTCTTCGCCACCATCAGAATAATTAAAATCTACATACACGTTAATGCTTTGTTCTAGTTCGTTTTCCCAATCAATAAAGAAGGCGCCGAATGCTGGTTTTAAATCAAGAGATTTTATAACCCTTGCAATTGCCGATTCTAACGGCCTTACACTTACTATTACTGGGGCAGATTTATTTCCTGCTCTATCTACTGCATATATTTCAACATCGTAGTTTATGGTGTCTCCAAAACCGTAAATATCGAGTGAGTCGATAAAATACGAAGCAGAAAAAGAGAAAGCTTCACCTTGTTTATTGGTATATCTGGCTTCGACATTTAATAAATCTTCATCATCAGGTAACGTGTAATGAAACCTGGCTCCACCATAAAGTGGGGTATAGGAAATCTGGGTCGGTTGACCCGGAGGAGTTTTATCATTGCTTGTTGCCATATGCACTGTCTCCTCTTCGCAAGAGAATAATAGTATAGCGAATGCAGCAACTATTAATAAGTTAATCGTGATTTTCATATTATAGCATTTTTTATTTTTGAAGAACGCAATGAGTTGGCATACTGTGTATGAATAGTTGAACTAAAAAATACTTGTATGTTGAATTGATATTTCATTTTATTCTTCAATCATTTATTAAAAATGAATTTCTATTACCATCCAGGATTTTGAATAAGTTTTGAATTCGTATTCATCTCATTCAAATCAATAGGCCACAGACAATCGGTAATAGTGAATCTTCTCGATTGTTTAACTTCTAAGTTGAAGAAGTTGGCTCCCGTAGTCCCGGTGTAATCCCATCCCCAAACCGGAGTTGAGAATTCCATAACTGCTCTTTTGGTGCGTAACATATCCCAGAAATGACTTCCTTCAAATGCCAACTCGATACTACGCTCTTTAAGAATAATATCGCGCATCCCTTCCTGAGTTCTATGCTTGTTAACTGATTTTACGATACTGGCATCTGACCATACTGTTTCAATATCAGGAACACCAGCTCTTTCACGTACCAAATTTATAGCATCATAAATTTCCTGTGTTGGAGCATCATTATATTCATTTAACGCCTCCGCTTTCATTAGGTATAAATCTGCCAGACGCATGATTGGGTAAGGGTATTTTACGGTTCTAGCCCAGTGTCCTGATTTAGACTCCATGTGAACAAATTTCTTGATTCCAATACCTGTTTCGTAGTAGTCGGTGGTGTGTTGAGATGAATTAAAACCGCCATCGCTTCCTGCATACATTTTAGTATTGATTCGAACACCATGTGTACGCCAATATCCTCCGGTGATTGCAAGGTTAGCATAGAATCTTGGTTCACGATTTAAGTATAAGCGAATAGTTTCTGCTCCGGGTTGCATTATTCCTTTCAATTCCTCGTATTCAGGTTCGTCGGCACCAGGAGTTGTGGTAATCTCTAATTTCTTATCTAAATCGAAAGTAAGGTCTTCTTCAATAGGAACACCATTTTTTGTGTAATACCTTTCTGCCATGCGATAGGTTGCAGCTAGCCATTGCCAAGAATATTCTGGGGTGTTGGTAATGCCACCGCCATAACCTTCTGGTAATCTCATGTTTGTTGCATGGCCAATTTCTCCCTGGTCGTATATAGCAAGATTTGAATAGCCCCAAATCAGCTCGTCATTCCATGGGTCGGTAATAGACATTCTTAAGTCATAAATTCTTTGTACGTTTTCGTTGTTGTCAGCGTAATCCTCACGGTCGAAAACATAGGGCTGAGTATCGTAATGATACAACTTAATCCCATTAGCCTCACAAGTCTGAATCGCATCGTTTATTGCATCAATCGCATCTTTCCATTTCTCTTTGTCGTAAGTTAATGGGAAAAATGGTTCTCCGTCATTATCCATGAAATCACCAAAGTATTCCATATTTCCATTGAAGAAAGGACTAGCTCTGAACAGCATTACTCTTGCTTTGATTGATTTCGCAACAATCTGGTCTACTTGTCCTAGCAGAGTTGAAGATACTTTCTCCTTCAGGTCAGGAATTGCTTCGTCCATTAGCGTAATAACATAATTGAAGCAGTCTTCCACTTTTGAGCGTTCCTGAAATAACTCTTCTTTGGAAGCGTCCGGAGAGATTAGTTCATCTGCAATTATAATTGGGCCATATTTTTGTATCAACAGGAAGCTATAGTAGGCTTTCAGGAATTTTACCTGGGCTTTCCACTCCGCTTTTTCTTCTTCTGTCATATCAGGCACATTGTCAATGTTAGCAAGGAAAACATTAGCTTGTCTAATTCCGGCATAAAGTTTTTTACCTCCATTTGTTCCAGACCAATTACCCAGTAACGGATTCGTAGCTGTTTGTAAACCTCGGGTTATTCTTATTCCTCTTAAATCTCCAGCATTATCGTTTAAATCCAGTCTACCTATATATTCATCTCCAGCTAACCACATGGTTTCATGCGTTTTTTCGATTTTAGGCATATAGTTGTAAACTTTTGCCAGGGCATCCCATGCCTCTTCTTTCTTTTTGAATAAATCCTCCAGCGTGATGGTATTATCCGGAACAACATCCAAATAACCTGTACACGAAGGTATTACCGAAAGAATGTATATGATTGCGAATATTTTTTTCAAAATTTTCATATCAAATATTTTTATTAATTAAAATGAAAGTTGAACCCCAATGTTAAACCTTCGGTTTGGCGGATATCCCAATCCATTACGTCCCATTTCAGGATCCCATAATTTAAATGGACTGATTACAAAGAGGTTCACACCACTACAGTAGATTCTTGCATTTTCAAGTCCGATTTTTTCAAATCCCTTGCTTTTTATGTTATAACCCATTTCTACTGTTTTTAAACGCAGAAAAGCGCCATTTCTCAACCACCATGTTGAAATTTGCGTATTATTAGCAAGCGGGTCTACTGATAAGCGTGGCCAAAAAGCATGTACATCAGGATTCGTTTCCGACCAATGGTCTTCAGCTATTATTGAAAGTGCATTTCTTCTTGAAGCAAATGGTGCAATACCATGCCTATTATTAACATTATCACTGACATCACTGGCATCAATAAAGAATGAAACTCTTGCATTTCCCTGGAAGAAGAAAGATAAATCGAAGTTTTTGTAACCACCGGATGCTCCAAATCCATATTGCATTTCTGGAACGGTTGGTAAGCCAAGTGGAACACGGTCGTTTGAGTTCACTACTCCATCGCCGTTAACATCTTTGTATTTGATATCACCTGCCTGATAGGTTCCGAAATCTTGTTTTGGAGAGTTCGCAATTTCTGCTTCATCAACAAATAATCTTTCTGCAATTAAACCCCACTCCTGCTTAACAGAATGACCTTTTTGACTCAGGTATTTATCGGCATAGTCTTTTTCATCCAGTTCTACATATTCGTTGGTTGCGAACGTTAAGTTAGCACGTCCGGTCAGCCACCAGTCGTTAGGGGAAATATACTGGTAATCAACTGATGCCTCGTAACCCCACGATTTTACTTTACCAACGTTACCGCTGATTGACGCTTCTAAACCAGCAGAGGCCGGAAAGTTTTGACGCCGAAGATAAATTTGGTTACGGATATCTTTAAACAGGTCGCCCTGAATTTTTAGTGCATCATCGAGGAAGCTCATTTCAATCCCCAGGTTCATCTTTGTTGATATTTCCCAGGTAATATCAGGGTTGGCATAACGGTTTATATTGTAACCTCCGTAAGAATTCATATATGTATTTCCCCAGCGATAACCATATTGTGCATCACCGTCGTTTCCCAGTGCAATATCTGACAAATAGAAGAAACGGTCTTGACGTTCAGCAATAGCATCGTTACCAACCTTTCCCCAGGTCGCCTTAATTTTCAACGTATTAACGATGTCTTGCATTGGTGTCCAGAAGCTCTCATTCGAAATCAACCATCCTCCTCCAAACGAAGGGAAGAAACCATATCTTCTTGATCCACTAAATTTCTCAGAGCCATTGTAGCCATAAGCAAATTCGAAGAAATAACGGGTATCGTAATCATAGGTTAAACGTCCGGAGTTTCCCATGTTTCTTTCTGGTAATGTCTCGTAAATAGACCTACTGTTACCAGCTGTAAGGAGGTATTCTTCAAACATTCCAACAGTCATTAAACCAAGGCTATGGTTACCAAATTTTCGATCCCAATTTAAGCGCGCTTCATAATAATAATGTGCACTTGCATCTCTTTCCGGATCAACATCGCCTAAATATACTTGACCACCTTCAGGGTTTAGTTCAAACAACTTATACTCCCCTGTAATCTGGTTGTAGCTTTCCAGATCATAATAGAATGGACTATAAGTTCTGCGGCTTGAATATTTACTCCATGTGTTAACAGACGCTTTTGCCTGAAGTTTTAGTCCCTCAGTAATAAAATCGAGTTCTTGCGAAAGTGTTGCCATAGCTGTTATTGAGCTCTCATTACGATCTTCATAGCCACGAACCATTTGAGCATAGGGGTTTTGTTTTAAAGAACCGTTTACAAACGTATTCCCAAATAATATGTGGTCAGAAAGCAGATGTGCTTCATCTGGTTCATAAACGGCCGGGAAATCTACTGGGTTTGAGTTCATTACAGCCCTAAAGATATCACTTGCAGATGAGTTTGGCCCGTTATATCTTTCAAATCTACCTTGCAGTCTGGTATCAAGTCTGGTCGTTGGAGTAATCTTTATTACAATGTTGTTACGCAGCTGTACGCGATTAATATCAATGTTATTATTAAAGTTGTTTTTCGAATCAACTTTCAACAGACCGGTTTCGTTTTCAAGAGAGCCTGCAACATAGTAAGTTGCAACTTTTCCACCACCCGAAACATTAAAGTTTGCTTTTTTGTTGATTGTAGATTTTTCAAAAAGCTCGTCGTACCAATCAATGTTCGGATAAATCATTGGGTTTACACCATCAGCAGTTGATTGTATCTTCTGCTCGCTGTAATATGTGCCTAATAACGGATTACGAGAAACTCTGGCTTCGTTATATAATCTCATGTACTCAACTCCGTCAAGAAGATCATTCATCATGGTAGGAGTTGCAAGATGTGATTCAAGTCGAACATTTATTTTCGCTGTACCTTCACGGCCTGATTTTGTTTCAACAATGATAATGCCGTTAGCACCTCTTGCTCCGTAAAGTACAGTGGCCGAAGCGTCTTTTAGAATAGAGAAACTTTCGATATTATCAGGTTCCAATCTCGCAAGGTCATCTGATGAAGCTTCAAATCCATCGATAAGAATCAATGGATTGGTTTTGTATCCAAAGGTCGTTACCCCGCGAATAAAGAATTGAGCATTATCGGCTCCTGGTTCTCCCGTTGTTTGGTAAGAGATGATTCCGGGGATTTTACCTGCTAAAGCAGTTGTTAAGTTTGACGAAGGCTGTCTTAATTCTCCAGGGCGAACTGTTTCAATAGAAGATATTACGCTTTCTTTACGTTGCTTTCCGAAAGCAACTACTTGTACCTCTTCTAGTTGTGTGTCGTCATCATACATTGTAACATTTAAAATGTTCTGATCGCCAATGACCCTTGTTTCCCGGTTCTTTCCCACAAAAGAGAACATTAATGTATCACCTGGGGCAACATTAATATTAAACTCTCCATTTACATTGGTAACTGTTCCTTTTGTTGTACCGGCAACAGCGATAGAAACTCCTGGAATCGGTTGGCCATCAACGCCACTAACAACCCCGGTGATTTGTTTCTGCTGGGATTGTTGTACAGGGCGAGGCTCATTTGTCTTCTTTTTTAAGATAATTTGATTTTCTTCAATCTCTGCTGATACAGAAGTCTGCTCGCAGAATTCCTTTAAAATGTTATCAATAGATTGATTCTCTACTTGAATGGTAATTCGCTGTCCTTTTGTGAAAATCTCGTCACGATACAGAAAGTAATAATCAGTTTGATTTTCAACCTGATCAATTAGTTCTTTTACTGTCGCATTTTTTAGATTAAGACTGACTTTCGAAGATTGAGAATAGGAGTTGGCCCATCCCATAGTGAAAATCAAGAAGGAAAAGATAAGTGTTAGCTTCATTTTCTTAAAATTAAGAACGTTACCTTTTCTTCTGAAAAGGTATTTCTTTCGTAATTTTCTCATAAATTTGTTAGGTTTAATAATTTATATTAAATAATTACTTTATTTCAAAGCCGGGAAGTGGTGGCTCACAACCTGGCTTTTTTTCTTTTATTTTTCTCGATACATATATTCTGTTTCGTTTGTTTTAATTAGTTCAAGCGATGCCGTTTTTGCTAAAATATTGAGAACTATTTCTCTTTCATGTTTTAACTCAAGTTTGCCAGTAATTCTCAGCAACCCGAGAGTCGGATCAACAGTTCCAATCTTAATGTTGTAATAACGCTCCAATTTTTTAATGATTCTGTTTAGCTCTTGTGTTTCAAATATCAGATAGCCCTGGTGCCATGAAACATAGTTTTCTATGTCTACATTTGAAATTTTTGTATCTTTTGTCTCAATGTTGTAGGCCGCTCTTTGATTAGGTTCTAAAATGTACTCTTTGTTTCCAAGGTGAAATCCCGGTTTGCTTATTTTTACTTTCCCTTCAACCAATACTGTTTCTACTATTTTATCTGACGGATAAGCCGATAAATCGAACGTTGTTCCCAATACTTCAATGTTCAGTTCTTCAGTTTTTACAATAAAAGGCATTTCTTCGTTGTGTGTGACGTCAAAGTAACCTTCTCCCACCAAGTATACCATTCTTTTTGAACCTTCGAATTTTGGAGGGTAAACAAGACGAGATCCTGCATTGAGATGTGCAAGGGTACCATCAGGTAACTTTATTGAGGCGTTTTTCCCGTATGGCACAAAAAGTTCGTTGAAACTTTCTTCTGTTAAGGTTTGTCTGGACAGAACAGTGTCTTTTTTATTAATTACAATTTGTCCATCAGGTTTGTATTCAATCTCCGACTTCTTATTCGGAATCTGCACATTACTCCCGTCGGAAAGGGTAAGAGTTGAATAAGCCGGATTATTGTTTACGGTTAAACTTTGCTGTATTTCGCTGTATTTTTCTTTATTTAAAAATTGATTGATCGCTACGCCCAGCAAGAAAAAGATAATCCCTACCGCCGCGTAGCGGAAGACCGAAAGGTAGATGATTCTTTTCTTTGATTTTCCATTTTGGTTGTTTAGTTCTTTTATAACAGACGAGAAAACTTCCTGTGAAGTGACTGATACATTTGAAATCTCTTTGCTTTTGAGTTGGGAAACAATTAGACGGGCAGTTTGGATTTCTTTCTTTTCTGCCTCGTTTTCTTTAATATAATTGTTCCAGTATACATCAAGATCTTTCGTTGGATTTAAAACCCAGCGTACAAAATCCCGATTCTCGTAATACTTTAAAAATTTATCCATCTTCACCTTGATACTATAAGTAAGGGCACCTAATAGTTAATATATGGACACTAATTCTTGAAAAAATGACGAAAAAAAATAAAAAGTATCGAAGAGAAGTGTTCATAGGGGATTTCTTTGCGCAAAGAAAGTAAGGCTCGATATAAGAGTTTGCGGGCTGATTCTATAGAAATCGCCATAATCTCTGAGATTTCAGGGTAGCTCATTTCTTCCTCAAATTTGAGGTAGATAATTTCTTTTTGTTTGGGAGGTAGTTTTTTTGTGGCCGCCTGAAGCACATTTTTTAACTCCTGAGATATTTCATCTTCGATAAGCTTATCCTGATAACTGTATTCTACATTAAAGTTGAACTCAAAATTATTATCTTTTATGTCGTATAATTCGAATCTTTTTTTACTTTTTATCTTTTTTATCAGGCCATTTCTTAACGAAACAAAAAGGTAAGCTTTTAGATTTTTAATGTCGACATTTAGCTTATTACGCTTTAAAAACAGGTCAATAAAAATCTCCTGCAAGCCATCATGAACAATTTCTGTTTCACTACATAGCTTATAGCCATAGGAAATCAACTGATTAATATACAGCTCATAAATAATGGAGAAGCTTTTATCATCTCCATTTAAAAACGATTTCCATAAATTCGTTATTTCCGCCTCATTGTACTGTCCCATTCTCATTCGTTGGCAGATGCGCTAAAGTTCACTTTTTTTCTAACAAAAACAACGAGAACTTTTAAAAAGAAATATTGTAAGATTACTTTTGGGAAGATACTAAAAAAAAGCTAAATCGTATTAGATTAATGGCTTTTGTTTATTGATGTTTTTATGTGCTGTTGGTGGCAACGTTACTTTTAATACCTTTTGTAGGTCACATTTTTTCAATGATTAATTATTAAAATATTTATCACAAGACTATGAAAGTAAAGAATGTTTCTAAATTATAGGCTTTGACGATATCCATGTGTAGATTTTTAGTTTTTTTTTACTTTTAAAGTCGAATTAAGCTAATTAAAAATCAGCATCAAATACAATGAAAATTTTACTATTGTTACCCTTTTTTACAGTATTCTCCTTTTTATTACAGGCCAAAGACAAAAGTGTAAAATTTGGAAGAATCGATAAAAGCGATTTGGAAATGACTGTTTATAATGCAGATACTACTGCTGTGGCTGTGATTTTATATGAAAATGGAACCAGTGAAATAGAATACCTCCAAAACGAAGGTTGGCGGCTTGTTTTTAATAAACACCAACGCATCAAAATATTAAAAAAAGACGGAGTCAATTATGCTGACTTTCAGATATTGTTAAATGTCTCTGGCAGCGACAGAGAGGAAATGCATAGTTTGAAGGCAATAACTTTTAACTTGGAGGATGGGAAGGTTGTTAAGGATGAGTTAAGCAGGAAGGATGTTCATCATGAAGAGGTAAATAAGTACAGAAATCTTGAGACCTTTTCAATGCCAAATGTAAAGGTCGGCTCAGTAATTGATATAAAATACGAGATTAATTGCAAGAGTTTTTTTAGGAACATGCGTCCATGGTTATTTCAGCATTCTATCCCTACAATTTATAGTGAATATATGGTATTGGTGCCTGACTACTTTAAGTTCAGGCAGTTCGTACTAGGTTTTGAGAGTTTTACAACAACAGAAGAAACTACAATTCCTAAAACAATAAATCAAACATATAAAACTCAATCTGCAACACAGTCTGGTCGGTATCAACAAAGCACAATCCCAATAAGCGTCAATTGCTACCATATGATAGCAGAGAATCTTCCAAAATTTGAGGAGGAGGCATTCATTTCTACAGTTGATAATTATATTCAGCAAGTACAGTTTGAATTACAGGCTGTTCAGTTTCCTCAAAGTCAGTTGCATACCTATTCTCAATCATGGGAGTCAATTAATACAAACTTGACTGAGGATGACGATTTTGGCAAGATTGTATTTGCTCCGGCCAATTTTCTGGATGACTCTAAAGACGAAATTCTTGCAGGAGTTACAGACGATTTCGAAAAACTTTTGGTTTTGTTTCGATATGTGCGCGATAATTTCAGTTTCAACGGATTTAATGGAATCTATTCAAAAGGGTTAAGAAAAGTTTTAAAAGATAAGAACGGGAATGTGGCCGATTTAAATTTTTTATTGGCAGCATACCTCCGGTCAGCCGGGCTTGATGCTAAGCCAGTAGTGTTAAGTACTCGTTCGAATGGAATGTTTATATATCCAACAGTTACTGGATTTAACTATGTTGTTGTGCTATGTGAAATTGGCGGTGAAAAGCTACTATTAGATGCTTCCGATGAATTCTCAAATGTTAATGAGTTGCCTTTCAAATGCTTAAATGGACAAGGGCTTGTTGTTGGAGGTAAGAAGCCGGAATGGGTTGATTTACATGGAATCGGAGAGTCTTCCTCGAGTTTTATCTCTCAGATCTCGATTCAAACTGATGGAACATTGACAGGTACTGCAAATATTGCAAGAACAGGATATGCCGCGCAAGCTTTCAGAAGAGATATTAGCAAGTTTAAGTCCGAAGATGAATATGCTGAAGATTATGCCCAGAAGAAAGTGAATTGGGAAATTGAATCCCACGAAATTGAAGGTGTTGATCCTTTTGAAGATAGGGTTGTTGAGAAAATAGGTTTTTCTGCAAAGAATGAAAGTGTTTTTGCCGGAGACAAAATTTACGTATCTCCAGTTGTAATGAATCCTACAACAGAAAACCCATTTAAATTGAAAGAGCGTAAGTATCCGGTAGATTTTGGGTATACATTTAAAGAAACGGAGACGGTCATTTTTACAGTACCTGATGGCTATGAGATAGAGGAGATGCCAGAATCGTTCAAAGCTACTTTACCAGATTCAAAAGCTACGTACACTTTTGGAGCCCAAAAATTAGGAGAACATCAAATCCATATCGTAACTGATTTTAAAATTAACGTGGCTGTTATGTTTGCCGAGGATTACGAAAGTATAAAGCAATTACTGAATCTTCAGATTGAAAAACAGAAACAGCAGATTATATTGAGGAAGATATAATTGTAACATAATCTCATTTTATTAATCCATACCCTACTTATTAAATTCATATGTATAGGAAAACTCTTACATTGTTCGTTTTTATGCTGTTTTTGGCATTTTCAATGACTGCAAAAGATAGATTTTATCCGGTAAATACAATTCCCGAAGAACTGTTTGAGAATTCAAACTCGGTGGTTCGAAATCGCAAAGTTATTCTTGAGGTGTTTGCCGAAGATAAAATAGAGTACAGAATAAGAGAGGTAATTACAATTTTGAACAAAAACGGTGATTCTGAGGGAGTACTTTACGTTCCGTATGATTCAAATCGAAAGGCTGATATAGAAACTGCGAATTATTACAATGCAGATGGTGAATTGCTAACAAAAGTAAAGAAGAATGAAGTATATGATCAGGCATACTTTGATGGATTTTCATTGTTTAGCGACGCTCGTTTTAAAAGGATCACTCCTCATATTAACAACTATCCATACACCGTAGAATATGAGTATATTGTTGATTACCGAGGGAGTATCGATTATCATGATTGGTTTCCTTTAAGCGCATTTAATGCATCAGTAGAAGAGTCGAGTTATGAGATTCGGATTCATAACAATATCGGGGTACGTATTGTCCAAAATGGTATAGAAGCTATAAAGTATGCGGAAAAAGAAGAGGACGTAGTAAACTACTTATGGGAAGTTCGGGAGATGACAGCGCTCGAACATGAGCCATATGCTGTTTCAATACGGGAGTTGGTGCCAAGTGTAATTGTGGCACCTAACGAATTTCAGTATTACGGAGAAGCGGGAAATATGACGAGCTGGGAAAAATATGGTGATTGGGTCTGGGGCCTGATAGAAGATAGAAATGAATTGCCACTGGAAACACAACAGAAGTTGTCTGAATTGACGAAATCGCAAGAAGATACCTTTGAGATAATAAAGACTGTCTATAACTATTTACAACAAAAAACCAGATACGTCAGTGTTCAGCTTGGTATCGGAGGTTTTCAGCCTATTTCTGCTGCCAAAGTAGATGAAGTAGGGTATGGCGATTGCAAAGCTCTAACTAATTATATGAAATCGATGCTTGAGAGTGTTGGTATTCAATCTTATTATACTTTGGTAAGGGCCGGGAGAAACACAAGAAACATCGATCCTGATTTTCCAGCACAAGAGTTTAATCATGTAATTTTAACTGTTCCTTTAGCAAATGATACTGTTTTTCTTGAGTGTACCAATCAATTTGCACCATGTGGTTTTTTGGGAAGTTTTACGGACGATCGTTTTGCATTGCTTGTCGAAAAGAACGGGAGCCATTTGGTTCGGACAAAAAGTTACACCCAAGAGGACAATACATGGAATCTTATCGCTAAAATAGATATTGACGAATTGGGAAATGCTTTGATTGAAGAAAGTGTGGTTTTTAAAGGTTTGCAGTACGAGATGATTGATGATGAGCTCAGAAAGACTAATGAAGAACAGATCAAGGACGAGTATGAAGCCAGTGATATCCCGGGAGCAAAGTATACCCAAATTAAATATTCTGCAGAACCTTCAATTATTCCTGGTGCTGAGCGTAAGCGTAATATAGAAGTAACAAAATTTGCAGCCAAAATGGGTGACCGCATGTTTGTGCCGGTTAATATTTTAAATCAGCGTAACAGTGTGCCAAAGAAAGTAAAAGAGCGCAAGTTTCCGTTCCAGGTTTCCATGTCATATATCGATTCTGATTCAGTAAAGATTACTTTACCCGAAGGTTGGGGAATTGAGTATATTCCAGAGCCAACAAATATTGATACTGAGTTCGGTCAATACACCTCAGACTTACGTCAAAATGGAAGCCAAATAATTTACACAAGAATTGATAAAAGGGAAAAGGGTACATTCCCACCAGAAAAATACGCTGACTATCTATCTTTTGTTAAACAAATTGTTGATGCTGACGGCCAAAAAATAGTCCTGAAAAAACTATAATTCAGGATATCTGTCCGGTTCCACCTCGCTCATCATTTCGTATGCATCACGGAAAAGGCGTTCAACATTTGGCTTTGAAAAATATTCACCATCTATTCCATATGCCGGACGATGTTCCATTGCCGACAGTGTTCGCGGTGCGGTATCAAGATAGTCAAATGCTTTTTGTTCTTCCATTACTTTCTGAAGCATGTAAGCAGTGCCTCCACCGGGTACGTCTTCATCCATAAAGATAACTTTGTTCGTTTTCTTTATCGATTCGAGAATAATGTGATTGACATCGAAAGGCATTAGTGTTTGTACATCAATTACTTCCAGAGAGATACCTTTGTATTTTTGAATTATGTCTGCCGCTTTTATTGCATGATGAACGTTCCATGCATAAGTAACAACGGTTACATCAGTTCCTTCCCGCATAATCTCCGGAATACCAAGTGGAACTTTGTAGTCTCCGTGGTTTGATGGAAGCTTTTCTTTTACATTGTAACCTTTCAGAGGTTCAATAACCAGAGCCGGATCATTTCCTTCCAGCAGTGTATTGTAAAAACCTGCAGCCTGCGTGAGATTTCTCGGAACACACAGGTACATTCCCCTTAGCGAGCCCAATAACATTTGCATAGGCGATCCTGCATGCCAGATTCCTTGTAACTGGTGGCCTCGTGTACGCACAATCAGAGGTGCAGCTTGTTTTCCTAAAGTGCGATACTGTAGAGTTGCCAAATCATCACTTAGTTGCGACTGCGCATAGATTAAATAATCGAGGTACTGGATTTCTGCAATGGGGCGGAAGCCACGCATTGCCAGCCCAATTCCTTGTCCGATAATAGTTGCTTCGCGAATGCCGGTGTCAGAAACACGGTTGATGCCATATTTCTCCTGCATTCCCTTCATTCCTTGGTTTACGTCACCCATTTTCCCGGTGTCTTCTCCAAAGGTTATCAGGTTGGGATAGCGCTGAAATAGTACATCGAAATTCTTATTGATGATTACTGACCCGTTTACTTCTTCTGAATTATTATCGTATTCGGGCTGAACAGCTTTAACATTTAACGCCGAATCTTTACCAGTACGGTACAACTCGCCACTATAAAAACTTTTCGTCCGTTCTTCAAATTGCTTAATCCATTTTTTCAGCTCCGCCTTTTCTTTCTGAAGTTTGGGGATTGTATGCAATTCAAGGTTAAGCCGTTTGGCAAAACTCAAGTGAGACCGACGAGTAGGAAACACTTTGTCGGTTACTTTTTCAAACCGGCGAAGGCTTTGCAATTCACTCTTCTCGTCGATCTTGTTTAATATCTTTTTTATAGCTGATCGCTCGTCTTTAAAACCATCAACGTAATTATTCCATGCTTTCTTTTTCGCTTCTTTTGCACGGTTTTTTGCCGATTTTTCGATCTCGGCAATCAACTCTTCATCGGCAGTTTCCGACTCCAGAAGCCAATTACGCATTTGTTTTAAAGCATCGTATTCTTTTTCCCACTCGAGTCTTTCTTTCGATTTGTAGCGTTCATGCGAGCCCGAAGTCGAATGTCCCTGAGGTTGCGTAAGTTCATCAATATGGAAAATCACCGGTACTTGATTCTTACGACAGTAATCAATTCCTGTTTTAAATGTTTTTACCAATTCCGGGTAGCTCCAACCATTACATTTTAAGATCTTTATTCCGTTTGTCCCTTTTTCCTGTTCAAAACCTTTCAGTACTTCAGAAATACTTGCTTTTGTTGTTTGAAGTTCAACCGGAACACTAATCCCATAACCATCATCGTAAATGGCAACAGCAAGAGGGATCTGCATAACTCCGGCGGCATTTATTGTTTCCCAGAATATCCCTTCAGTGGTACTTGCATCACCAATGCTTCCAAAAACAACTTCATTTCCATTAACATTGTTTTTTAATTGTTTTACCATTTTCGGCTCATTCCGTACAATCTTCGATGCTTGTGCTAAACCAAGCATTCGTGGCATTTGCCCACCTGTAGAAGAAATATCTGACGCTGAATTATATTGCTCCGATAAATCTTTTATTTCGCCATCAGAAGTAATATTTTGCGTGCTAAAGTGGTTGTTAAAGTTTCTTCCTCCGGTTGACGGATTGATCTCTTTATCTGTATCCCCATAAATCATCGAAAAGAATTCCTCAGGAGTCAGCAAGTCTAAAGCTAGCATAAAAGTCTGATCGCGATAATAGCCTGATCGCCAGTCTCCTTTTTTGAATTGTTTTGCGTAGGCCAATTGAACGACTTCCTTTCCGTCTCCGAAAATTCCGAAATGCGCACGGCCATTATGAACTTCTCTTCTTCCAAGCAAGCTTAATTGCCTGCTTAAATAAGCAGTATAGTAGTCTTGAAGTGCTTCTTTTGTTGTTATTTGATGTTTGGGTTTCAATGCTGTTTTATCTGTAATCATCCTTATTCTTTTCAGTTTCAACCGTAATGGTTTTTACGATGAAATAACATTTTAGATGAGCAATTGTTCGAAGTTTAAACATTCCCCAATCATTTGATTTTAACGGAAATTAAATAATTTTAGAGAAGAATTTGATATTAAACCTCACCTGGTTATGAAAAGTAAATGCTGCATTAATTTGTTGATAGTCATTCTGTTTTTTGTTGTTTCTTGTAGTGAAAGCGAGAATAGTTTTTATGTCTCTCCGATGGGGAATGACAATAACCCGGGAACAGCTAAAAAACCACTCTTAAACTTGCAAAAGGCATTGGATGAACTGCCGGAGAATACTTCAGGTAATTTTACTATTTCCCTTTTAGATGGAATTTATTCAATAAATAAACCGCTTGTTGTAAGTGCAGATAAATTTAGAAATCCGGATTTTCATGTTATAATCAAAGCAGCTAAGGGAGCAAAAGCTGTAATTTCCGGTGGCGAGCGAATTCGTGACTGGAAACAGTTGGACAATGATATTTGGGAGGCGAAAGTAAATTCTGCGATCAGTCCGCAGGAGCTGTTTGTAGGTGATGAACGTTGCAATCGTGCCCGATTTCCCAACACCGGATTTTTGCGGGTGAAGAAAGTTGGAGAAGACAGAAGAACAAACTTCTTTTTTGAAAAAGATGAATTTCCGATTCCTCTTAATAACAAAGATGTGGAGCTTGTATTCTTGCACGACTGGTCTATGTCCAGAATCGGTATTAAGGAGATAAACTTGGAAACGAATCAGCTTACTGCGATTGATACAATAGGAACAAAAACGCTAGACTTCTTTAGACTTGATGGTTGGGAAGAGCATCCCCGGTATTTTCTTGAAAATGACCAGGCTTTTCTCGATGCCGAATTTGAGTGGTATTTTGATTCTGAATCCGGGAAAATCTTATTGAAGTTACCTTCAGGTCAAAATCCGAAAGATATTGAAATTACGGTTCCTGTTTCAGAAGGATTGGTGTTTTGGGAAGGTTCCAAAGAGCGGCCGATTAAAAATATTGTTTTCGATGGAATAACATTTAAGCATTGTGTATGGAATACACCTTCGCAAGGGTATTGTGGTATTCAGGCTTGTCATTTTGATGGCTGGCCCGATAAGCATTGGAATGTTGTCTCTGCGGCAATAAAAACAGAATGGGCTGAAAATATTTTATTTGATAATTGCATTTTTAAAAATATGGGGGGCTCTGGCTTGTGGTTTTCTAGAGGTAGTAAAAACTGTAGCGTCAAAAATTCTGTTTTTTTTGATATCGCTGGAAACGGAATTATGATAGGAGAAGGTCAGGACCGTAAAGTAAATGGTAAGTCGTGGTGGCAAGAAACGCCGGAGGATGTTGCTATAGGGAATTCTGTCGAAGATTGTAAGGTAACACAATGTGGAGCGCGTTTTTATGGTGCAGTTGGAATTTGGTGTGGACTATCTGCCGAGACAAAAATTAAAGATAATCATGTGTACGGTCTTCCTTATACCGGAATATCTGTAGGCTGGATGTGGAGTCCGGTGCCTACTCCTTGTCGGGAAAATAGCGTCGATGGAAACCATATTCACGATGTTATGAATGTGCTAAGCGATGGAGGTGGAATATATATGTTGGGTTTGCAGCCCGGGAGCAAGCTGGTAAATAATCGTATCCACGATGTTCGGATAAATGCCGGCAGAGCTGAAAGTAATGGGATGTTTTTGGATGAAGGTGCTACCGATGTGTTGGTTGCCAATAACCTGATTTATAATATTGCTAAATCGCCTTTGCGTTTTCACAGGGCAACTACAAATCTGGTAAAAGAGAACTACTTGTTTTGTTCGCCCGGAAATCCTCCGATACGTTACAATCGCACTAAAGAAGAGGATATTCAGAAAGTTGATAATCTGGTTTTGACGGAAGGAGATAAAGGATATCAGCAACAATTAGATGATGCAATAGAAAGGTTTGCCGATTAGAAAAATCTTGCTGACGCAACCAATAGTCAAAAATCTTCATCTTCAGAGAAACCTCAATTATGAAAAAAATCGGATTTGTCGCGTTGTTATTTGTTTTCTTTTTATATGCCTGTAAAGACGATGATTTTACCTATAATTTTCCTGAATTAAGCCAACATTTGGTTGCTGTTACAACAAGCGGCGCCGATTGGGAACACAGGACCGAGTTTGTTTACGACAGTTTGAATCGCTTGAGTGAAATACATAATATTTCTGCCGATGGTAAGACTTTGATAGAGTCTTATACATATAACGATGCCGGTAAAATCAGCCAAAAAACAAACGAAAGTTACACAACAAATTATGTTTATAATACCGCAGGGCAGATTATTGAGGACAACGTAAGCTATATATCTCCTAACGATGGACATATATCCCTTACAAAGACAAAGTATATTTACAAACACGGGAAAATCAAAAAGGGAATAGGGTACTCAGTAGAAGGGGAAGTTGTTTCCTATATTAGCTACAAATACGATTCAAGGGGAAATACTTTGGAAAAAATTGTTCGCTCTGCTAACAGCGATTCCGATTTTATATTGTATGAGATAAAATTCAGGTACGATAATAAGGTTAATCCTTTGGGGGCATTCGGGCTTACCAGTTTGAATTCTTCTGCTTATACCGGTAATTCCGATATAATACAGGTAAATAATCCGACTTATTCCCTGTATCTTAATTCTGTGATGAGTAGTTTACCACCGGAGTTTGAGGTAACTTACGAATACAATTCAGCGAACCTACCTGAAACAGCTGTTGTAAATAATATTCGTTATCCCGAACAGGAAATAAGAAGTGTTTTATTCGAGTATGAAAATGTGGCGGACTAATTGTTTAAAAAGTAAAACCTTCGGAAATAAATCTCCGAAGGTTCTTTTTTACGTTATAAAGTATAAATAGAAATTTGTCAAATTAATTCTTTTCAATCCAGTGGGCAATCCAGTCGCCAACTGCCGAGGTGGTTTGTGCCGGACCTTCAGCAATGTCTTCGGTTACAAAACGTTCTTCCATTGATGCAGCAACTGCATCGCGGATGATTTTGCCTTCGTCCATTAAATTGAAAGCGTATTCAAACATCATGGCCGCCGATAGGATAGTTGCAATTGGGTTGGCAATGTTTTTCCCTGCAGCCTGCGGGTACGATCCGTGAATTGGCTCGAAAACCGAAGTGTGGATTCCCATCGATGCAGATGGAAGCAAACCAAGCGAACCGGTGATTACACTTGCTTCGTCGGTTAAAATATCGCCAAACATATTCTCAGTAACCATAACATCAAAGTTTTTGGGCCACTGAATAATCTGCATTGCAGCATTATCCACAAACATAAATTCTGTTTTGATGTCGGGATAATTCGGAGCCATTTCCTGCGCTACTTCGCGCCACAAACGCGAGCTTTCCAGTACGTTGGCTTTGTCGACTACGGTAAGTTTTTTGTTGCGTTTTCCGGCAAATTCGTAGCCCAGTTTCAGGATGCGTTCAATTTCTTCACGGGTATAAGTATTGGTGTCGAAAGCGGTGTTACCACCATCTTTCCGTCCTTTTTCCCCAAAATAAATACCACCGGTCAATTCGCGAATACATACAAAATCAGCACCTTCAACCAACTCTCTTCTAAGTGGCGATTTGTGCAACAATGATTCAAATGTTTCTACCGGACGTATGTTGGCGTACAAGCCTAGCTTTTTACGCATAGCCAGCAGTCCTTGTTCCGGACGAACCGGGGCTTTAGGGTTATTGTCGAATTTTGGATCGCCAATGGCACCAAATAAAACCGCATCCGATTTCATACACAATTCGTGTGTTTCGGCAGGGTAGGGATCGCCTACCTGGTCAATGGCCGATGCGCCGGTTATTCCGTATTCGTATTCTAATTCGTGGTTAAATTTTTTGGCAACTGCTTTTACAGCTTTCATGGCCTGTTCAACAATTTCAGGCCCAATCCCGTCGCCGGGAAGAATTGCAATGTTCAGCTTCATTTATGTTTTGATTTTTTATGAAATACTACTTAATATTTTGTCGAGCAAACCGGGTTTAAACTCATTTTCGATAATATTCAGCATACGAATGGTCGCTTTAATGGCTGCTGCATTTTGGTCGGGATCCAAACCTTTAGTTTTAAATTCCCGTTTGTTTTGCCACGTGATTACGGTTTCAACCAAAGCATCAGTATGTCCTCCCGGAGGGATGGTAACCACATAATCTATTAATTTTGGGAAAGGCTTGGCCAAACGCTTGTAGATTTTCCGAAGTGCTTTTACAAACGCATCGTACTGGCCGTCGCCGTCACTGAACTCCTCGTATTCTTTTCCTTCAATCTCTAATGCAACATTGGCAACGGGGCGTAAGCCCATGGTGTAATTTATCGAATAGTTTATAACTCTTACCTTCTGTTCTACAATGTCGCTTTTTAGTACATCGGAAACAATGTACGGAAGATCGTCGTTGGTAATAGATTCTTTGTCGTCGGCCAATTCGATAATCCGGTGAGTTACTTTTTTTAGCGATTCAGCATCGAGTTCAATCCCAAGGTCTTCGAGGTTCTTTTTTATGTTTGCTTTTCCCGAAGTTTTTCCCAAGGCATATTGCCGTATTCTGCCAAAGCGTTCGGGAAGTAACTCGTTAAAGTACAGGTTATTCTTGTTGTCGCCATCGGCATGAATTCCGCTACATTGTGTAAAAACAAATTCACCAACAAGCGGTTTGTTGGTGGGAATACGAATGCCCGAGAATGATTCAACCAGCTTTGAAACTTTGTTTAGCTGTTTTTCATTCACGTTGGTTTGCATGTGCAAATGATCTTTTATTGTCGCAATTACACTCGAAAGTGGCGCATTTCCGGCACGTTCGCCCAGGCCGTTAACGGTGGTATGTACGCAACGGATACCAGCTTTCAGGGCATGAAAAACGTTGGCAATTGCCAGATCGTAATCGTTGTGCGCATGAAAATCAAAATCTACCTCGGGATAGGTTTCGATCATTTCAAGGCAGTAATCGTAAGTTTCATCAGGATCGAGAATCCCCAAAGTATCGGGGAGCATAATGCGCTCAATTTTCTCTTCTTTTAACGACGACACCATAAAATGAACATAATCTTTCGAACTTCGCATTCCATTCGACCAGTCTTCAAGGTAAACATTCACCAAGATGCCCATTTCTTCGGCATTTTTCAACACTTTTCTGATGTCGGCAATATGCTGCTCTGGTGTTTTCCGCAGTTGCTCGGTTACGTGTTTGTAGGAACCTTTGCAAAGCAGGTTAATTACTTTACCTCCGGCATCGGCAATCCACTGAAGCGAAACTTTATCGTCAACAAAACCAAGTACCTCTATTTTTTCAAGAAACCCTTTTTCTGCTGCCCATTTCATTACTCTTTGGGTACCTTTAAATTCTCCGTCAGAAACACGGGCCGAGGCAATTTCAATTCGGTCTACCCTCACATCCTCAAGGAGTACTTTTGCCACGCTCAGCTTTTCACCCTCGCTGAACGATACCCCGGTGGTTTGCTCGCCATCTCTGAGGGTTGTGTCCATTATGGTTAGGTGCTTCCCTGAAACTTCTACTGTTTTGCCTGTCATGATGAGCCCCTCCTTGCCTCCCCAAAGGGGAGGGATAAATTTATCTGTTGTATTTTAGGATCTTTATCCATACTGATTTTATTGCTCTTAAAAGAAACTAATAAAGTCCCCCTTGGGGGATTTAGGGGGCTTCAAAAGCGACAATCTCTTCTTTCATTGCTACCAGGTAATCAATATCATCCAATCCGTTTTTTAAGCAATGCTTTTTATAAGTATTGATTTCAAACGAGGTTGATTCCTTTGTTGCAGAAATTGTAAAAGTCTGCTTTTCAAGATCCACTTCAAAAGTTGTTTCTGCATCTTTTTCGATAGCATCAAATATTTTCTGAAGGAATTCTGGTGACACAACAACCGGTAGCAGGCCGTTGTTCAAGGCATTACCTTTGAAAATGTCGGCAAAAAAGCTTGAAACAACCACGCGGAAACCATAATCGTAGATGGCCCAGGCTGCATGCTCGCGGCTCGAACCACTACCAAAGTTTTTACCTCCAACCAGGATTTTACCAGAATATTTTTTATCGTTCAACGGGAAGTCTGCTTTTGGGCTTCCATCTTTATTGTATCTCCAATCGCGAAACAGGTTGTCTCCAAAACCTTTTCGCTCCACCGCTTTCAGAAAACGTGCCGGAATAATCTGGTCGGTATCCACATTTTCGATCGGCAGTGGAACCGCCGGTGTATTTATTACTGAAAATTTATCGTATGCCATTTTTCGAATATTAGAATGTTAGAATTTTGAATATTAGAGTTTATCTATTTTGAAGCGTTTGACGAGATTTGATAAGTATTGCCGCAATTTCATGAGATTCCTGAATCACTTTTTCAGCATTCTTTTTTATCGTTAATTTCTCATCAACTGCAAATTCTAACCAGAATTCACTTTCGTCAGCTTCTTCAATCGATATACTCAGTTTTGAAATAGTCATTGGAATAGTTTGAGCAACACAGGATGCTCTGTAATTTGCTGCAACGGAAGTAGAACAGCGGATCAATTGTCCCCGAATATGGTTTCCAAGCGTATTTTTAGGCAATTCGAAAGAAAACTTAACACAAGCGTGAGCAAAGTTTTTTGTCCGAAGCTTCATGGTTTCTTTAAATTCTGCCAGATTACTTGTCGACATTTCAGTTACTATTTGCGATTCATTATTCTATATTCCCCATTCCAATATTTCCTATTTTATCAAGTCTCTCGGATCTGTAACAACGCCGCTAATTGCTGCTGCTGCCGCTGTTAACGGACTGGCAAGCATGGTGCGTGAACCTGGTCCCTGGCGTCCTTCGAAGTTTCGGTTGGTTGTTGAAACCGCATATTTTCCTTCAGGAATTTTGTCTTCGTTCATAGCCAAACATGCAGAGCATCCTGGTTGACGGAGTTCGAATCCTGCTTCTTCCAAAATTTCAACAAGGCCCTCTTCCCGAATTTGGCTTTCTACTCGTTTTGATCCCGGTACCAGCCACGCATCTACTTCGGGTGCCTTCTTTTTGCCTTTTACAAACTCAGCAAAGGCACGGAAATCTTCAATTCTACCATTAGTACAACTTCCAAGAAAAACATAGTCTACGTGTTTACCTTTCATCGCTTCGCCTTCATGGTAGCCCATATATTGCAACGATTTCAAATAGGTTGATTTATCGGTACCTTGTAAACCTTCAGTTGTCGGAATACTTTGGCTGATTCCAATTCCCATTCCGGGGTTTGTGCCGTAAGTAATCATCGGCTCAATGTCGGCAGCATCGTAAGTATATTCAGTATCAAATACTGCTCCTTCGTCGGTTTTTAGTTCTTTCCATTGCGCAACGGCTTTATCCCAGTCTTCACCTTTTGGCGAGAATTGGCGCCCTTTTACATAATTGAAAGTTGTTTCATCAGGAGCAATCATTCCTCCGCGAGCACCGCTTTCAATACTCAGGTTACACAGGGTCATTCTTCCTTCCATACTTAAACCAGTAATGGCAGAACCGGCGTACTCAATGAAATGGCCGGTACCTCCACTGGTAGAAATTTTTGAAATAATGTAAAGAGCAATGTCTTTTGCTGTTACTCCTTTACTCAACTCTCCGTTAACAGTAATGCGCATTTTCTTTGGTTTTGGCTGCATAATGCACTGACTGGCCAAAACCATTTCAACTTCGCTGGTTCCTATACCAAAGGCGATAGCGCCAAATGCTCCGTGGGTTGAAGTATGACTGTCGCCACAAACAATTGTCATCCCTGGTTGAGTAAGCCCCATTTCAGGACCAATAATGTGCACAATCCCGTGTCCTTCAGACTGAAGGTCGTGATAAACGATGCCATGTTCAGCACAGTTTTGTTTCAGTTTTTCGACTTGGTTACGCGAAAGTTCGTCTTTTATCGACAGATGCTGATCCTGCGTAGGAACATTATGGTCGGGTGTAGCCGTTGTTTTGTCCGGACGAAATACTTTTAAGCCCCTGTTTTTTAATCCTAAAAAGGCAACTGGGCTGGTAACTTCGTGAATTAGATGACGATCGATGTACAAAACATTTGGGCCGTCTTCAACCTTTTTTACTACGTGTGCATCCCAAATTTTATCAAATAATGTTTTTGCTTCCATATTACTATTCCATTTTTTCAATGGATTAAAACTTAATTTCGAATTTAAAATGATGTGGCTACCGGCAATTTATTAATTGCATCAAGGAATGCTTCGGCCGATGCTGTAATGATGTCGGTATGTGCGCCGAAACCATGATAAACAGACTCTTCGTATTCCACCTGCATGTGAACTTTGCCAATATCGTCGCTTCCACGAGTAATCGCCTGAACCAGGAACTCGTCAATGACGACCTGACGGTGGATGATTTTTTTGATAGCCGATATTGCTGCGTCAACCGGACCATTTCCTGCCGAGGTTGCATCAAATTTTTCACCTGCAATATCCAAACAAACTGTAGCCATTGGCTTCAGGCTTTTCCCGGAAATCACCTGCAAATAGTCTAGTTTTATGCGATGTTCTTTTTTGGTGGCATCTCCAACTAAAAGTGCAATATCGTCATCCCTTATGTCTTTTTTCTTGTCTGCAAGATTCAGGAATTCTTCGTAGATTTCATCAAGTTTTTCTTTATCTAATTCAAAACCCATCAATTCCAAACGGTGTTTCAACGCAGCCCGGCCACTACGAGCAGTCAATAATATGGCTGATTCGTTGATTCCAACATCAGTCGGATCCATGATTTCATAATTCTCACGGTTTTTCAAAACACCATCCTGATGAATACCCGATGAATGTGCAAATGCATTTCTTCCAACCACAGCTTTGTTAGGCTGTACCGGCATATTCATTAAGGTAGAAACCAAACGGCTTGTATTGTAAATCTGTTTAGTATTTACTCCGGTTTCGATACCAAGTGCCTGGTAATGCGTTTTTAGTGTCATAACAACTTCTTCCAACGAGGTATTACCTGCTCTCTCGCCAATTCCGTTAATGGTAACCTCTGCCTGACGGGCACCGTTTAATACTCCCGAGATTGTATTTGCAGTTGCCATACCCAAATCGTTGTGACAATGGGTTGAGATTACTGCTTTGTGAATATTTGGCACATTTTCCATCAGGTATTTAATTTTTGCACCAAATTCGTGAGGAAGTGTGTAACCTGTAGTATCCGGAATGTTTACTACTGTGGCGCCTGCTTTAATTACTGCTTCGATTACACGGGCCAGGTACTCGTTACCGGTTCTCCCGGCATCTTCAGCATAAAATTCTACGTCTTCTACGAATTTCTTTGCGTATTTAACAGCTTCAACACCACGTTCTATAATTTCGTCAGGATTGGAATTTAGTTTGTGGTAGATGTGAAAATCTGATGTTCCGATTCCGGTGTGAATACGTCCTTTTTTAGCGTACTTTAGGGATTCGGCTGCAACATCAATATCTTTCTTTACTGCGCGGGTAAGGGCACAAATGGTTGGCCACGTAACCGCTTTCGAAATCTCTACTACCGATTCAAAATCACCAGGGCTGGAAATCGGGAAGCCGGCTTCAATAATGTCAACTCCCAAATCTTGCAATGCCTTGGCAACTTCAATCTTTTCTACCGTGTTCAACTGGCAACCCGGCACTTGTTCTCCGTCGCGCAAGGTTGTGTCGAAAATGTAAAGTCTGTCGCTCATGATTTATTCTTTTTTCAATTCTTATTAGCTGTCTAAATTTAAAAATCTGTTTCGTGGTAAAATCTTTTGGTTTGAAGATTGAAGCATGAAGCGAGAAGTTTTTCTTCCGACTTCAAGCAGCTAGCTTCTGATTTCTACCATTAAAAAAGCCACCCTCTAATTTGAGAATGGCTTTTTATTTTATCCAATATCTTTTTTACATACCATTCTCAATTCTGTCTTGTTAGAAGAAGAATACCAAGAATAATGCTTAGAATAGATATGTTAATATTTAACTTCATTTGATCGTTTGCTTACGATTTCCTGCAAATATCAATCTTTTTTTCAAAAATGAAAATAAAACAGGCATTTTTATATTAAAAATTAAGAATAATACCACAAACTCTGTTTTTGCCTGGTTAAATAAATTGGAAATCGAGCGTTGGTTCATTGCCAATTTTGTACTGCGTTTTTTATTATTACAGGCTTTCGTGAGAATATGGAAATGTTGTCACATAAACTCATTTTTAGGAATTGCTGAACTGCATATCCCCTAAATGAAACAGAAACAACAAATGCAGCTTAAGGTTTAAACGGGTAAAAGCCGTTTTTCTAGAAAGACAAGGTGGAAGAATAAATGGGAAGCTTTACTCTTTAGAAACTTCTTCCGTTTTTTCCGGTGCTGTAGGCTTGGGCTTTCTGAAAATGTCGCTTCTTGAAGTCGGTCGAAATTTGATTAACCACTTGAAGTCAGAGAGGAATTTGTCATTTTCGGTGAGTTCCAGAATTGGTTTTAATTCTCCTTCAGGCTGCTTTTGGAAAGCAATCTGGTATATTTCTCCGTCTTTAAAACGAATTGATATATTACTGCTTTCTGCGCGATTCATGCCAATAATTTCTTCTTCTTCGCGGGCGTAGTACAGGGTTTGACCGTTTCCGTCAACATCCATTTTGTTGAGCTTCCCGTTTACCACATAGCCAATCATATTTTTCCCTTTTATCTGGTCGTACATACCAGAGTCCTGTTCCGAAATGATAAAACTATTTTTGAACATGTGTATTTCGTCGGGCGCATCAAAATGTTGGATTAACTCGATTCTATCAGCGGTTATCTGTTGGTTTTGCGACCACAATACCGGATTGTTGATCAACTGAACGGTAGAATCTTTTGTATAATAAGTCATGGAATCGCAAACACCCTGGATATCTTTTCTGTAAAAACGCACACCGTAATATCCTTTAACTATGTTTTCTCCTTCAATGGTGTCAGGCATGGTACGCAAGGTGTCGGCATGTAAAAACAAACTGTCGGTTTCATTGTAAGAAATAAAAACTGCCGAATCGGTTACGGTGGCCAGCTCGCTAATTTCGTTGTAGGCTACATAATTCCCCTGCACAATTGTACGGTTTTCAAAGTCTTCCAAATGTACATCGCCATAGGCAAAACCATCTCCGTCGTCTTTGTTGTAAATAATTTGCTTCGCCTTTAGAAACTGCGTTTCATTATACACTTTTGGACTGAGCTTAAGGTCTGCTTCACCGGTCATCGTGTTGTACCAGCCATCTTCTGCATACAATGTATTCACCGAATCCTGAATTGTGGTCGGGCCTTCGAAATAAATAATTTCAGATTCGGTATTGTACTTAATATTTTCACTCTCCAGCGTGTACTTTTCACTAAAGCCAACAACACTGTCGGTAAAATGGGCAACGTTGTCGTTCATGTAATAACGCCCAATTTTACTGGTAAGTGTATTTGTACTGTCAACAATCTTTCCGGAGCAATCGTAATATCCTATGTTTTGCTCCATGTCATAATCCAGCGTGTCGGTGTATAGTGTAACTTCCTTGTTTAACAGCCGCACATTATGGATCGCCTGTGCAAAGCTTCTGTTTCCATCGTAAAATACCTTTTGCGCGTATAAATTTAGCGTATCACCCTGGTTAATATGCACGTGTCCGAAGGCATCAACGCGATTTTCATTTTCATAAAAATAAGCACTGTCACAGTACATTAAAATGTCTTCGTGCTTAATAACAACACTGTCAATAAGCCGTTGTGCATTGGCAATTCGTTCACTACTTTTAAGAGAACCGGCCCGAACTATCTCCACCTTCTTTTTTTGCTGTGCAGATATAAACTGAGGCAAAAGCAGTATTAAAGCAACAAATAGTAGTTTACTGCTTAAGGAGATTCGAGTGTTGTTGTATTGAAATACTGTCATTAGAGCAGTTGATCAATAATATCGTCGATTGATTTATTTTCGGCTTCTGCCTTGTAGTTTTTTATAATCCTGTGGCGCAGGATGGATGGCGCGATAGCTTTTACATCCTCAATGTCCGGTGAATATTTTCCGTGTAAGGCTGCATGCGCTTTGGCTCCTAATACCAAGTATTGCGAGGCACGTGGCCCGGCTCCCCATTTCAGGTATTGATTAGAAACTTCGGCTGCGTTTTCACTGCCCGGACGTGTTTTTGCTGCCAGCGTAACAGCATATTGTAACACGCTGTTGTTCACCGGAACTTTCCGGATCAAGTTCTGAAAGAAATTGATTTCTTTACCGGTGATTAGCGCTTTTGGTGTGAATTCTAAATTGGAAGTTGTGTTTTTTACGATGGTAAGTTCGTCTTCCAGTTTTGGATAGTCAAGCCAAACCGAGAACATAAAACGGTCGAGCTGTGCTTCCGGTAGCGGATAGGTTCCTTCCTGTTCGATTGGGTTTTGAGTTGCCAAAACAAAAAACGGGCTGTCGAGCTCAAAATGCTGGCCCGCAGCTGTAACCGATCTTTCCTGCATCGCTTCAAGCAGTGCCGACTGCGTTTTAGGAGGAGTACGATTGATCTCATCTGCCAAAATAATGTTGGCAAATAAAGGGCCTTTTATGAATTTAAACTGGCGTTCTTTGTCCAGAATTTCAGTTCCAATAATGTCCGACGGCATCAGGTCGGGAGTAAACTGAATGCGGTTGTATTTCAAGCCGAGTATTTTGGCAATTGTTGTTACCAATAAGGTTTTTGCCAGTCCCGGAACTCCGATCAAGAGCACGTGCCCCCGGCTAAACATCGAAATCAGAACCTGTTCAATAACTTCGTCCTGTCCGTAAATAACCGTTTTAATCTCGTTCTTTAGTTCTTCAAATTTGTCGCGCAGGGCATCTAACGCAACAACATCGCTTTTGTATTCCATGGGTGTCTTTGGTGCTTATTTTATCCAGTGCTCAAAATTGAAATTACAGTTCGCGTAGGTATTATCGATTCTGATATAGGTTTCTGATTGCTGTTTTGCAATCCATTCTTGCAGTACATCTTCCTTTTTCTTATTCAGATACAAGTCGGCTAATACCTGGTAGTCGTTTTGTAAATCGGCTTTATGCGAATCAATTTTGTTGGTAAGTTTTATAATTTTATAAATGGTTCGCTGGTTCTCAGGATCAATCGTTTCAAAAGGTGCTGAAATTTCATTCAGGTTCATTTTTGTCAGAATCTTACTTACATCGGCATCCAGTTCTTCAACCGCAAATTTCGATGATAAAGTATTCGGATTGATTGCAGTTCCACCATTATTTCGCGTGTTTTTATCGAACGAGAACATTGTTGCAGCCTGCTCAAAACCAATCTCATCTTTACGAATTAAGGTTGCTAGGCTGTCGAGGCGTTCGTAAGCTTCTTCTTTTGCTTCAACCGTTACTTTGGGTTTCATTAAAATATGACGAGTGTTTACTTTTCCTCCCTTCTTGTCCACCAACTGAATAATGTGGTATCCGAAAGCACTTTTTACCACGTTGGATACTTTGTCGCCTTTCAGGTTAAAAGCGACATTAGCGTATTCAGGATCGAGCTGTGCACGACCCGAATAACCAATCACACCTCCGTCTTTTGCAGAAGGACCTTCAGAATAAATAACCGCCATAGCTGCAAAGCTTGAACCATTTTCAATTCTTTTCTTGATTTCACGAAGTTTGGCTTTTACCCGGTTTTCTTCATCCTGATCAATTTTAGGCTCAATAGTGATTTGTTTGTATTCGTATTGAGTAGGAATGGTTGGGATCTGTTCTTTTTCGAGGTTACGAAAATAATAACGTACCTCTGATGGAGTAACAGTAACATTCTCCACAATTTTTGAACGCATTTGCTGACTGAGCAACTGTTCGCGAATTGTCTCCTGCATTTCAGATTTTATCAGCGCAATCGGTTTGTTGAAATAAGCTTCAACAGCACTCTCTGTGCCAAAATGCTGCATATACATTTGCATTTGCGCATCCATTTGCTGGTTTACCTGGCTTGGTGTTACGGTAATTAATGTGTCGAGCTCAGCTTCGGCAACCAGCAGTTTGTTGATAAGAAACTCTTCCAGAATTTCACATTTCATGTCACCTTCAGTGGTAATTCCTTGTGCCTGCTGATTGATTGTCATATTTTCAATATCAGATTTCAAAATGATATTGCCGCCAACAACTGCTACAATCTGGTCGATAACCTTATCTTGTGCAAAGCTGCTCATTACTATAAGGCTCATCAAAATTGTTCCCAGTATATTTTTCATCTTATTCATCATTATTTGTTTTCCTGGTGTAAATCTTAAATTTATTTTGTCGCTCTCCTTCAATATAAATGTTGTTTTCCAACTCTTTCAGAAACTCGACTTTTCTCTGATTCAAAATTAAATTTTTTATGTTATTCTCCACAAATTCAAGTGGTGCAAGGTCGTTAGCAAGTATATAATCCTGAATGCTCACAATATAATAATAATTTGAGTCATTCATTTCTTTCAAACTATTTTGCCGCAGAAAGCTTTCCGGATCCTCGATTGAAACAGGTAGGTTACGATTCAATACCTGGAAATCGATCCAGTTGTCGAGTGCAATTTCAAAGCTTTTGGCATATTGCATGCAGTAATCGCGAAGCTCGGTTTGCCCTTCTTCGGTTACATCGTTAACCATGTTTTTCAGTTGCTCGGGATCAGCCAGATCGCTGGGTATTTTAACAAACACCGCTTTTACAATTGCATGATCGAGTGAAAAAGTTTGCTTGTTTTGTTCGTAAAATTTGTTGATCTCAGTCGAAGAGACTGTAGTGTCCATTCGCTGCTTGAGCAGTTCGTTTTTGTAACGGTAAATAATAAGTGAATTTCGGTACTCTTCCAGTTCGCGCGTTACATCTTTTTGCGATTCAGTAAGATTCTCATTGGCTTTCTGAATAACGAGTTCTTGTTTTACCCATTTGTTGATGTAATCTTCGGCAAGTACAATACTATCCTGCGCCGTAGTATTTTCCGGTAATATTCTTGATATATCAGAAGGGTAGAGGTAGTGGTTGCCCACCTGCGCAAGCGGTTTCTCCTGAACAGCATTTGAGCAAGCAAGTGCAAAGCCGAACAGGGCAAAAACAACATGATATTTCAGTACCGGTTTAAATCGCATCAACTGTTTTTAGTAACTTCTTATTTATCTTGATCTTGTATTTTTTGTGCAATTCTTTTAGCCAGATTTCTTCCATGTATTTCTGGTAGTCGGAAATGTAAAGTCCGCGTGCCTCATTCAGGTTTTTAGGCTCGGGCCCAACTTTATCGCCCCGCACATAAACGGTTTCGCTATTAAAGTTCTCGGGCTCGGGGCCATTCCAAACGTAGTAATCCACAATCGGATTCTCGCCTCGTTCCCATGCTCCGCTTTCTACTGTTATAACTTCCTTGTTGGTGTTTAAATGTGCACGAACTTCGTCAACATTCATTCCCG
Organism: uncultured Draconibacterium sp.; assembly: GCA_963677455.1. GTDB lineage: Bacteria > Bacteroidota > Bacteroidia > Bacteroidales > Prolixibacteraceae > Draconibacterium. The sequence goes on from OY781971.1 coordinate 1,222,102, forward strand.
CGCCAAACAGGTTATCAGCCTGCTCGTGCACTTCCGGGCTTGTACAAGTTATAATTTCGCCTTTAAAACGCTCTTCCCAAAGGTGGTTCTCTTTGTTCTTTTCGTAAAACGCTTGCAGCCCAACACTGTCTTCGCTGGCAAAATTCCATATTTTCTCTTGCGAAATATTGAACAGCAAAATTCCGTCGTGATATTCTTTCATCAGAAAACGAAACTCGGGATATTTATTTTCCAGTTTGGCATCTTCCAAAGCAAGAATTTCGTCGTCTGTCCATTTGTCGAAAACCGACAATGCCGAAACTTTAGCTATTTTCTTCGATTTTGCCCATGCTGAAAAATCGGCTCCGGTGAAGTTTTCTCCATCAATTGAAAAAAGCACATCATTGTTGAGTTGCTCGATATCAGCTATATTTAAATCTTCCAGCTTTGCTTTGTTTTCTTCGTTTACTGCAAACTGATAGTTCTCTTTCAGCTTAGCAATAAATACGTGTTCGCTGGAATTATTACGTTCCGCATCGCGTTTGATCCTGCCTTCAATTTCATGCTTCAATTCATCGAAAGGAGCAATTGGTCGTTCATCCAGCTTTTTTATGATGTGGTAACCAAACGGCGTTTCTATAGGTTCGGTGTAATCGCCTGTATTTTTTATTGCGAAAGCTGCATCCGAAAACTCAGGAATGATTCTGCCTGCAGCAAACCATGGCATTTCTCCACCTTTGGTTGCCGACTGGCGGTCGTCTGATTCTGTTTTTGCGAGCTCTGCAAAATCAGCACCATTCAGGAGTTGTTTGTAAACAGCGTTAATTTTATCTTTTTGCGCTTTTCTTGTTTCTGCAGAAGCATCTCTCGGAACCGCTTTCATAATGTGCGCAACAAGAATTTCTCCCTTGTTATCACGCATATCATTTACTTTTACCAGGTGATAGCCAAACTTGGAGCGAACCGGTTCAGAGATTTCGCCAACCGGAGTTTCGAAGGCTGAATTTTCAAACGGGTAAACCATCATAAACGCAGAGAAATACCCCAGGTGTCCTTTGTTTTCTTTTGCCGAAGGGTCTTCGGAATATTCAACAGCCGCTTCTCCAAAATCTTTCCCGGCCAGAATTTCGCCGCGTATCGAATTTGCCTTTGCTAATACTTCTGCTTCTTTTGCTACCGATGCATTGGGTTCAACGCGCAATAAAATATGACTCGCGTCAACTTCCTTTGTCATTCGCCGGTACATTTCGCGCACCAGTTGTTCGTCGTAGTTGGTATCGGTAAGATAAGGAGCTGCAACTTCTTTCCGGTAACCGGCAAGCTCGTTTGTAAATGTCTTGCTGGTGTCCATTTTAAGATTTTCAGCCTCAATAACTTTTAGCTTAAAATCAATAAAAAGATCCATGTATTCTTTGGGCGATTTTTTGTCTGCCTCGCTAAATACATTGTTGTTGTTCTTCTTGTAAATGTATTCAAACTCTGCTTTAGAAATTTCCCGTCCATCGATTGTGAGAATAATATCGTCGTCTTGTGCGAAGACGCCAACAGCAAAACTACACATCAATACAAATGAAAAGATAAATCGATTCATTAACTTCATTTTGAGATTGTTATTGAAAAGACTGTTTGTCCCTATTTTATTACTGACGAATGCTATAGTTTGGTGCTTCCCTTGTGATGCTAACATCGTGTGGGTGACTTTCCTGAACGCCGGCATTCGAAATGCGTGTGAATTTCGCATGGTGTAGCGCCTGAATATTTTGAGCTCCGCAGTAGCCCATACCTGCGCGTAAACCTCCGATAAGTTGGTAGAGCACCTCGTACAGCGATCCTTTAAAAGGAACACGTGCTGCAATACCTTCCGGAACCAGTTTTTTGATGTCCTCTTCCATATCCTGGAAATAGCGGTCTTTCGAACCTTGTTGCATGGCTTCAACCGAACCCATTCCTCGGTACGATTTAAATTTTCTTCCCTGGTAAAGGATAGTTTCACCCGGAGATTCTTCAACACCGGCAAATAATCCACCGGCCATAATTGAGTCGGCACCGGCTGCCAACCCTTTTACAATGTCGCCTGAGTAGCGGATACCACCATCGCCAATTACCGGAACGCCGGAATCTTTTATGGCTTTAGAAACATTGTAGATAGCCGAAAGCTGCGGAATACCAACACCGGCAATAACACGGGTAGTACAAATAGAACCTGGTCCAATTCCAACTTTTACACCGTCGGCACCGGCTTTAACAAGTGCAAGCGCTGCTTCTGCAGTTCCGATGTTTCCGGCAACTACATCTTTTTCCGGGTATTTCGATTTAATTTTTTTTAGTATTTCCAAAACACCTCTCGAGTGTCCGTGAGCAGTATCAATAACCAATGCATCTACCTGTGCTTTAATAAGCTCGTCAACACGATCCATGGTGTCGCCCGCAATTCCCACACCTGCTGCTACGCGCAAACGGCCTTTTTCGTCTTTGCAAGCCAGTGGTTTATCTTTTGCCTTGGTAATGTCTTTATAGGTAACCAGCCCGATAAGTTTGTTATTCTTATCTACTACCGGAAGTTTTTCAATTTTATATTTCTGTAGAATATCTGCTGCTTTCTCCAGGTTTGTTGATTCAGTAGTTGATACCAGGTTGTCCTTGGTCATTACTTCTGAAATCGGACGATTCATATCTCGTTCAAAACGCAAATCACGGTTGGTAACAATTCCAACAAGATAGCCGTTGTCATCTACTACCGGAATACCGCCAATTTTATACTTGGCCATAAGTCCCAGTGCATCTTTTACCTTTTTTTCAGCAGTAATGGTTATCGGATCATAGATCATCCCGTTTTCAGCACGCTTTACCGTTGTTACCTGGTGGGCTTGTGCTTCGATACTCATGTTCTTATGAAGAACTCCAATTCCCCCCTCGCGAGCAATGGCAATCGCCATCTTGTTTTCGGTTACCGTGTCCATGGCAGCCGTTAAAATTGGCGTGTTGATTCTTATATTCCTTGTAAACCGTGAAGTTAAATCAACTTCTCGTGGCAAAAGTTCTGAATATGAGGGTAATAGTAATACATCGTCGAAAGTTAAACCTTCAAATTGAATTTTGTCTTCTATAAACGACATGGATATCTATTTATGTGATTTTATTAATGCGCAAAACTACAAAAAAATAGCACAACGGGAAGGCTAAAAGTGACGCTACCGTTAATTTGAATAATAATTATTGTTAAAGCTTAAAATCATTTCTTAATTTGTATTAAATGGATTCATACAAGCAGATATTAGTCAGGCATTGGGGCTACCCCGATTTTAGGCCATTACAGTTGGATATTATCCGCTCGGTTGCCGACGGAAAAGATACGCTTGGCTTAATGCCTACCGGAGGTGGTAAATCCATTACATTTCAGGTGTTTGCCTTGTCGAAACCCGGAATTTGCATTGTTGTTACGCCACTAATTGCTTTAATGAAAGACCAGGTGGAGAGCCTGAACAGAAAGGGAATTAAAGCTTTGGCGGTACACAGTGGAATGTCGCAGCGCGAAATTAAATTGACGCTCGATAATGCCGTTTGGGGCGATTACAAGTTTCTCTATGTCTCGCCCGAGCGCTTAAACTCTGATCGTTTTATGGAGCGCATGAGGCAAATGAACATTAACCTGCTGACCGTGGACGAGGCACACTGTATTTCGCAGTGGGGCTACGATTTCAGACCCAGTTACCTCGGGATTGCCGAAGTGCGGAAGTTTTTTCCTAAGGTGCCGGTACTGGCACTTACTGCTACTGCCACGCCCAAGGTTGCCGATGATATCCAGGAGAAGCTTTTGTTCAAAGAAAAGAATCTGTTAAATATTTCTTTTGAGCGCGAAAATCTGAGTTACCTGGTACGCCATGTGGAAGATAAAAATGGCTACCTGCTAAAATCGTTGCAGAAGGTAAAAGGCTCGGGAGTTATCTATGTGCGCAGCCGGAAAGCCACTCGTGAAATTTCGGATGAACTGCGTAAGAATCGGATTTCGGCTGATTATTATCACGCCGGTTTGAGTAACCTGGTGCGCAGTATGCGGCAAGACAACTGGTTAAAAGGAGATACCCGGGTAATTGTGGCTACCAATGCTTTTGGGATGGGGATTGATAAACCCGATGTTCGTTTTGTAATCCACATTGATGCACCCGATTCGCTGGAAGCCTACTACCAGGAAGCGGGACGGGCGGGCCGTGACGGCAAAAAATCGGCAGCGGTACTTTTGTTTAATAATGCCGATAAAGTAAAGCTGCGCAAACATGTTTCTACTGCTTTCCCCGAAGTTGCTAATATTAAACGCATTTACGAATCGCTTTGCAACTATTTGCAAATTGCTACGGGGTACGGAAAAAACCGAACTTACGAGTTCAGCCTGCAGGGGTTTGCACAGACTTTTAAGTTTCAGCAATCGATGGTGTACAACAGCCTGAAAATATTGCAACGGCAGGGCTACCTCGAATTTACCGAAGAAGTGGACAACCCTTCGCGGATTGCTTTTGTGGTGTCGCGCGACGAGCTGTACAAATTCCAGGTTGCCAATGCTGCTTTCGACGATTTTATTAAGCTAATCCTGCGTTCGTACACCGGATTGTTTACCGGTTATGTGTCAGTCGACGAGGAGCTGCTGGCAAAACGCGCCGGTATCGACCGGGATACGGTTTATAACTACCTGAAACACTTGCGAAAATCAAACGTGATTGATTATGTACCGCAAACCCGTTCGCCCTTTGTATTTTTCAATAAAGAGCGAATTCCGATCGACCGCCTTAAAATCTCGAAAGAGATATACGAGGACCGTAAAAAGGATTATGCCGAGCGTATTGAAGCGGTTTTGCATTATGCCATGAGCTCGGATACCTGCCGGAGCCAGATTTTACTGTCGTATTTTGGCGAAGACGATTCGGCGCCCTGCGGTACCTGCGATGTTTGCAAGAATGTGGAGCAAATGAAGGTTTCTACTTTCGAGTTTAAAAGCATTGGCGAACGCATTCAGAAAATTCTAGCAAACCCCTGCAAGATGGAAGATCTGGTATTTGAGCTAAAAGGTGAGCCTGAAAAAATGCGTGAGGTGCTGAAATGGTACATCGATAACCAGAAAATCGTTTTTCGTATTGACGGACTGCTGGAGTGGAAAGGATAGATGTGGTTTAGAGTTATTGTGTGTTTTTCTTTCGTTCCCCTTGGCAAAGGGGGATTCAGGGGGATTGACTAGCCACAGTCTAAGAAAAAACTAATCCTCCGTCCTCATACTTCGGACACCTCCTTTACAAAAGGAAGACTCTTGGGGATTGACCTTCTACAATTTTTTGCAAAGTAATCCTCCGACTCCTTCGGAGCCACCTCCTTTTATAAAAGGTGGACGTTGCTTCGCTGCTTTGTCCCCCTTTGAAAAGGGGGAATTAAAGGGGGATTGATTCATTACCGCGAAGAAGAATCTAATCCTTCGTCCTCATACTTCGGACACCTCCTTTAGCAAAAGGAGGACATTGCTTCGCTGTTTTGACTCCGATCTAAAAAAGGGGGAAATCAATTAAAACTTCGTAAATTTAGGTGTAATTACGCACCACATCACATGGAATCCTCATACAATAAAAAGTTGAAAGCACTTGCCCGCGATCTTCGCAAACACGGTACAAAAGGCGAAGCAATTTTATGGAGAGATGTACTAAAAGCTCGCCAAACAAAAGGCTACCAGTTTAATCGGCAATTCATTATCAAAAACTACATTGTTGATTTTATTTGCCGGAAGTTGAAATTGATTATAGAAATAGATGGTTATTCGCATTTTGTTAAATCAGAAGAAGATTATCAACGTGAACTTGCTTTGGAAGAATTGGGCTATAGGATTTTACGGTTTTCCGAATCGATGGTGGTTTATCGGATCGACGAGGTTGTTGCAGAAATTGAATACGCGATGGAGTGTATTGAGGAGGACATGAGAAATTCGGGTGAGATTTAGGATGTTTCTCGTCCCCTTCCCCCTTGGCGAAGGGGGATTGAGGGGAATTGATTTATTCCCGGCTAAGAAAAAACTGATCCTCCGTCCTCTTGCATCGGAGATATCTTTTAGCAACAGGAGGACTGTTGGAGATTGACCTTCTACAATTTTTTGCAAAATAATCCTCCGACTCCTTCGGAGCCACCTCCTTTATAAAAGGAGGATGTTGCCCCGCTGCTTCGTCCTACTCATAACTAACAACTTGCTATTCCCCAATCAAATCTTTAATTTTAGCAGCCACAAAAAAAACAAAGCCTTCAGCATGACGAAACAATTATTTAAAAATACAGCCCTTTACATTACAGTTTTACTTTTTATACAAATTCATGCGTCTGCAAATGGAGCAGACAACAAAACATCGGACGCACAACCGGAAGTAAGCGAAAAGCAGGCAGCTATTATTGCCGAATGTGTAAAATCGTTTCCTGATAATACCGAGTTTTCGCTGGCGCTGATTGAGAATGGGGAACCAGTTTTTTGGGGATTAAAACGAAGCGGCGACACTGTAATTCAGGTAAACAATAGCACGAGTATCTTCGAAATCGGCTCAATTACCAAAGTGTTTACGGCTACTTTGCTGACCAATTTTGTGCTGGACGAAAAACTGAAATTAGACGATCCGTTGCAAAAGTTCTTCGATTTTCCGATTGCTGCAAACGACACCATAACATTAAAACAACTGGCGAATCACACTTCCGGTTTGCCCCGACTGCCCACCAACCTCAATCTGTTGCTAAATCCCAATAACCCGTACCAAAGTTACAATGCACAAAAACTAAAGGAATATTTATCGGAGCAGGTAACGCTGGCACAAAAGCCGGGCGAGACCTATGATTATTCGAACCTGGGAGCGGGCTTGCTGGGTTTTATATTGTCCGAATCTGCCGGAACAAGCTACGAAGAACTGCTGCAAACGCTGATTTTTAAAAAGTACGGAATGCTGAGTTCCACAAGCCTGCGGAGCAATGTAAAGCAGCGTCTGGTAAAAGGCTTGTCGGCAACGGGCAGCGAAACGCCAAACTGGGATTTTGATGTACTGGCCGGCGGTGGAGCCATTCTTTCGTCGGTAGAAGATTTGGCCAGGTTTGCGGTGGCACAGTTTGCTGCGGCCAATAAAGAACTTTTGCTAACACAGGACGCTACTTTTACCGTAAACGACAACATGAAAATTGGGCTGGGCTGGCACATTCTGCGTTTGGGAGCCAACCGAAGTGCAATCTGGCACAACGGCGGAACAGGTGGTTACTCCTCCTCAATGGCGCTGGATACCACCAATAAATGCGGCGTGGTAATTTTAAGCAATGTGTCGGCGTTTAACCCCGCCAAAGAAAAGGTAGATCGCCTGTGTTTCGATTTGCTCGGAACGCTGAATGCCGAATAGCACAAAGCATCTGCGAAGCAATAAAATCTTAATTGTTAAAAGAGTGCGAACAAAACGAAAATAATTTTCAGCAAATAGATAATTTTAAACGGCATGCAAAATAAAAAGGTATTAGTGTTTCTGGCAAAAGCATTCGAAACGATGGAGTTTTGTGTTTTTATCGATGTTCTTGGTTGGGCGAGAGTTGATTATAAACATAATTTGTTGGTTGATACCTGTGGTTTTACCGGCACGGTTGTTAGCACGTTTAATATACCTGTAACCGTTGACAAAACCATTGACGAGATTAACGCTGACGAATACGATGCCCTGGCAATACCGGGCGGATTTGGCGAATTTGGTTATTATGAAGAAGCCTACGACGAGAAGTTTCTGAAACTGATCCGCGAATTTAATGCAAATGGTAAAATCATTGCATCGGTTTGTTCGGGGGCATTTCCGGTGGCAAAAAGTGGTGTTTTAAAAAACCGGAAAGCAACTACCTACCATTTAAAAGACGGGATGTACCAGCAGAAACTAAAAGAATTTGGGGTGAATGTAGTAAACGAGCCTGTTGTGGTCGATGAAAATATTATTACCTCTTATTGTCCTGAAACCGCTCCCAAAGTTGCTTTTGAATTATTAAAAATGCTGACTTCGGAAACAGAAATGACCGTAATTAAAAAAGCGATGGGATTTTAAGGAAGTGTCGAATAGCACAAAGTACCTGCGAACCAATGTTTGAAAATATTTTCTAAATTAGCGTTTTACTATGTGGTGACACCCCGGGAACGACCAGCAGCGAGAGATTTATTCACCCCAGAGACCGCCGCTCGCGCCGATTTGCGATTATGAGTGTTCGGAAGAATCCCCGAAGCACACGATTTTCAAAATGTCAAATCAGCGAAAAACTAAACGAGGGTCTCCTCCGCAATGTTTTACGATCATTTTTATAATTAGCTCATTAAGTTCTAATGAGATTCTTCTTACAGCTGTTTTATAGCCAACCCTGTTTAATTTCTTGTATATCAATACCATCATTGCAGTAATCATGGTCATGTACATCATTACTGCTATTCCATTGGGATTGGTTGAGGTTATATGGCTAAAATTTAATTCTTGTTTTAAGAACCTGAAGAAGACCTCAATATCCCATCGTTTCTTATAATATTGCAGGACTTTCTCAATTTCAATATCAAAAAGATTGGTCAGGAACCAGTATTCCATCCCATCCTCTGGATGTCGGGTTATTATTAATCTAAAAGTCTCTTCAGGGTAAATCCAGTGCTCTTTCCTATTTTTGGGCAGTTGAACCTCTAGTTCCTTAATTAATTCAAGAGAGCCTACGAGTCTGCTGTTTCCATTTTCTAATTCGTGAACCAACTTATATTTTGCTCTTGGATTAATTCTTGTCACAAAAGAGGTTCCTTGTTGTGAAAGTTTGCGGAATGTTTCCCGTTTACCGACCCCCCGGTCAAAGGTAAAAATTGCGCTATGATCTTTGTTCGCATATTCAAATACAACCGATGGAATAGTTTTGTCTTCACTAATATATGTTCTGGATGTAAATATCTTGGACATACATGGTAGTTCCCCATCAAAAGCCACTGTGTATTTTATCTGCTTTCGCCCATCTTTTTTAGGACCAACATTCATCCCTTCCAATAATTTATTGGCAGCTTCTGCCACCATAGAAGAGTCAACACGTATAAGCTTCCTTTCCTCACGTTGATTTTGGGTAAAGTATTGACTAAAGTATTTATAAGTTAGTTCATATGCTTGTTGGAAAAACTCAATATTTATAACACTCAGTCTCTCAGATAATGAACTATGACGAATAGTTTGAGTAGTATCAAGGTTAAACAGAAATTTGAATTGGGCACTATTAAAAATATCTTCCATTGTACGCAAGCTATTACGCTGACATTCAATCAAAGCATAAAGTATTAAACAAAAAATGCTTTTACCATCTAGTACTTTTACATAGTAATTAACCTTTGTCCGCCTGGCAATCTTATTGAGTTCCTCATCAGGAAGTAATGACAACAGTTCTGTAACAGATATTTTTGTTTGTTTGCCTGTCAATTCTTGTTTTTTTCGTGACAGGGCAAAAATAAATTTGAAAATTTAAGCTACACTCCCAAATACCAGCAAGTTATCAAGATCGATAACAGAAAATTGTTGAAACTACTTGAGTTTCGCGAAAAACCTTCCGAACAGTCATGATTTGCGATCGGTGTGCAATTCAACAGAATTGAAAAACGTTTTAGAGAATGTTAATGGCACGAATTACAAATTTGCACCAGCGTGGGTAATAATAAACGCTTCCTTGGCCTGTGCCTCTTTCTCCGCCAGAGCCTGTTCCTGCGCCTAAAGGTTTTTTACCTTTGCAAGCGCTTGCTCAAAACTCGGCAGAATCATTTCTTCGCCAAGCAGCGAAATTACTTCATGCTTTTCCAATTCTTTTAGCACTGCCGATTGAACACCCGAAAGTACAACTGTAGTATGTCCGTTTTTTAGTTCGCGGATCACAGTTTTTAGGTTGTGGATTCCGGTGGCATCGATAAATGGAACGTGGCGCATGCGGATAATCAGCACCCGCGATTTGGAGCCGATCATTTTCAGGGTAGAGCAATATTGTTTGGCTGAAGCAAAAAAGAAAGGGCCACTGATTTCGTAGATTCCTACTCCTTCGGGCAGCGACGAATAATTTTCGAGCACATCGCTGTCGATTTCGGTGGTGGCATTTTTGCCCGAGTCGGCCATGCGTTTCATAAACAGCAGTGACGAAAGTACCACACCAACTTGTATGGCATAGGTCAGGTCGACCAAAACCGTTAAAAAGAAAGTAACCAGTAACACCAGGATATCGAACCCCGAGCCTTTAAGAATGGAGACAAACGAGCGCCATTCGCTCATGTTGTAGGCCACCACAATCAGAATTCCCGCCAGGCACGACATCGGGATCAATTTTGCCCACTTGCCTACAAACAGCATAATCAGCAACAATGTAAGTGCGTGTATTATTCCGGCAACAGGTGTGCGGCCACCGTTTTTTACGTTGGTAGCCGTGCGCGCAATGGCTCCGGTAGCCGGAATTCCACCAAAGATTGGAGTTACTACGTTGGCAATTCCCTGCGCAATGAGTTCAGTATTCGAACGGTGATTTCCGCCAATCATCCCGTCGGATACAACCGCTGAAAGCAGTGACTCGATACCGCCCAGCAAAGCAATGGTAAGTGCCGGTGCCAGGTAGTTGCCCAATTCGCTAAACTGGAAGCTTGGAATAACCATCTGAATTTTATTGGGAATCGAACCAAAAACGGTTTCAATAGTGGTAACCGGTATTTTCAGGATTTGCACCAAAGCGGTAATCACCAAAATCGCCACAAACGACCCCGGTATTTTAGTCGTTATCTTTTTAAAGAAAATGGTAATCAGGATCGTAACAATGGTAATCCCCACGGCCCACAGGTTTACACTGCTGAGGTTCGAAAAATAAGCGCCCCACTTCGGAATAAAATCCGACGGAAGCTTTTCGATTTGCAGCCCCAGCGCATCTTTTATCTGGGTAGAAAAAATAACCAAGGCAATACCGCTGGTAAAACCAACAACAAGCGGATGGGGAATAAATTTTAGCAGCGAACCAAGTTTAAAAACGCCAAACAGAATGAGGATAACACCTGCCATCATGGTAGAAATTAGCAGTCCGTTAAAGCCGTAGGTTTGCAAAATGCCAAACACAATAACGATAAAAGCTCCGGTAGGGCCGCCAATTTGCACACGGCTGCCACCCAACGCCGAAATAATCAGCCCGGCAACCACGGCAGTTATTAGTCCTTTTTCGGGCGAAACACCGGATGCTACAGCAAAAGCAATGGCAAGCGGAAGTGCAACAATCCCGACGATTATCCCTGCAAAAAGGTCTTTTGTGAATTGCTGTTTAGTGTAGCCTTGTTTTAAAACACTAAGTAATTTGGGGTGAAATAAATGTGCCATGATTGACCGATTCAAAATTAAGCGCGCAAATGTAAGGACAATCCGATACCGTTTCTCGCGAACCTGCAAATATTTCTGATTCCGGCCCCGTTTGTTAATTTTCTCACACAAATGTGAATATGTAGTTGCTTCAAATCTTCCGGTTTTCGGCTAGGATTATTACGCTAAAGCTGAATAAAATGCTTTGTCTGCAAAGTGCTTTATTTTAGATAAGCAATGCTAAAGTTTCGATGTTACATACAACGGAAGCGCTAAAGCTAGTGTGAAAAAGCGTATTTTTAAACCTTAAAATTATTCATTTTGTACTGTTCCAAAGTGTGCTTTTTGTGTTAACAGTATGTGAATTAAACACGCTGGAATATGAGTATAAATAAAGCAGAAATTTTGGATAACCTTTATTACACAGCACTCGTTTACGAGCGAATAAATAAAAAGCTGAACAGAGAATATTCAAAAACAGAAATAGAAAAATTACTCTATGAAATTATAAATCATACACAAGAGGAATTTTTTCAGCGAAAAGGGAAAAATATTTATGTTTCAAATCTCGAAAACAATATCAGAATAACAATAAATTCAAATACATACCGGATAATAACCGTTGATAAAATCGAAAAATAGATATGACAAAAGGATTTAAAATAATTGGAATTTCTGTTCGAACAACAAATAAAAATAACCAGTCTCAGCAGGATTTAGAAAAACTTTGGGGCAAATTCTTTTCGGAGAACATAATCGAGAAAGTACCGAACAAAGTTTCGAGTAATATCATTACAATTTATACCGATTATAAAGGTGATTATACAGATGAATACACTACGATAATAGGTATTCCTGTTTCAATACTCGACGAAATTCCAAACGGGTTGATTGGACGAGAATTTGAAGAAGAAAATTTTCAAAAATTTACTGCAAAAGGAGAAATGCCAAATGCTGTCGTCAACACCTGGATGGATATTTGGCAAAGGGATAAAGAGCTTAACCGAAAATATACTTACGATTTTGAGGTTTATGGACAAAATTCTCGAAATGGACAAAATTCAGAAGTAGAAATATATATTGCCACAAAATAAAAAACACCGGCTTTATACGCTGCATTGCAATGCTTGGTCTGGATTGTTGTTTCGGATTGCCGCATGATTATCTTCGTTCTTGGTATTAAAATATCTTTGCTACTTTTGCACCAGTTTTTTTAATCGGGTGAAATGAGCGACCAGAATATTAACCAAATAGTTTATTCAAAAAATGTAGTGGAGTTTGTTACAGTGGCCAATGAATTTTGTGCTACTGTTGAAAACGTTAGCCGTTATTCTCCGCAAGAGAATTTGGGAAAACTTCAAAAAATGCTTCCGCTGCTTTATCTGAAGGCTTCGGTTTTACAGCCGGTAGAGCAGGTAATGGACGAAGAATTGGAGAAGTTTGTGTCGGAACTCGATTACAATTCGCTGCAACAGAAATGGTTACAACTGTTGGGCGAGCACGATAGTTTTTACGAAGTTTTCGACCCTAATATTCAGTTTGGCGACGAAACAGTAACAGCTAGCATTGCTGAGAACTTACTTGATATATACCAGGTTTTAAAGGATTTTATTACCAATTACAGCATTGGCAACGAAGATGTAATGAACGATTCCCTTGCTGAATGTGTTTTTCATTTCAGCGAATTTTGGGGACAGCAATTGGTAAATGTTTTACGTGCTGTTCACACGTTGGTGGTAAGTAAAGTTGATTTTGATGAAAGAACTACCGACGACGAAGTAGCACCGGGCAAAGGAAACCCCAAATGGCTCGATAATTTTTGGGGAACGAATGAAGAGGAAGACTAAATGTTTAAAGAGAGTATTACAAACGATGAGTTAACGGAAATGCCTTTGAAGTCGTTCGAGGGCAAAATTATTGTAGTTGACTCAAAGAGAAAGATAAAAAGTGCCGTTAAAGATTTGTCGAAACACCGTATTATTGGGTTCGACACCGAAACGAAGCCGTCTTTTAAAAAGGGGGTTGTAAATAAAGTTTCGCTGTTACAGCTTTCTACACGCGATCGAGCTTACCTTTTTCGCATCAATCGGGTTGGTTTACCCGATGAAGTGGTTGCTTTGCTTACCAATAAAGACATTATAAAACCCGGAGTGGCCATTCGCGACGATATTAAAGGCTTGCAGGAATTTGTTAATTTTCAGCCAGCCGGTTTTGTTGAATTACAAGACGAAGCCAAAGACATGGGAATTCAGAATTTCAGTCTGAAAAAATTAACGGCTATTGCCTGTGGTTTTCGCATTTCAAAAGGGCAGCAACTTTCAAACTGGGAAGCGCCCGATCTTACCGAACCTCAGCAATTGTATGCGGCCACCGATGCGTGGGCGGCTTTGGTAATTTTCGAACATTTTTCAAATAACTGATATGGCTAACGAGTTGATTAAACTTGTACTGAAATCGGGAAAAGATCAGTCGCTAAAACGTTTTCATCCCTGGGTTTTTTCGGGTGCTATCAAAACAATACATGGTAAACCTGAAGAAGGAGAGCTGGTAACGGTTTTTTCAAATCAAAACGAATTTTTAGGAATTGGCCATTATCAAATTGGGTCGATTGCCGTACGTATTGTTTCTTTTGAAGATGTTCAGGTTGATTATGATTTCTGGAAACAGAAAGTGCAAAGTGCCTGGGAAATGCGGAAGATGCTGGGCTTTGCATCAAATCCTGAAACCAATGTCTTTCGTTTAATTCATGGGGAAGGCGATAATATGCCCGGACTAATTGTTGATTTTTACAACGGAACGGCGGTAATGCAAACGCACTCGGTAGGTATGCACCTTATTTGCGATGAACTGGCAAAAGCATTGCAGGAAGTTTTGGGCGATGCACTGAAAGCCATTTACTATAAAAGTGATAAAACATTGCCGTTTAAAGCCGATCTTGATTCGAAAGACGGTTACCTGTTTGGAAACGAGAGTGAAACAGAGGTAATGGAATACGGCTTGAGGTTTAAGGTGGATTGGGAAAATGGACAGAAAACTGGCTTTTTTGTCGATCAGCGTGAAAACCGCAAATTGGTTGAATATTATTCAAAAGGCCGCGATGTACTGAATATGTTTTGCTACACCGGTGGTTTTTCGTTTTATGCTATGCAGGGAGGTGCAAAGCTGGTACATTCGGTAGATGCTTCGGAGAAAGCGATCGATCTTACCCGCGAAAATGTAGAACTCAATTTCCCCGAAGACAAGCGCCACGAAGCGTTTGTTGCCGATGGATTTGAGTATTTAAAGGCTATTCAGGATAAATACGATTTGATAATTCTCGATCCTCCGGCCTTTGCCAAACACCGCAATTCGCTTACACAAGCCTTGCGCGGATACAAGCGAATAAATACACGGGCTTTTGAGCAGATCAGAAGCGGTGGAATACTGTTTACTTTCTCGTGTTCGCAGGTGGTTACTAAAGACAAGTTTCGCGAAGCTGTTTTTTCTGCTGCTGCCATTTCCGGACGTAAAGTTCGTATTTTGCACCAGTTGAGTCAGCCGGCCGATCACCCGGTAAATATTTACCATCCCGAAAGCGAATATCTGAAAGGATTGGTTTTATATGTTGAATAGAAAAGTGTGTTATTAAAGCACTTAATGATATATGATTTGAAAGTTCTGTGAACGACTATTGTTGACGAATGTTATTTGTTAATCGAAAAGATTCTTTCGCTTCTCCGTTTTTTTGACGGATTCGCTCAGTATGACAGAGGACAAGTAAGGAGTCTGGAGGAGGGTTGGGCGGCTTGCCGCCCAACCCTCCTCCTCTGTTCTTCTAAAACTCTTGTCATTTCGAATCCCGAGTAATCGGGTGAGGAATCTGTTAAATTGAATTGTCAACAACAGAAATTACCATAAATAACGATATTGAAACTATGGATTTACAAAAAACAGCCAACCAGTATAATGCCGAATTAGCAGAGAAAACAATTGTAGAACAATTGCAGTTTCTTGCAAGTAAACATCCGGGGAAAGTGGTTTTTACAACCAGTTTTGGATACGAAGACCAGGTAATTACCGATATGATATTTGCTAACGATATCGATATTAAAGTGATTACGTTGGATACCGGAAGGCTGTTTCCTGAAACTTATAAAGTTTTCCGCAGCACCGTGGAACGCTACAAAAAAGAGATTCGGGTTTATTTTCCGCCTACTGAAGAAGTAGAAGCTTTGGTTACAAAAAAAGGGCCTTTCAGTTTTTACGAATCGCTGGAGAACCGCAAGGAATGTTGTTTTATCCGCAAGGTTATTCCTTTAAAAAGAGCTTTGTCGGGTAACGAAATCTGGATTACCGGCCTTCGTGCCTCGCAGTCGAATAACCGTGCCGAGATGAATGCGTTTGAAGTGGATGGCGGTAATAATATTGTGAAATATAATCCGCTAAAAGACTGGAGTCTGGAGCAAACTATTGATTACGTAAAACAAAACAATGTGCCGTACAATGTATTGCACGATAAAGGTTTTGTGAGCATTGGCTGCCAACCCTGTACACGCGCCATTCAGCCCGGAGAAGATTTCAGAGCCGGACGCTGGTGGTGGGAGCAAGGCTCGGGCAAAGAGTGTGGCTTGCATGCTGTGAAAAAGTAGTTTTTGCGATATTTATTCCCCCTTCTTTTCAACAAAATCTATTTGCAATATTTTTTTTCTATCGGAGGAATTGAAACTAAAGGCTTTCTTTGTTGTTTGATTTAGTAATAGTTTACAAATGGAAACAATTAGGAAAAAGCGCATCGCGCTTAGTTTTTTAGTTTTAGGAGCAATCGGAGGATTTCTTTATTGGCGGTTTGTTGGATGTACAAGCGGAACTTGTGCCATCAAATCGGTTTGGTATTGGAGTACTTTGTGGGGTGCTGCTGTTGGATATTTGGTAGGTGATTTTATAAGCGACCTACTGGAAAAAAGAAAGAAAAGAAAAGCCGAAGAATGATAGGAAAATTTAAACATATTATTAATTCAAGCCGACCTGTTTTGGTTGATTTTTATGCGGATTGGTGTCAGCCATGCAAAGAAATGCCGTCAATTTTAAAAGAGGTAAAAGAAGAGTTGCGCCAGCAAGTTCGGATTATAAAGGTTGATGTAGATCGAAATCCAAATATTGCTACTCAATTTCAGATTAGAAGTATACCAACGGTAATGCTGTTTAAAAACGGCGAAGCTAAATGGACAGGGATGGGCGTTCGTTCAGCTGCCGAAATCAAGCTGATGGTGCAGCAGGAACTTGATAATTAAACCTTGTTGTGGCTGATCTTCAGGAAATATTTTACACCTCAATTTCGAAATATTATTCCGATATTTTTCCGTACAATCCACTTCAATTAGCTTTTATTCAGCAAGAAATTACTTCGCTTAGCGGGAAAAAAATACTCGATATTGGCTGTGCCACTGGAGAGCTTTCGGTTAAGTTAGCAAAGAATGGTGCTAATGTTACCGGTATCGATTTAAATGCTGATTTGTTGAAGCAAGCCAAACAAAAAGAGGCGTTTCCTAATTTGACTTTCAGCGAGGGAAATATGCTGAACTTGAAGTTTGACTTTCAGGAAAATCAGTTTGATGCTGTAATTTGTTTTGGAAATACGCTGGTGCATTTACATTCACCGGAAGAAGTAAGAACGATGCTTTCCGGTGTGCGACATGTTTTAAAACCCGGTGGAAATTTGTTGCTTCAAATTCTTAATTACGATCATATTATTGAAAATCAGGTGCACGAGTTGCCTTTAATCGAAACGGAAAACATTCGTTTTATCCGGAACTATACCTTCGAAGAAAACGCACAACACATTCAGTTTATTACCGAACTTCATGTGAAAAAAGAGGGGCTGCATATTCAAAACGAGACAAAACTTTTGGCACTGAAAAGTAGCCAGCTTTCAACAGCTTTATCACAAAGCGGATTTTCAGAAATCAACCTTTATTCGAATTTTAAATGCGAACCTTTCGGAGGAAAGCATCTTCCGTTAGTTGCGGCTTGTAGGTAACCGCAATGCTCCGGGACCGGCGATTCCCAAATTGCGGAGTAAAAGACGCGGTTTGAAACCGCATCATCGACGGTAAACCCACCACCAAACCAAAACACCACTAATAAGTACAATCAGCAAACAAATTCCGGCAAACGGCACAAAGAGAATATAAAACGGCCCGAGGAAACTTTCAAATATCCGTCCGGTATGAATTTCCTGCGAAACATTCCATAACGATATTGGCGAATCGCTGTGAATATTGTTGGGCATGGCAGGGAATGATTGTTCGCTCAGTCCGATAATACCGCGGTTATAATCAACCCAAAATGCTGATTGTTCGTTTTGAATTAACCCGGTAACCATATTCGAAGCAATTGGCCGTGCCATACCTGACGGAGCGATGTATGTGTCGCCGCTGAAAAAGTCATTAACAGCGCCAGTTTCAAGGTTCCAAACAAACATTCCGCTAAACGAGCCAACCAGCAATTGTTTCGGATTGATAAACTCCAGAACATTGCAGCCCATTACGCTAACAGGTGGTTGAACCGGAGCAGGAACAAGCTTGTCGTTTAAATTTTCAGTAGCAAAAAAGAAACCTTCGGAAGTCGAGAAGATATAAACCCCTCTGTTTTCATCCCAAAGTATACGGCGCAATTTATCCTGCCACGGATTTGGACTGTCGAGATGAGTGCCGGGAATAATTCCAACTTTATTGTTGGCAATGGCAATTAACAATGGAGGGCGCAAATGAATACCCGCAAAAGTATTGATCAGTAAAAACAAGGCAAAAACATAGCCCACAATGTTGTGCCAATGAAGATTCTTCTTTTTTACCGATACCAGCGATTTTACTGCTTGTGCTTTTCGCTTTCGTCGTCTTATAATCTTCGGAAAGAAAAAATGCAAAAGGCCGGTAATTGAAAGAACGATAGTAACCAATCCGAGCAGATCTACAACTAGTTTGCCTGTCAGTCCAAACAATTCGCCACTGTGTAGTTGCCAAAACGTATCGAATAATCCGGTTTCTCTTTTGTAATTAGTCGGTTCCGGAAGTTGTATTTTCTGAAATGTTTCTCCGTTTGTTGTTTTTAGAAGGTAGTTGCGCGTTAGTATAATTAGCGTATCTGCTTTTATAGTCAGGTCTGTTATCCGCTCGTTTTTTACAGGCAGTTGCAGCTTTTCCCAATCGCTTTCATTATTGCGCCTGAATAAGCCGAAATGCGTTGCGGCAAAAAGCTCATTTTTAAACTCCTTTAAGCTGTAAACTTTTCGGTTGTCAATTCCTTCAGGGAATCCTTGGTTAAAATCAGTAAATTCTGTTTGTTGGTTGTCGAACTCCCAAACACCAATATTTCCGTAAATAAAATTTCGCCCTTCGGTTGTCAGTGATCCTCTCAAGGCCGATTGATTCCAGTTAGAGTAGGTATAGTTTGCGGGCAAGATTTTATGCGAAATATCAATCTTAGAAAACAGGCTTCGGTGGTTCATTACAATACCCGACGCAGCAAAAAGCATTGCAACAAAAGCAATAATTATTGCCGGCCATTTATGCAGCTTTTTAAAGAATTTTATCCACTTGGTTTTTCGCATCGGTAACAGTTGAAAGGAAACAATCACAAAGATTAGTGTTTGCCCATTTATATTTTGTAACAGTTGTTACAATCTGGTTTATTCCGACTAATCTTTTTCCGGCAATTATTGATCTGTAAGTTGCCGCTTTTATTACTATTTTTTTTGATAGCAATCAAACTCTTTTTACAGCAAATTTAAATTACCGAACTGTTAAATAATACATTTTAGCATGACAATTATATGGAACAGAAGTGCATTGTTTTTCTAATTTTGTGGGTATTCAAAAAGAAACCATAAAATGAGACAGAACCTATTTTTAGGAGTTGAAGCTATTGGGCAAGCAGCAATCGATGGTGGAATATCAGGTGTTTATGCTTACCCCGGAACTCCTTCAACCGAAATAACAGAATTTATTCAGGACAACAAAGAGGCCGAAAATAAAGGAATTCGAAGCAGATGGTCGGCAAATGAAAAAACGGCTTACGAAGCGGCACTTGGTATGTCGTATGCCGGCAAGCGTGCCATGGTGTGTATGAAACACGTGGGTTTGAATGTGGCTGCCGACGCTTTTATGAACTCTGCAATTACCGGTATAAATGGCGGACTTATCGTTACAGTTGCGGATGATCCCTCAATGCATTCCTCGCAGAATGAGCAGGATTCTCGCTTCTATGGCAAATTTGCCATGATTCCGGTTTTAGAACCTTCTAACCAGCAGGAAGCTTATGATATGGTGTATCATGGTTTCGAGCTGTCGGAGCAACTTGGAGTGCCGGTTATGGTGCGGATAACAACGCGTTTGGCACATTCGCGTGCCGGCGTGGTTCGTAAGCCGGATGTAGCAGGCAATCCATTGAAAATGCCCGGAAATCCGTCGCAGTTTGTATTGCTCCCGGCAATTGCCCGCCAGCGTTACAAAAGTCTGCTGCAAAAACAGGAAAGTTTTGAAGCCTCAGCGTACGAATCAAAATACAATCAGCTTAAAATTGGTGAAGACAAAAGTCTTGGAATAATTGCCTGTGGTATTGCCATCAATTACCTGAAAGAAAATTATTCGGAACAGAGCTCTCCATTTACAGTGCTAAAATTGGCACAGTACCCAATTCCGGATGCTTATCTGGAAGAAATGGAAAAACATTGCGATGAGGTGCTGGTGTTGGAAGAAGGCTATCCGTTAATAGAGGAAATTGTTAAAGGAAAATTCAAAAAGAATATAAAGGTTTGCGGGCGTTTGAGCGGTTCGCTGCCACGCGATGGCGAGTTGAATGCCGATTTGGTTGCCAAAGCACTGGGGCACGAAGTGGTAGAAGGCGCAGCTGTTCCTGATCTAGTAGAAAATCGTCCGCCTGCATTGTGCCAGGGATGCGGACATCAGGATATGTACAAAGCATTGAACGAAGCTGTGGATAAATATTCAAAAGGAAGAGTTTTTTCTGATATTGGTTGTTACACGCTGGGAGCTTTGCCACCTTACAAAAGCATTTATTCCTGTGTTGATATGGGCGCGTCGGTTACAATGGCAAAAGGTGCTGCCGATGCTGGGTTAATTCCGTCGCTGGCAGTTATTGGCGACTCTACTTTTACACATTCAGGAATAACAGGATTGTTGGATGCCGTTAACGATAAATCGAATATTGTTGTGGTGATTTCCGACAATGAATCGGTTTCTATGACTGGTGGACAGGAATCGTCGGCACTGGGAAAAATCGAATTAATTTGTGAGGGCGTTGGTGTTGAACCTGAACATATTCGAGTGTTGGTGCCAATGAAGAAATACCATGAACAAATGGTGCAGGCTTTTGAAGAAGAAATCGCTTATGATGGTGTGTCGGTGCTAATATTCCGGCGTGAATGTATTCAGGCGGCTGCCAAAAGGTTGCGAAAAGAACGAAAAATGAAACTTAACCCAAAAGCGTAAAAAGAAAAAGAGATGAAGACAGATATAATTTTAGCCGGTGTGGGCGGACAAGGGATTTTATCAATTGCCTCAATTTTAGGTGATGCAGCATTGCGTGAGAACCTTTATTTAAAACAGGCTGAAACGCATGGAATGAGCCAGCGTGGTGGGGCCGTGGTTTCTCACCTTCGTATTTCGGATACTGAGATTGCGTCCGATTTGATTCCAATCGGGAAAGCCGATCTTATTTTGTCGGTAGAACCCATGGAGGCCTTGCGTTATTTGCCCTTTCTTTCGCCCGAAGGTTATGTGGTTACCAATACAACAGCTTTTCAGAATATTTCAAACTATCCGGATGTGGATGCAGTTTTGGCAGAGATAAAAAAACAGCCACGTTTTGTAGCAATAGATGCGGATAAAGTGGCAGCCGAAATTGGCAATAAACGTGCTTCAAACGTAGTAATGCTAGGGGCAGCAGCTCCTTTTATCCATCTAAGTGCCGATAAAATTGAAGCAGGTATTTCCAGTATTTTTGGTCGAAAAGGCGAGGAAGTGGTAAAGCTTAACACAAAAGCTTTCCGTGCCGGGCTTGAGTTTGCGTTAGCGAATAGGTAAGCGATAGTGATATAAAAATAGTTGTTTTTTTACTGAGGAAAAGGATGGCATCTTTTATTGGGGTGGCATCCTTTTTTGTATAGGTTTTGTTTAAAACAAATTTAAATAAGCATTCTGTGTTGTTAAGCCTGTTTCGGTTGTAAGAGATTAAATATAAATGATATAACTTAGATAGTGTAAACTCGTTTTGTTGATCTTTTCGCTGTTCTGTGGCGGAGCAAAAAATCAAAAGTCTTATGAAACAAGCATGGTTCAAATTGTCGTATTCAAGATGCTTGTATATTTGCGCGCTGTTTATTTCACTTTAAAAACCATCAATTTTAACCGAATGAAAAAGTTAATGCTTTTCATTTTTATTGTTTTAACCTCTGTAGCCTATTCTCAAGATTTTCTAACAAAAAAAGGAATGAAGCTGGAACTTTCCGGTTTTGTTCGAAATGATTTTATTTTTGATACACACGAGAATGTCGACGCCTGCGACCATCTTCTCGACCTGTTTCCCAAAAGAGCCGTTTATGATGCCAATGGCGAGGATATTACTGCACATGCAAGTGCACATTTTCTAAACACATTTACCCGTTTGGGAACACGTTTTTCCGGCCTCGAACTGATGAATGCAAATATCAGTGCATATGTTGAGGTGGATTTTACCGGAGGAACGGCTACTAACAGCTTGCGATTCAGGCACGCTTACACATTATTTCAGTGGGAAAAAACCAAACTGCTTTTTGGGCGGACATGGCATCCCACATTTATCGAGAAAGTTTATCCTTCAACGCTTCATGAAAATACCGGTTTGCCTTTCCAGGTTTTTAACCGGAGTCCGCAGGTACGAGTAACCTATAGCTTAAATAACAATTTGGATTTTATGGCCGCTGCTGTTTACCAGTTTAAGTATGCCAACAGCGGCCCTAACGGAAAATCTTACGAATACCAGCGCAATGCTGTTGTGCCCAATCTTCATGCGCAGTTACAATATTACGATGCAAACTGGGTACTGGGTGCAGCGTTCGATTGGAAAATGATTCAGCCCCGGACTTTTAGTGAAGGAACTGCCGGTACTTTTAAAGCCAATGAAAAACTCTCGACTTTCGCGGCAATTGCTTACCTGAAATATTCAAAAGATAAATTTCTGTTGAAAGCAAAATCAATGTACGGGCAAAATGTTTGCGAAAGCCTTTTGCCAAGTGGTTATGCAGTAGCAAGTGTAGATTCAAGAACCGGCGAAGAAACGTATACGCCTTTCAATCATATTTATAACTGGGTTAACTTTACTTATGGCAGCGACTGGCGGGTTGGATTATTTGTTGGTCATCTCAAGAATTTGGGTACTTCAGAAAATCCGGTTGGCGCTATTTATGGCTTTTCTTCTGATATCGATATGATTTATAAAATCGCTCCACAGTTGATTTATAACTATAAAAACTTTATGTTTGGGTGGGAAATGAGCCTGACAACGGCAGCTTATGGAGAGAATGATTTTAATGACAAAGCAAAAGTGATCAATACCGATAATGTGAGTAATTTTAGAAATATGATCTCTGTTGCTTACAATTTTTAAATAGAAAGAACGATCATGGCATACGAGCTTTCAGTTTTTTTAGAGAATAAAATAACTCATTTCGAAAAGATTACGGCCTTGCTAAAAGCATCGTCAATCAACATCCGGTCGCTTACTTTAACCAGTATGACACATGGTTGGGGAATTCTGAATCTTTTGGTCGATCAACCCGAAAAAGCCTATCAGATTCTAACAGATAAAGGACATTCGGCAACTTTACAGGAGTTAATTGCCCTGGAAATGAAAGATGAGGCTGGCGGTTTGGATGAATTGCTGATCAAGATTTCGCGTTCGGGAATTCATGTCGAAAATGCGCACACGCGTTTAATTGCCGAAAATAATCTGGCTATTCTTTTGCTGGAAGTGCCGGATATGCTGGAAGCAATTCGAAGGCTGGAGATTAACCATGTTAGAATTTTAGATGACGACATAGTCTACGGAAAGTAACCTAAAGCTTTCCTTTTTTATAAGAACCAAAAACCAATAAAATTTAGATGATCTGGAATGAAACTATTGAATGTGCATCGCGTGATGAGATGATGGCCATTCAATCGGAGAGACTTATTCGAACCGTACAAAGGGTTTATCATAATATTCCGAGCTACCGGGCAAAAATGCAGGCAGAAGGACTGGTACCTGCCGATATCAAAAGTGTGGAAGATATTTCGAAACTTCCGTTTACCAAGAAAACAGATTTGCGAGACAATTATCCTTTCGGAATGTTTACCGTTCCGATGAGCGAAATTGTGCGTTTGCACGCCAGTTCGGGTACCACCGGAAAGCCAACAGTGGTGGGCTATACGCGCAACGATTTACAAATGTGGGCTGAAGTGGTAACACGTTCGTTAAGCATGGCTGGGGTTCATAAAGACGATATTGTGCAAGTGGCTTATGGTTACGGTTTATTTACCGGTGGGCTTGGTTTGCATTACGGAACCGAGAATCTTGGCGCAACGGTTATTCCAATCTCGGGAGGAAATACACAAAAGCAACTTCAACTGATGCAGGACTTTGGTTCATCAGTAATTGCCTGCACACCATCGTACGCACTTTATTTGGCTGAAGCGATGAAAGATTCTGGAATTGATCCCGAAAGCCTGAAATTGCGGGTGGGTATTTTTGGTGCAGAACCGTGGAGCGAAAGCATGCGAAAAGAGATTGAATCAAAACTTAAGATTCGCGCGATTGATATTTATGGTTTGAGTGAAGTGGTAGGCCCCGGGGTTTCGTGCGAGTGCGAATACCAGGCTGGAATGCACGTAAATGAAGATCATTTTATTCCCGAAATTCTCGATCCAAAAACATTGCAGCCTGTAAGTCCGGGAGAAATTGGAGAACTGGTGTTTTCTACGATCACAAAAGAAGGTATTCCCATTCTCCGTTACAGAACCCGCGATCTTACCCGTTTAATTTACGACAAATGTGAGTGTGGAAGAACACTCGTTCGTATGGAAAAATGTATGGGTCGAAGCGACGATATGCTGATAATTCGTGGTGTAAACGTATTCCCTTCGCAAATTGAAAGTGTATTACTCGATATGAGCGAAACCGAGCCACACTACCTACTTATTGTTGAGCGCGAAGGTACAATGGATATATTGAAACTTATGGTGGAAGTACAGGAACAGTTTTTCTCTGATGAAGTGCGACAACTGGAGGCGCTGCAAAAGAAAATCAGAAACAATATTCAAAGCACATTGGGAATTTCTATTGAAGTAAAACTGGTTGAACCCAAAACCATTGAGCGCACCGCCGGAAAAGCAAAAAGAGTAATCGATAACCGCAAAATCTAACTAAAATGATCGCAAAACAGGTTTCAGTTTTTCTCGAAAACAAGTCAGGACGACTAAACGAAGTTACGCAAATACTGGGCGATGCCGGTATTAATATTTCAGCTTTTACTATTGCCGATACTTCCGATTTTGGCATTTTGCGCCTTATTGTTTCAGAGCCGGAAAAAGCGTTCGAGGTGCTAAAGCAGAACTCATTCTCTGCAAAAATAACAGACGTGGTTTTGGCAAAAAGTGAGAACAAACCGGGCAGCCTAACAAAAATGCTACAGACCTTGAGCGAAGGTGGTTCGTTTATTGAATACATGTATGCTTTCTCGATGGAAGAGGATACTGCAACAATTGTTATCCGGCCAACCAACATCAATAAGTGTCTCCAGATTCTTGGTGAATCGTAAACCAATTTTAGTTTCTCGCATTAAAATACCTTATTTCATGTCTTTTTGAAATTAAATCTAGGTAAAGTAAAGCTTCCAACAATCCAAATCTAACCTATTAATGCCTATATTTGGAAGCATCAAAAAATAGATTTATGAAACGAATATGAATTTTCCTCATTCTAAATTCACAAACAAGAATGATTAAGATTTATGTGAGTTCCTGAATGTATTCAGACTTTTTGAACATTCAGAAATTGAAAAATTTTTAACAAATGAAACGGATAGCCATACAAGGGATAGCAGGATCATTTCATGAGGATGCGGCTAGAAAGTATTTTGGCGAGGAGGAAATTGAGGTTGTAGAATGTCGCTCGTTCCAAAACGTATGCGAATTTATTGATGCGGATAAAGTGGATATTGCAGTTATGGCTATCGAAAATTCAATAGCCGGAAGTCTTCTGCAGAATTATTCATTGATTCGCGATTACCACCTTCGGATAATCGGTGAAATTTACATTCATATTCAAATGAATTTAATGGTTTTGCCCGGTGTAAAAAAGAAAGATATTAAAGAGATTTATTCGCACCCTGTTTCGTTTATGCAGTGTAACGAGTATCTCGAAAAATATTTCCCGAATGTAGAGCGAAAAGAGTTGGGCGACAACGCAAAAGTTGCAAAACTTATTAGTACCGAGAAGATTACAAATGCAGCTGCAATCAGTAATTTACGTTCATCAGAATTGTATGGGTTGCAGGTTCTTGATAAAGGTCTCGAAAGCAACAAAAAGAACTATACCCGGTTTTTAGTTTTGTCGAAGCGCGGAAATCCTACAGAAATTGCAAACAAAGCATCAATATGTTTTGAAGTTGGGCATTTTCACGGAGCACTGGCCAGTGTGCTCGATATTTTTGCCGAAAACAGAATAAACCTGAATAAAATACAATCAATACCAATTGTTGGGAAACCTAATGAGTATACTATTCACGTAGATATTGAATGGGATAACCCCGAAAATTACGACAAAGCTATTCACCAGGTATTGAAAAGCGCGTCGAGTTTATCTATATTAGGTGAATATAAAAAGGCAGAGTTAGATCACCAATAAACTAAAATTTGAAATATGAGCAAAATAGCAATTTTTTATGGTCCTGTTGGCGGTGCAGTAAACCGTGTTGCCGATAAAATAAAGGAAACTATTGGCGAGAATAAAGTAGAAATGGTTGCGGTAAAAAGTGCAACAGCGGCTGATATCGAAAAGTACGACAAAATTATATTTGGAATCTCAACGGTTGGAAAAGAATCCTGGGATTCAAGTTTCTCGTCCAACGACTGGGGAAAATTTTTACCCGAAATTAGTAAAATAGACTATAGCAGCAAAACTGTAGCTGTTTTTGGTTTAGGCGATCATGTAACTTATGCAAATGGTTTTGTTGACCACATAGGCTTGCTTGGCCGCGAGTTGATGGAACATGGTGCAGTATTGGTTGGCCCGGTTGATACCGACGGTTACGAATTTGAAGAATCGGATGCAGTTATCGATGGAAAATTTATAGGCTTGCCTTTGGATGAAGATTTTGAACCGGAAATGACCGACGAACGTGTCAGTAGCTGGATAGAAACAATCCGTGAAGATTTCGGGTTTTAAAATAATTTGAGGCATAAATGCTTAAATGCAAGAATGCTTTTGTCAATTATCCAAGGTCTAGTTTCAAGGTTCTTCTCTGAACTTTGAACATTAAACTTTGAACTGTTTTTTATATGAATAATTCGCCTTTAGATAAATCGCTCGTTGACGAGAAGATCAAGCAATTGCGTATTCCGGATGTAGGTAAAGCATCCATTCGCGAGATTGTTGCATTAGTAAATTTGGTGGAAGAAGCCAGCAATTTTAAGTATGTCCGTATGGAAATGGGAGTGCCCGGTTTGCCGCCTGCGAAAGTTGGAGTGGAAGCCGAAAAAGCTGCGCTCGACAGGGGAGTGGCCGCCATTTATCCAATGGTTGACGGCATAAAACCGTTAAAGGAAGAAGCCTCAAAATTCATTAAAAACTTTTTGAATATTGATTTGGCTCCGGCGGGTTGTATTCCAACTACCGGCTCAATGCAGGGGACATATGTGGCTTTTCTGGCTGCCGGAAATGTCGACAAGAAAAAGGATACAACCTTGTTTATCGATCCCGGATTTCCGGTTCAGAAACAACAAATGCTGGTGCTGGGACAGAAATACGAAACTTTTGATGTATTCAACTACCGTGGCGATAAATTAAAGGAAAAACTGGAATCGTACCTCAAAAAAGGAAATATAAACTCGATTATTTATTCGAGCCCGAATAACCCGGCATGGTTTTGTTTTACCAGTGACGAGTTAAAAATTATTGGCGAACTTTCTACCAAATACGATGTAATCGTTATGGAAGATTTGGCTTATTTTGGCATGGATTTCCGGGAGGATTTTTCAAAGCCTGGAGAAGCTCCGTTTCAACCCAGTGTTGCCAATTATACCGATAATTACATTCTGTTTATTTCGAGCTCGAAAATATTCTCGTATGCCGGGCAGCGAATCGGCATTATGGCCATTTCCGATACTTTGTTTAACCGCGATTATCCCGATCTGCAGGAACGCTTCAAAGGAACAAGTTTTGGTGCGATTGTTACGTTGCGATTGTTGTATTCTTTATCATCCGGTACGAGTCATTCGGCCCAGTGGGCGCTGGCTGCCATGCTGAAAGAAGTAAATAATGGTAGTTTTAATTTTGTAGAAGACGTTAAAGAGTACGGCGAACGGGCGCACGAAATGAAGTCTTTATTCCTAAAAAACGGTTTTACTATTGTTTATCAGAAAGATTTGGACGTGCCCATTGCCGACGGTTTTTACTTTACAATTGGTTATCCGGGAATGACCGGAAATCAACTGGTCGCAAACCTATTGTATTATGGGGTAAGCGCTATTGCTTTAGATAATACCGGTAGTGAAGAGGAAGGAATCAGGGCATGTGTGTCGTTTGTGCAGAAAAAACAGTTTCCGGAACTGGCCGAACGACTAAAGTTGTTTAACGAACATTTTTCAAAAGGAAACGGATAGTGATATGCGCTGTTGTTAAGCGAATCACTGAAATTGGGCTATGGATAAAGAAAAGATCATTTCCAGGTTTAAGCACACACTCGAGTTGATTGATACTTTCAACCTAAACAATGAGCCGGTAATTATTCCCAAAAACGAGCTGTTTATCGATTATGGCGACAAAAATAGAAAAATCGGCATTTTGCTCGACGGATTAATGTTTGCAACTTATTTATCGGATAGTGGAACCGAATGGGTTTCGCGTTTTTTCTTCCCTCCCAATAACTTTATTGTAAGCAACCATCGTGGATTTGTGCTTGGGAAAGACTCAACTGAGGCAATTCGGGCTTATGAAGATTCGAGACTGATTGTTATTGAAAAGGACGAGTTTAAAAGCTTACTCGATAGTAATCATAAATTTGAGCGCACGGTGCGTATTCTGGCCGAAGAAAGTTACATTCAGGCAATGGATCGTATTCATTCTTTTCAATCGCTAAATGCAGAGCAGCGTATCCGTAAGTTTTTTGGCGATTATCCGGAGTTGGCACAAAAACTACAGCGCCAACATATAGCTTCTTACCTCGGAATTCACCGAAACATTTTAACCCGGATTCTTTATAAACTATAAATGCAGGGAATTGTATTCATGCTAGGCTTTGGGAAGCGTTATTGTAAATGTGGTGCCTACCTTCAGGGTGCTTTCTACCGTAATAGTTCCTTTGTTCTTTTCAATAAATTCTTTGCAGATTACGAGGCCTAAGCCTGTTCCGTTTTCGTTTTCAGTACCCTGTGTACTTTTGGTTTTCGTGATTTCAAAAAGGTTGGCCAATTTTTCTTCTGGCATACCTACGCCACTGTCGGCGATAGAAATATCGATATAATTTCCGCGAGGTGTTGCCTTTAGTGTTATTTGTGAATTGGCATACGAAAATTTAAGGGCGTTGCTTATCAAATTATTCAACACAATAGAAACAGTTGGTTTGTCAATATAACACGTAAAATCGCTCACTTCCTCAGTGTTAAACGAAATCGATTTCTTTTTTGCTTGAAGCTCTGTAACGCTAACCGTTTCGTCTATTAGATCCTTTATGTTAACAGAAGAAGGATCAAGCTTTAGGTTGTTTTGTTGCGACTTTGACCAAAGCAGCAAATTATCTATCATTTTTATCAGCCCGTTCGAGCTGTCAACAACAATCTTGTTATAGGTTTCTATGTCGTCGTATTCTTTTCGTTTCAAGGATTCGGCAATAATCTCGTTAAAGCCAATAATTGAATGAAAGGGTGAGCGAAGGTCATGCGAAATAATAGAAAATAATTTGTCTTTTGTGTTGTTTGATTTTAGTAACTTTTTGTTCAGTTTTGAAGTCTCCAAAGCGTATTTAAAAATCACAATTGCTAGCACAGAAGCAATAATTATTGCAATAATTAAATATCGACGTTGATTATTAACCTGGTTGAAATTACTTTCCAGTTTTCTGTAATCCTGGTCAGTTAACATTTTTATAATACCGGCAGCCTGTTTATTTAAGTGCATTGAAATGTGCAGAGCCGAATATTGTTTCTGATATTCAAGAGCATCCTTAATTTTACCTTGGTATTCGCTGGTTTCACTCTTTAATAGAAGGTCTTCCATCTGGAATTCGTAAGGTAAATTTTCAATGTCAACACTAGTGCTGTATTCTGAAAAATAATGCTTCACAGAATCTGGTTGATCCATCTTCATAAAAAGCCTTATAATATTTAAATAAGAGGGAATTAAATGGTGGTCGATATGGTGCCTTTTTGAAAAAGAAAGCGAAAATCGGGTAAGTTCAAGTGCAGAGTCAAGCTTTGTTTCAAGTTGTAACAAGCAGTAACTTGTTTTACGATTCAGGTAGCAGGCAAGTAAAGAATCATTAAAGCTCTTGGGGTCGAATGCCGACTCGTTTATAGGATTCCTGAATGTTTCTATTGCTTCTTCGTATTCGCCCTTTTCAATTTTTATAAGCCCCAGGTTGTTGTTGATTACCCGGCCTCTCCACTCTGAGTATTTTCCTGGATTTTGAATCAATGCGTTTGCTTTGTTGTAGTACTCTTCAGCATTATCGTAGAGTTCTAAAGCAAAAAATATATCTCCGAGCAAATGCGAAATCTCAACCTCATTTTCAATGTCGGTTTTACTAACAATGTTGCGAGCTTCCAGTATGGTGTACATTGCGCTGTCTAAAGCTTCGTCGATATAATATAGATTCCCTTTCGTAATCAGGTAATCAAGATAGTATCTTTCATATCCATGTGATTGGGCGTATTCCAGTGCAGACTCAAGTCGCTGGTATCTGTGTTCTTTATCAAATTCATATAGATAGTGTTTGGCAATTGTTCTTGCCTCCACTGCATCGGAAGGAAGCAAACTGTCTGCTCGTTCAAGAATTTGAACTCCATAGTTATATTCAAACTGATAAAGGTTAAATACGATATCGTTGATCGAATCGGTTAAAGATCCCAAAGGAGCATCAGCCAGATTTCTTACTTTAAGTTCAATGGCGGGTTTATCTTTTATCCCGTATGACCCCATTGAGTAGCAGGTTAATAAAAATAGAAGGCCGAGGTGAATTATGTACTTCAGATTATTTTTCATTTTAAAAAAATAATAGAGTAAAGTTATTATTCTTATTGAATGTAACAATATTTTGCATTTTCATACTTTCTATCGTTCATAATTCTTATCGATAAAGCAACATTAGTTGCACAGTTTTCATGTTGTATAAAATAGTTTTGTTGACAGAGTTGCGAACTCAATAAAAACCAAGACGTATAATTAAAAACTGAAAGTAAAATTCGTTAAAGAGTTAGAATTTCGAACTCCTTTTTTTTAAGAGTCAATAACCTGATTTTTATAGGTTTTTTGAGTCGTTCAGTTGATTAATTTTGTTACAAAATACAAATAAAATGGCAAGAGTAATTGGAGCAGTTGTTGTAGACAAAGAAGGTTGCAAAGGATGTAGCCTCTGTGTGGAAGCTTGTCCGCAAGATGTTTTAAGTCTGCACATGGAAGTAAACAGTAAGGGATACCATTATTCGTACATGAAAAATCCGGACGCATGTATTGGGTGTTCCAATTGTGGTGTAGTTTGTCCTGATACCTGTATTACCGTTTATCGCGTTAAGGCAAGCTGATAGCGAAGGACTAAGGAAAATGATGAAGGATTATATCCAGTATCGAAAATCAAGTATCAACTAACCAGAATCAAGTATCAAGATATGGGAGAAGTAAAATTAATGAAAGGAAACGAGGTGTTGGCAGAAGCGGCTATCCGTTGTGGATGCGACGGCTATTTTGGCTATCCAATTACACCTCAGTCGGAAGTAATGGAAACCCTGATGGCACAGCAGCCCTGGACAACTACAGGCATGGTAGTTTTGCAGGCTGAAAGCGAAGTGGCATCAATAAATATGGTATACGGAGCAGCAGCTACCGGTAAAAAAATAATGACCTCTTCTTCGAGCCCGGGCATTAGTCTTATGGCTGAAGGAATCTCATACATTGCAGGAGCTGAGTTACCCTGTTTGATTGTAAACGTACAACGTGGAGGCCCAGGTTTGGGAACGATTCAGCCGTCGCAAGCCGATTATTTTCAGGCAGTAAAAGGCGGCGGGCATGGCGATTATAAAATGATTGTGTTGGCACCTTCGTCGGTTCAGGAAATGAACGACTTTGTAGACCTCGGTTTCGAACTGGCTTTTAAATACCGCAATCCTGCCATGATTTTGGCAGACGGCGCTATTGGTCAAATGATGGAAAAAGTAGAACTAGCCGATTACAAACCACGCTGGACAAAAGAAGAAATTGACGAGAAAAGCGGGGAGTGGGCAACCGTTGGAAAACCTGCTTCGCGCAAAAAGAATATTGTAACTTCGCTTGAGATGGACTCGGCGAAAATGGAAGCAAACAACCTGCGTTTTCAGGAGAAATACCGGAAAATGGAGGAAGAGGATGTTCGTTATGAAGCCATTCAGTGCGACGATGCCGATTTTATCATTGTAGCTTTCGGTACCTCTTCAAGAGTTTGTTTGAAGGCTGTTGAAATGGCTCGCGCAAAAGGATTAAAAGTTGGGCTTTTACGTCCGATTACTTTGTTCCCTTTCCCGAATAAAATTATAAAAGAACTGGCTCGCAAAACAGCCGGATTTTTATCGGTTGAAATGAGCGCCGGACAAATGGTGGAAGATATTAAACTGGCGGTTTACGAAGCTGGCAGTAATGCACGTGTTGATTACTTCGGACGTATGGGCGGAATTATTCCAACACCTACCGAAGTTGTGGATGCACTCGAAGAAAAATTTTCATGGGAGTTAAGTTATGGAGTTAAAAGAAGTTACTAAACCTGAGAAGATGAATTTACAAGACATTATAAAGCCCGAAAACCTGGTTTACCAGAAATCGGAGGTACAGAATGATGATGTAATGCACTACTGTCCGGGCTGTTCGCACGGGGTAGTTCACAAAGTATTGGCAGAACTCATTGACGAAATGGGTATTCAGGATAAAACAATTGGCGTGGCCCCGGTTGGCTGCGCGGTTTTTGCTTACAATTATATTGATATCGACTGGCAGGAAGCTGCTCACGGACGTGCACCAGCGGTTGCTACTGGTATCTCACGTGTAAATCCTGATAATTTTGTGTTCACTTACCAGGGCGACGGTGATTTGGCTTCTATCGGAGCTGCTGAAATTATGCATGCCTGCAACCGTGGCGAGAATATTCTTGTCGTTTTCATCAATAATGGAATTTACGGAATGACGGGTGGACAAATGGCGCCAACAACGCTCGAAGGTATGGTAACAGCTACAACACCTTACGGACGTAATGTTGACCTTAATGGTTACCCGATGAAGATTACCAACCTAATTGCGCAGTTGCCCGGAACTTCGTATGTAACACGTCAGTCAGTGCACACTCCCGCTTCGGTTCGCAAATGTAAACGTGCCATAAAAAAAGCCATTCAGAATGTATTGGATAAAAAAGGAACTTCTTTCGTAGAAGTGGTTTCAACCTGTAATTCGGGTTGGAAAATGACCCCGGTAGATTCGAACAAGTGGATGGAAGAAAACATGATTCCGTATTATCCGCTGGGCGATTTAAAGGACAGTGTGAAAGGTGAACATTCTGAAAATTAAAAATTTGGAACTATGACAGAAGAAATGATTATAGCCGGTTTTGGCGGTCAGGGAGTGCTTTCTATGGGGAAAATCCTGGCGTACTCAGGTATTATGGAAGACAAAGAAGTTACCTGGTTTCCATCGTACGGACCCGAAATGCGTGGTGGTACAGCCAACGTAACGGTAATTGTTAGCGATACCCGTATTAGTTCGCCCATTTTACAGGAATTTGACACTGCAATTATTCTGAATCAGCAAAGTATGGATAAGTTTGAAAAAGCGGTAAAACCGGGTGGAACTTTGTTGTACGATCCAAATGGTGTGATTACCCCACCAACGCGTACCGATATCAATATTTTTAAAGTGGAAGCCACTCGTACTGCAGTTGAAATGGGTAACCCAAAAGTTTTTAATATGATTGTTTTTGGCAGCTACCTTAAAGTGCGTCCGATACTTTCGCTGGATAACGTTGAAAAAGGGCTGGAAAAATCGCTTCCCGAGCGCTACCATAAACTTATTCCGCTAAACCTTGAAGCTATTCAAAAAGGGCAGGAAATTGTAGAAGAAGTTCAATTGGCGTAAAAGACAGAAAGATTACGAAATAACTTCAGCCTCTTGTTTATTTAACGATAAATAAGGGGCTTTTTTTGTGCCGTATTTTGAGCGAGGTTATTGAATGGTAATTCGAAAAGTTATCTGCAAGAAGTTCAGCAATTATTGTATTTTTGATTGCTCCAACTTAAATTGATTAAACTCATGACTACATCGAAAAACATCTACCTTTTATTATTGGCTGTTTTTTGTGTTAATATCAGCCGTGCACAAGAAGTTAACGACTGGGAAAATCCTGCAGTTTTTAATATCAACAGGCTTGCTCCTCACGCTTATTTTATTCCATTTGAAACTGAACGGAAAGCCCTCGACAACAACAAAAATGAATCGGAATTTTACCAATCGTTAAACGGGATATGGAAATTTAATATTGCAGTTAATCCCGAAAACAGGCCACTCGATTTTTATCGCGAAGACTTCGATGTTAGTCAATGGTCGGATATTCCTGTTCCTTCGAACTGGGAATGTGAAGGTTTTGATACGGCTATTTATGTGAATACGCGTTATCCGTTTTGGGAAATCGTACGGGAGCGCCCGAATCCGCCGCATATCCCTCACGAATACAATCCCGTGGGGAGTTATCGCAGAAACTTTACAATTCCTGAAAATTGGGATGGGAAACAGATTAAAATACATTTTGGCGCGGTAAAATCTGCATTTTACATTTGGGTGAACGGACAAAAAGTGGGATACAGCGAGGGATCAAAAACACCTGCTGAATTCAATATTACGAAATACATCAGAAACGGCGAAAATACACTGGCGCTTGAAGTATATCGGTGGAGTACGGGATCGTACCTCGAATGCCAGGATTTTTGGCGGATAAGCGGTATTGAACGCGATGTATATTTGTTGGCTACGCCAAAGGTAAATATCCGCGATTATTTTGTGTTGGCCGGTTTAGATGACCAATACACCAACGGAACTTTTTCGCTAGATGTGGAAGTTCAAAATCAGGGCGGTTCCATTGAAGGAAACTATACAGTTGAGGCTGCAGTATCTACAATAGATGATAATAAACAGCTGGTTAATTTGTCAGAGTCACTAAAAATTGATGAAGTTGCGACACATTTTCAATTCAACGCAACCGTTGATAATCCCTTGAAATGGTCGGCTGAACAACCAAATTTGTATAAACTGATGATTGTGTTGAAAGATGATGCCGGGAATGTTCTTCAGGCCTTGTCTCAAAACATAGGCTTCCGCACTTCAGAAATTAAAAACGGTCAGTTGCTGGTAAACGGTCAGCCAATTTATATGAAAGGGGTCAATCGCCATGAGCACGATCCCGACTACGGGCATGTAATCAGCCGCGAGCTGATGCTCAAAGATATTCAGTTAATGAAGGAATTTAACATCAACACAGTGCGCACCTGTCATTATCCGGACGATCCGGAGTTTTATGCTCTTTGTGATTTATATGGTTTGTATGTTATTGATGAGGCTAATATTGAGTCGCATGGAATGGGTTATGGCGAAGCCAGTTTGGCTAAACAACCGGAGTGGGGGCCGATGCATCTCGATCGCACGCAGCGAATGGTAGAACGCGATAAGAATCATGCTTCGATTGTGGTTTGGTCGCTTGGAAACGAGGCGGGTGATGGTATTAATTTCGTACAGGATGCAGCCTGGATTAAAGAACGTGACCAAAGTCGCCCGGTGCAGTACGAGCGTGCCGGATTGGAAGCACACACTGATATTTTTTGCCCGATGTATATGGGGATCGACGGCATTACAAATTATGCGAAGAGAAATCCTGATCGTCCGCTGATATTATGCGAGTATTCTCATGCAATGGGAAACAGTTGCGGTAGCTTGCAAGATTATTGGGATGCTATTGAAGCATATCCTGCTCTTCAGGGAGGTTGTATCTGGGACTGGGTTGACCAGGGCTTACGCGAAGTGGATGAAAACGGCAGAATGTATTTCACCTACGGCGGCGATTACGGAACTGATATGCCAAGCGACAATAGCTTTTGTATTAATGGTTTGATTAATCCAGACCGGATTCCAAATCCACAGTTGTTTGAAACTAAAAAGGTTTATCAGAATATCTCAATACAAGCTGAAGATTTGAGTGCCGGTAGGTTCACTATTCAAAATAAATTCTTTTTTACCAACCTGAACGAGTTCTCTTTTATTTGGACAATAAAAAATGCTGAAGGAATTGTTGCGCACGGAATGCTATCTGACCTGGATGTAGCTCCTCAATCTGGTAAAAGCTTTAATATTAACTTACCCAAATTGGAGAAACCGAAAGCCGGACAAATCTATGTATTGAAGTTTTCTATGATCACCAAAACAAGAACTGGATTGGTGAAAAAAGGACACGAACAAGCCTGGGAGGAGTTTGAATTGCCTGTGCAATCGCAGGAATTTACAGTTCTCAGTAATTCAGGAGGTCTTTCTGTTCAGCAAAAGGAAAATGCCAAGATTATTAAAGGGAAGAGCTTTAGCTTAACTATCGATCCTGAAACCGGGATTATTTCATCTTATCAACTAAAAGGTAAAGCGTTGATGAAACAGGGGCCAAAACTCAATTTCTTTAGGCCACCAACAGAAAATGATATTCGCGACCGAAATGGAATGCGAGCCTGGTCATCTGCAGGTCTTGATCAACTGGAGCAATACGCAGGGAAAGCCACTGTAAAACACATGGAAGACGGAACTTTACTGCTAATCTATCCGCTTACTCTGAAAAGCAATAAGCTGGAATTTGATGCAGTAATACAGTACCAGGTGTTTGGCGACGGAACCATTAATGTTGCCTGCGAAACAAATCTTCCGAGCGCTGTATCTGCTGTAGCGAAGGTCGGTTTGCAAATGAAAATGCTGCGTTCGTTCAACGAGTTAAATTGGTACGGATTGGGTGGCGTTTCTACCTATCCTGACCGGAAAAGTGGTGGTAAATTTGATTTCTATAACTCAACAGCTGAAGAACTGTATGACCACAACATGGTAGTGCCGCAGGATAATTGCAATCAAACCGATGTACGTTGGGCTGCTGTAACAAACATTGAAGGAGTTGGATTGATGATGAGTGGACCAAGTCCAATGAATTTTAGTGCTTATCCATATGATGATAAGGCTATTACCCGTGCACGACATATGAACGAATTAGACGAGGCCGACTTTGTTACCGTTAACTTTGATGATTTGGTTGGAGGATTAGGAACTGCAACCTGTGGTCCCGGTGTATTGCCACAATATGTTGTAAAAGGCGATATTTATCGCTTTAATGTTACCTACAGACCTGTTGAATTTCAGCAGAAAGAAATAGTTGAATATGCGGCAGAAAAGCATAACGTTACTGGTTTATTGTTGGCCCAGGCTCCGGTTATTGAGCGAAACAATAATGGCTTTGTTTCCTTGAAAGCTGGTGACGATGCAACTATTTTTTACAGCGTAAACGATGAGAAAGCCAGACGTTACAAGAAGCCGGTTGACCTTTCAAAAGGAGGAAAAATAACTGCATTTGCCGAGGCAGATGGTAAAATGCGAAGTAATAAAGTAAGTCAGGTTTTTGGAATCAATAAATCGAAGTGGAAAGCTACAGCCGATTGTAGTTATCCGGGAGAAGGCTCGGAGTCAGCTATTGATAATAATTCGGAAACGATCTGGCATTCTGATTGGCGAGATGAGAAATTAGGCCAGCCTCACTTTGTTCAAGTAGATATGGGCGAAGTTTTAACTGTTAAAGGGTTTGAATATTTGCCTCGGCAGGAACAAAGTAACGGGCGAATAGCCGAATATAATTTGGAAGTAAGTTTAGATGGAAAAAACTGGAAGATGGTGGTTAAAAACGGGCACTTTCAGAATTCCAGAAACCTTCAGCAAAAGATGTTCGATAAGCCTGAGAAAATGCAGTACTTCAAAATAACGACTTTACGTGAAGTCAACAATAGCTTTTATAGTTCTGCTGCTGAGGTAGGGATTATTTTATAGTTTCATCAAACGGGAGTTCTTCTTAATAAAGAGCTCCCGTTTGCTTTGAATAATACATTCGCATCATACTTTACATGGTTGATTTAGTA
This sequence comes from uncultured Draconibacterium sp., assembly GCA_963677455.1. Taxonomy (GTDB): domain Bacteria; phylum Bacteroidota; class Bacteroidia; order Bacteroidales; family Prolixibacteraceae; genus Draconibacterium. The sequence goes on from OY781971.1 coordinate 1,260,092, forward strand.
AAGAGAAGCAGTTTAAGTGCTAAACCTCCCTTCACACATTAACTCTGAAATTTGGCTATATACTTCATTATTCTTGTATGTTTTAAATTACTCCCGGATTCTAAAAACTAATTGCAATTCGTATTGTTTTAGTAAACGAAAACACACTACTCAGGTAAAAGAATTGAATAAAAACATAAATCATGAAGTACAATTTATTAGGAAACACAGGACTTTACGTATCAGAACTTTGTTTAGGAACCATGACATTTGGCGGCCGTGGCATGTGGACAGCTATTGGTACTTTGCCGCAGGACCAGGTGAATAGTTTGGTTAAACAGGCTGTTGATGGCGGAATAAATTTTATTGATACAGCCAACATTTACAGCGAAGGTTTGAGCGAACAAATGACAGGGCAAGCCATACGCGATTTAGGATTGAAACGTGATGATTTGGTTATAGCCACAAAAGTACGCGGACAAATGGGCGAGGGGCCCAATGAAGTTGGGTTAAGTAAAAAGCACATTTTGCAACAAGCTGACGAAAGTCTTGCCCGTTTGGATATGGATTATATCGATTTGTATCAGATTCATGGCTTCGACAAACTTACCCCGCTGGAAGAAACACTTGAAGCTTTAGATTTACTCGTTAAAAGCGGAAAAGTAAGATATATCGGATGCAGTAATCTTGCTGCCTGGCAACTGATGAAAGCACTGGGTATCTCGGCACAGAAACATCTGAGTAAATTTGTTTCGCTGCAAGCCTATTATACCATCGCCGGACGGGATTTGGAGCGTGAACTGGTTCCGTTATTGCTTGATCAGAAAGTTGGTTTGATGGTTTGGAGCCCGCTGGCCGGAGGCTTGTTAAGTGGAAAATACAGCCGCGATGCGGAAACAAAAGAAGGCCGACGAGTGAATTTCGACTTTCCTCCGGTGAATAAAGAAAAAGCTTTTGATATTATAGATGTGATGCGGAAAGTAGCCGATGACAAGGGTGTTACTGTAGCGCAAATAGCGTTAGCGTGGTTACTGCATCAATCTGCAGTTTCATCGGTAATAATTGGCGCCAACAAGCCCGAACAGTTAGCCGACAACTTAAACTCTGTAAACATTAAACTAGATGACAGCGAATTGAAGGAGTTGGACGAAGTAAGTAAACTTAGTCCTGAATATCCGGGCTGGATGATTGATCGCCAGGGCAGCGGAAGATAGGGAAAGACCAAAGAAATAGACACAATAACTTTAGCCACTTATTCTAATCGGATAAGTGGTTTTTTGTGTCCTGATACTTTATGTCTGTTTCTGGTTATTTGTTTAGTCCTTTACATTTAAATTCCCCCTTAAACGAATGTCGTTAGAAGATGCTCCAATCATAATTCGGAATTCACCAGGTTCAACAACCCTTTCCATTTGCTCGTTTAGCATGCTGAGTAATTCCGGTGTGATTTCAAAACGAACTTCTTTACTCTCTCCTTTTTCTAGGTGAACGCGATCAAATCCTTTTAGTTCAAGCACAGGTCGGGCAACAGAGGCGAATAAATCGCGTATGTACAATTGTACTACTTCGTCACCATCAAAATTTCCAGTGTTGGTAACAGTAAAATGAATTGTAGTTGATTCGTCAGAGTTGATTTGCTGTTTTTCGAAAACCAGGTTGCTGTATTCAAAGTTTGTATAACTTAGTCCGTACCCAAAGGGGAACAAGGGTTTTCCTGTAAGGTTGTTGTAATTATCACCGCGTCCGGTTGGCTTATGGTTATAATATAAAGGGAGTTGCGATTCGTGGATTGGGAAGGTGATAGGCAGTCTGCCCGCCGGATTATAATCGCCAAACAAAACATCGGCTATCGCATTTCCTCCGGCATCGCCGGGATACCAAACATCAAGGATTGCAGGAACTTTGTCAATCCATTTTTGCATCGTTATCGCACTTCCTCCAACCAGCAAAACAATAACAGGTTTTCCTGTTTCTGCAATTTTTTGTATTAACTCTTCTTGTTTTCCAGGTAATGAAAGATAGGCTCGATCCTGGAATTCCCCTTCCTTAATGCCTGCAACCACCAGTGCAATATCGCTTTTCTTTGCCGCCCTCACAGCTTCTTGGATTTTTGCATCGGTGTTATCTTCAACTCCTAAATTCCAAATTAAATTAAAACGTGCATTCCCAATTGTTTCGAAGTATTCAACCCTTAGATCATACACTTTGTCTTTCTGAAAAGAGTATTTTACTGTTTTTGTCTGATAGCTTTGTTTTTTCCAGTTGTCGAGAACTAATTTGCCGTTAATGAAAATTCGGTAACCGTCGTCGCCCTCCACTCCAATTTCAAAAGTGCCGGTTACCGGAGCTGTTAATTTACCTGTCCAGCGAATTGAATAGCAGTCGTAATCGATTTTTTCAGGATCAGGAGAGAACAATGTCCAGCCAAATCTTAACTGTGGATCGATGCGTGTCAGAACCGGTTCTCCATTCAATTCAGAATTGCTGAAATATTCCCCTTTTAAACCGGGTTTATTGTTTTTTCCTTCATCGTAAGAAAGAAATTTCGAGGGGATTGTAACATATTCTTTTGTTGCTCTTCCGCACCCTTGAGCATAATTGATACTTGTTGTGTTGCTCAGCTTATTTTTTATTCCTTCAAGTATACTCACCGGATTATTTCCCGGCCCGGAATAGCCACCTAATCTGGCTTCTTCGGCATCAACGCCAATAACCGCAATCGATTTTATGCTCTTGCTAATTGGAAGTACGTTGTTTTCATTTTTCAGTAATACAATTGACTCCTGAGCTGCTTTTCGGGCTATCTCCCGGTGGACTCCGGAACCGTTCCATTTTTCGGCTTCTTCAACATCTATATAGGGATTTTCAAATAATCCGAGTTTGAATTTTGCACGAAGCACCCGGCGAACAGCTTCATCGATTGCCGTTTCATCGATCATTCCTTTTTCAAAAGCTTCCCAAAATAGCGGATAGTGGTCATACGAGGTTTGAAATATTACATCGAGACCGCCTTCAATTGCCTGCTCGGTAGATTCTGCATAATTATGGGCAGTAAAATGCAAAACATTGGCTCCTCCGGTTGCACCGGCATCGGAAATTACAAAGCCTTGAAAGCCCCACTCATCTTTTAATTTTTTATTTAAAAGCCAGTCGTTAGCTGTACATGGTCTTCCGTCTAGTGAGTTGTACGAAGTCATTACCGACCACGCTTTAGCTTCCTGAAAAGCTGCTTTAAAGGCGGGGAAATATATTTCTTCCAGCAAACGTTCGTTAAAATGGATGGGATAACTGTCGCGACCTCCATCGCCAACATTGGCTACAAAATGCTTGGGTGTTGTAATTACCCCTCTTTTCTCAAACTGAGACATAAAAGCCACTCCCAGGCGCGAGGTTAGATATGGATCTTCGCCATAGGTTTCTTCCACACGTCCCCAGCGAACATCGCGTGCGATGTTTACTACAGGCGAAAGAATTTGCCTGATTCCCCGGGTTTTTGTTTCTATGGCTATTGCATTTGCCACGCTGCTTACCATTGCTGTGTCCCATGTTGCGGCCAATGCAATTGCCTGAGGAAAAGCAGTTGCTCCCGGTCTAACCAAACCATGCAGAGCTTCGTCGAAAGCTATGATCGGAATTCCCAGACGCGTTTCTTCAACGAAATATTTTTGAATGTTGTTGATCAATTCTGCAGTTTCAACAGCCACTCCGCCTCCCGTGTAATCGAGCAACTGTTCTGCTGAATTTCCTGATTTTCCTTTTGCGGCTACCTGAAACCCGAATATACCATTCCTGTACTTTTCTTTTCCGTCTGACATATCTCCAGGAATCATAAAAAGTTGCCAAAATTTTTCTTCCAGGGTCATTCGAGACAGAAGATCCTCTACTCTTTCTTCTGTGGGAATGGTGGGATCTTTATACTTCAATTCATCTTTTTTATTGCAGGATAGAAAGTTGAAAGATATTAGAGCAAGGAGGAGGATCGCCAACAGGTTTTTCATAGCCGTTTAATTGATTTTAAAATTCTTTAAGAACTTATCCAAATATAAGATAAATTTTAAAAAGAACGGGAACGTGCAAATGCTTTGACTAAGAAAAAGCGGACAATAACTTCAGTGTCTAGAAGTTTTGAATAATTGTAGCAAAATGTTGAACAATAATAGGTTATGGTGTTTTGGAGAAAAGGGTAGCGTCAGAAAGTTATTTATCCAGTTGTGCCCATCGCATTTGAGATTGCATTTACAGAAATAAGTAGTTCGCTTAGTTTCTTTTCTTTTTCTGCTTCTGATCCCAGGTTATTTTGTCGCCAGTGTTTTAAGTTATTTATCTGGTTTTTATGCAAAATATCGAGAGCTTCGGCGCGCAGGGCAGTGGAGTAGAAGTGGTTTTTTCTGCGCATTTCCATTGGGCGTCCAAGTAATTCCTGCATCAATGCTTGTGTCTTGTGCAGTTCATCCAAAATTTTGGGGAGAATTGAATCGCGTACTTCCGTTTTTTCAACCAGCGACGCATACAAAGTCATAATGTCTTCGTCGGTACTTGCAAGGCTCGTATCGATGTTGGTAAAAACATAGCGCACAAAATGACTATCTTTTATTAGTTCTTTTAAGGTCGAGTATTTGTCTGGATGCTCACTTTTCAGCTTTTCCAGAGTGGAGCCAACTCCGTACCAACTTGTGATATGAAAACGCGATTGCCCCCAGCTAAAAACCCAGGGAATTGCCCGAAGGTCTTCGAACGTTTGTTTTCCGGTTCGGCGCGAAGGACGTGAGCCAATTTTACTTTGCTCAATTACATCAATAGGAGTGGCCTGTCGGAAGAATTCCAAAAAATGATTCTGTTTGAGCAGCTCCACGTAAAACTTTTTGCTTTCAGCCCCCATATATTCTACAATTTCAGCAGCTTTTGCATTGCCTTCCGGATGCCGGCGGTGCATTAATGTGTTTAATGTGCTTCCGGAAAGCATTAGCTCCAGATTGTAAGCAGCATTTATTTTGTTGGCGTATTTTTTTTCGATGGTTTCGCCTTGCTCCGTCATTTTAATTCTGCCCGAAAGCGTTCCGTTTGGCAAGCTGCGTAAAAACCAGTGGACAGGCCCGGCTCCGCGACTAATCGATCCACCTTTCCCGTGGAAAAATTTTAAATCAACATCAAATTTTTGGGCTACTTCGGTTAGCTCTTTCTGTGCTTTGTAGAGGTACCAGGTGCTGGCTAAAATGCCACCATCTTTGTTGCTGTCGCTGTAGCCAATCATTATTTCCAGAATTTTGCGCTTCCGTCCCTTATGTTTTCGTTGATATTCAAGACTGTTTTGAACTTCGGGAACCGAGAGGTATTCTTCCAGAATTTTCGGACTTGCAATTAAATCATCAATGGTTTCAAAAAGTGGTACAACCGGAAGTTTTATCACCAGTGATTCTTCGAATTCGGTAAGTCCGGCTTCGCGTGCCAGAATGTAAACGGTTAGCAGGTCTTCCACATTTCTGGTCATACTGATGATTAGTGAACCCAGGGCAAAACCTGAATATTTTGAGTAATGATTTTCGAGAACGGCAAAACAATCCAATACGCTTCTGGCTTCGGTAGGCAAATTGTTCCAGTTTCGAATAAATGGCCGGTTTGAAGCCAGTTCATTACGTAAGATTTTAGCTTTCTGATTTTCGAAATCGGTATCCGCAATATTCGAAGCCTCTAATATTTGGTGCAAAGCTGTTTCGTAATAAGCACTGTTTTGACGAACATCAAGTTCTGCCAAATGAAAGCCAAAAGTTTTTACAATTTGTATTGCGTGATGAATAGAACTGTACACCAGCGATGTTTTCCCAAGCTCGCATAATCCCTGTTTTAAAATGTCGAGATCGGTTAGCAATTCCCGTGAATTATTGTAACTGTCTTTGCTCGCGAGTAGTTCAAACGATTGTTCGCGGCCAATTTTTACGGGCAATTTCGAAATCAGCAAAAGCACAAAAAGTTTGAATGCCTCTTTTCGGTTATTTGCAATCATCGGTTTCAGTTCCTCGGCATTTTCAGAAATAAGTGTTTTTAAACGTTCGGCAATAACTTCCGGCAACTGGTTAATTCGGAAATAAAAGCTAAGGTCTTCGGCCAATTTGTTAAGTTCGTTCTTTACAATTAGAAAAGCATTTAGCCTTAACTTTTGTAAAGTGTGGCGGGTAACCCCGGCAGTAACAAACGGATGTCCGTCGCGATCTCCACCAATCCAGGTACCAAAACGAAGTTGTGGAAAAATGTTGGCTTCAATCAAATGTTTTGGATCAAAACCGGCATCCTGCCATGCCTGAACCAGTCTCCGGTTATTGATGGTTACAATTTCAGGAAATACATTTGTAAAATAGTGAATAACATTTTCCAATTCGGTTTCCACATTGGGCTTTTCCATGTAAAACTCATCAATGTTCCATATGGCATTAATGAGGCGTTTTATCTCGTTTCTGTTTTGTTCCTGCTCATAAGAATTGTACATCGAATTCTCGCGTTTTACAAGCAGCAAGTACAATTCGCGGTACTTTTTTAAAACAACAGGGCGCTTGGCTTCTGTGGGGTGTGCTGTTAATACTGGCTGAACTTCAATTTCGGATAATACTTCAAGAATTTGGTTTTCGTCAATACCATTTTCCTTGAGTTGTTTCAGGCTGTTTCCCCAAAGCCCGTTAATGGCAGCCAGCAAATTTTCTTCCTCAGTTTTCCTGCGGTTTTGTACAGCACCATTGGTTTCTACCAAATTTAATAACTGAAAAGAAATAGAGAACATGTGGAAGTGTTTTCGGGAGAAGTTGATGGATTCGAAGCTGCAATTGTTGCAAATCCAGGGCATTGCTTGTGCCAATTCAAACTCACTGTTTTCTTCCAAAACCTCCTTAAAACAATGCATCAAAAATTCAAGATCGTGATAAGGTTTTCCAAGTTCCTTCTTTATAATTTCCAGTTGATTCATTTGATTTAAACTTTCTTGTTGTTTATAATGAATGATGAAAATACCCCGTTTTATAGTAAGCTATCATTCATTGAATTGCCCAAAACACTAACAATGTTTTAACTGAAGTGTTTATGAATTCGCTCAAATGCCAGTTTCGAACTGATAATGGCCATGGGGAGGCCTGCTCCGGGAGCAGTTGATGCTCCCACGTAAAATACGTTTCTATATTTCTCGTCGTAGTTTCTTGGCCGGAGGTAGCCAATTTGGCTCATATTGTGCGAAAGCCCCAGTCCGCTTCCTCGGTGTAAGTTAAAACGATCGCGCCATTCAATGGGGGTGTAAACGGTTTTTGTAACTATTTCTTTCTGAATATCAACACCAATTCTATCTGAAAAATCGCTGATGATGCTGTTTACAATTTCATCTTTGTCGTCCCAGTTTGGCTTGTGGTAGAGGTTCGGAACGGGACATACAAAAAACAGGCTCTCGCAACCTTCGGGGGCGCATTGTGCGTTGTTTTTTGAGAGGACATTTACATAGTAATATGGTTTTTCCAGCGTATCGGGGTTTTGCAGGATGTTATTCGCATAAGCTTCATAATTGCTACCCAGGTAATAATTATGATGATCAACCATGGGGAGTTTTCGTTTAATCCCAACGTAAAATGTCAGGTAGCCCATTGTCCAGCTCATTTTGTCTAATTTCTTTTCGGAGTAGGTTTTTCGCTTAAATACATTTCCCCGAAACCATGCCGCATCAGAATTAATGAGGTAAGAATCGGCTGTCCATTTTTTACCATTTTGGTCAATCATGACTTGTAGTTTCGAGTCTTTTTCTTCGAACCCAACAATTTCGGTTCGGTAATGAATCGGAACGTTTTCTTTTTCTAACTCGTTTACCAGCCCTTCAATAATTTTGTACATACCGCCTTTTACGTTGTAATAGCCATCGTGTTTAAATTCGGTGTACGACAGCAGACTGTAAATAGCCATCGTGTCAAAAGGCGTTCTCCCCAGAAAAAATGCAACCAACGAAATAATTTGAATGGCTTCTTTTGATGAAAAATACTTTTTTACATGCGCGTAAAAACTTTTGAAAAGTACCGGCAGGTGAATCGGGTTTACTCGCATAAGTGCCACTACATAATGGGCGAACGAGTTGAAATTTTGTTTAATAACCAGATCAACGGTATCGTTAAACAAGGCTCCGGCTTTTTTCTGGTACCGCTCAAATTTTTCTTTGAAATCGGGTTCCACCTCGCTAAACTGTTCTGCCAGCATATCAATATTCTTATAGAGGTGGAAGGTCTTTTCATTGTCGCTGAAGTTTACCGAATAAAGCGGATCCAACTCAAAATATTCAAACGGCAATTTCATGTTGCAATCGCGGGCAAACTCTTCAAATTCGTACGACATACTAAAAAAACTTGGGCCGGTATCGAAAGTAAAACCATCCTTTTTTATCTGGTTTAATCGTCCGCCAGCTTGCTCGTTTTTTTCCAGAATTTCAACCTGATAACCTCTTTTTACAAGACGAAGTGCTGTTGCCAATCCGCCTAAACCTGCGCCTGTTATTAATACTTTATTTGCCATTGTTTTCTTGTTTTTCGATTTGCGGAAGTAGTTCGTTTTTTACCCAGTTAAAACCGGGTTCTTTTTTTAGGGTTAATTGGTAAAATGCTTTGGCTTGTTCGAACTCTCCAAGTTCTTCGTATGATTGCCCGATTATTGCAAGTAAACTTAAATAGTTCCAGTCATTATTAATTTTTTGCGGATTACGCTCCATCAGTGTTTTCGCTTTTTTGAAATTCGCGATCGCTTCCGATTTCGAGCCTCCAAAAACAGCCGGCATATAAAACAGTGCATTTCCATATTGGATGTAACCCATTGGATTTAGCGAGTCGGCAGCAATAGCAAGCTCGGCGTGGTTTACGCTTTTCGGACCAAGCAAGGGCGCTTTGTAAACGGCCAGCCCTATTTTATACCCATAAAACGCTGCTTTATAAGCATGAATGCTTGAAGCACTGTAGTTCATTGCTTTCAATTCTTCCAGGTTTTCTTCAGCCAGTGAAAGGTAGTGTTTGGCTTCTTTCTTCTTATCAACGCCAAGGCAATAGCCAATATAGCCATATTGATAGTTTACCAGTTCTGCCAACTGTTCGCTGCTTGGGGTTTGTTGTTGTTGCATTTGGTCAATAATTTCTTTCCATGCTTTCATATTATCGTTTATGTATGCTTTGTAAATCTTCTCTTTTTCCGATCCGAATAACAGCACCGGTATGAATATCAACAAAAATACTATGCTACTTTTCTTCCTTTCCATTCAAACTCTTTTTTAATTTTTGCTTGTATCGCTTTTATAATAACGATGCTGAGTACCAGTTTCTGGGCATATCCCAGTAGCAAGTTAAACAACAAATTTTGTTTGCTAACTAAAGAAGTCATTAATCTGATCGATGCCAAAAAAACAACGTAGATGGCGATTGCAAATGGTTGCATCGTCAATATAACGAGAACGATGCCGAGTGTAGTAATTAGCCAGTAAACAAGTGAAGCAAAAACCGAATTTCCAAAAAACATGATTACGCTTCTTGATAAGCCGTTTACTGCTTCTCGATAACCGTTGTACATCCTACATTGCACCTGGTTGATTCCGCTTAGGCAAGCTACTTTTTGCTGTTCATGCTTTAATAATTTGGCAATCTCGATATCTTCAACACGTTGTGTGCTTACTTTTTTATGAGGCTGGTATTGTTTGTATTTTTCAGCATCAAACAACATAAACTGACCGTTAGCAGCGGATAATGACACGAATGTACTTTTTCGTACAAGAATGAGCGGAAGTAGCGAAAGCAGAATGTAGTTCATTTTAGGAACCACAAACCTTTCACCAATGCTCAACATCTTTTGCACCGGGAAAATACTAAGCAAAGCTAATTTGTACTTTTGCATGGCAGAAATAGTGCGGCCGATTACGTCTCCTGAAATTTGTACATCAGCATCAAGAAATAATAAATATTCGCCCTTGGCATTGTTTGCAAGTGTGTGACAAGCAAAGTTCTTTCCAGTCCATCCAGTTGGTAATTGTTTGGAGTTAATGAGTTGAATTCGCGAGTCTTTTGAGCGGTAGCTTTCAACGATTTTTGCAGTATCATCGTTTGACTGGTCGTTAAAAATAATTAGTTCAAAATTTTGATAGGCTTGCTTCAAAACAGCCTCAATAAGTTGTGGGATGTTCTTTTCCTCGTTTCGGGCAGGAACAAGAATAGAAACCAAAGCATTGCAAGTTGATGCCGCAGGAAGTTGTTGCAAAAAGACCAGATTAGCTAAAGCAACCATAAACTGAATTGCCGTGAAACCAAACACTATGTACGCCAACACTTCCATGCTAACTTTCTTTTTTAGCCTGTTTTTCGAGGCATTCTCTGTGAAAATTGTTGTAGGCCGTTTCCAGTTCACGAATATTACCACTGCCATTGTACGCTGTAATATACATGTGCACGGCCGGTTTTACTTCAGAGAGATAATCAACCAGGTTTACCTGAAAAACAACCTGGGTGTTTCCCGGATTTGATTCCAGAATTCGCTCTATTCCTTTTTCAAAAACAAAAGTATTGCGATGCATACTTTGGAGTTTTCCTTGTGGAAACATTAACACGAGATTGTCCGGATTTTGTAAAAGCTTACCTGCATAATTTAGTGATTCTATAAGTGAGCGCGATGATTTTCTAACCGGAAAACCGCCGGTATATTTAAAGAACCAATTTTTGCTGAGTTGTTCTTCCAACATCATAAAGTAAAACTTACGGCGAAAAAACTGCTGATTTAGGTACAAAGCCCACATGCCATCCCACCAACTAACGTGATTACAAACCAAAAGTATTGCATCTGAATTGTTCTCAACATTGCCTTCAATGGTAAATGAACTAAAACTACGTTTCATTTTCCAGATCACATACCAGCGAAAGAAAGGATCTATAATAGCGTTATGTTGGGCATTCATCATTTTAACTATTTCAGGATAAAGAGCAACAGAATAAAAAATAAGCTCTGACAAATAAGTATTACCGGGGCAATGCGGTTTTTCAAGTTTATGTTACTCCAGCTTAACAGGCCCGAAAGAACAAGCGCAAGTACAAACCATGCCAGGTAATTTTGCAAGGGAACTGTTTCGTTTTCCCAGCTCCACATGTGAATGAGTGGCGCAACTTGTTCCAGAATCATGTCGTAGGTCAATAGAATAAGTGAGGCGAAAAAGATTTTTACTGCGTTATTTAACTTAAGTCCGTTCAGCACAGAGTTGGTCAGATAAACCAACAATAACCAGTTGAGTCCAATAATCAACGGCGTATCAAGGATTTTCAATCCTAAAGAGTCACCATAAATGTAGGACCCAAAAATCATCTTTGTTTGAACACCGATTAATTCTACCCCAAATCCGATGAGAAATATCAATGTGAAAATAAGCCCCGTTTTGATCGTAAAACTTTTATGATAGAAAAGCAAAATCACAAAACTGAGCAGCAACGCAAGTGGCGTAAGTTTTACAAAATAATTGAACGAAAACGCAAATGACAATCCAAGTACACCTACAGTATAAAATATTGCCAGAAATGCAGCAACAAACTTAAAATGCTGTTCCAGTAAACTGTTTATATGGTGATGGATTTTATTCAAAGTTAATAGCGTTTTTTGAGTTGTTCAACCAAAAGAAGATTCAAATAGATTAAGGTAAATGCATACACGAAATCTTCTACAGGTATCGTAAATATTCTAATTCCGAGGTTTTCGGCGTTGTTGTACCAAACCACTTCTTCGTTGATAAACGAGCCGGTAAGAATTCCGTTGACAATTAAAAATGGTATCAAAATCACAAAAAATGTGAGCAAGAATGAACGGATGGCTTTTGAGTCGCTTAAAATTGCCAGGATAAGAACAAATGTAAATTTGGTGAAAATATAAAGTGTATAACTTTTATCAATGTTTAGAACAGCCAATAAAACCCCTGCAATAATCAGCATGTAAATTATGCTGTACGAAATTCGTTTACGAAGTATCATTTTCGGGAAATACTCGCGAAAAGTTTCGTGAAGGAAAATACTGGCGTATGGCACAAATACGAAAAACAGGCATTCTTCAAGCGGCAAATTCAATACCTTAATACCCGACAGGTAGCGGGCGTTGAATCCCCAATATCCCTGTTTCGTGAAATAAATGTCGAAAGCAATAAAAACAGCGGCTACAATAAAAATGGATGGCAAAACATATTTCCATTGCTTGTAAAACTGCATCCGCTTATCGAAACTTAGCGAAAGCGGAACAATTCCTGTGAATATGAGTAGGATAAAATAGAGCGACATTTAGTGTTTTAAAAAGCGGCGTTGAAAAATAAGTAACCCGTAATTATTGAAATCTTTTACATCTTTTCCGCGGTGATGCGCCAGGTGGGCTTCTCTTACCGCATTCAGGTATTTATTGTTGATTTTTTTCAGGAACGGAATGTTTAAGCGTTGGTGAATAAGTACATCGTGAATGGTAAAGTAGGTAAGGCCGTATAAACTGATGCCTATCCCGATGGCAATTAAAATATTAATGGATAGATAGAACCCGAGTATCAGCAAAGCAATTGCCGGAAGGGCGTAAACCAAAAAGAAATAGTCGTTTTTCTCGAAACCTGGTTTGTAGAGTTCAGTTTGCGAGGCATTCTTTTTATGGTCGTTTACATGATGATCAGCGTGCCATTTCCATAAAAATCCATGCATGATGAATTTATGGTTCGACCAAGCTACAAATTCCATAAATGCAAAGGCTGCTATGGCGAGTATTACGTTTATTACCATTCTTCTAAATGTTGATGTACACGTTCTACAATTTTCAGAAACCACACTGTATAATTTTCAGGATTTTCTGCAATATCTTGCTTTAGCGTGTGGTAATTTACATATTTCCAGCTTAAAACTTCATCTGTGTTTATGTTTGGTTCATCGTCGCTAATTCCAACAAAAACATGATCGAGTTCGTATTCAGTGAGTTCATTGTCAAGCGGCTCTTTGTAAATAAAATGAAACAGCTCTCTTAGTTTGGCCTTCATTCCCATTTCTTCCATTAATCTTCGGTGAGCAGCATCAATACTTGATTCGCCCGGCTTGGGGTGACTGCAGCAAGTGTTGGTCCACAGTCCATTTGAATGGTATTTACCTAACGCACGACGTTGCAGTAGCCAGTCGCCCTTGCTATTTACAATGAAAACAGAAACAGCCCTGTGAAGCTGTGCTTTTCGGTGTGCTTCCATTTTTTCCATCACACCGGTTTCTGTGTCGTTCCTGTCTACCAATATAACTTGTTCCTGCATCATAATAAATTAAGTTTTCCCAGTACAACAGCTTTCATCATATAATATAACTTAAGACTGTCGGGTATACGTATTCTCTTCTTTTTGATTTTAGCCGCGGGCGTATTTTTTAGTTTAATTAGCAATTTCCGGTAATAAATGTAAGCCAAAAGAACAGCAACTCTTGCATCTGCTGGTAGTTGTTTTATGCCCTGATAGGCAATATCAAAGTCCGTTTCTATTTCCTGAATGATCAGAAGTTTTGATTCTTCGGTAAAATCTCCTGTTTTTAATTGGTGAAAATAGGTTCTGCCCAAATCTTCAGCATCACATCTAAGGTCGCGTAAAAAATTCACCTTTTGAAATGCGGAGCCTAAGTGCATGGCTGACTCTTTTAGCTGTTCAAATTGTTGGTTGTTGCCTTTGCAAAAAACTTTTAGGCACATTAGGCCAACAACATCAGCTGATCCGTAAATATAATTGTCTGTTTCGCATTTCGAAGCGTAAACCGTTTTATAAAGATCGCTTCTCATGCTGTTTAAAAAAGCGCTAATGTATTCGAAAGGAATTTGATATTTATGAACTGTTAATTGAAACGAATTTAGGATAGGATTTAAGCTGATTTTTTGGTCCAATGCATGTTTCAATTCTGTTTCCAGTTTATTAAGTAAGAATTCCTGATCATGACCATGAAAGGTATCTACAATCTCGTCAGCCAGGCGCACAAAACTATAAATAGCATAGATTGATTCGCGTTTTTCTTTTTGCATTAACTTGGTTGCCAGAGAGAAAGATGTGCTGTAACTTGTTGTTACCACTTGCGATATTTTAAGAGAAGTGATATCAAATAGTTCCATATCAGGTTATTTTACAAGTTAATGAGTGCTAACTAGCTGATTTATTTTTCTTCTAAAATTTATAGCTCATATGATTAACAATTGAAAGATAATGTTTGTTTAATAAATATAATAAAAAGATAAACAAAATGTTTTTTATTCGAAAATAATTTCTCCAAAAAATTCCGGACGATGATAATCAGGTGTTGCTGTTTCTATCGGGTTCCAGCTTATAAAATGAGGTTCCGGGGTATCGTCGCCACATTTGTATAAGTTCGCTGTTGCCTCTATCCCGTTTAGGCTTTTTAAAGTATCAAAAACAAAACATTCGAGCGGTATTTGTAGCATCATTTCCCAGTTAAAATCTCCTGATTTCTCTCCAAATGGTTTTTCTCCTAGTGTTGATTTGATTCTTATTCTTTCAGCAATTTCAGGACTAATGCGGGTTCTGTTTTCACGTCCCGATCCGTAGGCCAGGTGTCGGGTGCCAATACAATTGAATTCGAAATTGTAATAGTTATTTCCGTTCAGCGATATGAAAAACTCAACTGTACTGTCTTTGTGTACCGGACCGTTGGTTTGGGTTTCAATTGCTCTGATGTGTTTTTCCTGAACAAAAAACTTCAACCAGATTTCATTTCCGGTATGCAGAATCCGGAAATGTACATCGGGTGCGTAAGGATATTCTTCCCAGTTTACATGGTTTATTTTTTGAAGTGTTCCCTTTTCTTCAACCAACAAATTCATTTCTTCTTCAGATAGTGTGGGGTAAATTAAAACCCGTGGTACAATAAGTTTTTGCATTAAGTGAGTATTACGATTTACAAACAAAGATAGTAAATGACGGCCGCGCTTCGCCGTATTTATTCAGGGCTTTTTTATATTTGAGGTTCTTTTGGTGGCAAATTATGCGGCCACAACGAATAACGGTTTCTATAATTACTTAAATGGGTGATCTTGAATTTATAATCGCGTTAACCGAACATCGGTTTCTGGGTAAAGTTTTTCAACCCTTTCTAATCCGAAAGAAAGAAAAGTTTTATTCGGTGGTTCGGCTTATCAAACCTCATGACTTTGAGGGAAGCGAATACCAATGGAAACCTTACGAAAAGGAGCTTGTAAATATTATTGAACGTTACAGCGATGAGCGGCTTCTTAAAAAATTTTCGCGTGCTGGCAGTGTTGCTTCGTTTTATTCGTCGCTTGATACCGGTATTTTCGAACGTCAGGTAATTCCGTTTATCGAAAAGTCGATGATGGAAGTGGTGTCTATTTTAATGCTAAGCCCTGTGCGTTTGTTGCAAAAAGAAAGCAAATACGCCAACCTTTACGACGAAGACGAAATTCTGGTGCCGCCGGTTTATGCGCGTCCCGAGTTTTCGTTCGAGCGTACCGAGACTCAAACACGCTACCAGCTTAAGGTTTTTCTGAACAATAAAGAAGTAATGCTGTCGAACCGTACCTGCACCATTGTTACCAACGATCCGTGTTTGCTGTTGTACAGAAACCAATTGCTGGCTTTTGAAAAGCTGAATGCTAAAAAATTATTGCCGTTTTTTGAGAAAGATTTTGTTTCAGTTCCGAATACAATTGAAGAAAAGTATTACTCCGGTTTTATTCTGAAAACCATTCGCGACTTTGATGTTAAAGCCAACGGATTTTACATAAGGGGAGAAGAAGTTGATAAATTCGCCGAGCTCTCGTTGGAAACCAACCTGCAAATGCAGCCGGTTTTGGTTTTGCAGTTTTGGTATGGAAAAGAGAAATTTGCACCTACTTCAACAAAACGAACGGCTGTTACTTTGCAAAAGGTAGGTGGATCGTTTGTATTTTATAAGACAAATCGCGACCGGGATTGGGAAAATCGCGTTGTATCCAAACTTTCAGAAACAGACTTGCTTCAAAAAGATGGTTACTATAGTTTGAGTGGATTAGATGTGCTGGAACCGCAGGATGCCATGCATCAACTCGTGAATTGGTTAAGCAACAACAAAGAGAATCTGTCAGAGGCAGGAATAAGAATCAGGCAGGAGAACACCGAAAAGAAATATTTTACAGGAACACGGCAACTGGAAATAAAAACCCAAACAAAAGGCGATTGGTTTGATGTGTATGCTGTGGTTCGCTTTGGCGAGTTTACCATGCCTTTTATCCGCCTGAAAAAATATATTCTGAACGATATTCGCGAGTTTGTGTTGCCCAACGGCGAAGTGGCCGTTTTGCCCGACGAGTGGTTTGCGCGTTACAAAGGACTACTGCCTTTTGGAAAAGACCAGGGGAAAAGCATTCGCTTTCAGAAACATCATTACACTTTACTGCAACAGTCGATTGAGCAAACCGATAAAGACGTAAAGCAAAAGTTTTTGCAGTTTATTCAGGCTGAAAAAGAGGACCTTGCCTTGCCTCAGAATTTGAAAGCACAGTTGCGTGTGTACCAGGAAGAAGGTTTTAAGTGGATGTACGGACTGTTCAAAAATGGAATGGGCGGTTGTCTTGCCGACGATATGGGACTGGGAAAAACCTTGCAAACGCTTACCTTGTTGTTAAAGCTTAAACGGGCAAAGCCAAATCCTGTGAAACATTTTACTTCTTCGGATTCGGGGCAATTGGATATATTTTCGGAAAAGGATGAAGAAGAGGAAACCGGGCAGCCCGCCAGTTTAATTGTTGTCCCAACTTCGCTGGTACATAACTGGTACAACGAAATCCAGAAGTTTACACCGTCGTTAAAAGTATTTAATTACACCGGAACGCAACGCAAAAAGGTCGAAGACATTAAGCATGTTTCGGCTTATTACGATGTAATTATAACCACTTACGGAACGGTTCGAAACGATATTGATTTGCTTTCAGGAACTGAATTTTTTTA
This sequence comes from uncultured Draconibacterium sp., assembly GCA_963677455.1. GTDB lineage: Bacteria > Bacteroidota > Bacteroidia > Bacteroidales > Prolixibacteraceae > Draconibacterium. Next base: position 1,277,040 of record OY781971.1, read on the forward strand.
TTTGATTCTGGACGAAAGCCAGTCGATAAAAAATTCGGCATCGAAAACGTATAAAGCCTTGATGGGAATGAAAGCGCGCCATAAACTGGTGATTACCGGAACACCCATCGAAAATTCTTTGTCGGATCTTTGGTCACAAATGAATTTTCTGAATCCGGGATTGTTGGGGAACCTGGCGTTTTTTAAGCGTTCGTTTATAACACCAATTGAAAAACATGCAAACGAGGAGCAACAAGAAAGATTACAGTTGATGATTCGTCCGTTTGTGTTGCGGCGCACAAAAGACGAAGTTGCCCGCGATTTGCCTCCGCTGATGGAAGAAGTGCGGATTTGCCCGATGATTGGCGAGCAGGAAAAATTGTATGTGAAAGAGAAGTCGGTTATTCGGAATACTATACTTTCTGCTATTGAAAAAGACGGCGTTAATAAATCGCAATTTGTGGTGTTGCAGGGACTTACCCGGCTGCGGCAGTTGGCAAATCATCCTGCACTTTTTGAACGCGAAAACATAGAAAGCTCGGGTAAATACGAAGAGGTATTTCGAATGTTGCAAAGTATTGTGGAAGAGAAACATAAAGTGCTTATTTTTTCGTCGTTTGTAAGTCATTTGGAACTAATTGAGGCCGGGATAAAAAAGCAAAAATGGAAATACACTAAGTTAACCGGGCAAACAACAAAACGAGAAAAAGTAATACAGCAATTTCAGAATGATCCGGACAACCGCATCTTCTTGATTTCACTTAAAGCTGGTGGGGTAGGGTTAAACCTCACTGAAGCCGATTATGTATTTATTGTTGATCCCTGGTGGAACCCTGCTGCAGAAAATCAAGCGATTAACCGTGCGCACCGCATCGGGCAAGACAAGCATGTTTTTGTGTACCGCTTTATTACCGAAAATTCGATTGAAGAAAAAATTCAGAAACTGAAAGAGCGCAAAAGCTCGCTGGCCGACCGGTTTATTAATTCCAACGATCCGTTTCAGCAGATTTCAAAGGAAGAGATTGTGGAGTTGTTTCAGTAAGCAAACACACCGTTTTTTTGCCAAAATTTCATAAAGAATGTCAGTTTTTCGTTTGATTTTTTGTTGTTTATGTCATTCTTTCAGAGTTGGTTGTGTGGTATGTTGTTTGCTTTTTACTTAATGCAAAATTGAAATTAATGTCTAACAAAAAATGGAGGATTTAATTATGGCACTACCAAAAATTTTTAACAACGATTATTCATCATTTCCTTCGTTACTAGACAAATTTTTTGAAGGAAACATGATGGACTGGAATACTTGGAATTTTGCAGGATCGAATTCAACATTGCCGGCAGTTAATGTCAGCGAAAACGAGGATGAATACAAACTTGATGTTGCTGCACCGGGAATGACCAAAAATGATTTTAAATTGAATTACGACAACGGAAGATTGACAATTTCGTCGGAAAGAAAAGAGGAGAAAGAAGAAAAGAACGGTGAAACATTTACCCGTCGAGAGTTTAGTTATCAATCATTTCAACGTTCGTTCAGCGTTCCTGAAAATGTAATTAATGCAGATAAAATTACTGCAAAGTACGACAATGGTATATTACATGTAACCTTGCCAAAACGCGAGGAGGTGAAACCAAAGCCTGCAAAAGAAATTAAGATTTCGTAAGAAACCAGGGGAGTGAAATTTTCGCTCCCTTTTTGTTTGCTATTTTAAATGATCGAATACCGCCCTTACAGAACCGTGTAGTAGAAGCAGTCTTTTCGCTTTTTCGTACTCAATGCCAGTTTCTTCCATGATCATTTTTGAGCCACGATCCACTAACTTCTTATTAGTAAGTTGCATGTCTATCATTTTGTTTCCTTTGATGCGTCCTAGCTTAATCATAAGGGTCGTGGTAATCATATTTAGTACCATCTTCTGGGCTGTTCCGGCTTTCATTCGCGTACTTCCGGTTACAAACTCGGGACCAACAACAGGTTCGATTGCAATTTCTGCTGCCTTAGCAATTTCGGAGTTGGGATTGCAGGTAATACAAGCTGTTAATAAGCCGTTTTTTCGGGCATCTTTTATTCCTCCTATAACATAAGGAGTTCCACCCGAAGCTGCAATTCCAACTATCGTGTCTTTTTCGTTTATATCAAAATTCTTAAGATCGTTCCAGCCTCCATTTATATCATCTTCTGCAGATTCTACAGCCTTTCGGATAGCTGTGTCTCCACCGGCGATAAGTCCAACAACAACGCCTTCGGGCATACCGTAAGTTGGCGGAACTTCCGAGGCATCTAAAATACCCAAACGGCCACTAGTGCCGGCACCAAGGTAAAATAAGCGACCTCCCGATTTTACCTGTTCTGTCAATCGTTCTACCAATTGTTCTATTTTCGGAATTTCTTTTCGCACAGCCAGGTGTACTTTCGCATCCTCATTATTTATGTCGTTAAGGATTTCTCCGATCGACATTCTTTCCAAATCGTTATATAGCGACGAAGCTTCGGTAATCTTCATTTTTTCGAATTATAGCGGCACAAAAATACAACAAAAAATTTGTAATATGTAATACAAATTTTCACTTATATTTGTTGTTCATTTTTGCGGAAAAGAATTTTAACTTCGTTCCAAAACATAATTTGAAAAGAGTATTAACGAATAATAAATTCATTTTTATAATGAGTACAAATATAATTTTACACTATTCCAAATCTACTGATTATACAATTGATTCCTGGCTTCGGACGATGCAATCGGTGTTTGACCAGACAGTACAAAACTTTAGCCTGACAATTATTTCAAATGCCGATTTTGCTGAACTATCAATTAAGATCGATGCGATAAATTCAAACAATATTAACGTAAAATATGTTGTTGCCGAAACCGATTTGCAAACGGTTCAATTAAGTGATGCTTTAGATGCGAATCCGGCTGATTTTCATTTGTATATCGATAATCGGACACAGGAGGTAGTACTTAAAAAGAGCGCGCTGGAGCTTTGTTTGCTGGCGATGAAAAATAACCCAAACTCAGGACTGATTTATGCCGATTACGAAATTGCAAAGAATGATGAAGTAAACGAAATTCGTTTGTTGAAATATCATATTGGGCGGGTTCGTGACAATCAGGATTACGGGAAAGTATTTTTTATTCGTGATGAAGCACTGCAAAAAACAGGTGGAATTTCAACTAAAATTAAGTATAACGCTTTGTACGACCTCCGGCTGAAAATAGCTACAAAATACGAGCTCATTCACATTGCAAACCGTTATGCCGGTTCGCTTTATCGCGTAGTTTCCGAGTCGAAAGCACATAACGTATTTGATTATCTCTTGGCAAGTAAAGAAAGCCAGTTGGAAGCGGAAGAAGTACTTAGTGAGCATCTGAAACGAATTGGTGCCTACCTTGAAGCAGGAGCCCATTATTCCGATCGTCCTAAAACTAATTCTGCTGACACTTTAAAAGCATCAGTTATTATTCCTGTAAACAATCGGCCGGAGTTTATCTGCGATGCAATTGAGAGTGTTCAGGCGCAAACGGTAAAAGAAGTTGAGGTGATTGTTGTGGTAAATGGCGGCGAAAATGATCCAACAGCAGCATCAGTGAAAGAGTATATAACAGGTGGCAAAAAATATGATGCCGAAAAGCCTGAAGTTCGTTTACTAGTGCACGATATGAATAACCTTGGTTTGTGTTTCAATTCTGGTGCAGAAATTGCCCGTGGCGAATATTACATCCAGCTTGACTCTGACGACAGGCTAACTCCCGATGCGGTGGAGAAAGTTTTGGCGGTTTACGAAAGCGATCCGAAAATAGGAATGGTAATCGGCTCATACGAAGTTTGGGAGAAAGATGCTGCCGGAGAAATAACCCGGATGGAACAAATTCCTGTAGTTACACACGATGAGTGGACAGAAGAAAACGGCAGGAACAACCTTTTGCGTATAAACGGTGCAGGAGCGCCGCGTTCAATACCAATTGCATTGATTAAAGAAATCGGTTTTAGTATGAATGAAGAGCCGTTTGCCCGCAATTATGGCGAGGATTATCAAATGGTAATGAAAATTAGCGAACGCCACCGAATTGGCAGAGTTTGGGATCCGATTTATAAAGTTGTCCGTCATTCGGGGGGTACCGATCACAGTATCGATCAGTCAACCGTTGACAGAAACGACGAGGCCAAAGATTTTATGCGAAAAGAAAGCATTTTACGCCGCATTAAAATGAATCAGAAAAAGTAATTTTTGAATGAAGAAACAGACTTTGTTAATAGGAATAGATGGTGGTGCTACAAAAGTAAGTGCCTGGGAAATTATATACAACGAGGCACACAATACCTTTTCGTTGGGAAAAGCTAACGCTACTAAATCGTACCGCGAAATTGACGGTTTTATCGCTGATTTTAAGCCGGTAGATTTAAATATACAGTTGCAAGAACGTGATGCAAATATTCAACTAACGGCTGATGAAACACAACAGGCTGGCGTTTATGTTGAAGCTTGCGCGCGGGCAGTTGCCGAATTGGTAAACAAAGCAGCATGCAACAACATATTAATAGGTATTGGAATGCCCGGTTTAAAAACTGCCGACCGAAGAGGAATTGCGGTAGTTGCCAACGGGCCGCGCATGATAAATTACGCCAATCAACTGGAAGAACGGTTAAAAGCTTTTGAAATTAACTTGCTTGCACCGATAAAGCATTTGGGAAGTGATGCTGACTATTGCGGAGTTGGCGAAAATTATTCGGAAGATGGATTTTTTCGTGGCCTTTCAAACGCCTATTATTTGGGCGGAGGTACCGGAGTTGCCGATGCTATGAAACTGGATGGTGAGTTAGTTACTTTCGATCAGGCAAAAAGCTGGATGGCAAAAACCTGGGAGATGAAAAGTCCTGCAGGCATTTCGCTCGAAAAAGTAACTTCGGTAAGCGGTATTCAAAATACGTATGCCGGTTTTGCCGGGAAATCTGTTGAAGAACTAAACGCAGCCGGAATTTTTCCTTTGCAAATTTCTCAATTGGCCAAAAACGGCGAAAAAGAAGCGATTAAAACATTTGATGTGGTTGTCGAGAATTTGTCGATGGTTCTTTACGAGCGCATTGTAACGCTTTATGCCGGTTGGAAACCGCTGTTCGAGTTTGTAAATCCGAACAGGCCAAACCTTGAAACTACACACCCGCATTTAGGAAAAGTGTTCGAAGCTATTATTATCGGGCAACGTTTAGGCGATCTTTTTGAAGACGAAGCCGGAAAGGAAATCGTTAAAAAACAGGTACTTTCTAAACTGAATGTGTTAATCAAACAATCGGAGTTTTTGCCGGAAGTAGTTAAAAGCCATTATAAAAATCTGGAAGCAATTATTCGAACTTCGCAGCTGAGAGAAGCTCCTGCTCTTGGTGCCGGAATCGATGCATTTTTATCAAAATAGAAATATACGAAATGAAACATCCTGAAATTACTGTGGGCATAATGAGTTGTAAGGAAATTGATTTCAATTTAATTGGCAGTTTTGTGATAAACGGAAAAAATGAAGCAATTTCAGGCAATCAAACAGTTTTACTGAAAAATGGCAAACTGGATTTATCTTGCTCAACCTATTCTGCCAACGAAATGATTTTTGTTCCGCAAGACGAGGATTCCGCAGAATTTGAATTGAAGGATGTAACTATTGGTGTTAACTTCCATTGGGAGCAAAAGGAGAATCAAAAGTTCAGAGGAAAGCTTAAACTGATAATAGAAAACGAAAAGATTACAGCCGTTAATATTTTGCCTTTGGAGGAATACCTGATTAGCGTAATCTCTTCAGAAATGAGTGCCAACAGTTCGCTCGATCTCCTAAAAGCGCATGCAATAATTTCGCGCAGTTGGTTGCTGGCACAGATCGAAAAACAGGATCAACTTTCCGATTCAACAGAACACTACGATAGTACTTTCTCAAACGAAACGGAATACATAAAATGGTATGATCGCGAAGACCATCAGAATTTCCATGTTTGTGCCGACGATCATTGTCAACGCTACCAGGGAACCACACGTTCGCACAATCCAAATGTGGTAAAAGCGGTTAACGAAACCTCAGGTATAGTGCTTTCCTATGATGGGGAAATTTGCGATGCCCGGTTTTCAAAATGTTGTGGAGGCGTTGCCGAACTTTTCGAGAATTGTTGGGAACCGGTTAATCATCCATATTTAACTGCTGTGGTTGATAATCCTGAATTTCCTGCAGGTTTTGAAAGAAATTTAACAATAGAAGCAAATGCAGTTAGTTGGTTAAAAAACAGCCCGGAAGCGTTTTGTAATACCACCGACGAAGAAGTTTTAAAGCAGGTACTGAACGATTACGATTGGTCGGCAAAAGATTTTTACCGCTGGACAGTAGAATATTCGCAGCAGGAAATAGGCGACTTGTTACGCCGAAGATCAGGTTTTTATTTTGGTGAAATACTTGATTTGATTCCGGTGGAGCGCGGAACTTCGGGCCGCTTAGTCAAACTGAAAATTGTTGGTACAAAGAAGACAATAGTTGTTGGTAAGGAATTAGAAATCAGGCGATGGTTGAGCGAGTCACATTTGTACAGTTCTGCTTTTTTTGTTGAGAAAGAAGATGTTCAGGAAAATATTCCACAGAAATTTATATTGAAAGGCGCTGGATGGGGGCACGGTGTTGGTTTGTGTCAGATTGGTGCTGCGGTAATGGGGCATAAAGGCTATAAATTTGATGAAATTTTACACCATTACTTCAAAAACGTAACCTTAGAAAAACGCTACTAAGCATAAAAAACGGTAGAAAAACTGCTTTCAAAAAGCTAATTTCAATCTGAAAATTCCTCAAAATATTTTACTTTTAAAGCTTTCTAAATTTATGCTAAAATGGAAGATTTAACAGTAGGAACACGCGTGGAACATCCGCGTTATGGTGAAGGGATAATTAGTAAAGATAACCTCACTGCATACGAGATTTTTTTCGAACGGGGCGGAAAGATTGAAATCACCAAAAGAAATACCGACCTGAAAGTTCTGCAATTAAATGAAGCTGCTCCCAAATCAACACTTTCTGTAAAAGAAATAGAAAAAGTAATGAAATACGTACTTGATGAATACGGAGCTTTAACCGAAGTCATTCCGTTGGGTGAAAAGTGGAACGGAGGAACGATGTTACTTCAGCCGGCTAACCCCGATTTAAAGCCTAAAGAAATTCCAATTGAAACGTTTTTCCATAAAATTGTGATGTTGCGCGATCGTCTTCGTGTGTTGGAACAGAATGTAAACAGCAGTTCTTTAAGCGACGAGGAAAAAGTAAATATTCAACAATATATTACGCGTGCTTACGGTTCGTTAACTACTTTTAACGTGCTGTTTGCCGAAAAAGAACACTACTTTGTAGGTGCGAAATCGAAATAATGGACATTCGTAAAAATCGAAATATGATGAAACAAACCGGACTTATATTAATTCTTTTTATGATTGCAACAGGAGTGTTTGCACAAGACAAAGTGTTGAAAGTATGGCCAAACGGTGCGCCAAATGATAATGGGATGACCAAACCGGAGGAAAAGTACGACGGTGTTAGGGTACGCAATGTATCGGAAGCCGTAATGTATGTTTATCTGCCCGAGAAAGAAAAAAATACCGGGGCAGCCGTTCTAATTTGTCCGGGTGGCGGTTACTGGATAGAGGCCATGGATCATGAGGGATTTGATATGGCTCGTTTTTTTCAGGAAAAAGGAGTTGCCGGAATTGTTTTGAAATATCGTTTGCCATATGGGCATGACGAAGTTCCATCGAGCGATGTCAGGCATGCTATGCGGACAATTCGCGCAAACGCTGAAGAGTGGGGAATTGATCCGGAGAAAGTAGGAATAGCAGGGTCTTCTGCCGGAGGACATTTGGCATCAACTGCCGGAACTGTTTTCGACAGTGGAAACCCGGATAGTGACGATCCGATTGAAAAAATGAGTTGCCGCCCCGATTTTATGCTACTCTTATACCCTGTAATTACGATGGATGAGGAATTTACGCATATGGGATCGAGAGAGAACCTAATCGGAAAGGGACACAACAAAGAATTGATTCGTAAATATTCCAACGAATTAAATGTGAATGCCGAAACACCTCCAACTTTTTTGATATTGGCTGATGATGATGGAACCGTTCCACCGCGAAATTCAATTGAATTTTATTCGGCATTAAAACGTTTTAATGTGCCTGCCGAGATGCATATTTTTCAAAAAGGCGGACACGGATTTGGAATGCACCAAGAAGGGATTCCTGCAAACAACTGGCCTAATTTGTTTATCGATTGGTTGAAGGCAAGGAAAGTCATTGAATAATGAATGATGATTAACAACGATTGTAGATTTTTTATTAATCAATCTTCTGTGGTTATTTCCATCTTAAATCAAAAATCGTTAATCGATATTCGCAAATCAAATTTATGGATACTCACCCGTTAAAAGTCTTGAAATATTGTCCCAAGTGCGGATCGGAGGAATTTAATCCTTCCGGCGATCGTTCGTTAAAATGCGGTAATTGTGGATTTCATTTTTTCATCAATGCATCGGCTGCAGTTGCCGCTTTGATTACCAACGATAATGGAAAACTGATGTTGGTAACCCGAGGCGTTGAGCCGGATTACGGCAAATTAGATTTACCGGGTGGTTTTGTCGATCCTATGGAAACAGCGGAAGAAGCTGTTACCCGTGAATTGCAGGAAGAGTTGGGGCTGAAAGTTACCGGTTTGGAATATCTTTTTTCGGCACCAAATGAATACGTTTTTTCTTCGTATAAAGTATTCACATTGGATATGGCTTTTAAAGTTCGGGTTGAAACAACCGAAAACCTGAAAGCAATGGATGATATTCTGGATTACTGTTTTTATGGAGAAGATGAAATCGATTACGATGAAATTCCTGCCCCTTCAATTAAAAGCTTTGTGAAACGTTATTTTGAACTTAGAAAATCAGAACAATGAAAGATATAATCAGAACACGAGTAAACAACCTGCGTGCTGAAATGATAAAAGCGGGAATTGATGCGTGGTATATTTCCGGCACCGATCCGCATTGCAGCGAGTACCTGCCAAAGCGCTGGGAAACCCGTGAGTACATCGCTGGTTTTACGGGATCGTATGGTATTGTGGCTGTTAGCAAAAAAGAGGCTGCATTATGGACCGATTCTCGCTACTTTTTGCAAGCCACAGAGGAACTTGATGGGACCGGAATTGATATGATGAAGTTGCGTGTGCCCGATGCTGTAACTCCTGAAATCTGGTTTAGCAGTAATTTGTCGGCAGGAAGTAAAGTGGGCATCGATGCCAAAACCGTAACTGTTAACGATTTCAGGAACCTTCAGAAAGGCTTGTTGAAGAAAGATATTGAATTGGTTGAAACACCCGATTTATTGGAGGCCGTTTGGGAGGATCGCCCCGTAATTCCAACAGACAATGCATTCGAGTTAGAATTGAAATATGCCGGAGTAAGCCGGGTTGAAAAGCAAAAAAAGATTGCCACAGAATTGGCAACTATAAATGCTGATTTACATGTGGTTACCATGCTCGACGAAATTGCGTGGCTCTATAATCTGCGGGGTACAGATATTTCTTATAATCCGGTTTTTACGGCTTTTGCGCTTGTTGGAGAAAATGAGAATATCCTTTTTGTTGATTCTCAAAAAATTGATTCAGCGTTAAAAGCTAAGCTTGAAGCCGACGGCGTTCAGCTAAAAGAATACAGTGCATTTTACGATTATCTGGCAGGAATAAAAGAGAAGAAACTTTTTGTTGATTCTTCAACTTTAAATTTTTCGGCTTACAGCGCATTGGCTGCAGATAACGAAATTGTTGAAGGAACTTCGATATTGGCTATTCTTAAGGCACAGAAGAACACGACAGAACTGAGTGGCTTCCGGAATGCCATGAAAAAAGACGGTGTGGCTTTGGTTGAGTTTTTATTCTGGCTGAAGAACACGATCGGAAAGGAAGAAATTACGGACTACGAATTTGGCGAAAAGCTTGCCGAATTCAGAGCTAAACAAGATGGTTTTAAAGGCGAGAGTTTTCCGCCGATTGTTGGTTACAAAAGCCGCGGAGCAATCGTTCATCTTCATATTGGAGCTGACGATGCTAGGCCTTTGCAAGCAGAAGGAGCAGTTCTTTTTGATTCGGGAGGCCAATATATTGATGGAACTACAGATATTACACGAACAGTAGCTTTAGGCGAGGTAAGTGACCAGTTTAAAACAGATTATACTCTGGTTTTAAAAGGAATGATCGGTTTAACACAGGCAAAATTTCCGTATGGAGTAAAAGGCTGTCACCTTGATATTTTGGCACGGCAGGCACTTTGGGAAAACGGAATGAACTACGGACATGGAACCGGCCACGGAGTCGGGCATTTCCTAAATGTTCATGAAGGCCCCATGGCAATTCGTTTGGAATACAACGAAAATATGATGCTGCCGGGGCAGGTTTTATCAAACGAACCCGCATTTTATCGCGAAGGTTTATACGGAATTCGTACCGAAAATATGATGGTTTGCGTTGAGTTAGAAACTACCGAATTTGGCCGTTTTCTTGGATTTGATACACTTACTTTATGCCCGATTGATACTTCGCTGATTAAAGTTGAGATGCTCAGTGAAAAAGAGAAATTGTGGCTCAATGATTATCATTCACGTGTAGATACAGAATTAAAACCTTTACTCGACACGAGATATCACGATTTTTTTGATGAACTGACAAAAGCAATTTAAGCCTTTACCGGAACAGTAACGTAAAAGCTGGTACCTTCGTTTACAGTACTTTCAACGCGGATTGAACCATTGTTTTGTTCGATAAACTCTTTGCATAAGATGAGGCCTAGTCCGGTTCCTTCTTCGTTAGCAGTACCGTTGCGTTTAACTTTTTCGGTAATTTTAAATAGTTTCGAAAGGGTGTCTTCATTCATTCCAATTCCGTTGTCCTTCACAAAAAACTCGTTGTGAGATGGCGTTTTGGCAACTCCAATTTCAATTTTACCTTTTTTGTGGGTAAACTTTAAGGCGTTGGAGATAATGTTTCTGAAAACAGTAGAGATCATATTCACGTCTGCATAGCACACCGTTTTTTCCTGCACACCGTTTTCTATTTTTATTTGTTTATTGTCGGCCTGGCCTTCAAGAATATCAACATTTTCAGCAATAACTTCTGCTGCGTCAAACTCAATCGCTTCAATTTTTATATTACCGGTTTGCGAACGCGACCATTCCAATAAGTTTTGCAGTAGATTGTATGTGACTTTTGAAGAATGCTGAAGGTCTGTAATCAGTTCAAGTTTAGTGGTTTCATCAATTTCATCCCAGCTGCCAATCAGAAAATCCGTCAATCCGAAAAGCGCATTGAACGGGCTTTTCAGGTCGTGTGCTATTATCGAAAAGAATTTGTCTTTAGAAGCATTGGCAATGCTGAGCTCTTTTGTTCGCTGCTCGACTTTGTCCTCTAATGAAGCGTTCAATTTGATCAGCTCTTCGTTTTGCTTCCTTATTTTTCGTTCCTGAAGAAAACTTTTTATCGCCTCTTTTACGGTTAGAACAAGGTCGTCTTTGTCCCATGGTTTGGCGATATAACGATAAAGTTTTGCGTTATTGATTGCATTGGTTATTCCGTCGATACTGGCTTGCCCGGTAAGTAATATTTTCAACGATCCCGGAGAAAGTTCATGTATTTCTTTCAGAACTTGGTCGCCTTTCATTCCCGGCATAATGTAATCGGAAATTACTACAGGAACATTTATTCCTTCCTTTTTTAGTTCTTTGAAAAAATCGATTGCATCTTCTCCGCTGTCGGATGTTTCGATATCATACTCACTGCCGAAAGTATTGTTTAATTGCTCCTCCAGCGCTTCGAGGATTATTTCCTCGTCGTCAATACATAAAATAACTTGTTTTGCCATACCCCTTTTTGCTACTTTTTGTCTGTACTTGAAATTCCTGTTGTAATAACATTTTCGAGTTGTTCTGCGGTCCAGGGTTTTTGAATGTAAGCGAATAAATTTGCGTTTTTACGTGCGTTTTCAATAGCCGATTCATCGGCTTGTCCGGTAAGCATTACTTTAATGATTTCTGGAAATTTTTTATGAACTTCAATCAGAAATTCATCTCCTTTTTTGCCGGGCATTAACCAGTCTGAAACAATAACCAGGACGTCTACGCCTTCTTCGGTTAGTTCTTCAAGTACTTCCAGCCCTTCTGCAGCATTCTCGGCATATTCGTACATAAACTTATTACCAAATAAATGCTCTATTTGCTCCCCCAGACTATCTAAAATGATGCTTTCGTCATCAACACAAACTATTGCTTTTCTCATCTTTGTTCAATTTCTTACTTTACCGGAAGACTAACATGAAATGTCGTTCCGATTCCTACTTCACTTTCCAATTCTATTGTTGCCTGATGTTTGGCTAAAATCCGTTTTACGATATCCATTCCTATGCCGATTCCTTCACCAGATTTTTTTGTGGTGAAAAATGGCTCAAATATTTTTTCCTGTATTTTTTGCGGAATTCCGTACCCGCTATCCGAAATACTAACTTTTACCCGCGAATTTAAATTTTTAACTCTAATTACAAGTTTTCCCGAGTTATTCATTGCATGAATTGCATTCGAAATCAGATTAATCCATACCTGAACCAGTTCATCGGGGTAACAGGATATAAATGGAATTTCATCGAATTCTTTAACGACTTCAATACCCTGTTTTAGCTGGTTATGCTGCAATACTAAAACCGTTTCGATATTTTCGATTAAGTCGGTTTGTTCTTTTTCGTCGCTTTGGTCTTTGTACGCGAATTTTTTTAACGCAAAAACAATTTTAGAGGCTTTGTCAACGGCAAGTTTTATATTCTCGGCATTTTTTCTCACTGAATAGATATCTCGTATCGATTTCAGAATAAACTCAGGATTTTCGACATCGAGTATTCGGATCAACTCATCCGTTTCTTCGTATAAATTCAAATACAATATCAGGTCGCAAACCGAATAAACATGTTTACATTCAGCTTCTTCCAGCTTGTGTTGTATTTCTTTTTTGTAGCGACGTTTTTCTTTAGAAGAAAGTGCAGGTTTGTTTTTCTCCATTAGGTTCATAATCCGAAGGAAAATGAGCAACTCCTTTTTGGTTAGTTTGGTGAATAAGGTAAAAAGGTTTCTCATTGAAGAATCCAATGATGCAGAAATATTACTTACCGAAGCATTTATGGCTCCAATTGGAGTGTTGATTTCGTGAGCAATTCCGGCAATGAGGTTGCCTAAAGCACGCATTTTCTCTGAATGAACCAATTGTGATTGAGTTTCCTGTAGGTTATGGAGAGTTTTCTTTAATTCTTCTGAACGTGCAGTCAATTGGTTATTAAGATTTTTTAATTCTATTTCGCTCTTTTTGATTTGAGTGATATCAACCTGAATACCTAAAACGCCGTAATTCCCATCATCAAGTTTGAATGGCTTCATTCTGGTACTTACGATTAGTCCGTCTTTTTTATTGAAATCTCCTTCTTCATAAGAGTGAGGATTTCCACTTTTTAAAATTTCTTTTATGCGGTTTAATTTTTCCGCTGCCTTTTCCGGTGGATATACGTCAGTATCCGATTTCCCAATTATCTGAGTAGGTGTGAGGCCATAACTTGCAGCAGCATTACTGTTGGCAAGTAGAAACTTCCCTTTGCTATCTTTTAGAAATATTTTTTCAGGAATTTCATTGATAATATTTAGTAACAAGTTGAAACGATTTTCCACCTCCTGTTTTAGCCCGTCAATGTTTTTATTGCTTTCTGTTAGCTTTTCCAGACTTTTCTTTAGTTCCTCATCTTGCTTTCTGAGTTCGTCATTTTGACGTTTAATAGTTAATTCAGAAGCCTTTCTTACTGTAATATCGTGCGCAACCCCTTCAACCGAAACAACGTTTCCATTTTCGTCAAAATCGGGCGATTCAGTTATTTCAATTACTTTAATTTCACCGGCTTTTGTATACAGTTCAAATTCAAACGTTTTTTGTTTTTCTCCGGTAGCGCTCTTTTTTAAGGTCTCTATGGTTTTTCTGTTGGCTTCGCTATCCGTCATATGTTTTACTAAACCTTCGCGAGCTTCTTCAACGGTATATCCTAAAACTTTTTCAACCGATGGGCTCATATAAAGGTATTTGCCATTTAGATTGTGCGAATAAAAGAAGTATTCGTTTTCTAAACTTTCAATCAGACGTTTGTATTTAGTAAAGTCAGTCATTTAGTTTTAATGTTCTGTAATAAAAGGATTTGCACTCTATTTGGGGTGAAGATAAATAATTTCTTAATAATTGGATTGTTGAGGTGCTTATTAGCAGCTAATTTAGATTGTATCCTTATTAGTTTTTTCGGAATAAAATAAGAGTAATGCGTTGATTCCGTAACTGGAAATTATAATTAAATTTCCAACTAATTCATAACCAAACAGAGAAACAATTTTGCCTGCTAACGCAATAATTCCTCCTGCGATAATCGCCGGAATAATTTTGGTTTTGTTGGTTTTTAAACGCAATAATCCGGAAAGAGTTGGGACAATAAAGGCACCGGAGAAAAATGTAAGCGCAAGTAGTAATGCCTGAATAATTGAAGTAACGTAGAGAGCAATGAAAATGCTGATAATTCCCAATCCAACAATTAAAACTCGGGTGAGTTTAAGCGCCTTTGGAAGTTTTAGATTGCCGGTTATCAGTTCGCTCAAAATCATAGAAGAAGTTAGTAATGTGGTGTCGGCCGAGGACATAACTGCTGAAAGCAAAGCTGCGAGAAAAAGTCCATAGGCCCACGCCGGTAATAGATGTCCTGCAAATGAAACGATACCTTCTCCTTTAGCTGCCGAAAAAATTCCAAGATAGGTTAGTCCAAACGAAACAGGCAAAAGTATTAGTGCAACAAATATTACACTTTTTGCTGCAGTTCTTTCGTCGCGCGCACAAAACACGCGCGAATAAATATCCGGGCCTACTACAAAAGTTACAGAGTAAGTGAGGATTAAAATGATCAGGTCTAAAAGTCCAAACGAAGCATTAAATAGTGCATTAATTCTAAGTGGTTCGGCAATGGTTTCGTTTGTCGGCAAGGTAAGCACAAACAATATTGTTAGTCCTACAAGGATTAGTACCGATTGCAAGGTATCTGTTTTTAGAATACTTAACTGTCCTCCCAATAAAGTATAAACGATAAAAACTACACCAGATATTATCGCTGCAGCAGAGTAACTTAAATCGTGAAAGCCGGTAAGAATTTTAGCCGCGGCAATTATTTGTGCCGCAACAATTCCAAGCCACGCCAGTGGTATAATTAACGAAGCAATGGTTTCTGCTTTTTTGCCATAAAAAGTTCCAAGAAGTTCAGGCAAGGTATAATTTCCGTATCGCCGAACATATTTCGATAATGGAACCAAAACAAATAAACCGAGTGCTGCACTAAACAGAAACCACAAGGCAGCCCAACCAATTTTCTGACTGAGTTCGATGGTTCCCAATATTGCCGATCCTCCAAGAATAGTGGCCAATAAACTCCCTGATACCTGCATCGGGCCGGCATTTTTTCCTGCCACGTAATAATCGTCAGGTTTTTTAATCCGAAAGGCCGAATAAACGCCTATTCCAACAATGAACAGGAAATAGATAATTATTGTTAACTCCGTTTGCATATTGATTGGTGCAAATATCGAAAAACTGTAACAAAAATGGTAGATTAGTTTACTTATTAGTCAAATATCGATAACTATTAGGCAATCAAAACAATAATCATAATTATTCAATTAAAATTCAATTGTAGGAATAGTAATCTTTTCTTCCTTGCAGTTATCTTTCTATTTTTGTCGGCTTGTTCAACAAAAGAAAAATAGAACCGCCAATGGCTAAGAAAGTTCCAAAAGAATTGATTACCCACGGACATACGCGGGTGGATAATTACTACTGGCTGAATGAGCGTGAGAATCCTGAAGTAATAAAGTACCTGGAGGCTGAAAATGAATACACGGAAGCTGTAATGAAGCATACCGAGCCTTTGCAGGGGAAACTTTATGAAGAGATAAAATCGAAGATTAAACAGAACGACGAGTCGGTTCCTTATAAAAAAGACGGATATTATTACTACCAACGCTATGAGGCTGGGAAAGAATATCCTTTGGTATGCCGGAAGGAAGGAAATCTCGATGCTGAAGAAGAAGTGATGCTGAACGTAAATGAAATGGCTGATGGCTACGAATTTTACGCGCTTGGCGGTGCTTCAGTAAGCAAAGACAACAAATTGCTTGCTTTTGGCGTGGATACCCTCAGTCGGCGGAAATACACCATTTATTTCAAAAACCTTGAGACTGGTGAAATCTTGAAAGATGCTATTCCGCTAACAACCGGTGGTGCTGTTTGGGCTAACGATAATAAAACTGTTTATTATACATTAAAAGATGAGGTTACGCTTCGTTCTGAGAAAATTATGAAACATACTTTAGGGACACCAGTTGAAGACGACGAAGTGGTGTTTTTTGAAGACGACGAAACGTTTTCAGTTTTTATTTACAAAACCAAGTCGCAGGATTACCTGATTATTGGAAGCGAAAGTACATTAACATCAGAGTATCGTTATTTAGATGCTAACCACCCCGAAGGCGATTTCAATATTATCCAGCCAAGAATCCGCGAATTGGAATATTCTGTGGATCAGGCAGGAGGTTATTTCTATATCCGTACCAATCTTGATGCCCAAAATTTCAGACTGATGCGCACTTCGGTAAAAGCAACTGAAAAGGAAAACTGGGAGGAAATTATTCCGCATCGCAGCGATGTCTATTTATCGGACTACGATGTGTTTAAAGATTACCTGGTATTAACTGAACGCAAAGAAGGAATAAACCAGTTGCGAATAATGCCTTGGAAAGGCGAGGAATATTACATTGATTTTGAAGAAGAAGTTTATACCGTTAGCAGCAATGTTAATCTCGATTTTGATACCGATATTTTTCGGTTTAGCTATACTTCTTTAACCACGCCCAATTCGATCTTCGATTTTAATATGAAAACCAAAGAACGCACTTTGTTGAAAGAAGATGAAGTGTTGGGAGGTTTTGATAAAAACGATTATGTAACTAAACGTATATATGCTACAGCTGGCGACGGAACTAAAATCCCGATTTCGCTAGTGTATAAAAAAGGCTTCCAAAAAGATGGAAATGCGCCAACGTTATTGTACGGTTACGGATCGTATGGATACACGAGACATCCCTCATTTTCGTTGGCCCGTTTACCTTTGCTTGATCGTGGTTTTGTGTATGCCATAGCGCATATTCGCGGAAGCCAGATTAATGGCCGTGCCTGGTACGAAGACGGAAAGTTGCTTAATAAAATGAATACTTTTACTGATTTCAATGATTGTGCACAATTCCTGATCGACGATGGTTACACCAATTCGGATAAGCTGTTTGCAATGGGGGGAAGTGCCGGAGGTTTGTTAGTGGGAGCTTGTATTAATCTGCGCCCCGACTTGTATAAAGGTGTTGTGGCAGCTGTTCCTTTTGTAGATGTGGTAACTACTATGCTCGATGAAAGTATTCCGCTTACAACCAGTGAATTTGATGAGTGGGGAAATCCAAAAGACGAGAAATATTATTATTACATGCTCTCGTATTCACCTTACGATAATGTGGAAGCGAAAGATTATCCGGCGCTGCTGGTTACTACCGGCTTACACGATTCGCAGGTGCAATATTGGGAACCGGCAAAGTGGGTAGCTAAACTTCGCGATTTAAAAACTGATGATAATCCACTGATCTTCCATATCAATATGGATTACGGACATGGTGGTGCGTCAGGCCGTTTCGAGTGGATTAAAGAAACAGCACTGGAATACGCTTTTATTTTCGATCAGATTGGAATAAAAGAATAAACTTTAACACAACGAAAAACCCCGGGAACTTCCCGGGGTTTTTATTTCATCTAGAATGTTGTTACCTTAACTTTTCCAAAGGTTACACTTTCAGCTTTTTGTATTTAAAGCGTTTAGGAGCTTCGTTGCCCAGACGTTTTACTCGGTTCTCTTCGTATTCAGAGAAAGAGCCTTCGAAGAAATGAACATGGCCTTCGCCTTCAAATGCTAAAATATGAGTAGCAATACGATCGAGGAACCAACGGTCGTGAGAAATAACAACCGCACATCCGGCAAAGCTTTCCAGTCCTTCTTCCAGTGCACGTAGAGTGTTTACATCAATATCGTTGGTTGGCTCATCGAGCAATAACAAGTTACCTTCCGATTTCAGTGCCAATGCAAGATGCAAGCGGTTACGCTCACCACCCGAAAGTACGCCACATTTCTTTTCCTGATCAGAACCTGAAAAATTAAATCGTGAAACATAAGCACGCGCATTTACCTGACGATTACCCAGCATTATAGTTTCTGTTCCGCCCGAAATAACTTGAAATACCGACTTCTCCGGATCGATGGCTTTATGGGTTTGATCGACGTAAGTGGTTTTAACGGTTTCGCCAATGTCAATGCTTCCGGCATCTGCTTCCAGCTGTTTCATAATTAATTTGAACAGCGTTGTTTTACCTGCACCGTTTGGTCCAATAACGCCAATAATTCCCGCCGGTGGTAATTTAAAGCTCAGGTCTTCAAAAAGAATACGATCGTCAAAGCCTTTTTTCACGCCTTCCATGTCTACAACTTTATCGCCCAGTCGAGGACCATTCGGAATAAAGATTTCCAGCCTCTCTTCTTTTTGTTTGGCATCTTCATTCAGCATTTTATCGTAGGCATTTAAACGGGCTTTGCTTTTTGCCTGACGCGCTTTTGGTGCCATGCGAACCCATTCCAACTCGCGCTCTAATGTTTTCTTGCGTTTTTGACTGCCTTTTTCTTCCTGCTCTAAACGTTTTGCTTTTTGGTCGAGCCACGAGCTGTAATTTCCTTTCCACGGAATTCCCATTCCGCGGTCGAGTTCCAGTATCCATCCGGCAACATTATCCAGAAAATAGCGGTCGTGTGTAATACAGATAACCGTTCCTTTGTATTGGTCGAGGTGGGCTTCCAGCCACTGAATACTCTCTGCATCAAGGTGGTTGGTCGGCTCATCAAGCAGTAGAACATCCGGTTCTTTTAGAAGTAGCCGGCAAAGTGCCACACGGCGGCGTTCTCCACCTGATAATTCGCCAATTGGCTGGTCGTTCGGAGGACACTGGAGCGCATCCATTGCACGTTCCAATTTACTGTCGAGATTCCAGGCATCCAGGGCATCCATTTTTTCCTGTAGCTGCGCTTGCTCGTTCATCAGCTCATCCATCTTATCCGGATTTTCGTATACTTCGGGCAAGCCAAACATCTGGTTGATTTCTTCGTAGCGATTCAATACATCAACGGTTTCCTGCATCCCTTCTTTTACCACTTCAATTACAGTTTTGCTTTCATCAAGCTGAGGCTCTTGTTCCAACAGACCGACAGAGTAGCCCGGCGCAAATACTAATTCGCCGTTAAACGATTTATCTTGTCCGGCAATAATTCGCATTAAAGTTGACTTACCGGAGCCGTTTAGTCCGATAATGCCGATTTTGGCACCCAGGAAAAACGACAGCGAAATATCTTTAATCACTGTTTTGTTAGGCGGGTAGGTTTTACTCACCTTATACATCGAAAAAATTATCTTTTTATCGTCGCTCATATTGCATGTTTTAATTTGATCACAAAAATACAAATGAAACCGAGATGCCTGCAAATCGCACATAATTATCATCGATTGATTTTTTAAGAATGTTGTTTTGCGATTTGGTTGAGATTGATGGTTGTTTAGATATTAGACTATCTGTGATCAAATTGCTGAGAATATTTGTAGGTGTTTATCAGCTTTTTGGCAGGATTGCTTAGTCCCGTCGATCGATTTTTCTCAACAATCATCCACTGGCTTAGAAATTTTTCAGCATCCGTAACCCGTTGAATCAGTGAAAAAAATCATGCCAGGTCGTTTACATAAGCTTTCTTTGTAGTGTAGAAAAGACACAAACCCAATTAGAAAATACAAAGTCGTTTTCTAAAAAGATTACAGAGTTCATTGTTAGGTTGTTTATAGTTTAGTTTACGTTGTTGTGTTGCATTTTACAAACCCACTGTTCTAAAAACTTACAAACCCGTTAGAACAGGAAATGCAAAGCAGGTTACACGATCGTCGAAGTTGATTTGCGCTGAAAAAAGGCGATCAAAGAGGTATCTAATTTAAGTTGTAAAGAGTTTCTGATCATCGCCCGGTATTGCTTGACGCTTTTGCAATACCAGGGCCCAGAAACCTTCTCCCGTTATTAAAATTCAGTTAGATTTATTTTCCAACCTTATTCTTCCTAAATTTTTTGAGGGTCATGTTTTTAATCCATTTGAAGTAGTTGTTTAGATGGATTACAAAAAATACGATGAGTAAAAGCCCTAGTTTTGTATGAACCTCGCGAAGAGCTTCGGCTAGTTTGGTGCCATCAAATACAAACCATGCCAGAAGAGCAGTGAGTGCACACATTAAAAAAATGATCAGCAAAGTTAGATTCATTCCACTGTTTTTACCTTTCATTTTTAAAGTAAGTAATTGCTTTAACCAATGCATGTGCATTAGCAGGTGAGTTACAATCAGAGGAATAACAAGCAACGCTGTTATCTGGTGGACCTCCAGCCACTGATGACCGTTTAGCGAGATTGTATTTAATTCGTAATCGAAACCACTATGATAGCGCAAAACAATTATGCCTGTAAACAACAAAAAAACAAAGGGGAAAAAGGTGATTAGATTAAAAATATAGTTGAGTGAAGCTTTTGATCTGCTTTTTTCTGATCTTACCATTTCTGAATATTGTTATAAGCCAATGCAAGTATAACCGATTTCATGATTTTCGCAAAAAAAACAATTGTGTAGAATCGAGCTGTTACAAGTTCACAACATTTGACAGTAATAAGTTCACTCTTTCAACTTCCTTTTATTTCGTTTTGAGAAGCTCCTTATTACTTTCCGTTTCTCCCGTTTTTTCTTCCATTTTCCTAGTATGTCACCAATAGAGAAACGCAGCAAGGATACCGACGAAGCTTCAGTCCGCATGACTCTATTATTTTCTGTCATCATTTTGTTGGCTCTTTCTGAAGCCGAATAATCATCGCCAGGTTGTGGCCGGGGATCCCAATCAATTTGTTGTATGTTTTCGTTGGCGAAGTCTAAATCTGACTTTTGTTCGGGTGAAATTGTGACTTCCTGGATATTTACATTCTCCGATTCTAATGTAACTAACGGATCTAAAAGCAATGAATTTGCTTTCAGTATTTTTCTGAAATATGAAATATGCGATAAAACCAGTGAGTCGGTAGGAGAGATTCTTATAGTGAAAATTCCGTTTTTAAGACTAATATCCTTTTCGTTTGTCACCAGGTTTATAATGTATACATCAGAAACAGGTTCACCGTTTTGATCAACAATTTTGCCCTGGATTGTAATGCGTTCTTGCTGAGCAACAGAACAGAAACTTACTAAAATTAGGATTACAAGTAAAACTTGTTTCATATGCCTGATTTTGTTTTCACAAAGTTCGTGAATAAGGGTATTAAAAGCCCCCAAAAAAGACTAAACAATGTTAAGAAAGGGAGAGGGAGCAAACGGAGAAATTATTTACAAAATGAACTAAACTCGTAAGGAGGGGAATGATTGTGAGCCTGAAGGAGGTGAAAGCCACTTAAATGCTAATCTTTTTCAGGATTTCTGTTTTCATTTCCACATCGACTGTAATGGCGTAAACAGAAATAGTAGCACCGGATATTGTGTCAATGTTTTTATCTACAACAAGTGGTTCCGAACCATCGTAACCCAGAAACTGTTTCAGCCAGCCTCTGGCAGTGATTTCCTGTCCGTGTGTGGCCTGGTAATTGAAAACTTTAACTGCCTCTACGGTTTTGTTTTCATCAAATAAAATGTAGTAATCAAAGTATTCCGATTCCGCTGAATTTGCCATTTCTCCCGGAATTGAACAGCCACCGGCGCGGCAGCTGTTCACTCTTCCTACATAAATATAGCGGTAGTTGTTTTCTATATCTTCTTTAATCAGGAAATATTTCCCGTTAATACCTTCTGCTGAATAAAGATCGTTTGCAGGTTTAATCTCTTCAATGACTGAGGTGTCTTCCAAACCTGCTTTTTGAAGCGCTTTTACCAACGCTTTTGGTTTAAAATCTACGCCAGTTTGAGCGTATGCCAAAGCAGAGCTCATTAAGCCAACCAACAATATTATCCCAAGTTTGATCTTCATCGAATAAACGTATTAAAACATTACCCCAATACCGGCATTAAAAGTTTTAGCGTATTTGTCGGTAGCTGCATTTTTCAGAAACTGAATATCTGTTTTTACTACCGCTCCTTTTGTTAAAGCCAAAGTAAGACCGGTTGTTATAGCTGTTTTCTCGTATGATGGGTTTTTACTTATGTTGTTTTCAACAGAGCTGTGTGTATTCAGAAATTCGTAGCGTACAAAAGGAACCAGTTGTTTGTCGGTATTTACGGTGCGCAAAACATTATATCCGGCTTCTACATAATACCCGATCATTGCACTCCCAAGATCGTTTAAACTGCCGTTGGTGGCAGCTGTAAATTCGTTGTATTCATCCGAATTCGATAAGCTGGAATAATACAATTGACCGCGTAGCTGAAGTCCCTTAAGAGAATAACGGGCGTCGAGGCCAAACATTGAAATGCCTACAACCGAAGAATCGGCGCTTGCAATCGCAGCGTTATCGTCTTTATCCATTCCGTCGTACAGTGTACTTTGTGTTTTTCCGAGATAGGCAGATAGTCCGATATTTAATCCTCTAACACCAAAATATTCAACTTTTCCAGCAAAATTAGGCGAGCTAATATATGATTCGGCTCCTTTCTGGCGCCCACTGCGGAGGCCTTTGCTGCCGTTTAGTCTTGCCGCCCCGTTGTAGCCGTTAAAACCATTCATTAAGTAAGCCTGGTATTTCAGTGATACTGGAAGAATAGTTCCTGTAATCCCTACTCCAATTTCGCGCCATGTTGTTGGAGCAATCGTATTGTCGATTAACGGACGTTCAACACCATTGAAAGTAGTGGGTTCGTGGTACTCGTTCACAATTCCCATGGGTACAAGCATCAAACCACCTCTGAAATTAATGGCATTATTCAGTTTATAATTCAAAAATGCCTGCTCAATATACACTTCAGAAACGTGTTCGAATTCTATTTCAGAAATGAACTGTGTTTTCTCGTTAAAGTTATAACCGAGTAACATAACTACACGGTGCACATCCAGTTTGCCGTTGTTGTAAGTCGATCCCGACATTGGCTGGTTGTAATGTACTTCGCCATAGCCGCCAACTACAAGTTTACTGTCGGTTAATAAAAGGTTATCGGCTGAGTTGGTGTATTGGGTTGAAACATTTTCCGATTCCTGAGCGAACGTAAAAAGGCTCGCCGTTAGCATAATTAAAATGAGTAATAATCCCTTCATTGCTTAAGTTATAAGTTGTTATAAATTCACTCTGCAAAACTAGAATGAAGGCTTGGTTTAAATATCCCTACATGTTGTGATTTTTAAAATTGAAAATGTGTTTGGACTGTTTAGTACTGTCTTTATGAAATTTTGGGGCCGATTGCATTGAACGCCAACCGGTTTTAGCGTTTGTAAGTTACTACCGATTTTACAACTATATCGTGAATTGCTTTTCCACTTTTGTTTCCGGAAACTGTTAACAGTGAAATCCATCCCAGTAAAGCTTTTAGCAGGTATCGGATTATTGCAAGCGGAAAAAGAATATTCTTACTCTGGTCTGAAGCGCGTTTTACGCGAATTCCGAGAAGCATGTGTCCCAAAGTTCCTCCGAAAAGACTTGTGAGAAGTGGATCGTACAGAAGAAAGATGAAAACAAATGCAATTGCTCTGGCAAAATCCGGTACGTTTTCAAATCGATCAAACAAAGTGGCAGTAACAATCATCAGAATTATAAGTAGAACTGAGTCGCAAATAACGGCTTTCACTCTTGTTGCTACTCCCGGGTAGTTGTGGTTATTCATTGATTAGTTTTTTGAATACATTAAATATCGTTTCAGCAATCCCAAAACCAATATTGGGTTAAAAGTTTCGAGAACCGTTTTTACTTTTTGTCATAAAATAAAACTCTCTTTCCAATTCATGTTTTAGCCTTTGCGTACTTCTTCTCATCATAAAATACGGAATCCCAAACATAAAGCAAGCATGAACAATTATAAATCCGCTAAAGTAAAGCTGGTCGCCATCAATCATATTATCGGCAGAGAAAAATGCGACAATAAAAATGGTGTAAAAAATGATGATAAATATATAGAATGGTATCATCATTCCACTAAAACTATTAATTTCTGTATTGATGATTAGCGTGGTTCCTTTTTGAATGTATTTTCCTTTTGCAATTGCAAAGTTCATATGCATATCAAAAAACTTCCTCCGCCTTTTTATTTCAAAACTATCATATCCCACATGCCCCTTATATTCATTTTTGCTGGAAGAAAACACATCAAAAGCGCCGGAAAAATAGCCAATGTTACCTTCATCAACACAGCTCTTAAAATTACTAAGAAAATCACTTTTCTGAATTTCTAACTCTGTTGTAAGATGATCAATCAGTTTTATTTTCTGTAAAAATTCTTTCATTTATTAATCTTTCTGCAGCTTTAATCATAGAATTTTCATGTGTATTTTTATTCTTAACTATCTCAATTAATTCGAGTGATTTATCGATAGTCAATTTTTTATTCTTGTCCGTTTTGTAATAGTTGAAATGAATTAAAATACCAGGGATTATCGCAAGTAAATAGCCTACATAAAAAATATAAATAACTAAATCATCTCTATTCGTTATCAAATAGTATAAAGCACCTATTAATAATCCGATAAGAATACCTATCAGTGTGCTTCTTAAATTTCTAGTATGACTCCCTAAATTTATTGTTACCTGCTGTTTCGTGGTCTTCTATTTTGTTTCTCAATGGTTTATGTAAGTGGATTGCGGGATTTCGGAGCTGTTCACTTTCAATATTGCACTGAGCCAATTCGTTTAATCAAGATTTCAAATTTTCCGTCAATCGTCCCGCATTACATATATTTATTGTTAGGTGCCGGGGTTTTCTATTATCTACTTATCAACTTCTTTTACCATAACATCATGAGCCCCACCTTCAATTATACTTGTTGAAGAAACTAAAGTAATTTTTGCTTCTGATTGTAATTCTTTAAGTGTTAAAACTCCACAACTACACATTGTCGATTTTATTTTGCCTAATGTTTGGTCTAAATTATCTTTTAGTTTACCTGCATATGCAACATAGCTATCTACACCTTCCTCAAATTTTAGATTGCTATTTCCGCCCATGTCATATCTCTGCCAGTTTCTAGCTCTATTGGAACCTTCGCCCCAGTACTCTTTTACATAGTTTCCTCCTACCATTAATTTTCTGGTAGGACTTTCATCAAAACGGGCAAAATATCTTCCCATCATTAAAAAGTCAGCTCCCATTGCCAATGCAAGTGTCATATGATAATCTTGCACAATACCGCCATCGGAACATATTGGAATATATTCACCTGTTTCTTCTAAATAAGTATTTCTTGCTTCAGCCACGTCAATTATAGCTGTGGCTTGTCCCCTTCCGATTCCTTTTTGTTCACGAGTAATACAAATAGAACCTCCTCCAACACCAACTTTTATAAAATCAGCTCCTGCTTTTGCCAGGTATAAGAATCCTTCTTTATCAACTACGTTTCCCGCTCCAATCAAAACATCGTTCCCGAAATTTTCTTTTACATATTCGATTGTTTCTCTTTGCCACTCTGAGAATCCATCTGACGAATCAATACACAATACATCCACACCTGCTTTAACAAGCGCGGGAACTCTATCCTTGTAGTCCCGTGTATTTATTCCTGCACCAACAATCAGCTGTTTTTTGGAATCCAATAACTCATTTGGATTTCTTTTATGACTGTCGTAATCCTTTCTAAAAACAAAATACTTTAGGTTTTGATTCTTATCTATAATTGGTAATTGATTCAGCTTATGTTCCCATATAATGTCGTTTGCTTCTCCAAGAGATACTCCGTCATTTGCTGTAATCATATTCTCAATCGGGGTCATAAAATCCTTCACTTTTTTATCCGGATTGTCTCTACTAATTCTATAATCGCGACTTGTTACTATTCCAAGAAGCTTGCCTGATGGTTTTCCATTGTCAGTTACTCCAACTGTTGAAAATCCGGTTGCTTCTTTTAAATTAAGAATATCCTTGAGGGAACTTTCAGGTGTTGTATTTGCTCGACTTTCTACAAATCCGGCTTTATATTTTTTGACCTCCATAACCATTTTTGCTTGGTCTTCTATTGATTGAGAACCAAAAATGAAAGATAATCCACCTTCTTTAGCGAGCGCAATCGCTAATTTACTATCTGAAACGGATTGCATAATGGCAGATACGAATGGTATATTTAAGCAGATTTTGGGAGATTCACCCTTTTTATATCGTACTAATGGAGTTTTTAAGTTTACATTATCCGGGGTATTTAATTTTGTTGTTAATCCCGGTATAATTAGAAATTCACTGAAGGTTCTTGAAACTTCGTTTAATATCTTTGCCATAATCTTTTCTTTAAAAATTTCGCAAAGGTAAGATTAAAAATCATCTCTCCACTAAATTATATTTGCAACTTCTGTCGTTGCTCACTGCCGCTAACGGTCACTGGTATGTGGTCGGGCGGGATTTCTGGAAGAAATCGTGTCAGACCCGCAGGAAAGTGGGCACAAGGTCTGACTTGTCAGACCGCTAAAACCCCCCTGCCATATACACATTGTTGTGTGTAGTGTATTTACTCAAAATTAGTATTTGCATAATCATTGAAACTCTCAAATTCCTTTGGGAAAGTATTGTTGACAAATTCATATTCCCAAAGCTCCATATATCTAATACCTATTGTTTGTGCTTGTTCAAAAATAGTTGTGTAGTCGTTATTTTCAAATCTTGAAGGTTGGTCTGACCTCCCGATTGCTTGTGAATAAATATCTCCAGGGAAATCAATTAAAGCATTTACTAAATTAGGCTGATAAATGTTTTTCCCGGAAATCCACCACATTGCAGCGCCTACTCTATGATTTAAAGAAGGCTCATTCCATAAGTCTGTCATTATTCTGTTAGGAATTGAGGTATCTTCCATTATGTCGTGGACTTCAACAGCTATTGCCTTTTTTGTAAAAGCATTTGCAAATATCCGGGCTGTTTCTTTTACACCATTAACCCAATTCTCTACAGTTAGTCCGGCATCTAAAAGCTCATCTGTTGTAACACCATTAAAATGACCTTCTATACCATTTGCAGTCATTTGTGGAACATATACTAAAACCAAATCTTCGTCTTCATTATATTCATTCGAAAGTGCTTCCGCAAGTAGTGTTAGTCTTTCATTAACTCTAGTGTCCCAAATTTTAGGGATTCGTTTTACTGTATTATTGATTCCATTTATTTCAAAATAATCAGCGCCAATAGATTCTGTCAACCATAAAGGACTATCTCCACCAGCCAGAATACCAAGACTCCACTTTAAATTTCGCTCTTTAATAATTTCACGAAATTGCTCTATGCCTGAAAAGTCATAAATCCCTTTATTTGGTTCTATTTCGCTCCATTTTACGCGAATTAAAGAACCATTAACTTGATCATTATCTAAAGCAGTTTCGTTTCCAAAAGAACTAGTGTAAAGTCCTTTAGGCTTTGTGATGCCTGCAATATTATTTGAATTTTCAGGAATAGAGTTATTATCATCTGAATTACAAGAAAATAAAAATAATATTATAAGAAAAGTTAAGTTGTATTTACACATGTTTCGTGTTTAAATTAGTTGTTTAGTTTTAGAGTTCAAAAACAACTTAAGGTTTAATCAGCATTACATTGTTGTGCGTTCGTATTTTATTTCTTAGAATATTTTGTCAAATGATTTTCCGTTAAACTTATATACTCCGCCTGCTGCCATTCCAAATATTAAGTTATTGTATTGGTCTTCGTAAATACTCCAAATCATTTGTGAATTCAATTTTATGTCAACTTTATAGTTTGTTAGATTTTTGCCGTCATACTTCCAAGCCCCAGAATCTCTATCTCCAAACCAAATGTTTCCTTCTGAATCTTCTTCAATGGCAAAAATGGATTGTAGTCCCTTGTTTTTAGAGAAATGTTGCGATTGAATGTTCGTTTCAAACTCATCCATTGGAATTAGTTTTCCTTGTTCTTTCGAGAAATGAGTTATAGAATCTCCATTTTTAAGAATTACGCCAATTCCATTATTCCCTATCCAAAGTCTGCCTTGGGAGTCTTCATGAATGCTTCTAACGTGTATTTTATCGGACTCGTCAGTAAGTCTTAGTGTTTCATCATTGATTATTGTAAACTGATTTCCATTAAAGCCGAAAACACCTGCGTAAGTGCCAAACCATACCATTTCGTTTTTTCCTTTTGAGATTCCTGTAACAGCAAATAAATTACCTGTTCCAATATCTTTTGAATTAGGAAAAGCTAAATAGTTCATTTGCTGTCCATCGTATCTATATGCTCCTTGGTTTGTTCCGGCATTGAACCATAAATTTCCGTTTGTCTTATTCCAATCTGACTTCTGAGGATTTATTTCAGTTGGATAATTTGTGAACTTTTCTCCATTGAAGCTACTCACACCATTTCCAGTGGCTATCCAAATAGTTCCGTTCTCGTCTTCCTGAATTGAACGAATTTGATTGTTTGATAGACCATCGTTTGTTGTGAAGTATTCAAATAATTTGCCATCAAACCGACTTATTCCTTCTTTATGACTTCCAATCCAATAATTTCCTTTACTGTCTTGGAAAATAGCACGTATTCCAGAAGTAAATTTTAAGGTGTCGGTTTTTGAAGTTACTACCAATTCAGGCCTGTTAGTTTCTTTTTCTGTTGATTTCTTTTCAACACAAGAAAAGTTCAGTGTCAATATCAGTAGTATGTAAATCATTTTCAATTTCTTGTTCATTTCGGATTTCTCTAATATGACACCTAATGGTAAATTGTATGAGTAGTGGCAGATTGCGCGGTAATTCCTGTCAAACCGCTACGTAGTTTGAGCGGGCTACAAACCTTGATATTTAGCATTTTGCCTGCTATTATTTATACAAAGTGTTGTGCCGTCGTGCTTTATTTCTTTATCTGTGTTAGTATCTCATTTCTAAACCAATTCAAATCGTTTTCTGATTGAAATGAATCAATCGGGATATAGATAAATTGATTCTTCGCAATAAACAGCAAATAAGTATTCTTAATCAAATCGACTTTAATAAAATGTTCAATTTTTATTGGTGAACTAGTATCAACGTCAATTATCCCATTAATTTTTTCCTTCTCTATTTCATAGTACCTTTCAAGTAAAAATAATTTATTGTCTTTGGAATTAGCGTAACGCCAGAACTGCCAAACTAATAGAATCGGATAAACTATCGCCATACCAATGAAAAAGTATTCAAATTCACCAAAATCACCCATTAGCCACATAATAATTGCTAATCCCCAAATCCAAGCAATCAACCACCACCTTCTTTTTATATATCTTGTAATCAAGATGCTAAAATATTCTTTGGATGTAAGCTTAACTTTTTTCGTTGTAATCATTTAATTAATATCTGTTTAGTTCTAAATCAAACAATATTGTATCAGGTTTTATAATCACTCTTATCAGGCTCTTTATTGGATTACCATTTGTGTAATAACCAAAAGTCTTAATTACAAATAATTATGTATCAAATTTGTAATCAAGTCGATAATCTTCATCGGAATCCGCAATGTCAGTCATATTGCAATCATACTTTTTTAATTCTCCCGGAGTTAAAGAGATATAGTAATCACTTTCATATCCATTTGGAACAATTCTTAATGAATCAATTGTGATACCAGTCTTATTTTCTATCTCAAATTTTGCAATCGTTTCATTCTCACAAGAACAAATCACTATTGCGAGAATCCAGCGTACGACACACCACGAACCCCGCAATGCAATTTACAAAGTGTTACAGGGCGTTTTTTATGCATTCAAAATCCCTCCGTCAATTACTAATGTTGTTCCTGTTGCATAGCTATTATTCATTAAATACAAATATCCTTCAATAATCTCATTTTTTGAAGCCAATCGATTCATCGGTATTTTAGGTTCAATCTTTTTTACATTTTCAAAGTGTTCGTTGTCATTTGTCTTATTTTCAACAAATCCAGGGCTTACAACATTTATTCTTACGGGTAATATTTCAGTACATAAAGACTTTGCTAATGTTTCAACGGCTCCATTAGCACAAGCCTGCCAATAAAACCCCTGATAACTACGTTGCGACGCAATTCCTGAAGTCATAATTATCGAGCCTGTTTGTTTTATCTTATTTAAACAATGTCGAACTATTTTGTATTGCGTCCAAAATTTTTCATCAAATGCTTTTTTCACTTCTTTAGTTTTACTTTCTGCAAACAAATCTGATATATTTGAGCCTCGAATTGTTACTATTAAATGGTCTATCTGACTTATGCTATTTGCGAATTCAATAATTTCTGATTCATTATTAGCATCTGCTTTATAGAAAATCACGTTGTTTCCCAATTTATTTTTGGCAATTTCAAATTTTTCTTGATTTCTTGATACAATTACAACTTCATTACCTTTTTCTAGTAGATATTTTGCGAGTTGAAATCCAATTCCTGAACTACCTCCAAAGATGACAATCTTTTGTTTCATTTATATTTGTTTATTATTTGGAAATTTTAGTTTAAATGCCTTGTAACGGTGGCGGTATGAAATCGTTGGGGATTGCGGGCTACTTTCCTGTCCAGTTATATGGAACTTAATGCGTGGCAAGAATCTTGCATAACCACTTAAACCCCAGTGTTGTGTGCCGTAATTAATTATCAACAATTCTTTTATAATTTGAAAGTCAATCCAATACTCAAATTATACAAAAGTTCTGCATGTCTTTCTATTCCAAATTGTGCGTTTCTTACATCACTACTTGAATTATCAATCAACAACCAACCTTCAGAGATTTTATAGTTATGCAATCCTATTTGTCCTTGTAGTTTTATCCCAATGTTCTCGCCAATTGACAAATGATATCCAAGATGTCCATATCCAGCAATACCTGAAAAAAAAGTCGGCGAATCAATATCTGGGTAAATTTCAAATTTTTCTTGAGATTCCTTATCAACCCAATTAAAATTTACAGAAAATCTAGCTCCACCATAAAATCCCTCAGTAAAATAGTAATTCCCTTCTATAAACAATCCATGTGAACTAAAATGTAATTCTTTTACTCCGCCATAATCAGTGTTGTTTTTGAAAAATGAATACCCAAAATTCGTTTCTAATTTATTTGTATTAATAGGAATAATTGCTCCTCCGTAAATATCTCCTGATAATGAATTACTCTGAGAAATGCCCCCATTTAGTCCTAAAATTATTTTTACTTTTACACTATCTGTATTCGAAGCAGATAAAGAACTTGAAATGAATATTAGTCCTGTTATACAAATCAGTAATTTAAATTTCATTGTTGTTCAATTTAAATGTTATTATTTCAATCGTTTCACAGTCGTGTTTTATGGCATACAACGGTCACTTGTATGTGGTCGGGCGGGATTTCGGAGCTCGTTCCTGTCCGGCACGGAACGATGTTGCGAGAATCCAGCGAACGACACACCACGAACCCCGCAATGCAATTTACAATTTGTTGGCGGTAGTTATTTTTTAGTCAATTCATTTTCAGTAATTAATTGTTTTGATTTATTAAAAAACTGAGAGCAGTTTCAAGTGCTGTGTCTCTTCCTTTACGAAAATCCTCTATGGTAAGATGTGATTCTATATCTGGCTTAATCCCGCTACCTACAAACTCGCGACCATCTGGGTATGTATCTTTTTTTGAACATATTGACAATACACCACCATAAGGGAGATTCCATCTAATTGGATTGCCAGTACTGCCAGCTGTCACTTCTCCAATTAGTGTAATGTGTTCTTGATTGTCGCAGAAAACAAGAAAATCTTCGGCTGCAGAGTAGGTTTGATGCCCGATAAGAATAACCGTTGGAATTACGAGACGTTCTCGATTGGAATCAAAAGTGAAATTAGTTTCTCCTCCTTTTTCGAAATACTTATGGTTTGCGATTTCGTACTGTATTTTATTTTCAACATTTCTAATTGTGTCTTTCGGATTAATATTCTGTCCCCATGACATAAGAGCTGGATTATGTACTCGTGTGTACCAAGTTGAGCCAACAAGGTCATCATCTGGAGTTAACCAACTTAGAATCTGCGCTGCATAACTGGAGTTTCCACCTTGATTGTTGCGAATATCTATTATTAGCCGTTTCGCACGTTTATTAAGCTCGGGGAAAATAGCCTTGAAGTCATCAACAGTCTGTTTATCGTTAAATGAATTGATAACAACATAGGCAATATCATTATGATACCATTTAAGTTCTACGAATTTCCACTCCTTATCTGCTGGAACCAATGGGTCATTTTTAATTTCGGGCAGAACATCGTGAATCGTATGTGTTCTAACCTCCTTTCCATTGGGTGTAAGAAATGTAATATCATAAGGGTCATTTCTCAACGAAGTAAACATTTTACTTATCGACTCATCAAGCAAATGATGCTTAGTTGATGAATTAATATATGGCGCAACCATTTTTTCGATATACTCAGCGGTTGACATACCGTTTACTTCAATAATCTCACTCCCAAAAGGAATCCAATCGCTCTGTTTGCTGCTGATTTGGGATACCAATGCTCGTCCTTCAACAGGTTTAACAAAAAGCTGAAACTTGTCGAAAAAGGTTGTAACCATTGGATTGTATTTGTAGACGACATATGAGTGTCCATCTTTTAACATTGCGCAGTAACGGCTCAATATGCGATAGCATTCGTTATCACTTTTTGATTCCATAACTGGTTTTATCAATGCAAGATATGTGCTATCCCATGCTTGCTCACCCATATTGTTAAAAAAAGCCTCATTATACTTAGCCTCTGACCAGACTTTCGATAGTGCAAACAATTTATCTTCGGATGTCATATAGGTGTTGATGCCATAAGAGATGCCTTGTTGCGCGTTAGACGGCATTAATGATGCGAATAGGAATACTACAATAAGTAATTTTTTCATTTTTTTTGTTAAAGACAATGTTTTATTATAAATGTTACATTTTCTTGAGGTTCTTAATTACCGCCAATGGTTACTTGTATGTGGTCGGGCGGGATTTCTGGAAGAAATCGTGTCAGACCCGCAGGAAAGTGGGCACAAGGTCTGACTTGTCAGACCGCTAAAACCCCCGCCTGCCATATACAATTTGTTAGGTGTTGTTTTTTTTTATTTCCATCCTTTTTTTATCAAAAAATACGAATAAGTTGATTTTATTAAGTTCATCAAAAAACTATAAAGTCCAACTAAGAATAATATAAAGGATATAGCAAGATAGATATCTAATATATTCATCAAAATTGTTCCGCGATATAAGTCGGTCGGATAGTATCTATTTTGAATTGGGACAGCAATTAATTCAATTATAAAGAATAGAGTAAACCAAAAATGTTTTTTTGAGAGTTTATCTGAAAGTTGGATTTTATCTATCTGATAAAACAAATAATATACTAGTCCAAGAAATAACCAAATAATTCCTATCCATATATATAAATCAGATTCTCTAAACTCACCAGCGTTAAATCTCTTACCCAAATCTAAGTTTTCAAAATAAGATTTAATTAGAAAAGAATATAAAATCACCAATATTCCTGTAACCCCAAAAAATAAACTAGTCTGTTTTGTTTTATTCATAAAATCTCATCTTATATGTAAATGTTTCCGTTAAGTAAAGGTTTAAATAACACCTAACGCATGTGGAACCCAAAACTTTGGGTTATCTCGCTATTATCAACTTGGTTTATAACACCAATGTCGGTGTATAAAACAAGTTTTTTTATGCTTTGCTTGCTTGAAATTACTTGCCGGGATGTAATGCCTGGGAGTTGAGCCATCTTTCAATATTTGGTTATTAATTGCACTAAATATAGTGTTTTTCGGTGCGATTGGAAATAACCAGAGCAAGGCTGTTTTACTTTCCTGCCAAATCGCGGATGGTTTGCCGCAGTATGTTTACTTCCAGCTCCAGTTCTTTAACCCGGTTTTGCAGGGTTACATTTTCTTCCACCAATTCGGTATCGGCGCAATCAGGTTCTGCGTAAGAAAACTTTGTGGCCAGTTCGCGAAAGAAGTTGTATTGTAGTAAATCGCTCAGGTCGGCAAGCTTTTGCACTTGCATAGTAGGCCGGTGTAGCATGCCATTAACCGAGGTCGGGTGTAAATTTAGTGCACGTGCAATGTCGGCACCCGTAACATTTTTGCTTTTCATTACTCTTTTCACCATCGGAAGTACAAAATCCTTCTCCATAAGTATAAAGTTTATTCTATTTTCCTTTAAATATAAGTAAAAAACAGATATAGATAAGTGTAAAACAATTGTTTCGATGTTATTAGAGTAGATGTAAAGGGTAATAACATTGAAGCAATGTTTTAAGCATCTAATTAAATGTAAAAAGCCTGGTAAAAAAGCTAAATAGCATTGGTAATGATATAAAAAGCATGTAAATTGTGGCTCCGAGGTACTCTCCGCTGGTGCTAACTTGTAATCCGTACCTCGGCTACAGGCTGATAATTCATTTCAATCCTATCGAACACTTATGATTGTAAATCCGCGACAGCGGAGGATCCCGATTATTCTCTGTTTGATATTGTTGTTTTTCTGCTGTTTGTGGCTTGTTTTCTAAAGAGGTTCGTTTTTTGTTCTTGCCAGGAATTTTTTATGTATTTGGTTTTAACTGCTTAAAAGTAACCCTAAAACGATTTGTGCTGCATTTATGAGTTTGTTGTTGAAAGATTTTAGGCTAAGTTTTGTATATCTTTCCTTTAACAGTCAGACCTGTTCTTATTTGGCCTTCATGTACTTGTAATGTACATCGCCAAATACTTTATGTGCAACAGATTTGGTGTGGCATGAGTTACAGTCCATTTTCCCGCTAATATTATTCAGTTTACCTTCTGTTCCGTGGCAGGTAAGGCATGCCCCCGCGTTTTCGTTGTTCTGATACTCGGTTACATAATTGTGGTTAAAAAATGCGTTTAATGATGTTGTAACTTTGGCAGCTACTTCGCCCGATAGTCGGCGGCATCGCTCTTTGCGCTCGTCGCTGTCAATTTTAAAACCCGATGCCTTTCCCCAATTCGTAGTAGATGCGTGGCACAATGTAGAATGCGAAACCGACGATGCCGGAGTGTAGTCCATAACCGCTTTCTGTGGTTTAAAACCCGGAAGTTGGCTGTTTTCGTACCATTGAAACAGGTCGTTTATCAGGTTGTCGCGTGTTTTTTTATCGCTTACAAACAAGCCCATTAGCGCGGCACCACCGTTAAGCGCACCACATAAGGTTCCGAAACCACCAACTCCGCCGTGGCCATATTTCATCATGTCGAAGGGAAAGGATGCATACGGTTCTCCTAATTTTGCTGCAATTTGCGAAGCCACGCCATAAAAGGTGGCATACATGCAACTGCCAACACTGTATTGGTCGTAAGCTATTTGGCCTGATTCGGTCGGATCTAACTGAGCATATTGCCAGCTTGTGGCGTTTTCGCCGGGTTCGAGTTTTTGTGCCGGTTTTTCGGGAAGAGGTTCGGGCTTAAAAGCCTGGGTAAGCGTAATTAATCCGGCTCCACCTCCAATAATAGCGCCGGCCGCTAATTTCATTGCGTTACGTCGTTTCATTTCTAGTTGATTTTGGTTTAACGAAAGTGCGACTTTTTCCGCACAAGCGAACCATTGTCACAATAAAACGTGCCAATGACAATCATAAATTTACAATGAAATAATAGAGTAGGGGAAAGGCTGGATTGTATAGGGGAGTTTATAAAAGAAAAACCGCTCCATCATTTGACGAAGCGGTTTCACTATATCGTTAAGAAATAAGCTTACTTCTTGTAGATTTTTTTGTATCCGTAAATTGCGCTGGCACCCAATTCTTCTTCAATACGAAGCAGTTGGTTGTATTTAGCCATACGGTCTGAACGGCTTAAAGAACCGGTTTTGATCTGACCTGAGTTAGTTGCTACTGCAATGTCGGCAATAGTTGCATCTTCAGTTTCACCCGAACGGTGAGAAGTTACTGAAGTGTAACCTGCACGGTGAGCCATTTCGATAGCGTTTAATGTTTCAGTTAAAGTACCAATTTGGTTTACTTTGATAAGGATTGAGTTAGCAGCACCCAATTCGATACCTTTTTGCAGGTATTCAACGTTAGTTACGAAAAGGTCGTCACCAACCAACTGGCATTTGTCACCAATTGCAGCGTTCAGTTTTACCCATCCGTCCCAGTCGCCTTCGTCCATACCGTCTTCGATTGAATCGATAGGATATTTTGCAATCAATTCAGCAAGGTAAGCAGCCTGCTCGTCAGAGTTACGTTTTACTCCGTTTGGCTCGAAAATGCTGTAATCGTAAACACCGTCTTTGTAGAACTCAGAAGAAGCACAGTCCATAGCGATAGAAACATCACCACCGTCTTCTGCGCGACCTGGTTTGTAACCGGCATTTTTAATTGCAGTAAGAATTGATTCGATAGCTTCTTCAGTACCGCCTAACATAGGAGCGAAACCACCTTCGTCGCCAACTGCAGTCGAAAGGTTTTTAGCAGCCAATACTTTTTTCAAAGCGTGGAATACTTCAGCACCCATACGCAAACCTTCACGGAATGTTGGAGCACCAATTGGGCGGATCATGAATTCCTGGAATGCGATAGTAGCATCAGAGTGTGAACCACCGTTAATGATGTTCATCATTGGAACAGGCAATGTTTTTGCGTTTGTTCCGCCAATGTATTTGTATAAAGGAAGCTCAGCGTACTCAGCAGCAGCTTTAGCAACAGCCAAAGAAACACCCAACATAGCGTTTGCACCTAAGTTAGATTTTGTTTTTGTACCGTCAAGTTCCAATAATTTGCTATCGATAGCTACCTGGTCAGTAGCATCCATACCAATAATTTCTTTTGCAATTACGTCGTTTACGTTTGCAACAGCTTTTAAACAGCCTTTTCCTAAGTAACGGCTTTTGTCGCCATCACGTAATTCGAGTGCTTCGTTTTCTCCGGTTGAAGCTCCTGACGGAACAGCTGCACGGCCAAAAGCACCGCTTTCGAGCAATACTTCAACTTCAACAGTTGGGTTACCACGTGAATCTAAGATCTCTCTTGCTTTTACATCGCTAATTAACATCTTGAGTATTTTTTTATTGTTTAACTTTATTTTGTTATTTGCAGTAAATCAGGTTATTAAGTCCTGTATTTTTTGGCAGTCCAAAGGTAGTAATTTCTGGCACACTAAAACAGTGCGAAAAAGCAGGAAACTGTTGATTTGATATTGCGTTAACTTAAAAAGTGTTAAAGTTAGAACCTACTAGCCACAAGTGGCAAGCTTCAAGTTTCCAACTTCGTACTTCCAACTTCTAACTTTTTGCTTTATTTGTATTTTTCGCCTTTTTCGTAACGCAATACGCTGATTTCCTGAAAAGTTACCATCCCACCTCTTTTGCTGAATTCCATAATTGTATTCACTTTTTTAGCGAATTCATCCAGTTTTTCAATATTGTCGACGATTTCTATTACCACCGGAAGATCGTTTGAAAGGGCAAAAATCTTCATCGTGTTGATGGAATGACTGGCTCCGAACGACATAATTCCACGATGAACGGTTGCTCCCGCCAAACCTGCGTTTCTGGCTTCAAAAACAATCTCTTCAAATAACACACGGCCGTTGATTTTGTCGGATTCTCCAACGTAAATTCTGAGAATTCCTGTTTTTTCTGAAATATTCATAGCAGTTGATTTTTAAGGATAGTAATCAACCTTTTTTACATCACTTGCAGGAATGAAGTTTCAGAAATTGATAAAATTATGCTGAAAAAGAAGCTGCAATTTTGATGGAATTTAATTCCGCCGGGATGATTTAAAATATGGTTCGCACTAAAATCATCCCCAGATAAACCGCTAAAAGACCAAATATAAGGCTACCTCCAACATTCCAAATAAACTGCCCGTAAATGCCGTCTTTCAACATTGTAAGATTGTTGTAGGCAAATGAAGAAAATGTGGTAAAACCGCCGCAAATTCCAACTGCCAGAAACAAACGCCACTCGGCACTCAACAGGTTACCCTTTTGCGCCAGGGCAAAAACAACCCCGATAATAAAACTTCCTGCAATGTTGGCTACAAAAGTTCCCCAGGGGAATGTGCTCGATAGTCCTTTTTCAACAAAAATCTGAACCAGGTACCGCATAACACTGCCGATAAAACCTCCGGAACCCACAATTAATATTGTTCGCAGCATATTTTATTTATTTTTAGAAGCTCAAAAATAATAAAAATGAACGCACGTTTCGTTATTCTCCTCGTATTTGGACTGACTTCCTTAACATTAGCCGCACAACAAAGCTTTGAAAACAAGTTGGATGAATTGCTGAAAAAGCAAGATTATAAAAATGCTTCGGTTGGAATTCAGGTAACTAACCTCGAAACAGGAGAGAACATTTATAGTTTAAATCCCAATCGGCTTTTTATTCCTGCTTCAACGATGAAACTGGTGAGTAGTGCAAGCGCCCTCGAAATTTTAGGTGCAGATTATCGCTTTAAAACTGTTTTAGGGTATTTGGGGAAAGTTAAAAAGAACGGAACTCTTGAAGGCGATTTGCTGGTAAAAGGAGGTGCAGATCCGGCCTTAGGCTCTGAATATTTCAGAGATTATTATTTTGAATTTTTGAAAAACTGGGCAAAACAAATAAAAGCAGTCGGGATAGAAAAAGTTAACGGCAACCTCGTAATGGACGGAAGTATTTTTGATTCGGAAAAAATACCGGCTACATGGATTTGGGAGGATATTGGCAATTATTACGGAGCCGGACCTAATGCGTTTACAGTTTATGACAACATGTTCAGGATTACGTTCCAATCACCTGCAAAAGTTAATGAGCTTACAAACATTATTGCTACATATCCCATTATTGAAGGGATGAGTATTACAAATGAAGTACGTTCTTCAGAAAAGAATGTGGATAACGCTTATGTTTTTGGTAGTCCTTTTGATAAAATAAGGGTGATTCGCGGAACCATTCCGGCAGGGAAAAAAGCTTTTACCATAAAGGCAGCAATGCATAATCCGGAAGAAATTTTGGCTGCTGATTTTAGATCCGCACTTGCTGCTGAGGGAATTTTTGTACGTGGCGATGTTTTATTTGAAAAGTGCGATAATAAGAGCTTTCAACCTGTATTTACTCAGGAATCGCCTACACTTGCTGAAATTGCAAAAGTGTTGAATTACGAAAGCGTAAACCTTTTTGCGGAACATTTCTTAAAGCAAATTGCCGTTGAAGAGAATCTTGTAGGCAATCGAGACAAAGCGATAGAATTTGTTAAAGAGTACTGGCAAAGCAAAGACCTGCCCATCGATGATATTTTTATTGAAGATGGAAGTGGTTTGTCGCATTTTAACGCTGTATCGCCTGCGTTTTTTGTTGGTTTGTTAAAGTATATGGAAAACAACGAGGCTTTTGTGAATTCGCTTCCTGTTGCAGGTAAAGGCACACTTACCCGTTTTGATTCGAAACTCTTTCCCGATAATACACTTCAGGCCAAAAGTGGCAGTATGACCCGTGTACGTTGTTATTCCGGCTATTTAACCACTAACAAAGGAGATAAACTGGCTTTTTCTCTAATGTTTAATCATTTTTCCGGTTCCCACTCGGCATTAATTGAAGAGATTCAGAAACTCCTGGAAACCATAAAGTTTGAAATGTAATTTATATTGCTTTATTTGGAAGTGTACATATGTTTGGTGCGTTATTTTGTTGTTAGTCAGTATTGTATGTCGTTTCTCTTATTTAGAATGATTATTAGTATTGACTTGTGTTTCTTATTGTCGTAACTTGCACTTGCTGTTAAATCATTTTGAATCTAAAACTCAGGTTCATTTTATACAGAAGATAGACGCCATAGCCCTTTTCATTAGAATTTTATAGGTATCCCAATGGGATAGTACTCGTATGTAGGTTGTTTGTAACAAACCCTAAAAATAGATTAATGATATTCGAGACCATACAAATTCTAAAAGAGCAACTTGAAAACTACTTTGATGAAGTAGGGCTTTCCAAAAACTTAGTCCTTGATAACATTGCCTTATATGAGTCGGGAGCAAAAGATGCAGATAAATTGGATGGCAAGGTGGTATTAACGCTTTTAAATGTAGAAGAAGAATGGACACTGAAAAATACCCCTGTAGCGAAAGTTGTCAATAACAAGGCAGAATATAAAAATCCTCCGGTAAACCTGAATATTTACCTGATGGTTGCTGCAAACTGTTCTGGCTACGACATTTCTTTAAGCAGCATTTCACGAACAATCGAGTTCTTTCAATCGAAAAAGATTTTCACTTCAGCAAATACCGTATATAACCGTACTAATCCATCGGCTCAAATTCTTGACGACTTTAAATTTATTGTTGAATTGTATACACCGGGTTTCGAAATGCTAAATCATATATGGGGAACCCTTGGGGGCAGACAGTTGCCATCGGTGGTATATAAAATACAAATCGTTCAGATATCGCGGGATAAGAAGCTGGCATCGTCAGAAGTTATCTCTCATATTGGTGGAACCTTCAACGAAATAACGCAATGACATTTTCAATAACATATAAACCGCTATTTGAAATAAAAATCCTTCATAAATATTTCCTGAATAAAGGCACTGAAGATTTTTTCTCAATGGATGAATTGGCGAAAGAAAAACAGCTTGCAGACTTTGACGTATCAACGTTGTTTTCAATTGTCCCCACTCTGGAGACCCAGCGAAAATTAAAAGGTCAGAATTTGGTCTTTAAAACTTCTAATCATGGATTAACCGTTTGGGCTCGACTTTCAGAAGGTAGCGAAGTAGCTCCTCTTATTCCCGTTGATGATTCGCTTGAGCTTACTTTTCTGCTAAAACTATTAAATCGCACATTCTATAATTTTACAAATCTTGATATGTTGAATGTTGGTAAGCTACTTTTCTTTTCAAATAAAAGACTATCAACTGAAGCCCCGTCTTTTCCGCTCATAAAAATTGATGACAATCAAATTGTTGACGACAATTATGTTTTAACCGATGAAAGCAAAAAAGCAGAACTTGAGATGCTAACTGTTTCGGAGAAGGAAAATCTGGCGGGTATTGTAAGAATTTGTATGAAAGGAGAAACGACCTCCTTAAATGTAACCACAGCAGAACAAGAGATTAGCGAACCATACCGGGTCTTTCAAATTTTATTTGATAACCGAAAAACGGTATGGCGCTATTTCTTTTCAACCGACCAATCAGTAAAAAATAAAGATGATGTGCAGGAGGAAAATGGTAACGCAAAGCAATTAATTACCAAAAGCCCACAACCGCTTACCAAAAAAGGTTTTGTGTCATTGGAGTTGAATGGATCGGAGCTTCCGAATCCTAACGCCAATCTTATAAAACCCAATAGTAACGATAACGAAGTTTACTCAGAAATATACATATAACATTAAATCAAACAGTTATGGCAACAACGTACAAAACACCGGGAGTATATGTGGAAGAAATATCCCTGTTTCCCCCTTCGGTCGCTCAGGTAGAGACCGCCATTCCTGCTTTTATTGGCTATACTGAAATAGCTAAGAAAGTACAGGACGATGACCTGCTAAAAGTACCAACCCGAATTACTTCTTTGCTTGAATACGAACAATATTTCGGAGGTGCTGATAAAGAAGAAAATATTG
Source organism: uncultured Draconibacterium sp. (assembly GCA_963677455.1). GTDB lineage: Bacteria > Bacteroidota > Bacteroidia > Bacteroidales > Prolixibacteraceae > Draconibacterium. The sequence continues at coordinate 1,318,954 of OY781971.1, forward strand.
CTGTAAATATTAATGATGTTTACGATACAGATAGAAATCTTACCCGAACACTTGAAGTTCCTTTACCAGGAACAAAATCTCCTTATCTGATGTATTATTCGCTGCAAATGTATTTTGCGAATGGAGGAGGTCCGTGCTACATTATTTCTGTTGCTGACTATTCTTCAGGAAGCGTAAGTAAAGCTGATCTAGGAGCCGCCAGCGGTGGTTTAGCAGAACTTGCTAAGGAAGACGAACCAACATTAATTGTATTTCCTGACGCAACGAGTATTTCAACACCCACTAATTTCTACGATTTGTACGAAGAAGCATTAACGCAGTGCAATAAGTTGCAAGATCGGTTTGCAATAATCGACACTTATAATCAGGCATCGACTTTTGCAGATACTTTACGCACACAAATTAGTTTGGGTACTGAGTTTCTGAAATATGGTGCAGCGTATTATCCGTGGTTAAAAACAACCATACCTTACAAATACGATGAGGCGGAAGTTACCATTGCTCATACCGAAACCGATGCTCCGGGAGGAACCACCAGCTACGATGGTTTAGCTATTAATGATGCCACAGTTACAGCCGACACCGCGTTGTATAATCAAATAAAATTAGAAATTGCCAAACTTCGTGTAACCCTGCCTCCTTCTGGCGCAGTAGCTGGTATCTATGCACGGGTTGACAGTTCGCGTGGTGTTTGGAAAGCTCCTGCAAATGTTGGGGTGATGAACGTTATTGGCCCGGATAAAAAGGTAACAAACCTTGAACAGGATGGCCTGAATATACACACCTCAGGAAAGTCGATTAACGTGATTCGAACTTTTGCCGGAAAAGGTACATTGGTTTGGGGAGCTCGCACATTAGCCGGAAACGACAACGAGTGGAAGTATATTCCTGTACGTCGCTTTTTCAATATGGTAGAAGAATCGGTTAAAAAAGCTACCTCTCAGTTTGTATTTGAACCCAACGATGCCAACACATGGATCAAGGTTCGTGCAATGATCGAAAATTTCCTGACATTACAGTGGAGAGCCGGTGCTTTGGCCGGTGCCAAACCCGATGAAGCATTTTTTGTAAAAGTAGGCCTTGGACAAACCATGACTGCAGTTGACATTTTAAACGGTAAAATGATCATCGAAATTGGCATGGCCGCTGTTCGCCCGGCCGAATTTATCATCCTGAGGTTTTCTCACAAAATGCAGGAATCATAATCAGTAGAAACCATTAAAAAGAAATATTATGGCAACAGAATATCCAATTGTTAAGTTCCATTTTCAGGTGGAGTGGGGCGGAACCAAAATAGGTTTTACCGAAGTTTCGGGTTTAGATGTCGAAACCGAAGTAGTAGAATACCGGCACGGCGCAAGTCCTGAATACCATAAAACAAAAATGCCAGGAATGCAGAAATATTCGAATATCACTTTAAAGCGTGGCACATTTGCTACCGATAACGAATTTTATAAATGGTGGAATACGGTGAAATTAAATACCATTGAGCGACGTGATATAACAATCAGTTTGCTAAACGAGGAGCATTCGCCAATTGTAGTTTGGAAAGTGAAAAATGCCTGGCCGGCTAAAATTCAATCAACCGATTTAAAGGCTGATGGAAATGAAGTGGCTATTGAAACAATGGAACTCGTTCATGAGGGATTGTCCATTCAAAATGAATAAATATGGCCGAATACTATCCACCACTCGGTTTTCATTTTAAAGTAGAATTCTCTGATTTTCTGGGCGAATACCAGTTTCAATCTGTCGATGGTTTGAACGTTGACGTTGACACTGAAAACTTCGCAGAGGGAGGGGAGAATCGTTTTGAGCATAAGCTCCCGGTTCGAACAAAGTATCCAAACCTTGTTCTAAAGCGTGGATTAGTTGTTGATTCTGATTTGGTAAAATGGTGCAGAGACGCCGTAGAAAATTTCAGTTTTAAACCAACCAATCTCATTGTAAAACTTTTAAATGAAAAACACGAGCCATTGTTAAGTTGGAATGTAGTTCATGCCTGGCCTGTAAAACTCAATATGACTGGTTTTAATGCCGAAGAGAATAAAATCGCCATTGAAACCATCGAATTATCCTATAATTATTTTAACCGAATGTGATATGCCGATAGAAATCAAAGAATTACATATCAAAATAAACGTATCGGAAGATGCAACGCAGGCTGAGTTAAAAGACAGTGGAACAAGCGATAGTAAAGAAAAAATAATTGAAGCCTGTATGGAACAGGTAATGGAAATTTTAGCACGTAGAGAAGAAAGATAATATGTCTGGAGAGCTTACCAAATTAGAGATTAAAGCATACAGTGACGAGCAGTTTAACAACGAAATTGCCAACGGTGAATTCAGGGCATTACTGAATCCTGAGAAGTATGTTTTTCGCTACAAAGTGGAGCAAAACAATCAACAAGCTTCAGGTACCAGTTCTTCATCTCCTCGTTACAACAGAACTCCTCCTGAAGACCTAGAACTTGAGTTTATTTTCGACAGAACAGGAGTCCTAATAAATTACGGAGAGCCGGCTACTTCGAGCGACGATGCTTTGTCGGTTGATGAAGGCGTTGGTGTAGCCGATGATGTAGATCTTTTCAAGCGAGTTGTATTTGATTACAACGGGAACGAACATCGCCCCAATTACCTGATTATTTCATGGGGGGCATTGTTGTTTAAAGGTGTGCTTACACAGATGGACATAACCTTTAAGCTTTTTAAGGCAGATGGAACGCCGTTAAGGGCTACCGCAACTGCAAAGTTTAAAGGCTTTATCGAAGACAATCTGCGTGTTGCCATCGAGAATAATTCGTCGCCCGATCTTACGCACGTTCGCGTTGTTCAGGAAGGAGATACACTTCCCTTAATGACGTATCGTATTTATGGCGATTCAAAGTATTATCTCGAGGTAGCAAAGGCCAACAGACTAAGTAATTTCAGAACATTAAAAGTAGGACAGAAGATTTTCTTTCCGCCCATAGAAAAAGTATCCTAATATGCCCGAAACAAGAGTAATACCTACTGCACGTTCAGCAGATCTTGTCACATTTAAGATTATTGTCGCAGGAGAAGAGCTTTCTTCTGTTAATCAGGTCGTGAGCATTGTTGTTGAAAAGGAAGTAAACCGTATTGCCTGGGCGAAAATTGTGTTGTTGGATGGGGATCCGGCGGAACAAGACTTTGCCCTCAGCAATGAAAGTTTTTTTGTTCCGGGAAATGAAATTGAAATTAAGGCTGGTTATCATTCTGAAGAAGAGACAATATTTAAAGGAATTGTGATTCGTCATAACCTGAAGATCCGATCCGATAAAGCTCAGCTCGAAATAGAATGCAAAGACAAAGCAGTTAAACTGAGTGTTGGCCGAAAAAGCAAGTACTTCTACGACAGCAAAGACAGTGATATTCTGGAGGAAATAATCAGTGCGGTTGGTTTGGAAGCCGATGTGGAACCCACAAATACAACTTATCCAGAAATGGTGCAGTACCAGCTTTGCGATTGGGATTTTTGCGTAACCCGCGCTCAGGCAAACGGAAAAGTTTGTTTGGTTGACGACGGAAAACTCTCAGTTGTAAAACCCGACTACGAGCAGCAGGAAAAAATGACTTTGGTGTATGGTGCTACCATTCTTGATTTTGATGCAGAAATTGATGCGCGGAACCAATTTGCAAATGTAACAGGCTTCGGTTGGGATGTTGCGAATCAAAGTGTTTTGGAAAAAGAGGCTGATAATTCGGATGTTCAGCTAAATGGAAACATCTCTCCGGAAGATTTGGCTTCAGTAATAGAACTGGAAAAACTCGAATTACGCGATGGGAGTACGAGCAATGATGCCGGTTTACAGGATTGGGTCAACGCCAAAAAGATGTTTAACCAACTTTCGAGAGTCCGTGGTCGTGTGCGTTTTCAGGGAGTAGCTGAGGTGAAGCCAAATACTACAGTTGTATTGGCAGGCGTTGGCGATCGTTTTAATGGAAAGGTTTATGTATCCGCAGTTCGTCACCAGATTACAAAAGGGAATTGGATAACCGACGCACAATTTGGAATGAATGCCAGGTGGTTTTCTGAAACTACAGATATCAACGAAATGCCTGCAGCTGGTTTGTTAGGGGCTGTTCATGGTTTGCATGTAGCAAAAGTTACTCAAATACACGACGATCCGATGGGCGAATACCGCGTTCTGGTTCGGATGCCTATTATCAATAACGATGAACAAGGTGTTTGGGCACGGGTAGCTACGCTCGATGCCGGTAATAACCGCGGAACATTTTTCAGGCCCGAGTTGGACGATGAAGTTGTGGTCGGCTTTTTAAACGACGACCCGAACGACCCGGTAATTATTGGGATGATGCACAGCAGTGCAAATCCTTCGCCAATAGAACCGGCTGGAGATAATAATGAAAAAGGTATTGTTACACGGAGCGAAATGAGGTTGGTTTTTGACGACGATAAGAAATCAATAGTACTCGAAACTCCCGGCGGAAAAACGATCACGATTGATGAGGACGAAGGTGTCATCAAAATTGAAGATGAGAACAGCAATAAAGCTGTTTTTGATGCAGATGGGATTACTCTTGAGTCAGCAAAAGATATAAATCTTACTGCCACCGGCGATGTAAATATTGAAGGAACGAATGTGAGTATTTCTGCCAATGCCCAATTTAAAGCAGAGGGCAATGCCGGAACCGAGCTTTCGTCTTCGGCTATAACAAAAGTAAAAGGATCATTAGTACAAATTAATTGATATGCCACCAGCAGCACGAATAAACGATATGCACACCTGCCCACTGTCTAACGGTTCGGTTCCTCATGTAGGAGGGCCTGTTTTACCGCCCGGCAGTACAACCGTTCTTATTGGTGGTTTGCCGGCGGCGCGGGTAGGCGATATGGCAACATGCACAGGTCCGCCAGATTCAATCATTTTTGGATCAACTACGGTGTTTATCGAAGGAATGCCGGCGGCAAGGCAAGGAGATATGACCGCTCACGGAGGTACAATTATAATGGGGTGTCCAACAGTAATTATTGGAGGTTAAATATGGAAGAGTATCATTCATTTTTAGGAAGAGGCTGGGGTTTTCCACCAGAGTTCAGCAAAGACTCAAAATCGGTTAAGCTGATTGAAGATGAGGAGGATATTAAAAGTAGCCTTGAAATTCTTCTGTCAACCCGGTTGGGTGAACGGATTATGGTTCCTGATTATGGCTGCAATCTTGATGAGTTATTGTTTAAACCTTTGAATTTAACGCTGAAAACCTACGTAGTTGATCTCATTAAAAAAGCAATTCTTTATCACGAACCAAGGATTGATGTCAATAAAATCGCAATAGATCCGGTAAATGAACTAAACGGAGAATTGCTGATCAAGCTTGATTATACCATTCGATCCACAAATTCCCGGAAGAACATGGTTTTCCCATTCTATAAAACGGAAGGGAGCGAAACCTAAAGAAGATTAACATGGCAAATTGCGGAAAAGATATACTATTACCTCGCGAGGGGACAGAACAAAAGAATCGCTTCAATCGGGCGCTTGATCCTGCTTCGGTCAAACTTAATGATTTTGGTCTGGAAGAATGGATGAAGTTTGCCTATGATTTTGCGGCTCATTTGAACTATTTCAATACCGAAAATGATACTACACCAAACGGCAACTGGCAGGATTTTTTCAAAACGAAAGAAGAGCTGGCTGCTTTTCTCAAAGAAGTTGATGAAGGTGGTAAAGTTAGTCCGCACCTGGCATTGTTTGTAAGCTTTGTTCAACTTATCGAAATAAGTAAGAAACGGTTTAACAAGCTTACTCAGCGGCATCTCGATTTTTACTATTCGCGTGTTTTGAAGATGCAAAAGCAAGCCGCAAAGCCCGACAACGTTCATATTTTGTTTGAACTGGTCAAAAACGCAACATCAGAAATAATAGAAAAAGCTACTGCATTGGATGCCGGAAAAGATTCGGAAGGGAAAAAGCTGGTTTACAAAACATCGGAAGAACTAATTGCGAATCAAACCAAAGTAGCCGCATTAAAAAGCCTGTATAACGACCACAAAAACTCGAAAATAAAAGCTGCTGACATTGCAAATTCTTACGATGGTAAAGGTGCTGATTTTCCGAACGACGATGTTAAATGGTGGCCTTTTGCGTATTACGAGTTACCGCCATCTCCGGGAGAAGATAATGTCCGCGAGTATCCCGAACTCAACGATGCCAAAACCGGATTTGCCCTTGCCGGTGAAATTTTTGAGTTGCAGGAAGGCGAGCGCGATGTTGTGATATCGCTTGACTTTGAACAAAGTCTTTCAAGAAAATATTCGTTAGAGGATTTAAGATCGAATTTCGAGATTTTCTGTACGGGAGAGAAAGATTGGTTGGGTCCTTTCGACATTATTGAAAAAAGTGAAAGTTCAAAACAAACCTTTTCTACAGGATCAGATGACAGTGATTTGAGTAAGCTGAATATTGTATTTCGTATCCCGAAAGACGAAAAAGCCATTGTAGCTTACAACACTAAAACGCACGGCGAGCGGTTCGATTCTACATTTCCGGTTTGTCGGGTTTTGCTGAAAACAGAAAATACCGAAGCACACGATTTATACCGCGATTTAATTGAAAAGAGCTTAAGCGAGTTGTCGGTAAATGTTAACGTTCGCGGAATTGAGCATGCCATCTTATCAAACGATATTGGTTCTATTAATGCCGACAAACCTTTTTATCCCTTTGGTACGCAGCCCGTTAAAAAATCAAAATTTTACATCGATTATCCTGAACTAAAAAAGAAGAAATGGAGTCAGCAAAATATTGATATTGAGTGGAAAAACACGCCCGCAAATTTCAAAAGCTGGTATTATGCTTACCGCAGCAATCACAATGTTTTGTTTTCGCAGCTCGGATACATTCAGGGAATTTATGTAAGCAATAAGGAAAATATTACCGGGGCTGCCATTACAACCAAACGAAAAACAAGCGACCCAATTAGTGAGTTGCGTGAAAACGTTGAGATGTCGGCAGAGGCTTTTAACTGGCAGATCAACAAATTGGCAGATAATTTCATTGTCGATGGTGATGATCATTTTACGGCTGCGGTTGAGATCAACGAAAAAGAAGAATGGAGCGTGATGAGCCAGCTTTCGAGGAAAACACTTTTTGAAGGTCCCGAAGATGGTATTTTTCACCTGTCGCTGGATGTGACTAACCCGGGAGAAGAAAAGCAAAAAGTAGGGCCGGTTCGTTTGTCGTTAAACGATACTTTTTTACACGAAATGTACCCGCGGCTGTATGCGCTGGCCATGAGTAGTGACGATAATAGTGTAATTGTACCGAATGAGCCTTACACGCCTTTTATCGAAAAACTTACCCTGAATTACAGCGCGTCGGCATCGATAAAGCCCGACAAAAACAGCTATTCGGTTAAAGATATTGATTTGTACCACGAACATCCGTTTGGACAGGCTTTGGAATGTGTTGAAGAAAAATCAGCCAACAAAGTTGTTCCCGAACAGGAAACAAAAGAATTATATGCGTTGCCAACTTATTGTAAAGGTGGCGAGTTATACATCGGATTGGAAAATGCATTGCCCAAACAAAATGTTTCGCTGTTGATTCAGGTGCTTGAAGGCAGTGAAAATCCTGAAGCAGAATCTTTTGTGGGGAAACAAAAAGTAGAGTGGTGGATGCTTTGTAACAATGCCTGGAAACAACTCGACCGTTCGGCAATAATTTTCAATCAAACCGATAATTTATTGAAATCAGGCATTCTGAAATTTACGGTTCCGGCCGAAGCTACTACCGATAATACGCTATTACCGGCAGGTTACATGTGGTTAAAAGCCCGGATTCACAAAAAATACAATGCGGTTTCCAAAATGCTTGGTATTCATGCGCAGGCAGTACTTGCCGGTTTTGACAACAATGGAAACAGCCTGGAACATTTGCAAGATGGGTTAGCAGCAGAAACCATTTCTAAAATGCTATTGCGGCCTGCCAAAGTAAAAAGCCTTTTGCAGCCTTACAGCTCGTTTGGCGGAACGCCGCAGGAAAACGATACCGCTTTTTGCCGCCGGGTTAGCGAACGTTTACGCCACAAAAACCGCGCAATTACTTTGTGGGATTACGAACATCTGGTGTTGCAGAATTTCCCGGAGATTCATAAAGTAAAATGCCTGAACCATACTTCAACCGAAGTAAAAAATGGCAAGCGGAAAACGAGCTACCTGTCGCCCGGAAATGTGGTGCTGGTAGTAATACCTGATATTGTCAACCGAAACGTTTTTGATATTTATAAGCCCAAGGTTAGCAAGGCCACCTTGAATCGAATTCAGGAGTTTCTCCAAAAACTGAATTCACCGTTGGTAACGGCCACGGTCATTAATCCTGAGTACGAGGAAGTACGTGTTGATCTGAAAGTACAATTTCATAGTGGATTCGACGAGGTTTATTACAAAACAGTACTAAAGAAAGATCTAACGCGCTTGCTCTCACCGTGGGCTTTTGATACTTCATCCGTCATTCGTTTCGGACTTTCGTTGCACAAAAGTGTGGTTGTTGATTATGTGGAAAAACTCGCTTATGTTGATTTTGTTAGCGATGTTAAACTGTTTCAGAAAAATACAATTAACGGCACTGAAAGCAATGTGAATGTTGCGGTTCCGTCGAGTCCGGAAGCCATTTTGGTTTCGGCAAAAACACACACGGTAAACGACCTTGAGAATAAATGCTCGAATAGTAAAACAGAACCAGCAGAATCATGTCAACCATAAACGAACATATTACCATATCGAAGAATATTGCCACGCAAGATGATCTTGATTATGAATTTCTGCGCAAAAAAGGACAGGAATACATCGAACGATTGTCAGGAAATATCTGGACAGACTATAATTCGCATGATCCGGGCATCACTATTCTCGAAATGCTCAGTTATGCGATAACCGATTTGGGTGCGCGCATTGCAATGCCGCTCGAAGATATTCTGAGCCCGGCTGATAATTCATCCATAAAAAGCCAGTTTTTCAGTGCTGCTGAAATTCTGCCGTCGAAACCCGTAACAGAGGCCGATTACCGAAAAATATTTATCGATATTGAAGGCGTAAAAAACTGCTGGCTAAAGAAATACGAAAAGACAGTTCTTATGGATTGCAAGAATGATCAGCTCTCGTATAACGCCAGTGATTTTCCGGATATTAAAAAAGATGAGCGTAAAGAATTCATTTTAAATGGGCTTTATAAACTGATTGTTGATTACGATGAAAAGGTGCTGAACGAAGCAGAGGATGAAGAACAGAAAATTGAGGAGATCGACAGTCTGATTACGCAAAAATATCATCAGAACAGAAACCTTTGTGAAGATCTTGTTGAAATTGAAAAAGTAAAAACACATCCTATAAAAGTTTGCGCCAGCATTGAACTAGAGCCCGAAGTGGATGAGGAAAAAGTACATGCACAGGTTTTAAGAGCGATTGATGCTTATTTTTCGCCAAAGCTCTGGTTTTATTCGCTGCAACAAATGTTTGACAAAGGCTACACCAGCGATCAGATTTTTGAAGGACCGGTTTTAGAAAACGGTTTTATCGATAATGTTGAGCTGAACAAAGCAAAGCTTCGCACAGAAATACGGCTTTCGGATTTGGTGCAGCTGATCATGAAAATTGAAGGTGTAAAGCTGATCAAAGACATTTCCATTAACGATTGTTCCGATGGTGAAGTTGAAAAAGATGAGTGGCTGGTTTGTGTTGCCGATGGCAAAAAGCCTGTGCGCTGCGATAAAAGTGCTTTTTCTTACTTTAAAGGGGTATTGCCTGTTAATGTAAACCATAAAAAGGTTGCTGAGTATATGCTGGAAATGCAAACCGAAGAAGAGGAAAAGCAAGCTTTGGTAGGTTTGGAGAAAGATTTGCCTGTCCCAAATGGCGACTACCTCGGTACCGGAGAAACCACAACCATTCAAAATGATTTTCCTGAAGTTTACGGAATTGGTCACGTTGGATTGAGTTCGCGTGCAACGGTCGCCCGAAAAGCGCAGGCCAAACAATTAAAGGCATATTTGCTGTTTTTCGACCAGATTTTTGCCAGCTATTTTGCACATCTCGATAAAGTAAAAGAACTGTTGTCGGTAAATAACGGGTTGGTTGCTACCTATTTTACGCAGGCAGTTAAAAATATTGCCGGTTCTGAAGAATTGGTGGATGATTATCCTGAAGATGAAACCGAATTGACTGAAAAATTACTGGGCGAGTTGGATGATAATGTCACGAGAAAAAATCAGCTGCTCGATCATATGTTGGCGCGTTTTGCCGAGAAATTCAGCCAGTATTCATTTTTGATGAAAACGCTTTACGGCAATTACGCCGATGAGGCGGTGCTGAATGCAAAACAGGTTTTCCTGTCGGAATACGGTGAATTGTATGAAAACGACGGAACGCTAAAAAATAAAGGAATCAGCAACTGGCGTGGGAGCGCGTTTAATTATTTCAAGCAAAAGCCGGAAGATCTTTGGGACACCGAAAATGTTGCCGGTGCGCAGAAACGAATTGCCCGATTGTGTGGCATGAAGGATTATAGCCGTCGTGACCTTTCAGAATCGTTTGTTGAAATTTACGATCTCGAAGACTCTGACGGTGAAACGGTTTATCGCTGGCGGATACGCAACGAAGAAGGCGAAGCTGTTTTATCGGCTACCGTGAATTACAAAGCGTCGCCTTATGCACGTGCCGAAATGTACCAGTCGATTGTAAAAGTGGTTGAAACCGATCCGGAAACAATTGAAGAAGCTTTTGCAGAAGAAATTACAGATGAGGCCGAGGTTGGCAACTTCGAAATTCAAAAAGCAGAAAGCGGGAAATACTCTTTTGATGTAATTAACCTCGACGCCGATCGCGACAGCACCGACCGGATTATTGCACGGCAGTTTTTGTATTACGATACGCAGGAAGATTTGAAAGAGGCAATTCTGGAACTGATCCGGTTTTTTAGAACTGATTTTAACGAAGAAGGCGTGTTCATTGTCGAGCATATTCTGCTTCGCCCTGATGTGACCTCCGAGGATGGACTGAAAGATCAGTTTATGCCGGTATGCACCGACAATTGCGAAAGCTGCGAACCCATCGATCCGTATTCTTATCGGGTAACCGTTGTTTTACCAGGTTGGACCTACCGCTTTGGCAATATGGATTTCAGAAATTTTATGGAAGATATGATCCGCCGCGAACTTCCGGCGCATGTTCTGGCACGAATCTGCTGGATTGGCGAGAGAAAAGGGAGCGTTGAGGATGACGAAAATGATATGGTACAGTTTGAAAAACACTACAAAGACTTTTTGCTGTCGAAAACAAAATCGGGGCAAAAACAGGTAAAAACCAAACTGAACCGACTGATAAAAACACTCACAGAATTGAATTCGATCTACCCCAACGGTAGACTTATCGATTGTGATGATGAAGAAGATTCATTGAAAGGCCGCATAATACTTGGCCGCACAAATATTGGAAACCTTTAATTACAGAAGTGATGGCATCGAAATTACAAGAGATCACAACCAAGTATCATACTTTTGTCGACAACCAGGTTTTGACAAAAGACCAGCTAAATGAGTTTGTAACTTATTTTGACGATCAGGACCGGCTAACACGTGTTTTTTTGAATGGTGTTGGCGTGGTTTGCGGTTTCAAAATTAGCAGGAGTGGAACGAATGTCGTTATATCACAGGGAGTTGGCGTAACTACCGATGGCGATTTGGTTCAGCTCCAAAAAGACATTGAAAAATCGCCCCTTAAAAAGCTGGTTACAGGCTCGCTCACCTATACACATTACAAGGAATTTGCTGATGATGCCGCAGCTTATCCTCGTTTTCGGAAGCTATCAGGAACAGAAGAATTGTCGATGGAGGTGATCGATTTGTATGAATTGCATACAGAAGAAGTGGAAAATTCTTCGCCTTTGAGCAGCATGGAAAACCTGAATGACAAGGTTGTAATTCTTTACCTTGAATCTTATGCCGATGACGGAGATTTGTGTACGGCTCTTGATTGCGATAATCAGGGAATTGCGCAGATTAATCGCTTGCGGGTATTACTGGTTTCAAAAGAAGATGCTGCTTTTATTGCTTCAAACGACGTAATTTATACCGGCCATAATCGCTTCGATCAGTATTTTAATCTGCCAGAACTTGCTGTAAAACGAGTTGTCCTCAATCAAATAAACACCTCGAAATATGAAGAGCTAAAGCGTTCGTATTACGATGCGATAAAAGCAGATGATACTGTCGGTCAACTTTCTGTTGCGATAAATTCACTGGTCTCTGATTTTGGCGGATTACTGCAATTTAAGATTTCGAATACGGTATTAGCCTCAGCGCTACAAAAACTAAAAAGTTATTTTTCGTTTAGCGCCTACAATGTTTCGTTTGACGTTCAGTACCGTTACGATTTTCTAAAAGATCTTGTTGATACTTACAACGAACTGAAAGATTTGTTGCTCACTTTAAAACGAATTTGTTTGCCAGAAATAACGGCTTTCCCAAAACATTTAATGCTGGGTTTGCTTGCCGAAATAAATAGTGAGCCAAAGGAATTTCGTCACGAGTTTTATCCTTCGCCTGCGTCAGGCACGGATAATAACGAAATTGCACATGTACGAAACCTTATGCAGAAATTATTTGAGCTTATCGATAATTACACAACTGTTTCGGGCGATATAAAACTCACACCCTCGAATAAATTACCCGAACTGAGCAAGCGAAGTATCCCGTTTTATTACAATATCGATTCGAATTTTTTGAAAGGATGGGATTATTTCAAAACAAAGAAATTTCGCGAAGCTTTCAACCTTAGTTATCATACCAATAAATTATCGCTTTCACCTCAGGTTCAAAATCCGTTGGATTATAATTCGGATGGATTTGATTTTTACCGTATTGAAGGCCACCAGGGAAAAGATTACCGGGATGTGTTGGAAGAGTTGGACGATAAAAAGAAAGAACATGGTTTATCGTTCGATGTAAAAGCACTTTCTGTAAATATTAAGGCTGACGATCTGGATATTGATGATTACGAATGCGAGTTTGAAGATTTAAAGGTGTTGCTGAAAGCCTGGACAACAGAGCAGGATTGTGTTCTTGGTGAAGTGTCTGGTTTCTTTTCAAGCTTCAGTACAAGAATTCCGGGTGCCAATGTGAAGGAAGCGGAGCTTGATTTGAAAAAAGCAAGCGAGTTAAATCTGAACCCGGCAACCAACTATGCCGCGATGGCTTATCAGCCGATGTATTACAAAGCTACCTCGGGAACAGCAACAAAAGCTTTATACGACGAAGCTGTTAAGGGCAAAGTGGTGGAAGAAAACCTGAGCATGGTGGAAGACACGATTGGTGTTGAAATGTATAAAGCTATTGAGGAAACCAAGGGAGGTTCTGTAAATGATATTATTGCAAATGCTTCAAGAAAGCTGGAACCAAAAGTAGATACAGAAGCTTGGAATGCCGAACCAGATTTGAAAGATTTTGTGATTAACAAGTCGGTTGAGCTGATGGCGCACACTTATGTGCTGACGCAACGAATGCCACTGGCGGTAAATGTTGTTGATTCTGTTCGGGTAAATGATTATAAGCTTTCATTGAGCCAGTTGTGTAGTTTGGTGAAAAAGCTGAAAGCGAGGTATCAATCCACAAAATTGTCAGTGGGATTACAGGCTTTTACCGGCTTACTGATTAATCAATTGTCGAATGTTTGCTGCTCGGGGAAAAAGCTGGAAGTTCTACTTGACGAAATAAATTCCCGCAAAGAACAGATTTTGATTCGCCTTCAACTGTCGAAGTTTATTGAACTGCACACGGGGTTGGAACATAAAGCCGGGGTTGAGCCGGGCGGTACTTTTGTAGTGGTTTACAAAAACAGTGAAACTACAAAAGACGACACTTCGCGCGTTATCGAAAAAGAAACAGGAAAGAACTTAATTTCGGATGCGGTGCTTTCAAACTCAAAGCTCTTACTTTCCGAAAAAATAATGAATGTGGAAATGCTTTCTTCCGTAGAGCGAAACACGGTACTGCGAAGCGCAACCGAATTGCTGAAATACGAAGATTATCTCTCTCGCTTAAAAAGCATTGACACGCTGGAACGATTTATTCCGGCTACGCAGGTTCCTGATAACACGGTGATTGCCGATTTTGCTTTGCCATATATGTGTTGTTCCGATTGTGCGCCAATTAATTATATAATATCGAAACCACCGGCAACGCTGCGACTTTCGCGCGACAGGTTCTGTTTATTAACAGATACCGAACCTGTTTTATACGAAGTATCGCCTGCCGACGGAGAAATAGGAATGAACCCGGATGTTGCAGGTATCAGTATTGAAAACGGAAAATTGACGGTATTGGCGGAAAGCTTCCCCGAAGAAATGCTGGGCAAAGCTATTCATTTTACGGTAGACCAGCAGATAACCGATGCGGTTCTTACCATTTACGAGGGAATTCAGACCGATTTTAAAGTTCCCGAGGAACCAACTGATCAGGCAACACATCGTTTTGCTCCGGAAGGAGATTTGGAGGGAGCGACTTTTTACTGGGAGTTTGGCGACGGCGCTACATCAACTGAAAGGAATCCGAGCCATACTTATAAACTGCCGGTTAATGATGAAAATAAAGTAACTGTACGACTGATTGCAACGGCAGCTAACCGTATTTGCCAGACAACAGTTGAGCATGAAATTGTTTTTACTGAAATTGAAACTTCGATTAGGTTAAAAACCGATATTTTCTGTTCCAGCGATCCAACTGAATATCCGTTTATAGTAAGCCCCGAAAATGCCAAAGTTGCAATTGCCGGAAAAGGGGTAATTCCAAACAATGCAGGTGGATTTAGTTTTCTTCCTGAAGCTGCTAGAGCAGGGACTATCTCGTTTGTTGTGAACGGCGAGCCTTCAGATTATTCGGTAATGGTTCATGCTGGGCCGCAAGCAGATTTTACAGCTAAACAAGTCGGAAACCAACTGGTAATTACGAATATTTCGATTAATGCAACCAGCTTTGAATGGACAATTAATGGTTCTACTCAGCAAACGACTAATCTTGATCCGGTTGTGATCAATCTATCACCAAATAGTCCGGTAACTACATGGAGAATTAGCTTGGAAGCAATTGGTGCTGACGTTTGTCCATCTTCCAGAATGTCGACTTCAATAACTACAGAATATGTTGAAGAGACGCCGGTTGATACTTGTGTAGAGTTGGCAAGCGCTGCGATAATGAACGACGCGAAAATATTGCAAACCATTAAACCGGATTCTACGGGATCGATCAGTGAAATACTTCAAGCTACCCGGAGTATATATGGAGGTACGAGTGATTTCAACAGAGGAGTTATTGATCAGCTCAATTCTTATATGTCAGGCGACTTGAATAGCACCTTGGAAAAGATGTTTTTACCGGTTCTAAATGACACAAGTAACCTGATAATAAAACTGGCCAATATGCCCGAATTGCAGTCGACGTCTATTTTATTATTTGAGTTGCAGTTACGCTTGTTTTACAATGTTATGGGCTGCCAAAGCAATGAAACGATCAAAGAATTTGGCGATCGGATCAATACCATTCTTAACCAGATCATTAAAATGCTGACGATGCTTCAAGAGCGCAGAATAATTTTTAGTGATACCATGAAAAAGTTTGTTGAGCAATACATGAAAAAAGTTAGCGATCGCATATTGCTGGCAAATCACATAAAACAGATTATCGGGCAAAAACTAATTTAATGCTGAAAGCCAATCAACATATCGTCGACAAGGTTTTTGTGGAAATAGGTACTTCAAGCGAAGAAGAGGCTATCAGGATAAAAAATAATGTCAGCACTTTTTTACGGGAGAAAGTGTTTCCGAAACTTGAACTTACTTTGGATAAGTTGAGTGCCGAAGGCCAGATTTACAGGTTCGACAAAGTTGATCTTTCAATTTCTGTTGATAAATGGAACGGTGCCATTGTGGTGAATGATCATATTGAAAAACAATTGATTGCGAAGATTGACTCTGTAGCCTCTGAATTTTTGATTAGCAGTCAGGCAGAAAGTAATTTGCTAGTAAGAATTGTAAATGGAGAGGAGACAGAAATTAGCTCTACTAATAATTTACAGAAGATATTTTTGCATTTTCTGGAGCATGCCCATCTTCCCTGGTACGGACGAAAAGAACAACTTGATCAGCTAGTCGCGGCCGAAAAATGGGATAAATCCTTTTTAGCCTCGCTTGGCAAACTGCTTTCTAAAAATAACGCTGCATTGGATCGCTTTGTGTTACAGTTTTCGACAGTACATATTCTGAATTTCATTTCGGCTTTCGGAAATGTGAAATTTCAACAAGAAAAAGATTCCCTTAAGAAGATTGAAAAGTTGAGTGCTCTCATTCGAAATCAACTCTTAAAACTCTTGATTTATGTGAGCGTTCATGACAACACAAAAGATCGGATGACAGAATATGGGGAGTTGCTTATTGCCCGTATTTCCGAAGGAACTATTCAAGATTGGTCTACAGATCGAATTCTAGATGAACACGAAGAGTGGTTGAAGAAATTTGTAGAAAAGGACACCTATAAAAAATACTTTTTGCTAATAAATTACCAGCGTGATTTGGTTTTGGAGTTTATTGGACGTAGACTTCAAGTTGATCCGCGAAGAAAGGGGGGAGCAGAGAACAAAAGATCCACAATTGAGAATGATCCAACCGTTATTTCGCGTGGAATTAGTTTTAAAACTGAAAAAGAACCGCTGTTTTTTAGTTCAGACGTTTCAGAACTTGCTGTTCAAAATGCAGGTCAGGTTCTTTTTCATCCTTTTCTTCCCAATTTATTCAAGCATTTCGATTGGATAGATGAGCACGGGATGATCCGTGAAAACTGTATTGATCTCGCCGTTCAAACACTTCATTATTGTGCAAGTGGTCAAGAGAATTTCTTTGAAGGGAACATGATTCTTGAAAAGTTTTTGTGCGGTTTGCCTTTGGAGTTTCCTTTACCTGCGGAAAGCATTTTAACCCAGGAGGTGAAGGATGAAACAGAATTAATGATAAAACAGTTGATTAGTTATTGGCCGGAGTTAAAGAATACTTCGCCTGATGGTTTGCGCGACATGTTTATAAAGCGGGATGGAAAACTCGTTGAAAAAGACAATGGGCATAAACTAATTGTTGAGCCCAAGGTCCAGGATGTATTGCTGGAAAAATTACAATGGAATATTTCGATTGTAAAAATGCCGTGGAGTAAGAATTTAATTTTTGTAGAATGGTAAGAGTATGAAAACACAAGTTCAAAATAGCGAACAGGCAAAAACAAATTCAAATAGATTGTTTTCAAACAACGATTCAGGTTTTTTCACTGTTCAGGCCAAACTGAATGTTGGTAATCCTGACGACCGTTATGAGCGGGAGGCTGATCAGATAGCCAATCGGGTGGTCGAAACTCAGTCTGAAACATCACCATTTTTTGCCCCGGTTTCAAATCAACCGGTCCAGACTAGTGCGATAACTCCGCTGGTTCAGAAACGGGAAGAAGAGGAAGAGGCTCAAGCAAAATTAGTGAACAAAACTCAGGAAGAAAAAGAAGAGGAAGTCCCGGTTCAAAAACAGGCTGAGGAAGAGGAAGAAGAGGCACTTCAAATGCAGGCAGATGAAGAAGAGGAGGAGGTTCAGACAAAAGCAGACAGAGCAAAAGGATCGGGTACAAACAGAACCGAACAACTGTTGAGCAATAGCAGGGGAGGCGGGAAGCCAATGCATGCAGGAACTCAACAGGAAATGGAGAGCAGTTTTGGTGCCGATTTTAGCAATGTTCGCATTCATACCGATAGTACTGCTGTTCAAATGAACAAAGATTTAGGGGCTCACGCTTTTACAAGTGGCAACGATATTTACTTTAACAGTGGTCGGTACAGACCTGAGTCGATGAATGGTAAAAGACTTTTAGCTCATGAACTGACGCATACCGTTCAGCAGGGAGCAAGTGGAGCTAAATCTACTGATAATGTGCAAATGGCACGTGATTATAATGTATATCCCTGGCCTTGGGACGATGAAGAATATTGTACCGTTGAAGTGGGCGAAGGACAATCAGCGGCAAGAAGTTTTGTAAAGGGCTCTCCAACAGGAGCCGGACAGTTTCCATTTCAAGCGCATGCAAGTGGAACTTTAGCTTCACAGTCTAGTTTTTACGGACATTTTAGTACACCGTCAGGAAACATAGGCAATTATGGTTGGGGAGCATCTGGCCGTTTTAACCTGACTTCATTAATTACTCATCAAGGCGGTGCCGGTTCCTGGAGTGCAGTTAGAGGTTGTACTTTTGGAGCCGATATTGAAGCTCAACACGATTTTACCGTTCATGAACCAGTGCAGTCAATTTCAGAACCTACTGTTTCACCCCGCTTATATGATTTTTTGGGAGCCGTGCCATTTCAGTTGGAAGGAGTTGGGAAATTAAAGATCAAGTTAAGTGAGTCGCATATTCGTAATACCGGATATACAGCTCAACGAAGCTTTGGGTCGGTAAATAGTGTTCAGCAGGCACAGAGTTTTGGTTTAGATTTGGTGCCAACAGCTTCAATCGGCCCAATATCCGCCGGTGGTGGTGCCGCTTTTGGTTGGAGCAATGAAACTTCGAACTCTTTGGAGTCGGCTATTGAAGCTAGTCAAAGTATTCAGAATTCCAATACGGTAACCAGTTGGCAGGAGGAAGAGATTGAAAATACATCGCAACGGGAAAAGCAGTCGTGGATGGTTTTACCCGAATATGTCTGGAAAGAATGGACAGTAATGGCAATGCCACATAATCCTGCTACATTGCGGAAAACCGGGAACTATACGGCATCTAGAATTGGAGGGTTGTTTGCTACAGGTGGATTCAGAAAAGTGAGATCTACAGATGCGAGTGGTGCAAGAGGTCTACAGGATCCAAATCTATACAGGGATCCAACAGGTGATGCAGAACCTTCAACAGAGGATAATGGTCCGGACAGCGAATTAGCTCGTCAACAGAGAGCAGAAAATGAAAGAATAAGTGGTTATCAACCAGTAGATACTTCGCTTGTCACAAATTCCGACCATATTCAATGGATGAGATTGATCAGCCATCAGCCGGCTGCCAGAGATTATCAGTCGCAATATGGACGTTCAATCGAATCGGGAAGAGGAACCGTAACGATTGGCGGTTCTATGGCTCGTCAGGTATCTGAAGGTTATGCAATGGCCAGAACCAGTGCAGAAGCAAGTGGTATCGGATCGAGTTCAAATACAAATATTTCTGCTTCTATTGCAGGAATAGGCGATTCATTGTCCTTTTCGAATTCACGGCAGGCAGTAGACAGAACCGGACAATCAATCTCAAATTCTTCAGGTAGTTCATCAACAAGAGAGTGGAGTTGGTCTGTAACGGTTCCTCAGAAAATAAATCAAAGGCAGTTTCAGGTAATTACACCATTGTGCAGGATTCAAACCTGGAAAGTATTGCATGGTTTGCGTAATCATGTTGATCGTCCAACAGAAAATGATTATCAGCAAAAATATCTCGTTACAGTTAAGGCACATGTCGTTCCGCATAGTTTACTTAAAAATATTAACAGAGGAGGCGATCTATCAGTAGGATTACCGGATCCATACTTGGTTTAAAAAATAATGAAACGTGTTTGTTTCATATGGAAAACAAAAGCACGCGTTAAATTTCGAAGCTATTAATACAAGGTCAGTCATATGAAAGAAATTCAGGAAATGTATACAGATGCCATTCAGATCGGAACAAGTCAATACACTTTACGGTTAATTATCGGATCGGAACACAATGGTGAGTTTAATCCAAATATCATGTTATCGATGAATCCGGAGTTTGCCCGCGAGTTTTATCAAACTTTGGGTGATGCACTGGATCATTATGAGAAAAGTAAAGAAATGCTGGTTAACGAAAATCAGAAGTAATTCATTTAATTCTAAAAAATGGCACAAGGTGTCGCTTTCGAAGAACTTAGCAGGAACATTAAGCAGCGTTTGAAAGCTGAATTTGGTGGGAATGTATCCGAATCAGAAAAAGCATACAATGTTGCAAAGTGGGGGAACGGCGAGTTAAAGCGTTTTGTGGTTGACAATAACCTGAATGATGCAGAAATTACTATTCTGCTTCTGGCTTTGGTACCCCATCATTTACCCGATTATTTTACCGGCATTATGTCCGAATTTCTTCCTAAGGGAGGTGAATTTCCTGATTTTGGTGGTGTAAAAGGCAAAAACCACCGTGGTATTCTGCCAACCGGCGAAACTGTTTTGTTCATTTTAGCCGGCAAGGATTTAAAGAAACGCACAGCATTACTCCGTATTTTTGAAGCAGACCATTTATTTGCGCGAAAAAACGTTCTTGCTGTTGAAGCTGTTCCCACAGGAGAACCCAAAATGAGTGGACGAGTAATAATGGATGAAGAATATGTTGATCTTTTTACAACAGGGAAAATTACCCGGCCAAAATTGAGCAGCGATTTTCCGGCACAATTAATTACAACCCAACTCGAATGGCAGGATTTGGTTCTTCAGGATAAAACACTGGAAGAGATAAAGGAAATTGAGACATGGTTAAAATACAACGCCAGTCTTTTGAAAGATTGGAATATGGCTGGTAAAATAAAACCCGGTTATCGTGTCATGTTTCACGGACCACCGGGAACAGGAAAAACCTTGACAGCATGCTTACTTGGGAAATATACAGGAAGAGATGTATTCAGGATAGATCTTTCGCTTGTTGTTTCTAAATATATCGGAGAAACAGAGAAGAATCTCTCAAAACTATTTAATAAAGCTTCGAATAAAGACTGGATTTTGTTTTTCGATGAGGCCGATTCTATTTTCGGTAAACGTACCAATGTGCGCGATGCTCACGATAAATATGCCAATCAAGAGGTTTCATACCTGCTACAGCGGATTGAATCTCATGCAGGGCTGGTAATCTTGGCTACTAATATGAAAGCCAACATTGACTCTTCGTTTACACGGCGTTTCAACTCATTTGTAGAATTCGATAATCCTGGTTTTGTTGAGCGGGAAAAGCTATGGAAGAATTATTTGCCAGAAGGTGTAGCCCTTGAAAAATCAGTAAATGTTGGAGATTTGGCAAGGAATTTCGATCTGACCGGAGCAAATATTGTTAATGTCATTCATTTTGCCGGCTTAAGAACATTTCAGAGAAAGAAGAAAACAATTTCCTTAGAGGATTTGAAAAGCGGTATTGAAAAGGAATATCGCAAAGAGGGGAAAATGATTCGAAAGAGTTAAGATTGATAATCTTGCACTCAAAATTGTCTGTTAATCAGGTGTATGTAATTTTGCGGAAATGCGATTAAAACGCTAAATTCACCGTGTCTGCAACAAAAAGGTGAACCAATGATACGCGCGACTTTCCTGCTTCTGATCTTTAGCATGTCCTTTCAAATGGCACTGGCTCAGTGGGAGCCCAACTACGATGAAAACAAAGTGCCGGAGTTTAAACTTCCTGATCCTTTAAAAACGTTTACAGGAAAGAAAATCAGGAAAGTAAAACAATGGGAGAATAAACGTCGTCCCGAATTGTTGGATTTCTTTACTCAGAATATTTATGGAGAGGTTCCCGGTAAGCTTACAATTCATTCAGCCAATGTTATTGAGCAAAGTTCAAACGCTTTTAATGGTAAGGCGATTCGAAAGCAGGTAGAGCTTACTTTTAAGAAGAATGACCGTAAGTTATCATATACAATTTTAATGTACCTGCCAAAAGGTGTTGAAAAAGCACCCGTATTTCTTGGCTATAATTTTTACGGAAATCACACTGTTGTTAATGATGTAAATGTGATTATTTCCGAAGCCTGGGTTAGAGACAATCCGTCTTTTGGAATTGTTCATAATCAGCTTACTGAACAGTCGCGGGGCGTACGTACAAATCGTTGGGCAGTTGAAAAAATATTGGACGCCGGGTTTGGTTTTGCTACCATTTATTATGGCGAGGTTGATCCGGATAAAGATGATTATTCAGATGGTATTCAAAGTTTGCTATATATCGACGACCAGAGCAAACCCGCAGATAATGAGTGGGGATCTATTGCTGCATGGTCGTGGGGACTGAGCAGGGCTTTGGATTATTTTGAACAGGATGAAGATGTTGACGCCACAAGAGTAGTTGTTTTTGGGCATTCACGCTTGGGGAAAACCTCGCTTTGGGCTGGCGCTAAAGATCAGCGCTTTGCCGGAGTAATATCAAACGATTCAGGTTGTGGCGGTGCGGCTTTATCAAAAAGGCAATTCGGAGAAACAATTTTTCGGATCAACAGAAGTTTTCCACACTGGTTTTCCGGGAATTTCAAAAACTACAACAACAGCGAACTTTCTATGCCGGTTGATCAGCACGAGTTGATTGCTTTGATTGCTCCACGCCCGGTGTATATAGCAAGTGCAGAAGAAGATCTTTGGGCCGACCCGAGAGGAGAATATTTGTCGGCATATTATGCTACTCCTGTTTACGAATTGTATGGAAAAACCGGAATAACAGAAAAGGAAATGCCAGATATAAACTGGCCAATTTTAAATGTTGTAGCCTACCACATTAGAAGTGGAAAGCACGATGTTACCGAATTTGATTGGGAACAATACATTAACTGGGCTACAAAATTTATAAAATAAACAATATGAAAAAGTTACTTGGCGGGTTGGTATTTTTGATGTTTATCGCATCTTGCAGTGATAGTGATAAACCAGAAACGATTCATCTTTTTAATGGCGAAAATTTAAACGGTTGGCACGCAGATGTTCCTGTAGCCGACAATAATCGGAATATCGAAAAATCATTTGTGGTAAACGATTCGCTTTTAGTAAGCATGGGCGAACCCCGCGGACATTTAATTACCGACTCTGTGTTTGCAAATTATCGGTTGGAAGTTGAATATCGTTTTGCTGGTGATCCCGGGAATTGTGGCATTCTGGTGCATGCATCAACACCGCGCGCACTCTACCAAATGTTCCCAAAATCGTTGGAGGTGCAAATGCAAAGTGGCGACGCTGGTGATTTTTGGTGCATTGTTGAAGATATTGAGGTTCCGAATATGGAGCAAAGAAGAGGACCTAAAGAAAGCTGGGGAATAACTGAAGGTAAAAGCCGCCGAATTGTTAACCTTACAGATGGGGCTGAAAACAAACTGGGCGAGTGGAATAAAATGCAAATTGAATGTGTTTTGGATACCGTAAAAGTTTGGGTGAATGACGATCTGGTAAATTACGGATATAATTGTACTGTAACCGAAGGACAGATAGCTGTTCAGGCTGAAGGTGCTAAAGTAGAATTCAAAAAAATAGATTTAACGCCGATATCAAAAACAACAGCAATTCAATAAAAAAAGGGAACCGAAGTTCCCCTTTATCTATAATCGTGAATTGATTGATTACATGTCGACATCTACCTTCGCAAGGTTATCGCTTTTGTATTTTCCGGCAACAAGTTTTTCCTTAACTTCTTTGAACGCTTTCAGGGTGTATTCAACATCCTCAAGGCTGTGCATAGCAGTAGGGATAAGGCGTAATAAAATTTCACCTTTAGGAATTACCGGGTAAACTACCATCGAACAGAAAATACCATAATTTTCGCGTAGGTCGTAAACCATTTGTGTTGCTTCGGCTTCTCCACCTTTCATATAAACCGGAGTTACCTGGGTATTGGTTTTTCCAAGGTCGAAACCAGCTTCTTTTAGTCCGTTTTGAAGAGCATTAACAACAGTCCACAGTTTTTCGCGCAATTCAGGCATTGTACGAATCATATCCAAACGTTTCAATGCGCCGATTGTCATAGCCATTGGCAATGATTTTGCGAAAGTTTGCGAACGCATGTTGTAACGTAGGATGTAGCAAATATCGGTATCACAAGCAACAAAACCACCAATGCCGGCCATTGCTTTCGCAAAAGTTCCAAAGTAGATATCAATACCATCCTGTACTCCAAAATGTTCTCCAGAACCTGCTCCTGTTGGCCCCATTGTTCCAAAACCGTGAGCATCGTCAACAAACAAACGGAAATCGAATTCTTTTTTCAACGCTACAATTTCGTCAAGTTTACCAACTTGTCCGGTCATACCAAAAACACCTTCAGTTATTACCAAAATACCGCCACCAGTTTCGGCAGCACGTTTCTTTGCAAAACCTAACATTTTACGGCATTTATCAATATTGTTGTGTTGATATACAAAACTTTTACCACCTTTTGCTTTATGGAGGAAGATACCATCCATAATACAAGCATGTGATTCAGAATCGTAAACTATAACATCATTGCGGCTGGCCAGTACATCAATTGCTGAAACCATTCCCTGGTAACCGTAATTCAACAGGAATGCATCCGGTTTACTTACAAATGCAGCTAATTCACGCTCCAGTTGTTCGTGTTTTACTGTTTGGCCCGACATCATGCGTGCCCCCATCGGATAAGCCATTCCATATTGATTTGCTGCTTCGGCATCCGCTTTTCTTACCTCAGGATGATTCGCCAAGCCAAGGTAATTGTTCAAACTCCAGGTTAGAACTTCTTTTCCACGGAAATTCATTCGTGCAGAAATCTCACCTTCCAGCTTTGGAAATGCAAAATAACCATGAATCTGGTCCATCCACTTTCCTATGTCGCCTTTATTCTCTCTGAATTTCGCAAATATGTCCACGTTGATACTTTTTAGTTGTTTATTTTGCTTGCAAATGTAAACTTTTTTAAAATGTGCACAAATGTGTTAAATAATACTAAGTGTATAGTGTGTAAATGTGAATTCCATGTAAATTCGGCATCGATGAATTGAACGAGCGAAATGTATCGTGCTAAAAATGAATATTATAAGTGCATGTTTAAGTTTGTTATTAAGTGATAATTTTACTGTTTATATAGTTTCACATAAATAAAAAAAGTATATTTTTGCGCCATGTTTATGAAAATGAGATTTCTGGGAATAAGTTTTGTATTGTTAGCCGTTTTTTTGAGCTCTTGCGGAGATTATAATAAAGTGGTGAAGAGTACAGATTATGAATTCAAATATAAAAAAGCGGTAGAGTACTACGAAGATGGAGAATATGTTCGTTCGGGAACATTGTTCAGAGAGTTGGTAAATATCTACCGGGGTACCAGTCGTGCCGACAAGATATATTATTATTACGGAAAAAGTATGATGGGACAGAAGGATTACCTGATGGCCGGTCATTATTTTAAATCGTTGGTGAAAGAATTCCCAATGAGTGAATATACTGAGGAAGCACAGTTTATGATTGGGTACTGTGCCTACCTGATGTCACCAAAACCAAGGCTCGACCAACAAGTAACACAAGGTGCAATTGATGCACTTCAGTTGTATATAAACCTTTATCCTTTTAGCGAAAGAGTAGACGAAGCAAATCGGCTTATCGACGAATTACAGGATAAACTTGTTTATAAGTCGTATTTAAGTGCTAAATTGTACTACGATAGAGAATTTTACAAAGCAGCAGTTGTTGCTTTAACAAATAGTTTGGAAAAATATCCTGACAGTAAATACAGGGAAGAGATTAAGTACATGTTACTTAAATCGAAATATTTACTGGCAACCAATAGTGTAAAAGACAAACAAGATGAAAGATATTCGAACGCTTTAGACGAGTACTTTGCATTTGTTGATGAGTTTCCGGAAAGCGACCATAGAAAAGAAGTGGACAAATTTTACGAAAAAGCGTCAGAAGTTTTACATTACCAGGAAGAAACAATAACAGAATAGTATATAATGGATTACAAAAAAACAAAAGCAGCACCATCAACCATTTCTCGTGATTTGGACGTGCTGACACAAGAGACCGGGAACATTTACGAAACGGTAATGGTTTTAGCAAAAAGAGCAAATCAGATTTCTTCTGAGTTAAAAGAAGAGTTAAATCAGAAATTGCAGGAATTTGCTTCTTACACCGATAACCTGGAAGAAATTTTTGAAAACCGCGAGCAGATTGAAATCTCTAAATTCTACGAACGCCTTCCAAAACCTACTTTGATTGCGTTTGAAGAATTAAAGAGCGGAGATATTTATCACCGTAATCCTTCGCGCGAGAACAAACAACGCATATAATCTCACGCCCGATGAGGCTGAAAGGGAAAAATATTATTCTTGGAATAACCGGAAGTATTGCAGCTTACAAGGCAGCAGTACTTCTTCGTCTTTTAATAAAGGAGGGCGCCGATGTTCAGGTCGTGATAACTCCTTCGGGCAAAGAGTTTATAACTCCGGTTACACTTTCAGCACTTTCAGGAAAAGCTGTGATCAGCGAATTTTTTGGTTCTAACGACGGAACCTGGAACAGCCACGTTGATCTGGGGCTTTGGGCCGATTTAATGCTTGTTGCCCCGGCTACTGCAACTTCACTCGGAAAAATGGCAAACGGTATTGCAGATAATATGTTGGTTACAACTTATTTGTCGGCAAAATGTTCGGTAATGCTTGCTCCTGCAATGGACCTCGATATGTTTGCTCACCCTTCTACGCAACGTAATCTCGGTATTTTAAAAGATTACGGAAACATTATTGTTGAACCAGCCAGCGGAGAACTGGCCAGTGGTTTGGATGGTAAAGGAAGGATGGAAGAACCTGAAAATATTGTTGAAGCGGTGGTAAATCATCTCTCTGCAAAAAAAAAACTTCTGAATAAGCGTTTTCTCGTTACTGCAGGCCCTACTTACGAGAAAATCGATCCCGTTCGTTTTATTGGAAACTACTCGTCAGGTAAAATGGGTTTTGCCATTGCTGAAGAGTTAGCCGCACAAGGAGCCGATGTAACTTTAGTTGCAGGCCCGGTGGATCTGTCGGTTTCTCATTCATCAATTAGCCGAATAGATGTTGAATCGGCAAACGAAATGTATAAAGAGGCAGTGAAAGCATTTTCGAAGAGTGATGGCGCAATAATGTGTGCTGCAGTTGCTGATTTTACCCCGAGAATAAAAGCCGAAGCTAAAACAAAACGAGGTAAGGAAGATTGGAGCCTGGAACTGGAACCTACCAAAGACATTGCAGCCGAGCTCGGAAAGAACAAGTCGAAAGATCAGATTTTAGTGGGTTTTGCTTTGGAAACCAACGATGAATTGGAAAATGCACAAAATAAACTGGAAAAGAAAAATCTGGATTTTATTGTGCTCAACTCGCTGAACGACAAAGGCGCCGGTTTTGGTGTTGATACCAATAAAATAACTATATTGGAAAAAGGCAATAAACGCTACAATTTTGAGTTAAAATCTAAGGTAGAAGTTGCCCGCGATATTGTCGCGAAGATTATTGAATTGAATGATTAGAGGTATGAAAATACGGATATTTGCCACCATCGTTTTTGTTTTGTTCGCAGTAACATCGTTTGCACAGGAGTTACGCTGTAACGTTACCGTTTCGGCCCGGGGTATAAAAGGAGCGAACCAAAACCTGTTTCGTACCATGCAGTCGGATTTGTACGAGTTTATGAACAACCGCAAATGGACCGAGCATGTTTACAGCTACGACGAAAAAATACGTTGCAACATTCTTATTCGTCTTGATGAACAGATTTCTGCCGACGAGTTTAAAGGCTCTATACAGGTGCAGTTAACCCGGCCTGTTTTTAATTCAAGCTATACCTCAACGGTTCTGAATATTAAAGACAACGATTTTCATTGCAACTATGTAGAGTTTCAGCCGCTGGAGTTTAACGAAACGTCAAATCGCGATAACCTTACCAACATACTGGCTTACTATGCTTATGTGATTTTAGGTTTTGATTACGATACGTTTTCACCCGAAGGAGGAACCGAGTTTTTCCAGAAGGCACAAGCTATTGTAAACAATTCGCAGAATGCCCGCGAAAGAGGTTGGAAAGCTTTTGAGAGCGAACGTAACCGTTATTGGCTGGTTGAAAATGTATTGAATAAATCGTATGCATCTTTCCGAACTGCCATGTATAATTACCACCGTATGGGACTGGATTTAATGTCGGATAGAGTAGAGGAGGGGCGTGCCAATATTGCCGAGTCTTTGCGCGATATTCAGAAGGTATTTCGCCGCCGCCCGTCAACTTATATTTTGCAGATGTTTTTTGATGCAAAAGCGGATGAGTTGGTTAAAGTTTTCTCGAAATCATATCCCGACGAAAGAAATCGTGTGTTGGCTATTTTAAACGAAGTAGATCCCTCCAATGGCAGTAAGTACGATAAAATTGCTGAAAGTGAAGGGATGTAATGGGAGTTTTCTTATTACGGTAGCTGGGGTTGTTTCTTCTTTTATCCTGCTATTCCAGTTATAAAAAAATGCCAATATATATTGTTACCAACAAAATCTGTCCCCATAAAAGCATTTGGTATTTTCTTTTAGTTGGCAAGTCTTTTTCTTCTGACATGATATTCCAAAATATAAAGAAGTTCTTTAGGTTATTGAATAAGTAGTTTACTTTTATTTTCTTCTTTTCTAATATTCCCAACATTTTGAAACGCAAGACTAATCCTGTAATCCCACAAATCAGAAAATGTATTAATCAGAAAATTATAAGCATATTTTATTCTATGTTTTAATATTGTATTATCGAGTTACCATCTCATTGGTTTTTTCATCATTTGTTTTAAAATTGCAACCCTGTCTCCTTTTTTCCATTTTGGCATATCATCGTCTATTGAACGGTTGGTACATGTTGTTGGGGGGATTTCGGAGAGCGTTCCTGTCCGAAGGACACAGAACTGCGAAACGAGAATTCGCAGCCGGCGTACCACCGAACCCCGCCCTGCAATATGTGCCGTGTTAGCTTGTCGTTTTTTTTAGTTTTAAAATATAAATTGGTTTTATCATATCTTGAATTTCAAATTTTAGAGAATCAGGAGTAATAGATTCAATATAAATCTCATAGCTTGTCATATTCAGATTTGTAGTGTCGTAGATTGTTCCATAAGTTTTAGAATACATTTCTAACAACAACGTATCTGTGATAAATAAATTAGGTTTAAAAATGATAGTATTTGAATCTATTTTTAATCTAATATCAATTGAAATTGTTTTTTGTTTTTCAATAATTTCTGGCTTGTCTTGATTCAGTATTGCAATCAGCGAATTTGAGTCAAGGGCATTTTTGACTGGTTGTACAGTGTCAAAATTTATGACATTTTGAATTAAACTTCCTTTCCAATTTCCTATCATCAATTCATGTGTTTCCTGAGCTTTCTTTGTATTCAGTAAATCATTCAAATTAAAGCATAATTGAATTGGAATGAAGATTTTGAAGGAAATAAACACAAATGCTATTATTCCGATATTAAAAATTCTCGTTTTAATATCTAACAATTTTGTTCCAATCCAAAGTCTGGTTAATAACGATAAGAAATCGAAAACTACGATTAATCCGACCGGATATCCAACTGTGGGAGTAAATCCCATTGTATAGCCACCCTTAAAGAATAATAGCTTTAAAAGCCAAACAGAAAATTCAATGAAAAATAGATTTCTTTTTGTTTTTAGTGAATTGCTTTTCCAAGAAAGAAGGATTATGAAAAATGAGAAACTTGAAAAGATTACATTGCGGATTTCAAAAATAGGCTCATCAAAATATATGTCACCTATCATTTCTGAATAATCTAACCGAAGAAAAAATCCAACTACGGTTAAAGCCAATAAAACAATATAAAGTTTTTGAACTTCAAGTTTTTGGTATTTCTTGTCTGAAAAATTCTTTTTTCTGTAGAAGTACCAAACAATGATTGATATTGTAATTATTATATAGGCTATCATTTTTTCAAATGCAAGCCAACGGACAAGTATATGAAACGTTTGGCATTTCGAAGCGATTTCCTATCAAACCGTTGCGATGTTTATTAAATGTACCGCCCTTAAAATTAGCACTTTCTGCCAAATGTTTTATATACAGAGTTGTGTTTTAGTGCTTTATTCAGCGTATTTTATTCCTGTCAATTTTTCTGTTTTTATCCAAATCTTTTCCGACAATTCTAAATCATTGGCTAATTTATCAGTATTTTTTTGCTTTGTCATGTAGAAGTATTTACCTGTTACATTTTCCAATTCTTCAGAGCTAGCAAGATAAATCGATGGTTTAGCACCTTCTGTTGGTTTAGAAATCAATAAATTCATAAATTGAGCAAACCATTTAGGATACTCCCTAAAAACATCAGTTCCAACA
Source organism: uncultured Draconibacterium sp. (assembly GCA_963677455.1). Taxonomy (GTDB): domain Bacteria; phylum Bacteroidota; class Bacteroidia; order Bacteroidales; family Prolixibacteraceae; genus Draconibacterium. Next base: position 1,349,097 of record OY781971.1, read on the forward strand.
ACCCCTGGATGTACACAATTTACACTGATATTTTTTGATTCTAATCGTTTTGAAAGCTCTCTTGTAAAATAAATAACAAGAAGTTTTGAGTTTGCATAAGCTTTATTCCCATCAAATTTTTCAATAGCAAAATCATTGTCAAAATTTACTTTGCCCCGCTTGTATAATTCTGATGTTAGATTTATTATCCTCGCTTGTTTGCTTTTTTCTAATAATGGAATCATAAGAATCGATAAAGCAAATGTAGCATAGTAATTTACTGCCAAGGTCATTTCAAAAGAATCAACCGATGTCTCAGAACTTCTTTTAAACAACCCTGCATTATTTATAAGAATGTCAATTCTAGCATACTGTGATTTAATTTCTTCCGATATTTTCTTAATAGAATCAAGTGATGCAAGGTCAACATATTTTAGTATTACTTTTCCTCCAGAAGCACTTTTTATTTCCTCAAATGCTATTCTTGACTTTTCACTATCACGCACTAACATGATAATTTCATAGCCTTTTTTAGCAAGTTCTATTGCAGTAACTTTTCCAATTCCCGAATTACAACCTGTAATTAAGCATATCTTATTTTTCATAGTTATTTCCTTTTGTCTTTTGGGGTTGAATGATAATCGTTTAGCTCTCTAAGAAATGATATTACATGAGTTTTTTCTTTAAATGACATTTCAGCTGTCATTTTGGAATAAACTTGCTTCATATTTGGTGTTAACCGCTCGGTTTCTTGTTTGCCCTTTTCAGTTATTCTTACACGTTTAGCTCTTTTATCATCGGGATCATCAAATTCCTCAATAAAGTCCTTTTTTAACAGTCTTTTGATAACCTCAATTCCAGATGGGGCTTCTAAGAGATGAATATGAATTAATTCCATTTTTCTAAAACTGTCAACTGAGCTTAAATGATATAAGAAGCTATATTCATCAGGAGATTTTATTTCGGTTTCAACTAATGCTTCTTTACAATATGTTTTGTAATGTTTGTTTTGCATTATCAGAAGAAAAGTTAACTCCATATCAATATCATTTTCTCCATGACCCGACTCCGAAGAAGTATGATGCTCAAAAACAACATTATTTAACCAAACGGTAAATTCTTTAAGGTCTTTTGGTTCTTGCCCCTTTTCGCTTTCAAACCTTTTAAGTTGTTCAACCAACTCTGTTACAATATTTAATGAATTATTCATAATCCAAAAATACAATTTATATCAAAAACATACAAAGCAAACGTAATATAATTATGTATTTGAATTTAAATTCGTATATTTGTATCGGAAACATAGTAATATATTTTTAATAACTTTGATTTTGAATAAAATGGATGCAAAACCGTATTTAGTAACTGAGAACTATTATCCAAAAGTTGAACATTTTGATGAAGTATTAAACATGCTAAAAGAAACTTCTGAAATGATAAAAGAACAGGATGGAGCATTAATGAGCATGTCATTGAAGCCCGAACAAAAGAACGGTCCAATTACAGGTATCTCTTTATGGACAAGTCGTGAAAAATTTACAAACTTCATGAAAAGTGAACATGCTGAAAAAATCATGAAATCAGGTTTGTCTGCTAAGGTTAAAAGTTGGACAACAGATATAAAGGCTAATCTTCACACGGTTGAACAGGCTTGGCATGTCGAATCTCACGATTAAATTATCAGAATAGCTGAATGATGTTTTAAATTAATCTTTCAGCTTATTCTTTTATTAATAGCACGATGTCTCTTAGCATTAAACACAACGTATGTATAACCCAAAACATTGGGTTATTTCGCTATTATCGCTTTGGGTTATATCGCTAATTTGGGTGTATAAACCAAGTTTTTCGATGACTTTCCAGTTTGGGGCTATTTGTTGAGATGTATTGTATGGGAGTTGAGTCATTCGCTTTAATATTTGGTTTTTAGTTTCCTAAAAATAAACATAAAATCAATTAAAGGCGAATATCATTTGATAAATGATCGAGAAGCCAAAAAGAAAACTGTTATCATTTAATATTTTATCGCCTGATCTTCATTTCCTGCAAATAGTGTTTAAAAATTCGGTCACCAGCGCTTTGTTGCCCTAAATATCATTTGATAATTGGTCGACTAACTCTCAGGTAAAGCAATTATTATTTGATATCGGGGCGTTTCGCAGCACTCATGCTGTTTATGCAGAACCGAACGCTGCGTATATTTGCTTGCTTCAGGGCGATAGTGCTAAAGTTCTTCCTTATTTATTGGCATTGATGATGGCTTTTATTTCAGCTCAATTGTATAGCTCTGAATAATAATCGTGTCATTTTCACCAATTAGCGGCAGGAGATCTTCTGAAAATTCATTATTAATTCCGGTAAATGTAGGCTGCCCGGATTCTGTTTTATACACAAAATCAAACATTGGTATTGCAAATCCCTTATCTTTCTTTATTGCAAAATAACATTCCTTGTATTTAGCCGTTTTCGTAAATCCTGTTGACGTAGGTATATCAAATTCTTCATAATACAATGGCTGATGTTTTAGAAATGATGAAACATCAAACGCCATATTCACGGGCATTATGGAAGTATCTTGTTTTTCCCAATAAATTATCCCGGCATATTCTTTTACTAACCTGTTATTTTCTTCACCGCTATTATCAAGCGTTAATCTTACTGTATCTGCGGCCAAGTATGTCGCAACAATTTTTTCTTCTAAGTCGATAGATTCTATGTCTGTAAGGCTGTTTTTGTAACGGTCAACTACATCTTCTTTTAAATTCATCGAGGTTAACTCTCCATTTTGGGTGTAAACCCTGATTTCAGATTCCAGAATTGAGGAACTTTCGTAAACTAGTGGATATTGAACACTGGCTTCCTCCGAATCCTTGTTACAGGAGAAGACTGAAAACAGTAGGGAAATAATGAAAAGAAATTGTCCTTTTTTCATATTGCGAAAGTTATTTATAAGTTGGTGATAACATAAATGAAGTTCGATTACAGGTTACTTGTATTGAAATCTTGTTTCGTATTCAGGGAACGATCTGTTTTCTACTGTAGAAACGTTTATTATTATTTGTTGTTGTTTGGAAACGCTCACTAATTTAGAAAAAGTTACTGATTTAACTGCCGACTTCCGAGTGGAAACGAAATGCCAAAATTTTAAATCCAAATACCTGAAACAGGTTCTGCTAATTTTGTACTTTAGTCGCGAATTAAATTTGTTGTTAATGCTGGTTCGATTATACATCTCAAATTATGCGCTGATTCAATCGTTACAGGTTGATTTTCATAAAAACCTGAATACCCTTACCGGGGAAACCGGTGCCGGGAAATCGATTATTTTGGGAGCTTTGGGGCTTATTCTCGGCAACCGCGCCGACTTGTCGGTGTTAAAGGATACCAGCGAAAAATGTATTGTTGAAGGTACGTTCGATATTAAAGACTACAAGCTGAGATGGTTTTTTGAAGCCAACGATCTTGACTTTGACGAGAGCAGCATTTTGCGCCGCGAAATTACTCCAGCCGGTAAATCGCGGGCTTTTATTAACGATACGCCTGTAAATTTAAAAGTACTTCGTGAGCTTGGCCTTCAGTTAATCGATATTCATTCGCAGCATCAAAATCTGGAACTCAGCAACCAGAAATTTCAGCTCGATTTGGTAGATGTGGTGGCCGGTTCTTCAAGTTTATTGGGTGATTACCGGAAACTCTTCAGCATTTATCGAAAAGCAGAAAAAGAGCTTGCTTCGCTGATTGAGAAGGCGGAGAAGGAAAAGGCTGATCTCGATTATTTTGAGTTTCAGTTTAACCAGCTTGAAGAGGCCAATTTGCAGGAAAATGAGCAGGAAGAACTGGAAAGTGAGCAGGAGATGCTAACCCACGCAGAAGAGATAAAAACGGCTTACAGTTCGGTGGTAGATACACTCGATGACGAGCAGTTGTCGGCAGTACAGCGTTTAAAAGACAGCCGTCGTTCGTTGGAGAAGATCAGCGAATTTTCGAAAGAGGCGGCAGAGTTGGGCCGGCGTTTGGAAAGTGCAATGCTCGAGATTCGCGATATTGTTGACGAGGCCGGCGCTTTAGCCGAAACGGTGGAGCATAATCCGGCGCGTATTGAGGAAGTAAACGACCGCCTGAACCTCTTATACAGTTTACAGCAAAAACACAATGTAGACAACATTAAAGCTTTAATTGAACTGCGTAACGAGTTGGATGAAAAGATCGGGACGGTTAGTGGTTACGAAAGCGAAATCCATGAAAAAGGAGTTGAGCTTGAAAAGCTAAAAGCTAACGTAAAACAAAAGGCCGATGAACTAAGTAACTTGCGTGAAAAGTCGTTCCCGAAAATAGAAAAGTCGGTGGTAGAAGACTTGAAACAGCTGGGCATGCCTAAGGCTAAATTCATTGTCGAACATCAAATACACGACGAACCCGGCAGCGACGGACAAGATGCCATTACCTTTTTATTTAGCGCCAATGCCGATACCACAGCCGACGATATTTCGCGGGTGGCTTCGGGCGGTGAAATGTCGCGATTGATGCTGGCCATTAAAAACCTTTTGCGAAGCTCGAAAGCATTGCCTACCATTATTTTTGATGAAATAGATACCGGTGTTTCCGGTGAGGTTGCTATGAAAATGGGAAAAATCATTAAATCGTTTTCTTCAACTACTCAGATTATAAATATAACCCACCTGCCGCAAATTGCTGCACGTGGCGACGAGCACTTCCGGGTGTACAAATACGAGGAAAAAGGAAAAACATTTACTTCAATAAAAGCTTTGAATCCTGACGAAAGGGTAGAAGAACTGGCTTCGATGGTTGGTGGCGAGCAGCTTACTGACACAACGTTGCAGGCAGCGCGCGAATTATTGACAAATAGAAATTAGAAATGGCTGAAATAGGAAAAATAAATACATTGCCGGTAGTTCGTGAAACAGCTAATGGTGTTTATCTCGATGGTGGTGATCTTGGAGAAATACTGATGCCGCAAAAGTTTGTTACCGATGTGCATAAAGAAAGTGGTGAGGCCGAAGTTTTTGTTTATACTGATTCGGAAGACCGCCTGGTGGCAACTACAGAAAAGCCTATGGCAATGGCTGGCGATTTTGCGTATTTAGAGGTGAAAGCGGTAACCAAGATCGGAGCATTTCTGGATTGGGGCTTGCCTAAAGATCTGCTGGTTCCGTTTAGCGAGCAAAAAAGAAAGCTGGAGGAGGGCAGAAGCTACTGGGTGTATATTTATCTCGACCTGATGAGCCAGCGAATTGCAGCTACGACAAAACTTCATAAATACCTGGATAACACTCCGCCCGAATATACACGTGGGCAAAAAGTAGACGCCATAATTATTGATGAAACGGATATTGGCTACAAAGCCATTGTGAACCGCGAGCATTCAGGGATTCTTTATAAAAACCAGGTTTTTCGTGAACTTGAAATTGGTTCTGAGCATGTTGCTTATATCAGTAAAGTACGTAAAGACGAGAAGATCGACCTGATGTTGGATAAGCCGGGATATGGAAAGATCGATCCGGTTTCGGATAAAATTCTGGCTCAGCTAAAAGAAAGTAACGGCTTTATGGCGGTGTCCGACAAGTCATCACCCGAAATGATAAAAATGCTGTTTGGAGTTAGTAAGAAAACGTTTAAAAATGCTTTGGGCGCATTGTACAAAAAGCGTCTTATTCTTTTTGAATCTGACGGGATTCGCCTGGTTGAAGGAGAATAGGATTTTCTATAGTTCTTGGCGCACTAGCTTGTAATTCAAATATTTTTCTGTCCCGCTTTCGTTGCCCCAGTATTCGGATGTATTCCACGCAATTAAAAGCATGTGTCTCGTTTTTATTCCCAAAAACATGATACGATTTTACTACCCATTCAAGCGCGGCATCCAGTTCATCGCTCATCTCGCAAGCCAAAGCCATATTGTACATACACTTAGCTGCAATATTTTTGTTTTCGCTATTGGTTTGTTTCTTCCAAAGTTTTGCAGCTTCCAGCCAGTTATTGTTTTTAACCAGTTCGGGTATTGCTTTTAAGTCTACATGTCCCGACCGGTAATACATTCGGTCAACATTTATCCAGTGGGGAACAAGGTAATTTGCGCTTTTCTCAGCGGCAATGTATGCCGCAGACATCACTGCATCTTTTCTCTGTGGTAATTTAGGAGTACCAACAAGCTGATATGGTCCCTCGTACTTGTCCCATGTAATCGTGTCCGTTTTTATGATACTGAAAACCGGTTGTACCTTTTTCAAATCGTAGCCACTCCAAAAATAAGTTACCAAAACAATTTCCTGTGTTGGTCCGAGAAGGTCGGCAGAGGTTCTTGCGTTTCGCGTATAAAAATAGTCGAGTGACAACAGTAAGTCTGCCTGTGTTGAGTCGTGAATATCTTTTATTTCTTCGCCGGTATATAGACCATAGTCTTTATCTAACCTAACTTCTTTTGTGATTGGCGAAGGGTGAGGAGGATTGTTTTTTATAATGCTAATCAGTTCGAGTAGGGCTATTTTTCCTGAGTAGTTATCCGAATTCACATTAGTACTTAATATACTTACCCAGTCCTCAATCTTTGCGGTATCCTCTATTTTTGTTGTCGAATAATCTGCGGCTTCCAGTTCCGTAATCGAATTGAAATAGTTTTGATCTCCTATTGTCTCGTTAAATTTCCGGAAATATTCAAATGATGCCAGGCTATCGAGGTTCGTCGAATCGATATGTAATTTGTCGTCGTGGTAATATTGGGCAAACCAAGGATTCCATGCTACGTTAGCATTGTTGTACCTAACTGCTACTGCTTTGTACTCGTCGGGTAATTTTGCACTGGCAGGTTCCAGTACTTCAATGTTAATCGTTTTCGTATTGTAAAGGGTATTACAGGCTTGAGTTAGTAGCAGTACTGCAATAAGCATAATCAACAGCACATAAGGTTTCATCTGGTTTAAATTGTTTATTTCTATGGTTTAGATATTACTCCCATGATTTTGACATTTCGCTTTTGTGTGGAAAATTTCTCGTGGTCGTTTCAATCTGTTTGGTTTAGTTTTGCAACGTCGTTTAAGCGTTTCGCAAGCAGTTTCCGGTATTGGAGGATCATTTTCAGGTCTTCCTTACTTTTGTAATCTGCGGCAATTTGCTGGGCAGCAATCAGCCACTTTTGGGCTGTTTCCAGATCATCTTTCATCTCATAGCCTAAAGCAAGGTTGTAACGTGCATTAATCGCCATCTTTCCACTACTGTCGTCGGCATATCTTTTCCATAACATTATGGCATTGTCCCATTCTCCTTTTTGAACATATTCGTCGGCAGCAGCGAAGTCGGGAAGCGGAGGTACCGAATACATCCGGTTAACGGTTTGCCACGACGCAAAAAAGCGTTTCGAATAGTTTTCACCAGCCAGTTGTGAAGCTATTTTCAGAGCGGTTATTCTGGGCGGAAGCTTACTCTTTCTCTGGTAATTCCCATTGTTATCATAGCCATTCCAGAAAATGGTGTCTATCATAGCTTTATGTTCGATCAGTTTTTGCGTATTCGGATTATATACTGCCCAAATTGCGGCGGTAATTACTTCGTTTGATTTGCCGGGTGTTTGTTCTGTTGATGAGTATTCCGAGTAGAAATACGAGTAGGTTTCCAGCGAGACCAGGAGATCTGCATCTGTAGTTTCCGCTATTTTGTTAACAGTATTAAAGTCGATCGCGGGCAATTTTTCACCATAGTGCAAGCTAAACAGCTCCGGGAAAATATGGATGTTGTTGAAAGCATTCTTCTCTTTCAGGTTTTTAGCCAATTCTTCGATACAAAGATTTACTAAAACCGAATCGAGGTTTGCGGGCTCGTTTTTTGCTTTTTTTAGCCTGAAATCGTCCTGGTAATAATGTTGAAGTGTGTCGTTCTTGTATTTGAAATTTCGGTACACGATAGCTACATTATCCGTTTCAGGAGGAACAGGAATTACTCCCGGTTGATATATTTCGATAGGATATTCTTTATAAACCGTGCATGATGCAAGCGTAAGTATAGCAAGTATGAAAGGGATAAGCTTCTTCATTTTTTTTGGTTTTCTTGTTGTAGTTTGCGGTATTTCAAACGCTCCAGGTATTCATAGGTTTGCTGCTGGTACATGGTTTCATACGACTTTACTCCAATGGCTATTGCAGCTTCTAAATCGCCACGGATTTCGGCAGCAACAGCAAGGTTGTACAATGCTTTGGCCTTGTCGCTTTTCGATGAGCTTTCTTCTGCAATACCCGTCCACAGTTTCTCGGCATAAGTCCAGTCGCCTTTATCTACTGATGTAGCAGCAACTTTCATTCGGTCGTCTCCCGAGGTGAAAATGGTTCGCTGCTCAGGAATCCACGAAGTTCCTATTTTTTCTGTAAAATCGAGTGCCAGTGCAATTGCCGATTCTGTAAGTCCTTGTTTCACGCTGGTAAAACGTCTGAAAAGATCTTCTACTGAACCAGCATAGTCTTCCCAAATAACGGTATCTCGCATAAACTCGCGAAGTAGCACTTGTTCTTCCTTCGGCTCGTAAACACGAAACAATGCTTCGTATTCGATGGCCATTTTTGCTCCATGGGCAGTGTAAAAATTACTTTCTGCCGTATTAAAGAAATCTTCGGTTTCGTATTGAGTAACCACGCGGGTTTTAAACATATCGACAGACAAAACTGCATCGGTTTCAAAATCTTTGCATAATTGCTTTGCATCGGACCAGTTGAGTGACTCACTAAAGAAGGCATTTTGTGAATGTGAGACAAAACGGTTTTGCGGAATTACAATATCATAACGTCCGGATTCGAACAACAAATCTCCCATAGCTTTTAACAAAGTATCTGCTGCTTGTTTGTCTTTTATTACTGTATCGAGATTAAAACGTTGTTCAAAAAAGAGCTTTTGTAAAGAGTCTGCCCTAAGATCGGTGTACGAATCATCAACAGTTCGGTTAATTAGCACCAGGCTTTGAATATTCGCAGGGAGTTCCTGTTTCGCTTTTTTCGGAAGCTCAATAGTAATGTTTTTTACAGATGTACACGAATTCAGAAGTATGAGTACAATAAAAAAAAGCAGACTATGTCTTTTGATGATGTTGTTCATTGGCAGCAACGATTTTCAACTGTTTTAATAAACACCCCAGTATTTTCTCAAAAACCATTCCACACTTAGGAGTAAAAGAAAAACGAAAAACAGCCAGCGCAGGTTCAACAGTTCATTAATCATTTCTTGATAATAGCTTGTGGTTTTTGGCTTGCTTCCTGTTTTTAGTTCTTCAATGAGTTGGTTCGTTTGACCGGGCAGGTAAAATTTTCCACCACTTAACGAGGCTAACTGATATAATGTGTTGTGGTTAGCACGTGTCACCAATCTTTCGAGACTTACCGGCACTATTGTAAAACTTCCGTTTTCGTTGTAGGTTTCGTTTCCTAATACCACTTCAGCCTGAAAGGTATAATCGCCTACAGGTAAATGTCCCGCATTCAGGTAGTAATTTTCTCCCTGTTTATCGAAGGTGAAATCAAATTCCTCGTTAGCCGAATTTTGCATTACAATATTCACCTCGCCGCTGGTAACGCGTTCAAAAGCGTCGTCGTACACTTCTGCGTTCAGAATTACATCGTTATTTTCAGCGTAAATAGGTTCGTATTCAATAATGAAATTGTCTTCGTTTTCGCGCAAAACAAGGTACTGAGTTAACTGGTTAATCAGCTCGTAGAAGCGGTCGTGGCTCTGGTTTTGATAGTAATCAAATAATCTCCATCGCCATAAACCTTCGCCAAATACAAAACCAATTTTGCGTCCCTCAATTTTTCCTGTAGCCATCAGCGGTTTGCCGGTTTCAATGTTTTTTAGTTTTTGGTAGAACAGCGGAGTAAAACCATCGTCAAGCTCATAATCGGCAAAGTTGACTTGCAGTGGCGGAAATTTAGGCAGCAGCTCCTTAAAATTATCCGAAAGTTTGAATGTTGCGTAGGCCGGATTAACGGTAGGCTGTGCCTCTTCGCCTGAACCTGCGAGCGGATTTATTTCTGCTCCCTGCGCCAGAATATTAAACTGTGGAATAAAGGTTTTGCTACCAACAATAAACAACAACGGAAGCCGCGAGATATTTGCTTTTTCAATAATCTTGGAGAGCGATTTTCCTGCAGTTGGCAGTTGGTTGAGAACAATCAAATTGAAGTCCTCAATATCTTCGGGATACGGTTCTTCTGTGAAAACCGAAACATCGTAGCTTTTTTGCTGTTCGAGCGTATTTTTTATTGCACCGATATCCGGGTGCCAGCCGTCCGAAAGAATTAGGATTTTTTGTTTGTTTTCGAGTATGTTAACGACAAAATTATAGGTATTGTTTGTTGTGTTTCGTTCGTTTTTAACGGTCTCTATCCGTGCAGAATAATGCTGAAGGCCAGGATTTTCTGCTTCGAGGATAAATTCTCTTGTCGTAAAAAAGTTATCGTTGGGCGGTGTAATTACCACGCTTTCAAGTTCTGTGTTGTTATGTAAAACTGTGAGCTTTAAAGGTTGCTTGTTTACTTTCGAAAAATGAGCTTCCACTTCTATCGGAAATTTGTTTCCGGCAAAGGCAGTGCGGTTGGCTCTTACGTTTTGAACTCTGGAATCGGCAACAACAGTTGTATCTCCAAAACCAATTGTATAAATCGGAAAACTTACATCACCGAGCATATTTACAGGATTTCGTCCCTGGTTGTAAATTCCGTCTCCGGCAATAATCAGCGCTCCAATGTTTTGGTTAAAATGGTTATTGCTTATTGTACTGATTAACTGACTGTAGTCCGATGTTTTATCGGCGAAATTTAATGCATCAATTTGTTCTGTTTTATCTCCGAAACTATAGTCAACTACCTCAAAGTCACCGGAAAGCTCATCATCTGTTTCTTGCCGGATATTGGCAATATATTGAGCTGCTAAAGCTGAATCTTCGGCGGCAACCATCGACACAGAATTGTCCCATGCTGTAATGATTACCGGATTCTGAACAATCCTTTTCAGGTTCCGAAGAAAAGGCGTTAAAAGTAAAAATGCGATGAAAAAAAACGACAAGAACCTGAGTGTCATCAATACGCGCAATTGGAGTTTTGTGAGTTCACTGTTCGATTTATTTCTGAAATACAACAGCAAGGAAACTCCAACAGCAGCAATTAATATAGCAAGTAAAATTATCGGCCAGTATGTTGTTCCAAAAGATATCAAATTGTCAAAATTTTAAAAGTCGTAAATATACACATCTCCTTTTTTATAATGGTCAATTATGATTAATATTACATCATGCTTACATCGATTTGAAAAAAGCATTTTGGTGTTAAAACCATTGTGTATTCGAATTGTTTTATTTGAAAATAATTTAAGATATGAAGTTAATATTGTTTGTGTTGTTTATTGCTGTTTTTGCTGCCTGTAGCCCAAAGTATAACCCTGAGGTTACGGTGGCCGACATAAAAGATAATATTGAATACCTGGCATCCGATTCGTTGAAAGGACGGAAATCAGGAGACGTAGGAGATAAACTTGCTGCCGAATATATTCGTTCAAAATTTGAAGCTGCTGGTTTACAGTTGCTTTACGATAACGGATACCAGTATTTTAATCTTGTTGCAGAAGCTGAGCTTGGCGACGAAAATACACTCGAAGTTGGAACGAATTCTTATACGGTTGAAACTGATTTTCAGCCTTATGCTTTTTCAGCCAATACCGAAGTTGAGGCGGGTGTTGTATTCACGGGTTACGGTCTTGAGGTTGATCAGGATACTTTGAAATGGAATGATTTTGCAGGAGCAGATGTTTCTGGAAAGTGGATAATGGCACTTCAGGGTGACCCTGATCTCGATAATCCCAACAGTCCTTACTTACAATATTCAACCGAACGCGCAAAAGGATTAACTGCATCCGATAAAAATGCTGCCGGATTAATTCTTGTTGCCGGACCAAATTTTAGTGAAGAAGATAAGCTCAGCTCTTTGTTTTTTGACAAGAATGCAAGTCGTTTTTCAATTCCTGTAATTCAGGTTACAAGGGCGGTTGCCAACGAAATTTTAAACGGCACCGGAGAAACCATTTCTTCGCTGGAAGCTAAAATGAAAGAAGCTAATAGTGGAATAAATAAAGCCACAAATGCAACGGTAAAAGTTGTTGTAAATGTTGAGCTAAAGGAAGTAACTACAGAGAATGTAGTTGGTTTATTGCCCGGGAATGATGAAAACCTGAAAAATGAATATGTCGTAATAGGTGGTCATTTCGATCATCTAGGAATGGGGGGCCCGGGCTCTGGCTCAAGAGCGGTGGATACAATTGCTATTCATAATGGCGCAGATGATAATGCATCAGGAGTTGCCGCTGTTATTCAGCTGGCGGAGAAAATGGCACATAGCAAGTTGAATAGACGAAGCATCATTTTTGTAACTTTTGGAGCCGAAGAAATGGGCTTGGTTGGTTCGAAAGCATTTACAAAAAATTCTCCGGTTGGGATAGACAGTATTGTTGCCATGTTTAATTTCGATATGGTTGGCCGTTTGGATACCGCTACCAATGCATTGAGTGTTGGCGGTACAAAAACATCAAAAGAGACGGAGCAAATATTAACAGACTTGAACACCGATTTTGAACTGGCGTTTTCAGGAGAGGGAATTGGCCCTTCAGACCACGCTTCTTTCTATTTGCAAGATGTTCCGGTTTTCTTTATTTCTACAGGTGCACATCCTGATTATCACACGCCGCAAGATGATGCTGAGTTTATCAATTACGAAGGAGAACAGAAAGTTATTGAATATACAGCGAAGGTTATTGAAGAGGTTGCAAATCGCGATGAAAAGTTGACTTTTCAGGAAGCCGGAAGTAAATTTCAACGTAGTCGTGGGGGCCGTTTTAAAGTAACATTCGGAATTATGCCTGATTACGCAGGTCTTGAAAAACGCGGAATGCGAATTGACGGTGTGACCAAGGATAAGCCAGCCTATAGGGCAGGGATGGAAAAAGGTGATATTATTACTGCAATTGAGGGGAAACCTGTTAAGAATATATATGACTATATGGCACGTTTGCAAACGCTTGAAGCTGGTACACGTGTTTCTGTCGACATAATTAGAGACGAAAAACCAACGGTTCTGATTGTAGAACTTTGACAGAATAAATAAGAAAAAGTATAAAGGCTTTATTTTCGGGTGAAGCCTTTTTTATATCCAGCCTCTTAATTTGTAATAAGTAAGTGCAAATACTTCTCTTACAATAAGTATTTCGTATTTTAGGTGATTCCACAACTGGTAGCGCATGTTTATATTTTTACCGACATCGGGTACCAAAACTTTGTTTCCACCCAATTCATCGTCAGTAAAACTGAAATCGGCTTCAGCAGCGTTTTCAAAAGCAGGCAGCGCATTAACTTTTTCAAAACCTGCCTTTTTGAAGCAAAGTACAGCGCGCCGCATATGTTCGGGTGATGTAACAAGCAATAGAGAAGTATTAAAACGAACCATACGTTCGCAGTTCAGCGCTTGAGAACGTGTGTTCGTTCCTTCATTTTCAAAAAGAATATTAGAGGCATTAATACCACGAAGAACGAGCTCTTCTTTCATCCTTTGTGGAGTACTTATACTATCAGTAATGTCGCCGGGCATGGCAATTATAACTTTTGCATGCGTAAAATTATTTGATGCCTGGGCTGTGTACCAACTGCGCATCAGGTTCGATTGGCTGGGCATTCCGCCGCCACCCAGTAAAATAATATACTCTGGTTTTCTGGTTAATTCAGATTTGCTTGTACCGAGCCAGTGGTAGCCCCAGTATGGCGCTGATGTAAAAGCTATCAACACGCAAATGGTGAAAAACATGCCAACGAGCACAAAGAAATTTCTTAGTAGTTTCAAAAAATAGATACTTTTGACTTTTAGTTTGGTCATAATAGATTGTTACGACGATAAAAGTAGTTTAAAATTTAAAACAGTATCCTTTGAATACTTCAGAAAAAAACGAAATACTAGAGCTTTTCGAGCACCAGTTTAACGAAACTGTAGACACTTTTGAAATGTTGCCTCAGTCAGGTTCATACCGCGAATATTGTCGTTTAGGCAATAAAAACCGCACCGTAATTGGGGCGTTGAATAACGATGTAAAAGAAAATACTGCTTTTTTGTCGTTTTCAAATCACTTTTACCATAAAGGAATTAAGGTGCCGAAGATTTATGCGGTAAGTTCCGATTTAAAGAAATATCTTTTGGAAGACCTTGGAAATACTACGCTTTTTGCCTTTTTATCGAAAACGCGTGAAGAAGAAGGTTTCTCCGAAAACATTGTTGGACAGTATAAAAAAGTACTGAAAGCTCTACCAAAAATCCAGATTGTAGCAGGAAAAGAAATTGATTTTTCGGTTTGCTATCCGCGTGAAGCTTTTGATAAGCAATCGATGATGTGGGATTTGAATTACTTCAAATATTATTTTCTGAAACTGGCAAAGATTTCGTTTGATGAACAGGCACTGGAAGACGATTTTCAGTTGTTTAGCAATTATTTGCTGAGCGCCAGCTCAAACTATTTTCTTTATCGTGATTTTCAGTCGCGCAATGTAATGTTAAAAGACGACGAAGCTTATTTTATCGATTACCAGGGAGGAAGGCGGGGAGCTCTTCAATACGATCTGGCCTCGCTGTTGTTCGATGGTAAAGCAGACATTCCTGAAAGTGTGCGTCAACAACTCTATGATTTTTACATCAGCGAGCTCAAAAAATACATGAAGGTTGACGAGGAAAAATTTGCGTCGTATTTTAAAGGCTTTGTTTTAATTCGGATAATGCAGGCAATGGGAGCTTATGGTTTCCGTGGTTTTTACGAGAAGAAAGAGCACTTTTTGAAAAGTATTCCTTTTGCATTAAAAAATCTGGAGCATTTATTAAGCGACCTGAATTTACCGGTAGAATTGCCCGAGTTAAAAGCGGTATTAAAACGGCTTACGGAATCTGAAGTATTGAAGGAAATTGGAAAATCGCAGTCAGATTTAACCGTTCGGATTATGAGCTTTTCCTATAAAAAAGGTATTCCCGACGATCCGTCAGGAAACGGTGGTGGTTATGTTTTCGACTGTCGTGCGATTAACAATCCTGGCCGTTACGATGAGTACAAAAAATTGAGTGGAAAAGATCTTGCTGTTCAGGAATTTCTGGAAAAGAAATCGGAAATGGGCTTGTTTCTTAAATCAGCAATTCAATTGGTTGAGCAATCAGTTAAAGTGTACCTCGAGCGCGGATTTACTCATTTAACGGTGAGTTTTGGCTGTACCGGCGGGCAGCATCGTTCTGTTTATTCTGCCGAAAAATTGAGCGAATACCTTCAAAACAATTATCCGGTTAACGTTGTTGTAGTACATCGTGAACAGGAAAGTTGGAGATGAGTAAAAAAGCGTGTAAAAAAAAGGATTTCGAAGATAAAGAGTCCCCAAAGTATAGTTGTAAAAAGTGCGGGGCTAAAGTTAATAAGAAAGATAAGGTGTGTAAGCCTGAGAAAATCGGGTAAAACTCAAAGAAACATCTGTTTATTTTACCCAAATAAATAAAATGCTGTTTTTTAGTAAATACAGTTTTGGTTATTAGGCATACTGTTTTTATTTTCGCAGCATATTTCAAAACAATCATTTTTCATGGGAAGAGCATTTGAATACCGTCGTGCAGCGAAGGAGAAACGCTGGGATAAAATGTCGAGGATTTTTCCAAAACTCGCAAAGAAAATAACCATTGCAGCAAAAGAAGGTGGTCCTGATCCGGATATGAACCCGGCTTTGCGGACGGCTATTCTGAACGCGAAGCACGAAAATATGCCGAAAGCCAACATTGATGCGGCAATTAAACGTGCTTCAGGGAAAGATGCAACCGATTATGTAGAGGTTTTTTACGAAGGAAAAGGCCCGCATGGTGTTTTGGTGTTTGTAGAATGTGCTACAGATAATACAACCAGAACAGTTGCAAACGTAAAAAGCTACTTTAATAAAGCCGGAGGAGGACAGGTTCCTAACGGATCGCTGGAATTTATGTTTTCGCGTAAGGCAGTTTTCGAGTTCGACCTGCCGGAAGGTATGGAGCTTGAGGAAATGGAGCTTGAGTTGATTGATGCCGGACTTGAAGAAATTGAAGAAAACGAAGGTAAACATTATGCCTACGCGGATTATACCAGTTTTGGCGAGTTGGCATCTGCTTTCGAAAAGCTAAATATTGAGCCAACAAAAGCTGAATTGAAACGAATTCCAACGACTCCGGTTGATTTTAGTGAAGAGCAAATGGAAGAAATTGAGAAGATGTTGGATAAAATGGAAGAGGACGACGACGTTCAGGCGGTTTACACTAACATTGCTTAGATATTTCGGTAAATACCAGAATAAAACAAGGGAAAACGCATTTGAATAGTCAAATGCGTTTTTTTGTATCCGATATTCAACTTATCATGCAAATAGTTGTATTAACCCCGAAAAAAGTGTTGCTTATCTAAAAAACTAAAGGAGTATTGAGTTTTTGCCTTATTTTCGGATAAAACTTAAACAATGCTTCCAGTACAAGAATTTATTACACATTTTAGAGATATTTGGGATAACAGTCCCGATCACTTCCCGAAATTCAACAAAATATACAGCAAAGAAGAAAAGAATGAACGGGAAAATAATTACGAATTATTTCAGGAAAAGATAAAAAGCTTGCAAAACAGAAAGAGTATTCAGCGTTTAAAAAACGATCCCGGAACTTCATTTTTTCCAATGTTTAAATCTTTTTTGGAAACTGTTTTTGATTTCGAGCAAGACCATTTAAAAGTTATTCTATCCGACGAATTCAAGGATGTTTCGAAAGATTTCTTTTATAAAGCACGAGCATTTGGTCCGGAATTAAAGCCCGAAGATATTTACCAGGGAATGCGGAATGTTTGGATTATGAATGGTATTCAACTAATGTTGAATGTTCCGGTTCGCATAACTCCGTCGGTATTTGCATATTCAATGATCTATCCCTACAGCGATAATTTTCTGGACGATCCTGAAATTTCGAGTGCCGAAAAAGAGATTTTCTCGCGACGTTTTAACCGGCGTTTGCACGGCGAAGAGGTAACTCCGGTGTCTTTCACTGAGGAACAACTTTTTAAGTTGGTCGAAATGTTTGAAGAGGAATTTCCACGTGAATCCTATCCCGAAGTATTCGAGAGTTTGTATGCCATTCAAAAAGGCCAAACCGATAGTTTAAGTATGAATGCTGAAAATGGTTTGTCGGACGAAGCTATTTCGCGAATATGCTTTGAAAAAGGAGGTGCTTCCGTTTTAGCCGATGGTTACCTGGTTGCCGGAAAATTAACGCGTGAACAGGAGCAGGCTTTATTTGGCTACGGTGTTTATTTGCAGTTGCTTGATGATATTCAGGATGTAAAAGAAGATTCTTTGGCTCTCACCCGTACCATATTTTCGTGTTTGCCCGAAGAAAATCTGGGCAGTTTTGTAAATCGGGCAATCAACTTCGGACGTACGGCACTGGAGGAAATGAAGTGTTTTGAAAATACGCAGAACGATCAGTTTATCGATTTGATGAACCGAAGTATAGAAATGATGATTATTGAATCTGTTGGGTTAAATAATACCTGGTATACTGAGGAATATTTAGCTGAGCTGGAACAATTTTCTCCGCTTCATTTTAAGTTTGTTCGCGAGAAAAGAAAGCAGTCGAAATCACAACGTTTTGCAATGTTTCAAAAATACTTTGATTCTGCACAAGCTGTTAATGTGTAGATTGCTTTAGCTCTTTATTGATTCAATTAAACGATTTAGTTTGTCGCGGAGGTCTATAATTTCTTCGATGCTTAATTCTCCGACATCAAGTTTCTCAACCAGGCGTTCGGGAATTTCTGCTGCTGCATCACGCAATTTATGACCTTTTTCTGTTAGCGAAACTATAATTTTTCTTTCGTCAGCTTCAGACCGTTGTCGGGTGATCAATTTCTGTTTTTCCATTCTTTTGAGAAGTGGCGTAACAGTGTTGGTGTTCAATATCAGTTTGTTGGTTATTTCATTTACCGAAACATGATCTTTTTCCCATAATATCATTAAAACCAGGTATTGCGGATAGGTTAATCCAAGCTTTTCCAGCAGTGGTTGATAGGCTCGTGTAATTAGCCGCGAAGCCGCATAAATAGGAAAACAAACCTGGTTACTGAGTTTTAGTTGTTCGTACTCCATATCAGAAATATTAAACCATTCCTCTCTGCAAAAGCAGAAAGGAACGGTTGATTCGTTTAATTTAAAAGCTCTTTTAGAAAGGGCTCCATTTTCTCCGGTTTTACATTCGGCGCAAACCTTTTTACTGGTTTACCAGTAGAGTCGATTACAAATTTTGTAAAGTTCCATTTAATACGGCTTCCCAAAATGCCACCGAGTTCGCTTTTCAGGTAATTAAAAATAGGGTGGGTGTTTGCCCCGTTTACATCTACTTTCGAAAACATCTGAAAAGATACTCCGTAGTTCACCAAACATCCTTCTTGAATTGATTTTTCGTCGCCGGGCTCCTGGCTTCCAAATTGGTTGCACGGAAATCCAAGTATAACAAGGCCTTTGTCCTTATAGGTTTCATATAGTTTTTCCAAACCTGCGTATTGCGGCGTAAAACCACATTTACTGGCAGTGTTTACAACTACAATTGTTTTGCCTTCGTAGTCTTTCATTGCTATTTCTTTTCCGGCAATGCTTTTGGCTGAGAATTGATAAAAATTGTTTTCCATTGTTTAATTGTTTTTATGTCTGTTTAAATCAGTGAGACTATGATTTTGTATGCAAAATCATTTAGCCGAACTGATCCCGAGCGTAAGCCGAGGGATCTCATTTGGTTTTAACTTGCCTGACGGCAGTCAGGTTCTCCGCATCATAATGCGTATAAAATAATTCCAAATTCCTATGAGATACCTTATCAGTTTGCTGCGAGTAATTTTGTTATATCGTGCACGATACAAATGTAATAAAAATCAAATATATCGCACGCGATATAAAATGTTATTTTGAAGACTTAACGTTGATTTTAAATAAAATCATTCGGAATACTTTTGAAATTTTAAACTTGTTCGTATTTTTGCGAACAACGAATAATGATTATTATGAGTGGAAAAGTATTCACGGAAAAACAAGAACGGTTAGCACGCTATGCCAAAGCATTGGGGCATCCGGTGCGTGTTTATGTGTTGGAATTGTTAGGTCAGCAATCGTGTTGTTATAGCGGCGATTTAAGTGACGAATTGCCGATTGCAAAATCTACATTATCTCAGCATTTAAAAGAATTGAAGGATGCCGGTTTGATCCAGGGAGAAATAGAAGCTCCGCGGATTAAATACTGTGTAAATAAGGCAAACTGGCAGGAAGCTCAACAATTATTTGGTGAGTTCTTAAAATTGAACAAATAAAAAATTTTAAATAAATCGTTCGTTATTTTGCGAACACCGAACAAGAAAAAATGGACTATAAAGATTTAAAACCGAGTAAAATGGACATACGCGTGTTAGGCACCGGTTGTCCGAAATGCAAAGCGCTGGAAAAAGCTGTTAACGATTCAGTTTCTGAATTAAGTCTACAGGCCGATGTTAGCAAAGTGGAAGACATTATGGAAATAATGCAGTTTGGGGTAATGCAAACACCCGCTTTGGTAATTAACGGCAAAGTTGTACTTAGCGGCCGTTTACCAAACAGTAAAGAGTTGAAGAACATATTAACCAGTAATTAAAACCAATAACAATGAAAACCAAAATCAAAGCCACATTATTATTCACCGTAGTTTTTTCGCTGTTAGCGAGTGTAAATGTAATGGCTCAGTCGGGCGAAAAGGTACAAAAAGAGAAAGAAGCCAAAGTTGGCGTATATTATTTTCATACCAATACCCGTTGCGTTACCTGTCGTACGGTGGAATCTGAAGCGAAAGCAGATGTAAAAGAACTGTTTGGTGACGATGTTAGTTTTGCTGCTTATAATCTCGACGAACCCAAAGGCGAAGCCAAAGGAAAAGAGCTTGGTGTAAACAGTCAGTCACTGATTGTTGTAAAAGGCGACAAGAAGATTAACCTCACCAACGAAGGTTTTATGTATGCGCGCACCAATCCAGAAAAATTCAAAGAGATCATCGAAAAGAAGATAAAACCATTGTTATAGCATGGAAGGAATTTTAAGCGGACTGCTCGAAAATAGTTCTCTGCCGGCACTTACGGCGTTAATCTTGGGATTGATGACAGCCATCAGCCCTTGTCCGTTAGCAACTAACATTACAGCCATTGGTTTTATTGGAAGAGACATTGAAAACCGGAATCGTGTTTTTTACAACGGTTTGGTGTACACTTTGGGCAGAGCACTTGCTTATACTTTGTTGGCATTAATCATTTTTCTGGGAGCCGATCAATTTGCAGTGTCCGGAATATTTCAGCGTTATGGCAAAAAGATTATCGGGCCTGCATTAATTATCATTGGCTTGTTTATGCTGGGCGCATTTAAAATTAATTTTCCCGGAGTTAGCCGTTTTACCCGTCGTTTTGAAGAAAATGGCACAAAAAACTATTGGGACGTTCTGTTGCTTGGGGTATTGTTTGCATTGGCATTTTGCCCTTACAGCGGAGTACTCTATTTTGGGATGCTGATTCCGATAAGTATTAGTAGTGCTTCGGGCTTATATCTCCCGGTAGTTTTTGCTGTTGCTACCGGCATTCCGGTTATCATTTTTGCATGGTTAATTGCCTACACTGTTTCGGGGGTAGGAACGGTGTACAACAAACTCAAAACATTCGAAATCTGGTTTCGCAGATTCATCTCTGTATTATTCATCATAGTTGGCGTTTACTACGTCATTACTGTTTATTTCTAAAATTTTCCGACTATGTCATTTGCGAAAATACGTGCAATTCAGGCTCCCGAATCCTCCAGACAAAGCAAACGAATAAAGCTGGTTGCTTCTGTTGCACTTGTGCTTCCTGCCTTGTTGCTGCTGTATTATTTTTTAGTACCGATAGCCGATTTTTTTGTTTATGAGTTGTTGGCGTTGGCACCGGACACTCATCTTGCCGAATCACTGCATTTTTTTATTTATGATACGCTAAAGATACTGATTCTATTGTTTTTAATCAGTTCGTTAATGGGCGTGGTAAATGCCTATTTTCCTGTAGAACGATTGCGTGTTTACCTCACCACTAAAAAAATGTATGGCCTGCAATATTTGTTCGCCTCGTTTTTTGGTTCGGTTACGCCCTTTTGTTCATGCTCATCAATTCCTTTGTTTATCGGTTTTGTGAATGGCGGAATTCCTCTCGGAGTGACATTTGCTTTTTTAATTACATCACCATTGGTAAACGAAGTTGCTGTAGCTATGTTTTTGGGCTTATTCGGAATAAAAGCCACACTTATTTATGCAGGAAGTGGTATTTTACTCGGAGCTTTTGGTGGATTTCTGCTCGGAAAATTTAAGCTTGATCGCTACCTCAGCGATTGGGTGAAGCAAATTCAGGCCAACTCGGTGCAAACCAGTCAGCAGTGGGAGGCAGAAAAAACATCGTTTGTCGATCGCTTGCCGGGTATTATTCAGGAAGGTTGGAACATCGTGCGAAAAGTGCTTTTGTATGTGCTAATTGGAATCGCCATTGGCGCAGCGATGCACGGTTTTGTGCCCGAGAACTTTTTTACGGGTTACCTGTCTGCCGATAAATGGTATGCTGTTCCTCTGGCAGTAATACTCGCTGTGCCCATGTATGCCAACGCTGCCGGGATTGTTCCGGTAATACAGGTATTTGTGGCAAAAGGAGTTCCGCTGGGTACTGCCATTGCTTTTATGATGGCTGTAGTGGGATTATCATTGCCGGAAGCTACGCTTCTTAAAAAAGTAATGACCTGGAAGCTTATCGGTATTTTCTTCGGAACAATCACTGTATTCATTATTCTGCTGGGCTATTTATTTAACCTGATTTTATAAAACCGATTTTATTAACCAACTAAAAATTAGAACAATGGAATTTAAATCAATTGGATTCATCGGCGGGGGAAGAATCACACGGATTTTTCTTCAGGGCTTTTCCAACAAAAAAGCGTTACCTAAAAGCATAAGTGTATTTGAGCCAAATAACGAGGTTTTAAAGTTGTTGCAAACTGATTATCCTGAAGTTGTAGCTGCCGATTCTATTACTGAAGTTGCTAAACAGGATATTGTTTTTATTGCTGTTCATCCACCGGTTGTAATGAATACTTTGCAGGCGATTAAAGATGTGGTTACTGAGAACACAATTGTAATTTCATTATCGCCTAAAATTACACTGGAAAAAATGGCGGCGGTGTTGCAGATCCCAAAGTTGGTGCGAATGATTCCGAACGCAACTTCATTTATTAACGAAGGATACAATCCTGTAGCTTTTGCACCGGACTTTCAGAAAAAGGAGAAGAAGCAATTATTAAAACTGCTGAAAAAGTTGGGTAAAACTTTTGAAACAGAAGAATCCAAACTTGAAAGTTACGCCATTGTTTCGGCCATGTTGCCTACCTATTTCTGGTTTCAGTGGGAAGCGATGGAGAATATTGCAAAAGAAACCGGCTTATCAGCCGAGGAAGCACAAAAGACGGTTTCATCGAGCTTGAAAAAAGCGTTGAAATTGTATTACAAATCGGGCTTATCGCCGGAAGAAGTAATGGATTTAATTCCTGTAAAACCAATTGGCGAAAACGAAGCAGAAATTAAAGGTATTTTGAATTCCAAATTAATGGGATTATATGGTAAAATAAAATCGAAATAAATGCTGAAGAAATATGGATTTCTAATTATAATGATTGTGTTTGTTGTTGGTTTGCTTGTGGCGGTTTTCAATAAAGATTCAATATACAACTATATCAGCCACCAGATGCAGGAAAATGTCTCGGAAGAAACCCAATTTGAGTCCGCCAAATACATTCAGCAACATTTTAATTATATCGAAAATAACGGGGATTTTGATCTTACCCTGCTGGAATTTAAATCGCAGGGATGTACCATCTGCAAACAAATGGAACCTGTGTTGAAGGCCGTGAAGAGCTGGGATGGTGCCAAAACAAATGTCCAGGTGATTCAGATTATGAACTCCGACAGCCAGGAGCTAATGAAATACTTTGGTATATCGGCGGTGCCAACACACATTATTCTGGATAAAAAAGGAAGCGAAGTTTTTCGGAAATACGGATTTATTTCTGAAGACGAATTAAAGTCGCAAATAATATCAAAACTATAGAAACACTAAAATGAAAGTACTTATTCTTTGCACGGGCAACAGTTGCCGCAGCCAGATGGCGCATGGTTTTTTGCAGTCGTTTGACGAGCGTATTCAGGTAGAATCTGGAGGAACTGAAGCTTCCGGTAAACTTAATTCGAAGGCAGTTAAAGCAATGGCTGAAATTGGTATTGATATCAGTGGTCATACTTCCGACTCGGTTACAAAATTCCTCAACGACGAATGGGATTATGTAATAACAGTTTGTGGTGGAGCAAACGAAAATTGTCCGGCCTTTTTCGGAAATGTGAAACATCGCCTGCACATTGGTTTCGACGATCCTTCGCATGCTACAGGAACAGATGAATTTATCTGGAGCGAGTTTATTCGCGTACGCGATGAGATTAAAGCCCGGTTTTACAAACTATACCAGGAAGAGATTAAACCTCAGCTATGAAGTTTTGCTTTTGTATAACTATTAAAGCCAAAAGAAATGGGTAATACCAAAAAACAAATCGGATTTTTTGAAAAATACCTCAGCCTGTGGGTGGCAATTTGTATTGCGGTAGGTATTGCAATCGGCCATTTTGCAGGCGACAATATTTTGGCTTTGAGTAAGCTTGAAATCTACAAGGTTAACATCCCTGTTGCTATTTTAATTTGGATGATGATTTACCCGATGATGCTTCAGGTAGATTTTTCGAGTATTAAAAATGTCGGGAAACGTCCAAAAGGATTAGTACTTACCTTGGTCGTAAACTGGCTGATAAAACCATTTACAATGGCTTTTTTCGCCTGGATATTTTTCTCGAAAATTTACTCTGCTTTTATTTCACCCGAACAGGCTGGCGAATATATTGCCGGAGCAATTTTCTTAGGTGCAGCTCCTTGCACGGCAATGGTTTTTGTTTGGAGTTATTTAACAGATGGCGACCCGAATTATACGCTGGTGCAGGTTTCGGTAAACGACCTGATTATTTTGGTGGCTTTTATCCCTATTGTTGGCTTATTGTTAGGCATAACCAACATTACAATTCCTTATGATACTTTGGTTGCAAGTATTGTGGTTTTTGTGGTTGTTCCGCTTTTAGCGGGTTATATCACCCACAAAATGTTAATCAGAAGGCGGGGAGAAGAGTGGTTTAGAAATGAATTTCTGTCTCGTTTTAAACCGGTTTCCATAATTGCCTTATTGCTTACTCTGGTTTTGCTGTTTGCTTTTCAAGGGAATATTATTGTCGGGAATCCGCTAATCATTATTCTCGTTGCAATTCCATTGGTTATTCAAACTTACTTTATCTTTTTTATAGCGTGGTTCGGAGGTCGGAAATTGAAGCTTCCGCATGCTATTTGTTCGCCGGCGGCAATGATTGGAGCCAGTAATTTTTTTGAGTTGGCAGTAGCCGTTGCAATTGCTTTGTTTGGCTTGCAATCGCCGGCAGCGATGGTAACAGTTGTAGGTGTTTTGGTTGAAGTTCCGGTAATGTTGTCGCTGGTGGCACTTGCTAACAAATGGAAATATTGATCAGAAACTATTTTATAAATATAAAAGATTGAAGAACAGGTAATGGCTGGCGATTTTTCCAAACGTTACCTGTTTTTTGTTTTTAACCTGAACTGTAATATTAAAATGCCCAAAAATCGGAGCAAGCTCTATCTTTGCAGCAAAAACCGAAAATGATCGACTTTAAAATTGATAAGGCGAAATGCACCCAATGTGGTTTGTGTGCTGCCGACTGCCCAACATTGGTTATTAATCCTAAGAGCGAATTCCCCGAAATAAAAGAAGGCAAAGAAGAACAGTGTATAAAATGCCAGCATTGTTTGGCGATTTGTCCTACCGGTGCTTTGTCGATCTGGGGGAAAGATCCGGCAGACAGCATTGCGGCAGAAAAAAATGTTGTTGAGCCAGAAGCTTTGTCGAAACTTGTAAAAACTCGTCGGTCTATACGGCGTTTTAAACCCGAGGAACTGAATCAAGAAGTAATCCACGAGTTGCTTGCTACTGCGGCTTACGCGCCAACAGGGCACAATAAAAATGCAGTTTTATTTTCGGTAATCGACGACCAGAAACAGCTTGCGAAATTAAGAGAAAAGACCTACGCTGCAATAAAACGTGTTTTCGAAGAGGGAAAACTGCCCGAACGAATGGCATTCATGAATGACTTTCAGCGTTTGTGGTACAGTAAACAGGTTGATGTACTGTTTCGTAACGCACCACATTTGCTTATTGCGTCAGCTCCAAATACTATTGCCACTCCAGAAACTGACGGCACTATCGCGCTAAGTTATTTCGAGTTGCTAGCAAACAGTAAGGGTATCGGTACATTGTGGAATGGTTTTATAAAATGGATTTTGCGGGATATTATTCCGGAGTTGAAAGCTGAAGCAGGAATTTCGGATGATCATGTAATTGCCGGGGTTTTAATATTCGGCAAACCGGCGGTAAAATATGCGCGATCAGTACAAAGCGATGGATTACATTTGAATCGGATAAAATTAAACTAAGTTTTAAGAGCCCGAAGGTTCACCGGCTGTATAAAAACGCGTTGTTGGGTAGGCAAATTGAATATCGTTTTCGGCCTTAAACGATTTTAGCACCTGTTTCCAAAGCTGGTTTTCAGTACCTCTTCGTGTCCGGGGATTGCAGAGGTAGCGTACAGTCAATCGTACCCCAAATTCTTTTACTGAAGTGTATATAATCGGAGTCAGGTGTTTATAATAAATCATATAGTTTTTACTGGCTTCGTGTATTTCTTTTTGTGCTTTTACCGGAACATCTTCGGCCAGTCCTTTTATAATTTGTTCGAGAATAGACTGTGCTTTTTCCCAGTTACTTTCGAACGTAATATTTACCTGCACTTCGTTCCAAATGTATTCAAAACCGGAGCTGTAGTTGGCCTGCGGTTCTAAAAACACTTTTCCGTTGGGCAGATGAATAATTCTTCCGGTACTTTGGTCTGCTTCAACCCAGTTCCCAATTTCGAGCATGGTAAACTGAAATGGACGGATATCAATAATATCGCCCGTGTGTGGTCCTACCTGCACGCGATCGCCAACAACAAATGGCTTCCGGAAGATAATGAAAAGCCAGCCAGCAATATTTGTCAAAGGATCTTTTAACGCAATTGCAATACCGGCAGTAAATAGTCCCAGAAATGTTCCAAACTCCTCAAAAGCTTTCACCCAAACGGCTCCAATTAGCAAAATCCCCAAGGTCGGAAAAACAAAAGATAAGCTTCTTTTCCACTGGTAACGGGCTTTTACATTTTCCGTATTACGCCATACCAGGCGGAGGATCAGAATTCGAAGCAGTGACAGAAAAGTGATAATAACAATCGTCACCAGCACCTTGCTCAATGTTTCAGTATTGAGCCCAACATGATGGGTGAGAAATTCATTAAGTTTTTTCATCTATTCTCGCACTGACGTGTTGAATTTACAAATTAATTAATGGCTTTTTGATTTCTCGAGTGCACAAAAAGTGTTGTTCCCAGGTTATCATAGCCATTAAACAGGTTTTCTTTTTCATGTTTAATCAATTCTTCGCGTAAGCCGATTAACGTAAGCCCGGCTTTATCCGATTTCTCAGAAATGATCTCTTTTTGAGAAACGCCGTCAGGTTGAATAATTACTTTTACGTTCTTCTCATTTATCGGCAAACGGCCTAAAATTACCAGATTCTTCAACTCCGATCGCATCGATGGCAATTCTTCTTCGGTAGATAAAGCAAATATTTTGATCTCCGTTTTCTTCAAATCAGGATGGCCAAGAATGATGAAGCTGAGTAGAATCATCAGGTTTGCATTTTCTGTATCCAGCGAGTTAATCCAAATATGAATGCCGTTTCTCATGTTCATCGGTTTCTCCGAGCAGGCTAGAATACAAATATCAAAACGCCCACTATTCACCAGCGAAAAATTTTCGATTACCTTTTTCAGCTTTTCCGGATTTTCTTTGTCGTATTCAAAAATTACCATGTTGTTTTCCATTCCTGCAACTCCTGGAATTTGTATGGCCTGTGAAATTGCCGATGTGTATGAAGGTGAAATAATTGTGTCGATGTAAACGAAATTATCGATATGACTTATGCTTTCGATAATTTCGTGCATTTTTTTCTCCGCTTCTTCTACCGAATTTTTTGAATAATAATCTTCTATTAAATGAAGGTAGGTTCCAAATCCGTATTTGTAAGATATCCAGTTTAATAGCTGAAAAGCTTTGTTTTGGTGAACAGCCTTGTTGGAAATGCAGATCGCACTTGGCCTCCATTCCGAATGGCTAACTTTATCCCGTCTTTTCTGAAGCATAACTTGCAAATCGCGGTTCAGTTGAAACAGCGCATTGGCGAAGATCGATGCAAAGCCTCTGCGGTATTTGTGATAGTGGTTAATATAGAGGTAAACCAGTGTCATAATAATAATGGCAAGAAAAGCATAAACGGTATTTATTTTGAACATCACCCAAATAGATACCAGAAAACCAACTAGCGAAATATACCAGCGCGACCTGAAAGTGGGGCGGTAGGAGGGGGACGAACC
Organism: uncultured Draconibacterium sp.; assembly: GCA_963677455.1. GTDB lineage: Bacteria > Bacteroidota > Bacteroidia > Bacteroidales > Prolixibacteraceae > Draconibacterium. The sequence continues at coordinate 1,376,822 of OY781971.1, forward strand.
AAAGTGATTTAAAAATGAGATTAGGCATAGCGAACCATAAGTAACCATAAAAAACATTGATATTACTGTTGCAACTGCATTGACATTTCCGAGTGCTACAAAAATAAAAGCAATAACAGCCGTTACTTTTGATGCGTTTGTGGGCTCGTTATCTTTTGGATTTACCGCCGATAACCATTTGTTTATTCTTTTAGATGGAAGTGCCTTATCTAAAGCCAGCGCTTGCAGAGTTCGCGGCGCAACCATAAACGATCCCAATGCTGATGAAAAGGTAGAGGCTGCCAGTCCGAGCGGAATAATTATTACACCGGCAATAGCAATATCGGCCATAACCAGTTGTTTGTTCAGCAGGTCTTGAACCGATGCCGAAGCTGCCAGTTTAAATACGATAAAAAAGTAGATGATCATCCCCGAAATTGTAGCCAGAATAGTTCCTAACGGAATTGATTTGGAAGGCTTTTTTAGGTCGCCCGATAAACCTACTCCTGCAGTCATTCCTGTAAAAGCCGGAAATATAATGGCAAAAACCAAAAAGAAACTTTGCGGGTTACGCAGCTTACTGTCCGACAACGAATATTCAACATTTGCAGCGTGTGCTGTATGTCCAAGAAAAAACATTACGAGCGATACAAATAAAATGCCTACAACAATATAAAGAGCTTTCACGCCCAGATTTGCACCTTTTTTTACAATCATTAGAGCCAGGCCGGCCATAACCGGCAAACTGATTACCTGCCGCGGCAATACAAAGCCAAACTTATTCAAAATAAAATTGAAGAAATATTCAAAAGCTTCGGTAAAGGCAATAACATAAAAAGCAACACTGATTGCCTGCGAAAGGAAAAGTGCCATCCCGATTGTTGCGCCAATATTCAATCCAAACGAGCGCGAAATAATAAAATATTCGCCACCGCCTTCAACGCGTTTGTTGGTTGCAATTTCTGAAATGGCCAGTGCTGTTGGAATAGTAACCAAGTGCCCCAAAAGTATAATGAGGATTACGCCCCAAAAACCGAGGGTACCCACAGCAAATCCGAAACGGAGGAAAAGGATGGCACCAAGAATGGTTGAAATAGCGGTGAAAAAAACGGGTGCTGTTCCAAATTGTCTAATCTGTTTTGTCATATAGGATTTTTATTTTGATGATCTGAAAAATTGACTGGGAATTAGTATTTGGCGTATACCGCAAAACCTTTTTCAACCAGTTCGTCGTTTAGAGAAACAGTGTTGTCGGCCAGGCGTATCACACCAATGTAGCGGCCGAATTTTCCCACATCCTTATCGGTTTCAACAATAACTTTAAAGCTGTTTTCTTCTATACGCTTGACAACAAAGTTTTTTGCAGCCATCCCTTTTTTATATTCTTCAGATTCTTTTTTTACATTGTAAGTTTCCGGCGTGTTGATACCTCTGAGCCTTATGCGTTGAAAAGTAGTAATTTTAAATCCAAGATCAATTACCAAATCAATGGTGTCTCCATCAACTACCCGGTCTACATTAGCATGATACGTATACATATTTTATCTGCGTTAATTTTACTTCAAGGTATATAAAAAGCCGTTTAAAACCAAGCAGAGGACGGAGTGCAATATATTTTATTTATACACAAATTCTTTGTACTCCCAATCTTTTACTATTTTCGAAAAAACGAACGAATAACCATGCCTGAACTTCTTCCTGCCAGCAATAAAAAGGGAAAACAATTTGCATTGATCCTTGCTCCACTTGTTTCATTGGTGATTATACTTTTCTTCGATCTGGAGCCCGGTAACCCCAAAGTTACTTATACTTTTGCAGTAGCACTGTTGATGGCAGTTTGGTGGATAACAGAGGCAATTCCGCTCGCTGTAACAGCTTTGCTTCCTGTAGCACTTTTCCCTCTGTTGGGAGTAGTTGATGGGAAAACCATTTCGTCGATGTACTTCAATCACTTGATCTTCTTGTTTATCGGAGGTTTTCTCATTGCATTTGCCATGGAAAGATGGAATTTACATCGGCGCATAGCTTTGAAAATCCTCATTTTATTTGGAATTAGCCCCGGTCGGATTTTATTTGGATTTATGCTGGCCACCGCGTTTTTGTCGATGTGGATGTCGAATACAGCCACTGCAATGATGATGGTGCCTATTGCCTTATCAATAATACTAAAGTTAGAAGAATCTCTGGGGAAGAAAGCTACACGAAAGTATTCGATTGGCTTACTTCTGGGAATCGCCTATTCGGCATCAATCGGAGGTGTCGCTACATTGGTTGGTACTCCTCCAAATTTGTCGTTTGCACGGATTGTGAACATTCTATTTCCGGAGATGAAAGAGATATCATTTGCCGATTGGTTTATTTTTGCCCTTCCTGTAACTGTTTTACTTTTTGCAGCCGCCTGGTTGTTGCTTTATCTGATGTACAAACCGCGGAAAAGCTGGAAGAGTATTCAGCTTGATGATTTTAGAAAAGAATATGCTGCGTTGGGAAAAGCCAAGCGCGAAGAAAAAGTTGTACTATTTCTTTTTGTGGTTCTGGCCTTGTTATGGATTTTTCGGTCGGGCTTTGCAATTCAATCATTTGTTATTCCCGGATGGGGGCAGCTTTTCAAAGATCCTTCGTACATAAACGACGGAACAGTTGCTATTTTTATTGCTATTTTACTTTTTATTCTTCCGTCCAGTTCAAAAAAAGGAGAGCGTATTATGAATTGGGAAACGGCTCGTAAAATTCCGTGGAATATTGTATTGTTATTTGGTGGAGGTTTTGCCCTGGCGCAGGGATTTGTCGATTCGGGTCTTTCGAACTGGTTTGGCGAGCAGTTAGCTGGATTAGCCGGTGTTGATCCTGTTGTGCTTACTCTTGCCAATGTTAGTATGATGTCGTTTCTAACGGAGTTAACTTCGAATACCGCTACAACAGAAATGATTTTACCAATATTATCAGGTCTTGCAGTTACTATTAAAATGAATCCTTTATTATTAATGATTCCGGCTACACTTGCTGCATCACTTGCTTTTATGCTGCCGGTTGCTACTCCTCCCAACGCTATCATATTCGGAACTAATCGTATAGAAGTAAAAGACATGGTTCGTACGGGTATTTTACTCAATATCACCGGAATTATTATTGCAACACTGGTAATGTATTTTTGGGGAACTCTTGTTTTCAATATTGATGTAAATGTTTTCCCGGACTGGGCGATGACAGTAAATAGTCCATGATTTAAATCATTTATTTGAAACTTATTGCTGTTTCTTTTGAAATAAATTAATAAGTTTGAGGCTGATTCTCGATAATATCTAAAATAAATCATAATAATCAAATCATGGGTACAAATCGTAGAACATTTCTGAAACACATGGGGGTTGGAGCTGGTGTAGCTGCCAGTACACCACTTATGGGCGCTTGCACTCCTTCAACAGAAGAGAAAATGAAATTTATTCGGGAATCGGCAGAGCGGCTTCCGGCTATGAATTTTAATATGTGTGGCTATGCAGCACCAAAACTCGACAAAGTAAAAATTGGTTTTGTTGGTATCGGCGATCGCGGATCGGGGGCTGTAAAGCGAATGACTTATATTGATGGCGTTGAAATTGTTGCATTATGCGATATTCGTCAGGGTGCCGTTGATGGTGCGCAAAAGATTCTGGCCGAAGCCGGACTTCCAAAAGCCAAAGAATATGTAGGGTCTGAAACTGAATTTAAACGCTTGGCTGAAGACGGAATCTGCGATTTGATTTATACAGCAACGCCCTGGGAATGGCATGTTCCTGTTGGTTTGGCTGCTATGGAAGGCGGAGCTCATGCAGCGTTGGAAGTTTCTGCGGCGAAAACAATGGAGGAGTGCTGGCAAATGGTAGAAACTTCTGAACGTACCAAAAAGCACTGTGTAATTCTCGAAAACTGTTGCTACGACTTTTTCGAATTGCTTACCCTGAATATGGTTCGGCAAGGGGTTTTTGGCGATCTTATTCATGGTGAGGGAGCTTATATACATGATCTTGACTACTGGCATTTTAACGTTCCGCAAGACGAAAAAATGACCGATGGTGCTTACCAGGGATTGTGGCGTTTACACGAAAATACAAGGCAAGCTAATGTTTACCCTACACACGGATTAGGGCCAATTTGCCAGGCAATGAATATCAATCGCGGAGATAAAATGGATTACCTCACGGCAATGATTTCAGATGATTTTACACTGTCAAAAAGAATTGAAGAGAAAGCAAAAGAAAATCCGATTTTCGAAGAGTTTGTGGGATTGAAAATGCGTGGAAATATGGACATGCAAATGATTCGAACCAACAAAGGACGAACAATTCTCATTCAACACGATATTTCATCTCCACGTCCGTATTCACGGATTCATATGCTTAGCGGAACAAAATGTTTTGCTCAAAAATGGCCATTGCAACACATTGCCTTTGGTCATAACGTTGCCGATGAAGCTAAAATGAAGGAGCTCGAAGAAAAATATACACCGGAAATTGTACGCAGAGTAGGTGAGATGGCGAAACAGGTTGGCGGCCACGGTGGCATGGATTTTATTATGGATTGGCGCCTTATCGATTGTTTACGCAACGGTTTGCCGGTTGACATGGATGTTTACGATGCAGCTGCGTGGAGTTGCATTACGCCGCTTAGCGAATGGTCGATTGCCAACGGCTCGCAGCCAATTGAAATTCCTGACTTTACCCGTGGTGCATGGGAAACCAATAAACCAATTGATTTAAGCATGACAGTTGGTGGAACAACCGGTGTTCGAAATCTTGCAGATGCCAATGCCGAAGGGCAACTGAACGTTCATTAGTTTACAATACTGGAATTTCTACTGACGTCATGTTGAGCCTAGTCGAAACATGTCAGAACAGTATTGCGATCTTTCAATTTGGACTCAATACTAGCTTTTTTATAGAATAAAATAAATAGCCGTTTCTTTTCGGGGAAGCGGCTTTTTTTATTTTAAATTTGAATTAAACAGTTTCCGGTTACCTGCCAGTTCGCCTAACGAAGCAGGGCCGTTTATACAACCGCCTTCGCAGGTCATTACCTCAATAAAGTTTGCCGGAGCTTTGCCACGCGAATATGCTTTTAGCAAGCCCAGCGCTTTTTTATCAATGCCGTTTATTGTCAGTTCTTTAATATCAACATCCGGGCGTTCGGCTTTAACTGCAGCGGCAACACCACCCGAAAGAGCAAATCCGCGGTCGAGTGTTTTTACATTGTTTCGCGCATCGTTATCCTGCAAAGTGCCTAAATCAATTTCTAAGGCAACAATCATGGCGTTCAATTCCTCGAACGACATTACCAAATCAACTTTATCATTTCGCTTGGCTTCTTTACGTTTCCCGATGCAAGGACCGATAAACACAACCTTTGTTTCCGGATTTTCTTCGCGGGCCATATCAGCAGCGTACATCATCGGTGAAGGAGTTTCAGAAACAAAAGGTTTCATTCCCGGAACGTGTTTTTCAACGGTTTCAACGTAGCTGGGACAGCAGCTTGTGGTCATAAAAGCTTGTCCGGCTTCCATGCGCTCTACAAATTCGGCACTTTCGTGTTCAACCGTTTTTCGTGCGCCATCGGCTACTTCAACTACCTCGTTAAAACCAATTTCTTTCAGCAGATTTTCAATTTGTCCGGTGGTAAGGTCAAACTGACCATGAATAGACGGAGCAAAAATAGCAGTCAGGTGTTCTTCTTTCCGAATAGACATCATGATATCAATGATCTGACTGACTTCAAAAATACTTCCAAAAGGGCAAGCCATCAGGCATTTTCCGCAGTAAATACATTTCTCGTCGTTAATGCGTTCAACACCATTTTCGTCTTTTGAAATAGCACCTACAGGACAAGACGCTTCACAAGGAATGGGGACATGAATAATGGCGTGATACTGGCATTGTTGCTTACAAATACCGCAGTTTATACATTTTGTGGAATCGATTTTTGCTTGTCCGTCAACCATGCTTACGGCATCTTTCGGACAATTCATAATACAAGGACGCGCCACACAACCACGACAAAGGTTACTTACCACATATTGCGCTTTTACACAACTTGTACAGGCTTCGTCAACCACCGTAAGAATTTCGTCTCTTACTTTTTCGCGCGAAATAGCAGCACTTGCATATTCGCTCAGTGGTGTCAACTCATCTTTTTCGTCGTCAACGGTAAAACCCAGCAGCGGGAACGTTTTATATTTTATCACTGCTCGCTCTTTGTGGATACAACAACGCAATCTGGCTTCGCGGTTTTTCGGACGCATTTCCAGTGGAATACGATCGATTTTTTCTTCCAATTCGCCATTGGCAAAGAGTTTTACAATATTACGCAGTAAATCTCGCCTGATGATGTGTGTGTTACTTGTGTAGCTCATAGCAGCCCTTTTTTAATGACGCCGCAAAAGTACATCTTTCGCTAAATCGGGCATAGATTATTTCGAATACCGGTGTGTTATTAAGCCTGGGTTAATACTTAGATTTATTCTATATATTTCTTTTGTTCAATGAAGGGAGGAAAGAAAAACAGTTAATTGGGCAGATATTTTGTTATAGCAAAATCTTTTCGCGTTCTTAGGTGTTAAGTTGGGTAGTATCTGACATATTTTTAGATCAAAAAAATAGAAAATGAAACACTTTAACAAGTTTAGTATAACGAAGTTGATTCTTGGGTTTTTATTGATTTTTCCTGCTGTTGTTTTTGCGCAGACCGAATTTGAAAATACCCTCGATTACGATGAAACAGTTGGAAGTCCGAAGGCTACTTTGGCAGACGTGAAGTGGGTGAGTGGACATTGGGCAGGAGAAGCTTTTGGTGGTATTGTAGAAGAAGTTTGGACACCACCCTTGGGTAACTCAATGATGTGTGTTTTTAAGCTAGTTGTTGACAATAAAGTACGCTTTTACGAAATATGTGCTATTAGCGAAGAGAACGAAACCTTAATACTTCGACTTAAACATTTTCATGCAAATTTAAAAGGCTGGGAAGAAAAAGACGAAACCCACGATTTTAAACTGGTAAAAATTACGGAAGACAGAGCTTATTTCGATGGTTTTACTTTTGAGAAAGTTAGCGAAAATGAAATTACGCTTTACGTACGCATCAGCGACGATGGAAAAACCGAAGAGGTAGCGTTTAATTACAGAAGAATGTAAATGTTCTTGTTTTTTTAGCCCCGAACTTTGTTTGAATAAGCTTTTTCCCGAATGGAAATTTGAGTATTGTTTAATATCTATTTGCTCAGCTTTAAATACTCATTTCGAAAATTGTATTGTTAAATAGCTTTTCGAAACATTTTTCTGATTATCTTCGGGAAAACTAATAATTCCCATTTACGCAAAATCTGCTTGAAATCTGAAACAAAAATACTAACTATCCTCTTCCTTCTCATTCTGAGTTGTTTGAATGGATTTTACACAGTACTTGGCTCCATCAAAATAGATGTACTTGGATTTGATCGTCAATCCAATTCAATATTCCTCACACGCACTGATTGGTCGGAATGTGATTGCCAAACCGAATTATACATTTACCGGATTGATGCAGATACGATTGAAATCGTGAAAGATTCATTAGTCTATTGCTCAAACGGGAACGGTAAAAGCTTTACGAAAAAACTTACTGCGAATGATGTTGATTTAAATGAAATTGAATATAAGAATTACAAAGAATAAAAAATGAAAACTAAAATCATCTTACCGGTAATTGTTGTACTGTTTGTTGCTGTGCTTGTTGCCAATGGCATTTACGGAGCCAGAATTGCAAAAGAAATAGATGCCAATTTAAAGAGTATGATCGCCGAGAATGAACTTCCGGTTGAGATTACTTATTCGAAATTAAAAGTAAATCCGCTTTTTTCGAAAGTAAGAATTGCTGAAGTTAACGTTGCTGTGACCGACGAGAGTGGTAGTTTTAGCTGTGAAAGCGTGGATATTAATGTTCCTTACAAGGAAGTGCTTCGTTGGACAGAAAGCGAAGAGCTTGAAGAAATTAAGTCGTTTAAACTTACGCTTGTAAAACCGCAAGTTAATGGACGTGAAGCAGCGCCATCTGTGGAATTTTCAGAGTTGATAGTTGATTTTGATGGCGAGTTAAGCAAGGCTGATTTTGAAAATCTGGCAGTACAATTCCCTGATAAAAAGCAAAAAATTGAATTGTCGTTTTCCGACCTGAAAGTGAAATTTCCGGAGAATGGCGTTCGTGCACCACTGATTTCGCAGTTGCAAGAGCAGTTTTCGGATATTGATGCAGGAAATTACACGCTCGTTTATAATCCGGATTCGAAAGAGATCAATGTCCCGGAATTTTCAATTGAATCACCTGTTATTTCTTATAATGGCCATGCTTTATTTAAGTATGAAGGAAATAATTCACGTGAATTTAAACCCAAAACCGTGGATATGAAATCTTCGATGAGGCTTGAACCAAAGCGTTTTAAATGGGAAGATGAGAACGGAGGCAAAGGTGAATTTCAGCTTGATAAACTGGTTTTTAATACCAATACAAATGTTTCGTTTGATAATAAAACTTTTCCGCAGGGAGATATGAATATTGACCTTAAAAATCTAGTGGTTAACTACGACAAAGGCAATGCGAACAATGGAAACTCAATGTTGAACCTGTCGGTGAAAGATTTGGATATTAAAAGTCTAAAGTTCAATTACCACATGGATAAGGAGAAACTTAGTATTACCGATAGCCGTATTGAAAGTTCGTTGCTGGAAGCTGACATTTATGCCGAAGCTGATATTGATGATTCTAATCCGGCAAACTCTACTATAACAGAAGCCAAAGTTACGGTACATAAGCTTGGCCCAGATCTGGAAAAGCTGGTAAGCGGTTTGGAAATGCAAATGGGTAAAGAATTGCCACGCGAAGATGGCGCAATTGTTTTAGAGCTAAGCGGAAAACTCGGTAGGCCAACAATTAAAGGGTTTGAATTTTAGTTGAATTAGTCTTCTGTTTAATAAGAACAATATTAACTTGATAAGTCTTATACTAATGTTTAGTCGTTCTATTTTCTATTTATATGCTTGGTTGTTTTTAATTGATTAAAAATTAATTGTACGCCAAATGGAACTGGAAACTGAACAATTGTTGATTTGGGCGTGCATTTTTTTGAAAGCGATAATAAGCAGGTAGAGATCGGATGTACGCTGGATAAGCATTTTCAGAATAAAGGGTATGCGACAGAAGCGCTTAAAGCAGTAATTGATTATTGGTTTAATACTTTAGATAAGCACCTTATTACCTCTATTGATCCTGGAATAAGGTTCCTTCCGCTTAGTAGAGCGAATTGGATTCCGAAAGGAGGTGCACTTTGTAGAGAGTTTATTTGTAAACGGTGGATGGGTTGACGACTTGATTTATGCAATGCTACAAAAAGAATAGAACCGAACTAGAGGAGAGTCATAAAAAAAGCCACCTCCCAAATGAGAAGTGGCTTTGATATCTTTTGAAATACTTTTTTTTCTGAATTAGCTTCCGAAATCGTCGTAAAGAACGTTTTCATCCGGAACTCCCAGATTGTAAAGCATTTTTTGTACTGCGTCGTTCATCATTGGCGGACCACACATGTAATAATCAATTTCTTCGGGTTCTTCATGCTGACTCAGGTAGTTATCGTGAATTACCTGGTGAACAAATCCGGTTTTATATTCAATTCCCAACTTATCGGCTTCCGGATCTTCACGGTCGAGTGCCAAATGGAATTCAAAATTCGGGAAGTTTTTCTCGATATCTCTGAATTGATCGTAATAGAAAACTTCTTTCCACGAACGTGCTCCGTACCAGAAAGTAATTTTCTTTTTCGATTCTTTAATGGTTTGAAATAAGTGGAATAAGTGCGAACGCATTGGCGCCATTCCTGCACCACCGCCAACGAACATCATTTCGCTGTCGTTGTCTTTTAGGAAGAATTCTCCGTAGGGTCCCGATATTGTTACTTTATCGCCCGGTTTCAGGTTAAAAATATATGAAGAACAAATTCCCGGGTTAACTTTCTTAAACCCATTGCTTGCACGATCAAACGGCGGTGTTGCAATACGGATGTTCAACATCACAATATTACCTTCTGCCGGGTGGTTAGCCATTGAATAAGCACGGAAAGTTGGTTCCGGGTTTTTCATTTTCAGGTCAAACATGCCGAATTTTTCCCATTCGTCACGGAATCTTTCTTCAATATCCATATTCTTGAAATCAACATCCACTTTCGGAACGTCAATCTGGATATATCCACCCGATTTGAAATCGAGATTTTCACCTTCGGGTAATTTAACCACAAATTCTTTGATGAATGTAGCAACGTTGTGATTTGAAACCACTGTACATTCCCACTTTTTTACACCAAGAATCTCCTGATGCATGTGGATCTTCATGTCTTCCTTAACTTTTACCTGGCATCCCAGTCTCCAGTGGTCATTTTGTTCTTTACGGGTAAAAAAACCGGTTTCAGTAGGAAGGATTGAACCTCCACCGTCAAGTACCTGGCAACGGCACATACCACATGTACCACCTCCACCACATGCAGAAGGAAGAAGCACTTTATTATTTCCAAGAGTACTTAAAAGTGTAGCTCCGGGTTCAGCTTCCATTTCCAGATATCCGTCGTTAATATCGATTTTTACAGTTCCCGAAGGAGTCAATTTTTTCTTGACATATAGCAAAATGGCAACCAGAAGTATAATAACAGTCAGGAAAACCACTACACTGGTAAGAACTACAGTTGTTGTTGATAGTACTATCATTGTTTGTTGATTTATTCTGTTCTATAATTTAATACCCATGAATCCCATGAATGCCATCCCCATCAAACCGGTAACAATGAAGGTGATACCCAGACCGCGCAACGGAGCGGGTATATTTGAGTATTCGATTTTTTCACGGATAGCTGCGATTCCAATAATAGCGAGGAACCAGCCTACTCCCGATCCTAAACCGTATACAGAGGCTTCACCAATGTTAACGAATTCTTTTTGCTGCATGAATAATGAACCTCCAAGGATCGCACAGTTTACCGCAATCAACGGAAGGAAAATACCCAGCTGGTTGTATAGCGCTGGAGCAAATTTCTCAACTATCATTTCCACCAGCTGAACCATTGCTGCGATAACAGCGATGAACATGATAAATGAAAGAAAGCTAAGGTCAACATCTGCAAATGCAGGACTTAACCAGGTTAAAGCGCCTTCTTTTAATACTTTTGTCTCAAGCAGGTAGTTCACCGGAAGAGTGATACCCAGAACGAAAATTACTGCGATTCCAAGACCGGCAGCTGTACTAACTTTTTTAGATACAGCCAGGTAAGAACACATGCCCAGAAAGTAGGCAAATACCATGTTCTCAATAAAAATCGACTTGATAAATAGATTTATATAATGTTCCATAATACTCTTTTTTTGGCCTTGTTAATTCTCAATTAATTTGCGGTTTTTGCTGCGCTGAACCCAAATGATAATTCCCACAGTGATCAAAGCCATCGGAGGGAGGATCATCATACCGTTGTTGGCGTAGAAACCACCGTTGGTAATGTAGAAGCTTTCCGGAATGATACGGAATCCGAAAACTGTTCCTGATCCGAGTAATTCGCGGAAGAAAGCCACAATGATCAGGATAGCAGCATAACCTGCTCCGTTTCCAATACCATCAAGGAACGATTGCCAAGGGCGGTTGCCCAAAGCAAAAGCTTCCAGACGCCCCATCAGTATACAGTTGGTAATAATCAAACCAACGAATACCGACAACTGCTTGCTTACATCGTAAACATAGGCTTTCAGTAGCTGGTCAACTAAAATTACCAGTGCTGCAACAACTACAAGTTGCACAATGATACGGATTCTGTTAGGGATAGTATTTCTTAACAACGAAATAATCACGTTTGCGAAAGCCAATACGGCGGTTACCGAAATGGCCATTACTACAGCTGGTTTTAGCTGTGCTGTTACTGCCAGCGCCGAACAGATACCCAGTACCTGAACAGTAATCGGGTTGCTGTTATTCAGTGGATCTGATAACAGTTTTAAATTTTTCTTTGAAAATAATGGTTCGCTCATGGCTTAAGATTTTTTCTTTTTTAAGAACTCTTCATATCTGGTAAAGTCATCGAGAAGCATTTTTTGCAAACCTTTACTGGTGATAGTACCTCCTGAGATACCGTCAACCTTGTGTTCTGCGGGAGCTTCCTGTCCAACTTTAGCAACGACAATGGAAACCAATTGATCTTTGTCGTCAAAAAGTTTCTTACCAACAAATTGTTTTTCGAATGCCGAGGTAGCAATTTCTGCACCTAATCCGGGTGTTTCGCCTTGGTGGTCGAAGTTGGCACCATAAATAGTGTTCATGTCCTCGTTCAGAGCAATAAATCCCCAGATTGGCCCCCAAAGACCTGTTCCGCGTAACGGAAGCACGTATTTAACACCCTGGTCTGTCTGACATTCAAAAACAGGCAAATGCATTTCTTCTGCGGGTTTTGAAAATTCCTTTTTCAGGTCGGTTTTGAATGCATCGCCATCAACCTGATCACCGTTTACATTTACCACGTATTCTTTTACTATCTTTTCAGCATAAATCTTTTCAGCATTGGCAGCTGTACTTTCGATATTAACTGATGCCAAAATGCTCTGCTTTTTCTCGATCTCAACATTTCTGACCTGCATCGGCTTTAATGCCATCGCTACAGAGGCCAAAATAGCAGCAACAAGAATAACCATTATCGCTGCGTATAAAACTGTATATGTATTACTATTTCTGTTCATGATCTTTTATTTTTCGATTAAGCAGAAACTTTGGCTCTTTTCAACCTGCGTTTAATGTGGCTCTGAACTACGTAGTGGTCAATTAGCGGAGCAAAAGTGTTCATTAACAGAATTGCCAACATCATTCCTTCAGGATATGCCGGGTTAATAACACGAATGAGAACAGCTAAAAAACCGATAAGGAATCCGTAAATCCATTTTCCTTTTACCGTTTGGGCTGCCGAAACCGGGTCTGTTGCCATAAAAATAGCTCCGAACATAAATCCTCCTAAAATCAGGTGATGCCAGAACGGAATTGCAAAGAACACCTGGTTGGCTTCAGAGAGAGCGGCACTTCCGGCAAAAGCATTCAGAATAAGCCCCATTACTGCACCTCCGGCAATGGTAGAAAGCATCACTCTCCAGCTTCCAATTCCGGTAATGATAAGCAGTACTGCGCCAATTAAAATAGCGAGTGTAGAAGTTTCACCGATCGATCCCGGGATTAAACCGAAAAAAGCATCAGATGCGGTATATGAAATCGTTCCTGCTGCTGCATCTCCAAGAGGAGTGGCGCAAGTAATTGCATCGGTTGCCTGACTGCCTGAAGCTACCCAAACTTTTATTCCCGACATTTGAGCGGGATATGCAAAGAATAGGAATGCGCGGGCAACAAGTGCAGGGTTCCATATATTCATTCCGGTTCCACCGAATACTTCTTTACCAATAACTACCGCAAAAGCTGTTGCTACCGCAATCATCCAGAGCGGAGTTTCGATTGGCATTACCAGTGGAATAAGCATTCCTGATACAAGGAATCCTTCCTGAATTTCGTGCCCGCGGATTTGAGCAAACACAAACTCGATACCCAAACCAACGCCATAGGAAACAACAACGATAGGTAGTACCCTAATTAATCCGAAAAGGAATAGTTGGAAAAAACCGGTTGATGCTAGTTCGCCAATAGCTTTATAATGCTGGTAACCTGTGTTGTACATTCCGAAAAGGAGAGCAGGTACCAGAGCCAGTACAACAATCGACATGGTACGCTTCAGATCGATATGATCGTGAATGTGCGAACCTGTTTTTGAAGTACTTTTTGGCACATATAAAAATGTGAAGAATCCGTCGTGCACAGACTGGAGCCAGTGGTATTTGCCTCCCTTCTGAACCAGCGGTTCTGTTTTTTCAAAAAAGTTTTTTATGAATTTCATCTTAAAAAGACTAAATGATTATCAATTTTTTAACCGAGTTCCTTTATCATCGTATTGATTCCTTCACGAATAATTTTTTGTACTTCAATTTTTGATGTACATGCATATTCACAAAGTGCAAAATCTTCCTCGATTACCTCGTAAATTCCCAATTGTTCCATTTTGTCGATATCGTTTACCAGAATTGCTTTAAGCAAGTGTACTGGCAGAATATCCATTGGGACAAGTTTTTCATATTGCCCCGACATTACAAAAGCACGCTCACCACCATGAATGTTGGCGTTGAGTGTATATTCTTTTTTCGGGAACAATTTTCCAAAGAAAGCTTTTGAAGCACTGAATTTATTGAACCCAGGATCGGCCCAACCAAAGAATTCGTACTCGTCGCCTTCAGGAATTACTGATAATAACGAATCGTAATAACCAAAGAAAGTGCTTGTGTTCACCTTAGTTCCGGTAAGCACGTTACCACTAATGATTCGTTGATTGTAATCAGACTCAATCAATTTGTCTTTTACCAATGAACTAACCGGCGCACCCAACACTGTTTGGTAATATTTGGGCTCTTTTACTTCTGAACCCGCCAGCGCGATTGTTTTGGTAAAATCTACCTGGCCGTTTTCGAAAAGGCGGCCAATAAACAGAACGTCCTGAACATTTATGGTCCAAACTACTTCTCCTCTGTTAATCGGATTTGTATTGGCAATTTGAATCCCAACATTTCCTGCCGGATGTGGTCCTTCGAAAGTGTTTATCTCAACATTTTTCACACCGGTAAAAGCCGAGTTTCCGTTTACGCCAAGGTAAACTTTTCCATCGGTAAGTTTTGCCAATGCATTAACACCTGTTTGAAACGTACCTATTTGGCCTTCGAGAATAAAACTGTAATCGGGAGCCAGCGGCGCGGTGTCGAACGTTGAAATATAAATCGACTTCGGTTTTTCCGAAGGCGATGCAATTATTCCGTACGGACGCTTTTTAATAAATGGCCATAAACCACTTTTCAGGATCTGCTCTTTAACCTCGTCTTCCGACAAACTCGCTGGGTCTGCTTTTTTGAATTGTGCAAAACCTGCCGACTCGTTTGTTTCGATAACTACTTCCAGAATTTTACGACGTTCGCCACGGTTAACTGAAACTACTTTACCTCCAACAGGAGCAGTAAATAAAACTTCAGGGTGGTATTTGTCATAAAATAAAGCATCACCGGCCTTTACTTCGGCTTCGGCTTTTACGCTTAGCTTTGGAGTTAGTCCAGGAAAATCGGTTGGTTTCAGAGCTACTGTTGCCGGAACCGGCAATTTTTCGAGCACCTTTTCGGCACTACCTTTCAGCTTAATATTCAGCCCTTTTTTTAACCTAATCACTTCTGACATATTGAATTAAGACTAATATTTATTTCAGGCAGGCAAAAGTAATAATTAATTGCTGTTAGACAATGATTCAGGATAAAGACTTAATATATAAATATTGCAACTTGTGGATATGTTTTTGAAGGCCATTTCGATACCCATATATAAGCACTTGATTTTATGTGAGAAAATATTTATTAATCCAGATTAAATCGACATTTTTGGCGTTATTTTAGAAGCGGTATAAATTACAATAAAAGACTGTGTAACGACGTTTTATATGATCCTATTAAACAAAATATTGATGAGAAGATTGATTTTGACATTTGCCTTGCTTTGTACATTTCTGTTTGCAAAGCCGCAGGAGGGGAATTTTTATTATGAAACGGCTGCATACAAAGAAAACATAAAAACGGTGTTAATGTACCGAACCGGTTTTGTTTTATCGAATCCGGTAATGGGGCTGAACGAAGATCAAACGCTCACTTTTATGTTTGATGATCTTTCACCAGAGGTAAAGGATTATTATTATACCATTATTCACTGCGATGCGGAATGGAAAGAAAGTTATATTCCGCAGGCTGATTACCTCGACGGTTTTACTGAAAACCCGGTGTCGGATTATGCGATGTCATTCAATACAACATTTAGCTATGTGAACTACCAAATAGAGTTGCCAAATGAACAGGTGCAGTTTAAACTTTCGGGAAACTATGTATTGGTGGTTTATGAGGATAACAATAAAGAAAATATAGTTCTGACACAGCGCTTTAGTATTTTCGAAAATGCTGTTACTATTGATGGAACAGTGCGACGGTCGACTTTAGATGCGTTTAAAGGTGGAAGTCACGAAGTGGATTTCACGGTGCATCATCCTAATCTCAATATCTTGAATCCTCAGGATGAAGTAAGAGTTGTGGTAATGCAAAATAATCGTTGGGACAATGCAAAGAAAGATTTGAAACCTTTGTATATCCGCGATCGGGAATTGATTTACGATTACAATAAGGAAAATGTATTTAAAGCCGGTAACGAGTTTCGCTATTTCGATAATCGAACTAACCGTATGAACGGAGAGAATGTTTACAGTACAGATTTTCACCGGCCTTACTTTCACAAAACATTAACTATTGATGAAGTAAGGGCAAATAAAAAATTCTTTTCGTACGAAGAAATGAATGGGAAATATGTGGTTGAAAGCCAGGATCAGGAAGTGCGGGATTACGATACTGAATGTGATTATGTGTTTGTGCATTTTAGTTTGCCATTGGAATCGCCGCTTTTGGGCGGTAGTATAAATGTATTTGGTGCATTAACACAATGGAATGCCAACAAAGGAAACGAAATGACCTATAATTTCGATACCAGCCAGTACGAACTTACTTTGCTGCTAAAACAGGGCTATTATAATTATATGTATGTTTACGTTCCGCAGGGCTCTGTGGAAGCCGATCACACCAACATTGAAGGTAGTTTTTGGGAAACAGAAAACGACTACCAGGTTTTTGTTTATTATCGCGATTTAGCCGGACGTTATGATCGTTTGGTTGGGTACAGGATTTTGAACTCGGTAAAAGACCGTTATTGACTTCTATTTTACGAGAGATAGATATCCTCGTCCTTCAGCAAAAGGCAGCGTAAACCAAAATTTAGATCCTTTATTTTCTTCTGAGCTGAACTGAAGCTCTCCTCCCAGCAGTGCGATATAATGTTGTGCAATAGAAAGCCCGATTCCAGATCCTGATGTGTTTTGATTGATCGAGTTTGGTATGCGGTAGAACCGGCTAAAAATATGTTCAAATTCTTCATTCGGAATACCAATTCCGGTATCAGAAACGGTGAACATTACGTGGTCTTTCAAAACCATCTCGTAGCCAAAGCTAACAAGTCCTGATGGGGTATATTTTACCGCATTGTCCACAAGAATGGTAAGTGCCTCTTTAAGAAGTTTTGCGTCGGTACTAAAACCAAATTCGGCATTTGGTACATCGAGGTTCATTTTCATTCTGAGGTCTTTCGAATCCGGAAGATTTGGTGCATAGTTGTTGTAAATGTCGCGGATCAGACTATTAATTTTTGCAAAATTGTGGTTGACTTCAACGTTTTCTGTTTCAATTCTCGACAGGTGGATGGTGTTGTCGATCATATTAAGCAGCTGTTTCCCGTTTTCAGTTATTGCATCAGTAATTTCAACACGTTCAAATTGTGGCATATCGGCATCAACCAGCATTCGTGTAAAATTGGTAATGATGTTCATAGGAGTGCGAATTTCGTGCGATAAATTCGAAAGGAATGCCGATTTCAGTTGATCCGATTCTTCTGCACGTTTCAAAGCTTTTCCCAGGTTAAACTCAGCTGTTTTCCGTTTTGTAATGTCGCGGGCAACAGAAATTACGGAATTGGCATTAAGTTTTGCCAGCCGCATTTCAAATAAAAATGTGCCTTTGGGTGTATTCAGCGAATATTCAATGCTCTCAATTGAATTGGTTTTTATACAATTCTGAATACAGGCATAAATCTTATTGGCCATATTATCCGGGAAGCCGGCATTAAAAATTGAACTGCCAACGATATTGGCATCTTCAACCTTAAATAAGTCGCTTTCTTTTATTACAAAATCTTCATAAATACCGTCTTTGTCAATAACAAAGAAAATATCAGGAATAGCTTCAAGTAAAACTTTGTATCTTTTTTTGCTTTCTTCCAGTTCCGCAATTTTCGCTTTGGTTTTTGTAATGTCTTCAAAAACCAGGTAATATAAGTTATAGCTAGGGTTGAGTACATGTACCTTAAACCATTTGTCGAGGTTTTTCGCATAAAACTCGCTGGTTTTTCTTCGGTTAAAAAGTAACGTTTTATTTACGTCAAGCTTACCTTTAAATATAAGGCCAAAAACATAATCGGCTTCCTGACCCTGTACTTCATACAAATTACGCTTAAAGGCCGATTCAAAAGCATTGTTTACTTTGTCTACAAGCAGCTTTATTACATTCCCGTCTTCGTCGCGTCTGGCAACTATTCGGCAAATCATAAACGAAGAGGACTGGATAACACGATTAAGGCTTATCTGTTGTGTTTTTAATATTTCTTTAAGCTTGTCTGTTTGTTTTCGAGATGATTTCCACAAGTAAAAAGTTGGTAGGAAAAAGCCAATAAAAATGAAAAATGGATTTACTACAAGCGGAGCAAAGTAAGTAAAAGAATCCATCAGGTGATTTCCCAAATGCAAATGCAGACCAATTATAAAGACACTTGCTAAAAAGTACAGAACGATACGTATATCATCTTTCGAAAAGAAATACAGAAATATTAATCCCCCAATTAGCCACCACGAAGAATATTGTACTGTTTCTATCGGCGGTAGATGGGCACTAAACTCCGAAAGATAGTATCCATAAAGAAATACAGGGATGGAAAACACCATGTTTATGGCGCAGTTTGCTTTTGAATTTAAAGTGCAAACAACCGCTAGTACCGTGGTTGCAAACAATAAAATGTCGCAGATCAAGCACAGTGTCGTGTTCGGGAATAAAATGTGGCTGAACAAAATAATGAGAATAGAAATCCCAACAACAGACCAAACCAATAGCAGTTGAAATAGCAGTCTTTGCTTTTCTTTAGAGAGATCAGCCCAAAACTGATTCGTTATAATATTAAATAGGCTCTTTAACAATAATGTAAAAGTATCAAAAATGAATTAATACGCATGAGAATGATGCATACGAATATACATTTTCTGTATGTAAACATAGAATAATATTGAATAAGGGATGAATTTATTAGAAAGTACAGCTGTTGTTGTTCAGAAATATTGCATACAAAATCGAGGCTGCGAAAAACTGATATTTGTTAGGTCTTGTTCTTGTTGAGTGTTGTTTATCAGTAGTGTAAGGGGTGTTTACATGAGAAAATTCAAAGCCCTGATATTTGTTATGATTTCTGCAGGTGCGATTCTTTAGTTTTGTAGCAAGGATAGAGAATTATTAAATCAAACAAAGAATATTATGCCAAAAGGAATTTTTAACGTGCCGGTTGCAAAAAACGAACCGGTTTTAAGCTATGTTCCGGGAAGCCCGGAGAGAAAAGAACTTCAAGCAAAAATTGCTGAGTTACGTGCGGTTGAAATTGATCAGCCGATGATTATCGGAGGGAAAGAAGTTTATACCGATCGTAAGGTTCGGATGGCTCCTCCACACGAAATAGCACACACTCTAGGTCATTACAATCAGGGCGATGCAAGTCATGTTGAAATGGCTATTGACGCAGCTTTGGAAGCAAGAAAAGAATGGGCGAACATGGCTTGGCAACATCGTGCTTCAATTTTTCTGAAGGCAGCTGATTTGTTGGCAGGTCCTTATCGCTCGAAAATTAACGCTGCAACAATGTTGGGCCAGTCGAAAAATGCATTTCAGGCTGAAATTGATGCCGCTTGTGAGTTTGCTGATTTTCTTCGTTTTGGCGTGCAGGTAATGACTGACATTTATAAAATTCAGCCGGAGTCTGCTAAAGGAATGTGGAATTACAACGAATACCGTCCTCTGGAAGGATTTGTATTTGCTTTAACTCCTTTTAATTTTACTTCAATTGCGGGTAACTTGCCTGCTGCACCTGCATTAATGGGGAATGTGGCAGTTTGGAAACCATCAAAAACTGCTGTTTATTCAGCCGGAGTAATTATGGAAATCTTTAAGGAAGCTGGTTTGCCCGATGGTGTTATTAATCTTGTGTTTGCTTCGGGCCCGGTAGTTGCCGATATTGTTCTTACTCATCCTGATTTTGCCGGAATTCATTTTACCGGTTCAACAGAAGTTTTTCAGAGTATCTGGAAAAAAATTGGCGACAACATTTACAACTACAAAAGTTACCCGCGCATAGTGGGAGAAACCGGAGGTAAAGACTTTATTTTTGCCGACAATACTGTAAACAAACGTGCTTTGGCAATTGCAATGTTACGTGGTGCTTTTGAATACCAGGGACAGAAATGTTCTGCAGCTTCGCGTGCCTATGTTCCCGAAAGTATCTGGCCCGAAGTGAAAGAAATTTTTGGAGCCGAACTAAAAACAGTAAAAATGGGAGCTCCCGAAGACTTTACAAATTTTGTGAACGCTGTAATCGACGAGGCTTCTTTCGATAAATTGAAAGGTTTTATTGACCGTGCGAAAGAAGACGACGATGCCGAAGTTATTTTCGGAGGTAATTGCGATAAATCTGTAGGTTATTTTATCGAGCCAACAGTTATTCTGGCAAAAACACCCGATTACGTAACCATGCAGGAAGAGTTATTTGGACCGGTGTTAACCATTTATGTTTACGAAGATGAAAAAATGGATGAAACACTTGATATTCTGGATAAAACATCAATTTATGCGCTAACGGGAGCTGTAATGTCGCAAGATCGTTACAACATTGAGAAAATTACAAAATGCCTTGAAAATGCTGCCGGTAATTTCTACATCAACGATAAACCAACCGGTGCGGTTGTAGGACAACAGCCGTTTGGCGGAGCCCGTGGTTCAGGTACCGATGACAAAGCAGGCTCTATTTTTAACTTCTTGCGTTGGACTTCAATCCGTACCATCAAAGAAACTTTTGTTCCAGCGGTAGAGTATACTTATCCGAACTTTCAGGCCGACGAAGAATAATAATACGAACGATAAATTGTTTATAAAGAGGAGTTGAGATTTTTCAATTCCTCTTTTTTTTGATGGTAGAGATTAATACTTTTGTACGCAATAGCTCACATGAAAAAAGACTTCTTAAATAGCAAGGCATTTAAAGTAATGGGTAATAAGTATTTTATTGCTACAGTGGTTTTCGCTGCCTGGATATTGTTTTTTGACGAAAACAGTATCTCTCGTCATCTAAAAGACAGACGACAACTAAGTGAATTGATGCAACAAAAGGAATACTTTAAAGAACGCATAGAAACAGATAAACAAAAATATCGCGAACTCAATCGTGGAAATGCTGAATTAGAGAAGTTTGCCCGCGAGCAGTACTACATGTCGAAACCCGACGAAGACATTTTCATTATCGAGGAAAAAGAAGACTAAAAACAATTCTTTTATTCATCCGTTACCTGATAGTATACTTTGTGTCTGTTTGACTTAAAGTTTTTTATTTGTTATATTGCTGTTAGAATGGATTACAATAACGATATATTCAAAATTAAAACAAACAATGTAGCGCCGCAAAAGGGAAGGATTCTGATTGCAGAACCTTTTCTGTCTGGTAACTACTTTAATCGTTCAGTGGTGTTGCTTGTTGCACACAGCGATAAAGGTGCTGTTGGTTTTATTTTGAATAAGCAGGTTGAGTTTCCGTTGCAGCAAGCATTTTCCGATTTCCCTGAATTTGATACCACTGTGTATTTGGGAGGTCCGGTTTCTACCGATTCTATTTACTTCCTTCATAAACTGGGAAAGAAAATTCCCGGAAGCATCCATGTATTAGGTGATTTGTATTGGGGAGGCGATTTTGACGCTATAAAACGCGAGATTCGCTTAGGATTTATTCAACCTTCCGACATACGTTTTTTTTTAGGCTACTCGGGTTGGGATGCAGGCCAGCTAGAAGAAGAGTTAAAAGAAGATTCGTGGCTGGTAACCGATGTTGAAGCCGCCGCCGTGATGGAAGATTTAAGTGAAGATTCCTGGTTTGAGTTTGTAAAACGAGCAGGTTCGCGCTATTCGGTTTGGCAAAACTTCCCGCAAAACCCATCCTTTAATTAGTTTTCAAATCTTGAAAAGAAGAGCCGATTAATCAAATGATTAACCGGCCCGGGTGTCGAAATAAAAATGTTTTTGACAGAATAAAGTAAACTCCTGAATCCAGCTTAAATCGATTCGGTTTCTACAACTTTCGACAGGATCTCAGAATAAGGCAGTAAAAGGAATTTTTTCCCTTCAAAAGCGATTTCTGTACCCACATACTTTTTGTAAAGAACCTCGTCCCCAGGTGCTATTTCTGCATTTTCGATATTACTGATTGCAACAACTTTTGCAACCTCTTGTTTCTCTTTTGCAGAATCAGGAATAATAATTCCTGCAGCTGTTGTTTGCTCTGAAGTATCTTCAGCTAATTCTAACAACACGTTTTGGTTAATAGGCTGTAATTCTTTCATTTTTCTTTTTCTTTTTTGAATTTTTATACACTTTATTTTTCTGTCAATAACAGTTTATCAATATTGTCAGTAAACATCTTTTTAGTGTCTTCTTTTGTGCGTGCAATTCCTGAAGTCATTGTTGGTTTTCCTGACATCGGAATATACAGAAATGCCGGGATTCCGCGAACTTGGAATAATGCAGCAAGTTCACGTTCTACTTGCGTATCCACTTTATAAATTGTTACTTTTTCTTTGTATTCTTTCGCTATTTCTTCTAAAATAGGAGAGGCTGTTCTACATGGGCCGCACCAATCTGCATAAAAATCGATCAGTGCAGGTTTTTCTCCTTTGTACTTCCATTCTTTCGGAGAATTTTCGTAATCCCACACTTTTTCTAAAAACACCTCTTTTGTAAGTTTTACTGTGCTTTTTTCGTTTTCAGACACGCTTTTACCTGCTTGTGCCTGGTTGATGTTAAAGCCCAATAACATGGCTCCTGCTAATACTAATGCGAATAATGTCTTTTTCATATCTGTGTTTTAATTAATTCCTAAAAGCGAATTTATCTTTGTTTTATCAAATCCAACAACAATTTGGCCATTTATTTCTGTTTGCGGAACACCTTGTTGGCCACTTTTCCGCACCATTGCTTCCGCAGCTTTTGCATCTGCCGCAACATTTATCTCCCGATAGCTAATACCGTGTGCGTCAAAATGTCGCTTAACCGTTGTGCACCAACTGCATGTAGGTGTAGTATAAACAACAACATTCTTTTGTACTTTGTTTCCTTGTCCTGAATTACTTATCGTTGTTTTGCCTGATAATATTGCTTGCAACTGCGCTGGCTGTTGACACCCTTTTATCAGCTTTTGTAGCTTTCCATTTTTAAATTTCATCAGAGTAGGGACCGTTGTTATGCCAAATTCAATGTGGATATCTCTTACATGGTTGACATCTGCCGAACAAAGAAACATATCTTCATTGTCACTAGCGACTTTGGTATAGCTTTCTAATGCACAATTACTTTGAGGCGATCCCTTTTTGTACAAAAGAAGCCATAACTCACTACTAAGTTTTAACGTGTCTTTTAATCTGTTTAATGAATCAATTTCTTTCATTTTTCAAATATATATAAAAATGTAGATATGTATATACAAAGGCCGTGCCAATATGTTAATGTTACATTCCTGACTGATTGTTTGAGAAAAATGGCAGATTTTTTAAGTTGACGCAACCAATTCTGGTCTTTATCAATCTAACCTTCACAGCTTAATTAAAAGCAGCTATTAGGTAAACAAACAGGTTAGATTAAAATTAAACAGTGATGAAGAAGATTATTTTGGGATTATTGGCGGTGTTGAGCATTGCTTTTGTTTCATGTTTGGATGACGACGATGGTTATTCCTTAAATGATTATTATGTAGGTTTTGGTGTATTGAAAGTTGAGTCAGATTCGTACACGATTATTCTGGATGAAGGCGAAGTGTTAAGGCCCGTTGCATGGAATTACGCTCCGGGTAACGATGATGATTTTGACGATGGTTCCCGCGTGTTAGTAAATTTTACTGTTTTGGATGAAGTAGGCGATGGTGAAGGTAATATTAGTCACTATTTAGTAAAAGTGAACGATATCCAAAGCATACTGATGAAAGGAGTTTTGGAGATAACCGAAGAAAATGCAGACAGTATTGGTGACGACCCGATAGTTGTGCAGGAGTATTGGATGACCGACAGTTTATTGAATTTCAAACTAAAATATTGGGGCTATAACCATACACACTTCCTTAATTTGGTGCAGGATTCTACAGACCTTGTTACCGGAGATGGAGCATTAAAACTTGAGCTTCGACACAACGCAAATGGCGACGAAACAGCAGTGCCATACACCGCATTTGTTTCGTTTAGTTTAAATAGTTTGAGAGTAGAAGGCCAGGATTCGGTAAGAATTCAGGTGAGTTCAACCGATTACGACGAAGTAACGCATAGTTTTTATACAGCTTTCAACTACAGCGATCTGGAATTGCCAAATCAATAACAGAACCCGAAAGGGAGCTTAGAGGTGTCAGAAATGGCACCTCTTTCTTTTTGTTGAAAATTCATTTGAAAGCTCGGAGCAAATTAATTACTTTGAACTGAAACTTTTTAATGTAAAAAGATGAGAAAGATTGCACTTTTCGTAGTCGCAGCTTTATTATTTAGCTGTCAACAAAAAGAAACTATCATGAAGAAAACTGAAAATTTTGTGCCGGAGACACCGCAACTGGAATCGGATGTTATGACTCCCGAAGTGTTGTGGTCATTTGGCAGACTTGGTGGAGCTCAGGTTTCTCCTGATGGGAAAACTGTACTTTACACCGTGACTTATTTCAATATTAAGGAAGATAAGTCGTACCGCGATATTTATACCATCCCGGTTGAAGGTGGAGAAGCTACCAATATTACCAACTCTGCCGGAAATGAATCAAATGCTGTTTGGCGTCCTGATGGAAAAAAGATCGGCTTTTTATCTGCTGCTTCCGGCGATAATCAACTGTGGGAGATGAATCCCGACGGGAGTGGAGCAAAGCAGATTACAAAAATCGACGGAGGGATTAGTGGCTTTGAATATTCCCCGGATCAGAGCCGAATTTACTATCTGAAAAGTGTAAAGCTCGACGATAATGTGCAGGATTTGTATCCCGATCTTCCCAAAGCCAATGCACGTATTGAAGACGACCTGATGTATCGCCACTGGGACACCTGGCACGATTACACGTATAACCATATTTTTATTGCTGATTACAAGAATGGGAAAGTTGGAGAGGGCAAGGATATATTGGAAGGCGAGCGTTTTGATTCGCCCATGAAACCTTTTGGCGGAAACGAACAGGTTGTTTGGAGCCCCGATGGAAAAACACTGGTATATACCTGCAAAAAGAAAGTTGGAAAGGCGTATTCATTGTCTACAAATTCCGATTTGTATTTTTATCACGTTGAAACCGGAAAAACCATCAACTTTACTTCGGGGATGATGGGCTACGATCAGAATCCGGTTTTCTCGCCCGATGGAAAATACATTGCCTGGGAAAGTATGGAGCGCGATGGTTACGAAGCCGATAAACTGCGCCTGTTTATTGCTGAGCTGGAAACCGGAGAAAAGAAAGATTACTCAACTAATTTTGATCAGAATGTGGCGAGTCTGAGTTGGAGTGATGACAGCAAATCGGTTTATTTTATTAGCGACATTCACGCAACTGATGAGATTTACCGACTAGACTTGGCAGACGGTTCAATTGCGCGATTAACCGACGGAGTTCATAATTATCAGAATGTAAAACAGGTTGGCGAGAAGCTTTTGGCACAAAAAGTATCCATGTCGCAACCGGCAGAATTATACTTGGTGGATCCAATTACAGGGAAAGATCAGGCGTTGACGACTGTTAATAAAGGTATTCTTGACCAGCTAACGATGGGTGACGTTGAGAAGCGCTGGATAAAAACTACCGACGATAAGCAAATGGCTGTTTGGGTGATTTATCCGCCACACTTTGATCCATCGAAAAAATATCCGACTTTGCTTTACAATCAGGGAGGTCCTCAAGGAACGGTTAGCCAGTTTTGGTCGTATCGCTGGAATTTCCAAATGATGGCTGCGAACGGTTATATTGTAGTTGCTCCAAACCGCAGAGGATTGCCCGGTTTTGGTCAGGAATGGAACGAACAAATTTCGAAAGATTACGGAGGTCAGAACATAAAAGACTTGTTGACGGCTATTGACGAGATGGCTAAGGAACCTTTTGTTGATGAAAATAATCTCGGTGCTGTTGGTGCGAGCTACGGAGGTTTTTCTGTAATGTTTCTTGCCGGAAATCACGAAGGCCGCTTCAAAGCTTTTATTGCTCACGATGGTATCTTTAATTTCGAACACATGTACACGACCACAGAAGAAATGTGGTTTGTAAACTGGGACTACGGCGGTGCATATTGGGATAAAACCAATGCTGCCGCTCAGCGCTCGTATAAATTCTCTCCTCACAAATACATTCAAAACTGGGATACTCCGATTTTGATTGTACAAGGTGAACAAGATTTTCGAGTACCAGCTGAACAAGGTTTAGCTGCTTTTAATGCTGCTGTTTTACGCGATGTGCCGGCCCGTTTGCTGTATTTTCCTGAAGAAAATCATTGGGTGCTACATCCTCAGAACGGTATATTGTGGCAGCGTGTATTTTTCGACTGGCTCGATAAATACCTGAAATAGTTAACAAAATTAATAGGAATAGTAAGTCGTCATCGGTAAAAGGTGACGACTTATTTTTTTACGGTAGCAACTTCCTTTTCGTCTGCCAACATTATCGATATTAGATTTTTTGCAGTAAGTTCTCCCTTGGTTTTTATAAGCTCACGCGGGGTGTCGTCGCCCACCTCATAAGTAACAGCTTCTGCATGAAAAGCATGAAATATAGAAACCGTAGAGTTTATTCTAATCGCATCAATTTCATTTGGGCGAATATTTGGTTCGTAGCCCGGAATATCATTCGCCATCGCCTGGATCACTTTTGGAACCAGTCCGGGCATATTACCTTTCAATTCGGGTGCCATCGTATAATAAATGTCTTGGAAAGTAGAATGAAAATCAATGGAGAAATAAAACTTATTTCCTTTTAAAACTTTATCCTGCATAAGTTTTCGGATCGCCTGGGTTTCGGGTTGATTGAAGGCTTCCCAATCGCGGTTAAGGTCGATTCCGGCAGCACTATGTCGCCAGTGTCCATTATCTACACCATCCGGATTTAAACATGGCACCACAAAAGTGCAGTATTCATTTCTGAATAACTTGCTTGAATCATCCTCGGCACAAAGTTGTTCAACAAAAGCTTTCATGGCCAGCCAACCTGTAACTTCCGGCGGGTGTTGGCGCGATAAAACAAGAATAAGTTTTTTGCTTTCCGGGTTTCCAATTCGAAGTAAATCAATAGTTCGCCCTTCTTTGCTTTTCCCAAGTTGCTCTAATAAAACGAATGGTTTTGAAGCCAAGTGTTTAGCCCATAAATTAATGTCTGTCGATGTAATGATTTCCTGCGCTGCAACCCAGGTTGTGTCTTTACTTATTGGCAGATCAATCGTACAAAATTTTGGACTTTCCTGTCGTTTTGTAGATTCAACATCAATATGGTAACTCGCAGAATCAATAGCATACCAGTCTTTTCCGTCCTTACTTATTTTGGGGTAATATCGATGAGAAACTCCTTCCGGGTAAGTGATTTTAAGATGTATCTTTTTAGGTGTATTCGACCAAATTTTAAAAGCGTACCAAGGACTTTCGTTAATTGGCGTATTTTCCGGGGTAATTAACACCGTAATCTCATCGTTAGCAGTTAACGCAACGCCGTTCATGCGGGCTCCGTCGAAATTATTGGAAACGAATATTCCGTTGCCTAAATTGTATGTTTGCTTTAATTGATATTGAATTGGCCGCGTTCTGGTATCTACTTTCTGAATTGGTTCCTGTCCCTTCCATTTCTTGTCAACAGGACCGCATGATACGAATAGTATCATCAGCAAGTAGACAAATATCAATAGAAAATTTCGGGTGAAATAATTCATATAACTAAATATGAGTTGGTTTATCTTAGCTTGTGGACGGGAAAAAATCCACATCTTACAAAGCACTTTAAAGATACAATCAATTTTTCGACTAAAACAAAGCATTATCAATCAAAACCGTAATTTTGTAACCGAATTGAAGAAAATATTATGCAGAAAATAAAAGTAGGATTTATTGGGGCTGGAGGAATTGCCCGTGCACATGTTTATGCTATTCAGGCGCTTAAGTTTTACTATCAGGATGTTCCCGAAATTATATTGGAGTCAGTAACATCATTTTGCGAGGCTTCCCGCACCGAGTTTGCCGATAAGTTTGGTTTTGAGAAGGCGCAAAGTTTAAGCGAATTTTCTGGAAACGATGAAATCAATGCGGTATTCATTTTAGGGCCCAATAAGGTGCATTTTGAACATTTTGAAATGGCGCTGAATATGCCAAATGTAAAATACATCTACCTTGAAAAGCCTGTTTGCTCAAGTAGGCATGAAGAAGAAAAGATGAAAGCGCTGCTAGAAAATGCAGGCGATTCGGTTAAAATACAGGTTGGTTTTCAGTATTTGCAAACTTCATCAGTTCGCGAAGGCTTAAAGTTTTGGCGGTCGGGAGAGCTTGGAAAACCGATTCACTTCGATTTAAAATATTACCACGGTGACTATTTACAAAAGAGTTACCGCGAAAAACGGGTAACACGCTTAACTCCTGCACCGGATGGTGGCGCTATGGCCGATCTTGGGTCGCACGGGATTAGTTTATTGATGGCGTTTATGGGGAATAATGTGCAAATTACTTCCGCACTTCAGGCTGGTGATTTTTCCGATGTTCCTACAAATTCGGACCTGTTTAGTTCGCTTTCGCTTTTTGAACCGCAAACCGGAGCTGTAGGAAATATGTCGGCAAGCCGTATAAGTTCCGGCTCGGGCGATTTGGTATATCTTGAAATTTATGCAGAAAATGGAGCCTTCCGCTATTCTTCTCAAAATCCTGATTATTATGAATTTTACCTCGAAGGATCAGATAACTGGACTCGGAAAATGGTAGGCAGCAACTATAAGCCCATAACAAGTTTCCCGTCTGGTCATGTTCCTCCGGGCTGGTTGCGCTCGATGGTACATGCACATTACCAGTTCTTTACGGGCGACGATAAAGAAGCCGTTATTGCTGATTTGGAACACGGATTGGCAGTTCAGCGTGTCGTAAGGGAAACAGCGGATCATTTAAAAATATTCAGAGAAAAATTTAAGCATGAACAAGCGTAAAAGCGGAGTGCTGCTTCACATAACTTCGCTACCAGGCGATGAGGGGATTGGAACTTTAGGGCAAGAAGCTTTTCTGTTTGTTGATTTTTTGAAAGAAAGCAGTCAGAAATTGTGGCAGATTTTGCCTCTTGGCCCTGCAGGTGCCGGAAATTCACCTTACCAATGTTATTCTGCATTTGCTGGAAACCCATTGATGATTGATTTAGATTTGCTGGTTGAAGAGGGATTGATTCTGGTAGATAGTTTGAACGAGCGACCAGGTTTTGTGAAAAAGCGAAGCGATTTCCTGAAGGTTGCAAGTTGGAAACTTCCTTTACTGGAGAAATCGTTTAAAACGTTTAAAACTGTTTTGTACGATAAATTTAAAAATGAGTATTGGAGGTTTCTGGGCGAACATGCGTGGTGGTTGAACGATCATGCACTTTTTATGGCTACCAGAGAGCACTTCGATAATGTTTCGTGGAGCAAATGGCCGCGGGCAATTAAATTTAGGGAAGAAGATGCTTTGCAAAATCTGGCTTCAGAACTATCAGAAGAGATTGAGTTTCATAAGTACCTTCAGTTTTTGTTTTTCAGACAGTGGCACCGTTTAAAGGCTTATGCCAATCAGCAGGGAATTGAAATAATTGGTGATGTTCCATTATATATAAGTGGTGAAAGTTCGGATATCTGGACGAACACTGATATTTTTATTCTGGACGAAGAGCTTCAGCCAATTCAGGTTGGAGGAGTACCACCTGATTATTTTTCTGAAACCGGACAATTATGGGGAAATCCTGTTTTTAACTGGAACCGGTTGGAAGAACGGGATTATGATTGGTGGCTGGCACGTTTGCATTTTAACCTGCGTATGTTCGACCGGGTTCGTATCGATCATTTTCGTGGTTTAGAGTCTTTTTGGTCGATACCGGCTACTGAAAAAACGGCTATTAACGGTTCCTGGATTCCGGCGCATGGCCACAAGCTTTTAAGTAAACTAAAACAGCATTTGGGCGAATTGTTTTTTATCGCTGAAGATCTTGGTATAATAACTCCTGAAGTTGATCAACTGCGCGAAGACTTTAACCTCCCCGGAATGAAAGTGTTGCAGTTTGCTTTTACAACAGATGCTAGCAATAAAGATTTGCCGCATAATTATTCGGCAAATTGCGTGGTTTATACCGGTACACATGATAACGATACTACCTTAGGCTGGTTGAATTCTTTAGCCGGAGAAGAAAAGGAATTGCTTGAAAAATATACCGGGGAACCGGCCAGTCAGCAGTTGATGAAAGTTGTGGAAATGGCAATGGCTTCAGTGGCAGAAACTGCTATTTTTCCGCTGCAGGATATTTTGGAATTGGATACCAGTGCACGAATGAATACGCCGGGAACACCAAGCGGAAACTGGGAATGGCGTTTTCAGTGGAAGCAATTAAAAGCTGTGCAAAAGAAACAGCTAAAAGAACTTACGTTAAAATATAATCGATAATTTTTGAAAGATGCCAAATAAAACGTCGCAACATATTTTAGGTACTGCAGCAAACCTGCTTGGATTTTGCCTGTTTATAATCACTTCGTTGCATTTGACCAACAAAGCCGAGAATGTTATTGTTGATGAATTAACATCGGGCGTTGCGTTTCTGCTGATTATCTCTTCGTTATTCTCATTCGTTTCAATTCGGACAGCGAAAAAGAAACGTGAAGAAACAAGTGAGCGTATTGCCGACTATTTTTTCGTAGGTGCTTTGGTCGGTATTTTTGTGATTATTGTTTTGCTGCTGGCTAATTTTTGGTAGAAAATCGAAACAGTTTTAGCAGCACATTAAAACAGCCTTTATAAACTCTTTCGGTTTTTCAGCATGAAGCCAATGTCCGGCACCAGGGATATCCACAACATTTGCTTCCGGGTAAATCTCTTTAATCAATTTAATGTCTTCATCCTGAATATATTTTGAAAGCAGTCCACGTATAAAAATAACAGGGTAGGCAGTTATCGGAATTCTGTCGTCGAACCAGAGTTTGTTAACCCCACCAACAATTTCATCCAAATGGTCGTAAAGCACCTCCGCATTTACCCGCCATTGGTATTGTTTGGTTTTCTTGTTGCGTTCAACACTTTTTAGCAAGAACTGACGCACTCGTTCATCATCGATTCTTTCGGCCAGAAAATCATCGACATCACTTCTCGATTTAACCTGAGAAAAGTCGATTTCCTGCATCGCCAGTAAAATGTTTCGGTGGAGGTAAAACTGGCCTTCTTCTTTTAATAACAGGTAATCTTTTGGAGCAATATCGGCGATAACCAGCTTTTCTATTCGTTCCGGAAAATCTGCGGCAAACCACATTGCTACTTTTCCGCCCATGCTATGTCCCAGCAAAATGGCTTTTTCGATATTATGTTGATCAAAAAACTCTTCCAGATCATCGCGAAGATCATTGTAAGTATGTGAACTGGCAAAAGCTGATCGCCCGTGGTTTCGTTGATCTACCATATACACGGTATGCTTTTCGGCCAGGTGTTTTCCAAGGTTTAGCCAATTATCTGACGATCCGTACAAACCATGAACAATTACTATAGGACTACCAGTTCCTTCTTTCCGATAAAATAATTCCATAATTAAACATTAGCTACGCGCCGAGAGTTGCATTTTTCGCGCTTCAATCTTCCAACTTCCTGCTTTCTACTATTTCAAACAATCGAGATATTTCTGAATGGTGGTTTCCAAACCCAGGTACAAAGCATCGGCAATAAGTGCATGCCCGATTGAAACTTCTTTAAGGTTCGGTATTTTATGGTACATAAAATTCAGATTTTCCAAACTTAAGTCGTGCCCTGCATTTACGTCAATTTCCAGATTCTCTGCAACTTTTGCGGCCCGTACAAAAGATTCAATCGCCTTGTTTCTGTCAATTGGATATAAAGTAGCATAAGGTTCGGTGTACAATTCTATACGATCGGTTTTTATTTCTGCGGCACCTTCAACAGCTTCTTCGTCCGGATCAACAAAAATTGATGTGCGAATTCCACTTTCCTGTAAACGGGCAATCACTTCTTTTAAAAAGCCTATGTGTTTCCAGGTGTCCCAACCATGATCACTTGTAAGCTGCTTGTCCGAATCCGGAACCAATGTTACCTGATCGGGCTGAACTTCTTCAACCATTTTCAGAAATTCTTCGTTCGGATAACCTTCAATATTGAACTCGGTGGTTATCAGTGGTTTAATTTCATAAACGTCTTTCCTTGTGATGTGTCGCTCATCGGGTCTGGGATGAATTGTAATGCCTTGTGCACCAAATTCCTGACACTTTATTGTTGCTGTTTTAACACTCGGAATTTTACCACCACGCGAGTTTCGCAGTGTTGCAATTTTATTTATATTTACACTAAGTCTGGTCATTTTCGTATTAATTTTACCGATGCAAGTTACAATTTTCAGGCTGAACGATTAACGTTAAATGAAAAAGTTTTGTTAGCAGAAAGTCTCATATCAGATGCCATACCGTCAGTAAGAAGTGACGAGACAGGAAGGAAAGCACTGAGCCACATGGATCTATACCGGGTGTCTCATATCCCTGTGGTTGACGATTCAAAGTATCTTGGCTTGGTTTCGGATAAATTAATATACGATCTGAACCTGGTAGACGAACCGCTGGCAAAAGAGCTGGACAAACTTAATACGACCCATGCACATATTCATCAGCATATTTTTGAGCTGGCAGTAGTAATGTATAAACTGAAGTTTAGTGTTTTGCCAGTGCTTGATGATGATCATTATTATGTAGGGGCAATTACTTTGTATGATTTGGCAAGGCGATTTGCAAACTTGTTTTCGTTGCAAGAGCTTGGAGGCGTTCTGGTGCTCGAAACCAACGTTAATGATTATTCTATTGCACAGATCAGCCAGATAATTGAAAGTAACGACGTGCGGATATTGAGCTTTTTTATTGATAGAAAACCAGGAATGGCTACGATGGACTTGATCATAAAATTAAATACTGAAGAATTATCGGGTGTTGTTCAGGCACTGATGCGTTACAATTACAATGTGAAAGCGATTTACCAGGATGAGTCGATGCTGAGCGATTTGTACAAAGACAGGTACGATCAGTTCATGAAATTTATGAATATTTAAACACCCGAAAATGAAGGTTGCAGTATTTGGTACCGAGGTTTCCGACGATTTTGTTCCTGTTCTTCAAGAATTCTTTGGTTTTTTAAGAGAACGCGAGATTCAGGTTCAGTTATATAAGCCTTTTTACAGCTTTCTTACAGAGGAATTGAAAACCACCAGCTATTATAAATCTTTCTTTCACTCTTATACCGACTTTGATAATGATAACGAGTATATTTTTAGTGTGGGGGGCGACGGTACATTTCTACAGTCGGTTTTACAAATTCGGAACTTTTCTATACCGGTGATTGGTTTAAATGCAGGACGTTTGGGATTTTTAGCTGATATTTCAGAAGACCAGGTAAATGATGCTTTGGTAAATATTTTCAACAAGAACTATAAAATAGTAGAACGGTCGATGTTGGAAGTTGAGTTCTCTGATCGTGAGAACCTGGAGTTTAACTATGCATTGAACGAAATGACGATACTGAAAACCGATAACTCTTCAATGTTAAATGTTGCCGCTTATGTTGATGGTGAATTCCTGAATAATTACTGGGCTGATGGTTTAATTATCGCTACACCAACCGGGTCAACCGCATATTCACTTAGTGTTGGTGGCCCTATTCTCACACCCAACTCCGAAAATATCATCATTACTCCACTTGCTCCGCATAACCTTACTATTCGGCCGATTGTAGTACCCGATAACGGTATTATTACGCTGAAGGTTGATGGGAGAGGAGCCAATTATCTTACCTCGCTTGATTCCAGGTCGGTAGCAGTTGAATTTTCTACTGAAATTACAGTCAGAAAAGCAGGTTTTAAGTTAAAGACGCTGCAACTTCCGGATCAGCTCTTTTTTAATACGTTACGGAACAAACTAATGTGGGGAATCGACCGAAGAAACTGAAATTCAACAGCCTGCTTAACAATTTTTAATCTTTGTTTGTGTTTTATAATAGCTACGGGTTATGTTATTTTTAGAATTATATTACTTTTGTAGCTTTTACAAACAAAAGTGAAATCGTTTTTTGGCGATTAAATTTATTGATATTCAGTTGGTTATGAGAGGTTGCTTTTTGCGTAGAGAAGGCTGTTTTTTGTGAAATTACGGATCAAAAAACATAGCAAATAAGACCCAAAAAAAGCTGAATCAAACGACAGAATAGAGAGATAAAAATAACATGTCCGAAACCATTGTTAAAGAAACGAATCTGAATACCAAAATGAAAAAATTATCATTGGTGTTTGCAATTGTTTTGGTAACGTTATCAGGACATGCACAAAAAACAGCTGACATAGGAATTTGGGGTGGAACAGCAACCGTTTGGGGAGATATGGATGACAATACCCCTTTTCAAACGTTCAATTTAAATTTTGGAGCTTATTTTAGGTATAATTTCAATGCTCGGTTAGGCTTAAGGGCCATGTTTTTAACCGGTAAAATGGCGAACGACGGTTTGGTTGAGAGTGTTGAGTGGAATTTTGACAAGAACGTTCAGGACCTGACAGTTCAGGCAGAGATCAACTATCTGAAATACGTTTTAGGGGCCAAAAAAATGCGATTCAGTCCTTATATTACGATCGGATTAGGGGTATCTTATTTTACATATAATTACAGGCCAGAAGAAATTTTTGCCTTTAACCCGGATTATCCCGAATTGATTTATGATGGGGCGGGAAATTTGATTCTAGACCCACGAGAGGAATCTTTGCTTGTTCCGACTATTCCTTTTGGAATAGGGGTTAAATACACTATTGGAAAACGCTTGGCATTAGGAATCGAATATCAAATGAGAAAATACATGAGTGATAAACTGGATGATCTGGACGATCCGTTAGCTTTTGATAATGGTACAGAGGTTATAACCTACACCTCTCAAAATCATAATAATGATTGGTCAGGTTATCTTGGACTTCATCTTACTTACAAAATTTATATCGGTAAGAATCCATGTCCTGCTTATGGAATTAAAAATTAGAAATGGAGTCGTTCAGAAACAGAATAGATAAGAATAATGTTCCGAAGCATATAGCCATTATCATGGATGGAAATGGCAGGTGGGCAGAACGCCATGGAAAAGTTCGTGTTTTCGGACATGAGCATGGTGTAGATGCCGTTCGTTCTGTTGTAGAGGGAGCCGGAGAAATAGGAATTGAACATCTTACCCTTTATGCTTTTTCTACCGAAAATTGGGATCGTCCAAAATCAGAGGTAGATGCTTTAATGGGATTGCTGGTGCAGGCCATTGAGTCTGAATCCGACTCTCTGATGAAAAATAATGTGCGCCTCACCACTATTGGGAACATCGAAGCGATGCCCGATGATGTTCGCGAGAATTTAAATCGTTGTATAAACCGTCTTAAAGATAATACAGGTCTGAACTTGATTTTAGCGCTTAGCTATAGCGGCCAATGGGATATCCTAAATGCTGTTAAGTCGATTGCTAAAGATATTTCAGATCGAAAAATTAACCTTGATAACGTTGATAGAGAACTTCTTGATAGTTATTTGTCTACTGCAGATGTTCCACACCCCGAGTTGTTAATTCGGACCAGTGGAGAATACCGGATAAGTAACTTTCTGCTTTGGCAAATCGCCTATTCTGAATTGTATTTTACAGGTAAATTATGGCCCGATTTCAGAAAAGAAGATTTGTATGAAGCTGTTGTTGACTATCAGAACAGAGAAAGAAGATTTGGAAAAACCAGAGAACAGTTAATGAGCTAGTTGTATGAGTAAATTTTTAAAATCCACAATAACCTTAACCTTATTTTTCTTGGTCACCGTACCATCGCTTTTTGCGCAGGAGGTTGACAGTACTAACTTTTCAATTTATTATTCCAGTGCAAAAGAATATACGATTGCTGATATTCAGGTTTCGGGAATTCGTTACCTGGATAAAAACGTGCTGGTTCAGCTTTCAGGGCTTACAGTTGGCAAAGAAATTATGGTGCCTGGAGATGATATAACGCAGGCTATTAAGAAGTTATGGCAGCAGGGGCTGTTTTCCGACGTGAAAATTACAGCCACAAAGGTTGTTCAGGATAGAATCTGGTTGGATATCTATCTACAAGAACGTCCGCGTTTATCTGATGTAAACTTCTATGGCGTTTCAAAATCGGAAAAGGATGATATCACCGAAAAAGTATTGCTTTTAAAAGGAAGTCAGATAACCGATCACCAGGTAAACAGTACCGAGCGGACTATCATGAATCTTTTTCATGGCAAAGGGTTTTTAAATACCGAGGTGAATATTGTTCAGCGTGACGATTCTACTCAGAACAACAGCGTTATCCTGGATATTTATGTCGATAAAAAGGAGAAGGTAAAAGTTAATAACATCGAAATACATAATAACGAGGCTATTAGCGATGTTAAGCTTGAAAAAGCGATGAAGAAGACCAATGAGAAATCGTTGCGTAACTTCTTTAAAACCAAAAAGTTTCTTCAAGAAGAATACGACAAGGATAAAATTAGCATGGTTGATAAGTACAACGAGAAAGGATATCGTGATGCTGTAATTGTATCCGATTCTGTTACTCAGGTACAAGTTGGTCGTAAAGATAAAACCAGGGTAAACATTGATATTGATGTTGAAGAAGGTGATAAGTACTATTTTGGAGACATAAAATGGGTTGGAAACACCGTTTATCCTTCTGATTATCTTAGTTTACGTCTTGGTATTAATAAAGGGGATGTATTTAATCAGAAAATATTAGACAAGCGTTTGTTTGATAACGATGAAGGTTTGAACAATGTTTATCTCGACCAGGGATATTTATTTTTCAATCTGGAACCTGTTGAGGTCAATATTAATAATGATACGATCGACTATGAGATGCGTATCTACGAAGGAAAGCAGGCTACAATTAACGAAGTGCGTATTGTGGGGAATACAAAAACCCACGAGCATGTTGCACGACGTGAATTGAGAACTTTCCCGGGCGACTTGTTTAGTAAAACATTGTTGATGCGTTCGTACAGGGAATTGGCGCAGTTGGGCCACTTCGATCCTGAATCGATCAACCCGGATGTTCAACCAAATCCTGAGGATGGAACAGTGGATATTGAATACCAGTTACAGGAAAAGGCTAACGACCAGATTGAGCTTTCCGGAGGTTGGGGAGCAGGTATGTTCGTTGGGTCAGTAGGTTTGAAATTTGCCAACTTTTCGGTAAGAAATATATTTAACAAGGAAGCCTGGAGACCATTGCCAACGGGAGATGGACAAACGCTTAGTTTGCGTTATCAAACCAGTGGTAAGTATTACCGTACCGTTAGTTTGTCTTTTATGGAGCCTTGGTTGGGAGGTAAGAAACCAAATTCATTCTCTGTTTCGTTATCGCATTCAAGGTATAATTTTAGTGCAAATAAGTACCGTTCATCTTATGGTTATGGTAATAGTGGCTATGGTTATGGTTACTCTCCGTATGGTTATTCCCCATATAGTTCTGGTTATTCTCCGTATGGTTATGGGTATAATAATTATTATCCTCAAGTTCAATATAATTTTGATGCGGAAGGAGATGATACCTCAGATGATCAAATTTGGGAGACAACAGCTTTGGCTTTGGGATATGGTTATCGTTTATCATGGCCGGATGACTATTTTACCGTTTATCACGAAGTCTCTTTTGAGCATTATAATTTGCGAAATATGGCGGGGTATTTCTCTTATCTTGCCGACGAAGACGGTCAGGTTAATGGTACGTCAAATAACTTAAACTTTAAGACTGTTTTTGGAAGAAGTTCTGTTGACCAGCCTTTGTATCCACGAAACGGATCTGATTTCTCACTATCGATAAAACTAACGCCCCCTTATTCATGGCTAACAAATAAAGATTATTCGCAGGTAAAAAATAGTGAAAAATTCAAATGGATTGAATACCACAAATGGCTGTTTAAAGGACAGGTTTATAATCCGCTCACAAAGAATACCAACCTTGTTTTACGAACCGCCTTCGAATTTGGATTCCTGGGGTACTACGATAAAAACAGGCAATCGCCTTTTGAAGGGTTTATTGTTGGTGGTTCTGGTATGTCTGGTTATAATATGTACGGTACCGATTATGTATCACTTCGAGGATACAAAGATTATAGTTTGAGTAGCAGCTCAAGCGGTTCGAATATGTATTCGAAGTTTACGATGGAGCTTCGCTATCCGGTAACATTAAAACCTAGTGCAACTATTTATACTTTAGCCTTTCTTGAAGCAGGTAATGCAAATCAATCATTCCAAAATTATTCTCCTTTTAAATTGAACAGATCAGCAGGTGTTGGTGTTCGTATTTTCTTGCCGATGTTTGGTTTAATGGGAATTGACTGGGGATATGGATTTGACCCAATACCTGGAAGAACAGCAGATAACTGGGGTAGTCAGTTCCACTTTGTTATTGGTCAGCAGTTCTAATGAAAAGAGTGTTTGGCATAAAATATGATAGTATGAAAATCAGTTTAATTAAAAATGAATTTGCCATGAAGAAAATCGTTTTAACCCTTGCAATTGTATTTGCAGTTGCAATTGTATCGAATGCTCAGAAATATGGATTTATCGATTCTGAATATATAATGGAAAATATCCCGGCTTTTACTGCAGCGCAGGAACAGTTGGATCAATTGTCGTCGCAGTATCAGAAAGAGTTGGAGTCGATGCACGCCGAAATAGAGCAAATGTACCAGGACTTTCAGGCCGAGAGTGTTCTCTTGTCTGAAGATATGAAGCGTAAACGCGAAGATGTAATTATCTCAAAAGAAAAAGATTATAAACAGTTGCAACGCAAGTATTTTGGACCTAGCGGCGATTTGTTTAAAAAGCGTCAGGGGTTGGTAAAACCAATTCAAGATGACATTTTTAATGCCGTTCAGGAAATAGCAACCGATGGTAGTTATGCTGTGATTTTTGATAAGGCGGGAGGAACGACTTTGTTCTACACCAATCCGCGTTATGATTTAAGTGATCAGGTACTTCAAAAACTCGGTTATAAATAAATTTAAATACTATATTTGCAACCAAAAATTAAGAACACGTTAATTATGAAAGATTTAATGAAACTACTGGCGGTACTTTTGATCACTGTATCAGCAACAACTGCCGCCAATGCACAAACCTTAAAGTTTGGACACGTTGACCTTCAGGCGCTTATTCAGGTAATGCCGGAAAGAGCAACTGCCGAGCAGGATTTTAATGCTTTTCAAGCCGATCTGGAAGAGATTTTGGGCGAAATGCAGAAAGATTATCAAACGAAAATGGCAGAGTTCGAACAAATGGGAGAGGATGTCTCTGAAATAAAAAGAAACGCTAAAGTTGCAGAAATACAAGATGTTCAACAACGTATACAAAATTACTCGCAAACTGCTCAGCAACAATTGCAGCAGAAAAATAACGAGATAATGAAACCTATTTACGATAAAGCTCAGGCTGCTATAGCCGAAGTTGCTAAAGAACAAGGTCTTATTTACGTTTTTGAAGTAAACAGTTTGATTTACAAATCGAATCAAAGTATTGATGTTCTTCCTTTGGTAAAAACAAAACTCGGAATTCAATAAAGAAATTTCTGATACATAAAGAAAAAGCCATCTGTTTTACGACAGGTGGCTTTTTTTGTGGAGATATATTGATTGTACAACAGATTACAGCTATATTTAAAGGCACTATAAATTGAGTTTTAAATCATATATATGAGTATAGCTGATAGGAAAAATGCGACACCTGTTCGAAATACAAAGCTTTTTGAAGTTGCATGGGAGGTGTGTAATCAGGTTGGAGGAATATATACGGTAATTCGTTCTAAAGTTCCTTCTGTAATTAATAAATGGGGGGTAGATAATTACTTCCTTGTTGGACCTTATTTCGAGGATCAGGCAGCGGCGCATTTCGATCCTGCAACTGATTATTCAACGCCAATCGGTAAAGCTGTATTGGAAATGCAGTCGAGAGGGTTTGACGTACACTACGGGAAATGGATTGTTTCTGGTCGACCCAACGTTGTGCTTTTTAATCCGTACTCGGTGTATGATAAGCTTAGTGAAATTAAACACACATTATATCAGGATTATCATATTTCGATACCTGATGGAGATGAACTTCTGGATAAAGTAGCTGCTTTTGGTTTCCAGGTCAAGGAATTCTTTCATTACCTATGCGCCACTAAATTTTGCGACACACAGGTTTTAGCGCATTTTCACGAGTGGATGGCCGGTATTCCAATACCGGGAATTCGTAAGTCAAATCTGAATATTAAAATTGTATTTACGACACATGCAACGCTCCTTGGTCGTTATCTGGCTATGAATGATCAGGAATTTTATCATCATCTGCCATTTTATAATTGGGAACAGGAAGCCATTAATTTTAATGTTAAGCCAATTGCCGAAATTGAAAGGGCTTCGGCACATGGGGCACATGTTTTCACAACTGTAAGTGAAGTAACTGCAAGAGAATGTACTCATTTACTGGGTAGAACACCGGATATGATTTTACCGAACGGGTTAAATATCCAGCGTTTTGAAGCCACTCACGAAATACAAAACCAGCATGTAAAAGTAAAAGAACATATTCACGAGTTTGTGATGGGGCATTTCTTCCAGAGTTATCCTTTTGACCTGGATAAAACCCTTTATTTTTTTACTTCGGGGAGATATGAGTACCATAATAAAGGCTACGATCTGACTCTGGAGGCGCTTGCAAGGTTGAATTGGAAGATGCAGCAAGCCGGTTCGGATATGACAGTCGTTTCCTTCTTTATAACAAAACGACCTTTCTATACTTTTAATCCTGAGGTTTTGCAGTCGAAAGCACAAATTGAGGATGTGCATAGAGCGGTTGATGAAATTAAAGAACAAGTTGGCAGACGTTTGTATACTAAAATTACATCGGCAAGTGGAAGTTACGAGTTTCCTGACCTTCGTGATATGGTAGATGATTACCTGCGTTTAAAGCTTCGTAGAAATGTACAAGGCTGGAAAACACATAATCTGCCAAAAGTTGTTACGCACACGCTGGTTGACGAT
Organism: uncultured Draconibacterium sp.; assembly: GCA_963677455.1. Lineage (GTDB taxonomy): Bacteria > Bacteroidota > Bacteroidia > Bacteroidales > Prolixibacteraceae > Draconibacterium. The sequence continues at coordinate 1,418,160 of OY781971.1, forward strand.
GCGAAAGATGAAATTTTAAATTTCCTTCGCTCCTCGAATCTGGTAAATAACAGACACGATAAAGTAAAAGTGGTTTATCACCCTGATTTTATTTCTACCAGCAACCCGCTTTTCAAAATGGATTATACGCAGTTTGTTCGCGGATGCCATTTAGGAATTTTTCCAAGTATGTACGAACCCTGGGGATACACTCCCTTGGAATGTTTGGCCAGTGGACTGCCGTCGGTAACCAGTAATTTAGCAGGTTTTGGCGATTACGTTGTTAACAATGTGTCCGACCACGAAGAAAAAGGAATGTACATCATCGATCGAACTGATGGTAATTTTCACCGGGCAGCCGAAGAGCTCTCGAATATACTTTTCGATTTTGTGAAAATGTCAAGGAGAGACCGGATTGCTTTACGTTACAAGTGTGAGGAAGCTTCTATGCATTTCGACTGGTCGAATCTTGGGAAATTTTACGACGATTCTTACGAACTGGCAGTTCAACGTTAAACAGTAGATTATGAGTTACGCCCCAATTGGTGTTTTTGATTCGGGTTACGGAGGGCTTACGATTCTTAAAGAGCTGGAAAAATCTTTGCCTCAATTTGATTTTCTTTATTTAGGCGACAATGCCAGAACACCTTATGGAACACGTTCTTTTGATGTGGTATATAAATACACGTTAGAAGCCGTAAAGTATCTGTTTTCACGAGGATGCCCCTTAATTATCATAGCCTGTAACACGGCTTCGGCAAAAGCGCTGCGGAATATTCAGATGTTGGATTTACCTACTCTGGCACCGGATAACCGGGTTTTAGGAGTTATTCGCCCTAGCGTAGAGAAGGTGGCAGAAATAACAAAAAACGGGCGCGTAGGCGTGTTAGGCACTGTTGGAACAGTTGTTTCCGAATCGTATCCGATTGAGTTGGTAAAATGGTCGGATGGCAAGGTGAAATCTACTGTTCAGGAAGCTTGCCCAATGTGGGTTCCTTTAGTCGAGAATAATGAGATTGATACTGACGGTGCAGATTATTTCGTACGGAAAAATATTCAGAATATTTTGGCAAAAGATAATCATTTAGACACCCTGATTTTGGGTTGTACACACTATCCGCTTCTGGAAGATCAGATCAAAAAATATGTTCCTTCAAACATAAATATTCTTAAACAGGGACACATCGTTTCTGAAAAGCTTGTAGATTATCTGAAGCGTCATCCTGAGATGGAAGCAAGGCTTTCGCGCGAAGGAAAAGTTGAATTTTGTACAACGGAATCAGCTGAAACTTTTGCCAGTAAAGCAACATTGTTTATGGGCCGGGAAGTCAAAGCTGAAACCGTTTTCTATTGAAGATTATCGAGTTAATTCGTTGATGGTATTTGTCATTTCAACGTACTGGTCTTCCATGCTTTGTAGTAATTTATACTGTGCACGTGTACGAATAAGGTTGTGATCGGCCGATTTTACTTTGTAGTAATTGTCGCCGTCAATATAATCCATCAGAAACCGAAGCACTTGTTCGTAGGTAATATACCTTGCTGAAAATGCCAAATATTCTTTTTCTTTATCCGTTAAAAATGAATTGGTTTCTTCGAGATAACCCTTTGCAAATGCTTTAAAAATGTTCATGTCCATTGAAACATTGTCGAGGTTTTCGTCATCTTCTAAACCCGTATTGGTATAGAAGCGCATTGCATCGCCAAAATCATTTAAAACAGTGCTGCTCAGTACTGTATCTAAATCAATAACACAAAGCACATCTCCTTTTTTGTCGAAAAGAATGTTGTTGATTTTTGTGTCGTTGTGGCTTATTCGAGTCGGAATTATACCTTCTTCAACCATCTCCCAAAACTTCAGCATTTCATCTCTTCGGTCTTCAATCCACGAGATCTCTTCTGCAACCTCAGCCTTTCTTCCCACCGGGTCTTTTGCCAGTACCTCGTCCCACTGTTTAAAACGGAAACGAATATCGTGAAACCCGGGAAGGATATTGGTTAGGGGCTCTTTTAAATCGGCTACCAGCGATTGAAATTTTCCAATCCCTTTACCGCCGGAATAAGCCAGTTCCGGAGTCTCAGCAGCGTCGTAGGCGATAGTATCTTCAATAAACAAACAAGCTGCCCAGTATTCATCTTCTTCATCCAGAAAATATAATTTCCCGTCTTTGGCAGGAATTATCGTCATAGCTTCACGTAACGGATCGCCGCCGACTTTTTCTACTTTCTTTTTGATGTGCAAACATACTTTCTGAATGTTATCCATCATTGCCGGGATAGGAGAGAAGATATTCTTGTTTTTTCGCTGAAGAATATAGTTGGGCGAATCTCCCTGGGTTTTTATAATAAAAGTGTCGTTAATAAAACCTTCGCCGAGAGGGGCAACCTTTTCTACCTGGCCTTCTATCTGAAAGTTAAGAGCAATTCCGTTAAGCTGTGAGTTCATATGATTAATTAATGTAATACTGGTTTTTTATATGTGTTGTTAGCTCCACAATTTTTCCGGGTATTCTCCGGCATCAATTAATTTGCGAAGTTTATCTACTACTAGCGGTTTATCTTCTTTGTAAGTTACTCCAAACCAAGGCGAGTTGGCTTCAAGAACTTTTACGTTTGCAATCTTTTCGTCGATCATTTCAAAAACCACCGATGGAATGTACATCTCTGATTTGGGCTTGTCAATTTCTGCTTTCAGAAAATCGGTAAACTTGGTCTCCAGTGTTTCGAAAATTGAAGGTTTAAAACCCCAGATATTCATCGATGCATTTTCGGCACCGGTAAGTGGTTGTTCGCTTCCGTCTTCTTCAATAGAAACAACACCTCCGTTTTTCTTTACAATTTTGGTCGTTTCTACAATCTTCAACAGGTTGTTATTGTCGTCAACTGCGCAAATACCGCGTGAAACTGAACCAAAATCAGAAAGCGTATTTTGCAATTGATATCCTACCATTGAATATTCATCATCACTTTTTGATGTAGTTAGAAAGTTTGCCATCACCTGGTAAGCTTCTTTTCCGTAAAAATCGTCGGCATTTAACGCGCAAAATGGTTCTTTTATAGCATCTTTGGCAACTAAAATTGCGTGAGCTGTTCCCCATGGTTTTTCACGTCCTTCTGGCAAGTTAAAACCTTCTGGCAGATTATCCAGTTCCTGGTATACATATTCCACATCGATTTTTCCTGCGAGTTTGGCGTCAAATTTTTCACGGAAAGCATCTGCAAAACTTTCTCGAATAATAAATACAACTTTACCAAATCCAGCGCGAATAGCGTCGAAAATAGTGTAATCGATTATGGCCTCTCCATTCGGGCCAACAGGCTCTACTTGTTTTAATCCTCCAAATCTGCTGCCCATTCCGGCTGCCAAAATTAACAGTGTAGGTTTCATGTATTAAAATTTTTATTGTTCTCAACAAATGTACACAACCTAAGTATTAGAATGTATCATTTGTAAGGTATACCATTACTTCTTAAACCTATTTTAAAGCTATGGCGAAGAAATAAAAATAAATTCAGCTAAAAAAGAATATCACAAGAAAGATTGTAAAAAAATTAAAAAGAGTATGTTTTATATGAAAATAAATTAAAAGGATTATATTCGCATTAGTATATTTTTTGAATTCTGTTCGGGATGCTAAAGGTTAGGTATTTCGACATGAATTAGATCAATATTTGTAGTGAAAATCCTAATTTAAACAGATAAGAATGAATAAGAATGCATCGAACGCCGCCACACGGTTTTTAATACCAATGATTGTTATAGCGATTATGTTTTTTGCAATTGGCTTTGCATTAGGCATCAATAGCTACTTGATTCCGCTATTAAATAATGCACTGGAAATATCATCGGGAGGTTCTTACCTTGTGCTGGCTGCGACTTTTTCAGCTTTTCTGATATTTGGCTATCCCGCTTCAGTTGTAATTTCTAAAATTGGTTACAAGCGAACAATGGCTTTATCGTTTCTGATGTTTGCAGTTGGGTTTTATTTATTTATCCCTTCAGCAAAAGCAGAGAGTTTGCCTTTGTTTTTATTTGCCTCTTTTATTAGTGGAGCAGGAAATGCTTTTTTGCAAGCTTCGGTAAACCCGTATATTACAATTATGGGGCCGATGGAAAGTGCTGCCAAAAGGATCAGTATTATGGGGATTGCCAATAAACTGGCCTGGCCAATAGCTCCACTTTTTCTTGCATTGGTGATTAATAAAAGTGTTGATCAAGTTGTATTAACTGATATTTATTTGCCAATTGTAATTATAATTGGAATATTTCTGTTGCTTGGAGTGTTGGCTTTGTTGGCACCTCTTCCTGATGTGAAGGCAGCGGGAGAAGATGATGAAAGTACCGAAGATTGCCCGTACGCTGCAGATAAAACAAGTATCTGGCAATTTCCGCATTTGCTTTTAGGTGTTTTGGCCTTATTTATTTACGTTGGTGTTGAGACAATATCTTTAGGAACTTTAATTGATTACGCTGAAAGTATTGGTTTAGCTAATCCTGAAGCCTATGCCTGGATCGCGCCAGTAGGTCTTGTGGTTGGTTATTTATGCGGAATTGTGTTTATCCCGAAATATATAAGTCAGTCTCAGGCTCTAAAAGTTGTTTCAATAATCGCAATTTTTGGTTCGTTGATGGTTGTATTGATGCCTGAGAAAATTTCAATCTTTTTTGTAGTATTTATGGCCTTGGGATGTTCTTTAATGTGGCCGGCTTTGTGGCCGCTTGCTATGACTGATTTGGGTAAATTTACAAAAACCGGATCTTCGCTATTGGTAATTGCTATTGTTGGTGGGGCTGTTTTTCCAACTCTTTATGGTTTTATTAAAGATGCGGTGGGAGCGCAAAATGCTTACTGGATTGTAATTCCCGGTTTCCTGTACATTTTCTACTACGGAATTAAAGGGCATAAAATCAGAGCCGGGAAAAAAATACGTGCTTAATTTTAAGTGTTTTTAAAAATAGTGCAGGGGGTTACAAAGAATAGGCTACCTATTCTTTGTACCAGCTTGAATACATATGGTAAGCATCCGCAATACGCTCAACTTCACCATGTAATAGTTCAGGACTGATGTCTTTTACCTTTTTGGCAGGAATTCCCGCATAAACGCTTCCCGATTCAACAATCGTTCCTTTTGTAACTACCGATCCGGCTGCAATTATCGAATTACTTTTAACAACAGCGTTGTCTAAAATAACTGCATTCATTCCGATCATTACATTGTCATGCAATGTACATCCATGAATAATTGCACCGTGAGCTATTGTTACATTGTTCCCAATATTTGTTGGTGATTTCTGGTAAGTAGCATGAATTGTTGCATTATCCTGAACGTTGGTATTATTTCCAATTTTTATGTAATGCACATCGCCCCTAAGTACGGCATTGTACCATATACTACAATTATTGCCAACTTCAACATCTCCGACCAAAGTCGCTGTTTCTGCCAAAAAACAGTCCTCTCCAAGCTTTGGTGTCTTTCCTTTTAAAGCTCTTATGATTGCCATTATCTGTATTGATTTTAAATTGAATGCAAAAATACGAAATACCTGAAACTATCATATATGTCATAAATAAACTTGTTAAATAATGATTACATTTGTTAGGTATTCAAGCATCAACCATCAGCGAAATCGGTTCTAAAATTATGAATTGTTAATTTTAGGGTCGTTTTTTTTATGAATTAAAAATTCTGAAGGCTTGCAGTTATTAAAATATAATGTTTGAATAAAGGCCGAAAGTCTTAACATGAGAAGAGCATCCTGCGAGTTTATAGAGTTGGATGTGATAAAACAGATATAAATTACATTTTTTAACAGATGAAAGAGACTAAAGTAATAGAACTGGAGGAGGTTGCTATTCGGTTTTCTGGCGATTCAGGTGATGGAATGCAGCTTACCGGCACCCTGTTTTCAGATGCTACGGCGCTACTTGGAAACGACATCTCCACTTTCCCTGATTACCCTTCCGAAATTCGTGCACCGCAAGGTACAGTTGGTGGTGTTTCCGGATTTCAGGTGCAATTTGGACACAAACATGTTAATACTCCCGGAGATTATGCACATGTTTTAATTGCCATGAATCCGGCAGCTGTAAAAGCGAATGCTCGATTTATGAAACCAGGAGGAACCATCATATACGACTCGGACTCGTTTACTGATAAGAATTTAAAGAAAGCCAATTTTGCTACCGACGATCCGTTCTCGGAGTTGAAGCTGGATGACTACTTTAAAATACCGGTTCCAATTACAAGCCTTACACAAGAAGGCTTAAAAGAATTTGGACTGGACAATAAAAGTGTTCTCCGAAGTAAAAATATGTTTGCTCTCGGGCTGGTTTGCTGGATGTTCGGTCGTCCGCTGGATTATGTAGAGGAATTCATAAAAAATAAGTTCAAGAAGAAACCTGTAGTTGTAGATTCGAACATTAAAGTGTTACACGACGGATACAACTACGGAATGAATATGCAGCATATGACACCAAGTTATTTGGTGAACCCTGCTGAAATAGAAAACGGTATTTACCGCAACGTAAACGGTAACCATGCAACTGCCTGGGGATTATTGGCTGCAGCAGAAAAATCAGGTTTGCAACTTTTCCTCGGATCATATCCAATTACTCCTGCAACAGATATCCTTTCTGCACTTTCAGAACGGAAAGATCTTGGAGTAAAAACATTTCAGGCTGAAGATGAGATTGCAGGTATTGCTTCTGCAATCGGTGCTGCTTTTACCGGCAGTTTAGCTGTAACAACAACTTCGGGACCGGGATTGGCACTCAAGTCGGAAGCAATTGGTTTGGCAGTTATGGCCGAACTTCCGTTGGTTATTGTTAATGTACAACGCGGAGGACCTTCGACCGGTTTGCCAACTAAAACCGAACAATCGGATTTAATGCAGGCCTTATATGGCCGAAATGGTGAGAGTCCTATTGTAGTGTTGGCGGCAAGTACGCCTTCAGATTGTTTCTACTATGCTTTTATGGCATCAAAAATAGCCTTGGAAAGAATGGTGCCTGTTTTGCTGCTTACCGACGGATTTTTAGGTAACGGCAGCGAACCATGGAAGATTCCACAAATGGCAGATCTCCCAACAATTACGCCTCGAATTGCAAAAGACGCCGAGAATTTTAAAGCGTATAAACGCGACGAAAATACTTTAGCACGTGAATGGGCATTCCCTGGAATGAAAGGATTTGAACACCGGATAGGTGGTTTAGAGAAGAACATTACCGGAACTGTAAGTCACGATCCCGAGAATCACCAGAAAAATACTGAAATCCGTGAAGAAAAAGTACAGCGTGTTGCCGACATGATTCCCGAACTGGAGATTTGTGGTGATGACGAAGGTGGAGAAGTTTTAGTTGTTGGCTGGGGTGGCACTTACGGACACTTGGTTAGTGCCGTGCGCGAATTGCGTCGCGAAGGAAAAGACGTTAGCCTGGCGCATTTCAACTACATAAAACCGCTGCCGAAAAATACGGAAGAGGTATTCAGCAAATTCAAAAAAATTATTGTTTGCGAATTGAACCTTGGACAGTTTGTGGCTTATTTACGCGATGAGTTGCCTCAGTTTACTTATCATCAGGCAAACAAAGTAAAAGGCTTGCCATTTACTGTTAGCGAGTTGGAAGAAAGTGTCAACAAATTGCTGGAGGATTAAACAATGACTGAATTAAATTATACCATAAAAGATTTTAAAAGCGATAACGAAGTACGTTGGTGTGCAGGTTGTGGCGACTTCGCGATTATTAATGCTATACAGCGTACAATGGCCGACATGGGAATTCCGAGAGAACAATTTGCCGTGATTTCCGGAATTGGCTGTTCATCACGGTTCCCGTATTACATGAGTACTTTTGGTTTTCATACCATCCACGGGCGTGCAACTGCTGTAGCTTCAGGCGTTAAAGCGGCAAATCCAGAACTGAGTGTTTGGGTGATGACCGGTGACGGCGACTCTATGGCAATTGGTGGAAATCATTTTATTCATTTAATCCGCAGAAATTTCGACCTCAATCTTGTACTTTTTAACAACCGTATTTATGGTTTAACAAAAGGCCAGTATTCACCAACTTCAGATCGCGGCTTTGTGAGTAAAACATCACCTTTCGGAACGGTTGAAGATCCTTTCGTGCCGGGACAGCTTGTAATTGGTGCTCGTGGTACTTTCTTTGCCCGTTCAATTGATGGTAACCTGAAGTTGAGCCAGTCCATTTTTAGTTTGGCAGAAAAACATAAAGGAACTTCGGTGGTTGAAGTGCTTCAGAATTGTGTGATTTTCAATAACGGAATTCATGCTGAAATAACAGACCCGAATCATCGAGCCGACCGTCAATTAATTCTGGAACACGGAAAGCCTATGATTTTTGGTGCGGAAAACGAAAAAGGAATCGTTTTCGAAAATGGCAAACTTAAGGTTGTAAAGATCGGTGAGAATGGAGTAAAAGAATCAGATATTCTGGTGCATGATTCCGAAGAAGAAGATCCAACTTTGCATATGGCTTTGATTAACATGAAACTGCCCGATTTTCCGGTTGCTTTCGGCGTTATCAGAAATGTTACTGCTCCTGTTTATGATGTGGAGATGGAAGCGCAGATCAAAGAAGTTCAGAAAAATAGAAAAATTACATGTGTCGATGAATTACTGAAATCTGGTAATACCTGGGAAGTAACAGGTAACGAAGGTATTTCTTCATCAAAGTGTAAATAATATCAAAAAAATAGAAAGGAAAATGCTCTGCATTATGCAGGGCATTTTTTTATGCCTTATTTTTTGATTTGCCTTTTGTTTGTGAATTCATAAATTTGAAAGAAGTACAAAATAACTAAATCAGAAAAAATCATGCTGAAGGTAAATCTCGTAACTATTGCTTTCATATTAATCGGAATAGCAGCTTTTTCTCAGGCAACCTGGCAGGAAGAATTGAACGAACAATTGGCAAAGCAGGGCCACCGGAATTGGATTATGGTTGTTGATGCGGCTTATCCCAATCAAAGCAAACCTGCTATAAAAACAGTAGTAACAGGCGAAGATCAGCTTGAAGTTGTGAGGCAAGTTTTAGAGGCTGTTAGAAGCGCTCCACATGTAGCTCCAGAAATATTTCTGGATAAAGAAATTGACTTTGTACCAGACAGCGAGGCAAAAGGAATTAATAAATACAGAAATCAACTTTACCAGCTATTGGATGACGAAAAACTAAACAAAAAGTTGCACGAAGAACTGATTGCAGATATTGATGAAGCAGCTCAGTTATTTCATATTCTGGTGCTAAAAACCAACCTTACGCTACCTTATACATCTGTTTTTATACGCTTAGATTGTGGTTATTGGGATGCCGAGCAGGAAAAAGAGTTGAGAAATCTGATGAAATAAGTGGAGTATATGCAAAGAAATAGTGCGTTTATTGAAACCATTCTGGATGGTTAGATCACAATAAAACAGTGCAGAATACTTATTTGCTGAAAAGACAATGAGTTCGTATTAAAAATCAATATGCATACTAAGGCCCATCTGCTTTCCATTGTAATAAGGAACAGCCATTCCGCTGATTTTTGTATCGTTTTTAAAAAGAACTCTTTTTACATACGGATGAACCCAGTACGCAATTTTTGTACTCAAAATACCAATTCCGGCTCCGGTTGCAACATCAGTTAGCCAATGGCGGTTGTTGTACATGCGAAAAATTCCTGTGCCGGCGGCCACAGTATATCCTGCAATTCCATACCACGGCGAAACATCTTTATACTCCTGATACAAAAATTCGGCGCCCATAAAAGCCGTTGCAGTGTGCCCTGATGGAAACGAATTCGTGGAAGTCTCATCCGGGCGCATATTGTGGGTCGTGTTTTTCAGAACATTCACCGTTGATCCCATTATAAGATACGCCGTTATTAGAATTGTGGTGCGATCTTTAAAATTATTTTTTCCTTTTACCCCGGCCCAATTCAGTGCATAAACCGATATAAAAGGCAGGTATTGAGAAACATCATCAACAGTAAAACTTTCGTCGATGTGTTCGTTTACTTCTTCGCGAATATGAAAATTGAAATTTTTGATCAGGTGATTTTCCATTCCTGCAACACCGTAAGCAATTAATGCCGAAGGGATAATAAGAGCTGCTGGCTTGAATTTTACCGATAAGCTGTCGGATGGGCTTGCAGCAATGCGCAGAACTTGCATTGATAAGAAAAACAGCAATAAAGTTGGTTTCATCTTCATAAAATGATTGGCGAATTAGTTGCAAAATAAACAACGTTTTGCTAATTGATGTTTAGTTTGTTTGTATTTTTTATCAGAAGAAACAGATTATCGCTCTCCCTGAGAGAATTTATTGGTTTAAAAAGTCACAAACTTTCTGAAAAGTAAAAGCAAAATCGCCGTCAACTTCGTTAGCATTTTGGACATTTACCGGAAACGGGTTTTCATGTGTATATTCGCGTTCAAAATCCAATTCTTCTACAGTAATATTTATGTCGCGGTAAGCTCCGTTTAAGGTATTCATTACTTCAAACGATGGGATTACGCTATCTTTTTTCAGGGTAATCGCACAAATCTGATCTTCATATTTTTTTAGTAATTCTTCCCTGAATCCTCTCATTTTTTGGTAATCGAGCATCGAGTGAAAGGTTTTGCCTTCAGCATGGCCTTCGTCGATGTAATGGCTAAGCAGGTTATCTTTTTGCAGAATTTTATCAAAATGTTCTACAAGGAAAGAGTACAGCGCAACATTTGCTTCGCTATCCAGGATAAACTTCGAAACCGGTGATAAACGATTAAAAGTAGCCCCACTGCAAAACAGGCAAACTTTGGTGCTGTTGAAGTAATTATTGTAGTTGGTTAACTTGAGTATTTGCGCTAAAAATCCGCCTATAGAATAAGCAAAAATATCGAAATTAAAATCATTACTGATGTGAGGATGATTATCCTTTTTACACTCGTCAATAAGCTGAATAACGTCGTAGTAGGTTTGTAATCCCGACCAGATAAACCGCTGTGGCATAGAGTGTAGTCGCATGCTGATGGCAACGTTCGAAAGCGTAGAGTTAACGATATTCGGGAATTTTTTTCGCCGCTCTTCCGAAAGTTGATACATTTCGCGCTTGCTGCTCCAGTGTTTAGGTGCACGTTGCATATGAAAAGCTATTGGAAATAGAATTACAGCACTTCCGGTATTTTCGCAGATATTTTTTGCCCAGGGCAGGTATTTGTTCCAGTCTTTTTCGTTAAAACCATGAAACAAAAAAGTCACTTTCCGGGCTTTGTCTATCCCCGATGGTTTTAGGAGGTAGTATTTAAATTTTTGGTTTTCTTCAACAAAAATATCTTTAACATGAACGTGGCTTTCCAGCGTGCCGATTTCTGTAAAAAAAGAATATTCACTTTTAATTGCTGTTTTATGAATGTCGCAATAGTAGTCGTTTATTCCCGGCAAAATATTGCTGGCATTCGATTCAAAGCTTAGTTCATGTACTTCTAGATTATCGATTTTTCCTTCTTTTGGGGCCGTTTGAAATAATTGTTTCAATGCGGTATAATCAGTTGTATATCCCATATTGAATTTTCTTTAGATTATGTGTAAAGATACAACGTATGGTCGTATTTATTATTTGGAAGCGAGCCGCAAATAAAAGCTTATTATTCGGGTAAGATTCCATTTTTGTAAGTGTCGATTGCTCGTTGCCTGGCTTTCTTATGATCGACCATCGGGGGTGGATAGTTGAATGAGTTTAATTCTGGTATCCAGTAGTTTACATATTTGTAATCGCCATCAAATTTTTTCTGTTGCTGGGTAGGGCTAAAAACCCTGAAGTATGGAGCGGCATCGCAACCAGTTCCTGCAGCCCATTGCCAGTTGCCGTTATTCGACGAAAGTTCGTAGTCAAGAAGTTTTTTAGCAAAGTAGGCCTCGCCCCATCGCCAGTCAATAAGCAAGTGTTTGCATAAAAAGCTGGCGCTTATCATTCGCACCCTGTTGTGCATGTACCCCGTTTTATTGAGTTGCCGCATTCCCGCGTCAACCATAGGGTAGCCGGTTTCTCCACGACTCCATCGTTCGAATTCTATTTCATTGTTTCGCCATTGTATCCCGTTGTATTTGGTCTTAAAATTCTCGTTTACCACTCTTGGATGATGGAACAAGATCTGCATAAAAAACTCTCGCCAGATAAGCTCATTTAAAAATACCGGATGCTTTTTACTTACTTCTTTCACGATGTATCGAATACTAACCGTTCCAAAACGTAAATGCACGCTTAAATAACTGGTTGCATCTACCGAAGGGATATCGCGGATTTTTGCATACGAGTCCAGCGTGGATAAGTCGTAATTACGTACTTTAACTTCTGATTGAGTAAAACCTATTTCCGATAGACCAGGGAATTTAAAATCTGTTTTTGCCAGATTAGTAGCATTTAAACGGGTTGAAACTGGAAGTTGAATTTCTTGAAATTGTTGAAGCCATTTGTTTTTGTAGGGTGTGTAAATGGTGTAATTGCCGCCGTCGGGCTTCAATACTTCATCTTCCTCAAAAATCACCTGGTCTTTAAATGCATGAACACCAATCTTATTTTCTTCCAATAGCTTCTTTACTTTTTTATCGCGTTTGGTGGCGTATGGCTCGTAATCTTTGTTAAAGTAAACAGCTTTTACATCAAACTCATCAAGCAACTGACGCCAGATATGAAGCGGTTTTCCCTTTTTAACAAGTATTCCAGAGCCCTTTTTATTCAATTGTTGATTCAGTTCCTCTAACTGGTCGTAAATAAAAGTAACGCGGGCATCATCACGTGGTAGTTCTTCAAGAATATTCGTATCGAATATAAATAGTGGAATAACATTCTGGTTTTCTTTTAAAGCCTGGAATAAGGCAGTGTTGTCTTCCAAACGTAAATCTCTGCGAAACCAGAATATGGTGGTCATGTTTTTTGTTTTTTTTCGAACCGATATTTACAGTGCTTCCAGTTCTTCCCGGAAATCGTATTGCAGGTCTTCATGCAACATCGAAATTACTTTTTGTATTCGTTTTACCTGGGTAAGGTACAAATTAAATACTACCCGGCTCGATTTATAATTGAGTTTCGATTGTTTCAGCTTTTTACAAAAGTATAGAAGCAATTCAATCTCCGTTTCTTTTTTGCCCGAAAACCGAATGTACTTTTTTGTGGTTCGTAAAACTTTGCGGATTGTTTTCTTAGCCAGGTAAAAACTGCTGTGGTTTAGGCTTTTGAATTCAAGGTCGATTTCTTCTTTTACCTGCCGGATATATTCAGTTTCGTTCCAGGCATCGAAAAGCAGGTAACTCAGCAGCTCTTTGTTTTCTTTTTTGTATTTCGCCAGCCGAAGCACAATTGCCTGAATTTCTTCTGCAGGCAGGTTATTGAGCTCTTTTTTGATATGATTAATTGATGCAATTTCCATCTTGTATACAAAGAAAAGAGTAAAAACCAGAACATTAAAATAATACGCAAAAAGATATTCGCCGTCGTTGAAATGAATAAAATGCTCGTTAAAGTGCTCATGGTATTCTGCAAAACGCTGCGAACAGCACTAAAAACACTGTTTTTGCAGACAAATAACAATGAATCTATTTTGCAGAGAAAAGCATCCGTTTGCAGATGGTGTAATGTCGCTTACTGAAATAAGTAGCGCGGCGTGAATGTCTTACATATCTTTGAATTAATGAAACATTTAAACAATTAAATTTTATACCATGAAAACAAAATTAGGTCTTTTAGCAGTATTTGTTCTGGCTCTTAGTGTTATTGCAAGTGCAAAAATAAAAGATGGTCAGGCAATGACCGGAAATTCTTTAAGCGATATGGGGGCTTATACTATCACTCATGCAGATGCGCCGATCATTCACGATAATGCTGTTCTTGAAACTTACGATCTTGTTTACGAAAATGCAAACAATGCCGTAAAAATTGGTGTGTTAGAAGAGAAAAAATGTAAAACATTCATTGTTCGTAACGACGAGTTCGAAATTCAGTACACATGCAAGAATGGTGTGTTTGGTGTGAAGAAACTAGAAAAAAGATTTCAGGAAATTCCTGAAGAAGAAATGAATATGAAACTGAATAGAGTTAGTTATTACTCACAGAAAGTAATTTGCCAGGGTAAAAAGTCACAAGACGATTATTTAGGATTAATTGCATGTTACTTTCCTGAATTGGTTAACGAAGAGTACCAGGCCAGTTTCTAATAAGAAAGAATACATTAAACAGCGCAATTTTTCATAGAAATGTATTAAAGAACCCCAGCCAGAGGGCGGGGTTCTTACTCAATGAAAAAAGACTACGTTAAATAATAATAGTAAAGAGTGAATTTGAAAAGGCCTCGTGTTTTGCACGGGGTCTTTTTTTTGGTACCGCAGAGGTTTTTCGGCTGTTGTATTGTCTGCCAGTAGTAAAAGTTTGTGCTTAAACAGCTAAAATTTATGTTGGTGCCAATGAATTCCTATTTACGATTCTAAACAAATTTTATGATTACCATTGTTTTTGCCATTAAGTTTTACAAAATTTGGTACCAGTTAGAATGATAGGCACAAATTAAAGGAGAAATATCCGGTGTCAGTTTTTGTTTAATGGGGAGCGAGTTTATTAAGGGGAGAATAGTTTCTGCAATAAATGAAAAAACTGCTGTACGATAACAGGTTACGATATAGAGGAAGCCGGCATTTGCTTTTTTTCTCGGTAACTGTTTTTGTATTCTCCTTGATACTGTTCTCTCAGCATGCTGAATATGGATATTGGCCTTTACTGAGAATTACGTTTTTTAATGCCTTGCTTTTTTTCGCGTATGCTTACATTACAATTTTTGTTTTAATTCCTGAATTTCTGATAAAGCGGAAAGTCGCTTTTTTCTTTTTGTTATTTCTTCTTACTGGTTTTGGCCTGTCGGCACTAAAGCTAACTTTCTCTGATACGATTTTTTATGCATTTATTTCGCCAGAGAATGTTCCTGAAGCCGGAGTATATAATCTAAAGTCGATGGTAGTCAATACAAAAGATATGTCGTTTATTGTTGCCGTTTTTTGTATTGCGAAATATGTAAAAGACTTTATTTATGCCGAGCAAATAAGAACTGGCCTGGAAAAGCAAAAGAAAGCTGCACAAAAAAAACTACTCGGTTCTCAGTTCGATCCGCATTTTCTTTTTAACACGATAAATAACCTTTATGCATTGTCGCTATTAAATCCCGAGAAAACAAGGGAGGTAATTTACAGGATTAAAATTATTCTGGGCTACATAATTTCTGAAAGTCAGAAGGAATTTGTAGAACTATCGGAGGAGATTTCTTTAGTTGAAAACTATATTCAGCTCGAAAAATTAAGGTATGGTAAGCGATTGCGTGTTACATTTAATAAAGATACGGCGGCTGGCAATACCAGTATTCCACCAATGATACTTTTCTTTTTTGTAGAGAATTGTTTTAAACATGGCAGCAGTCTTGATGCCGGAGTCCCGTGGATTAATGTCTATGTTTCTGTTGACGGCGATAATCTAACACTAATCACAGAGAACAGTAAACCACATACTTCTGTACAATCCCATAAAGAAGAGAAAGAAGGAGAGGGCTATAAAAATCTAATCAAGAGATTGAATATTTTGTATGGAACTAACGGGTATAATTTAACGATCGAAAATAGCAAAACGACATTTAAAGCAGGTCTTGAATTGCAAACGAACATAAACATTGAAGTTTTACAATCTACATATCGATAAGAAACGCACTTTACTGCATGTACTTTTCTGGATAACTTGGGTTGTCGTTTTCGTAATTGTACAAGGTATAGGTGGCGGCCGTGCCGAATATTTTACATGGCTGATGTACTATCTTATTACCTTGCCGATTTTTGTTATTCATACCTATTTAATTGCTTATTGGGCCGTTCCAAAGTTTTTTTTCTCCGGTAGGTATATTGAATTTATTTTTATCGGTTTCCTCTTTTTGGTTATATTTTCTGTTGCAGAATTGCTTGTAAGTAATGAACTTATTTTTCGCTTTTTCGATCCTTCAAAAATGTTTAATCCCGGTTACTTAAATCCTCGGAATATCCTGATTAGCGGAATTGGAAACCACTATGTAATTTTTGTGTTCCTTGCTATTAAGGCTGGTAAATCGTGGTACAGTACCGAGCAACGCCGACAAGAACTGATGTTATCGAGTGTTGAGACAGAATTGGAGATTTATCAGTACCAGTTGCAGCCCAAGCTAATTTTATCTCTGGTAGAGCAAATGGAGAGATTGGCCATTCAAAATCCAGCAAAAGCCCCGGAGTTAATCATTAAAGTTTCAGGATTTCTCAACCGCTTCTTGTTTGAAGGGAAGGGAGATATGATTTCATTGGCATTGGATGTTAGATTGTTAGAAGAGTATTTGGGTATCCATCAACTAGCGTTGGGTGAGCGGGTAAAGATAAATTTTGTGACAAATGATAATCTGAAACCGTTTACTGTGCCTCCACTTTTGTTACTGCCTTTTTTATATGATTCGTTAAAAATTGTTTACGAGTGTAACAATACCTTCGAAATATCAGTCTTAATAAAGACAGAAAGGAAATATCTTCTCTTCTCTTTTACGCTATGGAGTGAAGAGAATTTCCTTTTGGGTGAAAACAACAATGTAGAAATAACTAAGCAGAGGCTTAATTATAAATTTCGGGGAAAACACAGATTGATTGAGAATATTGACGACAATTTCAGAGAAATAAGCCTCGAAATATTTTTATGATTGCCCTGTAACATTTTTTTACTTAACTTACTTATAAGAAACAGAATAGAAAACAAAGCTTACCCGTATTGCCATGAAAACTAAATGCCTCATTGTTGACGATGAGCCCCTCGCACGTGATTTAGTGCGTAGCTACGTCAAAAAACTCGAAAATTTTGAAATTGTAGAAGAATGTTGTGATGCTATGAAAGCACTCAACGCAATCAGAACCAATACTGTGGATTTAATGTTCCTGGATATTCAAATGCCACAATTAACCGGGATTGAGTTTCTGAAAACGCTGAAAAATCCTCCTAAAGTTATTATTACTACTGCTTACCGTGAATATGCCCTGGAAGGTTTCGAACTGGATGTTGTAGATTTCTTGCTAAAGCCAATTACTTTCGAGCGATTTCTCAAATCTATTAACAAATATTACCAGGTAAATATCGAAGAAAAGCATAACCAATCTTCCGTTGTAAACAATTTCAACAACCACGAAGAGCCTTTTATTTATGTGAAAGAGAATAAGAAGGTAATGAAAGTGTTTTTAAACGAGATACTTTATCTGGAAGGACTTAGCGAATATGTTCAGGTTTATACCGAGAACAAAAAGATAGTGACCAAAAACAGTATGACAAATATGGAGAGTAAGCTCCCTGACTCCGAGTTTATGCGGATTCATAAGTCGTATATTGTTTCACTTTCGAAAATTCAGGCATTTACTTCAACCAGTATTGAAATTCCGGGAAAACAATTACCAATTGGCAGAAGCTATAAAAATTCGGTTATAGAAGCATTGCAGTTGCAAGGTTGATTGGTTTTTAGGGGTAATTCAATAATTTTACCTAAAACGAAATTATGGCCTTGTTACCAATTCACAGTTTTTTTAGTTTAAACGGAGTTCTGTTGCCTGCCGATCAGTTTATTTCATCAGAGAATGATGGTGGAATATACGAGGTAGTGAGAGTAGAACATGGGATTCCACTGTTTTGGGAAGAACATATGGAGCGCTTTTACCGCTCTGCAGGAATAGCAAAAAGAACAATCTGGTTTCAGTCTTCCGAAGTTGAAAGGTTTGTGGATGAGCTTATTGAGAAGAATAAGGTTTGCACCGGAAATGTGCTTATTTCTTGTAAGAATAATTTAAAAGCTTTTTTTATCGCTCATCGTTATCCTTCATTAGATCAATATTCAAATGGAGTGAATTGTGGTATTTTGTATGCAGAGCGGAGTAATCCAAACGCAAAAGTTTTTCAAACTGATGTTAGGGCCAACGCAAATCAGCTTATTTCAGAACATAACTTCTACGAGGTTATTCTTATCGATCATGAAGAGAAGATTACCGAAGGAAGCCGAAGCAATGTCTTTTTTATAAAAGGCAAAGAAATACTCACGCCCTCAGCGCAAAAAGTTCTTCTGGGAATTACGCGGCAAAAAGCCATTATGTGCGCCAGACAAATTGGAATAGAGGCGAAAGAAGAAGATGTATTATTGTCGGAATTAAAAAGTTTTGATGCAGCTTTTATCACCGGAACTTCTCCTAAAATATTGCCGATAAGGCGAATTGGAAACATTGTTTTTAAAACTGATAATTCAATTTTGCGAAAACTAATGTATCAGTACGATCTAGCGATTAAAAATTATATAGCAGATAAAAAAAGCGATCACCCCTAGCATCTGTAAAAATGAAAGAGGTGATCGTTGTATTTTTATAAACGGTCTTTTAAAATCGCTTCAACTTCTTCAAAGTCGATATCATTTTTCTCCCCGATAACTGTTCCGTTTTCCTTAAAACGCAGTTTTATTCTGTCGATCGTAGTTGCCGGAACATCGTATTCCGGGAGTGTGGTTGGTACGCCCAATGACTCAAAAAATGCTACCGTTTTTGCAATAGCAGCATCAATTCTCTCATCGTTCGTTCCTTCAGTAATTCCCCAAATTCGTTCTCCAAATTGGATTATCTTGTCGCCTTTATTACCGCGTTTCAAACTCATCATTCCCGGTAGCACAATAGCCAGCGTTCTCGCATGGTCAATTCCGTGAAAAGCTGTTAGTTCGTGGCCGATCATATGTGTAGCCCAATCTTGAGGTACTCCTACTGCAATCATTCCGTTTAGAGCCATTGTCGCACTCCACATAAAGTTTGCAGCAGAATTATAATCTTTTCTGTCGGCAAGTACCTTAGGCCCCTCTTCAACCAGTGTCAGCAAAATACTTTCGGCCATTCGGTCTTGCAGCGGCGAGTTTACATCGAAAGTAAGGTACTGTTCGAGTACATGAACAAAAGCATCAACAACGCCATTGGCTACCTGTCGGTCGGGGAGTGTAAAAACACATTCAGGATCGAGAATTGAAAACTGAGGCATTACCAGCGGCGATCCGAATGCTTTCTTTTCTTGGGTGGCAGCTTTGGTAATCACCGAATTACCGTTCATTTCAGAGCCTGTTGCTGGCAAAGTAAGAATCGCCCCAATCGGCAATGCTTTTTCTACTTCAACGATTCCTATTTTTTCCAGAATGTCCCAGGGATCGCCATTGGAATAAAGTGCAGCTGCAGCAATAAATTTTGATGCATCCAGAACAGAGCCACCACCTACCGACAGCAGGAAATCTACATTTTCGCTTTTAACTATTTCAACCGCTTTCATGCAGGTTTCGTAATGCGGATTGGGCTCAATTCCTCCAAACTCTAGAAGATCGAATTCCTTTAATGCTTCTTTTACCTGGTCGTACACTCCGGTGCGTTTTATACTGCCTCCTCCATATGTCATTAAAATTTTGGCTCCTTTGGGAACTTGGTTCACAACAGAGGGAATTGTTCCTTTGCCGAAAACAATTTTTACCGGATTTTTATATTCAAAGTTATACATGATATTACTTTTATAGTTGATTTATAATAAAAGAGATTTTGACAAAAATAGTTCAAATATTTAAAAGAAAGTCCAAAGAAGTGCCTTTGAACCTGAATGATAGAATGGCTGCTTGTACTGATGATGAGCTTCTTAAAGTATTAAAGAAGAGAATTTATTATACTGAGGAAGCTGCCAGGATTGCAATTGAGGAAGCAAAGAGGAGAGGGCTTATAAATTCGGAGCATGATTTATTTTCTGATAAATTCCGGGCAGAGGAGTTAGAATTTTCTTGGTTCCCGTTACCAGAGCGTGAAGGAGCCAGGCAGCGGATAAGAAAGAGTATCGGGCGGAGCTTAGTAATATGTGGTATAATTCCGATTGTGTTCGGTTTCCTAGAGATAAATTCCGGAAGTGTTTGGTTTGGCCGAATTATTTTGGCTTTTGGAATAGTATGGGGTGTTTTGTCAACTCAGTTCGCAAGAGCATATCAGAAACTGTTGTTTTATGGCTTGATGATGGCTAATGTAATGGCTTTTGTTTTTGTGTGTTCTCGTGTATTTAAGATGAAGACACCGGTAATCTTGGATTTTTTTGTTGCCTTAACGGTGTTTTTAATGATTGCTTATGGTTTGCTTTACATCCGCAGGATTGAACTATCAAATGAAAGTTAATCTTCAATGATTTTCCCTAACGCTTCATTTATCTATTAAAAAACGCCATTCATCGAAAATTAAAGTATAGTTTGCAATAGCTGTTTTACATTTGGTAGAAAATAAACATTATGAAGACTGTTATTACACTTTTTATTTCTCTGTTGTTTTTATCGGTAAATGTTGTAGCTCAAGATGATGATGGTTGGGTGAGTAAAAAGTACGATATCGACGATTTTAGCAGTCTTCGTTTGTATGGCGGGTATAAAGTGTTTTTGAGCCAGGGAAAACAAACGGGCATTGAGGTAAAAGCCAGAGATTATGATGTGCTCGATAATTTAAAGGTTGAAAATTGGGGCGACGAGCTAAGTTTGATTATAAAAGAGGAGTTCTTCGCCTACAAGCGGATTCGTGTTTATGTTACTTTCAAAGAACTTAATGAAATAGCTGTTGAAGGAGGTTTAAATCTGGAATCAGATGGCTATCTCGATCTCGACGATTTGGATCTTCAAATACAGGGAGGTGCAAAAATAGATTTACAAATGAAAGCCGACGATGTAAAAGTTACCGGTGAAGGAGGTGTTTTAATTGATCTGAATGGGGTAGCCAATAGTTTAATGGTAAAACTTTCAGGCGCAGGGCACCTTGATGCAAATGAGCTAAAAACAAAGGATGTTGATATTGAAATTGAAGGAGTTGGAACAGGTAGTGTTTATGCTACAGAAAAGCTGCACACGAAAATTGAGGGTGTTGGTAAGGTTTCGTATAAAGGCGATCCGAAAGTGATTAAAGAAATTGACGGATTAGGTTCTGTAAAAAGATATTAAAAGATACTACTTACCGGTGATCTGAATACCGGTTTATTTTTTCTTAGGTTTGGTTTAGGTTTTATAAAGGCTGCTGTTGAGCGGCCTTTATTGCTTTAATAGTATTGTATTCATATTCTTTAAATCGTTAACGAATCTCTTGTATTTCAATCTCTTTTCCCTGGAAATTTACACGATCGCCGACACGTTTACCCACAAGTATTTGCCCAATTGGTGAGGCCATGGAAATACAAAAAACAGGACTCCCGTTAACTTCAACCTTGCCAAACGGAATAGCAACAAAGTACTGTCCTTGTGCAGTCTGCACAAAGCTTCCGAATTCAACCTGTTTACTTGGTTTATAGATGGCAATTTTTGTCAGGCTGCTTTTCAATGTTTCAGTTTTGTTGAGCAGAACCTGATTCTTTTCCAACTCCATTTGTACCATAGCCCGGCCGGTTTCGTATTTATCGCCAACGCTGCTTTTGGTTTCATTGTCGCGCGACTCTTTTGCCGCCTGTATCGATTGTTTCAGAAAGGAAATTCTGTCGTCTAACTGACGAATAATTTCATTGATAATTTCTTCTTTTTTCATTAAAAGGTGTTCTGGGGTTATGCCGGATTTATTTCAATACTTGTAAAATACCCGGTTGCATTATGGCCGGAGACTACTTGGGGAATATTGTTTTTTATATCGATTGCCGGGCGATGTGTATGCCCCGCAAAAATGCCCAGTAAATTGGGTGCATTAAAAACTTCATTGTAAAAATGAAATGTTGCTTCCGTATGCCCACTATTTCTCCATTGTTCACGTTTTTCTATTTCGTAATTTCTATCCGATTTTGCTCCCCATCCAGGATTCGCACAGCCATATCCCATCGATCGACCCGGAATATAGAGAGGGATGTGCATGAACAACAAAAATGGCTTGTCGCTTTTGATCTGTTCTTTCAAAAAAACAAGTTGCTCAGGTTCTATTTCATAAGTGGAATTGTCGATAAAAATCAATTGAAGCCCGTTGACTTCATAGCTCGCAAACAGCGGATTGTTTTCCTGATAGAGTGGCTTTAATCGTTTCTCTGTCCATGTTTTTCGCAATTCATTCGAACTACCTTTCATTCCTTCGTAGTGCCAATCATGGTTTCCTGCGATGTAACCGTAAGGAATTCCTGCTTCTTCCAGTTTTTCCAGTACCCATTCAATTGCTGCTTCCGAAGGAAAGCTGAATATATCGCCGGTTAAAGCCAGGAAATCTGCTTTTTCTTCTTTCGCTCTTTGTAAAGTCTGCTCAAAACTTTGAATTGTGGTTACCTTTTCGCCTGTTTCAAATTGCGTGTTACTTTTATATGCACCCGCCATTCTTTTACTGAATTCTTTAAAAGCGTCTCCTCGCTTGTCATCCAGCGAGAGGTGCGTATCTGTAATATGAAAAATCCGGCTCGGTTTAACAGTTGAGTTCGCAGAAATAGAAGCTTTATTTCCTGTTAACGAAAAAGTATTTCGTATTTCTTTTGTAGATTTTTGACTGTTTGCGGAAAGGGCTTGTGGAAATGTAAATCCAAAACCCGCAAGAGTTGTTGCTTTTAAGAAATTTCTTCTTTTCATTTTACTGAAAGCTTATCTGTTTGAAGGTAAAAATAGTGCAAAAAAGAAAAGGTCTCAATCTAATTGAAACCTTTTCCATTGACTTTATTTAAAAAGCCATGTTACATGCTTTTTATTTCGCTTACCAAACTTGTAATCGATTTTTTAGCATCGCCGAATAACATACGTGTTTTGTCGTTAAAGAACAGGAAGTTCTCGATTCCCGCATAGCCTTTACCCATACCACGTTTCATTATGATAATGTTTTTCGCAAGATGTGCATCGATAATAGGCATTCCGTAAATGGGACTACCCGGATCGTCATAAGCTGCAGGATTCACAACATCGTTGGCACCGATAACAATGGCTACATCAACGTTTGGCATATCCGGATTTATATCATCCATTTCAACAAGTTGCTCGTAAGGAACATCGGCTTCAGCAAGTAATACGTTCATGTGGCCCGGCATACGTCCGGCAACCGGGTGAATAGCATATTTTACTTCTACACCTTTGTTCCCAAGTATGCTGTCGAGTTCGTGTGCAATATGTTGTGCCTGAGCTACGGCCAAACCGTAACCGGGAATAATCACCACTTTTTGAGAGTAGCTTAGAAGTACCGCAGCATCGCTTAACGTAATTTCCTTGATACTTCCCTGAACTTCGGCGTTGCTTGCACCACCACCACCAAAGGCTCCAACAATCACATTAATCAGAGAGCGATTCATGGCTTTACACATCTGAATGGTAAGGATCGTTCCGGCTGCGCCCACGAGGATACCACCCAAAATCATTGCTTCGTTCTGGTAGATGAAACCGGCCATAGCGGCTGCAATACCTGTTAATGAGTTCAGCAGCGAAATAACTACAGGCATATCTGCTCCACCAATTGGCATTACAAAGCTCACACCGTAAACCAAACTCAAAACAAGAAGTCCGTAAACGAGGTATGTTCTGGTTTGAACGTCGAATCCGCCAAAAATTACGAGCAATATTAGTGCAACAATCATTGCCATAAACACAAGGTTCACGTAGGTCATTACCTTCGAGAAGATGTCCCCAACTTTTCCGTCGAGTTTTCCATAGGCAATCATACTACCACTAAAAGCAATACTACCTACCATTAAGCCAAGTAATGTAACCAATACCGCATTACTCGGATCTTTATTGAACTCAATTAAAGCAACGGCTGCTGAAGCAGCACCACCTGTTGCATTGAAGAAAGATACCATTTGTGGCATTGCGGTCATTTTCACTTTTCGTGCCATAATCGATCCAACTATGGTTCCGGCAGCAATAATCAATAAAATGGCAGCAATATTCACCAGCCCAATTCCTTCGCCTGCTGCATTTTTGTTCAACGCCAAAGTGGTAATCATTGGCAGGATCATACCAGATGCTGCCCAGAAGTTTCCTTTACGGGCTGTTTCAGGATGACTTTCCAGTTTTAGACCGATCACAAACATGATCGCTGAAAGAAGATAGCTGTATTCCAGGATTACTTGTCCCGGCATCATTGTATTTAGTAAAATCATAGCGTTCATGGTTATTTTTTCTTCTTTTTAAACATTTCGAGCATCCGGTCTGTCACTACAAAGCCTCCGGCCACATTAAGTGTTGCCATAAAAAGTGCGATTGATCCAAGTACCCATTCAAGAGTAGTTGTAGCGTGACCAACCAGTATGATTCCTCCAATTATAATTACCCCGGAAATTGCATTGGCTCCCGACATAAGAGGGGTGTGCAGCACCGAAGGCACATTAGAAATAACCTCAAAGCCAAGAAAAACGGACAACACAATAATGAATATCGCGTCTTTATTTGCGGTTAAAAAATTGATTACGTTTTCCATATTTTAGATTTTATTTTGTTTCGATTACTGATTTTACACGTTCGTTGTAAAGCTCTTTTGCATGCGTAATACAGGTTCCTTTTACAATATCGTCTTCAAAATTCAGGTTTAGTGCACCTTCTTCACCGATAATGAGTTTCATGAAATTCAGTACGTTCTTTCCAAGCATACGGCTGGCGTCCACCGGTTTCTGTGCCGGATAATTTGATTGTCCAATAATAGAAACACCATTGTGAACAATTGTTTCTTCGTTCTTGGTGAGTTCGCAGTTTCCACCCGACGAAGCTGCCAAGTCGATGATTATGGATCCGGGTTTCATTCGTTCTACCGCTTCTTTTGGAATCAGCAGTGGAGCTTTTTTACCCGGAATCTGCGCAGTGCAGATCACCACATTCGCTTTTGCTGCATGATCGTTTATTGCTTCCTGTTGTTTCTTTTTATAACCTTCTGTTTGTTCAACCGCATATCCTCCGGCAGCTTTGTCTTCGG
Source organism: uncultured Draconibacterium sp. (assembly GCA_963677455.1). Taxonomy (GTDB): domain Bacteria; phylum Bacteroidota; class Bacteroidia; order Bacteroidales; family Prolixibacteraceae; genus Draconibacterium. Next base: position 1,443,083 of record OY781971.1, read on the forward strand.
TAGCTCCTTCAACCTCAACAAATTTTCCACCCAAGCTCATAACTTCTTCTTTTACTGCAGATCGAACATCAAACACCTGTACCTGTGCACCAAGTTTTCTGGAAGTAGCAATTGCCTGCAATCCTGCAACACCTGCTCCAAGTATAAGTACATTGGCCGGACGAATTGTCCCGGCAGCCGTCATAAACATGGGGAAGAATGTAGGAAGCTTTGCTGCTGCTTCAAGAACCGCCATATAGCCCGAAACTGTAGCCATTGACGAAAGAATATCCATAGCCTGAGCCCGTGTTGTACGCGGAATCATGTCGAGGCTAAAAGTGGTAATCCCCGATTTTTGGAATGTTTTTACCAATTCGGTTTCCCACAGCGGATTGAATGCACTTATCCAAACCTGTGAATCTTTAATTTTAGCTGTGTCTTCTTTTGCGGGGAGCTGAATTTGCAACAGCACTTCTGCTTTTGCAAATACATCGTCGCGACTTACCGCTTTTGCTCCAACGGCTTCGTAGTCGGCGTCAGTAGCGAAAGCATTTTCACCGGCTCCTTTTTCAACCAAAACCTCAACCTTCAGGTCAGTAAAAGCTTTTACGGTTTCAGGAAGCAATGCTACCCTCGTTTCTGTGCCATACTCTTTTAATAAACCAAGAATCATAAAATTTGATTTAGATGTTATTTTAGAATAACAAAGCTAACAAATAAAAATTATCGTGTACGTTAACGGTGTATGGATTTATTATGTTTTTAATCAGTTTTATCAACAAAACGTAAGCAAGACCACTACGAAAGAGGGGTTGAATTCGATTTATAAATGTTTGAAAAGTGGAAAAATGTTTGTTGAGATTGATTACTCTTCAGGCAGTATGAAGTAAAATTCCGAACCTTGTCCGGCTATGCCGCTACTTTCAACTCCTACTGTTCCTCCCATTTTCTCAATTATACGCTTTACAATAGAGAGTCCAAGACCGTATCCAAATGTTTTTTTAGGTTGAAGTCTGGTATGTTTATCAAATACTGTTGATTGAAGGTCAGGTGCTATGCCATCGCCGTTATCCTTAATCCAGAATTTCACATTGTTGTTTTCCAGTTTATTGCTTCCCACGGTAATTTGGGGAGGAGTTCCACCATATTTTATTGCATTGCTAAGGTAATTCATCCAAACCTCAATAATCCATGGGCCATAAGCTTTTATTGGTTGCCATTCATTTTTTATTTCGATAACGGCACTGGATTCTATTATAAAGTTGGCAACTTGATCTTTTGCCTGTTCAAAAATTTGCTGCATGTTTACCGGCCCTTTTTGTATGTCATCGTAGCCGGTTGTAGCCAGTTTCATCAATTCGTCGGTAATTCGTATAGTCTTTAGTGCTGAATCCTTCACCAACTGCGAAATCTCCCTGATTGATTCCAGATTAGCTTCGTTGTGCATATCTACAAGTATTTCACTTGAAGAATAAATGCCTCCGAGTAGGTTTTTTAGGTCGTGAGCTACCGTATGTGTAAAAGAATCGAGGTCGTCAATCAACTTTTCGTTGCGTTCAATTTCTTTTAAAAGCTGGTGGTTTCGGTTTCTGAGTTGTAGTTCCGATTTTCGAATTGAGCTTACATCCGAAATAATAATGAGTTTGCCTGATTTTTGCTCACTGTTGTTAAAAATCGACGACACTTTCACCATATAATATTTTACGCCTACTTCACCCTTCAAGCGCATTTCAATACTATTCTTCTGTTTATCGTTTATCCCGGCAATCAAATCCTGGTAATCTTTAAAAATGTCATTAAACGATCTACTCTTAAGATCTTCAGGTACGAACTTAAATATTTCTTTCGCAGCAGGGTTAAGTTCTTCTATCTCCCCATATTTATTTACTACTATAACTCCGTCTTTTAGTTCCTGAATAAGTTTTTGCGTTGCAAGCGGAATAATATCGAACATTCGGTGCCGGTAAATTCCAATGGCAATTATCAATCCGGTTAAAACAAAGCATGCGGTGGTCCAATCAAAACCTTCTATCGGATTAATGTTTGTGATGTATGAAAGATTACCTATTACCGGAATTACAGAAGCAATTATTAAAATGGATATCTGCGACCAGTGATATCGACTAAAATGGAAGTATGCACGAAACAGGTTGATAAGCCCCAATAAAATAAGAAGAAAAGCGTAGCCATAGAAAATCCAAAACCATGAACCATGTTCGTAATACATGATGTTTGAATTTTCCGTTAAACTAATGTTTGTCCAAACCCAGTGATGCCATTGGTTTGTAAGGATGAGTACGATTGTAATGATGGGGATAATACTTAACTGTAAATATTTTTTTAAGCTCGCAAATTTGTGTTTCTGACTAAAAGCCTGGGTGAAACAGAAATAGTTTACGGGGAGAAATGCAATTCCCAAATAGGATAGTTGCGACCAGAATATTTTTGTTTCCAGTATTTTTGTGCTGAATTCGCACGCATAAGTGAATGCCCAAATTGCCACATTAACTTCTATTAGAATCAGGTATCGTACTTCAACCAGACGCTTGTTCTTCCAAAGCATAGCAACAACCAGCAGCGCTGCCAGTGTTGTTACAAACTGGATTATTCCATTTGTTGAAAGTACTTCTATCATGGGTTTGCAGAATCAATTATGCGTTGCAAAAATAACGAAATAATATTTAACATTTCTGCTAAGTGATTCTCCTGAAGTTAAAGTTATTGCTTCGATTTGTATTACCAATCTTGTCGAAAATCATATTTTATTCAGGCAAATTAATTTTATTTGTAGCTCCATTTTCAAAATTGAATAAAGAAATAATGAAGAAGTTTGTTTTACAGGTTTTAATCGTTTTAGCGAGTTTACAGTTATCGGCAAAAGAGGGGATGTGGATTCCTACTTTGCTTGAAAAATACAACATTGAAGAAATGCAACAGATGGGCTTTAAACTTACCGCCCAGGATGTATATGATGTGAATAATGCGAGTATGAAAGATGCGGTTGTTCTTTTTGGCAGAGGGTGTACCGGCGAGTTAATTTCGGATGAAGGCCTGTTAATTACCAATCATCATTGTGGTTACGGGCAAATTCAGTCGCATAGTTCGGTTGAGCACGATTATCTTACTAACGGTTTTTGGGCCATGAACAAAGATGAGGAGTTGCCGAACAGTGGCTTAACTGTAAGTTTTCTTGAACGGATGGAAGACGTAACAGATAAGGTGTTGGCAAATACATCAGAGTTATCAGAAAATGCGAAAGAAGATAAAATAAAAGAAAATACAGCTGGCATTGTTAAGGAAGCAACGGAAGATGGCAAATACAGTGCATCTGTAAAACCCTTGTTTTATGGCAATCAGTACTTTTTGTATGTGTATAAGGTTTATCGCGATGTACGTTTAGTAGGTGCGCCACCTTCGGCAATTGGTAAATTTGGGGGCGATACCGATAACTGGATGTGGCCTCGCCATACCGGAGATTTTTCAATTTTTAGGATTTATGCTGATGAAAATAATGAGCCTGCCGATTATTCGCCGGATAACGTTCCGTTTAAGCCGAAGAAGTTTTTTCCGGTTTCGATGAAAGGTGTTCAACCTGGCGACTTTACAATGGTTTTCGGAAACCCGGGAACTACCATGGAGTATTGGCCACATCAGGCAGTTGATGTAACCATGAACCAGCGTGATCCGGACCGAATTATGTTGCGCGACAAAAAGCTTGAAGTTATTGGTGCAGATATGCAGTCAGATTCCAAGATAAGGATTCAGTATGCGGCTAAATATGCGAGCATAAGTAATGCCTGGAAAAAATGGCAAGGCGAAATAAAAGGCCTGAAAAGATTGAATGCTATTCAGAAAAAAAAGGATTTTGAAGAGGACTTTAAAAATTGGGCGCAGAAAGATGGAAGTTGGGAAACAGCGTATAAATCTGTTTTTGATAATTTTGAAACGCTTTACAGCGAATATGCACCAATTATCAGGGCGCGCGATTATTATTATGAAGTTGTTCTGCGGGGTGTTGAGTTGTTTCAACAGGCTAAAAAACTAAATTCAATTATTCTGAATATTGAAAACAATCAGGATAAAAAGGTTGAAGCACAACGTGAAATAATCGCCCGAAGTTTAGACGGCTTCTTCAAGAATTATAACCAGGCAACCGATGAAAAATTGTTTGCAGAACTGATGCCGGTTTTCATCCAAAACCTCGACAAAGAATATCTTCCAAATGAAGTTGTTGAAACGTTTTCGAAACTTAAGCAAGACCAGTTGGTTGCAAAGTTATACCGGAAATCGATACTTACTGATCGAGAAAAACTGGAAGACCTTCTTAAAAACGGAAAAGAAAAACAGCTGTTGAAACTTCGCCAAGATCCGATTATTGGAATGTTCAATGCTTTGAACTTTTTGTATGAAACAAAAATTTCGCCGAGAGTAAAAGAGCTTGATGAACAAATTGATGCCAACATGAAAACATATGTTGCCGGTTTAATGGAAATGAAAAAAGACGAAGCATTTTATCCCGATGCAAATCTTACGCTCCGTGTTGCTTACGGAAAAGTTGAAGGTTACGAGCCGGTTGATGGGGTAGAGTACAAATATTACACAACGCTCACCGGTATTATGGAAAAAGATAATCCTGCTATTTACGACTACGATGTGCCAGACCACTTAAAAGAATTGTACCGGAACAAAGATTTTGGCCAGTACGAAGTTAACGGAACTGTTCCGGTTTGTTTTACTGCATCGAACCACACTACCGGCGGAAATTCGGGTAGCCCGGTAGTAAACGGAAACGGCGAACTGATTGGTGTAAACTTCGATCGTTGCTGGGAAGGTACCATGAGCGATATTATGTACGACCCCGAAGTGTGCCGTAACATTTCGCTCGATATTCGTTATGCACTGTTTATTATCGACAAGTTTGCCGGAGCCGGTTATTTGCTCGACGAAATGCAGCTTGTTTATTGATTTTCAGGGAAAAGCTTATTATAGTTAAATAGAAAGCGTCGGGATAGTATAATTCCGGCGCTTTTTACTTTTAACAAATGTTTGAAAAACGAAACGCTTATTGGCATATGTTTACTTTTGTTAAGTTTCGCTAACGCTTTTAAATACAACTATCATTTACATTTGCCGAAACATTAATAAGACCAAACTTATTATTAAATCCTCAGTAAATGAAAATATTTTACCTCTGTTCAACACTTGTTTGCTTGGTATTTTATTCACGGGCACAAAATGTTACCATTAGCGGTTATGTTACCGATGTTGCTTCAGGAGAAGCGTTAATTAATGCCAATGTTTATAATACCGAACGGCAGCAAGGAGCTATAAGTAATGTATATGGTTTTTACAGTATTACACTGCCTGCCGGAAAAACTTCGCTACAATATTCGTTTGTAGGATACGAAAAACAAATCGTTCAGGTTGATTTAAAGGAAGATACGGTTTTGAATATTCGCTTAAAACTGCAACCCGAAATCAGCGAAATTACCGTACGCGCGAATAAGTCGAATGTTGAAAGAAGCCAGATGAGTTTGATAGAATTGCCAACCGAAAAACTGGATAAACTGCCGGTAATGCTGGGCGAACCCGATGTTTTAAAAGTTATTCAGCTTTTACCGGGCGTACAATCCGGCACCGAGGGAACCAGCGGTATTTATGTGCGAGGTGGTGGCCCCGACCAAAATCTGTTTTTGCTCGACGGCGTACCTGTTTACAATGCCAATCATATGTTTGGCTTCTTTTCTGTATTTAATCCGGCGGCTGTTAAAACGGTTTCGTTGTACAAAGGTGGTTTTCCGGCACGCTTTGGCGGGCGGCTTTCGTCTGTTGTCGATATTCGTATGAAAGAAGGTAACGACCAGGAATACAAAGGCGAATTTTCTGTCGGACTTATTTCTTCGCGCTTTTCAATAGAAGGACCGATAAAGAAAGGGAAAACTTCATTTATTTTTTCTGGCAGAAGGACTTATGCCGATATTCTGGCGAAACCGTTAATTGCTCTGGATAATGCACAATATGAAGATTCAAAAACAAATGCCGGGTATTATTTCTATGATTTGAATGCAAAAATCAACCACAAATTTTCGGATAAAAGCAGGTTGTTTCTTTCTACTTATGCCGGGCGCGATAAAGCTTACGGGAAAGATGAAGAAAGCTATAGCAACAACGGAGTTCGTTTTACAGATAAAGATGACATAGGTATTGGTTGGGGAAACATAACTTCGGCTTTGCGCTGGAATTATGTGTATAACCCGAAACTGTTTAGCAATTTTACGTTTACTTACAGCGATTATAAATTTGATGTCAGCGAAGAATATCGTCTAACGAATCATAGCGACAATACTTACGAAGAAGACTATTTTCACTATAAGTCGGGTATAAACGATTTAACCGCTAAAGTTGATTTTGACTATTATCCGGGAGGTAACCATTCTATAAAATTTGGCGCAGCAAACATTTGGCATAAGTTTAAACCGGGTGTAAATCATGAGCGAACTGTTGGCGAGTATGATGCTGCTGAAAAAACAGATACGATTTATGGAAACGACAATATTTCTGCCATTGAATTCGCTGCATTTATCGAAGATAATTACGATATAACTCCAAAATTAAAGGCAAATCTTGGCATTCACTTTTCATTATTCAATGTAGAAAATACCACCTATACTTCGTTAGAGCCTCGATTGTCGCTTAGATATTTACTTTCTGATAATCTTTCATTAAAAGCTTCTTACACAAAAATGAGCCAGTATATTCATTTGCTGAGTTCGTCAACCATAAGTTTACCAACCGATTTGTGGCTTCCGGTAACCAAAGATGTAAAGCCGCAAAAATCGCATCAGTTGGCCTTGGGGGCTGCTTTAAAAATGCGCAATGGCTTTGATTTTACGGTAGAAGGTTTTTACAAAACAATGGATAACCTGATTGAATACAAAGAAGGCGCTTCTTTTACGGGTGTAAGTACCGGTTGGGAATCGAAAATAGAAATGGGAAAAGGTTGGTCTTACGGTGCCGAGTTTTTGCTGGAAAAGAAAACCGGCAAAACTACCGGATGGCTTGGCTACACGCTTTCGTGGGCCGACCGGAAATTTGATAACCTGAATTTTGGAAAGAAATTCCCGGCAAAATACGATCGCCGGCACGATATCAGCCTGGTGTTAACGCACGAGTTTTCGAAAAAATTTGATGTCGGGCTCGTTTGGGTTTATGGTACCGGAAATGCTACCACAATTGGGAAGCAAAATTACCAAGCGATGTTGCCGGAAAGAGGTGGGTATAATTACAATGAAAATAATATTGTTTACTATGGTGAACGGAATAGTTACCGGACTCCATCGTATCATCGGATGGATTTAAGCATGAATTTTCATAAGCAGAAAAAACGGGGCATTCGAACCTGGTCGGTTTCTTTGTACAATGCCTACAGCCGACAAAACCCGTTTTATTTGTATTGGGGAGAAGACAAAACCATGGTTTATTCAGACGGAGCATACAATGAAACGTGGAAGCCGGCTTTAAAACAGGTAAGCCTGTTCCCAATAATCCCTTCAATTAGTTACACTTTTAAATTCTAAATCAATGCAAAAGAATATTTTTATCCTTACGGTGTTATGTGCCTTGCTATTTTCTTCTTGCGAAAAAACAATTGACTTTGATGGAGAAGGAACAGCTCCAATGATTGTTGTTAACGGGCTGCTTGTGCCAGGAAATCCCATTGAAGTAAGTGTTTCAAAAAGCCAGAGCCTTTTAACAGGTTCTTATTTTTTTGAGTTTTTAACAGATGCAAAAGTCGATTTGTATATTGACGGCGAATTTGCTGAAACGCTGATTGCCGAACAATCTGATGAACCGGAAAACCCTTATTATGATACTGGTTATCGCAGGTGGTTTTTTAAAGGCCAAACAATTGCAGAAAACGGAAAAACATACCGTTTGGAAGTTACCAATGAAGGCTTGCAAGCTGTAACCTGTGAAACTACTGTTCCTGAACCTGTTCAGTTAATGGCAGTTGATACTGCAACCGAGTTTATTCCTGCAGATTATGGAAAACAGGAAATGTTGGGTGTGAAAATAAAATTTGCCGATGATGTAGAAAACAAGAATTTTTACCGGATTCAGGTTGATCAGTTAAATGGTGTCAATAAAAATTATTACAGTGGAACAGAACAAAATTCCGATACCGTTTTTTTAAGTAAACAGTTGGCGTTATATCTTAATCTGTTTGATCCTGTTTTTGGTGGTAGCACCAATGAAGCTGATGAAATTGTTACCGGAACTCCCTACAATAGATATGCACTTTTTGATGATGGAGAAATTAGCGGGGAAGAGTATACTGTAAAAGTTAAAATTCTGCTGAATTACCGCAACACTTATCGGTCTGATATTTTAGATGAAGATAGCGGGAATTTTTACGAAAGACAGATTATTCTTTATTCGCTAAGTCCTGAATATTACGAATACCTGAAATCGGCTACCAATCATTTTTATTATGCCGATGATTATTTCTCTGAACCTGTTCCTGTTTATTCCAATGTTAATGGAGGAATGGGAATATTTGCTGCACTGGATTCCGCCAGTTATTCGATTCTATCAGGAACCTATCCCATGGAAGGAAAGGTTTATACTGATAATTATAACAATGGAGGCTATAGTTATGGTTACTAGTTAACAAGAAGCTTATTTTCCAAAAACATAAACAACAGAAAGTTGCTGTTGCTGATCAAGTGTTTCCCAATCAACAAGATGCAGCGATACGTTGAACGTAGCTTTAATATTTTTATGATTGATAAAATACCAAAGAATATCTGTCCGCAAGTAGTCATTTGCCCGGTAATAGGTATCGCCGTACATAAATTTATGACCGCCTCCTGTATTCAGAACTGATTTTAGACCAACGTTTTTGTAACGGCCTTTTAACTCTGCAAAAAAAGTTGTGCTGACTTCAAAACCATCAGTTACACTTCTTTTGCGGAACATGGAATTTAAAATTCCGGCTTTAAAATGTCCGTCTATTGCAGCTTCTTCTTTAGTGCGTATTCCGCCCTGAAAAGCAAAACCCATGTAATCTTCAATGTTTTGTGGCGGATCGTTATACAGGGTATGCGCGTTGTGGAACATCAAAATGTAATTCTGCAAAAACAGGTTGTTGTGGCTTATTTCTCCCGATGCTCCGGCCATAAATTGTTCGCGTTGCATTTCGGTTTGTCGGCCAACCCAATCGACAAAAGCCAGCTGATGGCCCCATTCCCAGGAAACTTTTCCGTAGAGCCCTTCAATATTTGGCCGGTAATACAAAAGTGTATCGGACAACATGGCCAGCGGAAAATCAATTTTATTGCGCCGTGGGAAGGCTCCAAAAATAAATTCGTTTTTATTGTCAAGATATTGGTAATAAAGGGTAAGCTTTGGCTTTTGCGCGTCCATCTCGGTGCCAAATTCAAATAAATGGCTCAATCCTCCTCTTAGTCGGTGGTTGTCAATAGAAAGGCCTAGTTCGAATGCTCCACGTGTTCCGATTATCGTTTGTGGTGTTGCGTACGGGGGAGTAAATTCGCGGTTATCGCCTATGCCTTCAAATAATACCTGGTATTCAAAATCCTGTGCTGAAGACACTATCGAAGCAAAAAGAAAAAGTAGAAGTAAAGCTTGTTTCATCGAATTAAAATTGAAGTTGTAAAAGTAGTAATTCCTTTTTAGTTCAGCGTTTAAAGTTCAGCGTTTAGTGTGCCTGTTTTTTTAGAAGAGATATCAACTATTTGTCCTCTTAATCACATAATATATAGTTGTCGCGTCGGGGATTAATCACCATTACCGGAAGTTTACCTGCTTTATTTACGATTTTTCGTTCCGGCAGGCCGATTAAGTAGTCAAGCGGTGTAACACTCGAACTTCCAAGAATCAGAAAAATGTTGCAGTCGGAAGCCAGCGCGTGTTCCAGCGCCTCAAAAACAATCCGAAAACTGGATTTACTTCCTTTATAAACTTTATGAAGGATATTGAATTTCTCGTAGAGTTTGCGGCTCAATACAACATTTTTTGCCACGCCATTTTTCCCTTCTTTCGATTTATCGTTAGCGGCAACCATAACAATCTCGCCAGCATTAAAACGGCCAAAATACGAAGCCCACAACGATCCGTCGCTGTTTTCTTTGCGTAAATCAAGTGGCTGAACAAGCTGGTTGTAATCCATCATTTTCGATTCAGGATGAACAAACAAAAATGGAATAGGGCTTTCTGACAAGGCACCGGACCAATGGTTAAACCTTGTGGCATTAACAACAACTAAAATCCCCTCGTGATTTTCAGCCAAAATATCGGGTATTTCGGTTTTTTTAGCCTTCAATATCAATGATGACACATTAAGAGCGGGCAGTTCCTGTTTGATTTTTTGAATGTATTCTGACAGAAGGTGCTTCGCAGTCGTTTTTGTTTTCTTTGAAGTGGCATTGTAGACCAGGCACAACTCTTTACGGAAAACATGCGCGAGTTTTATTCCGTGCTGAATAAGAACATCGTCGCCGGTTTTTAGGGTAGTAAAAACAATAATTTTTTGTTCAAGCGTATTGCTCATCCCGGATTTTACTTCTTTTTGCCCGATAAGCTTTTTAGCCAGTTCATAAAAATTACCGGAAAGCCTTTCATCTGCAACTCTTGTCCCGATTGTTTATCGATAACCTCAAAACGCGGCGATAGAACAAGTGCAGTAATTACAATTACGATAACGCCCATTTGCGAAACTTGCCCTGCAATGGCCCAGTAACTTAAAAATAATACCGTTCCCTGAATTAAAACAATCAATAGTCTGAAAATAAAGCTTTTGAAATATATCATGATGTTTTTCTTTGCAAATTTATCGGGATTGGCAGATGACAGTATCAATCCCTAATTCTTATGTCCTAAATTACTTACACTACAAAAGTAAAAGAAATAGCCAAAGCTATCTTAGCAATGTTGAAGAAAATCAGGATTCGTTCGGTGCATTTTATCTAATTTTACACACAAAAGTAATAACATGATTAACGAGCAGTTGCTTCGTCCAAAGAGTATTGTAATTGTAGGAGCTTCAAACAACATTCATAAGCCGGGAGGTAAGATTGTTAAAAATCTGATCGACCATAATTTTGCAGGCGAATTGTATGCGATAAATCCTAAAGAAGATAAAGTGCAGGGAATTCCGTCGTTTGCATCTGTTGACGAGTTGCCCGCAGTCGATCTTGCAGTTCTGGCCATTCCCGCAAAATATTGTTTGGATACCGTAAAACAATTGTTGGAAAAAAATGATACCAAAGCTTTTATTATTATTTCAGCCGGTTTCTCCGAAACAAACGCTGCCGGTAAGGAACTAGAGCGGGAGTTAGCCCGGCTTGTTGACGAGAATAATGCCTGTTTAATTGGGCCAAACTGCATTGGGGTAATGACACCCGGCCATGCCAGTGTTTTTACTACGCCGGTTCCGGAACTTACGTTGGAAGGTTGCGATTTTATTTCCGGATCGGGAGCCACGGCTGTTTTTATCATGGAATCCGGAATTCCCAAAGGACTGCGATTTGCCAATGTTTTTTCGGTTGGAAACAGTGCTCAAACCGGGGTGGAAGATGTATTGGAATACCTCGATGAAAACTATGTTGCCGGTGAAAGCGCCAAAGTAAAGCTTCTTTATATCGAGAATATTGATAATCCAGACAAGTTGCTTCTTCATGCTACCTCGTTAATTCAGAAAGGCTGTAAAATTGCTGCTATAAAAGCCGGAAGTTCTTCGGCTGGTGGACGAGCAGCATCGTCACATACAGGAGCTTTGACTAGTTCTGATGCTGCGGTTGATGCATTGTTTCGAAAAGCCGGAATTGTGCGTTGTTACGGTCGGGAAGAGCTTACAACTGTTGCCGGAGTATTTATGTGTAAAGAGCTTGAAGGGAAGAAAATGGCTATTATAACGCATGCAGGTGGGCCGGGAGTAATGCTTACTGATGCGTTAGAAGATGGTGGATTAAAAATACCTGAGATAGAGGATTCAGTAGCCAAATCAGCTTTATTAGAAAAGTTGTTTCCTGGATCATCCGTTGAAAATCCGATCGACTTTCTGGCAACCGGAACCGCGGAGCAATTGGGGCAAATTATTGATGCCTGCGAGAACGATTTTGATGTTGATGGTATGGCCGTTATTTTTGGTAGCCCGGGCTTGTTTCCTATAAGCGATGTTTATGATGTTCTATCGGAAAAAATGCGGATATGCAGCAAACCTATCTATCCAATTTTGCCTTCGTTGATTAACGTGAAAGATGAGGTTACGCATTTTATTTCGCAGGGGCACGTTAATTTCCCGGATGAAGTGTTGTTAGGGCGGGCGCTGACCAAAGTTATTCATACACCGTTTCCGTCGCTTGATAAAGGAGAGCAATTACAAATAGACCGCGATGCAATACGCGAAATAATTTCGAAAGCTGAAGACGGTTATCAGCCTCCTTCTGTAATTCATAAATTGTTTGACCTTGCCGGTATTCCGAGGGTAAAAGAAATTGTTGCAACTACTGAATCAGAAGCAGTTTTGGCCGCTTTAAATATTGGTTTCCCGTTGGTGATGAAAGTAGTAGGGCCGGTACATAAAACTGACGTTGGTGGTGTTGTTTTAAACGTAAGAAATGTAACTCAGGTGCGGAAAGAGTTTCACCATCTTTTCGAGATTGAAGGCTCTGAAGGTGTTTTAATCGCACAAATGGCATCAGGCACAGAATTATTTCTCGGTGCTACTTACGAAGAAAAATTCGGGCATGTGGTTCTTTGCGGAATGGGCGGCATCTATGTTGAGGTGATGAAAGATGTTGCGTCGGGTTTAGCACCGCTGTCAATGAATGAAGCGCTTTCGATGATAAAGAGCTTAAAATCATACAAAATTCTGAAAGGCTACCGAAAACAGACTGGTATAAATATTAATCAATATGCCGAGATTATTGTTCGGCTTTCTTGGCTACTTCGTTTTGCAACAGAAATCAAGGAAATCGATATTAATCCTTTACTTGGAAATGAGAATGCAATTCTTGCTGTAGATGCGCGCATTAGGGTAGAAAAACAAAAAAACGACCAATAAAAATCAGTCGCTTCTTCGTTTTTATATCGCAGTTAATTATAGTGGTTCGCTGTAAATGTGTTCTTATTATTTCAGCTTAAAATAAATACTTTTAGTTGTTGTCGGTGGCTTGCTGCATTGGATTTCTGCCTCCGCGGTTACTCCAACCTCTTGATTTATAAAGCTGAAAGCGAGATGGCAACTGACGTTCTGGCCAGAAATTATTATCTAAGTCGGTATCTGCAGTTTCTTGATAAGGATCCAGGGTAATTTGTTTTACCGTTTTGTCAAACATAAAAACCTTTGATACTTCTTCGTTATTCTTACGCCATATTTCAGCCGGAATTCGTTCGATTTCTTCCGTGCCATCAACAAACTCAAACTTCAGGATAATTGGCATTACCAAACCTCCTTTGTTTTTAAAGTCTATCTGGTAGAAATTAATATTTCCTCCAAGCAATTCTTTTTCATCATCCGATAGTGTAGATAAAAAACGGTCGTATTCCTTTTTATCCTGTTCGGTTACTTTGTATTTGTCGTAAGTAGTATAGAAATCCGCTGCTTCCGGATTATTCTCTAAATACGTTTTACCTTTTAGCTTACTGTTGCGAACGTCAGTAATTGATACATTTTCTGTATCGGTCTTCTTTTGCAATGATTTTTCTATTTCCGGATTTTGTGTATTGGGTTGATACCAATGTACCTGTTCCATCGAAATATCGCAATTGTCGGTAGTGAAAAACCAGCCTCGCCAGAACCAGTCCAGGTCAACTCCCGAAGCATCTTCCATGGTACGGAAAAAGTCGGCCGGAGTAGGGTGTTTAAACTTCCAGCGATGTGCATATTCTTTAAATGAATAATCGAAAAGTTCACGCCCCATAACCGTTTCACGAAGAATATTTAGCGCTACGGTTGGTTTACTGTAAGCGTTACTTCCCAGGTTCCATACTGATTCTGAGTTGGTCATTATTGGCGAAATAAACTTTTTATCACCTTTCATGTAGGGAACAATAGTGTAGGGGTTTCCTGAACGCGAAGGATAGTTGGGTTCCCACGCTTGTTCTGTAAGAAACTGGCAGAAAGTATTTAATCCTTCGTCCATCCACGTCCACTGGCGTTCGTCGGAATTTACAATCATTGGGAAGAAATTGTGCCCAACTTCGTGTATAATAACACCAATTAAACCATATTTCGCTCTTTCGCTATAAGTTCCATCGGTTTGAGGACGGCCACCATTAAAACAGATCATCGGATATTCCATTCCTCCAATATATTGGTTACTAACCGAAATGGCAACGGGGTAAGGATAATCAAAAGTATGTTTTGAATACGTTTTTATGGTGTGTGCTACAACTCTTGTTGAATAGTGTTCCCAAAGCGGGTTGCCTTCTTTTGGGTAGTACGACATGGCCATCACAGTACGGTTCCCAAACTTAACACCCATGGCATCCCAAATAAATTTACGTGAACTGGCAAAAGCAAAATCACGAACATTTTCGGCTTTAAAAACCCAGGTTTTTTCACCGTTCGATTTATTCTTTTCTGCTTTTTCTGCTTCGTCCTGAGAAACAACAATTATCGGATTGTCAGAGCCTTTTGCTTTTTCCAATAAGTTAATTTGTTTTTTACTAAGCACTTCTTCTGGGTTTTGAAGTACGCCGGTTGCTCCAACAACATGATCGTCAGGAACAGTTAACGAAACTTCAAAGTCACCAAACGGAAGGGTAAATTCTCCGGTTCCGAGAAATTGCTTGTGTTGCCAGCCTTCAACATCGTTGTACACAGCCATACGCGGATAAAACTGTGCTATTGTATAAATGCAATTATCATCGTCTTCAAAATATTCGTAACCCGAACGGCCGTGATCTGTTGCCATATTATTGATGTTGTACCACCATTTTATCGAGAATGAAAAAGTATCTCCTGGGTTCAGCGGTTGTGGCAAATCAACACGCATCATGGTCTTATTTACCGTAAACGGAAGTTCGTTGCCTTTAGCGTCTTTAACGAAATCCAACTTAAACCCGCCGTCAAAATCATTTTGCAATCTTTTTAGCTGGTCAAATGTAACACGGTCACGCATTTCATTCCCTGAAGTTTTGTACGTGTCTGAATTTTTTGCCCGTATGTTCTGATCTAGTTGCAACCAAAGATAACTTAGCGGGTCTGGTGATTGATTATGGTAGGTTATCGTTTCTTCTCCGTAAATACGCTGGGTTTCATCATCCAGCTTGATCGAAATTTTATAATCAGCTTTTTGTTGCCAGTATTCATGTCCTGGTGCTCCGGATGCAGTTCTGTATACGTTTGGTGTTGCTAATTCCTGTTTTAGCTGACGAAACTTATTGTGATTGTAGTTGTCGTCCTGACTGAAAACAGTAAAACTATATACTGAAAAAAAGATTAAAATTAAAAAGCTTTTCATCTTTATGTGACTTCTTTCTTGGTATTTATAGCAAAATGTTATGATTGCAACAAATGTAACAATTCTATATTTCGATTGTTCTTTTTACCAGAATTTATTCTCGATTAATAAGATTAACGCAATACCGAAGCCAGCACCCGATACGTATATCTTCCAGAAGTCGCTTCTAACCTTAAACAGGTTTACGGTTACAAACAATACCGCAAAGTAAACTGCAAGAACTACAATTTGCCCCAATTCAAGCCCGATATTGAAGGCAAGCAGAGGTGTTAGTATATTCGATTCGCGGCCTAACAATTCTTTTAAATAGTTCGAAAAGCCAAGCCCGTGAATCAAGCCGAAAAACATAGTGGTGATGTACACAAATCTGTGGTTTCCTGATTTATTTGAAAGTACGTTTGACAATGCGGTCACTAAAATCGTTGCCGGAATTAAGAACTCTACAATATCAGAGCGAAGTGTAAAAATGTTTAAAGTAGATAAAGCGAGCGTTAGCGAATGGCCGATAGTAAAAGCTGTAATCAATAATAATACCCTGGTTATTTGGTTGAGACTGTAGCCTGCACAAAGCACCAAAACAAACACAATGTGGTCGTAACCATGAATATTTATAATATGCTGAAACCCTAGTCTCAGAAACATTTCAAACTGACTCATATAATTTTCTTAATTTAGCAGCAAAATAGGGACGTGAAAGTAAATAAAAAATATTTGATTTTGCTCGGCTTGTGGCTCTGTACTTTAAGTATTGCCAGTGCACATCCGTATTACGTTAGTTTGTGCCAGGTTGATTACAATGCTGAAACAAAAGCCCTTGAGATTTCTTTAAAAACTTTTGCTGACGACCTTCTACTTGGATTGAAAAATGCCGGTCATGAGGAGATATTTCTGGGAGAAGAACGGGAAAATCCTGAAACCGACGATTTTATTAGAGCTTATATAGAATCAAAACTTAAATTTGAAGTAAATGAAACTCCTGTTTCTTTTTCCTTTATCGGGAAAGAAATGGAAGATGGAGTGGTGTGGTCATACCTGGAAATTCCGGATATCAGCGAATTAAAAACACTGGATGTAAACTGTAGTCTTCTGACAGAGGTTTTAGAAACTCAGAATAACATCATCCAGGTAGAAAAAGGCAAGAAAATAAAAAGTTTATTGCTGAGCAAAAGAAAGACGAAAGGAACACTTTCGTTTACTGATTGAAACAATACCCGAACCACAAGATATGTTCTTTGTTAATTTATTGATAACTATATAACATGAATCCAATTTCGGTGGTAGGAGCGCTGATAATGACGCTCTCGTTTTTAGCTTATGGTATTGGAAGTGTTACCCTGGAACGTTTTAAGATTGTTGGTATTGTTGTATTGATTTTTTTTAGTACGGGTCTTCTTTTTGAAACTTCAGCTATTGTAATGATGTACATCGGTTCCGATGGAAAGATTGGAGGCTTACATGGACTGGTTGGTATTTTTGCATTTTTATTGATGGCGGTAAATGCTGCCTGGGTATGGAGTGTTTATGTGAGAAAAGGTATTGATGCTAACGTAAGCACAGCGTTATTACATTATACAAAAACAGCTTATTTTATATGGGTGTTGGCTTATTTGGCCGGCATTGTAGCATTAATTTGGATTTGATATGACAAACGACTGGAAAGACCGTTTAGGGGTTGTGTTTTCAACCAATCCCGATTTTGGTTACGAAAAAGACGAAGTAGAACATCAAGAAACTTTGCCACCTCAACAACAGAACCTGAAAGTTTTGTTAGACAGGAAGAAGCGCAAAGGAAAGGCGGTAACACTCGTAACCGGCTTTGTTGGTAGTGATGACAATTTGAAAGAGCTTGGAAAACTGTTGAAATCGAAATGCGGTGTAGGAGGAACAGTAAAAGATGGCGAGATTCTTATCCAGGGAGATTTCTGTAACAGGGTGATTGAGCTGCTTAAAAATGATGGTTACAAGGTAAAACGCTCTGGTTCTTAGTTTGTAATTTCAGAAATTAAAAATCCCTTGGAAATGGAAGAACGCATAAAGTCGGTAGAATTAACAATAATTGGTACAATCTCCACGTCGCACACCTCAATAGAAAATATGCCCATTCAGTCGATTGGGGCGCAAGAGCAGCGGGGAATTGCTGAAATCTATTCCGAGTATGCTGAAGGACTGGCGGATTTAGATGGATTTTCCCACATTATTTTGCTTTACCATTTTCATCAGCAGAATAATTATAGTTTGCAAGTAAAGCCCTTCATGGACGATGCTGAACATGGGATTTTTGCTACCCGGTCACCTAAACGTCCGGCTGCAATAGGAATGTCGATTGTAAAGGTTATAAAAATAGAAGGTACAAAAATTTATTTCGAAGGTGCCGATATGCTGGACGGAACACCTCTATTTGATATTAAGCCCTTTTTCCGAACTTTTGATAATAGAGCGGATGCCGTAAGTGGCTGGCTCGAAGCAAAAGATGAAGAGGAAATTAAGCAGGTTCGTTCAGATAAACGATTCGCATAAAACAACTCTATCTTTTCTTATCCTTTTTCTTGAAGATATTCTTGATTTTGGTCCAAATTTGTCCTTTTTCTTCTTTTGGCTCTGTTCTTGGATTCCTTCGTTCTAGTTCAGTGTCTTTATCCTTGTCTCTCCTGAAAATGTCAGCAAGATTAAATTCGTGTTTACCAATGTCAAGAACTTCTCTGTAGCCTGGTTCTTCAAGCATAGCCAACATTTCTTCGTCAGGTTGTGGGAACTTTGCGTTGGCATAACCCGAGTATTTGCTGTCGCGATAAGTTTTATAGAAGAATTTCCCAACAATTGGTAATGCCATGTAGGCACCTTGTCCGTAAGTAGTTGTTCTGAAGTGTACGCGCGGGTCGTCGGCACCTACCCAACATCCTGTAACAAGGTTTGGAGTAAGACCAATAAACCATCCGTCGGAGTTATTTTGTGTGGTTCCTGTTTTACCAGCAAAGTCACCGGGAACTTTATAGATAGTACGTATTCCACGTCCGGTTCCGGTATTAACAACTTCTTCCATCATATTAATAATAGCTCTGCAATTTTCGGCAGATACCACAGGGTCATATTCAATTTGATGCTGAAACGTGTGAAGTACTTTTCCGTTTTTATCTGCAATTTCAACCAGGTAATTACTTTCAACAGGTACTCCATCATTTACAATACCTGCATAGGCCTCAATTATTTCTTTTAAGGAAATTGAAGCTACTCCCAACGCCAAGGAAGGATATTCGGGCAAATCAGCGGAAATGCCTAGATCATGGGCGATATCAATTGTTTCATCGATTCCTGCCTCAAGCAAAACATCAACCGAAACTGTATTTATCGATTTTGCCAGTGCTCCTTTCATATTGTAATATCCCTGGTATTCGTCGTGCGAGTTGCGCGGTGCCCAGTTATCATATTCTTCGTAAACCTTATATTGGTTTGGGTAATAAGTATTAAGCGGAATATTTTCTTCTAATGCAGCGAGGTAAACAAAGGGTTTAAAGGTCGATCCTGTCTGGCGGGCAGCTGTAACGTGGTCGTACTTAAAAAAGCGATAATCAATTCCTCCAACCCAGGCTTTTACCGTTGCAGAATGCGGATCAATTGCGATAAAACCTGCATTCAGTATTTTTAAGTAATGCTTTAACGAATCTAGCCTGCTTACTTCTTTATTTTCCAAGCCATCCCAGGTAAACAGCGTGGTATTTATTTTCTTGTCATATTTTTTTAACTCTTCAGAATAACTGTCGCCACTGTTGTTTTTATTTTGAATTGCGCTTTTCAGAATCTCCGGATTACTTTTAAACATATCACGGTTTTTCCAATGGTTGTCGAATACTTTCTGCAGGTCTTTCATGTATTCTTTTACCGCTTGCTGTGCATAAACCTGAAGGTTGTATTCTAAAGTGGTCGTTATTTTTAATCCGTCGGTGTAAAGATTAAATGGTTCGTCTTTTTCGTTCCGATTTTGTTCGCACCATTTTAACAGCTCCGGTTTAATCATTTCTGTAAAATAGGGTGCAGGCCCCTGGTTATAAGAAATTAGCCTGTAACGAACGCCAAGTGGTTTCTCTTTATACTCTGCAGCCTTTTCCGTAGTTAGGTAATTGTATTTTACCATTTGGTCGATCACAACATTTCTGCGCCCCAGAGAACGATCGGGATGCGTACGCGGATTGTAATAATTGTTTGCTTTCAGCATGCCAATTAGTACTGCTGCTTCGTGAACATCTAATCGTGATGGAGGCTTTGAAAAGAAACGTTCGGCGGCGACCTCAATTCCAAAAGTATTTTCAGCAAACGGAACTGTATTCAGGTATAAAGCCAGAATTTCATCTTTGTTGTATATCCGCTCCAGCCGGTAGGCAATAATTGCTTCGCGAAGTTTATTTACCGGCATCGATAAAGGGCCATAGTGTCCTCTAGGGAACAGGTTTTTCGCGATTTGCTGACTAATTGTACTTCCACCGCCGGAATTATCTTTTCTAAGCAAAATAGATTTTACTAAAACGCGGGCAAGTGCAATTTCGTCGATGCCACGATGTTCATAAAAACGTGCATCTTCTGTGGCTATTAATGCCTGAATTACATTTGGTGAAATTTCGTCAAACGTCGCATAACTTCTGTTTTCTACGTAGTAGCGTCCTAATATTTTTCCGTCGGCAGAATATACTTCTGAGGCCAGCGGATTGTTGATTTGTTTTAACTGCGTTTTTGAAGGAACCGGGCCTAAAACACCTAGAAAAACAAGAATGAAAAACAAACATCCAAGAAGAAAAAGCACTGCTGCACTTTTCCATATCCAACTCCAAAAACGTGATTTACGCGCTTTTTTCTTTTTACTCTTTTTTGTCTTACTCGCTGGTTTCCGATTCTCGGATGGTGTATTTGTTTTCTTTTTAGCCACCTAACAAAACTATAATTAAAACCTGATAATTTGGAATTCAACCCGATTTTCTGGTATTTATTTTACCTAACGATTAATTCTTTGAAAAAGTACCAGGTCATCATGCCCGATGTAATTAATTTTAAAAGTGTTCCGGCAAGGAATCCTATGAATGATCCGAATCCCGATTTTAATGCTACCCCGGAGTCTTTTCCGGCAGTTAATTCACCAATAACCGCACCAAGAAAGGGGCCGATAATAATCCCGAACGGAGGGAAAAAGAACAGTCCAATTACAAGTCCGATTATACTTCCCCAAACGCCGCGTTTACTTCCTCCAAATTTCTTGGTTCCCCAGGCAGGTATCAGATAATCCAAAGCATAAACAACAATAGTAATAGCTGCCCATATAATTAAAAAACGGGATGAAAACTGGTAGCGCTCGGTGAAATGTAAAAACAATAATCCGATATAACTTAATGGTGGCCCGGGAATTACGGGGAGTATACAGCCCATAATTCCGCTGATAATAAAAACTACTCCAAGCGAGATAAGAACATAATCCATATTGTAAGAATATTAATGAGGCGGTAAAAATAGGATATTGGTAGATGTGTAGATATTAATTTCGGCGAACTCACGATTTTTCTCGTTTTTTCTGAAACCACGGGATGCTTGTAAAATAAATGAGTATTAAGGAAAGCCCCATAACTAATCCGGCAAAAGTCAACAGCTGTGGCTTTTCCTGTAAAAGGATGGCATTTTCCTGAATCCGATCGCCATAGGTTACTACCAGAAGAACCAATGAATTATTTATTGAATGCCCGATTATGGCTACAAATATATTATTGGTGCGTAACATCAACCATCCGAGTAGCAGCCCTAAAACGAAAGTTGCCGGCATTTGCCACGGATTCAGGTGGAACAAAGAGAATAACAGAGCAGACATAAATACAGCAACAAAACCATTATAGTTTTTTCGAAACCCATTAAAAATGAGTCCCCTAAAAATCAATTCCTCTACAATTGGGGCAATAACTGCTACTTTTATAAATGCGCCGGTAAGTCCGTAGTCGCCTTCAAAAATACGGTTGAATAATTCCCAAAACCACGGTGGAGGTGGGATAACCTTTGCTACCCAAATATTTACTATATCAAGATAAATATGAGCTCCCCATAAAAAACTTGCTATCGGAATAAAAACTAACGGGTTAAACAAGCGTATCGGAAATATTTCAAACAAAGGCTCTTTCGATTTCCGAATTCCATAAAGCAGAATAAATAAAACGGACCCAACTCCCAATACAACTTTTTTAATAGGATTGTAGAGGTATTCAGTTCCTTTATAATAATCGATCAGAGCCAGAGGGAAGTCAACCAATGTTTGTATAAAAATATACAGGATTACCAGGTGGATCCCTTTAAGAATGGTTGGATAGTATTTTTGCCGATATTGTTCCATATGCTAACTAAAGATAGCTAAATCAGGAAATGTTCAAATGTATTTAAGAAATTATATGCTACTTTTTTTTGCTAACTGATGTTTTGCTGTTTTGAACGTGAAATAACGTTGCGCAACATAACTGTAAATAACAACCAGGAATGTGGTTACTACTTTTGATAAAGGCGCGTACCAGCCAAAGTATTCCACGAAGAGTTTTAGAAAAACATAATTCAGCAAAATTGAACCGCCAACTGAAAGCAAATATCGGAATAGTTGAATCCTGCCTTTTAATTCGGAAGCTGTAAAAGTTACATATTTTGCCAGAAAGAAACCCGTTGTGAATGTGATTGGGAAAACCATGAGAAAGGCTGCAATGTGGCCACTAATGGCTATAAATCCAACATCAACGGTATGTCCATTGAGAATGAATTGATAAACGATAAAATAAAGAATAATATCAAGCAGTGTATTTGCCCCGCCTGTGGCAGCGTATCTGAAGATTTCAGGCGGTATAAATTGAAGAAACGGAAAATGAAACCAATCGACAACCCTTATAATGAAGTTTCCGATCTTTTCTAATAAGTTTTGCATGCAATTCCGTAATGAGTTAATTTTTCTACAAAGAAAATAAAACAATTGAAATCTCAGTATTACTAACAATTATATGTATGGTGTTATGGCGATTATATGATAAAATTTTACAAAGAAGTATTTATTAAAAGAGCACCAAAACCGTACCGAAACTAAGGTATAGTAGACTTTTAATAAGAAATAAACATCTAATAATATTTATTTGGTTTTGCTTGTGATAAGTAGTCTGTATATCATATTGTCGTTTAATTGTTTATTTATATATTTGGTGTAGTCTGATTATAAAATATGCCCCTTGGGACGATGCAGTAAAATTGAAGAAAAGAGGTTTTTTAGAAATAAAAGGTTTCGAAAAGTATTCCTGACAACATTTGTTGGATTGGCGTTTGTAGCGTCGATTTTTATCCAATATTCATATACTCTCCAGAGAGATCAGGTAATTTCCCGTATCAGCGAATATTACTCGCAAATTCTTTTTAACAAAGCTACGTTTGTTCGAAGCGTAATAACCCCCGTAATATCGAATTTAAACTTTCTGACAAGTCATCGTTCAGTAATCGGATATATGAAGAATCCGGAGAATAGTGAGAAACTTATTGAAGATATGAAACTTTTCGCCCAAAATAATATCCATTACAAGCAGGTGAGGTTTATTGATAATGAAGGGATGGAAAAGATACGGATAAACTGGAATGGCGGTCAGATTGAAGTTGTGCCGGATAGTTTATTACAAAACAAATCCCATCGTTATTATTTCGTTGAAGCGATGAAAGTGCCCCCGGGAACCGTTTATATTTCGCCAGTAGATCTTAATGCTGAGTTTGGAAAAGTGGAGGTGCCCTATCAATCGGTTGTTCGGGTGGCAACCAAAATTCTTGACAAAGATGGCAATACAAATGGAATAATCGTTATTAATCTTTATTTGAACGAATTGCTTATCGGGACACTCCAAAATGATATATTTAGTCATGATAATTTTCATTTTCTGAACTCCGAAGGATATTGGATCGATGGTCCGGCCGAATATAAAACATATGGTTTTATGTTTGACTCATTACAAAACGAGAAATTCAGCAATTACTTTCCTGAATTCTGGACCCAAGTTGATACAACTGGGTTTGGAAGTATCGAGGGGGAGGAAATGCTTTGCGTTTTCAGGCACATTTTACTTACATACGACCCCTTACACTATGGCGGCATTACGATTGAATCATCGTCGAGCGACTGGTTGTTTGCCTATCTTATCGATTATGATAATGTGAGCGAATTGGTTTCGTTAAAGAACACTGTTGTGTGGTTGTCGATTCTGGTTTTCGCTGTTTTGTTTTTGCTTTCGTTTGTGATTGCCTATTTGAGAATGAAAGAATTACGGCACATTCAAAACCTTTGTTTGGTAAACGAAACGCTGGAACACCGTATTCACGAGCGAACAAAGGAAATATCGCAGAAGAACCGTGAATTGGAAGATGCGAACAGTGAATTGGAAGCTTTTACTTATTCAGTTTCGCACGACCTGAGATCGCCTTTGCGGCATATTTCCGGCTTTGTTGATTTGCTTATAAGAAAATACCGCGACGAGCTTGGAGCCGACGGAGCGCGGTACATCGACTATGTAAAAGAAGCCAGCTTGAATATGGGGCATTTAATTGACGATTTGCTGCAATTATCGCGGGTTGGCAGAGGCGAAATATCGGAGGCAAAAGTTGATGTTAAGAAGTTGGTACTGGACTGTACAACGAGAATTGAGAAAGATTTTCCTGATCAGACGATTGAATGGAAAATTTCCCCGCTTGAAAGTGTTGTCGCCGATTATAATTTGTTAACGCAGGTTTGGATTAACTTGCTGGGCAACGCTGTTAAATATTCGTCAAAAGCTGAAGTCAGTCTTATTGAAATAAACTGTTCAGAGCTTGATGATTTCATAATGTATTCAGTAAGAGATAACGGAATTGGTTTTGACGAAACTTACAAAGACAAACTGTTTACGCCGTTTCAGCGCTTGCATTCTTCTGAAGATTTTGAAGGAACAGGTATTGGTTTGGCAATTGTAAGGCGGATAATCTCAAGATTTGGCGGTCAGATTTGGGGCGAAAGCAAACCAAATGAAGGAGCAATTTTTACATTCATTTTACCAATAAAACAGAGGCTATGAAAATCAAAAACATTTTATTAGTTGAAGATAATCCCAAAGATGCTGAACTTACTAAAATTGCATTGGATGAGAATAATTTTGCAAACCATATTGATTGGGTTCGCGACGGTGTAGAGGCTTTAGAATATTTAAAAGCCGAAGGGAAATACACCGATAGAACACCTGGTTTGCCAACCTTAATTTTGCTCGATCTTCAAATGCCCCGGATGAATGGGATTGAATTTCTGGCTAAGATGAAACAAGACCCCAAGTTTAAAAATGTGCCGGTTGTTATGTTGACATCATCGCGGCAAGAAGAAGATATGGTTAACAGTTACAGCCTGGGAGTGAATGCCTATGTTGTAAAACCAGTTGATCTGAATGATTTTATTGATGCAATCAAACAACTTGGAGTATTCTGGGTGATTGTTAATGAAATTCCGAATTAAATAATTTACCTATGGAGAAACGAACCCTAACAGTACTACATTTAGAAGACATGGCTTTAGATGCCGAACTTCTGAAGTTGAACCTCGAGGAAGGATTCGACCTGAAGTTGACATGGGCTAAAAACAAGCAGGAGTTTATCGATGCACTTTATCAGATTTCAAACCTTGATATAATTATTTCCGACTATAGGCTTCCTGACTTTGATGCTGAAGAAGCCTTTAAGGTAGTACAACAACTAAAACCCGATGTACCGTTTATTTGTGTGTCAGGAACAATAGGCGAGGAACGTGCTGTGGAGTTATTAAAGATGGGCGTAGTTGATTATATTCTTAAAGATCGGGTAAAAAGATTGGTGCCCGCTGTTAACAGGGCGCTCAAAGAAGCCGAAGAGCAACGTTTGCTCGAGAAGGCCGAGGAAAATCTGCGGGTTCAGAATGAGGAACTGCGAATTGCAAAAGATCGTGCCGAAGAAAGCGATCGCCTCAAAACTTCGTTTCTAAATAATATCAGTCACGAAATCAGAACCCCGATTAACGGAATACTTGGTTTCATCGGCCTGTTGGTTAATGAAGGCGATGAAGAGGCGCGGGAAAAACTTGAAAAAGTTATTGTTGACCTCTCAGGGCAATTGATTGACATGGTTGATAATGTGCTAAAGATTTCGATGATTGAATCCAACCAACTTTTTATTGATAAGAAAGAAGTAAATATTGATGATGTTGTAACTGAGATTTATAGTAAATACAGAAATAAATTTGAGCAAAAGGGGATAAGTTTTAATAAAATACCTACACCAACCGATTTGAACGCCAGAGTTGTAAATACGGATAAAAGCAAGTTATCGCAGATATTAGTGAACCTTTGTGACAATGCACTTAAATTTACACACCGTGGTGAAGTATCGCTTGGAGTTGAATTAATTCCCGGTTATTTGCAGTTTTTTGTTAAAGACAGTGGCGTAGGTGTTCCGCAAGAAAAGCATCATTTGGTTTTTGAACGATTCAGGCAGGTAGATGAAGGACTTACCCGCAACTACGATGGTATTGGACTTGGCTTGCCCATAGCGAAGGCATATGTTGAAGCTTTGGGTGGAAAGATATGGTTTAAAACCAGTGAGAGAGGAACAGTGTTTTACTTTACCATTCCCGATAACTAATTTGCTTTCTTTCCTATTAAAATCCGGGAGGTTTCCGCCGGGCTTTCTTCTCCGCCAGCAGTTTTTTGTTTTCCATCCTTTTTATGCGCGAAGCTTTTGTTGGTTTTGTTTTTATTCGCTTCTTCGGTGTTGTTAGTGCGGTTTCAATAAGTTGAAAGAATAAGGTTTTTGTTTTGTCCTTATTTCTCCACTGGCTACGTTCGCTCTCTGATGTGAGTAGTAATTCGCCTTCTGAATTTATCCTGTTTTTTAGTTTTTGCAGAAGTGTTGTTTTCTGATCGTCGCGAAAAACAGAAGTTTCCGGAATTGAGAATCGGAGTTCAACGCGCGTATTCACCTTGTTAACGTTTTGTCCTCCCGGGCCACTGCTTCTGCTGGCCGAGAATTTAATCTCAGTTTCTAGTTGTGATTTTTGTTCTTCGGAGAGTCGCATGTTTATCCGTTCTTACTAATATTTACGAGTTTCTTACGATCCGATATTTTGATGTTTTTTCCGTCGAGCCGGAGGATCTCTTCTTTTTCAAATTCTTTCAGAAATTTTATGGCACTTTCGGTAGAAATAGAAGCGAAATCTGCAATGTCCTGACGTGTTAGCAAACTAAAAACATTCTCGTTCAGAAAATCTTCTTGCGAAAGATAAAGTAATGCAGATGCAAGCTTTCCGCGCATTTGCTTGTAAGAAACGTTCTTAATAATGTCAATCAGTTGTTTCTCAATGCGGTAACTTTTGGTGGTAACCCCCATTGCAAAGTCCGGATTTTCCAACAATATTTTTTTCAAGCTGTTTTTTTCCACCATGCAAATTTCAACATCAGTAAGTGCCTGACTTGAATACGTATGCACATTTTCTTCGAAAATAGAAGAAAAAGCCAGGAAATCACCTGGTTGAGCAATTACAATATTGATTTGTTTGTCGTGTCCGGTTTGCACGTACACTTTTACCAGTCCTTTAACTACATAAAAAACATAAGGCGCAAAAGCTCCCTGCTTAAAAATGTTTTCACCTTTAAAATAATGGACACGAGTTTTGTACTGGTCGAGATCAGTAAAATGTTCAAGCCTGTAATCGTCGTATTTTTCCGAAATATTCATTCTCTGAGTCTATACGCAAATTTATTATTTCTGATAAATATTAGATTCTTAATACGCTTTCTTTTATAATCGATGTTAAATAAATAAACATTAGTCAATATATTGGTTCTGTCTGAGCCGAAATATAAATTCAAATCGACCTTGTTCCCGGAGGTGTTTCATTCGGGGGCTGTCATTTAATAGAAAAAAAGCTGTAAAATTTCAATTTCCTGCCTACTACCTTACAGTGCAGTTTTCTGGCACAAAATATCAGAAGGCTATAACTTTGTTTTCAAATAAAAAGCAATATGAGGCGAGTAGCAATTCCAATAGTCGATAACAATTTAAGTGAGCATTTTGGTGAATGCAGCTTTTACGAAATATTTGAGATTGATGGTGGCGAGATCAGAAAGTCGTCGGTAGAGATTCCAACTGTTGGAGCAGTAAACGAATTACCAATTTGGCTCGAACAGCGAGGAATTACGGATGTGATTGTTTACAAAATTAAAAAAGAGATTATATCGATGTTTGCATCGCGTAAAATAAATCTTTTTGTTGGCATCAGGCAAGACACTCCCGAGCTGCTTATAAATAAGTATTTGGAGGGATTACTTGAATCAGACAAGAAAATTATCGAGGAAATAACGAACTAATAAATAACATTTTAAATTCTTTAATCATGAAATTATTGAGCACTGGCTTGCACGAAATTGAAACTGCAGCCGAATTGGAAAAATTCATCAGTGAAAACGAAAATGCAATGGTATGTTGCGGGCGAATGGGGCCGATGTGTTTGCCGGTTTACGATGTAATGGAAGAACTGGAAGAAGAGCGTAGCGAGGTTAAATTTGCTGTAATGGCTTTTGATAATCCAGAAGCGGCGGTAATTCGTAATGCACCTGAATGCCGCGGTTTTATGGGATTGCCATTTACCATGTATTACAAAAATGGTGAAGTTGCTCACGCTACCAGTAGTATTCAAAATATGCAGCAGGTAACAGGCATTCTCGACGAGAAATTTGGCGCATAATAAAAACCCAATATTAATATATGGACATTCCCGGTAAGTCTGGGATGTCCTCTTTTTAACAATTCCAGAAAATGAACGAAGTATTTGATACCATTGTTATTGGCGCTGGTGCTGCAGGATTAACTGCGGGCATTTATTCATCGAGGGCAAAGCTTTCAACTTTAATTCTGAACGAAGGCGCTGTTGGAGGACAAATGGTGCTTACGGAGGAAATTGCAAATTATCCGGGAGTTCCAACAACTAAGGGATACATGCTGGCCAATAACATGAAAATTCAGGCCAAAAGTTTTGGCTGTAGAATTAAATCGAATGTAAAAATTGCAAAGTACGATCTTGAAGGAGATGTAAAAACCATTGAATTGGAAGACGGTCGGTCGTTTCAGGGGAGATCGGTAATACTAACTCCCGGAGGACGGCCACGTTCATTAAACATTGAGGGCGAAGAGCAATTTAAAGGTAAAGGAATTTCGTACTGCGCAACTTGTGATGGCGATTTTTTTACCGACAAAGAAGTAGTGGTAGTTGGCGGCGGAAATTCAGCACTTGAGGAGGCTGTTGCGCTAACACGTTTCGCAACAAAGGTAACCATCGTCCATCAGTTCGATCAGTTCCAGGCGTTCAGACATGCGGTAGAGGAAGCCGAGAAGAATTCAAAAATCAACTTTGTAATGGAATCGGAACTTCGAGGCTTTTATGGAAATGGTTCGTTACAAAAAGTAAGCATTGAGCATTTGCCAACAGGTGAATTATCGGAATTGAAAACAGATGGCACGTTTATTTTTATTGGTTATCAGCCCAATACTGAAGATTTAAAGAATGTTGTGAATTTGAATGATCGCAATGAGATTGTAGTGGATGCCGATATGAAAACGAATATTCCCGGAGTTTTTGCTGCAGGCGATTGCATAAACAAACGGTACCGGCAGGTAACAACTGCAGTTGCCGACGGAACTATCGCTGCACTGAGTGCATCGGAATATTTACGCGGATAAAGAAAATAGGAATACTATTTTTGCATGGACTAAAAACCAAAATAAATTTCAGAATAATCTAAAATATGGCAAAACAAGAAGTACGAATAAGTTGGCAGGAAAATATGGCTTTTGAAGCCGATGTGAACGGGCATAAAATAATGTTGGACGCTGCAGAAGGAGTAGGAGGGGAGAATCGTGGTCCTCGGCCAAAACCATTGATGTTAACTGCCTTGGCAGGTTGTACTGGCATGGACGTGATTTCTATTTTAAAGAAAATGCGCGTTGAACCGGATAATTTTGATGTTATTGTAGAGGGAGATCTAACCGAAGAACATCCCAAACAGTTTTATAAAATGAACGTTATATATGAGTTTACAGGTAAGGATTTACCTTTGGAAAAACTGAAAAAAGCTGTTAGTTTGTCGGAAGAAAGATATTGTGGGGTTAGTGCCTTATACAAAAAGGCAATTGAATTGACCTCGGAAATAAGAATAAAAGAATCGTAAAAACTATGTCTATTACACTTATTGTAATTTTAGCTGTACTTGTTGTTTTGATCGTATTAATCACTGTAAACTATTTCCGCATGAAAAATGCGAAACCGGTAGCGAACAGCAAGAATATTAAAGTATTAAATAACAAGAATTTTAAAACTGTAACAAAAAGGGGAGTGGTGTTGGTTGATTTTTGGGCCTCGTGGTGCGCTCCTTGTAAAATAATTGCGCCGGTACTGAATGATATTGCAGATACGCAAAATGATTTTACCATTGCAAAAGTTAACGTAGATCACAACCAACAGTTAGCACAACGGTTTAAAGTAATGAACATTCCTACCATACTTATATTGAAGGATGGAAAAGAAGCCGGCAGGATAGTAGGAGTAAAAACCAAGCGCACAATTTTAAAAGAAGTTGAAGCTGTAATGGCAAGCTAGATACAAAAGGGATTGAGTCTTTCAGTCTCTTTTTTTTTCAAACACTTTTATTGTTGAATAACCACACCTGTTGCTTTTACTTGTATTGTTTTTTGTAGTTTTTTACCATTAACAATAACCTGCAGTGTTTCATTGTATTGCTCATCTTTGATAGAAACGGGCATATGGTAGGTAAGAAGGAGCTTTGCCCTTCCGTTTGGTGGTAATGCATCAGGCTTTGTAAACAATAAATTTGTTTGCTGTTTATTTTCTGAAATAAAATCAAGCTTCATTTCATGAGGGGTATTATTGGCATATTTTACGGTGATTGTTTTTTCACCTCCTTCTTTGAGGCGACCAAAGGAAAATACTTTTAAATTCAGGTGTAGACCACATCCAAAATCATAAGGATAGTCTTCTACTACCGGATGTTGATAAGAGATAACTGTACCTTTTATCCATATGCGATAGATTTTTTTATGGTCGTTTGTGAAAATGCGTATTTCTTTCGAAAAAAAGCCGGGGTGATGAGGGGTATAGGTGATGGATAGTTGCCCTTCTTTTCCTGGTTTTATAGGGGTTGTTGGGTAGCTGGCACTTACACAACTGCATCCACTTGCTACGTTTTTTATTAGAACAGGCTCTTCCTGGTTATTTTTGAAGGTAAAAACATGAGTTATTTTACCGTCTTTTTCCAGTAGCTTACCAAAGTCAAATACACGCTCAGAGAAAATAAGGTTTGGTGTTTCTTCTTTGGCCCAAATAAAATTGCCAATAAGGAAAAGGATAATAAAGAGTAGTAGTTTATATTTCATAACTAATATTAAAAAAGGGAGGCATATAGTTGCCTCCCTGAATTATATCTGAAATAAAATTTATTCAGTTGCATAAATATTTATCTCGTTGAATAGATAGCCAAACCACGAATATTGCCAGGTTAGAGTTATCCTAACATAACGACACGGAACTTCACCATACATAATAATATACTGGTTTATTGAATCCTCAATAGTTGGAGCAACAGAACCAGCATTTACCCATGTTTCGCCATCAGTACTGAGTTGAACTTGGATGTTTGAGTAGTTTAAATAGTTAGCGTCCCAACCAGAACCGTCGGAGTTTATTAACTGTAATGCGGAAACATTATTTATTTTTTGCATATCAATAGTAACGACTGGATTTGGTTCGTTGAAAGTAACACCAGTGCTGTTGTTTTTGTCGAAAATTGAACTGAAGTCATCAACCGAAGAATCTGTTGAGGTTGCAGTCCATTCAGATTTACCTGTAATTATATTACCTTGTATTTCGCTCGAACCAGCCCCTTCGTTAATTTGCTTCTCCTCTACGTTAATAACAAGGTAAACTACATTGTATTCTGTTGACAAAACTTCGTTTGTTATGCTTGAAAGTTTAACAGGAATCAAATAGCTGCCTTTTTTTGTTATTTCAGTATAATTGTTTTCAGGAAGAATAACTACTATAGAATCAAAAGAAGCATACTCTCCTTCATTTATGGTTGCGGTTGCTTTTTGTAAAGAAGCGTTGCAGGTCATGTATTCTGTTTCGTTTTTCTTATTATAATTATCAACCAAAGAATTGTCGATAGTTGCAGTAACAGTAGCAGAGCCGACCATTGGTTGGGTCGCTTTTACTTTAAATCCTGCTGAAATTTTGTTGCCAAAGAAGCCAACGGGAGTTGAAACCATGTCGAAACTTTTTATGGCAGGGAGGATATAAACAATGTTATCCGGATTTCCAACAACATCAAAAGATTCATCCTCTTCACATGCTTGAAAAAACAAGCCTCCAAGCAAAATAAGACATAATGAAAAATTTCTAAAAAATATATTGCTTTTCATCTGTTTATATTTTATTTATTATTACCATCAATATTATTGATTACACTTGTTATTGTCGTCAAAAATCCAATTTACTTCATTGCTTTTGTCTTCTTCACTAAGTCCTGCTCCTGAAGATATCTCTCGCCATACGCTCGACCAATCCATGTTGTATCCGTTTCCGGTAGCATCGTGGAAAATATGGCCTTCTCCTTCGTTTAGTTTCCAATAGGCAACAAGTCCTTCGCTTGTGGGATCAACCCCACACAATCCAATCTGAATCTCACTGCTAGACAATGGTCTGTTCCATAGACGGATTTCAGCAACCCTCCCGTTGAAACGTTGTATTGATGGGTAGCCGGTCCATGACATCCCCAGTTCCAAACGCTGGAATTCTGTTGCCGTTGTTCCTGCAAGCTCTGCATCTTTAACCCCATTAACATACATAATGTAGTTGCTTCCATCAAAGGTTAAGGTAATAGTATACCACTGATTCAAGTTAAAGCGTGTAGAGGAGATGATGCTTCCTCCGGGACTTACCCATTGCAAAGAGTTGATGTCTTGCCCGTTTTCACCAAAACGGAGAAGGTTGGTAATTGACTCGTCTTTTGGTCCAAAATTACACAGGCGGGCAATTGGGCTCCCCCAGGAATTCATGTAACACTTTATCTCGTAAGAGAAATTTGGAAGATCAATCACTTTGTCATCTGGGGCAATGTAGCTGCTGTACATGTTCGGGTTACTAAGATCCAGTGAATTAAAAGAGATTACACGAGCGATTCGTAAGTAAACAGTATTTGAAGCAGCCAATACATCCATATTCCCACCATTAACACCTTTGATAGTAACAGGAATAATGTATGAACGTCCAGGGAGAAAGTCTTCAGTTGAAACAACTCTTACGGTTACTCCCGAAGAAGATGCGCTCCCGGCTTCGATTACAGCATTTTCTCCTTCTATTTCAATGGCAGAAGCAGGGATAGCATAAAAACTGGTATTATGAGTCTCATTGTAAGAGCTTACCAACGATGTGTCAAGCGCAAATTCCACATTCACATCTTCTGATACTTTGCCTGTTGAAGAGGCAGTTACCACATAAGATGCCGGGGTGTCTTCAACAACAAATCTTACGAGTGGATTGCTTTCTGTACCGGAGACTAAGATGACTTCTTTCCCAAAGTCGAAATTGTCTCCTGCGGAGTTACATCCTGCCAAAAACAGCGATGCTACTATTGCCGGTATTATTGATTTTATAAAAACTTTTATGTTCATTTTTATTAACTTTTTAATTAAAAATCGAAATCTATTTCGAAATCGCAGGGTTCATTATTTGGATGGCTTGTCTGAATTCATTGTAAGGAATACCCGATTCTGAGTAATAATTCCTTCCTAAAAAGAAAACACCACAACCTCCTTTTCTGCCTTCATCAGGTTCCCACCTTGCATAGTTCAGAAGCTCACCTCCGGTGGCATAAAAAACACCGAATGTTTCGCAGTAAATCATTTTCTCTGGAGGAAATCCATAAGGTTGACTTAAAAAGCCTACCTGATTGCTATATGCCTGCTGAACAAAATAGTCGCAATAAGGGATTGTTTCTATCGGTGGAATTGCTCCAAAGTAGTCAACAATTAACAACATTTCGGGATTTTCTCCCATAGGTCCATAGTATTTACCCAGTTCTTTTACCAGCATGGTCAAATCGTTACCATACCAACCTTCATAGTCGATGTCTACACCGTTTAGTCCGGGCTCTTCTACTTGTTGCATGATCCATTTAGCATAAGCAGCCATTGCGGTGCTATCCTTATTCTCGCTAAGGTCATAATCCACACCATCAACCGTAAATTGATGACGGTAGTTAGATGCATCGGCGTGCATAACAAAGCGGGTCCCCAGTTGTTTTTGGCAATACTTCATGTCCTTATATGCCACTGGATGGGTTTCTTCTGTTGGTATTCCCATCCAAAGATTAACTATATCAATACTGTCGGGTAAGCCAACCATACGTTGTCCCCACGAGGCTGGATCTAAATAACCTGTAACTCCTTCAACGGGAGACCAACCTTCGTAATAGGCAAAGCTAACCTCGTGATCGCTTTTCTTGAAATCGCGGAGGTTTTGGAAATATTGCTCGTCATATGTTTTTAGCTTCTGTATTTCCAGCGCTTCTATATCATCTTCACAACTGTAAAATACAGAAAGACTCATCAAACTACAGATTAATGCTATTATTACTTTTATTTTCATCATCTTTTCCATTAATATTAAACATTAATTTTTCTTGTCCCACCAAAGTTTCGTACCTCCGTTATCCTGGCCTCCAAGCAATGCAACACCGGATTGTACTCCTTTGCTATTTGTGTTATACTCCGATTGTGGATAGGGAATTCTCCTTACCTGAATGTCTGTATTAATTGCTCCATTACTGTTGTTATTTGCAACCGGAAACAATTTCGGATATCCTGTGCGGCGGAATTCAGCCCATCCTTCAGGTCCGTTAGGATACATAGCAATCCATTTTTGGGTAATAACCCTTTCAAGGTTACGTTCAAAACTATCTGACTCTTCCCAGGCTATTGTTATATCGCTGGGAGCGGATGCGTTGAAGTTTGAATTTTCAGCGTTATCGGTAAAATCAATAGGAGTACTTGAGGCGTCCGTAATATAGTTTTCTCCGGATACATTGTTTTCATCAAAAGAAACCTGAATACCTCTTTCATAAAAGTCTTTTGCTGTACCTCCCATACTCCATCCTCTCAATGCTCCTTCTGCACGAAGGAAGTATGATTCGGCGGCATTCATCCAAATAATCTCGGTTGAACTTTGATTTACATTCAAGTTAGAGATATTACTGCCGACATATCTTGTCCATGTTGATGCTTCAATTCCTAACCGGACTCCGTGATAACCGCCATCAGCTTCGGCAGCTCTAAAATAAGCAGGTAACCGGGGATCGTTGTATCCATTCATATAAGCATCCATTGGGGCGCTCATTCTGGCTTCTCCGGCGTTGAAATTATATGCGATGTCGTAAAGCGGATGAAAATAATTGAGATTAGATGAATGTTGCAAAGCTGCAGCTTCATTAGATTCTGTAATCACCCCAATTATGTTGGAGATTGACTTCTCTGCTTCTGTTTGTGCAAGCGTTGGGTTTGCATATACAATTCGCATAGCCAGTCGTAAGCGGAGTGTGTTTGCAAACTTTACCCAATTTGTTACGTTGCCTCCATATATGTAATCATATTTTTCTAGAAGGGGAGATGATGGGTTTCCGTTAACAAAATTGGTGAGTACTTCAATCGCATCATCAAGCTCTTCAAAGAATGTTGTGTAAACTTCTTCTAAGCTGTTGTAATCAGTACTTAACGAGCCTGTTCCGAAATTGTTATATGGGATGGGACCGTATGCATCAGCAACGCGGTGCATGCCTTCAACTTTAACAATAGTTGCAAGTGCTGCCACTTCAGGAAGATTTTGTTGTTCAGCCTTTTGGGATATTGATTCCCAAGGCGACATAATACCGGTATAACCTGATACGAAGCTTTGTTCGATCCATCCGGTGATGAAAGAATATGATCCGTTGTGCACCCCATTATACCAAGTACCTGTTGGTGCAATATATCCAGAATACAGGTCGCTGGTTAAGCCTTGTGCAACCTGATAGTCACTACTTAGGTTTGAGCCATCGTCAAATAATACAACACTTCGTTGCATTTGGGTGAAAAAAGCTCCTGTTTCAAGGTTGTCGTGCGACATCATTTCTTCTGTTGCTTCATGTGGGTTTGTGTTAAATTCCTCAAATGAGTTGGTACATGCACCTAACCCTAGCAATAAAATTCCAGCAACAAGGAGTTTTTTTAATGAATATATATTTTTTATAGTCATAATCAGTAATATTAAAGATTATTAAAAGTGGAGTTTTACAGAGAAACCAATGTTTCGGGTACTTGGCGTCATAAAATAATCGATTCCCTGGTAATAAGTCCCGGTGTTAGCTGTTGTTTCAGGATCGAATGGAGCTGCACGATATAAAAAGAACAAATTACGTCCTGTAAGCGATATGTTTGCTCCTTTTATCCAGTTTACCCATTTGCTTACCGGAATGTCATATCCCAGCGTTAATTCACTTAAACGAACATTGGTAGCGCTGTAACAATACATTGAGCCAATTCCGGCAGAAGCACCACCTCCAATTGTATGATAATATTCATTTGCAGGTATACGTTTTCCGTTTACAAGAGCACCTCCATTGTCTCGTGCATCTGCTGAAGCTTTTGATACTCCAAACGCATCCATAATCGCTTGTGTGTTTGAAACAACAATTCCACCTACTCTTGCAGAGAGAAGCATACTAAGTGAGAGGCCTTTCCATCTAAAATTGTTTCCCCATCCCATGTTGTATTTAGGACTGCTATTTCCTGCATAAACAAAGTTATTGGATTCAGGGACAACAATCTGATCTGACGGGTGTACGTAGATTGCTCCGTGTTCGTCGGTTCTGAGAGTGTTTACATAGATTGCACCCATTGAGCCACCTTCTTCGAGCCTCATTTTATAGCTTCCGGTACCTCCCATATCAATTTCTGTTAACGACACAATATCTCCGGTTTCAGGGTTTTTCCAACTCTTAAGTAGTTCTACAATTTTGTTTCTGTTTAATGAGTAAGTCACGTATGAATCCCATTCGAATTCGCCAAATTTATCGTTAAACCTTAATGTTGCTTCAATCCCCTTGTTATCAACTTGCCCGGCGTTAACAACAACGCTGGTAAAGCCTGATGTTGATGAAAGTTGAGGTTGGAAGAATTGATTGTAAGTCCTCGATTTGTAAACTGTCGCATCAAGTTTTAACTTGTTCTGCAAGAAATAAATATTAACCCCTGCTTCCCATGCTTTTGTACGTTCCGGAGCTAAATCTGTATTTTGCATCCTCTTTCCTGTTACCGGATAACCGCTAACTAGCTGACGGGTTGGAATTGTAAGGTAGGGGTCGGGTTCGTTTCCTACTTCTGAATATGAAACGCGTACTTTCATATAAGGCATCAAAGTCGGTTTCCAATTGAATATTTCAGTGATAATCCCCGAGAGTCCAACAGATGGATAAAAGAATGAGCTATTGTCTGCATTTGCCAAGGTAGATGGCCAGTCGTTACGAGCCGTTACATCAAGGTAGGCCATACTTTTATAACCTAGCTGTGCACTGGCAAATAACGAATTTTTTCTTGTATGGTAACCACTCTGCGATGATTCAGAAGTTAAAGAATAAACGTTGCTGTAGGTAAACAGGTTAGCTACACCGGCTAAATTACCTCCATACATATTCTGGTCGTATTGTACATCGTTAAAGCTGCCCCCGATGTTTGCTGTTAACCCAAACATATCATCGCTAAAATATTTGTTGATGTTAACCAAGAGTTCACCATATACCTGTCTGTTTTCTGTTTGGTTTAAAGAGTAGTACCCATTTTCAGAAGCAAACAGGGTGTTTGTTGATGCATTGAATTTTTTCTCGTATCGACTGCTGGCGCGATCCATTTTTGCACGTGCTGATACGTTAACCCAATCTGTTAGGTTGTATTTTAACGAAGCGGAAGCCATATAGCGATCTTTATTGTTTATGAATTTATTCCGTTCCGTAATCCAATATGGATTTTGCATTGCTAATCCGCCATCGTTATATGGCCAAAACTGAGTTTTAAAGTTTCTTGAAGGATTATACCTTTCAAATATTTCAACTTTTGAAAAGTCATCTCCGGCAGGGAATAGATAAACCGGAACTAATGGGTTAGAGTATAAACCTTGAGATATCATGTTTTCTTCTGTTACCTCACTTAGCATAAAACTCAAGTCCAGTGTCATTTTATCATCAAGGAAGTTGGAAGAATTACGGACAGAAAGGTTGTAACGATCATAATCATTACTGTGAATAATCCCTTCAGCATTTACTGCTCCCAAAGACACGTATGTTTGGTTGCGTTCCGAACCGGTTGAGAAACTAACCGAGTTGGAAATATTTACACCTGTCTGGAAAAAGTCAGCAGGATCATAATTTGACGGGGTAGATAGTTTTTCGCCCCAACTTTCGTAACTATCTGTTTCTGTTTGTCCGTAGGTATTCTGAAATTCAGGAAGAACCAGCGGTGTCGAAAATAAGGTGCTATTCGTATAATTAACAGAAATTGCTCCTTCTTTTCCTTTTTTGGTAGTGATAAGGATTACTCCATTTGCAGCAGAACTACCATAAAGTGCAGCGGCAGAAGGCCCGCTCAATACTGAAATGCTTTCAATATCATCAGGGTTGATATTTGATGCGCCGTCGCCAGTTTGTCCAGCCCCTGAAAAAAGATCGGAGGGTTGACTGCTCGACAGGTAAGGCATTGGAACACCATCGACAACATATAATGCATTATTATTTCCGGATATTGATTTTACCCCCCTCATAACAACGCGAGAAGATCCACCAACACCAGAAGACGAACTGTTAATTGTGACACCGGCAACTTTACCCGCCAGATTGTTTACAAAGTTGGCATCAGAAACCCGGTTAACTTCTTGTCCATTTATTTGCTGAACGTTATACGACAGCGATTTCGATTCTTTCTCGATTCCCAATGCAGTTACTACTACCTCGCCAAGGCCAATGTTTTCTTCCTCCATTGCGACATCGATAGTTGTTTGACCCGCAACTGCTATCGTTTGGGGTTTCATTCCGATGAAAGTAAATACCAGGTTTACATTGGGTGGAACATTAGAAAGGGTGTACTTTCCGTCTAAATCTGTTGTTGTTCCATTGGTAGTACCTTCAATCAGGATAGTTACGCCGGGTAAAGCAATACCTGATTGGTCTATTACTTTTCCTGTGATTGTTTTTTTCTGTTGCGGAGGATTCAGAAAAGCACTTTCTTCTTTTGATTTTAGAACAATAAAGTTGTTGTCCAGTACTTTATATTCTACACTCTGTTTTTCAAAAAGTTGATCCAATACTTTATGAATTGGACTTTCACTGATGTTTATGGTTACTTTTTCACCAAGTCTCAGGTTGTCTTCTTCATAAAAAAATCGGAAATTACTTTGGTTCTCAATTAGTTCTAGAGCTTCTTTTATTGGGATATTTTGTTCATTCAGGCTAATGCGTTTGCTTTGTGAATAAACAGAGGCTGTACTTTGCAGTACTCCCAATGCCATAAAAAAGAGAAAAAATTTCATAATTAATAATCTCTTACAGGTTATAGAGAATAACTCATGATAACCCCATTTTCGTTTTTTTTTCATAGATTTGAAACTATTCGTGTTAAACTTTGTGCCTTTAGGCTGCTAACTTACAGGCACCTTGATTAATGTTATAAGCCGGAAAACAGCTGCTATGTTTTTCGGCTTTATTTTTCTGAGTATAAAATCACATTTTGT
The DNA here is from genome assembly GCA_963677455.1 of uncultured Draconibacterium sp. Classification (GTDB taxonomy): domain Bacteria; phylum Bacteroidota; class Bacteroidia; order Bacteroidales; family Prolixibacteraceae; genus Draconibacterium. Next base: position 1,482,455 of record OY781971.1, read on the forward strand.
CCTTTGCGTTCATAATTAAATGTTGAGGTATATTTAATAGCTTCCAGAACTGTATCTAAATCTTCATCTTTAATCGATCCACTGTAAGTACGTTCTTTTAAGTCTTCATCTCTGAAAGTAATTTGAATATCAAATCGCCGCTCAAGCTTTTTTGCTAGCTGCTCTAGAGTTTCGCCTTTTATTGTTAATATATTCTTAGTCCAATCGATAATTCGTAAATCATTAACTACTGACACTGAATAGCCCTTATTCTCTTTGTTATAGCTAAAAACTTCAGAAGGCTTGAGGAAAACTTCTTTTTTGTCTAAATCAACTCTTATCTCTCCGCTGTGTAGGTAAGTTACAACGGACTGGTCGTCGGGATAGTTCGAGATATTGAAGGATGTTCCAAGATCCTCAATCAGTAGTCCTGAAGCCTCAACAATAAAAGGGCGCGAACTATCGTGAATGACATCAAAATAGGCTTCGCCTTCTAAAATTACTTTTCGCTCTTTTGTGTTGAAAGAGTTAAATTTAAGTTTGGAACCACTGTTCAATTGAACTTTTGATCCATCGGGTAATACGAATTTTGAACGTTCCCCTTTTGGAACAATAATCTCAGTAAACTTTTCATCTGACGCGAAAAGTCCTTTTGAAATAAAATATCCAAAGCCAATTGATAAACCAACTAGAATAATTACAGTAGCGGCGTAATGTATTTTTCGAAACCTAAAATCATTGAAATACTGCTTTCTTTTTAAAACCGCTATTTTCTTACGAATTTTTCGAATCTCGTCCTCCTTCATCTGGGGTGAAATTTCGTTATTAAGGCTGGTTAGAACCCATAAATTTTTAATTCTGGATAACTCCTTTTGTCTTTCGTAAGAGGTTGCAGCCCATGATCTTACTGCTTGCGTCTCTTCTTTGCTTGCTTGTCCGGAGATATAGTTAAAAATCTGTATTTCGTTCATATTGGAGCATTTGCTTTAGTTTAAAACGAATATGAAAACAAATACCCTGAGTCGCTTGGTATCTTTTTTTGAAAAACTGTTCTACAACAGATTCTGATGAAAGGAGCTAATTAAAAGTGTAGGTTTTGCTGAACAATAAAAGTGAACTTGAAAATAATTGCTAATCTTCGGAATATTTTTGTTCAATTATTGCTCTGACTTGGCGTATGGCTTTTGTTATATGAGATTCTACTGTTTTTAGTGAGAGATTCAATTTTTCACTGATTTCGCGGTTCTTTAGTCCCTCTTGCCGACTTAAAATGAATATTTTTTTGCATTGCTCAGGTAGTGAATTTATAGCATTGTCAATTTCGTCTTGTAGTTCTTCAACAAAAATATTGTCTAGTATCTTGTCAGATAATGCATTATAATTTTCTGTTAAACGATGGTATTCATCTTGTTTATCTTTTCGGAACTGGAGAATCAACTTTTCACGGCGAATCATATCGATACAATGATTTCTTGTTAAAGTGAACAAATAGGCATTTAATATAGTGTCTTCATTCAATTGGAACCTGTGTTCCCAAAGTAAAAGAAAAACGTCCTGGACAACCTCTTTTGCATTTTCTTTATTGTTGAGGTACCCGAAAGCAAAGTTGAAAAGCCTCGTGTACCAATGGTCAACGATTAACCTAAAAACCTTTTCGTCTCCATTTCTTAATCCTTTAAGATATTCTTTATCTCTTTTTATGATAGACATAAGTAAAGGAATTTTTTCATGCGTATAGATTCTGTTTTTGCAGGTGAATGATTTGAGAATATCTGTTCAGCTAAACTGTAAAATAAAGGTTAATTTACCAATTTAAAAAGCGATGAATAATTTAAGAATTCAGATCAGTTTGCTCTATGCATGTTAAAATTAGTGCTATTTGATGGTGGTAGTCAGTAATGTAATATCGAGTTTCCATGTTTCTTATTGGTGCTGCTAGTGATTCGATTTTTTTGTTGATTCATGGTTTCCGGAGAGCTTGCAGATTCTTTTTATAAAACATATCATGGCGATACCAAATTTATTCCGGTTTTTTTATATATTATCAAGCCAATAAACAGGTGATAATTATGCGCGGATATATTTGGGTTACGGCTTTTATATTTTTGATGTTCTCTGCCTGTAAATCAGGGATTGATTCAGAAACCTATAAAAAATACCGGGAAAGAGGTACAGAAATTACAAACCTGGCGCAGACAACGCTTCTATCAAAAGTTGGTGGAGCAATTCAACAGGGAGGACCGGAGTATGCAGTTGAGTTTTGTAACCTGGAAGCTACCGGAATAATTGATAGTTTAAATAGCATTAGTAACTGTATAATCACACGTGTTTCGGAGAAAAACCGAAATCCCGAAAATGTTTTGAAAAGTAAGGCAGATTTAGCTGTTTGGGAGGCGTTCAGAAACAGTGCACAAACCGATACTGTCGTGGTGGTTCAAGATACGCCGGTGTATTACAAGCGAATCAACACAGCTATGCCAGCATGTTTGAAATGTCATGGTGATATTGAAGCGGATATAAATCGGAAAACCTTGGAGATATTGAAAGTATTGTATCCGGAGGATCTTGCTACCGATTATGAACTAAACGAATTCAGGGGCTTGTGGAAAGTTGAATTTTCGCAGGAATAGATCGATCTGTTAAAAAACCATTATCTGTAACAAATTAGATCGAGATATCATATTTCTTTATTGGTATGGGTGTATTTTTGAAAAACTCCAATTTCGTTAAGTACAAATTATAAAAAGCAATTTAATTAATTAACCATAAAATGACTAAAAGTAGCTTATTTCTTGTTGTGGCGCTGTTGGTATCTCAACTAATTTATGCACAGAATTCCCCATGGCAAGATCCCGAATTGAATCAGATTAACAGAGCTCCTATGCACAGTTCTTATTTCGCTTTCGAATCAGAAGAGCTGGCAGAACAAGGATGTAAAGAAGAATCAACGAACTTTATGAGCCTGAACGGAACCTGGAGTTTTAACTGGGTAGAACATGCCTGGGAACGTCCGACAGATTACTTTGGTGTTGATTACAACGACAAAGACTGGGATAAAATGCCGGTACCCGGAATGTGGGAACTCAATGGTTTTGGCGATCCGATATACGTAAATATAGGATATGCCTGGAGAAGTCAGTATAAAAACAATCCACCGATTGTTCCTGAACAAAACAACCATGTAGGAACCTACCGCAAAGAAATCGAAATTCCAGCCGAATGGGATGGAAAAACGATTTTCGCTCATTTTGGTTCTGTTACATCAAATATCTCGCTGTATGTTAATGGCAAATTTGTTGGTTATAGCGAAGACAGTAAACTGGAGGCCGAGTTTGATCTTACAAAATACCTGAAACCCGGTAAAAACCTAATTGCTTTTCAGGTGTTCCGCTGGAGCGATGGAACCTATCTTGAAGATCAGGATTTTTGGCGCTTCTCGGGTGTTGGGCGCGACTGCTATCTTTATACCAGAAACGACATTTACATACAGGATATTAAAACAACCCCGGATTTAACTGATAATTATACAAATGGTGTTCTTGATGTTGCTTTGTCGCTGGTAGGAAAAGGTAGTGTAGAGCTCACTCTTACTGATGATGCAGGAAAAACTGTGGCAGAGGAAACACTATCCGGAAAGGGAGATATTCAAACAAAAATTAGTGTTGATAATCCGAACAAGTGGTCGGCAGAAAAGCCTGTTTTGTACACACTTACTGCTACTTTAAAAAATGGTGAGAAACTATTGGAGGTAATTGCTGTAAAAGTTGGCTTCAGAAAAGTTGAAATGAAAAACGGCCAACTCTGCGTTAATGGCCAGCCAATTTTGATAAAAGGTGTTAACCGTCACGAGCTTGATCCTGATGGCGGTTATGTAGTATCGAAAGAAAGAATGATTCAGGATATTGAGTTGATGAAGAAATTCAATGTGAACGCGGTTAGAACCTGTCATTATCCGGATAACAGCATGTGGTACGACCTGTGTGATAAATACGGAATTTATGTTGTGGCTGAAGCAAACTTAGAATCGCATGGTATGGGTTACGGCGAAGAGACATTAGCTAAAGTGCCGGAGTTTGAAAAAGCACATTTGGAGCGTAATGAGCGTAATGTGTTGCGTAATTATAATCATCCGTCGGTAATTATTTGGTCGATGGGTAACGAAGCAGGATTCGGACCAAATTTCGAAACAGTTTATAAATGGATCAAAAATTATGATAATTCGCGCCCCGTTCAGTACGAAAGAGCAGGAAATAACGAATTTACCGATATATATTGCCCAATGTACTACGGTTACGAAGCTTCTGAAAAATATGGTAAATCTGAAGTAAAACGTCCTCTGATTCAGTGTGAATATGCCCATGCAATGGGAAATTCGCTCGGAGGCTTTAAAGAATACTGGGATCTGATACGCGAATACCCGAACTATCAGGGAGGTTTCATTTGGGACTATGTAGATCAAAGCATTCACTGGAAAAATAAGGAAGGTGTAGAGATTTATGCATACGGTGGCGATTTTAACCCGTATGATGCTTCAGATAATAACTTTTTGGATAACGGATTGATCAGCCCTGATCGGAAGCCAAATCCTCATTATTACGAAGCCGGTTATTTCTACCAGTCAATATGGACAACTCCGGTTGATTTGTCTGCAGGTTTAATAGAAATTTACAACGAATATTTCTTTCGCGATCTTTCAGATTTTTACCTCGAGTGGGAGCTTGTTGGCGACGGCGAAGTTTTAGAAACTGGAATTGTATATGATTTAGATGTGGCTCCGCAAAAGAAGGAAACGATTAAGTTGGATATCGAGAAACCGTCAGAAGACTATAAGGAGCTGTTTCTGAATGTTGCTTATAAGTTGAAGAAATCAGAAACATTGGTGCCTGCAGGTTATGCCTTGGCGAAACAGCAATTAGAAGTAAAACCGTGGAAATTTGAAGAACTGGTGCTTACAAACTGTGAAGCGCAGAATCAGGCTGTAGTTGTACCAGAAATCAAAGAAAACGACGAGAATTATCTTCGTATTTTTGGCGAGAATTTTAACATTGATTTCAGTCGGGAAACAGGCTTTTTAACCCGTTTTGATGTAAACGGAAAAGCCGTTTTGAAAGAGGGGAGTACTTTATCTCCTAATTTCTGGCGTGCGCCAACTGATAACGATTACGGTGCAAAATTGCAATTGCGTTACTGTGTTTGGCAAAACCCTGAACTAAAACTAACCGGATTAAAAGCAGAAGAAAAAGATCAGCTTATTTTGGTAAATGCCTCTTACGAACTTCCTGAGGTTTCGGGGAAACTCAATTTGAAATATGAGATTAATAATGTAGGGGAAATTCTGGTAACACAATCTTTAGCAGCAGGAGGAAATGCCGATGTTTCGGAGATGTTCCGTTTTGGGATGAAGATGGAGATGCCAGAAGAATATGCACACATTAAATACTACGGACGTGGACCAATTGAGAACTATATTGATCGTAAATATTCGCAGTTTGTTGGTTTGTATGAGCAGGATGTTTGCGAACAGTTTTATTCGTACATACGCCCACAGGAAAACGGAACGAAGTCGGATTTACGCTGGTGGAAACAAACAACTGTTGGAGGTACGGGGCTTGCGTTTGTTTCGGATGATGTGTTCTCTGCATCGGCGTTAAAATATACACAAGAGTCGTTAGATGACGGTATCAAGAAGGATCAACGTCATTCGCCGGAAGTACCGAAAAGCGATTTTATTACTGTTTGTATCGATAAAGTACAAATGGGATTAGGATGCGTTAACAGCTGGGGAGCAATTCCTCGCGACGAATACCGTATTCCTTATCAGGATTATGAATTTTCATTCCTGATTAGCCCAACACAATTGAAATAGAAAAAGCGGTTAATTAACGCTTACTTTGTGTGAGTGCTGAAGTTTTGCTTGTTCCTTTAATGAGAAGGAACAAGCAAAGCGACAGTTCCGAAATTACCGCAACACTTATCACCAGTATCTCGCTCGATGTAGCAAGTTCAGGCAACAAAAAGTTGACGATACAATCAATAAGGTAGCTTATTCCGGCTGCTACAACCAATACTCCCAACCATTTCGGAAAATATTCAGCTTTAAAAAGCAGGTAGCCCAGAATAACACAGCTAACTCCAAAAAATACGCCGCTAATCAGGTAGCCATAATTATGCGCTTTCAGGAAAAGCAGAACCATTGAATTTATTTGCTCCGGCGAAAATCCGGCAAGAGAACTTCCGTCACCCAGAATTAAGAGTGGCATGTAATAGTTTAAGAGGTTTACGCCAATTATTGTGGCCTGAGCTAACCTGAAAAACGCAGCCAACAACGACAACCCATAGTTTACAGGTTTCAGGATCAGAAAAAGCAGTAATGCAACTGCTGCATCGCTCATAACCATTGTCAGGTCGCTTATAAAGCCAATTCGGAATAAAAAAGTATGATTGGCAATATTAGCGGTAGTGGCAGCTCCATCGTTTGGCACAATTATCCCGGAACGAACAAACATTTCGCTGAATAAGCCGGTTAAAATAATTAACAGGTATAGAATTCCCGCTGTTCTGGTGTTTGTTTTCAGTTGTTTAATTGTTTCCATTTTTATTGTTTTAAGGGTGAACAATAATTACTACGTTTCCTTTTTTATGGCCCGAGGCAATGTAGGTGTGCGCTTCTGCGACTTTTGCCAAGGGATACTGGCGGTCGATAACAGTGTTTAAGCGGCCTTCCCTGAACATGTCTGTTAACTGTATGAATAACGCTTTAAGCTCAGTATTGCTGCGGAGTCCGGTAGCGGCAAATCTTGCTTTTTGTTGCCTGGAAAAAGAGGTGACCATCATTTGCAGGAGCAATGAGAATTTTAGTACGGGGGAAACATATTGGCCTTGTTCTGTTAGAATTCTGCGACTGCGTGAAAAGTTGCTTTTTCCTACGGTGTCAAAAACTACATCGAATGTGTCGTTTAACCTGGTAAAGTCTTTTTTTGTGTAGTCGATCACATGGTCAGCACCCAACGATTTCACTAACCCGATGCTTCTGGTACTGCAAACGCCGGTAACTTCGGCTCCCAAATATTTGGCAATTTGTACAGCCGCTGTTCCCAAACTGCCTGACGCTCCATTAATTAGTACTCGTTGTCCGGGTTTTATATGTGCAATTTCTTGCAGGAAATTCAACGACGTTACATGTCCGTCTCCAAAGGTAGCTGCTTCTGCAAAGGTCATACTTTCCGGTATTTGTAAAATCACACCACTTTCAGGAATCGTAAAATATTCAGCATTTGTGCTAAAACCCAAAGTCGTTTCTCCAAAAACACGGTCGCCCGATTTAAACTGATGAACGGCTGCGCCTACTGTTTCTACAAGGCCGGCAAATCCGGTTCCTGGAATGGCATGTTTCGGTTTGAAGAGTCCTGTCATTAAACGTCCGAAATAAGGTTTTCCAGTTCGCATCATGCCGTCGGCAGTGGTCGCAGATGAAGCGTAAACTCTCACCAATATTTCATTTTCTTTTGGTACGGGCTTTTCTACTTGTTGATATTTTAACACTTCCGGTTTGCCGTAGGCTGTGGCAACTATTGCTTTCATTGTTTCTTTCATTTCAGAATATTTTAAGTTCCTATTTATTTTGTTGTTAATCAGTATTGATGTTACAAAAGTAGAGGTGCTGCAGAAAAGATTCGTTCGGAAAAAAATTAAGAGGTTCGGAATTATAATCTGGAATATAGTGGACACTTATTGGTAAAACACTGTTATTTCAGAAAAATTTTGTTGAGTTGTGAATTTATATACTGGTTATTTCTTGTTAACTCATTGTTTAATAAATTGAAATAAAATACTATATTTGACATATGTTTGAAAAGATTGTTCTTTCTTTTTAACCGTGAGTTTATGTAGAGGTGAGTATAAGTAGCAATCAAAATCTAAATTTTGCAAGTCATGGCATGTGTAAATGGCGTTAAGCCTTTAAAAAAGAAAATTAAAACAGAAACATTAGTAGAAAATCAAAAAGTGGAGGAAAAACCTATGAGTACAACAATGGTTCGACAACAAATGCCGGAATTTGAAATGGATGCATATGATGCAAAAACAGGGCATTTTAAAACAGTTTCAAGTGCCGATTATAAAGATAAATGGGCAGTGGTTTGCTTTTATCCTGCCGATTTTACTTTTGTATGTCCAACAGAAATTGCAGCAATGAATGCTCACTATGATGAATTTCAGGAATTAGGCGTTGAAATTCTGGCTGTTTCTGTTGATTCGAAATTTTCGCATAAACGTTTTGCCGAAACAGAGCCAATTTTAAAAGGACTGAAACTAACGATGGGAGCAGATGGAAATCAGGATGTTAGCCGTGCTTTTGGTGTTTTGGTTGAAGAAGAAGGTGTTGCTCTGCGCGGGCGTTTTTTATTTAATCCTGATGGTGTTTGTGTGGCTCAGGAAGTACAGGCTGATTCGGTTGGCCGCAATGTAAATGAATTTTTAAGACAGGTAAAAGCCTGGCAACATGCCAGTAAAACCGGAGAAGTTTGCCCGGCAGGGTGGAGGCCTGGAAAGAAAACACTTCCGGTAAACACAGATGTGGAGAAAATGACTGGTAGAGTTGGCGACTATATCAGCCTCGAAGAAATATTAAGTTAACTTGGTGAAATTGTTGATGTAAAATCAGGGCGGCATTGAGTACTTCATGTCGCCTTTTTTAATTTTGTATTTGTTGTTTTAGAAACTCCTTAGGAGTTAAGCCTGTTTCTTTTTTAAAATAGGTATTAAAAACAGTTTTTGAATTGAAGCCACTTTCGTAGGCAAGTCCAAGCAATGATATATTTCTGTTTTCAGGATCAACAACCAGCTTTTTAAAATATTCAATTCGATAGTGATTAATAAACTCGTTGAAATTTTTTCCGATACGCTCGTTAAGTAACCATGATAATTTATTAGGGTGAATTTCAATTTGTTCGGCAAGCGAGCGAAGTGATAGGTTGGGAATCAAAAAAGGCTGTTCTTCGCCAATGAATGTTAATAGAATAACCTCATAACCATCGGCAGTTTCAGTGTCTAAAAGTGGCGGTTTTTCTGGTGATTGATTCTCTGGACTGGTGTTATGTCTGTAAAGTTTTTTCTTGTATTTCTGGTAGCGAATATCTTTTTTCAAATCGTTAGCAAGTGGATCGGTAAAGCTTAGCAACAAAACGGAGGACTTGAATGCCATTGCTCTGTCAACCATAGAAAATGCTTTACTTGCTCTGCCGGTGCTGGCATAGGCCAGATATAGGTAGGAATGTGCTTGAAACGATTCCGGATTTTGAGCTTCCCGGCACAATTCATCAAAGTATTTTTCGGCTTCTGCTTTATTATTTTGGTTGATGTGTGCCAGGCAAAGAGCTCCGAGGCGTTCGTTGTGCACTACAATTTCCTTTGGCATTTCATTCAGAAAACGAATGGCTTCATCGTTTCGGTTCAGTTTAATAAGGCAATAGCTTTTTACAACGTATGCCGGAATATTACGCGGATTCTTCTCCAGACATTCGTCGAATAGTTTTAAAGCCTCGAGATAGTTTTCGGTGCGGTATTGATAATATGCGCGGTAAAATAATGTTTCCTGCGAAAGCGGATCAATACTATGCGCAAGCTCCAAATGTTGTTTTGCCTTAGCGTTTCCTCCTGAAATTAAGTACAGTAGCGAAAGAAACTGCTGGGCTTCCGGGTAATTCGTCTTTAGTGCTACGGATCGGAGTCCGTGTTCGAAAGCTTTCTGAAAATCGGCATCATAAAAGAATGCAACGTTAGCCAGTAAATAATGAACTCCCGCATTATCGGGCGAAAGAGAATAGGCAATATCAGTATATTTTCTCGACTTTTCCCAGGCTTCTTTTCTTGGCATTAATTCGGTTACTGCAAAAAAACTATACGCATCTGCCAGGCCAACCAGAGAATCGGTATGTTTTGGATCGAGATCAATTGCTTTTTCGTATAACTCAATTGCTTTCTGAGCATCTATCGGGTTCCATTTATTAAAATGATACCGGGCTTTTAGCGAGTATTCATAGGCATCAAGACTCTCCGTTTTTTGTTCTACTAAATGATTTTCAAATTCAAGGTGTCCATATTGTTCTCTTAATTTATCAGCTATTTTAAGGCTTATTTCATCCTGTATCTCAAAAATATTGTCCAGTTTCCGATCCCAGGTTTCCGACCAAAAATGAAAATCTTCTTCAGCATGAATCAACTGCGCAGTAATTCTGACTGTATTGGCAGCATAGCGTACACTGCCTTCTATAATTGTAGCAACATTTAATTCCTGAGCAATCTTATTAATTGGTATTTCTTTGTTTTTAAAGTAAAAAGACGAAGTTCTTGAGGTGACTTTTAAATGTGTAATGTTTGCCAATGCATTGATAATTTCTTCAGTAATTCCATCGCTGAAATATTCCATTTCCACGTTACCGCTCATATTCACAAACGGAAGTACAGCTATTGTTTTTTCTTTTAAATTGGATGGTTGCATTTATTTTCTGCTTATACTGGCGCAGCTTTTTGTTGCTTTAAAGATATCAACTTTAACATGGGTGACGAAGAAATGTTTTTTCGGAATAATACCTTCTTGATTTAATTGAGGATGTTAATTTGATCGAATAATTAAACGAAAAGAACATATGTTAATAAATGTCAAAATATTATGTTTACTATTTTGTTTGTGTGTTTAAAGGAATATCTTGCATTGACATTACAAACACAAAATTACAATCAATGAAAAAAATTAGTTTAGTTTTATTAATCTTTGTTGCTATCCTTTATGTTGGATGTAATGAAGACTTGGACACTGGTTCTCCAGAGAGTATTGACATGAACGATTACTCTGAGATTGGAACCAATTACATCGCTGCTCTCGATTCTGTTTTTCAAGAAATTAAATCGGTAAAAAGAAGTGGAAATCTGAATGACTATTTTGCCTCAGCTAAGTTGAAATCGGTAGACTCAAATTATGACATTTTGGAGAAAAGTTCATTTTCTCCTGATTTGAAGTTATCATTAGAAGACTTACGTGATGTAATATCACAGTATAATGGATCTAATGGTGATAGCTTGACTTTGTTAGTTGAGAAATTAGAGTTTAGGAATGCGGATGATCTCAACAAAGAGGATAAACAACGCTTCTTGACTGTGTCAAACAGTTTGAAGAGTTCAATGAATTATTGGAGCACAGATATGACCAAATGGCTCGAAAGCTTTTGTATTTGGCCTAAAATGGAGGGAGAAAATCGGTCAGATTCTTCGGTAAACGTAAAAAGCTCATCTTCAGTAGTTACAATTACGGGAACTATTAGTCTAGCTGATACAGGAGAACCAATGAGTGGAGTGGTAGCACATATAAAATATACGTCAATTGGTACTGTATCCGATTTTTTGGGACATTATAGATTAATGAACAATCCTGGTTTCTTTATTATACAATATAGTATGGTTGGATTCATAACTTTGGAGTACGGACAATCTTTTGGCGAGGGAGAATGGGATATAGATGTGTACATGCTTTCTAATATCGGACTTGAAAAGCTAAATGGAGAGATTCTTCTAGAAAGTTACAATTACTTGATACAGAATATAGACTCTTTAGATAAGAATTTACCATTGACAGTTGCTAAGCAATCAGTAGTTCCATTTTCTACGATTCTAACAGAATTAGTTAACGAAAAATAATGTGAATATGAAAAATTATTATGTAATTATCGCTTTTCTGGTATTGTTTATTGGCATAGAAGCATCACCTGTAATGGCTCTATCTGGGAACAAGTTTGAAAAAAGAGCAGACATTGGGACAATAGTTGGAAATAATGCAGATAGAGTAACCATTACCGGGAGGGTATTAGATAGTATGGGGCAACCTGTTGCCGGTTGCAGTGTTGTAATAAAAGGAACCACAACTGGAACGATAACGGATTTAGACGGGTACTTTACAATTGAAGCTGAAATTGGTGATACTTTGGTGTTTTCAATAATAGGTTTTACATCTCAGGAAGTTTTAATTACTTCATCAACAGTAATTAATATTACATTAGCTTTTGACGAATAGATTTTTTAGAGTTTAAATATATCGACGGGGCAGAGATACTAATTCTGCCCCGTTTGTATTTTACTCATTCAAATTTTATCATAAAGCAAAGTAATTTCTGGATAGTCGCGTAATTGATGTTACATGTATTGTGGGATACATTTACTTATATTATAACTTTCTTTTTTCATTAATTTATTTATTCGAACCTCCCTGTTTTGATTTAAGACTAAAAAGTCTTAACTTTTTTTGTCGAATAAGGTGTTGAAATACAGAAGTCTACATTTTATGTTGTAAGTTTTTTCCAAAAAGTATTCGGAATTAAATAAAACATCCTACCTGTAAGTTCTTATTGTCAGGTGCTGCTACTCTTTAATAGTTTCATCTTGTCCGGATTTTCATTACTGATTTATTTACAGTATTTCCGGTCGAGACAATAAAATAATACAAATGTGTCAGTCTTGGCACAAAAGTGAAAGCATAAGACAATATTGAAAGAAATTGCACCAGATTGAAAGAATATTAGGAAAGTTATATCTTAAATTTGTTGGTGATAGAGTCTTTTTACTCACTGTGGGTTTAATTCTCCGAGGCTTGCCCCGAGGATAATCTACTCTTGATGAGAAAGAAATAGACAGATGCAGTAAAAGTGAATACCAGATTTTCTTTGATATCACGCTTGGGAGGCCTTATCTGCCTTAGCTTGCTAATTAGTTTTGCTTCGTTGGCAACCAAGAACCGTACGGATTTAAAAGGAAAATCACGTAGCTCAATACCAGAATCACAATGCTTCCGGTATTGTTACCTCGAGTATTTCTGATGCTCAACAGGCATCAACACCTGAAGAGGTAAAAACGGTAATGGTATTTGGCCATCGTATCGTGATGCAAGTAATGATAAATCGAAAAAGGTAATAGAATATTCTGTTCGTACACAAAAGTACAGATATACAGAATGGATTCGGATTGACTCTGGTGAGGTAATGGAAAAGGAGTTGTTCGACCATAATACAGATCCAGAAGAAAACAGAAATGCAGTGGAAGATGAAAATACACAGATGAGCTTCCTACTCTTTCTAAGTTGATAAAAGATTTCCGCGAAAGAACTGAAAATATTGAGTTATGAGTAAGAATATAAATTTGATATGGATTTTTTTCAGCTTGGTTTTAACAAGTTGTACTCCATCAAAAACAGAAAAAAAGATTACTATCGACGAAACTGCGCAAAGCAAGTCAATTGTTCAAACCATAAAGATCGACAGTGTTTGGGCAGGTCATCCGGTTGGCTTTAGCTTGTATACAAATGGTAAGCGGCAGTACATTGCCTATTACAATGCTAACCGGAATATGGTAGTCGGGCAACGGGATTTGACTGACGATCGTTTCGAATTGCATACAATGCCGGTAACCACAAGAGAAGAATGTGGCGGAACCAGTACGGTTTTAGGTTGGGATAGTCATAATTCAGTTACAATTGGGGTAGATAAAGACAACTATATTCATGTTGCAGGAAATATGCACTGTCACCCTATAACCTATTTTAAAAGTACCCAACCAAACGATATTAAAACGCTACAGCAGGAAATGACAATGGTGGGACGAAATGAAGAACGATGTACCTATCCGCATTTTATGCTGACCAAAGAAAACGAATTGCTGTTTCATTATCGTGATGGGGGAAGTGGAAACGGGAATGAAATTTATAATATTTATTCAACCGAAGGAAAAAAGTGGAAGCGGCTTTTGGATACCCCTTTAACAGATGGTCAGGGTTTTATGAACGCTTATCAGTCTCAACCCACAATGATGAAAGACGGGTGGTATCATGTATACTGGGTTTGGAGGGATACGCCTGATTGTTCTACCAATCATGATCTTTCGTATATGAAAAGCCCCGATTTAACACATTGGTACAATGCCTTTGGAGAACCGTTGGAACTCCCTGCAACCATTGAAAAACGGTCGGTGATTGTAGATCCGATTCCGGTAAAAGGCGGTATTATTAATCTGGCAGCAAAGCTTTGTCTGGATGAAAATAGTAATCCTATTTTTGTGTACCATAAATATGATGAGGATGATAACCTTCAATTTTATATTGCAAAAACAAAAAATGGCGAATGGATCTATAACCAAATAACCAACTGGGATTACAGGTGGGAATTTTCAGGAAATGGAAGTATAAATACCGAGGTAACCATAAAAGGTTTCAACAAACGAAAAGATGGGTATTATGAAGTGGACTACCGGCATAAAAAATACGGAAATGGTACCATCCTGTTAAACGATAATTTTGATCCCGTTGGCAAGGTGTTAAAAGCAAAATCGCTGAACAGCGGTTTAGAACTTGAAGGAAGTTTTCCGGGGCTGGAAATTCGTACAACAGGAGATTTGGGAAGTAGTAACGAGGAAAATACAACTTACGTACTAAAATGGGAAACCATTGGTCGTAACCGCGATCGTCCGTGCGAGAAGCCTTGGCCCGAAGCTAGTTGGCTATATTTGTATAAGTTGAAGGAAAAATAAAACACTAATCAGATAGAATATAGATTGATGAACTTCAAAGAAAAATTAGTACTCATTCTTATATTGGCTGTAGTAAGCATGAATTATGCTTTTGCACAGAGTTGGAGAGAGATTAGAACGGTGGATGATGTTTGCAAAGCTTATCCCGAGCAAATGAAGACGATGCTGAATCAGTTTGATTTGAACTATCCGGGACTGGAAAAAGTGAAAGCAGCATATAATTCAGGAGATTTAGTTGCCTCATGTATCCAACTGTTGAACTATTACAAGAACGGAGAGTCCGTACAATTTCTAAGAAAGGAACAACCTGAAATCTCAAAAAGAACAGATAATCTAGCAGATACTATTTTAACTGATGTGTTTGTCGTACAGAATGTGAGGGGCGAAGTTCCCTGGGGAACCGACGGGCATCGCGACTGGTATTACAAAGGGCCTAACAACGATGAAGAGTGGGCCTGGTTATCGAACCGACATAGTCAGATAAGTCATGTTTTTAATGTGTTTTTTGAAACCGGAAATCCCAAATATCTTGAGTATATCGACTTGTTTTTGCGCGATTTTATCATAAAAAGCATGCCTTATCCGCAAAAGAAAAGCAGTACCTCGGTTTGGCGTGGATTGGAAGTTGCTGCCCGGGTAAAAGTATGGTCACGTATTTTTTACGGAACCTTGAATAACAATGATTTTTCGGATGCTACCAGGCTGCTGATGCTAAGTAGTTTGCCCGATCATGCGCATTACAACCGGAATTTTCATGCTCAAAACAACTGGTTAACTATGGAAATTTCGGCACTGGCAACTGCTGCAACCAATTTTCCCGAGTACAAAAAATCGTTAGAATATTTGGAGTATGCAGCCAATACCATTAGCGAAAGTATGAAAGGGCAAGTTTACCCGGATGGAGTACAAACCGAACTCACTTCGCATTATCACAATGTAGCTTTGCAGAATTTCGATTTGTTCAAAGAAATCTGCGATCGTGCCAACTATCAACTTCCCGATTTTTTTAATGAAACCATCGAAAATATGTATCGCTATGCGGCTTTGATAATCCGCCCTGATGGCAATCGTATTTTAAACAACGATGGCGATTTGGGAAGCAATGTGCCACTGATATTGAAAGGAGTGGAAAAATATAGTAAGCGCGAATGGGAATACATTGCTACAAATGGCAGCTCAGGTAAAAAGCCAGTTGACGGTCCGTCGTACTTTTTTCCATGGGCAGGGCAACTGATTTCACGAAGCGGTTTTGATAAAGATGCGCATTGGTCGTTTTTTGATGTTGGTCCCTGGGGCAGTGGGCACCAGCATAACGATATGCTACATATTTCAGTTTCTGCCTATGGCCGTGATTTTCTGGTAGATGCCGGACGTTTCGCATACACCGGCGAAGTAGCGAAGAAGTTCAGAGGATACGCAAAAGGCACGCAGGGGCATAATTCTGTATTAATTGAAGGGAAAGGACAATTGCCGGGAGTTAGAGTTGAGGAAAAAGCTGTTTCGGGAAATCACTGGACAATAACACCAGATTACGATTATGCTTGTGGTTCATTTGATAAATATGAAGGTTTGGAAAATGTGGAACACAAACGGGCGATGCTGTATGTGAGAAACGAGTTTTGGGTGATCGTTGATAAGATTGAAACCGACAAGCCCCGAAAAGTTGAAACACTATGGCACTGGCATCCCGATTGTGAAGTTGGAGCAGATAAAAACGGAGTGATAACAACGAAAAATGACAAAGGAAATCTGCAGCTTATTCCTGTTGATAAAAAGGATTGGAAAGTGGGTATAATTGAGGGGCAGGAGGAACCTGAAATTCAAGGATGGTACAGCGAAGAATACAATAAGTTCTGCCCGAACAAAGCTTTTGTGTATTCAACAGTCGCTGGTAACGATGAGTGTTTTGTGTGGCTTTTATTACCTTCGGAAAAAGAAGCTCCAAAAGTTACGGCAACGATTATCTCAAAAGATTCATCGGAAGTGAAATTGGAGGTAACGAAAGAAAATGAAATATGGAAACTGGATATTCCTTTTTCTAATAGTAAAAGTTTAAAGTTTGTCAAAGAGAAGTAATAGTCTTTGCTGTCGCTAACTCTAATCTAAAAATTGAAGTATGCAAAAGATAATTTTAAGTTTGGTATTTACTACACTAATTTCTTTGGTGAATGCACAATCTTTCTCAAGTAAAAAAGCAGATGGCTATCGGGCAATATGGTTCGAGTTGGGACAAAAATATGAGGAAGGTGATAAATACTCCGGGGCACTTGGAACCTACACTGCAAAGCATGTTCCTTTGGCTATTTATTCTGAGAAAGCAAATAAAACGTTTTTCGTATATGGCGGAACTACTTCGGAAAAAGAGCGTTACCTACTTTGTATGATAGGTGAGTATGATCACAACACTGGCATGGTATCGAAACCAACTATCGTGTGCGATAAAAACGGTGTTAATGATCCGCACGACAACCCTTCAATAATGATTGATGATGAGGATTATATCTGGGTATTTGTTAGTGGCCGGAGCCGACATCGAATGGGTTTTAAGTACCGTAGTACAAAACCTTTGAGTATTGATGAATTTGAGAAAATTACAGAGGAGGAAATGACTTACCCGCAGCCATGGAATACTGATAGTGGCTATTTTCATTTTTTTACCAAGTATACCGGTGTTCGTCAGCTCTATTTCGAATCGAGCATTGATGGTAAAAACTGGACAGAAGATAAATTGTTGGCTGCCATTCCTGTAAATGAAGGAGAAAAATCGGGACATTACCAAACGAGTAATATCTACAACGGGAAGGTTTTGGGAACCTTTTTTAACCGGCATCCCGATGGAAATGTGGATAAACGTACTGATTTGTACTATGTTCAAACAAGTGATTTAGGACAATCCTGGACAACGGTTGACGGAGCTAAATTGGATATTCCGCTGAAAAGTATAACATCGCCGGCACGTGTTGTCGATTATGCATCACAAAGCAAAAATTTATACTTGAAAGATATGGCTTTCGATAGCAATGGTAATCCGGCATGTCTTTATATCAGAAGTGTAGGGCACGAACCGGGCAGTGTAAGCGAGCCTTACGAATGGTGTGTTACCAAATGGAACGGAACCCAATGGCAAACATATCGAATTACAGAGTCGGATCATAATTATGATATGGGAAGCCTGTATATTCAGGAAAATACATGGAAGGTAGTTGGACCTACTGAACCCGGGCCACAAAAATGGGGCGTTGGGGGAGAATTGGCGATATGGGTTTCAAATGATTCAGGACAAACCTGGGCGAAAGAACGACAACTAACAGAAAATAGCAAAATGAGTCATTCATATGTGAGAAAACCGGTAAACTATAAGGCTCCGTTTTGTTTTTTCTGGGCCAGTGGACACTCGCATGAATTCAGCAAGTCTGAATTATTTTTTGGCGATTTTGACGGTAATATCTGGAAATTGCCATATGACATGAAAGATGATTATGAAAAACCTGTAAAAGTATATTAAACATGCTTACAATTTCCCGGCTTCAGCTGATTTTGCTGTTTGGACTTTTTCTGAACGGCTTCAGCATTTTTGCTCAAGCAACTCAAAAGCCAAACATTATTTTTATTCTCACTGATGATCAACGTTGGAGTGCTCTGGGTTATGCAGGGAATAAGGTAATACAAACTCCGGAGATGGATAAACTGGCGGAAGATGGGGTGTATTTTTCGCAAGCAATGGTAACAACTCCAATTTGCTCTGCAAGTCGTGCGAGTATTTTTAGCGGAGTGCACGAACGCACGCATAAATACACTTTTCAAACCGGCCCAATTCGTGAAGAGTTAATGGAAACCGCCTACCCGAAACTATTAAAAGAAGCTGGGTATTATAATGTTTTTTTTGGCAAGTTCGGAGTGAATTTTCCGGGCAAAGAAAAGATGTTCGATGTAATTGAAGATTACGACCGCAACGTGAGTTTTCCTGATTACCGGGGCTATTATTATAAAACACTGGATGGTGATACAGTTCACCTTACCCGTTATACAGGCCAAAAAGCCCTTGATTTTATCGAGCAGGCTCCGGCAGAAAAACCATTCTGTTTATCGTTGAGTTTTAGTGCACCACATGCCCACGATAACGCTCCCGAACAGTATTTCTGGCAGGAAGAACCCGGTAAATTGTATCAAAATATGGACATTCCAGCACCAGAACTGGCCGACGATAAATATTTTAATGCTCTGCCTGAAGCAGTTCGAAAAGGTTTTAACCGCACGCGCTGGTACTGGCGATACGATACTCCTGAAAAATACCAACACAGTGTAAAAGGGTACTATCGAATGATTAATGGCATTGACCTGGAAATCGCAAAAATCAGGAAAAAATTAAAGGAGAAGGGACTCGAAAAAAATACAGTAATTATTTTGATGGGCGATAACGGTCAGTTTTTGGGAGAACGGCAACTGGCCGGAAAATGGCTGATGTATGATAATTCGGTAAGAGTGCCAATGATTGTTTATGATCCGCGCGTGAAGAAACACCGCGACATATCGGAAATGGCTCTGAATATTGATATCCCCGCAACCATTCTCGATCTGGCCGGTATAAAAGCACCCGGCGTTTATCAGGGCAAGAGTCTGATCCCGGTAGTTTCCGGTAAGGAAAAATCCCTGAATCGCGACACGGTTCTTATTGAGCATCTTTGGGAATTTGCAAACATTCCTCCCAGCGAAGGAGTGCGAACAAAAGACTGGAAATACCTGCGCTACATCAATAATAAAACGGATGAGGAATTGTATTCGCTGAAAGATGATCCAAAAGAAATAACAAATTTGGCAAAGGATGCAAAGTATCAAAAAGTACTACAGGAATTGCGGACAAAAAATGATGAGCTTGTTCAGCGATACAATGGTCCTTTATCGGGAGTGCCGTTTGGATTAACAGTGGAGTTGATTCGTGAACCGCAATTTACAAAGATTATCGACAGCAAACCCGAGTTTGGATGGATGATTCGGGAAGAAGCGGTAACACAGAAGGCATACCAGGTATTGCTTGCATCTACTAAAGAAAATATCGATAACAACATTGGCGATGTGTGGAACAGCGGACGGGTTTCCGGTAATCAGTTGGCTAACATAGAGCCTGTATGTGATCCGCTGGAGGAGAATCAGACTTATTTCTGGAAAGTACGGATTTATGACATAAACAACCGCTTATCGGAATACTCGCCTGTACAGGAATTTACAACAGGAACATTTGGCGATAAGATATCAACGGGTAATTGGTTTTTGGTGGAAAAGATAAAACCTAAAGCTTTTAAAAAGAATTTAGATGGAAGCTATTTTGCAGATTTCGGTAAAGCTGCTTTCGGAACGCTTCGTTTAAATTATTTGCCTGAAAAAGAACAGAAACTGACAATTCGTTTAGGAGAGAAACTGTTAGATGGAAAGATTGATCGTGATCCCGGTGGTACCATTCGTTACGCCGAATTACAACTAGATGTAAGATTCGGAAAATCAGAATACCAAATCGAACTTATCCCTGATGAACGAAATACGAAATCGGTAGCTGTGGCTTTGCCGGATTCCTTTCCTGTAATTATGCCATTTCGATATGTTGAAATAGAAGGAGCTGAAAATTTGGGAGCCGGAGATTTAACACAGGTGGCTTATTTTACTTATTTCAACGATGATGCCAGCTCGTTTACTTGTTCAAACGATATCTTAAATCAGGTATGGGATTTATGTAAATATTCGCAAAAAGCAACTTCGTTTGCCGGTTATTATGTGGATGGCGATCGCGAAAGAATTCCATATGAAGCCGATGCTTATCTGAATCAATTGAGTCATTATTCGGTGGATAACGAATATGCCATTGCCCGAAAGACCATCGAATATTTTATGGATTTTCCCACCTGGCCAACCGAATGGCAATTGCATATGGCACTGCTTTTCTACCAGGATTACATGTACACTGGAAATACCGAACTTATTAAAAAATATTACGAGCCGTTGAAATACAAGACATTAATGATGCTTGACGATGAGGATGGTTTTATTAGCACCAAATCGCCAAAACTGAACGGAGAGGTAATGGCTCAGCTCGGATTTGCAGATACTACACAACGTGTTCGCGATATTGTTGACTGGCCTCAGGCCGGAGGATGGGGAGCGATGGGAGAAGACGATGGTTTTGTTTTTCGCCCGGTAAATACGGTTATTAATTCTATGTATTACCGAAATATGGAAATTATGGCTGAATTTGCTCAGTTACTGGGAAAAACCGAAGAAGCGCTCGATTTTAAACTGAGGGCTGCCAAAGTAAAAAAATCGATCAACCAGAAATTATATAACAAGGAAAAGGGATATTATACCGATGGTATCGGGACAGAACATGGATCCGTTCATGCCAACATGTTTCCTTTGGCATTTGGTGTGGTTCCTGACGAGTATAAGGAATCGGTAGCAAATTATATGAAAACCCGCGGAATGGCATGCAGCGTATACGGCGCTCAGTATCTGATAGAAGCGGTTTATAATGCCGGGGCGGCCGATTATGGCCTGGAGTTGATGACTGCCACACACGATCGTAGCTGGTACAATATGATAAAAGTGGGATCAACCATTACAATGGAAGCCTGGGACATGAAGTATAAACCTAATTCCGACTGGAACCACGCCTGGGGCGCGGCTCCGGCAAATATTGTTGCCCGGAACATGTGGGGAATTCAGCCCAAAACACCGGGATTTGGAGTGGCAACTATTTACCCTCAATTGGCTAATCTGGAATTTAGTTCCATTAAAGTGCCAACTGTAAAAGGCCCAATTAAAGGCGATTATAGAAAGCTGAATAATCGTTTATGGAAATATGTTATTGAATTACCGGCAAATATGGTTGGGGAGTTTATTGCGGATTTTCCTGAAAATGCGGTGGTGAGTCTTAACGGGCAGACAGTGGATCTGTCGTTTGGATCAATGCGTCTCGCACCCGGGAAAAACGAAATTTTAATACAGATCAATTCCTTTTAAATCTGAAGATTGAACAAGAATCTTTTGTCATAAGTATACGAATCGTACAAAAAACTAAAATCTGATAATCA
This sequence comes from uncultured Draconibacterium sp., assembly GCA_963677455.1. Lineage (GTDB taxonomy): Bacteria > Bacteroidota > Bacteroidia > Bacteroidales > Prolixibacteraceae > Draconibacterium. The sequence goes on from OY781971.1 coordinate 1,504,078, forward strand.
TGAAAAAACTATTTATTTTTTTTCTTTTCAGTAGCATAGCTATAAGCAGTTTTTCGAAAGAAAAAAGAGACATCCTTCAAAAAGAAGCAAGGGTAGTTGAAATAGAAAAAGTACTTATAACGGATTTTTCAGACCTTGGATTTCCGACCTACAAAAGCCGAAATTTTTGGAATAGTTTACCGGAAGAAATACGGACAGCCTACATTGAGGAAGGGGAAGAATACCTCGATTATGATTGGCCGGTTGTTAAGGCAACTGATTATTTGGAGATAATTCGTTCGGGCGATCGTCGGCAAGAGGTTTATTCTGCACCACGCGCTGCATTAATGGCTTCGGTAATGGCGGAGCTTACAGAAGGAAAAGGACGGTTTATTGACCAGATAATTAACGGCGTTTGGTATTACAGCGAACAAACCTGGTGGGGATGGTCGGCGCATTTAACGGCACAAAAAGCACCGCATGGCTTGCCCGATGCCGATGAACCGGTTATTGATTTAGGTGTTGGCGAAATATCGAATATCCTTTCGTGGACATGGTTTTTATTTAAAGATGAATTTGATAAGGTGCATCCGCTTAGTTTAATTTCATACAACTGCTGAAATTCTGAGCGATGAAAACAACAATATGTATGAATTTAGTACACCAGACGGTAAAAATCTGGAGTTGGGAGCGGAGTATTTATTTCCCTTTGTTTTGGATAAATCCTCATGGCCTTTGCAACCCGATGTAATGTACTGGGACGAATGGCCGGTTCGGCATCCGTTTTTGTTATTCGCCGGCAAAGCCTATGAGAAAACGAAATATATCGAATTGTGGAAAACATTGGAAGGTTATCCTAAGACGCATGAGGTAATCCGGAACTTACCTATTAGAAATCCGTTACTTTGGTTGATGGATGAACCCGTAGAATAAGCTCACTGGTATAAATATTTATATGGAATACTCGTAGCAGATATCCTTATACAATAGAGAAATATTGAAAATGTGCTAATATCTGTATTAATATCAGGTTTAAAAGACACAAACAAAAAAAATGAAACAAACAATTCTGCTGCTGACAACTCTGATTTTTTTCATATTGAATGGGTGTCAGCAAAATAAAGAAATACAAGCACAAAGAACTCCCAATATCCTGTTTGCAATAGCTGATGATGCTTCGTGGAAACACTTTGGAGCGTACGGTTGCGATTGGGTAAAAACTCCGGCTTTTGATCGCGTTGCCCAAAACGGGATTTTGTTTACGCGTGCTTATACGCCCAATGCTAAGTGCGCACCGTCTCGTTCATGTATATTAACCGGGCGAAACAGCTGGCAATTGGAAGAGGCTTGTAACCATTCTCCAAATTTTCCGGCAAAATTTAAAACCTACCCGGAAGCACTTAACGAGAACGGTTACTTTGTTGGCAGTGTAGGAAAAGGTTGGGCTCCGGGTAATCCCGGTATGATAGATGGTAAAAAACGAGAGCTTACCGGAGCAAGATTCGATGTGCAAAAAACAATTCCACTTACCACAGGTATTTCCACAAATGATTATGCTGGAAATTTTGAGGCATTTTTAGCTGCTCGTCCTGCCGATAAACCGTTTTGTTTTTGGTTTGGTTGTTTCGAACCACACAGGGGGTATGAGTTTAAATCAGGAATAAACAAAGGAAACAAGAGTGTTGACGATATTGATGAAGTGCCGTCGTTTTGGCCCGATGTTGATACGATTAGGGCAGATATGCTGGATTATGCTTTTGAAATAGAGTATTTTGATGCACATTTAAACCGGATGTTACAAAAGCTGGAGGAAATAGGAGAACTTGATAATACCATTGTTATTGTAACCGCCGATAACGGAATGCCATTTCCTCGCATAAAAGGGCAGGAGTACGAGTATTCTAATCATTTACCACTAGCGATTAGTTGGCCCGATGGTATTAAAAATCCGGGGCGCATTGTCGACGACTTTGTGAACTTTATCGACTTTGTACCTACCTATCTCGAATTAACCGGATTGACAGCAGATCAGGTTGGAATGCAGAGAACTACAGGTAATAGCCTTACGGATATTTTCTATTTTGAAAAAGATGAAACTGTGAACTCCGAACGGGATTTTGTTTTGATAGGAAAGGAGCGTCATGATGTTGGCCGTCCCAATGATGAAGGCTATCCGATTCGGGGAATAATACAAAGTAATTATTTGTACATCCGTAATTTTAAACCGGAACGTTGGCCAGCCGGAAATCCGGAAACAGGCTACTTGAATTGTGATGGAAGCCCGACAAAAACATATATTCTGGACACCCGAAGGAATAAAGGACAACTTGAGTATTGGCAACTGAATTTCGGAAAACGGGTCTCAGAGGAGCTTTACAATATTACAGAGGATCCTTTTTGTATGAATAATCTTGCTGCTGATGAAAACTTTAGTGAGCTTAAAGATCAGATGAAAAGTGAGATGTTTGAGAAGCTGAAGAAACAAGGTGATCCAAGAATGTCAGGCGATGGCGATATTTTCGAAAATTATGAATATTTTGGTAGAGTCAGAAATTACTATAACCGTTATATGCAGGGTGAAGAAGTACCCGCGGATTGGGTGAATAAAAGTGATTACGATTCTGATCTGATGGAATAAATTAGCGAATATGAAAACTACCTACTCGATTTTATTAAGTCTTCTAGTAATTTCTTTATTTCTTTTGGGATGTAATAGTAAAAATACTTCGGATAGTGATTCGAAAGAAATTCTGCCCAATATTGTTATCATTTATCTCGATGATCTGGGCTATGGAGATGTAAGTGCCTATGGTGCAACAGAAATTCAAACACCGAACATCGATCGTTTGGCAAACGGAGGTGTAATTTTTACCGATGGCCATGCTTCATCAGCAACCTGTACGCCCAGTCGTTATGCATTACTAACCGGCGTTTATCCCTGGCGAAACAAAGATGCTAAGATTTTACCGGGTACTGCTCCGTTGATTATCGATACAGCCCAGATAACAATTCCGAAAATGCTAAAAGAACAGGGATATCACACCGGAGTAGTTGGCAAATGGCATCTCGGGCTCGGCTCAGGGCAAGTAGATTGGAACGAACATGTGTCGCCGGGGCCTAACGAAATAGGTTTTGATTATTCTTTCATTATGGCTGCCACGCAAGATCGTGTGCCAACTGTATATCTCGAAAACGGCTTGGTTGATGGGCTTGATCCGATTGATCCGATTGAGGTGAGTTACAGCGGTAATTTTGAAGGAGAACCAACAGGGAAAGACAATCCTGAACTGTTAACGATCAAATGGCATCACGGGCATAATAACTCGATAGTAAATGGCATCCCGCGGATTGGTTTTATGAAAGGCGGCGAAAAGGCGAAATGGAGTGATGTAGATATGGCGGATCATTTTCTGTCAAAGGCACAAGACTATGTGAAGAAACACAAGAATGAGCCTTTCTTTTTGTATTATGCCTTGCAACAACCACACGTTCCACGAACGCCGAATCCACGGTTTGTTGGGAGTACTGATCTTGGCCCGCGTGGAGATGTAATTGTGGAAGCCGACTGGTGTATTGGTGAGTTTATGAAAACTCTTGAAGAGCAAGGTATTCTCGAAAATACATTGATTATATTTTCAAGTGACAACGGACCGGTATTAAATGACGGTTATTATGATGATGCAGTAGAACGAATAGGCAATCACGACCAAAATGGAGGACTAAGAGGTGGCAAGTATAGCTTGTTTGAAGCCGGCACCCGTGTTCCTTTTATTACATTTTGGAAAGGAAAAATCGAAGCTAAAAAATCGGATGCCTTAATAAGCCAGATTGATATTCTGGCATCAGTTGCAAAGTTAACCGGAGCCAACGCGAACGGCACAGACAGCCAGGAATTATTGGAGGTAATGATGGGGAACTCCAACCAAGGGCGCGAAGAACTGGTTTTGGAAGCCTCAACACGCACTGCATTTCGCAAAGGAAACTGGTTGATGGTTCCTCCTTATAATGGACCACAAATTGCAGCACAAGTAAATATTGAATTAGGAAATTCTTCTGAGTTTCAACTTTACAACCTCGATGCTGATCTTGGTCAGCAAAAGAATCTTGCCAAAAGCAATCCCGACAAGCTGAATGAGATGATTTCCGGCTATAAAGAAGTTGTTGGAACGCAAAATACTAAAGTGGAAGCGTTGGAACTGAAATAAAGAGTAGATAGTTAGTATCCTTCATATTTTTGTTTTTAGCCGCGACTATTGTACTCTGTCTTCGTCAGTCTCAAAATGTAACAGATTTGCGACATTTGAATTGAGTATTCTTTCGTTGTCGTTCTTTGGGATGCTTACGAACGGAAGTTCGGATTATCGGCTTTTATGTCTGTCAACTTTAAATCTGCTTAGAATGCTTACTATGTAATGGGCATTTGGAAAAATAACTATAATAGAGTAATATTCGCTTTTTTTGGTAAACTGTGAAGTAATTACGATGCAGTTTTGAATCGTATATCAGAATAGAAATAAACCAAGTAGTTAAACTATGAAGACATTAGTAACTAAAGCTATAAAGAACGTTTCGCTGACATTAATAACTACGTTTGCAAGCTTAACTGTTTTTAGCCAGACGCAAGCTGATGAAGTGTTTAATTTTGAATCAAACGGAAACCCTGTAGTAACCCATAAATATTCGGCTGATCCGGCAGCATTGGTATACAACAATGTATTTTACATCTACGCAGGACAGGATACCGGTGACGGGAAATGGTACGACATGCCGAACTGGTTGGTTTTTTCAACTGAAGATTTTAAGACCTGGAAGGAATATCCGATTCCGTTAAAAACCAGTGATTTTAAATGGGCTAAAGATCATAGCTCATGGGCCAGTCAGGTAGTCGAGCGCAACGGAAAATTTTTTTGGTATACCTGTTCTGAACACGCTACAATTAACGGTAAAGCGATAGGGGTTGCAGTCTCGGATTCGCCAACCGGGCCTTTTGTCGACGCACGAGGTACAGCATTGGTCACCAACGATATGACAACCAAGTATACTGATATTTCGTGGGATGACATTGATCCGACGGTCTGGATTGACGATGATGGACAAGCTTATTTATTTTGGGAAATACACAATGTTATTATGCTAAATAAAAAGACAATATGATAGAGTTGGATGGTGCAATTCAGCCCGTTGACTTAACTGATTTTACTGAGGCTCCCTGGATACATAAAAAGGGCGACTGGTACTACCTTTCTTATGTATCAGGATTTCCGGAAAAGACTGTTTATGCAATGAGTAAAATTATTCATGGCCCATGGGAATACAAAGGTATTTTAAACGAAATTGCCGGTAACAGCAATACCAATCATCAGTCCATTGTAAATTACAAAGGTAAATGGTATTTCGTTTATCATAATGGCGGAATACAAACAGAGGGAGGAAGTTTCCATCGGTCGGTTTGTATAGACTACCTGGATTACAATGAGGACGGTACATTAAAACGTGTCAGGATGACAAGTGAAGGCGTTGATAAGGTTGAAAGGTAAATCCTTAGACCATTAGATTAACTATATAAATAAACCAAAGAAAATGAAACAATCAATTTTATTTCTGATCCTTTCAGTCTTGATCCAATTTTCATTTGCGCAAAAGAACTTCGTAGTCAATGTAAATGAGAAAGGAGCTATAATTCAGCCTGATATGTACGGTGTGTTTTTCGAAGACATCAATTTTGGAGCTGATGGCGGATTGTATGCCGAACTTATCAAAAACAGGTCTTTTGAGTTTGATCAGCCATTTGTAGGTTGGCTCCCTTTCGGAGATGTAACGATTAAAAATGAGGAGCCTTGTTTTGAAAGGAATCCGCATTATGTGCAGTTACATGAAAAAGGACTACGTCGAGGAACCGGTCTGGAGAACTCAGGATTTAGGGGGATTGGTTTAAAAAAGAATGCAGAATACAATTTTTCTTTTTATGCCCGCTCAAATGAAGGTAACGAAAAGAAATTTCGAATTGAATTGGTTGGTTCAAATGAAGATATCATTGGAAGATCATACCTTTTTATTGAAGGTAAAGACTGGAAAAAGTATACGGCAAGTGTTAGATCAGGTGCAACAGACCCTAAAGCTAAAATCCGGCTGGTGCTTGAAACACAGGGTATTGTTGATTTGGATCATATATCAATGTTTCCTGCAGACACCTGGAAAAACCGTGAAAATGGTTTACGTAAAGATCTTGTTGAAGCATTGTATGATTTAAAGCCGGGAGTATTTCGTTTTCCCGGAGGATGCATTATTGAAGGAAACACCTTGGAAACCCGCTACCAATGGAAAAATAGTGTGGGGCCGGTGGAAAATCGCCCCTTGAATGAGAACCGTTGGAATTATACTTTTAAACACCGCTTTTTTCCCGATTACTATCAGACTTATGGACTTGGTTTCTACGAATTCTTTTTGCTAAGCGAAGATCTTGGAGCGGAGCCACTTCCGGTTGTAAGCTGCGGATTGGCTTGCCAATACGAAAGTGAAGAGTGCGTTGCTGTTGCCGATTTAGAACCTTACATTCAGGATGCGGTTGATCTGATTGAGTTTGCTAACGGTCCGGTTGATTCAAAATGGGGGAAGGTACGTGCAGAAATGGGACATGCAGAACCTTTCGATTTGAAATATCTGGCAATTGGTAACGAGCAGTGGGGGGAAGGTTATGTTGAGCGCTTAATCCCATTCAAGAAAGCTATTCAAAGCAAATATCCTGAAATTAAAATTATTGGAACTTCGGGGCCTGCACCCGATGGCGAACATTTTGATTACCTGTGGCCCAAAATGAAAGAATTGAATGTGGATTTGGTCGACGAGCATTATTACCGAAGCCCTGAATGGTTTCTCGAAAACGCCGACCGTTACGATAGTTACGACCGTAGTGGTCCTCGGGTATTTGCCGGCGAATATGCGGCGCATCCCGAAAGCAGGGATAACAATGTTGAAGGCGCTATTGCTGAGGCTGCCTTTATGACTGGATTGGAGAGGAATGCCGACATTGTCCACCTTGCTACCTACGCTCCTTTGTTTGCCCATGTGGACGCCTGGCAATGGAAGCCCGATATGATATGGTTCGATAATCTTTCGGTAGTGCGCACCCCAAATTACTACGTGCAGCAAATGTATGCTCAAAACAGCGGAACTAATATTCTTTCTGTAAAATATGAAGGAAAAAATATAACCGGGCAGAATGGTTTGTATGCCAGTTCTTCATACGATGAAGCTACTTCTCAAGTCATAGTTAAAATGGTTAACGCCTCGCCAGATAACCAAGAGATAAACATTCGAATTGACGGTCTTGCAAACTCAATTCAGAATAAACACGTGGATATTATTACGCTTCATTCCTATGACTTAGAGGTTGAAAATACCCTTGAAAATCCGGACAATATTATCCCGACTAAGACATTTGTTAGAGCGGATTCTGATGGATTTGAATTAAACGCTCTGTCAAATGCTTTTTATGTATGTAAGATTAAAATTCAAAAATAACAGTAGGCGTGAAATCAAATTCAATCGTAAAAAGTTCCGTATTGTCCACATTGCTTTTGCTTGGAACGGGTCTGGCCTTTTTTTTAGGATGCACTTTGTCTAAACAATACGATGCCTACCTGTTTGCTTATTTCACCGGCAACGGGCCGGGCGAAGAAGCTATTCGTTATGCGATAAGTACAGATGGATATAACTATCGGGCACTGAATGATAATCAACCGGTACTGGCTTCCAAAAAGATCAGTACTTCTGGCGGTGTGCGCGATCCGCATATTTTGCGTGGTGCCGATGGCAAAACCTTTTACATGGTAGCTACCGATTTATATGTGCCGGAACAAGGCTGGAATAACTATGCGATGATCCTGATGAAATCGACTGACCTGATTAACTGGAAAACATCAGTAATCAATATTCCGGAGACTTATCCTGAAGAGTTTGGCAATGTTGACCGTGTGTGGGCACCTCAAACCATTTACGACAAAGCGACTGGAAAATACATGGTTTACTGGTCGATGAAATACAGCGGTTCAAATCCCGATATTATTTATTATGCCTATGCGAATGAGGACTTTAGCGGTTTTGAGGCAGCTCCAAAACAGTTGTTATACAATCCAACCAACAATGCATGCATCGATGGGGATATTATTGAAAAAGACGGTAAGTTTTATTTTTTCCACAAGTCGGAGAGTGGTGCACCCGGAATAAAACTGGCCATTTCTGATAAACTGACAGAAGGATACTCGTATCCTAATTTAGATCGTGTGGATCGGGAAACGGAACGAGTAGAAGGCTCAGGTGTTTTCAAACTGAATAATTCTGACGAGTATATATTGATGTACGATGTTTACACCAATGGCCGCTACCAGTTTACAAAAAGTACCGACCTGCAGCATTTCGAGGTGATCGATGAGGCGATTTCGATGAATTTTCACCCGCGGCACGGAACTGTAATGCCGATAACTACAGAAGAGTACAACCGTTTAATGACAGCTTATGCAAAATCTGATGATTTGTTCATCGATGTTACTGCAGATCAATTGAAAAAGAATAATGTAATTATCAAGGGCGAGGAAAAGACAATTCATCTTCCTGTAAAAGTCGGAACTGATTTAACAGCTTTCGATCCGCAGATTACGGCTTGGCGGGGTATCACTGTCGCTCCGCAGGGGCCGCAGGATTTCTCGAAAGGTGCAGTAGAATATACGTTTACGATTGTTGGACAGGAGCCGGTATTTTATTCCGTAACTGCTTCGGAAGATCATAACCCGGTGTTGGTTGGCTTTTATGCCGATCCGCAAGTGCTGTATTCAAATAAAACAGGTAAATACTACATCTATCCAACTTCTGATGGATTTCCGGGGTGGTCGGGCTACTATTTCAAAGTGTTTTCATCGGATGATTTGGTGGATTGGAAAGATGAAGGTAAGATTCTGGATTTGAAAGCGGGTGATGTTCCCTGGACTGACGGCAGCTCGTGGGCGCCAACCATTGTGGAAAAGAAAGTGGGTGACGATTTCAAATACTACTACTATTTCAGTGGAAATTATGTGGCCGGAGGAGGCAAACAGATCGGTGTGGCAGTAGCCGACGATCCAACAGGGTCTTTTGTAGCGGAAAAAGAGCCGATGATCAAGGAATCACCGGCAGGCAGGGGACAGCAGATCGATCCGTGTGTTTTTATCGATCCGGTATCGGGTAAAGCCTATATTTATTGGGGAAATGGTTATCTGGCAGCAGCAGAATTGAATGATGATATGATTTCGATAAAAAAGGAAACAATAAAAGTTTTAACGCCAAAAGGTGGAACACTTGCCGACTATGCTTTCCGCGAAGGAGTATATGTGATTTCCCGCAACGGAACTTACTATTTTATGTGGTCGGTTGATGACACCGGCTCGCCAAATTATCATGTGGCTTACGGCACTTCTAAATCGCCAATGGGGCCGATTCATGTGGCTGAAAATCCGATCGTAATTATTCAGGATGCCGCCAATGGAATTTATGGTACTGCACACCATTCGGTAGTTCAGGTTCCGGGAAAAGATGAATGGTACATCGTATATCACCGCATCAATGCAAAACATTTGCACGATGGTCCCGGTTACCACCGCGAGGTTTGTATCGATAAAATGGAATTCAATGAAGACGGTACGATAAAACCGATAGTACCAACAGCCAAAGGGATTGATCCGATAAAATGATTTTCATAAAAATAATTGAATGCCCCTGAAATTAATCTTCGTACTATTTCTTTGCATCGTTGGTTCGGAAACACTTGTTAATTTTTGCAGATAAGAAAGAAGAAAAGGAATATCTCAACTTCGAAGGAGTGTACTACCGCGGTGAGTTTATAGTTTTTGGGAATAGTGTAGAGGATTCTAAATATTGCTTTATATAATGTTATTCGGAGCATAAGTTTAAAATAATAGCATGTTTGTAAAATTTTTCAAAAAAGAAAGCTCACTTTTTTAAATAAAAAGATAATTTTTACATTTGTTCTGATTCATAGAATTAATCTTGTTTAAGATACCTAACGAAACCAAAATGAAAATATCCTTCGAAGATGGATCTGAAATATCTTTAGAAGATTTCTTCGATTCAAATTATCATAGATTTATTTCGTTTGCTTTTACTTATTTATCTGACAAAAATGAATGTGAAGATATTGTACAAGATGTATTTGCTTCTTTTTGGGAGCAAAAAAAAATATTTCCAAATCTCATCTCAATAAAAGCCTATTTCTACACTTCCATAAGAAATATGTGCCTGAATAGCATAAAACATGATTTAGTAAAACAGAAATATTACCAGGATAGTAAACATAAACTAGAATCGACTGAATATTTTTGGGAAATAGTTCTTCGTAAAGAAGCAAATGGTATTATTTACGATGAAATAAATAAACTTCCTTCCATGGAAAAGAAGGTGTTATTATTATCACTTCAAGAATATTCAAATGCTCAAATTGCTGATGAACTAGGTATAAAAATCAATACGGTTAAAACTCATAAGTCACGGGCATATCAGGTTTTACGGAAAAGATTAATAAACACTATTCTTTTACTAATGTCGTTAAATAAAAGCTTTTTTGATAAGGCTACTAATTTGAATCTATAAGAGGTTCTTAAATCATAGGTTTCTATACTGTTGATTATCTTTGTTTTAAACTATTGTTTGATATTTTTTTCAATTTTATGTAGTTCCATTTAATCTTTAAGTTGTTTTAACAATTAAAAGAAAGAAGTTATTTCAGGATTAGATGAAGAGTAGTATACATAAATCAATAAAACTGGGTCAAATAATTGGAAAATATTTGACAAATTCCGAATCCGTCAAAGAGAATGAAATTCTTAGCGACTGGATAAATGAAAATTCCACTAACAGGGATTTGTTGAATTCAATTAGTTCCAATAAAAAGCTGATTCAGGAATATGAAATTATGAACGCCTTCAATAAAAAACAAGCTTTAGAAAGATTTCGAGATAAAGTATTATTGAAAGCGAAAATTAAAGCTCTTAAACGTTGGAGAGTTGCAGCTCTTGTTCTTGTTTTGGTTGGAGTCGGCGGTTTGATTTATTCTTTGTCAAATAATCTTACGAGAACAGAGAATATGTCGACCTTATATACGTCTATTAATACTGGTAATGGACAGAGATCAAGAGTAATGTTACCCGATAGTTCAATAGTTTGGTTAAACTCAGGCACAACACTCTCTTATCCGGTTAATTTTTCTGAAGACAATAGAAAGATTATTCTTGAAGGACAAGCATTTTTCCAAGTTACACACAAAAACAAATCTCCATTTTCGGTGCAGGCAGATGGATTGGTAATTCGGGTTTTGGGGACTAAGTTTGATGTAAGTGCTTATCCTGGAGATAATGAGATCGCAGTTGTACTAAAAAACGGAAAAGTTGAACTAACACATAAGGAATTTGAAGGATTCAATTACATAATGCAACCTGGAGAAAAAGCTTTGTATAATGTTACAGATAATACGATGAATGTTGGTCTTATTGATACCGATGTTTACTTATCATGGATAGATGGAAAGCTTATTTTTCGGAACGAACCAATTAGTAATGTAATTGAGAAATTAGAAAAATGGTATGATATTGATGTGACAGTTTCGGATTCAGAAGTTTACAATTCTATTTTTTCAGGGACGATAAAGAATGAAAGTTATGAGGAGATCTTCAGACTTATTGGAATAGCCTGTAATTTGAATTATAAAATGAAACATAATTATGAGAAAGAAGAAAAACCAGAAATAATACTATCAAAAAAATAGCGAATTAATTAACTTAAAACTTATGCTTATGATATGACTTTCTATTAAACTAAAAAAGGAGATGCTGGTAACATCTCCCTTAAGTTTTTTGCCTCGCAGTTTTCTACACGAGAGGCTTCATTAACTTGAATTATTAATAATCCAAATCGAAACAAATTTATGAAAAAAAATTACAGTGACTCCATTTCCGGAAAATGTAATTTCTGGAAATCCAAATTTTTAAGAAAAATGAGGATTGTTGTTATATTGTTATTTATCGGCATTACCCAAACACTAGCAGTTGGGAGTTATGCTCAAACCAAACAATTAAGTTTGAATTGTAGAAATCAAACAATTCTAAAAATAATTAATCAAATTGAAGACCAGTCTGAGTTTTACTTTATGTACGATGCAACATTGGTTGATGTTAGTCAAAGAAAAACTATCAATTGTGAAAATCAACGAATCATTGATATTCTTGATGAATTGTTGGAAGGAACAGAAATTGCATATGAAATAAGTAACAGGCAGATTGTACTTACCCATTCTAATGAGTCTGATCAACAAAAAACGCTCTCAGGAAAAGTAACTGATATTTCTGGGTCTCCTTTGCCAGGAGTAACTGTTGCAATAAAAGGTAGCACCCATGGTACCGTGACCAATGCAGATGGAGAATACTATCTATCTAGCCTTAAAGACGGAGATGTAATTGTGTTTAGTTTTATCGGGATGTTGACACAAGAGATTACATATTCAGGGCAATCGAGTTTAGATGTAAAAATGGATACTAGTACTCAGGATATTAATGAAGTAGTTGTAACTGCCCTGGGATTAAAAAGAGAAATTAAAAAGATAGGTTACGCTGTAACTGAAGTAGAAGGTGAGGAAATTGCTAAATTGAATACTGTGAATCCTGTTCAGGCATTGCAAGGAAAAGCAGCTGGTGTTAGTATTGGAAGTTCAGATGGAGGACTTTTTGGTAGTACAAAAATCCAGGTTCGTGGTGTTTCAGTGCTGAATTCAAGTAATAACCAGCCTATTTTTGTTGTTGACGGAGTAATTATCGAAAATGAGGTAAATGCTTCAAGCGCAGATTGGAGTACTAACTCTGACGACTACGGTAATCAGTTGAAAAACCTGAACCCAGATGACTATGAGTCAATTACTGTATTAAAAGGAGCTGCAGCAACAGCTCTTTATGGCTCTCGAGGTATTAACGGCGCCGTTGTTATTAAAACGAAAGATGGAAAAGGTTCAAGAGGTATCGGTGTCAATGTTACCCAGTCATTTGGTGTTGATCATGTGTTTGCACAACCAGATATACAATATACTTATGGTCCTGGTGCATTAGCAGGTTATACCGATTATGGGGAGCAAGATGCCAATGGCAATTACTACAAATACTCTACGAATCAGTTTTATACAAATTCTGATGGCGTTGCAACTAAAATTTCTCACCCTTGGGGAGATATGGGCTTTGGTCCTAAATTCGACGGACGTGAAATAATAGATTGGGATGGAAGCGTCACAACTTACAGCCCCGTAAAGGACCATATGTTAAAAATGTATGATCTGGGCTATAACTCGAATACTTCTGTTTCTGTAAGTGGAGGAAACGAAAAGGGGTCATTTTATATGTCAGATTCTTATAACTACAGAAAAGGGAATTTGCCAAATAATGAGTTTTCCAGAAACTCATTTAAATTAGCGGCCACTTATAACCTAACCGATTGGTTGCACGCCGACGGTTCAATCACATTCGTATCTTCAAATCCTCGTAACGCAAGCAATAATATACAAGAACGTATTATTTATGGAGATTTTATGAACTGGTACGATGCTGACAAGTGGAACAAACGTTCTGTATGGCAGGCTCCTCACGGAGGTACTCCAAGCTCTAATTATGGCGATCAGTATGCTAACGTTCCCGGTAATTCTACTTGGTTTAATTACAACATGAACAATCAGGAACGTATGGAACAAATTTCCCGTCCTATTGCTTCTTTAACTGCTGATATTACAAAATGGCTATCGGTAAAAGCCGAAGCTAGTATGAATCATTATACCTACAGATTCGAGAAAAAGGAATTAGGAAGCGGATATGCCAATGACGGAGGTAGGTATGAATTAAATCATTACCGTGATGTAAGCAAGACGGGGAAACTTACAGCTACAATCAACTATGATTTGTCGGAAGATATAACCTCTTCGTTACTTGTTGGTGGTGAAATTTGGACTCAGGAAAAGTCATATTCTAATGCAAATACAGAGGGTGGGTTAATTGTTCCCGGACAGTTTTATCTTGATAACTCGAAAGACAGAAAAAATTGTTCAGCCCGTGTATTCGGTACCAAAAAAATTAATTCGATGTATTATATGGCAAGTCTTGGTTGGCGAGATCAAGTATTTGTTGATATTACCGGACGTAACGACTGGTCGTCGACTCTTGTATATAGCGACGGTACCGGAAATAATTCATATTTTTATCCTTCAATAAGTGCATCGTGGCTATTAACTGAGTCGTTAGCGGTTCCTTCATGGTTTTCTTTTGGTAAACTACGTGCTTCTTGGGCACAAGTTGGTAACGATACTGATGCTTATACCTTAAATAAGGGATATTCTATAAATAGAACAGAACTACGCGACGGAAGTAATGTATATTCGAATTCAATTAATACAACAGCTGTTGATAAGGATATTAAACCGGAAAGAAAGAACTCATTTGAAGTTGGTACAGATCTTCGTTTCATTGAAAATCGAATAGGTTTTGATGTAGCATATTATAATGAAAAAATTAAAAACCAGATTGGGTCAATTGGAACACCTAGGGAATCAGGGCAATCAAATTATTTAACAAATATTGGTTCGATGAGGAACCGGGGGATTGAGCTCACTATCATGGGAACACCCGTAAAAACAAGCGACTTTGAGTGGAATCTGACATTTAACTATTGGAAGAATAAAACGAAGTTACTTTCTATGCACGAATACTACGGCGCGTTTAAGAATCTTTCAGGAGATGTTTCTTATGGTAACTTTCGTATTGGCTCAGTTGCGTATGAAGGTGGAGAGTATGGTGTGTTAATGTCAGACAGTGCACCACTTAAAGATGATCAGGGCCGGAAAATATTAACATGGCATGATGACTATAGAGGTGCTTTTTATACACGTTCTGGAGAAGAAGAGGTAGTTGGAAAATTACAACCTGATTTCGAAGGCTCTTTAATGACAGAGTTCAAGTATAAAAATCTTTCATTATCAGCATCGTTTGATGCTCGTTTTGGAGGTCATGTTGCTTCTTTCCCAAGTCGCTACGGTACAGCGTGGGGGGTCTTGGAAACTTCAACGCAATACCGCGATAAGGAACATGGTGGTATCGAGTGGACTTCTGCTTACGGTGATACACAAGGCCAGACATTTGAAGACGGTATGATTCCAGACGGAGTTTTTGCCCAGGGACAAACTGTTACTGCTCCTTCAGGAGAAACAGTTAATGTTGGTGGCATGACTTATCAGGAAGCTTATGAGGCTGGTTATGTTGAACCTACCCATGCAAGTTTTAATACCTATTATAACAGTTCTTGGAGTTTGGGAGTTGTTAATGATAACTGGTTTACAGAGTTGGAATATATTGCGTTGAGAAATATTTCAGTTGGCTACACTTTGCCAAAAACAATCGCCAGAAAAATTAACGCCCAGAGCGTATACGTTGCTCTTAATGCAAGGAATCTTGGGTATTTGCATAATACAATGCCCAATAACATGAATCCAGAGGCTTTTAGAGCTACAACCAGTTCTGAAGGTTTTCGCCAACGCACAATGCTGCCTTATACCGCGACTTATACATTTACTCTTTCTGTAGATTTTTAATTTGAAAATAGCGAAATATGAAATTCATAAAAATAAATATATTTGTTTTGACCCTATTATTTATCTGGGGTTGCGACAAGAACGAATTTGCTGAATTAAATTCAAATCCTTCTGAAGTGTCAACAGCCGAATTGCCTTATTCAGCAACAGAATGTATAAAAAGTATGTATTCCGATACATATACGTATTGGTTCTATTCAATGTATCAGTATGTTTTTCCCTGGACCCAGATAACAACTGTTGGTACAGGTGGTAATGGTTCAAATTTCAATACGATGGGAGCTTACAATATGCAAAATCCATATGGTAATACTATCCCAAATGCAATGGATCTTCGCTTCTCTGTTACAGGCATGAGCGATGAAGAACAGGCTTTTTACTCTCCGTTAGTGGCAATAACTTATCCAATAGTTATATGGCCTATGATTACGAGGACTGATATGGTTGGCTCGCAGGTGTATACTGAGGCTGGAATGGCTCCTTACAACGGTAATCTTACTCCTGTATATGACGATCAGGAGACATTGTTAACTACTTGGTTAGATGAATTAGACGATGCTATTGATATTCTTGAAAATTTATCAGGAAGTTATTATAACCTCGGAAAAAACGATCTTCTTTTCCAGGGAGATTATAATAAATGGGTAAAATTTTGTAACCTATTAAAATTAAGAATTGCTGCAAGGCTTATTAATACCAGTCATCATGCTACAGCTTTGGCTGTTGCAGAAGAGGTCGCAAATTCGTCATATATGGACGATTTGGAAGAGGATGCGATTTATAATGGAGGCGTTGAATGGTACGGTTCTCAGGATGATAATGTGAGAACAGGTTATGCAAGCAAGAATCTTATTGATTTTATGGTTGAAAACCGTGACCCTCGTGTTCGTTTTATCTTTGAGAAAAACGATTTTAATGCAGAGGTTGTACAGGCATTCTTAGATGCCGGTAAAAAGGATGATCTTCCTCCTTATGTTAAGGAGAATATCAATTTTAACTCGGATACAACTGAATTTGAAAGTTGGAAAATAGCCGAACCTTGGGTTCGCTATTATGGTGCCCCTTTATCTCCTGATGCTGCATCAAGTTCTTCAAATAAATGGTATTTTGATCAAAGTACTTTATACCGGGTAACAATGAACGATGTTACAAAAGAGTATGAAGCAACCAGTTATTATTCAAATAAAAATGTTGGTACTGGATATAATTACACCTATCCAACTAAACCTGGGGGAAGCGTGTTGGAACAAACAGAAAACGTTCCTTTAGAAGTTATCTTCGGTACATCAGCCGAAACAAATTTATATCTGGCAGAATTTAAACTGCTGGGGGCAAATTTACCTCAATCGGCACAAAATTATTTTGACAGAGGAGTTCAATTTTCAGTAGCACGTTATGATGCAATTGCTGAAAATAATGAGATGCCATATTATAATGGTGATCCGGTGTATTCTGGTAATGCTTCACAAGAAGCTTCTACCGCATTGGTAGATGGTGAAATAGAAAATCTTTTATCGAAAGATTGTTGTGATTTGAGTACAGACGCTTTGGAGAAAGTATATATACAACAGTTTATTAATTTTATGGGAACTATTGGTGAATCTTGGGCTTTTTCTCGCAGAACAGGTATTCCGATGAAGAACAGTTCATATCTGGCATGGGAAGAATTTCTTTCCGGGGGAAATGAATTAGTTATTCCCCGTAGGTTTAGTATTGATACTCCTTCAGCTTCGGAAATGAATTACGAAAATGAAAAAGGAGCTTATGATGCTCAGGGATTTACAACTTCAACTGTTGATCCATCAACTCTAAATTCTGAACGAATTTGGTATGATAAATCCAATCCAGCTTATGGGGCAGGTCCTAATTAGCTAGTTACTTGGTAACTCGGTTAATTATTTGAAAATCTTTTTGCATAGATAATGATAAAAGGGCCACCTTCTTTTGTGGAAGGGACCCTTTTAGATTAACTTTTATAAAAATTGGTTATAGAAGTTGATAGGGGAGTGTTATGCATTCCTCAAGTTAAAAAATCGAAGAGTGTGAGAAGCTTTACTCTATTAATAAGAAGGTCTTTAATAACTAAAAAATAATTGAATATGAGACGTAGAAAATTTTTAACAAATGTAGTAATAGCTGCTGGGGGGCTGACTGTACCTATCATTATTCCATCAGGTTGTACAAGTAAAAAGAATGGAAAAACTCCACCAAGTGATAGAATTATAATGGGAGGAATTGGGCTGGGGAGTATGGGCACCGGAGATATGCACAATTTTCTGGGAATGGAGGATGTCCAGTATGTAGCTGTTTGCGATATCGACAAATCTCATCGTGACAATGCACTTGGAATTATAAGTGAAAAATATGGGAGTAAAGATGCCAGAGCTTATAACGATTTCAGAGAGTTTCTGGAAAAAGAGAAGTTGGATGCCATTCATATTGCAGTACCCGACCATTGGCATGCAATTCCGGCAATAGAAGCAGCAAACCGAGGGCTTGATATATATGGACAAAAACCTTTAGCCAGATCAGTTGCTGAAGGACGTGCCATTGTAAACGCTGTTGAAAAAAACAATATCATATGGCAAACCGGAAGCCAGCAACGTTCAGAGGAAAGATTCTTAAAGGCATGTGAAATGGTACGTAACAATAAAATTGGGAAAATACACCATGTAGATGTTGGCTTGCCAGATGGCGGAGAAACAATAGGTATGCCCGATGAACGTACTGTCCCTGAGGGTGTTGATTGGGATATGTGGCTAGGGCCTGCGCAAAAAGTTCCGTTTCGCGGAGTTATTCATTGGAATTGGCGGTGGATACTAGACTATTCCGGTGGTCAATTGACTGATTGGGCAGGACACCACATCGATATTGCACATTGGGGATTGGATTTAGAAAGAACAGGTCCTGTGGAGATCGAGGGAATCGGCTATTCCTATGAGAATGATCTCTTTAATGTTCCTTATGCTTATGATATTAATTGTAAATATGCCAATGGTTTAACAATGAATGTTGCCAACAAGAGCAAGTTTATTGAAATGAGAAAAGGGAAAACGGGCTGGGATCGTCAGGATGATAATAATTTAGGAATGGGAGCTGTGTGGTATGGCGAAAATGGTTGGCTACAGGTAAATCGTGGCGGAATTTGGGCTGAAAATCCCGAAATTTTAGATTATGAGATTGGCTCAGGAGAAATAAGTCTATACAAAAGTCCGGGGCATCATCGAAATTTTATTGAATGTGTTAAATCACGAAAAGAGCCAATTGCTCCTGCCGAAGTTGGTCATCGCTCGATTAGCGTTGCACTGTTAGGCGAAATAGCAATGACGACCGGAAAAAAGCTTAAGTGGGATCCTGTAGCAGAAACCTTTATAAACAGTGATCTGGCTAATTCTCTGTTAATGAGAAAATATCATAATTCGTGGAACCTTCCTAAAATCTGATGTTGGAGTGAAACAAAATCATTTAAAAATAAAGCCTTTAGTATTTCTGATTTCAACTCTTTTAATAATAGTCTGTGTTCCGCAGAGCTCAATGGCAAAAAAAAGAGAGAGAATTAAAGTATTGATTGTTACCGGACAGAATAACCATTACTGGAAAAATTCAACTCCAATTTTTCGGGAGATTCTTGAGGATGCAGGTATTTTTTCTGTAGACGTATCAACAAGCCCTGAAAAAGGCAAGGATATGAGCGCCTTTAATCCGAAGTTTTCATCTTATGATGTTGTTGTGCTTGATTATAATGGCGACAGCTGGAATGCTCAGGCAAAAACAGAATTTGAAAATTTTGTTCGATATGGAGGAGGGGTAGTTGTAATCCATGCAGCAGACAATGCTTTCCCTGAATGGAAAGAATACAATAAAATTATCGGGTTAGGAGGCTGGGAAGGTAGAGATGAAAAATCAGGCCCATATGTTTATTGGAAAAATGATGGTGCGTTTTATGATTATTCACCAGGTAATGCTGGCTCTCATGGTATACAATGGGAATATCCTGTAAAAAACAGGGCGCCTGAGCATCCAATTATGCGTGGCGTGCCGATGGTTTGGTTACACGCCCAGGACGAATTATACGACCGTTTGCGAGGTCCAGCAGAAAATATGGAAATTTTGGCAACGGCATATTCTGATAAAGATACGAATGGTTCAGGAAGGGAAGAACCTATTCTTTTTACTGTTAAGTATGGTAAAGGAAGGATCTTTCATACCGTGATGGGGCATGTAGATCAAGAGATGGTTACATCACTGCAATGTGCAGGTTTCGTGTATACGCTGCAAAGAGGCACCGAATGGGCTGCTACCGGAAAAGTAAGACAATCTGCTCCGACCAAATGGCCAACCAAAACTGAAACCTTGATGCTGAAACAATATAACATTCATTAAATGAAAACATTCTGGTATTATAGATGACTACTGGTAATGGAGATGGAGTTGTGCAACTGCATGTAAGAAATAAAACGACGAATTTAGAATCACCCTTTAGAGTACTGGCTGGTTTCAAAAGACAGAGAATAAGAAGCTGAGAATCAAAAGAAGTACAGATCAGATTAATGCTCGAGCAGTTGAGATATTTCAGAGAAAGTAAGAACGAGTTTGTTGCAGACTCCGGAATTTATGAAATACAAGAAGGAGTATTCTTTGAAGATATAAGGCTATAAGAAATTTGGTTGTAAAATGAGAAGCGCCGCTGATTTAACCAATATGGAATCTAATAATAACTGAAACGTAATCGATGGATATAAAGAACTTCAGACTTGAGATGGGCTGGGCTTGACGGTGGAAAAACAAAAGGTCAGCGAGTTAGAAAGATGGTACCAAATAACCTGATTGACTATTATAGTTTAGTTTATTCATATTTAACAACCCGCTCAATTAATAAAGGATGTAGGAAAGGTTATCCTTTTGAGCGGGTTTTTATTCTACTCAATTCATTAGTTGTCAAACAGCATACCTGTCGTGCATTGTGGAATTTAAGATCATAATAAAAAAACAGATACAGTTTAAAGTATTTATTCTATCGTAAAAATTAAATAAGCCAATTATAAACCATGAAAAGATTATTTTTTATACTAAGTATTTTTGCTTTCGGAGGATTAATTAGTTGTACAAAAAAGAATGAAGAAGTACAGGTGGTTGATCTAAAGACTGAATATCTAAGCGAACCCATTTGTATAGGTGTTAATACGCCCAGACTGACCTGGAGTTTTTCCGGTGAAGCCACTGAATTCTCAACTTCGAAAGTAGAAGTAAACGTATGGGATAACCCGGAACGTTCAGGAGAAAAAGTCAGTATTATAAAAGAGGCAGATTCCGAAAATAATTTGCTTACTTCTGTAGTCGTTCCGGAAGGATTGTCTCCACTGCAAAGCTATTACTGGGACGTAACGGTTTGGGACGCAAATGGTGCAAAATGCCAAACATCAGAGCTTGCATCGTTTGAAACAGCAATGCTATCAGAAAACGACTGGCAGGCAAAACGCATTAGAGATGAGCACGATAAAGATTATGGGCCTGCACCACTTTTTCGAAAGCAATTTATAACAGAAGATAAACAGATCACTTCAGCCCGGGTTTATATTTCTTCGGCTGGTTACAATGAAATGTATATAAATGGCCAGCGGGTTGGCGATTCATATATGAACCCGGCGTTTACGAATTTCAAAAAACGGTTGTTGTATGAAACTTACGACATTACCGGCCTGTTGCAAGCAGGTGAAAATACTGTTGCAGCAGTTTTAGGCAATGGGCGGTATAATTTTCAGGGGCTCGATAGCTGGAGTTTAGCGAGTGCCCCTTGGCGAGACCGTGTAAGTTTAATGGCTGAAATTCATATTGATTACTCCGACGGAACGACAGACGTTATCCCAACCGATAATTCTTGGAAGACGTCAACTGGAGCGCTTTATTATAATAATATTTATGCCGGTGACTATGTTGACTTAAGGCTCGAAGAAATAGGCTGGAAAGAAAATAATTTTGATGATTCGCATTGGAAACAAGTCAAAGAAATCGATTCTCCAACAGAAAAAATCGTTTCCCGTCAAATGCCGGGAATCAGGATAATTGAAGAATACAAAGCTTCCGGTTTTAAGAAATTCAGTGAACAGCTTTATGTTTATAGTTTTCCCAAAAACATGGCCGGATTTTGTCGGTTGAAAGTAAAGGGTGAACCCGGAACAACAATTAAACTTCGGCACGCCGAGATGTTAAAAGAGAATGGTCGTGTTGAGATGGAGAGTGTGAGTATATTTTTTACACCAAATCACGAAGACGAACAGGCTCAATCGGATATGATTATCCTTAGGGATGGTAATGAAGTGGTTGAATTTTGTCCTTCTTTTACCTTTCACGGTTTTCAGCATGTTGAAGTTGAAAGTTCAAAACCAATTGAATTAAAACAGGAAAGTTTAGTTGCCTGTTTTGCACATACAGATGTCGAGTCGGTCGGTTATTTTGAATGTTCAAATACAACTTTAAATAAAATATGGGAAGCCACCCGACAATCGTATTTAAGTAATCTGGAAAGTATCCCGATGGATTGCCCGCAGCGCGAAAAGAACGGATGGATTGGCGACGCCCAGTTTGCTATTGATTTGGGACTACTGAATTACGATGGAATCAGCTTCTACGAAAAGTGGATGGATGATTTTATTGATGCTCAAAACGAACGCGGAGATCTTACAGCAATAATCCCTTCAAGTGGTTGGGGATGGGCTCCCGGGCCGGTTTGGGACGCAGCATTGTTTATAATTCCTTCAGCATTGCATAACTATTACGGTGATTCATATTGCATAGAAAAGATGCTTCCTACTATTGATCGTTATCTGGCTTATTTGGCAGAAGAAGAAAAAGAAGGACTGATAACATTTGGATTGGGCGACTGGGTTTTCCATAAGACCGAAACAGATGGCACTTTCACATCATCAGCTTACTATTATCTTCAATATAAATTACGAGCCGAGTTTGCTAAAATTACAGGCGAAGACGAAACGCCATTTCTGGCTAAGGCAAATGAAATAAAGAAAGCTGTAAACGATAAATTTTTTGATGCAGAAACCGGAGCTTACGCAGGAGGAACGCAAACTGCTCAAGGACTGGCTCTTTATGTTGGTCTTCCCCCTGAAGGAGAGGAGCAAAAGGTTGCCGATAAATTACATGAGTTAGTTGCAGCGAATAAATATTTTCTTGATTTTGGGGTTATTGGCAGCAAGACCGTTCCGCGGATGTTAACAAAGTATGGTTATGTGGAAGATGCCATGAAAATGGTGACTAAAAAAGAATTTCCATCGTGGGGATATTGGATGGAAGAAAAAGGTTATACAACATTGCCCGAAGCCTGGGAATGGACAAAAATCCAGGATTTTTCCTCTCTTAATCATGTCTTCCTTGGTGATGTTTCTGCATGGATGGTCAACGATCTGGCCGGAATTAATTTTGTCCCCGAAGATCCGGGTTTCTCCAGTATTCTGATTACACCACATTTTGTAAAAGATTTATCTTGGGTGAAAGGTCAGTATCAATCTGTAAAAGGAATGATCAGCAGCGAATGGAAACGTGAAAATGACAAGGTTACCTTAAATATTACGATCCCTGTTGGTTGCTCGGCAAAAGTATTGGCGAGTGATGGAAAAGTACATTCGGTAAAAAGTGGGAATCATCAATTTGTATACTGGCAATAAGCTCATTTACCCTTTATTGGAATATGTCAGATTAGAAATCTAGTTATCAAATAAAAATTTAATTTATGAAAAGAATTAGTTTACCCATAGTGTTAGTGCTATGCTTTAGTATTCTCAGTGGTTTTACAAAAACAGAGAAAAAGAAAGAAGATTATAAGAATCCAAAATTATCAGTAGAAGAACGTGTGGAAGATCTTCTCAGTCGCATGACAGTTGATGAAAAATTACTTCAGTTACAAAGTCAAATGGTATTTTTCGACCAATATAAAGATCGAAATTTTACAGTGGGGCATACCCGAAATTTTTCACACTTTTTAACCAATTCAACGACTCCTGCTGTAACACCTGAAAAATGTGCAGAAGCAGTAAATGCTGATACCAAAAACTCGATGGAAGCCAACCGTTTTGGTATTCCGGTAATGCAGCACGGAGAAGCTTTGCACGGGGCGCAATGTTACAATGCAACCTGTTTCCCGCAAAGTATTGGTGTTGCTGCCAGTTTCGATGATGATTTGTATTATCGCGAGGG
Organism: uncultured Draconibacterium sp.; assembly: GCA_963677455.1. Classification (GTDB taxonomy): domain Bacteria; phylum Bacteroidota; class Bacteroidia; order Bacteroidales; family Prolixibacteraceae; genus Draconibacterium. The sequence continues at coordinate 1,527,923 of OY781971.1, forward strand.
GCAAATGGTTGCAAAAGAACTGCGTGCCATCGGCGTTCGTCAGGTATACGCACCTGTAATAAACCTGGTTCGTGACGTTCGTTGGGGGCGTACCCAGGAATCTTATGGGGAAGATGTTTTTCTGTCTTCAAAAATGGGAGTAGCTTATGTAAAAGCTTTGCAAGAAGGCGGAGTAATCGCTACACCCAAACATTTTGTTGATAATTATGCTGATGGAGGACATGATTCATGGGCATCTAATAGTTCGTGGCGTTTGTTGCACGAAACCTATCTGGAACCATTCAGAGCCTGTTTTCAGGAAGGTGGAGCGATGTCGGTTATGGCTGCTTACAACTCCGTTGATGGAAGGCCTTGTACGGCAAGCAATGAATTATTGACGGGAGTACTTCGTGATGAGTGGAATTTTAAAGGATACGTGGTTTCAGATTACGGCGGTGTATTTGGTGTACATGCAGCTCACCGTGTGGCAGAAACTCCTTCAGAAGGAGCTGCTCAGAGTTTGGAGGCTGGAATGGAACTGGAGTTGCCTACCGGAGGAGATGCATTGGTAAAAGAATATAAAGCAGGTCGTATTTCAGAAGAAGTTATTGATACTGCAGTTAGACGGGTACTCAGAAGCAAATTTGCCATTGGTCTTTTTGATGAACCTTTTGCTGATGCTACAAAAGCTAATGACATAATAAGAAACGAAGAGCACAAAGAAATGGCTTTGGAAGTTGCCCGCAAAGTAATGACCTTATTCAAAAACGAAAACAATACCTTGCCTCTTAATCCAGATAAATTGAAAAAAGTTGGTCTTTTCGGACCGGCAGCAAACATTGTTGCTATTGGTAACTATTCAGGCCCTTACGGCGGTTGGAAAGTATTTGATTGTTTAACTCCGTATCAGGCGCTGCAAAAAGCATTGGCAGGAAAAGCCGAAGTAGTTTTATACCCCGTTGGATACGACATGGAGGCGGCTGCTAAAGAGTGTGATGCAGTAATTTATTTCGCATCTATTGCAGAAGGAGAAGGAGGAGATCGTAGCACACTTAATTTGCCTGCAAGTTCAAGGAAACTGACTGAAAGTATGAACAATGCGATTGTTGTTGAAGAACAAAAAGATATTAATTTCAATGAAGATCAGGAAGAATCAATTAATATTTTGGGTAAAAACTGTGAAAAGTCAATAGTTGTTCTTGTTACTGGTTCTGCTATCGACATGAAAAATTGGATTGACAATGTAGATGCAGTAATGGAAGCCTGGTATCCCGGCGAGCAGGGAGGAATCGCGATCGCTGAAACATTGCTTGGAAAAAACAATCCGGGAGGACGAACTCCTTTAACATGGCCATTAAACAACGGTCAACTGCCACTTTATTATGCAATTAAACCATCAGGAAGAGGTTACGAATACAACGATAATAACGGCAAACCATTCCTGCCTTTTGGCTACGGATTAAGTTATACCACTTTTGAATACTCCAATTTTAAACTTCCTGCAAAAGGTGAAAAAGGGAAACCAGTATTTGCAGAAGTAACAGTTACCAATACCGGAAATATGAAAGGTGATGAAGTTGTACAGCTTTATGTACATGATGAATTTGCTTCAGTTGTGCGTCCGATGAAAGAGCTGAAAGCCTATAAACGGGTAACTCTCGAGCCCGGAGAAAGTAAAGTAGTAAAACTCGAATTACCGTACCGCAGTTTTGGTCTTTATAATGAAGAAATGGATTTTGTTGTTGAACCCGGAGACTTTGAAGTGTGGTTAGGTAAGAATGCCGAAGAGAAGGTTGAAGACAACAATATTACAATGAAGAAGATATATATCGAATAAAATAGTTTGTTTGAATAGGACATTCTGCCTAAAGTATAGTTTTTAATAATTAACAGAAAGTAAAGTGATATGAATTTGAAAGATAAAAAGCGATTTTCTTTATTGCTTTTGTTTGCTCTTTTTCTGGGCGCTTGCCAACCTGATAAGGATTCATCAGACTTGGAATTATGGTATCAACAACCTGCCCAGAATTGGAATGAAGCTTTACCAGTTGGTAACGGACGCTTAGGTGCCATGATTTTTGGTGAAACTAATACTGAGCGCATTCAATTAAATGAAGAAAGCCTGTGGGCAGGATGTCCTATTAACAACAATAACCCTGAAGCTTTAGCGAACCTTCCCAAAGTTCGCGAGTTAATTCTCGATGATAATATTCGCGAAGCTGTTACACTTGCTACGAGAACAATGATGGGAACCCCGCCGGAAGTTCGTTCATATGAGACTGCCGGAGATATATTTCTTGATTTTGGAGAACGGGAAGTTGCTGATTACCGGCGGGAACTTGATCTTGAAACAGGTATTGCCAAAGTTTCTTATGTATCAAATGGTGTAACTTATACCGAAGAAATATTAGCATCGGCTCCTGCAAACATTATTGCCATCCGTCTGCAGGCCTCTGAAAAGAAGGCACTAAACTTTAAGATCAGACTGGAAAGAGAAAGACAGGCAACTGTCAAAGCCTCCGGGAATATGTTGATTATGACTGGGCAGATTATTGACGAAGAAAACCCTAAAAATGGCAAAGGCGGCGCCCATATGCGTTTTGAAGAACAATTAAAAGCGATTAATAAAGGAGGGAGTCTTACCAGCGAAGGAAATTCATTGCTTGTAAAAGGTGCGAACGAAGTAACACTTTATTACACCGCAGCAACAGACTACAATCTTCAAAAATTGAGTTTCGACAGAAGTATTAATCCCGGAGCAATTTGCTCGGAAATAATAGATAACGTAGGTGATCGTAGTTTTAAGACAATCAGAAAAGAACATTTAAAAGATTATAAAGCGATGTTCGACAGGGTGTCGCTCAACTTAAATGGCGACGATAGATCGGGCATTCCTACTGATGTTCGTTTAAAAGCGATGAAAGATGGTGGAGACGATCTAAATCTGATAGCGATGTATTTTCAGTACGGACGTTATTTAATGATGGGGAGTTCAAGGGAACCAGGAAGATTGCCAGCAAACTTACAAGGGATCTGGAACAAAGATTTTATCGCACCATGGGATGCTGATTATCATACAAATATTAATCTCCAAATGAATTACTGGCCTGTTGAAGTTTGTAATATTGCCGAAACAGAAAAGCCCTTATCTGATTTCTTTTTTCAACTACAAAAGCCGGGAGCGGTAACGGCCCGCGAAATGTACGGAGCCAGAGGATGGACCCTTCACCACCTTACAACCCCTTTTGGTATGACCGGGGTAATGGATGGGATACACGGACTTTTCCCTGTAGGCGGACCATGGATGACTTTCCCGTTTTTTGAGCATTATGCTTTTTCGGGAGATACAGATTATCTGAAAAATGTTGCCTATCCAATGATGAAAAGTTCTGCTCAGTTTGTACTTGATTATCTGGTAAAAGATAAACAAGGACGTTGGGCAACAATCCCTTCAAATTCTCCTGAAAATATTTACAAGCACCCGGTTACCGGAGAAATATTCCATATGACTTATTCTGCAACAATGGATATTCAAATTATTACAGAGTTGTTTAATAATTGCATAAAATCAACCGAGGTACTGGGAGTTGATAAAGAGTTTGCTGATACGCTTAAAAATGTGATGGTAGATTTGCCTAAAATACAAATTTCAAAGCGTACAGGTGGAATTCAGGAGTGGATTGAAGACTTTGAAGAACCTGAACCCGGGCACAGGCATATGTCGCATTTGTTAGGGCTTCATCCCGGAACTCAAATAACGGAGAAAACCCCGGAACTTTTTGAGGCAGCCCGGCAGTCGATTACAAAACGACTGGAGAAGGGTGGCGGACACACCGGTTGGAGTCGTGCCTGGATAATCAATTTTTATGCGCGTCTTTTGGATGGCGAAAATGCTTATTATCATGTAAATCAATTATTGCGGAAATCTACACTTCCTAATTTATTCGATGATCATTCTCCTTTCCAGATTGATGGCAACTTTGGAGGAACAGCCGGTATTGCCGAAATGTTGTTGCAATCGCATGACGGAACAGTGAATTTATTGCCGGCTTTACCAAGTGCATGGAGCAACGGTGAGGTAAAAGGTTTGCGAGCTCGTGGAGGATTCGAAGTGGATATCGAATGGGAGAATGGTGTGTTGAAGAAAGCGACAATTCATTCTTCAATCGGTAATAAGCTTGTTTTGGCTTACATAGGAAAGACAAGTGTATATGAAACAAAACCAAACGATGATATTGTTATTGATTTAAATAGTTTCTAGGTAGTTACATGATCAAGCAGATGCCAAAGAAATTACAATGTTGTAATTTTTGCTCTTATTAATTAGAGCCAATACGTGTGTAAAATAGAAGCTTTTCATTCTCTGTGAGATTTTTCTGGGAGTTACTACTACCTTTTATAAAAGGGGAATGCTTATTCTCTTTAGTGGAGAAACCCTAATTTAAACAGGGGATTTTATGGCTGAAAAACTGATGGTCAAATAAAAGAATTTGTCGCTTTTGAGTTACTTGAATACTAATTTCTCAATGAAAAATTTAATAAAATACTTATTCATATCGCTTCCTCTTATATTTCTGATTTTTTGTTCTAAAACGAGTAAGGATACGACTAAAATCCTGGAACAAAATTTTGTTACGCCTCCTGATTCCATACAAACCAGTGTGTATTGGTATTGGGTATCTGATAATATTTCAGAAGAAGGCGTAGTGAAAGACCTTGAAGCCATGAAAAAAGTAGGTATCAATCGTGCTTTCATTGGGAACATGGGCAATACCGAAACGGCCAGAGGCAAGGTGCGACTGATGAGCGACGAATGGTGGAAGGTGCTTCATGCAGCTTTAAAAAGAGCCACCGAACTGAATATAGAAATTGGCATTTTTAATTCTCCCGGATGGAGCCAGTCGGGAGGTGTATGGGTAAAACCAGATCAGGCAATGCGTTATCTTGCTTCTTCAGAATTAAGAGTGCAGGGGCCTTTCTCGCTGGATAAAAAACTGGATGTGCCGGTAGAGCCTTTTCAGGATGTAAAAGTAATTGCTTATCCCGAACCAAAAGATGATCAATTAATACTGAATACTAAGAATGCTTCAATTGCTTCATCTCCAAACGTTAATGGTCTGCCTGTATTGTTTGATCAAGATAAAAATACTGGAATAAATTTTCCGGAAAGAGAAGATTTTATTCTTGATTTTAAATCAAATAAACCGTTTACTGCCCGGAGTATTTCAGTTACAGTTGCAGAACAGTCGATGGATAAAAAGGCTGAATTGCAGGTGCAAGATGAAAATGGAGGCTTTCATACTATTTCTATTTTTCAAATTAATAGGGGCAATACTTCTGTCAACTGTGGATTTATTCCCTATGCTCCGGTGGTTATTTCTTTTCCGGCAGTTACCGCAACGTTTTTTCGTTTGATAATTAAAGATCCTGAAAAGCATCATAAACTTGCCGAAGTTGAATTGGCAACTGCTCCCCGGGTAGAACGATATGCCGGAAAATCCTTGGCAAAAATGTATCCATCTCCAACTCCCTATTGGAAAGAATATCAGTGGCGGCAACAACCAGAACCTGACGATAATTCGTTGGTGATTGATGCTTCTGAGGTGATTGATATTACTAAATATTTATCCGAAGACGGAAGGTTAAAGTGGAATGTACCGGAAGGCAAATGGGTAATTCGCCGAATGGGAATGACACCAACCGGAACAAAAAACGGTCCCTCATTTCCTGACGACTCTGGTTTGGAAATCGATAAAATGAGTAAACAGCATATTCGGGAGCATTTTGATGCATTTATTGGTGAAATTCTAAAACGAATTCCGGAAGCTGATCGACAAACATTTAAAGTGGTCGTAATGGATAGTTATGAAAGAGGGGGACAGGATTTTACTGACGACTTTCTTGAAAGTTTTAAAGAACGCTATGGATATGATGCACTTCCATATCTGCCTGTTTTTGATGGTTATGTGGTAAACAGTGAAAAGGCGTCGGACGGTTTTTTATGGGATGTACGTCGTATGGTTGCCGATAAAATTGCTTATGATTATGTTGGTGGTTTAAGAGAAGTTAGTCACGAAAATGGGCTGACCACCTGGTTGGAGTGTTACGGACATTGGGGCTTCCCGGCTGAGTTTTTAATGTATGGAGGACAGTCTGATGAAGTGGCTGGTGAATTTGGAGGCGGACAAATTGAAAATCGTGCTGCTAGTTCCTGCGGTCATATTTATGGAAAAAGGAAAATATCGGCAGAATCAACTACCTGTGTTAACTGGGCTTTTTCAAGGTATCCGGCCATGTTCAAAAAAGATTGTGATCGTTTTTTTGCTGAAGGAATCAACAATACCTTACTGCATGTATATATATCACAAGCTTATGAAGATAAAAATCCGGGTGTAAATGCAGGATATGGAAATGAGTTTAACCGCAAGAATACCTGGTTCTCGCAATTAGATGTTTTTGTTGATTATTTGAAGCGCACAAATTACATGCTTCAGCAAGGATTAAACGTAGCCGATGCTGCTTATTTTGTCGGGGAAGATGCGCCCAAAATGACCGGAATAACCGATCCTGAACTTCCGTTGGGATACCAGTTTGATTATGTCAATGCAGAGGTTATTGAAAAAAAAATGACCGTAAAAGATGGGGTGTTAACACTTCCTCATGGAACACAATATCGTATTTTGGTACTTCCGCCGCAGGAAACCATGCGCCCCGAATTGCTCCAGAAAATTAAGCAGTTAGTTGTTGATGGTGCTGTTGTACTTGGCCCTATTCCTAAACGTTCGCCAAGTTTGCAGAATCAACCTGAAGCTGACTTGCAGATTCAGCAAATGGCATCTGAGCTGTGGGGAGATGCCGATGGAATTATGGTTAAATCTCACACCTTTGGAAAAGGCATAGTTTTGAATGGAATGAAAATGCAAGAGGCTTTGGCTTTAATTCATTGTATTCCCGATTGTGATTTGCCGAAGGATAATAGTATTCATTATGGACACCGCACAACTGACAGGGCAGAAGTCTATTTTTTAACTAATCAGCTTGATACTCCTCAGGTTTTTTATGCGGAATTCAGGATAAAAGGGATGCAGCCGGAATTATGGAATCCGGTGAATGGAAAAATCCGAAGTCTTCCCGCTTTTACAGAAAATGAAGAAACAACAATAGTTCCTTTAAAATTGGAGCCCAATGAAAGTGTTTTTATCGTATTCCGGGAAAATGCAGGAAAAACAGTTGCACAGGATATAAAAGCAAATTTCCCCGACACTGAGTTACTAACAGAATTAACCGGTTCCTGGTCGGTACAGTTCGACTCAAAATGGAGAGGACCCGAGAAAACAGTTATCTTTGAAAATCTGATTGATTGGGGTACTTCTTCTGATGACCGTATTAAATATTATTCAGGAACTGCTTTTTATAACAAGGTATTCAATCTGAAAAATCTCTCTGATGATAAATCGATTGTTCTTGATCTTGGAAAAGTTGTGGCAATGGCAAAAGTTTATGTGAATGATAGTTATGTCGGTGGATTGTGGACTCCTCCATATAAAATTGACATATCTGATTACGTAAAGGCCGGAGAGAATGATTTGAAAATTGAGGTGGTAAATACATGGGTTAACAGAATCATTGGAGATTTGAGACTTCCGGAAGATGAGCGGCAAACATGGTACAATGTATTTCATTATTCAGCCGAGAGTGATCTTCATCCTTCCGGATTATTGGGACCCGTATGCATTTCAACTGTTAAATATTGAAATAATTCTCACTAAAAGTTGAATATAAATTGTAATAAAATATAAACATGGATCGTAGAAAATTTATAAAAACCAGTGGTTTGTCTTTGGCTTCCGTTTTAGTTGCGAAAACATTTTACGGAAGCTCAAAAACTGACAGGGCAGATGTAATGAATATTCCGGATAAAATAACGGCAGAAGCAAATCAGCAAATCATTAAGCTAAACCAAGTAAAAGATGCTGTTTGGGAGAATAACGGTATAAGGGTTCACCTAAAAAACAGTAAAAAAGCACTTGCCGTTTTTGTTGAAGCGCCGGATGTGGAATTGACAAATGTTGTTTTGCATTGGAACGTTCCGGTGGGTAGTGGCCTTGTTTTAAACGATAGCTGGGAACGAACCTACGGCGATGTTTCGTGGCACGGGATAAAAGAATCAGAAGTCTTTCCTTGGTATTTTATGGAGTATAATCAAGACCGATTAAGCGGATTTGGAGTAAAGACCGGTAGTGGATCTTTTTGTTCCTGGCAGTTCGGAAATGGAAGATTGTCTCTTGCACTGGATACACATTCGGGAGGGAAAGGTGTTTTGCTTGGCGACAGAAAATTGAAAGCTGCAGAAATTGTTACCTACAGGGGCAAACAGGGAGAATCTCCTTTTTTGGAGGCCCGTCAGTTTATGAAAGTAATGAGTACAAAGCCACGCCTGCCGAAACATCCGGTTTACGGTATCAACGACTGGTATTACTGTTATGGAAAAAATACGCATGAATCGATATTGGATCATACACGTGTTACTTCCGGATTAAGCGACAATCCTGCAAACTTGCCATTTTCAGTAATCGACGATGGATGGTTTGAAGGTAGAGATGTATCTCAGCCCAATAAAAAATTTCCAGATATGCCAGGTTTGGCCGACGAAATTCGCAAGTTGGGCATGAGGCCCGGTATCTGGACCCGTCCGCTAATTTCAGATGATGGACGATTTAATTCCTCCCGACTTTTACAAAGGGAAAACAACGATGGAGTAATCGATCCAAGCATTCCCGAAAACATAGAACTGATAAAAAGCTATTTTAAACTCTATAAGAATTGGGGCTATGAAATGATAAAAGTTGACTTTTCAACTTTTGATATTTTTGGCAAGTGGGGCTTTCAGATGCTGGAAGGGAACCCAATGACAATTCCCGGCTGGAGTATGTATAATCGTTCTCTTACGAATGCTGAAATCATCACGAATTTTTATGAAGCTATCCGGCAATCGAGCGGCGATATGTATGTTATTGGATGTAATACTTTAAGCCATTTATCCGCTGGCTTTTTCGAACTCAACAGAACCGGAGACGACACATCCGGTCTGGAGTGGGGAAGAGTATCCCGATTAGGAGTGAATACTTTGGCTTTTAGGGGAATTCAACACGATATTTTTTATGCTTCGGATGCTGATTGTGTAGGCCTTACCAAAGAAATTCCGTGGGAAAAGAATAAACAGTGGATGGAATTGCTTGCCAAAAGCGGAACACCTTTGTTTATTTCGGCACAGCCGGAGGTAGTAGGAAAAGAGCAGAAAGAATTTATACGAAAGTGTTTTAGCATTGCTTCGCGTCAGCAGCCACTGGGAGAGCCGTTAGACTGGATGAAAAATCAGAATCCCACGAAATGGAAGTTTGGCGAAGAAATAGTTCAATATGACTGGAGTTAAAAAATAAACGAATGACACTTTAATTTTTAAACGTGTAGTTAAATGAAAAATACTTTATTTCTAATAGCGATATTATTTGTTTCTGAAGTCGTTTTTGCACAAGAAAAGAAGATGTCAGGCAATCCCGTTATTGAGGGATGGTATGCTGATCCGGAAGGAATCGTATTCGATAACCAATATTGGATTTTCCCAACCTATTCAGCACCATACGAAGAACAGGTTTTTATGGATGCTTTTTCATCGATAAATCTGGTTGATTGGGAAAAGCATTCTCATATCATTGATACTTCTGCTGTAAAGTGGGCAAATAGAGCTATGTGGGCTCCTTCAATTATAAAAAAGAAAAAACACTATTATTTATTCTTTGCCGCAAACGATATACAAAATAATCAGCAATCAGGAGGTATTGGAATTGGGATATCCGGAACGCCGGAAGGTCCTTATAAAGACTATTTAGGGAAACCTTTACTGGATAAAATTCACAATGGCGCGCAGCCAATAGACCAATTTATATTTCATGATAGAGATGGAAAATACTATATGATATACGGAGGCTGGGGGCACTGTAATATTGTTCGTTTAAAAAAGAACTTTAAAGGATTTATACCGCATGATGACGGTACAATTTTTAAAGAAATAACTCCGAAAGGGTATGTCGAAGGACCTTTTATGTTCATCCGTGATGGTAAATACTATTTTATGTGGTCGGAAGGAGGGTGGACAGGCCCAAATTATCAGGTGGCTTATGCTATTGCTGATTCTCCTTTTGGACCATTTGAGCGAATTGGTGTTGTGCTGAAACAAAACCCGGATGTGGCTACCGGAGCTGGTCATCATTCTATGATAAAAGTTCCGGGAAAAGATGAATGGTATATAGTATATCATCGAAGACCATTGGGAGAAACAGATGCTAATCACCGGGTAACCTGTATTGATCGGGTGTATTTTGATGATAATGGATACATAAAACCAGTTCTCATTACTAAATGAAATTCTGTTAATTGGAAGTTAGAGAGGCGGTTAATCTTTGAAATCTAATGAATTAGCTGCACAAGTTACTTTCTTAATATAGGCGCCACATCCCGAATTTATTTATTCTTGAAAAATTGTTTGGCATTTCTGATCTATATTCGTAGATGCTTGCACGCTTTATTGTGCTGCTTTATCTAGTAAAGTAGTTTCTCTTTAAAAACGTATTAACTGTATTAAACGAATCGGTTGAAAAATTTATCATTCAATTGTTTCACTTTACTTCTCATTTTTTACAATTCAAATCATTCTTTTACAGCTCATCAACTTCTTATTCCATTGCCGTATTGCAACTGGTAGTTTTGTTGGAAAAAAAGAATGAGACAAATCGTATTCTTAGTTCTGCTAATTAGTAATTGTAGCTATGCCGGCGAAACGTCGAATTGGCAAACTGCCAGAGAGACGGAACAGCTAAAGTTGCAATATCGTTGGATTGATTCAATCGATACAAGAGAAGTACGTATTCTGTTCTCAGTAAAAGCAAATCACAATCAGATAATAAACTGTATAAGAGACCCCCGACTTGCCAGACAGTGGGCTGTTGGGGTTAAAGATTACAGAATATACGATATGAGCCCCGACAAGTGGATCGCCTACAGCTTATACAAAATACCCAAACCTTTTGCTGACCAGGATTTAATTACGCGTTACGAAATTGTGAATGAATCATCCGAAGTGAAGATTACAATAACCGCTCTGCCAGACTATTTAGAACGGATTTCGGGAGTTAACCGCCAACAAAACTATTCCGGGAAATGGATACTAAAGGAAACGCAGAATGGAATAACTCAAATACAGTTTTATTCCGTTTCATATACCAAACCATTGGTCCCACGCTTTATGCAAGACCCAATTACACAACGAGTATTAATAAGGTCGCTTGAAGAATTTATAAAACTGTCAGAAAATGAAAAAGCTAAGAAGGGGACTACTATCGGGTTTTCGAAAAATAGTACAGATTGAAGACAATCCTCAATCTATTGCAAAAGGTTTTGCCCTGGGATCGTTTATTGGGATGATGCCCATTCCCGGGTTTCAAATGCTGGTTTCGCTCGGCATTGCAACGCTTTTTCGGATAAATAAAAAATCGGCATGTATTGCGGTCTTTAATACCAACATTGTAACCGGTGCTTTTGTGTTTGCTTTTAACTACTGGTTGGGCAAGAAACTGTTGGGCATTCAAAGTAATTATCAATTGCCCGAAAAGATTGGCCTTAGCTTCATCCAAAATATTTTTTCTGCCGGGCTTGATGTTTTTACAGCATTAACGCTTGGAGGAATAATTACAGGAACCGTTGCCGCCCTGGCTGCTTATCAGGGAATTAAAGTTTATCTGAATAATCATAAAAACGTATAGAATGAAAATCAGTCGATACACGGTAATAACAGGAGCCAGTATGGGCTTGGGAAAAGCACTTAGTATTGAATGTGCCAAAAGGGGATTTAACCTGCTATTGATTGCACTACCCAACGAAAGACTAAACGAAATGGCTACAGAGATAAAAGATAAATACAGTGTTGATGTAGAGGTGTTTGAAGTTAATTTGATAAATTCTACCGAACTGGAATGGCTCACTGAAGTTATCAACGAAAAATTTAATGTAAACATGCTCATTAATAATGCCGGAGTTGGAGGGAGCAATGAATTTCAGAAAATATCATCTAATTATTTAGACCAGATAATCTTGCTTAACATCCGCGCCATGGTTATGCTTACACATCGTTTGTTGCCTAATATCCGAAAGAATAAGGAGGCTTATATTTTGAATATTGCCAGCATGGCTGCTTTTTGCCCAATGCCCTACAAAACAGTTTACCCGGCCTCAAAGTCATTTGTTTATTCTTTTTCGCGAGGTTTACAAACCGAACTTATAGGGAGTGGAATTACTGTAAGTGTTGCTCATCCGGGAGGAATGGCAACAAATAGCGATGTGTCGAAACGCATTAACAGTCACAACAAATTAATCAAATCCACCATTCTGTCGCCCGAAAAAACGGCTGCTATTTGCATTCGTCAATTGCTAAAACGAGATACCTTGATTATCCCCGGCTTAATGAATAAAATTAGTTACGTTTATCTGAAATTTTGCCCGGTATGGCTACAGTTGATTATTTTTAGGCATTCGTTACGCAAAGAATTAAATCAGAAATATCCGCTTTATGCCTGATTCGAAAAAAGTTTTGGTTACCGGAGGAAACGGACTATTAGGCTCGAATATCGTTCGGGAGCTCGTAAACAGAGGATATGCTCCGCTTTTGCTTTTGCGCCGGGGATGCAATTGTCAGGCATTGCGTGGACTGAAATATGATATCGTAGAGGGCGAACTTCAGAATTATGCCGATTTGGAGAAGGCAGTAAAGGGGTGTAACTACGTTATTCATTGTGCAGCAAAAACAGGGCAAAATGGAGAATTAATAGATTATCTTGCTGTAAATACAGAACCAGTGAAAGTGCTGGCAGCTTTGTGCAAAAAATATTCGGTTAAAAGATTCATTTACATTAGTACAGCTAATTGTTTTACCAAGGGAAGCATCCAGCATCCGGGAACTGAGTCTTCTGGCTTTATGCCCTGGCTAAAAAAATCGGGCTATGCGTACAGCAAGTTTCTTGCCCAGGAATTTTTGCTAAAAGAGTTTCGAGCCAACAAGCTTCCGGTAGTGGTATTGGCGCCAACTTTTCTTATTGGCCCGGGCGATGCAAAAATATCGAGTGGGCAATTGCTGCTTCACGGAATTAAAAATCGGATTATTTTTTACCCGCCGGGAGGGAAAAGTTTTGTAGATGCCGAATATGCAGCCCGGGCAACCATTAATGCTTTGGAGTATGCCAGAAACGGCGAGTGTTATTTAATCGCAGGAGAAAACCTAAGCTACAAAGCGTTTTTTACGATTGTAAAGCAAAATTATAATCCAAAGGTAATTTTAATTAAGTTACCCCATTGGGTGATTAAACCTGTTGCATTAGGTTGCGACCTTGTTCAGTGGCTTTTTAATACCGAGATTATCTTAAATCGGACTAATTGGAGGTTGTTAAGCCTTAACAACTATTTTTCAAACCAAAAAGCAAAAAAAGAGTTGAAGATGAAAGATAGCAACACAGAGCAAGCATTGCACAAAACATATAAATGGTTTGTCGAAAATAAATACATCAGCAATGGAAACAAGTAACCAAACATGGCGTTTTATTCTTCGCTTTCTGGTGGTATACAGCATTCAGCTTGTAATCAAAGGGTTTGATTATTCTTTTGGTAATTTTTTGGATGTAACCATACGCGGGCAGGTAATTGGCTGGACTTTTATTTTTCTATGGATGCTTGCGTGGTACGGAAGCGAATTTCTGTATCATAAACTCGTTCATTTTAAATCGTTGTATAAACTACTTGTATTTATTCTATTCGGGGCATTGGTGGCATTTATATCCAACATCGTTTATAAATACAGCGACATTCATTTATTTGCAAACGAAAAGCCCTGGGAAAATATCTCTGATTTTAATCCTGAGTTTATATTTGGCATATTGGTAATATACCTGCTTATTTATTTGTCGAATGAGTACATTCAGAACAAATTGGAGATAAAAGAAGCAGAATTGCGATCGGAGCAGTTGAAAAAAGAAAACCTGTTGGCGCAATTCCAGTCGCTGAAACATCAAATTGAACCACATTTCTTATTTAACAGTTTAAGCGTGCTTTCATCCATTATTCACGAAGACGTTGATTTGGCCGATAAGTTCATAATAAGGCTATCAAAAACCTTACGTTACCTTATTGAAAAGAACGAGTTTTCGCTGGTGCCTCTAAGTGAGGAGTTGCAGGTTGTTGAAGATTATTTTTTCCTGTTAAAAACACGTTTTGGCAATGCCTTACAATTAAGTACAGAGTTAAACGGGCTTTCTCCCGACGAGATTTACGTCCCTCCGGCAACAATACAAATGTTGCTGGAAAATGCGGTTAAACACAATAAGTTTTCAGCTACTCATCCACTCAGAATACAAATCCTTCTGAACAACGATAGAATTCTGGTTTCAAACAATATTGATAAGCGAAATATCGGGGAGGATTCTACTAAAATTGGCTTGAAAAATATAGAAAGGCGCTATGAATTAATTTCAGGACATAAAACAGAGATAACCGAAACCCAGTCAGACTTTTGTGTTAGCCTTCCAATTCTAAAAAAATCAGCTTATGAAAATTTTAATCATTGAAGATGAAAAACATACAGCTAACCGATTAATTAGCTTGCTTAAGAATTACCAAAATGATATTGAAATACTGGATGTGCTGGATTCGGTAAAATCAGCTGTTGATTGGTTTTCTGCTCACCGCCAGCCCGATCTGATTTTTCAGGACATTGAGCTAAACGATGGGCAATGCTTCGAGATTTATCAGCAAATTAAGACAGAGGCTCCCATTGTTTTCACCACGGCTTATCAGCAATATGCACTTAGGGCATTTGAGTTAAACAGCATCGATTACCTGGTAAAACCATACGATAAAACGGATATTAAACGGGTAATGGAAAAGTTTGAAAAATACGGAAGCATATTTCGGGCAAACGAGGTAAGCATGATGAAGTTGTTAATGGCAAATAAAGAAACAACATGGAAAAAACGTTTGCTGGTGCGGGCCGGAGACATGTATAAAAGTTTGAATGTTTCCAATGTTGCCTATTTTCAATCGGAAGATGGGCTGAGTTTCGCTTTTACTGAAGATAATAAACGTTATCCGCTCGACCAGACTTTAAATGAATTAAACCAGGCATTAAATCCCGATGATTTTTTTCGGGTTAACCGGAATTGTATTGTTAGCCACTCGTGTATTGTAAAAGTCTCGGCCTGGTTTAACAGTCGGCTAAAATTAGTGTTACAGCCAAATTCTGCTGAAGAAGTTGTTGTGAGCCGCGAGCGGGTAAAAGATTTTAAGAAATGGATGGGAGGATAATTGAGAAGCTGCTCATTTGGTTGAATTCTATATTACAGATAAGTCTATTTGTGTTATTGTTGCATGTCCCGATGTCGATCTTAACAAGTTCAGGTATTCCGAGGGCGACATACCCATATAATGCTTAAACTCTTTAATAAAATGCGATTGGTCGAAATACCCTGAATCAACAACAACATCAGTGAGTCGTTCCGGCGAATTTATTAGTGCTTTAACCGCTTTTCTGAACTTAATCAGTCGTTCGAATTTTTTGGCAGTAATTCCTAGTATTTTGTTGAAATTTCGGTTTAGTGTAGTATAGTTGGTTTTAGTTAGGCTGCAAAAGGTTTGAATGTCAGATAAGTCTTCATTTGCTTTCAAAAACGAATAAAATTCCTTCACTAGTTTGGTTTCTTTTTCCCGTTTCGCACAGTAGGTATGATTCAGAAGTTGATAGGTGGCTTTAATTATAGCTTCATCGCCTGAAGCTGTTTTTATTTCCTCAATTAGTTTCTCGTGGGCAGAATTTGTATAGGCAATATTTTTATTGATTAAGTCTTTCCCATTTAGTGGTACAAAAGGGTAAAGCCCGTTGCCGTATAAACGTACTCCCAGGGCTTTTATGCCGGGTGGAAGCCTCAGGTAAACAGGTTTAAGCATAATTCCTTCCAACCGGCTTTCTGTTATAAAATTTCCATTATGAAAATACCCTTTATCATTTAGTAAGAAAATCCAGTCGATAAATTGATTAGGCGGAATAACAATATTTACTTCTTCAGCAAACGTTTCAACAAACCAGAATGATTCTATACAACTCGTAAACTGCTCTGATTTGTAGTTTCGAAATGACAAATTTTGGGTTTCTATTTCAGTTGAAAGTTCTTTCATCCTTTCTGTAATTCAGTTTCAAAGTAAATAATTATTTAACGGAAAAAGATGGCTTTATTTTTACTGAACCGTAAAATCTTTTAACCTGTAGTATTGTGCACCTGACTTGTATTTATTGAAAGATGAATGGTTACGAACACGGCTTAAACAGTCCTTCCCCGATGCATATAATTTGTTGGCGTTTAAAATTTACAATTCAACTATTTTGGTATGACTTATTTTTACAACGAAACGATGCATTTTATTTTGATGATTTTAGTCTCTTGTAAACAAGAATCGAAATGGAAAACAAAACAAGTTTAATTACCGGGGCAAATTCCGGAATCGGAAAACAAGCAGCTATTCAGTTGGCAAAAGCAGGATTCCGGGTTTTTGTTGGTGCGCGAAACCGGGAAAGAGGATTGAGTGCATTGAACGATGTAAAAATGCAGTCGGAATCTGATGCGGTTGAGTTACTGGAAATAGATTTGTCATCAAAGAAATCAATTAAGGATGCAGCCTGTGAGCTAAAAGAAAGATTAAATCATTTAGATGTGCTGATTCATAATGCAGCCGATTTTGACATTGCACGTAAAGAGGCTACTAAATCGGTTGACGGCATCGAAACCATTTGGGCGACCAATCATATCGGGCCGGTTTTACTCACTAATTTAACGCTCGATTTACTAAAAGAGAGCGAACAGGGCCGAATTATCACCATCGCTTCTAAAGGATTGCTGATGCATCCCAATTTGACGGTAGATTTGAAAGACCCCGAATTTAACTTCCGAAAGTTTAGTGTGCCCAAAGCTTATTATCAATCGAAGCTTGCTCAAATAATGTACACTTACTGGCTAGCCGACCAGTTAAAGAATACAACGGTTACCGCCAATTGTATCCGTGTAACCAACGTTAAAGTGGATGTTAGTCGATACCCCGATATTTCAGCCTTTATGAAATGGGTTTATAAGCTGAAAAGCAAATCGGCACTTTCGCCCGAAGAAATGGCGCAAACTTATACGTGGCTGGCAACTGCTCCTGAATTAAGCCATGTTACCGGGAAATATTTCAACGAGAAAAAGCAGGAAGTTCAATCTTCGGCATACAGCCGGGAAAAGGAGAACATAGAAGCGTTGATGAACTTGTCGATGCAGTACATCAAATAATAAATTAAAAGCCAAAACATGAAATACGATAAAACAATTGCTGCTATTTTCGCTGGTTTAACGATTATTTTCATCATACTGGCTATGAACAGCCAGCCGTTTTTCGAATGGGTTTTCGAGCGTCATCACAATCAGTTGAGTTGGTACATTCGGCCGCTGTTTTTAATCCCGTTTTGCTACTTTGCCTATAAACGTAGCTGGACTGGTGTAATCGTAACTGTTTTTACACTATTCACCAGCATGTTTTGGTTCAGTAAGCCCGAAGTTGTTAACGAGAAGGTAGTTGGCTTTTTGCAATACGAAAAAGAGTGGCTTACCAAATCCTGGGATACCCGCGATGTATTGTTGGCTCTAACGGTACCATTTTCTTTCTTCCTGTTGGCTTTGGCTTTCTGGAAGAGAAGTTTGTGGATGGGGCTCGCGGTTGTAATACTAATGGCAACCGGAAAAATATTTTGGAGCATTCAAAGTGCCGGCGAATCAGGAAAATCAATTATCATTCCTGCGGTATTGGGATTAGCACTATGCTTTGGACTGATTTTATTGGGATTTAAACGTTTAGAAAATAAAAACTAACCCTTACAAACTGAATAACAATGAAATTCAGAACACTTTTTATCCTCCTCGCATTCGTCAGTTCTTTTGCAATTGCCCAAACTCAGGTGCCAAATGGCGACTTTGAAAGCTGGACACTTTACCCGGAGGGTATATCAGGAGGAGGAGACTTTTACATGCCCGTATTGGCAGATGGTACAGAGGCAGGTCTTTATAACGCGGTAGGTAATGGATGGTGGCACGAAAACATGCAGAACGTAGCTGGGAGGTTTTATAATAGCCAGGGGTACTTTTACAGGTACGAAGATGACGATGCCAATGGATACGCCCTAAAACTAAATGGAAGTGGACCATCAGCAAACGGATTTATTCGGTTTCGATGTGATGAAGTACCCAAGAGTCTGAAGGGACGTTACAAATTCTCGAACACTGGTTGCGACGAATTTACAATCTACGCCTATGCGGTAAATAGTGCAGATACCTTAACTCTTGGAGAGCTCCTTTCAGGGACAGTGCACAGTTCGGCCAATAGTTTTGTTGCCCCAATTACCGAATCTTTTCAGGATTTTGAAATTGATCTTAGCGATTTTGAAGCTATTGATATCGATTACTTTGTTATAATGTTTAGTGCTCTCATGAACCATTCGTGTACTAAAACACTGCCTACTGGCGATGTCTTCACAAACGATCCGAATGGATATGCAGTGGTAGATGATTTAAAGTTGGTATACGACACGCCAACTTCGGTTGAAGATGCAATGAGCCGTAATGATCAAGTTAAAGTATATCCTAACCCATTTAATAATCGAATACAAATAGATTACGCAAATTTTCAAAATGATACGCGTATTCAGGTTTACAATATTACAGGTAACTTGCTAATGATAAGCCCGATAAAACGGAGCAAAACTACAATTGATTTTGGGGGCTATCCTGCCGGTATTTACATGCTACAAATCTCAGATAACACGCGTAACGAAATGTTAAAGGTTTTGAAAAAATAACAAATCGAATACTGCAATATTGCGTTTCAGATAACGTTTGAATAAAACAATTAAATGTATATTATGAAAAGAATAGTATTTTTCTTTCTATTGGTTTTAGTCACCTTTCAGGGCTATGCACAAAATTCAAGCTTTGGATTTGGAGCAGGGGTAAATTATACCAATCTGGCGTTAAACAATGTTCCGGATGGCAGCACCGATTTCAAAGTTGGAATGCAGTTTAATGCAATATATAAATCTCAGCTAAAAGACCGATTGTGGCTTAGGCTCGAACCTGGATATGCCCTGCGGGGGACCGAATTGAAATCTACTAATTATCCTAGTTCTCGAATTAACCTTAGTTACCTGGTTCTACCTGTTGCTTTTGAATTTTCGCCGGTTGACAAATTTTCAATCTTGTTCGGACCTGAAGCTTCATACCGCATAGCTGCCAAAGCAAAAGACGGTGATAATTCTACTGATGTAAAATCGGCTTATGACAGCAAATTTGATTTTGGAGTTATTGCCGGAGTTTCTTATCAATTCATCGATAACTTGGCGTTTGAATTAAGGTATAACAGGGGTTTTGTTTCAACCATAAAAGATTTAACGTTTATTGACGAACACGGCAATAGTGAAGGAAAAGCAAGGCTTTGCAACCAGGGAATTACTTTTTTGTTGGTTTATACTTTAAATCGAAAGTAGAGATGAATAAAATCCCAAAGCTCGTTCAGTATGAAAATGAGTATGCCAAAAAGCGACAATATTTGGTTTGAATTTATCTTTATACTGGATACAGTAACAAATGCCTTTTATGAAAAAAATTAGATCAATAATTCTTTTCACGGTATTAATACATACACAAGTTCTGGCAAAAGAGAAAACGGATTCGTTAAAAATCAATCCATTTGTAAAAAAAGAAGTTGTTCGTCGGAGTGTATTGCCCCTTTCGCTAATTACAGCCGGAGTAGTTATCAGTGGAAGTCGTTTTGAAAAGAACATAAAAAAGAAACTTCGCGATGGTGAGGGAGTAATTGATTATGCCATTCCGATAGACGACCTTATGCAGTATGTTCCAATTGCAGAACTATATATTGCCGATGCTTTAGGAGTTAAAGCTAAAAACCATTGGTTTGACCAGACTAAATATTTAATTATTTCAAACGTGATTACTGCTGCATTGACACACGGCGCAAAGTTTGCGATTAATAAAGAGCGCCCCAATGGAGCAAGTTATGCGTTTCCATCCGGTCATTCTTCGTTTTCGTTTGCCAATGCAACGGTTTTGTACGAAGAGTTTCGTGACACGGCTCCTGGATTTGCTTCCAGTGGTTATATTTTGACATCAATGGTTGGCTCGCTTCGGGTAATAAACAACAAACATTGGGTTTCGGATGTGCTGGCTGGTGCCGGATTAGGAATTTTGATTACCCGATTGGTTTATTCCTGGGAACCCTTAAAAAACTGGAACCCCTGCAAAAAAATGGAGGATGTAACATTTATTCCTTCATTTGATACGTCAGGAGGCTCATTTACTTTTGTTTACCGGTTTTAGCTGCATGAAATCATCCCATCAATTCATTACGGATTAGATTCAGAGTGTTTTACCGGTTAAACACGCATGTAAAAATTCGTAGTATGAAAAGATTCTGAAACCAATACAAGCGTATGCACTCAAATTCTCCTAATATTCATGTTTGTTTCCGAATCCTGCTTGAAGGTACGTTTGATAAACTATAATTGAAGAAGCTTTTCAAGGAGTTTTCTTAAAGCATCCTTTCTTAAAGTATTGTGTCGAAATTAACAATAGTAATTATGTAAGCGGAATTTCTGAAACGATAAGTTATAAGCCGGAGGATGATTTTGTATCAAACGCAAAATCAATTGCACAAATATGTCGCGAGAAATTACAAAATAAAAAGAGCAAACATTTAGTGGTACACTTTCTGAACGAATTTGATAATGATTTAATTGAATCAGTACTGTATGCAGCTTATGGTGATTTTGAGCATCCGGTATCAAAAAAAATGGCGGAGTTGCTCGGTGAACATTTAGAAAACAAAGGTATTGGGGTTTCAAACCTGGGGCGGCACGATTTTAATGACTATAGAGAGATTAATGTACAATTCATCGGGTCTGTATCTTTGACCAACTTGCTGACTGTTGATGTAATTACCATAAATCGTAAACTGGATCTTTGTCTTCGGTATAATGAAGGCGAAATTGAAACGAGTACCGTAGAATCAGTTGTTCAGAAAGCAATTTTGAATAGTGTTTATATAGCGTAAGAATAAGCTCGGATATATTGCACTATCTTTTGAATACACTATAAGAATGCGGCATTAGCTTAACCTTTAATTTACTGGTCTTCTCGGGATTCTGTATACGTAGGCTAAAGAAGATCGTTGTTTCTTAAGGCAGTTTCTTAATCGTAATTCCTTCTGATATATCGGAAATATCTTCGGTGCCAACCAGTTGATAAATGTATTCCGGGCTAAAACACCATGGTTCTAAAAATAACCGGATTAGGTTAGTTTAAATTCCTACGCTTTTAGGTTGTTGGTATTGAGAAATACAAGAAAACAAAATAGGATTTATCGTTTAGTCATAGTTTTTAGGTTGATGGTTTGATACAATGTCAAGGAGTTTATTGTCTTCATAAAATCGAAATTATAAGAAGTTATAGTTTTCTTAAATAAGTCGTTTCGTTTAATCAAATATTAATTAGGTAACAATTACATGTTGTATTACTGTTTAAACAAACATTTTTCGATGCTTTATCCCACAAAGACTAATGTATGCCTGGATACTAGAAAAAACTTGGAATGAATGATTTGAGATATCGCGATTTGAATTTTACCTATTTTTATAAATAGAATATCCTAAATTAAATATCCGACAATAGCTTAGTTTGTACTTTTGACAATTAGTAAAACCTAGCTAAAACTAAATGAAACGTAAAATCAATTCTTTTACATTCATTGCTGTTGATTCGTGGTCCGTTACGGAACAATCTTTAAGGATTACTTTTAAACGAGTATGGTTTAAAGTTAGACGTTTCTCAGATTCAAATACGCGAGTTTTCATTTCTCAAATATTCCCGAAACTACTTATTTTCTATCGTTTGATATTACAAAACGATAACGCTTGGTCAATTTCATCAAATCGATAAAACGAATACTTATGACAAAAGCATTAAACCTACAACACAGATATCCGGCTACTAATTTAAAATATTGTTCAGGCTATTTCAATAAAAAATAGTCGATTAAAATAGAACAGGATGTTCCTTTTAAGCGATGTTCTTAATGGTTAAAGAAAAACAGCTTATGAAATCAATAACCTCAAAATATAATAATTTATGTAAACTTCATTAAAACTAGTTCTTAAAAATTAAGAAGCAGTAAGACAAAATATTACTGCATTTAACTAAAACGATTACTAATTCAAATTAAAACAAAAACTTATGAAAAAAATCAAGTTAGTAAAGGTTGCGCTCTTTATGCTGCCTGTAATGCTATTGTCACTTCTGAGTTTAGGACAGACGATCTCAGTTCAAGGTACTGTAACTAATGAAAATGGAGATCCGGTTCCAGGTGTTACCATTGTTGTAAAAGGCAGCACACAGGGAACAATTTCAAGTACCAATGGAAGTTTCTCTTTTTCAGAAGTTCCGAGTGATGCTACACTCGTATTTTCTTTTATTGGAATGAAAACCCAGGAAATTTTAGTTGACGGGCAAAGCATGATTAATGTTACTATGGAAGAAGAAGCAATTGGTATCGATGAAGTAGTAGCCATTGGTTATGGGGTCCAAAAGAAAAAGTTAACCACAGGTGCCAATATCAATGTTGGTTCCGATGATCTCATTCAGCAAAGTACAAGTGAAGCGCTTGAAGCCATTCAAAGTCAGGCTCCCGGGGTTAATATTGTCCAGAATTCCGGTATGCCTGGAGAAGGATTTAAAGTAAATATTCGTGGGTTGGGTACAATTGGTCATTCTCAGCCATTATATGTAATTGATGGAGTTGCAGGTGGAGATATAAATAATCTGAGTCCTGCTGATATTGAGTCGATTGATATTCTTAAAGATGCTGCCTCGGCTGCAATTTACGGTTCTCGCGCTGCCAATGGTGTAATTCTGGTTACTACCAAGCAGGGGCGCAGAGGCGATATACAAGTAACCTATGACGGTTATTATGGGATTCAGCAAATAGAGAATATGGAAAAGCCACTCAATGCGAAGCAGTTTATGGAAATTTATAATGAAGAAAGAACAACTGGTAGCGATAGAAGTGCGATCGACTTTTCAGAAAAAATTCCCGATTTGTATCAGAAAATACAAAGTGGGGAATGGAATGGTACCAACTGGTTAGAAGAGGCATACAATAAAAATGCACCAATACAGAACCACGCGATAAATATAGGCGGTGGTTCCGGGCAATCTGTTTTTTCAATGGGTTTCTCTTATGCTTCTCAGGAAGGTGTTTTGGGCAAGCCGGTTGAACCTAACTACGAAAGATACACTGTGAGGTTAAACAGCGACCATGTAATTTACAAGAAAAATGATCTTGATATAATAAAAATAGGTCAAACCTTAAATTACAGTTACAGCAAAAAAGGCGGTATTGCCATTGGCGGAATGTATTACAATGATGTACGTAACTTGTTGGCAGGAAACCCACTGGTTCCAGTTTATAACAGTGAGGGAGAATATTATGCCGCTGACGATTTGGATGCTTCAGGTTTGGCTGATTTATCATCAAGAATCTATAATCCCATTGCGCAGATGCATCTGAACAGGGGAATGAATGAATCCCGAAACTATAACATCAACAGCAATGCATATTTGGAAATTCAGCCGATAAGAAACTTAATATTCAGAAGCAGTTTTGGATACCGGTATAACGGGAATAGTTATCGCAGTTATCAGCCGGCTTACGACCTGGCAGGAGACGTGTCCTTAACTCCCGGACGCATCGCGCAGTCTTCAGGAAACGGGCACAGCTGGACTTTTGATAATACCTTGAATTACAGGTTTAAATCTGGCGATCATAACTTAGATGTTCTTGTAGGCCAGTCTGTGGAACAATGGGGTCTTGGAACAGATATGAATGTAACAAACGCTAATCCAACATTTCTTGGATTTGAGCATGCTTACCTGGATAATACCGATGGATTAACTACCGGTGTTACTAGTATTTCGGGCGGTCCGCTTGCCAGAGGTCAGCTTGCTTCTTTCTTTGGCAGGATTAATTACGACTATGCTGAAAAGTATTTGTTGACGCTGGTAATGAGAGTTGATGGTTCTTCTAATTTTGCAATAGGAAATCAAACGGGTTACTTTCCATCTGTTTCAGCAGGTTGGGTAATGACAGAGGAAGATTTTATGCAAAATAATGGTGTTGTAGATTTTCTGAAGTTGAGAGTAAGTTGGGGGCAGAACGGTAACTCAGAAATCGACCCATTCCAGTATTTGGCACTCATTAAATTCGATAAATACAACAATTACCGCTTTGGTAACAACAGAGACATGATGCAGTTGGGAGGATATCCAGGAATATTACCTAATCCAGATGTTAGTTGGGAAACTTCGGAGCAGTTGAATATTGGTGTGGATGCAAATTTCCTGAATTCACGACTTCAACTGGTTGCTGACTATTACAAAAAAACAACGAAAGACTGGTTAGTTCGTCAACCGCAGCCTGCAATTTTTGGGGCACAGGCTCCTTATTATAATGGCGGGGATATTGAGAACAAAGGAGTCGAGTTTTCTTTGCGATGGAACGATCGCGTTGGAGAATTTAGCTACGGTGCACATTTTAACATCGCCAAAAATAAAAATGAAGTTACCCGACTGGGTAATGCAAGTGGATTTATAAATAGTGACGGAAGCATAATTTCACAGGGAACAGATCCAGTGTGGCGTGTTGAAACCGGATTTCCTGTAGGTTATTTTTACGGTTACAAAACAGCCGGAGTATTTCAAAACCAGGCAGAAATTGATAACTGGACACGTGGTTTTCTGCAAACAAATCCAGAACCTGGTGATGTGATTTTCTTAGATACCAATGGTGATGATAATGTAACTCCCGATGATAAAACAATGATTGGCAACCCTCATCCTGATTTTAGAATAGGATTTGGACTCAACTTTGAATACAAAGGGTTTGATTTTGCCGTTACAGCAAAAGGTGCATTCGGGCATCAGATTTTAAAATCGTACCGCTCATTTGCTGATAACGAATTTCATAATTACACCGATCGTATTTTAGGCCGGTGGACAGGTGAAGGAACTTCTAATCTTCTGCCACGCTTAACTCCCGGTAATACTACGAACAGAATCAATATCTCGGAAATTTATATTGAAGATGGAGACTTTGTTAAAATCCAAAACGTAACGCTGGGATATGATTTCAAAAGATTGATGCCAAACATACCTCTAGGACAGGCACGTTTATATGTTACCGCACATAACCTGTTTACATTTACCGATTACTCAGGCATGGATCCTGAAGTAGGTTATGGCAATGAGCAGCCATTTGTATCAGGTATTGATTTAGGTTTTTATCCTTCACCACGTTCATATATGATTGGTGTAAATCTTAAATTTTAAAAACTATTAAATGAGAAATGTTATGAAAAAAATAATATATTATTTGGTTGCAGTTATATTGCTATGGGGGTGCGAAGATTTTCTGACCATGGATCCGCTTACCGATAAAACCTCAGACAACTTTCCTCAAACAGCAGACGATGCTGAACAAATGATGGCTGGAATTTACACGATAATGAACAATTTGCAGAGTCAGGTTGACCGAAGTCCATTTTTCATTTGGGAAGTTGCAAGCGACGAAAAGCTTGGTGGTGGCGGAATGAACGATATTCAGGCTCAGGCCTATGAAACTTTTCAGTTCTCCGAAAATGAAATGTTGTTACATTCCTGGAGTGTTCTGTATCAGGGAATACACAGGTCTAATTTTGCGATAGAGAATATGCCGTTGCTCGACGATGAGATTGTTAGTCCTGAAAAAAAGGCTCAGTTTACCGGAGAAGCAATGTTTTTACGTGCCTGGTACTATTACCAGCTAAATTCGGTTTTCAACGAAGTTCCACTGAAAATTACTACTGAAAGAGTGAATTTACCCGCAGCTTCAGTTGATGAAATTTACGGACAAATTGCTTCTGACCTGAAAAATGCCATTGAAATGCTTCCGAGCGTATCCTACGACCAAACCCAGCAGGGAAGAGTAACCAAATGGGCAGCGGAAGCTTTAATGGCCCGGATATTCCTTTTTTATACCGGTTTCTATAACAAAAATGAGATTGCATTACCAGAAGGGGGAAGCGTTTCAAAACAAAACGTTATTACATGGCTGGAAGAATGCTATACAAAAAGCGGTCATTATTTAGTAGGTGATTTTCATGAACTTTGGCCTTATACCAATTCATTGTCTATAGGTGATTATGGATACATTCAGGATTACATGGCTGAAACAGGTAAGAGTCTTACTTATGCAAGTGACGAAGGCGCCAGAAGTCCGGAATCAGTTTTTGTTCTTCAGTTCTCAAATTTTGCCGGATGGGATATTGACAGAGGTTACTCTAATACCTATGAATTGTTTTATGCTTTAAGAGGGCTACAGAATCTAGAAAATACCTATCCATTTGCTGGTGGCTGGGGACAAGGCAACTCTGTTCCTGCGTCGTTGGTTGATCAATGGAAGGCAGACGAACCCAACGATGTAAGACTTTGGGCCTCTGTAATGGATATTGAGAAAGAAGTTGTTCCATTAGGTTATCAAAGAGGACAGTGGGACTTTGTTCTGGAAAGTAATTACTGGGGCAAAAAATATAACGGAGTTACAGCCAGAGGGAAGGACGGTAATTTGAAAAATGATTATGGTGTAGTTATGTATCTAACATCTGACAACAATCAGCTTTCTCATACCGATGACTTGATCTATATTCGTTATGCCGATGTACTTCTCATGTTGTCTGAGCTGAAAGAAGATGCAACATATATGAATGAAGTAAGAGATCGTGTTGGTTTGCCTCCTGTTTCCTATTCATTGGAGAATATTCAGAAAGAAAGACAGCACGAATTGGCATTTGAAGGCCTAAGATGGAACGATATGAGGCGCTGGGGCGACAGTTACACCAAAGCTGCCCTTGAATCGCAGGTAGGAGTAGCGGTTTATAACTTTGGAGCTCCAGCTACACATTCAGCTTTACATTCCGACGGATATAGCTCGCGCTACGATGCAACAAAAGGTTTCTTCCCAATTCCCCAAAGTCAGATTGATCTTTCCGAAGGCATGCTGGAACAAAATGAGGGATACAGTCTGTCAGGAGAAGGACTGTACAGAGGTTGGCAAAATTAACCGGAGAAAGCAATATAGTTTAGTTTGGTAGTTAGACAATAAAGCGCCACATGGTTTTTGTGTGGCGCTTTTCGTTTTTTTCAGGAAGTCAGAAAAACTCAACAACCGATTAGAGCTCCAATACTAAAAATAACCCTGTTTGAATTATTCCTTTAAATGTATAAAGTGGGATAGATTGAAGTGGAAATCTAACTACACAAAGATTTCATGTTTGTTCGTTATTTCAGTAAATGCATGAGGGTTTTATTTATACATGCCTGCATATGGTAATTCTACAAAAATGAACAAGGATAAATACTACAACTGCCGCAATATCTCTTTATGGCAAGGTATTATTTTGGTCTTTTTATCGATTCTCTGATACACTGTGTCCAGATTTGAAAATCCTATATCTGAAAGTTACAATGAAGTTTTCATTCATTCTCTAAATTCAACCCGGAGAATTATATAAATCAATTTAAACTTAAATGAATGAAACAATTTGTGATCTTATTATGCATTTGGACTTGTGTTTTATCGCAATCAAATGCACAACAGAGAAACTTTGGGGTTGATAGTGAATTTGACCAAATAAGGGCAGATATTTCTCATGGAAAAATCGACACCCTAAACTACAATTCTTCTACTGTAGGTACAGAACGAACCACACTTGCCTATACGCCTCCCGGCTATTCTGCCGAAAAAAACTACCCGGTTCTTTATCTTTTGCACGGAATTGGCGGCGACGAATTTGAATGGCTGAACGGTGGCCATCCCGAGATTATATTAGATAACCTGTATGCAGAAGGAAAAGTGGAGCCAATGATTGTGGTGCTGCCAAACGGCCGCGCAATGAAAGATGACCGCGCCACAGGCAATATTTACGGTGCCGACAAAGTGGAAGCATTTGCCAATTTTGAAAATGATCTTTTAAAAGATTTGATTCCATTCATAGAAAATAAATACCCTGTTATTGCTGATCGTGAACACCGCGCCATTGCAGGTTTATCGATGGGAGGCGGACAGTCGCTGAATTTTGGCCTCGGAAACCTGGATGTGTTTGCCTGGGTGGGCGGATTTTCTTCGGCACCCAATACCAAACAACCGCAAGAGCTGATCCCGAATCCAGAAGTAGCTAAAGAGAAACTCAAATTATTATTCATTTCATGTGGCGATAAAGACGGGCTGATCAGTTTTAGTAAGCGAACACATGATTACCTGACCGAAAACAATATTGCCCATTATTACTATGTGATTCCGGAAGGTCAACATGACTTTAAGGTATGGAAGGATAGCTTATACAATTTTGCCCAGTTACTTTTTAAGTAGCAAAATCAATGTGCAGCACAAAAATCAAACGAAATAATAGTAGAATAAATTGATCAATTAGAATGAAGAAAAGAATTTTTAGACCAAGTGTAACTTCTCAGCTAACTGTTTTAGCCATGTTGTTTACTTTTTTTGCAAGTGGTGCTCAGCCCATAAAGAAAGGTAAAAGTACAAATGCCCCTGTGTTCTCCAATTTTGTATACCAGGGCGATGATGATGTGTACAAAAATTACCCGCTGGAAGAGAATGAGTTTTACAGCCCGATTTTGCAAGGCTGTTATCCTGATCCGGCAATAACCCGCAAAGGCGATGATTATTATTTGGTTTGTTCGTCATTTGCCATGTTTCCGGGAGTTCCCATTTTTCATTCAAAAGATTTGGTAAACTGGACCGATCTGGGAGGGGTACTTGATAATCCCGAAACATTCGACACTCACGATTGTGGCATTAGTGCAGGTGTTTATGCTCCGGGAATTACTTACAACCCGTATAACGATACTTTTTATATGATTACTACCGCTTTTACCGGTGGTTTGAATAACATTATCGTGAAAACAAAAGACCCTAAAAAAGGATGGGGCGATCCGATTAAGCTGGCTTTCGGTGGTATCGATCCATCGATCTTTTTCGATGAAGATGGAAAAGCATATATCGTGCATAACGATGCGCCCGTTCCCGGAAAAGAATTGTACAACGGACACCGTGTAATCAAGGTCTGGGAATACGATGTTGAAAAAGACCAGGTTATTGAAGGAACCGACAAAATAATTGTAAACGGTGGTGTTGATTTGACCAAAAAACCAATCTGGATTGAGGCGCCACACCTTTACAAAAAAGATGGAAAATATTACCTGATGTGCGCCGAAGGTGGAACAGGCGGCTGGCACAGCGAAGTTATCTTCAAAAGCGACAGCCCAACCGGACCATTTATTCCGGCACCAAGCAACCCGATTTTAACGCAACGTCACTTTCCAAAAGAAAGAGAGAATAAAGTAGATTGGGCAGGTCATGCTGATGTTGTTGAAGGACCAAATGGCCAATGGTACGGTGTTTTCCTTGCCGTTCGCCCTAACGAAGAGCAACGCGTAAATACAGGTCGCGAAACCTTTATTTTACCAGTTGACTGGTCGGGAGAATTCCCGGTGTTTGTTAACGGACTTGTTCCGATGGAACCCAAATTGGATATGCCAAAAGGTGTAGAGAATAAAACAGGTAAAGACGGCTTTTTCCCGAATGGTAACTTTACTTATGAAGAAGATTTTTCGTCAAAAGATCTGGATAAGCGTTGGATTGGCCTGCGCGGACCACGCGAAGCATTTATCGAAAAAGCAAAAGATGGTGTAAAAATCAATCCTTTTGAAGCGAATGTAAAAGAGGTAAAACCAACTTCAACATTGTTTTATCGTCAAATGCACAACACTTTTTCGTATGCTGCTACTCTGGATTATAAGCCTGAATCAGAAAAAGATTTAGCCGGAATTGTAGCACTACAAAGCGAAAATGCGAACTATGTATTTGGAATTACCAAAAAAGGTGAGGATTATGTTTTGGTATTACAACGCAATTTTAAACAACGTTTCCGTCGTGAAATGGATTCGAAAGTAATTGCCAGTACTAAAATTGATATCAGCAAACCGGTGCGTTTGCAGGTTTCGGCAAAAGGAGATAAGTATGAGTTTGCTTATGCTGTTGATGGAGCCGATTTTGAAACCCTTGGAGGAACTGTATCGGGAGATATTCTTTCTACGGATGTAGCTGGTGGTTTTACTGGTTGTTTACTGGGCTTGTATGCAACTTCGGCCAACGACGCGCTACCTCAATAATCTGTTTTTATATAATTTCTGCGATGAATTGACTTGTTTATATTCATCGCAGAAATATTTTTTTATAATCTAACCAATAATGCGAACCAATAAAATTCTAACGACCGGACTATTACTATTATTTGCTGTTGCTGCTTTTGCACAACAAATGGTTGCTGTATCTCCTAATCAGAAAATAAAAGTCGAGCTCTCACAGTCGGAAAGCAGTGCTTTTTCAGCTTGGTTTTTAAAAGTAGATTACCGGGCTGATGAGAATTTTACTCCTGTTATCCCGGAAATCGATTTGGGATTAATTCGCAACGACCAGGATTTCTCAAAGTTGACTCTAACAAAGGTTGAACCAGGTAAATTAGTCAACGAAGATTATACCGCCATACACGGAAAACGTTTGCACCGAAAAAATACTGCCAACGAAGTTTCCTTCTGTTTTGAGAACGAAAATAAATCGAAACTGAATTTAGTTGTTCGGGCATGGAACGATGGAGTTACTTTTCGTTACGAATTTCCTGAAAAAGAAGGTGATTTTGTCATTCAGGATGAGTTAACAGCCTACTCAATTCGCAATAAAACAAAACGCTGGTTGGAAGAATTCGATCTTTCAAATGAACGACTTTATGCCAACAGCGACAGTGCTGCTATTCAGCAAAACTGGTCGTATCCGGCACTTTTCGAAACTTCGGGAACCGATTGCTGGTACCTCATTCATGAAGCTAATGTGGATCGAAGCTACTGTGCTACAAAACTGAGCAACAACCGTGTTGCCGAACAATATAAAGTTACACTTCCTCAGCCCGGAGAAGGCGAAGGCGAAGCATTGCCACAAATTACCCTCCCCTGGAAATCGCCCTGGCGCGTAATTGTTATGGGGAGTTTGGCCGATGTGGTAGAATCAACGCTGGTAGACGATGTTTCAAAACCATCAGTTCTTGAAAATACCGATTGGATAAAACCCGGTGTGGCATCGTGGAATTACTGGTCGCACAACCACGGCACAAAAGATTTTAAAACCGTTTGCGAATTTGCCGATCTGGCTGCCGAAATGAGCTGGCCATATACCTTGCTCGATTGGGAATGGGATCAAATGGGAAACGGCGGCAACTTGGAAGATGCGCTCGATTATATTCATTCGCTAGGCATTAAACCGCTGATGTGGTATAATTCGAGCATGTTTAAGTGGATTACTTCAACTCCGGTTGACCGGATGAAAACGCATGAAAACCGGATGGAAGAATTTGCCAAACTAAATAAACTAGGAGTTTATGGGGTAAAGATTGATTTCTTTTTAAGCGAGAAACAATATATGATCGACTACTACCTCGATATTTTAGAGGATGCAGTGCAGTTTAATATCATGGTATATTTTCACGGGTGTTTGGTGCCGCGTGGCTGGCAGCGTACGTATCCGCACCTGATGACATACGAGGGAGTTCGTGGTGCCGAGTGGTACAACAACGGCCCTGAATTTACGAGTGCCGCTCCCGAACACAATAATGTATTGCCCTACACAAGAAATGTTGTCGGGTCGATGGATTATACCCCGGTAACATTTACTAACTCACAGTATCCGCATATTACTTCTTATGCACACGAATTGGCACTGAGTGTAGTGTTTGAATCGGGCATTCAGCATTTTGCAGATCGCCCTGAAGGATTTCTGAATTTACCAGATGCTGCACGTACCTTCTTAAAAGAAGTTCCGGTGGTTTGGGACGATACAAAGTTGCTTGACGGTTATCCCGGGAAGTTTACGGTTATCGCACGCAAGAAAGCCGGTAACTGGTATGTTGGCGGTATTAATTCAGCAGGAAGAAGAGAACGGCAGCAAGCGCTTCACTTTAGTTTTCTGCCAGATGGAAACCGGTACCGCTTAACATTAATTGCTGATGGAGAACACGATAAAGCTTTTTCTACAAAGTATATGGTTGTTGATAATACTAGTGCCGTAAATGTAGAAATGCTTCGAAGAGGTGGATTTGCCGCCGTACTTAAACTAATTAATGACTGATTTACAAAAGAAAATGATTACAAATAGTATCAAAAAAACGATTTTGGTTGTGGCCGTTACGCTGGGTGTATTCTCTGCTTGGGCACAACAATACCCTTATCAAAACCCTGAATTAAGTTCTGAGGAACGTGCTAAAGATTTGGTTTCGCGATTAACGCTCGAAGAAAAAGCAATATTGATGTGCGACCAATCGGATGCCATTCCGAGACTCGGAATCAAAAAATTTAACTGGTGGAGCGAAGCTTTGCATGGTTATGCTAACAACGATAATGTAACCGTTTTCCCGGAACCCATTGGAATGGCGGCTTCGTTTAACGACGAATTACTGCTTGAAATTTACGATGCCGTTTCGGACGAAGGACGCGCCAAATACAACGAGTGGATCAACGCCGGAAACGAAAATAAGCGCTTCCTGAGCCTTTCGGTGTGGACTCCAAACGTGAATATATTTCGCGATCCGCGCTGGGGGCGTGGACAGGAAACTTATGGCGAAGATCCTTACCTGACTTCCAGAATGGGGGTTTCAGTGGTAAAAGGCTTGCAGGGACCAGCCGATGCCAAATACCGAAAGTTACTGGCTTGTGCAAAACACTATGCCGTGCACTCGGGCCCTGAGTGGAGCCGCCACGAGTTAAACCTGAACGACATTAG
Source organism: uncultured Draconibacterium sp. (assembly GCA_963677455.1). Classification (GTDB taxonomy): domain Bacteria; phylum Bacteroidota; class Bacteroidia; order Bacteroidales; family Prolixibacteraceae; genus Draconibacterium. Next base: position 1,561,025 of record OY781971.1, read on the forward strand.
TCCGCGCGAATTATACGAAACGTATTTACCTGCATTTAAAGCGCTGGTTCAGGATGCCGATGTGCGGCAGGTAATGTGTGCCTATCAGCGCCTCGATGATGAACCTTGTTGTGGAAACACCCGGCTTTTACAGCGGATTTTGCGCGACGAGTGGGGCTATGAGTACATGGTTGTATCAGACTGTGGTGCTGTTACCGATTTTTTTACCACGCACAATGTTTCTTCTGATGCGGTGCATGCTGCATCGAAAGCTGTTTTGGCCGGTACCGATGTGGAATGTGTTTGGGAGAATTATCCCTTTATGAATCTTCCCGAAGCTGTTGAACGTGATCTGATTAAAGAAGAAGATATTGATAAAAGCGTGGTGCGTTTGTTAACCGGGCGTTTTGATCTGGGCGATTTCGACGACGATGCTATCGTTCCATACGCTCAAATTCCGCCATCGGTTTTAAACAACGAGAAACATCGCCAACTGGCACTCGACATGGCCCGGCAAACCATGACACTTCTTCAGAATAAAAATAAGGTGTTGCCTTTATCAAAGAAGACAAAAAAAATCGCCGTGATTGGCCCCAATGCCAACGACGAACCTATGCTGTGGGGAAATTACAATGGAACACCAGTTCGCACCATTTCAATTTTGGAAGGAATAAAAACCAAAATTTCCGATAAAAAGATTGTGTACGATAAAGCTTGTGATTTGGTAGAAGATAAAGTAACCGAAAGTTATTTTAATCAATGTAGTTTTGAAGGAAAACCGGGTATCAAGGCAAGGTATTGGAACAACCCCGAACGCGAAGGAGAAGTGGTAACAATTGACCAGATTGTAAATCCGATTAAAAAAACTACTGCCGGACAGCACGAATTTGCCTCGGGTGTTAAGCTCGAAGGTTTTTCAGCGATCTACGAAACAGAATTTGTTGCCAAAACAAGCGAAGAAATTGTTTTTAAAGGTGGCGCTACAGGACATTACGAATTGCTGGTAAACGGCGAAACAATTAGCCAATACGACAATTGGAGAACACTTGCTTCGCGAATTCCTTATAAGGTGGAGGCCGGCAAAAAATACAAAATTGAAATTCGTTATGCACAATTAAATAACTGGCAGGCCAATATTGAATTTAACTTCGGAAAAGAAGTGGATGTGGACTATACCGAACTCATCAAAAAGCTTAAGGATATTGAAACGGTGGTGTTTGTTGGAGGTCTTTCCGGCAACCTGGAGGGCGAAGAAATGCCGGTTTCGTACCCCGGTTTTAAAGGTGGCGATCGCACCAATATCGATTTGCCTTCAGTTCAGCGAAACTGTTTGAAGGCTTTAAAAGAAGCCGGCAAAAAAGTAGTTTTTGTAAACTGTTCAGGTTCAGCAATAGCGTTAACACCCGAAACCGAAACCTGTGATGCCATTTTACAAGCCTGGTATGCCGGAGAATCGGGTGGGCAGGCCATCGCCGATGTGCTTTTTGGCGATTACAACCCTTCTGGAAAATTACCGGTTACTTTCTATAAAAGTTCCGATCAGTTAAACGACTTTGAAGACTACTCGATGAAAGGGCGTACTTACCGTTACATGGAAGACGCTTTGTTTCCTTTTGGTCATGGACTGAGTTATACCGATTTTGAAATTGGAGAAGCTACACTCAGCAATTCAACGATCAGTGCCGATGAAACCATTCAAATAACAATTCCGGTTGCCAATAAGGGAGCTTACGACGGAACTGAAATCGTTCAGGTATACGTGCGTAAAGTAGATGATATTGAAGGCCCCATTAAAAACTTAAAAGGCTTTAAGCGTCTGGACGTGGAAAAGGGAAAATCGAAGGATGCAGTGATTGATTTACCTTCGTCTTCTTTCGAGTTTTATGATTGGGCACAACGCAAAATAACTGTTACACCGGGAGAGTACGAAATCTTTTATGGCAATAGTTCTGATAACAAAGATTTGAAAACTTTGAGAGTAAAAATCAATTAAAAAAATGAACCATATAGATTGCCTGTTTATCTGTTCTTAATAATAGTTTTCAGAAAAGAAGTAAACGGGTAATTCAATAAATGAACTTAAAAAATATGCGACAGTACAAGAATACTTCAAGATATAAGAGCAAACACAAGATTGGCTTTTTTCTTATGCTAACCATCTTTTTGATGTTTTGGGGATCACACACCAATGCTCAGGAGAAGCCTTTGCGCCGACCGATCTCACCGGAACAGCCGATGTGGTTGATTCACGTTGATGTGTGGAATTGGCCTGATCCGCAGAAGATTATCGATTTAATACCGGAAGATATTCGTCCCTATGTCGTGATGAATCTTTCTCTTTCGGTTTCGAAAGGGGACGATGGACGATTCAATATTGTGGAGTACGGCTATGAAACGTTGAAGTCGTGGATCCGGGTTTGTGGCGATAATCAAATGTGGTCTTGTGTGCAGATTGCCAGTGGAGGAATTGCTCACTTACCCGACGATGACCTGACTTTATACGATGAATTCTTTCGTGACTATCCTCATTTTCTGGGTTTTAATTATGCCGAACAGTTTTGGGGATTTGATGATGTTAATTGGATTTGGGAAAACCGTATGACTCATTTTGCCGATTTACTACAAATGAGTAACAAATATGGCGGTTATCTTTTTGTGAGTTTGTGCTGGAACCGATGGGGACAGTCCCTCAATCCAATAGGTATGCTAAAACGAGTCCCTGAGTTTGCAGAAGCATGTCGTAAATACACGGAGAACTATGTGGTGTTTGATAAACATACCCAGGCGGGCTTTTTGTCAGACCGGGAGGGAATGAGTTTAGGAGCATATCTTTCGGGGTATGCCGGCCAATATGGTATTCGTTACGATGGAACCGGATGGACTGGTCCTGATCCGGATGCTGACGATAATGCCTGGACTACTGCAACAGGAACTGCTCCGCACCTGGAGCATATGTTGTTAACCGGGCTAACAGTTATGGACGGACCGGAATTAATCTGGACGGAAGATTTCTATGAAACGAATAGAAAAAATATTGATAATGGTTACCAGACCAGAAACTGGGCAAAATTTCCGCAATTCGATAATGAGTATATGGATCTTTTCCGTAAAGTTATTGATGGAACAGTTCGGATTCCGACCCGGGAAGAGGTAATAAACAGAACGAAGTATGTTATTATCCATGATGTTAACTTGGGGAGCTCGGATGACATTTATAGTTCTCCTCAAACTTTGTATGAAGGGCTTTATCGTATGGATAATGATGGAAGCTGGGCTGACAACAAATCTTTCTTCAAAAAAACAGGGCGTTATCCGACTATCCCGACTGTTTTTGATCTGGATGGAGATCTGGCAAATTCATTTGAATATCAAATTAAAAAATCAGAATATGATACCCGCTGGCCTTCTGTTTCGGATAAAGTAAGCGAGTTTAATAGTGTTTTCCCTGAAGAATATACCGGTGATATTTATGCCGGTCGTTACGATAATACCTGGGTAATTTATAACCCTTACAAATCGGGCTTGGTTGTAAACGGAACGCGCGAGAATAAAACAGCATCCGGGCATATTCCGTTTAAATACAACACTTGCGAAGCTATGGATTTAACCTATTCGAGGTATAGTTCAAGTATTGTTCGGGAATATGCAGATAGCGTAACATTTTATTTGGCCAATTTTGATAACGAGTTAGAGCCGGACAAACGGCTGACAGATATAATTAAAATTATTGGGAGTACGAACAAACCAACGTACTCTTTAAAAGAACGGGGTGATCAATCACATTTGGCCAGTTTGGTTACCGAAAACTGGGAAAACGGGGAGTTTACCTTAACTATCGAACACAATTGTGCCGTGGATATCACAATCAAATGTGCTGGTACGGCAACAGATCGCTTGGCGGATGCTGTTCAGCCAGTAGCATTAGTGGCACCTAAAAAACCAGCTCCTTATACCGGCCCTCACCAATACGAAGCGGAATGTTTCGATTACAAAAACGGCGTGAACCTTATTACAAACGGATACAGTGGTGGCATTCGAAATTATACTGGTCAGGGATATTTGGAGTTCGGAAGCAACTCTGCTGCAGCAGCGCGGAGCTCTGTAACGGTTTTGCGCTCTGGGAAATATGTGTTGAAAACGAAATACTCTGTTACCGGCAGTAATATTCAATCGATAGACTTGTATGTGAATGGTGAAAAAGTGGTAACTCCGGTTTTCGCAAAAACATCAACTTATAGCGATTGGGGAATTAATACACAGCTGATTGATTTGAATGCCGGAAAGAATGTGATCGAGTTCAAGTCCAATTCAAGTAGAAGCGATAAATTTTATATCGACAATATTGTGGCGACACAAGACTCGAACAATGGGGTTTACCACTTTGAGAACGATGTTGCAGCATCAGCTGCATCTACTCCTGCTGCCGAGCTTATTTCGGTTCAAAGCGGAAGTGCCGGAGTTGTTGCATATACCAGTGCGAATAGCAAAACAAGCAATTGTTTTAAGTCGTATACTGTTGGCGAGATTAATGGTACCGGAGTGGCTAATCTGGATATGTTCCCGTCTGATGCAACCGATTATACCATTACCTGGAAAGAATATTATGGTACTTCAGAAGGTAAAAAAGGTATATTGCTTAGGGGAACTGGCGACAACGGTTCGTGTACATATGCTGAAGGAATGAAACAAGGTTATTTGTTTATTGCTTTGAATAATAATGATGGTACAGTTTCTTTGCAACCATATGTGGCAGGAACTAACGGTATTACCAGTAAGCCAACTTATACGAGCAGTTTTACAATAAATGCCGGAGAGCCATGTTGGTACCGGGCTGTTTCAAACGGAAATCAATTTGTATTTGAATGTTCCGCAGACAGTGTTAACTGGGAAGGGGCTTCAACAACCTTATTCGCTGATGATACTTATACCAAGGGGGCAACCCAATTGGTTTGGGGTTTGAATGCCAATAACTTCGATTGGCAAATGGATAATATTACTTATGCTTTAAATGGTAATATTACTTTAACAAAATTTACGCTTAAAGATTTTACCTATGAGGAAGGTGATGGTCCTTCCGCCAGTCAGGTGTTTTCTGTTTCCGGTAATTCACTCTTGGGTGATGTAGTACTAACTGCTCCAGATAAGTTTGAGATTTCGTTGAGTGCTGAATCTGACTTCGTCTCGCAACTTACACTTACACCAACACAGGGAGAATTGGCATCAACCAATATTTACGTTCGTATGAAATCTGGCTTAGGGATTGCAACTCATACTGGCAATATTTTGGTTCATTCAGCAGCTGTAACCGATATGTCAGTAAGTTTGCAAGGAGATGTCTCGCGTAAATATGTCGCAACATCCAGGATTTATAATTTTACAGAAGATACTCCATCAACAAGTGCCCAAACACCACCTGCCGATAATGTTTCGGTTGGGGTAGGCAATGGCGCTACCGCCGGTGTGTTTTCATATACTGACGCCAATGGATTAACAAGTAATATGCTGAAGCCATACAGTGTAGCAGGAAAAAATGGTACAGGTGTGCTTAATCTTGATTTGTTTTCAAAAGCAAGTACCGATTATTCTGTTACATGGAAACAATATTATACCACAAGCGGCGACTTTAAAAACGGTATGCTTTTGCGTGGAGATGTTAGCAATTTAGGTGATGCCTCTTCTGGCTATGAGAAGGGCTTGATGTTTGGTTATCTTTTCCTTCCTTACCGATATGGTAGTGGTATTCAGTTTAGGGTTTATAAAACAAGTTCAGCAACAAGTATGTATCCAATGATTAGTAAGGATATTGCAATAACTGTAAGTACTGGTAACCCTATATGGTATCGGGCAACGATTTCAGGAACCGCTTCTGTTTCATTAAAACTTGAATATTCTACCGATGGTACAACCTGGAATGTTGGGGTTGAAGGGACAGATTCTGCTAACCCGTACCAAGCCGGAGCAACCCAGGCTGTTTGGGGATTGTGGGCTTCTTCAACCGGATTCTGCATGGATGATATTACATTCGAAGGAGTGGAGTCAGAAGAAGCATCTACCATTAGTGTTTTGGCATCGTTAGGCGATTTTGTTTATGAAAGCCAGCAGGGGCCGTCAGAGGCTCAGTCATTTAATGTTTCAGGTAGTAATTTAATAGCAGATATTGAGGTTGTTGCACCCGATGATTACGAAGTGAGTTTAGATGAGGAGCAGGGATATTCTTCTTCGGTACTAATTCCTCAAACCAATAATACGGTTGAAGATATACCTGTATATGTACGGTTGAAAGCCGGTTTATCAGGAGGCGATTATTCTGGATCCATATTAATAACATCAGCAAATGCTGTTGAGAAAACAGTGTATGTATACGGCCAGGTTGATTGGCCTACTGATATAAACGTTGTCCCTGAAGCTACAGCAACTGTTGTTTCTGTTGAATACTACACCATAACCGGACAACGAATGCTGAATATAGATAATAAAGAGGGGATATTTATTGAAAGGAAACAAATGTCGGATGGAACTGTATCGGCATCCAAAATATTTATAACAAAATAAAATTTGATTATGAAAGGTATTGTGAGATTACATACTTTATTACTGGTTTTTATATTGATGTGTTTTTCCGGTAGAAGCCAAAACCCCATCATTCAAACCTATTACACAGCCGACCCGGCACCAATGGTGTACGATGGTACGGTATATCTATATACGAGTCACGATGAGGATTCAACCGTAAATAACTTTTTTACCATGTACGACTGGCGTTGTTACTCGTCAACCGATATGGTAAACTGGACCGATCATGGAGCAGTGGCCTCGTTGAAAAGTTTTGCGTGGCTCAATAAATCAAATGGTGCCTGGGCACCACAGTGCGTGGAACGTAATGGGAAATTTTACCTTTATGTTCCCATTCACGGAGAAGGTATTTCTGTTTTGGTAGCTGACTCCCCAACTGGCCCCTTTACTGATCCGCTGGGAAAACGTTTAATCGAATCGGATCACATTTGGCAGGATATTGATCCTACCGTGTATGTTGGCGATGATGGTCAGGCCTGGTTGTATTGGGGGAACCCAAAGTTGTGGTACGTGAAGTTAAACGAGGATATGATTTCATACGACAAGAGTATCGGGCAGAATGGAGTTGTTTCAACAGAAATGACCACTGAAGCGTTTGGTTCGCACAAAGGCCGTGATGGTAAACCCGGTCCTTCTTATACCGAAGGTCCCTGGTTTTATAAACGCAACAATTTGTACTACATGGTTTACGCTGCTGCCGGAATTCCCGAGTACATTGCTTATTCTACTGCACCATCGCCTGAGGGACCGTGGACATACAAAGGCTTTATCATGGAAAGAGCGCCACATCTGGCTTTTACCAATCACTCCAGCATTATCGATTTTAAAGGGAATTCCTATTTTTTCTATCACAGCCATGAATTGTCGGGTGGCGAAGGCTTTAAACGATCAACATGTGTGGAACAGTTCGAATATAATCCTGATGGAACCATCCCTGTAATTGTACCTACAACGGAAGGCGTTACCAAAAGTGTTGAAAATCTTAATCCGTTTAAACGTGTTGAGGCCGAAACCATTGCCTGGTCAGAAGGACTGAAAACAAAATCGAATGAAACGGTTGGTGTTTATGTGAGTAATATTGATAACGGCGATTACATAAAAATCCGTAGTGTGGATTTTGGCAAAGGCGCTAAAAAGTTTGAAGCGAGTATTGCTACTGCTAAATCAGGAAGTATCGAAATCCGCATCGATGAAAAAGACGGCGAATTATTAGGAACCCTTAACGCAGTTAGTACTGGTGGTTACCAAAACTGGAAAACGCTGTCTTGTAAATTAGAAAAGAGTAAAGGTGTTCACGATGTAGTCCTGGTTTTCAAAGGTGAAGGGGGAGACTTATTCAACTTCGATTGGTGGCAACTAAAATAAGAATAGAAAAGAGAGGAACGACTAACGGAGTTAAATTCAGTTAATAAGCAAGAGGAAGAGATTAAGATGAAGAATAGTTATCTAAAATGGTTTTTGGTGTTGCTGCTTTTCTTACAGGTAAATCATGTTTTTGCCTGGCAAGGAATGCCTATGCCAAAACTGCATGTTGAAGGACGTTATTTGAAGGATTCTACCGGGCATATTGTAAATCTGCATGGATTTGCACAAACCTATTCGCCTTATTTTAACGAGCGAAATACGCAATGGAATAACTACGATGTGGCAGGATGTTTAAATTACAATCAGGGAATTATTGACGCTGTTTTAGATGCCGGTTGGGAAATGAACTTTGTTCGTTTGCACATGGATCCTTACTGGAGCAATACTCCCGGTTGTTCGGGACGATACGAAGGTGAAGAGTGTTTTAGCGAAACGCGTTTTGTAAAATACCTCGACGAAGTTTTTGTTCCCATGGCTGAGTATGCGGTTACAAAGGGGCTGTATGTGGTAATGCGTCCTCCGGGCGTATGTCCTGATAGCATTGAGATTGGTGGTGTTTACCAGGAATATCTGCTTAAAGTGTGGGATATTGTAGCGCAACATCCTAAATTGAAAAATAATCCGAACATCATGTTTGAGTTGGCCAATGAGCCTATTAAAATACTTGGTCCTGATGGAACCTATGGATCAGGAACGCAAGGGCATTTCGATAATCTGAAAACCTATTTTCAGGCTATTGTTGATACCATTAGAGCCAGTACGGATAACATACTTTGGATACCGGGGCTGGGATGGCAATCGCAATATTCGGGGTATGCCATTAATCCAATCGAAGGAGAAAATATTGGTTATGCCGTTCATGTTTACCCGGGCTGGTTTAACAGCGGAAACGGATACGAACCTTTTCAAAGAGGATGGGACGAGCAGGTTCAGCCGGTGGCCGACTTTGCCCCGATTATGGTAACCGAAATGGACTGGGCACCGGAGAAATATGAATCGTCGTGGGGAAAAGACATTACCGGAACTGCCGGCGGTGAAGGTTTTGGTGCCAACTTTAAAAAAATTACCGATGAATGTGGTAATGTAAGCTGGCTGCTTTTTACCGGCCCCGATTTGCTGGCTGATTTTACCGGCATTGCTCCGGCAGCTGGCGAAGAATATACGTTTTTGAACGATCCTGAAGCTTGTCCGTGGCCCATTTACCAATGGTTTAAGGACTACAAACAGGAGTACAACCTTGAAGGGGCATCAACTGATTATTTAACGCTTACTGATCTTATTGTGGAGAATGGCGAGTACTTATCAGTGATGACAAGCAGTTCAACCAGTTTAAAAGTTAACGCTGTTTTTGCCGATGGACACATGGAGAATATCAGCTCTCTGGCAGAATACACAATCGACAATCCCGAAATTGTGCAGGCGTTTAGGGGCCGAATTCATGCGCTTAAGGACGGCGATGCGAATATCGTTATCTCTTACACCGGACCGGGCGGAAATAAAATGCAGGTATCGGTAGAGGTTAACGCAAGCACTTTCCCGTTAACCAACGAGGTGTTTAATCCCGGTATTTGGGAAGACGGGACCTTTGACGAAACAACAGGAACGCTCATTACCGGCCAATATGGTTTTGGTGGTTGGTATTACAGTAGTGGAGTCGATCTTTCGAATTATAAATACCTGGTGGCGAAGTTGGGAAATACAAATGCCTGTGGTTTTTCATTCCGTTTATACGATGAAAACAGTTACTGGACAACACCCGGAATATATGATATTGGTAACGAAGATCAGGTGGTGGTTTCACTCAATGATATGTACAAGGATGGTACAACAACCAAAATGGATCCGTCGCATATTTATTATGTTGGCTTTTGGTCATCCGGTGGTTGCCCGTTAATCATCGATGATGTATACCTTACCAACGACGAAAATTACGCAAAGCCTACCGGAATATATGATCTTTTCCCGATTGATTCAGAACCTGAATTTGTGGATGTTTATACCATTACCGGTGCAAGAATACGCTCGCAAGTAAAAAGATCTCAGGCGACAAAAGGGCTGAAAGACGGGATTTACATTGTTGGCAGAAAGAAAGTTGTTGTTGTTGGAGAATAAACAAATGGTGAGCATAAAGAATGTTCAGACCATTAATATTAACGAATGAGGGAGTAAATATTTTTTCAGATAAGAAATTATACAAAAATAATAAATGAATAAAATATAAATTAAATACCATGAAACCTGGCTATTACCTATTGTTTTTAGTTTTTATTCTGGCGCTTGGCTGTAATCAGCAATCGTATAAAAAAACAGCCTCCGGCATAAAAACCACTATTGATTCAACTGTGGTTGAAATTCAGTTTTTTACACCTGGAATTGTACGGGTAATCAAATCGCTTCCGGGCGAAACATTCGAGAAAAAGAGTCTCTCGGTTATTAAAGAAGCTGAAAATGTATCGTTTAAAGTAAGTGAATCCGATAGTATTATTTCGCTGGTAAGCGATGTGCTAACTGTGAACCTTAATTCAAAAACAGGCACTGTGTCGTATTTGTCGGCAAGCGGCGATGCACTTCTTTCAGAAAAGGCCGGAAGTGCTGTCTTTACCCCGTTTAACGATGCCGGAGATGAAACATATTCGGTTAAACAATCGTTTTCCCTCAACCCGGATGAGGCGATTTACGGCCTGGGAATCCTGCAGAACGGGAAAATGTCGCAACGCAATCAGCAAGTGCACATGGTACAAAACAACACCTGGGACTTTTCAACTTTTTTCCAATCGGTAAAAGGATATGGAATATTCTGGGATAACTATTCGCCAACTGATTTTACCGATAATGAAGCCGGAACCGAATTCGCCTCAGAAGTAGGCGACTGCATCGACTACTATTTTATGTATGGAGAAAATGCCGATGGTGTGGTGGCCCAAATACGTAAGCTAACCGGCAAAGTACCGATGTTCCCGTTGTGGACTTATGGCTTTTGGCAAAGCCGCGAACGTTACAAAACGCAGGACGAAACGGTGGGTGTTGTTGAAAAATACCGCGAACTGGGCGTTCCGCTGGATGGTATTATTCAGGACTGGCAATACTGGGGCGACAACTACCATTGGAATGGCATGTCGTTTCTGAATCCTGGATTTCCCGAGCCGCAAAAATTTGTGGACAATGTTCACCAACTGAATGCACACCTTATTATTTCAATTTGGTCGTCTTTTGGTCCGGAAACGCCGCAATACAAAGAACTGGACGAAAAGGGGATGTTGATGAATTTCCAAACCTGGCCACAATCGGGAAAAGAAGGCTGGCCGCCGGATATGAACTATCCTTCGGGTGTTCGTGTTTACGATCCGTTTAACCCCGAAGCAAGAGATATTTACTGGAAATACCTGAACGAAGGGCTTTTTTCGCTGGGTATCGATGGGTGGTGGATGGACTCAACAGAACCGGATCACCTTGATTTTAAACCCGAAGATTTTGACAATAAGACCTATCTTGGGTCATTCAGAAAAGTACGCAATGCATTTCCGCTGGAAACGGTAAAAGGTGTGTATGAGCACCAGCGAGAAGTATCTTCCGATAAGCGTGTGTTTATATTAACGCGCTCCGGTTTTGCCGGACAACAACGTTACGGTTCGAATGTATGGTCGGGCGACTTATATTCCTCGTGGGATGCGCTTCGTAACCAGATTCCTGCAGGCTTAAACTTTACGCTCACAGGAAATCCGAATTTTAACTCCGATATAGGCGGATTTTTTGCGGGGGCTTACAATAAATCGTGGAACGATGGAACAGCAGCTAGTAATCCGCTTTTCCAGGAACTGTATGTGCGCTGGCTACAATATGGCGTGTTTACACCAATGATGCGATCGCATGGTACCGATTTGAAACGCGAAATCTATTATTTTGGACAACAGGGCGAACCGGTTTACGATGCTATCGCAAATGCAATAAACCTGCGCTATTCGCTGCTGCCTTATATTTATACGACTTCGTGGAATGTTACCAACAATAATTCCAGCTTTATGCGTGCGTTGGTAATGGATTTTCCGACCGATAAAAGCGTGTGGAACATGAACAATGAGTACATGTTTGGCAAATCCTTGCTGGTTGCTCCTGTTCTGAATGCTCAGTACACTCCCGAAAAGATTTTGAAAGGAGATGAAATGAGCGGTTGGAACAAAGGAAGTGCAAAAACAAAAGAAGGCTACCCGCTTATAGATTTCACCGAAGTAAAATCATCGCCGGTTTATTTACCGGCAGGCACAGCCTGGTATGATTTCTGGACCAACGAAAAATTCGATGGCGGACAGGAAATATCGAAACAAACAACCATTAACACAACGCCTGTATATGTGAAGGCCGGAGCCATTCTTCCTATCGGTCCTAAAGTGCAGTATGCTACCGAGAAAACATGGGATAACCTTGAAATCCGTATTTACGAAGGTGCTGATGGCGAATTCACCCTGTACGAGGATGAAAACGATAACTATAACTACGAAGAAGGCGTGTACTCAACCATTAGCTTTAACTGGAACGATGCCGACAAAACCCTCACAATTGGTACATGTAAAGGTGAATTTCCCGGAATGTTAGCCGAACGAAATTTTAACATTGTACTTGCAGCGAAAAACAAGGCAAAAGGCAATGAGATTGAGAGTCAGCCGGATAAAATTGTAACTTATTCAGGAGAAGAAATAGTTGTTGAGTTTTAAAACAGCGTTATAACAGAAAAAAGAACCAAATGAACTTTAGCTTTCATAAAAACAGAGTAGGAACAGTCGCACTTCTGTTGCTGTTTATTATTTCAATACATGGATTTGCTCAGAACAGTAATTCTGAAAAAAATGAAAGCATTTTCCGTGATTTTAAGACCGAGCTGATGTGGAAAGCCAATGTGAAAATTGGTACGATGATAAATGTTGGCGAAAGTAAACGCGGAACACGTCGTGTAATTCCAATTACCGGCGGCACATTTAGCGGACCGAAAATTACCGGCGAAGTTTTACCTGGAGGGGAAGACTGGCAATTGGTTCGTCCCGATGGCGATACTGAGCTTAATGCCCGTTACCTGTTAAAAACAAATGACGGCATCCTTATTCGGGTTGAAAACAAAGCATTAATGCATACTCCCGCAAAAGGAGAGGAAGGTGGCTTTTATGTGAGATCGGTAATTGACCTTGAAGCGCCAATAGAAAGTTCATATGATTATTTAAACCACGCTATATTTTTAGGAACACTCGAAATGCCACAGTTAAAACCCAACGAAGAGCCTTATGTAATAATTGGTGTTTATAAGGTGTTGTGAGATGAATTGATAATGGTAAAAAAATAAGTAAAAATGATGAATAAATTAAAATTAGCTGCAATAATTGGAGGAATGGTAATGTCCTTTGCGGCAATCGCACAAAAACCGGTTATTCAAACGAAATACACAGCCGATCCGGCGCCGATGGTTTATAACGACACGGTATTTCTTTACACCAGTCACGATGAAGATGATGCAATGGGCTTTAAGATGCATGATTGGTTGCTTTATACTTCAGTTGATATGGTAAACTGGACTGAACACGGCGCAGTGGCATCATTAAAAAATTTCGATTGGGTACCTTACGACAATGGTGCATGGGCAGTGCAATGTATTGAACGTAATGGGAAATTTTTCCTCTATTGCCCGATGCCGGGAGGAGTTGGTATTGGAGTATTAGTAGCCGATAGTCCGTACGGTCCTTTCAAAGATCCAATTGGCAAACCTCTTATTAATCAGGGCAATCACGACATAGACCCAACTATATTGATTGATGACGATGGGCAGGCTTATATGTACTGGGGAAATCCAAAATTATATTACGTGAAGCTGAACGAAGATATGATTTCCTATTCAGGACAAATTAATGAGGAACCGACAACACCTAAAAATTATCAGGAAGGACCCTGGGTTTGGAAACGTGATAATCATTATTATCTGGCTTATGCTTCCACCTGTTGTCCTGAAGGAATTGGGTATGCCATGAGCGACACCCCAACAGGGCCCTGGGAATATAAAGGTATGATTGTAGATGCATCGGAAAAAACTCGCGGCAACCACCCGGGGATAATTGAATACAAGGGGAAATGGTATTGTTTCGGGCATAGTTATGACCTGCTGAAAAGGACCACACCAAAATTTTATGAACGCCGCTCGGTTGACATGGATGAAATGGAATACAACGCGGATGGTACCATCAAAAACCGGCAATACTGGTCGGTGGAAGGACCTGAACAAGTGCAGACCTTGAGCCCATTCAGTCGTGTTGAAGCAGAAACAATGGCCTGGAGTGAGGGAGTGAAGACTCGCTTTGAAACAGAATGGGAAGGTGATTTCGATTGGGCCAGAGGGAAAAAAATCGATGATCATTTATTTGTGACAGCCATTAATCATGGTGATTATATTAAAGTCAGGGGCGTTGATTTTTCTGAAGGAGCCGAATCGGTAGAAGTGAATGTTTCTCCAATTTACGGAGGAAAAATTGAAATACGCGCAGATAAAATTGACGGGCCAATCATCGCAACAGTTGACGTAAATACTGCACGCGAAGAAGGTATTTGGAAGTTATTTTCTGCACCGGTTAACAAAAACATCAAAGGAGTTCATGATATGTACTTTGTTTTTAGGGGAGAAAAAGACTTGTTTTATTTTGACTGGTGGAGATTCAAATAATTTATAAAAATCAGACATGAAAGAAGACCTTACCCGTATAGCCAAACAGTGGAGCCATGGGGAATAACACCAAAAATGGGGTGCAAAGCAGTTTTTATGAGAATGATGGGTTTTTTATAAAAGGTTTAACCTGGACTGAACAAGTAATGAAATGTAAAAATAAGTGGATAAGCGAATTCAACAAGTAAACAATACAGAGAATTAGCACATTGGCTATGCTGAAGTGGATGTTATGACAAACTAATTTTTTTAGAAAAATGTTAAAAAATGGCAAATTATGAATAAACTGATTTACCTGATTCTGATGGCTTCTTTTGTACTTGGTACAATCAAGTATTCAAAAGCCCAATCTAAATTATATTCCAACGAATTTCCGTTGAGTGATGTAAGCTTGTTGGATGGCCCCTTTAAAAAAGCACGCGACCTGAATATTGATGTTTTGTTGCAATACGATGTAGATCGTTTTCTGGCACCGTACCGCAAGGAAGCCGGTTTGGAACCCCGCAAACCAACCTATCCGAACTGGGACGGATTAGATGGCCATGTTGGCGGGCATTACCTTTCGGCTATGGCAATGAATTACGCCGCAACCGGCAATAAAGAGTGTAAGCGCCGAATGGATTATATGCTAAAGGAATTAAAAGAATGTCAGGAAGCCAATGCCGTAAATAATCCCGAATGGGGCGTTGGATATGCCGGCGGTTTCCCGAATAGCGCTAAACTTTGGTCAACATTCAAAAAAGGCGATTTTAGAATTTATTTCGGATCGTGGGCTCCGTTTTACAACCTGCATAAAATGTTTGCCGGTTTGCGCGATGCATGGCTTTATGGTGAAAGTGAATTGGCGAAAGATATGTTTCTGAAATTCTGCGATTGGGGAATTAATTTGACTGCAGATTTGTCGGACGAGCAGATGGAAAAAATGCTGGGCATGGAACATGGTGGAATGAACGAAGTTTATGCCGATGCTTTCCAAATTTCCGGTGATAAGAAATACTTGGTTGCTGCAAAACGTTTTTCACATCATAAATTTTTAGAGCCTTTATCAAAAGATTTCGATAACCTTGATAATCAGCACGCCAATACTCAAATACCTAAGTTCATTGGTTTCGAACGTATTGCGGAACTTAACAACGATGAGCAATACCTGGAAGCAGCGCGTTTTTCGTGGGAAACCATTACCCGGAACCGTTCGCTGGCTTTTGGTGGAAACAGCCGCCGCGAGCATTTTCCCAGCGAAAGTTCATGTATTGATTATGTACATGTTAACGACGGTCCCGAATCCTGCAATTCGTATAACATGCTAAAACTTACCGAGGATTTATTTCGTGTTTCTCCGGAAGCCAAATATGCAGACTATTACGAACGTACCCTATTCAACCACATCCTTTCCACACAACATCCCGAGCATGGCGGTTATGTTTATTTTACGCCGGCGCGCCCACGTCATTACCGGGTGTATTCGGCGCCAAACGAGGCCATGTGGTGTTGCGTAGGAACCGGCATGGAAAACCATGGACAATACAACCGTTTTATTTACACGCATGCTGATGACGACCTGTACCTGAATTTATTTGTGGCATCGGAACTGAACTGGAAAGAAAAAGGCATTCAGCTAAAACAGGAAACAACTTTTCCTTACGCAGAGCAAACAAAACTTACCATTACAAAAGGTACTTCAGCCTTCAATTTAAAAGTAAGGTATCCGGCGTGGGTAAAAGAGGGAGCATTGAAAATTAAGGTTAATGGCGAAGCGGTAGAATATGCTGCTCAGCCTTCCTCATACATTACTATCGAGCGAACATGGAAAAAAGGCGATGAAGTAGAAATTGAATTGCCCATGCAAAGTACCATCGAACATTTACCCAATGTGCCCGAATACGTAGCTTTTATGCACGGGCCAATTTTGCTTGGTGCAAAAACCGGAACCGAAGATTTGAGAGGATTGATTGCCGGAGATGGTCGTTGGGGACAATATTCAAGTGGCGAATATTTACCGGTTGACAAAGCACCAATTTTGGTGGAAGACGATATGGGAAATCTGGGCGACAAACTGGTGCCGATTGAGGGGGATCCGCTTCATTTTAAATTGAATGTGAAGATGGTGAATCCGATGGATTTGACGCTTGAACCGTTCAACCAGATTCACGATTCAAGATACATGATGTATTGGCTGGCGTTAACCAACGATGGTTACCAGGCGTATGTGGATTCGCTTGCTGCAAACGAACAGGCAATGCTGGCCATCGAAAAGCGAACTGTTGATTATGTGGCTACCGGTGAACAACAGCCTGAAACCGATCATGACATGCAACAGGAAAGATCAAGATCGGGAAATAACCAAAACGAATTCTACCGCGAGGCCGCCGGTGGTGGTTATTTTAGTTACGATTTTGCTACCAACTCCGAAACAAACCTAAGCTTGCTGGTGCGTTACTGGGGAGCAGAGTGGGGAGGTCGCAAATTCAATATTTATATCGACGACGAAAAGCTGGTAACCGAAGACAATACAGGCCGTTGGGAGATCTCCGCTTTTCAGGATATTATGTACACAATCCCCAATTCAATGGTTGAAGGTAAAAACAATGTACGAATAAAATTTGAAGCACTTCCCGGAAGTACGGCTGGAGGAGTGTATGTAGTTCGGTTGTTACATGCTGAATAAAACACTAAGAAATTTAATTGTAAGATCATGAAACGAGTCCCGAATTATCGGGACGAGTTCCATATTATACCTTTTAAAACAAACAATTTTAATAGTATGAAAAAATACACCACTATTCTACTGATTCTAGTACTGTCGGCATTTCAATTTGGTGTGGTACAAGCACAAAAAGCCACTAATCCTATAATTTACGCCGATGTTCCCGATGTTTCGATGATTCGCGTGGGCGATAATTACTATATGAGCAGCACCACCATGCACATGGCACCGGGAGTACCGATTATGAAATCGAAGGATCTGGTAAACTGGGAAATGGTGAGTTATGCTTACGATACGCTGGCAGACATCGATCCGCTTAACCTGGATAATGAAAAACGTGCTTATGGAAAAGGCTCGTGGGCAAGTTGTATCCGTTACCACAATAATAGGTATTACGTTTCGACCTTTTCCAGTACAACTGGTAAAACATATGTTTTCTCAACAAAAGATATTGAAAAAGGCGAATGGAAACGACACGAATTTTCTCCGAGTTTACACGATAATACCTTGTTTTTCGACGACGATGGGAAAATTTATATGATTTGGGGAGCCGGAAAATTAATGGTTGCCGAACTGGAACCTGATTTTTCTGGTGTTAAAGAAGGAACCGAAAAAGTATTGATTGAAAATGCAAGTGCTCCGGCTGGAGACAATATTATGTTGCCCGCAGAAGGTTCGCAACTTTTTAAAGTAAACGGAAAATATTACCTGTTTAACATTACCTGGCCGCGCGGAAGTATGCGTTCGGTTGTAATTCATCGCGCCGATAATATTAATGGCCCGTGGGAAGGTCGCCTGGCCTTGCAGGATAAAGGTGTTGCGCAGGGCGGAATAATTGATACGCCGGATGGAAAATGGTTCTCGTTTCTGTTCCGCGATAATGGTTCGGTAGGCCGCATTCCGTATTTGGTACCGGTAAAATGGGAAGATGGATGGCCTGTTTTGGGTGTTGACGGTAAAGTTCCTGAAGAGTTGGATTTACCGGCAAGCAAAGGTTTGATCCCCGGAATTGTAAACTCCGATGAATTCAAACGTAAAAAGAAAGATGCGGATCTGCCTCTGGTTTGGCAGTGGAACCACAACCCGGTGAATGAGCTTTGGTCAGTACGCGACCGCAAAGGGTATTTACGGCTTACCACCGGCCGTGTTGACGATAGTTTTGTGTATGCCAGAAATACCTTAACTCAGCGAACTTTTGGCCCGGTAAGTTCGGCCAATACATTAATGGACGCTTCGAATATGAAGGACGGTGATTTTGCAGGACTGTGTGCCTTACAAAGAAAGTACGGACAAGTGGGGGTAAAAATGACTGGTGGCGAGAAATTCATTTACATGATAAGCAATGAGACCGATACCCCGGTTGAAATGGAAAGTCTTCCGCTAAAGCAAAATGAAGTGTACTTTAAAATCGACTGCGATTACAGAGACAGAAAAGATATTGCGCGGTTTTATTACAGCCTCGACGGAAAAACATGGACAGCAATTGGAGGCCCGCTAAAAATGGAATATACCCTGATGGAACATTTTATGGGCTATCGTTTTGGGTTGTTTAACTATGCCACGAAGAATACAGGAGGATATGTAGATTTTGACTATTTCAGAATTAACGATCAAATCTCATCAGACACTGAAAATAAATAAACTGCATTATTAAAAACGAAATCAAAATTGTAAAACAATGAAACTTAAAACTTACTTGCTTATACTGGCTGCCCTGTTGGTGGTTCAGTTAAACGGTTTTTCGCAAGATCCTAACTTCCATATTTATCTCTGCTTCGGGCAGTCGAATATGGAAGGGAATGCACGCCTGGAACACCAGGATTCACTAAGTATTGATGATCGTTTTCAAATGATGTCTGCGGTTGATTGTCCGGATTCAGGGCGTGAAAAGGGGCACTGGTACACAGCGGTACCGCCATTGTGTCGTTGTCGTACAGGATTAACTCCTGCTGATTATTTTGGCAGAACACTAGTTGAAAATCTACCAAAACATATTAAAGTTGGCGTAATTAATGTGGCTGTTGGCGGTTGTAAAATTGAATTGTTTGTTAAGGATAGTTGCGAATCGTATGTAGAAACGGCTCCCGGATGGATGATTGGCATGTTAAAAGAATACGATAACGATCCTTATGCCCATCTGGTTGAAATGGCAAAACTGGCTCAAAAAGATGGTGTAATTAAAGGTATTTTGCTGCATCAGGGCGAGTCGAATACCGGAGATACCTTATGGCCGCAAAAAGTAAAAAATGTTTATGATAATCTCATTGAAGATCTTGGTTTAAACCCGGCTGCAGTGCCACTTCTGGCTGGAGAAATGGTCCATGAAGATGAAAACGGAGCCTGTGCTAGTATGAATAAAATTATTGCCACGCTGCCCGATGTAATTCCCAACGCCTATGTAATCCCTTCGGTTGGATGCCCGCAACGTGGCGATGGCCTTCACTTTACGGCTGAAGGTTACCGCATGTTAGGGAAGCGTTATGGCGAAAAAATGCTGTCGCTTCTACTTGACGATCATCAGTAAATTTTCTTCTCCCCAGTACCCATTAACTAATTTTAACCGAACGTTATGAATTTTAACCGATCAACATCTCTCATTTTAATACTGTTTTCGTTGTTTGCACTGGGATTTATTCCACAAAGCGAGATGGCAAAGAAACCCATTTATCTCAATACCGCTTACTCGTTTAAAGAACGAGCAAGCGACCTTGTTTCGCGGATGACTCCCGAAGAAAAACAAAGTCAGCTGGGAAATACCATGCCACCTATTCCGCGGCTTGGCGTAACCCATTACGATGTGTGGGGCGAGGCCTTGCATGGAATAATGGGGCGAAACAACAACAGCGGAATGACAGCCACTTCGTTTCCAAACAGTGTAGCTGTGGGCTCAACCTGGGACCCGGAGCTAATCAAACGCGAAACAAAAGTAATTTCCGACGAGGCGCGTGGCTTTAACCACGACCTGATTTTTACACTTACTTACTGGTCGCCGGTAATTGAACCTGCCCGTGACCCGCGCTGGGGAAGAACTGCCGAAACTTTTGGTGAAGATCCATTCTTGGTTTCTGAAATCGGAAAAGGTTTTATTCAGGGACTGATGGGGGATGATCCCACCTACCTGAAAACGGTACCTTGCGGCAAACACTATTTTGCCAACAATACTGAGTTTAACCGGCACTCGGGCAGCTCGGATATGGACGACCGCGACATGCGTGAGTTTTATCTGCTTCCTTACCGGACGCTGATTCGCGATTACGATTTACCTTCAATAATGACCGCTTATGGTGCTGTTAATGGAGTTCCCATGTCGGCCAGTAAATATTTGGTGGATACTGTTGCACGTAAAACCTACGGAATGGACGGATACGTTACCGGCGATTGCGGTGCAATTGACGACATTGTGCGCGGCCATCATTTTACTGATAGTTATGAAGAAGCTGCGGCACTGGGACTAAAAGCCGGTGTTGACATCGACTGTGGCGGAGTGTATCAAAATCATGCTCTGGGTGCTTTGGAAAAAGGTATGTTGACGCAAGCCGATATCGATAGAGCGCTGATTAATATTTTTACGATAAGAATGCGTTTGGGCGAGTTCGACCCAGCTGAAATTGTTCCGTATGCAGGTATAAAACCGGATATTGTGAATGATCCGGCTCACAACGATCTGGCTATTGAAGTGGCTACAAAAACACCGGTTCTGCTAAAAAATGAGGTAACCGTTAAACCTGCCGAAAAAGCATTACCGTTGAATACCAAACACATCAAAAAAATTGCGGTGCTGGGGCCACAGGCCGATAAAGTGGAGCTGGGAGATTACTCGGGACCAATTGAACCTCATTTAAGTATTTCGCCGCTTTTGGGAATTCAGAATTATATCAAAGAGCATAACCTCGACATTGAAGTGGTTTCTGCATCAGCAGGAAATACCGACAGGAATACGGATTTCTTAACTATGAACAGTTTCTCCACCGTGCGTAATGGGGAAGTGGTAGCCGAATTCGATGCTACAAAATACGATGCTTCGGCTCCCGGATTAATTGTTGCTGCCCGTTTTGGCCGCACCTCAATTCGCGGCGTAAAAGATGGCGATTGGACAGCTTATGATAATGTTGATATTACCGACGTTGATTCCATCCGTTTTAATGTTGCCGCCTCGGGCAACGGTGGTTTGGTAGAGGTGCGTGTTAGCTCGGCAACGGGAAATATTCTGGCAACTCAAAAAATTGAGGCCGTTCAGCAACGTGGTGGATTCCCTGGATTTGCACGACCTCAAAATGTGTCGGTAAAAATAAATACACTGGGAATTACCGGACCACAAACGCTGGTGTTGGTTTACCGCGAGGCTGAAGGCCAGGCTACCGATGCCGCAACACTAGAAATGGCTGCTACTGCCGATGTGGTGTTGGTTTTTGTGGGTACCGATCAAAGTACCGGCCGCGAAGAGTCTGACCGTTTTTCCATTACTTTACCTGGAAATCAGAATAAACTGATTGAAGCTGTTGCTGCCGAAAATCCAAACACCATTGTGGTGATGCAAACCATGGGAATGGTGGAAGTGGAGCAGTTTAAAAATAACACGAATATCCCGGGCATAATCTGGACTGGCTACAACGGACAGGCACAAGGAACCGCTATGGCTCGTATTTTATTTGGCGATGTAAATCCTGGCGGAAAACTGAATGTTACCTGGCACAAATCTTTAAACGACCTGCCCGGATTTAATGATTATACCTTGCGTGGCGATGGCTCGAACGGAAGAACATACTTGTACTTCGATAAACCGGTTTCTTACGAATTTGGCTACGGATTGTCGTACACCACTTTTGAATACAGTAATTTTGCCATCAGTAAAGATAAGATTACACCAGATGATAAAGTTACCGTTAGTGTTGATGTGAAAAACACAGGTGTGGTTGACGGCGATGAGGTGGTACAGGTATATGTAAAAACACCCGATAGTCCGGCAGCGCTGGAGCGGCCTATAAAACGTCTGAAAGGATTTAAACGCGTTACCATTCCTGCGGGGCAGACAAAACGTGTTTCAATTGATATTGATTGCGAAGACCTTTGGTTTTGGGATGCCGAAGCCGGTAAAATTACCTTCGATCAGGGACGTTATCTTTTCGAAATCGGAGCGTCATCTAAAGATATAAAAGCCGAACTGGAAGCTGTTATGAGTGGCGAATACAAACCGGTGTTAACAACTGTTGTTGCCGAAAGCGATAAGATGATATTGCGCCCCGGAAATACTGCACAAACAAGTGTAACTGCTGCAATGTCCGACGATAGCTTTTACGATATTTCGAAAGCAGAAATTGAATACAAAAGCAACAACCCGGCGGTGGTAAGCGTGGATGAAAATGGTAAAGTAACCGCTACGGGAGTGGGTGTGGCATCGGTATTTGCCTATGTAACCATCAACGGTGTAACCGAATCAAGCAGCTACCCTGTAAAAGTTATGCCCGACCTCAATCCAAAATCAATTTTGGTAAATGGCAAACCCATCGAAGGATTTGCTAAAGAGGTAAAAGCATATAGTTATCTGCTGAAAAATCAAACTAAAGTTCCTGAACTAAAAGCAACGGCTGCCGGACAAGGAATTACTGTTGATATTCAACAGGCAAAACAAATTCCAGGAACTGCTGTGGTGAAATTCATCGACGACATCACACTCGAAAGCAACACCTACTATTTCAATTTTGATGTGGAAGCGGTAAGCGACGAGTTTAACGGTGCTGTTGGAAGCCAGTGGCAATGGATCAGGGAAAATGCGGCAACACACAGCCTTTCGGTAAATGATGGCAACCTTACGATTACCAGCGAAGTTGGCGATGTTTCGGAAGGTACCAACAACGCAAAAAACATACTGCTGCAAAGTGCCAATAATGATTGGACAGCGGAAACAAAACTGACAGCATCACGCATGCCTTCTCAACCCGAGAATGCTGGGATTTTGGCCTATCAGGATGATGATAATTTTGTAAAACTGATGTTCCGTGCAGTGGTGAAAACCACACGCCAAACGGAGCCGCAACCCGGTACCATCGATTTAATGATGGAAGAAAACGGCATTGCAAAATCGCTGGCTTCTTTCAACCTAAAAACTGGAATTACCGGTGAGCAGACTTTGATACTCAAACTCGATAAAAAAGGAAGCATTTATACGGCCTCGTATTCGCTGGATGGCGAAAATTTCGAAGAAATCGGCAAGGCAGATCTGGCATTAAAAGACATAAAAGCAGGCTTGATGACAGGCGACGGAATCATTACCGGCTATATGAAAAGCACGTTCTGGTTTGATTCCGACACGACCAAACAGGATTCGCCATTCAACGTGGCGTTCGATTATTTCCGGATTACAAACAGCGGACTAAAACAGTAAAATATAAACTTTCAACAAACAAATTATGATGAGTAAAATTTTAAACGTAATCGTCATTCTTTTGATGGCCAGTGGGATTTGCTCGGCACAATCATCATCAGAAGTAGTTGAGGATTTCAAATCCTCATCAGTAAACCAACCCGGAAAGGAATACCCGATGGTGAATTCCGAAGGACGGGTTCGTGTTCAAATTTCTGCGCCTGAAGCTGAAAAGGTTCAGCTCGATATCAGCGCAGTAAAATACGATTTGGTAAAAGATGAAAACGGCGTGTGGACCGGCGAATCGGCTCCGCAAGACGAAGGATTTCACTACTACCAACTTTGGGTTGACGGAGCTGCAGTTCCCGATCCAAACAGCCTGTACTTTTACGGCGCCAGTCGTTGGGGAAGTGGTATTGAAATTCCGGCGCACGACCAGGAGTTTTATGCTCTGAAAAATGTTCCGCACGGCGAGGTGCGTGAGCTTCACTATTTCTCGGAAAGCAACAATACCATGCGCCGGTGTTTTGTTTACACGCCTCCGGGTTACGACGAAAATCCTGAAAAACGTTACCCGGTGTTGTACCTGCAACATGGTGGTGGCGAAAACGAAACAGGTTGGTCGAGCCAGGGACACGCTGGTTTAATTATGGACAACCTGATTGCCGAAGGTAAATCCGTTCCGTTTATCATTGTTATGGACAACGGTACCTGGGCAATGCCAAGGCCACCACGTAACCGCGAAGCCGGCGAACGTCCGGCACAGTGGCCACCTCAGGGTTGGGCCGATGGTTTTATGAATACTTTGCTGAAGGACATTATTCCGATGATTGATTCGAAATACCGCACACTGGCCGATCCCGGAAACCGTGCCATGGCAGGTCTTTCGATGGGAGGTATGCAAACACGTGTTATAACACTGGCCAATCCCGATGTTTTTTCGAATGTGGGAATGTTTAGTGGTGGCAGCATCACCATGGAAGACATTGAGCAACATCCTGATTTTAAGGAAAAAGTAAAACTGCTTTTCATCAGCTACGGAAGTCGCGAGATTGAGAATCCGCGTCCCGGACCATGGGGAAATCCAAAGGAAAATACCGAAGCACTTAAAAAAGCCGGTATGAACACCCATTTTTATGTGTCGCCTGAAACTGCCCACGAATGGCAAACATGGCGCCGCAGCCTTTATCAGTTTGCACCTTTATTATTCAAAAATTAAATAGTTAGATATCATGAAAAAATACATTTCAACATTAATAGTGTTCTTTGTTTTCTCACTTACGCTGTGTATCGCTCAAAGCGAAAAAACGGCCATAAAAGAAGACTTTAAATCCTCAACATTAAACCAACCCGGAAAAGAATATCCGCAGGTAAACTCGCAGGGTTACGCCCGTTTCCGTATTGAAGCTCCCGAAGCACAAAGTGTGGTGGTGAGCCTTGGTTTAGGTGGAACAAGAGGCGGAACTCCGCTTACAAAAAACGACGAAGGCGTATGGATGGGAACCACTGCCGGCCCAATGGACGAAGGTTTCCATTATTACCACGTAACCATCGATGGTGGTGTTTTTAATGATCCTGGAGCGTTAAACTATTACGGATCGGTACGTTGGGAAAGCGGTATTGAAATTCCGGCTCATGATCAGGATTTTTATGCCCTGAAAAATGTTCCACACGGACATGTTCAACAAGTGCTGTTTCCTTCGCCAAGTACAAAAACTTCGCGCAGAGCTTTTGTTTACACGCCTCCTGGTTATGATAAAAACCAGGCAAAACGTTACCCTGTGCTTTACCTGCAACACGGTTGGGGCGAAGACGAAACTGCATGGATGAACCAGGGACGTGCCAACCTGATTATGGATAACATGATTGCCGAAGGTAAAATTGATCCGTTTATTATTGTGAATACCTACGGAATGACCAACGAAGTAAAATTTGGCGGCCTGCGCAACTTCGATGTTACTCCGTTTCAAACCGTTTTGGTAGATGAGCTGATTCCATATGTTGATGAGCATTTCCGCACTATTCCTAATCAGGCACACCGCGCTATGGCGGGGCTGTCGATGGGTGGTATGGAAACAAAAAATATCACATTAAACAGACCGGAAGTGTTTTCGTATTATGCGCTGTTAAGTGGTGGCGTTTATGCTCCAGAGGATATCAAAGATCATTCGAACCTGAAACTGGTATTTATCAGCTGTGGAAGCAAGGAACGTCCGGATGGAGTGAAAAATGCGGCTAAAGTATTAAAAGATGCCGGTTACAACGCGGTTTCGTATGTTTCGGAAGGCACTGCACACGAGTTTCAAACCTGGCGCAGAAGTTTGTATCAACTGGCTCCGCTACTGTTTAAAGATTAAGTGGGAAATGGGATAATACTAAAAAATGGTTAAAATTATTACGATGAAAAACAGATATGGACTAATTGCGATTATAATCGTTTTTATTATGAATTCTTGTTTAACCCTGCCTCTGGAACAGGTGAAAGTTGAACAGGGAATTGTAGAAGGAACCATTGAGGATGGGCTTCGGGTTTTTAAAGGAGTGCCGTTTGCTGCACCTCCGGTAGGTGATTTGCGCTGGAAAGCACCGCAACCTGCTGAAAAGTGGGAAGGAGTAAAAGAAACTAGAGAATTTGGGCCATCTCCCATGCAGTGGGGTAATCCTCCGGCAGGGAAAAGCGAAGACTGTCTGTACCTGAACATCTGGACTCCGGCAATGACGGCCAACGAAAAACTACCTGTTTTGGTTTGGATTTATGGTGGCGGTTTTAGTGGCGGAGCAACTTCGTATTACGATGGAACCATACTGGCAAAAGAGGGAGTAATTTTGGTAAGTGTTGCTTATCGTGTGAATCAATTCGGATTTTTGGCGCACCCTGAACTGAGTGCTGAAAGCCCGAATCATGTTTCGGGAAACTACGGTATTCTCGACCAGATTGCCGGTTTACAATGGATACAGGATAACATTGCTGCTTTTGGTGGCGATCCTTCCAAAGTTACCATCTTTGGCGAATCGGCTGGAGGTATTTCTGTAAGTATG
This sequence comes from uncultured Draconibacterium sp., assembly GCA_963677455.1. Classification (GTDB taxonomy): domain Bacteria; phylum Bacteroidota; class Bacteroidia; order Bacteroidales; family Prolixibacteraceae; genus Draconibacterium. Next base: position 1,587,740 of record OY781971.1, read on the forward strand.
TTGTGTGCTTCGCCTTTGGCAAAAGGCCTTTTTAGTGGCGCTATTTCGCAAAGTGGAGGTTCGTTTGGACCAACCCGTCCTACAACTTTCCCAGGAGAAAACATGAAAACACTGGAAAAGGCAGAAGCCGATGGCGTGGAGTACATGCAAAAAGCAGGTGCTTCCAGTCTGGCTGAACTCCGTGCTTTAGATGCCGACGAAGTGCCAAGCGGTTTTGGTATGGCCGGAGGATGGCCAATTGTTGATGGTTATGTAATTCCCGACGATCAGTATAAACTTTACGAAGAAGGAAATTACAACGATGTGCCAGTGCTAATTGGTTACAATTCGGATGAGGGAGCAAGTTTCTCGCGCGAGAGAACACCCGAAGAATATTATGCCGGGGTAAGAGCGCGCTACGGAAAATTTGCCGACAAGCTGATTGAAGCTTACCCTGCAGGAGAAAACACGGTTCCCAAAACTGCACGCGACCTGGCTCGCGATGCCGCTTTTGGCTGGCAAACCTGGAGTTGGGCACGTTTGCAATCGGAAACCGGACAGTCAGATGTGTATTTGTACTATTTCGATCAGCATCCCGATTATCCGGAAGATTCACCTCGATACGGATATGGTTCGCCTCACGGACAGGATGTTGCTTTTGTTTTTGGACTGAAGCCCGAAGATAAACATGAGAATGAGTCGGACCTGGCACTTTCTGAAGTAATGATTGACTACTGGACCAACTTTGCAAAATATAGTAATCCAAATGGAGAAGGAATTCCTGAGTGGCCGGTTTTCAGTAACGAAAATCCCGATGTGATGTACTTAAAAGGGGCAACACCTTTTGTGGGCGAGGTTCCAAGTGCAGCATCATTAGAAGTGCTTAACGAGTACTTTGAGTGGCGACGTTCGCCCGAAGGCAAAGAATGGGTAAATAGCCTTGAATAATTATCGAATTATACATTGTAAATCAGAATTAAAATGAAGAAAATACAGAGAGCTTTATTTTTACTTGTTGTGTTAGCGGTAACATTTGCCAATCCGCTTACGGCACAGGAAAGTGCTTCGCGTATTGTTGAAGACGGCGGAACAGGCGAATACAAAGCCATTATGATTTCTGAACCTTCGTTGGCTACGCACACTGTTTTTCGGCCTCAGGATTTGAGCGTTTTTGGTAAGAAGAACAAATTGCCCGTTATAGCATGGGGAAACGGCGCTTGTGCCAACTCGCCATGGGAACATATTAATTTTCTGAACGAAGTAGCATCGCACGGATTTTTGGTAATTGCCATTGGCCCTATGCCTGCAGAAGGCGAGCAAGGCGGTGGCCGTTCACAATCGTCGCAGTTAAGCGATGCTATTGATTGGGCCATCGCACAAAACAGCGACAAAAACAGTCCGTATTACAAAAAAGTAGATGTAGAAAATATTGCAGTAAGCGGAATGTCATGCGGTGGATTACAAACCCTTGAAATTGCTCCTGATGCTCGCGTAACAACTTTAGTTGTCTGTAACAGTGGTATTTTCATTGACCCCATCTCTGGTTTCCCGGGGATGCCTGATCTGAAAAAGGATGATTTGATAAAGTTACACACTCCAACGTTGTATATTCTTGGTGGCGAATCGGATATTGCCTACAATAACGGCATGGACGACTACAAACGCATAAACCATGTTCCCGTGTTTGTAGCAAATCTGGATGTGGGTCACGGCGGAACTTATCGCGAACCACACGGAGGCGAATTTGCTAAAGTGGCAACTGCCTGGTACCAGTGGCAACTGAAAGACGACCAGGAAGCATCGAAAATGTTTGTTGGCGACGACTGCGGTTTGTGTAACGATGATGAATGGAAATACGAGTTCAAAAATCAATAAACTACTAAAAGCGATCCGGAAGACAAACTGTTTTGAACTTCTTACGTGTTGTAAATGAGTGAGTTGGTGTCTTTTTTTTCGTTTTGGCAATTAATATCTAAAATGGTAATTAGAATGTCTAAAATGTGAAATAAAAGTAAATGAACATGGATAACTTTAAATTTGTAAGTGGTGTCGATTTTTGTAGGCTACGATTTCGGAATAAAGACGATGCCCGGTCGAGCCGGTAAAGATTAAAAAACTGTATTAAACCTAATTACATGAATAAAATAAACATTATTTCGCTGTTTCTGATTTTTAGTTTTTTTCAATTACAAGCGCAAAATCAGGGGGTCTCAAGTCCTGACGGGAAACTTGTTGTTTCAGTGAAAATTAATAACGGAGCACCTGTTTACAGCGTTTTGTTAAACAGTAAAACTTTTATCGAAGAATCTCCACTCGGAATGGAAACCAATATTGGTGATTTTACACAGGAACTTACCCTTTCCGAGCCGGTTCAAACAAACCAAATATCCGATTCTTACGAACTCCGAAACATTAAACAAAGCAAGGTCGATTACACGGCTAACGAAGCTGTTTTTTCATTTCTGAAAAATGATAAAGCAGTTTTTGATGTAGTTTTTCAGGTAAGCAATAATAACATTGCTTTTCGATATAAAGTGCATCCGCAAAAAGAAACGCGAAGTTGCGTGGTAAAAAGCGAATCAACGGGTTTTGTATTCCCTGAAGGAACTACAACCTTTTTGTGTCCGCAAATGAAACCCATGACAGGTTTTGCCCGTACCGCTCCCAGCTACGAAACTGATTATACACTTGACGATGAAATGGGAAAAAATGGATGGGGATTTGGATACACTTTTCCCTGTTTGTTAAAAGTGAATGATGAAGGTTGGGTACTGATTTCGGAAACAGGAGTTGACAGCCGTTATTGTGCCAGTCGTCTGGTCGGTAATGAAGACAAAAACTACTCAATTGCATATCCTCTACAAGAAGAAAACAACGGAAACGGCACAAACACGGCCGGTATTCCTTTGCCAGGATTTACTCCCTGGCGAACCATTACCGTTGGCAAAACACTGGCCCCAATTGTAGAAACTACTATCCCTTTCGATGTTGTGGAGCCACTTTACGAGGCCTCGCAAGAATATAAATACGGAAGCGGCAGTTGGAGTTGGATCATAAAAATGGATGGTGCAACAACTTTTGACGTTCAAAAAGAATACATTGATTTTAGCGCTGCAATGGGATTTGAAACCGTTTTGGTAGATGCCTTGTGGGATACGCAAATTGGCCGCGACAAAATTGAAGAGTTGGCAAAATATGCTGCCTCAAAAGATGTTGCCTTGTATTTGTGGTACAATTCCAACGGTTACTGGAACGATGCTCCACAAGGGCCACGCGGAATTATGGATAATACCATTACCCGTCGCAAAGAAATGGCCTGGATGAAAAGCATAGGAATCCGCGGGATTAAAGTCGACTTTTTTGGTGGCGACAAACAGGTTACCCTGAAATTATACGAAGACATTTTGTATGATGCCAATGATTATGGCCTGTTGGTTGTTTTTCACGGTTGTACTTTGCCACGTGGCTGGGAACGCATGTTCCCAAACTTTGCCTCTGCCGAAGCAGTGCGTGCCAGCGAAAATCTACATTTTGGACAGCACAGTTGCGACATCGAAGCTTTAAATGCTTGCTTGCATCCTTTCATTCGCAATGCCGTTGGCAGCATGGATTTTGGAGGAAGCGCCCTGAACGAGTTTTACAATGCCAACAATACGCCGGGAAGAGGAACAAAACGAATGACTTCGGATGTTTATGCTTTGGCAACAGCTGTTCTGTTTCAAAGTGCAGTGCAGCATTTTGCACTGGCGCCCAACAATCTTACAGATGCCCCTGAATGGGCCATCAATTTTTTGAAAGAAGTACCAACGACATGGGACGAAGTGCGTTTTATCGACGGTTACCCCGGGAAATATGTGGTATTGGCGCGCAGACATGGCGATACCTGGTATGTGGCTGGTATTAATGCACAGAAAGAAACCATGGAATTAACGATAAAACTGCCAATGATAGCTGCCGGAAGCAACTATCGAATATATACCGACGATGCAGGTTTGAATGGAAAACTTGAAACTGAACGATTAGCTAAAAGTCAGGAAATAAAGATTTCGATTCCTGGCAACGGAGGACTACTGATCGTGAATAATTAATAGAACAGACAAAAAGAAAATTAGATAGAATGACCAAGTTACTGACAGCACTTTTAACTTTTGTTTTAATAAGTACCGGAATAAGGGCCGAAAATGGACACAACTTGTGGCTGCGAGCCAAAAGCACGATCCCTGTTGAAGTAAAGTGTTCAAAAAAATCACCCACCATCGATATTGCAATTAACGAACTAAAGAATGGTTGGCAGGGGAAAGCCGGTCAGGTTATTGAGTTGAAGATCGTAAAAGATAAACTTTTGAAAGAGGATGGCTTTCGTATAAACGGTGAAAGCATACATGCTAAAACTGATGCAGGTTTGTTGTACGGTGCTTTCGAAATTTTACGCAGGCAACAAACTGGTGAATCGATAGGTGAAGAAGTTGTAAATCCGTCGTATAATTTACGTCTGCTAAACCACTGGGATAACCTGGACGGAAGCGTTGAACGGGGCTATGCCGGACGTTCTATCTTTTGGCGAGGAATCGATTCGATGGAAGTATCCTCAGAAGATATAAAACTTTGGAAAGAATATGCCAGGGCCAATGCTTCGGTAGGAATTAATGCAACAGTATTGAACAATGTAAATGCTTCGCCAACCATGTTAACCACGCCTGTTTTAGAGCGGGCAAAAGCTGTTGCCGATGTACTGCGCCCCTATGGAATAAAAACCTACTTGTCTGTAAATTTTGCTTCGCCTGAAGTAATTGGGGGGCTTGAAACTGCTGATCCTCTTGATCCTGCTGTAAAAACATGGTGGACGGAGAAAGTAAAAGAAATATATGATTTGATTCCCGATTTTGGAGGCTTCCTGGTAAAAGCAAACAGCGAAGGACAGCCCGGACCGCAAAACTTCGGGCGGAATCACGCCGATGGAGCGAATATGATGGCCGAAGCACTCGAACCCTACAACGGAATTGTTATGTGGCGTGCCTTTGTTTACGATCCGTCAGATGAAGACCGTGCCAAACAAGCATACAATGAATTTGTGCCACTGGATGGACAATTTCATGATAATGTGATTATTCAGGTAAAAAACGGTCCTGTCGATTTTCAGCCGCGCGAACCGTTTAGCCCATTATTTGGCGCAATGAAAAAGACAACTATAATGCCTGAACTTCAGGTTACAATGGAATATTTAGGCCAATCTGTACATCTGGTTTTTCTGGCTACCATGTGGGAAGAATTTCTAAAAAGCGAAACCTGGCAGGAAGGTGCCGGAAGTACGGTTGCCCGTTGCACCGATGGCAGTATTTTCAATCAGAAATACAGCGCTATTGCCGGCGTAGCAAACATCGGGCTCGACGCCAACTGGTGTGGTCACGATTTTGCTCAAGCTAACTGGTATGCATTTGGTCGTCAAGCCTGGGATAATTCTATTAGCAGTGCTCAAATAGCTGATGAATGGTTGAAACTTACTTTCGGACCAGAAAATTTAGATAAAGAAACAAGCTCATATGATCTGGAGTGGAATTTGTCGTTTTTGCAGCCTGTAAAACAAATGATGCTCAACAGTCACGAAGCAACTGTTAATTACATGATGCCTTTAGGGCTTCACCACATATTCTCGGCACACGCACATTACGGCCCCGGGCCATGGTGGGCTCCGCGTGGTATGCGTGCAGACTGGACTCCTCCGTATTATCATCAGGCCGATTCGCTTGGAATTGGATTCGATCGTACGGCTTCAGGCAGCGCTGCAATTAGTCAGTACCACGAGCCGCTTGCCAGCCAGTTAGCCAACCTGAATACTTGTCCCGAGGTACTTTTACTTTGGTTTCATCATGTTTCGTGGGATCATAAAATGAAGAATGGCAGAACACTTTGGAATGAGCTATGCTACCGCTATGATGAAGGTGTGAATCAAGTGCGGGAATTTCAGCGCGTTTGGGACAAGGCAGAGCGTTTTGTCGATGCAGAACGATTTGAAGCTATTCAGCATAAACTTACAGAACAGAGTATGAACGCACAGGAATGGAAAGATGCATGTACGCTGTATTTTCAGCAATTCAGTAAACAACCAATTCCTTATGAGCTGGAACGGCCGATGTTTAACCTGGATGAGCTACTTGAGCGTGACAGACACCGTGTTCGAAGAAGTCAGTAGTTAGAATATCAACTTGATAAAAACCATATAGAATGAATATCAAAAAATCCTTTACTCTTGCCATAATCTTTGTCGTATCGGCGTTTACGGTTTTGGCGCAAAATCCGATAATCAGAGATCAGTTTTCGGCCGATCCAACGGCTCGTGTATTTAACGGTAAGGTATATGTCTTTCCTTCGCACGATATTCCTGCTCCGCCCAATAAAAACCTGCGTGAAAATTGGTTTTGTATGCCCGATTACCATGTGTTTTCATCAGAAAATCTTGGCGAATGGACCGACCATGGTGTAATTGTTAGTCAGAATAAAGTGCCATGGGTTGATTCTACATCATACAGCATGTGGGCTCCCGATTGTATCGAACGTAACGGAAAATATTATTTCTATTTCCCAGCCAACAAAAATGCAGCAGGCCCCAATGGTCGCAAGGGCTTTGGAATTGGAGTTGCCATTGCCGATAAACCTGAAGGCCCTTACGTTCCACAGGAAAATCCTATTGAAGGTATTTTTGGTATCGATCCAAATGTTCTGATCGACAAAGACGGGCAGGCCTATTTGTATTTTTCGATGGGCAACATTTATGTGGCCAAACTAAAAGACAACATGACAGAGCTGGAGTCGAAGCCGGTAGCCATTGCCAATTTACCCGAAAAAGGGATGAAAGAAGGACCATTTGTTTTTGAACGAAATGGAAAATACTACCTTACATTCCCTCATGTGGAAAATGAAACCGAACGGTTGGAGTATGCCATGGGCGATAGCCCTGAAGGTCCGTTTACCATGACCGGAGTGATTATGGACGAATCGGAAACGGGATGCTGGACTAACCATCATTCACTGATCGAATACAACGGACAATGGTATTTATTTTATCATCACAACGATTATTCGCCGAATTTCGACAAAAACCGATCGGTATGTATCGACAGCTTATTTTTTAATGCCGATGGCACCATTCAAAAAGTTACTCCAACAAAACGAGGTGTTGGTATAACCCCCGCATCTGGTAAAATTCAGCTCGACCGCTACAGCGCGATAAGCGAAAATGGCGCGAAAATAGCTTTTAACAATGCCAAAAATACTTTTGCAGGTTGGAAAACTATACTTGATAATAAGGGGGCGTGGATTTCATACAACTCGGTAAGTTTTGAAAAGAAAAATAAAGGAAAAGTAGTAGTGAGTGCCGGTGCATTAAACGGAGGAAAAGTTGAATTGAGAATTGATGCATTCGATGGTCCTGTTTTGACAGAAATTAATGTGCCGAAAAGTAAAGAAATGACTGTCTCGAAAACAAAAATAAACAAAGTTGAAGCCGGCATTCACAATATTTTTGTGGTGGCTGCAAATGATAATCCGGTAGAAATCGACTGGATAAGTTTTGAATAGAATAGAACAAGGTGAAATTCCTCTTAGCAAGAAGAGGGTTAATAATCAGGAAAGATGAAGAGATTTGTATTTTTAATATTCGTTGCCTTTTGTGCATGTGTACAGCAACAACCCGAAGACAATACGCTGCTAAAGCTACGTTACGATAAGCCGGCTGAACAGTGGGTTGAAGCACTTCCGGTTGGGAATGGCCGTTTGGGGGCAATGATATACGGAGACCCCGAAAATGAAATTATTCAGTTAAATGAGAACACGATTTGGGCCGGAGAACCCAACCGGAACGATAATCCGGATGCCAAAGCATCGTTGGAAAAAGTGCGTCAGTTGATTTTCGATGGAAAATACAAGGAAGCGCAAGATCTCGTTAATAGTGATTTTATAAGTAAAAAATCGCAAGGAATGCCATACCAAACTGCGGGCAATCTGAAGTTGAGTTTTGAAAAACATGATAGTGTTAGCAACTACTCACGCGAATTAAACCTGGAAAAGGCTGTGGCTACAACAAGCTACCGGGTTGGCGAAGTAAACTATAAAACTGAGGTGTTTTCATCTTTCCCTGATCAGGTTATTGTTGCCCGTATTTCTGCCGATAAATCAGGATCTTTGAATTTCTCCGCAACGCTTGACCGCCCGGCAAAGGTAACTGTTACTTCTAACGAAAACAACGAGTTGGTTATGACAGGTGTTACCAGTAGTCATGAAGGTGTAAAAGGAGCTGTAGAGTTTGAAACCCGGGTAAAAATACTAAACGATGGTGGTGAAATAACAGCTGAAGACGGAGTCCTGACTGTGAGTGACGCAAAAGCAGCAACTATTATTATTTCAATGGCCACCAACTTTAACAATTACAATGATATTAGTGGAAATGCCAACGAGCGCGCTAAACAATATTTGCAGGCAGCTACACAAAAAACATACAAGGATTTATTAAAAGATCATATTGCTGACTACCAGAGTTATTTTAATCGCGTTGATCTGGATTTGGGAGAAACCGAAGCAGTAAATAAAACGACAGATGTACGGGTGGAGGAATTTGCAACGGGAAACGATCCGCAATTAGTGGAGCTCTATTTTCAGTTTGGAAGGTACTTGCTTATTTCATCGTCGCGCCCTGGTGGTCAGCCTGCCAATTTGCAGGGAATTTGGAACGACCAGTTAATGCCACCCTGGGACAGTAAATACACGGTAAATATTAATGCCGAGATGAATTACTGGCCATCGGAAATTACCAACCTGAGCGAATTAAATGAACCACTGATTCAGATGGTAAAAGAATTATCGGAAACCGGCAAAAAAACTGCTCAGGATATGTACGGAGCCAATGGCTGGGTATTACATCATAATACTGATATTTGGCGTATCAACGGGCCAATTGATGGTGCTACCTGGGGCATGTGGCTGATGGGTGGTGCATGGTTGTCGGAACATCTTTACGATAAGTATGCTTTTAGCGGAGATACAGAGTACCTGAAAAGCGTTTATCCGGCTATGAAAGGTGCAGCATTGTTTTTCCTCGATTTTTTGATCGAAGAGCCCGAAAACGGATGGCTGGTGGTTTCACCTTCAGTTTCTCCCGAAAATACTCCGGCAGGTCATGGTTCAAATATCTCGGCCGGTACAACCATGGATAATCAGTTGCTTTTCGATTTATTTTCGATAACCGTTAAAGCTGCCGAGGTTTTAGAAACTGATACTGCTCTGGTGGAAAAAATTGAAGCCACCATGCAAAAACTGCCGCCTATGCAAATTGGGAAATGGGGCCAATTGCAGGAATGGATGTACGATTGGGATAATCCAAACGATCGTCACAGGCACGTATCGCATTTGTTCGGTCTTTACCCTTCTAACCAAATATCGCCTTATCATTCGCCCGAATTATTTGAGGCTGCACGCACTTCGTTGGTAGCTCGTGGCGACGAATCAACTGGCTGGTCTATGGGATGGAAAGTAAATCTATGGGCACGTTTGCTCGATGGCGATCATGCCTACAAACTAATTACCAACCAGCTAAAACCTGTTGCGCGTGGCGGCAGAAGAATGAGCGGTGGTACTTACCCGAACTTGTTTGATGCGCACCCGCCTTTCCAGATTGACGGGAACTTTGGTTGCACAGCAGGAATTGCAGAAATGCTGATGCAAAGCCAGCATGGAGCCATTCACTTACTTCCGGCACTTCCATCAAAATGGAGTAACGGATCGGTGAGCGGATTAAGGGCTCGCGGTGGTTTTGAAGTAGATATTAAGTGGGAGAATGGCGAAGTGCAAAACGCAATTATTCGTTCTAAACTAGGTGGTAATTGCCGCATTCGTTCTTATGTTCCTTTAACTTGTGAAGGTTTGAAGGAAGCTAACGGCGAAAATCCAAATTCGTTTTATTCCATTCCTAAAATAATGAAGCCAAAAGTAAATACCGAAGATGTAAAGCTACCGGAGCTGAAAAAAGTGTATGAGTATGATTTGGAAACAGTTGCCGGAGAAGAAGTTCTTCTGATGAAACTATAAAAGGTAACGAGTGAAACGAGCGGTAAAACATTTACTCCCATACGTCGGGTTGAATTACAGCGAGTTGGCTACTACCAATGGAAAGAAACAATCATAAAAAACATGAATTATAACTTAGAACCTAAGATGAATAAAATAATGAGAAGAACACTCTGTTTCTTCATCACATTGTTGCTACTGTTTCCGGCAACCAAAATGTTCGGACAGCAGCAAGAAAAGAAACAAGGAGCCTATTATACCGGTAAATACCGAAATCTTTTTGCCGAAGCCGGATACGCACAGAAAGATATTGATGCGAAGTTAGAGAAAGCGTATCACGATCTTTTTGAGGGCCCCAATCGTATTTATTTCGAGGTTGAAGATTCGTTAGCTTACGTTTCGGATATTAAAAATAATGATGCACGAACAGAAGGCCTTTCGTATGGCTTGATGGTGGCTGTTCAGTTTAATAAAAAGGAAGTATTTGATAAGCTCTGGCGATGGACCAAAAAGTACATGCAGCATCAATCAGGGGCACGTGAAGGGTATTTTGCCTGGAGTATTAATCCGGAAACTAACCGGCCGAATTCGCCAGGCTCAGCCTCGGATGGCGAGCTGTATTTTGTAACATCACTGCTGTTTGCATCCAACCTTTGGGGCAACGATACCGGAATTGACTATTACGCCGAAGCACGCCGTATTTTAGATGCCATGTGGGAAAAAGATGGCTCTAACAGAGTAAACAACATTATCAATGTCGAGCATAAACAAATAAGTTTTGTTCCCGAAGGTGGGGGCTACAACTGGACAGATCCATCGTATCACGTACCGGCGTTTATGGAAGTTTGGGCCGATTTTGCCAACGACGGACACGAGCAGTTTTACCGCGATTGTGCTGATACCGCCCGGGTTTTTCTACATCGGGCATGTCATCCTGAAACCGGCCTGAACTACGATTATGCCAATTTTGATGGCTCAAAACACGAATCACCCTGGATGCCACAGGCGTTTCGCTACGATTCGTGGCGGGTGCCCATGAATATCGCCATGGACTACATTTGGTTTGGCAAGGATAAAAACTGGCAGGAGGATTATGCCGGTCGGTTCCAGGGATTTTTACGATCGGAAGGAATTAACGATTTTGTCGATCAGTACAACCCTGAAGGAACCAAACCGGAATGGATACTTCAGGCAGGTGGCTTCCGAAAATTACGTCATTCGTTAGGATTAGTATCTACTTCGGCAACGCTGTCGATGGTGGACGACGTTGATCCTGAATTTGACTTTGTACACAAAATTTGGAATGCTAAACTGGAGCCCTACGAAGATGGCTACTTCGACCCTTATTACGATGGTTTGCTGTATCTGTTCAGTTTAATGCACCTGAGCGGAAATTACCAGGCAATTTTACCCGAATAAAATAAAAAGCGAATGCCGAAATATCTCATTTTCGGCATTCGCTTTTATGACTTGTTACCAGTCTACCTGTTACAATACTGTACCAGTTGAACCAGATCTTCTTCTGATTTTATTTTCAGCTTTTCAGTTTTAGCATATTTCTCAATAGCTGGTTTGAATTGCTTCAATTGGCTGAAAATGTCTTTTTTATTCAACTTAATTTCTTTTGGTTTTTCGTTATCAACGGCCAGAAAATATTCAGCGTCTTTGCTTACAAAACGGTCAGGTTTGGCATCTTCATATGCAATTGCTTTGGTAGCCGGTTCAAATTCAACCTGGTATTTTTTATAAAGTTGAACATGGCCTCTAACCAAAATTTCTAAAACGCCTCTTATAGTGGTGTTGTTATAGATGTAGTCGGCAGTTTTAAATTGTTTTTGGCCAATAAGGAAATAATAGTCCTGATTATGGTCGTTTATTTCCAGTACCTGGTTTTTGTTGTCTTTAAATTCAATTTTATCGGTTAAAATATTGTAACGCAACGGGACGTCTTTAAAACTTAAGCTATCATTTACTGCAATAACTCCTTTTACGAAATCTTCTTTTAAAAACGGAGAACCATCAATGTTTTCGTAGTTTCTCCCGTTAAGGGTGTTGTTGTTGCCTTTTCTCACATTAACATGGTCGGAGAGTGTTGAGAGGTCGCTAATTATAAACGATTGTGAGAATGCAGATAGCACAAAGCCTAATGAAAAAATGAACAAGAATATAGATTTCATAGTTTTATTGATTATAATTTTATGTAAAGAAAGTGATTCAGGTGAGAAGCATTTTCAATATTGAATATATTACTTTTTAATCTGAATATTTATCATGTTTTTTAAACGAAATAAAACCCTTGGTTTTTGACTGAAAAATGTTTTAAGCAAAACAATGAAACGAGTTTGTGTCTTATGCTTTTTAGTTTTTATTCATTAAATTGCTGTTTTAAAAAGGCATAGGAATGTTTAGCGGTACACGCCTTCATATTATTTGTTATTGAAGCAGTGAATCTAATTGGCGTATTCCGGTGTTTTTTTGAAATTTGATTCTTATTCCTTTTTCGTGTTTATTTAAACAAAACCGAAGTCAATATTAAAAGTGCTATTATTTTTTATATATTTGGCTAGTCTGTTCTGTTCTGTTTTTTTTAGAGTTCAAGTATTTATATGAAGGGTATTATTTTTATATTATTTCATTTGCTGCTCTTGGGGAGTAATCTAACGGTACTCGCTCAAAACGAGAAGAATGTGCAATTCTATAACTTGAATGAAGAGTATGGCATATCGATGCGGGAAACCAACCAGGTATGTGAAGACGATAACGGATTTATCTGGATTTCGTCGAAAATGGGAATACTTCGGTACACGCATGATGATATTCGAAGTTACCAAATACCGTATGAGTCTGAAGATATAATTACGAGTCGTTTGGAATATACAAACAAAACACTTTATGCCTATACCAATAACGGACAGATATTTAAATTTAACACCATTCAAGATCGGTTTGAGATTGTTACTAACGTTTCAAAATACCTTGAAAATCCTCATGTAACCGTAGAGCGTATGTTGGTTGATGCTTCAAACACTTTTTGGCAGGCATCCAGCTTTGGGCTACTATGTTATAATGACGAAAACGAATTGAAAGTATATTTCCCCAATGAGCATATTCAATTTATTAAATGGTTGGATGATCATCGTTTTTTTTGTGCGATTGACGGTTCTATACAAATCTTTAATGTAGAAACGCGTGTTTCGGAAGAATATTTCAGTTTCCCGGATGATAAGCATTTCTTTATTTCCAGTATGGAATACGATCGCAAAGAAAATACACTTTGGTTCGGAACTCTCAGTGATGGGTTGTATCACCTGAATTATAAAAGCGGTGAACTTATCCTTACAAGGAATGAAAAAATTCCAGAGCAACCCATTCAGTCCATTGAGCCCATATCAGGAGAGTCCTTACTTATTGGAATAGACGGACAAGGAGTATGGGAAATTGACAAGAAAACCCAGAAAATTATTTCTATCTACAAAGAAGATTCAGACAATCATAATTCGCTAAGAGGGAACGGTGTTTATGACATCTTTTGTGACCGAAATAACCGGGTGTGGATTTGTACCTACAGCGGAGGAGTTTCTTTTTTCGATCAGGCGAGCAGCTCGGCAGTTACCAAAATCTCTCACATTGTTAACAATAAGAATTCGTTGGTAAATAACGATGTAAACAGTGTTTTGGAGGACCGAAGCGGGAATTTATGGTTTGCCACCAATAATGGTATAAGTAAGTGGAATATTAAAACGAATAAATGGAACTCCTTCTATCATAACATGGAACAAAATGCCCAAGTGTTTCTTGCCCTTTTTGAAGATTCAAAAGGAAGAATATGGGCTGGAACCTATTCTTCTGGTATTTATATTCTTGATGGTAGTACAGGCAAAGAACTTAAACATTTGAGTTATGAACAAACAAATGGAAATTTCCAGGGCGACTTTATTTTTAATATTCAGGAAGACAGCCAGGGAAATGTATGGATTGGCGGAGTACGTGGAGATCTGATCAGTTATAGTATTCAAAACGATACTTATCATTCTTACGATGATTATACGATATATGTTATTGAAGAATTCGGGCCAGACAAGTTACTTATGGGAACCACTTATGGATTGTTGCTCTTCGATAAAAATACCGGCCAGCACGAAGTAATGGTAGAAGGGTTTGTGGTGTCTGATATTTTTCTGAAGGATGACAATGTTGTTTGGATGGCGACTAACGGTGATGGAATAATACGTTATGATATCCGGAATAAAACAGTAGAACGTTTCTCTGTTGATTCAGGGTTGCCGAGCAATTTTGTGAGCAGTATTATCTACGCGAACGGTTATTTCTGGATAGGAACCGAACTCGGCTTGTGCCGATTTAATGAAAAAGATAAAACTATTCTTACATTCAATTCTCTTTTGTACCTTAATAATGTATCCTTTAATCAAGATGCACACTATCTGCTTTCCAACGGAAACCTGATACTGGGATCAAACGTTGGTGCACTAATGATTAATCCAGAAGAACTGAAGCCAACACCAGAACAGGGAGAAATTTATTTTCAGGATATTTCTGTTTCGGGCCGGTCAATTCGTGATATTGCGAACCTGGCACCAGCAATACCAATTAACAGATTGAAAGAAATATCACTCCGGTATTTTCAGAACACATTGAGTCTGGAATTAATTCCAATAGGAGTTTTGTCTCCCGGTTCCAAATTTTCATGGATGATTGACGGCCTTGATCTGGATTGGAGTAAACCAAGCAACAACAGAATATTGTCCTATTCAAATCTTCCTTCCGGAGAATTCACTTTGAAAATAAGGATGTTCGATAATTCGTTAACTAAAATTATTTCCGAACGCGAGATTAAAGTCCTTATCGTACCACCATTTTGGGAACGCCTGTGGTTTATAATGGCAATAACTGTTTTCATTATAGGAATTCTTATGTTTGGTTTCTTTTATTATATCGACAGTCTTAAAACACAACATTCTGAAGAAAAAATCAGATTTTTCGCCAATACAGCACATGATATTCGTACCTCTTTAACCCTCATTACGGGGCCTGTTGAGGAGCTTAACAAAGAAGAAAATTTATCGGATGATGGTTTAAACTATCTGCACCTGGCAACTGACCAGGTACAACGCTTGTCGAAAGTGGTGACACAATTGATGGATTTTCAGAAAGTTGATGTGGGAAAAGAAAAAGTGTCATATAGTTCTGTTGACATTATTAAGATGGTTGAAAACAGGGTGATGATGTTCGAATCGTTGGCAAAGCGTAATAACATCGAATTGGTATTTAAGGCAAATTGTGAGCATTATCAAACATCGGTCGACGAACGGATGATTGATAAGGTCGTTGATAATTTGATATCTAATGCCATTAAGTATTCTTATCCTAATTCAATCGTAAACATAGCTTTACGCTGTGTGCCCAGTAAATGGACACTGGAGGTTCAGGACACCGGCATTGGAATTAGTAAGAAAGCACAGAAATCGCTGTTCAGAGAGTATTACAGAGGTGAAAATGCCATCAATAGTAAAATCGTTGGATCTGGAATAGGGCTTTTACTCGTTAAGAATTATGTATCTATGCATGGCGGAAAAATAAACTGTATCAGTCAAAAAAAACTGGGATCAACATTTCAGGTTACCATCCCGCACAATGATAAATATGAATCTGCTGATCAATCAAGATTAACAGAGCAATATGATAAAGACTTATATACCACCTTTGCAAATGTAGGATCAACAGAATACCTGGAAACTGACGCATCCAAAAATACGATGAAAATTCTGATTGTTGAAGATCATGAATATTTGCGGGAATTCCTTAAATCTGCCATGAAGAAACAATTTATTGTTTTTTTGGCAGGAAACGGTGAGGACGCCTGGAAAATAGTACAGAAAAATTCGCCCGATTTGGTTGTTTCTGATATTATGATGCCTAAAATGGATGGTTTTGAATTGTGTAAACGAATTAAATCAAGCTATGAAACTTCGCATATTCCAATAATTCTTTTAACGGCACTTGCCGGAAAAGCCCAACAGTTAAAGGGACTCGGACTGGGAGCCGACGATTATCTTACCAAACCATTTGATGTGACATTATTGCAGCAACGTATAAAAACATTGATCAGAAACCGAGAAACCATTAGAGACAAGGCAGTTCGGATTATAAATATTGATGATGAGCAAGAAAGCATTCTCGAAAACGAGTTAAACGACAAATTCCTGAAAAAAATGGTTGAAACAGTCCGTGCAAATCTAGCCAACCCGCAGTTTTCGAAAAACGATTTTGCAGCTGCTATGCACGTGAGTCCCTCATTGCTTTATAAAAAAGTAAAGTCTTTAACCGATCAGTCTCCAACAGAATTTATTAAGATATTCAGATTAGAACAATCAATTACACTTTTGAAAGAAAAGAAGTATTCAATTACCGAAATCAGTGAATTGTGCGGTTTTGCCAGCGTAGGTTATTACAGTACAGTGTTCCGAAAACATTACGGAAAATCTCCAACGCAGGTTTTCGAGAAATAATTTCATCTTTTTTTGCATCAAAGAGTTGCTGAATTTAGCTTTTTAAACCAAAACAGAACATTTTCTTATAAATTTAGGTATCCCAAAAAGTATGGTAAAATAAGGATAGGGTTTTAAGCGCTGTAAATGAGCCGTATAAGTTGTTTCGTTGAACGATTTATCTCAAATTTAAAATCAAATATCTAAAATTTAATACCCTCCCATCAGAGCAATAATATTTTTGATGTGTTGCACGAACAAAAAAAGATGTGCAGCAACCAATAACTAAACACCTAAATGGAGGATTAAATGAAGTTGAAATCGCTTAGGAATAATTTATTCCATTTTATACTTGTTCTGGGCAGTCGTGGCCTAATTCATCCAAACATATCATTAAAAAATTCTGTAGTTCAGGCAGTTTTTCGTTTGAGACTGATGCTCTCTACAGCTATTCTGGCGTTGAGCTGTACCAACTATGCAACAAAATTATTTCATCAAAATTTACGGATATGAAGTCGATGAACTGCACAAGCAAATTTGTAGAAAGTAAATCGATTCAATTATAAACACTTAAACTTAGATCTTATGAAAAGAACCATTTTCAGACATTCTGTCTTTTGTTATTTCCTTTTAATATTTCACGTTTGGCCATAGGCTATGGCAACATTTAAAGTGAATAATACAATGTCTAATGAGAATTAGAACTTTTTTGTCAATTAAATTAGAGAATATAATGAAACACAGAATTAAATTATCATCTCAAAATGTTGCTTTATCGGATTTGATAAAGGGCTATTTGATAAAAACACTGGTAATTGTATTTGGGATTCTTATCAACTTATCGTTATTCGCACAAAATACCAGATCTATTAAAGGGACGGTAGTTGATGAGCAGAACAACCCGGTTATCGGTGCTACTGTTATAGTAAAAGGTACACAGATTGGTGTTCCCACTGACGTGGATGGGAAATTTGAATTAAACGTTCCAGAGGGAAATGACATTATTGTTATTTCATTTATCGGAATGGAAGTAAAGGAAGTCAATGTTGCAAATAAGCAAACCATTAACGTATCCCTTAATGCTTCAAGTGTTCAGTTAGAAGAAACTGTTGTGGTTGGTTACGGCCAACAGAAAAAAGAGAGTGTTGTTGGTGCGATAACCCAAACTACAGGTGAAGTCCTTCAGCGTTCAGCAGGTGTAACAAATATCGGAACCGCATTAACCGGTAACTTACCCGGTGTGGTCACTTTAAATAGTTCCGGAATGCCGGGTGAAGAAGACCCTAAAATTATCATTCGTACAGCAAGTTCCTGGAACAATTCAGAACCTTTAGTATTGGTAGATGGTGTTGAACGCCCGTTAAGTGGTGTTGACATCAATTCTGTTCAATCTGTTTCTGTTTTGAAAGATGCATCGGCTACTGCTATTTTTGGGGTAAAAGGTGCTAACGGAGTAATTCTTATTACAACCAAACGAGGAAAAGAAGGCTCAGCCAGAATTGATGTTTCTGCCAACATGACCATGAAAGTTCCGTCTAAACTTCCGAATAAATTGGATTCATACGATGCTTTAATGGCGAGAAATTACGCCATTGAACATGAACTTGGCATCTCTCCTGATTCATGGGAGTACATAAGGCCACAATCAATTATAGAAAAATACCGCTATCCGGCTAACGCTGCCGAAGCAGAACGTTACCCTAATGTTGACTGGCAAGATGTTCTTTTTAAGAACTTTGCAATGTCGTACAACGCCAATATTAACGTTTCGGGAGGCTCTCGCTTTGTTAAGTATTTTGCATCTATCGATTATGCGCACGAGGGTGACCTTTTCGATCTTATGGATAACGGACGTAATTATGAATCAGGGTATGCCTATAATCGTGTTAACGTAAGAAGTAACCTCGATTTTAGATTAACGAAAACTACAATGTTTAAGTTAAACCTGTCTGGTTCAAGTGGTGCACAAAAAACGCCCTGGGGGTATACCAATTCAGGGGACTGGGGGGTTGCTCAGCAATGGGCAGGCGCATATAACATTGCACCTGATGTTTTCTTACCTCAATATGATGATGGATCGTGGGGATATTATCCAAATATCTCAAATGTTTCTAACTCTGCCGAGAATTTGGCACTTTCCGGAACAATGCTGATCACGACTACCCGTATTAATACCGACTTTATTTTAGAACAAGAGCTTGACTTTGTTACTAAGGGCTTAAAGTTCCGAGGGTCGTTGTCTATGGATAATACTTTTGTTGAGCGAGACAGGGGAATTAACGACTTGTACCATGATGCACAGCGCAAGTGGATTGATCCGGCTACAGGAGTGGTTAGTTACAAAAAAGAATACGAAAGCAATAACTTATTTGATTATCAACAAGGCGTATTGTGGAGTACATCTGCCGGTTCTGTAGCAAATTGGGACACGCAACGTAACATGGAATACCAGCTTCAGTTGAATTGGAATCGTGAATTTGGAATGCATAGCGTTTCTGCAATGGGATTATTTAGCCGTCAGCAACGTGCAAAAGGTAGTCAGATTCCGTTTTACCGTGAAGATTGGGCATTTCGTTCAACATATGATTACGCGTCTAAATATTTCCTAGAGTATAATGGTGCTTATAACGGCTCTGCAAGGTTTGATAAAGAATATCGATTTGCGTTCTTTAATTCAGGTGCACTTGGCTGGATGGTTTCAGAAGAGAATTTCATGGAACCTCTTGGTTTCTTGGATATGCTGAAACTACGAGCATCATATGGTGAAATTGGTGATGACAGTGGAGACAGGTGGTTGTACCTTACTCAATGGGCCTATGGTGGCGCAAGTAAGTTAAATACCACAGATGATTCTGACAGTCCTTATTCCTGGTATCGCGAGTCACAGGTAGGTAACCCGGAAGTTAGATGGGAAACTGTAAAAAAATTCAACTTTGGAGTAGATTATGGACTTTGGGGCGGATTGTTAGCAGGTACTTTCGAATATTTCCGTGATGTTCGTGACGATATTCTTATCAAAGGTGGTGATCGTGCTGTTCCTCCGTATTTTGGGAATACACCAGCTACAGCAAACCTGGGAAAAACACGTACGAATGGTTTTGAAATACAAGTACGTGTAAATAAGGTTTTTAATAATGGACTTAGGCTCTGGGGCGATATGAGTATGACTCATGCTACAAATGTCGTTTTAAAAAGAGATGATCCAGCATTATATGACGCATACCGTAAACAACAAGGTTACAGTATTGGTCAAACAAGAGCATATGTTGATGCCGGATTTCTTAATACATACGATCAGCTTTATGGCAGTCCCATGCACGATACAAATGATCAGTATAAATTACCAGGAGATTACAACATTCTCGATTTTAATGCAGACGGTGTTGTTGATAGTAAAGATCAAATTCCATGGGGTTATTCAGGAACTCCTGAAAATACATATAATACAACTGTTGGATTTGCATGGAAAGGTTTTAGTGGATTTGTACAATTCTACGGAGTTACAAATGTTACCCGTAACGTGCCACTTACCAGCTTTGGTAGCAAATTAAACACTGTTTATGATTTCGGAACCTGGTGGTCAGAGAATGATCTGAATGCAGATGTTGTAGTGCCTCGCTGGTTATCTACCCCTAGTTATTACAACGGAACACAGTATCTGTTTGATGGTTCGTATATCCGTTTAAAAAATGCTGAATTTGCTTATACAATGAACGGTGGATGGATTAACAGGATAGGAATGAGCACTTTGAAAATATTTGTGAATGGAAACAATTTATGGGTATGGTCTAAAATGCCTGACGACCGCGAATCGAACTTTGCAGGAGCAGGTAACCAAGGTGCTTATCCCACAATGAAGCGATATAACTTGGGTATAAGATTCACTTTATAAAATTGGAAACAATGAAATATAAATATAAGACTTTAGTATGGGGCAGTTTACTGTCCATAATGACAATAGGATTATTTTCCTGTGAAGACTATTTGGCTAAAGAACCTGAATCAATTGTATCGGAAGAAGTTGCCTTTTCTACCTTCACTAATTTTCAGGGCTTTATTGAAGAGATTTATAACTGTATTCCGGATAAAGAAAAGAAATACTGGACGACTTCCTGGAACTGGGGAGACGATGAATTATTCAACCTGGAAGGAAGTTGGCACATGACCAACCAAGTTGATATTGGTAACTTTTGGGCATGGCAAAATGGAAGTGGTACTTGGTTTGATGATGACAAGGCAGACCCTACCTCAACCGATAAGTTCGACCACGGACTGTGGGCTCATGCCTGGTATTGTATTCGTAAAGCCAATATGGGGTTAAATAATTTGGATAAACTGGCATCAGCAACGCAGGAAGAAAAAAATATAATTGCTGGTCAATTGTACTTTTTTAGAGCATGGTGGCATTTTGAAATGATTCAGTATGTAGGTGGATTGCCATATGTTGATGAAGTATTGCCTTCGGTTGGCCAGTTCGCTTTACCTCGGTTGAGTTATCAGGAATGTGCCGATAGAATTGGAGAAGATTTAGCTAAAGCTGCCGATTTGTTACCAATTGACTGGGATGATACTTCGGTTGGTAAGAAGACCTTAGGAAAGAATAGCCTGCGTCTTAATAAAATTATGGCACTAGGTTACTTAGGTAAGAACTATTTGTGGGCTGCTAGTCCTTTAATGAAGAATGGTGCCGAGACAGGTGGTGCGAATACCTATAATTACGATGAAGTTTATGCTAAAAAAGCTGCTGAAGCTTTTGGCGAATTGCTAGACTTGGTTGAAAGTGGACAAACGCAATATGCATTGGTTGAGTTTGATTATGATGATATTTATAATCATGATGCTGCCAGTGGAGTTGAGTCAAAATACAGCGACATTTTTTATACCATGGGGCAAGGCGCTTTGATGCCTGGATCTACTGAGGCCATTTTTAGAGGTCCATCACACGACTGGCACGGTAGTAGTTGGAATACTGCAAAAACTTTTGGTCCTAAAGTAAAAGGTATCGTTGATCACGATAACATTATCCATCACCCAACGGCAAATTTGGTAAATAACTACGGAATGGCAAATGGTTTGCCAATTACCGATCCCGAATCTGGTTTTGATCCTGAATATCCGTTCAGAGATCGCGATCCTCGTTTCTACCATGATATCGTGTTTGATGGTTTTCAGTTTGTAAACGCTGCTATGCCTGCCGAAATGGAATACCTAAGGTATTGCGGTTTGTACAGCGGAGGACCAATGAGAAATGCTGCTGATGGGAGTCGTTCAGGTTACTTTATTCAAAAACTTGTTCCTCACACAGCCAATAAATACGATAAGGCTTACGATTGGGGTAACCGTTTACACACTTACCTGCCTTACATGCGTTTAGGTGATATTTATACGATGTATGCCGAAGCATGTGCTGCTCTTGGTGGTGCTTCAGGAAAAGCAGCAAATTTCACAAAAACAGCTGAAGATGCGCTTAACACGCTTCGCGATCGTTGTGGAGCCGGCTATGTTGCTGCTTCGTACACGGCAAGCCGCGAAAAATTCATCGACGAGGTGAGAAGAGAACGTGCTGTAGAGCTTTCTTTCGAAGGTTTTCGTTTTAGCGATTTGCAGCGTTGGTTGTTACTCACCGAGTATCCTTACAACGTGAAAATCTCTCACGAATTTGATCGTGTTGAATCGGATGATTTCTACAAAAACAATGATCCCAGAGATGCTAGAGTAGCCAATTTTAGAGAAGAAGTTATTTTAACTCGAAGATTTGGCGTTAAGCACTACTGGTTCCCATTGAAAATTGAAGATGTTTCTTTGTATCCTGAATTCGGACAGAATCCGGGGTGGTAGTACAAATTGAGTTAAAGTATTTTGTAATTATAAATGAATAAACAATGAAATATATACAAAAAGGATTCATTTTATTCGCATTGTTTGCTGTATTACCATTCTTAACGGGTGCACAAACATCTGCAGAAAATGAAACTGATACGATCGTTTTCTCTCAGGAGCCACAGGTACAGGTAGCCTTTAAAAAAGTAGCCAAAAGCGACATTATGGGAGGCGTTTCTGTTATCAACCTGGAAGAACTGATAAAGAAAAACTATAATACCTATAGTTTGGATAATATGCAGGGATACATTGGCGGATATACTGGAAATAGTTTATGGGGAATGGGGGATTACCTTGTTCTGGTTGACGGAATTCCACGCGACGCAAATAATGTACTTCCTACAGAAATCGAGCAAATAAGTTTCCTAAAGTCGGCTGCCGCAATTGTACTTTATGGAAGCCGCGCTTCCAAAGGTGTTATTTATATTACAACCAAACGTGGTGAGGACAAGCCTTTGGATATTAGTGTACGGGCAAATACTGGATTTTATGTACCTAAGAGTTATCCTAAGTATTTAGGATCAGCACAATATATGACCCTATATAATGAAGCTCGTGAAAATGATGGACTAGCCCTTTCGTACAGCGAAGAGGATATATACAACCATGCTGCCGGATTAAATCCGTACCGCTATCCGAATATCGACTTTTATTCTTCAGACTATCTGAAGGAGATGTATAACCGTACGGATATTACAACCGAAATTAGCGGAGGTAACGAAAAAGCACGTTATTATTCCAACATTGGTTATTATCGTCAGGGAGATTTATTGGATTTTGGTGAGGCGAAAGACAATTTCACCGATCGTCTGAATATTCGTGGTAATATTGATCTAAAAATCAACCGTTTCATTGATGCATATATCAATGCAAATGCAACGTTTTATAATGCCCGAAGTGCAAATGCAAAAGATAGTGATCCAGACGACGATAATAATGAATTTGACGATGACGGTAATCCTGATAATTATTGGTCATATTCAGCAAGGATGCGTCCTAACCGTGTTGCTCCTCTAGTTCCAATTAGCTATATTGATCCAAACTCTTTAAATGCATGGAATCTTATTAATGGAAGTACCAATATTATTGATGACCAGTACTTTCTTGGGGGATCAGTTTTAGAGCAATCGAATGTTTTTGCCGATTACTATGTTTCTGGATACAGCAAATGGACCAGTCGTCAGTTTCAGTTTGATACCGGGCTCGATTTTGATTTGAGCGGAATTACAGAGGGGTTGTCGTTTCATACAAAATTTGCGGTTGATTATGCAACTTCTTACAGCCAATCGTACAATAATAAGTATGCTGTATTTGAGCCACAATGGTACAACTACAATGGACAAGACGTTATTGGTGATGTAGTTAAGTACAATAATGATGAACATTCTGGCGTACAAAATATATATGGAAGTTCTAATCGTCAGACCATTGCTTTTTCGGGGTATTTTAGCTACGAAAAAACAATCAATGTCGACCACAACCTATCAGCTATGTTGGTGGCAAACGCTTATCAACAAACGTTGTCGGGACAGTACCACCGGCCAAGTAACGCAAACTTAGGCTTACAAGTGGCCTATAACTATAAGCATAAGTATTATGCCGATTTTGGGGCCGCAGCCGTACATTCTGCAAAACTACCCGAAGGAAACCGTAGTGCGCTGTCTCCATCGCTAACACTTGGATGGAATCTGTCAAAAGAAAATTTCCTGAAGAATTCTTCTGTTATTGATGATTTAACCTGGAGCGTATCGGCCAGTATTTTAAATTCTGATCTGGACATTGATGGATACTACCTTTACCTGGAAAGTTACACACAAGCTGACGGAGCCTGGTGGGGATGGTACGATGGTGCGAACGAGCAATCTACAAATGCGATCCAGGGAGGAAACAAAGATCTTACTTTTGTAAAAAGAAAAGAATTGTCGTCAACTTTGGCTGCATCTTTATGGGATAAAGCCGTAAAATTAAACACAACAGTTTTTGTTAATTCAACTGAAGGTTTGATTATTCAACCAAACACAATTTATCCAAACTACTTTTTTACCTACTGGCCTGACGCTTCATTTATTCCAAACGTGAATTTTAATAACGACCGTAGAGCAGGTATTGATTTTAATGTTGAGTTCAACAAAAAAATCGGTGAAGTAGATGTTACCTTAGGTGCTTCAGGAATGTACTATGTTACAGAAGCTACGCGTCGCGACGAAAATAACGAATACGATTACCAAAACCGTCAGGGGCAACCTATTGATGGACGCTGGGGACTTGAGAGCATAGGATTATTCCAAAGTCAGGACGAAATTGATGCCGCTCCGGAACAAACTTTACTTGGTGAAGTAAAACCCGGAGACATAAGGTATGTCGATCAGAATAATGATAATATTATTGATAACAAAGACATTGTATATCTTGGAAAAGCCGGGTGGAGCGGAGCACCACTTACAACTGGGCTTAACCTTACTCTGAAATGGAAAAACTTCACACTCTTTGCATTAGGTACTGGAAACTTTGGCGCTTATTCGTATAAGAATAGCGAATACTATTGGGCTTTTGGAGAAAGAAAGTATTCAGAAGTGGTTCTTGATCGTTGGACAGAAACAACAAAAGCTACTGCTACCTATCCGCGCTTGACAACCAAAAACGGTGGTAACAACTTCCGCGATTCTGACTTTTGGATGTACAAAACTGACCGCTTTGATTTGGCTAAAGTTCAGTTAACGTATGATTTGCCTAAGAGTTGGCTGCAAAATTCAATTGTAAAAGAGTTTTCAGCTTACATAAACGGATCAAACTTGTTGACATTCTCTAAAGAACGTGATGTTTTAGAGTTGAATACCACAAGTGCTCCGCAAACGCGATTCTATAGTATAGGGATAAAAGCCTTGTTCTAATGGTAAGAAATCTAAAAAAGAATTCAGTTATGAAAAATATAATAAAATTTGTGGTTCTTATATTCTTGTTTTCAAGTTGTGATGACCTGTTTGAACCGGCTTTGGAAAACAGCAGGAATCTTGATGCAATGTATGCAGAACCAAGTTATGCACAAGGAGTGTTAGCCAATGCTTACATTCTGCTGCCTTATTCTTCAACACCGAATAGCGACTTAGCAACTGATGATGCGGTATCTAATGATATTGATAACGATTATCTGAAAATGGCTACCGGATCGTGGTCTTCTCAGAATAATCCAACATCGCAATGGCAGGGAAGAAGAAATGCAATACAATACATTAATTTGTTTCTTGCAAATGCCGACTCTGTTGTTTGGAGTAACGATAGTGCAATACGCACCTTGTATAACGACCGTATCAAAGGAGAGGCTTATGGTTTACGTGCGCTTCAAATGTACCACCTTTTGTTGGCGCATGGTGGTTGGTCTGAAAGTGGAGAGCTACTCGGTATTCCGATTATCACTGACCCTGAGACCAAAGACTCTGACTTTAATTTGCCACGTAATACATTCCAGGAATGTGTAGATCAGATTATGGTCGATGCCAATAAGGCAATTGAACTCCTTCCGTTAGACTACAGAGATATATCTGACGCTGAAATTCCGGCAAAGTATGTTTCACTCGGAATAACTCAAGCGAGTAATTATAATCGCGCAAACGGTAAACACATTCGTGGTCGGATTTCGGGCCGGATTGTTGAAGCTATTCGTGCTCAGGTTGCATTGCTGGCTGCAAGTCCATCTTACAATGCAGGAACTGATGTAAGTTGGGAAGACGCTGCAAACTATGCAGCCGATGTGCTCGATCGTATTGGTGGGCCTTCAGGCTTAGCAGCTAATGGAGGTGTTTGGTACGTAAAAAGCGAGGTTGATAATCTTGAGTCGGGTATTACACCAGCTGAAGTGATTTGGAGAAGTGATATTGGCCAAAGCAATAGCCTGGAAACCGACAATTTCCCTCCATCAATTCAAGGAAAAGGAAGGGTAAACCCAACTCAAAATCTGGTTGATGCATTTCCTGCTCTCAATGGTTATCCGATCAACAATTCAAGCAGTTATTACGATGCAGCTAATCCTTATGCAAACCGCGATCCTCGTTTGGAAAAATACATTGTTTTTAATGAGAGTACACAGGGTCCTAATAGCACTGTAATCGTTTCAGGAGTATACGGCGACGATGAAGATGCACTGAACAGAGAAAATGGTAAATCAACACGTACAGGATATTACCTGAGAAAGTTGTTGCGTAGCGATTGTAATCCAAATCCGGAATACAATACAGAGCAAAAGCACTATACTGCACGTATTCGTTATACCGAAATCTTTTTAGCTTATGCAGAAGCAGCAAACGAGGCCTGGGGACCAACCGGAACCGGAGGAAATACATATTCTGCTTACGATGTTATTAAAGCTATCCGCGAAAGAGCAGGAATAGGTCTTGATAATGGCGATGCATATTTAGAATCTGTTAAAGGAGATAAGGATGAAATGAGAGAACTCATCCGCAATGAGCGAAGACTGGAGTTGTGTTTCGAGAATAAACGTTTTTGGGACTTACGCCGTTGGGAAGTTAATCTGCCGGTATTGAATGAAACTGCTGCCGGAATGAAAATCGAAAGTTCTGGTGGTAACTTAATTTACAACAGAATTGATGTAGAAACCAGAAATTATAAGGATTACATGTACTACGGTCCAATTCCTTATAATGAAATACAGAAATGGAGTAGCCTGGAGCAAAATGCAGGTTGGTAATTTCTTGATTAGTAAAAATGAAAAATATTGAAAAATATGAAACAGTTTAAATTTTTATTGATATTGTCAGCCGGAATATTTTCGTTCCTCTTGCCATCATGCGAGAATCAGGATGCTGAATTCCCTGACTATTATTACAGTGGCGTTTATTTCCCATATCAATATCCGGTGAGAACGATTGTATTAGGAGAAGATATAGTAGATAATACACTAGATAATGAGCATAAGTGTGAGATATACGCAACCGTATCAGGCGTTTACTCAAATAACAAAACCATAGGAATTGATTTTGTTGTTGATAATTCAATTTGCGACAAGCTTTATTTCGATAGCGATTTTGCTTCTCCGGTTGTGCCAATGCCTGCAAATTATTATTCATTGGCAGGCGATCAAATAGTACTGGATAAGGCGATTCAGGGTGCAGTTCAGGTTCAGTTATCTGATGCGTTCTTTGCCGATCAAAATTCGTTGCAAAGTACCTATGTAATTCCGCTGATAATGACAGATGTCGTAAATGCCGATTCTATTCTTTCGGGTGTACCAGCTTTTGACAATCCACGCAGAGGAGCATCTTCAGATTGGAATGTGCAACCTAAAGATTATGTATTGTACTGTGTGAAATTCATTAATCAGTATCATGCAAATTATTTGCGTCGAGGAGTAGACGTAATCACAGCAAATGGCGGAACTACAACAAATGTGCGTCATGCTGATTTTGTTGAAAACGATGAGATTGTTAAAATGACCACTTTGTCTCTTAATGCAGTGAATTATCCGGTGAGTGTTGAAAATCAAAGCAATACTCCGGAGACTATTTCATTGATCCTAACTTTCGACGATCAAGATAAATGTACCGTTTCTACCAATTCTGAGGGATTTACAGCTTCGGGTAGCGGAATGTTTGTTTCTGAAGGAGAAAAGAACAGCTGGGGAAATAAAGACCGTAGTGTAATCTACCTCGACTATTCGATTGATATGGGAGGGAAAAGTTATTCAACAAAAGACACCCTGGTTGTGCGAGACCGTGGTGTGACATTGGAAACATTTACGCCATCCTTCAAATTTGACTAAACGTTTAAATAAAGAAGAAAATGAAATATTTAAATAAATTATGGCTGGGAGCATTTGCCTTAATTGCGTTAGTTTCCTGTACAGAGAATAGCTTGCTCGATTATAAGGTAGATAAGCCCGAAAGCCTGATTGGAAAAGAATACCTCAATGATTACGATGTTCTTAAATCGTATGTCGATCGTTCTGCCTCTCCTGATTTTAAGCTTGGTGCAGGAGTATCGGTTGATGCATTTAATAAACAGGGTACAGTATATAGCCATATCATCTCTAATTTTGATGAAGTAACCGCAGGATGGGCCATGAAACATGGTGCAGTTGTGCAGGATAATGGTAAGGTAGATACTGCTGCAGTTAAGCAATTTGTTGCAAAAGCAGAAGAAGCAGGCGTTTCTATCTATGGACATACACTTGCGTGGCATGCCAACCAGAATGCTACTTATCTGAACAGTATTATTGCTGATAAGGAAATTGAGATTGATCCTAATAATGCCAATAACGCTTTGCATGCTACTACAACTGAAGCGAAGGCCAACATTTGGGATTGGCAGCTTGAATACGTTCTGCCTACTCCATTAACACAGGGAGTGGAATATACAATAAAAATGCGTGCAAAAGCCTCAAGCCCATTTACCGTGGGCTTTTGGCGAACTGATGGTGCATCAACTAATTACGGTCCGGACATAGCATTTGGAGAAAGCTGGAGCGATGCTAGCGTAACATTTACACCAACAATTGATGCTACCAAATTGCAGTTTTGTTTCGGAACTTTTGCTGGTGATCTTTATTTTGATGACATGGTTCTTACCGCAAGTGGTTCAGAAGAAAACTTAATTGAAAATGGAGCTTTCGATGACACAAATCTAAGCGGGTGGCAAAAACCAGGATGGCATGCTTATACCTTTGCGGTTGAAACTCTCGCAGCAGGACCAGCTACGTGGTGGACAAACCTGGTAACTAACAGCGATGTTGAAAATGATGATGTTTCCAGCTTTTTTGCCACAGAAATAACTGTTGGCCCAAATCCTGCAACAATTGGTGCTGACGGTACAGGAGCTGATGGCGTGGGAAGAGCAATTGTTGTTAAATCGGGAGATAACCCTACTAACCCATGGGATACTCAGTTCTTTGTAAAAGCACCCCAGCAACTGGAAGAAGGTCAGGCTTATAGGTTTAGCATGAAGGTTAAAGCCGATAAACCAGCTACCATCGAATCTCAGTCGCATAATAATCCAGGGGGGTATTTACATTGGTCGATGATTGGAAGTCCGTCGGTTACTACCGAATGGCAGGAATATTCAAATTCAGGAAGCATTTCAAAGGAACAGGCAGGCGCTAATGGTATGAACACCATAGCCTTTAATCTCTCTGTTTTTGGAGAAGCCAATACATATTATTTTGATGATATTGTATGGGAGATTGAGGAGTCGGGAAATAAAATCCCACTGACACCCGAAGAAAAGGCAGATACCCTTTCCTGGGCATTGGATAACTGGATTGCCGGAATGCTGAAAGTGACCAAAGGATACGTAAAAACATGGGACGTGGTGAATGAACCAATGGATGATGGCAACCCGTATGAGCTGAAAACTGGTGTTGGAAAAACAGATATGGCTGATGATGAATTTTATTGGCAAGACTACCTGGGGAAAGACTATGCTGTTATGGCCTTTAACTTAGCTCGCCAATATGGAAATGCCGATGACAAACTCTTTATAAATGATTACAACCTGGAGTACAATCTTGATAAATGCAAAGGGCTTATTAAATATGTTCAATACATTGAGAGCCAGGGAGCACAGGTTGACGGTATTGGTACGCAAATGCACATTACAACCGATTCTGATAAAGACAAAATTGTTGAAATGTTTGAATTGCTTGCTGCAACCGGAAAACTCATTAAAGTATCTGAACTTGACATGGGGATAGGAAAAAAGACTGATGAAGCTACAGCCGAAGATTACGAGGCACAAAAAGAAATGTACAAATTTGTAGTTGAAAAATACTTGGAGCTTATTCCTGCAAATCAGCAGTATGGTATTACTGTTTGGAGTCCACTTGACAGCAATAAAGATTCTTCATGGAGACCAGCAGAGCCTATTGGGTTATGGACAGAAGGATATAACCGTAAACCTGCCTATGCCGGTTTTGCTGATGGCTTATCTGGTGAATAGTTTCACATAGGTTTAGTTAGATGAAGGGACTGTCTTGTAAAAGACAGTCTCTTTTTCTCTTTTTTTATGTTTAACAGCTTTGATGTAAATAAAGGAGGTTTAACATAGAATAGTACGGTTAAGAACCAATTGCTATTGAAACTGAATTAAAATAAAAGCGAATCCAAAAACCGGAAAAGAAATGAAAACTATAACCCAACTAATACTTATCATATGCGGCTGTTTTGCATTTCTTTCGTGTAGGCAACAACAAGCAATTCCCAAAGTATACACTCTAGAAAATAGAGGAAAAGATTTCGAGAATCCGTTGTTGCCCAGTTTTAATGAATTACCCGTTGTAACCGATTTAACCGATCCTTTTGAGTGGTCAGACGGAAGCGGTCGGTCCACAGATTTTAAAGACTGGAGCAAACGCAGAAACGAAATAGCTGCTGAAATTCAACATTACGAAATTGGCCCCAAACCCAGTCGCCCTGATTCAATCACTGCCAATTTTGAAAACGACACACTTACGGTAAATGTTACCGTAAATGGTAAAACATTAACATTAAAGTCAGGAATTATTCTGCCTGAAGGAGATGGCCCTTTCCCGGCTGTAATTGGTATTGGTCGCGGCTCGGGAAGTTTACCAGCCAACCTTTTCACCAAAAGAAATATTGCACAAATTACCTACGATTTTGGGCAGGTAGTAGCCTGGCAACAAAAGCGTGGCCAGGAACCAATCAACAAACTGTATCCTGATTTTACTTATATAGGCGCCTATGCTGCCTGGCCCTGGGGAGTTAGCCGCCTTATCGACGGGTTGGAACTGGTAGCCGATAAATTACCAATCGATTTAAAACACCTTGCCATAACCGGCTGCTCTTTTGCCGGGAAAATGGCGCTTTTCTCGGGCGCATTCGACGAACGTATCGCGCTCACAATTGCGCAGGAACCGGGCGGTGGAGGAGCTGCTGCCTGGCGTGTTTCTGAAACGCTTGGCGAAGTGGAAACCCTGGGCCGTACCAATAATGTATGGTTTATGGAAAGTATGTTTCAGTTTGCAAACGATGTATCAAAACTTCCCTTCGATCATCACGAATTAATGGCCATGGTAGCGCCGCGTGCTTTGCTGGTACTCGGTAACCCTGATTACGAATGGCTGGCCGATGAATCGGGTTATGTTTCTTGCCAGGCTGCAAAACGCGTTTGGGAGACTTTTGGAATTGCAGACCGGTTTGGCTTTTCAATTGTTGCCGGTCATCCGCATTGTCAGCTACCCGATGTGCAACGCCCCGAGGTCGAGGCATTTATCGACAAATTTTTACTTGATATTGACACCGTAAACACCAAGGTTGCCGTTCATCCCTTTGCGGATGTGGATTATGAAAAGTGGACAGCCTGGTGGGATTTATAAATAAAAACTAGCGATGATTAATTTCACAAAAATTGCCAAAACAGGAAACAAGCGGATAACAACACTACTGATTTTTGCCCTTGTTTTTCCTTTTTTTGTACAGGCGCAGTATAAAAATAAAACTGTGTTTGCTGTAAAAGAATCTGGTAGTTTTACCTTATTCGATGCTACACATATTGCCCCTCTTGTTGTTGATAAACAGGATTTTGAGGGAGTGGCAATGGTGGCCAGCTGGTTTGTTAACGACATAAAACTGGTGAGCGATAAAAATGTTGAAATTTTCAATGAAGAGCTGCCAGCCTCTAAAGAAATAATTCTAGCCGGAACTCTTGGCAAAAATCGCTGGATTGACCAACTGGTTGAAGAAGGAAAAATTGATGTTTCAGATTTAAAAGGAGCGTGGGAAAAAAGTCTTACACAGCTTGTTATTAATCCATTTCCGGGAATTGAAAAAGCCTTGGTTTTAGCAGGAAGCGATAAACGCGGAACAATTTATGCCATGCTCAACCTGTCTCGCGAAATGGGCGTTTCACCATGGTATTGGTGGGCCGATGTTCCGGTTGAAAAGAAAGATCAGTTGTACGTTAAAGCGGGGCGTTGGGTAACCGAATCTCCAAAAGTGAAATACCGTGGAATTTTCTTAAACGATGAAGAACCAGCACTTGGGAATTGGGCGCGTGAAAAATTTGGCGGAATAAACCACAAATTTTATGCTCATGTTTTCGAACTTATTCTTCGCTTACGTGGAAACTTTATGTGGCCCGCTATGTGGGGAAAAGCATTTTACGATGATGATCCGGCAAATGGTCCTTTAGCTGATAAACTAGGTATTGTTATGAGTACTTCTCACCACGAGCCTTTGGGAAGAGCCCAGGCCGAGTGGCACAAATACGGTTCAGGTCCTTGGGACTATACCAAAAATAAAGAGGTACTATCCGATTTCTGGCAGAAAGGAATGGAGCGAAATAAAGATTGGGAAACAATCGTAACTGTTGGTATGCGAGGCGATGGCGATGAAGCTATGAGTGAAGGGACAAACATAGCTTTGCTGGAAAATATCGTAAAAGATCAGCGTAAAATCATCAGCGATGTTACCGGTAAAAAACCGGAGGAAACACCACAGGTTTGGGCTTTGTACAAAGAGGTGCAGGATTATTACGACAATGGTATGCGTGTGCCCGACGATGTAACACTTCTTTTGTGCGACGATAACTGGGGTGATGTGCGCAAATTGCCCGATGTAAACGCCCCAAAACACGAAGGTGGTTTCGGAATGTATTATCATTTCGATTATGTAGGTGGCCCCCGTAATTATAAGTGGATAAATGTTACTCAAATCCAGCGCGTTTGGGAGCAAATGAACCTTACCTATAGCCACGGAGTGGATCGCATTTGGGTGGTAAATGTTGGCGATCTGAAACCGATGGAATATCCCATTAGCTTTTTCCTTGATATGGCCTGGGATCCCACACAATTCAATCCGAATAATTTAAAAAATTACATTGAAACGTGGTGTGCTGAGCAGTTTGGCGACAACTATGCTGAGGAAGCAGCCCGGATTCTCAATCAATACACAAAATTCAACCACCGCGTTACACCCGAGTTACTGAATGCAAGAATCTACAGTCTTGAAAATTATAATGAATTTGAACGTGTTCGTAACGAATATCGCGATTTGGCATTTGATGCACTTCGCCTTTACAACCTGATTCCGAATGCGTACAAAGATGCTTTTGATCAGTTGGTCTTGTTTCCAACTAATGCTACAGCCAATTTATACGAAATGTATTACGCGGAGGCCAAAAACAAGCAGTTGATAGCGAACAACGATATAGAAGCCAATTATTGGGCCGATGTTGTAGAAACCTGTTTTAAGCGTGATTCTGCGCTAACAGTTCATTACAATCAGCAAATTGCCGGAGGAAAATGGAATCATATGATGGATCAGGTGCGTATCGGATACAGATACTGGCAGGAACCCCGGCAATCAACTATGCCAGCTGTTGAACGCCTGGAAATACCTGAAGTGTTGAACGAAGAACTGGCATTTAAAGAAGCCGATGGTTATGTTTCTATCGAAGCAGAAAACTATCAGAAAGCGAAAGGAACCGAAACTATTAACTGGGAAGTTATACCTGACTTGGGAAAAACAGCTTCAGCAGTAACCACCTTCCCGCAAAATGCTTATCCTACAGATGAAGAGGAAGTCTATCTTGAATATGCTGTTGATTTTGCGTCAACCGGAGATTTTAAGGTAAATGTACTTGTATCGCCAACGTTAAATTTTAACGCTAATAAAGGATTGCGTTACGCTGTTTCGTTCGATGGAGAACCGGAACAGGTGGTGAATATTAATGGAAAATACCGTGGCGAATTAGGCCCATGGCAAGCTAATCGTATTATTAAAACAACTACAAATCATAAAATAAACAAAGCAGGCTTACACCGTTTGCGTATTAGGGTGTTGGAACCAGGAATTGTTTTGCAGAAAATAATGATAGATACTGGAGGATTGAAACGAAGCTATCTGGGAGCACCTGAAAGTAAACAAGTAAAATTTTAACCAATGAAGAGATTTAGAATACAGTACAGTTTATTGGCGTTATTACTTCTTTTTGTGTTTGGAGAAGAACTAAACGCTGCTGTAAAATTACCACGTTTGGTAAGTAGTGGAATGGTGCTTCAGCGTAACGAACCGGTTACCATTTGGGGCTGGGCTGATGCCGGAGAAAAGATTAAAATTGAATTTTTAGGAGAAGTATATAAAATCAAGGCAGACAGGAACGGAGACTGGCAGCTTGAGCTAAATGCAATGGCTGCCGGTGGTCCGTATTCCATGACCATAAACGATATCGTGCTAAACGATATTTTAATTGGCGATGTTTGGTTGGCTTCGGGGCAATCGAATATGGAGCTGAAACTGAACCGGGTTATGGATTTATATGCTGACGAGATTCAGAAAATAAATACCGATCAGATTCGACTCTTCCGTTCGTCAACACGCGAAAATGCAGAGGGAGAACGAGCGGATTACCCTGATGGAAAGTGGCTTTCATCAACGCCGGAAAATATTATGGAGTTTTCGGCCGTTGCCTGGTTATTTGCCGATAAAATTCATGAATCTCAAGATGTTCCGGTCGGTATAATCAGTACTGCTATTGGTGGTTCGCCGGCTGAAGCCTGGTTGAGTAAAAATAAAGTAACACCGTTTCTCAATGAATGGTTAGAGCAAGGTAAAAGGATTGACTCCATGCGCGCTGCCTACATTGAAAAGAATGGTGAAATAAAACCATATAACTGGGGGGCAGAAGTTAACAAAAACGATCCGGGTACAGGAAAATGGTCGAAAGACGATGTTGATGTTTCTGGTTGGCCACAGATTTCTCTTCCGGGTTACTGGACAGATAAAGGAGTTAACTTTTGGAACGGTTCCATCTGGTTTTACAAAGAATTTGAATTGGATGAGTCATTGGCAGGAGAAGAAGCCATTTTGCGCTTGGGACGTATTATCGACAGCGACTCGGCTTTTGTAAACGGAACTTTTGTGGGCAACATTACTTATCAATATCCACCACGAATTTATACCATTCCTGAAGGCGTTTTAAAAGCTGGCACAAACAAGATAATGGTACGCGTATTCAACCAGGGCGGACGCGGTGGTTTTGTAGAAGAGAAGCCTTACGAAGTGCGTGTTGGGAAAGAAGTAATTGATATTACCGGCGACTGGCACTACCATATTGGAGCCGAGTTAAATCCTCCAAGAGGAAATATGGGCGGTCTTCAATTTCGTCCTGGCGGACTATACAATTCATTAATTAACCCGATGAAAAAGTACACGGTTAAAGGGGTGATTTGGTATCAGGGAGAAACCAACGCTGGTCGTGGTTTTCAATATCGTCAGTTGTTTAAAGATCTGATTGTGGATTGGAGAGATCAGATGGAAAAAGCAGACTTGCCTTTTCTGTTTGTTCAGTTAGCAAATCTTGGAGTTCCGAATAAACAGCCAGTTGAAAATGGTTGGGCCGAAACACGCGATGCACAACGCCGTGCGCTGGAACTGCCAAATACCGGAATGGCAGTAGCTTTTGATATTGGCGAATGGAATGATATTCATCCGCTTAACAAAAAAGAAGTAGCTCGTCGTTTATATCTGGAGGCTGAAAGAGTTGCTTACGGAAATGATAAGATTGTAAGTGCCGGTCCGCTTTACAAATCAATGAAAGTGGAAGCTGGAAGTATATTACTTACTTTCGAATCAGTTGGATCAGGATTGTATGCAAATAGTAGGCTCGAAGGATTTCAGATTGCAGGAGAAGATGGTGAGTTTGTATGGGCCAATGCCGTAGTGATGAGCAAAAATACGGTTAAAGTTTGGAGCAGAAAGGTAAAAGAACCGGTGGCAGTTCGTTATGCCTGGGATGGAAATCCGGCCGGATCAAATTTGAAAAATAAAGAAAACCTGCCAGCATCGCCGTTCACAACCGAAGACTAAATAGAAAATACTATAAATTTAAAAAAATCAAATGAAAACTAATTCACAGAAGATTTCTGTTCTGGAAAAAATAGGATACAGCCTTGGCGACCTGGCTGCTAACCTCGTGTTTCAAACTCTGGTTACTTTCCTTGCATTTTTCTACACTGACATTTATGGACTGAAAAATGATCATGCTTCAGTTATTATGCTCTCGGTAGGTCTGGTAGCAGCCTTTGCATTTAACCCGATTATTGGAGCACTGGCCGATCGAACACGTTCACGATGGGGAAAATTTCGTCCCTGGATTTTGTTTACGGCTATTCCGTTGGGCGTAATTGCTTTACTGGCATTTACAACTCCCGATTTTTCTTACAAAGGAAAGCTGATTTATGCAGCCGGAACTTATACGCTTTTATTGTTGGCATATGCTGCAAGTAATCTGCCTTATTCAGCATTAAGCGGTGTGATAACCGGCGATATGTCGGAGCGAAACAGTCTGTCTTCGTACCGCTTTGCGGCCGTAATGTTTGCACAGTTTTTTGTGCAGGTGTTTATGCTGCCCATCATTTTACATGTAGGCGATGGAGATAAAGCTGCGGGAATTGAATCGGTAATGACCTGGATGGCTATTATTGGTACTGTGTTATTGCTGATCACTTTTCTTACTACAAAAGAACGTGTAATTCCTAGTCCAGAACAGGAATCGAGTTTAAAAGACGATTTGGGCGACTTGTTTAAAAACCGTCCCTGGATCATCATGTTAACGCTTACTATTCTGGTTTTTGTAACGCTGGCTATGAAAGGGGGATCGTACGTTTATTATTTCAATAATTACGTTGATGAGGCAGCACTGCAAAGTTTTATTCAGCCGATTTTAGATTCGCTGTCGGCCGTGGGATTGAACTTTTTTGAATCGGATGTAGCATCGGCAGGCTTTGGTTTGTTTAACGCCGGAGGAATTATTTGCTCCATGATCGGTATCGCTGTTTCCAGTAAGCTGGCCAATAAGTTCGGAAAACGCGATGTATTCGGAGCCGCATTATTTATTGCTACTTTGTTTATTGTGTCCTTCATTTTTTACAATCCTGAAGATGTTCGCATAATGTTTTTAGCACAGGCACTGCATATGTTTTTCTATGGTGTAACAACACCTATTCTTTGGGCAATGATTGCCGATGTTGCCGACTACTCGGAGTGGGTTAATAATCGTCGCGCTACGGCTATTATCTTTTCCGCAATGATGGTGGGCTTAAAAGCTGGTTTGGCCATTGGAGGTGCAATTGTTACCTGGATTCTTGGTTTGTATGGTTATGTATCGAAAGATGCTGTGGCGGCTGGTCAGGAACTGGTTCAGCCCGAAAGTGTGGCACAGGGAGCAAAAATGTTGGTGAGTATTTATCCATCGATTCCGTTTTTGATCGGTGTAGCTCTGCTCTTCTTTTACGAAATAAATAAGAACAAAGAAATTCAGATTCAGGAAGAATTGAATATAAGAAGAATGTAATCCGCTACAATGAAGTTTTTAAGAGGAGAAATAATTTAAACCATAATACTAAAAGAATGAAAAAATTTAATGGATTTGTTTTGGTGGCACTGCTAGTCGGTTTGGTGTCGTGTAACAGCGGCACAACGAAGCAGTCGAAGAAAACAGCAACTTTAAAAGATGCTTTTGCCGGTAAATTTTATATTGGTACAGCCTTAAATGAATGGCAAATTACCGGAAGGGATAGTGCCGGAGTTGAGGTGATTAAAAATCAGTTTGAAGCTATTGTTGCCGAAAACTGTATGAAAAGCGGTCCTATTCATCCAACTGAAAATGAATACAATTTTGACCTTCCCGATCAATTTGTAGAATTTGGAGTTGAGAACGATAAATTTATAACCGGTCATTGTTTAATCTGGCATTCTCAGGCTCCTCGCTGGTTTTTTACCGACGATGAAGGAAATGATGTTTCGCGTGAAGTGATGATTCAGCGCATGAAAGATCACATTTACACGGTAGTTGGCCGTTATAAAGGTAAAATTAAAGGCTGGGATGTGGTAAACGAAGCTATTATGGAAGATGGTAGCATGCGCAACAGTAAGTTTCTCCAAATTGTTGGCGACGACTTTATTAAGCTGGCTTTCCAGTTTGCACACGAAGCCGATCCTGATGCAGAATTGTACTACAATGATTATAACGAATGGTTTCCTGGTAAACGCGATGCAATCGTTCAGATGGTGCGTGATTTAAAAGCTGATGGAATACGGATTGACGGTATTGGTATGCAGGGACACATTGGTATGGATAGCCCTTCATTGGAGGATTATGAAGCCGCAATTGAAGCCTATGCCAACGAAGGAATGAAAGTAATGGTTACCGAACTTGACATGTCGATTTTACCTAACAGAAATAGGGATGTTGGTGCCGATATTGCTACCAGTTTCGAGTATCAGCAAAGCCTGAACCCTTATACAGAAGGTGTTCCGGTAGAAAAAATGAACGAGTGGGACGAACGTATGCTCGACTTTTTCCGTCTGTTTCTGAAACATTCTGATGCAGTTTCGCGCGTGACCGTTTGGGGGGTTTCTGATGCTACATCGTGGAAAAATAATTTCCCAATTCGGGGACGTGTTGATTATCCTTTGTTGTTCGATAGAAATAATGAGCCAAAAAGTATTGTGGCAAAGTTAATTGAAGAAGCAAACAACGCTGAAAAATAAAATAATTGATTTAAGTAGTTAGTTAGTTAGTTTCTCCGGGGGCCTCATAATCGTGTGGCTCCCGGAAATTTTAATTTATCTTTGGTAGAAGAGAATAATTTGCAAGTAAAATATAATATAAAATGAAAAAAGCACGATATCTTGTTGACAACCTTTATACTGCCGATCCGGCAGCACACGTTTTTAACGGAAAAATATACATTTATCCATCTCACGATGTGGAGTCCGGAATTCCCGAAAATGATAATGGCGATCATTTTGATATGCGCGATTACCATGTTTTTTCAATGGATGATATTGACGGGGAGGTAACCGACCACGGAAATGTATTGGATGTAAAAGATATACCCTGGGCAGGCCGCCAGTTGTGGGATAGCGACTGTGCCTTTAAAAATGGTAAGTATTACCTGTATTTTCCTTTGAAAGACCAAACCGATATTTTCCGTATTGGTGTGGCTATCAGCGATAAACCCGAAGGACCATTTATTCCTCAGGAGGCACCTATGAAAGGAAGTTACTCCATCGATCCATGCGTTTTTGAGGATGAAGATGGTAGCTACTACATGTATTTTGGTGGTTTATGGGGGGGCCAGTTGCAGCGTTACCGCGATAACAAAGCCATTGAATGTGGCCAGGAACCTGCGGACGATGAGCAGGCACTTCCCGCACGTGTTGCTAAACTAAGCGACGATATGCTGGAGTTTGGTGAAGAACCAAAAGCTTTGGTTATTTTGGATGAAAACGGCGAGCCAATAAAAGCAGGCGATAACGACCGACGTTTTTTCGAAGCTTCATGGATGCACAAATACAACGGTAAATATTACTTTTCGTATTCAACCGGAAACACCCACAAACTCTGTTATGCTGTTGGCGACAATCCTTATGGTCCGTTTACATACCAGGGCGTAATTTTAACTCCGGTTGTTGGCTGGACAACACACCATTCAATTGTTGAATTTAAGGGCAAATGGTACCTGTTTCATCACGATAGTGTTCCGTCGGGAGGTAAAACCTGGTTGCGCAGTATGAAAGTAGTAGAGCTAAGTTATGATGAAGAAGGATGCATACAAACAATCAACGGAACAGATTAAAGTAGAAAAAAGCATTTTTTAAGAATAACTACCATCCAGTTTGAGGTATAAACCTTCATTGTTTATCGTAGAGTCAATTCTTTTGTGCTATTTTTTACTAGCCGTAATCTTTTATAATTATCACAAGATAATGATCCACACAAAAGGTGGCAGTGAACTTGTAGTTCCACCATTAATTTATGGAACCAGTTACCTCGGAAATTTATACCGCGAATTACCATGGGAAGAAAAATTACCATGATAAAAGGGTGGTTTAAAGTATCGGATGGGAAAGTAATGATTGACAGTGCCGGAGAATATGGAGTAGGACTGGCATTGGAAGTAATAGGTAAAGGTCTTAATCAACTTGGCATTCCTCTTGAACAGATTACGATCTACTTCATGAGGGGTTTGGTATCCTAATGAAGAATGTAGCCTTTTTTTATTATACCATATTTCTATCTGTTCAAAAACTTTTGATTTGGCATCTTCAATAGATTCGAACTTATTGCCATATACTAATTCTGTTTTCAAGGTTTTGAGGAAGGATTCTGCTACAGCGTTATCCCAGCAATTGGTTTTCCTGCTCATCGATTGAGAGATTAAAAAAATGGTCTCGATTGTTGCTTAAAAGTACCCTTTTCGGGGCTTGTTTTTAAGGTCAAATCGAGTCAAATTGTATCAATTTAAATTTTGAAATAGAGATACTTATGAGAATTGTCGAGATTGGTTTGCTCTGAAAAAGTAGTGGCCAAGGTAAAATCTCGTTTAGAATTTCTTACAGGAGTCTGAAATTTTTGTTCTCGGTAAAGTCTTTCTTAATTTACAACAAAGTTATTTTCTGTATCAAAGATATGGATCTTGAATAATATTTGGATTATAGTTATACCAAAATTCGTACCTGATTTTATTGGTGCCTTTGTATCAGGTATTTATTGAGATTCTGTTTTTACGGGGCATCGTTTAGTTCTCATTTATAGAACTTCATATTACTCCTAATATGGAAATTGTTGAATTACAAAATCAATTTGGTCTTTTAAGCTTAATGTGTTGGTATTAGAATGATTGCTGAAGTGACATGAAAACTATTTTTTTAGAAGAAAAACGAGTTTTCTTCTATTGTGTTAGCAATTTCTTCTATTTAAAGATAAACTTTTTTGCTAAAATATAAATTAAATGTTTTGCATTATGTTTAAACCAAATCAACTTCAATTCCCTTCTCTTTGATCAGTTTAACCATTTTTACCGGCGCTTCTCTATCTGTAATAATCCTATTTATTTGATCAAAATTGCATATTTTACCAAATCCTCTTTTCCCAAATTTTGAAGAGTCTGCAAGAACAATTACTTCTTGTGCCGCTTCCAGCATGTACTGGTTCAGGTGAGCTTCACCAATATCACTGGTAGTTAGTCCAAAATCCATATCGATTCCGTCTACACCAATAAAGAGCTTGTTGCACATTAATTCGCTCAATAAACTTTCGGCGTGTGGTCCTATTACTGAAGCTGAACTTTTTCGCATAGAACCACCAAGTTGAATCACCTCAATATTAGGTTTGTGACAAAGTGTAAGAGAAATTTTTATAAAGGGGGTAATAACCGTCAAGGGTTCTACTGTAATTTTCTGAGCAAAAGTGAGTAGGGTAGTACCGGAGGCAATAATGATACGATCATTTTTTTGGAGCAACTTATTGGCTGCTTCACTTATTCTTTGCTTTTCTTCTACTCTAACTTTTGCCTTTTCGTCTATGGGACGGTCGTTAATTAATGAGCTTAATTGGCTTGCACTCCCATGGCTTCGATAAAGTAATTTTCTTTTTTCAAGTTCTTTTA
This sequence comes from uncultured Draconibacterium sp., assembly GCA_963677455.1. Lineage (GTDB taxonomy): Bacteria > Bacteroidota > Bacteroidia > Bacteroidales > Prolixibacteraceae > Draconibacterium. Next base: position 1,629,581 of record OY781971.1, read on the forward strand.
AATCCTTTCGAATCGTAACTTCGGATACCCCTAGTAGTTTGCTAAGCTCTTGAACTCTAACATATCCATCTTTTTCGAGTTCGTTTAGTATCGTTTTATGTCTTTGTGCTATGTTTCTCATAAATAGATTTAATTTGTTACAAAAATAAGAAAACGAAATGAGTCTGGTATAATTAAAATTTTATGCCCTATTTCTTTTCAACAGTTTAGAAGCAACTTTTATATATCATTTTTATTCACATTCCTTAAGATAAAGTTGGTTTAGATGAGTTTATTATTCAAGCCAAATGTATTTAAATGAGCAACTTCCTTAGTATTATTGTTTAATATATAATTAATAGTGCATCCATGCAAGAAAGCTCCAAAAAATATGTGTATAAAATACATATTTTGTTTTATCTATCGGTGCAATTTTTTCAGATATACTGCTTGTGGGTATTATTTAAGACTTGAATGTTTCGTAATATTTCATTTTGTTTCGATTTGTTTTGTTTGTTTGTTTGTTTTGTTTATTTTTATTCCGTATTTGTTTTGATGTGGAATAATTGAATTTATAACTAATATATTAATAGTATACGAAATGAACCGAGAGAGCTTTATCGCACAGCTGAAATCGTCAAAAGAGGAATGGGATTTTATTGTTGTGGGAGGAGGAGCCACTGGGCTTGGTATTGCTGTAGATGCGGCCACCCGTGGATATAAGACAGTTTTATTGGAGCAATCAGATTTCGCGAAAGCAACTTCAAGCCGAAGTACAAAGCTAGTGCATGGGGGAGTTCGCTATTTGCAAAAAGGTGATGTTGGTTTAGTCCGGGAGGCCTTGCGTGAAAGAGGATATTTGCGAAAAAACGCCCCTCATCTTGTGAAAAATCAACGCTTTATTATTGGGAATTATTTGTGGTGGGAAAAACCATTTTATACGATTGGTCTCACTGTGTATGATTTGCTTGCAGGAAAAATGGGGCTGGGGCACTCAATTCCAATGAGTAAGAAGGAGGTAATAAAACATGTTCCTAAAATAGAACAGCAAAATTTAAGAGGAGGAGTAGCTTATAAAGATGGGCAGTTCGATGATGCTCGTTTAGCAATTAATCTTGTTCAAACTGCTGTTGAGAATGGGGCAAGTGTTGTGAATTACGTGAAAGTGGTTGAGCTGCTAAAGAATGAAGAGGGGAGAGTGTCAGGAGTTGTTGCACAGGACGAACTAGGTGGGGATACATTTAAATTAGAAGGAAAATGTATTATTAATGCTACGGGTATTTTTGTAGATAACATTATAAAGATGGATGCTCCGGAAAAGCAAGCGTTGGTTAGGCCGAGTCAGGGGGTGCATCTGGTAGTTGATAGATCGTTTCTTGGCGGAGATGACGCTATTATGATTCCAAAGACAAGTGATGGCCGTGTAATGTTTGGTGTTCCGTGGCATAATCGTGTAATTCTGGGAACAACAGATACACCGGTGAGTGATTTTGTGTTGGATCCAAAGGCGTTGAAAGAGGAGGTTGACTTTATATTGGAAACGGCAGGCCGGTATCTAACCCGAAAACCTTGTCGCGAAGATGTGCTCTGTGTTTTTGCCGGGCTGAGGCCACTTGCTGCACCTCAGAAACATGCCGACGAAACTAAAACTAAAGAAATTTCGCGTAGTCATAAATTAATAGCATCTGATTCCGATTTGATTACAATAACTGGTGGCAAGTGGACTACTTATCGAATTATGGCAGAGGAAACGGTTGATTTGGCAATAAAGAGAAAGAAACTTCAACGGAAGTCATGCAGAACGAAGAATTTGAAAATACATGGTTTTCGGGAGAATCCTGACTATGATCATTGGCTTTATGTTTATGGTAGTGATCAGGATGAAATATTGCGATTGCAGGAGGAAAACCCTGAGTATGCCGGCAAGCTAATTAGTAATTATGATTTTACAGTAGGCGAGGTGGTTTGGGCTGTACGGAATGAAATGGCGCGTACCGTTGATGATGTGCTGGCACGTAGAGTGAGAATTCTTTTTCTTGATGCGAGAGCATCTATTGAAATAGCTCCTAAAGTGGCCGAAATTATGGCGAAAGAGTTGAAAAAAGACAAAGCCTGGGAAAAAGAGCAGGTGGAAAGCTATATCGAAATGGCTAAACAATATCTTGCGTAAGTAATTTGTAATAAAAATGTAATTAAATTGTGATATTACGAAACTATTAGAAACTTATTTTTGTGAAACTTTAAAACTAATCAAATTTAATGTTCAACTTTAGAAATATTTTAACGCCCCCTGCCCATAAAGAACTTTTGCCAAAAGAGAAAATTGATCCAACTTATAAGAAACTTCGTCTTCAGGTTTTTCTTGGGATTTTTATCGGTTATGCAGGATATTACCTGGTTCGAAAGAATTTTTCCCTGGTTATGCCTGATCTGATTGAGCAGGGATATACCAAAGGACAATTAGGGATTGTAGCTTCTGCCGTTTCCATTGCTTATGGCTTGAGTAAGTTTCTGATGGGAGGGATTTCTGACCGAAGTAATGCCCGGGTATTTCTTAGTCTGGGCTTGTTGTTGTCTGCATTAACCATTTTTAGTATGGGAACCATCCCTTTGCTTACTTCCTCGGTAACAATTATGTTCATCGTTATTTTTATTAACGGATGGTTTCAGGGGATGGGCTGGCCTCCTTGCGGACGGACGATGGTGCATTGGTTTTCAACAAAAGAACGTGGCACAAAGATGTCGATTTGGAACGTTGCTCACAATATTGGAGGTGGGTTGATCGGTCCGTTGGCCGTATTAGGTGTTGCTATTTTTGGCGATTGGCATAGTAAACTATATTTTCCGGCGTTAATTGCTATTGGTATTTCGTTTCTGGCCTATCTTTTAATTAGAGATACACCACAGTCTTGCGGCCTGCCAAACATTGAAGCTTACAAAAACGACTATCCAAAAGACTATAATAAGAGTTACGAAAAAGAATTCTCGACAAAAGAAATCTTTTTTACCTATGTATTCAAGAACAAGTTCTTGTGGTTAATTGCTTTTGCAAATGCCATGATTTATCTGGTAAGATATGGAGTGCTTGACTGGGCTCCTACATATTTAGACGAAGTAAAAGGATTCTCGATTTCAGAATCAGGGTGGGCATATTTTGCCTATGAATATGCCGGTATCCCTGGCACATTGCTATGTGGATGGATCTCAGATAAGGTTTTTAAGGGAAGGAGAGCACCAGCAATTGTGATATACATGCTTCTGGTTATGGTTGCTATTTATGTATACTGGCAGAATCCGGCCGGGCATATTTTAATAGACAACATTGCTTTAATTGCAATCGGATTTCTGATATATGGGCCGGTAATGCTTATTGGTGTGCAGGCGCTGGATCTTGTTCCCAAAAAAGCAGCTGGTACCGCAGCCGGGCTTACCGGCTTGTTCGGATACCTGGGAGGAGCATTGTTTGCCAACATTGCAATAGGTTTTATAGTTGACTATTGGGGATGGGATGCGGCTTTTATTTTAATGCTTCTGGCCTGTGTAATTTCTATTGTATTTACAGCATTTACCTGGAATAGAGAAAAACAAAGACTTGCTGCTTAATCTAAATTCATAACTAAAGCAAAGAATAAATATTATTAACATAAACCAATTAAATAAAATGAAAAAGATACTGCTTATAGTCTTTCTGGCAATTTCGATAAATGGGGTGCAGGCGCAAATTTTTCGTCCCATAAAAGGTTGGTCGAATGAAGTAAACGAAAAGCTCGAAAGCTTTTTAAATTCAACACTTACGATGAACGAACGAAAAGTTTCGGTTTTTGATTGCGATGGGACCACTTTCGGGCAGGTTCCGCATTATCTGGCAGATGAAGCGCTTTACCGTTATGCCGATCAGGTACTTAAAAACAGGAATGATAAAGTAGCAAAAGAAAAACTACAGATACTTGATCGCATGGTGAAAAACGGAAATAATGTAGGAAAGGTTTATGTTGAAGACCGGGTTCATTTTCTTGCCGGCCTTTCTCCTACAGACATTGAAATGATTGGGTATAACTGTTACCGCGAAGCTTATGAAGGTAAGTTTTTCCCGGAGATGAAAGAATTGATCGCCAATTTAAAAGAATACGGTTTTGAAGTGTGGGTGCTCACTGCGTCGCCTGAAATTCTATATCAGAAATTTGTAGCCGAACAACTTGGTATCCCTGAAGTAAATATCCTAGGTGCCAAATGTGTTGTTAAAGACGGGAAAACAACTGATGAAATAATTCTTCCGATTCCACAGGATGATGGTAAGGCGCATACAATAGAAACCTACATAAAAACCAGGCCATTGATTGTTGGAGGAAACAGCCGTGGCGACATGGATATGCTGAATGAATCAGCCGGACTGAAGATAGTCGTAAATCCTGACGACAAAACGATTCGGGGAGAAGAAGATGGCCCGATGAACGGTTATACTGTCAAGCAATACTGGGAAAAAGAGGGAGCGGTTATTGTAAAATGTAATGATGTTTCAGACTCGAAAATAAAGTTCCATACAGAAGTTTGGAAGATCAGGAAGAACATATCGAATCCTAAGTAAAGAGGTATTATTTTGTTTAACTTATTTGATTATGAGAAGATTATTGTTTATTACGTTGTTATTATTTCTAGCGAATCTTGCCTTACATGCGCAAGTGAAAGTAATAGCTCATCGAGGGTACTGGAAAGCGCCCGGATCGGCTCAAAATTCGTTGTCGTCCTTTGTTAAAGCGGATTCCATTGGAGCGTTCGGTTCCGAGTTTGATGTCTGGATGACAGTGGATGGGAAATTGGTTGTCAATCATGATAAACAGTTTAAAGGAGTGAGCATGGAAACCACACCGTTTTCTGAAATCCGCAAAGTGCGTTTGGATAATGGTGAACAGATTCCCTCACTGGATGAATATTTGAAAATGGCGGCAAGTAAGCCGGGGATTCGTATTGTTTTGGAAATGAAATCGCTGGCCGATCTCTCTAGAGAAGATGAGTGTGCTGCAAGAATTGTAAAAGTCCTAAAAAAGCATAAATTACTGGAACGAACAGATATTATAGCTTTTTCTATTAATGCTTGTTTAGCTTTCAAAAAATTGATTCCCCACACCAAAATCTATTATTTGGGTGGTGATTTGTCTCCGAAGAAAATAAAAAAGTTAGAGATGGCAGGGATCGATTATTCTTCCAAGACATTAAAACAGCACCCCGAATGGATTGAGGAGGCGCATAAGCTGGGACTGGAAGTGAATGTCTGGACGGTAGATAAAGAAGAGGATATGAAGTATTTCATTGAAATGGGAGTGGATTATATTACAACAAATTATCCGGAACATTTACAGAAACTACTTGCCGAATAGGAATAGATATTAAAAGAATGAGAAAAATGAAAAGTAACCTGAAATACAATATGATTTTACTGTATTTAGTTTTGGCTGCAATTTCATCGCTGTATAGTTGCGAGAGCGGAGACGACAACGAAGAACCTTTAGATGATTTTAATATACAGATTAGCCTCCCTTCCACAATTGAAGTAACCAAGGGCGGTGAGTATGTTTTTACAGCTCAAGACGGAGGCGGACTAAAAACGTCTGATTCATTTATTATGGAGTCGAGTGGCATATCTTACGTTTGTCCTGTCACCGCTGTTTCGGCCACAGGCTTTACCGTTCAGATTTCCAATGAATGTGAAACCGGCAATTACAATGTTTCCGTTAAACGGGATGTGCGGAAGAAGCCTGTTGGGCAGATATATGTCAATATTGTTGATTTTTTGTTTACGCCAGATGAAGGCACTACGATATATGGAATCGTTAAATCTGAAGAGGGTGGTTTGAAAGGCGTCGTGGTTTCAGACGGTGTGGAAGTGACCACTACAGATGAAGAAGGCTTCTATCAACTCAAGTCCGCGAAGAAAAGAAACTATGTCTTTATTTCTGTTCCGGGCAATTACGAAGCTGAATCGTCAGGAGTACTACCTCTATTCTCTCAATTGTTAAAAGCCGATGCCAGCACCGTAGAACGGGTTGACTTTACGCTTCGGAAGGTTGAAGATCAAGATACCTATAAAGTATTCATGCTTGGCGACATGCACCTTGCTGCCCGAACAAACGACCTTAGTCAGTTTACGACCTTTACCTCCGACCTGAACAATTACATGAACACCCACTCTTCTGAAAAAATGTATGCAATTGCCCTGGGAGATATGACCTGGGATTTGTACTGGTATTCAAATAATTTTGGTTTATCTGATTACCTTAACACCATAAACAGTCAGGTTAATAATTTGCAGATATTCCATACTATCGGTAACCACGATTACGATTATAAAGCAACTTCTGATTTTACTGCTGCACTCAAATTTATGAATTATATCGCTCCTACCTATTACTCCTTTAACATAGGTAAAGTTCATTATGTTGTATTGGACGACATTAATTGCAGCGATTATGACGGAACAACTTCCCGCAATTATAAAAAAATGATTTCTGCAGAACAGCTGAGCTGGCTTGAAAAAGACCTTTCTTATATCGACAAGTCAACACCTTTAGTGGTTGTGATGCACGCACAAGTGTTCTATCCTTCAGAAACTTCCGATTTTAGAATCGATCACGACATAACCAGCACCGAACAACTATTCAATATTCTGAATGGCTATAAAGTGCATTTTGTAACCGGGCATACTCACATGAATTTCAATGTTACACCGCAATCTGCCATTACTGAAGGACATGATTTCTATGAACATAACACAGGGGCTATTTGCGCTTCCTGGTGGTGGTCGGGAAACTTAACGTCGGGGGTTCATATTAGTCCTGACGGTACGCCGGGCGGTTATTCGATTTGGGATGTTTCGGGAAAAGATCTGCAATATGTTTACAAAGCTACCGGATGGACAGAGGATTACCAATTCCGCAGTTACGACCTGAACAATGTAACCTTTTCGCTGGCGGATGTTCCGCTAATACCATCATCGGTTTCTGCTTCGGTAAAAAACAAGTACATGCAATATGTGGATGCCTACCCGGCAAACAACAACAACGAGGTGTTGATAAATATCTGGAACTGGAATCCGCGCTGGACGCTGACCGTAACTGACGAAGCTGGAAAGAGCCTGACTCCTGAAAAAGTATGGGCATACGACCCGCTGCATATTGCGGCTCTTTCTGTGAAGCGCTTCAACCGGGCTAATCTTACGGGTACTCCCAGTTTTATTACCGAAAAGTTCTCCCACTTCTTCAAGGTGAAAGCTGATAATGCCGATACAGACCTGACCATTACTGTTGAAGATGAATTTGGGCACACCTGGACTGAAAATATGGAACGTCCCAAAGCTTTCTCTACGGATGCTTATAAAATAAAATAAAAATCTATTCTAATTTTAAATACTTATGAATCAATGAAAGCGATTAAATCAACTATTTTGTTGCTATTGTTATTTGCAGTGGAGAGCTTTTCAGTTCTTTCTGCCCAGAACAGAAAGGTATCGGGAAAAGTTTTTGATACCCAGCAAGAACCTCTCATTGGAGTAACCATTCAAATCGATGGTACCACTCAAGGTACAGTTACTTCTACAGATGGATCTTTCAGTCTTATGATTCCATCTGAGGCTGTCGTTTTAAATATCTCCTATGTGGGATACCTGACTCAAAAAGTCAATGTTACCCCGGATCAAAATGATATCACTGTTTATATGCAGGAAGACGCTATTTTAATTGATGAAACGGTGGTTGTTGGTTATGGAACACAGAAAAAGGTTAACCTGACTGGTGCCGTTACAACGGTAGAAAGCAAAGGGCTTGAAAACCGTGTGTCCCATTCGCTGACGAATATGCTGCAAGGCTCCGTATCCGGACTTAACATTACGACTTCTTCTGGCGTACCTGGTAGTTCGCCCAATATCAATATCCGTGGTGTAACTTCCATTAACGGTGCTTCGCCGTTGGTACTGATTGACGGTGCTGTCGGCGATCTGAACCGTGTTAATCCAAACGACGTAGAATCAATTTCGGTCATCAAAGATGCGTCGGCGGCCGCTGTTTACGGCGCGCGTGCGGCCTTTGGGGTTATCCTGGTTACAACAAAATCGGGATCGGCGCAAGACAATAAAGCGACAGTTCGCTACAGTGGGCGCTATGGCTGGGAAAGCCCGACAACTTCTACCGATTATGAAACTACCGGATATTGGTCGGTATATACCATCAATAAGTTTTGGAAAGCTAACTCGGGAACGCTCTATGTCGACTATACCGACCGTGATATGCAGCAGCTATTAGCCCGTGTAAATGACAAGACAGAGAATCCTGACCGTCCCTGGGTAGTCGAAGACGTGAGAAACGGACGGAATCAGTGGGTTTATTACGGCAACTACGATTGGTGGCACATGCAATATCGGGATAGCCATCCTGTCCAACAGCATAGTATATCCATCAGTGGCGGAACGAAGGATGTCAAGTATCTTGTATCAGGTGCGTATGATCGTCAGGAGGGTATACTAAAAGTTCATCCTGATATTTTCAATAAATACAATTTGCGTTCAAAGATCGACTTCCGGGTTAACAAGTGGATGACGATGACAAATAATACCTCATTCTACGCTTCGCAATATACCTTTCAGGGAGATGGCAGCGTAGAGAATACGATTGCTTATGGTGCAAGGCATGCACTTGCAAACTTCCCGATGAAAAACCCTGATGGGTCATGGCTTTACAGTACACCATACCTGAACTATAAAATAGGTAATGGCCGCCATATTATGCTTGGCGAAGGGTCGCACCGTAACGTAAAGAGGGCATCTGATTTCTCTAATACTACGCGTCTTGTTGCCACTCCGATAAAACCGTTGAGCATCACGGCCGACTTTACCTATCGCCAGTATCAAACACGTAATTCAAGCCGTTCCAACAATATGTATTATCGTGAATATCCGGATGCACCGCTTGGCGAATATGCAACCGGTGCCGGTGCCAACCGGCTCGACGAATCGGTTAATACCCGCAATTACTACTCGACGAATATATTTGCCAATTATGACCAAACGTTTGGAGAGCATCACCTGTCGGGTGCTGCCGGTTTCAATTACGAAACCCTGAAACTGAAAAATATCTCTGCATACGGAGAATATCTTTCTTCTACAACCCTGGACGACTTAGACCTCGTTGGTCAAAACTCAGAAGGTCAAACCATAACAGGTGTAGGAGGTGGACAGAATGAATACGCTTTGGCCGGCGTTTTCGGTCGTCTCAACTACGACTATAAGGGCCGTTATCTCCTTGAGGTAAGTGGTCGTTACGACGGCACATCACGTTTTGAATCTGACAGTCGCTGGGGATGGTTCCCTTCGGCATCGGCAGGCTGGCGCATCTCGGAAGAGCCTTTCTTTGAATCGGCCAGGGGCACCATCGACAACCTGAAGCTGAGGGCTTCTTTTGGTAGCCTGGGTAATCAAAATGTTTCTTCCTATTACGCCTACATGAGGTTAGTTTCCATCAATGACTTTTCTGGATATTCGTTCAACGAAGGCAGCACTATGGGCAAATATTCGTCGCTGGGCTCCCCTGTGGCTTCCGACCTAACTTGGGAAAAGGCAGAACAATGGGATCTTGGATTCGACCTCACTATGGCCAATAACCGGTTAAACTTTACAGCCGACGTGTATATTCGTGATACTAAAGACATGTTGACCGACGGCATTGAACTACCGGCAGTGTACGGAGCTTCTGTTCCGAAAATGAATACGGCCGACTTGCGAACAGAAGGTTACGAGTTGTCTGCCACCTGGAGGGATCAATTCGTACTATTAAACAAACCACTGGAGTACAGCATTGGAGTTAATGTCAGCGATTACAGAAGCACCATTACTAAATACGATAATGCCGACAAAACCTTTGCCAAGAGCTATTACGAAGGTATGCGCCTTGGAGAAATCTGGGGATTTGTTACCGACGGCCTGTATCAGAGCACCGAAGAAGCTCAGGCATATGCACAAGAGGTTGATCTGAGTTATATTAACAAACGAATCACCGGTGGTTGGCAGGCAGGCGACCTTAAGTTTTTAGACCTTGATGGGGATAAAATACTGGGTATTGGAAGCAATAGTGTTAACGATCCGGGCGACCGTAAGATTTTGGGCAACTCGCTTCCAAGTTTTTCTTATGGTTTTAATGCAAGCATTCGCTGGCATGGTTTCGATGCTTCCGTATTTTTACAGGGCACCGGAAACCATTACTGGTATCCTACCGGACAGTCAATGCCATTCTGGGGACCTTATTCGTACCCTTATCTCACTTATTTACAGAAAGATTTTATGAAAGATGTATGGGCAGAAGATAACCGGGATGCATACTTCACGCGACCGATGGCCTATTCAGCCACTTCCGGTCCATTGAGCAAGGTCAACGACCGTTATCTCCAGAACCTACGTTATCTGCGCTTAAAAAATCTGACTATTGGTTATACTATTCCCTCTATTTTGACGGATAAAATAGGCATTGATTTGGTTCGTTTCTATTTTTCGGGTGAAAATCTTCACTACTGGTCTCCGCTTAAGAAACATTCGAAATACATTGATCCCGAAGGGGCCATGGACAGAAGCGGCGCTTACAACAACGCCTTCTATCCTTGGCAAAAGACTATTATGTTTGGTGTAGATATAACTTTTTAACACGATAAAGCTATGATTAAGATGAAACATTTTACTATAGTAGCCATAATATTGATTATGGGGCTTTCGGCTTGTGATGATCTTCTTGACCTGAAGCCATTGAGCAAGATTTCAGAGGCAGATTATTTCCAGACGGAAACAGATCTTCAGCTCTTCAGCAATCCTTTCTATAATAACCTGCTGGACAAATCGCCCTACGATTTACAGAGCGACCTTTATGTCTGCCAAAACCTTTCGGACGAAATGTTGGGAGGCACCAAGCGCACCGTTCCCGCTTCAGGTGGTGGATGGTCGTGGACTGACTTGCGCAGAATGAACACATTGATAGCCTATGCCGATCAATGTGCGGACGAGGATGCTGTTATCAAATATACAGCACTAACCCGGTTCTTCCGTGCTTTTTTCTATTTCGAAAAGACAAAACGCTTCGGCGATGTACCTTGGTACGAAGCTGAACTGGGCTCGGCAGATGAAGAACTCTATAATGCCCGTGATTCGCGCGAATTAATTATGACCAAAATGATTGAGGACATTGACTACGCCATTGCCAATCTTCCCACCAAGGCAGAAGAAACAAGTAGTCCTTATCGTGTCAATAAATATGCAGCTATGGCGCTGAAAGCTCAGTTTTGCCTGTTCGAAGGTACATATCGTAAATATCACTCCCTCACGTTGGAAGGACACAACTACGAATATTATCTGGAACAATCGGCAAGTGCGGCACAAAACTTAATGAATGATGGTGTATACAGCCTATACAGTACCAATAATCCGGAGAGCGACTATCTGACTCTTTTTGCTCAAGAAAATGCTGATCCGAACGAGTATATCCTCGCTATCAAATTCGACTATGGGCTTAGCATTTACCATAACGCTACTGCCCACACGCTGGTGCCTACACAGGGACGCCCTGGACTGACCCGCAAGATGGTGAATACTTATCTGAAAAAAGACGGTACAGCATTCACCAATCAGTCGGGTTGGCAGGAAATGTCGTTCATTGAAGAAATGCAAGACCGCGATCCCCGTCTGGCTCAAAGTATCCGAACGCCGGGCTATACACGCATTGGTCAAACAACAGTACTGGCACCCGACCTTTTAACAAGCGTTACCGGTTATCAGCCTATTAAGTTTGTACAGGACCCTACTGCATCTGGCGGCAATGTCGATCGTAACGACCGTTCTACCTGCGATTTGCCGGTTTATCGCTACGCCGAGGTGCTCCTTAATTATGCCGAAGCAAAGGCAGAACTTGGAACTTTGACACAGACCGACCTTGACCAATCTGTCAATCTGATCCGTCAACGTGCAGGAATGCCTGATCTTGACATGAACACTGCCAACGCCAATCCTGACAGATACCTTTCTGACGAGGAAACAGGTTACCCGAATGTTACAGGCACAAACAAAGGCGTCATTCTTGAAATCCGGCGTGAACGGTCTATTGAACTGAATCAGGAAGGATTCCGCTTCGACGACCTGGTACGCTGGAAAGCCGGTTATTGCATCGACCAGTCTACTTACGGCATGTATTTCTTCGGCCCCGGAGCATACGACCTGAGTGGTGACGGAAACGCCGATGTTACACTTTATGCCAATGGAACAGCCAAACCTGACGTTACATCGGGAGTTGCGTATGAGATAGGAAATGAGATCCTTCTTTCAGGAGACGATAAAGGTTATATTTACTATCATAAAGATATCGAACGCACTTCTTTCAACGAGGAGCGTGATTATCTCTACCCAATTCCGATTAACGAGCGTTCGCTCAATCCTAATCTTACGCAAAACCCGGGTTGGAATGACGGCCTCTCTTTTTAACTAAACAATGGTAATTGATAAAAAATTGCAAAATTATGAAACGTATAAACTATATCATGCTCTCTATCCTGCTTGTATTGGCAAGCCTCTTAGAGGGGTGTAACGATGAAGAAAGCGAACTGTCCAGGGCTGTTCTGGCAAGCGTTAGTGCACTGAATTTTGAAGCGACCGGAGCATCAGAAAAAAACATCACTGTTTACGCTGATGCCGAATGGATTACGGATGTTCCCGAATGGGCAACAGTTACGCCCACTTCTGGTATAGGAACAACGGATGTTACAATTACAGTAACTGAAAATACCCGCGATGGCGCTATTGACAATCCCCGCAAGGCTGCGATTGTTTTTAAAGGCGGCACACTGGCAAGCCAGGCCGAAGTGGTAATTTCTCAGAATGGTGATAAATATCGCGACTGCCAGGAATATACACTTGCCGAATTGGCGGAATTGGAAAACGAAACAGTGGTTATTGTACCACAGGTCACCGTAACAGCCCTCACAACAAAAGGATTCATTGTTAGCGACGGAACTTTCAATATCTTTATGGAAAGCTCCTCTGCGGTAAGCATTGGCGACAACGTTACGGCTAAAGGAACAAAACTCTCCGATACTCATTCGCTTCCATATATAGAATGCGACGAAGCGAACGTTAATACTACGGACAATGAAGTAACCTATCCTGCCGCGGTAGATATTACCGATAAGGTAGATACCTACACTTCCACCTCGCGAACTTACATTACGGTTAGCGGCATACTGAATGGCACTGAAGTAACAGTGGAAGGTGCCAATTATTCTGTTGCCATAACAGATGCACCGGAAAGCTTGGAGTTTGATCCATTAAATGGGCATAAAGTAACAGCTGCTGGTTATTTTGCAGGTGTAGCCGCTCCTGTTATTAAGCTAAATCCTACTACTATTGAAGACCTTGGCGTTGTGGAAATCATCTATTTTGCTGAAGATTTTGAATGGTTAGAACCTTACGCAGAAGCCTGTTCTGCCGGTCAGACTGTAGAGACAGATAATCTCAAAGCAACCGCCACTCAGATATCATCTTCGGCTACGGTTGTTGACGGCATTACAGCCAATGATGCTCTTCTTCAGAATGGTTATCAATTTCTGCGCGTTACTCCCACAAGTACGGATGCGAGCGAGTGTATATATCTTCAGAACAATTACCTCAAGTTCGGTAAAACGGGCTATCAGGCTGGTATTATTCTTCCTTCAATTGAAGACATATCTTCAGGAGTAACAACAGTACTGTCGTTCGACTGGTGTCCGATGCGCCAGGGATCGGGCAAAATAGACCCCGTCAACCTGGTCGTCATCGTTACTAATGGAAGTGACGAAGTAACATTCGACGTACCCGAATCGGGTTTCGAGACTGATCATGTACTTCAGTGGATAAATGCCGAAGTAGAACTCACGGGTGTTACGATTACCAATGACACCAAGATTACGATCCATGCGACTCAATGGCAGGTATCTACCGCCAACCGCTGGTTCCTCGACAATATTAAGCTTGCAAAGGCTAATTGACAAATTGCTGAATAAATAGAAAGGCTGCCTGATATTTTTAGGGCGGCCTCTCTATTATTCTTGGTTGGTTCTGTTTATATTCTTGAAAGCCAACATCAAAAGAATGATTTGTGGAAACAACGGATTGATGAATAGGCCTCATTTATAACTAGCACATTTTTATTTGAGAAGATACGTTCTTAAATACTTATGGAATAATTTCTTTGTTTATTTATCAATTTGAAATCAAGTTACTTAAAAGATGAGAAGGCTTTTTCGAAAATGGAAGAAATAGCTTATTTATGCGATAAAAATGCTATTCGCACAAAAATGAAACTCTGGTCGTGTAATAAGGGAATTTTTGCTATATTCTTATAATAATTCAAAATCCTGTTCATGATTATTCGGAACGGGATTTTTTTTGAGATATTAACCCGAGTACAGATTCCTAGATTTATTGAATAGGATACTTTTGTTTTTTGCAGTCGAATCAACTCTGGTTAAGATTTAGGTGGAGATCAAAAATGTGTTTCTTTTTATCAACCGAAAGTCTCTGATGAATAAGTCAATAATTGAGTTATTACATTGTGCCCGTGTGTGTGTATTATATATATAAAGCATAAAGCCAACTGGGACGGTTTTTCTGCCTATTCACAAAGGGGTAGGGCTATATTTTAAATTAAAACCATTTAAAGAATTGTCGAGATTTTTTTATTTTTTTGTCTACGAGAGGTGATGCTGTGCTACATTATATATGTTAACCCAAAAGATGAAAAAGGATTTTCAACTGGATAAATTTCTAATTGTTATATGTGTAAATAAGCATGTAGCGAATGTCCCATTTTGGATTTAATAATAATTATAGCTTTTAGATTTAATTCAAAAAATTGGCTGGTTTCATTATATTTTGTTTTTTTACAAATCCTAAAGAATTGAGTTGGAAACAAATCAGAACATTAAAAAACTACTTAAAAAAATCTCCTTTGAAGAAGACGAACGTTCTTTTAAACATCTGTTTGATTTATTTGCCGGGCGTCTGTACCAGTTTTCATTTTCTTTTGTAAAAAGCAAATCGGTGGCAGAAGAAGTTGTATCTGATGTGTTTTTAAAGGTCTGGATCAATCGATCGGAGCTAGTGAATATTCAAAATATCAAAGCATATCTTTTTAAATCGACTTATAACACCTCTCTCAATTATCTCGATGAAATGAAAAGGAAAAATGCAGTTTCATTGGACGACTTAGAGGTTGATTTGGGAGTTGACCTCATTTGCCCCGAAACTGAATTGATCAACAAAGAATTAAAATCTATTATTGAACAATCGATCGAAGATTTACCTCCCCGTTGTAAAATGATATATAAACTGGCTAAGGTAGAGCAGATGAAATATAAGGATATAGGTGAGTTGCTCGATATTTCAGTAAAAACCATTAACCACCAGTTGTCAATTGCGCTCAAAAAAATTGGAGAGACAATAAAAAGTTACCTTAATGAAAAAGGAGATAGTTCTGGTTTTATGGTACTTTTCCAACTGTTCTTACTTCCAGATTAAAAAAAAATATCAATTTTTTCAGTTTACCTTTAGGACATTCAATAAAATCTTCTGTCATAGGAGATATAAGAACATTCTGAATGGACAAGGAAAAGGTTTGGGAAAATATAGCTAACAAGGTTGCTGGGGAAGTAAATGAAACTGATGAACAAGTGTTTCAGGAATGGATAGCCAGCGATCCTGCAAATAAAAAGGTTTTCGACCGCCTGTTACAAGTCTGGCAATACAATCCCAAACAAATTCACGATAATTCAGCGATTTACCGGAAATATCTTCAACGGAAACATCAGTTTGGTAAACAAAAAATAGTAACTCCTTTTGTTTACTACGCTTTGCGCATATCAGCGATATTCTTTTTTCTAATTACAACTACTTTTGTTATTCAAACCATTTTAACATCCTTAAACAAAGAAATTGTATATCAGGAAATAGCCGTCCCAAAAGGAAGTCGTTCGCATTTTAATTTGCCCGATGGAACTAAAGTCTGGTTATCAAATAATTCGAGCATACGATACCCTTCTGAATTTAGTGGAGATTTCCGAGAACTTGAAATGGAAGGGGAAGCCTATTTTGATGTAAAACACAATAGCAAAAAACCTTTTATTGTTAATATTGGTAACAACAGAATTAAAGTATTGGGTACCCAATTTTCTGTAACAGCTTACCCCGACGATAATATTGTACGCGCCGATCTGGTAAAAGGAAGTATTCAATTTGATATAGCAAATAGTAAAAATGGTTTTAACTCTTATATCATAAAACCACTACATAGTCTAGTTTTAGATAGAACATCCGGGAAGCTTTATGGATCAATGATCCCGGATGGCTTCTATGATTATTGGCAGAAAGGTATATATCAATTCAGGAACGAAACACTGGAAGATCTGGCCATGAAAATTGACAGGATTTACAATACGCAGATTGTATTTGAAAATGAAACCCTTAAAACAAAACGATTTAGCGGAACAATAAGCATCAACGACAACATCTTTACTTTTATTGAAGCGATAAAAAGCACTTCAGTAGAACCAATAATCTATCATTACGAAAAAAACAAACTGTATATAAACTTTAAAGAATAAACTTGCCTATGGAATAACTTATGAACTAAAAAGCGGAAAATGCGCCTACATTTCCCGCTAATTTCAGAAACCTAAGTTTCTTATTATCTAACAATAGCCATTTGATGAAAATGAGCTAAAGTCAATAACTTAACAATACAAATGTATGAAAAAATTTAGATTACAGCAGGGGAGGTATGTGCTCTCTCCTCTTAAAAAATTATTACTCATGGCTAAACTAACAACTTTTCTAATTCTAATCAGTTTTATGCAGATTTCGGCCAAGGTATCTGCTCAGGCAGGAAAACTTGATTTGAAGGTAAAAAACGTTTCAATATTCGAAGTATTTGAGGAAATTGAGGACAATAGCGAATACCGTTTTTTTTATGACAACGATCAGGTCGATTTGAGGAAGAAAGTCTCGATAAATACCAAACAAGAGCAGATATCCTCCATATTAAAAGAACTGTTTAAGGGAACTGATTTAACCTATCAGGTAAAAGATCAGTTGATTTTGGTGCAGTCTAAAAATTCAAATGTCAATATCAATAATACCCAACAAGAAAATACTGTTTCCGGAACTGTAACCGACGCCTCCGGAGGAGCGCTTCCTGGCGTTACAGTAGTAATAAAAGGAACCACAAAAGGAACCACTACCGACACCGACGGAAACTACTCGCTTCTCAATGTACCAGACAATGCAACTCTTGTTTTTTCTTTTGTTGGGATGGTCACACAGGAAATTCTTGTTTCCGGGAAGGCTGTGATAAATGTTGAATTGGCGGGAGATGCTATTGGGCTTGAAGAAGTTGTAGCAGTTGGTTATGGTGTGCAAAAAAGATCTTCATTAACTGGAGCCATTTCTTCTGTTGGTAATACAATTGTAAAATCCAAACCAGTAACAACTATTTCAAGTGCTCTTCAAGGCGAACTCCCTGGTATGGTGGTTACTCGTTCAGGAGGACAACCAGGTAGAGAAGGGTATTCCTTAAGAATCCGTGACTTCACATCTTTGAATGGAGGAAATTCTCCTTTAATCCTTATTGATGGAATAGAAGGTGAGATTGACATGCTGAATCCAGACGATATTGAGACAATTTCTGTATTGAAAGATGCGGCTGCATCTATTTATGGTTCCCGAGCTGCCGGAGGTGTTATATTAATAACCACAAAGTCAGGAAAGAAAGGTAAGACAACGATAGAGTATAAAGGAAGTATTACCATTAAAACCCCACAGGATACATGGAATCAGCCTACTATCAGGCAATATGCAGAGATGCACCGTGAGGCAGAAATGAATGAGGGACGTGCAAATCCATGGTGGTTTCCGAATGAAAATTACGATAAATTAATAAATGGAACAGGTGTAGGTGGAGTTGATATATGGGCTCAGGATTTAAATGCTCCTAATCCCAGGTTCTATTTTTACGAAGAGTCTGATATCAAAGATAATTTGTTCAGTAATAGTATTAATTATAACCACTCAGTTAGTTTGAGCGGAGGCAGTGATAAAGCAAAATATTATTTGTCAGGTGCATATAACAAGGATGAAGGGTTTTTCAAAATTGATAATAATATTAGTGAAAAATTCAATTTAAATCTGAATTATAGTTATAAGGTAACAGACTGGTTGGATCTGGAAGCCCGTGTATATGTTGAGAAAAGAGAGATTGAAGAACCCTATGAAACAGCCCAAGCACTGGATCGTTATCCTAATTTAAACCCGATGCCTCCAACATTTACTCCTTCAGGTAAATATTATCAATGGCAGGGATTTGTAAATCCTGTTCAATTGATTGATGAAGGTGGAAGAGTATATAATTCCCGGAATGTTGAAGGAATTAATTTTAAGGCGAACATCAAATTCACAAAGGATTTAAAATTCATTAGTCAAATTGGTATTAAGCAGCTATATGTAAATCAAAAGGGTGAAATACCGACCTATACATCTTATCATTGGGATGATAAAGTGAATATTGTTTTTAATAACCCAAACCGTTTTAATGTGTTAAATCAGAAACGGACTTATCAGAATTATACTAATTATTTGAATTATGACAAGAATATAACTGAGGATCACCATATTGCTGTTACGTTGGGAACGTCATTTGAGAATGATGATTGGTATGAATTTTCCGCTTACAGAACAGGTTTAGTCAGTAACGAACTTTTTGCCTTAAGCCTTGGTGATGCAGAAGAACAATACAATACTGACCGGGGAGCAGAATGGACTATCTTATCGTATTTCGGAAGATTTAATTACGACTACAAGGGTAAATATCTTGTTGAAGCTAATTGGAGGAGGGATGGTTCTTCCAAGTTTCATCCTGATAAAAGATGGGGTAATTTTGGTGGACTTTCTTTGGGATGGAGATTATCAGAAGAAAGCTTTATTAAAAACCTAAATTTATTTGATAATCTAAAGCTTAGAGCCTCGTATGGCGAGTTGGGAAATCAGGCGGTTGCAAGTACCTATAACTACATACAAACAATTAACATTGGGGGGTTTTATCCTTTCGGTGCTTCAAGTCAGCCAGCCGGAGCTTCATTAGGTGCCTTACCTGCAACACAAGCAACCTGGGAAACAATAGCAACTAAAAATATTGGTGTCGAGTTTGCGGTTCTCCGAAATCGTTTGGTAGGTACATTTGATGTGTATGAGAAAATAAATAAAGACATGCTTGTTGCCGAAGCTTTTCCAGAATTATTAGGTGCAACGGCACCTAAAGTAAATTCGGGAGAGTTAAAAATTAATGGTTGGGAGCTATCATTGGGATGGAAAGATCGAATAGGTGATTTTACATATTTTGTTAAAGGTAATTTATTCGACAGCAAAAATTTAGTCACCAAAAAAGGTGGTGATGACACTTATGTTCAAGGTATGAATACTGCCAGATTAGGCTATCCGATTAATAGTTATTTTGGATATGAATTTGATGGAATTATTAAAACACAGGAACAGCTTACTGCTTATAAACAACTTGGAAGTATAAATACCCAACTTGACCTGGGAGATGTGATGTTTAAGGATGTAGATGGCAACGGGAGAATTGATCCGTATGGTGATGCAGATGATGAAGGCGACCTTGTCTATTTAGGGAATACATCGCCTCGTTACAATTTTGGAGGTAATATAGGTGGAGAATATAAAAACTTTGACTTCTCTGTTTCATTTCAGGGAGTTGGCAAGCGAATTTTATACAATGGCTCAATCAGGGCATTACCTTATGAAGGTAGTCGATCAAGATGGCATAAACCCAATGCGATGTATTGGAATTCAGGATTTGCAGTTGAAATGAAAGATGAAAATGGACGTGTTATTGTTGAGGCTCGGGATTCAGATATGCCTAGGTTAACACTTGGTCCAACAAATTCATGGAACTGGCGACATTCTAAATTGAGAGCATGGAATGGGGCATATTTAAGGTTTAAAAATATTATTTTAGGATATACTATTCCTAAAGAGTTGACAAGTAAATTAAAAATAGAAAGTGTCCGCTTGTATTTCAATGGAAGCGATTTGTTTACGATCCACAATGTGCCTGGAGGCTATGACCCGGAGCAAAATAATGTTTATAATGTTTATCCTTATTCCAAGAATTACATTTTTGGAATTCAAGTAAAACTCTAAAAAAAAAACAGTATGAAATCAAGACTAATATTAATATACTTTTCCATAATATTCGTAGCTTTTGCGTGTCAGGATAATTTGGACTTATTCCCAAAAACAGCAGTTTCAGATGGTTCATTTTGGAATAGCGAGGATGATTACGAGTTAGCTGTTAATAGCCTGTATAATACATTGCCAGGCCGTTCTATTGATGTGGATTCCGATACTCAGTATGCTGAAAGTAACAATGCTATAAGTAGTGGAACCAATTTAGCAAAAGAAAGTGATGGTTATTGGAATGATAATTACTCCAGGATCAGATCAAGTACTTACATTATTGAAAAGGCGAAAGAAAATGAGGAAGTGGATGCCAGTAGATATGTTGCTGAAGCCCGCTTTTTCAGAGCATTCTATTATTATAATCTTCTTGTTAGGTACGGTGGAGTGCCAATTATTGATAAAGTGCTGAATACAGATTCAGAGGAATTGTACAGTTCCAGGGCATCACGCAAAGAGCTGGTAAGTTTTATTATTGATGATTTAGAATTGGCAGAGAAAGATTTGCCTCTTCGAAGTCACTTGACTAGTGGTGATGAGATTGGTCGTATCACTAAAGGGGCTGCCAATGCGCTAATGGCAAAAGTTGCTTTGTTTGAAGCAACATGGAGCAAATATAACGGTGGAGGTTCAGATGTTAATGCATTACTTACTATTGCTAAAAGTGCATCGAAAGCTGTAATAAGCAGTAATGAATTTGAATTGCTGAATAGATATGGTTCAGAAAGCTACCGCCATTTATTTATGGATCCGGATGCAGATGACAACAGTCTCGGAGTTAAACCAGAACATATTCTAGCCAAACGGTTTCGGGAAGAAGTACGTACAAATACTTTTGCTCAAGAAGTTCAAACAAATGGTAATCCAACAAGAAAATTGATGGATATGTATTTATGCGTTGATGGTTTACCAATAGATAAATCGCCACTATTTAAAGGGTATGGAGGTGTGGATAGCGAATTTGATAATCGTGATCTTCGAATGAATAATACAGTTGGTAGAATTGGTGATTATGTATGGCGCCATGACGGAGCTGAATTATTGGTTGCTAACAAGGGTTTCTTTGTGTCAACAACAACTGGCTACAGACTTTGGAAATACCAAACAGAAGGCGAATCCAGACTTAATCGTAAAGACTATAATGATCAAGAAATAATTCGTTATGCTGAAGTTCTTTTAATTTACGCAGAGGCATCTTATGAATTAGCTGGATCGATAACTGATTCTGAATTAAATGAAAGTATTAATTTACTTCGACAAAGAGCTGAGATACATGAATTAAGTAATGGTTTTGTTAGCGCAAATAATTTGAATATGCTTGAAGAGATTCGAAGAGAAAGAACTGTTGAGCTAGCGTTGGAAGGAGAACGATTGCTTGATTTGAAACGATGGGGAATAGCTGTAGAAGAATTAAGTAAAGAAGTATTGGGAATCCAATATGATAATTCGGCATGGAAAGATGTGACTGATAATAACGGTAATCCAATTAAAATATCTGATTTAACTTCATTTGGTACAAATGATGATGGATTTGTTATTGTACAGCCAAAATCATCCAGAACTTTCTCAGAAAGAAATTATCTTTTTCCAATTCCACTTCAGGAAATTCAGTTAAACGAGAACCTTACTCAAAATCCAAATTGGTAGAATTATTCTTAAAATGAAATCAATAGGACTTCATATGAAGTCCTATTGATTTATAGCTTAAACGAAGCTATAAAACCGATATAAGCTGCATCTTTTAATGTTAAGAATACCATTCATTAATAATAAATTACAAAAAAATCTCATGAGGTATTTTTCCCTATTTATTCTTTTCGGCTTTTTCATATTTTTCTACTCCTGCAAACAAGAAAAGACAAATTCTCCAAATGTTATTTATATCCTTACCGATGATCTGGGGTATGGTGATTTGTCTTGTTATGGACAAAAGAAACTATCAACTCCCAATATCGATCGGCTTGCAAATGAAGGTATGCTCTTTACCAATCATTATTCCGGAAATACAGTTTGTTCCCCATCGAGGGCGGTATTAATGACAGGTCAGGATCCCGGCCATGTTCACTGCAGGGGAAATATGCCAACCGAGAAAATGGGGGCATTGGATTCAACCATGGTAACTTTACCCCGCTTATTTAAAAATGCCGGCTACGCAACCGGGGCTTTTGGCAAATGGGGACTGGGAATAACGAGTAACGAAGGAGAGGAGAATCCTTTAACTCATGGTTTTGACCACTTTACCGGCTGGAAAAATCAGGTAGTTGCGCATACGTATTTCCCATCGTCTATAATAAGAGATGGAGAAGAGATTCCCTTGGATTCCGGAACTTACGTGCACGACTTCATCATGGAGGATGCTTTTAATTTTATCAGGGAGAGTGTAAAGGAAAACAAGCCGTTTTTCTGTTATATACCAACTGCAATACCACATGCTGCCATGCACGCCCCAAAAGAACTGCATGAAAAATGGCGAAAGAAATTACCTCAATTTGATGATAAAATTGGCAGATATGGCGCCGGTCCGGGAGAAATTTGTCCGCCTGTACAAAATCCAATTGCGGGTTTTGGTGCCATGATGGAACATCTGGATGATCAGGTTGGAGAATTACTGTCGCTTTTAAAGCAAATGGGAATTGATGATAATACTCTGGTCATGTTTTCAAGCGATAATGGTTCTCATCACGAAGGAGGGCATGACCCGGAATACTGGGATTCCAATGGCCCGTTAAGAGGGCACAAACGCGATATGTACGAAGGAGGGTTAAGGGCACCGTTTTTAGCCCGTTGGCCAAATGTAATAAAGCAGGGGACAAGCTCTGATTTGCCAAGTGCTTTTTGGGATATGCTTCCTACGATGGCAGATATTATTGACCAGGAAAAACCCGTGCAAACCAATGGAATCTCATTTCTTCCTACATTAAAAGGCGAAAGCGGGCAGGAAGAACATAACTATTTGTACTGGGAATTCCGGCAGGGAAATCATCAATTCGTTAAAGGGAAAGCAATCCGGTTAGGAGATTGGAAAGCAGTGATTAATTATCCAAGATCTTCAAATGAGCAAAGTCTTCCGGATGAGATAGAACTTTACGATTTGTCCAATGATTTAGGAGAAGAGGACAATATTGCAGATCAGCACCCTGAAATTATTAAGAAAGTAGAATCTGTGCTGTTGAACTATTAACAGAATGGCGGAAAGAAACTGCTACTCAGGGGCCTTATACTTTAAATTAGGAGTTTGAAAGTTAAAATTGTAAACAATGAAAAGTTATATTTTAAGCCTGATAAAAATAGTTGTATTGGTCGTTGCTTTTGCCCCTGCAAGTATATTAGCATCAGATTTACCAAAGCTAAATACGTCTTTTAAAAACACGAGAGCTTATACTACAAGTAACCAGTTGATTGTTTCAACGGGGAAAGTAGAACGTACCTGGCGCTGGACAGGAAGGGGATTCGCAACAACACAAATTGTTAATTCATTAGGAGAAATTATCGCAACAAATTCAGGTCAGTCGGCAGACTGGGATTTAGGGGATTTAGGTGAAGGTAAACTAATTTCACTGAATGCCTTCCAGGACGATGACGAACATTTTACCAGTGAGCACCTGACTGTTGAAGCCGAAATTGAATATGAAAAGTTACAGGTGAAATATGTCATTTGGGCATATCCGGGTACCTCTGGTTTACGCACCCAGTTGTGGTTAAAAACCACAAAAGGCAATAAACAGGCGGGGGAGCATATTGAGCCGGGAGTTTCCGAAACAGTTGTATTGAGCAAAATACCATCAAAAGTCACGGCATTTGGTTATTATGGCGGATTAAAAGCGGATATTGAACCCTATGAAATTTTAACGAAAGAAGATGTCCCTAAAAATGGAAGTTCAGATATCACAAACGGGCTTATTGCCTCCAATGGGACAAATGGGCTTATCCTGATTAAAGAATCGCACAAACATACGCACATGGGGAGCGAACTGGAGACAGGAGGATTTGAACGTAAAAGAAATAGATTGCTGGTGAATGGATTAGGGATCAGGCCCTATGATATCACGGATAAAGAATATAAGTTTTGCTGGGCGAATTGGATGATTTTGTACCAGGGAGGGGAAGACGAAGCCGGTTTGGCACTTAAGCAATTTGACAGGCTCAGATACCCGGTACACCCTGACAGGGATATTTTCATTATGGCCAATACCTGGGGATCTGAAGACGCTTTTGACCAGTGTACCTATAAGGCAAGGGAAGAAAACGTTTTAAGAGAAATAGAAGCTTGTGCCGAGCTTGGTGTTGACATGCTCCAGATTGATGACGGATGGCAAATAAGGAATGGGGAAAATAGCTGGTTGCCAGCTAAAACAGGGCCAACAAAACCTTATAAGAAAGGTGCTTTGCCAAAACTTATGGATGGAACAAGCATGCCTGAAACTTATGATGTGTATCCGACCGGATTTGGCAAGGTACGGGAAAAAGCAAAAGATGCCGGAATAGAACTTGGACTGTGGAATGCCTGGACTGCTCCTTTGAGTACTTTGAAAACCAATTATGACAATGGCGATTTTAAATCTTTTAAACTGGATTTTGCCTTTCTAAACAAAAAGGAAGCGCTGGATCATTTGTATTACAAGGCAAGGGATCTTATCAACTATTCGAGACACAGTGCAGTTGTTAACTGGGATGTTACTGAGAAAGACCCACGCATGGGATTTTACTTTGGCCGCGAATGTGGGAATCTGTATCTCGCCAACCGTAAAGCATACACTGTTCGACCAAATGTACAGTACGAACCATGGCAAGTGTTACGAGATGCCTGGGAACTGGCCAGCTATATGAATCTGAACAAAGTACAGGTAACATACCAGAACAAAGATC
This sequence comes from uncultured Draconibacterium sp., assembly GCA_963677455.1. Taxonomy (GTDB): domain Bacteria; phylum Bacteroidota; class Bacteroidia; order Bacteroidales; family Prolixibacteraceae; genus Draconibacterium. Next base: position 1,654,722 of record OY781971.1, read on the forward strand.
TGACACCACCGGAGGCAATTATTGACGCACTGAAATACACACATGCCTATAATTTTGCCATTACATTGATGGCAAGCCCTATATTTTTTACAGAACTGCAATTCCTGTCACCGGAGGCAAGGGCTGAACTGAAACCGATTATAGCAAAGTACAAAGCAGAGCGGGCTGAAATGTACAAAGGCTATGTTTTTGCTATTGGTGATAAACCTGACAATAAAAGCTGGACGGGGTTTCAGAATTACAATCCGGAAACAGGAAATGGTTATTTAACTGTATTTCGGGAGTTAAATAATCAGAAAAAGAGTGCGCAAATCTCACTGCATTTTTTTGAGCCAGGGACTAAATTGCAACTAACTGATATTTTGACCAATAAAAAGTGGCAAATCACTTTAAACGAAAGAAGCGAGGTCAATTTTACAATCCCGGAAACACCGGGTTTTCTCTTTTTAAAGTATGACAACTTATGATGATAATGATGGAATATTTACCGCTAATCTTATTTTCATTCCTGCTTTTTTTATGTCAGATGAATGACGAGGTTCATTTGTCCAGCCCCGATGAAAATCACCAGCTTGTGTTGACCGTGGAAGGGAAAAGCAGGACCGTGCGGGATAACTATAACTAACCTAAGAAACGATGCATTTGAGAGAATTTTCCACCAATAGTACTAAAGTCAATTTAACATGATGAGGCAATATTTACAGTTTTTACTAATATCAGTGTCGCTTTTTTTCGTTTCAGGTTGTAATGAAAAATTGAAATTTGAATATCGATCAGATAAGCTCACATTAAACAATGAATACATAAAAGATTCATTAAGAATTATTTATGTGGATAGCTTGCCGGGTTGTCATCCCGTTAATAATACCAGTTTAACCGGTGCCAATAAAATGACTGATCGTTTGTGGAATATAGCATTGGAAAATATTGAGTCAAATATTATTAAAACGGAGGATGGGGAGTACTTTGGTGCAGGTCAAAATTTCGGGTTACGCATATATACGCGTGATATCAGTTACTCAGGGATACTGGGTGTTAATTCTCTTTATCCCCGTAAAATTTTAAATTCACTGAAAGTTACCCGTAACTTGCGTCTCGGCCTCGGGTTGAGGGTTTCTGAAGGCCATATGATCCATGGCCTGTCAGGCAATTGGGTACAGGATTCACTTTCAGAAAAGGAATTTCTTAAAAAATACCGAACAAATTGTTATACGCGCAGGACCGATGATGTAGTATGGCTATGGGCAGCTATGGACTTGTTTGAAAAGCATCCTGAATTGGCTGATTGGCAGTGGATTTATGAGAATGGAAAGAATTGTTTTGATGAGTTATATGATCCTTTTTTTGATCCTACTGACGGACTTTACAGGGGACAGGCCTCATTTATTGATATCCATTTCATGGAGAGAAAAGCATCAGGTTATCCGCAGGATTTTTCTGTTGAAGAGTGTGTGATGATCAAATCAACGTCAACAAATTGTTTGTACTATAAAGGTCTGCTGTCAATGGCTTCAGCAGCAAAGAAGCTAAATAAACCAGAAGAAGCTTCAGAATGGCTGCAAAAAGCAAAAAAACTAAAACAGGCTATTGTTAGTAACCTTCGTTTTGAAGACAGCACGTTTGCTTATTTTAAACATACTAATGGAGAACTGGAACAAAGGCGTGATGCTTTTGGGGCTGCACTAGCAGTTGTAACCGGTATCGTTGAAGGTGATGATGCATTAAAAGCCATCGCCGGCTATCCTGTATCCTGGGCAGGTGTTCCACTCTTCTATCCTTTCTATCCGGGTAACGCAAGCTATCACAACAATACAGCCTGGCCTTTTGTTGACACTTTTTTTCTCTGGGCAAAAGAAATAGCCGAGGGTAAGGATTATACATCATTTAACGCTGCACTGTTGGCTCGTACCTGCGTTAAAGATGGCTCGTTTCACGAGGTAGTAAACTGGTCTACTAAAAACCCAATGGGCTCAGGAAGTCAATTATGGTCTGCTTCAGCATTTGTGAATGTTTGCAGGAGGGCGGATCTATTTAAATAGATTTTGCTACCAGGCTTTATGAAAAGGAAGTTTTGGATAATTTGTATTTTAAGCTATACGAATTAAATAATGCAATATAATTTTCTAAATAAGATTTATACAACAATGATATTAAGACTTTTAGTTTTTACGGCATTTATTACATCCTGTTTGTCGATAGATGCCCAAGACCCGGGATTTACAAATGCGGCAGATTTTGGGTTCTTGCCAAATGCTACAGGCGTTGAAAACGTGAAAGCCCTGCAAAAAGCAGTCGACCAGGGAGGGACAATAATCGTGAGCCAACCGGGAACCTACAAAGTGGCCGGAACAACTTATGTTGGGAGCAACACTACCCTGGAGTTTGGCAACGGAGTCATCCTTCAGAAAGTGGACGAGGCCGGGCCTTTTACCCATGTTCTTTTAAATAAGGGAGCTCTGACCAGAACATATGATGAACACATCGTCATAGAAGGATTGAACGTAAGTGTGAACCATGTGCTCAAAGCGTTTGATGAAGTATTTGGCCTGCGGGGACAAATTGCTTTTTTTTATATTAAAGACCTGAAGATCGAGGAGTTCAGGTGTTCTGACATTGAAAACCCCCAGTTTGGGATCCATGTTTGTACGTTTGAAGACCTGGTTATCGACGATGTTATTCTTAAAGGTACCAAGGACGGGATCCATTTGGGGCGCGGAAACCGGTTTTCCATCTCCAATGCCGTGTTTGAAACCGTTGATGACGCCATTGCCCTGAATGCACATGACTATGCCACCTCAAATCCTGAATTGGGCTGGATTGAGAACGGACTGGTTAAAAACTGCTATGATCTTAGCGGTAACCAAAAGTTGGTTGGTTTTTTCTGCCGGATACTGGCTGGTGGCTGGATCGATTGGCACAAAGGTATGAAAGTCCAGAATGCAGATGCTGTGGTGTCGAATGGCAGGATTTACAGGGTTGATGGGATTATGCCAAATGGCAAACCGGACGGAAAAGAATATACTTCCGAGACACGCCCCACACATACCGAAGGGACAAAAGTTTTGGATGGGATCAAATGGGTGATGGTGCAAAAAGGAGACGAGCATGTTGCCGGGGTCAGAAACGTGACTTTCAGGGACATCTATCTGGAAAAGCCCCGGGTAGGTTTTTCCATTCACTTTGATAACGGTATTTGGAGCCGTTCGTATTATCCGGGAGCTGAGATCCCTATGCAGAAGCAGCTGGTTTTTGACAATATCAGGGTGATGCATGATGGCACAAAGGACTTTCTGGGCGTGGATACCCCAATTGATGCGATCACGATCTGCAACTCAAGTTTGAAGAACGGTGGGATAAAATTCCGCTCCAACAAGGCAATGCCGGATTACTTTCCAACTGCAATCAATATTTACGGAACGGTTTTCAATGCCAAAGGGCAAATGACTTTGCTTGACAATACCGTTGACAATAAAATTATTCACCTGAATACTTCAAGTAACATCGAAACAAGTAGTGATTTTTCTGCCAAAGTAAATCCAGGGAAAGGGAAGATTACTATCACTTCAGACCTCAATGGATTAAAAAAGTAAGGAATAAAACATGGGGTGAATTTTAATCGCTGATTGTTTTGAGAGAATGGAACGGAAAAATAATAACACCTTAATCTGAATAGAACGATGTTTATAAAAAGAATAGATTTAGACAGCCAATTGATTTTTGATAAAGAAGCTAAAAATAGATGTAGCGCTAAGTTTCTGCTTTTATTTTTATTGTTTATGAGTTGTTTTGCTGTCACCTTTGCACAGCAAAAAACGGATTTCAGGTTGCAAGCTCAGGTAAATATCCAGTATCAGCTCCTGACAAAAAAAACTGGGAACAATTCTATTTAAATGTTTTAGTATTGAATAATGAAATTGACTAGTTTATTAGTAATCGGTAATAAATATTACAATCATCTATTTTTAGTTTTCTTTTTTCTTTTGATAGCCTTTCCCGGACTATCAAAACCTTCGTCCTTCGAATTGATTTCTCCTGACCACCAAATAGAGGTCAAGGTTGAATTGGGAGATAAAATTTATTATTCAATCAGCATTGGAAGTCAGGTTTTAATGGAAAATAGTTTTTTAGGACTGGAAATGGAATCTGAAACCATTAACCGGAAATAAGATGATAAAATTTCTATCGGCACTTGTCCTGATTTTTTCGATAAGTGCGCCAAGCTCATTACAGGCTCAGAAAAAAGGTATCTATCATGATGGCTGGATTGACTTCAACAAGAATGGCCGGATGGATGTGTATGAGAACCCAAAGGCCACGATCGAAGCCCGCATAACCGACCTTTTGGAGCAGATGACCGTTGACGAAAAGAGCTGCCAGTGTGCCACACTCTATGGTTACAAACGGGTGCTCAAGGACGAGATGCCGACCGAAGGTTGGAAAAATGAAATATGGAAAGACGGGATTGCCAATATCGATGAGGAATTAAATGGGTTGAAGAAAACGCAGTATTCCTATCCTTTCAGCAAGCATGCCGAAGCGGTCAACACCATCCAGCGGTGGTTTATCGAGCAGACCCGTTTGGGCATCCCTGTGGATTTTACCAACGAAGGTATCCATGGGCTAAACCACGACCGGGCAACCAGTCTGCCTTCGCCCATTGCCATTGGTAGCACCTGGGACAAGGGGCTGGTCAGGCAGGCGGGTGAGATCGTAGGGCGGGAAGGGAAAGCCCTTGGCTATACAAATGTCTATGCGCCCATCCTTGATTTAGCGCGCGATCCACGCTGGGGAAGGGGAGTTGAATGCTATGGGGAAGACCCGTTCCTGGTTGCAGAACTGGGGACACAGATGGCAGAGGGCATCCAGTCGCAGGGGGTGGCTTCCACTCTGAAGCACTATGCCGTTTACAGTGTGCCTAAAGGGGGACGGGACGGCAATGCCCGGACAGACCCCCATGTTGCCCCGCGGGAGCTGCACGAGATGTACCTGTACCCTTTTTGGAAAGTGGTCGAACAGGCGCACCCCTTGGGTGTCATGAGCAGCTATAACGACTGGAACGGGGTGCCAGTCACGGGAAGCTACTATTTTTTGACCACCCTGCTCCGCAATACCTATGGCTTCCTGGGATACGTGGTCTCCGATAGTGGAGCGTTGGAGTTCCTGGCGACTAAACACCATGTGGCAGGTGATATCAAGGAAGCCGTGAGGCAGGCTGCTGAAGCCGGTATGAACGTTAGAACAAACTTTTCCCCGCCGGGAGACTATATCCTGCCGTTGCGCGAACTGGTGAACGATGGCCAACTTTCGATGGCTACCCTGGACAGGAATGTAAGCGATGTGCTGAGGGTGAAGTTTGAACTGGGACTGTTTGACCACCCATATGTCGAAAACCCCAAACAGGCCGACCAAACCGTCGCCCATGGAACCGAAGGCTTTATGCTGGATATGGCCCGGCAGTCGCTGGTACTGCTCAAAAATGAAAACGGACTGCTCCCACTCGACCTGAAATCATTGAACAACATATTGGTTACAGGGCCACTGGCCATTGACACCACTGTTTACGTGAGCCGGTACGGGCCACAATACCTGGAAGTGGGTACCGTTCTTGAGGGCATAAAAAGCTATGTCGGTAGCAAGGCCAAAGTTGATTTCTCCCTGGGGAGCACGGTTGTGGACAACAACTGGCCCGACAGCGAGATCGTCTCAACTCCTTTAACGAAAACGGAACAGCAGCGCATAGATCAGGCTGTTGCCAAAGCTAAAAAGGCAGATGTGGTCATTGCCGTTATGGGTGAAGACGAAATGCGTTGTGGCGAAAGCCGGTCACGGACAGGGCTTGGCCTGCCCGGGCGGCAGCTTCAATTGTTACAGGCGCTGAAAGAAACCAATAAGCCAATTGTACTGTTACTGATTAATGGGAGGCCGCTGACCATTAACTGGGAAAACCGATACATTCCTTCAATTCTGGAAGCCTGGTTCCCAAATACGGAAGGGCCAAAGGCGATCGCTCAAACTATTTTTGGGGATTATAACCCAGGTGGAAAATTACCGGTGACTTTCCCAAAATCAGTCGGGCAGATAGAACTGAACTTCCCGTTCAAGCCCAGCTCCCAGGCAGGCCAGCCTGCATCGGGGCCGAATGGTTCGGGGAAAACCTCTGTGGTCGGTTCTCTGTACCCTTTCGGATACGGCTTGAGCTATACAGAATTTGAATATGGCAACCTTGTGATATCACCAACACAAGGCTATACCCAGCAGGAAATCCAGGTTGATGTGGACATAACCAATACCGGGAAATACAAAGGGGACGAGGTGGTTCAGTTGTATGTGAAAGACCTGGTCAGCAGCGTGACGGTTTATGATACACAGCTCCGGGGCTTTGAGCGGGTAACCTTAAATCCGGGACAGACACGATCAGTCCACTTTACCCTGAAGCCCGAAGACCTGCAGCTGTTGGACAAAAACATGGACTGGACGGTGGAACCAGGGGAGTTTGAGGTGCTGGTCGGTTCCAGTTCCGAGGATATCCGGCTGACCGGTAAGTTTGAGTTGGAATAATAGAAAAGCAATACAATAAACGAATAAGACGATGAACAAAACTTTGAAATATAAAATTATTGTACTCTTGTTACTTGTCGGTTTTGGGCAACTGGCCGCACAGGAAAAGCCCTTGAACCTGAACAGGCCGGAACGTGAACAGTGGTTTGCCGGTTTAGGCTTTGGAATGTTTGTCCACTGGAGCCTGGATGTGCAACTGGGGATGGTGATCAGCCATAGCCTTGTTGGGGCTTCCGACGACTATGTGAACAGGTATTTTAACGAACTTCCGATGACTTTTTACCCGGAATCGTTCAACCCTGCTGTATGGGCTAAAGCAGCCCGGATGGCCGGGATGAAGTACGTGGTATTCACGACCAAACACCACAACGGGTTCTGCATGTACGACACGAAGACAACGGACTTTAACATCATGAACACACCGTACGGGAAAGATATTACTAAGGAGGTCGTGGACGCCTTCAGGAAAGAGGGACTGGCAATTGGGCTTTACTTTTCACCGGACGACTTTCATTTTTTGTATAAGCAGGGCAGGCTCATCTCAAGGACAAGGCCGGAGTCATTTGCTTCGAACAATGAACCATTGAAGAGCTATGTGAAGGAACAGATGCGGGAGCTGATGACCCAATACGGAAAGATCGACATTGTGTTTTTGGACGGCATGGAACAATCAGGCAAAACAGCGGTCGCAAAGGTGTGCTGGGAGGTCAACCCTGATGTGGTTGTTACCCGGGGAGCTATCGAGACACCGGAGCAGGAGACGCCCAATAAACCGCTGCCTTCACCCTGGGAGGCCTGTTATACCTTTGGCGACCAATGGCAGTATCGGCCAACGAATGAACATTATAAGTCAGCCAATGATGTGATCCAGAAATTGATCGAGATCAGGGCAAAAGGCGGGAACTTCCTGTTGAACTTCGGGCCTGATAAAGAGGGCAGGTTCCCGAAAGAACAGGAAAGCGGGCTGAACGAGATCTCGCTATGGATGTTCATCAACCACGAGGCATTCGGGAACACAGTCCCTTTTGGGGTGACCAACGAATCCAATGTATGGTTCCTGAGGAAAAAGGGCGAAAATACAGTTTATGCTTTTCTTTTGGAAAAGGACTGGCCATTGGGGGACCGAAAGACCTATGACCTGCAATCGGTCAAGGCAGGGAATAATGCGAAAATTTCAGTGTTGGGGCAGAACAGTAAAGTATTGGAATACCATCCGGAAACTGACCCAATGCCAACCATTAAAAACACAAAAGAAGGGATCGAAATATCGGTGATGCGGGCACAACGGATCTACAACGACCGTAAATGGCCCAACCCGGTTGTGGTCAAGTTGGAAAACGTGTTTTCACGAAATCAAAACGAATAAAATTTGTTTTATGAGAAATTATTTATCTATAATTATCGTTATTATTATTTCTAATAATTTGCTATTTGCTCAAACAAGTAGTATCGATGTGTTTCCCAAAGTATCAGGACAACCGGGTTCTCCAAATTATTGTTCTGCCAGGCTAACGGGTGATACATTAATAGTTGAGAATTCCCGTATTAAAAGGGTTTATCTATGGCACAAAGGAGACATTATATCTCAAAAACTGGAAGACAAACGATCTGATAAAGTCTGGTTGTTTAATACCTCAAAACCAGATATGAGCTTTCCCGGGCAAAAGGAATTGTCAGATGATGATTCACTTTCGGTTGAAATTGTTCCGGAAAATCGAATCAAGCCGGAACATCTGGAAGCCACTGTTCTTTGCACTCTCGGAAAACTTCAGGTAAAAAAGGTTTTTAGCATTTACCCTAACTGCCCGGCAATTGCCTGCACTGTATATCTGCGAGGACAATCAGAATCGGATTGGGTGTATCAATCTACGAATCCTGCTGATTTGAAAAATATCGAACAACTAAACGAAAAAGTGAATGACGGCTCTGTGCCAATACTTGAAAGGTTGCGCCTTCAGGGGAAGCAATGGATGTTGACGGTTGTTGATTTTAAGGATGTTACAGATAGGTTCAATACGTTGGTTATAGAACAAGAGGTGTTGGCATACCGGAAAAATTTATTTAGGGGCAACCTGCTCTTTGCAACCGACCAAACCTCAGGGGAAGGGGTATTTGTTTTGAAGGAGTCGCCAACTCCAACTGCGCAGCTGGCCTATCCTGGGGGAGACTTTTTAAGCGACTTTGGTCATATTAGGATGATTGGTGCAAATATGCAATCAAGCGATCTTGATCCGGTAAAATGGACGAAAGCCTGTGGTTTTGCTACAGGTGTTTATGGGGGGGATTCGGTAAATAAATTATTGGCGTTACGCGAATATCAACAAAGGATTCGGTTACACCGCCCGGATCGGGACGAAATGATTATGATGAACACTTGGGGAGATCGCAGCCAGGATACGAAAGTAGATGAAGCTTTTTGTCTGGATGAACTGGACGCGGGCGCCCGCTTGGGGATTACACATTTTCAGCTCGATGATGGCTGGCAAACGGGGAGAAGTGGAAATTCTGCTTTTGAAGGGGGATCTTTTAAAGATATCTGGAGGGATTCAAACTATTGGAAGCCTGATCCTGTAAAATTTCCAAATGGACTTACACCTATTGTCGAGAAAGGGAAGAAACTTGGAATTAAGATTGGGATTTGGTTTAATCCAAGTTCTGATGGCAGTTATGCCAATTGGGAAAAAGATGCCAACGCGCTTATTGCCCTATATAAACAATACGGGATTCTGACATTTAAGATTGACGGGGTAAATATACCGGATAAGCAATCGGAAATAAATTTCAGAAAATTTATGGATAAAGTAGTGGATGTAACTCAGGGCGAGGTCGTATTTAATCTGGATGTTACTGCTGGTAGAAGAGGGGGGTATTTTTCATTTAACGAGTACGGTAATATTTTTCTGGAGAATCGTTATACCGACTGGCAGAATTATTATCCCTACTGGACTTTGCGAAATCTTTGGATGCTTTCAAAATATATTCCGCCACAAAATTTACAGATTGAATTTTTGAATAAATGGAGAAATACTGAAAAATATAAAGATGATTTGTTTGCTCCTGAGAATTATTCATTCGACTACCTCTTTGCTACAACTATGGCTGGTCAACCGCTCGCTTGGTTTGAAAGTACAGGCTTGCCCGAAACGGCTTTTAGTGTTGCAGGATTAATCGGTCGTTACAAGGAGGTCATGTTTGATTTTCATTCGGGCATTATTCTGCCTATTGGAGAAGAACCCTCTGGGAGAAGTTGGACAGGCTTTCAATCTCAAAAGGAACAGAGCCTCAGTGGTTATGTGCTGGTGTTTAGAGAACAAAATGAATCTAACAATGTTGTGTTGAAACTCCCGATGTTAACTGCAGGGACTTATCACTTTGCTCCAATTGTTGGTTCAGGAAAAGTATTTATTGCAGAAGTAACTAAAAACCAGGATGTCCGGTTTTATCTCGATCAACCCAATAGCTTCGTGCTCTACAAATATGTAAAGCAGGAGAACCCTTAGTTTTGCATGCTGCTTTATAAAGCAACGATACTCATCAGACAACAATTTTTAAATATCAATAAAGATAGAACCAATGAATTATGAATATTACTTTTATAATACTCAATAATATCGCCCCGGAAATGGGTTTTTAGACAGACTGCTGTTACAATACATTTGAAAAATTATATTATAGATGAAACGAATAACAATTTTTACTTTGGGATTGACTCTTTTGTTTTCTTGTAATACCCCTAAAACAAGTTATAACGCATTCAATCCAGGACAAGAATGGAAAGACAATAATGATGTTCATATAAATGCTCATGGAGGAGGCATCCTATTTTTTAATCAAACATACTATTGGTATGGGGAACATAAAGTTGAAGGGGAAATAGGAAATACGGCACAAGTAGGAGTTCATGTCTATTCATCTAAAGATTTATACAACTGGAAGGATGAAGGAATCGCTTTGCCAGTGGATAGTATAGATTCCAACTCTGATATTTCAAAGGGGTGCATTCTCGAAAGGCCTAAGGTGATTTATAATGAAAAAACAAAAAAGTTCGTCATGTGGTTTCACCTGGAACTAAAATCACAGGGATATGCTTCAGCAAGATCTGGTGTGGCAGTAGCTGATAATCCAACAGGACCTTTTATTTTCATTGAGTCAGTAAGACCTAATAAAGGCACTTGGCCTGTTAACGTTCAGGAATACCATAAACTTCCTGTATCGGATACTGTTAAAAGCAACTATTGTGGAGGGAAAGGTTGTCTTCCTGCTCACGTAGATTCATTAAATATTTTGGGACGAGATTTTAAGAATGGGCAAATGGCGCGAGATATGAATTTATTCGTAGATGATGATGGAAAAGCATACCACCTATATTCTTCGGAAGAGAACAGTACTTTGCATATCGCCGAATTAAGTGATGACTACCTTTCTCATTCTGGCAGATATGCCCGGTTTTTTAGCAACAGATATATGGAAGCACCAACTATTCTAAAGACCAGTAAAGGGAAATATTATTTCATTGCTTCTGACTGTACCGGGTGGTCTCCAAATGCAGCCCGATCAGCCAGTGCTGATGATATATTTGGTCCATGGACAGAACTTGGAAATCCGTGTATAGGTCCAGATTCTTCAACCACCTTTAATTCGCAAAGTACCTATATCCTTCCTGTCCAGGGGAAAAATGATGCGTTCATATTCATGGCTGACCGATGGACTCCTGAAAATCCTATAGACGGTAGATATATCTGGTTACCTATCCATTTTGTAAATGACAAGATTGAATTGAAATGGATGGACAAATGGGATTTAAGTGTTTTTAACGAATAAAACGTGTTGTTTTATAAATTGCATTGCGTTTTCGGTGCAGATTGTCGCTTCGGATTCCTGCATGATTGTCTTCGTCCTGCGGACGGACAATCACCAGGGAATCCGAGGCCTTATGGGGCTTCGATTGTGATAAAAATTCCCGCGTAACGCTTTTTCTACAATCTGTATCTCATCAAAAAATATTGAAAATAGCTATTGAATAAAATTATTTAATGTTTTTACTCAATTGCACAATATATATTTGTGCTTCCATTTTAAATATTGGTCGTCTCTCATTCTTAGAACTATTCTACGGTCAACAAAACCGTTCCATAAGAAAACCGTCCACTTTCAGGCACGAGAAGTCGGCTGAAAAATTTGCGATACACAGTAAAAATAGGGATTAAAGCCAGATCCTTCGGTTGTGGAAAATTCAATTTTAGCATTTTTTTACTTTTTAAAAGAAATATTTGCAACATTTGTCAAACCTTTAAAAAGAGAAACTCAAATAGAGTAAATGGATAATCAGATTAAAATTAATTATTACTGGAACCAATTTGTCAAGGAAGGTAAATTGAATGCACTATCCAAAATCTATTTTGCTTACTATGATTTTTTATTCGACTATGGACTAAGATTGACCAGGAATATCCAGGCGGTTGAAGATACAATCCAAAATATGTTCGTTAATTTTCTCAATACAAGGGAACGAATTGGAGAAGTGAAGAATTTATCTGGTTATTTGGTTAGTATATTTAGACGTACTTTATTTAAAGAGCTTGAAGCTCATAATAAAATATTTAGAGACGACACATCGGACAATTTGCAATTTGATTTTTTCAAAAGTGTGGAGGATAGCGAAGTCCATGATAAGATAAAGCTTGAAAAAACTTATGATGCAATCAAAGAAAGCATCAGAAAATTAAGCAACCGACAAAGAGAAATCATTTATTTGAAATTTGAGAAGGAAATTTCGTATGAAGAGATTTCGGAAATATTGGAAATTTCTGTTGACTCCTGCTACAAATTATTATACCGGGCCATCGCATCAATAAGAAAAGAGACGGAAAAAATTCTGGGAGAGAAGACAGATAGCACTATCTTGTACCTACTCTTCTACAAGAAACTCAATTAAATTTTTGCTTTTTTACTCCCCGTAACATATTTATCTCTAGCTATTTAATTTATTCCTTAGAAAAAATATTATTTTTTTGTCATTTGAGGTGTCCAGATTTTTGATTTTTTAACACATATAATTGAAAACTATTCATTTTCAATGAAAGATTTAAGTAAATATAAAGAATATACCATCGAAGAATTTGTCATGGATGATGATTTTCAAGAGATTGTGAATCATAAAAATTCAGAATTGAATATCGATGACTTAATTCAAAGGTATTCTAATAAAAAAAGAGAAATCCGATTAGCTTCTTATATTATAAAGGCGTTAAAAGTAGTACCTGCTAAACAAGATTCACAAAAAATAAAAAAGTCATGGCAAATAATTGAAGCGAGCAGGAGGAAGCCATTGATATTATCGAAACAAATTCGGATTGCTGCGACTTTGTTGGCAATCATCAGTCTTTCTGTTGTCGTTTTTTATCAGGTGTCAACAAATAAAGCGACAGATAAACTTAGCGAAGACAAACCACTAAATGCTGAGTTGATTCTAAGTAATGGCGAATCCATTGAAATTAATAGTCCTCAGTCAACGATAAGTTATTCATCAGATGGTGCAGGTATTGTGCTGAATGATTCTACAGAAATTTCTCAGGAAAATTCTAGAGAGAGCTTTAACCAGCTTGTTGTGCCATTTGGGAAACAATCATATGTAGAGCTATCAGATGGTTCGAAAGTTTGGTTGAATTCAGGGTCGAAACTAATCTTTCCCCCAGTATTTAGCGGACGGGAACGAGTAGTGGAATTAGAAGGAGAGGGCTTTTTTAAAGTGGCAAAAAACACTGAAAGCCCATTTTTTGTCAAAACAGATCATGCTTCTTTAAAAGTTTACGGAACTGAATTTAATTTCCGGGCATATCATTCAGATGAGACTTATAGCATTGTGCTTATTGAAGGCAGCATTAGTTTAAAAACGGCTGAAGTAAATAGAGAAATCTTTGTAGAACCATCACAAAAAGCAACAATTGATTTACAGAAATCGGAGATAGAAATTAACGACATCGAGAACTCTGATTCTTACACTGCATGGAAGGATGGTTATTTAATATTCGTGAATGAGGATGTTTCTGAGGTATTAAAACGGGTTTCCCGTTATTACAATATCAAGTTGAGCTGTGATAAGAATGCGCGGTTTGAAAAAGTTTACGGAAAACTTGATTTAAAAACTGATTTTACAAAAGTTCTGGATGGTTTAGCTTTTATTTCAGATGCGAGTTATGAAAGAAGAGGAGACGAATATGTATATATAAATAAAACGAAATAAAAAAGCCGGTTAATGCTGGTAACATTAACCGGATTCAATAATGCCCAAGGGCAAAATTATTTATTTAAAAACAGTTCAAACTTATGAAAAAAATGTCAATTGTTCATCCTTTTCGAGAACGGGAGGGAATGAATTTAATTTTGTTGAAAATGAAGTTGCTAACTATTCTGATTTTCACAGGTACCATGGCTTTTTCTGCAACCAGCTATTCGCAGAAAGCAAAGATTAATCTTCATTTGGAGAATTCAACTTTAACTGAGATTTTAAATTCCATTGAACAAAAAAGTGAATTTATTTTCATCTACAATCAAAAAATTACAGAGTTAGATGAAAAGAGAAGTATTTCAGTTGAAAACGAAAACATTGAGAAAGTCCTTAATCAATTGCTGGATGATATAGGCGTAAATTACAAAATTGATGACCGACAGGTTTTTCTCTTTAAAAAAGGAACAGACGAAAAAGAAGCACCAGTAGAGAATCGTGAAGTCGAGGCTCCGCAACAAAACAAAGTTAAAGGGAAAGTTACCGACAACGAAAAGAATCCTATGCCCGGTGTAACCATAACTATTTTAGGTACTACAAGAGGTGTTATTACGGACAACGATGGTACATACAGCATTGAAGCGAAGCCCGGCGACAGGCTGGTTTTCTCCTTTATCGGAATGGAAAGCCAGGTGATTGATGTAAGTAATCAGACAAAAATTAATGTACAATTAGAACCCAAAACGCAGGAATTGGAAGATGTAACAATTGTGGCTTTTGGCAAACAAAAGAAAGAAAGTGTAATATCTTCAATAGAAACTGTGAAAACTGACGAGTTAAGGGTACCCTCAAGTAACCTTACCACAGCTTTAGCTGGTCGAATGTCTGGTGTAATTTCTTATCAGACCAGCGGCGAACCAGGCGAAGATAATGCAGAATTTTTTATTCGTGGCGTTACTTCTTTTGGAAGCGGAAAGGTAAATCCTTTAATTTTAGTTGATAATGTTGAAGTGTCAAGCGATGATCTTTCCCGATTACACCCCGATGACATTGCCAGTTTCTCAATCTTAAAAGATGCGACAGCAACGGCTTTATACGGAGCGCGTGGTGCAAACGGTGTTATCCTGGTTACTACCAAAGAGGGAACAGAAGGAAAGATGAAAGTATCGGTACGATTCGAAAATTCATTTTCAGCACCCACTCAGGAAATAAAAATGACCGATCCGATTACTTATATGAAAATGGCCAACGAAGCAGCAAAAACCAGGGATCCGTTGGCTGCTCTTACTTATTCAAACACAAAAATTGAAAATACCATCAACCAAACCAATCCGTATGTGTATCCTTCAGTTGACTGGATGGACATGCTGACCAAAGATGTGTCCATCAACCAACGGGCCAACTTAAACATCTCAGGTGGCGGTAAAATTGCGAGGTATTATATCGCGGGTTCTTTCTCGCAGGATAATGGTATTCTAGATGTGGATAAACGAAGTAACTTTAATTCAAACATCGATTTAAAAAAATACCTTATCCGTTCCAATATCAACATCAATTTAACAAAATCAACCGAAGCAGTTGTCAGGGTCCACGGAACATTTGAAGATTATATCGGGCCGATGACTGGAGGAAGTGATATGTACAAAAAGATGTTACGCGTAAGTCCGGTTCGTTTCCCGGCTTATTATGAACCGGACGAAACCTATGCTTACGAGCAACACATCCTTTTCGGTAACGACGAAAGCGGTACTACTTATTTGAATCCATATGCTGAATTGGTTTCAGGCTATAAAGAATCGAGTGAATCGGTAATGATGGCTCAGTTTGAATTAAAACAGGATTTTAGCCAGTGGATTGACGGATTGACAGGAAGAATTTTAGGAAATACACAACGCTATTCCTATTTTGATTTGCAACGTTCCTATCAACCATTTTATTACAGCGTTGGTAGTTACGACCGATATACCGACACCTACTCTCTAACGGAGACGAATACAGAAGATGGTACCGAGTACTTAAGCTACGATCCCGGAAGTAAAACAATTACCAGTACGTTTTATACCGAAGCATCATTGGCTTATAAAAAGAACTTTAATCAGCACGATGTAAGTGGGATGTTGGTTGGTATGTCTAGAAATGCCTTAACAGCAAATGCCAGTACGCTTTCCGAATCACTCCCTGAGAGAAATTTAGGGCTTTCGGGCAGGTTTACCTATGCTTACGACACCAGATACATGGCTGAATTTAACTTTGGATACAATGGCTCGGAAAAATTTGACAAAGGCCACCGCTGGGGATTCTTTCCCTCATTTGGATTAGGCTGGATGGCGAGTAATGAAGCTTTCTGGCAGAATAGCCTGAAAAATATTATCAATAAGCTCAAAGTAAAGGCAACTTACGGATTGGTGGGAAACGATGAAATTGGCAGTGAAAGATTCTTTTATTTGTCGGATGTAACAATAGAAGGAGGCAACAGTTTTACCACCGGTTACGATTTTGGCTATTCCCGCAGAGGAACCAATATTAATAATTATGCCAATTCAAACATTGGATGGGAAATTGCCTACAAGTCAAACCTCGGAATTGAAATGGGCTTGTTTAACGGTAAAATAGATATTAATGCCGACTTATTTCATGAATCCCGTACCAACATTCTGCAGGATCGGGCCGATATTTCATCAACTATGGGGCTTTGGGATACACCAACCGTAAATGTTGGGGAAGCTACCGGCAAGGGGATTGATGTATCGGTTGATTATAATCAGACTTTTAACAATGGTCTATGGTTTGTAGGAAGGGCTAACTTCACCTATGCCAGATCGCTTTATAAATATTATGAGGAACCCGATTATTCTGCTATTCCATGGAAATCAAAAATTGGCAGGCCAATTAAACAAACATGGGGCTATTATGCCGAGCGGCTTTTTATTGATGAAGAAGATGTGAATAATTCTGCACGCCAGGATTTCGGGGAATATGGCCCGGGCGACATCAAATACAAAGACATGAATAACGATGGGGTTATTAACGAAAGTGATCAGGTGCCGCTCGGATTACCTACAACTCCGGAAATTAATTATGGTTTTGGTCTGTCTGCGGGATATAAAAATTTCGATATTTCTTTCTTCTTCCAGGGTTCAGCACGCTCTTCATTTTGGATTGGTGCCAGGACAATGTCTCCTTTTGTAGAGTCAACAGATGACGACGGCATGGTATTGGAGACCGGTTTAGCCCAATTTATTGCTGACGATTACTGGTCTGAATCAAATCAAAATCCATATGCTGCCTGGCCTAGGTTGTCAAATTACGAAATTGAAAACAATACGGTAACCAGTTCATGGTTTATGCGAAATGGTGCTTTTTTGAGAATGAAAAGTGCGGAAATTGGTTATTCAATTCCGAAAAAAGCAACCGATAAATTAAAGCTCAAAACTTGCCGGGTATATGTGAGCGGTACAAACCTGTTTAAAATCAGTGATTTTAAAATATGGGATGTTGAAATGGGCAGCAACGGTTTAGGCTATCCTTTACAGAGAGTTATTAACCTGGGTATTAACGTAGCATTCTAAAAATTATGAAAAAAAGAAAATTTAACATAGCGAAATATTTAATCATATTCATATTATTGGCACAGGTTAGCTGTGATTACCTGGATGTTGTTCCCGATAACATTGCCACGGTGGATAATGCTTTTGCAAAACGCTATCAGGCCGAAGGTTATTTGTACGGCTGTTACGGGTTTTTACCCAATATTGCAAATACTGTAAACAATCCCGGATTATTTGGTTCTGATGAAACCTGGTTATTTGATGGTGTGGATGAAACTTATAGTCCGCAAATGTGGGAAATTGCCAGGGGCAACCAGGGTACAGAATCTCCCATTGGGAATTATTGGGCCAGTCAACAGGATTCATACGGGTTAAACGGGGGCAAAACCTTATGGACAGCTATCCGGGATTGTAATATATTTCTTGAAAATATTGCTACCCCGAAGGATATGGAAGAATCAGAAAGAAAGCAATGGATTGCAGAGGCAAAATTTTTAAAAGCCTATTATCATTTCTGGTTATTTCGTATGTACGGGCCTATTCCCATTATAGATGAAAATATGGAAATTAGTACCGGTACCGAAGGAGTAATGGTGTACCGAGAACCGGTGGATGATGTAGTGGATTATATTGTTCATTTGCTCGATTCTGCCATGGTTGACCTTCCGCTTCAAATCGATAATATTACGGATAATTTGGGAAGGGCAACCCAACCGATGGCAGCAGCTGTAAAAGCACAAGCCTTAACGTTGGCCGCCAGTCCACTTTTTAACGGGAACTCGGATTACGCGGGTATTACCGATTCAAGGGGTATAGAGTTATTTCCCTCCAATTACGATGCCACCAAGTGGGAGAAAGCGGCAACCGCCTTGCAGGAAGCAATTGATATTGCCCATCGGGCAGGGCATAAGCTTTTCGATTTTTCTACTCTTTCTGTTGCTTCGCAGGTAAGTGAGACAACAGCCTTATCGATGGGAGTTAGGGGAGCAGTAACCGAGATATGGAATGACGAAATTATTTGGGGCTGCACAAGTTCTACAACCCCCATTCAAAGGGTAAGTTTTCCGGCATTTACTGCCTATCAAAAAACAGGAAAATTATACCTGTACAATGCCCCTACCTTAAATGTTGTAAAACAATTTTACACCAAAAACGGGGTGCCGATTGATGAAGATAAAGCATGGGAAGGCCTTGACCTGTATGAAATTATGGAAGGCGATTCGGCTCATAGCGACTATATCGAAGAAGGTTATAAAACCTGCCGCCTGCATTTTAACCGCGAGCCAAGGTTTTATGGTTCTGTTACATTCGATGGTTCTTTATTTTACGGGAACGGGAAACTCTCCGATAAATCAATGTATACGATACAGCTAAAGTATGGCCAGGCTGGAAGCCATATACCCGCAAAACATTCCGCTACCGGTTATTTGGTAAAAAAAGTATGCCACCGACTTACAGCTGTTTCCGCTACGTCTGCAGAGCCAACTTATACCCAATATGCATTCCCTGTTATCCGGCTGGCCGATTTATACCTGATGTATGCCGAAGTATTAAACGAAGTAAAAGCTACCCCGGATGATGAAGTATATGAATATATCGATTTGGTTCGGGCACGCTCCGGTTTGGAAGGCGTGGTTGACAGTTGGGTAAATTATTCAAGTAATCCAAATAAGCCTAATAGTCAGGATGGTATGCGGAAAATTATACATCAGGAACGGATGATTGAACTGGCTTTTGAAGGTATTCGCTTTTGGGATTTAAGAAGATGGAAGCTGGCGGAAGAATACATGAATACCCCAATCCAGGGATTTGATGTTCTGAAATCAGAAGCCGAAGATTTTTATCAGCCTCAAACCCTATTTCGTGAACAAACGTTTGGATTAAAAAATTATTTGTGGCCTTTACGACAGGGGAATCTTTTAAAGAATCAAAATCTGGTTCAAAATCCGGGATGGTAGTTAAAATGAATGAATGCTCGTATAAACTCGAAAATATGATTCTTTGTATTAAATATCAATTAATTTACTTAAAACCGCAAGTTGGCGATAGCGAATTGATTGTCTCTGCTCCCTTTAGGGACGGGGAATTCATTCAGAGAGAATCAATTTGCAGATAGGAAAAATATACAGACAATTATTTAAAAATATTTATTTAATGAAACAATCATGATAATGAGTCTATCACACAAAACCATAATGAATAACAGTAACTCTTTTGTGTCTTGATTCTTGTGTCCTGGTTCAAAATATTAAAAACATGAAAAAAACAGTAATAAATATAATGGTTCTGGTAGTATTTTCTTTACTACTGTATCAATGCGAAGAGGCCCCGGATTGGAGCGGTAAAACAGATAGTATTGCTCCTGGAACAGTGACGAATGCACAGGTGATAAATACAGCCGGTGGCGCAATTATCACTTATAACTTACCCGGCGACAATGATTTGCTTGGTGTAAAAGCCCTTTATTCCTTTACCGCCGATGGCGATAAATTAGAAGCCTACTCGTCTGCTTATACTGATACTATTAAACTCGAAGGTTTTCCAAATACGGAAACACGCACAGTTCAGCTAATTGCCATTGATAAAAGTGAAAATGAATCGGAACCGGTTATTGTGGAAATACACCCCTTAACACCTCCTGTGGATATGATTCTACAATCTGTAAAGGCAACCAAAGCATTTGGTGGAGTATATATAACATGGGAAAATGAAACCGAAGCAGATGTGGGTATTATGCTCTATGCAAAAGACTCGACAGGTAATTATACCCTCGATTATACATACTACACCAATGAGGAGGAGGGAGATTATTCCTTCCGTGGGTTTGATGCTGAAGCAACCGATTTTCGTGTACAGGTTCGCGACAGATGGGATAATTTTTCTGAAAAATTGGATACTACCATTACGCCATTATTTGAAATACCTTTAAAGGGATTGGATGATGATGGGGTGAGTATCTGGAGTAGGTTTGGATATGACGACGGCTCAATATATTGGAGAGGAGATGCCCCAAATCAAAATGATGCACGCCGCGCTTTTACTAATCTGTGGGATCAGGACTATACAGGCGAAGTCGGGTATTGGCATTCTAAAAAGCCAGGGAACCATCTCTCTGATTTTACTGATGAAGTAGAGGATGCAGAGGTTTACCCTATTTATTTTACAATCGATTTGGGAAAATCCTGTCTGTTAAGCAGGCATAAACTTTGGCATCGAGCTTTTTTATGCATGCAGGAAAAAAATCCTAAGTACTATGAAATTTGGGCGACAAACGAAATTCCCAAAGGCGAAGATGATTTCGATACGAAGTTAGAAAGCCTTGCTTATTGGACAGAGTGGGAGGAAGTAGGCGGTACCGATGAGTGGAAAAATGATTGGGTACACATAGCAACATGTGATGGTATTCCTCCTTCAGGAGCAACAACAGTGGCAGAGGTTACAGATGAAGATATAGCATATGTAATAGAGAACGGTTTGGAATATGATATCTTTCCTCAATATACAGCTACCCCTTTTCGATATGTTAGATTTGTTTGTGATGCAAACTGGACGGGCGGATCTATCTTGCATATAGGAGAAATTGAATTCTGGGGTTCCTATGCTGATGAATAGTTAAGAGTGATGAAGTAATAGAAAAAGAGTTATCCGGGGATTTTGTCCTTTTGGGGAAACACGTTTAAGTGTTACAAAAGCTATATTGAAATCTCCCGGATAATTTTTTTATGACATTGGAATAGCTAGGACTTTTGCCTTTAATATAAACGATTAGACTAAAGTTCCAAAAGGTGTATAGTGGTGTTTCACCAGTATAAATGCTGGCGTTATTTAATTTTTACATGGCCTGTATGTAATGGTGAGAGTCAACTTTAAAATTTTTATAAACTGTATTTTTTAGAAAAGATACTTACTACTAAAAGGATTTATTATGAGGTATTATTGTCAGTTTATCTTAATCTGTTGTATTATATTTTTTAACTCCTGCAAACAAGAAAAAACAAATTCTCCAAATGTTATTTATATCCTTACCGATGATCTGGGGTATGGTGATTTGTCTTGTTATGGACAAAAGAAACTATCAACTCCCAATATCGATCGGCTTGCAAATGAAGGTATGCTCTTTACCAATCATTATTCAGGAAATACAGTTTGTTCCCCATCAAGGGCGGTATTAATGACAGGGCAGGATCCCGGCCATGTTCATTGCAGGGGAAATATGCCAACCGAGAAAATGGGGGCATTGGATTCAACTATGGTTACCTTGCCCCGCTTATTTAAAAATGCCGGCTACGCAACCGGGGCTTTTGGCAAATGGGGACTGGGAATAACGAGTAACGAAGGAGAGGAGAATCCTTTAACTCATGGTTTTGATCATTTTACCGGCTGGAAAAGCCAGATGATTGCGCATACCTATTATCCGTCGTCCATTGTTAGGGATGGCAAGGAGATTCCCTTGGATTCCGGAACTTATGTGCACGATTTCATCATGGAGGATGCTTTTAATTTTATCAGGGAGAGTGTAAAGGAAAACAAGCCGTTTTTCTGTTATATCCCAACTGCAATACCACATGCTGCCATGCACGCCCCAAAAGAACTGCATGAAAAATGGCGAAAGAAATTACCTCAATTTGATGATAAAATTGGCAGATATGGCGCCGGTCCGGGAGAGGTTTGTCCGCCTGTACAAAATCCAATTGCGGGTTTTGGTGCCATGATGGAACATCTGGATGATCAGGTTGGAGAATTACTGTCGCTTTTAGAGCAAATGGGAATTGATGATAATACTCTGGTCATGTTTTCAAGCGATAATGGTTCTCATCACGAAGGAGGGCATGACCCGGAATACTGGGATTCCAATGGCCCGTTAAGAGGACATAAACGCGATATGTACGAAGGAGGGTTAAGGGCACCGTTTTTAGCCCGTTGGCCAAATGTAATTAAGCAGGGGACAAGCTCTGATTTGCCAAGCGCTTTTTGGGATATGCTTCCTACGATGGCAGATATTATTGACCAGGAAAAACCCGTGCAAACCAATGGAATCTCATTTCTTCCTACATTAAAAGGCGAAAGCGGGCAGGAAGAACATAACTATTTGTTCTGGGAATTCCGGCAGGGAAATCATCAATTCGTTAAAGGGAAATCAATCCGGTTAGGAGATTGGAAAGCAGTGATTAATTATCCAAGATCTTCAAATGAGCAAAGTCTTCCGGATGAGATAGAACTTTACGATTTGTCCAATGATTTAGGAGAAGAGCACAATATTGCAGATCAGCACCCTGAAATTATTAAGAAAGTAGAATCTGTGCTGTTGAACTATTAAAAGAATGGCGGAAAGAGATTGCTACTCAGGTTCCTTATACTTTAAATTAGGAGTTTGAAAATTAAAATTATAAACAATGAAAAGTTATATTTTAAGCCTGATAAAAATAGTTGTATTGGTCGTTGCTTTTGCTCCTGCAAGTATATTAGCATCAGATTACAGCGATGCCGATGATTCAAATTTTCTCACCAACAAGGAATCCTATAAACTTGAGGAGCAAAAGGGTTGAACCGGGGACGAAATTGAAGGTCAGATTGGCACCCGGAGGGGGAAATGCCATTCACCTAAAGAAATTATAAAAGACCCAAATATGAAAGCTTATTTTAGTTTTTGTGCTATGATATTGATGTTTGCAGTGACATCCTGCGGCCAGTCAAAAATGGTTCAAAAAAATGTACTGTGGTACAAACAACCTGCCCACAAATGGTTGGAGGCCCTTCCGTTGGGCAATGGACGTATCGGGGCGATGGCCTTTGGAACGGTCGGAAAAGAGCGGTTACAACTCAATGAAGAAAGTTTATGGGCAGGAGCCCCCGAAAATCCCTATCCCAAAGATGCCAGGGAGCACTACAAGGAATTTCAGCAATTGAACCTTGATGGGAAATATGACGAAGCCATGAAATACGCGATGCATAATTTGGCTGTTTCACCAACTTCATTCAGGTCTTACGAACCTTTGGGGGATTTGTATTTGCAATTTGCGGGTCAGGACACTTATGATTCTTACAAACGGAAACTGGATCTACAAACCGGGATTTTCTCGGTTGAGTATAAAATCAATGGGAAAAAATTCATCCGCGAATCTTTCATCTCGACCAAATATGATGTCCTACTCTACCGGTTTTATAGTCCCGACGACGAGAAGATATCGTGTACCATCGATTTTGAGAGGAGCAGGGACATTTCTAAAAATACAATCCAAAATAAAATACTGGAAATTGCGGGACAGGTAGCAGATGACAGCACGGGTTACGATGACAATCCCGGAGGATCGGGAAAAGGAGGGCTGCACATGAAATTTTTCTCCCATATCGGGGTAGTGGCGGATAATGGTACAGTCCGTTGCGAAAGCGATCAATTAGTGGTTGAAAACAGTTCTGCATTTACGGTCATTTTGAGCACAGCTACAGATTACAATATTAATAAAATGGATTTTGACAGGAACATTGATGCCAGGCAGAAATCCCTGAACAAGTTAACAGCAGCACTGAATACCCCACACGACAAAATTAAAGAAGACCACATTCGCTATACTTCCGGGATTTTTGACCGGGTGTTTCTGGACATCGAAGGGGAATCTGCGGATAGTTTGCCCACCGACAAGAGGATCGAATTAATGGCCAATGGGGAAAACGATGTTGGACTGGAACGCCTTTTCTTTCAGTATGGCAGGTATTTGCTCATGTCCAGTTCTATGGGGAGGGCTGTTTTGCCGGCCAATTTGCAGGGGATATGGAACAAAGATATGTGGGGACCTTGGGAGTCCGATTATCACTTGAACATTAATTTGCAAATGAACTATTGGCCTGCCGAGGTCTGTAATTTGTCCGAATCGGTGAATCCCTTAACCAATTTCATGGTTCAGTTGTCTGAAAGGGGAAGGGAAACATCCAAAAAGTTAATTGGGTCAGATGGCTGGATGGCGCACCATGCCACCAACCCTTTTGGACGGACAACACCTTCCGGGTCAAGTAAAAAATCGCAGGTAGCTAACGGGTACTGCTTCCCATTGGCCGGGGCATGGATGTCGTTGACGATTTGGCGGCATTATGAGTTTACCCGGGACAAGGAATACCTCAAAGAAAAAGCCTATCCGATGATCCGGGGCGCAGCCAGGTTTATCCTCGACTTTTTACAGGAAAACGATAAAGGGGAACTGGTCTCGGCTCCTTCTTATTCGCCAGAAAACTCCTATTTGAACCCCGCAATGGGCAAACCCCAGTTAAATACCGTAGCCTCGACCATGGATATCGAGATCATCCGGGATGTATTCAATGCCTGTTTAAAGGCAGAGAAAGTATTGAATGTGGACAACCTTAGCGGCCCCATCGAAAAAGCAATGAATAAACTTCCCGGAATAAAAGTGGGGAAAGACGGTACAATCCGGGAATGGTACGAAGACTATCAGGAAATAGAGTCAGGGCACAGGCATATCTCACACCTCTACGGGCTATACCCATCCACCCAAATAACTAGGCAAACCCCAAAACTTTTTGAAGCTGCGGAAAAGACAATCGAAAAGAGGTTGTCGTCCGGGGGCGGGCAGACCGGTTGGAGCAGAGCCTGGGTGATCAACTTTTATGCGCGTTTAAGTAAGGGGGACAAATGTTTAAAAAACCTGGATGAACTGATCGGGCATCAGTTGTCCCCCAATTTATTTGATCTCCATCCACCTGGGATTTTTCAAATAGATGGAAATTTAGGAGGGACGGCTGGCATAGCTGAAATGCTTTTGCAGTCGCAGGAACCAGGTAAAATTTATCTCTTGCCCGCATTGCCATCAGCTTGGAAGGATGGCGAGGTAAAAGGACTAAAAGCAAGGGGGAACTTTACGGTGGATATTGATTGGAAAGATGGGAAAGTTGAAAAAGCCACTATTTTTTCTCCAATAGGTGGATCCACGACAGTTTATGCTGACGGGAAAACCCAAAAGGTCACTTTAGAAGCTGGAGAATCAAAACGAATAAAATTTGTCTTATGAGAAATTATTTATCTATAATTATCGTTATTATTATTTCTAATAATTTGCTATTTGCTCAAACAAGTAGTACCGATGTGTTTCCCAAAGTATCAGGACAACCGGGTTCTCAAAATTATTGTTCTGCCAGGCTAACGGGTGATACATTAATAGTTGAGAATTCCCGTATTAAACGGGTTTATCGATGGAACAAAGGAGACATTATATCTCAAAAACTGGAAGACAAGCGATCTGATAAAGTCTGGTTGTTTAATACCTCAAAACCAGATATGAGCTTTCCCGGCCAAAAGGAACTGTCAGGTGATGGTTTGTTTTCGGTTGAAATTGTTCCGGAAAATCGAATCAAGCCGGAACATCTGGAAGCCACTGTTCTTTGCACTCTCGGAAAACTTCAGGTAAAAAAGGTTTTTAGCATTTACCCTAACTGCCCGGCAATTGCCTGCACTGTATATCTGCGAGGACAATCAGAATCGGATTGGGTGTATCAATCTACGAATCCTGCTGATTTGAAAAATATCGAACAACTAAACGAAAAAGTGAATGACGGCTCTGTGCCAATACTTGAAAGGTTGCGCCTTCATGGGAAGCAATGGATGTTGACGGTTGTTGATTTTAAGGATGTTACAGATAGGTTCAATACGTTGGTTATAGAACAAGAGGTGTTGGCATACCGGAAAAATTTATTTAAGGGCAACCTGCTCTTTGCAACCGACCAAACCTCAGGGGAAGGGGTATTTGTTTTGAAGGAGTCACCAACTCCAACTGCGCAGCTGGCCTATCCTGGGGGAGATTTTTTAAGCGACTTTGGTCATATTAGGATGATTGGTGCAAATATGCAATCAAGCGATCTTGATCCGGTAAAATGGACGAAAGCCTGTGGTTTTGCTACAGGTGTTTATGGGGGGGCTCCGGTAAATAAATTATTGGCGTTACGCGAATATCAACAACGGATTCGGTTACACCGCCCGGATCGGGACGAAATGATTATGATGAACACTTGGGGAGATCGCAGCCAGGATACGAAAGTAGATGAAGCTTTTTGCCTGGATGAACTGGACGCGGGCGCCCGCTTGGGGATTACACATTTTCAGCTCGATGATGGCTGGCAAACGGGGAGAAGTGGAAATTCTGCTTTTGAGGGAGGATCTTTTAAAGATATCTGGAGGGATTCAAACTATTGGAAGCCTGATCCTGTAAAATTTCCAGATGGACTTACACCTATTATCGAGAAAGGGAAGAAACTTGGAATTAAGATTGGGATTTGGTTTAATCCAAGTTCTGACGGCAGTTATGCCAATTGGGAAAAAGATGCCAACGCGCTTATTGCCTTATATAAACAATACGGGATTCTGACATTTAAGATTGACGGGGTAAATATACCGGATAAGCAATCGGAAATAAATTTCAGAAAATTTATGGATAAAGTAGTGGATGCAACTCAGGGCAAGGTCGTATTTAATCTGGATGTTACTGCTGGTAGAAGAGGGGGGTATTTTTCATTTAACGAGTACGGTAATATTTTTCTGGAGAATCGTTATACCGACTGGCAGAATTATTATCCATACTGGACTTTGCGAAATCTTTGGATGCTTTCAAAATATATTCCGCCACAAAATTTACAGATTGAATTTTTAAATAAATGGAGAAATACTGAAAAATATAAAGATGATTTGTTTGCTCCTGAGAATTATTCATTCGACTACCTCTTTGCTACAACTATGGCTGGTCAACCGCTCGCATGGTTTGAAAGTACAGGCTTGCCCGAAGCGGCTTTTAGTGTTGCAGGATTAATCGGTCGTTATAAGGAGGTCATGTTTGATTTTCATTCGGGCATTATCCTGCCTATTGGAGAAGAACCCTCCGGGAGAAGTTGGACAGGCTTTCAATCTCAAAAGGAAGAGAGCCTCAGTGGCTATGTGCTGGTGTTTAGGGAGCAGAATAAATCTAATGATGTAGCATTGAAACTTCCAATGATAACAATTGGATCCTATCACTTTGAACCAATTGCCGGTGCAGGGAAAACATTCATTACTAAAGTGGTTCAAAACAAGGAAGTCCGGTTTTCTCTCGATCAACCCAATAGCTTCGTGCTCTACAAATATGTAAAGCAGGAGAACCCTTAGTTTTGCATGCTGCTTTATAAAGCAACGATACTCATCAGACAACAATTTTTAAATATCAATAAAGATAGAACCAATGAATTATGAATATTACTTTTATAATACTCAATAATATCGCCCCGGAAATGGGTTTTTAGACAGACTGCTGTTACAATACATTTGAAAAATTATATTATAGATGAAACGAATAACAATTTTTACTTTGGGATTGACTCTTTTGTTTTCTTGTAATACCCCTAAAACAAGTTATAACGCATTCAATCCAGGACAAGAATGGAAAGACAATAATGATGTTCATATAAATGCTCATGGAGGAGGCATCCTATTTTTTAATCAAACATACTATTGGTATGGGGAACATAAAGTTGAAGGGGAAATAGGAAATACGGCACAAGTAGGAGTTCATGTCTATTCATCTAAAGATTTATACAACTGGAAGGATGAAGGAATCGCTTTGCCAGTGGATAGTATAGATTCCAACTCTGATATTTCAAAGGGGTGCATTCTCGAAAGGCCTAAGGTGATTTATAATGAAAAAACAAAAAAGTTCGTCATGTGGTTTCACCTGGAACTAAAATCACAGGGATATGCTTCAGCAAGATCTGGTGTGGCAGTAGCTGATAATCCAACAGGACCTTTTATTTTCATTGAGTCAGTAAGACCTAATAAAGGCACTTGGCCTGTTAACGTTCAGGAATACCATAAACTTCCTGTATCGGATACTGTTAAAAGCAACTATTGTGGAGGGAAAGGTTGTCTTCCTGCTCACGTAGATTCATTAAATATTTTGGGACGAGATTTTAAGAATGGGCAAATGGCGCGAGATATGAATTTATTCGTAGATGATGATGGAAAAGCATACCACCTATATTCTTCGGAAGAGAACAGTACTTTGCATATCGCCGAATTAAGTGATGACTACCTTTCTCATTCTGGCAGATATGCCCGGTTTTTTAGCAACAGATATATGGAAGCACCAACTATTCTAAAGACCAGTAAAGGGAAATATTATTTCATTGCTTCTGACTGTACCGGGTGGTCTCCAAATGCAGCCCGGTCAGCCAGTGCTGATGATATATTTGGTCCATGGACAGAACTTGGAAATCCGTGTATAGGTCCAGATTCTTCAACCACCTTTAATTCGCAAAGTACCTATATCCTTCCTGTCCAGGGGAAAAATGATGCGTTCATATTCATGGCTGACCGATGGACTCCTGAAAATCCTATAGACGGTAGATATATCTGGTTACCTATCCATTTTGTAAATGACAAGATTGAATTGAAATGGATGGACAAATGGGATTTAAGTGTTTTTAAAGAATAAAACGTGTTGTTTTATAAATTGCATTGCGTTTTCGGTGCAGATTGTCGCTTCGGATTCCTGCATGATTGTCTTCGTCCTGCGGACGGACAATCATGCAGGAATCCGTAACGACAACTTCCAATTTTCCGTCAGACTGTCTTCTAGGTTGAAAAACAAACTCCGATGTAATTATTTTTGCTTTATTTCATAATAATAATAATATGTTGGAATTATGGGTAACTCGATAAAAGTTATCCATGATTCCAATAAAATCAATCTTCTATTAACGGTCTTTCAATTAAGCCGTAAATTCACGTATCAAATTTCACAGGGCAAGATGTATACTAAAAATAGCAGTCCATTTATGGCTGCAGACAGTCTGCAACGTTTACCTTGCAAAATGACTTTTATGAGTTTATGCTAATCCAACCTGATATTCAATCCTTGCTATTAATACTAATTTTATTCTGTTTAATAATTTCCTGGCAACTTTTACGATCGCTTTATTACTTCCCGTTCTTGCAATTTGATTCTTATATTATATAATGACTGGGATGGACAAACATATCCTGAAGCGTGTGGAGATAGTGTAACTATTCAGTTTTGGGTAAATGACGAATGTGCAGATCCAGCGTTTTGTGAAGCCGTTCTTAGGTACGTTGGAGATAAAACTGGTTCGGAGTGTACCTGCCGATACAGAGTTTGAATGCTCTATGGGCGAAGCCGGAACAGCGACAGTCACCGACAACTGCGGCGGCGATGTTACTCACTTATGAGGATGATGTTGTATTCGAACATTGTGGAGGTATCAGGATTCTACCTCTATAAATTGGATATTGATGGAGAAGTTCAAATAGGTAAAATGATTTACCGAAATGAATAATACCCGAAAGCTTTTTAAGAATCAATTATTGCATATCGTCTTATTTAAGTAGTTGATTTCGGGAGGTTCTACTTTGAAAAGTAAGATTAGAGGCCGACTCTTTAGAGAGCGGCCTCTTTCTTTTTATTGAGTTTAACCAATGAATAGAAAGAACCTTTGGCGATAAAAAGTGTTTTATTGATACAGAAATACACTATGTAGTTTGAAAAAATTGACGAAAATGAAAAATATGAAATCTTATCAGAAAATAATTGTGTTGTTTGTTTTGGTTTTTATATCCTCTATATCTCTCGCTCAGAAAGGTTTTTATGATTTTACAGTAAAAGATATTGAAGGGCAGGATTTTGATTTATCTGAATTGAAGGGTAAAAAGGTATTAGTAGTAAATACTGCATCAAAATGTGGACTTACACCTCAATACGAACTTTTGGAAGAGCTTTATAATACTTATGGAGGTGATTCTTTTACGATAATCGGTTTTCCTGCAAATAATTTTGCTAATCAAGAGCCGGGATCCAACGACGAAATCGCAGGATTTTGCGAGAAAAATTATGGCGTTACTTTTCCAATGATGTCTAAAATATCAGTAAAAGGAGATGATATACACCCTTTATACCAGTGGCTTACCCAAAAGAGTAAGAACGGAAAAATGGACTCGGAAGTTGGTTGGAATTTTCAGAAGTATTTGATTGATGAAAATGGTAATCTTGTTAAAGTTATTGAACCAAAAGTGAAGCCAAACGATGTGGCAATTGTAAGTTGGGTTGAAGATAAGTAGGACGTTTTGCTTTTATTGGAATACATTCAAAAAGATATAAAACAATCTTGTTTTAGTCAATTATTTCATATCCTTAAAAGTTTCTATTTTTGTCCAAATTTTTTATTCATGCTGATTATTGATTCACCTTCAAACGATGCATATTTCAATATTGCGTCGGAAGAATATTTGCTTGGCAAATATCCCAATGAAGAGATTTTTCTTTTGTATGTAAATGCGCCATCTATTATTGTTGGCCGTTTTCAGAATACACTTGCGGAAATCAATCTTGACTACGTAAAGAGTAACGATATTAAAGTTGTACGACGACTGTCGGGCGGGGGAGCGGTCTATCATGATCTGGGCAATTTAAACTTCTCTTTTCATGCTCCGATGGACGACGATGATTTTTCGGATTTTTCGAAGTTTACTCAGCCTGTGGTTGATTTGTTAAACCGGTTGGATGTACCTGCAAAATTGGAAGGACGTAACGATTTGTTGGTTGACGGTAAGAAATTTAGCGGAAATGCAAAGCTCGCCAGAAATGGTAAGATCATTCAACATGGTACCATTTTGATTAACTCGGAAATGCAAGTATTGAGTGAGGCGCTGAAGATAAATCCACTTAAATTTAAGGATAAAGCAGTAAAATCGGCTCGTGCACGAGTTACCAACTTAATTGATTATTTACCAGAAGATACGACTGTTAAATCTTTCAAAACATTGTTGATAAATCAAATACTGGAGGAAAACAAGGCCGGATCGAGAGTTCATTATCTGACACAGGAAGAGTTGATAGGGATTGAAAATCTGGCCACAAAAAAATACAGTACATGGGAATGGAATTTTGGTGTTTCGCCAGCTTATAATTTCAATAAGGCTATTAAAGTTTCAGCGGGCTTTATTGAAGCTCACCTCGATGTAAAAAAAGGAACGATTCAGAAAGCAAAGATTTTTGGTGATTTCTTTGCGTCGAAGCCAATCGAGGAATTTGAAGAAAAATTGGTTGGTAAAAAACACGATTCCGAACTCATCAGAGAAGTGCTTTTGCCAGTAAAATTAAGCGATTATTTTGGTAAGGTAGAAATGCCGGAAATTTTGGAACTATTCCAATAGAATCTTTCGTTTTTAGCTTTCTCTATATTTCGAAGGTGTTACCCCATATTCATCAGCAAAGCCTTTTCTGAAATTTGAAATGCTCTGAAAACCAACTTCAGAACAAATTTCATTGATTGATTTATTCCCCTCTTTTACCAGTAAAGCTGCTTTCTTAAGCCTGTATTTTCGAATAAATTCTCCCGGATTATCCTGATCAAGCTTTTTCATTTTGCGGTAAAATGTTACGCGACTCATACCAACCATATTGCTCAGTACATCTGCATTAAATTCCGGATCGGAATAGTTATTGGCAAGGATGATAAGTAGTTTCTTAAATAATTCTTTATCAGCTTTACTCCAACTTTCGTTTTTGGTCATCATGAAATGTTCTGCATCTTTTTTTATGGTGCTGTATTTGTGAAGGAGATTGGTAACGCGCGACAGCAAAAGGTTCGGGTTGAAAGGTTTTTCAATATAATCGTCGATATTTGTTTTAAACCCTTCTATTTTTGAAGAAACATCGGTTTTTGCACTTAGCATAATTATTGGAATAAATCGGGTTTCCTGTATTTCTCTAACGGCTTTAGAAAGCTCTATCCCGTCCATAACCGGCATCATTAGGTCTGTAATTATTAATTGAGGAATGTTCTCTTTTATCTCTGCCAGTGCTTCTTTTCCGTTTGTAGCCGTTCGAATTTTGTAGTATTTGCCGAGTAACGACGAAAGGTATTCCAACAGTTCAGGATTGTCTTCAACCAGTAGTATTTCGTCTCCTGACGGATTCCCGGGATCGATTGCTGTAATTACAGGTTTTTCGGTTAGATCAACATTGTTAATTTCTTCTTCTGCAACGAAATCAGATGATTTGAAATGTTGTTTTCCTGTTCTGAAAAATACGTTGAAAGTAGTGCCAATTCCTTCCTTACTCGTACAATTAATATTTCCTTTCTGGATATCAACCAATGCTTTTACAAGCGTAAGTCCCATACCGTGCCCATCGGTATAAGTGTCTATTTTTTCACTCCTGAAAAAACGGCTAAATATATTTTTCTGTTCTTCTTCAGATATTCCAATACCCGTATCAGTAACTTTAAGGGTAACCCCATCTTCGTTTTTTTCGAAATCGATAAAAACAGATCCTCCTTCATTGGTGTATTTTATGGCATTTGCCAGAATGTTGTAAATGATTTTATCCGTTTTGTCTTTATCCAGCCATAGCGGAATTTTTTCGTTAGGCCTTAAAATACTGATGTTTATATTTTTTCTTTGAGCGTAATCGTTAAATGTTTCGGTAATCTCTTTTGCGAAAGCAACAATGTCGAAATTTGAAACTTGTAATTTTAACTCTCCATGGTCGTATTTGTGTAAATCGATAAATTGATTCACAAGCCTGTACAATCGATCTGAACTTCTCCTTATATTTTTCAATATGAATTTGTTAACGCCATGATCTTTTAACGTTTCTACATTTCCCATAATAATTGTCAGTGGCGTTCTGAATTCATGGGAAAGGTTGGTGTAGTATTTCAATTTGGCTTGGTCGGCTTCGTGCAGGCGTTGGTTCAATGTAACCATCTTTTCTTTTTGTGCAATGATTTTGTTTTTTTGCTCTTCAATTGAAAAAGTCTGTTCTTTTATCCTTTTTTCCAATTGTATATTCCAGCGTTTTATTGTATGAAAACGAATTCGTTGGATTGCATAGAGTGTTCCAATAATAAAGAATATCATCAACGCTCGAAACCATGATGTTTTGTAAAAAGGAGGTATAATCGAAAGGTTCAACTGTTTTGCTGTACTCCAATCTCGCCCGTTTTCACTGGCCTGAACTTCAAAAGTATAGTTATCCGGAGAAAGATTTGAGAAAACTGCCTGATTAGTTTGCTGAGGAACCAATACCCAATCATCGGATTGGCCGTTCAGACGATATCTGAAAATAGTCTGGTCGGGATAACTAAACGGAAAGGCATCGAAAACCAGTGAGAATGAGCTGGAACTGTAATCTAGCTCTAAAGTGTTAAGCTTTTCTATTGAATTGGAAAGTATCGTGCGATCCTTGATTTTTTCTCCAACCTTTATTTTATGATTATTCAAATACAGATCGGTAATGATTGGATTTGGTGGCGAGGTATTATCCGTAATTTCTTCAGGAATAAAACTTATAAAACCATCGTAGCCTCCAAAGTATATCTCGCCAGTTCGATCAAGGAAAAAAGCGTCATCCATGAACAGGTCGTCTGTAAGATATTTCTCAATTGAAAAATCTCTTAAATTTAGTCGGCTAATTCCCCGGTTGGTGCTCATCCAAAGCTCGTTGTTTACATATATCGTACTATATATTAAGTTATTTGATAATCCGTCGGATTCAAAAAAGGTGGCTACAACCTTCTCTGTTTTTAAATCAAACGCCATTAGTCCTGTATTACTACCAATCCACATGGTATCGCCAACTATCTCAAGCGAATAGAGTTTGCTGTCACTAAAATTGTCTTTCTCGTAGGTATAATAGGTTAGTTTACCTTCAGGAGTAAGTTTACACATTCCAATATCACCAGAGACAAACCAGAAATTTGAATTTTTATCTTTTGTAATACTCCGGATTGACCACGGGGCATAATTAGCTGGCATTTGAATTTTGGTGAGGTCGCCTTTGTTTAGGTCAATAATCCCAATTCCGAATTGATTCGTAACGGTAAGTTTTCCCGGAGTAAATTCATGCATACGATAGCACACATCTGGCCATTCCCACCCATATTTAATTTGGGGGGATTCTATATGGTTATTTGCTGCGTTATAGATGCATAATCCCTTGCCTGAGCCAATCCAAAGTTTACCATTCGAATCTTCATAAATTGACCGGATATTCTCCAGACTTTGTGTTTTGTTTCCGGGGAAATAGATGTCGGAATATAAAACTTGCTGATTGTCGGGAGTAATACGGACTAACCCTAGACGGTCGAAACCTACCCATATATTCCCGTTTGTTGATCGGCAAATTGCCCGAATCGGATCAATCTCCTGGTCTGATTTTGACAGAATAGAAATGGGATGATGGCTAAAAAGGTTCTTTTTTCTGGAGTAAAAGTTAACACCATACTTTGATGTTCCAATCCACAAATTACCTGCCTTATCAAAAGCGAAGTTTCTTGCATCCTGCCCATGAAAAGAGTATTCGCTAAATGGATCGTAAGAATATTTGGATACCTGGACTATTTTATCTCCATCCATAATAACCTGAACTAAACATGTACTTAACCCCAGCCAAACTTCGTTGTTGTAACCTGCAAGTGCTAATACTCCATTGCCTTTTAAATAATCATTTAATTGCTTGTTGTGAGGAACTCTCTTGAGCTTTCCGGTTTTGATGTTGAGTATTTCTAAAAATCCAGTATTTACCAGTGCCAGAGAATCGTTATAAACTTGTGAGATATTTCGTATTTGCTTGTCTACAATTTTTTGGGGAGCTTTTTCTTTTTCTAAAAGAGAGTAGATATATATTCCTTGGGAACCCCAAAGCAGTACTTTTTTATTCCCAGCGTAAATAAAGTAATTCCTACCCGGAGGAGATTGTAGTTTTGTGGTTTCATTTTTTTTCAAATTGTAGGTGTAGGCGCCGGTTGGATCGGTAAACCATAATAAAGTATCAAGCGCAGAAACAAGGCTGGTTGTGTGTATAGCATCTGCCGGATAAAAGCAAGAGTCATTAAATA
Source organism: uncultured Draconibacterium sp. (assembly GCA_963677455.1). GTDB lineage: Bacteria > Bacteroidota > Bacteroidia > Bacteroidales > Prolixibacteraceae > Draconibacterium. The sequence goes on from OY781971.1 coordinate 1,689,936, forward strand.
TCCGAAAATTCCCAGTCGAAGCGTCGTATAAATTTAATCCTCTGTCTTGAATATGAACCCAAACATTTCCGTTCGGGCACGACGATAATTTTTCAATATAGTTTCCTTCAAGCGTATTTGGTTGTGACGGTACAGAGCGTAAAATATCAAAATTAGTACCATCAAATCGAGTAATTCCTTCAATTGTTCCCATCCAAACATAGCCGGTTGAATCAACAATTAAACTATTAATATTATTCTGCGAAAGCCCTTTTCTTGTATCAAAATGATCGAAACGAATAAATTGTCCGTTAGAAATTAATGGAATTGTAATAATTATTAAGATGCTTATTACTAGTTGTTTATATGTTGTTTTCATGTCGAATCTGATTTTGAATTTGCTAAAGTAAACAATTGAAACAAAACCAACACTATCTGAAACAAAAACAACCCTCACCCAAATTCAGCCATGGTATTTTTGAGAAAATTTCATGAAGAAGATTTACGAAGAATGAAATAGCCGGTAATTGAGTAGAGCGAAAAATGAGAACTAAAATCTTATTAATCGCAAATGAAAAATGACTAACAAAAAATGGAATCGAGCAGAAGAAAATTTTTGAAGAATGTGGCAGCGGGTACTACAGGTGTCGTTATTGCAAACTCGGCATTTGGTATGTCGGCAAAAAGCTATTCCCGGATACAAGGAGCCAACGATCGTTTACAGATAGTTTTTATGGGATGTGGCCGTAGAGTAGGCGCATACTACAATATGGTGAAAGATAAAAAGAACAATGTTGATCTGGCATATATATGTGACGTAATGAAATCGCAGCGCGAAAAGGTTGGAAAGCATTTGGCGGGGAAAGTAAGCGGTGATGCCAAGTTAATAAATGACATCAGGGAGGCTCTGGCAGATAAAAAGGTAGATGCTGTATTTAACGCAACCCCAGACCACTGGCATGCTCCCGGAGCATGGATGGCAATGGAGGCCGGTAAGCATGTTTATCTGGAAAAACCGTGCACCCATAATCCTGCAGAAGGTGAGATTCTGGTTGCATTGCAAAAGAAATATGGCAAGTTGATTCAAATGGGGAATCAACAGCGTTCTTCTGATTATACAAATGCAATAATAAAAGATATTCATAATGGGCGCATCGGAGAGGCCTATAAAGCAGTAGCGTTTTATTCAAATCATAGAAACAGCGTAGTAGTTCCAAAAACAGCCCCTGTCCCCCAGGGGTTGGATTGGGACTTATGGCAAGGACCAGCCCCCCGCGAGGAATACAGGCATAATACATGGGATTACAACTGGCATTGGTATGGCTGGAAATGGGGAACTGCAGAATCGGGCAATAACGGAACTCATGAATTGGATGTTGCCAGGTGGGCACTTGATGTTGAATATCCCGAATTTGTAGATGTGCAAGGAGCTAAACGCCACTTTAAAGACGACGGCTGGGAAATGTACGATACTATCTATGCCTCTTTTCGTTTCGCCGGCGATAAAGTAATTGCCTGGGATGGAAAAAGCCGTAACTCATACAAAACTTATGGTGGAGACAGAGGAACCGTTATTTATGGAACTGATGGTTCTGTTTTTGTCGACCGGAATGGATACAAAGTATACGATCGCAACGGGAAATTACTATCAAATAACAAGTCAGACGGCGACGAGGCTGGAACAGCACTTGGAGGTGGCGGTTCAATGACTGATGCTCACGTAATTAATTTCTTTGATGCAATTCGGGGAAAAACAAATAAGCTGAATTCTCCAATAGAAATGGGAGCCAAAAGTCAGATGCTCACTCACTATGTCAATATAGGTTATCGTATTAAAAAACCTTTCCAGGTTGATGCTGAAACTGGCCGGATTTTCGACAGAGATGCAATGAACCTTTGGGGGCGCGAATATGAAAAAGGCTGGGAGCCGAAAATCTAATTCAAGAATAACTGAGAATCAATCTTCTTATCAAAAATCTAAACAAAACTATATAATGAAAATCAGGCAGACTCTATTCTTAATGTTCCTGTCACTGTTTGCCGGTGTTTGGAATCTAAATGCCCAGCGCTATTCGGAATTGGTTGATCCTCTCATTGGAAGTGAAGGAGACGGGCTTGGCTGTGGATACAGCTACATTGGGGCAACTTATCCGTTTGGAATGGTGCAGTTTTCGCCTGGGTTTTTTACGCCACAAAGAGGATTCGGAATTACTCAATTAAGCGGTGCCGGATGCGCCAATATGGGAAACTTTCCGGTTCTGCCTTTAGCCGGCGAACTGCAAAAATCTCCCAGCGACATGGACGGATTTAAGCCCTATGTTGAAGTTAATGAGGCAAATGCCGGATTTCTTTCTGTTACAATGGAAGATAATACCTTGGCTGAACTAACAGTTAATCAACGATCTGGGATTGCCCGATTTTCTTTTGATCGGGAAAAAGGTACGGTATTAATTGGTTCGGGAATTAGTGCCACCTTCGTAAATAATTCACGGGTTGAGATTACATCGGCATCAACTTGTGAAGGTTTTGCTTATGGCGGCGAATTTTGCGGAGCTGAAACACGTTACAAAATTTATTTTGCTGCTGAATTTAACCGCGACGCTTCCGATTTTGGAACATGGATGAAGGGAACCTTGCTGGAATCTGCAAAGTTGGCTTACGGCAAAAACTCGGGAGCTTACTTCTCTTTTGATACCCAAATAGATAATAAAGTTGAATACCGAATTGCAATATCGTTTGTGTCGATTGAGAATGCAAAAGAAAATTTGCGTCAATCGGCAACTGAAGATGGTTTCGATGCTTATCACGAGTCAACTTCTAAAGTATGGGACGAGAATCTGGGAAAGATAAAAGTGGCGAGTGATAACCAAGACGATCTTGTACAGTTTTATACCCATTTTTACCACACCTTAATTCATCCCAACCTGGTAAGTGATTTTAACGGAGAATATATAGGAGCTGATTATAAGGTTCATAAAGCAGAAAAAGGCAGAGATGTCTACAGTTCGTTTAGTGTTTGGGATACCTATCGCACCCAGGCACAGCTGGTGGCTATGCTTTATCCTAAAGAAGCCAGTGATATGATGCAGTCGTTGGTTGATTTTGCGGAACAGGCCGGAGGTTATGGCCGCTGGATTTTGGCCAACATCGAAACCGGAATTATGCAGGGCGATCCAACGCCAATTCTTATTGCAAATTCGTATGCATTTGGAGCCACTGATTTTGATACAGAAAGAGCTTTCTTTCATATGAAAAGAGGAGCGACTATTCCGAGGCTGTATTCGCAGGATCGCGAGATTCGCCCTTTTTTAAGAGCATATAACGAAAAAGGAATTGCACCGGCATCGATGTTATTAGAATATACCTCGGCAGATTATGCAATTGGACAATTTGCACTTCAGGCTTTGAAAGACGAGAAAGAGGCTTCCTTCTTTACACAAAAATCAAACAATTGGAAGAATTTATATAACCCACAATTAAATTGGCTTTGCTCGCGTCACGAAAACGGAAAATGGAAAAATATTAACCACGACTGGCGCGAAGCAACTTATAAAAACTATTTCTGGATGGTTCCCTACGATTTGGAAACCTTGATCGATACTATCGGCGGAAAAAATGTGGCAGAAGCACGCCTTGATACACTTTTCGAACGGTTAGATGCCTCATATGACGAAGACTGGTTTGCTGCCGGAAACGAACCCGATTTCCAGGTTCCCTGGATTTACAACTGGACGGATTCCCCTGAGAAAACAAACAAAGTAATTCAGCGAATCTTCAACAAAATGTATGATAGTAGCCCTGCCGGATTACCAGGTAATGATGATTTGGGAACAATGGGAGCGTGGTATGTATTTGCATCAGTAGGCTTGTATCCGATGGTACCCGGAGTTGGTGGTTTTTCGGTTAATATTCCACGCTTTTCAGATATTTCAATAGAACTTCCCGAAGGAAAATTGAGCATTTCCGGAGGTTCAAAAGATGCTTCCAGGATTCGAAGACTACAGGTTAACCAGAAGAAACACAATTTCCTATGGTTGGATTGGGAAGAACTACAAAGCGGAGCCGAGATTCAATTTAAAACACGATAAACATTCTATTCAAAATTAAATAAATGCTCTTCAGTGGTATAATCGCCGCTGTTGTAGAGATCCTTAATTAAACTCAAATTAAATTTTTTATGAAAAAAGTCAGACCGTATTGTTCTTATGTGAAGATACAATCAACGTGTTTGTTTGTATTAAAAGCTATCGGAATCTTTTCCCTTATCTTTTTAATTCACATTGATGTATTTGCGGGAAACAACTGGATCAAGAAGTCCGGTAATCCCATTCGAAATTCAATTTCGGAAAAAACAGAGAGTCTACAACCCGAAACCGTTAAAGGACGGATTGTAGATAAAGATGGCGACCCACTTCCGGGGGCGAACGTAATTATTGAAGGTACTTTAGGAGGTGCTATTTCCGATGCAAATGGTTATTTTACCATTGAAGCAAAAGTCGGAGATAAACTCGTTTTTTCATTTATTGGAATGGAAAAAGAGGAAGTAAAGTACACCGGACAGAAGAACCTGGTAGTTACATTGCAGGATAAACTGGATGAGTTAGACGAGGTAACAGTAGTTGCCTTCGGAAAACAAAAGAAGGAGAGTGTAATTTCTTCTATTTCAACCATTTCTCCAAAAGACTTAAAAATTCCGGCCAGTAACCTTACTACTGCTTTTGCCGGACGTATTGCCGGTATGATTTCGTACCAGACAACAGGTGAACCGGATATGGATAATGCCCAGTTCTTTATCAGAGGTGTAACAACCTTTGGTACAGGTAAAAAAGATCCGCTTATTCTGATTGATGGTGTTGAAATGAGTACTGGAGAGCTTTCTCGTTTAACACCCGATGATATCGGTAGTTTCTCGATTATGAAGGATGCCAACGCTACAGCTCTTTATGGTGCACGTGGTGCTAATGGTGTTATTTTGGTAACCACTAAAGAAGGGCGGGAAGGAAAAGCCAAGATTTCCTTCAGAATGGAAAGAGCCTATTCTCAACCAACAGAAAAATTGGATTTTGTTGATCCAATAGAATTTATGAAGCTGCATAACGAAGCAGTAGTAACTAGAGGAGATATACTTTTACCTTATAGTAAGAAGAAGATCGATTATACCGAGAGAGGTCTTGATCCACTTAGGTATCCGCAGGTTGATTGGGATGATATGCTGTTTAAAAGTGGAACATTCAATCAACGTTATAACTTAAACATTAGTGGTGGAGGTAAAGTTGCCAATTATTACATTGCTGCTAAGTACACAAATGATAAGGGAATATTAAAGAATGACTCTCGTCAGAATTATGATAATAATATTAATTCAGATAAGTACTCATTACGTTCAAATGTGAACGTATACCTTTCTAAAACCACTAAAGTTACCGTACGATTAAATGGTGATTTTGACACCTACAAAGGTCCATTGGTAAGTGGTAGCGATTTGTACAAAAAAGTGCTAAATGCCAGCCCGGTTTATTTTTTACCATATTACGAGCCGGATGAAGCAAACATCTACACCAAAAATATTCTTTTTGGGAATTATGACACCGGTAATTATTTGAATCCATATGCCGAAATGGTAAAAGGATATAAATCAAAAGACCGGTCAAATATGTATGCTCAGTTTGAGGTAAATCAAGATCTCGATTTTTTAACAGAGGGATTGTCGGTTAGAGGTTTATTTAATATAAACCGGTATTCTTTGCTAGAGATTAGAAGACAGTATAATCCGTTTTGGTACAATGTGGCGGAAACTCCAGATCCCGATGACTACATTCTTACAAACCTTAATCCCGATGGTGGAACAGATTACCTGAACTATAAGCCGGGTACAAGAGAATTGGTGGGGACTATGTATGTAGAAGCTGCTGTTAACTATAAGAAGGTTATAAAAGAAAAGAATTCCATTTCAGGGTTAATGGTTTTTACCATGCGTGAAAAACATGACGGAATATCTGAAGAACTTCAACTTTCATTACCATACCGAAATATGGGACTTGCCGGACGTATTACGTACGGCTACGACAATCGCTATTTTGTTGAGGCAAATTTTGGGTATAACGGTTCAGAGCGTTTTGACTCGGGACATCGTTGGGGATTTTTTCCATCTGCCGGATTGGGATGGATGGTATCAAACGAGAGCTTTATGTTGCCGTACAAGAAGACAATCACGAAGTTAAAGCTAAAAGCAACTTACGGATTGGTGGGTAACGACCAGATTGGTAGTAAGGAAGACCGCTTTTTCTACATGTCCCAAATTAATATGAACAATGACGGCAGGGGTTATACCGCCGGTTACGATTTTGGTTTTTCGCGTAACGGAATCTCGATAAATCGCTATTCTGATCCAAATATAACCTGGGAGATCAGCCGTAAAACAAACTTAGGTGCCGAGCTAAATCTTTGGAATGAGTTAGAAATCCAGGCAGATTTCTTTCATGAATACCGTAGTAATATTTTACAACGCCGTTCAGATATACCAACTACAATGGGCTTAGAGGTAACTCCAAGTGCAAATATTGGTGAGTCAGCCGGTCGAGGATGTGAGTTTTCTGTCGATTATACAAAATCATATTCTTCAAAATTGTGGATGATCCTGAGAGGGAACTTTACTTATGCTACAAGTGAGTATAAAGTGTTTGAGGAACCCGACTATAAGGATACTCCGTGGCGGTCTCATGTCGGTCAAAGTGTATCGCAACAGTGGGGTTATGTTGCAGAACGTTTGTTTATTGACGACGAAGAAGTGGCAAACGCACCAACGCAATTTGACGATTATCTGGCTGGAGATATTAAATACAAGGATATTAACAACGATGGGATAATCGATGAAAAAGATCAGGTGCCAATTGGCTTTCCAACAACTCCTGAAATAAACTACGGATTTGGCCTTTCATTAGGTTATGGCAAGATTGACTTTTCTTGTTTCTTCCAGGGCTCAGCCAGATCCTCTTTCTGGATTGATCCTAATGCAACAGCCCCCTTTGTTAAAAACGGAGTAGATGGTTTTACAACAACCCGTGCCATGCTGCAGGTTTATGCAGATAGTTACTGGTCGGAAGACAACAGAGATATTTACGCCTTGTGGCCCCGTTTATCAGAGTCAACAATAAATAATAATAACAAAAGGAATACATGGTTTATGCGCGACGGTGCCTTTTTACGATTGAAAACAGCCGAGGTAGGCTACACGCTTCCTAAAAACTTTGTTGAAAAGTGCAGATTAGGTAATGTCCGTCTTTATGTATCAGGTAGCAATTTGGCCGTGTTTTCAGCTTTTAAATTATGGGATCCGGAAATGGGAGGAAATGGTTTAGCTTATCCTTTACAGCGTGTTATTAATCTGGGAGCAACTATTGATTTTTAAAAAATGTATCAGATGAAGAATTTTAAGAAATATATTAAAGCACTAGTCTTTATTATTGGAACAAGTGTAGTTTTTACGAATTGTTCTGATTTTCTGGATGTGGTTCCCGATGGTACTGCAACTATGGAAACAGTTTTTTCGAATAGAGTGAATTCAGAAAAGTTCTTTTATACTTGTTATAATGGCTTGCCTAATTTCGCCGATGCTGGAAATTACCCGGGCAATATCGGTGGTGACGATTATTGGTGGGATGAAGATATAACGCTGTTTAAGAATTCGAATGGTGGGTATATTGCCAGAGGTTTTCAAAACAGTTCTTCTCCTTATCAAAACTATTGGGATGGTGGACATGGTGGTAAAAACCTTTGGACAAGCATTCGCAATTGTAATATTTTTATCAGTAATATCGATAAAGTACCTGATTTGCAAGATTGGGAAAGAAACACCTGGAAAGCGGAAGTAAAAGTATTAAAGGCCTATTACCATTTGTTTTTAATGCAACTATACGGTCCAATACCAATTATTGAAGAAAATCTTGAAGTAAGTTCTGATCCCGATCAGGTAAAAGTGTACCGTCAACCGGTTGACAGTGTTGTTAGTTTTATCACCAGAACAATTGATGAGGCAATAGAATATTTGCCATTACAAGTTGATGATTTAAGCCAGGAAGCTGGGCGTATGACAATTCCAATTGCTTTAACCATAAAAGCGAAAGCTTTGGTTTGGGCTGCAAGTCCGATATTTAACGGATCGTTTAGTTATTATGATGGTTTTGTTGATAGCCGGGGAGTTTCCTTAATAGGAGGTGATGGTAGTAGTTCCGATATTCAGGCAAGATGGGAAAGAGCAGCTGTTGCAATAAAAAATGCGATTGATACATGCGAGCTTGCTGGCCATGATCTGTTCAAATTTGAGCCAGGATTTGACAAAATGTCGGATACAACGGCGTTAAAATATACCTTACGAGGTGTTGCCAGTGAGCGGGTTAATTTAAACCCGGAAATTATTTGGCCCTGTACGAGAAGCAATAACGATTTTCAGAATCGTTGTACTCCAATGTTTTATGATTACGATAATGGAGGAGGTTCTCTTTCAGAGATATGTGCCACAATGAAAATGGCTGAATTATTCTACACAAGTAATGGTTTACCAATAGACGAAGATCCGACATGGAATTATGATGACCGTTTTATTATTCGGGAAGATACCGGAAGTTTTCATAATTATTATGTAGAAAAAGGAGGTGTAACTGCTAACTTGAATTATTACAGAGAGCCTAGATTTTATGCCAATTTAGGTTTCGACAGAGGGATTTATGAACTAATTAACAACGATGAAGCCAATCCTTTTATCGTTCATAATAAAAGTGGAGAAGCGCATGGTTTTATTTACGAAAAAGCTCATATTTCAACCGGGTACTTTGTGAAAAAACAAGTGAGTTATCGTATCCCAACACAATCACCGTCTCCCAGTCCTTATCGCTTCTCAATTCCAGTTTATCGTCTGGCTGATTTGTATTTGTTGTACGCAGAGGCACTAAATGAGTCTCATGATACACCAACAGAAGAAGTTTATGAAATGGTTGACAAAATCCGTACTCGTGCTGGGTTGAAAGGAGTACGGGAAACCTGGCAAATGGCAGAGGCAGAATTTCAGAACGAGCCAAATACAAAAGAAGGAATGCGAAAAATTATAAAACGTGAGCGTCTTATTGAGTTAGCTTTTGAAGGGCAACGCACTTTCGATTTACGTCGTTGGCTGGATGCTATGGATGTAATGAATGAACCAGTTCGTGGTTGGGACTACCAGGGAACAACAAACGAAGATTATTATCAACGAACTGTTTACCTCACCAGCAGAGGGTTCTCATATCGAAACTATCTCTGGCCGATTAAGAATAGTACGCTTACTGTGAATAGTAACCTCGTTCAAAACCCGGGATGGTAATCATACTAATTAGCAATGCACATTGCTTTTTAAATGTTTATTATTTAAAACAACAAACAAATGAATAAAGCATATTTTAATAATATAAAGAATGTAGGTATCGCAGTTCTTCTGTTGGGCCTCATTGTTATCAGCACTACTTCGTGCGACGAAGCTCCTGTAGGACAGGTGCCTACCGATAATATCGCACCATCCGGGCTTTCTAATGTTTTGATAACTCCGGAATATGGAGGCGGCCTCGTAACCTATGACTTACCAAAAGAAGAAGACATCTCTTACGTTCGTTGCGAATATGTATATGATGATAAGGAGCATTCTATAAATTCATCGGTTTATAATTCGAGCCTGAAAATTGAAGGATTAAGCGATACTACTGAATTGCAAGTGTCGTTGTATGTAGTTGATCACAGCGAAAACACATCAGAACCATACACGGCTAGTTTTATCCCGCTGCCTTCGCCAATGAAAGCAGTTTTGGAATCGTTTGTAGTAACTCCTACCTATGGTGGGGCCAGAATAAGTTGGGAAAACCCTGCAGAAGTTCTTGTGGGAATCTCTTTCCTTGCAGCAAACGACGAAGGCGAGCTGGAATTGCAGGATATTTATTACACATCAGCGGCACACGGTACTAAAAGTTTACATGGTTTTACAACCGATAAACGTTTATTCGCTTTAAGTCTGGTGGATAAGTATGAGAATAAATCGGACACGGTGAAAGCTGAAATCTCTCCTTGGTTTGAAGAAGAGTTCGACAAAGAGTTTTTTGCTGACGGACACTTGCTCGGAGATAATATTTCAACCAGGAGTAATCGTCCTGTTTCAAATTTATGGGATGGAACAACAGATGTAATCTGGCATACCGATCCTGCTGCAGGCTATTCTGTTCCTCAGTTTTTCACTATCGATCTTGGTGTAATAGGAGATCTTTCCAGGTTTGTTTTATGGGAACGTTATGATTATGCCTATAGTCAGCACAATTTGAGGTTATTCGATGTGTATGGAACAGATTCGTTAACACACGAAATTGATGATGAGTATTATGCCGACATTGATCAGTGGAAGCAAGACTGGAAATTAATATCTGAGTGCGAAGTTATAAAGCCTTCAGGAAGTAGAGTTGGTACAAATACAGAAGAAGATTTGGCGGCTTCCAGAGCCGGTTTCAACTTCGATTTTAAAGAAAATGCTACAAATATTCGCTATTTAAGATTTGTAGTTAAAGAAACATGGGCTAAAACAACAGCATTGCACGCAGCCGAAATAGCCGTTTTTGGCGATGCAAGAGGTGCTGGTAATGAATAGTTACAATCAAAAAATTACAAGATGAAAAATACACAATTGAAATATTCATATAGAAATAAAGGATATTTTCTATCAGCAGTTATAATTGTTTTGTCCTTGTTTATTTTTTCTTGCGAGGATCAGAATTATTTGCATGAAAAATATCTGGAGGATGGCGAAACTGTATACATAGGCAAAGTAGATTCGATGATTGCTTATCCTGGGAATTATCGGATTAAGTTTCGTTGGCGTATTGGTAACGATCCCAGAACAACCAAAACTGTTATTTACTGGGACGAACGCGAGAAGAGTGTGGAAGTTCCCTTGAATGCAATAGCTGATTCAACGGGTAAGCTTTGGGACGAAACAATAATCGAAAACATGGAAGAAAACGATTATGTTTTTGAATTTGAAATGCAAGATGAGCAAGGTAATATCTCAATGTCGAGCGAAATTACCGCTTCTGTTTTAGGCGACCTTTATACTGAAAACATTCGGAAAAGGGGCGTTGACGAGATTGCAAAACTCGAAACCTCTGAAATGGAGATTAAATGGAATAAAGTAAACAATAAAGAATTGATTTATTCTGTTGTGGAGTTCGAGAAAGACGGGAATATCGTTAAACAGCAAGTTCCTAATGAAGACAACAAATCTTATGTGAGTGGATTGTCAACCGGCGATACAATTCATATCTATTCTTGTTATTTGCCTGAAAATGGGCTCGACACATTTGCAACCGCAAAAGTTGCATATGTGATGCCTAAATTTCAGCGCGAAATCGATAAAGCTAATTTTAGCACAAGTGATAAACCGGGTGATAATACATCTGTAAACAACGGAAGACCTCTTTCTGCAATTTTCGATGGAGGTATCCGCAATAGCGGTGAAGATGGCACCATCTTGCATACCGTTGATTATACTAACGCTTCTGGTGAAGGAATTGAGTTTAGGTTCCCCAATAAGTTTACGATTGATATGGGAAAACTAGCAACATTATATCAGTTTAAAATCTGGCCAAGAACCGATAACAGTGCTTTTACCGGACATAGTGCACGCTTTATTGAGGTGTGGGGAGTTGATGAATTAAAAACTCAAGATGATTTTGCGTCGGAGGAAGAGTACCAAAATTACTATACAACCACTTACGTTGTGCAAAACAATCCGGCAGATTATCTCAGTAAAGACGATGCAAATTATGTTGATATTGTAAGTAACACAAACAGCAAGGCCGAAAACTTTGTAGAAGCTACACCTGAGGCTGGAATCTATAATTGGCAGGAAGACTGGCATAAACTTGGCGACTTTGAGATTAAGAAGCCATCCGGCTTCAAGTACGGAACTAAAAGCTCCGCAGATGAAGATGCCTGGAACGAAGGCTTTACTTTCGACCTTGATCAAATAGGCGAAAAAGTGCGCTATATCCGCATTTTGGTGAAATTCCCGAACTGGCAAAATACAAACTGTGTAAACATTGGAGAAATTTCTCTGTATGGAGACGATTTGTAATATGGATCAGACAGAGCGTTAATCCTGAAATATTTCTAACAGATTTTTCATAAAAATAGAGAAAGGGAAACCGGTTAAATGATCGGGAGGAGTAATCCTCCTGATCTAACCGGATATCTCATTTATTCTTGTCTGAGTATATGCACACCATTTTCCGAACATCAATCATGATGGTAAATAAAAGAATTTGAAAGTGAAGCCTTTTGGGGCGGAGCATCAAGTTCACAAAAAACTATTTAAATATTATAAAATGAATCACATTAAACGAATTAAAGTATTGCGAAAGACAGCAACGTTTTTCCTTTTTATTTTTTTCTGCTCGTTTTCTTTTTTAGAGAATGTTAATGCTCAGGATGTGGCAAATGTTCTGACGGTGACAGGAGAGGTTACAGAAACAAACGGACTAACTCTTCCGGGAGTTACAATTTTGGTAAAGGGAACAACCGTTGGAACCACTACTAATGTTGATGGACAGTACACATTAGCAGGCGTGCCAGAGAATGCTACTTTGGTTTTTTCTTTTGTTGGGATGAAAAACCAGGAAGTAGAAGTTGCAGGAAAAACAACTATTGATGTGCAACTGGAAAATGAAACAATTGGCTTAGACGAGGTGGTTGCTATTGGTTATGGTACCCAAAAGAAGAAAGACCTTACAGGTTCAATTGTGCGCATGGAGATGGACGGAAAAGAGCAAGCCGCAAATACAAGTTTGGTGCAGGCTTTACAAGGTTATTCTCCGGGTTTAAATGCTTCAGGCGGATCAAGTGCGGGCGATGCCGGTTCTTTTTCTATCAGGGGAAGAACATCTTTGTCGGCCAGCGACCAGCCGCTTATTGTTTTAGATGGTATTATCTACAACGGAAGTATAAACGATTTAAATGTCAACGATATTCAATCGGTTGATATTTTAAAAGATGCCAGTGCTGCTGCTGTTTACGGATCACGATCGGCTAACGGGGTGTTGGTTGTTACATCAAAAAAAGGAACTTCGGGAAAACCTAAGTTTACGTTCAATGCCTACTATGGTGTTCAGGGATTATCAAACACCGAACGTACGAATGTAATGAATGCAGAGCAGTATGCCGTTCGCCTGGTTGATTACTATTATCAGCAGGACTTGTATGACTGGTACAAAACCAACCCTACCAGTGCCGAAGGACGTCCGGTACGTCCGGATGTAACCGATAGAGATTTGGTCGCATCGTATTTGAGAACAGAAGAGGAACAGCTTAACTACCTGGCAGGTAAAGAGGTTGATTGGGTCGATGAAGTTTTTCAAACTGCACCAATTCAGTCGTACAGTTTAAGTGTTTCTGGGAAAACGGATCGTACAAATTATTACTTGTCAACTTCGTATTTAGATCAGGAAGGGATTTTAGTGAATGATAACTACGAACGTTTAACTTTTAACGGTCGTTTCGAGAGCGAAATTGCCGACTGGTTAACACTGGGTTTCGATCCAACTTTTTCTCATCGCGATTATTCGGGCCTAAGTGCTTCGGCCGGATATGCTTTGCAGGCAAGCCCTCTCGGAAATATGTATGATGAAAACGGAAATTACCCGGTTTACATTGCCGGAGAATCGTACAACTACCATCCACTTGGTAACCTGTTGGCAGACGATAATTCGCCAAGAGACTATTTTAGTTTGGTATTAAAAGGAAAAATTGAAGTACCTTGGGTAAAAGGATTAAAATACGAAGCCAATTATTCGAAAACCTACGATTTTGATAAAACATCGCGTTACTACCCAACATCAATGGCTAATGGATCTAAAACCGATGGCTCTGGTTATGTCGACAACTCCAATCAAAGAACTTGGTTATTAAACAGCCTTTTTACCTATAACCGAACTTTTGCTGATAAACACAGATTGAATATCAATTACTTATACAGTCGCGAAAATGTTTCAGGAGACGGATCGTATTTGTATGCTTATGGTTTTGCCAATGAGATTTTGGGATATAATGCCTTGGAACTTGGCGAAAATCAAGAGGTATCTACTTCGGCTTATGAAGAAAATACAATCTCTTACATGGGGCGTGTAAACTATAGCTTTAACAACCGTTATTTACTTACAGCCACTATCCGTAGAGATGGGTTCTCGGGATTTGGCGACAACAAAAAATTCGGAAACTTTCCTTCACTTTCTCTTGGATGGGTAATCTCGGAAGAATCGTTTATGGATAAACTGGACTGGATGGATTTCTTAAAACTTCGTTTATCGTATGGTGTTAACGGAAACCAGGGAATTGGTCGTTATGCCAGCCAGTCGAAGATGGGAAGTGTATCTACAGTTTTTGATGGATCTACTGCAGTTGGACTTTATGCCTACTCTTTAGGAAATGCCGACTTAGGTTGGGAAAAAACAGCTTCTTTCAACATTGGTGTTGATTTTAATTTATTTGATAATCGTATTTCAGGTGCAATTGACGCTTACAATGCAAAAACAACAAACGTTCTGGTACAACGATCGATTCCTAGAACAACCGGTAACTCTAGTGTTTGGACAAATATTGGAGGAATTGAAAACAATGGTGTCGAAGCAAGTTTGGTGACCGAGAATATCAGAACCCGCGACTTTAAATGGAAGACTGCTTTTGCGTTCTCTTTGGTACGAAATAAAATTACCAAGCTGTATGATGATGTTACTGAAGACCTTGGAAACAGCTGGTTTGTGGGCGAGCCAATTAGTACAATTTACGGCTATGTAAATGATGGTGTTTGGCAAGAAGAAGACCTGTTTAACGGAACAATAATGGAAGGTTACTACCCCGGCCAGTTTAAAGTGCGTGATTTAAGCGACGATGGAGAAATTACCGCTGAAAAAGACCGTAAAATACTTGGTACCACTGATCCGAACTACCGTATCAGTATGAATAATATTTTAACCTACAAGAATTTTACATTTAGCTTCTTCTTAAATTCTATTCAGGGTGGTAACAATTATTACCTCGGAGGCAATTCTGGTGCTGTAGTTGCCGGAGCTACCGACGATGCTTATCGTTTAAACAGAACCGCTATCCGCGATTACTGGCGTCCCGATCGTCCGGTGAATAATGCACCGGGTATCTATTACAACCCAAAAAGAAATCCGGGAGTTTACCAAAGTAAAAGTTTTGTACGCCTGCAAGATGTTTCGTTTGGATATACTTTTGATAAGAGCCTGTTGTCTGCACTGAGAGTTGATAACCTGAAAGTATATGTAAGCGGAAAAAACCTTTATACCTGGACAGACTGGTCGGGTTGGGATCCTGAAACAGGAAGCCCGATGATGAGAAGTGTTGTTGCTGGTGTAAATATTAGTTTTTAATCAAAATACTAATTGTAATTATCAAACAATCAGTTATTAATATTTTAAAAACAATAAAATGAAAAAGAAGAATTCAATACAAAAATATATAAGCACTGGTATCTTTTTGGTGCTCTTGCTGCTGGGGATGAACTCTTGTAACGAAGATGTCCTTAATGAAACCCCTCTTGATTTTATTTCTACAACAAATGCCTTTAATTCACCGGAAGATGTTGAAATGGGTATTGTTGGTTTGTACAGTTTTGGTCGTGATTGGTATTCGGCAATAAACCAAAAATATATGTTCGTTTTTGTTGCTTTGGGAACCGACTTAGCTTATTTTGGTGAAGACCCTGCCGGAGGTTATATGAGTAACTGGGATACTGATATTACGCCAACCAGCGATTTGCCAAATCGGTTTTGGACAAAAGCTTTCGATTTGGTTTATCAATCAAATACAGTTATTGCCGGTATCGAGAGCCTGGAGTGGAACAATGAGGATCGGAAGAATAAGTATCTGGCAGAAGCTCGTTTTTTCCGCGCATTCAGTTATCGTATTCTGGTTACATTGTATGGCGATGTGCCACTTGTAACAGAACCAATTGTTACTCCTAAAACTGATTTTGTAAGAGCACCCAAGGCTGACATATATGAATTGATGGAGCAGGATTTTGCTTTTGCAGCCGAAAAGCTGCCGGTAAACGGACAAGAAGCTGCTGCTGGACGATTAACACAAGGAGCAGCATGGCACATGTTAAGCGAAACTTACCTTGCACAAGGCAAATATCAACCTGCTGTTGATGCTGCAACACATGTAATTGATGATTATGGTTACGATTTAATGAGAGAACGTTTTGGCTCGCAACCTAATTTGTTTGGAACCGAAAATGTGTATTTCGATTTGTTTACCAAAGAAAACCATAACCTCTCAAGCAATAAAGAAGCAATCTGGGTTATTCAGAATGATCCGGATGTAACTGGTGGCGGTTTTTATGCCGGCGAGAGAGGTTTTGGATGTGCTTACTACAGAATGGGTAATACTCCCGATGGATTTAAAGCTTTCCGTGGAGACTTTTATGATGGTTCATACACCGGATACAGCGACACTTTAGGCCGCCCTGTAGCCTGGACAAGGCCTACAAATTATACGGCTTACAAAATTTGGGGAAGCGACTGGGATAATGATTACCGAAATTCAGAAGCCTGTATTAAAAGACATTTCTACTTCGATAATCCAAGCTCTGCATACGATGGTATGGAGATTGACTGGAGCCTGTATGAGTCTCGCTCAAGTGCTTTTAAAGATACCAACCAATACATTTATCCTTATTTCATGAAAGCTGCAGCTCCCAACGATCATTACACCGATTTGTCGAGAGCAGGAGGTGGTGTTAACCACAAAGATGTGTATGCTGTTCGTTTAGCAGAAACATATTTGATTAGAGCCGAAGCATATTTGGGATTAAACCAACCTGGCGATGCTGCAGATGATATTAATGAAATAAGAGAAAGATCAAATGCTACACCTGTATCGGCAGGCGATGTAACTATCGATTATATTCTTGATGAAAGAGCACGTGAGTTATATACCGAAGAATGGCGTATGTTAACGCTCATGCGTTTAGGAAAACTGGTTGAGCGTGTACGTGAGTACAATAACAACCCTGGAAATCCTGGATTGAGCATTCAGGATTATCAAAATTTGTGGCCTATTCCACAAACGGAAATCGATTTAAACACAGGAGCTGTGTTAGAACAGAATCCTGGTTATGAGTAAAAATTAATCATGAGGTATAATTAAATACCATTTGGATAGCATAGGTTTTAAAGAACTTCCTGGAGTGCAATTTGCATAACAGGAAGTTCTGTTTTTCGCAGTAAATACTGCGTTTTAGCCTTTTATAAGAATTACAATTTAACCTGTTCAGAAGCTTAAATCAACTAAATATATAGAATGAGAAAAGAGAGATTAAAGGAATTTGTATTGCTAATGTTTTTATTGCCCGCGTTTTGCATGTGTACTCAACCGGAAAAAACCACAGACAGTTTGGCTAAACACGTTGATCCTATTATCGGATCCGGGGGACACGGACATGTTTTTGTGGGAGCAAATGTACCTTTTGGAGGCGTACAGTTAGGGCCAAGCAATATTTTTAAAGGTTGGGACTGGTGTTCAGGATATCATTATTCGGATAGTATCGTAATTGGCTTTACTCACACCCACCTTAGCGGAACCGGCGGTTCTGATTTGGGAGATATCCTGATAATGCCTGTAAATGGAGATGTGAGTTTAAACCGCGGAAAGCAACACGACATAAGCGATGCTTACGCTTCTTATTTCAGCCACGATAACGAGGTCGTAAAACCGGGATATTATTCGGTTCTGCTCGATAAATATAATGTGAAAGCAGAATTAACCGCCACCGAAAGAATAGGTGTCCATAAATATACTTTTCCAACAGAAAATGATAACCATGTTATTATTGATTTAAAAGAAGGAAATGGCGATAAATCTACTGATACTTATCTGAAAAAGGTAGATGCATATACTATTGAAGGGTATCGTTTTTCAAGAGGCTGGGCAAAAGACCAGCGCATTTGGTTTACACTGAAAAGTAATCAGGAAATTGAGAAACTTGAGGTGTTCGACAATACTACTCCGGCCGGAGAAAATGTTATAAAAGCCAAGGGAGCAAAAGGCGTAATCTCATTTGCCGGTAGCCCCAAAGAAGTGATTTTTAAAGTAGGCATTTCGCCGGTAAGCTCAGAAAATGCACTGGCTAATATAAATGCTGAAGCATCCGGATGGGATTTCAACCAAATAGCTGAACAGGCAGAGGAAAAATGGAATCATGAACTTTCAAAGATCGAGATTGAAACAACAGATCCGGAATTAAAAGAGATTTTTTATACTGCCATGTTTCACTCGTTTTTCGCCCCGGTATTGTTTAACGATGCCGATGGAAGTTACCGTGGCACAGATAAAGAAGTATACGATAACCCGGGATTTCAGAACTATTCGGTGTTTTCGTTGTGGGATACATATCGCACGCAGCATGAGTTGTTGACCATTGTTCAGCCGGAAAGGGTAAACGATTTTATAAATTCAATGTTGGCGATATATCAACAGCAGGGCAAATTGCCGCAATGGCACCTTATGGGAAATGAAACCAACGCGATGTTGGGATACAGTGCTGCTCCGGTAGTTGTTGATGCCTGGCAAAAAGGCTTTGATGGTTTTGATGAAGAACTGGCTTTTGAGGCACTAAAAGCATCAGGAACTTTTCAATCTCAGCGTGGTATTGCTCCTCTAATGGAATACGGATTTATTCCCAGAGAGACGGCTCGTGAAGCAACTTCTGTAGCATTGGAAAATGCGATAGACGACCGAAGTGTAGCACAAATGGCAAAAGGGCTTGGTAAAGAAGAAGACTTCGAATATTTCTTTGAAAGATCAGAATCTTATAAAAGTTACTTTAATAAAAATACCGGTTTTGTTCATCCCCGCTCTGCTGATGGTTCATGGGCAACACCTTACGATCCGATGGAGTCGATTCATATGGTGGGCGATTTCTCAGAAGGAAATGGTTGGCAATATACCTTTTTGGTCCCTCAAGATCCGGAAGGACTGATAGAATTGTTTGGCGGCGACGATAAATTCATTGATAAGCTTGACTCTTTATTTACAATTACCGGAGACATGGGCGAACATGCTTCTATGGATATTACAGGGTTAATCGGAATGTACGCTCAGGGAAATGAACCTTGCCACCACATGGCTTACCTTTATGCTTTTGCCGGACAGCAATGGAAAACCGCTGAGAAAATTCGCTATATTCTTGATGAGTTTTACACCAACGAGCCTGATGGCTTAATCGGAAACGAAGATTGCGGACAAATGTCGGCGTGGTATGTAATGTCTTCGTTGGGATTTTATCCGGTAAATCCATCAAATGGTGTTTATGTGTTTGGAAGTCCATTGTTCGACGAGGCCAAAATAAATCTTCCCGAAGGGAAAACTTTTACAATTCAGGCAGAAAACAACAGCAAAGAAAATGTTTACATCCAGTCGGTTGAGTTGAATGGCAAAGAATACTCGAAAAGTTATATAACACATCAGGATATTGTGGCTGGAGGAGCTCTGAAATTTGTTATGGGTAATACCCCAAATTATAATTTTGGTTCCTCAAGTGAAGATCGGCCTAAGTCAACGTTGTAAAGTCGTTTATTAATTAGTTAAATAATAGATATGTATAATAGGATTCAGAGAAACACACTGTTATTGTTAATGTGTTTGCTATTTTTTTCAACTATTACCAGAGCACAGAAAAGTGGTATTTATAAGAAAGGATGGATTGACTTTAACAAGAATGGGAAGAAAGATATCTATGAAGATACCAATCAACCTATTGATGCTCGGGTAGCTGATCTGTTGTCGCAGATGACACTGGAGGAAAAAACTTGTCAATGCGCTACGCTTTATGGCTACAAAAGATATTTAAAAGATGAAATGCCAACGCCCGGATGGAAAAATGAGATATGGAAAGATGGTATTGCTAATATCGACGAAGAATTGAATGGGTTAAGGCGTACACAATATTCCTATCCATTTAGCAAACATGCTGAAGCAATTAATACGATACAAAAATGGTTTATTGAAGAAACCCGCTTGGGTATCCCTGTTGATTTTACCAACGAAGGGATTCACGGATTAACCCATGACAGGGCAACTCCGCTTCCGGCACCAATTTCAATCGGAAGTACCTGGAATAAGGATTTAGTGAACCAAGCTGGCGAAATTGTAGGCCGCGAAGCCAAAGTGTTAGGTTATACCAATGTTTATGCTCCAATACTAGATGTTGCCCGCGATCAACGTTGGGGGCGGGTGTTGGAATGTTACGGCGAAGATCCATATTTAGTTGCCGAATTGGGCAAACAAATGGTGAATGGAATCCAATCGCAGGGAGTGGTTTCTACGTTAAAACATTTTGCAGTTTATAGCGTGCCCAAAGGCGGGCGCGATGGAAATGCACGAACAGATCCGCATGTTGCACCGCGCGAAATGCATCAGTTGTTTTTGTATCCTTTTAAAGAGGTTATAAAAGACTGTCGCCCACTTGGCGTAATGAGCAGTTATAATGATTGGGACGGAGTACCTGTTTCAGCCAGTCATTATTTTCTTACCGAGCTGCTTCGTGGAGAATTTGGCTTCCGCGGATACGTGGTTTCTGACAGTTATGCAGTAGAGCAGGTTTATGACAAACACCATGTAGCTGTTGATAATAAAGACGCAGTAAGGCAAGTTGCTGAAGCAGGATTAAATGTAAGAACAGATTTTTCTGCTCCGGAAAAGTATATCCAGCCTTTACGCGAATTGGTAAAAGAAGGTAAACTGTCGATGGAAACACTCGACCGTAACGTTACTGATGTTTTACGGGTTAAATTCGAGATGGGATTATTTGATAGTCCTTATGTGGAAAATCCGAAAATGGCGGATAAAGTAGTTGCGGTAAATACCGATGATTTTGTTTTAAAAATGGCGCACGAATCGCTTGTTTTGCTGAAGAATGACGAAAAGCTTTTGCCTCTTGATATCACAAAACTTAACAATATTTTAGTTACCGGGCCTCTTGCCATCGACGAATCGGCTTATGTTAGTCGCTATGGTCCACAAAACCTGGATATCACCAATGTTTTAGAAGGGATAGAAAATTATGTTGGAAACCAGGCTAATGTCGATTTTGAAAAAGGCTGCGAAGTTGTTAACGCCAATTGGCCTGAAAGTGAGATTATTCCAACTCCCTTGACTGATGATGAGAAGCAAAGTATTCAGAAAGCAATAGAAAAAGCTGAAAAATCAGATGTTATTATTGCCGTTTTGGGTGAAGATGAAAAGCGTTGCGGTGAAAGTAAATCCAGAACAGGACTTGATTTGCCCGGAAGACAGCGCGATTTGTTAATGGCATTAAAAGAAACCGGCAAACCGATTGTTTTAATATTGATTAACGGACAGCCGCTCACCATAAATTGGGCCGATCGATACATCCCATCAATTTTGGAAGCATGGTTTCCAAATGCCAAAGGAGGGCAGGCAATTGCCGAAACAATATTCGGAGATTATAATCCGGGAGGTAAACTTCCAATTACTTTTCCCAAAAGTTTAGGGCAGATTCAGCTTAATTTTCCCTATAAACCGGGGTCTCAGAGTGGGCAGTCAACTTCCGGTCCTAATGGTTACGGAAACACACAGGTTGTTGGTGCTTTGTATCCTTTTGGTTACGGTTTAAGCTACACCAATTTCGAATACAGTAACTTAAGTGTTTCTCCAAAGGAACAGTATGCACAGGGCAATATTGAAGTCTCGGTTGACATTAAAAATGTTGGCGATCGAGAAGGTGATGAAGTTGTGCAACTTTACGTAAAAGATAAAGTAAGTAGCGTAATTAGTTATGTCATGCAATTGCGTGGGTTTGATCGTATTTCGTTAGAGCCGGGAGAAACAAAAACGGTTCATTTTAACATAAAACCAGATGACCTCCAAATATTGGATAAGAATATGAATTGGACAGTTGAGCCTGGTGATTTTGAGGTGCTGGTTGGAAGTAGTTCAAAGGATATTCGATTAAAGGAAAAGTTCGTGATTAAAGAAATAGTACAGCACTAATTGGAGTATTGATTTTGCAATCATTAAATTTAGCATAAAAATAGAACTCGCATCAATTAGAAAATAAGTGAAAAGATGCGAGTTTTGTATTTTCTCGAAAAAATAAAAATTGTGAAAGATGAAAACATTATTATGCATTTTAAGTTTAACCTTGTTTTTTGGAACATCAGTTCGTGCGCAGGATTGGCCAAATCTTGGCCGTTTTAAAGAAGCGAATCAGAAATTAATAGAACAGGCAAACGATCCTGAACGGGTTGTATTTATGGGAAATTCCATTACCGAGGGGTGGATTAATACTTATCCTGATTATTTTGCCGGACACTTTGTAAATCGAGGTATTAGCGGTCAGGTAACTCCTCAAATGTTACTCCGTTTTCGTTCTGATGTGGTTGACCTTAACCCTGCTGCAGTAGTTATTCTTGCCGGAACAAATGATATTGCCGGAAACAAAGGGCCGTCATCACTTAAAATGATTTTGGATAACCTTAAATCGATGACTGAAATTGCGAGAAGTAACAACATTAAAGTTTTGCTCTGTTCTGTACTACCCGCCTATGATTATCCGTGGAGGCCAGGCAAAGAGCCAAACATAAAAATCCCGGAATTAAACAAAATGATAAAGGAATATGCCAAAGAGGCAAACGTTACTTATGTCGATTATTTCTCAGCAATGGCGAACGACAAAAACGGGATGAAGAAAGCGCTAACAAAAGACGGGGTGCATCCCACCGCCGCAGGTTATGATGTAATGCAACCAATTATTGAGAAAGCAATAAAAGAAACATTGTAGAAACAGAAACGAGTGACATGTTCTGTCTAATTTCAATATAAAATTATAAGTAGATGAAAAAGTTAGTATTATTTTTAATTATAGCAGTATTTGCAAGTAGTGTAGTAAAGGCTGAAAAACGTCCGGCTCCGCAGCCGGCACCCGAAACGCAGGAATTGTTTGACATTGCAATGGCGGGTTATACATTTGTCCATTTTGATATTGATAAAACTATAGCAACAATGAAACGTACCGATGTACACAATCTTTGTATAAAAGATTTTCATTTGCCGCTAAACAGTACTCAGAATGAAATAGATGCATTTATGAAAAAGCTGAAGGACAATGGAATTAAAGGCTATGCAGTTGGTCCCATTTACATGAAATCCGAAAAAGAAATTGACCGTGCTTTTGAATATGCAGAGAAAGTAGGGGTTAAGCTTATTGTTGCTGTGCCCGAATACGACTTGTTGCCTTATGTCGATAAAAAAGTGAAAGAGTATGGTTTCAATATTGCCATTCACTTGCACGGTCCTGACATTGACAAATTTCCGGATGCTAAAGATGTATGGGATCATGTAAAAGATTTGGATCCGAGAATTGGAATGTGTTTGGACATTGGCCACGATACACGCTATGGAAACGATGTTGTTAAAGACATTAAAAAATATCATTCGCGTATTTTCGATGTGCATTTAAAAGATGTAACAGGCAACACTGGCAAAGGCTATTCGGTTGAAGTTGGCCGTGGAATTATTGATATTCCGGGTGTGGTTAAGATGCTCCGCAAAGTAAAGTACGATGGAATGATTAGTTTAGAGCACGAACGTAACATGGACAATCCGTTTTTGGGAATTGCAGAGTCGATTGGCTACATTCGCGGGGTAATTGCGGCTACTCAGAAATAGCGTTTGCAGCTTCCTTTACAAATTTAAATTGAAACCAATGATACCTATTTTAAAAAAAGCATTGCTTATAAGCATTGCAGCTTTTTCTTTTTCGTGTGTAAAAAGTGAAGCCATCAGCAGTGAAAGAGCAAAACAACCCGTAGATTTTGTAAATCCTTATATGGGAAATATAAGCCATCTTTTGGTTCCAACATTCCCTACTATCCATTTGCCCAACAGTATGTTGCGGGTTTACCCCGAGCGTGGCGATTTTACTAGTGTTGAATTACATGCCTTACCTTTGGTGGTAACCAGCCATCGCGGAAGTTCGGCCTTTCGTTTAAGTCCGTTTCAGGGAGCCGAAAATCAGTTGCGTCCGGTTATAAAGTACAGTTACGATCAGGAAAAGCTGACACCTTATTCGTACGCTGTTTACTTGGATGAACAGCAAATTCAGGTGGATTATGGTTTGTCGCATCAATCGGCAGCTTACCAAATTGAATTCGAAAAAGATGCACCATCGTATTTAATTTTAAACTCGGGAAATGGTGCCTTAAACTGGGACGGTAAAGCCTTGAGTGGTTATCAGTGGATTGCCAATCATACAAAGGTGTATATCTATTTGGTGCCCGGTGAGCAACCTGTCGGCGTTTCAAAGTTGGAAAACGGAAAACTAACAGAATCGGCAACTATGGAAGGCAGAAATGCCTGCCTCGTTTTGAATTATCCGAAAGAAACAAAAAAGCTAAATATTCATTACGGCATTTCATTTATCGATGAAGCGCAGGCAAAAGCGAATATGGAGCGTGAAGTAGCCGGAAAATCTGTTGCTGAACTTCAGGATGCAGGCCGTGATATTTGGAATAAAGCTTTAGGCAAAATAGAGATTGAAGGCGGAACTATTAACGACCAAACTGTTTTTTATACCTCGTTGTACCGTTGTTATGAGCGACCTGTTTGCATTTCAGAAGATGGAAGGTATTACAGTGCTTTTGATAAGCAAGTACATAACGACGAAGGTCGTCCGTTTTATACCGACGATTGGATTTGGGATTCGTACCGTGCGCATCATCCGCTACGGGTATTAGTTGATAAAAAGAAAGAGGGAGATATTCTACATTCGTTTGTAAGAATGTCGGAGCAGATGGATCATTTTTGGTGGCCAACTTTCCCCGAAATTACAGGCGATAGCCGCCGCATGAATTCAAATCATGGCGTAGCTACCGTTATCGACGGTTACCGAAAAGGAATCCGCGACTTCAGTTTGGAAGAAGCTTACGAAGCATGTAAAGGCGCAATAACCGAAAAAACTTTAGCTCCCTGGTCGGGAAAACCTGCCGGCGAGCTGGACGATTTTTATAAAGAACATGGCTATATTCCCGCTTTATACCCAGGCGAAAAAGAAACAATTCCGGAGGTTAGCTCGGGAGAAAAACGCCAGCCGGTTGCTGTAACCTTAGGCACTTCTTACGACGAATGGTGCTTATCGCAAATTGCCGAAGAATTGGGTAAAAAAGAAGACGCTGCTTATTTTAAAGGTGCTTCTTATAATTACCGTAACCTCTTCAACGAAAAAACAAAGTTCTTTCACCCGAAAGATAAAGACGGGAATTTCATTGAACCTTTTGATTATAAATTCTCGGGAGGAATGGGAGCAAGAGACTATTACGGCGAAAATAATGGTTGGACTTATCGTTGGGATGTTCAGCATAATATCCCGGATTTGATTGAGTTAATGGGAGGTGACAAGCAATTTGTAAAAGAGCTAGACCGGACATTTACCGAATCACTGGGACGTAGTAAGTATGGTTTTTATGCTCAGCTACCCGATCAAACCGGAAATGTAGGGCAGTTTACAATGGCTAACGAGCCTTCGTTGCATATTCCGTATTTGTACAATTATGCCGGTCAGCCATGGAAAACTCAGAAACTGATCCGAAAATTAATTAAAGAATGGTTCCGTAATGATTTAATGGGAGTTCCCGGAGATGAAGACGGTGGCGGAATGTCGGCTTTTGTTGTTTTTTCGGCAATGGGATTTTATCCGGTTACGCCCGGCGTACCTACTTACACTATAGGTAGCCCAATGTTTAAAGACACAAAAATTAATTTAGAGAACGGAAATGTATTCGAAATTGTCGCAGAAGGTGCGTCAGACGAAAACAAATATATTCAGTCGGCTACGTTAAACGGCGAAGAATTAGATACATTATGGATTACCCACCAGGACATTGAAAGCGGTGGAAAACTGGTTTTGAAAATGGGGCCAAAAGCTAACCGGAACTGGGGAATTCAGAATTAATACAGATTATAATAAGGATGTACAAAACCATGAAGCAATTTAGTGCTATTTTATTCGTAACAGGTTTATTTGCTGCACTTGTTGGTTGCAGTTTATCTGCCAATACCAAACAGGTATCACAACAAAATGAAGATGTAACTCAATCAGTCAATGTGTTTTTAGGATCTTCCGGAGATCACGGACAGATGTCTCCATCAGCTTCATATCCGTTTAGCATGTTGAGTATTGGCCCGGTTACCAATCCGCATACACATACCGGTTATGAATATTATGCAAAAGAATTTCGTGGTTTTGTACATACCCACCTCGAAGGTGTTGGGTGTACCGGTTCAGGTGGAAATATTCTTATCAAGCCCATTTTAAATGGCAACGAACAAACAGAACTAACCAAAGAAAATCAACATGCTGAACCCGGTTATTACGAGGTAAACTTTACAAACGGGATTAGCACACAATTAAGTGTTTTGCATAATTATGGTATTCACAAGTATCATTTTCCGGAAAAGAATAATGGGCTGCTTATCGATTTATCATACGCTTTATCGGGGCGTTTTGTCGCTGAGGAACACAACGTTTCAGAAGATGCAATTAGCGGCTGGATTGATACAAAAACTACATGTAGCAGGGGGATTTACCGGATTTATTATTATTTGCAGGTGCCAGATTGTAAAAGTATTACTTCAAATGGCGAGCACAAAATACTTATTGAAGGCAATAATACGGCCGATCTTCAGGTAAAAATTGGCTTTTCTTCTGTTAATGTAGATTATGCTAAAGAAAGAATACGGAACAATAGCTTTGAGCAGGTTCGTTTGAGCGCGCAAGCCCAATGGAGTAAATTTCTGAACAGAATTCAGGTTTCGGGAGAGGACGATAGGGTAGACCTGTTTTATTCTTTGTTGTACCGTGGTTTACAAGCTCCTTACCTGATTTCGGAAGAAGATGGTGTTTACACTGCTATTGATGGTTCGGTACAAAACTCTACCACTCCTGTATATAACGGCTGGGCCATTTGGGACAATTACAGGGAACAGTTGCCAATGCTGTCTTTATTTTATCCTGACGAATACAGTGGCATAGCCTGGTCGATTGCTAATTTGTATCCTTATGGAAAAGATAACTGGGCAACCGAACACGAACCATCTCCAACGGTTCGCACAGAACATGCAATGGTTGTTTTGCTAGATGCCTGGGAAAAAGGTTACGATGTTCCGTTAGATGAAATTAAAGAATTTTTGCTTGACGAAGCGGAGCATCTGGATTATGGTTCGCCAGACAAAGCGCTTGAATCGAGTTACGATTGCTGGGCACTTTCCCGGATTTTAAAAATTACCGGGGACGATGCTCTCAGTGAAGAATATTGGCAAAAAGCCATGGAATACAAAAGGTACTGGTTGAAAGACTTTGCAGATCTTTCTAAAAACGATATTGACAGAATGCAGGCCAGGGGATTGTATCAGGGTACCATTTGGCAATACCGCTGGTTTGTACCTTTTGATGTTGAGGGACTTAAAAAACTGGCAGGTGGCGAAGATGCTTTTCTGGAACAGCTCGATCAGTTCTTTGACGAGTACAATTACAACCATGCCAATCAGCCCGATTTGCAGGTTCCCGGTTTATACAATGCCACAAGCCAACCTTGGAAATCACAAAAAATGTTTAGGGAATTGTTGCTTGATACCGTTGTTCAGTGCTATTTTAATAACAACAGTAAAGGAATTGATCCGTATGTTGGTCGCATTTACAAAAACCAACCTCGTGCTTATTTACGCACCATGGACGATGATGCGGGTACAATGTCTTCGTGGTTTGTTTTGCGGAGTTTGGGATTCTCTGCAGCAAACGTTGGTAGCTCCGTTTATTACCTCACTGCACCAGTATTCGAAAACATAAAAATTGACTGGGGTAACGGCCAGTATTTTGAAGTTGAAGTGAAAAACTACGATAAAGACAACTTTTACATTAAAAGAGCAGAATTGGATGGTAAGGAATTGAATAGAAACTGGTTAACACAAGACGAAATCCTAAACGGAAGAAAATTGGTTATCGAAACTTCCGCTGAACCAAACAAAAACTGGGGAGTTGAAAATCAGTTTGTAACAAGCGTTCAGGAAGCCAATTAGAAGTTCTAATAGTATATTTATTTCGTGTATATAACTCTCTCGTGAACAGTAGGGAAGTGCGTGCGAGGAAGACCGATTGAAATTATCTTTGAGGTAATTGATTAAGTATTAATATCATATAGTATTGTAAATAAGCTTTCCTGTTTTTGCTATTATTATTTTCTGATACCTTAGGTCTTATCATTTATATCTAATTCTTCCCATTTTATATGTAAAAATGACCTGAAAGGGTTTTAGAAAAGCTATAATTTTCACAAAAAAATTCCCCGATTTTCTTGTTACATCGTTAGAGTACATTGAAAACCGGGGAAAGTGCTGTTTAATAATAACTAAAGTTGTGAGTTACTTTAAAGTCAGGATCGGGTTAATAATAGTTGCCCGTATGTTTGAACAAGGTGTATATTTACAAAACTATCCAAGTCTTTATTTTTCAATTTTTATACTTTTTCTATTGAGGTGGAATATAGGCGTCAGTTCTTCCTGTTGTTCCGGCAATTCCCGGATCAATAATACGCAAATCAATCGTTTCCGGCACTTCACCTGTTCTGGGGATATCAAGGATTCCGTCATCACTGGAATCATACCCGCCGTTAGCAACAGGACTAGTTCCCCATGGGTTTCGCATTGCAAATAAAGCAGAAGGATCTCTGGATACTAAAAGCGCGTAACCGTGGGCAGTTACAGTATTAAGGTTACCAATTGTTTTTTGAGGGCTAAAACCTCCGGAAATAAATTTTCCATTGGCTAATCCCCAGCGAACAACTCTGGCCAGTTCATCAGCCGAAAGTTTTCCCCGATCGAAAGAAAAGCTTTTTCCTTCTCCGGTAAATAGTGGGGTTACATGTTCTGATCCAATTCCATTAATATCGGGGTTAGCTTGGTAAATTACATTGTACTTCATTACTGCCTTTTCCAAAATTGTCCCCCAGCTAGCAACTCCATTTTTACCGGTACAAGCCTGTATGCCGGAAGAGTTAGATAAGAACTTATTATCAACAGTAACTGTAATCCTTTTTCCCTGCGGATCAAACATCTTTATGGTGTAAGTTTTATCTCCGTTGTCTGTTATCAACGACTTAATAAAGTTGGGTGCTAAATATGACATGCTGGCTAAAGCTGTTACTCCATTGCAATTACTAATTGCATGTTGATTGACATCTGCAGGTATTGGTGATCCGTGTGGATACAATGTAACCGTTTGATAGTCCCAGGAAAGATCGCCGAGTCCATTAGGATTAGGTGGTTGATTGTTCGGATCATTTAAATATACTAAGTCTGCATCTGTTGTTGCGTGAAGACCTGCAAAATGAGTTCCCATAGGTGTACTGTTGGACTCCGTAAAACCACCTGCTTTACCCATTAAGTCGTCAATATTCTCTGATGCCTCAGTCAAGGTTGTTACTGTTACCGTATTAGAAGAAGAAGAGATGCCTTCCAGACTTTCAGCAGTAACCTCAATCCGATATGTTGTGTTAATGGTTAGGCCACTTATTTCTGTGTTTGTAATATCTGCATCAACTGTTGCAGATGATATTAAAGTTGAATCTTCGCTGTAAACAAAAATATTGAATATTAATTCATCATTAGAGTTATCGGTCCACGATAATTTAACACGGGTGTCGGATAGGGGGGTGGCAATTAAATTAGTTGGTGCCGCCGGAGGATTCGTATTCGTATTTTTCTCAACGACAAGAGAGGTGATTTGGTCATTTAATTCGTCAATCTCCAGACATTCGGTTTGCCCGATTTTAACGACTACGTCTCCTGTTAAGTTATCTTCTTCAAAAAAAGTAACGATGTAGCCACTTTTTACTTTCACCGAAGATATTTGGTCGTTTCGCAATCCTTTTTTTCGTAAATCAACCATGTTATAAGTACCAATTGTTAAGTCGGCACTAAACCCGCTGTAGTTACAATCTTCGAATACGGTAACAACATTTTCAAGTTCTTCCGGCTCATCGGGTTCTATTTGGTCGTCTTGGCAACCATAGAACAGGTTGGCCAACATAAACAGAGAACCTAGAATAAAATAAAGATTTGTTTTTTTCATACTATTAAAATTGTTTGTTTTTAGTGGTATAGTACGGAACTCGCATTGTTTTAATCATCCTCTTGTGTGTGACTTTTCTACATGCTCGTTCCATATCTAATGATTTTTATAATTGGTGAAGGGATACTGTACTCTTCAGTTTGGAATTTTAATGTTTCCAAATATATATTTATCAGGGTATAACCTTTTTTATGTAAAAAGAAATAAAGGAATCTGGCACTGTAGCATACTAATTCGTCAGAAAAGAGGTACATCTATAAAAAGGGGAGCTTCCCAGAGCAGAGCAAATCCTAATAGATTATGGGGAAATTAGAGTAGATTATTTTAACGATATACCGCTTTTGCCTTTTTTCTTTCATTTCTTGTTGTCTGGACGTCGTTTTAGGTGAGGTTAAATTCCCGAAAACACTCTAAACAGTTTAGAATGTTTTCGGGAAAGATATGACGATTACTTTGTTGTTGAAACAGGGGCAGAGTTGGGGGCCGTAGCCCACTTTTTATTTGGTCTTTTTCCCATTTTAAAAATGAGTTCACCACCCTCTAAAATATCCTGAACATTGATGTAACTCTTATTCCATTTTTGGCCGTTAAGCATTACAGATTGAATGTAAATATTATCGTCTGAATAGTTTTCAGTCATTACTTTGAATGTGTTTCCATTTTCAAGATGTAAAACGGCTTCGTCAATAGAAGGAGCACCTATTGCATATTGACCGGATCCGGGACAAACAGGATAAAACCCGAGTGATGAAAAAATGTACCAAGCCGACATCTGACCGCAATCATCATTACCACAAAGGCCATCAGGTTTGTTTAGGTACTTGGTTGCCATTATTTCGTGAATTCGTTGTTGTGTTTTCCATGGTTTTCCGACCCAGTTATACATATAGGCAACATGATGACTTGGCTCGTTTCCATGTACATATCCCCCCATAATACCTTCGCGGGTGATGTCTTCCGTGTGTTCAAAATATTTATCAGGAATATACATGGTAAATAACGAATCAAGATGACTGGAGAACTTATCGTTACCTCCCATCTTTTCAATTAAACCATTAACGTCCTGCGGAACATATAACGAGTAGTTCCACGAATTCCCTTCAATAAAACCGGCCGAATGCGTATCTAAAGGATCGAAAGGAGAAATCCATTCGCCTTTTTTATTTTTAGCTCTAACGTAGCCTATTTCCTCATCAAACAAATTCTTCCAGTTCTCTGAGCGCTTCATGTACTCGCTTTCTAATTCTTTTTTGCCCAGCTTTTTGGCTAATTGGGCAACGGTCCAGTCGTCGTAAGCATATTCGAGAGTCATAGAGGCACCTACACTACTTCTTTCCTGAGGTACATACCCGTATTGTTTATACTCTCCAATTCCATCGTAGCTGTCATAATTGGCACTGGATAAACAAGCCTCGAGTGCTTTTTGAGCGTCGATTCCCTGCAATCCATTAATAAGGCCATCTGCAATAACAGGTACTGCGTGATAACCAATCATACACCAGTTCTCGTTACCAAAATGGCTCCATATCGGCAGAATTTTATGCACACTCTGTTCGTAATGAGCCAGCATCGAATTAACCATGTCAGATGATCTTTTTGGCTGAATCAGAGTCATTAGCGGGTGCTGTGCTCTGTAGGTATCCCACAAAGAGAAAACAGTATAATTTACAAATCCATCAGCCTTATGGATGTTATGATCCAGCCCCCGGTATTGCCCGTCAACATCCATATACACTATTGGATTGATGAATGAATGATAGACTGAGGTGTAAAATGTTATTTTCTTTTCCGTGTCGGCTTTAATGGCAATTCTACTTAACTCTTTTTGCCACGCTGCTTTGGTCTCTGAGCGTGTTTTGTCGAAGTCGAAATGAGGAACTTCGGCTTCCATGTTTCTTATGGCTCCCAAGGTACTAACGGCAGATAAAGCAAACTTAATTTTAACCGCTTCTCCTTCTTTCGTATCAAAATCAAAGTGTGCTACCAATGCTTTGCCTGCCATTTCCGGAAAATTGTCGGTTTGGTCAAACTTTCGCCAAAAGCCATTGTACAATACTTTTTCTTTGTTTTGACAACCATAGTTTTTAATTGGTTTTGAGAATGCCATGGCAAAATACTCATAATTGGTGCGGGCCCATCCGCGGGTTATCCTATAGCCTGTTACTAATGTGTCGTTTTCAACACGAATTGTTGACCATAGCACTTTCCCATCGTAGTTATATATCCCATGGGTTAAATCCAATAAAATATGGGCATTATCAGATTGCGGAAAGGTGTATTTATGAAATCCAACACGTTGAGTGGCGGTTAGTTCTGCTGTTATATCGTAATCATCCAAATCTACTGTGTAATATCCAGGTTCTGCTTTTTCGGTTGCTTTTCTGAATTTAGACCGATATCCATTTTCGGTATGATTAGCAGTGCCGGGATTATATTGAACTTTCCCGACTGTTGGCATAATCAGGAAATCGCCCAAATCAGAATGCCCAGTTCCACTTAGGTGAGTATGACTAAAACCAACTATTGTTGTGTCTTTATATTGATAGCCGGCACAGTAGCGATATACATTTTTGTTGTATTTACCATCCTCCAGAAATTGGATACTATCCGTTTCCGGACTTAGTTGTACCATGCCAAAAGGGGCACAAGCACCAGGAAAAACATGTCCCATCTCATCGGTGCCAATAAAAGGATCTACATATTTTGTTAAGTCTTCATGCTGGGCGAATGTATTTAAACTCGCTCCTGTAATAAAGATGCAAATCAAATACTTAATAAGATTATATTTCATCTGTATAAAATTTTTTGATTTTTGAATGTTCAAAAAATTGAAGACATTCATGTTCGTTTCATACTATTAGAATTATTATGCGCTATTATTCAAATAAGAGATACCTGCGATTAAAAGTAACTAATAATGTTGTTTTAGGTTAAAAAAGCGTCAATTTCTATTTGCTGATATCTCCGAATAATAAAATGTCTGCGACTTGTAAAATTGGGCCACTATGGTTGGTTAATTCAATTTTAAATTGTGAATAGGCTTTTTTACTTGTAACCGGAAACTCAATGCTTTCATGTCGTCTTTTAAAATCAATATTATTTTGTTGATCAATTATATCCCAGTTATCGCCATCGTTTGATCCCTTAATAACAATATTCTTTGGATCTCTTTGAGGAGCATCGTTGGCTGAAACGATACAATACTTATTGAGTTTATACTTTTCTTCTGATTTGAGTTTGAAATTAATCCATGCAGATGGGTTATAAGTAAGGTATTTTGAAGTGCTAACATTATCGAAAAGATTGTCAATACCTTCTCCACGTGGCGAATCATTATATTGTGTCTCAATTTCGTTTTCCAGTATCGAGAATAATGCCCCAGCAGGATTCTTTTTAACCACTATGTATGCGTCTTTAACAACAGTATTACTGCCAAATGCGCTTTTAACTTCAAGTTTAACCTTGTACTGACCCTCTTTTCGGTAGGTAACTTTTGGCGCTTTTGTGTTGCTTTCGCTTGGTATTCCGCCCTCAAAAGTCCAGTGCCATTCAAACGGATTACCTTCCGACTCATCGTTAAAAGAAACTCTTTGATCGGTAACTGCCTGGGTATTTCCTGCAGTAAAGGCGGCAATTGGTTCTTTTCCGTTGATATCAATATCTTTTTGATAAGCAATCCATAAATCAGTAACTGATTTTCCCATTATTTGATGCATTGCTTTATCCCAGCTCCATGGAGCCATCGTTAAGGCACTTTGGTTAAATTCATATAAAAATTCGGGTTTTTGTTTGGTCATCCAGCTAATAAAAAAGCCGGTAGTTTTGTAGCCGTCATTCCAATGTCCTCCAGGTTTGCGAAAATCGGGAGAGATATAGCCGGTAAGGTAGCGTGTTGCATCGGCCATACCTTCGATACAACTAAAATGCTCCGACCCTCCAACGTAACCTCCGGCTCCCTTAGGAGAGTATTGATAGGCGTGAGTTAGTTCATGAATTAATACGCCGGTAATTTCTGCTAAAGTTTCTTTTTTATCCTTGTTGTGGCTGTTGTAGTACCCTGAGATGTAATTCGTATTTAAAAACATGTCTATTGTAATCGAATCGCCGCCGGTTGCTGCAACTCCATCTGTGTTGCGTAAATGAAATTCGAAAATTTTTTTATTCGGAACTTCTGCCGGATCGTGATACAGGGTTGTACAAACTTTGAAAATACATTCGTTAAACAATGAATCGGGATTGGTGACCAGTTGGTTGAACAATTTAGCACCTTCTGACTCGGCGTCTTCAGCAAAAAACGTGATGTCAGGGTAGGATAGATTTTCCCAGTTATCGGATTGTTTGCATCCGGTAAATATTATTAACAATAATATTGTACAAGCAAATGTGATTTGTTTCATATATGTAATTGTCTTCGCTAATTGTTAATTCTGTACCTAAGTTGTATTCGTAACTTACGAAACAGGGAGATGCTGAAATTTATCAATCATCTCCCTGTCGGATCATAGTATTAACTTAAGAATACCAATGTATTAATTTTGAATTAGTCGTAATACTTTCAATCTCCATTCCGCACATTGGAATAGCCCGTCGCCATTGTTTTCTGTAATGTTCATACGGTAATAGTTGTAGGCCACTTCGTTTTCGAAAATATATTCGTTGGTTTGATATCTGGAACCGAATGATTGATTCGAGCGTGAGTCTAATTCTACCCAGTTTTCACCGTCGTTTGAGCCTTCTAAAGTCCATGTTTTAGGATCTCTTCCTGATGCATCATTTGCTGATGTGATCGTATAGCGGTTAACTACTTGAGCATCTTCGAAGTTTTGTTGTACCCAGAATTCTGAATGATAGTTAAAGATAAGGAACTTAGTATTGATATTATTGTCAATCAATTTAAGTGATCCTTCATTAGCATTTGGGCCTCCGGAGTTATCGTCACTTACAGTAATTGTAGCTAAACCTGTTAGATCAACAATTTCGGATGTTGGTTCAAATGGATAATTAACATTTGGATAGTCAGCACGTGCCTGAAGCAATTCTGTATTCCAGTCGCTATTCCAACCAAAAGCATTCTCTGCAAGAGCTTGAATATCGTCTCCTGTAGCAGCTGAGAAGAAATGAACGAATTCACCCATGTTTAACTGTTGATCATAGCTAATTCCCAAACTATCGAGTGTTAAATTTGACGAAACAACTTCAAAGAAGTCACCCAATGTAACTCCAGCTTCATAGTTTTCATAAATAGGTAAGAACCAGTCTTTAAGCCAATAGGTTTCAGTTGCTGGGTAATCAGCACTTACATCAAGGTAAGTGTCCTTTATTCTTTGTGCATCTTCACCCATATTTAAAACAGAGTATACGTCATACATGAAAATCTCTTTCCATTTGTCTTGCCATAAATTAGATGCCGGAGAAGTGTTAACCCCAAAAGCAGAGGTTTGAACAATTTTACTAATCATTTCTATTATCAGATCTTTATCCGCGACATTTTCTTCTCCATGCAGACTTATATCAAATAAATATTTATTTGTTGTTTCTTCATCGTAAATATTTCCAACAAATGGCTCTACTTCTGTACTGTGGAATACAGCATAAACGAGTTCAGAACCCAGCTCATACCTTTCTCTTGCATATTCCCAAACCTGGCTGGTAAAACTTCTGGGCCAAATAATCTCTCTGTCTACGTTTTCATCATAGTAAATACCTACATTGGCATCAAAATACTCACGATACAATGCTTGTTCTGCGCCATTCCATTCCTGAGTCATGAACCTTTCCGGTGCGTATTCATAATTAAGGTCGGTGTCAATGACTGAATCCGGTCTATCCGTAACAATAGATGAATCTTCATCATTACAGGATAAAACCAATCCTGAGATCAAGAGTATCCATACTATTTTTAAAGAATATATTTTCATAATTTAATTTTTTTGAATAACAAGTTATCAGATAATTCACAATCTATAAATTGCTTATAAAACATTACCATCCTGGGTTTTGAAGCACCTTCGGATTGGCATCTATTTCGTCTTGCGGAATAGGCCATAAATAATGCTTAGCTTCAAAGATGCGATTTTCAAATACTACTCTGTTATAGAAATCCTCTTCTGAGGTAGCATTAATATCCATGCCATACTTTGGCCCACCGAATTCTTCCTGAGCTGTAAGCCACCTTCTTGCATCAAAATAACGTACAGACTCAAATGCCAATTCAACCCGGCGTTCTTTGCGAATCGCAGCTCTCATTTCCTCCTGAGAATCTGGAACTTCAAGGTCACCCCCTCCATATTCAGGAATACCTGCGCGTTCTCTTATTTTATTTAGGTAAATAAGAATGTCAGCATTTCCCGGATCACATTCATTTAGTGCCTCAGCATAATCAAGATAAATCTCTGCTAATCGTATTACCGGAATAGCAACAGATGTAGCGTTTCTGTTACCGGTAATCATTTTCTTTCTTACAACATATCCGGTTGGAGGATAGTCATTTCCTCCAGCTTGTCGGCCTGAATTACCCCCATACCATGTTTTTGTAATAATATTACCATGGTCGCGGTTTAACCACAGGCTTCCATTGTAAGTGATACCCACATAAAAGCGAGGCTCGCGGTTGGTCCACTGGTTATAGGTTGAGCGCTCTTCAAAATCGTAAGGAGCCTGGAAATTCGAGAATCCTGATTCTCTATAGCCAGAAGCAGGATCATCAATACTGCGTCCGTTGCTTGTAAAATAGGCATCAACAATGCTTTGAGTTGCACTTAACCCTCCTGCTCCTTTAGCTTCACTATTTTCGCCGTTATGATAAGGAGTTACATCGTAAAAGTAGTAGTTGGTTCCTCTCGGACGTTCATAGATCATTTCTTCATTCCATTCTTTTGTCATTACATTTCTGCACGAAAGGTAGGGGTCAAATTCTCCTTTTGAATTATTTTCTTTATAAAGGGTGAATGTCCCTGGAACGTATTCTTCAATAAAACTTTTAGCTGCATCTGCCGCTTCTTGCCATAAGTTAACATTGTATGTTTGCGGAACTAAATCTTCTCCTTCTGAACTTTTTAATTCCGACATGCCCGTGTTACCATTATATAACGGACTGGCTGCGAACAACAGCGTTTTTTCTTTGATTGCCAAGGCAAACGGACGACTCATACGGCCGGCATTTGTTCCTTTAAAGTTTACGCCTCTTAAATCTTCAGCAGCGGCATCCAGCTCAGCAGTAATATAATCAGCCACATCGCCAATTTTACTTCGTTCCAAATTCAATGCAGATAGTTCGTCGTCCGGCGCTATTGTTTCATCGCCCATCAACATAACAGGGCCATACAGCCGCATCAGGTTATAATAAAAATAAGCACGTAATACTCTTGCTTCAGCAATGTACTGCTTCTTTAAAGCTGGACTTATTTCTTTACATAAATCAATGTTATTGATAAATGTAGAGGACTTTCTTATACCCCTGTAAAAATTAGACCACAAGGTACTTACATAGCCTGTGGTAGGATCCCAGCTACCGGTATTAAATGAGTTTCCTAAGTGAAAAGACCACACGTACTCAGCATTATCAGAGGCGCATAACCAAGGCCCTGAATTCTGAACCGTATAGCGTTGCCCATATTCATTTGGAACAATAGAATAAATATTTGCCAAATACTCTTCTAATGTATTGAGTTTTGAGAATGTTTCCTCAAAAGTTAACCGATCATCCGGAACCTGATCTAAAAACTCGTCGTTACAAGCAAGTAATGCAATTCCGATAAATAATATAAATAGTTTTTTCATGATATTTTTTTTAATGTTAAACATGTAACATACATTATCTCAATGGTGTTAAAAATTTACATTAACACCAAGTGAAATAACTCTGGTAGTTGGGTAAGCACTACCATTTCTAGAGTTTGTTAATTCCGGATCCCATAAATCGAAACTAGAAAAAGTTAAGAGGTTGGTTCCTCGCATATAAACACGGACATTACTAATATTTATTTTTGAAATTAATTCCTCGGGAATATTATAACCGATCTCAGCTGTTTTCAATCGCATAAAATCAACATCGCGTTGCCACCATGTACTGCGTTGAGTGTTATTGGCCTGACCGATATTTGATGATCCGTAAGATAAACGTGGAAACTGTGCATACGGGTTATTATTTTCGTTGGTCCACCTGTTGGTTACTACAGAATATAAATTTCCTCTTCCGCCATCGCCGTCAAATGCATGAATACTTTGTCCTTCCATTTGCATAGTGGCACCTTGTTGTCCCTGAAAGAACAAGCTGACATCAAAATTCTTATATCTCGATGTAAGTCCAAATCCATAGGTTAAAGGAGGTACATCGCCATTACCAATTCTTTTGACATCATAGGAGTCGATAACATGGTCACCGTTTAAGTCTTTATATTTGATATCTCCGGGTTGAATTTGTCCAAATCCGGAAGAAGGTATTCCATCTTCTTCGTAGGTAATCATGTCATCGCCATTCACATCGTCTTCTAAGGTGTATAAGCGTTCAGCTACTAGGCCATAGGCGGCATTTAAAGGATCTCCAATATGATTCATCCATGGGTAAAGTTGATCGGGTCTTCCATCTTCAATAATTTTACTTTTGTTGTATGAAAATGTCCCTCTGAATGATAGGCTGAAATCGTTACTGAATTGTTTGTTGTATTCTAAAGAGCCATCAAAACCTTTATTTTCTGTTTCGCCAATATTCCCAAATGGGTCGGTTGATAGGCCCACATAATTAGGAATAGTACTTAACTGGCGGAAAGCTCCTGTGGTATTTTCTTTAAATAAGTCGAATATTAATTTAATACTATTGTCAAAAGCATTTAATTCGATACCTAAATCCTGTTTACGAGAAGTTACCCATGTTACATCCACACCATAGTAGGTCTCGGCAATCCCCCCGGTCCAGGATGTACTTGGCTGTCCGAAATCAAAACCATCCTGTTCATCTTCAACACGACTTAAATAGGCAAAACGACCGGCACCAGATGATGCACCTACTTCACCGTCCGAATACCTGATTTTTAAGTAATCAATAGTATTTTTTAATGGTTCGAAAAATTCTTCATTTGAAATAACCCAACCTACAGCCATTGAAGGGAAGAATCCGTAACGGTTATCAGGCGAAAAGTTTTCAGAACCGTTGTATCCGGCATTTGCTTCTACAAAATAACGATCTTTGTACCCATAGGTTAATCTGGCTGCAACGCCTTGGTAACGATAAGGAATAGATCCTGTAAAGTCATCGGCAAAAGCATCAACCCTGTCTGACCTGTTGTATAAAACCATGGCACCAAGCGAATGCTCGTTAAAATCACGGTTATAGTTAAACGCTGTTTCAAGATAGAATCTTCTGTCTCCACCATTTGAACGATCATAGCCTAGATAATTATTACCAGAGTATGTTTTTACTAAAAGTAATTCTCCATCTCTTGTATAAGGATTTTGTTGGTTAACAAAATACGTATCCTCTCTTTTAGAACGTGTTATGTCGTGAGAGTTGTTGGCATCAAAGGCAAACATTCCGGTCCATGTTAGTCCTTTTGTCAGAAATTTAAGATCCTGCGTTAAACGTAAGTTTGAATTAACCTGGTTGCGAATTTCGTCTCTGTAACCTCTTTTAGCGACGTCTGCATAAGGGTTTCGTAAATCTCCGTTGGCGCTTCTTCCGGGCACATAACCTCCGGGGTATAATACAGGATACTCAACCGGAGACACTTCCATTGCCGATGCAAAAATGGTATTAACCCCCTGAGAGGGGTAGGTACCATCGGACAATGATCCTCTGATTCCTAAATTCATTTTTGTAGTTTTGGTAATGTCAACACCTAAGTTCGCAGTAACATTGTATCTCTTATAACGTGTATCAGAGTCATAGCCTTCAAGGCCATCTGTTACAAATAATCCCGTTTCATCATAATAGCCTAACGAAACGTAGTATTGCGCTGATTCTGAACCGCCGGAAAGGTTTACTGTTGCTTTTCGGTTTCGGCCATAGTCATTAAACACCTCGTCCATCCAGTTAACGTTTGGATAGAGTAAAGGATCGTATTTGCTGGCTGTACGTTCAATCCGTTCCTGCGAGTAGATTGGTTGGCCTCCGCGGGTAACATTTGCTTCGTTTGCCAGATTCATAAAATCAATACCATCTACTAACTCTGGTATTTTTGTAAAACTGGTTAATCCTTCAAAGTAATCAACCATAATTTTGGGCTTTCCAATTTTACCTTTTTTAGTTTCTACCAGAATAACACCATTAGCTCCCCGTACACCATAAACAGCAGTTGCTGCCGCATCTTTCAGAATTGAGAACGATTCAATGTCGATAGGGTCGATTTCTGAAAGCGATCTTTCCACACCATCAACTAAAATCAGTGGTCCTGCATGGTCAAAAGTACCGATACCGCGAATCCAGATATCGGCATTATCGTGGCCTGGTAATCCAGAACGCTGAACCCCGGTTAACCCGGAAACGCGTCCAGCTAACATTGTTGAAATATTAGCTGTAGGTTGTTGCAGTTCAGTCGCTTTAATTGTAGACTGTGCACCTACAACACTGATTTTCTTTTGTGCACCAAAACCAACTACCACTACTTCTTCAACACCTACCATATCTTGTTGTAAGGCAACATTGAATCGACTTTGGTTTTTTACAGGTATTTCAACGGTTTTCATCCCGATAAAAGAAAACACCAATACATCAGTTGGTGCTACTTCCGGCAACGAAAAGTTACCATCGAAATCAGTTGTAACTCCTTTTGTTGTACCTTTTACCAATACAGATACTCCGGGGATTGGTTCTCCTGTTTCATCAGTTACCGTCCCGATTACAGTTTTTGCGTCCTGTTGCTGAAAACTATTATCAGCAGGAGCTGCTGTTGTTTTCTCAACAAAAGGCATTAAAAATAACATGCTCAAAAGCAATACTACTGACGCCTTTTTTCTAAAAGCGTTACCTCCATGACAATGGAGGAGAGATTGTTCGTGATTAATTTTCATAGACTTACATTTAGAAATTTGTGATTAATTTTCATAGACTTACATTTATAAATTTGTAATTAGCATTTATCTATTTACGTTTAGAAAAAAGTTAGATATGGTATGGTTGGTCAATGAGTTTTTATCAATTTAAGATGCCTAGTTTAATAAAGTTCTATTCTGATATTATCGAGTTTTCTTCCCTAAACTACATCTGATTTTCAAGGTCAGTTTCTATGTTTTTATCGAAGCATGAGTCGATAATTTTTGCAGTTACATTGATCTTCGTTGAGACCAAACATAGAA
This sequence comes from uncultured Draconibacterium sp., assembly GCA_963677455.1. Classification (GTDB taxonomy): domain Bacteria; phylum Bacteroidota; class Bacteroidia; order Bacteroidales; family Prolixibacteraceae; genus Draconibacterium. The sequence continues at coordinate 1,731,433 of OY781971.1, forward strand.
TTAATTTGAAATAAAATTTTTCCTCGGAGAGCAAAAGAATTCGCTTGACACTATAGGATACTATAATGTCATCCATGTGTACTTATTGCTGTATGAGCGCGAAGCAGGAATCTTAGGGTGGATTTGTACAACCCCCTGTAAGCCCCGTTAGCAAATGTGCAGTAATTTGTCCTCACGGAAGCAGAACGTCTCCTTTAAGCTTCTGTCCATATTATCAATGGGAATTATATTTGCATTTAATGCATTGGTAGATGCAGGATAAGCATTTTTGATTCTGCTGCGTTACTCAAAAATACGTTTTTGAGTAATCGGAATGTTGATCGTTTTAAGCGCATGCAGAAGTTTAGTGTTTGGCTCACTAAATCCATTCTGCCCATTCTCCAGAACAATAAATACAGCCACTGCTATATTTACAGAGTCCAGAGCCTTAGGAATGTATGGTTAATTATGTCTGTTGACTGAAGGTATCTAATGCAATAAGAGTTTTGACGGTACACTCGATAGTTTTCTGCCCGGAGCTTTCCATTTAAAATCTAACTTGAACTCATCAGAGCACTGGTAAAAGTCGAAATTAATTGGATGCAAACCAGTGCTTAGCCAAATGGAGCCATATTGAGTCATTGCTTTTTCTTTTCTGCCATCACTTTCAAACAGCTCATTTTCATCTATCCTTAAAGCTCCACCATCGTTCATCGTTACCGCAAACTGATAGAGGCCTTCTTTTTCAATATTAATGTACCCGCTAAAACTTAGTGCAAGCCACTCATTTCTATCGTTTATTCCTTGCTTGAAATTGGATACAACTTCGCTTTTAACCGGAGAATCCAATGCAAAATCGTAGATGGAACGGTAAATCCCTTCGTAGTATTTACAGTTTAGACCTTCTTTTAGGTCTGATAAATGAACACTATTTGAATGGTCACTTTTAATAAAAGGGATTTGAGTGAGGTACCCGGGCGCCATGTTGTTTGCGTAAGCTCTGCTTTTAAAATCACAGGTTTTGCTTATTGTAAATGGAGTGGTGTATAATGTTTTAGTCGAGTCCGGATTTGATCCGTCTAAGGTGTAATAAATTTTAGCTCCTTCTGTTGCACAACTCAACTCAATGGTAGTTTTATTCAAAAAGTATTTGTCTCCTTCTTTTAGGAACACACAATCTGTAATGTCTTGATTCATTTCGTTTACAGGAAGATTGAACGAACCTGAATTATCGCCTGTTGTGATTCTCATTTCTCCACCGTTTATTAAATCAGCGTGATGCAGAATGCTAATATTCGTTTTGTTGTTTAGTTTGTTAGCTGTCGGATAAACACCGTTATCTGCCAGTGATTTTCCGTCGGTTTTTATCCTGAAATGTTTACCGTTGTCTAAATGAAAGGTAACTCTGTTAAAATAAGGCAATCCCCAAACATACTCATCTTTACCAGGGCATACTGGATATAAACCTGATGCACTCATCACATACCAGGCAGACATCTGTCCGCAATCTTCATTGCCTGATATACCTCCAGGAATGGGTTGGTATTGTGTTTTTAATATCTCCCGAATCCGGTTAGTTAACTGGTTATAGTTATTTACCCAGGCATACAACCAGGTAATGTGATGACTAGGTTCATTTCCATGGGCATAATTTCCTATTAAACCTGACACATCGGAATTTTCATGCAATTCCTCCGAAATTGGAGTTTCATACAAACTGTTCAGCCAATGCTCAAAAACTTTTTCCCCTCCCTTTAAATTCATTAAACCATATACGTCGTGAGGAACAAAAAAGCTGTATTGAAATGAATTCCCTTCCGTGTAATGATAGCCGACGGTACTTGGATCGAAATCTTTTACCCATTCCCCATCTGATAATTTACCCCTCATAAAGCCAATTGAAGAGTCAAAACAGTTTTTGTAGAATAGTGATCTTCTTAAGTATTCTTCTGCTATTTCGTTTTCTCCGATAGCTTTTGCAAATTCGGAGATACACCAGTCGTCGTAGGCGTATTCTAATGTTTTTGATACCGACTGGCTGCTTTTATCGGCCGGAACAAATCCTAATTCGCGATAGTCTTTCAAACCTCTCCAATCTTTGCTTGAAGTTGCTATCATTAATTTCAGCGCTTTTTTTGTATCAAAATCGGTTATTCCCTTGCTATAGGCATCTGCGATTAATGATACTGCATGGTACCCAATCATACAGCGTGTATCATTCTCAGCAAGTTCCCACATCGGATAAGTTCCAAATTGTTCTCCTTTGTCAATTATGCTGCAAACAAAATCTCTGGTTTCTTTAGGGTGAGTAATGCTTAGTAAAGGGTGTAGAGCACGGAATGTATCCCATAATGAAAATACCGTATAGTGCGTATATCCCTCAGCCATATGTATCTTATCATCCATTCCCCGATATTTGCCATCAACATCGGAATAAGTATTTGGGGTAAGCATACAGTGATACCACGAAGTATAGAAATTAGTAAGATCTTTAGTGCTGTTACTTTCTACTTCAATTTTTCGCAGGTTCTGGTTCCACACAGTATGAGCCTGTTGGCGAACAGTATTAAAATCCCAGTGATTCAGTTCTTCTTTTAAATTTCTTTGGGCACCTTCTTCATTTACTGAAGATAAAGCGGTTTTAACAAGTATTTCTTGTGTGTGTGTAGGAAAAGTGAAGATGGCTTGTATTCCATCTCCTGAAATATCATCTCCCTCTATCTTTTCCCCATTTTTAAAATATTGAACGCTTTCAAATGGAACCGAGAATTCTGTAGCAAAAAATAGTTTTTGTCTTCCTGCCCAATCTTTTGAATGACGATAACCGTTGATTAGGCTTTTGTTTAATGCTCGAATAGAAGAGCTAATAACTTCATCGCGGTGAATTAAATCGATCAAAACTTTAGGTTCAGCATTTCCTTTAAATGTATAGCGTTGCATTCCTACCCGGGTAGTTGCAGTTAATTCCACATCTACATTGTAGTCATCGAGAGTAACCTTATAATAGCCCGGTTCAGCAATTTCTGTTTCATGCCTGAAAAGAGAACGGTAGCCTGTCTGCGGCATTTCACGCGAACCTGCATTTAAAGATATTGTTCCGGTATGTGGAAGAAATAAGATGTCGCAGTATTCGGGAACTCCTACGCCAGATAAATGAGTATGGCTAAAGCCTACAATTGCACTATCGCTGTAGTGATAACCGGAACAACCATCCCAACTGTTGTCGTTTCGTGTGTCGGGACTGAGTTGAACCATGCCAAAAGGAAGTACTGCCCCGGGGTAAGTATGTCCATGCCCTCCTGTTCCAACAAAAGGATTTACATATTGGCAATAGTTTTTTGTAGAGGTGTTTTTTTGCTGCTTAATACCTGTTTGGCATGATACTAATACTAATACGATGCTCAAACACACGCTTAAGCAATAAAACCATCTTTTCATCTGCTAAAATTAAATATATAATTCGGTTCCAAATTGATTTTACATATTGTACCTCTTTATCTAAGAACTTATATTTTTGTATAATGCCTACAGGAATTTGCTAAACAGACATGTATTATGGTTGCTATTTTTTGAGGCATTAAAAAAACTCGTTGGCACTATATTTTTATAAAACGGCTTCGAAAGTGATACTTTTTTTTAAAAGAAGCAAAATATCTTTTCAAGAAAGCTCGTTGCAGGGCAAATGTTGTTTATTAGCCTGTCTCTTTTATGTGAAAAGATATTTCTTTTTAGCAAAAGAGCTAAGCAAATAATAATTGTACATTTACATTCTATTGATACACCTATATGATATATTCATGGAATTTTGTTTTCATATAGTTATACTTTTATGGCGGCTAGTGTAAGAATATTTTAGTTGTTCATAGAATTGTTTCAATTTTAATGATAAAAGAATATTTCAATAATCTTTTAATTAATGCTAACAATCTTAATTGTAACAATATGATCTGTTTTTATAAGTTAAAAGGATGCCAACATAACATAAGTCCATTTATAATACTCATATTTTGCTGTATTTTTGCGATTTTGCCACACTCAAAAGCTGCTGATTTTAAACTCTATAAAGCCAATAACATTGAAATATCGAACAAAGCCGTGCTTTGTATGTATCAGGATGAATATGGATTTCTGTGGATTGGTACTTATGATGGGTTGAATATTTTTAATAGTAAAGATGTCAGTGTACATAGATTTGATCTTCAGATTGAAAAATCGTTGTGTAGTAATATCATCCATAAAATTACTCCTGCTGAAAAAGATTATTTATGGATATCCACTTTTTTAGGGTTAAATAAGTTTTCTATTAAAAACAAAGAAGTCACAGAATCATTTCCAGAATGTCCGGAAGCAAAACTTATTGCATGCGATAATCAAGGCAATACTAGTGTCATTCTGAGGGATAATGAAATCCAATTTTATACACCCAAAACTCTGGAATTTTCTCCCATCACTATCGAAAACATGAAAAAAGAAGATGTGATGGCGTTGTTTTGCGTTAGTGAGAACCAATTTAGTGTATTCTTAAAGAATGGCCATTTGTTACAACTAACTATCAACGATAAAACGAAATCTATTACTGAAACTCATACTGAGCAATTAGACAAATACCCGATAGGATCAGTTAGTTTTATTGATAATACACTCTATTGGGTAGATGGGAATGGATGGCTTTACCGGAGAAATTTTGAAACGAAGCAAACTGTATTTATATCCGATATTAAATCTTTGCTTGAGCAATACGGTGGTATTTCGCAAATAACGCCATTTCGTGATGATATTTATTTAGCATTTAAAAGTAATGGAGTTTTAAAACTGACTCAGAACAATCAATATAAACCAGAGAAAGTTAACATGAATATTGGTGTTTTCTCGCTTTTAAACGATAAACATCAAAACATTTTATGGATTGGAACCGATGGTCAGGGCGTGCAAAAGTATTATGATAAACCAGACAATTTTCAGGATATTACTTTTGATCAACTGCCTCATGGTTTTCAAAAACCGGTTCGTGCTATTTATACTGAAGGCCAAGATTTGTGGATTGGTACAAAAGGAGAGGGGATTCTGCAAATAAAAAACTACAATGAATTGTCAGATAATAAAATAGAGCCCAATAAAGTAAACGTTTTCTCAACATCAAATGGATTATCCAGTGATCTTGTGTTTTCGGTCACCAAAAGTAAATTCCGCAATTTATTGTGGATTGGAACAGAGGGACCGGGACTCTCTTATTATTCTTTTGAGGATAAAAAAGTGAAAACACCGCAATCCAAGTCGAACAGGAAGATTGAAAAAGTGCATTCGATTTGTGAAACAGACGATCACACACTTTGGGCTGCAACGGCAGGTAGTGGCTTGCAAAAGATAACTTATCATCAGTCTGAAAATACAGTTTATATTGATTCTGTTGAGGTCTTTTTGTTCACAAAAAAAGATCGGATTTGTAATGAGTTTCATGCTATAAGAACCATTGGTGCTTCCACTTTGCTAATAGGAAGTAGAGGAGGGTATGGTCTTGTTGAATTTGATATCAACACTAGTGATTACCGGTTTATTCCCATGAATAGTTCAGATTATTCAGCAATTGGAGATGTTCTTTCTCTTTATCAAAGTAAAGACTCTATTTTTTATATTGGTGCAAGTTCAGGATTAACAAAAATGCAACTATTGCCAAATAACCAAACCCGGCTGATTAATCAATTTAATCGAAAAGACGGGCTGGTAAACGATATGATTCATGGAATTTTGGAAGATGCAGATGGATGTTTATGGTTTAGTACCAATAAAGGGCTTACCAAATACAACCCCGGGAACAACCTATTCCATAATTATGTGCAGGATTTAAAAGTCACTGAATTTTCAGATGATGCTTACTTTCGGGATGAGAATACAAAAAGGTTATTTTTTGGTGGTGTCAATGGTGTAATTTGGATGGATCCACAGGATTTTAACAATACCACTACTAAAGCCAATTTGTCGTTTTCTGGTCTAGAATTTTTTGATAAAAAAGTAAGGTGGACTGAGAATTACGATGAAAGCCATAACCAAATTACAATTCCTGCAAAGGTTACTGATTTTAAGTTGTCATTTATTGCGGTTGATAATTATAGTTCGAACAATTATGAATATTCCTATTGGCTCGAAGGCTATAACTCTAACTGGGTTAATATTCAAAAAAATAATGAGGTTACATTTAACTACTTGCCTGCCGGTAATTACGTGTTACACCTAAAATACAACAATGATGTTTTTAATAATGAATTTAATAAAAACACTATTTCTATTGTAGTATTACCCCCTTGGTATCTAACCAGTTGGATAAAAATCTTTTATGCCCTTTTTGTGTTTCTGATTGTATTTTTGATTATAAGACAGATAAAAAGAAGGACGGCTAAAAAAAGAGAGTTGTTTACTAAGAAAGTAGAGGAGGAACAACGGGAAAAATTATTGGAATCGAAACTGAACTTTTTTACGAATGTGACTCATGATCTTTGTACGCCTTTAACGCTCATAAATGGTTTAACGGATCAAATTGAGACTCATTCTGATCGAAGTCGCGATCTCAAAAAACTGACTTCTATTTTAAAAAGTAATGTTTCTAACTTAAATGAACTGATACAGGAAGTTCTTGATTTCAGGCGAATTGAAGATTCCGGATTTGGTACGCATCATATTACGCAGGTTAATATTAGTGAGCTGATTAAAGAGATAACGGGATTATTTGTTCAACAAGCTAAAGAAAGTGATATCGAATTTAACGTTTTATACCCTGAGTCTTTAACCTGGAATACTGATTTGGCTTTTATAAAAAAAATACTGAACAACCTTATATCCAACGCATTCAAGTATTCACAGAACGGTGGTATTATAAACGTTTCAGCAGAAGTTGTCGAGAAAAATTTAATCATACGAGTATATAATACTGGCGTGGGAATTGCTGAATCTGAAATTCCCAAGTTATTTAATCGTTTTAATATAATCGACCAGGAGAAAGCAAGTACCAATATCTCTTCGGCTTCCAGGAATGGATTAGGACTGTCTATTTGTAAGAGTTTAATCACCTCACTCAAAGGTAATATTGATGTTCAGAGTGAGTTGGGGAAATATGCTGAATTTATTGTTTCCTTGCCTAACTATGACAATGAAAACGTTGAGTTGAGTGTCGATAAAACGGAGGATAAAGAACTCTCAAAGGATTTATTACTTTCCAGCAACAACACTCAACCGACCATTCTTGTGGTGGATGATAACAAGGATATAACGTGGTTAATAAGCCGGAATTTGTCCGACAATTTTAATATTCTTAAAGCCGGAAGTGCGATACAAGCATTAGAGATTATAAAAGAAAAAACCCCAGACTTGATTATTACTGATATTGTAATGCCGGGGATCTCCGGGTTAGAATTTGTTAGGCAAATTAAGGAAGGTAAATACACGAAACACATTCCTGTTATTATTGTTTCAGCCAAAATAACCAATAATGAGCAATCCGAAGGGTACAACATCGGAGCGGACGCTTATCTTACCAAACCGTTTTCACCTCAGATATTGGTTTCGGTTGTTAACCGATTGCTAAAAAACAAAATAGAACTAAAAGAATATTATAAAACCTCCAAAAGTGCTTATGAGGTTACTGAGGGTAAGTTGATGCATTCTGAAGACCATGCTTTACTGGATAGAGTAATCAATATTCTTAATGAGAATATCGAAAATGAGAACTTAAAACCAGGTTTTATAGCTGACCAGTTAAATATGAATGTCAGAAGTTTTTATCGCTATTTTAAAAATGTTTCAAGCCTTGCACCAAGTGACTTTATCAAAGATTTTAGATTAAAGTATGCTGCAAAACTTCTGCTCACAACCAAGTTGTCGGTACAGGAAGTAATATACAAAACAGGTTTTTCGAATAAGTCTTATTTCTATCGCGAATTCAATAAGAAATTTGAGATGACTCCTAAGCAATACAGGCAAAATGAACAAGAAGATGTGCCCGTTTAAAAGTTTTCTGATTTGGATTTAGAATTTGTCGATAAAATCGATTACATTATTGTTTGCGCTGCTGAAAAACCTTAAAATAAAGTATTTATATAGATTCGGCCATAAATGACACTAAATTGGCACACATGGCAATGCATTTTTGTACTGTCAATACTATACTTGCACTGTATTGTTAAACAGTAAAATATGAAATGTATTGCTTTGCTCTTTTTCCCCCTTATTTTTCTTTTTAGCGGATGCGATAAAAAGTTAAATGATCTACCCGAATTGTATGATCAGAATCTTGAGACCTATGCAATTGGGGCTGAAGGAATCAACAATCTAATCGTTAATTCTTCGATTCAACACGATCCTTTAAGTTATAGTATATATTCATCAGGAGAGACTCCCAAGCATGATCCATATAATTGGTCTTTGCTTGGGAGTAATGATGGTAAAAACTGGACATTGTTGGATGAGCAAAGTAATCAAACTTTTTGTGCCCGGTTTCAGGCTAAAGAATTTTCTATTGCAAACCCTCAAAAGTTTGGGCAGTATATTTTATCAGCAGAAACCCAGAATGCTGATACTTTAATTATTGCCGACTTCCAGCTGATGGAAAGTAACACTGTGAGTTTGTGGCAGAATTTTTCGTACCCAAAAATTAATTTTGAAAACTCTGCCCCAAACACTTTAGGTAGTGAAGAATATAAACGTTTGGTGCAAGACGTGGATGCCTTTATTCAGTATCATGCTCAAAAGGTTGCTGAAATTTTATTTTATTCAGACAAAGACACAATGAATGATATTCAGCAGATAAATTATGAATTAAAGGATTATGCCGGAGTTTCGGCAAAAAGTGGACATCCGCCTTATGTTTCAGTTGTATTTAGTACACAGCATATTGAAAAATCGATGAATGAATCGTTATTCAAACTAAGTTACGAAAACAGAGGTGTCTTGTATCATGAACTCACGCATGCTTATCAATTCGAACCCAAGGGAATTGGTTCTTACTCAACCAATAGAGAATTTTGGGCTTGTATTGAAGGCTTAGCTGATGCAGTAAGAGCCGAGGCTGGTTTCTTTGATATTGAAAAGTTAAGAAAGCCTGGAGGGAATTGGTTAGATGGATATCAAACAACCGGTTTTTTCTTACAATGGTTAACTACAAAAGATCCTGATGCTCTGAAACGCTTCCATTTATCGGTGCGCGATCTTCCAAAATGGAGTTTTGACTTGGCACTGAAACAGGTTTTTGGACCAGATAGCGGAATTGAGCCATTATGGAATGAATATCAAGATTATTTAAATAAGAAGTAGAAGAATAAATTCTTCAGAAGTTTAGAGAATCAGTGTGCAGAAATAAAATGCGTTGATTAGTGGTTATTTAGTGTGGTGTGCTCTTATCTGAATTTATTACTTTCCGATACAGAAATTCTTAAAAATATGACCAAGCACTTCGTGATTTGATATCTCTCCTGTAATTTCTGAAAGGAAGTGAAGGCATTCACGAATATCCTGAGAAAGCAAATCTCCCGGAATTTGCAGATCTAGTCCATTTAATACACGGATAATAGCTTCATGAGCATTCTTCAAAATTTCGTAGTGGCGTACATTGGTAACAATTACATCTTGTTCCGAGGCTATTGCAAAATTCACCGAATGAACCATATAATCGATTAATTCTTCCAGGTTTTCCTTTTCTTTTGCAGCAATAAAAACCATCTTCTCATTGTCGGTTAAATCCATAACTTCCAGTTGCTGGATAGTTTCTTTCAGGCCTGAGTCAATTTTATTGGCAACAATTACTAATGTCTGGGCATCGCTAATCCGATTACGTATAAGATTGATGCGGCTTTTTACCAGTTCGAACGGATTTTGGGTATCTACAACCAAAAGAACCACTGTAGCTTCTTCGAGTTTGCTGTAACTACGCTCAATACCAAGGTTTTCTATTTTATCTTCTGTGTCACGAATTCCGGCGGTATCAAAAAAGCGAAAAGCCGTTCCATGTATATTTACAACATCTTCAATTACGTCGCGCGTTGTCCCATGTATGTCGGAAACAATGGCCTTATCTTCGTTTAAAAGTGCATTAAGAAGCGTCGATTTTCCAACATTTGTTTCCCCAACAATTGCCACCGGAATTCCGTTTTTAATGGCGTTTCCGAGCTGAAAAGAGTCTTTCAGTTTTCGAAGCAGTTTTTCAATCCGTTCAGTAAGGTTTCGGAGGGCTGTACGATCGGCAAATTCTACATCTTCTTCACTAAAATCGAGTTCAAGCTCAACCATCGCAGTGAAATGAAGGAGTTGGTCGCGCAAAGCTTTTATCTCTTTTGAGAATCCACCACGCATTTGGCTAATGGCCAGTTTATGCGCCGCCGCATTCGACGAAGCAATTACATCGGCAACCGCTTCGGCTTGCGAGAGATCCATTTTGCCGTTTAAAAAAGCACGTTGAGTGAATTCTCCCGGCAAAGCCATTCTTGCACCATTATCAATTAAGGCTTCCAGTATTTTTTGCTGAATATAGGTTGAACCATGGCAGGAGATTTCAACAATATCTTCGCCTGTAAACGAATGGGGTGCCTTAAACAATGCTACAACAACCTCGTCGATAGTTGCGTCTTGAAAAACAAGTTGGCCGAAATGCAAAGTATTGGCAGACTGGTCGATAAGAGATTTACCAATTTTGGGACTTCTGTATACTTTGTCGGTTATCGAAATAGCTTCACTTCCTGAAAGACGTATAACTGCAATAGCTCCTGCTCCGGGAGAAGTTGATATAGCACAAATTGTTGATTGATCAAGCATTGTATTCCTGCAATAATTTGTTGCAAATATAGGAAAATAACACTGTTTAAATGATTTTTGGGCGTTGCTTGCTCAGGCGTAAACGGTACGGATTTAGATAAGTGGACACGTTGAATTTTGCTATCTTTAGGCTTTTATGTTCAAACTTGAAAATAATGGAAAGCCGAATAGCTGAAGCTGCAAAAATATTGAAGCAATCGAAGTATACAATTGCATTTACCGGAGCTGGAATTTCTGTAGAAAGCGGGGTTCCTCCGTTTCGGGGCGAAAACGGACTGTGGAATAAATATGATCCGAGAGTGCTTGATTTAGGTTATTTTAATGAAAATGGTGCCGAATGCTGGATGTATATACGTGAAATTTTTTACGACTTTTTTGCAGATGCAAAACCGAATAAAGCACATTTCGTTTTAGCCGAAATGGAACAAAAAGGCTTGCTTCAAGACGTGGTAACTCAAAATATTGATAATTTGCATTACCAGGCGGGAAGCCATGTTGTACATGAATTTCATGGAAACTCAAAAAAAATGAAGTGTCGGAAATGCAACAAAATTTACAAGGCTTCAGAAATTGACTTTAAAAATATTCCACCCGTTTGTGTTGATGATGGCGAGATTCTTAAGCCCGATTTTATTTTTTTTGGCGAGGGGATACCCCACGGCGCCTATTCAAATTCTTTTCAGGCTGCAGAAAAAGCTGAGGTTTGTCTAATAATCGGCTCAACCGGAGAAGTAACGCCAGCGTCGTATGTGCCGAGAACCGCAAAGCAGCGGGGAGCAACAATAATTGAGATTAATCCCGACGAAACTATTTTTACGCGTCATATTACTGATATTCATTTAAAAGGAAAAGCCTCGGAAGTGATGGAAAAACTAGCCAATGAACTCTTTTGAATTTTTCACTAAAATGTTTGAAGTTTAAACAAAAAGGAGGTGTTCAAACCTAGATTTCTATAAATAGGAGGATTCTAATTTCGTAAGCGGGCAAGATCGCTTATATTTGCGCTGCAAATAAAACAACAAACAAAAAACTTGTAAAAAATATACAATGAAGTTACTTGAAGGAAAAACAGCGATTATTACAGGAGCATCGCGCGGTATTGGTAAAGCCATTGCCATAAAATTTGCACAAGAGGGTTGTAATGTTGCATTTACCGACCTTTTTGAAGACGATAATATGAAAGCCACTGAGGCTGAATTGAAAGAGCTTGGAGTTCAGGCAAAAGGTTATGCTTCTGATGCCAGTAATTTTGAGGATACAGATAAAGTTGTAGCTGAAATCGTAAAAGATTTTGGACGAATTGATGCTTTGGTTAACAATGCGGGCATTACAAAAGATACATTGTTAATGCGAATGACAGAAGACCAATGGGATGCTGTTATCAACGTTAACCTGAAATCGGTTTTTAATTTTACAAAAGCGGCACAGCGTACAATGTTGAAACAACGCAGCGGATCAATTATTAACCTGAGTTCAGTTGTTGGTGTAAGCGGAAATGCCGGTCAGGCAAACTACTCGGCATCAAAAGCAGGAATTATTGGTTTCACTAAATCAATAGCGCGCGAATTAGGATCTCGAGGAATCCGCTCCAATGCCATCGCACCTGGTTTTATTATTACAGAGATGACAGCAAAAATTCCGGAGGATGCCCGCAAAGCGTGGGAAGAATCAATTCCGTTAAAACGTGGCGGTACTCCAGAAGAAGTTGCAGGCGTTGCTACTTTCTTAGCTTCTGAGCTTTCTTCGTACGTAAGCGGACAGGTAATTACTGTTTGCGGAGCAATGAATACTTAGTCAATTAATTTTGATAGACACCGAAAGTGTTTTGCTTTTTTGTGTTTATCCGAAATTTTAAATGATATTTTAGCTGTCAGAAAATTCTGGCAGCTTTTTTTTGTTGCCTTTTAGTTTAATCGTGAATAGAGATGAAATACAGAGCATTATTTTTTGGACTCACAACAATCGACATTCAGTATTTTGTTGAAGAATTTCCAGAAGCCAATAAAAAGATTAAATCAGACGCTCCTGAAATAATGGTTGGAGGTCCTGCTGCAAATGCTGCTGTTGCATTCTCACTTTTAAACAACGGAACGCATTTTATTTCATCAATAGGGAAGGGGGCTTTTTCTTCTCTGATACGAGAGGATTTTGCAACTACGAATTTAAAATTTACCGATTTTTCTTCCGACGATAAAGAGCCAATAATTGCTTCTGTAGTAACATCTGCCAATGGCGATCGTAATATTTTCACGCATTATCCTGAAGCTGTGATACCCGGGATTGACGCAAACGAGTTATTAGGTAAAGTTAATCCTGAAATTATTTTGCTTGATGGCTTTTACCCTGAATTTGGAATTTCTTTGGCCAGACAGGCCTCAAATAGAAATATCCCGGTTGTGTTAGATTGCGGAAGTTGGAAGCCTCAATATTCTGATTTGTTAAAATACACGCACACAGTAATTTGCTCAGAAGATTTTTTGCCGCCCGCATGCGAAAATACTGACGATGTTTTCTTGTTTTTGCACAAGGCGGGGGTGAAAAATATCGCAGTGTCTCGTGGTCATAAAAGTATTCTTTATAAATTAAACGGGAAAAGAGGCGAAGTGCAAGTCGAGTCGTGCAAAGTTGTTGATACTTTGGGTGCCGGTGATTTTCTGCATGGAGCTTTTTGTTATTATTTTCTGCAATACAACAATTTCAAGCAAGCACTAATTGCTGCGTCTAAACTAGCTAGTTTTACCTGTACTTTAAAAGGAAGCAGAAATTGGTTAAAGCACAAAAATATGATGTACTTTATGTAAAAAATACTTAAATTGTATTGCGGAAGGAGTAATACATTCACATGCTAAATAAATCGATAGCTTACAGGCTTAGTATCTATATATCTCTTGCTGTGATAAGTGTTTTTATTGCATTTATTATTATCAGTTTTCTATTCAATTTTGGGATTATTAAGGAAAATATTGAGTATAAGGCGAAGAATACCAGTATTGAAGTGAATTCCAGGGTTAGACAGTATGTTGTTACTACACAGGAGGTTACGAAGAATATGTCTGGCCAGATTATATTTTATGATAAGAAGAATGCGGTTCGACCTTATGTCCAGAGTATATTAAAAAAGTATCCTTTTATTAATGCTATTCATATTAACCTGGATTCAGTTGTTGACGTTAATTATCATAATTTTTATGCTTTTAGTCAGGCCGATTCCGTTCATGTTATCGAAAAGAACGAACCTTTTGTTACCTGCGTAAATGAAGACTCGGTATTTCAGCATATGTTGAATACACCCAATGTATTTTGGTCTGACCCCATAGTGTGTTCCAGGAATAAGCACATTGTTGTTTCATATTTCGCTCCTGTATACGAAACGGTCGACGGAGAAAAGAAAAGAGTAGGAGAAGTAATTTGTGAGCTTTCATTGCTGGAGCTTAACGAATCATTGAATAAAATGAAAGTCGGCGAAGATGGCTATTCGGTTTTGTTATCCAGAAATGGACTTTATTTAACTCACCCGAGGAAAGAATGGATAATGAAACGCAATGTATATAACCTTCCCAAAGATGTTGTTAATATTGATAAAAGCCGGCTTTCCGACTTGTTAAGCGGGCAGGCGACAGGTATGGTTATCGCACGGCCGGAACAGTTGAATTATCAAAAAAGTTGGGTTTCTGTTTCCCGAATTGAGGAGACGGGCTGGGTGGTTTTAATGGTTGTTCCATATTCCGAATTGTTTGAGCCTCTTTATTTACCCTTATTAAAGATGCTGTTTTTTGCAGTACTGGGGATTTTAGTGGTTTATATCTTAATTACTTACATTTCGAATCGACAAATACAACCATTAAGCAGTTTAACGTCACAATTAAAGCGTTTCAGCGATATATCGGGTGAAGCGTATGAAGGAGACGATTCTTTAAACGAGATTAAGCAAGTGTCGGAGAGTCTTGATTTGATTAAAACCTGGTACGAAAAGAATAAGTTAAATACTAAAAATAATGAAAAGCTGGATCGTATAAAGCACGACGATATTTTTCAGGCAGCAGAAATTCAACAAAGTCTTATTAAATCTGAATATCCGGCGTTTCCTGATATAAAAGCTGTTGATTTATATTCTTCTTATAAACCAGCCAGAATTGTTAGCGGTGATCTTTTTGATTATTTTTTCAGGGATGAAAAACGTTTGGTTTTTACCAATGGTGATGTTTCGGGGAAAGGAGTTCCTGCAGCCTTTTTTATGAGTGTTGCGCAAACAATCATTAAAACAGTAGCTGCAAATCTGAATTTCAAGAAAAGCTCCGCAATTGTTCGGGAAGTGAACGAGCAGCTATACTCGAACAATGTCCACCAATTTTTCCTGACATTGTTTCTCGGAATTTTGAATATTAAAAATGGTAAACTGAAGTATTGTAACGCAGCACATACTACTGCCTATGTACTTAAGGCAGACGGAAAACTAGACCGATTGGCTGATTCGCATGGATTGCCGCTTGGTTTGTATCGCGAAAAAGATTACGAAGAAGGAGTATATCAGTTGGAAGAGGGCGATTCAATTATTGTTTATACCGATGGTGTAACAGAACTGCAGGACGAGAATAACATGCAGTATGGAACTTATCGATTAGAGGAGAACCTCAAAAGTTTAAGTGGTTTAAAGCCCAAAGAAATGGTACGACGTCTGGAAAAAAGCCTGAAACAATTCATTGGCGACACCGATCAGATTGATGATATTACAATTTTAATATTGAAATATTACGGATATAAAAAAGACCGGTAAAACCGGCCTTCTCTCTTTATTCTTTTAATGCTTTATTTTTTGACAGTATTCGCATCTGCAATCGTTCGTTTTTCTTGTCGAAACCAACGGATATCGTATCTCCTTCAGTTATTGATGCTTTAATAATTATTTCGGCCATTTCATCTTCCAGATACTTTTGTATTGCACGTTTTAACGGGCGAGCTCCAAATTGAGGATCGTATCCCTTTTCTGCAATAAAGTCTTTGGCTGCCGGCGAGATTTTAAGCTTGTAGTTTAATGATTCCACACGTTCATACAAACCTTGAATTTCAATGTCAATAATCTGGTGGATATGTTTCTTCTCTAACTGGTTAAACATAATAACATCATCGATCCTGTTTAGGAATTCAGGAGCAAACGCTTTTTTCAATGCTTTTTGTACGATGTACTTTGCATGCTCATTTTCCTGTTCCGGTGTTTTTGCCGATGAAAAACCAACGCCTCTTCCAAAGTCTTTCAGTTGCCGGGATCCGATGTTGGAAGTCATAATCACAATCGTGTTTTTGAAATCAACGTTTCGGCCCAAACTATCGGTCAATCTTCCTTCGTCGAGCAACTGAAGCAAAAGGTGGAAAACATCAGGATGTGCTTTCTCAATCTCGTCGAGCAACACTACCGAATAAGGTTTCCGTCTTACTTTCTCGGTCAATTGTCCGCCTTCTTCGTAACCAACATATCCCGGAGGTGCTCCAACCAATCTTGAAACAGCAAATTTTTCCATGTATTCGCTCATATCAATCCTAATCAGCGAATCCAGATTATCAAACAAATATTGAGTTAGAACTTTTGCCAGTTGAGTTTTTCCAACACCTGTCGGTCCCAAAAAAACAAAAGAACCAATCGGACGATTCGGGTCTTTTAATCCCGCGCGGTTACGCTGAATTGCTTTCACAATTTTTCCGATTGCATCATCCTGTCCGATAACTTTCCCTTTGAGGTCTTTACCCATGTTCATCAGGCGTTTTCCTTCGGCCTGAGCAATACGCTGCACTGGCACACCCGACATCATGGCAACCACTTCGGCAACCTTGTGTTCGTCAACTGTTTCGCGATGGTTGATCAATTCTTTTTCCCAACGCTCTTTCTCCTGATCGAGCTGGGTTAAAAGGTTCTTCTCTTTATCGCGGTAATTTGCAGCCAACTCAAAATTCTGACTTTTAACTGCGTTTATCTTTTCTTCTTTTGTTTTCTCAATCTTTTCTTCGAGCTTAACAATTTTTTCCGGAACGTTAATGTTCGAGATGTGAACACGCGAACCCGCTTCATCCAAAGCATCAATTGCTTTGTCCGGTAAATAACGATCGGTGATGTAGCGTGCTGTTAACTTCACACAGCCTTGTATTGCCTCTGGAGTGTAAATTACGTTGTGGTGCTCTTCGTATCTTTCCTTAATATTGTTCAGAATTTCAATCGTCTCATCAACGGAAGTAGGATCAACCATTACTTTCTGGAAACGTCTCTCTAGTGCACCATCTTTTTCAATTTGCTGACGGTACTCATCTAAAGTAGTCGCACCAATACATTGTATGTCGCCGCGAGCCAGTGCAGGTTTCAACATATTTGCAGCATCCAGCGAACCGGTTGCACCTCCTGCACCTACAATGGTGTGAATCTCATCGATAAAAAGAATGACATTGTTTACTTTCGACAACTCATTCAAAATTGCCTTCATTCTTTCTTCAAACTGACCACGGTATTTTGTGCCGGCAACAATTGAGGCAATATCGAGGCTAACGACTCTTTTATCAAAAAGAATACGTGATACTTTTTTGCTCACTATTCGGAGTGCTAAACCTTCAGCAATTGCCGATTTACCAACACCCGGTTCTCCGATAAGAATAGGGTTGTTCTTTTTACGGCGGCTTAAGATTTGCGCTAAACGCTCAATCTCTTTTTCTCTACCAACAATAGGGTCGAGGCTGTTTTCCTCGGCTAGTTTTGTAATATCAACTCCGAAATTATCAAGTACAGGTGTTTCTGATTTGGCACCAGCACCTTTTTTCCCTTGCGATGAGCCTCCTCCTCCTGAAGGATTTTTAGAGAACCCTTCTCCCGGCCCGTCGTCTTCACTCTCCGGGAAATCTGATTTTGCTTCAGGTAATTTATAATCCTGAAGTTGAGATTTTACCATATAATAGTTGACTCCCATTTCTATCAATAATTGAGTTACTAAACAATTGCTGTCTTTCAATATAGCAAGTAGCAGGTGAGCGCTGTTAGCTGTGACGCTTTTAAACGATCGAGCTTCAAGGTATATCAACTTCAACGTTTTTTCGGTTGATTTTAACATCACCAGATCCGATTTTGAGTTGATTTCTTTTTCAGTTTTTATCTTCTGTTCAACGAGTTGTTTTACTTCAGCCAGATCAATCCCAAGGTTTTCAAGAATGTCGGTGGCAATGCCTTCGCCATCTCTCAAAATGCCAAGGAAAAGATGCTCCTGTCCGATGTAATCGTTCCCTAAACGGATCGCTTCCTCCCTGCTATATCCTATAATATCCTTTATTCTTGGCGAAAATTGTGAATCCATAAATAAAATTAAAGTTTACATCGTTTTCAACAAATACTATTCCTAAAAGGTTGAACGACTAAAGTACTTAAATTCTCAGACCTCAGAGAAACGAAATGTCATAAGTTATCAAATTCTTAAGGCAGTATCTGCATTTATGTCAGTTGAATTGTTAATATCTTGTAGAAATTGAAACTGCAAAAGAAGTTTTAGAGCTGCTTATAAACCAATGATTTTACTATTTTTGTGGGTCTTTTAAATGTGATAATTTTTATTGAAAGGAGATATAATGTCAGAAGGTGAAAAGATTATTCGAATAAACATCGAGGAGCAGATGAAATCTGCTTACATTGATTATTCAATGTCTGTTATTGTGTCTCGTGCGTTACCTGATGTGCGAGATGGTTTTAAACCCGTTCATCGCCGTGTTTTATTTGGGATGCATGAACTTGGTATTTTTTCAAACAGGTCATATAAAAAGTCGGCCAGAATTGTAGGCGAAGTGCTCGGTAAGTACCATCCGCATGGCGACTCTTCAGTATATTTTACAATGGTGCGTATGGCGCAGCATTGGTCGTTGCGTTATCCAATGGTTGATGGTCAGGGGAACTTTGGTTCCGTTGATGGTGACAGCCCTGCGGCAATGCGTTATACCGAGGCAAGAATGTCTAAGATATCAGAAGAAACTCTATCTGATTTGGATAAGAATACGGTTGATTTTCAGCCAAACTTTGATGAGTCTTTAAGTGAACCAACTGTTCTTCCAACAAGGATACCTCAGCTGTTAATTAACGGAACCTCGGGTATTGCAGTAGGTATGGCAACTAATATGCCGCCGCATAATCTTACTGATACCATTGATGCAACGATTGCCTATATCGAAAATAACGATATTGAAATAGAGGAGCTGGTTGAAATAATTAAAGCACCTGATTTCCCAACTGGAGGAATTATTTATGGTTATCAGGGAGTTAAAGATGCTTACGAAACCGGACGTGGAAGAATTGTAATTCGTGGAAAAGCCCATATTGAAAATGAAGGTGGACGCGAAAAGATTGTTGTTACTGAAATTCCTTATTTGGTTAATCGTGCTGAAATGATTCAGAAAACAGCAGACCTGGTTAACGAAAAGAAAATTGAGGGTATTTCTAACATCAACGATGAGTCAGACCGCGAAGGTATGCGTGTGGTTTACGACCTGAAACGTGATGCCATGAGTAACGTAGTGCTGAATAAGCTTTATAAATACACTTCACTTCAGACCTCTTTCAGCGTAAATAACATTGCGTTAGTACACGGACGGCCAAAAATGCTGAACCTGAAAGATCTTATTCGTCATTTTGTAAATCATCGTCACGAAGTTGTTATCCGGCGTACTCAGTACGAACTGGAGCAAGCTGAAAAACGAGCCCACATATTAGAAGGATTAATTATTGCCAGTGACAATATCGACGAGGTAATTGCAATTATCCGTGGATCGTCAACTCCTGAAGAAGCTCGTAATAACCTTATTGAACGTTTTGAATTGACCGAAATTCAGGCGAGGGCAATTGTTGAGATGCGTTTGCGCCAATTAACGGGACTGGAGCAGGATAAATTGCGCAAAGAATACGAAGATATTATGGCTCAGATTGAAGAATACAAGAAGATTCTTGCTGATGTTAATCTTCGCATGGAAATCATAAAAGACGAATTATTCGAGGTTAGGAATAAATACGGCGATGAAAGAAGGACGGAATTAGTGCCAAATGCGGAAGAATTCAATCCTGAAGACTTTTATGCAGATGAAGACATGGTGATCACTATTTCGCACCTTGGGTATATTAAACGTACGCCGCTTAGTGAGTTCCGTACTCAAGGCAGAGGAGGTGTTGGATCGAAAGGAAGTACCACGCGCGACGAAGATTTCCTTGAGCACATCTTTATTGCTTCGATGCATAACACCCTGCTGTTATTTACTGAAAAAGGAAAATGTTACTGGCTTAAAGTATACCAGATTCCGGAAGGAACGCGATCATCAAAAGGACGAGCAATTCAGAATGTACTGAATATTGAGCCGGATGACAAGGTGTTAACTTTTATAAAAGTGAAAACACTGGCCGATCAGGAATTCATCAATAACAATTATATTATTCTTGCAACTAAAAAAGGTGTTATCAAGAAAACTACGCTTGAAGCTTATTCTCGTCCACGTCAGAATGGTGTTAATGCCATAACCATAAAAGACGGCGACCAGTTGCTTGAAGCTCGCTTAACAAATGGCACCAGTGAAGTAATGATTGCGGTGCGCTCGGGTAAAGCTATTCGTTTTAACGAAAGCATTGTTCGGCCAATTGGTAGAACGGCTTCAGGAGTGCGTGGTATAACACTTGGAGGAGAAACCGACGAGGTTATTGGTATGATTTGTGTACAAGATGAGAATGAGGATATTCTGGTAGTTTCAGAAAATGGCTACGGAAAACGTTCTAAAATTGATGATTACAGGGTTACCAACCGCGGTGGAAAAGGAGTGAAAACGATCAACGTTACAGAGAAAACAGGTGATCTGATTGCCATTAAAAATGTTTCTGATGATAATGATTTAATGATCATTACCCAAAAAGGATTAACCATACGTCTTGCCGTAAGTTCAATTTCAGTATTGGGAAGAGCAACGCAGGGAGTTCGAGTAATTAACCTGAAGGGAGAAGATAGAATTGCTTCTGTTGCCCGTGTAACAATCGATGAAGAAACTACTGAAGAAGGAGAGGATATTGTAGACAATAATGAATCAACTGAAGAAAAAGAATAAATACTTGTTATTGAACTTCTTCAGATTTGAATAACATGTGAAAACGTATATTTTTGTAGAAAAATTTAAAATCAAAATTATCGAGTGATGAAAAAGACAATCTTTCTACTGGCATTAGTACTTACCGTGAGTGGCGCATTTGCGCAAAAAGGTAAAGTAACAAGTGCACAGAATTATAAAGACACAGGCAAACTTGACAAAGCGCTTGAATCAATCAAGGAAGCCACTGATCCGTCTAATGACAAATCAGACAAAACACTTCCATGGCCAAAAACATGGGAGGTGAGAGGCGAAATTTATCAGGCTATTTTTCAAAGCCAGGATGCTAATATTAAAAAGTTAGCTGACGATCCGTTAACAACTGCTTTAGAGTCGTATAAAAAAGCTCTTGAGTTAGATGAAAAAGGTAGAAATGCTAATAGTGTGAAAATTAAATTAACACTGTTAACTAATGATCTCACAACACAAGCCGTTAATGCCTTCGAAGCTAACGATTACAAAGGAGCTTTAAAGTCTTTCGAGCAAATTCTTGATATTCAGGATTTGGATATCATTAAAGCTGATACCCCCGGAGCAGTAGATACAGTGATCATGTTTAATGCAGGATTGGCTGCGTATAACGCAAAAGATTTCGAAACTGCAGTAAAATACTATAAAGAAACTGCAAAATACGGTTACAATGGTGCCCGTACTTATTCTTTAATTGCTGATTCTTACTTGCAAATGCAAGATACTGTGAATGCTATCGCTACGGCTCAGGAAGGATTTGAGAAATATCCGGATGACAATAGCGTACTTACAAGTATGATTGATTTGTACCTGAAAACTGGTCAGAAAGAAGATGCTATGAAATATTTGGAAATGGCTATTCAGCAGGATCCTAATAATGTAACTTACCATTTTGCTCAGGGAACTTTGTTCGAATCGTTTGGCGAAGAGGAAAATGCGATCAAAGCTTATGAAAAAGCAATTGAGATTGATCCTGAATTTTTCAACGCGTATTACAACCTTGGTGCCTTGTATTACAACAAAGGTGTTAAACAATGGGATGTTGCCAGAGAAGTTCCTCCGAACGAAAACGAGCGTTACGAAGCTGAATTGAAAAAAGCTGATGTATGGTGGGAAAAAGCACTTCCTTACATGGAAAAATGTAGAGAATTGAATCCTGAT
The DNA here is from genome assembly GCA_963677455.1 of uncultured Draconibacterium sp. Taxonomy (GTDB): domain Bacteria; phylum Bacteroidota; class Bacteroidia; order Bacteroidales; family Prolixibacteraceae; genus Draconibacterium. The sequence continues at coordinate 1,753,471 of OY781971.1, forward strand.
GAGCCAATGACATTGGAATCATTGAAAAACTTGTACTACCGTATGAAAGATATGGATAAGTACAACGAAATTCTTGAAAAATTAGGTCAGTAGTTTTAGTCTGATCAAAAAAATATAAAGCCGCTCTTCGTCATTCGACGGAGGGCGGTTTTTTTATGGTTAAATGTGAAAGATTGAATGTCTATTAGAATTTATTTTTCTTGTTTCTTTTTTGTGAAAACAAAGAACATTGAATGTGATTACTTGTTGGTTTCTTTATTAATAAAGACAATTCTAATGAGACAAAGCACACTTTAGTATTTACTGCGTTTACCTCTTTGATATCTTCAGCAAAAATACCGTCAATTTCGATTGTGACTCGGATCTACATTTTGTGTATGTTCATCTTAAAGAATCGACATTATACAAAAACCAGAAAAAGAATCAGCAGTGGATCGAAAAAGAGTACAATATGCTGAAGGAATAGTTTTGGGATAAGGAGATTATCGGTTTTTGAATTCTATAAGTTGCTGAACTTATTTGTCCATCTGCTTAACGATAGTCATAATGAAATTTACGGTAATAATGGGCGTTAGAGATAACTGTTTGGGGTGATGTGCTCCATTGGCAAGATTACCTGCGGACGAAACTATCCAATGCCCCTTGAAGTGCCTTCCGAAAAATTCCGGATACACTTTACGAATATCGATTATTAAAACAAAGAAATTAAACCGGATATATATTTGGATGCGTCGGAGGATTGGATTTTGTAAACGTTTGAAATAATTCGGCAGGATTGGATGAAATAAAAAAGCCCTCCGTCAATCGACGAAAGGCTTATATCTATCTAATTTTGATATTATCTATTTCGCGTAACTCACTGCACGGGTTTCACGGATTACAGTGATCTTGATTTGTCCAGGGTAAGTCATTTCATCCTGAATACGTTTTGATATGTCGTATGATAATTGTTCGGTATCCTGATCGTTCAGCTTGTCTGCTCCAACAATAACGCGCAACTCGCGACCAGCCTGAATTGCGTATGTTTTCATTACGCCAGGGTAAGAAAGTGCCAAATCTTCAAGGTCTTTCAATCGTTTGATGTAAGATTCAACAACCTCTCGGCGTGCACCAGGACGGGCTCCAGAAATGGCATCACAAACCTGAACAATAGGAGCGAGGAGTGTCTGCATTTCAACTTCATCGTGGTGAGCACCAATAGCATTGGCAATATCTGGTTTTTCTTTGTATTTCTCTGCCAGTTTCATACCCAAAACAGCGTGTGGCAATTCCGGCTCGTCGTCCGGCACTTTACCAATATCGTGCAATAACCCGGCACGTTTTGCTTTTTTCGGATTCAATCCAAGTTCCGATGCCATGATGGCACTCAGGTTTGCTACTTCGCGTGAGTGTTGCAAAAGGTTTTGTCCGTACGATGAGCGGTATTTCATTTTACCGATTAGGCGTATCAATTCAGGATGTAAACCATGAATACCAAGATCGATAGCGGTACGTTTACCGGTTTCAATTATTTCTTCTTCGATTTGTTTTTTCACTTTCTGAACCACTTCCTCGATACGAGCAGGGTGAATACGCCCGTCGGTTACCAACTGGTGCAGAGCCAAACGGGCAATTTCACGACGAACAGGATCGAATGCAGAAAGAACAATGGCTTCCGGTGTATCGTCGACAACAATTTCAACTCCGGTAGCTGCTTCTAATGCACGAATATTTCGTCCTTCACGGCCAATAATACGGCCTTTAATTTCGTCGCTTTCGATATGGAAGATGGTGACAGCATTTTCCATTGCAGTTTCTGTAGCCACACGCTGAATAGATTTGATAACCACTTTTTTGGCTTCTTTATTCGCTGTTTGCTTGGCTTCTTCCATTATCTCATTAATGTAAGAAACCGCTTCCGATTTAGCTTCTTCTTTTAATGATTCAACCAACTGTGCTTTAGCATCATCAACCGATAAACCTGAAATTTGTTCCAACTTCTCAAGTGTCTGCTTGTGTGCTTTTTCGAGTTCTTCAGATTTGTGTTCCACCCGTTGTAATTGCGAATTTAAATTTTCGCGGATTACTTCGGTTTCGCGTTTCTCTGTCTCAAATTCTTTAACTTTTCGGTTTAATTCTTCTCTGCGTTGGTTTATTGTATTTTCACGTTGTTTGTGTTTGTTTTCAAGGTTTGAAAGAGTTGAATTCTTTTCGTTAATGTATTTTTCGTGTTCGGATTTTAATTGCAGGAATTTTTCTTTTGCCTGCAAAATCTTGTCTTTTTTAATTACTTCAGCTTCGGATTTACCTTCGCTAATAATCTTCCTCTTTTTCGCTTTCAACGCCTTATCCCAAATCAGGTAGGCAAGCCCACCCCCGGCTATAAAGCCCGACGCAAGTGCTATTATAAAACTAATATCCATTTTTATTCTTTTAAGTAATTACTAAAAAACCTGTAACAAACCCTCTGTTTTCAAAAGGCTTTATACAGGTTCTTGATAAATTTATATGTCTTTATTCCCGACTTTCTTTTCTTTTAAAAAATCAGAAATATCGTCGTTTATATCTTTAATATCGTCGATGAATTGAGTGTAATCCTGACGGTGTTCCAGCTTAGTAAAATTCAGTGCTGCCTGAAAAGCTGCCATCGCCATTATATCTTGTTGATCATTATTCTGAAACCGTTTCCTAAATTCATTTATGGTTTCATTTACAATCTTTGCAGCTCTCCTGTATCTCTCTTCATCTTCCCGATCAATGGATAAAGGATAATTCCTGCCATCGATCTTAATATTTATTCTAAAATTGTTGTCGCTCACGTTACATTACTTATTTAGTAATGCGATACATTTATCAATTTCCCGTATCAAACTATTTATTTTCTGTTTAGCTTCCTGGTTTTCATCCTTTCCGGATAAAAGCTGGTTGGCTATTTTCAGTTGCTTGTTATTCCAACCAAGTTCCAATCTTTCTTGCTCCAGCAATTCTATTTGATTTTTAAGCTTATCCAGCTCATCCTGCAACATCTTGTTTTTTTGTTCAAGCAGGGTATACCGCTCAAACAAATGCTGCGTATTCTGTTTTAAATCAATCAGAAGCAAACGATCTTCTTCGGTCATTTTAGCTGCATTTCGCGAACAAAGTTAACTTTTTTTCAACATTCTGAAAGGAAAAGTCTTTTGTTTAAAGATATTTCTGCTAACACAACAGTGTTAAGAATTGTACGAAATATTGAGTGTTTCAACACGTTAATTGTTGTAGTTTGCGTTTTTCTGAAGAGCAAAATAAATGTTAGAGTTTGCTTTGCCCCATTTCAATTTATTGATTTTATGAAGAAAGGAATATTACTGGCACTTTTGTTTGCCTATTCGTTTGCACATGCGCAGGAAGCGTATTATACCGATCCCATGAAAATACCATTGCTTTTAAGTGGTAGTTTTGCTGAGTTGCGAAGTAACCATTTTCATTCGGGTATCGACATAAAAACACAAGGTGTTACCGGTTTGCCGGTTTATGCCGTTGCTGATGGATTTATTTCCCGAATTGTGGTTTCTCCAACTGGCTACGGAAATGCACTTTATATCGATCATCCGAATGGAACAACAACGGTTTATGGGCATCTTGAACGATTTGCAACAGCAATTCAGAACTATGTTAAAGATCAGCAGTACGCGAAACAGTCTTCTCGGGTTGATTTGGAGGTTCCTTCAAACTTTTTTCCTGTAAAAAAAGGAGAAGAGGTGGCTAAAAGTGGTAACAGCGGAAGCTCTGGTGGTCCTCACCTGCATTTCGAGGTGCGTGATACAAAGTCTGAAGAACCGCTGAATCCGCTGAAATTTGGATTTTCTGTTACCGATAATATTGCGCCGAAGTTTTTTAACCTGCTTGTTGTTCCTCTTACCGATACTTCGCAGGTTGACAACCAATATGCTTCAAAAAGTTACCCTGTGGTTTTTTACGATGGAAAGTATTTTCTGAAAAGTAATCCTGTAATTTCGGTTTATGGAAAGGTAGGTTTTGCAGTTCAGGTTAACGATTATTTCGATGGAACTTACAATAAATGTGGAATAAACGAACTGACTTTTTCTGCTGATGGCGAGAACCAATTCATGTTTCGTTTAAATCGTTTTGCATTTGATGAATCGCGGTACATTAACAGCCACATTGTTTACAGTGAATACGCAAATACGGGCAGTCGTTTTGTAAAGACATGGATCGATCCCGGAAACAGGCTCCCGATATACAATTATAATTTGTCGCAGGGCGTTTATGAAGCCGCTTCCGGCAAACATAAAATTGAGATTGAAATTGCCGATTCATACGGAAATGCATCGGAATTAAGTTTCCAGGTTGAAAAGAGGCATGCTAATTTGCCGCTTGTAGAAAAGGCGGGTGTGATTAGAATGCAATACAACAAAGAGAATAAATTTGAAGCGGACGATTGTGTGCTTCAAATCCTAAAAGGTGCGCTTTACAGTGATTTTGATTTTTCGTATTCTACGCGTCCCACTACCAATGCATTTTTATCCGATTTTCAATTGGTGGGCACCAACGAAATTCCGCTTCAGAAAGCAGCAACTTTACGGATAAAACCACAGAATTTGCCTTCAGAGTTAGAGTCAAAAGTAGTTATCGTAAATGTTAATTCGAAGAGTGGCAAGCCCGCAGCTAATGGTGGAAGTTTTAAAAATGGCTGGGTAGAAACAAACATCAGAACCTTGGGAACTTATGCTGTAATGGTCGACACAATTCCGCCAACCATAAGTTCGTTGAGTATTGCAAATGAAACGCTAACAGAATCAAACCGGATTCGGTTTACAATTAATGATGAATTGTCGGGAATAAAAAGCTACGAAGGTTTGCTTGATGGGCAATGGGCACTTTTTGAGTACGATCCGAGAATAAGCCGAATTACACACTATTTCGATAATGAGCGTTTTGAGCTTGGAAAGCGTCATACTTTTAAACTAACGGTTACAGATTATCGCGATAACACAACTATTTATGAAACTACTTTCTGGAAGTAATAACACATTTCGGACAATTGGAATGATGTCTGGGACTTCGCTCGATGGATTGGATATTGCTGCTGTTGAATTCACAAAAGCAGATGAGAAATGGCAGTTTAAATTGATAGATGCTACAACCGTTTCCTATTCGCAGGACTGGGAAGAACTACTGAAAAATGCGCCACAACTATCGGGGGAGCAACTTACGAAGCTTGATTTTGAATACGGTAGATTTCTTGGCGAACAAGCGGGTGTGTTTATTCGAAAAAGCAGCTTCGCCGTTGATTTTATTGCCTCGCATGGCCACACTGTTTTTCATCGTCCTGAAAGTGGTTATACACTGCAAATTGGCTCCGGAGCAAAGATTGTTGCTGTTACCGGCTTACCTGTTGTTGCCGATTTTAGAACCGCTGACGTTGCACTGGGCGGACAAGGTGCACCTTTGGTCCCGATTGGTGACAAGTTGCTATTTTCTGATTATGATTACTGTTTAAACCTTGGTGGTTTTGCAAATATATCGTTCGAAGAAAACAATGATCGAATTGCCTTTGATATTGGCCCTGCAAATATTGTGTTGAATGAAATGGTTCGGGAGTTCGGTGTAAAGTACGATAAAGATGGTGAACTGGGACGGCAGGGAAAAATTGATTTTGATTTGCTGAAACGACTAAACGATCTTGAATTTTACCGGCAGCAGGAGCCTAAATCGCTCGGGCGTGAGTGGATTGAAGAAGTATTTTTGCCTCTTCTGACCAAATCAAACAGCTCGTCTTTAGATAAACTTCGTACGGTTTATGAGCATATTGCCGTGCAGATTACTAATGTATTGAATGGAAATGGTAAAATGCTGGTAACTGGTGGTGGAGCATTAAATTGTTTTCTGATGGAACGCATTCAGGAATTAACAACAACAGAGGTTTGTTTACCGGAGAAGAAAATAATTGAATACAAAGAAGCCATTATTTTTGCCTTTTTAGGCTTGTTAAGGTTTTTGGATATCAACAATTGTCTGGCTTCTGTTACAGGAGCATCAAAAGATCACTCGGGAGGTGTTATTTTTTGGCCTTAATTTGAAAAACAGATTTTCGTCATTCTTCACTATTTCCAAAGCTTCTATATTGCAGGAAACTAAAATCTTTTCTTATGAAATCAGATCCTGCAAAACGTATTTATGATACTCAACAATTTGGCGAATTTGGTGGTGTAAATCCCTCTATTACCGATTCTTCAACCTATACTTTTCTCGAAGGCGAAACCATGGAAGAAACCTTCCTTGGGCACATGGAAGGCTGCTTTTTGTATTCACGCCACTGGAATCCGAGTAATAAATATCTGGCAGATGCTCTCGCCGCAATGGAGAAAACCGAATCGGCGTGGATTACATCGTCGGGCATGGCGGCAATCACCTGTGCTCTGCTTCAGTTGTGCCATTCGGGCGACCATATTATTACCAGTGTTACAACTTACGGTGGTACTTATGCTTTTCTGAAAAACTGGTTGCCTAAGTACAATATTGAAGTGAGCTTTGTCGATATCACAAATCTTCAGCGGGTAAAAAATGCCATGCAGCCAAATACAAAAGTTATTTACACCGAAAGTGTAACGAACCCATTACTACAAGTTTCTGATATTCCCGAACTGGCTAAAATTGCACACGAGAACGGAGCCAGATTAATGGTGGATAACACATTTACGCCAATGATTTTTTCGCCTGCCGAATTGGGTGCCGACCTGGTGGTTTACAGTATGACCAAGTTTATCAACGGTAAAAATGATTGTGTGGCAGGTGCAATTTGCGGAACAACGGAATTTATAAATCAGCTATCGAATGTAAACGACGGGACTGCCATGTTACTTGGTCCGGTGCTCGATCCTTTGCGATCGTCAAGCATTTTGAAGAATTTGCACACACTGCATTTGCGCATGAAACAACACAGCTCGAATGCTTTGTTTTTAGCCCGTAAGTTCGAAGAGATGGGGCTTACTATAAAGTACCCCGGACTGGAATCGCACCCGCAGCATGATTTGCATACCCAATTAATGAACAATGAATTTGGTTACGGGGGAATGCTGGCTATCGATTTCGGAACAGAGAAAAATGCCAACAAAATAATGTTTAAAATGCAAGAGGCAAATGTTGGCTACCTGGCTGTTTCGCTGGGCTACTTCAGAACTTTGTTTAGTTGTTCCGGGCATAGCACTTCATCCGAAGTTCCGGTTGAAGTTCAGAAAGAAATGGGGCTTTCTGATGGTTTGGTTCGGCTTTCCGTTGGTTTGGATAATAATATAGAAGACGTGTTTGCGCAGATAAAATCTTGCCTGTAATTCGTTTTTATCTGAAAAGTAGTTTGTTGAAGCCGGAAAACAAATGTCATCATTCTACATTAGGTTTTCGCTATATTTGTCTTTTCCAAAAAAGGAACTGGTTTCGATTTATCAGGACGAGTAACATCTTGTATGATAAAAAATAAACAATTCCAGGAAGATAAACGAGCATCATAAACTTGCTAAACAGAAGGATGAGTGAAAGTGAGTTACATGAATTGCTGCTGAAAGTAAACAATATAAAACGAATGAATAGAATGATGAAGAAGATTTCGATGTTTGGGATGCTGACTCTGGCATTCATGATTGTAACGCAACAGGTTTCAAACGGATGTACAAACTTTTTAATTACCAAAGGAGCTACTGTTGACGGATCGGTGATGATTACTTACGCTGCCGACTCGCATACACTTTACGGTGAGCTGTACCATCAGCCTGCTGCTGATCATCCTGAAGGTGCAATGCGCAAAATATACGAGTGGGATACCGGCAAATACCTGGGTGAAATTCCGCAACCTGCGCATACTTATAGTGCTATCGGGAATATGAACGAATTTCAGTTGGCCATTGGCGAAACCACTTTTGGTGGCCGTAAAGAACTTGGAAGCCAGTCGGGTGCAATTATGGATTATGGCAGCTTGATTTATGTAACACTGCAACGTGCCAAAACTGCCCGCGAAGCTATTCAGGTGATGACAACTCTTGTTGAAGATTATGGCTACTACAGTTCAGGCGAATCGTTTTCAATCGCTGATCCGAATGAAGCATGGATTCTTGAATTGATTGGAAAAGGCGAGGGCGAAAAAGGTGCTGTTTGGGTAGCTGTTCGCGTTCCCGATGGATACGTTAGTGGCCATGCAAACCAGGCTCGTATTACTACCTTTCCGCTTAACGATAAAGACAATTGTGTGTATGCAAAAGATGTAATTTCTTTTGCCCGCGAAAAAGGTTGGTTTAATGGTTCAAACAAAGAGTTTAGTTTCTCAGATGTTTATGCACCGGTTGATTTTGGTGGTGCTCGTTTTTGCGATGCACGTGTTTGGGCAGGTTTTAACAAAGTTACCACCGGTATGGGAGAGTACACTGAATATGCGAAAGGTTTGATTGAGCACGATGGTGAAAATAATTTTCCCAGCAACCGATTGCCATTGTGGGTAAAACCCGATAAAAAACTTACGGCACAGGATGTAATGGGCATGATGCGCGACCATTTTGAAGGTACAGAATTGGATATGACACAAGATATTGGTGCAGGTCCATACAAATTACCTTACCGTTGGAGAGGCTTAACCTGGGAAGTTGATTCGGTAGAATATTGCAACGAACGGGCAATTTCAACACAACAAACAGGTTTCTCGTTTGTGGCACAGTGTCGTAGTTGGTTGCCTGATCCAATTGGTGGAATCCTTTGGTTTGGCGTTGATGATGCTTACAGCTCTTGTTATGCACCGATGTATTGCGGTATTACTGAAATTCCTGAATGTTTTGCAGTAGGAAATGGCGACATGTTAACTTTTAGCGAGACTTCAGCTTTCTGGACATTCAGCCAGGTTGCTAATTACGCGTATTTGCGTTACGATGATATGATTAAGGATATTCAGGTTGTTCAATCAGAATTGGAAAATAAGTTTGTAAAATATGCTCCGGCAATCGACAAAGCAGCAGAAACGCTTTACAACGAAGTAGGTGAGGCTGAAGCCAGAAAATTCATCTCAGAATATTCGGTAAATGAAGCCAACAACATGACTGCCCGTTGGAAAGAACTGCGAAATTACCTGATCGTGAAATACACAGACGGAAACATTAAACGTGAAAAAGACGGTAAATTTGAGCGTACAGAAACTGGTATGCCGGCATCGCCAATTTTTGCAGGTTATCCTGAATGGTGGTACCGCGCCATTGTAAACGCCACCGGCGATCATTTTAAAGTGATTGGTGATAGTCATTAAAAATGTTGTCAGAAAACTGCGATGAAAGCATGTATTTGACGTGTTATTTCCGTAACTTCTGGTAATCAAGTTGGTAAAACTGAAAATAGACTGCAGAATAAGTTTGGAGTAATAAAAAAAATACTATTTTTGCAGCCGATTTTATGCAATCTCTTTCCCGGTAAACATCGGGATATATTGCCAACTTATAAAAAGAAAATAAAATGGATTTAATTCAAACAGTAGAAAAAGAATTTGAGGTAGCTAATGACTATCCAAAATTCGGCGCGGGAGACACGATTACCGTGAGTTACAAAATTAAGGAAGGTAACAAAGAAAGGATTCAGAATTTCCGTGGTGTTGTTATTCAACTTCGTGGAAGCGGTGCTACAAAAACCTTCACTATTCGTAAAATGTCAGGAAACATAGGTGTTGAAAGAATCTTCCCATTGTATTCTCCATTTATCGATTCAATTGAAATTAACAAACGCGGTAGTGTTCGTCGTAAAAGAATTTTCTATCAACGCGCACTTACTGGTAAGAAAGCACGTATCAAAGAAAAAAGATTCTAACAAGATATGCTTAGAAATGAAAAGGTCTCTGAAAAGAGGCCTTTTTTTATGCTTTGAAGTGGAGTCGGTTGGATAGCAGGTGAAAAAAATGTGTAATTATAGATCTGTCTCACAGGTTGACTCCGCTTACTTTTACGGTCAGACTGAGCGAAATTGAAGTTTGATGTTTGTTTTTAGGATAATTCAAAGACAGTCAGATGCAAATAAATCTGCCAAAAAGAATATTCTTTGTCTTTTTATAAATGGAATGCAGCAAAAGAATCTTAGAACAACTTCAGCAACTGATTTACCCGCTCTTCTTTGTCTGAGTATCCCAATGACTGGTACGATTCTGCCAACGATTCTAGTAAACGTTGTATAAAAAGAACATCCGATTTTGGCTCAGTATATTCGTGAATGGGGAGGTACTCGTTCTTTTTCAGGTGATATTCTATTTCTTTCCGGCTGGTAATTGCTCCCTTGTTTGATGGATTAATGTAGAACAATACATCGGAAGACTGAGCAGAACCATGCACTTTACGCGCCAGTTTGGCATCAACAATGGCAACCAGCGGGTTTTTTGGGAAATCGATCATATATACAGGTAATTCCAGCGAGCGGGCTATTACAGTATAGAAAATACTCATCGAAACCGGATTCCCGTTTTTAGTGTCAATTATTTGGTTTAAAAAACAGTTCTGAGCCGAATGCAGGTTACTGTGGTTAATGGTAAAACCATTTAGGTTAAACAGAAAATGATTAAGAATAGTGATCTTCTCGAGAATTGTAAGTGAATTATTCAATTCAAGCCAAACACTTTTTCTCAGCGTTTCAACCTTTAGCTGAAGGTTTTGCGGGTTTAAATCGGGGTACTGAAAACGATCGATATGGCAAAAACCATTTAAAAGGCTTCGTTCGTTTTCGTTTCTTTTTAACCACATTTTAAGGCGGTGAATCGTTTCTTTAAACTGAATGTGTTGAATAATGTTTTCAATACGTTCCTGGCAGCCTTCATCAAAACTCGATTCCCACTTCTTTTCAAGTTCCGGAATTATGTCGTCATTTCCTTTCAGCAATTCGCGCTCAACCATCCCAAATACGGTCGTATCCTGGTCGTCCAATAGATTGATCAGTGCTTCAAGTTTAGTTTTATTCATAGTTACTGAGTCAGCTTTGCAAGTACTTTATCTATCAGTTTTCGCATTTCATCGCGATAATTCTCGTTGGCAGTGAGCGTCACCCTGTTTGCAATAATCAAGCAAACAGTTAGTGCTTGGTGCCCAAGTAGTTTCGACAAACCGTAAATAGCCGAGCTTTCCATCTCAAAATTTGTAATCCTCAATCCTTTATGGCTAAACGATTCAATTTTTTCATTTAATTGCGGGTGGGCGAGAGGTAGCCTGAGTTCTCGCCCCTGAGGCCCGTAAAATCCGGGTGCAGAAATAGTAACCCCCGTTGCAAATTCTTCATTTTCGAACTTCGATAATAAATCCTCAGAAGCATCAACAACGTATGGCGACGGAAGCGATTTATCCCAACCAGTATAAGCTTTGAAAGCTTCTTCAAAATCGAGGTCAGAAACTGCATTACGATTGGCGTAAAAATTCAGCAAGCCGTCGAATCCTATTGATTTTTTAGATACAACAAAAGTATTTACCGGCAAGTCATCCTGTAAACCACCGGAAGTTCCGATACGTACAATATTCAGACTTTTCTTTTCTTCTTTTATTTCGCGGGCTTCGAGATCGATATTTGCCAACGCATCCAACTCGTTTACAACAATATCGATGTTGTCGGTCCCAATTCCTGTAGAAATAACCGAAAGACGTTTGTTGTTATACCATCCGGTTATCGTTTTAAACTCTCGGTTTTGAACACTAAAATCAATTTTAGAAAAGCGGCCGGCTATAGTATCAACCCGTGCTGGGTCGCCAACCAAAATAATCTGATCTGAAATATTTTCCGGTTTTAGGTGTAAATGAAAAATTGTCCCATCCGGATTCAGTATAAGTTCTGAGTGCTTGATCATAACTGGATTTTTGGTACTCGCCAAATCTATTTAAAAATAGATGAATAGCAAACGGGCAGCCTAAAAACATATAAACACCCAAGTCTGGATAATTTTATTTTACATAAAAAATTGTTGAAAACCTCAGATGTTGAGACAGATTTCGAAATAAACAGGAACTTGTGGAAATGATATTGATCAGTTTGACAATATAATGAGCGAAATTTATATTTTTGGATAAATAACAAATCTAAGAGCAAGCCAATGTCATTCAAAATCTTTTCTCTTCAACTAACCGGGAAGATCAAACCTACAGCTGTTATTGAAAAAAAACGTTCGGAATTGAATGCAGATTTTGTTGAATTTCAGAAAACCGAAGGCTCTGATGAATTAAAAGCGTTTCTGGAACTGGAAGCCTTTGTAAATTCTGATGCATTTAAGAATAAAAAGAAAGAAATTGAAGGCTTGTCTTTTAAAGGAAGTAAAGAAGAAAACCTTCTTAAAGAATATACCAAACTAAAAAAATCATCGGCAATTCGTAAGTATTTTCAGCTTGAAGGGGCGTCGGATTTGAAGCGTTATGAGAAGGAACGTGATTCGGAGAAAATGAAGCGCTTTTATGAATTGCAAGACTACGTAAAAGAAGGGCAGTTTGAGAAAGATAAAAAAGAACTTAAAAGCCAGATATTTAAAGGCTCAGTAGAAGAAAAGCATTGGAAAGAATTTCGTAAGCTGGAAAAATCGGCAGGAATAAAGGCGTATAAAGAATTAGATGCTGCCGGGAATGTGACTAAACACGAAGCACTTGAAAAGACAGAGAAGTTTAAGAAATATCAGCAACTAAAAAACGCTCCGGCACCGAGTAAAGAGGAGAAGGCAGAATTCAGCAAATTAAAAAGTGATGCTGAAATTAAAGCATGGTTTAGTTTTGAGCGATCCCAAAAGCTTAAACTATATCGCGAAACTGCCGGAAGTCATGATTTGCAGCGCTACAATGAACTGCTCGGTTATGTAAATGGAGAAGAGTTTAAGAAGCGGGAAGCTTATTTAAAAGACAGAAAGAAGTTTGAAAAAAGCGATGCTTATAAAAAATACGAAGAGTATAAACGTTTGGCAGGAGATGATACGGTAAAATTTGTATTGAAGTTCGAGAAATCAACGCTTTACAAAAACTACCTCGATGTGAAAGATTCTTTTGATCTGAAACGTTATTACGAATTGGAGGAAACAATTAATTCAGAAGAATTTAAAAAGCAGAAAGCCTGGCTCGAGGATAAAAAACGTTGGGAGAAAACCGAGGAATTTGAGAAATATCAGCAGTATCTGGTAGATCAAAAGAAACCTGAGTTTATTAAATATTTCAAATACAAAGATTCGGCTGACTTTAGCTTTTTGAAGGATTGGGAAGTTATTTTTGAAGACAGCTTTACCGAAAAACAGCTGGATGATACCAAATGGTCGACTTGTTCTTCTGTAGCAAGATCTACTCTTGGGAAGAGCTATGCTATGCCCGGCGACTTTAGTATTTTTACAAACGGCGAAAATATCACTACCGGCGGGAAACTTAAAATTCAGGTGAAAAAAGAAAAAGCTGAAGGCATGGTTTGGAAAATGCCCGCTGGTTTTGTCCCTGCTGAATTTGACTATACATCAGGGCTGGTTTCAAGTGATAAATCGTTTGAACTGAAGGATGGAATTTTGGAAGCCAAAATAAAGTTCGATCCTGCGAAACCGCTGATTAGTTCTTTTAGTTTGTCTTCAGGGAATGGTGCTAATCGCGTAAACCTGCTGGAAATGGGGGCACGCAACAATCTTGGGTTTTCGGTGCTTAATGGCAGCGGAAAAGTTGAAAGCGTTGGGCTTGATATTGGCAATCTTAAAAAAGGAGAATACATATTTACGCTTGAAAAACAAGGTGGAAGTTTTACCTGGAAGATCAACGAAACAGAAATACTTCAGCAAAACAATAAGGACCTTGATAAGGCTATGCATATTGTTGCATCGAGCCTTGTTCTCGACGAAGTACCTGGATCTATGCTGCCAAATAACTTTGAAGTGGAATGGGTAAAATGTTACGCTAAAAAATGAAACTTGAAGGTGTAAATGTAGATTGGGTCGAAGAGTTTAATGGCGCAATAACCGTATGTGACCGCGAGGGAATTATCGTTTACATGAATAAGTTTTCTGTTGAACAATTTGCCAAATATGGTGGCAAAGAATTGCTTGGTTCAAATTTGCTCGATTGTCATCCAGAGCCCTCAAAATCCAAATTAAAGGAAATGCTAAAAACTCCTAGAGAGAATATGTACACCATTGAAAAGAACGGTGTACGAAAAATTATACTGCAGACGCCTTGGATGCAAGATGGCGAATTTTCGGGAGTTGTTGAATTATCTTTCCTTTTAGATCAGAAAATGTCTCATTTTGTCCGAGGCTAAACCTAAAAGAGTCCTCGTTTATTAAATAAGACGTAACCAAAATTGAGTGTTACGTAAAATTGCGTATTTTCTTTTTCGTAGTAGTTTACAGATAAACTTATTGGGCCAACACCGGTTTGATAAACAGCAGCAGCTAATCCTTGCCAGTAGTAATTTTCAAAAACATTATCGTTTTTATACACCGCAAAATTGTCGGCAGGCAATTCTTCTTTTATTGGAAGAAAAGTATAGGCTTCAAAGCGCAGATGAAAATCGGGTGTGAAGTTGAAGATCGTTTTCAAGCCTCCCGCGACGTAATTGTTCGATCGAAAGTTTTCGATAAACAACGATTTACTGTGCGGAGTTGGTTGCAATCCAGGTGCCGATAACATTTCTGAACGATAAGTTCGGAACAGGTCTTTGTTGCTTAAAGTTCCTTCCAGGTGCGTTCCAAGCGTAAAAATACGCCCCATACGAATGTGTTTGAGAACTTGTCCATGCAGAAGGAAGTATCGGTGAGTAATTCTATTTTCGGACACTTTTAAATCGTTGGCGCCCCGCTCATAAGTTTCGTTGCCAATAATGTATTTAAAATCAATACTTTTTAAGCTACCTTCTGTGGCGTACTGTTTATAGTTTAGTGAGTTGTTCTCCAACCCAGCTTGTCCCACAAAGCCTTTAAAATAGGAGTTGTCAGGCCGATCAACCTCCGTAAAATTGTTATCCTGATAAAACTCGTCGTCGGAGGAGAAATAGGCAGTACTCATGTGATATTTAGTATGAAGTCCAAGAGGGAACCCGGCTTCGAGCCTCAGGTTTAACTCGTCTTGTATTACATAAGGAGGCCTTACGTTTTCGAAAAAAAGTTCAGTACTTGAAGAGTAATAATCCCAGCGGTTCATCGTGAAGAAATACGACAAATAGAAGGGGAGACGCGTAGGGTAGTCAATTCTGCCGCCGAGTTTAAAAGAGCTGTAAAATCGACCAAAATAAAGGTTTGAATATAGATTATAAGCGCGCATGTTATAACTCCGATAGTTAAAACTGGCAAATCCCTGGTTAATAGGTTTGGTAGAAAGGTTACCGCCAACATTTACGTCAAACTTTTTTTCAAGCTCTACTTTTAAGTGTAGGTCGAAATAACCGGTATTCGGATTGTAATAGGTAAGGGGCTGAATCGATTTCAGGTTCTGGTCAGCGATCAATTTGAAGTATTCTTTTTTCAAATCTTTCAACGAAACAATATTCGACTTGTGTTTCATACTTTGGATAATAAATTGTCGCTGCATAGGATCAGAAACTCCTTCAACCTGAATATTCTGGAAATACAAAGCTGGTTTTCGAATATTGAAGTTCTCTCGTTTCTTTCTTATTTCTTCTTCTGAAACTCGTCTGTGAACCAGCGTTTTTATGCTGTCAAGCGCATTCTCTGCTGTTTTTTTTCCTTTTTCCAGAATGATATCAATCTTATTGAAATCAAGTAGGCCAATATCTTCAAATTTAGTTTCGAGCAAAATTCCGTCATCGGGTTTAATTTCAAAATTAGTAGGCCTCATAACCATGTTCGAAATTTGCTGCATCACATCATCCGAATCCGCAGTTTTCTTATCACCCGCAACTTTATGCCCGATTATTATGTCTGGTTTATAAATTTCTGCCATGTAATCGGTCGGAAAGTTGTTTAGTATCCCGCCGTCAAAAAGCAACTGATCGTCAATTTTAATAGGCTTGAAATACAGCGGAACAGTCATCGATGCGCGAATGGCGTTTCCTAAATCACCTTTTCTGAGTACAACCGGTTTACTTTTATTTACGTCGGTTGCAATACAAAAAAACGGTATCATCATTTTATTGAAGTCATAATTACATGCGGCACTTGATGCAGCAGTTAATTCCATAAATGCAAAATCCATCTGTTCGCCCGGAACAATATTGGTAGGAGGTAGTACTTTAAGTTTTTCGTTTTTTTTGGCAAGTCGAAGTGTTATCCACGATGGTTCGGGTTCGGGCCGTTTAAAATAGTAGCGGTATTCTTGTTGGATTTTTCCGGTCGACCAAAAATAAAAATCATCAGATTTAAATAATTCTTCCATCTCGTCGGGTGTATATCCCGCAGCATATAAACCGCCAACAATGGCACCAATAGAGGTTCCGGCAATATAATCTATCGGGATATTGTTTTCTTCGAGGGCTCTGATAACAGCAATGTGTGCCATACCTTTTGCCCCGCCACCACTAAGCACAAGTCCAACTGACTGAGCACGTAATTGAATGGTAGAAAAAATAATAAAAGCTGAGAGCAAAAGATGTTTTGTCATGTGGCCAGTATCTCCAAAATCTGAACAGTTTCAAATTTACAAAAATCAAGCATTGTTAAATAGTCTGTGGTAAAAAAAATGGAATTTACCGAAAAGAATTGTTTTCCTTTTGATATTTGACTCGGTGGCATTGTATAACAGTAAAAACAGCTTTTAAACTTTTCGTACAATTCTTCAAATTATGGTAGATTTGTAAAACATAAACTTAAATTACCCGAATCATGAAGAAACTAAACCTGATATTTTCTTTTCTGATTTTTTCTGTTGCAACATTTGCCCAAAATGGAGCTGTTGTTGAGTCGTTGACGTTTGAAAGTAAGCTCGTTGATTATCCGGTAGAATATTCTATTTATTTACCGCCTGATTACGGAACTTCGCAACGGCACTATCCTGTTTTATATCTGCTTCATGGTTATTCGGACGATGAAACCGGCTGGATACAATTTGGAGAAGTGAATAGAATAGCAGACAAGGGAATTGCCGACGGAGATTTTCCGCCATGCATAATTGTAATGCCCGACGGTAAAGTTAGCTGGTATGTAAACAGTGCTGATGGAAGCGATCCGTGGGAAGACATGTTTATTGACGAGTTTATTCCCTTTATTGAAAGAGAGTTTCGCATACGCCCGCAAAAAGAGTTTAGAGCGATTTCCGGCCTTTCAATGGGAGGTAATGGTGCCCTTTTGTTAGCAATGCATCATCCCGACTTATTTTCAAACTGCGTAGCGATGAGTGCTGGTACTTTTACTGATGAAGAAATTATGGCAAACGGACAGTACGATCATTATTTCAAAAATATTTATGGGAAGAAACCGGAAAACGGTGTAAGCGAAAATTGGAAAGCCAATAGTCCGCTGCATTTGTTGGATAGTGTTGAAAAGGACAAACTAAAATCGGTACGTTGGTACATCGACTGTGGAGATGACGATTTTCTTTATAAAGGAAATTCTGCGTTGCATGTTAAAATGAGAAATCTGGGGATTCCTCATGAATACAGGGTGCGAAATGGTGGGCACGAATGGAGCTACTGGCGAACCGGTTTATATGATGGGTTGGTTTTTATTTCGAAGAGCTTTCACCGTTAGAATCAGTCAATAAATCTACCTTTTCCTTGCTTTGAGAGTAATATTTAGCATATTGTTTTGGGCCTTCGTTTTTGGTGCAGGCGCGCAAAAGAATGATCTCCCGGACTTTTCCTGGGGAAATACTTTGTATTACAACCTCTCTGCTGGAGATAGTGTTGTGTTTAATGATGTTACGATTGAACTGCTAAACATTGAGGGACGGTTTAATACGATTAAAGTTGGGAAGGATACTTTTGTGTTGAACGTTGCACAAAGAAGCTTGCCTATTACTACTGGCTGCTTGGCTGTTTTTGTAGCTGATAATAGTAACCTTAAAACGATAGGTAAGGCAAACATTGCACATGGCTTACTAAAAAAGGATGTGTTACTTGGTGTTGCCAAAACAGAGAGTTCCTTGCTTAATACCTCTGATTTTGTATTCCCTGTTACTTTTAATCATGGTTTTATCTGGAGTGGAGAAGAAGATTCTTATTTGTATTCACTCACAAAAAACAGAAAAACCGGTGAATACTTTCCGTATCCCGGGATTGGCATAAACCTGAACGATGCAAGAATGCGTGATAAGCACTGGATTGCCGCACTTGAAGATTGTACCGTAGAATGGATTGAGGAAAATTCGGATAATAACCCAGTGTGCCTGTTGTTGGCAAGTTCTTCCAATCCCGGAATCTATTATGTGTACGATGGCATGTACCAGAAAAATGTAGAGGTGCGAAAGGGACAAAAACTTCAGAAAGGTGAAATTATTGGTACTGCCTGGGGTGACGATATTTGGTGTTATTTACAGCTGGCAGTTGTTTATAGTGAAAAACCTCTTGAATATAGAAACCGGTACGCAAATGTGCTTAATTTCTTTCCACAACTTTACGAGCTCTATTACCAACATTTGTATAACGTTTCCCGCTCTTTTTCTAAAGGAAAGATTGAGTTTGGACGCTTGCCTGCACTAAATGGAAACATACAAAATGCTTCAGGTTTTGAAGATTACCTCGGAAAAGGATGGCAATTTGGAAAATGGAATACAGCCAATAAACTGGAGTGGGTGGCAAAAGGCGACATCGGAAATGTCCGACTGTCAAAAACGTTGTTTTCGGGTACTAAGGCAGAATGTACAAACCCGCAGCCCTATTATGAGTATTCTATAGCTGTTAAGAACGGAACGTACAGGATTCGTGCAAAAGTTGGTGACATCGAAAAAGCTTCGTGGCAAAAAATTGCATTTGAGAATTTAGAGGGCACTACTTTTGATCTGGGAGTGGGAGAACAGAAATGGACATCAGAAAGAGTTGTGCGTATCTCCGATCATCAATTAAATATCCGTATATATGTTGATCAGGAAAACAACACGGTGGCCGGGTTGAGTGAAATTGTTTTTCAGCAAGCCTATTAAAACTCCAGAATCATCCCTGTTTTTACATCCGGGAATTGGAAATGTTGGCGAAAGTAATCTTTTGCCGGTGCTTGTGTACAGTGTGCAGGGAAAAGCAGTTTGATCTTGTTATCCGAAAAATATTCACTTGTTTTTTGAGTTTGTTCGCCAGCATCTTTTAAATGAAAGCCGCCAATAACTGCTTTAATTTTTGAAACTCCACTTACTTTTTTAGCATGCTCGCAAATGTTGCAAATCCCCGAATGTGCACATCCGGAAATTACTACTATTTCGTTATTAATTGTTGCGATGAGTGCTGAGTCATCCATAATGAAGTCTTCTTCGCCGTTGCTTAAAAAAAAGTCTGTTCGCTTGCTCTCAAAATCTGTTTTGCGTGGAATTTCTCCAAGAAACCATAAGTTTTGGGTTATCTGAACAGGTTTTGACGATGTTGTTATTTTAAATTTCTGCTGTAATTTTTCTTCATCAATAGCCAAGCCGATCGGAGAATGATCTTTTTTCCGGTAACGCTTAATAAATGCACCGGGATGTGTCAACAGTATCTTGTTGTTTAGGTGAAACAAACCGTTTCCGTGATCTCCATGTCCGTGGCTTAAAACTACTTTTTTTACATCATTCTGAATATCCTTTTCAAGTTTCGATGCATTTCTCAAAAACATATCGGAAAGCCCGGTATCAAACAAAATACTTTCTTCGTCAATTTCAATCAGGTAGGAGAGGCCATGTTCAGCTTCAAAACCAATGCCTGCCTGATTGTCTGTTAAAATGTTAATTTTCAAGATGATTTTTTTTTGTATGCTAAAAGTACAGCAAAACTTGTTAGTTCTCCATTAAATGTTCTGATAATTTTAGCCAGGTCTCTTGCATATTAATACTTATCGTATGTTCAGGTGCAAACTCAGTAAGTGTTTGTTGATTTACCATCGATTCAACCATTACTGTATCAAAAGGAATCCGATATAAAACGTCAATATTTAGTGAAGCCAAATATTTCTCAACTTTTACGGAGAACTCTCTGTCTATATCGTACTTGTTAATAATAGCAAACATTTTTATGTTGAATGATTGTACCAGTTTTATCAGACGTTTCGCATCATGAAGCCCCGAAACAGTGGGCTCAATAACCAGTAATACGACATTAACGCCCGTTATTGAAGATATCGCAGTACAACCTATTCCCGGAGGGCCATCGTTAATTACAAAATTAGCTTTATTTGTCGTGGCTATTTCGCGTGCTTTTTCCCGGATTCTACTCACTAGCTTACCTGAGTTTTCTTCACCTGGCCCCATTTTGGCATGAACGAGTTTGCCAAATCTCGTGTTCGAAACATACCAGTGATTATTAAAATTTTCCTTAGTAGTAATTGCATTTTCCGGACAAATACGTTCGCATAACCTGCAACCTTCGCACTGATGCGGATTTACTTCCGGGAAATCGGTTGTATTGGTATGAATAGCATCAAATCGGCAACTACTTTCGCACAAGCCACATTGAGTGCAAGAATCAGAATTTACTGTTGCAACGGAGCCACTGGAAAAAGGGTAGGACTCTTCAATATTGGGATTGAATATCAGGTGAAGGTCGGCAGCGTCAACATCGTTATCGCAAAATACAGCATTCTTTGCAAAAGATGCAATTGCGGCTGTAACGCTCGTTTTTCCGGCTCCTCCCTTTCCGCTTAGTATTGTAATCTCTTTCATGATTGCAGCAATCTCTTTAATATTTTTTTACTAATGTCGTTGTAGCTTTCTTTCATCTTCGGCGAAACAATATCGATTAAATCTCCTGTTGCATAGCTAGCAGCATATGTTTTCGAAAAGGGAATTTCACCCAGTAGTTCAATATTATTCTGTTTCAAATATTCATATGTGTCCAGGTTGCCCAGTCCGGCCTTGTTAACAATTACACCAAAAGGAATTTCCAGTTCTTTAATCAATTCAATCGTTAATTGCAGATCGTGTAATCCAAATGGAGTAGGCTCTGTAACCAATATTATGTAGTCGGTATCTGCTACGGTTTCAACAACAGGGCAACTGGTGCCCGGAGGAGCATCTAACAGCACAAGATCATCAGTTGTGGCAGCATATTTTTTTACTTTTTTTATTAACGAAGTTTGCATGGAAGACCCTATTTCAAGACGGCCTTCGATTACTCCGTTTCCAAACCCCGTATCAAATTCAGAAATTGTTCCAAGTGTTTGAGGATATTCTGTTATCGCATCAAACTCGCAGGCCACGCTGCAAGCTCCGCAAGAATGGCAAAGATCTTTGTTTACTTCAGCAAAACTTAGTGCCTTAACCATTGAAATTGCATTGAACTCGCACCACTCGCTACATTTTTTGCAGAACGTACATTTTTGGGTGTCAATTTCCGGTACAGAAAGGTATTCTGTATGGCTCGATATGGCTCGAGTATTTTTTAAAAATAATAAATCGTTTGGTTCTTCTACATCGCAGTCTACCAGACGTACTTTGTTAGCTAATTTTTCCGACAAAAAATGAAATAGGTTTACCGCAACTGTAGTTTTTCCGGTTCCGCCTTTACCACTTGCAATAGCAATTTTCACTTGAATATATTTGGGTTAATACTTTGTTTTTTTAACACATATAACATAAGCATTAGTTTTGTGCTTTGATACCCGTGGAACTCGCATGAATTTTAATGATCCTCTTAGGTGTAAATATTTTACATGCTCGTTTCATAGAATTATAGAATTAAAAATATGTCTCGACACAGAATTCCCCGGAGAATTATTCCGGGGAAAACTTTGTCGCTAACATTTCCGGGGCGATTTACTTTGAATTTGTATTATCGTTAAGTTTGGTACTTGTTAATGATCGCAATAGTTCGCAGTAAACTCAATTGATGAATCTAAGAAGCCTTGAGCCAGTTCTTTTGCTGTTTGTTTCGGAGCTCCCACAAAAACATTTACGTTGTTATAGTTGAAAATCTGAATGGCTTTTTGTCCCATGCCACCTGCCAAAACATCTGTCACGCCTTGCTCAGCAATCCAACGGGGAATTACACCCGGTTCATGAGGTGGAGGTGTTACCAGATTTTGTGATATTATACTTTTATCTTTTGTTTCCAGTAAGGCAAAATATTTACAATGACCAAAGTGAGCATCTAATACGCCGTTTTCGTCAACAGGAACCGCAATTTTCTTCTGCATTTCTTAATTGTTTTAGTATTCTTTATTGATTGAATTTATTATGTCTTCCCATTCTGTTTTTCCGGCCTCTTTTCCGGCCATTACTTCCCTGTAAATCTTCTCCGCTGCTTTCGTCAAATCGAAACCGAAATCCTCGTCTTTGACGGTTTTCTATTTGTAAACTTTCATTTTGTTTTCCAGCACATCTTCCTCTGCCGGACTGAGAGCCTTGTCCCAGTGGCCCGGTTCCATCCATTCCTGGCATTTTCTTAGTTTTTATTTAGTTTATGAATTACTTCCTGAACACTTAGGTTCGTTTCATCAATAATGATCATCTGAATTTTAAATTTTTCGAGCATTGTTTTTGCTTTTGGGCCAAAGTCTCCGGAAATAACTTGTGCTGCTCCAAGTTCTGCAGCCATTTCAGAAGTTTTTGTACCTGCTCCACCGTTGGTGTTTTTAAAGCTGTTTTCGATAAAATTTGTAGTATCGGTTTCGCGGTCGTAAACACAAAACCATCCGGCGCGACCAAATCGTTGATCGAATTTTGATTCTACAGTATTTCCAGTGGATGTAATGATTGTTTTCATCTGTTTTAAATTTATAACAAAGGTATAAAAAATATCAAAATAAATAACATATGTGCAAAATAAAATATTTATTGTTTTTGTTTATTTAGTTTTATTTTAGATCGTTAAGTGTGTTTTTAGGTTTTGTATTATTGTTGTTATAAGCAGAAATAAAATTGGCTGGAATAAATTGTCAACTTCCTCTTTTCTGAAAAAAACAAAAAGGTATTTACGCAATTGGTAAGCTCTGAGAAATGGATAATTGATTATCACATTCAAGCTGTCAAAAGAATTTTTAAATCAGCTTAACAAATACTACTTTTATTCATCCTGTAATTATTTAAATAAACCTAATGAAGTCAAAAACGGTATCTATTTTAATTCTGTTAATATTAGTAAGTTTTTTAACAAAAGGAGAAGAGAAAAAGCTTTGGTTCAGGCAGCCAGCCGCAAACTGGAACGAAGCATTGCCTGTTGGGAATGGTCGTTTGGGAGCAATGGTTTTTAGTGGTGTTGAACAAGAACGTCTTCAATTAAACGAAGAAACTATTTGGTCTAAAGGTGGAGGGCCAACGGATAAAAAAGGAGGGTTTAAGTCAATATCAAAAATCCAAAAATTGTTATTTGAAGATAAATATGTAGAAGCTCAGCAACTATGTGAGGAAAAACTCATGGCTGATCGTCCTGAATCAGGAACGAATTGTTATCAAACATTGGGTGATTTAAATATCACATTCAAGGGTTTGGAAAATTATAGCAATTATAATCGCGAACTTCTGCTTGATAAGGCATTGGTAAAAACTGGTTTTAATGCGAACGGAGCCAGGCATAGTCGTACCGTATTTTCTTCTGCTGTTGATCAGGCTCTTGTTATGTTGGCTGAAACGGATAAAACAGGGCAGATTTTCTGCTCTTTGGAATTGAGTCGTCCCGGCAATTTTGAAACTGTTTCTATTGAAAAGGGGATAATTACAATGACAGGGCAAGCTAATAATAATGGAGTTCGTTTTGAAGCGAAGGTGCAGGTTATTCCATTTGGCGGAGAAATGGACGTTGAAGGTGAAAAGCTATTAATATCCGGTGCCGATAAGTTAGAAATTAGGATTGTTGCGGCATCGGATTACCGGGGAGGAAATCCTGCAGACTTGTGTGCCGGCTATTTAGGGGCCATTGAAAATAAACCTTACAATGACATTTTAACTGATCATGTAAAAGAATATCAAGAATATTATAATCGGGTAGATTTAGAGATTCCGGCCTCTGAAGCGGCTGGTTTTGCTACCGACGACCGTATTGATGCACAAAAACGTGGCGTTTATGATCCCTCATTTACATCTCTTTATTTTCAGTTTGGTAGGTATTTGCTTATTAGTTCGTCGAGACCCGGTTGTTTACCATCTAATCTTCAGGGAATTTGGGCCGATGGATTGATGCCTCCATGGAACGCCGATTACCATGTGAATATTAATATTCAGATGAATTACTGGCCGGCGGAGATTACAAACTTATCTGAATGTCATGTGCCTTTTCTAAAATTTATAGGTGAATTGCGTGAGAATGGAAGAAAAACGGCTCATGAGTTGTATGGAGTTGGCGGTTTTGTTTGTCACCATACAACTGATGCCTGGCATTTTACCACCGCATTTGGCAAGCCAGAATATGGAATGTGGCCGATGGGAGCTGCTTGGGCTGCAACACATTTATGGGAACACTATCTTTTCACTGAAGATATGGTATTTTTAAAGGAATATGCTTATCCTGTAATGCGTGAAGCTGCTCAGTTTTTATCGGAGATGATGGTGGAAAACCCAAAAACAGGGAAGTGGGTTACCGGACCTTCTATGTCGCCCGAAAATGTTTTTATAACACCGTCAGGACAAAAAGCATCTGTGTGCATGGGGCCGGCAATGGACTTGCAAATTGTTTGGCATTTGTTTAATAACTGTATTGATGCAGCTGTAGAATTAGGCATTGAAGATAAGTTTACAAAAAAGATAAAAGAACAGTTAGCTAATTTAACTCCTGTAAGGATTGGTGATGATGGCCGGATTTTGGAGTGGTCGGCTGACGAATTAAAGGAAGCGATGCCAGGACACCGACACATGTCGCATTTATATGGTTTATATCCTTCGTATGAATACAATTGGAATAAGACTCCTGAGTATATGAAAGCAGCAACCCGGGTATTGGAAGAGCGTTTGAGTCATGGCGGAGGGCATACTGGCTGGAGCCGTGCCTGGATGATTAATTTTTATGCCAGGCTGATGGATAAAGAAAATGTTTGGAAAAATCTGGTTGCTTTGTGGGCGAAGTCAACTCAACCTAATATGTTCGATAATCATCCTCCTTTTCAGATAGACGGAAACTTTGGTGCAACAGCAGCAATTGCCGAAATGTTGGTACAATCACATGCTGGGGAGGTGAACATTCTACCAAGTTTACCAAATGAACTTCCACAAGGAAAAGTGTCTGGTTTAATGGCCAGGGGAGGATATGAAGTAAGTCTTAAGTGGAATGACGGGAAATTGATTGAAACAACTATTACATCGAAATTGGGGAATCCGGTAACGGTGCGATATGGTACCAAAGTAATCGAGTTCCCACTAGAAAAGGGCAAAAGTATTACTTTAAATAGCGAGTTGAAGGTATTGTAAATGACCACTTGGGTTATTAAAATAAAAAACCGCAGGCTTAACTCTGCGGTTTTAATACACATCACAAAAATCAGTCAATCCATTTTTGCAAATCTCAAGCAATAGAACTTTTTTAGCTCTATTCTATTCCCCCCTTTTTTAGAAAATATTCCAGCGGACAAAATTTAGTGATCGACGATTGAAATAAATTCAATCCCACAAAAGCCGCCAGCCCCAGCCAATAAATGTTTACAAAAATTGCCAGAAGTACACTTGTTAGTACAAATAGTCCGGCTACAGCGCGTATGATTCTTTCCCTCATATAATCTATTTTACGTTATACATATTTTTCAATTGCCGAGATAAATGCACTAATCGGGCTAATCCCCTCGGCTTCTTCATTAAATGCTTTTATGCGTTCTAAAAGCTTGTTGGCTTTATCTTCTTCAAGAAATGTAAAAGAAATAAAGTAGCGGTACGGATTTTTTGACGATCCAAACCAGTTGGAAATATCTGAATTTCCATCGGCGCTTTCCATAAACCCATCAACGGGCATTTCGCTATAGGTATTAATCTCAATGTCGCGAAAAATTTGTTCGAGTTCGTGGTGGTAAGCCTCGGCACTCTGAATGATTATAAATTTCATCATTGTTCATCCTCCTCTTTAGGTAAGTTATTTTTGGTATCATTAATTATTACTGGCTCCGGCTTTTCTTTTACCGGGTATTTTTTCTTCTCGGTCATGTAATAAATTAGCGGAACAATAATCAGCGTTAAAAATGTTGATGCAATTGTTCCCCCCATCAGCGAAATGGCCAACCCCTGGAAAATTGGGTCGAATAAGATTACTACAGCACCAATTACAACTGTTCCGGCGGTAAGCAGGATAGGAGTAGTTCGAACTGCTCCTGCCTCTATAACCGCTTCTTTTAGCGGAGCTCCGTCCTTAAGCCGGAGATTTATAAAGTCGATGAGCAGTATGGAGTTTCGGACCATAATCCCGGCCAGTGCAATTAATCCGATCATTGATGTTGCTGTAAAGAAAGCACCCATCAGCCAGTGACCGATTAGAATTCCAACCAACGAAAGAGGAATGGCAACCATCATTACAAACGGTACTTTAAAGTTCTGGAACCATCCGATGATGAGCATGTAAATTACCAACAGAACGACTGCAAAGGCAGTTCCCAAATCGCGGAAAACTTCGTAGGTAATTTGCCACTCGCCATCCCATTTCAGGCTGTAATTATCTTGTACAAAAGGTTGTTGAGTAAACTCTTCGTTTAGCGTGTAACCTTCGGGTAACTTTATTTTATCAAGGTTTTTACTCATATTCAGAATACCATAAACCGGACTTTCCAGCGCTCCGGCAATATCGGCAGTTACGTAAACTACGCGTTTCTGATTTTTTCGGTAAATGCTTTTATCCTGAAGTGCTTCTTTTATTTCAACCACATCGCCCAGAGCCACTTTTTGCCCGGTCATGCTCATAATGTTGATTTTCTTCAGATCTTCAATACTTGAACGCTCATCTTCCGAAAAACGCAACTGAATTCCCACCTGCTCATGTTCTTTCTCAGCGTAAAGTTGTGTTACTTCCTGACCACCGAGTGCCATGGCAACACTGTTTATAACTTGTTGTGTTGAAACGCCTGCCAATGCAGCTTTTTCTTTTAGTACATTGAATTTATATTCTACCTGATCGTCTTCCACTTGCCAGTCGATATCTACCACATCGGCTGTTTCTGCAAACAAGTTTTTTACCTGGCGGGCAACCTCAATTTGTTCGTCGTAATCGGGGCCGTAAATTTCGGCAACTAATGTTGAAAGTACCGGAGGACCCGGTGGAACCTCTACAACTTTTGCATTGGCATTGAATTTTTTCGCCAGTTGCTGAATACCTGGACGCATAGCTTTTGCAATGTCGTGACTTTGTGCTTTACGCTCGGTTTTATCAGTCAGATTCACCTGAATATCTGCAACGTTTGAGCCTCTGCGTAAATCGTAGTGACGAACTAAACCGTTAAAGTTCATTGGCGAAGCAGTTCCTACATACGATTGGTAATTCAATACCTCTTCCTGCTGAGCAATGTAAGCCGCCAACTCTTTTGTAACAGCTGCAGTGCGCTCCAGCGTAGTTCCTTCCGGCATATCGATAATTACCTGGAATTCGTTTTTATTGTCAAACGGAAGCATTTTAACAGTTACCATTTTAAAATAAACCAGTGTCATCGATGCTAGCAAGAAAAATGTAATGGTACCGATAAATGTCCAGCGTTTCCACGATGATTCCAACATCGGATTCATCGTTTTATAATAAATCTTGTAAATCGGTGAATTTTCCAGTTTGAATGCCTTTTTTACTTTGTCATCTTTTTCAACAACTCTCAGTAAACGGAAAGCCAGATACGGTGTAATTGTAAGTGCAACCAGTAACGAAAAGATCATTGCAATGGAAGCACCAATTGGCATCGGGCTCATATAAGGCCCCATTAATCCTGAAACAAAAACCATTGGCAGTACCGCTGCAATTACCGTAAATGTGGCCAAAATTGTTGGGTTACCCACTTCATCAATCGAGCGCAGAGCGGCCTGGATGAACGGCAGTTTTTTCATCTTAAAATGCCGGTGCATGTTCTCTGCAATAATAATCGAGTCGTCGACTACAATACCTGTTACAAAAACCAGGGCAAAAAGTGTAATCCGGTTCAAAGTGTAATCGAGGAAATAGTAACTGAACATGGTTAATGCGAATGTAATTGGCACCGAAAGGAATACTACCAGCCCACCGCGCCAGCCCATTGCCAGCATAACCACAAATGTTACGGCAATAATTGCTCCGGCAAGGTGCATTAGCAGTTCTGATACTTTGTGCGATGCTGTTTCTCCGTAGTTCCGGGTTACATCAACATGTACGTCGGAAGGAATGAGATCCTTTTCAAGATGTTTTACTTTCTCGAGAATCTGGTCTGAGACTTTCATTGCATCGGCACCACGACGTTTCGCTATCGAAATGGTAACTGCAGGGTATTCTCCAGGATTGTCGGTTTTCTTTTCGTCCATTGTTCCGTAACCAAAATTCACATATTGAATCGGTTCTTCAGGACCGTCAAGAACTTCTGCAACCTGTTTCAGGTAAACCGGACTTCCGTTATGAATACCTACTATAAGATTGGCAACGTCATCAGAAGTTTGCAGAAACTCACCAGCTTCAACCAGGTATTCGGTATCGTTTTTGTTAAAGGCTCCGGTATTAAATTGCTGATTTGCAATCTGTATTTTCTGTGCAATGCTAAGCGCATCAACATTATAACGGGCCATTGCTCCGTTGTTCAGCGCAACACGAATTTGGCGTGAGCGCCCTCCAATTACTTTTGTTTCCGAAACATCTGTAATCTGTTCAATCTCGTTATTTACTTCCTGTGCAATTCTTTTTAATTGGTAATCGTCGTAATTTTCGCTCCAGAAAGTTAGTCCCAATACCGGCACATCGTCGATAGAACGCGTTTTTACTAAAGGCAAACTTGTTCCGTGCGGCATCTGGTCCATGTGCTTCATAATTTCGTTGTACATTTTTACCAACGAACGTTCGATGTCTTCTCCAACGTAAAACTGAACGATAAGCATGGCCTGACCCGGCATTGAGGTAGAGTATACGTATTCAACTCCCGGAATATTGGCTACCACTTTTTCGAGCGGTTGCATCACGCGGGATTCAATTTCTTTTGGGCTGGCTCCCGGGTAGCTAAAGAGGATATCGGCAATTGGTACGTCAATTTGCGGTTCCTCCTCGCGGGGAGTCAGGTACGAGCTGTAGATACCGATTGCCATAAAAGCAATCATCAACAGCGGCGTTAATTTTGAGTTTATAAACTGTTTGGCTATTCCGCCAGCAAATCCTGTTTTCATTCTTTTTCTTCTTAGTTGTTAGCAATTAGTGCTCCGTCAAAAAGTTTGCTGTCAGACTTCACAACATATTGTTCTCCATTCGTTAAGCCTGAAATTATCTCAACTTTATCGCCAAATGTTTTACCGGTTTTTACCCAGCGAAGCAGGGCATTTCCCGACTGGCTAACAGCATAAATTCCTACTAACTGACCACGATGGATCAGTGCTGATTCTGAAATCAGGATGCGTTTTTGTGTTCCGTGTTCAAACAACACCTCGGCATACATACCACTGTACAATTTGGCAGTACAGTTTTTAGGAACGGTAACCAAAACCTTTGCCATGTATTGGTTGCCGGTATTTGTTGTTGATGGATTTATTTCAATAATTTTTCCTTCCAATTCTACTTCGGCTGAAGTGAATTTTACTTTAACAGCATCGTTCAACTGAACTTTTGCAATGTCGGCTTCGGGAATGCGTGCAATAACTTTCCATTGCGATGGGCTTTCCATGCTTAATAGCGGCATTCCCGGATTGGCCATGTCGCCTTCCTGAACGAATTTAGTAGTGATAACTCCACTGTAAGGGGCGCGAATTGATGCATAACGCATGTTTTCTTTCACTTCGTTTTCCATTTGCTCAACGGCTGCCAAACGTGCTTTGGCCATGTCGTAACGGGTGCGCATGTCGTCCATTTCTTTATCCGACACACTGTTTGATTCGTATAGTGCTTCGTAACGTTTCAGGTCTTTTTCAGCACTTTCGTAAGCAGTTGTAGCTTCAACCTTGCTGGCTTCCACCTGTGCTTCCTTGGCCAGAATATCCTGGTTTCTGATCTGAATCAACAGATCTCCCTGCTTTACTTTCTGCCCTGGTTTTACATAGATACGCTGAATTTGCCCCATTATTCGGGTGCTTAAATTAGTTTGTTTGTCGGCCTCCAGTTTGCCCGAAAAGCTATGTACTATCGGGTAATCAGCCAATTGGGCAACAGTAGTTTGTGCCGCAATTTTTTCTTGCGATGCCGTGGCATGTTCTTTCTCTTTTTTACCACATGATATTGCAATTAGAGAGAATAATGCAACTGCTATAATGAGTTTCGATTTTTGTACTAGTGTCTTCATTTTTGATATGGCGTTTATTCGTTAATATCTTGTTCGATAAGCAATTCCATTTCGAAAATGGCTTGCTTGTAATTATAAATTGATTGAATGTATTCTAATTCTTTTTGTGAGGTAAGGGCCTCCGACATCAACAGATCAGCAGTTTTTTCCAACCCTTGTTTAAATCGGTTAGTTCTGATTCGTAACGATTCCTGGGCTTGTTCTTTTGCCAATTTGCTCGATTGGATACGATCGTAATTTAGTTTCAGTTTTCTTAAGACATTGTTTACTTGTATCTGGCTTTGAGACAGGTAATTTTGATAGTTGTATCGAGCTTCGTCTAGTTGTGCACTGGCTTTTTGAACTGCTCCGGCATTTTTGTATCCGTTAAATAATTTCCAGCTTAGCGAAGCACCGAGCATATAATTGTTAGCCGAAGTTCCCAGGAATTTATCGTCGTTCCACTCAACTGCGCCAAAAGCATTAACACGGGGGACAAATTTCATTTTATTTGATTTTACCATGTTTTCGCCGGCTTCAATTTGTTTTTGATAAGCTAGAATATCAGAGCGGCTTTCTAGGCTGTAAGCAGATTGTGTACCCACCAGTTGCTTAGGAGTTTGAATTAGCGAATCGGTCGTTGTAATTTGTTCGTTCAACTCTAATCCCAGTAGGTGTGCCAGAAAATCATGAGCTGCCTCGCGCTGATTTTTCGCTTCCTGAAGTTGATTTTTACGATCTTCTAATCGAACTGATGCTTCCAAAACATCTGCATGTTTCGCGAAACCTTGTTCTTCGTTGTTTTTTGTCAGGCGAGATGCTTCTTCAGCAACATCAACAGATCGCTTAAAAACGTCCACCGAAGATTCTGCCAATTCGAGCATGAAATATGCTCTTTTTACTTCGTATTCAATATTTTTGCGAACCCGCGTAGTTTGATAAGTCATCGCTTCAAACTGTTGTTTGGCGGCTTTTCGAGCATAAATACCATCTAAATTTAAAAGTGGTTGCTGTATTTCAATTTTGGTTCCGAAATTTTCAACACTACCGGGATCGTTCAATCTTGCAGGGTCGAAATCAGCTTGTTGAACGATTTCTTGTTTTAATTTGAATCCGAAAGCAGAAAGCGGGTCGTTGGTTGTAACTCCGGTATGACTGGCTTCGATGCTAGGGAGGAAAGCGGAGTTCGTCATGCGAAAAGATGCCTTTGCTGCATCCATTCTTGCTTCTGCGCTCTTAATGTTCAGATTGTTTTCTCTTGCTAAATTTAGTGCTTCGTCTAGGCTAAGCGATCTTGGTTGTGCTATGCTAAAAAGCGGAAAAGCAAGAAATAGAATCAGTACTTTAGTAAATTGATTTTTTTGCATATACATGTGGTTTTATTTCTAATTTTTGTCACAAATATATGTATAAGAGTGTAAATATATAGATGTATAGATATATAAAGATTCTATGACAGATATGTAGAATCTATATTGATCGCTTTTCTATATCTGTGCTTTGTGGGTTCTAATGTCATAATTTTTTCTTATCTGTTTGAATAAGTGGTTTTTGTGAGGTTGGTTGAAGGCCTTTGAACTGATGCCTTTAGCTTTGAATTTCACTAATTTTAATAGAAAAAACCAGTGTTAACAAAT
The DNA here is from genome assembly GCA_963677455.1 of uncultured Draconibacterium sp. Classification (GTDB taxonomy): domain Bacteria; phylum Bacteroidota; class Bacteroidia; order Bacteroidales; family Prolixibacteraceae; genus Draconibacterium. Next base: position 1,785,463 of record OY781971.1, read on the forward strand.
TATTTCGTGAATATTGAAAACTTCACCAAAATGCTCTTTTGCATAAAAAGGAACAATTAAACTGCGACTGAATACTTTCTCCTAGGCTTCAGTCTCCTCTTCTGTAACTATCGGTTTCTCGCCATTGGCATACCTTCTGATTTTAATATTCAGGTAGGCAAACAAAATGGTCATAAACGGACTGATAATGTTGAAAAAGGCGTACGGTGCGTATGCCCAGGTATCAACGCCCAGTACCCGCGATTGCGTTGCTCCACAGGTATTCCACGGAATTAGCACCGAAGTAACAGTTCCGCTGTCTTCCAAAGTTCGGCTCAGTACTTCGGGTTTTAAACCTTTTTCCTCGTAAGTTTTCCGATACATCCGGCCTGGAACGACAATGGCAATGTACTGATCGGAAGCAGTGGTATTAAAAAATAAACAGGTTCCAACGGTTGATGCAACGAGGCTTCCGGTACTTTTCGCGTACTTAACAATTGGCATTGTAATGCGTTTTAATAAACCAGCCGATTCCATAACACCACCGAAAACCATGGCCGATAATATCAGCCAAACTGTATCGAGCATACCGCGCATCCCCGATGTACTTAAAAGTTCGTTTACATTTTCGTCGGGTGTAACAAGACTTACATCTCCAAACATTGCTTTCATTACAGTGTAATAGGATGCTGTGGCGTAATTATCAATGTGTCCGGCAATGGATCTTATAATTTCAGGTTGAAAAATAACGGCAAAAATACCACCCAGAATCGTTCCTATGAAAAGTGAGGGTAGTGGCGGTACTTTCAATATAATTACGGTAAACAAGATAACCGGCACCAAAAATAGGAGCGGATTTGTACTGAATGTGCCGTCGATTGCCATTTTAACATTCTGTACATCGATTGAAGCACCTGAAAAATCGTACCTGAAACCAATAATCAGAAATATTATTAAAGTGATAGCTAAAGTTGGAACGGTTGTATAAACCATGTACCTGATGTGCGTGAACAAATCGGTACCGGCCATTGCAGGAGCAAGGTTGGTGGTATCGCTGAGTGGACTCATTTTATCGCCAAAATAAGCACCACTGATGATTGCTCCGGCTACTACAGCTTCGTCTATTCCAATTGCCCGTCCAATTCCGAGTAAAGCAACGCCAATAGTAGCTATGGTCGACCACGAACTACCCGTAGCAACACTTACAATTGCGCTAACAACAACAGCTGTAAACAGAAATAACTTTGGACTAATAATCTCTAAACCATAATAAATCATTGCCGGAACAACTCCGCTTATTAACCATGTACCAGCTAATGATCCAATCAGCAAAAGAATAAGTATCGAAGGCATTGCCGAACCAATTGTGGCTACAATTTTCTTTTTTACGGTTGTCCACGAGAAGCCTAGTCGATAGGCAATTATTCCGGCAATTGCTGCAGAAAGCATCAGTGCGATTTGGTTGGCACCTCCCAGTGTATCTTCAAAAAGCAGTACATTCAGTGTTAATAATAAAATAAGTACAATAATTGGCAGCAAGGCCATCAGAAGAGAAGCTTCTTTTTTGGTAGTCATTTATGGAAAAAATTTGTAAGAGACAGCAAAATAATATTTTTGAAGTGATTTTTGTCAAAAAAACGAAATCTATCCGTTCAAGATGTAAAAAATAAGGAAGGTTTCAAATTCAGTAAACATTTTCCCAAATGGATACTGAAATGTTCTTATTTTCGTTTTTTGTTAGTTAAGAATTATTTATGAAAGACTTTTACATAAAAATACTCGCAATATCTTTTTTGGTTTTTGTTTCTTCGTCAGTGCTGGCGCAGCGAACGCGCGGTTTAATGGTTGAAGGGAGTATATCGGTGGAAGAAGGTTCACCTGATGGAATTATCATTGAAATGTACGAAGACGGCAAAAAAGCAGAAGACTACGGGGTTGGTAGCGATGGGCGTTACAAACTCGAACTTCAATACAACCATAAGTTTGAACTTGTTTTTAAACGCGAAGGTAATTTTAAACAGAAGATTGTTGTAGAAACTGCTGTTCCACGCGAGGTTTTACAGTCAAATCCAAGGTTTCCTGAATTTCCGGTACATATAAATTTATTCAAAGAAATCCCGGGAATAGACAATTCATTTTCAGAAAATACGGTACTAAAAATATTTTACAGCCCAAGTGTCGATAATTTTGTGTCGGAACTTTATTACAACGACGCGCAAATTCAGAAGCTAATAGAACAGGCTGTTTTGCAGTCGCAAGTAGTTGATAACCGAGCCGAATACATGGCCGCCTTAACAAGAGCCGAGCTAGCAGAATTAAGAAAAGAATACAACGAACTTCTTGAACAGGCCGGGAATGAATATGCAAATGAGCAGTTTCTGGATGCTTTGGATGGTTATAAAGCTGCCAGCAAGATTTTCCCACAGGAACAATTTCCGAAGGACAGAATTGCAGAAATTAACGATTTGCTTGGATTGATAATGGCCTCAGCCGAGCTGGACAAAGCCATGCTAGAGCGCTTTAATAAATTAGTACACGAGGGAGACCTGCAGTTTTCTCAGACAAAATATTCTGAAGCTAAAAATTCCTATAATCGCGCGCTTTCGATTAAACCAATGGATGAATATGTGAAGAACCAGTTGTCGAAAATTGCCGATCTGCAAAAACAGAAGTTGCTGGAGAAAGAGTTTCAAAACCTGATTGCTAATGGCGACAAAGCTTTAAAAGAATTATTGTATAATGAAGCGATAGGACAATTTCAAAAAGCGCTTGACATAAAGCCAGATGCACAATATCCCAGATCTAAAATTGATGAAATAAATGGCTTGTTAGCCAATCAACGGGAAGATCAGCAAAAACAACAGAATTATGATGATGCAATGCGCGAAGGCGAGCGTCAGTTTACTAAACAGTTCTACGATCGCGCGCTTACTGCATTCGAAAATGCTTTGACCTATCGCCCGAATGATCCTGTAGCCCAACGTAGGATTGACGATACTAAAAAGATGATGCAGGATATCCTGGATCAAATGACTTTCGACCGATTAATTGCCGAGGCTGACAAAGCCTACAAAAAAGAAGAGTATTCTGCGGCCTTGTCGAATTATGAAGAGGCGATGGCGTTGTTTCCTGACGATCCCCGAACAAAGAAAAGGGTAGAAGAAATTCGTCAGATTTTGTATGCACAACAAAGTTTGGAGAGTTATATTTCACAAGCTGACAAGCAGTTTGATGCACAGAAATATGCGGATGCTAAATCTCTTTATGAGCGCGCATTAGAGCTAGACTCTAAAAATAAACATGTTAGTGATCGTATTGAAGAAATCAACCAGATAATGGTTGGAATGGAGCTTGATGCACAATACAACGACGTGATTGCTGCAGCCGACGACTTTCTTGAAAATAAGAATTACGAGAATGCACGCAGTCGTTATAATCAGGCCTTACAGCTAAAACCGCGTGAGAGTTATCCGAAAGACAAAATTGGAGAGATCGAGAATATTTTGGCTGGCATTGCTAAAACGAATGCTGATTACCAGGCGGCAATTTCTAGAGCTGACAGGTATTATCAAGACGAGAAATACGCAGATGCAAAAGCCACTTTTGCAGAAGCAGGAAGCATTAAACCCAACGAAACGTATCCTGCTGAAATGATTGGCAAAATTGACGGTTTAATCGCTGAACAGGAACGTTTGGCTCAGGAAGCCGCCGAAGCTGAAGCCGCTCGTTTTGCTGCAATTCAGGCTGAAAAAGATAAGAACTACGCCGATGCGATTGCGAGAGCCGATAAGCTGTTTAATGAAAAAAATTACGAAAATTCAAGAACGGACTACCGCGCTGCACTGGCTATAAAACCGGAAGAAAGCTATCCTCAACAACGTATTGACGAGATTGGGAATTTGTTGGCACAACTTTCCGCAGCACAGGCAGCCTACGAAGCAGCGATAACAAAAGGCGACCGCGAATTTAATCGCGAAGGTTGGGATGCTGCAATTACAGCTTACAACGAAGCCAAACAAGCCAAAGCTGATGAAACATATCCCGATGACCAGCTGGCAAAAATCGATTCAATTGTAACTACAAGAGAAAGATTGGTAAGAGAAGCCGCCGAAGCAGAGGCAGCGCGATTGGCTGCAATTCAGGCTGAAAAAGATAAGAACTACGCCGATGCGATTGCGAGAGCCGATAAGCTGTTTAAAGAGGAGAACTACGAAAACTCACGAACGGAATACCGTGCCGCGTTGGATATTAAACCAGAAGAAAGCTATCCGCAACAACGGATCGATGAAATTGGAGACATCCTTGCACAGCTTTCAGCAACACAGGCAGCCTACGAAGCAGCTATTACAAAGGGCGACCGCGAGTTTAACCGCGAAGGTTGGGATGCTGCAATTACAGCCTACAACGAAGCCAAACAAGTCAAAGCTGATGAAACTTACCCTGATGAGCAACTGGCAAAAATTGATTCGATTGTAACCGCAAGAGAGCGATTGGCAAGAGAAGCAGCCGAAGCTGAGGCCTCACGTTTAGCCGCTATTCAGGCAGAGAAAGATAAAAACTACGCCGATGCAATTGCACGTGCTGATAATCTTTTCAACGAAGAGAACTACGAAAACTCACGAACAGAGTACCGTGCAGCCTTGGATATCAAACCTGAAGAAAGCTATCCGCAACAACGGATCGATGAAATTGGAAACATCCTTGCACAGCTTTCAGCAACACAGGCAGCCTACGAAGCAGCTATTACAAAGGGCGACCGCGAGTTTAATCGCGAAGGTTGGGATGCTGCAATTACAGCTTACAACGAAGCCAAACAAGCCAAAGCCGACGAAACATATCCTGATGAGCAGTTGGCAAAAATCGATTCGATCGTAACTACACGCGAACGTGTTGCCCGTGAAGCAGCAGAAGCAGAAGCTGCTCGTTTAGCAGCTATTCAGGCAGAGAAAGATAAAAACTACGCCGATGCAATTGCACGTGCTGATAATCTTTTCAACGAAGAGAACTACGAAAACTCACGAATAGAGTACCGTGCAGCCTTGGATATCAAACCTGAAGAAACGTATCCGCAACAACGTATTGACGAGATTGGAAACCTATTGGCACAACTTTCTGCTGCGCAAGCAGCGTATGAAGCAGCGATTACAAAAGGCGACCGTGAGTTTAACCGCGAAGGTTGGGATGCTGCAATTACAGCCTACAACGAAGCCAAACAAGCCAAAGCTGACGAAACCTATCCTGATGAGCAGTTAGCCAAAATCGATTCGATTGTAACCTCAAGAGAACGATTGGCAAGAGAAGCTGCCGAAGCAGAAGCTGCACGTTTAGCTGCAATACAGGCAGAAAAAGATAAGAACTATGCCGATGCAATTGCCCGTGCAGATAACCTGTTTAACGAAGAGAACTACGAAAACTCACGAACTGAGTACCGTGTCGCGTTGGATATTAAACCAGAAGAAAGCTATCCGCAACAGCGTATCGACGAGATAGGAAACCTGTTGGCGCAACTTTCTGCAGCACAGGCAGCTTACGAAGCAGCGATTACAAAGGGCGATCGTGAATTTAACCGCGAAGGTTGGGATGCCGCAATCGTAGCCTACAACGAAGCCAAACAAGCCAAAGCTGACGAAACTTATCCTGCTGAGCAGCTGGCAAAAATCGATTCGATTGTAACTACACGCGAACGTATTGCCCGCGAAGCTGCCGAAGCCGAAGCTGCACGATTGGCTGCAATTCAGGCTGAAAAAGATAAAAACTATGCCGATGCAATTGCGAAAGCTGACAATCTGTTTAATGAAAAAAAATACGAAAACTCACGCACAGAGTACCGTGCAGCCTTGGATATCAAACCTGAAGAAACGTATCCGCAACAACGGATCGATGAAATTGGAAACATCCTTGCACAACTTTCGGCAGCACAGGCAGCCTACGAAGCAGCGATTACAAAAGGCGACCGGGAGTTTAACCGCGAAGGATGGGATGACGCAATTACTGCGTATAACGAAGCCAAACAAGCCAAAGCTGATGAAACTTACCCTGATGAGCAACTGGCAAAAATTGATTCGATTGTAACCGCAAGAGAGCGATTGGCAAGAGAAGCAGCCGAAGCCGAAGCTGCCCGTTTAGCCGCTATTCAAGCAGAGAAAGATAAAAATTATGCTGATGCAATAGCGCGTGCCGACAATCTGTTTAATGAACAGAGCTACGAAAACTCGCGCACAGAATACCGCGCAGCTTTGGATATTAAATCAGAAGAAAGCTATCCGCAACAGCGGATTGATGAGATTGATCGTATTTTACGAGAATTGGCTGCGGCCAAAGCGGCACAGGAAGAGCGTGACAGAAAATATGCTACTTTGATTACTCAGGCTGATCGCTATTTTAAAGCGAATAGTCTTGCCCCAGCTAAAGGAAATTATAAAGAAGCTTTAGCATTGAAACCAGAGGAGGCTTATCCGAAACAAAAGTTGGCCGAAATAGACAGCATTTTTAATCAGCGTGTGCTGGATGAAAAATACCGCAATATTATTGTTGTGGCTGATGGCGATTTCCGTACAAAAGAATACGACGATGCCCGGTTACAATATGAGCTTTCGTTGGGCGTAAAGCCTAACGAAGAATACCCGCGTTCTCAAATCAGACGGATAGATGAAATTAAAGCCGAAGAAGAGGCTCGTAAACAGTCAGAAATAGCCAACCAACAAGATTTACAGCAACGCAAGGCAAATATTGAAGCAATGCAAGAAGAGTTAGACGAACAGCGAATATTGGAGGAATCAGGTATTAACGCTTTGTACGATCAATTGATAACAAAAGCAGATGCTTTCTTTGATGATACGCAATATAATGTTTCAAGAGCATGGTACTTTAAAGCACTCGACCTGAAACCGGAGGAAACCTATCCGCAGCAGCGAATTGATGAAATCAACCGGATTATTAACGGAATGATGCTTAGTCAGCGTGATCGCGAATACCAGCGTTTTATCGATTTGGCGGATAACAGTTTCCGTGAAAATGAACTGGCGGTTGCCCGTGGTTGGTACAACCAGGCTTTGGGACAAAAATCGGGAGAACAATATCCGAAAGACCAGTTGGCTGAAATTGAAAAACGCGTACAGGAGCGACTCGAAGGACGTTCTGAAGATCGAGTGGCTCAGTATAAAACAACAGCTAAAAATGCGCTGGAAGCAGGTAATATGAATGTTGCCCGTTTCTGGTACAAGAAAGCGCTTGAACTTAATCCTGAAGATCAGGAGGCAAAAGACGGTTTAAGTAAAACCCGATAAAATGGTATTGAAAAAGAAGGATAATTCCAATTAAAGGATGAAACAATAATTCTGACTTCGACTCCGCTCAGTATGACAAACAGAGTCATGTTGAGCGAAGTCGAAACACAAACCGAATCTCTGTAAATTTCTTTCGAATAACTATAAATCTCTGATAATAAATTCATTATTTGATCTCAATTAACTGATTTTGTCGGTTAATTAATCATTTATCGAAATTGATAGTTTCACTGAAAAACTTTTAAAATCGCCATTTGTAATGCCTGTGAAAACGCCCAAATTACCCACAAAAAACAGGTTGTTAATGCTGTATCCAATTTCCCAATGGTTTTCCAACGAAGGGTCATGGCTGAAGTAGTTCAGGTGCAGGCTCTCGCTCCATGTTTTCCGGTTAACCAGCGACAGGTAGCGTAATAACATATATTCGCTGCGGTATTCGCCCGATGCGTGAATGTAGCCCTTGTTGGAGCTTATTCCGTAATCGTTTACCAATTGCATGGTGTTGGTAAAAGGCGCGAACGCAACCGATATTTCCGAAGTTTGGAAGTGTTTGTATTCCGAAAAATGCATTTGGTCGTTGTTAAAGAAATAGCCAAGATTAAGCCCCCAGTCGATACCTGAGGTAGGTGAAATATTCGCTTGCTGATGAAACGTAAAATCAATTTGTTTGTAGTCTGATACCGACGAGAAAACGCCTTTTATACCTTGCCGGTAAACCAATTTAGCGAATATAAAATCGTTGATAAACAAGAATGGTGATTCTTGCAGCCATGGTTTTAGCAGTCGTTTGTAATAGGATACCCCGCCCGAGTAAGCAAAGCTTTTTTGTTCCTGCAATTCCGGAGCATTAACCGACCGGCCGCCGGGAACATTGGACTCATAATCTTTATTGTCGCTAAGAGGATAACTGGTGTGGTTGGTAAGCGGATAAAAATGATTGTATTTAATTGAACCGCCGATGGTGAAGTTTTTATCCAGTCTCTGTGAAGTGTTTAATTGGATAAACTCGGTTTCGTACAATTTCATATAGTTTTTGGCGAAAAACCAGGTGCTTATCGCATTTAAATTCGGGTCAATTCCATTTTCACTTTTAAAATCGCGGCTTAGCTTTCCGCCTTTTATTTCCAGCTGATTGCCATACCCCAGCGTATTGTACAAACGAAGCGACATACTCCCGAATAAAGCTTTCCGGTTAAAGGCGTAACCAATTTCCGGAGTCAGATAAATGTACTTTGCAGAGTCGGTATCGAACCTGAATTGCAACGATTGCTTATATTTATAGCCGTCAACTGCATTGAAATCTAAATTTTCAGGATTAAAAAGGCCGCTGTATCTTATTCGTGTTAAAGAATCTTTGCTGAGGTCGTAAGCGCCAAAGGCAATCTTTTTCAGTGCCGACTTCCGTTTCTCAGAATCAGTACGAAGGGTATCTGTTTCACTTTTTTCCGTCGATTTTAACGAATCGGCAATTTGGTAACTTTGTACCTCTGCCGGAGTTAGCGGAATTGCACGAATGGTATCCCACGAAACTTCAGTATTTAGCGAGTCTTTTTTGTCTTCAATATTGTATTGGGTATAAAAATCGGTGATTACCCGTGTCGAATCCTTGTATTCGTTTTTCAGAATTTTGCGGTTTAGCCGGGCAACTTTTTTTACGTCGCCATCCGTTAATTCCTCTTTCGAAGTAATCAATTCAACTTGTTGCTTTAGCTCTTTTGTTTTTTTGCTGTCTTCTTTTATTTCTACCGGTTTATCGGTGGTTTGATCCGCAACAGCATCAGGTAAAACATTTTTTGTGTAATTATCCACAATCGAATCGTATTTCACCGAAGCGCCATAATAAAAGCTGCCGCGCATGCCTAAAATACCAAGTTTCCCGGTGATATTATGTGAAACAGGCAACCAGTTTTCGTTGCCAAGGTTTTCAAACTGTTGTTTAATACGGTAGTCTACAAATTCAAAAGAAGAGCTAAAATCGAGGTTATAAATACACCACAATTTATCTACAATGTAAATGTATCCGTTAACCAGTTCATCACTTTTTCGCTTCGGAGTTACTTTAATTTTAAACACATCAAAATCGCCAACAGTAATAAATCCTTCGTACCTGAAATCGTAATGATTAAGCGCAATAGGAGATAGTGGCGAAATAACATCCGATGAGCGCTCTTCGTAAAAACTGGTGGTCATCAACCCCATAATTGGTGGCTCCGAAATTCCAACAAGCGAACTCCTTTTATTAATTACTTTCTGATCGTAGTGGTTGGGATAGTCGAATGTAATTTTATTTTGCGATTCAATAACATAAGTTACGTTTTCTTTGAAATAATCTTTGAACTTTTTCCCGTCTTCTACTTCCTGCTTGCCTATTATTTTCGGGATATTGGTAAACTCAAAATTGGCTTTTAAATACAAATCTGCTACATAATGTTTAATTTTTTCGCGGTAGTATGCGGCTTTAGTCATCGCTTTACGCATAATAAAATAGGCCGGATCTTCTTTACCCGGAAAAACTTTTACTTCTTTCAGTTCAAATTCCTGTACATGCATTACAATGGGCAGGTATAAACTGTCTTGTTGTAAACTTACTTCCTTGCTTTCCTGTAGGTAGCCCATCGATCGTATGGTTAGGTTGTAAGTTCCTTTTTTTAGTTGAAGTTGAAAATCACCGTCAACATTCGAGGTTGTTCCTTCGCGAGTTTCGCTAACATATATTGTTGCGAAGGGAATAGAATTGTTGTCTTCGTCGATAATTTTCCCCGATAATATCTGTGCTTTTGAATAAACAGCGGTTAAAATTAATAAGGATAGAAACAGAAGTTTTGTCTGCATTTTTGCGGTTTTAAACATGACTTTGGCTTATTGTTGTTTTCTGCATGCAATTAAGTGAAAATCAAATCAACACAAAAAATAATTATTGTTAAATACAATGAATAAATGTTTAAAAAGGGTGTGTCTGTTAATTCGACAGTTTAACTCTGTAAAAGTAGTTTTTTTAGAGCTTGTATATATGATATTTTGCTATCTATCCTCTTATTTTTTGATAAGCTATTTTAATTTGCGTTTTTACAGTATTTACAGAAATCCCCATGTCATTAGATACTTCTTTGTACGTCAAACCATCTATTACGCTCATTACAAATGCTTTTTTACATTTTTTTGGAAGTTGTTCTAAACGGGTTTGAACAAACTTTAATTTTGAATCGAAGGTATTCGACTGTTCTTTATGATTTTCTTGATTGAGAATAATGCTCTCTTGACGACTTTGGGTTTCGAAAAGTATATTTTTATGTTTTTCTTTTATTTTTCGGTTTCTTATTGAATTAAGCGAAGCATTTTTGACGATCTTCCTTAAATAGGCTCTTATGTTTGAATTAGGTTTTAAAGTGTGCCGGTTGTTCCACAAATAAATAAATGCTTCTTGAACCACATCTTCAGCATCAGAGCCGTTGTTTAAGTACCCCATTGAGATTAAATAAAGCTCACGGATGTACTGATGGTAAATTTTTTCAAATGCCTGAGAATCTCCTTTAATAAGCCCGTCTAATAATAAATCTTCATTCCCGTTTTTTTTGTTAACCATTTCTCATTTGTAATGATACTATTACACCAATGTACATTCGTTGCTGCACTCTTTAACAATTTGTTTATTCAGGTTATAAGATTAGTAATGTATATAATAACTATAGCACACTTAGTTAGAATAGGGTGAATTTTGGAGTAGTGATGAAAAAAATTCTTCACCCTTTTCGTGTTTTATGTTCTTTAAAAGTGTAATGAAATAAATAAGTATGAAAAAGAAGATTGCAAAACTTCTTGTATATAAAAAAATAATAAAGATTTTAAGAAAGAAGCGAAAAATTTCGAATGATCCAACGAACCGTTACGTTGATCGGATGTACGAAATTTTATCGAAACCAGAACCTGATTACAATTCTCTTTTCACAAAAATAAAACTGAAAACAGACGACAAAACCGGGCTTTCGAAAGAAATTGTATATTTTAAAAAAAGGGAAGCATCCCGGGAGAAAAGAAATCGTATAAGAATAGGCCTTTCAAGTGCGGCAGCAGTCGGGCTACTGATTTTGGCCTTAAATTTTAGCAATCAAATAGCGGTTCGTTTTAAGGGGTACAACCTACATGCAAATCCAGAGATAGTTGCAAAAGTTTCGCAGGTTTACGATCGGAGTCGGGCAATTCTTATTATTAACGATACCACAACGATAGAACTTAGCAAAGATACCGCAATTTTCGGCGCATCTGGTAATTTTCTAGATACCCCTGAGCAAAAAGGTCAAGCTCAATCTCAATCAACAGTTATTACAAAAGAGGATGAACCTGTACAGATGAATACGCTGGTTATTCCGAAAGGAAGCGAGTTCTTGGTTACTCTTCCTGACGGAAGTGAGGTTTTTCTGAACAGCAATGCAAAATTAACTTTTCCAAGCCGTTTCGAAGGAGGCAAGAGAGAGGTGTATTTGGAAGGCGAAGGGATGTTTACCGTGAAAAAGACAGGGACTCCTTTTCAGGTTGTTAGCGACAATTCTGTTACAACAGTTTTAGGCACAGTATTCAACATAAAAAGTAACGAAAATTCCGACGAGGTTACCCTTTGCAGCGGCTCGGTTGAAGTAGCGAATAGCTCCGGTTCACAATCCCGAATTCTCGTCCCGGAGCAACAGGCATCTGTTTCCGATATAAGAATGGATATTGAAAAAGTAGATCTGAAAGAGATTATTGCCTGGACCGAGGGGAAATATTATTTCAGAAACATTCCTTTCGAAGAAATTACGGAAAAACTGAATGACTGGTACGATGTAGAGTTCGAGTTTGAAAACGACATGGTAAAGAGTGTTCCTTTTACCGGGATGATTAACCGGAACTCAAAACTCGAAACCATTTTTGAATTATTTGAAATGAGCTACAACCTGAATTTTACAGTTTCTGATAGCTGCATTAATATAAATTATCAGAATAACTATTAGTGTTTATAATAAAAACTTAATCTATTCAATTATTCTTTATGCTAACACTCTATTTAAAAACAAATGCGAAATGTCTCCTTTGCCTTTTTCTCATGCTCTTGGTAAATGTAACAAAGGGCAATTCTGAACCAAACAGATTTTTTGACCAACTAAATGTTACTGTAAATATGAAGTCGGTAGAACTGTCGGTTGTGCTGAAAGAGATTGAGGAGCAGACCGGCCTTTCATTTTTCTTTTCAAATGAAAAGTTGGATGTAAAAAAGATCGTTTCATTGAATGTAACAAACGAGCCCTTGGAAAGTGTATTACCAAAGCTATTTGGCAATGATTATTCTTTCAGCAGAAAGGATAACTATATCGTTGTTAATAAGAAGAAGTCGGCCCCCCAGGAGCCTAAACTGGTCAGAAGAAAAATTGAAGGTACAGTAACTGGTGAAGATGGTGCTCCAATACCCGGGGTTAGTGTGGTTGTTAAAGGAACCTATATAGGGGTAGCAACCAATGCCATTGGGAAATTTATTCTTGAATACAAGTCGGATGCAGCGCCAGTATTACAATTTAGTTGTGTTGGTTATGTAAAACAAGATGTCAATTTTGAAGGGAAGCAAATCCTGAATGTACAGATGAAAAGCGATAAGATTGCGCTTGATGAAACGATTGTAACCGGTTATGCCAATATTAAAAAGAAAGACTTTACCGGTTCTGCGATTACTGTTAAAAGGGACGAGCTATTAAAAAGCTCTCCCAAAAATGTTATTGAAACCTTGCAGCTTTTCGACCCTTCGTTTAAGATTATAGAAAATAACGAAATGGGATCGAACCCCAATTCAATGCCCGAAATTTATGTAAGAGGGCGTTCAGGCTTGGGGAATACCGAGATTACTCAAAACGGTAATTTATCGGAGCAAAACCTGAGGAACAATCCCAATCTGCCAACTTTTATTATGGATGGTTTTGAGATAGATGTTGAAAGGTTGTACGATCTTGACCCAACCAGGGTCGAGTCAATAACAATACTTAAAGATGCTGCATCTACTGCCATCTATGGAGCAAGGGCTGCAAACGGTGTAATTGTTATCGAAACTGTAAAACCCAAACAAGGGCAGCTTAGGGTTAATTATGCATTTAATGGAAGCATGACAGCTCCTGATCTTACAGGTTATGATTTGTTGAATGCCAGGGAAAAAGTAGCTTTAGAAAAACTTGCCGGATTTTATGACTCTGGCGAAAATGAATCTCCTTCGACTGCAATTCTTAAAGAAAAGGATTATTATGTTAGAATGAGAGAGGTAATTCGGGGCGTAGATACCTATTGGTTATCGAAACCTTTGCAAACCGCTTTTAATCAAAAGCACAACCTATTGCTTGAGGGAGGCTCAAATGAATTTATCTTCGGTTTAGATTTGAAAATGGGGAAGACCGACGGAGTAATGAAAGGCTCGGAGCGGAATACCAACGCACTGGGCTTTTCTGTTACCTACCGGAAAAATAAAATACAGTTTAGGAATTACCTGGAGTGGAATAATATGAGTGCGCAGGAATCTCCTTACGGCTCATTTTCTACTTATGCAATATTGAATCCTTACGATGCTTATCTGGATGATGAAGGGAATTATAAACAAACTTTAACAGACTGGGAAGGGCATCAGGTAGCAGCCAGCCGAAATCCTCTTTATGATGCAACCTTGAATAGTTATAATAAGACAACTCAAAATGAATTTACAAATAATTTCCATTTTAATTGGTTTATTAGCGATGGCCTTCGGTTCGACTCCCGGTTGGCGATAAGCAACAACCGCAGTGAGCAGCAAATATTTACAGACCCGGCTTCTTCAGTTTATAATTCAGTTAACGATTTTCTAAAAAAAGGGCAGAAGAGCATTTATAATACAAATACCACTATTGTTGACGCAAATGCTTTCCTTTTATACAACAAATCTATAAAGTTGCACAACCTTACTTTTACGGTTGGTAGTAACGTAAGGGAATCAAATCGGTATGCTACATCGTTTTCAGTTGTTGGCTTCCCAACGGGTGTAACCGATGACATAAGCTTTGCTGCAGAAGTGAAAAACAAACCAAGAGGTTTGAGCGATTTATCCCGTTCTATTGGATTCTTTAGTTCATTCAATTATACGTTTAACAATATTTATCTGCTCGATTTTTCAGGAAGGTACGACGGGGCATCGCAGTTCGGGAATAATTCAAAATATGCACCTTTTTGGTCGTTTGGGGCAGGTATCAATATTCATAATTACAACTATGTAAAAAATAATATGCCATGGCTTAGTTTCTTCAAAGTTAGGATTAACAATGGGCAACTGGGGAAAGCAAACTTTTCGCAAAGCCTTTCAAAATCAACCTATAACTACAACTTCGAAAATTGGTATATCGATGGAATTGGAGCAACCATGCGAACGCTGGGCAACCCCGATTTGGAGTGGGAAAAAACAAAAATGTTTGATTTTGGTTTTGATTTAACCCTTTTTAAAAAGTTTAGCCTTGCAGCCAGTTTTTATAACAAAAATACGATTGACCTGATTGGCGATATTACACTTCCTCTTTCATCGGGATTTACATCGTTTAAAAGTAATCTGGGAGAAATTGAGAACAAGGGTTTTGAGTTAAATACACGTTTAAACGCGATAAATAAAAAAGATTTTAACCTGTACCTCTACGCAACAGCGTCGCATAATTCAAACAAATTTGTTGAGATATATGGTGCCCTGGAAGACTACAACCAATTGGTTGAAGAATATTACCGGAATCATTCAAGGGTAAACAAACCTCTTAATAAATATTACGAAGGTGCATCGCAAACAGCAATTTATGCAATGAGGTCGCTGGGTATTAACCCTGCCGATGGTAAAGAAATTTATATGAAAGCCGACGGTACCACAACCTATGAGTGGAGCGCTTCTGAATTGGTTGTAGTTGGCGATACCGAGCCTGAATTGAGAGGGGCATTAGGGTTTAACCTTAATTATAAGGCGTTTTATATGTTTACTGGTTTTGTGTACGAAGTTGGCGGCGAATTGTACAACTCTACTCTGGTAAGCAAAGTTGAAAATGCCAATGTTTATTACAACGTCGACAAAAGGGTTTTTACCGACCGCTGGCAAAAACCGGGTGATGTTACCTTCTTAAAAGATATTAAGGACTGGGATGAACCAACCAGAGTTACATCGCGCTTTGTGCAGAAAAACAATAACCTGAGATTAAATTCAATTACTCTGGGGTATAACGTCCCTCGGAAATTCACCGATAAATACAATATCAGAAACTGTAAAATACAATTTACTGCAAACGACCTGGCTTATTTCTCGACAATTAAACGAGAAAGGGGTACATCTTACCCTTATGCGCGGACTTTTAATTTATCGGTTAACCTTAGTTTCTAACTTGAAAACAACTTGAAAAATGAAAAGGATTAAAATAAAATACATATTGCCACTGCTGTTCGTAATATTTACAGGCTGCGATAACTGGCTGGAAGTTGACCCAAAGTCGGAGATTGATACTGAAAAGTTATTCGAAACTACGGATGGTTTTACAATAGCAATGAACGGCATTTATGCCAATCTTTCGTCTGCCAACCTGTACGGAGGAGAATTAAAATATTATTTTGTAGATGCATTGGCGCATATATACACAATCACTCATTCTTCTTATGAGCCTGTTGAGAGTTATGATTTTTCATCGACCACAGTAAAAAGGATGATTGAGAATATTTGGTCGGTTGCGTATAATACCATTGCCAACTGTAATTCAGTACTCCAACAAGTAGAAAAAAAAGACAGTACCTTTTTCCCCGAAGCTGGAAAACGGATGATTAAAGGAGAAGCTCTTTCAATAAGGGCTTTACTTTATTTCGATCTTTTAAGGCTTTTTGCGCCGGCGCCGGTAGTTGCCGATGAGGCTGCAATTCCGTTTTATGGCGAACTGTCGAATGTGCCAATGCCATACAAAAAAACAAGCGAAATTTTATCGATAATTATCGACGATTTAAAAACAAGCAAGGCTTTGCAGAAAGATTTTGACACATCAGCCGAAGCCAATATTAAATTTAGTGATCCACATAAAAGGCTTGTAAGAACAGAAGTGGGGTTTTATGGCAACCAGCGCAGGGGAAGGCGCATGGGGTATTATGCTACAACTGCCCTGCTTGCACAGGTTGCACAATATGCAGGAAATAATGAACTGGCGCAAGAGAATGCAATGGAGCTTATTGATAAACCAGACCTTATTGACTTAACAAGTGCAAGCAAAATTGAAGCAGACAAATATGACCGCTTGTTAACCGATGGGCTTATTCTGGGGCTTTACAACCAGGATTTTGAAGAAGATTTCTCGCCAAGTATTTTTTTAATTCCCAACGTGGAGCAAATTTTCGGGATTGACGGCGATGATTTCCGTAAAAAATGTTACCTCAATATTCAAGGCGATCAAACCCAACTTGCCAAGTTTACAATATTGGATGACCAGGTTCGAGAATATGAAACAAAATACACCATCCCCATGTTCCGCCTGAGCCAGATGTACCATATCGCAATTGAAACGATGTTTGATACCAATCCTGAAAAGGCTCTTGAATTGTTTACAACACTTCGGACAAAAAGAGGTTGTAAAACAGCGCTGCCCGATATTTTAACAAAAAACGACCTTATCTCTTACCTTGTAAACGATGCCAGAAGGGAATATATGGGTGAAGGACAGTTGTTTTACCTGTACAAAAGGCTCAACCACGAGATTATTGATGAAGAGCAAGGGAATATAACTCTTACCGATGAATTTGTAATCCCTATTCCCG
The DNA here is from genome assembly GCA_963677455.1 of uncultured Draconibacterium sp. Classification (GTDB taxonomy): domain Bacteria; phylum Bacteroidota; class Bacteroidia; order Bacteroidales; family Prolixibacteraceae; genus Draconibacterium. The sequence continues at coordinate 1,802,523 of OY781971.1, forward strand.
AAAGAGAAACATCAATGGTTGATTAATCAATAAAGCAGATATGATGAAGTATAAAATAATAATAATTGCAATCTCAGTGCTGGCTATTCTGGCTGGTTGCAAAAAAGATGAAATTGATATCTATAACGGCAATACATATATTTATTTTGATCGTGAAGGCGAAGATGTACAGGAATACTCTTTTGCCTTCCATCCGGGTATCGACCTTGATACAGTGCCATTGATCGTAAAGCTAATAGGCTATCCAACCGATTACGACAGAGAAATAGGATTGGTTATAAACGAATCGAAAACAACAGCTGATGCTGCTGATTACTGGTTGCCTTCCGAATTTGTTTTAAGGGCTGGCAGTCATATCGATTCTATCCCTTTAGTACTTTATAAAAGCGAAAAATTGAAGGAATCAAAATTTACGCTTTACCTGGAAATCAAAGATAGCGAAGAACTTCGAAGCGGACCTGTTCCAAATTGCTTTGCTCAAATTGTTTTTTCCGATATGCTGGCAAAACCCGATTGGTGGGACGAAGTAGTTGTAACCAATTTTTTAGGAAAATATTCTGATGAAAAATACAGGTTGTTTATCGAGGCTACAGGCATTGCCGATTTAACAGGAATGTCGGAAAGTGCTATGAGGGCCTATGCACTTATCTTTCGCGATTTCCTGAAAAAGGGAAGGGAAGAAGGGAAAGAATTTGTTGATGAGAGCGGTGACCCGATTACGGTTCCCGAAGGTTTATACACTTAATAATGAGTTATTCAAGAAGTAAATTCTAATAGAAAAACAGATGAAAAAAATAGCATATTTCCAAACTATTTGCCTTCTCTCTCTTGTTGTTTTACAGGGATGTTATAAAGATGAGGGCAATTACGATTATGAAACAATAAATGAAATTACAATTGATCTTGGCTTTGAAGGCTTCCTTGACCAATACGCTGCTGATACAGTGCACATAGATCCTGTGCTTACATTCTCTTCGGGCGAGCCTGAAAATGATTTAAGTTATTACTGGTATTGTAACAATGAAGAAATAGCTACCGAAAAAGTTTTAAACTATCCGGTAAAACAATTAAAAGGGAAAAGGCCTTATGTGAAATTTAAAGTTATAAATAACAGGGATAGCTCTACTTTCATTTCAGGTTTTTATGTTGAAATTATCCCGGATTATATGACCGGATGGGTAGTATTAACAAAAGAGGGAGAAAGAAGTATTCTTTCATATATTAATCCGGTAGATTACAGCGTTTACCCCGATTTTTATACTGAAAAAACCGGATTAGAGCTGGGGCCTGATGTTCTCAGGATTAAAGAGCACTGGCCTTTCGACGCAACCACTATCGGAAGTATTTTAGTAATACGAAATACAACTGAAGGAAACCTTGAAATTGACGGGGAAAACCTGAATCCATTTTATAATACAAATGATTTTTTCCTTGGGGGGCAAACGCCCGAAGATTACCGCCCACTAGACGAGTACTATATGTGGGATTATAGTTTTATTTTAGACGATAACCACAATTTATACCGGCGGAAACACGAAAACAACAAACTTTTTCAGTCGGGAGTGTATTCTAATGTGCCAATGTATATCTCCGGTGGTGTTAAGTTTGAAAAAGCCTGGAGCGGTCCTTTTTTTAGCAGCTTAACCCTTTTCTACGATAAAGATAACGGAGCTCTTTATGTTGGAAGTGATTATGGCAGTGTTTTGGCTGTTTCTTTTACCAATATATTCCCCGGTATGCCCGGCGATTATACTTTTATTGACAATATGGATAAAGAATTGGTATATGTTGGAAATATGAAACAAGGGCGCTTTACTTCACCTTTCTACCTCGTATATAAAGATGATGCAGGCACATATTATGTACAGAAAATACAAGTAGTTCATCAAGCTATTACTTGTATGGTCATTCATCAGGGCGAAGCTAGTTTTGGCGATGGTAAAATTACAGACAATACTGTTTTTTGCCAATTAGAACGCAAAAGTGACTACCTATTCTTTTCAGGCGGAGAAAATGAAAAAACGCTTTACCTCTATGAACATGCAACTGCAAAACTTAATGAATACTATACTTTCGATTCGCCTATTAAAACAATATGCCACGACCTTTCAAACGCGACCAATAACACATTAATGGTAGGGCTTGAAAACGGCGATCTTGTATTTCTTGGCATAAGCCTAAATGATATGATGGACCCCGGCATCCGCTTCAAGCAAAAAGTGGAACTTGGCGAAGGTGTTCCGGTAAGTACATTCTATAAGTGCGGTTATAATTACTCTCAGTACTAAAAAAGAATAGAATATATAAATAGTTCGATGATCCGGGGTTTGTTTGCCCCGGTACCACCGGCTTTGACACTAAGCGAAGCTGTGCCATGCTTCGTGCTTAAATAATGTTTCGAAACACAAAATTCAGATAACAACTAAATGAATAAACCAGTAGTAGCAATAGAAAACCTTTCGCATAGATACAGTGTGCAATGGGCTGTAAAAGAAGTTGATTTTGAAATAGCAAGCAAAGGAATTTACGGCTTGCTTGGTTCAAACGGAGCAGGAAAATCAACAATAATGAATATCATGTGCGGTGTGCTTAAGCAAACACGTGGCAATGTTTTTATTAAGGGAATTGATATAAGGAAAAATTCAATAGAAGCAAAAAAGCATATTGGTTTTTTGCCGCAAAAACCTCCTCTGCATCCCGATCTTACTGTGGAAGAATATTTAACATATTGTGCCAATCTCAGGATGATTCCTGAAAAAAAAGTATCGGATGCAATCGATTCAGTGTTAGAAAAATGTGCCCTTACTCATTTTCGTAGAAGGGTGATTAAAAATCTTTCAGGAGGCTACCAGCAAAGAGTTGGAATTGCCCAGGCAATAATACACGAACCCGACCTTGTGGTACTTGACGAGCCAACCAATGGCCTCGATCCAAATCAAATTTCAGAAATCAGAAATTTAGTAAAAGAAATAGCTAAAGACCGTACGGTTGTTTTAAGCACTCATATACTTTCAGAGGTGCAAGCAACCTGCAACCATATCTGGATGGTAGAAGAGGGGCAAGTTGTTTTTTCTGGTAGTATTGATGAGTTTGATAATTACATCGAATCTGATTCAATATACGTATCGTTGCTCGAAATGCCTCCATCTGAGAAATTACGTTCAATAGAAGGAGTTGTTGATGTTGAGCACCTTGGAGGAAGTAAATACCGCATAAAATTTACCGATGCCCAGGAAGTAACCGACAGAATTGTTGAAGCAAGCGTAAATAACGGATGGCGCCTCAACGAAATAAGGCTTGAAAAAAGTTCGATGGACAAAATTTTCTCAGAATTATCAAAAAAGGTTAAGTAAGAAGGAGGTATAATAATGAAAATGATATATAAAATTGCCCGAACAGAATTGCAAACGTTATTTTATTCCCCAATTGCTTGGCTTATACTAATAGTATTCACTATTCAGTCAGTCCTGAAGTTTTCAGGAAGCATGGGAAGTGTCGTTAATTATCAGGAATTAGGTTATACTCTGAGTAATTTATCGATTTCAACATTTGCTGATATACGAGGACTGTTTGCATCCATGCAACAAAACCTTTACCTCTATATTCCTTTACTTACAATGGGGCTTATGAGCCGGGAGTTTAGTAGTGGATCGATAAAGTTGCTTTACTCTTCTCCGGTAACCGATAACCAAATCATTCTTGGGAAATATCTTTCTATGGTTTTCTATTCTCTGATTTTATGCGCTATTCTTTTAGTGTTTGTAATTTTCGGAGCCTTTACCATTGAAAATTTTGATTTCCCTGCGGTTGCAACTGCATTGCTCGGATTGTTTTTGTTAGTCTGTGCTTATTCTGCTATCGGCCTGTTTATGTCGAGCATTACTTCGTACCAGGTTGTAGCAGCCATAGGCACATTTGTTATTTTGTTCATTTTAAAGCGGGTAGGTATCATGTGGCAGCAGATAGAGCTGGTGAGGGATATTACTTACTGGCTTTCGATGAATGGGAGGACAAAAGAATTTATGAGGGGCTTAATTTGCAGCGAAGATGTGCTATACTTCCTAATTGTAATTGCTCTTTTTATTGCTTTTTCAATAATTAGGTTAAGGGCTAACCGGCAAAAAACGCCTTTGGGGACTACAATTTTTAGATTTGTTGCTGTATCGCTAATAGCAGTATCGTTAGGGTATGTTTCTTCCCGTCCCATGTTAATGGTTTATCACGATTCAACAAAAACAGATGTAAATACACTTACCCAAAATAGCCAGGATATTGTATCAAAATTGAAAGGAGGGTTAACCATCAATTCTTATGTTAATATACTGGATGAACTTTTCTGGATAGGGATGCCTCATTCCGAATTGCAGGACCGTGACCGTTTCAGGCAATATACCCGCTTTAAACCTGAAATTAAAATGAATTACATTCATTATTATGATAAAGCAAATAACCCTGGTTTAGATAAGCGATATCCTGATTTGTCGGACAGGCAACGGATGTTAAAATATGCAGATAATCTCAGAATAGATAGTACATTATTTAAAACTCCGGAGGAAATCCAAAAGATCGAGAATTTACTTCCTGAGGAGAATCGGTTTGTAAGGACACTTGTAAGGGAAAGTGGAGAAAAAACCTTTTTAAGGGTATTTCTTGATGCACAAGTACATCCATCGGAAGCAGAGATAAGTGTGGCGATGAAGAGGCTCATAACAAAATTACCCAAAGTTGCTTTTGTTACCGGACATGGAGAAAGAGATTGCAATAGTTTAGGCGACCGCGATTATCGGAAATTCACAGTCGAAAAAACATTCCGATACTCGCTTATAAATCAGGGCTTTGATTTTGAGGAAATTAAGCTTGATGAACCAGTGTCGGAAGATGTGGATATTTTGGTTATTGCCGATGTAAGGAAGCCTTTCCACGAAAACCATCTGAAAAATCTTTACGATTTTATCGACAGAGGAGGGAATTTGCTTATTGCCGGAGAGCCTGACAGACAAGAGATAATGAACAAAATTGTTGAGCCCTTTGGCGTAAAATACCTTCAGGGAAGAGTAGTTAAATCGCAGCATAATTACCAGCCTGATTTTGTGCTGGCAGCGCCTACCAAAGAAGGAGCTGAAATAATGTACAAGCTTGATGAAATGAAAGAAGCCGATGCGGTTATCACAATGCCGGGGCTGTCAGCTCTTTCATACACAAATGATAGCTTATTCAATATTAAAGAGCTGTTTACTGTTGATATGAGCGACCCTTCATGGCTTGAGCTTGAAACCACCAATTTTGTTGACGATTCAGTGAGTATAAATCCTCAGGCAGGAGAAGAAATTCAATCGAATATTGCGGCTGCTCTTGCTCTGGAACGAACCATTCCCGGGTGCGGTAAAGAACAGAGGATTGTTGTTCTTGGCGATGCTGATTGCATTAGTAACGCCGAAATAAGTATAAGCCGGAGAAATATTCATGCTGCAAATTACAACATAATACTTGGCTCTTTTTTCTGGATGTCGAATAACGAAGTTCCTATTGATGTAAGAAGGGAAACTCCACCTGACGGTAAAATATTTCTTAACCCGGATGGTATGAAGTTCTCAAAATGGGCAATGATGGTTTGCTTGCCTTTTGCAATGCTGGTTATTTATCTGTTGATGTGGATTAGGAGGCGTTCACGCTAGGAAATAAAAAAATGATTTTAAAAACAGACAAGCAGACACTTAATGACCTTGGTATTATCGGCCGGCAGGGGGATAATACTGTGTATGGCATTTTTAACAGGACGATCACAAACGGAGGGGCAAAGATACTTGAAGACATGTTTTTGTATCCGTTATCTGATGTTGAAGAAATAAGGAAGCGTTCTCGTGCCATTGCCTTTTTTTCAGAGACAGAAAAGCCCTTTCCTTTTAAAGGTGAAATATTCGATGTTATTGAACATTACCTGTCGAATAACGATAATCGTTCACGGATTTCTATTCATGAATACACGCTGGAACAGAAAATTAAAAGCGCACTTGGCGCAAATACTCAATTCATCGAGATTAAGAAGGGGGTAATTGCAACTCTTCAATTTCTAATAAAGTTTAATGAATTTGTAGTGTCGCTTATTTCTAAAGGGTTTGAAAAAGAAAGCGGCTATTCTTTTGCCAAAGTTGAAAGTATTATTCAGGAAAAAGGGTTTTGTGAAATATTCAATGTCAATAATATTAAAAAGCTTTCGGATAAAGAGGTTATAAAGCTCGATCATATTTTCAGGTTTTTAAATAACGAGAATATCATTATTCTGAAAAATGAAGCGTATTTATTAGATGTTCTTATTACGGTTTCAAATGTTGGCCGGGAAAAGGGATTTTCTTATGCTCATCCGCTAAAACGAGGGGCAAACCGCCTCGAAATATCCAAAGGCTTTCATCCTTTGTTAAAAAACGCCATCCCAAATACGCTTAGTGTTAGTAAAGAAAATAACCTGATTTTTCTTACCGGCGCGAATATGGCAGGAAAATCAACTTTCATGAAAATGGTAGGAATTGCCGTTTACCTGGCTCATATGGGGTTTCCGGTACCTGCTGCTAAAATGGAATTTGCTGTGCTCGACGGGCTGTACTCTACAATTAACCTAGCTGATAATATTAACATGGGCTACAGCCATTTTTATGCCGAAGTTTTAAGGGTAAAAAAAGTTGCAGAGGCAGTAGGTAATCATAATATGCTGGTAATATTCGACGAGTTATTCCGTGGAACGAATGTAAAAGATGCTTATAATGCTACAGTTGCGGTAACAGATGCTTTTGCAAATAAGCTTGGCTGTGTATTTATAATTTCTACACACATTGTTGAAGCCGGTGAAGAGCTAAAAGAAATGAGGGATAATATTAAATTTATATACCTCCCAACAGTAATGAACGGCAGTAAGCCTGAATATACCTATAAAATAACCGAAGGGATTACCAACGACAGGCATGGGATGCTAATTATTCAGAACGAAAAGATTTTAGACATCTTAAAAAAGGATTAAACATGAATTTTGTGGTAGATAAACAGACATTGGACGACATAAATATTTTGGGGAGATACCAAACAAATTCTGTGTTCAGCATTTTTAACCATACCGTAACAAGAGACGGAAGTAGGATGCTGGAGAAAATGTTCAAAAATCCTTTTACGAGTGTTGACCAAATTAATGCAAGGGCAGCCATTTTCTCTTTCTTTGAAAAGTTGGATGTTTCATTGCCTTTCACTACAAAAGATTTTGAAACAGTTGTAAACTATATCCGCAATACTGAAGCAAAAAACAGGTTGGGCAACTTTATTTCTCTTACTAAATACTGGTTTTTATTTAAAATTGCCAATGATCAGACCTATTGTGTTATACGTGAAGGGCTGGAAAAGACGATTAGTGTATTTTCTAATTTGAAGAAGCTATTTGTCATTATCGAAAAAGAATCTGTTGGTACGCCTTATCATAGCCGAGTTGTTAAAGTGTTGAAGTTGCTGGGCGACAAACATATGGATGTAGCATTGCAATGTTATGGGGAAAGTCCGTTAGGTTTTAAAAAAGTACTGCAATTGGGCTATATATTTAAAGTGTTGCTTAATAACCAGCTTGAGGATTTGTTAAATGAGATTTTTGAATTGGATATATACATTACGGTGTCCGGGGTTGCACGGGAAAGAAATTTCACCTATGCCCGTGCGGTTGATAAGGACAAGGAGTATATTGATATGAAAGAAGTCCGACATCCCTCTATTGAAGGTGCTGTTGCAAACGATGTAAACATTCGGAAAAATAAAAACGTGTTCTTTTTAACGGGGGCAAACATGGCCGGAAAATCAACGTTAATGAAGTCGTTTGCCGTGGCATTTTATTTGGCTCACATGGGGTTTCCGGTAGCTGCCCGGGAAATGACCTTTTCGTTACACGATGGTATTTATACTTCAATTAATGTTCCCGATAATTTATCAATGGGCTACAGTCATTTTTATGCTGAGGTTTTGCGTGTAAAACATGTAGCAAGCGAAGTTGCCTCAAATAAACAGTTGCTTGTAATATTCGATGAATTATTTAAAGGCACCAATGTGAAAGATGCTTACGACGGTACCGTGGCCATTGTTGATGCTTTTTCGAAAAGAAAAGGTTCTTTTATTATATCAACACATATTACGGAAGCGGGTGAGAAACTTAGCGAAAATTCCCAGTTGTTTTTCCAATATCTACCAACTATAATGAAAGGACATGCTCCAACATATACTTACAAGCTGAAAGAAGGAATCACCGACGATCATCACGGAATGATTATTATTCAAAACGAAAAGATTCTGGAAATCATAAATAGAAATTAATTATCATCAATCAACATTATTGCTCCCCTGGTTTATCAAAATAGGTTTATGAAAACAAGAACAACACTTACAATTATTCTCTTTTTTATTATCCAGGTATTTGCATCTGCCCAACAAGAAATAATACCAGATGATGCTGACGTAAAAGTTGGAGTACTGGACAATGGACTTACTTATTACATCCGGCATAATCGGCTGCCAAAACAACGCGCAGAGTTTTATATTGTACAAAAAGTAGGATCTATTTTAGAAGAAGAGCATCAACGGGGACTGGCTCACTTTTTAGAGCACATGTGTTTCAATGGTACTGAAAATTTCCCGGGCAACTCTCTTGTAGATGAACTGGAAAAAAAAGGGATTAAATTCGGGGTTAATCTGAATGCATATACGTCTATTGATGAAACAGTTTATAACCTGTCGAACATTCCTGTAGATCGCGAAGGAATTATTGATACAGCACTTTTGGTGCTTCATGACTGGTCGGGCTTTATACTTCTTAATGATAAGGATATTGACGAAGAAAGAGGGGTTATTCGCGAAGAGTGGCGAACCCGGAACACAGCGGGTTATCGTGCGATGAAAGAAACCCTAAAAAATATCTTTCCGGGGTCGCGTTATGCCGAACGAATACCCATCGGCTTGATTGATGTGATTGACAATTTCCCTTATCAGGCTATACGCGAATATTACAAAAAGTGGTATCGGCCCGACTTACAGGCTATAATTGTTGTTGGAGATATTGATGTTGACTTAATTGAAAGGAAAATTATAAAGCTGTTCTCTGATATTCAATTGCCTGAAAATGCGGAACCTAGGAAGGAATTTGGTGTCCCCAACAACATTGAACCTATTGTTTCGATTGTTACCGACCCGGAAATTCAACATTCAGAAATATCCGTTTTCTTTAAAAGAGAGGCGATACGAGCTTCAGAAAAAAACACTACTGCACATTATTCAACGGTAATGGCTGAAAATCTTGTTGCTTCCATGTTTAACCAAAGAATGTACGAAATTTCGCAAAAAAATGATCCTCCGTTTAATGGAGCTGCTGGCGGATTTGGGACTTTTTCTGTTGCAAAAACAAAAAGAGCCTGGGGTATTAAAGCAAATCCCCGGAATAATAAGGATTGGGAAAAAAGTTTGAGAACCCTGCTGTTAGAGAATGAACGGATCAAACGCTTTGGATTTACAAATACAGAGCTTGAACGGGCAAAGATAAATACGCTGAGAAATTTTGAATCGGGATATAAGGAGCGTAACAAAAGAGTAAATAAAAGCTTTGTTAGCATGCTTGTGCAAAATTTCTTAAACAGCGAACCGTATCCGGATATTGAATGGACATATAATTTCGTGCAGGAATTTTTATCGGGATTGGAACTGGAGGAAGTTAACAGCCTGGCTAGTACACTTGCTACCGACATAAATGTTGTTTTTACATTCACCGGTACTCAAAACGACAATATTGTTCCTCCTACGCCGGATGACATTCTACGGGTGTGGAATGAATCAAAAAAAGCAGAGCTATTTCCATATAACGATGAAATTGTAGATGAAAAATTGTTTGATGTTAATCTATCAAAAGGAAAAATAATTAAAACGGAACAACAAGCTTTTGGCTACACCCAATGGACGCTCTCCAACGGAATTAAAGTGCTTTGTAAAAGAACTAACTACAAAGAAGATCAGGTAGTAATGACAGCATACAGTCCTGGCGGTATCTCTCTTATTGCTGAAGAAAATCTTCCTTCTGCTTTGGCGATGAATAACCTTGCTATTCTGGGCGGGGTAGGCAATTTAAATCAAGTTCGTTTAAAAAAGTTATTGACAGGGAAAAAAGTTAACGTATCACCATTTGTTAACGGCTTAAGCGAAGGAATTAATGCCTCTGCGTCTCCCAAAGATTTCGTAACTCTTTTACAGCTTACTTATCTGGCATTCACGCAACCAAGGAGAGATGAGGATGCATTTAAAACATGGGTAACAAATACCAGGGAACAAATGACAAATGCATCTCTTAACCCTATGAATAGCCTAAATGATACCTTAACCAGCATACTAACGTGTAACCATCCTCGCAGCATTCAGTTTAACATTGATGTTCTTGAAAAAATTGATTATAACAAATCGCTCTCATTGTTTAAAGAAAGGTTTTCTGATGCCAGTGATTTTACTTTTTTCATTACCGGTAACATTAATTTAGATAGCATTAAAGGCGATGTGGAGACCTACCTTGGAGCACTGCCTTCAAGCTATCAAAATGAAAAATTTGTCGATTGGGAGATGTACCCTCCAAAAGGTGTAATAAAAAAACATTTTGAGCGTAAAATGGAAATTCCAAAATCTTCGATCGTAGTAATTTATACCGGTGAAATTCCTTATACGCTTGAAAATGCAATTTTAATGGACTTCTTAAAAAGCACACTAGACATTGTTTACACAGAGAATATTCGAGAAAAAGAAGGCGCGACCTATGGCGTTTCAGTGAACGGAACGATCAACAAATACCCGACAGAAAGGTATTCCTTGCAAATACAATTTGATACAGATCCCTCGTTGCGCGAGAAATTACTAACGACAATTTATGATGAGATTAACAAAATATCGAGACATAATCCAGACAATGTAAGTACCGATAAAATAAAAAAATATATGCTTAAAAAGCATACCGAAAAACAAGTTAATAATAGGTATTGGCAAAGTGTTATCAATGCATATATTATTAACGGAATTGATGTTTATTCTGATTATGAGAAGATTGTCTCTTCGGTAACTCCTTCAATGATCCGTAAATTTGCTAAGAAGGTTTTTTCGCAGAAGAATATTGTTGAAGTGTCAATGAACCCTGAAGAACATTAGTGGGACACGTTGTGCCGATAATATCGGCAATGAACTTGTTTCCAGACGATTTTGAGGTTAACTTGATTTTATCAAAGAAGAACCATAGTTGTGTTTGTAGTCTTTTTACAATCAATAATTCACGTGTTTATCTATCTTAAAAATGAACTTCAAAGGCAGAAAGTGATACTCATTTATTAAATGAGTGAGCTTCAAGTTTGCTAACCCCTTAAGTCTTTTCAAAGGCATACTGGTATTAACCATTTTGATTTCCAAATTTCGTTTAAAGTTCATATTGAAATAGGATTGGAATATCTGAATGGATAAGTAGCTCTCTGCGCTTGATCGACTTTTGCTTAAAATATGTTCTATAAGCTATTTTTTGTATTGTTTTTATGCATTAAATTGCAGCACAGTACAGGACAGCATAGTTTGTCAGAAATAATTAAATCAATAAAATAATTTACAATGGCTAACAGATTAATAGGAAGACTTCCTAAAGTTGGTATTCGTCCGGTAATAGACGGGCGCGAAAGAGGAGTGCGCGAATCACTCGAAGTGCAAACCATGAACATGGCTAAAAATGCTGCACGTTTAATTGAAGAAAATTTACGTTTTCCCGGAGGCGAAAAAGTAGAGTGCGTAATTGCCGATACAACAATTGGCGGTGTTGCAGAAGCTGCTATGTGTGCCGATAAATTTGCGGCAGAAGGCGTAGGTGTGTCGTTAACAGTTACTCCGTGCTGGTGTTATGGTACCGAGGTTATGGATTCAACTCCGCTGGTTCCAAAGGCCGTTTGGGGCTTTAATGGTACCGAACGTCCCGGCGCTGTATATTTAGCAGCAGCATTGGCTGGTTATACCCAGAAAGGTTTCCCAACTTTTGGCATTTATGGCCGCGATGTTCAGGATGCCGGCGACGAAAGCATTCCTGCCGATGTTTCCGAAAAAATATTGCGCTTTGTAAATGCGGCGCTGGCAGTTGCTCAGATGAAAGGCAAAAGTTACCTTTCGCTGGGGTATACTTCCATGGGAATTGCAGGTTCTATGGTAAATCCCGATTTCTTCCAGGATTACTTGGGTATGCGCACAGAGTTCGTTGATATGACGGAAATAAAACGCCGTATCGATCAAGAAATTTATGACAAGGAAGAATACGAAAAAGCGTTGGCCTGGACTAAAGAGAACATTACTGAAGGCGACGATTATAATAAGCCCGAAGAACAATCGGACAGAGCACGTAAGGATTGGGAATGGGAAGTTGTTGTTAAAATGACGCTGATTATGCGTGACCTGATGATTGGAAATCCAAAGCTTAAAGAAGCTGGTTTTGGAGAAGAATCTCATGGACATAACGCAATTGCCGGAGGTTTTCAGGGACAACGCCAATGGACTGATTATTATCCAAATGGCGATTATTCTGAAACAATGTTAAACACTTCATTTGATTGGAACGGTATTCGCGAGGCTTTTGTATTTGCAACAGAAAACGATAGCCTGAATGCTGTGCCGATGTTGTTTGGCCACTTGTTGACCAATACAGCACAAATTTTCTCTGACGTAAGAACATACTGGAGTCCTGATTCTGTTAAACGCGTTACCGGCAAAGAACTTACCGGCATTGCAAAAGACGGAATCATTCACTTGATTAACTCTGGTTCTACCACAATGGATGCAACCGGCCAGCAGAAAGATGCAGATGGCAATTCGGTAATGAAACCTTTTTGGGATATTAATGACATTGATGTAAAGGCGTGTTTGGAGAACACAAAATTCTGTCCTGGAAATAAAGGATATTTCCGGGGTGGTGGTTTCTCCAGTCAATTTAAAACCCACGGGCAAATGCCGATTACAATGAGCCGTGTGAATCTGGTAAAAGGGCAGGGGCCTGTTCTTCAAATTGCGGAAGGTTACACCGTTGATTTGGAGGATAATGTGCACAAAGTACTCGACCAACGAACCGATCCAACCTGGCCAACTACCTGGTTTGCTCCAAAACTTACCGGAAAAGGGGCTTTTAAGGACGTGTATTCGGTAATGGCCAATTGGGGAGCCAATCACGGAGCAATCAGCTACGGACATATTGGTGCCGATCTGATTACCCTGGCATCGATTCTGCGAATTCCGGTTTGTATGCACAATGTTGATGAAGATAAAATATTCAGGCCAAGTGCATGGAGTGCTTTCGGGGAAAATAAAGAAGGATCAGATTATCGCGCCTGCGACAATTTCGGTCCTATTTATAAATAAAATTTTTTAGAAAAGAGAGATGGTTTCCGGTTACGGAAGCCATCTTTTTCTATATTGCGGGTTATGAAAACAAACTCCATTTACATTGACGAAACTGCCGGACAAACAAAACTTCAGCAATTGGTGCATTCGATTAGTGAAGCCATTGCGAATGGAGTGTTGAAAAATGGAGATGCATTGCCTTCGGTTAATCAATTGAGTGCAGAAACCGGATTCTCCCGCGATACAGTATTTAAAGCCTACAGTCTTTTAAAACAGCGAAATCTTGTAGAATCGGCGCCGACTAAAGGCTATTTTGTGGCAAACGAATCGTTCCGTGTTCTTATGTTACTCGACGATTTTAGTGCATTTAAAGAGCAGCTTTATCAATCGTTTCGTCAAAACTTACCGGATTCATATGCGGTTGATTTGCTTTTTCATCACTACAATCAGGATGTTTTTACCCAGCTTATCGAAAGTAGTTTGGGACGTTACAGCATGTATGTTGTAATGAATATCGACGAAAACGGGATTAATCCGATTTTGGATAAAATTGATCCGAATAAATTGCTGATTCTGGATATGGGAAAACCTGATCCTGAAAAGATGAATTTTCTGTTGCAGGATTTTGAGAATTCTGTGATTCAGTGTTTGGAGAAAGGTTTGGATAAAATTCAGAAATATAAGGAGTTAATTCTTGTTTACGACGAAAAAAATACACCACACCCCACGGTAATTGTTCCTGCATTTAAACGGTTTTGTAAACAATATTCATTGCCTAACCGGATTTTGAAGCAGCTGGATACCAGTAAGGTAGAAGACAGAACTGCTTATCTTTTGGTACGCGATGCAGATTTAGTAGAAGTAATTAAAACATGCCGGACCAAGCAGTTCGAACTGGGAAAAGATGTTGGAATAATTTCATATAACGATACGCCAATGAAAGAGATAGTTGGTGGTGGAATTACGGTTATTTCAACCAACTTTGAGGAGATGGGCAGAGAAGCTGCCGACTTTGTAAAAAACAAAAAGAAAATATCGAAAGTCTTAAGTTCTTCACTAATTTTGAGAGAATCAATATAATCTGAACTTAGGATGAAACATTTCACACCTTATTTTATTCTGGTGGCGTTTTTGGTGTCATTTCAGTTCTCAAATGCTCAAAATATGAATTATGAATTTTCCGGAATTTCAGTAGGAAATCCGGTAAAAGATGGTAGTACTTCGTACAGTCGGGAAGAACAGACTTATACGCTTAAAGGGGCGGGTGAGAACATTTGGTTTCAAAATGACCAGTTTTGGTTTGAGTGCACAAAAATTACTGGTGATTTTATTCTTTCAGCAACTATTAATTTTGTTGGAAAGGGAGTAAATGCACATCGCAAAATCGGTTTAATGGCAAGATCTAACACTCAAGCAAACTCTGCATATGTTGATGTTTGTGTGCATGGCGATGGACTTACCGGAATGCAGTTCAGGGAAAAGACGGGCGAAAACACCGCTGAATTCAAATCGAATATTACAGCACCGGAATATGTTCAAATCGAAAGAAAAGGAGATACGTACATTGTGCGGGTTTCAAAAGATAATCAACCGATGGTTACCGTTGCTGAAAAGAAATTTGATTTGGGAAAAGAAATTCTGGCCGGGATGTTTGTTTGTTCGCACGATGCCGACGTAATTGAAACAGCTAATTTCTGCAATGTTCGAATTGAAGTACCGGCAGGTGAAGAAGTGGATGGTTATCAAACACAGTCTGCCAGCAGACTAGAGATTTTAGATGTTGAAACCGGGCTAAGAAAAGTGATTTACGAAACCTACGAACACATTGAAGCACCAAACTGGTCGCGCGATGGTAAGTTTTTAATTTACAACTCGGCAGGTAGACTGTATAAGTTTGATTTAGAAGAAATGCAACCCGAAGAAATCAATACGGGTTTTGCTCAATCCAATAACAACGACCACGGGATTTCTTTTGATGGCAAAACATTGGCGATTAGTAATTTTGTGGAAGAAGATGGAGGCGGAAATTCAATAATTTTTACCGTTCCCATCGAAGGTGGCACTCCAACACGGATAACCGAAAAAGGGCCGTCGTATTGGCACGGCTGGTCGCCCGACGGTGAATGGCTGGCTTATTGTGCCGAGCGCAACGGAAATTACGATGTTTACAAAGTTCCGGGAAAAGGCGGCAAAGAAATACGTTTAACGTCTGCTGAAGGGCTGGATGACGGACCGGAATATTCGCCCGATGGAGAATACATTTACTTTAATTCTACCCGAATGGGAACGATGCAGATTTGGCGCATGAAACCAGATGGTTCAAACCAGAAACAAGTAACGTTTGATAATTATCAGAATTGGTTTGCTCATCCGTCGCCTGATGGTAAGCAACTGATAATGATTTCGTATTCGCCGACTGTTCCTGCTGGCTCGCATCCGCACAACAAGCGGGTTATGTTACGCACAATGCCGGTTAATGGAAGCGAGATTAAAGTAGCAGCGTTTTTATATGGCGGGCAGGGTACGATAAATGTTCCGTCCTGGAGTCCCGATTCAAAGAAAGTCGCTTTTGTTTCGTTTACCTATTAAGGAATAATAGAATTTCCAGAATATTACATTGAGCTTCAAATGCACTCAACATAAACCCAGTGATCCAGACTTAGCAACGTTGAAGTCCGTAGAATTATTTCCGTTTTGAAATGGTATTAGTTTCCGATGCCAATTCCCATGGTTAGATTTACAAACAAGCTGCCACCTTTCGCTACATCTTTTCCGGTTAAAAAGAAATCGTATCCAACATTAGGGCGAATAAACCATTGCCCGACTTTCTGTCCCGTTTGTTTGTTTTTGAAATGCTTTATGTAGATATCGCAGGCAGTTCCAACGCCCGGACTAAAAACACTTGTTAGTTTCAGGCTCTCTGATTCATCATCCGGAATGTCAAAATTAGAAGGCTGAGATTTCATTTGATAATTCCCGATTGAAACGTACGAAAACAGGTTCACATTTTTATTGGTGTACCAGCTTTTACCGAGTTTGAATCCATATTTAATGCTAAAAACGTTATCTTCCGGAGTATGAATATAATCGTGTTTTTTTACAGGCATATTTTGTGTTGTATTTAAGGTTTCAACACTTCCCTGAAAGAAAATCGAAAAATAAACATTATTGATAAACCATTCCAATTCAAGATTCATACTCTGAAAATGTGAGGTGAAGTTCTCACCTGCATTTCCTGTAAGAAATTCGTGTCCGTAACCCAGGCAGAAATTCATGGCATTGTTTGTAACGTAATTTTCAATCAATCTCAAAAAAGAAACGTATTCCGAGTCTGGGTAGGTCTTGCGAAATTCCTTCACTGATTTATTCAGTTCGTAATTATCTTCACCTTCGTAATACCTGATGTAAAGTTGGATGAGCTCTTTGCCTTCGCTATTTATGTTAGACCGCTCTAAATCCTTTTTAATCAATTGGAGTTCCTGGCTTAGAAAAGCATGTATTTGTTCGGTAATATTTTCTACCTGAACGTATTTTGTTTTGTCAGAAAGCAAAGTTTCATAATTGGCTGCAGCATAAAGAAACTGTTCAAAGTTACTGTTGGCTAACGAAATCAGTAGCTCTTCGGCCGGATAAAAGATTACATATTCTTCTGAAACATTGTTTTTCAGATAATTCATTGTTTCAATTGCCCCCTGATTATCGCCACGAATGGTTTTATCAGCGACTAACTTTCTTCCGTTTCTAATCATTATTTCGGTAGAGTCGGTATAGCCGATAATTTGTTCCCTGATATCTTCCTGAGCCGACACCAGAAAAGGGCACACAAATAAGAATACTAGTGGTAAAATTCTAAAAGTTCTCATGCTTTGGTTTTAATACGCTAACTTAATTTTGATCTGAATAACGCAAATGTAAATATATATTGAGATTTTTTGCTTCTCCAAAAAGCATTTTAGAGCATAAATAAGATTTTATTGTTAAGGGATTACTGCAAACTCAGAAAGCTTGCATCAAAGACCAAGTTCATCACTGACTTCGCGCATTGCATTAACCGATAGTTCAGCAAACTCAGCTATGGGGATACCAATTTCTTCACATTCAAGAATATTCTCTCGCTTAACAGAAGCAGCAAAAGCTTTTTGTTTCATACGTTTGGTAACCGATTTTGGTTTTACACTTGCGAGCTTTTTATCGGGGTAAACGAGTGTTGTAGCCGTTATTAATCCGGTAATGGTTTCACCGGCAGCCAGCGCGTGCTGAAATTTTGTGACACGTTCTTTTCCTGTAGCCATTTCATTGTGCATTACAATTGCATCAAGCATTTCGTCGGTAACAAGTCCATTCAGAATATTTGCAGCGTAGGGACCGTGTGTTTTCGGATCAGCAGCAGTTATTTCTACGTCTATATCATGAAGTAGTCCGGCAATTCCGTATTCTTCTTCGTCTTCACCAATATGTCTTGCAATTGCTCTTAATACCACTTCTGAGGCTAAACAATGCTTGAGCATGCTTTCTGCTTTTATATTATGTTGGAGTAGTTCTAAGGCGGCTTGTCTCGAAATCATAACGTCGTTTTTAGTTCGCTTAAAAATAGTAATTAATTTAATGGCGGAATGTGCTTTAGTTGTTTTATAATTGTCGAAATTTGCCTGATATGTTAGAAATAGAACGTAAGTTTTTAGTTGATACCGAAAAATGGATGCCTCAGTCGGAAGGTGAAAAAATAACGCAGGGCTATTTATCAACAAATAAGAAAAGGGTAGTCCGTGTGCGTACCAAAGGAGAAAAAGCGTTTTTGACGATAAAAGGGGAGACGGAAGGCATAAAACGACCTGAGTTTGAATATGAAATTCCGCAAAAAGATGCACTGCAAATGTTAACACTATGCAAGAAATTTGTGATTGAAAAACGGCGGTACACTGAAGAGTTTTCGGGTAAAATATGGGAGATTGATGTATTTGAAAACTTGAATGAAGGACTTGTTATTGCCGAAGTGGAGTTAGATGATGAAAATGAAAAAGTAAATCTTCCGGGCTGGGTAACACAAGAAGTTAGTTTGGATAAAAGATACTTCAACGCATTTCTTTCACAGTCGCCTTATACAAAATGGTAAAGTTTTTGTTAAGTAGAGGACTTTTATTAAGATTTGAGTGTTAATTCTTCAATCTAAATTTAAAGAAAGAATATAACATAAGTGTTAATTTTGCGTTTCATCTGAAAGCTAAAAACAAAGTCAATGTTTCAATACAAATTAAGATCAATTCTGATTATTCTTTTTAGCGTTTTCCTTATTCATAACACATTTGCCCAGGAATTGGGTAGTGATGCAGATAAGAAAATGCTGCAAGACGGGATTCGAATTCTTCGTACCTATTTTTTACAGGATGAGAATTGGCACATGATAGACGGAGGGGTTGAACCTCATATTAGCGGGCTTATTAATTATATTGAAGATGCACCGATCGATTCTATCCTCAGGAGTTTAAATAAACGGCAGCAAAACGATAGCGTTTATGTTTTTCGTTTACCAGAAAATGTTTCGGATAGCTTAAGTGTGCCGGGTTATGTCGCTGCACCAGAGGTTCGGCGTAATATCGAAATGATTCGTTTGGACCTTGAAAATGAGATGCGAACCAATCCTGCTCCGGTTCCACAGGAAGTTATTAACGATGCAAAATTAAAAGCCCCGATCGTTCCGGCAGGAAAAGGAATGATTTTATTTTCTGATTCGATTTATTCGTTTCCGGATAGTCTTATAATTCCTGAAGTCATTCCCGATAGTGTATTAAATTCTCCGGAGCAATTTAATCGGCTTGTAAAAATTGACAGTCTTCGTAATGATTTTATGGAGCAGAAGCGTTTGGAATACAACGAGGCTGTAATCGGAATGGCAGTAGAGCAGGCCGAAAAACAGTATCGGACTAACCTGTTTGAACAGCAACTTCGTTTTAAAGTAAAACGTTACCGCGACTCGGTTGACTACAATAACTATAAAACGTTAAAGGAATACAACGATCAGGTAGTAGCGAGTGTGAATGATACAATCCGTTCGGTTATTGATGTACTTACCACCTATGCCGATTATATGGATACGGTAAATATTCGAGTTGAGAACCTGAAAGGTTATACTGGTGATATACATTTTCAAAGTGGTAGGGAAAACTTTTCTCGTATATGGCTAAAAAATGAGCAGAATGATTCGTTGCAGGTTTTAGTAAAATCAACCGACAAGCGCTCTATGCAGTTGTTAATTAACGATGGAGTAGCGCTTCACCGATTATCAGAGAGGCAGACCAAAGATTTTGACTTTAGTACTTTGAAAGGAGATCAATCTAAGTTCTCGAAAATAGGTAAGGCATACACGGTTGAAACTCCTTGGCAGATAGGAGGTGACGGATCTGTAGGGTTTACGCAAACATATTATGAGAATTGGAAAAAAGGGGGGCAAAGCGCGTTATCATTGTTAATAATGTTGAAAGGCTTTGCGAACTATTCTAATGCCGATGGGAAAATAAAATGGAATAACAATGTTGAAATAAGAAACGGGTGGATGAAACCCGGAGGAGAAGAGGTACGCAAAAACGATGATAAATTTGAAATTACATCGCGGTTTGGATTAAGTGCTTTCAAGAAATGGTATTATAGTACTGAGTTAAACTTTAATACGCAGTTTTTTAGAGGTTTTAAATATCCGAAAGCGAATAACCCTGATCCTATTTCGGCATTTATGAGCCCTTCTAAAACCATATTTAAAATAGGTTTGGATTACAAGCCCAGTAATCAGTTCTCAATGTTACTTTCTCCTATTTCGCTTAAAAACGTATATGTGAGGGACACAGCCTTGATTGATCCGACGAAATACGGGATTGATCCCGGGAAAAAAGCCTTTTGGGAAGTTGGTTTAAATGCCGACGTTAATATGAAAAAGAAGATCTCGAACGATATTTCGTGGACGATGAAGTATAAGATGTTTGTTAATTATCGTGATCCTTTTGATAACCTCGATTTGGAAATGGAAAATCAGGTGTCAGTAAAATTGAACGATTATATGAACATGACGTTTATGTTGCACATGATTTACGACGATAATATCATGTTTCCGGTGTATGACAATGAAGGAACAAAAGTGGGCGAGAAAGCAAAACTTCAGTTGAAGGAATTTTTAACGCTCGGATTTTCATATAAGATCAGTAAAAAAGTAATGAGAACAAGGAGGGTGAGATAATACTTTCTTATATTGTTTTGCTCTTTCTTAACTGTTTGTGAGATTTCATATAAAACTACTTTCTGTTAAAATACTTACCAATGAAAGATTTAAAAAGATATTATACTTTGCATGCTTCTCCAACGGACGTATACAATGCACTTACCAATAAAAAGATGCTGGAAATATGGACGGGAGAAGATGTAGAAATGAGTACCGAGCCTAATACGGAATTTTCGTTGTGGGGAGGAGCTATTTCCGGTCTTAATCTGGAATTTGAGGAGAATGAAAAAATTGTTCAGCAATGGTATTTTGAAGGAGAAGAGGAGCCATCGATTGTAACGATTAAATTGCACGAAGATAAAAAAGGAACCAGTCTGGAGTTAAAGCACACAAATATTCCGGACGATGCTTACGAAAACATTTCTGAAGGCTGGGATGAAGATTATTTGGGAGCGCTAAAGGAACTTTTCATTTAAATCAGTGAGACTACAATTTAAGGAATGATAATGAACAGAAATTGTAAAGTCGAACTGATCCCGATGCGAAGTAATCGGGATCTCATCGAGCTTATTCCCCGCCTTTTGAGGTGAGTCGAAAAAGTAGTTGAGCAGTTTCCCGGTATCTTATCAGAGCTGTTATCCTTTATAAAAAAGTAACTGACGAGATGTTTTTTTAGGCTTTTAATTCTTCGCGAAGCAAATCACGGATCATCATAAAGTTATCTTCCAGCTTTGTCATATTCTCGATAAAGAAATTATAGATATCCGGCCATTGGTTTTGTCGGTGTAAATCAACATTGTCCATAACTGCAAAGATCCTGCATACTTCTTTTTGACTGTCTTCCCTTTCATGAAAGAATTCCCAGGTCAACCCATTTTCAAAACCTTCTTCGATAATTGCTTTATAACGTTCAAGTATTTCGAATGCTTTTAAACGCAGGTTCTCACTTCTGGCTCCCAATTCAATAATCACTTTTGCATTTTCGCGGTTTACGTCAAACCTTAAAGCAACATCTTTTATTTTGGTGCGATGTAAAACCCACTTTCTGTTTTTATGGCGCAGCAACGGATGAACCTCACAATATTGCCCGAATTTCGCCCAGAAATCGATATTAAGTTGCTTTAATTCTTCTTTCGAATACATGCGCCAAAGTTATATCAAACACGCATAATAAAAAGCCTTTTTTTATACAGGCTTTCGCATACCAAAGTTATTCCTTTTGAAAACAGATTTTGAAAACAGATTGTCTCGGTTGGAGTGCCTTGTTTTGTGTTTAAATTTAATCTTTTACCGGTTTGATATACGAGTAACAAAAGACTGAACGTTTTTAAGGAACAAATAAATTTTTACTTTTGAGTTTATAACAACTTGACGTAATGGAAAAGCTGATTTTAACAATTCTTGTACTGGTAACTGTTTTGAAACTGAATGCTCAGCTTGTAGATGTTCAGGCAGATTATAATGCAATGGGAGATTGCGTTTTTACTGCATATAATAATACTCTCGCCCCAGTGTTTCTGAATATTAAGTTCGCTGATCTTGAGAACACAACCTTTTCAGAGCCTTTGCCTTATGTAAAGAAGTTAAGCCCCGGTTTTAACAACCTGTTTACCTTATTGCGAGATCAGGAAGCTGATGTTCCCCGATTTCATTACGAAATAAAAGTCTTTCGGTCGAACCCAATAGCAAAGGTCGATCTCCAATTTCCTTATCTCATTCCATTTGAAGAAGGGAAACAGGTAAAGTACTTTGATGTGAAGGAAATTGATGGATTTTGGGGATCAGAAGGTCTGGATTCCTGGTTAGCTGTTGGTTTTTATGCACAACCCGGCGACGATATTTATGCATCGCGAAATGGCGAGATAGTAGAAATTGTTGGTAAACAACGTATAGGTAATTCAGAGCTTTGGTATTATACCTGGACGAACTCTGTTACATTATTACATGCCGACGGAACCCTTGTTTGTTATCATAATGTTACGACATTCGAAAAAGAACTAAAAATCGGAGATATGATTTATGCCGGGCAAAAGTTTGCGAAAATTTCAAACGGAGCTGATAATTTAAAGTTATTGATTTATCACAGATCTTTATTTGCAGACGGACTGCTTTTTGTCGTTCCTGAATTTGTTACCGATGAAAATGGCGAGCATAGCATATTGAATGCCAGTGCCGATTACAACGTAAATCATCCATACAATATTCGTGCGCTTGAAATGTCGAAGAAGGAACTAAAGAAGATTCTCGGGAAAAGAAAGTAGTAATCAATGGAAATGTTTTATCACTATTTTAGAGGATTCGGCCTAAGTCAGGGGTAAAACATTTGTTGATTTGTAAGTGCCATTATTGTTAAGTGAATAGGCATAACCCATTAATATTTAACGTGTTTTATTCTCATTCTAAATTAACAGATACATTATTGTTGTTTCAGTTTTTTTATATTTTAGCACCTTACTATTGAGGGGTAGTAATAGACAAAAAAACTTAACTGATGGGGAGAATTGCGCTTATACTGTTATGTGCAGCTATGTTTTGTGTATGTATAGTTGAAGCACAGGTGAGGAATATTAGTGGTGTTGTTACAAGTTTAGACGATGGATCTGTAGTTTCCGGGGTGTCGGTAGTTGTAAAAGGTACTACTATTGGTACAATTACCAATATAGAGGGTAGATACAGCCTAAATATTCCTGAAGATGCCGGTACTCTGGTGTTTTCTTTTGTTGGAATGATCACACAGGAACTTTCAATTTCCGGTTTGACGTTAAATGTTGTTTTGAGCCCTAAAGCATTTGATTTAGATGAAGTTATTGCAGTAGCCTATGGAAAGGTTTCAAAAGAGTCGTTTACAGGTTCTGCAAGTGTCATAAAGTCGGATGATCTTGAAAAATTACACATTTCTAGTATTTCGAAAGCTATACAGGGGATGGCG
Organism: uncultured Draconibacterium sp.; assembly: GCA_963677455.1. GTDB lineage: Bacteria > Bacteroidota > Bacteroidia > Bacteroidales > Prolixibacteraceae > Draconibacterium. The sequence goes on from OY781971.1 coordinate 1,826,063, forward strand.
GCCGGAGTTATGATTGCCAACAGTTCTGGTCAGCCGGGAACTAACGCTGATATCCGAATTCGGGGAATTAACACGTTTGGCAATGCAGAACCGCTGATTGTTGTTGATGGTTTCCCTTTTGAAGGTAATATTAACTCAATTGCAACAAACGATGTGGAATCTATGACTATCCTGAAAGATGCATCAGCAACCGCTTTATACGGTTCGCGTGCTGCCAACGGAGTTATGATGATCACAACGAAAAAAGGCCGACAGGGAGCTACGTTGTTCGAAGTAAATGCCTCTTTCGGAATAAACAGTCGCGCTATTGAAGAATACGACCGACTGGGTGTAGCGGAATATTACGAGCTTCAGTGGGAAGGAATTCGCAATACCCTCGTTGGTGCCGGTTCTGAGGTACAGCAGGCTGCAATAGATGCCAGTGATAAGTTGATTTCTACCCTCGGAGGATATAATATTTTTAATGTGCCGGATAACCAGGTGGTAAACACTGATGGAACTATCACTTCGACAGGCCAGCTTTTATGGACAGATGACTGGCAAGATGAAAGCTTTACAAATGGTAGTCGTCAGGAAATTGCATTGAATGCAAGTGGGGGGACTGAAAAAACTGATTATTTTTTATCCGGTAGTATTTTAGATGATGAAGGAATTATTAAAGCTTCTAAATTTCAACGGTACTCTGTTCGGTTAAATCTAAACTCAGAATTGCAGGGTTGGGTAAAAGTTGGAATGAATTTGTCTGGTTCGTTATCGAAGCAAAACTTTCCAACATCATCCGGAAGCTCTTACATGAATTCAGTATTGTTTGCTCGTAACGTAGCCCCAATTTATCCGGTATATTTATATGATGATAATGGTGTGTTGCAGACGGACGCCGATGGAAATAAAATTTACGATTTTGGAGGCGAATATGGTCGTGCACGAGGTTTTGCTTCAAATGTTAACCCGCAGGGAACGATGAAACTCGATACCCGTGAATATGGTCGTGATATTTTTTCGATGCGGACTTATGCCGATTTTAAGATTTGGGAAGGTTTGAATTTTAAAGTCTCTTTGGGGACAGACTACAATGGTTACTCAGCTTTAACTCATGAAAATCAGAAATATGGCCCATCGGCTAGTTTTAAAGGGCGTTCCACACGTTCGGCAGGTCGTACTTTCTCATACACTGCCAATGAGTTGTTAACTTACGATAAATCATTTGGCGATCATAACATTAGTGTATTGCTTGGGCACGAGAACTATAAATATAAATACAATTGGTTGACAGCCACTCGGGCAGGTTTCCCATTTCCGGGGTTAGTTGAATTAGATGCAGCAGCTACTGCAGAGGGTTCAGGCTCGTACGAGCATAATTACCGGATTGAAAGTTACCTTGCTAAAGTCGACTATAACTTGAGGGATCGTTATTTTGCGAGCTTTAATTTTCGAGCAGACGGTAACTCCCGTTTTTCTGAAAATGCCCGATGGGGAGAATTCTGGGGAGCAGGTCTTGCCTGGAAAATTTCGGAAGAATCGTTTCTTAATAATGTGGAATGGATAAATAGTTTGAGATTGAAAGCAAGTTATGGAGAGCAAGGGGGTGATCGGATTGATTCATACTATGCCTATCAGGGGCTTTACGAAACCGGCTGGAACAATATCGACTATCCCGGATTATTGGCTAGTCGCCTGGCAACTCCCGGTTTAACATGGGAAGCCTTGAAATCAACAAATGTAGGCACCGAGTTAAGTTTTCTTAATCGTTTTGCAGTAAACGTTGAGCATTACGTTAGGAACAACAAAGACTTGTTGTTTGAAAAGCCTCTTGCGCCTTCTGCGGGATTTACAACAATTGAAGAGAATATAGCTGAATTGCGGAACAGTGGTCTTGAAGTTGAGATTGATGCCCTTCTTATTAACCAGAATAATTTTAAATGGAATTTCGATTTGAACCTGAATCATAATAAGAATGAAATAAAATCAATGCCTCAGGAAAATATTATCAACGGGATTCAAAGATGGGAGGTCGGGAAATCGATTTACGATTTCTGGATCAGAGAGTTTGCCGGTGTTAATCCGGATAACGGAAAATCACAATGGTATTTTGATGTTCAGGAAACCGACAATAACGGTACCCCGTTGTTTGACGAGAATGGAGATCCTCTGTTAACCGGTGAACGTGATATAACCGAAGTATTTTCTGAGTCGGATCGTTATTACGTAGGTTCGGCAATGCCGGATTTAACTGGTGGTATTATCAATTCTTTTGAGTATTCGAATTTTGATCTTACAGTGATGATGAATTTTGCAATTGGAGGTAAAGTTCTCGACGGGAGTTACCGGGAATTGATGCATGGAGGCACATATGGTTTAAATTGGCATTCTGATATTCTGAACCGTTGGACCACTGAGAACAGAGATACGGATGTTCCAATTATTGATGGTGATCAAAATGCAAATGCAACTTCAACGCGTTTTCTTGTTGATGGAGATTACCTGAATTTTCGGAGTGTGAACATGGGCTACACTTTTCCAGCTCAAGTAACTGATAATTTAAATATCCAGTCTTTGAGGCTTTATTTTGCTGCAGATAATATTCTGTTAATAAGCAAACGCAAAGGACTCGATCCTCAGCAAACATTTTCCGGAACTCCCGGTAATAACTATCCTCCAGTCCGGACAGTTTCGTTTGGATTAAATGTCAAATTTTAATTCTTGGGAGAATACGAAATGAGAAATCTTTACAAATTTTATATAATAGCAATTACTTCATTACTATTTACGGCCTGTTCTGAGGGGTATCTGGAAACAACTCCAACGAACCAAATATCAGATCAGGATGTATTTAAAACAGCTGAAGGAGCTCAAACTGTCCTGGATGGGGTGAAAAGGGACATGCGTAGCAAGCACGAGTATGATGACCAGTTTGGAATAAAAACAATCGATCTGGCACAGGATTTAATGGGAGAGGATATTGCGGTTGAACGTTTTCATTGGTTTAGTCACGATTATACCATGGTAAACCGGGGAGCAACTTATCCGCGACCAATTTACGCGTGGACACTCTTTTACAGAATGATTTACAATGTTAATGGCGTAATAAATAATATAGACGAAGCATCTTCAGATAGTGAAACGCTAAAACAAAACTTAAAAGCACAGGCATTAACATTGCGGGCTTTTTCCTATTTCAAGCTAATACAGTTATTCCAGCATACTTACTTTGGAAATGAAGACAAACCCGGTGTCCCGCTTTATTTGGAAGGAAGTGTTGACGGAAAAGATCGCGGAACGGTAAAAATAGTGTACGATCAAATTGTAAAAGATCTCGACGAAGCCATTCGTTTATTTGAGGAGAGTGCACTGCCGCAGCGTCATATTTCAGATCTTACCCTTAATGTTGCTCAAGGGATTAGAGCAAGAGTTGCGTTGGTTATGAACGATTGGGAAAAAGCAGCAAAAATGGCAAATGCTGCCAGAAGCGGATATGCGATAATGTCACCTGATGCATTTGCTTCTGGTTTCGACAGCTACCAGCAGCAAAACTGGATGTGGGGACTGGAGGTAAATAAAGAACAATCTACTACATATGCTTCATGGTTCTCGCATATGGATTGGACAATTCAGGGCTATTGTGGTACTGGATATTGCCCAAAATCTTACAGTTTGGCTCTATTTAAGGAAATGGATGCTGCCGACATAAGAAAACAGCTTGTCGATACAACTTCAATAGAATCAGGACGACTGATTCCTCATAAATTTGCAGCTGGTGGCGATAAAGAATTTGCAGCAGATTATGTTATGATGCGCCCGGAAGAAATGCTTTTAATTGAAGCAGAAGCCAGAACCAGGAGAGGGGAAGATACACAGGCTCAAACTTTATTAAAAGAACTGCGAGAGAACCGTTATTCTATTCCGGTTATAGTTAATAAAAGTGGAACAGATTTATTAAATGAGATTCTTTTGGAAAGGCGAATAGAACTTTGGGGAGAGGGATTTAGAGCGTTGGATATTAAACGCCTTAAAATAGGAGTCGACCGGACTAATAGTAATCATGATCCGCTAATGGCTGTCCAAATGCTAATGCCAGCCGGTTCTAATCTTTTTATTTATCAGATTCCTCAGGATGAAATAGATGCTAATGAAAAGATTGGGGAAGGAGATCAGAATCCTTAATAGAAAAAGAACACAACCTATTTTTATTTAGAGTTTAGGTATATTTAACGGAATAAATAAAGTTTATTTTAAAGTATATCTTTCACGATGTATTTTCTTTTTTCAACGATAAAAAAAATCTATTATTTGCTTATTTTGTTGTCATCCAGACTTTAAAAAGTGTTAGTATGATTTTTTTTTGCAAATCGTTTGTTTTTCAAATTGCCGGGGAAACATCCTAAACGGTACCATTTCCATATTTTATTAATCACTTATGTTTTAATTTACTGTGAAAAAATGTTAAAGTTTCATTCTTTTTTTTAATTTAGCTCCCTTATTGAGTGAGTGAGTTAATTTTTAAATTCAAAATTTTATTCTATGAGAAAAATTGCGCTAATGCTAGTAAGCATTGTCTTACTAGGCATTTTTGTAGCTGAGGCTCAGGTAAAAACTATTACAGGTACTGTTACTAGTTCTGAAGATGGTGTCGGAATACCTGGTGTTTCGGTGAGTGTGAAAGGTACAACGGTTGGTACCGTCACCAACATTGATGGTAAGTATGAACTAAATGTCCCAAATGATGCACAATCTCTTGTGTTTACTTTTGTTGGCATGAAAATGAAAGAAGTTGCTATCTCTGGTTCTGTTATCGATGTTGCTATGGAAACAGAAACCATTGGTGTAGATGAGGTTGTCGTAACAGCTTATGGGGTTCGTAAAAAATCAAGTTTAACGGGGTCTGTACAAAATGTAGAGGCAGAAAAGTTAGAACAGGTTCCGGTTGGAAGTTTTGAAAATGCTTTACAGGGAACCGTAGCCGGAGTTAATGTTATAAATTCTTCAGGAATGCCAGGATCTTCTGCGACTATAAGAATTCGTGGTGTTGGTTCTATATCTGCAGGATCTGCTCCTTTATACATTATGGATGGAATTCAAGTAAGTTCAGGAGATTTTTCGTCTCTTAATCCAAATGATATTGAAAATATTTCTGTTTTAAAAGATGCTTCTGCGACCGCACTTTATGGTTCTCGGGGGGCAAACGGAGTTGTTATCATTACAACCAAAAAGGGAGGTAAAAACGAAAAAGCGAAAATTACTTACCGTGGCTTGTATGGTGTTTCTCAAGCGTCTCAAGATAAGTTTGACCAAATGAGTACCGTTGAAAAATTAGACTATGAAGAATATTTGGGATTAAAAACTGCTGGTGCTTATGATAGAGCTGCATTGGAAGCCATTAATACAAACTGGTTTGATGAGCTAACTCAGACAGGCAATGTCCAATCTCATGAATTATCAGTTCAGGGAGGTAGCGATAAAGTTGGTTATTATATTTCCGGAGGATATTACGATGAAAAAGGTATAATTCCTACTTCTTCTTTTAAAAGGTACTCTGCAAAAGTAAATTTGGATGCTGATGCTACTGATTGGTTGACTCTGGGAACATATCTGACTTTTGGTTTTGAGGAAGCCAATAATGCAGTAACACCTGATAGAAGCAGTGGTTATTCAAACAATATTTACAACCCTATTTTTCGTTCGATTTTAGAATCTCCATATAGTCGACCTTATAACGAAGATGGTAGTTATACTTCTACTGCAGATGGTTTATTTTGGGCAAATCCACTAGAACATTTAGAATTGAATCCATCAAAATTTAATAATGCAAAAGTTGTAGGTTCAGTTTATGGTGAAATAAAGATTACTAAAGATTTGACATTTAAATCTACTACTGGTATTGATTTTAGAGATTTTCTTAATTCTGGCTATATTAGCCCCCTTTCTGCATGGGGATTAAATACTAATGGAAGTGTGTCTCGTAGTTTTTCACGTAATTACAAGGTTACAAATACAAACTTATTTAATTATCTGAAAGAATTTAGAGATCATTCACTAGGAGTTATGCTTGGACAGGAAAGTATTCACCATAATTATGAGTGGTTTTTCGCTGAAGGAGAAGGGTTACCTAATACTACTGTTGATGTACTTGGATCGACTGCTACACCTTCTGATGTTGACGGAGATATTGAAGAATATTCTATGATGTCTTTCTTTTCAACCATTAACTATAATTATAAAGAAAAGTATTACTTTGATGGGTCATTGCGTTACGATGGTTCTTCTCGTTTTGGAACAAATAATCGTTGGGCACTTTTTGGGTCAGTAGCCGGAATGTGGGATATGAAAAAAGAGAACTTCTTGGAAGATGTCGATTGGTTAACCAAAATGAAGTTCAAAGCAAGTTATGGTACAACGGGTAACTGGAATATTGGAAACTATACCCACCTTGCGTTGTACGGTTCTGGACCTACTTATAACGATAACTCAGGTGGAGCCCCATCAGCGCCAGGAAACACTGATCTAACATGGGAAAAGAAGAATATGTTTAATACAGGTGTTGAATTTAGCATATTAAAGGATGTCTCTTTTGAAGTTGAGTGGTATCGCGCTGTAACATCAGATATGTTGTTTGAAGTACCATATTCTTATACTTCAGGATTCTCTGGCGGTTGGGATAACGTTGGTGAAATCTTAAATAGAGGAGTTGAGGTAACTGTTGATTGGCATGTGATTAATTCTGATGCTTTTAAATGGAACTTGAATGCTAATGTTGGATATAATCACAATGAGGTACTTGAATTATATGGTGATAAGGATGAGATTATTGATGGAAATAATATTACTAAAGTTGGAGAGTCTTTAGGAACATTTTATTTGAACCGTTTAGTTGGCGTAAACCCTGCAGATGGTACATTTGTGTGGTTGGATGCTGATGGAAATCCAACAAATCAATTTAACTCGAGTGACCAAGTTGTACTTTCAGGAAAGTCTTATTATGCTCCATGGGCTGGAGGTTTAACAACTTCTTGGGAGTATAAAGGAATCTCATTGTCTATGTTTTTTTCTTGGATGGCTGACAAGTGGATGGGAAATAATGCACGTTATTTTTCGGAAAATTCAAATTTCGCAACATATAACCAATCCAGAAAAGTATTGGATTATTGGAAAGAGCCAGGTGATGTTACAAAATATCCAGATCCTTTAAAAGAGAGTGCAGAGTTTGATGACCATTTATTAGAAGATGCATCTTTTATTCGATTAAAAGATCTTACGCTCGGTTATAGTTTCTCTGAACGCTCATTGAAGAAATTAAAAACAATAAAATCATTGAAAGTTTATGGTAGAGGACGCAACCTTCTTACATTTACTAAGTATTCAGGACAAGATCCAGAGGTAGATGCATCTTGGGATCTTGGTTATTATCCTCATGTGAAAAATATTGTTTTTGGTATTGAGGTAGGTTTTTAAATATTAATATTTAAAACGAAAATAAATAAGTATGAAAAGTAAAATATTTATAATCAGTATAGTTCTGAGTGGTTTTCTTTTTTCTTGTGACGATTTTCTTGAAAAATATCCACACTCAGATGTTGCAATGGATCAAGCATTGCAGACAGAAGATGACCTTCAGGTCGGTGTTAATGGCGTTTACAGTGCTTTTAAATCAGCTGCCTACTACGGCCGCTATTTTACAGTTTATCCCGATATCTTGACAGATGAAGTTGCTGCTGTAAATGGTTTTTCAAATCAGCTTGGTATTTTGCATAGATGGATATTTACTGCTACTGATGGAGATGTTGAAAGTATGTGGGCAGCTATGTATTCAACTATTGCTAGAGCAAATACAATTATTAACAAGATTGATGCGATTGAAGGAGATCAGGATCATTTGGACTACATGAAAGGTGAAGCATTAATGGCAAGGGCATTAGCTCATTTTGATCTGGTCAGATTATTCTCAAAAGGTTATGATCCTACTACAGCATCAACTGATTTGGGAGTGCCTTACATGTTCGAATTTGTGACAAGTGAACCTCCTAGAGATAATATTGAGAGTGTTTATAATAATATCTTACAGGATCTTAGTGATGCTTATGATTTGATGGGAACATCTTCTTATGATGAAAATAAGGATATATATTTCTCCCAAACTGCAGCTGAGGCTCTAATGGCTAGGGTTTACTTATATATGGAAGATTGGGATAATGCTATTAAATATGCTCAGAAAGTAATTGATAATCCAGACTATTCTTTGCTAAGTGGAGATGACTTTAAAAGTATGTGGTTAAATGATGTTGGAGATGAGATTATATGGAAGGTAGGTCTAACTGTAAATGATGCAGCAGGAAAATATCCAGGGTATAATTATTATAACGATGCCCAAGGGTTGCCAAGTCCTGATTATATGCCTACCGATAATTTCTTAGCTATTTATAACTCAGCAGATATACGTTACGACGCATATTTTGCAAAGGTATCGACAAAGTATGCGATTGATGGTCAGAATATTGAGTTAACATTATGTGACAAATATCCAACAAATCCAGCTTTTGCTTCTACCTCAAATGCAAATGGTTCAAATATGCCAAAAGTTTTACGTCTGGCTGAACAATATTTAATTTGTGCTGAAGCATATGCAGAAAGAGATAATAACGGGCAAAAGGCGTGGCAATATATTCAAACTCTTCGAGCTGCGCGTATTGAAAATTACAATCCCGTAAATGATGCTATTCCTGCAAACTACAAAGATGAAATCTTCAACGAGAGAAAACGAGAACTTGCTTTTGAAGGACATTTATTTTTTGATTATAAACGCAAGGGACTAGGTTTTACTCGTCAAGGACGTTCAAGCGATGGAAATAATGCAAATTCTAACGCTGTAGATGATTTGACGGTTGATGCAAGTAATAATAGATGGGTTTTACCAATTCCTCAAGCAGAATTGAATGCCAATGGAGGAATGATAGATCAGCAGAACCCTGGTTACTAATTAATAAGAAAATAATTATGAAATACTTCAAAAATATAGCTATACTATTAATAGTATTGATCTTTGCTGCTTGCGAAGAAACTAGTATGCCGATGTTTGATGCTGAGAATTCTTTAATCTATATTGGGGCTAGTGCATATAAAGTTGCAGAAAACAATCCTGAGATTTTAAAAATTCCAGTTATTGTAGGGAGTTTAGAAGCCGGTGGAACAAATGTGGATGTGACTTTCGAAGTTAGTGGAGTAGGTACAAACCCTGCCGTAGAAGGTGTCGATTATGAGATTGTTAGCGAAGAAAAGAAAGTGTCTGTGACAGACGGGTATGGTACTGCTTACATTCAGGTCAAAGCAATTGATAATGACTTTTATGATAAAGATAAAACGTTTAAAATTACTTTAAAGTCTAATACCGCTGGTTATTATATCAGTGACGAAGAAAGTGGAAATGCTGCAAGTGTTGTGACGATTAGTGATAATGAACATCCTCTTGCTATTGTTATCGGTTCCTATTCTGAACTCGATTATACATTAGAAGATGAAGAAGAAGGGCCTTTTGATGTTTCTATATCACCTGTCGATGGAAGTGAAACACAAGTCGCTATTTATAATTTCTGGGATGGTGGACAGACTATTATGGCAACAGTTGATCTTGAACAAAAGACCATTTCAATTTTACCTGATCAAGTAATTTATATAAGTGGAGACTATGGCGATTGCAAAGCAATTAGAATAGATTTAAATGCGGGGGCTTATGATCCTGCAGGTGCAATCGTAGGTGCTTATGATGATTCAGGAAATATAACATTTGAGGCATGGTCTGCTCAAGTTGAAGCTGGTACTTTTGGAAATTATGCTTCATCTGTATTAACAAAACAGTAACAGTATATTTCGTAGAGAAAAGCCGTACATGTATTTATATGTGCGGCTTTTTACTAATAAATAAGAAAATTAGAGTCCACTGACGATAGTAGTTATGTTTTAGACAGAATAAGAAAGTTCTGAACTAAAGTCAACTTAACTGAGCCTAAATCTATAATGAAATTTTCTCTATTTGGACTTCATATATTTAACAAAGTAAAATTAAACGCTATGAAACAGTTAATCTTCCTAATAATATTTTTATGTTCAGTTACTTTTTCGTTCTCCCAGGGAGTTTTAAAAGGAGTTACTAATTACCAATTAAGTAATGGTTTAACTATTATCTTAAATGAAGATCAAACCGCATCAGAAGTGTTTGGATGTGTTTTGGTAAAAACCGGAGCACGCAATGATGCTTCCAATGCCACTGGTATGGCCCATTACCTAGAGCATATGATGTTTAAAGGAACTACCGATCTTGGAACAATAGATTGGGAATCTGAAAAACCACATTATTTGAAACTAATTGATCTTTTTGAGGATCTACGTGAAACGGATGATGCTGATAAACAAAAAGAAATTTACACTGCAATAAATAATGAATCTAAAGAAGCTGGCAAATATGCAGTACCAAACGAGTTTAGTAATTTAATACAAGCAATTGGAGGAACAGGACTCAATGCTTCTACTGGTTATGATCAGACACGATATTATAGCTTCTTTCCTTCATTTGAAGTAGAACGCTGGTTAGAGATTTATTCACACCTATTCCAGAAACCAGTATTTAGAAATTTTCTTACCGAGGTTGAGACTGTATACGAGGAAAAAAATATGTATGCTAATAATGCATCATCACGATTAAGCGAAGAAATAAATGGAATATTATACGAAGGGCATCCTTATAGCATTCCGATTATTGGAACAACAGAACATTTAAAACACCCTTCGCTTAAAGAAATGATCAATTTTTATCAGAAATGGTATGTTCCATCGAATATGGCACTAATCCTTTCCGGGAATATTAATGTTAATGACGTAAAGCCCTTAATCGAACAAACTTTTGGGAAATGGGAAGAAGATACTAAACCAACAGTTTCAAATTATGAAATAAAGCCAATTGAAGGAAAGAAAGATTTTAAATTTAAGTTAACGCCTTATAAAATTGGAATTTGGGCGTTTAATGGAATCCCTTTAGGACATAAAGATGAGATTGTACTAGATATGGCTGTTGCTATGTTAAATAATTCAAACAAAATAGGGTTGTTTGATAGGCTTGCTACTGAGGGACAAGTAAGTATGGCTAGTGTAAATTCTCAGGCAATGTTAGATGGTGGGCGAATCCTTATTCAAGCAGTACCTGCATTTGATAGAAATCAATATAGACAGCTGTCCGTGAGTGAGACCGAAAAAATCATTTTTGCAGAATTAGAGAAGCTAAAAAATGGAGAGTTTGAGGAATGGATATTTGAGGCAGTAAAAAAACAGATGCTGCAGGATTTAGAGTTGTTGTTTGAAAACCCGGATGGAAAGGCCAGCTATCTTATGCGTATGTTTCTTGAGAACAAACCTCTCAACGCAATTGAGACAATGAAAGAAGAGATAGAATCAATTGACAAGAGTAAGATCGTTGAAATTGCTAATATCTATTTTAACAATAACTATTATACTTTTCAATGTTTGGAAGGAATTGGAAATAGCGAGAAAGTTAAAAAGCCAGAATTTGATATTATTGAACCACAATCGAATGGTATCTCTGAATTCCAGAAAAAATTCAGAAATATAAAAGTTGGCGAAATCAATGAAAAGTATCTTGATCTTGACAAAGAAATGATCAAAGGAAAATTTACAGATGGTGTAAACTTATATTATAAAAAGAATAAAAAGAATAATATTTTTACTTTAACAATTAGATATGGTGTTGGCGCAAGAAAGTTGCCTTCACTTGCTTATGCTGTTTCTCTTATGAATAAAGCCGGAGTTATGGCACAATACAATGCTCAGGAATTTAAATACGAGATGGCTAAGAATGGTTGTAAACTTAATTTCTATGTGAGTGATGATTACACTTATGTAGAAATAGAGGGAGACGAGAACAATCTGGAAACTTCATGTCGATTGCTATCTAAAGTAATGCTACTCCCTCTGTTAGATCAAAAACAAATGGATGCGACTATTGGTAATGCCATTATATCAAGGCAATCAGAATCAAAACAAAACGCAGTTCTAACTGATGCTATGCAGCAATATCTTCTTTATGGTAATAAGTCTTCTTATATTGATCGTTTGTCGGAGGATGATTTAAATGAACTTACAATTAAAGGATTAACAGGAGATTTTTTAAAAGCAGTTCAATATGAAGCTGATGTTCATTATTATGGAAACCTTGATTATGATAGTGTATTAAATACATTAAAGCAAAGTCTTGCTTTTGCTGATGGTCTTAATCCGTCTCAATCGCCTGGTCAAACAGAATTGTCTCAGCACGATAAGGATGTAATTTATTTTGTAAATGACAAAAATGCGACTCAAAGTAACATTTACTTTTTTATTAACGAAGGAGAATATAAGCTGGATGAAACTCCTTTGATTGCTGCATTTAACCAGTATTTCGGTGGGGGATTTAATGGATTAGTATTGCAGGAAATAAGAGAATACCGATCGTTTGCTTATACTGCATCTGGTGGAATTAGAATTCCCTCAATGCCTGGGCTAAAGAAATACTTTTTAGGATATATTGGTACACAGGGAGATAAAACCTGTGATGCTTTGGAAACATATGTTAGTTTATTAAAGGAAATGCCACAAAAACCTGAAAGAATCGATAATATAAGGAATTATTTGATCAACTCAACTTTAACGGGAAAACCTTCGTCAAGAAACACAACTCAAGTAATTTCGAACTGGTTTGATAAAGGCTATAAAGATGATCCTTCTAAAGTTTTAATTCCCCAATATCGTGGAATTAATTTTGAAGATATTTTGACTTTTTATGAGAACAATATTAAAGATAAACCCTTTTCAATCGCAATTGTTGGTAATGAAAAAGAAATTGATATGTCGAGATTAAAGAAAATTGCAAAGGTTGAAAAAGTCTCGACATCCACTATTTTTGATTAGAGTATGTGTAAATGAGATATTTGTTTACTGCCGATAAGATGCATCTTAATACATTCATGCTAATGAAAAGAAAATATGATAATTTAATGAGTAATTTGATCTTTTATATACAAAAGTGTTATAAAAGTAATAAAAGAGTTTTGCTTCTTGCTGTGCTGCTATCTTTCAATAGTTTCGTATTTGCTTCGTATGTTCGTTTTATACCTCAAACAATTAGTCAGCCCGATGGCACTGTTATTCACTGCTTTACTTCAGGAGACGAGTATTATCACTGGTTACACGATTCGTTAGGTTACACAATTGTGAGAAATGTAGAAGATGGGTATTTTTATTATGGTGTAAAGGGAAACGGATTAATTGTTCCCTCCAAATATAAAGTTGATGATGTTGATCCTACTCTCCAAAATGATTTAAGCCCTTGGATAAGGTTATCCGAATCGGAATATAGAAAGCGATATAATGAGTTAAATGAGTTATATGGCTATAGAGAGATTCCAAAGGGAAATCTCAAGTCTGCAAGTTCTGAAAGATATCATGAAGGGATATTGAATAATTTGGTGGTTTTTATCAAATTTAAAGAAGGTCTGGATTTGGACGATGATCTGGATTATTATGAGCAGATATATAATGGCGAGAATAGTTTACGTTCTTATTATAATGAAGTATCGTATGAGAAATTAGATATTAATTCTCATCTTTTTCCCATTAATGAAGATAGTTCATTGACAATACTTCCTTACGAAGATTACCATGCTAGATCATTCTATCAACCCTATGATAAATCTACTAATCCTGAAGGTTACAGAACATCGAATGAAGAAATTCAGAGAAGAGAAGCACTGTTGATGAATGCATTAACTTTCGTCTCGAATCAGGTGCCGGAAGATTTGGAGCTTGATAAGGATGGTGATGGGAAAATAGATATTATTAGTTTTATTATTCAGGGGCGGCCCGATGGGTGGGGAGATTTATTGTGGCCTCACCGATCAAGTATTAACAGATTCTCTGTAACAATTAATGATGTTCAAGCCTTGGATTATGCATTCCAGTTTGAGGATGTTAGTTTAACTACTCTTTGTCACGAGATGTTTCATATGCTTGGAGCCCCTGATCTATATCATTATTCTTACGATGAGCTTACTCCTGTTGGAGATTGGGATCTTATGGAAAGGGGGCGTGGTCATATGGGAGCATATATGAAGCTAAAGTATTCAGACTCAACCTGGATAGAAGAATTACCGGAAATCAAAAGAAGTGGAACATATTCTTTGCGTCCTTTAAGTAAGTCTCCCGGCAATGTTTACCGATTTTCTCCAAAGAACGTTAATACAGATGAGTTTTTTGTTCTGGAATATCGGAAGAAAGAAGAGGATTCTTTTGATAGATTTATCCCAAAATCAGGTTTGCTAATTTATCGAATTAATCCAAATTATAATGGAAATGCAGATGGGCCACCAGATGAAGTTTATCTATACAGACCAAACGGAAGTTTAACAATCGACGGCGAAATTAATAATGCAGCTTATGCTAATACTTCTGATTATGTTTTAGGAAAAGCGTCATCACCTGCTTTTTTGTCAGATGGCACTTCTTCTGGAATTAAGATATCTAATGTATACGAAATTGGTGATAGTATTGTTTTTGACGTAGAGTTGGAAAAAAGTGCGGAAGCTGAAATCAAGTCTTTCTTTTTAATGGGGCAAAACAAAAATGCGATTATCAACTCGAATACAGGAATTATATATTCCAATGTATATCCAGACACTAATCTAAAAAAAAGTAAACCCATCTTATCGATTTCAAGTTTAGCAACAATAAATCCATCAAGCGGCACATTGATAGATTTATCTGAACCATTTACTTATACTGTTACTGCAGAGAATGGAAAAGAGAAAGAGTGGACTTTATACGCCGATTCAGAGATTTTTTCACTTTCAGGGATTGATAGCGTTCAGGTACAGGGGTTTTATGATGTACCTACTCAGATAGATGAGACGCAGAAGTTAATAGATATTGAATTGCCTTATGATGCAGATCTTACAAATTTATTTTTGAAGATATTTAACTCTCCTGCTTCTACCCTAAATCCAGATCCTAATAGTGTTCATGATTATTCAGAACCAGTAACATTTCGTGTTACGGCAGAAGATGAAGTGACATTTACAGATTGGACTATAAGTATTTCGTCAATTCTTAGTTCTACTCAAGACATAAGGGAATCTGTTGATTATAGTTTACGAGTATTAGTAGATCATCAGGTAGAAATTACGAAGAAAATTAATAGTAATGCTTTGTTGTCAGTATATACAATTGATGGGGTGTTGCAGCATGAACAAGTTGTAACGGATAACAGAACTGTTGTTAAATTGAGAAAAGGAGGAATATACATTATTCTTTTAACAAATAATAATTCGAGGTTTCAAGTTAAGATTGCTTTATAAAGAGAAAAGGGGCTGTTTAAATATAAAAATAGCCCCTTTTCTTTTTATTGGTTGATGAATATTAGAAGACTAGTACTTGTGTCATTTTTTAAAACACATACCCCAAACTAATCGAACACATTTTATTTTGCAGATCTGCTTGTGTTTTGTAAATATCAGTAAAACCCATATCGTAATTCAGCCCAACACGTAATTTGTGGGTGTTAAAAGAAGGAAATTCAAACCCGAGGTTAATTCTCACTCCAATGTCGTAATTGCGAATATCGTTTTCTATTTCAGTAGAAATTCTGTTAAGCTCGTTTTTTGAGTCTATTAAATAAGATAGGTAAGGACCAACTGCAAAAAATACTTGTTTGCCGTTTTTAAACCCGGCTTTTTCCCCGGCAGAGAATTCTGCGAGTAACGGTAATGTGAGGTAGTGAAAGGTGTTTTTCAGCTCTGCATTATTTTCATTTTGCAGCATCCCTTTTTTGTTGTATTCCAAACCTGTTTGCATTGCAAATACTTCCGAGAATTGAGTATTATTTGTTACTCCGACACCATAAGCAAATTGAAGATCGGTGTTGTCTGAAATTTTTAATAATTCTGACTGACAGGAAGCACCAGCTAAGACTTTCACTTCCCAGGTATTTTGAGCTGTGGTAATGTGAGTTATACCTACCATAATTAATAAGGTTAGTGTAAGCGCTAAACCTTTGTGAATCTTCCAACCATTTTCTAAAAATGACATGGCCTTTTTTTCTGTTTTTGTTTTCATTGCTTTAATATTAGTTGTGTGTAATTCGACTAAATATCTAAAATATTCTATTTATTGCGTAAAATTTTTTAGGTACAAATTCCGTAGAACATCATATTTATAACTTCGTTTATTTTATGTTCAAATTCTTTCTCCGATTCTGTTTTCTGCAGTAATGGTCTTTCAAAACCAATCATTGCAATTAACAATGCGTTAGAGATGAATTCAATGTTTATAGGCTTAAATTCTTTCGATTTTATGCCATTACTGATTATCTGGTGCAACATATCTAATTCCCATTCCTGATGTTTGTTGCGTATCTTTTCAATGAAATTGAACGTCATTAAAAAATCGTCTGTTAATGCAGTGTACAGGTTGCCGCGATTAACAAACCGCTTCATTCTTATTTGGATGTACAGTCGAAGCTGATCAACAGCATTTTTTAGCTCTTTGGTTGATGAAATTATCTCATCTTTAAGGTGTTCAGCCTCGTAATCAACTACGGCCTCAAAAACTTCCTCTTTGTTTTTAAAATAGTAATACAACGAGCTTTTTCCTTTGCCGGCAGCAAAAGCAATATCGTCCATTGTAGTCTTTTTAAAGCCATATTGATAAAAGATCTGACCTGCTGCTATAATTAATTGATGTTTTGTTTTATTGTTTGACATATTTCGACGAATTTGTTCTAATCGTACAAAAATAGATATTTTTTATTGATAGTGAGCAGGAGAAGAATATTTATTTTGTATTTAATGCAACATACATTTTCTGTTATATTTCCGCGACTGTTAAAAGATGTAACAAAGAAGGCTGGTTTCTTTTTTTATTTTTGCGGTCATGTTTCGGTTGATATATATTATACTACTTCTTTCTGCGTTACAAGCTGCCGGGCAGCGGCACTTCGAAGTTTGGAATAAGAACCAGGTGGACTTCGATATGTCGAAGAAAACACGTATTAAGGTTGCTGAGAAGGTTTATTATGTGCCCCAAATAAGTTCTCATAGATTGATGTACACAGAAGTGTTTGTTAATCGACGCATTGATAATTGGCTGGAGCTGGGAACAGGGTATCGTGTAACATGGTATAGAAATGCAGCGAATAATTGGGATGCAGAAAACCGTCCGATGCTAAGTGCTGACTTGAAACACTCAATTAGAAATTTTAAATTTACATTCTACAATCGGTTCGAATATCGAATTTTTGAAACTCCAATTAATCATTTTAGATACAGGCAAGCGTTTAAGTTTCAGTTTCCAAAGTTGGCCGACTGGGGAATGCGTTTTTACACTTCAGAAGAAATGTTTGTGAAACTTAATGGAGAAGGGAATCATCTTTCTCGGATTTACGGAGGTTTGAATGCCTTCAGCAATAAGCTTTTAAAAGTTAATATGTATTATGCTTTTGAGATGCTAAAAGCTGAGCAAAAATGGAATAACGCTGATATTATTGGAGTGGACTTAAAATTTTCGATTTAATTTTCCAGGTCAGTTAAACCTTCCATCATTACATTCGTCCAAGCAACTATAAATAATAAAAACTTTATTAATACTAATCATTATGAAGAAAATAGGTTTACTGTTGCTTTTCGCTTTTGTGCTTACAACAGTTTCTATGGCTCAAAATCGTGGCGAAAGAAATTTTGACCCGGAAGAAATGGCAAAACGTCAAACTGAGGAGCTGACAAAAACTCTGGATCTGAATAAAGATCAGCAGAAAAAGGTTTTGGCATTAAATAAAGAGATGGGCGAAAAAATGAGCGCCATGCGTGAAGAAATGAGAGATGGAGGAGGCGATTGGGGAGCGATGCGCGAAAAAATGACAAAGATTCGCGAGGAGCAAAACAAGGAAATGAAAAAGATTCTGACTGAAGGTCAGTACAAAAAATACGAAAAATACTTGGAAGAACGACGCGCCAGAAGAGGACAAGGACGTCCTGGTGGTGGGCGCTAGTTTTGATTACGGTTAAGTTTAGTTAGTTTCTAAAGGCTTGCAGTTTTGCAGGCCTTTATTTCGTATCATCTGATCTCAAATGAAGGTCCATTTGCGGGAACGGAATAGTTACTTTATTTTCAATAAACTTGCGGTTAATCGTTCTTCTTATGTCAGACTTTACGTTTTCAATCCTAAAAATATTTTTGCTGTAAAACAGCAGTTCAAAATCGAGCGATGAATTTCCAAAATCGATAAAACGGGCACGAATCATTTCATCATTTTCTACTTCGGGGTGCTCTTTTGCACTATTCATAAGTAGTTGTTCTACCAAATCCACATCACTGCCATAAGCTACACCAACTTTTATTCTAAACCTTGTTTTCTTCGACTGATGACTCCAGTTAATAACTTTGTTGGTTGTAATTATTGAGTTGGGCATAATCACAACAATATCATCGCGGTTAAAGGCTTCCGAAGTCCGCAAGCCTATTTTCCTTATTTTTATAATATCGCCGTCAACTTCAAGTATATCGCCAATTTTTATAGAACCTTCAAACAAAAGTATAAAGCCCGAAATAAAGTCGTTAAATGTGTTTTGAAGACCAAGTCCTACACCAACAAGTAATGCTGCAGAACCGGCCATTAATACAGTTAATTTTAGCCCGAAAGACTCCAGCATTATCAAAATCGTAATAATCCAGAGTACATAAGCAATAATCTGATAAACCGAATTTAAACTGCCCCGTTTGTTGAAGTCAATATCTTTTCTGCGGAATAAAATCTTTTTAATGATCCATAGCAGTATTCGAGTGATCGCAAAAGCAATGATCACAATAAACAGTGACTTAACAGTAAAGTCGATTTCTTTGTAACTAAAAATTACAAAGTCAAATATTGACTTTAGTTTATCCATATCGAGAAGTATAGTACCCATTGATTGTAACAGTTGAAAACACGAATTTACCTAAACTTTTCGTATAAATAAATTTGATACGCTGTAGGCTACCGTTGATAATGCAATACCAAAAATATTGGCATCGAGCTTCCAAGGTAATTCAAAACCGCCAATTATCAATGTAAGAGTTGAAGTACCACCAACTATCATGGCAATTAATGCAGCTCTTGCATTTGGTGTTTTTGTAAATAGTGCTGCTAAAACAGGCACAATCATTCCGGAAACCATGAAAGAGTAGGAGTGGAGCATGAGTTCTAATACACTGGTCATTTTTAGCGCAAGCAAAAGTGCAATTGCCCCAATTAAAAAAGTTAGCAGTTGAGAAAAACGTAGACTGCTTGGTGAATCATGCTTCCTCAAAACATCAGTTAATATGTTTCCTGATGCAGCCATTAAACAACTGTCGGCAGTAGACATTATTGCCGAGAAGTAAGCTGATAATACAATCCCCAGCAAGCCAACTGGCAAAACTGTTTTTAAGAGAAGCGGAAGTCCCATTTCTGCATCTAAAGTTGCTGCCGAATAACCAGGTAGCAATTGATTCTCTACCGCTACTCGCGCAAACATACCAAGTATTACGCCCATAAAAGCCATAACCGGATACTCAAATAATCCGGCAATAAACCAGCCTTGCTGAGCAGCCCTTGTGTTTTTTGCGGCGTATATTCTTTGGTAGAGTGTCATCCCAATAAACCAGATCGGGATAATGGTGAACATCCAGTTTACGATTTGTTGCCAGGATACATTCCGAAGCGACATAAACTCTGGAGCCAAAGTACTTGAAATTGCATCGAAACCTCCGATGGCAAAAAAAGAAACCGGGATTCCAACAAAGATAAGCCCGGTCATTAAAACAATCCACTGTATAGTGTCGGTGTAAATAACCGCTTTTAAACCTCCTAAAACGGTGTACAACACTGCAATGCCACCCATTATCAGCAAAGCATTTGTGAGGCTTAAGCCCTGAAATGTTGATGATGCTAATTTGGCTCCGGCAAGGATTTGAGAACTGGTAAAGCCTAAATATCCTATTGCCGAAATAATGCCGGCAATAAGAGCTACGCGAGGGTTAAATACATGTTCTAAAAATTGAGGGAAGGACAGAAACCCTTTAAGCCGCGCAAGTTCTGATATTCTTGGAATCAAAAACACGCCGCTCAATCAGGCTCCTAATAATCCGGTGAATAGCAACCAACTTCCCGAAAGCCCCATTGTAAAGCCGAGTCCTCCCAAGCCAATGGAAAAACCACCACCAACATCAGTTGCAACAACCGAAAGTCCAATATGAAATCCACCCAGTTTTCTTCCGCCAACATAGTAATCGTCGGTGTTTTTATTTTTCTTCAGAAAATAAACCCCAACGCCCAGCATCGCTGCCAGATAAATAATAAAAATAGTCAGGTCGATCCAACTCATGCTTTGATCTCAACATTGAGTTCGATGTATGATGTTTTGTCTTTATGTCTCACTAAGCCTTTATTTAACAGAGAATAAATTGCCTCCTGTCCGCGGCGGCCAGAGATTTTTAATTCTTTTATGATATCTCCATAAATACACTTTCCGTTTTCTTTTAAAAACAGCAGAATGTCTTTTTCTTGTGGATTATTTACTTTTTTGATTTCAAATTCTTTCGTTGTCGTTCCCTCTTTTGTCATTTTTTCTCTTCAATTTCTTCTTTTGTTATTAACTCGTTGTAACGATCACAGTTTTTCCAACCTTTATGTCCGCGGTTACAAAATACATTTCTGAAAATGGAAAGCTCGATTTTTGTTTCTTCCTCTCCCTGAAATATTGGGCATTCTCCCGCGAACTGACATCTGCTTCCTAAATTCATACTATACGTGTTTATAATAAATATTCATACTCTCAATTTTTCCGGCTATGTTGGTGTTTTTAATCAATGTACCCGAATAAATATACCCCATACGTATAAAGGTTTTGTTCATTCCAACCGAATTCAGGCGGGCAATTGTAAACAGCGTTTTTATGTTTTGCTCTTGCATATGCTGTTCAATTTTCTGCAGCAACAAAATAGAGAGTTTCTTTCCTCTGGAAGACGGCAAGGTTGCAAAATCAGTCATTTCAGCGTTTTGCCCTTCTCTGTCCATTTCTGCTGAAGCCAGCGCTACGAGTTTTCCATCCTCTTCAACACCAAAATATTGCATATTGGTGCTCATCGTTTCCCGAATATATTCCGGATCATAAACCGGAAACGGATAGCTTTTGAATACCCGGTGATATATGGTGGTCATCTCTTCGGCATCTTGTTCTTCCATTATTCGCACACGAAGGTTTTTTGATGGTGCTTTTACCGGACTATTCAACTCCGGTTCTTTATTCAGCATCTCACTTAATACACCCAACTGTTCGGTTTCGATGTTAAGCAGGCGGTCTGAACTCAGAAACTTGGCCATAAAAAACACCGTTTCTTCGTTTCCGTAAAACCGGGGAATTTGTGCTTCAGTTAAAAAGCCGTTCGCAATAAAATGCGGGGCTTTACTTTGCGGCACTTTGCAAATAATTTTGGTGTACTTATTACTGCGCGCAATCTGATTTATTTCACCAATTACGTCGGTAGAATCTTTTTTGTCTAACTTCATCAGGTAAACCCGATTGTTGTGTTCACCATGCAGAATTAAGCTCTTGTTTCCAACTTTCTCAAACTTGTCTTGTTTCATTCTTCTCTTCTTAAATATCGTTCGTTATTTTCAGGAACCAGCGAAATTGAATCGTTTGAATCATCTAGTAAACGCTCAATTCCGATAGCCTTTGATTCATCTATTTCTGTTAAATTAAGTTCCAGTGTACAATTATCACAATCGCGGTCACACGCTTTTTGTTCATAACTATCTGGTTCTTTATAGGTTGTAATTACACCCTCGTAATTTCTCAGTACCACTTTATTGGTTGACCACGATATAATATAATTAGGCATTACAGGGATTTTTCCGCCTCCACCGGGGGCGTCAATTACGTAAGTCGGGCGAGCAAAGCCACTGGTGTGTCCAACAAGGCTTTCCATGATTTCAATCCCTTTTCCAACAGGTGTTCTGAAATGTGAAAGACCTTCAGAAAGATCACACTGATATAAATAGTAGGGTCGCACCCGGTTTTGCACCAACTTGTGCAATAGCGATTTCATAATACGCGGACAATCATTTACATCGGCCAACAGTACCGACTGATTTCCTAGCGGAAAACCACCATCGGCTAATTTTGCCAAAGCTTCTTTTGCCGAAGATGTTATTTCGTTGGGGTGATTAAAATGTGTGTTTATCCATAGCGGCTGGTATTTCTTTAGAATCGAAACCAGTTCATCTGTAATTCGATAGGGGAGTACTACCGGCATTCGCGTGCCGATGCGGATAATCTCAACATGTGGTATGGCTGATATTTCGGATAAAAGCCAATCGATCATACTATCTGAAAGCATAAAAGGATCTCCTCCCGATAAAAGAACATCGCGCACCTGTGGCGTGTTTGAAATATATTCAATGCCTTTTTTTAGTTGTTCTTTTGATGGAACAAAATCGATGTCGCCCACTTTTCGTTTTCGCGTGCAATGCCGGCAATACATCGAGCAGGTATTACTTACATGAAATAAAACTCTGTCGGGGTAACGATGCGTTATACCTTCAACAGGACTGTCTCTTTCTTCCGAGAGAGGGTCTGCAAGCTCCGACTGTAGTGTAGTCAACTCATCAACACAGCCGAACGACTGTTTAAATACCGGGTCATTTTTAAAATTATTCTTATCAATAAGTGAAAGGTAGTAGGGGGTAATCGATAAAGGGAACTTATCGAATGTGATTTTTAGATCCTCTTTTTCCTTTTCTTCAAATTTGATTCCGGTAAGTTCTTCGAATTTCCCAAGTGATTGTATTGAATTTTTTAATTGCCATTTCCAGTCCTTCCAATTGCTAATTCGCGGTTTCTTCTGAATTTTGTTAGCAATCTCTTGTTGCTTTAAGTCATAAATCATAAAAATAATTTAAAGTAATTAATATTGGTTTTTGCTGTCTGCCTATGGTAAAAGATGAAAATTGTTTCTATGCGAACAAAAGTAATAAAAAATGGGAATTATACGAAAATGAACCGAAATGGTAACTTCTTTGTTTACCATGATTTAATTAAATGTTTATGATAAATTGACACAAAAAACGTATCTTTGTTGTCAGAATAATTTCTGTAGAAATAAAAAACAATGGGAAGATTAATTATAGCATCGAACCGTTTACCGGTAAAAATTACAAAAACAGAAAATGATATGCAGGTTACTCCAAGTGAAGGAGGCCTTGCAACTGGATTAAAATCGTATCACAAAGGAAATGATAGTGTTTGGATAGGTTGGCCGGGAGTAATTCCGGAAACAAAAAAAGAGGCAGATAATGTTACATCGTTGCTTAAGAAAGAGCAATGTTTGCCTGTTTTTTTGAGTGAAGATTTAATTTCGAATTATTACGATGGCTTTAGCAATGCAACATTGTGGCCACTTTTTCATTATTTTACTGAGTACACCGAATTTAAAGAAGTTTACTGGGATGGATATCTTAAAGTAAACGAATTATTTGCACAAACAATTATTGATAATGCAGAAGAAAATGACAAGGTTTGGATACACGATTATCAGCTATTGTTGGTGCCGGATATTTTACGTGAAAAACGTCCGGATCTGAAAATTGGCTTCTTTTTGCATATTCCGTTTCCATCGTATGAGATTATTCGAACTATACCTTGGCGAAAAGAAATAGTAAGAGGTTTGTTGGGCGCTGATCTAATCGGTTTTCATACCTATGATTATGCCCGACATTTTATTAGTTCAGTAAAACGACTGTTAGGGCACGATGTCGATTTCAATCAGATTAAGCTTGAAAATCGTCAGGTTTTTATTGATGTTTTTCCTATGGGAATCGATTACAGTAAGTTTGAGAAACTGGCTAAAGAAGTGCAAAGTAAACCCGTTCAGGAGCGCTCTAAAGTACACCAGGATATCGACCGTTTTTTAATGAGCATGCCAGATCGGAAACTAATTCTCTCCATCGACAGACTTGACTATACAAAAGGAATTCCGGAGCGTTTAAAGGCTTTCCGCCACTTTCTGAAAAAGTATCCGGAATACATTGAAAAGGTATCATTGATTATGCTGACAGTACCTTCGAGAACCGATGTAGAACAATACCAAAATCTGAAAAATGAGGTAGACGTATTGGTCGGAAATATAAACGGCGAATTTGGCACATTGAACTGGGCTCCGGTAATTTATTTTTACCGCTCGATGCCTTTTGAAAACTTGATTGAGTTGTACAGTTCTTCAGAAGTGGCTTTATTAACACCATTGAGAGATGGGATGAACCTGGTTGCAAAAGAATATATAGCATCGAAAGTAAAACAAAAAGGAGTGCTGGTATTAAGTGAAATGGCCGGAGCATCAAAAGAGCTAGGTGAAGCAATTTCTGTAAATCCTAATAATATAAGTGATACTGCAGATGCCATTTATAATGCGCTGACGATGGATGATGATGAGCGCGTTAAGCGAATGGGAACGATGCAGCAGCGCTTGAAAAGATACGATATTCACAAGTGGGCATCGGAGTTTATGAAAGCTTTAGACAATACAATAGAAGAACAATCTGATTACCATGCCCGCAAAATGTCTGTCCGACTTCGGAACAAAATAAAAACGGATTTCAAACAGACTGGCTCAAAAGTGATTTTCCTTGATTACGACGGGACCTTGCAGCGTTTTTATGATAATCCACAGTCTGCCAGTCCGGATCAGGAGCTTTATAAGCTGTTAGATAAACTATCTGAACTCGACGATGTAAAACTGGTATTGGTTAGTGGTCGCGACAGAGAAACATTTGATCGCTGGTTTGGAACTCGTCAGTATAACTTGATTGCAGAACACGGTGCCTGGCTAAAAAATAAAGGCGAAGGCTGGAAAGAACGTAAACCGGTGCACAGCGAGTGGAAATCGAATATTATGCCGTTGCTCGAATCATATGTCGATCGCACTCCTGGAAGTTTAATCGAAGAAAAAACATATTCACTGGTTTGGCACTATCGCAAGGCAGATATTGAATTAGGAGCATTGCGAGCTCTTGACCTGGTACACGATATCTCAAACTTGATATTTAACCAGGATCTGGAAATTCTTGAAGGTAAGAAAGTTATTGAGGTTAAAGTCTCGGGTATAAATAAAGGAACTGCTGCTTCAGAATTCTTAATGAATAATGAAGCCGAATTTATAATGGCGATTGGTGATGATTGGACCGACGAATTTCTTTTCAGAGAATTGCCGGAAACAGCGCATACCATAAAAGTTGGCACAGAAAACTCGGTTGCGAAATATTATCTTACCAATTATCGTGAGGTAAGAGAATTTCTAGATGAAATAACAACTGCAAGTTAACAGAACAGCATTTGTTGCTGTATAAATTTTATTCTAGGTACATTTAATTAGTTTTGTCGCTTCATTAAAGGACAAAAAGAAGTAGTGTTATATGGATAATCTGAATTATGCAATAATTGGAAATTGCAGAAGTGCAGCCTTAATTTCTGAAAGCGGATCAATTGATTGGTGTTGTTTACCCGACTTCACTTCCTCTTCTATATTTGCAAAAATACTTGATGAAAAAAAGGGAGGGAGCTTCGAAATTCTGGTTGATGAAAATTATTCGGTAAAACAGTCATACTTAAGAACTACAAACATTGTTGTAACTACTTTTACCAATAAGGAACATTGTTTTGAGGTGATTGATTTTATGCCACGGTATTTAAATAATGGAAACGGTTACTATAATCCGGCCGAAATCATTCGCTACTTCAAACATGTATCCGGCGAACCTCAGTTTGCGATAAAATATGATCCGCAGGTAGAATATGCCCGATTCAATGTTGAGCTGATTGCAGACGACGAGTATATAAAATGCTACACGACAGAAGGAGATTATGACTCCTTGTACCTTTATACCGACATTGACAAGGAAGCAATTCTTAAACAAGAGAAAATCACGCTAAAAGACGATGCATATGCAATGATTTCGTATGATCAGAAACTATTGAATCAGAATTTAGATCGTCAGTATTTAAAATTACAAAAGACGAAAGTGTATTGGCTTGACTGGACCAACAAACTTACTTCGTTTGCCAAGTATAATATAGAGATTGCACGAAGTGCGTTGGTATTGAAGTTGTTGAGTTACGATAAAACCGGTGCTGTATTAGCTGCCGCAACCACTTCTTTGCCTGAAACTATTGGCGAAGAGCGAAATTGGGACTATCGTTTTTGTTGGATTCGGGATGCTTCGATGGTAATTAAAGTTATGTCGAGCCTTGGACACTTAAATACGGTAAAGCGTTTCATGCGCTTTATTATAGATATTATTCCGGATAAGGACGAGAAAATCCAGATTATGTACGGAATAAACCGGGAAAAATTTCTGGAAGAAGAAACGCTGGATCATTTGAGCGGATACAAGGATTCGTCACCGGTTCGAATCGGAAATGCAGCCTATCTTCAAAAGCAAAACGATATTTACGGAATTTTGGTAGATGTTATCTATCAGCAGTTTACTGAGTTTAAGATATCGTTGGAAGACAGTGAATCGCTTTGGACAATTGTGCGAAGTATTGTAAGAATTGTTGCTAATAACTGGCAAAAGCCGGATAAAGGTATTTGGGAAATCAGAACCGACGAAAAACATTTCACTTTTTCGAAAGTTTTGTGTTGGGTAGCTATCGATAGAGCCATTAAAATTGCAAAATTTATTCATAAAGATAAGTACGTTGAAGAATGGCTGCCGCTTGCTGAGAATATTCGAAACGAGATTCTTGAAAAAGCCTGGAACGAAAAAGTTGGCGCTTTTACTCAGTCTTACGGCTCAGATGATATGGATGCTGCAACTCTGTTAATGCAGCCTTACGGATTTATTTCTGCAAAAGACATTCGATATATACAAACTGTAAAAGCCACCGAGAAAGAGTTATGCGTTGATGGTTTAATGTATCGCTACAAAAACAAAGATGATTTTGGGTTGCCTAGTTCTTCTTTCACTATCTGTACATTTTGGCTGATCAATGCTTTACAGTCGATAGGAGAGCATAGAAAAGCAAAAAGAATTTTTGAACAGCTGCTTAGTTACAGTAATCACGTTGGGCTTTTTAGCGAAGATATAGATTTCAAAACAAAACGATTGTTGGGAAATTTTCCGCAAGCTTATTCGCATTTGGCACTAATAGAAACAGCTATTAATCTGGGAAAAGGAGAAATTACTGAAGACGATCAGATTTTAGAAGCAATTCACTAATGCTCTTCAAAATGGTCTTCCAGTCCTTCTTCCATTGTTATCATTGGCGAGGCTTCAATCTTTTCAATTTCCAAAATACGAACAAGGGCATTAAGTCCGTCTTCTACTTTTTGGAATTCTTCGTTGCTTAAGCTTTGTAGTTTTTCTGATAATTGCACGTGCAGAAGTGATGGGATCGTATCTAGTAACTTGTCTCCGGCAGAAGTGAGAATAATATTTACCACTCGTTTATCGCCAAGCTTTGGCAGTCGGGCAAGGTAGCCCTTCTTTTCCAGTCGATCAATAATACCACTTACAGTACTTGGGTTTAGGTTCAGAAAACGACGAATATCGCCTTGCGTTGCCTGATAATTAGGAGAACTATGAAGGTAGTTTAAACACAAAACCTGTGGGATGCTGACCCCATGTTCCTTTTGTATCTTTTTTGATTCGATATCGATTGAACGAACAATCTTCCGAATCTTTATGAGAATATCCGTAGTTTCCATACGAACAAAAATACAAATGTTTTGAAATTATTACTGAATCTTTAAGAATAGTTCGCGAAATGATGCTTTATCCGAATGTGAATTTTATCTGAAATCATTCCAAATAGGCTTGTGGTTTTAAAAAATCGCTCTATATTTGGTGCAAACAAAATCGGCAAGAATGAATATTGACGGAAAATACAGAACAAATGCTTCAGCAATGATTTGTTGTAACGTCATGTTTATGTCGTCGATGTTTATGTCTATGCGCTAGCCTTCTCTCGATGGTTTCCGTTGATTGAAGGCATTCATATTCGAGCGTATCTTTTCAAATTTATCTTTTAAAACAAATTTTATGTCGGATAAAGTTATTCGTCTGGGTGGTAGCCATATAAGCAACCCTGTATCTTTAAGCAATTTAAAACAGTATATAAACGCTGATAAAAGCCGCAATTTTATTGTTGTTGCAGCTGTTCCCGAAATTCAGAAAACCCTGGAAAATCACTTGTCAAAAGTTTTTGGACAGATTGAAGAGAAAAGCACTTTAAAAGAACAGTTGCTTCAACTCTTTACACAAATTATTGGAGCGGAGGCTTCATCAGCGTATCTCGATCTTTCAAAGCAAGTGGTTAATTTACTTCGTGGAATCGCTTTAATTGGCGACTACTCTGCTGCGTTAAAAGACCAGGTTTTGAGTTACGCCGAGAAATTATCGGTAGAAATTCTTAAAGTCATTTGGAACGATGCAGCGGTTTTGCTACCTGAAGATATCAATCTCTGTTCAACTTCTGATTTTGGAAATGCAAGTTATCTTTCGGTTGATAAAGCAAAGTTATCCGGTTTTAACACCGGGATATACATTGTTCCCGGAACTTACGGGATTTCTGAAAACGGAAAAATATCCAGAACCGGGAAAACGGCTGCCGATTATACAGCAGCTTTTCTTACTCGCGAGCTACAGGCCGAAAAATTGGAATTGTGGGATTTGGACAACGACTTTTTGCGTGCCGATCCTGAAATTATCAGCGACTTACCCAAGATTAAGCGACTGACTTACGCCGAAGCGAGTGAACTGGCCTATTTCGACCACTATTCATTTCATCCCAGAACTGTAGAGCCGCTGGAGGATGAACATATTCCGATTGTGATTGTGAGCTCCGATTCAAACGAGGGGCTTGTTGAAACAATTATCAATACTGAAACTTTTATTGAGGAACAAATCGTAAAAAGTGTGGCTTACAGCGATGATATTTCTTTGTTGAAACTTGATGGGCCGGGAGTAGGTTTAAAGCCTGGTATTTTGGCTAAAGTTACCACGCAGTTAAACGAAGCGGGACTGAACATTAAGTCGGTAATTACTTCGCAAACATCCATCAATTTTATATTGAGTTCCGAAAATGGCGCCAAAGCTTTGGCCTTGGTTGATCGGCTCGGATTCTCTGCTGTAACTGATATTTCGGTGGTGAAAGATTTATCGTTGATTGGCGTTGTAGGACACGGTATGCAGCATGCGTATGGTGTGTCGGCAAAAATTTTTACGGCTGTTGCCAACAACAAAATCAATGTGGTTCTGAGTGGCTCAGGAGCATCGGATTTGGTGAGCTACCTGGTTGTTCAGAAAACTGATAAAGAGAAAAGTATCCGCGAGATTTACAAGGCATTTTTCGGATGATACGCTTTAATTATCTTGTTTTTAACCCATAAAAATTATACTAAAATGACTGAGAAAAAATTAAATTTTGAAACCCTGCAACTTCACGCGGGGCATCAACCCGACCAAACAACAAATTCAAGAGCTGTTCCTATTTACCAAACTTCGTCATATGTTTTTAATGATGCCGACCATGCGGCTAATTTATTCGCATTAAAGGAATTTGGAAATATATATACCCGTATAATGAACCCCACCAACGACGTTTTTGAGCAACGCATTGCTGCCCTCGAAGGCGGTGTGGCGGCATTGGCTGTCGGCTCGGGGCATGCAGCACAGTTTTTGGCGCTGAATAATATTCTGGATATTGGCGATAATTTTGTTTCATCGCCTTATTTGTACGGTGGCTCATACAATCAATTTAAAGTTTCGTTTAAACGTTTAGGTATTGAAGCCCGTTTTGCCGAAAATGCAGAACCAGAATCTTTTGAGAAGCTGATTGACGAAAATACAAAAGCAATTTACCTCGAAACAATTGGAAATCCTGGGTATGTAATTCCCGATTTTGATGCGGTAGCTGCTGTAGCTAAAAAATACGACATTCCTTTTATCGTGGATAATACTTTTGCTGGTGGTGGATACCTTTTTCGTCCGATTGAACACGGTGCTGATATCGTAGTAGAATCGGCAACAAAATGGATTGGCGGACATGGAACCAGTATTGGCGGTGTTATTGTTGATGCCGGAACCTACAACTGGGGAAATGGTAAATTCCCCGGTTTTACAGAGCCTTCTGAAGGTTATCACGGACTGAAATACTGGGATGTATTTAATTTCGACGGGCCGTTTGGAAACATTGCTTTCATTATTAAAGCAAGGGTAGAAGGATTGCGCGACTGGGGAGCAGCATTAAGCCCATTTAACTCGTTTTTGCTGATTCAGGGACTCGAAACACTGTCGCTTCGTATGGATCGCCATGTTGAAAATACAGTAGCTTTGGCAAAATGGCTGGAGCAGCACCCAAAAGTGGAAAGTGTAAACTATCCGGGGCTTGAAGGGAATCCATCATACGAGAACGGAAAGAAATACCTACCCAAAGGTGCAGGTGGCGTTCTTTCGTTCAACGTAAAAGGAGATAAAGAAACAGCCAATCAGGTGGTAAATAATCTGAAATTGGTAAGCCATCTTGCAAATGTGGGCGATGCTAAAACGTTGATAATTCAGCCTGCAGCAACCACGCACCAACAGTTGCCGGAAGAAGCTCAGATTGCAGCGGGAGTATTTCCAACTGCCTTAAGAGTTAGTGTTGGCCTTGAACATATCGACGATATTATTGCAGATTTTGAACAAGCACTTGAACAAGTGAGTTAATTTTGCAGATAGTATTAAGTACAAAGTAACGAGTAGTGAGAATGATAAAACAGAATATAAATTGAAACTGATTTATGATTTCTGACATTCATGTCTCACTACTCATATCTAATCATCTAAATGTCTAAAATAAAATGCCATTAAATATTCCTGATAAATTGCCAGCGATTAAGATTTTACAAGAAGAAAACATTTTTGTGATGGACGAGTCACGAGCGTCACATCAGGATATTCGTCCTTTAAAAATCATTATTCTTAATCTGATGCCGCTGAAAATTACGACTGAAACAGACTTATTGCGGTTGTTGTCGAATTCTCCGTTACAAATTCAGATTGATTTTATGAAGATTAAAGGGCACAAGCCCAAAAATACGCCTTTATCGCATATGAGTGCTTTTTACCGTAATTTCGACGAGCTAAAAAGTAAAAAGTACGACGGGATGATAATTACCGGGGCGCCAGTTGAACAACTGGATTTTGAAGAGGTAACTTATTGGAAGGAAATGCAGCAGATTTTAGATTGGGCAGAACACAACGTTACGTCTACTCTTTTTATATGTTGGGCTGCACAAGCGGGACTGTACCATCATTATGGTGTTCCGAAATATCCACTGTCTAAGAAAATGTTTGGCGTTTTTGAGCATTCGCATGTCGATGAGAATCTGCCTATTTTTAGAGGGTTCGACGATATTTTTTATGTGCCACACTCACGGCATACCGAAGTTCGTGCAAGCGACATCGAAAAAGTAGAAGCGCTGCAAATCGTTTCATCTTCAAAAGAAGCAGGAGTTACCATCGTTAAGGCGAAGAATGGCCGGCAGCTGTTTATTACGGGTCATGCAGAATATTCGCGTCATACACTGGATGGTGAGTATCACCGTGATTTGAAAAAGAAATTGCCCATTGAAATTCCGGTTGGTTATTATCCGGGCAATAACCCGGATGAAAAACCTGTTATGCGGTGGCAGTCTACTGCAAACCTTTTTTTCTCTAACTGGTTGAATTATTATGTATATCAGGAAACACCTTATAACCTGGAAGAAATAGAATAAAAATCCTGTAAGCTGCGGATTGACGGCTTCCTGCAGTTGTGCAAAATGCCAGCAAATATTGTAGTTTAATTCTTACAGCCAAGAATAAACAATAGGATTAAAGTGTGAAACCCGATATAATACCTGTTTAATCGTTAGATTAAGTCTGTAAAATATATTCAATAAACATTTTGATTTTACACCCTTGTATTTGAATTGATTTAATAACCAGTATTCTTCTAAAAAACATTAAAGAAAAAGGATGAAATGACACTGGATTTTAATGCGAATCCAATTTTCAATTCTCGGCTTTTAGCGGTAATTTTGAAGGAAAAACAGATTTGATATGAAGAAAATTGCAGTAGTGTTGTCGGGTTGCGGAGTGTATGATGGAGCCGAAATTCATGAATCAACATTAACTATGTTGGCGATAGCACAGCAAGGTGCCGAATACCAATGTTTTGCGCCCGATATGGACCAAGCGCACGTTGTAAATCATTTAACCGGCGAGGAAATGGCTGAAAAACGCAATGTTTTGGTTGAAGCAGCACGCATTGCTCGGGGAGATATAAAACCTTTGTCTGAATATAATCCGGCAGAATACGATGCGATTGTATTTCCCGGTGGATTTGGTGCAGCCAAAAACCTTTGCACTTTTGCTTTCGATGGCCCCGATTGTTCGGTAAATTCAGATGTGGAAACTGCAATCCGTTCTACCGTTAAAGCGGAAAAACCGGTAGGTGCTCTATGTATTTCGCCTGCTGTTATTGCGAAAGTTTTAGGTGATGTGAATGTTACAATTGGTCAGGATAAAGGAACTGCTGCAGCGATTGAGAAATTGGGAGCTACACATACCACTACAACACATGGAGAAATAGTTGTTGACGAAAAATATAAGTTGGTTACTACTCCGTGCTACATGCTTGATGCCACCATAAGCCAAATTGCAGATGGCGCAAATAATATTGTGGCCAAAATTCTTAAAATGGCGTAATTAATTTCAGCATGAATCCGATTCCGTTTATAGATATTCATACCCATTCAAACCGTTACGAGCAAGCTACAGTAACGGTACAGAATATATTCCCAGGAGAAGGATTTGGCGCATTTGCCGGGCGTAATTTCTATTCGGTTGGATTACATCCCTGGCATGTGGCATCTGAAGAAGAAAATAACGAGGCACTTCAGTTGGTTGAGGAAGCGTTAGAGTTCGATCATGTAATTTTTGTAGGCGAAGCCGGATTGGATAAACTCATCGATAAAGACTTCGCGGAACAAACACGCGTGTTTGAGGCGCAAGCTTTTATGTCGGAAGAATACCAGTATCCATTAATTATTCATTGTGTAAAAGCCTATAACGAAGTGATGGAACTCCGGAAAAAAATGAAACCGGCAATGCCCTGGATTTTGCATGCCTATTCCGGGAGTGTTGAACTTACACAACAACTCAATAAGCTCGGCTTTTTATTTTCTTTTGGTGCGCTGCTTTTCAAAAGTAATGCAAAGGCAATTGATTCTTTTAAGTATTTACCGCTTGATAAAATCTTTTTCGAAACAGATGAAATGGAGAATGATGTAAGTATAATTTATAAGCAGGGAGCAAAGTTGAAAGAAATTCCGTTGGAAGAAATAAAAGCGGCGGTGTGGAAGAATTTTAACAGGATTGAACGAACATTAGTTGATCGGACAGGAGCAGAAAAATAACAGGAATTAATGAATTGGTTAGAACGTACAGAATTGCTTTTCGGGGAAGAAAAACTGCAAAAGCTAAAGTCTGCAAAAGTATTGGTTGTTGGATTAGGAGGAGTTGGAGCATATGCAGCAGAGCAGCTATGCCGGGCAGGAATTGGAAATATGACCATTGTTGATGGTGATGTTGTAGAATCCAGTAACCGGAACAGGCAGTTGCCGGCGCTAATCAGCAATACCGGAAAGCCAAAAGCCGAAATTATGGCTGCGCGGTTTCGCGATATCAATCCTGAAATAAACTTAACTGTTGTAAATGATTTTATTCGAGACGAAAAAACAACAGAACTACTAAAAAGCCAGTCGTTTGATTATGTCGTTGATGCGATTGACACCTTATCACCTAAAGTATTTCTGGTATATCATGCTTTGCAATTGGGATTAAAAGTCGTAAGCTCGATGGGAGCAGGAGGCAAGATCGATCCAACACAGCTTCGTATTGACGACATTTCAAAATCACACCACTGTAAACTTGCTCGTATGATGCGAAAACGTCTTTCCCGAATGGGGGTTAAAAAAGGGGTTAAGGTGGTTTACTCATCCGAAGAAATAGATGAAAAAGCTGTCCGCGAGGAAGACGGACAAAATAAAAAATCAACGGTAGGAACCATTTCATATATGCCTCCGGTATTTGGCTGCTTCATTGCCAGTGTGGTTATTCGCGATCTTGTATCGGATTGACAACTTAGGAGAAAAGAAAGAAAAAAATCAAAAAAATTTGTGATTCAAAAGAATACATTACCTTTGAGGTGTTAATTGATGCATTTTACGGAGGACAAAGTATAGTTCCCTGAAGTTCGGTGATTAGCAGTTGGTCTTTATTTATTGAATTTATTTTAACCGGACAGTTCATCTTTCTGTGTATTCCCACGTTATTTCAATCTTTATAGTTTTTATACTGTAGCATTCAAGTAACTATGGAGTAATCCATTTTGAATGGTTTACTGCTGGTGTCAATGATGAGACATTTATTAATTTTTTTTTAAACAGTATAAAATGAACATTTACATTGGAAATTTGCCTTTTAATTTAGGCGAAGAAGATTTGAGAGAAATTTTCGAAGAGTATGGTGAAGTTACTTCATCAAAAATCATTTCAGACAAAATGACTGGCCGTAGCAAAGGTTTTGGTTTTATTGAAATGGATGATGATGAGAGCGCTAACAATGCAATCAAAGAATTGAACAACGCAGAAGTTGGTGGAAGAAACATCAAAGTAAACGAGTCAAAACCTCGCGAAAACAATCCTCGCGGTGGTGGTGATCGTCGTGGCGGAGGCGGTGGCTTCCAACGCAGAAACCGTTACTAATATGAAAGGTACCGTAAAATGGTACGATCGTGTTAAAGGTTACGGATTTATCCAGGGCGAAGATAACGCCGACTATTTTGTACACCGTACCGGAGTAAAAGATCAAATCTTTTCTCTAGAAGAGGGCCAAAGCGTTGAATTTAACGTGAAAGATGGTCCAAAAGGCCCGATGGCCGTTGATGTAGAAACAAAATAAGAAAGTGATATAGGGATTCTATTTTTAGGATCCCTTTTCTTTTTGTACTATTTATTCTATTTTCGAAATCCTCAAAAGCGACAAAATCATGAGCCGGATAGTTTGTCTCAACGGAAAATTTGTAAATGAAAACGAAGCCACGATATCTCCTAACGATAGAGGCTTTATATTTGCCGATGGCGTATACGAAGTAACCAAATATTACAAGGGCAAGCCCTTTCGCTTTAACGACCATATTACGCGCTTTAAGCGAAGTTTGAACGAATTGGGAATCGTATACAATCAGATTGAGAAACTATCAGATATTTCACAGAAATTGCTAGAGCTTAATGGTTTGCAAAACGAACATGCGGGTGTTTATTGGCAAATAACACGCGGAGCAAACAAGCGTGTTCATCATTTTCCAAAAGACATCGAACCTACTTTTTATGCTTTTGCTTATTCTATGCCTTCCGATACCGAAAAACAGGAAAAAGGAATCAGTACCATTCTCCGTGACGATATTCGCTGGAAACGTTGCGACATTAAATCGGTTTCTTTACTTCCCAATACGATGTTGTATAACGAAGCTGTTGAAAATGGGGCAGGAGAGTGTATTCTTTTTCGTGATGGATATATTACAGAGGCCACACATTCTAGTGTTATAGCTGTAAAAGATGGCGTGGTTGTTACGCGTCCTCTCTCAAACCTTATTTTACCCGGTATTACGCGTAAAGTGATACTGGAGCTTTGTGCTCAAAATGAAATACCTGTTTCAGAAAAACTGTTTACAGCAGAAGAGCTTTTTGATATGGATGAACTTTTTATTTGTGGCACCGGAAGTGAAATTACTCCGGTTGTTTCAGTCGAAGGAAAACCTATTGGAAGCGGAATACCAGGCAAAACAACCCAAAAACTTCAATATTTATTTTTCGAATCTGCGAGTTAAAGTATTGGTTATTAGTGATCTGTAATATAGTTGCCACAGTGTTAAACTTTGCAAAAAATCTTACATTTTAAGCCTTGTTAACACAGCATTGGAACAGCCTTTGTTGAAATTCCGACCGTTTTTTAGTGTTTAACTTAAAATATGGGAGGAACTAAAAATGAAGAGATTATTTGCCTTAAGTGTAATTGCTCTTTTTGCATTTGGTTGTAGTGCCCAAAACAAAGAGCAGCAAAAAGAAAAACTAGAAAATAAGCCTCAAAAAAGTTGGACCGTAAACAAGGAGTTCGACGAGAATGGCAACATTATTCGTTACGACTCTACCTATACGTGGTCGTATTCCAATGTTGAAGGCGATTCAGTAAATGTAAATGTGGATAGTTTGATGAATTCGTTTAAAAGCTATTTTAATGATCAAATGCCATCGATAATTGGGCAAGATTTTATGAAACCAATGATGGGCGATTCTTTGTTGCGTGAAGATTTCTTTTCAGATAACTTTTTTCGCGATCGTTTCAAAGATGATTTTTTTGATGTAGATAAAATGTTTCTGCGCATGGATTCTATTCGGAATCAGTTTTTTGAAGAGAAACTTCCGGATTTAGAGCAACATTTGCAGCCAAAGAAATAATAAGAGATAGCTCGTGGTATAAAAATAAAATGGGGTGGATTTTTAATTCGCCCTGTTTCTTTTTCAGTAGCTTATTTTAGCTTATCGAACTCCAGTCGAAACTTGTTTCTTTCGACGACAGCAAGTTGCGGAGTAACATTTGGTTTTCTTCTTTTTGAAGTAGAGGGTCATCATCCAGAACATCAGATGCTACATTTCTTGCCAATTGCAGAATTTCGCCATCCTTAGCCAGATTTGCAATCTTCAGATCGAATCCCATTCCGCTTTGTTGGGTGCCTTCTAAATCGCCGGGGCCACGAAGTTTCATGTCAACCTCCGCAATTTCAAATCCGTCGTTTGTTCTCACCATGGTTTCCAACCGCTTTCTACTTTCATTGCTCAATTTAAACGACGACATTAAAATACAATACGATTGTTCGGCACCACGGCCTACACGCCCTCGTAACTGATGGAGCTGTGACAGTCCAAAACGCTCGGCACTCTCGATTACCATAACCGAGGCATTGGGCACGTCAACTCCAACCTCAATCACAGTTGTTGCAACCATAATTTGCGTTTCGGCATTCTTAAACTGCTGCATCGCACTTTCCTTTATGGCGGGTTTCATTTTTCCATGTACCATGCTCAGTTTCAAATCCGGAAAAACTTCAGACAAATGGCGAAAACCTTTTTCAATATCTTTCAAATCTATTTTTTCTGATTCTGAAATCAGAGGGTAGACAATATACACCTGACGTCCTTTTCCAATTTCCTGTTTCAGAAAATTGTAGAGTTGGTTTCTCCTGTTCTCGTAAAAGTGCATCGTTTGAATCGGTTTCCTTCCAGGTGGCAATTCATCGATAACAGAAACGTCCAGATCGCCGTAAACTGTCATTGCCAGTGTCCGGGGAATAGGAGTGGCTGTCATTACCAGAATATGAGGTGGGATCAAGTCGTTTTTCTGCCATAATTTTGCACGCTGGGCAACACCAAAACGATGTTGTTCGTCGATTACAACAAGCCCGAGTTTATCAAAAATTACCGTGTCTTCAATAAGCGCGTGTGTACCAATTATAATTTGCATCGTGCCAGACTCGAGGTTTTCGTGAATAACTTTGCGTTCCTTTGTTTTGGTAGAACCGGTGAGCAACCCAACATTGATATTCATGCCGTTCAGGAACTTGTTTATCGATTGA
This sequence comes from uncultured Draconibacterium sp., assembly GCA_963677455.1. GTDB lineage: Bacteria > Bacteroidota > Bacteroidia > Bacteroidales > Prolixibacteraceae > Draconibacterium. The sequence goes on from OY781971.1 coordinate 1,863,880, forward strand.
AAATGTTGCTGAGCCAATATTTCGGTTGGTGCCATTAAACAACTCTGAAAACCATTGTCCATTGCAATAAGCATCGTCATTAGCGCCACCAGGGTTTTCCCGCTGCCAACATCTCCTTGCAGCAACCTGTTCATTTGTGTACTCCGGTTTAAGTCCCGACGAATTTCTTTGATTACGTTCTTTTGTGCACCGGTAAGCTGAAAAGGGAGAAAATCGTTATAAAAAGTATTGAAATTATAGCCGACGTTTTCAAACCGAAAACCTTTGAATTTCTGATTGCGATTGTGTTTTAAGGCCAGAATTTTCAACTGAATAAAAAAGAGCTCTTCAAATTTTAAGCGAAAAGTAGCTTTCTTTAACGCAATGGTGTTTGCAGGTTTGTGAATATTGGTAAGCGCTTCTTCCAGCGAAACCAGCTTTAATTTATCTATCAGATTTTCAGGAAGTGTTTCTTTTATCTTCCCTTTAGCCAGATTGATTAGTGTTAGCTGAAGTTTATTTATTGCTTTCGAGTTCAGAAACTTCTTCTTCATGTTCTCAGTGGTATTGTAATACCCCTGAAATAGTCCTGAAGGCTGAAGTTGTTTTTCTTCTTCAGTTTCAAGGTCGGGATGAACTACGCTAATTTTGCCACCAAATTCTGACGGTTTCCCGAAAACAATGTACTCTTTGTTGATGCGCAGGTTTTCTCTTTGCCACTTTATTGCTCTGAACCACACGAGTTCAATACTGCCTGTGTTATCGTAAAATCGGGCAGTTAAACGTTCTTTTGGCTTGCTGCCAATTGTTTCTATTGCCCGAATAACGCCTTTAACCTGTATGTAAGGCATGCCAGCATGTATTTCCGAAATTTTATAAAACTTGGTTCTGTCGATATACTTGTAAGGATAGTAATAGATCAAGTCCCTGAAGGTGAGTAGTTTTAACTCTTTCTTCAGCGTTTCCGCGCGTTTTGGTCCAACACCCGGCAAAAACTTTATTTCCTGATCTAGAAAATCCGGCATAAAAGCAAAGATAAATTATTCACCTATTTTCATTCATTTCTAAATAAGGAAATAATTAACAAGCTTTTATTCGAAAGTTAAAATGCTTTAAAAATCGGATGGTCTTCAAAAAAACGAGTTTAATCGGCATTTAACAAAAAAAGAAAGGATATATTTATACCCAATTCCTTTGTTGGAATCGTAATTTTGTGCTGTATTAACCAACAAATAGAAATAAAAGCCATGCAAGAGAAAATTATCGAGATTGAAAACATTGTTAAGAATTATAAAGTTGGCACCCAGGTTGTAAGGGCCTTAAGATCCATTTCGCTGAATATTTATAGAGGTGAATACGTGGCAATTATGGGAGCTTCCGGTTCCGGAAAATCAACCCTCATGAACATTATTGGTTGTCTTGATACTCCTACCAGTGGAAAATATGTTCTCAATAAAAATGATGTAAGTAGTTTATCAGACGATCAGTTAGCTGATATTCGTAATTCTGAGATTGGTTTCATCTTCCAGGTTTTTAATTTATTACCCAGAAATACAGCTCTTGAAAATGTGATGCTCCCATTGGTTTATGCCGGAATTCGTAAAAATGAAAGATTAAAAAGGGCAGAAGCTACATTGGTAGACGTTGGTTTGGAAGACCGTATGGAGCACCGGCCAAACGAACTTTCTGGAGGTCAGCGTCAGCGCGTAGCAATAGCACGAGCCTTGGTTAATAAGCCGGCATTGCTACTAGCGGATGAGCCTACCGGTAACCTCGACTCAAAAATATCGGAAGAAATTATGAAGCTGTTTGCTGATATCCATAGAAAAGGAAATACGTTGGTAATGGTTACTCATGAAGAAGATATAGCTTTACATGCGCACCGGATTATTCGTTTAAAAGATGGTGAGATCGAATCGGATGTCATAAACGAAAATCCTGTTTATTAAAAAAAGGTTTGAGATAAACATAAATGTGGTCCCGGTGGTTTAAATCATCGGGATTTTAATTATAAAGGATTATGAGCACGGAAATAAAAATATATACAAAAACCGGTGATGACGGTACTACCGGACTGGTAGGAGGGAGCCGCGTGAAGAAGTACGACCTCCGTTTAGAATCATACGGAACAGTTGACGAGTTGAATGCTACCATTGGAATGCTTCGTTCGATGGATACGGGAGACGAGATTCGGGAACTGCTGGTCTTTATTCAAAACAAACTTTTCAACATTGGTTCGCGGTTAGCTTCTGATGAAAAAGGCGATTCGTTTACCGCAAATCTGGCAATAAAAAAAGATGACGTAGTTGTTTTGGAAAAGGCAATAGATCGTTTTGAGCAGGAACTCCCGGAACTAAAACAGTTTATTTTACCCGGTGGCAATATGCTGGTAGCACAGTGTCATATAGCGCGAACTGTATGTAGAAGAGCCGAACGTCGGATTGTTGAATTCTCGGAGAATCAAACAGTCGATCAGGAACTAATTAAGTTTATGAACAGATTGTCAGATTTTCTGTTTGTTTTAGCCCGTTTTGTCGGGATAAAGAAAGGAGTTAGTGAAACACCCTGGGAGTATTGATAAAAAAAACTCCCTAAAGTTTTTTCGTTTTGTTTTTTTGTTATATTCGCGGAAATTTAAAACGCGAGTTTAACCACATAAATTAAAGACACATGTATTGGACTCTGGAATTAGCATCGAAATTAGAAGATGCACCTTGGCCGGCAACGAAAGATGAGCTTATTGACTATGCAATTCGTTCTGGTGCTCCACTGGAAGTAATTGAAAATTTGCAGGAGATAGAAGATGAAGGTGAAATGTACGAAAGTATTGAAGACATTTGGCCGGACTATCCAAGCAAAGACGATTTCTTTTTTAACGAAGACGAGTACTAATTATATGCTCAATAAATGAAAGCACCTATTTTCATAGGTGCTTTTTTATTTTATAAGCTCAGTACTTTCCATCCCTGTTTTAAATATTCCGATAGGGGAATTCCCATTCCTTTTACATCAACTCCCATATCTGCAAGTTTTTCATCAACAGCATACATTTTTGCACAATACATGCAGGCCTCTGTTTTTACTCCGGCCTCTTGCATCGTTTTAATATAATCTTTAATCATCTGGTTTTCTGAAGCCAATTTGGCCGATGGCCCCCAGATTATTAGCACTACTTCGTCGAACCAACCTTGTCGTTTTGCATTTAAGGTGTACATAAAAACCATTTTTTCTGCTACGTCAGGATCACCGCTTGTCCATAATACCGCCAGTTTGTTTGAGTTGTCTTTCATTTCTTCTTTATTTTGTGCATTACTTATTGTTGCAAAAAATACGAATACTGATAAGAGTAAAATTAAACGTCTCATTTTTATGTGTTTTCGGAAAATCCGGCTAATTCACGAATAGGAATCAGGTCAAATTCGCCATATTCTTTTTCTGTAAATTCGGATATAAACTTTTTGTTTAGCAGAAATAGTTCGCTATTGAATTTATCCTGAGGGAAAGTGTTTTCATTGGTGAATTCACTCATATCAAAATCAGTAAAATTTAATTCGCAGGCCGATAATTCCCATTCGCTTTCCTCGTTCATGTACAAAAGAGGAAGCCCGTGTGTCCTGCAAATAATAGGGCGTTCATCGTAAATTGTGCATTTATGATCTTTAAGAAATACACAAGAACTGTGTTTCCTTTCATCGGCGATATTTAACTGACTTTTTTTGTCTTTTAGCGCCTTTTTAATACTGTAAAACTCAACAGGAAAAATGCTGTAATCCATACAACATAAATCACAACCCATTTTACACGATAAATGATCGTGATGCATATTTTCCAGTTGAGCCGCAAGACTATCAATCTCGTTTCTTAGCTCGTAATATGTTTCTATATTTTCCACTTCAATGTATTTAAAAAGATAATTAAAATAAGTAAAAATCCCACTATGTATTTTAAATCATTATTTTTGCCAGAACAGATCAGAACAGTAAAAGTGGTGACAAATAATGAATAAGACGATAAAATAAATGCATTTATCAATCTTATAAAATTTGATTCGCAGTTACAGGACATTAATTAAAACAACTATAACCTTATGAAAAGGATCATTCTACCAATTATCATTATGTTTATCTGCACTGTTGTAGGTGCTCAAAACGAAAATTTTGATTTTCTTGATTCTAATTTACCCTTTGATGAAAGGGCAGATATCCTGGTGTCGCAGATGACTCTCCAAGAGAAAATTGGACAGCTGGTATATACATCTCCAGCTATTGAGAGGTTGCAAGTGCCGGAGTACAATTGGTGGAATGAATGTTTGCATGGGGTTGCGAGAGCCGGTTATGCAACTGTTTTCCCGCAGTCTATTACAATTGCTGCTTCGTGGGATCAGGATTTGATGTACCGTGTTGCCACTGCTATTTCTGACGAAGCGAGAGCGAAACATCACGAATTCGTACGTCGTGGCAAGCGTGGTATTTACCAGGGACTTACATTTTGGTCGCCAAACATAAATATTTTCAGAGATCCTCGATGGGGACGTGGACATGAAACTTATGGAGAAGATCCATATTTAACCGGAATTTTAGGCGGTGAATTTGTTCACGGTTTGCAGGGAGATGATCCAAAATACCTGAAAGTGGTAGCAACAGCAAAGCATTATGCCGTTCATTCGGGCCCTGAACCACTACGTCACGAATTCAACGCAGTTGTTAGCGAACGGGATTTGCGGGAAACTTATTTGCCGGCCTTTAGAACTTTGGTAAAAGATGCAGGTGTCTACTCTGTTATGGGAGCTTACAATCAGTTTAAAGGTTATCCGTGCTGTGCTAGTCCCGACCTTTTCAATATTTTAAGAGGACAATGGGGCTTTGACGGCTATGTTGTTTCTGATTGCTGGGCAATTTCTGATTTTTACCAGTTTCAGGATTTTTCGAAAGATGCAGCAGAAGCAGCGGCTGCTGCAGTAAAAGCAGGCACCGACCTGAATTGTGGTGTAGCTTACAATGCGCTTCCAGCAGCTGTAGATCGAGGATTAATCAACGAGGAAGAAATAGATGTAGCAGTAAAAAGATTAATGTTGGCGCGGTTAAAGCTCGGAATGTTTGACGCCGACAAAGATGTTCCGTACGCTCAAATTCCTTTTGAAGTAAACACCTCAGAAGAGAATGGGAAGCTTGCACTGGAAGCAGCTCAAAAAAGTATTGTTCTTCTGAAAAATAATAACAACGCATTGCCGCTGTCGAAAGATATTAAGAAGTTGGCTGTTATTGGCCCTAATGCCGATAATTGGGAGTCGTTGGTAGGCAACTATAATGGAATTGCCAAGAGTCCTGTGACTGTTCTAAAAGGCCTTCAGAATAAACTAAAAGGAGTTGAGATATTGTATAAAGAAGGTAGCCATCTTGCAGAAGGAGTAAGTAATCTGCATACAATTCCATCGAGCTATCTACAAACCGAAGATGGTAAACCTGGCTTAAGCGGAGAATATTTTTCGAATGCAAAACTGGAAGGAAAACCAGCCTTTGTTAGAGTGGATAACGAAATTGATTTTTATTGGGAATCAGGTTCGCCTTCTCCTGAGCTGGACGATGATGATTTTAGTGTTCGCTGGACCGGTTACATTGTGCCGCCAACTTCAGGAAGCTATAAAATTGCATGCTGGGGAATGCCTACATTAACTGTAGAGCTGGAAGGAGATACAATATTGAGACATTCGTCGGAACATCACGCATTTCATCACGAAAAAGCAGTTGAAATGAAAGCTGGTAAAAAATATAAAGTTGTTTACGAGTATAAAAACTGGTTTGGTGATGGCGACGCAAAATTGCTGTGGTCGATGCCTAACGAAAATATGAAGATTGAAGCGGTAGCCGCTGCAAAACAAGCTGATGCCGTTGTATTGGTGCTCGGTTTGTCGCAAAGGCTGGAAGGGGAAGAAATGCCAATAAAAGTTGATGGTTTTGAAGGAGGAGACCGTACACATTTAAAATTACCGAAAACGCAGCGAGAGTTGATGCAGGCTGTTGTCGCAACAGGAAAGCCAGTCGTTTTGGTTTTGTTAAATGGTAGTGCACTTGCTGTAAATTGGGCAGAAGAAAACGTTGATGCGATTATTACTGCCGGTTATCCGGGACAAGAAGGAGGAAATGCTGTTGCTGACGTGTTGTTTGGCGACTACAATCCGGCAGGAAGACTACCTGTAACTTATTACAAGTCGGTAGAGCAATTGCCTTCTTTTGAAAATTACGATATGGAAGGCCGTACCTACAAATATTTCAGAGGCGAACCAATCTATTCTTTTGGGTATGGTTTGAGCTATACTTCTTTTGAATATTCAGAACTTCAATTGCCAGAGACCGCCCAAAATGGAGAGTCTGTTGCTGTTCGGGTTAAAGTGGAAAATACCGGAGAAAGAGACGGCGAAGAAGTTATTCAGCTCTATTTAAAAGACTTGATCGCCAGTACGCCACGACCAAAACATCAACTGGAAGGTTTTAAGCGCGTATTTCTTAAAGCAGGAGAATCAAAAACAGTAAGTTTCGAACTAAATCCACGTCAATTCTCAATTATCGGAAAAGATGATAAACGTGTAATTGAAAGTGGCGATTTTGAAATTTTTGTTGGGGGAGGCCAGCCAGGAATTTCAAGCAGCAAAACAATTTCATCAAAAATTACTTTAAAAGGAGAAGATGTTTTTATTCAATAATTTTAATATTTCGTTTACTAAGTTGTAAAGAGCGTGTTGTTCTTCGAGAGGTTTATTTTATAATTGATTTTAAAAATTAGACGATTTAGACCTCATACACTGACATTTATGTTATATTTGTTAGAAGTCTAAACCTAATAAAGTATAACAATGAACTCAGTTTCCCGAAGAAGTTTTATTCGTTCAGCTTCTGCACTTACGGCCGGAGCAGCATTTATCCCTCACCTTTTAAGTTGTTCACCTTCAAAAAAAATGAATGTAGCCATAGTGGGCGTTGGTGGCAGAGGAGGAGCTCAATGGGGTGCTTGTCTTAACCAGAAGGGATTCCGGTAGAGAATGTTGTGGCAATGTGCGATGTGGATGAGAATTCAGCTGCTAAAGGATTTAACACCTTCCCAAAAGCCAAGAAGTACAAAGATTACAGAAAAATGCTGGATGAAATGGGAAAAGAAATCGATGTAGTAATGATTTCTACGCCCGATCATAGTCATTTTCCTGCGGCAATGGCTGCTATGCAGTTAGGCAAGCATGTTTATGTAGAAAAGCCTTTAGCTCATAATGTGTGGCAGTTGCGTACATTAAAAAAAGCAGCCCACAAATACAATGTAATCACCCAGATGGGTAACCAGGGGCATGCTACAGAAGGAATTAGAAGAGTTAAAGAATGGGTGGATGCTGATGTTATTGGTGAAGTAAAAGAAATAATTGCATGGTTTGACGGACCTGAGTTCGGTCCCGGAAAATATTTCAATAAAGCTGCAAGTTATCCGCCACCAGCAGAACCGGTCCCTGTAGGTTTGGATTGGGATCTCTGGCTTGGTGCTGCTGCTAAAAGGCCATATAACAGTGTTTACACTCCCAGAACCTGGCGCGGATTTTACGATTTTGGCAATGGTGAATTGGGAGATTGGGCATGCCACACACTTGATGCGCCATTTTGGTCGCTCAAACTTGGAATGCCACACACAACCGAGGCCTTATTTCATTCGGGAGCGCCGGAAGGATTTTTACCCGATCAATCGATTATAAAGTTTGAGTTTCCGGAACGGGGAAATAAACCGGCAGCAACACTTATGTGGTACGAAGGAGGCTTGAAACCGGAAAACAGACCGGAGTGGGAGATAGCAGAGTTGCCTGGATCGGGAATGATAATGGTAGGCGAAAAACAGAATATAATTACCGGCGGACGCCCAAATAATGCTCAGTTGATGATGTCGAAATCAGAATGGGAAAATTGGGTAGCTAATGAAATGCCTGAGCCAACAATTCCACGAATTGAAGGTGGACCACAGCACGAATTTTTTAGGGCAGTTAAAGGCGACGGGCCGCTTCCCGGCTCTAATTTTGATTATGCAGCCGATTTAACAGAAATGGCTCTGTTGGGCGTTTTAGCTCAGCGTTTTAATACTCGGGTTGAATACGATGCGAATTTGATGAAAGTTACCAATCATGATCGTTTGAATGATTATATAAAGGAACCGGTTCGTGATGGTTGGAGTTACGGCGAGGACTTGTGGTAAACCCGAATATAAACTACTTGATTCAGATTCCCTGCTACAATTTTAACAAGAAATATTGCTGGCTACTTTGACGCGTGGTCTTTGGCTGACATATCAATTCGAATGGCACCTAAATAGAAAAACCATGCGGCAATTGCCATGAGTGTGTGACTAACCGACAGGTAGTTAAACCACTGATGCGGCGATACTTTATTCATGAAAAATAGAGCAGCAATGGCGGCAAATAGCACGCCGGTAAGCATAAATTTACTTGCTTTGTTTTTGGTTTTAATAAACAAAAAACCTTCGAGAGATAATACAACGAACATTAAGCCGTAGCCTGAGTGAAACTCCACGAAAAAGAAGTTCAGCGTTACAATCGTAAGGGTTAGAAAGGTTAGAAATTCGATGATGTTAATAACACCAAAAGCTTTTACAATCTTTGGAGAAAGTTGAATCCGGGTATGTTCGATTGCTGCGCGTTCAACAAACATAATCGAGATCATACTGGTAATCCATCCCGGAAGTTTCCAGTAGAAACTGAAATTATACATAAAGGCGTGACCAATAATTCCGCCCAATGCTGTAGCAATTCCCATTACAAAAAAATATATTTTGAAATAGAGAAAGACTTTCTCTTTTTTTTCGGAAGAATGAAGTTTGCAGGCGAAAGTAAAGCAGAGGGCAGAAACCAGCAAATCGGTTAGGGTTACTATCGGTTCGTCGATTCTAATTCCTGCTATGTTGATGGTATTTATATGTTCCACGGGCACTGTTTTAGTCTAACGTGTAGAAGCTTCCTTTTGTTTGGTGGTTTATTGAATGATTTTGGCATTTCTATCGTTTTAGAAAAAATCAGGTAAACAGTTCTGTTTTGCTATTGTTGTGCTTATAAAGACTATAGATTAAAAGTTATGAAAACATTTACAGTACAACAAATTAAGGACAATTTAAAAGACATTGATAAGGCGTGGACGGTAGATGGGAAATGGTTAAAACGTGGCTTCGAATTCGCAGACTTTAAGGAGGCTTTTTCATTTATGACCGGAGTTGCATTGGTTGCAGAAAAGGCGGATCACCATCCTGACTGGGATAATTCGTATAAAAAAGTAAATATTGCGCTTACAACGCACGAAGCAGATGGTTTAACAGAAAAGGATTTTAAGCTCGCAGCCCAAATTGACAAAATTGCGAAATACACGGGCAAATAGTTGTGCTGATTAACTATTCCGATAACTAGTTATTCGGAAAATAAAGCACTTGATGCTGATTCAACTCGCTTATATTTAATACGTTTTTCGAAATAAATTGTAGTTTTGGCACTCCAAAATAAAAACTATGCGTTCAGGAAAAATTCTAATCTTTATTGTAACCCTCTATTTTTTAGCTGCTTGCTCGGCACCAAAAGTCATGACATCGATGAAAACCAGTGCAAAAGAGTTTGAAAGCCATGGTAACTTAGATGCGGCTTTGAACAGTTGGGAACAATATTTTTCTCAAACTTCTTTGGACGAAATTGCAGCCGCTGATTTTGCTGATGCTGCAAAAACAGCATATCGTGCAGGAAATTTGCAAAAAGCTGTTGAATGGTTTGATCAGGCCAGGTACAAAAATTATGCAGATGCGGAGATGTACGAAACGTTAGCGGAAATATTTCACAAGCAAGATAATCTTTCGAAAGAACTTTCAGCCCTGGAAGTTTACACTGAAAAGTTCGGAAAAAATAATTCAGATGTTAATTCGCGTTTATTCGAAATTTATGCAGAAATAGGAGAGACACAAAAAGCTCAAACTTATTGGTCGCTTATGAACGAGGTTCAACGTAGTAGAGAAGACAATCTGGTTCGATACTTAGAACTGAATAAAAAGATGGACAATAACGTGTTAGCCGATTCTATAGCCAATGAAATTATTGAGTTGGATCCGGAACAGTTTGAAGCACTCGAATGGTTGGCGAAAAAATATTATTGGGAAGGGCAAAATCGCTATAATCGGGAAATGAAAGCCTATGAACAAAATAAAACCCGAAAACAGTACCGCATTCTTTTGGAGGAACTCGATAAGGTAACCATCGATTTCAAAAAAGCTTTACCGTATCTTGAAAAACTTTGGGAGCAAAAGCCCGGAAAAGAATATGCTGCTTACTTTGCTAATATTTATGCCCGTTTTGGCAATGAAGAAAAGGCGAACTTCTATAAAAAATATACTAAAGATTAGCATTCACAAGTTGCGTGTTCTGCTATTTATTGCTCGGGCAAAGAGACTTTCTCAATTTTTGTAACTCCTGCGGATACAACAAATTTCATTACTTCAGTTGGCGATACATCAGTTAATGGCTGAACTCTGTCGCGCTGGATAACATATAGCTCTCCCGAGAAATTATAGGAATGCGGAAAATATACGGCTGTCATTTCTTTCAATCCAAATTCTTCAAGCGAGTCTTTTGTTATGAAGCCAAGTTTCCAAAGGTTGTTTTCCTGATTGAAAAGCACTTTTACCGGCACATTGAACTTTTTCTCGTTGCCCACAAAAGCCGAAAACAGGTCGTTGAGTGCAGAATAAAGGAGGTTTAGTAAAGGGATGCGTTTAACAAGCTGTCCGGCAAGTCTTTTAATGGGCCGCAAAAAAGCCGTTTGGCCAATAAAGCCGAGCAGTGTTATTGATACCACTAAGATTAAAATACCCAGCCCCGGAATGTAAAACCCAATAAGTGGCTCGAGGTTATGTACCAACCAGCCATCTACCCTTACAAAAACAGCGTATAAAATGTAAACGGTAATTGCTATCGGTGCGACTAATAACACTCCCTGAAAAAAGTAACTGCCTAATTTCTTCATCATGTTTCCACGTTAAATTTCAATGTGTATGAAATTATGGCTTTTTTGAAGAAATCAGGCAGCGTCTGCTAGTTTTATTGCAATTGGTCTTTTAAAAAGTTTGTCATTTTGGTGTAGAGGTGCATTGTTGTATTTCCACCTCGTATTCCGTGGTTTCTGTTGGTGTAAATTGCCATATCGAATTGTACACTGGCTTGAACCATCTTTTCGGTCATTTCAAAAGTGTTTTGTGCATGCACATTATCATCGGCAGAACCGTGTACGATTAACAAGCGGCCTTTTATATCTTCTGCATGCGACAAGGGAGAATTATCGTCATAACCATCAGGATTTACCTGCGGTGTACGCATGTAACGCTCGGTGTAAATGGAATCGTAAAAGCGCCAACTTGTAACTGGTGCTACTGCAATGCCAGCTTTAAACAATTCGCCACCTTTTTCCATGCTCAACAGTGTCATAAAACCACCGTAACTCCACCCGAAAATGGCAATATTGCTGGCATCTACATAAGGCAACGTCGTTAAATATTTGGCTGCTTCTACCTGGTCGTCCGATTCATATTTGCCGAGTTGCATGTAAGTTACTTTTCTAAAATCTTCTCCACGAGCTGCAGTTCCGCGTGGATCAACGCAAACTACCAGAAATCCCTCCTGAGCAAGGTATTCATTCCAGCTGACACCGCCCCATGAATCGCTTGCACTTTGCGAGTCGGGGCCACTGTATTGAGTCATAAAAACGGGGTATTTTTTCGAAGAGTCAAAGCCTGAAGGTTTAATCATGTACCCGTTTAATTCAATACCTTCGGAAGTTTTAAACGAAAAGAATTCTTTTTGAGGAATGCTCATCGATTTTATGGTGTTTTTCAAAACAGTATTATCCTGAAGGAAGCGAATTTGCTCATTCTTTTTTGTTTCATGAAGTGTAATGTAATTTGGAACCTTAGCGCTGCTGAAATAATTGATATAGTAACTGAAATTAGAGCTAAAAACAGCACGGTTAGTTCCCTCCATTTTGGAAAGGACTCCTTTTTCTTCTTTATCCTGGCTGACATAATACACTTCGCGGCGAAGTGGAGATTCTGCTGCTGCCTGGTAGTAATACAGCTCTTTTTTTGCATCGTAACCATAGAAATCGGTTACATCAAATTCTCCTTCTGTTAGTTGTGCAATTTCAATACCTTCCTTGTCATACAAATACAAATGAGACCAGCCATCGCGTTCACTCATTACAACAAAATTGCCATTGTCGAGATAAGTGAAGTTATTCAGAAAGTCTTCAGAAATGTAGCGTTTATTTTTTTCGGTCATAACTTCGTGAGTTTCGCCGGTGTATGGATTGGCATACAAAATATCCATCTGGTTTTGCAGCCGGTTTAAACGCATTACAACCAAGTCGTTGTCTGGCGACCATTTTAGGCGTGGTATATATTGGTCAGTTTCATCTCCAATTTCTACCGGAATACTCATTTTGGTTTTAATTTCATAACTTATCACCTGCACAACGGAGTTTTTTGCACCTGCTTTCGGGTATTTAAAAGTTTCTTCGCCGGGATATAATTTGTATGCTTCGTGTGTTGGTGCCATGCCTGCGTATATCGGCATTGTAAACTCCGGAACTTCGCGTTCGTCAAATTTTAGGTAAGCAACAAATTCGCTGTTTGGCGACCACCAAAATGCTTTGTTAAAGCCAAACTCTTCTTCATAAACCCAATCGGGAGCACCATTAATAATTTCGTTGTTTTTTCCATCGAAAGTGGCCTGGCTGGTGCTTCCAAAGCGCAGGTTTTTTATGAAAATATTATTGTCACGAACGTAGGCAACTCTTTCTCCGTTGGGTGAGAAAGTGGCCAGTTGCTCAGCTCCTTCATCAGAAAGAGCAGTGAATTTTTTGGTTACCGAATTCCAAATGTAATGATCGGCGGTGTATGAATGGCGATAGATAGGTTTAATGTTTGTTGTCAGTAATATTTGTTTTTCATCGTCACTAAATTCATAACTTCTAAAAGACGAAATTGGAGCGTCTTCAACTTTAGAAATATCGAAAAGTACTTCAACCTGATTTCCGGTTTGGTAACTGTATTTTACAATTTGTTTTCCGTTTTCCATGGTTGTGTAATGAGTGCCATCGTTCATCGAACGCAAACCGTAAACAGACTGAGCACGGAAAGTGCCTTTCACAAAAATATCTTCGAGAGTAATTTTTTGCGATGTTTGTGCAGTAAGAGTAGTTGAAATAATGCAGACAATAAAAAGTGCCAAAAATCTATTCATTGCAAATTGTGTTTTAAATTTTATGGATGATAACAAAAGTAAAAATAGTTCTAACAGGCGAAAGCAACATCGTGTTAAAATTTCTATTATTAGCTGTTGGTTGGCTGCTTCGGAGAAATAATAATATTACTTGATCAATAATTTCAGGGTCTCTTTAGGTAGCCCATCAATTAGAAGAGTTACAAAATAAATACCTTGTTGTAACTCTTCGTGTTGGTATATTCCAGAGATTTGTTCAATATCTGATATGCGACGCCCCAATACATCCGAGATAACAATTTTTCTATCTGATGTTTGATCAGAGTCAACCACAATATTGAAACTTTGATTAGTGCTTCCTGGGTTAGGGTAAACCTGAAACTTAATATTATTAGTAAATTGAGATATGTCTGTAATTATTCTAAAATTAGCGATAATAGTCGTATCTCTATTGGCATTTGTTATCATCAAAGGATTTTCGCTGCTCCCATTGCTCCAATTCTCGAAAACATAGCCTTGATTCGGAATTGCATAGATAAGTGTACTATTTTCATACGCGGGCACTCTTTGCCACAAACTATCTGTAGGTAAATCATTTTCACTTTCTGATATTTTCCCGTTTTCGCTGCCATAAAATTTTATCAAATAACTTTGTATCAAAGTGAGCATGCCGTTGTTGTATGAAAAAGAGTAATTTTCGTCTGAAGCTCCCGAGAATATAATTGGATAACTTCCTGCATCAACGAGCAAACTATCGTATGTCGAGAATATTGGCAAATGATCGATGACTTCTATCGTTTCGCTATTTACAAATCCTGAGATGCTAAACTCAAAATCTGGAATTTCTTCACCTGTTAAAATTGAAGTATCTTTCACTGTTACTGTCAAATTCGCTTTTTTGATGATTATAGTCGCAGAATCAGTAACTGCAAGGTATCCCGGCTCTGTAACAGTCGCAGTCACGTGATATTCGCCTGCATTTATTGGTGTATCAGAATAGGTTATTTGATGGTTTAGTTCTGATGGAGATACAATTGCATTCAGTTCGTGAGTTTTGCCATCGTATGTTAAAACTGTATCTGAAATTACAATTGCAGCTTCACCTATAGGAGCTATCGTTAAGATGCCAGTTTGGTATGAAAAAGTATAATTTAAAGCGTCAGCACCTGTTGCATACAAAACATATTGTCCGGGATTAACAGGGATAGAATCGGTGAATATTGAAGGGAGAGAGGTCAAAACAGATGGATCTTCATCATATTTATATCCGTAAATCGAATACTCAAAGTCTGGAACAGTGTCTCCATAATTGATTGTTGTATCATTAGGAGAAATAACGAGTTCTGCTGGTTTTATTATCAAAGTAACATTATCACATGTGATGTTATAATTTGATGCGCCTGTTTCTGAAACTTTCAAGGAGTAGATCCCTGAATTCCACGGCCAACCTTTTATTTCATCAAGACTTGGAAGACTATCCAGAACAGTTGTAGTGTCTTCTCCTCTAAATCCGTTATAATTAAATTGAATATGAGGAATACTATCGCCATAAGTAATTATTGTTGTATCTGCTGTTATTTGAAGATTTGCTTTTTCAATAAAAATATTTCCAACTAAAGAATCAGGACTATATCCTTGTTCTGTAATACTTACAACATATTTATATTGACCTGCGTCAATCGGAGCGGTTATTTCATCGCCGTCCGAATTATAATAGATTATTTCTTTGCTAATTTCTGCAGGATTTGTAACTACTGTAATGTTTTGATGTTCATTGTTATAGTAAAAAAAAGTGTCGTTAACTGTTAGCGATAAAACCTCCAATGGTTTAACAACTAAAGTTCCGTTATGGTAATTAAACGAGTAATTTCTGGATTGTGCGCCTGAAACAAGGATTGTGTATGAACCTGGAAGTAGAGGCGATTCTGTATCGATTTGAAGGTTTGGTAAAGTATCTAGCACATGTTCTTCATCGTCAGCCATAAAACCAGAAATGGAGTAATCCAGATCCGGCAATGAATCGCCATAAGTGATTGTGTCGTTTTTTGCCGCAATTGTAAGTTCTGCTTTATTTATAGTTAGCGATGTTTGTATGGTAACATTATCGTAGCCACTCTCAGAAGATGTAACTTCTACCTCATATTTGCCTGCGTTTATTGGTAGATCGATAGCAGTATGTGTTGAATCAAAATAAACAACTTCATATTCTAATTTATTTGGAATTGTTGCTACTGTTACTTGTCTTTGGGAACCATTATATGTTACAATTGTATCCGAAACAACAATAAAAGCTTCACTGTTTATAACAGTTAACTCCCCATTCGAATAACTAAAGTCATAGTTATTATCCGCTCCCCCGAAAAGCATTATTTCATAGCTTCCTGGCAACAATGGCCAGCTGCCGTTAATTCCTGCTTGCGGAATAGTATCGATATCAGCCAGATTTTCCCCGTTAATAAAACCTGAATACTCAACATTAAATACAGGTTCTTCCTGTCCATACTCTGCAATCACATCTGAAACGGTAATTTCCAGCATCTTTTTATTAATTGTCAAACTAGTGGAGAAAGTATCTTGAATATACCCCGGCTCTGTAATAATTGCTTCAACTTGATATAGACCGGCATCCTTAACAACTTCTACCTCAACACCATCGGAATTTATATATCTTGTTTTGAAGGCGATTTCTTGAGAATTTGGAATAATAGTAGCTTGATGACTGTTGCCGTCGTAGATATAATTAAGATCACTAAAAAAAACAGTGTCAATACGGTTCGGAACGACTGTTAGTAGACCATTTTGGGTATAGATTGAATAATTATTATCGATTTCATTTGAAAGCCGAATTTCGTATGTTCCCGGTAGCACCGGCCAGCTCTCATTGATATAAGCTGAAGGAATTATATCTAGTACCGTGGTATTCTCGTCGTTTACAAAGCCGGAAAAATGTGTATTGTACTCGGGTTCGGCTTCTCCATAAACAATTGTAGTATCAGTAACGATTGCCAATAAAGGAGCTTTATCCACAATCATTGTAGCCTCAAACTGATCATTTTTATAACCTACTTCGTTTATTGTTACTTTGCAGGTGTATGTTCCTGCATTTTTAGTGGAGGAGACGATATTTTCGTTAAGCAGATATGCGATACTGTAATTAACTCCATCCGGGTCAATGTTTACAATCGGGTATTTATTATTCCCATCATATTCCATATTCGGCGGAATAACGAAATCAACATTATTTACGGAAATTGGATTAACCGTCAGTATACCTGTTCGATAGCTGAAGCTGTAGTTTTCGTCATCCCCTGCATTCATCCGAATAGTATAGTTTCCCGGTGGCAATGGCCAGCCTCCTGACACATAGGCGCTGGGAGGGTTTGAGAGGCTCGACTCTGTTTCTCCAGTCACAAAACCACTGTAGTTAATTGTGTATTCAGGTTCATTATCTCCATAATTAATTACTTTATTATCAGGTCTTACCGTTAGTGTCTTTTTATTGATTGTTAAACTACCATAAAACGGCCCTTGATCGGTATAGCCAGGTTCGGTAATGGTTACTACAACATCATAAACTCCTGCATTAGTTGGGGAATAGTTCCTTATGCCTGATTCGTTAAAATAGGCAACAGAATATGCAATGCCCGAAGGGGTAGTGCTAATAGAAACTTGCTTTGGCGCACCGTCGTAGGTGTAGTTGTTGTTTGCAATAGAGACAGATACATTGACTGGAGTGTTTTTGTCTTCAAGCTGAAGTACGGTTACGGCATAATGTTTCATGCCTTCGTATATGCCTCCCCATGTCATAGAATGTAAATTAAAATCCCAGGTATTATGAAAATAGATAGTTTGGCTATCATCGTCATAACCCAATCCAAGCATAGAATGTCCTTCTATGTGGATCAGCACCGGACGATTATTGTCTATCTCAACTTTAAAATCATCAAAGCTAAAACCTGTGGTTGTGCCTTCATGACCGAGAATAAACTGATTAAAACGCTTAATTACATTGTATCCTTTTGCTTCAAAAAACTGATGCAATCCCAGTCCTCCATCGCCAGTATGATCCGATTCCAATGGAGAGCCATTCCCCCAAAAATACATTGTTGTAGCTCCGTCTACGTTTTCAAAGGTCTCCCACTGGCTCGTTTTCATATAGTCTGCTATGCAGTTATCGGTATGTACAGCTCTTCCTGCGTCAATATATGGGTCTCCTTCTGCATTTTCTGTTTGGTAGTAATCGTCGACATGACCATAAGTAGAAAGCCCTTCAATCCCCATATGTGTCGCACTTAGTGGGCATTCTCCATATCCCCAGGCTGAGTTTGTTAAAGGGAAAACTCCGCCATTTACCGAGCCTGTATATATGTTATCATAGCCATTTCTGTCATAATATCCGGCTAACATTGCTGCGGCAGTAGGAACGCAACCATAGCACCAGTTTAAGGCAGGAACATCGCTTATTAATATAGTAGCATTTATTACAGATGCTGATTTTTCAGAGTAGCTTTTTGGGCGCGGACTGCCAGGTACAATAATTTTTACTAGCGATTTGTCCTCATTATTTAATTTTGAAGACTTGTCTTCGGTTTGATCACTAGTAATTTGAGACCAAAGAGCTAAGGGGGAAAATATCAATATAAAAACAATAATTCGCGTCATCATTAAAAATAGATTTAAGAGGTTTTAAATAAATCCGAAAGAAAGATATAAAATTATTATTAACGGAATGAAAAAATATATAAACTAGATGTAATGTGCTGTGATTTATTTTGATACAATTGAAATCTCTACGATTTGGCTGGTGTAACAAAAAACGCCCTCCAAAATTTGGAAGACGTTCGCTTTTTTGCAAAAAAATCAATTATTTATTCTAGTTAACTCGTAGTCGTGCATCTCTTTCATAAAAGCAACAAAATCATCTTAATTAAGTACTCTTTTATCTGTCAGATCCGCTTAATAACATCATTCATAATGAATTTTACTTTCGATAAACATGGAATAGATCTTCCGAAACACCTCCGGCTCCAGACCATTTTTCTAAGCCCATGCCGCACGCTCTTTTAGAACCCGTTCTTTTCGCTCTGATGCAATAATGCTCTTCATTTGATTTAAAATCAACCACCGCCTCAACATACTTCATTCGCTCCGATAAAAGCTGGATAATCTCGTAATCAATTTTATCAATCTCACCGCGCAATTCTTCCAGAGAATCACACTGGCTGGCTTTCTTGAAATTCATTGTAGCTGTTTCTAAAATCTCTAACTAAAGCATAAATAAAAACATTTTAGATGACAGTATTGTAATGTATTGTAATTATATTTCAATATTTATAATTAAAATAAAAGAAATAATATCATTTTAATTTTGAATCGAAAGTCTTATTGGCCTGTTAGGTTTGATTATTAGTGAGGGATATTGTACGTCAAGATAATTACTAAACTCGTATTTATGTTATCAAACCGTTGCTGTTGAAAAATTGGTTAAAATATTTGTTATCAAAACACATGGACTATTGAAATATCAACGGATTCATTATCTTTGTGCCCACTTTTTTAGTGTGAGTATTGAATAACAAAATTGTTCGTGATTTAATTCGTTGTAATTAAGCAGAGAATACGCGCGAAGGTAATTGCGAATTGAAAATAAAGATAAAATGATTAACATAACACTTCCCGACAATAGTGTTCGCGAATATGATGAAGCCATTAGTGGCTTGGATATCGCAAAGTCAATTTCAAATCGTTTGGCAAAAGATGTTTTGTCGATAACTGTAGATGGCGAAGTTTGGGACTTGACGCGTAAAATTGACCATGATGCAAAGATTAAATTGAACACTTGGGAAGATAGGGAAGGAAAAGAAACATTCTGGCATTCTTCAGCACACTTAATGGCCGAGGCTGTTGAGTCTTTTTATCCGGGAACAAAGTTTGGTATTGGACCAACTGTAGATACCGGTTTTTACTATGATGTAGATTTACCTGAAGGAAAGGTGATTTCGGAAAAAGATCTACAGAAAATTGAGCAGAAGATGCTTGAACTGGCTCGTCAGAAAAATGAAATTGTACGGGAAGATATTTCGAAAGACGAGGCAATGAATCTTTTCACAAAAAAAGATGACGAGTTAAAGCAGGAGTTGATAAGCGAATTGGAAGACGGTACAATTACCCTTTACAAACAAGGCAATTTCACCGATTTATGTCGTGGACCGCACTTGCCGAATACCAGTTATATCAAAGCAATTAAGTTGACTTCCATTGCCGGTGCATACTGGCGCGGCGATGAACACAACAAAATGCTGACACGTATTTACGGTGTTACTTTTCCAAAACAAAAGATGCTGGAAGAGTACCTGGTAATGTTGGAAGAAGCCAAAAAGCGTGACCATAGAAAGATTGGGAAAGAAATGCAGCTTTTTGCTTTTTCTGAAAACGTAGGGCAGGGACTTCCGTTGTGGCTTCCGAAAGGAGCACAATTGCGCGAGCAGCTGGAATCGTTCCTGAAAAAGGTTCAGAAAAAATATGGATACGAGCAGGTGATTACTCCACATATTGGTGATGTAAAGTTGTACAAAACTTCCGGTCACTTTCAGAAGTACGGAAAAGACTCCTTCCAGCCGATAACAACACCGGCAGAAGGAGAGGAGTACTTATTGAAGCCGATGAACTGTCCGCACCACTGCGAGATTTACAAGGCTTGGCCTCGTTCGTACAAGGACCTTCCGGTGCGTATGGCCGAGTTTGGCACTGTTTATCGTTACGAAATGAGTGGAGAATTGCATGGGTTAACACGTGTTCGAGGTTTTACCCAGGATGATGCTCACCTTTTCTGTCGCCCGGATCAGGTTAAAGACGAATTCAAAAAAGTAATCGATATTATTTTTATCATTTTCAAAGCCCTGAGTTTTGAAAACTACACTGCCCAGATTTCGTTACGCGATCCGGATAAACCGGAAAAATACATCGGTTCGCCGGAAAATTGGGATAAAGCAGAGCGTGCAATTATTGAAGCTTGCGAAGAAAAAGGATTGAATACCGTAACCGAATTAGGTGAAGCTGCTTTTTATGGTCCTAAGCTAGATTTCATGATAAAAGATGCACTTGGAAGAAGCTGGCAGTTGGGTACTGTTCAGGTTGATTATAACCTTCCTGAGCGTTTCGAATTGGAGTATATCGGATCAGACGATAACCGTCACCGTCCGGTAATGATTCACCGTGCACCTTTTGGCTCGATGGAACGCTTTGTGGCTGTGTTAATTGAGCATACCGCCGGTAAATTCCCATTGTGGTTAACGCCAGAACAGGCAGTCGTTTTACCAATCAGTGAAAAGTATAACGATTATGCTAAAAAAGTTTCAGAATTACTAAATAATTCCGATATTCGCACCGTCGTTGATGACCGTAACGAGAAGATTGGTAGGAAGATACGCGATAATGAATTGAAACGAGTGCCTTACCTGCTGATCGTTGGCGAAAAAGAAGCAGAATCTGAAACAGTTTCTGTTCGTCGTCAGGGAGAAGGAGATAAAGGTTCAATGACAATCAGTGAATTCTCGGAATTCATTGAAAATGAAGTAAGAGAGCAACTATCAGGATTGTATAACTAACTAAGGAGGAACGTAAAATAGCTATTAAAAGAAGAGGTCCCAGAAAATTTCAACCGAGAAGAGAACAGGAACCGCAACATAGGATTAATCAGAAGATCAGAGTACCACAGGTTCGGCTAGTAGGTGATAATATCGAAAACCCCGGTGTGTATCCGCTTCGAGAAGCTCTGAGCTTGGCAGAAGAATTGACGTTGGATTTGGTGGAAATATCACCAAATGCCGATCCGCCAGTTTGTAAAATTATTGATTATTCGAAGTTTCTTTATCAGCAGAAAAAGAAACAAAAAGAAATGAAGGCCAAAGCCACCAAAATTGTGGTAAAAGAAATTCGATTTGGTCCTCAGACCGACGAGCATGATTATCTGTTTAAATTACGTCATGCTGAGAAGTTCTTGAAAGAAGGCGCAAAAGTAAAAGCGTTCGTATTTTTTAAAGGCCGGTCGATCCTGTTTAAAGAGCAAGGCGAAATTTTGTTGCTTCGTTTGGCAACCGAATTAGAAGAGCTCGGAAGTGTTGAACAAATGCCGAAACTGGAAGGCAAACGAATGACGATGTTTATTTCACCTAAAAAGAAATAAGCTCTTAACCGGGCTGTTTCTTGTGTTGGAGGTATTATCTCCGGCATAAATATATAGTTCTTTGATAACATTTAATTAAGTAGGAATTATGCCAAAAATGAAAACGAATTCCGGAGCTAAAAAACGTTTTAGATTGACCGGAAGTGGTAAAATTAAAAGGAAGCACGCCTACAAAAGTCATATTCTGACTAAAAAAAGTACAAAGCGTAAGCGTAATTTGACTTATTGGACAACAATCGATAAGACAAATGAAAGCAACGTAAAACTTTTGTTGTGCATGAAGTAATCCGTCGAAAGCCGGATAACTTTGTTAAATCCTTTTTAAGCGAAAGCTAAAAGAGTTATTAACCAGATGATTGTGCTTTAAAGTATCTCGATTTATCGGGAGCGCCGATTATCAAAAAAGTAAAAAGTATGCCAAGAAGTGTAA
Source organism: uncultured Draconibacterium sp. (assembly GCA_963677455.1). GTDB lineage: Bacteria > Bacteroidota > Bacteroidia > Bacteroidales > Prolixibacteraceae > Draconibacterium. The sequence continues at coordinate 1,885,759 of OY781971.1, forward strand.
ATCATGTAGCATCACGTGCCCGGAGAAAGAAATTACTGAAAAAAACTAAAGGTTATTTCGGGTCGCGTAAAAATGTGTGGACGGTAGCGAAGAATACCTGGGAAAAAGGTCAACAGTATGCTTACCGCGACAGAAAAGCGAAAAAAAGAACATTCCGTGGATTGTGGATCCAACGCATTAACGCTGCGACTCGCCTTGAAGGAATGTCGTATTCACAATTCATGGGATTGTTGAAAAAGAACGATATTGAAATCAACAGGAAAGTATTGGCCGATTTGGCTATGAACCAACCTGACGCGTTCAAAGCTATCGTAGAAAAAGTAAAATAAAGACTATATTTTTAGGTGAAACTACATATGAAGCTCGCTGGTAACAGCGGGCTTTTTTTGTTTGTTGAGGTAATTCTTTGCTAAGGTTTTAATCTTTTTCTCATGGAAATTTTCACTAGGTTTATGTTGAATTGAAAGGCGACTATCTTTAGTCGATTAAAGCATATTACAATGGATACAATAAAAGACTCATTCTCATTTCAAAAAGCATTTTTATTTGTGTGTTTTTTGATCATGAGTGTACTAACTTTTGGACAGTCGATTATACCAAAACCCAATCAGATTAATCTGAATCAAGGCACTTTCTCTTTCTCTAATATGCTATCAATAAGTAGTAATGATGCATCATTCGAATCTTTGATCTCAGGATTTGCAGCTTCTGCTGAAAGGTTTGCCGAAATTAATGTTACAGAAACCCAGAATGCAGAAATTTCGCTGGTGAGAGATTCCAAAATAAAACACGCGGAAGCTTACCGGCTTATTATTACCGATAAAAACATTACTATCGAAGCGTCTGGAAAACAAGGCTGTTATTACGGACTACAGTCTTTAATTCAACTCATCACATTCTGTGGTGAAGATAAGGAGCTAAAATGCCAGACAATTGAAGATCAGCCCCGGTATTTGTGGAGAGGTTTGATGTTGGATGAATCACGACACTTTTTTGGTGTTGATGAAGTTAGAAAGCTGTTGGATCAAATGGCGTTGCTGAAACTCAATAAGTTTCACTGGCATTTAACAGACGCCCAAGGCTGGAGAATTGAAACAAAGAAATATCCTTTGTTAACGGAAATAGGAGGGAAGGGCGATAACTCTGATCCCAACGCACCGGCAAAATATTACACGCAGGAGGAGATAAAAGAGATTGTAGCATATGCGTCAGATCGCTTTATCGAGATTATCCCCGAGATAGATATGCCCGGACATGCTACGGCTGCGGTAAAAGCATATCCCGAATTCAGCGGCGGAGGATCGGAAAAGTACCCGGATTTTACATTTAATCCAGGTAAGCCCGAAACCTATACTTTCTTGACTAACATATTAAAAGAACTAACTACGCTTTTTCCTTCAAAATACATTCATATAGGTGGAGACGAAGTAAGCTTTGGAAATCATCAGTGGCCAACACTACCGGATGTTAAGCGCTTGGTGCAAAAAGAAGGTTTGAAAGATATGCGCGATGTTGAACATTACTTTCTGCACCAAATGGCCGATTCAATTTTAGCAATGGGAAAAACGTTGATGGGCTGGGATGAGTTGGTTGCATCGGGTGTAAATTCTGAAACGAGTTTGATTATGTGGTGGCGACATGATAAACCGAAAATTTTAGAGGAAGCATTGAACAAAGGATACAAAGTAGTTGCATGCCCCCGGATTCCTTTATATTTTGACTTTGTGCAACATGAGAGCCATATTTCAGGGCGAAAATGGGCTGGTCGCTTTGCTCCGATTGAAAGTGTGTACAGTTTCCCTTCGGAAGAGTTTATGCCAGCAAAAGCCATTTCAAACAAAAATATTGTCGGTATCCAGGCCAATCTTTGGACTGAAACAATTCATAATCCTACGAGGTTAGAATTTATGGTTTTCCCAAGAATTGCCGCGTTGGCGGAATCTTCATGGACGAACGAAAAAAACAAAAATTATAACGATTTCGAGCAACGTTTAAAGAAGCTATTTATAGTGTACGATAAAGAAGATCTAAATTATTATAATCCATATTCGGGTTCATCTAAGGAAACTTTAGGCCCTCAAAAGTAAAACAACTTATAGGCTTTTATTTTCTTTGATTAAAGAAAAGACTCTGGATCTCCAATGCCTGCTACAGCGAAATTAGCTGATTTTTAAACGCATAAATTACAAGGTTAACGGTATTGAAAGTCTCGGTTTTATGAAAGAGATTGCTTTTGTGTTTTTCTATTGTTTTTGGGCTTAAATGAATGAGTTCGGCAATTTGTTCATTGTTTAGCCCTTTACAGATTAGGTTTAAAATCTCTTTTTCGCGCGAAGTGAATTCCGAGAGAATTTGCTCACTTGCCCTTCGCTCCTTATCCTTGTACAAATTACGGGATATTACTTTAATAATTTCAGAAGAGAAATAGCTTCCACCTTTCGCCACTTTCTTTATCGCTTTTTCAAAATCTTCAATGTCGGAGCGTTTTAGCATGTAGCCTTCCACTCCGGCTGATATCATTTGCTCAATATATTCATCGTCAGCAAAAGAAGTCAGGGCGATTACTTTTATCTCCGGATATTTTTCCAAAGCTAGTTTTGTTGCTTCAATGCCGTTCATCTTTGGCATATTAATATCCATTAAAACGATATCAGGAGTGACGTCTTCAATCAGTTCCAGGAATTCTTCGCCATTTGCTGCCTGGCCTACAACCGAAACAAAATCGAAATTATCGAGTAACATCATCAAACCATCTCTGAAAATCTTATGGTCATCAACAATAATTATGGTTGTTTTTTTCATGCTTCTGTATTAAAGATTGAAACTTAGCGTAATTTCTACACCCTTTCCTTCTCCTGTATTAATTTCATACTTTCCGCCAAGTGATTCAATACGATTGATAATATTTCCCAATCCCATTTTTTCTTCATCAGATGTGTTAATAATTTCAGGATCAAACCCTTTTCCATTATCTCGATACAATACAATTACCGTATTTTTTATTTGTTGAATATCGATGTTTAATTCTGATGCTTCAGCATGTTTCAGCGTATTGTTAATCAACTCACTACAAATACGAAAGACATTTAATTCAATATTCGAGGCCAATTTTATATCCGGAACAGTTGTATTAACCACGCAAGCTACTTCCCCAATTTCATTTATTTTATCGCATACTATCTCTAACGATTTTATTAATCCGTATTTGTTTAAAGTTGATGGATTCAGGTTGTTTATAATTGCCTCCAGGTTTTCCAATGCTATTCCTGATAACTCTTTTACCTGAATCAAACTTTTATTTTCAGCCATGTCTTTACAATCTTTCTCAATCAATTTTGTAAAAAGGGCAATCCCCGACAGAATTGACCCTAGTCCGTCATGCAAATCGGCTGCTATTCTTTTACGTTCTTTGTATTCTATTTCAAGAGATCTGATTGCCTGTTGTTTCTCTATTGCATTATATGAACCGATTATTCGGTAGATTAAAAATATGCATGTCATCAAAAGGAAAAAGGTTAAAAGAACAAGGATAAATACTTTTCTTTTAAACTTAATATTTTCCTGAAGGATATAATAATCAATTCTTTTGTGTAAATCCTGATACGCAAGCTGAAAATCGCGGTAGTTGTTTAATATTGCTTCATCAAATTCTTGTGCATTGTTTTGTAAAGCATTAGATACCATTTTTTCTAATTTTTCTACCTGAATAGAAACGGATTCAAGCGATTCCTGAAGAGCGGATTCGGGAGTTCTTTTATATTTTACTTCAATAAGAGAGTCCAGTGAGGAGAGGTGTTCGTTGGCGCTTATGAAACAGCCCAACAAAGATGCTTCATTAGAGCTGTCGTTAAACAAGAAATATTCATTGAAAAGTATCCTGGCTTGAGCTATTTCAAGCTCAATGTTTTTCGAAAGTTCAAGAAATGAAAGATGTTCGTGGTCGAGTTGTAAACTCTTTATGGAGGTATAAATAATTCCGGTAAAGGTAATTACCGTAAAAACAATGGTTGCTAATAATACTTTTCCCCGGAATAATATTTTTAAACTCATTTAGTAAATTCAATGATTTCTTTGATAAAGATATTCAATTGTAATTACAATTTGGGTTTAAAGAGGCTACCTAAAAAGTTCTTGCTTCGTCATCCGGAACTGATTCAGAATCTTTTTGGCTATAGAATTCAATAATACCAGATTCTGAAAATAAATTCAGAATGACGTTGTTGCTTCTTTTTAGACAGCCTCATTTTTTTGAAAGTTGATCTTTGCTTATTAAGCCCCCGGAATGCCTCCCATACCAAATACCATGGCAAGAAGTGCAACCGTTTCAATAATACCCATTGCGGCAATGTACATTCCCGAGCCTTGTTTCGAATCTACTGCTAAGTTCGCACAAGCAGCAGCGCCAACTTTCCCTTGCATAATGGCAGAGGCTGCAATGGCAATACCAACAAAAAAGGCCCAAATCATTTGGTTGGTGTAACTGTCGGGATTTAAGTTTGCTCTAATCATAGAGTTCATAAAAATCATCCCGTAAATAACCTGGCTTAAAGGCATACCAACCATTACAAGAGCCAACGAAGGAAGTTTTTTCTTATCTCTGATTGATTGTTTCCAGAGCCCTACAGCTCCCATTCCTGCAATACCGGTTCCGATAGCTGAACCGACACCTGCAATTCCCAGCGCAATGGCGTGTCCGCCAAAGCCTGTAACTGTTGTTGCTAAAATTGTTGTTAAAGTCATTTCTATACTATTTTAAAGATTTTATTGTTTGTTGTCCTTCAAATTGAAGGGTTTATATTCATTTCCTGAAAACTCAACTTCCGCATGACCGGCATATTCGAGCATGTTTAATCGTACACCGTGAACCAGCACAGCCATAGCCGCCAAAATCATATTTAATCCGTGTCCGAGTATTAGAACCAGTATAGCACCAATTCCGGAAGCCACGGTTGTAATACCATCGCCAATAGCCATTTGATTAAAACTTGCCGCCATTAATACGGTTGACAAGCCAACCGCATAAAGTCGGATGTACGAAATAATGTCGGAAAAACCATTAATTACACTTAGTGGCAGATTTCCTATAGATGAAAGCATGCCTTTAAAAAAGCTTGTTCCCGGCTTGGAAAACAAGGCCACCAGTACCGCTCCTCCAACAAACAGCCAAAGCATAATTGACGGAGCTTCTATTCCCAGTACCATTTGGTTTACAATCAGGAACAATCCCCAAATAATTGCTATCCATCCGAACTGGGCAATAGCTCTTACGCTGTTATTAAATTTCCATGCTACCTGCAGGTGTCCAACAGTAAGATGAACCGCACCAATCAGGAACATAATTTTTTGTATAACAAGGTTGTCGCCACCAAAGCTGGCTAGTGCCTCAATTTTTAAGCTGCGCAGTATTGGAAGTTCAGCAATTGCTTCCGACCCGAAATAAGTTCCAGTAAGCACTCCCCAAAACAAAATGGACAATGAAAGCGTGTAAATAAGACCAAACTCAATCTGCCTGGCAAATTTTTTCTTTCGGTGAACCAGGAAAGTCATTAACAAGAATACCAAGCCATAGCCGGCATCTCCAACTAGAATTCCCGTAAAAAAAGTAAAAAATACCATAAACACCCTGGAGACATCCATTTCTTTGTAGCCCGGAACAAGTCCCATAAAATCCATTACAGGTTGAATTCGCTGAGCCCATTTTGGTGTTCGAACCAGGGTAGGAACCTCTTCCATTTCTTCCGGTAGGGGATCTTCGATAACATATCCCCAATGGCGTTCTTCTGCTGTTTCAACAAACTTGTCGACATAATCTATCGGAATAAAACCTTTCCAAAAACGCACTTGCTTGTCAACAGATAAACCTTCAAATTGTATATTACGAACATTAAAACGTCGTAATCTTTCTTTTAGTCCATCCAGTAATACCGCTTTCTGTTTATGTAACTCCAGTAAAAACTCTTTGTTACTTTCCAGATCGTTATTAGTTACAATTAATAACTCTTTTGCATTTTCAAACTCGTTCTGTGGAAAAGGAAGTTCCTCCAAATCCAGAAGTCGTTCGTCAGCATCCCTGGTTAATAAAATAACCTGGTTTAAGTCGTTTAATTTGCCTACTACCTGGATATCCTCACGATCAGAAATTTTCTTTAATTCTTTGTCGTCGAGCAGATAGGTTTTTATCCAGATTCCCTTTTGGTTAAGGTCTTTTATATCTTTTAGCGTAATATTTCCCCAATTCTGAAACCATGTAATATCGCTTGTTAAATTGAGTTTTATATTTTCCAGTTCCTGGCGATGATGTTCAGCATCCAGTACCTTTTCCATGAGAAAAACCGCACCTCTTTCCAATGTCGAGTAATCGGTAATCTCATCATTTTTAGCACCGGTGTGTTCTGCATCATCGTAGCCGTCAAGAACGGAAATCGCCTGTCGTAGTTGCTTTATTCTTGCATCAACCCGTTCAATAGACTCATCTTTGGCCGCTTGCAATGGTGCAATGTGTATTACTCCGAGTTCTCCCAAAGCCGTTAGTTCGGCATCAATATCAACTGCAGAGTCGGGCATAAACAGCATCAGTTTCTTCATTTCTGCTATCATAGTTTGCCCTCCATTTGTTTGCTTGTTTTTACCACTTTTGCCGTTGCAATTGTCAAGCGCTCGTCGTCTTGCAACTTTTGTCCAATTTTCCGGATAGCCAGTTTTGCATTCGGAATACGACGATTTTCAAAAAGTTTTACCCGTGCGCGAACATCAAGTAGCTCTTCTTCCAAAAGCTCGATTTGTTCTTTCAAAACTTCTATCTCAGCAAGTAGTTGCAATTGCTCCTGCATCAGTTCAATAGCATCGTCCACCCACAAAGGGGTGTCGTCGTTCATTGGCATTACATTAAAGTCAACCTTAACGAACTGCTGAACACGAACCCCGGCCACATCAATGGTTTTGGTGATAATTTTATTCACCGAAATGTATTCATTAATGTTTACCCACGAGTCGCTCATTACGGCAGTCCACGGTTCTGCTGCTTTTCTGTTTTTTTCAATCTCTTCGCGAATCTGCTCTATCCGCTCAGCAATGGTATTTATAGTTGCCATCAACGATTTTTCCATCGCTTCAAACAAGGGCAGCATCCTTTCCGAAACCTTCAGAATTTTCTTCTGCCGGGCCCGTTCAGTTTTTGTATATTTTATTTTTATACCTGCCATTATTTCCCCTCCTTGTTTTTCCCGGGATTTACCACCGATGCCAATACTTCGGCTCCTTTAACTTTGTTGAAGGAATACAATCTTTCAACCAGTTGAAGTTTTAGTTTATACACCAAAACTTCGGTTAAAGTGAATGTTTTGCCGGCCTCAATATCCTGCAGTTCTTCCCATTGCCACTGCATGATTTGCATTTCGCGCTCCAGAGGATTGCCTCTGAGCGCATTGAGCGGCAAACGTTCTGGTTTTGCCTGACGGCTTTGTGCTTTGGCCGTTCTGACTTCTGAAAGATCTTCTTTTATCGTTTCCAACAACGAGGAAATGCTTTTCACACCAACCTTAGCTTCCAATTTTTGAATATCAACCGATTGCAGCGCCTTGAAATGTCGCGAAGACAATTCGCTTTTTGCGTCATCGTTAAATTCATCAATTGTAATCGGCGGCGCCTCTCCCAGAGACAACGATGGCAAACTGGTCATAAGATAAACCATGTTTGACATATTTAATCCTCCTGATTTTTAGTAATCCTTTCAACCAAATCTTTATTCAGTAAGGAAAATAGGCCTGCCTCAATTTCTTTCGAGCTGACTACGAAGCTGATGCCTTCTTTGTCGGTAGATTTTATTTTTATTTTGGCTTTACTTGCTGAAAGTGGCTTTAATGTTACTTCTTCCTGAAGCGATTCTTTAAGAATGAAAGCTTCCATCTCTTTTAATAACTCCGGTGGAACTTTTATCGATTTCTTTCCTGAAATTGAGTCAATAACAACTTTAAGCAGTTCTTTCAGATATTCCTCTTGCTGGAATAGAGTTTTACATTCTTTTCCAAATACCAGTTTTAAATGATTTAAAATGGCAATTTTAGTGGCTTCAATCATGTCGCGCGAAGCCTGTGCAATTGCTTTTTGCGCATTCTTCTCTGCTTGTGAAGCTTTTGCATTAGCCTCTTCAACAATCTTTTTACTCGTAGCTTTTGCATCAGCAATCAGTTTTTCAGCTTCTTGCTTCGCACTTTCAATTATACGTTGTTTCTCAGCTTCGCCGGCATTAACTCCTTGTTCTTTTAGTTTGGAAACAATTCCTTCCAGGTTTTCTCTATTTTGTGTCATCTCTTTTTCTGATTAGTGGTTAGTTCCAATATTGTTCGATCAGTTTTTTACTCAACCCGGTTTCAGTTGGCTCAAAATGTCGTTTTAAAATATCCCAGCATTTGTCTAATGCGGCTTCCAGCTCGATTGGTTCGCCAAATGGCTCCTCCATATTCGCAATAAAATCCTCACGGTAACGCAGTAATTTTTGCGAGAATGTATCGTTAGCAGCACCAACTTCGGCTGCTTCGTAAGCTTTTTCTGCGTCGGCGAGCAACGATGCCATCACCGTCATGATAGGGCGGTGGTCGTCTCGGGTATTGTCATTTACTTGCTGTTTTAAACGTGATAGTGAACGTGCCAGTTTCAACTTGCCATTTTCGAGGAAAAATTGTCCCTCGGTAATATAACCGGTATTATCCGGAACCGGATCTTCAAGCGATTCGAGCGTTGTTGCCCCGATAATGGTTATCGAACCTGCTCCTTCAATGTCGGCAGCAACTTCGTAACGTCTGGCCAATTCTGAATATAACGAACCCGGATAACCCTGTAACGAAGGAATCTGATCCTGGTAGTTTGCCACGTTACGCAAAATATTCGACCAGTTGGTCATGTCGGTAAGCAGAACCAATACGTCTTTTCCTTGGTCAGCAAATTCGCGCGAAACACTTAATGCCACATCGGGTAACATTAATCCTTTAATCTGCGAGTCGCCGGCAAGGTGTGTAAACATTATCGTTTTATCGATATTTCCTGATTGCGAAAGTTGTTCTTTGAAGTAGTGGTACTCGTCGAATTTCAAACCAATACCGGCAAAAATAATTACATCGGCCTGTGCACCCTGTGCAATCTGCGAAAGCAGTCGGTTGTATGGTTCGGTAGGACCGGCAAAAATTGGAATCTTTTGCGATTTTACAAGCGTATTAAAAACATCGATCATCGGAATACCAGTCCACAGTGGTTGCTTGGGAACCAAACGAACTGTCGGGTTTAAAGTATCTAATCGTGTTGAAATTTGTTTTTCAAAAATAATTTCAGGACCTCCGTCAGCTACATCTCCAATTCCATCAAAACTACGGCCAAGCATATTGTAAGAGAAGCCTGCAGTTAGAGGCACCTCGTGCATGCGTATTTTTGTTTGTGTGCTCAATCCCTGCGTTCCGTTAAACACCTGAAAACGCGTTGAGTCCTCAGTAATATTAATTGCTTTGGCAAACGAAAGACTTTGGTTGGTTCCGGCTTCCAGCAATTCTACCACGTGGTTGAGTGCCACACCCGGATTTCCTTCAACCGAAATCAGAGCTTTCCCAACTTCGCTAATTCTATTTATTTCTTTTCGTATCATCATAGTGTGTACTCTCCTTGTAAAATAAATTGTTCAACAGTTTCCGGTAGAACGGCCATCTCATCGATGCTTTGAGCCGAAGTGTTCCAGTCTTTCCACCACTGGCGCAATTCATCAAATTTTGCTTTTACCATTTCTTTTACTTCTTCATCTTCCATATCATCCTGAGCAAAATCGATGGTACTATCAATAAGTTTTTGAACGGCTTCATTGATAACAATCAGTCGTTCAGGTCGGGTACAAGCATCCAGTTTGTGGAAAGCATTTTGCTGCATTACACAGAAATCAATTGTAAGCCCTTTTTGAAACAGAATGTATTTCTCAATCGGCACTTTTTTCAGACCGATAGTACTAATGGTTTGATCGATACCATTTGCTTCGTATAGCGTTTGTAACATTTTATTGCGGTCGTCCCACGAAATAAAACTGTCGTACACCGATGAAGTATAGGAGAGGGGATCGATTGCCGGATATTTTTTTGCATCGGCACGGTCTTGCGATAAGCCCCAAAAACCACCGGTTGCATCCATTGTTGCCTGGGTTACCGGCTCCTGGAAGTTACCACCTGCAGGCGATACTGTTCCGATAAAGGTTAGCGAACCTCCTGTACCCCGATCGGCACCGGCACGCTGATACATTCCCTTAATCTGATCCGGGATGTCCATCGGGAATGCCTCGGGACCAGGAATATCACCCTGACGACCACTACGCTCACGCAGTGCTTGTGCCCAACGCGAAGTAGAATCCGCCAGAAGCACCACATTGTAGCCCTGATAACGGTAATATTCACCAACAGTTAGTGCGATAAACACGCTGGCCTCCCGCGCTGCAACAGGCATCGAACTGGTATTTCCGAAAATACACATCCTGTTCATCAGCGAGTCGCCGGTTGATGGGTCTTCCAGTTCTGCAAAGTCTTTAAACACCTCTACAGCTTCGCCAGCGCGTTCGCCACAAGCTGCCATAATAATAATATCGGCTAAAGCATATTTACACAACGAGTGCTGCAAAACGGTTTTTCCCGCACCAAAAGGACCGGGGTTTCCAACCGTTCCTCCATAACCAACGGGTGCAAGCAAATCGATAACACGCACTCCTGTAGAAATTGTTTTGCTTGGAATGGCACGTTCTTTAAATGGGATAGGAGATTTCACCGCCCATCGGAATGCCAGTTTTAACTCGTGTTTTACGTTTTGATTATCAGAAATAACAGCAACCGTTTCAGTAATATTTACCTCGCTTTTTTCGATAATGCTTTCAACTTCGCATTTCCCAAGATTGAAGGGAACTAAAATACGATGTGTCAATCTTCCTTCCGGAACCTTACCGATGGTGTCGCCACCGCTTACTCTGTCTCCGACAGATACAGAAGGAGTAAAATCCCACAATATTTCTTCGTCGAGTGCCGGAGCTTTCATGCCGGGCACCAAATAGGCATCTTGCTCTCCCAGTTTGTATAACGGGTTTTGAAGTCCGTCCCAAATACTGGTTAGTAGTCCCGGCCCAAGAAGTACAGACAAAGGTTTTCCGGTAAACTCTACCTGATCGCCAATTTGTGCTCCGGTTAAATCTTCAAAAACCTGCATTTCTACAATCCCGGCATCCGCATTTTTCGGATCGGGAATAATCTGCAAAACTTCGGCTTGTAACGACTTTCCATCTACTATAACATTTGCAGTTTCACCCATGATCACATTCCCATAAAATCGCGCTTTTACCAACGAATCCTGAATGGATATGAGTTTGCCAGTTCTTATACTCTGATTATTCATGTTACTTTATATAGGATATCTAATAGCTTTAATATAATTTGTTTCTGAAATATGCTGTAATAATTACCATATACGGTTCCAATGTTTCATCAAACCTTAACTTTTAAGCGCCTTGTTTTCAATAAGACTGTTAAATAAGCTGTATTATTTTCGAAATTTTGTTCAACATTATTGGTTGATGAATTTTCTTTTACAAGAAGAGTGAGTCAACAGGATTTGGAGTATAGTTTACCGTAAAAACAGGTAACTTACTACCATGAACTATTTTGGACGCAAATCTTCCAATGCTGGTATTTGAAAATACTGATTCCTGATGCGTTCGAATTATTATCAACTCAGGCCTTTCTTCTTCAATATAATTTAAAATAACCTGATGTGATTCCTGATCGTACACTTTAAGTATTTTAATATCACATTCAATGTTATGATCCCAAAGCAAATGCCGAATTTTTTGTGCATTTTTTAATGCAAGGCTTTTCTTCTCGTTTATGTTTGCTTTAAGAGCTGATAGGATAGTGATTTTTGCTTTGAATTTTTTAGCCAAATAGGTGGCCCAAAGAAGTCGTTTTTTTGTTGATTGACTAATATCAATAGGGATTGCAATGTTCTTTATATCCGGTACGCCAAAATCTTTGTTCATGGCCAATACCGGACATTTCGACAATCGAACCAAGTCATCAATTTCTTCTTTTTCTAAAGCTCCCGGATAGTTACTGTCGCTTTTATCTACCAATATAAATTCAGAATTATCAGTTTTTGATTTTTCCAATAACACATCTACCGGATTACCGGCCCGCACAGAAATGATAGTATTATCAGGCAACGAGCTTCCTACAAAACTTTCAACGAACTTTGTAAGTTCTTTTTTGGCTTCCTGAATATTTTCATCTGTTTCTTCCGACTGAAAATTTCGCTCAAAAAAACCTGGTTCTTTTAGGATGTTCAATATAATGAGCTTTACTTTAAGAATGCTTTGGAGATACAAAGCCTCTTTCAGGACTGTCTCTCCATCTTTATTTGGAGCAATTAGTGCCAAAATGCTGTATTTTTTCTGTTCCATAATTATTGTTTTATTCTGACTGCTAAAGAACCTGGCTAATCATTCTCGATTACAATTAAATCTCTGGTTCTTTGATCCAGATAGTTATTAATTCCTTTACATTTTGTTTTGTTATAGGTAGTATTAATAAAGGTGTCAATCTCTTTAAAAGAGTCTTCGTAGCTCGATTGAATAGTCTCAGGTATTTCTTGTGCTTGATCTCTTAAAACAAAAAGAATTTCCAGATTGGATTGGGTCTTTTTGCATATTTCTATAACCTGATTGCAAATTTCTGGAGAAGGCTCCTTATCTGGATTTCCCACAAATAATATTTTTTTTGTAGTTTCTCCTTCAAAAGTTTCAGGTAGAATAAACAAAGGGTTTTTGGCCGTATCAATTATCTTTTCTAAACATCCATTTTGTCTCTTGCATGAATTATCAAACGAGTTGAGGGTAGATAGAACGATGTTGTGCCGATTGTTTGTAATTGGTTTGAAATTAAGCACCGAATTAAGATTCCCTTCAATTGAAAGGGTATTTACCTTGCTTTTTTCTATTCCAAAATGCTTTAATAATTTGACTTTTAATGCTCTTAACTCGTTCCTGGTTATTTTCTTTAAATGATGGCTTAGTTTGCGCATCATAAAGTGCCCCCAACTAGGGTTTTGATAGGTTTGTAAGATTGTTAAAGCGGATTCCTCGTTATAAAGAAATTGCATTGCAAAAGAAGCAGCATGCCAACTACCATCCGAAAAATCTGCTAATATCAGTATTGAAGATTGAGTATTTTTTATTCTGGCACTCATGTATTTGATATTTTGTTTGCTAAACAAAATTAGTTTCAAACACAGTCAATTGCTACAGGTAAAATCCGACTCAAGGGAAGGGGAAATACTAAGAAAAAGTAGGGAATTTCCTCATTAAAGATTCGACAACTAAAAAATGCTAAGAAGTTTGATTCTTGTATTCGGTATTTTACGAAAAAAAGCCTGCATAAGATATACAGGCTTTCGATGTTTTTTAGATTTTGAATCTGTCGGGATGACAGGACTTGAACGCTACCCCATTTGTGTCTATGTATCAGTGATTTACTGAATTCTGATTTTTGCAGGTCACCGTATTGATCACATTTAAAGAACTTTTCTTTATATTATAAAAATAGGAAATTTTGCGAGAAATATCAACCCGTTCACAGTTTCATTTTGCCAACTTTTGAACTGTCCAGTTTTTGGGGAAGCTTACATTACGGCCTACAGTAAAAACCACCAATGCAAAGCACTTTACGAAAGGATAGTTAACAAAGGGAAATCAAAGAAATTAGCATTAATTGCAGTTACCAATAAATTGCTTGCTCAGTCATTGGCTATTGCTAAAAGTGGTGTGAGGTACGATCCCTATTTCAAATCGGTAAACCCATCCAATAATTTTTCTTTTTGAATGTACTCCCATAGATAGCAGAGTAATTTGAAAAGAAAAATTATAACCAAAATATTAGTTTTTTACCTTAGTACTGTGTTATGCCCTGGGTTTTATTCATTCAATTGGTTTAATATCAAATTTGTCCAACTATTAATTCGGGAATTTTGATTTTCCTCATAAAACATTCCTTCTTTAGCCTCTAAATCGTAACCTGTGAAATTCTTTTGAATCGAATCATTACCCTCTAGGCAGAGTATTGTAAAATGGGTGGTGTGATCAACCATCATAAATTCTATATCAGGTTTTCCAGATTTAGTTCTTTCTCCTTTTGTTATAACAGGATATATTTTCTCTTTTTTTAATTCTGATTTGCAGTTATTGTAATACGAGATAATCGTTGAATAATCTATGCGAATAGTCTCGAAGTTACAGAACTCTCGAAATTCTTTTTGAAATACTTTTCCGTTTTCAATCCAATGGATAAAACTTTCCCAAGGCGAGAAGTCATTATCACAACTGTCAGTACTGTACGAACCAACTGAAACTTGACTAAAAACTCCAATTGTGTCAATTCCATTATTTTTTAAGCTATCTATAAAATCAACCACTTTTGCTTCAAATGGAAGTTTTTTCATTTGTTCGCCATATTCTTTTTCCAGCCGTTTTTTATTAAGGTTCTCAATTTTATTCCATTCCAATAAAGTTTCCTTCTTACTCATCTTTGTCTGAGAAAAACAGAGATTGTAAGAGACTATAAAAATTGTTATCAGGAATGTTTTTTTCATTGACTTCTGTCTTTTTTTTACCTTGGGCATAACGGTCACTTGTAAGTTGTCGTTGCGGATTTCGGAGCTCGTTCCTGTCCGGCACGGAACGATGTCGCGAGAATTCCAGCGAACGACACACCACGAACCCCGTAATGCAATTTACAATTTGTTAGGCATAGTATTTTTTTCCATTAGTAATATTCATAAAGGATTAGCTCTGACATTTCATTACTCAACGGATTTTTAACTTCTTTTTTTTCTTGAATCAAATTACCATTGTCATCATATAAATAAGTGATTTCTCTCTGAACATAATCACCACTGACAGTTGTTGCTTTATCCAATTGTGTTCCAGAATAATCAAATACAATTTTTACTTGCTCTTCATTATTGCAATATCTCTTTTCTTCAGTTTTATTATTGTTCTCATCATATTTCCACATGAAGTCAAAAATATCATCGGAGTAAAATAAGTATTCCGTTCTTTTAATTAGGTTACCTCTATCATCGTATTGAAATTCATATTTTGTTTGACTTCCTGTTTTTCGAAATCTATAATTTCTTCTAATAATTTACCTGCATCGTAAATATATGAGTGAGTCTGATGTATATAAAATTCATTTTCGGAGTTTGCTTTTTTTCTATATTTAGTCATTGAATTTAATTGTTCCCCTGAATACTCATATTCATACTTTACAATAATTTCGTAGTTGTTATTATCAAAATTTTCTGAATAGTAATTTTTTAAGATCACTTGATTATTGTCGTTATACTCAAATGTAAAATATCTTGCAAGATGTTTGTCTTCTCTCTCAAAATCTGATTCTTTTATTAAGTTCTTTGAAGAATCATATTGATATTCGGTAATGAAAGGAGTAGTACTTTGCGTTAAAGAAATATAGCGGATTTTAGATTTTAATAAAGCTCCGGAGTCTAATTTAGGATTAATAATGTCATCCTTACTGCAACTAACAAAAAGTAGAATAATACAAATACTGAGAATTGGATTTTTCATGATTTTAGACTTTTATTATTAGGATGCATATTCTTGTCATAAGGTTGCTTTGTTTAATATTAACCCTAATAGTAAATTGTATGAGTAGTGGCAGATTTCGGGCTTCTTTCCTGTCAAACCACTACGCAGTTTGAGCGGGCTAAAAACCTTAATATTTAGCATTTTGCCTGCCATTACTTATACAAAAATGTTGGCGGTTCGTTGTTTTTTATTCAATCTATCTGCTGTAATTATTCTATTTGTGTAAGAATTAATTGTCAGTCTAATATTTCTATTTTCGTTTGTAATATAAATATTTTTCCCTCTTTTATTAAATCCAGATTCATCTGTTTCCCTGATAATTGTAAGAATCATCTCCTCAATTTTATTTTCTGAAAGCTCAATGTTTAGTTTTTTATTAATTCTCTCATAAACAAGGTCGGTGTAACAAATCTTTTCTAAAATTTCTTCTTTATAGTTGGTCATATTTTTTATTGTCAAATTTATTCATTTGTCTTAAGTGGAAGATAAATATCAATCATAGAAGTTGGTTTATTCCACTGAAATTTATAATTATATTTTTCGAAATGTAAAAATCCCACTTTGCTATGGTCTTCAATCTTTAATTGAGACTTTGGTAAAATAACCTTATAAATCTCATAAAATGTCCATTTTATATTTTCCATTTTTCCCTTGTGGGTAAATATTTCATATTCTCCTTTCGGAATTTCTTTATCTATGAAATGGTTCGGGAATAATAGATTCTTTGATGGAATTGCTGTCAAATAAAAATATTTCTCACCTGTTTTTAATGTTATTCCATATTTTGTCCAATTTCCACAATTTTGATTGAGTTTATATTTTTTTAGTTCCTCATTAAAGACTTTCCAATGTCTCTGTATGATTTTAAAATTATCAGTCTGAGAGTTGGTTAATTCAGTGAAAAGTCCACAAGTCTGTATGTTTTGTTCAATTTTAATCATTCAGCTCATTCGTTCTTAGATTCAATGACCGCTAACGGTTGGTACATGTTGTAGGGGCGGATTTCGGAGCGTGTTCCTGTCCGGAGGACACGGAACTGCGAAACGAGAATCCAGCGTACGACACACCACGAACTAAGATATGTAATTTTGTCTTTGTGTTTGAAAACAAGTATGTTGCAACTATCGGGGTAAGGACAGTCTAAGATTCGAAATTGTTCTTACACAGAATAACTCTATCATTTTTTTATACTTACAGAATTCTTTCGTAATTTACCTTCAAGTTGTTCGTAGTAAATGTTTTGTGGCAAAAGCAATATGCTGTTTATCCGTAATAAATAACTTTTCCCTTTTTTATCAAAATGCACAATGAGTTAACTTAATTAACTTATTTTTGGAACTTGAGCGTGTTACTAAATTAGAAACCATTTGAAATGAAATTGGCATATACAAGACTTATATTATGTCTTGCACTTCTTTTATCTACAAGCCCTGAAAACTTATTTGCACAGGATTATCATTTTGCAAAACTTACATCAGAAGACGGGCTGTCAAGTAATATTGTTCAGTACATTAAAAAAGATTCGCGTGGTTATTTATGGATTGGTTGTAATAACGCTTTAAACAGATATAACGGTTCGACTTTCACAAAATTTGTTTACAATCCAGATGATTCCACAAGTATTACCAGTGGGGCAACATGTTGTATAGTTGAAGACAGGAACAATACACTATGGATTGCAACAAAAGACGGTTTGAGTATTTTTAATTATAAAACAGAAAAATTCAAAAGAATTTTTAATGCTGAAGATGAAAATACGTTCATTAAAAATCTCTACATCACAAGCAAGGACGAATTGTTTATTGTCACCACAAAGGGTTTATACAAGTTAGATAAAAAACAAAATAAGTTCGAAAAGTTATTTCGTACCTTGATTGATCAGGAAGCATCAGTAATGATTGAAGACAGCAGTGGGGATTTTTATTTTGGCACTTGGGGCAGAGGAATAATATATTGGGATTCAATTAGAAATGATTATTTTACTGAAGAGATAACAGCGAAGAATTCATTGAATGATGAAAACAATATCGAATCATTGGCAATTGATAAGAGTGGTAAGCTTTGGATTGGTACCCGGAATGGATTTTATGTTGGAAAGATAGAAAAAGTAGCAAGTAAAATTAAATTGAATATAGATATTGTTAGAGATAAAAACGGCAACCCCTGGCTGGGCGATACAAAAATTCATAGCCTCGTTTTTGACGATAACAATAAATTGTGGGTTGGAACAGAAAACGGGTTAGGCATTCTTGATACAAATACTCTTTCGCAGCAAATGCTATATGCAAAAAAAAGTGCACCGGAGGGATTAAATAACAATTTGATTAACTGTCTTTTTAACGATCCAAACAATGGAATTTGGGTTGGCACATACCAAGGAGGAGTTAATTTCTATTCAAAGGGAAACACACCTTTCAATGACAGAATTCCTTTTATTTTACAATCAGACGATGCTAAGATCCGCTATGTGAAATCGGTTTATCAGGAACCGGATGGGAAACTTTGGATTGGAACAGATTATGGCTTACTCCAATTTTCAAAAGAGTTTCAGTTGGAGAAAACTTATTCCAATTCTTTTGAGCCCGGATCATTGTCTGTTGGTGGTGTTACCGCAATTTATTCCGATAAAGAGAATAATTTATGGGTGGGAACCTGGGGAGGCGGAGTAAATAGAATGGACAAAAGAAGTGGGAAATTTCAGAAATACTCGAATGAAGTCAGTAGAAATACCACTGATTCAACTCTAACGGGAGATAGTAATATCAGAGCATTTATCGAAGATAGTAAAGGATTTTTGTGGGTTGTTTGCATGTTTGGAGTTATTGATCGTTACAACCCCATGACCAAATCGTTTAGGAGTATTGATATCGCAGCAGAGGTTGGCCGTCCCAATATGGAGATAAAATCAGTTGATATAGATAAGGACGATAATTTGTGGATTGGCACTACTGGAACAGGTTTGATAAAACTTGATACAAAATCCTTTAATATTGAACTTATTGAATTACCATGTAACGATGAATTTTCAAATGATCGAGCATTAGGTAGTAATATATACTCTGTTCATATCGATAGGTTGGAAAGAATGTGGCTTGGCACAGACAAGGGAGTTTGCTTGTTTAATCCCATAACTCGAGAGTTTACAAACTATTCCACTAGCAAAGGACTAAATTCCGAAATGGTTCTCGGAGTGGTATCCGATAATAATGGAAATATCTGGATATCAACCCTGAAAGGAATTTCAAAATTAGATACGCATTCAGGTTATTTTTCAAATTTTGATATTGCAGATGGTGTAATATCTAATGCCGAAGTTGCCAGTAAAAACAAAGAAGGCACGTTGTTTTTTGCAGGCGTTAATGGTATCACTTGTTTTAACCCTGATTCTATTTGGACCAACCAACAAGTTCCTCCGGTTGTTCTTTCAGATTTCAGATTATTCGACAAATCAATTGTATTTGATAAGAAATTAATGCCGGAACATATTGATGAAATAAAGGAAATTGAGTTAAAATATTATCAAAATAGCTTTACAATAGTATTTGCAGCTTTAAATTTTATACATCCTGCTAAAAATGTTTATTCCTGTATATTGAGCGGATTTAATACAGAATGGAATTATTTGGGTGCGCAAAACGAAATGAAATATACAAACTTAAATCCAGGCACATATTTTTTTAAAGTAAAAGCTGCAAACAACAGCGGGGTATGGAACAATAACGAAAAGATACTAAAGATTATAATAAGGCCACCTTGGTGGAAGACATTAGTCTTCAGGATCTTAATTGTTGTCTTGATTGTAACGTTAACAGGTGTGGTAATAAAAATTAGAACACTGCAACTGGAGCACCAGAAAGCCGAATTGTTGGCAAAAGTCAATGAAAGAACACTCGAAATTGAAAAGCAGAAGACCGAACTGAAGAAACAAGCCGAAGCGCTTCTCAAAACAAATTCGATACTGGTAATGAACCAGAAAGAGATAGAGCAACAAAAAGAAGCAATTCTTAATCAGAAAAATAAGCTTGAAGAGAAAAACCTGATACTTGAAGAGCAAAAAGAGAAAATTCTCCAACAGCAAAAATTAGCCGAAGCAATGTCGAAACAATTGCACGAAGCAGATATCAGGAAAATCAAATTTTTAACCAATATTTCGCATGAGTTCCGAACTCCTTTGTCTCTGATATTTAGTCCGCTGGAAAAATCATTGCGTGAGTTTAAGCATATCGACAAAAACAAACTTTACGAACGGTTGAAACTAATGTTTCGAAATACGGTGCGGCTTTTACGGTTAATTAACGAGTTCCTCGATATTTCGAAAATTGAAGAAGGACTGCTAAAAATGAATCTGGGCAAAGGGAGTATTCATGATTTTACGCTTGGTATTATTGAAGCGTACAGCTATTTATCGGAACAAAAAAATATCCGGTTCAGCTTTGTTAGCGAACTGGAACATGTAAGCTGTTTTTTTGATGCCGAGAAGGTTGACAAAATTATCAACAACTTGCTTTCAAACGCCTTTAAATACACGCAATCAGAAGGAGAAATTACAGTCAGGTTAATTGCTATTTCAAAAGATGAAAACAACGAAGTTGACTATTTTAAGATTAGCGTTGAAGATACCGGAATTGGGATTGAAGAAGAGTTTAAGAGTAAGATTTATGAAAGGTTTTATCAAATCGATACAAATAAGGAGCAGGCCTCGGGAACCGGAATTGGTCTGGCTCTCACCCGTGAATTGATTTTTATTTATGGAGGGAAAGTGAACCTGGAAAGTGAACCGGGTAAAGGAAGTAAATTTGCTGTTACGCTTCCTTGCAGTCCAAAATATTTTAAAGCCAACGAAATAAAAAAGGATTTGATAAGTAACTATCATAAAACCTCCGAAAATTACTATTCCAGCGAATTTACCAGTTTGTTGTCGGATAGTACCGAAAATACTGATTTTAGCAATAAAAAGGAAACTGTACTATTAGTCGAGGATAATAAAGATATTGTTCAGTTTATACAGGATCAGTTTTCAGAAGAATTCAATTTTGTATTCTCTTTTGATGGTTTGAGTGGTTTTCAAAAGGCAGTGGCTGTTTTACCACAGGCTATTTTACTTGATGTTATGATGCCAAAAATGAATGGATTTGAACTGTGCGAAAAGCTAAAGAAAGATGAACGTACATGTCATATTCCAATAATTTTTCTGACCGCATTGGCCGATAAATCGGAGCAAATAGAAGGCCTTGAATACGGTGCCGATGATTATATCACGAAACCATTCGATGTGGATTTGTTGAAAGCAAAAGTTTTAAACCTGATAGAAACCAGAAAAAAACTTAAACTCCTATATCAGAAAAAGCTTTCTTTTGAATCATTCGAAACCACACCCGAATCGTCTGATGAAAAGCTGCTTAAGCGAATCATGAAAGTTGTCAATAAAGAGTTGGTAAATTCTGCATTCGGAGTCGAGGAATTAAGCAAAGAGGTTGGTTTGAGCAGAACACACCTTTATCGGAAACTGCTCGAAATTACCCAACAAACACCGGTAGAATTTATCCGCAATATCAGGCTAGCCAAGGCTGCTAATTTGCTTGAACAGAATAAGTTCTACGTTTCAGAAGTTGCTTTTATGACAGGGTTTTCAGAAATATCATATTTCCGAAAAATATTCAAGGACTTTTATGGAGTTACGCCCAGCGATTATGCTGCCGGGAAAAGATAAAATCTGGTTAAGAAAAGAGTTTACGCAGAGGGTAAGAATGCCCAGTTATTTTTTATTGAACAACTGCTTTGAGGGTAGCCAGGTTTTTATCTTTTCTGATTGAAAAGATGTAGATTCCTTTTGTCCAGTTGCTTACATCAAAAGTCATTTTTTCACTGTACGAAACCGATTCAGAAACCATTTTGCCATCGCTGGAAATAACCCTGACGAATGAACCCGGTTGAATTTTTGATAAGGTTAATAGCGAACTATTTGGGTTGGGGTAGAGGGAAATTTCATTATTTTCAGAAAGCTGATGATTTCCTGTTGTTCCGGTGGTTGCAGCAAATATATAATCGATGTTAAACATCCCGTTGTCGCCATTATCCACCTGGTACCTGATAACATTATCTCCTTCAAGTAAAGTTACTTTATCCACCCGGTCGCCCCAGAGTTCCCAATTCAGGGTATTCGGAAGTACAACCTGCCTGATTTTTTCGCCATTCACATACAAACTGATTGTCCGGTCATCGGGGTATCCGTTTGAGTAGCGCAAAATGATGTTTTGCTCGCCTGCCTCGGCTTTTTGAATATTGTACTCCACATAATCTCCCACTGCCCAAAATGGAGCCACAAAGCCAGTTCCCGAGTAATCAGCGTGGTTGTTATAAACTGTAATCCCATACAATTTTGCATTTTCAGCTTCATATTTGTGGTTGTTACCAGTCACTTCTATTTCGCAGGTAGCTGTTTTTCCCCCTTGAAAACAGGTTGCGGTTATGGTGGCGTTTCCCCCGTTTTTGCAAAGTACAAACCCATTTTGGTCGATTGTTGCAACTTCAGGATTTGATGAAGACCAGAAAACTGAAGAGTTACAGATATTGTCAGGGGTAACAGTCGCTCTGAGTTGGATTGTGCTGTTAACTGTTGTACTTAAATTTGATGTATTAATTGTTATATCAGGAACAATTGAATCGTTGCACAACAATGCAATTTGTGTTGATGTGAAAAGCCAGGGAACCAAATCTTCGGTGTTGTAAGCATTAACCCAGCTAAAATGCCCCTGGTTGGTGTACTCGGTGTAATAATCGCCACGGTTGCTGGGGCCAAACTGGTTAATGGCATTTACCATCTCACGAGAACCTGAGACTGGTACAACACCATCATCAGAACTGTGAAATACCCTTAGTGGCAGATTTTTCAGAAGGGAGGCTTTGGAAGGGTCTCCGGCACCGCAAATAGGTATTGCGGCCCTGAACATTCCCGGATACCTAACAATGAAATCCCATGTCCCGTATCCACCCATCGACAAACCGGTTAAATATAATTTTCCCGTGTCGATGTTGTATTTCGTTTCAAGTGTATCAAGAATATCTTTCACCATAGTTAGTTCTGTGCTTATCGGAATTTCGTCACTACTGTACGAACCGTAGCTCCAGTTGGTGTTTACCCATTGCTTGTCGTTAGGACACTGTGGCGCCACTACAAAACATGGATACGATGTCTGGTTCGCTGTTTCAGCCCATAATGTTGCACCTTTGTTTGCGGTTAATTGCGCATTGTTGTCGGTACCCCTTTCTCCCGCACCATGAAGGAAAAGCACAAGTGGATAGCTTACGTTCGGATCATATCCTGCTGGAACAAAAAGTCGATATGGCATTGAATAATCCGCAATCGAACTATTATTATGCGTCTTATAGCCAAATGATTGAGCTTTTGCAATTCCGGAACCAGCAATACTCAACAGAATTGCTATAGCAAGTTTTTGTAAAATCTTTCTTCCCATGATTTAGCCTATTTGGTTACAATTATTTTTTTGCTGATTGAATCAGTTGGAGTTGTTACACTCACAGTGTAAATACCTTCGGATTTAAATACCGATTGTTCGATTTGGTACTCATTCTTTGTTACTTTCTCCTGGTAAATCAATTTCCCGGTTATGTCAATGATGGATAAGCGGATTGAACCAGCTGGTAATTTTATAGTTAATAGCCCTGCTGTTGTCAACGGATTGGGATATACTTCAAACCCTGGATCAGAAGCAATTTCGTCGACGGCGGTAATGGGCGTTAGTTTGCTCACGCGGACATAATCCACATACATGTTGCTGATGTTTACGTCCGCACCAATACCTCCGCCACCGTTTCCACCCATAGCCAGGTTAAGCAAAAGGTAATGAGGCTGGCTCGCGGGTTTGGTTCCGGCATAGGCATGAAGATTCGCCGATGAAGTGTTGATACTAGCAAACAGCTTGTCGTCGTAGTACCATTGTATCTTATTTTCATTCCATTCCACGGCATATATGTGGTAGCCATCGGCAGGTGTAATTTTGTATAGATAAGCCATGTTGGCGACGCTGCGGATGGAGCCGTCTGACATTCTGTAAATAAAATTGCTGTTGATGTAATTTGCTGGGATTACGCCACCCAATGGTTTTCCACCGGAGTATTCAAGAATGTCGATTTCGCCGCAATTTGGCCAGCCACCACTTGCTCCTAGCGTCCAAAAGGCTGGCCAAACACCTAAATCTCCAGGAATCCAAATACTTGCTTCAATCCTGCCGTACTGAGCTGTGAATTTATTTGCAGTGTTCAGTCGGGCCGAACTGAAAGGATAGGTGGTTTCGTCACCCGACGGGTCACGATACACTGTCTGTTCCCTGATTGCGGTAATCCGCAGGCTGCCGTTTTCAACATAGGAATTATTGGTACTGCTGGTATAACCCTGCTGCTCATTATTGCCAATATAACCTGTATGGTAGTTCCATTTGGTGGGATCGGGCACTCCGGTGTAGTCAAACTCATCCGACCAAACGACTTCCCATTTGTATCCAGGAGGAGGAGTGGCATACGACACTGCCTGCGACTTGTTTTCAGATGTCTGGGCACGTGAAACTTTTGTACTTACAATACTTAACAAGAAAGTTGTTGCAATTACGAACAAAATTTTTATTCTCATATTTAACCTATTTTTTAACGACTAATTTTTTGTTGATTGATTCTCGGGGGGTGACTACATTTATCAGATAAATGCCATCCGATTGAAATATGGATCTATCAATCTGACATTCATTTTCTATCACATTTACTTTATAGACCAATTTGCCAGATGCATTAATAACTGATAATTGTGTTGCGTCTGATGGTAATTTTATTGTAAGCGAACCTGTTGACAGAGGATTTGGGAACAACAAAATATCGTTTTCTTTTTCAGACCCCGGTATTCCAATAACTCCTGTTGAAGTGTCAATGTTTCTGAGTGCCAAATAATCGACATTCAGCATACCGCCATCGCTGGCATCCATTTGATATTTAATGATATTATTTCCGGTATTTAGAGTTACACTGTCCTCTTTATTGGTCCATGCACCCCAACTTCCGGTATTTGCCAGGGTTACTTGTCTTATCATGGTACCATTCACGTATAAATGAATTGTAGCACTAACTGCTGTCGCATACCGCAAAGTAATATACTGACTACCGGCTGTAGCTCCTGTTATTGCAAACTGGACATAATTGCCAACATTTCCGAAATTTGCCACAAAACCGCTTCCTGAATAACCATCTTGGTCCCTGACTTCCCAAAGACCATTCAAGGTCGCTTTTTCTGCTTCAAATTTTGTTAATCCTGTGTTGTAAACAATTGCCGAACAAGTCGCAGTTTTGTTGTTGTTGGCAGCGGTTGCGGTTATTGTTGCTTCTCCTGCACCAATTGCCGTAACAAGTCCTGTTGAACTAACTGTTGCAACATCTTCATCACTGCTTGACCAGGTTATTGCAGATGTCGCATTGGAAGGTGCCACAGTTACATAGAGCTGCTTTAAATCATTTTTATCTAAATTCAACACAGTAGGAGTTAAGGTGAGGCCTGTTACAGCCGGGATTCCCAGGATTTCCAGTTCGGCTAATTGTACACCCGTTGCGGTTGCCGGGTCTTTTACTTCGTTAATTTGCAATCTGTAGTAGGAGTAGGCCTCTGCGTTAGTAAATGTATAAGTGTTTTTTTGTGCCCTGGAACCAAACTCCTCATCTGTTTTTGTATCAAGTGTTATCCACGAAGAACCGTCATTTGAACCCAGTAAGCTCCAGCTTTTGGGATCTCTTTCAGGAAAATCATCGGAAGACGTGATTGTATATTGAGTTGCCACATACGAATTCCCTGACAGCTTAAACTGAATCCAGCTTGCCCGTGTGTCCGGATTAATATTGGCTAAATCAAACCATTTGGAACTGGAGTCGTTATCAAAGGCATTTTCCTTTAACTGACCGGGAGAATTCTCTCCTTGTGCTGTAATAACTCCGGGTTGATCTGTAATATCAGTCAATCCAATTTTGATTTGATTTGTTGTAAATAACCAGTTTGCCAGGTTGGGTGTAGTATATGCACTTGCCCAGCTGTCATGTCCTTTATCAATATATTCCGTATAAAATTCGGTTCTGGAATTCGGCCCAATTGCATTTATTGCATTTACCATATCCCGTGAACCCGAAACAGGCACAATATTGTCATTGCTACTATGAAATACCCTGAGCGGTATGTTTTTGATGAGGTCCGCTTTTGAGGGGTCTCCCGCACCGCAGATAGGGATTGCTGCCTTAAACATTTTCGGATACCGCAATATAAAATCCCAGGTTCCATAGCCACCCATTGATAGTCCGGTAATAAACATCCGGGTTGTGTCAATTTTGTATTCTTTTTGAAGAGATGCTAAAATGTCAATAACCATCAGCAGTTCTTTACTCACCGGTACTTTGTCGATGCTATACGAACCGTTTGACCAGTTGGTGTTTACCCACTGTTTATTGGTTGGACATTGTGGTGCAATCACAAAACACGGATTCGAAGCCTGAATTTCAGCTTCTGTCCACAAAGTTGCACCTTTGCTGCTTAAAAGAAATCCATTATTATCTGACCCTCTGTCACCGGCGCCATGCAAAAACAAAACTAACGGGTAAATTTTGGCCGAATCATATCCTTCAGGAACAAACAAACGATAAGGCATTGAATAACTCACAATTGAGGTGTTTTTATGCGACTTGTACTCAAATTCCTGGGCAATTGCAAATTCTGTCAGCATCATGAACAGACAAAGAACATTTAAGATTTTGAATAGGTTATATTTATTCATGTTGCATTATTTTATTACGATTACTTTTTTATTCATGGCACTTTTTGAGGTCACCACATTAACCAGATAAATACCTTTCGATTTAAATACTGATTCATCTATCAGGTATTCATTTTTTATCACATTTTCTTTATAAACCAATTTGCCGGTCACATCAAAAACGGATAACAGCGTTGCATCTGCCGGGAGCTTTACAACAAGCGAGCCGGTAGATAAAGGATTTGGATAAATTTCAAAACCTGTTTCCTGAAAATCAATATCATCAATCGCTGTTGGAGATTCTACGGATATTTGAATACTGTCGAAAACCACTGTTGTTGGTGCACATCTCCCGGTAGAAGAAACACAAAGCCCAACAAGCAATGTTTCATTCATATAAACATTCGTTGCCCCAACCGATTTCCACGTTTTACCATCGGCACTTGAATAGCCTAAAAACTGATTTCCCCTTCGTTTCAACCGCACCCAGTAAGGTGCTTTTTTCCCATCATAAAGCGTGCTCTGAAATGCCAACCCGTTTGTTTGGGGCTTATACCAGAATGAAGAACCACCCTCTCCGGGAAGCATACCCATTGACGCGTGTTTTGAACCTGAGTCAACAGTTTCGCGCATCATAACGCCAATTTTTGCCCAAGGTAATGATTCAAAATAGTTGACAATCTTTGCTGTAATTTGTCCGTTTCCTTTGAGTGCCTGATAAGCCATGTGAAACTGGTCCATGTTGTTATAAATGTCGTCTCCACTGGCGGTTATTGTAATTTTTCCATTGTTTATTTCCATGCTTCCGGGGGTGCAAGGATTGCCAATATCGCGATGCGCGTATTCGTCGGCTTTTACCACATTTACAGTGCAGGTATCGTGTAAATTACCATTGGCAGTGTTGACAATAATTTTTGCCGTTCCGAGGGAAATTGCCTCTAATTCGCCATCACTGTTTACTGCTGCAACATCAGGATTTAATGACTCCCAGGTCACATTTTTATTGCTGGTAATTTCGGGTGTAATGATTGCTTTAAAGCTTAATGTATCTCCTGTCCACACCGAAATTGCAGAAGGTATAATTTCGATGTTTGTTGCCTGAATTGAATAAACCGTAACCACGCAGGTATCAATTATATTTCCATCGCTGGTTGTGGCGGTAATTAAGGTTTTCCCTTCACCTGTTGCATTTACCTTGCCGGTACTGTCAACAGTGGCAATGGCATCGGAGCCCGATTCCCAGATAACTTTTTTGTTCAGGGCATGAATTGGCTGAATCGTGTAAGTTAGTTGAAACTCTGCATGAACCGGTATTTTTATTGAATTCTGCGTTAGTTCGAAGCCGGTAACCGGGAGGTTTTCAACGGTAATTAATACAGAGTCAGCTTTATCGGCTTGCATATCGCTTGTGGCTTTAATCCAGGCAGAACCAATTCCTTTTGAAATTATTTGTCCTCGATAATCAACTGTTACAACCGTTGCATCTGAAGAATGCCAGCTCACATTCTTGATACAAACTGTATCGGGATATACATGAGCCGATAATGTCATCGTATCATTCCCAATCATGTTGATATTTGAAGAAGAAATAGTTACACTGTCAACAGTGCTGCTGCAAATTGGCTCGCTGCAATCATCGGTAGGGCACCATTCGTAAACCACTATTTTGCCTACTAAATCATCTTCGGAAGTAATAATGCGTTTTCCGGTGGGAGTAATATGTACTTTAACCGGAGTATTCATGTCAATCCACGACGAACAGTCTCCGATTTCGGGGCCAGGAAGCATATAACCCACATAAGAACCATCGCTGATTTTATAGACGCCTATTTCGCCCGGTCTGCCGTTTGAGCCGGGCCCTCCATCCATAATATAAACAATGTAAAAGTAATCTTTATCGGCAGTTAGCTGTCTTGCCTCGCCGCCAGGTAGCGATGGTTTTATGGTAACCGAGCGAACTTTAGCACGCGACGGGCTGCTCCAGTTTTCCCAAATATCTACCGAAGTTATATTGTTAAGGTCATTACTTACAAAATACATGTCAGTTTCCTGCACCCATTTCATGGAATAGGCACCATGGCCAACATTGGCGAAAATTGTCATACTTTCTGTTGAATATTGTGGATTACTTTTAAAATCGAATCCATTTAAGGGAAATTTGTAAACATTGCCATTATCGGCACTGCCCAGGTAAATATTGCCTTCGTCATCCACATCAAGCCCTTTTATACGCTGGTCGGAAAAACTATAAAATGAATATTCATCAGTCTGGTACATTCCGCTACCATCTCCGTTCTTATCAACCCAAAGCCACCGCCGGTTATCTCCGTTAACAACCAATCTTCCACGTGTATAATTCCAACTGTTATACTTAACTTCATCACCGTTCCAGCCCCAGGCAACGCAGAATCCTGCACAAGGCACAGCTATTTCGCCGTCAAAGCGATACACCCACAACATGTTGTTGTACATATCGGTAAAAAAGCCATATTTCCTACCATTAATATTTTTAACTGCAAAGGCATCTTCTACCGATGTCACTAAACGAGGGTCGTTAGGATATAAAAATGGGTTTATTGTCAACGCTTCCTGAGTCCAGTCTGAACCCTGAGGCTGGTTGTAGTCCATTTTAAAACGGTGATACGAACCATAAATATCGGTACCGTCGAGCGAGGCTTGGTCAACACAGCCAGCTGCAACAAATAAATGACCTACCATTTTCCATCGAAGGGTTCCATCAGGATTAAATGCCCGAATTTCAGCTCCCCCGCCGGAACCTTCAGCTCCGGGGAATCCGTCCATTGCCACATAAATGTTTCCATTGTCGTCGCCGCCAACGCCGGTTACTCCTCTGAAACGAAGCATATCGGAAGTACTTCCCGGAATTGGGTCGTTAAATATTCCTCCCTGTTTTCCAAAAGTACCCACTTGTAATGGTTCTCCTGAAATATCAAAAATTTTGATATTCTGGTCGATGCTGTTATCTGCTACCATTAGTTCACCGGTTTTCAGGTTTATTCCCAATGCCACGGGGTCAGGAATGCTTGTTATTTTTCGACCATCTGAGCATGAAATAAACGGCGCTTCATTTCCGGTGGGAACTGGGTCTGTCCTGAATTTAGGGAAACTATTCAAAGGTGAGTTTAAAAAACGGCCATAATAATTTCGGATGGTCCAGGTATTGCCGCTTTTATCCTTTACTACTTTTGAATTTGCAGTAAACTTAGCTTTTCTAATATAAGCGCCATCTTTATATACGCCCGTGGGATGAAATCCTTCGTCCCAAACCGAATAAGTGGTACATGTCCCGTCGCCGCTAACATTCATTGAAACGATGTGGTTTTGCATGTGAGGCCCAACGCATTTGTAATCGGTGTTTCCCAAGGCTCTTGAGACGTATGTTAGTTTTTGTGCATTTGCGAATAAAATCATTGCACAAATCCAGATTGTCAGTATAAATCTTTTTTCCATTTTTTAAGTTAGATTCTTTATAAGATTATTTCTTCAATAGTTCTGCCGTTTTACGTTGTGGGAAGGAGTCATTAGTAAGGCAATCGGTATGGTTTTAATGAGAATTTTCGGCATTGTTATTTTTGTAATGATCGTAAGCAAAAAGGAAAATACCGGAAGTCAGTTACCTGTCGCTAGTATCCTCCTACCTGTTTTTGAAAAGTTACCTTTCTATTTGCATTGGTCATATCTAGATTTATCTTTCCAGCCGGGAGTCTCAATGTCAGCGAACGATGTGTCAGTGGATTTGGATAAATTTTGATGTTTTCCGCAGCAACCGGAATTTCAGGCAAAAAGGCTGAGATTGTATCGGCAAGAGCTTTTTGAATGGCTTCCTGCACAATAGGCTCCATTACTAAATATCCTGCAAGATTAGGATGAATGCCATCCCAGGTATATTCTTCCTTCATTCCTTTTTCCTCGTTCACAAGTACCGAATAATAATCGACGTAAACCATTCCGTTTGCCTCGGTGTACGCTTTAATTAAATTGTTCAGCGAGATAATTTTTTCAACCGGTTTAATATCAGGCCTCCAGTAATACTGGTAAACGGGCAGTACCGAGCACAATACAACTCTGATACCGGCTTTTTTTGCCATTTGCGCTACTGCACTGATATTGTCCATTATATTTTCAATTGTAATCGGTCCTGAGTTTTCAGCAATATCATAGGTTCCGCCTAAAAAAACCATAACGTCAGGTTTTAACTGAACAACATCGGCATCGAAACGGACCAGCATTTGCGGTGTGGTTTGTCCGCTGATACCACGGTTGATGTAAGGATTTTCATTGAAAAACTCCCGGTGGTTATTGAACCAAAATTCAGTTATTGAGTTGCCCATGAATACAACCCTCTTTTCTCCCGATTTTCTTGGTTCTGTTTTTGAATTAGCCTCCTTGTAATAATTCAGATTTGCACTGTCCTGTGACTCTGCCGAAAATGTCATAAGCAATAAATAGATGGAATGAAAATTGTTTGTTTAAGATTTTTTATACTACCTCTTCACTGTTACTTTCTTGCTGAACGCGCTTTTGGTGGTAAGTATTCTGACAATATAAAGACCATTTGCCTTGAAAAGAGAATGACTGATTTGATAAGTGTTTTGAACAACTTTCTGCTCAAAAATTGTTTTCCCCGACATATCAATAACGGTGAGGTACTGCGCATCTTCGGGTACTCTTACCGTAAGCGAACCATAGTTGAAGGGGTTGGGATATACCTCAAATCCATCGTCAGCAAGAATATCTTCAACAGAAACAGTAGGTGAAGTAGTAATATTTACCGGCTCCGATGGAATGGTGAGAATATGGCGGAACATACCTTTTGCGGTGAGTTTATATTTTGCTGCCGGCAGTTTTGTTCTGAAAGTGAAAATGTTTCCTTCAGGTGTTTTATCCACGCCAATCATTTTTAATGAACTGGAGAAAAACTTAACCGACGAAACTTCCTCAATTCCCTTTGGCACTTCCACCACGATATCGAAAGAATCTTTTGAACTGACAATTGCACCTTCAACCGGAGAAATAATTTTCACCTGGACTTCGTCTTTCAAAGTTAACGGGTTATAAAGTGGAATGAGGTGATTGCCGGGTATCGGGCGTTCCAGTGTTCCGTCGGGCAACTGCCAGCCCACTGCGAAATTATCGCCACCGCCACCTTCCTGCAACAATCCTTCAACCAGGTACATTTGACCTGCTTCCAAATGAATGGGTTCCGATTGCTGGCTTGGCATCCAGTCCCAGGCACGCGGATAAGTGTATCCCGAAACATAAGCGAGAACTCTCAAGGTATCAGTTCCAGGCATCATAATGCTAATCTGGTTGTTATCATCGCCCGAGGTCCAGAAGGTGTAATCGCCGGTTTGTGGCGGACAAATGTAGCCGCAGATGCGTTCGCCATAATTATTGCCCCTATTGGTTGGTCCTTCAAAAATATCTACCATTCCCGAAACCGATGGCCAGTTTCCGGTTGGAATGCTGGCTATATCAGAACCACTCATATTATCCCAGAAATCGATGTTAAGCATACCTTTATGTTCGCAGTCGAAAACAGTCGAAATAACATAAACCGAAGGCCCATCTGCTTTCATCTGCCTGTCGTCAGCGAGTGTAATTACGGCTGATATTTTATAAATGCCTGTTTCGGCATTGCTCACATTGAAGAGGTAAGGAAGTTCGGAAATGGTAGCGAGCAATTCATCTCCGTTGTAGTAAGAAATGCTTTTAATTCCATTCTGGCCTTCAGTATCCAACCTGATATCGAAACTGCTACCATTCTGGATTACCATGTTATTTTCGGGGAAAATAAATGATTTTTCGTATTCGTCAGAAACATTGATGGTTATAGTCGGAGTGACTGCTGTGTTGCCATTGTTATCAGTTGCCTTTGCGTAAATCTCATAATTTCCTGCATTTGGTCCCTCCCATTGGAAAACGATGGGTGATGAGGCTGATTCGCCAATCAATTCTTCGTTAGCGAAGAATTCAATTTTCTGTATGGTTCCGTCAAAATCCTGTGCCGTAGCAGTAAATACAACCGTATCAAACATTGAATATTTATAAAGTTGCATTGGCGATTGGAGGAAAACCAGTGGTTTTCCGTCTGAAATTTTCAATCCGAAATAATTTGACTTGGCGCTTAAGTTGTTCTCGCCAATGGCTTTTGCATAAACCATGTGAGTTCCTAATTCTGGGTTTTCCCATGTGAAACTATAGGGGCTGCTTGTGTCTTCACCAATTTTTACATTGGCAGCATAAAATTCAACTTTTGAAATTGTAGTGTTACCAGTTGTTACCGATGCTTCGAAAACCACATTTCCTGTGTTCTGGTACGCTGTGTCTGACCGGGGAGAAGTGAGTTTCACTGCGAAGTCGGGAGTTATACAATCCCCATCAGGGCACCATTGATAAATAATGTTTTTCCCTTTTGCGTCTTCCTCAATAAGTATGATTCGCTCTCCGCTAGACAGTTTTGCTGCTTTCATTGCATACATCAGGTCAGTCATTCCGCTTTCTCCGGCAACTTCGGCCCCGGGTAAAAAGTATCCTACTGGTTCCAGAGTTTCGGCATCATATACATCAACTTCGCCGGTAACATTGGAGTATTTACCGCCAAAACCAATATTTACATAAATGTACTTATCGTCGGCTGTAAAGGTTGTGGTGTTTTGTCCAAGGCGCAGTGTGTCGGGAACGCTAATCCCTTTGCTCCAGTTTTTAAACTTGAGAATATCAGAAAAAAAAGGATAACCAGCGCCAGTTCCGAAATACATTACGTCAGTTTCATCAACATATTCAATTCTTGACATGTCTCCACCGGCATAAGTGTAAGGGGCATTTGTTGTAACCATTGTTGCTGATGAATAATTCGGAACACCATTTTCATCTAATCCGTTGGTTGGAAAATAGCAGAGAAACCTGCTTCCAAGGTAAATATTCCCGTTGTTATCAATCTCAATTCCTTTGATATACGGGTATTTGATATCGTAGGCAGTAAATTCTTCTTTCTGTACCTGTCCGTCACCGTTGTTATCGCGCCACAACCAGCGGCTGCCTTCTGTGGCGTTAACTTTTGGACGTTTGTCAATTTGCCACGAATATTTTTCCCATTGTCCATCCCAGGCTACAGTAAAGAAAGCGCATGGAACTGCAATTTCGCCATCAAAACGATAAACACATAAAAATTCGGAATACATGTTTGTTAAAAACATAAACTTTTTGCCATCAATGTATTTAATGAAAGTCGTTTCGAGTGAATTTACCAAACGTGGGTCGTCAGGGTATTTAAATGGGTCGAGTGTTTGGGCCTTGTACTGCCAGTGTGCTTGTAGGTCGCCTGCTGGTATATTGTAATCAATTTCGTAATGTTCTCCTGAACTATAGATTTGAGTTGGGTCAAACGGATCGACATCCATTGACTGTACAAAGGCAAGGCCAAGCATTTGGCAGTCCATGTTCAGTTCGGTATCAAAATGGCGTAAATCGGTTCCGCCACCAACCTGCGATGGATAACCACAATTGGCCACCCATAAATTCCCAATTGAATCGGTTCCGATTCCACGCATTCCCCAAAATGTTAAAGGTTCAATAATACCGGGCTCAGAGCCGCCAAGTGCGCCGCCTTTAACACCAATTGTATCGATTACAACCGGTGTTCCGGTGCCAGAAATATCAAAAACTTTAATGTTCTGGTCAGGACCATTGTCGGCCACCATTAAACGGCACTGATTATCAATGGCTATTGCCGATGGGTCGATGATATTCCTGATTTCGCGCCCATCGCTGCATAAAATGTATGGGGCTAAATCACCTGTGGGAACTGGCGCTATTTGCCCAAGCGTAAAACGCAGGTACGGATTTTTAACAGTCCACGTATTCCCTTCGCAGTCTTGTGTTACAAGTGAATTGGGTTTTTTATTTGTATTCCCGATAACATCACATTTGGTGTAAACCCCAAATTCGCGGTGTGCCTCATCCCAGTACGAATTGGTATAAACTGTGCCATCAGGAGTAACACTGATGTTTTCAATAAAATTTTGAACCCATTTTTTCCCTCCGCCAAAACTGTTGGCCACATAAGTACACTTCAGGTTTTCAGTGATTCGTTCCTGTGAAAAGGCCGACATTGAAAAGATTCCCATTATTACTAACACGAAACAGATTTTCAGGCTCTTATTATAGTCTTTTGTGAGAAGACGATATAACGATGACCCCGGCTTCGTTGTATAGTTCTTTTTTTTCATTATTGATTAGTTTTAATTGATTTCAAGATTATTTTAGTTTTTAATGAATTTTTGTTTGTAAGTTGTTCCTGAGCACAATAGCTCAACGACATATGTTCCTGGTTGTAATTTGCTTACATTAATATTCTGTTTGTTGTGTTCAATGTTCTTTTCAAGCAGAAGTTGTCCTGAGAGATTGAAGATCTTCACATTTCCATTTAATTCTTCTTTGGCTTGCAGTTTTATGTTTAATGAGTTATTGGCCGGATTTGGCCATACAAAGTTTTGAAATGATGAATTATTTGATAATTTGATAGATGAAGATGAAGTAATAGCTTTAACCAGCGTTAATGTGCCGAACTCGTTGGTGAATCGGTAAAACGGGTAGGGGCCGCCATAATCGTAATGGTTTGGAATATCGCCAATCATATTATCACGCTGCCCGTCATCGTCGTCGCAATATGCAATTGCAAAACCAATTACTTTATTGACAGTTAATTTTACAGGAGTATTTTCCTGGCTGTTCTCGTTGTAGTTCTTATCAAATATTTTGAATTCAAGTTCCCATGTATATTGATTTCCGTTTTGGGCGATTTTCACATTCGCATGGTCGTCAAAATTCATGGCGTTGTTGGTATTACAGTTGGTGCCAAGGTCAATTACATGATTAATTCCATCAGGCGAATCAAAACTGATTTTACTTCCGTTAGCATAATTGTTTTTATCGCGCGG
The DNA here is from genome assembly GCA_963677455.1 of uncultured Draconibacterium sp. Taxonomy (GTDB): domain Bacteria; phylum Bacteroidota; class Bacteroidia; order Bacteroidales; family Prolixibacteraceae; genus Draconibacterium. The sequence continues at coordinate 1,921,182 of OY781971.1, forward strand.
AACGGCGGCTATATGATAGGCGAATGCGTTGTATGCTGCTTCGCCGCATTCATGTCCCTCAGCAGTATTATCTTCATCAATAAAAAATTCGGTACAATCATCGTCCCAGTAATTGGTTCTGGGGTTTACCCGATTGTCAATCAATTTGTCATCAGTAATTTCCATAAAAACATAAAGTCTTGATTCAGACCATGTGACTTTATATCTTCCATAAAAATCAGATGAATCCGGCAAGTCTTGTCCGCCGTAAGGTTGATTGATGTAAGCCCATTCTGCATTTGTCCAGCACTTTTCATTACCAATACCATCAATTACTGGTGGTGTATCAACTTTCGGAGCATTATAGTTTTTCTTTTCCTGCCCCGAAACTAAATTGGAGCATGCACAAATTAACCCAACAGTGATTAAAAAAGATATTCTGTTTGTACTCATTTTTTCGTTCATAAATTTTACTTAATCAGGCTTGTTTATAATAGGATAAAAGTAGAGGTTTTGGATGTAAAATATCGCACATTAACTGTCCCCTAATCATAAGTGAACATAACATATTTGATTTTTCTTGATTTTGTAAGTGTCAGGTATACAGGGGTGTATTAATGGGCAATGAGACAAATAAACTTCATTGTGTAACATTTGAACTGTATTGATTTGGAACATTTAGCTATGACATCGGAAGCATTTATATATGGTCGAAAAGCTGTATTGAACCTATTTTTACTCTCATTATAAATTGCGAAATAGACTATAAAAAAACTAATCAAAAACTAATTATAAATGAGAAAAATTGTCAGTATCATTATTCTGATATTTCTGTATCAAGTAAGTTTGGCCAATAAGCAACTTTCAATCAATCCCGGCAATAATACAACTGAGCAAACCAAAAATCAAGTCACAGGTCGGGTAACCGATGCGGTTAGCAGAGAACCGTTAGTAGGCGTAACAGTTGTAGTTCAGGGTACAACTTTAGGAGTTGCAACCAATGTTGACGGAGAGTTTTCATTGGATATTGAAGATAAAAATGCAAGCCTTGTGTTTTCGTATATAGGTTATGAAACACAGATTATTGACGTTTCCGGAAAATCAAACCTTGATGTTAAATTAAAAGAAGATGTTAAGGTACTCGATGAGGTAGTTGCTGTTGGTTATGGTATCCAAAAGAAAAGAGATGTTACCGGTTCAATAGTTCAGGTTAAATCAGATCAGTTGGAGAATATTGCTACAACGCAGATTGCAAGCGCGTTGCAGGGAAAGGTTTCAGGTGTATATATCATGAATAACAGTGGAAAGGCAGGGGCCGGCGTGGATATTCAAATACGTGGAATTACTTCAATGAATAATGTTTCTCCGCTTTGGGTTATTGATGGTGTTCCAGGCGATAAGGATATGGTGAACATGAATGATATTGAAACCATCGACATTATAAAGGACGGTGCTGCTGCTGCAATTTACGGTGTAAAGGCTGCTGCTGGCGTGGTTATGGTTACAACCAAACGGGGAAAAGGGCAGAAGAAACCTAAAATCAGTTTCAACGCTTATACCGGTTTTAGCGAAGCATGGCGTTTGCCTACAATGGTAAATTCGGATGAATATATTACGCTAAAAAATGAACAATGGTCAAACAAAACCCTGCCTTCTGGTTTTAGCCTCGATTTGCTGGGTGAATACGAAACCACCGACTGGATGGATGCGATGTTTAAAACAGGTATCACACAGAATTACGATTTAAATGTTTCAGGTTCGAACGAAACATCCAATTATTACCTTGGCGGTTCCTATTACTCAGAGTCTCCTTCGTTTGTCAACAATTCGCTTGACAGATATTCAATCCGGATTAACTCTGATTACAAAATTGCAAAATGGTTAAAAGTTGGTGAATCGTTAAGCATGGTTTATTCGAAACTTGACGGTATTAATTATGAAAGCGGGTATCTCGATGGTATATTAAGGACTCCGCCAATGATGCCGGTTTACGATGAAAATAACCAGCCTGGCGGATATGGTTATGTCGATTATCATGCCCTTGGCGATTTTGACGGGGAAAATCCGATGGCAATTCAGATGACCAAACAAGGTATAGGATATCATCAGAAAGTTAGTGGAAATGCATTTGCAACAGCAACCATTATTCCCGGATTAACAGTTACCGGTACCTTCTCGGGAGATCTTTCTGTTGATAATGGTAAATCAGTTAGTTATCCATATAAACTTGCAGATAAAAAAGACCGTTCGACCACAGATGTTAGTTTGTCTTTCGGTAAAGGAATATCGATACTGGGAAATGTGTACGCTAATTATAGTAAGGAGTTTGGTAAACACAGTATTGATGCCACCGTAGGATACGAAGCAAGTAAATATGAGGGGAATAACCTGTCTGGAGATGGTAGAGATGCCAAGTTCGGATTAATAGTTCTTGACCAGACCGATGAGGAAGGCCGCACAACCGGTGGCAGCGAGTGGTTGGGGCGTTCAGTTTCACAGTTAGCCCGGCTCAGTTATAAATACGGAGGTAAGTATATTTTGAGGGGGGTTATTCGTCGTGACGGCAGTGATAAATTCGGAACAAACAACCGGTACGGCGTTTTTCCGTCCGTTTCTGCAGCATGGATATTAAGCGAAGAAGAATTTGTAAAAAATATACCATCTATCTCAATATTAAAGATTTTTGGTGGATATGGAGTAAACGGAAACGACAATATCGGTCAGTTTAAATATACATCATACATGGTCAATGCGATGCCATATCCTTATGGAACATACAGCACCGTAAAACAAAACCTGGGTGTTCGTGTATCCGAAAGTTTTTCAAATCCAAATATCAAGTGGGAGAGATCGAAACATTTGAGTTTGGGAGTTGATTTAGGTTTATTTAAAAATGCATTATTTATCAATACCGAGGTTTACAAGAAGTCATCGGACCAGATGTTGTTTTACCAGATTCTTCCTTATAGCTCGGGCCTTGGCTCACAATATAATGAGAATGTTGTACAGGTAATTAATGCAGGGCTTATCAGCAACAAAGGGTTGGATTTTTCGGTGTCATATAAAGGCGCTGTCGGAGACTTAAAGTATTCGGTAAATGCCATTTTCTCTACATTCCGTTATCGGGTCGAAAAGCTGACTGATAATGATGCATTAATGAGTACGGCTGTTTTGGCAGACAGGATAGAAGTATCAAGAACGACAGTTGGGGATGTGGGAGGTTATTTTTACGGATATCAGAGTATAGGAATATTTCAGACTCCGGAACAGGTTGACGAATACAATGAAATGGCAAGGTCACGTGCAAAAGAACTGAATCCTGATATAAGCGATTCAAATCTGGCATCGATTTATTATAGCAAACCAAACACTGCTCCCGGCGACTTAATTTATAAAGATATTGACAACGACGGAACCATTACACAGGCCGACCGCGGTAAAATTGGAAATCCCTGGCCAAAGGCAACTTATGGATTCCAGATTTCAGCAAATTACAAATGGTTCGATTTGATGATTACTACATCGGGACTTTATAAACGTGATGTTTTTAATGCATCGAGGGCAAGCACATACCAATTTGCCAGTTACGATTATTCAACGACAACACAGGCACTTACACGTTGGACTGAAGAAAATCATTCAACAACCAATTTCAGGATTAACGGCGATGACCCGAATAAAAACTTGTCGAACCCATCATCGTGGTATGTTGAAGATGGCTCTTTTTTAAGGGTGAAAAATATCGAATTGGGGGTAACAGTTCCAAAGTCACTGTCTGGAAAAATCGGGCTCGATCGGTTAAGGTTTTATGTTTCAGGGCAGAACCTTTTCACATTTACAAAATACACAGGTTTCGATCCTGAATTCGGAATCGGCAGTGCGACGAGTGCAGGGGTTGATGGCGGTACCTATCCGCAGTCAAAAGTATTCCTAATAGGTGTACAGGTTGATATTTAATTCCTGTTGACAATAAATAGTAATTACAAAACATGACGATAATGAAAACAAATATTAAAATTCTCTTCCTTGCATTGGCATCGATAATGATTGGTTCATGTAAAAGCGATTTCTTGGATATTGCCGATCCAAATTACCCGACACAGGCTACTTACTATACATCACTTGCCAACGCGCAACGGGCATTAGATGGGGTTTATGGCGAGTTTCACGATGAATATCTTTATTTTGGCGAATACTTTTATATCACCCTTTTTTCAACTGGTGAAGCAGAATATGTGCACCCCGAGTCACGTTACACCGACTTTAACAACTATAACTACGGCCCCACCAATTCGTTGATAGCCGGTTACTATAAAGACTGGTACCGCATGGTTGGCAGGGCAAACAATGTTCTAAACGGATTGAACCAGATGAGGGAAAGCGGCAATTTCAGTGAAGCCGATTTGGAGGAAATTAATACAATGGCAGGTCAATGTTATTTTCTTCGCGGTTTGGCTTATTCTTTTTTGGTTCGTTCGTTTGGAGAAAAAATGCCGAGCCACCCATCCTACAATCCAAATCTTCCGGGAGTTATCCTAATTGATTCTGTGCTTGTTTCAAGAGAACAAATGTATAAAGACAGGAACACTTGTGGCGAAGTTTACGATGCTATATTAAAGGATTTTAAAACAGCTGAACAGTTACTTCCGGTATCATGGCCGGCAGAGGAAGCAGGAAAGGCAACCAAAGGTTCGGCACAGGCATTTCTTGGCGAAACCTATGTTTATTTACAGGACTGGGATAATGCTAAAAAATCTTTTGATAAAATTCTGTCAAACAGTAACTATAAGTTGATAGCTGATTTTGCCCACAATTTTGACTACAAACATATCAATAACTCAGAATCAATTTTTGAAGTTGCGTTTAATAATCAAACAATCAGTTATCCGGGCGTTTACACATATCGTCTTTTGGCTTTGCAAGCGTGGGGGGCTTCCATTGTACGCAATTCAACTATCGATAAATTTAGTTTTTCGGTAGTAATTAACAACCAGACGCTAGCGGCGGCGGAAGCGGCAAAAGCAACTGTTGTGGGCTCAGTTTATAAAGGTTATGTTGATGAGTTAATTAGGGTAAGTACCCCACTTATTGGGAATTCTTATGCAGGCAAAGAAGCATTTCTAACCGAAATCCGCAGCTCTACAACAATTCCTTTTTATAGAGCCGACGGGGTCACTTATGAAAAGGGGGTTTCTCAATTCCTGAATGCTGTATCGCCCAAAGACCCGAGGTTGGCTACCACAGTTTATACGCCCAAAGTAGACTCTCTGGTCGTATTTAACGCTTCGTCGGGAACCTGGTCGAAAAAACTGTTTGATTTCAGCAATTATGGTATCAAAAAATATATCCCCGATAGTATTAGCGTTGAAAATGCAAACGCTGCCGGAATGGGAAACGACGGACATATGAGTATGAATTTCAGGATAATGCGGCTTGACGATGTTTACCTTTATTATGCAGAAGTAATGCATCATTTGGGCGATGATGTAAAAGCTAAGGAATACCTGAATAAAATCGTTAGGAGAGCAAACAAATTTAATCCGGATTCACCTTCTCCGGTCGATTTGTCTCCGTCTGATATTATGGCAGAAGTTCAAAACCAGACATATCTGGAAACTTGTCTTGAAGGGAAAATATGGTTTCACTACCGGCGCTGGAACATTGCTGCTAAAGAGTGGGCAAAGTATGGCTTTGTTGAAAATAAAAATGAATGTTTTCCAATTCCTCAGGGCGAATTCGAATCGAACCCTGCATTAACCACTCAGAATGCTGGATATTAATAGGTTGTAATTATTTCGGAAAATGAACAAACGCTTAGAATATTTTGAATAAAAGGCTCCTCTTCTCATTCACTATATGGATAAAAACTAAAGAATAAAACAATTATCTAATTATTAATTTAAAATCATAAACTATGAAGATTAAAAATCTACTTCTTTCATTTGTTTTATTGGCTGGCGGTTTTGTTTCGCATGCCCAAGACCTCGACTTTACTACCTCGGGTAGTTGTGCAAGTTACATAACTTATAACAATTGGTATTCGCATCAGGACGATTCGGTATATGTTATAAAAAAGACTAATGATGCAATTACTGTTGACGGTGTTGCCGAAGCTGCATGGGAAAACGCAAACACAGGTGTTCTTAGGAAAATCGTTCATGAAAAGAAAGTTGGTGAGACTTTGGATTTAAGCAATTATCCGCAATCAGAAAACGATTTGTATGCAACATTTAAAGCATTATGGACTGAAAATGGTGTATACATGCTTATTGATGTAACTGATGATATGGTTCGATATCAGAATCCTGGTTATCAGTGGGAAAACGATGGTATTGAATTCTTTTTTGCCAAAGCACCTGGTGAAGGTAAGATCCAGGTTATCATTCCGGCAATGGTAGGCACCCCAAATCCTGCAAAACCTGCAGCAAAAGATTTTGAATCAGGTTCGGCCACCGGTTCAGATCCTGATTACAAAGTGTTTGGCTACGATGCCAATAACTGGGATGAAAGTATTTTCAACTGGGCAATCAAAAAAACTGCTACCGGTTACATCATGGAAGTATATATGGATAAAGATATTGTAACAAATGGTAACAGCGAAACCAATTTTGGTGCAGATAAAATGTTTGCCGGCGATATCAATGTTGATGAATCGGATGAGAATCAGAATTCAAATGAGCCGCCATTATATATCAGAGAAGGGACTTTGGCTATGATGGGCAATTATATTCATGAATATGATAATTCGGCTTATTACGGTTGGTTTAAAATGGTAGACGATACAGCTGTAGAAGAAGATTTATATTTTACTGTTTCAGGAAGTGCTGCCGACTACATCACTTATAATAACTGGGACTCAAGACAATCTGATTCAACCTATACAATAGAGCGTACCCTGGAGACCATTGAAGTGGATGGCGAAGCTGATGATGCATATTCTGTTGCCAATGTTGGCGTTCTAAGGAAGATTATGAATGAAAAGAAAGTGGGTGAAGATCTGGATTTAAGCCTCTATCCGCAATCGGAAACTGATTTGTATGCCACTTTTAAAGCACTGTGGACAGAAAACGGCGTTTATATGCTGATTGAAGTACAAGACGATATGGTTAGATATCAGAATGTTGATTATCAGTGGGAAAATGACGGTATCGAATTCTTCTTTGCCAAAGCGCCGGGCGAAAGCAAAGTACAGATAATTATTCCGGCAATGGTTGGTACAACAAATCCGAATTATCCTGCTGCTTTAGATTTTGAATCTGGTTCGGCAACTGGCTCAAACCCTGATTATAAGGTATTTGGTTACGACGCCAATAACTGGGACGAAAGCACTTTCAACTGGGCAATTAAGAAAACAGCCGTTGGCTATAATATGGAAGTATATATGGATAAAGATATTGTAACAAACGGAAACAGTGAAACCAATTTTGCCGCTGGCGAGACTTTTGCTGGCGATATTAATGTTGATGAGGCAGACGAAAAACAAAATAATAATGAACCTGCGCTTTATGTACGTGAGTCTATTTTGGGGATGATGGGAAATTACATTCATGAATATGACAATTCAACCTATTATGGTTGGTTCAAATTGGCTAATAATTTCACAGGAATTAGATCTATTGCCAATCATCCGGAGTTAAAAGCTTGGTATAATTCAACTAGCAAGGAGGTGAAAATTCAAAACTCAAACGTAAAAACTGTTGTGCTTTATAATATGACAGGTCAGGCAATGTCAGTTAGTTACGATAATGGAGTTGTCGCAGTTTCGCATTTGAACGCAGGTATATATGTATTGTCTGCCAAAGATTCAGCAGGCAAGTTTGTAGGTTCAAAGAAGATTGTTCTTTATTAAAATATGGTTGGTAAGATGCTTTCTCTTGCTATATAATATTTAATAATCTCTTAGCCAAGTTTAGTTAATAAGTTTCTTTAAGGAGTAGGGTGGCAACTTAACCACCCTACTATCTTATTCTTTTATCGTATTTCAGTGAATAAGTTCCATCGGTTTGCTACTGAATTAAAATCAAATACACTATGTTTTTAAAAAGGATATATAACAGGTTAAAGAATAGTAGTTTAAGTTCTACAAAGTCTGGAATTATCCTGATTTCAGTGTTTGGCACTTTATGGTTTTTAATTAGGGTTATACCTAAACCGACGCGTGCAACATATCCGTGTATGCGTGCAGTAGCGCCGTTTATGTCGGGGCTTGTAATCTATTTGTTGTCTGTTATCGGAGGAAGCGCCGCACTTATTCGGTTTAAGCAAAACTGGATAAAATCGAATTATTTAATTTCAATGGTTTTCCTCGTCTTGTTTCTAGGCTCAGCAGTTTTATTTTTTGTAAACAACCCAAACTTTTCATTTTCAAATACAAAAGGCACCTATGCTTTTACAGATCAGGTGAATACTCCCGTTGGGACAGCCATCGGATATTACCCGGGCCGGGTGGTTTGGGCATATAATCCTGATGCAACTGATGAAACCTGCAAAAATGTAAAAGGCGATTACTGGTATCAGAATACCGATAAAACGGTCGTTCAAAAAATGATGGATGATGCCATACACAGCCTTACTGGTTCTGAAACTAACAAAGAAGGCTGGGATAAACTTTTCCGGAATTTCAATGTCCGACACGGAAAAGGAAAGACCGGTTATCAGCAAGGAGAAAAAATTGTTATAAAAATTAATACCACCAATACTTCAGAAACACAATACGAATATGGTGCAAGGATGGACGCAACCCCGGAAGTCCTTCTGGCTGTTCTCAGTCAGTTAATAAACGATGTTGGGGTGAAGCAGGAAGATATAGTCGCTGGTGATCCTTACCGGGTTTTTGCCAATCCGTTGTGGGATCTTTGTCACTCAGCATTTCCTGATGTTCACTATATCGATGGTTATGGAAAAAATGGTCGCGAACAAACCCGTATTTCCAATGTGAAAGCACTTGTTTTCAGCGATAAAAAATACAAATCAAGATTACCTGCCGATTATATGGATGCTGCATACATGATCAATATTCCGTGTATGAAATCGCATGGCTCTGCAGGAATTTCATTAACAGCAAAAAACCACCAGGGCTCTGTTTTGGCCGACGATCAGAAAGCCAATTCGCAAAGTGCCAGTCACCTGCATTCCGATTTTCCCGATTCTGATCACGAGGCCATGAAACAGTACCGACATTTGGTAGATTACATGGGACACGAGAAATTGGGAGGAAATACAGTACTTTTTATTGTCGACGCCATCTGGTCGGGTTCCGATTGGAACGGAGCAGTTGAAAAATGGGGAATGGCTCCGTTTAACGGCGATTACACTTCTTCATTGTTTATATCTCAGGATGGAGTTGCAGTAGAATCCGTGTGCTACGATTTTTTATACAGCGAATATCTTTCGAACAATCATTACAACGCGAATGGTGGTTTGGTTGATTACCCGCTATGGCCTGCTGCAAAAGATTACATTCTTCAGGCTGCATCTTCAAGCTACTGGCCTGAAAATACTGAATATGACCCCGAAGGAGATGGTACTGAAATAGGCAGTTTGGGAGTAACCGAACGCTGGAATAGCACAAGCGGCAAACAATATTCGGTGAACCTGTCAGGAGAAGTTGGCGGTATTGAGCTTGTCTCGGTTCCCGCAACACTTGTTGATGGAGTAAAGATAAATTACGACCCGGTTCCGACACATTTTAACGGTACTTCGGTTGAATTATTAAGCGAAAAGCCCCTGCGTGTATATCCGAATCCATTTACAGACCAACTCTCAATCGAATTACCAATTTCAGAAGGTCAAAGCATTTTAGCTGAAATTTATAACAGCGCTGCTGTGTGTGTGTACAGCAATAGGACAGTTAGCGAAGAAACGATTCGGATTGAAAATTTATCCAATCTGAAAAGCGGGTTATACATTCTGAAGCTGCAAGCTGGGAAAGAAATATATACAACTAAAATCAGCAAATAAATGAAACCCCGATCAATTTTTTCGGTAATGAAAGATTTTGGAATGACAATAAATAGTGTAAAGAAAAATTGTAAAACTGAAAGTAGTCAGAAGTTGAGCAAAACACTGGTTTGACCTAATTATATGATTTATATAAAAAGAAAATATTATTTAATATATGTTTTAGCGGTCGTAGCGATTTGCCCGGGATGCGAAAAAAATATTGAGCCGCCAAAGGAGTTTGTATTGCCTTCCAAAAATATTAGAAATATTATTGTTGATAAAAACGGAACTAAATGGATAACAACCGATAAAGGAATTGTAAGTTACGATGGCTCGGCATTGACCGAATATCCAAATGAAAGTTCATTCAACGACGATGCCGCAAGCAGACTTGTTTTAGAAGAAGGTCAGGCAACATATAAACTCTGGCTCTGCTCTGGTAACGGATTGTCGGCATTTGAATCCAGTGAGAAAAAAATTACAAATTTCACAATCTATAATACTAATAATTCCGGCATTCTGTCTGATTCTGTTTCTGCATTGGACATTGATTTGCACGGTACCCGGTACATTGCAACTTCATTGGGGCTGTCGATTTTTTCTGGTATTAATTGGCTAGATTACTATGGACAAGCAGCAAATAAGATACTTCAGAACTATAAAATTACTGCGGTTGCAGCAGCTAAAAACAGCTGGATTTATGTATCAACAAAAGGCGGCGGGGTTTCAAGGTTCAAGTATCTTGATGCTGTCTCGGGAGCAACCACTTTTACAGAAGAGTGGTCCAGCGGGCTGAAATCGAACAACATATTAACCGTAGAGGTAGTCGATGATACCTGTCAGTGGTATGGAACCGACAAAGGCGTTGCATTTCATATGAATGAACATACAAAGTCGGGGTGGATCAATTATTCGCGAGCCGACGGGCTGGTCTGCGATACCGTAAATGCAATCGCGAAGGACTTGTCGGGCAATATTTGGTTCGGTACACCTAAAGGGATCAGTAAATTAAGTAATAATATATGGGAAACTTTTACCACGAAAAACGGGCTTGTTTCCAATCATATCAATGCAATTGCTGTTGATTTGGATGGATCGGTTTGGGTTGGAACAGACAAAGGCATTTCTCATTATATAAGCAACAGATGGAAAGATATTCAGGAAAAAACAACGGAGTGATGAAGACTGAAATTGAAATAGTGAACCTGTTCGAGTTAGTACGGAAATGTTCTGATGAAGATTGGAAATACAACAAAGAACGGCTTGTTGAGATTTTGGAAGATTATGCCCAATCCATAAAAAGGAGGGCGGCGCTTGAGAATATAATGGAGTCGGTGCCTACAAAGAACGAAATAAAACAAGTCCTTTCCGGCGGAAAATATATTGATCTGGATTCGATGCAGATCGACCTTTATACCTTGAATTATTGTATACATCAATTACACAGATATTACCAGTCTATGTTCGACAGAGTGCCAGAAGAAAATGAGGTTGGCTGGCGATAGTATAAGAAAACAATTGAAAAAGAATTGTTGATACACCTAAAACAATAATAATGTTGTCTAAAGATCATAATAAGAGATATTTAATAAGTCAGTTGATCGTAGCCTTTATAGTTGCCTTCCTGATATTATTGATAATATTTTTAGTATTTACCTTGTAATATCCGGTGAATGAGGAATTGGATGTTGACATAAGAAGAAGATTGAAAAAACCAAATAGTTATGGCATGAGGATAGATTTAGCTGATTTGAAGAGGAGTAGAGGTAACAATTAACCAAGGGAGGTTGATAAAAGAAAGTTATAACATGTTAAAGAGATTCCGGATAGTTCTGATTTTGTCGTTTTTAATAATAGAAGGGGTAAGTGCCCAGATGCGCCCGCCCGAAGAGTGGCTCAATTACGAGTTGGTGATGGGTGTGAAAAACGGGCAGCAGCAGTATGATTTCGATGTTTATTGCATCCGCAGTTCGGCACAGGCGAACGTTTTCTGGCCGGGCGAAAAAGCAAGATTTACATTTCAGTTGGTCAATCGCACCGATGCAAATATTTCTGTTGACGCAAAAGTTGAGGTAATTCAATATGGCTCGAAAGGTATTCCCAACGATGTCTGGCTGCCCGAAATGTTCAAAATCGCCGATATTCAGTCAATTCCTGTCAGGGTTGAAATTTCTGCCAATGGTTTTACAAACATCGATTTGGAACCCAATATCCCTGAAACTTTTGGCGGTTATGCGCTTGTTATCGACCTCGGGAAATACGGACGGAGGCTGGCAACCAGCGTGGTGCGCACTTTTAAGGCAAACCCCACAGCTATCCAGTATCCGAAGCAATCGCTTGACGATATTGGCGCCGATTTTTTGAGCCGCATTGGCGTTCAGGCCATCCGGATGGGCATTCCGTACATTCCGACCACGCACCGCGATTATGTTGCCGAAATGGAAAAACTCAACCGCAAACTGAAAGAATACAAAGACAACAATATTACTGTTTTGCTGATGTTTGGCGAGGGGCCGGCGCTGATTCCGCTGGGTACACCTCGTTCTTTTCTGGACGATAAAAATGTTTTCCTGAAAACCAAACAGGATTATGTCTGGCTCCCTGAAATGGATGCCGATTTTCAGCAATTCGTAAAAAACATATGCGTTTCAAACGGCTGGCCCAAAGGTTGTGTAACCGCAGTTCTCCTCTGGAACGAACCCTGGGAGGGGATTTCAATTTCGGGCTGGCAGAGCGATATGCTCCGCTACCGCGAAATTTATAAAGCAATGGCCGGTGGTGTTTTGGATGCCCGCAAAGAGGGCGCCGATGTGCTGGTTGGCGGCTGCGACTCCAACTCAAATGCCTGGGACAAATTTTTCAGCGATGGAAAGATGGATTTTCTGCCCATTTTCGATTTTCTTTCCATTCATTACCAGGGAATGGAATCGCCTTGTTTGTATCCGCAATGGAACAACCGGAAAGACTACAAAGGCCGTGTTAAGATTTGGGATACCGAAAGCTGGGTGGGAAATACTGACGACCGGATTGCAACAGTGGTGGCTACTAACCGCTCAGCCGGGTACGACCGCTCGATGGGAATTTATGGCGGCTACATGATTTCGCGTCCGCATACCGGCGAAGGCGTGAAACAGCGTATCCGGACTGCCGGTGGAACCAAAGAAATTGACGCTGTTCCGAGTGTCTGGTCGCCTGCCGCTGCGATGGGAGCTGTTCAGCATTTGGTTGGCGAACGCGATTTTAATGAATTGCTTTTCAAAAACGGACTGCCTTGGGTGATGTGTTTTGATGGATATCAGAATAATCCTGAAGATGGGACCATTGTGGTGATTGGCGATATTGGCGAGGCTTTTGGCGCCGACAATGTCCTGTTCAGGGAAGTGCGTGGAACTAACGAGGCGCTCAGTAAAGAAGAACTGAGAAAGCAAATTGCTCAGCTACCAGATGGTTCTCCTGAAAAAATAAAACTTCAGCAGGAACTTGTCGGGTATAAAGGACTGATTGGTGGAAAGATGACCATCAAAGCCGACCCGTCTTTTTCATTGTTCGATTTCTATGGAAATCCGGTTCCGGCAAAAGGCAGTAAAATTGAAATCCCTCTTTCGTTTCAGGGATATTTTTTGCGCACCGATGGTTCAAAAGGGGCGTTCGAAAAACTGAAAAAAGCCTTGTCAAACGGCCTGGTTGAAGGTTACGAACCGGTTGAAATTATTGCAAAAGACATGGTGAAACGCATCGACGGAAAGCCGGTTGTTGAATTGCAAATTACCAACATCCTGAACCGTCCAATTACTGGCGTTTTGTATGTAAACCTCGATGGACTGGAGATTAAAGCACCCAGACAAATCAGCCTGAAAGCCAACGAAACAAAGATTTTCCCGGTTCAGGTTTTATCTGGAAAAAACAACCCCACCAACAGCTATCCGCTTGATGTTGTTTTCGATGCCGGAAAAGATGGCAAAGCTTTTCATCACGAGGAAATGCATGTGAATGTGATTTCGAAATTGACTCCTGAAATTGACGGAAAACTTGATGACTGGGGAAACTGCATTCCGCAAACAATTTCAGGAGGCAGATCGGCTTTGTCGGTTACCGAAGCGGCCTGGTATCCGTTTAAGGATTTTGACACTAAAGCCGAAGGAATGGCGAATGGTTACCTTGCTTACGACGAAAACTATTTCTATTTTGCCACAAAGGTGGCTGATAATACGCCGCATCCCGGAACTTACCGCTTCGAAATACGCAACGACGACGAATTTTTCTACCCCGACATTGCTTATAAACCCGATGTAAACCTTTCGTTCAGGAAAAGAGAAGGAAGCAGGCATGCTGACGAAAACGATATTTATGCACTGCAAAATCCCGATGGAACAGGCCGTTTGATGCGCTTTTGGGAACCTGATGAAAACAACATTGGTTTTGGAATCGACCTGAACTTGCCAGCCGGCAAAACCACGCAGGTTGCTTTTTACTTGCCCGGTTTTGATACATGGAAAACTGAAATTGAATTTTGGGATTTGAAAACCAATGCGCTGCTTACTTCAAAAACGTTGGAAAAACTTTGGGATGGTTGCTATTTGGTTTACGAGCTTTCAGGAAATATCCGTGTTACTTTCAAGGGAAACTGGTGGTACAATGTAAAACTGCCCGGAGTTTTCTTCGATAAAACAGTAAATACTGCCAGTGGAACCAGCTCGGCTTTTCCGGTAAAAGAAGATTTTGATACTCGCGGAAACTGGAAAGGAGTTTATGGAAAGGATGGCTGGTGGGTTTTTGGCAGCGATGCAAAATTCCCTGCCGGAATAACAGCACAGGCGACCGATAACAACGTGCTTATTCCGTTGAAATGGCCCGAAGGTGTGCGCCATTTTTCGTACCGGAAAGACCCGGTTTTGCCCGATAACAGCGCCGGAATGGGTTTCGCGACTGACAATGTACAGATTGCTTTTAATGTGATTCCGATGGGAGAAGATGGCTACCAAACTACCCCAAAAGGAACAATGCCCAAATATGTTGGCTACAAATGCACCGACTACGAATACGCTTTAAATAAAGTAGCTCCCGAATATGGCGGCGGAACCGAAATTTGGCGGTTGCTGGTTCCCGGAATGCCCGAAAAACATTTTTACCCCCGCCAGCCAAAATCGCCTTTTGATGGCCCGGTAAAAAACGGAAAACTGGCGATAACCCACGAAGGTAGCACCTGGATTACCGAATGTGCCATTCCATGGAGCGAACTCCTCGAGGTAAAAAAGGCGTTGGATGAAGGTAAAACCATTAAATTTTCTTTCAGGGTGAACGACAACGGAAACATGGGCGGCTGCATGGAACTGGCGCGCGAAAGAAGTGTTTCGAAACGGAACTCGCGGGCTTTTCATGCCTCATGGAAAGAGCATTGGGCAAATGAAGTTGAATTTGGATTTGAAAAGTAAAATGACGGATAAAAAATATATAAATATCTTTCTTAGAGTTGCGCAGGAGAACAATAGAAACATCATATTCACTTTGTTTTTGTTTATGGTGCTTGTTGGTTTTTCGGAAATTAAAAATGCCCACTCAGGCAAAATCAGGGTTGAACTGGCTCCTGATGGAAACAACCTGGTGACTCAGAAAATTCAGTCGGCCATTGATTCGTGCGCCGGAAACGGGGGAGGAGTGGTTGTTTTTTTACCCGGAACTTATATTTCAAGTGGCATTCAGCTAAAAGATAAGGTCACACTGCAACTCGAAAAAGGCGCATTACTGAAGGGAAGCGAAAACTACCAGGATTACGAAAACGACGCCTTTATTTTTGGGAAAGATATTTCGGATATTACAATCAGCGGTGAAGGCGTAATTGACGGTGTCGATTGCAAAAATCCCAATGGCGAAGAAGGTTTCAGGGGGCCGCACTGCATCCGGTTGGTGAACTGCAAAAATATTTCATTCAAAGATTTTACAATTAAGAATTCGGCAAATTGGGCAATTAACTGCCGTTATTGTTCGGGCGCTGAAGTCAGAAATGTATCGATTCGCGGCGGCCACGATGGGTTGCATACCCGATTTTGCGAAAAATTTACGGTTTCTGGCTGCGATTTTCGTACCGGCGACGATGCTTTTGCCGGTAACGACAACCGCGATTTTATGGTAACCGACTGCAAAATAAATACTTCGTGCAACGGTTTCAGGATGGGTTGTCTGAATTTTACGGTTAAAAACTGCAAGCTTTGGGGACCTGGCGAATCGGTTCATAAAATACAGAAGCGCAACAACATGCTTTCAGCTTTTGTCCATTTTTCGCCCAAAGATGAAAACCCTAAACTCGAAAGCGGAAACTGGCTGATTGAGAATGTGACAGTTGAAAATGTGGACCATTTTTATATGTACAACTACCCTTCGGGGCTTTGGCAAACCGGCCAGCCAACAACCGGAATAAAACTGAACAAGGTAAAATGCAGTGGGATTCTCAGCGCGTTTAATATTGTTGGCGACACGAAAACGGATTTTAACTTATCGGTGGAAAACTCATCTTTCGCTTTTCGGGATGGCGCTTCCTACAGCGATTCGCTGTATTTCGAAGGTGTAAAAATCCAGTCCACTGCAATGTTTTTTGCCAGAAATTTTGGTCATCTGAGCCTGAAACATGTTGTGTTGGAGAAACAGTATGGCGTACCGTTGATGGATTGTTCTTCAGGCAGTTTATTGATTCTCTACGATGTTGATTTTGTTTGCAGCAACAACCCAAGTCCATTATCAGTTCAGAATGTAAAAGAAATCAGGAAGGAAAACTGAAAACCGTTCAGCGGGTTTTGAAAAGCTGAAATGATTGTGCTTTATGATATTTATTATTAAGATTTTATATACTATTTTAAGTTAAAGATATGTTGATTACGAAACCTTTGGGAGCTCTCTTTTTTATCTGCCTGCAGTGGTTGAATATGGCGACGGAATGCGCAGCACAATTACAAAAAACGCCGGTTGATTATGTTGATGTTTTTATTGGTACATCTGCCTCGCGGTGGGAATTAAATCCGGGTCCTGTGCTGCCTTTTGGAATGATGCAGATGGCTCCCGATAACCAAGACAGTTTCTGGAAAGGTGGTTATGAATACAGTATTGGCAGTATTTCAGGGTTTAGCGCAATTCACGACCCAACTATGAAAGGTTTCCTGATGATGCCGCAGGTTGGGTATAAAGTGATTTCGCAGTGCGGGCCCGATGCACCGTTTCCTACCTGGATTTACGGTTACCGAAACCGCATCAGCAAAGATTCAGAAACCGCATCTCCCGGATATTACGGGGTTCGCCTGATGGATTATGATGTTGATGTTGAGCTGACTTCTACCATGCGTGCCAATATTATGCAGCTTACTTATCCCGAATCAAAAGATTCGCGACTGCTTTTCGACCTGAGTATTCCGTCGGAAATTGAAACACATTTGATTGACGGAAAAATCAAAAAAGTTTCAGACACCGAAATTGAAGGATACATGCACATGAATTCTTCTGCCGATTTATCGGGTTTTAATGATTATAATCTATACTTCGTTTGCAAGTTGAGCAAGCCTTTTAAGACTTTTGACGGTTGGTCGCAACCGGGTGAGTGGCAAATCTGGACGTCTGAAGATGAATGGCGCAGAAATGGTTTCAAGGAGAATATCGATAGCATATCGGGCAGCAACCGGATGGGCTGTTTGCTGAACTTTGAAACTTCGAAAGACGAACAAGTTGAAGTTTTTACCGGTATTTCCTTTGTAAGCGCGGAGCAGGCGCGGCTCAACCTCGAAACCGAATTATCGGCTTTTGACTGGAACTTCGAAAAAGTGCACCAGAATGCCCGGAAAACCTGGAACGAACTGCTCTCGAAAATTGAAATTTCAGGTGGAACAGAAACCGATAAGGTGAAATTCTATACCAATTTGTACCGGTCGTTTGTCGGCCGCTCTGTTTTCAGCGATGTAAACGGTAAGTATGTTGATGTTTGCGAAAATGTTCAGCAAATCAACCCCGATTCTCCGATAATTGGCGGCGATGCTTACTGGAATTCGTTCTGGAATCTGAATACACTCTGGAATTTGGTTACTCCCGAAGTTTCGTCGCAGCAAATACGCTCTTTGCTCGAAATGTATAAACACGGCGGCTGGCTACCCGATGCCCCGGTGGGTGTCGAATATTGGAATGTGATGGTTGGTGCGCACCAGATTGCACTGATGGGCAGCGCTTACCAGGCTGGTATCCGCGATTATGACACGCAAAAGTTTTTCGAATCGGTAAAACACGTCATGAGTGTGAATGGCATTAATCATCCTTGCGGAGGTCATGCCGGAATCATGGATTTGGATATCTACAAAAAATATGGTTTTGTGCCGTCCGACCTCGGCGTTGTTTCGCATACACTCGATTATGCTTACGACGATTACGTGGTCAGCCAGGTTGCCAAAGCGATGGGATACAAAAAAGAAAATCAGGAATTCGCCAAACGCGCTTTGAATTATCAGAATGTTTTTAATCCCGAAACAAAATATGTGTGGAAAAGATTTCAGGATGGAAGCTGGGCGTCTGGTTTTCATCTTCTGGGACTTGATATTGTTCCCCAGTTTGTGGAAGGAAATCCGTGGCAATACAGCTTTTATGTGCCCCACGATGTGCAGGGTATCATCAATATTATGGGCCGCGATACTTTTCAGACCCGGCTCGAAAAGGGATTTGAGGAAGGCGTAAAAACGAATTTCTGCGCCCAATACGATATTATGTCCAACTTCAAAAGTAACCACGGAAACCAGGTGAATATGCAGGCAGCTTACCTGTTTAACTACTGTGGCGCTCCGTGGCTCACACAATATTATGTCCGCGAAATCATGGATAAATACTACGGTTCCGACCCTTATAAAGGTTGGCTGGGTGACGAGGACGAAGGGCAAATGGGTGCCTGGTTTGTCATCAGTTCGATGGGCCTTTTCCAGATGGATGGCGGAACTTCGGTCAACCCTGTTCTGGAAATCGGTTCGCCAATTTTTGATAAAGTCGTTGTTCATCTCGATAACAAATACTACAAAGGAAAAACCTTCACCATTATCGCTGATAATAATTCTCCTGAAAACAGGTTTATCCAGTCGGCAACACTTAATGGAAAGCCACTCGACCAGCCGTGGTTTTATTTCTCAGAGGCTGTGAATGGCGGAACACTGAAATTTGTAATGGGCCGCGAACCCAACAAAAACTGGGGAAGCAAACCGGAACAAGCGCCTCCGTCCATGTCTTCGGGAAAGATGAATTAAGATAAAAACTAACCTAATTGTACACCTATGAGACTTAAACCAATATTTGTAATTTTCCTTGCACTTGCAGTGTTTTCCTGCAATACCGAAGAACCCCGGAAACTGACAAGTTTTGTAAATCCGTTTATTGGAACTTCCGGGCATGGGCACACTTTTCCCGGGGCGACGGTTCCGTTTGGCAGGGTTCAGTTGAGTCCCGATACCCACACCGAAGGCTGGGACTGGTGTTCTGGTTATCATTATTCCGACAGCAGCATTATTGGTTTTAGTCACACCCATTTAAGCGGAACGGGCAGGGGCGAGCTGCTCGATATCCTGGTGATGCCCTTTACCGGCGAAACCAACTTCGATGCCGGAACCCGCGAAAATCCCGAATCGGGCTATCGTTCTCCGTTTTCTCATGCCAACGAAAAAGCTTCTCCGGGATATTACAAGGTTTTGCTGGATAAATACAATATTGAAGCCGAACTGACAGCTACCTGCCGGACAGGTTTTCATCGATACACTTTTCCTGATGGCGCTGAACAGAAACTGATAATTGACCTTTTTCACAGCCTCAAAACCGATAGTATTTCAAATTGCAAATTCCAGGTTGTGAATGACAGTCTGGTTGTTGGTTCGCGCCAATCGAAAGGCTGGGGCGAAAAAGGCGAGAAAGACTGGGCGATTCACGAGGTTTTCTTTGCCGCGCGGTTCTCCGGAAAAATCAGCAATATTCAGGGTTTTGAAGATGGAAATCTTACAAAAGGCAAAACCGATGCAACAGGAAATAATGTGAAAGCTGCGCTCACTTTCAAACCCGAAGGAAAACAAAAACTCTTAGTGAAAGTGGGTATTTCGGAAGTGGATATTGATGGTGCGATTAACAACTTAGATACAGAAATTCCGCACTGGGATTTTGAACAGGTACGGAAACAGGCCGAACAGGAATGGGAGAAAGTTTTGCAGACCGTTAATATAAAAACCGACAACCCCGAAATTGCCGAAACTTTTTATACTGCGCTTTACCATTCGTGCGTTGCGCCTTACACCTACAGTGATGTTGACAAACGCTACCGCGGATTTGATAAGCGAATTCATATAGCCGGAAATTTCACCAACTACACAGGGCTTTCGCTTTGGGACACTTTCAGGGCTTTAAACCCACTACTGACCATCATTCAGCCATCGCGCGTTCCCGATTTTATCAACAGCATGCTGGCCCAGTACGACGAAGCCGGGCTGTTGCCTGTTTGGCCGCTTTGCGCCAGCGAAACCAATTGCATGATTGGGTATCATGCGGTACCCGTGATTGTGGATGCTTACTTTAAAGGAATCCGTGGATTTGATGTTGATAAGGCTTACGAAGCCATGAAAGCAAGCGCCATGCAGGACGAATTCGGAATTAAATTTCTGAAAGAGTATAATTTCATTCCAACTGACCTCGACAATAAATCGGTTTCGAAAACGCTGGAATATGCTTTCGACGACTGGTGTATTGCGCAAATGGCAAAAGGACTGGGCAAAACAGATGATTTTGAATATTTCAGCAACCGCTCGCAGGCGTACCGAAATGTGTACGATTCGAAAACCCAATTCATGCGCGGGAAAGACGCAAAAGGCAATTTTGTAGAACCTTTCGACCCCACTTTCGCTTCGTATGTGAAATGCGATTTCGTGGAAGGAAACTCGTGGCAGTATTCGATGTTTGTGCCACACGATATTCCCGGATTGATTGAAATAATGGGAGGGAAAAATGTGCTGGCTGAAAAAATGGATGCTTTGTTCAGTGTCGAGACATCGAGCCTGGAAGATAAACCGCTGGATGTTACAGGGCTTATTGGTGAATATGCACATGGGAATGAACCCAGTCACCATGTGGCATACCTCTACAATTTTGTAAACCGCCCCTGGAAAAGTCAGGAGCGATTACACGAAATCATGACAGCCCTGTATTCCAATAAACCCGATGGGTTGTGTGGAAACGAAGATATGGGGCAAATGTCGGCCTGGTATGTTTTTTCGGCAATCGGTTTTTACCCGGTTAACCCAGCTGACGGGAAATATGTGTTCGGAACGCCCCAAATTTATGAAACAACCTTCAACCTTCCTGATGGAAAAACTTTTGTGGTGAAAGCCACTAACCTGAGCGACAGCAACATTTACATCGCAAAAGTTATTCTGAACGGAAAAGAATACCCCAAAGGATACATCACCCATAAGGATTTGATTGCTGGGGGAACGCTTGAATTCCAAATGTCGGGCAAGCCGGGCGTGGCGTTTTTGATGGAATAAATAGTTGGATTTGGTAAAAAAAAATCAAAATATATAAACATGAAAGCAACAATCGTATTTCTTCTTTTTACTCTATTTTTGTCGAATCATTCTTTTGCCCAGGATATGTGGGGATTCAGCCGGTATTCCGAAGCAAACGAAAAAATTGAAAAGCCAGCACCCGGAGAGAAGCGGGTTGTGTTTATGGGCAATTCCATCACCGATGGATGGAGCAATGCACGACCGGATTTTTTTGCGGGGAAACCATATATCAACCGGGGCATTGCCGGGCAAACCACGCCACAAATGCTGGTTCGCTTTCGGGCTGATGTTCTTAACCTGAAACCGGTTGTTGTGGTGATTTTGGCCGGAACCAATGATATTGCCGAAAACATGGGGCCATCAAAATTAGAGTGGATTGAAAACAATATCCTCTCGATGGTGCAACTGGCGCAGCTAAACGGAATAAAAGTGGTTTTGTGTTCGGTACTGCCTGCTTTTGATTATCCGTGGAAACCCGGACTTCAGCCTGCCGAAAAAATTGTGATGCTTAATAAACTGCTAAAGGCTGATGCCGAAAAATTCGGGTCGATTTGGGTCGATTATTTCTCACCAATGGCCGACGAACGAAACGGGCTGAAAGCCGAATATTCGGGCGATGGCGTTCACCCGAACGAAGCCGGTTACAGTGTGATGGAACCGCTTGTTGAAAAAGCCATAATGGAAGCAGCAAATCAGATGGACTAACAAAGCTACAGTAACCAGATTTTAATCTTTTTATCATGAATAAGTTTCAGTTTAAAAATACCTTTATTTTCCTTCTTTTGGTTTTTGTCTTTTGTTTTTCAGAAAGTTATGCTCAGGAAAATACAAAAAACAAACAAGCGGTCGATTATGTGAATCCGCTCATCGGAACGCCTTTCAGCGGTTTTAAGCCGGGGCTTGAAGGCGGTGGAACCATGCCATGCGTAGGCGAGCCTTTTGCCATGACCAACTTTGTGGCGCAAACCTGCGAAAACAAAATCAGCCGGATGATGTATGTTTATGAAGACACCACCATTCTTGGGTTTATCGCAACACATCAGCCAACCGTCTGGATGGGCGATTACGGTTACGTTTCGGTAATGCCGCAGGTTGGGGCGTTAAAAGTTCTGCCCGAAGAACGTGCCTCCGCTTTTTCTCATTCCGATGAAATTTCGACGCCTTACTATTATTCTGTGGTTTTAAACCAGGGTGAAAAACAAATCAAAGGCGAAATTGCTGCCGCTTCGAGGTGTGGCATGTTCCGGTTTACTTTTCCTGAATCGGACGAATCACACATTATTATCCAAAGAATCAACCTGAATGCGGGCCGCACAGATAATTCACCGCTGAACCAGGTGGATAAAAACAAGCTGAAAGGCTTTGTAAAAATAGACCGTGAACACGGAATGATTACCGGTTTTAATCCCGACAGGATGTCAACTTCGATAGGGCCAGAGCTGCCCGGTTTTAAAGGTTATTTTGCTATCTTCATTGATAAACCTTTTACAGATTTCGGGACGTGGGATAACCGCGAAACTAATCCGCAAAACACTAAAAGTTTCGGCACACGAATGGGTGCTTACATCAGCCTGAAAACGAAGAAAAATGAGGTGGTGAAAGTGCGGGTTGCCACATCTTTTATCAGTATCGAACAGGCAATCAAGAACCTTTCGGTTGAAATTCCTGACTGGGATTTCGATAAGCTGGCAAAAAACACCCGCGAAGTCTGGCAGAAGAACCTGGGTCGGATTGAAATCAGTGGCTGTACCGAAGACCAGAAAAGTATTTTTTACACAGCGATGTTTCATACGATGCTTTTCCCGCGCGAATTTTCGGAATATGGTCAATATTACAGCGCTTTCGACGACAAAGTGCACCCGGGAATTTCGTACAACGATTATTCTTTGTGGGATACTTTTCGGGCCTTACATCCGCTGTTGCAACTAACACAGCCGGAACGGGTCAGTCCGATGATTCAGTCGCTGGTGCAAATGTACAACGAAGGTGGCTGGCTACCCAAATGGCCGAATCCGGCTTATTCAAATATCATGATTGGAACCCATGCCGATGCCATAATTGCCGATGCTTACATAAATGGTTTCAGCGATTACGACATCAACCGTGCTTACGAAGCAATACGCAAAGATGCCACGGTTCCGCCTTTGGGCGATACATTAAAAACGTGGTATGACCGCGAATCATGGACAGCTTATGAAGCAAGGGCCGGGTTGACTTATTACCAGTCGGTTGGATATGTTCCGGTTGACAAAACTGCCGAATCTGTTTCGCGCACCATCGAGTTTGGGATTGATGATTATTGCGTGGCCCAGATGGCAAAAGAAACCGGAAAAATCGATGATTATCAATTCTTCCTGAAGAACAGCAGAAATTATAAAAACCTGTACAACCCGGCCACCGGATTTTTTGCGCCCCGAATGCGTAATGGCGATTGGAATACCGATGCCACTGCCGGTTTTACTGAAGGCAGCAAATGGACTTATTTGTTTGGCGCAATGCATGACCCGCGGGGAATGATTAACCTTTTGGGCGGGAACAAAGCTTTTGCGGCAAAACTGACCGAAAACTTTGAAGAAAACCATTACCGCCACGACAACGAACCGGGGCATCACTACATTTACTTATTCAATTATTGTGGCGAGCCCTGGAAAACCCAGGAACTCATCCGGAAACACACGTCAACAGAGAATTTCAGGAACCAGCCGGTGGGAATCAACGGGAACGACGATTGCGGACAAATGTCGGCATGGTATATTTTCGGGGTGATGGGTTTTTATCCAGTAGTTCCGGCATCGGGGATTTACTCTATCGGCGCCCCACAATTCCCGAAAGTGGTGTTGAATCGTACCGTCAACGGCAAATTGCATCAGCTCGAAATTGTTGCCAGTAACCTTTCCGAAGAAAATAAATATGTGCAGAGTGTGACACTGGATGGGAAACCGGTCGAAACGCCATTCATCACTTACAACGAGCTTATCAATGGGAATAAACTGGTTTTTGAAATGGGCGCAAAACCAAATTATAACTGGAAATAAAATTTTGTACTTTTAATATTTTTAAGTCGCTGATAACCAACGGGAAAAACCTGAAATCTAACGAAATGAAATTATCCGTTTTCTTCCTGTTTCTGCTTTCATCAACCCTGATTTTTGGCGGAAATCCAAAAAATATTGAATTGAAATCGCCCGATTCCAAAGTACAAATCAATATTGGTATTACCGATAAGATTACATACTCGGTGAATTATGGTTCAGAAACGGTATTGTTGCCATCAGTGATTTCAATGAAATTGCAGGATGGGATTGTTCTTGGCAGCAATCCAAAGCTCAAAAACAAGCGGCAGCAATCCGTCAGCCAAATCATTCAACCTGAAATCAGGCAGAAAAGAAAGGAAATCAAGGATAATTACAACGAACTGGAACTGCTCTTTCGAAACTACAGCCTTGTTTTCAGGGCTTATAACGATGGAGTTGCCTATCGGTTTAAAACGACTTTTTCTAATAGTTTAACGGTTTATGGTGAAGAATCAGAATATCAGTTTCTGGCAAACGACACAGTTTATTTTGCGGAAGTGGATTGCAACTTAAAACCCGGACAGGATTGTTTTCATACAAGTTTTGAGGAACTGTATAAAACGGTTCCCCTTAGTGAGATAAGCGCTGATAAAATGGCTTATTCGCCGGTAATTGTTTGTCTCGAAAACCTTAACGTTGCAATTACTGAATCGGATTTGGTTGATTACCCGGGAATGTTTTTGACCGGCACCAACGATGGAACTTATTCCCTAAAAGGAAAATTTGCCCCGTTTCCGCTGAAGGAAAAATCGGTTGATTTTTACAGCATAGTTACTGAACGCGCCGATTACATTGCAAAAACCAAAGGCACAAGGTCGTTTCCGTGGCGGACACTGATTATTGCCCCGAAAGATGGAGACCTGTTTGAAAATGATTTGGTGTACCGGCTTGCAGGCGAATCTCAGATTGGCGAAGTTAGCTGGCTGAAACCGGGCAAAAGCACCTCCGAATGGCTTTTTGATAACAACATTTACGGTGTCGATTTTAAATCGGGCTACAACACCGAAACCTACAAATATTACATCGATTTTGCTGCGAAGTTCCACCTCGAATATATTTTGTTTGATGCGGGCTGGTCGTCGTGGACCGACCTGTTTGAGCTGGCTCCGGCAATGGACATGGAATTCCTTACTTCCTATGCAAAAGAAAAGGGCGTCGGACTGGTTTTGTGGACTTCGGCGCACGCTTTGGGTCGCCAGATGGAAGCCGGGCTGGACCGGTTTCAGCGGTGGGGAATCAAAGGAATTATGGTCGATTTTATTGACCGCGATGACCAGAAGATGATTAGCTTCTTTGAAAAAGTGGCGCAGGAAACAGCTAAACGACACTTGTTTGTCGATTTTCACGGTTGCCCGAAACCAGCGGGTTTAAACCGCCGCTATCCCAATGTAATAACAATGGAGGGCGCCATGGTTCAGGAGTATTACAAGTTTGGCGATAAGCTTTCGCCCGAGCACGAATTGTGTATTCCGTTTATTCGCGGTCTTTCTGGTCCGCTCGATTACGAGCCCGGAAACATGAAAAACGAAACCCGCGAAAATTTCAAACCCATGAACAACAAGCCAACCAGTTTGGGAACCCGGATTCACCAGATGGCTATGTTCCTGGTTTACGAAAGTCCGTATGCAAAAATGGGCGGAAACCCTTCAGATTACCTGAAAGAACCCGAATACACACAGTTCATTGTAAATATTCCCACGGTTTGGGACGAGACAAAAGTTCTGGATGCAAAAATTGGCGACTATGTGGTGCTTTTGCGTCAGGCGGCAAACGGCGATTATTATATTGGTGCCATGAACGACTGGACACCGCGCGATTTTACGGTTGACTGTTCCTTCCTGAAAGAAGGAAAATACGGAATCGAAATTTACAAAGACGGCGTGAATGCCGACCGTTACGCAAGCGATTACAAACACGAAATTCAGGAAATAAACAATACCTCGTCGCTGAAAATACAGATGGCGTCGGGTGGCGGCTGGGTTGGAAAAATCAGGAAGTTGTAAAAATATGGGATGAAAAAGTTCTGTATCAAATTCAGTATTTATCGCAGTTTAATTTGCAGGTAAACTATTATGAAGAAAAACGAAATTTTCAGACTGTTAACAGTCATCGTCTTATCGGGAATTTTTTGTGGCTTGACAAATGCTCAGCCGTTCAAGCAGCGGGAAATTCTTTTCGAGACCAACAATCCTTACCAGGATATGGTTTCGACCACGAAAAAGGTTTTTGTAAGTTATACGATACCGGTCAAAGTTACGACCGGCGATTTTTTTGAGAAGCGCCGGATGATTATCGAAGAATTTATGGCAGGTGTCAATTTCCCGGTTGATTCGGCGGTGCTCACCATTGAACAATACTGGAACGGGGTGAAAGTGCAGCAATGTATCATCAATCCCAAAATAAAGGGAGCGCCCGAATTTGCTGCCAATCAAAATCGTCCACTGTTAATCCGTACTCAAATCAGGCGCGAAGGCGGAACGCTGTCGGCAGCAACAATACGCAATCATTCTTACTGGCAAACTGATTTTGAGGGAACCACTTTTTTCGGGCAGGGCGACGAGTATGCCTGGGGCAACATATCAGTTGACCTCAGTAAAGATATTCTGGTGGAATGGAAATATTTCTGGTCGGTTGGAAACTGCTTTTTTTATTTCGACCACCTCAAAGTTGATTATTAAATCGTCAAATAAATTGTTGAAAAAATGAACCCGTTGAAATGAAAAAAATGAAACATCAGCAAATAACTTCCTGTCTTGTAATTATTTTGTTTATTACTTTATCTCCGGCGCTTTTGGCCCAAACCATCGAAAAAGTGGCGCCCGGCGTGTGGACGGTGAGTTATGGAATAGCTGAAAAGTTCAAACCTTCGGAATTTAAGGAAGCTCCGGCTTTGGAGTCGCTGAAAGAACTGACCGACAGCGAAAAACCGCCGTTTGACCTTAGCCAAATCAAATTCAGGACAACAAACCGGGGTTGTGTGGCCGAACTGACGATGGACGACAAGGAAAAACTCTATGGATTCGGGTTGCAAAACAATACGTTTCAACAGCGGGGTTTTCGTAAGGAAATCAGGGTAAACAGTTGGTCAACCGGTAATGTGGGATTTTCTCATGCCCCGGTTCCTTTTTATGTTTCAACCAATGGATATGCTGTTCTGGTCAATACATCGCGGTATGTTACTTTTTACTGCGGAACGATGCAAAAAGCCAGCGAAAGTATTGGCATTAAAGAGGGTAGTGGTTCAATGGTTGCCGCATCGACCACCGAATTGTACAAACCGCTTGAAAAACCTTCAGACGAAATGCTGATTGAAGTTCCATCGGAAAAAGGGATGGAAATTTATGTTTTTGAAGGGCCTTCGGTAAAGGAAGCGATTCAGCGTTATAATCTGTATTCGGGCGGAGGCTGCATGATCCCTGAGTGGGGACTCGGTGTAAAATACCGTGGGAAAGGCGATTTTAGCGATGAAAAAGCATTGAAACTTGCCAGCTATTTCAGGAAGAATAACATGCCCTGCGATATGTTTGGGCTCGAACCCGGCTGGCAAACCGTGGCTTATTCGTGCTCGTTTGTGTGGAACCCAGCTTTGTTCCCTAATCCTGAAAAATTTACCGGTCGCATGGATAGCCTGGGTTTTAAACTCAACCTGTGGGAACATGCTTATGTTTTCCCAACTTCCCCGCTTTTTGACCCGCTGAAAGATAAATCCTGCGATTTTTCGGTGTGGAAAGGGCTCGTCCCCGATTTTGTAAACCCCGAAGCCCGCAAAATATTTGGCAACTTCCACGAAAAAACTTTGGTTGACAAGGGAATTGCCGCATTTAAATTAGACGAGTGCGATGCTGCCGATTACCGGGAAGCTGCTGCGCAATGGAGTTTCCCCGAACTTTCGCAGTTTCCGTCGGGTATCGATGGCGAACAGATGCACCAGCTTTTTGGCGTGTTATACCAAAAGTCACTGCTCGATGTTTTTGTCCGCAACAATAAACGAACATTGCTCGATGTCAGGTCGTCGCAGGCTTTTGCGGCGCCTTATGCAGCATCGCTTTACAGCGATATGTACGACCATCATGAGTTTGTCCGCATGATTTCGAATGCAGGGTTTTCGGGCTTGCTTTGGTCACCCGAAATCCGCGAAACCAAATCGGAAGCTGACCTGATTCGCCGTGCCCAAACCGGGGTGATGTCGGCGCAACTGCTTTTTAACTCGTGGTATTTAAGCAACCCGCCGTGGCTGCAATTCGATATGGATAAAAATAACCGCGACGAATTTCTGCCCGATGCAAAGGAACTCGAATCAAAAATCAGGAAACTGCTAGAGTTGCGCATGAGCCTGATTCCTTATTTGTATTCGGCTTTTGCAAGCTATCATTACCAAGGAATTCCGCCGTTTCGTGCTTTGGTGGTCGATTATCCCGGCGATGAAACAACTTACCCAATTGATGACGAATACCTGGTTGGCGAAAACCTTCTGGCCGCGCCGTTTCTTGACGGAGCCAGCAAACGCACGGTTTATTTTCCTGCCGGAACATGGTACGATTTCAATACCGACAAAAAATATGAAGGCGGAAAATCGCACGAAATTGAGATGTCGCTCGACGAGATTCCGCTGTTTGTAAAAGAAGGGACCATCTTGCCGCTGGCAAAACCGGTTCAGTACATTACCCGCAATATGGTATTCGAAATTACCTGTCACACCTACGGAAACAACTGTCGGCCTGCAACTTTATTTGAAGACGATTCTTACACATTTGGTTTCAGGGAAAACCAGTTTAACCGGGTTTTGCTGGCATGGAACGGCAAAAAAGGAATTGTTGCAAAAACAGGTAATTATCAGCCTGAAAAATTTAAGATCGTGGGGTGGGTGAAGCATTGAATTAAAAAAATCACTAAGGATAGTTTCTGATTTTATCAAGCTCTTTCATTTTTCATACTGTCTAGTCCCAGAATACGGCTACAGGTTAATCATTGTTTTTAAGCTACATTTTTAAACACCGAGCTAGGTGTTTTGTACCCTAAAGATAAATGAAGCCTTTTATTATTATATAGCTTAATAGCATTTTTTGTAGCACGTTTTGCATGGCTGGTTGAAAAGAAGCACTGGTCGAGATAGAACTCATCTTTTAAAATGCCGTTAACTCTTTCAGCAACTGCGTTTTCATAACAATGATTTTCTTCTGTCATACTTATGTTTATTCCTTTTCTTTTCAACTCATTCACATACATATAGCTGCAATATTGAACTCCTCTGTCGGAGTGATGTATAAGCCCGGCCGCTGGTCTTGTATGCCACAGAGCCTTTTTGAGGGCCCGTAGGCATTATCTGACACCCAAACCTGGTTTGGTTTTGTGATTTCCAGCTCCTTGATCAGGTTGTTGTATTTATGGAAATGATGATACGAATTGGTTGTTTTAGCGATTAAACCGCTATTATTTTTATACAATGTTATCATCATTTTTCATTCAAGACTATCTCAACACGTCTGTTCTTTTTCCTTCCTTCTTCCGATGTGTTTTTGCTTTCTGGTGCTACCGGTCCTACACCTGCAGAGGTCATTCTTTCCGCTGAAATGCCGTATTTAGAAGAAAGGGCATTTATTACTGCTTTTGCCCTTTTCTCAGAAAGATTCATATTCGTAGAATAACTGCCCGTATTATCAGTATGTCCTACGACATACACCTTTTTATCAGCATTCTTTCTTAGGTATTGAGCAATCAGGTCAATTTCTTTATAGGAACTTTCTTTGATGACCTCAGAACCCGTATCGAACAAAATTCCGTAGAGCGAAACTTTACCTTTGTCATTCATAGCCTTTTCTATACCGTCAAGGCTTATTTGCTGTTCCATCTCTTTGACTTCCACAACCGTCACTTCGTATCCCATTTCACTCAAACCATAACCGGGTATGACAGTAACGTAATAGCCCATCCCAGCCTTACTGAATTTAGCAGCTAAATAGGCTGATTCTTCACCGTAGTAGGCAGGCATCTGTATCTTTTCGTCCAATTTTCGTAAGTAATCCCAAAAGTACCTGCCACAGTCAGATAGGTTTTTGCAGTTAAACAAGATTTCTGCGCCATTGCTTTTAAGTGCATTAAGATAATTGGAATAAATTTCATACACTGAGCCAGCATCCGTTGGCAGACTGTAAAAAATGCGATATACCTTGCCTTCTACCTCTTGTGTGGCAGTAAGTTTTGAGCCGTCTGACTTTCCTGTTACAATGGTGTAAGGCTCGAAAGAGGTGATCTCATAATCGTAAATGTATGACTGTTTAAATCGCTGAATAAGTGAGTGGTCTTGGCTTCCTTCTTTATCAGTTTGAGCAAATGCAAATTGGAAAAAGCCAATCATTAAAATGACTAATAATGTATTTTTCATAAGTTCTATTGCTTTTTATAGTTTAAAGTTTTGACATCACTGATAGTAGTGGTTACCTCCAATTGTGCAGGTATGTCCACTTTCATATCAGCAAAAGAGTTTCCCTTTTTAATGGTGCACAAGCCATTTGCCTTTAGCTTCACTAAACCTGAAGCCTTTGAGACTTCTTCTACATTTAACTCGCCTTCTGTAAAACTTATTGATAAGTTGCCTTTTTTGTAGGTAACTAAACTGACCGTTTCACCGAAGCGAACATCTCCAGATAAATTATCTTTCCCTTTGCCATCCAGACCATCAATGATAACCGTTAATCTTTCTTCCTTGTTACTGGAAACAATCTCGAAATCGGCATCATGGTTCATATCGCTATCTGCTGAATAAAATTTGAGATAGCTGTTTTCTTGGCTAATCGAATTGATAGAATATGTCTTCCCATCAACCTTTATGAGAATAATGGTTTCAATGTTAATGATATCTTTACTTGAGTTTTTCTCAATTTTGGATTGTTCATTACTGCCACCTGCCAAATCGGAAACAGAATTTCCTTTGTTTTCTCCACCACAAGCTAATAAGTATAGACTTATTGTGAGAAATGTAATTGTTTTGATTTTTTTCATATTGAACTTATTTAATTGATGATAACGGTTGGTACATGTTGTCGGGGCGGATTTCGGAGCTTCATTCCTGTCCGACAGGACGGAACGATGATGCGAGAGCCGCAGTTACAATACCGCACCAACCCCGCTCTGAAATATGTACATTGTTAGGTTTTCGTGTTTTTATTCAATCGTAATATTCTTTATCATATTAATCTCTCCTAACCAAATTTGTCCATTATTTTGAACTAAATCATCTTTTTCAACTTGATATCGAAGACCTGGAAATTCAAAGGTAGCATTATACTCGCCTGAAGGTACTTGTTCAAAGCTGTCATAGCTGATTGTAATTGTCTTACTTTCATTTCCATTAATTATTGACAACCAGTCAATACTCCACGAGTTCCATGGTTCTGGTTGTGAATGTTCTGTCACGTGAGTATAAGATTTATGGTTGGTAAAGTCTTTTATAAATAAACCATTTGTAAAATAATGGAATAAATTGATTCCCATTTTGTCAGGGTCTAAATAATAATAACTGAATGGGTCTTCATTTTTTAAAATCAATTCTACTGATACATTTGTCGAGGATAAATATTGAACTGAATTTATTTTACAACTTAATCCTGCATGAAACTGATTATATCTTTTTAAAGCCTCAACAATTCTTTCATCCTCTCGTAAGTCAGGTGTAACATTCCCTAAAGTATCAATTATCTGAATAAATTCTATTGGAATAATATAGTCTCCATATCCTGATGGATGCGTGCTTATAATTGGTCCGGTCGTAAGAAAAGAATGAAATCCGGGAACTGTCTGACCGGCAAAAATTTCTTTTTTGTCAGCAAAGATTTTAAACTCTCCAATACTCTCAATGTCGTCCACAAAAGATTTAGAATCTTTCATGTAAATCAAATGAGTTGAATAATCGTAATATTCAAAGTCATTATGGTCTAAGACAACTTTGTCATTTGCTACAATACAAAATCCATCTTTAATTTCTCCATTGAAGTCAAGCTCATCTTTTTCGCAGCTTATTAAAGCAACTGCAATAATGATTAGAAGGGTCAATTTTTTTTTCATTGTTTAGTTTTTTCTATTTAGATGACTTTTGTTTAGAATTGGTTGCTTTTCAACATGAAACCTAACGGTTGGTACATGTTGTCGGGGCGGATTTCGGAGAGCGTTCCTGTCCGAAGGACAAGGAACTGCGAAACGAGAATCCGCAGTTGGCGTACCGCCGAACCCCGCCCTGCAATATGTACTGTGTTAGCAACTGTAATTTATTGGTATTTTTTTTCTAATTTTTCATTCAATTCACCCTCTGGATATTTCTTAACTAATTGAATTGACAGCTCTTTATTTTCTATTGTTTTCTCTTGATGTAATAACTGATTTGCAACGTAATAGTATTTTGATATTTCAGGTAGTTCACTCATGGTAAATTGAAATTTTTCTTTATTAAAGGCATAATACTCAGAACTATTTCCTGTCTTTATATTTTTTTTATAAGTAAGATAAAACTCAAGATAATCGTTATACTGGTCAGAAGAAAGCACGGCAAAGTCAATTACATTTTTATCAAATTCTAAGAACTCAGTTATATCTGGTTTCACTTTTCCCTTTAAATAATCTTTGTCTTTTAATATCAGATTTTTAAGGAACTCTTTCTTCGCGCCAAACTCGACATAAGCCTTTAAATGGTCAAATAGAAATGGGGTGATATTTGATTTCTCTTTTTGCAAGTCGGAAAGAAGTTTTTCTTTTAAATTAAACACTTTATTGTAGGCTTCATCTACATTTTTTGAACGTTCAATCTCTGTGTCGAATTCATCATCAACTGCAAACCATTTTTGGTAATATTCCAAACTATTTTTATTCGGATTCAAGAATGTTATTCCAGTTTTTCCATAATCTCTAACAGTATTATCATCTAAAACTTTAACCCCCAATGATTTCAGATACTTTGCTTTCTTCTTTGATAATTTCTCAATCCAACTATTAAAGTTTAATTCAACGAGTATGGAGTCATTGGGTTCCAATAAATAGGTAGTTAGCCGATAAGTGCTGAACTTTGCGCATTGACCATAATAATGTTTGTCAGTCAGGTTGTCAAATAGTAATGTATTAATATTTCCATCAATTGCAGATTTTGTCGATGTTAATTGGATAATTATTGGTTTATCAATATCATAAAAATCAAATTGGAAGGTGCTGTCTTTTGTTAAAGTATGATAATAAGTTTCATTGGAATAAGGCGAGTAGTAGGGCAATGTAGTTAGGTAAACAGTATCTGTAAGCCAATTATGAACTTTCCCTTTTATATAACTTCTAGGCTTTCTATTTTCAATACCTGAATACACAACTTCAATTGGTGTGGATTTGATATCTGTTTCTTTTTTTGATTCCTTTTTATTCGTGTTTTGTTGATTACAAGAAATGCAGCTGACAATTATGATTACAATGAAAAGTAAGTTATTAATTTCTTTCATTTTTTATTGGTTTTTACTTAATAGCACGGTTTGTTTATTATAGTTGCTAACGGTGTGTGTATGAAATGGGGCAGTCTGCGGAGAGCGTCATTGTCGGTACGACAAGGACGGTAGTAGCGGGCTGCCAAGCGGCAAGCTTGCACCGGCTCTGCCCTGTTTTATACACTGTGTTAGCCATAGTTATTTAACTTTATACTCACCTTGTATAGGATAGTGTTTTATAGTTCCAGTATTATCATTAAATATCATTACCACACCTGCCCAAGTAAATTTACCGGTCTGATTTGTTTCAAAATTCAGGACAGCACGCCCTTTTTCATTAAAAGGAATTTCCTTCTCATTTATTTTTAGAACAGGCATCGTAGTTGTATTAATTCCTGCCATTA
The DNA here is from genome assembly GCA_963677455.1 of uncultured Draconibacterium sp. Classification (GTDB taxonomy): domain Bacteria; phylum Bacteroidota; class Bacteroidia; order Bacteroidales; family Prolixibacteraceae; genus Draconibacterium. The sequence goes on from OY781971.1 coordinate 1,955,585, forward strand.
GAATATCGGCAGTATATGTTTCACCTTTTTTTAGAACCTTTTTATTTTCAATTACAACAGGAAATAGTTTGTTGAAAGTATAATCGTTTACAGAATATTGTGACAACGCTTCTTTTATTGCAAAGTTTTGCATTGTTTTCATTCGTGTTATTAGAAGAATCTTTTTCTCTTCACTAAAATTATCATTAGAACTAAGGTGGTCAAACCATTCATTTATTTGATTAGATATAAATTGTCTACTGTTTTCATCGTCTATAAAATCAATTAATTTCGAAGAATAACTTGAGTTGTTTAAAATGATTTGTTCATCTATTTTTTCATCAGATAAAATTGATTCCTCAATCAAATGGCTATTCTCAACTAAAGAGTAGAGAATGGTTTTTAAATGTTTATATTTTTCAGGATTTGTGGTATACTTATATTCAACGTCTGACAAAAGCTGCATGTATTCCATATCCACATACTGATGATTTTCCTTTATTAAAGTACTAACCTCATTATCTCTCTGACATCCGATAAAGATTATCAGTAGTATTAGTATTGAATGTTTCATTGGTATGGTATTTATAATTATGGCTAACGGTCACTTGTATGTTGTCTGGTCGGATTTCTGGAAGAAATCGTGTCAGACCCGCAGTAAAGTGGGCGAAAGGTCTGACTTGTCAGACCGCTAAAACCCCCGCCTGCCATATACAATTTGTTACAGCGCGTTTTTTTATTCCAATTCATTTTTGCCTTATTATTTGCTGATTTTGTCCGGGAGCAGAGAATTGTCATTTGGAAGTTTTTTTGTAAAACTGTCATTGACATGCCGGCTAAAAAACAGTCAACAATTTTTGGTTTTTAATTAGCGTTCAATTTAATAATATTTTTGTCTGGCCGGAAATAGTTTTCTCTAGAAATTTAGTTTACAGTATATTATTTTTTAATCTTACCAGTCAGTTTAGCAGTAAGTTGATAAAAACTGGCAGCCAAAAAGCGCCAACAAAATCCAACGGATTTTTACCCCAAACACAATTCGATTTATGCACAGATTTTATATTGTTTGCAAGATTGCGCGAGAACAACGATTGTTTTTTCCAGTCCGCAAACCAGAAAATTTGCTAAGTAGGGTGGAACTCTAAAAACTACAGTTTGCCAGTCCATTTTTATTGTCCGGATTACACAATTTCCCTCATTATATTGGAGAACACTTTTTCAAAGCTCCGCCTTCTCAATTACAATTGGCGTGTATTCGAGAATTAAAATTTGGCTGTTTTCTGTCTTATTTTTTTGTTTCTGGATTCTGGTTTGTCTTGAAATACTGTGTTTGTTTTTGGCTTTGTTTGGTTTCTGCCGATGAGACAGGATTTTTACTGTTTTGGTCGATTTATATTAGTCATTTTCTTTCTTCGTCAAAATGCGCTGTAACGGCGAGTATAAGAATAGTAGCCGACTGCGTGACACTTATCTGTCAAGTTACAAGAAAGTTGAAGCGGGCTATACCCTTTAAATTTACTACTGTCTCGGCTATTATTTTTATACATTGTTGTGCCTAGTTTTTTTTAAGAATAATCATCAATTGAATCTTCTCCGGTCCATTCAAGTCCTAAAGCCAAATTAAATTGTTTTTGTCCACCGATTAATGTAAAAAATGTGCCTAAGCTTTCGTGAACAAACTTGTCGTTCTCAATATACACTTTTGCAAGTGCAAAGGGTTTCATATTATCACTTGTCGTTAAAACAAATAATTCTTTTTCATTTTCCGATAATTCTGAATTTTCAACTATAGATTCCCCATATTGATTTCTTGAAAATTTGGATCCTTTCAAAAGGTATTTCTTATATGTTTTAATTGAGTTTTTAGTCAATGATTGTGGACAATTGGGAAATTCACTTTGTGTTTTCCAGTTTTTTTGAATTGCGATTGGTGTTAGTGATTCTGTTAGTTGATTTTCTTCTACGGAAGATTCTTTTTGATGACCAATATTTGAAAATATCCATTCTCCTAATTGCCCTCCAACTGATATTTTACCCTCTTTAGCCCAATTGATTAAATTTTTTCTGGTATTATCAGCTTCTTCTTTTGTGACAGTCCGCATCCATTCAAAATTCTGTTCAAGTTCTCCATCTATTGGTTTGGCTGGATTGGAAAGGAAATTGTCAATACTACCATACTTATAAATTATCCTTGATAGAGTGATTGGATTCATTAGAATGTTTTCCAATCTGGTAATCCATCTTAAATTCTCTGGCCTATTGTTTTTCTTGTTAGTATCAATGTGGTCAACAATATGTTTGTCTGATGGTTGCCTACCGTGAAAAGCGGTTGCTACAATTCTGTGAACTGTTTCAGATGAAAAGTTTAAATAACCTTTCTGATTGTCGGGTTTTCCAAATGTCCATTTTTCATCTAAAGGTCTTTTTCTTTTCTCAGGCTTTTTACATCTAAAAACAGAACCATTGTCTCTAACACGATAAATTTCTCCCCGATATTCGCAGGTTTTTTCAGTTTCAAATATGTCAAGAATATTGTTCAATGTTTTTCTTTGTTGACTTTGTTTTCAAATGTTCGTTAAGGCACATAGTTTATGGTTGCTAACGGTTGGTACATGTTGTCGGGGCGGATTTCGAAGAGCGTTCCTGTCCGAAGGACACGGAACTGCGAAACGAGAATCCGCAGTTGACGTACCACCGAACCTCGCCCTGCAATATGTACTGTGTTAGCCATAGTTTTTTATTTTTCTCTTACTTGAAACTCTTTTTGAAAAGGTAGACTAATTAATTTCCCATTTGGAGCACGATAATAAATAACTCCTTTATACCCATGTTTTCCGGGTCTAGTAACTTTCCTTCTATAATCTCCTTTCCCATCTATGATATCAATTTCGAAACGACGTCTGTTATCTGGCTGATTCATTAATAAAACACTATCTGGCTGGGAAATATCAGCAACCATAATCAACGGGTATTGTGTGGTGTCAAATGCTGCAAGGAAAATATTTGCATGGTAGGTTTCTCCAACTTTTATATTATCAGAAGAATCTATTACCGATGCCTGTATTCTATTAAACTTGAAATAGTCAGCCTCAATGCTATTATACAAATAGTTTATTAGTTCGTTTTCTAAGTTAAGTACGTCTAACTTTAGAATTTCTTTATTATCGGAGAAATCATATTTTTTTTCATTTCCTATCCATTTGTTGAAATAACAGGGATTAACTATTTCCTCCATGTAGTACATATCAATTTGTGAACCTAATTTTGAATATAAATCTATATACCTGTTATGAACTTCTCTAAAGTTTCTATTGTCTATACAAATTAATATCGAGTCAAAGGCTGTATTTAAATATGATGCAAACTCAAAATATGGCTGAGCCAATGTAGGATTTGCCATATATTTTTTTTCTATTTTTGACAGGTCATACATAATTTTTTCATTTACAACCTTAGCTTCATTTTTTAAATATTCTTTCTCTTTATTCTCACATGAATAGAGAGCAATTAATCCAATTGTCAATATTAAGATATGCTTTTTCATGTATGCTTTTTCAAAATTATGGCTAACGGTTGGTACATGTTGTCGGGGCGGATTTCGGAGAGCGTTCCTGTCCGAAGGACACGGAACTGCGAAACGAGAATCCGCAGTTGGCGTACCACCGAACCCCGCCCTGCAATATGTACTGTGTTAGGTGCAGTTTTTAATTTTATTTTCATATTCTATTAGTTCATTTTCACTTTCAGATATAACTAGTCCATTAGCTGATAATACTGTCCAGTTATTAATCAATTTAACTGTATCAATTTTTGAATTGTCAAATTCTATAGAATCATTTCCAAAATTTCTTTTTGTATCATCATCTTGGTTGTAAGGACATATTTCAAGACAATATTTTTTTGTCAATGGGAAATATAAAACTGTGTCATGATTTATGCCTGTCCACAAAGGATTTGGAATGTATTCGTATGGATTTTTTGCAAATTCTTTTGTTGCTATTGAAAAACCAGGATTGTCAGATGTAATCCAACTATAATTTTCATTGCTAATTAGAATTCTCCATTTTTTAGCAATAAGGAAATCATTATAATACTCAATTAAAGAATCCAAAATATCTGGATTCGAAAAGAACTGCATGTGCTCTTCTCTAATCTCTTTTGAATTAATATTATATTCTTTTCCATTCACTTTTAAAAGAAATTGTAAATGGCTTCTCCATACTGGACTTCTAAGTTTTGAATAAAAAATCCATTGAAATGTTGAAAATTTAGATTCGTTATCTAAAATAGGAGTCTGCTTTGTGATTTGCTCAATTAACGAGTTATATCCGTTTTCAATCTTTTGACCTAAAAATATTTCTACTGTCTTATGATTTTGAAAATTAGATGTATTATAGAAATTCTCTGACCAGAAAACTTTGTTTCCGGAATCATATTTTTGAATGTTTTTTTTGTAACAATTGTTTAGATGCAAAACTTTTAGACCTATTCCATCATTTCCTTTAGAAAAATGTTTAAGGTAAGTTTCTGATACAATATGTTGTTTCTTGTAGCTCATTTTAAATTGCACCTAACGGTTGGTACATGTTGTCGGGGCGGATTTCGGAGAGCGTTCCTGTCCGAAGGACACGGAACTGCGAAACGAGAATCCGCAGTTGGCGTACCACCGAACCCCGCCCTGCAATATGTACTGTGTTACAAACAGTTTTTTATTCTTTTGTAATATAAATTTTAATCTCTTTTATTCCGGTCTCAGGGATACCCCAGGTTCTCACATAATCTACTCTGTCATCTTCATTTACTCTGCCATCACCATTGGCATCCAAAAATTTTAAATCTCCAATTTGAGAGGGTTGATTCTGAATGGGATTCATGTCGATATCTTCCTGACTTTCAAAGACTCCATTTACAATATATCTGTCAATTATATTAACGGCTCCATTTTCATCAGAAGTAAGTTCCTCAATTAATTCTTTTTCGCCGGATACATCTTTAAATATTGAAATTTTTGTATTTGGAGCCAACTCAGGAGTTGGATTTTCTGCAGACCTATTTGTACAGTCAAGAACGATAAATTTTACAATAGGAAGAAGAACAGAAACATTATAATAATTTACATTATTCTGGTCTTCTGATGTAACTGTGTAGTCAACTGGTTCTGTAAAATCTGTTATTGCTTTTGAAGGAGGATATACAACGGCGCCTTCTGATATTTCAATTGTTGGTGTTAGTTTTTCTAAATCAGTATTTTCAGATGCTTTGATTGTGCCATCGTTCTCATTAAAAGTAACGTCTCCAAAGTCAAAACTCATTTTTAAAAGTGAAGCCTCATTGTTTTTCACATCATCCTTTTGGCATGCAACCATGAAGATGATAAAAAGAGAAATTAAGATTCTGATTTTCATTTTATGTCCGGTTTTTATTTAAAATTGTTTGTAACGGTCACTTGTAAGTTGTCGTTGCGGATTTCGTAACATCGTTCCTGTCCGGCAGGACGGAACGATGTTACGAGAATCCAGCGAACGACACACCACGAAGCCCGCAATGCAATTTACAATTTGTTAGCCCTCGTTTTTATTTCTTTTGTCTATCAATTTGTCTGTTTTAGAATTATACTCAAATAAAGTCTGCAATTGGAAAACTTGTCCTTTCTCATTTGTGTGAAATACTTTGATGTCATTTTCTCCAGTCATGACTATATCTGCAAATTCGTTTTTCTCTGCATCAATTGTGATAACATTTGCAATAGTTTCATTATTTGCTTTTTTATAATTTCTAGCATTAATAATCTTAGCTGGCTCTTCTTCTAACCAACTTACAATTGCGGACTTGATTCCCGTGATATTGATTTTTTTATCATTCTCTCCAAGAATATAAATTCCGGTACAATCTAATGAGTAAGGAGTAATGGTTTGATAATTTAAGTTGCTGTCATTTTTCATGAAATCAATTATCATACCTGCTTTTAACTCTCTTTGATGTTTAACCACAACAGAATTCCATAGTAGAGCAGATAATGTTGTCGAAGGAGTATTATCATAAAAATGTATTATTAACTCTTCATCTTGAGGTATCTTCTCTATTTCCTCTGGTTCTGCTTCCATCGCTATTCCATGTGGTGGTTTTAAAAGATATCTTGCCTTTAATTGTTTAATGGGAAACCATTGAATAATATCTTGGATATTTATCTCATCCAGTCTATATAATTCAATATCAAAATCTTTAGCGGCTTCGTATGAATCCGATTGATATCCATGAGTCGCTACGAATACTTTTTTTGAAATTCCTTTAATCCTCTGACATTTACTATTGAAAGCCTCTATTTTCTCAACGGGTATTGGAGTCTTATAATCTTTGCACTCAATCGCAATAATGATTTCATAACCATTGATATTTGTTTTTAGCAAAACATCAATCTCTCTTTTACGACCGCTATTATTCGTAATCTTATAATTTGAAAAAATTTGGGTGCTAGGGAAGTCCTTAAGTGCTTCTTGTATAAGTCGAACAAGTTTTTCTATTTGTTTCCCATTATTCATAGTTTCTATCTTCGTTTAAATGAGGGCTAACGGTCACTTGTATGTGGTCGGGCGGGATTTCTGGAAGAAATCGTGTCAGACCCGCAGGAAAGTGGGTGCAAGGTCTGACTTGTCAGACCGCTAAAACCCCCGCCTGACATATACAATTTGTTAACGCCTGGCATTTTCGTATTTTTTTTCTTTAATCAATCTCTTAATTCCGTTAACTCCAAGCTTTATTATTTCATTGTCATTAAAAAATTTTGCAATTAGTTTCTCTGATAAACTCTTTGCATTTTCTAAATCGTATTTTGAAAATCCTTTAGCATTGCCATGAACAATCGAACTTCGAATTGAGTATAACTGGTTAAAAATCTTATCGATTTCTAATCTCTCGGTTTTATCTTCTCCCAAAAGAATAGAGATGGTCTCACACATGCCATACGAGACTGATGGGCTAACAATTTTTTGCTCGTTAAAATTTACTAACGCTTCAATTGCAAAAAGAAATTGAATAAGTGCTTTTTCTGAATCAATTTCGTTTTTTGCTTTTCCTACCCATTCAATTGCATTTATTAGTCTTTTCTCAAGATTATTTGGATTTGAACTCTCAAATAGATTCCAAATTTTCTCAGAATGTTCCTTTTTGAATAGTAAATCTTTTGTAAGTTCTAGTTCGTTGTATGTGCCTACAACTTTTCCTATAGAGTTAATGCTATCTTTGGTCACCTCAATGCTACTTAATAACGAGTTTTCCCTATAATTGAAAATGCCAATATCTTGCTCATTACATAATTCATTTCCAAAAGATTCTTCCGTTAATAAATATTTTAGGAAATTTTCTAATTTTTTAAATCTAATGTCTGCTAATTCACAAGCACGTTCAAAGTTTGCTGAGAGTATTGTTGTGCTTACTAGAACTAAGCTCTTGGGCACAGGTGAGAAATAATATCCATTTTTTATAAAAGCTTCTGGATATTTTGTTTGTATAAAGTTTTTGTGATTTGGCCAAGAATAAAAACTAAAACCTTTAATTGTAATTGGAGCATTAGAACTTATTTTAACTCCTTTTATTTCTTTAAATATCTCTCTTTCAATTATTGGTTCATTTATCTTTCTTATGTTCTCAAAGTCTTCTATATTAAATTTTGATGAATCATCTATTTTTAACCTAATAAATCGAACCAGTCTTTGTTCAAAATCTTTTTTTGTGAAATTGTTATACAAGACAGAATCGTTTTCCCATAATTTATTAATCTTATTGTCAAATTCTATTACTTTTTTCCTACCGTTAATTACTAAAAGATATTTGTCTGGATACGGACCTTCGATACATCCATAAAGTAATGCATTGTCTTTAGCGTCAACGTCATAAGTGTTAGAAGTCTCAAATAGATTTCTAATTTCTTCTATGGTTTCTATTATTTTTTGTCGGTTCATAAAGACGCTTTTTTATGCTTGGCGTTAACGGTTGGTACATGTTGTCGGGGCGGATTTCGGAGAGCGTTCCTGTCCGAAGGACACGGAACTGCGATGCGAGAATCCGCCGTTGGCGTACCACCAAACCCCGCCCTGCAATATGTACTGTGTTATAACCCGTTTTTTATTCAAAATAATAGTTCCAAGCCTTTTCATTTATTCCAAATTTTCCTTGCCACCAATCAACAGGATACGACCAATCTGTTTTGTTAATTGGTCTAATCTCCCTGTCAATTGCGGGAATAAAATATTCAAAGAATCCCTTTTGCTTATCAGACTCTAAAATGCCGCATATTCCAAAAATATTTAATATGACTTCTCTCTCGTTCGCATTTGACTTAAATATTTTTGCTAATCTCTTTTCAAGTTGCCGTGGTCTATCATCGAATGATGAAGTCAATATTGTTTTTTTTATTTCATCTAATATTTTATAATCTTCATCGGTTGGGATTATTTTTTCCATACTTAATGCTTGTTCCAAGTCAAAAGCAACATATTCTATATGAGACAATCTGACGCCTCCCCATTTGATTTTCTCAAAGTTCATTACATTCAAGTCATACTCGGTTTTTTCTTTATGAAAAACGCCACAAATATTACAAAATCTGTTTTCGTTAGATTTAAATTTGTGCTTTTCAAAAACACGAGCAACTGCGAAGCTGGAAAGAAAAGAACGATATTCCAGCCGTCTTGAAGCTAAACTCGCAATGAACATTTTGACAATCTCTTTTTTGTCTATTTTGCGATAAGTTGATTTTATTTTGTCTCCTAACTCTTTGTGGTCAAGTCTTGCTGTGTCAAACATTAATCCTTTTGATTTTGCGTACTCAAAATCAAATTTCTCAAGTTTTTTTTCTCTTTTCCAACCTGAACTTGACCAAAAAGTACTAAACAATATTTCTTTTGCTTTTTTGTCCATCGCGTTTTTTCAAAATGGGTTATAACGGAAAATTGTATGTTGCGTAGCGGATTACGGTGCGATTGTCTGTCCGTGAGGACAAGGACAATCGGGGCGAGAATCCGCCCCACGCATACCACTGAAACCGCTATGAAATATACAAAATGTTGTGGGTAGTGCTTTATTTTTTTTCGTCTAGGCTAGAAACTGTCATTAACAAAAAGTCCAAGCTTTTATTATAGTCTAGGTCTTCGTACTCTACCCCCAGCTTTTTAATGTTTGAATAATAGTCTTTAAGGTTTGTGTAATAGTATTTTTCCAATTGTACTGCTGTTGCCTTTTCTCCAATTTTTTCAATTAAGAACCATTTTTCTAATAATCTAGCAGTTCTTCCATTTCCATCTTGAAAGGGATGAATCTTAACAAATACTAAGTGAATCAAAGCAGCGTAATAAAAAATTTCAAAGTCATTTAAATCTGCTTTTAATAATATGTCAATGTCTTGAAATAATTTTTCTAATTCTCCTTTTACAATTTCAGGACTTGAAGCAACATATTCAATTCTGTCATCGCTGTTGATAACAAACATTGGGTTTGTCCGAATTAATCCTTGCTGACTTTTAGGCAATAGTTTGGAACTCAAAATTGCATGCGCTTTTTGTACGTTTTTTAAATCTAGTTTTTGATTGTCAATGAAGTCATAAGCTGCATACAAATCGTCTGCTTTTCTGGTATAATCTGGTTTGAATTTTACATTCAGGAATTTGTGTTTGAAATAACTATCGAAATCAATATCCTCACCCTCAATTTTTGAAGAATAAACAGAAGAAACAGATTTGTAAAATTGAAAATAATCGACAGGCAAATCTAACTTCTCTGCATTATCTAATTTTTTAAGCGGAGATTCCTTCACTTTGTCAGTGAATGCATTTATTAGTTTTGATGTCAATATTTTTAATTCCATAAAAAAGTCCTTTTTACAAAGATAGCTTTTTAATATTCTTGTCTAGAATTAGTGTAGACAGTTTCAAAATAGCTTTTTTGCATTACCCACAACGGAAAATTGTAAGTTGTCGTTGCGGATAGCGGGTGATTGTCAGTCCGAAAGGACGAAGACAATCATGCGTGAATCCGAGGCGACAACCTGTACCGTACACCGCAATGCAATTTACAAAGTGTTAGCAACTGCTTTTAGTTTTTATTTTTATAATAATCATTTATTTCATCTTCAAGTTTATCGTATTCATTTTTCCCATATCCCTTGTTTTTATCTAATGAAGTGTAATCTATTAGTTTTGGAAATAATTCTTCTAATCTATTTTCTATATCTATTCTTTGCTTTTTTCCCTCAATTAAATTTGCGATAGAATGCTTAATTAATTTAAACATGAGATTTCTTGCAATGTCTTCATATTCTGTCAATAGAGATATTAGTCCAAATCTATATTCAATGTCGTTTTCATCTAAAACAACTATATTTTCACCTGTTTTTTCTAAATATGATTGGACTATTCTAAAACTGGTAATTTTTGTTATTTTAGGATTATTTCTTAAAATATCTTCGTCATATTCATATCTTGATGTGTGAGCAGCTGCAATTCCTCTCAATTTATAAATATCTAAAACTCGAAATATTTTTTTTATATCATCTCTGCTTGAATAATTTATTAATGCTGCAATTTCTTCAAGTGCATTCATCTGTAGATAGACCGCATTTAAAATACCATATAGTCTAATGTTTAACTCACCATAATCATGATTATCATTTTCTAAATCACCAAGTTGATATGTAAAAGCACTAATTATGGCACATTCTGTATCATCTATTAAATCTACACTTGCTCTAAATCTCTTCCAGTCTGTTTGCTTTTGAAATTTTAGTCTGTTACGAAAAGATTCGTTAAAATCAGAAGAAGCCTTAACATCATTTGCAGCAATCCTTAATATTAAAAGAAAGAAATCTGTTAATTGACTTTTGTGTATGTTTTTTTCTTCAGTAGTCACGACATTGTAAAGTTAAGTTGTTGCTAACGTTTGGTACATGTTGTCGGGGCGGATTTCGGAGAGCGTTCTTGTCCGAAGGACACGGAACTGCGATGCGAGAATCCGCAGTTGGCGTACCACCAAACCCCGCCCTGCAATATGTACCGTGTTAGCACAAGTAGTTTTCTTATCTAAGTCATTCTTATCTTGATTAAAAAAAAACTCAAGAAATTACATAGTTACTTCTTCTGGCACGAAGTCACTGTCTTTGGCAATTATCATTGCATTCGGATAATTTTCCAAATTGGATACTGTTGTTAAATGGATGATTTGATATGTCTCAGTTCCATCAAAAATAAAACCTGTCATTTTATTGTTATAAAATGAGACTCGAACCGAACTTTCAGAATTTCCAAATAATGTCCCTTTATAATGTCTTGAATTCTCCTCAACTTTAAAAGTTCCCTCTTCAGTTGTTACATCGGATTCGAGGTTTTCAGTTAAACTTAAATTCTCTGTTAAAGAAAGTTTCCAGTTGTAATCATTTCCATATTGTATTTCAAGATTCATGAATTCTTGCAAGTCTATTTTTTCAAGATTAGTAAATTCATAAGTTTTGAAACTTGTTATTTTTTCAAAAATAGCAGGGTCATTTACGGAAACCGATTTTGCTTTTAAAACGAGATTATCATTTATCTCATCTTTTTGACAGGAAGAAATGAGAAGAAGAATTAGGAAAAATCCTAAACTTAGTTTTGAAAGATTCTTTTTCATTGTATTTGGTTTTTTTAATTCAAATTACGGTTTTTTTACTATTTGTGCTAACGGTCACTTGTATGTGGTCGGGCGGGATTTCTGGAAGAAATCGTGTCAGACCCGCAGGAAAGTGGGCGCAAGGTCTGACTTGTCAGACCGCTGAAACCCCCGCCTGCCATATACAATTTGTTAACAATAGTTTTTTATTCATTTGTAAATCTGTTCGTTTCCTCTTATTCGGTCAATTTCAATTTGTCCTGTAAATTCTAGGCGGTTATAAAATTTAAAGAAATAAACTTCTTCGAAACTTGACTCGCTAAATTGCTTTTCTAAACTCTCTTTGAACGGTATTGTATCATATAAAATTTCAAAAGTGTCAGCCCATATTAATAGAACTTCAGATTCTCCACCGTTCTTTTTATTGTAAATATTAAGTGATTCTTTATCGATGTCATCTTGGGTGAAAGTAATATTATCAAAATCCATATCAATGAATACATTGTCTCTACCGAAGTAATTTGAATTATGACCGTCAGGAATTCTTTGTAATGTAATTATCGGGAGATATTCTTTTAATTTTTCATCATTTACAATTTCATTTATGAAAACGCCAGATTTTTCAAGTTTTTCCTTATTTTTTGAAATTTCTTCAACTATTAAATTTGCTACTGCTCGATTGAACTTACTACTATTCGGTAAAAGTTTGGCGTATTTATGAGCATTAAAAGTAATATTTACAGGGATGTTTATTTTTTCAATTTTATTAATCTCCTTTATAATTTTTTCAACTTTATTCTCCGCTATTTTTCGTCTATTTAGATATTCTGTTAATGTAAATCTTGTTACTTGAACCTTTATTATTTTTCCATTTTCTAATTTCACAATCGAATCTGCTTTTTTATGAGAATCATCGCCACAAGTCTCAACTCCAATAGTGTGTATCCGATTGTATAATAAATGTTGCGCGTATAAAGTTGTCACAAAATATTCTTCTGTTTTTTGTGTCGTGAAAATTTTGGGAGCCATATAGGAAGGAAGTCCCCGACTATATGGAAACTTAAAACTTCCTTTTCTCTTTTTATTTTCACTTGAAAATGTCATTTTTTACTAGGTATTTATTGACTTTGTGGCTGTTTTAAAATTATTGTTAACGGTGGCGGTATGGTTAGTAAGGGATTGCGGGCTTCTTCCCTGTCAAGTTACAGCTAATTTTGGAGCGGGTTACTGTGCCCCGAAAACAACTGAAACCCTTATTAACTATACCGCGTGTTAGGCACTGGCTTTTATCATGTTTTGTATTCGTTATTTTCAATTTTACTGCAATATTTGTTTTGTGTCTGCGTCGGAGCGGGAAGGGCTGAAAGGCTCTTTGGCAAAATTTGGTTTTAGCGTCGGCTTTGTGCGTTTTGCCAATGTGCCTGAAAGCGAAGGGATGGCGTGTGTCGGCACCATCTTACTTTTTCTTCTTTTTGTTTTCCAGTTTTTTTAGTCCCTCTTCAAGCTCCTTCATTTCCTGCACATCTTCAATCTCAATCTGGTTTTTTCGATATTTTTCATATTCCGATTCTGCCAGTTCTTTTGCCATTTTTGCCGAAATTGTCCCGGCGTGTTCCAAAATTTCCCTGTCGTTCAAAGTCATAAAATCGTTGAGTTTACTAATCCAGTCTTTCATGTACATTGGTTTCCGGTTTCTTGCCTGCAACTCAGCAAACGAAAGATACTGGTCAACGATTAAATTCAGGTCTTTCAATTCATCTTCGGACAGGTAGTTTTTTGCAATCGAAACATCAGTTTTCCTGATTTTTCCGTGAGGCGCATTTTTCCAGGTTGTTAACCCCATATTTTGCTTTCCGGAATCTACACGTTTGTAAATTATTTCAGAGGCAGTGTGTCCGTGAATTGCCCAGTGCATTTTGTTTTGCACCGATTTGAAAAACAACTGGCTTTCCTCCGTTGCCGGGTCGTAATCAATGGCAGTTGTATAAATGTCTTTGATTTTTGCATAGAAAATTTTCTCCGAGCTACGGATGTCCCGAATTCTTTCCAGCAGTTCATCAAAATATTTGTTGGTGTGCCCGGTTTCTTTTAAACGCTCATCGTTTAGCACAAAACCTTTTATCAAATATTCGCGAAGTTGAGTTGTTGCCCAAATACGGAATTGAGTTCCACGGTGCGACTTTACACGGTAACCAACCGAAATAATTACATCGAGGTTGTAAATCTTTAAATTGCGCTGAACCTCGCGTTTACCTTCGGTTTGAACTGTCAAGTAATCCTTGACAGTTGCATTTTCCTGTAATTCTCCTTCCTCGAAAACATTTTTTATATGCAGGCTGATGTTTTGTTTTGTTGTTTGGAAAAGTTCTGCCATTTGAACCTGCGAAAGCCAAACGGTTTCATCTTCCAACCTGACATCAATTTTGGTTTGTCCGTCTTCGGTTTGGTAAAGTAGTATTTCTGAATTATCCATTTTTCAATTATTATCCATTTATAAGTTCAGCAATTTCGTCAGCAATTTCTTGAATAGTGTATGAAGATGTATTTCTAGCAACCTTATCAGCTAAAGAAGGACTATAGTCTAATACTTCCTGTTTCGTTATTCCATGCCAAATCGGAAGAATAACTTGTTCGCCACTAACAGCTTTTGAAACAATTCCATCAAGCTCATAATTTGTCCATCCTTTGTTTATGAATTTTTTTGAAAGTACAACAATCCCAAATCTGCTATTTGCCAATCCTCTATCAATCTTTTGCCGTAAACTATCACCTATTTTTAATTCAAATTCATCATACCAAACTCGTAATCCATGAGATTTTAATTCATTAGCCAAAGGTCTTACTATTTCGTCTTTGTCTTCGGAGGCATGAGAAATGAAAACATCATATTTTCTTACAATAGGTTCTTCTCCATAACTTGTTGAAATTTCTTTGTCACGAACCAAAGAGGGGACAGAGGATAATGAAGGTTGTTTTGCTTGGGGCAATGCTCCTGGTAAAACATTTACACTTGAACTGATGCGTCCTGAATAACCTCCTAAATCTATTGCTACATACCAGTGCCCGTTATTCGGAACAGATATACGATAAGGAGAACGTGTAACATAACCACCATAAAATTTGTGGCGCCTTCCACTTTTATAATTTTGGAAGTTGGAACTATTCATTAAACGAACATTTGCAGCACTACCTTTTAATGTTACTACTACAATTTGTCCTTTCTGTAATTGCCCTAAATCATATTTTTGAAACTGCATCTTTACACGCTTTACATATTAACTCTCCACAATTTTTATTTCTTCTTCCGTCAAACCATACAAGTCATAAACCATCCGGTCAATTTCTTCAACGATTTCTTTAAATTCTGATTTTAGATTTTCCGCTTCTGACTTTTTGGTCTCAAAAAGTTCCATCCATTCTATTTCCTCTGATTTTGAAAGTTTTACTGAACCTGATTTTTTAATTAGAGAATTTAGTTCATATATGAAATCTCCAAATACTAATTCATCCCAAATTTGAAGTTTACTTGTTGGTTCAATTTGAGGAAATTGTGATTCAAGATATTTAAGAAAAACTTTTTGGTTTTTTTTTGAATCATTGTTTTTTTCAAGAGCTTGAAGAACTAGCTTGGTCATTATTTCCTTTTGCTCCTTTGATGCAAATGGAATCGGTATTTCTTGAAGTTGATTAATTTTTATGTGCAATCCCTCTGGAAATGTAGTACTAAACCATTTATTTACAGCTTTTGAGTTTAACAAACCAAGAATGAAATACATAGGAAAATCTTCTACTGTATCATAAATTACATTTATTGTATCATTCACCAGATAATTTGAATCATCGTAAGTTGCATTTATTGATTTTGCAATATCTTGAATAACAATTTTGGGACGTAAAAAATTCTCAATTACTCTAGGTCTTCCACCTGGCTTCTCTTTTATCAAATCTGGCATATACCATAAATATTCACCACCGAATTCACAAAAATATTTTCCGATATTTTTACCTCTCAACATCGGAAAACTGTTTTTGTCTACTTCATAGTCAAAAATAAATCGTTTGTCATTGCTTGTTTTTATTCCGAGCGAAAATGAAGCAATGTCATTTAATTTTAAACCATTCGATTTTAACTTCAATTTTTTCTCGAATGAAAATGCGTAATGTGTAGTTTTCAGAATATCAGCTAATTTTATTGTATTGCCTCTTTTTTGAATAACTTGATTAATCGGAAATAACAATTCAATTTCATGTTTCAGAGAGGGTTTTGATTTGCTAAGTGTCATAACTACTGTTGTAACAACAGCATCCTCAAACACTCCAGGAGGAAGTTCGACTAACGAATTAATTTTTGTATTTTCTGAAATGTGTTTTCTAAATGGAATGAAACTACTAGTTCCCATCCAACTATTTGGAAAAATGAAACCTAATTCTCCATTAGATTTGGATAGACATATACTTTTTTCAATGAAAAGGCTATATAAATCACATTTATTCTTGAACGTGTTAAAAATCTTCTGTAATGCTGTTCTATATTTTACATCTTCAATATTCACTATATTGACATATGGCGGATTTCCAATTACAACATCAAAACCGCCGTTAGCAAATATTTCAGGAAATTCGTTTTGCCAGTTAAATGCTTTTTCTCCGGCAATTTCGGGGTTGTCAATCAGCGAGTTTCCGCATTTTATGTTGTTGCTTAGCGTGTTTAGTTTCCTTCCTTTTTGGGCGGTTCTCAACCAGAGTGAGAGTTTCGCAATTTCAACTGATTCTTCGTTCAGGTCAACGCCATAAATATTTTTTTCGAGAATGTCGGTTGTAATGTCGGAGAAGATAATTGCACCACCCAAAAGTTGTCCGCGCAACTCGTCAATTTTCTGATGTTCGTTTATCAGGAATTCCAATGCTTGGTTTAAAAAAGCCCCCGAACCACAAGCTGGGTCAAGAATGGTCAACGTTAAAAGCCAGTTCCGGTAATCGTCCAGCTTTTTGTCAAGTGTCCGTACAATTTCCTTTTTCCGGTTTTTCCTGCCTTTGGCATATTCTTCATCAACAATTCCAAGTTTAGCCCGTTTTTCTTCACAGAGTCTTCCAACTGTATTTTCAACAATGTATTTGGTAATGTATTTTGGCGTGTAAAAGATGCCGTCTTTTTTGCGTTTTGTTTTCTGGTTGTCAATTTTTTTGCCTTTAATTTCGGCTTGTACGTTTTCAATTTCGCCCAGCGAGTGTTCAAAAATGTGCCCGAGAATATTTACGTCAACATCGGTTTCAAAATCGTAATTACTTAACCGCAGCGTGTGTTCGTACAAAATATCATCGTCAATCGTAATATTGTCCAGAATTTCGTCGGGTTTAAAAAGTCCGCCGTTGTATGCGTAAATGTCATATTTCTTCCCATTGTAGCCGGTGTTCATGTACCCGAAATACTTTTTGAAACGGGAGTACAACGGGAAATATTCGTCGTATTTTTCTTTTAGCTCAGCCCACTGTTTTACAATTTCGCTGATTGAATTGGGTGGAAGCAACAACCTGTCTTCGGCAAAAAAGATAAAAAGAAAACGGTCTAACAGTTTTTGCGTTTTTTTGAAAAGTAGAAGTTTGTCGGTTTCGGGATTATTTTTTACAAGGTTGGTGTAAATCGCTTCCCTGAATTTTGAATAATCGGCATACAGTTTTTTTGTAATATTTTCCTCCTGTAAAACCGATGATTCCTGGATTTTTAAAGGTACATCGTTTAATAAATTGTCTTTTGCCAGACAAAGCCAAAGCAAAGAAAATTGTTCCCGAGTCAGGTTGAACAAATCAAAATCAACGTGGTCAACCGCATTCTGAATGTAAAAACGGAGTTTCTCAAAATTCGATGTAATTACATATTTGCATTTTGGATGGTGGTTTTTGTAGCCGAACGCCTGCGTTTCAATTTTGTCTAAATCAGTGGTGTCGGTTCCTTTTAATTCAATTACTGCCGTTGCATCGTCGCCTTTCAAAATTGCACCGTCAGCTTTTTTGCTGTTTGCAATGTTTTTTAGTTCAGTAGTCAGGTTGAAATTTGGATGTGGATTTAAAGTGTACCCTAAAATCGAAACAAACAATTCTCTCAAAAATCCTTCCTGAAATTGTTCTTCCTTTGAGTTTCTTATGTTCTCCTGAATTTCAGAATCCCCAAAATATTTTTGAAAATCAGCGTATTTTTTGTCGGTTAACGCAGTGTCGAGGTCGTTTAAATATTTCTTTTCAACTGATTTCTGAAACAAGCTCATATTTTGGTTTTCTCTGAGGTTTAAAATTAGTTTACTAAAATACTATTTCTTTTTAGCACAATTTAATCAATCAGTACAAAAGTGTGCGTCGGCAAAAAAGCATGTGTTTGACAGCGAAGCGATGATTGCGGGAGGAGCTGGAAAACTTATGCTTTGTGTGTTGGCATTTCTTATTTTTTCTCTTTTTTATTGCGGTAAATTTACTTTCTCTGTTCTTTTTTCAAGCTTGTGCCTAACGGTTAGTATAAGAATAGTAGCCGACTGCGTTGCACTTTCCTATCAAGTTACAGAAAAGTTGAAGCGGGCTAAAACTACCCGAAAACCTACGAACCCGGCTATTATTTTTATACATTGTTATGTGCTTTTATTTGTTCCATTTAATTGTCATTAGATTTTAAATCAAACAACGACATATCAATATAATATTTAAAACTTTCAAATAGCTGACTAAATTCAATATCTACATTAAAGTTGTCTATAAGTTTTGGGATATTGCTAGGTAAATAATACAATGAACAATATGAATTTATGCTTCTTACTTTTCCTAAAATTGCATTATATAGTATCTTTTGTATATTGTCAACTACCGAATTTCGTTCAAATAATTCGTAAATCTCCAAATCTGAAAATACAGAATACCAACCATCTGCAAAACCTGCAACTTCATAACTTTTCAATTTATTCTTTATAATGAAATCTTTATCCTCAATTGTCAAAATACCTTGATTAAAATGCTCTTGACTATTTTTTTTGTATTTATTCTCTTCTTCTGTATATTCTATAATCTCAATTTTTTCCGAAAGCAACCAGTCTTTGAATGTATGGTTGTTTGGAATTCGAACTTTATACTTCCATAGGTTTAATACATATTTCAATTCTTCTAACCTGTTAGATTTCAAAACGTTCTCAAGTTCCTTAAATTCAATTTCTTTGTTAGTGCGATGATAGGATAATCTATCTTTTAGCTCATTTTGAAAAATGATATCTGGAAAAACATTTATATAATCTGGTGGTAAATCTAACCATTGAACCAGTAAATCTTTAAAATCGAACTTCTTGTTCAGAAATTCAATTATCCCCGTAGAATGTTGCTTAATATAATCATTGAATAGATACCTGTGTCCTTTCTCCGAAATATCTTGTATCGATTTTATTAATTTACAAGAGTTTTCAACTTCTATAAAATTCTTGTTTTCAAATGTTTTTAATGCTGTTCCAATATTTAAGAAGGAATAGTCCTTGCGGTTGTAATACTTTGTCCAAAATATTGAAATACTTGAAAAATCAATTTTCCGTTGTTGATGAACTGACAGTCTTATATAGTTGTGTATTTCGTCACGTAAATCAAAACTACCTAAATGTTTATTTTTAAGTATGAAATCATTTAGGCTTAGGTTTATGTAATCATTTGTATTGCTCTCTTTTCCTAATCCAAGAATATTCTGTTTGGCAGATTTCAGTACATAAGATGCGAAATGTTCATTAATGTCATTTTCAACTAAAAACACGCGAAGAATTTCATAAGAGGTATTCTTATTGTTCAAATAAGCTTTAATTGAATTTAGTAATTTTGAATATTGCTTAATTTTTGAATTATGAACAAATAAATTTGTGATAATTATTGGAATAATTTCCATTAAATCGTATTTGTGTTCAAGCAATTCAGAAATTTTCTGTTTCGAAAATTGATTTTGATGCAAAACAAAATACCTTTCTTCCTTTGCAATATCATCTTCTAACTGCTCAATAAAATGTTCAGTATCGTAATAATCATTACTTGTGGCATTGAAAAGCAATGTTGCGTCATTAGTTTTCAAGTAGTAAAGCATTGCAAAAAGATATTTTGAACTTGTTATATCTTCCTCTGTGTAATCATTAAAGAGTAATGCTTTTAGAAAAGTATATTGAAATGAGTTTATTGTTGAAACATGGTCTTTACTAACTAAATTGATTATAAGAGAAAAATCATAATAATTGATTATTTCAAAATCATTAGCGTCAAAATGTTCTAATTCTTCTCTAAGTTGAGTATAAAAACTTTGTATAGCTTCAAAATCCACAGCACCTTGAATTAACTCTTTGAAAGATTGAATATTAGTGAACTTCGATAAAATCATACAATTTTGTTCGAGAGAAAGATTAAAACTGTTGTAACGAGATAAAAATCTTTTCTCAGAAGATATTATTGATTTAAAAACCAACTCGTTGACTTTGTTTTGTCTTTGCAAAAAATTGATATTTTGTTTTCGTAAATAAGTAGTAAAACTATCATGAAAAAGCGAAATTCTATTCAATCGGATTTCAAAGAGATATGGATGTTCATCAATAAATTCATATACAAGTTCTGCGAGTTCATCACCTAAAAACATTCTTATTTCTGATTTCATGAAATAAGCACGAGAACAAAGAAATAACGAAAGTGAAGATTTTACTTTTGTATCTATTATTATTTGTTCATAATAACTATCTAATGAGGTTAGTTCATCTAATTCTGGTAAAGTCTTAGTACTTTTATATTGTTCTGCTACATATTTCACAATAATTGGATAACCACCAGTAGTTTTGAATATTTTACTTTTGGTGTCATAGTCAGTTATATGAAACAATTCTTCTAAAACTTTCTCTGTTTGGTGTCTATTCCAACTTGTAAGTTGCTGTTTTTTCCAACCTAACTCATTTTCAATTGGTCGGCTTAAAACGATAACCTTACAGACTTCTTTTAATCTGTTTATAAACTTAACAAATTGTTTAAACTCTGATGGATTGTAATTCTTGACATGGTCGAGTCCATCAATAATTACTGTTTGATTGGTTCGTTTTATCTGGCGAATTATTTCATTTTCATCTCTGTGGCGAATGTCATGGAACAACTTTTTTGAAAAGTCAAACAAGAATTTTTGAAATTTAAGTCGGTTTTCTTTATCGTAGTCTTGTTCATGAAGCCAAAATCTGTAAAGTAGATTGTTAGAAAATTTTCCTTGCAAGAATTCGACTAAATGACTTTTACCTATACCAGGTTTTCCCTCAATATGCAGAATGTTTTCAAATTCAATAATTTTTCTGTCAACATTAATTGTATCAACAAGTTTTGTGTTAAATATATCAATGACAGGCAATTCATTTTTTTGAATTACCCATTTTCTATTATCTAAATAGCTACTGAGAAATTTTTGAATTACAGATTTTCGGAAAGGATTTAGCTTGTAAAAATTAGTTATTATTTCATCAATCTCCACTCTGTTTAGTGAAATCAAATACAAATCAGACATTTTAAAAGCTGAAAATCCTAATATTTTACAGTTTGGTGTAATATCTATCTGGTTAAAACAGACGATATTAATATTACTTGAAAGTTTATGTGGCTTATTGTCTATAAATATTTCATTTTCTATCACATTTAGTTTTTCAAGTTTAACTCCTGAAATGTCTTTTATTTGAATTTGATATGTGTCTTTTTTATTATTGATTACTAAATCTTCAAATTTGTCATCAGTTCTGGCTTCAATTTGGATAACATCAATTTCACGTTCAGTATCCATTTTTGATAAAAACAGTTCTGTTACGTGATTTTGATATGTATATCCTATGTATCCGCCTTTACTCATCTGTTTTCATTTGGTAGCTTCATCTTGGTAGTAATTGCACATAACGGTGGTGGTATGAGGTCGTGGCGGTCAGACGAGAGTCTGAGTGTCCGACCGAAACCGAGGTTGGGACGAGATTCGACTTGTCGAATCCGCACGACCCCAGCCATGCCTTATACCACGTGTTATGCACTGGGTTTTTCATTTTTATTGTCTTCATTTAACATTAAAGGGGATTTACCTTTAATTGCTTTCTGTTCAATTGAATTTAGATTCAATAGTTTTTTATCATCTAATAATATCTCAGTTGTATCTTGTGGTAATGATTTTGAGATATTAAGTATTGCTTGACCAAGTGTTTTTTCTAAAAGAACCTTTTTGTCTTCATTTACTCCAATCTTTTTAGCCTTTTTTATTAATTCTAAAACTAAATCTGCTTGAAGAACTTTGTTTTCAAATTGTTCCTTTTTTATTACACCTGTCTGCAAATCACGAATATATTTCCCAATTCCTAAAATGAAATCTTTAATTAATTGTATCAAATGTTTATGTCCAAAAAGTTTTGTCCAAACACTACCAGACTCAACTTTTATTATGCACAAGGGGAAATCTTCGTGGTGTATTTCAAATACCTTACACAAGTCTTGATAAAACTTGTCTATGAAAAATAAGAACATTGAAAACTTTTCAAGATTTTCAACACTACTGATTATTTCAATATCTATAATTTTTTGTTCGTCAGATAATTTTTCCGGTTCTTCTATTAATTTCCCGGTTACATAATTCGCTCCAAACTCAAATTTTTGTAGTTCATTTTGAAATCTGTCGCAATTATTTATGAAGTTTAAAATATCATCAAAGGTTCTTTCAGAATATGCATCTGTATGTAAATCTATTATTTCTTCAAATTCCTTACCTAACAAACGACGGTCATAATCTGTAAGAATTGAAGATTTGAATAATTCATTCTTTAAAGAATGAACTGCTGTCACAAAAACAGGAGGTTTGTATTCACGAATCTTTGTAAGTATATCTTTATTGAATTTTTTTAAGTCATTAATGACCGGTGTAATTTGTTGATACGTTACATTGCTATTTTGATTATATGATTTATAAAGGTCTTTATAAAACTCAAAATATTTACCTTTTAATACAGCAATATTAGAAATATACAATAGCAAGTCTTTATACTTTGATAATACATCAATAATATCTTTGTTGTTTTTTAATAAATCTTTTAGTGTCATGTATAATATTTTAAGATTTGACTTTCAACCTTGTGCATAACGGTTGGTACATGTTGCCGGGGCGGATTTCGGAGAGCGTTCCTGTCCGAAGGACACGGAACTGCGATGCGAGAATCCGCAGTTGGCGTACCACCGAACCCCGCGCTGCAATATGTACTGTGTTAGCTAACGTTTTTGTGTTGACTTGTCCATTTTAAATATTTCATAAAATGTTCACCTATGTCTTGTAATGAATAACCTCTATGGTCTAAAGCGTAATAAGAATCTTGAATTAGCTCATAATAAAAGTCTGATAATTCAGTTCTTTTGGAACAAGAAGATATTAAATATTCTCCTCTCATTTCCTCAGAAAGTAGTTCTTTCGCTTCGTCACTAAAATCGGTCCAATGGGACGTCGGTTGAAAATGCAACTCAAGACCAGATTCATCCTCATTATTTGTTCTAAGAATTTTTACGTCGAAATGATTATAGGTTGGGTCACATGCTTCAAAGTATGCCTTTTCAATTGTAGCTTCTTTTACAGCCAATCGATAAGCCAATAATTCTAAAATTGGTTTGCCCCAACCATATCTTTCACCTGACCATACAGTATCAATTAAATCTCGAATATTAAAAAAAATTGATGAAGTCTTTTTTAAATCCTTTGGTTTTAAATTGGTCTTTATTTCAATGATTCTTACTACGGAATGAGCCATAACTAAAACAGTGCCATCGGAATTATACCCAAGCAAAGGATATCTTGTATCGATTATTATTACATCAATTTGTGGCGATTTAACAGAATCCGGCGTTATGAAATGTCCTGAAACTGCTTTTAGTGTTGGTGGTAAGTAATTATTTAAAAAGAGTAATATTGGTATTTCACCATTTCTCCCTATAACTTGACTATTATTTGAAGATGCTTTTGCTTTGTCAACACTTAACAAAATTGCCTTTTCTTCCTCTTTAAAAATTGGTTCCACCATGATTCTTGTTCAAAATGTTAGCTAACGGTTGGTACATGTTGTCGGGGCGGATTTCGGAGAGCGTTCCTGTCCGAAGGACACGGAACTGCGAAACGAGAATCCGCAGTTGGCGTACCACCGAACCCTGCCCTGCAATATGTACTGTGTTAGCGGTATGTTGTTTTTATTTGTCATCCACTAAAAATGATTCAGCTTTTTTCTCTACAATTTTATATCTTTTTTGTCCTGTGAACTTTTCTCTGATTCTCCCAAAAGCTTTTAAATAATGAGTTTTTTCTCGCAAATATTCATCGTCCCAGATGTAAGAATATTTTGTCAAAGTATCATTAAAATAATACTCGGTAGTTTTAAAGTCGCCTCGGAGAATTTTGAATATTAATTCTATAAATATCTCTCTTATTTCTTTGTTATTTATTAAGTCAGAAAAGTAATAAGTCCGAAAGGAAGAATTGAATTGTATCTCAATAAACAAGTCTTGAAACAGAAAAACAATTATTCTGTCAGTGTCAGAATTATGTTGAAGTACAATCTCCAATATTGAACCATTTGAAATATGAGAATGATTTTCTCCTGTCATTAATTTTTCTGAATCAATCCTCTCAAAAATGTCTGATAAGATGTCAATGCAGTATTGCTCAGAAGCATTCCGAGTTTTATAAAATTGTTTTATGGATTCTGATACGTTCATTTTTGTTTTCTCACAATTACCGCTAACGGTTGGTACATGTTGTCGGGGCGGATTTCGGAGCGCGTTTCTGTCCGGTAGGACAAGGAACTGCGAAACGAGAATCCGCAGTTGGCGAACCACCAAACCCGGCTGAAATATGTATTTTGTTAACGGCTGGTTTTTCATTCATGGTCAAGTTGTTAACAGTATAAAAATATCATTATTAAACAAAAGTTTCAAATAACTAACTCGCTTCTTAATTTTTTTTTAGCCCCCAAAAGTCAAAGTTGCTTGTGGGTTGCAATTAACCGCTGCCGATTAGGAAGTTGAAACGTGAGCTTCACCATTCCTAAATTATGCCGCTGGCGGAAAACTTGCCAGAACCGGAACAGTCCTGCCAATTTTTTATTTCCTGTCCGGTACAAAATAGCCAAAACCCAAACTGTCAAATAACCACCGACTGTTCCTAAAAATGTGCTAGACATTCAGGCTGCAAAACAGTTTTGGGAAATTGTCAAATTGCAAAAATTGGCAACTGCACCAAACTTTACTTTGCAAGTTTTGTGAAAGCGATTTACAAGCGAGAAAAAACCAAAGAACGAATGATTTAGATAACCACCAATTTTATTTTCTTAAATTTGCCGTTAACGGTCACTTGTATGTGGTCGGGCGGTCCCGATGCAATCGGGAGTGTCAGACCCGCAGGAAAATGGGCGCAAGGTCTGACTTGTCAGACCGCTGAAGACCCCGCCTGCCATGTACAAATTGTTAACGGCTGGTTTTTCATTCATGGTCAAGTTGTTAACAGTATAAAAATATCATTTTTTAAACAAAAGTTTCAAATAACGAACTCGCTTCTTAATTTTTTTTAGCCCTCAAAAGTCAAAGTTGCTTGTGGGTTGCAATTAACCGCTGCCGATTAGGAAGTTGAAACGTGAGCTTCACCATTCCTAAATTATGCCGCTGGCGGAAAACTTGCCAGAACCGGAACAGTCCTGCCAATTTTTTATTTCCTGTCCGGTACAAAATAGCCAAAACCCAAACTGTCAAATAACCACCGACTATTCCTAAAAATGTGCTGGACAGTCAGGCTGTAAAACAGTTTTACAAATTGTCAAATTGCAAAAATTGGCAACTGCACCAAACTTTACTTTGCAAGTTTTGTGACAGCAACTTTACAAGCGAGCGAAAAACCAAAGAACGAACGATTTAGATAACCACCAATTTTATTTTCTTAAACTTGCCGTTAACGGTCACTTGTATGTGGTCGGGCGGTCCCGATGCAATCGGGAGTGTCAGACCCGCAGGAAAATGGGCGCAAGGTCTGACTTGTCAGACCGCTAAAACCCCCGCCTGCCATATACAATTTGTTACAGCGCGTTTTTTTATTCCAATTCATTTTTGCCTTATTATTTGCTGATTTTGTCTGGGAGCAGAGAATTGTCATTTGGAAGTTTTTTGTAAAACTGTCATTGACATGCCGGCTAAAAAACAGTCAACAATTTTTGGCTTTTAATTAGCGTTCAATTTAATAATATTTTTGTCTGGTCGGAAATAGTTTTCTCTAAAAATTTAGTTTACAGTATATTATTTTTTAATCTTACCAGTCAGTTTTGCAGGAAGTTGATAAAACTAATAGCCAAAAAGCAGCAACAAAATCCAACGGATTTTACCCCCAAACACAATTCGATTTATGCACAGATTTTATATTGTTTGCAAGATTGCGCGAGAACAACGATTGTTTTTCCCAGTCCACAAACCAGAGAATTTGTCAAATAGAGTAAAACTTTAGAAACTACAGTTTGCCAGTCCATTTTTATTGTCCGGATTACACAATTTCCCTCATTATTTTAAAGAACACTTTTTCAAAGCTCCGCCTTCTCAATTACAATTGGCGTGTATTCGAGAATTAAAATTTGGCTGTTTTCTGTCTTGTTTTTTTTTGTTTCTGGATTCTGGGTTGTCTTGAAATACTGTGTTTGTTTTTGGCTTTGTTTTCTTTGTTTGGTTCCTGTCTACTCGACTGGATTTTTACTGTTTTGGTTGATTAATATTAGTCATTTTCTTTCTTCGTCAAAATGCGCTGTAACGGTTGGTGTAAGTTTTTGTAGCGGATTCTCGGGGCGATTTCTTGTCCGGCAGGACGGAAATTGATGCGAGAATCTGCGCCCCGCACACCACCGAACCCGCTATAAAATTTACACATTGTTAGCCACAGTTTTTTATTTTTCATCTGGGTGTAAAAAGTCATTAAAATCTTTAACGCATATTCCTATCAACGCTGTCAATTCTAGTCTATAGTTAGCATTATTCTTTAATTCCATAATTAATATTGTCCCCAATTTCTCTAAAAAGTCAAAGAGTTTCAATGTCAGAGTTCTTAGATAATTTTCTAATGGATAATCCGAATTGCCTAAACGGAGTATGTCAGGCAGTGCATTTTCTTTTCCATAAGGAGATTTTGATGGTATCCTGAATACAGTTTCCTCTTCCTTTAATTCAATTATGGATTCCTTTCCTTTATGAATTATCAAATCTCGAATTATTTTTATGTTCTCCAATTTATTTCTTGAATTTTTCATCAAGTCTCTTAATTTGTCTGGAAGGACTTTCGAGCTGTCGGATTCGCAATATTTTATGAATGTATTTAATGAGTCTGGATATTTTCTTTTTTGATATTGTTGAATATCTTTTAATGTCATTACTATTCTTGGAAAAAAGGAGCAGAAGTCATATATACTCCTCAGATTTATAATGTAATTTTCAACAAGTAAACTCGCATATAATGATTTTAGTCCTTTGTCTAAGTCTCTATTATTAAGTATAGAAATAAGTAAATGATGGTTTACTGCCAAATTATGGATGTCTCCTTCAAATCCCCAGAAAGCAACTTTGATTTTCCCGTATTCTCTTTCCTGCTGTTCTGAGATTTCGATGATTAATTTATCTTGAGCGTTATAAGTATTAATCAACCAAGTTTCCATTACCGATAATAATAAAGATGACAGAAGTTCTCTGTCTTCTTTCCATTTTTGATAATTAAAACCAATAGCTGTTCCTTTTATAAATAAATCATTCATTTTGTCTCGTTTCTCAAAATTGTGGCTAACGGCCGCGTGCATGTGGAGTGCGGCGTTTGAAAAACTACACTGCCATTTTAGCCACCGAGCCAATTCGTTTATTCGTGTTTATATTTTTCAGCCGATTCGTCAATGACGAATTGGCGTTGTTAAACAAAGCTTTTCTGTTCGCATACGTAGCCTGCCAGCATTACATATGCACGTTGTTATGGTGTCGGCAAAAGCCCCTGCGTGGCAGCCCGGAACTTACCTGGGTTTTCCTGAACCGAAGGAGGGCTGGCGGAATGTTTGCCCCTCCCAAGTGATGTGCCAATTTTGACATCCAGCCCAGGTAACCACGGACTAAAACTTCAGCAGTAAACAACTTCTTTCCAGCCATAATTTTCACTGGTTTTGTAAAACTCTCTGACGTTAACTGCCGTTACTCGATGGTTAAAATTGGCGCAGGAGTTGACAAACCGCAAACATTGTGACCGCCCGAACAGGCTTTTGTACGGGCTCTCATGAGCTTAACGCAGCCCCACAATCCAACAAAGCAGAATTGGCTCGCTTAAAAAGTGTGGGGCGTGAAAACCCACCATAACCAATATTTTAAAGAACAAGTTCGCATACTAACCCATAACCCCCAAACGCTGCACCATAACGGTCACTTGTATGTGGTCGGGCGGGATTTCGAAGAGAAATCCTGTCAGACCCGCAGGAGAGTGAGCAGAAGGTCTGACTTGTCAGACCGCTAAAACCCCCGCCTGACATATACAATTTGTTACCTGCTGTTTTTTTTTATTCATTTATCCGGTGTATATATAAATTTTAATCCATGATATAAGCTTTGAAAGGGAACGTGTCCTTCGTCTTCATAAATTTTCAACTCACATACAACATTCTCTTTGGATTTTATCTTTTGGCTAAAATCTGACAATTGTTTTCTATTAATTCCATCCGGGTCTAGAAAATCGTTTAGTCCGTGTGTTAAAAATATTTTTGTCAGGTTATTATTTTTTGTTTTTAAAAAGTTAGCTGTTAAGTCGTCAAAATATTCTCCACAATCAAGAAATGCTCCGCTACATACAATATACGAATCAAAAGAATTAGTATTTGTCAAGAAATAATACAATGTGAAAATTGCGCTTAAAGATTGTCCACATAAAATTTTCTCATTAGTTGTCCGAAAAGATTTATTTATATAGGGAACCAACTCTCTGTCGATGAAATTTTTGAACTTTTCAGCACCAGGTTCTGTGTCGAAAAAGCCAGTCTTTGTCGGCATCATATCTCTATTCCTATTTGTGTTTTCAATCATAACTACAATCATTTCTGGTATTAACTCATCAATGTGAGCTAACCTATTGATTGTCCCAATGGTTTCAGAAAATAAGTCAATGTCGCCGTCAAGTCGATAAATGACAGGATAAGACTTTTTTGTCTCATCATATCCTTTGGGTAGTTTAATTATGATTTTTCTATTCTCATTCAATTCTTTCGAGTTTATTGAATCGATAAAACCGAGCTTTATTTCCTGACTAAATAGAATTGTCGATGATAGGACTAATAAGGTTAAAAGAGTTAATTTTATCATTGTAATTTAAGCTATGTTGTTGGCTCTCTTAAAATTGCAGGTAACGGTTGGTACATGTTGTCGGGGCGGATTTCGGAGAGCGTTCCTGTCCGAAGGACACGGAACTGCGAAACGAGAATCCGCAGTTGGCGAACCACCAAACCCCGCCCTGCAATATGTACTGTGCTATGCGTTGGTTTTTATTCTGTTTTGAAACTTATTTCGTAATTATTTATTGGAATTCCTACTTCAGATTTAATTGCAATTCCAGTTAAAACAAAACCGTATTCTTTATTTTTTTCTAACTCCCACTCAAGGATTATTGATTTCTTGTCTTCTGAGAATTTATGACCTTTAATTTTTGGGTAAGTCTCATTTTGCTTCCCTACATTAATTGAGATTCCATCTTGTAAAGGCTTGTCGAAATTAATTGTAACATTTTTTAATAAAGACGAAACATTTTTATCCTTATTTGAAAACTCACTTATTGAAACAACCGTTGGACGTATTGAATCATACTTTTCACTATAAAAATCATACTTTTCACTATAAAAATCAATTTTTTGCGAATATGTTTGAAATGCAGCAATAATCGTAGGCATAAAGCTCTCTAATGTAGGATATTCTGTTCTTTTTCTATCATATTCATCAATTTCAGATAAGAGGTCCTCTATCCATAAATATCCTAGGCTTATTTGTCCATTTATTTCCTTTTTTACATCAATGTCAGAATATTTGTGGTCTTTCATATATTTTATGACTGAGGCTCTTACCAAAGTTTCGTACATCATAATAGTCCAATGACCATAATTTTGTCTTTTCATTTTTTCTTGTACTGGTTCAAAAAGTTTTTTGCCACTTTCTTCTAATACTTTAATATTGTTATCAACCAAATGATTTACATACGAATGACTAAATTCGTGAATAAGAGTAGGAAAATATTCTTTTTCAGGGAAGATTACCATTCCTAAACTATCTGTTCGCCAAGCTCCCATAATAGCATAAACCTCTCTTTTGTTATTTGCAAGTTGAACATGGGCTCCATAGTTTTGTCCTCCATTGCCCAGTCCTGTTACAATTTTAAATTTTTCATTTGGAGCATTGCCAAAAAATGAACTAAACCAGTTTAAATCTATTTGCTCGTAAATTGGTAAGAATTTACTTTCAGCTTCACTATAAAGATTTTTATTTCCGTCAAAAAATGCTTTACAATTTGCGTCAGTATAAAATTCTTTCAATAGTTTAACAAACTTATCTGCATTTTCTTTTCCCCAACGTTTTTCAGGAATATTGTCCGAGAAATCAACTCTTGGGTTTAGGTTTTCGTCTAAATAGACCGCCATGAACATTACTGCATCAAAACCAATATGATTTGTCTTTATTAATTCTTTAGCAAATCCTATTAATTCATGATTTTTATACGGCTCGAAATGCTTTTTAATCTTTGCGGTATAGAGCCCAAATATTTCAGAATTATATTCGCGTGATTCAGCAAGTCTAAATACAATACTCAATAATTCTACTCTGTTATCAACTTTTGGTTCTTCCAAAATTTGTTTTTTCTCGCACGCAAATAGAAAAAATGGGATTGACAATAATGTTAGTATTTTTTTCATTTTATAACTTTTAGGTTTTTTATTTAAACTGACGCATAACGGTTGGTACATGTTGTCGGGGCGGATTTCGGAGCGCGTTCCTGTCCGGAGGACACGGAACTGCGATGCGAGAATCCGCAGTTGGCGTACCACCGAACCCCGCCCTGCAATATGTACTTTGTTAACGGCTGGTTTTTATTTATTGATAATACATCCAAGAGATATTCCAATAACTCGGTTTTTATTGGTGGAATCTTCATATTGGGCAATATTTGCCAACCCGTAACTGTAGTTTATCCTAAATGCTATTCTTTGTATAATAATGCCAATTCCTGCTTGAATTCCGTAATCAAGCCTTTTCCATTGTCCATCTTCGTCCATTTCTCCGGTGTAGTCAACAGTTCCATCGTAAACAATTGTTCCAGGATCTACAATATCATATTCTTCTCGACTTATTTTGCCTGTTAATCCGAATGCTAAATATGGTCCAAGAGCACCAAAAAGCTGGGACTTTTTAATTGAAGTTGTCAATTTAAGAGATATAGGTACGTCGATATAATTAAGTATTGCACTCTCTTCAATCGGCAGATATTCTCCTGAGGAAGTGGGAACAGGATAGTATGTGTCAATTTTGTAGCCTTTAGATGAGAAAATCAATCCTGACTCAAATGAGAATGACTCAGAAATGGGGAATTCTCGGGTTATGCCCAAAATGAATCTTGGAGCTAATTTAAAATCGTCACTGTAGGTTCCTCCTTGATTTCTATAATACATTGTCGATAAATTCAATCCAGATTTAATCTCCAATGTTTGAGCCATCGTTCTAACTCCTCCTAGAAGGAAAAGAGTCAAAATTGCTAGTTTAAATAGGTTTTTCATTGTTCTATTGTGGTTTCGTTTATTTTGTATCTCTGATTTCAAACTTGCCGTTAACGGTTTGGCTATGTGGAGTGCGGGACTTTGAAACGCTTCACAGTCAGGCTGCCACTGAGCCAATTCGTTTATTCATATTTTTGTTTTATAGCCAAATCGTCAAAGACGAATTGGCGTTGTTGATACGAAGAACTGCGGTTGAATTACCAACTGAACCCCGCATTACATATAGCTTTTGTTAGCACCAGTTTTTTATTGTGATTCAGCTAAACCAACAGGAAATAGAATTCCAATTCCTTTTGTCTTGTTGTTGTAGCCTGGCATTCTTGTCATAAGTAAGTGTTCAATATGACCTCTTATTTTGTCTTTAGTATGTGATAACACAAAATCAATAAATTTTAGGACAACTTCATAGTCCTTAATAGCATTTTCAGCTTCAACATTCTTTAAATAGTTTTTCATTGTTTTTGTAATAATCCCCTCGTCTTCTTTGAATAAAGGAATATATTCCATGTCAAAATAAACGTCCTCAAACATTAATTGAGTAGGGTCAATGTTTCCATGTAGGAAATCATTCCTATTATTCATTAAAGTCTGAAAATCTTTAAACTCCTGCTCCTCGCCATTTACGGGTTTAATAAAACCATTGCAATTTAGATGCAAAGTTTTAACTCTAATATCAATTTGTTGCCGAATTAAATTATCATACAATCTTTTGTCTTTTTTGAATTCATCTTTTGATAAAACCAATAGAATCGTGTTAATAAACGATTCGGCTAATACAGGACTTAACATTCTAATAGTTGTCCCCAAAGAAACAGACCTTTCGACATTTAATACCCATTGATTAAATGCTTTATTGTACTCTGCTCTTTCTTTGTCAGACGCATTATGAATATTAATGCGCTGAACTTCTTTTGTGTCTAAAATTTTTAACTCTGAAACTAAACGACTTAAGGTATCTCTTAATCTCGTAAACGGATTAATAAACAAAGTGTATTTCTGAAAATCAGATTGAGTTTCATTCATCTGCTTTCCATAAGTTGAATAGCTTAATTTGATATTATTTATTAAAGTATTCCAATCACTCTCATTAAAATTGATATCGGGGAGTATTTTAACTAAGATTTCAATTCCACTACTCATTCCTAAAAAATGAATCTCATTTTTCCCAATTAGAAATGTATAATGCCAATGAATTAAATTCTCAGTTGATTCCGATTTTAAAAGCATACTTATCCCATTTGCAATTCCAAATTTTGCTTTTAAGAGTTTGTATAAACTTAAAGGTGATAATTCTTTATTGTAATTTTTCCAGCTATGTATACACAAAGAATTATACTTATTTTTCATAGAGGCAGATAATTCTTCTAAAGAAGCTTTTTTCCAATTGGCAATATCAAGAATTTCGCTGATGTTCATTTCTTCAAAATTGGTGCTAACGGTTGGTACATGTTGTCGGGGCGGATTTCGGAGAGCGTTCCTGTCCGAAGGACACGGAACTGCGATGCGAGAATCCGCAGTTGGCGAACCACCGAACCCCGCCCTGCAATATGTACTGTGTTACAGGCTGTACTTTTTCTTTAATTTGTCATTGAATCCAATATTTCAATAATTTTCTCATTTTTCAATATATACATTCCTAGTCTTTCATGAGATATTCCGTTTTCCAATTTGTACTCATAAGTAGGAACATTATCAACTAATTTCGAGTCAAAGAATTTAAACTGAATATTTGTTAAATCTTTTACTTTGTCTGCGACTTCGGTAATGTGAGTTGAAATAAAAAAGGTGCTCCCTGGAATATTCGCAAATGATTTTATTATCAAAAGAGAGCCATCAAACGCATCCTTAACATTTGTCCCTCTGAATAATTCGTCGAAAATGACAAAGAGATTTTTTTTATTCTTGATTTTCAGTATCGTTTCCTTAATTCTATTGACTTCGCTGTAGAAATGACTATAACCAAGATTTATATCATCTGATAAGTTTATTGTTGTAACAATTCCATTATAAATGGTTGTTGTCATTTTCTTTGCTGGCACAGGAAATCCAATATGAGCTAAATAAATAGATAGACCAACCGATTTCAAAAATGTTGATTTTCCTGCCATGTTCGGACCAGTCAGAAAACAAAGGTTAGTCGATTCGTCAATTTCTATTGAATATGGAACTGCATTATCAAGCAGCGGATGGTAAAATTTTTCAATAACGAGACTTGGCGAATTTAAATCTGAATACACAGGTAAAGCGAGATTTCTTTGTTTCGCAACTTTTGCAATAGAAATAAAAGCATCCAGACTAAAAACTAATTCTATAATTTTTTGCAACTGGTTTTTATATTTCTTGCGAAATAGGTTATCTAATTTATTTAGTTTGGAATAAGTTATTTTTAGTCGTTTAGTATATAAAAATTTGAAATCTGGATTTTCTATTATCTCTGCAATATTTTCCCTAAATAGCTCAAGTTTTGCTGGAATATCAGTTTCATTTAAAGTTTCAATTTTTTCTTTAAGCTGAACAAACAAATAAACTAATTGCTGAACACCAGATTTTATTATGTAATAATTATTATTAGGAGTAATACGGTATGATAGATTTTGTAAAAAAGCATCAACAAAATTGTTTCTTAAAGGAGCAATATTTAAGCGTTGGTAATGCCCGATAATATCAAATTGCCCGGAATTGATTTTTAACTCAAAATTGGTTTCTTGAATAAACTGAATTAACTCCGTTCTTTGTCTTAATTCATTTATATCAGTAATTGGATTTTTCATTAACTGATATAAATAACTCTTCCCACCAAATGTTTTTGTCTGATTGTAAAAATTTGAAATAGAATTTGCAGACCTGCTATCTACAAAAATTTCTAAATCTTTTATTGTTTGTTTATCTAAATCAAATTCAATCATTTGTCGGTTTTCAGTATTGCCTGTAACGGCCACTTGTATGTGGTCGGGCGGTCCCGATGCAATCGGGAGTGTCAGACCCGCAGGAAAGTGGGCGCAAGGTCTGACTTGTCAGACCGCTAAAACCCCCGCCTG
The DNA here is from genome assembly GCA_963677455.1 of uncultured Draconibacterium sp. Lineage (GTDB taxonomy): Bacteria > Bacteroidota > Bacteroidia > Bacteroidales > Prolixibacteraceae > Draconibacterium. The sequence goes on from OY781971.1 coordinate 1,990,068, forward strand.
CCATATACAATTTGTTAACGCCTGGTTTTTTTTGTTTTACTTTTTTTAATCAGATATATTCCTATTATAATCATAATTAATTCAATTGCGTATGCTGTAAGTTTCTCGTCCCAAGCTCCTTTTATAGGGTTTAAAAAACTACCAAATATTCCCAAGAATCCGACAACCATTAAAATTATCCCAAATATTTTCATGTTCTATTCATTTTCTTTTATGTGTTCAATTATTTTCAATCGAATGTTTTCGAGTTCTGAGCTTTGTTCTGCACATTTTTTTTCAAGATTTTGTTTAATTATTTCAAATGTTTGATTTGTCTTTTCAATAGGATTGTCATCAAAGTAATATTCGTATGCAGCAAAAGAAATCCACTTTAAATAATTGTCAGAGTACAGTTTGTTATTTTTAAGTTTAATAAAATCACATGGATATTTTTCCAAGTACGCTTTACAATCCTGACCTATATATTCAGATAAAGCACCATCAGTGATTCTGAGGACACAATTAAAAACATACAAATAGAAGTCTTTTGTTTCCTGATTTGTCGTCAAAACACTGTCAAGAAAAGCAAACGTTAAATCATCGTCCGACATAGCAAATTTACCTTGATAAAATAGTTTTGAGTATTTGTCAATGGCAGGATTATTTAAGTAAAAGTTGATTGGCTTATTATTAATTGAATCAACAAACCATTCATTTACTTGATATGGAAATTTCTCAGGGTCATTCATTTCTGGTACTTGACAATTTCCAACAAGCGAGATTAATCCAAAAATTATGATTAAGAATGCTTTCATGTTCTCTTTTTTTAAACTTGGCGTTAACGGTTGGTACATGTTGTCGGACGGATTTCGGAGCGCGTTCCTGTCCGGTAGGACAAGGAACTGCGAAACGAGAATCCGCAGTTGGCGAACCACCAAACCCGGCTGAAATATGTATTTTGTTAACGGCTGGTTTTTCATTCATGGTCAAGTTGTTAACAGTATAAAAATATCATTTTTTAAACAAAAGTTTCAAATAACTAACTCGCTTCTTAATTTTTTTTTAGCCCCCAAAAGTCAAAGTTGCTTGTGGGTTGCAATTAACCGCTGCCGATTAGGAAGTTGAAACGTGAGCTTCACCATTCCTAAATTATGCCGCTGGCGGAAAACTTGCCAGAACCGGAACAGTCCTGCCAATTTTTTATTTCCTGTCCGGTACAAAATAGCCAAAACCCAAACTGTCAAATAACCACCGACTATTCCTAAAAATGTGCTGGACAGTCAGGCTGTAAAACAGTTTTACAAATTGTCAAATTGCAAAAATTGGCAACTGCACCAAACTTTACTTTGCAAGTTTTGTGAAAGCGATTTACAAGCGAGCAAAAAACCAAAGAACGAACGATTTAGATAACCACCAATTTTATTTTCTTAAACTTGCCGTTAACGGCCGCGTGCATGTGGAGTGCGGCGTTTGAAAAACTACACTGCCATTTTAGCCACCGAGCCAATTCGTTTATTCGTGTTTATATTTTTCAGCCGATTCGTCAATGACGAATTGGCGTTGTTAAACAAAGCTTTTCTGTTCGCATACGTAGCCTGCCAGCATTACATATGCACGTTGTTATGGTGTCGGCAAAAGCCCCTGCGTGGCAGCCCGGAACTTACCTGGGTTTTCCTGAACCGAAGGAGGGCTGGCGGAATGTTTGCCCCTCCCAAGTGATGTGCCAATTTTGACATCCAGCCCAGGTAACCACGGACTAAAACTTCAGCAGTAAACAACTTCTTTCCAGCCATAATTTTCACTGGTTTTGTAAAACTCTCTGACGTTAACTGCCGTTACTCGATGGTTAAAATTGGCGCAGGAGTTGACAAACCGCAAACATTGTGACCGCCCGAACAGGCTTTTGTACGGGCTCTCATGAGCTTAACGCAGCCCCACAATCCAACAAAGCAGAATTGGCTCGCTTAAAAAGTGTGGGGCGTGAAAACCCACCATAACCAATATTTTAAAGAACAAGTTCGCATACTAACCCATAACCCCCAAACGCTGCACCATAACGGTCACTTGTATGTGGTCGGGCGGTCCCGATGCAATCGGGAGTGTCAGACCCGCAGGAAAGTGGGCGCAAGGTCTGACTTGTCAGACCGCTAAAACCCCCGCCTGCCATGTACAATTTGTTAACGGCTGGTTTTTTATTCATGGTCAGTTTGTTAACAGTATAAAAATATCATTTTCCGAGCAAAAGTTTCAAATAACTACATCGCATTTTAATTTTTTTCTCAACCCCCAAAGTCAAAGTTGCTTGTGGGTTGCAGGTGACCGCTGCCGGTTAGGAAGTTGAAACGTGAGCTTCACCATTCCTAACTTATGCCGCTGGAAGAAAACTTGCTAGTACAAAACTATCCGCCAATTTTTTATTTCCTTTCCAGTACAAAACAGCCAAAACCCAAAATGTCAAATAACCACCGACTGTTCCTAAAAATGTGCTGGACAGTCAGGCTGCAAAACAGTTTTAATAAATTGGCAAACTGCGAAAATTGGCAACCGCACCAAACTTTCTTCTGCAAGTTTTGTGACAGCAATTTTAAAAGCGAATAGAAAACCAAAGAACGAACGATTTAGATAACCACCAATTTATTTTTTCCAAACTTGCCGTTAACGGCCGCGTGCATGTGGAGTGCGGCGTTTGAAAAACTACACTGCCATTTTAGCCACCGAGCCAATTCGTTTATTCGTGTTTATATTTTTCAGCCGATTCGTCAATGACGAATTGGCGTTGTTAAACAAAGCTTTTCTGTTCGCATACGTAGCCTGCCAGCATTACATATGCACGTTGTTATGGTGTCGGCAAAAGCCCCTGCGTGGCAGCCCGGAACTTACCTGGGTTTTCCTGAACCGAAGGAGGGCTGGCGGAATGTTTGCCCCTCCCAAGTGATGTGCCAATTTTGACATCCAGCCCAGGTAACCACGGACTAAAACTTCAGCAGTAAACAACTTCTTTCCAGCCATAATTTTCACTGGTTTTGTAAAACTCTCTGACGTTAACTGCCGTTACTCGATGGTTAAAATTGGCGCAGGAGTTGACAAACCGCAAACATTGTGACCGCCCGAACAAGCTTTTGTACGGGCTCTCATGAGCTTAACGCAGCCCCACAATCCAACAAAGCAGAATTGGCTCGCTTAAAAAGTGTGGGGCGTGAAAACCCACCATAACCAATATTTTAAAGAACAAGTTCGCATACTAACCCATAACCCCCAAACGCTGCACCATAACGGAAAATTGTAAGTTGTCGTTGCGGATTGCGGGTGATTGTCCGTCCGCAAGGACGAAGACAATCATGCGGGAATCCGCAACGACAACCTGCACCGACACCGCAATGCAATTTACAAAATGTTAACGTGCGTTTTTATAATTTTAAATAATCTCCGACTTTTTCCCAAATATATGTTATCTGTTTAGCTTTTGGGTTGCTCTCAAAAGTCTCTTTACAATCTGGTATAAGTGTAACATAATCCGTTAAAAGTCTTGCAATTGTCATTAGGTTTATTGTTTGAAAAATCCGACTAAAACTTTTCTCATTTTCAAATTCTTTCGTCTGTTCAATTTGCAGAATGCTCAATCTGCCACTGTGCGCGTAACTTGAAAGATATGAGTATAGATGTCTAAATGTCGTCTCTGAGATACCTGCATCAATAGCTAGTTGAAGCCAGCTTTTATCCATTCGCCATTTACCACTCTTTATAAATCGTTTTTGAGGTTCGGTTAGACTCAGGTAAACATTATTTTTTTCTAATTCCTTTAACCACTTGTTTTTTAGTTCTGCTTCGTCTTTAACAATTTGTGCATGTTTTGAACTTGTTACAGGAAATTTTTCTCTTTCAATAAATCCCGCTAAATCCCAAGAAATAAATCTAAAGTCCTTTTCCTCTTGGCTTTGAGGTTTTATAAAAACATAATTAAATGTCAAGTATGTTTCCAATGCAGCTCTTGTTAAAACAGCGATTGATGAAAAGTCAACAAGCTGAACATGAGAGTTGTCTAATAAAGTAATCTTTATTCCTTCAAATAAATCTCTTGCAGAAACAATATGATTAAAAGCTTTTTTGGCTAAAGGTTCTGCAAATCTGATTTTATCTGTTGGGAATTTTTTCCCTTTAAGTGAATTTCCAACAATTATAAAATGATCAATTAATGCTAGTAAATCATTGTCAAAATCCTGTGTTTCTTTCATGTACAGAGCTGAAATTTTAAATGCACGTTAACGGCCGCGTGCATGTGGAGTGCGGCGTTTGAAAAACTACACTGCCATTTTAGCCACCGAGCCAATTCGTTTATTCGTGTTTATATTTTTCAGCCGATTCGTCAATGACGAATTGGCGTTGTTAAACAAAGCTTTTCTGTTCGCATACGTAGCCTGCCAGCATTACATATGCACGTTGTTATGGTGTCGGCAAAAGCCCCTGCGTGGCAGCCCGGAACTTACCTGGGTTTTCCTGAACCGAAGGAGGGCTGGCGGAATGTTTGCCCCTCCCAAGTGATGTGCCAATTTTGACATCCAGCCCAGGTAACCACGGACTAAAACTTCAGCAGTAAACAACTTCTTTCCAGCCATAATTTTCACTGGTTTTGTAAAACTCTCTGACGTTAACTGCCGTTACTCGATGGTTAAAATTGGCGCAGGAGTTGACAAACCGCAAACATTGTGACCGCCCGAACAAGCTTTTGTACGGGCTCTCATGAGCTTAACGCAGCCCCACAATCCAACAAAGCAGAATTGGCTCGCTTAAAAAGTGTGGGGCGTGAAAACCCACCATAACCAATATTTTAAAGAACAAGTTCGCATACTAACCCATAACCCCCAAACGCTGCACCATAACGGTTGGTACATGTTGTCGTTGCGGATTTCGGAGAGCGTTCCTGTCCGAAGGACACGGAACTACGATGCGAGAATCCGCAGTTGGCGTACCACTGAACCCCGCCCTGCAATATGTACTGTGTTAGCGGCTGGCATTTATTCATCATTTAATCTTTTTATGTTTCCAATTAAATCTGGTCTTTGTCGCCAGAATAATTTCTTCCCATTTATCCAAATAGAGTCGTTGTCTCCTATATTCCAGCCTGCAAAGTCTGCCCAATAAAAAAGTCCATTTGTTGCTATTAGAGTCGCATCATAAATCACAGCATTTTCATTCTCTGAAAACGGTCGAAAATTAAATTGTTCAATGTCCTCAAATTTTAGCTCTAAAACAGTCATTGCTCCAAATTGTCTTTGAAATAGTAGTGAAGCAGTTAACTTATTGTCAAAGTGCATTGTAAGTTTTTGGTCAACAAATTCTCTTGTTGAAATATAGATATCTCTTAAACAACTGTCATGAAAATAACCGAACAAGTCCATGAGTTTGTCAATGTCAGGTTTATTTTTTATTTCAGTCCACATATTTTTTGTCGTTTAAGTTTTTGTATTCATGCTTGCCGCTAACGGTTTGGCTATGTGGAGTGCGGGACTTTGAAACACTTCACTGTCAGGCTGCCACTGAGCCAATTCGTTTATTTATATTTTCTTTTATAAGCCAAATCGTCAAAGACGAATTGGCGTTGTTGCTACGAAGAACTGTGGTTAAAATACCCACTGAACCCCGCATTACATATAGCTTTTGTTAGCGGTTGTTTTTTAGCTCCTTCCTTTTTTACTATATTTTGATTTAATCAGTTCAAATGGGATATTATAATGTTGATAAATGTCTTTTCTGAAATCAATTGTATAAATCATCCAGTCGCCAGTGTAAGCTTTTTCAAAATATCTTTCCCAATCGGCACTTATCATGATATTTCGCAGGAGACCTAGAAAGTTTCCCTTTTTCTTCATATTTTTCTTTAAAATGTCGATTAAGTCATCAGGGATAATAGCATTTAATTCCTCCAGATTTGATAAACCATAATCTTTAAGTTCATTTAGAATCTTTGTTTCTGACCTTCGAGTTGGAAAATTAGGTTGTATTTTATTTGGAATCAGATTCTTGAATTTTACATTTAAGAATTGTTTTAAGGTGGTAGAATTAATGCTGATATTTAAATCACCTTCGTTTGTCCCTTTTGTTACTGTCAAATTAATTTTATCTATTTCTCTTGCGATATCATTAAACTCCTTATCAACTAGTTCTAGTGTTCCAGCAAGTAACTTAAATTTCCTTTGAATTTCTTCAGGTAATTCTCCTGAGAATTTGTAGTTTCTATCATGTTCTATTTCAGCCCATGCATGTTGAAGAATCGTTCTGACTTGTATCTCAAATTTGCAGTTTTTAAATTTTTTGTACTCGGGCAGATTTAGTCTTTCATCTTTTAATTCTGCAATGTAATGAACTGATTTATATCCAACTTTATCGGTTCCTAGTAGTTTGCTTTTATCAATGCTATTTTTTTTGTCAATCTTAAAACTATCTTCAAGCACACTGCAAACTTTATCAATATCACTTTCAACATAACAAATAATTCTAATCCCTGACAAGTCTGTAATTTGTTTCTTTGGGTTGCTGTATTTTTCATCAAGTATTTTTTCTGAAAAACTTGAGATATCCTTTGTCCTACTAAAAATAGCATGAATATTTATATTTCTAATTTCTAGGATTTCAGAAATAATATTGTGAATTTTCTGAGTCAATTGCTTGTATAAACTTCTGTTTGAAGTATACCATTCAATCGTGTCTAAAGTCTGTTTATTTTCTTCCAATTTCATCTAAAAATTACTTCGTTTTTATTTGACTGCTCTTTATTTCAAATAACCGCTAACGGTCACTTGTATGTGGTCGGGCGGGATTTCTGGAAGAAATCGTGTCAGACCCGCAGGAAAGTGGGCACGAGGTCTGACTTGTCAGACCGCTAAAACCCCCGCCTGCCATATACAATTTGTTACCACACGTTTTTTTATTCTGTTTTTTGAGTTTTATTTTCCAGCATTTTTATGATTTTCTTTAATCGACTAATTTCCAGTCCGCTTAAAATAAAACTTGCCATAAATCCAAAATACAAGATTTGATTTCCATTTGGATAATGTTGGAGTTTAAATAATGCACCCAGTAAAACAGCAAAAGCCGCAATTCCTAAAAGTACATTCATTAATTTGTCAGTTTTTTTGTTTGTCATAGGTTTTAATTTTATTGTATTTGAAGTCTAACTATTTTAATTAAAGTCCACAACAATTTAAATAATAGTCACTAATTCCAAAAGATAAATGAAAAGACAAATCACAGATTCCTGTTTTGTCTGTCTCTGCCCAAACTATCGCCTCTAAATTTCCGTTCCCATCCAAATCTCCTTTTAATTTAATTTTATCGATTGGAATTTTCGCTAAAATTGGCTCTATTTTTTCTCTATTTATGTTTGTAATTACAAAACACGAAACATTGTCTGATTGAAAGTTAGTCTTTAATTCTCTCTTTAAATTTTGTTTTTTTATCCTTGTCGTAAATGTTGGTCTGAATTGAATACCACCGTCATTTTCACACCAAAATTCAATTTTTATTGAGTCTTTAAAATTTAATGTCGCTAATTCTCCTTTGTCGTCAAACAACGTAATTGGTGAATTATTTACAAACTTGGTCATTACGTCTTTCCATTCAAGAATCGGTCTTTCTATTTCATAGTTAGAAATTGTCTTGTACGGAAACACAATTTCAATTTCATATTCTGCTTCTAAGTCCAGTTTTACTGTAGCTACTCCAATTGAATTTTCTTTAAAATCCTGAGAATAGATAATGCCAGTGGAAAACAGGATTATTAATAATATGATTGTTAGCTTCTGCATCTCGTTCAAAATGTGTGGTAACGGTGAACTGTATGGTGCGTAGGGCATAGAAATCACTAACTTTTCAAGCCGCTAAGTAGCCGAAGCGCAGGTTTGACACCTGCTGTCTGGACTCGCCGTCGAAGCTGCGCTTCGGCGGTGCTGTAGAAAGCACTCAAGCCTCAAATACTTACTTTCCGCCCTATGCAATATACAGATTGTTACCACCAGTTTTTATTCACAATTTATATTTATTTCCTTATAATCAATCATTTCGTTAAGCTTTTTGCCTTTCAAGTCTTCATCGGTTAAATCAAGTTGCATTATTCTATCCATATCAAATTCGATTTCCCAAATTGATTCAGAATTTGATTCGTCATTATTTGCTTTATAGATATAGCGATTATTTGAAAATTTATAAAATTCATATGGTCTATCTTCTATATCTGTCATTTCAAATATTGTTTTATCATTGTTTAAATCAAAAACACTAAAACCAGAAATATCGGAATCATAAATAGAGAAAAGCAATCCATTCTCAGTATCTGCAAAAATTCTACCTCCAATAGTTTTAAAAACTTCACCTTTTTCATTAATAATTATTGATTCTCCGTCATAATCTCCAAATTTTGATATGATAATATGTTTTTTGATTTGTTCATTATATACTAATAATCCATAATCTCCACCAACAGGTTCAATTGCTTCAAAATCTATAGAATCAATCTTTATCTCATTTTTTAATATTTCAATTACAGCCTTGCAATAAGGTATTTCAGGTGATTCAATTAATGCTTTATATTGAGTAATTATCACATCAATATTACTAATTGACTTTTTTGTTTTAGTTTCCTTGAAATTTGACTTTTCATTTTGAGCATAACTGCATAGTCCTATAAATAAAATGAGGATGAGCAATGTTATTTTTCTTGTAAATGCCTGTATCATATTTCGTTTCGTTAAATTGGTGGTAACGGTCACTTGTAAGTTGTTGTTGCGGATTTCGGAGCTCGTTCTTGTCCGCGAGGACGGAACGATGTTGCGAGAATCCAGCGAACGACACACCACGAACTCCGCAATGCAATTTACAATTTGTTACCACACGTATTTATTCAATTATCTTAATACTTTTAATTCTATCTATTTTGAAATTTCGTTCTTCATTTCTTAAATGGCAAAATGCTTTTATATAATTATTTTCATATCCTGATTCGTCAAATTCATCGGAATAATCAATATTGCTCAATTCTCTTGAGCTGTACCCTCCATCATATTTCTCATATTCTATTTTTACCTTTTTATTTTGGGCAATTGCAGTTTTGATAATTTGTCTTGCTGTTCCAGTATTTGTTCTAACAGGATATGTTTTTTTCTTTGGAATAGATTTCTTCTCGTAGTACTCAACAACTCTAGGGTCAACTATGATATCTCCGTTATTTATTGGATTATTTAAAACAATCCCTTTTAATGATTTACATCTACTCAAAGCGACGTAAATTTGCCCATGAGTAAATGCTCCTGTTCCAATATCTATGGTTATTTTTTCAAATGTTTTTCCTTGGCTTTTGTGAATAGTCATGGCATAAGATAATTGAATAGGATATTGGGTAAATCCCGCAATAACTTTTTCTTCAAATTCATTTGTTTCTTTATTTAGAACATATTCAACCTCTTTCCAAGTTTCCTTTTCAACAATATATTTATTGCCATTAATATTGACAACGATTTTATCTTTCTCAATTCGCTCAATTTTTCCAATACTTCCATTCACCCACCTTTTGCCAGAATCATTTTTCAGCATCATTATTTGAGCATTTTTCTTTAGTCTTAATTTATAAGGAGCCGGTAATTTATTTTCTAAATCCTCTTCACTTTTATCTCTCAATATTAAATATTTACCTGTCAGATTTCCCTGAAATAGGAATTCTTCTCCTTGTAACTGTTCAAGTTTCTCTTTATTGATATTCCTTGCAATATCTCTCCGAGTCGTTAAGAATATTGAATTCTCTTGTTCTCCTGCATTATCTTTATGTCTCGAATTGAGCAACGCCATATCTTTAAACTGCACCTTATTACTTCTTACATTATTAAGTAATGTTTTAAATTCATATTCTTCTTCGGATTGTCTGAAAATCTTTGTTAGTTCTTTAAACTGATAGGTATAGTTCGAGAAAACAGGAGCATCAAAAAAATATTGCCCACTATATTTTCTCATTATTTTATCTCGTTCGTTATCTTTTAAAACAGGTGGTAATTGAAATAGGTCGCCAATAAATATCATTTGTACTCCTCCAAATGGTTCGTTTATTCTATTTCTGTTTTTTCTTAATGCGACATCAATTCCATTCATTAAATCAGAACGAACCATTGAAATCTCATCAATTATTACCATCTCCAATTCTCTGAAAAAATCTGCTCGAACGTAATCTGGTTGTATATTCTCTGACTCAATAATCGCAGGAGGGAAGCGAAAGAAAGAATGTACAGTCTGACCAGTTACATTTAACGCAGCAATTCCTGTTGGAGCTAAAATCACGTATTTTTTACCCGTTCTCTTGATGAAATATTTGAGTAGAGTTGATTTCCCAGTTCCAGCCTTTCCTGTAATAAATAGGTTTTCTTTTGTGTTTTTTAGCAAATTAAGAATCTCCTCAAATTCTTCTGTAAGGATAAATTCTATTTTTCGCTGTGGTTCCGTTCTGGATGAAATTTCTTTTTCCTTCTTTCCTTTTGTCGCGAAGTAAATAATGAGAACTAATATTCCAAATCCTATTAAATATTCCATTTTTGTTTGTCAGTCTTTTTTCAATATGTGTGGTAACGGTCACTTGTATGTGGTCGGGCGGGATTTCTGGAAGAAATCGTGTCAGACCCGCAGGAAAGTGGGCGCAAGGTCTGACTTGTCAGACCGCTGAAACCCCCGCCTGCCATATACAATTTGTTAACAATAGTTTTTTATTCATTTGTAAATCTGTTCGTTTCCTCTTATTCGGTCAATTTCAATTTGTCCTGTAAATTCTAGGCGGTTATAAAATTTAAAGAAATAAACTTCTTCGAAACTTGACTCGCTAAATTGCTTTTCTAAACTCTCTTTGAACGGTATTGTATCATATAAAATTTCAAAAGTGTCAGCCCATATTAATAGAACTTCAGATTCTCCACCGTTCTTTTTATTGTAAATATTAAGTGATTCTTTATCGATGTCATCTTGGGTGAAAGTAATATTATCAAAATCCATATCAATGAATACATTGTCTCTACCGAAGTAATTTGAATTATGACCGTCAGGAATTCTTTGTAATGTAATTATCGGGAGATATTCTTTTAATTTTTCATCATTTACAATTTCATTTATGAAAACGCCAGATTTTTCAAGTTTTTCCTTATTTTTTGAAATTTCTTCAACTATTAAATTTGCTACTGCTCGATTGAACTTACTACTATTCGGTAAAAGTTTGGCGTATTTATGAGCATTAAAAGTAATATTTACAGGGATGTTTATTTTTTCAATTTTATTAATCTCCTTTATAATTTTTTCAACTTTATTCTCCGCTATTTTTCGTCTATTTAGATATTCTGTTAATGTAAATCTTGTTACTTGAACCTTTATTATTTTTCCATTTTCTAATTTCACAATCGAATCTGCTTTTTTATGAGAATCATCGCCACAAGTCTCAACTCCAATAGTGTGTATCCGATTGTATAATAAATGTTGCGCGTATAAAGTTGTCACAAAATATTCTTCTGTTTTTTGTGTCGTGAAAATTTTGGGAGCCATATAGGAAGGAAGTCCCCGACTATATGGAAACTTAAAACTTCCTTTTCTCTTTTTATTTTCACTTGAAAATGTCATTTTTTACTAGGTATTTATTGACTTTGTGGCTGTTTTAAAATTATTGTTAACGGTCACTTGTATGTGGTCGGGCGGTCCCGATGCAATCGGGAGTGTCAGACCCGCAGGAAAGAGGGCGCAAGGTCTGACTTGTCAGACCGCTAAAGCCCCCGCCTGCCATATTACAAATTGTTATGTGGTGTTTTTTTATTTATTATTATCGTTAAGATTATAGGGATTGTAAGTCCTGCTGTGATAAGTCCAAGTTTTACAAATCCAATTATCGCATAAAATCCCATCGCCCAATTTGTCATAACTCTATCGGTTTTCTCTAAAAAATCAGTTAATATTTCAGAGTTGTCTAAAAGCCAATAAGAAATCAACATTATGGCACTAAGTGCATAGAATACAATTATTTTTATTCTTTTATTGTTAAAATCAATTCTCATTGTCTGTCTCTATACATGGTAATCCGTAAATATAAACGGTGTCCAATTTGGCATTAAAACGGATTAATTCTCTTTCTGTAAATGTTTCAAAGGGAGAACTTTTAAAAATTATGTCGATGGAATCTTTGGACTCATTGAAATTACATTTAATTGTTTGGTCTTTCTGAGTCCAGTTACCAGTTACTCGTTTTTGTCTTGTACTCCAAGTTGTGCCAGCTTCATTTTGACTTTCTTCAATCGAAGTCTCAATCAATAATTCTAATTGTCCATTTTTTCCCAAATTCAATTCAAAGTCATTGAATCCACCAGTGAATTTCTCAGGACTTTTATAATTTCTTGGTGTCAATTCTCCAGTGCACGATGAAAGCAGTACGAGTGAAATTATAAATAGAATTACTTTGCTCATTTCTTAGTTTTTAAAATACCACATAACGGTTACCTGTATGTGGCGTAGCCGACTGCGGGCTACTTTTCTGTCAAACCGAGATGAAGTAAATGCGGGAGATTAACCTGCAATTACTCACAAAACCGGCTATGACATATACAGATTGTTGTGTGGCGTTATTTATTTATTTTATCAATAATTGCTTGTTTTATTCTTTCCGATTTGTCATTATTTAGTTGTAATATTCCAATAATATAATTTAAATAAGCGTTGTTTTTTGTACTTAAATCACAAAGGGTCACAACTTTAGAATTGTGAATTAATCCTTTATTGTTAAAGACTTTTAATATTTCATTGTAGTTTTCAGAATCAACCAATTCTTGAAAAAAACCAAGGATTTCAGCATAAATAGCATTAACATTAAATGCACTCCAAAAATTGGTTAATCCTGTTTCTAATTCTCCAATGGTTTTAACAGTAGTATTGTCAGTTGCATTTTTGAAAATTCTTTCTATCCTTGCCAACGAATGTTCAACTGCTTGTTTCTCTTTTTGCGAATCGAAGAACGTTATAACATTTGCCTTTACATTTTCAAAAACTTCATCACCATTTTTCATCATGGATTGAGCCACTTCTTTTACCACTTCTTCAACTAATAGAAAGTTTTCAATTTCGGCAACATTTGCTACCCAAATATTTGGATTGTCAATATGAGCAATTTCTTCATCGGTTCTTCTATCTCTATCAATTAATCCGAAAGATGCAATGTTATGAAAACCTCTTTGTTCATCAAATGACTTGGTTGTCTCAAATACTTTTTGGCAACTCCCAAGAGGCTTAATGGTATAATCGTCAAAAATCATTTGTAGCAGTTGATAATCAACACTTGAACTGTCACCTTCAATAAATAATATTGATTTTCTACTCCCTAATATTTCCAAATATATTTGTTCTGGAAATTCATTCTCATTATCAAGTATCTCATAGTCCCAATCAGTACCAGTAAATCCTTTAGTCCATATTTTAAGAGCATCTTGTCTTGATGCAGCAAAGTCGATGTCATGTGTTAAATATACAAAGGAACAATCTGGTCTCTCATTCTCAATTTCATTCCATAGTTTCTTTGTAATTGAGTTATGAATATGCATTTCGGGCTCATCAATAACAATTATTGAGTTTTGTGGTACAGAGACAACTTCTCCAATTAAATAAAAAATAACTCGTTCTCCGTCACTCATTTCAGACGCATTATATTTCCCAGCGGGATTTCCAGTGGGAAATGTCTCTATTGAGCCAGCCTTTTTTGTTAATTTCCGGTGAGGAAGAACAGTTTCCCAAATAGCTTGAATTCTATCAAGCTTGGTTATAGGTTTCTCATTTACTTGTCCAGGCGAATATGCTTCTTTGAATTTGATAGATTCTTCATATTCTTCTGTATGAAGAAGAACCATAAGTTTTTGATAATCATTTAGTAGGTAAGTATTTGGGTTGTTCCCCCAACGTTGACCTATTTTGTGTCCCAAACCGCCTGTAGCATAACCATATAAGAAATCTTTTTCAGCATTTTCTTTAGAGGTTGGACTCACATTCTTAGGCATTGACAAAGATTTTTGAGCCGAAATTCTGTGAGTTTGTTGATTGTATCTTGTCTCAATGTCTGTTCCAAAGCGAGTTTTCCCTGAGCCATTTGCCCCAATAACAACTATTCGCTTATTATTAGTTACTATATTCTCAGGATGATTTAATTTTTTTGGTAAAGTTATATCCATTTCTATTTATCGTTTTTCTTGGTCATAATGCCACACAACGGTCACTTGTATGTGGTCGGGCGGGATTTCTGGAAGAAATCGTGTCAGACCCGCAGGAAAGTAGGCGCAAGGTCTGACTTGTCAGACCGCTAAAACCCCCGCCTGCCATATACAATTTGTTGGCGGTAGTTTTTTAATATTTGCTTGTTTTCCAGTTCTTCACAAGCCAGTCACCGATGTTCTTTTGACTTCGAATATCACTCGGAACTTCATTTCTTATCATTTTTTCCACTTTTGTTGCGGATGCCTTTTGCTTTAAATCATGCATTTCACAGAATTTATTTATGAAATATAAGATTTCGTAGCCTTCTTTTCTATTTAGAAGAGTACTGTCAGGCTCCCCTGTTACTTTTGGATTGTCTCCATTAATAACTGTCCATGAATAATCACTGTAGTAAAGGTCTGTTTTTGAAATTAGTCCCATTTTTGTAAGTTTTAATTTTTATTGTAGTCATTTATCCAAGTTTTCATATACTCTATAATATCGCTAAAAGTCAATGAGTTTATGTCTTTCGGGTCATAACCTTCCGCGGTTAAAATTTCTTCATAGTCAAATTCAAATTCATTATATGCGAGCCATATCTCTTTGTGTCTGGGGATATTTGGATTGTTTGGTTTAAACCAGTCTCGAACTACCTTAATTATTTGTTCAGGATTATTTTTATGTGCTTTGATATCATTACCAGAAATATCGGAGATGACTTTTTGATAACGATATTGCTCCTTCTCTAAAATCAAAAATCTTTTGTTTGCAAATTCAGCGGGATTGGATAATTTCATTCCAAAGTCGATTCCACACTCAAATGGCATATTAAATCTTGGAAGGTCAGAATCTACCATTGGTTCCATGCGAGAAAGGTCATGTATAGAATAACGTGAATTTTCAATAAGATTCTTGATTTTATGGAGTCTTATTTCTCCTGAATCTGAGGTTTCTGAGATTTGGGGATTTAAATCAATGTAGCAAAGTGAAAACAACAATGGCTTTAAAAGGCTGAAATAATTATTATCAAAAGGACAATTAATGAATACATTTTCTTCTTTCATAATCATCTCTTTTTAGTATTTCTTTGTATTGTTCCATCTTTTTTATGGACAACAATTCTTTCAGCAGATTTAACATCTTTGGCAGCTTTTATAGCATCTTCTCTTGTTGCTCTAACCGCTGTTGAACGTTTGGCACCTTCTTTCTTTACTGACCATCCAGATTTGCTTGGAACAACATGTACACGCCCACTGTTTGAAGATGCTGCCTTGCTGAATTTCTCGGTTAGTTTGCTTTTACTTGCTTTTTTTGTCATGATGAATTTAGTTTAAAGGAGAGTGGAGAGGGGGATTCGAACCCCCTTGCTATTATCTTGATAGGCAAAATTGTATTTACAAAATTCACGAGTCATATTTGTCTTAAGGCTCCACATAACAGCACCCACTCCTACAATTACGCTTTTCAATATATTCATAGTTTTTTGTTTTTTAAGTTCATTAATCAAGTTACCAATTATGAAGCTTAACCAAAACTCTACGCTCGTTACAATTTCATAAAATAATTCAACCTTCATACACAAGCTTTTTAACCTTCTGGAGGAAACGGGTCAGATTTCTTTGGATAGGTTCTTTCTTCTTGAAATTTCCCATCTGATTTATGAATTTTCACCGATGA
This sequence comes from uncultured Draconibacterium sp., assembly GCA_963677455.1. GTDB lineage: Bacteria > Bacteroidota > Bacteroidia > Bacteroidales > Prolixibacteraceae > Draconibacterium. Next base: position 2,005,962 of record OY781971.1, read on the forward strand.
ATTGTCTTGATTTTTTGCAATCTCAATAGTTTTTTTCAAGACTTCTTCTTTTGTATTTCCTTTAGCAGATGCTCTTTGACCGCCTTCAAGTTTTCCTTGCCAACCGTCGTCAGTTTTCGTTACGTGATAGGTTTTTCTTTTAGTCATAGTTTAATATTTAGTAGTGAATGTCTTTTCAAAATTACCGCCAACTAGTGTGTATTATCACTTGGTGATGTTATTTTCATTATATCATTGCTGAGAGTAATGTTATTCCTCCCAATTAGAGTTATAACAGTACTTATTATGTTGAATCGGAAAAATAATTGAGATATTGATATAAAAATAATATTTGAGGCTTACTGGTCACATTAACAATATTTTACCGAAAAATAGTTATATTTTTCAATATTATCGATAAATATTCGGTGAAAAACGAGACTAATTCATTGGTGATGAATAAGGTGTAGTATGTAAACCAACAAATCCTGGCGTATATACATCTCTAAAGCTGTTTATATGATCAACCAATTGTAAGCAATCGGAGTTAATCATTACTTGATAAAAGATATTAGGGGAGTAAAGGTTGAAGTATAAGATCCAGAAGAAATTAAAAAATGAAAGCTATTTTTCTTTGATTATTTCTTCAAGTTTCTCGATCATCTCTTTTTGCTGGTCAAGCATACGTTCATACAATTCAATCATTTTGTCAATTGGATTGAAAGATGGTTGGTAGTTAAAAAACGCAGGCTGTTGGCAATTATCAAAAGAGGCTGAGTTGGATATCAAGTTTACAGCTTGTTCTTCGTCAAAATTCTGAAAAGCTTCCACTGGAATTTTCAGAGTATCGGAACTTGAAAAAGTAGAATTTCTGTTTGAAAAATGCAGTGGAGACACTTTTTCAGAGAACTGGATAATCACAATCAGTTTTCCCATGGAATCTCTCTGCTATCAGGAGAAAAGCTACTCATCATGGATGAAATTCTCAGGTTGTTATTGAAAAAACTCAAAATTATTTGCACCAAAATAAAGGATATGAATACAGGTCAAATATTGACAGGATTGGAGGCTGGTGAAGATTGAAATTAAGAAATTAAATAATATTGGGTAATTTAAATAAACCAATTAACAACAAAATAGGAATTTAAGGGCGAAGGTTGGTGGTTTTCGAGCTGCGGATTATCGCATGAACGTCACACGTCCTGCCAGACGCTGAAGCTCTTCGAGATTCGTTCCGCAACTACCACCAACCATTTGAGAAACCAACGACAAAAACAATACCTGCATTTAACATAGCATCCATTCCTTCTTTTGCAAACAAAAACAAGGTTAACTTTACTCTGTCTTCATTTTCCCATTTTTGAAACGTTCGCTAGCGGTTTGGTAGTACGATATGGTTTCGTTAATTAAATTTTTATTCGGTTTTTGGGTTTCGTTCATTGATTTTCCATCATCCGAAACCTCGAATTGAATAGCACCTTTTCGGTCGTTCACTTGCGTAAAAACACCATTTTTCAGAAAACCTAACGTTCTGTAATTTGCAATAAAAGCTCGTTCGTCGCCTGGTTTAGTTTGGTTGATGTCTTTGCCATAAAATTGGGTGTCGTAACCCCAGTTTAAGTACCCTAAAAGCGTTGGCAATAAGTCGATTTGAGAAGTCAAACGGTTTATGTTTTCAGGTTCATTTTTCAGATTATAAATAATCGCCGGAATATGATGTTTGTTGATGTTGATTTCCCATTTTCCAGCGCTGCTCGCACAATGGTCGGCAACCACCACAAAAACCGTATTACTGAACCAAGGCTTGGTTTTGGCTTCTTTTAAAAATTTACCCAAAGCAAAATCGGTGTATTTTACTGCTGCATTTCGGGTACCTTGATCCAGGTCAATTTTCCCTGCGGGGAATGTATAAGGCCGGTGGTTGGAAGTCGTCATTACAACTTGAAAAAATGGTTGCTTTTCCTCACTACTTTTATCGGCATATTTTAGGGTTTGTTTATACAAATCTTCATCACAAACGCCCCATGCGTTTTCAAAACTCACTTCGTTATCAGGAATGTTGTAACGATGTGTTTTGATCTTGTCCGACAAAGGATTCCCCCGGTTTCTATCCACAATATCGAAACCTTGTCCACCAAAAAAGCTGTTCATATTGTCAAAATATCCGTCGCCGCCATATATAAAATAAGGATGGTAATTTCGCTGTTTTAAGATGGTAGCTATCGAAAATAAATTATCATTTTTTGGACGGCGTACAATACTATTTCCAGGTGTTGGCGGAACGGATAATGTCAAAGCTTCCATACCGCGAACGGTTCGGGTTCCCGTTGCGTAAAGATTGGTAAAGAAAATGCTATTGTTTGTTAATTCATCAAAATTTGGTGTAATGTGGTCTTGATTTCCGAAAGCCGAAATAAATTCGCCACTAAAACTTTCAATCACTACCATTACAATATTGGGGCGGATTTCGTCCGAACCTTGCGTTGTTCTTAAAATAGCATCGATTTGATTGGAATTATAAGCTTGGTTTTCCTGGATTAAGTTCTTTTTTAAAATTGAATAAGCCTCTTTTTCAGGTAAAGTTTGATAGAATTTTTCATAATCTAACTCGTTAGAACGATACGCTCTGAAGAATGAAAACACCCCGTTTTTTGCTACTTCATTTACTACTGAATTTAAACTGAATTCGGCCATAGAATTAGTCAAAAAAACTAATAAGCAGGCACTTAAAATCAATATCGGAACAGAAACCGTTAATCTTTTAAAAAATGGAATTTCAGAGGAAAAAGTATTAGTAAACGCTCTGTTTTTTTTGAATAAAAACAACGATGCAGCAACTAAAACAAAAAGTGTTATGATAATTATTGGCAACGGATAAGATTCGTTGATGTTGGAAACGACTTCGTAGGTGTAAATAAGATAATCGACCGCAATAAAATTGAAACGAACACCAAACTCCTCCCAAAACGGAAATTCGGCCATCAAGCTAAAAAACACAATAAAAAGAACAACAACAAAATAAAAATACGTGAAGATTTTATCGAACCAGGAACCGTCCCATTTTTTCGGGAAAAGGAGTAAATAGAGGTTATAGAGCATTACAAACGATAATGCTACAGTTAAATCAAATAAAAACCCCATACCGAAAGCTTTTAGAATTTCGATAAAACTGAAAGATAAGTCATTGAAAGACAGGCTAAGCAAAACTACCCTTACAAAAAAAGAAAGCGAGAGATAAAGCAGAGTAAAGGCTGCAAGTAAGGAAAACCTACCTCTGTTCAATAATTTTTTCATACGATATATGGATAATAAATTAGAAGGCTTATTAAAAGCGAAGCAACCACGGCAAAGGTCATGGCTCCAGAAGATATGTCTTTAATAAACCCAATTTTTTCATGATAATCGGGATGGACAAAATCGCACAATTTTTCGATGGCAGTGTTGAGGCTTTCGGCGGTAAGAATTAAACCGATAGCAAAAAGCTGCATTATCCATTCAACTCTGGAAAGGCCAATCCAAAATCCAATTAAAACAAATACGGCACAAATTGTAGCCTGCACCATAATGGAATGTTCGGTTTTTAGAAGCAGGAATGCCCCTCTGAATGTGTATCGAAAACTTTTTATACGACCTTCAATAAATCCATTTTCCTTAAAATTCATGGCAACTTATAACTTGTTATGAAGCCAAAGTTGAAATTGAATTTTGAAGAAATTTTGAATTTCTATATACGTATGAAAAAAATATGCTCGCTATTCGAAAAACGGTAAGTTACCATCCATCCCTGTAGTCTGCAAATTTCCTGAACAATAGCTAAACCTAATCCGCTTCCGCTATTATTGGCAGACATTCTGGAAAACCGTTTGAACAATAACCGGGTGTTGAGGGGCTGTTGCCCGGAGTTTCTCACCTCCAAACCCGATTTTGACAATTCTACTCTTATAGCTCCGCCCGGAGACGTATGGCGAATCGCATTAATGATAAGATTATTTATTAACACTTCAGTTAATCCGCTATTGCCTTTCACTTCTATGTTTTCTTGAATTTTAGAACCGATATTTATGCTTTTCTCGTTAAAGTGCTCTTGTAGCCCTTCCATACTTTGAGCTACCAACGTATCCAACCTCAACAGTTCGGAATTATCGAACTGGCTGTTTTCAATTTTGGCAAGCAGTAACAGGTTTTTGTTTATGCGCGAACTCCTTATCAATGCTTTGTTCATTTCCTCAATAATATGATATTGCTTTTCGGTGAGATCTTTGCTTTGCAGCAATATGTCTAATTTGTTTTTTAAAACGGCCAACGGCGTTTGCAGTTCGTGCGAAGCATTTTCTGTAAATTCCTTTTGCGATTTGTAAGCACTCACGTTGTGTTTTATGAGTTTTTGCAGTGAGTAGTTAAGTCCGGCAAATTCCAAAATATCCGTTTTATCAAATTCTATCTCAGATTGTCGGTTAAGGTTAAAAGATTTTAGTTTACGAAGTGTTTCATAAAACGGCCGCCAAATATTTTTGGAGAGTTTCCGGGTAAGTATTAACAACCCGACTACAATTACGATAAAGAAAACAACAGTAATTAAAGCAATTACCCCGATAGTTTCGTCCGTTTCTTCTATATTAATTTGGGTAACAAACCGATAAGGCTTATTCTTAATATATATTATAGTTGAAAGGCTTCTAAAACGGTCAATATCTTCTGATTTTGCATAAGGATTCTGTTTAATTTCGATATAAACACTGTCTTTTAAATTGTCATTAGCCGAAGTTTTTTGAAGAATAGAATTGGGTTGAATTTCATTCCAAAGGTCAATGCTTTTTTGAAGTTCAACATCGGATCGTTTCAATTGAGTGAATTGGTGCTGTACCGAATTCGCTACAATTTGGTTATGTTCGTCCAATTCTTCTTTCCAAATCGTATCAATTACCCAATAATAGGCTGGTACGCTTATAACAAATACTATAAGCACATAAATAAGAAATGGCAGCGTGGTTTTGTTTAATAATGGTTTCATTGGCTATTTTTTAGGTGCTTTCCCATTTGTAGCCTGTTCCGTAAACGGTTTTTATATATTGTTTACAGCCAGCATCGCTTAACTTTTTCTTTAAATTTTTAACGTGGGCATATACAAAATCATGGTTATCCAGCATATCGGCAAAATCGCCGGAAAGGTGCTCAGCCAAGATGCTTTTGGACAGTACCCGGTTCTTGTTTCCAATAAAATAAATCAGTAAATCAAATTCCTTTTTTGTGAGGGCAAGAGGTTCTTTGTTTACGCAAACTTTTTTTGCCCAAAGGTCTATTTCCAATTCATCTTGCGTTATAATTTGGGAATTATTAAATTGCTTTCTTCTGATGAGCGAATAGATACGTGCAGTAAGTTCTGATAAATGAAAGGGCTTGGCCAGATAATCGTCCGCACCAAGCTGTAACCCATTTATTTTGTCATCAACAGAGTTTTTTGCCGAAATAATAATAACACCGTCTTCCTTCTTTTCCTTTGTCAGTTCTTCTAAAATTTTCAGGCCATTTCCATCGGGCAGCGTTATGTCTAACAGAATACAGTCGTAATTATACAGGTCGATTTTGTTCATGGCCTCTGTAAACGTAGAGGCAAGTTCGCATAGGTACTGCTCCTCAGAAAGATATTCCTGGATACTGTTTGCCAACTCCTTTTCGTCCTCTATTATTAAAATCTTCATTTTTCGGCACTTTTAATTCTACAAATTTAAAATTCAATGTTGAAGAAATTTTGAAGTTCCTTAATAGTTTTAGCAAGCTAAAAAATATTTTTTTGAATGTCCGTAATACCTCATAAAAAGGAACGTCACCCTGAACTTGTTTCAGGAGCTTAGTGATAAGGCTCTCTTTATCATAGATGTGAGATGCAAAAACAAGTTCAGCATGACGTACAAATAAAAGATATGACAGTAAACGGATATTCATATCTGTTTCTTCCCGTGCCGCGGCCATTTCCCCTGATCGGCTCAAACGCTCCCTGATCCCGTTCGCCCACTTACGGAGAACGGTCGCTTTTTTCGCCGTTACAGTGGAAAGCGCCTTAGGCATCGCACACAAAAGAGCTATCCTTTCGTTTCTCTGCAATCCTGCACTTTCCTTTAACCTCCCACAAAAATTAAAGAATCCACCCTCAAAGAAGGTGGACTTATAAGAAGGCCCCTATAAGGGGCCAAAGTTGAGTCGCTGTTGCTCTTCGAGACGTTCTTGTTCTTCTTGATATTTCACGTATTTCTTGATCTTGTCTTCGTCAAGACCAATTGTGTCAACACAATATCCTTTGGACCAAAAGTCATTGCCCCAATATGGTTTTGTTCGCATTTGAGGATAACTTTTGAAAATCTTAATGGCTGTTTTCCCTTTCAAGATTCCCATTAATTGCGATATCGAGATCTTCGGGGGAACACTGACAATCAGATGTACATGATCTTTTTGAATATTCATATCGATCATTTCTCAGGATTTCCATTCCAACAACATCGGGATGTCATGATCAAGAAGCTCCTTAACAAGACCTTCAAGAACGCGAAATCGATACTTCGGTGTCCATACAACATGGTACGTACACCGATAAATTACATGATTTAATTTCTTGAAATTGCTCATGTAACGAAGTTAAATAATTTTCAGGCTTAGCCAATTAAACATGACCACCCCCGAAGGAGGTGGTTTTAACGATTATAATAAACAGGATCTACTTGCTTTCCTGGGAACCTCAGCTTAATGTGTCAAATGATTCAGAATATCTTCTTTTGATAACTGATTTAACATGTTTTTGGTTTTTCGCTGTTTCTCGGTTTAAAATCTGTTCAATTCCCATCATCAGGCACTCTGGACGTGAAAGAATAATTCATTTTATTTGATTGATATTGAACTTATTTGCTGTTTTCTTTCTCCCTTTCAGTACCTAACTTTATTTCCATAAAAAGCCCCTTTCGAGGTAGGTAAGCAAGTTTATGTTTTGGGCAGACCAAACCCCTTGCTTAGCATCCCGGTGGTCTAAAAAATGGTAATAGAAAATGGTGCAATTTAACAAAGGCGGACGTCCACGAAAGTTGGATGGTGAGAAGATGAAATATAAGGTAACAGTAAAAATGTCGACCGTTGAATATTTCTCCTTAATTGGCAAATCGAAAGAGGCCGGGATTTCTCAAAGTGAGTTTGTCAGACAGTCAATAATGAATACAACAGTTGTTCAACGTTTAACACCCGAGCTGAATGCTGAGATAAGAAAACTTTCAGGGATGGGCAATAACCTGAATCAGATTGCACGAAAAGCCAATGCGCTTGGTTACGATCATATTCGGAGCGAATACCTGTTTCTAGCGCGTAAGATTGACCGGATCATAAACAAGATGCTATGATTGCCAAGATTACTACAGGTGGAGATTTTGCCGAGGCAGTAGAATATATACTTGATCCAAAGAAGGCGGCTGAATTGTTAATAGGAGAGGGTGTACGTTTGAAAAATACCAATTCGATTGCAAAAAGTTTTGTTGCTCAAACAGACCTCAATTCGCGGGTAAGCAAACCGGTAGGTCATATTTCCCTTGATTTCAAGCTGAAAAAAGAGGGGATACCCCTCCACTACAAATACAAGGGGAATACGTAAGCGTTACTGTGGTTGCAAAAGTATGACGGTCCAAATGCAACGTTAGATTTTTATCTATCTCACACAAATCAGCAAATTCATTGAGGTAACTATTAAAAATTGGAGGTTACCGGATCGGATCCATCATTTACAATGGTTTTTTATGGTGTATTTTGACCTTATAAAAAAAGAAAGCCTGCAAATCATTTGATTTACAAGCTTTTAATGTTTTTTAGATTTTGAATCTGTCGGGATGACAGGATTTGAACCTGCGACCCCGTCGTCCCGAACGACGTACGCTACCGGACTGCGCTACATCCCGAATAATCGATTGCAAAAATACATTTTTTTTATGGTTTGCAAAAAAGGTTAGAAGAAACATTCTCCTTAAAAACATCTCGTCTTATTTCAAGATATATATTATTTATCATAATATATATTATAAGACAAATATGTCATGTTATTAAGTTATCGTGTATTTACTATAATACGCGGATTTTGATGAACTGGATAAAGAGATTTATACGTGTTAAGACTACAATATTTCGAATCATTGTCAAGAAAACTATTTTTATACAATTGTCAACGCGTTAAAAATTATTTCATCCAGACGCTACGAATATTTCAATTTCTAAGCGACATAAAAAAAGCTGGTGATTAAACCAGCTTAATATTTTATTCATTGTCGTCAATGTCGTCTATAACCCGAATCTTTTCTTTTAAAAATTCGATCTTTTGTTTTGTAACTTCAATTTTCTTTTGAACGTCTTTAATCAACGATTCAGCATTTTTTGAATCAGCAAAGAATCCGATATTATTGTCTAGCGTTACCAAATCGTTTTCAAGCTGCTTCATCTTATTCATGTATTTGTCACGCTCAAAACGCATTTTGTTTTGGCCCCTTGACGATTCAGAAAACGATGACATTTTAGTTCTGAATTTCAGAAGATTTCTTTGTTCATCTTCAATATTTAAATCGTCGTATAACTTATTAATCGCTTCACGGAATTGTGTCTGAACGTCGTCTTTCTTCTTAAACGGAACATGTCCGATTTCAGCCCATCTACGTTGAAATTCTTTCAATTTCTTCAAATTATCTTCTACATTTTTAGAAGACTTGAAGTTCTTAATTTCCGCTATTAATTCGTCTTTTAATTTGAGGTTATCAACTTGTTCCGAATCAACATCGTTAAAATGTTCTGATTTTTTATCGAAAAAGGAATCGCAAGCCGTTCTGAAACGCTTCCAAATAGCATCTGACTGCTTTCTTGGAACAGGACCAATTTCCTTCCATTGTTTCTGGATGTTAATGAAATCCTGGGTTGTCTTTTTCCAATCAGTGCTTTCTTTCATTTCCTCGGCCTGCAAGCAAAGGTCAATTTTCAACTGCAGGTTGTTTTGCTGCTCTTCTTTGTTTTTAGCATAAAATGCGCGTTTTGCATCAAAAAACTTATCACAAGCACTTCTGAAGCGTTCGTATATTTTATTATTGTCTTTACGTGGAGCAAAGCCAATTGTTCGCCAAACCTTCTGTAATTCAATAAGTTCTTTCGAGAATTTATCCCATTCTTTATGCGAATCTATTTCATTCTCGTTAATGGCTTCAACTTTCTCACACAGAGCTGTTTTCGCTTCAAGATTCTTCTTCTGTTCAAGCTTTCTGTCTTCAAAAAACTGCTGATGATTTTTATTAATTGTTGTTGTTGCAGCTTTAAAACGCTCCCAAATGTCGTCTTTCTGCTCGCGCGGAACAGGACCAATTTCACGCCACTGTTCGTGGTATTTCTGTAGCGTGTTAAAAGCACGGATTATCGACGGATCAAGCAACAATTCTTCAGCTTTCTCGCAGAGCTTTATTTTGGCCTCGAGATTCTTTTTAAGGTCAAGATCTCGTAATTCGCGATTGATCTTAATGTAATCGTAGAAATTTTCTACATTAAAATGGTAAGTATCCCAAAGGTTTTTCATTTCTGACTGAGGAACTAAACCTATATCGCGCCATTCTTGTTGCAAAGCACGAAATTCATTAAAGGTCTTATTGATTGATTCCTCGTTGTTTATCAAACCTTTTATTTTCTCAATAACCTCATATTTTTTCTGCAGGTTATCTTCTTTTTCGTTTTCGAGTCTTTTACTGCGCTCGATGCGTAACTGGCGATATTCCCGTTGTAAGTCCTTAATGTCATTTTCGTAAGGATCTTCCTCTGCTTTAAATTCTTCCTCTGCCCCACCCGCTTCAATAAAGTCTTTTTTCGCGGCTTCAGCAGCGTCTTTCAGGTTTTTATAAAAAGCAGCTTTAATTGCATCAATATCGCCTTTTATATCCCTTGAATCATATTCCTGAAGAACATCGCGCATTGCGTTTACCAACTCAATCTGAGAGTATTTGGTATAGTCGATCTTCTCTACTTTCTTTTCCTTTGCCTCAACTACTGGCTTTTCTTCATCTGTTTTTGGTTCATCCGAGGTTTCTTCAGCCTTAATTTCTTCCGGTTTTTCTGCTGGCGTTTCAGCTTCTTCCTTTTTCTCCTGGCTAACTTCCTCTACTTTTTCCTCGTTGACAGCTTCTTTTTCTTCTGCCACTACTTCTTTTTCTTCAACCTTTTCCTCAGCAACAGCCTCTTCCTGAGGTTCTGCTTCCTTGTCTTCATTTAAAGTTGCTTCAACTTTTTCTTCTTCAATTACTTTTTCTTCAGGCTCAACAACTTTTGCCGACTCTTGTTCTACCGATTCAGAAGTCGAATTTTCAACGTTCTCTTTCTTAAGGTCCTCTTTTCCCGGACTTTTTAACTCTTCTGAGTTTTTTAGATCTTTAGGTTCCATAAACAGATTTTTATACCATCCTCAGATGGTGTACATAGCTACATTTCTGTACGAAAATAGGTAAAAGCAAAGTAATACTCAATTTTTCAAAAGAAATAAACATAACGCTAAGTGCTTTTTTTTGAATATCAATTAATTATGTCTCCATCGGCCAGGTAAAATTTAACTGAATATAAGCTGTTTAGGGCTTTTTCTAAAGAAATAGTGCCTATGTTAAGTATATGTTCGAGAACATTAGTAGTATCCAATGAAGCAAGACTTTACGCATGTTTTCCCTTCTGGAAATTACTTAACTTTTACGCTTGTTACGTATTCAAAAATCAATAAAACAAAGATAATGGGGTAAGTATTTTCTTTCTGAGTAATCGGAATTCATGCAGAAGCCAGATGGCGGAGGCAATTTTGCAAAGTTTTGATCCGGGTCTCGAGATATGTTCTGCGGGAATAGATCCAGCCGATCATGTCAGTCCAATTGCAATTGAAGTGATGAAAGAGATTGGTATTGATATACATCCCGTTGTATCCAAGCATTATTCGGAGTTTCAAAACCGGGAATTTGATTTCTTGATTACTGTTGGCGAGAGCACCCACGAAGAACTGGAAATCCCCGAGATAAAATACACCCGAAAACTTCATTTGGGGGTTCATAGCCCTTATAAAAACTCAAAATCGCGGGAAGAGATCCGGCGGAAATGCCAGGATGTGCGCGACGAACTTTATGCTGAATTAGAGTATTTCTATTTTCGTATCATAAAAAAGAGCGTCTGTTAAACGCTCTTTCCTTCATCTTATTGATTTAAAACTGTCTTTTCAACTTGTTCAGGAGTTATTGGAATCCGTTGCCCCAATATTTTACTTCCGTTTTCGGTAACAAGAATATCGTCTTCGAGCCGTATTCCGCCAAAGTCGCGGTATTCATTCACTTTATCAAAATTGATAAAATCTTTGTTTATTCCCTCTGACTGCCACTTGTCAATCAATTCAGGAATAAAATAACAACCAGGTTCGTTTGTGATTACAAAGCCAGGTTTTAAGCGTTTTCCAAGGCGTAAGTATGCTGTACCAAACTGGTCAACCGGACGTGTTTCATCGTCGTATCCGACGTGAATTTGCCCCAAATCTTCCATGTCGTGAACGTCAAGTCCCATCATATGACCTAAACCATGAGGGAAGAACATTGCATGTGCCCCGTTCTGAACGGATTCTTTAACATCACCTTTCATCAGCCCCAATTCTTTTAAACCTGCTGCAATTACTTCGGCTGCAGCCAAATGAACGGACAAATATGTTACTCCGGGCTTTGTTAATTCTGTTGCTTTATTGTTTGCAGCCAGTACAATTTCATAAATTTCACGCTGCTTTTGCGAGAATTTGCCCCCAACCGGTGTAGTTCGCGTAAAATCGGAAGCATAGTGCTCAAGCGATTCTGCTCCGGCATCAACAATCATTAGTCTGCCTTCCTGCAAAGTTAAAGCGTGACTATGATTATGGAGTGTTTGCCCGTTTTGTGATAAAATTATTGGAAATGAAACTGAGGTTCCACCGGCAATGGCGACTCCCTCAATTGTTCCTGCAATTTTCTGCTCCCATATTCCTGCATGCGCCATTTTCATAGCGGTAACATGCATTTGATAACCGGTTGCACAAGCTTTTTCAATTTCAACAATTTCATGCTCGTCTTTTATTTCACGCAAAGCGATAACAGCTTTTACAAGATCCAGCGATGCATATTTTCCGATTGCTAAAGCAGAAATACCGGTAAGTTTTTCGAGCAGAATTTTATTCTCACCACGATAAGGTGGCAGAAAATGTACAGTACGTTTTTTCTGTTGCGCATCCCGCACTATATCAAAAACTTTTGCAAAGGGTGCTGTATTGCTTATCCCAACTTTATCAGCACTTTCTTTTAGGCTTACCTGCGGCCCCATCCAAATAATGTCTTCAATCTCCACATCGTCGCCAAAAATGAAATTTTCGCCGCTATCAAAATCAACAACGCCAATTAAGCCCGGAAAATCCAATCCGAAAAAGTAAAGAAACGAACTGTCCTGACGATAATGATAGGTATTGTCAAGATAATTCATCGATGCTTCTCCATTTCCAAGGAAAAGACCAACGCCAGTTAATCCGCTTTTTCTGAGGGCTTCACGCCTGCTTGTATATATACTTTTATCAAACATATCTTGTGTTTTAATTAAAAAATCCAACGAATATACAACTTATACTTCCGCTGTAAAAGGAAGCAAGTTTAAGAAAGCTTAAAAATACATCTTCATTTTTGCATATTGACTGATGGTTATCATTACAGACAAAAATCAATGTATAACCTGAAAATATTCAACTAAAATGATGCCGTGTAAAACATAACTAAAACACTCTTAAATCGTAAACAACAATACAATTAAAATTCAGACTCATGGGAAATGCATTGCTAAGTTACCTGAATAGCCGCCTGCACGAAACTTATTCTGCTCACAAGAAATATCCGGCAACAGCCGGCCCGGTAATTACTATTTCGCGGGAAGTTGGTTGCAACGGCTTGAAGCTGGCCAATAAACTGGCGCTGACATTGAACAGTCATCAGAATTTAAATGAATGGAAAGTATTAAGTAAGGAAGTATTTTTTAAAAGTGCCCGGGAGCTAAATCTTGAACCCGACAAAGTGAAGAGAACCATTAAAAAATCGGATAGCTATACCTTTGAACAAATTTTGAATGCATTTAGCGATAAGCGCTATAAAAGTGAAGCGAAGATTGCCAAAACCGTACGGGATGTGATTCATTCGCTCGCTATCGAAGGCTTTAATATTATTGTTGGGCGCGCCGGACATATAATTGCACACGATGTTCCAAATTCCTTGCATCTGTGTTTAATTGCACCACTTGATTACCGGATTTTAACAATAATGGAAAACAATAAATTAAGTCGTGAAGCAGCTATTGAATTTGTTGACCGCGTTGAAAAAGAACGACTCGCTTTCAGAAAAGCAATGAAAGAAGATAGTTCGCATGAAGACTATTTCGACTTAATCATCAACCGAGCATCATTCACAACCAACCAGGCAGTTGACCTGATAATTTCGACAATAGAAATGAAACAAATAGCCGCAGTTAATAAACAACGGACAGAAGTTTTTTAGCCAGTTATTTTATCGGGAAAGCCTTTCACATTAACCGGCTTTTCGGCATCCGGTTTTATCTCAAACATGTCATTCGGAGTTAATTCACATTCCTCCAGCATCTGCAAACAATACTCAAGCCTACCGAGTTCGTTTGTAACATTGTTGGTACCAAAAGTAAATTTTACGCCGGCAGCTTTGGCCATTTTAATCATTTCTGCACTTGGCGTTTTATATCGTGCATTAATTTCCAATGCTATTCCATTATCAGCCAATACTTTTACAACACGTTCCATACGTTCTTTAGTCCACAGCTTGTCATATTCCGGCATTAATTGAGCGGGCAAAACTGTTGGATTTACATAAATATCTACCGGCTCCTTCGAAAATATTGCTTCAATTTTTGCAACCAAATCGTCCATAAAAACCTGTTTGTCGTCTACCCAAACTTCTTCAGGTATCCAAATCCTGTTACGGCGCCCTTTTCTATCGGTGAAGGTCATAGCATCAGTAAACACATAATCGAATTTGGCCACTGCTTCGGGCGAAAATAAAGTTACCCACTCACGCCCTTCTGCCTGCATTCCTTTAAATGTCGGGCTGCCTTTTACTTCTTTCATATAAGCATACAAGGATTCGTCGTCGGTAACCGGAAAGTGCAAACCGCAATTGGGTGCAATGCCATAATTTATCCCGGTTTTTTGAGAATTAGCAACACAATCTTCTATTGTAAGCCCGCCTTTTAAATGAACGTGATAATCAACAAGCGGAAATCCTGCACGCATCAGTTTTGTTACTAAGGTATCCCATTCTTTGTCTTCAACTGCAGTTCTTTCACCTTCCGGCAAAGCCTTAATTCTGAGGTTTCGAAACCATGTTGTGCTTCCCGGATCATGCGCCTGCAAAGCAATTGTCCCCTCTCCCAGCCTTTTTAGCTCTGCCCCTTCTCCACGCCAGGCATCTTCGGGCTCTATATATTGGTTCACTTTTACATCGTTCAGAAACACTTCAACAAGATTTTCTGAAACTTTAATACGAAGCTTAAACCACTCGTTATCATTCACAAAAGGGAAATAAATATTTCTGATTCCGTTGATACTTCCGGTTTTGCGTTTCTCGGGGTGTGTGGCAGATGTGCCTACAAATGAATTGTTGACCTGAACTTCGTAGCCGGTTTGCGGAAACCCTTCGGGCTGATAAGCCGTACAAATATAAACGCCTGAATTCGCTTTTTCAGCCGTTTTGACTTCCGCCTCAAATTCAAAGTTTTTATACTTTCCTTTATAGAACAAATGGCTTCTATCGCCGGAGCATTTAATGGCTCCATCTTCTACGGTGAAACTTTCGGTGTTTTCGCCTGCTTTTTTCCATTTTCTCAACGTTTGTCCGTCAAACATGTCTTCCCACTCTCCTACCGGAGTTTTCTGTTGACAGGCTCCTAAAAACAGCAGGGAAGCCAATAATAGTAAAGGATATATGAATTTCATCTTAAAGTTGGTTTAGATTTTCCTCAAAGCTAATTAATTCTTTCTATGCAGCCCGAAAACTTTAAACTTAGTTTTCGTTTGCCAAAGGAATGAACCTCGCACAAAGGTCGGGAGTATTCATGTTTTTATCCAATGGAAACATGGGGCGGTTTATGCGTTTATAGCCCAGACGTTCCAAATTCTGATCTACTCCACCTGGAGTAAGTGCCATCAGCCAGTCGGCACGCATATCATACAGTTCCGGAACGAGGTAACCAATTTTCACAACAACAATGTCAGTAGCTCTTGGATTTAGGCCAAGTTCTGTAAAGTCTTTTTCATAATGATATGGTTTCCGCTTTTTGGTTACAATAACATTTACACTTCCTACCTGAACAACAACTTCTGTTTCGGCGTGTCGATCACCCTGTTTGATTTTTTTTACTATGCCATCAAGTTTTATTGGCGGTGCATAGCGGTTGTCTACTATTGCTCCAACAAGTCCGCTTACCCGCTTGCCTTCGCCAACTTCAATAGCTTTTTCAATAAGATCCGGCCCGGGAATAGACGCATAAATTACTGAAGGCCCGTCAGCTTTCTGAAACTCTTTTCTTTTTAATATTTCGTTTAAGGTCCAGGTTACATCTCCGGCACCACCTGCAGTTGGATTATCTCCCATGTCGCTGATAATAAAAGGCTGGCCATCAAAGGCAATTGCGGTGTTCAAACATTCTTCAAGTGTAGCAACCGGCGCGACAAACTCAAATTCTTTACGAACATCCCAAAAACTTCTTGCTAAAACTTCTGCCGCATTTTGAACGGCTTTTTTATCATCTCCGTATGCCATTACAACGCCTTGGTTTCTTGGCTCGTCGGCCCAAGCATATCCAATCCATATTGCGGCGTCAATCACTCCTTCTTGCTCGGTAAGTGGTTCAACTTTCGCATATAAGCTTTTTCCGGGTTCAATCCGGGTGCTAGTTTTTTCTCCGGGCAACAATATCGGCACCGGAATCCAGGCTTTATATTTTGGTTTGCCTTTGCCACTTTCCAACCTGTCGAGCAGATTTTCGAGTGCCCTTTGTTTCGATTCCAATGCATCTTCGTGAGGTGCCATTCGGTAACAAGTGATCATATCACTTTCATGAGCAAGCGTTCTACTTACATTTCCATGTAAATCCATGGATGTGGAAATTAAAGTTTCAGGCCCAACAACTTCTCTTATCCGTGTAATAAAATCACCTTCCGGATCATCTAACCCAACAACACTCATCGCCCCGTGAATATCGAAAAACAAACCGTCATAAGGAAGATTTTTCCGCAAGCGATCAAGTGTTTCGTTTACGAGCGATTCATAGGCTTCGCGCTTTACAATTCCTCCAGGCAGCGCATGTCCTCGTAGCGTAGGAAACCATTCTGCCCTCTGCCTGTCGGACGCATCATCCGCCATAAAAGGATAGTAAGAAAATATCTCTTCTCCTCTTCGAGCCTGAAAAGCATCAATGCCTGATTGTGCAGGAGAAAACGTACTCGACTCAATAGCCAAACCGGCAATAGCGACGCGTGGTAATTCTTTTTCTTTAGTGCTGCAGCTAAAGCCGGACAGGATGGCAAGCAACAAAAACAGGTTTACTATTCGTGACATAAGCATTTTGAAGTTTACTTTGATAGAAACGTGAAATTACAAATTAAATTCAACAATACAGATCACTTGCGAAACTTAGCTTAAAATAGAGATAATGAAAATGGCACTCAATTGAGTGCCATTTTCTGAATGTGTATAACCCACTCTAGAAGATTGTGGGTAAACTAACACTGTCCTCTTCCCAGGACTATCTTCCCTGAAGCAAGATTCGTTTAACAAAACTCAAATTAGTTTTTAGTCTTTCCGAAATTAAGTTTGTAAAAAAGATATGCAGAGATAATGCTTTCTTCATTGTCTGTGTTTGTGGAATTTATTAACAGGAAGCCGGTAAAGCCTGTGTGTTCATTAAACTATTGGTTTTTATTGAGTAAACAAGTTACGACAACAGTGCCGAATAGTCAAGCTAATAATTTATGTTGTAGAACAAAACGCTTGATGAGTAACAAATAAAGCCCGGAACAAACTTTATTCTCTTCCTTCAGTTTGATTTTCGAATTTATCCTGTGGATTATGCGCTTTGTAAGCTACTGTAGAAATGATGACAACAAATACGAGCAACATATAAATCGCATAAGAATAACTTCCAAATTTAGAATGCGAGAGGCTGAAAAGAATAGGGCCTAAGGCACTGGCAAAAACGATAATTGCCATAACAAAACCCGTTATCTTTCCCAAGTGTTCGCGACCATAAAAACGCGGCCAGGCAACACTTAGCAAAACATTGTACATTCCACTTGGAATTCCACTACCGATAATAAAAGCATAATAATAGAACCCGGTGTTGATGTTAGCTAAAGAATACAAGGCGACAATTTCTCCGGCCAATAACAAAAAGAGCAGGTATTGAAGCTTTATTTTATCGCTTATCCAACCACCGATAAAGGCCAGCATAACTGAAATAAGCGAGATTGGAATAAATACTGACAAAGCACTTTCCTTATCTATTCCGGCTTCGCCAAACAACGAAACCAGGTGAAATACATAGCCTGTAATAAACAAAGCATATATTGCTATAGGAAGCACAAACAACCAAAACGTTAATCCACTTCGGGCTTCTTTTAAAGTGAATTGCTTGAATGGTTTTACAATTACATCTTTTTCTTTATTACCATGTTTTTCTCCGTCGGGAATCTGACCGCAGTCTTCCGGATTATCCCGGAAAAAGATGAAAACAAAAAGGAAGAACACAACACCAATTCCAAGCGCCATAATTAACCAAGCCCAGCGCCATGATGTTCCTTCAATAAGCAAATCAAAGCTTAATGGAGCAATAGAAAAGCCAAGTGATACAAACACCGAAGAAATACCGTTTACAAAACCACGACGAGCAATAAACCATTTCATCAGCATATTTCGCGAAACCATGGTAATTACCCCTTGCCCCGAAAAACGCAACATGAAAAAGAATAGTATACATACCGCAATGGCTACGCTGACATATAAACTGGAATCTGGCGTAACAATAGCTTTTATCATCCGATCGGTTTGGCTTAACAGCACCAATACAAATCCCAGGGTCAGAGCTGCAGCCATTCCAACCCAGCGTGCGCCATATTTGTCGTATAGTTTTCCTGCGTAAGTAAGAATCAGCGAACTCCCAATTGTGCCAAACATGTATGCTGTACTAATCTGGTCACGGCTAATTCCAATACTTTCAATCAGGTAGTCGGTAAATGTAGACACGCCTGTAGTTTGTCCGGGAGCACTGCATAGCACACCAATTGTTGCGGCGAACAACACAACCCAACCATAAAAAAAAGGCACTTTATTTGGGTTGAAAGGAAACTGATTGTATTTCTTTTTGATCTGATCGGACATATTCCACTGCAAAGCTAGGTTATGTTTTCCGATGTAGCACTAGAATCCCGGAGCTTCCGGTTTTTAATAATAAAGGATTAACTTATCTTCAGTTAAAAAGGGGAAACCTGCTACAAATCAGGTACTGGCAGATTGTGTTGACGCAGGAAGCTTAGCTTGTCCCAGTAGCCGCGCTGAAATTTAATTTTGCCGTTGATAATATGGAAAAAGCCACAACCTCTTAAACCTAGCGGATCTTTCCATTCAAGAATCCCCCACTCTCCGTCTTCAAAGATATTTTCCACAATACATACCATTTTTGCTTGTGAGAATTCATTTCTGAACATCGTTTTAATTGCTTCTTTTCCCAATACCGGCTCGTTGGCCACCTGGTGGTTTACAGCGTCATTATGATAAAATCCTGCAAGTTTATCTGCATCAGCTGCGTTAAATGCTACTACCCATTGTTTTAGTATTTCTTTGGGAGATGTCTTCATGTTCGGAATTTTATGTTAAAAGTAGTAAAACTGTCAGGAATCAGATGTTATAGACAAAAAAGGGAAGAAAGTAAAACCTTCTCCCCTTTTTGCCATCTATTGTGCGTATTATCAGTTTTTCGGCGTTCTTTCCTGATGTTTTTCGTGCGCATGTTCATGGTTTTCTTTTGCATGTTCTACCAACTTATCATATTCTTTTGCTGTGATCTTTTCGGCTTTATAGCCTTTTTTCTCGATAGCTTTGGCAAGGCTTCATCGGCATTTTTACCTTCTTTGTATTCTACCAAAATGGTATTTGAAGCGTGATCAACTTTCAGGTCTTTCACACCTTTCTCAAATTTCAAATAATCGGCAACGGTTTTTTCGCAATGCGCACAATCCATATTGCTTTTAAAACACACCGTTTTGTTTTCTTTCTTTTGCGCATACAAAGGACTGGATGCAACACCAATCAGCAGTGCAATGGTAATAATTAATAGTCTTTTCATAATTCTTAATTTTAGCACCGAGCTGCGAGCCTCGAGTTGAAACCCTTAAAACTCTCCACTCAAAACTTGCATCTCGAAGCATTTTATTCATAAACGGTGTAATCTTTATGGGGAGGGCTTAATCAAAATCAATCCTTCTTTGTTATAGAAGGCCAAAGGAGAAAACACGTATGACAAACAGAAAACAAATCGCCTTTTCGGTGCTCGATTTAGCGCCGGTTGCCGAAGGCTCAACTCCCGCTGACGCATTGCGTAACAGTCTTGAATTAGCCCAATACACGGAACAATTTGGATATAGCCGCTATTGGGTGGCTGAACATCATAACATTATTAGTGTGGCCAGTGCTGCCACCTCAGTTATTATCGGCTATATAGCCCAGGGAACAAAAACAATTCGCGTAGGTTCCGGAGGCATTATGCTACCTAATCATTCGCCGCTAATTGTTTCCGAACAGTTTGGTACGCTCGCTGCCCTCTACCCCAACCGTATTGATTTGGGCTTAGGGCGCGCTCCCGGAACTGATCAGGTAACTGCTGCCGAACTTCGTTACGACCGTATGCGTGCCGCACAGGATTTTCCGAACGAAGTGCGCAAAATTCAACAATATTTCTCGTCAGAAAACAGTAAAGCCGAAGTGCGCTCTGTTTTATCCGAAGGTGCAGACGTTCCGATATGGATTTTGGGATCGAGTACCGATAGTGCATATCTGGCAGCCGAACTGGGATTGCCTTATGCTTTTGCCAGCCATTTTGCCCCGCAACAACTCTTTGCTGCACTGAAAATTTACCGCGAGAATTTTAAGCCATCCGTTCAACTCGAAAAACCTTATGTTATTATCGGCAGCCAGGTGGTTGCAGCTGAAACCGATGATGAAGCTGAGTATTTGGCAAGCACTATGCGACGCAGTTTTATGGGGATTGTTACCGGCCGGCGTGAGCTTATGCAACCACCGACTCACAATCTGGGCTACGAAAAATGGGGAATTATTAAAGACCGGATCGACCAGATGCTCGCCTATGCACTCATTGGCGGAAGAAAGGAGATCAAACGCGAACTGCAACAGATTATTGGACACACTAATGCCGACGAAATAATTATTTCATCGCACATCTACGACCAACAAAAACGGGTGGATTCGTACCGGATTTTTTCTGAAGTTGTAAAAGATTTATCAATGGTTTGATTAAAACACTGCGTGTATCTGGAGAAGCAGAACTAACATTGATAAATTTAGCGAGGCAAATGCCAGTTTAAGTTATCGGTTTTCGGCGTATTTTCGATTAATACCATTACCCTACCGCCATCTGGTTTTTGCCCACTTGTATTTCTCTTCTTTTGTTAGGAATGTCCAAGCTACAATTCGGGTCGTTTTATTTCCGGTTCCCATTGGCATTGTCTTTATGTGTTGGGCTTCAACTTTTTCTAACGATTTATAAATCCCTTTTAAATTCGATTGTTTGGAAACTAAAGATGAAAACCAAAAACAGTTTTTAGCAAATTTCCTGCTTTCTTTAATCATCTTTTGAATAAACGTATATTCGCCACCATCGCAAATAAGTTCATTACTAACTCCGGCGAAATTAAGTGTTGGTTTCTCGGAATCTTTCCCCGACAGATTCTTAACTTTTCTTCGGCTGCCTTTTTGTGCATCTTCAACCGACGAATGAAACGGAGGATTGCATATCGATAGATCTATTTTTTCTTCTCTGCCGATTATCCCGTAAAAAATATCTTTTGGGTTGTTCTGTAATCTACATTCTACTTTATTTTGAAGTAAGGTATTGCTGTTGACGATATTGTTGGCCGACTCAATTGATTTAGGATCAATGTCGGAGCCAATAAATTTCCAGCTATATTCTGCCACCCCCAGAATTGGATAAATGCAACTGGCGCCTGTACCAATGTCAAAACAGGTGATTTTATCTCCGGTAGGAATTTTTCCAAAATTACTTTCACTTAGCAAATCGGCGATATGATGGATATAATCTGCACGGCCGGGTATGGGGGGACATAGATTTTTATCAGGAAACTCCCAGAATTCAATTTTATAGTAATAATTCAGCAACGATTTATTTAGCGTTTTTACCGCTGCAGGATCTGCAAAATCAACTGAATTCACACCGTATTTATTCGGCTTTATATAATTCGCCAGTTCAGGATTTACGCTTATCAAGGCTTTTATGTCGTATGATTCTCGGTTTTTATTTCGCGGATGTAACCTTACTTTTATATGTTGTTGTTCTTTCGACATGAATTCAGAGCTATTTCAAATCGCGCTAATTCTAACTTTCTTTTTCTTCAGCTTGCTGTTGTTGGTTTTTTCGATAAGCTTTTTCGCTATTTCGGCATGTACACCAACGTAGGTACAATCCTGTTTCACTTCAATAACACCTATCTGGTCTTTCTGCGCATTGCCTTGTTTCAGCAATAAACCAGCCACATCACCTTTCGATATTTTATCTCGTCTCCCCCCGGTAATATACAAGGTAATCCATTTTCCCGGCGAAGGAGGTGTTGCTTTCGGCAGGTCTTCAACTGCTATGCTTTCCGGTGCAATTTCCCGGATAAAGTCTGGCAGCTCCTCTTGTTCCCAATGCAGAATATAGGCAATGCCATCGCGGTTCATACGTGCCGTACGTCCGTTTCGGTGGGTAAATTCTTTATTGCGCAGCGGAAGGTGATAATGAAGAATAAATTTTATTTCAGGAACATCGAGTCCTCGGGCAGCCAAGTCGGTAGCCAAAAGCAGTTGGATCGTACCATTTCTGAATTTAACGAGCGCCCGCTCCCGATCAATTTGTTCCATGCTTCCATGAAAGCACTCGTGTTTAATATTGTTCGCGGTTAAAAAATCGCTTACCCGTTCAAGCGAATCTTTGAAACTGCAAAAAACAATTCCGGGTTGGCTGCCAATAAACGCCAGCGCTTTTCCCAGGGTATTTAACTTATCTTTTTCGGGCGAAAGGATTGTTTTAATCGTTAGTTGAGAAATCCCGTCCTTCAAATAATCGATAAAAACGGGTTTCTGTAATCCTACAAAGTCGGGTATTTTGGCATCGCTGGTAGCTGAAGTCAGGATTCGCTGACGCACATTGGGGAGCGATTCAATAATCTCTGACATTTCCTTTTCAAAACCTATTTCCAACGATTTGTCAAATTCATCGAGCACAAGGGTATGAATATATTCCAAAGGAAATTTATCCCTCCTTAAGCGATCGGCTACCCGCCCGGGTGTTCCGATAAGAATTGCCGGCCGATGCTTTAAATCGAGCTTATCGAGCGTGCCGGCACGTCCGCCATATACGGCATTCACCTTAAATCCCGATCCGATTTTCCGGGTTACCTGTTCAATTTGCTGGGCCAGTTCGCGCGATGGGACAAGTATTAGGATTTGAATCTCGGCACAATTTGCATCAAGTGTTTCTATTAATGGCAATAGAAAAGCCAGCGTTTTTCCGGTTCCTGTAGGAGAAAGCAATACCACATCCGACTTTTGGCGAATGGTTTTGCCTGCCTTTTCCTGCATCGGACTTAGTGCTGTTATTTCAAATTTATCGAGAAAAGAGTCGTTAGGTGTATCGTCCGTGATTTCTTTTTTAGCTTTTGACATTGAATAAATGTTCTGTTTGTTTTGTTTCTGAAATTGTAATTAACCAGTAATCATTCTTTTTTCCGGAATGATTTTCGGCACTAAGTTCGGTTAAAATTTTAAGATTGGTACTTTTGGGGGCATTTAATGATTCTGTCGTCTAAGTTCAAGGCGTTTAGGTATTAAGTAGCCTGGAATCGCATAATCAAGAGAAAGTGCACAATTTGCAATATGCCAAGTATTTATTCGATGTTCTCATGTGTTAGAATACTCCACACTCCTCGTAACAAGACTCGGTGCTGACATTGCCTATGCGATAGATTAATTTCGGTACTATTATCATTATTAAACTTCTATAAATATACTGTCCAATACCTACTCAAACTCTAAAATACTTCTTAAAAGCAATTTAGGGAAATGGAGTCTAGCCGAGCTGAATTTCCTCCGCATATCACTGTCATCCTTCGAGTAAAAATTCAAAATTAAGCTCCTAAAAACGGATATTAGAACATAAATGCATCAATACACGTTATACCGCATAAATAAACCTACTTTATCCATCAAATAAATTAATGAAATAATGAAAAAAAGTATTCTATCCCTAAATGTTTTAGTTGCCATATTCATTTTTAATGTTGTGGCTGTAATTCCAACTTTTGCCGTTAAAGCTTCAATTTTTTGTTTGTTGATTTTACTCCAGGTGCTGTTGGGCTTTCGTTTGCAAAAATATTAGCGGGTCGGTTTTTATTCAATTTTTTTAATAACGACAATTTCACAGTCAATCCCTGAAGGGCAAGACTCATTTATACCTATTTCCTTGTATTTTACATTTACTCTGTCTCCTGACTTAAAGGATATTATATCTTCCAAATTGACAATTAAAGTATCTCCATTGTCAAGATGTATCTGTTCAGCGCAGTAAAATAATCCACCACTAAGCCAAACATTTCCTTTTTCTTGTCTTATAGAATCATCGTCATTCTCCTTACTACAGGATAGAGCAAATAGCAATACTAATCCGATTAATTTTTTTGTCATAGTCGAGTTAGTTTATATGGTTTTTATAGATTCTTTTTATTATCAATTGGTTGCTTGAGGTTTTAAAAATGTTCGCTAAGGCACATAGTTTACAAAGTTAAAGTCACATCCTTTACACAATTTTCGGACTTAACCTTGTTGATTCTTTATAACCCAAATCGTTTTGATTGAAATAACATAAAAAGTATGTTTCTAAAAATACCTTCCAAACATCGTTTCCTATTTCAATAGCAGCGACGTATTTTCCTGTAAGTGCTCGTGAAAAATACACCCAATAATACGACCTCCACCTTATCGCTCCGCTTTTGGTTACATACATTTGATTGCTCTTTCAATCTCAAATACAACTGATATGCTTCTATATACTTCGTTCATTTTAAAATTAGGCATAACGTATATATAAAGTGCAATGCACTTTATATATTATTACATGCCGTTTTTTATTTTTAATTCTTTCCATTTGTTTCTTTTTCCAGTCAAAGAATTCTTTTGCGATTGATTTAGGAATCAATTCTTGTTCTTCGACACATCCCTTATAAAACTGAATATCTTGATAAATCAATTCTGCGAGTATTTATTCAGCCAGAGTCAAAACAGTTCTTCCTTTTAATTTTCCCTTTAGCATTAATTCAATTTTTTGCGCTACATCCTCCAATTTAATTTCATTGCAAGTAGCGTCTAATTGTTTTGGCTTCCATTCGCCGGCTAACTTATTCCACACAATTTTTCTGTATTTCATTGGATAGTTCTGCGAATCGATTCCAATGAGTGTAACACCTCTCAGGATAAAGGGAAAAACGGTCAAATCTAGTTTTGGAGATGCAACGTTTCCACAACAAGTTACAACACCAATTGAATTCGTCGATTTAATTATATTCTCAAGTATTACACCTCCAACAGTATCGATAGCACCTGCAAACAAAGGTTTTAACAAAGGTTTTTTAGCAAAATTTTCTATTTCGTTACGTAATAGCACTTCCTCTGCTCCAAGATGAATTAAATAGTCCCTTTCTGTTTCCTTACCTGTTATTGCAACTACAGAATAACCCAATTTACTTAAAATGGAAACACTCAATGCTCCAACTCCTCCTGTCGCACCAGAAACCGCAATCTTTCCATCCTCTGGTTTTATCAATTCCGTAAGTCTAAAAACAGACATTCCCGCAGTTAATCCGGCAGTACCATATATCATTGCCTCTTTCATCGTCATTTCTTTTGGCAATCTCACAAGCCATTCAGATGGGACTTGAATATACTCAGCAAATCCACCGTCGGTATTCATGCCTAAATCATAACTTGTTACAATTACTTTTTCACCAATAGTAAATAAATCACTGTTCGATTTTTCTATTGTTCCAACTGCGTCAATTCCCGGTGTGTGTGGATAATTTCTTGTTACTCTTTTATTCCCCGAAGCCGATAATGCATCTTTATAATTCAATGAGCTGTAGTGCACTTTTACTAAAACCTCGTTGTTGTTTAATGTAACAAATTCCATTTCTTTAATTGAACCTTGAAAATTTCCATCAATCTCATCAATTCGAAATGCTTTAAATGTAGAATTATTCTGTACCATCTTTTGTCTATTAATTTTACTTATTTTTGTACAAATGTCAGGATAAATATTTTGCCTATCAAGAACTTACCTTTGGTTGGTATACGAACATTTATTTCTGTCTTTAGTGTTTTCAAGACTTTGAGGGAAGAAAAAAAATGAAAAAAAGTTATTGTCCGATTGATACATTTATAAATGTTGTGAAAGGAAAACGAAAAGGGACTATTATTTTACACCTTTTTCAGGGAGATAAGAGATATAATGAATTGGTTAAACTATTAACTGATATTAGTGAACGAATGCTGACCAAACAACTAAAAGAATTAGAAGCAGATGGATTAATCAATCGAACAGTTTTTCCTGAAGTCCCTCCACGCGTTGAATACAGCTTGACTGAACTTGGTAAAGAAATTCATCCTGTCCTTAAAGGAATGTATAAAGGAGGACTCCTTTTTGAAAAGTCTATTGATGAATTGCATCTTTTATTTTAAGTATTATTCAATCAGTGTGATACGGTTTTATATGCAACGGTTGCTTGTAAGTTGTCGGGGCCGATTTCGGAGAGCGTTCTTGTCCGAAGGACACGGAACTGCGAAACGAGAATCCAGCGAACAACTTACCACGAACCCCACAATGCAATTTACAATTTGTTACCAGCCGTTATTTTTTATTTACAATATAAGTGTCACTATAATAAAACTCTCCAATATCATAGCAGTCTACTTTTTTTATTCTCTTTAAATTATCGTATTCATAGAAATATTCGTCCCCAGCTGCCACATCCAGAGAAAAACCAAAACCATTATATCCTTTTTGCAGGATATTTTTACGAGATATTAGTAATTGGTTTTCGTTAAAAGTCTCAACAGATAAAGACAACGTGTCATTTAATGGATTGTATACAGTATAAGTTTTTGTTTCTTCATCTGGATTGAATATTTGATATTCGTTACCAGTATGAATTCCATTCACAAAATATTTTATAAATATCGTGTCATTAAAATAATAAAACCGTTTTTTTCTCATAGTACCCGAAAGCATCTTTATTGAGTCATTCAATTCTAATGAACTTGGTTTAAACGCTTGGAATTTGATAACATTGGGATGTCCTTTTTCAGAATATGTTTTACTTTCAATTTGCCCCTTCGAGTTATAAATAAATTTTATCTCCTCGTCCAAATATGATTCTCCTTCAGACAACTGTTCATAAAGTTTAATAGAGGATACTTTTCCATTCTCATAATATTCCAGTGTCATATATTTATTGAGGTTGGCACTTTTTTCCCAATCAATTTCTTCTGGATTAACCTTTTCATACATTGTTGAATCAATTTTTTCCACAACTGACCAATCAATATTGTCGACTAAAGAACATTTTGAATAGCTTTTATAAGAAATTAATTTGTCATTCTGGTACTCATATTCATCTTTGTATTGATATGAAGAATTATATCCAGTGTAAATAGTTCGTTGCTGTTTTTGAGGATTAAAAACGTATTTCTTAATTACATTTTCTTTTTTATCTGAAGCATGTTTTCTATACACAAGCACTTCCTTAACATTCTTTCCAAAATTTAGTGTATCCAAAATTGGATATTCTTGTGAATAAACAAGAGTGGGAATAAACAATAATATGATTAGTATTTTCTTCATTTTATAATGGCTGGTAACGTTTGGTGTAAGTTTAGTAGCGGATTTACGTGCGGTTATCCGTCCGAAAGGTAAGGATAATTGGGCGTGAATCCAACGTTGGAATACCCACCGAACCCGCTATTAAATTTACACTTTGTTAGGCGTTCGGTTTTTTATCCACTATGTTTAAATACATAATCCATTTCATCTTTAATATCTGTATCTTTTAATTTTATTTTCATCGAATCTCCAGGTATTGCATACCACCAAGGTTTCATTAAAATTTCCATTCTGGAAGCAGAGTCCATTGGTAAAACATATTTCAATAGAGAGTCAATATTTAGATATGCTATTTCCGCTGCTAATTCTGATAGTCCTTGACCAACCTCTCCTGTCGCAAAATAGTATGGTTTTATTTTGAGAACAAATTCAAATAAATTAAAGCTCAAACTATCTTGACTTGCACTTTTTAGTTTGTCGAAAAATGGGTAACCTGCATAATCCCAAGCTCTGTCATCAAAACGAAATTTATCCATTTCAGCTCTGTCAAGATTTAAATACTTGTCAAATTCTATGTTTATTTTTTCAAGCAGATTATAGTTTGTCGATTTTGACTCTTGTAATTCTACAAAATAACCATAGAGAGTCTCAAATGGATTTTCGTTCTTATTCAATTCTTGTCCGAAATTGACAGAACAGATTGAAACGAAATATATTATGATGGTTAGTTTTTTCATTCTGAGTCCTGTTTTAAACTGACGCCTAACGGCAGTCTGTCTAAAAACCTATTCCCGGGGCAGTAATACTTTGTATTATAAAGCGGCCAGGGAAAAGGTAAGTGTAATAGATGGTTTTTAGTTTTTTGTTTCGTATTTGGTTTATCTGGCTTAAAAATAGCTGAAAACGCTTGATTTTAAGAAGAAAATGCTGAAAAACACCTTTCATGTATTTTCCCAGGTTACGTGCTCCGATGATGTTGATGATTCGCCTGATGTTATACGCCGTCATAATAAATCCAAAGTCGGCTTCGGCCCTTTGGATGTACTTCTTTGTGATGATGTAATTAAAGCCCCATTGGCGCTTAATGGTTCCGTATGGATGTTCTACTATTTGCTGTCGTTTTCGGTAGAGTTGTTTGTTTTGATTAATTAGGTTTTTATTCCGGTCAACATATTCCTGGAATTCGCTACGTTGAATAGCCTTCCCACAATGCGCCTTGGAACATTCCGGTTTTGCTTTACATGTTTTGCATGCCTTGGTAGTATAGCGTTTAAACCGGTATGTTTTAGCCTGGTGCCATCTTCCGTTTGTTGTCAACAATTCTGCTTGCGGACAGGTATAACAGTCTTTTATTGGGTCAAAGACAAAATTTTCCACATTGTAATTTTGGGTTGGGGCATTGGCCGCTACGGTTGGAATGGCTACCATAACATCTATTCCCAGCTCATCGGCAGTTTTGAATTCGCTTCCTGTATGATAGCCCTTATCGTAAAGGGCTGTAAAATCATTGGAACGTAAAATGGTTTTAGCTCTCCGCAGCATCCCGCCCATGGCTTTTGCATCGTTGGTATTGGTTACTTTATAGTCGAAAGGCAGATTGTGTTTGGCATCCACCAATGTTTGTGCGTTGTAAGCAACTTCGGTAATATTATTTCGGGTAATCAACTGGCGGCTTTCAGTATCGGAAGTGGAAACCTGTGGCTGCCCCGATTCCCTTAGCTCCTGCTCAACCTTTTGGTACCCCTGCTTTCGCAGGTTTTGCTTTTTGATTTCGTTTTCAATTTCCTGCTTCTCATCCCCATCACTTTCGGCCAGTGCTTTTTCGTATTCAGCCAGTTTGTTTTCGATGTACTCCAGGTGCCGGTCGATTTTTTTCTGGTTATAGTTGTTCTTTTTTCTGTTCTGGGCACGTAGCTTTGTACTGTCGCCTGCAATCAGGGTTCCGCCAATCAGGTTGAAGTACCGGGCTATCCGCACCGTTTCGCGAAATACTTTCTTGATGGCTCTGGGATTGTCGCGCCGGAAGTTGGAAATGGTGTTATGATCGGGTTTGAGGCATTTGAGCAGCCACATTACTTCGATGTTTCTCCCACACTCCTTTTCCAGGTCGCGCGACGAACGCACCTTGTTCAGGTAGCCGTAAATGTAAAGTTTCAGCAGGTCGGCAGGGTGATAAGCCGGACGCCCGTTCTCTGTATGATCAACCTTAAACCCAAACTCCGGTAAGTTGAGATGGTCGACAAACGCATCAATTAGCCTGACTTCGTTTTCAGCCGCTACAGTATCGTCGAGCGAAACCGGAAAAAGTAATGTTTGCGACCTGTTTTGTCCTTTGATATACTTCATGTATGAAGATACGAAAAGGCTGTTTTTATGTGCCTAAGAATTGGATTGAGTTCTTAACAAAATGCAGTTAGGTTTTTAGACAGTCTGACGGTGGTGGTATGAGGTCGTGGCGGTCAGACGAGAGTCTGAGTGTCCGACCGAAACTGAGGTTGGAACGAGATTCGACAGCGTCGAATCGAGCCGAACCCAGCCATGACTTATACCACGTGTTAGGGCACGTTTTTTTATTCTGTTTCATAATTGTTAAATCATAATGCACAACGGGTTATTGTAATATTACTTTACAACTAAAGTTTCGGTTTCTGTTTATCCTTAACAGATAGTGTCCGGGATTTAGAGGCGAGAGGTTAATGGTGTTTCCACCTGTTGAATTGATAAATAATATTTTATTATAAACAACATTCCCCTTCATATCATATAACTCAACGTTGCATTTTTCATTTTGGTTGTTCTCTTGAAACTTTATATGCAATAAACCATTACTTGGATTAGGATATACAGTAAAATATCCGTTTGGTAAAACATTTGTATTTATATCCGTCGTTGATTCTAATACGTAAGTCATAATTAATCTGTCAAATGCACCATGACTATCTGTCGCTTTTAATATTATTAATGAATCGGCTGAATAATTATCATTTCGAGACAAAATTCCGCCGTCAGTTAATGTTAACCAATCTGGGCCTTGCTCAATTGAATATGTAATAGAATCTCCATCAGGATCTACTGCCAGCAGTGTATCTCGATAATTTGAATTAGAAAATCTTTCTATTTCAGGTCGTTTTATAAATAACGGAGGTTGATTAACTGACTCAGGATGTGAAAATTTATCTACAGTGCCCACGCTCCATACATAATAATGAATAGATGATACGTTGGTAGTATAGCCACTTGCTAAAATATTATTAGAGGCATCTACTTTAATATCTGTTATTTGAAAATTTGCAGCTAAAGTGTCGTTAATATATTGATGACTAGTTATAGAATCGCCATTGGGAGCTATTTTTATTATTGTATTATTGGAATAATTGTCTGTAAGAAGTAAATTTTGAAGACTATCTTCACAAATTAGAGTCATTTTAACTGGTGGGTACTCTTTTTTATAACAAAACTGCCTTTTGTTATTAAATCTTAAGTAAATACTAGCATCATCCGATCCTCCAAAAATAACAAGATCTCCTGAAGGCAGGTCCATCGAATACTTACCTTCAGCGATATTATCATCTCTATACTCCCAAAGAATTTTTCCAGTAGAATCTATCTCAACAATTTTTATACGATCTCTGTAGCCGACTTTAATTGTGCCTGTTAAGAAGAATGTTCCTTCTTTCGTTTTTCTTACATGATTAATTCTCTCAAACTCCGATATCTTTGTTCGAGATTTAAGTATTCTGTTCTCTGAAATTTCAATAAGATCTCCATCTTTCGATATAAAATCGATATTACCATTATCTTGCTCTATGAAAAATCCCGGTGCATCTCGATTTAGTTCTTCTTCGAAATCTAAGCGCCACAACTCGTTTAAATTGGAAGACAATTTTATTATTTGTGAAGGCTTTGAATAATAAGGTATATACAAATAAATGTTGTTCTTAGAATCAATATGAATGTCTTTTACAAGTGTACTTGTTTCTGTTTCTATAATATTTTTTGCTAGGAGATCTCCCTCCGGGGAAAATTTATAATTATAAATAAATTTGGGATTTGTTTGCGCAGTATTTACATCTTGTTGTGCAAAGCCTGATAGAAGAATATTACCATCATTATCAAACACTAACTTTATATATTCCCCCCTGTACCAGAATTTGTTTGTCATATCAATCGAAAATCGTCTGGACCAAACCAAATTACCTAAAGCATCAATCTTTTGTAGTAATAAATGTTGATTGTCAAAATGACTAATTCCAGTACCTATTGGACCAATCTGGCTATCTCCGCATACATAGGAGTTATTGAAACGATCCGAAATAACCTTTTCAAATATTATATCTGAAGCCCCAGTTCCAGTATTTGTTACGCTCCACTGTTCAGTCCCTTCTTCATTATAACTGGCAACCCATTGCTCGCTATTCGTATCTTCCGGATATTGAGGTGTAACAGTATTTCGAAGCTCTCCTGTAAAAATTAGAGAATTATTCGTTTTAAATATGTTCTCGGGGTGACATCTGTAGCCGTTAACGCCAATTTCTTTGCGATAGTCAATTTGAGATGTATTTACCAAGCGCACAAGGTTTGTTCTGTAAGTTAACAAGTCAAATACATTCTCGGTAAGGTATACCGTATCATTTGAAGCATTTAATGATCTAACGAGACCTCCCTGGTTTTCCTTATTATTTAAGTAAATAAGGTTTTCATTTGCATTACTATCGTATTGGAGGATAAACGGCTTCATATAAATGTCGTCGTCAGGTTCATAATAAACGCCGCCATTTATGTATATATTTTCGCCACACAATGTAACATTATGAGGATAAATGTCATCTGTCGGTATACTTTCTGGTTCAATATCTGCTATCTGATTCCAATTACTGTCAAAATAGAATATTTTTAATTTATAGAACTTTTTGACGAAATCCCAGTCATACCACAATTTACCAACAATGGCTTTTTCGCCTGTTGGAAAATTAACAAACCAAATCCTTTCATATCTCCTCGCCCCCATACCTACATCTCCTGTGTTACCTAAATGATATTCCCTTTCAATCTCACCAATATCTGAAAAGGTAGCGACCAAGAAGGGGCCAACTTCTGTATTCAAAGAAATAAAAGTGATTTTCCCATCAATAAGATATAAGTTGGCATCACTATATTCAGAATTTTCAGGTAAATCAAAATGAGAAACGAAAATTTGATTACCCGCATTGTCATATTTAGCCAAACTATAAGCCAGATTATCAATTGGAGCCCGGGTTAATAACCATGAACTCCCTACTGAATCAACATAAAAACCACGAAAAAAATCGTCTAAAGCAAAATCAATCCCCTGACGATAGAAGATATTTTTCCATAAGATATTTCCCTTCCTATCCTGTTTGATAACAACTACATCTTGTGAAAAATATCCATTATTAAAATTCTCCTCCAAGATAACTGCACTATAAAGGTTATCGTCCTTATCTAAAAAGCTTGAAACAGGAATATCTTGTGAATTAATTCCTTCTCCATCATAATTTAAAACAATTGTATCTGCTTCATCTTTTATTGATGAATACTGGGTTTCCCATAAAATTTTCCCGTTTTCAGATATTCTTGCTGAATTAAAATCTGTATTTGTGAAACTCGATTCCACTCTCCCGGTAAAAATAATTTCGTTGTTGTCGGTTAAAAACGATTTTATAAGGTAATCTCTACTTGTGCGTAATCCGTCGTCGTAATGATAGCTCCAAAGTAAATCATTTTGAGCTGTAGATGTATTACTAAATAGCTGACTAAAAATTAATAAGAGAAAAGCACTGTAAATGAAGGTAATCTTACACATATGTTATAAATAAATGTACGAAATTTAACAAAAAATTGCATTCTTGTAAATACCCCTTGCTGCCCATCGTTTGTAGAAAGGGGTAATGGTCAGTCGATTGTATCGATAATTGCGATGCTGTAAAGTTTTACATATTTTGTTGTTCATGGCGCAGTTCTTTTAGTAACATTGGAATAATATTGTTTTAAAATGTCTAGTCCTAGAATACGGCTACAGGTTAATCATTGTTTTTAAGCTACATTTTGAAACACCGCGTTTGGTGTTTTATACCCTAAAGATATATGAAGCCTTTTATTATTATATAGTTTAATAGCATTTTTTGTAGCACGTTTTGCATGGCTGGTTGAAAAGAAGCATTGGTCGAGGTAAAACTCGTCTTTCAAAATGCCGTTAACTCTTTCAGCAACTGCGTTTTCATAACAATGATTTTCTTCTGTCATACTTATGTTTATTCCTTTTCTTTTTAACTCATTTACATACATATGGCTGCAATACTGCACCCCTCTGTCGGAGTGATGTATAAGTCCGACCGCTGGTCTTGTATGCCACAGGGTCTTTTTGAGGGCCCGTAGGCATCCCGACAGCTTCAGGCTATCGCTGATGTCGTGTCCGATTATTTTCCGTGAATACAAGTCTGTAATCAGCGCTAAATAACAAAAGCCTTTTACGGTTCTGATGTATGTAATATCAGAAAACCATACCTGGTTTGGTTTTCTGATTTCCAACTCCTTGATAAGATTGTTGTATTTATGGAAATGGTGATATGAATTGGTTGTTTTAGCATACGCCCTTTTCCGTTTCACCAACATATTATTCGCTCTGAGTATATTAAACAGAGAGTCCCTTCCAAGTTTAATCTGTTTGGCCTCAAAAGAGGGTTGTAGTGTTTCGTGTAGCTTACGTACGCCCACTCTGGGTTGCTCTTTCCGTTCTTCTTTTACATGCTTGCTATACCCGTTTGCTTTGTTGTTGAGGGAGCTTTCATCAGGGCTTGATGTTTAAGTTTTTTTTAGTTCCTCAACACTTTTGTACCCTAAGTTTTCTGCTGCCACTTCCAAATAAGAATCTTGTACGAGCTTGTCTAAATCCTTTTTAATCAGGAGTTTTTTTAGCTGCTCAATTTCTTTTTGAAGCTCTTTTAAGCGGCTGATCTCATCTTTTGTTTGTACCATAATACGCGTATTCATTAAATCTTTGCGGTCGTACTTTCGTACCCATTCATTGATTGTGCTTGACTGAATCCCATAAATTCGGGATAGTTGTCGTTTTGAGTATTTACCCGTACTAAGTTCGGCTAAAATTTTGAGTTTGAAACTCTCGCTGTAACGTCGTGTTACTCCATCGTTTTTATACATATCTACTCATTTAGTGTAGACATATTTTAGGACGACACAAAATTGCACACAACGGTAAATTGTATGAGTAGTGGCAGATTGCGTGGCACTTTCTTGTTAAACCGCTACGCAGTTTTAGCGGGCTACAAACCTTGATATTTACCACATAGCCTGCCATTACTTATACAAAATGTTGTGTGCTGCCATTTTTATTATTCAATTATTCCTCCAAGCCAATTTATTTGAAGTATTCCTTTTTCCAAACTTGCATAATAAGTATCCGACCACGTTGGTCCAGATGTCTCAAAAACCGCTGTATTCCCTTTAATATAAACTGGAAAATCAAACTTTGTCATTGGTATATCAGGACTATTAATTGTCTTTGAGCTGGAAAGAATTCTTTTCAATGAATTTTCATCGTTAAATATTTCCTTAATCTCTGTTTTATCAGTCACAAATCCAATTGTCCTATTAGATAAAGGAAGTCCTGCGGAATAGTTTCTAAACTCGTCAATATATGCATATCTTGTTTTTTTAATTAAGTCTATGTTTGTCGAATCAAGAAGAAGAATATACATATAATCATATTTATCTTTCAACTCGGAAATATTTGCTGAAGATTTTAGCTCACTAATCACGTTCTCGTAAATAACAAATCTTTCATTATTCAATATTTGTCCATAAATTGTTAATTGCCAAGTATTCAGAGCAAACAATATTATCAATAAGTGTTTCTTCATAATGTTCTCCTTTGTACTGTAACCTTCAATACACTCCTTGGTTGCACACAACGGTAAATTGTATGTTACGTAGGGGATTTTCGGAGAGCGTCACTGTCGATCGTTACGCCTTAATTTGATAAAAGAGCAGACGCCCAAAAACCGCTGAACCCCCTATGGAATATACAAAATGTTATAGCCAGTAATTTTTAATTTATTTTAATCACTTTAAAAGATTTTAATATTTGCGTTTTATTATTAATTAATAGGACATATGTTCCATTTTGTAAATGGTGTGTATCAATAGCTACAATTGTAGTTCCAGGTTCAATTATTTTATTCTCAAGATGCAATTGTTTTCCAAATAAATCAACAATTCTAAAAGTACATTCTGTCCTTTCATTCAGACCCAGAGAAACATTTAAATACTGTTTAAATGGATTAGGGAAACAGGTAATCTGCTGATTTCTTTCTTTGTTATAATCTGGTAAAATAGATGTTGGAACAGAATCAATTATATATTCAAAAACAAAAAGTCCATGGTTACCATTTATATAGATTTCAATGTTTTCATCAGAATCAAAGTTTCCTGCTTTAAGGCTACTATACGCACCAATGTTCGAATTGATAATTCCACTTTTTCCGAATACTTCATTTTGTTCAATATCATACAAGTAAATTTTTTCTTGATCAGATAGAACAATTTCCATAGCTTGATCAGAATCTAAGTTGCAACATTGAATTGCATTAATAATTCCACAGTTAATATTATATTCTGATATAACATCAAGTAACATGCCGTTAAGAACCAGTATTTTACCCGTATCGGCAGATGCAATAAGTTCCATCCTGCCATCATTGTTTAAATCAGAAAGAGTAACTGAAGTGTAATTATTCCTATTATCAGTAGTCAGTTCTTTTGACAATCCATCTATAACTATTAATTCTCCATTAGTTCTCCACGAACCATATTTGAGGGCAACTATTTCTGGATTGTCGTCGGCATCGATGTTACCCACATTTAAAGATCCAATTTTTGAACCTATTCCTGTAAGTTGCTCACTTCTCCATTCTAAATCACCAGTTTCACCATCATAAATATAAATGTAATTTTGCCATTCATCTGGATGTGTACTTCCACCTACATTTGTCCCCGAAGTAATTATTAATTCATTTTTGTTATCATTATCGATATCTGAAATTTCCATATCAAGAATAATACTCATACCATCTATCGCAAAATTTCTTTCCACTTCATACTGAGAATTAAAAACGTAAACATAACTTGACGAATAACCGTATTCAATTCCCAACAGTAATTCATTCTCACCATCATTATCAATGTCACCGATTTTAACTTTTGTAAAATCTTCAACATGGGCTCCAAAAATCTCTTCATCATTTTGCCATTCAATATGCTTATTCTCCGCATTAAATACATTCAAAAAACCATGGTCGTAATATTTTAGATATTCTCCAAAAACTCCAGATACAATTTCAAGATTATTGTCATTATCTACGTCCCCAATATCAAAAGCTTTAAAATCACCAGAATAGTGTCTGCTTTGCCATTCTTTTGTTTTAGTTGAAATATCGTATAGGAAAAAATAGTCAGCACAAGTACAACCTGCTCCTACTGAATAGATAATTTCAGGTTGGTTATCCTTGTCAAAGTCCGCAATTGCAATATTCGCAACACCATCACTTGTACTTTCTCTAATATTAAAGTCTTTATTGCCATTTTTCCCATTATAGCAGTAAATTGCATCGTAGTCTTTATCATTAATAAAAATATCATCTGTTTCGTCTCCGTCATAATCATATAACCAGATTCCTTTTATATATCTATCATAGTTATAATCAGATATCCATTCTTGCGACCATATTAATTGGGTTGAATTATTATCATAAACAAAAAGAGTGTCTTTTGAGCTATAAATGATATCTAATATATCATCCTCATTCATTTTGCTCAAAGCTATCGGTGTATTTTTGTTAGAAGTATAAAAGCTATTTTCAAGAACTACAGTATTGCCTGAAAGTTGAATTATATTTCCATCTGAATAAACGATTTCATTAGTAGCATCATTGTCAACATTACCAATTTTGAAATATTTAGAGCCATATGCTATTTTGTAAATTCGGTCATAAAACTCGTTCAAAATGTACGTAGTATCACCATTCGATACAATAAGGTCTGTTGATGAATTATTATCAATATCTCCAAACTCAATACAGTCAATACTATTTGATGGGTCAAATGCAGAAACTTCTCCTTTATAAGAAATATTTATTATTTTTTGAAGTAGCAGACTAATAGGATTGTAAATTGCAATTGTACCATCATCTAAACCAACATATAATTCTTTTTCTCCATCCTTGTCAAAATCATATAATTCGATACATTGGATTTCATGATTAATAACATTACTTATCTTTTTAGTTATGTATTTAGACTGGTCTTTGTCAAACTCTACACATGTTAAGAAATCTGAGGGCTCCCATGAATTATCAGAATATCTGCCTGCTGATATAATGTCAATATAGCCGTTATTATCAATATCTTCTGCTATTATTCCAGCTTCGCCCAAATCGTGTCCCAACATTCCAAACTGCCATTCTTTTTTTAATGTTCCTTTTTCTGTTTCATTTGCAAGTTTTACTGTATCAGAATTAGAAATCGAATGAACTTTTAGGGAGTTTTCTATTTCTCCAGAAGAGCACCCCGTAGCATCTGAAATATTAATAATTCTATAGGTCCCATCAGAATATATTTGAATAGTATCCCTGTAGTTATTTGTAGTTACCGTATTTGTATAATAACCGTTTGTATAATCGATGGAAAAAGGCGGAGTACCATTTAAATCAAGAAATAAATGATTAATGTCTCCTTTAACAAAGGTAGTATCTCCAAATAATCTACCATCTGGTTTTGGATGAATAGTTATGTTTTCAATTTTACTAGATGCGGTGTCTCCCTCATAATCTACTGAAAGAAAGATTGTTCTTTCACCACTTGCTTGCCACGATACATAAAGTTCATTTGGTACTGTATCTGTTATAATCGTTGCACCATCGAGATTCCAGGAAAAAATTGCGTCTTTAGGAGCATTGCCGGTATAAGTCAATTTTACCAGCTCGTCTTCACAATATTCATTTTTATCCGTTATAAACGTTGACGAAACAGGTATGTTGAAACTGTCGGCAACAGAGAACTCAGATGCTTCATAGGTGTTATCAATTGTCTGAACTTTCCAACTATACTTTCCTGCTTTTAATGATGAGCTTTTCCAAAAACTATTGTGGGAACAGTTACCTATTGAAACGATATTTCTTTTTCCGTTAACTTCGTTAGACATTGGAGAAACGATATCAGAACCAGATTTTTGAATGTGTATATTGTAGCTAAGTCCATTTTGAGGAGTTTCCTTATCAAAACCCCTATTCCAACTAAGCATTACTGTATCACTGGTTACTTCTGAAATTAAGCTTGCAGGTGGTAGAGGAATTGTATTCTGAGACATTATGTCATTTCTGTATATTTTTGTTGCCGCTCTGTTTTCACCAACAATTATCAGATCTAAGTCATGATCATTATCAATATCCCCACAGGCTATATCATGACAATCAAATCCTAAAATATTTAACTCAGTTTGTTCACGTTTCGAAAAAGAATGATCACCATTGTTTATGTACAAACAGCTTGTTGTACCATAAAAATATCCCACGACGAATAAGTCTAAAAGACCATCGTTATTAAAATCTCCCCAAATAACAGAACCATCTTCAATTCCTGTTAAATCAGCACTTTCGTTTTTGGTAAACTTTGCAGATTTATTCTCATATATTTCAACTATTTTTTCATCATAAGTAGATCTTGAATCTCCAGCAATAACTAGGTCAATATCCCCATCACTGTCATAGTCACCCCATTTCACACTCCCCCTGTGTGTTCCTCTTACTACAGAAGATGTATCTTCAATAAATGAATCATTTCCATCATTTCGAAATAACTTTCCAATAGAGCCTCCATCATATCCAGCAAAGAACAGATCTAAGTCTCCATCATTGTCATAGTCACCCCAATCAACTTGTCCAGTTTGAAAAATATAAGGTAACGATAATCCATTTAATTGTTGATACTGATTATTTCCAATATTTCTGTATATGGCAGTCACCTCATGACCAGCCATAACTATATCTAATAAACCATCATTATCATAATCTCCCCATTTGGCAATACCATGATAGATTCCGGATAGTTGTACGTCTGGCAACTCAACAAATTTATCATTTCCAATATTCTCATATATTTTGCTATTTGCAATTTTTTCGGGTTCATTTTCAAAAAGACCGACAACAAGAATATCCAGATCACCATCTCTGTCATAGTCTCCCCATTCAACATTTCCAAGGCATACTGCTTTTATATTTAAACCTGATAGTTCTGAAAAAGTACCATTATCATTCTTGAAAACTGTTGTAACATAAGTTCCACTTTCATCATCTATCCCTGATATTATTATATCCAGATCATTATCATTGTCGTAGTCTCCAAGGTCTACAGATCCAAGTAATAGATTTGGAAAATTTGTCGGTGTAATATCAGTAAAGGTCTGTGCAGATAATGAGCTTACCTGGATTAAAATAATAATAAGCAGTAATATTCTTTTCATATTTGTGAATTTTTTTCATTATGGGCTATAACGGAAAATTGTATGTTACGTATGGGTTTGCGTGTGATTCTCTGTCTGGATACGGACGAGAGAATGAGCGGAAAACCGCAGCTGGCATACCACTGAAACCCTTATGGAATATACAAAGTGTTATGCTTAGTGTTTTATTTTGTCTTTATAATTATTTCACAATCATTATTTTCCTTATAAACAATTACTGATGTAATATCCTCAAAACTAATAATTTCATAATTTTCAAGCTTGTCATAATCAGACTTGTTTACAAGATTATTATTAAGAGTCACCTTTAGATTCGGAGCTCCTTTAAACTTATTCAAGACTTCTTTCAAATCATAATAATCCCGAAAATATTTTTCATCTAAACCACCAATCCCTATAGGAGAAGAGAATTTTTTATTAAAATAGAAACCAATCAAATCTCTACCATTAGGATTAAATTTTACATTGCAAGTATCATAATAGTCATAACTTGGAACAGAAAAAGCAAAACCTAATTCAGTAAACATCAAAGTATCCGTTTTAGAATACTTATGGTTTTGTCTCCATTCCTCGGGTGATTGACCTCTAAATTGTTTCGGTTGAACGCCAACGCTAAGGATATCGAGTTTATATCCAAAATCAGTAACACAACAAAGTTTAGGTTGAATTACATCTAAAACTCCGTCCGCCGAGTTGTCAGTTATCAATCCACAATATGTGGTATCACCATCGATTATTTGAGCATAGAAGCCGCATGGAAGATATTTGCTTTTTTTTGTAAAGTCTCCGAATTGTTCTTGACCGTTTGAAATTGAATTGTGATTTTCACTTTTTGAATTTGTAGTCAGAGCAAATAATCCAATTGATAGTAAGCAGAGAACTGACGATAAAATGATAATTTTTTTCATTGTGTAAGTTTTTAAATTAAACAAATTCTTAATCTCATTTATCCATTTTATCAATAAATCATGAATGAAGTTTTTGTTGTCTATTCCGTCTGAATCTTCAGATTCAATTAGCAAGTCAACACCAAGATGTTTTGATAATGTCTTGAGCGTATAAACTCTGGGAATAACATCTCCTGATTCTAATCTTTGTATTGTTCTAATCGAAATCGAACTAACTTCAGAAAGTTCAGCTTGTGTTAATCCTTTTGCTTTTCTTGCATTTAAGGTTTTTTTTCCAACATTTTTTTTGTCCATGAAATTGAAAAATGAAACTTATTACAAATGAAAAATTAGTTTTTCTAAAATATCGTTTTCTCTTATGACACTCTTATGCCATTCATATGTCACTCTAATTTAAATGTTTTTCTGTACACGACACTCTTTCCAACATTAAGCATAACGGTTGGTAGATGTTGTCGGGGCGGATTTCGGAGAGCGTTCCTGTCCGAAGGACATGGAACTGCGATGCGAGAATCCGCAGTTGGCGTACCACCAAACCCCGCCTTGCAATATGTACTGTGTTAGCAACTGGGCTTTTATTATATTAATTCTGCTGTCCATGCAATTAATTGAGCTGCTGGTAAAAATATTAATTGAGCTAAAATTGTTCCCAATAACCTGGCGAACACCATATAAACAATATATTTTCGGAATAGACTCTCTTTTGTTTTCCCTAAAACCACATCGTCAGTCATTACAGATAAAAATGGGTCAATGAAAATGAACATTAAAATCGTCGCAACCCCGTTAATGATTGCAGATAAATTACTCGCAGTTGTTCGATATTCTGGGTTTAGATACCCTGCATATAAAGCAGACAATACACCAACAGTAATAATTGCAACAGCAACAATATTCATTAAGAAAACTTTCCAAGGAAACTCTCTCGACAAGTCTATTTCTGCAATATTTTTAGAGCTTGGAATTACAATACTTTCTCTAATTGAAGTAACGCCGCCCTTTGAGAAACTATGTAAAAGTAAAGATGGGACAGATTTGTAAATACTAAATTTTTTAACCGCAATTGAAAGAATTCTTTGAAAAGTCGGTATCAAAAAACTTCCTATAACGGTAGCAACAGAACAAACAAAAATTATCAGTCGAAATTCAAACAGATTTTCCCCTGCTCCTGAATTAATATTGTTTTCAATTGTTTTCGCTAGTAAAGGTGCTTGAAATCCATAAGCAGTCCTTGAGATTAAAAC
Source organism: uncultured Draconibacterium sp. (assembly GCA_963677455.1). Taxonomy (GTDB): domain Bacteria; phylum Bacteroidota; class Bacteroidia; order Bacteroidales; family Prolixibacteraceae; genus Draconibacterium. Next base: position 2,047,901 of record OY781971.1, read on the forward strand.
TAAAATATTGAATAATGCAAAAGAAACTGCAATTCGACCTGTCCTAATGCCAACGATTCTCACAGAATATGAAAGTGTCGTTATCAGATTAATCAGAAAGACTAAAATTAGTACTATTATTATTTGTGCAGTCATGTGTTTTTCTTTGTTCTTAGCCTTGTTGCTAACGGTTGGTACATGTTGTCGGGGCGGATTTCGGAGAGCGTTTCTGTCCGCAGGACACGGAACTGCGAAACGAGAATCCGCAGTTGGCGTACCACCGAACCCCGCCCTGCAATATGTACTGTGTTAGCGCCTGGCTTTTATTTATTTTTTGTTCTAATTTTCTCAATTATTTCTCTAAGTCTTTCAGGATATTTTCCTTCAAAATACTCAATAATCAATGGATTTCCAGCAAAAAAATGGCTCGTTAATTCCACCCATGTTTCAACCGTAACTTTTCCATTGATTTTAAATAGTTTAATTGATTTAGGCTTTATCTTTTTTAGTTTTTTATTATTATAATTTAAATCGGAGTCACGTCTCTCAAAATACTCAATCTCAGTATAAAGATGCAACGCTCCATCAAAGTGTCTAAAATATTCTGCCTCTAAATCATATTCAGCATGAATGTATCTTACAGGGAAATATTTTTCTCCTTCAATTAAGATTTTGATGTTATCTGATTTAAATTCTTCGGCTTGGAATGTTTTTATTCCATTTTTAGTTTCCCATATTGTGTCAAGTGAATATGCATTATTAAAAAACATTGATGTATCAATATCAAGTGGCGGACGTAGTTTTGATATCCCATCTGAAATGAGTTTTATATTACTATTGAATTTTGCACCGTACCATGTATCTAATTCCATGTACATAACGTTGTCAACGTTTATTCTAACTCTATTGAAATCAAGAGATATAAATAAATCCATTTCTTTATTTTGTAATCTCCAAAATATGTCAATGAATCGCGGTGCAAAAACTGCATTTTCACTTAGTCCTCGTCGGAAAAAAGGATGAGCCATTGCAATGTAATTGTCATCATATAGAAATCCACTTGCAAAGCCTTTGTTTGAGTATAGTTTGTTTAATAAATCGAATTTTACTAGTTCTTCTTTATCTTTTTTAATCTTAGGATTTAAATAAGATAGAATATTGGGATAATGGGCAACGACTCCAATAGTATGTATGTATTTTATATTTTCTTTAGAAAGAATTAATCCATTTGATTTACACAATTCGATAAAGGCATCGATATTTTTTGCATTATTTGAGAGTTCTTCTTTCTCTCTTTCAAGCATGCTTTCTATATATCTTTTTTTTATGTCGTCTAATGAATCCATTTTACTTTCTGAATTTCAATGCACGCTAACGGTGAGTGTATGTGTAGTGGCGGATTTCGGAGCTTTTCGCTATCAAACCAAGATGGTGTTGGTGCGAGCCACAAACCTTGATATTTACTACTTTCCCCGCCATTACGTATGACACATTGTTAGGTTGCGTATTTTATTTTCCTCTTAATTTTTAAAATCTTTTCTGTTTTACCGTCAATAATTCTGTATGATACTTTACTAATCCAGTTGTTATTGTCGTCATATTTGTATTCATATTTAAATGTCACCAAATCATCACATGATAAGCACTTGGGCTTTAATTCTTGAGTTATATCTCCAAAATCATTTTTTATAACTCCATCCACTTTAAAATTACTGTCATTTTGTAAATTAAGTTTTAAGTCAATTGTCTTTCCTATCATGATTCCTTGACTATTAAAAACTTTGATTATCACTTCATTATTGTCATAATTATATTCCGCGATTTCATATCCAATCAATGAACTATCACTATTGTAAGTAGTAATCTTAACAGGATATCCATTCTCTGTCTCAACAATTGACTTACTCTCAATTCTGCCATTATTCCCAATTGTTTCAATCTCTTTTAAATCCAATGAGTCAAAATGAAATTTAGTTCTAATCAAAGAATGACCTAAAGAATGATTCCACTTTTCATCTTTTATCTCTATTAAATTATCAAAATTGTCATACTCGTAACTCATTCTTGTACTCAATTTACCTTCAGTATCTAATCCTACCATTTTTGTTATAAATCCCTTTGGATTATAGTTATAAGTCCGCTTGTATGTACTTATTCCTGATTTCTCGAAGTATGTTTTAGTTTCAACAATCTCTGTAATAGTTGTATCATTTAACCGATAATCATTGACAAGAAATTTTTGAATTGTCTGTCCGATACAACTCAATTGGTAAAAGAGAAAAATCAATAAAATCAAATGTCTCATATTGCTCATTTTTCTGTCATGCTGTGCAGTCTGCCCATATGCAACCTAACGGTTGGTACATGTTGTCGGGGCGGATTTCGGAGAGCGTTCCTGTCCGAAGGACACGGAACTGCGATGCGAGAATCCGCAGTTGGCGAACCACCTAACCCCGCCCTGCAATATGTACTGTGTTGTAGCGCGTTTTTATTCTTTCTTTCATTTTTTCTAAGTCAGTTAAACTTGATTGAAGCACTGTTTCAATCGTGTCTATTTTATTATATATTTTTAGTCGTCCAACATGATTATCCATTGTATCTTCATATATTATTTCAGTTTGGAGTCCATCAATACTAACTTCTGTACGTCCGTCTTTAAAATATTTATAATCCGCATTGTATATAATCTTGTCATTATAAAAGGAGATAATCTCTTTACCATATGAATTCCACAGAAAAACTCGTAAAAAATACACCCCACATCCCCAAAACACAGCGTATGAAATCAAAATTCCTAAACCAAAATCAAGACCAATTAATAACGCGGCTATCGTTGCTCCAATTGGTGCAATAAATGAAATTATAGTAAATATAAGCAATAGAATTCTTGCAAATAATGGAGAAGAACCTCTCTTCAATATTATTTGATTATCATTTAGTATGTTTTGCCTACTCATTTAATACTTTTTCTAATTCAATTATCTCATCCTTGCTCAGAGAATCTGGCCAATACTTTTCATGTGCGGATGGTCTTGGTGGAGGAGGTGGGATATCTTTCGGAACCGGTAAATATCTTTCAAATCTTATTCTCATTGGAACAATGATTTCAATATCTTTTTTCTGTTTTTCATCAAGATTTTTAAATGGCTTTCCAAAGATTTCGTTCGAGTACCATTCTCTCATTTCGATGAAACTCTCTTTTACAAGCTTTATAATTTGACTATACTTTTTTACATTTAGTTCTTTGTCTGCAATTATATCAATCATGCCTCGAGAAACCATAAATTCTCCTAAATTCTCAGTAAGTACAGGTTCTTTTTCAGGTAAATTCTCAGAGTACTCTGGATTAAGTATTGAATATTTTATTTTTTCTTTAAGGTCATTTTCATCAACCTGTTTATTTTCAAAAAGCAATTCTCCATTTTTATTAATCAATAAAATCAAGCAATTGCCAAAACAGTCATAATGCCAATTCTCAACTGCATATTCTTTCCAGAAATTTCGCAAACTATCTGTAATCTCTGATAAATATTTAGTCTGAGGATATTTAATAAGATAGTCTTGGTATTTTTCAACTGAACCAGATTTCTTAATTTCATTCCACTCATGCTTTGAATCTTGTGCCTTGCATGAAATCAAGATTAGACTTATTACTAATATGTAGATTTCCTTTTTCATTCAAAATGCGCTACAACGGTTGGTACATGTTGTCGGGGCGGATTTCGGGGAGCGTTCCTGTCCGAAGGACACGGAACTGCGATGCGAGATTCCGCAGTTGGCGCACCACCGAACCCCGCCCTGCAATATGTACTGTGTTATGCAACGAATTTTTAGCTCGTCACCAAATAGGAAACAACAAATATTCCTATTGTAACAACGGCCATAAAAATCATTGCGAACGTTTTATTTTTCTTGTCTGTATTATTTCTTAACTCAAATTTTATTGCAATCTCATTAAATTGACTGTCTGTTAGTCCTCGTATCTTTTCCGAATTTCTTAGTTTCAATTCTGTCCTTCTATAGTAGAGAAAAAGAATAATTAAAATTGATGTCCATCCAATGACAAATGAAAATGGGAACGGATAACTTGCTTGAAGGAAAATTGCTAAAACTAATCCTCCAAAAAAGATTAATACTCCAACCCAAAGGACTTTTCTTTTATGTTTTTTGAATAAGTCAATGATTATTTCCAAGTTCTTTTTATCATTAACAAGGTCATCAATACTATTGAAAAATTTGGTTTCTCTTCCTTTAATTTTTCCATTGCTGAAAAAAACAATAGCCTTTTCAATTTTATATGATGTCGTCTCAAAGTGTGAAAGGTCCGTCTGAAAGTCAGAGTTTTTCGATTTTCTTTTTAACTCATTTACATACATATGGCTGCAATACTGCACCCCTCTGTCGGAGTGATGTATAAGCCCGGCCGCTGGTCTTGTATGCCACAGGGCCTTTTTGAGGGCCCGTAGGCATCCCGACAGCTCCAGGCTATCGCTGATGTCGTGTCCGATTATTTTCCGTGAATACAAGTCTGTAATCAGCGCTAAATAACAAAAGCCTTTTACGGTTCTGATGTATGTAATATCAGAAAACCATACCTGGTTTGGTTTTGTGATTTCCAACTCCTTGATAAGATTGTTGTATTTATGGAAATGGTGATATGAATTGGTTGTTTTAGCATACGCCCTTTTCCGTTTCACCAACATATTATTCGCTCTGAGTATATTAAACAGAGAGTCCCTTCCGAGTTTAATTTGTTTAGTGTTAAAAGCAGGTTGCAGTGTTTCATGTAGCTTGCGTACGCCAACTCTAGGCTGCTCTTTTCGCTCTTCTTTTACAAGCTGTATTACCTGCGATTCAAGCGACTTGCAACGTTCCCACCGCTTAATGTATTTATAGAATGCATCGCGTTTAAGATGGAAGCAAGCACATACTTCCGATATGCTTGCTATTCCCGTTTGTTTTGTTTTTGAGGTCGCTTTCATCAGGGCTTGATGTTTAAGTTTTTTTTTAGTTCCTCAACACTTTTGTACCCTAAGTTTTCGGCAGCAACCTCCAGGTAAGAATCTAAAACAAGCCTATCCAAATCCTTTTTAATCAGCAACTCTTTCAGTTGTTCTACTTCTTTCTGTAAAGCTTTTAAGCGGCTGATTTCATCTTTTGTTTGTACCATAATACGCGTATTCATTAAATCTTTGCGGTCGTACTTTCGTACCCATTCATTGATTGTGCTTGACTGAATCCCATAAATTCGGGATAGTTGTCGTTTTGAGTATTTACCCGTACTAAGTTCGGCTAAAATTTTGAGTTTGAAACTCTCGCTGTAACGTCGTGTTACTCCATCGTTTTTATACATATCTACTTATTTAGTGTAGACATATTTTAGGACGACACAGCATGCGGCACAACGTGAAGTATATGCAAACGTGGGCGATTGCGGGCTTCAAACTTATCAAGCCGTAAAAATTTAAAGTGGGCTACAGCCCTTGAATTTACTACAATATCGCCCATTTTGTATATACAGTGTTAGCTGCTGGCTATTATTATCCAAAGTATCCTCCTCCGTATGAATAAATACTTTCAGGATTCCCCCCATTTTCTTTATTCAAAACCATTCTCAAACACTTATACCCTTTTTTCAAACCACTTTTTTCAAAGTATTTAATCCCCTTTTTGTTTTCTAATGGTAACAAAGAAACTCGACCTTTTTCCGAATGTTTTATTTTCAGTAGTTCAATACCAGCATTTTCATTTCTAGCCAATACTAATCCACGACCAAAATCAGGCAAGTATACCCCTTGTAATTTTTCACCCTTAAAATATCCAACGCCATTTCTATAAAATTTATCAATCAGATGTCTTCTGTTTTCTCCATTTGCATACATGTCTAATTCATAAATATCAGTCAAATCGGATGATTTTAATTTTCGAACAGAGTCGGAACTGCTATAACTATATTCGACTACTGAATCATATCGTTGATAAACGGAAATACTTTTAAATCCAAGTTTCTTATAAACAGGTTCACCAAGTTCAGTTGCAATTAACAGCTGTGTCTCACATCCCTTCTCCGTAAGAAAATCAACAAGAAATCTTGTCATTTTAAGTCCTAATCCTTTCCCACGGTAATTTTCGTCTACTATAATATTTGCAAGCCAACCTGTTTTTTCTTTTAGAAACACGTTACCTGTCCCGATAATCTTATTGTCCTTTTCCATTACAAAAGGATAATAATAATCTTCTTTTAGAAATTCAGCCAAAAAGTCTTCATAATTGAATTTCCAGTCTTTTGGAGGAAGTGAATTTATTTCTGCAATGTCTGTATGTTTTAATTCTCTTATCATTTCAATATATTCTCCTGAGCTATGTGGTTTCTAGCTTGCAGCTAACGGTTGGTACATGTTGTCGGGGCGGATTTCGGAGAGCGTTCCTGTCCGAAGGACATGGAACTGCGAAACGAGAATCCGCAGTTGGCGTACCACCGAACCCCGCCCTGCAATATGTACTGTGTTATGCGCTGCTTTTTCTTTTGTTTAATATTTCTCTTGCTGCATTAACCGCAGTCTCTCTATATTTTTCCCGTGTTTCTATAATATTTTCTAAGTCTATACTTTTCCAAGTCTCATATTTTTCCAGAAATAGTTGATATTCTGTTTTTGATTCTTCTATTTTTCTAGGGATAAACTGATAAATACTTTCATATTCCATTGGTTTAATTTGTTCCGGTACATAAAAGTCATTTGTCATTAGACTTGTAATAATAAATGCCAGTTTGTCTTTTGTAAAATATTTTGCATAATCAAAGTCGAATCTTAACACCCCAAATCTTTGTGTTTTATATATTTCTATGGTTTCAATTTCGTCAATATTTATAGTCTCACTTTTTTCTCTATGATATATTGTTATTGTATTTGTGTCGAGATTTATACAAGTTCTGGTTTTACTGTTTAAATAATATTGTACAAATATCAGAATTGGCAAAATGCCAAAAATCAGTAAGAGTAACATTAAAATTCCCAATAAAATTATTGTGATTCCGGAGGAGTCAACGATGTCTTTAAAAAAAACGATTAGTACAACAAAGAATGATAATACTAACACTCCGTAAAGCAAGTCTATAATATTCTTAAATCTTATTTTAAACTTATATTCAATCATTTGCAAGCTCATTCAAAGTTGCGCATAACGGTTGATACATGTTGTCGGGGCGGATTTCGGAGAGCGTTCCTGTCCGAAGGACACGGAACTGCGATGCGAGAATCCGCAGTTGGCGTAACACCGGCCCCCGCCCTGCAATATGTACCGTGTTACCAACCGTATTTTATTATTCATTAAATACAACATCAAATTTCTTGAATTCTAAGTCTCCATTTCTCAGCGAGTTTAATTCGAGTTTATTTTTATCAATGATGGCTTTAAAGTCAAGTATTTTGTTGCTTTTACTAACGATAAAACTGTCCTGCGGAATATTTAAAATGAACTTCTCGTTATTCTTAAATACCCTAAACAATTAGTCACGCTTATTCAGTTCTTTTTCCAATGAATAGTCGTTATAAGCTATATAATCGGATTTGTTAGATTTATCCAATGAAATTCCAATCACTTTGTCAGCATAGTTATTATCCTCTGGCGGAAAGCCAAGAAACCAATAAACTAAAACATGATAAAGAAAATAGTCATTCATGTCGGATGCAATTTTTATCGCTGTCCAGTCTCCAATTTGGGCTTGTGAAAAATGATATATTTTTTGATTTCCTGGCGCTGAAAGCTGTCCAAATTCGTTAAGCTTTTCCTCTGGTGATTTTAATTTGTCGCCTCTGATAAGAATAAATCTATGGTAATTTGCAGTTTTCAGTATTTCATGAGAATAAACTGAATCATCTGAATTTTTCTTTTTTTGATTATCAGAGCTGCAAGCAAAAAGTAAAAAAATGAAACAAGTACTTATAATTCTATTCATTTTTGTTTTCATTGTCTTTGCTTAAATTATAAACCACTCGATAGCGAGATATACAACAATAAGAATGACTATCAGATAGGTTAGATATTTTAGCCATTTGGTCAATTGTTGATTCTTTGTTTTTGAAGAAATAAAGTTCAATAAAAATCCAAACGATATTGTCAGGATAAACAGCCCTGTAAGAAATTTGCTTTCATGATTTATAATCATTTTAATACCAACATAGAATGTTATGGCTGAGAAAATTAAATTTTTATAAGAGTCAAGGAACTTCGTAATTGTCATGATTTAAGATGTTTTATTAAAATTCTTATTGCTTGTTTATCTTTTTTCAATATGGTTGGTAACGGCCGCGTGCATGTGGAGTGCGGCGTTTGAAAAACTACACTGCCATTTTAGCCACCGAGCCAATTCGTTTATTCGTGTTTATATTTTTCAGCCGATTCGTCAATGACGAATTGGCGTTGTTAAACAAAGCTTTTCTGTTCGCATACGTAGCCTGCCAGCATTACATATGCACGTTGTTATGGTGTCGGCAAAAGCCCCTGCGTGGCAGCCCGGAACTTACCTGGGTTTTCCTGAACCGAAGGAGGGCTGGCGGAATGTTTGCCCCTCCCAAGTGATGTGCCAATTTTGACATCCAGCCCAGGTAACCACGGACTAAAACTTCAGCAGTAAACAACTTCTTTCCAGCCATAATTTTCACTGGTTTTGTAAAACTCTCTGACGTTAACTGCCGTTACTCGATGGTTAAAATTGGCGCAGGAGTTGACAAACCGCAAACATTGTGACCGCCCGAACAAGCTTTTGTACGGGCTCTCATGAGCTTAACGCAGCCCCACAATCCAACAAAGCAGAATTGGCTCGCTTAAAAAGTGTGGGGCGTGAAAACCCACCATAACCAATATTTTAAAGAACAAGTTCGCATACTAACCCATAACCCCCAAACGCTGCACCATAACGGTCTAGTATATGAAAAGTAGCGGATTTAAGCACTAATTTTCAGTTTAACAATGACCTTTAATTTATTCATTTTGTTTCGATTAAGCGATTAAACCGCTATTTTTTATATACCTTGTTATATGCTGTTTTTATTCCAAAACCCTATCAATGATTAATTGTAAGTCATTTGTTTCTTCAACTACAACTGATGAGGAAACCCATTCCTCCCGTGTCATTTCTCCAAATACCAAAAAGTTGTTTTTTGCTTTAAAATTAACTGCTGATGGTTCGAGAATGTGCGTTTTTATTTCTTCCTTAATATCTGAATAATCAGTAATCTGAAATTCTGCGGGAAGAACATAATCCTCTCCAAGTATTCTTTGAATTGCATCTCTTGAATAGTAATTCTCAATTTCTCTTTTTCTTAATATCAAGACTTCTCCTCCTAATTCCTCGACTTTAGCTATGAGTTGAGCCTTATTAGCCAATTTTGAATCATAATCGACTGCTCCTTTGTCTGAATCTAAAACAACAATAAATCGTCTATTTATTTTTCTGCATAGGTGGGCATTGACGAAAAAGTCTACTTGGTCGCCACCACAAGGCACAAATAAAATGTCGTCAGGTAATTCTCCATTTATTTTCTCAAATGCAATTTTCCAAAATTTCACATCTCCACTTCCTTCTACGAATATGGCTTTTCTATAATTGTCATTTAGTAAATTATAGTTTGGTTTTATTCCTAATTCTTGGATTACAACATCTAATATTTCGTCTTCATTTTCGTAGTTATAATATGTCGATACTTCATTTTCTTTTTTGACAACTACAATATTTGAATCTCTTGTCGAGCCAGCAAATACTGGTGAATGAGTAGTTAGGAAGAATTGGCTGTCATCTGCTAATTCAATAATTGAGGTAAGTAAGTCTTGTTGTAATTCAGGGTGCAAAAAAGTTTCAGGCTCTTCTATTCCGAAAATCTGATGTTGTTTTGTTGTCTTTTGGGCGAGATACTCAAAGTATGCAACCATTAAAAGTCTTTTGAAACCTGTTCCTTTGTTGGATATAGGAATGTCATAATTATCTGAACTAAATTTAAGTGACAAATCAAATTTTACAAGGTTTCCCCAATTACAAACAGGTGAAGTATTTATGCGTTCAAGTTCAGGAACATTTTTTTGCATTAATGTAGTGATGGCTGAAAATTCATTTTCCAAATCTGTTTGCACATTACTCTCAATTTGGTCAGTCAGAGTAGAATTGTTTTTCAGAGATTCTGAGGCAATAGGTTTAAATTGACTTTGAAACGATGTTGAACTTACATTCAAATCTTGTTCCGCATCAAATAAAGAATAAACAGGTAATTCTATAAAGCTATATTGCTTTTTCAGATTCTTTAGAAAATCAGAAGCATCGTGTTCCTTTTCTACCCTACCTAATTCGGTCGTATTATCATTTATCAATTCTATTTTTGATAAGTTCGTGACACCGCGACCAGAACGAGAATAGTCTAATTCCAATGAAGCACAATAAGAATTTATTTCAGATTCCTTAATTCCCCAACAATTTGAGTAGTCATCACTATCTAAATCATTGCAGATATATGACATTGACTTAACTACTTTACCAGAACTATTAAATTCAAATGTTTTCTTTAGTTGGATTTTTCCATCAGAATCCAGAGCTAAAGCATTAATTTCCTCGTTAGGTGTAAACCTTAAAATTATTTCAGTTTTTTCTCCTTCTCGTATTCCTTTAAAAACATCGTTCGCATCAAACTTTTCATTGAAAAATGTATTCAGAGCTTTTAATATATTTGATTTTCCAGAATCATTCTTACCAACGAAGGAATTTATTTCTCCGACTTTCAGATTTTCAAGTTCTGCTATCCCTCTAAAGTTTCTTATAGTAATATCAAATATCTTCATTCAATTCGGATGTTTTTTCAAATGGCACATAACGGTTGGTACATGTTGTCGGACGGATTTCGGAGCGCGTTCCTGTCCGGTAGGACAAGGAACTGCGAAACGAGAATCCGCAGTTGGCATACCACCAAACCCCGCCCTGCAATATGTACTGTGTTGTGTGCTGTTTTTTATTCCTTAATTTATATTTATCCAAAAGAATCATCATCACTTTCTTTGATAATCTTTTTTACCTCTAGGTTTGACTTTATATTATTATCCTGGCACCAAAGTTTCAAATCATTCTGCAACTGTTTGTCATATAGGTCGTCAAACTGAATATAGTTATTGCTTTTTAGTTTTATTTGGTAATAATCTGAATGTACGTCCACATCTCCTCCAATGAATGCAGCTGCTGGTCGAAACTCAGTTTTTATCTCATGAACTAACTCTATACTCTCAATAGAACTTGCACTTATATTGTTCTTTTTATATCCATTTACCATTTTCCCCAAACAGATATAATTTTTGAATATTGAAATAGGTTTTGTTGTTTTGAGTGTATGATAACTTAGGTATGCAAATAAAAAAAACAGAAGAGAGAGAAGTAAGTTCTTTGGGAAAGTTGGGATACCCAAAAGCATTAGTAGTCCAAAGACAATGAGTACTCCAGCTACAGAGATATGTTTATAGTTATTATAAAGCTTAAGTTGATGATATGTTTTTGAACTATTTTTATTCATTTCTTAACCATTAAATTGCAGCCGTTTTATGTCCAGTCTACTACTAAACTATTTTCCATAAAGGATAATGGTTCTTGATATTCTATCCCAATTTGTTCTAAAATTTCATTTGATTTTTCGATTATATCTGTCCAATTATTACTATTCATTTTTGTGAACCATTGGCTAGAATATAGTTCTTGTATGTTCGTTTTTAGATTTTTAAGTTTTTCAATTTCTTTGTTATTAACCTTTATAAATGTCTCTATAGATTTTAAAAATTGTGATTCGAATAAAACTTCAATACGTCCTTCAATGCATTCAGCAAATATTTTCAAGTCGTCGGTGTCATAATTATTTAATTTCGTTGCACAGATAAAAAGTATTAGTTTAATCTCATTTGAATGATACCTTTTTATCTTGAATTCTTTAGTAGCTATATCATTTTCTTTGGACATAAAATTTTGTTCGTTAAAATGGCACACAACGGTCACTTGTAAGTTGTTGTTGCGGATTTCGAAGAGCGTTCCTGTCCGAAGGACACGGAACTGCGAAACGAGAATCCAGCGAACGACACACCACGAACCCCGCAATGCAATTTACAATTTGTTGTGTGGTCGTATTTTTAATTGTTATCGTCAAGATTTTCAGTTATTTCGTTTATCTCAGAGCTTGAAACGGATTTATCCTTTTTGAAAATTTCTTCATATATGTCCATGATAACATAAGTTAGGAAAATTGCTAAGAGATTAATATAGAGGTAGTATTCTTCTCCCGAATTCCAAGCTAAACTAAATTTTGATGTTAATGCAAGATCCAGTTTCATTTTGAAACCATCAGTGAAATCAAATCCAGCTGCAAGTTTACCACCTGAAAAGTAACTGTATACATAACCTCCAATTGCAACAGAAACAATTTGAAATATCTGGTTAACCATTGATAGGATAAGTCCTCTTTTATATTCTTGTCGAATTAGCAAACTTCCAGCTTTCATCGATAAACTATATAATCCAATTGCTATTATATATATTAATAGTAATGCTCCATTGATTTCATTTGTTCTAAGAAGAAGAGAAGCAATAACATAAAATCCAAAAAGAGCACCCACAATTTGATAAATACCAAATATAAGAATCGTTGTATTAGTTGATTTTATTCTAAGTTTCATAAGTTTCTACATGTAAGATATTTAATATTTCTATTCTTAAGTCAATTTTATTTGCGAATTCAATATGCCACACAACGGTTGGTACATGTTGTCGGGGCGGATTTCGGAGAGCGTTCCTGTCCGAAGGACACGGAACTGCGAAACGAGAATCCGCAGTTGGCGTACCACCTAACCCCGCCCTGCAATATGTACATTGTTATAGGGTGTTTTTTATTCATTTTTTGTTTTATTCCAAAATTCAATATCGTATTCGTCCCAGGACAAAATAACTTGGAGGTCATTGTTTGTTTTTGAATTGCTGTCCAAGTAATGATGTCCACCACTGCCAAGTCTGTACATTGATGTTAGTTTTTCTCGAAATTCTCCCCATTTTTCTCTTGTTACTCTCCAGTCATAATTCTCGTGACTTGTTTTTAATAATCCAATATTTTCGTTGCCGGAAAAAGCTTTCAAATTGATTTGATATTTATTATCTAACAGTTTTAATTTGTTAAAATTGAAGTCAGTCAGGTTTTTGGAGAGTTTTAGAAATACCTTTTCAAGTTCTAAAAGTCCATTAATGTCCACCGAAATTAAAATGCTATTTTCTCCTTTGAAATTTTCAAAGAATCCAATTCTTATATGTTTTTGATTTGATTTCACGTGGTTTTTTGATTTTTAGTTTTTTGCAGAATTAAATCTGTAAATATCAATGTCCGTTGTAGTGCTTGTCCTGTATAGAAATTCAATTGTTTTCAGGTCATGTCCTAATGCTGGTGTCGAATTATCTTCGTTCGTATCGATGTACAAAACAATTTCTAATACAGAGTCCAATTTAAATTGCTTTTTTAAATCATTGATAATCTCAATCTTGTCGTACAACTGAGACACGATTTCGTCAACTAAATTGTCAATTTGTATGTATTCTTTTCCTTTGTCTGTAGATAATCTCCACATCGCAAACTCGACAGTAGATTTATAGAATCCTTTATCTCCTTTTCGCCAAGAGTCTGTCGGGTTAATACCAAGTCTGTTTGTCACTTCGACTGTGTCAAAACTATCTCCTTTAAGAGCAAAATAAACATATGAATTCCCTGTTTCCATTTTCTTTTTTAAAATACCCTATAACGGTCACTTGTATGTGGTCGGGCGGTCCCGATGCAATCGGGAGTGTCAGACCCGCAGGAAAATGGGCGCAAGGTCTGACTTGTCAGACCGCTAAAACCCCCGCCTGCCATATACAATTTGTTACAGCGCGTTTTTTTATTCCAATTCATTTTTGCCTTATTATTTGCTGATTTTGTCTGGGAGCAGAGAATTGTCATTTGGAAGTTTTTTGTAAAACTGTCATTGACATGCCGGCTAAAAAACAGTCAACAATTTTTGGCTTTTAATTAGCGTTCAATTTAATAATATTTTTGTCTGGTCGGAAATAGTTTTCTCTAAAAATTTAGTTTACAGTATATTATTTTTTAATCTTACCAGTCAGTTTTGCAGGAAGTTGATAAAACTAATAGCCAAAAAGCAGCAACAAAATCCAACGGATTTTACCCCCAAACACAATTTGATTTATGCACAGATTTTATATTGTTTGCAAGATTGCGCGAGAACAACGATTGTTTTTCCCAGTCCACAAACCAGAGAATTTGTCAAATAGAGTAAAACTTTAGAAACTACAGTTTGCCAGTCCATTTTTATTGTCCGGATTACACAATTTCCCTCATTATTTTAAAGAACACTTTTTCAAAGCTCCGCCTTCTCAATTACAATTGGCGTGTATTCGAGAATTAAAATTTGGCTGTTTTCTGTCTTGTTTTTTTTTGTTTCTGGATTCTGGGTTGTCTTGAAATACTGTGTTTGTTTTTGGCTTTGTTTTCTTTGTTTGGTTCCTGTCTACTCGACTGGATTTTTACTGTTTTGGTTGATTAATATTAGTCATTTTCTTTCTTCGTCAAAATGCGCTGTAACAGTCACTTGTATGTGGTCGGGCGGGATTTCGAAGAGAAATCCTGTCAGACCCGCAGGAAAGTGGGCGCAAGGTCTGACTTGTCAGACCGCTAAAACCCCCGCCTGCCATATACAATTTGTTAGGGCTAGTTATTTCATTCATTTTCCATTTGGTCAAGTAAATAAGAAAAACTTGGGCTCGAATAATTTATTCCGTCTAATACATTTATTTCATTTGCAAGATTCATCGCATCGAAACCGTCCTCTATTTTGTTGACAGTGAATAATAAGTTTCCTGATGAATACTCTTTTTCTATCGTGAATTTTGATGAGTTATCCGCAAGAAATTCGTCAAAATCAGTTTCTGTCATTGCTGATTTAATGAAAAATTTGTTAGTCAAAAATCCAATGCCTCCGTCAGTAAAAAAAGAAGGTGTTGCATAATAAACTGAAGCAATTGAATTGAGGTTTTTTAGTAATTCTAAATATTCTGTTTCAGTAATTCCGCTTTTTAAAGAAATATAAGTTCGGTAATAATTTTCTATAGTACTTTTCTCTAAGTCAATTTCTGAATACTGCTCAAGTGTCATAATCGCCTGATTTTTAGAATAGTCAGCTTCGTTAAAAGCTACAAGAATCATTTGTGGATTAATGTCTAAATGAATGATACTATCTCCATAATAATAAAGGATTTCTTTACTAAAAGTCGAAGGTTCATTCTCATTTTCTTTCGAGCATGAAAAGCATGCTGTCAAAAAGAGAAAGATTAAAGCAAGATTTAAATTACCAGTCGTTTTCATAGTTGATTTTTTCAATAAGATGATTTAACTCGCTCATTAGTTGCGTCTTTATAATTAGCCCTAACGGTTGGTACATGTTGTCGGGGCGGATTTCGAAGAGCGTTCCTGTCCGAAGGACACGGAACTGCGAAACGAGAATCCGCAGTTGGCGTACCACCGAACCCCGCCCTGCAATATGTACTGTGTTACCACCAGTTTTTTATTTTAATTTTCTATTTCGAGTCACACTAAATATTTCCGTTCCATTCGGGTCTATTTCAGTTTCATCAACTTCGTAAACATCCATTATCTCGATAAAATCCCATCTTGTAAGTCTAAAATCGCTATTTAAATATTCAAAGTCTGAATACTTTTTAAATTCAATATTTGCTTTTTGAATTGCAGTGTCGGAATCTAAAGCTTTAACAAGAATAATCCGCTCCTCCGTAAATCTTATCGAGTTTGTGTAATCAAATCCCTCTACTTTTATGGCAAACAGTCCTTGGACACTAAAATATTGTTCTTCTTTTTGTGGTTTTAATTCTCCGGCTTTTTCAATAATTATTTGGTCAACGGCACTGTTATTTTGGAGTTTTAATGTTTGGTTGCCTGTCAGTTGTCCAAGAATTCCTCTCGGTTTAATTTTTGTCCCAATTAAAGTGTACTTCTCACTAGGATAATCTTTTAAAAGTATTTTTAAATTTTCTCTGGATTTTTGTCTAATAAAAAGTCTTCTCTCCTTCGGATTTAAAGGTCTCAAAATATCAAGGTCTTGAAAATAATTTGTAAGTATTTTAATGTCAAAAACACTCTCAGAATGAATGGTCTTTAACTCTATTTCCCTAATCTCATATTTTTCTAATCCGTAGATTTTCATCTCTTTAAATTAATGCTAACGGTCACTTGTATGTGGTCGGGCGGGATTGCTGGAAGAAATCGTGTCAGACCCGCAGGAAAGTGGGCACGAGGTCTGACTTGTCAGACCACTGAAACCCCCGCCTGCCATATACAAATTGTTATGGGTTGTTTTTATTTTTTCGTCTATTAATATTGTCAATTATTATTCTTTGCACTTTATATGATTCATCTTCTGGTCTATTATGTTCTTTATAATTGCAACGTGGGCAATCAAAATATGTCCCGATAGACATTGACTGTTCAATCATTGGAGTATCACATTTGGGGCAATGCGCCGTTAAATCCGACAATATCCAAGAATTTCTAGAGTTGCTAAATTCCCAGTTCCAAGACCATTTAAGTCCCTTTATCCAATCTTCTTTATAATCGTTAGAATTTGATTTTGGAAGCTCTTCTTTTTGGAACTTATCAATTATGTAGATGACTAGGATTAATAGAATAATAAATAGGATTATCCACCAAACTTTTATGTCGAAGTTTAATATTTTCCAAATTAAATTTCCAACCCATTTAATGATTTGCCAAATGGATGACAATATTGGTTTTTCCTTAAACAAGTCATTTAGTAGGGTTAAACAAAAACTAAATATTGCAGTGCCAATTCCTATTGTCCAAGGGGATGATTTCCATTTTTTATTTCCCATTGTCAACGCATTAAGTTGTTAATTTATCTACAAACATAAATGGTCCATTCTCGATTGAAAAAGTGTTTGAAAAATATTTTACTTTATCTTCATTCTTTATTTCTCCATTCATTGTCAATCTGACATTCCAATTTCTATTACAAGGTTGCATTATTGGTAATTGCAATTTTTCGCCTTCCATTTTTATATCCCAAGTCCAACGTGGCTTGCAATTATTAGATTGATATGGTTCAACGTCCCATAATTCAAGTTTGTTAAGTTCGTCAGGACTTTCTGTTAATTCAGAAACTTTTATAAGTGGTTTGTAAAATGTCAAGTCCGATTCTGACCAGCCTCTATTAGGGAATTTAATGAATCCCATTTTTCTCCAAAAATGCTCTGACTCTCTTGGTTCACAGAATAAAACAAAAGCAATGTTTCCATTATCTCTAAATTCATCTTCAATCTTTTCTAGAAATTGTTTTCCTAATCCCCTTTTTCTGTAATCAGGATGAATCTCCATAATATCAATATCAATTACTTCTTCGTTTTGTGACCAGACGACAAAACCAATTATTTCATTATCTAAAGTGAACGTAATCAACTCTTTTGCATGAAAGGATTTTTCAATAATGTTCCAATTGCAGTAAAATCCTTCATTGAATTTCTCATAGTCAGAAACAAGCCAGTCCTCTAGCTTTTTCAAGTCGGATTCTGTTGGATTTGTGTTTATTTTTAAATCAATCTTCATTTGGTAATTGCGATTTTAAATAACCCATAACGGTTGGTACATGTTGTCGGGGCGGATTTCGGAGCGCGTTCCTGTCCGAAGGACACGGAACTGCGAAACGAGAATCCGCAGTTGGCGTACCACCGAACCCCGCCCTGCAATATGTACTGTGTTAGTCGCTGTTTTTTATCATTTTAAAAAAATCTATTAAAGATTAGGAGCCCATTTATCGTGATAAGTTCTTGCTTTGTTTAGTCCGTTGATACGCCCCTCTGTCAATTCTTTGCCAAAAATAAAATATCTTCTCTCTAATTCTTTTCGAAATTCTATGTCGATAATATTATCAATACCCATTGAAATCAGACGTTCACTTATCGGATTGTAAAAAATGAAATGGTCAAAAACATCATTCCATTTTAGTTTTGTCCTTATGTATGGATAATCATCAAAACGGTCATTTCCGAAAGGAGAGTCTTTTAAGCAAAAAGCAACTGGGTTATTATTATTTTCATGAAATGCTATATCCCATTTCCCTTTAGCATGGGGTTTTCCTTTTCTTGAATAACGACGGTTGGCATAACTGTTCAAAAAAACATTGGTTAATTTATCTGGAAATTCTTCTTTTAGGTATCTGCCAACATTATCTGTTTTCTGTTTCTTATTCCAGTAGATGTTGGTGTATGCATGGCGATAATTCATAATAATTAATGCCTTGCCATTAGGATTTGACCGATACCAAGTACTTATATTTTTAGCCATGTCTCGGTCTCGGTCATCTAACGTTTTTTCAAATTCTTTATAATCCTCATTGTTATCAATGTTATCCCATGAAAACTTCAGGTCTGCACCAATTATCCTGATTTTTTTATTATTGCTGCGTTCTCTGTTTAGATGAGCAACTTTAATAATAAACGTATACAGATTCGTTTTTTCCCAAAGAGGTGCAAATGATAAATTTTGATAAATATGTTTTGCTTTTACTTCTATTTCTTCGTCTGTAAGACTTTTGGCAAGTAGCAAATTGTCCAGCTCATTTTGTATGCTTACAGATGGAGTTTCGAAAATAATATTTCGGACATGATTTGCAAACCAATCCTGAGATACTATGTCATAGAACAAATCGTATTGAGTGATTTCCCGATGGTCTCTTTCGCAAATCATTACCAAATCTTTTTCTTGAAACAGCGTTTTTAAATAGTCAGTTGGTGGTGTATTATTTTGTTTTAAGAATGTAACATAGGGATTTTGTGCATTTATCACTATTGATAAAAAGGTAAATACAATTATTAAGAATATTTTCATTGTCTTATTTTTTCAGCAATTGGTTCTATGTCTCGTAATCAAATTTTCAACATCTAAAAAATTACCTTGCATCATTGATGTGCTAATTTCTTTAAAATTGCGACTAACGGTTGGTACATGTTGTCGGGGCGGATTTCGGAGAGCGTTCCTGTCCGAAGGACACGGAACTGCGATGCGAGAATCCGCAGTTGGCGTACCACCGAACCCCGCCCTGCAATATGTACTGTGTTAGCATTAGTTTTTTATTTTTTCGCATTTACATTTTAAATATTCTTCAATCTCCAAATTCAAGTCTTTTGCCCTTTCCCATTGTAAACATGCATTTATTGTATCTTTTTTTGCAAGATAAATGTCACCAAGCATTTTATAGGAGTATGGCTCGTTTGGGTCAATCGTAAGTGATTTTTTAATATCAATTAAAGCACTGTCATTATTATGCAATTGCATATTTGCATAGGCTCGATTTAAAAGATTTAGTTTGTCATTTGGATTTAATTTAACTGCTTTATTTAATTCTTCGAGAGCTGAATAATATTGTTCTTTGTCGAAGTAAACTAAAGCTAGTTGATAATATGCATCACCAAAATCGGGGTCAACAGAGATTATTTTTTTATAATTAATCATTGCACTATCAAGCTTTCCTAATTCATGACAAACTACAGCAGTATAATAGTAAATCATTCCCGTAGCAAAAAGGTCGTCACTTCCTGTATTTGTTTGTGTGTTAAATGTCAAAACTATTTTATTTTCATTGTCTGCTTTTGAATGACTTTCTCTCAGCGAAATGGCTTTATTGTAACATATTAAAGCCGAGTCATATTTTTCAATGTTTTGATAAATCATGGCTTTTGAAAGTTGTCCATATTCATTGTCTCCTCCCAATTTTTCTGCCTCAATAAGTAAATTTTTATAGTCAACTGTGTTTTGACTAAAACAGTTTAAATGATAAGTGAAGATTAAAACTAATATTATGAGCGTTTGTTTCATTCTTTTAAAATTAATGCTAACGGTCACTTGTATGTGGTCGGGCGGGATTTCTGGAAGAAATCGTGTCAGACCCGCAGGAAAGTGGGTGCAAGGTCTGACTTGTCAGACCGCTAAAACCCCCGCCTGCCATATTACAATTTGTTACCGCTAGTGTTTTATTCATTTGTCATGTTACAATAAAATGCTGCCTTTCTCAAAATATGTCACCTTACAATCTTTTATAAACTCTCCAAGCGAGAAATCTTTTTTTGCATTCTCATTAGTCAATTCGATGAAACATATTTGAGGATTCATAGAACCAAGTCTATACAAATAGAATTTAAATCGTCTTTGTTTTGGCGACTTTTCAATGGACTTTAGTTCCTCAAAGTCCGAGATTCTCAAACTATCGGTTCGTGACATATTATAAAAAAGTCTTTCCGATTCAGATAAAGAATCAAGTTCCTGTTTGGTTTTTGTCACAGTATCACGATTTTCTGTTATGATGCCTGGATAAAAAATTCCGTTCTCCAAAAGACATTTTAATTCATTACTTGGATTATCAATTGTCAAAGTCTTTTCGTCAAATTTGTATGAGTTACTGTCCAATTTAATAATCTTTCCAGTAAATTTTGGATACAATTGAGTCTGATGATTCTCTTTAAAATTTTCCTTAGCCCATTTTAATTCCAATTTCTCTTGAGTTTGACCCAATAACTCGATGTCGAGTCCAAATAAAATGAGACACGTAAATAAAATTGTGGGCAATGTTTTAATGAGTTTGTTCATCTCAATATGCTTTGGTTCTTTTTCAACATTAGCGGTAACGGTCACTTGTATGTGGTCGGGCGGGATTTCGAAGAGAAATCCTGTCAGACCCGCAGGAAAGTGGGCGAAAGGTCTGACTTGTCAGACCGCTGAAACCCCCGCCTGCCATATTACAATTTGTTACCAACCGTATTTAATTTCTTTTTTATCTCAATAGCTTTTTTATTCATTGTTTTCCATTCCTCTGTCTCAATAAATTCATCAATCAAAGGAAGATTTTTAGGTGTTATATCTGCAATTGCATTTAGAGTTTCATCAAATTCCGATAACAATTTCAATTCAGTAGGATTAAATATTTGTATAAAATCATCTGACGCTGGAAAATAATAATCTTCCCATTGACAGAATAATTCATCAGAGACTTGCGCTATTGGAACGTTTCTTTGATACTCCAATTGGCTTTCTTTTGATGCCCACAAGTCAATCACTCCGAACACGTTATTTCTTGTCAAGTCGATGAATTCCTCCTCACTTATACTTTTTCCTTTAGTTTCAGTTCCTTCAATAGGTTTATTGATTTTATTTCTCAACGGTCTTTTTTTTATTTTTACTCGATAGTAATAAATTGGTGCATACAATGCGTTGAAAAAGAAAAGAGGAAATATTGATTTTGAATACCTGTCATACTTAAACAGAAACCATAAGCAATACCCCCAAAAAAAGAAGACTATTAAATTTAAGGGTGTCGCAACCATATTAAAGGTTGTCCGGTCTTTGCTGAATAGAATTTTGTCTATTGTTTCAGGGAATATAATTGCAATAAAAGGCAGTAGAATTACTGAAATTAGGAATATCAGATTTATTAGAAATGAGACAAATACTATTTTATCGAGTAGTTTCATTTGGTCTTTTCAATATGGTTGGTAACGGTTGGTACATGTTGTCGGGGCGGATTTCGGAGAGCGTTCCTGTCCGAAGGACATGGAACTGCGAAACGAGAATCCGCAGTTGGCGAACCACCAAACCCCGCCCTGCAATATGTACCGTGTTATGGGTAGTGTTTTTATTTTTTTTCATTATTTCTATCATTTCTAATTGAAATAAATTCTTCATCAGTAAGCGGTTTTAGAGGAGTATGTTTTCCCTGTATTGGAGGATTTGCCGATGGTTCACAGAATGGTGTAAGTTGTAGGCAGTGCGGTAAAACAAATTCCTTAACGAAAGGGTCATTAATTTTTTCACTCTTTACCCAAATTTCTCCAGGAATATTATACACCCAAAACAAATCAGTCCTATTATGATAGTTAAAGTGTTTGTTTATAATTTCAGCCAGTGTCTTAACTGCGTCATGAGAATTCAACTCAAAATCGTAATCGTCGTTGTAGTGAATTGAATCATTTCTGTATTTTTTTAATTTGTTGAAAAGTTCACTGACTTCTTTCGAAATGATTTGCCAATCTTCTAATATCTCAATGACTTTATCCCATTGGTCAAAGCTTTTTTTGTTCCAAATTTTTTTATAGTGTTCAGAAGATGTAAAATATCCTCTTGTCTTTAAAATTAAACGATTTAGAATTCTTTCTCCCAGTGAGCCAGCGCTTGTCATTGCAGGGTAAAAATAACCACTACAGTACGTGGATGTTACAGTCCACAATAAATTATAATACTCTTCTGGAATACCTATAAAAGCTAAATTAAGATTTATAAATCTGTCTAATTTTTTGTCAAAATCACGAGCTCCCCATTCACTTTGTAATTGTTTTTTAATTTGTAGCTGGTGAGAATTCATGGCAGGATTTTTTAAAATATTTACTCTTGTGTCTAGAACAAATCCCATAACTCGATACATATAAGCAACATCTGGACACATGAAATTTGAAATAACAGGTTCTCTCCCTGCAAGTTGACCTTTTGTTAATGTGGCATAATCAATTTTCACGTTGTGCGATTTTCCACACCGTTCACAGTTTAAAGTTAATTCTCGTATATCACTTGTCATGCTTGACATTTATTTGGATTTGTGTTTGTTCAACATTACCCATAACGGTCACTTGTATGTGGTCGGGCGGGATTTCTGAAAGAAATCGTGTCAGACCCGCAGGAAAGTGGGCGCAAGGTCTGACTTGTCAGACCGCTAAACCCCCCGCCTGCCATATACAATGTGTTATGTAGCGATTTTTTGTTCATGATTCAATTAGTCCATTTATATACAAAATGATAACAGTTATGAGTGGAAGCAAAAATGTCAAAATCCATAAGAAAAGAATCAGGATTTTCCCTCCAATTTTAATGTCTTTATTTGGTTGCTTTTGAACCACCTGTTTCATTACATTAATTACTTGATTTTCTGCCGGGATTGGAAAATATCGTTTAGGTTCCACCATGTTAGAAATGACTTTGATATTCAATGCAATTTCGTCCCGAAGTGTCCAATATTCCTCATTTGATAAATCAGCAAAGTCTCTGTCAATATCAAATCCTTTATTTTTTATATACACTTTAAAATTCCTCATTTCTGTCTGGCTTTTAATTTGCATGAAAAGAAAAAATGGAATTACTAATAAAATGTATGATTCCAGTTTTAATGCAATCAGAGCTATCACGATTATTGAAATCCAGATGAAAACAATATTTATTTTCTCATTTCTTTGGAAAAACAAACTTTTTATAATCTGTCCGCCGTCTAAAGGCAACACTGGTAACAGGTTAAACAAATTTAGAAATACGAATATTTCCCCAGTTCTCCATAAAAAATCGTTTTGGGTTACAAAACTTAACCCAATTAAACAAGAGCCAATTAATACTCCTGGTAATGGTCCAGCGAGTGAGATTATTATTTTTTGTTTTTGTGAAATTTCATCTTTTTGTCCAGACGCAAGTGCTCCGATTAATGGTATGAAAAATATATTCAAGTCTTTGTATTATAAAATCTCATTGCAAAGAAATGACCGAGTTCATGAATTAAAATAACTACTGTAAGTACGAGGATATATTGTAAGTTCCACTTGAAGATGAAGTAAAAAGCGGCGATAAATAATACAAAGCTGATTAATGATTTTTTTGTCGATTGTTTTCTCTCGTCAGGAATTGGTTTTTCTGGGAATTCAGGTTCAATATTAAATGATTGATTTTCTTTTCTCTTTTTGATTTCGTTTTCGGCAGCCAAAATTGCCTCACTGTCCAAACTGTCAGGATTTTCTTTTATGATTTCCTCCAGTTGAGAATCAGTTTTCATGTCCATTATTTTTTCCCAATTATATGCTGCCATGTTCTTCTTTTAAATTGCTACATAACGGTTGGTACATGTTGTCGGGGCGGATTTCGAAGAGCGTTCCTGTCCGAAGGACACGGAACTGCGATGCGAGAATCCGTAGTTGGCGTATCACCGAACCCCGCCTTGCAATATGTACTGTGTTATGCACTGGTTTTTAATTTTTTCGATCATTGAATACTCTTATCTTTTCGTTTAGAGTATCTAAATTCGCAATATTCCAGAATTCCTTTTGGAACTCTGGATTTGATAGTAATTCCTCTCTTTTCTTTTTTAGTGACAGAAATTTAGCATCAGTTGAATATCTTTTTACATTCTTTTGGCAAACTTTAAATACTTCATCAGTCAATTTCTTTACTTTTTCATCTTCCATATTTACTTTTTCTAATGAAAGGTACAAGTCATTAATTAAATCAAAGAAGAAATCTATTTGGCAAAGCATTTGCTCATTTTGTACACTTAATAATCCCAATTTCGAATCAATTAACTTTCTTTTTGTTTCTATTTTACTCTGTAGTACTTTAAGGTTTTTTAAAAATAATCTCTGAAAAGCATTTAAGCAATCTGTTTCATTGTCTATACTCTCATCTCCTATAAAATAAGTTTTAAATTTATTTCTTATTCCATTGTCAAATTGAGTCAATACTTGGCTAAAAGAATTACATTCAATGTCATGTAAGAACTTGTTTCTAAAATTCATTAATAATTCGAAATTGTAATTTTCTTCTTTAGATAAAATCTGCAAATCGAATAATAAGTCTATTTTATTTTTGAATGATATGTTGGGTTTATTCCCAAATAGTCTTGTGCTTTTGTAATCCGTATAAATTCCTAGAAAAAGAAGCAACAGATTATTTATTTCTTTCTCAATATTGAGAGAATATTCCAAAATTTCACTTCTTAATTTCAAGTTTATTTCCATCTATTATTTTGTTAGTTTCTTCTAAGTCAAACTTGTGCATAACGGTCACTTGTAAGTTGTCGTTGCGGATTTCGGAGAGCGTTCCTGTCCGGCAGGACGGAACGATGTTGCGAGAATCCAGCGAACGACACACCACGAACCCCGCAATGCAATTTACAATTTGTTAGGGGTAGGCTTTTATTTAACATTATTCATCAAGTCGTTAATTATCTGTTGTTTATATTTCGTCCCTATTTTCGAGTTATCAAAAGGTACAATTACTATGTCTGCCCATGAATTCGGTTCTGTTTCTTTTGTGAACGGTGATTCTTCAATTATAAACCAAGAATCTTTTCCATCCCAAATCAATCTTATTGCAACCAATTTCTTGAAATTTTTCCAGACTGTATATTTTGAACCAAATGATTCAGAGTGATTTTTACTACCAACCTTATGGAAATTGTCAGGCAGTAACTTTTCTGTCAGTTTATTTTCAATCGCATCATATGTTTCTGTTATAAAATTTAATTTGTCCATTGCCATCTGTCAGGATTTGGTAATTCCACAATACTATCGTCAATGTCAATCCAACCACCATAATTGTTGTAAAACAGTAATTTATGATTTTTAGTCACAATTTTTAAACCAGCATATTTTTCTTGCTTAATTACAAAATTTTCACCTTTAATCTCGGTTTGAAGAAATTGAGCGACTTTTATATCCGTAATCTTCTCATTTAGAAAATGATTAAGTTCGTCATCTGTTTTTAAGTCATTAAGAATGTGTTCATTAAACTCTAATCCAAATTCATTTTCTATCTCCTTGTCTGTCATTGCTTTTATATCGCAAGAAATCCCATTGTTAACAATTGAAAGTACAAGTTTATTGTTAAAATCAGATATAGTAAAAACAATTGCATTCGGACTATACAATTCATAATCAGCCTCCGAATCAAGCCTTTGAATCTTAATAATCTTTTTCTGTACTATATTTTTCAATGTTTGCATGTCGTTTTCAAGCTGTCTAGTCCTAGAATACGGCTACAGGTTAAACATTGTTTTTACGCTACATTTTGAAACACCGCGTTTGGTGTTTTGTACCCTAAAGATATATGAAGCCTTTTATTATTATATAGTTTAATAGCATTTTTTGTAGCACGTTTAGCATGTGCAGTTGAAAAGAAGCATTGGTCGAGGTAAAACTCGTCTTTCAAAATGCCGTTAACTCTTTCAGTAAATGCATTTTCGTAGCAGTGATTTTCTTCTGTCATACTTATGTTTATTCCTTTTCTTTTTAACTCATTTACATACATATGGCTGCAATACTGCACCCCTCTGTCGGAGTGATGTATAAGCCCGGCCGCTGGTCTTGTATGCCACAGGGCCTTTTTGAGGGCCCGTAGGCATCCCGACAGCTCCAGGCTATCGCTGATGTCGTGTCCGATTATTTTCCGTGAATACAAGTCTGTAATCAGCGCTAAATAACAAAAGCCTTTTACGGTTCTGATGTATGTAATATCAGAAAACCATACCTGGTTTGGTTTTGTGATTTCCAACTCCTTGATAAGATTGTTGTATTTATGGAAATGGTGATATGAATTGGTTGTTTTAGCATACGCCCTTTTCCGTTTCACCAACATATTATTCGCTCTGAGTATATTAAACAGAGAGTCCCTTCCGAGTTTAATTTGTTTAGTGTTAAAAGCAGGTTGCAGTGTTTCATGTAGCTTGCGTACGCCAACTCTAGGCTGCTCTTTTCGCTCTTCTTTTACAAGCTGTATTACCTGCGATTCAAGCGACTTGCAACGTTCCCACCGCTTAATGTATTTATAGAATGCATCGCGTTTAAGATGGAAGCAAGCACATACTTCCGATATGCTTGCTATTCCCGTTTGTTTTGTTTTTGAGGTCGCTTTCATCAGGGCTTGATGTTTAAGTTTTTTTTTAGTTCCTCAACACTTTTGTACCCTAAGTTTTCGGCAGCAACCTCCAGGTAAGAATCTAAAACAAGCCTATCCAAATCCTTTTTAATCAGCAACTCTTTCAGTTGTTCTACTTCTTTCTGTAAAGCTTTTAAGCGGCTGATTTCATCTTTTGTTTGTACCATAATACGCGTATTCATTAAATCTTTGCGGTCGTACTTTCGTACCCATTCATTGATTGTGCTTGACTGAATCCCATAAATTCGGGATAGTTGTCGTTTTGAGTATTTACCCGTACTAAGTTCGGCTAAAATTTTGAGTTTGAAACTCTCGCTGTAACGTCGTGTTACTCCATCGTTTTTATACATATCTACTTATTTAGTGTAGACATATTTTAGGACGACACAAACTTGGCGTTAACGGTGGTGGTATGAGGTCGTGGCGGTCAGGCGAGAGTCTGACCAGTCCGACCGAAACTAAGGTTGAGACGAGATTCGACTTGTCGAATCCGCACAAACCCAGCCATGCCTTATACCACGTGTTATGCAAAGTATTTTAATTACAATTTATTGTGTTTGAATAAAATCCTGCCTCATATTCGAAAAAATTATCATAATAGCAATTTCGATTTATATTTTCTATTAAGTATAATGGTCTTAATATTGCTCCTTGCAAATCAAAGTATATAAGATTATTTATTTTCTTAAATGTTTTTGATTTAGTAGTCCAACTATCAATTGGTTTATTCAAATATGTGTTCACAAAGTTGTAATCATAGTATTGGTATATATGTATTATCTCGTGAGAGTAAAAGCTATAATTGTCTAGTTGTTGATTTGAAAAGACGGTTATATTTCCATATGTACCTGCTTTGGAGTTAAAGCTTGGGTCATCTGTTGAGAATATAAATTCTCCAGTTTGTAAACTTCTTTTTAACTCAAATTTTGCATTAAATGCAACAGCTGTTGTTAGAATTAAAGATACTGGCATGATTTTATATTTAACTTTGAATTTATCTTTTGTGCAAAATTCAAATCTGTTGAACCCAATATTCAAATGCCATTTTTCCCAAAAATTTCTATTAGATGATGCATTTTCAATAATGGAAGTCCCTGCTGAATTGACAAATTTTCCATACCAACTATATTTAAGAGCATTTTTTTGCTCAATTTTTCCAATCAAATTTTTGCTTTCGTAAATAAAGTAACCTCCAAGAGCACCTTGTCCCATTCCTTTCAAAAGAACTTTGTCCCAACGTTCATTCGGCTTTTTATTAATTAATGCGCCAATTCCACAAAAAACAGAACCTAATCCGACGTTATACAATGCCATCTCGGTTTTGGAGTTTTGTCCATTTGAACAGTTTGAGAAAAGAAATACAGCTGTTATAAAAAGTAGTTTTAATTTAGTCACTGATGTTTATTAATATTTTGCATAACGTTTGGTACATGTTGTCGGGGCGGATTTCGGAGAGCCTGCCTGCCGGCAGGCAGGCGTTCCTGTCCGAAGGACACGGAACTGCGATGCGAGCCCCGAAGCTTCGGGGCGCAGTTGGCGTACCACCGACCCCGCCCTGCAATATGTACTGTGTTACAAACCGTTTTTTATTCATTTTTAATCAGTTCTAATAATTTGTCTGCAATTCTCAAACAAGCCTTTTTGTTTCCAGGTAAACCCATTTGTTCTGTCTCAATTTTGAATAATCGCTTTGATATTTCTTTTGCACTCTCTCCATTTTTTATCGCAGAAAAAATCTGTGGCACATATCCTTGATATTCATCTCTGGGAGCAGAATCATTTATTCCAATCGGGTCCCAATCATTCCATAAGATTTCATCAGTCATTCGATAATAGAACACTTCTTTCGCCAAGGCAAGGTCGTTTTTAATTTTTTTGTTTCGATGAAACATTAATAAAACAGAAATGATTTCCTCTCTAAAATTGTCAAGTTTCAAGTCCGAACAAATTTTTAAGGTTAAACTTGGTATTTGCCACCCAGAATCATTGTCAAATTGGGCTAAAGCTCCTGTCGAGTTGAATGTTATTTTTGCAATTTTCTCAGCGAAAGAGATATAATTTTTTGGTCTATAATCTTGATGGTTTATATTAAACTTTCTAATTGCAGTAAATTGGTCATGAGCTTTTTGCCATGTCTTTGCTTCAATAATCTCAAGTAAGTCTACAACCTCTTTCGGAACACTTTTTATATGCTTATTTATTTTCGATAATATTAATCCACCCCAAAGTGGTCTCAACTCATTGGGAATATTTTTGAAAATTTCTTTTCCGATTTCTATGTCGTTTTCTATATCGTATTTAGCTTCCATTTAAAATGGTTTGTAACGGTTGGTACATGTTGTCGGGGTGGATTTCGGAGAGCGTTCCTGTCCGAAGGACACGGAACTGCGAAACGAGAATCCGCAGTTGGCGTACCACCAAACCCCGCCCTGCAATATGTACTGTGTTACAAACAGTTTTTTTATTTCTAATTCAGTCAAACTAATCAATTCTTTTGAAAGTTCTTTTGGTATTTAAATCAACTAATTGAGATTCATTGTCCGATGAGAAAACAAATAGTCCAGGTCTATTTTTGTACTTATTATCAGTCTCAAAAACATAATTTTTAAATTTTATTGAGTCATTGATGATTTTATATTCTCCGACAAAGTCATTAATTATTTCGCCTTTTTCTGCAAATTCTTTGTATTTAAAGATTCCGTTAATTAGTTGCAATTCGATAAAACCATTTTCTTTGGTTGAATAATATCTTTCTCCGTCTGAATTGTCATATTTTGAATAAAGTCTTTCAATTTTATTTTTTTCTGGTTTTTTGATTGAATAAATAAGTTTCAAGTCATTTCCAATTTCTTGTCTTGCATCTTTTGTCCCGAGCTTTTTAAAGTCAACATAAAAGCTGTCATCGACTGAGTAAACATATTTAATTCTTCGGCTGTGACTTTGTACTTCTCTATTTGGAAATATTTCAATTACTTTTCCCGAAATCTCGCTTGTCTTCCCCATTAACAACGTTGGTATCTCAAATCCATTCCAACCGGTGTAAGCCAGAATTGAGCCGAGTAAGACTCCAAAAATTCGAAGATTAAGATTTCCCTTTCGCATCTATTCTAAAATTGTTTGTAACGGTCACTTGTATGTGATCGGGCGGGATTTCTGGAAGAAATCGTGTCAGACCCGCAGGAAAGTGGGCACGAGGTCTGACTTGTCAGACCGCTAAAACCCACGACTGCCATATACAATGTGTTAGCCTACGTTTTTATTTCAATTATTGGTCTTATTGTAATTTTTTCCTCAGGATAATATTTCTTCGAGACTCTATCCATTAATTTATTTTCCTGTTTATTAAGTTTTATTACATTCTCAATGAAATCATTTTTGCAATTATAAGTCTCTACTTTTACCACAAATGCAAATGTGGGAACATAGATGTCTTTTATCTTTCTTTGTTTAAGCACCCAATCTACATTGTTATCAGATGATTTTATTATCGAGTCAATAATTGCAGTTATTTCATTAATGTGGTAGCGCACGGATAGCCATGTGATACTATCTTGCATTTCTAACTTTACATTCAAAACATTTTTCCAGTCAATACTAGAATTAAAGTTGTCCTTATCAAAGGAGACAAACATAAGAAGTGTATCTGAAGGGAAAATTGTTTCTGTTTTCCTAAAAACAATGTCTGGATTAGCTTCAAGACTATCACATAATACAGACTTAACAATATCAGTTTTGGTATTATCAAATATCGCATACTCAAGTAACATTCCATATGCACGATTTTCAATCATCTCCCTTTCTGTTAATGGAAAATCGTTTGTTTTATGGTCAGAACAGCCTAATGTTATAAGTAAGAAAAACATTAAACCGAATGCTACTTTATTTTTTACCTTGATGTTCAATCTATTTGTATTTAATTTTCTTATTTCAAAATGTAGGCTAACGGTTGGTACATGTTGTCGGGGCGGATTTCGGAGAGCGTTCCTGTCCGAAGGACACGGAACTGCGAAACGAGAATCCGCAGTTGGCGAACCACCAAACCCCGCCCTGCAATATGTACTGTGTTGTAGCACGTTTTTTATTTTTTCATTTTCATTGTTGGTTTCATTCTGTATATTATCCAGTCAATTGCAATAAAAAGTCCAAATACAAGGATTAGTTGAAAAATATCTTGGAATGTCCAATTGATTGCCTTAGGATGATTTCCACTTCTTTCGATTGAGTCAATTGTTACCAGACTTAAAGAAATTAATATGTATCCACTAAAAATCAGCCAAATTATCCACCATAAAAGTCTGGTGTTAATAATAATTTGTATTACAAGAATTATTGTCGGAATGAGATAAAGCATCAAGTACGGAACTCCAAATGAACTTTTTGAGAAAGGGAATTTTAATAATTCTTTCCACATTATAATTGTCCATAAAAGAATTCCAATTCCATAAATAATTCTTTGAACGAAATCGTTGCTTAATATTTCTCTAATTGTCTTCAATTGTTTTGTTCACTTATCTGATTACCGTTTTTGTCAAATGTTATAGAGAATGAATTTAGAGTTATTATAAAATTAGTCCCTTTTTGAATGCTGTCATATTTTACATGATAAGTGTCCAGAAAATCAATAGTCTCTTTTTTAGTTTTATAAGTCTCAACGATTTTTTCAAACTCAATCATGTCCTTGTAATATTCGTCGCAACTCACTTTGTAATAACTCTGTCCAACTGCATTGTCAATTGTCTGGTAAACCCAAAAAATATTTGAAATGACCAAAATTGTCAACGTTATCCAGAACAGTATTTTATATGTGCGTTTCATCTTTTTTCAAAATGTGCTACAACGGAAAATTGTATGTTGCGTAGCGGATTACGGCGCGATTGTCTGTCCGCGAGGACAAGGACAATCGGGGCGAGAATCCGCCCCACGCATACTACTGCACCCGCTATGAAATATACAAAATGTTACCACCCGTTATTTTTCTTTTATTGTCTTTAGTATGATTAATAATTCATCTATAAAGTCAAAAAGCTTTTCCTCGTCAAAGATATCAAAGTGCTTTTTTATATTGTTAATCTCATTGTTGTGAATATTGAATCCAGAAAAAATTTCGTACTTATTTTTGAACTCATTAGAAATGTCATAAGTTGAAACATTGGGTCTCCAAAAATGTACAGTG
Source organism: uncultured Draconibacterium sp. (assembly GCA_963677455.1). Taxonomy (GTDB): domain Bacteria; phylum Bacteroidota; class Bacteroidia; order Bacteroidales; family Prolixibacteraceae; genus Draconibacterium. The sequence continues at coordinate 2,079,869 of OY781971.1, forward strand.
TAGCCATTTTCGTCGCACCAAATATCAAGTTTTAAATATAAATCATCAATCTCAAAAGCTTCGAAAACAGTATCTCTTTGTTTGTATCTCCAAATACTCTTGAATGGAGAACAGTGGTTTTTATATTTATCTTCAATTCTAATAGCCAAATATTCGGGCAAATCATTTAGCATATTTTTTATAGAAATCGCTGTCTTTAAATTGTCATTTTCATGTAATGAGTTGTAAAATTTCTCTAAAGATATTGTATCCATTGTGTTGGTATTAAGATATTTTATTAGGTTTCCATATTGTCTTAGTAAAAGAGAACTGTCAATATTGTTTGAGTTGATAATTGATGGCGTAATCCAGTCATCAAATAGATTTGGCGTTGTTTTGTCAAAATCGAATGCGGGAATAATTCTTAAAAGTGGATTAATTTCATTAAGCTCATTCTCTGTCCAGTCTGATTTTTCTGGTCTTTTTGATGAATTTAGAGTCAGGTAGATAATCGCAACAATTTCAAATTCCTTTTTTATTGTCTCAACGTATCTTGGCAGCTGTCGTTGTTGGTCTATGGCATTGTTTATTTTATTCTCAATTATTATTGCTTTCTTAGATTTTTCATCAGTTATCAGAATATCGATTCTATACTTTTCTCTCTCAATGATTGAGTTTTGAAAATCATTTTTTGATATTTTATTTTCGGCTCCTTTTACTTTATTTAATAAGTCAATGAGAATATTTAAGTAAATATCGCCCTCATTATGTTTTTCACTTGGATCTAAAAAAGCTTTTATAATATCACTATGAAAGTTTTCTCTAAAATAAAAGTCCGATGATAATGTGAATACATTAAAACCAATGTCAGTTCTGTTTTTATTTCTCTCTGAATAATCTCGATATAATTGATGTGTCTCTTTGAGAAATTTCTCAATTGCGGAAATGTGTTGCTCTACAATATTTTTCCAGTCTTCAAGTATCTGCATAGGTGCATTTTTTTAATGGGTGGTAACGGTTGGTACATGTTGTCGGGGCGGATTTCGGAGAGCGTTCCTGTCCGAAGGACACGGAACTGCGAAACGAGAATCCGCAGTTGGCGAACCACCAAACCCCGCCCTGCAATATGTACTGTGTTATGCACCGATTTTTTTATAATTCAAGTTGAACAAAGAAAAATAGTATTATAAATTTTTTCAATACAGGTCTTTTGAAGTCCTCTGTTTTATATTGTCTTAATAGTCCATTTGCTATAACAATTAAATCCATTTCGTCTGAAGGATTTGACGTTCCAATTCTATAGATTAATTCGTTTTCATCTCCCTCATTTATTAACTCTGATTTATATTTTGAGATTGTCGGTTCAAAGCAGTCAAAAAGAAAAATATTATTCTTTTCTGGAGTCAAATTATATCCTGCGCATTGTAATTTTTCCTTTAATTCTTTGGTTGTTATATTATTCTCAATTTTGTTTATTCCTCTACCATTTTCAATTATAAAACTTAAGTAGTTATAATATCCATCTTCTATCTTGTCGCCATTTTTTATTAATTTATTTTGTGTCAAATAATTTTCAAAATACTTTTCTAAGCCATTGTAAAATTGTCTGTTATTGCAAATCAAATGATTCTCTAAATTTTTATTGATTTCATTTTCAGCTTTTCGCAAGTCCGAATTTTGGTTACAACAAATTAGAAAAATTGCAATCGGTATTATTATAAGTTTTTTCATCATTTAAATTGGTGCATAACGGTCACTTGTATGTGGTCGGGCGGGATTTCGAAGAGAAATCCTGTCAGACCCGCAGGAAAGTGGGCACGAGGTCTGACTTGTCAGACCGCTAAAACCCCCGCCTGCCATATACAAATTGTTACCTGCTGTTTTTTTATTCAATTTGAATCTTTTTTTCTTTTATTAATTCTAAAATCATTAATGCAGCAGAATCGGCTTGGCTTTTTCCCCAGCAAATCAAATTATTATAATATCCGTCCTCTGTCATGCTGAATGCAACCATCCTTCTTTTGCATTCACAGAGTGCCATAAATGGGGTTTCTTCGACAAAAGTTCGTTGAAAAGTTACTTGAGCGGGTTCATGCTCACCATCTTCTCTTAACTCAACTTTATCGTAACCATCAAATCTCGCTAAGTATGTGTTTTCGTCAACCTCTATTTGTTCAGGGATAAAAACGACAACTTCTTCATATGTATATGCGCTGCAAATAAAATCAATTGCTGAATTACTTCTCCTCACGACGACAGAACCATTGTCTTTATAATATCCAAATATGCTAGATTGAGGAAAGCCAAGTTCTTTTAGTTTTAACGCGGTTTCATACGTAATAACAATTTTTAATAATTCTGAATCTTCGGGGGGAGAGGGAGTTATTGTTTTGTCAAGATTGAAAATAAATTGTCCATCTTCGTGTCCGACGCCCTCTAAATGTGCAAAAATGGGCTGTTGTTTAGCAACAGAGCCGGTTCCTTTTATCACATTTGTTGCTAGTTCTGCAAAGGAAAAAATTTCATTACGATTTCTTTCTAAGAATTCATTTAATATTACCGCAAAAGGACTTCCAATTCCAGGCTGTCCATCAGATACATTTTCGTGCCTTCCTGATGACAAAACCCATCGAGATTTATTTTCATTGAGTTTCGTATAATGATACTTTGTAGTTCCTCTTGTTTGAGTCAAAAATGTTCCAGAAAAACATGAATCACTGATTAGGATTATATGCTTTGCATCAACTCCTGAGATGATGTCAATTATTGTTGAGTTTGGCACAAAATCGCTAACAACCCTTGTTGCGTCTTGAGGAATCCAAAAGCCTTTTTGAGTCTTTGGATGCAATGTTCCATGTCCGGCGTAATAAATTATTAAACTATCGTCAGCTGTCAATTCATTGAGAATCCTGTTTAAGACTTCAATAATATTTTTTCTACTTGCATTTTCATTAATTAAAGAATCTATTGTCTCGAAGTCATAATTTTCTGTCAGAATTTTCTCTAATTTCTTTGCATCATGTACAGCATTGTTTAATGTGGTAAATGATTTACCATCATAATTATCAATCGCAATATTTAATAAATAATTCATTCTTTTTTATGCTGTTAAGGTTGTGATACTTCCTTTTTAAAATTGCAGGTAACGGTTGGTACATGTTGTCGGGGCGGATTTCGGAGAGCGTTCCTGTCCGAAGGACACGGAACTGCGATGCGAGAATCCGCAGTTGGCGTACCACCGAACCCCGCCCTGCAATATGTACTGTGTTAGCATTAGTTTTTTATTTTTTCGCATTTACATTTTAAATATTCTTCAATCTCCAAATTCAAGTCTTTTGCCCTTTCCCATTGTAAACATGCATTTATTGTATCTTTTTTTGCAAGATAAATGTCACCAAGCATTTTATAGGAGTATGGCTCGTTTGGGTCAATCGTAAGTGATTTTTTAATATCAATTAAAGCACTGTCATTATTATGCAATTGCATATTTGCATAGGCTCGATTTAAAAGATTTAGTTTGTCATTTGGATTTAATTTAACTGCTTTATTTAATTCTTCGAGAGCTGAATAATATTGTTCTTTGTCGAAGTAAACTAAAGCTAGTTGATAATATGCATCACCAAAATCGGGGTCAACAGAGATTATTTTTTTATAATTAATCATTGCACTATCAAGCTTTCCTAATTCATGACAAACTACAGCAGTATAATAGTAAATCATTCCCGTAGCAAAAAGGTCGTCACTTCCTGTATTTGTTTGTGTGTTAAATGTCAAAACTATTTTATTTTCATTGTCTGCTTTTGAATGACTTTCTCTCAGCGAAATGGCTTTATTGTAACATATTAAAGCCGAGTCATATTTTTCAATGTTTTGATAAATCATGGCTTTTGAAAGTTGTCCATATTCATTGTCTCCTCCCAATTTTTCTGCCTCAATAAGTAAATTTTTATAGTCAACTGTGTTTTGACTAAAACAGTTTAAATGATAAGTGAAGATTAAAACTAATATTATGAGCGTTTGTTTCATTCTTTTAAAATTAATGCTAACGGCCGCGTGCATGTGGAGTGCGGCGTTTGAAAAACTACACTGCCATTTTAGCCACCGAGCCAATTCGTTTATTCGTGTTTATATTTTTCAGCCGATTCGTCAATGACGAATTGGCGTTGTTAAACAAAGCTTTTCTGTTCGCATACGTAGCCTGCCAGCATTACATATGCACGTTGTTATGGTGTCGGCAAAAGCCCCTGCGTGGCAGCCCGGAACTTACCTGGGTTTTCCTGAACCGAAGGAGGGCTGGCGGAATGTTTGCCCCTCCCAAGTGATGTGCCAATTTTGACATCCAGCCCAGGTAACCACGGACTAAAACTTCAGCAGTAAACAACTTCTTTCCAGCCATAATTTTCACTGGTTTTGTAAAACTCTCTGACGTTAACTGCCGTTACTCGATGGTTAAAATTGGCGCAGGAGTTGACAAACCGCAAACATTGTGACCGCCCGAACAGGCTTTTGTACGGGCTCTCATGAGCTTAACGCAGCCCCACAATCCAACAAAGCAGAATTGGCTCGCTTAAAAAGTGTGGGGCGTGAAAACCCACCATAACCAATATTTTAAAGAACAAGTTCGCATACTAACCCATAACCCCCAAACGCTGCACCATAACGGCCACTTGTATGTGGTCGGGCGGTCCCGATGCAATCGGGAGTGTCAGACCCGCAGGAAAGTGGGCGCAAGGTCTGACTTGTCAGACCGCTAAAACCCCCGCCTGCCATGTACAATTTGTTAACGGCTGGTTTTTTATTCATGGTCAGTTTGTTAACAGTATAAAAATATCATTTTCCGAGCAAAAGTTTCAAATAACGACATCGCATTTTAATTTTTTTTTACCCCAAAAAGTCAAAGTTGCTTGTGGGTTGCAGGTAACCAATGGCAGTTTGCCCCACCGAAACGTGAGTTTTGCCATTCCTGACTTATGCCGCTGGAGGAAAACTTGTGAGTACAAAACTGTCCGCCAATTTTTTTAATTCCAGCCCAGATAGCAACCGGCCCAGAAATCAAACTGTCAAATAACCACCGACTGTTCCTAAAAATGTGCTAGACATTCAGGCTGCAAAACAGTTTTGGGAAATTGTCAAACTGCGAAGATTGGCAATTGCACCAAACTTTACTTTGCAAGTTTTGTGACAGCAACTTTACAAGCGAGCAAAAAACCAAAGAACGAACGATTTAGATAACCACCAATTTATTTTTTTCAAACTTGCCGTTAACGGTAAATTGTATGGTTAGCTGTGGTTTTCCGGGCGGTTTCCTTTCCGCATACACACCGCTTTGAGGCGTGTGGGGGACGCTGAAACTACCACTGCGCCCACAGTTAACTATACAAAATGTTACATGCCGTAGTTATTATTTAATTTCCTCATATTTGTCTTTATGTTTGATTGCTTTACATCTATTAATATAATTCCCTTTAAACTCAAAAAGTCTTAATAAAATCATCTCAACATACCAAATACCTAAATGTAATGCTTCTGTTTTTGCTTTTGATTCAATCTCTTTTAATGCTTTGCGTTTTTTTGAACTTGGATGTACAATATGATTTCTTATTCTCGTAAATGCTTCAGGTCCGTTGACAATGTTATTTTGTTTCGCATATTTATCAAGTGAATCAAATTCTGTCGGGATTTCATTTTTTATAGAAAAATGCGAAAGTAAAAAGTTCACTTTTGATGTTGCAGATAAATTCTCAGCTTCGTTTGGATTTACATACTTAAGTTTCTCTACAATTAACCAATGGAATAATAATTCAAGTGCATTTTGGAGCAATACAATAGAGCCTTCATTAAATGCCGTATTCGAGTTTGATTCTGTATACCAATGAAGAATTGTCCTCAATGAATCTCGATCATCAGGATGTTGCCAAATTACATTGAATTTAGTCCACATTATTTCTATTCCATTATTTGGTTGGTCTGATACCCAGCTAAAAACTCCTTTGTAAGGATCGTTGAACGAAGGCGAGAAAAGAGACCAAATCTTTTCACCATCATTATTTAGTGCAGTTGGAAATAAAGGGAAGCATCTGCGACCATTAATAAATAATAGAAAGTAGGAGAATGAGTCAATGATATCTTTAGTCTTTTTGTATGATATTTTTTTATTGTTAAGCAATTTAAGTTTTCCAGTATATAATAGTTGATAGCCGCCTGTTTCTCTAAGCTTAGGCTTAATCATGATCGAATCTGGAGATTTATCTATAATAATCTCAGAGTCTGAATTTCTAAATATTAGTCTATTTTTTACTGCTGAATTTTTGGATCTGACAGGACTTCCATATAAATCAAGTAGATTTGATATCTCAAATCTTACACAATCGGCTGTTTTTTTAGTATTACCTAAAATAATCTCTGGTGGAAGTTGGCATACAATATTATAATCTTCAAACTCTCTGAGTTTATATATTATTCCTTTTGAGTTAAAGTTGAACAGCGGCAAGGATATTTCAACACTAATATTACTTTCTAAAGGACGCCACCAAGAATAGCTAAAATCGTCTTCCAATTTCCCTTTGAATTGAACACTTAATCTTGGCAACCATTGAAAATAAAGAAATCCTTTACTTGAAAATGTATGATCTTTCCATTTTAAAATATAATCTCCTTCTTGCAAAATGATAATGTCATTTGGATTATTCATTTTGTACAACGGATTTAATATTTCAGGAAAATCTGTAAGTTCCATGTTGTTAGTTGTTTCGTAGCATTTCTATGGCATGTAACGGTGGTGGTATGAGGTCGTGGCGGTCAGACGAGAGTCTGACCAGTCCGACCGAAACTGAGGTTGGGACGAGATTCGACTTGTCGAATCCGCACAAACCCAGCCATGACTTATACCACGTGTTACCGCAAGTTTTTTTCTTCAATCTTTCTTTTTTTACCTTGTATTTATTGCTGATTTTGTCCGAGGGCAAAACAAATTTTTGCTTGCTAAAAATCTTGGTTATTTTGTTTTACCCCAATCCTTTATTTCAGGGTATAGTTGTTATTCAACTTTGAAATCAATTATTAAGTTATATTTTTTAGATTCATTAATCTCTGGAATGTCAATAGTATTTTCAAATTTCAACTTATACCTACCAATTGGAAGTGGGGCATTAGTTGTGTCATTGAACCAATTAATGTCAGATTCTATTGTTTCTTTAGGGGCAATATTCAACAATAGAAGGATGGCTGTACATCCCCAATTGCTTGGTATGGGGTCTCCTATTAAGTTGTCATTTTCGTCATAAACTTTAAAATGAAAGGTTGGGCAATGTGTTCCGTAGTAAAAAATTGTATCTGAAGTTTTATTTGTTTCTGTGTATTTAAATATCAAATCTTCCCCATAGCTGAACGTTCGAGACGAATTGTAACCGTCATCTAAAAGGTCAAGCTGCACTTCAATATCATTAATTGACTTAATATTGTCTTTTTCACAACTCAAAACGAGAAAAACAAAACTTAGGATTATTAACTTTTTCATTTTAGTTTTTATTTCTATGATGTTTTTACATTGAGAATAGTTGCGTCTAAAATTTGCGGTAACGGTCACTTGTATGTGGTCGGGCGGTCCCGATGCAATCGGGAGTGTCAGACCCGCAGGAAAGTGGGCGCAAGGTCTGACTTGTCAGACCGCTAAAACCCCCGCCTGCCATGTACAATTTGTTAACGGCTGGTTTTTTATTCATGGTCAGTTTGTTAACAGTATAAAAATATCATTTTCCGAGCAAAAGTTTCAAATAACGACATCGCATTTTAATTTTTTTTTACCCCAAAAAGTCAAAGTTGCTTGTGGGTTGCAGGTAACCAATGGCAGTTTGCCCCACCGAAACGTGAGTTTTGCCATTCCTGACTTATGCCGCTGGAGGAAAACTTGTGAGTACAAAACTGTCCGCCAATTTTTTTAATTCCAGCCCAGATAGCAACCGGCCCAGAAATCAAACTGTCAAATAACCACCGACTGTTCCTAAAAATGTGCTAGACATTCAGGCTGCAAAACAGTTTTGGGAAATTGTCAAACTGCGAAGATTGGCAATTGCACCAAACTTTACTTTGCAAGTTTTGTGACAGCAACTTTACAAGCGAGCGAAAAACCAAAGAACGAACGATTTAGATAACCACCAATTTATTTTTTTCAAACTTGCCGTTAACGGTTGGTACATGTTGTCGGGGCGGATTTCGGAGAGCGTTCCTGTCCGAAGGACACGGAACTGCGATGCGAGAATCCGCAGTTGGCGAACCACCGAACCCCGCCCTGCAATATGTACCGTGTTATATGCCCGGCTTTTATCATGTTTTGTATTCATTATTTTCAATTTTACTACAATATTTGTTTTGTGTCTGCGTCGGAGCGTGAAGGGCTGCAAGGCTTTTGGGCAAAATTTGGATTAGCGTTGGCTTTGTGCGTTTTGCCAATATGCCTGAAAGCGAAGGGATGATGAGCCTAAGATAAAGTTTATCAATCATATTTTAATTTTTAAAGGAATAAAACACAAGGGTCATCTGCAGGAGTCATTATGGTTGTTCTTAATTTTGCTCTAGTAACGCTCACTCTTAAGTTATATTTGAACTTTGTCATATCGCCACCTTTTTTATTTCCAATTACTATTCTGTCTGGATTACTAACTATTTCCCTTCTAAACCATTTGGGCCAGCCTTCAAATATAATCACCTCGTCAAATTGTTTTCCTTTAGCTTTGTGCATATTCATGACGATAACACCTTTCTCCGGATTTTGTGAAGTTGAAAAATGTTCAACGATGAAAGCCTGTCTAATTATGTCGAGAGCATCTCTATAAAAACCATTATCACGCCAGTTTTGAGACAATGTTTCCCTCAATTGTGTACCTCTATTGAGAAGTCGAATATTTTTAGCTTCTGTGGCAATGTTTTTAAGTCTTTTACAACCAGAAGCTTCTAAGATATTTCTAACAGAAAGCCAGTCGTCATAAGGATTTCCTGTAAATTTTAATTCCCTGCAACTGTTGTACCCAGTAATGATTGCCTGTAATATACTTGTCTTTGGAATTTGCTGATTAGACTTGATTTTATCATACAATTTGTCAAATGACTTTTGAATTGATTCTGCTTCCTTAATATCTGTTTTTGTTGGCGTATCGCCGCCTTTACCATAAAAATAGTTACATATTAATTGAATAAAATTGTCTAAATCATCATTCTTTCCCTTTGGCTGAAGCAAAAATGAGATAACTTCAGCCGCTAAAATCGCGCCATGCATGTCAATTACTGCATGATGGTAAATCGACGGTAATTTTTTACTTTTTTCATTAAAACTATCAGAAACTTGCCGCATTAGTTTTTTAGTTGGTACAAGAATAGCTAATGTCCAACCTTCTGTTTTTTGCTTTAGTAGTCTTTTTCGTGCTTTAATTGTCCTGATTTTAAGTTCTGAAAAAGCCTGATTATTATTTGATGGAAACGTAAAAAGTTTGATTCCTTCGTATTCATCTTGAAAATCCTCTTTTAGGATATCATTCCCAAATTTGACAATTTCAGTGCCGTTGCTACGATGATTTTCATTTCTTAAATCAAACTCTTTAGGGGCAAAATAATCTTTATATTGATTTATTCGGAGAGGGTCTGCACCAATAAAGTCAAAAATTCTTTGTTCGGAATCAGCCAGCGCAATGACAGTACATTTTTTACCAAAGCACTTTATAACTTTCCATTGCTCAAAATTTGTGTCCTGAAACTCATCTAAAATGACAACGGGATATGAGGTCGTTAATAATTCTAGAATTTTGTTGCAGTCATCTAAAAGCAAGAAAGTTAATTCAGCAAAAAGGTCGAATGCTATTTTCCCATTTTCGAATGCAAGTTTTTTTATGGCTTCATATTCCTTCTGTTTTTTTTCTTTAATCTCTTTATTGCTTAAATCTTTAATTTTACCGTATGAGTTTCTAATATTCGATAATGCGATTGCTTCGTTAGCAGGAGTTAATATGGATAATTTCCTTGGGAGACCTAATAAATAGCCATGAGTTTTAATAATCTTCCAAAAAAAAGCATGATATGTATCAACGTGAATTCTCTTTTTTATTTCTCTCGACAATAATGATTGTTCATCAATAGCTTCAATAACTCTTGAAACAGTAGCTCTTGCAAAACTTAAGAAAAGGATATTCTGGTTATCCCTTAGTTTCTCAACCCATTGTCCTGCCTTTAGAATTGAAATTGTTGTTTTCCCGGAACCAGGGCCACCGATTATAAGCTGATTACTGAAATTATCAAGTATTCCTTTTTGCTCTTTAGACAATATGAATTTTTCACTTGACATGATAATTTTATATTTCAGGTGACAATTCGTATAAATTCTTAATTTCAATACAAACATCACAAAGCCATGTAGGAATTTCAGATTCTTGACACTGTGAAAGAAAATCAGCAATTCCCCAATTACCTTTAGCCCATAAAAAATATTTTAATAAGGCTTTTTTGATATCATCATTTGGGTCTGGATATTTTTTAAGTATATGAGAAGGCCAATCTATTAATTCACTGAATCTTTCCATTGCCTCAGTGGTTGTATTCTTTAAAACAAGATTCTCGAATCCTTTTTCTGAATGCATAAATAATCTCTCAACATTCTTTTCGATTGATTTCTTGGCATCATCGCCTTGCTTATCGCATAGAGCAAAAACTCTTTTACCAAGACTATTATATAATTTGGCTAGAGCCACAATTTTGTTTTCACTACCTGCATCAATTATGCATACTCCCAATGCTTCAAGAGACGAGTATTTTTGTGGATTTAACTCAGAAAGTCTGCGTGCAACAGCTGGTAAAGAAGTAGTCTCCGTATGTCCTTCTGCAATTATTATTCTTCTTGCTAAAAGCCCTTCGCTAAATCTTTGACGAAATTCCTGTCTATATGTTTTTAATTTAATTCCTTCTGGTAATTTGATTTCCGATTGTTTTAAAATACCACTATCATCCCTTGATAGTACAACAGTTTGAGATATATCGAATTCTTCAATAACATATGGAGAATGAGTAGAAAATAAAGATTGTGATGAAAGCTTTTTTATTTCATGAATAATATGTTTCTGGGTATATGGTGGAATTGCAATTTCTGGTTCCTCCATTGCAAATATTACATTCTGCTTTTCTTCTGCAATTTGAGATAATAATGCTAGAACAAGAATATTAATAGTGCCAGTTCCTTGTCTATAAAATGGTGCCGAATGTTGGCCAGACCCAGTGGCGATAAAAGCGGTTATTACCTTTCTCAGATGCTCTCTTGTTAAATTTGAAACTTTAAGATGTGGTGAAATCCCCCATTCTTTTGGTACAAATTTTTTAATTGCAGTTTCAATACTCTCTAGTATTCCTGAAATACCTAATTCAGGGTCTGCAGCAACATGAAATTTATCCAGCTCGTCTATCGTTTTTTCCCACATTTGTGGGCGAGAATCCTTTAATCTCAATATGATATCTAACAAGCTTCCTTTTTCTAAACTTAAAGCTCGAGAACCCGTTCGTAAAGTTCTTAAGTAAAGAAAACCACATTTTTGTTTGTCTTTTTTCGAAAATGACAGTGGTCTGTCGCTTTCCTCAATTGACCTAGAAAAGTAAGTTGTACCAACAAAATCATCTTCATCTTCATCATATTGTCCAATAAAAGATACTCTAAGAGCTGCGATAATATTTTCTTTGTCAACCGATTTTGGGGGAGGAGTATCATGTAATTTATTTTTATCAACATTCCACCATTCAATATAGTCCTTAAAATGAATTTGTTGGTCTAATGATAAATTGGTAATTACCGCTTCAATATCTATTATTGGATTTTCATTTTCATCATCTGAAATATATTTTCCATTATAAAAATCATGCTCATCAACAACTGGTTTGCGATTCACTCTATCTGGTCCTAAGGTCAAATCGAGTGCTTCAAATATTGTAGATTTACCTGTATTATTATCACCTATTAAAACAACATGGTCTGAAAAATATACTTCAGCTGAACTTATTCCTCTGAAGTTTTTGATATTTAGTCTTGTAACTCTCATAATAGGCTAGTTTTATAATTTATATTATGCGATACCTTCATTTCTTCTGGCGAGGAAAGCAAGTGTGTGGAAGCGAGGTTCTGATTGTGTAACGGGCTGGAACACTCTTGCTTTGTGCGTTGGCTTATATAATATTTATCTTTTTGATTGCATAAATTTATTTCATCTGTTCTTTTTTTCAAGCTGGCATATAACGGTTGGTGTAAGTTTTTGTAGCGGATTCTCGGAGTGATTTCTAGTCCGGCAGGACGGAAATTGATGCGAGAATCTGCCCCTCGCACACCACCGAACCCGCTATAAAATTTACACATTGTTACCAGCAGTTTTTTTATTTTTCATATCCAGTCAATTTGTCCAATATTTAAATCTATTAATCCTCGTGTTCGTTCATCAATCTCTTTGTAAGTTGGCAGTCCTACTTTGTTATAGCCAGTTCTCAAAATATTTAATTTTAAGAACTCGGAAGGCACGAGGAAATCATTATCAATTGTCTCTACACTCAATGCTAAATTTAAATTTTCTTTTGATTGAACGCTGCTGTAAATGAACCCATTTACTCTAGCATCTTGCATGTCTGCATTTAACCAAAGCGCATTTCCAAAAGCAGCGGTGAACTCATAAATATTTTCATCATCTTTTGTTGAAGTCTTAAATTTGTTCGAAATATAATCCCAGAATTCAATTTCGCTCGGATGCAACTGGCTTAGAATCTTTTTATTTTTTTCATTTTTATTTTTAGTGTCAGGAATGATTAACAATCGAATATCTTCTCTAACAATCCATTTCCCGAGAGTAACTGTTATTTTATCATTTGTGTCAAATTCGGTAAACCAAAATGGTAACATCTCTGTCAGGCATGCACTCTCTGATTCACTTGCATAAAACATATTTTGACAAGGTCTATTTAGTCTTGAGAAGAATTTTACATGCGATTTTTGAGGATATGACATTTCTGATAAATGACGAAAAGGTTCAACTGTATTAGTGTATCTGGCTCGATATATTGGACTTCCTTGTTTTACAGTTATTATTTGAAATCCAAAACCAGTAAGATTTACAAAATGCGCGAACATTTTTTCATAAATCAAACTGGAATTTATGTATGAGTTTTCTAATGTATTTATTATCTCGTTTGCTGTCATTTTAAAATTGCTGGTAACGGTTGGTACATGTTGTCGGGGCGGATTTCGGAGAGCGTTCCTGTCCGAAGGACACGGAACTGCGAAACGAGAATCCGCAGTTGGCGTACCACCAAACCCCGCCCTGCAATATGTACTGTGTTATGCGCTGATTTTTAATATTTTTCTTTTCGCTCATAGTCGTCATTGACTGTCAAATAGTGTATTGCCAACAAAAGTCTGAATCTGGCATCCGAAATGTCAAATTCTTTATATCTCATTATTATTTCGGCAAACATTGACGGCGAAATATCACCGATTAATTCAAACGTGTCATAATAACCTTTTACAAATTTATTGTCCTGGCCAAACTCCTTTAGAAACTTAATATACTTTCCCTTTTCATTAAAATACAGGTATTTTAAAGTGTCTGTGCTATTATATTCCCAAGTTTTTCCGAACGCCCAAATTTGATTAAAGGTTGATTTGGAGATTTTATTGTAAATATTTTTTTGTTCGTCAAATGAAATATTTAAGATTACTTCTCCTGTCTTTTCACACTGAACCATATGGTTAAAGAATCTTTCATAGCAATCCTGTTTATTTTGTGTGTCAATGTTTTGCCCTAAGCATATTTGATTTTCAAAGAAATTGACCAATGTCTCCAAATCCTTAATTTCGTCTTTATTAAAGATTTTATTGATTGTCTTGTCAGATTTAAAATCATTTGTTGCTGCGGAGCATCCGATAGCGAGAATCAAGTAAATCAATATTTGTAGAGTGAGTTTCATTCGTTTTCAAATTTGCGCATAACGGTCACTTGTATGTGGTCGGGCGGTCCCGATGCAATCGGGAGTGTCAGACCCGCAGGAAAATGGGCGCAAGGTCTGACTTGTCAGACCGCTGAAGACCCCGCCTGCCATGTACAAATTGTTAACGGCTGGTTTTTCATTCATGGTCAAGTTGTTAACAGTATAAAAATATCATTTTTTAAACAAAAGTTTCAAATAACGAACTCGCTTCTTAATTTTTTTTAGCCCTCAAAAGTCAAAGTTGCTTGTGGGTTGCAATTAACCGCTGCCGATTAGGAAGTTGAAACGTGAGCTTCACCATTCCTAAATTATGCCGCTGGCGGAAAACTTGCCAGAACCGGAACAGTCCTGCCAATTTTTTATTTCCTGTCCGGTACAAAATAGCCAAAACCCAAACTGTCAAATAACCACCGACTATTCCTAAAAATGTGCTGGACAGTCAGGCTGTAAAACAGTTTTACAAATTGTCAAATTGCAAAAATTGGCAACTGCACCAAACTTTACTTTGCAAGTTTTGTGACAGCAACTTTACAAGCGAGCGAAAAACCAAAGAACGAACGATTTAGATAACCACCAATTTTATTTTCTTAAACTTGCCGTTAACGGTTGGTACATGTTGTCGGGGCGGATTTCGGAGAGCGTTCCTGTCCGAAGGACACGGAACTGCGAAACGAGAATCCGTAGTTGGCGTACCACCAAACCCCGCCCTGCAATATGTACTTTGTTAACGCTAGTATTTTTATTTAAATCTATATCGTATTCCCCAAAGTGTCCGAATGTCAGATGAAAAATTATCACCTATTTGAGGAGTTAATTCCATCAAGACAGAGAAGTTTTTTACATTCTCAATCGGACTAATTTCTAGTTGAAGTGGAATTGTTAATCCATTTGCTCCATCAATTTCTCTAAACGGGCATGCGCTAAAACCAAGTCCAATTGAAAATTGGTGATAGTCATGTTGTTTAAAATTATACATGATGGTCGGTTCAAGTATTATATCTTCAGAATCTCTGTTTAGAAAAGCTTTCAATTCACCACTTATTTTTTTGTTATTGTCGGTACTTATACCAATAGCCTGAAGTGAATATGATGAAAGGCTTACTTGTCCGAATGAACTTTTAATTGTGAGTGTAATTGTCAAAAGAAAAATGAATCTTAGATAGTTTTTCATGGTTTTTATCTTAATTGAGTTCTAATATTAGCGTTAACGGTTGGTACATGTTGTCGGGGCGGATTTCGGAGAGCGTTCCTGTCCGAAGGACAAGGAACTGCGAAACGAGAATCCGCAGTTGGCGTACCACCAAACCCCGCCCTGCAATATGTACTGTGTTATGGGTAGTTTTTTCTTCAATTTATTTTTTTGTCACTTTAATTTCATTGATAACAATATTCAGTTTCTCCTTGTTTCTTCCATTTAAATATAATATATCAGAATGAGAAATGAATGCTTTCGAACCGACGAGAGGAATGGAGTCTGTATAATTAAAAATTATTGTGTCTGATTCAATTTTATAATTACCTGCGTATTTGATTTTTTCTCTTTTCCCTCCTGATAAATATTCAAACGTGCTGTCTGGGTATAAATTAAGCCATATCCATCCAATTGGGGCTTCTCTTTGCGCTACAAGAATAGGCTTTTGAGAATTATTTGCTTTCTGGTCCAAACAGGAATAAAGCAATCCGAAAAGAAATATTGTTAATATTAGCTTTCTCATTTATAGTTTTCAACCTTGAAGTCAATTGGATTGTATAACCAGCATTTTATAGGTTGACCATTTTCATTAATGTCAGGAAACCATTTTGGCGATTTTGATATTAACCTAATCGCTTCTTTGTCTAATGATGGAAATAAAGAGTGTATCACAGAAATACTGTCTTTGGGAACATTCCCATTTTCATCTACCATGAATTTTACGTAAACAGTTCCCTCTATACCCTGCTCCAATGCGTCTTTAGGATATTTTAAATTGTTATAAATTTTTGCCCTAAATTTTGCCATGCCACCTTTTGGTAGTGGATAAATATCTTTATCAGAATTTCTCTCTTGAGCAAAGAGGTTGCTGGTAATAACTATTAATCCAACTATAAAAATTATTCGGTTCATATTGTATGCGTCTGTCTGTTCAAAATTACCCATAA
Source organism: uncultured Draconibacterium sp. (assembly GCA_963677455.1). Taxonomy (GTDB): domain Bacteria; phylum Bacteroidota; class Bacteroidia; order Bacteroidales; family Prolixibacteraceae; genus Draconibacterium. Next base: position 2,095,982 of record OY781971.1, read on the forward strand.
CGGTTGGTACATGTTGTCGGGGCGGATTTCGAAGAGCGTTCATGTCCGATAGGACTGAACTGCGAAACGAGAATCCAGCGAACGACACACCACTAACCCCGCAATGCAATTTACAATTTGTTACAAGCCGTTTTTTTCTTTTAATTCTTTATTTGTACTGGTCAATATTTTTATCGAATTTTCAATATTATTCTCAACATTTCCCATGTCTTTCGCGAATTCAATTGAATTAAATTCTATGTTTCTTAATCTGCCAACTGCTCTTTTTATCACAATAAAAACGCTGTCTGCAAATTCATTGTCAGACAACTCATATAAAATTGAGTCATGTAACGGTCGTAAATAATTTTCTTTCCATGTTTTAAAGTCAGTCTCTTTTTGCGATAACTCAATAAAAATGGCACTGAATTTATGCAAATATTGATATTCTGCAATTGTTTGAAAGTTTCCTGGATTATATTTTTGAATATTTTTTTCTCTAATACCTAGACGATTAGAAATTTCCTCAACACAGTCCCTGACAAATAATTGGTCTTTGTGAGTGAAGTTTCTATGATTTTCATTTTGCTTTAATAAATCGTCAAAATACATTAATAGGAAGTCAATATTTGCAAAGATTTTTCGGTATTTATCAATGCTTTCTTGCGTAACTGTAAAGAAATGAAAATATGCATCCCTAAGCTCATAACTATCCATATCTTTGAGTCTTGCTAAATCATATGTAGCTCTTAATACTGGTATTTGAGCTTCTAATGGATTTTCATTGACAGCAATTGATAATTTTTTATAATTCTCTGCTTGTTTAGGGTAATTTTTCAAAATTGAGTCAAGTAACTCGGATAGATACTTTAAATGTGATACGTATTTTTGTTCCTTATTTTTTAATTCCTTATTTAGATTTTTTTTATCAAGTAGTCTGTTTACAAGCAATGCAGCTAATAACCCTAAAAACGCACTAATAAAAGTTATTCCCAAATCATAAAAAAGATTTGAATTACCAGCTTCAAAAAAATGTTCTCCAAAGTTTAAGTTTATATTCATATTGGTCTGATTCTGAATTCAAAATGGCTTGTAACGGTTGGTACATGTTGTCGGGGCGGATTTCGGAGCGCGTTCCTGTCCGAAGGACACGGAACTGCGATGCGAGAATCCGCAGTTGGCGTGCCACCAAACCCGGCTGAAATATGTATTTTGTTAACGGCTGGTTTTTATTCATGTTCAAGTTGTTAACAGTATAAAAATATCATTTTCCGAACGAAAGTTTTAAATAACCGCATCATTTTTTTTATTTTTTTTCTTCGAAATCATATTTGCTTGTGGGTTGCAGGTAACTGCTGCGGATTTGCGCTGTTGAAACGTGAACCAGACGATTCCTGATTTTTACCGCTGGCGAAAAACTTGCTTTCGCCAACTATTCCTGCCAATTTTCTTCGTTACAGAAAAACACTTTATGCAGAAAAAGAACTTGGCTGGAGACTCCGGCTTTTCCTAAAACGAGCTGCGCAGTCAGGTTGCGGAATAAATTTGAGTAATTGTCAAACAGCAAAAATTGGCAACTTGCACTAATGAATCTTTTGCAAGTTTTATGACAGCAACTTTACAAGCGAGCAAAAAACCAAAGAACAGACTTATCAAATAACCACCAATTTATTTTTCTTGAACTTGCCGTTAACGGAAAATTGTATGAGTAGTGGCAGATTGCGTGGCACTTTCTTGTCAAACTACTACGCAATTTGAGCGGGCTACAAACCTTTATATTAACTACTTTTCCTGCCATTACTTATACAAAATGTTGTGTTTCGTATTTATAACATATTCATTTTCTCAAATAATTGGTATCTAAGTTTATTGATATCGTGAACAATCGAGTAAAAATTTTCAGGTATATTTTCTTTTTTATTCTCAAAATTATAAATCACAAATGTTGCACTAGAAACTTTTTCAAATGATTTGCTATATTCTTCTCTGTCAAAATGGAGCTTTGATTCACAATAGCATAGTTCTGCTATTGTGTGATTTATTGTAGGATAATCGCTAATATCTTCATTTATTCTTTGAAAGTTTACTTTTATCAATTGAATGTATTCTTCTGCTTCTTTAAGTAGGTTTTCGTTTTTATTGATAGATAATTGATAATTTCTTAGTTTGCAGTCAATTATTGTGTTATATATTGCGATAATATTTCTCACTAATAATAAAAATGTTGTTTCATTTTTTGTGTTTTCTACTGACTTATTATAATAATCTAGGGATTTCAATAGTAATTGATTAGAATTTGACAGTAATTCAATGACTATAGAAGAATTGTCTTTTTCATTTTTACAATGTAATAATTTTGCATATCCTTTAGAATGAAATGCCAATGCAAGACCATGATAAAATCTGCCATCATTTGTGTACTTGGAGATACATTCTTCTCCAAAAGTAATGACTTCGTCATATTTACATGATGAACAAACTAAGTTTGTTTCATTCATGCTACAATTGTGATTTCTTCTTAATAACCATAGTAATAAATAATCAATTTCTTTAAGGAATTGTCCTTTTCTTTCAGTTATATCGAGTTTATTGTTTAATTTATTATGGAAACCTGAAATCATAGTTTTTGCAATAATTGAGCGCTGTGCCTTTAATGCATCAACTAATTCATTTTCACTGTTATTATAGTTCTCTCTAACAGAAAGCTCGAATGTTTTTGAAGTTTTCGTAATTAAGTTAAGATAGCTAAGTATTATAAATTCAATAGTAATCTCTTTAATATTTATTGTTGGATTTTTAGATAATTGTTGAATAATTGTTTTAATCGCAGTATTAAAATCTACTTTATTATGTTTAGTATTTGGAGATTGTGTAATAAGTTTGCAGATTTCATTCATTGATTCGGAATAGTCATTTTCATCACCAATAAATGGTAAAACAGGCAAATGCTGAAATGTATTTCGAATGATATCTTTTCCAAAAGGAATTCTAATTTCATAAAGTTCATCATTATCAAATACACGGTTAGACAGTAAATAAGTTTGACGATACTTTTGTATACTAAGTGTCGCACATTCAAATTTATTTAAGAACAATGAACTATCATTTTGGAGAAAGCTATCTGTACGATTAAAAAAGTTCGAAAGAATCTTTCTTTGACTTGTAGATTGAATCTGTTTTAATGCATTTTTTAAGGTCTTGCTATGTTCCTCATAAGAATTATATATTAAAGTGTTTTTAATATCATTCTCTGAATCAAGCAAAAGTATGTTCATATTCTTTATGAAATCATTTTCCTTTCGTGGATTAATTTCATCTATGATATTGATGCTTTTTTCTATAAAACTTTTTTCCAACATTGTATTATATAAGAGCTCAATAATCTCTGTAGTAGAATCTCTTTCTCTATTTAATTTCTTGAAACTTTTATAAAGGAAACATTGAAATATATTTCGATTGAAGTTATGATTAATACCAATATCTAAGTCTTTTAATATTCCAAATAAGGAGGAAGTTTTATAGGGTGCAGAAGATAAATATTGGAATACAATCTTCTTTTCCCTATATTTTTCATTAAATTTTTTTGTAATACCAATAATTCTATCAATGACCGCAATATCCCTATAAGCATTTTCAAGATAGTTGAAACGTTCATAATCGGTATCCATTGAGATGAGTTTATACTTCACCTTATCAACATATTTGTCATAAATAATTGACGTTAGATTAGTAGTTCTAGTATTATCAAAAATATTATCAGCAATAACGTCAAATTCTCTATTGCCAGTATTAAATTCAAATATTGTGAGATTATTATTGAGTAAATTTGTAAAACGTTGATAAATATTATCTCCATATTCAACGAATATTTGTAAAGCAATTATTATGTCAAAATTTCTCTTAACAATATTTGCAGCTTCTCGTAAATTCTCTTCACTTTCTATACCTTTAGACTGAATTAACTGAATTAATTTTTGTTTGATTCTTGGAAAACCTTTTAGCTTATCGTGGATTTGGTTTTTTAATGATAATAATTCTAGCTTATATTCATCTAATAAAATTAAATTACTTTTAGCTTTCTTGTCAAAAATTGTATCATAAGCGATAGTTCTATGAGATGTTGCTTTAGATTTATCACCATTAAAATCTCCTTGTGAAAAGGGAAGAGCATAATTCATTATGTCATAAGTATCTACAATGTAATATATTTCATATCCCTCTTGGTCAAGTTTAATATCGTCAATAACGTCCTGTAATTGTTTTATAGAAAAATTAGATAAAAAGCTATGAATATTGTTTAGATTATTCATGGTATCATAGATTAAATTATATATTTTCTTTCATCATTCTGAAAGGCTTTTTTTATGTATTCAGCTTGTTTAAGTATTTCCTTAAGCTTTTCATCATCAATACCTTCCTTTTCTTCAATTTTATCACCATATTTTTCGAAGTCAGATTCTGACTTATATTTTATTTCATTTGGAACCTCTATGGTGAATGCTATTTTATCAAGAACAGATAAGCGTTTAGGAGTACTTAACAAATAGGGGAAGAAATTCTTATTGTTGGTAAACACGTTCTTATTAAGCTTTTTATTATCAACACGGTGGACTATTGTATCAAATAGTCTTTGCCTTATTCCAACTTCATCGTACTTGGAATTAGTTTTTGTAAAAAGCAGGTCAATTTCAATTTTGAAATTGTTAACGTAAAATTTTGTTTCTGTAATATCAATAAAGTCATCCCATTCAATATTATTCTTTTTTGCAATTAGACTACGTATCTCCGAGAAAGCATCATAGAACGCTTCTAGGTTTTTATCGTCATATTCAATTACATTAATGTAATTTCGAATACTTAATTTACAGTTTAAATTATCCTGTTTAAAGAGTTTGTTACTTAACTTTATATAATCTGCAGTCCGGTTGTGAATTTTATATTTGGATGTTATAATCGCTTTAGCCACAGTATTAATACTATCCCCATTAATAAGCTCATACATTTTGTCTTTTAATGAATATAGGGTTCCAATCCATATCGAATTACATTCTCTTGTATAACAATATATTGCAAAGCCACCTTTCCTAACCGCAACCATTGATTCTGTTTCGATAAGCTCATCTTTATTTATATCAATCGATTCAAACCCTTGGATAATTCCATTATCAATGATTTGCGTATAATAATTGCCTTCTTTGTTTAAAAAAATTACAGGTGTGAATGCATTGACAGGAAAGAGCTGTTTTATTGTTCCTATTGCTTTCATTATTTAGGTAGTTTATCAATTTCTTCTTTCACAGTATTACTCATATTGTGATAAGAATGTATTTGTGTATCTGTTGGAAAAGGAACAACCTTTTTATTTCCAAAAAGTGCTGCAAATTGTTCTTTAGAACTATCTGATGATAAATAGGTGTCAGGAATTACTGCTGTCAATAATTTTTCATGAAGATGAAAGTTCGTAAATTGGATTTCAAATGTTATAGCTTGTTCTCCGTATTCTAAATCATGCCGTTTATTCTTGATATCGTCTCCTAATCGACAATATTCATGTAGTGCTCCACATAAAGGAAAATGCTCAGGGTCGATATTAGGAGTCATTTGACCATTTAAGTAATTTTCGTTGTTCTTAAAAAAAATAGTTATCAGTTTTTTTAACTTATCCGAGCTACAGTTTTTAATTTCAAATTGTTTCAAATCTATCTCAATTTTATACCTTTTATAACCTCCTGAGTCAAATACAACTAATCTATGTATTTCTTCAATCTTGTCATTCAAATCATAAATAAGTGTGAATGGAGGATACTTTTTATATTCGTTTTTCACATCCTCAGATGGAATATATTTTGCTTTACCATAAAAAAAGAAAAGTAGCTTTTCGTCATAGTCGTCATTTTTTCTTGCACGTAACTCAGATTCGCTTATATTAATATCATTTATTAGTTTATCCCATCTACTTGTATGACATATTGGTAATATCTCAACATCATTTATTTTAACATCTACATATTCAACAATATCTGTAATTGATTTAATTAAAGGTCTGATCATTTTGGCTATTTGTTTTTTGATTTTAACAATTCTACGCAGTTGTCTTCTAATTTCAATATATCTACTGCATTGTCTAATTCAATTATGTACCATCTACCAAATTCAAATGATTTTAAAAGTAGTAAGGTTATAATTGGCAGGGATAAGCATAAGTTTAATAAGACATCAAGTGTATTGTTTGCAAGAAATAGTAATGAACAACCTAAGATAACAACAGCCAAATTAGAACACATATTTTTCATGGAACTCCATTTTTCAATGTAGTTGAAATTGGAAGGAGAAAATTCCCTTAACAGTAATATTTTTGTGGAATTTGGTAGCTGAGATTTTTTGGGTTCTGTTTTTCCTACTAAAAGTATTATTAATTTTAAAAAAAATCCCCCTAAAATATTTGTTATAAAACCTGAAACATATGAAAGAAGAATAATTAATGCAACTAGCAAAGTTTTATTATCCTTTTCCATTATTGTTTTCAAGTTTTCACTTTCAATACTCAATATGTCAAAACTAACAATACATGAGGCAATAAGTATTAAACCTGGTATTGTGTAAGAGAATAAATCAAAAATACTGTATTTGATATTTTTCATCATTTATTAATTATAGTTTCTATTTTATTTATATGGCCTGTTCTCAATATGAAACACAACGGTAAATTGTATGGTGCGTAGGGCATTAGAAAGCACTTCCCTGTCAAACCGCTAAGTAGCCGAAGCGCAGGTTTGACACCTGCTATTTGACAAACCGTCGAAGCTGCGCTTCGGCGGGGTTGAAGAAAGCGCAAATGTCTCAAATACAGCATAACCGCCCTATGCACTATACAAAATGTTATGCCCTGGGTTTTATTCATTTTTCTTCATTATTTAGATTTGCTCCATAATATACTCCTGGAAACTGTCCTTCAACAGGAAATTCGATGAAGTCAACTTTATGCTCATAACAAGGTGGACCATATTTTATAAAATTTATTGGATAGTCCGAAAAACTTGTGTTAATCATTAATTTTTCTAACAACAAGGAGGTGAAAATTAGAAGTGCATTTTCTCCTGCATTGTGTAATTTCAAAAAAGCATTTCCTTTTGTCGTATCGTCTTCGTCATAGACATATTGTTTTTCAAGAACCTTTCCAGCTTTTAGAAAAATGGTCAGGTCTGGATATTCCGTATGCACATTTTTTATTTCATCATTATCGATATTGTCGATGGTAAGATTTTCGCCACCATTGAAAATGAATGAAGTGAATGGTAATATTTTAGGTGTCGAGAAAATTACATTTATCTTTTCGTTGTTCTCAATTGCTTCGACTTTATGTTCTATAAATTGGACTCTTTGGTCAATATTTGGTTGCTGTGGTAAGCTGAAAATTTTAGAAGCTGCAATCTTTTTAGTTTTAATGTCATTGAAAACGTCATTTGACCAGTTGGTCTTAATTTCCATTATTGATTTTACAGATTCTATAAAAAACATTGAGTGTCCTAAAAGTTTTAAGCTTGGAAAATTATGCTCATCCCAAATTACTAAGTCAGATTCCTTACTTTTTCCTAAAACACCGTAGACCATTCCTTTACCAATGCCAAATCTTTTTGGTAAGATTTCTTTCAGGTAAATATCAATCAGGTTCTCCCGATGACTTCCTTTCAATGAAGAATGCTCAACAATCGCTTGATTTGAAATAGCAATTAATTGTTCTGATTTCATCTTGAAATAAGTTTTAATCAGGTCGTATGTTGATATATTATCTTTCATTGATGCAGTGTCTTTTTTAACCTTGGGCATAACGGTTGGTACATGTTGTCGGGGCGGATTTCGGAGAGCGTTCCTGTCCGAAGGACATGGAACTGCGAAACGAGAATCCGCAGTTGGCGTACCACCGAACCCCGCCCTGCAATATGTACTGTGTTAGCAACAGTATTTTTATTTTTAATGTATACATCCCATATAAATTTCAGAGAATCTATCCTTGATATTTTTTCTTAAGTTATCATCGCAATACTCAGAGATGTAGAGTCCAAATGGTTCTGTTAATTTTATCGGGTGTCCATAACCATTTAGAAAATCCTCATTTATAACTCCAAGAATATTGTATCTTGTTGATGCCCATAATTCAAATCCTATTTCTATTTCTAGGTCAGGGTCATAACCTGAATTTTCGCCAGCTTTTACTTTTTTGTCAATTAGATTTAATTGTTCTAATAACATTGTCGAGCATGTGTGAGCTACTAAATCTGCAAGTTGAATTCCCTTAATTTTTTTAGAGTCAACTTCTAAATGCAAATTGTCAGAAGGTAACCCAATACTTTTTGCATATTTTACGCCAACTTCGCTGTTTCTAAAATAGTTTTCATCAATAAAAATTTTCAATTCATCATTATAATTGTTTGAATCAATTATAGTTTTTAGTCCTTTGAGAGTTTCTTTCCCGATAAATTGTCTTTTGTCATTTGGCAGTATGATTAGTCCTAATTTACATGAAGATGATAAAATATTCTTAAGGTCATTTCTTACATTTAGCATTTTGGGATGTTTTCTAAAACTTAATCCGCTTTTAAATTCATCTTGCTCCGAATCATATCCATTTTTAATTAAACTTTCAGATATGTCGTTATCAATATTTTCATTGTCGGTGACAACAATTCCGCTAACAATAAAATTGCCTCTTTCGTGTATCGAATCGTCAATGTAGATATTTGTCATTTCTTCAATATTGTTGCTAACGGTTGGTACATGTTGTCGGGGCGGATTTCGAAGAGCGTTCCTGTCCGAAGGACACGGAACTGCGAAACGAGAATCCGCAGTTGGCGTACCACCGAACCCCGCCCTGCAATATGTACTTTGTTATAGCCAGTTTTTATTTTCATATTTTCCACCAAGGCTTTTTATTTACAGGTTCATTTTCACTTTATAAGTCAATAGTAATTGTTCCATTTTCTTCAACTTCCCATATTTTTACAGTTTGAATGTCAATGGAATTAAGCTTTAGAAAATTCTCTGTTTGTTGATAAATGAATTCTGTATTGTCAGCATTTACTGAATTGCCAAGTCTTGGTAAAGAAATAATTGTAACGTCTTTATTTTCAATTCTCTTTATTCTGTCTACTAGGATTTCAAGGTTATTGTTAGTGTAATTGGTAGTCGTGTCTTTCGCAATATTTAGGTTTTTGTCAAACATTAAGTAATCTGTTACGAGAATTGAGAAAAATTCGTTGTCTCTTTTGTCATAATAAAACATTTCCGAATAGCTACTGTCTGGTTGTTGAAGTCCAGCTGTTAGCCAATTATATATTTGTTCTTTTCTGTTCATTTCTGCTACTCATAAGTTTTAGCTCCTTTAAAAATATCAGCAAATGTTGACCAATCTGGTGTGTCAGCGTTTATGTTTTGATTTGTGTTATTGTAATATCCTTGTATGTCTTCAGCATAAGCGCTCAATGCATCTAAAAAGTCAGGTAGTGACTTATTTTCCCAACTTTCAGAGTTGTCCAGAAAGTCCTTGCGTAATAGTTTAAGAAACTCAATAAAAGTTTGTCTGTTTGTTACTTTAAAGTTGTTAATCATGTCGTTCTTTAAAATTGGCTATAACGGCCGCGTGCATGTGGAGTGCGGCGTTTGAAAAACTACACTGCCATTTTAGCCACCGAGCCAATTCGTTTATTCGTGTTTATATTTTTCAGCCGATTCGTCAATGACGAATTGGCGTTGTTAAACAAAGCTTTTCTGTTCGCATACGTAGCCTGCCAGCATTACATATGCACGTTGTTATGGTGTCGGCAAAAGCCCCTGCGTGGCAGCCCGGAACTTACCTGGGTTTTCCTGAACCGAAGGAGGGCTGGCGGAATGTTTGCCCCTCCCAAGTGATGTGCCAATTTTGACATCCAGCCCAGGTAACCACGGACTAAAACTTCAGCAGTAAACAACTTCTTTCCAGCCATAATTTTCACTGGTTTTGTAAAACTCTCTGACGTTAACTGCCGTTACTCGATGGTTAAAATTGGCGCAGGAGTTGACAAACCGCAAACATTGTGACCGCCCGAACAGGCTTTTGTACGGGCTCTCATGAGCTTAACGCAGCCCCACAATCCAACAAAGCAGAATTGGCTCGCTTAAAAAGTGTGGGGCGTGAAAACCCACCATAACCAATATTTTAAAGAACAAGTTCGCATACTAACCCATAACCCCCAAACGCTGCACCATAACGGTTGGTACATGTTGTCGGGGCGGATTTCGGAGAGCGTTCCTGTCCGAAGGACACGGAACTGCGAAACGAGAATCCGCAGTTGGCGTACCACCGAACCCCGCCCTGCAATATGTACCGTGTTACATGCTGTTTTTTATTTCAAAGTATTCTTCAATTTTTCTTTTCTCGCTGTAATAAGGATTCAATTTTCCCCACTTGGTATATATTTCCAAACTGTCTCGTCCAAACGTAAATAGCCTGTCATAGTACGAGATTTTAGTTCCATCTACTAAGTCGTAAGTTGTGTCTGGATAAAACTCCATGAGGTCATCTTTAATGAGTCCAATACAGGAAATATTAGTTGAACTATTTTTGTTTTTTATGATTAATGTTCCTTTATGATTTCCTTGCTCTTTTACTAAATCAATTGTCCATTGTGCTTTTTTACTGTCGTGAAAGGAAGAGTCGACAAATAAATATTGCCCTGACCAGTCAATTTTCGAAATTGCAATACTATCTTGTTCTGTTTGTCGATTTATTTCTGCAATTCGTTCTTTTTCATATTCGTCGTATGTAGAAATGGAATACACTGTCGGCACAAAATAAATTAGAAAGCCTACTCCAAGTGCAATTAGTCTTTGATTTCGCATTCGGTAGTATCCATTTTTCTTTAAATACCAGTCCCATAAAATATATTTGGGCCAGAAAAGTGTCATAAACACTAAGTCGATTATACTGTAGCTTTCTGTTTCTCTTTCCTTTAATTCCTGTTTCCAAAGTATTGCAATTTCTTTCCTAATATCTTTTACTCTTTCCTTGGAATACTCATCCGTCACTCCACGACTTAAAAGAAGTTTTTTTGCATAAACAATTGCTTCTTTTTGCCAATGTTCCTTCCCATCATAAATTATCATGATAAGTTCGTCGTCCGAATATTCTTTCAGTTTAGGAAATTGCTTCATTGGTCTTTTTTAAAATTGCATGTAACGGTCACTTGTATGTGGTCGGGCGGTCCCGATGCAATCGGGAGTGTCAGACCCGCAGGAAAATGGGCGCAAGGTCTGACTTGTCAGACCGCTAAAACCCCCGCCTGCCATATACAATTTGTTACAGCGCGTTTTTTTATTCCAATTCATTTTTGCCTTATTATTTGCTGATTTTGTCTGGGAGCAGAGAATTGTCATTTGGAAGTTTTTTGTAAAACTGTCATTGACATGCCGGCTAAAAAACAGTCAACAATTTTTGGCTTTTAATTAGCGTTCAATTTAATAATATTTTTGTCTGGTCGGAAATAGTTTTCTCTAAAAATTTAGTTTACAGTATATTATTTTTTAATCTTACCAGTCAGTTTTGCAGGAAGTTGATAAAACTAATAGCCAAAAAGCAGCAACAAAATCCAACGGATTTTACCCCCAAACACAATTTGATTTATGCACAGATTTTATATTGTTTGCAAGATTGCGCGAGAACAACGATTGTTTTTCCCAGTCCACAAACCAGAGAATTTGTCAAATAGAGTAAAACTTTAGAAACTACAGTTTGCCAGTCCATTTTTATTGTCCGGATTACACAATTTCCCTCATTATTTTAAAGAACACTTTTTCAAAGCTCCGCCTTCTCAATTACAATTGGCGTGTATTCGAGAATTAAAATTTGGCTGTTTTCTGTCTTGTTTTTTTTTGTTTCTGGATTCTGGGTTGTCTTGAAATACTGTGTTTGTTTTTGGCTTTGTTTTCTTTGTTTGGTTCCTGTCTACTCGACTGGATTTTTACTGTTTTGGTTGATTAATATTAGTCATTTTCTTTCTTCGTCAAAATGCGCTGTAACGGTTGGTACATGTTGTCGGGGCGGATTTCGGAGAGCGTTCCTGTCCGAAGGACACGGAACTGCGAAACGAGAATCCGCAGTTGGCGTACCACCAAACCCCGCCCTGCAATATGTACCGTGTTACATGCTGGGTTTTATTTTAGTTAAAGTTTTATTTTCCTTTTTCATATGCAAGGTTATAATAGTCTTTAAAGAACTTCAATTTTTCTTTGTCGCTCATTTTAAACAAATGTTCCATTATCTCAAAATATGCTTCGGTAGCTTGTCCCGAGGACAAACTTCCCCAATATTGTCCGTCTACAACAATAAATTGGTCAATGAATTTTTTTGTTTGTTCTAATTCCGAAACAATCTCTAAATATTCAAATAATTCCGTTTGTTCCAAGTCATATGGGAAATTGATTAGAACTGAAATCTTATACCATATTTCAATTTGGTTCTTTATTGTTTTTTGCCCGTCATTTTGTAATGATTCCAAGAATTTATTGAAAGCAATATTTAAATCATCATAATTAGCTTCATACAATTTTGTGCTTATTGTAAGCCAATCTCTACTAGTCGAGTCAAGGTCAAAATAGTTTGTAACAAACGACTTGGTGTTGTCAATAAAGAAAAGTGATTCTGTTTTTGTCTTACAAATATGATAATCAGATTCATTCTGACCATTCACGTTTAAGCAAACAAACAAGAAAAATAAAATATTGAATGTTATTTTGGTCATATTATTTTGATTCTAATTTCGGTGACATATTTTTCTCTTGCACTTTTTGTCTTTCAACCTTGCATGTAACGGTTGGTACATGTTGTCGGGGCGGATTTCGGAGCGCGTTCCTGTCCGAAGGACACGGAACTGCGATGCGAGAATCCGCAGTTGGCGTGCCACCAAACCCGGCTGAAATATGTATTTTGTTAACGGCTGGTTTTTATTCATGTTCAAGTTGTTAACAGTATAAAAATATCATTTTCCGAACGAAAGTTTTAAATAACCGCATCATTTTTTTTATTTTTTTTCTTCGAAATCATATTTGCTTGTGGGTTGCAGGTAACTGCTGCGGATTTGCGCTGTTGAAACGTGAACCAGACGATTCCTGATTTTTACCGCTGGCGAAAAACTTGCTTTCGCCAACTATTCCTGCCAATTTTCTTCGTTACAGAAAAACACTTTATGCAGAAAAAGAACTTGGCTGGAGACTCCGGCTTTTCCTAAAACGAGCTGCGCAGTCAGGTTGCGGAATAAATTTGAGTAATTGTCAAACAGCAAAAATTGGCAACTTGCACTAATGAATCTTTTGCAAGTTTTATGACAGCAACTTTACAAGCGAGCAAAAAACCAAAGAACAGACTTATCAAATAACCACCAATTTATTTTTCTTGAACTTGCCGTTAACGGTCACTTGTATGTGGTCGGGCGGGATTTCTGGAAGAAATCGTGTCAGACCCGCAGGAAAGTGGGCGCAAGGTCTGACTTGTCAGACCGCTAAAACCCCCGCCTGCCATGTACAATTTGTTAACGGCTGGTTTTTTATTCATGGTCAGTTTGTTAACAGTATAAAAATATCATTTTCCGAGCAAAAGTTTCAAATAACTACATCGCATTTTAATTTTTTTTTACCCCCAAAAGTCAAAGTTGCTTGTGGGTTGCAGGTAACCAACGGCGGTTTGCCCCGCCGAAACGTGAGTTTTGCCATTCCTGACTTATGCCGCTGGAGGAAAACTTGCGAGTACAAAACTGTCCGCCAATTTTTTTAATTCCAGCCCAGATAGCAACCGGCCCAGAAATCAAACTGTCAAATAACCACCGACTGTTCCTAAAAATGTGCTAGACATTCAGGCTGCAAAACAGTTTTGGGAAATTGTCAAACTGCGAAAATTGGCAATTGCACCAAACTTTACTTTGCAAGTTTTGTGACAGGAACTTTACAAGCGAGCGAAAAACCAAAGAACGAACGATTTAGATAACCACTAATTTATTTTTTTCAAACTTGCCGTTAACGGTGGTGGTATAAGGTCGTGGCGGTCAGACGAGAGTCTGAGTGTCCGACCGAAACTGAGGTTGGGACGAGATTCGACTTGTCGAATCCGCACGAACCCAGCCATGCCTTATACCACGTGTTAGCCATAGTTTTTTATCCATTCTTTTAGTTTAATAAAATCGACAAGACTAATCTGATGTCTAAAATTTTCAGAGAACTGAATTGCATCTGGTGAAAAATATGAAGACGTTATCATTATTCCCGCGGTAACTCTGTCAGCGTAGATTGTACCAGCCAATTCCCTTACAAGGTTTACCCCAATCGGGTTATTCGGAGCATATCTCTTACATTCAACATAATAGATAAAATTTCCTAAGTCTGTATGATTGGCAACAATTAAGTCTTTCCCTCCATCTCTAGTGACTTTGGTTAGGTCAACCTCATAACCACGATTAATCATTAGTTCTGCAACCATCTCTTCAAACTGTCTTGGATTAAGGTTATAGATGTCTGTTGGACTTGACTTAATTTTTTTTAGAATACTTTCGTTTACAACTCTAATATCACTTTTTAAATGTTGAAATTCACGACTAGTTTCCTGTAATATTCCACCAGTCGTATGAAGTATTCCATGATACCTGAAATTCTCATTTATTAGTTTAACTATTTCTTTAAAATCATATTTGTTTTCGTTTAAATATTGAGCTATAAGTTTTAAAATATAAGGTTGTCCATTTGCTAACCTAGTTATTTTAAGAAGTTCCTTTTCTGGTAATTTATTCTCTAGAACGTTCAATAAGAGTTGATAAGATTCAGAACTTGGTAAAGCTCCTAAATGAATGTGAACCGATGGATTAAATCTTTCCAACAAATCTGTAAATGCCCCGATTAGAATAAACTGCTTTTGAGGATAGCTTTTTAGGTAAGTTTCTATTTTAGGTACGATTTCTAATGCATTGTCGAAGCTCATATCTTCCAGCACAACAAGCTTTATTTCTTTCCGAATTTCTGGTAGTTCTTCATGATAAGGGTAAACGTATATAATCTCAACTTGGTCGTTAAATAATTCTTTATGTTTATTTAAAAAAACTCTACATAACGATGTTTTGCCAGTTGCATTATTCCCAGATATAGCAACAATTCTATCTTGATTAACAATTACTGATTCTCTCAACAAATCAAGTTCTTTTTCGCGCCCAACCATAAGCTTATAATTGAGCTCTGGAATAAAAGTGCTATCAATACTGATTGTTTTCATTTGCTGTCTATGTCTTTAAAATTATGGCTAACGGTCACTTGTATGTGGTCGGGCGGGATTTCTGGAAGAAATCGTGTCAGACCCGCAGGAAAGTGGGCGCAAGGTCTGACTTGTCAGACCGCTAAAACCCCCGCCTGCCATATACAATTTGTTACAGCGCGTTTTTTTATTCCAATTCATTTTTCCTTATTATTTACTGATTTTGTCCGGGAGCAGAGAATTGTCATTTGGAAGTTTTTTTGTAAAACTGTCATTGACATGCCGGCTAAAAAACAGTCAACAATTTTTGGTTTTTAATTAGCGTTCAATTTAATAATATTTTTGTCTGGCCGGAAATAGTTTTCTCTAGAAATTTAGTTTACAGTATATTATTTTTTAATCTTACCAGTCAGTTTAGCAGTAAGTTGATAAAAACTGGCAGCCAAAAAGCGCCAACAAAATCCAACGGATTTTTACCCCAAACACAATTCGATTTATGCACAGATTTTATATTGTTTGCAAGATTGCGCGAGAACAACGATTGTTTTTTCCAGTCCGCAAACCAGAAAATTTGCTAAGTAGGGTGGAACTCTAAAAACTACAGTTTGCCAGTCCATTTTTATTGTCCGGATTACACAATTTCCCTCATTATTTTAAAGAACACTTTTTCAAAGCTCCGCCTTCTCAATTACAATTGGCGTGTATTCGAGAATTAAAATTTGGCTGTTTTCTGTCTTATTTTTTTGTTTCTGGATTCTGGTTTGTCTTGAAATACTGTGTTTGTTTTTGGCTTTGTTTTCTTTGTTTGGTTTCTGTCGATGAGACAGGATTTTTACTGTTTTGGTCGATTTATATTAGTCATTTTCTTTCTTCGTCAAAATGCGCTGTAACGGTCACTTGTATGTGGTCGGGCGGGATTTCTGGAAGAAATCGTGTCAGACCCGCAGGAAAGTGGGCGCAAGGTCTGACTTGTCAGACCGCTAAAACCCCCGCCTGCCATATACAATTTGTTACAGCGCGTTTTTTTATTCCAATTCATTTTTCCTTATTATTTACTGATTTTGTCCGGGAGCAGAGAATTGTCATTTGGAAGTTTTTTTGTAAAACTGTCATTGACATGCCGGCTAAAAAACAGTCAACAATTTTTGGTTTTTAATTAGCGTTCAATTTAATAATATTTTTGTCTGGCCGGAAATAGTTTTCTCTAGAAATTTAGTTTACAGTATATTATTTTTTAATCTTACCAGTCAGTTTAGCAGTAAGTTGATAAAAACTGGCAGCCAAAAAGCGCCAACAAAATCCAACGGATTTTTACCCCAAACACAATTCGATTTATGCACAGATTTTATATTGTTTGCAAGATTGCGCGAGAACAACGATTGTTTTTTCCAGTCCGCAAACCAGAAAATTTGCTAAGTAGGGTGGAACTCTAAAAACTACAGTTTGCCAGTCCATTTTTATTGTCCGGATTACACAATTTCCCTCATTATTTTAAAGAACACTTTTTCAAAGCTCCGCCTTCTCAATTACAATTGGCGTGTATTCGAGAATTAAAATTTGGCTGTTTTCTGTCTTATTTTTTTGTTTCTGGATTCTGGTTTGTCTTGAAATACTGTGTTTGTTTTTGGCTTTGTTTTCTTTGTTTGGTTTCTGTCGATGAGACAGGATTTTTACTGTTTTGGTCGATTTATATTAGTCATTTTCTTTCTTCGTCAAAATGCGCTGTAACGGCCGCGTGCATGTGGAGTGCGGCGTTTGAAAAACTACACTGCCATTTTAGCCACCGAGCCAATTCGTTTATTCGTGTTTATATTTTTCAGCCGATTCGTCAATGACGAATTGGCGTTGTTAAACAAAGCTTTTCTGTTCGCATACGTAGCCTGCCAGCATTACATATGCACGTTGTTATGGTGTCGGCAAAAGCCCCTGCGTGGCAGCCCGGAACTTACCTGGGTTTTCCTGAACCGAAGGAGGGCTGGCGGAATGTTTGCCCCTCCCAAGTGATGTGCCAATTTTGACATCCAGCCCAGGTAACCACGGACTAAAACTTCAGCAGTAAACAACTTCTTTCCAGCCATAATTTTCACTGGTTTTGTAAAACTCTCTGACGTTAACTGCCGTTACTCGATGGTTAAAATTGGCGCAGGAGTTGACAAACCGCAAACATTGTGACCGCCCGAACAGGCTTTTGTACGGGCTCTCATGAGCTTAACGCAGCCCCACAATCCAACAAAGCAGAATTGGCTCGCTTAAAAAGTGTGGGGCGTGAAAACCCACCATAACCAATATTTTAAAGAACAAGTTCGCATACTAACCCATAACCCCCAAACGCTGCACCATAACGGTAAATTATAAGTTTAGTTGTGGATTACAGGCTGTTTCTCTGTCCGCATACGCACAAAGTAGGTGCGAGTTAAAGTGCTGAAATTAAGAGAAAAAGCCACAATTAAATTTATAAAATGTTAGGCAACGTTATTTTTTTGTTTTTATCATTTTTCAAGTCTAATAATATCAAGTCTTTGTCCTGAATAAAGAGTACGAGATTACAATCAGTTGACCAATCAACTGCTCGTCCAATTATGTTATAATATTTTGTAGTTTTTGTTTTATTGTCGAACAATACAAATTTGTCTAAGAGTGAATAACCTAATAGATTATTTGAAGACCAAATTGAACTAGAAATTAAATCAACGTTTTCAATTAAGATACTGTCTTTATTTTGCATCATGCCAAATAAATGCAATGACGTTTGGGGAAAGTTTGAATTATTGGGAAATGTGGAATGTGTAAAAAGAAAATATTTACTGTCCGGAGACCACGAACTAATTGTCGTGTTTTTCTTTGGTAATTTTAGTTTAATTTGTTTTCTGTTCGTTATCGAATAAACAAATGGTATTCCTAACGGCATTTGTTTGTAGGCGATATATTTCCCGTCTTGAGATATCTTTGGTGAAGTGAAATTGTAGTTCTGTTTTGAAATATTTGTCACTTTGTTTTCTCCCAGTTTTCTCATTAGAATAGCAGGCTCTAGTCCATTTATCGATGAAACATAATAGCTTGTTTGGCTTGTTCTATCGAACTCAAGCAGATATTCATTTGATTGTGAAGTTCCATTGGCTGTCAAAGTGTGCTTGTCAATATCCAAAATGTATTGTTGTGAAAGTCCATTTAGTTTTGATAAAAATAATATCTGGTTGTTATTTATCCAGTTTATTGAAGTTTTGTATTGCAGTCCGATATTTAGGTCTGAAGAATTGGTTTCTCTAATCACAGAATCATTCTCCAAATCATAAATGAAAATATCTTCCACACTACCTAAGAAAGCAATAAAAGCAATTTTATCTCCATCAGGAGAAAATTTCCCATCTCGAATCTTAGTTATCTGAGAATAACAAAGATTTCCAAATAGAATTAATATTGTCAATAGTCTGAATTTCATTGTCTTTTTAATGTTGCCTAACGGTCACTTGTAAGTTGTCGTTGCGGATTTCGGAGCTCGTTCCTGTCCGGTAGGACGGAACGATGTTGCGAGAATCCAGCGAACGACACACCACGAACCCCGCAATGCAATTTACAATTTGTTAGCGGTAGTGTTTTATTATTTTACTTTTTGTTTCTCTTTTTAATTTTCTAGCTTTAATTTTTCTTAGAGGGCGTTTTATGAATCTATTTAAAATTGTCCATCTATAAGTCTTAAAGTTTCTTTTTTTTCTGTCATCTAGTTTTTCTAAGTGGCCGTACTCACTTCGATAATAATAGCACACCTGGTCATATGGCAATTTCCGATTCCCTTTAACTTTTTTAAATTCACAAAAGAATGTAGCACAACCATGGTAATCGTCATGTTCCCAGTCAATACTTAAAATCTCTTCATGAGGGATAGAATAGGTGCAAAAAGCTTCTGAATCAATTTTAGTATAATTTCCCTTTTTCCTTTTTTCGTCGTGAAAGAAAACATCCCAGCATCCATTTTTGTCATAATATATTTCAAAACCAATTGCGCTAGCAATTTCAAAAAATTCAATTCCATTCTTATGCAAATCAAAAACTTCAGCTTTATACCAATTCCCTAACTCAGGAAATGATTGGTCGTAAAAATCTCTTAAGATTATCGAATGGTATTTACCGTTAATTCTTGTCCACGGTTCTTTTATGCTCTTGATATAATCAATCTTTGGATTTACCAGTTTTTCATAAATATCTTCTCTTAATTTGATTGATTTATTCTGATTCTCAATGAAATGATTTACACTCTTTTTATGAGAATCAATATTGTTTTTTTGTTTTTGTAGTTTTCTAGTCAAGAAGGATAAAAGGACACTAGTAGATAAAATTAAAAAAGTGAATATTAATGTCTTGATAGGATTTTCATTAAAACTAGTTTTATAAATTTTTAGAGTATCTTCAAATGAATAATCCTCTTCATTTACTAAATTTAAGTATATATGAAAGCCTCCCAAAAGCGTAATAATCCCTGCAATAATACTTATTAGTTTATTCATAAAGTTTCAGTTCTCTTTCTTAACATTACCGCTAACGGTTGGTACATGTTGTCGAGGCGGATTTCGGAGAGCGTTCCTGTCCGAGGGACACGGAACTGCGAAACGAGAATCCGCAGTTGGCGTACCACAGAACCCCGCCCTGCAATATGTACTTTGTTGTGCGTTCGTACTTTATTTATTTGGTTCTTTATCGTTTTCTTTTTTCCCATTTATTCTTTTTTCTCCAAAATGTTGATTTAGGCAATCTATTTTCCACAATTTCAATTCCTTTATTTCTCAACACCATTTTAATCAATTCAAAAGATTGGTCAAATTGCATCGCTAAATCCTTAATAGACACACCTTTTAAATACCGTTCCTGTATCTTCTTTTGGTCAGTTTCAGTTATGTGTTTAATTACAAGTTTTGATTCTTCAGGAAGTTTTGCATGATAATTTTGTAAAACCTTAATAATGTCCGTTAAGACAGATGGATTGATTTTAATTGATTCTGCCTTCTGGTTTGAGTAAAGAATCGTTTGCACAATTTCTATATATAATTGACCATTTTCGTGCTCAACTAAATCGATTAAGAAATCGCTTTTGTCAAACTCAAGTTGAGTGGTTTCTAATATAGTTTTCATTGGCTAAAATTCTTTGTTCCATTTAGGTAAAACACCATATATGTCATAAAATTGTTGAATTAGAATTCCTTCGATTGTGCTAGGAATGTCCTTAATATTTTTGTCAAAAGTCTCGTACCAATAAATATCCAAAGCCTCAATATTTTCAGATATGATTTTTTCTTTCCAGCTTTTTCTTCGTGGTTCTCCAAATTGTTTCCCATTTACTATTCTATCCGCAATTCCGCCAATTCGGACTTTTTTTTGTCCACTTTGTGATATTTTCCCAGACGACCCAATATAAACAAGCTCAATTTTCCCGCCTTGAAGTGCATAAACTAAATAGACTCCAATTCCGTTTGCTGGTCCATTACAAACTAATTTCAATTCTTCATTTTTAGAAAAAAAGAAATGTCCATTTGATTTGTATTTATCTAATTCGTCAAACATCTATTGTCGGTTTTTAGTATGACGCACAACGGTCACTTGTATGTGGTCGGGCGGTCCCGATGCAATCGGGAGTGTCAGACCCGCAGGAAAGTGGGCGCAAGGTCTGACTTGTCAGACCGCTGAAGACCCCGCCTGCCATGTACAAATTGTTAACGGCTGGTTTTTTATTCATGGTCAAGTTGTTAACAGTATAAAAATATCATTTTCCGAGCAAAAGTTTCAAATAACTACATCGCATTTTAATTTTTTTTTCAACCCCCAAAGTCAAAGTTGCTTGTGGGTTGCAGGTGACCGCTGCCGATTAGAAAGTTGAAACGTGATCTTTACCATTCCTGATTTAAGCCACTGGCGGAAAACTTGCTGTTTCCGGCCAGCCACGCCAATTTAATTTACTATCCAGTACAAAACGGACAAAATCCAAACTGTCAAATAACCACCGGCTGTTCCTGAAAATGTGCTGGACAGTCAAGCTGCAAAACAGTTTTAATAAATTGTCAAACTGCGAAAATTGGCAAACGTACCAGACTTTCTTTTGCAAGTTTTGTGACTGCAACTTTACAAGCGAGCGAAAAACCAAAGAACGAACGATTTAGATAACCACCAATTTATTTTTTCAAACTTGCCGTTAACGGCGCGTGTAAGTGGAGTGCGGGATTAAAAGTAATGAGCTTTCAAAACTACACGGAGCCAATTCGTTTACTTATATACTCTTTATTTAGCCAAATCGTCAAAGACGAATTGGCGGTGTTGCAACGAAGAACTGCGGTTGAATTACCCGCTGAAACCCGCATTACATTTACACTTTGTTACCAAACGTATTTTCTATAAAAGCAGCTCATATGTTAAGATTAATTTTTCATTTTGGATGCCTAATAATTGAATTTTCAAAAACAAGTCGTTGTTTGATTTCATGTAAAACTTGCCAAAAATTCCAATTTCATTTAATAGAATAACATTTGTTAATTTTGTTTTAGCCAACTCATTGATATTATCTACGTCTTTTGACTTCGCAAAAACGCAAGTTCCTTTTCTGTTTGTGAGAAAATACCCAATGTGATTACCTTTTTTGTCAATATGCCTATTTGATAGAATCTCTGTTGAATGATTAAAATCAGGAGGTGAATTCAATGAGTTCGTATCATGAAGAAGTATGCCGCCTCTACTTAATGGAAAACTTACCGGAATATTATTTCCAATTATATTCTTAATTTCATCAAACTCTAAATTAAATGTATTAATAAAATCATTGAACTGATTTGATAAGATTTCAATTTCTTTATGAAAGTTCTGAGTTTCAGTTTTAACTAAGGAATAAATTCCAATCCCCAAGCCTAATATACTACTTACTGAAGCAAATAATGATAAAGATTTATTTCCATTATGCCGAGACAATTCTTCTATCTTTTTATTATATATTTTGTCATCATAAATCATTTTTCTCAAACTTTTGTATGTTGGTCTTTCTAGGTATTCTTTAATAAAGAAAAGCTTTTGAACATGATTAATTGAATACCTGTCTTCAATATTATTTAAATCAATATTTAAATAATCATGAAATTCTTTTATATAACGATTAAAAGTATTCTCTGATATTTTCAAAATTTTAATGGCATCTTTTTTACTTAAGTCAGACATATTTGTTTGTTTTAATATGTTTGGTAACGGTCACTTGTATGTGGTCGGGCGGTCCCGATGCAATCGGGAGTGTCAGACCCGCAGGAAAGTGAGCAGAAGGTCTGACTTGTCAGACCGCTAAAAACCCCGCCTGCCATATACAATTTGTTACCAGTAGTTTTTTTATTTTATTCTGTACGGAATTCTATTTTTCACTTCTTTGATTATCGGATTAGTTATTAACATTGGAGTTGTAAAATACATTCCTTGGTTCCAATGATTAAACTGCCAAACTAATTCACCAGTACTTCCATCATATATTTGGGTTATAATCTTTACTTCCGATGTCGGTGCTGCTGAATAAAATCCTGTCGTTAGTGCCATAGCAAAATCTTTGGCTAATTCTCCTGCTTGACTTTTGGCTGATGCTGTTCTCACACAATAAACAAATACTGCATCAGCATTTAAATTTTTTGCTATTGTCGGTATTTGGTCAATGGAAAAATCTTTTTCTCCATTTTCAATTTTTTCAGCAAAATAGTTGTCAATTGTTTTTAAGTCAATTATTTCAACGCTTAAGGATTCTCTTTCGAGTTTTTTTACCAATTTTTCTCGGAATGCTAATCCAAAATATTGGTCAACCGGATAGTTGTCCATATAAGGTTGTTGATTATTCAATTCTGTTTTAAGGTCAAAATTGATTGGCAAAACAGCTAATGTCTTGTGCTCTGATGTTAATGATTTAGATTTTCCCGGATAATAGACTTTTGCACATCCAATGAATATTAATAATATTAATACCACTAATCCTATCCTTAAGTTATTGCTTGTCATAGTGAACGGTCTATTTAAAATTACTGGTAACGGTTGGTACATGTTGTCGGGGCGGATTTCGGAGAGCGTTCCTGTCCGAAGGACACGGAACTGCGAAACGAGAATCCGCAGTTGGCGTACCACCAAACCCCGCCCTGCAATATGTACTGTGTTAGCAACCGTATTTATTTATTATCACGTCAAAATATTTCATCTCATATTTAAAATCACTACCAACATTTAAAATCTTCCCTTTATATTCCAAGGAATCATAATTCTGCATTTCTGTAATTTTAATATTGAGAGTTAGTTTTCTCCTTTGTTTACTAATAATCTGCCCTGTAATTACGTAATCATAATCTTCTTCCTTGCAGTCTTTACAAAGTGAATAATGAGTACTTATTCTTTTTTCCGATGTATCTATTCCAAATGGGATTTTCACAATATCACCAATACTTAAGTCTTTAAAATCATTTTTATTGGTTTTACTTAATTCTTTTAGTTCTTTTCTTATCGCATCCAGTTTCGGTTTATCAGGTTTAAATTCTCTTTCATAACAAATTGTCTTAGTTGTAAAGAGTCCTTTTTCTAAAGCATCGGAATGTATGTTGGGTAATTCATCAAATCTTTTCTTACGTATTTTATCTATTTTTTTTAACGACATAAAATCGTATGTTCCAGCGTATATCACTACAACTTCAACTGTGTCACAATCTTTCTTTAGTCTAATGTCAGTCCATTCCATACCTACGAAGCGAAACAGCAAACTGTCAGTTTCTTTTGGGATGCTAATTTTAAATTGACCATCCATATCTGTTCTCCCTAGAAGCACATTGTCAGAGTTTTCAATATATACTCCTGGTAGTGGTTCTAAATATTCAGAAATCACTCTCCCGTAAATACTTCGAGTTTGTCCGTTGAGGTTCAAACTTGAAAGAAGTACAGCTAATATTGCGATGGTACTGATTCTCATTTTAGGTGATTTCAATATGGTTGCTAACGGCCGCGTGCATGTGGAGTGCGGCGTTTGAAAAACTACACTGCCATTTTAGCCACCGAGCCAATTCGTTTATTCGTGTTTATATTTTTCAGCCGATTCGTCAATGACGAATTGGCGTTGTTAAACAAAGCTTTTCTGTTCGCATACGTAGCCTGCCAGCATTACATATGCACGTTGTTATGGTGTCGGCAAAAGCCCCTGCGTGGCAGCCCGGAACTTACCTGGGTTTTCCTGAACCGAAGGAGGGCTGGCGGAATGTTTGCCCCTCCCAAGTGATGTGCCAATTTTGACATCCAGCCCAGGTAACCACGGACTAAAACTTCAGCAGTAAACAACTTCTTTCCAGCCATAATTTTCACTGGTTTTGTAAAACTCTCTGACGTTAACTGCCGTTACTCGATGGTTAAAATTGGCGCAGGAGTTGACAAACCGCAAACATTGTGACCGCCCGAACAAGCTTTTGTACGGGCTCTCATGAGCTTAACGCAGCCCCACAATCCAACAAAGCAGAATTGGCTCGCTTAAAAAGTGTGGGGCGTGAAAACCCACCATAACCAATATTTTAAAGAACAAGTTCGCATACTAACCCATAACCCCCAAACGCTGCACCATAACGTGTGTGTATCATCACTTGGTGATGTTATTTTCATTATATCATTGCTGAGAGTAATGTTATTCCTCCCAATTAGAGTTATAACAGTACTTATTATGTTGAATCGGAAAAAATATCATCTAGTGGATTCTTGATTCCTTCAATAAAACGTTTTGATACATGTGTGTATATCTCTGTCGTTTTTGACGATCCGTGCCCCAACAATTCCTGAATATATCGCAAATCAGTACCTTGTTCAAGTAAGTGTGTGGCAAACGAGTGGCGTAACATATGAGGTGTAACCCGGTTTCTTATTCCTGCCTTTAATGAAGCTTCCTTTAAGATCTTACCAATATTGCTGTCACTGTATGGTTGTCCCGGAGATTGACCTTCAAATAACCAATATTGCGGGCGGTATCGCGAATAATACGCGCGAAGTAATTTCAGTAACGACGAAGACAGAAGGGAGTATCGATCCTTTTGTCCTTTGGCAGACTCGATCCTGACCAAGCCTCGATCGGAGTGTATATCAGTTAACTTCAGACTAATAAGTTCACTTCTTCTTAAACCGGCAGAATAAACAAGAGACAATATGCATTTATGTTTAATATTGTTGCAACTGAGTATAATCTTTTGGATTTCTTCTTTACTAAGCACCTTCGGAAGTAACTTCGATTTACGTGGTCGTCCGATAGAAAACAAACGGCGTTCTCCTGATTTTACTTTTTCGTAATAGAATTTAATGGCATTAATTCGCTGGTTTTGCTGACTGGCTGAAATCTGTTCATTTTGAACCAGGTCCAAAATGTAGTTATTTATTTGTTCCTGCGTAATTAAATCAAGGTCTGCGTCATTGAAATGAAAAATAAAATCCTTAAAATAAGCAATATAACTACGTATGGTACTTTCACTGTAGCGTTTCTGTTTTAGGAATTCGAGGTAACCTTTTGGCAAATCGATTACCGATCGGTGTGAATAATCACGGCCGGCTTTTGCCCCAACCATTGGATCGTTTTTGATTTTCAGTGCCGAATAATCAATATAAGCCAAATCCCGCAATCCTTCGAAAAACAAGCCCAGGTCGAAATCATCCTTTGAGATTAACCAGCAGCCGTGCGATTTGCTCCACCGGGCGCCAAACAATTCTTTTAGCCGGTCATTGATCGGTAGATTATATTCAAAACGGACAAGAGCTACCTCCTGCTGCCGGTGTGTACCATATTCAAGTTTTATTTGCGGGCGTGTATTCAACGGCTAAGGTTTTGTTCGTTTAAAAATAATCAACTTTTGTTGAATAACAAGTACCGTAAAACCAATAAAAAAGGGATGCAGCAATTTGAAGCCACATCCCTTTTTCTATTCGTAGCAAATAAGCTTATAGGCCGAGTACTTCGGGGCCTTGTTCAAAAACAATGTCGCGTGGAATGCCTGCCTCACCAATCCGGTCGAGATCTTTCTGCAACTCTTCCCTAATTGTCCCTTTTTCTTCAATCAACGCTTTGGCCGTTTCGTAATCGCCGTCGCCCTGAATTTTTAAAATGCTTTCAGAAAGACTAAGCATAGCGTCTTTCATTTTTTCATAGTCAACACGGTAAGTGCCGGTTTCGGCATCGCGGCTAAAAGCACCGGTTTCCTGAAAATAATAAAAACGCATCATATTGGCTTTTCCGTGGGCACTGGCAGCTCCAAAACGCACCGAGCGGAAGATACCGGCCATAAAGGTCACAAAGTTGTCCATCATTTCTTTTTCGCCCATCTCCCCCATTTCGTTTAGTTGGTACACGCACCACAAGCCCAAAATATCGGCTTTTCCTTCTTCAATAGAAGTGTAGGTATCTTTTAAGGCTTCGCGCACGGTAGCTGATTGGTCAACGGTATTTCCAAGCCCCAGCCCGTGAGCCACTTCATGAAACATAGTATTTTCAAAAAAGGCATCGAATTTTACATGTTTCCGCTGGTCTTCGGCAATCAACAGGTCGGCAATCGGAACCAGTATTTTATCAAATTTGGCCTGCATCGAATTTTTTAGCTGCAATTTACGGCTACCTTTTTCTTCGCGCAATTGCTCGTCGTTAGGCAAGTTTATCGCAATAGTTTTGCTCCCTGCGTTGCAATCGCCGGCATAATAAATGGCGTCGTACACATTCATATCCGAATCAATACCAGGAGTCTCGTTTTTGTACTTTTGCTCGCAAGGCAAGGCTTTTTGCAAGCCCGGAAGCAAAGCAGCATATTTTACCAGTTTATCGCTCCAGTCTTTGTCTTTTATTAAAATGAAAGATTCGTGCGAAGCTTTGTAGCCATACAGCTGATCCTCGTAATTTTCGATTGGCCCAACAATAAATTCAATGGTATTGTTTTTCATCTCCATCCAGGCCACATCGCTCTCGTAATACTCGTCGGTAAGCAAAGCCTGAGCCCTTTTTTCGAGGTAATTTTCCAATCCTTCACCTTCGGCTAATTCTGCAGCCTGCAACAATAATTCTGCAGCCTTTTCAATCTGCGTTTTAAATGCGACGTGATATGGTATAGATTCTAAATTACCATCTTCGCCCTTTCTGATCAAGGTATATAAACTTGTTTTTGCAGGATCGTCCCAGGCTTCAAATTCTTGCTTTGTAATATCGGCTGGATAGAAATTTGCTCCTGCCGGCTTTGCACCATAGCCCGGTAAAAACGGCTCGTTATTGTTTAAACGTTCCCAGGGACCATAATTTATTCGAATGAACTTTTTAGTGTATTCGTCCCAATCTTTCGAGAATAATTCTTCCTTATCACCAAAGGCTTCTACCCAGTAAATTTCTTCCATTAAATCAGCGGCTTCAAACAAAAGCGATAGCATTTGCTTTTCTTTTTCGCTAAGCACACTTAAATCGGTAGTTAACTTAAACGAGGCAAACTCTTCGGCCTTCTGTTTTATCGATTCACTTACATCCATGTCTTTGTCTTGATTTGTGTCTTTCTTTGTTGTTGTTGTTGTACATGAAACGGCCAGCATTGTAGCCAATATCCACATAAAAACTTTTTGCATGTTGAATAGTTTTGAATTTTTCTCAAAACTACATAAACTGCCGATGAAAACCCACTGCTTTCACCCTATTTTAAGATGATTCTGTTTACAGATCGTGCTTGTCAATCAGGTAAATAAACGATGCAATAGCTGCACTTCCCATTTGAAATTCGCGGAAATTTACCTGCTCAAAAGTATCGTAGCCCGAGTGGTGAAAATCGAAGTAACGCTGGTTATCGGGAATATATGAACTTAATGGCGTATCGAATTTTCGGAGCGGGCCTATATCAACACCGCCACCGCCTTTTTTGAATTCGTAAATACCATATGGTTCAAAGTATTTTTTTAAGCCTAAAATCGGCTCTACACGTTCGTCTTTTCCACTTACTCCAAAACCTCGGGGCATTAACACTCCCCTGTCCGACTCCAAAGCAAAATAATGCTGCTCGTCATTTAGCTCCGCCTGATGTGCATATTCTTTTCCACCGCTTTGTGCCACCTCTTCGTCCATAAACATTACCGCCCGCACTGTTCTTTTGGGCTTAATTCCCAACGTTTTGTATAAACGAAGTACCTCTATACTTTGCATACATCCTCCCCCATCATCGTGAGCGCCTTCGCCCGGTTCCCAAGCATCCAAATGTCCGCCCACTGTAATTATTTCTTCTGGGAATTCAGTGCCTCGTAATTCACCAATTACATTGTGTGAAATAACATCGGGCAAGTTTTTACAGGTTGTGCGGAAATAAAATTCTAGAGCAGGGTCGGTTTTCAGCCAAATACTAAGCAGTTCGGCTCCTTTTGTACTTATAGCCACTGCCGGAATTTTTCTGATATCAGGATCATAACGCATAACCCCCGTGTGTGGAAAATCGTCGAGTGCTGTAGTCAGCGAACGAACCACAACTCCTACAGCCCCGAACTCTGCAGCTTTTGCAGCACCGGTTGTTCGGTAGGCGCCTGCTTCACCGTAGGCCGAAAAGGTATTCAGCATTGTCGGCTCCATCGGGTGATTGAAAAAAACGATTTTCCCTTCGATTTGCTCTTTTCCCAAGGCTTCCAGTTCATTAAAGTTTTTAAGTTCTATTATTTCTGCCTGCAAGCCGTTTTCTCCTGTTCCTATTGAAGTTCCAAGTGCGGTAACCGGAACTTCCTTTTTCCCGAATGCAGACGATTCGATTCGGGCTTCTTCTCTTTCGCCTCTCACCCACCGCGGTACCCTCACTTCCTGTTTAAAAACGGTATCCAAATCCATTTTTTGCATCAACTGAAAGGTATAATTTACTGCCCCTTCTGCTTCCGGAGAACCCGTTATTCGGCCATTATGCTCTTTGCACAAAACCCGCAGATTTTCGTACGAGGTCCGGTTGCTTAAAGCTTCATCAAAAATATTTTTTAGCGTTTGTGTTTCGTCTTGCGCATTCAGATTAATAGATGCAGCAAAAAGAGCCAGGAATAAAACAGCGTATTTCATAATATATCAATCAAATGTGAGGACCAATCAGAATAATTAAACAGATTTTGTTCTGAAAATAACAACAAAATTCCATTGTAGTTTTAAATGTTCCGGCTTTTTACGTCGAGCGCAATCAAACTTAATTTTTGAACATCCCCGAACAATATTCGGTTACAACAGTTATTAATGCTGGAGTTTTCATCGGAAATGAACCAATTCTGGCTGGTTTTATTTAAACTCAATTAAATTTGCAGCTTTAAAGCAGCGCTCAAAAGAGTTCGGAAAAGCAAGTTTATAAAGCGATGTGAATTCCGCGAGATGCCTGGCAAAACAAATATGCAGACAAAGTATTCATAATATTATACCAATGAGTAATAACTTACTAAAAGGAAAAAAAGGAATAGTTTTCGGGGCTTTAAACCCTGATTCAATTGCCTGGAAAGTAGCTGAAAGAGCTCACGAAGAAGGCGCAACGTTAACATTGACTAACACTCCGGTGGCCATCCGTATGGGAGAAACCCAGAAACTGGCCGACAAATTAAATACAATTTGTATTGGTGCGGATGCCACCAACGTAGACGACCTGAAAAACTTGTTTGAGCAATCGATGGAGCACCTGGGCGGAAAAATTGATTTCGTTCTCCACTCTATCGGAATGTCGCCAAATGTTCGAAAAGAACGTCACTACAGCGATCTGGATTACAATTATCTGAGTAAAACGCTTGATATTTCGGCAGTTTCGTTCCATAAAGTGATGCAAACTGCTCGCAAGCTTGATGCAATTAACGAGTGGGGATCTGTTGTTGCTTTATCTTATGTAGCTGCACAGCGTACGTTCTATGGTTATAATGATATGGCTGATGCAAAAGCATTGCTAGAATCGTTTGCCCGTAGTTTTGGTTATATCTACGGCCGCGAGCGCCACGTTCGTGTAAACACAGTTTCGCAGTCGCCAACTGTTACTACCGCCGGTAGTGGTGTAAAAGGTTTCGACCGCTTGCTCGATTTTGCTGAAAGAATGTCGCCACTCGGAAATGCGACTTCTGATGAATGTGCCGATTATTGTATCACGCTTTTCTCTGATTTAACAAAGAAAGTTACCATGCAGAACCTGTTTAACGACGGTGGATTCTCGAACATGGGTATGAGTTTAAGAGCGCTGGAACAATACGAAAAAGGCTTACATCAGAATTGCGATTGCGGAGATGATATACCACTGGCCGACGAACATCGTTACGATTAAGCTGAAATACCTTATAAAATATAGAAGCCGTTCTGTTTAGAGCGGCTTCTATTGTGTCTAGTCAAAAAAGAAGTTCAGAATTCAGTGTTCAAAGTGAATAAGAATTATTATCTGTAACTATCCGGAATAATAGAAGCAGATTCCTCTCTTTGTTCGGAATGACGAACATTATAATGACATTTATAAACACAAAAAACAGCGACAAAAATTTGCCGCTGTCTCTTTCATATTATCGATTAAAATCTTATTTCTTTCTTTTTTGCACTTGTTGCTGCTGCTTGGCCATATCTTCCAAACGCTTCTGGAAACCAGATTTCTTAGCTGGTTTCTTTTTGTTGGCTTGCAACTGTGCCCTGATCTTGTTGTCATCCACAAAAAACTGGCGAATAGCGTAAGTTTGACCAATAGTAATCAGGTTGGCAAGGAAATAATAGTAACTCAAGCCTGAAGGATAGCTGTTCAGCAGGAAGAAGAACATAACCGGCATAATGTACATCATCGATTTCATTCCCGGCATACTTTGCGAAGTAGCTGCTGATTGACTCAGCTTTGTAGAAATAATCGTAGTGATAGTCATTAATATGGTAAACAAACTCAGGTGGTTCCCCATGAATTTTCCGATTATGGGGATATCAAAATTCCAGCTAACGATAGAATCATAAGTCGACAAATCGTGTGCCCATAAGAAACTCTGCCCCCTCAACTCTATAGATGTTGGAAAGAAGAAGAACATGGCAAACAGAATCGGCATTTGCAGTAACATCGGCAAACAACCTCCCATCGGGTTCACTCCCGCCTTTCGGTAAAGCGCCATGGTTGCCTGTTGTTTCTCCATTGCCTTGTCAGCTCCATACTTTTCGTTGATCTCGTCCACCTCCGGTTTTAAGGCCTTCATTTTAGCCTGAGACATGTACGATTTATAAGTGAATGGGAACAATACCATCTTAATCATTATAGTAAGCAGCAAGATGATAATTCCAAAATTGTTGATATATCTACTTAAGAAGTTGAAAACCGGAATGATAACATATTTATTAACCGGACGAACAATTGCATATCCAAGGTCGATCTGGCGTTCCATGTCCAAACCGTACTGCTTTAGAGTTTGATAGTGGTTTGGCCCAAAGAAAAACTGCATGCCGATATTTTCTTTTGGCTCTCCTGAATACGGAACGGCAATATCTGCTTTAAAATAAGCCAGGTAATCAGGGTTGTTCTCGTGTTCGTATTTAGTCTGCAGTATTGATGCATTTGGGAATGCATCGTCGGCAATAAGAGTAGAACTGAAAAACAGCTGTTTAAAACCAATCCATTTTACACGGGTACTTAAGTCTTCTTCATCCGATTTTCCTTTGCCAAGATTATCTACTTCGTCTTCAAAGAACTTGTAAGTTATATTTGTGTAGCGGTCTTCTCCAAATCGCGAATAATGCTCCTGGCGTGGCACATCGTAAGCCCAGTTAAAATAAAGATACGACTGGTTCCTTGAAATGTATTCATTCATTCCCTGGATATTCACATCGAAATCAACCATGAATGAATTGTGAGACAGGGTATAAACGTATTCAATATATTTACCCGGCTCAGGTTCTAAACGAAAAATAACCGATTCTTGTCCTCCAGGATTTTCAAGGTTAGCCTTAATTCTTCCTTCATCACCTTTCTTAACCGAAGGGCCAGTAACCTTTACATTTCTTTTTCCTCCAACCTGTTTAAAAAACAATTCTTCGGTTTGAATACTACGATTTTGCGAGAAGAAATTCAGGCCAAACAAGGTTTTTGGTCCATCAAAAAGAATCAAAGCGGTTGAATCGTAACGTTTGTAGTCTTTCAGTTCTACCGAGTAAATACGTCCTCCTTTATTGGAGAACTTAATAATCATCCGGTCGTTTTCCAGTGTTGTAAACTCTTCTTTTCCAAATGCTGTAGTACTAAAAATACCCAACTCATTCTTTTTCTCCGTCTCAATCTGGTGCTGAGATGCTGTATCGCCAAGGGTTACAGCATCTTGTTGTTTTTCCTGCTCATCCAGAAATTGCTGTTGCTCGAGCGCTTTTTGTACTTCAACTTGCTCTATTGAATCGCGCTTAATCTTAGCTGCTTCCAATTCTTCTTCCGAAGGCTGGTTGATGTACGAAAACACCACCAGGATCACAAAAATCAGGACGATTCCAATTATCGATCTTTTATCCATGTTCTATTTTTCAACTATTGCATTTTTTATAAAATCAACAAACAATGGGTGTGGATTAAGCACGGTACTGCGGTATTCCGGATGGAATTGAACACCAACAAACCACTTATGATCAGGTATTTCCATAATCTCTACCAAATCAGTATCTGGATTAATACCTACCGGAATCATACCGGCTTCAGCAAATTGCTGACGATAAATATCATTAAATTCGTAACGGTGACGATGACGTTCGTGAACCGTTAATTTGTTGTATGCTTTACAAACATTTGAATCTCTTTCAATAATGCGGCATTCGTAAGCACCTAAACGCATGGTTCCACCATAATTGGTAATTCCTTTTTGCTCTTCCATTAAATCGATTACCGGATGCGGTGTTTTCGGGTTCATTTCCGATGAATCAGCACCTTCGAGATTTAATACGTTTCTGGCAAATTCGATTACAGCCACTTGCATTCCTAAGCAAATTCCAAGGAAAGCAATATTATTTTCACGCGCGTATTTTGCTGCCAGAATTTTTCCTTTCATTCCACGATGCCCAAAACCGGGAGCAATTATTATCCCATTTAATTTCGACAAAGTTTCATCTACATTCTCGGCGTTTATGTCTTCTGAGTGTATCCAGTTAAGCTTAACGTTTGCTCTGTTTTCTGCACCTGCATGCGTAATCGCTTCGGCAATAGACTTATAAGCATCATGTAGCTCAACATATTTTCCAACCAAACCAATCTCAACAGTTTTTGTCGGATTCTTCAATTTATTCAGGAAAGTATTCCAGGCAGAAAGGTCGATATCCTCGTTAATTGCCAAATCCAATTTTTTCAATACCGTGATATCCAGCTTTTCCTCCAGCATTTTCAACGGTACTTCGTATATTGTTGGAACGTTAACCGACTGAATAACAGCATCGAGATTAACATTACAAAACAGCGCAACTTTCTTTCGGATTGAAAGATCAATATCATGCTCGGTTCTTAATACCAGAATATCAGGTTGAACCCCGGTTTCGAGCAACATTTTTACCGAGTGCTGTGTAGGTTTTGTTTTCAACTCACCGGTAGCCGAAAGATACGGTACAAGCGTCAGATGAATTACCATAGCTTTGTTACCCAATTCCCACTTCAGCTGCCTTACCGCTTCTATATATGGTAACGACTCAATATCGCCAACTGTACCACCAATTTCGGTAATAACGATGTCGTATTTTCCTTTTCCGCCCAAAATCTTAATCCGACGTTTGATCTCGTCTGTAATATGCGGAATAATCTGAACTGTTTTTCCCAAATAATCACCACGGCGTTCTTTGTCGATAACTGATTGGTATATTCTACCAGTGGTAACATTGTTGGCCTGCGAGGTTGCAGTATTCAGGAAACGTTCGTAATGACCTAAGTCCAAGTCGGTTTCGGCACCATCTTCTGTTACAAAACACTCACCATGTTCATAAGGATTAAGTGTTCCGGGATCAACGTTTATATACGGATCCAGCTTTTGAATGGTGACATTGTAGCCACGCGACTGAAGTAGTTTAGCAAGCGAAGAAGCTAAAATACCTTTTCCTAACGATGAAGTAACTCCACCGGTAACGAATATATATCTAGTATCAGACACAACAAAAAACTTTTAGATTTCAAAGCCACAAAATTAATCAAATATGGTGAACCGTAAACTAAACCAAATTTAAATTACCCCATATCTTTATATAGTTAACAACATTTCTTGTTTAACAACTTTTCTATTTAACAATAATTAAGTCGATTTCCTTGAAATATTTTTGATCAGCAACTATAACTCCTCCGGATAATCAAAAATTTGACCATTTCATTTCACATAGATAAATCCTGACGTTTTCATCATGAAGATACATAAAAACTTCGCCGATTACATTTGTATTTACTTTTGTAAAATACAAAGTTTCCATGAAACACCAATATAATAAAGCAATGCAGCTATAAGTGCAAGCCTAAAAATCCTCATGCTGACATCATGTCATGTTATTTTTTACTTTTGTAACAGCCCTATATCTTATCTTAATCCAAGTTTAAGCATCAAGGAAGAGTCGGAATAAAAAAAAAGCCACTCATCATATGATGAATGGCTTTACTTGATTGCAAATAGAAAAATCTTTAATTAAAGAATTCTCCTTTTATCTTTTCTACCCAATCGCCTACTCTTTTGCGAGTTAAACGTGCCTGATTTTCCTGATCAATCGCTAAACCTACAAATTCGTTACCTCTTTGTGCTTTTGATGATTCATATGTATATCCTTCAACTGAAGTAGAGCCAACAATTTTAGCATCACAGCCTTCCAGTATTTCTGCCATTAAGCCAATGGCGTCGCAGAAATTCTCAGGATAACCTTTTTGATCGCCCAAGCCAAAGATTGCAAAAGTCTTTTTCGAAAGATCCATCTCTTCCAAATCCGGAATAAATTCATCCCAATAATTTGGAAGCTCTCCGTCGAACCAAGTTGGCGCACTTACAATAAAATTGTCGAATTTCTCAATGGTTTCTGTAGTAAGTTCTTCAGCATTAACAGCCTCAATCTTACTTTTTCCAAAAGCCTCAATAACTTTCTCGGCTACTTTTTTCGATTTTTGTGTATGAAAACTATATATAATAGCAGTCTTTTTACTCATTACTTTACGGTTTTTAGTATTCGATTAATTCTTTAGCAGCTTTATAAACCCTTTCTGTATTAGGCAGAATGGCATTCTCTAAAATCTTATTGAATCCAACAGGCGTAAATGGCGAACCAACTCGTCTGATTGGTGCATCGAGGTGTTTAAATGCTTTCTCGGTAATGATCGCACTTAACTCTCCTCCAAATCCACCAAACACTTTATCTTCATGTACAATCAATACTCTATTGGTTTTCCTGATCGATTCAATAATCGCTTCTTCATCCAGCGGAATCAAAGAACGAAGATCAATTACTTCGATATCTGCAATTCCCTCATCTGCCAACTTATTTGCAGCAGCAAGGCTCAAATGAGTGGTGTTTCCGTAGGTAATAATAGTAAGGTCGCTTCCTTCACGGCGAACACGGGCTTTTCCAAAAGGAACCTCAAAATCATCAGGCACTACTGTTGCAGCTTTTGGATCCTGATACAAGGCCTTCGGCTCCATAAACATAGTTAAGCCTTTTGAACGAATTGAAGTACGTAAAAGTCCGGCAGCGTCATCAGCAAACGAAGGATAAACGATACGAACACCGGGAATTGCTGCCAACGATCCCTCGATGTTTTGAGAATGGTACATTCCACCTCCAATATATCCACCGGAAGCTAAACGAATAGTAACGTTGGGAACAAATTTTCCATTCGACCTCCAGTAATCATGGCTGGTGTCAACATATTGTTCCATTGCCGGCCAAAAATAGTCGGCAAACTCGGCACCTTCAACAACAACACGAAGTTTGTCGTTGTATCGCGACATACCATTAGCAGTACCCAAGATGAAATCTTCTGCAATAGGCCCGTTGAACACGCGCTTGATGCCAAATTCCTTTTGCATACCTTTTGATACGTTGAAAATTCCACCTTTATCTTTATTAGCCATATCCTGTCCCCAAATAAAAGAATCCGGGTTGTGGCGGAATTCAGCTTTCAGTGTTTCATTCAACGCTGTAATAAATTTCTTTTTATCTCCTTCTTCGTTGTGTAAACCTTCAGGATATTTTTCAGAAACAACGGGCTCTGCAAAAACAAAGTCATATATCGAGGCCGGATCAGGATCCGGAGCTGCCATAGCCGCTTTGTGTGCAGCTTTAATTGTTGCCTTCGTTTCTGCTTCAATTGCTTGCAATTCCTCCTCAGTAAAACGCTCATAGCGAATCAACATGCGTCGGAATTTCGCCAGCGGGTCATAATCCACTACGTAGTTTCTTTCCGACTCAGAACGATAGAGAAGATGATCATCCGAATTCGAATGAGACTGCATTCGCACGCAGTTAGCCTGCAAAATTACCGGCTTACTTTCCTCAATAGCATAACGCTTAGCCTCGGCCATTGCATTCATCGAATCAAACACATCTTTTCCGTTACAATGGATAATTCGGGTGTTTTTAAAACCTATGAAATTGTTCGCAACTTTGCGGTTTGCAGTCTGATCTTTCTTTGGTACAGAAATCCCGTAACCGTTATCCTGAAATACAAACACTACCGGTAATTCCTCTTTATCGGCACCGGTAATTGCTTCGTAAACATAACCTTCACTTACCGAAGACTCTCCCTGGCTACTAATCGATACTACTTTTTCTTCGTAATATTTAATAGCACGGGCAACACCAACCGCATGTAAGGTATGGTTACCGGTTGCTGAAGAAACACTGTGTATATTCCACTCCGGTTTTGCCAGGTGGTTCGACATATGGCGTCCACCACTTGAAGGGTCAGTAGCTTTTGAAATTCCGTTAAGGATAACCTCCTCAGGTGTCATTCCGCAAGAAAGCGCTGTTAGCATATCGCGATAATAAGGGAAAACATGGTCTTTTTGCTTTTCAAAGTTTTGCCCTATCGCCAACTGAATACCGTCATGTCCGGCATACGGAGCGTGGTAAGACCAGCCAATAGCCTGCTTCAGGTAATTCGGCGCTTTTTCATCGATAGCCCGGCCAACAGTCATTAGCCTGTACCATTTCTCCAGCGTATCTTTTGGAGTTTTCTTTATCGTATATAGCTTTGGTATTCTTAAATCGTTCATCTGTTAACTTTTTTTTGATTCTTAAAATCTCAGAATCCGCCAGTCGACGGACAGGAACTCACAGTTTTCAATAATCAATTTTTATAAATTGTTTGACTGAAATTGATGTGAGTTTCATATCAAATTATATTGCGCGGTTTGTGTCAAAATTCTCCAAAATATCAGCAATTCTGCGTAAGAAAGCACCTCCTAGCGCACCATCTATAATACGGTGATCGTATGAAAGCGACAAATACATCTTATGACGTATTGCAATTACATCGCCTGATGGAGTTTCCAGAACTGCAGGTTTCTTTTCGATAATACCGGTTGCTAAAATTGCCACTTGCGGCTGATTAATAATAGGAGTTCCGATAATATTTCCGAACGAACCAAAGTTGGTAATTGTAAATGTTCCGCCCTGGATATCTGCCGGATCAAGCTTGTTCGAACGAGCAGCATTTGCCAAACGGTTAAGATCTTTTGTTAATCCAACCAGGTTTTTCTGTTCGGCATTACGAATAACTGGTACAATCAGGTTTCCATCCGGTTTTGCAACTGCTATTCCAACATTAATATTCTTTCTCTTGATTATTTTACTACCATCAACAGAAGAATTAACCAGCGGAAATTCGGCAAGTGCTGTTGCAACTGCCTCTGTGAATATTGGCATAAAAGTGATTTTCTCGCCGTATTTTTCCTGGAATGAATTTTTGTTTTTGTTGCGCCACAACACTAAATCAGTAACATCGGCTTCAACAACAGAAGTTACATGCGGCGAAACCTGAACAGACATTACCATATGGTCGGCAATTAATTTACGAACGCGATCCATTTCAACAACTTCGTCGTCTTCGCCTACACTTACCGGAACTGTAGCTTTTTTCTCTACAACAGGAGCGGATGATGTTACCGTTTCTGCTTTTGCAGCAGGTTCAGCTTTTTGGCTACCCCGGTTTTCAATATATTCCAGAATATCTTTTTTCTGAACGCGACCACCGGCACCAGATCCTTCTATGCTTTCTAATTCGTCAAACGATACATTTTCTTCCCTGGCAATTGTTTTCACCAATGGAGAATAAAAGCGGTTTGAAAGTTTTCTGCTGTCGTCAACACTACTTTCTTTTTCTGTAGATTTCTCATCCGTAGCTTCTGTATCGGTCTTTTCTTCTGATTTTGGCGCTAAACCAGCGTCTCCTGCATCAGTAGAATCACCTGCATCTTCTCCATCAAGACTAACTACAGCTAAAACTTCACCAACAGCCACAAGACTGTCTTCCGGATATAAGATCTTGGTGATTACACCATCAACTGGCGAGGGAATTTCTGAGTCCACTTTATCTGTGGCAACCTCAAACAACATGTCGTCTTCCTCAATTGTATCTCCCTCTTTTACAAACCATTTAGTGATTGTTCCTTCCTGGATACTTTCACCTAATTTGGGCATTACAATATTAAAACTTGCCATAATATAAAATTCTTTAATTGTTCTATTTTGCTATTTGCAGTTTCTATAACGCTATAGAAATTGAAATGTTCACATTGCAATTTTAATTTTGCGCAAAATTAGACTTAAAAGAATATTATTGATAAAAAGAGGCAAAAAAAGACACTAAAAAGTATTTATCTAAGATAGATTTTATCGAAAACAGGCGGGGTTATACAAAATTAAGACAAATCAAAATTATGTTTACACTTGTAACAAGCCAACTAAGTCAGCAGCAGAGCTGATATTATGTCGCTCCATGTAGTCTTTTACTCCTTCTACAATCTGCACAGCTACCAATGGATCTTTAAATACAGCAGTTCCTATTTGCACAACCGAAGCTCCGGCCAGCATAAACTCAATTACATCTGCGGTATTCATTATACCGCCCATTCCGATAACAGGTATTTTAACAGCATTGGCAACCTGCCAAACCATGCGAAGGGCAATCGGCTTTATAGCGGGGCCAGATAAACCACCGGTTATTGTTGATAGTTTTGGAGTTCTGGTTTCGGCATCAATTGCCATTCCTAAAAAGGTATTTACCAGGGAAACAGCATCTGCCCCCTGCCCTTCAACAGCTTTGGCAATATCAGCTATACTGGTTACATTTGGCGACAGCTTAACAATAAGTGTTTTGTCGTAAACTTTACGCACTTCGCGGGTAACCATTTCTGCCCCCGGACAGCTTACTCCAAATGCCATTCCCCCTTCTTTTACATTTGGACAGGATATGTTTAGTTCAATACCTTTTATTTTGTCCAGTTCGTTCACTTTCTCGGTTAAGGCAATATAGTCCTCAACAGTTGACCCGTTTACATTTATAATAAGTTGAGTATCGTAATCCTTTATTTCCGGATAAATATGCTCAATAAAGTAATCTACACCTTTATTCTGAAGACCAACAGCATTTAACATACCCGACGGTGTTTCGGCCATTCTCGGGTATTCATTCCCATCTCGGTTTTTAAGAGTTGTTCCTTTAAGAAAGAAGCCTCCAACTAATCCCGGATCGAAAAAGTCGGCCATCTCCCTGGCAAAGCCACAGGTACCGGAAGCTAATGTTACAGGATTCTTGAATTCTAAATCGTGTATTTTTACTTTTAAATCTACCATTTCAAATCATTAATGTTAAATACCGGCCCATCAGTACATACGCACGAATTACCTTTATTAGTAGGCTCTATGCAACACAAACAAACTCCGAACCCACAAGCCATAAGGTTTTCAAGCGATACTTCACAAAATACGTCTGCCGATTTTGCTTCTTTTGCTACAGCACGCATCATTCCATCGGGGCCACAGGCATAAATTTTATCATATTTGTTTAGATTATGAGTGAACACAGGATGCTGTGTTACAAAACCTTTTGCGCCAAGAGATCCATCTTCAGATGCAAAATGTAAGGAAGCATATTTTGCATAATGACCAACGTTTACATGATCCTCTTTACTTCTGGCTCCAAGAATTAAATCAACATTTTCAGGTGCCAATCCTGATTCCTTCGCAAGGAATAACATAGGAGCAACACCACTTCCACCTCCTACTAATAAAATTTTGTCTGATTTAGCCGGAGAAGTAAAGCTTTTACCCAGTGGATAAACTAAACTAATAGATTCGCCTACTTCAAGCTTAGTAAGAATTTTAGATCCTCTCCCAAGTATTTTAATGATCATTGAAAGAGTGTTCGTGCTATAGTCTACCTCAAAAATAGAAAAGGGACGTCTTAAAAAAATTTCGTTTGTATTTTTGACTTCAACACTAACGAACTGTCCTGGTCTCAACTTAGGTAACCCCGACGGAGCTTTTATTTTAATAAGAAAATTAGTGGCGTTTAGCGCAGTATTTTCAACCACTTCAAATTCTGTAACAAACTTTTTCGGCATCTAATTATTGTTTGGCCGCAAAGATAATAGAATTACTCCTCATAGAATCTTTGAAAAGCAATAAAAAGACCGCAAAA
The DNA here is from genome assembly GCA_963677455.1 of uncultured Draconibacterium sp. Classification (GTDB taxonomy): domain Bacteria; phylum Bacteroidota; class Bacteroidia; order Bacteroidales; family Prolixibacteraceae; genus Draconibacterium. The sequence goes on from OY781971.1 coordinate 2,136,830, forward strand.
TAACGGTCTTATAAGAAATTTATTGATTGATAAAAAATAAAGGGTCTAAGTATGTAGTACAAATGTAAAAACATAAAGCAAATAAACAAATCTTTTTTACATATTTTATTTTACAAAAGTATAGCCTTATAGCAACCAGAAAGGCCACTAAAAATAGTGGCCTAAAGCGACTCCTGGATTTATCAACTTCTAAAATTGGGTTTGTAAAATAATCTATTCTTAATGAATCATCTATTCTTAATTAACTTTTGTAAATAACGCACAATACAAATGTAATTTACATTCTTCACATATGCAAACATTATTGTATATTTTTGTAAATATTTTTAATTTATTTTCATCTCCTTAAATACCAGATATTTACATAACTACTAAATGAAAGAAATAATTGACTGGAATAAGAAAATATAATCAGTAGATTGATGTATAACCATCTGCGGAGGTATATAAAACAAAAAGACCAGCTTCAAAAACTGATCTTTCTATCGAATTTCTATTTAAAAACTAAATAGGTGAAATCTGTAACGAAACAAACTTTCTCTCTCACAACAACGATACAAATGTAATTAATTAATTTCACATTTGCAAAACAAGCAAAAAGTGAGACTTATTAAAAATCTCACTTTGCACACATTACTCTATATTTTATGATTGGTTTTCCGGCGATTACTATTTCCTCTTAAAAGACGAAAACGTACCGCTGCGATATAATATTATTATCTTTTCGATATCATCATCAGTTAAATCAGGTAATTCTGTTTTATTAGATTCAGAAGAACGAATAGGTGGTGTGCTTAATTCTATATGCCTTGTTGGCTCAGCTCTCTCTGAACTAATTGCAGAAACAGAAGATATAATTCGATCATCTTCATCATTATTCTTTTGTCCATTGATTGTATCAAGCATAGCCCCTTGCCCAGTTAATAGCCACCTGGCATTTAGATCAGTAAAAACCACAAGCATTTTCTCGATAAATGCAGCACTTGGTTTATTCCTTCCATTTAGTATATGCGAAATATTAGACCGCTGAACCTCCAACATAGTAGCCAGCTCTCCAGCATTAATATTCTTCTCGTCCATATACTTCTGTATTCTATCTTTCATTCAACAAGTTTTGAGTATACAATTCTATTGTACCTTCTAAGTTGTTACATCCACAAAAATAAACCTATACACACTACAAATGTAACAATTATTTGAATAAGTAAATACTATTGTCACAAAATATTTTATTAAATAATTCCATTAATACATATAATAAACTTCATATAAATCAACTAAACCCATGATAATAAACAACTAATAAATACAATATACGTACATTCTATTGATTTTACAAGATACTCAAGCAATCAGTCGCAATCAACTTTATATAACACATATAATTAACTGATTATATGATATATATGCGATTAAAAATCATTTAAATATCTTTATTATTACCAGGTTAGATAAGTATAATTAGCCCAAATAACATCAGTTTAGATTGTACAAATATAAATTTGATACTCTATTCGAGACAATTTTCAATTGATTACAAATGTATTTGCGAAAGAATACTGGTTACAACTATACATGTATATGTGTATTCGTGTAAATAAAACGAAATGAATAGTACTTTTTACGCGATAACAATTGTAACACTCCTAACCTTCTCACATATGCAGATTCGTTGTATTCCAAATTAATTTAGAAAGTAGTTGTTTTTGCTTTTACTGGTGAAATCGTTCTATTCTGATCGAAGCTCTTTCCCGTTTTACACTAAAAATTGATATTGATAGCTAACTAAGATTTTCTTGAGTACTATACATATAGCTAATTGCTCTTCTTAAAATATTCAAATTCAAGCAAATGGATAAAAAATCACGTATTTGAAAGTGCGTGAGAATTGCATATTTTTTATGCTTACGCATCTTTTCCTTAAAAATTAGAGAGAATTGAAGTCAACAGACAGAAGAAATTCAAAATTTGTATCTCTAAGTTCCGGAAGATAAGAAGTGCGAATACCTATTTTTACAGGAGCATAAAAACGAAGGAAATTCATATCGCTAATTATTTCCAAACCATAAGATGAAATATTCAGATTATATGTTCCGGCCACTTCTCCATCCTGATATTGATAACGAGATAAAAATGCATAATCATAAAACAACGAAGCTGAGATTCTTCGTATATAAGTTAATCCCCCAAAGCTCCAGTCGGGGTTAATAAGAGGTAGCTGGTAATCGAATCCCAAAACACTTAGCTCTTTAGATGACACTCTGGACCATCCTCTTGGAAAACGTACGATATCAGAAAAAGCATAGTGATCTCCGTTAATACGCTGTTGTGCTCCACCATACAATTTGGTTCCATGATTTCGCATTAGTCCGGGAAGATATAATATGCCTTGTCCCCCAATCATTCTCCCCATATTCTGAGAGCCAAAAGGAGAATGATAAAAACGACCATTAAGAATTATACCGAAATTTGGAAGAATATCTTGCTGACTGGACCGCATTATTTGATGATAATACAAACGGTAAGACGTCGACTGGAAGTTTCCATCAGGAAAACCTTCGGGAGTTGACTTATCATTTTTGTTTCGGGTCAACTCATAAGTAACTTCGGGTTGCAGAAGCCGATAGTATTTCCCTTTTGACAAATTTAAAGGAAAGCTGGTAGTGGCGGTAAGTCCTGTTTCGTTCCATGTATAACGCTCCAATGTTGTGTCACGATCCACAACTTCACCATTTCTAATATGCTCTGTTATAAGGTAGTAATTTGAAGCTCGCTTGCCGCCACTAACTTTGAAATCGAGTACAGGGTACCAGCCTTTATAAATATAACGTGCATAAAATTTTCCGGTGCTTTCCGACGAATCCCATTTATATCCCAACACAGTTTCTGCAGTTCCCAGAAGGTTTTGTGAAACCAAACTAACGCCGGGGGCAAACTCATAGGCATAAGGATCAACAAATATTGGAGCCCAGCTGTGAAAATTTAAAAGATGTTTGGGCTTGCTATAAACACCTGAAATATATTTTGTCGAGTCGGTTGATGTAAAATCAGGTTTTCCCATTTCCTGCTTTGCAATTTTATCAGCTAAAGGAAAAGAAGCTTTCGAGACTTCATCAATATTCTTATTCAAAAGATTATTCAGCCTAACGGGACTGTACCCATCGGAATGATAATCGCTTAATATGATTTGTCCGTTTGCTGATATTGCCGGGTAAGCGGCTCCAAAGCGAGGTTGGAAAAGCTGTATTATTTCCTTTGTTTCAAAATTGTATTCATACAAAGCGTCAACTCCGGAATAAGAAGAGATAAAATACAATTTGTTGTTTTCTATCTGCAGCTGTTTAATGTCGCCAAGCTCGCGGTCAAAAAGAAGTTCGTATTTTCCTGTTTCCAATTCAAACCTGGCCAGTCGTTTTCCCCTCTGAGTTAGCAAAACAGTAACAATTTCAGTATCGTTTAACCATTGCGGTGTCAGAAAATATTCGTTGTTTGGTGTTTGAATTCGCGAAACCAGTTCCTTTGTCGTTAAATTATAAACCGACAAATAATAGTTACTTGAAAAGTCTGCTTCAACAAGTGCCACCTTATTCAAACTGGGTGAAACCACCGGCGCAAATGCTTTAAATTCGGGCTGAAAAGATATTTTTTTTCCTGAAAACACATTCAATAACTGAATCTCTGAACGCCCACTATGTGACCAGCGAAGGTCGGGTATTCGCTCCGACCAAACGATCCATTCTCCCTGATAACTTATTGACTCGTCAAAAATTACTCCGGGTTGATGAATGCGTTCTTCATTTCCATTCTTATCTATTTTTACAAACTCCGGTATTTGTTTCAAACCGGTTTTGTAGGATATAATTTCGCTGTTATCAAGCCAATGATTGTACTTATAATTCGTATAAACTTTTGGAGTTTTTCTCAAAACAGGAGAAACAGCGCCAGCTTTTAAATGATCCTCATTTTGCCACACAAAATTCAAACTGTCAAAAACAGAATTGTAAAGAGCAACTTTCTTCATCCCTGTTTCTTTTTTTAATGCAGAGTTAAAGGGAGTAACAGAAAATGGCTTCTCTCCTACACGTGTCACCACTTTATCCCAAACTCCGGCACCGTAACGTGCTCTAGTGTTGGCAACCAAATAATAGCCTAATTGATAATGGTTAGGGACATAATCTTTAAAAGATCCCAAATATGCTTTGTCGTAAGAATATTTTCCTTTTTCTACAACCTGCGCCCGGTGCTCCATCAGAAAAGAGGGTAAGCGTCCACGCCCAAAATCGGTTAAAGCCGTTTCGGTTGCAACAGCATCGCCTTCAATAAACCACCATGGAAGGTAGGCCCCAAAAACCAGTGCTGTTCCTTGTTCGCCAAGTATTGCTTTTATAATACCCGGCATTTCTGAATTGATTTTATCTGTTTGTACTACATGCCTGAACTCATGCACAGCCAACTGTTCGAGCCAGTCGAGCGGATAAATCGATTGATTAGGTGTGGTATAAAATTCGGAACGCTTAGGAGCATAAGCAACCAGCCCGTTGGAACTTACTGTTTGCGTGTGCAGAATTACAGAAATTTTCCGTGGTTTATGATTTAGCGAGTAACTTCCATAGTCATATACTTTCTCTAATTTCTGAGCCAGCACTTGAGCTTGATCCTCATAGTAATCAGGATAAATCAACTGAAAATTTTCGGTGTTAATTTGTCTCCATTTCAACGAAGCAGGATCCTGCCCTGTTTCAAAATATTGGGCTTTTAGCGCTAACGAGAAGACTAAGATTAAAAAGACAAGCTGTAATTTTTTCATCCTGCAACAAATAGGAAACCAAAATACATAAACCATTTCAATATAAAACAAAAAGCCCGGAAAAATCCGGGCTTCAACTGCTTGCTTTGTTTTTTGTTTATTCTGCTTTATTCTTCATTAACTCCAAGAATCGGAATTGGGTTGTCATCATCGTTGTCGTTCTGAACCGACAAGTACAGCGATGCAAATGCCGAGTGTATCCACATCATCGATACAATCACACCAACAAAGAATGCGATCAAGCCGCCAATTATTATAAAGAATGAAATAATTGCCATTCCGAATACTTTCCAACCATGGCCGCGTGTCATATTCCAGCTTTTTTCAACAGCTTTCATGGGCTCCAAATCTTTGTCCATTACCAGGTATGGAACAAATACTAAACGGCACAGAACTATAATTCCGGGAATAATTAACATCATCATACCAAGTATCACCAAGGCAAAAACAATCAGGTTGGCTAAAACGATGTTTAGATATTTAGTTCTAAATCCTTCGAAGAGCGATTTCAGGTCAACTTCTTCGTCGCGCATTGCCTGTAAAAAAATATAGTCCCGACCATAGGTAAGAACCGGCAAGAACAGGAATTTATAAGCCAAACCGAAAAAGGCTATTGGCAATAAAAACAGCATCGGCCCCCAATCACCACTATCCATTTTAAAACTATAGGTTGGCCCGTTTAACAAGCCTACTATTATAACTGTAAGCAGAAGTGGTAAAAATTGTAACCCAAAAATTTTGCTCCATCCGTGACTGAAGCTACCACCTACTGAAGGTCTCAAGTTGAAATGACTATTGCTTTCCATGACTGTAATTTTTAAATTTGTTTTTTGAACATTGTTTAATTGCTTTCATTGATTCAAATTTACGGCTGTCTATAAAAATATCCTTCCTACCTTAGTTGGATTTCTGAAATTCACTACTTTCGTAGTTAGCAGTAAACACAGGGAGTTTGTAAAATTGTAGTACACTACTTTAGTTTTTACCCATGTGGATTGAAAACATCTTATACTTTGTAACTTTTATTTTGTCTGCCGGCATGTCGGCACTCGGAATTCTTATTTCTTATCAGCTGTATCAGCAGTATAAGAAGCAAGCATTGTCTGCTTTGCTGTATCAACAAATATTTCTGTTTTCGTTTCTTATTTACAGCGTTTGGGGAAATATTGTTCTTCGCATTATCCTCAGTGATATTCAATTGAGCGAGGCCATACATGCAAAACTAGCGGTTTTTATTCCTATGATTGGGCTTCCGTTTATGGTAGTTAGTTGGTTTATGTTGCTAAAACTTGGATTGAAATTAAATGGTTTCAATACCTCAAAAGCTTTTGCATATATCTATTTTCCTACTTTGGTAGTGCTTGTTATTACACTCGATATTCTGATTCATAAAAATATCATTCGAATTCCCAACGATCCGGATTTATTTATCATTCGAATTTTAATGGGAATAAACCTGGTTATTCATCTCGTTTTTGTATTGATCTTTTTTGCGGGCCATAAAAAATCGGTAAAAGAAAGTGGTTTTGGGAAACGCGAAGCGCTGCAATATCTCGGATTGGTTGTGTTATATACATTTGCACTGAGTTTTTTCAATTATTTCGAGCATATTTCAACCTGTATTTCTATTGCTCTGCTTTTCGCTGCCAGTACTTTTGTTCCGTTTATAATACGGTTAAAAAATCAGTACAAAGTAGCAGAAGATGAAAATATGAACTTTGAAGAGTTTTGCGAAACATACGAAATATCGAAGCGGGAGGCTGAAATCGTTGTGGAAATTTGCAGCGGAAAAACCAATAAAGCAATTGCCGAAAAACTATTTATTACCTTACAGACCGTAAAAGACCATAATCATAGAATTTTCACCAAAACGGGTGTAAAAAGCCGAGTGCAACTTACCAACCTGGTTCGCGAAAAAACCGGGCAATAGTATCATTACTTTTCATTCTTTTGCTGAATCAAAACCGTTGTTGGCGTTTCAAAAAGATCTTTCCCTGAAAAAACAATTTCATACTCGGGTTCCAGTTTTATTTCAGCTATTTTCTTTTTTGTTGAAATAATAACTCCATCCGAATTATTCCGAAAAAACTCGGGGAACTCGTCATAGGTTAATGGCTTTATTTTCTTCTTCAAATAAAAAGAATAAGCCGAATTATACTTTTTATAAAAGGCAATTTCTTTTCCCTCCAACATTCTGAGGCTTTTTGAAACCGGATTTTGGCTATCTAGTTTTGGAAACACGATTACAAAAAATACTGCCCCAGTTATTGCTCCCGAAACAGCGATTAACAACAGGAAATTATTTAACTTCTTTCGGAAAAAATAGGCCAAAAATATTCCAAAAGGCAAAACCAGAAACCACAAGGCAATTTGCCTGATTTCAGCAAGCGAAGAATCATATTTCATGGCAACAAAACCAGCAATCGGCACCAAAACAGAAACCACAAGAAGCACAAAATATTCGATGCGAAACCTTTTAAAAGAAAGCCATTTTTGAGATACGAAATACGCTATCAATACCATTATAAACGGATACGAAGGAACCGTATAATTCGGAAGCTTGGTTTGTGAAACCGAAAAGAACGCGACGATAGTTATACTGGCAATCAGGTTAAAAAGAATAAATTCGTTTTTTCTGTTTTTTAAAGCAAAAGCAAGTGTTCGCGGCAGAAAGACGAAAAATGGAAAAAGTCCCGCCAGTACAAAAAGTAGGGTTATCATAAAACTTCCGCCATGTCCTTCCATCGTATCCGAAAAACGGTGTAGGTTATGCTCTCCAAAGAAACCGGCAGTCCACTCCCAATTTGTTTTTAACCCGTTAATAATAAACCATGGCGTAGCCACTACTATTACTATTACAGCACCAAGAAATGGACGAAAACTCTTAATCGTCTTCCATTTAAAGTTTCGGGAGAAAACAAGAAAAAGCAAAAATACTAATCCCGGGAGTAATAAAGCAACGGGCCCTTTGGCCAAAATCCCAAGAGCAATTGCCAAATACATGAATAAAATTTCTCTGAAACTCTTGGTTTTAAAAACATTGTAGAATGCAAACAAGCTCCAGGTTATAAAGAATATAAGATATGGATCGGGCACGGAGAGATGAAACTGAATGGATAAATGGACAGAAGCCAGTAATATAGTTGCGGTCCAAAATGCAATTCTGTCGCCTAAAACTCGCTTTGTGTAAATAAAACTTATCAAAACTGTTAACGCCCCGAATACTGCAGAGAAAAATCTTGCTGCAAAAGGAGTTACTCCAAACATTTTATAGGCCAGCATCATAAAAAAGTAATGTAGAGGCGGCTTGTCAGTTCGTAAACCAAAATTAAAAGTAGGGACAAATAGATTTTTACTTTCAAGCATCTCTCGGGCACAAGTAGCGTTTTTGGCTTCATCTAAAATATAAATACTTACTCCCCAGGTATTCAGCAAATAAAGCGCTAAAGCAAAAAGAAATAAAGCCAAAGTAAGATATCTATTTCTCACGAGTTTTTCAATCATCATAATCCATTCTAATGAAAGCGAAAGTTAGGTATACCAAAAGCACAAGTCGTCAAATAATGGTTAAAAATAGATTACAATTTAACCTATTCGAATGATGCTTTAATATCCCCTAATTGTTAAGAAAAGTAAGGCATACATTATTAATTAACAAACCGGAAACATATTCTTCTGCCGAACAACTGTAAAACTAAATAACTGACTATATGAATATTAGCACTGACATACTCATTCTAAATTAACAGATTAAGCTTAAAAACAGGTATAAGTAACATTGCTTTTTGATCTTTAAAGCACTGCTTACATTATGGTAAAAATTTGATAAAGAGCATTTCCGGCTTCGAAAAAGATTTGTGCAGAACTTTATCAGCAGATCAAAATACGAAAAAGCATGAGAAATCTTATCTATCAAAATCGCTATTTCTTAGTTCCTTATTTAGTATTTATAGTTGCTTGTCTGTTTTTGATGCTGGCTTTTCGCAAAGCTGATCTGCATATCTTGTTTAACCAATGGCACACATCTTTCTTTGATAAAATCTTCAAGCAACTAACCTATCTCGGAGATGGAACGATTTACTTGCTGATCCTTGCAATACTACTTTTTTACAATTACCGCTGGAGTATTATTTTTACCTGTGCTGTGCTAATTAGCGGCATTTTGGTAATTGTTGGAAAAAACTCGCTTTTCCCCGATACATACCGGCCAACAAAATATTTCGAGCTGTATCAAAATTATCAACTTCACCTGGTAAAAGGAGTTAATCTTCACAGTTTGCACAGCTTCCCTTCCGGCCATACTACCACTGCATTTACCATTTTTGTTATGTTGGCCTTGCTCGTGAGAAACAATGCGCTAAAATTCCTTTGCTTTTTATTGGCATTTTTGGTGGGCTACTCGCGGGGTTACTTGTCGCAACATTTTCTGATTGATGTATTTACCGGTTCAATTATTGGTACTGGATGCGTTTTGATGTCCTGGCACTATTTTGATCGTTTTGATCAATCCTGGCTGGAAAAATCGATCAATTTGCGAAGCAAATCTCGCAGCGAAAAAGATACCCCGGAGGTTATCACAGAATTGTAAGAAAAAATGGAGGGCTTATTCTTCAAAGAACAAGTCTTCCTTTATTTTGTCAATCCGATCAAGCGCATAATTAATATTTTTACCGCCTTCACCGGCTTCTTTCAGGTAGACCCGGTAATAGTTCAATGCCAGTGTTTTATTCGAATTAAACTCTTCATAAGTAGTCGCAATTTCAAATAGCACTTCTACTTTTTTGGGATTCATTTTGTAGGCTTTTTCAAGTGCATCAACCGACTCCTTAAACTTACGTTGCTGCCCGTAAATCTGACCAAGGTGGTGGTACATCTCTGAAACATAATCGGGAGTTGAACCTTCAATTGCCCATTTCATCAATTTCTCCGATTCCTCAAAGTTCTTCAGTTTTTTATAACACAAACTTTGGTAGTACATCACCAACGGATCGTTAGGGTTTTGATTAAAAAGTTCACTAAAAATTTCAAGGGCTTTCTCCTCGAAACCTGCAAAATAGGTTGCAATTCCATAATTCATTAAAGTCTCGTAATCCGGTTGTTTCTCCACTTCCAGATACCTATCAAACTGTACCATTGCCGGCCCGTAGCGTTTGCTTTTATAGTAATACATGGCTTCTTCGTAAAGCAAATCCGGATCGGACGGAAATTCACGCAAGCCCATTTGAATGGCTGTAATAATTTTACTTCCTTCTTTTTTCCAGTTGTAGCAGTTAATCAGGTTGAGATACGACATATGATCGCGTGGATTTGCATGCAGCACTTTTTCATACAAATGAACCGCTTCTTCGCGTTTAAACACACGAAATGCACAGTATGCCAGCTGTTTATTCCAAAATACATTGGTAGAGTCGCGCCTGTAAACCGACGAAAATACGTCGTAAGCATTTTTGTATTTCTTTAGGTTAATGTAGACTTTACCCAGCTTACTGGCCATTACCAGATTTGTTGAATCAATTTCTAATGCTGCAGTGTAATAAGAAATTGCATCCTGATTATTTCCCAACAATGCAAAACAATCAGCAGTCTCTCCCATTAATGTAACGTTATTTGGTTCGTAGCGAAGCCCGGTACTAAAAGCAGCCACCGCATTCTGATAGTCTTGTAGAGTTTGATAAACAGAGCCTTTTTTTAGGTACAATTCCGCAGATGGCTTTGATGCTTCAACTTTAGTTATTTCGGCCAGTGCTTTTTCGTAGTTTTTATTCAGAATTAGCTGATCAACCTTGTTTTGGGCAAGCGAAATTGCAGGAAATAGAATCACCAAGAATATAAGAATGATACTGCTTTTTCTCATGAAAGTGTGTTTAATAGTTTTTATGGCGGTACGAGCCACATTGAAAGTATTTGAAATCTCTTTTTACCGGGTATTTTATTGATGCGATATTCTCTTCAATAAAAGCACCGTAACGTTCTTTTGCTGTCTCGTTTACCAACGAATCTCTTATGAAATAAAGGTAGTAATTAATTTTGCCACTACCATCGCAATAAACTCTGTTCCAGAGAATAATGCTTGAATCATCGGTTCCCCAATCAAACTTCTTGTCCCTAATTAGATCTGCCAGTTCCGCATTAAATCTCATCCAATCATTATATAGAGAATCGGCTTCAGCTTCGTCTTTTTCAGTTCCGAGCAAATTGGTATAAACAGAATCTAAATCTGAGGCCAAAATAGCTTCGCGTGTTTCTCGTTTCGAAAAGTCGATTACCGTTACCGAAGACTTTTCCTGAGAACAAGCAAGCATGCATACAACTAAACTGACAAAAACAAAAAAGGTATATCGGTTAATCATTATTAATCAAGCGTAAAGTTTATCGGAACAGTGTAAAGCACATTTACCGCTTCTCCCCTTTGCTTTGCGGGTTTCCACTTTGGCAAACTGCTTATTACACGTAAAGCTTCTTTATCAATCGAAGCATCTACACCTCTGGCAATTTTTGCATTGGCTACATTTCCGTATTTCGTGACTACAAACGACACGTGCACTTTTCCCTGAATGTTCTTTTCCTGTGCAATTTCGGGGTATTTTACTGAGCTAGCAATGTAGTTTCTTAACGCGTCGTCTCCACCTGGAAACTCGGGCATTTCCTCTGTTACCATAAATACAGGTTCATTCGGATCAAAAGCTTCTTCTTTTTCAACACTTTTTACGAGGTAAACATCGCCAACACTGTCCGTTTCAATCTTAACCTTATTCTTACCCGAAAGAAGATCTTTTATAATATCCAGGTACGACTGTTCGCCTTCAAGTTTCAGTTTATCGTCGACAATTGTTAAGCGAACCGATTTTTCTTCCGGCTCCATTTGCGACAATGGCATTTCAACTTCTTTTTGTTCGCAGGCAAAAATTACCACCAGCGAAATTACGCTCAGTGCTCCAATTACATATTTTAAGTTGGCAATTTTCGATGACCGTATCTTCGAAATCATTTTTATGCGCTTACCAACTAACGACGAATTAAAATTATTTACAATCTGAAGCTGAAAACCGGTTGCATGATCAAGCAGTAATTTTTTGTAATTGCAAACACTAACACCGGTTTCAAGCACAGCACGATCGGCCAGAAATTCGTGATTCTCGCGGATTACTCTTTTCAAAATCCATATAAACGGATTAAACCACTGTAAAACAGTTAATATCTCGAGCAAAAGAACATCGAAAGTATGTCCCTGTTTTATATGCTCCATTTCGTGCGCCACTATCTTTTGATAATCAGCTTCTTTCTGATGTTCAGGATTAACAAAAACATAGCTTAGAAACGAGAACGGACTAAATTCTTTTTTTAGCAATACGAAGTTTATGTTGCCCGACTTTTGTACCTGATTCGACCGAATTAAACGAGTAACCTGTACAATCCGCAAAATGAAGCGTACAAAAAAGAACAACATTCCTAGTAAATACACAAAAATGATAAAACGGCTTGAGCCCAGCGTTTCGGTGAGCGAGCCCGAAAGATCCTGACCGTAAATTGTAACTGCTTCAATCAAGTTACGGTAAGGTGTTACTGTAACTTCTGAAAGAATAATTGGCTGAGTTGCATGAACCGGGTATACTCTGAAATGCATAAACGGTAACAGCACAGAAAACCCGATGAAGGCCAGCAAAAATATCCGGTTTAAAACGAAAAAGGTTTCTTTTCGCAAAAACAGGATGTAAATCAACGAGAGCAGCGCTAAACTTACGCCCGACTCGAAAATAAAATTTACTGCATTATTCATCTTCCCTGGTGTTTTCGTTTTCCATATCCCGCTTCACATCATCAATCAACTCATCTAATTCACTGATACTCATATTATCTTCCTTGGCAAAGAACGAAACCATTTCCTGAAAAGAGCCGCTAAAATAGTTGCGCATAAAATTTTTCATAAACGAACGCGTGTACTCTTTTCTGCTTACAAGCGGGAAATATTCATGGGTTTTACCATAGGCATTATGGCCAACAAAACCTTTCTTCTCTAGAATTCGGATGATTGTTGAAACTGTGTTATAAGCAGGTTTGGGTTCCGGAATTTTTTCGATAATATCTTTTACAAATGCTTTTTCGAGTCTCCAGAGCAATTGCATTACTTGCTCCTCTGCTTTTGTTAATTCTTTCATCTTATTGAAATTTCTTGTTCTTATGCCAACTCATGAAACTATTACTTCTCAAAAGAAAGTCTGAAAATCAGATATTATCCTCTTACAAAAACTATACCTAAGAGATTAGTCTCACAACTAAAATCTTAGGTATCAAAAGTAAAAAATTTTATTTCAATGCAAAACTTATTGGAAATGTGTATTCTACCTTAACAGCTTTTCCCTTTTCTTTTCCTGGGGTCCATTTTCCCAATAGATTAATTACGCGCAAAGCTTCTTTGTCAAGATCAGGATTTACGCCCTTTAGAACTTTTGCATTAGTAACCGTTCCCGTTTCGTCAACTACAAAACCAATGTATACTTTACCTTCTATCTCTTTGTCTTGAGCAGCCACCGGATATTCAACATTCTTCGCGATAAAGCTGAAAAGACTGTCCTGGCCTCCGGGATACTCCGGCATTTCGTCAACAACCTGGAATGGTTCTTCCTGCACTTCAGCTTTCTCCTGTGCAGTTACACAAAACACGAAAGCACTGGCAAACATCAATAATAATACAATCTTCTTCATTCGTTCAAAATTTAATTTATTCTATTAATCAGTTCCTCACTGCAACTTAAAGTTAATTACTGAAGAGTAATACACTTTAACCGCACGTCCGCGTTGCCTGCCGGGTTTAAATTTAGGCAGACTGTTTATAACGCGTATCGCTTCCGTATCAAGCGAAGGATCAACGCCGCGAGCAATTTGTGCGTTGGTTACATTTCCCTGTTCATCAATTACAAATTTCAGGTAAACCTTCCCCTGAATACCGTTTTCCTGTGCAATTACAGGGTACTTTACATGCGAGTTGAGGTAATTCATAAGAGCTCGTTCGCCGCCAGGAAACTCTGCCGGTTCTTCAATAATATTAAAGAAGATCTCCTGTTCAACTTCCTCTTCTTCTGTAGCTTCTATTACCGGAGCCACATCCACAATGGTGTTATCGTCAGCTTCCGAGTCTTCAATCTCAAGCTCATCGTCAATTTCAACATCATCGTCAACAATATTCAGCACTTCAACAACTTTTGGTGGCGGAGGTGGTGGCGGAGGTTTTACTTGATTCTCTCGCGTAATCGGGATTATCTCCTCCTCTACTTCCTGTGTTTGAATCGTACCAAGCGATTGCGTTTTTGCGGGCTTGCTTGTCCACTCAAATGCAGCAAGCGTTACGCCCAGAGCTAATACCAAGCCAACAAGAAAAAATGTGTTTTTTTTCCCTTCAAGATCGGCTTTCAACGTTTTTTTCTTTTCCATTCTTTTTAAGATTTAAGTTTAACAATGCTTTTACCGTTCAGCTGTTACTCTTATCTTTTTCCAAATGCAGAGCTCAAAATCTGTTTCGACAAACATATAACTAATTTATTAGTTTTCAAACTAAATATTTAGTTCATTGATTTTACAAAATCCTAAACAACTATAATTCTGAGTATTACTATTTATTATTATGAATTAATTTTGAAGCTGAAAGTTTATTATTGCGGTATAATATACTTTTACGTTCTTCCCGCTTTGCATGGCAGGTTTGAAACGAGGTAGGCTTTCGATAACCCGAATTGCTTCCGCATCAAGTGAAGGATCTACTGAGCGCGGAACTGAAACATTAATTGCATTTCCGTTTTCGTCTACCACAAAATTCACATACACTTTCCCCTGGATTCCATTTTCCTGTGCAATTACCGGATATTTTACATGATCGCTGATGTATCTGTACAAAGCCCGCTCTCCCCAGGAAATTCGGCTGGTTTCTCAACGGTATTCACAAAAATCTTTTCTTCGGGTTCTACTGTTGGAGTTAACACCGCGGCAGGTAAATCTACAGGAACATAATCAACAGGATCGGTAGGTTCAAAAACAGGATCGTCAACTTCTGTTAAATTGTCTACAATGGTTATTTGCTCAATTACCTTTGGTTTAGGCAACTCAGGTTGTTCCGGCTCCCTGTCACGAACAATCGGTGGCAGTTCTTCATCGATATGCGTTACAGGAATACCTCCGGTTAGTTCAGCTTTTCTTGGCTTTGTCTTCCATTCGAAAGCCATAAAAACAAAGCTTAATGCGACTACTAGTCCAACAAGAAAAAACATGCTTCTTCTTCTTTCCAAATCTGCTTTAAATGATTTCTTCTTTTCCATGATCTTAAAGTTTCAGTTTAACAATGCTTTTACCGTTCAGCAGTTATCCTTAGTTTATTTCTGGAAAATATTTGCAAGTCCGAAATCAACTAAATATTTAGTTCTAAATAAAACAAAAAGTGTACCAATCTAACAAACAAGATATTACAACAACTAAAGAATTAGTTTAACTATTGAAATACAAGTGTTTAACAATATTCTATTTTCGGAAATATGGAAACGAGATGAAGTAGTTAATAAAAATAATCTAGTTTAAAACCGAATTTCTAATCTACTATTTTAAACTGATCCCGATCGTTTAGCAATGGAAAGACTTTTCGAAAATGCTGCAATTCAGATATAGAAAGCTCAAAATTCCGTATTTCTTCCTGCTCGCCAAGAAAATCAGCAAAACCTTTAGGCGAAACCAAAGCTGAATTACCGAGGTAATTTAATCCGCTTCCATCGCTACCAACCCGGTTAACACCAGCGCAATAACTCTGATTCTCGATAGCACGTGCAAGCAGTAGGTTTTTCCAAACATGATGGCGCGGTGACGGCCAGTTGGCCATATAAATCAAGAGGTCGTAATCTTCGAGATTACGCGCCCATACCGGGAACCGCAGATCATAACAAATTAAGGGGCAGATCTTCCAGCCTTTATATTCAATAATGGTTTTTGAAGTACCGGGCACATAATGTTTTGTCTCCTCTCCCATTGTATAAAGATGGTGCTTATCGTACACCTCCGTTTTTCCATCCGGAAATACCCAAACTGCGCGATTGTACATTTTCCCGTTTCCCTCGATAATCAAACTGCCAACAACCGAAGCATTTGTAGTTTCTGCCAGCTTTTTCATCCATTCTACAGAAACGCCCGACATTGTTTCCTTTAGCTTTTCGGGTTGCATTGAAAAGCCCGTTGTAAACATTTCAGGAAAAATAATTAAATCCGTTTCATCCAAAGAAGACAATAACTCTTCGTATTTTTTGAGATTGGCTTCTGCGTTTTCCCAAATAATATCGGGTTGTACTATGGTTACTTTTAAGTTCGGCATATTATATCTCTCCAATTAAAGTTTATTCATCACCGTAAAATCTTCGTGTTTTCGGATTTATCCAGAACGCTTTTGAAACCGGAACTTCACGGTTATCACTCTTAACCTGAAACTCTTCGTTGTAAACAGCTTTCATAAATACACTATTTTGAATCATTCCAAAATTACAAAATTCATCAGTCCGCCAAGTTGTGCTATAATTCTTTTTTTAATTTAGAGGTGTATAAGTTGGATAGGGTTGAAACAATTCCGGCAAATACAAAAACTGAAAGCTTCAGGGTACAGTTTCGTTGATGAAAAATAAAAAAAGACAACAGATATTAGAGAAAACTTATCCCAGTAACACTATTATTACAAATTAGTGATCAAACAAAAGCAACCATTTCATCCCGACAAGCATCTAAAAGAAAAATCAAAAATATGAACCGATTAAAAACATCTTTACTTAGGAGATCGAACACCATTATTCGTCTTCTTTTGTCTGTATTAGGATTTGGAGCAGTTTGGAGTTTGAACAGTTGTGATGACGATAACGGGGCAGTAGAATACGGAACTCCCTATGCAACTTTTAAAGTAATGGGAAAAGTTAAGTCAGAACAAACTTCAAATCCGGTTTCCAACATTAGGGTGATCATGGGAAGTGATACCACATTATCCGATGAATCAGGTAATTTTCAAGTATCCAATACCGATTTCCCCGAAAACCAGTCTTTTAAAGTTGAATTTAAAGACATTGATGGAGAAACGAACGGAGCTTATCAGCCTCTTGATACAATAGTCGAATTTGTAGACCCTGAATTTTCAGGAGGATCAGGCGGTTGGGACAACGGCAAAACAGAAAAAGAAATTAATGTAAACCTCAAAGACACAGAATGAGCGTTTCAAAAATCCCCTTAAAGAAGAAACTTGCACTTAAATTACATAACAAGTATCGGGCAAACGAAAAAAAGATTCATCAGTTAAATTATATTTTCTGGGAATGTACATTACGTTGCAACCTTAATTGCATTCATTGTGGCAGCGACTGCACAAAAGATGCTGCCGTAAAAGACATGCCCAAAGAGGATTTCTTGAAAGCACTTGATGAAATTACTCCTGCTGTTGTGCCCAATAAAACTATGATTGTTTTAACAGGCGGAGAACCCATCCTACGCAAAGACATTGCTGAAATTGGCCAAGAGTTGTACAAACGTGGTTTTCCGTGGGGAGTTGTTTCCAATGGAATGGGCATGCAGGAGCCGATGATTCGGAAACTTCTTGATTCGGGAATAAGGGCGATAACAATAAGCCTTGATGGTTTGGAAGAAGCCCACAATTGGCTACGCGGCAACAAAAAAAGTTTCAGAAATGCAGTTGAGGCTTTAAGCATTTTAAGCAAAACAGAAGATTTACGGTATGATGTTGTAACCTGCGCCAATCAGAAAAACATAAACGAACTCACCGAGTTATACAATTTATTGTTGAAGTTAGGTTTAAAAGAATGGCGAATATTTACCGTATTTCCAATAGGAAGAGCGAAACAGCATGACGAACTCCAGCTAAAACCGAAAGATTTTAAAGGATTGTTCGATTTTATTGAGCAAGTAAGAAAAGAAGGAAAAATTAAACTGAACTACGGTTGTGAAGGCTTTTTAGGCGACTATGAAGGAAGAGTGAGAGACAACTTCTTTTTTTGCCGCGCCGGAGTTAATGTAGCGTCAGTTCTTGTAGATGGTTCTATTTCTGCCTGCCCCAACTTGCGCGATAATTTTATTCAAGGCAACATTTACAAAGACAATTTTAGGGAGGTTTGGCAAAACAAATATTCGATGTACCGCGACCGGAGTTGGACAAAAACCGGAATTTGTGCCGATTGTTCGTTCTTTAGTTACTGCGAAGGAAATGGCATGCACTTAAGGGATGAAAAAAATGGGGAACTTTTGTTTTGTCATTTAAAACGGATTGAGGAAGGTGAAAAAACTCCTAATTAGAAAGTATTGGGTTTTGCAGCAGAAAAGTTAATAAAATACATTTTCCTGAAGTATATTCAAATCTGCAATTAAATATTAAGCCTTCAACATACTATCAAATCAGCGAGAAATGATCATTTTTTCTATGCAATACAAATCATAACAACATTTTCTAAAAATATCTGTTCTATTGCCAGAACCATATCAACGATTTTTAACTGACATGAGAGCAAGTGCTTTTTTATTGATTCCCCTCCTATTGTTTATGTTGGTTGTTGATGTTTATACCTGGCGTGGTATTAAGCCTCTAATCAAAAAAATCAGGTATTCTCCGGTACGTCGTGGACTAGGAATTATATTTTGGGGAATTTTTGTAATGATGACAGCAGCATTTGTGCTGTTTATTTTTGGAATAAAGCATGTAAAACAAGCTGAAGCTTATATATTTGCGGGCTATTTAGTAGCCGGATTTGCGCTGTTTTATATACCTAAGTTTGTGTTTATCGTATTTGTACTGATAAAAGACATACAGCGCGCAATAAGATGGTTGGTAACGAGATTTAGGAAAAAAAGATTTAAGCGTACAACAAAAAGTGTAGGGAGGAAAATGGATAGAGCGGATTTTTTGTACCAAATGGGCTTGTTTTTGGCAGCCATCCCTTTTGCATCAGTTTTATACGGCGTAACAAAGGGAAAGTTTAATTACCGGGTAATACGCGAGAATTTGAGTTTCAAGCGTCTCCCCAAATCGTTTAAAGGATTGAAAATTGTGCAGATTTCAGATATGCACCTAGGCAGTTTCAATAAAAAATTTGAACCCATTGAAAAAGCCATTGAACTGATTAACGAACAAAAACCCGACCTGATTTTATTTACAGGCGACCTGGTTAACAATTTTGCTGAAGAAACCGAAGATTGGGCACCGGTACTTTCAAAAATGAAAGCCAAAATCGGGAAATATTCGATTTTAGGAAATCACGATTACGGCGATTATTCGGAGTGGAGATCGCCTGAAGCAAAAGCAAAAAATCTGACAGAGATCAAAAATTTTCACAAGAAAATAGGCTTTCGGTTATTGCTGAACGAAACAGAAAACATTCGTATAAACAACGAAGAAATTGCGTTAATTGGCGTCGAAAACTGGGGCAAACCACCCTTCCCACAGCATGGCGATTTGGAACAAGCAATGCAGGGAGTAAACCCCGATGCTTTTAAATTATTGATGAGTCACGATCCTTCGCACTGGGATGCCAAAGTACTTGATAAAACCGACATTGAACTTACTTTCTCCGGACACACGCACGGCATGCAGTTTGGAATCGAACGCGCCGGGATAAAATGGAGTCCTGTTCAGTATAAATACCCGCGCTGGGGAGGCTTGTATCGCGAAGAGGAGCAATTTCTGTATGTAAACAGGGGCTTCGGTTATATTGGCTTTCCGGGACGCATTGGTATGCCACCCGAAATTACGGTAATTGAATTGGGTTAAAAGAACAGTGTTGTTATTCCGAAAAAGAGTCCCCCCTATTTCATTGAGCCACACGAAATAACAAACTCCTTCTCCGTGAAACAAACGAGCTACCTCAATGGGTATAGTTAACAGATGTGTTCATTAACTTTTCACAAGTTCATCATTTTCAGTAGTAGCTATTCTAAAAACAAGAAGTTTTTCAGCAAAAAAAGCCTCCGGCATAATCAACCGAAGGCTTCAAATTATATTACGGAATTATTTTCTATAATGCTTTAAAAAAGTCGTTTCCTTTATCGTCTACAATGATAAATGCGGGGAAATTCTCAACCTTAATTTTACGCACAGCTTCCATTCCCAACTCAGGGAAATCAACTACTTCAACAGACTTAATACTGTTTTTAGCCAAAATTGCAGCCGGACCACCAATAGATCCCAAATAGAATCCACCGTGTTTTTTACAAGCATCGGTAACTGCCTGTGAGCGATTTCCTTTTGCCAGCATAATCATCGAACCGCCGTGATCCTGGAACTCGTCAACATAAGGATCCATACGACCAGCAGTTGTTGGCCCGAAACTACCTGAAGCCATTCCTTTTGGCGTTTTTGCAGGGCCGGCATAATAAACCGGATGTTTTTTGAAATATTCCGGCATTGGGTTGCCGTCGTCAATCATTTTCTTGATTTGTGCATGTGCAATATCACGAGCCACAATTAAAGTCCCACTTAAATTCAAACGGGTTTTAATCGGGTATTTCGTAAGCTCTTTCAATACTTCTTCCATCGGACGATCGAGATCGATATCCACAGCAGGCTGCATTGCCGGAGCTTTTGACGGTAAGAAACGTGCCGGATTCTTTTCCAGTTGTTCCAAATAAATTCCGTCTTCAGTAATTTTTGCTTTAATGTTACGGTCGGCACTACAGCTAACCCCCAAACCAACCGGGCACGACGCTGCATGGCGTGGTAAACGAATTACCCGCACATCGTGTACAAAATATTTTCCACCAAATTGCGCACCTACTCCACTCTCTCTGCAAATTTGAGTTACTTTCTCTTCCCACTCTAAGTCACGGAAAGCCTGACCACCATCGTTTCCTTCGGTTGGTAAGTGATCAAAATAACCGGCAGAGGCTTTTTTAACAGCAGCCAATGTAGCTTCTGCCGACGTACCGCCAATAACCAATGCAAGGTGATAAGGAGGACATGCAGAAGTACCCAAATCCATGATCTTCTCTTTTACAAATTTTGTAAGGTTTTCTTCGGTAAGCAGCGATTTGGTTTGTTGGTATAAAAATGATTTATTACCCGAACCACCGCCTTTGGTAACAAACAGAAATTCGTATTTATTTCCCTCTTCAGCGTAAATATCAATTTGAGCCGGAAGATTCGTTCCTGTATTTTTCTCATCAAACATTGTAAACGGAACGACCTGAGAATAACGCAGGTTTCTTTCGGCATAAGTATCAAAAATACCTTTCGACAAGTGCTCAGCATCGTTAGCACCGGTAAACACATTTTCCCCCTTTTTACCGATCACAATAGCAGTTCCTGTATCCTGACAAGTAGGAAGTTCTCCTTCTGCCGAAACAGCCTGGTTCATCAACATCGTGTGTGCCACAAAACGATCGTTATCTGTTGCTTCCGGATCTTCCAGAATGTTTGCCAGTTTTTGCAGGTGCGCCGAACGCAAATAAAAAGAAACATCGGAAAAAGCTTCTTTTGCCAACACTTCAATTCCTTTCGGATCAACCTTTAATATTTTTCTACCGTCGAGCTCAACTGTTGAGACATAATCTTTTGTGAGTAGGCGGTATTCTGTATCGTCTTTTAAAATTGGAAATGGTTTTTGGTATTTAAAATCTGACATTTTTGAAACGGTTTAATGAATTATTTCTCAAAGATAAAACTATTCATTTTATTACGAATGTTTAAAGTTTTCGATTATTTCAGAACCCAAATGATTTAATATTCGCTATAAGAAGTTCGCGTAATTAAAGCGCGAAAATCTTCTCAACCGGATTACACTCCTTATATTAAAAAAACAATTATTTTCATTTGAAGCTTGGTTTGTTTTACAAACTTGTTTAATTTTAAAAACAAAAACAACATGAAATTACATGCAATAGAAAATGAAATGAGTGAAAGTGACTTGCTAAAGACACTAAAGAAAGCAGTGACCACTTCAAAACAAACGCTTTACAACGATTGGATTCTACTTGTTTTATGGGGCTCCTCTTTCACACTCGGATTTTTAATGATGTATTATAAAGCTACTCACCTTGTAGTTTGGTGGGAACGTAATACAATCGATACGCTAAATATTCTGGCAGCTATATTCCTGATCGGGTTCACCCTTTACTATCTGTACTTTCGTAAACCAAAATACCGCAGTTACACCGCCATTTCTACGCGGTATGTATGGATCGGGATAATAATTGCTCACAACCTGAATGTTATCGTTACTAAAAGCTTTTTACAAGAAGTCGATTTTTCGCTTATTCATCCCTTACAAATGGTACTGCTGGGTTTTGCACTTTTTGTAACCGGGGGGATTTATCGTTACAACTTGTTGTCAATAAGTGGTGTAATTATGTGGATTGCAGCAGTAACTTGCTCTCGTTTCGAACTTGCCGACCAATATTTAATTCGGGCAATTGCCAACTTTATTTGTTTTGTTGTCCCTGGAATTTTAATGTATATGCAAAGTAAAAAGCCGGCAAATGTTTAAAGCTCTTGATCCAGTTTTGCACTCCCAGGTCCGTTTAGCAATAATGACAATATTGCTTCAAGCTAAATCGGCAGAATTTTCTTTTTTGCTTGAAAATATTGAAACCACGAAAGGAAACCTTAGTTTTCAAATCACAAAACTAAAAGAAGCCGGATATGTACAGGTAAAAAAATCATTTCGAAAAAACTACCCCTTAACCACGCTCAAAATTACCTCAAAAGGCATTAATGCTTACGAAAAATACATCGAATCAATCTCTGAATATTTTAAAAAATCGGGGAAGCTACAGTTGTAGAAAAAGACAAAACAATCCTCTACCTTGTTAATAATCAAAACATAAGTGTTAATAACTTCAACACTTTTTTCATTCTGGCATTATCGGGAATTATAGTTTTGTATTGGGACAAAAACAAAAGATCAAATGAGGGGGGCAACATATGCTTTGGTGCATGTATGTTTACTTTTATGTGCGCCTTTATATCTATACCCAAACACTCCATTAATTTTATCAAGTAACGACAAAACGCCGGTAGCTGTCGAAGATCATTACACTTTGATGGTAAATTGCAACAATGATTTTCTGTCTGGCAACTTGCTCGACAATGACGTAGTTGACTCAACAATCTTTGCACAGGTTGCTTATGTAGTTGCGTCGGATACAGGCATGTTTTCGTGCGATCCGAATGGGAGTTTTGCTTATTTCCCTGAAGAAAATTTTTCGGGCACTGTTACCATTAGTTACTGTTTGCAAAATACGTACAGCAAAGAATACCATACCGAGGCCAAAGTATATATTTCGGTTCAGCCCGATAGTGATTGCGACAATATTATTGACGCAGAAGACATTGACAATGACAACGATGGCATTTTAAATATTCACGAGGGAAGCGAAGATCTACTGGATTCTGATGGCGATGGTATTTTGGATTGTTTTGATATTGATTCTGACAATGACGGAATAACGGATCTTATTGAGTGGCAGAATGAAGGAGCATGCAATCAGCCGATGTTGGTTGACGAAAACCTCGATGGTTGGGATGATGCCTTTGATGCCTCTTGTGGCGGCGACTATTATGAGGCAGTAGACACTGACATGGACGGACTTCCGGATTTTATTGATGATGATTCTGACGATGATGGTATTAGCGACCATATTGAAGCATGTGATTTAAATAATGATAGTATTGCCGATATTGGCCTGATGTTTAGGGATACGGACCACGATGGGTTAGACGACGCATTCGATACCATAAATTGCTGTTCCTATCAAGCGTATTCGGTGTTGAGTAATGTTCCGCTCCCCGATTTCAACAAAAACAATGTGCGAAACTGGCGCGATGTAGATAACAGAGTAGCTCCCAGTGAGGAAGCAGAGGCTAAAACTTTTGAAAACCTACTGGTCTATCCAAATCCAGTAAAAAGTCGCAGCATTGTTTCTTTTCTTGAACCTGTACATTCCTCGGCAAACTGGCATTGCAAGGTTTTCAATCAATTTGGGAGTTTAGTACTTCAGTTTAAAATCCATGATGTGCCTTTTGATTTAAATATGGATAACTTACCAGCAGGAACCTACCTTATTCAGGTGTTTGACAGATACTATAGTTTCAGTACTTCGTTGATAAAAACCGATTAACCACTTTAGAAATCGTTTTTAAAAGTTCTGATATATTCTTTCATTTCGTTAGCTTTGAGGAAACTTAAGCTTATTATGATGAATACAAAGAAATATTTACTGTTTTCGTTGTTTATTTTTTCAGTTATTATCCTCCATGCAGAGGTAAAACTCCCTAAAATATTTAGTTCAAACATGGTTCTACAGCAAGGAATTGAGATTCCTGTTTGGGGATGGGCTGCCAGAGGCGAAGAGGTAGTTATTAGTTTAACAAAAACTACTGCTCGCACCAACAAGGACACCGGCGATAGGGAAATACTAACCATAATGACGGCTTCAGTAAAAACCATTGCTGATGAAAATGGGAAATGGATGGTAAAACTTCCGGCGCAAAACTATGGCGGGCCGTTTACGCTAAGAATAAAAGGCGAAAACAGAATCGCTTTTGATAATGTAATGATTGGTGAAGTATGGATTTGTTCAGGACAATCGAATATGGAATGGCCGCTTGCACAGGTAAAGAATGCAGAGAAAGAAGTAGCGGCAGCAAACAATCCGAATATTCGCTTATTTACGGTACCGAAACATGTAGCCCAGTTTCCAGAAAAAGATGTTGCAAATGGCGAGTGGGTGGAATGTACACCGGAAACAGCTTATAGTTTTTCTGCAGTCGGTTATTTCTTCGGGCTTAATCTTGCTAAAGAACTTGATGTTCCAATTGGCTTAATTCATACTTCTTGGGGCGGAACCGTTGCCGAAACATGGACCAGTCCGGAAACCATTCAGAATGATCCCGATTTTAAAGATCCTATGGCAGAGTTGCAACAACTGGATCTTGAAGAATACAGGAAAAACAAAGAAGCAAAAGTCAGGGAATTATTTGGCGGAGAAATTCCAAAGGAAGACAAAGGGATGCAAAACGGTAAAGCGGTTTGGTCGGCTACAGATTTGAACGACAAAGACTGGAAAACCATCAATACTCCAGGATTGTGGGAAGAACAAGGATACATTGATATCGACGGAATTGCATGGTACCGCAAGGAGTTAGACCTTACCGAAGCCCAAACCCAGTCGAATCTATCGTTACACCTGGGGAAAATTGATGATTCGGATATCACCTTTGTCAATGGTATTGAGATTGGCAAAACTGAAAATCAATACAATAAAGACAGAGTTTACACTGTAGATAAGAAATACATCAGGCCAGGAAAAAATATGATTGTTGTGCGGGTTAATGACACCGGTGGCGGCGGTGGTATCTGGGGAGCTCCCGAAGATCAGTTTGTAGCTATAGGACAAGAAAAGATTGACATTTCAGGCGACTGGAAATTCAAAATATCAAAAGCGGTTGTGCAGTCGGTTGATGTTGGTCCGAACAGCTACCCAACTTTGCTTTTTAATGGAATGATTAATCCGATTGTGCCTTACGGAATAAAAGGTGCAATTTGGTACCAGGGAGAATCTAATGCTAGCCGGGCAAAACAATACCAGCGCATTTTTCCGAATCTGATAAACGACTGGCGCTCGCATTGGAATCAGGGTGATTTTCCGTTTCTGTTTGTACAATTGGCGAACTACATGAAACCCGATCAACAACCAGTAGATAGTGAATGGGCAGAACTTCGTGAAGCACAAACCATGACACTTGAACTACCCAATACAGGAATGGCCTCAGCAATTGATATCGGTGAAGCCGATGATATTCACCCGAGAAATAAACAGGATGTAGGCAAGCGACTGGCTCTTAATGCGCTGAAAGTAGCTTACGATAAAGATATTGTATTTACAGGTCCAATGTTCGAATCGGTAGAATTTAAGGACGGTAAAGCATACATTACTTTTTCCGAAACCGGATCGGGATTGGCGGTAGCAGATAAATACGGCTATGTAAAAGCATTTTCGATTGCCGGTGCCGATAAAAAGTTCTATTGGGCGAAAGCTGAAATAATAAACAAAAATACAGTTGTAGTTCAGTCATACGCAGTAAGTAACCCAGTTGCGGTTCGTTTCGGATGGACCAACAACCCCGACGACCTCAACCTGTATAACCTTGAAGGATTGCCAGCAAACCCATTTAGAACAGATGAGTGGCCAGGAATTACTAAATAGTTGAATTAAGGATAAATATATTCAAACAGATACAATTTATTTATCAATAAAAAGTTCAATATACAATTGGATTATTAGTTTTGCGCCAATGAAGCAATTGTACATACTTTTCTTTTTTTTATCAATCACCCTATTAAGTTTTGCACAAAGCAATAATGCAACTTTAAAAGGGGTTTTAAAGGACACCAAAGGTGTGCCTATTAATATGGTAAACATTGTGTTGAAGGAATATCCTACTTTAGGTACAACAACAAATGCAAAAGGTGAGTTTTTACTCCGCATTCCGGCAAAAAAACACCTTACTGTGGTTTTCTCTTCTCTGGGCTATAAAACCTTTCAGGATTCGGTGTATGCTCAAACGGAGGAAACAATTATCAAGAATATTGAAATGCCGGAGCAAAATATGGAACTGGCAGAAATTGTGGTAAAAGAACAACGCCGAAATGGTGGAAATCTAACCAGTCTCGATCCCAAAATCGTTAATTCTATTCCCAATGCTTCAGGAGCGTTGGAAACAATGTTGAAAACATTACCCGGAGTTTCTTCAAACAACGAATTGAGTTCGCAATACACCGTTCGTGGTGGAAATTTTGATGAGAACCTTGTATATGTTAACGATGTTGAGGTTTATCGCCCGTTCCTGGTTCGTTCAGGACAACAGGAAGGATTAAGCTTCATTAATAGTGACATGGTTTCTACTATCGATTTCTCGGCAGGAGGCTTTAACGCAAAATACGGCGATAAAATGTCGTCGGTTTTAGATATAAAATACCGGAAACCCAGTGATTTCAGAGGATCGGCAACAATGAGTATGCTTGGCCTCTCAGCTCATTTTGAAGATGTGGCTTTAAAAGGAAAATTATCGCATACCACCGGAATACGTTACAAAACTAACAAATACCTGCTTGGCAGCCTCGATGAAGAAGGTGAATATGATCCGCGCTTTCTGGATATCCAAACTTATATTTCTTATCAGATTAATGAAAAAATGGATATCTCATTTTTAGGAAATGTGGCGCAAAACAAGTACAAATTTGTTCCGAAAACCCGCGAAACAAGTTTTGGAACCTGGCAGAATCCGCTTAATACCAGAATCTATTTTAGTGGACAGGAAGTAGACGATTTTCAGACTTACCTTGGTGCAATGACGTTGAATTACCACCCCAATAACAATCTCAACCTTAAGTTTATTGCTTCAGCATATCACACAAAAGAGGAAGAGACTTATGATATTCTGGGTGAATATTTTCTGAACCAATTGGAACGTAATTTAGGTTCTGATGAATTTGGCGACAGTTCTTTGAACCTTGGAGTTGGAGGCTTTTTAAATCATGCCAGAAATTACTTAAAGGCAAATGTTTTTAGCTTCTATCATAAAGGAGCCTATAACTCAGAAAATCATTTACTCAATTGGGGAATAAAATACCAACGTGAGGAAATAGAGGACCAGTTAAATGAGTGGGTTTATAGAGATTCTGCAGGATATTCAATTCCATACGACGACCATCAAGTATTACTTTATTATACTTTAAATGCTAAAAATCAGATAAGTTCGAACCGAATTTCAGGTTATTTTCAGGATACATGGAGCGTACCTATAAGTTCCGGAGATTTATACCTAAATGGTGGACTTCGATTTAATTACTGGGATTTTAACAACGAGCTACTTATCAGTCCACGAGCTACTTTAAGCTATTTCCCTGAATGGGAAACCCGGATGTCTTTTCGCTTGTCTGCAGGGCTATACCATCAATCGCCATTTTTTAAAGAGCTAAAAAACAGCGACGGCAGCATTAATACCGATGCACGAGCACAACGATCTTTCCAAGTAGTTGGAGGAACCGATCTGGTATTTACGGCATGGGATCGCCCATTTCGATTTACAACGGAGGCCTATTACAAAAATATGAGTCGGCTTGTTCCTTATCAAATCGACAATGTGCGTATCCGGTATCTTGGCGAACAGGAGGCTGTTGGTTATGCTACAGGTCTTGATATGAAAGTGAATGGCGAATTTGTAAGTGGTTTGCAGTCGTGGGCTAGCTTATCCTTTCTCCAAACAGAAGAGAATATAAAAGGCGACGGGCATGGATATATTCCCCGTCCTACTGATCAAACCGTTAATTTTAGCTTGTTTTTTCAGGATTATCTTCCGGGGAATCCTACTTACAAAATGCAGCTTTCTGCATTTTATGGATCTCGTTTACCCACCGGACCACCAAATGCAGAACGTTATGAAGATGTATTCAGAATGCCTGCATACCGCAGAATCGACCTTGGTTTTTCGAAAGTATTTATTAGCCCTGCAAATCCTGCCAAAAGCGCCGCATTCAAATATATTACGGATATGTGGCTGAGTTTAGAAGTATTTAACTTGCTCGATATCAACAATACCATTTCCTATTTTTGGGTTTCAAGTATATACGGCGACCAGTTTGCAGTTCCGAATTACCTTACAGGAAGAAAGTTCAATTTGAAATTGACTTTTAAATTCTAGCTTACGACTTGGAGTAACAATTCAATTACATCAAAATAAATATTGTTTCGCTTGGTAAGAATGCGTTACCTTTGAAATAGAACGAATTGCAACACACAAAAGATGAGACGAGTCCCGAATTTACGGGGACGAGTTTCATGAGCTACCACAAAAAAACAATTATAAACGAATGAAACTTACCATTTATCAGGTCGATGCCTTTGCAAAAAATGTATTTGAAGGAAATCCGGCGGCGGTTATTCCTTTGGAAGAATGGCTCACCGATGAAACAATGCAACGAATTGCAATGGAAAACAACTTATCGGAAACAGCATTCTTTTGCACTAACGAGAAAGGATTTCATATCCGTTGGTTTACGCCGCTTGCCGAAGTCGATTTATGCGGACATGCAACTCTGGCTTCTGCTCATGTCCTTTTTTATCACCTGAATTACAAGAACGAAGAAATTCTTTTTGAATCTCGCAGCGGAGTTTTAAAAGTAAAAAAGGAACTTGATTATATGTTGCTGAATTTTCCGTCGTCGAAAGTTGAGGCCAAGTACATTCCCACAAATCTAAAAACAGCTTTCAATGTTCATCCGATAAAGTGCTACGTCGGTCGCGAAGATCTGATGTTTGTGTTTCAAAGAGAAGAAGACATTAAAAATTTAAAACCCAATTTTACAACTATTGGTGAATCGACTAAGAGAGGTGTTATTTGCACTGCAAAATCCGATAATTTTGATTTTGTATCACGCTTCTTTGCTCCAGCGGTAGGAATCAACGAAGATCCGGTAACCGGATCAGCACATACCATGTTAATTCCTTACTGGGCAAAACAGTTGAATAAAACAAAAATGATTGCCAAGCAAGTTTCTAAACGAGGAGGTATTTTGTATTGTACCGACCTTGGAGACAGAGTTGAAATTGGGGGAACCGCAATAACTTACCTTAAAGGTGAAATTACGATTTAGCCTTAATCTCGTACGCCATTATCGCATTACCGTGCCGGATATACAAAACTCCATTATTTATTACAGGGTGTGCCCAATGCTCATTCGTCCCCATTGGTACTGAAAACCGACTAATGAATCGAAATCCTGCTGTATCTGCAGAAGCCAGCGCCATTTCTCCATCCCTCTCGGCGTAACAATAAAACAGGCCGTCGGCATAAATTACCGCACCGCCACCAAATTCCTCACTCTGAGCTATAGTTTCTCCACTGTTCCAACTAATAACACGCCAGTCGTTTTTTAAATACGACGAACCATATAAACAAGTGTCCTGTTTTATCATTCCTCCCATTAGGTTTACATACCGCCTGTCTCGCCAAATTTCTTCAACACTCTTTCCATCATCAGACAATTGCAATTGAACCATTCCTGAAGTTTTTTCACGCCCGGCACTTATTACCAACAATTTACCATCAGAATAAATCGGGGTATTGGCATGAATCTTATTTCCCTGAGTTTGTTCCACCCTCCAGTATTTCTTACCTGTTTTGGCATCGAACCCCATTATGGAAGCAGATGTCATTGCAATTACGAGTTTCGTGCCATTTCTATCGATAAGTATCGGCGAATTGTAGGTAGCAATTTCTCCTTCACCTGCAGATTTCCACACCACTTCGCCTGTTAGTCGGTTCAATGCAACCACATTGTACTCTTTTCCACCGGGCACACAGATCAAATTATCGCCATCAATTAAAACCGACTCGGCATAGCCAAACTGAATTACAGAATCCACATCAAAATCGCTCATAAAATCCTTTTTCCACACTTCTTTGCCATCAGAAGTATTTAATGCGTAAACAGCTCCCATCCCACTCTCTATGTATATAATATCACCCACAACAACAGGAGCAGAGCGGGTTCCATGGAAATTTAAACTAAAATCCTTTCCATATTCTTTTTGATAGAGCAGATTACCTGATTTATCGAACGCAAATAAACACCCGATCGATTCAATCGTATCCTTAACACCGGTAACAAAAACCTTATCGTCTGTTACTGCTGCCGAACTGTGTCCGTATCCCAATCCCTCAAATGACCATAGTAATTCGGGGCCGTTTTCGGGCCATTCTTTCAATAAACCTGTTTCATTGTATATTCCGTTTCTCTCAGGGCCTCTCCAATCCGAGTAGGATTCTTTTTGTTTACATGAATACAAACCAATAAGGCCTGTAAAAAGCAGGAAATAAAACGATTTCATAATTTTTGGTTTAAAAGTGTTGCAACTAAAATAGAATATTTTTCTACGATTAGTATCTTCACCCACCAAATGATTACTGATTTTGCGATTTGCGAAGTCAGTAATCTACGCAATGTAATATTTTAACGATGAACGACCCGTTTGGACAAGCAATAAGAGATTATTTTGAAAAAGGCTCGGCACCTGATATTCGAGTTGACACCAATTATACCGAAAACGAGAGTGTACCTGTTTCGTATTTGTTTCGTGCCTTGAAAGATATGCCGAAAATTGAACAAAAAGCTCTTCAACTTAGTTCTGGTAAGATTCTGGATGTAGGGGCAGCTGCAGGATGTCATGCTTTAGTTCTTCAAAACAATAATAAAGATGTTACTGCTCTCGAGATTTCACCCATGGCTTCAGAGGTAATGAAAAAGAGAGGTATAAAAAAAATCGTTCAGAAAAACATTTTTGAATACAGGGAAGAATTGTTTGATACCATTCTTTTACTCATGAACGGAACAGGTATTGGCGGAACAATTGTCGGTTTAAAGAAACTGTTAAGCCACCTAAAAACACTTCTTAACACCAAGGGCCAAATCCTTATTGACTCTTCCGACATAAAATATTTGTTTGAGGAAGAAGACGGATCAATTTGGATAGATATAAACAGTACTGCCTACTATGGCGAAATGCAATACGAGGTAAAGTATAAAAATCATTCTTCAGAGTTTGATTGGCTCTTTATTGATTTTGATAAACTAGGTGAAGTTGCAAAAGAGGTCGGCTTGAAGTGCGAATTAATTTATTCCGGAGAACACTTCGATTATTTGGCAAAACTCTCAAAATAACCGTTAAAAATGAAATTTTGTATGTTTCATTCTAACGACAAACATCTATTTCGTAGAAAATAATGAACAATTGGTAGAAAATATTTGAAAGTTCACCGATATTATTTCGCCGTTTACAGTGATTTACATAATTTGGTGGAGATTTCAAAAAGTCAGAAACAATATGAAAGCAATTATCCTTATCTCGTCCATTTTTTATATCCTCGGATTAAAAATCAGCAACAAAATTGATTTAATAAAATCGACTCCAAAAGTGGAAAAGATAATTATTCAAAAAGCAACTCCCGAAATAAGCAAAAAAAACATTGAATTTGATCAGGCAAAAGCTTTGTCAACCGAAAAAGACTCTGTTGAAGGCGGAGGACAAAGTTCAAATAAAATTCTTGAGTATATGTAGACCTGACTGGAAAATAATATAACATTATTTTAAGGGAAATCATGTCATATGGTTTCCTTTTTTATTTTAACTTTCCTCAACTAAAACCGGAATTTACTACCAATGAACTGCAAAATCACCTCAAATGATATTCGGGTTGAAAGTTGGACACAACTAGTAGATGAAGTCTATCACGATTCGTGGAAGCAACCACTCGGGCGTTTCAGAAGCGATTACGCATTTCGGGGATTATCGGATTGTCGGTATCGTTTGGAGAACAGTTTTCTTCGAAACTCAGGCCCTCGTCCGGAGCTGGAATATCACTTACTCCGAAACTTCAGAAAATACGCACGAACAGCAGAAACAAGCCAAACCGGAACACAACTTCGCTCTTTGGTATTGGCACAACACCACGGCCTCCCCACCCGACTGCTCGACTGGACATATTCGCCATTTATTGCCATGCATTTTGCTACCTCCAACACTGAAAAGTATGATATTGACGGGGTGATTTGGCAAGTTGACTTCGTAAAAGTAAACACCCAAATTCCGGAGCCATTAAAGGTTCTCCTTGACGAAGAAAAATGCAACGCATTTACAGTTGAAATGCTCGAATCAAAATTTCCTACAGTACTTCAGCTGGATAAAACAATTGGCGAAGGACATGTTTTGTTTTTCGAGCCACCATCGCTTGATGACCGGATTGTTAATCAATTTGCATTGTTTTCAGTAATGACCAATGCAACTTCTATTCTGGATAATTGGCTGATAAAACATCCTGACTTCTACCGTAGAATAATAATTCCGGCCGAATTAAAATGGGAGATTCGCGATAAACTCGATCAGGCTAACATTACTGAGCGAGTTCTTTTTCCCGGTCTTGATGGTTTAGCCGCATGGTTAAAACGCCATTATCAACCAAAGGACGGTTGAATATGTTATAATTAAATAATCTAAACAGAATAGTTTATGTCGAAATTTAGCATCAATCGCCGCAAATTCATCGGAGCCCTTGGTTTAGGAACAGCTCATGTACTTTTCTCAAACCCCTTGTATGCCAATAACAGCAGGGTGTACGGAATGGATCCTCTTCAAAAAGTCAGGCTGGGCAATTCAGGAATTGAAACAACCTTACTTGGAATAGGCACGGGAGTGCATGCGACAAACCGATCAAGTTTTCTTACCCGGCAGGATATGGGCAAAAGCATTGATATAATTGAACATGCTTACGACAAAGGCATTCGAAATTTCGATTTGGCTGATACCTATGGCACACATCCAATTATGGCAGAGGCCCTGAAAAAAATGAACCGCGATGAGCTGATGTTGACTTCGAAGATTTGGGTTCGCGATGGCGGAATACCTGAAAAGGAGCGCCCGGATGCAGATAAAGTCGTCGACCGTTTCAGGAAAGAGCTGAATACAGATTATATTGATTTAGTTCAGATACATTGCATGGTTGATGAAAACTGGACGGAAACGCAAAAAAGACAGATGGACATTCTCGAAGATCTGAAAGCCAAAGGTATAATCAGGGCGCATGGTGTTTCTGTGCATTCACTAAATGCAATGAAAGATGCAGTAAAAAGTCCTTGGGTAGATATCATCCATGTTCGTATAAATCCATACGGGATTGCTATGGATAAACCGGAGCCGGAAGAGGTCGTTGATGTAATTCATCAATTACACGAATCGGGAAAAGGCATTATTGGAATGAAGCTTGTCGGAAATGGCAAACTTCGAGACGATAGCGAAAAGATTGACAACGCACTTCGCTTTGTTTTGGGTCTCAGAAGTGTTGATATGATGATTGTAGGTTTTGAAACAACCGGCCAGATCGATAATTATCTCAATCGCATGAAAAAAGCTTTGAATGAAATCAACAAAGGATAAAACCTAAAAAATTACTGTTCGTTTTTCTTTGTTGCTGAGCAAACAAGCTTCCAGAATTTTTAAAACTTCCAGAGCTTCCTCGGGTTTTACCTGCAGCTCTTCTCCTTTTCGGATTGCACCGTGCACATTATCGTAAAAAATATTGTAGTTACCGGGAATGGTTTCAACCAGCTCTTCTATGTTTTCTTCATTTTCCTCGTAAATCAAAGTACCCCAAAATTCAGGATCTTCGGTTCCCCAATCTTCTCCTTCAGGCAAATTACCGACTTTCATCAGTTCTTCCTGATTATCAATGCCATATTTAAAAAATGTTCCGTATTCTCCATGAATAGTGTAACGAGGGCCGGGTTCTTTTACCAGATACGAACACTTTAGTATCGCCGCAAAATCCTCGTAATCCAATCGGATATCGTAATAATCGGTAACCACACCTTTTTTGCGTACAATTTTCAGATGAGCAGTAACCGCTTTTGGCTTACCAAACAATACATAAGCCTGATCAACCATATGAGAACCCAGATTATAAAGCACTCCTGAATATTCGTCACCTACCTCTTTCCATGTATTCGGAGCAATGTAGGTGCGATACCTGTCATAATGTGATTCAAATTCAACCAGCCTTCCGTATTTTGCTTCATTAACTACAGCCTGTACGGTTCTAAAATCAGCGTCCCAGCGGCGGTTCTGAAAAACAGAAAAAACCACATTCCTGTCTCTTGCAAGCTTAATCAACTCTTCAGCTTCTTTACTGACAAGCGTAACAGGCTTTTCTACAACCACGTGTTTCCCGGCTTCAATAGCAGCTTTAGCCATTTCAAAATGAAGCTTATCCGGCGTATTTACAACAACCAGTTCAATTTCATCATCATTTAAAATATCATCGTATTCACGCACAATTTTAGCTTCAGGAAACAATTCTTTCGATAGTTCTTTGGAACGTTCTAAAATGGCAACCACCTCAAATCCGTTGTTAACTTTTAACAAAGGTCCGTGAAAGACTTTTCCCGACATGCCGAATGACGCCAACGCTGTTTTTACTAGAGTATTCATATTCTGATTGTTTTGAAGCAATAAATGTAACTAATTTAGCGAAGCTGATAAAACTTGTTGCATAACATCTGAATATTAGGGTATTGTATAACACATTTGCCACTTTGCACCAATAAATGATCGTAACTTCGATAAAAGATTAAACAGACAGATAAACCAAACTATGGAAAAATTTATCAATAGTTATTTAAAAGATTTGAGGTGTGTAAACCTTGAAACCGGTGATTTTCCGGGGCCTTTTCTAACTATTTCCCGCCAGACCGGTTGTTCTGCTCAACGCATCGCTATTAAATTATCCAAGATTCTTACCGGCTACAGTTACATGGCAGAAACTAAAACCGATGCCGAATGGAAATGGGTGGACAAGACGGTTTTTAAAGACGTAGTGCAAGAATTAGTTGAAGAAGTAAAAGCCGGAGACTACGATGATGCTGATGAAGCCATTCGATTCTTGAACGAGGTTGCCCGCGCATTTTCAGACGAGACAATCTATGATATTTCCGATGAAAACCTGATTAAAACACTAAAGAATGTGATTTGCCGTTTAGCCAACCAGGGACGAACCATTATCGTTGGAAGATCGGCAGGTGTAATCCTGAGAGATGTGCCGAATAAACTAAACATTCGACTTGAAGCTCCAAGAGATTGGCGCATTCACAGACTAATGCAACTAAAAGACTTAAGTCGTGCCGAAGCAGAGGAATATATAGACAATGCCGATACAAAACGTGATTCTTTTATCGAGAAAATAATCGGTAGAAAAGCTGAAAATAACGACTTTGATGTAATATTTAATTATGCTTCACTGGAAGACGATTACATAGTGGATGCTATTATCAATATCCTGAAAAACAAGAAAATTATTGCTTCACCAAACGATAACTAATAAAAAAATGGTACTTTTGGTAGTATTGAGAACTAGTCTCCGTTGAATGGAGATATAAATACTTAAATCTCACCTTACAAAGGCCTTCTTTCGGGAAGGTCTTTTTTAATTTTAAAGAAAATCAAAAAAAACTTGCCTAACGCTTGTGTATTTCTGAAAAATATGGCTTTTATTTGTAATAAGAATTTAATACGTACTTCACTTTCAACATTTTGTGATTTTCCGTTTTATTTTCGAATCGTTCTACTTAACAATTATGTATTGGTGCGCTAGCACCTAAATTTTACACCTTAATTTAATTTTCTTTTATTTTTATTATGAATTTATTTGTTGCAAAGTTAAACTCATCAATTACTGGTGACAACTTACTTGAACTTTTCTCTGTATTTGGAGAAGTAGCATCTGCCAAAGTGATTATGGACAGAGAGACCGGAAACTCTAAAGGTTATGGTTTTGTTGAAATGCCCAACGACGAAGAAGCCAACGCGGCAATCGCCGGGTTGAATGATACGGAAGTAGAGGGAAATCAGATTGTTGTTAAAGAAGCTAATCCTCCACAAGAACGCCCAAGAAGGGATTTCAATAGAGGTGGCGGTGGTGGCTACAACCGTGGTGGCGGTGGTGGTTATAACCGTGGTGGTGGTAGCGGCGACCGCAGAGGCGGTGGCGGCTATAATCGTGGTGGTGGCGACCGTCGAGGCGGTGGCGGTGGATATGACCGCAGCCGTGATCGTGACGATCGCTGGTAGTAAAGCATTACAGCACATCCAAATAAAGAAGGCGTCTAAATTTAGGCACCTTTTTTATTTTATTGAGAATCTATTAAAGCTTTTTCAACCAGGATTCGGCTTCAATCAGGTCGGTAACATCTTCTGTCTTAACCGCGAAATCGAATCCGGGCTGGATACAGAACGATCCGTATTCTCCTTTTTTATTTAAAGCGATATAACCAATCTGGTGATTTTGGTAATCCGGAATCTTTTGTGCAATGCGAATTACGGCTTCTTCGCAAGCCTTTGCCGGCGACATTCCGTTTCGCATCAACTCAACCACTAAAAACGAACCCAAAGTTTTCATTACCAACTCTCCTGAACCGGTAGCTGTGGCTCCACCAACTTCGCCATCAACAAAAAGGCCGGCACCAATTATCGGCGAATCTCCTACCCTTCCCGGCAATTTGTAGCCCATACCACTTGTTGTACAGGCACCGGACAAACGTCCGTCTTTATCTATTGCCAACATTCCAATAGTATCGTGATTATCTTCACTTACATTCTCGATATTTATTCTATTGCTGAACTTGGCATTTTCTTTTTTCCACTTTTTCCACTCCTTTTTCCGTGCCTTTGTCAACAGTTTTTCCTTTTTGAAACCGTTTTCCAGAGCAAACTTCAAAGCCCCTTTGCCACTTAACATTACATGTGGCGTTTTCTCCATTACAAGCCGTGCTACCGACACTGGATGCACAATATGCTGCAGATAAGTTACACTACCTGCCCTGCCTTTTTCGTCCATAATACAGGCATCCAGAGTAACATCGCCATTTGCATCAGGAATACCACCTAAGCCAACTGTAATCACATTCGGATCACCTTCAGGCATACGAACACCAGCTTCTACTGCATCAAGAGAATGCCCTCCTTCTGCGAGAATTTTCCATGCTGCTTCATTTGCCGGCATACCATGACGCCAGGTAGAAATAACAACAGGACTGCTACCACTATATCCGGCTGAACCGTAAGCGAAAACTCCTGGAGCGATTAAAGCTCCACCAATAGCAAGGGAACTCTTTGTGATAAAACTTCGTCTATTCAGCATAATTGGTATATTTATTCGTTTGAAAAATACTCGAGTGTTTTCCTGTAGTTTGAAAAAACAACAGCACGAGAAATAAAGCCCAGAAATTTACCGTCATCGATAACAGCAAGATTGTAACGGTTTGAGATTTCAAACTTTTCGGCTACCGTTTCCATAGTATCTCTCGACGAAATATAATATTCAGGCATAAACATTAAGTCTTTCACCTTAACTTTATCGTATAAATCGGGTTCAAAAATCAGCGATTTTATCTTCGAAAGCTTTACTATTCCCTTCAAATAACCTTCATCATCAACAACCGGAAACAAGTTTCGGTTTGACTTTGAGATAGCTTTAACAAGATCTCTCAGCGTTGACTCAGGCCGAACATGCTCAAAATCACTCTCAATCAATTTTTTAACTTCCATCGAACGCAAAACGGCTTTGTCTTTATGATGCGTAATAAGTTCGCCACTCTGCGCCAAACGCTTGGTGTATATTGAATGTGGTTCAAAAGCCATAATGGTAACATAAGCTACTGTTGAGGTAATCAGTAAAGGAATAAACATCCCGTAGCCACCTGTTATTTCTGCCGTTAAAAATATACCGGTTAACGGAGCATGCATCACAGCGGCCATCATTCCAGCCATTCCTGCTAAAGCAAAATTATTTTCCTGAATATCTAGTCCAAAGAAAGTATTCAATGCACTAACCATAAAATAACCGGCAATTGCCCCCGAAAAAAGTGTAGGCGCAAAAATACCGCCATTTCCGCCCGAACCGGTAGTTACCGACATGGCAACAACTTTGAAAATCAGAATTCCGGCAAACACCAATAAAATTACATAAGGATTATCTTTCCATGGCAGAAAAATAGAATGATCAAGTAGATCGGCACTGTGATTATTAAAAACAGCAGTGATACTATTATACCCTTCTCCCCAAAGCGGGGGAAACAAAAAGATTAAAACTCCAAGAGTAAAGGTTCCGGCCAACAGACGAACAAACCAGTTATTTATATTTTTCATCCGGCTTTCGACAAACATATTACCCCGGGTGAAAAACAGACCGACAAACCCGGTAAAAACACCCAATAAAAGATAAATCCAAATTGTATTGATTTCGAATGGCGCAATCTGTGGAAACTTTAACAGTACATCGTCTCCCATAAAAAAATACGAAATCACAGTAGCAGAAACGGCGGATATAAGCAATGGAACGAGATAAACCATTGTCATGTCCAGCATCAATACTTCAAGTGTAAAAACGATCCCTGCCATGGGGGCATTAAAAATACCAGCGATTGCGCCTGCTGATCCACAGCCAATCATCAGTGTAACATACTTGTAGCGTAGTTTGAACAAGCGCGCAAGATTCGATCCAATAGAAGCTCCTGTGAGCACAATAGGCGCCTCGGCTCCAACTGATCCTCCAAAACCAATGGTAAGCGAACTGGCCACCATCGACGAATACATTTTATGCGGCTTAAGCTTCCCACTTTTTCTGGAAATGGCGTACAATATTTTTGAAACACCGTGCCCAATGTCATCTTTAATAAAATAGCGGACAAACAAAACAGTAAGCAGAATCCCAACAAACGGGTAAAGCAAATACAGGTAATTTACGTCAACATCCATTACATTGGTTAATTCGTGAGCAATAAAATGAATTAAATGCTTTAAAACTACTGCTGCTAAACCACTGAACAATCCAACCAAAAGACTAAGAATGTAAAGAAACTTTCGTTCACTAATGTTCTTAATACGCCAAGCAACCAATCTGGTCAACAATCTTTTAGGGTGTAATTTTTTATACGTGCGAAACATGAATAATTTGCTTTCGATATCGGGTAAAAACACGCGCACGTGAAATAAAACCCAGGTATCTCCCATTTTCCAATACTGCCAGATTATAGCGTCCCGAAATCTCAAACTTTTTGGCAACTTCCTCCATATTGTCATTCGGATCAATACTATACTCCGGCATATACATCAACTCTCTAATCCTAATTTTGTCGTAAAGATCGTGATTAAAAATCATACTTCGCACATCATCCATCTTAATCATGCCCACCATTACCCCAGTGTTATCACATACCGGAAAAAGGTTACGATGATTTCTGGAAATAGCTTCTGTAAGATCACGCAAAGTAGCGTCGGGAGAAAGCACTTCAAAATCGTTTTCAATTAGTTTTCGTACTTCCATCATTTGCAACACATTTGCATCTTTATCGTGCGTCAGTAACTCTTTTCTACGTGCCAACTGAATATGGTATACCGAATTCGGAGTAAAGGTTCTGACAACCAAATATGAAAATGTAGAAGTGATCATAAGTGGCACAAACAACTGATAGCCACCGGAAATATCAGCAATAAGGAAAATACCGGTTAAAGGAGCATGCAGTACACCTGCAATTAAACCTGCCATACCGATTAAAGCAAAATTATTGGAAACAACTTCACGGATTCCAAGCTTATTAACCACCATAGCAAACAGCATTCCGGTGTTTACGCCCATAAACAGCGTAGGTGCAAAGATTCCACCAATACCTCCGGCGCCAAAAGTCAGAGAAGTTGCAACAATTTTAAAAAGAATAACTGCAGCTATTAATAGCATCGCAACCCATATTTCTTCGCGCAGCGAGTAAAACAAACTGTTATCAAACAAATAATCCAGGTTACCTGCTAAGCATTCATTTATGGCTTCATACCCTTCGCCATATAACGACGGGAAAAGAAAAATTAAACCTCCCAGGCTTACACCACCTACCACGAGTTTTGTGCGGTTGTTTTTTAACTTTTCGAACATATCCTGAATAAACAAATACATTTTGGTAAAATACACCGATACAAATCCTGCAATGATTCCCAGAATAATGTAATAAGGAAGATCGCCAAGTTCGAAAGCGTGAACCACCTGAAAAGGATAAAGAACATCTTGTCCGAGGAAAAAATAAGAAACTACAACCGCTGTCGCAGAGGCCAACAATAAAGGCACAAGCGAAAATACGGTCAGGTCAATCATAATTACTTCAACAGCAAAAACGATAGCTGCGATGGGCGCTTTAAAAATCGCCGCCATAGCTCCTGCGCATGCACAAGCCAATATAAGTATCGAATTCCTATAGTTTAACCGAAATACTTTTGCCAGCCATGATCCCCAGGCTGTTCCTGTAGCAACAGTTGGCCCCTCCAGTCCTACCGATCCACCAAATCCTACTGTAAGCGAACTGGTTATAACCGACGAATATAGGTTATGAAACCGAATCTTCCCTTTTTGTTTGGAAATAGCATGCAACACGTTTGGGATACCGTGACGAACTTCGCTCCTAACAACGTATTTTACAACTACTATAGCCAGAAAAATACCGATAATTGGCAATGCAAAATAAATGTAATTGTGTACTTCATTTGATACCATCGAGTGCACCATGCGCTGCGTCAGCCAAACCGTATTCTTAATAATTACTGCCGCCAGGCCAGAAAGAATACCAACTAAAAAGCTTAGAAGAGTTAAAAATCCCCTCTCACTAAAGTGTTTTAATCGCCAGCGGTGTAGGCGAATCCATATATGATGGCTGCTGTTCATTTGGAGCGTAAATGTAACAAATCGGAATTTCTATAAAGAATTTTTAAGAACTAAAAAAACCACGTTTTTGTTTATCTTTCATATGTACTTTAGCAGATTAAGATTGAAATGATGCAAATTCTTATTACGGGTATAAATGGTTATTTAGGTTCGATGCTTTCTTCCGAACTTCAAAGCCGCGGTCACAAAGTTGCGGGAATCGACCGAAGTCTTTTATATGGCGAACAAACGTCGCTTTCGGACAACCTAAAAGGAAGTGATGTAGTGATCAACTTGGCAGGAGCACCTATTCTACAACGCTGGACAAAAGCCAATAAAAACAAAATATACAACAGTCGCGTTGAAACCACAACAAATCTTATTACTGCTATAAATCAACTAAATATCGACGAGCGCCCAACGAAATTTATTTCTGCTTCGGCAATCGGGATATACAAAGCGGGTGCAATGCATAACGAAGACAGCACTAGTTTTGATGACGGATTTGTTGGAAAAGTTGTAAAAGACTGGGAAAAACCGGTTAAAGAATTACCCGTTGATGTGCAGAAGATTATCTTCAGAATTGGGCTCGTAATTGGCAAAAATGCAAAAGCAATAAGCAAACAACTCCTTCCTTTTAAACTTGGGTTGGGTGCTAAAATAGGAAGTGGGAAACAGCCATTTCCGTTTATTCATGAAGAAGATTTGTTGCGAGCTTTTATTTGGGCAGTTGAAGACCACGAAAATGACAACACCTTTAACCTGGTTGCTCCCGAGAATATCAACAATAAAGAATTTACATTTGCATTTGCACAAAGCCTAAACAGACCAGCATTTTTCACAATTCCTGAATTTGCAATAAAACTGGCACTTGGAAAAGCAGCTGTATTACTAACTCAATCTCCCAAAGTTTCATCAGAAAAAATTCAAAAAGCAGGATTTCATTTTAATTATCCAAACATCGCTTCGGCGTTAAAAGAAATCCTTCAGTAGATTGCAAAAACAACTTGCATTTTCCATCTTTGTTTTCATTTAACCAAAAAATTGAACGACTCTGAACTTTTATACCGGGTAAAATCAGACGATAAAAAGGCTTTCGACGAACTTTTTCTCATGTATTACAAAAGCCTGTGCCGTTTCTCGCTAACTTTTGTAGGCAGCACTGACGATTCTGAAGATGTAGTGCAAAGAATTTTTGTGCGTTTGTGGGAAAACCGGAAAAAGTTGGAGATTCCAGAAAACACAAAGGCTTTTCTTTTTAAATCGGTGTATTTCGAATCAATGAAATTCCTTAGGCATAAAAATACAAGCGAAAAACATCTCTCGGAGTATTTTACGACTACGCGATTAAATAGCGATGAAGATGCTGATTATACTACATTTCTCCCCTACCTACACAAAGCGATTGAGAAATTACCGGAGAAATGCCGGCAGATTTTTATTCTCAACAAATTGGAAGGCCTCACACAAAAAGAAATTGCTGAATATTTGGGAATTTCGGCAAAAACGGTGGAAAACCAGGTAGCAATTGCGATCTCAAAACTCAGAGTAGAATTAAAGCCTTACATGAATCTGCTTCCGGTTTATCTGTTATTTATCAAGTACCTGATTTGATTGAGTATTCGGAGAACCAGCCCACGAAACCGTAAAATTTGTTGAATCCGAACTCAAAACAGAGCTCTCGATCTTTTGTTTTTTCTGGCTGTGTTGAACTTCTTTTATCAGCGACCAATTCTTGTCTTTGTCTTTCGAATAACCAACATACACCATCAACACAATACTTCCCAAATAAAAAATACTTTGCAAAAAAAATCTGCTAACTTTTATAAAACGCCGGGACTTTGTTTTCTGAATCATTTCAAAAGCTTTCACAAAAGATGAGTCAAACATTAAAATGGTTGCTTCCAGAAAAAAACTTTTATGGTTTTTAGGGGATTCATTTTCGGCAGGGTTCTTTATAAGAAAAAACAATGGAGCAAGTTCCAATAAACAAGATACTAAAGTCTTTCGAACACGGTATTTCGGAAGAAGAACAACTACAACTAAGTGAATGGCTTACCAAATCGAACGAAAATCGGAAAATATATGATGAGCTGAAAAAAACATACAACGCAAGCGAAAAACTCAAAATCGATTTTGAACCGGATGAAGTGAAAGCACTTGAAAAAGTAAACCGAAAAATCCGTTCGAATAAAACGATCGTTTTCGCTTGGCGAGCTGCAGCGGCAGTTATTATTTTGCTTTTGGCAAGCCAGTTTATTTTCCGTACACAAATGCAGCAAAACTGGAACGAAGTGATTGCTGACCACCAACAAACCGTTTTTTTGCCCGACAGTTCGAAAGTTATTCTGGCTGAAAACGCCAGCCTCAAATTTCCGGATTCATTTAAAGGCAACAAACGAAAAGTTATACTAGAAGGAACAGCTT
The DNA here is from genome assembly GCA_963677455.1 of uncultured Draconibacterium sp. Classification (GTDB taxonomy): domain Bacteria; phylum Bacteroidota; class Bacteroidia; order Bacteroidales; family Prolixibacteraceae; genus Draconibacterium. The sequence continues at coordinate 2,180,362 of OY781971.1, forward strand.
ATTTCGAAATCACGAAAAACCCTGAAAAACCATTTCATATTAACGCTCCCAATACTGAAATCGAGGTTTTGGGAACAAAGTTCCTGGTAGATGCCCAAGACGAAAATATTGAAAAAGTTTTGGTTGACGAAGGAAAAGTTGCCTTTAGTTCCGGCTCTTTATTGTCGCGACAAAAAGTAATCTTAACCAAAAACGAAATCGGAACATGGAACACTGAAAGTCACCAGTTGAGCGAACAAGTAAATTCGGAACAGAATAGTAATGCGTGGCTTTCAGGAAGATTATTGTTCTCAAACCTTCCGTTATCAGAAGTACTAAAAACACTCGAAAAGCAATTCAACATAAAAATAGAACTCGATGATTCAAACTTTGCAACTATCCGTTATTCAGGCCAGTTTAACACAGGCAATGCAGAAGAAATAATTAAAACAATCTGCATGACCATAAATCTCTCTTACGAAAAACAAGCGAATAATTATCGAATAAAACCATGAAGCTACCCTTTGCAATATTAGTCTTTTGTTTGGCAGGCGTAGTTTGTTTCGCGCAAACGAAATCTAAAACAACTTACTTAGAAGTTTTTGAAGATTTAGCAAAAAACTATCATCTGGAATTGAGCTACTCAAGCGATTTAGTTGCACTTTCCGATAGCACTGAGTTTTATTTCAGCTCTGATATAGACTCATGTATGACCCAACTACAAGAACAAACAAACCTAAAAATCACAAAAACGCAAACCCATTTAATTGTGGCATCAAAAGCTCCGGCCTATATTCACTTACAGGGAAAAGTTGTTGATGCCGAGTCCAACGAATTATTGCCTTATGCAAACATCCTGATTGAAAAAGCAGGGACAGGGACCATAAGCAATAACAGTGGAGATTTCGACTTTAAAATACAAGGCCGTTACGCCGGAAGTGAAGTACAGTTTTCGTTTTTAGGTTACGAAAGTCAAAAGTTGGAAATTCCTTTTACTAACAAAAATAAGCTAACCATTAAATTAATCCCAAAACCCTACACACTGGCTGATATTCTTGTACTGCCCAACGGAAACGAAGCGGTTGACATCGTAAAGCGAGCTGTAAAAAACATTAAAAGAAACTATGCCCGAAACACCTTTCAAATGGAAGCATTTTATCGGAATACTAATTACCGCGATACAGTGGCTTCTCAACTCATTGAAGCCGCATTGCTAATTGAAAACAAAGGTATAAGCAAACCCAATAAGAATGCACGTATCCAACTTTTTGAAATTCGGAAAAGCACAAATTACCTGCTTCCAAAAAGTAAAAAAGAAAAACTTTGGGAGCAAATAAATAGGCATCAAAACATTTTTTACCAGTCCGTCGATTTTAACCCGGTTAAACATTATAAACAAAAATCATGTTATAATCCCCTCTCCAACTTTTTAGCATTTAACTATGAATTCCAAGGTTTTGAGTGGCTCGATTCAATCAAAATTTACAGGATAAAATACATCCTCGATTGGAATTATTGTTTCCATCAAATTGTGCCCAATACTACCAAAACACATGAGAATGAGAATGCGGAATATGCTGGGTACATATACATAAGTGCAGATGATTGGGGCATAATAAAAATAGAACATTGGAATAAGTTCTTTAATGAACTTGCGGAAAAATGGAAATTAGCAGATAATTACAGATCAAAAAGCACTATTGAATATCAGAAAATAAACGGAAAATACTATCCCAAATATGCGGTTTTCAAATCGTCACCGAACGGGAGTTATTTTGTATTCTCTAATCCGGAAGGCACAACCGAAGATAAGAATATTGAAGGTCAACAATGGGCTCATGTCAGTTTATTAACCACAAAAATAGTAACAGACCGAACTGACTTTGAAAAGATAAAGAACCGGGAAAAACTATCAAAAACTGAAAATTCCTACAAAACAAAATACCCATACAATTCCGAATTCTGGATGAATTACAATATTCTGAAGGAAAACCCCACTGAAGAGAAATTTATTCAGGAAATGGAATGGGAAAAATCGCTGAATATTCAATTTGAAGAAAATTCAACTCGCACAAATAAATAATATGAAACGAAAAATATTCTCACTACTAATTTTCACGCAGATATGCTTCTCCGTTTTGGGTCAAAAAGCGAAAAAAACAACTTATATAGAAGTACTGGAAAGGCTGGCAAAGCAACATAAACTGGAATTGAGCTACTCCAGCGATTTAGTTTCACTTTCTGATAGCACTGAGTTTATTTTCAGTACTAATATTGACTCGTGTATAACTGAGCTACAAGAACAAACAAACCTAAAAATCACAAAAACGGAAACACATTTAATAGTTGCGCCGAAAGCTCCGGCCTATATTCACTTACAAGGTAAAGTTGTAGATGCCGAATCCGGGGAATTACTGCCATATGCAAATATTCTAATTGAAAAAGCAGGGACAGGGACCATAAGCAATAACAGTGGAGATTTCGACTTTAAAATACAAGGCCGCTACGCCGGAAGTGAAGTACAGTTTTCGTTTTTAGGTTACGAAAGTCAAAAGTTGGAAATTCCTTTTACTAACAAAAATAAGCTAACCATTAAATTAATCCCAAAACCCTACACACTGGCTGATATTTTTGTACTACCCAACGGAAACGAAGCGGTTGACATCGTAAAGCGAGCTGTAAAAAACATTAAACGAAACTATGCCCGTAACACCTTTCAAATGGAAGCATTTTATCGGAATACTAATTACCGGGACACAGTTGCCTCGCAACTTATTGAGGCTGCTCTGCTAATTCAAGACAAAGGCATTACTAAACCAGCAGAAACCTCGCGTATCCAAATTCAGGAAATCAGAAAAAGTAAGAATTACCTGGTTCCCGAAAGCCAAAAAGAAAAACTTTGGGGAAAGACATTCGAAAGAATGTTCGGGCACAATAATATATTATACAGAAGCTACAACAACTACGTGAGGTCATACAACACCAGTTGGTACTACAAACCGCTAACTGACTATGATAATTTCAAATATGAGTTTGAAGGTTTCGAATGGCTCGATTCCATAAAAGTCTATAAAATCAAATACACATATGACGAACGAAATATTGATGGTACTCGTGCATCAGAAAGTAAATATGCAGAACGGGCAGGCTACATCTATATCAACTCAAAAGACTGGGGAATTTTAAAGATTGAAGACTGGTTTAAACCGCTCGTTACCGAAGAAAAATTATTCGTCGATAATTATTTTTCAAAAAAAGAAATGGGTTATCAGAAGATTAATGGTAAGTATTATTTAAAATATACCCACGATTTTCCACCTGCTAATGGCTCTTTTTCCGATTCAAGAAATCCGGATACACCTTACGGCGGAAAACGACAATGGGCTGAAGCAACGCTACTGATAACCAACGTAATTACCGACAAGAAAGAAATGGACAAAATCCGTTACCGGGAAAAACTGGCGCGCGACGAAAACTCTTATAAAACAAACTACCCATACAATCCCGAATTCTGGGAGAATTATAATGTTTTAAAAGAAAACCCGGTGGAAGAGCGATTTGTAAAAGAAATGGAATGGGAAAAATCGCTGAATATTCAATTTGAAGAAAATTCAACTAGCACAAATAAATAATATGAAACGAAAAATATTCTCACTACTAATTTTCACACAGATATGCTTCTCCGTTTTGGGTCAAAAAGCGCAAAAAACAACTTATATAGAAGTTCTGGAAAGGCTGGCAAAGCAACATAAACTGGAATTGAGCTACTCCAGCGATTTAGTTGCACTTTCTGATAGCACTGAGTTTTATTTCAGTTCTGATATAGACTCATGTATGACCCAACTACAAGAAAAAACAAACCTAAGAATCACAAAAACGGAAACACACTTAATTGTGGCATCAAAAGCCCCGGCCTATATTCATTTACAAGGTAAAGTTGTAGATGCCGAATCCGGGGAATTACTGCCATATGCAAATATTCTAATTGAAAAAGCAGGGACAGGGACCATAAGCAATAACAGTGGAGATTTCGATTTTAAAATACAAGGACGCTATGCCGGAAGCGAGGTTTTGTTTTCTTTTTTAGGATACGAATACGGAAAGTTAGAAATACCTTTTGCCGACAATGATAAACTTCTTGTAAAGTTAACTCCCAAACCCTACACTCTCGCCGATGTATTAATCCTTCCAAATGGAAATGAAGCTGTTAGCATCGTAAAAAGAGCAGTAAAAAACATTAAACGAAATTACGATAGAAACACGCACCAAATGGAAGCTTTCTACCGCAACACCAACTACCGCGACACAGTTGCAACCCAATTGATAGAAGCTGCTTTGCTGATCGAAGATAAAGGAATTACACGCCCAACGTCAACAACTAAAATTGAATTAGAAGAGGTTCGGAAAAGTTCGAATTATCAAGTCCCGATGGATAAAAAACACAAAGCAGCTACGAAAGTAATGGAAAAGCACTTCGGCGGACACCGGAACACTTTTTACCGTAGTTATGGAAATTATGTAAGAATTTATCGAGACGACTGGTGGTATCAACCACTCACGCAGTACGAAAAATTTAAGTACGAATTTGAAGGTTTTGAATGGATGGATTCAGTAAAAGTATATAAAATAAGGTTTATTTATGACGCACTTTGGGCAGATGGAAGACGTGCTTCCGAAAGCAAGAACTCAGACGATGGTGGTTTCATCTATATCAATTCAGAAGATTGGGCGATCCTAAAAATAGAACAATGGTGGAAAGCAACTTCCGAAAGTAACCTCCAAGATTTGACCACAAAAGATAATAATATTACGTGGAATGAAATGGGCTATCAAAAAATAAACGGCAAGTATTACCTAAAGTATACTAATGGATTTTCCTCACCAAACGGAAAATCTTTTGTGTATGAAAACCCGGATGCTCCCGATAAAGAAAAAGTAATAAAAGAACGACAATATGCTGAAACTACTTTACTTATAACCAAGGTGATTACGGATAAAAAAGAAATGGATAAAATCCGTTACCGGGAAAAACTTGCAAGAGATGAAAACTCTTACGAAACCAACTATCCTTATAATCCGCAATTCTGGAAAGACTATAACATTTTGAAAGAAAATCCGGTAGAAGAGCGGTTTGTAAAAGAAATGGAATGGGAAAAATCGCTGGATATCCAATTTGAAGAAAACTCATCGAATCATGCTCAAAATCAATAAACTCACTAAAAAATTTGGCAACTTCAGGGCTGTAAACCAACTCAGCCTTGAAGTAAGCCAACCCGGACTCTACCTTTTTGTAGGCGACAACGGCTCAGGGAAAACAACACTCTTTAATATGATTGCCGGACTGATTAATCCTGACGAAGGCGAAATCAGTTTAAACAGCATTGCCGATGCCGATCTGCGCCGCAAACTGCTCGGAATTTCAACTGAACCATATATTACCGAACCGTCGTTAACCGTGATGGAAATAGCCGAGATCATCCGGCAAATAAAACACATTTCATCCGACGGAATGAAAGAATTACTAAAACGATGGGAAATATGGAGTGCGCGCGAAAAACCTTTTAAGGCCCTTTCAACCGGTATGAAAAAGCGACTAAGTCTTGCTTTATCAATGCCTGGAAATCCTGACTATTTGCTCTGGGACGAACCTTTTAACGGCCTCGATCCGCTGGGAATAAAACTATTGAATCAGGTTGTTGCCGAATTAACTAACGAGCAGAAAACTATCTTTTTATCTACGCACCTGCTAAACGAAATAAGCGTGCCTGCAAACACTTGTTTTGTAATGAAAGACGGGAATCTGGCGGGCACGGTTCATTACAATTCTACTGCCAATTTCAAAGAAACCATTCTTAAACTGCTAAAAAACGAATAAATGATAAACATCGAATTAAAACTTTTGAAAAGCAAAAAGCAACTACTTCCTGCAGCAGTTTTAATGCTCGCCCTGTTGTTTCTTGCATTTATCGATTACTGGTTCGGCACCGATAATAAACAACTGGATGGCAAAGCACTGGCCGGATTTATTTCAATACAAGCCAGCCAGTCAACACTGCCCGCTCTGTTTTTTATATTCTGGGTACTTCAGCGCAGTATTCATTTGCTAAATAGCGGCTACTATAAAATGTTGCTGCTGGCTGGCTGGCCACGGCACAAGGTATTTTTTTATAGTATCATGCAAGTTTGTGTGTATTCTCTGGTGTTTATGTTACTAAATTTTATTTGCTACTCGCTGCTTGGCTTTTTTTTCGGAACAAACCCTTTCCTTCTTATTTTTAACACCGATTACAATGCACTAATTTCTCAGTTTTTGTACCTCTTAGCCACCGGATTTATTGCGTTAGCACTGGCTTTTTTGCGTCCAAATGCGGTTATGGCCTTGCCCGTTTTAGTTTACTGGTTACTAGAAGGCTGGCTGTCCAATTTTATTCATCGAAAACTGGAAAGTGATGCCGGACATTTTTTGCCATTGCAATCGGTAAAAGAAATTATTTCCGAGAACCTGTTAAATACGCAACAAACTGTCCTGATAGCCGCCTATACGCTAATTGTTTTACTCCTACTCCATTTTTCCATCCAAAAAAGAATGTTCGTATGAAGCTTAAATATCCGATAACAATTACCCTGATTTTTGTGAGCGTACTGCTTGCAAACAATAAAATCACTCAATGGAAAACCTTCCGTTTTTACAGTCACTTGGAAAATATTGACGACCCTATTCGAAAAGAATTAGAGCGCGATGAATTTTTAAGTGACGAGGCCGGAGCCCAAACGCTTGTAATTAATTTATGGGCTACGTGGTGTGGCCCCTGTCAGAAAGAAATTCCACTGCTAAATACATTGGTTGACAAGTACGAAAACGAGAACACCTTGTTTATTTCCGTAACCGACGAAAGTGAAAAAACGGTTTCGAAATGGCTCGAACTGCAAAAAAACGAACCGGACTATTTTCCGCTATACGAAAACAAACGGCTTATGAATTATCTATTTCAGCTTAATCCAACCCCGGGATTAAAAAAAGGCCGCTTCCCGGAATTACTTCCAACAAACCTGATTATTCATAACGGAAAACTGATGTTTTTTGAACAAGGTTTTTCCGACGAAAACGTTGCAAAAATGGATTCTGTATTGAATTCGATTAATGATATTTAAACTTTTCAATATTATCGAATCGTTTATTAGTACTGATTTTAAATAATGCGAGGCGGTTAAATAATATTTTGTGATCTTCATTCACTAATTTTGCATTAAAACTACGCACTATAGGAATGAAAAATCAGCGAAAAGGCCATCTATACAGTAACATAAAGTTTTTCAGAAACGTTTTCTTACTGCATCCGTCACGCTTGTTTGCTTTGCGTGCAACCATTTCGATGGGTATTTTGTCGATTCCATTTATTGCTGCAGGACTTCCATTTTATGGTGTAACACTGGCTTTGGGAGCACTTGCAGGTGCTTTGTCCGAAACCGACGATCATCCGAAAGGGCACATTAAATCGCTATCAATCACCATTGTAAGTTTCTTTATATCCAGTTTTGCCGTCGGTCTTTTAAATAATTACACCTGGATTTTGGGAGCCGGATTTGTTCTTTCGACGATTGTCTTCATCCTTATCGGAGGAATTGGCGAACGATACCGAGCCATTACTTTTGGTTCTGTGCTAGTAGGTATTTATGCAATGCTGGGAATAGAAATTAGCCCGGCGTGGTATTGGCAGGCAGTTTTATTACCTGCCGGAGCACTATTTCATGGGATACTTACCTTGATTCTTATATACCGGAATCCGTGGCGCCTACTCGACGAACAAATGGCAAATGGGTTCCAGGCTCTTGCCGATTACCTTGAAAAAAAAGCGCTTCTTTTTCCCAGCAAGAAACAAGATCAGGCTGCAATTAATAAAGACCTTTCGCTACTCAACATCAGTGTTGTAAATACCCTTGAAAGAATAAAAGACGTGCTGAATAATTATGGCCTCGAAATGAACGACGTAAGGCCGCTGAATTCCTACCTCCAGCGTTTTATGTTGCTGCAAAGCCTGCACGAGCGGGCTGCATCGACTCACGACCGGCATGATAAGCTGGGAAATAGCTCGGAACAAATTGAGATTATGGAAGGATTTGGGGAGATGCTTCGCCAACTGGCTTATGCTTTGCGACTCGTTGCTGAGAATATGCTAACCGGGAAAACGTATCACCATCCTCCTGCACTCGAATGGATTTCAAAAGCCATTGAGGACAAACTGCAGCAAATGGATGCACAACAGGCGCAAGACCTGATCCTATTGCACCACAATCTGCAGCGTTCACATATATCGCTAAAATACCTCGACGATATGGAAGAAGGCACTTCCATTCCCCGTTTGCGAAAAGATGAAAGAACACCTCTGCAACGCCTTAGAACACAGCTCTCGTTCCAGCATCCACGGATGCGTTATGCCTTGCGGCTCAGCCTAACCTTCACCCTGGGGTTTATTCTGGAAAAAACGCTTCAATTGGACAAAGGGCAGTGGGTAATGCTTACCAGTTTGTTTGTCAGTCAAATTACTTACAGTGATACACGCCGGCGCCTTTTTGAGCGTTTGCTTGGGACGGCAACGGGAATTATTATTGCAGCACTTCTGCTTCAAATATTTACAACCACTGCTTCACAGGTGTTAATGATGCTTGGTTCTGCCATGGCCTTCTTCTTCTGGCTGAAAAAGAACTATTCCATTGCCGTTATTTTTGTTACCACTTTTGTGTTAAGCGCTTTCAACCTTATTTCGAAAGATGCTGGAACACATATTATGATTCCCCGACTTGTTGATACTTTCCTAGGAGCTGCCTTATCCTTCCTCACCATTCGTTTTTTATGGCCCGGCTGGCAATACCGCCGAATGTCAGGCTTAATTTCAAAAGCGATGGAAAAAAACAGAATATACTTGCAGGCCATTGCATCGGAGTACAAAAAAACCAGTAGCGATGATTTGACATACCGAATTGCGCGTAGAGATGCACACCTTGCCGATAACGAGCTGGCTCAGGCCTGGAACAGCATGCGCCAGGAACCCAAAAGCAAACAGGGTTTAATGAAAAATGCTTTTACACTAACTTATCTGAATCACGCATTACTATCACATATTTCAGCTTTAGGGGCGCATCGCGGGACGAATATTGAAGCTTACAAAAAAATTGAACAGATATTCGGACAAATTGATTTAAAACTATTGGAGGCGAGCCAGAAACAACCTAAAAAGAAAAATGGTTTTACCACCGATTTATCATCATTGTTGATAACATTGCAGGAACAAATCAAAACTTCAGCAACGGGTTTAAAACGACAACAGCTCCGTTTATTTTACAACATTGCCGCCACGACCTCCCAAATCATCGCCGAGCTAAAACAAGCAGGTATTTCTAAAAACTAGAAAGCGGTAAAACAAAAAACCTCCTGCCTAAAGGCAGAAGGTTTTATTTATAATTACCTAACTTAATTAGTCGAGTTGTGGACCTGCAGCAACCAATGCTTTTCCTTCTTCGTTGTCAGTATATTTTTCGAAGTTTTTGATGAAACGTCCAGCTAAATCTTTAGCTTTTTCGTCCCAATCAGCAGCATTAGCGTAAGTATCGCGTGGGTCAAGAATCTCAGTAGCAACACCTTTCAATTCTGTCGGAACTTCAAGGTTGAAAATTGGTAAGTTTTTAGTTGGTGCTACTTCAATCGAACCATCAAGAATTGCAGTAATAATACCACGAGTATCTTTAATAGAAATACGTTTTCCTGTTCCGTTCCAGCCAGTGTTTACAAGGTAAGCTTCTGCTCCGTGCTCTTCCATTTTTTTCACTAATTCCTCACCGTATTTAGTTGGGTGAAGTGAAAGGAAAGCAGCACCAAAACAAGCAGAGAAAGTAGGCTGAGGTGCAGTAACACCACGCTCTGTACCTGCTAATTTTGCAGTAAACCCTGATAAGAAGTGATATTTAGTTTGTTCCGGAGTCAATTTAGCAACTGGAGGAAGTACACCAAATGCATCAGCAGTCAAGAAAATAACTTTTTTAGCGTGACCTGCTTTAGATACCGGTTTTACAATATTATCAATGTGGTAAATAGGATAAGAAACGCGTGTATTCTGAGTTGTTGAACCGTCGTTAAAATCGATTTTACCATTTTCATCAACAGTAACGTTTTCCAACAATGCATTACGTTTGATAGCTCCGTAAATTTCTGGTTCAGCATCTTTATCCAGGTTGATGGTTTTTGCATAACAACCACCTTCGAAATTAAAGACACCTTCGTCATCCCAACCATGCTCATCATCACCAATCAACTGACGATTTGGGTCGGTAGATAAAGTTGTTTTTCCTGTTCCTGAAAGACCAAAGAAAATAGCTACATCACCTTCTTTACCTACATTGGCAGAACAGTGCATAGAAGCCATTCCATTTAGAGGAAGATAGTAATTCATCATGGCGAACATTCCTTTTTTCATTTCGCCACCATACCAGGAACCACCAAGAACGTGCATTTTCTCAGTTAAGTTAAATACAGTGTAAACTTCAGAATTTAAACCATGTTCTTTCCATTTCTCATTAACCGTTTTTGCACCATTGAGAGAAACAAAATCTGGTTCAAAGTTTTCAAGTTCTTCTTCTGTTGGACGGATGAACATGTTTTTTACAAAATGAGCCTGCCAAGCAACTTCCATAATAAAACGAACTTTCAAGCGTGTATCCGCATTAGCCCCGCAAAAGCAATCAACAACAAACAATCTTTTTCCTGAAAGCTGTTTTACTGTGTTAGCTTTTAACTCTGCCCAAACTTCAGGAGTTGTAGGTTTATTGTCATTTGGCGACTCTGGTGTTGTCCACCAGATAGTATCTTTTGTAGTATCATCTTTAACGATGAATTTGTCCTTGGGCGAACGACCTGTAAAAATACCAGTCATTACATTAACAGCGTCCAACTCGGTAAGCTGTCCTTTCTCAAAACCTTCCAATTCAGGTTTCATCTCTTCTTCGAAGAGTTGTTCATAAGATGGATTGTATACGATTTCTTTTACATCGTTAATACCGTACTTCGATAAATCTAAGTTTTTCATAACTACCTAATAATTAACTTGATAATAAAAATTCTGTGATATAAAATCGACTAACAAAATTAGTTTTTTTTTCCAATCAGGGGGAGCACTACCCTATATTTAGGCTGTTTATGGATTCAATTAAACACTTAATTAACATACGAATCGCTGAATATTAAAAGACATTCAAATCCTTTAATATCAACCAGAAAAGGCATAGAATGTAACTTCTATGCCCTGGTATTTATTTTAAGAATAAGTTTATGATCGCGGATGAAATTGCTGAATGGTATTCCGCAGGTAATCCCTGTCCAAATGTGTGTATATTTCAGTGGTCAAAATTGACTCATGTCCTAGCATCTCCTGAACTGCTCTTAAATCTGCTCCGCCGTTTATTAAGTGAGTTGCAAAAGAATGTCTAAAAGTATGTGGACTGATTTTTTTCTCCATTCCAACCTTTTCTGCCAAATTCTTTATAATCGTAAAAATCATAACCCGGCTTAGCTTCCTTCCTCTCCTGTTTAGAAATAGAATATTCTCACTATCTTTACTCACCCGCAGCTTTTTCCGGTAAGTATTTAGATACTTATTAATTTCTTCGATTGCGCTATTACTTGCTGGTACTAATCTCTCCTTCTCTCCTTTTCCCTCGACCTTTATATAACCCTGTTCAAAAAACAAGTTCGTTATTTTCAGGTTTACCAGCTCTGAAACTCTTAATCCGCAACTGTAAAGTGTCTCGAGCATTGCCTTGTTTCGTTGCCCTTCTGCTTTATTTAAGTCTATGGCGTTAATCAGCGAGTCAATTTCCTCCATTGACAGGATATCTGGTAATTTTCGGCCAATTTTCGGTGACTCTAACAATGCAGTTGGATCGTTTCCAATTTTTCCTTCGATTAAAAGATATTTATAGAACGACTTAATTCCAGAAATCGTTCTTGCTTGTGTTCTCGGACTAACACCCTTTTCGTTTAACCATTCAACAAAAGCTTTTAAATGATTTAATTTTACTTTTTCAGGTGCTACTCCTTTGTATTTCTGATCTAAAAAATCAGTCAGCTTATTAATATCGTTAATATAAGCTGCTATTGAATTTTGTGATAGCGATTTCTCCAGCTTCAGATAATTCTCGTAACCTTTTTTACTCTCCTCCCATTTCATAATCTTCCAAATTAAAGTTATTTTTATCGTCTGTTTACATCTGTTTAATTGTCATAATTTCAGTAGTATTAAACATCTGTTTTCAAAAAATACGTACTGTCTTCTATAAAGTTACTATAAAAAAAATTAATTACGAAATAAATGAAAATATTGATAATCAACGGCCCCAACTTGAATCTACTGGGAATTAGAGAAAAATCCATATACGGATCTGAAAGTTTCGAGACTTTTTTTGAGCACCTAAAATCAGAATTTCCGGAAGTTCAGTTTACATATTATCAATCTAACATTGAGGGAGAAATTATTAATAAGATTCATGAATTTGGGTTTGATTCGGATGGGATAATAATTAATGCCGGAGCCTATACACACACTTCGGTTGGAATAAGAGATGCCATTGCAGGAGTAAAAACCGACGTTGTAGAAGTACATATTTCAAATACTTTAACTCGTGAAGATTTCAGGCATAAATCGCTAATAGGACCTGTGTGTAAAGGATGCATTATGGGATTTGGCCTACAGTCATATAGTTTGGCAGTAAAAAGTTTCGTAAATTAGGACTAAGAATGCTGCATTAATCTTAAGTTCATATTCATATTTTTTTAACCTCATTAAGCACAAATATTATACTTTTGCAGCCTTAAATTTCAAAGCATGAGACAAACAAAAATTGTAGCAACAGTATCGGATCAAAAGTGTGATGTAGAGTTTATCCGGGCTTTGTATGAAGCTGGGATGAATGTAGCCAGGCTAAATACGGCACACATTACCCGCGAGACCGGAAAAAAAATGGTAGAAAATATCCGCAAAGTTTCGGAGAAAATTGCCATTGTTGTTGACACCAAAGGTCCCGAGATTAGAACTTGTAGTGTACAAAACGAAATATCAGTACTAGAAGGAGAAGATATCGCATTTTCATTCTCTCCTATAAATTCGGATCTGAAAAATGTATGTGTTAGTTATGAAGGTTTTGTTGGCAACTTAAATGTAGGCGACAAAATTCTGATTGACGACGGAGACATTGCAGTAACGGTTAAAGAAAAACACAATGATTTTTTAACGTGTAAGGTTGAGAACGACGGTACAATTAAAAAGAAAAAAAGTATCAACGTTCCTGGTGTAGAAATAAAATTACCATCGCTTTCTGAGAGAGACGTTGAATTTATTCGATTTGCAGTAGAGAACGATCTTGATTTTATTGCACACTCATTTGTTCGAAACAAGAACGATATTTTTGAAGTTCAGAAAATATTGAACGAATACAACAGTAAAATAAAAATTATTGCCAAGATCGAAAATATAGAGGGTGTTGAAAACATCGAAGAAATACTCGATCATGCTTACGGAATAATGGTAGCAAGAGGGGATCTAGGTATTGAACTGCCAGAAGAGAGCATCCCTCCGGTGCAGCGAAACTTAGTTCGCAAAGCTATTCTTCACCAAAAACCGGTAATTATTGCTACTCAAATGCTTCATACAATGATTGAACACCCTCGCCCAACGCGTGCTGAGGTTAGTGATGTGGCAAGCGCAGTTTACATGGGAGCTGATGCTATAATGCTTAGTGGCGAAACAGCTTACGGAAAATACCCGATTGAGGCAGTAAAAGCAATGAATAATATTTGCGAAAAAGCAGAACCGGATCGCGACAGACGTGAACTTATGGTTCCTTTGAAAACCGATATTCCGGCTTATTTGGCACAATCAGCAATTCGGGCTGCAAGAGAATTGAAACCCGATGCCATTGTTACTTCAACTACTACCGGAAAAACAGGTCGTTATTTAGCTGCTCACCGTTCGTTTTACCCGGTTTATGTAATGTGTCATTCAAAACGGGTAATGCGTGAAATGGCATTGTCGTTTGGAATTCATCCTTCTTTTCTGGAAATCAAGAAAAACAAAATGAAAATCCAGAAAGCTGCTATTCAGTCTTTGGTTAAGTCTGGGATTATCGAACTCGATGATCTTGTTATCTACGTTGGTGGCCGCTTTGGAGTTGATGCAGGCGCGTCGTTTATCGAAATATCTTCAGCCGATAGGTTATTTGTAAAACCTAAAGAGATAGAATAAAAATTAGCAAAATATAGTCATAAAAAAACCGCGGGAAACCGCGGTTTTTTATTTGGTGCTATTTGGTACTTAATTTAGTAAGTGAGTGTATCCATCGTTAATTAGATCAGGAAGATAGCTTGCAATTAAACCAAGTGCAGTTTCGTCATCAACTTTGTTTGGACTGATAATTCTTTGATTTTTCAATTCATTATCATTTAAAACTGCTTTGTTGATTTCTTTAGGAACGTGACTCCAGGCTTTTCTGGTTTGCTTCACACCAAAGCCGTCTGCATTTGAACAATAGCTTACTACAAAAAAGTCAGATTGTACGACATATTCTGTTCCTTCATGTGTGCTGCGTTTTACAACTGTAACAGGTGCTTCGTCTTTACTGTAGCTAATATTCCATATCGCTTTTACAGCTTTACCCATATGGAGATTTTCTACGCTTGTAATCTCATAATCTTTAAAAGCACTCCGCACTCCTGTTGCATTTGATATTGATACTGAAAGAAAGAATACAACAATTAATGCGGCTAAAAAATTAACTTTTTTCATGACTAAAAATTTAAGTTTTCAAAAATGTTTCTGTTTTTGTTTTCGTAATTATTTGTACCATTAAGACGCCGAAATTACAGACTTGTTACACTATAATTTCTGCTCTTAAACACATACGTTTTCGTCGAAAGTTTTTGCTTTTATCAACAGAATAAATTAACGAATCGCTTTTTGAAAAACTGTAAGAGACCAAAATCTAGTTTGTTACTTTTTAAAAGAAATTGCCTCTTTTTTGTAAATTTTTAATCGACCTATTTTTTTGAGAAGAATTAAAATATTTTCACCACAAGTAGTAATAATGCGAAAAACAGTCGATTTAGTGTATCTCTTTCAAATAATTTTCCAGTCTATTCATTCCCTTTTCGATGTTCTCAATAGAGTTTGCATACGAAAAGCGAATAAAGCCTTCCCCGTTTTCTCCAAAATCTATTCCAGGAGTAACGCCAACGTGAGCCTTTTCAAGAATATCAAATGCTAAATTATAACTGTCATTGGTAAGGTGTTTCACATTTACAAACACATAAAAAGCACCGGTTGGTTCCACTTTTATTGAAAAGCCCATGCTCTTTAATCGGTGAATAAGATAGATTCTTCTCTTATCATAGGTTTCACGCATCCTCTCCACATCCTTATCCGCCGACCGCAAAGCTTCTAACCCGGCACGTTGTGCTGTCGAACTCGCACAAATAAAAAGGTTTTGTTGTATTTTTTGCATGCTCCGCACATACTCACGTGGAGCAATTACGTATCCTAACCTCAAGCCGGTCATCGCATACAACTTTGAAAAACCGCCTAAAACAAAAGCATTGGAAGTAACTTCCAGAATCGAGTGAGCCTTATCGCCATAAACCAGGCCATGATAAATTTCATCTGACACAATCGGGATATTAAAGTCCGAAAGCTCTCGCATTACCTCCAATGAAAGCAAATTACCGGTTGGATTCATCGGGCTATTAATCATCACGGCCTTAGTTCTCCCGGTTATTTTTTGCTGAATGATTTCAGGACGATACTGAAAACCATCTTCTTCATATACCGGAACACGAACAGTTTTTGCATCGATAAAGCGAATAAAGCCGGCATAACAGGCATAGCCGGGATCTGAAATAATCACCTCGTCACCATTTTCGCATAAACCCCCTAAGGTTAACAGAATTGCAGCCGAACTGCCAGAAGTGACCAGGATCTGATCAGGCAAAATATCTACGCCATATTCTCTTTTGTATTTCCTTGCTATTTCGTCTCTTAATTCTCCATCTCCGAGACTATGTGTGTAGTGGGTTCGGCCTTCTTCAAATGCTTGCTGAACGGCTTTCGATACACAAGGGGGAACGGCAAAATCGGGTTCTCCAACTTCGAGATGCACAACATCAATGCCCTGACGCTCCATTTCGGCAGCCTTTTCAAGGACTTCCATTACAATAAAGGGCTTAATATCCCTTGCTTTTTGAGTGACCATTAAAGTAGATTCTGGTTTTTGTGCTAAATATACACAATCCAAATCAGGCAAAATATGCTATTTCTCGTTTTTTGGAGAGTCGGACTGAACCTTCGTAACCTTATTGCCCACCTCATAGATGAATTTAACTTTTAAAGCAGTCATTAAGTATTCTGCAGCAAACAGAAAGTACATTGGGAAAACGAGAGGACTGTAAACAGCATTAACATTAGAATCTGTTAATTCGAAGATTTCTGCTCCTGCCTTTTTAATTGTTCGCAACAACTGTTTGGTTCTTTTGTATTCGGGCCCTTGGTGATTTATAGTAATAACCAAAGCATTTTTCGACGTTTCTTTAAATCCGTGGTCGTACTGCGATGCAGACATTGAAATAACAGGCGACTTAAGCACTTCGCTTAAAACAAGAGCTGCAAGATTAGCCGATGCGATATTGGGACCATTTCCCAACACATAAATACTTCGTTTTCGCCATCCTCTTCTGCTTTTGCGAATTAATTCGCCCAGAAGAACACCAAACTCTTCAAAATGTCCCATTTGATTTTTGTATACCTGCAATACTTCGCGCGGATCAAATCCAAACCCCAGGTACAACACCAACAAAGTATTTAAATAAGTTTTTGAAGGTATGCGTTCCTCATTTCCGGAATACAGCAAGACTTGCTTATCACAATTATTCTGCTTGACAAGCGGACTTTCTTCTTCATTTACAATTCCGATAAAAGAAGAAAAGAATTCGGCACACCAAAGTGTTTCTGAACTATGTCCTGATTGCGAAATCAGCACTCCATTGTTTACTTTCCTGTTTTTTACAAGGTAATTGTAATATTCTGCAGCTTTCTCAGGCAGGATACGAATTCCAAGGTAACGAAACGCCTCCGACGCAATATACGAAGCCCCCATGCCAATATACGGCACATCCTCTGGAAGAATAAGCCCCTTATTTTTTTGATAACACAGTTCAAAACGATAGGGAATTTCGTATAATTCGTCTTTAACCATCCTGTTTTCTGAATTTGAATTAATATCAAGTTACAAAAAGCAATGAAAATCAACAAGTGCAAGAATTGGCTTTAACACTTACAAATAACTTTTTGCTACCCGAAGAGCTTGCGAACCATATGATCCACCAAACAAATGATAATGATTTAAAATATGATAGATTTGATAAAGCTTATTTCTTTCCTGCCAATCAGACTTTAGCGGGAATACTTCGTTATACGAATCATAAAACCGCTTGGAAAAGCCACCAAACATTGTAACAATGGCAAATTCCATTTCTCGATCTGCATAATATGCTGCCGGATCAATTAACGCAGGACCGGCTGATGAAAGCATATAATTACCCGACCAAAGATCGCCATGAATAAGGACAGGTATTGAGTCTTCAGGAATCAACAAAGGAAGACGCTCCAGTAGCTGATAATAAACCTTAAGCTCTGAAGAAGATAAACCTCTGCTCTGTTCAATTAATCGCAGCAAATATTCAATCCTGTTTTCTCTGAAAAATGTAATCCAGTCATTAACAAATGTATTCTTCTGAGGTGTATCTCCGCAATAATTATCGTGAAAGAATCCAAACTTTGAATTCTGAAGCTGGTGAATAGTAGCCAGTCCACGCCCTAGTTTCTCGTCGTCGTTCATCGTATTTCCGGGCTCCAGAAACTCCGTTACCAAAAAACCGGGACTATCCGTTACATCTTTATAACACAAAACTTTTGGTATCTTCAATTCGCTGCTGGTTGCTTTGTAAAGCTCTTTCAATCCCTCAACTTCCCGTTCAAACATATCGTCAGGGCAACTCGCATTCCATTTCAAAAACCAATCGCCTGCTGTAGTTTTAATCTTTGATGCATGATTTATACAACCGCCCCCTAAAGTCCGGCTTGAAAGTATTTCAACATCTTCGCCGATCACTTGAGACATTACTTCTTCTATCTCCCGAAAAACAATATCTGACATCACTATGCAAATTAGTTTTCCTAAAGATAAACAAGATTGTTTGGAGAAAATAATTTATCGGGAACAGCTTACACAGGTTCTTGATTGTGGCATAATAAGAATTCGCCCCAGGGGAATGAGCTGCTTACACTTTATACAAAGGCCAAAATCTTCTTCGTCAACCTTTGTTAGAGCATATTCCAGATTCTCCAGTTTTTCGCGGGTTTTTCTTAATGCTGCTTCCGTTACGCTCTTATTCTGTATCGCATCCATCCGCGAAATGCGGCCGATAGCATTTTCCGGCTCAACTGGTTTGGTGAGTTCTGCGTATTCGGAAATTAGTTTCTTTGCTTTTTGAATCTCCTTCTCTATTCGGGCTCTTATTTCAGAACGATCGAATTGAGACATAATCAGGAGAAAAGGGATTCAACAAATTCACGACGTCGGAATATTTGAAGATGTTCCAGTTTTTCTCCAATTCCGATATACTTTACAGGTATTTTAAACTGGTCTGAAATACCAATTACAACTCCTCCTTTTGCTGTTCCGTCGAGCTTGGTAAGAGCCAAAGCAGTAACTTCGGTAGCCTTTGTAAACTGTTTAGCTTGCTCAAAAGCATTTTGCCCGGTTGATCCATCCAAAACCAATAAAACTTCCTGTGGCGCATCCGGAACGATTTTCTGCATTACTTTTTTGATTTTCGACAACTCGTTCATCAGGCCAATCTTATTGTGCAAACGGCCAGCGGTATCAATAATAACCACATCTGCCTTATTTGCCACTGCCGATGCCAGAGTATCGTAAGCAACCGATGCCGGGTCGGAACCCATTTTCTGCTTCACAATAGGAACATCAACACGCTGTGCCCATACCTCAAGCTGATCAATCGCAGCAGCTCTGAAAGTATCAGCAGCCCCAAGAATAACGGATTTACCGGCTTGTTTAAAGTTGTAGGCAAGCTTGCCAATAGTAGTAGTCTTCCCCACTCCATTTACTCCAACAACCATAATCACATAAGGCCCGTCTGCTTGAGGAAAATCAAAATCAGAAACATCGCCCGAATTGTTTTCTTCAAGCAATGCCGCTATTTCTTCTTTTAGAATATCGTTGAGTTCGTTTACGCCCATATACTTGTCTCGGGAAACGCGTTGCTCAATTCGTTCTATAATCTTCAAGGTAGTATCTACTCCTACATCAGAAGTGATCAATACCTCTTCCAGGTTATCAAGAACTTCGTCATCAACTTTCGACTTACCAACAACAGCTCTACTCAGTTTTTTGAATACGCTCTCCTTGGTTTTCGACAAGCCCTGGTCGAGGCTCTCTTTTTTCTTTTTACTAAAACTTCCGAATAAGGCCATAGCTATATGATTTGCAGGCTAAAATAATATATTATTTTGAATCGTTTTGAGCGAATTAAAAGAGTTCGGCTTTTTATTACATTCAGATAAACTAAATACACAGAAAACCAATGTATTAAAAACAAAAAAGCTTTCATTAATTATGAAAGCTTTCCCTGTTATACTAATATGTTTTACTTATTTGTTAAAATAAGTTTTAACGTCGTCGTTCGGTACAATTTCTTCTTTAAAAGTGTACGCTCCGGTTTTTTCCGATTTTACCATTTTAATAACTTTCGAAAAACCTTTACCGGCACCTTTCTGTAATGTTGCTACTGCCTTCTTTGCCATGGTTTACACTATTTAATTTCTTTGTGAACTGTAACTTTTTTCAAAATCGGATTGTATTTCTTCAATTCCATACGATCCGGAGAATTTTTTCTATTCTTCGTAGTGATATACCTTGAAGTTCCTGGTACACCGCTGTCTTTATGCTCTGTGCATTCCAGAATTACCTGTACTCTATTACCTTTTTTTGCCATCTCTCAGATCTTTAAATTTTATCAACAAAACCTTTTTCCTGTGCTTCGGCCAATGCGTTTTTCAACCCTTTTTTATTGATGGTGCGCATTCCGGCAGCTGATACTGTTAACTGTACCCAACGATCTTCGTCAGGCATGTAAAACTTCTTTTTGAAGAGATTCACATCGAAGCTTCTTTTGGTCCTTCTCTTAGAGTGCGAAACATTGTTTCCCACCATTGCTCTCTTACCAGTTATTTGACAAACTCGTGACATTTTATTATAATTTCTTGATGTTCAAACAAACACGTTACTAAAAACGGAGTGCAAAGAAAATACTTTTTTTGAAAACAATCAAACACTTAGCCCTTTTTTCGCAAAAACAATTAACAATAAATTGTTAACTATTTTTCTGCTTCTGCAAACAAGCTAAATTATTTAGCTATACTTTCATGGCAAAGATAATCCAGCAATGCTTTTCAACACCAGCACTTTCTTTGTTTTTTTAGTCCTGACTTTCCTCTTTTACTGGAAAGCAGCACAATATAGTAAAAAAACAAGTCAACTGATTTTGTTAATTGCCAGTTATATTTTTTATGGATGGTGGGACTGGCGTTTTTTAATCTTGATTATTGTTAGCTCTGCAGCTGATTTTCTTATCGGGAGATCATTATTTGACAAGGAAAAAGCCAAGCCCAGGAAGCTTTTACTTTTGACCAGCCTGATTATAAACCTCGGAATACTCTTCTTCTTTAAATATTTCAACTTCTTTATCGACTCTTTCCTGGCACTTACTGGAATCGATGCTAAAAACAGCTGGAGTTCGATAAATATAATACTCCCGGTTGGCATTAGCTTTTACACTTTTCAAACACTCAGTTATACAATTGATATTTACCGTAGGAGAATTCAACCAACGCAATCTGCACTTACATTCTTTACATTTGTGGCTTTCTTCCCCCAGTTAGTGGCCGGACCAATAGAACGCGCAAAACATCTTATCCCTCAATTCGAGCAGAAAACTGTTTTTTCATATAAACAAGCTACTTCCGGGTTAAAACTGATGCTTTGGGGTTTATTCAAAAAAATGGTTATCGCCGATCAACTGGCTAAAATTGTAAACATTGTATTTGCGCAACCCGAACAACACGGCTCTTGGGCGATCATTCTGGCCACCTTTCTTTTTGCCTACCAAATTTATTGCGATTTCTCAGGCTACTCAGATATTGCCATTGGAACTGCACGATTATTTGGAATAGAATTAATGACCAACTTCAAAACGCCCTACTTGTCAAGATCCTTTCGCGAATTCTGGCAGCGTTGGCATATTTCGCTCTCAACATGGTTTCGCGACTATGTTTACATTCCGCTTGGAGGCAACCGGGGTAACTCTGTTTTTTGGATGCGAAATATCATGATCACTTTTATTGTTTCGGGTTTATGGCACGGAGCAAACGTAACTTTTTTGATTTGGGGAGCCCTGCACGGACTTCTCTTGATCGTTGAGAGATACATTACGCCGACAAACATTTCTTTGAACAAATTGAAGCAGTTTTTTGGATGGCTAACTACTTACATTGTTGTAGGACTAAGCTGGCTCCCTTTTAGAGCCGAATCGTTTCAACATTTACAGACTCTTGTGAAGAATATAAGCCACTCAACTAGCGAAAGTCAATTATTACAATTCATTCATAACACAGGCCATTTCACCGACGCAGGCAAAGTGTTGCTGTTTATTTTTCCTGTTTTCCTCTTTTCTGAATTTTTAATGAAAGAAAAATCATTCGACGAGTTTATTTCCGAATTCTCCCGCCCAATACGGATTGGAGTCTATTATTTAATCATTATAGTCATCTTATTCTTTGGGGTATTAAATTCGGCTCCGGAATTTATTTATTTTCAGTTTTAACAAAATGAAGAAGTTTATAAGAAATAGCATCCTGTTTTGCCTGCCTATTTTACTGGGGGCTTTCAGCTTATTTCTGATCCCACTCGACAAACAATTTGCATATCACTATGTAAAAGGAGAATGTTCTGACAAAGCGAGCTGGATGTACCACCGCGTTTTTGAAGATGAACGCCCTGTAGATATTGTTTTTTCAGGAGCATCGCAAACCGGAAGTGCTGTTATTGACGAAACTATTTCAGAAAAATTAAGCCAAACAGCTGGCAAAAACATAGAAGTAGTTAATTATGGCTATTGCCGTGGAGGAAGAGACATTCAATACACGATGTTGAAAGATTTGTTCCACCAAAAACATCCACAGCTTTTAGTTTTAGAAGTCACCGAAGACGAACCAAAGAAAAGTCACCCGGTATTTCCCTACCTGGCCGACACCAAAGACCTCTTGGGATCTATCACCCTTCTCAATCTACGTTATTTTCCGTCTATTTGGAAAGGTGTAACAGTGCGGTTCGAATCCTTAAGAGCACGAGTAACAAACAGTTATCGGTACAAAGAACATGGTTCTTACCCACCGTTCGGATACCGTGGTTCGTCGCATACGGTAAAACGCGAATACATTAATGAGAATGCAAAAAAATGGGAGCATCGTTTTTCAAGGCAAAAGCCTGGAAGCTTACGTCGAATAGAGTTAAGTTATTCCAAACACTATGTTAGAAAGATAGTAGAGCTTGCAAATAAAAACAACTGTGAAGTTGGATTTCTATACTTAAGAGAATCAGGATCGAACTTAAAAGTCCCATTACTGGAAGAATACTATTTGGATTTTGGCGAGTTAATTATTTTACCCAACGAGATTTTTGAGAATTCAAACAATTGGAAAGACCCTACTCACTTTAATGATTCCGGAGCAAAAGAAGCCTCCGAATTTCTGGCACCAGTTTTGGCTGATCATATTCAATGAGCCAAAAACATATCGACCATTTGATCAATTGAAATCCATTCCATCCCTAAACTAACCTCCTCTTGCATCATAATAGATTTTCCCAAAGAACTATCAATAAATACAATTGACAATCGAACTGATTTACAAGGAGAAATGGACCAAAAATCATAATTTTGAAAGACTCAAATAAAAAAGAAAAAAAATCATGGAAGAACAGAAAGTTACACAGATGCCACGCATTGGCGATATGGCACCGGATTTTAAAGCAAATACGACTTATGGTCCTATACAATTCTCGGAATATATAAAAGACAGCTGGACCATTCTTTTTTCTCACCCCGCCGATTTTACACCGGTTTGTACAACTGAAATGAGTGGTTTTGCCGTACGTGGCGACGAATTTCGTGCTCTGAATACAAAACTTATTGGTTTAAGTATCGATAGTATTCACGCACACGTAGCCTGGGTAAACAATGTAAAAAAGAATACCGGCGTATTATTCGATTTTCCGATTATTGCGGACATCGACATGAAAGTTTCGCAGCTTTACGGAATGTTGCAGCCTAATGAAAGTGAAACAGCAGCAGTTCGTGCAGTATTCTTTATCGATCCAACAGGAAAGATTCGTTTAATTATGTACTACCCGCTAAACGTAGGACGTAATATGGATGAGATTCTCCGAGTACTAAAAGCTCTTCAGGTTTCAGACAAATATAGCGTTGCACTTCCTTTAAACTGGACTCCGGGAGAGAAAGTTATTGTGCCTCCACCAAAAACTGTGGCAGACATGGAAGAAAGAGAAAAGAGCGATTACGAAATGGTAGATTTCTATCTTGCTAAAAAAGACTTAGATGTATAATTAGTTATATAGATACTGAAAAATGCTCCGCTTTTAAGTGGAGCATTTTTTTTGCTATCTACTAAAAACTTCATGTTAAATATATGTTTGTTTCTCTCAAAACCCAACTTCAAAAATTTTGAAAAACTCAGAGAAATCATTTACTTGCACGCCTATTTTAAATGAGTCCCTGAATGACGTCAATCACCAACAATAATAAAAACTGGTACGCCGTTTACACACGATCCAGAGCAGAAAAAAAGGTGCTTGCGGAACTTGAGGCAAAAGGCATTGAGTGCTTTCTCCCATTACAGAAAAAGCAAAGGCAGTGGAAAGACCGCAAAAAATGGATTGATGCCCCTCTCCTTCCGGGATACTGTTTTGTAAATATCAGCAGAAAAGATTATGACCGGGTACTGCAAGTTCAGAATGTTGTTTGCTACATAACTTTTGAAGGAAAGGCGGCAGTAGTCCGTGAAGAACAAATAGACGATTTAAAAAGACTACTTCAGCAAAACGACTTTGAGGTTGACATTACACATGAGACTTTTGAATTTGGCAAGAAAGTTGAAATTATATACGGATCTCTTGTAGGGTTGAAAGGTGAGTTAGTTGAGATTAGAGGAAAAAGCAAATTTTTAATTCAAATAGAACAACTGGGAAAAAATCTTACTATCGAAATTCCTTCTAATTACTTAAATGCAACGCCGGAAAACAACGAGCTAATTGCATAATTTAAACGGATCTTTGTCGTTAGTACCTTCGGTAAACAAATCGCTAAGAATCGAATCTTTGAGTTGGAGATTTTATAACATTGAGTATATTTGCTACTCAAAACCATATCCACTCACGCATTATCTGTAAGTGAGGAGGCGAAGCTGTAAAGTTACGCGAGTTTCCTCCTCCACCCGACCAACAATAGTTTCATATTATTAGATATCTTATGCTTCAATCATTAATTACAAGCAAGACACGAGTAAAGCTGTTGTTAAAATTCTTTTTAAACAAAGAAACGAAAAGCTATTTGCGTAACCTGGAAACGGAATTTGGTGAATCAACAAATGCTATTCGCCTAGAGTTAAATCGTTTTGAATCAGCAGGATTACTAACTGCCGAGTTTTCCGGGAATAAGAAGATTTTTCAAGCAAATGACCAGCACCCTTTGTTTTCAGATATTCATAATATTTTGAAGAAAACAATCGGGATTGACCAGATTATCGAAAGGATAACCTCAAACGTTGGAGATATAACCGAAACATACATGGTTGGAGACCTGGCAATTGGCAAAGACTCAAATATTTTGGATCTTATACTTATTGGTGAAAATATAGATAACTCGTATGTATCTAGCCTAATCCAAAAAGCAGAAAAACATATTGACCGAAAAATCCGGTTTCTGGCATTATCAGAATCAGAAAAAAAAGAGTTTTTGAATAATAACCACTCTCTACTGATCTGGAAAGCGTAAATAAAAATTTAATTAAATTCGAACAAACATTCATATTTCATGAAATCAACACTGAAAAAGGCTATTGCAATAATAAGCGGGTTATTTTTGATTATATCTGTATCTGCTCAGGATATAGGAGGTATTGACGTTAACTCGGTTTCGCAGAGCGATATCAAAAAAGCGCAGAAAGCAATGCAAGATGCAGGCTTAACAATTGATCAGGCTGCTGCTATTGTCCGTCAAAAAGGGGCTACTGATCAACAAGTCAACGATTTCAAAAAGCGCTTAAGGTTAGAAACTCAGGGCACAAAACAGGTCAATGACACTACAAAGATAGGCTCCGTCCAATCCTCGGAGCTGCACAAAAATAAATTCTCAAAAAAAGAAGTTCCAATCAAACCGGCAAAAAATAAAATCTTCGGGGCTTATCTTTTTAACAGTCAGGACTTAACTTTCGAACCAAATATAAATGTGCAAACACCTAAAAACTATAAAATCGGAATCGACGACCAGGTGCTCATCTATATCTGGGGGAACTCACAAAACAACTACCAATTATTCGTTAATAATAACGGACAGATAATTATTCCGGATGTTGGCCCAATTTATATCCTCGGACTAACATTTGAAGCCGCCGAAAGCAAAATAAAACAAAGGCTTACTGAAATCTATTCAGATATGAAAGGAGACAATCCGGGCACTTTCGCCCAGATTAACCTCGGACAATTACGCTCAATACAGGTGGATATGGTTGGCGAAGTTGAAGCGCCGGGAACCTACACATTGCCCGCTACGGCCACCGTTTTCAATGCGCTTTATTTATCTGGTGGCCCGAAAGAAATAGGCTCATACCGAAATATTAAAGTAATTCGCAACAACAAGCTGGAAAAAGTAATAGATATCTACAAATTTTTGGTAGATGCCGACGTCAGCAATAATATAACGTTAAATGATGGGGATATTATTTTTATACCAACTGTTGAAAAGAAAGTGAAAGTTACCGGGGAATTTAACAGAGATGGAATCTACGAACTTAAAGAGGGCGAAATGTTAAGTGATCTTGTCCGGTTTGCCGGAGGTTTTACCGAAAATGCTTACCAGGCCAAAACCAAAATATTTCGAAAAGTCCAGAAAGGAAAAGAAATTATTGATGTAGATTACGCAAAATTAGCCTCCACCCCGCTGTTAAATGGCGATTTGGTTACCAATACCCCAATTATTAACGAATTTAAAAACCGGGTAATTATTGCCGGAGCAGTATACCGCCCGGGCGAATATGAATGGCAAAAAGGGTTAACTCTTTCTCAATTGGTAGCAAAAGCCGATAGCCTTACCCCCGACGCGTTTCAAGCTCGTGGAATTATTTATCGCGAAAATAATGACCTCACCACCACTTCTATAAACTTTAACGTTTTGGAAGTCAATAATGGTAAAAAGGACATTCTTTTGCAACCAGAAGACAGTATTGTTATAAAATCACACTTCGATTTAGAAGAGCAAGCTTACATTACTGTAGGAGGCGAAGTTCTGCAACCTAATCAATTTAAGTGGTCAGAAAAACTAACTTTGGGTGACGCGATTTTTATGGCTGGTGGATTAACTGAAGGAGCCGACAGTACATTCATAGAAATAGCCCGTCGCCTTTCATACAGCGAAGCATCCACGCTTTCGGATACGCTAACGCACATAATTATTGCCGATGTTTCGAGAGGGTTGAATATAGGAGAAAACGACGGAGAGTTAAAACTAAAACCCTTCGATCAGGTTTCGGTTCGCAGGGCGCCTAATTTCAGAAAAGGCGGAAGCGTAATTATTGGCGGCGAAGTAGCCTATGCCGGATCCTATGCTATCAGCAACAAAAAACTTCGAATTTCCGACCTTGTAAAAATGGCCGGAGGAATTACACCTCAGGCCTATGTTAATGGAGCAACACTCCACCGGCATACAACAGAATTGGGTGACGAACAAGTTGCAATAGACCTGAAGAAAATCATGGATAACCCAAAAAGTGAATCAGATTTATACTTAAACAATGGCGATAGAATTTATATCCCCGAGTTTATGCAAACCGTAAAGATTGTTGGAAATGTTCACAACCCCTTCTCTATTACCTACAAGACTGGTAAAAAAGCCAAATTCTATATTAATCGTACCGGAGGATTTGACAACACTGCCTTTAAGCGCAAAACATATGTACAATATCCAAATGGGACCACGGCAGTTACCAAAAGCTTTATATTCAAAAGTTATCCGAAAGTAACTCCCGGAAGTATAGTAGTAGTACCCGAAAAACCGGAAAAGAAAACTGGCGAAAACGGAAAATGGCTGGCTCTTGCCAGTGCCCTTGCTTCTCTTACTGTTTCCATTGCCGCAGTAGCAAACGCATTTTAAAAACAACACAAAACGAAGCAAGTATTATTCTGAGTTTTGATTTGTAAAACCAAAGAACATGGCAGAAGAAATAAAAAACAATACGACCGAAAACGACGACGAAATTGACTTAATCGCTTTAGCAAAAACGGTTTGGGACAGTCGCAGGTTGGTTATAAAATCGCTTATCATTTTTGCATTTATCGGGGTTTTGGTTGCAATCTTATCCCCAAAAGAATACACAGCCTCCTCAACCATGGTTCCCCAACTTTCTAATGGGGCATCAAAAATGGGAGGCCTGTCATCACTGGCAGCAATGGCAGGATTCAATTTAAATTTGGACAACAGCGGGCAGGAACTTTCGCCACTTGTGTATCCACAAATTGTGCAGAGTGTTCCTTTTCAACTCGAACTCATGAATACAAAGTTTACATTTAAAGATATAGCCCCCCCTGTTTCTTTATTTGATTATTACACCAATTACAACAAGCCCGGTGTTTTGGCTCTTGTAAAAAAATACACCATCGGGTTACCCTTTGTAATTCTTGGCGCGATAAAGGGCAAGCCTGATGAAGCAGCTCAAACTGCGATTACCCCTTCTTCTACAATTAGCCTCACAGAAGATCAAGAAGAGATTCGAAAAATTATCGCAGAAAAATTAACACTCGAAACCAATGAAAAAGATGGGTTTATTGTTTTAAATGCTGTATTCTTCGAACCAAAACTATCGGCTCAAATAGCACAAAAAGCACAGGAAATGTTGCAGGAGTACATTACAAAATTCAAAATAAAAAAAGCCAAAGCACAGTTCGAATTTATTCGAGAACGCTACCAGGAAAAGAAAAATGAATTTGAAAAAGCACAGGCCAATCTTGCTGAGTTTAGAGACAGGAATAAAAATGTTACTTCTGCAATGGCACGTACGCATGAAGAACGTCTGCAAAGTGATTATCAACTTGCATTTAATGTATATTCGGAACTGGCAAAGCAACTGGAGCAAGCACAGATACAGGTAAAAGAAGATACTCCGGTTTTTGCTGTAATCAAACCTGTAACCGTTCCGCTTGAAGATAATAATAGTGGCCTTATGACTTTAATAATCTGGACTTTTCTAGGTGGAGTAATTGCTGTTGCGTGGATTTTCGGAAAACAGTTTTTAGGAACAGTGAAAGAACGTTGGAAAGAAAACGAAGCAGGCAACTGATGCATTCCCAAAAGGGGGAATACTGAATGTCGATTAACGATTTTAGATTGAAGATTTTGAACAAAAAGAAAAAGATAAATTATCATTACGAGCATTAAAATTTTAATTTCACCAGAAACAAAAAAGATAAACCCGACTACAGTCCATGTCAATTGATATCATCATAGCCATAGCCGTCATCATTTATATTCTGGTCGCTTTTATATTCGACCTGCTTCGCCCGGGACTCATTCTGTTTAGTGCGGCGGTAGTTTTTCTGTCCACTGGGATTATCTCAGCAGAAGAAATGATCAAAGGCTTTTCGAATACAGGGGTAATTACTATTGCTGTTTTATTTTTAGTTAACGAAGGCATTAAACAATCGGGATTAATCACCCGGCTTGCCAAAGCCTATCTGCCCAAAAAGAAAAACAAAATGCCTTTTCTTTTGCCCCGTATTATGGTTCCGGTATCGCTGCTGTCTGCTTTTCTGAACAATTTACCTATTGTTGTTAATGTAGCGCCAATCCTCATAAAGTGGTCGGCAATGATGAACCTCTCGAAAAAGAAATTCCTCATCCCCCTCTCCTATGCTGCAATCTTTGGCGGAATGTGTACCTTAATTGGAACATCATCAAACCTGGTTGTACACGGGCTGATGCTAGAGAATGGCTACAAGGGATTTCATCTTTTTGAACTGGCAAAGCTTGGCTTGATTGTAGCAGGCGTTGGCTTTATTTACATGGCCTTTTTGGGGAACTGGCTACTTCCCGGCGAACGTATTCTGATTCGTAAAAAGAAAACAGAAGTAAAAGATTACTACTACAACATTATACTCACAAAGGAAAGCGAGTTAACAGGAGCTGAAGTAAATCATCAAAAAATAGAGGGCTTAAACGGACTGATTGTAAAATCGATCGAGCGAAACGGACGGATTATACGTCCCGGTCAGGGAAGTATCAAAATCGAAGCTAAAGATGAGCTTCTCCTCACTGGTCATTCAGATCGACTGAACTATATTCTATCGCATAAAGACATCACGCTAAAAGGTATTGAAGCGCTTAATAACTTACCGCCATCCGATATAAAAAAATACGAAGTGGTGCTTTCACCACGTTTTTCAGGTTTGGGAATGACTTTGGCAGATTTCAATTTCTATGAACATTTTAATGCCGTTGTTTTGGCCGTACATCGAAACGGGGAACGCATTACGGCCAATATAAATAATTTGGAGCTAAAAGTTGGCGATAACCTGGTTATTCTGGCAAGCGACCAATTTGAAAAAAACTGGGCCGACCGTCATATGTTTTACCTTGTAAACTATGTACAGGATATGCCGCAGGAAAAAACCAGTCGGAAAAAGTGGATTGCCTTTGTTATTCTGGCAGCCATGGTAGCCGGAATTTTGGTAAATGAGATGGTTTCGTATGGCTTCGGCATACGGCTTAATATTCTTGTTATGGTAGGCTTAGCAGCGGTTCTTATGGTATGGCTGGGAATCCTCCCCGGACAAAGCTACACCAAAAACATCAGTTGGGATTTACTAATAATGATTGCCTCGGCCTTTGCAGTAAGCGCCGCGATAAAAAACACCGGAATTGCAGAAGCACTGGCCCGCGAGTTTATCGTTACAGTACGTTCGTTAGGGCCACTTGGGGTTTTAGCAATCATGTACCTGTTCACTACAATTCTCTCTGAAATAATAACAAATAATGCAGCCGTAGCATTAACATTTCCGGTGGCAATAGTGGCTTCGGAAATGTTACAGGTTGACGCAAAACCATTTTTTGTTGCCATTGCAATAGCGGGTGCCGCAAGTTTTATGACCGCGCGGGGATACCGGGCTAACCTCATCATAAAAGGAATTGGACACTATTCAAAAGGCGATTTTTTTCGAATTGGTTTTCCGCTCCAACTTATCACCTTTTTACTGAGCATCTGGCTAATTCCTTGGATATGGAGCTTTTAGGAGTAGAAAATGAAACAGTATAAGCAGCGTTGTCCGCATTCCTACAAAAGATTGCTTCGGCAGTACACTGCCTAGCAATGACGAGTAAGGGTGTTCAACACTGCGGCGCTACAAAATATCATTCAAAACAAAATACCATAGCGCCGCAATAGATCCCCGGTAGATGTCATCCCGAAAGAAGCGAGGGATTTGCATAAGAGAAAACGAACAGAATACCGAATGATGATTAACAATTTTAGATGGCAGATTTTGAATGACAAAGAATAAAGCCTTTCTGCAGCCATGTCAAAAATCCGTCAATCGGGCTAAGCTAATACATTGAAAATGCTCGAAGGTTATTTTTGACAAGATTTTTGAATCAGAGAGACTCTAGAGAGTGAAGTAAAATCATATAATAGAAGTGAATCTCCCAGCAAGGACACTGATTAGAATACCAAAACAAAATATCAAAGCCTCTCAGAAAACATATAAATCAAAATTGAATGCCCGTAATGCATCATAAAAAGGAACGTCACCCTGAACTTGTTTCAGGGTCTTAGTAATAACGCACTCGTTATCATAGATGTGAGATGCTGAAACAAGTTCTGCATGACGTACAAATAAAGGATATGACAGTAAACGGATATTCATATAAATCAAATTAAGTTATTATGCATGCACAATTTATTGGATTAGGCTACATAGGCCTTCCAACAGCAGCCATTGCTGCCCAATACGGAATAATGGTACATGGCGTAGATGTCAATCCGAAAGTTGTAGAAACCATCAATCAGGGAAAAATTCATATCATAGAACCAGGTCTGGAACAGGTAGTAAAAAAAGGGGTTGAAAAAGGTTATTTCAAAGCCTCAACAACTCCTGCCGAAGCAGATGTTCATTTAGTTGTTGTTCCAACCCCTTTTAAAGGAAACCACGAGCCCGATATTTCCTTTGTTGAAAGCGCCACCATGGCTGTGCTGCCTTTTCTTAAAGAAGATGATACATATATTATCGAATCAACATCACCCGTTGGGACCACAGAAAAAATGGCAGACCTGATTTTCCAGAAACGCCCCGAGTTAAAAGATAAGATATACATCGCATATTGTCCTGAGCGCGTATTACCGGGGAATGTATTACACGAATTAATACATAACGACAGGGTAATTGGAGGTATTAACAAGGCCTCTACCGAAAAGGCCAAAGAATTCTACCGGATTTTCGTAAAAGGAGAACTCCACAGCACGAATGCCCGGACAGCAGAAATGTGTAAGCTTACCGAAAACTCATCACGCGATGCGCAAATTGCCTTTGCCAACGAGCTCTCGTTTATCTGCGACAAAGCCGATATTAATGTTTGGGAATTAATTGAGCTGGCCAATAAGCACCCGCGCGTAAACATTCTACAACCCGGTGCCGGTGTTGGAGGTCACTGTATTGCTGTAGATCCTTATTTTATTGTTTCGGATTATCCAAGAGAATCACGTTTGATCGGAACAGCACGTGAGATAAACAATTACAAGGCTTTCTGGTGCGCCGAAAAAACAAAAACGGCCATGCTCGAATTTCAGTTAAAACATGGACGCAAACCCAAAACAGCAATTATGGGGCTGGCCTTTAAACCCAATATCGACGACCTGCGCGAAAGTCCGGCCAAGTATATTGCACAAAAAGTGATGCAGAGCGAACAAAACGATTTTTTGGTGGTGGAACCCAACATCGAAGAACATTCGGTATTTAAACTCACCAACTACAAAGAAGCCTACGAACAAGCCGACATCATTGCTTTCCTTGTAGCGCACGATGAGTTCAAAACACTGAAATACAACGAAGAAAAAATAATCCTCGACTTCGCGGGAGTCTTCAAGAGATAGAGAACACAAATTTCACGAATTAACACGGATTTCGCTGATGGCCTTACTTCACGAAGAACATACCTATAGAATAATTGGCGCTTGCATCAATGTGCATAAGGCCTTAGGTAATGGTTTTCTCGAATCGGTTTATCAGGAAGCATTAGAAAAAGAGTTTGTCAAGCAAAACATCCCTTATTTAAAACAGCATAAACTGTTGGTCATGTTTGATGGGAAACCTCTCGAAAAATATTTTAAAGTTGACTTTCTCTGCTTTGAATCAGTCATCCTGGAAATTAAGGCAACCAGCTTTTTGCATAACGATTTCAAAAAACAAACCATTAACTATTTAAATGCATCAGGCCTAGAGGTAGGGCTACTTGTAAACTTTGGTGAATCCAGTTTAAAATGGAAAAGATTCATTAATACAAAACAGCGTTAGAACCACAATCTGCGTAAATCCGTGTAATCCTAAAATAACAATTGAAATAAATAACATGACAAAGAATACAAATATCCCCAGGAAAGTACTCCTCGTTTTCGGTACCCGCCCCGAAGCCATAAAAATGGCACCACTGGTAAAGGAGTTTGAAAAGCATCCCGAACAATTCGAAACCCTGGTATGCGTAACCGGACAGCATCGCGAAATGCTCGACCAGGTATTGCAGTTATTCGAAATAAAGCCACAGTATGACCTGGACATTATGAAGGCCGGGCAAGACCTCTACGATGTTACATCCCGCGTGTTGTTAGGTATGCGTGACGTACTAAAAGAAGCTCAACCCGACCTGGTACTGGTACATGGTGATACTGCCACTTCAACAACCGCAGCACTGGCTGCCTTCTACCAACAAATACCGGTTGGACATATCGAAGCCGGATTGCGGACCCACAACATTTACAGCCCGTGGCCAGAAGAAATGAACCGCCAGCTCACCGGGCGACTGGCCACCTACCACTTCTCACCCACTCCGCTTAGCAAACAAAACCTGCTAAATGAAGGCGTAAAAGAAGAAAACATCCATATAACCGGAAACACCGTTATTGATGCGCTCTACTGGGTAATCAACAAAATGAAAACCGACACCTCCCTCGAACAATCCATCACCAATACACTCACTGACTTCGGTCTGCCTTCAGATAAACTAATTTCGTGGCAACAATCCGCGAAATCCGCGCAAAATCCGTGTAATCCGGAGGACCAACGAAAGTTGGTACTCATCACCGGCCACCGCCGCGAAAACTTCGGACAAGGCTTTAAAAATATATGCGAAGCCATCAAAGAACTGACAGAACAACATCCTGATGTTGACTTTGTCTATCCTATGCACCTCAACCCTAATGTTAGGAAACCTATAGCTCAGATATTTGGAGAAGAATTTATTAATAGCGCTTCTGAATCCTCCCCCTCCGGGGGAGTTAGAGGGGACTCTAATATATATTTCATTGAGCCCCTCGACTATCTTCCCTTCGTCCACCTAATGTCTTCCGCCTACCTGGTCCTTACCGACTCCGGCGGCATCCAGGAAGAAGCACCGGGCTTAGGCAAACCCGTACTCGTTATGCGCGACACCACCGAACGCCCCGAAGCGCTGGAAGCCGGAACCGTAAAACTGGTAGGAACCGATAAAGAAGTGATTATCCGCGAAGTTTCCGAGTTAATCAGCGAACCAAAGGCATACGAGGCCATGTCGAAAGCGAATAATCCGTATGGAGATGGGGTGGCATGTACCCGAATCATTGAAGCATTAAATTTCTAAAAATCATAATCAAACATCGCATAAAAGCCATGAATTTGAGACAAAATATTTTAAGCAAAATAGAAAAAAATACAGAGACCATAGGTATCATTGGGTTAGGTTATGTAGGCCTACCTTTAGCGGTTAATTTTGCTGAAGCAGGAGTAAGAACCATTGGATTCGATAAAAATCCGACAAAAGTAGAAAGCATCAACAAAGGCAACAATTACATTGATGACATTCGAGATGCAGTGCTGAAGGAAGTGGTCGACAACGTATCGCTTAGCGCAACCACAGATTTCAGCAAGATGAGTGAATGTGACGCCTTACTGATCTGTGTACCAACCCCATTAGACCGGTTCAAAAAACCGGATATGAGCTACATTGAAAGTGCCTGCATGGAAATTGGAAGACACATGAAACCAGGGACTTTCATCAGTTTGGAAAGCACTACCTACCCGACCACCACGGAGGATTTGATGCTACCCATTATCGAACAAGAAAGTGGTTTGAAGCATGGCATCGACTTCTGGCTGGCATACTCCCCTGAGCGGGTTGACCCAGGCAATAAAAACTTTCATACCAGGAATACACCCAAAGTATTGGGAGCTATGACTGCTGAGGGGCTGGAAATCGGACAGGCGATTTATAAAAAAGCCATTGACCAAATCCACCCGGTCAGCTCACCGCGCATTGCAGAAATGGTCAAGATTCTGGAAAACACCTATCGTTTGGTGAATATAAGCTTGATCAACGAACTAACCTTATTGGCTGGTAAAATGGATATCAATATATGGGAAGTTATTGAAGCTGCAAAAACCAAGCCCTTCGGGTTTCAGGCTTTTTACCCCGGCCCCGGTATTGGCGGACACTGTATCCCACTCGACCCTTTTTATTTGGAACATATCGCTAAGAAATATGATTTCGACCTTTCCATGATTCACAC
Source organism: uncultured Draconibacterium sp. (assembly GCA_963677455.1). Lineage (GTDB taxonomy): Bacteria > Bacteroidota > Bacteroidia > Bacteroidales > Prolixibacteraceae > Draconibacterium. Next base: position 2,215,602 of record OY781971.1, read on the forward strand.
GGCAGGACACATTAACATGCGGATGCCACATTACATGTATATTAAAATCTCCACAGCGCTCAACCGACACAAAAAAGCTGTTAACGGAAGTAAAGTCCTCTTTTTAGGTGTGGCTTATAAACCCAACATCAATGATGAGCGTGAATCGCCGGCCTTAGAGATTATAGATACAGTTGTTCAAAAAGGAGGAATTGTTAAATATCATGATCCTTTCATCCCCTCCGTTAAAACACCTGAAGGATTATCCTTAAGCTCCATAGAATTATCTATCGATACTTTAGCTAATGCCGATGTCGTTGTTTTAACAACAAACCACTCTGTTTTTGATGTAGAGTTCATTCAACAACATGCTAAATTAATCGTAGATATGAGAAATATGATTTCAGAGTCGTCAGAAAAAGTATATAAACTATAAAAGCTAGAGGCTATAACAACACATCCATAAACTATCTTTTAATGACACAAAAACGAGGGTTAGTTAATAGTGCGATATGGAATATATTGAATTTAGTTGTTACCGCTCTAGGTGCTTTTTTTTCAATGCCTGTAATTATTAATGGAATAGGCACTGATAATTATGGTTTATTTAGCATCATTCTGATGATTGGGGGTTTTGCAGCTTTGCAAGATTTTGGATTAGGAGAAGCAACCTTGAGATATGTTTCTTTTTATTATGGGAAAAATGATTTATCAGGGATAAATAAGGTCATTCAGTCAACAACTTCAGTTTACTTACTCACTATATCGGTTGTCTTCATAATTTTACAATTATTAGCAAGCCCAATAATCAACTTATTTAAACTAGAACCAGAGCAGGTTACAACTGGTTTAGAAGCTTTTCGTATAGCTTGTATTAGCTTCTTCATTGCTACACTAGCTCAAGCAATGCAAAAAATTCCAGAAGCGATATTGAGATACGATGTGACTAATAAAGCTAATATTGTTTTTGTCACAATCCGTTTCGCTGCTATGATTATTGTTGTTAAAATGGGTTATGGCCTTATTGGACTTGTATGGGTTCTCGTTGTAATAGCTTTTTTGAGATTGCTGGCTTTTTATGCTCTGTCAAGGAAACTTATCCCCGGGATAACGCTTTATCCCAAATATACCAAAGACGGTGTTAAAGAGATATTCAGCTTTAGTATATACTCATTTATCAATCAAATTATTTCACAAGTTTCGCAGTATGCAGACAGAATAGTACTTGGGATTTTCTTTAGCACTGCAGATGTTGGTTTTTTATCTGCTCCTAAAGATATCATTCAAAGAGCATCTGGAATTACCGGGGCTGCAGGACAAGCCCTATTCCCCAAATTCAGTTCTATGAATGAGAATGAAGATATGGCAAACTTATACTCAAGAAGTCTTTGGATACTTTCTTTACTAACCATGATGCTATTAATACCATTGGCAATCGTTATTCCAAGTTTTTTGAGCATTTGGATTTCTCCAGAATTTGCGAATAACAGTGCACAATTTGCTCGACTATTTTCATTGGGCATGGCGTTTAACGGAGGAACCATAGTATATTTCTCTTTATTAAAAGGAACAAACAGGATAAACTGGCTCACGAAAATTATGTCAAGCTTAACGATTGTGTCAATTTTAGTGACTGTAGCTTTGGTTTATCAATATGGAATAATTGGCTCTGGAATAAGAACAATACTATTCTCTTGGATAGGAACTGTAATTTGTATAATAATAGGTAGGAAGGTTTTTTCTAGACGATATAAAAAAAGAGATATTCTTGAGTTTGGCCTGTTAACACCAATTTCGGGGCTAACAATTTATTTTTTGGGAATTCATAACTCAAAAACAATTCTGCTAAATAACTGGTGGAGCATTATTTTTCATTATGGATTCTATGCTACATTAGTACTGGTGCTATCTTTTACCTTAAACCTTCTCTCTTTTAGAAGAAGTGGAACTGGATATTTTCTATGGCTTTCATTAAAGAAAAAAAATTTAAAATGGTTATTAAAATCGTAAAGAGAACTTATAGTACAGTAAGACAGGTTTTGAAATTTGCTCTTGATACAGTTTTTAGAATACTAGAACTTTTCACTCAGATTTTCCCTGCGTCAGCTTGGGGTTGCAAAATTAGAGGATGGATTTACAAACCATTTTTAAAAAAATGTGGAAGAAACTTTCAAGTTGCAATAGGAGCCAAGCTTGAGCTAACAAAAAATATAGTAATTGGCAATGATGTTTACATTGGTCATGGCTCTTGGATTAGCGGAGGTGGAGGTGGTATTATATTGGAAGATGAGGTGATGTTAGGCCCTTATGTTACTATGATTAGTGGAAATCATGCACTAAAAGCATCTTCTTATAGATTTGCTTCTGCTCCAAACACTAAACCTATTATCGTAAAGAAAGGATCTTGGTTAGCATCCCATTCGATTATTACATATGGGACTATAATTGGGGAAGCGACTCTCGTTGGAGCTGGCGCTGTTGTTACAAAAGATACACCTAAGTTATCAATTGTTGGAGGTGTTCCTGCAAGTATAATTAGAGAACTCAATTAAAATTACAATGAAAACACTTAAAAACATCTTACCTCAACATTTAATCAATATATTAAGAATAGGTAGAGAAAAAATACATGTCAGTCAATATTTATTTGTTGAAAACCTGCCCCAAAACATTATTCAATACATAATAAATAAGCGACAAAAATCTCAACGACATAAAATTCAGCCATCCAAAGATGAGCATCAATATTACAGCATGTTGAACAAAAGTGAATTTCTATGTAAAGTGGAGTTGCAAAAAATTCAATTAAAAAAGTTTAAGGAGCTAATAGCTTATGCTTATGAAAATGTCCCTTTTTATGAGGAAACAATGAAATTAAAAAATATCACTCCAAATGATTTTAAAACATTAAATGATATATCAAAACTACCTGTTATTTCTAAAGACGATATTAGAAAACAACCTGAAAAATTTATCTCCAAGGAATTTTCAGGAAGTAACAGCAGGCAATTAACACCAATATCTACAGGAGGGAGCACAGGAACTCCTATGCTTTATCAATTTGATCAAAAAATGATTGGTGTAAGAAAAGCACACTGGTGGAGATGGTCAAAATTTGCTGGAGTAGACTTGTATAATGACAAAATGATTTATATTGGAGGAGACGCTGAATCAAAATATCGAAAACCTAATAATTTTAAAGGAATATATAATTCAACACATACAAGACTCACATTGTCTGCAAATTCGATGAGTCCTCAGGTTATTGATCGTTATATACAAACGATGCAAGAGTTTAAGGGAGATTATATGAGAGGTTATGCGAGTGCAGTTTACCTTTTAGCAATCCGAATGAATGAACGAAATATTACGATCCCATTAAAGGCTATTTTAACATCTTCAGACACTTTATATCCTCAATACAGGGATGTTATTCGAAAGGCTTTTAATTCCGAGGTTTTTGATCACTATGGTCAAAACGAAGATATTCTCACTGCGACAGAATGTGATTATCATAATGGATTCCATATCAATACAGAAAGTTGTATTGCAGAAACTGTAGATATTAATAACGAGGTGGTAGTAAATGAATCTGGATTCCTGGTGTCAACCCACCTAGAAAATTATGCTATGCCACTTATCAGGTATAAAGTTGGTGATGTAGGAAAGCTGGATAATAAGTGGGTAAGATGTAAATGTGGCCGATCACATCAAAAACTAGTAGAGTTAATTGGACGTGATGATGAAATTATTATTTCACCCGATGGCAGACAAGTTGCCTGTGGATCAATGAATCAACCAATGAAATTAATGGGTGACACAATTGTTAAGTGCCAATTTATACAGAATACGATAGATAAACTTACCGTAAAAATTGTTACTACAAATAAATGGAATAAAAAAAGTGAGAAGCAATTCATAGGCAACCTAAAACAGCAGGTGGGTAATGAACTCAAAATAAAACTCGAATTAGTTGATAATATTCCAACGCGCCCTAACGGCAAATATCAATTAATCGTTTCTAACATTCAAAACAATAAATGAAAAAACAGATTATACAAGTTTTAAACAATACGTTATTAAAACCTCTGGAAGTTAGATATTGTAGTCAAACTATTTATGAAGTTTTGATTGGTTGTTTACGATTATACGAAGCCACAAATAATCAAATTTGGAGAAAACGTGCTGAAAAGGTTTGCGAAGTTTTAATTTCTATTCAGCAATCGGATGGAGGATTTGATATTGGATATGAATTTAATTTTGGACGTATTCATAACAAAGGAGAATCCACATCACCTGAACTCGTTTCATTGATTGCGCTTACTAAATATTATAAGTTATTTGGAGGCGAAGATGTTGCCAATGCAGCACATCGTGCGGCCTCTTGGATAAAAACAAAAGCGATAAGAAAAAGTGAAAATAAATGGATCATTCCTTACGCTCCAATAACAACAAATGAAGTCATGGTATACAATGGAACTTCATTTGCGGCAGGGGCTTTAGGCGTTTATCTTTCTGAATTCCCAGACAACGATTTAGAAATCATTTATAATGGGATGAATAAATATCTTTATAGTGTTATGCAAAAAGAAAGATCTACCTTGGGAAAATTCTGGTATTATTCTGATCAAAACAGAGTTGATTTATCAAACGTAGCTCGCAAAAAGATAGATTATTATCACCAAATGCAACAAGTTGAAATACATAGCGAAGCCCAACTTGTATTTCCCAATGAAGACCAAAAACGCATTATTCTTGAAGCAAGCGAACATGTAACAGAGAAACAAGACATTGAAGGGAAGATTCCCTATTTGAATTTTAAATCTGATATCCATGTATGGGGTTTTTGTTCATGTGCTTCAGGTTTTTTAAAAGCAAGTAAGGTTTTTGGAGATAAGTATGAAGAGTATAGAAAAAGGGCACAACAGGTTTACGAATGGATTGAGAAAAATGCGTGGAATGGTGACTATTTTTACCCTATCCTATCACACCACAATAAAGTAATTGATAATCGTTTTTATGTAAGAAGTGATGCATGGGTATTCAACTCATTCGCTTTAGCGGTAAAAGAAGGAATTAATAAAACAAAATATCTGGAAATTTGTGAGAAAAGCTATACGAAGATGGCCAGCGTAGATTTCTCTGGTCTGGAGAATCATGCATCCAATAAACGAAAAAGAGTAACTGCACTTACGCTAACCAAAATAGCAAACATTAAAAATAGATTATGGCCGAAATAGCAATACTGCATGAAGTATTAGGAAGATCAAAAGGAGGCATTGAGGCATGGATTTATCACGCTTCGGAGGAATTAGTTCGACAAGGACATAATGTGACTTTATTCCATACATTAGGTAATAATCTTCCCCCTGATGCAGCTCCATTTAAAGTCAAAGTAATAAGCTTGAATACAAAGAAAGTATATCCGTCTCTATTCTTTCTTAGATCGGTTTTGAGTTATAAGAAGCAGCTAAGTAATAAACTAGAAAAATTCGATTATGTCTGGGCTAGATCATTTGGGATGGCTTGGGCCGCAAGTCAGGTCTGGGGTAATACAAAAGTAATATACATTAACGCAGCTCCTTACGCTTATTATGCTTATCGTCCTCTATCATTACTGTTAAAACAGGCCAATGGCATTAAAGATATTTTAAGGGCTTTCTCCTCTCAATTATCATATGTTGTTGCTTGGTTCTTTGAGAAAAATGCAATTCGACTATGTCATAACGTTTTCCTTAGTAAAAAACGTCAAGAACAGACAATCTCATTTTTCAAATTAAATGATTCCAAAGAACCTTATAGTGTTATTCCTGCAGGAGTTGATTATAACAGATTCTGCCCATCTGTCAATTCTCCATTCAATGATGAGTTTATGAGAATAATAAGTGTATCAAGATTAGAAAAAGATAAAAATATTCAATGTATTATCGAAGCAATAAACCACCTTATCAAACAAGGTAAAAAGATAATATATACAGTTGTAGGAGATGGAGTTTATAAAAACGAATTAATCAAAATAGTAAAGAGATATGAACTTGAAGATGTAGTTCATTTCGTTGGCAAACAATCAAATGTAGAAAAATGGTATCAAAAAAATGATTTATTCATTTTGCCATCACTTTATGAAGGCTTTGGAAGCGTCTATGTTGAAGCAATGGCATGTGGACTGCCATGTATAGCAATCAGTAATAAAAGCGGTAAATATAGTGTTGCTGCAGATGAAATAATAGATCATGGAATTAATGGATTTCTAATGAGCGACAACAATTCCGTAGAATTAGCCAACTACATTAAAAAGTTTATAGATCAGAGTGATTTGAAAAAAAACTTTGGCTCCAATGCTAGGGAAAAAGTAATGAACCAATTTACGTGGAATAATACGATAACTAAGCTACTAGCTCTCAAACTGAAATAAAAAATTATAATTTATACTCATAACTTATATGTCTTGCCTGGTTTCAATTATCATCCCTGTTTATAATACAGAAGCATTTATAGAACAATGTCTTCAGAGTTGCTTATCTCAAAATATTAAGAGTTCGAACTATGAAATCATAATTATTGATGATGGTTCTACGGATAACTCTTCAAAAATTATTAAAACGTACGCAGATAAATATTCAAACATTATATCTATTTCAAAAGTCAATGAAGGAGTTTCTATTGCAAGAAACAGAGGAATATCAATAGCCAAAGGGAAATACATTACTTTTGTTGACTCTGATGATAGGATTAGCCCCAACTCACTCAATCAAATCATTTCTGAAATTAATGATCGGCAAAATGAGGTATTAATATTGAATTCAATCTTATTCAAAGATGAACAACGCCTTAAAGAAGTTTATAACTTCCCTCCTCATGTATCAGGAAAAAATTATTCTGGTATAGAAATTTTCAAACAAGGTTACTTACGAGGAAGCGTTTGTGGTGTAATATTTCAAAGAGAATTCCTAATAAAAAATAGCCTCAACTTTTCAGAGCAGATGAAGAATGGAGAAGACTCTTTATTTATGTCACAGATATTTGCTTTTTCTAGTTCCATTAGTCATTTAAACATGGATTTTTATCTAGTTACTTTAAGAGAAGGTAGCGCTTCTAGATCATGGAACTATAAAAGGATTAAAGAATTACTTCAAGGCATTTTTCTCATTGAGGAATACATTTCTCAAACACATTTTTCGAAAGACCAACTTGCAATATTTGGCATAAAAGCGTATGAAATTATTTCAAATTCGATATATCATTTCTCAAAACTTGCTAATTTCAGAAAATTCTCTGAATTGAGAAGTATAATAAAGACCTCCCCTCTATACCCTATAAAAACTTATGGAGCAACACATTTTCGGTTTAAAATAAAACTTTTAAATTTTTCTATCACTCTATTTTTTATCTCCTTTCTAATACGTAATAAATTAATCAAACTCAAATAGCCCAACCTAATATTTCTCAAATTATCTCTTACTAATATCTATTATGTTTGATTTTTTCACATACTTTATCTATATATCCCTTCTCATAATCCTTTCAATGTTAACCGGATATAAACAAAATTTTGCGCCCCTTGATCTCTCATTGGAAGAAAAATCAAGGTTACGTGTTCAACATTTTGTTGCATTGCTAGTAATCTCCTTTATTGTAGGTTTTAGATATGAAGTAGGGGTAGATTGGGCTGGTTATAAAGAAGGGTTTGAATATATAAAAGCAAGACCACATCTCCATTTTTATGATCAATATATGGAAATTGGTTTTTTTTATGTGAACAAGATCGTTGCCTCTTTTAACCTATCCTATGTATGGTTATTTTTTATAATGGCATTTATATCATGGTTCTTCTTTTTTAAAGCTGTACCCAAGTTCCTATTACCGCTATTTATTTTCTTTCTATTTACTGATGAACACTTTTTTTGGGGGATGAATGGAGTTAGACAGTTTGCAGCAATGAGCATATGGCTAGTTTCAATTAAATATATTCTTGACAGAAAACTCCTAAAATATTTTTTGTTGCTTCTTTTGGCTAGTTTATTCCATCGCAGCGTTTTACTCCTTTTACCTTTCTATTTCATCCCATATTTCAAACTCAATAAAAAATATTTATGGATATGCTTGTTTTTAGGTTCATTGGTTATTGGAAGTAGTAATGCTTTTGTGAATCTAATTGAAAACCTAATTTTATGGTTAGGACAGAAAATTGAGATCATTGGGCTCTATGTTAGATACATTGATTCAAATAAACTTGCTATAAACGAAGAAACCCAACTTGGGTTTGGTTTTCTATTTAAAATTTTGGTGAATTTGCTGATTATTCTTCTCAGTGGAAAGGTTATAAAAAAATACCCAAAGACTACTATTTATTTTGTCCTTTTCTTTTTGGGGACAATCCTATTTAATCTTTCATATAATATTCAGTTACTTGGAAGAATCAATAATTACTTTTTAATTATTCGCCCCATTATATTAGCAATTCTAGTTTGGTACTTTTGGAAAAATCCAAAATATCGAACTGTTTTAGTTGTATTCTGTATGCTATACTTCCTCCTTTTTCTAAGAGCAATTTATAACTCATCGAATATGTGTACCCCATTTACTTTTTCATTTTTTAATTAATCTTATATGTTGTTACAATTTTATTGGTCAAAGTTCTTCAAAAAAATACGAGGAAAGGCTATTCGAAACTCTGATATACACTCAACAGCAAAAATAGAAGCAGGAAGTGAAGTAAATAACTCAATATTCCTCAGGCATTCCTTTTGCGGCTACAATTGCGACATCAACTATTGTGAAATAGGATCCTTTTGCTCAATTGCTAATAACGTTGTCATTGGAGGAGGAATGCATCCCATTGACTGGATTTCTACATCTCCTGTTTTTTATATTGGTAGAGATAGTGTAAAAACAAAATACTCCATACACCAAAGAGCTCCTCACAAGAAAACAATTATTGGACATGATGTATGGATAGGACAGAATGTATTAATAAAACAGGGACTACAAATAGGGACAGGAGCTGTAATTGGAATGGGAAGCATCGTTACAAAAAATGTAAAACCCTATTCCATTGTGGCTGGAAATCCGGCTCGTTTGATTAGGATGAGATTTGATGCAGAAATAATAAATTCTTTATTAGATTCTAAATGGTGGGAATTAAGTGATAAGGAACTTCAAGAGCTTGGACCATATATCAAAGAACCACAAGAATTCTTAAAGCAGCTTAATAATAATAAATAGCTGTAATCATTATAGCTTTATTTGCATCTAGCTCCTAATCCAAATAACACTTAATCTATGAAAATTTTACATTGCTGTTTAGCTGCGTTCTATATCGACAATTATGGCTACCAAGAAAATATCTTGCCAAAAATACACAAAATGCAAGGACACGAAGTACAGATTTTAGCTTCGACTGAAACATATATAAAGAACAAAAAATTAGGCTATATAAAACCTTCTTCATATTCGACATCTGATGGTATTTTAATAACAAGAATTCCATATATTTCTAGTATCCCTCATCTCTTATCAAAGAAAATAAGAGCATACAAAGGAATTACTAAAATTCTAAATTCGTTTAATCCAGACATAATCTTTCTACATGACATTCAGTTCATTGGGATAAAGGAGATCGCAAAATATGCAAAACAGAACAACGTAGAAATCTTTGCCGATTGCCATACCGATTTTATTAACAGTGCGAGAAGTTGGATATCTAAAAATATTCTACACAAGATTATATATAAATGGTGTGCAAAAAAAATTGAACCTTACACTAAGGTATTTTTTGGGACTTTACCTACTAGGGGTGATTTTCTGAAAGATGTTTATGGAATATCATCAAAAAAAATTGATATTTTGCCTTTTGGAGCAGATGATTCCCAATTTGATATACAAAATAAAAATGCAACAAGGAAAAAGATTCGTGAACAATATAATCTAAAAAATGATGATTTTGTGCTGATCACTGGAGGAAAAATAGACCGACGAAAAAATATTCATCTTTTACTGAAAGCCATAGAAAATATTAAACACGAAAGAATAAAGTTAATACTATTTGGAACTATAAGTGACGATTTAGTAGATGAGGTGAACAAATATAAGACCAATTCAAATATTATCTTTATTGATTGGATTAAGCCAGACAAGATATATGAATTATTATTTGCTGCTGACCTTGCTTTTTTCCCAGGAACTCACTCAGTGCTATGGGAACAATGCATTGGCGTGGGTCTGCCATGTGTTTTTAAAAAATGGGATGGAATTCAACATGTTGATTTAGGAGGAAACTGTGTTTTTCTTAAAGATGATTCAATAACGTCTATTAAAAATACTATAATTAGGATAGTTGAAGATCCACAGTTATATAATCAGTTAAAATTGATTGCAATAAAAAAAGGGATACCAAATTTTACATATTCTAAAATTGCAAAAAAAGCTATAGGACATTAAATTATGAATAATATTCAAATATGCACTAATTGTGTCATGGACACCACCGATTCAAAAATCACATTCGACGAGAAAGGTGTCTGTGACCATTGTAATACTTATTACAAGGATATTCTTCCGAAATGGGATACAGGAAAAGAAGGAGAAAAAGCTCTTTGGCAACTCGTTGAAAAAATAAAGCATCAGGGAAAAGGTAAAGACTTCGATTGTTTAATGGGAATGAGCGGAGGAATAGATAGTTCATATCTCCTATATATGATGGTCGAAAATTTTGGACTCCGTCCATTAGTTTTTCACGTTGATGCAGGATGGAATACCCAAATTGCGGTAAACAACATAGAACGGTTAATTGATGCATTAGGCTTAGATCTCTACACTGAAGTAATTAACTGGGAAGAGATTAAAGATTTGCAGCTTGCCTTTTTTAAATCAGGTGTACCACATATTGATGTTCCCCAGGACCACGCATTTTTTGCCACTATGTATAAGTTTGCTTCCAAACATAAAATCAATACGATTCTAACTGGAGGTAATTATTCTACTGAGTGCGTCCGTAATCCGCTCGAATGGATGTATTACCAGTCAGATTCGATCCAGTTGCGTGACATCCATGAAAAATTTGGAACAAAACCACTGAAATCTTATCCGGTAACCAACATTCTTTGGCATAAAGTGTACCTCCCCTACTTTAAACAAATCAAATTGTACCGCCCACTCGATTTTATCCCATATCATAAGGATGAAGCAATGCAACTTTTGGTTGATAAATTTGGATACCAAAAGTATCCGCAAAAACATTTTGAATCCCGCTTTACACGTTTCTACGAGAGTTACTGGTTACCCAAACGCTTTGGCTACGATACGCGCAAGGTTCAATTCTCAAGTTTGATTCTTACCGGGCAAATGACACGCGATGAAGCGCTTGTAAAGCTGAAGGAACCAGCTTACGACCCTGAAACCATCCATCAGGATTTTGAATTTGTTGCCAATAAATTAGGAATTCCGGTTGATGAACTTCAAGCATACATGGATATGCCTAAAAAAACGTACAAGGATTATAAATCGCAGGAGAGTATTTATAATATCGGGGCAAAGGTTATGCGTATTTTAGGTCTCGAAAAAGGAGGGAAAAGATGATTGCCATTATTGACTATGGTTCGGGCAATATTAATGCCTTCGCGAATGTATTTAAACGCTTAAATCTTACGGCAAGAATTGCCCGGACAAAAGAAGATTTAGCTGATGCGTCACATATTGTTTTGCCTGGTGTAGGAGCTTTCGATCATGTTATGGCAAGTTTTAATAAATCGGGACTGCGCGATGTTGTAGAAAGAAAAGTCTTTGAAAACAATTCAAAGGTGATCGGCATTTGCGCTGGAATGCAGATTCTCGCAAACAGCAGCGATGAAGGAAAGGAAAAAGGTTTAGGCTGGATTGATGGCCAGGTTAAGTTATTCGATACACAAAAAATAAAGTACAAAACAAAACTCCCCCATATGGGATGGAATGAGATCAGTCATAACGGTAATCCTTTATTTCATAATATTGAAGAAAAGGCCCGTTATTATTTTGTTCATTCCTACTATTTTGAATGTAATGATCAAATAAATTCAATTGCCAGCACCAATTACGGTTATAATTTCACCTGTGCGGTAAATAAAGCAAATGTTTTTGGGGTTCAGTTTCATCCCGAAAAAAGCCACCAAAACGGACAACAACTTTTAAAAAATTTTGCAAACTTGTAATAATGCTTCATCCAAGAATAATACCGTGTTTATTGGTTCACGATGACGGATTGGTTAAAACGGTCCAGTTTAAAGAGGGAAAATATGTTGGCGACCCCATTAATGCCGTTAAAATCTTTAACGAAAAGGAAGTTGACGAATTAATGGTGCTTGATATAGATGCCACCCGCCAAGAAAAAGAGCCGAATTATAAAAGAATTGAAAATATTGCTTTGGAATGCAAAATGCCACTTTGCTATGGAGGTGGAATTAAAACCAAAGAACAAGCTCTGAAAATATTTAGTTTGGGAGTTGAAAAGATCGCTTTAAGTTCAGCTGCCATTGAAAACCCGGAAATAATCTCAGAAATAGCGCAAAGTGTAGGAAATCAGAGTGTAATTGTTGTGCTGGATGTAAAGAAAAAAAGATTTTCAAGTAAATATGAACTCCTAACCCATAACGCAACAAAAAAAACAGGTATTGATCCTGTCTCATTTGCAAAAAAAGTAGAAGAGTTAGGTTGTGGGGAAATTGTGATTAATTCTGTCGACAATGACGGCATGATGAAAGGTTACGACACAATAATAATTGAGAAAATAAGAGAAACTGTTTCTATACCAATTACAGCGCTCGGTGGAGCAGCGAGCCTTGCTGATGTTGGAAAATTAATAGCACAACATGGAATAATAGGGGTCGCTGCCGGAAGCATTTTTGTTTTTAAAGGCATCTATAAAGCAGTCCTAATTAACTACCCCAATCGAAAAGAAAAAAAAGATCTTATCACGCAATATTTCAATTCATGAAACAAATCATACAAGTTCGTAAGACTCAATTTTCAGGAATGATAATGAAGTAAAAATTGAAAATCGAACGAATCCCGAACACGTTTCACATCGGATCCTGCTCCTCAATGCTAAAAACCAAATAATCGATTTAATCATGAAACAAATAATACAAGACCTTAAAAAAGGCAATACAATCCTTGAAGAAGTTCCAGCCCCACAAGTAAAGGCCGGAAGTTTATTGATAAAAACCACCCGTAGTTTGGTTTCTTTGGGAACTGAACGCATGTTGGTTGAATTTGGCAAGGCTGGTTTTATTGACAAAGCCCGTCAACAACCGGACAAGGTAAAGCAAGTGCTGGATAAAATGAAAGCGGAAGGCATTTTGCCCACGCTGGAAGCTGTCTTTAACAAGCTAAACCAACCACTCCCTCTGGGCTATTGCAATGTCGGCATGGTTGAAGCCGTAGGTAAAGGCGTTCATCGGTTTAAAGTGGGCGACCGGATAGCCTCCAATGGCAACCATGCCGAGTATGTCTGTGTACCTGAAAACCTTTGTGCGAAGATTCCGGATGGTGTAAGCGATGAAGAAGCTGCCTTTACAGTCATTGGATCGATTGGTCTGCAGGGCATTCGTTTGTGCCAACCAACCTTTGGAGAAACCATTGTAGTGATTGGCCTCGGCTTAATTGGCCTGGTTACTGCCGAATTGTTAAAAGCCAATGGCTGTAAGGTTATCGGCTACGATTTCGACCAGCAAAAGGTGGACATGGCTCGCTCGAAAGGGATCACGGCCTTTAATCCGGCACAGGGAACTGATCCGGTAAAATTTGTACAACAGGCCACCAATGAAACGGGTGCCGATGGGGTAATTATCACGGCTTCGGCTAAAAGCGATGAAGTGATCCACCAAGCTGCCGATATGAGTCGCAAGCGCGGACGGATCATCTTGGTTGGTGTGATTGGATTAAACATCCGCCGAGACGATTTTTACAAAAAAGAACTGACCTTTCAAGTCTCCTGTTCGTATGGCCCGGGGCGATACGATGAAAACTACGAGCAAAAAGGACAAGACTACCCACTCCCCTATGTACGTTGGACCGAACAACGAAATTTTGAAGCCATCCTTCAAGCCATGGGAAGTGGTCAACTAGATGTAAAGCCCTTAATTACCGAACAAGTTGCGTTGGAGCGATACAACGAAATCTATGGCGATATGCGTAAAAAGGGCTCCATCGCCAGTATACTGGTTTACCCTCAAAACAGCGAACGTCACAGTCAGGTAAAAGTAAACAATCAGAATTTCAAAGGCAGTAAAGGAGTTTTTGGAATCATTGGAGCCGGGAACTTCACGTCTTCAACCATTATTCCCGGAATGAATGCTGCCGGAGCTCAATTAAAAGCCATTGCCAGTGCCGGAGGGTTATCAGCAAAAACATTGGCTAAAAAGGGAAATATCGCTGTTGCCAGCTCTGATTACAAGGAACTCCTAAACGACTCAGACATTGACACGGTAATGATTACGACCCGACACAACCTGCACGCCTCGATGACATTGGAAGCCCTGAAAGCAGGTAAAAATGTCTTTGTTGAAAAACCGCTGTGTTTGACAGAAGAAGAACTAGATGAGATTGCCGCGTCGGCTATGTCTCCTCGCAATGACGGCACTACTCCAATGGTGGTCGTTGGTTTCAACCGCCGATTTGCTCCCTTGGCGCAGACGATGAAAAAACACTTGGGTGAAGGAGCCAAGAATATTGTGGCGACCATGAATGCAGGCTTCATTCCTCCTGAAGTGTGGGTACACGATTTAGCGATTGGCGGAGGCCGGATCATTGGTGAAGCTTGCCATTACATTGATCTATGCACCTATTTAGCCGGAAGTAAGGTAACAGCCGTCTGTATGAACAGCATGGGTATCAACCCCGAAGAAAATACCGATAATGCCAGTATCCTGCTCAAGTATGAAAACGGTTCGAATGCCGTAATCAATTATTTTGCCAATGGAAGCAAAGCCTATTCCAAAGAACGCATTGAGGCTTTCGCCCAGGAAAAAACACTCATTATCGATAACTGGCGCACCTTAAAAGCCTACGGGGTCAAGGGCTTTTCGAAACAAAAAACGAGATTGGACAAGGGCCATAAAAACCAGTTTAAACTCTTGGTTGAGTCCATTAAAAGTGGTGTTCCCATTATTCCTTTTGACGAAATAATCAATACGACTCAGGCCAGCTTTGCAGCCATCCAAAGCTTGAAAGAAGGAAAGTGGGTGGAGCAGTAGCCTAAACAGAAACAGATTGCTTCGCTACGCTCGCAATGACATTTTCAAGGTTGCTGTCATTGCGAGAAGCAAGGCACGAGCAACGAAGCAAACTGTTCGCACACTTCCAACGATACATCAATGAACAAACTTTTTCTGATATACCATACCGTCATCCATCTTCGTCCCATCCAAATCCGTTACCAACTTTGGTACCGATTCAGAAAGATGTGGCGTAAAGCAAGCGGTTTTACCTATCCGCTTTCGATAGCGAAAAAGGCCAAACCATTAAAATTCACGCCATGGATAGACAAAGTAACTTCCTTAGAGATTACTTCATCCAATAATGAAAAGAAATACTCTTTTACATTCTTAAATATCACTAAGGAGATTTCTCCCCCTACAGGGGGAGTGTCCCAAAGGGACGAGGAGGTCGGAAAGCTTTGGGCTTACAATCTCAATTACATGGATTACCTACTCCAAGCTAATATGGACGTTCAAATAGGGAACCAACTAATAAAACGTTTCGTCAACGATCTCCCTCAAAATCCAACGGGACTGGAGCCATACCCGATTGCCCTCCGTGGAATCAATTGGATCAAATTCTTTAGTCGAACGTCATTGCGAGGAGGAGGCACGACGACGCGGCAATCTCTAGCTATCAACTCCATCGCTTCATCTCTTTATGCCCAATACCATATCCTCCTTGATAATTTGGAGTATCACCTGATGGGGAATCATTTATTGGAAGATGCTTTCAGCATCCTCTTTGGAGCCTTTTACTTTAAAGAACAACGATTTTGGGTAACAGCAAAAAAATTGCTGACTCAGGAATTGAAAGAACAGCTACTCGACGATGGCGCACACTTCGAGCTAAGCCCAATGTACCATCAAATTTTACTGGATCGCCTGTTAGACTGTATTAACCTCATGCAAAATAACAGGTGTTTTGAAGAACAAGACAAACTGTTGGCACAACTCAAACAGAAAGCGGAACAAATGCTGACATGGCTAAATACAATCACTCTTTCTGATGGTCGTATTCCCCTACTCAATGACTCAGCCCCAGGAATCGCCCCAACCACAGCACAACTGAACGAATATGCAGCAAGGCTTGTCGTTAGTGCACCATCAAAGGCAACCAACTACTCCGCACTAACCTCTGGCTCTCTATCCACTTCAGGATACCGCCGATTCGATGGAGCTAATTATGAGTGCATCCTGGATATAGGTTCTGTTGGCCCCTCTTACCAACCCGGCCATGCCCATGCCGATACCTTCAATTTTATTTTGAATGTAAATCATCAGCCGTTTTTGATTGATACGGGCATTTCAACCTATGAATCCAATGCCATCCGGCTGAAAGAACGAGGCACAGCGGCACATAATACAGTAACCGTTAACGGGCGCAATTCATCCCGGGTATGGTCCTCATTCCGGGTTGCTCAAAGAGCTAATGTTGAGATCATAAAAGAAGAAAAAAATAGAGTAACAGCGGCTCATGATGGGTTCAGAAGTATTGGAACAAGTCATCAGCGAAGCTGGCTGTTTAATGAACAAACAATAAAGGTTGAAGATGTTTTAACCGGCAGTCAGACCAAAGGAACGGCTTACTTTCACTTTAGTCCAGCTTTAAACCCAACAAAAAAGAACAATGAGATTTGGATCAATGATATTTGTGTAAGCTTTGAAAGAGCTGAAACAATTTCACTGATCAAAGCACAACTACCAAATGGCTATAATCAATCCGTTGATTACTACAAACTCGAAATTGCATTTCAACACAAACTAACCACCATCATCACAACCAAGGTTTAATCTATCAAGAATCCGATATCAACCAAAATATGCGTATTTTATTTTTAACCGATAATTTCCCGCCGGAAGTGAATGCTCCGGCAACAAGAACTTACGAACATTGCAAAGAATGGGTCAACCAAGGAGCTGATGTGACAGTAATT
Organism: uncultured Draconibacterium sp.; assembly: GCA_963677455.1. GTDB lineage: Bacteria > Bacteroidota > Bacteroidia > Bacteroidales > Prolixibacteraceae > Draconibacterium. The sequence continues at coordinate 2,232,748 of OY781971.1, forward strand.
ACCTGCTTTCCCAACTTTCCACAAGGAAAAGTCTATGATGGCTACCAAAACAAACGAATTAGCCGCGAGAACGTTGAGGGAATCAACGTAATACGGGTATGGACCTACATTACAGCAAACGAAGGATTTATCAAAAGAACACTCGACTACATCTCCTTTTCATTCTCTGCGTTTTTTGCCGGCTTGTTTCAAAAAACAGACCTGATCATTGCTACTTCTCCACAATTCTTTACTGCACTTGCAGGCCGTACACTCGCTTTTTGGAAACGAAAACCGTGGATCATGGAGGTTCGTGACCTGTGGCCAGAGTCCATCAAAACAGTTGGCGCCATGAATGACAACATCTTTATTCGTTATTTCGAGAAAGAAGAACTTTGGTGCTATAAAAGTGCATCAAAAATTGTAACGGTTACAGATGCATTTAAAGAGAATTTGGTTCGCAAAGGAGTTAGTCCTGAAAAAATTCATGTCGTTAAAAATGGGGCTAATCTTGATCTCTATCAACCTGTTGAAAAAGACGAGCAATTATTAAAGGAGCTGGGAATAAAAGGAAAAACCATCTTGGGTTATATAGGCACGCATGGGATGGCGCATAAACTGGATTTTTTAGCGGATTGTGCCAGACAATTAGAAAATACCAACTACCATTTTCTTTTCTTGGGTAATGGTGCCGAAAAGCAAAAGCTGGTAGACAAGGTTAAACACGAACAAATTAAAAACATCACTCTACTGGATTCTGTTCCCAAAAATAAGGTTGTAAACTACCTTTCCATTATAGACATTGCCTTGATCAACCTGCGGAAAAGCGACTTGTTTAAAACTGTCATCCCGTCTAAAATATTTGAGAATGCCGCAATGCAAATACCGATACTTCTAGGTGTTGACGGCGAGGCCAGATCTATCGTGGAACAATATGAGGCAGGCCTATTCTATGAACCCGAAAATATCAATGATTTTCTTGACAAGCTTGAAATAATAGGAACTCCAGAACAATATAAAAAGTGTCAGGAAGGAGGACTAAAGCTAGCTAAGGTATTTGACCGAAAGAAACTGGCAGGAGAGTTACTTACAGTTGTAAAGAATACAGCTGTTATTACTGATTAACTGATCCTTTCTCCTTTAGTGATGCTGTTTTATTGTGAAGCACAAAAGGCATTGGGGAACTGGATAAACTACCGGGGAAAGCACAACTACACCAATGGAACAGGAGAAATTATCAGGGGAACGCCTAATTCAACCGGGGAATACAAAAAATACTTCGGGGAGAGCTTTCCAGCCTTGGTGAGCACAAAAAATAACCTGGGGAGAACTTACCTGCTTCGGTGGGCATAAAAAAAGCCCCGGGGAAGGGGCAGACCTGCCCGGGGACTAATAAAATCAACAGTTTCAGGACTCACTACAATTTATACCGGTCCTTTTTTTCAGCATCTTTCCAGAATACATAACGGCCATATTCACGAATGGTGCTATCTACGTTGTCTAACAAAGTAAAAGCTTTGTCGCGTAACACTTTAATTTCGCTGCTTTCGTCACTGGCACCATTAGCCGCCGCCAACAACTCCGACATACGATGCGAAACCGTACGTGCCTGCGCTAGTTTATCCATATCGAAATTAATATTGGCCAAAGGCTCCGGATTTTTCTCGCCCAGGGTAGCCGAATCTATCAAATCCTGTACCATATCGGCATTGCTGCCTCCTTCCCTGATACGCATAACTTTTTTCAACAAGTCGTCGCGATTGCGGTAGGCAAAAGAAAAATGATGCAATATTTCATCGCGTAAGGCAAAAGCCTGTGGGGCTTCTTCATGCCACTGAACCTGGGCCTCTTTACGTGCCCGGTATTCACTCATCCAGTTGGCCTGGCAATAGCGCAATGCACCACTTAAAGTGGTTAGTTGCGCAATAAGAGAAACATCAAGGCCTGCATCAGACAGCGCCTCACTGTCTTGGGCTGCATCAACAGCCAGGGTTTCGGTTCGTGCCACAATCTCATCTACCGGACGGTTAGGCACTTTTACATCATTTAAAGGAACAGCACGAATAGCATCGCTCCATTGTTCAAAATCATCAGAATAAGACATAATTATTCGTTTTTAAGTTAACACTACCCGCTATTGCGGGAAAAATAAACACTGCGGCAAACTATACAGCGTGCCGTTTATCTTATGTCCACCTTGCGTTTGGGTATAAAAACAAGAAACTGGCATTGGTGCCGGGGTTGCTTTTTATAAGCAGGGTGGTTAATTATTCGGAACTACATACAAGTTAATGATTTTAAACTCATTATACCACCTGCTATGCAACAGACGAGGAAGAAAAAGGGAAAGGGAGGATGGAAGAAAGTAGACCAGAGGAATAGTAATCCGCGAACCGTGTCGTTTTTTCTCCGAATGTGATTTTTTATGGTTCGCGCCTGTAAGGTTTATGATGCTTGTCATTGCGAGAGAGGAGGCACGACGACCGAAGCAAACTTATCATCTCCAAACCAAGAAACAACCACCTCCCCCTGATTCCGCAGGCTACATCAGCGTACTCCTCCTCTCCAGGAGGAGAAATATTCAAAACAATCAATATCTGTTTTCCCGAACGAAGAAAAAGATCCTGATCATTAAAAGTGAAGCATCCGACATCCGGAATCGACATAGCGCGTAGCTAAAGAATAACAAATAATGATTAACGATTAAGATTGCAGAAGCACCTTCAGTACTGGCCTACAAGCTTTTTAATTAGAAAACAAGGGAAGAGAAAAGGAGAAAGAGCTGGCAAGCAACACTGTTTGACGACGAGAAACAAGGAGAAGTTTGTGTTGCGCGATTTCACAATCCGTAGTTTTCTTTGAAAAAGATTGTCAGCCTTGATTCTTTCTAACTTTCTTATCAAGAAGAAAGTTTAAACAGTCCGGCAGGACGAAGCAAACGAAACCAGCTGCGTAAAATACATTTTGGCAATTTGAAAGACTAACAAACTCGTAACTCATAGCTCGCGGCTCGTAACTAAAGAAGAGAGGCCGGAGGAATAGTAATCCGCGAACCGTATCGTTTTTTCTCCGAATGTGATTTTTTATGGTTCGCGCCAGTAAGGTTTATGATGCGTGTCATTGCGAGAGAGGAGGCACGACGACCGAAGCAAACTTATCATCTCCAAACCAAGAAACAACCACCTCCCCTTGATTTCGCAAGCTACATCAGCGTACTCCTCCTCTCCAGGAGGAGAAATATTCAAAACAATCAATATCTGTTTTCCCGAACGAAGAAAAAGATCCTGATCATTAAAAGTGAAGCATCCGACATCCGGAATCGACATAGCGCGTAGCTAAAGAATAACAAATAATGATTAACGATTAAGATTGCAGAGCGAGTCGACAATTGGCAGATAGCAGTTGGCATTTTTACAATAGAACAATTTATCAATTTGAAAGACAAACAAGCTCATAGCTCGCGGCTCGTAACTAAAGAAGAGAGACCAGAGGAATAGTAATCCGCGAACCGCATAGTTTTTTCTCCGAATGTGATTTTTTATGGTTCGCGCCAGTAAGGTTTATGATGCGTGTCATTGCGAGAGAGGAGGCACGACGACCGAAGCAAACTTATCATCTCCAAACCAAGAAACAACCACCTCCCCCTGATTTCGCAAGCTACATCAGCGTACTCCTCCTCTCCTGGAGGAGAAACATTCAAAACAATCAATATCTGTTTTCCCGAACGAAGAAAAAGATCCTGATCATTAAAAGTGAAGCATCCGACATCCGGAATCGACATAGCGCGTAGCTAAAGAATAACGAATGATGATTAACGATTTAAGATTGCAGAGCGAGTCGACAATTGGCAGATAGCAGTTGGCATTTTTACAATTGAACAATTTATCGATTGGAAAGACAAACAAGCTCGCGGCTCGTAACTAAAGAAGAGACGCCGGAAAAATGGTAATCCGCGAACCGTGTTGTTTTTTCTCCGAATGTGATTTTTTATGGTTCGCGCCAGTAAGGTTTATGATGCTTGTCATTGCGAGAGAGGAGGCACGACGACCGAAGCAAACTTATCGTCTCCAAAATGAAACACCACCTCCCCCTCCCGAAGGAGAAATATTCAAAACGATCAATACCTGTTTTCCCTCAACAAAACATTATTTGGCATATCATTTGTGACATAAATCAACTAATATTTTAGTATCTTTCATTTTATTTGAATGCTAATACAGACAGCACATTAAAGAGCACTTAAATGAAATCCCGCGAAACAGAATTACTCATTTTATACCTTACTGTTGACTTGCTGATACTCAACGCAGCAATGTTTTTAGTGGCTTGGCTAGATATGAATATATCAGCCCGAAACTATCAGTTTATGAGTGTATATACGCTTCATGGGAACTTGTCGTGGATAATCACCTACCTGATTTTTACAAAAAAAAACCTGTACCTGCGAGATCGTTTTCGAAATCGTTTGCTCAGGATAACGAAACGACAAATGGTTTTCTATGTCGTTGCAGCAGTTTTGGCGATATTTTTTATTCCGGGCACATTTTTGAAAATATTCTTTTTGAAATATACGGTACTGTTCTATTTCGGAAAGATTATCTTTTACCGTGTGTTTTATCTTCTAATAAAAAGAAGACGACGAAAAAACATTAGTTCACTCAATGCCGCTATTATCGGTAATAATGAAACCGGCGACGTATTGTCAATGATTATTAAAAGTAATCCTACGCTGGGCTATAACTTTACTGGATTTATATGTTCCGATCCTAAAGATATTGATTGTTATTTAGGCCGGACAGAAGATCTTGGAGAACTAATTGACACACACAACATCCACGTTGTGTTTCATACCATCTCCTTTTTAAACGGAGGTAACGATGAGCATCAGGGTAAAACGGTATTGGGTATTTGCAATAAAAAAGGAGTCCGTCTGCATTTTGTTCCTCGCAATCAACGATGGTTTAGAAATCTGCGCTCTAATGTTGAGTCGATTGGCGATATGGTGATGCTCAATCCGCAGGAGATTCCGCTCGATAATGTAGCCTTTCGTTTTCAGAAACGTCTTTTCGATATCATTTTTTCTACCCTCGTTATCGTACTCATTCTATCCTGGCTATTCCCAATAATTGCCATTTTGGTAAAGCTAAGCTCACGCGGACCGGTTATTTTTAAGCAACAACGGACCGGTATCAACAACAAGACATTTTTGTGCTACAAGTTCAGAAGCATGAGGCAAAACAAAGATTCTGACAGAAAGCAGGCTACTGCTAACGACAATAGAATAACTCGTATCGGAAGATTCTTACGCATGACCAATATTGATGAGTTCCCCCAGTTTTTTAATGTACTAAAAGGAAACATGTCGGTAGTTGGTCCGCGGCCCCATATGCTTTTACACACCGAAGAATATTCTGCCCTTATCGATCATTACCTGATACGCCACTATGTAAAACCCGGAATAACAGGATGGGCGCAGGTAAAAGGCTACAGAGGTGAAACCTCTACACTAAGTGCGATGGGAAAACGTGTAAATGCCGATATGGAATACATTGAAAACTGGACCTTTGTCTGGGATATAAAAATAATTTGGCTGACCCTTTTTGGCCGCCATGTATGGAAAAACGCACACTAAAATCAAACAGATTGAAGATGACAAATACAGAAGAACCCAAAGAAGCATTCCCCTATCACCCACCAACAGAAGAAATAAAATCGAAATACAAAGAGATCTTTGAGATCAGTCAACCGCTGAAAGTTCCTTTTCCGAAGCTACTTTTTGATAAAGTTGTAGCCTTGTTTTTTCTTATACTGGCCTCTCCCATTCTTTTATTACTATTAATTTCGAACTGGATTGAAGGGCTGTTAATACCTGAAAATAAAGGGCCGCTCTTTTTCTATTACTACGGGGTTAGCCAGGGTAAAAAGTTCAAAAAGTGGAAAATCAGGCTGATCAAAGAAAAATACATTGATAAAGAGCTGCAGGCCAAAGGCGACTGGCATGCCTACCAAAACGAATGGATACCCGAAGCAAGAACCTATGTTGGGCGTGTTGTGAAGAAGTTTTACCTTGATGAAATCCCTCAGTTCTACCTGATATTGAAAGGCAATATGTCGATAGTAGGGCCTCGGCCGTTGGCAGTGCACCACTACGAGCGCGACTTAGCCCAGGGAAATGTAACACGAAAGCTTATTCGTGGTGGTTTGCTGGGATATGGACATGTACGAAAAGGCACTCCTGAATTTGGCAAACCTGTTTACGAATATGAATATGTTTACCGTTACCTTCATTATTCGCCATGGAAGCTTCTACTTACCGATCTGTACGTTATATGGCGGGGAATAATTGTAGTGCTAAAAGCAGGCGGGCATTAATACATCATTAAGATTTGTGTGAAAACGGAAGATTAACGATTGTAGATCTGAGCAGTTAGTAATGAACTTCTGGTGGAGAGAATCTGGATGTCGATAAACAAATACTTATTGAAACAAGCGTTAGAATCAGATTCCGTCGGTCATACTTCTCTCGGAATGAAATTACCACGGAGTCAAACAGCGGCGCGAAAGAAAATATCTTTCTAACAAAAACATCATAGCGCCGCAATAAATACTCAGTGTCCGTCATCCCGTACGAAGAGAGGGATCTGCAAAAAGAGAAAAACTGAATATCGAATGATAATTAACGATTATAGATCTGAGCAATGGCTTCTGGTAGAGAGAATTTGAATGTTGATAAACAAATACTTATTGAAACAAGCGTTAGAATCAGATTCCGTCGGTCATACTTCTCTCGGAATGACATTACCACAGTGTCAAACAGCGGCGCGAAAGACAATATCTTTCTAACAAAAACATCATAGCGCCGCAATAAATACCCTGTGCCTGTCATCCCGAACGAAGAGAGGGATCTGCAAAAAGAGAGAAACTGAATATCGAATGTTGATTAACGATTGTAGATCTGGGCAATGGCTTCTGGTAGAGAGAATTTGAATGTCGATAAACAAATACTTATTGAAACAAGCGTTAGAATCAGATTCCGTCGGTCATACTTCTCTCGGAATGACATTACCACAGTGTCAAACAGCGGCGCGAAAGACAATATCTTTCTAACAAAAACATCATAGCACCGCAATAAATACCCTGTGTCCGTCATCCCGTACGAAGAGAGGGATCTGTAAAAAGAGAGAAACTGAATATCGAATGGAGACGGAAGACAGGAGGACGACTCTATCAAAAAATACAATTTGACAACAGAACAATTTAGCAATTTGATTACCGACTGATGTTCGGAAGTTTAATTTTATAAAGCACTCAGCTATAAACGATCCATTCCCGGAGTAAAAATACTGACTTCACAGCCCCAAACATTCCGACAGCGAATAGTATCAAAAAAGAGATACTATTTCGCGGCAACCGTCTCAATTTCAACTAAAACCCCCAAGGGAAGCTCTTTAACGGCGAAAGCAGCACGAGCCGGTGGATTTTCAATATAAAAGGAGCCGTAAACTTCATTCATTGCCTTAAAGTTGGCCATATCGCTCAGCAAACATGTTGATTTCACTACATCCGAAAACGAATATCCGGCAGCTTTTAAAATCGCTTCGATATTTTGCATTACCTGCAGCGTTTGCTCCTTAATTCCCCCTTCAACGACCTTCATTGATTGCGGATCAAGCGGTACCTGACCTGAAATATATAAAGTTCCTTTTACTTCTACTGCCTGGCTGTACGGGCCAATCGCCTGTGGTGCATCGGGTGTTGAAATAATTCGTTTCATCTGTCTAAAAATTATCGTAGTGACTTTGTTGTTTCTGTAATTTCAAATCAGCCAGCATAGATGATTTGGCACTGATTGTAAATGAATAGCTCTTTCTGAACCCAAACGGGACAAAGTTGAACGACATGGCCCAACAGTGCAGATCGCGGGTGAGATTAAAAGTTGTAAACGAGAATTCACCTGCCTCAATATCGAAGTTTGTGTTCATGCTGGCTTTCCATTTCTCGGTTATATTTACGTTCCCGCGAACTCCAATGGTTTGCGAAACCCTACCGTTTGGATAAGCTCTGGAAGCACCGGTATAGTTCAGGCTGTAATCGAAGCCAAAATCCCAGGGCATGTCAAAGTCAACATAGTTATCATATATTGAAGGAATCACAGCTTCCGGTTCCGGCGTTTGGTTCGCATCCAGATTTTGATCATCACCAACTGCTTCGCTATTGTTACTTGCATTATTCTGATTGTCTTCTTTATTCTTTTTCGAGTTGAAAGTCATCCCAAAAGACAGGTTTGCATTGGTTACACGTCCCAGCTTACCTAAACCGCTTCTCTCGTTCCAGGCATAGCGATGCACTTTTCTGTAATTTTCGTCTAGCATATACGGGTCAACTGTGGTTCCCATATTAATGCTTACTCCTGCTACAGTAGTTCTGGCCTGAATACGGAATGGAGCAAGGTTCAACGAGTCGGCGATTAAATCATACGAAGACGAAATTCCGAGGTTATCAATAATTTTTACTTTCTTGAATTTCTGTTCATCTCCTGTTTTTGTTGAATCAGGGTTTTCAAGCACCTTCATCTCCAGGTTATTGCTCAAACTAAACGAAACAGAACCTGACTCTCCCCTTCCAGGCGACCCTCCGTAAACTCCCCCCGCATTAACATCTAAATACCGGGTTGATCCTTTTTCGTCTACTTGCACTTCCTTCCAGTAACCAAACTTATCCTGGCCAAAATCGGGCCGGTAGCTAAACGAAATCGATGGAGTCATTTTATGACGAATACCCTTAATTCTCGAATTTGGGTTTCGCGGTATAAACATTCCATAAATATTCGTAGATGAACTAACGCTGTATGCGTAATCATAAACCCGATTTAAACCGGTAATCGTATCCACTCGCACTGTTGAAGGAATACCCGACGGATTATTCATAAAGTCAGCACCTGCAACGTATTCGTAATCGTACTTTTTAAAATACCATTTTTCGTTGTAACTAATCCCCGGACTGAAGTTCACATATTTGAACAGGTTAAAGCTCGGAAATGAAATTGGTAAATTATGCCTTATTCCATTTTTCCAGTCGGTTGCGAAAGAACTGCCAAAGATTTCAGACTCGTGAGCTGAAATCGTATTCTTCATATTCGCCGTATAATTAATCCCGAATTTCTCATAGAATTTCATTTTCCCACTTCTTGTCTTTTTCCGAAACGGATAAACTTTGGCCATGCTAAAAGTCATTTCAGGAAGCGACAAGGACATGGTACTATCTCTTGTATTTTGAGAGTGCCTGAGGTTAACCGACATATTAAATGGTGTATTCTCAAAGCGGCGCGAATAAGATATACTCGATTGTTTTGTGGTTGTCAGGTAATCGCTGGTATTGTATGCGTTCTGCTTATCGTAACCACTCGATGATAAGTTTACACTTGCCGAAAACGTTTGGGCGGGATTAGCTTTGGCATCCTGCGAGTGCGTCCATGTCAACTTAAATTGTTTCGATTTTGCATAAGTATCCTGGCTTTTTTCTCCGTATTTATTAATAGCATAATCGAACCCGAATCCACCATTAAATTTATACCGTTTTTTATAGTTCGTTTTCATTCTCGTACCCCACGAGCCTTTGGAATAAATATCCCCTTGTACAGCAAGGTCGAAGTACTCACTTGCCGCCCAGTAATACCCCCCATCGCGCAGAAAGAAACCACGGTTGTTTTCTTCTCCGTATTTCGGAATTAATATTCCCGAAGAATAGGTTGGCGAATTCGGAAAATAACCAAATGGAAGAAACGGGAAATAAATTGGAAAATCTTCCAGCACCATATAAGCCGGCCCCGTAATAATTTTCTTATTCGAAATTACTTTAGCCTTACTCAACTGAAGGTAAAAGTGCGGATGATCAGCATCACAAGTCGTATATTTTGCATCCTCGGTAATAAAAACTTCCTTACCGATTTTTTTAGTACGGTCGCTATGAATAAAGCCTTCGCCTTGTTTTGAAACCACTTTGGTAATAAAAGCTTTCTCTGTTTCAAAATTGTAACGCATCGTTTCGGACTCATATTCTTCCGATCCCTGTTTAAAAACGGGCTTTTGGATCATTGTTCCTGTAGAATCAGGAATTCCCTCAGCATAAATCTCCTTGGTCTCCAGATCTAATTCAATGTAATAGGCCGTTAATTCGATATTCTGATACGTTACTTTTGCATTGTTATACAGAAAAACGTTTTGACCGTCCAAAGAGACGATCATCGAGTCTTCAGCATTATATACTATAGGTGCATCAATTAACGGAGCTTTTTGCTTTACAGAATCAGCTTCAGCAAGTTGAAGCGAATCAGCAACGATCGAATCTTGCTGAATGGAGATATCCATTACGGTAGTATCCTGCAGCAATTCAATTTCGGGTTCTTGCCCAAAAAGAAAGATAAAGGGGCAAACGACAAACAGATATGTCAATATTATTTTATTCAAGATGTTCTCTGAAATCAACTATTATAGGCTGGACAAAAATATAAATATGCGGTAGACTATTAAGCTAATAAATGATAAAAATTCTAAATTTCCATTATTAACCTTTAAAGCTGCAATGAATACGATTCTAAAGATTTCTGGAAGAACAGAATAATAAGAACATGTATATTTCTGTTTATTATATGCAAACCGTTATTTTTACGCTGAATATGAAGCAAAAGACGTTGAAATACCTTTTATTCTTGTTTACACTTGCCGGCTTTATAACACACGATAGTAAAGCGGCCTCTCGCCCGGAAAACGATGAAACCCGTATTTCGGTTGTGGTAATCGATCCGGGGCATGGTGGCAAAGACCCGGGAACAGTTGGCGGTAACATTCAGGAAAAAGACGTTGTTTTGGACATTGCGCTAAAACTGGGCAAATCCATTCAAAATAATTATCCGGATATTAATGTAATCTATACACGTACTACCGATGTTTTTATTCCGCTGCACCGGCGTGCCGATATTGCCAATAAAGCCAATGCTGATCTTTTTATTTCAATACACGCCAATGCAGTTGCACAAAAGGGCGTTCAGGGAACCGAAACATTTGTATTGGGGCAACACCGAAGCGAAGACAATCTACAGGTGGCTAAAACCGAGAATTCAGTTATTTTACTGGAAGATGACTACAACAGCACCTACGAGGGCTTTGATCCCAATTCGCCGGAGTCTTATATAATGTTCGAACTGGTACAGGATGAATACAAAGAACAAAGTATTTCGTTTGCCAACGAGATTCAGAACGAGTTCAGGTTACGGGCTTTACGCAGAGACCGAAGCGTAAAAGAGGCAGGTTTTCTGGTACTTCGACGTACAACCATGCCAAGTGTACTTATTGAAACCGGTTTTCTGAGCAATACCTCCGAACGGAATTACTTGTCGAGTGAAGATGGGAAGTCTCATATTGCGTCAGCTATATTCAGAGCTTTTCTGGCGTATAAGAAGGACATTGAACAGAAGAGCAGTTTCCACATTGTTACCGAAGATGTACATCCGGAGCCGCTGGAAAAAGAAGTAGTTGAAGAAAAAGAGATAAGCGCAGCACCAGTCAGGGAAAACATTTCAGAGGATAATATTTTCTATACCATACAAATAATGGCTTTGAAGAAGAAAATCGAAACTACCCCGGCTAATTTTGAAGGGCTGGATAATATCTTTAGAGTTGACGATAAAAACATTAGCCGCTATTTCTCCGGAAAATATTCAACGCTTGAAGCAGCAGAAATCAATCAAAAAATTATTGAAACAAAATTTGAATCGGCGTTTGTTGTGGCTTTTAAAAACAACCGGTTAATTTCTGTGAAAAAGCTTTTGGAATCGGGAAATTAAGGGTTGAATAGGCTAACTTTACAATAAATATTGTAATTTTCAGCCATGAAAGTTTCAAAATTTGCACGACTTGGAATTTTAATTGTTTTTTCGCTAACCGTACTAATCTGGGGTTTAGCGTATTTAAAAGGAAACGATTTCTTCTCGCAAAACAATAACTATTACGTGTATTATGATCGCATTGACGGGCTCTCGAGTTCTGCCGATGTTTCGCTCAACGGGTTTCCAATTGGAAAAGTACGGGAAGTTAAGTTTGCAGCCGACAATAGCAGCCGCCTTTTGGTTACACTTTCAATTGATGGAAATTTTAAAATTCCCGCAAAATCGGTTGCTCAAATTGTTAGCAGTGATATTATGGGAACCCGGTCGGTAAAGCTTTTGCTGAGCAACGAATCTGGATATTACCAGGCTAATGACACTATTCTGGGTGCCATTGAAAGCGATTTAAAAGAGCAGGTAAGTTTGCAGGTTTTGCCCTTAAAAAATAAAGCTGAAGAATTGTTAGGAACAGTTGACTCTGCGATTACGGTTCTAACAATGATTTTAAATGAAGACGCGCAGAAAAACTTGTCGGCTAGTTTTGCCAACATTAACCAAACCATTAAAAATATAGAAGCCACAACAGCAGATCTGGAAGAAATTGTTGGTGCTGAAAAAGAGAGCATGAAAAATATACTCTCCAACATTGATGATATTACAACAAGCTTTAAGAACAATACTGCAGTATTTGAAGAAACCCTTCAAAACCTGCATTCGTTTAGCGATACTTTGTCGCAACTGTCGGTAACACCTGTTCTCGATAATATTGAAACAGTTTCAGGACAGCTTATACAAACCATGGAAAAGCTAAACAGCGACGAAAGTTCGGCCGGCCTTCTTTTAAATGACGACGAATTATATCATTCGATTAATATGTTGTCAGAAAACATGGCTTTCCTGATAAAAGACATTCAAAATAACCCGAAAAGGTATTTACAGTTTTCTGCCTTCGATTTTGGTAAGGAGGTTTATGTAAATACGCGCGACGATGTTTCTGCAAAAAATATTGTCTTTAAGGTTCACCTTGTTTCGAGTAAAGTAAAACTCGATCTCGAAAATGAGGCTTTCAATGATTTGGACTCAGACGTGGAAGAATATTATTCCGGCGGCATTTACTCCTACCTTATTGGAAATACAGGTGTATATTCTGAGATAGAAGAAATTCATCGTTCTGTGCGATCAGAATTTCCGGAATCGAGCATCGTTGCTTTCAAAAATGGGCGGTTGATAAAACTTGAAAAAGCGCTAAAATCGTTACGCTAATTAACCATTAAGTGTTAATTAGACGCGATCTTCGTACTACCACCCCACCACTACCAACCAGTTATTCTTTTAACTATCAACACATTAAAATCAATCAGCTGAATTACAGCGCTTTAGCAATATGAAAAAAATATACTTTTTTAATTGCCTGAAATAGAAACCAATATCTTTTTTAGATTAAAAACAATGGAAAAGTGATTTTTTTTTTCACTTTTTTTTAGCAACTTTTGTACTCAGGAATACCACTAAGGAAATTATTTTGTAGAACCTCAATTAGCCTGCAATTGTAAATGAATAATGAACACAAATCTGCATGGGAGAAGTGCCTTAACGTTATAAAAGATAACGTTCCTAGCAGCAGTTTCAAAACTTGGTTCGAACCGATCGAACCCGTAAAACTTGAAGAAAAAGTATTAACCATTCAGGTACCAAGTGCTTTCTTTTATGAGTACCTTGAAGAGCAGTTTATCGACATCCTTCGAAAAACACTTCGAATGGTTATTGGTAATGGTGCAAAGCTGGAATACAACGTTGTTATGGGAAATAAAAACAGCAGTCAACCTTATACGGTGAGCTACCCAACAAATAACAACACAAAAATCCAGAATAAGCCGTTAACAATTCCGTTGAAAGCTGACGAAAAGCCGACAATAAAAAACCCGTTTATCATTCCGGGAATTCAAAAACTGCAGATTGATCCGCAACTGAAAGCGGACAATACTTTCGAGAATTTTGTTGAAGGTGATTGTAACAGACTTGCCAGAAGTGCGGGATTTGCAGTAGCACAAAATCCGGGGGGAACGGCATTTAACCCCTTGATGATTTATGGTAATTCAGGTTTGGGAAAAACCCACCTTGCTCAGGCAATCGGAATTGAAGTAAAAGAACGTTTTCCCGATAAGGTAGTGTTATATGTAAACGCCAATAAATTTCAAACGCAGTTTACCGAAGCTACCCGCAATAATAACAGAAACGACTTTCTGCATTTTTACCAGATGGTTGATGTGCTGATTCTGGATGATGTACATGAATTTGCAGGAAAAGAGAAAACACAGGAAACTTTCTTCCACATTTTCAACCACCTTCACCAAATGGGGAAACAGTTGATCCTGACTTCGGACAAACCTCCTATTGAGTTAAAGGGAATGGAGCAAAGATTGCTGTCGCGTTTCAAATGGGGACTTACAGCCGATTTGCAAACCCCTGATTTTGAAACCAGGATGGAGATTTTGCGAAGAAAAGTATACAAAGACGGCATTACACTTTCGGACGAAGTACTCGAATATATTGCTTCTCATGTTACCAACAATGTGCGCGAGTTGGAAGGAGCATTGGTTTCATTGCTGGCTCAGAGTATGTTGAACCGTAGAGAAATTACGCTGGAATTGGCAGCTAAACTGATCAATAAGCTGGTAAAAAACTCGAAGCGCGAACTGTCTATCGAATACATCTCAAAAGTAGTTTGCGATTATTTCAATATGCCGGTAGAATCGCTTCAGGCCAAAACAAGAAAAAGAGAAATTGTACAGGCACGCCAAATTGCGATGTACTTCTCAAAAAGTCTTACAAAATATTCTCTGGCAAGTATAGGAGCACAAATTGGAAGTAAAGATCATGCCACGGTACTCCACGCCTGCAAAACGGTGAATAACTTAAAAGACACCGACAAAAACTTCAGGCTGTTTGTAGAGGAAATAGAAAAGAAATTAAAAATGTAACATACTGGCAGGCTTTAAAGCCTGCCTTTTTTGTATCAGAATGATTTATTTACTGGCCAGCATTCTTTCATCTTCTATGATTTATGTGGTCTTCAGGATTGCAAAAAATTACCAATGCCGGCTTTCAACACTAATTACTTATAACTACCTGGCTGCGACTTTGCTTGGACTGCTGCTGTTTCACCCATTTAGGAATACAACTCTTCAGCAAACCTATACCTGGCTCCCGTATGGCATTTTATTGGGCCTTCTTTTTATTGCATTGTTCTTTCTAATTGGAACTTCGTCGCAAAAAGCCGGTATTACGATTACCACACTTGCTAACAAACTATCACTGGTATTTCCGGTTCTGTTCTCAATTTTAGTCTATAAAGAAGATATCTCTACCATAAAATACATCGGATTGGTTGGCGCCTTTATCGCAATCGCACTTACCGTCTATAAAAAAGATGCACGCAAAATTAAATTGATTCTAATTGCACTCCCCCTCTTGATATTCCTTGGAAGTGGAACTATAGATACAATTGTAAAATTTGTTCAGGCTGAGAAAATTGGAGCTAATGAAGCAAGTGCTTACTCTACTATCGTATTTTTTGTAGCGTTTTTGTGTGGGGCTACACTACAGCTCTTTTCGAAATCCGTTTTCAAACCAGGCTTCCATCTCCCAACCTTGTCATTAGGAATTTTACTCGGTGCTGTAAATTTTGGATCGCTCTATTTTATTATACTGGCTCTCAACCATTCAGGATTGAAAAGCTCTATGGTATTTGCGCTTAATAATATGTCGATTGTTGCTTTAACAGCCTTATTCGGCACATTAATCTTTAGAGAAAAACTGAATAAAATTAACTTTGCAGGAATAATACTGGCGATTATAAGCCTCTACTTTTTATTGTGATGAACGACGAATACCGCACCATAGAAACAGAAGCCAACGGATATTTTAAAGACAAGGGAAGTAAGTTTTTTGCTTATGCTTACCCCGTAAAAAATGAAGACGAAGTAAAAGATATCATTCAGGCCTTAAAGAAAGAGCACCACAGCGCCCGACATCATTGTTACGCTTGGCGCATGGGAACCGAAGAAATTGCTACAAGAGCAAACGACGATGGCGAACCTTCATCAACAGCAGGGAAACCAATTCTTGGCCAGTTAACCAGTTATGATATCACAAATATATTGGTAGTTGTTGTACGCTATTTCGGCGGGACTTTGCTCGGCGTTAGCGGTTTAATTAACGCATACAAAAGTGCAACGATAGAGGTATTGGAGAATGCTGATATCATAACAAAAAGAATAGAAAATACATTCGAACTCCGGTTTGAATATCCCCTGCTAAACACGGTTATGCAGACAATAAAACAAGAAGGATTAGATATTACAACTACGGACTTTAAAGACTCGTGCCGCTTACTTTTTTCTGTAGGAAAAAGCGAAGCTTTAAAGGCACTGCAAACATTTGAAAACATTTATGGTGTAGCGATCAAGAAAATCTCGTGAGTTAAACCTATGTTAATAAAATGCTAATAAGTACAAGTACTTACTTTTAGAAAAAACTATACAAACTCATTATTTTTGAATCATGATGCAAGGACTGATATTCCTATCAACTTTTCCTGATCGAAGCACAAAATGCTTCAGCAAGATGGTTCTTTTTCCTTACAGTCGCATCATACGATTTTTAAAAGCATTCGTATTTCTCAACAAAAAAGTAAGTACTTTTTTTCGATTTAACGAAAACCAACATTTTCTTTCCAAAATGTTGGTTTTTTTCTGTTCAGACCACAACATTAAATACAATACTTAAGGCAATGAAGAAAGATTTAATTTCAATCACCGATTTCAGTAAGGAAGAATACCTTAGGATTATGGAATTGGCTGCTGATTTTGAAGCAGAGCCCAATCAGGATCTTTTGAAGGGAAAAGTAGTGGCTTCCTTATTTTTTGAACCGTCGACACGTACACGTTTAAGTTTCGAAACAGCCATCAGTCGTTTGGGGGGACGTATTGTAGGCTTTGCTGATCCTGACAGCTCGAGTGCGACAAAGGGAGAAACACTACATGATACCATAAAAATGGTAAGTAATTATGCAGATTTGATTGTAATGCGACACCCACTTGAAGGAGCAGCGCGTTATGCAGCCGAAGTTTCGGGAATACCAGTTATTAATGCCGGCGATGGAGCCAACCAGCATCCTACACAAACACTGCTCGATATGTATTCCATTGTAAAAACACAGGGAACGCTGGACAACCTGAACCTGTTTATGGTAGGCGACCTAAAATACGGACGCACCGTGCATTCGCTATTGCAGGCAATGTCGGAATTTGAAAATCCGATTTTTAATTTCATCGCACCGCCAAATTTACAAATGCCAAGAGGCTACAAACATCACCTCGAAGAGAAAGGCATTCGTTATTTCGAACACGAAGAGTTCACGGATATTATCTCGGAAGCCGACATTATTTACATGACACGTGTTCAGAAAGAACGTTTTGCCGACCCAATTGAATACGAAAAAGTGAAAGATGTGTACATTTTGAATAATGCAATGTTGGAAAATACAAAGCCCAACGTACGCATTTTACACCCGCTTCCAAGGGTAAACGAAATTAGTACAGATGTAGACGCAAACGAAAAAGCTTACTATTTCGATCAGGCACGCAATGGAGTGTTTACACGCGAAGCCATTATTTCACACGTTATGAACCTTAAATAAAGCGCCACATGGAAACAGCAGATAATTCGAAAAAGAAACTCAAGTTAAAAGTAAGTGCCATTAAAGAAGGTACGGTGATTGATCATATTCCAGCAAAAAATCTGTTTAAGGTTATTAATATTCTGGGGCTTGATAAAATCGAAAATCAAATAACTTTTGGGACAAACCTTGATAGCGACAAACTAGGCGCAAAAGCCATTATTAAAGTATCAGATGTTTTTTTTGAGGATCAGGAGATCAATAAAATCGCTCTTATCGCGCCTCATGCAAAACTGAACATCATCCGCGATTACGAGGTCGTAGAAAAGAAAATCGTTGAAATCCCTGATCGTATCACCGGAATTGTGAAATGCTTCAATCCGAAATGCATTACCAATGCGGAGAAGATAACAACCTGTTTTAGAGTAATAGCTAAAGCTCCAATTGCTTTAAAATGTAAATACTGCGAGAAAATTACAACAGTAGAGCAGATCAGGATGGTATAAAGCACAAAAGAGACATTAGATAAATCCGCTTTTTGTAGTTGCCAAGAGCGGATTTTTTATATATTTGCACGTCCAAAATCGAACAGTGATATACTCTGAGAGATTTGGAATGTTCTTAACAAATTTGCCCAGTTGGCGGAATTGGTAGACGCGCTAGTTTCAGGGACTAGTGTCCGCATGGACGTGAAGGTTCGAGTCCTTTACTGGGCACCAGGAGAAATACAAACAAAATCAAAAGCACTTAAAATCAATGGTTTAAGTGCTTTTTTGTTTTCCGTAGGAATCAAAAGAGCACAAAAAAAGTCATTCTGAACGAGACTTTACCGAGAACAACCAATTTTTAAAAATCTGCTCTCGCCATAGTCTCGACAATTCCCATAAGTATCTCTATATCAATATTTAAATTGATATGAATTGACTCGATTTGATCTTGAAAACAAGACCCGAAAAAGGTACTTTTAAGGTACTAATCGAGAACAAATTCCTTCTATTAACTTAAAAAGGAGAAATTATGAGATTAACGATTAACTTTTTGATGAAGAAAGCGAGGATAAAAAGTAATGGAGAGATTCCTTTTTACGTTCGCGTGACCCTGAATTCTAGGCGTGTTGAGCTTTCGACCGGTATTTATTGTCTTCCTGAATCCTGGGAAGAAACAGGTCAACAGATTAGAGGTCGAAATGAATCAGCACGAATCCTGAATAACCGACTAAATAAGATAGAAGACGATATCCAGGACCATTACAACCGATTTAAATCATCTGGTGATGATTTCGATGTTACCACAATTAAAAACAGATTATTAAACATCGATGATAGTGAAGGTATTCTTAAAGTATTTGACTACTACTTGAAGAATATGTCCGAAAAACTTGGAAAAGGATACTCGAAAGAAACCTACAAACATTATAAATCATCGAGAAAAAGGCTAGCAACTTTTATCAAAGACCGTTACAAGAAAAATGATTATCCCGTACAGACAATTAAGTTTGGTTTTCTTGATGCCTTTGATGTTTACCTCAAACAAAAATATAAGGTGCATCAAAATACCGCATGGAACTATCATAAACATTTGAGAAGAGTTCTCAATTTGGCTATTTCAATGGAGCATATTTCAACTAATCCGTACAAAAAATACAAGGTTGGTTTAGCACCCACTCATCGAGAAGTACTTACTTCCGACGAACTTGATAGGTTGCAACAAAAAAAAATCCAGATTAAAAGATTAGCCATTGTACGCGACATCTCCGTTTTTGCATGCTATACGGGCCTCTCCTATTCTGATATTTTTAAGCTGAATAAAAGTCACCTTCATAAGGGTCTCGATAAAAAAGACTGGATTATTATCGACAGAACAAAGACCAGTACTCGATGCCGAATTCCATTGCTTCCCAAGGCAAAGGAATTATTAGATAAATATTCAGAGTACCCTGCAAACGAAAATAGCGGAAAGTTGCTTCCGGTTTTAACCAACCAAAAAATGAATAGTTATCTCAAGGAACTTGGTGATATCTGTGGCATCAATAAGGAAATTACAATGCACATTGCAAGGCATACTTTTGCAACTTCTGTTACATTGACCAATGGTGTTCCTATTGAAACTGTTTCTAAGATTCATGGACACACTTCATTAAAAACAACGCAGATTTATGCCAAAGTTCTGGATCAGAAAATCTCAGAAGATATGGATATGCTTCAAACAAAACTTGGTGCAATGAAAAAAAGCAATTTGAGGGTGAACTAGCAACAAAAAGTCGGACAATTTTTTATTACAAATTAGAAAAGATCCAGACCTATTAATATATCTAAGAATCGCTTCCGGTCAAAGAAACTCTTGCCATCCACTCATCAAAGGCTGTAACCAACTCACTAGTTAATAAACAATTATCTATCAAAGTATTATTAGGACAAATTAAGATAACTTCTCTTCCATCTTCTATTGTTGTATAACACTCTCCCTCTAAACCTGTTACTGAATCAACAACAACAACTATATAATCACCAGCACTGAGTCCTCCTATTGAAATACCGGAATCCAAAACAGTAAGCAGATCTTCATCGTTATACCAATAATATTGATAAACCCCAGAACCACCACCTGTAACTGTCGCAGAACCATCACTACCCCCTAAACAGGTAACATTTGTAGACTTTATTACACACAATGGAGCTGTTGGCGCCCATTCAATAGTCTGTTCGCAAGTTGTAGAACAAACGTTAGCATCAAATAAGTTACCTCAGCTAAATCGCTCATATCTGTCTAGTTCTAGAATATTTTCCACCTCCTTCAAAGTTACTGAGCACAAGTAAATCACCCATGCCATGAGGTGGTGAGAATCCTCCTTTTTCCATCCAAGGGTTCAGGAGCAGTTCCGTTTACGAAAAACCAAAAACCAATCTGTGCAGCCCCTTCATTTTCCAATCGGTCGCCGGCAAAATACAACCTTGAGCCAATAAGAATCGCTGCACCGTTGGCAATATCGTTCTTACCTTTGGTTTGTCCTTCTGTCCAACCCCACTCTGGAACTGTTAAAATGTCTTTGCCACCTTCAAACTGACTGTCCGGTACACCACTTCCAAAAGCATCCAATGCATATGAATATGTTGGATCGGAAGTAATGGCCGGATTACACCATCAATGGAAATATTTTGCGCCTGAACCTTGCTAAAACAAAGCGAGGCGCAAAAAAAGCTAGAATAACAAAGAGATGTTTTCTCTTTATTAAAAGTAAATTCCGTTTCATACTTAAAATGTAGTTTTGAAGATTACGTTCTAAAACGTTAGGCTTACTTTAAAAATAAGATTCATAAAAATTTACTATCAACCCTTCCTCAACGAAAGATCGTCTACTTTCACGTCCTTTAAACTTCTAAATTGATTTTTTCGATATTAGCTCGGGGTAAGAAATAATATCTACCCTTATCATTTTTTATCCTGATACAAGTTACGCCAATTCAATAATACATTTCAATCAGGAATTTCACCTAAATATAGAATCACTGAAGTGACATAAGTCAAGGAAAAAATGTAAATTAATTTAGGTTATTTTAAATCGCAAATTCAACCATTTCGGCGGTAGATCTAACCTTAATTTTGGAGGTTATATTTTTCTTATGGGTTTCTACCGTACGTTGGCTAATATTTAGTGTACTCCTTATTTCTTTGTAAGTGTATCCCTTACAGAATAATTTCAGAATTGAAATTTCTCGATTTGTCAACTGACTTTCAGTATCTTTTTCATGTTTAGAACTCTTCGTTGTTGTGCGTAAGTGGTTCTTTAATAATAACCATACCCTAGAAGAAAAATAGTCTTCTCCATTGTACAATGATTCTACAACCTGAATCAGTTCTCCTACATTAGAATCATTAAAAACCAGACCATTTACACCAAGGGAAATGTAGTCTTCAAAATATTTTGAAAAGTCTTTACTTACAACAAGTAGAATAGGCAATTTTGATCTTCTCCTTTTGACTTTCTTAATAAGCGTTATTCCATTATCTGCACAATGAATGATATCAATAACCAACACATCAGGATTGATCGATTTTAAAACAGGAAGTAAACCTGAAATATGTTTTTGCTCTGTAACAACTTCTAATGAGTCATTTTTCTCTAATATTGGTTTGATTCCGGAACAAAAAAGCGCATGACCCTCTAATAATGCAATTCTACACATAAACCCTTTTTTTCATCATTAATAATCTATTGCTCTGCTACTTAACCGGGTTAAAAAATCAATCAAGAAAAAGCGACAAAAATTAATTGAAATTGGGGCAATGTAATTTTACTGATACAATTTACGTCTTTTTTACGTAATAATTCAATCCATAATTATACGTATTTTTTGTAAGTGTTACTCCGCATTAAAAGACTTCTGAGTCTTTTAATATTTACTCTTTGGGGATCGAATCTTCGTCTTGTCATAAATAGTTTTAATCCACATAAAAGTAAAACAAGGAAAAACTTTACATAAATAAGCAACTGTTTATCAATCGATTAAAAACAATATAAATAAGTATATTTCTTACTATTAGTAGAAAAAAATATTTTTCTCAAGACTCCTTGATTTTATTAGCAGTAGAGACACTTATAAACAGAAACACCAGGAAAAAAAGATGGTACTGTTAATTTCCACAGTTGTATATAATAGAGTTTCTTATCACCTTCGCACCAACCCATAAAGATAAAACCGTTCTTTGAGTGACGCTTGAAAACTAATCCCAACTTTTTTAAGACTATACAATATTGATTGTTAGCAAAAAAACAACCACGATGCTATCATCATTAGCCTGTTTCCACAGCCCAGGGAATATTGTGCTATCCTTTTACTTAATGAATGACTTTGAATAAGTCTGAAATGATTTCTTTTTCTAATGTTTAAATACATGGATGAAATCAAATGGGAAAAATATGGATATTCTGGAATGGTTGTCCTAATCTGAAATCAAAGTAAAAACTTAATTTGATTAACGAGATACTGCCAAAAATCAATCGTTACAGCCACAAACAGGAATTAAACAGGTACCAATTTAGTTGTGGATATTAAAGTATAATAATTAAATGTCTATCCCATAAAATTCGTTAGATAGGCAATTTACAAACCAAAGCTTTTAAAAATTTAAAAGCAAAACATAAGTACCATTAAATCAGAGATGCAATGAAAAGACCAGAGTTACTATTACTAGTTCTTTTTGCATGTGTAAATTTGTCAGCACTTGCGCAAAATGAAAACAAAAAGTTTAAGTTGATGGGGCAAGACTCACAATCTATTCAGGTTGAAGAGTCATTTTCCGAATCAACTGAAATTTCTCTCTCTAACAAGCAGGTAAATAAGATTTACGGCTTGGCAACTACTGCAGAAGTAGAGTTTACCAATGAAAACGGCTACGTAAGGTTTGTTTTGATTGATAACAACTTTAATGAATATCTAGTATTCGAAAGTTATCCGCTTTTGAATGGATCAACCACGCAGGAGATTCTTGAAAATTGCGAAGAGTCATCGCTATTGGATGGAGTAAAACCCTACAAACTTCAAATCGAGATATCCAATGCGAACGTTAATCTTGAAAAACTTACCTACAGCAAGAGATCCGATATTGCTAATATTGCCCAGGCAAAGAAGGACAGGAGGAAAGAGCAAAATCTAGATAAGATTGAACGTCTAAACAAAAACCTTAAATCCAAAGGTTTGAGTTGGGTAGCTGCTTCTACCGAGATATCAGAACTATCATATGAAGATAGGCAAAAGTTATACGGAGACAGCCCAATTCCTCCCGGATTTGAGTTTTATGCCGGTGGAGTTTACTCAACAGAAACGTCTACTACCTCTACATTAAAATCAGCAACGGCGTCCTCAAGTCCATACATCGATGAATGGGATTGGAGAAACAGACATGGAAAAGACTGGATATCTCCGATAGCCAATCAAGGAGCATGCGGTTCTTGTTGGGCATTTGCATCAACAGGTGCAGTAGAAGCAATGACGAACTTATACTTTAACCAGCAATTAAATCTCGACCTTTCAGAACAAGACGTGTTGTCGTGTAGTGCCGCAGGCACTTGTACTGGAGGATACCCTAGAATTGCTCTTGATTATATAAGTACTACGGGTGTAGTTGATGAAGCTACCTTTCCTTATGCTCAAGCAGATCTTGATTGTTCTCAAAAAGGATCTTCTCCTAGTCAACTTATTAAAATTGCTGGAAGAACTCCGTTTGCTTCAACTGAATATCCTCGTACTGAAGACGATTTGAAAAGAATGTTAATTGAAATGGGTCCAGTTAGTGGCGGTTTGTACGATTGGAGCCATGCAATGGTTTTAGTTGGTTATAAAGTCGTAAAAGAAGGTGACTATTTCTACTACCGCAACCTGGATCTACAACGCTACTGGATTGAAATACAACCAGGAGACCCTTTAATTGGCAAAACTGTTTGGATTTTCAAAAATAGCTGGGGACCACGTTTTGGGGACGATGGCTACGTATATGTTGAAACTCCTATTTCAAATATTGGATGGACATATGGCATAAATACTCCTATAGCCAGTGAAGTAAATGATTATGAAGTGGTCTTTGAAGACCGCGACGGGGACGGTTATTACTGGTGGGGACTCGGAGAAAAACCCGCTTCTTGCCCTGGTCCGGATTTGGCAGATGGAGATGACTCGGACCCAACAAAAGGCCCGATAGATGAATATGGTTACTGCATGCCATTAAATGGAGAGCTTGCACCCGTTGCCTCATTCTCGTCAGAGAAACAGGAAATAAACGTTGGAGATTCAATTCAATTAACTGATCTTTCAACAAATTCTCCTACAAGCTGGTACTGGGAATTTACTGGAGGAAGCCCATCGACTTCAGTATCAAAAAATCCAATTGTTACCTATGAAAATACCGGAACTTATCCGATAAAACTGACCGTATCAAACGCTGTTGGTTCTGATACCAAAACAATTGAGATCCACGTAACCACACCGGTTCTAGCCCCAGTTGTTGATTTCACTTCAGATGCTCAGACTATTTTGGAAAATGAAGAGATAGTTTTTTTCGACAATTCATCAAATACACCTACATCCTGGAGTTGGGTATTTGAAGGAGGAACACCGGCAACTTCAACATCTAAAAATCCAACTGTATCTTACACTACTGAAGGAAACTATGGAGTAACGCTTACTGTAAGTAATGCTGGAGGTACTGACAGTATAACTATGCAGAATTTTGTGACCGTAAACCGACCAGTTGTTTTACCTGTCGCAAATTTCACATCAGGCACAACTAGTATAGAAGCAGGAGCATCGGTTACTTTCACCGATATCTCAGAAAATAATCCTTATGCATGGCTTTGGGAATTTGAAGGCGGGATCCCTAGTAGTTCAAATCAACAATATCCTCCGGCCATCACCTACAATACACCAGGGAATTACCAGGTAAAATTAACAGTAACCAATAATGATGGATCTGACACAAAAACACTGGCAAACTTTATTGAAGTAATTGAACAACCCGATATAGTTATTACACCTGTAGCTGATTTCTCTGTTAGTGCTGTTGAAATTGAAGTTGGAGATTTAGTAACTTTTGCTGATCAATCAACAAACGCTCCTACTTCATGGGCGTGGTCGTTTGAAGGTGGTGATCCGGAAACGTCATCAGCACAGAATCCTACAGTAACGTATAATACTGCAGGTGAATTTTCTGTTTCGCTAACGGCAACAAATGCAAGCGGATCGAATACTAAATCTGCCACACAAGTTATTCATGTAATTATGCCAGTTGAAGCTCCGGTGGCTGATTTCGAAGCCGATAAAACGCAGATTACAGAAGGAGAAGTTGTTAATTTTAATGATAAATCATTAAACACACCTGCTTCGTGGCTATGGGTTTTTGAAGGAGGAACTCCATCTTCTTCAACCGAACGAAACCCTCGAATTACTTACTCGAATGCGAATAATTATAAAGTTTCACTGACAGTAACCAATGCTGGTGGCAATAACACTAAAACTATTGAAAACTATATTCAGGTTGAACAAACACAGCCGGAATATTGTATCCCCTCTCCTATTGCAAGTGAAGAATGGATTTCTAACGTTCAAATTGGAAACAACTTCAACACTTCTGGAGCTGAAAGATATGCTGATTTTACTTCTACAACATTTACTGTTGAAGCAGGAACCAGTCCTTACATTGAATTAATCCCTGACTTTGTATCCAGGAGTAAGTTTGAATACTGGTCTGTTTGGATCGACTTCAACTCAGACTATGTATTTTCTGATGAAGAATTAGTATTTAGCGCTTCGAAATCAAAATCAGCGGTAAGCGGAACAATTAGAATTCCTGCCGGATTAGACATTACTACCAGAATTCGTGTGGCAATGGGAAAATCAACTCCTACTGCATGTAACTATAACGATTTTGGCGAGATTGAAGATTATACCCTACGTATTACCCCTCCTCAACCAAAACCACCAGTAGCTGATTTTGCGGCAAATAAATATATTATTTACGTTGGAGAGAGCATTCAGTTTTCTGATTTGTCAACTAATGATCCGGATTCGTGGTCTTGGGCATTCCCCGGAGCAGATAATGAAATCAGCACTCTGCAGAACCCTGAAGTAACCTACAGTACCGCAGGTGTATTCAATGTAGCGTTAACAGTTTCAAAAACAGGATTTGCCACGTCCACAGAAACAAAACAAGCATTAATTACGGTGAAGGAGTTAGGAGAAGTTAGCTACTGTACTCCAATAGATATAAATAGTTCATCGAATTATATTCGCGAAGTAAACATTGGCAGCTATTCAAGTTTAGTTACCGGAGGAGATGGTTATTCGTTAAACGGTCCTGTTAATCTTGTTCCGGGAAATTCCTATACAGTAGAACTTATCCCATCGGATGCAGGCTCAAGAAACTTTTGGCGTATTTGGATTGATTTCAATAACGACGGAGACTTTGATGATGCTGACGAAACACTACTTTCAGTAAACAATAACAAAGGTAGTGTGACCAGTTACATTGATATTCCAACTTTTGCTATTGGAACAAGCCGAATGCGTATTACTATGAAAACAGGTAAAGCTCCTGCTTCATGCGACGATTATTTCGAAGGAGAGGTTGAAGACTATGAAATTTCTTTTGGAGGTGATGCTACACAAGGCAATAAAATGGCTTCAAGTTCTACTTCCACGGACAATAAATATCAAAGTTATCTGAGCGTTTATCCAAACCCAACAGAAAACCGGGTTAACCTAAGACTGAATTACTTGGGAGATAACGACTGTTACGCTGTTTACAACGCAACAGGTGGAAAGGTTATAGAGAAAAGTATATCGGCTCCGCTTAGTGAGATAGATCTAAGTGCTCAGCCATCGGGGTTGTATTTAGTTGTGATAAAAAATCATAATCACAGCTATACCGAGAAGGTTATTAAGAAGTAGTGCTGACAATCAACTACTTGGAAAGCAGGGGACTATGGGCAATACGGAAGTCATCCTGCTTTCCTTTCTAATCTTCTTGCAAGCCCGTGTAATCTCCGTATTGTTTCTAAAACTTCTGATTCAAAGCGATAAACGGGAATACGCATATCATCATTTACTGCTAACCGCTTTGCAAGATAAGTTCGGGTTTCCTGTAGTTGTAATTTAAATGCCTCTTTCGAAAGATTCACTTCCCCTCCGTTTTCTTTTCCGTTATATTCGTTTAGTGCCGAAGCAAAAGCTTTAGAAGCGGTATTGTATAATTTTGAAAGAAGATTTAAAGTTGTTTCGCTGGTTGTGAAATTGTTTTCGATACGGTGCTCGGCCGCCTCCACCAGATTCGTAGTAATTAAATCTGCTGCTGTTTCCAACACGTTTACTGCTTCCAACTGACTTTCCAATCTTTCAACTTGTTCCGTTGTTAGTTCAACACTTTGTATCTTCTGAAGAAAGCCAAGAATCTCAGTATGTCCTTTATCTATCTTATGGTCTTTTTTTCGTAACTCGATTAAGTCTGTTGCACTACCGGTAGTTGCCGTCGTAATACCCTTTTCTATAATTTTCAAGGTATAATTCCCCAGTTTAACAATTGAGTCTGTAACAAGGTCGAGTGCCATTGAAGTATCTTCCAGAAAGTAGGAATGCAACTCTGGAAAAAGTTCTTTTTCCTTTTTAACACGCTCCGGTAATAGCCACAGAATTAGTTTTGACACCGGATTTACCAACCAAATAAAGAAGAATGTATTTGCAGTGTTAAAAATAGTATGTGCATTTGCAATCTGACGGGCAGGATTTCCTTCAGATATCAGCATTACCAATTCCTTTAACTGATCGATAAAACCAAACCATAAAAGTACGCCAACCACTTTAAAAAATACGTGGGCAAGAGCCACCCGCATAGCAGCACGCGGCTTACCAATTGCCGATAAAACTGCTGTAACACAAGTACCAATATTAGCACCCAGAATTAACGCAATACCGCCGTTTACACTTACCAAACCTTGAGATGCAAGAATTATTACAACACCGGTTGTTGCCGACGAACTTTGCACTGCCGCTGTAAACAGTGTACCAATAATTATTGCCAGAAAGTAATTATCAAGCCCCTTCATTAATTCAATAAAAGGCGGATAAGTTTTTAATGGTTCGGTGGCCTCACCCATTACCGACATTCCAAGAAAAACCATTCCTAAACCTAGAATTATTGTACCAATATCTTTGTACGATTTACGGGCAAAAACAATCGAAAACAAATAACCGAAAGCGATCATCACCCAGGAAGCGCTGGTTATTTTAAAAGCTATAATTTGTGCCGTAATTGTTGTTCCCAGATTGGCTCCCAAAATAACCCCCAACGTACTTTGAAAGGATAATAACCCCGCAGAAACAAACCCGACAGCCAAGACGGTGGTTACTGACGATGATTGTATAATTGCTGTAATTCCTGTTCCTGCCAAAAGAGATGTCCATCGATTTCGAGTCATCGATTTCAAAAAAGCTTTCATGCGGCTTCCTGCAGCGGCTTTTAATCCATCTGTCATTATATTCATACCGTGGAGAAACAGTGCTAATCCACCTGCCAACAAAACAATCAATGTCAACCAATTTATCATTTCAATACAATTAATTTACTTCAAGTCTTCTAAGCAGTTATTCTAAAATAATGCACTGTTAAACAAGTACATCTAAAATTCGCCTGAAAAGCTGCTTCTTGTTTATACAAGAATTACTAATTTAGCCTCAATCCTAAATTAATTCAAATGAAACCTAATTTTCCTGTAATTTTTGTAGCCCTTGTTTTACTCTTAAGTGTTGCCTGCAAAACAACTACAAAAGAAACAAATCAGAAACCAAATATCGTTATAGTTTTTCTGGATGATTCAGGTTATTCCGATTTTTCACCTTTCGGACAACAAAAAATTGAAACGCCAAATGTTGCTAAACTGGCCGAAGAAGGTGTAATGTTTAAAAACTTCTATGTACCGCAGGCAGTTTGCTCTGCATCAAGATCAGCTTTAATATCAGGTTGTTACCCAGGCCGAACAAAAGTTTTTGGAGCACACGGGCCAAATGAACACGGACTTGATCCAAGCTTTCCAACTATTGGAGAAGTATTTCAGAAGGCTGGTTATAAAACCGCTATTTTTGGCAAATGGCATTGTGGTGATCAACCCGAAACGCGCCCTCAAAACCGGGGATTTAACGAAAGCTGTGGGTTAATGTACTCTAACGATATGTGGAAACACCACCCGGAAGCGCCTGATTATTGGGGACGCTACCCTCTTCAATACTGGGAAAACGGAGAGGTTACAATAGAAGACGTTGATTCTTCTGATCAAAAGATGCTGACTAAATGGTATACACAGCACGCTGTAGATTTTATTAACCGACACAAAGACGAACCATTTTTACTGTATGTACCTCATAGTATGCTTCATGTTCCGCTGTTTGTTAGTCCTGAATTTGAAGGCAAATCGGGAAAAGGTCTTTATGCCGACGTAACACTTGAAGTGGATTGGTCGATCGGACAAATTAACCAGGCATTGAAAGACAACAATATTGACAAGAATACCATTTTCATTTTTAGTTCTGACAATGGCCCGTGGATTTCATACGGAAACCACGCTGGCACAACTCCATTTAGAGAAGCCAAAGGCACCACTTTTGACGGCGGAACCCGTTCTGCAACAATTATCAAATATCCTGAAAAATTAGAGGGCGGGCAACAATCGGAGCGGGCCTTAATGACCATTGATTTATTGCCTTCGCTATGCAACTTAACCGGAGTTTCTTTACCGGAAACAGAAATTGACGGGAAAAATGTTTGGGAAATAATTAAAGGAAACGAAGACGCACAAAACCCGCATGAATATTACGCATTTACCAACGGAAGTAATTTTGAAGCTGTTATGAGTGGCGATGGAAAATGGAAACTTCACCTGCCGCACAATTATCGCACAATGACAGAGATAAAAGGTAAAGACGGAATACCGGGAAAATATAAGCAGGCTCACATTGAACTAAGTTTATTCGATATGGAAAACGATCCGTACGAAACGAGCAACGTAATTGCCCAGTATCCTGAAGTAGCAGAAAAATTGATGACATTTGCTGAGATGCATAAGAATAAGTTTTTCAGCAATAACTAAGATTATTGTATAAAACAAGAAAACCCGAATTTCCAATAAAAATAGAAATCCGGGTTCTTTTTTATTATTTCAAATCTTAAAATTTCAAACTTAAAAATCGATCCGGCTCAGAAAGATCAATTTGATCATTCAATATATCGGGGCTTATATTTCCTTTAATATAAACAAGAGCATTGTCATCTAAGCCTCCAACCAGTATCAGCATCTCCTTTATCACTTTTTCATCCATAATGCCAAATATGGTCACGCTCTCATGGTCATCTCTCACAACCAAGAGTTCTTCATAATTATTGTTTTCCCGAATCTTTGAATAAAACTCTTCGTGCAAATTGATTTCAGCATTTAACTCCGGATCATCAACGGCAATCACCTTCACCCTATCGATACTTTCCAGTAACTCCTTTTCCGACTCCTCAAGGTCTGCAATCCCCGCAGTCAAATGAATTAACCATCCGGGAACCGAAACTGTAGTAACCCCATCTTTTAAACGATATTTGTTATAAGCCTCTGAAACCTCTGAACTATCGCTGCATGATGCTAAAACCAGCGCTAAAACCAGAACGGTAAGGATATGTTTTCTCATGATCTCTAATTGTTTTCGTTAAGACGCAACTGAAACACTTTCATTACACCAAAATTCAACAACTACAGACAAAAGCACCAATAATTTCGATAAGTAGATTAATAAAGACGATAAAAACGACTATAGCTGTTTGTAAAAATTCAGCACTTGCTGAAATTCATCCGGTAGCGGAGCCTGAAAAGATACTTTCTCTTTAGTGCCGGGGTGAATAAATTCAAGTTGAAAGGCATGAAGAAACAGACGCTTTATATCGGTATCGGCACTTACAATCTTGTTTAAAGTAAAATCGCCGTGATGAGTATCCCCAAGAATATCAAAATGATGTTGTGCAAAATGCTGACGGATTTGATGCCAGCGGCCGGTTTCAGGGCTAACCTGAACAAGACTTAACTGAATATCCTGTTTGTCTTTGTATGCTATG
The DNA here is from genome assembly GCA_963677455.1 of uncultured Draconibacterium sp. Lineage (GTDB taxonomy): Bacteria > Bacteroidota > Bacteroidia > Bacteroidales > Prolixibacteraceae > Draconibacterium. The sequence goes on from OY781971.1 coordinate 2,263,920, forward strand.
CTCGTCTGAACAGTCTCAAAAGTTTTAAATCGTGTTAACGCCGGCTTTTTAAACTTCGACTTCTTTTTCACAACTACTTTTCTATCGAACTCACCTTCTCCAGGATTACCCTGAACAATCGCAAAATAGGTCTTCTGTACTTCTTTTTTCTCAAACAAAAGTGCCATTTCATGTGCTACTTCCGTTGAAAATGCCAATGCAATCACCCCCGATGTTTTTGAGTCGAGCCGATGAACATTATGAATCCACTTTCCGGTTAAATCGCCAACCAATTTTGTAAGATAATCAGCATCGTGAGGCATGAAATCGTTTTTATGCACGGGGAGATCAACCGGTTTGTCTACCACTATTAAAAACTCGTCCTGGAAAAGTACTTGTAACTCCATAAAAGGTAAAAATCGAACTTGTGATTAAACCTTGCAAGGTTACAAAATGTTTTTCTAATTGTGATACAATCTTGAACTTTGATCTGTAATTTTGGAATGAAATTATGGTTCTATAGTCCATTAAAATTTAGAGAAATGAAAACATTAGTTTTAATAGCAATACTTATTACATCTGCTACTGCAAACGCTCAGAAAACGGAAAAACAAACAGATCAGAAAGGAAAAGAAATGAAGTACAAGGAACTTACCGATTTTGAACATTATGTTATTGTAGAAAAAGGAACAGAACGCCCGTTTACAGGAAAATACTACGATTTTAAGGAAACCGGAGTTTATGTGTGTAAACGCTGCGGAGCTCCGTTGTATCGTTCATCAGACAAATTTGATGCACACTGTGGCTGGCCAAGTTTCGATGATGAGATAAAAGATGCGGTGCACAAATCGATTGATGCCGACGGAAGAAGAACAGAAATTACCTGTGCGAATTGTGGTGGACACCTTGGCCACGTTTTTTATGGCGAGGGATTTACCCCCAAAGACACTCGACATTGTGTAAACTCAGTTTCTCTGAAATTTATTCCGGCAGAAGACATAAAAAAAGGAGAACAATAATTGTTCTCCTTTCTTCTTATATGGTAAAATACTATAATTCTTTTACACTTGCTCCTTCAATAAAGAATACTCTTTCAGCTGCAGCTTGATTCTCTGCAATAATATTATGTGCTTCCTGAGTTTCGGCATCTTCTTCATGTTCTACTTCGCCATGTTCGGCGCCCGGATTATGTGCATCAGCTTCGGTTTTTACCTCTTTCAAAATACCGGTAATTTCTAATTCGCTTCCCATTTGCTCTTGCTGAAAAGCACCGATTTTTTCTCCGGCTTCAATACGAATTGATTGGTCCTCTGTACTTCCCATCAAAAAACAACGTTGTCCACCGTGCTGGCAAACATGAAAAACGGTTCCTTTAACCACAATTTGCTGATCTGCAAGTTCCGGAGCTTGCTCAAGTACTTCGTCTACAGTTAAAACCACTGCTTCTTTCGGAGCTTCTGCCGATTTATTTTCTTCTTTACTGGCTTTTTGACCACATGCAAACAAAACGACAGTCAAAAGACTTAGAAATGCAATTTTTCTCATATTACGATTTTATAAAGGTTAAATAAGTATTAATGCAAAACCCAAAGGTACAACAAAACCTGCAACCAACCACCAAATTCCCCATCGAAGAAAACCTCGTTTTCCTTTCAAAAGAAAAATACCTGAAATTGCAACAAATAGAAGTATGAAGGCCATTAAATCACTCACCCATTTCCAGGTTGTTCCCAGAGTTGCCTTGTGCAACTTGTTCATCTCGAAAATCAGCGGACGTCGTTCCAGATATCGTAAAACGCATTCGCCAGTTGATGGATTTATCGCGAGCTCTCCACTTTCGATAAACACCTTTACCAAACCATCATTATTGATGTAATGCTTTTTGTATTTCAGGTCGTATGGAAGCTTCTCCATTACTGAAATAATTTTTGCCTTTGTGAAATTCTCTACAGTTCCTTTTTCAACGGTAAATTCATCGGTATAAATATTATAGTCGGGATTAATATCGTGACGATGGTTTAAAAAAATACCAGACAAAGCGTAAACAATCGTCATTCCTACAATAAAATACCCTAAATCCCGATGCCAGGATCGTAAAACCTTACGTAACTTCATAGATCTTAAATTTAACGCTCAAATATATATGATAAATCCATTTGGCGTAAAAGAAAAGCTCAAAAAAAATAGAGACAAAATAGTATTTTGGGAAACCTTCCGAACACCAAAGCCTGTGCTGGATCGAGAGGTATTTTGAATAAGAAACTATACGACGTTATGTTAAATTACATATTCTCTATTGACTTCAAAACATTATCGCCGTAAATTGCACAAATCCTAGTGTACTAGGGCTCTGGTTTTATCACAACTTAATTGGGTACCTCCGGCTGTTGAGCCGGGGGTTTTTTATTTTTAGTCAGTAAAATAATCGTTTAACGATATAGTTTCTTTCGAAGAACAAACAGGACAAGCATCAATTTTATCGCTGTAATCGCTAAAACTGGCTTTGCAGCTATTGCATTTATACCAATTCTTATCGAAGTAAATATCTCCTCCCCTAAAAATCAAATCTCTTCCTTCAACAAAGGCCGTAGCCACTTTATTCCTTGCTTCTTCGTATATACGTGTTAAGGTTGGTCGCGAAACATCCATATAAACAGCTGCTTCTTCCTGTGTCAGACTTTGGTAATCGAGCAAACGTATAGCTTCGTATTCCTCCAAGTGAAGAACTACCTCGTTAGATTTCCTACCTCTAACACCATAAACTGACATCCCTTTAATTACCGGAGGAACTTGAATTCTCCTGTTTCTTTTTCTTCTCGGCATAATTTTATTTTGAGTTAATTTTGTTGAATAAATAATGATCGACAAGAACTAACGCAGCCATTGCTTCAACAATTGGCACTGCTCTTGGCAAAACACACGGGTCATGTCTTCCTTTTGGGTTAATTGTGGTTTCTTTGTATTCCTTATCTACGGTTTGTTGTTCTTTTAATAGTGTTGCGATAGGTTTAAATGCCACCTTAAAATAAATATCTTCTCCGTTAGAAATTCCGCCCTGAATACCCCCTGAATTGTTTGTTTTTGTGCGCACGCCGGAATCAGTGTGAATAAAAACATCGTTGTGTTCTGATCCGCTTAATTTGGTTCCTTCAAAACCGGAACCATATTCAAAGCCTTTTACTGCATTAATTCCAAGCATTGCAAAACCTAAATCGGCATGTAATTTATTAAACACAGGTTCTCCCCATCCTGCAGGTACTCCAGTCGCAACACCGGTAATTACTCCACCTACAGTATCATGATCTTTTCCCGCTTTAACAATCCGCTCGATCATTTGTTCGGCAGTTTCGGGATCAGGGCAACGAACAATGTTTTCTTCTGCTTTAGCAAGGTCTAATTCCTGGTACCTCTTTTTAAGCTGAATTTCGCCAACCTGAGATACAAACGCCTGAATATTTACGCCAACTTGCACCAGTACTTGCTTTGCAATAGCTCCGGCAACTACACGGGCAATTGTTTCCCGAGCCGATGAACGACCGCCACCACGATGATCGCGCGTACCATATTTCTGAATATAGGTATAATCCGCATGCGAAGGCCTGAAAATATCTTTCAGATCGTTGTAATCGTTCGAATGTTGATCTTTATTCCATATTGCAAACGCGATTGGTGTTCCCTGAGTTTTTCCTTCGAAAATACCCGACAGAAATTCTACCTGATCCGGTTCTTTACGCTGAGTTGTTATTTTTGATTGCCCGGGCTTTCTCCGAGCCAGATCTTTTTGAATTAAATCGATATTGATTTCCAATCCCGCGGGGCAACCATCGATGATACCACCGATGCCTCTTCCATGAGATTCTCCAAATGATGTAAGTCTAAATATATGTCCGAATGTATTCATAAATGCAAAAAACCCTGTTTTCCTTAAGTGAAGAAAACAGGGTTAAAGATATTAAATTGAACCAATTATTAAAACAAATTAGCATCCACAGCCGCAGCCACCGCCGCTATCTGTTCCACATGAGCCATCGCCGCAACCACCATCATTGCTTCCGCAACCACAGCCACCGCCGCCGCCTGATAGGATTTGTGCGACTTCATCATCTGATGCCTCACGAACTTCAACCACTTTCCCGGAAAAGAAAAGATCTTCTCCAGCTAAAGGATGATTAAAGTCCATTTTAACCGTTTCATCAGTAACTTCAAGTACAATTCCATTCATACGTTGTCCGTTACTGCTCATCATAGGAACGGTATTTCCTACTTTTATTAGCTCGCTGTCAAATTCTCCATTAACAAGAAAAACGCTAACCGGAAGTTCAACAATCGCGTCGTTATTCACTTCGCCATAAGCATCTGCTTTAGGAAGTTTAATATCGAACGGATCGTCTTGTTTCAAACCTTCCAAATGTGTTTCAAATTTTGGAAGCATCACTCCTGCTCCGTAAAGAAACTGTAATGGATTCTCAACAGTTGCCTGTTCGATCATTTCTCCTTTTTCGTCGTCTATACGTAAATCGTAAGTCAACGTAACCATTTTATATTTTCCTATCTCTAACATAATCCTGAATAATTCTAAATAATGTGCAAAATAAATCTTTTTAATTCCCTCAACAAAATACCAAATAGTATTTTTTCAATATTAACAAATATTTATTAACCGTTCTTAAAAATCTTTTCCGGTTTCTTCAGTGCTCTGAATATCAGAAATAATCCTCCCAAAACAAATGGAATACTTAGCCACTGCCCCATATTTAATGCCATTCCTGATTCAAAAGCTTCCTGATCTTCTTTTATGAATTCAATAAAGAAGCGGGCCGAAAATATCATTACAAAGAAAACGCCCAATATCAGTCCCGGACGATTTTTAGAACGTGTACGCCAATATAAATATGTTAACACGCCAAAAGCCAAAAGATAAGCTAATGCTTCGTATATCTGAGTTGGATGTTTTGGTACAATTTCTCCGTTGCGCTCAAAAATAAATCCCCAAGGCAAATCAGTTTGGATACCATAAATCTCGGAGTTCATCAAATTTCCGGTTCGGATAAATGCCGCAACCAGTGCCGTTGGTACAACAATTCGGTCTAAAGTCCACAACATTGTACGTTTTGTAACCACTCTCGAGTGAATATACAAGGCCACCAATATTCCCAATGCGCCGCCATGGCTGGCAAGTCCTCCGTGCCAAACTTTTATAATCTCTCCGGGGTGTTGCGAATAATACTCCCAACCGTAGAAAAAAACATGCCCAAGCCGCGCTCCCACCACTGTTGCAATTATAATGTAAAAGAAAAGGCTATCAATCCATTTTTGGCTTACTTTTTCAGATTTCAGCATTCGCTCGCCAAGGTAATAGCCGATTAAAAAACCGGATGCAAATAGCAAACCGTACCAGCGCACCGATAAAGAACCGATGTGAAATATTTCCGGGTCTACATTCCAGTGAATGAAATTCAGAATGTGCATCATTTTATTGTTTGTTTAGTTTGGTGTCTTATTTCCCGTGACATTGTTTGTACTTTTTACCGCTTCCACACGGACAAGGCTCATTTCTTCCTACTTTCTTTTCTACAGTTACAGGCTGTGGTTTTGAACGTTCTTGGGTTTGCGTATTTGCTCCTTCCATGGCGTTCTCTGCTCCCGGAAGTTCAGATTTTTGCGTTTTATAACGGCTCATATCTGTTTTGCGCCTTGCTTCTGCTTCACGCACCTGATCCGGACTTTGAATCGGAATCTGGCCCTTCATTAAGGTAGAAACAACCTGCTTGTTTACGTTGTTAATAAGAACTTTGAAAAGATTGAATGATTCAAACTTGTAAATCAACAGCGGATCTTTTTGCTCGTAAGTAGCATTCTGAACCGACTGTTTCAAATCGTCCATTTCACGAAGCTGTTCTTTCCATCCTTCGTCAATAGTATTTAATACAATTTGTTTCTGATAGGATTTTACAAGTTCTTTTCCCTTATTATCGTATGCTTTTTCAAGGTTACAGATAATCTGGAAAATACGTTTTCCGTCGGTAATCGGAACAACAATATTTTTGTAAACCTCTTTTTTCGTTTCGTAAACATTTTTAATAACGGGGTAAGCCTGCTTCGAAATGTTTTCAACTTTCCGGTTATAACCGTCAATCATCTTATCGTAAATGCGTTGGGAAATATCCGCTGCATTCATTTTTTTGAAATCTTCCTGATCAACCGGTGATTCAATAGAAAGCAAACGCATCAGCTCCATATTGAAATCTTCAAACATGTCCGATCCGTGATATTCATTTACCAGCTCTTCTACCGAGTCGTACATCATATTCAGAATATCCACTTCCAAACGTTCTCCGAACAAAGCGTGACGGCGTTTTTTGTACACCACCTCACGTTGCGAGTTCATCACGTCATCATATTCCAGCAAACGTTTACGAATACCGAAGTTATTTTCTTCTACTTTTTTCTGTGCACGTTCGATTGATTTCGAGATCATTGAATGCTGAATCACTTCTCCTTCTTCCAGACCAAGACGATCCATCACTCCCGAAATCCGATCCGAACCGAACAGGCGCATCAAATTGTCTTCGAGCGAAACGTAAAACTGCGAAGAACCCGGATCTCCCTGACGTCCGGCACGACCACGCAACTGCCGGTCAACACGACGCGAATCGTGTCGTTCGGTGCCTATAATTGCCAAACCTCCGGCTTTTTTCACCTCATCAGTAAGCTTAATGTCGGTACCACGACCAGCCATGTTGGTAGCAATTGTAACAGTCCCCGGCTGCCCGGCTTCAGCAACAATATCTGCTTCACGTGCATGAAGTTTCGCATTCAATACATTATGATCAATTCCTTTAATTTTCAACATACGGGCAAGCAACTCTGAAATTTCAACCGAAGTTGTACCTACCAGTACCGGGCGTCCGGCATTGTGAAGCTTCACAATTTCATCGATTACTGCATTGTATTTTTCTCGTTTGGTTTTATATACCAAATCCTGACGGTCGTCGCGAACAATTGGTTTGTTGGTTGGAATTACTACAACCTCCAATTCGTAAATGTCCCAGAATTCTCCAGCTTCAGTTTCCGCAGTACCAGTCATACCAGCAAGTTTGTGATACATCCTGAAGTAGTTCTGAAGCGTAACCGTAGCAAATGTTTGTGTAGCGGCTTCCACCTTAACACGCTCTTTGGCTTCAATCGCCTGATGCAACCCATCAGAATAACGACGGCCTTCCATAATACGACCGGTTTGCTCGTCTACAATCTTCACCTTATTGTCAATTACCACATACTCCACGTCTTTTTCGAACATGGTATAGGCTTTAAACAATTGATTGATGGTATGAACACGCTCCGATTTAACGGCGTAATCCTGAAGTAACCTATCTTTTTCTTCCTGTAATTTATCGGGGTCTAAACCTGAGTTTTCAAGCTCTGCCATTTTCCCGCCCATATCGGGCAATACGAAAAAGTCAGAGTCTTCCATTCCCTGGGAAATCAAATCGATACCGATATCTGTTAACTCCACCGAATTTTGTTTCTCGTCGATAACAAAATACAACGGATCGGTAACGATGTGCATATTTTTGCTGTTTTCCTGCATGTATAAATTCTCTGTTTTCTGCAGGATTCCCTTCATTCCCTCTTCACTCAGGAATTTAATAAGCGATTTGTTTTTAGGCAAACCTTTGTGGGCGCGCAACAATAACAAACCACCTTCTTTTTTCTCGTCTGAAGTTGCATCAGGTTTGGTCAGTAATTTCTTTGCATCGGTAAATATTTTGTTAACCATGTCGCGCTGTGCTTTGTACAAACGCTCTACATAACCTTTCAACTCTTCAAACTGCTGATTTTCACCTTTTGGCACAGGGCCTGAAATAATCAACGGAGTTCGTGCATCGTCAATCAAAACCGAGTCAACCTCATCCACAATCGCATACTGATGTTTGCGCTGAACCAGGTCTTCGGGATTAATCGCCATATTGTCACGCAGGTAATCAAAACCAAATTCGTTGTTTGTTCCGTAGGTAATAGACGAGTTATATGCTTTTCTTCTTGATTCTGAGTTTGGCTGATGTTTATCGATACAATCAACCGACAAACCATGAAATTCGAAAATTGGCCCCATCCACTCGGCATCACGTTTCGACAGGTAATCGTTAACGGTTACCACATGAACACCTTTTCCAGTAAGCGCATTCAAAAACACAGGCAAAGTTGCCACAAGCGTTTTACCTTCACCGGTTGCCATCTCTGCAATATTTCCCTGATGAAGAACGACACCACCAATTAGCTGTACATCATAGTGTACCATGTTCCAGGTAACCATACTTCCACCGGCCAACCACGAATTATTCCAAATGGCTTTTTCTCCTTTTATATTGATACTGTCGCGCTGGGCAGCTAAATCACGGTCGAAATCATTTGCAGTAACTTCAACTTTTTCATTCTCTGCAAATCGACGTGCAGTATCTTTCACCAGGGCAAAAGCGGCTGGTAGTATTTCGTTTAGAACTTCCTCAATTTTCTGGTCGATCTGTTCTTCCAGCTTATCAATTCGTTCGTAAATCTTTTCTGTATCCTGAATCTCGGCTTCTTCAGCTTCAATTTTCAATGCCGCAATTTCATCTTCTTCGGGTTTAATCCTGTCGGCAATAAGCTGCTTCAGTCTGGTTGACTCTTCCCTTAACCCGTCGTTTGAAAGCTGGGTTATTCGCTTATATTCCTCTTTAATTTGACTAACTATCGGGGAAATTTCCTTTATATCTCTTTCAGATTTGTTTCCGAGGATCTTCCCCAGAACTTTTGTTACAAATGCCATTTTACTTCAATTTGAACTTATTAAAACAGAGCACCGCAAATTTAATTAAATGTACAGGCTAAAAAAACTATTGTTTCACTATTGTTCGTCTTATTTATAATAATCATGCCAAAAGGATTTAAAGCACTTAACACGACAAGTTTTCCGCTGTTTATACCTATATCTGCCATAAATGGTAAAACCGGACTTTAAAGATTTTGCTATTTTTGCAAACTATGGAATCAATAAAAAACACATGCTTTGTTTGTAAACAGAAAGTAACTGCTGATAATTCAACCATAAATTCGGTGGTAAACATGCCTGTTTGTACCCACTGTAAAGGCTCTGAGAATGAAAAGAAAGAAGAGCAGGTAGTTCTTGACAGTTTGGCCGATGGTTTTGTATGCGGCTGTATTTAAACGTGCTTTATTACCTGAAGTCAATCACTTCCACATCGCCGTACTTACTGGCATCGAAAATAAAATCTGAATCAGGGAAGTCTTTATTTGTCTCCATCTTTTTAACCAAAATGGAGTAAATATTATCGTCGGTAGCATGTAGTTTGGCAGAACTTAGCATCATAGTAGCCTTATCAACAGATACCTCAATTTTTGTAACCTGGTATTCTTCAGAATCAGGAAACAACTCGATTTTGTAAACTGCTTTCCCATTCTCATTCGCATCACCGACATAGCTTGAACGAAAGCCTCTTTCGTAAATACTAAAAATAGATGAAGGATCCATCAACTCACTTCCTGAATCATCCACACTACTAACGGTTATCTGGTTTCCGTCTTCCATGTAGTTCCAAATGGTTTCTCCGTCAGAAAATACTTTTATTCCGGCATCGGGTAAATCAACCACATATTTTTGACCTTTTACTTTTATTGTACCATTGTTCTGTTCGCTGATATCCATTTCTTCGTTTACCATCGAGAACTGAAAATCGGCCGACATTGTTTTAAATGTCCGGGTTTTGGCACTTACTTCATCCAGAATTTTCTTTGCGTCATTCTGTGCCACCACTACACCAGCGGAAACAAACACCGCCATAATCACTAAAATAAACCTCATCTTAATTTTTTCTTGAATTGCTTATAGATTATTCAATAATTGTTCCAAACTGTATTCGTCGGACACTAACACCTGTCGGGCTTTGCTTCCCTCACTCGGGCCAACAATTCCGGCAGCCTCCAACTGATCCATCAAACGCCCGGCGCGGTTATAACCAATAGAGAAACGGCGCTGAATCATTGAAGTAGACCCCATTTGGTTAGCCACAACTACCCGCGCAGCATCATCAAACAAATCATCCCGATTATTCAAATCGACTTCTCCCGGCCCCGGTTGTTCATCGTCACCTAAATATTCAGGTAAAAGGAAAGCTGTTGGATAACCGCGTTGTTCCGAAATAAACGAACATATCTTTTCTACCTCTGGCGTATCAACAAAAGCACATTGAACACGAGTAACCTCACTACCAGAAGCGATAAGCATATCTCCCTTACCAATCAATTGATTTGCTCCCGGTGTATCCAAAATTGTTCGGGAGTCGATCATCGATGCTACTTTAAACGCTATTCTGGCCGGGAAGTTGGCCTTAATTACACCCGTAATAATATTGGTTGACGGACGCTGCGTGGCGATAATCATATGAATACCAACCGCACGGGCCAACTGCGCAATACGTGCAATCGGAAGTTCAATCTCTTTACCTGCAGTCATAATCAAGTCGGCAAACTCATCAATAATCACCACGATATACGGCATGTATTTATGGCCTTTTTCAGGATTAAGCTTCCGGCTGATAAATTTCTTATTGTACTCTTTTATATTTCTGGCATGAGCCGCTTTCAACAAATCATAACGGGTATCCATTTCGATATTTACTGAATTCAGCGTATTTTTTACTTTCTGAATGTCTGTAATCACTGGTTCTTCGGCATCTGGAAGTTTAGCCAGATAATGTTTTTCTATTACCGAATAAATGTTCAACTCCACCTTTTTGGGATCGATGAATACAAACTTCAGTTGCGCCGGATGCTTCTTGTAAAGCAACGATGTAATAATTACGTTTACACCAACCGACTTACCTTGTCCGGTAGCACCGGCAACCAGAATGTGTGGCATTTTTGCCAAATCGAATATAAAGGTTTCATTAGAAATCGTTTTTCCTAAAGCCACAGGTAATTCAGCTGTACTTTCCTGGAATTTCTTCGACCGAACGATCGAATGCATAGAAACCACTTCAGGATTCTGGTTCGGAACCTCAATACCAATTGTACCTCTTCCCGGAATAGGTGCAATAATACGGATTCCCAAAGCCGACAGACTTAACGCGATATCATCTTCAAGGTTTTTAATTTTTGAAATACGCACACCCGGCGCCGGTACTATTTCGTACAATGTAATTGTAGGTCCAATAGTTGCCCTGATCTTTGTAATTTCTATTTTATAATGACGAAGCGTTTCAACAATTTTATTTTTGTTGGCAACAAGCTCTTCCTGCTTAACTTCGGCATTTCCGAATTTATGATCTTCCAACAATTCCAACGTCGGAAATTTATAGCTCGACAGATCAAGTGTAGGATCGTAATCTTCCAACTCCTCCGGCTCAAGCTCACCTACTTCTTCTTCCTCTACTTTTGGCTCAATATCTAAGTTTAAGTCTTCCTCCTCTTCTTCTTCTTTCGCAACAACCTCAGTTTCCAACTCAGGTTCTTCCGCAACTTCTTTCTTGAAATCTTCTTCACCATCGTCTTCAAAAATTGCACGTACCACGTCGTCTTCATCAATTACCTTCGTAATATCGTCTTCGCCTTCAATTTCTTCCTCTAATTCATCCTCAAATGGTTCCAAATCATCAGTCTCTTCAACTTCCTTTGTCTCATCTTTTTGATTGGGTCTGATAAGTTTATTCAGAAAAGCAAATGCTTTATCGAACCGAACTACCACGATAAGAGTCCCGCTAATCAGCAACAACAAGCCCAAACCTACTATGCCAACTAACGAACGTAGCCAGTTGCTCAACATAAAACCATAATGGCCTCCGAGATACAGAAAAGAATCAGCAGAAGTTTTATTAAAAACCAAACCCAGTGCCAGCGATAACCAAATGATACAAACCAGGCTGTAAATCATACTTTGACGATAACGAGCAATGTTTCGTCCAAGAATTTTCAGTCCACTAAGCGCCAACATATAAATAAAAATAAACGAAGCGAGTCCGAATCCACCGTTTACTATTTTCTCTGACAACAGCGCGCCTACTTTCATTCCGTTATTCTTCACATCAATATCGGAGTTAAACAGGAACTCTCGCCAGCTCGAATCCATTATACTCTGATCCTCAGCTCCATAAAATAAAAAAGAAACAAAAGAAATAAGTAGATATGCGGAAACAGCTAAAAGAAATATTCCAAAAATAAACCGGAATTTCTCGTTTTTAAGAAAGGAAGTCCGTTTCTGTTTTGCTTTGGTTTTCTTTTTCGGTTTCGCCGACTTTTTTCGTCTAAATATCATTGAGTCGTTTTTAATTGCCGCAAATTTAGTTAAAAAATATCAGCTATTTCGGGCTCTGGGCATCACAAAAAAAAATCATATTAAGAACAAAGTGTTAACAAAACAGATTGATGTTCTTACAAACTGAAAGAGCCGAAAACAACTGTAATTAAAATGATAACGAAACACGATAAATAACTGTTGTATAAAAGATAAAAGAAATTGAAAAGAAGATTTTAAACAGCATTTTATTTCGTTTGAAATTTTAAGTTTACAACAAGCGAAAGCAATTGTAGCTTCTGATTTTTATTAAACTAAACGTTGAAACAACCATGAATAAACTGGCTGTGATTGCGCTGGGCGGTAATGCCATTTTGCGCGGTTCGGAACAAGGAACCATTGAAGAACAGGAAAAGAACTCTACCGACACTCTGGAAAACCTGGTTTACCTGATAAAAGAGGGGTACGACCTGGTAATTACACACGGGAACGGGCCACAGGTGGGCAATATATTAATGCGAAACGATGCCGGCGAGCAGCTATATAAAATTGCGCCAATGCCTCTGGACATTTGTGTGGCCGACTCGCAAGGAGGAATTGGATACATGATTGAACGCATAATGCGCAACGTATTAAATAAGCACGGCATTCAGAAAAATGTGATTACGCTAGTAACGATGGTCGAGGTAGATCAGAATGATCCGGCATTTAATAATCCATCAAAAAGAATCGGTAAAATATATTTTAAAGGAGAAGCCGATAAGTTGGCAGCGGAAAAAGGTTGGATCTTTAAAACCACCAGTAAAATACCTGGTGCCTATCGTCGGGTGGTACCGTCTCCTACTCCTCTTAACATTATTAACAAAGAACTTATAGAAACATTGGTTCGTGCGGGAAATATTGTTATAGCTGCAGGCGGTGGCGGAATTCCCGTTTACTTTGACAATAACAATGACGTTCGCACACTTGATGCAGTAATTGATAAGGATATGGCTTCGAGTTTGCTGGCGGCTAATATTAATGCCGACGAACTCTATATTCTCACTGACGTACCTTTCATTTATAAAGATTACGGGCTTCCAACTGAGGAGAAACTAGAATTTTTAAATTATTCTGATACGGTAAAGCACCTCGAAAATGGTACTTTTGCTGAAGGAACAATGGAACCTAAAATAAAAGCTTGTCTTAATTTTATTGAAAAAGGCGGAACCAAAAGTGTGATCACCGAAGCAACAAAACTTGAAGACCGCTCATTCGGTTCGAAAATAACAATGGAATACGAAGCTTAACGATAATAAAACCAAATAATATGATCGATTTAAAAAACAGAAACTTTTTAAAGTTACTCGATTTTACTCCCGATGAAATACGCTACCTGCTTGATTTGTCAGCCAAACTAAAACTCAGCAAGTACGATGGCACGGAACAAAAGCAATTAACAGGCAAGAATATCGCATTGATTTTCGAAAAATCGTCAACCCGCACCCGGTGTGCGTTCGAAGTTGCTGCTTACGATCAGGGCGCCAACGTTACTTATCTTGGTCCATCTGGTTCGCAAATTGGGCAGAAAGAATCGATGAAAGATACCGCGCGGGTATTGGCAGGCATGTACGATGGAATTGAATACCGTGGCTTTGGACAAAACATTGTTGAAGAACTGGGAAAATATTCAAAAGTTCCAGTTTGGAATGGTTTAACCAACGAATTCCATCCGACCCAAATTCTGGCTGATTTTCTAACCATGAAAGAACATTGTGCCAAACCACTTTCCGAAATAAAATTCTGCTACCTCGGCGATGCCCATAATAATATGGGAAATTCTTTAATGGTAGGAGCTGCAAAACTAGGAATGGATTTTAGGGCAGCGGCGCCTAAACAATGCCAGCCCACAAAAGAGCTGCAAGAGCAATGTCGGTTGATAGCCAAAGAAACAGGTGCCCAAATAACCGTCACAGATCATGTACCGGAGGCGGTTAAAGATTGTGATTTTCTATATACCGACGTTTGGGTTTCGATGGGAGAACCAGACGAAGTTTGGGCCGAACGCATTGAACTGCTCCTGCCCTACCAGATAAACTCAGAGGTGATCCAGTTAACAGGAAATCCTGATGTAAAATTTCTGCATTGTTTGCCAGCCTTCCATAACCGCGACACTAAAATTGGAGAAGAAATTTACCGGAAATTTGGCATCGAAGCAATGGAAGTTACAGAAGAAGTGTTTGAAAGTAAAGCCTCTGTTGTATTCGATGAAGCTGAAAATCGCATGCATACTATAAAAGCTGTAATGGTAGCTACTTTGGCTTAAAAATAAGCTCAACCAAATAGTTAAACACCTCACTTTTTGTGGGGTGTTTTTGTTTTATGCCCTCCAACCAACAGCTTCGTTACTAAAAATCAGCACTTTAATTTTGAATTGATCTAAAGAAGCTGTAACTTTTTCTCAATTCCTGCACATTTTTAGCAAAAATCAACTCACTTTTTTTTGAGAAAGAAAGTAAAGGAGTCTTTACTATATGTTTAACTAAAAACTGAAGTATGAAAAAATGGAGTTTGTTGCTAGTGTTTCTATTGCTAGCGGGAACAGCAACTTTTGCACAAGAAGAAGTTAGCGAAAAGAAGTATGAGAATGTAAACTGGTACCAAGTTGTACTAATTGATTTTCAACAAGGAAAAGTCGGTGCGGCTCAAGCTATAATCGATAAGTTTGAAGCAGCCGGTGCCGAGGCCGGAACACCCGGTCCCGAATTATACTGGTTTTCTACCGGTGAATATGATGCCATGGCCATTTGGAAACTGGAAGACGGTCCGGCAGATCTCGAATGGCAAATTACCCCCGACGATGTAAAATGGTGGGATGCATTTGTAAAACAACAAGGATCGGCGGAAGAAGCCCAGAAATTGCAGCAGGAATTTGGAAGTCTGGTTGTAAAATCTACCAGCTACCTCAGTCGGAAAGAAAAATAAATGTACATTCTATAACTTAAATTTATTTTTATGAGAAAATTTACTTTTCTGGTTGTGATTGCAACGGGCATTATTGCAGCGAGCATCACTTCATGTTCAAACACTTCTTCTTCCGGAGAAAGCAGTTCCGCAGAACAAAGTCTTTCGCAGGAAGAACTTATAAAACACGGCGAGTACCTTGTTACCAGTATGGGGTGCCACGATTGTCATTCACCCAAAAGATTGGGGCCACAAGGTCTGGAAATAATTCCCGAATTGATGTTATCCGGGTTCCAGGAGAATTATCCTCCGATGATATCTGATACCTCTATCATCAATAAGGGGTTCTCAATTTTCAATCCCGACCTTACTGCCGCTGCCGGACCATGGGGAATATCTTACGCAGCAAATCTCACTCCCGATGTAACAGGTATTGGTACCTGGAGCGAAGAACAATTTAAGCGCGCAATAACTGAAGGCAAATTTAAAGGGCTCGAAGGAAGCCGGATGCTTCTTCCACCAATGCCCTGGTTTAATTTAACCAATTTGAAAGACCAGGACGTAAAAGCGATTTTTGCTTACCTGAAAAGTATCCCTCCTATTCAGAATGTGGTACCCGCCCCAATCGCACCTGAAGATATGTAACATTAAACGTTTCTAACCAGAGTATATAGAGAGGATGTATTTACCCAATACGTCCTCTTTTCTTTTTCGCTCAGCGCATATTTCAAATTCAATAGACTTACATAAGTCTCAAAATCGCTAGAGCTATGAAATAAAAATCGATTAGTTTTTATGTTAATTTTAACGACAAAGAAGTTAACTGAAGAAGAAATGGAACGAATCTATCAGCTTTCTGTTAAATAAACACGTCCGTTAAAATATAGAGCCAAAAATCGCGTTATTTATAAAATAAGTGTCAGAATTTTTGCTTAAAGTAATATATGAATAAGTTTCTTTTTATATGCGTTGGATTGTTGCTGCTTTGTTTTTTGTCACAAGGACAAGACACAAGTTCGGTGCAGATTTATAGCGGCAGAGGAGAACTAAATAATCCGCAGCTAATATTGGATTTAAGCTATCAGAACCTTACAGAGATTCCGATTATTGCATCAAATCCGGAAATAGAAACCTTAATACTGGATAATAACAAACTAACAAACCTGCCCTCGTGGATTGGCCAGTTAAAAAACCTAAAGATTCTTTCGTTGAGAAACAACAATTTTAAGGAGCTGGATTCAGAGATCAATAACTTACCCAACCTTGAACAGCTCTATTTAAGTGGAAATAAAGAACTTTCTGATATTTCTATTCTAAATTCGACCACGAAACTAAAAATAATTGATGTTACCGATACGAAAATCAACAATCTCCCCGCCGGTGTCCAGATGATAGATAACCTATTTTACCTTAAGTACACCAGAAAAAAAGAAAGCACGAAATAAATTGGTTACCAAGCAATTAAACCACACAATAATTTCACATTATTTTTACAAACCATCAGGCTCATATATTGTTTTAATAAGTACTTTCGCGCCTGATTTTTAAAAAATCAACGAAAATAACAACGTTTTTTAACTTGAAATTAGTTTGATATATACATGAATTCGAGCAAAATAGTTGTAGGGAGTGAAGAATGGTGCTCTCTACCCGAATTAAGAATAGATGCCATTAAAGTACGTGTTGATTCTGGAGCCAAAACATCAGCGTTACATGCCGTAAACATTGTTCCTTTCAAAAAAGACGGTACTTTGTGGGTAAGTTACGATGTGCATCCCTTGCAAAACGACGGCAAAACAACCATTCACTGTGAATCGCAGGTAGTAGATAAACGCAAAATAAAAAGCACCAGCGGTGTTGTTGAAGTACGCTACGTAATAAAAACAGCACTAAAAATGGGGGGCGGAATATGGGATATTGAAGTCACCCTGGCTAATCGCGACTCGATGGGTTACCGCATGTTACTGGGACGCCAGGCTATGTCGGGAAAAATACTGGTCGATCCGGAAGCCTCATTAAAACTTGGTGATATTTCAGAGATCACGCTCAAGCAATATTACCAGGAACACTTAATAAAACCCTCCGGTTTACGAATAGCCTTATTGGCAAGCAACCCTGAACTATATAGCAACAAAAGGATTATGGAAGCCGGTGAAGAACGTGGGCACGATATGGAGTTCCTGAATATTAAAGATTGCTACATAAAATTGGATGCCCGCGAACCCGAAATGCATTATCGGGGAGGAAGAATTTTGGATGATTTTGATGCCATAGTTCCGCGCATTCGCCCCAGCATGACGTTTTACGGTTGCGCCCTAACGCAGCATTTTGAAGCAATGGGTGTTTACACACAAAACTCCGCTTCTGCAATCAGGCAATCAAGAGATAAGCTTTATGCACTTCAACTGCTTATTAACAATGGTTTGCCTATTCCAACAACAGGCTTTGCCAACTCGCCTTTGGATACGTCTGATTTGATAAAAATGGTTGGCGGTGCGCCTTTAATTGTAAAGCTCTTGGAAGGAACACAAGGGAAAGGAGTAGTTTTGGCTGAAACCAAAAAAGCGGCTGAGAGTTTGATCAATGCCTTCAAAAGTCTTCGTGCTAACATTTTGGTACAGGAATTTATAAAAGAAGCTGATGGGAAAGACATCCGCTGTTTTGTAATAAACGGAAAGGTAGTTGAGAGCATTATGCGCACAGCTGCTCCAGGAGAATTCAGGGCAAACATTCATATGGGGGGAACTGCTCAGATTATTAAAATCACGCCAGAAGAAAGACGCATTGCCATTTTGGCTGCCAAAACTATGAACCTAAAAGTTGCCGGCGTTGATATCATTCGCGGGCAGCACGGGCCACTGCTACTCGAAGTTAATTCTGCTCCCGGACTGGAAGGAATTGAAGGCGCTTCCAACAAAGATATTGCAGGCAAAATGATCTCGGCCATCGAAAAAGACCTGAAACAAAAAGTTATTATCTAGCCAAAATCAAAGCTATTACATATTAAAAGGGGAGTAAATTGCTTTACTCTCCTACTCTTCCATAAAATAACGCAGCTGATCGAGCATAATCGGAACATCTTCACGATCTACTCCCTGGTTGATAAGATGATGCTGATCTTCGCCGAAAACCTCAAAAAATTCACGCTCTGTAAACTCCGTTTGTGTAATAGAGCGTTTGTAATATTCCAGCGCCCCTTTCCGGTTACTAAGGCTCCATTGCACGTGCCCCATGTTCATCAGGTCGTGTTTGTTCGGTTCGTCTTCCAGTAATTTCTGGAAGTATTTCTCAGCTTGTTCCTTTTTCCCCACTACAAACGAGCACCAACCTATTGGACGCCAAACCTTTTTATTTCCGGGTTTAAGGTACTCTACTTTAAAATAGCTTTTCAATGCCTGTTCATATTCACCAAGCTCAAGCAGGCAATGCCCAATATTTAGCTGAATATTTAAATTCTCTTCATCGAGTTTTTCTGCTTCACGATAATATTCAAGTGCTTTTTGAGGTTGTTTCAGGTTGCGGTAACACAATGCTATTTTGTTCAGGTTCCACTTTCTGTTCAAATCAAAAAGTTCTGCCTTTTTATACGTTTCAAGCGCTTTTTCGTAATTGTTAATACGCTGGTAGCAGTAACCTAGTTTCTGATACAACTCGCCACTTTTCTCCTGTTTCAGTAGAAGTTTGAAAACCTGGGCTGCCTCACGATAATAATTCTTCGAAAAATAGTATTCAGCGATATTCCGTAAAACGGTATCATTTTCCCGAATAATGCTTCCCAAAACACTTTTATGATGAAAATCGAAAGGCCAGCTAAAAATGTCTTCAAATCCACCTTTTCGCGGATGCAGTTTATAAAAACGGTATAAATCCTGAATAAACTGATTGGAAATAAAGCCGGCTTTTTTGCCTGGATCGGTTAATTCTTCATCGTCCTGCAACTCGTTAAACTGATCCATTTCGGCTTTCATTCCTTCGGCCATAAATTCACGGTTTTCAGCAGGCAGGTTTTGCAAACTGAAACAGAACGAATATTTATCTGAATTACATAGAACAGGCGCAACATCAATGGCTTTAATAAACCGGGAATTCACATCATCAGTAAGATCCAGAATTTTACTAACCGATGGATTGGAAGCAAAGAAAGGCATAAACCAGTTGCTAAGCTCATTAAAAAACGGAAACATTTTCAGCATCGAAAAAGAACTCATAAACACATCGGCTCCCTCCATTTGCATTTCTGAAAACTCTTCCATTTTATTCATCAAACCCGGCGCATCTTCAAATATCTTCTCCCACTCCGGATTCTTGTCTTCCCCAAGACTATCATCCATCAAACTATCCAGATTCATTTTATCTTTTAGATTTGGACTGATCTTGATCATTTCAGGAATAATCTCATCTCTAATCTTCTTCTGTATCTTCTCGGTCTCCTTACTTCGGATAAGCTGAATAATAACCGCTTCCAACTGGCGAACAAACTCAGGGTTCTCACTTAACAAGGTCAATCGCCCTGTTACCGACGGATAAAAAGCCAAACGCTCGTCGTACTGAAAAAAAGCGAGTACTAACGCAACTAATGCACGCTGATTAACTTCAGGCGCCTCGGTTTCGTAGGCCTCAAAAAGTATTGAAAACTTATTTTCGTCGAAAAAACGAAGCGAGCTCATCATCAATGCTGACGTGATAAACGACTTATAGGGTACAGAGATAAGATCGTTTTTGTAGAATTCCTGTAAAAATGCTTTTTCCTCGTTATTCAGTTTATTTTTCAACCAAATATGATAGAATAGAGTTACAAACTTTGCCTGTAATTCAGTTTCACCTGTTTGTTCCGCATCCCGTTTTAAATCTGTACCGCTTAACAATGCATCCAGATCATCGTCGAGTTCTCCGCTTTCAAGTTCAACCAATAAAGTTTCAAAATTGATATTGGATATAAACGTTCGCTTTTTTTCGTATTCCAACGAAGAAGAGAATTTGTAACGCGCGGCATCATATATATTATCCAGCAGTTCGAAAGCCGAAACGATAAGATTTCGATAAATCTTTTGCCTTTCCGGATCACGGATACCTTCCACTGTGTATTGTAACATATAATGGTAAGTCTGATCCAGATTGCGCCATTCATCAAGAAAAAGCGGCTGAGCTGTTTCGTTTATCAGTACTTTAATGCTGTCGAAGGCGGGTTTTAACCGCCGTTCAGTAAGATGATGACAAATAGATGCGTATTGTATATCAAGTTCCTTTTCGGTCATTATATCAAAGTTAAATCAATACAACTGGAAACTCAAAAAGCAATCCAAAAAAAGAAACCGCAATTTTTGGCTGACAGACAAACCGAAAGGCTGACAATTTTGCCAGATTACACTGAAAATGCAAACCCGAAAATGATTTCTCCGTGATAAAAAAGATGATGATTTTAAATGGATGTAAATTTATAATCGTTGATTCGATTATATTTGCTCCATGTTATTTAGCTATTGGGTAACGGGAATAATTATCGGTATTCTTGCCACAGCACCGCTTGGACCAGTATCGATTTTAGTGTTACAACGCACCCTGAATCATAACCGGTGGACAGGTTTTTATTCGGGTATCGGCATAGCACTTTCAGATACGTTATATGCGTCGCTGGCGGGATTTGGAATGGTACTGGTTATCGGAATCATCCGGAAAAACGAACTATGGTTTCGGCTGGGAGGTGCTACAATATTGCTTATTCTTGGTATTTTTATTTTTATGTCTCACCCGGAACACTATCGTGTTAAAAGGATGAAAAAACGTATTTCGCCACTAAAACACATTGCCAGCACGTTTGCAATTGCCATTTCCAATCCTTACATCATTTTTTACCTATTGGCTATATTTTCGGGTTTTGGAATTGCTTTAAGTATTGAAAAACCTTATATGGCCTTTTTTATACTACTGGGATTTTTAATTGGAGATATTTTCTGGTGGTTTTCTATTACCTGGATAATGGATCGGTTTAGAAAAAAGTTTAGTATGAAATTTCTGCTATGGTTTAATCGATTGGCAGGAGCCGGAATTGTTACTTTCGTATTGGTATTTCTCGTACAAACAATTTACAGGTACATCTTAAATTAGCTTGGTTTCTAGATTATTTTAAAGGCGAATCGGGTTCTCTTTTAAACACTTCATATAAAACCTGATCGATGAGCCATGCCCACAACTTGGCAATAAGAACAACAAATTTTCCGTCCCAAAAAGAAATGATCATCTTCCGTCGGCGATGTTTTATAGCCCGATACATGATACTTGCACACCGTTCGGCCGACATCATTTTATTTTCGTTACGCGGCGTCTCTCCCTGCTGACTACCGTCTTTTGTAAGCGCGGTTTTCCGTATTTCAGAAGCAGTAAATCCGGGAGCTGCAACCAACACGTGTAATCCCGAACGCAAGTATTCAATCCGAACTGTATCTAAAAATCCACGAACGGCAAATTTAGAACCCGAATAACCGGTACGCCCCGGCAAACCAATGTATCCACCGGTAGAAATCACTCCTACTATCGAACCTTTTTCTTTAAGAATATGAGGCAACGCAAATTTTGTACAATAAACCGTACCCCAATAATTTACATTCATTAATTTATGCAACACATCCAGTTCCAGGTCTTCGAAAGAAGCACGCATTGATATCCCGGCGTTGTTAATTAGCACATTAATTTTACCAAACTTTTCAATTGCTTTGTCGATAAGATTTTGGCAGTCCTCAATTGAAGTTACGTCTGTTTTAACGGGTAATACTTCAACATTGGAAAGTTTTTTCTGAAGTTCTTCCAAACGATCGATCCGGCGCGCGGCTAAAACTAAATCAAACCCTTCTGCAGCAAATTTTTCGGCGAGGGCTTTACCAATACCGGAAGAAGCTCCGGTTATTACTACTACTTTTTTTTGCATAAACGATGAATGAGCAGCCTGTTGCTAGCAACTTTAGCCCGAAAGTACGCATTTTTCCGTACGTGGAGCAGCTAAAAAATATATTGTTGAACAATTTTCTGACTAAAAAATGGTAACCGTTTATTTCTCAAACATTTTCAGAATACCTTTTCCCAGCTTATCCAGCGAATTTTTCACATCGTCTTTTGTTGCATCAGTAATTGCCTTTGTTGTTTTCGATAAATCGGGACTAACTTTTGGTTCTCCAACAGGCCCGTTAATGTTAACTCCGGCAGGCAGCACCTTTATCTTTTCGTTCCCGGGAATAACACCAAGTACTTTTTGAATGTCGGGTCCAAAAGCATCGCGCTGAACCATAAAATCCAGACGCATATCAATCATATTGTCGGTATTTAGGCTTCCCTGAACTGTAGTTTCCTGCCCTATCACTTTGGTCGTAAACGGCTTCAACAACAAGTTACCATCCTCAATATTAATATTCGCCATAAAGTCGTCGACTTTGATATTGCGAAGTTTTTCTTTTTTCAGAATTCCGCTAAGTTGGTTAAACACAGGCGAATCAACAATCTCCAGGTTATTGGTACTAAAAGTTCCTTTACCATCAATACTTGTCGCGATTAAGCCCAATTGCGGACTGAGCCTTCCTTTTAACCCAAGGTCGGAACTAATTTTCCCGGTGCTACTGCCAGCCATAGGTACCATTTTTCGAACACCTGTAAGCGTGTTGTACATTGCAGGAATATCTATTTTGCTGATGTCGATCCCAAAATCAAACAAAGGCTGATTTTCCGGAGTATTCTGGTACGATCCATTCATTGTCAGCTTACCTTCAAGCAGACTCATGTCAAGGTTTTCAAGCGAAAGCTTTTCATTCTCAGCTTTTATTAGCCCTTTGATATCGCGAATCGGTATTCGGTTAATTACAGCCGATTTTATATCAGAACGAAGTTTAAAGTTTATACGCGGCGGAATATCAAAAGCCAAAACAGCATCCTCTTCATTCTCCGGTTCAACTTCATCTTCACTAACCTGCAAACGCAACAGTTCGTTTAAGTTTGCGTGTTTAGAATCCAACCGTAAATCGCCGTTTAGCGTACCTTCACTGAATAAATATGCGAGGTAATCGCTTACACTTCCGCTAAGATTAAAATCACTCTGCCCGATTAAAACTTTAAACTGACTGAGATCGATTTTCTTCGGAGAAAAATCAAGCCTCCCCTCCGGAATAACAATTTCTTTTGTTAGCGTAGGCGACTGATAAACGAAATTACTCAGTAACACTGCACCATCAGATTTTATTTTCTGATATTCTTCTTTTTCAATAGCAGAAAACCTTCCTTGCGCCATAATATTCGCATCGATAACTCCCGACATATCAACGCTATCCATAGGTAGGGTATTTTTCAAGTGCGAAAGGTTAACTTTACCAACCAAAGCAGCATCAAAATAAGGATCAGAAACCGGATTACTGAGTGTAAGCAAAAGATCCATTGGATTATTCCGAATCTCGGCATGTGCGTCACTCACTTTGATTTTCATTTTATCGAGCTCACCCTGTGGCTTGGCTATATCAATTAGTGCCCGAATATTCTTAATATCTTCCGGCATTTCAGAATATTGGAAATTTCCATCAGCCACTTTTGCTTGTAAGTTGATTGCAGGATAATCCTCTTCAAAATAGAAACCTTTAACCGAACCTTTAATTGTAGCAGTTCCTGTAGTTTTAATATCCTTTAAGTATTCTTCGTACACGGGTGGCACAAGCGCCAGGAAATTTTCAAACTCAGAACTCTTTGTTGTCAGTTCCAGATCAATCTGAACAGAATCATTGGGCATTGCTACATTTCCGCTAAGCTCCAGTGGCAAACGGTTTACCATCAGCTCGTTTTCGGCAATTGTAAACGCCATCTTATCAAAATCGGCGTTGAGCAATGTTTTCAGGCCAAGAGTAGTGTTTGCAATGTATTTTGTTCCGTCGTAATCTAATGAGAAATTACCAACACTCCCATCAGTATTTAGCTGCGAAACCGTACCGTACATCTCTCCGCTAATATCAAAATCAATATCATCCAGCAAAACATACATATTTGTAGCAATATCATCGTATTTTAACACAGCATCACGAATTTCAATTTTATCGAGTTGCAAGCGGAAATCACTTGTACTTTCAGCATCGTTATTCGTAGCTACTTCCTGATCGGAACCCAGTTCCCAATTTGTTGTACCATCTTCGGCAGCAATCAGGTGAATATGTGCCTTATCCAAAACAATTTCGCTTATCTGCATATCCGAAGGGTTAAACAAGGTTTTAATATTTACCGCTGTTCGCAAAACGGCTGCGCTAAAAAGAGTATCGTTTGCAAATTGACCTTCGCCTCCGGTAACAGAAAGCTCGCGAAGTTCGAGGCTAAGTTTTGGAAACTCCCGAAACAATGACAGTTTTAAATCTGCCACTTCAACTTTGGCATTTAGTTGTTTATTGAGCGTAGTTTTGGCGTAATCCAGAATATCCTGCTTGAAAAATACAGGGATTGCAACCAGCGCTGCTACAATTACTACGACGACTATAAGTACTATTGTTATTATTTTCTTCATGACTAAGTGTTTGACTCAAATGTATACAAATGAAACGCAAAAAACAGTTGGAAGTTGTTAAAAGATTGAAAAGGATAATTCTATTTGATCCCACAAAACGCACCTATTCTCCCAAATCGGTTAAAACCAGACGACGAAGCATTTGCAGTGCGGTTTGACTCGCCCGAAGGATATTCCGGTCGCGATCATCACCAACAAAAACATACTTCTTCGACTGCATACTTTTGGGGCCTGATACAGCAATCCAAACCGTTCCGACAGGTTTTTCCGGACTTCCTCCGCCGGGGCCTGCAATTCCAGTTGTTGAAATGGCGTAATCGGCATTCAGAGCCTTTTTCACCCCCTTTACCATTTGCTCGGCCACCTCTTTACTTACAGCTCCATATTTCTCTATATCGTTGTGGTTAACATTCAGAATTGTCTCTTTTGTTTGGTTTGAATAGGAAGTAACTGATCCCTGGTAATAATCTGAAGATCCGGCTACTGCAGTTACTAAATGCGAAATATACCCACCGGTGCAGCTTTCTGCTACAGCAAGCGTTTTTCCATTTTTCGCCAAAATACGCCCTGTTACTTCTGAAAGTGTTTCGTTATTGTAACCAAAAATGCTTTCGGGTATAATCTGGATCAGCTTCTGAATTTCATGCTCAACCTCCTCTTTTAAGAGCTCTTTGTTCGTTCCCATAGCAGATAAACGTAAGCGCACTGCCATTGGATTTGGCAAGTACGCCAGTTTTATATGTTTTGGCAAGGCATCTTCCCAATGTGCAATCTTTATAGCCAGCATTGACTCGGGAACCCCCTGTGTTAAAACCGTTTTATGATATATTGCTTTTGTTCTGCCTGTTTTTCGTAGTCGGGGCAGCAATTCAAATTCAACCAAATATTTCATCTCAAACGGCACTCCCGGCATCGAAACAAAAATGGTGTTGTTTTTTTCAAACCACATTCCCGGGGCTGTTCCCATTTCATTGGTAAGAACAGTACAACTTTTCGGAACCAGTGCCTGGTCGCGGTTGAGTTTATTCATATCAATCCCCCGTTTCCCAAAACGATCAATTATCCGATCGAGTGTTTCCTGATGCAAAACAAGTTCCGTATTAAAATACTGACACAACGCATGTTTTGTAATGTCGTCTTTTGTGGGGCCAAGTCCGCCGGTAATAACAACCAGGTCTACTTTTTCTTCTGCTTTTTGAATGGCCTCCAAAATTTGGTCATGATCATCGTGTACCGAAGTAATCTGGTAAATTTCAATCCCATTCAAGTTAAACTGTTCACCAATCCATGCTGAGTTAGTATCTACTATCTGACCAATAAGAATTTCGTCGCCAATGGTTATTATTTCTGCTTTCATCCCGTTATAATTGATAATTTTCAGGTATTCGATGGAACCCACATAAGAATGTGTCTGTATGCTCGTTTCATCTGCTTTTGTTTCTCCTTCGAAAGTCAAAATTAATATTATCACAGCTCATACCCGACAAAATTTCGCATAAATAAAACACATAAGCTTTATTTTGATTATGTGTTAATATGCAGCCTGAATTTCGATAAAAACTAAAGAGGTTTCTGTGCTTTTACTGAGTAAACCATCGGAATCATTTCTTGCAATCCTTTTATCTGAAATTTACGCGTTGAAATCTGTACCATATTCTCGAAACAATTGTATGGCGAGTAGTCGTATTCCTGAAAATCGGTAATAATGAGGCCGATTTTAATCAGCGAATTTAATACTTTGCTTAGACCGTGATTCCAGCAAACCGATTTGTCTTTTAGTTTGGCATCGCGATCGGTATAAGTACCTTCCAGTTCTTCAACAATGGGTTCCGAATCGTCGTATTTGAATTCGATACGCTGAAAGTCGTAACTCATCATCCAAATTACCGGATGAAATTCAACAAATACCAACTCGCCTCCCGGCTTTAAAAAATGATGTATGGTTTCGGCCCATTTTTTCATATCCGGCAACCAGCCGATTACACCATAACTCGTAAAAACGACATCGAACTTTTCGTCAAGTACATCTTTCAGGGCATACACATCGCTCTGAATAAAACGAGTATCTGTTCCGACCTGCTGACTCAGTTTTTGTGCTTGCTCAATCGCTTTTTCAGAGAGATCAATTCCGGTAACTTTTGCACCTCGGCGCGAAAGAGAAATTGTATCTTGCCCGAAATGACATTGCAGGTGCAAAACACTTTTTCCTTTAATATTTCCCAGCAAGTCTAACTCAATGCTGTTTAAAGAATCATTTCCGTTGATAAATCCATCCACATCGTAGAATTCAGACTTAACATGAACTTCGGTTTTATTATCCCAAAGCTTTTTATTTATAGAGAGATAGTCCATTTTTTATTTCTTTTTCGTTCACAATTCTGGAGGTGTAAAGTTACAAGCTTTTGTTAAAAAAGGAATTTAGAAATTGAGTTAGTTAACGATATGAAAAGGATACCGCCGGAATCCAATTATTTGATCTTTTCCAATTCAATCCAAAAAGACAGGATTTTTCTATCAGAAAAAAAAAAAAAATCCTTTCAGGTCACTCTCATATCCGTGCAATGCAACATCCTTCATTTCAAGAATATCTGTTTTTTCGATAATCTCCCGGAGAACTGGCTTGAATTTGCATAAACAAGAACTTTAATTCGTTACAACAATCTTCTAAATTAAGATTTTAGTACGATAATATTTTCACCCGATGTTAGTTTTTCATCCATCTCAAACAAGCGAAATCTACCATCAGCATCCTCGATAAGTATCGGCAGCACATCATCAGTATCAATACCATTTTTAGCTATCCAATGTAAGGTATCTGTTTCTTCCTCCACAGGCATACTCGCTTCGGTTGCTTTGCTGTTTTGAATTTTCCAGAACCAACTTTCCAACTGAACAAAGTTTGAAAAAAGTGCCTTTATATTATCGCCCGCGCTCCCTTTTGTATTTGCTTCAGAATAAGCAGTATAAATGTTCGGAATCAAAAAAGATCCTGCCGCCAGTTTACCAGCCGAAATATTGACTTCTGAATTAGGCGTAAGACTTACGAGAGCTGAAATATTTTCAGGATCAGCCTGCTCCATCACATCTTCGTTTAAGGCGTTACCATAAATGCACTTATACCCCAGCTTTCCGGCCTGCTCTACTAAATCTCGATTGTTATCCATCAACACTACAGGCTCCTGATCTTTAAAGTATTTGGCAAGCAATAAACTAAGCGGATTCACTCCAAGAATCAACAGTCCTTCACGGCTGTCCATGTAAACCAGCTCGCCACGTTTTCTCAACCACTTAGTTGTCCAGCTAAGAAAAACAGGCACAGTAAGCGTAGTAAAAATTGCCATAAACACAAGTATTGAGAAGATGGTTTTGTCGATAATTCCCATTCCTAAACCAATTTCAGCAATAATTATCTCTACTGCTCCCCTTCCGTTCATTCCTGTTCCAATTGTAATTCCTTCACGCCATCCGTTTTTTGAAGGCAGGTAAAACAAGGCTGTACCCACAATTTTACCGATTATCGCTAAACCGGTAATAAGTATCAGCAAACCTAAATCGGTTTGAAAAACAGTTACATCAACAAAAAATCCGGCGGAAACAAAGAATATTGGCGCCATAAACCCGATCGAAACGTCGTAAAAAGCTTTGTTCAGTTCTTTGGAAATATTCTTTGGAAACAGATTTCGCTTTAAAAATAAACCCGCCATAAAAGCTCCTAAAATACTGTGCATACCTGCCAGTTCGGCAAGCTCGCAATACACAAAAGCCACAATCAATATCAAAGTAAAATAAGCGGTACTGCTTTTTATTTTCGACCGGGAAATATAAGCTCCAAGACGCGGCAAAACAAAAACACCAATTGAGATTGTAATTCCAAAAAATACCAGAATTTTTGCAGCTATAATAAGCAAGCTAGTTAGATTCACAACGCTGGTTTCAGCAAAGTTTGTAATCCCCGAAAAAATCACCAGCGCAAGTGTATCGGAAATCAACGCACCTGCCATTAAAACATAAGCTATCCGAGTATTCAATAACTTTAAATCGATCAGAATCCGGCTTTTTGTGGCCAGGGAAGTTACCCCAATTGCTATTGCCACAAACAAACCCGACATTGGCCTGCCTCCCGTCCAAACGATGGTAAAGTATCCAAAAACAAAAGGCACAAAAAATCCACCTAAAGCAGCCAACAGTCCTGCCCACGAGGCTTTCTTCAGATCATGAAAATCGATTTCCATGCCAATGTAAACCATAAGCAGAATGATACCAATCTCGGCCAAAACTTTAATCGACTCGGAGTATTCCAACCAACCAAGTAGCGCAGGCCCTAAAATAATACCGATAAGAAGTTCTCCCAGAATTGCAGGATAACCAATCTTTCGAATAGCCAAACCTCCTAAATAAGCAGATAACAACACTGCCGAAATATTCAGAATATTAATGTGAAATTCTTCCATAGCTTTACTTTGTAATTGTTTTCAACTGTTCTCGCACTCCCTAAATACAATATATGAAAAAGAGCCCAAATAGCAGACAAAAAAGTATTGAATAAAATGTTAATGCTGATAACAAAACAAAGATTCGAATAGGCCGTAATTAAGCTACGGACGCCTCATCTACTTGATTTTTAAAGAAAATGGAAAACAACACAGTAACTGTGATAAGAAGTAACGAAACGGTCATAAAGGCAATACCTATTCCAAACTTATCGGATAAAAATCCGAGAACAACTGCAAGAGCCGCTGTCACAATTGTTTTTAGTAAAGATTGTGCAGAAAGTACTGAGGCTAGTATTTTGTTTGGTACCCGATCTGCAATATATCCGGTAAGTATTGGTTTCCGTAGGTTTTCGACAATATAAATCCCAACAAAAGCGACAAGAGCAAACACAGAAATATCTGCGAGGTATAAAACACCACTTAGTGCTCCAAAACTAAAACCTATAATTAGTGTGATAAAAGCGATGTTGCTTTTCCCTTTGCTATCAAACCAGCCGGAAATGACGGACGCCCTTGAAGTCAACAAATAAATAATAAAGTAAATTATTCCTATCACGATTCCGTTTCTTTCCTTGTTTTCATACGCTGCAAACAAAGGAATTAATGGCACTACGCTAACCATCAATATCTGAATATAATCTTTTACGGCTTTCAGGTAAGCTGAATGAACTGCTGCTGTATTTATAATACGAAGCACCGACTTATGGCGTATCACCACAAAAAACGATTTAAACGTAGCTAAAACGCTGTAGTTTTCGGGTGCTTTGTCGGTACCTGCCGAATGATTTAGTATTTTCGGATAGGATAAAATAAGTACAAAATTGAGAATGTAAGGAACGATGGAATATAAAAATACATTTTGGTATTTCCCGTTCAGGAAAACAATGACTCCGGCTACCAACGACGACAATGCCGATCCAAGCTGCGACCACGATCGCGTATGTCCGTAATAGTATATTTTTTGTCCCTCCCACTGCTTTATCTTCAGGTACTCCATTATCATTGCTTTGTGCGTACCGGAGCGAAAAGCATCACCAAAACCATATAAAACAAAAGCAATTGAGAATAAGCCAAAGCCGGAAGAGAAATAGAAAACAGCAAAAGAAACCATATAGGCAGCAAAAGAGCTCAGCAAAGCACTTTTCCGCCCGTAAATATCAGCAATAAAGCCGGACGGAACTTCCAGAACATTTATTACAACCTCGCGAATGGCGTACAACACCCCGATTTGCGTATAAGGCAAGCCTTTTTCAACCAGGTACAAAATGAAAAAAGCATCAAAAAACCTTAGATTTTTAAGGAATCCGTAAGAACAAAACTTATAGTATTGAATATTCTTCTTAAACTCCACCATGACGGAAGATACTCAAAAAAGCAATATAAACTTCTTACGCCTGTTTTTCGAACTGCTTTAAATGATCAAGGCGCTGCAACAAGGTTGGATGAGAATAGTGAAAAAACACATACAGCTTGTGTGGAGTAAGATTGCTGAGGTTATTCACCGACAACTTTTTTAATGCCGACGCCAATGCTTCCGGTTTAAAGTTCTCGGCTGCAAAACGATCAGCTTCATATTCATTCTTACGCGAAAGAATATTCATGAAAATACCTGTAAAAAATGAAATAGGTGAATAAAGTACACCAAAGGCTACCAACCCAATATGAAAATTCGGTTCGTCAACACCGAGTGCACTGCTCAGCTTTGGATTACCAATAAGCAAACCAAAAACAAACAAAACTATTCCGGTTTGAACCAAACCAATCAGCAGCCCCTGTATAACATGTTTCTTTTTGTTGTGCCCGATCTCGTGTGCCAGAACCGCCACAATCTCGTCGGTGGTCATATCTTTTATCAGGGTGTCGTACAAAACTATACGCTTTTTAGCGCCTAATCCGGTAAAATATGCATTGGCTTTAGT
Source organism: uncultured Draconibacterium sp. (assembly GCA_963677455.1). Lineage (GTDB taxonomy): Bacteria > Bacteroidota > Bacteroidia > Bacteroidales > Prolixibacteraceae > Draconibacterium. The sequence continues at coordinate 2,295,060 of OY781971.1, forward strand.
CGATCTTTTCGATCCGTCGATAACAAAAATATTATCCAGCTTAAAACCTACTTTTTCAGAGAAAGCGCTTATCGCATCACGCAATTCGCCATCTTCCAACGGAGTTTGTTTGTTGAAAAGCGGCACAATAATATTTGAATAAAACATCGCCATAAAAATGGAAAATGCTGAAATTAGAATCCAGGCATATATCCAGAACAGATTTCCGGTTTTCTGATAAATAAAAATAATAAGCGCCAGCAAACCCCCGCCAATTATTGCACCAACCAACCAGCCTTTTATTTTATCGAACACAAAAGTTTTAGGAGTAGTTTTATTAAAACCGTACTTCTCTTCAATTTTAAAGGTGTCGTAAATTGAAAATGGCAGGTTGATAATATCAGATGCAAACATTAATATTCCAAAGAAAAGCAGCGCCGCAACGATAGGGTTTGAAGTTATGTTCCACACCCAACCATCGACCATTGCAAAACCGAAAAGCAAAAACATAGCTAAAGTAATTGCCATGCTAAAACTACTGGTTAACATCCCAAAGCGATGATTCTCACGCTGGTAGGCCTGTTGCTTTTTGTATTTCTTCTCATCGTAAATCTCTTTCACCTCGTCGGGTAAAGTATCGCTCCATTTAGTAGTATTGAGGTAATCAAGGTACTTCTCAAATAAAAAGTCGAGAACCAGAATCGCAATTATTACCCAAAACAAAATTGTATGCATCAAAAAACTATTTCTTCAATTATGGCTGACAAAGATAATCAACTACTGGTTAAAGCCATGTAAAATTTTAAAAGGCCACCCCTCACTAAGAAGGATAGCCTTTTGATAAATCTATTTTACGTAATTCTACTTAACTACAGCTGATTTGGTTAACATCGTGCCACCCGATTTCAACACGGCCTGATAAACTCCGGCAGGCAAATTAGACACATCAATTGTGGTATTATGAATTCCTGTATTTACTGTACCTTCATTTTTAGTTTGAAGAATTTGTCCATGTTGATTAACAAGCAAGACATCAATATCCAAAACTTTACTGGTTGAATAAGTTATGGTAAAATATTCCTCTGAAGGATTCGGATACAGGTTGATGAACTCAAACATATGCGCTGATTTATCGACTGGTATTTCTACCGATGAAATAACTGAATCAGGATTAGCCAGGTTAATTTCACCGTCGAATACTACATTGCCTTCTTCACTTATCAGCGCCATTCCAATCTTTGGCAAACCACCTTTCAATACCAGGTTGAAACTTGGAGCCTGTGTATCTTCTCCTGGTTTGTACGGACAAGTAAGTTCAAAAAGGGCATTGTGCTTAGACATATAACTTTCGGTTCCGTCAGAGATCCCGTCATCATCAGAATCCGGATCGGTGCCCGGCTTTATATTTTCGTTGCGATCATCGCAATCGCCTGTGCCACCAATGGCAAAAAATTCTGCTTCGCCATCAAGGTCTTGTTCATCGGCAAAACCAAAGGAAACATATTTGATGCTTTCATCAATACTTTCCGCCATACCGATGCTAACTGAAACCGCAACAAGTTTGCGTTCTATACCAAGCTGAGCGTCTTCCCAAGGTGATACAACAATTGGTTTTCCGTTCCAGTTAAATTCGTAGCAACATTCAGAACCATCGCATTTTGTAACACAAATGGTTATTTTTCCTTTATAATTAAATGCTGTTAAGGTAAACAACATATCGTTTACAGCCTGCGGACTAAGTGTTCCTGAAGATGGAATGGATGTTGAATTCCAACTTTGACCAGATGTAGCTCCGTCGATCATTAAAACACCTGTATTAAAACTACCTGCTGGCGACGAGCTAATCTGAACCGAACAAATTGGGTTCGAAGGATCGGGATTTAAAATCTCGAACGTTCCTACATATTTATTAAAGAATGGCCACGATCTGCGTAATTTAAAATCAACAATCGGGCAACAGTCGGAAGTTGGTTCATCTGCTTTGCAATCCATTATAATTCTCTTCTCACATTTTTCTCCGTTCGACAAATGAATGATATAGCTAATAACTACCACTCCTGTTGAATCGGGAGCAACGCAGGCAATTAAATTTGCTGCAGAAGCATTGGTATTAAATGTATAACTGCTCTCGCCGGTAACACCTGAAACCAGTGAAATACCGTTTAATGTAACATTTGCAAAAGTTCCGTTACTGATGTTGGCTGTTATCGAATCGGTTTCACATTCCGAAACAAGTTTTGCACAACATTCGCCAAGGTCTGCGTCCTGGTATGTTTCAAGCATGATACTGTCGCAACAATTCTCGGCAACATAACTACAATCCAGCTGAACTTGTTTCTCACATTTTTCTCCATTTGCCATGAAGAAGACATATGTAACGGTTAATACTCCTCCTGCCTGATCAGCAGTGAAGCAGTTGGTCATATTCAACACACAAGATGCTGCATCAAAAGTATAAGTGCTTTCGCCAATAGCGTCGGTTGGAATAGGTGTAGAACAACTCCACGAGTTAGAGCTGAAAACACCGTTGTTTACTGTAACCATTACTGAATCAACTTCGCAATCGGCAGCCACTCTTACACAACATTCGCCAAGATCAGGATCCTGGTATGTTTCAAGCATGATACTGTCGCAACAATTCTCGGCAACATAACTACAATCCATCTGTACCTGTTTCTCACATTTTTCTCCATTTGCCATGAAGAAGACATATGTAACGGTTAATACTCCTCCTGTCTGATCAGCAGTGAAGCAATTGGTCATATTCAACACACAAGATGCTGCATCAAAAGTATAAGTGCTTTCGCCAATAGCGTCGATTGGAATAGGTGTAGAACAACTCCACGAGTTAGAGCTAAAAACACCATTGTTTACTGTAACCATTACTGAATCAACTTCGCAATCGGCAGCCACTCTTACACAACATTCGCCAAGATCAGGATCCTGATATGTTTCAAGCATGATACTGTCGCAACAATTCTCGGCAACATAACTACAATCCATCTGTACCTGTTTCTCACATTTTTCTCCATTTGCCATGAAGAAGACATATGTAACGGTTAATACTCCTCCTGTCTGATCAGCAGTGAAGCAATTGGTCATATTCAACACACAAGATGCTGCATCAAAAGTATAAGTGCTTTCGCCAATAGCGTCGATTGGAATAGGTGTAGAACAACTCCACGAGTTAGAGCTAAAAACACCATTGTTTACTGTAACCATTACTGAATCAACTTCGCAATCGGCAGCCACTCTTACACAACATTCGCCAAGATCAGGATCCTGATATGTTTCAAGCATGATACTGTCGCAACAATTCTCGGCAACATAACTACAATCCATCTGTACCTGTTTCTCACATTTTTCTCCATTTGCCATGAAGAAGACATATGTAACGGTTAATACTCCTCCTGTCTGATCAGCAGTGAAGCAATTGGTCATATTCAACACACAAGATGCTGCATCAAAAGTATAAGTGCTTTCGCCAATAGCGTCGATTGGAATAGGTGTAGAACAACTCCACGAGTTAGAGCTAAAAACACCATTGTTTACTGTAACCATTACTGAATCAACTTCACAATCAGCAACGACACGCACACAGCATTCCTCCAGATCAGGATCCTGGTACGTTTCAAGCATAATACTGTCGCAACAATTTTCAGTAATATCTCCGCAATCAATTTTTATACTATCGCGACAAGTTTCTCCATTCTCAAAAATTACCGTGTAGTTGACAGTTATTGTTCCTGTTTGATCTGGTGTAAAACAATGTATCATATCGATCTCACAACCATTTCCGGGAAATGTAAAACTGCTCTGTCCAACATATCCACTTGGCAATGTACTGCAACTCGCACTTGCCGAACTTATCGTTCCGTTTTCAACATTTAGCTGAACACCTTTTACCGGGCAGGCGGTTGTTATTCGCACACAGCAATCGGCATCGCTTGCGGGATCAGAGAATGACTCGATGACAATACTATCGCAGCAGGATGTTTGCGTGGTTGAATCAACCGTAATACAAACAGGTGGTGCAGCAATTGGTGTTAAAGTAATCGACTGCGGAGTTCCATCCAACAGGAAGTCGGCACTTGAAATCCCCGCAAAATCATTACAAGCATTCTCTTGGATACTGGTTCCAGCTGGTACAGAAACATCAAATTCTTCCTGTAACTGAACATTTGGCCCTAGCGCAAAAGCAGTATAATCCATTTTGATGTTTCGCTGTGGCGTGCTTCCCCAAGTTGGTCCATTGCAGCCACCAGGGCTGTATGAGAAGATTGGTAAACACATGTTAGCATCATTAGAAAAATCGAGAGTCGGCGTTGGCCCTGCCCCTCCTGGAACTAAGTTCGTTGAATGGTTTGAAGCATAATCAACCCCGAAAGTACTTCCACGTGGCGTTGTTCTATTTAAAATCAACCAATCGTTTGCTCCGTCATTCATAGGAAAAAGGTCGACCAGGTTAATTGATGTTACCGGCACATTCGACGTATTTTTATAATTCAGTCGGTAACGAGCAGTTCCTCCCGGACTAACGGTACCACTTGCTGCGAAAGTACTGCCGCCATCTGTTGAAACTTCCTTTTCAACTTCTTGTCCAAAAGATGCAACGACTAATACATTTACAGTGTTGGATGTTACGGTGGCTGGTAAATTTCCTCCAACAATCTCAAACTCGTTTGGTGTTACTCCAGGCATGGCAAAGGAATCTACCTCCACATCAAACTCTATAAAATAATAAGGCAATGCATAAGTACCGTACGTTCCACAATACGCAGAGTAGAACAATTGGCAATCTGAAGGAATATCATCGGTCAGTAACCAGCTTAGATTGTTTCCCGAATGTGAAGGGTTAACACCGGTCCAGGCACTAGTACCCGCAGGAATTCCTCCTCCGGAAGAACATGGCGGATTGTAGGTTGTAGCCACATAATAACTTTCGTTACCTATATATGAAAAGTTGCTGTGTAGAATATCTTCGATTGTAGCTCCGCTAATATCGGCACTACCAATGTTCTGCACCCTGACACGGAAACGAAGCACATCTCCCGGCTCATAATCCGTTTGTGGAGAACAAATGTCTTTAACCAAACAAGGTCTGGGTTCACCTTCTTCAACGGTAAACGAAACACAAGCATCGCCCAACGACAGGGAATTGGATAATCCATCAAAAGAAGCACAATTAGTAACCACTGTTCCTGTTGGATTGGGCTCGATGGTAAAATACACGTACATGTAAAGACAATCTCCAACGGGGAGAGAACCAGTCATTTGCAACTGAATATCAGTCACCGGTGAAGGAGACGTTATCGCACCGCTAGAATAGGAACTTGTTATTCCGCTTGCATACGAAGAGCCGTTTAAATTTAAATCGACTGTAGTTGTGGCATTGGCATTGTAAATCTTGATCTCATCAACGCTAATGCCCGAAGGAATTGTATCGTTGATATTAAAAGCCGACAGTGGTACATTCCCATTATTACAAAAATTAATCCGGTACATTCCGGTACAACCCGGAACACGGTTAGCCAGCGAAATATATTTCTGGAAATTGGCATTTGGATTAGGCGTGTAGTCAACCACCTCAACACAAGTTTGATTGCTCATATGCGATGCGGGCTGATTACATACTGTTCCATCCAATGCTAGCTCGTTGTTGATTATAGTACCTGTTGGAAAACTGCCTACAGGATATTGTACAGTAATTTCGCAATAATAATAAGCGTAGTAAGTTGAAGCGTCGAGTAAACCGCCGCCACCTGCATTCACATTCCAGGTAAGTGTACCCGTTGAGCCAACTGTAATTCCGCTGCAAGTACTCGAAGTAACAACTGCTCCGGCAGGCAAAACATCGGTAACTACAGCTCCCGTCATATTCATTTGTCCGGAAACATTTCCGTAATACGGACTATTTTTCATTACATACAAACGGTAAGTAACTGTTCCGTCGGGAGCAATCATATAACCACAACTTCCTCCTGAAGGATTTACAACGGCACCATCAACAATGGTTTTCGCAACTTTCCACGGATCAACCGCGGTTGCCGTTGTGCTTACAAAGCCTGTATAATAGGGTTTGTCTTCGATAAGAATTCCTGCTCTATTTCGAACCGTAGTTCCGTCGCAGGTAACTCCTTCGGGGAATTTTACAACGATAGTAAACGAGCCCGAAGATGCGGAACCAGATGGTAAGCCGGTAAGCGAATAATGAACCGTATGGCTAGAACCGGGACTTCCGGTATAAGAAATTGCAGGCGTTACACCATTAACTGTTGACGGCACTGGAACATTTACAACAACAAGATCGTCAGGTATTACATCCTGAATATTAATTGTTGTGGCACCTGCTGGCGCCGAGAAAATAATAGTGTAACTAAAATTTACACCACTCTGGATACTTGTATTACTTACTATTTTTTTTAACGCATAGCCTTCCCCAGTCCATTCAGCTTCATTGGGGACAGGTGTTTGAGCATTCACCTCTTGAGGTATAATTAGAAAGAAAAAAGAAAGCAAAAAAACAGTAGTAATCGCTTTCTTAAGAAAACCTGATTTAAAAAAAGATGGAACATGGGATTGTTCCTGAGGATTAAAAGTAAAATGATTCATACAACTAAAATTTGGTTATAAAATGAATAACCAACAAGTTAAGGCAAACAAGATAGAATTAAAAGATTATTGCATCTTTTTTACTTAATTATATTCAATTTGTCTATCAAAGGCTCTGGCTTCTACTGAATTCTTTTTAATCTTTTTCAAAAATAAAGAGCAAGAATATAATACCACCCAATATTTTAGGTCAAAAATCTAATTTTTTGCTACTTTGCACGCCGAATTTATCGATTTATGAGCAATTACATTGATCTTTTAAAAACACTCATTTCAACCCCTTCTTTTAGTAAAGAAGAAGGTGAGGTTGCCGGCATTATGCGAGACTTCCTAAGCAAAGAAGGAATTCCGTTTAAAACCAAGGAAAACAATACCTGGGCACACTGCAGGTTTTTCGATGAAAACAAGCCAACCGTATTGCTCAATTCGCATATCGATACTGTTCGCCCAGCAAAGGGTTACACCAAAGATCCGTTTTTGCCGATTGAAGAAGGCGACAAACTTTTTGGACTGGGAAGCAACGACGCCGGAGGTCCACTGGTAAGCTTACTGGCTACTTTTATTCATTTTTATGAACGTGAAGATCTTCCCTTCAACCTGATTTATGCAGCTACTGCCGAAGAAGAAATTTCGGGAAGAAGAGGATTGGAAATCGTGCTGCCGGAAGTTGCACCTGTTAACTTTGCCATTGTTGGCGAACCTACGCGCATGGAGCTTGCCATAGCCGAAAAAGGACTGTTGGTTCTGGATTGTTATGCTCACGGAAGATCGGGGCATGCTGCGCGCGAAGAAGGGGAAAATGCACTTTACAAAGCAATTGAAGACATTGAAAAACTACGAAAATTTGAGTTTGAGCAGGTGTCGAAAGTACTCGGTAAAGTAAAAATATCGATAACACAGATTGAGGCCGGTACGCAACACAACGTTGTGCCCGACAATTGTCATTTTGTTGCCGATATACGAACCAACGAATTTTACACCAACAAAGAAGCTGCGCGAATTATTGCCAAGCTAATTAGTTCGGAGGTGAAACCTCGTTCTGTTCGGTTAAACTCATCAGGAATTAGTGAAGAACACCCTTTTGCACAAATTGCCAAACGCAGAGGAATTAACATTTATGGCTCCCCTACTACTTCCGACCAGGCAATTATGGCCTTTCCATCGGTTAAAATGGGACCCGGCGATTCGGCACGTTCACACACTGCCGACGAATATATCCACAAAAGCGAAATACTAAACGGAATTCAGCAATACATTGAAATGCTGGAAGAATTGAAGCTATAACAATTTTTCCGTTATTGCTTTTTCAAGTCTGTCTAATTCATCAAAAGCAAGTTTTATATACAAACCGATCATCGCAAAAACCCCAATAAAATAAGCAAGTGCACCAAGTGCAAGGAATGCAGGCGATAATATAAATATGATTACCACCGCCAATACTACACTCGAAAATCCAATAGAATACCTTATCGAAAGGTTTACTTTGTTGGTCTCCTGTTTAAACTGAAAACGAGCGATTATATCGGGGCGTAGCTGAAACAATTGCAGCCGGAATTTCGACAACCAGAATCCGTTCTGAGTCCAGTTGCCAACAAACGTTTTTGTTGTATAACCGGTAAAACTTTGTTTAAAAATCAACTGCGGATTTAAATTCGTTTTACAGGTTTCCTCTGTAACTCTCTCTTTAATCAGTCGCTCAGTTTCCGAGTTCAGTTGGTATTTCTTAGTTTTTAGTTTTATCATAGATTTTTGTTTGCGAATAATATCCGTAAAAAAGCAGATATAATAATTATTGAACAGATTGTATATGAAAGTTTATTACCGGCATTATCACAAATCGTTACAGTCAGTATTAATAAGTTAATTTGTCATTTAGTCCAGTATTTCGATAATTTTCTCATTCTTCAGAATATACATTCCTAATCTTTCATGAGATATTCATTTATATCAGTAATTGGATTCTTCATTAGCTGATATAAAAAATTACTGCCTCCAGATGTCTTTGTTTGATCATAGAAATTTGAAATTGAATTTGCAGATCGGTTATCTACAAGAATCTCCAAGTCTTTAATTGTTTGCTTATCTAAATCAAATTCTGTCATTTGTTGGTATTTTGTATTGCTAACGGTTGGCAAATCTTGGCGTTTCTGATTCTCCTACCAAAGTTGCGCACTTCCGAACCACGTCCTACAATATGAACTGTCTTAACAACTGCCAATTATATTAATATCAGCAATGTTGGCAATATCGATAAAGCACTAAATAACAATGAAATAAAAATTGAAATCCAAATTAAGTTCGATTTATTTTCAACGACACTTTTTTCAGCAATTTCACTCATAATTAATTCAGGGGCTTCTTTATCTTTGTCAACCAATTTAGTTCTCGCAATAAAATCTCCTAATCGTCTCTTCGAGTTAAACATTGAAACTATTATCTCTACTGGCCAGATAATCATTGTCGAATTTCTAATTACACATTGTAATTCACTCGCAGGACTGTTTGTTTTCACATCAACTATTTGGTATCCAAAATGTCTTTTCCCCACACTCCTTGCGTTATAAAAGTCCTTGTTTAATATTAAAAATGTGATGCATGAAAAAGGAATTATTCCAATCCAAATTGGTAATAATGCATTTATGTCGTTTGAGGATGCACTTAATACAAAAAATGGAATAAAAAGAAGTATGAAAAAAGGGAATACCAATCCAAGCATAAAAGACAAATCCATCGACATTGAATTCAATCTTCGTCCGAAAATTTGTAAGGTATTAAATCCACCACTAAAAGATTGCCTGGTGAAGAAATTAAATATCAAGACCTTAGGTATTTTCATGTTTTTTAATTCTTTTCTTACTGCTTTAATAATTATTGCTAGCGGAAAACTACGTGTTGCCTTAGCGGCTTTTGAAGAGCGTACCACCGAACCCGCCTTGCAATATGTTCTCTGTTAGTACCAGCTTTTATCTTTTTTCATATTCCAAAATCGCATCAGTTTTATAATCATTTAAACTCTCTACATTCATTTTCGTCTCACAACTTTGTCTAATTTTATAAAATCTCACAGCACATGAACCAAATGTATCAATCTCATCATTTGTTTTAATTGTTTCCGAAAATGAAACAATAATGCGAAATCTGTCATTTTTAAACAGATTACTTAGCCGAATAGCTAATCGTGTGGCATACTCCAATCCAACTTTCAAATAATCAAGTTCATTCTCATACTACACAAATGAGTCAATATGAATATGATTCTCATTATATTCCCACTCGCATTTCTCAAAATCAGTTTCAAATACTGGATTATTTTTATTGCCTTGTCCGTTTATTGTTACACACTGATTGTCTGTAATCCAATCACCTTCGGTTATTGATTGAATTTTTTCTGTCAATTCAACACTGCTATTTCCAAAGTCATATTCTATTTTCATTAGGTAATTATCCATTGCATCATTTGTCCGAACAGAATAGTCACTGAAACATGAAAGGAAATAGTCAAATTGAGTAAAATCAAATTTTATTTCAGGGAAAATATCTGAAATGTCTGAGTCTATTGGATAAGAATTGCACAAAAACGGGTCATTGACATCAAAATCAATTTTGGTTTTGATCTTCTCCAAATCAAAATATTTCAAGTCAATTTTCCCCAATAGTTCTTCTGAGTATTTCTCGAAGAAATCAATTTGTCTATGTAGTAAATACTTTTTCATTCAAATTGGTGCTAACATATGTATATATTAACCACTACTTCTTCTTTCTTTTCAAACCAACAGATAAGTTATACCTTATCCGTTTCACAACTACTTACAAACAAATATTCTGTTTGAATCTGTTGAGTGGCAAAATCTCTCGCTGCTAATCGTTCTGGGTGTCACCTGTGTTAAGCGTCTAATTTAGCAAAAGTCTTTTAGCTACTACGGGTGTTTAGGTATTTTTACAAGTGCATTGCCATACCGACATAAAAAATCCCTCTCTTCCTGTATTATCCGAAAAAGAGGGATCAAATATTTTTGTAAGAATTTATTTCTTAAAATCCGTTCATCTAAACAGTTGGCAATGGCCAGTTGGGGTTGTAGTTCAGTTTTGCCAATTTATTGGCAGCCTCTTCTTTAAACGATTTTGTGGCATCGTCCCAGTGGATTCGCTGTCCAACACGGTAAGCAATATTTCCCATTTCAGAAACAATTGCTGTTTTTGCGCCAACTTCAACAGATGCATTTAATGTTCCGCCATCGCGAATACACGATAGGAAATTCTCGATGTGCTCGTCCATTCCATCGCCATAGTTCTGTTGCGAACGTGCTTCAAAAAACGGTCCCTTAAGTTTATTGCTTCTGTCAGGAATAAGCTCATAACCGCTTCTCGATATCACCAAAGTTCCTTTCTGTCCTACGTAAGCAACACCGTGTCCGCGCTGGTAAGGGCCAATTCCCGGGTTCAGGCCACATTCCCAAATCATTGTATGCTTTGGATAGTTATAGATGGCCTGCTGAATATCGGGTGTTTCAATAGCACCTTTTTCGTGGTAAAAAATACCTCCCCCGGGAGAAATCGATTCGGGCATATCGGCATCCATTGCATACAGCGCAAAATCGAGCAGGTGAACGCCCCAGTCGGTCATTGCACCACCGGCGTAATCCCACCACCAGCGGAAGTTGTAATGAAAACGATTCATATTAAACGGACGTTTAGGAGCAGGCCCCAGCCACATATCGTAATCCACATAATCGGGAGCAAGCTCGTCAGGCATTACCGGGTAAGGCTCATCATAACCTTTGTAAATCCAGGCTTTAACGAGGTGCACATCACCAAGTTCGCCCGATTTCACGATCTCTGAAGCTTCGAACCAATGCTTCGAACTGCGCTGCCACATATTTACTTGTACCTTTAAGTCGGGATATTTATTTTGCGCCGCTACCATGGCGTTACACTCTTCGATGCTGTGCCCCATTGGTTTTTCAACATAAACATGCTTTCCTGCTTCCAAAGCCATCATCATCATTAAGGCATGCCAGTGGTCGGGTGTACCAATAATTACAGCGTGAATATCAGGATTGTCGAGCACTTCGCGAAAGTCGGCGTGTGTTGCCGGACGTTTTCCAGTCATTTTTTCAAGCTCTGCAGCACGTGCTTCCAATACATTGCTGTCGACATCGCAAATGGCCAAACAATCTACATTGTTCTCTTCGCGCAAAAAACTTTTTAAATCGCTAAATCCCATTGAACGGCAGCCTATAAGAGCCACATTAACTTTTTCTGCCGGCGAAGCGCATGCATTAAGAATAGTTGGAGCTACCCCCACAGCTGCTGCTGCAATAGCCGAATGTTTGATGAATTCTCTTCTATTTGAGCTCATATCACTAAAATATTTTTGTTTAAAAGTTGACTAAATCGCTTTTCGTTTAAGTTACAGGCTTGAGCGATCGATCAGTTTTTGTATTTTTTTTGTATTTAACCTTCCTGAATAAACCAATAAGGAATATTTCAGAACCAGCGGGTCGCTTGTCGATATGTCAACCGGCTCTCTTCCGGGCCAGGCTGCATTTTGCATGCTTCCCTTGCTTCGTAATATCCATGACTGCGGGTAGCCCGGATTATCTTTATGATCAACAATTATTATACCTCCTTTGCCTCCGTCAGCTTCAATATCGCCAGAAATATTAACATATCCGGGTGAAAAAACAGCTTCGTTCTGAGGTTCTACTTTTCCGTTTGGCCCGGTAAACTGAATTCCATCGGGCAAGGCCATACGAACAGAAAATCCGCCGTAGCCTTTTTCATCGTCCGAACCACCAAGCTGAACACCCTCTTCGAGTGCTTTAAGCCGAATCTCGAAGTCTATCCTTCGCATCTTTCCTACTGTTGGCCAAACTTCCATTCTGGCAAACTCGCGTATATACGGGACTTGTACACCGTCTTTTTTCCAACGATCGGACAACCAATCTACTTCGGTTTTAAGAACTACTTTACCGTTTCGCTGTTTCATAAACTCAAATTCCACAACTTCCTGTGCAAAATGATTTAATTCCCATTGATCGGCAATCTGTTCTCCGTTTATAATTATTTGGTGCCAGGCCCAGAATATCCCACGATGATGCGGATGATCGGCAGGTGCGTTTTCGGTAAGTACACCTCCATTGACTCCGTATAAAGGATGAATAAAATTACAGCGGGTGCAAGGCCCTCCTGAATTACCGGGAGCGGTACGATATAAAAGCACATTTTGCCCAGCCTCTGTAATCAGAATACCTTCATCACTTTTTTGCATTGAGAGCTGCGCGTTTGACGTATAAAAGACCAGTAAAAACAGGCCTAGTAAAAAAGTTTGTATTCTATTAATCATTATTCTCCTATAAGCGTTAGTTTCGTTCTTATGTCGTCATCCAGATACTCGCATTCAAATATTTCCACATCCTTTAGCTGGTCGGCAATAATTGATTTATCGTTTTCGGGTAAAATCAACCAGATGTATGAAACAAAAGCAGCCATAAGCGCTGAATTTGCTTTAACTGAAACAGTCATTTTCTTCTGCAGCTTTTCACCGGTCTCCGGACTTATAATATTACGGTTCTTCACCATTCCGGTTTCCATGTCGATGTATTCTGTTCCGGTAGTAACAACCACCTGATCAGAAAACGAGAAAACATGTACAAATTCATTGGGCTGCTCCAAATTTCGTATTCCCATTGGCCAGTCTTTCCCGTTTGGATGAACTCCCAGCGCGAGCACACTTTCTTCTTCGAAACTTACAATTGCATCCGAAATATTTTCCTCTTTTAAAAGACTGCCCAGAATGTCTAAAACATAAGCTTTCTGCAAGGCTCCGAAATCAAATTGCATGCCATCGGCTAAAAAACGGAATCGTTTATTCTCCGTGTCGATCTCTACTTTATCAAAACCCGAAATCAATTTAGCCTCCGATATCTTTTCTTCCGAAACAGCATCTGCTTCTTTCCATGCATCAAATAGAGGTGCACAAGTAACATCCAGCGCACCGTTGCTCATTGTATAAAAATCGAAACTGATACTAAGTATCTCCCATAGTTCATCGGAAACGGTAAGCCACTCGTTTTTAGCAGAATTATTAAGCTGTAGAATTTCAGAAACATCTAACGAACGGCTTATACTAAGCTCAATTCTCGATACTTCATTTTTGATTTTCTGAAGAAGTTGTTTGGCGCGATCGGTTTCAACATTTGGAAAAACAACATCGCATTGTTGGTTAAATGCTACAATAGAATCACTGATTATTTTCCTTTCCGACATCGGCCTGACTGTTTTATTGGTAGTATTAGAAAGGCAAAATTAAAAAACTCGGAGATATTAACTAAGAAAAGGTACTAAACCTTAGAAAAGCGGAAGGAGCTTTTCTGCCTCCTTCCGCTCTGAATATTTTTCTGTAAACGATACTTACAATTTTGGAGCCCATTTTGGATCGTACTCACGCGACCACAATTTCATCGCCTCGCGATCGTACATTGTACCGTCTTTTGAGCTGATGTCAAAACCATGTCCAACACGGTAGGCCACATTTGCATAATGTACCATCGCCTGACTCATAGCACCCACTTCAATTTCTGAACGAAGTTCTTCTTTTCCGCGAATTCCTTCGAGCCAGTTTACAACGTGAGAAGTTGAAGCATCACCACCACCACCGAGAGCAGTGCCGGCTTCGCTTGAACCTGAGTCGAATTTACGTATTTCTTTTCCTCTACGATCGTAAAGTACATAAATTCCACGATCAACAAAAACAGATCCTTCGCTTCCAAAGATAAGTGTACCTCGTCCGCCAAAACCATAGGTATTTTGAGAGTTACGACTTCTGCCATCCCAATTGATCACTTTGTCGCCATCAAACTTGAAAGTAGCATTCATGGTATCATACATTTCCCAACCATCGTCGAAGAAATGACGTTTACCGGCCTCAACATATACACTGTTTGGTAAACCCACCTGAAGTGCCCAACGTGCAACATCTAATTCGTGAGTAGCATTATTACCGGCTTCGGCGGTGCCGTAATTCCAACCGTACCAGTGCCAGTTATAATCCCAGGTTTCGGAAGTATAGTCACGGTGAATAGCAGGTCCCTGCCAAATTTCCCAATCTAGTCCCTCGGGAACAGGTGCCTTTTTCTGCAAAGGAACTTCGGTTCTTGCATTCAGGTAAAAAGCCACTGCACGATAAGGTACGCCAATGGCACCGTTATGAATATCTTTGATAATTTCCTGTGTATGCAAAGACGAACGTTGTTGGTTACCCATCTGAACTACCTTATTGTACTTTCTGGAAGCCGCAACAATCATTTCATTTTCAGCCATGTTATGTGAGCATGGTTTCTCTACATAAACATGTTTTCCGGCCTGCATTGCCATAATCGAGCCCGGAGTATGCCAATGGTCGGGTGTAGCGTTAATGATTCCATCTACCTCTTTATCTTCAAGGATTTTTCTGAAATCGTTCTCCAGCTTCGGAGTGTAATCCAAAACTTTTGAAAAGCGCTCGGCTGCTCTTGTCCGCTGATGTTCCATCACATCGCATAAATAGCGCAACTCCACATTACTTTCTTTTCGGGCAATAGCTGCCGGATAAGCTCCCAAACGACGCCCCAGGCCAAGAATGGCAATATTAAGTTTATCGTTTGCACCAATAATTCTACTATAACTTTTAGGCGACATTCCCAGTGCGGTTCCGCCAATTGTAACCCCAGCAGCTCCTGCTGACATTTTCTTCAAAAATTCTCTTCGGTTTGACATGCTATAATTCTCTTATTTTTAGTTTTGTTTGTATCATAAAATACCACTCACATATTCTCAGTTTGTTTTCAACCGCAGAAATAAAAACCGCAAAGCAATTTTGCCGGTCTACTTCGTTGAAAACAGCTCCACTTAAAAACAAATCAAAAAAGGAATAAAAAAGGCAGGCTTTTCGTCATCATTATTAAGTTTGAATTGGTTCATCTCTTTCCGTGTTCGCACACGGTACAAGTACAAAGCTATATAAAATATGGATTTATGACACATTTTACCTCAAATTTTTCTACCGAAAAAAGACTTTACCTCTGTGCTATTTTATTGGGTATTGAAATTTATACGCTCCAGAACCTAATTCTACTTCAACATTATTCTCATGCTGTTGAGCTTTCGCCATTATGTTATCATTCGCAGAAACATCGACCAAATGAGCATTAGGCAGAATAACATTAGCGGTAGTATTGGCTGGTATTTCTACAGCGTAAACCATGTTGCCATTCTCGATACTCCATCCTGACTCAATTGTTCCATACATGGAGTCGAAGCTGGCTTTTGCATAAGTTAAGCCACCTCCCGGATGTGGAGCAAGAATAAAATGCTTGTACCCCGGATGTTCTTCGTCGATTTTAATACCTGCTACCCTGCTGTACAACCACTCGCCGATTGCACCGTACGCGTAGTGGTTAAAACTATTCATTCCCACATCCTGGAAAGTTCCATCGGGTTTCTGTCCGTCCCAGCGTTCCCAAATGGTAGTGGCACCCTGCGTAACAGGATACAACCAGGATGGGTATTCTTTGCGGTTGAGTAGCATAAATGCAAGGTCGTCGCGGCCAATAGCCGATAAGGTGTGACAAAGTAGTGGTGTACCCAAAAATCCGGTAGTTAAATGGCCAAATTTTTCAACATCCTTCGCCAAATAATTTGCTGCACTTTCTATTCTGTCATCCGGGATTAGTCCAAACGACAATGCTAAAACATATGCCGTTTGTGTGTGCGAGACCATACGTCCGTTTGGCGTAACAAATTCCTGAACAAAAGCATTCTTTACGTTTTTGGCCAACTCGTTGTACTTTTTCTGATCTGCCGACTTTCCAAGAATACCAGCCATTTCTGCTGCCAATGTAGTTGTGTAGTAAAAATACGCAGTGGCAATCAAGTCTTTTTCTGTAGTTGCCCCCGGATAATCGGAGCGCGTTGTTGCGAAAGCAAGCCAATCGCCATAATGATTATCACCGATCCATAAATAATCGTCTCCGGCTCTGTCATTCATATAGCCAATCCATTTTGTAATTGCCGGGTAGCTTTCTTCCAAAATACGCTGGTCGCCATAAATTTTGTAAACTGTCCACGGGATAATGGCAACAACATCGGCCCAGCCGGTAGCACCGCCGCCACCATTTAGTACATCGGGAATTACATGCGGGATTTTACCATTTTCGAGCTGATCCAATTCAACATCTTTCATCCATTTGGTATAAAATGGTGCTACATCAAAATTAAAACCGGCGGTCATACTAAATGCCTGTGCATCGCCGGTCCACCCCAGGCGTTCGTCACGTTGCGGACAATCTGTAGGAACATCCAGAAAGTTTCCTTTTTGTCCCCACTGGATATTATGCTGAAGTTGATTAATAAGCTCATTGCTGCATTCGAAAGTTCCGGTTGGCTCCATCGCAGAATGAATAACCACACCTGTAACATCATTTAAACCGGGCGCTTCGTGCACACCAATTAGCTGAACAAAACGAAATCCGTGGAATGTAAATTTTGGTTCGTAGGTTACTTCTCCTGTTTTAGCAAAAACATATGTATCAGTACATTTTGCAGAACGCAAATTAGCGGTATAAAAGTTCCCTTCTTTATCCAAGACTTCGGCAAATTTAATCCTGACAGTATCGCCTTTTTCACCTTCCATTTTTAAACGAACCCAGCCCACCATGTTCTGGCCCATATCGTAAACCATCTCACCTTTCGGTGTGGTTAAGTATTCGCTAGCTTTTAATTCTTCAACAGCTTTTACCGGCTCTCCTTGTGGAGCAACCAAAATATCTTTTGGATCATCAAATACCACCGCCGTTTTCCAGTTATCATCATTAAAACCTGTTGTTTTCCAACCGGGCATTTCCAAATTTGCATCGTAAAATTCGCCATTGTAAATATCCGATTCCAATAAAGCACCTGTAGTTACCTTCCAGTTGCTATTCGTGCCTATAACTTCTGTACTTCCATCTGTATATTTCAGCTCCAATTGTGCAATCAAAGCAATTTTATCGCCATAGTAACCGCGTTGGCCGCTGAATCCGATAAAACCTCTGTACCATCCATCTCCTAGCAATGCTGATATTGTATTGTTTTCATTCAACATGTCGGTAACATCGTACGTCTGGTATTGAATTCTGTTTTTATAACTCGTCCATCCCGGAGTAAACAGTTGGTCGCCTACTTTGTCACCGTTGATGTAGATTTCATACAAACCTTTTGCACTGGCATAAAGTCTTGCAGAACTTACTTTTTTAGCAGTTGAAAATTCATTCCGATAATAATGTACCGGCAAAGTGGCTTTGTTTTCCGGTTCGTTTGGCAATGATATCCACTCCGCTTTCCAATCAGCGGCATTCAGCAAACCGGTTTCCCACCAGGCTGCTTCACTCCAGTTGCTGGCTTTATTATCCTGATCCCAAATGCGTACCTGCCACCAAACCCGTTCTCCCGATCCAATTTCAGGGCCTCCATAAACTACATTCACTGATTTATCAGATTCTATCTTTCCTGAGTTCCAGGTAAGCTTACTTTTTTTAGAAAGATCTGATTTGCTTGTTGCGACCCGAATTTCGTAGGCTGTTTGCATTACATTATGTTCGTCAGAAACAAGCTGCCAGCTAAAACGCGGCTCAACAACACTTATTCCCAAAGGATTTGTTTTGTATTCACAAAGAGGGTTCACTACTCCTGTTTTTGAAAAGGCAACAAAAGAAAGCCCCAAAAACAAGGCAATAAAAAATACACCAGAGAAGATTGATTTTTTGTGGTTCATTATAATAAGTTTTATGGTTTATTAAAAACAAGTTTTAAATATATTGTTAATTCGTTGTTTCGTCAAGTAAAGCGAAACAATCCTGAGGCGAAATCTTTATTTTCTATATTCACTGAAAAGCCAGCACGAAAAATATTTGATTCATTTCGTGGATTTTTTATAAAAAAATGTAATTTTAAGACACCTTTTACTACCATTTTGAATAGAACAAACCAAATTTGCCTGAAATTAGTGATATAATTTCGGAATCACTTAAAAATTTTATTATGCTAAAAAAACTCTACTGTTTGTTACTATCCGGCTGTCTGGTCTTTTCCTATGTCAGTTTGGTGGCGCAACCTACATCTACATTCGACAAATACCATAGTCCGGATGAGGTTCAGCAAATGCTGAAAAAGTTTGGTAGCTCAGCAAATGCCAAACTACATCAAATTGCCACAAGTCCAGGCGGAAAACCAATTACGGTTTTAGAATTAGGAGCAAACCTGACTGATGTCCCTGCGATTTTTGTGGGTGCCAATTTCGAAGGAAATATTCCTCTTGCCACAGAAGGAGCGCTTTACCTCGCAAACATGTTGCAAGATTCTGCAGCATACACAAAAAGCATAAAGTGGTATATACTTGCCCAACCCAACCCGGATGCTTCTGCTGATTATTTTGCTGAAGTAAAAACGAGTAAAACCACCAATCTAATGGAAATCAACAACGACGGTGACGAAGATACCGACGAAGATGGCGTTGAAGACCTTAATGGAGACGGATTGATCACACAAATGCGCGTAAAAGATCTCGAGGGCAGTTATATCGTTTCAAAGAACGATCCGAGAATAATGGATAAAGCCGATACAAAAAAGGGAGAACGTGGCGCATATAAGATTTACACCGAAGGAATAGATAACGATAACGACGGTAGTTATAACGAAGATGGTACAGGAGGTGTAAATGTTGGGATTGCTTTTCCACACCTGTTTCCTTTCCGTAACAAAGAAGCCGGGTTTTATGCCGGAAATACTCCTGAAGTATATGGCATAATGCGCTTTATTTTCGACCGCCCGAATATTGCAATGGTATATACGCTCGGCACCACCAACTTCTGCCTTGTTCCACCAAAAGGAGGACGAAAAGGCGGCGCAAACCTCGAACGTATCAAAATACCAGGGCGTTACGCAAGAATGTTTGAGGTTGATGCTTCACAAACTTATTCAATGGACGAAGTAATTGAACTGTTTAAAGCCCGCGTACCTGCCGGAATGGAAGTTACCCCATCGATGGTAGCAGGATTTTTAGGATTAGGTGCAGTAGTAAATCCTATGGATGAAGATCTCGTTTTCTACAAAAAATATGCTGAAGACTATAAGAAATATCTGGAAGCGCAAAAATTCAATACCGAGACTCTTGATCCGGAAGCAGCAAAAGACGGCTCATTCGAACTTTGGGCGTATTATCACCTTGGAGTCCCCTCTTTCAGTATGAGCTTGTTTAATGTTCCAAAAGCAAAAGAAGAGAAAAAAGAAAATGGAGATGCGCTCTCGATGGAAGATGCTGAGAAATTAAGTGCCGATGAATTTACGGCTCTTGGAGAAGAAAAGATAACTGCATTTCTGAAAGCCAATAATGCCCCTGATCGTTTTACTGCCGAAGGAGTGGTAAAAATGTTGGAGAGTGGCCGTTTCAGTCCAAAACAGATGGTAGAAATGATGAAGAAGATGCCAAAACCAGATAAGGAAGGCGAACTAAGCGAAAAAGACAAAGCTTTGCTGGCTTATTCTGATGCTGCATTTGAAGGTAAAGGATTTGTTGCATGGGAAAAAGTTGAGCATCCTACTTTAGGAGAAGTGGAAATAGGTGGTTACGTGCCGTATCTTGAAACAACACCAAAGGCGGAACTAATCGATTCTTTAGCTAAAATTCAACTCCCCTGGTTAATGCAACTTTCAACTAAACTTCCCGAGTTTGCAATAGCTGATGAGAAAATCACTGATATGGGCGGCGGAATATATAAGCTTGAATTGTTTGTTGCTAACAACGGCGAGCTGCCTTATCCAATTGCTATGGGACAACGCAACAACCAACCTGCACCGCTGGTTCTTGTTCTCGATGGAGACTTTGAACTGCTGGAAGGAAAAATGCGTACACCAATTGGCAGTA
Organism: uncultured Draconibacterium sp.; assembly: GCA_963677455.1. Taxonomy (GTDB): domain Bacteria; phylum Bacteroidota; class Bacteroidia; order Bacteroidales; family Prolixibacteraceae; genus Draconibacterium. The sequence goes on from OY781971.1 coordinate 2,315,590, forward strand.
TTGGTGGAAATCAGGTTAAAAAATTGAGCTGGCTTATCAAAGCAGGCAAAAAAGAGCTAAGTGCAAAAATTGAATCGGCTGTATTTACCGATGTTGTGAAACAAATTAAGATTGGAGGTTAACATGAAACGATTAATATTTTCATTTATAATAGTTTTCTCACTGGCATTTAGCTCCATAGCATCAGATGCCGGAAAAATTGAAGTTCCGCTTCGCTTCGACAGGTATTACAGTTACGAAGACGTAGTAAAAGCACTTGAAGTTCTGCACGCTGCTTACCCAAAACTTACCCAACTTGAGGTTATTGGAGAAAGTGAGGAAGGGCGAAAAATTTACGTATTAAAGATCAACAATTCAGAAACCGGCCCGGAACTTGAAAAACCGGGAGTCTGGGTAGATGGAAACATTCACGGAAACGAAATCCAGGCAGGTGAAGTTTGTTTGTATTATGCCAACATGCTACTCACCAAATATGGTGAAAACAAAAAAATAACCAAAGCTGTAGACCGTAACGCACATTATATTTTACCGGTGGTAAACGTTGACGGACGAGCTCATTTTTTCGACGATGCCAATACAATGCACTCCAGCAGAAGCCTCCGTATTCCAAAAGATGACGATAATGATGGCCTGTTTGATGAAGATGCTCCGGATGATCTGGATGGCGACGGCAATATTTGCCAAATGCGTATAAAAGATCCAAACGGAAACTATAAAGCTGATCCGGAAGATCCACGAATTATGGTTCGTGTAAAACCGGGAGAAAAAGGAGAATACACCATTTTAGGTTCGGAAGGAATTGACAACGACGGCGACGGACGTTTTAATGAAGATGCTGAAGGTTATGTTGACCCAAACCGCAACTGGGGATACAACTGGAAGCCTCCATATGTGCAACGCGGCGCAGGTAATTTCCCATTCTCAGGAGTTGGAATGAAAGCCATTAACGACTATGTTGCTAAACACCCGAATATCATCGTAAATTTCGCTTTCCATAACAATGGAGGAATGTGGTTGCGTGCCCCGGCAGAAAAGTCGATTCAGCTTCCGCAATCTGATGTTGCGGCCTACGATGCAATTGGCAAAGAAGCCATTAAAATAACTCCCGGTTATGTTTACATGCCTTCTTACGACCTTTATCCAACCTATGGCGATACCGACGGGCAGTTCTTCTTCGTTTACGGATCGTACTCGCTTGTTGGAGAATTGTTTATGCGTTCGCAGGAAACATACTCTGAAGAAGCTAAAGCAGCCAAATACAACGACGACCGGGGCGGAGGTGTTGAACGCGACCGCGAACAACTGAAGTTCAACGATAACGTGGTTCAGGGTGAATTGTATAAAGAATGGAAAAAATTCGACCATCCGGTTTACGGTGAAATTGAAATTGGCGGCTGGATAAAAATGAGCTCACGCCTGCCCCACCCTTTTATGCTTCCTGATTTGGTACACAGAAATGCTTCAGTTGTTCTTTTATCAGCCACAGAAACACCCGAAGTAGAAATGGATGTCTTTGAGGTAAAAGATCTTGGAAATAACCTAAAAAGAGTTCGGGTACGCTTAACCAACAAAAACGGACTTTCGACAATGACAGCCCAGGCAGTAAAAGATAAGCTTTATGCTATAGATCATCTGGAAGCTACGGGAGCAAAAGTAATTGCAGGAGGAAAAATAAGCGACTATCGGCTAGACCAGGTTTCATACAAAGAACACAAACCTGAAATTCAGTTTTTTGCACTACCGGGTCATGGCACCGCTGAATATGAGTTTATTGTTGAAGGAAACGGAAAGCTAAAGTTGGAATATATCTCGCGCAAAGCTAAAAATGTAAGTACTTCCGTTACACTATAATTGCTGTTTAATTATTTATTTAAATCAAAGGGAGTGTTCCGTAAAACACTCCCTTTTTCCAGAATTTAAATACTGCTTTAGGATACTTTAACAGAATTTAATGTTTTCGCGTTCTATTCTTTTCCGTTAAAGGCTTATTATGGAATAAAAACTGTTCTGGTTTTCTACAAAAATAGTTAAGAGCTTTAATCCAATTGTTTCTTAACAGCTTAATATCAGGGTTCAAATTACTGAATGTTGCCTCAGAAAAAATGCAAGGCGTTTTTCGTTTCAAATAAACGGTTCGATCATTTTTGAGGTAACTCCGTTCTCCACAAAAACTGTTTGAACACCCAACTCTCTCACACTGTATACATTTCGATATTCATCATCGAAAAAGACCATGTCTGAATATGGTAGTCCAAAATGCTCTTGAATTTTATTGAAATGCTTCTTTTTGTCTGCCGGATAAATTTCTTTCAGGTGAAAAAAATAATCGATATCAAACATATTCAGCAGATCATTAGCCCAGTCAGGCTCAAAAGTACGCGAAGCCGCAACTATGTATTTTCCATTTTTCTGCAATTGCTCGAGAATATGCTCCACCTCCGGGTAAAGCCGAATCCATCTTCCGGATTGATCGAGTAAACGTCCGTTATTCCAACTATAAGGAGGATTTGTGGCATCGCACCAGGTTCCACCAGCATCCCATAGTGTAAAATCTAAATCGAAAACAAAAACCTTTTTGCGCATGTACACAAAAATAACTTTTCAATTCGGATCAACTGATTGAAACAAAATTTAGAATGAAGTTTAGCAATGAATTAAAACAAGCGATTTTGCTATTTTACAATGGCATTTTCAACATCGTTTACAAACTGAATGGCATAAGAAACATCAAAAGGCATTAGTTGTGTAAAAGCAAGAATTACCATTTCATTTTCCGGATCAGCAACAAAATGTGTAGAAGCCGCTCCACTCCAACCGTATCTGCCTGTTTTAGAGTCGACAGAACCTCCGAGGCCATAATAACCGCCATTTTCATAATCAACGCCATCTGGTAACTGATTTGACATGATCATTTTTACTGTAGATTCCTGTAAAATTCTTACTCCATCCAGTTCGCCGCCATTTAATAGCATTCGTCCAAAGCGGGAATAATCTTCAATGGTTGAAACCATTCCTCCACCACCAGAAAATAGCAACGGTTTAATTTTAAAATTGAAATCCGCGTTATCTGAAGCAGTTAATGCATCGTTTTCGCCTGAATTGTAAAGCACGGCAAACCGCAAGTGTTTACTTTCAGGAACATAAAAACCGGAGTCCTCCATTTTCAAAGGATCTAAAATACGCGTCTTAAAAAATTCGTCAAGCGGCATTCCAGATATTATCTCGCAAATATAACCGGCCACATCAATAGAAACACTGTATTCCCAGGTTGTTCCAGGTTGATGTTTCAATGGAATTTCAGCCAAAGTTTTTATCTGATCACCTAAAGGTACATCCCAGCTGGCTGCTCCGGTTGCACGGTATAACGAATCTACATAGGCATCCGGATCCCATCCGTATGTTAAGCCAGATGTATGCGTTAAAAGATGCCTGATCGTCATTTTATTTTCCTGCTGCTCCAGTTCTTTGGTTTCCGGATTATAAACCGGCGTATTTCCAAATTCAGGAATATACATTGAAACTTCATCATCAAGCTGAAATTTTCCTTCATCGTACAAAGTCATTAAAGCTGCTGCCGTTATTGGCTTTGTCATCGAAAATATTCGAAAAATAGTATTGTCTTCAATCGGCTTCTGATTTTCGATATCAGCGTATCCGAATTCTTTTCTTAAAACTGTTTCGTTATTTTTAACCACCATTACAGAAATACCGGCCAATTTGCCATCGTCAATATATTTCTGAAGTTTATTATAAGCCAGATCAATAGAATCTTTTGAGATTCCAAATTCATCTGTATTCGAACTTTTATTGCCGGAGTTACACGATGATAAAAATCCAACAAAAAAAACAGTTACTAAAACACAGGCTAACTTTCTCATATTTTGCTTTTTAAGAAATTACAATACTAAGCTTTTACTGCTATTCAAAACAAATAATTCAACCCAATATAAAGTCCCGAATCACCATCCCGGTTGTCAGCAGCCATGCCGTAATCACACCGGATAATAAAATTCTGATTCATAGCCACGCGCAATCCCAGCCCATAAGAATAATGCATTTCCTCTGAATTTCGGGCGTAATAATCGTCAATATCTTCGTCGTTTGTCATAATAACGGGCGTCCCCTCAAAAGACTTGATTTTTCCGGTAACCCGGCCAAAATCAGCGAAAGCATTCAGTCCTAAGTAAAAATTATTATTAATAAACTGAAAACGTGCAAACTTCCAGCGAGCTTCAAGGTTTCCGAGAAAATAACCATCTCCGACAACCCTGTTACGAAGCACACCTCGCAAGGAGTTCGCTCCTCCCAGCCCTTCAGAACTGGCTCCTTTCATTACCGAAGTGATCATTTGTGTTTGATAATAAAACGGTACATTTCCGGCCAAAGTTGATTGGTAGGCCAAACGATAAGCCAGTGATAAATCTCGCTCTACAATTGTAAAATACTGGCGATGAATGACACTTAGTTTCAGAAAATTATTGTCTCCTCCCAAAAATTCCGGCGATCCAAGTAAAACAGCTTCAGTCCACATTCCGCTCATCGGATTTGGCTTATTATCTCGTGTATCGTAAACGAAACCTGCTTTTACAGTAGGCACAAAACCTCCATCAGCTTCTTCCTCTGTAATAATACCCCATTCCTGATATTTCTCGTACAAACCGGGTTGCTCAGCATGCGAAGGCAATTTATCTTCATCATCCTGCCCTTTATTCAATTTATCAATATCTACATAACCCAACTTAAAATTCAGCATGTTTACACCTGCAATCCATTTAAATTTCTCGTTAGCAAGATTGCCCATTAAATCAACTTTAAAACGAAAAAGCTTTCGGTCGTATTTATAAAACATTCGCGTTTTGTAATCGGCAGCTTCATCGTCAAACCAAGCTTTATTTACAACCGCATCGTAGCCGTTAAAGCCATAAAAATCGTAAGCGCGGTCGGAAAGAAAGCTAATATCCACAGAAGTTTGTAATCCTTCTATCAGTCGATCAGAATCGTAATAAAATCGATTAATTCCACTTCCTTTTGTATACCTCGATATCTCGAAATACAGGGAATGGTCGTAAGCCGGATAACGACTTCCATCGCCGTAATGATACAGATTTATCAATCCCCCGTATTGAAAACCGAGGTCAGAATCGAAAGTAATAGTGGGTAAAACGCCAAAATTCCAGCCAGTCTTGGTGAGTTCCTGGTCTTGAGCTGATACCGCTAAAACGAAAAACATTGAAACGACGAACAATTGCAGTTTTTTCATAATCTGGTTTTTGTTAGAACCAATCAAATATACTAATTAGGCTCAAATCCAAAAACTAAAAACTGTTCGGGACAAAACGAAAAACGAAAGTAGTGTTAATTAAGAAAAGGAAAATTTGATAATAGAAAATCAGGGGGTATTAGAAATAAAAACCCCGGAGCCTCTGCCCCGGGGAAAAAACCAAAAATCAACTAACCTTTAAACCGCCTGGCGACTTCATCCCAGTTGATGAGATTCCAGAATGCATTCACATAATCCGGACGTCTGTTTTGATAATTCAGGTAGTATGCATGTTCCCACACATCAATCCCCAGAATTGGAGTTCCCTGAACTTCGGCCACATCCATCAGCGGATTATCCTGATTGGGCGTAGACGAAACCACCAGTTTATTATTTTGAAGAATCAACCATGCCCAACCCGACCCAAAACGAGTCAAAGCTGCCTTGGTGAAGGCTTCCTGAAATTTTTCTACAGATTCGAAGGATTCTTTAATTGCATCAAGCAAAACTCCTTCAGGAGCAGGCGCACCACCTGGAGCAATTACTTCCCAGTATAAATTGTGGTTGTAAAAACCTCCTCCGTTATTTCTTACAGCTGTTGACGATCCAGAAACTCCGGCAAGTATTTCTTCAATACTTTTTCCGGCCAAATCAGTTCCTTCAACTGCAGCGTTTAAATTATTTGTGTAACCCGCATGATGTTTTGTATGGTGAATTTCCATTGTTTTGGCATCAATCTGAGGTTCTAACGCGTCGTAACTATATCCTAATTTTACTAATTCAAATGACATATGTATAATTGTTTTTAAAGATTTAAATATGTTTATTTCTGAATAACAAATTTACACGCTATTTAGAATTATTCCAAATCTTACGAACAATAAAACACATCGAAATCCTTTATTGTTCATAGACAACACAAATAATATTTATGCGTTAATTTAAGTGCCTTTGCAGAACCTGCTGTAAGCGTGCCTCTAAGAAGAAAAAAGCCGGCTAAATACATTCCTAATCTTTTGTTCCCCTGAAAACTTCTACCTTTGATGCTTCTAAAAAAACAATCCTGATGAATCAGAAAATTCTCCGGCTCGCCATTCCAAATATTGTAAGTAACGTAACTATCCCGTTGTTAGGACTGGTAGATCTTGCTTTAATGGGACATCTCGATTCGGAAGTTTATATTGGAGCAATAGCACTTGGCGGCGTTATTTTTAACTTTATTTACTGGGGTTTTAGCTTTTTGCGCATGAGCACTTCAGGCTTTACAGCGCAAGCTTATGGCGAAAAAGACAATGCAAAAAGCATTAATATCCTCGCACGCGCACTACTGGTGGTAGCGCTTGCCAGTTTTTTAATATTACTGCTACAAAAACCAATTGCTTGGGCCAGTTTCAAAGTAATAGGCGGTAGTCCGGATGTGGAAACATTAGCCCGGAACTATTTTGGAATCCGGGTTTGGGCAGCACCGGCAGCACTTAGCCTCTTTGCTTTCAGCGGGTGGTTTCTGGGCATGCAAAATGCACGTTACCCCATGATAATTGCAATCGCGGTTAATGTGGTAAATATTATTCTCAGTGTAATTTTTGTGTTTGTCTTAAATATGAATTCGAACGGAGTTGCCTTAGGCACTGCAATTTCACAATACGTAGGACTGGCAATAGCTTTAATCCTATTTAAGAAGAAATACAGTGGACTGTTGCACGATATATCGCGAAAAGCTATTACCGATGTAAAATTATTGGTAGAATTCTTTAAAGTGAATACCGATATATTCATCCGTACTTTTTGTATTATACTGGTATTTACCTTCTTTACTTCAAAATCAGCCAGCATAAACGATACTGTTTTGGCTGTAAATTCCCTACTGATTCAACTATTGCTTTTCTTCTCATTCTTTATTGATGGATTTGCCTACGCAGGCGAGGCTTTGGTAGGAAAATACATTGGATCGAACAGCATTAGCAAATTACGCAAAGTAGTGAAGCTGCTGTTCATTTGGGGCTTTGGATTAGCACTTGCATTTACACTGCTCTATTTACCGGGAGTAAATATTATTCTGAAAATACTAACATCGCAAACCGACGTTATTGAAAGCGCACAAGCATTTTTACCATGGGTAATTATGGTACCAGTAGCGAGTTTTGCTTCGTACATCTGGGATGGCATTTATATTGGGGCAACAGCTTCTAAAGCGATGCGAAATACATTGCTGATCTCGACCTTTGTCTTCTTCGCTCCGGTCTATTACTTCTTAAATCCAATATTAGGAAACCACGCGCTTTGGCTCGGAATGCTATTATTTATGTTTATGCGCGGAGCAGTGCAAACTATTCTTTATAAGAAAGCCATTCTGAAACCGCTGCTTTAACTATTCAACCACTTTCAACCAGGCTTCAGCCATTAGTTGTGCACCAGCCATCGACGGATGAACACCATCAGCAGTCCAGTAGGTTCCGGGAGCATGTTTTATGGCCTCGTCAAAAACAGTTTGATACGGTACCCACAAAGTATCGAAAACTTCAGAAACCCGCTTTGCCGCAGCTTGGTATTTTTTCATTGGCTCTATCCATGTTTCGTCAACAGCACGGGTTTCCAACACATAGAAAGGCTCGCAAAGCACCAGTTTCACATCGGGCAATGCCTTTTTTGTACGCTCCAGCAGTTTCATATAATCGTTTTCGTAGATTTCAACGGTACCATCGTATTTGCCATTACGTTTGTGCCAATAATCGTTAACACCTATAAGAATGCTTAAAACATCAGGGTTCAAATCCAGACAATCTTTATCCCAGCGATCTGCCAACTGATAAACTTTATTGCCGCTAATTCCACGGTTGTATATTGTTAACTTCTCTTCAGGAAATGAGTTCAATAAATGCGAAGCAGCCAAAAATGCATAACCGCCACCAAAAGACGATCCATTGTTTGGCAATTCCCTCTGTTTTTCGCGCCCCGCATCTGTTATCGAGTCGCCCTGAAATAAAACAGTGTCTCCACTTTCAAAAAAAGAACTTTGCCGCTTTTTCTTGCTACCAACGCTACTCGAAACAATTGTAGGAATACTAATTAACGCCGCTGCACCGGCCGATGATTTAAAAAGGAAATCTCTTCTTGAAGTGTTCATTATTCATATTTTTTTTTAGGTAATTCGCCAAATTTATCAGAATTATCCGCTAGAAGAAAGCATCAAACATTTTTTTTTGCAAAACATTATGTCTTTTAATAACCGGGATTCTCAACCACCTTCTTTAGTCTTACAGAAAAAGGAAATATCAATTTGTCGTTTTTCCAAAACTATCCGTTATTTTTACCAAGTTTTACTTGATTATTATGGATTTTTCATTGCTAACATTTGATACACCCTTATCTATCATCAACGAAGCTGTTAAAGACAGTTTGGTTGGAAATATGGGGATTGAAATCACAAAAATTGCCGAAGGCCAGGTTGAAGGTTTATTACAATTATCGTCAAAGAATTCACGCCCGGGAGGAATTCTGCACGGTGGCGCAAACCTTGCTTTAGGCGAAACGCTTGCAGGATTAGGAAGTATGTTGCTTGTTGATTTGAGAATATATGACGTACTGGGAATTCAGGTAAATGGAAATCACACAGGAGTTTTGCGTAAAGGCACTGCAAAAGCTGTCGCTAAAATCATTCACCGGGGCAAACAAACTCATGTTTGGAATGTTGACATTTGCAGCGAAGAGGGGCGTTTGATTTCATCTGTACGTGTTACAAATATGATTACTGAAAGGAATGACAAATAGAGAAAAGGTAAGTAGTATAATTAATCAACTTATTGCTAAAAATTGTGCTTTTGCTATCTGGTCGATGCCGGGCAACAACGAACTGGAATTGCTAATATCTTGCGGAGAAGCACATTTATATCCTGAACAATTTAGCCGCTTAAACGGGCAGGAAGGCTTTGTTTTTGCTCCTTATAAAATAAGTGATTGCACTCCGTTGATTTTGCTAAAGCCGGATGTATATAAAAAAGGAATCGACGAGATTCTCGAATTGGATATCGACAAGCTGACAACCTGTACTATAAATAATCATCGTTTTCAGGAACATTTTGTAATTGACAAAGCCAATTATCTTGAAGATATCCGCCAAACAGTTGATGCCATAAAAAATACAAAGCTTTCTAAAGCCATTATTTCACGAATAATTCCGGTTGATCGCAAGGAAGAATCCGTTGGAGAATTGTATTTCCAGTTACGGCAGCAAACCCCAAATGCTTTTGTTTATGCAGTAAATCTTCCAAAAGCCGGCTTATGGATGGGTGCAACTCCTGAAATCCTGTTAAAATCGCAGGGAAAAACGATGGAAACCGTTTCGCTTGCCGGAACTCAACCACGCCGTTCGATAAACGATTATGCGTGGAATACCAAAGACATTGAAGAACAAGCTTTTGTTTCGCGTTATTTGCTCGATGTATTTTACCAGTTTAATATTCATCCGTACACAACCCGGGGCCCGGAAACACTTGAAAGCGGAAAAGTAGCACACTTGTTTACCAGCTTTCAGTTTTCGAAGAAAAAGCTCGCCAGCAAACTGGGCGATTTTATAGCAGAATTACATCCAACTCCTGCAGTTTGTGGCTACCCAAAATCGAAAGCCGACCGTTTTATTCCGACCATTGAAAAACACGACCGCAGGTATTACACCGGTTTTCTTGGTCCATGGCAATTGAACGATTCGGTTAGATTATTTGTAAATTTGCGTTGCATGGAAATTATTCCCGAAAAATATATGCTGTATTCCGGAGGTGGAATCACTGCCCGTTCGGTACCCGAGCAGGAATGGGAAGAAACCAATAACAAAGCAGCCACTTTGATGTCGGCAATAGAAGCAGTTCAAAAATGACATTATCCGATAAAAAACATGTCCAGCAGCTTGCATCACTTTTACGGGCAAAAGAAATCGAAGATATCGTAATTTCGCCCGGATCGCGAAATGGACCAATGATTCATACATTTGCCGGAAGCGGCCTGTTTATCTGTCGAAACATTGTTGACGAACGCAGTGCTGCCTATTTTGCGATGGGAATTGCTCAGGCAAAAAACAAACCGGTTGTTTTGATTTGCAGCTCAGGTACTGCAACTTTGAATTATGCCCCCGCTGTTGCCGAAGCTTTTTATCTGAACATCCCCCTAATTGTACTTACTGCTGATCGCCCGGAATACTGGATCGATCAGGCCGAAAGTCAGTGCATTCAGCAAAAAGGTATTTACAGCAATTTTACCAAAAAAGAAATCAGCCTGCCACTTGGTGAATCGGAGAAAGAACTGTGGTTTGCCGCTCGCGAAATAAACGAATGCCTGAATCTGGCAACTTCCGGAACTCCGGCGCCGGTTCATATTAATATTCCGTTGGAAGAACCTTTACATAATTTAATTGAAACAGAACTTCCTGAAGCAAAGGCGATCAATGTTGCAAAAACAAACACGATTCCAAGCACTTCTGAACTAGATGAATTAGCCGCTACGTTCAATAAAGTAGAAAAAATATTAATTCTTACCGGACAACAGAATTCGAATCCCGAGTTGGAAACAGTTCTCATTGAATTGGCTAAAAAAACAGGTGCTGTAGTTTTAAAAGAGCATCTGGCTAATTTAAACTCTGAAGTTTTTTGCAGTAGTATCGATGCTGTTATGGCTTCTATTTTAAACGATACTTTGGAAAACTTTCAGCCTGATTTACTGATTTCATTTGGCGGCCAATTTGTTTCAAAATCGCTAAAGCAGTTTTTACGTAAGAATAAGCCCAAAGCGCACTGGCACTTGAGTTTATCGAGCGAACATTTCGATACTTACCAGTCGCTTACAAAAGTGATAACTACGGAAACATCTTCGTTTTTTCAGCAAATAGCAGAAAAGGTTGACAAAAAAGAATCAACCTATTTTCAGCTTTGGAAAAACAAGGAAACGCAAGTCAACAAACTGCGCGATCAATATATTTCACAATCGCCTTGGAGCGACTTAACTGTTTTCGATCAACTTAAAGATGCAATTCCCGAAGGTTCTGTTGTTCATCTAGGAAACAGTTCTCCGGTACGTTACGCTTTAATTGCCGAAGCGACACCTGGCGTGGAATATTACGGAAACCGTGGAACCAGTGGAATTGATGGTTCGCTTTCAACAGCAGTTGGATTTGCTTCTGTATCTCCAAAAATAAATACAATCATTCTGGGCGATTTATCGTTTTTCTACGATTCTAATGCGCTTTGGAACAAATACATTGGTAAAAATCTGCGGGTAATTGTAATCAACAACCGCGGTGGAAACATTTTTAGTTTGATAAAAGGCCCGGGCGAATCACCAGCGTTTTACGAACATTTTTTTACCGAGAATAATGTAAAAGCTGAAGGAATTGCCAAAACTTTTGGGCTGGATTATTTCAATGCCGAAAACAGCGAAGAACTTCAAAACAATTTGAAGGCTTTCTATTCTGATGAACAGCAGTCCCCTGCCCTGCTCGAAATTTTTACCGATGCGGAAGTGAATACACAAACCTTTAGAGGCTTGTTTAAATTTGTAAAACAATAAAATTATATACGATGAGTAGAAATTGGGAAACCATAAAAGAATACGAAGATATAAGCTTCGACTATTTCGATGGAATTGGGAAAATTACCATTAACCGCGAACAGGTTCGAAATGCGTTCAGGCCAACAACGGTAAACAACATTAGCGATGCTTTGCATATTTGCCGCGAAGACCAGCACATTAATGTAATTGTTTTAACCGGTGCCGGTGACAAAGCTTTTTGTTCGGGTGGCGACCAAAACGTAAAAGGTACAGGTGGTTACATCGACGAAAACGGAATTCCCAGACTAAACATCCTCGAAGTACAAAAGCAAATCCGCAGTATGCCCAAACCGGTAATTGCCATGGTAAATGGTTACGCTATTGGCGGCGGCCACGTTTTGCATGTAGTTTGCGATATTAGTATTGCCAGTGAAAATGCGATTTTCGGTCAAACTGGGCCAAAAGTTGGCAGCTTTGATGCCGGGCTAGGCTCATCATACCTTGCAAGCGTAGTTGGACAAAAGAAAGCTCGCGAAATATGGTTTATGTGTCGCCAGTATTCGGCTGCCGAAGCATTGGAAATGGGCTTGGTAAACAAAGTAGTACCGCTCGACCAGCTGGAAGACGAAGTAGTTGCCTGGGCACAAAAAATGCAGGAGCATAGCCCGCTGGCACTCCGCATGCTAAAATTAGGTTTAAATGCCGAACTCGATGGACAAATCGGAATTCAGGAATTTGCCGGGAACGCCACGCTGCTCTACTATTTAACAGAAGAAGCGCAGGAAGGCAAGCATGCATTTCTTGAAAAACGTAAACCCGATTTCAAAAAATATCCGAAGTTTCCGTAAGAAAGCTGCGAGCAATGAGCCGCGAGTTCCGAGTATCAAAAATCTAATATCAAATATCTAGCATCCTGAATCAAGTATGGCAACACCTAAAAGTTGGATAAAAGCAGCACGGCTACGCACTTTGCCGCTGGCATTGTCGGGCATCCTGATGGGATCGGCACTCGCTGCGTTTTTTCATGCCTTCAATTTTGTGGTTTTTGTGCTTGCGGTAGTCACAGCGACATTAATACAGGTGTTTTCGAATTTTGCCAACGATTATGGCGATTTTCAAAAAGGAACGGATAACCACCAGCGATTAGGGCCTACGCGAACCATGCAAGGCGGTGAGATAACGGTTGGCGAAATGAAAACCGGAATGATTGCCGTGGGCGGATTAAGTTTTGTTTTGGGAATTCTACTCGTATTTCTCGGAACCTGGCATCACAGTCCGCTCGCATTTTTTGTATTTATTGGGCTGGGAATCCTTTCATTGTTGGCCGCCTATTTTTACACCGCCGGAAAACGTTCTTACGGCTATGTTGGCCTCGGAGATTTGTCGGTGTTTCTGTTCTTTGGCCTGCTTCCGGTTATTGGTGTTTTCTATTTGCTGGCAAACAAAATTGAATCGGCAATTGTGCTTCCGGCAATTAGCATTGGCGCTTTCAGCACGGGCGTATTAAACCTCAACAATATGCGCGATGTGGAAAACGACAAGCAATCTGGGAAAATTACATTGGCTGTAAAACTCGGCCACAAAGCCAGCCGTATTTACCATACACTGTTAATTATTACCGGCGCGCTTGGTACAATTATTTTCACTTTTCAATACCAGAAATCGCCGTGGCAGTGGCTTTTCCTGCTGGTTATTCCCGCTTTTTTTATTGATCTGATCAGAATATTCCGAATAAAAAATAACCGTTTGCTTGATCCGTTTTTAAAGCGTCTGGCTTTACAAACACTCGCATTTACACTTTTATTTTCCATCGGACTAATCATTTCAACATGAAAGCACGGTTTCTGAAATATGAGCTTCATTTTAAAAAGCGAGCCACTACTTCGCGAGGCACGATGAATACCCGAACTGTTTGGTATTTGTTTCTGGAAGAAAACGGAAAAACAGGGCTTGGTGAATGTGCACCAATTCCCGGACTCAGTATCGAAACTAACGAAGAAATTGAGCAGCTGATTCCTGAGCTTTGCGCCGAACCGGAAAGATACATTCAGGACAAATCGTTACTACTCAACTTCCCTTCCCTCTTATTTGCCTTAGAAACAGCTTTAATTGATCTGAAAAACGGCGGCAAACACCTATTGTTTCCGTCTGCTTTTACAGAAGGAAAAACTGGAATTCTTATCAACGGCCTGATTTGGATGGATGAAATTGACGCAATGCAAAGTCAGCTTAAGGAAAAGCTGCAACATGGATTTCATTGCATCAAACTAAAAATTGGGGCAAAAGATTTTGAGCAAGAGCTGCAGTTGCTAAAAAGCATTCGGCAGCGTTTTACACCGGAGCAAATAACACTTCGGGTAGATGCCAACGGAGCTTTTAAACCCGAAGATGCGATGTATAAACTTAGGGCTTTAGCAGAATTGAATATTCATTCGATTGAACAACCCATTGCTGCCGGAAACACAAAAGAAATGGCGCAAATTTGTAGCCAAACACCGCTTCCGGTTGCACTCGATGAAGAGTTGATCGGAATTCATACGAAAGCAGAAAAAAAGGAACTACTCGATCGGATAAAACCACAATACCTGATTCTGAAACCCAGTTTGCACGGCAGTTTTTCGGGCTGCAATGAGTGGATTAAACTGGCAAATGAACGGGGAATTGATTGGTGGATTACTTCTTACCTGGAGTCGAACATTGGACTGAATGCAATTGCGCAATGGACGTTTACTAAAAACCCGACAATTCACCAGGGGCTCGGAACCGGGCAACTATTTTCCAATAACATTGAATCGCCGCTCGAAATCAGGGGCGAAAAACTTTGGTTTAATCCCAGTATAAAGTTTGGAATGTAAATGAACCTGTTTCCATCACATATCCTTGTTAACGGACATCCATGCAACATTGAAACGCTGCTGAAACAGAGCAGCAAAAACGGTTGGGAACAGGAGTTTTTTGAATTTCTGAATGAGTGGTACAATGATAAAGACACGATAAAAGTGCAAACTTCCGGGAGTACCGGAGTTCCCAAACGTATTGAGCTTAAAAAATCGTTTGTAGCCGAAAGCGCTGCGCGAACTATTCATTTTTTCGATTTAAAACAAGGCAATCGTATTTTGCATTGCCTGCCAAGTCGCTATATTGCCGGAAAACTAATGTTGGTCAGAGCACTTGTTGGCGAACTTGATTTGCATCTTGTTGATCCATCATCCGATTTTAGCTTTCTGCAAACGCAACAGTTCAAATTTGCGGCAATGGTGGTTAATCAGGTTGAAAAGCTATTTCAACTTGGAAACGAATGGAATCTGGAACATTTGCTTATTGGCGGGTCGGCAGTTCCACAGCCGCTTGAAAACAAACTTCAGCAGGTAAATACACTTTGCTATTCGAGTTATGCTATGACTGAAACCGCTACTCACATTGCTTTGCGACAAATCAATAGCACCAAGCACGATGATTACTACCATTGTTTGGAAGGAATCTCGGTGGATTTAAACGAGCAAAGCTGCATTCGAATAAAAATGCCGGGGCTTGAAAATGGCTTCATCGAAACCAATGACTTAGGAGAACTAAAAGACGCCAAAACCTTTAAAGTACTTGGCCGCGCCGATAATGTTATTATTTCAGGAGGGATAAAATTTTTACCCGAGCAAATTGAAAAAAAGCTGGAAAATAGCATTTCACTCCCTTTTGCAATAAGTTCTGTTCCTGACAATCTACTGGGCGAAAAGTTGATTTTGATAATTGAAGGATCTTCTAGTGAACTATTGAAAACGAACATCGCAACAAATTATCAAAGGTTGCTTTCGAAATACGAGCAGCCAAAAGCTATTGTTTTTACCGATAAACTGCCTCGCACAGGAAATGACAAGATAGACAGAAAAGGGCTTAAGCGCTTTGTGTAGTTTTCTATTCAGAAATAACCTACTAAAAAATAAGATCATCCCCTATTTTTGATAATTTTGAGGGAAACTCTGAAAATCCTTTTGATGGACACGAATTTACTTACATTCTCGCTTTCAGTATTTACCGGCTTTTTTGCCATTATGAATCCTATCGCCAACACACCAATATTCCTGGGACTTGTTGGAAATGCCGACAACAAAACACAAAAAGCAATTGCCAGGAAAGCAGCTGTTACGGCTTTTATTATTGTTACAGCTTTCGTAATACTCGGCAAATATATTTTCGAACTTTTCGGAATTACCATCCCTGCTTTTAAAATTACGGGCGGCATTCTTATTTTTTATGTAGGTTTTGAAATGCTGATGTCGAAAAAATCGGCTATCCATGGCCATAAAATGAACGAAGGCTCGGAAGACGTTGCCATTTCTCCATTAGCTATCCCAATACTTGCAGGTCCCGGAACAATTGTTACCGCCATGAACAATGTAACTGATGCGGGTTACTTAAAAATGGGCATTGTTATCGTAATTTTTGCGATTATGATTTTTCTGACTTACATGGCATTTTCGTTAAGCGAGCGTATTGTAAACAAAATAGGGCATAACCTTATCACTGTTGTCGGTAAAATAATGGGGCTTATTCTTGCTATTATGGGTACTGATATGATATTGGCGGGTATAAAAATGGGTTTCAATTTGTAAATTGTAAAACATTGAAACGATGAAAAAACTCCAAATAAAATCAAATCCGAAAATTGATGAAGTTTTCTCCGGTTATCCGGAAACTGTACGAAATAAAATGCAATTTCTTAGAGAACTTGTTATTGAAACCGCAGAAGAAATCGAGGGAATTGACTATTTGGAAGAAACACTAAAATGGGGCGAACCAAGTTTTTTAACCAAAAACGGAAGTACTTTACGTATGGATTGGAAGGAAAAAACACCTCAGCAATATGCCATGTATTTTCAATGTACAACTCGTTTGATCGATACTTTTCGTTTGGTTTTTGATCAAAAGTTTCAGTACGAAGGTACGCGGGCAATCGTATTCCATATAAATCAGAAAATTCCTGTTCCCGAGTTAAAAGAATGCATTAAAGCAACTTTAAATTACCACAAGGTAAAACATTTGCAAACATTGGGGATTCCATAAAATTTGTAGCTAAAAAAAGGCCATCCGAAAAATAACGGACAGCCTTCCTGTATTTTAGATAGAAAGTCTATTCCTTTTTGTCGGCCAAAAGTTTATCGGCCATTGCATTGGCTAGCCCAATTAATTCTTCGCGTGTGTTTAACTTCATATTACCTTTTTCTTCAATAGGCTCGTAAACCATTTCCCATTTGATATTTTCGGCAAATGTTTTCAGGTTTTTCACACCGCCGCCATTCCACGAATAGTTACCAAAAATACCAAGATAATGGTCTTTCGGTGCCATGTGTTCAACAGTAGTCAGCAGCGTTTCCACGTTCGGAAACATGGCATTATTGTAGGCTGCACTTCCCACAATAAAACCTTTGTATTTGAATATGTCGTTAATAATGTACGACGAATGCGTTTTGGATGCATCGTAAACGCGAATGTTTTTAATACCGCGAACGGCCAACTGACGCGCAATGGTTTCGGCCATTTTCTTGGTATTGCCGTACATCGATCCGTAAACAATTACACAACCGCAATCTAAATCGTACGAACTCCATTTGTTGTAACGTGTCAAAATCCAATCTAAATCACTTCGCCAAATCGGACCATGAGTTGCCGCAATCATTTTAATATCGAGCGGAGCCAGTTTTTTTATAGCACGTTGTGTATGCGGACAATATTTACCTACAATATTGGTAAAATAGCGCATTACCTCAACCTCGTAAAATTCAAGGTTAATCTCGTCGTCGAAAATTCCACCATCCAATGTTCCATAGCTTCCAAACGCATCGCCCGAAAACAGAATTTTGTTGGTTTCTTCGTAAGTTACCATTGTTTCAGGCCAGTGCACCATCGGAATCATCTGGAACTGCAACTTATGCTTTCCCAAGTCCAGCACATAATCGTCATGAACCATCAAAGTATTCGTCGGATTCATATAGTAGGCTTCTACAAAACCAAAGGTTTTTTTGTTACCCACCAGCGTAATATTCGGATAACGATGTACAATTGCTTTTAATGCGCCTGAATGATCGGGCTCCATATGATTAATAATCAGGTAATCGACATCGCGGTCGCCAATAATCGATTCAATCTCATCGATATAATCGTCGATAAAAGCACGTTCAACGGTATCAACCAAAGCCACTTTTTCATCCACAATCAGGTAACTGTTGTAAGAAACTCCGTATGGAATTGGCCATATATTTTCGAATAAATGGGTACGACGATCGTTAAAACCCAAGTAGTAAATATCTTTTGCAAGGTTTACTTTTAGCATGTTTTTTTGATTTTTCTGAATTACGCCCAAAAATAGTGATTTTAACCTTAATACGTTTGTTCACTCAAACTATGCAGCTTATTTAGATGCATAGTTAAGGAAATGTTAGGTGGCAGAGAGATTGAAAACAGACTGATCGGATTGAAAGGTCTGCGAAAGAATTTTATCTTTGAACACGATTTAAAATCTCTAATATGGCACTTGAGCAGAAAAGCAGAGCAATGACATTTCCAAAAGTAGGTAAGATAATTATCATCGTATTTGCCATTGCATTTGTAATAGTTGGCGCGCGCGCTTACCAGTTATACCGCTTTATTTTCGAACCTAACGTAAAATCTGAATACGTACTTTTAATTGATAAAGATACGGATTACGACAAGCTGGTTTCGAAACTAGAAAAAAATGAAGTACTTGATAACCTGAATGCTTTTTCGTGGGTAGCCAAAAAGAAAGACTTTACGGGCAATGTAAAGCCCGGCCGTTACGTTTTGCCTAAGAATATGACAACCAACGCGCTGGTAAACAAGCTACGCAGCGGTGCGCAGGATGCGGTGAATGTAACGTTCAACAATATTCGTGTAAAAGAAGAATTAGCAGGAAAAGTAAGTTCTTACATTTGGGCCGATTCTTTATCGATTCTGAACCTTTTTTCTAACAAGAAACAAATACAGGATTGGGGATTTAACTCCGAAACATTTCGCTGTATGTTTATTCCGAACACCTACCAGATGTACTGGACAACCATGGCCGATGGTTTTGCCGAACGTATGCACCAGGAATACGAGCGTTTCTGGAGTTCAGAGCGCAAGGAAAAAGCAAAGCAGCTGGAATTATCGCCGGTGGAAATTTCGATTCTAGCATCAATAGTTGAAAGCGAAACCGCAAAATCAGAAGAATTGCAACGAGTAGCCGGACTTTATGTAAACCGGATAAAACGTGGCATTCCGCTACAGGCAGACCCCACAGTAAAATACGCTGTTGGCGACTTCACAATAAAACGTGTACTGAATAAACATCTTGCAATCGATTCGCCTTACAATACTTACAAACACACCGGACTGCCACCTGGTCCGATTTGCTTTCCATCTATTACTTCGATTGATGCCGTGTTAAACTATGAAAAGCACAAGTACATTTTTATGTGTGCCAAAGAAGATTTTTCGGGTTATCACAATTTTGCAGCTACGCAGGCGCAACATAACCGAAATGCTGCAAAATACCGTGCGGCTCTGAATAAGAACAAGATTTTTAAATAGCTGACAATTATTATCTATTCTATATTCCAATAATTGATCCCCGGGCAGGTTATACTATCTAAATAATAATTTGTTAAAACTTACCTGCTTAGAAAGGTTCAAGTTGCGAATCATTATCTATTTTTGTTTAAAAATCAATTAGCAAGCCCATGTTTAAGTTTAATGATCTTAAAATCCGCCTCAAATTGCGGTTTTTAAGTATTTTCCCATTTTTAAGTTTAATCCTCCTTGGCATAGTTTCAAATTACTTTTACAATACCGGCAAAACACTAAGTATGGTCATAAACGCCGAACGTATCCACAACCTCACCTTTCAAGGAGGTATTGAAGACTTATACCGATTCGAGCTGACCCACGAAGAAGCAATGCGCGATCAAGCTTTAAGCAAAATTGAACAAGCCAATCAAATGTCTTACATTTTTGGCAGTTTTGATCAGCTAAATAAGCTTTCAATAAAAGAATTTAGCGATACGCTTTATCATCATTATAAAGAGGCATACGACTATAAACGGGCGAATGCAGAATTAATGGCAGGCAGGCTTAAACTAATGAGCAAAATAAGGCCTAAAGAATTGATTCATGCACAGCAAATTGCACTTGAAGGTTACAAGCTTGGAACAAGTATTGAAAATCAAATACGTAATCATAATCTTATTAGTGGTGAATTGGACATTACGTTGGAAGAAAAGCTTGCCCAGATGCGCTTATTCTATAAGGATTTTGCAACGGCAATTAATGAACTCAGCAGTTTTGTCAACCGCCTGTTATATATTGGTGTTATTCTGATCGTTCTGGCTTTATTATTCAGTGTCGGTTACATTTCCTACCACATTTCCACATCTATTACTGTTCCCGTGCGAGAAATGGTTAAGCAATTCAGTATTATTGCCCGAGGTAACCTAAAAACAGATCTTGCCATCGATTCAAAAGACGAAATAGGCGAACTGGCTGAATCCTTTCGCAGGTTGCAAAATGGTTTCCGCGAAATAATTGAATACACAAAGAAAGTAGCCGGTGGCGATTACAGCAGCCAGATAACTCCACACTCGGAAGAAGACGAGTTGAGTATCGCGCTTAATAAAATGGCTCAAAAGCTAAAAGAATCTCATGAGAAATTCGCACAGGAAAACTGGCATAAAACTGGAATTAATACCATAAATGAAAAGTTAAATAGCAACGACTCGCTTGAAGAAATAGCCCAGCAGTCTCTGGCTTTCTTAACCGAATTATTGCACTCTCAGTTGGGGGGAATTTATTATTTTAACAGCACCCGGCAACAACTTGAACTATTAAGTTATTTAGGCATTGATTCCGCTAATGCAAATAAGTCTATAAAATTAAATGAAGGGATTGTCGGTCAAGCTGCCAAATCAAAACAAATAAAAACACTTGTTGATATCCCCGAAGATTTATATTCCACCTTTTCAGCTACCGGCAGCTACAAACCCAAACAGATTGTTATTGTTCCTCTGGTATTTAACAATATTCTGGTTGGAGTAATTGAATTGTCGTCAATTCACGAATACACAAACATTGAATTGGAATTCCTGAATCCGGTTTCGGAAATAATTGCAGTCAAATTGAGTTCGGCAGTGAGCAGAATAAAAACAAACGACCTGCTTAAAGAAACACAAGATCAGGCAAGCGAATTGCAGGTTCAGCAGGAAGAACTGAGGGTTGCCAATGAAGAGCTGACTGAACATGCTAAAGTTCTCACCGAAAGCGAAAAGAAATTACAGGTCCAACAAGAAGAACTCCGTGTAGCTAACGAAGAACTGGAAGAACGCACCCGCCAACTGGAAGCTCAAAAAGAAGATATTAGCATAAAAAACAAGAAGTTAACAGAAACCCAGGAACAACTCGAAAATAAAGCCAATGAATTGCAACAAGCCAGTCAGTACAAATCTGAGTTTCTGGCGAATATGTCTCATGAGTTGCGTACTCCTCTGAATAGTCTGTTAATCCTATCAAATTTACTAAGCAGTAATAAAAAAGGGAACTTAACTCCCGACCAGGTACAGTCGGCGAAAATAATTTACAAAAGCGGATCTGATTTGCTTCATCTCATCAACGATATTCTTGACTTATCTAAAATTGAATCGGGAAAAATGAACATTGAGTTTTTAGATGTTCTTGCTACCGACATGCAAGATGAAATTCTGATGGGCTTTAATGCATTGGCAGAGGACAAAGGCCTTGTTTTTGATGTAAAAATCGATCCAGCTTTCCCACAAAAATTGGTTACTGATCGTTACCGGTTAATGCAGATTGTAAAAAACCTGGTTTCAAATGCATTGAAATTTACCACAAAAGGTAAAGTTGAAGTAGAGTTTATTCCTACTCCGGAAGAAACAAAGTTCAGGTCACAAGATTTGACCAACAAAAACACCTGTTGTTTGAAAATATCTGATACAGGGGTTGGAATACCGGAAGAAAAACTTGAACTCATTTTTGAAGCATTTCAGCAAGCTGACGGAAGCATATCGCGGAAATTTGGTGGAACAGGTCTGGGCCTTTCCATCTCACGCGAACTAATAAAAATGTTGGGAGGCGAAATTCAGCTTGAAAGTATTGTTAACCAGGGATCATCGTTCTATGTGTATCTCCCGGTTGAAAATGATCAACAAACTTCTTCTGATCAACTCAGTATAGAAACGCCTAAACCTGAAGTAAAAACGTCTAAAGAAGAAACCAAGCCCAGTAAGTTGCAGCAAACAACAACTCCATATTTAGAAGACGACCGTGATAAAACCGAAGATGGACAAATAGTTTTGATTATCCATCCCCAAAAAGAACAGGCACAAAAACTAATGCAGCAGGTACGGGAAAAGAAATACAAAGTTATTGTTTCTGCAAGCATACGCGATGGAATAGTTCTGGCCGAAAAATATAAGCCTAAAGCCATTATGCTTGCTGTGGAGCTGACTGCCAGCAACCGTCAGGACTACTTGAGATTAAAGAATCACAAACTACTGGGAAAACTTCCGGTTCATGTGATCAGCCCCATTGAGCAAGATATTGACGAAGAACAATCGGAATTAAAAACACTGGAAACAACTGAGTTCTCCGATGCACTAAAATCCTTAGATAAACATTTCAACAGCTCTTTAAAGAAAATGCTGATTATTGAAGACAACCTTCAAACCCGGGAATTGATTAAAACATTGCTGTTTGATTTCGATCTAACAATTGTTGAAGCCGAATTAGCGGAACAAGCTTATCAGTTAATGAGCAATGACTCTTTCGATTGCATCATTCTCGATTTGGGATTGCCCGACTATTCAGGGAAAGAACTTTTAGAGAAACTTAAATCCAACAACATAACTATACCGAAAGTAATTGTTTACACCGGCAAAGAAATGAGTCAGCAAGAGGTGAAGGAACTTGAGAGCTATACCAACACAATTATTTTAAAAGGCTTAAAATCGGACGAACGCCTGATGGACGAAGTAACCCTCTTTTTGCACCAGGTTACAAAAAATACTCCCGAAATAAAGTCGAAACCGGCATTGGCCAGTGACGATTCAATTTTTAAAGGGAAAAAGATACTTGTTGTTGACGACGATATTCGTAATGTTTTTGCTTTAGGACAAATGCTTGAAGAACGAGAAATGACAGTTTTTGAAGCAGACAACGGACAATCGGCACTCGATATTTTAAAGAATAACCAGGATTTCGACCTGATTCTGATGGATGTTATGATGCCCGTAATGGACGGTTACGAAGCAATGCGAATTATTCGCCAAACAGAAGAAATAAAAGATATACCTATTATTTGTTTAACAGCGAAAGCCATGAAAGAAGATCATGAAAATGCGCTGAGAAACGGAGCCAACGATTACCTATCCAAACCCCTGAGCGAGGAAAAATTATTTCCGATGCTGAAAATTTGGCTGTATAACAATTAGTTTGAAAAAATTAAATAGATGACTGATACAATCACACCTCAAATACTTATTGTCGACGACTTAGTAGAAAACCTGATTAGCCTTGAATCCATTCTTGACGATTTTGATATAAAGATCGTACGAGCCATGTCGGGTCCCGAGGCACTAAAACTTAGTATGAAAGAAGAGTTTGCGCTGGTTATCCTGGATGTACAAATGCCCGAAATGAACGGGTATGAAACGCTGGAATTAATGCGCCAACGAAAGAAAACCAAATACTTACCGGTTATTTTTGTTTCAGCAATCCACCAAAGCGATTTACATATTATAAAAGGAATTGAAACCGGTGCTGTTGATTTTATTCCCAAGCCGGTTATCCCCGATATACTGCGCGGAAAGGTAAGGATCTTTCTCGATCTTTATATTCAGCGAAATAAGCTCGATCATTTGTTGAGCGAGATGGAAGACGCCAATGTGAATTTAAAAATTGCCAAAGACAAAGCTGAAGAAGCTACACGCGTGAAATCCATGTTTCTGGCAAATATGTCGCATGAAATTCGGACTCCGCTAAATGGAGTAATCGGCTTATCCCGACTTCTGCAAAAAACAGAACTCAACCGCGAACAAGAAGATCTGGTTAATATTATCGCCAAATCGGGTGAAAATCTGATGTCAATCATAAACGATATTCTCGATTTTTCGAAAATTGAATCAGGACAAATCCAATTTGAATCGATTAGCTTTCAACTAAAAGAAATGGTTGAAAACGTGTACCAGTTGTTAAGATTTAAAGCAGAGGAAAAAGGAATCAATTTTAGTTATATAATTGATAAAAATGTCCCCTCTGTTCTTTGTGGCGACCCTTTGCGTATTAGCCAAATACTGATGAACCTTGCCAATAATGCGATCAAATTTACACATCAGGGCAAAGTTGAAATCCGCGTTGAACTAATTGATGAATACAATCAAGCCTCGCGAATTCTGTTTCGGGTAATAGATACAGGTATCGGAATTTCTGAAGATGGCAAACAGGTGCTTTTCAAAGAATTCCATCAAACGGAATCGTCGATGTCAAGACGCTATGGCGGAACAGGTTTAGGGCTGGCAATCTCTAAAAACCTGGTTAACCTAATGAACGGTGAAATCAATGTAGTTAGTGAAGAAGGAAAAGGCTCTGAATTTTATTTTAGAATCACCCTAAAAAAGTCTACCTTAGAAGAAGGAGAAAAAGAATTGCATTACCATCTTCCTAAAAATATTAGGATTCTGGTAGCAGAAGACAACCTGATTAACCAAAAAGTATTCGGCTTATCGCTAAAACAATTAGGATATACTTGCGATATAGCCCAAAACGGACAAGAAGCTTACGACATGCACATCGCCAATCAATATGACATAATTTTCATGGACATGCAAATGCCGGAAAAAGATGGATTAGAGGCTACTGCGATGATTCGTAACTACGAAAAAGAAAATACAAACTTTCCTGTAGCATATATTGCTGCTGTTACTGCCAACTCTTTAAACAAGGGAAAAAACGATTGTATCACATCCGGCATGAATAACTTTTTAAGCAAGCCGTTTTCAGAAAAAGAACTTTTAACAATATTAGAGGAAGCGTTAAAAGTTAAGACAAATGAGCATTCGGAGAATTATGAATGATTATTATGATTTTGATACCGAATTATTGGCCATCGAGCTAAAGCTGCTTTTTGAAGGCATTTACCTAAAATACGGATATGACTTCAGAAATTACAGCAAAGCGCATGTTAGACGGAGGGTGCTCAACTTTCTTGGAATGAAAGACCTGCAAACAGTTACCGATTTGCAAAACAAAGTTCTTCGAGAACCCGACTTTTTCAGAGAGTTTCTGGATGAATTATCTATTAATGTTACAGAGATGTTTCGTGATCCGGACTTTTACCTGTCGTTCCGCGAAAACATTGTACCTAAATTAAAAACCTATACTTTTTTTAAGATCTGGCATGCCGGATGTGCTACCGGCGAAGAAGTTTATTCTTTAGCAATTCTTCTCCACGAAGAAGGCTTGTTAGATCGTTGCCAGATTTATGCTACCGACTTTAACCGGAAGGTTCTTAAAATTGCAAAAGAAGCTGTTTATCAGAAGTCTGACATGCAACAGTATGAGAATAACTACCTGAGATCAGGCGGCAAAAGAAAATTAACAGATTATTACAGCTCGATGTACGGATCGGTTATGTTTGACAAAATGCTTTCGAACCGAATTGTTTTCTCTGACCATAACCTGGTAACTGACAGTGTTTTTGCAGAAGTAAACCTTATCCTGTGCCGAAATGTATTGATCTATTTTGAAAAACAACTGCAGGATAAAGTGCTAAATCTTTTCCACGAAAGCCTCACCCCATCTGGAATATTGTGTTTGGGCACCAAAGAAAGTTTGAAATTTACCAGCGTTGAGAATAAATTTGACATCATTGACCAAAAACAAAAAATATTCAAAAAGAAAATAATCTGATGTACCGGGCTGTTGTAATAGGCACCTCTTATGGCGGACTTGAAGCATTGAAAACAATTTTGCCAGAACTGAAAAAGGATTTTCCAATCCCGGTGATAATTGTATTGCACGTAGGCGAACACAGCAATGATTTTTTTATTAACCACCTGAACGATATCTGCGAACTGGAAGTTAAAGAAGCCGAAGCAAATGAACCAATACTTCCGGGCTTTGTTTATTTTGCCCCTCCCGGCTACCACCTTCAGGTTGAAGATAATTACATCTTCTCTTTATCGGTTGAAAAAAAACTAAATTTCTCAAGGCCTTCAATTGATATACTTTTTGAAACTGCTGCCTGGATCTACAAAAATCAGCTTATTGGGATAGTGCTTACCGGGGCAAATTCTGACGGTGCCAACGGATTAAAGACAATAAAAGAATTTGGAGGAATGACAATCGTTCAAAACCCTTGTCATGCAACTTCACCAATAATGCCACGTTTTGCCTTAAAAGCCGTTAAACCCGAAGTTAGATTAAATATTGAGGATGTAGCTGCACAGTTGTATAAACTCGTACTCTCTGAGGTCAGGAATCGATAAAAAATCAAATACAATTCACTTCCCGCTCAAGCTCTACGCCAAATTTCTCTGATACGGAATTCTTTATCTTTTCCGAAAAATCCCAGACTTCTTTTCCTGTTGCATTTCCGTGATTGACTAAAACGAGCGCTTGTTTATCGTGAACGCCAACATTGCATTCTCGTACTCCTTTCCAACCGGCTCGTTCAATTAACCAGCCTGCAGCCAGTTTTACCAAACCACTGGGAGTGTTGTAAACAGGCAAATCTTCATATCTAGCTTTAAGCTTTTCTGCCAGAGAAGCATCAACTACAGGGTTTTTAAAAAAGCTTCCGGCGTTACCCAGTTCTGTCACCTGCGGAAGTTTCGAATTTCGAATTTCGATAACAGCTTCGCGAATAGATTGCAAAGTTGGATCGCCTTTTTCGTTTACCTTTTGTTCGAGCTGTCCGTATTTTAGATTGAATTCAGGAAATTTTTCGAGGCGAAACACTACTGAAGTTATGATAAATTTATTCTTGAGGTAGCTTTTAAAAATGCTGTCGCGGTATGCAAAATGGCATTCTTCGGCCGAAAACTCACTCGGTATTTGCTTTTCAAGATCGTAACCAATTACTTTCTCCACTACGCTGCACACCTCTTGTCCGTAAGCACCGATAT
Source organism: uncultured Draconibacterium sp. (assembly GCA_963677455.1). Taxonomy (GTDB): domain Bacteria; phylum Bacteroidota; class Bacteroidia; order Bacteroidales; family Prolixibacteraceae; genus Draconibacterium. The sequence continues at coordinate 2,342,566 of OY781971.1, forward strand.
TTTGTACAGGTGCAGCTCCAACTTTTCCGGGAATCAACGACAGGTTTTCAATTCCACCAAGATTATAAGTAACTGCAAAATCGACAAACTCATCCCAGTTTTCGCCGGCTCCAACTTCTCCCCAGTAATTATTACGGTCTTCGTTTACCGTTTTAATCCCCGGGACTTTCGGGTGAATTACCAAACCATCAAAATCATCAAGAAAAAGGATGTTACTTCCCTCTCCCAACACAATCAGTTTTTCATTCTTCCAACTCTGATTATCGTTCAGAAAAATGTGTAGATCAACCGGATCGGTAAATTCAAAAAAGTATTTGGCTTTGGCATCAATACCAAAAGTATTGTATTCTTTTAGTGAGTAGTCTTCAAAAAAGCAGATCATGAATGAATATTTTGCTACAAAAATAGACGAATTGCCCAACTTTGCAGCACAATCCATTTTTAATTCGCAAACGTTCAATTGTTGATTTCTTTAAATTCGCTCCATAACAGAATCAACAGAAAACATTAAGAATTGTGTCGCAAATCAGAATAAATCGAATTCTACCTTTTTTTCTGATAAAACAAGCGTAATTTCGCGTACTTATTAAACCCGTTTTACTTAATTTCCAAAGCTTAGTTTACCCGAGAAAGAATATGGAGCAAAACAAATCGACAACGGCTTTGGGCACCGAAAATGTATGGCGCCTGCTTTTACAGTATGCAATTCCATCGGTAATTGCCATGACTGCCACGTCGTTGTATAATATTACCGACAGTGTTTTTATTGGCCAGGGAGTTGGTGCACTGGCAATTTCAGGATTAGCTATCACTTTTCCATTAATGAATCTGGGTGCTGCATTCGGCTCGCTTGTTGGTGTGGGAGCATCAACGCTTATGTCGCTGCGCCTGGGCCAAAAAGATTACAAAACAGCCAATCGGATACTCGGGAACGTATTTGTACTAAATATCATTCTCGGAATCGTTTATTCGGTAATTGTATTGTCATTTCTCGATCCGATTTTGTATTTCTTTGGTGCCAGTGAAGATACGCTTCCGTATGCGCACGACTACATGGTGATTATTTCGCTCGGAAACCTGGTTACGCACATGTACCTGGGATTGAATGCGCTTCTTCGAGCCATTGGAGAGCCTAAAAAAGCAATGACCACTACTATTTTGTCCGTTATAATTAATGCAATCCTCACGCCTATTTTTATTTATGGGCTGAACCTTGGTATTCGTGGAGCTGCTATTGCAACCGTGCTTTCGCAAACATCGATGTTATTGTGGCAAATCAAGATTTTCAGCAATAAAAACAGCCTTGTTCACCTCAAGAAAAATACATTCTCGCTAAAACGTAAAATCGTACTTGATTCACTTGCTATTGGTGTTTCGCCATTTTCTATGAATGTGGCGGCATCTGTCATTGTCATCATTATCAACCAAAGCCTTTCGCGCCATGGTGGAGACCTTGCTGTTGGCGCTTTTGGCATTATCAACCGGCTAATGTTTTTGTTTGCAATGGTTGTTATGGGCTTAAATCAGGGTATGCAGCCTATTGCCGGTTACAATTACGGTGCACAACAAACTGATAGGGTAACAAAAGTGTTAACCCATACCATACTACTAGCAACAGGCGTTATGTCGATTGGATTTCTGGTGGGCGAACTCTTTCCTCATGCAGTGGCCTCAATATTTACCCGCGATAAAGATCTGATTGACATTGCTGCTATTGGTATAAGAACCGTTTTTATAACCGGCCCAATCGTTGGTTTTCAGATGGTAACATCCAACTTTTTTCAAAGTATTGGCAAACCAGGAAAAGCCATTTACCTTTCGCTTACCCGCCAGGTGCTGTTTTTACTGCCGGCTCTGCTTATCCTGCCTTCGTTTTTTGGTGTAAAAGGCGTGTGGATGAGCATGCCAACTGCCGACTTACTTGCCAGTTTAAATGCAGGCTATCTTCTTTACCTGGAGTATAAGAAAAACAAAAAAAGTAAGTAGTTTTAAACATTGGAAAACGAAACATGACACAAAAATTCCACATAAACATTGGGCGACAGATAGGTAGCGGAGGCCTCGAAATTGGGCAAAAGCTGGCCAAGCAACTCGGAATTACGTTTTACGACCGGGAATTGATTGAGATTGCCTCGGAAGAAAGCGGACTGGGAAAAGAGTTTTTTGAAAAAGCAGATGAAAAAGACAGTCACAGCATATTTGGCGGTATGTTTGGGATGCGTTCTTCGTTAATCGACCAAATTTATACCGGCTATTTTCTGAGTAACGAAAACATTTTTCAAATTCAGAGCGAGATTATCCGAAAACTAGCTGAAAAAGAATCGTGCATTTTTGTTGGAAGGTGTGCCGATTATGTGCTGAAAGACTTTGAATGCAATTTAAATGTGTTTATCACTGCCGACATGGACGACCGGATAAAAAGAGTAGCCGAAATGCATCAACTTTCCACCGAAAAGGCAGAAGTTTTTATCGAAAAAATGGATAAAAAACGCGCCAGCTATTACAACTATTTCAGCAACAAAACCTGGGGAGATGCCGGTTCCTATCATCTTTGCCTTGACTCATCTTTTCTAGGAATTAACAACGTAGTCACTATAATCAAAAATGTAGTTGAACAGAAATTTTACGTAACAAAACAATTATAAAGCGTGTAAATTCAAAATATCCTTTTGCTAAACTGCGCTTCCTATAAATTCTTTTGTATTTTAAGCATTTGTTTTAATAAAAGAATGAAACAATGCCTCATTACAGAAAAATCGTTCTGTTTATTTTTCTGGTGACAGGAATGATAGAACATACTTACGGACAAGAATCTTTTGTATTGTCTAATGAGCTGCAATCTTTTACTATTTATAGCGACTCATTAAATTTACCATTTGATAGTATTCGTGTTCTTTCTGAAAATTACTTCCATCAATACAATGGCGATGTCCTTCACAAAAATCAACGCTACTGGATTAAATTTCGAACTAGTACCTCTACCCCGCCCGGAAACTATTTTATTTATTTTAATAGTCTAATCTCAAACCTAGAATTATATCAACCCAATAAAACAGAGATATACTCTACATTTTATGGCGGTTCATTAGTTCCTGAAAAACAACGGAGTGTTGGTGGTTTCATGAAGGACAAAATACCATTTTCGGTTATTAAAGAAGTACAACAACCATTCTACATCTGTCTTTATACAGAGTTGGAACATTCATTTACATTAGCAAATTTAGAGGTAGTTAGCCAAGAGAAGTTCCAGACAGCTGCTTCCAAGACCTACTGTATACAAAGTTTCTTCCTTGGAGCACTTGCAATCATCTTCGTTTTAAACCTGACACTTTTTGCCTTAACAAAAGACAAACTCTATTTATTCTATTTTATTTATGTTTTGAGTGTTGCCATTTACTTTATGTTTTTATACCAACTCTCCGAGAAATTCCTCTTTCCAAATTCTCCGCGATTCGACCTTGAAGTATCTACAGCTCTTACGATAACTCCGTTAATTTACATTTGGTTTTTTACCGAATTAATTCAAAGGGAAAACAAGTTAAAATGGAAAAGAATTTTAAAACAATATGCAATTTTCGTTAGCGGCTTAACAATCATATTACTAGTAATATCAGTTTTCGATTATCATCTCTACATGAAGCTAAACGATTATTTTTTACTAATTAACGCTGGATTCATTTTGCTTACATTTATTATTTTATATCGCAAAGTATCTTCTATGGTACAATTAATTCTGGTCGGTTCTTTATTCATGGTTGTTGGAGGTGTTATTTCAACAATAGCTGATTTTTCGAAGATATCAACATCACATGTTCTTTATTACCAAAGCGGAGTATTTATTGAACTTATATTCTTTACTATCGCCATTAATTTCATCTACAATAACGAAAGAATTAGCAAAATAAAGCTACAACTGAAAAATTCGGAACTGCTAGCAGGTCAACTCCAACGAGAAAAAGAAGCTCGTGTTCTAAAAACTCAAATAGATGAGAAGAATCGGGAATTAACTTCTAAAGCCATCGCGATATCACAAAAAGAAGAAGCTATAAAAGATGTTATTTCTCAATTAAACAACTTGAACTACAAAGAATTTGGAGCAAACCCGGTAAGGAGTGTAATTAGCCGTCTCAAATCAAACCTTAGTCAGAATAATTGGGAAGAATTTGATGTTTTGTTCCGACAAGTTCATCCTGATTTTTATAATTCGTTAAACCAAAAATATCCAGAACTTAGCCTGAACGACAAGAAAATTTGTGCGTTTTTAAAACTTAATCTTTCTACAAAAGAGATCTGTGAAATAACAGGAAAAAGCATCAATTCAATTGATGTTGCTCGCTATCGCTTACGCAAAAAAATGCATCTTAAAAGCGATGAAAATCTAGCATCAATTATTTCATCTTTATAAAAAACAGCAACCAATAAACTATAAATCAACACATAAAACAAACAACCAAACATTGTACAGATTTTGTAAGGTTGTTTTTCAATACTCATTTTGCCAGTAATTCTACTTTTATCAAAAAACCAAAATGAAAAGAGTAGAATTATTGCTGCCAGCATTATTTTTCATTATTCTAAATTCTAACGGACAAGAAGTAGTTGCCAGTTCGGGAAACCATTTTACCAATAACGATATTCAAATTAGCTGGACGCTGGGAGAACCCGTTATCCAAACCCTATCGAACAACAATATTCTACTGACTCAAGGTTTTCATCAGGCAAAACTAACAGTTACTGCCATCGAAGAGTTGGATGATTTGTTGATGCAAATAAGCGCTTATCCAAATCCAACCAGCAATATTCTAAAATTAAGCGTAAAAAACAGTGGAAAAGAAGAACTGCATTACACGCTTTACACTCTTGACGGTAAAATGCTAATGCAAAAGCAAATTGAATCTGATCTTTCAGAAATTTCAATGATGAATTACGTTTCTGCCATTTATTTCTTAAAAGTCACAAGCAATAACTCAACCTTAAAAACATTTAAGATTATCAAGCAATAGAGCTCTCCTTCTTATTTCAATTGATAATAACCAAACAAAAAAGACTTAAAATGAAAACCACAATTACATCACTAATTTTTGTAATCGTTACACTATGTACTTTTGCCCAAACACCGCAATCGTTTAATTATCAGGCGGTCCTTCGCGATGCCTCTGGAAATATTTTAGCCAACCAGAATATAGAAATACAGGTAGATATTTTACAAGGTAGCGCTTCTGGTTCTGCTATCCTTTCTGAAACTCATAGCACTACTACTAATAATTTTGGGCTCGTCAACCTAACCGTTGGTTCCATCTCCTCAACTGATCTTTCGAATATCGATTGGACAGACGGGCCCTTTTTTATTCAAATTTCGGTAGATGGAACAATAATGGGAACCAGTCAATTACTCAGTGTTCCTTTTGCCATGCATGCAATTACTGTAGAAAATGACGCAGTAGAAGACGATGATGCCGACCCTGAAAACGAAATTCAGGTACTATCGATAAATGCTGATACTATTTTTTTAAGCAGTGGTGGTTTTGTTGTGCTTCCTCCAGAAACAGACCCTGCTTTTACAGCTTGGGACAAAAGCTCTGGTATTTCGATTTCCGAATCGCAAATTTCAGATATCCAACACTTTAACGGCGACAGCATTACCGGTAACGAAACTGCATTTGAAGGCTGGGACAAAAACGCTAACGACGACTTTACAACTGAAGACGAAACAGACCCCGTATTTTCAAGCTCACTAGCAGCTGCAATTACTGCTGAAGATACTGCTCGTTGGGCAAGTAATAATTATACCCAAAACGAATTACAAAAACTGAAGCTTGAAAACCAGCAACTTTCTATTTCCGGTGGAAATACAATCGACTTGTCGGAGGCTTATTACATTGCCGATAGCAGCGCTACAAACGAGTTGCAGGATATTTCGTTAAACGGAACTCAGCTTTCCATATCCAAAGGATCGACTGTTGATTTAGCAGAAGTGCAGGATGGCGACAAGCAACGCTTAAGCCTCGGTATCTCGAATCAACATGAAATAAGACTAAATATTAGCAATGCCAATTTTGTAGAAATGCCTTTTGTAAAAGACGGGGTAAGCAAATACAACTGGAACGAAGCCGAAAACTATGTTGCCAAATGGGGACAATACGGTGCGATGGTTAAAAGCACAATTTACGATAACGGAAATATTGGTATTGGTACCGAAGCTCCCGGAGCAAAACTGGAAATTACAGGACAAATTAAAATTACAGGCGGAGAACCGGGTGATGGAAAGGTACTGACTTCGGATGCCAGTGGACTAGCTAGCTGGAAGATAGAGTCTGATCCGCAAGTGGGTGCAAACACCGAAAACTACCTACCCAAATGGGATGGAAGCAAATTAATTTCAGGTACAGTTTACGACAATGGAAACATCGGTATAGGAACAAATACCCCCGGAGCAAAACTGGAAGTTGCCGGACAGGTGAAAATTACAGGCGGAGAACCGGGTGCCGATAAAATACTGGTTTCGGACGCCAGTGGTTTGGCCAGTTGGAAACCAAATCTCGATAATGACCCAACCAACGAACTTCAAACAATCTCCCGCTCTGGGTTAACAGTTGCATTAAGCCGAAACGGAGGAACTTTTCAGGACAGTATTTTAACCGAAACCGATGTGGACAAAATGGTTGAGAACAACGGGTACCAACTTGCTGCAGACGATGAAGATACAGATAGCACAAATGAATTACAATTTTTAAATATTAGTAACGATACTATTTTTCTAAGTAAAGGTAATTATGCTAAACTGCCCTCACTAAGTAAGCTGGCGGCTATAAATAACTCAATTGCCACGCAACTAAAAAATGTCTCAGCACCGACCGATGCATTAGATGCCGTTAACAAGTCGTACCTTGATAGTATGTTGATGGCAATAGGAGATATTAACATTTTACTGAATACTGGTTATACAATACCTCAAATATTTAAAAGCAGGCGTACTGTGCAGGAATTCTTAACTGCAGGATTAACATACCAGGACTTTATTGATGCAGGTGTAAGCTATTCTCAAATTCTGAATAGCGGAGGAATTGTTCCTGACCTTTTAGACAGCATTGGCCTAACGTATTCCGATTTATTAGTTGCTGGTGTTACTTATCAGGAGATTCTGGGCAGCGGAGGTACCGTAAAAAACCTACTAAATGAAGATGAAGTTGAAAAAGATGACCTTATTGGCTTACTGTATTCCGGAGGTATAATAATAATAATAAATGACGATGGTTCAGGTTTTGTTTGTTCTACAAAAAACTTTGGCAATTATACTTGGGGATGTGGAGATAAGGATATTAATACACGTAAATACAACGACAATACTGAATCATGTTATGTGATGACAAAGCTAATAGTAGATAGTTGCGGAGCAAACACCGCCGCCGGTTTTTGCTACAATCTTACTCATAACGGATACAACGATTGGGCTTTACCTGCTTACGGTACGTTAAACCATATGTTCTCTCTACACGAGAAAATAAATGCCGCATCTACACTTTCAGGTGGAGATCTGTTCTATTATAGTAACTTGGAAAATCAGGAATATTGGAGTTCCACAGATAAAAATGATAGAAGTGCAAGAATGTTAAGAATATACAAAGGAGAAGTTTGGGGATCAATTTTTTCCGTATCATATAAATCCCTAACAAACAGAGTTAGGCCAATACGAAAATTTATTGAATAGGCAAACGGAATAATATCTTTAAACCCCTAAAGCTATCCAAAAAATTTGGATAGCTTTTTTCATCTCTCCCCTATTCTGCTTAACCGCTACGCCTTTTCATCCTCCTACCTAAACATATTACAAGCACGTCCCCAGGCTGTCTATCAATTTATATTTAACAAAATTTTTGTTACTTTCAGAGCTAATTTTACACATACGTTTAGTATTTTTTATTATTATGTTCTTCCGCTACTTAAAAAAATATTTGCTACGCATTTTAACCCTGGTACTTTTGTTAGTGGCAAATGCCAATTCTAAAGGCAATACAGCAAGTGCTCCATCTTTACCCAAAATAGTTTCCGGAATAGAATATTATATCGATAATAACAGTTCTTCTATCAACGATGTGCAAAAACACAAGGCGAGTTTATTTAAACCTTTCTTAGGATACAACCTCCCGGTCAGTCAAACTTTATGGTTACGAATAATTATTGATAATAGTATAGCCTCTGTCAAAGATTATTACATCCATTTTAATGGCCGTTTAGACTATGTTTACCTCTTTCAAAAAAATGAAAAAGGAGAATGGACTCGAAAACAATCCGGTATATTAATTCCGGAAAAAGACAAAGTTGTGAGAGGTTATATAAATGATAAGATACCTTTTACAACATCCGACAGTGCCAACACTGTAATTTACATAAAAATTGAAAACGCGGTTTCCAAATCGATCATCTTAGACGACATAAAAATTATAGATGCTGATTCGCTAAATCAATTTTTAGCTCAAACCAAACAGATACAGAGCTTTTTTCTGGGAACTGTTGCTATCCTTTGCCTCTTCAATCTCTTGCTCTTTATTTTTTCCGGAAGCCCGATATACTTATACTACATGCTGTACGCATTTTTTTCGAGTGTTTATTTTTTGTTCTCTTATCAATATTTTGAAACAGGCTTTTTTGCTAACCATCCAGAAGTTAAAATTTACCTCTTTTTCTCGGCTGCGTTTATTCCGGTGGTGTATAGCTGGTTCCTCTACGAATCACTAAAAACATGTGTTAAAAGAACTACGCTTACTATTGTACGAAAATATGCCGTTACAGTCTCTGCTTTTGCCCTGCTTATTCTGGTAGTTGGTATTTTCAACTTCCGGCTTGGAGTTATGATAGATGACATTTACTCCATCGTAAATTCTGTAATTATCATACTAATGGTTGTTTTATTGTTTCGCAAAGTATCGAATACGGTAAAAATTATACTGAGTGGTTCTCTTTTTCTAATAACAGGGGTATGTCTAACTATTTTTCTGAATTTCCAAAGAGAAATTCCATTTCACGGCTATTTCTTCCAGATTGGTTTTTTTATCGAACTCATATTTTTTACCATAGCCATTAATTTTAATTACCAAAACGAGCGTATAGAGAAATTAAAGGTAGAATTGAAAAATACGCGTCTTCTAAACGCAAAACTGTACGAACAAAGGAAAGCACAGGAATTGCGCGAACAAGTTCAGTTAAAAGAACGTGATTTAGCGACCAAAGCAGCAGTTATATCACAAAAAGAAACATTAATTAAAAATGTAACATCGCAACTCGAAAAACAGGTGCATAATAATTCCATAAAAATTAAAGATATCAAGCATGTTGTTTCTGATCTTAATTCAAAACTGGGGAGTAGTTTTTGGGAAGAGTTTGAAACGCATTTCATACAGGTTCACCCCCATTTTTATAAATCGCTGAACGAAAAGTTTCCGGGATTAACCACAAATGAACGTAAAATTTGTGCATTTCTTAAATTAAACCTAACAACCAAGGAAATTGCCAACATTACCAAACGGAATCCGGAAAGCATACACATGACCCGCAGCCGGCTTCGTAAAAAAATGGGCTTGGACAAGGCTGAAAACCTTGAAAATGTTATTGCTAACATTAATTAGGCCTAACAAATCGCTTCGTACGCAATTATCCTCCTCCTTCTGTAACTGCTGTAAATTCTGGCAAAAACTTCAATTGTATAGACTTTGTTAGGTGTATTTTGCTTAACAATAATCCCATCGTCGATACATTTACCGCAAAATCAAAATAATTAAATGTGCATGTTGATTCAGTCAGGCCATACAACTCTGCTTTTAATTCATGCGAATTCCATAAAAATTCCGAAAACCATAAAAAATTAGTTTCATATGAAAACTTCTGTATTTTATATCATCCTTGTGTGCATTGTTTGTTTTTGTTCTTCTGCACGGGCACAAGAAGTAGTTGCGAGTTCGGGAAACCATTTTTCAAACAACGAAATTCAAATTAGTTGGACGCTGGGGGAACCCGTTATCCAAACCTTATCAAACAACAATGTTCTGCTAACTCAAGGTTTTCATCAGGCAAAACTAACAGTTACTGCCATTGAAGAGTTGGATGATTTGTTGATGCAAATAAGCGCTTATCCAAATCCAACCAGCAATTTTCTAAAATTAAGCGTAAAAAACAGTGGTAAAGAAGAACTATATTACTCGCTTTACACTCTTGACGGTAAAATGCTAATACAAAAACAGATTGAATCTGATCTTTCAGAGATTTCAATGATGAATTACATTTCTGCCATTTATTTCTTAAAAGTCACGAACGGTAACTCAACCTTAAAAACATTTAAGATTATTAAGCAATAGGACTGTTTCATTTTCAATATTCTAAAAATCTCCAACCAAATGAAAACAAAAAGCCATAGATACGTCAGATGAAAAATATAATTGCTTCATTTATTTTTGTGATTACAGCCTTATGCACTTTAGCACAAGCTCCACAATCTTTCAACTATCAGGCGGTGTTGCGAGATGCGGCCGGTAATATTCTTGGCAATAAGGATGTAGAAATACAGGTAGGTATTTTACAAGGTAGCGCTTCTGGTTCTGCTATTTTTTCTGAAAATCATAGTACTACTACTAATAATTTTGGGCTCGTCAACCTAACCGTTGGTTCCATCTCCTCAACTGATCTTTCCAATATCGATTGGAGTGCCGGGCCTTATTTCATCCAAATTTCGGTGGATGGAACTATTATCGGAACCAGCCAACTGCTTAGCGTGCCTTTTGCGTTGCATGCCGTGACGGTTGAAAACGATGCCGTAGACGACGATGATTCTGATCCGCAAAACGAAATACAGACGATCTCAATAAATGCCGATACCATTTTCTTAAGCAGTGGCGGTTTTGTGGCTCTTCCGCCCGAAACCGACCCTGCTTTTACTAAATGGGACAAAAGCGTGGGCATTTCTATCTCCGAATCACAAATTTCAAATTTAAAACACTTCACAAGTGACAGTATTACTGGTAACGAAACAGCTTTTGATGGCTGGGACAAAGATGTATCTGATGATTTTACCACTACCGATGAAACCGACCCCGTATTTTCCAGTTCGCTAGCCGCTGCAATTACTGCTGCCGACACTGCACGTTGGGCCAGTAATAATTATACGCAAAACGAATTACAAAACCTGAAGCTCGAGAACCAGCAACTTTCTATTTCTGGCGGAAATACAATCGACTTATCGGAGGCTTATTACATTGCCGATAGTAGCGCTACCAACGAGCTACAAGATATTACGTTAAACGGAACTCTGCTTTCCATTACAAAAGGTTCTACTGTTGACTTATCAGAAGTACAGGATGGAGACAAGCAACGCTTAAGTCTGGGAGTTACAAAACAGCACGAAATAAGGCTGAACATTAGCAATGCCAATTTTGTAGAAATGCCTTTTGTAAAAGACGGGGTAAGCAAATACAACTGGAGCGAAGCCGAAAACTATGTTGCCAGATGGGGACAATACGGAGCAATGCAGAAAAGCACAATTTACGACAACGGAAATATTGGTATTGGTACCGAAACCCCCGGAGCAAAACTGGAAGTTACTGGACAAATTAAAGTTACAGGAGGTGAACCCGCTGATGGGAAGGTACTGACTTCAGATGTTAATGGATTAGCAAGCTGGAAAATAGAGTCTGATCCGCAAGTAGGTGCAAACACCGAAAACTACGTACCCAAATGGGATGGAAGCAAATTAATTTCAGGTACAGTTTACGACAATGGAAATATCGGTATCGGAACGAATACCCCCGGAGCAAAACTGGAAGTTGCCGGACAGGTGAAAATTACAGGCGGAGAACCCGCTGATGGGAAGGTACTGACTTCAGACGTTAATGGATTAGCAAACTGGAAAATAGAGTCTGATCCGCAAGTAGGTGCAAACACCGAAAACTACATACCCAAATGGGATGGAAGCAAATTAATTTCAGGTACAGTTTACGATAATGGAAATATCGGTATCGGAACGAATACCCCCGGAGCAAAACTGGAAGTTGCCGGACAGGTGAAAATTACAGGCGGAGAACCTGGTGCTGATAAAATACTGGTTTCGGATGACAGCGGTTTAGCTGCCTGGAAACCGAATCTTGATAATGACCCAGCAAACGAACTACAGGTTATCTCCATAAGTAACGATACGGTTTACTTAGAAAAAGATAATTATGCCGTGTTGCCTTCACTTAGCCAATTGGCAGCAATAAACGATTCGCTAGGCTCTCAACTAAAGCATGTCGTTGAACCAACAGATTCGAGCGATGCTGCAACCAAAGCTTATGTCGATTCAAAAATAGTTACCTATTCTGTAGGCGACTTTGCACAGGGCGGTGTAGTTTTTTGGGTGGATGAAACCGGACAACACGGACTTGCCTGTGCAATTAAAGACCAGAGTAGTCCGGCCAAATGGAAAGTTGGAAATAATAGTATTTGGACCTATGCTACAGGAAAAGGAATTTATGCCGGAGAAATGAATACTTTTTTAATTATTGCAAAATATACAGAAGAAGCTGATGACGGGAGGACCGGATATGCAGCCAAAATTTGTGCAGATTACTACGTTACTCAAAATGGGGTAATGTATGGCGATTGGTATTTGCCTTCCTACGAAGAATTAAGAAAAATGTACGATCGGAAGACAAAAATAAATGCAACAGCAACAGCAAATAATGGAAATGCTCTAGCAGGAGATAAATATTGGTCTTCTTTTGAAGAAGAGAATTCAACTGTCAAAACTATAAGGTTTGCTGATGGTTATTATTTCCATACTAATAAGAATGACGAATACCGTGTTCGTGCGATACGAGCGTTTTAATATTACTACCGCCCTTGCTACCGTGCGAATTTACCTGGCTGCCGCACGAATCCTTTCGTATGGCTTAGTTGCAGACTAAAAAAAAGCATAATGAAGAAACTATTTACATCGATTTTATTGCTGATTACCGGGCTAACAACTTTTGCCCAAACCCCAACCTCGTTTAACTACCAGGCTGTATTGCGCGATGCTTCCGGTGGAATTCTTGCCAACCAGCAAGTTGAAATCGGCGTTGCCATTTTGCAGGGCAGCGCTTCAGGCACCGAAGTGTTTTCTGAAACACATTCGGTAACCACCAACAACTTTGGGCTGGCAAACCTGCAAATAGGTTCGGTAAACACTACCGGTATGGAAAATATCGACTGGAGTTCCGGTTCCTATTTCATCCAAATTTCGGTGGATGGAACTATTATGGGAACCAGCCAGTTGCTAAGTGTGCCTTTTGCCTTACATGCCAAAACCGTTGAAAACGATAAAGTAGATGATGCCGATGCCGACCCAGGCAACGAGTTGCAAATACTTTCCATTAGCAACGATACCATTTACCTCAGCAACGGGGGCAAAGTAAAACTCCCACCCGAAACCGACCCCGCGTTTACCTACTGGGACAAAAGTACCGGAATTACAATTACCGAAAGCCAAATCAGCGACCTCAACCATTTTACCGGAGATGACATTTCGGGCAACGAAACGGCTTTTGATGGTTGGGACAAAGATGCCTCTGATGATTTTACCACTACCGATGAAACCGACCCCGTATTTTCCAGTTCGCTAGCCGCTGCAATTACTGCTGCCGACACTGCACGTTGGGCCAGTAATAATTATACGCAAAACGAATTACAAAACCTGAAGCTCGAGAACCAGCAACTTTCTATTTCTGGCGGAAATACAATCGACTTGTCGGAGGCTTATTACATTGCCGATAGCAGCGCTACAAACGAGCTACAAGATATTACGTTAAACGGAACACAGCTTTCCATTACAAAAGGTTCTACTGTTGACTTATCAGAAGTACAGGATGGAGACAAGCAACGCTTAAGTCTGGGAGTTACAAACCAGCACGAAATAAGGCTGAACATTAGCAATGCCAATTTTGTGGAAATGCCTTTTGTAAAAGACGGGGTAAGCAAATACAACTGGAGCGAAGCCGAAAACTATGTTGCCAGATGGGGACAATACGGAGCAATGCAGAAAAGTACAATTTACGACAATGGAAATATTGGGATAGGGACTGAAAAGCCAAGTGCCAAACTGGAAGTAGCCGGACAAGTAAAAATAACCGGAGGGGAGCCCGGTGCAGATAAAATACTCGTTTCGGATCCCAACGGTTTGGCTACTTGGAAAACAAATCCTGACAATGACGCAACCAACGAATTACAAGTACTTTCAATCAGTAACGATACCATTTTCCTTAGCAACGGCGGATTTGTAAAACTACCTGCTGCTCCCTTAGTCTCGCTAAATGCGGCATATAAAAATGGTAACACAATAACCGCCAATGCAGGGGCTGTTAGCATTTCTGGAACAGACGGATTTATTGCAACCGGAACCGAAGGTACCGGTAACGATCTTTCGGTTTCAGGAGAAGGAACACGATTAATATGGTACCCTAAAAAAGGAGCATTCAGGGCTGGAACTATCGATCTTAACTTCGCTCCCGGGGGAACAAATGATTCGTTCTGGGATACAGATAGCATTGGAAGGTTTTCTGTAGCGACGGGATTAAACAGCAAAGCTACAGGCCTCGTCTCAACAGCTACAGGATTTGCCAGCACTGCCAGTGGATTCTATTCCTTTGCAGCGGGGTATGCAACTACTGCCAGTGGATACAATTCAACTGCAATGGGAGCTGAAAATAAGGCGACAGGTGCTTATTCAACCGCAATGGGAGCCAATACTACTGCGCAATCATTTAGATCTTTAGCAATTGGTAGCTATAATATAGGAGGGGGTTCAACTAACAACTGGGTAAAAACCGATCCACTATTTGAAATTGGAAACGGGACATCAGCTTCAAATCACTCAAATGCATTTACTGTTTATAAAAACGGTACAGTTGAAGTGGCAGGTCAAATTAAAAATTTAACACCTCCTTCTGATTCTTTAGACGCTGTAAACAAAGCCTATGTAGATTCATTAATAGATATGAACACTATTATTTTGGGTTCAACCGCAAGATTGTTGGCTGCAGGGTTTAGCGTAGAAAAATTATATGCCTACGGACACACTGTTACAGAACTACTGGATGCCGGCGTAACTATTACCGAATTGGTCGCAGCAGGAATTGATGTGTCAGATTTAATAGCAGCTGGCATCACTTACAATCAGTTAGTAGCAGCAGGGGCAAATATCTCAGTGTTAATAGCCACTGGAATTACTTACGCAGAACTGGTAGCAGCAGGAGCCGATATATCGGCTTTGCTAGATGCAGGAGTAAGTGTCAGTGAGTTACTAACAGCAGGAGCATCAATCGAAAATCTGCTGAATGCGGGAATAAGTGTTTCTGACCTACTTAGTGCCGGAGCTAGTATTAACGGCTTATTAAATGCCGGAGCTAGTATTTCAGACTTGTTATTCGCAGAAGTAACGGTTGATCAACTATTAGCAGAGGGAGTCACTATTGTTCAGCTATTAGATGCAAATATAAATATTGCTCTGTTGCTAAATGCAAATGTAAGTGTTGCAGCTTTACTGGAAGCTGGAACAACTATAACTGACCTGATAGATGCAGGTATAAATTACTCAGAACTAATAGCGGCTGGAGCGTCTATTTCCGATTTCACGACCGCAGGAATTACGTTGTCTGATTTAATTGATGCTGGTATTAATTATTCCGAATTAATTGTTGCCGGAGTAACTGTCACAGATTTTGCAAATATAGGTATCACTCTTTCGGACTTGATAGATGCAGGTGTTAGTTATTCTGAGTTAATAACTGCAGGTGCTACTATTGATAATTTAATAAACGCAGGAATAAGCTTGGATGATTTAATAAATGCCGGTATATCTCTCGAAAAAATAGTTAAAGCCGGCGCGCCAATTGTTGATTTAATTAACACATACGGATATAGCATTAACGAACTATACAACGCTGGGGCATCAGTTCCAGATTTAATTCATGCAACAGGAGCCACTGCTCCTGAGTTGTATAATGCTGGTGTATCTATTCAGGATTTATTAGATGCTAAAGCAGGCTTGATTTCAGAGATAATAGAAAAGACTGATGCCTCTGAGCAAGACTTTATGGGAAAAGTCTATGAGGGGGGAATAATATATTACACAAATTATGCAGACAGGTACTTTTTGGCGTGTGCTATAAATGCCACGGTAACAAAGACCTGGTGCGCATCGAGTGTTAACTCTGACAATCTATTCGTAAACGGTACCAGTGAAGATTTCTTAAAAGGAGACTTCAATACAACAACAATATTGAACAAGTTTGGAGTAAATGCACCTGCTGCACATTATTGCCGCAATTTGAATATTAATGGTTATTCAGACTGGCATCTACCTTCTTTAAATGAGTTAAAAGCACTTATGGATAATTACACCTTGGTAAACAATGTTGCCAAGGATCTGGGGGGAACATGTATTCTCGGAGCAACATGGAGCAGCACACAATTTACCATTTCATTCTTTGGCGATACGGGTCAAACGAATTCATACAGTTGTAATTACAAAAATGGCAATACTGTGGTTTCGACGGATAGCAATAAGAAAACCGAGTTGTATGTAATTCCGGTAAAATATATAGGATTATAAGCAAAAGATATTTACAAAATAAGAAGTTAAGATCATACTGTGTGTGATCCTCTAAAAAAAAAAACATGAAAGTAAAAGTACTCATTCTATTGACAATCATTTTCTGGGGAACAACCATTCTTGCCCAAACTCCCCCATCGTTCAATTACCAAGCCGTCCTTCGTGATGCAACAGGCAATGTACTTGCCAATAAAGAAGTAGAAATAGAAGTAAATCTCTTAAAGGACTCCACTTCTAACTTCTCGGTATTTACTGAAACACACGCAGTAACAACCAACGAATTCGGGCTTATGAATCTGCAAATTGGTTCAGTAAATACTATAGAAATGCATGCTATCGATTGGACAGACGGGCCATTTTTCATTCAAATATCAGTTGACGGTACTATAATGGGAACCAGCCAGCTGCTTAGTGTTCCCTTTGCAATGCATGCCAATACTGTGGAGAATGATGCCGTAAAAGACGACGACTCCGATCCGCAAAACGAAATACAAACAATTTCAATAAATGCCGATACCATTTTCTTAAGTAGTGGCGGTTTTGTGGCTCTTCCGCCCGAAACCGACCCTGCTTTTACTAAATGGGACAAAAGCGCGGGCATTTCTATCTCCGAAGCACAAATTTCAGATTTAAAACATTTTACCGGCGACAGCATTACCGGTAACGAAACAGCTTTCGAAGGCTGGGACAAAAACGTCGCTGACGACTTTACTACCACCGACGAAACCGACCCCATATTTTCGAATTCACTAGCTGCTTCAATTACGGCTGTTGATACCGCTCAATGGGCAAAAGACAACGACCCGCAAAACGAGTTGCAACATTTGTCCTTGGAGAACCAATTACTTTCAATCTCCAATGGAAACACAATCGACCTTTCGGAAGCCTTTATTGCCGATAGCGGTGCAAGTAAAAATCTGCAGGACATTTCATTAAACGGAACTTTGCTTTCCATAACTAAAGGGTCTACTGTGGATTTATCAGAAATACAGGATGGAGATAAGCAACGTTTAAGCCTCGGTGTAACGAATCAGCACGAAATAAGATTGAATATTAGTAATGCCAATTACGTGGAAATGCCTTTTGTTAAAGACGGAGTAAGCAAATACAACTGGGATAAAGCTGAAAACTATGTTGCCAAATGGGAACAATATGGCTCTATGGGAAAGAGTACTATTTACGACAATGGAAACGTTGGGATTGGTACTGAAACCCCGGAGGCTAAACTGGAAGTAGCAGGACAAGTAAAAATTACAGGTGGAGAACCCGGTATCGACAAAGTCCTTTATTCTGACGCCAATGGCCTAGCCTTCTGGCAACCATTACCTCCTGATTCAACCAATTCGCTTGACGGTGCCTACGACAAAGGCAATACCATCATTGCCGACAGCGGAGCGGTCATCATTGCAGGAGTTGATGGCTTAATTTCTACAGGCACTTTTGGTGAAGGAAAAGATCTTCCGGTTTCAGGAGAAGGAACACGTATGTTTTGGTATCCTAAAAAAGCTGCATTCAGAGCAGGAAACGTTAACGATGAACAATGGAATGCCGATAACATTGGTAATTATTCATTTGCTTCAGGAATAAACACGACTGCTAGCGGAGAGGCTTCTACTGCAATGGGAAATAGCACAGCAGCCATTGGTAAAAATTCAACAGTGATAGGGAACAATTCGCTGGCTAGTGGACAGAACGCAATTGCTTTAGGCGATAGCCTGATGTCTGCCGGGAAAAGTACTTTTGTTACGGGCTTCCAGGCAATGGCAAATGGAAACTATGCAATAGCCATGGGCGATAGTGTGAGAGCAAGAGGGGAAAACGCTATTGCAATGGGATACGATACTGAAGCGAGTGCTAAAGGGGCTTTTGCAAGCGGAACTCATGTATCTGCATTAAAAGACTACTCCGTTGCTATGGGGAACAACACAACTGCTAACGGCATAAATTCAACTGTACTTGGAAAAAACTCGCTGGCTAGTGGCGAAAATGCAATTGCTTTGGGTGATAGCGTAATGGCTGCCGGAAAAAGTGCTTTTGTTACAGGATACCAGGCAATGGCAAATGGAAACTATGCAATAGCCATGGGCGACAGCGTAATGGCTAGTGGGGAAAATTCTATTGCAATGGGATACGATACCGAAGCTGGCGGAAAAGGGGCTTTTGCAAGCGGAACTCATACATCTGCACTAAAAGACTACTCCGTTGCTATGGGAAACAACACAACTGCTAACGGCATAAATTCAACTGTACTTGGAAAAAACTCGCTGGCTAGTGGCGAAAATGCAATTGCTTTGGGTGATAGCGTAATGGCTGCCGGAAAAAGTGCTTTTGTTACGGGCTACCAGGCAATGGCTAGTGGAAATTATGCAATAGCCTTGGGCGACAGCGTAATGGCTAGTGGGGAAAATTCTATTGCAATGGGATACGATACTGAGGCGAGTGGTAAAGGGGCTTTTGCAAGCGGAACTCATACATCTGCACTAAAAGACTACTCCGTTGCTATGGGAAACAACACAACTGCTAACGGCATAAATTCAACTGTACTTGGGAAAAACTCGCTGGCTAGTGGAGAGAACGCAATTGCTTTGGGTGATAGCGTAATGGCTGCCGGAAAAAGTGCTTTTGTTACAGGATACCAGGCAATGGCAAATGGAAATTATGCAATAGCCATGGGCGACAGCGTAATGGCTAGTGGGGAAAATTCTATTGCAATGGGATACGATACTGAGGCGAGTGGTAAAGGGGCTTTTGCAAGCGGAACTCATACATCTGCACTAAAAGACTACTCCGTTGCTATGGGAAACAACACAACTGCTAACGGCATAAATTCAACTGTACTTGGAAAAAACTCGCTGGCTAGTGGCGAAAATGCAATTGCTTTGGGTGATAGCGTAATGGCTGCCGGAAAAAGTGCTTTTGTTACAGGATACCAGGCAATGGCAAATGGAAACTATGCAATAGCCATGGGCGACAGCGTAATGGCTAGTGGGGAAAATTCTATTGCAATGGGATACGATACCGAAGCTGGCGGAAAAGGGGCTTTTGCAAGCGGAACTCATACATCTGCACTAAAAGACTACTCCGTTGCTATGGGAAACAACACAACTGCTAACGGCATAAATTCAACTGTACTTGGAAAAAACTCGCTGGCTAGTGGCGAAAATTCTATTGCAATGGGATACGATACCAAAGCCAAAGGAAAAGGGGCTTTTGCTGCTGGAACAAAGGTAACAGCTGACGGAAATAACTCTACGGCCATCGGTAATGGAGTTTTTGTTACCGGAAACTCTTCTGTTGGCATTGGTTTAGATAACACCACAAGATATGTTTCAAAAGATAATACTTTTGCAATAGTGGGAGGTAACGTAGGTATAGGCGTTGCTAGACCTGCAGCGGATTTGCATGTTCAAGGGAATTCTTGCTTTATTGGCAACGTTTCTATAGGTGCCATAGGTAAACCATATTTTCCGTTAAAGGTAAATACAACCGAAGATGATGAAACAGAACGTACTTATGCCTTTCTTCGACTTCCTACTAGTAATCTACAGGATTATGTCGGAAAATGGAAAGATACGGTTAGCTATTCTATTGTGGCGAGTGGTAATATGCGGGCAAACGAATTTCATGCCATATCCGACAGGCGAATCAAAACAAATATTAAACTAACCAGCGGACTAACTGATCTAGACTTAGTAAAAAGCATAGAAGTAGTAGACTACCAATATGTTGACAAAATTGAAAACGGCAACAGAACAAAAAAAGGATTTATTGCTCAACAAGTAGAGGAAGTATTACCTTCTGCTGTAGGTAAAAGCCCCAAAATTATCCCCAGTATATACAAAAAGGCAAGCAAGATAGTTGTCGATTCTGTTGAAAACACACTCACCATAACCACTCCTATTGCCCATAATTTAAAGGAAGGAGACGAATTACGTTTTATCACTCCGGGCAAAAATCACGAAGAGAAAGTATTGTCTGTACTTTCCGACAGTTGTTTTGTGGTTAAAAATGTAGATGGCGATTGCTCCGAAGTGTTTGTGTACGGTAAAAGAGTAAATGATTTCCGTTCAGTTGATTACGACCAGGTTTTTTCAGTGGGCATTGGTGCAATACAAGAACTTAGCCGCCAAAACGACGAACTGAAACAAACCATTGAAACTCTGCAAAATGCAAACACCGCATTAAAAGCAGAGAAAGATAACGAGGTTGGAAAATTACAAGCTGAAAACAGCGAAATAAAACAACGACTCGAAACGCTGGAAGCACTGATGAAAAACACCCTAAGCACTATTGCCCTGGAGAATGCAAGTGCACAAAAAGAATAATGACAGAATCTTTCTGGAGATATCAGCTTTATACTAAAAATATGAAAAATAGATTATTCTTAATTCTAATAACAGCTATTAGCTTATTTTCTTGTTCTGATAATATAACAGATACAGAAAACAAAGCCACCATTAACGGCACTATTTCAGCATCAGTTGATAATGGCGGGATAAGTGTTGACAGCGTAATGGTAATACTTATTAATGCCAACTTTAAACCCGATACAATTGAACTCAATAACGAAGCGGCTTTTATTGATACTGTTTACAGCAACGAGTCGGGAAAATTTGCTTTCAACAATGTAGCCCCAGGCAAATATTATGTTTATCCAACAAAAGGAAGCTATCAATTTACAGGGGATAACATATCATTTGATGATGTTATAGAAATAGCAAACGACGATTATGTTGAATTATCCTATACTGCCGATATTTTACTTACATCCGGCGGCTTCGAATTAAAAACAAAATTGGTTAACTGTCCAAAAGATACAAATAAGATGTATTTCTCGCTCTCTCGAAAAACCTGGTTTCTTTTTATTCCTTATTGGATAAAAGAAGACTTTGGCAACCTAAGTAAGGGAAGTAATAATACCTACGACTATAACTGTCCTTTCGATAAAGGTTTTACAGCTGTTTTTACAACAAGATCAAATACTTTCAAATTTAAGTATACCATAACTCTGGAATCTGGAGATAAAATAAAGAAATCATTCTCCTGCTCTGTTCCTATGACAAAAACCCCAGATGAGTCATCGTTTGAATTTGATTGGGAAACCAATAAAGTAACAGAATTGAAATAGACTCTTTCTACTGCTTTTATAGTTGAGAGAATAAAAAGTTTCAAAATTGATGAAACCAGGTATAAATGAAATGCAAACGTATTAACACGATAAAAAAAGTTTTATTACTTATCCTTTTTGCCGTAAGTCTTTTTTCGTGTTCAGAAAACATTACTGATGACGAAACAGGAACTATTGCAGGAACAATTAAGGCCTCAGCAGATAGTAAAGAGAGTAATCTTGAAGGAATTATGGCAGTTTTGATAGATGCAGGTTTCAAAACAGATACAATTGACCATAAAAATGAAGCTGCTTTTATTGACACTGTATATACCAATACCAAAGGCGAATTTATTTTTAACAACTTGGCTTCAGGAAACTACTATATTTATCTTTCAAAGCCCGAGTATAAGTTTACAGGAAACACTGTTTCTATTGATGATGTTATAAGAATTACTGGAGACGACCACCGGGAATTGGATTACACCGCTGACAGGTTACTCAATGCCGGTATTACCCAGGTTACTACTTTTATGATGAGCTATCCTGCAAACACTAAAGTGAAGTATAAAATATTTCGTTTAAAGTGGGTATTCTTTGTTTCTTATTGGGATGAGATACAATCAGAAACCTTTACTTTCCCGGAAGAGAGAGAATATCTTCAAGATGTTTTTGATGTGGAAATGGCTTATACCTATGGAGTATCCTCACTTACAAATGCATTCAAATTTAAGTATACGATTACCGACAAATCTGGAGATGAAATAACTAAAACTTTTTATGCCTCAACTGATCTTATTCATACTTACCGAGAACTAATGTTTTGGTTTGATTGGGAAGGTCAGATATAATTATGTAATCAAATAAAATGTACTCAATAGCCTTTCCAATAGTTTAACGAAAAAAATACAAACAAATGAAAAATAAATTAATCCTAATCCTTTTAGCTTTAAGCTTGTTTTCTTGTTCTGATAGCATTACTGATACAGAACAAACTACCATTGCAGGAAACATCACTGCTTCAACAGAAATGGGCAGTATTAATGTCGACAGCATAATGATTATACTGATTAACGCCAACTATAAACCCGATACAATTGAATACAATAACGAAGCAGCATTTGTTGATACGGTTTACACCAACGAGTCGGGAAAATTTGCTTTCAACAATGTAGCTCCCGGCAAATATTATGTTTATCCAACAAAAGGAAGCTATCATTTTACAGGGGATAACATATCTATCGAAGATGTTATTGAAGTTGACGAAGGAGATAATATTGAAGTGTTTTACACTGCTGCTGTATTACTTCAGGGAGGTAGATTCAGGTTTACATGGAAATTAGTGAATTACCCGGAATTAGATGTTGATTCGAGGTGGATAAAATATTCACAGTATTATTTAGAGTGGATACTCTTTGTTCCCAAATGGCGTTCTTTTGGCACATATTCCAGCTCAAAAGGTGAAGTAACCTATAGCGATAGTTTTCTTAACGGTTACGGCTTTACCAGCTTATATTATACGCTTACCAATGCATTTAAATATGAAATAACCTTACCTGATGGTAAAGGAGGACAAAGAACAAAAACTTTTAAAGCATCAACCCCAATAACAAATACTCCCGAAGAAGTATATTTTGAATTTGATTGGGCAACAGGAGAAGCCATAAGAATAGAATAGTAAAGTTTATCAGACTTTAACTCTTCCTCGTTTCAGGTGTAGCATATTATTAACGAAAAAAGAATTAATGAACTAAATACAAGCTCCATATAAACATAAGACCATTTGATATCGACTGATAATGATTCATGCGTATACATTGTTTGCCAACAAACAGGCAGACTCTACTAATATTAACTAAAAACTATAAACGTATGAAAAAGATTTTTGCATCAATTTTATTGTTGATTATTGAATTGGGAATGTTTGCACAAACGCCCCCATCTTTTAACTACCAGGCCATCCTCCGCGATGCCTCTGGAAATGTACTGGCCAATAAAGAAGTAAATATTGGCATCGTAATTTTACAAGGAAACACAACAGGCAACCAGGTATTTACAGAAACTCACCCTGTAACTACCAACGAATTTGGGCTGGTAAATCTGCAAATAGGTTCGGTAAAAACTGCCGAAATACAAGCCATAGATTGGAACACCGGCCCCTATTTCATCCAAATATCGGTTGATGGAACAGCTATGGGAACCAGCCAATTACTCAGTGTACCGTTCGCCATGCATGCAATTACCGTTGAAAACGATGCCGTAAACGACGACGATTCTGACCCGGAAAATGAGATACAGGTTTTATCGATACATGCCGATACCATTTTTCTTAGCAGTGGAGGCTTTGTTGTTCTTCCGTCAGAAACCGACCCTGACTTTACTAACTGGGATAAAAGCTCAGGCATTTCGATTTCCGAAGCACAAATATCAGACTTAAAACATTTTAACGGCGACAGTATTACCGGTTACGAAACTGTTTTCGATGGCTGGGACAAAAACGCTGACAACGATTTTACTAGCGCCGATGAAACCGACCCCGTATTTTCGAATTCGCTAGCCGCTGCAATTAATGCTGCCGATACTACGCTGTGGGCAAAAGATACCAACCCGCAAAACGAATTACAAAACCTGAAGCTCGAAAATCAGCAACTTTCTATTTCCGATGGAAACACAATCGATTTGTCGGGCGCTTATTACATTGCCGATAGCAGTGCTACCAACGAGCTACAGGATATTACGTTAAACGGAACACAGCTTTCCATATCCAAAGGATCAACCATTGATTTAACAGAAGTACAGGATGGCGACAAACAACGTTTAAGCCTCGGTGTTTCTAATCAGCACGAAATTAGACTGAATATTAGCAATGCCAATTACGTGGAAATGCCTTTTGTAAAAGACGGGGTAAGCAAATACAACTGGGACGAAGCTGAGAACTATGTTGCCAAATGGGAACAATACGGCTCTATGGGAAAAAGCACAATATACGACAACGGAAACGTTGGAGTTGGCACAAGTAGCCCAAATGAAAAACTGGAAGTAAACGGTGCAATTGTTATCGGAAATAGTAGTGCCGATACTACTAAAGCTGGTACAATACGCTGGAATCCGGAGACCAACGATTTTGAAGGATTTACAGGAAAGCGCTGGAGATCGCTTACTGCAGGTAGTATAATTTACGGCAATTCGGAAGGCAACGAAATATCTAAACATATAGCCGATGATCCTATAGAAGACAATCATTTTGGAGCAAGCGTTTCTATTTCTGGCGACTATGCTATTGTTGGAGCTCCATATAATTATGACAAGGCTTCTGCCTATATTTTTCACCATACAGATATCGGCTGGGAAAAAGAGGCGAAACTAATCGCAAGCGATGGAGCGGATAATTACTTTGGTAATAGCGTATCCATTTCTGGCGACTATGCTATAATTGGGGCTAATGAGGATGATGAACGGAAAGGCTCTGCTTATATATTTCATCGTTCGGGAACAACCTGGACTCAACAACAAAAAATAACTGCCGGTGATGGTCAACCCGAAGATTATTTTGGTATTAGCGTATCCATCTCTGGCGACTATGCTATTGTTGGCTCTCCATATAATGAGAAGAAAGGTGCTGCTTATATATTTCACCGTTCGGACACTAACTGGGAACAACAAGCAAAATTAATCGCACCTGATGGTGCTGAAGGTGATCACTTTGGTGAAGATGTCTCTATATCCGGAGATTTTGTTATTGTTGGAGCTTGGGGAGACGATGATAAGGGCATAAATTCAGGTTCAGCTTATGTATTTCAACGTTCAGGTACAAGCTGGCCACAACAACAAAAATTAACTGCCAGCAATGGTGCACCCCGCAACGATTTCGGCGAGAATGTCTCCATCTCGGGCGACTATGCCATTATAAATACTATAAAAGGTCAGGTTTATATTTTTTACCGTTCTGATACAGGGTGGACACAGCAAACAATACTAACCTCTACTTTTAACGATAATTTCGGCTACGATGTTGCAATCTCAGGCAAGTATGCTATTGTCGGGGCTCCTAGAGATGATGATCATATCGGTGCAGTATATATATATGAGCGTTCCGGCGTAAACTGGATGCAAAAATTAAAATTAAAAGCATCTAATGGTAATCGTTTCGATGATTTCGGAACAAATGTTTCAATTTTTGAAGATTATGTTATCGTTGGAGCTCAAGGAGATAACTACATTGGAGCAGTGTATTTTTTTTAACTGTTTATGCTGTATAACAGCCTCCCCCCGATTACCCCCCGGGGAGGGGGTGTTGTTAAACGTTTGTAACAGAATTAAATAAAAATGAAAAAAATATTTACATCAATTTTATTGCTGGTTACCTGACTGGTAACTTCTGCCCCTAACAAACCTTAATTACCGATCGTCGTAAACAATACCTACATAAATCACCACTTCTAAATAAGTCAAGAAGAACAACCATTTTTTTGCGTTGTGAACAAACGCGCTACCTCCCTTTTAGTCAGACTTCTAAAATATTCTATATCATCTTCGATTACCAACAATACAATACTACTCAATAAATTTTTCGTATTTAAAGATATAACTATCCATAATTCCTTATTATATTAGCTATAATTATTGTAAACTCAGTTTAAAATATAGACACTAAATAATTCACCATTTAACATAACAAAAGAATGAATCAACTAAAAATGCTTGCAATTTTTGCAATATTTTCCCTTTATGCCTTTTTCCCGAAGGCAGAGGCGCAGGAAATCGTTTCTCCTGCAGGAAAACATTTTTCAAACGAAAAGATGCAATTAAGCTGGACACTGGGCGAACCTGTTATTAATACTTTCCAGAGCGAAAGCAAAATGCTCACACAAGGATTTCACCAGTCAAAACTAATTGTAACGGCCGTGAATGAAATACCTGAATTAGCTTTGGATATCAAAGCATATCCGAACCCTACTACTGACTTCCTTAAGGTTAAGGTAAAAAATGAAGGTTCATCAAACCTACATTATACGCTTTATAACATGGAAGGAAAAGTTTTATCGCATAAACAAATCGATCATGATATTTCTGAAATATCAATGATTAATTATGCCCCGTCAACTTATTTCTTAAAAATATCGGAAAACAGTAGAGATCTAAAAACCTTTAAAATCATCAAAAGATAATTTCGACAAACAAAAATTACAGTTCATTAAAAACGTGTGAATTGCCTTTCAACAAACACATTTTATACATTAAAACTTTAAATGCTAACAGATGAAAAAATATTTACTTACAATAATTGCATTACTATTAATTGGAGCAACAACGTTTGCACAAACACCTCAATCGTTTAATTATCAAGCCGTATTGCGCAGTCCTTCCGGACAAGTAATGGCCAACCAGGAAGTTGAAATAGGAGTAGCTATTCTGCAGGGTAGCGATACAGGTACTGAAGTATTTGCTGAAACCCACTCGGTTACAACCAATGAATTCGGTTTGGTGAACCTACAAATAGGCGCTGTTAATACTTCAGAAATGCAAACCATCAATTGGAGTGCCGGACCTTACTTTGTTCAAATTTCGGTAGATGGAACCGTTATGGGAACCAGCCAGTTGCTTAGCGTACCATTTGCAATGCATGCTGTAACGGTTGAAAACGATGCAGTAGATGACAATGATGCCGATCCGGTAAACGAAATACAGGTACTGTCGATAAATGCCGACACCATCTATTTAAGCAGCGGTGGGTTTGTAGTTCTTCCACCAGAAACCGACCCCGCTTTTACCAATTGGGACAAAAGTTCAGGTATTGCAATTTCCGAATCACAAATTTCAGACTTGAAACGTTTCTCCGCCGATAGCATTACCGGTAACGAAAACGCCTTTGAAGGCTGGGACAAAAACGCTGATGACGATTTTACTACCGCCGATGAAACCGATCCGGTATTCTCCAACTCGGTAGCTGCTGCAATTACTGCTACTGATACTGCCCGCTGGGCCAGCAACAATGATATTCAAAACGAATTACAAAACCTGAAACTCGAAAATCAGCAACTTTCTATTTCTGGCGGAAATACAATTGACTTGTCGGAGGCTTATTACATTGCCGATAGTAGCGCTACCAACGAGCTACAAGATATTACGTTAAACGGCACACAGCTTTCCATATCCAAAGGATCAACGGTTGATTTAACAGAAGTACAGGATGGCGACAAACAACGATTAAGTCTCGGTGTCTCAAATCAGCACGAAATTAGACTGAATATTAGCAATGCCAATTACGTGGAAATGCCTTTTGTAAAAGACGGTGTAAGTAAATACAATTGGAGCGAAGCAGAAAACTATGTAGCCAAATGGGGACAATACGGAGTTATGGAAGAAAGCACAATTTTCGATAATGGGAATATTGGTATTGGCACTGTAAATCCAAGTGCGAAACTAGAAGTAGCCGGACAAGTAAAAATTACGGGTGGAGAACCGGGTGCTGATAAAATACTGGTATCAGATGCTGATGGACTTGCCAGCTGGAAACCTTATATTGACGTAGATACGGCGAATGTATACAATACCAGTGTGGTATTAAACGGTACCGACCTTGAGGTTACCGATGGTGGAGGAACGCTCATTGCAGATTTAAGCTCATTGGCTGATTCCGGGAAATGGGAAATAGCCGGAAATAATATCTACAATGCCAATAGTGGAAATGTAGGTATTGGAAGAACAAACCCTAAGAATAAATTAGATGTTAATGGCAGTATCTCATTAACAGAATCGCCTGGTAACGATATGATTATTAAAAACAGTAACCACTGGCAACATGGTGCTGGAAATCAAAGATTTGGAGACGGCGGACGCCATTTTTTAATGGCGTCACGTGAGGGTTCATATGAAAGTGCGGGTATTTATGGTGACGGTGATAATGTTACAATTTGGTCGCCGGGAGATGGCGTTTACGGTCAACCAGCAGCATATCTTTATATTCTTGATGAAGATAAGTTTGACAGTGTTGATGAAGATCCATATAATAATGGAGCATTAATTGCCTATGTTGCAACAGATGGAATATGGCAGATATCTGATAGTACAAAGAAAGAAAATATTATAAAAATCGATAAAGCGGTGGATAAAATTAACCGTATAAACGGTTACTCGTATAAATTTAAAAATAATTCAAGAGAAATTGCAAGAAGTCAAAAACAGGAGAGTTCATCTGGAATTCTTGCACAGGAACTTGAATTAGTATTGCCCGAAGCCGTACAAACAAATGGCGCCGGAAAGAAATATGTAAATTACAGCTCCGTTGTTCCCTTATTAATTGAAGGGATAAAAGAACAACAAACGATGATGGATAATTTGATAAAAGAAAATGAAACGCTAAAAGAACAAAATAGTGAAATTGAACAACGCCTCGAAACATTGGAAGCGCTTGTAAAAAACACTTTAAATACCATTGCAACAGAAAAAGCAAGTGCACAGAAATAGCAATTTAATAAAATAGACCTTCAAGGTTTAAATAACCTTGAAGGTCTATGAACACAAAACCATTAGACTATTTACACCAATCACTTGATGGTTTGACAGGAATTTTTTAACCGAACACCAACAGCTTTTAAGTACCATACTACCATGCATAATTTCTCTAAAGAAGCCAATGTACAAACTGAAATCGATTTTCAACATTTTGGGACATTTATATTTTTTTATTGCAGTATATTTGGTGAGATTTTGATAAAACAAGCCCTAATATGATAGATCAAACAATTCCTTTCATTATAAAAAATAATTTTATGTTCAATGTAAAAACCCTTGCATTTATTGCATTGTTTTCCTTTTTCGCTTCACCTTCAACGGTAAAGGCGCAGGAAGTAGTTTCCCCTGCTGGAAAACATTTCTCGAATGAAACGATACAAATAAGCTGGACGTTAGGCGAACCGGTAATTAACACAATTACCGGAGAAAATGAATTGCTCACCCAGGGCTTTCATCAATCAAAACTGGTTGTTACTGCCATAAGTGAAATTCCTGAACTTGCTCTGGATATTTTAGCTTATCCAAACCCTACAACTGATTATCTGAATGTTAGCGTTAAAAATGCTATCTCAGAAAATCTGCGTTATACGCTTTATAACACAGAGGGAAAAGTTTTAACCAGCAAACAAATCAGCAGCGATATTTCAGAAATATCAATGACTGAGTATGCATCCTCAATTTATTTCCTAAAAATATCGGAAAAGAACAGGGAGCTAAAAACTTTCAAAATTATAAAAAAATAGTTTCTCTAAACAAGCAACCTCTTACTACCCAGCACACATGGAAGTGATTTACAATGCAAAAGCTTTCAAAAAAATTATGCAATAATATTTCAAAAACGTAAAAACACAAACAGATGAAAAAATATTTACTTACACTAATTGCTGTCCTATTAATTGGAGCAACAACATTTGCTCAAACACCTCAATCGTTTAATTATCAAGCCGTATTGCGCAATCCTTCCGGACAAGTAATGGCCAACCAGGAAGTTGAAATAGGAGTAGCTATTCTGCAGGGTAGCGATACAGGTACTGAAGTATTTGCTGAAACCCACTCGGTTACAACCAACAGTTTTGGTTTAGCCAACCTGCAAATAGGATCTGTTAATACTTCTGAAATGCAAACCATCGACTGGAGTGCAGGTCCCTATTTTATCCAGATTTCGGTTGATGGAACAGTAATGGGAGCCAGTCAGTTATTGAGTGTTCCTTTTGCCATGCATGCCGTAACGGTAGAAAATGATGCCGTAGATGACGATGATGCTGACCCGGAAAACGAAATACAGGTACTGTCGATAAATGCCGACACCATCTATTTAAGCAGCGGTGGGTTTGTAGTTCTTCCACCAGAAGCAGACCCCGCTTTTACCAACTGGGATAAAAGCTCAGGTATTGCAATTTCCGAATCACAAATTTCAGATTTAAAACATTTTTCCGGCGACAGCATTACAGGTAACGAAACAGCTTTTGACAGCTGGGATAAAAACGCCGACGATGACTTTACTACCAACGATGAAACAGACCCCGTATTTTCGAATTCAGTAGCTGCTGCAATTACTGCTGCCGATACTGCAATGTGGGCAAAAGATAATGACGCGCAAAACGAGTTACAAAACCTGTCGCTAGAGAACAAATTGCTTTCAATATCTAACGGTAATACAATCGACCTTTCGGAAGCCCTTACTATTGACAGCAATGCAAACAAAGAATTGCAGGATATTTCGTTAAACGGTACCCTGCTTTCCATCTCAAAAGGTTCTACTGTTGATCTAGCCGATCTACAAGATGGTGACGACCAACGCCTAAGCCTCGGAGTATCGAATCAGCACGAAATTAGACTGAATATTAGCAATGCCAATTACGTGGAAATGCCTTTTGTAAAAGACGGTGTAAGTAAATACAATTGGAGCGAAGCAGAAAACTATGTAGCCAAATGGGGACAATACGGAGTTATGGAAGAAAGCACAATTTTCGATAATGGGAATATTGGTATTGGCACCGAAACTCCCGGAGCAAAGCTTGAAGTAGCCGGACAGGTAAAAATTACCGGAGGAGAACCGGGTGCTGATAAAATACTGGTATCAGATGCTGATGGACTTGCCAGCTGGAAACCTTATATCGACGTAGATACGGCGAATGTATACAATACCAGTGTGGTATTAAACGGTACCGACCTTGAGGTTACCGATGGTGGAGGAACGCTCATTGCCGATTTAAGCTCATTGGCTGATTCCGGGAAATGGGAAATAGCCGGAAATAATATCCACAATTCAAACAGTGGGAATGTAGGTATTGGAATAGCAACCCCTGCCTATAATCTAACTGTAAGTAATCCTGTCTCTCCCACTATTGCAATTGGCCATTCAGGAGCATTTAATTATGCAGAATCTGGCAGATTAATATTTGCAGAAGATGTAAATTATGGAGCTAATTGTGGATTTGAGTTTATTCATAATGGTGTTTCAAATGAGCTGTATCTTATAGGTGCTTGCACTTCTCCCGATACCTTAGTTACATTTCAAAGATCTGGATCGACTATCATGAGAGGGCTAAAAGTTGTACCGAGAGTCGGTACTGGAAATCCATTTTCGGTTACAGGTAATTCTGATTTTAATGGAGACATGGTCATTAATGGCAATCTAACAGTAACAGGAACAATTTCAAATAGTGTAACAGAAATTGACCCAGTTTACGCAAGTGACAGCCTTTTACTAAAAACAGCTGCCAATGAGTGGAATTCGTCGATTGCAAAAACCATTGATGCGACCGACACAACTCGCTGGGGTCTTGATTCAGATTCCACCAATGAGTTACAAAGCCTTTCCATCAGCAACGATACAATTTACCTCAGCGATGGAGGTAATGTTAAACTTCCGGCTGCAAGCCCTGTAAGCGCAACTATTTCAACCTTTGGATATGTTTATGAACTTGCTACCATTGCTGATGCAACTGTAGTTGGGGGAGCCGATGTTCCTTTTTCAAATAACGGTCCCTTAAGTGGAGTAACCCACACAGCAGGAACAACAACAATTACAGTTCCAACCACAGGTACTTATAAAATTGACTATAGTTTGAATTTTACAGCAGGAGTTGGAGCTGCCATGGCTATTGCAATAAACGGAGTAGTAGACGCTTCTACTAGTGTCCCTCTTTTGGTTTCCACCGGACATATTTCAGGTAGTGTTTTGCTAACATTAACGGCAGGAGATGTTATTACGCTTAGGAACAATTCGGCAACGGCATTAACAATGACGTTGGCTACAAACATTGGCGCACAATTAAATGTAACATTTTATAACTAAGCTATCTTCGTTAGAAATAAATACCCTTCAGGAATTCCTGAAGGGTATTTTTATGTCAAAAAAAACTAGTGCCGACTTAATGCTTTAAATTTGTCCGTATTATCTTTACACAATGCCAGCGACTCAACAACGTATTATCGTCTCAGTAACAAACGACCTTGTTTCCGATAACCGGGTACACAAGGTTTGTACGAGCCTCGGGAAAATGGGGTTTGAAGTGTTACTTGTTGGCCGGAAATTACCACACAGTACCAAAGTAAAAAGAAACTATTCGACTAAACGAATGCGCCTGCTTTTCAAAAAAGGGCCGTTTTTTTATGCCGAGTATAATTTCAGGTTGTTCCTGCTGCTGCTCTTTGCGAAGTATGATGTTTTATTGTCAAATGATTTGGATTCGCTTACTGCAAACTTTCTTGCATCAAAACTCAGAAACAAAGTGCTGGTGTACGATAGTCACGAGTATTTTACCGAAGTTCCGGAGTTGATCAACCGCCCACGAATTCAAAAAATATGGGAGAAGTTGGAGCAAAAAATGCTACCGAAAATTAAATATGCCTACACGGTTTGCGATTCAATTGCCAAAGTTTACAACGAGAAATATGGTACAAATTTCCGGGTAGTACGCAATCTTCCTACAGCAAAAAACGTCAGCGTTGGAAAATCGGAAAACGAAAACAAAACCATACTCTACCAAGGGGCTGTAAATGTAGCACGCGGATTAGAACAAGCGATCCGGGCAATGCACTTTATTGAAGATGCAAAACTGGTAATTGCCGGCGATGGCGATATAAAAAGCGATCTCGAAAAATTAGTTCAGCAGGAAAAGCTGGAAGACAAAGTTGAATTTACCGGCCGTTTGCCACTTGGAAAATTAGCAACACTAACTGCTCAAGCCGACCTTGGTTTGTCGATTGAGGAGGACTTCGGCTTGAATTACCGTTATGCACTACCCAACAAGTTGTTCGATTACATTCAGGCGCAGGTTCCTGTGTTGGTCACAAACCTCCCGGAAATGGCAGCGATAGTAAAGAACTACAAGGTGGGTGAAATTACACCTTCGCTTCATCCCGAAATTCTGGCAGACCGAATTACAGATTGCCTTACCAACGAAGAAAAACGAAAACTTTGGAAAACCAACTTAAAATCAGCCGCCCGGGAATTGGTTTGGGAAAACGAAGAGAAAGTATTGCAGGAAATATTTACATCAATAATAGAAATGAAATAAGTTTTTTGAATAGATTTTCAAGTGAGCCCCTGAAACAAGTTCAGGGCAACGTTTTTAACTACAGTCAGAAACAATATAAGATACGTCATGCTGAACTTGTTTCAGCATCGTGGGTATTCAAGGTAAAATCAAAAAGAATCCAAAACAATCAGTTGTTTTCTTCCAGCAAACTATCAAACTCTATTTCCTCTTTAATTTGTGCCGAATCCGATAATTTATTATAAGCACACACCAGCGTTCGCGCAGGTTTCTTGGCAATAACAGCGTAATCGTGTGTAGCCATTAAAACCGTTTTTCCTTCTTCGTTCAGGCGAATAAAAAGATCGAGTATTTCTTCTGAGGTTTCCGGATCGAGGTTTCCGGTCGGCTCATCGGCCAATATTATTTCAGGGTTATTCAAAATGGCGCGGGCAATTACAACACGTTGCTGCTCTCCCCCACTCAACTGATACGGCATCTTATCTTTTTTTGCGGTCATGCCAACAATATCAAGCACTTCAATCACACGTTCCAAAATCTCCGACTTTCTTTTCCACCCAGTGGCTTCCAGCACAAACGCCAGATTATCGCCAACATTCCGGTCGGTTAATAATCTGAAATCCTGAAAAACAACCCCCATTTTCCGGCGTAAAATCGACAAATCGCGACTTTTAATATCGGTCAACTGAATATCAAGCACTTCACCGGTTCCTTCGTAAAGTGAAAGCTCGCCATGTAAAGTTTTTATCAAACTTGTCTTTCCTGTTCCAACTTTACCTACCACATAAATAAATTCACCAGCTGTAACTTCCAGATTTACTTCACCAAGAATTAAATTTTCACGCTGATAAATCATCGCATCCGACAACTGTATGACTTTTTTCTTGTCCATATTTTGTGATTGTTGTACCAAATAAACGGAAAATATTTATTCACAGGTATAATAAACTAAAGAAATGAACAGTTTCATGTTAAGAATTACAATAATTAGAAACCGTTCAGCAAAGCGAGATTATCTATTTTAGAAATCAATTAAAACAGGGTGAGTAGATTCACACAACAAAATACAAAGGCGGTAGCTAATTCATTAAAAATGAAACACAAAGGCATGAAGACAAAGAAGTTCAGCATTCTTTTGGCACTCATTATAATCTTTACGTTTAATTCTTTCGCGCAGGAAACAGCGTATTACGACAATATTCGTAAGGAGATTGATGTGGCCAAACAATTGTACAAACACAAAAAATATGTATCGGCATTTCGCGAATTCGAAAAAATTACCAATCAGGTAGATAAAAAATCGGAGATTTATTCTGAAGCAGAATACTTCTGTTCAGCATCGGCATTAAATGCTGGCTACCGGTCGGGCGATAAACTATTGGAAAAGTTTATTGAAACCTACCCGGAAAGTGCTTATATCAACGATGCGTGGTTTACCCTCGGGAAAAATCAGTTTGAAAAGCGGCAGTATATGCGTACCCTGCGCAGCTTTACCAATGTCGATCCGACAGATCTTTCTACCGACGACCGCATTGAGCTAACTTACATGCGTGGCTACTCGAATCTTGATCAGGAAAACCTGGCTGAGGCTCTTCGCGATTTCGAAGCGGTTAGAAATACCAATAATCTCTACAGCAAACCGGCAACTTATTACTGGGCACATATTCAGTATTTAAACGAAAATTACGATGCTGCTTTACAGGGATTCAAACAAATGAACAATGATCCTGCTTATTCGCAGGTAATTCCGATATATGTTAGCCACATTTACTACAAGCAAGGTAAATATGCAGAGGTAGTAAATTACACCACTTCGGTTATCGACGATGTTCAGGAAGAACACAAAGTAGAACTTTCAAGAATTATTGGTGATTCTTATTTTCATTTAAAAGAATACGATAAGGCTATCCCCTATCTGGAAACCTATTTTGAGACATCGGGGCCAAAAACGCGCGAAGAGAACTACATCTTAGGCTTCTGTTATTACCATGCCGGAACCTACGATAAAGCGGCGCCACTGCTCGAACAAGCGTCAACCGGAGAAGACGAACTGACTCAAAATGCCTTGTACCATCTGGCAGATTGTTTTGTAAAACTGAACGAAAAAGAAAAGGCAAAAACAGCATTCAACGCCGCATCTGAATTCGATTTCAACCCGGATATTAAAGAAGATGCATTGTTTAGTTACGCCAAACTCACCTACGAACTTTCGTACTCGCCGTTTAACGAAACCATAAAAGCATTCGACCGCTACATCAGTCTTTATCCAAATTCGGACAGAAACGCTGAAGCCTATAAAATTCTGGTGGATGTGTACATGGTTACCCGCAATTACAAAGATGCAATAGAATCGATTGAAAAAATAAAATATAAAACACCGGAGGTACTAAAAGCCTACCAGCGTGTTACGTTTTACCGCGGACTGGAACTCTTCAACAACGCCAACTACGAACAGGCGATTGAATATTTCGATTTATCGATGGACAATGGTAAATATGATCAATCGATTAATGCCCGGGCCTTGTACTGGAAGTCGGAAGCCCTGTACCGCGTTGGCGATTACAATGATGCGATCCTTACTTACAACCGTTTTCAGCGCTCGCAGGGAACATCAAAGCTAGCCGAAGCCAAGGGAGCAGACTACAACCTGGCATATGCTTACCTAAAAATGGACGACAAAGAAACGGCGATTACGCATTTCAGAAAGTATGTTTCTTCAATGTCGGGAAAAAGGACACCTAAACTTGCAGATGCATACAATCGAATTGGCGATTATTATTTTGCAAATGCAAGTTACAGCCGTGCTATCGAGAATTACCGCAACGCTTACAACATGAAAATGTACGAAGCCGATTATGCCCTTCTTCAGATTGCTTTCTGCGAAGGGTTACAACGTAATCAGCAAGAAAAGATAGTTGATCTGAACCAACTTCTGGCAGACTTTCCACAATCGGAATACCGCGATGATGCACTTTACGAACTAGGCCGCGCTTACGAACGTATTGGCAAAAACTACGAAGCCGTTCAACAATACCAGCAATTGGTTAGCTCTTATCCGGGCAGTTCGTATTACAGAAAAGCGCTGTTGCAACTGGGGCTTGTAAATTACAACAACGGCGATTTCAATGCCGCGTTAAAACAATACAAGGAAGTTGCCGAAAACTACCGTGGCACTCCCGAAGCAGAATCTGCTCTTTCAGGAATAAAAAACTGTTATGTTGAATTGAATAATGTTGATGCCTATTTTGCCTATGTACGACAACTTGGCGGTGATGTAAATATTAGCGCATCAGAACAAGACCAACTTACTTACCAGGCCGCAGAACGGGTTTATATGGAAGGAGAAGTAGGTGCAAAAAAACAATTGGAGCAGTATTTAAATCAGTATCCAAACGGAGGTAATGCTCTTAATGCGCATTTCTATTTAGCTGAAATTTTATACAAAGAAGGCAACTACGAAGAAGCAAACAAACACTACACTTATGTTGCCAACCAGCCCGACAACCTATTTAGCGAACCTGCACTTTCGCGGGCATCAGAAATGCAGTTTGCCGATGGAAATTACGATGTAGCACTAAATATGTTCAACAAGCTGGAAACCATTGCCAATAGCAAATGGAATGTACTAAAAGCCAACACCGGGCAAATGCGCTGCTACATGCTCAGCAAAGATTACCCGCAGGCCATAGTTGCTGCCAAAAAGGTTAAGAAACAGGAAGTGGCTGACGATGTGTTGAAATACGAAGCCGATTATACCATTGGAAAATCAAATTATGAACTTGGAAATATGAGCTCTGCCATCGATCCGTTAAAAGACGTTTCGTCGGATACAAAACTGGAAGAAGGTGCTGAGGCAAAATATCTATTAGCTGAAGTTTATTACAAAAACAACAGCAAAGAAAAAGCAGAACAGGAAATTATCGACTTTGTAGAAAAAGGAACGCCTTATACCTACTGGCTCGGAAAATCATTCCTTTTGCTGGCCAACATCTACCAGGATAAGGGCGACCAGTTTCAGGCAAAACATACACTAAAAAGCTTAGTCGACAACTACAATGTTGACGATGATGGCATTATTGAAGAAGCACAAAAACGACTGAATGTAATTCTTCAGCAGGAAGCCCTTCAGCAACAAAATGCAAAAGACAGTGCGTTTCAATTGGAAATTAAACAAAACTAAAAGCAGAGAACAATGCAGAAACATATTAAATATCTGATTTTTATATTCTTTATCACTTCTACGGTTTTGGTAAATGCACAAACAAAACGCGACACTTTAAGCCGCGAAGTGGAAGTAACCAAAGCTTATACGCCAACGATTTCGGATGCCAACAAATTAAACAGCATGCCTGAAATTAAAGAAGAAGAAGCTCAAAAACCAACATTTAGTTACAGCATAAAAAGTCAGCCGGTTTTTAGTAGTTTTTCGGTAACTCCGCTTAAGGCTGCATCAATAGAAACCACTCCTCCAAATCAACGTGGGTATGGATTGGTTCGTGCAGGTTTTGGCTCGTATTACAAACCGTATGGCGAAGTATTCTTTAATAACCTCAATTCAAAAAATACCGTTTTCGGGATTCATGCCATGCACCTGTCTTCGTGGGGAGATGTTGAACTAAAAGGTGGCGACAAAGTAGATGCACCTTTTATGAACAACCAGGTTGAATTGTTTTTAAAACATACCATTAATCGTTCGATTTTATCAGTAGATTTTGATTTAAATCACAACGCATTTAACTACTACGGCTACCCCGAAAATCCAGTTCCTACACCTTTGCAGGAAGACGAGCAAAGCATTAATTATTTTGGCACAAAGCAGGCTTTCACAAAAGCAGGTTTTCATGTTGATCTGGATGATCCTGGCGCAGATATGGATGAAGAGGAATTTGGATTCAGCCTCGATTACCACTATTTCGGAACAAAAACCGAGCAGACCGAGAACTTTGCCAATTTAACGTTTAACATGCGCCGCCCCATGCAAACTTCCGGAATAGGATTATTGGATTTTGGCGTGGAATATGCTCAGGCAAACAAAGTAACTCTTCCCGGCGATTCACTCCCCGGAAAAACATCAACCACAATATTATTTGGAAAACCTGCATGGTACATTGGAACCAGTAAAGCCAATTTAACGCTGGGGGTAAATGCGTGGTTTATTATGAAAACCGACGAAGACACACAAGCCAAGTTAGCACCAAATATCAGAGCAAACTGGGCACCGGTAGAAGATATTCTGAAAATTTACGCGGGCGTTGACGGCGCATTTCAGCACAATTACTATTCTAAAATTGCGTATAAGAATCCGTTTGTAAATCCCGAACACAACCTCGAAAATTCGATGCAACAAATTCGTTTGTTTGGAGGGTTCGACGGTCGTATGTCCCAAAAAACAACGTATAAAATATCAGCAGAATACGCGCTAAACGAAAATAAACCGCTGTATTATTTAAATGAAAACTATTATTTCGATCCGGAATACAATCCGGCACCACTGGTAGTCAACAACACCTTCTCTGTGTTATACGACGATATGGATCGTTTAAAGCTGAATGCAGAGCTGATGTATGCATCATCCGATAAAATGAACCTATCAGTTGGAGTAAACTACTACAGCTACAAAATGGACCAGCAAGAAGAAGCCTGGAATCTTCCGACCTGGGATGCAACAATTTCGCTAAACTATGCCATAAGCGAACAATTAAGCGTAACTGCCGATATTTATTTAATTGGCGACCGAAAAACGTTAATTCTTACGCATACAGATGACTTAACAACATTCAATGCCACACAACCTCCCCTTAGAAAATCATATACGCTGAATACGGCATACGACTTAAACCTGAAAGGCAACTACCGCCTTACCAACAAGTTTTCGGTGTTTGCACAGCTTAATAATTTTGGATTTCAAAAGTACGAACGCTGGTTTGGCTATCCGGTGCAGAGTTTTAACCTGCTCGCCGGGATAAGCTACGCGTTCTAGTCAATCAATTCGATACTAAAAGGGAGCTCACGGCTCCCTTTTTTCTTTCATTTTTAGCGGATCTTATTTCGCTCATTTTCATGTTAATAACTCGTTAACAATTCCGCGGCTAAAACCCTTGAAAAAACAAGGTTATTAGTCGAATTTTGTTATCTTTGTCGAGTGATTTAAACATCGGTTTTTGAAGAACACAATAAATTGAAAATCAGCTAGTTTCCTTTTTGAAAGAATAAACAACTTTCGTTTTGGAAACTATTTTATTTTACAATGATCTTATTGGATTAAATAATAGACAAGAGAGATGAGCGAAATTGAAAAAAAGGATGTCCCAACAAACGGGAATGGAAACGGTAACGGAAATTACGGTGCCGATAGCATTCAGGTATTGGAAGGACTTGAGGCAGTACGGAAACGTCCGTCGATGTATATTGGTGACACCAACGAAAAAGGTCTTCATCATTTAGTATATGAGGTTGTCGACAACTCTATCGATGAGGCGTTAGCTGGTTACTGTGATAAAATCATCGTTACCATTCACGAAGATAACTCAATAAGAGTAGAAGATAACGGTCGAGGTATTCCTACTGAAAAACATTCAAAAGAAAATAAATCGGCACTGGAGGTTGTAATGACTGTTTTACATGCCGGAGGTAAATTTGATAAAGATTCGTACAAGGTTTCAGGAGGTTTGCATGGTGTGGGTGTATCCTGCGTAAATGCACTCTCTACCCATTTGAAAGCTGAAATTCACCGCGACGGTAATATTTGGGAGCAGGAATACGAAATAGGAAAACCGCTTTACGAAGCTAAAATTACAGGAACAACCGATAAAACAGGAACAATCGTTACGTTTAAGCCAGATGATAGTATCTTTTTGACGACTGTTTACAAGTACGAGATACTCGCTACTCGTTTACGCGAGTTGGCTTTCCTGAATGCAGGAATCAGCCTGACAATTATCGATGAACGGGAAAAAGACGA
This sequence comes from uncultured Draconibacterium sp., assembly GCA_963677455.1. Taxonomy (GTDB): domain Bacteria; phylum Bacteroidota; class Bacteroidia; order Bacteroidales; family Prolixibacteraceae; genus Draconibacterium. The sequence goes on from OY781971.1 coordinate 2,383,266, forward strand.
GGAAGGTAACTCAAAAACTGAAAACTACTTCTCTGAAGAAGGATTGAAAGAATTTGTGAATTACCTTGACGGAACCCGCGAAAAACTAATTGAAGAGCCCATTCATATTGTAACTGAAAAAAACGGCATTCCTGTTGAACTTGCCCTGCAATACAACACCTCTTTCTCTGAAAATATTCACTCGTATGTGAACAACATCAATACCATTGAAGGAGGAACACATTTAACCGGTTTCAGACGTGGTTTGACTCGTACACTGAAAAATTATGCAGACAATTCGGGGATGCTCTCAAAAATGAAATTTGATATTAGTGGTGATGACTTCCGTGAAGGGTTAACCGCAATCATTTCAGTAAAAGTTCAGGAGCCACAGTTCGAAGGGCAAACCAAAACAAAACTTGGTAACTCAGAAGTTAGTCTTTCTGTTGATCAAGCTACCAGCGAAGCTTTACAAAACTACCTGGAGGAAAATCCAAAAGCAGCAAAACAAATTGTAACAAAAGTTATTCTGGCTGCACAGGCTCGTCATGCAGCACGTAAAGCCCGCGAATTGGTGCAGCGAAAGAATGTTCTAACTGGCAGCGGCCTCCCTGGAAAATTAAGTGATTGTTCAGAAAAAGATCCAAGCAAATGCGAAGTATTTCTGGTTGAGGGAGACTCTGCAGGCGGAACAGCAAAACAAGGCCGTGACCGCAGAACTCAGGCAATTTTACCATTGCGTGGAAAAATTCTGAACGTTGAAAAAGCAATGCAACACAAGATCTTCGAAAACGAAGAGATCAAAAATATTTTTACTGCACTTGGTGTAACCATTGGTACTGAAGAAGACTCGAAAGCATTAAACATGGAGAAACTTCGCTACCACAAGATTGTAATCATGACCGATGCCGACGTCGACGGTAGTCACATTGCAACCTTGATTATGACCTTCTTTTTCAGGTATATGAACGATCTGATTAAAGCCGGATATTTGTACATTGCCACTCCTCCTCTCTACCTCGTAAAAAAAGGAAAACGTGAAGAATATGCGTGGACAGAAAAACAACGTTTACAGCTTATTGAAGAATGGGCCGACGGTAACGAAAGTGTAGTGCACACCCAGCGTTACAAAGGTTTGGGAGAGATGAATGCTGAACAACTCTGGAGTACAACCATGAATCCTGAAAGCAGAACGCTACAACAAGTAACTATTGATAGTGCTGTAGAAGCTGACCACATCTTCTCTATGCTCATGGGAGACGATGTTCCGCCTCGCCGTAAGTTTATCGAAGACCACGCTACTTACGCAAACATTGATGCGTAAAAAAGTACTGAGATTTTAGTACTGGAGATAATTCCCATTCAGGCTAAAATTTCATTCAAAATATTTTGAAAACCGGGTTATTCCCGGTTTTCTTTTCTCTTTTAACCTAGAATATCCGACAATAATGAATATTTGTGTTTTTTGTTCCTCCAGCAATGCCATCGATGATGTTTATTTCAAAGAAGCCCGGAAAATGGGCGAATTGATTGCAAAACAAAATCATACACTTATAAATGGTGGAGCCAATGTTGGTTTAATGGAAACGGTGACAATTTCAGCTAGTGAGCATGGTGCCAAAACTATTGGAATTATTCCTGAACGACTTCTCAACCGCTCACTTGCCTCTAATAACGCGCACGAGGTAATTGTAACCAACGACATGATGGAACGAAAAGCCAAAATGCGCGATATGTCTGACGCGTTTATCGCTCTTCCCGGCGGATTTGGCACATTGGAAGAAATTTTGGAGGTAATTACCCTGAGGCAACTATCCTATCATTCAAAAGCAATTGTATTTGTAAATACCAATAATTTCTTTGAGCACCTCTTAAAACAGTTTGAGCATTCGTATAACGAACAGTTTGCAAAACCTATTTACAGAGATTTGTATTACGTTGCCAAAACTCCTGAACAAGCAATGGAATACATTAATAATTACGAGGAAATTGAACTGGATTCGAAATGGTTTGTTGTTCCAGAAAAAAAATGAGCATATTTTGTAATAATCGGTATCAACTTATGTCGAATAAGAAACGATAAATCGTAAAAGCTGCCATTTTTACAGTTTAAGTTCAAACTACTTTTTGATCTTTTAACAATAGGAAGTGTCGGTTGTTAAATAATGCAAAATACAGGATTTATCCTACCATTGAGTGACACAATGGCAACAAATTTGCACAACTTTCGACGCTTATTATTAATTAAAATTTTTATCATCATGAAGAAATTTGGAAGAATCTCATTAACATTTTTACTTGTTATAGCAGGTGCATTTGTTGCAGTGTTTACCTACAGTACTTTCTTCAACACGACCAAAGTAGTTACAGTAAAAGAAGAACCAGCAGTAAGATACGCTACGTATCCCGCAGATAGTGAACAACAATTACCGGATTTAACATTCGCAGCCGAGAAATCGGTACATGCAGTGGTACACATTGCCACACAGTCTGTTCGTACAGGCCAGTGGTCGAGCGGAAATCCTTTCCTTGACGAGTTTTTTGGTTTAAGGCAACAACAACAACCTCAGGTTCGTGAAGGATTTGGTTCAGGCGTAATCTTGTCTGAAGACGGTTACATAGTGACAAACAACCATGTGGTTGAAAATGCGCAGAAAGTAAAAGTTATTTTGAACGACAAGCGCGAGTTTGAGGCTCGTGTTGTCGGAACAGATCCATCAACCGACCTTGCACTTGTAAAAGTTGATGCCGAAGACCTGCCTTATTTAACCTATGGCAGTTCAGAAAACCTCCAGCTTGGAGAATGGGTACTCGCTGTTGGGAACCCGTTCAACTTAACATCTACCGTTACTGCCGGGATTGTTAGTGCCAGAGCCCGTAACCTCGGAATAAACCAGGATGCCTATTCGATTGAATCTTATATTCAAACGGATGCGGCTGTTAATCCTGGAAACAGTGGAGGTGCACTTGTAAATCAGCAAGGAAACCTGGTAGGAATTAATACCTTGATATACTCAAGAACCGGTTCTTATGCAGGCTACTCTTTTGCAATACCAGTAACAATTGTACAAAAGGTAGTTGAAGACCTTAAAGAATTCGGAGAAGTACAAAGGGCTCTTATTGGAGTGAACATCAGCGATGTAAATGCAGAAACTGCAAAAGAATTGAACCTTGACAAGGTGGAAGGTGTTCATGTAAGAGCAGTAACCGATAACGGAGCAGCAAAAGAAGCCGGATTAAAGGCTGACGATATAATTATCAGTATTGACGGAGAAAAAGTAAAAACGTCAGCTGAATTGCAGGAACGAATCAGCCAATACCGTCCGGGAGATGACGTAAAAGTTGTTGTACTGCGAGACAATGAAAAGAAACAATTTACCGTTACCTTACGTAATAAACACGGTGACACACAAATTGTGAGAGATAACATTACCGTACTCGGTGCCGAATTTGAGACCGTAGACGATAATGTAAAGAGTGAATTAAACATTGACTACGGAATTATTATAAAAGATCTGAAAAACGGAAAACTAAAAGATGCAGGTCTTAAAAAAGGTTTTATTATTACGAATGTTAACAAGAAACCCATTTACGAAGTCGATGATTTTAAAAGAGAGATTGGAAATGCGAGAGGAGGAATTTTAGTAGAAGGTGTTTATCCGAATGGAGAATCAGCATATTATGTATTTGGATTAGGAACCGACTGATAGTTTGTAAATATTACTTTAAATTTGTAGCTTTTACAATCTGTTATTTTTTTCTCCTTGACCTTTAATTATTTATGTTCTATATTTGCACGATTTTTAATAAAATTGTATGAGACAGCTAAAGATCACAAAGTCAATTACTAACCGTGAAAGTGCCTCTTTAGACAAGTATTTACAGGAGATTGGCAAGGAAGAGCTAATTACTGTAGAAGAAGAAGTGGAATTGGCCCAGCGGATCAAAAAAGGTGACCAGGCTGCGTTAGAAAAACTGACAAGGGCAAACCTTCGTTTCGTAGTATCGGTGGCAAAACAGTACCAAAATCAGGGACTTAGCCTACCCGACCTTATTAACGAAGGAAACCTCGGTTTAATAAAAGCAGCTGAAAAATTTGATGAAACCCGCGGTTTTAAATTCATTTCTTACGCAGTATGGTGGATTCGCCAGTCTATTCTTCAAGCGCTTGCAGAGCAATCGCGTATCGTTCGTTTGCCATTGAACCAGGTAGGTTCGTTGAACAAAATTAACAAAGCGTTCTCAAAATTTGAGCAAGAACACGAACGCAAGCCGTCGCCAGAAGAATTAGCCGAATCACTCGAGCTTCCTGCAGATAAGGTTGCCGACACTTTACGAGTTTCAGGACGTCATGTTTCTGTTGATGCACCGTTTGTTGACGGAGAAGACAACAGTTTACTTGATGTACTGGTGAATAACGACTCGCCAAATGCCGACAAGAGCCTTATTATGGAATCTTTGTCGAGAGAGATACACCGTGCGTTAGCGACTTTGACTGAGCGAGAAAGCGACATTATTAGACTGTTTTTTGGCATAGGGTGCCAGGAAATGACATTGGAGGAAATCGGTGAACGATTTGGATTAACCCGAGAAAGGGTAAGGCAGATAAAAGAAAAGGCTATACGACGATTACGACATACATCGCGAAGCAAATTATTGAAAACATATCTGGGCTAAAAATTATAAAGGTTGTCTTAAAGGCAACCTTTTTTAATGCTTTTTTTAGACAAAAGCACATTATTTTGCTCCCCAATTAAAATTCCCATATAAAATTAGTTTCAAAAAGATTGGGGTTTATTAGCACCAAAGCAAAAAAGAAACTCAAACAATAACAACTTTAAATCTAATTTGCGGAGGGAATGGTACGTTCAAAAAGCATCTAATCCAATGGCAATTCAGGAAAGTTTGTTGAAGATGAAGCCACTGCTTCTTTCGTATCTGATTGATTTCCGTGCCCTTCACCACTATTGTCTTTTGGTTTGCGGTATGCAATTAATGCCCAGGCCATAATAACACTGGTGGCAATAATAACCACAAACAAAATTCCATTTTCGAAACCTGCTACCTTTAATTCTTCAGGAATGGCAAAAAACAACAGAATTGAGATCAAGCCCCGAGGAGTAATCAAGGTCTGAGGATTGATATCACGCCGTTCAATAGCATAAAAAAGCCCAAAGCGAATCAGATACACAGCTACCAAGAATAAACCACTTATAACCCAAACATTCAAATTAATTAATGAAGCTAAAGGCAGTGTCATCCCAAATACCACAAAAAAGAAGGTTCGAACTAGAAATGAAGTTTCGATAGTAATCATATTAAACTGATCAAAAAGTGTCTCCATTGGTTTATCTCTCAGCCATTTTTCAAGCTTCCAAAAGAGTAAAACTTTATGATTTCGAAGCAATAAGCCAAACATCAGAATTATCACAAGCGATGAAAGATGAAATAGCTTTCCAACTGAATACAATAAGATTAGCACCGCCAGAAAAAGAAAGAATTTAGCCTGTCCCTTGATATTTTGAATAATGTATAGCAAAAGGTAACTTAAAGTTGCCGAAATAAAAATGGTAAGAAACAGGTTTCCACCAATAGCAAACGTTAATTGGCGCATTCCTTCTATATGCAAATTCTCAACGATCATGTAAAAAACCATAATGCCGAGTATATCGGAAAAAGTTCCCTCATAAATCATGAATTCTTTCTTGTACTTCGTTAAATTAACCACACTCGGAATTACAATCGCGCTACTCATTATTGATAAAGGCAATGCATAAACCATAGCTTCTAAAAAAAGCATTTCGGGCATAAACCACAATAGAATAAACGATAACGAGATTGAAGTTAGCGCCAAAGACAGCGAGGCTATCGTAAAAGACTTCCATATAATTGGCCAGTTTTCTTTCTTCAGCTCCAAATCAAGAGCCGCCTCAAGAACGATCATAATCAAACCAACGATACCAAGTATCTCGAGAGAGCTGTAAAAGTTGGGTTCTATATCGAAGTAAGTTAATAATTGGTTTAATCCTACACCGAGAAGTATCAAAACCAAAACACTCGGAATGTTGGTCTTTTTCGATAAAACGCCTGTAAAAAAAGATATGATAATTACGACGCAAAGGCCGATCAAGAATAGATATGCATTCATACAATAATCTGGTTTCTGTAATTTCTACCACTAGAAATATGAGCGAAAGATAAACAGAATAAAAGGTATTTTACAATATATCACAAAGAATTATCAATAGGATAAAGAATGTAGTAACCGACATATTAAGTACACAACTTTTGTAAATATCTGTATTCGAAACCGGTCGCGTTTTCGAGCCAATATAAGGCTTCGTTACAAGTTTTCCGTGATAAAAATTGGGGCCGCCAAACCGGCAATTTAAAATACCTGCAAGCGCTGCTTCGGGATATCCGGCATTAGGGCTGCTGTGTTTTCTGCCGTATTTAAAAAGAAAGACAAAACCACGCCGGCTGAATGTCAGCAACACCATAAAAAATGCGGTTAAACGTGCCGGAATAAAATTCAATACATCATCGAAACGGGCTGCAAACCATCCAAAATTTTTGTAGCGCACATTTTTATATGCAATCATAGAATCTAGCGTGTTGGCCATTTTGTACGCAAACATTGCCGGAATACCACCAACAGCATAAAAGAAAAGCGGGGCAATTACTCCATCGCTTAAATTTTCGGCCAAGGTTTCCAAAACAGCTACACGTATTTGCTGCTCGTTTAGATTTGTGGTTTCGCGGCCAACAATCATACTCAACTGTTTTCGTCCAGCTTCAATTCCTTCTTTATTCAGCTCTCGGATAACCTGCAACGATTCCCGAATTAGCGCGTGGTTGGCCAATCCGTAAAACACAAAAACAGAAGAAAGTACCATAAAAAGAATTGATTGCTCAGGAATTACCTTAAAAAGCAGGGTCAATAATACAAAAGTTCCGGCAACCAAAAGTATCGTCAGAAACGCTCCTTTCCACCTTCTTCCTTCGCCATTATTCAGCAACTTCTCTCCTTTTGAAATCAGCCAACCAAAAGCACGAACGGGGTGTGGCAACCAATGTGGATCACCAATAATCAGATCGAGCGCAAAACCAGCTAACAGAGGAATAACTATTTCAGGGCAACTAATCAAGGGACATGTTTTTATAAATGTACTCCATATCCACATTTTCGCGAATTAATGCCGCAAGCTTATCGTACTGCTCTTCCCTAAATTGCTGAAAATCGAAGGCCTCAACTTTCTCTTTTCCGGCAGCTTTTAGAATCTTATTTACAACCTCTGTATTGTCAAAAATTCCATGAATGTAGGTTCCCCATGTTTTGCTATTAAGAAAGTAACCATCGGCTTTTTGTCCGTTTATATAGCAAAGCGGTTTGGTATTTTGTGCAATCGTTTCTCCCATATGAATTTCGTAGCCCTTTCCTTTCCATTCAGAATTTTGAAATGTAAACAAACATTGCTCGGTAACTTTTCCTTTTGTAAGAACCGTTTCTACTGGAAGAATGCCCAATCCGGGTACAACATCAATATTACCTTCTACCTTTTCAGGATCGCGCACCCACTTCCCCATCATCTGAAAACCACCGCAAATACCGTAAACAGCTTTGTTTTGCTCGTGGGCTTTTTTCACGGCAGTTGCCATTCCCTGACGTTGTAAATACAACAAATCGGCAATCGTATTTTTTGATCCCGGTAGAATTATAATATCTGCTTGCTCCAAATCCTGTGGAGTTGCTGCATAAAAAAGGTTGACTTCGGGAGTTTGTTCAAGGCGGTTAAAATCGGTAAAGTTTGACATATGTGGCAAAAGCACAACTGCAATATTGGTTTTACCTTCAACAACCGAAAAACGCTTTTTATCTACCACAACCGAGTCTTCATCATCAATATAAATCTCGCGAAAATGAGGAATAATACCCACAACCGGCACACCACAAAGCTCTTCCAGCTTTTTAGCGCCATCTTCAAATAGCGAAATATCGCCTCTGAACTTATTGATAATGATTCCTTTTATTTGTTTGCGTTCAACATCAGGTAACAATTGCATTGTTCCGTAAACACTACCAAACACACCTCCCCTGTCGATATCTGCAATCAGGTAAGTCGCAGCATCTTTTTCCACAGCCACACGCATATTGGTAATGTCCTTTTTCCAGAGGTTAACTTCCGATATACTTCCGGCACCTTCCACCACAATCGGGCTATATTCATTTTCAAGTTTATTAAAAGCTTTCATCGCTTCAGAAAACAGAAAATCGCGATCGGTTTCGTTGAAATAAGCTTTTGCCGATTTATTCGCCCATGGCTTTCCATTCAACACAATTTGTGAATCCATGTAGCCCGTGGGTTTTAAAAGTATCGGATTCATTTCTACGCGACACGGGATTCCACATGCTTCGGACTGAACAGCTTGTGCACGGCCAATCTCCAATCCATCGGCTGTAGGAAAACTATTCAGTGACATATTCTGCGCTTTAAAGGGTGCAGGATGTAATCCGTCCTGTTTAAATATGCGACAAAAACCGGCATTGATCACGCTTTTTCCTACATCGGAACCTGTGCCCACAAACATAACGGGGCGAAATTTTTTTACTTTGCTCATAATTCGAAAATGGTTACACTCCCGTAAGGCGGATTAAATTCAGCAAATGCTTTGTCAATTTCTACTCCTTCCAAAAAATGTTTCAACAAACGAATAACACCTGCGTGTGTTACCACTGCAACTTGCTTGTACTCCATTCTTCTTAAATCGATAAGAAAGCTTTCTACCCGTTGTTTCATTTCGGGATACGACTCACCGTTTAATGTTGGTAAATGCTGATAATTGTTCATCCAACTTTTGCCTTCTCCTGTTCTGTATATTTCATCCCAGTTTTTCAGCTCCCAATCGCCAAAATTCAATTCCAACAAACGATTATCAAAATAAATCTGTTCACCAGGAAAAACGCTTTCTGCCAGTTTTCTGCAACGCTGCAAAGGACTGCTCCATATTCTGTCAAACACAATACCGGACACTGACTTCACGACCTCTCTTTTTTCTGATTGAAAAGAGGAAGCAATATCCACATCCGACTGCCCGTAACAAATTCCAGCCTCAACAGCCACGGCGGTATGTCGTATCGCATAAACCTTCATTTTAATGTTGAACAGCAAGAATTACAATATAAAAAACAACCTCGCAAAGTTGCTGCAAAGCCCCCAAAACGTCGCCGGTGTAACCACCCAATTTGCGGATAACATAATCTCGGAAGAAAAAAGTAAGTGCAGATAACATAAAAAGTACCAGCACAATTTCCTTCCAGTTTAAAAAGACGAGTGGTAGCAAACCAAACAACAGAGCTACCAACAAAGAAGTTATAGTATCTGCTTTTCCAACAGGCTTGGTTTTACTGCTCGCATCCAGCCGGGCATAAGCCGAGGTATAAATAAGCAATACCGGAAAAATACGACTCAAAGCATGTGCGGTAATCAATAAAAATGGAATCCGTCCAATTTCAATATTCGACAAGGCGAAGAATTTCGCTCCCAGCATCATCAACAGCCCGATTGTTCCGTAAGTACCAATTCGGCTGTCTTTCATAATTTCAAGAATCCGTTCGGGTGTATATCCTCCGCCAAAACCATCGCAGAAATCCGCAAAACCATCTTCGTGAAATGCTCCGGTTAAAAGAATACTTGCGACTATACTCATAAGCACAGCAAGTGAAACCGGTAAAAATTGAATGACAGTCCAAAAAACAAATGCCGTTACAGCGCCAACGATCCAGCCTACCAAAGGGAAAAATCGTGTTGATTTGTTCAGTAAATCTTCGTTCCAACCACTTATTTTACCTACCGGAATGCGGGTGTAAAACATTAGGGCTGTTAAAAATATTTTCCACTGTTTTTGCATGACACACCAAATTGAAAAACGGTTAGATTGCTAAACTGAGACTGAGAACTGAGACTGAACACTATTTATTACTCACTCCTGCTTCTTCGAAACTTGCCATTTCTTTTAAGAAAGCAACAGCAGACCGAACAATTGGCAACGCAACTGCTGCTCCGGTTCCTTCGCCCAGGCGCAAACCCAAATCCAGCAATGGTTCCGCACCAAGATAATCCAATAACAATTTATGGCCTTTTTCATCAGACTGGTGACAAAACAAACAGTTTTCGAGGACGGATACATCCATTTTCGAGGCCGTTAAAGCTGCCGCTGTGGCAATAAAGCCATCCACCAAAATAACCATGTTTTGTTTTTTAGCTTCGAGAAAAGCACCAACCATCGCCGCAATTTCCAAACCACCAAAAGTAGCGAGAATTTCTTCAGGCGTAATTGCTTCGTACTTCTGCGAAATTTCTTTCAGCAAAAGTGTTTTCCGGTCTAACTGCGAATCATCCAGGCCAGCGCCACGTCCGGTACACTCTTCAACCGACATACCGGTAAATTTATGCATTAGCAAGGAAGAAGCCGACGTATTTCCGATTCCCATCTCGCCAAAGGCAATTGTATTTGAACCAGTCTTTGCTTCCTTGGCAACCATTTCGGCTCCAAGGTTTATCGCCTTCCGGCATTCGTCAACCGTCATTGCAGGCTCGTGCAGCATATTGCGGCTTCCTTTCCTTATTTTACGGTACTCAATCGGAAGGTCGGCAGGAAACTCATAATCTACACCTACATCTACGGCCTGAAGTTCCCAACCATTTTGACGACAAAGAACATTTATTGCCGCACCACCTGCACAAAAATTCATTACCATCTGCCAGGTTACATCTTTTGGATACGGACTCACTCCCTCGTCGGCAATACCATGATCGGCAGCAAAAACAAGCATTGCCGGATTATAAATACGTGGCGAAGTTGTTTGCTGTATCAGGCCGATTTGCAGCGCTAAGGCTTCGAGCCGGCCCAGCGAACCAGTTGGTTTAGTTTTTAAATCGATAATATGTTGTAGTTGTTCTTTTAAGCTCATTTTTACTATTTAATTTTTACGGGAATTCCTGAAATCATCAGAAAAACCTCGTCGGCTGTTTGAGCAATGTGTTGGTTCATCCACCCTTGTAAATCAGCAAACTTTCGAGCCAGTTCATTTTCAGGATGAACGCCCATGCCCAACTCATTACTTACAACAATCAGCGTTATGTCTTTTTTCACAAAGTTTTCCCACACCTCTTTTGCCTTTTCGAGGCTTTGGTTAACATCGCTTTTGTTTTTATAAAAAATGTTGGTAAGCCACAATGTAATACAGTCGAGCAAAACAGTTTTTCCATCCAGAGTTAAACTGCCAATTTCTATTTCCTCTTCAATGGTCGTCCACTTCTCTCCACGATCAGATTGATGGCGTTTTACCCGTTGCTCGAAATCAACATCCCAAATATGTGCGGTTGCTAAATATACCGGCTCATCAGATTTTTTTTCTGCAAGCTCCTGCGCATACCTACTTTTCCCTGAGCGCTGCCCTCCTGTTATAAATGTTATTTTAGCCATTGCTTTTTACCAAATAACCCCCGATTCAATAACCGGGGGAATTTCACAATCAGTTACTCAAGACCTTGTCTTGAAGCAACCAGGATATTTTTATTGTTTGTTTTGATTTGGTTTAAAAAACCGGGAGCGATCTGAATGACCGCATACTCCGGTTTTCTACGATTTTCAAAAAAAACTTTAATATTTTTAATTCTCAGTAAGCAGCATGAAAGGTGCAATACCGGTTTCAAACTCATCTATTTTTGCTCCGTTTTCGCTGTAAATTTTAGCCTTTCCTTTGCTGGTAGCACTTTCTGATATAAACGCAAAAACTTTGTCGTCATTAAATGCTACACCGTTTAAGCCACTAACTCCTTCAACAAACTTTTCTGTTTCAAAAGCCTCTGAAGCAACGTCGAAAACAGCAATGGCTCCGCTAAGGTTATAGTTTTCATCGTACGCAGATGTCATTACGTAAAGTTTGGTAAAATCATCGTTTGGCGCGAGAACACTTGCATAAGAGGTGCTAACACCATTCAAGATATAATTGGCTTCCAACTGGTCGGTACTTGTGTTGATGTAGCCAATTCCATCTTCAGAAGAAAAATCGCTGTAAGTACTAACCAATGTAACGTACAAATTATCGCTGTTATCTTTCACGAAATACGAAGTTACCGCTGGCGTTTCGATATATGAAATACCTTCACTGTTAAGATCGATTACGGCAACGCTGTCTTTGTAATTCAGCGCAGCATATAATTTGTTGTTTGCAATAGCTAAACCTTCCGGTCCGCCTGGTAAAGCAATTTTCTTTTCAACCGATTTAGTATCGAGGTTTACTTTGGCAATGTATGATAAATTCTCGTCGGACCAGATATCGCCACCCCAGCAAGAAACATATAAATAGTTACCGTCTCCAACGCAATAACGTGGCTTTACAATCTCTTCAGTTATTGGATTTTGATTTTGCTCGAAAGTTTTGCTATCAACCCAAAAAATCTGATCGGCGTTATTTCCAAGCATATAAGTTTTGCTGTTATAATTGTAAGCGTATTGCACATTAGAAACCATGTCAAGGTTGTTCACCGTTTTGTAGAAATTATTTTCTTCTTCGCCTGTGAAGTCATCGTAAGCAGTAATTGTTGATTTACCGCCGCTGTAACTTCCGTAATTGATTATGTAACTTTTTGTTGAAACAACAGAAATGCTCTGGGTAGCAATGTTTTCATCGTCGCCTTTAGTTGCAGTAAGTGTTACATCAAAATCGCCGGGTTCTGTGTAAATGTGGTAAGTCTCGGCTTCGGTAGAAGTTGTATTATCACCAAAATTCCAGGTATAATCTGTAGCTTCTTCAGAACAGTTTGTAAAATAAACGGTATCGCCAACAGAAAATGGTCCTTCAGGTGAAACTTCAAAACAAGCCACCACTTCTTTTGCAACATTCACTTCCATGGTTACAGTTTCGGTGATTCCTCCGTTCATGGCAAGCAATGTTACCGTGTAAGTTCCGGGAGTAGTGTAAACATGAGAAGGCGAAACTTCTGTTGATGTTTCAGAGTCGCCAAAACTCCAGGAAAATTCCAGGGCTTCCTGCGAACAGTTGACGAAATGAACCGTGTCGCCAATTTTTATTCCTTGTTCAGGAGTATAATCGAAACAAGCAACTACCACAGGATCATCATCCTGACAAGCGTTAAAAATAAAGGCTAAGGCTGCCAAATAAATCAAAATCCTAAATTTGCTATTCATCTTTTTAAATATTTATGATTAATTATTTCTATCTGAGGTTATAGCTAATGCTAAAACGGTACGCAATACCGGGCATCGCATAGCCAATACTGGCCTGATAACTTGTATCTAAAATATTGTTTACCGCAGCAAGCAATCGAAGTTTGTCGTTGCCCAGCGAAATGCCATATCCCAATGCACAATTCAACAAAACATAGGGATCAAGCATCAGTGCATCGCGGTTATCGTCGTTTATTTCGTCTTTTGGAGTTCCATCGGTATATTGCTCGTAGGTATAGCTTCCATCAATGTTTAAGTCGAAGTTGCGGTACTTTAATACGGTAAAAATATTCCCTGTGTGCAGAGGAACATATTCCAACTGGCGATGCAGCGGATCGCTTTCGTTTAAAGAAAAAACACGTTTTGCTGATGTTAGCGAATAATTAGCTCCCGAACTTGTCTCTATCCCAAAAACCTTATAATCCCAACTGCTCATTACTTCAATACCTTTACTTTTTACTTTCTGAACGTTCTCTGCATACCAGTCAGAACCTCCGTTTTTCCAGAGCAACCAGTTATCAATATCCATCAGAAAAGTATTCACGCGTATATTTCCCAAAACATCGTTTGCCGAATAATTCCACTTTAAGCCCAATTCGTAATTCATTCCCTTCTCTGGTTTTAAATCAGGATTTCCTCCGGGTTCCCAGAAACGATCGTTAAATGTTGGTACCCGGTAGCTAAATGCAATATTTCCGCTAAAACTTAAGGCATGTTTTTCTTTTGAAAACGCCAGATAATTTGCGCCCAACGAAGGCGTAAAAGGAACATCGAAACCAGTTACAAATCCCTTGCGAAGGTTTACCGTTGTGGTTAGTTTATTAAAAAAACGCTGGTAATACGAGGCGTAAAAATCCAAACGATCTTCGTGATCAAGCGATTCAGAATACGCATACACCGTAGGATAAATGCGGCTCGCCTTTGCCCCTATTTTATAACTGGCATTATCAGTAAAATCATGCTCAACAAAGGCCTCGGCAATAACCCGCTGTGTTTGAATGGTATCGGCCGTATTTTTATTGTTTACCGAATTATCGTATACGTATCCACCACTAATCTCGAACTTAAACGGATTTTTACGGTTTTTGTAAGCCGCCCATACCCGAATATGTTCATCCTTTAGATCTTCGCGCTTTTGAGGATTGCTATAATTGGTTTGCATATTTTGCTGAATAAGGTGCCAATCCTTTTCCAACCAAACATTCATTATAAAATATTCGTGTTCAGCAAATTTGTAATTCAGCTCCTGAAGCAGCCCCATGTTTTCAATATCGGCGTTTCGCTGGATATCTTCAATGCCCCTGGTCTTGGTTTCAAAATCGTAATATTTATAATTATAAAACGGAAAGTCATTCTTTTTAAAATAGTAGTAAGCACGTGTAACAGCCTCCCATTTTCCGTTTCCGAAAAACAACTTTGTACCATACAATTGCTCGCCAAACGAACCGTGCGCAATACGCGCCTCGCCCATAAAACCATTGGTCCAGTTGTTTTGCAGGCCTAAATGAATGGCTCCTCCAATGCTTCCAGAGCCGTAAACAGAGCTGGCTCCGCCAAACTGAATACCAACATTATCAAAAAGATAAAGCGGAACATTACTTACATTTGAGTGCCCCAGCGTGAGCGAATTGATGTTTATTCCGCCGAAATTAATACTTGTATGATCGGGAGCTGATCCACGAATACGAATGGTTGAAAGGCCTCCTGCGTCGCTTTTAAAAGCAATAGGCAAGGTACGCGAAAGCAACTGCTCTAAATTTCCATCTTTCGACAGTTCGAATTGCCGGCTGTTTATTTGCTGAATTTTGGCGCCCGACTGGTATTTTTTCAAACTGCCATAGCTCACAACCTCTTCAATATGAACGGTATCAAGCAAAGTAAACTGATCCTGCGCCAAAACACAGGACACCCAAAACACTAAAATCCCAAAAACTACAAACCTCCTCATATCTAAATTTTTAAGGAGCTTTGGATAAACTGGTGAAAAATACTTTTTCGAATATTTCTCAAGCTTTTATCCCGAAGCTTAATTATTTAACAGGAATTGTGGCAGGTCTTCTGGCTTGTTCCGTTTGTTGAGGCCTTCCCAATCCGTTTTTTATACGGAAAAGTGGCTGGTAGTTCAACAATGCGAATCGCTTTTTTGCGATTGGAACTTACAGCTGCGGGTACAGCTCCGGTTTTGCACCGGATTCCCTTTTCATCGTGTTCATGATACATGAACATTCGAACCAAAATTCGTAGACAAAGATAATCACAAACTTTTCTTGTATGCAAGGATTGTTAATTGTTTCAATGTTTTGTTAACAATGTTTTATTGTCGGTCATTCTACTTTAACAAAACATTTCCACAGCCATCCATTACATACTTTTATCACTTTAAAATCACTTAATATTCAATACCTTCCCTACTTTCAACGCCAAGATCAAAAGGGTGTTTTTCTTTTGTTAAGTTGCTCACATAATCGGCTATTTCTTTGAGCTTATCGGTGGCTCCTCTTCCGGTAAGAACGAGCTCCATGGCTTTCGGTTTCTCCCGAATAAAATCCAGCAATTCCTCATCTGTAAGAAAGTCACATTTTACTGCAATCAGAATTTCATCCAATACAAGCAAATTGGTCCCTTTCCTTTTTATGAACTCATTTAATTCTGCCAAACCTTTAACAACAGCAGAATGGTATTCTTCGGCTGTAATATGCTTGTTGGCCATTGGCATTCCTTCGGCAAACGAAAAAACCGAAGCTCCCAAATCTTTTAATACCTGCACTTCGCTGTATCCGTTTTCATCAGGACGTTTAAAAAATGAAGCATAAACAACCTTGAAACCATGAGCTAAAGCCCGAACCGCCAGCCCAACCGATGCGGTGGTTTTTCCTTTACCATCGCCGGTATAAATATGTACTAATCCTTTTTCCATGGCTTATTCGTATATGTATTTGTAAATATCTTCCAATGCGCTCACAAAATTTGCCGGGCTCGGGTTACAGGATGTTTCCGACGAAATCAAAAAAACCCGCTTGTTTTGAACTGCTGAAACCACCGGGTATTTTAACCAAACTCCTTTTTCGTGCTGTCCAAAACCGCCCATTTCTGCAATAACAATTACATCGGGATTTCGCGCAACTACTACCTCTCGGGAAATCGTGCCTGAGGTTAAATCCTTTGCAATATTCTCGGCATTACAAAATGTAATATAATCATTCAGAAATGAATCTTCAATTACAGTAAAAAGGGGGTTAGCACCAATTTGAATAAAAACTTTTGATGAAGGCCGGTTTCTGCATTTTTCCCTGATTTCGGCTACACGCTGCTTTGCATTCGCAACCACTTTTTCAGCTTTCGGCTCACAATTTAACAAATACGCCAACTTCATTGTCTGACTACAAATATCATCGAACGAACGCGGCGTGTCAAACATTTCAACTTTAACACCCAGCTTTTCCAAACTGGCAATATCCTGTGGCTTGGTAAGCTTCGACGCCAGCACCAAATCGGGCTTTAGCGACAAAATCACTTCAGTATTGGCATTAACCGTAGAACCGACCTGCTGAATGCCGTCTTCTATTGCCGGAAGACAATACGACGTGCAGCCTACCAGTTTTTTCTGCCCGCCAATCAAATAAATATTATCGGTTAACGACGGAACCAGCGAAACAATCCGCTCTACAGATTGTGCGTTTAAAATACTACAAATTGCAATTAATGCAACTAAAACAACAAACCTCCTCATATACAAAAATTAAGGAGCTTTGGATAAATCGGTGAAAAATACTTTTTCGAATATTTCTCAAGCTTTTACCCGAAGCTTAATTACTACTAATGAATATGGCAGGTCTTCTGGCTTATCCCGGTTATTGAGGCCTTCCCAATCCGTTTATCTGCGGAAAAGTGGCATGTAGTTCAATAACGCGAATCGCTATTGGCGATTGGAATTTACAGCTGCGGGTACAGCCCCCGATTCACACGGGGTTCCCTTTTCATCGTGTTCATGAGACATGAACTTTCGAACCAAAATTCGGGTGCAAATATAGCTACGAACTTTTGAATTGTGCAATTCAAAAAACGTCTTTAACGGTTGATAAAAAGAATAATCGGATATCGGGAGTCCTGCAATGCACACAAAATGAATGCTTGCACATTGTTAATAAAATCAATATAACACATGCATACTAGTCTAACGAACAAAAAATATTTGCAATTTTGAGCCTTCAAAACTCAGAAAGATGACATACTTTAAACTGGATCTGGAAGAATATTTATCACCGCATTATGTACACCGGAGCAATTGGCTCAGAGCTGCTGTTCTGGGTGCTAACGACGGTATTTTATCTACAGCAAGTATTGCGATTGGAGTTGCAGCTGCAAGCAGTACGCGCGAACCAGTAGTTTTGGCAGCTGTTGCAGGTTTAGTTGCCGGAGCCTTATCGATGGCTGCAGGCGAGTATGTTTCGGTAAGCTCGCAAACCGACCTTGAAAAAGCAGATATTGAACGGGAAAAACAGGAATTGGAAGAAGATCCGGAGGGAGAATTGAAATACCTTGCCGCTATTTACGAGAAACGCGGATTAAAAAAGGAAACAGCATTGCAGGTTGCCACAGAAATGACAGAAAAAGATGCATTGGCTGCTCACGTACGCGATGAGCTTGGAATACACGAATTGAACCAGGCCAACCCAATTCAAGCGGCTCTAGCTTCTGCCCTCTCATTCACAACTGGCGGAATTTTGCCCCTTTTAGTTGCTATCTTTTTTCCTTTAAAGAATATGGAATATTCACTTTACGTCTTTTCGATTTTATTCCTGGGCATAATGGGAGCTTTATCAGCCAGAACAGGCGGATCGAAAATCTGGAAAGCAGTGGTTCGTATTACCTTTTGGGGAACAGCCGCAATGGGTGTTACTGCTTTAGTCGGATATTTATTTGGAGTAAAAGTTGGTTAGCCGGAAAACGCTCGCCAACTCCTAAGTTCAACAATTCTAGAATGCCCGAAGTCTAGCTCATCATTGATTCGGGGTACTCGATATCCACCAGAAACAAACCTTTTGCCGGAGCCGAAGCACCTGCTGCACCGCGGTCTTTCTGCTCAATTATTTTACGAAAACCTTCAATCGATAATTTCCCTTTGCCAACTTCGAGCAATGTTCCCACAATCGCCCGAACCATGTTCCGCAAAAAACGATCGGCTTTAATCACAAACATCAAACGATCATTTTCCTGCTTCCATTCAGCCTGATAAATCTTACAATTATTGGTTTTCACATCGGTGTGCAAGCGGGCAAAACTCGTAAAATCTGTATAATCGAACAATACCTTCGTGGCTTCGTTCATGCGCTCCAAATCAAGCGGCAGCAGATATCGATAGGAAGTTTCAGCCGCAAACGGATCTTTGCTTGTTACAATGAAATAATGATAGGTTCGGGAAAGTGCACTGAAACGTGCGTGTGCCTCTTCGTCAACCAACCAAAAACGTTGTACCGCAATATCTTCGGGCAATAAACTATTTAGTTTATAAGCCAGGTCAAAATTAGGATCAATTGCGTTCTCCACATCAAAATGCAGAATGTAATATGAAGCATGCACGCCTGTATCTGTTCTTCCGGCACCTACCACAGTAACCGTTTCACGAAGTATTGTTGAAAGTGCCTTTTCAAGCGTTTCCTGAACCGACAGAGCATTGGGTTGCACCTGCCATCCATGGTAATTGGTTCCTTTGTAACTACATTGTAGAAAGTAACGATTTGGCATAACTCGTGGCATTTGACAAAATTAATATTTAATCACCAATTGCTGAGCGTTATTTCCGGCCAGACGATAATTGTTTAACAAAAACGGCGATGCAAACTATAACAAATAACTGAAGCCCGAAAAACGAGACAAAGCTTTATGGTTAATTGATTTACCTTACAAGTTAAGAAATTAATCGGAAGATATTACACTGAACACCAAACTATTATACAACATAAAATGCTCACACAAAAAAGACCGCAAAAGATTTGCTAATTTGTAATTTGTGACGTTTTTCTTGCTTTCTGCTCGTAATAAAACACAATCACCAGAATAAAAAGCAAACATAAAACAGAACAAATAACAGAGCCTTCAAAACCAAAGTCTCCGCCACTTAAGTACTGCTTACCCGACGGAAGTGCACAAAAATACGACTCGGTAGTATTGCCGCTGACTTTGAATCCCAAAAGTGGTCCC
Source organism: uncultured Draconibacterium sp. (assembly GCA_963677455.1). Lineage (GTDB taxonomy): Bacteria > Bacteroidota > Bacteroidia > Bacteroidales > Prolixibacteraceae > Draconibacterium. Next base: position 2,402,700 of record OY781971.1, read on the forward strand.
TGAATAAAATTCCAGAACAAGTGCAAACTTACGGCAAACCACAAATTCTTTGTAAAAATATATGCAGAGCCAAGCAGCACTCCGGCAAGAAACAAATTAACCATAGCCAACCATGTTAATCCGGCATTTAAGCTATGCAGCAATGCAAAAATGAGGGCGCTAATAAATAATGAAACATATTTATTGGCAACTGCAAGCAGATTGTTCAGTACATAACCTCTCACCATCAATTCTTCGCCGATGGCAACAAATATGAAGGTTACAAAGTAAATCAGGAGATTACCGGAGCTAATTTTACAAACCGACAATGCAATATTTCCGGTTTTTATCATAAAAAATGAACCTATGCCGAACACGAGTACAGCAACAATTAAACCGGCTAGAATATCGCGCCCCCTCCCCTTTATTGAAATTCCAAGAGAAACAAATGACGCTTTATCTACATTTCGCCTAAAAACATAGGTAAAAAACAACACAGGAATCAATCCCCAAACCGTGAGGATAAGCAACGCCATTCCATTTACACCAACCAAGTTGCCCAATTGCTCTAAGGGGACCCCGGAAATTATTATTCCTATGAATTGAAAGATCGCCACCCCAATAACACTAGCGAAAAGATAAGCGATAATGCGTCCTGCAACAGGAGCAGAATAGTTCGCGCGTTCGGGTTCTCTATTTTGTTCGGGCATATTTAAAACTGATTGTTAGACAATTTTGAAGCGACTCCTCTCGGAAGATTTTACTTTTGGTTTTAAAGATAAAAACAGATTGTATTTATTCAAGAATGAAAAGCAAAAAATAGAAACGGCTAATTGTATCGGGTTAGTCAATAAACGCTAAAAAAACACTTTCCTACATTAATACTTTCTTAATGAACTGTTATTCTTTGTTAATAGCGTTTCCTGATTGGCTTCTTTTTATTTTTTTTTAACAAAAGAATGGTACAAAGAATTTTAGAATACTTTAAATTCGTGCCTTCGAAAAAAATCAGCAAAAAAATTTATAAGCATATGGATCAAGCTGTTGACATTAAAGAATTGAACGAGAGGATTCAAAAAGAAAGTTCGTTTGTGGATATGGTTTCCATGGAGATGAACAAAGTAATTGTAGGACAGAAACATCTGGTAGAAAGCCTATTAATAGGTTTGCTTTCTAACGGGCATATTTTGCTCGAGGGTGTACCGGGTTTGGCAAAAACATTGGCCATTAAATCGCTGGCACAAACTATTAGCGCCAAATTTGCGCGTATTCAGTTTACACCCGATTTGCTTCCTGCCGACTTGCTGGGAACAATGATTTACAGCCAGAAAAAAGAAGAGTTTACCATAAAGAAAGGGCCTTTGTTTGCCAACTTTATTTTGGCAGATGAGATTAACCGTGCTCCCGCAAAAGTGCAATCGGCATTGCTCGAAGCCATGCAGGAACGTCAGGTAACTATTGGCGACAATACATTCAAATTGGATGAGCCGTTTCTGGTAATGGCAACGCAAAACCCTATTGAACAAGAAGGTACATATCCGCTTCCTGAAGCTCAGGTCGATCGTTTTATGTTGAAAGTGGTGATCAACTATCCGAAAAAAGAGGAAGAGCGCCAAATCATCAACCAGAACTTGTTGCGCCAGTTTCCGGAAACAAGTACCATTCTGAAACCTGAAGATATTATCAAAGCCCGTAATGTGGTAAAAGATGTGTACATGGACGAAAAAATCCAGAGATACATTGTTGATATTGTTTTTGCAACACGCGAACCCAACGATTACAACCTGGGTAAATACGTGGATATGATTTCGTACGGAGCATCGCCAAGGGCCGGAATTAGTTTGGCACAGGCAGCAAAAGCCTATGCGTTTATCAAACGCCGTGGTTATGTAATTCCAGAAGATGTGCGAGCCGTATGTCCTGATGTATTGCGCCACCGTATCGGCTTAAGCTACGAAGCAGAAGCCAACAATATTACTACGGAAGAAATAGTTACCGATATTCTGAATGCTGTTGAGGTTCCTTAAAGCCCCCTCTAACTCCCCCAAAGGGGAGCAAAAGATAAAAACAATGCAAAATGAATTATTTGAGCATATTAACTGTTTTTAGAGTTTTCCCCCTCGGGGGAAATACCGAAGGGAAAGGGGGCTGCTGATGGAAACAACAGATTTATTAAAAAAAGTACGGAAGATTGAGATTAAAACACGTGGGCTTTCGCGAAACATTTTTGCGGGTGAATACCACAGTGCTTTTAAAGGCCGGGGTATGGCTTTTTCGGAAGTGCGTGAATACCAGTTTGGCGACGATATTCGCAACATCGACTGGAACGTTACCGCCCGCTACAATCATCCGTATGTAAAAATATTTGAGGAAGAGCGCGAGTTAACTGTTATGCTACTGATCGATGTTAGTGGATCGCGCGATTTTGGTTCGTTTGAAAAACTGAAAAAGAATGTGATTACCGAATTATCGGCCATTCTTTCATTTTCGGCCATTCAGAACAATGATAAAATTGGAGTGATCTTCTTTTCCGACCGGATTGAAAAATTTATTCCGCCTAAAAAAGGGAAAAGTCATATTCTGAGAATTATTCGCGAATTGATTGATTTTACACCCGAAAACAGCGGCACCAATATTACCGAAGCTGTTCGCTACCTCACTAACGCCATTAAAAAGCGTTGTACTGCCTTTGTTATTTCCGATTTTCTGGATAATAACGACAGTGGTTTAGAGCAATCACTTTCAATTGCCAATAATAAACACGATGTTGTGGCGCTAAAAGTGTACGACGAGCGGGAAACCGAATTGCCTCCTATTGGCATGATCAAACTTAAAGATGCCGAAACCGGGGAATATGTTTGGGTGGATAGTAGTTCTCGTACTACCCGGAAATTATATGCAAAATGGTGGCAGGATCATACACGCAAAATGGATGTTATGTTCAAAAAATGTGGGGTTGATTATGTAGCCATCAACACCAACGAAGATTACGTAAAATCGTTAATGACACTGTTTCGCAAACGAGCATTGAAGTAAAAAGAAATGAAGTTGAAATTCAAAATAATACTGTTTTTTATTGCAACGGTTTTTGCCGGACAAGTGCATGCCCAGCGTATAAAAGCCACAGCCAGCCTCGATTCGTCAAAAATACTGATTGGCGACCAGGTAAAGCTTTTTCTCGAAATTGATCATCCGAAAAATGTGGACGTAACTTTTCCGCAGGTTCCGGATACGATAAATAGTTTGATCGAAGTATTGAGCCGTTCGGGTATTGATACTTTCGAAGCAGACAACGAGAAATTTATGAAACAGATACAGGCTTACACTATTACCTGTTTCGACAGTGGCGCATACCGCATACCGCCCTACTGGTTTAAAATTGATATGGAGGGGAATATCGATTCGGTGCCCAGCAATGGAGTAACCCTTCAGGTGTTTTCAATGGAAATTGATACCACCAAAGGTCCTACTGATATTAAAATGCCCTACGATGCTCCGCTTACATTAAAAGAAGTTACTCCCTATATTTTGGGTGTGATACTAATCGGGGCTATCATTTTCTTTTTGCTTTATTCGATAAAACGCAAGAAAAAGAATCAGCCGATTTTTGCCCGGCCGAAAAAACCAAAAGAGCCGGCACATATCATTGCACTGCGCGAACTCGACCGCATAAAAACCGAAAAGGTTTGGCAGAAAGGAAAAACCAAGCAGTATTACAGCGAGCTTACTGATACTCTGCGAACGTATATTGAAGATCGTTTTGCAATCAGGGCAATGGAACAGGTTACCGATGAAATTCTGGATAGTTTCAGGGCACAGAAAAGCCTGCTAAATGACAAGAACTTTGCAAACCTGAGCCAGATTTTGCAACTAGCCGACCTGGTAAAGTTTGCCAAATATCAGCCCCTGCCCGACGACGATAATTTAGCACTGGTTAACGCCTATTTCTTTATTAACGAAACAAAGAAAGAGGATCCGAAAAAAGCGGAAAAATCGGAAGACCAGGAGAATAAAGATGACGACAATGTTGAAGAAGTTGAAATAAAATAACAGAGGATGTTTGAAGGATTAACATTTAAAAACCCTGAACTGTTGCATATTTTGTGGGTACTTATTCCCATGATAGCGTGGTACATTTTCAGGCAAAAAAGAAATACCGCAAGCATTCAGGTTTCATCAACAGCTTCGGTATTTAAGGCTCCAAAAACTTTGCGCCACTATTTACGTCACTCGGTATTTGTGTTCCTTTTGGCGGCTATCAGTTTGTTTGTGGTTGTTTTGGCTCGTCCGCAATCATCAAAAAACTGGGAGAAAAGTGAAACAGAAGGTATCGATATTGTGGTAGCACTCGATGTTTCAAGCAGTATGTTGGCGCAAGACTTTCAGCCCGACAGGTTGGAAGCAGCAAAAAATGTAGCCATGGAATTTATTTCAGGCCGCGAATACGACCGCATGGGACTTGTTGTTTTTGCCGGCGAGGCATTCACGCAGTGTCCACTTACGACGGACCGCGCAGTTCTTTTGAATCTTTTTAAAGATATCCAAAGTGGAATGATTGAAGACGGTACTGCAATTGGCAACGGACTAGCAACAGCAGTAGCCCGCTTAAAAGACAGCGAAGCCGTTAGCCGGGTAGTTATTCTTTTAACCGATGGCGAAAACAACCGTGGCGAAGTTGCTCCGGTTACTGCTGCCGAAATTGCAAAAACTTTTGGAATAAGGGTTTATACAGTTGGTGTTGGAAGTATTGGTACAGCACCCTACCCTGTTCGCGTACAAACACCGTTTGGCGAGCAAGTGCAAATGCGCGATGTGGAAGTTAAAATTGACGAAGAAACTTTACAGCAAATCTCGTCATTAACCGATGGAAAGTATTTTAGGGCAACAAGCAATAGTAAGCTGGAAGAGATTTACAAAGAAATTGACGCATTGGAGAAATCAAAAATTGAAGTTCGCGAATTCAGCCGTAAATCAGAAGAGTTTTTACCCTTCGCACTTCTGGGTGCACTGTTTTTAATATTGAGTTTATTGCTTCGGGTTACAATTTTCAGAAGTATCCCATAAAAGAACTTGAAGATGGAAATGTTTAGATTTGGAAATATAGAATATTTGTGGGGACTGTTGATTATTCCTTTACTGACCCTGTTTTTTATCTGGTCGCGCATTGCCCGCCGACGCGCACTTAAAAAATTCGGTCAGCAAGAAATTCTGCAGCACCTAATGCCCTATTCGTCGAAAGGACGGCCGGTACTCAAGTTTGTAATTCTGATGCTGGCATTGGCATTTATAATTGTTGGAACTGCCCGCCCGCAATTTGGTTCGAAACTGAAAACCGTAAAACGCGAAGGTATTGAACTGATGATTGCACTCGACGTTTCAAACAGCATGATGGCGGAGGACATACAGCCGAACCGGCTCGAACGCGCCAAACGCGCTATTTCACGTTTGATTGACCGCTTAAAAGATGATAAAATTGGCTTAATTGTTTTTGCCGGCGATGCCTATACGCAACTGCCAATTACCAGTGATTATAATTCAGCAAAATTGTTTTTGAATTCGGTTAATACGCAAATTGTTCCGAAACAGGGTACTGCCATTGGTGCTGCAATCGATCTTGCTCGAAAATCGTTTACACCAAACGGAGAAGCCAACAAAGCAATTGTTATAATTACTGATGGTGAAAACCATGAAGATGATGCAATTGCATCTGCCAAAGCTGCAGTAGACGAAGGAATAGTTGTACATACTATTGGAATGGGACTTCCATCTGGTTCGCCAATTCCGGTACTGAAAAATGGGCAGACTGATTATCTAAAAGACAGGGATGGCAAGGTAGTTGTAACAAAATTGAACGAACAAATGCTGGAGCAAATTTCAGCAGCGGGACATGGAATATACGTAAGAGCAAACAACGCACAAGTTGGGTTAAATGCACTTTTTGATGAAATGAACAAAATGGAGAAACAGGAAATGGAAACGCGTACTTATTCAGAATACGACGACCAGTTCCAGTATTTCTTTGCAATCGGCTTATTTTTACTGCTTCTTGAATTTGTAATTCTGGAACGTAAAAACAAGTATTTGAAGAATATTAATTTATTTGGATCAAAATAGTGAGACACGCTGTTTCGGCGTAAAAAGGAGGAATTAACATGATGAGACAAATATTTTTTATACTGTTTTTGCTAACTGTTTCGGTAACTGCTTTTGGCCAGAACGAGCGCAAGTTTGTTCGCAACGGCAACAAGTTATTTATGGAAGCGGTGCGGGATACAACCAAAATTGATTCTATAAAGTTTAGCAACGCAGAAGTTGAATACAGAAAGGCACTGGAGAAACGCCCGGAGGATTTAAAATGGGATTATAACCTTGCTGATGCGATATACAAACAGAAACGCTTTGAAGAAGCAGAAGGTAAATTCACTGAGCTGGCTGAAAAACTGGAAGAACCGGTTGAGCGGGCCCGTGCAAACCACAATCTTGGCAATTCACAATTAATGCAGGAAAAGCTTGACGAAAGTATCGAGTCGTACAAAAAAGCTTTGCGCGAAAATCCTGAAGATATTGAAACAAAATACAACCTTGCTTATGCGCAAATGCTGAAAAAGCAAAAAGAACAACAGCAACAGCAGCAGGATAAAAATAAAGATCAGAACCAAGACCAAAATAAGGACCAGAACAAAGATCAAAACGATCAGAATAAAGATAACCAGGATAAAAACAAAGACCAGAACAAGGATCAACAAGACCAAAATAAAGATCAGCAAAAGCAAGATCAAAACCAGGATAAACAAAATCAGAACCAAGACCAACAACAGCAGCAACAACAACCTCAGGCCAATAAAATTTCGAAACAGGATGCTGAGCAGTTGTTACAGGCACTGCAAAACGATGAGCGCGATATTCAGGATAAAGTGAAGAAGGCGAAGGCGGCAAAAGCAAAACGAACGCGCACCGAAAAAGAATGGTAACGAACTGAATACCGGATATTAGAAGTTGGATGCTGGATTTTAATAAAAAGCTCGATGCTTGCGGCTCTAAGCTTGCAGCTTGCGGCTAAAAAGATAATTTTGTAGGCTTTTAAAGTGATGATCAAAAAATTAACAACATATATTTTTCTGCTTCTCCTTGTAATCGGAGCAAAGGCGCAAGACACACGTTTTACAATGTCGGCGCCCAACGCAGTGGAAAACGGACAACAGTTTCGCCTTAGTTTTACCTTGAATAAAAGAGGAAACAAACTTAAACTTCCTCCAGGGTTAAACGATAATTTCCAGATACTCATGGGGCCAAGTACCGGGCAGTCATTTAGTTCTAGTACTATTAACGGGAAGACAACCGCGGAAACCACCTATTCTTATACCTACATTTTACGGGCAAAGAATGAGGGAACTTTCGAACTGAGGCCGGCCTCTATAGAAGCTGATGGTAAAGTTATTGAATCCAACTCACTTGAAATACGTGTAGTTAAGGCACAATCGCAGCCACAAAGTTCGCAACAACAGGGAGGAAATAAGCAAAGCCAGCAAAGATCTGCTAGTAACGTTGATCTGGGCAAGGACAATCTTTTTGTGCGTGTTGAGTTTAGCAAACGCAGCGCCTATCGTGGCGAACAAATAGTAGCTACCGTTAAACTTTATTCGCATCCCGAAATTGGAATTTCAGGATTTGAAGAGGTAAATCTGCCTACTTATGAAGGCTTTTATACGCAGGATCTGGAAATGCCTAAAAATATTAATTTAAGTCGCGAGGTTTATAACGATCGAATTTACCAGGTTGGCGTTTTAAAGAAAACGATATTATTCCCGCAACAAAACGGACAAATCAAAATAGATCCTTTTAGCCTTTCGGTATTGGTTCGTCAGCAGGTTAAAGCACGTAGCTTTTTCGACGATTTCTTTGACAACTATCGCACCGTAAGAGCACGTATTACGAGCGATCCCGTTACAATTAATGTTAAAGATTTGCCTACTGAACCCGCCAATTTTATGGGTGGAGTTGGTAATTTTAATGTTTCTTCTGAAATAAGTAACACCAACGTTACAACAAACGATGCGGTAACATTAACCGTAAAAATTAACGGAAGCGGTAATATTCGTTTAATAAGAACACCGGAGTTGAAGTTACCAAGCGATTTTGAGGTTTACGATCCAAAAGCAACTGATAACGTTAAAGCCACGGATAACGGCGTTTCGGGCACAAAAACAATTGAGTACCTGTTTCAGCCACGCTTTGAAGGCGACTATAAAATACCGGCCATTAAGTTTGCCTATTTTAACCCGGCAACTGGCACTTATGTAACCAAGTCGACACAGGAATACGATTTACATGTTGAAAAAGGAACAGAAGAGCAAAGCGCAACTGTTGTAAGTTCGCTTCGTAAAGAAGACGTCCAACTGATTGGACAGGATATACGCTTTATAAAACAGGGAAATCCATCATTAAGAAGTAGTGGAAACACATTCTTTGGAAGCACATTGTTTTATCTGATTTATGTGATCTCTGCAGTCTTGTTCCTGGTAATTTACTTTGTGTACCGCAAAAAAGCGCGCGAGAATGCTAATATTGCACTAATGCGCAACAAAAAAGCAAACCGCGTTGCCACTAAACGCCTGAAATCTGCGGCTGCTTATATGAAGCAAAACAACAACGAAGCTTTCCACGAAGCGATTCTGAAAGCATTCTGGGGTTATCTGAGTGATAAACTTGGAATTCCGGTTGCAGATTTAAGTCGCGACGCTGCCATTAGCCGATTAAACGAAAAAGGCGTTGCCGAAGAAGTGATAAACGATTTTGTTAATGTAGTAGAACAGTGTGAGTTTGCCCGCTACGCTCCAACAGGAGGTTCAGAGGCCCGACACGAGCTTTATAAAAAAGCAGAATCGACTATGGGCCGAATGGAAAAACAAATTAAAAGGTAAAGAGAGATGAAACGATATATTTTATTCATTTTATTGATGATCCCTGGTTTTCTTTTTGCCCAGGAAGAGAACACTCAGCTTTGGGAAAAAGCAAATGCTTATTACACAACCGAAGAATACCAGCAGGCAATCTCTGCTTACGAACAGATTCTAAGTTCGGGCGAAGAATCAGCTAAATTGTATTTCAATCTTGGAAATGCTTATTACAAAGCAGGCGACGTAAACAACGCCATTTTAAATTACGAACGGGCAAAATTGCTGGCTCCGCAAGACAAAGACATTGCATTTAACCTGCAAATTGCCAACCAGTTTGTGGTTACAAAAATAGACCCGCTCCCCCAGCCTTTCTTTTTGCGCTGGCGCACCAGGGTTATTAATAAATACCCCACCGACACCTGGGCTGCAATTAGTATCGCATCGTTTGTAGTATTTTTGTTACTGCTTGGGTTATTTTTCTTTAGCCGGGTAGCTGCGGTAAAACGGCTTTCGTTTTGGGTGGGAATACTCGTGGTTGTATTTTCCGGCTTTACATATTCATTTGCAGCCAAGCAAAAAACCAGAATCGAAAATCGCGACAGTGCAGTTGTTTTTTGCCCGAGAGTAACCGTAAAAAGTGCTCCGCGGGAAAGCGCCACCGATCTGTTCCTTATATACGAAGGATTGAAAGTGCAGATTACTGACAGTTTAGATACCTGGAAAGAAATTAAACTGGCCGACGGCAACGAGGGATGGTTACCCGATTCCTGTATTGTTAAAATCTAAATCCTGGTTTTCTTCTTTTTTTAGCTGGCTTTTAAAGTTTGTACTGTCAATTTTGTAATGCTCGGCTGTTCAGAGTACCTTTATTGAATCTGAAAAACAACAAATCATGGAAACCGATATAAAACTGGCCGTGCTAATCGATGGCGATAATATTCCTTCAGCGTATGTAAAAGAAATGATGGAGGAGATCGCCAAATATGGAAATCCTACCATTAAACGTATTTATGGTGACTGGACCAAGCCATTTCTCTCGAAATGGAAACCTCTGTTACTTGAAAATGCCATAACACCCATCCAGCAATACGGGTACACCACGGGAAAAAATGCTACCGATTCAGCCATGATTATTGATGCCATGGACATTCTATACAGTGGGCAAGTAAACGGATTTTGCCTGGTGTCGAGCGACAGCGATTTCACCCGGCTGGCAACTCGACTGCGCGAAGCAGGAATGAAAGTAATCGGACTTGGCGAAAAGAAAACTCCCGAGCCGTTTATTGTTGCCTGCGACCGTTTTATCTACATCGAAATTCTGAAAAAGGATGAAGAGGAAAGCGAAGTAAGCACAACAAAAAGCAAAGCGAAAGCGAAAAGCGAATACGATAAGATCACCCCAAAAGTGGTGCGTTTGATCTCGTCAACAGTTTACGATTTGGCTGACGAAGATGGCTGGGCTTTTATGGGCGATGTAGGCAGTCTGCTGCAAAAGAAGCAACCAAATTTCGATTCAAGAAATTATGGGTTCGAAAAACTCACACCGTTAATCAACTCCATCGGAAAATTCGAGATCGATCAACGCGACAGTTACAAAGGAAAATTCAAGCTAATTTATGTTCGTAATAAAAAGGGCAAGAATTAAATTCGCGCATTTCTCTTGAAATTTTAACGCTCGTTAACATAACAAAACACTTTTTAAGCGCTTATCTGAATATTTTTGTATCCCAACAGAAAGTAAATTTTATTTCTATCTAAATGAATTAAATAATTCTATTGGAAAGATGAAACGACTGATCTTAATAGCTATAGCCTTTGCTTTTTTATTTGGAACTGAATTTCACGAATTACAACATTCACAATGTAAGTTACCCGGCGTTTTTACCGTACAACGACACACGCACCAGTACCAGAATAGTTCGATAGAAAACAACACGTACGGACAAGATGACTCCGACATTGTTGAATCAGGATTTACAGAAGCTGCTGAAAAATATTTCGCACCGCTAAGAAGAGGGAAAGTAAAGAAACTTACTGCGGCCATTTATAAGCCGGCTCTCTACCATCCTTATATTTTAGATTTACCGCCCCCACACGTTTTCGTTTAAAAGAAACCGTCCCTTTCCACTTCATTTTACATTTTACAAACCGCTATTTATTGATGCAATAATAAGGCCTGGCTTGCCGGTTTTCTGAAACTGCAATTCAAAATTATTAAAACCATAAATAAGTAAACTTAAAAACGAAGACATGAACAGATTATTCCTTTTCAGACCACTTGTGACTACAATTGTCATGGTATTTTTTCTTTTTAATCAGGCATCAGCCCAGGCTGATAGTTTAGAGCTTTATACGCCATACACTAAGGTTTCGGTATCGCCGGGAAATACGGTAAGTTATTCCATCGATTTGATAAACAAAGGCTCCGAAACCCGTAACGAAGACATTGTAGTTTCCAGTGTCCCCCGTTCATGGGACTATTCCATTACTGCCAAAGGTTATAACATTAAGAAACTGGCAATTCTTCCGGACAAGAAAGAAACACTAACGCTAAAAGTTGAAATTCCCTACCAGGTACGAAAAGGAAATTACACATTTTACGCCAAAGCAGGCAGTGTAACACTTCCACTAACTATCAACGTTTCCAGCGCGGGATCGAGTGTTACTGAATTTACTTGCGACCAGAAAAATATGGAAGGAACTTCAAGTTCTAATTTTACCTTTAACACAACACTGAAAAACAAAACTGTAACCGCGCAACAATACGCGCTTATGGCAAACGCACCTCGCGGTTGGAGCGTAATTATAAAACCCAACTATAAACAAGCTACTTCAACTGAAGTAGAAGCCAATGGATCAAAGAATATAAGCTATGAGATAAAGCCTTCGCCATCAGTAAAAGCAGGCACTTACAAAATCCCGGTAAAAGCAGTTTCGGGCTCAACATCTGCCGATTTGGAATTTGAGGTAGTAATTACCGGCACCTACGAAATGGACTTGACTACACCAACCGGTTTATTGAGTGCGCACGTTAATGCCGGGTCGGAGAAAAAGATTGAATTGAGGGTGAAAAATTCGGGAACTACAGATCTGGAAAACGTCGAACTAAGAGCTTCAAAACCCAAAAATTGGGACGTTACTTTCGATCCTAAAAAGATCGATAAAATAGCTCCAGGAAGAACCGAAACAGTTTACGCAACAATTACTGCAGATAAAAAAGCAATACCAGGTGACTATGTGACAAAAATAGAAGCGAAAACACCGGAAGTCAATGCATCTGCATCATTCCGCATTTCAGTAAAAACACCGATGACTGTTGGAATTATCGGCGTTGTAATTATCGTTTTGGTGCTGCTCGGAATAGTTTGGTTGTTCAAAAAATACGGAAGGAGGTAAACCGTGAGCGAACCTATTGTACAATTATCTCATATCAGCAAAAAGTATGGCGATTTTACTGCCGTTGACAACTTAACTCTCACGATCGAAAAAGGTGAAATATTCGGCCTGCTGGGGCCAAACGGTTCGGGAAAATCAACCACCATATTAATGATGCTGGGATTAACAGAACCATCTTCGGGAGAAGTGCGGGTTTGTGGAATTAATTCGACCAGCCACCCGATTGAAGTAAAACGGAAAGTGGGCTACCTGGCTGAAGACGTTGGTTTTTACGATGACCGTACTGCACTCGAAAACCTCGTTTATTCGGCAATGCTAAACGGAATAAATAAGAAAGAAGCTGTCCGAAAAGCCGAATCGTTGATTGAGCGTGTAGGACTGAGCGGCGTTAGTGATAAAAAAATTGGAAAGTTCTCGAAAGGAATGCGGCAGCGACTGGGGTTAGCAGATGTACTGATTAAAGATCCGGAAGTTATTATTCTCGACGAGCCAACTTCGGGAATCGACCCAAAAGGAGTTCAGGATTTTCTGAACCTGATAACCGAACTGCGAAACGAGCATGGAATAAGCATCCTGTTTTCGTCGCACGATTTGCAACATGTGCAGCAAGTTTGCGACCGCATCGGGATTTTTATGGAAGGCAAGCTAATGGCCGAGGGTGATATTAAGTCGTTGTCGGAAAAACTGCTTACACACGGGCGCTACCTAATTGAGTTCGGCGTTGATGCCTCGAAAAATCCGCAAAAGCAACTCAGTATTGAATGGTTTCAAAATCTTTCGGAGGAAATTAAGGGCATCGAATCAGTAAGTGAAGAAAACGGCTTATTCCAAATTCAATCTGCCTACGACGTTTCTATTGCCGTATCAAAAAAGATTATGGAAGAAGGTTACAATCTAAACTTCCTGAATAAAAAAGAATACGGTATTGAGGCTATTTATAACCACTTAATGGAAGGAGGATCGGTTTATGCAAACTAAAGTTTCAACAGTAAATCCGTTTTGGGTTATCGTTAACAAAGAAATATCTGACATTGTAAAAAGCTGGCGATTTATAATTATGTTGGCCATTGTGCTTTTAACTTGCGCCGGCTCGCTATATACCGCTTTAAGTAACTTTGCATCAGCGGTAAAACCGGGTGATCAGGAAAACGCATTCTTCTTTTTAAAGCTGTTCACGATTTCCGATGGTACACTGCCACCGTTTACGGTTTTCATCAGCTTTTTGGGGCCGCTACTCGGAATTAGTATGGGTTTTGACACCATCAATTCAGAACAAAACAAAGGGACCTTAAGCAGGGTACTTTCTCAGCCAATTTATCGCGACTACATTTTAAACGCAAAATTTCTGGCAGCTTTGGTAGTACTCAGCATTCTGTTCTTTTCGCTTAACCTACTGGTTTTAGGTTTTGGGCTGATCTTTATCGGAATTCCACCAACAAGCGAAGAAATATTACGAATACTGTTCTTCTCAGTTGTTAGCATTGTATATGTCGCTTTCTGGCTAAACCTGTCGATACTATTTTCAGTTCGATTCCGGCAAGCTACAACATCAGCATTAGCCGGCATATCAATCTGGCTATTCTTCAGCATATTTTACAACATGATTGTAAACCTGATTGCCAAAGGAATTTCGCCCAGGCACATGGTTAGCGAAAGCCGTTTGTTAGCACTACAAAAAATCATTCAGAATATTATGCGGATCAATCCCGGACAATTGTTCGACGACGCCACTACCACACTGCTTGTCCCTTCGGTTAGAAGTCTGGGGCCTTTAACCATGGAGCAAATGAGTGGTGCAATTCCAAGTCCACTTCCTCTAGGGCAAAGTCTTATGTTGGTATGGCCACAGGTAACCGCTTTGTTAGCCGGAACACTCGTATTTTTTGGTCTGGCCTACATTATGTTTATGCGTCGCGAAATACGGTCGCGATAAGTTTTCAAATAGAAATATCCCTGCGCCGGCTATAATGCAGGGATATTCTCTTCCCTACTATTCCCCCGTTTCCACAAAACATTCACAAGAAATTAACATCCTGTTTTCTACTGAGCCACAAATTTTTACTATATTAAGCATCCTTTTGGCAGAGGTGATATGTAACATACAAAACAACACCCTGTGTGTGATTTGTGTTACAAACATTATCTGTTGAATTGTATTTTTTTAAAAAACTTATTGATCAATTAATTCAAACCGTTAGTGTAAAAATCTATCAATATCGTATCAACTTTTCGATGAATTTGTTGTTACAAATTGCGACTATATATTACTACTGCGACATTCAAAAAAACTATAATATCATATGTTTGATTTAGATCTTATAAAAAAAGTGTACTCGGAATTTCCCGAGAAAGTGAGTAAGGCAAAAAAATTACTAAATCGGCCAATGACTTACGCTGAAAAAATCCTGTATTCTCATCTTTTTGAGGCGCAAAATCTGGAGTCTTTTAAACGTGGTGCAGACTATGTTGACTTTGCACCTGACCGCGTTGCCATGCAGGATGCAACTGCACAAATGGCGTTATTGCAATTTATCAACTCTGGTAAATCACGAACTGCGGTTCCTTCAACAGTGCATTGCGACCACCTTATTCAGGCACAGGTCAACGGCAAAACCGACCTGTCTGTTTCAAAAAATGCCAACAAAGAAGTTTTCGATTTTCTGGAGTCTGTTTCCAATAAATACGGAATTGGTTTCTGGAAACCCGGAGCCGGAATTATCCACCAGGTTGTGCTCGAAAATTATGCATTCCCGGGAGGAATGATGATTGGTACCGATTCACACACCGTTAACGCAGGTGGTTTGGGAATGGTAGCCATTGGTGTTGGTGGTGCCGACGCTGTTGATGTAATGGCAGGAATGGCATGGGAGTTGAAAATGCCAAAAATGATTGGTGTTAAACTTACCGGAAAACTGAATGGCTGGACGGCACCAAAAGACATTATTCTTAAAGTAGCCGGAATACTTACCGTTAAAGGTGGTACCGGTGCTATTATCGAATATTTTGGAGAAGGTGCAAAATCGTTATCTGCTACCGGAAAAGGAACCATTTGTAACATGGGAGCCGAAGTAGGTGCAACCACCAGTATTTTCGCATACGACGAAAGTATGGCGCGTTACCTGAAAGCGACCGGAAGAAGCGAAGTTGCCGAATTGGCCGGAGGAGTTAAAGAACACCTGGATTCCGACCCTGAAGTATACGAGAATCCGGAGAAATATTACGATCAGTTAATTGAAATCAATCTTTCAAAACTAGAGCCGCACATCAACGGGCCATTCACGCCCGACCGTGCTACCCCTGTTTCTGAAATGAAAAAAGTAGCCAAAGAAAACGGCTGGCCAATGGAAGTTTCTGTTGGTTTGATCGGGAGTTGTACAAACTCTTCGTACGAAGACATTTCGAGAGCTGCATCGATAGCCAAACAGGCCGAAGAAAAAGGTTTGATTACCAAATCAGAATTTACCATTACTCCGGGTTCGGAGCAAGTTCGTTATACCATCGAAAGAGACGGTTTTATTGACACTTTCGAGAAAATAGGCGGAAAAGTATTTGCCAATGCCTGCGGACCTTGTATCGGACAGTGGGCGCGACCAGGAGCAGAAAAGGGAGAGAAAAATACGATTGTACACTCCTTCAACCGGAACTTCTCGAAACGTGCCGACGGTAACCCGAATACGCACGCATTTGTAACTTCACCTGAATTGGTAACAGCGCTGGCAATTGCCGGTACCCTCGATTTCAATCCAATTACTGATACACTGATAAATAAAGACGGAAAAGAAGTAAAACTGGATGAGCCAAGCGGATTCGAATTGCCACCTAAAGGTTTTGATGTAAAAGATCCGGGCTTTCAATCTCCGGCAGCCGATGGCTCTGGAGTAATTATCAATGTAGCCGACGATTCAAATCGTTTGCAGCTTCTTACGCCATTCGCTCCCTGGAACGGTGAAAACATTGCAGGTGCAAAACTTTTAATTAAAGCTTCAGGAAAATGTACAACCGACCACATTTCAATGGCAGGCCCCTGGTTGCGTTACCGCGGACACCTCGACAATATTTCAAATAACATGCTGATTGGAGCAGTAAATGCTTTCAATGAAGAAACAAACTCAGTAAAAAATCAGCTTACCGGAGCGTATGAGGAAGTACCAGCAGTTCAGCGTCAGTATAAAGAAAAAGGAATCCCGACCGTAGTTGTTGGTGATCATAATTATGGTGAAGGATCATCGCGCGAACACGCTGCAATGGAACCACGTCACCTTGGTGTTCGGGCAGTAATCGTAAAATCGTTTGCTCGTATCCACGAAACCAACCTGAAAAAACAGGGAATGTTGGGGCTTACTTTTGACAACGAAAATGATTACGACCTGATTCAGGAAGATGACACATTCAACTTTGTTGACCTGGTTGATTTTGCACCAGACAAACAGCTTACGCTGGAAGTGGTGCATGCCGATGGTTCAAAAGATTTGATCAAACTGAACCATACCTACAATCAACAACAAATAGAATGGTTTAAAGCAGGTTCGGCGTTGAACTTGATCAAAAAACAAAACGCTTAGCAGAATTTAATTGCATTAAAATACCCCGGGAGAAATTCCCGGGGACAGTAAAACTACAGACATTTTAAAAGTATAACCAAAATTAAATAACCAGTAAATTAATTAAAGAGACCATGCAAAAAATTAAGGTACAAAATCCGGTCGTAGAACTCGACGGTGATGAAATGACCCGCGTAATTTGGGATTTCATCAAACAAAAACTAATTCTTCCCTACCTCGACATTGAATTGAAATATTACGATTTGGGAATGGAAAGCCGTGATGCTACTGACGACCAGATTACTATTGATGCAGCACATGCCATAAAAAAATACGGTGTAGGTGTAAAGTGTGCTACAATTACTCCGGATGAAGCTCGTGTTGAGGAATTCGGTTTGAAGAAAATGTGGAAATCGCCCAACGGAACGATCCGTAATATTTTGGGAGGAACCGTTTTTCGCGAGCCGATTATGATTAATAATGTACCTCGTTTGGTTCCCGGATGGAAAAAACCGATTTGCATAGGTCGTCACGCTTTCGGTGACCAGTACCGTGCTACCGACTTCCTCACCAAAGGAAAAGGCAAGCTTACGATTACGTTTACTCCGGAAGATGGCAGTGAAGCAGTTTCGCACGAAGTATTTGATTTTGAAGGGGATGGTTTGGCCATGGCCATGTACAACACCGATGAATCGATAAGAGGTTTTGCCCGTTCGTGTATGAACCAGGCGCTGGATAAAAAATGGCCGCTTTACATGTCAACAAAAAATACAATCCTGAAAGCTTACGACGGACGTTTTAAAGATCTCTTCCAGGAGATTTTCGAGACCGAATTCAAAGACAAATTTGAAGCTGCAGGAATTACTTACGAACACCGTTTGATTGACGATATGGTAGCCGCTGCCTTGAAATGGGAAGGCGGATTTGTGTGGGCTTGTAAAAACTACGATGGCGACGTACAAAGTGACACCGTTGCTCAGGGATTTGGCTCTCTGGGCTTAATGACTTCAACACTTGTTACGCCAGACGGAGAAACTATGGAAGCAGAAGCAGCTCACGGAACTGTTACACGCCACTACCGCCAACATCAGCAAGGCAAACCAACTTCTACCAACCCAATTGCATCTATTTTTGCATGGACCCGTGGTTTGGCATTCAGAGGAAAACTGGATGAAAACCAGGAGTTGATAAATTTTGCCCATGCGCTGGAAGAAGTTTGTGTTGACACCGTAGAATCGGGGAAAATGACAAAAGACCTTGCCCTGATCATTCACGGAAGCGAATTAAAAGAAGAACATTATTTGACGACAGAGCAATTTCTGGAAGCACTGGACGAAAACCTGCTCAAGAAATTAAGCTAGAATCAGAGCTTTCAAAAGAATTTGCACTGATTTTTTGTAAATTAGAAGACATATGACAGATAAGATAAAAATAGTGGACGGGAAGCTTGAAGTACCTGCAAAACCAATTATTCCATTTATTGAAGGAGACGGAATTGGAAAAGACATTACCGCTCCCTCTCAAAGAGTAATTGATTCAGCAGTGGCAAAAGCCTATGGCGATACTCGTAAACTGATTTGGAAAGAAGTATTGGCCGGCGAAAAAGCATACAAAGAAACCGGGAGCTATCTTCCGGAAGAAACACTGGATGCTTTTAAAGAATACCTCATCGGAATAAAAGGCCCGCTTCAAACTCCTGTTGGCGAAGGAATCCGGTCGTTAAACGTGGCACTGCGCCAAACACTCGATTTATACGTTTGTTTGAGGCCGGTGCGCTGGTTTAAGGGAGTTCCCTCTCCTATCCGTTACCCTTCGTTGGTTGATATGCACATTTTCCGCGAAAATACAGAGGATATTTACGCTGGGATTGAATACCAGGTTGGCGATGAAAAAAATAAAAAGTTTCGCGATTTTTTGATCAACGAAATGGGGGTTGACAAAATCCGTTTTCCGGAAACCTCTGCTTTTGGTGTTAAACCAATATCAAAAGATGGATCAGAAAGATTAACAAAAGCAGCAATTGAATATGCTATCCAGCGAAAACTGCCTTCGGTAACCATTGTTCATAAAGGAAACATTATGAAATTTACTGAAGGTGCGTTTAAAAACTGGAGCTACGATTTGGCTGAAAACGAGTTTAGCGATCAAACTTTTACCTGGCGTACTTACGAGAGCATCAAAAACTCGAGAGGACAACTGGACGCCGACAAGGCACTTGAAGAAGCGAAAAACGCAGGCAAAGTAATTATAAAAGATTGTATTACAGACGCATTCTTACAAGAATCTTTGCTACACCCATGGGATCATTCGGTAATTGCAACCATGAACCTTAACGGCGACTACGTTTCAGACCAACTGGCAGCGATGGTAGGCGGAATCGGAATTTCTCCGGGTGCAAACATCAACTACGGAAGTGGTTATGCCATTTTTGAAGCCACTCACGGAACTGCACCAAACATTGCCGGTACCGGAAAGGCCAACCCCGGATCGTTGATCCTTTCAGGAGTAATGATGCTGGAATACCTTGGTTGGGACGAAGCTGCCGAGCATGTTTACGATGCAATGGAACATGTTTTCGCCAAGCGGAAAGTAACCTCAGATCTGCATGCTCAGATGGAAGGTGCAACTTTATTATCTACATCAGAATTTGCTGATGAGATCATAAAAAATATGCATTGAATAGTAACTAAATAAATTTAAAACAGATGGAATATATTAAGTACAGATTTTACCAAAAAGCCAACAAGTGCGCCAAGGAGTTTCAAAGGCTCAAAAGTGAACATGCCGATATAGTTTTAGGGCAGGTTACGCTCGGTCAGGTACTGACCGGAATGAAAGGTATACCTTTATTGGTAACCGATACATCGAAATTAGACCCAGAAGAAGGTATCCGTTTTAAAGGCTACTCAATTCCTGAATTGCAGGAAAAACTTCCTAAAATTAATCCTGACGGAGAGCCAATTCCTGAAGGTTTACTATACCTGATGTTGATCGGTGATATACCGTCGCAGGAAGATGCGTTGAATCTATCGCGTGATTTGGCTACAAGAGCACACGTACCACAACATACTTTTGATGTGATTGACGCGATGCCTAAAAATTCGAAGCCAATGACTCAGTTCAGTGCAGCAATTCTTTCTATGGCTACTGAATCTACTTTCCAGAAAGCTTACCGCGCAGGCGTTAACAAAAGATATTTCTGGGATGCTACGTACGAAGATGTAATGAACCTCATTGCACGTTTACCTCGTATTGCAGCTTACATATATCGCCGTCAGTTTTATAACAGCGACCACATTGAGCCAAACCCTCGTCTCGACTGGGCTGGTAACCTGGCACATATGATGGGCTACGACTCGGAAGATGTTCGTCGTTTGTTCCGTCTGTACATGATTATTCACGCCGACCACGAAGGTGGAAACGTATCAGCACATACGGCTCACCTGGTAGGCTCTGCTTTAAGTAACCCATATTACGCATATGCAGCTGCTATGACCGGATTGGCCGGACCATTGCACGGATTGGCGAATCAGGATGTAATTTTCTGGATCTTCGACATGATCGAGCAACTGGATACCGACACTCCAACCGACGAGCAGGTTGCTGAGTATTGCAAAAATACCCTGGAAAGCGGTCGCGTAATTCCAGGATACGGACATGCAGTGCTTCGTAAAACCGACCCACGTTTTACTGCTCAGGAAAAATTTGCAGAAAAATACGTGAAGAACGATAAGATGGTTAACCTGGTAAATCAGCTTTACCGCGTTGTTCCGCCAATCTTAGGTTCTGTAGGAAAAATCAAGAATCCATGGCCAAATGTTGATGCCTACAGTGGGTCTTTACTTTATCACTACGGCATTAAAGAATACACGTTCTACACCGTAATGTTTGGTGTTTCCCGTGCATTGGGAGTACTGGCGTCGTTGGTAAACGACCGTATTTACGGAATGCCGATCGAGCGTCCTACTTCTCACCCGCTAAGCTGGTTTAAAGAACAAGCTGACGGAGAAAAAGGAGAATGTTAGAATAACAACATACCTTATATAGCAGAAAAGCCGGTTTAAACCGGCTTTCTTATTTCTTGCAGTATCATGTCTAAAATGTCATTTCATCATTCCGAATTTATTTCGGAATCTTTTTCAAATAGAGAGATGCTGAAATAAATTCAGCATGACGGCCTGGCTAATACTAGATAATAAAAAAGCCGGCTAAACCGGCTTTTTTATTTCTTGTAATTTCTTCTACAAAGTTATGTAAGCAACTATTTATCTATTCTTCTGCACGAGTTGCATCATCCCAGTTATCGGTTCTGAAAGACGAAGCCGGCAAAAGGTTAGCATCATAAAGCGTTCCTTCTATCCAGTTATACCAGGCATACCGTACGGCAACAGGCTTCGGTACTTTATCGCTTTTTACCAAAAGATGTTTGCGGTTGATAATCTCCGCTTCTGCGGGATAAAACACTTTATCTTCTCCGGCAATTTCAAAGCCTTCCAACTCTTCGTAAGCAAAAAGTCCGGTTTCTGCGTTTTTAAATTTCAAGATCAAACCACCATCTTTTACTTCCTGGCTTTCAAAAATAGGAGCCGCATAATCTACGTTTTTAAATCCGTAAGTCTGGCTCAATGCATTGTACAGCAAGCGATCAGCCACTTCTTTCTTTTTCGGCGGATGAATACAATAATCGTCACCAATATCCATGGTAATAGCAATCCCCGAATTCGGAATCAGATCGAGGCACTGCAACTGCGTTTCGCGAATAAAGGCTGAATTATTAACGTTTTGAAATACTTCGTTATCGCCATACATATACGGTGCAATTTGAGCGTAGTAAAACGGAAAGTCGCCAATTCTCCAGCGCGTACGCCAGTCTTTTACCATAGCCGGAAAGAGCTTTTTATAATTCTCCGGTTCGCCACGGTTCGATTCTCCCTGGTACCACAATGCACCTTTAATGGTGTAAGGAATCAGTGGGTTGATCATCGAGTTAAACAAGGCAGTAGGAATATGATTGGTTCTCTGTGTTATATCCACATCATCCAGGTTCACTTCCTGATACTTGCTGATCTCCTCTTTGCTTATCCATGCCTGAACAGAACTACCGCCCCAAGAGGTATGTATCATTCCTACCGGCACATCCAGAATTTCCTGCAACTGCTGCCCAAAGAAATAAGCCACAGCACTAAAACCTGCAACATTTGCGGAACTTGCTTCCTGCCATGCACTGTACTTCTCCACATCCTGTAAAGGCGTTTTCGAACCTTTTCTGTCTACGGTAAATAAACGCAAGTTGGGGTTGGCCGACTTTGCAATAGCATTTACCGAACCAAATATAGGCTGTCCTTCGTAGCCCTTTACAGGCTGCTCCATATTCGATTGCCCCGAACACAACCACACCTCGCCAAACAGGACATTCTCCAAGGTAATATCCGAAGCTTTACTTTTAATCTTTATCGTTTGAGGTGCTTTGCTGTCGGTTGTTTTTACTTCCAAACGCCAGTCGCCATTATTATCGGCTTCAACATTTATTGCTTTGTTTAACCACGAAGCTTCAATGGTTATTTTTTCGCCGGCATCGGCCCAGCCCCAAAGTTCAACGGTAGTACTACGTTGCAAAACCATATTCGACGATACAATTGCCGGAAGTTTTACTTCTGCATGCATCTGCTGAAAAAACAGCAGGTTACAGAGTGTGATCAGGAAAACGAATTTTAATCTTTTCATTGTTTTATCGGTTATTTAATTACTAATGTTTGTTCTATCTTATTTCTAACAGTTAGCTGAATGTTACGGACTGGAGTTCGGGACATCGTTCCTGTCCGGCAAACCGGACAGAGATGCGAGAACCAGCAGGTGACGTACCACCGAACCCCGCCCTACAATATGTACTGTGTTGTGTGCAGACTTTTATTTTTCAATCGTATCAAATTCAATCAGATACGGAATTAATGGGACACCATCTATATTTCTAAAACCAGAACCAACAACTATTTGATATTTCTTTGATGGTTTTAATTCTTCTATTCCAAAACTAACGCTTTTCCCGTCTTCTGAAAATCCCCGGAAATCTTTAATTCTAATCACATTATCTTCTCCAAGAGGACCAAATTGAAAGTTCCGAAAACGAGTGTCCATTTTTTGCGAAAAATTAATTGTAAGTACATTAATGTCTGTTTGTTCGTTGGTACTTTGGTTTTGAATTTTATCCACGCTCTCAACTTTTGGTCTGCTTTTTTCAAATGCTTCTTTAAAAACATTTAAAGGTTTATTAAAATATCCAGACTTTTCTACGAATTCGATTAGTTCATTTTCATTATTGTAATCAAGTTCTATCATTTCCTTAATAGCCTTTGCTTTGTTGGTTGAGGTATTGTAATAATCTTCACAAATCTTATATCCAACATAGTATGCCAAATCACGTATTCCAAACTCGTTATCAGAACTGTTCCAAATCCAGTTGTATAGATCTGGCGAAAACATTTCCGCTTCAAATTTGACTTTAATTTTAGCGTCGTTGTTTCTGCCAAATTCAATTTGTGGGTTTGGGGACTTTGTCTCCAATGCTTTTTCAGCAACAAACTCTGCAACACCTTCCAAAACGGTTTGGGCTAATAAGTTATTCCCAATAGTTGTTTTTTGTTGCGTGTGAACATATTCGTGAATATTTAAGAATACAATGTTTTTACTTGGTTCTGAATCGAAATAACTCCGTAAATGCGATAAATTTTCAGGAAATTCATTGGTAGGAGTTTCCTTATTAGCAAAGGCTAATTCTGAACCAATTAGGACTAAACTGTCTAAAGTTGTTCCACTTGTTCTTAAAGCTCCAATGGTAAAATATATTTTAGCAGGTTTTAAGTTAGGATAGAGTTCTCTTAATTTGTCAATTCCTTTTTCCAGCTCAAAGCTATATTGGTCGGCTTGCAATGTGTTTTCTCTTACCGAAGTCCAAAATTTCGGATAATTGTTGATTGCTGAAATGTACTCTTGTGGCGTATAATTTCTAGCTTGCCGGATAGCTTTTAATCCATTAGTTCTTTTTTTTAGGTACAAACTGTCGAGATATTTGTATTGTAAAACCGAATCCTGAGTAGAAGTGATTTTTTCGTAGGCTTCCCAAAAGTTCTTAATGTCTGAGGTAACAATATTTGGACTTTGTTTTTGGGTTTGACAATTTGTCAAAAGGACTATAAAAGTCAACGTAGTTAAAAGTTTATTCATCATTTGGATTTATTTTCAGCTTGCACACAACGGTAAATTGTACGAGTAGTGGTATATTGCGTGGGACTTTCCAGTCAAACCGATACGCAGTTTGAGCGGGTTACAAAACTTGATATTTTGCACTTTCCCTACCATTATACAAAACCAATCGTTTTTATTTTTTTAAATGTTTTGAATTTTCCATTCCAATCTATTCCATCATTGTTCACAATTTCTAAAAACTTGAATTTACCGCTTTGAGTTAAACAAAGTTCATATGCAATTTCATTCACAAGACTGTCCACGAAAAATGAAGTCTTGCTTCCTAATATCTCAGTCGGTATTACAATTGATTGGTATATCTCTATTTGATTATCCAATTCAAAGTTGACATAAATTCCAATACCTGTATATTCTCGTTCCGAGACATTCAATCTCGACAATTGTTCTGTCAGTTCAGGGAAAGAGGATGAATTAGCCTCAATTATTTCTTCAATTAATGATATTTCTAAATGATTTAAAGTCATGTTGTTTAAACTGAACCATAACGGTTACCTGTATGTGGCGCCGACCGCGGGCTACTTCTTGTCAAACCGAGATGAAATAGATGCGGGTAATGAACCTACAATTACCCACAAAAACGGCTATGACATATACAGATCCTGTTATTTTTTTACAATTTTTTTGGTTACCATTCCTTTGTCTTTAATTATAATGGTTATGAAATATACACCAGAATCTAGAAATGAAATGTCAACAATATCATTTTGTATCGTATCATCAATCAATATTTTTCCGTTCTCATCTGTAATTCTGAAATGTTTATTTTCAAGTTTTTCTTCATTTGGTGTTTTGATAATTATCGATTCATTAGCAATTGTTGGGTAAACGATAACATCAAATGTATTCTTAAAAGATTGCTCTGAAGTTAAAATGTTGTTATCAGGAGACCAATAATTTCCTGAAATTACAATCATGGATAAGAGCTTTATTGTGTTGGAATAATAATCTCCATCAATTAAATCATTATTAGAGAACAAATTTTCGTAAAGACTATTTAACCATGTCTGATTTGAAGTGTTTAGCATGGCTCCAACAGTTAAAGGCCCAACAAACGTTGCATTGTTCCAGCTGTAAATGGCTGTTCCGTTTAGATAATACCCGTTTGATATGTTGTTGACATTAGAATCGCTTGTTGACATTAACCATGTATTTATTTTATTAATTGCGGTTTTAGCTCTTAAATCGCCATTTAATAAATAATCGGTTCCTAAGCGCCAGGGAACACGGCAAGCATTGTAATAATAATCTCCATCATAAATATCTTCTAAATAATTTGCTCCTGCCGGACTTGGTGTTGTATTTGCATTTATAATAAAATCAGGAATTAAACCTGTTGTAGTACTATAGTTGGTTTGCATATTTTCGATTAGTGAATAGCATGTATCAATTACATTATTCCAATTGGTATTATTTGTTGCAAATGAAAAGGATCTAAAATGATCCGTAATAAAATCTGAAGGTCTGGTTCCATAAAAATAACCTGGGTCGCTTGCATCACACCAATCACCAAGTTTAACTGTCCAGATCGTCTGATTTATTTCATCTTGCATTATAGCATTGATGAGGTTTGTTGCTTCACCTAAATAATTGACCGTTCCGTTACTTCCCCATTGAGCATGAGCCAATAATAAACTGAAGGCTATATCAATATCTCCATCACTGGCAGCATCGTCATCTGAACTTGGAGCATCATCGCAAGTTATTTGTTGCCAGTCCATTAAGCTGTTGTTGATATTGCTGGGGTGTGCTTTGTAATAGTTATATAAACCATCGAAATAAGTTTGAGCATTTGCATCATAGCCAGCAAAATAAGCAGTAATCATCATGCCATAACCGTGAGCTTCTGAAACAGTTTTTGCCCCATTTCCACTAAGAACATAATATTCATTGGTATTTCCACAGTCATTTTTGAGGTATTCCTGTTTCCATTCATCATAAAATAAACGGGTATGATTATCTAATTCCGCTTGAGAATAATTATTTGGTTTAATGTGATTTGCCGCATAAAGCGTATGATTTGGAAATGGAAAGTTGGGTGATTGTCCTAATGAGCTAAGTTCATTAATTAAGATCAGTACTAGAATAAGTATTGTTTGTTTCATATCTGTTAGTTATTTACCCTAATTGGATACAATAGTCACATGTATGTTGCATACGAGATTGCGTGAGATTATCTGTCCGGCTATAGATAAAATAACGAGAGGAAAACCACGGTTCAAATACCACTACCCCCCTATGAAATATACTAAACCAGCCAACCTTTTTCTTAAAAAATTAGCTGATCCACTTTTCCAAAGCCTCAAATAATTTTACTTTGTTAATTGGCTTGCTTAAATAATCTTTACAACCTATGTGGTAACATTTTTCTTTTTCATCGGCCATTACATTGGCAGTTTGTGCAATAATTATTGCTTTTGGATTTATTTTTAAGATTTCATCAATTGCTTCAAAGCCATTCTTAACAGGCATTCGGATATCCATTAAGACAAGGTCAATTCCTGGATTTTCAGCAAAAGTATCAACTGCAATTTGACCGTTCTCTGCAAAGATGATAGTCGCTTTTGTAGAGCTTAAAACCTCCTGAAAGTACAATCGAACAACTTCATCATCTTCAGCTATAAGAATTGTTTTTGATGAATATTCGATATTTTTAGATGTCGTTTTCTCTTGATAAATTTTCTTAGATGCTACTTCTTTAAACGGAATATCAAAAATAAATTCGGTACCAACATTTAATTTCGATTTGACCGATATATTACCACCCAGCATTTCAACAATTCCTTTACAAATTGCAAGTCCTAATCCTGTTCCCCCAAATTCTGCGTTGTTTTCGTAATTGATTTGCTTAAAACGCTCAAATATTTCATCCAGTTTATTACTAGGGATGCCAATCCCCTGGTCTTTGACATGAAAAATAATCTTTTCGTTTTCAACTCTAAATCCAAAAGTGATATCTCCTTTTTCCGAGAATTTAAAAGAATTATTTAGAAGGTTTGAAAGCACTTGGCGAAGCCTCGAACAATCGGTTTGTATAGTAAGGTCTTTATAACCATCAGGGATTTGAGCGATAAAGCAAAGTGCAAGTTTATTTTTATCTGATTTTAACTGGTTGAAATTCAACTCTAATTCTGACAACATTTTTGATACATTGCACTCTTTTTGAGTGATTTTAAGTTGGTTGGCTTCAATTTTTGCCACATCGACAATGTCGTCAATAAGATTAAGTAACTGATTAGCATTTCCCGAAATTATTTCGAGGTAACTTTTTCGTTCATCAAAAGTTAATTCTTCATCTTTCAGTAAATCAGCAAAACCAACAACGCCATTCATTGGAGTCCTTATTTCGTGGCTCATATTGGCTAAAAAATAGTTTTTGTGAATGTTCGCCGATTCGGCTATTTTCTTAGCTTCAACCAGGGCAATTTCTGCTTCTATTTGCTTTGTAATGTCGGTTATTGCCGTAAGGAAGTAGTCTTCGCCGGAAATTGGATCATTTGCTTTTCTTGAATGCAAGTCAGTCCAAACAATATGGCCATCTTTATGAATAAATCTTTTTCTGAAATTCACAGAATTGTCTGAACTCATCATTCCCTCCATAGCATTTTTACTTACTTCTATGTCATCGGGGTGGGTAATTCTCTCCCAATTCATGCGATTTAGCTCTTCTTCTGTGTATCCTGTAATTTCACGAAATGCTCTATTCACTTTAAGTTTTCCATCAAGGCTTGTTAACGATTTCCCAATTGGTGATTCATCAAAAACTTGTTTGAATTTATCATTACTTTTTTCGATAACCCGGTTTTTCTCTAATAACTCATTTTCTTTTTTCTTCAGGTCATTAATTTCAATAAACGTAATGACAACTCCATCAATTCTTTTATCATCAGTAATAAACGGGCTAATTCTTTTGAGATAATAATTGCCATGAATATCAGTGATTTCCTTCTCTATATATTCAAGTTTTTGCAGTATTTTAATCGAATCGGTAGAAATGTCTTCTTGTACTTCGCTGTTAAAGTTGGAGTTAAAGCTCGAAATTGGACGGCCTAAATCGGTGTCTTCCAGATTAAATAAGGTTTTTAATTGAGGCGTAAATTTCCTGATTCGTAGGTGGCTGTCGAGAAAAAGCGTAGCTATTTGAGTGTTGTGCAAAAGGTTATTTACATCGTTGTTCAGAAAAGTAAGCTCTTTGTTTTTTTCCTGTAGTTCGGTATTTACGGTGTACAATTCCTCGTTTACAGACTGCAATTCTTCGTTGGTACTCTGCAATTCTTCGTTTGAAGCCATCAATTCTTCGTTTGAAGACTGCAGTTCTTCGTTGCTTGTTTCGAGCTCCTCAACTACATTTTGCAATTCAGTTTTCGTGGCTTTCAATTCGTTCTCCAAATCCTCTAACCGCTGTTTGGAAACCTCGTCAACCGGTATGTTTTTAATAACAAGCTCTTCATCCTTAACAATAACATCCTCCGAAAACTGTATGAAATAGATATCACGTAGTTCATCGTTATTTTTAGGCTTGTGAAATTTTATATCGAAACTGATCGCATTTTCACCATTTTTCGTGGTGATGTCTTTTATTACGATATCTTTATTTTCTTTTTCCAGACGTCGTATCCCGTT
The DNA here is from genome assembly GCA_963677455.1 of uncultured Draconibacterium sp. Lineage (GTDB taxonomy): Bacteria > Bacteroidota > Bacteroidia > Bacteroidales > Prolixibacteraceae > Draconibacterium. The sequence goes on from OY781971.1 coordinate 2,431,396, forward strand.
GCGAATAACTGCAGCAACGTCCGGACTAACAATTTTTAATAAATTATTTTGAAAAAATCCTTCCCCATGGCTTATCCGTTTGCCGGCATTGCCTGTTAAAAAAAGTATATCGAAATTTTTATCGATAAACAGTGAGGCAGGACTGAATTTTTTACTCAGGAATTTATGAAATATCATTTCAGGATTTTCCTTGAAACGAATTCGTGGGTGATGGGCGGCTTTTGTCGGATTTGCTAAAGATAATGTAGTTGCTTTATTATCATGGATTAGCTGAGTAGGGTTATATTTCGATTCAGATATATTCTGGAATATTTTCCATTTGGTATCAATCGTTTTAAACGATTTGGCAATGTCGCCCAACGATTCACTGTTCCCTAAAAATAAATACCCAAATTTATTCAACGCAAAATGAAAGTTATACATTACTTTCTTTTGTATTTTATTCTCAAGGTAGATAAGCAGGTTACGACACGAAATCAAATCCATTTTAATGAAGGGAGGGTCATTCAGCAGATTATGAGTGGAGAATACCACTTTCTCCCTAATTCGTTTTATTATTTGTATTTTATCGCCGGTTTTCAGGAAATATTGCTCTAAATAACTCTTTTCGATTTCGTTAACCGAGTTAATAAAATAAGAGCCTGTACTGGCTGTGTTCACTGCATTAGAATCGACATCGGTTGCAAAAATTTTAAAATCGAGGTTTAATTTGTGTGTTCTGATATAATCGTCGAAAAGAATAGCAATTGAATACACTTCTTCACCGGTTGAACAACCTGCTGACCAGATTCGAATTACTTCGGATGGCTTTTTACTCTTGCATATTGCGGGTATTATAGTGGTTTTTAATGCAGAAAATGCTTCTTCGTCCCTAAAGAATTGAGTGACACCGATTAAAAAATCATTTTTTAATGCTTCTTTCTCCTCATGATTGCTTTTTAAATAGGTAAGATAATCATAAAGTTTTTCAATGTTTTTAATATTCATGCGCTTCTCAAGCCTGCGGTGAAGGGTGTTTTTTTTGAATTCTCTGAAATCGATTCCTGAGAATTTATAGACTTCTTCGAGAATGGCATTAAATAATACGTCGTTTGATGTACTCGACTCAATATCTGTGGCCAACAGAAATCGGTTTATAGGAAGTTTACTAAATACATCAGCAATTTTTTCGGGTTCCAGAATAAAATCGACCAGGTTTGTTGCTATGGCTGAGTTAGGCATCCCATCGAACTGTGCCGACAATGGGTCTTGCACAATAATTACACCACCACCTTCTTTTATGGTTTTTATTCCTCGGGAACCATCCGAACCGGTTCCGGATAAAATTACCCCAATCGATTTTTCTTTGTATTCCTCACCTAGCGTGTGGAAAAAAATATCGATGGGTAAATTTAGATTGTGTTTTGGCCCTTTATCAAGTAAATAAAGTTCACGGCCTTTTATGTGAAGGTTTTTATTTCTTTGGTTCAGATAAATACAATTAGGCTCAATTGTTTGCTTGTCCTCAGCTGTAAAAATTGGCATTTGAGTATGTTTACCTAACAGCTCAGGCATCAAACTTACAAAGTCGGGTGATAGGTGCTGTATTATAATAAATACCATTCCGGTATCATTGGGGATAAAGTCGAATAATTGTTGAATCGCGTCAAGTCCTCCGGCCGATGCACCTATGCCTACAACATGTAAATCTGAATTTCCCATATTTTTTTGATTTTAGGTTTGCTAAGATATAGATTTTTTGGTTTGGTTGATTTCGATTTGTTGGTAACGGCACTTGTCTGTGGTCGGGCGGGATTTCTGGAAGAAATTGTGTTAGAGACTGCTAAAACCCTCGTCTGCCAGTGTAGTGCGCAGTGCCGGTCACTTTATCAACGTTTGGTAAACAAAGGGAAATCGAAAAAACTAGCGCTGATTGCAGTGTGTAATAAGTTAATCAAGCAGGCATTTTCGATTGCGAAATCCGGGATATCATACGATCCGGATTATCGGTCAATAATTTTTCTTTTAAAACAGCGCCAAAAAAACAGGTTGTTTTAAAAGAAAAATTATGGGTTTTTATTTGGTTTTAAGCTCAGTTCTTTTTTACCTGCTGGGTTTTCTATTCCTTTCATTAGAACTTCTTCATTTTCAATTTTAGCACTGACCTGACTTTGCTTTTAGGGTCGGCAAAAAAGGGGTGGCAAACAGACAAGCTCTTTTGCAATTTTTGGTTAGTGGATTGGCTTGAGCGAATTGCAAATGTGCTTGGCTGTGTGCGTTGGCTATAATCATTTTCCCTGCCATTAAATATACAAAATATTGTACTTACTTGCTTTTTAAAGTTAAAAATGAATTTTATAACAAATATCAAATAAAGCTCCCATCACATCTCCTTTCTCAATGGCACTGGTCGATTCGTTGTAGAAATACCCCGATTCGCCAGTGTAAAGGCCAATGTTCAGTCCTTTTAAGGCTATTTCGTGAGAAACATTTTTACGGTTTATCCGGTAACTAACCGTGAGGTCTCCGCTAATAAAAGGGTCATATTGTTTGCTGAAAGCCTTTGAGTCATCCAATTCTATGTCGTGGCTTGTTTCTGAAAGTGCTTCATCAATGGGTGTGTAACGTTCCCCGCCTTGGCAGGTCAACCTTAAATTCAGGCCAAAGCGGTTATTTTTGCTCCGTCCGGCAAGCCATTCCTTTCCCCACACGCCGTTAAAACTAAATCCACGGTCGTAGCGGGTGTTACGCCAGATTTTATCTCCACCCATATACTCCGATTTAAAAACAGACCCGGTAAGCAAATAATAAGAGCCTTTTTTGAGATAGTGCTCCAGCGTAACATCAACTCCGTAATTTTTCCCTTTCCCTTCGTTGACTAAAATTTTATCGAGGTAATAATCATTGAGGTTTAATACAGAGAAAGAAGTATTAGTCTCCACCGGAACATCAAATAAATATTGGTCGTAAGGCTCAACTTTCAGGTGGAGAACATCAGAAATATGCCAGTCGTAAGCCAGATTAAAATGATGTGCTTTTGACAAATTTAACTCTTTATTGCCGGGCTGGTTTGTTGTTGAATCAACCACATAATAAAAATCAAGTCGTTCGCGCCTGCTGTTTAAACCATAAGATACAGAGAAGGATTGGTCTGTTCTGAAATTCCATTTCATGCTTAACCGCGGTTCTAAATTGAAATTCTCGTTCAGGTTAAAATACTGAGCATTAAGCCCTGCACTCAACGAAAAATTCGGAGACAACTCAAAAACCGATTGGGACCAGGCCGAAACCTGCAAATTGTTCCCGGAACCTTTAGCCACATTTTCCATTGGCTTATTTAGTCCGTAATTGGGCGTAACATTATAATTCAAATCATAAATCATTCCTGTTGCCGTAATCCCAGTTCGGTTAATGTGGCGTGAGCTAAATTTCTTATTGATGTAGGAATTCAGCACAATGTTCCAGTTTTTGTTGGTAATATCAACAACCTGTGTCTGAAAATCCAGCGAATCGACTTGCCCAACATCCTGACGTATTCCACTGTATGTACCGGCAAGCGCAGTTTTAATATAGGCGCCATCGTTCAGATTATATTTATGCGTAATTCCGCCACTTGTTTTTTCCAGCGTTGTTTTCACATCCTGCCGGTCGGCAAAAGATTCCCAGTCTTCTTTATCGAGTGGGCCAACATTGTTCTTATCGGTCAGTCCAAGTCCCCAAATTGAAAATGTGCCAGCTTTTTTTGTTGGTAGGTTTAATTTGAATGAAAGGTCTTGATATTTCAGGTTCGCATCGGCAACCAGGCCAGTTGCCGAATACCGGTAATTGAAAATATAAGAGCTGTTATGCTTTTTACTCAATGGCCCTTCCGAAGCAAAATCAATTCCAATCAAACTTACCTGAAATGTATTTTGATGCGTTTGGTTGTTCCCGTTACGCATTTGCATATCAAATGCCCCTGAGAGTGCATTGCTGTATTCTGCTGGAAAAGCTCCGTTAAAAAAGTCGGAGTTTCCCATCACCTGGCTGCTTAAAGCCGAGTAAACCCCGCCTCCCAGCGAAATCATATCGGCGAAATGTGTTGGGTTCGGAATTTCAACGCCTTCCAAACGCCACTGGGTATATTGCGGTGCATTACCACGAATGGAAAGCGCATTGCTCGAAATTCCACCTGTCCCGGATACCCCGGCAAAAGAAGTTACCAAACGGGCAGGGTCGTTGAATGCACCGGCAAAACGGTTGGCTTCTTCCACGCTTAACATGCGCCCCTCTGCCAAAGCCATTGGGTTTATGGCACGCTCTTTATTTATTTGCGGACGAACTGTTATTTCTCCAACCGATTGAGCACTCTCTTTTAACGGAATTTCAACCGATGCCTCTCTTGCCGAGGTCAGCAATATTTCCCGATAAATGTAGGATTGATACCCAACAAAAGAGACTTTGATGTTGGCGTACCCCAGCGGAACTCCACGAATGGCAAAATGCCCCAGGCTATCTGAAATGGTTCCTGTTGTAGGATTTTCTATCAATGAAATATTGGCGAACTCCACAGGTTGTCCTGTTTCTGCATCGTAAACCGTTCCGCGTATGGTTTGGGTAAGGCCGGTATCTTTTGTTTCCGACTTTTCCTTTTTCGGGGTCAGAATAATATGGTAGCCACTTATTTTGTAAGTAAGCCCTGTTTCTTTCAATATTTCTTCCAACGCTTTTTCAAGACTCACGTCCTTTAATGAAAGATTGATTTTTTGCTTCTCGTTGGTTTCCGATTTTTTGTAGGCTATACTGTAGTCGGTTTGCCGTTCAATTTCGTTAAAGGCATCTTTTAGTGAAATATTCTTTTTTTGAATTGTTATGCGTTTTTCCTGTGCCATCGACTGTTTCGAGAAAGCAAACAGAAAAACTGAAAGAGTAAGAAATATTATCGTTAAATTTTTTAGATTCATCTCATTATTATTGTTAAATCCAAATGGTATTCGATGGAACTTGCATATGAACCATTCATGCTTCCTAGTGAAATATGATTTTAATGCTCGTTTCATTCTATTACATTTGTATTGTTGATACTAAGTTACTTTTCGCAGAGTTGATTTTGTATCTTCGTTTTGAACCGGTAGAAAGCGCTATCTTTTTACCGGTTCTGTTTTTTCATAGGCATTCTGTTTTGGTTTATACTATCTTTTTTTCAATGTAATTTGTCCGCTTTTCGAGGAATAGGAAAAGTTCCCGGCCATATCTGCTAAAACCTGAAGTATTTGCGCCGGGGTTTCTTCCTGTTCAAACTTTATGGTATAACGTTCGGTTGATAAGTCAATGGATTTATCTGTATCGAAAGAAATATTGAAACGCCGTTCGAGTGTTTGCAATATTTCACCCAGTGTAGCTTCCGAGAATAATAGATTACCGTTTTTCCAATCCGGGATGTCTTCGGGATTGATTTTTGCCACTTTCAAGATTGAAGTTTCGCTGTTGTAAACCAATTGCTCATTCGGCACCATTTGTTGTTTCTGATTTTTTGCAGTCTGAACTTCTATTTTTCCCTCCTGCAAAGTAGCTGTCGTTTGGTGCTCATCCGGGTAGGCTTTCAAATTGAATTTTGTCCCCAAGACTTTTACTGTCAGGTTCTTTGTTTCTACCACAAAAGGCTTCAATTGGTTTTTCGTTACCGAGAAAAATGCTTCCCCGGTTAAGCTAACCGAACGTATTTTCTGATTGAACACTGATGGATATTTTAAAGAACTTCCCACATTGAGCCAAACCTCTGTTTGGTCGGGCAATGTTACATGTTTCATTTCGCCATACGCTGCCGAAATTTCAACCATTGCCGGACTGCTCTGATGTTGCAGGTAAAACCAAACTCCACTTATTCCTATAAGCAAGATGAAAATAGCCGCCACTTTTGAGAAAGTTCTTAACCAAACAGTTTTCTTTTCTTCGGAATAAATGCCAATTTTTGTATTCACCCGTTTAAAAGCCTCAAACGCAGTCGCATCTTTTCCTGTGTTTATTGAGTCCCAATATTCTTTTGATGCCTGCTCCATCTCTTCCGTTACAGGATTTTTTGCCAGCCACTGTTGAACTTTTTCTTCCGTTTCCAAAGCATAGCGTTCGCGCAAATAAAGCCGTAGCATTTCCGCTGCATCCGATTTCTTATTAGATTCCATATTGCTGATTCTTAAAATTTTAATAGAACTTTTCCACCCGATTCCGGCTTCCAGGTCTTATCACTTTGGTCGTATTGATATTCGATTCCAACCTTGATTTTTGTTTTCTCATTGGAATCATATTGCAGTCCTGCCCCAAAATTAGTTGTTGGGAAAAAGGTTCGCATGTTAAAAGTGGGGTCAGAACTGTTTCCGGGCGTGAGGTATTGCCCCCATGTTTGAAATTGTAGCTGGTTTGTAATAGCGTAACTTAACAGTAAGTTACTGCCTAAAACGATTTGTTTGGTTGAAAAAAGATAACCGTACTGTGCGCTAATAAAAGCGCCATAATCTAAAGTCAATCTGTTTGTTATGTTGAAACTTCCCAATGTCCCGCCAAAATTTTGATAATCGCCCAGTCCGGGGAACATTGGCAAAAGCATAGAGGACGAATCTCCTTTCAGGGGATTTAAATATTTCGACTCATGGTTAAAATTGAAGATTACTATTTTTCTTTCAATTGAAATTCCGTGGGGGCTCTCATCATTGTTCAATAGTTCCGGCATTGCCAGTTGCGGAGTTGGTTGAACCCGTTGTAACCGCAAATCCCCTTTATCCTGCAATGAATGAGGAACAGAAACTGTATCTTTCTGAAGTTCCTGCCCCTTTACCTGAAATACAGAAAAACACTGTATTACCAGAAAAATTAGCCATAAATACTGACGTTGCATATTTGTCATTTTTATAAGGAGTACAATTAAGTTGGCAGAAACTCAATCAGAAATCTAAATTTTACTAAAAAAACTTTATTCCGGTTGCGGGAAGTAAATTGGGCTTTGCACTCTTAATAGGAAAATCTACCTTCGTCGTTTTATGACAAAAATCAACCAGTCCACATTAGCAGCATTGCAAAAAGGGAATCATCCGGCTTTTGAAAAAGTCTTCATTTTCTATTACTCAAAGGTCAAGACTTTTATTTTGGGCTATGTTAAAACAATGGCCGATGCTGAGGAACTGGCGGAAGAAGTTTTTGTCGGCTTGTGGCAAAATCACAAAAGTATCGACCCTGAAAAATCATTCGATTCGTATTTATACACCATTGCCAAAAACAAAGCCCTCAATTTTTTGAAAAGAAAATACGCAAGCAAAACGATTATTGAAATGCAGGCTCCTTTAACATTTTCCCACAGCCCGGAGGAGGAATACATTGCTTTGGAAAAGGCGCTTTTGATTGAAATGATTGTTGAAAAGATGCCTGCCCAGCGAAAGAAAACCTATCAACTTCGGCAACAAGGCATGACTAACGAAGAAATTGCCAGGGAATTAGAAACCACCAAACGGAATGTTGAAAGTCAGGTTAGTTTGGCTTTAAAAGAAGTTCGCAGTGCTTTCAGGGATTACCTGATTGTTTTTGTTTAGTACCATTTTGTTAAATAACAATTCCGCCGGAATTAAGGAGCGTTGGCAAAAATTGAACTCTTTTGCAAATGTGTGCAATGTGCGTGGGCTTCCCAAACTGTCCCGAAGGGCAGAAGCTGGTGGGCAAAAAACTAATTTTTTGTTGCACCAAATTTCTTTCATCGTTAATGTCTTTTTCATTCTGTCAATTTATCAAATCAGTTACATTGATTGCATCTGTTCATTACACTTGCAGCTAAAGGACGTATAACCCCAAACTTTGACTTATAAATCCCATTGGGGTGTATAAATGTAGTTTTTGTGTAAACACCTTTTCAGGGTGCGAATTCAATAAGTTTTAGTTTGATTGGTTAAAAGCAACTAATTTACATAAAACTAGTGTTGTTTGAATTCATATTTAGATTTCTTCTCCCGATCCCGAAGACTCGGGACTGGATCGCAATGACTTTTGAATATAGGTGATATTCGGCAGCAGACAATGATCTCACTCATTTCGGAAAGATTGCTCTTTGTCCACTGCCTTCTCCTTAATAAACTGTGTTATTGCAAACGATCCGTCAACCTGCGGAGAGAGAAGCAATCTCAACAATCCCCTATCACCCCCGATGTAACCCACATCACACAAAATGCTCAACAACATGATTTTACCAGTGTAACAAACGAAACCTTATTTGATGAACTTTTGTTTAAATAACAAAACTCAAGAACTCTTAATTTAAATCGTATGAAACGAGCATGAAAAATAGTTGCAACAAAGACGGTAATAAAATGCATGCGAGTTACATACGATACCTTTAAAAACTTATAATAATAATCGTATGAAAATAGTCGTTCTCGGTGCCGGAATTTCCGGACATACCGCCGCTGCTTTCCTGAAAAAGAAATTAGGCAAAAATCACGATGTAACTGTTATTTCTCCCAGCCAGTATTACCAGTGGGTTCCTTCGAACATTTGGATTGGGGTTGGAAGAATGAAACCTGACCAGGTACGCTTTAAACTAGAAAAAGTGTATAAACGCTGGAACATCGATTTTAAACAGGCAAAAGCTGTTGCCCTGCATCCGGAAGGAGACAGTAGTTCAAACACCGCTTATGTGGCGATTGAATATACTTCGGCAGAAAAAAAGGGACAGACCGACAAAGTTGAATACGATTACCTGGTAAATGCCACCGGCCCAAAACTAAACTTTGAAGCTACCGAAGGTCTTGGCCCGGGAAAGAATACGGTTTCGGTTTGCTCGTACGACCACGCAGCGCACGCCTGGGAAGAACTTGAAAAAAGCATCGCCAAAATGAAAAATGGTGAAAAGCAGCGCTTTTTAATTGGTACCGGTCACCCAATGGCTACCTGCCAGGGAGCAGCTTTTGAATACGCGCTAAACATTGCTTTTGAGCTAAAAAAGAGAAAGCTTTCGCATATGGCCGAGATTACCTGGATTTCGAACGAATACGAAGTGGGTGATTTTGGAATGGGTGGTGCCTTTGTAAAACGTGGCGGTTATGTAACATCTACCAAAGTTTTTACGGAATCGGTTTTTGCCGAGAACAATATAAAATGGATAAAACGTGCCGGAGTTTATAAGGTAGATCCGGGAAAGGCGTACTACGAAACGCTGGACGGGCAGGAACATACCTCAGAATTTGACTTTGCAATGTTGATTCCCGGTTTCTCGGGACAACCGATAAAGGCTTTTGACAAACAGGGCGAAGACATTACTTCTACTGTTTTTGCGCCCAATGGTTTTATGAAGGTGGATGCCAACTACACGCCAAAACCTTTTGAAGAATGGAGCATTAAAGACTGGCCGCAAACTTATCAGAGTCCGGCATACGCAAACATGTACGCTACGGGAATTGCGTTTGCACCACCCCACTCCATTTCTAAACCCATGAAGAGTACAAACGGTCGTGCTATTTTTCCGGCGCCACCGCGCACAGGAATGCCTTCGGGTGTTATCGGGAAAATTGTTGCCCAGAACCTTGCTGAAGGAATCAAGAAAGGAACTTTTGAACATAAGCACACTGCCAATATGGGCAGAATGGGCGCTGCGTGTATTGTATCTGCCGGCTACAGCATGACCAAAGGCCTTGGTGCTACAATGACGGTTTCGCCGGTTGTTCCCGACTGGGAGAAATACCCTGAATGGGGTCGGAATATAAATTCAACGGTTGGAGAAATAGGACTGGCAGGACACTGGATAAAACTATTCCTGCATTATATGTTCCTGCACAAAGCAAAAGGTTATCCTTTCTGGTGGCTACTGCCAGAGTAGAGGGAGATTGTTGAATTGAAAAACTGACAAATTGTAAAAGCAATATACAGACTAGCAAATCGTAGCTCGAAACTAAAAAAATATATCATGGAAAAACAACACAGAATAGCATCAGCCAACAAAGACGAATTTTATCCGCCAATACCAACGAAATGGACAAGATTCTGGCGAACCTGCTTTATCGTACAGATATTCAACTTCTTTCGTTTGAACCTAAAGATAATGATGATTGTTGTAAAGGGACACTCATAGTATTACGTTATACTACCAATCATCGCAAAATGTAAAGACCCGATTCGCTTACGAACCGGGTCTTTAACTATTATGGTATCAATCAATTAGAGCTTAAGAACAAATTCTTTCAATTCTTTTCTGCTTCTTTCGGCCTGTTCCCTCGATTTATAAGGCTCTTCCAATTGCTCTGGATCGCCGAGGTAACCCAGCACTCCCATACAAAAAGGCACTTGTTCATCATCCAGATTCAGTACTTCTGCGGTTTTTTGTGCATCAAATCCCCCCAACAGGTGACCATAAATGTCTTGGGAAACTGCCTGCATCAACAAGTTAGCGTTCGCCATTCCAAGATCGTGCTCAGCAGCCGTATTTTCTCTGCCGTTGTTTTCGTAGTATTTATTATAAATGGCCACAAAAATAACCGGTGCCTTTTTTGTCCAGGGCTGATTACCCGGCATTAAACAACTCCACAACTTATCAAAACCCGGGGTACCTCTTTCTGCGTAAACATATTTCCAGGGCTGCTCGTTCATTGCACTTGGTGCACATGACGCGGCTTCAAAAATTCCATCCAATAATTCCTGCGGAATTTTCTCTTCTGAAAATGCCCGCGGACTCCACCTCTTTTTAATTAAAGGGTGAACGATTTTCCCTACTCTAACTTTTTTAATATCAATAACGTTCATCACAACTTAATTTATATGCATCGGAATCTCCATGAGTAAAACTCTTGAATCGGCTTCCGATCTTACTTCCAGTTCATCAACATTCCAAATTCCCAAACCATCTCTTTTCTCCAACTCCTGTCCGTTAACCGTTACTTTTCCTTCAATTACAAAAGCATACACACCATTGTTTTCATCATTCAGTTTGTAGTTGGCCTCTTTTCCCGAATCAAGTCGTCCGAGACTAAACCAGGCATTCTGATGAATCCAAACACCTTTATCATCTGGGTTTGGCGAAAGTATCTGGTAGAACTCATTTTCACGCGCAATGTCGCGGATCGAAATCTGGTCGTAACGCGGTTTTACATTTTTCTTATTCGGGAAAACCCATATTTGCAGTAAAGTCACTGCTTTGTCTTCATTCGGATTAAACTCGCTGTGATAAACACCTGTCCCTGCGCTCATCACCTGTACATCTCCTTCGCGAATAATCTCGCTGTTTCCCATGTTATCTTTGTGTTGCAAATCTCCCTCAAGCGGAATGGTAATAATTTCCATGTTATCATGCGGATGCATTCCGAATCCTTTTCCTCCTGCAACGTAATCATCATTTAAAACCCGCAAGGTACCAAAATGCACCCGTTCCGGATCGTAATAATTTGCAAAACTGAACGTGTGATGTGTTTTCAACCAACCGTGGTCTGCATTTCCTCTTGTTTCTGCTTTGTGCAAAATTGTTTTCATATGATTAAAATTTTCTGTTTTCAACGGTATCATATGGAACTCGCACTTTCGTCAATCTTTTTGTTGTTTTGACATTGCATGCTCGTTTCATGTTTTCCTCCTTTTCAATGCTTTGAGACACAAGTTCTGATTGAATGATTTTGAACCGGATAGTTAAACATGTTTCCGGTGCGAAGTATCGATTCAAATTCGATAACTCCGACACCGATAATCCATGCTTTCCTGTTGAATTGCTTTCTGTCTATTCCGCTACAAACTTTACTTCGATACGGAACTATAATTGTTTCCTGGCTTTTCTGAAATATTATAGAGATGATGTGCTTTCTCCTTCTACAGCAACCAATTCGAATTTAATTTCGAAATCATCGTAGATCATTTTATCACCTAATCCATCAAAGAATTTTCCCGATCCGTAGCGGATATTCCATTTAGTACGGTCTATTTTAGCAGTACCGTTTGCAGTCAAGCTTCCTTCTTCAACAGTAACATCAACCGGGAACGAAATCTCATGTGTAATACCTTTGATAGTAAGATCGCCTACTACGGTGTGCTTAGCTCCTGATTTTTTAAATGCTTTTGCTTCGAAAGTTGCAACCGGGTGTTTCTCTACTGAAAAGAAATCATCTGATTTCAGGTGACCAATAAGTTTGTCTTTCCACTCGCCTTCCAAATCTGTACATTCTACGGAATTCATATCCATTTTAATCTGTGCAGATTGTGGCGTGCCGTCTTTTACTACAACTGTCCCATCGTTAATTTTCAAGTACCCGGTATGTTCTCCTGTTACTTTTTTTCCGGTCCAGTATACTTTACTTTTCTTGGTATCTACTTTTAATTCCGACTGCTCTCCTTGTCCCAAACTTGCGAACGCAACTGATGCGCTCAAAATAATCGCTCCAACTAGCACAAATACTTTTTTCATTTCTCTTAAATTTTAGTTTAACAATTTATTTTACGACAAAAGTACAGGGTCGCAAAGTCAAAAAAAATAAACTAGTTTAAGAAAAAATACTTTTTAGTCTTTTTTTATTCTTCTGGCAAGGATTTTACTCAAAAAAACCGGGGTGACACCAAGGTAAGACGAAATATGATATTGAGGAAGACGCTGAATTAGCTCGGGATGATCGCGTTCCAGTTCTTCATAATTCTCTTCAGCCGTTTTTGATAGGATGGCAACGAATCGTTTTTGCAGAAACACATACGATTTACGAATGTAGCGGCTTAAGTTAATGTAGCGTTTGTAGAGCACACTAAAATTATTCTCAGAAATAGTAAAGACGGTGCTGTCTTCTACCGTTTCTAAAAAATAAGGAGTTTCTGCGGGAGTGCCTAAATCGCCGATCCACTGACGCTCGCTGGCAAAAAGAATGTTAAACTCTTTCCCACTCTGATCGATAATATAGAGTCGTAACAACCCTTTTGCAACATAATAATGCTTTGTATTGGCCTCCCCCGATCTCATCAGTAAAATCTTCTTTTTGAAGTCCTTAATAGAAAAAAAAGAACGAATATCTGCCTCCTCTTCTTCTGAGAGCGGAGCTTTTTTCATGTGCTTGAAATAAGACATCAAAACAGAATAATCTTTCATAGCATTATTTTAGAAACCCAAAAATACTAAAATTGAAACAGATGAGATAAACTCCTGTTTAAATCATTTCAAACAAGAAATTTTATTATGCCCATTTCATTTTGTCAGTAAAATACAGTTACTTCGTATTCACCTTAAAACTAAAATTAATAAACATCAAAATGAAGAAATCAATTTTTGTATTGGGCTGTATGGCTCTGATGATTTTAATTGGGCTGCCTTCAAGCGCAAAAAAGACAAATAAATTATCAAAGAAGGAACAAAAAGAAGGTTGGACGCTTCTGTTCAACGGAAAAGATTTTGACGGATGGCGCCAGTGTAACGGCGACGCGATGCCCGCAAACTGGACCATTGAAGACGATGCGATGAAAGTTTTAATTGGAGAAGGAAAAGAGCCCGGACACGGTGCAGGCGGCGATATTCTTTATGCGCCGAAAAAATTCAAAAATTTTGAATTGAGTATTGATTGGAAAGCCAGCAAAATGGCCAATTCTGGTATATTCTACTACATAAAAGAAGTGCCCGGTAAACCCATTTATTTTGCCGCTCCCGAAATTCAGATACTGGACAACAAAGATGCTACCGATAATAAAGTTGACAGCCACTTGGCAGGCTCTCTTTACGACATGCTTCCTGCAGATCCGAAAACGGTTAATCCTGCCGGAGAATGGAATACCTGCGTTATTAAAGTTGTTGATGGAAAAGCTACCGTTTCGATGAACGGAACTGTTGTAGTTACCTACTCGCACTGGAGCGACGAATGGGATAAACTGGTGCAAAACAGTAAGTTCAAAAATTTTCCGGGTTTTACTGACGGTATTGCCAAAGAAGGTTACATTGGTTTACAAGACCACGGTTATCCGGTTTGGTTTCGCAATATAAAAATCAGAGAATTATAATTTTTTATTCTCTCACTGAGAATCCCTCAAGTCTTAGCGATTTGGGGGATTTTTATTTTATGCTGGCTGCCTTTATTTAATCGACTCGTCGTAAATAGCTCCAAGCAAACTGGTGTCGCCGTAACTATCTCCTCCCAGCTCCCAGAACATAATACCGGCAAGATGATTATCAATTACGAACATGGTTTTCAGTGCAACAGATTCGGGATCATCATATGTGATAAAGACACTGTCAACCGGATTAAACAAGTAGGGCGCTTTTGCCACCGGATCCCAATACCGGGTGTAACCATTCTTATTGATGAACTCCTCCTGCAATTTACGATAGTTCGCTCCCCTTTCCCCTCCTTTGTTTGGCTGAAATAAACCATTGGCTGCTGGTTCAACACCTTTCCATGCTTTTCCGTAAAAGGCAGCTCCAATTACAATCTGATCGGCAGAAACGCCATTATCCAAACAATACTTTACAATATTCTCTGCCGACTGAGGTTCCCATTTATCCTGACCTTCCGAAATTGTATCATTTCGTTTTTGCATTGCAATACCCAGCGGAGTTTCCTCCAAATCCTTTAACGTCATTAATCCAAGCGCCGTATGATGCGAAGTAAACGGATTTCCACCGCCTGCCTGGTCATAAGTCATCTGGTTAATGTAATCAGCGTATTTCATCACTTTCAAAAGTTCAATATTGGTGAAATAGCGTTTCCAGCCTGCAGCTGCAAATGTCAATGTTTGTGGCCGCTTGAGTTGGTTCAAGGCATTTCGCAAAGTTTTCATTAAAGCAGTAAAGTTTTCTTTATCCTCGGGACGCGCCTTTGTTCCGGCAGCTGGAATTGCAGGATATTCCCAATCGATATCAATTCCGTCGAGCTGATATTCTTCAATAAACCCGATGATACTGCGAACAAACTTCGTTCGGCTTTCCTCAGTAAAAACAGCATCAGAAAAACCGTCGGCGCCCCATCCGCCACAAGCAATCATCACTTTCAAATCAGGATAGTTTTCCTTTTCTGCAACCAACTGCTTAAGCCGGTCGCTGCTGCGTTGATCACGAAACTGCATCTTCCCGTCAATTACATTCGTAAAACTGAAGATTATGTGCGTCAACTTGTTCAACGGCAGTTCTTCCGGATTAAATTCTTCCCGAGGAAAATAATAAGCCATCACATTTATTTTCGGGGTAGAAACATTTTCTTTGTTGGATTGCTTGCTGCTGCAACTCATCAAAAAAATAAGTGCAAACAAAATAATGGAACGTTGTAGCATCGTTTAATTCATTAAGTTTATTCTTTCAGATAAATATATGACTATATTTGCACTTCGTAAATTTTTTTAAAAACTTTTAATATCATGTCAAAAAGATATTTGGGAGTTATCTTCAAAACGCTGACTTTTCTCTTTTTCTTTCAGGTAGCGAGTCCGTCACTTTGGGCACAAGATGCTGCAAAATGGGTAAATCCATTTATCGGAACAACAAACTACGGAACAACAAACCCGGGAGCAATAGTTCCCCGCGGAATGGTTTCGGTGGTCCCGTTTAATGTTAGCGGCAATTCACCGCTAAATAAACACGATAAGGACAATGGTTGGTGGTCGACACCTTATTCCTGGGATAACAAATATTTTACCGGTTATTCGCATGTAAACCTTAGTGGTGTTGGCTGTCCGGAATTGGGCGTGATTTTGCTGATGCCGACTACCGGCAAAGTAAATGCAGATTATAAAACCTACGGCTCAGAAATGAGCAAGCAGGTGGCACATCCCGGATACTATTCAACCTACCTGAATAAATATGATATTAATACTGAAGTTTCAGCTACAGAAAGAACAGGGATAAGCCGCTTTACTTTTCCGGCCGGTCAATCGAATATTCTGATTGACCTTGGAAACGGACTGACCAACGAAAGTGGCGCATCGATAAAAATTGTAAATAACCAGGAAATTGAAGGCTGGCGAATGACAGGGACTTTCTGCTACAACGACGGAACAGAGCGTCCGGTGTATTTCGTGGCCCGTTTTAATAAAGCTGCTGAAGAGTTTGGCGTGTGGAAAAAAATGCCGAAAATGGCCGCAGAATCATCGTGGTCGTCAACCAGTGGAAAATTTAAATACTACAAAAATTACAAAGCCGAAATGGCTGGCGACAGCATTGGAAGTTGGTTTACATTCAATACCGCAGCCAATGAACAGATTTTGGTTGAAGTTGGAGTTTCGTATGTTAGCATAGAAAATGCGCGACAAAACTTGAATGCAGAATCGAATAACTTTGATTTTGAAGCCACAAAAAAACAAGCCGAAGAAAAATGGAACGACGCACTTTCAACAATCACAGTTAAAGGTGGCACCGACGATCAGAAAACCGTGTTTTACACGGCTTTGTATCACATTCAAATCCACCCGAATTTATTGAGCGATGTTAACGGACAATATCCGGCAATGGAATCGTTTGAAATTAAAACCCGTGAAAACGGCGAACGTTACACTACGTTCTCACTGTGGGATACCTACCGAAATTTACATCCGTTTTTAAGCCTTGCTTTCCCGGAGCAGCAATTGAACATGGTAAACTCGATGATTGAAATGTACGACGAAAGTGGCTGGTTGCCGCGCTGGGAACTAAACAGCACCGAAACGCACGTTATGGAAGGCGATCCGGCACTACCGGTGATTGTTGACACATGGTTCCGAGGTATCCGTGATTTCGACATTGAAAAAGCGTACGCTGCCATGTACAAATCAGCCACAACTCCGGGTGCTGAAAATAAAATCCGCCCCGATATCGACCATTATATTTCGCATGGTTATGTTCCGCTTAAACAGCCCTTTGATAATTCGGTTTCGCATGCACTGGAATATTACATTGCCGACTGGAACCTTGCACAACTGGCAAAAGAACTGGGCAAAAACAGTGATTACGAACGCTTCAAGAAACAATCTCAGGGTTGGAGAAATTACTACGATGATGAATTCGAGATCATCCGTCCGAAGCTGGAGAACGGTGAGTTTATGCCGGATTTCGATCCGAAACAAGGAGAGAATTTTGAGCCCAGCCCGGGGTTCCACGAAGGAAATGCCTACCAATATACTTTTTGCACTCACCACGATATCGAAGAAATGATTAAACTTAATGGCGGAAAAAAGCAATTTGTTAAAAAGCTTCAGGCAATTTTCGACGACAATCATTTCGATATGGCCAATGAACCAGATATTCATTATCCCTGGCTTTTTAATTACATAAAAGGTGAAGAGTGGCGTGCCCAAAAAGAGCTAAACAAACTGATGGCAACTTACTTTAAAAATGCCCCCGACGGGCTTCCCGGCAACGACGACACCGGAACAATGTCGACGTGGATTGTTTATGCGATGATGGGAATTTACCCGGCTCTTCCCGGCGACATGAATTATGCCATCTCCTCCCCTGTTTTTGATGAAGTAACGATTAAACTCGATCAAAACTTTTATCCGGGAAACAAGATTACCATTCGAAAATCAGGAAATTCGGAAAAAATTAAAACAATAAAGTTGAACGGGAAAAGAATTCCAACTTACTTTGTAAACCACTCCGACCTTGTTAAAGGTGGTACTTTAGAAATCAACTACTAGAAATTAAAAACTCAAAATATTTTACCAATGAAACAATTTGCATTTTCGCTTATTATCAGTGTAACGCTCTTCCTCAGTGCCTGCACAAGCAAGCCAGAAAAAACTGAAGAACCTGTTGATTACACCACTTTTGTTGATCCATTTATCGGCAGCGGTTACCACGGACACGTTTTTGTTGGAGCCAGTACTCCGTTTGGAGGCGTACAACTTGGCCCGAATAATCCAACTCAGGGTTGGGACTGGTGTTCCGGCTATCATTATTCCGATTCGTTATTAATTGGTTTTGCACATACACAATTAAGCGGAACCGGAATCGGTGATTTGGGAGATGTGCTTTTTATGCCATTGTCGGGCGATTACACGCCAGATTTCTCAACAGAAAATGCATACGACTGGCAGGCAAAATATACCCACAACGACGAAGTTGCACAGGCCGGCTACTACTCCATCAATATTGCGAGATACGATGTAAAAGCAGAGTTAACGGCTACCGACAGGGTTGGTTTTCATAAATATGATTACAAAAAAACAGGCAACTCAAAAGTACTGGTTGATTTAAAATACGGTACCGGTTGGGATGCTATTCAAAAAGGGAAAATAGAGCAAAAAGGCGATAACAGCATTGGCGGTGCTCGTTTTTCAAAAGGTTGGGCAGCCGACCAGCGCGTCTTCTTTTATACCGAATTTTCGAAACCTATTCTTCAGTTTGAAATAGTAAGAGAAGACGCAGAAAAAGGACAACTTACAGCTTTAATTGAGTTTGAAGGCAATGGCGTATTAATGGCAAAAACAGCCATTTCTCCGGTAAGCGTTGAAGGCGCCGAAAACAACCTCATTGCTGAAATTGGGAAAGGAAACGATACCTGGGATTTTGAGGGTGTTAAAACAGCGACTCAGCAAAAATGGAATGCCGAGCTTGGCAAACTTAAAATTGAAACCAAAAACGAAGCCGAAAGGAGAACTTTTTACACGGCACTTTACCATACGATGATTGCACCGGGCCTGTTTAACGATGCAAACGGCGACTACCGAGGTACCGACAAAGAAGTGTACGAGCACGCCGGTTTTGATAATTATACTGTCTTTTCGTTGTGGGATACTTACCGTGCCGCACATCCGCTGTTTACGCTTACGCAACCCGACCGTGTAAACGACTTTGTAAACTCTTTGCTTGCCGCTTACGATCAACAAGGAAAACTACCGGTTTGGCACTTGTGGGGCAACGAAACCAATACAATGGTTGGTTATCACGCTGTTCCTGTAATTGCTGATGCTTACCTTAAAGGATTTCGTGGATTTGATGCAGAACGTGCCTTTGAGGCGATGAAAACCTCTGCATTGCTCGACGAACGAGGCCTGGATATGGTAAAAGCACAGGGATATATTTCTGCTGATAAAACTGTGGAATCGGTAGCTATGGGTCTGGAATATGCAATTGACGACTGGTGTATTGCCGCGATGGCAAAAGCACTTGGAAAAACAGAAGATTACGAATTGTTTTCGAAACGTGCGCAATACTATAAAAACTATTTCGATCCGAGCATTAAATTTATGCGCGGAAAACTTTCTGATGGAAGCTGGAGAACACCTTTCAACCCGATTTCGTCGCAACACCGCGAAGATGATTTCTGCGAAGGAAACAGTTGGCAGTACACATGGTTGGTTCCACAGGATCCTGAGGGATTGATTCAGCTGCACGGCGGAGAAGAAGCTTTCGTTACAAAACTCGACAGCTTGTTCAATATTTCTTCGAATCAGGTTGAAGGCGCATCAAGTGATATTTCTGGTTTAATTGGTCAGTATGCACACGGAAATGAGCCAAGTCACCACACAACTTATATGTATGCTTATGCCGGAAGGCAATGGAAAACAGCAGAGAAAGTTCGCGAAATCTGCACCACAATGTACACAGATAAACAGGACGGACTGTGTGGAAACGAAGACTGCGGACAAATGTCGGCCTGGTATGTTCTTTCATCAATGGGAATTTATCCTGTAAACCCAGCAAACGGAGCTTATATATTCGGAAGCCCATTATTTGATAAAGCAGAAGTTGAATTGGCCGACGGAAAAAGCTTTTCTATTGAAGCTGTAAACAACAGCAAAGAAAATCTGTATATTCAATCGGCAACACTGAATGGTGAAGCTTATACAAAATCGTTTATCACGCACAAACAAATTATGGCGGGCGGAAAATTGGTACTTACCATGGGAAGCACTCCAAATAAAGAATTTGGACAAGCAGCCGAAGACCGTCCTGCATCAGTAGTTTATTAAATTTGATACAAGACTTAAGCAACTGAACCAATTAACAGCAGTGTTGGTTACCTTTGCAAAAAAGAAAATATGACAAGCGAAAAGTATTTTCCGCAAATTAAAAATATATCTCAGGCTAAAATCAGGTTGAACGATGTGATTTTGCACACTCCGCTGCAAAAAAACATCAATCTTTCTGAAGAGTTTAATGCCAATGTTTTTCTAAAAAGAGAAGACCTACAACTGGTAAGATCATACAAACTGCGTGGCGCATACAACAAAATTGCCCAGCTTTCTGCTGAAGAGCTCGAAAAAGGTGTTGTATGCGCCAGCGCGGGGAATCACGCCCAGGGTGTTGCTTACTCTTGCCGAGAATTAGGAATATCTGGGAAAATTTACATGCCTGCCACTACTCCAAAACAAAAAATCAGGCAGGTTGAAATGTTTGGCAAAGAGCATGTAAAAGTTATTCTGGAGGGCGATACTTATGACGATTCCTATCAGCTGGCCATGGAAGATTGCCGAAAAACCGGCATGATTTTCATCCATCCTTTTGATGACCAAGACATTATAGAAGGACAAGCAACGGTAGGCCTTGAAATTCAACAAGACACCAAAGAACAAATCGATTACCTCTTTATTCCGATTGGAGGCGGAGGATTAGCTGCCGGCGTTGGTGCCTATTTCAAACAGGTTAGTCCAACTACAAAAATAATTGGTGTTGAACCAGCCGGAGCTCCGTCAATGCAGCGTTCGATTGAAGCCGGAAAAGTAACCGTTCTGGATAAGATTGATAAGTTTGTAGATGGCGCTGCAGTGCAAAAAGTGGGCGATATTACTTTCGAAATTTGCAAAGAGGTTGTCGATCAGATTCAACCTGTTCCGGAAGGTAAAATTTGTACAAAAATTCTGGAGCTTTACAACCGCGATGCCATTGTAATTGAGCCAGCCGGGGCGCTATCAATTGCAGCCCTTGATTTTTTCAAGGAAGAAATAAAAGGGAAAAATGTAGTTTGCATTGTTAGTGGCAGTAACAACGACATTACACGTACCGAAGAAATAAAAGAACGTTCGCTTTTATACGAAGGCTTAAAACATTATTTCATCGTTCGTTTCCCACAACGTGCCGGAGCACTCCGAATATTTGTTGATGTTGTTCTGGGACCCACCGACGATATTACGCACTTTGAATACTCGAAGAAAACCAATCGCGAAAAAGGGCCTGCTGTGATCGGTATCGAACTTCAAAACAAAGACGATTTAAAAGGGCTGATTCAACGCATGCAAGAAAATGGTTTTATTTACGAATATCTAAATGACAATCCTGATTTGTTTCAGTTTTTAATTTAAATTGCCAACAAAAAGGCACTTGACTCCACTAAAAAAAATAGTTATCCTCGCTTTCATAGCACTTGCTTTTAAAGCAACAGGTCAGGATTTTCGCTATACCAGAAAAGTTTTTGAAAAGGTGGATACCTTTAAGAATGTTGAGTACGCCCAGGCCGAATGGCTAAACAATCCTTTAGAGATAGAACTGCTTTCGGAATACAACATTCACGATGGCGAGCAAACTACTACTGTTAAACCGCTATTGATGGATATTTTTGTACCCGCAGAAGATTCCGTTTCACAAAAACCGGCTATTATTTTTTCGCACAGCGGAGCTTTTTTAATTGGCTCAAGGCTTGCCGACGATATGGTGGCTTTTTGTGATTCGTTTGCCCGAAAAGGTTACGTTACAGCCACCATCGACTATCGAATAGGAATGGGCGCTAAAGTGACGCGCTTATGGGGTAGTATAATAATCGGACTTAGTGTTGACAAAGAAAACGCACACCGCGCAGCCTTCCGGGCGACGCAAGACGGACGCGCCGCAATTCGTTACTTAAAACAGAATGCCGATTTGTATGGAATCGACTCGTCGAGGGTATTTTTAGTAGGAAGTAGTGCGGGTGCCATCCAGGACTTATCGGTTCTCTACCTCGACCAGCCGAACGAAATACCAGATAATACACAAACAGCGCCTTCTCTTGGTGGTTTAGATGATGTTGGTCCGGCGGGCCCTGATGGAAATCCCGATGCGGTTGTTGCAATGTGGGGAGCTGCATGGAATACAGAGTATATCGAAAATAAACAAACTCCGCTGCTTTTAATGCATGGGGAAAACGACAACATTGTTCCGTTTAAAAAAGGGATTCCGCTTGATGGTACAGTTCCCGATAATCCGCTTGTAAGTTTCACCATGCCCGAAACCTATGGTAGTTATTGTATTGATACTGCACTTACAAACCGAGGGATTCCGCACGAAACTTATTTTGTAAAAGATAAAGGACACGAGTTTTATGGTGTCGATACCGGAATGTTTCCTCCCGAAGGCCCAAATGAATACTGGAATATTGTACATCAAAAAACAGCTGACTTCCTATTCAAACAAATAAAACCAAACGTTGATTTCAACTTCGCGCTAAACGAAAATACGCTAACAACCATCAATTATGCTGATGACGACTACTTCGTGTCATGGGATTTTGGCGACGGAACGACAAGTAGAAACTTTGAACCGGAACATGTTTATACACAAAAAGGCAAATATAAAATTACACTGAAAGTTTGCAACCAAATAATGGCTTGCGATACGGTTTCAAAACAAATAAATGTTGATGTAATTTCAGGAATTGGGGCTTACCAAGCGGAGAAAATTAAGGTTTATCCAAATCCCGTTTCCAGCGAACTTAAAATAAACGGGATGTCATCTTCATTCAGTATTCGCTTGTTCGATCTTACCGGCAGACAAAAACTTCAGATAGAAAATACAACGCAAAATCGTATTGACCTTAGCAGGTTAAGTCCGGGAGTTTATATTCTTCAGATCGAATTCGGAGAAAACAGCATCGTTCGAAAAATCAGCAAAACAGAATAGAACTCCAATTTACTGGCAGCAAGAAATTTAAAATACTCCCCCTTCCTTTCAAAATTTGCAACTCTTACTTTGAAATTAAATTATTAATCATTTACTTTGTTTTTCAAAGTACTTTTATTCAGTCAAATCATGGAAGCAAAAGATTTTATTCAGAACAAACAAAAGTCAATAAACTGGCAAATTACATTTAAGGTATTTGTAATTGGAGCAATTGCGATAGCATTGTTAATTCCAAAGTTTATGATCATGGGACTAATACAGGAGCGTCAGTCAACCGCAGAAATTACGAAACAGGAAGTGATGAACACATGGTCGCTCTCCCAAACGGTAAGAGGCCCCGTTCTTTTAATCCCGTACATAAAAAGAAGTTTCGACACGGACGGGAAAATACTAAGCGAAGACATTCTGTCGGCTTACTTCCTCCCGGAAACACTCAATATTAAAGGAGACATTTCACCAGAAAAACGAAAAAGGAGTATATACGAAACCGTGGTTTACGAATCGGGCATCGAGTTTAAGGGAATATTTAAAACACCTGATTTTGATGCGTTAAAAATTGATCCCAAAAACATTCTCTGGGAAAAAGCAAAAATTTTGGTTGCCATTAGCGATCTGCGTGGCATAAACGAAAAAGTAACTTTCGGATGGAATGATTCTACCTACGCATTTGTACCCGGAATGGATAACCATCAGATAGGAAACAATGGAATTTCCCTGCCGTTTAACAATTTATCGTCTGAAAGCTTCCCGGCAGATTTCGATTTTAAGTTGCAATTAAAAGGATCGGAAGCATTAAACTTTGCGCCGCTTGGCGAGACCACCGAAGTATTTCTTCAATCAAAATGGAACGATCCCGGATTTGAAGGCGACTTTTTACCCGCCGTGCACACGATTACCAATGAGGGATTTTCTGCCCATTGGAAAGTACTAAATTTTAACCGTAACTTTCCACAGGCCTGGAAGAACCAGGAATACCGTGTTACCGATGCTGATTTTGGCGTGCGTCTTGTTGAAGTTGCCGACCATTACCAAAAAAGTTCACGCTCAGCCAAATATGCGGCTATGGTTATTTTGTTTGTCTTTCTGGCCTTCTTTTTAAATGAAATAATCACCAAACAACGTGTTCACCCATTTCAATATATTCTGGTTGGCTTTTCAGTGCTAATCTTCTATTTGTTGTTATTATCTATTTCAGAGCAATTGGGCTTTAACCTGGCTTATCTTATTTCATCAATCGCGGTTTTAATTATGGTACTGCTTTATTCGCGATCGTTCCTGAGAACCTGGACAAACGCAATTATTCAAACACTAATCCTCACCTTCTCGTTCGGATTTATATTTGTATTAATGCAACTGGAAACACTTGCACTTTTAGTTGGTAGTATTGGTTTATTCATAGTGCTTGGTCTAACGATGTTCTTTACACGGAAGATTAATTGGTACGGAGAATAAAAACACCAATAGTCTCCGAATAATCAACACACACAAGAAATATATAAATGAAAGTAAAACTTATTCTACCGTCGCTTACAGAAGCGAAGAGTGCATTTTGGCGACCAATAAAATATTCGTTGTTTCCACCTCTTGGTTTAGCCACACTGGCATCATACTTCAGCGAAGACGATGAAATTGAACTACAGGATCAACATGTAGAGAGACTAGATATTACCGACACGCCTGATCTTGTAATAATTCAGGTATACATTACAAATGCAAGCAGAGCTTACAAAATTGCCAAAACCTACAGAGACAGAGGAATATTTGTTGCAATAGGCGGTCTGCACGTGACTTCGTTACCAGAAGAAGCAGCAAATTACGCAGATTCTATTTTTTTAGGACCAGGAGAACAAACTTTCCCAGAATTTATTCAGGATTTTAAATTAAATAAAACAAAGAAACGATATATATCAACTAAAGGAAGAACAATTCAAAATCAACCGCCAATACGAAGAGATCTCATAAAAAGAGAAAAATATCTTGTTCCAAATTCTTTAGTAATATCTCGAGGTTGCCCACATCATTGCGATTTTTGTTATAAAGATGCATTCTTTGCCGGTGGAAAAACTTTCTATACCCAAAAAGTTGATGAAATTCTTACCGAAATATCCGCATTAAAGGGAAAACATCTTTATTTCCTTGATGACCATTTACTTGGTAACCCGAAACTCGCAAGAGAACTCTTTGAGGGAATGAAAGGAATGAATAGAGTTTTTCAAGGAGCAGCCACAGTAAAATCAATACTAGAGGGAGATTTAATTGAAAAGGCAGCAGAAGCTGGACTAAGAAGTCTTTTTGTTGGTTTTGAAACATTTTCCGCTGAAAATTTGCGACAGAGCAATAAAAATCAAAATCTAAAACTCGACTATGAAAAGGCAACCCAAAGATTACACGACTTAGGAATAATGATAAACGGAAGCTTTGTTTTTGGACTTGACAATGATGACAAAGATGTTTTTAAACGTACAGTAGACTGGGGGATCGAAAATGCAATAACTACTGCAACTTATCACATATTAACACCTTATCCCGGGACTCGATTATTTAATAACATGAAAAAGAATAATCGGATTTTAACACACGACTGGGATTTATATGATACCCGACATGTCGTTTATAAAACAAAATCGTTATCTCAATTACAATTAGAAGATGGATATTGGTGGGCATATAAGGAATTCTATAAATGGAATAATGTCTTTAAGGCATCCTTTAGTCATCCTCAGTTAAAACACCAACTTAAGAATCTGTTTTATACCGGAGGTTGGAAGAAATTTGAGGGATTATGGAACTTTATTATAAATACAGGAGGTTTAAAATCAATGCTTCCGTTACTTGAACTACTATTATCAAAGGTTAATGATACAAATAGCTACGAAATAGAAAACTCAATAAAGCCTGGTACAAGTAAAGACAAAGTTACTCGCCAAAGCGTAGATTTGACACCCGAAACACTAAAATTATAACATACAAGCAGTCATTCATTTGAACTTCTAAACAATGTATTTTATCAGTGGTTACAGAATTCCAGACACAATAGCAATCAAAAAATGACAGCAATACCCAGAAAAAAATCAGAAAGTTGTACAGATAAATCAAACAGAACAGACTTAAAATCCTGAAACTGTTTGATAAATAACAAATTATTTCTAATTTTGCGCGTCCAAAACTGGATAATTAGTTTTAACGATTAAAAATTAGATGTTTATGTTGAATCAGTATGAAACCGTTTTCATTTTCACTCCCGTTTTATCTGAGCCACAGGTAAAGGAAGCGGTAAAAAAATTCAGAGACGTCATTGCCGAAAATGGAGGTGAGATGATCCATGAAGAAGATTGGGGCATGAAAAAATTGGCTTACCCAATCCAAAAGAAATCGACTGGCTTTTATCACTTATTTGAATTTAAAGCCGATCCTGCATTTATTACAAAACTTGAAACAGATTTCCGTCGCGATGAGCGCGTTATCCGTTTCATGACTGTAAAACTCGATAAGTATGCAGTTGCCTATAGCGAAAAGAGAAGAAAACTTCGGAAGGAAAAAACAGAAAAAAAGGAGGCTTAAAACATGGCACAAAATTCAAGTGAAATCAGATACCTGACTCCACCGTCAGTTGAGATCAAAAAGAAAAAATATTGCCGTTTCAAGAAAAACGGAATCAAATATGTAGATTACAAAGATCCTGAATTTTTGAAAAAATTCCTGAACGAGCAAGGTAAAATTTTACCTCGCCGTATTACCGGAACTTCACTGAAATATCAGCGTAAAGTTGGTCAGGCAATTAAACGTGCCCGCCAAGTTGCTTTACTGCCATTTGTAACCGACATGTTGAAATAAGAGGAGGACTTGAAATGGAAATTATATTAACACAAGACGTAGAACGCCTCGGAAGTAAAGACGACATTGTAAGTGTGAAAGATGGTTACGGCCGTAACTTTTTAATTCCACAGAAAAAAGCAATTGTTGCAACCGAGTCGGCAAAAAAGATTTTGGCTGAGAACACAAAACAACGTGCTCACAAAGAAGCTAAACTGAAAGATGAAGCTACTAAAATTGCTGAACAAATTGTAAACAAGAAAATCAGCATTGGTGCTAAAACAAGTACTTCTGGAAAAATCTTTGGTTCAGTAAATACAATTCAGTTAGCTGAAGCTATCAATAAAAAAGGATTTGAGATTGACCGTAAACAGATCACAATTCCTGAAGATAGCATCAAAGAAGTGGGTACCCACAAAGCGATCATCAAATTACATAAAGAAGTAAAAGTTGAGATCGAATTTGAAGTTGTAGCTGAATAAGCAAAACACACCAGATACTAAAAAGGGTTTTCGTTATCGGAAACCCTTTTTTATATCTCCAATTTGAAGTTATAACAATGCGATAACATCATTCGCAAACCACATCTAACCAATTTAACTATCTTGCAAAGGATAACTTCGAAACCAATCATAATGAACAAAATAATTTTGTCCACTTTTTTGATTCTGCTAAATATATCGGCCTTTTCGCAGTATATCCAAATCGAATCAAAAACGTTGGCAGGAACCAAACATCAATTACCCTTTTGGCTTTGGGCGAACCAGCTAGGCCGTTATGATCGCACAAATAAGTTTGTTCAGGATTTTGCATTTAATGGCAAATATTCAGAAAATATCAATGATTTTGGTTTTGGAATAAGCACTGATGTCGACATTCTCTTGGGAAAAGAAAATTCGGTACGATTTACCGAGCTGTTTGGACAGTTAAGCTGGAAAAGCCTTCAGTTAAAAGCCGGAGCTTTTGCCGAAGCAGAAAAATATAGCGGACTTTCGGCATCGAACGGTAACTTGGCAATTACACGAAACGCCCGCCCCCATCCCGCGATACGGATTGGCTTTAATAAATTTGTGCCTGTTCTTACCAATTGGTTTTTAATTTATGGCTTTTACGAAGAAGGCTTATTAAACGACGATCGCTATGTGAACGACACACACTTACATCATAAAGCATTTTACTTTAAAATAGGCACAGCAGAAACACTAACGTTTAAAGGAGGATTAGAGCATTTTGTAATGTGGGGAGGCACACATCCAACTCACGGCGAACTCCCCAAATGGGATACCTATTTCGACTATGTCCTGGGAAAAAGCGGCGGCGAAAATGCTTTGCTTACCGACCAAATAAACGTTCTGGGAAACCAATTTGGAACCTACCAGGTAGAAATAAGCAAAGAATGGAAAAGTTACACCACAACATTTTACATTAGCCATCCGTTTGAGGATCGTTCAGGACTTGAACTCGAAAACTACAGAGACAACCTTTATGGCTTGTTTATACAAAAAAAGCAACCGGAATCATTCATTAATGGGATACTTATTGAATATTATTATACAAAAAATCAAAGTGGTGCTTTTCATCTGGTAACACAAGAAGATGGTACCAAATCAGGTCGTGGCCGCGACAACTATTTTAATCACGGGGTTTATAGGTCTGGAGTAACATACGAGCAATTTGGAATCGGTAGTCCTTTTTTCTCCCCCGTGGTTATTACTAACGATATTTCGAATGGTTTTGTAAATACTCGCTTTTCGGGAGTTCATTTGGGAGCAAATGGATATTTTAATCCGCAACTCACCTGGCAAGCAATGGTAAGTAAAATGAAACATTTTGGACAATATGATAACGACGGAAACGACAATTACAATCCTCCCCGTAAACAGCTATCAACTATGCTTTCTCTAAATTGGTTTTCTCCCGAACATCGATTTGGCGTAAAAGCAACTATTGCAGCCGACCAAGGAAGTGTTTTTGACGATGGAGACAAAACATCGAGACTCGGGACAACGATCTCATTAAGCTGGAATATCCGCTAATCGACAAGGAACACTCTAACTACCAGAAAAATGCACACAACCAGCCATGCCAAATGCTAATATATCATTAAGACAAAAGTACATCTCCCCTGAAAATTTGATATTACAAATACAATTTAGTAAGTTGCAATTGCAAACCATTAAATAGAACACGGACGCGCATTTTTGAACCCACAAGCAACAAAGTATCCGAAAATGATATTTCGTTGTAATAGTTGATTGAACCCGACAATTCAAAATGCTTAACCTTTACACATATGGAAATTATCTTAATTCTTGTAGCATTTATAATTTCGACAATACTAGTATTGCTAACTGTGCCGCCAATAGTAAAAATTGCCAACGCCAAAAAGCTCTATGAACCATTTGAAGAAAGAAAAGTCCATACCAAAATAGTACCTCCACTTGGTGGAGTAGCCATTTTTATTGCCTTTGTACTTAGCACTATAATTGCCACAGATGGCTTAAACTTTCCTTCATTAAAATATATTCTTGCTGCAGTAATAATAATGTTTTTTATCGGTCTTAAAGACGACATTCTGGTTATATCTGCACGAAAAAAACTGATGATACAAGCTTTTGCGACAGTACTATTAATCACCATGGGGGATATAAGATTTACCAACCTGCATGGAATGCTTGGAATTTATGAATTGAATTACTTACCGAGTATATCTTTGACTCTGTTTGCGATGTTGGGAATTATTAATGCATTCAACCTAATTGACGGGATAGATGGTTTGGCCTCCGGCATTTCAACAATTGCTTCGTCGTCTTTCGGTCTTTGGTTTTACCTATCTGGAAACTATGAGCTTTCAATTATGTCGTTTGCATTGGCAGGAAGCCTGATCGGATTTTTTGCCTTTAATGTTTTTGGCACTAAAAACAAGCTTTTCATGGGTGATACCGGCTCTCTTATTATTGGAATTGTAGTGGCTATACTTGTCGTTAAATTTAACGAGTTAAATTTAATCGCAGGCAAATATGAGATAGCCTCTGCCCCCGCTTTTTCCTTTGCTTTGATAAGCGTTCCAATCATTGATACACTGCGTGTGTTTACAATACGCATATCGCTTGGTAAATCGCCATTTGCTCCTGATAAGAATCACATACATCACAATTTATTGACTGCTTTCCCCGGAAATCACTTGAAAGTCACGCTAATTATTATGGCAGC
Source organism: uncultured Draconibacterium sp. (assembly GCA_963677455.1). GTDB lineage: Bacteria > Bacteroidota > Bacteroidia > Bacteroidales > Prolixibacteraceae > Draconibacterium. The sequence goes on from OY781971.1 coordinate 2,461,142, forward strand.
GAATATTGTTATGATTGGCTTTGGGATACTTTTCAATTACACAGGTTGGGGGCCAAATACACAATTTGCTCTACTATTACTTATCGGAATTCTCTTCTCGCTCTTCCCCGGCTTGATATTAACAGCCAAAAGAAATAGGAAGTCATTGAAAGCTGCTACTGCGTCTTAGGATATTTACTAAAACTTGTGGAATATTCTTGGTTATTCAATTCACTTTACCGATCTGGATTTTGACCAACAAAAAACGCCCTGGAAAACCAGAGCGTTCTTGTTATACTTTTTTTGAATAGCGTTCTACATTGCCGCTTTACAAGCTTCAATTAGTTTTTGTGCATTTGCATTTGACGCATCAAGAGCAGCGGCTTTTTCCAATACTTCCATAGCAGAAGCAAATTCCTTTTTGGCTTTTTCAACTTCAGCAGCATAAGCTTCATCAGCAGTAGACAGGCTTCCGTCGTTTACTTTTGTATTAGCAGCACTCAAAATACCAGCACCCTTTTTGTACAATTCATTTCCTTCCGAAACATAAATATTAGCAAGTGCTTTTTTCATTTTGCTGTTCTTTGCAAACTTTTCAACGCCTTCTACCAACGCTGCTTTGTAACCTGCATCATCACTAAGCTTATTATAGGCTACTGCTTTGTAATACTGAGCAGTTGAACCTTTGTAGTTTCCATTAACGGCTGCAGTAAAAAAGTCGATTGCTTCTTTATACATTTTTCCTTTATAAGCTACAATACCAGCATTGTACGACAATGATGCAGCTTCAGCAGGAGCCACCTCTATCGCCTTTTTGTAAGTCTCTATTGCTTCCTTACTTTTATCCAGTTTACCGTAGGCACCAGCTTTGTATTCGTAAGCTTTATCAACATTAGCCTCTGCTGCAATTGCTTTATCGAAATATTCAATTGCCTTCTCATAATTATCACTGTTATAAGCTGCCAATCCTATATTGAAATTAATGGCATCAGGGACCTGAACATCACCAAGATTGGACATAGCTGATTCGTACAATTCAAATGCTTTTGCATAATCTTTGGCTTGCATAGCCTCGTTGGCTTGTGTAATTTTTTCTGCCGCATCCTGAGCAAAGGAAAGTACACCCAAACATACTGCGACCACTAATAATACTACTCTCTTCATTTTCTTCGGTTTCTTTAAATTTTGTATAAAATGTAATTTTTTTTGCAAATATCTTCGACGAGCATCAAAAATAACAAATCTCTGCTAAATTCCTAAAAAAGCGTTCATTTAGAAAACCTGCTAAATCAACCGCTTTATTAGAGCTATAGCCGAAGATCATAAATAGATCCTCTTAATCCTCCAAACAATGCCTCTACATAAACTCCTAAGGATTAAACATATCTGGATTCCAGAAGTTCAAAATATTTCGAATAAGCTGAAGGTTATTTTGTGCTTCTGAGTTTTCCGGATCAATTTCCAATGCTTGGTTGAAAGCATTTATTGCATCTCCCCAGTTTTGAAACTTTTGCTCAATTTTTCCGCGGACCAAAAAATACTCCAACGAATTTTCGTTATCGAGCTGAAGGAATGCCTTTTTGGCTTCAATCGCACGATCGTTTTTCAATAATAACTCTATATTCTTAAGACGATTTGAGTCCCCCATTTTATCAGATTATTTTCCGCCCGAAGTTACTGTTAGCAATGTTCGTGCTAGTTGACTTGCAAAATCATATAACAGCTTCTCGGAATTCAACATAGCTTCTTCCAGCGAAATCGGGCCATTTACCAACGAATAAATACCATCAAAAGCAGAACTGGCATCTATTTCCACTTTACCACCAATTGCGATTACCGGCTTACTTTTCTTTTTGGCTACCTTCGCTACTGCAAACGGAGCTTTGCTATTCAACGTTTGGCTATCAATTTTTCCTTCACCGGTAATTACCAAATCTGCCCATTTTACACGCTCATCAAAATTAAGCTGATCCAAAACAAAATTGGCACCTGGCACCATTTGGGCATTCAGAAATGCCAATAAAGGCAAAGCAATACCACCTGCAGCCCCTGCCCCTTCTACTCCTGACAAATTTTTTCCAGTAATTCCTGCTATTACTCCCGACCAATTGGCAAGACCTTTTTCAAGCTCTTGAACCATTTGGGAAGTTGCTCCCTTTTGCGGGCCAAAAACACCAGCAGCACCATTGTTCCCAAGAAGAGGATTATCAACATCGCAAATAATACTTATTCTCAATTTTTCTGGAAATTCTTTTTCTTGAATCGATTCAATTCTCGTAAGATTCTCTCCGTTCCCTTTTAGAACATTTCCACTCTTTTCAAAAAAACGAAAACCTAAGGCCTCCATCATTCCCATTCCACCATCAACTGTAGCACTTCCACCAATGGCCAACATAATCTCCTCACAACCATTTTCAATAGCACCAGCTAACAATTGTCCGGTTCCGTATGAAGATGCAACCATCGGATTCAAATCCTTTGAATTCACAAGCTTCATCCCTGAAGCATCAGCCATTTCAATAATTGCTTTTTTACCAGCTATACCATACTTTGCCAAAACAGGTTGCCCGAGCGGACCGGTAACATTTACATCAACCCGCTGCGCATCCAAACTACGGGAAAGCACCTCTCCTGTAAAGTCACCACCATCGGCCACAGGAACTTTGCGGGTTTCAAATTCTAAAGAACAGTCCAGAAAAGCTCTTTCCACAATATCTGCAAAGTCAAAAGCATTCAGGCTGCCTTTCATCGAATTGGGTGCAATTAATATCTTCATAAAAATAAATTTTATTTTTCGCCGCGAGCCACCGACGTAACACCTTTTACTGTTTGTAAACGGTTAATTAAAAACTCTAAATGATTGAGGCTATTTACAAAAATCTGCATCCTCCCCTCAAAATATCCTTTATCCGACGAAATACTGATCGATCGCATATGACTGCCAATATCTTTAGATATTATGTGTGAGATTTCACTGACAATTCCAACTTCATCGGTACCGGAGATATGCAAAGTTGTAAGAAACGAATTTCGGGTTGTAGTTTCGCGCCACCTTGCCTTTATAACACGATACGGATAACGTTCTCTCATATCCGTTGCATTCGGACAATTCTCCCTATGAATTTTAATGCCCTGCTTTATCGTTACAAAACCATATATTTTATCGCCAAAAACTGGATTACAACATTTTGCAAGCGTATAATTCACATTCTTCAGGTTATTATCAATCAAAAGAAAATCATCGCTTGTGTCATACAGAAACTCTTTTGTCTCTTTTGTTGGAAGAAGTTCTTCAATTGTCTTTTTAGCTCCATCTTCTTCTTTTTCAACAAAAATTGCCTTAACCTGCAAAGGATCTATTCTGCCGGTTGCTATGTCGTAATAAAAATCTACCGCTAACTTATAATTAAAATGCTTTAGAATAATCCTGATTGCCTCGTCGTTCAAATCCAGTTTCCAGTTTTTAAACTTACGCAACAAAGTTTCCCGGCCGTGTACCGCCTGCGAATTCCGCTCTTCATTTAAACTGGCTTTAACCCTGTTCCGGGCTTTGGATGTTACCAAAAAATCCAGCCAATCCAATTTTGGTTTCTGATTATTCGAAGTCTCAATCGAAATATGATCGCCGTTTTTAAGTTTGTATTTTAAGTTTACTTTTTTCCCATTTACCAAACCTCCTACGCAAGAATCGCCAAGATTGGAGTGAATTTCATAGGCAAAATCAAGCATCGACGCTCCAAGTGGCAATTTCTTTAGGTCTCCTTTCGGGGTAAAAACAAATATCTCGTCGCTGTATACATTCGAACGGAAATGGTCGATAAAATCCACCACATTCATCTCCGGGTTTTCCAGCACATCGCGAATGCCGGTTAACCAATTGTCGAACCCAGAAGACTTGCCTCCTTTGTATTTCCAGTGTGCTGCCAATCCCTTCTCTGCAATTTCATCCATACGTTTTGTTCGAATCTGTATCTCAACCCACTTTTGGTGCGGGCCCATTACAGTGGTATGTAACGACTCGTAACCATTCGATTTAGGTATTGTAATCCAGTCGCGCAAACGGTTCGGATTAGTTTGGTATTCTTCTGTTACAATGGAATATACCATCCAACAATCGGTTTTTTCGTCTTCTGGCTTCGAATCAAGAATAACGCGGATTGCAAATAAATCGAGTACCTCGTCGAACGAAACATTCTTCTTTTTCATTTTATTATGAATAGAAGAAATTGATTTTGTCCGGGCCTTCATCGAAAACTTAATTCCCCTTTTTTCGAGCTTCTTCTCGATGGGGCTTACAAACTCTGCAACAAAGTTTGCACGTTCGGTCTCTGTTTCTTTAAGCCGGTTAACAATGTAATCGTACTCTTCTGTTTTCTGAAACTTTAGGTTTAAATCCAGCATTTCAGAATTAATATTATATAAACCTAAACGGTGAGCCAGCGGAGCATATAAATAAATGGTTTCGCTTAATAGTTTTTTATGAACCGATTGATCATACAAATGAAGTGTTCGCATAACTTGCAGCCGATCGGCGATCTTTACCAAAATGACCCGAACATCGCCTGCTAACGCCAACATTAATTTACGGTAATTCTCTGAGTGCAGATCAATTGTGTCGGTACCAAGCGCATTAATCTTGGCCATTCCTTCAAGAATTGCAAAAATGTGCTCGCCAAACTTGTCAATAATTGCCTCGTGCGAAGCCTTTTCCTGAAGACGCTCGTAACGAACATTGTGCAACAGGCCGGTAATAACCGAATCCGACTCTAGGCCAATTTCCATAGCAATAATCGACGCCACATCAAGCGAATGACTTAAAATCACCTCTCCGTGCGAAAATTTCTGTTCGCCTAAAATCTCATAGGCAAAATCAAAAGCATTGTCTAACTTAATCAATGATGCATCGTTCCAGGTTAGCTGGCAAAATTCTTTAAGCTGCTCAAACCGCGATGTTATTTCCTGCTGTACACTCATAATTAACTTTATGCTACATCACTTCTCAATAAAGTTATAAACGGTGATGTATTTGAAACAAAAAAGAGGCTACTTTTCAGCAACCTCTTCAAAAATATAATATCTATACGATAAATTACTCGGTCGCTGTAGTATCTACGAAAGCTCGGCCACGCATTTCACGGTCTAACATAAAGATACCATTTCCCTGGCCATTAATGAGCTTCAGATTGTCGAGTATCTCTGTTACGTTCGCCTCTTCTTCCACCTGCTCATCAACAAACCACTGCAAAAAGCTTTGCGTGGCATGATCTCTTACTTCAATAGCTACATCTACTAAATTATCAATTAACGAAGTTATAAGCTGTTCGTGCTTCAAAGTCGCTTCATAAATTTCAATAATTCCGTCCCATTCCACCGGCATCTGATCGATTGCCTTCAATACGGGCTTTTCTCCCCGCTCTACTACATAGTTAAATAACTTGTTAGCATGAGTAAGCTCTTCCTGGTATTGGATATACATCCAGTTGGCAAAGCCGGGAAGTCCCTTATCGTGAAACCAAGATGACATTGATAAATATAGAAAAGCTGAATATTGTTCAGCATTTATTTGCTCATTGAGCGCTGTTAACATTTTCTCTTTTAACATGGTTTTCTTATTTTTATTTGCGTTCTAAAAATAGCGAAAACAGTAGATATATAAAAAAGAAAGCCCCTTAAATAAACCTTTCTTAACAAATGAAAATACCGGATATTGGTAGTTAAGATTATTAATAAGTGTCGTGATAAATAAATTCTATTAAAAAAAATGAAGATATAATATATAGTATAAATATTATGTGTTTTTGCAGCTTGATTTAGAACGTGTCCAAATTAGATTTCACACCTCTAAGTCTTCATTAACACTAAGTTTACAAAAAACATTTGAACATACAATATTAATGTTCGAAACAGGAGAAAAATAATTGTTTTTTTACCTTTGCGCCCTGAAACCATCGCTGATTTTATAATATCCAATAAAGCATGAAAAACATAAAATTCATTTCACCTGCAGAAGCAGTCAAAGTTGTTAAATCGAACGATCGTGTACACCTTCACAGTGTTGCCGTAACACCTCATCCGCTTATTAAGGCACTTGTAGAAAGAGGGAAAAATAAAGAGTTCAGAAACGTTCGTATCCAGCATATTCACACTGAAGGACCAGCTCCTTATGCGGATACAGAACTGGAAGGAATTTTCCAACTCGAATCTTTCTTTGTCGGTCACAACGTAAGAAAACAAACGCAGGCAGGTTACGCTGATTATATTCCTGTATTCCTTCAGGAAACGCAACGCTTAATCCGCCAGGGCTATTTAAAGGTAAACGTGGCGATGATTCAGGTTTCAACACCTGACAAACATGGTTATGTTTCTTTAGGTACATCGGTTGATGCAACACTTGCAGCTGTTGAAAATGCAGACACTACAATTGCGATCGTAAACCAGAATGTGCCGCGTGCATTTGGCGATGCAATGATCCATATTAACGATATCGACCTGTTTGTTGAAGACAACAGCGAATTGGTTATTGCCGCACCGGGACCAATTTGTGAAACCGACAGAAAAATTGGACGCTACGTTGCTGAGTTAGTTGAAGACGGCGCTACCCTACAGATGGGTATTGGTGCTATTCCAAATGCTGTTTTAAGTATGCTAGGCAACCACAAAAACCTTGGTGTTCACTCAGAAATGTTTGCAGATGGGATCCTACCACTGGTTGACAAAGGTGTTGTAAACGGTCGTAACAAAACCATCGATAAGGGTAAATTAGTTGCTACTTTCCTTATGGGTACCAAGAAGTTATATGACTTTATCCATGACAACCCTGGAGTAGCAATGATGGACGTAGAATATACCAATAAAGTAAGTGTAATTGCCCAAAACCCAAAAGTAACAGCGATTAACTCTGCACTACAGGTTGACATAACCGGCCAGGTTTGTGCCGACTCTATCGGAACTATTCATTATTCGGGTGTTGGTGGCCAAATCGACTTCCTTCGTGGAGCTTCTTTAAGTAAAGGTGGTAAACCGATTTTAGCTATGCCTTCTGTTACAAATAAAGGTATTAGTAAAATTGCCCCTATTCTTACCCCGGGAGCAGGCGTTGTAAGTACACGTGCAAATATTCATTGGGTAGTAACTGAACATGGGGCTGTTAACCTTTATGGAAGATCACTTCAGGACAGGGCTAAATTACTTATTTCGATTGCTCACCCTGACCACCAGGAAAATTTGGATAAAAGTGCATTTGAAAGATTCGGTCCGCACTTCCATTTTGTTTGGGACGAGAAATAACAAGACATACTGAAAAGCAGACTTCGTCTGCTTTTTTTATATGATCTAAATCATTCTTTCACACTACTAATAAAGGGAATATTAAGGATTTCTGAATTTCACAATTCTTTTAAACAGTTTTATGATTAGAATCGATTCTGAGAATTAAGAAGCTCTACCTTTATAACATTAATTTTTTGACTATTAACATTTTATAATAATTCTAAATAAGATGAAACGAGCATACGAAAAAGTCGATTTAAATACCAGACAATAAGTATGCGAGTTCCATGAGTTGCCAATAAATATTAAATTTTTTAACAAATGAATATTTCACATATAGAACACATTGGAATTGCAGTTAACAGCCTTGATGAAGCAATTCCATATTATGAGGACATGCTGGGATTAAAATGCTACGCTGTCGAAGAAGTAGCTGACCAGAAAGTAAAAACTGCCTTCTTTATGGTGGGCGAAACAAAAATTGAGTTGCTCGAATCTACTGATCCGGAAGGCCCAATTGGAAAATTTATCGAGAAAAAAGGCCCGGGCGTTCACCACTTGGCTTTTGCAGTTGACGATGTAAATAAGTCGTTAACCGAAATGGGAGAAAAAGGCGTTCGCCTAATCGACCAACAATCGAGGAAAGGAGCAGAAGGTTTAAATATCGGCTTCTTACACCCAAAATCAACACTCGGAGTTCTTACAGAACTTTGCGGAAAAGAATAACCAGAAACATAAATAACTGATTTTATGAGCAACCAGGATAAAATTAAAAAACTTATTGACCTGCGTGCTGAAGCCAAACTTGGTGGTGGCATCAAACGTATTGAATCTCAGCACAAGAAAGGAAAATTTACTGCCCGCGAGCGTATTGAGCTTTTGCTTGACGAGGGTAGTTTTGAAGAATTTGACATGTTCGTAACACACCGCTGTACAAACTTTGGTCTTGAAAAAACCAAGTTTTTAGGCGATGGTGTTGTAACAGGTCACGGAACTATCGACGGACGTGTTGTTTACGTATTCTCGCAAGACTTTACTGTATTCGGAGGATCGTTATCTGAAACCTTCGCACAGAAAATTTGCAAAGTAATGGATATGGCAATGAAAGTTGGCGCACCGGTTATCGGTATCAACGACTCAGGTGGCGCACGTATCCAGGAAGGGGTAAACTCGCTGGCAGGTTATGCCGAAATTTTCGAGCGTAACATTCTTGCATCGGGTGTTATTCCACAAATCTCAGCCATTTTTGGTCCTTGTGCTGGTGGAGCAGTTTACTCTCCTGCCCTTACCGACTTTATTATGATGACCGAGGAAAACTCGTATATGTTTGTTACCGGACCAAAAGTGGTAAAAACAGTTACTGGCGAAGATATTTCTGTTGAAGACTTAGGTGGCGGTAAAGTACACGCATCAAAATCGGGTGTAGCACAATTCCTGGTTGAAAACGAAAAAGAAGGGTTGCTGATTCTTCGTAAATTAATCAGCTACTTGCCTCAAAATAATCTGGAAGATCCGATTGTTACTGACAATACAGATCCTATCGACAGACTGGACGACGTACTGAACGAGATTATTCCTGAAAATCCAAATCAACCTTACGATGTTAAAGATGTTATCCACACAATGGTTGATTACGGCGAGTTTCTGGAAATTCACCGTAACTATGCAAAAAACATTGTAGTTGGTTTTGCCAAATTCGACGGACAGCCAGTTGGTATCGTAGCCAACCAGCCAAACTACCTTGCCGGAGTACTCGATATTAACGCATCGATAAAAGCTGCACGCTTTGTTCGTTTCTGCGATTCATTTAATATCCCGATTATTACGTTGGTTGATGTTCCCGGATTCTTACCTGGAAGTAAGCAGGAATACGGCGGTATTATCACCCACGGAGCAAAACTGATGTTTGCTTATGGCGAAGCTACCGTTCCAAAAATTACAATCACGCTGCGTAAATCATACGGAGGAGCACACGATGTAATGTCGAGCAAACAACTTCGCGGCGACCTGAACTACGCATGGCCTTCTGCCGAAATTGCGGTAATGGGTGCTGCCGGTGCTATTGAAGTATTGCACGGCCGTAAACTAAGCGAAATTGAAGATGCCGAAGAACGTGCCAAATTCATTGCCAACCATGAAGAAGAATACAAGGAGAAATTTGCCAATCCATACCAAGCTGCTTCATTTGGTTATATCGACGATGTGATTGAACCACGTAATACGCGATTCAGAATTATTCGTGGCCTGCAAAGCCTTGCTACTAAAAAGCTGGTAAATCCACCGAAAAAACATTCAAACATCCCATTATAAAACAAAAAAACTATGGAAGCACTATTTATTTTGCTGGCCAATTCGTTTGATTTTGGGATTACAGTAGCCCTTGTTGGTTTTAGCATCGTTTTTTTCTCACTTACCGTCTTAGTTATCGTTTTTACTCGCTTACCAAAACTGATTAACAGACTATTTAACAAAGACAAAACAAAAAGTAAGAGACAAAAAAGAAAGGAAGAAGAAGCTAACGAAGACGAATTTATGGAAGGTAACGTTACGGCAGCAATTAGCCTGGCTCTTCATTTGTATTTTAACGAATTACACGACGAAGAAAGTAACGTTGTAACCATTAAAAAAGTACGAAAAGCTTATTCTCCCTGGAGTTCTAAAATTTACAGTGTAAATCAGAACTGGCCGGGTTCTAAGTAAAGGCTCGTTTTTAGAGGTAATTTTAATTCTGAAAAAGAACCGCGGGTAGCACCCCGGAAAAAATAAAATCACAATGAAAAGATATAAATTCACAATAAGCGGTAACCAATACGATGTTCATTTAAAAGATATTGAAGACAATATTGCTGAACTCGACGTAAACGGTACCATTTACGAAGTTGAGATCCATGGAGAGGTTAAAACTTCAAAAACACCAAAACTGATTCGGAAACCGGTTCAACAAATGCCGGGCGAAGGACAAATCAAGAAAACAGAATCAACAGGCAAACATAAAGTTACAGCTCCGCTTCCGGGAACAATCCTGAAAATAAATGTTTCTGTTGGAGATACAGTTGCTGAAGGACAGAGCCTGATGATTATGGAAGCCATGAAAATGGAAAACCAGGTGCAAACACAAAAAGCCGGCGAAATTACTGCTATTAAAGTAAATGTTGGCGACAGTGTGTTGCAGGATGATGTATTAATTGAAATAGGCTAAACTTTACTGCGTAATGATGAAGAAATTATTTCAACTACTTATCCTGCTGATTTTTACTAGCCAGGCCGTTTGGGCCGGAGGCCAGTCAAAAATAAGTAAAGAAGTGCTCACTTCGGGGAAATGGGTAAACTATGCCGATGGATATGTACCAATTCCTACTTACAAAGAAGATGAAGCAGAAGGAGAAAAGCCCAATACGGTAAAACGTTTTAAAATGATCACCTTTGAAGAGAACGGAACTTTTATTCTCGACTCTGCAAAACAAAGGTACACTGGTCGTTATATGCTTAATGGCGATATTGTAAACATGGACTTTAACAAAGTACAGGTTACTGCATTGAGAAAAAACACCGACCCGAATCAGAATAGCGGCTATAACGTGGAACACTCAATGGTTAAGCTTCCAAACCGCAGCCTGCAACTGGATAAAAACGGACATTTAGCAGGTGATGGTTCGAGCTATAAAAACTACAGTGGGGCTGTTGCCGGCTTGTTTAATTTTTACGAATTCTCGGGCTTTGCCAATGTTTCGTGGGGAAACATAATGATGATGCTTGTCGCATTTATCTTTATTTTCCTTGCAATTAAATACGACTTTGAACCGATGTTGCTGATTCCAATTGGATTCGGAATTCTTATCGGAAATATCCCGATGTTCCAGGTAGCTGATTTCAACCTGAAGCTGGGTGTTTACGAGCCGGGATCGGTAATGAATATATTATACCAGGGGGTTGTACAAGGCTGGTATCCACCATTGATTTTCCTTGGAATTGGAGCGATGACTGACTTCTCGTCTTTGATTTCGAACCCGAAATTAATGCTACTTGGTGCGGCGGCTCAGGTTGGTATCTTCTTAACATTCCTTGGTGCTATCGCTTTCGGATTTGCCCCACCAGAAGCCGGTGCTATCGGTATTATTGGTGGTGCTGACGGTCCAACTGCGATTTTCATTTCATCGAAACTGGCAAACGGTATAAATATGTTGCCCGATGGCACTACGGTGAAAAACCTGATTGGCCCTATTGCAATTGCAGCTTATTCGTACATGGCTTTGGTTCCGGTAATTCAGCCACCGGTAATTCGTTTAATGACAACCAAAAGAGAACGCCTTATCCGGATGAAACCTCCACGCGCGGTATCAAAAACCGAAAAAGTGTTGTTCCCTATTGTTGGTTTGATTTTAACAGCATATATAGCGCCATCGGCACTTCCACTTATCGGAATGTTATTCTTTGGTAACCTGTTAAAAGAATCTGGTGTAACCAAGCGTTTAGCCAACACGGCAGCTAATCCACTTATCGATGTTATTACTATTCTTTTAGGTATTACTGTTGGAGCATCAACACAAGCCGACGTTTTCTTAACACCTTCATCTATTAAGATTTTTGCACTGGGTGCAGCATCTTTCGTTATTGCAACAGCTGGTGGTGTTGCCGGCGCTAAAATCATGAACTTGTTCCTGAAAAAGGAAAACAAGATCAACCCAATGATTGGAGCCAGCGGAGTTTCTGCTGTTCCTGATAGTGCAAGGGTAGTACAAACAATGGGACTGAAAGAAGATCCTACAAACCACTTGCTCATGCATGCCATGGCACCAAACGTTGCCGGAGTAATTGGCTCTGCAGTAGCAGCTGGTATTCTGCTGAGTTTTTTAATGTAATTGAGAATTATATACTGTAATTAAAAGAGCCGTCTCAAAATAATTTTTGGGACGGTTTTTTTATTCGTCTGCCTTAGCCTATAAACTTATTCTCTACATCGTGCTTCTTGTAAAAACTCGTTCAAGCTCTTTCTGCTTCCCTAAAAATAAAAAAGGCCATCTCTTTTGAGACAGCCCTTTCTGATATTCTAATTTCCTCGATTAAACGCGCTTAACATCTACAGCATTTAATCCTCTTTGCCCTTCTTTTAGGTCAAAACTAACTTCATCACCTTCTTTTACAAAATCCTTTAGTCCTGAAGAATGGACAAAATACTCTTTTGAAGAATTTGCATCTATAATAAAACCAAATCCTTTTGCTTCGTTAAAAAACTTTACTGTTCCTTTATTCATCTTATTATTAAAAAAAAAATTAATATCGTCTTTTTTATTACATCCACCGCTACTGCGGTTATTTTTTGTACCGGTACGAGCTATGCTAACGCTAATTAACCCGCCCTAAAACCGGTAACATAATTCTTCTGTTCTTTTAAGCCAGCACCGGGTTTAATTTTTTTCCGGTTAAGCGTTGTATATTCCGAACCATCAGTTGTTCATCTTTTGAATAGAATGAAAGAGCGGTTCCGTGTTGCCCTGCCCGTCCCGTTCGTCCTATTCGGTGTACATACGTTTCTGCAACATCAGGGAGATCGTAATTAATAACCAATTCAAGGTTGGCAATGTCAATTCCTCTTGCAGCAATATCGGTAGCTACAATAACACGCGTTTTTCTTGATTTAAAATTCGCTAACACTCTTTGTCGTGTGTTTTGTGATTTATTGCCATGTATTGCTTCGCACTGAATTTTATTTTTGTTTAATATTCGTGCAATTCTATCTGCGCCATGTTTGGTGCGCGAAAAAATCAAAACCGACTTGTTCTCATCTTGTCTTAATAATGAAACCAGAAGCTGGTTCTTTTTCTGTCTTTCTACATAATACAAATGTTGCTCAATCATATCAATGGCAGCAGAAACCGGAACTATTTTTACGGTCACCGGGTTTTGTAAGATTGATTTTGAAAGTTTGTTGATTGCCAATGGCATTGTTGCCGAAAAAAACAGGGTTTGTTTCTGCTTGGGTAACATAGGCAACAAGCGTTTTATATCGTGAATAAAGCCCATATCCAGCATTCTGTCGGCTTCGTCGAGAACGAAATGTCGAATATCGGCCAGCGAAATATAGTTTTGATGAATCAGGTCCAGTAAACGTCCTGGCGTAGCGACCAAAATATCTATTCCCCGCCTTAGTTTGTCGATTTGCGGCCTTTGGTTTACTCCACCAAATATAGCAGTATGACGCAGGCTGGTGTACTGCGAATAATCCCGAAAACTTTCGTCAATTTGTATTGCTAACTCTCTTGTTGGAGTTAGTATCAGTGCTTTTATCATTCTTTTTTTCTCGCTAAATGGAAGTGCTTCCAGTTGTTGAATAATAGGAATTGAAAAGGCAGCTGTTTTGCCAGTGCCTGTTTGAGCTATTCCCAGCAAATCGCCTCCTTTTAATGCTGTAGGTATGGCCTTCTCCTGAATGGGAGTAGGATTTTCGTATTTTTTATTTGCCAGAGCTTTTAATATCGGCTCTGAAATATTTAGTTCTTTAAATGTCATAATTTGTATTACTACACGTAAATGCAGTTTTAAAAATATTTATAATCATATGGATAAATGCGGGGATGCAAGATAAATGTGAGGTAATATTTTATTCAAATTGTGTTTTGCAATAGCAAATTCCTTTTTATTTCTATGCTATCTTTTTTAGCACTTCTTTTTATTACAGTATAAACTGCTACTCTATACAAGAAAGTTGATTTTGATTTCGATTTGACGATGAGAAGATTCGCCTACTAAGAAGCGAAGCAAAACATTGCTAATGACGAGTCAATAAAAACCTGATTGTCAAGGCTGCAAAGTTAAAAAATAAATTAAGACAAGAGTATATTTTGTTAATTTAACAAGTATACAATAACAAAATCCAATATTAAACCACTGATTTACTGATAAAACACGAAAGGTTACAATAATATAACTATTTATTTTAGCTCCTGATGATATAGTATTTATTTAAGATTAGAGAGAGAAAAGTAGAATACCAATTCAATAGTTACTGAAATTAAAGTATGCTAACAAATCCGCTTAACCATTATATACCTGATTTTCCTGCTCTGCTACACGAATAAATGTTGTCCGTTTTGTTAATTCCTTCAATTGCGAGGCTCCAACATAGGTACAGGTACTTCGTATTCCCCCAAGCACATCAAGTACGGTTTCGTCAACCGGACCACGATAAGGAACTTTAACCGTTTTTCCTTCGCTTGCCCTGTAATTAGCAACACCTCCAACATGTTTATCCATTGCTGTTGCTGAACTCATACCGTAAAACTGGCGGTATTTCTTACCATTCTCTTCAATCAATTCGCCACCACTTTCGTCGTGTCCGGCAAACATTCCACCCAGCATTACAAAATCGGCACCGCCGCCAAAAGCTTTCGACACATCTCCCGGCATTGTACATCCGCCATCACTAATAATTTGGCCTCCCAAACCGTGAGCAGCGTCAGCACATTCAATAACTGCCGACAACTGCGGATACCCAACACCTGTTTTCACGCGTGTGGTACAAACCGATCCGGGGCCAATTCCGACTTTTACAATATCGGCACCAGCCAGCAAAAGTTCTTCCACCATTTCACCGGTAACCACATTTCCGGCCATAATCACAATTTCGGGATGACGATCGCGGGCTTCGCTTACATAACGTACAAAATGCTCAGAATAGCCGTTAGCTACATCAATACATAAAAATTTCAGTTGTGGGTTAGCTTTGAATATCTCATCAACTTTTTTTGTATCGCTTTCCCCGGTTCCGGTACTAATTGCAATATTATTTTCAATACCTTCCGGGGCATTTGCCATAAAAACATTCCACTGTTCAATAGAATAATGCTTATGAATGGCTGTAAACAATTGATGTTTCTGCAGCGCCAACGCCATCTCAAAAGTTCCCACAGTATCCATATTGGCAGCCATTATTGGTATTCCAGTCCAGCTTCGATCGGTATGCATAAAATTAAACGTACGCTCGAGACTAACCAGCGAACGACTTTTTAATGTTGACCGTTTTGGACGAAACATTACATCTTTAAAACCCAGTTTTATGTCGTTTTCAATTCTCATTTGTTTTCATTTTAAATTTAAACCAACCTTAAAAGTACAATCTTTCGGTTGTTAATCAAGTAATCTTTTAGTCAAACTAAGCAGTTTTAATATTGAACAATTTCGGCGATATTTCCTTTTCTTTGCGAGAATAAGAACACAGAAATAGAGTTGATCAATAAAAGAATTTTGAAATGAAGATACTGGTAATAGGAGGAAATAGCGGAACCATAGGAAAAACCGTAGCAACACGATTGAAAAAGAAACACGAGGTAATAACCGCCGGAAGAAACGGAGGTGATGTTCGGGTGGATATGGGAAGTTCCGAATCGATAAAAAATATGTTTGAAGAAATTGGCAAAGTCGATGCGATTGTGAACTGCGCCGGAGCCACCAAATGGGGACCTTTTGCAGAAATGAGCGAAGAAGATTTTTACATTGGGTTAAAAGGTAAATTAATGGGACAGGTAAACCTTGTTCGTATTGGAAGAGCATATTTAAACAATGGTGGCTCAATTACACTCACAACAGGTATTTTAGCCGACGATCCCGTAAAAGGAGCGACCAACTCTGCAATGGCAAATGGTGCCATCCATGGCTTTGTACTTGCAGTTTCGCAAGAACATCTGGGCGAATTCCGACTAAATGCTGTTTCTCCCGGATTAGTTAAAGATTCTGAAGAACGCTTGGGCGACGCTTTCCCCGGCCATACTCCAATTTCGATGGAGAAACTGGCTTCGGGCTATGTTCGTAGCGTTGAGGGAATGAGAACAGGCGAAATAATTCGTATTTATTAAGCAGAACTGTAACATCCTTCGACTCCCGATGCTTCGATCGAAACGGATTCACTCAGGATGACATAATAGAAACAAAGACAGAGAACTTCGGCTGGACTTATCCGGCCAGTTCTCCGTAAAGATCATAATCTTCGGCGCCGGTAACTTTTACCAAAACCAAGTCGCCTTTTTTCAACTCTTCATCCGTATTTATCAGAACTTCGCCGTCTACTTCTGGCGAATCGTATTCGGTACGTCCAACGTAGTAATCCCCTTCTTTTCTGTCGACAATTACTTTAAACTCTTTACCAATTTTTTGCTGATTTAATTCCGCAGATATATATTGCTGAACCTCCATAATTTCATCGGCTCTCTCCTGCTTGGTTTCCTGATCCAAACCATCTTTAAATTGTTGAGCAGCGTAAGTTCCATCTTCTTCTGAATAAGGGAACACGCCTAAACGCCCAAACTTTTGCTCTTCAATAAACGACTTCAGCTCTTCGAAATCTTCCTCTGTTTCGCCCGGAAAACCAACCAACATTGTAGTACGAATTACAACTCCCGGAACTTCTTCGCGGATTTTGGCCAGCAAAGCTTCCGTTTCTTCGCGGGTAACATGGCGCAGCATATTTTTTAGTACCGAGTTTGCAATGTGCTGCAGCGGCATATCCAGGTATTTACACACCTTTGGATTTTCGCGCATAACAGGTAAAATGTCCATCGGAAATTTGGTTGGATACAAATAATGTAAACGAATCCATTCAATTCCTTCAACTTCTGAAACTTTCTCGATCAACTCCGCCAAACGGTTTTTTCCGTAAATATCAATTCCGTAGTACGAAAGGTCTTGAGCAATCAGCAAAAGCTCTTTTACACCTTTCTTCGCCAGGTAACGCGCTTCCATTACCAAACTCTCGATTGTACGCGATTTGTGTCTTCCTGTCATTTTAGGAATGGCACAAAATGAGCACGAACGATTGCAACCTTCTGAAACTTTAAGGTAGGCGAAGTGCGAAGGAGTAGTTATTTTTCGCTCGTAAATATATTCAGGATGGTAAGTAACTTTCAGCTCTTCCACCATGGCTTTCATATCAAACTTGCCAAAATAGCGGTCTACCTCCGGTAATTCATCTTCCAGCTCGTGCTGATAACGCTCCGACAAACAACCCATTACATATAGTTTCTCAATCTGTCCTCGTTTTTTAGCTTCGGCATAATCCAGAATCATATCAATAGATTCCTGCTTGGCATCGTGAATAAAACCACAGGTATTGATAAAAACAGCATCGAAATCGGTTCCGTTGGAATCATGCTCCACTTCAAACTTCCCTTTTTCCAACTGGTTTAGTAAAACCTCGGAATCTACCAGGTTTTTCGAACACCCCATCGTTACTACATTTACCCTCTTTTTCGACATATTTCAAATTTTGATGCAAAGTAAACGATTTTTTTGTCTGAATTAAAATAGTAGAGCCTAGATCCCACAAGTATTAAGATTAGAAACCAAGGGTTGCCTCATTGTAGAAATTAGCTTTTAGTTAAACTTCACTTTAAAATGGTTTATACAGGTTATTTTACCAACGATTTGTTATTTTTAACAATAAAGAAAATCTATGCAGGTAGTAATTGCACACAGTCATTTAAATCCGGGCGGCGTAACCCGTATTATCGAATCGCAAATTGATAGTTTGAAAGGTATGCCGGTAAAGGTTTTGGTGGGAGCCTGCCCCGATCCGGAAGCAATCACTTCACGTGGTGCAGAGCTGGTAATTATTGAAGAACTAAATTATCTGGAGCGCAGAAAATATTCGGACGAGGAAGCTATGGAGATGTTGCACAAAATACACGATAAAATTCGTAAACATCTTACCAGCGACACAGTGCTACACTTTCACAACCTCAATTTGGGTAAAAACCCGATTGTAACTTACGCCGTTTACCTGCTTGCTAAAGAAGGTGCTGTGATTTTTAACCATGCACACGATTTTGCTGAAGACCGCCCATCAAATTATACCTTTTTAAAAGAAATTATAAGCGATATTTTTTCGCAGGATGTAAACAGGGTGCTCTACCCCAACTTGCAGAATTACCAGTTTGGTGTTCTGAATTCGTTCGACCTCGAACGCCTGATCTCGCTGGGCGTTGAAGCTGAACGAATTGAATGGTTGCCCAATCCGGTGGCTTTTAATGCCAGCCACGACGAAAACGACAAACCTGCAGCAAAAGCAGAAATTTGTAATTCGTTGCAACTTGATGCTGAAAAGCTATTAATTACTTATCCTGTCCGTGTGATTCAGCGTAAAAATATTGGTGAATTTATTTTGCTTTCTATTTTATTCGACCACATTACCAATTTTGTAGTTACACAACCGCCGCAAAACCCAATTGAGGTTGAAATATATAAGCAATGGGTAAAATTTTGCGAAGACAACCAAATAAATATCGTCTTTGAAGCCGGAAACAAAGTAGATTTCGAGAAGCTGCTGATTGGCACCGACTTTTGTATCAGCACCAGTTATCGCGAAGGTTTTGGCATGGTTTACCTCGAACCATGGCTGTTGAACACTCCGGTTGTGGGCCGCGATATCGATTATATTACCAAAGATTTTAAGGAAGACGGGTTTACATTTCCTACCCTCTATTACAAAATAAATATTCCGGGCTTAAAAATTGATTTCAAAGATCTTAACATGCGAATGCAAATGGAAATCATTGACGATTTAAAAACCGGAAGAATACAAAAGCAGCAAATATTTGAACAAAATCCTATTCTTGGAACTTTGTTTAAAAAGGTATCTGACCAGGTAATCGAGAGCAACAAAACAATTATCAAAAACAACTATTCATTACAAGGGTATGGAAGTAAACTTCAAAAGCGATATAAAAACATGGTTGGATAACCTGGAGGCACTAAAACCAGTTCCAACCACATTTTGTCCGAACCTTAAAACCGACTCGCCCTACCCCGTTAAAGCGGTTATTTTTGATATTTACGGCACCTTGCTTATTTCGTCGTCGGGCGACATTGATCAGGCATCTTTATCAAACAAAAATATGCGTACGGCAATGCAAGCCGGCGGTTTCAACATTCAATCCTGTAAAACCGATGTTTGCAGTTTTTTACTCGATCAACTGCAAAAACAAATAAAAGCGCAGCACAACGATTTGTTTGTTAAAGGCCATCCTTTTCCCGATGTTGATATTTTTAAAGTTTGGCAAAATATGTTTAAAGCGGCTGAAGAAAAAGGCCTCTTAAAACTTACGGGAAACGAATCGTGGCCCGATACTATTATTGTTTTCGAATTGTTGAGTAACCGGGTTTACCCAATGCCGGGTATGAAAGAAATCCTGCTATGGATAAAAGCCAAAGGAATTCCGATGGGAATTGTTTCAAATGCGCAGTTTTACACCCCGGTTATTATGAACTATTTCCTGACCGGAAATTTTTCTGCACAACAGGAAATTGATCTTTTTGAACAAGATCTTTCGGTATTTTCATACAAAGAATTAAGAGCAAAACCAGACACGGCACTTTTCGAGAAGTTTATTCCGGTATTGAAATCGCAATACAACATTCAACCACAGGAAACCATTTTTGTGGGCAACGATATATTAAAGGATGTTTATACGGCTAACAAAGCCGGATTGCGAACTGTACTTTTTGCCGGCGACGAACGCTCGCTTCGTTTGCGCGAAGACGACAGCCGCGTGCATGGTTTGTTCCCCGATTTTATTATTAACGATTTGGCACAATTAAAAGACATTTTAAAATGAAGCTTAACGAACTCAGAATAGGAATTATACATTCATTAATTGGAAAAAATGATGGTGTGTCGATTGTGATCGACCAAACAGTTGAAGCCATGTCGAAACACCTCGATATTAACCTCGGTAATTTTTTCTTTTTGGCTGCACATTCATCACCGCGTTTTAATGCGCAAACCAACGACGTTTTCTGGCACAAAAGTGAAGCACATAAAAAAATACTCATCAACTTTAATAATCCCGACACAGAAGGCCTGGATGAATTGATTCATGAAAATGCCTTGTACGCAAAAAAAGTAATTCAGGAGTGGGTCGATGAAAACGATATCGATCTGATTATTGCCCACAATACTTCTCACCCGTACAACTTTATTACTGCTGTTGGATTAGGTTATTATATTGAAGAACTAAGAAACGACGATATTATCTGGCCCAAGTTGCTGGTTTGGTGGCATGATTCATATTTCGAGCGCGCTATTTTTTCAAACCCGAATCCGGTAATCAAAAAATATTTGAGGTACCTGCCCGGCAGCGCTTATGTAAATGGAATTGCCTTTATCAACAACCAGCAAATTGATCTGGGCAAAAAAGTATTTCAGCAAGACAACAGCGCTATTTTGGACAAATTTTTCAAATACCGTACAACCGTTGTTCCAAACACCACTGAAATTCCATGGAAATGGGAACATCTTGAGGCTAATTCGGAAACAATTATTTGTCCGTCGCAGGATAACTACAACAACGATTTCATGAAAGATATCGGCTTAATTCAGCAAGTGGAAAGCCGGGGCTTTACTTTAGATGAAACAGTGTTCCTGTTGCAGCATACCCGGGTGGTTCCGCGTAAAAAAATAGAACTGGCCATTGATCTGGCTTTTGAACTCGAGAAGAAATATAAAAAGAACAATCAAAATAAATGTGTTGCCGTAATTGTTAGTGGTCATTCAGGCGACGAACAAAATCATTACCTGAACAACCTTTACGTTCACTACACCAAACTCTGTAAAGCAAACCTCGATAGTAATGTAATACTTATTTTTGGCGAGCATAACATTCTCTCGCACCGCGATATTATTGTCGATAAAAAATTCTACAGTTTTGCCGAAATCCCTTCCATAATTGCAGCCTACGGTGGAATAGGAACTTACTTTAGCGATGTAGAAGGATTTGGGAATAACCTACTGGAAATGATGTCGTTCGCGCTACCGGCAGTTATTAATAAGTACGAAGTATACAAGGAAGAAATCGAGAAATACGGATTTGATCTTCCGGCCATTGATGGAGGCGGAGTAACTGAAGAATTGGTAGATTCTGCTTACAAATTGTTGACCGATATTCCGTACAGAAACAAAGTAGTAAAACACAATTTGAAAATACTGAAAGAAAAATTCGATCATAAAATTATAGCTGAAAAACTCGAACCGATTATCAAAAGCATGTACATGCGCGAGTTATAACAAAACTTGTACACATGTTAATTATACAGAAAAACGTAGCAGCTATGCATGAAAGAATGGCATTTTAAACAAATGTTTTTCTATATTTAAATGACTTCGAAAACACGAAGCCAAACTTCAAGTTATTTGACAAACAAAATAGTAGAAAATGGGTGATTTTTATCAAAACGGTTTTGTAGCAACACTGCATAATCTAAGGGCCAGGCCGTATGAAGAGTTAGAACAACAACTTGCCAAGTTTAGTAAACGACGACCAATTGGCCTGATCATTCCATCTTTATATTCCGAACTTTCGCGACAGGCACTGAAAGACATTGTCGAAGTTCTGAAAGACATTCCTTACATTTCGGAAATTGTAATTGGCCTTGATCAGGCGGACGAGGCTCAGTACAAAAATGCATTGGAGTATTTTTCTGTTTTGCCCCAACACCACCGCGTAATCTGGAACGATGGCCCGCGGATGAAGGAAATGAAGAAAAAAATGGCTTCGAAGAAAATTGATACTTCGGTACCTGGCAAAGGCAGAAACGTTTGGTTTTGTTTTGGCTATATGATTTCCTCGGCCAAATCGGAAGCTATTGCTTTACACGATGCCGATATTGTAACTTACAATCGCGAATTACTTGCCCGACTGGTTTATCCGGTAGCCGACCCTTCATTCAACTTTAAATATTGCAAGGGTTATTATTTCAGATCTGATGACGAAAAACTGCATGGCCGAGCTGTTCGATTGTTGGTAACACCGCTGTTACGAACCTTAAAAAAACTTTTAGGTCATCATACTTACCTTGAATACCTCGATAGTTTCAGGTATCCGCTTGCCGGCGAATTTTCGATGCGTGCAGACATTATAAAAACCATTCGGATTCCTTTCGATTGGGGACTTGAAATTGGCATTCTTTCGGAAGTAGAGCGGAATAACGCGCTGAACCGTGTTTGCCAGGTTGAAATTGCCGACCGTTACGATCACAAACACCAGTCGTTATCGGCCGAAGATGCCGAGCGTGGCCTTTCTAAAATGAGCCGCGATATTTCAAGAGCCATCTTCGCCAAACTGGCTTCCGACGGCGTAACGCTTAGTCCCGAATTTTTCAGGACACTGAAAGCTACTTACTGGCGAATTGCACTCGAATTTGTTGAGTTGTACAAGGCCGATGCGGTAATGAACGGACTGAGTTACGATTTCCATAAAGAAGAAGAGATAATCGACCTGTTTGTAAAAAATGTTTATCAGTCAGGCATCGACTTTCTGGTAAAACCTGACAACAAACCTCTTATGCCAAGTTGGAAAAGAGTTCAGAGTGCACTTCCTGATGTTATGGAAGAATTTTACCAGATTGTTGAAGACGACAATAAGATGATCTAAAATCCTAAGAAATATGGCGAATCCCGATACTACCTTCCTGAAAAAGAATGAAAACAGGCTGCGTTTTATCTACAAAGAAAATTATACTAACCAGTTAATTAAGTCTTTTACAGAACTCGTTTCCGCCTACAAAAAACGGAACGCCAGCAACACAAAATGGGACGAAAAAGATGTTGTGCTGATAACGTATGGCGACAGTATAAAAACCAACTGTGAGATGCCTTTGCAAACGCTCCGTTCGTTTTTAAACAAGAATCTAAAAAACCAACTCTCTATTGTACATATCTTACCTTTCTTCCCATACAGTAGCGACGATGGTTTCTCGGTTATCGATTTCAGAAAAGTAAACCCGGAATTGGGAAATTGGGATGATGTTACCGATTTGAATAAGGATTTTGACCTTATGACCGATCTCGTTATCAATCATGCTTCCAGCCAGGGAGAATGGTTTCAGAATTTTCTGAAACAGCAAGACAAAGGAAAAGATTTTTTTATTTGTGAAGATCCGGACACCGATTTATCGCAGGTTACCCGGCCACGTAGCACTCCGCTGTTAACGCCTTACGAAACCACTTCGGGAATAAAACATGTTTGGACAACTTTTAGCGCCGATCAGGTTGATTTGAATTTTGCAAACCCGAAGATGTTGTTGGAAATGATGGACGTTCTTTTAGGCTACATTGAAAAAGGAGCGCGAATTATCCGGCTTGATGCCATTGCTTTTTTATGGAAGAAAGTTGGAACAACCTGTTTGCATTTACCCGAAACACACGAAGTGGTAAAACTGATGCGCGATATTGCCGAATTTATAAATCCAGGCGTAATTATTCTTACGGAAACAAACGTTCCGAACAAAGAAAACCTCAGCTATTTTGGCAATAACGACGAAGCACACATGGTTTATCAATTTAGTTTACCGCCGCTGCTGTTGCATGCTTTACACACCGGAAATTCGAAATATTTAAATAAATGGGCCAAAAGTTTACCACAACTCGAAGGCCAAAAAACCTTCTTTAATTTTACAGCCTCGCACGATGGCATTGGCGTAAGGCCGCTTGAAGGCTTGCTACCCGAAACCGAAAAAGAAACGTTGGTTGCCAATATGCAAAAGTTTGGAGGAAAGGTAAATTATAAATCCAACCCCAACGGCAGCACCAGTCCTTACGAACTAAACATTACCTATTTTGATGCACTGAAAGGAACGAAAAAGGGAGAAGACAATTTCCAAGTTGAACGTTTTCTGGCCTCGCAAACTGTAATGATGAGCTTTGCAGGTGTCCCGGCATTTTATATTCACAGTTTAACAGCTACACCTAATTATTTGGAAGGAGTAGCGCAAACCGGACAAAACCGCACAATTAACCGCCGTAAGTGGAACATGAAAGAACTCAACGAAATGCTTTCAAGTGAAACACCACAGCAACAAGTTTTCGAATCACTAAAACGTTTGATTTCTATTCGAAAAGAACAGAATGCTTTTCATCCAAATGCAGAACAGAAAATTTTGAATTTGGGGAACGAACTCTTCGGATTGGTTAGAAGTTCAGAAGAACAGACTATCGCCTTTGTTTGTAATTTATCAGACAGCCCGAAAACATTTGAATTTGAAGCCGAATTAGATCAACTAGATTACGATCTGATTTCAGCTAAAAATATTGGAAAAAAAGAACTAAACCCCTATCAATGTATGTGGCTTACCCGCAAATAAAAAGGGACATCCGACAAAACGAAGGACATCCCTTTTAGCCTTTTTCCTACCTATTGGTTAACTCAGCTTCTATGAAGCTTCCAAATTTCTTATACTTCGCGTAGAGTTTTTTGTATTTTTCTACGTTTTCAGGAATCGGATGGTATTCAGTTTCTATACCACCACCCATTTTTTTCTGCGCCTCCGAAGTATTCGGATATATTCCGGCAGCAACAGCAGCAGCCATTGCAGAACCTAAAGCACAGGCTTGTTCAGAACGAGCCACTTTTATCGGCATATCCAGTACATCGGCAACAATTTGCATAACCAGCGGCGATTTTTTGGCAACACCGCCAAGAGCAATCACCCCGTCGATGCGAACACCTTGTTCAATAAAACGATCGTTAATGGCGCGCGAACCAAAAGCCGTAGCTTCCACTAAAGCACGGAAAATGCGCGGCGCATCCGAACCAAGATTCAATCCGGCAATTGCACCTTTCAGTGCCTGGTTAGCATCCGGTGTGCGTCGGCCATTCATCCAGTCGAGAGCTACTACCCCACTCTCGTCAATCGGAAGTTCAGCTGCCGCTTCACTCAGTTTTTTTATGATATTATCTGATGTCTCTTTAATGAGCTTTTGTTTTGCAGCCTCGTCTAGTAATTCGCTTTCGGCCAAAACATTTTTCAATGGCCATTCCAATATGCCTTTAAACCAGGCATAAATATCACCAAATGCCGACTGTCCGGCTTCCAGGCCAAGCATTCCGGGAACAATCGATCCATCAACCTGCCCGCAAATTCCTGCAACTACATTGTCACCAACATCTTCGGTCGGTGCAATCAACATATCGCAAGTTGAAGTTCCCATTACTTTCGACAAATAATAAGGCTCTATCTCTGCACCAACTGCTCCAAGATGCGCATCGAAAGCCCCAACACCAACAACCACATCGGTTGATAGGCCAAGTTTTTCAGCCCATTCTTTAGTTATGGTTCCGGCTGAAACATCGCAGGTAAAAGTTTCTTTGAACAAACGATCTCTCAAACCAGCAAGCAGCGGATCAAGCGCAACCAAGAAATCTTCTGAAGGTAAACCGCCAAAAGCTTCGTGCCACATCGCTTTATGTCCTGCTGCACAACGACTTCGTTTTAAAGTTTTTGGATTGGCATTTCCGGTAAGAACTGCAGGAATCCAGTCGCAATGCTCTACCCAGGAATAAGCAGCCCGATAAACCGCAGCATCTTCACGAATAACATGTAAAAGCTTGGCCCAAAACCACTCCGAAGAATAAATTCCTCCTTCGTAACGGGTAAAATCAATCTCCCATTTTTTAGCCAACTGATTTATTTCTTCGGCTTCTTTAACAGCAGTGTGGTCTTTCCACAAAACAAACATCGCATTCGGGTTTTCTTCAAAACCTGTAGTAAGCGAAAGTGGAGTACCTTTTTCATCAACAGCAACAGGAGTTGAGCCGGTTGTATCTATCGATATCCCTACAACATTTTCGGCAGTACCCGCAGGAGCCTGCTTTAAGGCTTCAACGATGGTGTATTCAAGGCCTTCAAGATAATCTTTGGGATGTTGACGAAACTGATTTACATTCGCATTGCAGTACATTTGCTGTTGCCAGCGCGGGTAATAAAAAACTGCACTAGCTATTTCTTCTCCGGTTTCAACATCAACAATTAAAGAACGAACCGAATCTGAACCATAATCCAATCCAATCGTGTATTTCGACATTTTAGTTATGTTTTGATTTTTTTTATTGAGTTTTGTTAAATGATTTTATTGTCCGTAGTAAGCATTCTTACCATGTTTGCGTAAAAAATGTTTATCTAATAATACCTGATCCATTTTGGTTTCCGGATTTAATTGCAATGTGCGAAATGTCATTTTAGCAACTTCTTCCATTACCACAGCATTATGAACTGCATTGTGTGCATCTTTTCCCCATGAAAAAGGGCCGTGATTATTTACCAAAACACCGGGCACCTGATCGGCATCAATATCTTTGAAACGTTCTACAATTACCTTTCCGGTTTCCAGTTCGTAATCATTTTCAATTTCCGCTGTAGTCATTTTTCGGGTACAGGGAATTTCGCCATAAAAATAGTCGGCATGTGTTGTTCCAAGCGCCGGAATCCCCCTTCCTGCCTGCGCCCAACTTGTTGCCCACTCAGAGTGTGTATGAACTACTCCACCAATATTTTCAAATTGACGGTACAAAACCAAGTGTGTTGGTGTATCACTCGAAGGCTTCAAATCACCTTCTAAAACCTGACCATAAAGGTTCATTACTACCATATCCTGTGGTCTCATTTCGTCGTACGAAACACCGCTTGGTTTAATTACAACCAAACCTCTTTCGCGGTCTATTCCACTAACATTTCCCCAAGTAAAAATAACCAAACCATGTTCTACTAAATCAAGGTTAGCGAGATATACTTCTTCCTTCAGTTTTTCAAGCATTGCCAGGTAGAATTAAATAGATGAATACTTTCTGTTTTTAAATATAATACAGATACTAAACATTGACTTTCAGAAACTGCAAAATCATTAAGCGTAAATATAACACTTACAGACTGGATTGCAATTAAATTTACGATTATTTTAGAATTTCTGACAAACAAAAAAGCTCACTCAACTTAATGAGCGGGCTTTTTTTAACTACTCTATCCTAAAAAAACCAATTATGAAATCTTAATCTGTACAGGTGCTTTTTCCAGCGCTTCCTCTTTCTTTGGTAACAGTACATTCAGGATACCATTTTCAAATTTAGCCGTAATATTTTCAGCATCAATTGTTTTAGGTAAGCGGTACTGCTTTTCGAAATTGTAAGCTCCAAATTCGCGGCGTGCGTATTTGTATTCCTCCAGTTTTTCTTCTTCTTTCTTTTCTACTTTAATGGTAAGAAGGTTGTCTTTCTGTACCAAACTCAAATCATCTTTAGTTACACCTGGCACCAACAACTCTATTTTAAATTCTTTTTCTGTTTCAAAAATATTGGTTGCAGGTTTTGTTGCATTATTTTTCACGTAATCTTCGTGATAGTCGTTATTGAAGAAGTTGTTAAATAACTCATCAACTAAAACTCTATTTGCATTGTAACGTGGGCTGTGAAATCTTACTAAATTCATGACTTGTTCTCCTTTACTTTAATTATTTAATTTTCTATTTTTTAGTTTCAATCGCTGCCTTTTAATAATCAAGTCCTGTTCCAACGAATATTTTCGGCCAAATAATCCAAAACAGAACAAGAATGAGCGCCATATTGTCACAACGCCAACAAATACTACTGCACATATGTCATCTTATCCGGAAACAAACATATATTATTTGCAGAACTCTAATGGAGATATTATTCTTACATTTGCGGCAAATCAGAAAGAAAATGCGCATTGATATTATAACTGTGTTACCCGAAATATTGGAAAGTCCGTTTCAGCATTCCATTATAAAAAGAGCACAGGAAAAAGGGCTGGCCGAGATTTTCGTGCACAATTTGCGGGACTATTCGGAAGATAAACACCGAAAAGTAGATGATTATTCGTTTGGAAAAGGTGCCGGAATGGTTATGGCTATCCAACCTATAGAAAAAGCAATCGAGACACTTAAAGCTCAGCGCGACTACGACGAGATTATTTTTACTACGCCGGATGGAAAGCTTTTCGACCAGCGCGAAGCAAATTCGCTATCAATGTACACCAATATTATAATTTTATGTGGGCATTATAAAGGCATCGACCAGCGAATTAGAGACACTTATATTACAAAAGAGATTTCGGTTGGCGATTATGTTTTAACAGGCGGCGAACTTGCCGCAGCTATAATAACCGACGCTGTTGTTCGCTTACTCCCGGGTGTTCTGTCTGACGAAACCTCTGCCCTCACCGATTCTTTTCAGGATTACCTGCTAAGCCCACCAATTTATACACGCCCCGCAGAATACAAAGGCATGAAGGTTCCTGATATTCTATTAAGCGGGAACGACAAATTAGTTGACGACTGGAAACACGAGCAAGCGGTAGCACGTACCAAAAAGCTACGCCCCGATTTATATAAAAAATATTTAGGCGACGAATAGCACTATGCACACAACAACCTTACTACCTTCTGTTCAACTTATCAAAAAGAGAGGTACCTCCGCAAAAGCACTAACAATATTAATTATTGGAGTTTTTCATGGAGAAGAGCCACAGGGTGAATTTGTTATCAACAAATACCTGGCAGAAACAGGCGACTCAGAACAAAAAAATCATCTTTATTACATACCATGCCTCAATCCGTGGGGAAAAGAACGCGGTTTGCGGGTAAATAAAAATGGTGTTGATTTAAACCGAAATTACCCAACGAAAAATTGGTTTGAAACCGAAAAGGACGAAAATTACTCTGGAAAATCTGCAGCTTCAGAAGCAGAAACACAAGCCATGATTTGCCTTCTGAAAGAGCTAAAACCTGATATCATCCTTACTTTACATGCACCTTTAAAATGTGTGAATTACGACGGCCCGGCGAAAGAAATGGCTGAACAAATTTCGGAGCTTTGCAATTATCCGGTAATTGCAGATTTGGGCTATCCAACTCCGGGTTCGTTTGGCACTTACTGTGGCGTTGAACGTAACATTCCGATAGTTACGCTGGAATACGACGACACAGAAAACAACCACAGCATCTATTCAAAAAGCAAGAAAATATTTGACTGGCTGGGAAACCTTGAAAGTATTTAACAACTAATATCTTCGGCAAATTCCGCTGTACGGACAATATTTACACTTATCCATAAATTCAGTTTGTTTAAAACCAATTCCGTCATTATAGATCTCAGCAAGAAGTTTTTGCAGCTCATCTTCAAATTCCGGTTCAACATCGCGAAATACAATTTGTCTTCTATTTATCTCAATCTCCCACTTGAATTTAGATTCAAACAATTTGCGTAAGCTGTAAATTCCTGGTTGAATATCTGTCTCGGGCATTTGTTCTGTTAATCCCCAGCAATAAATAAGCGCCTGTAAAATTTCCTTTTTAGGGTCTTTTGCATCGCGCTCAAATATATCCTCTACGCTTGGCGCCGATAGATATTTTACGTTGCCGGTTTTGTAATCGAGAACCCTAATTCTCCCGTTCTTTTCATCTATGCGGTCGATTTTACCACCAACCCACAATTGTTGCCCATTTACTTCGAACCGGCGTTTGTAGCTTTGTTCCAAACTTACCACCTTAAAAGGCGCATAATCCATGTCTTGACGGATTAATTGAAACAGATATGTTTTAATGTTTTCGAATATCAACAAGGATTTACCCTCTAGTACTATCGCTTTTTTAAACGGCGGCTCTTGTTTAAAATAGTGCCGTGCAATCTGTTTGGTTATTTCATTGTTGATCAACATACGGTTCTTGCTCAGCTGCTCCAAATCCGACTTATCAATCTCTTTGCCAACAAAACCGCTATAAAGTTCTTCCATGCTATCATGAAAAATATTGCCAAACAACACTCCGTCAATTTCTTCCTTAACTTCATCGGGTTCGGGCAACCTCACCACATAATGAAAATAGAATTTAAGTGGACAATTCAGATAAGTATTTATAGCACTCGGCGATAACGGGTGTTTTTCGGTGTTGTTTTCAACTAAACGCTGCGCAATGTCTTTCGATCCCGGAATATTAATTGATTCAACCGGATCGTTGGCAAACACAAAATCGAGGTTGAGCATTTCTGGTTTATGCACCGAATCGTATTGCAACTGGTAACCATATCGACTCAGTTCGCCGGTTCCGATACCTTCTTTTACCACACTATAAGTTGCAGTTGTATTTTTTGCACGCTGAATCAACCGGTAAAAATAATAGCCATACATAGCATCCTGCTCGTCAATACCCGGCAAGCCAAAACCTTTACGAATATTGAAAGGAATAAAAGAAGGTGCAGTAAATTTACGGGGCCACTTATTTTCATTCAAGCCAAGAATAATGAGATTTTCGAAATCGAGGCAGCGGGTTTCCAGAATCCCCATCACTTGCAAACCACTTAGCGGCTCGCCTTCAAAAGCAACAGAAATTTGCCCGATGTATTGAGAAAACAACCTGAAATAAATCGTTTCGGTTAAAGGATGTTGATGTTTTTCCAACGCCTTTCGAACAACAGCATCCAATTTCTCGATGGCCTGGTAAATCGAATAAATCAACTCCAGCAACATCAAATCGCCACTTTCTTTTTGCTGATGGTACAACATTCCGAGAACCGATAAAAAATAGCGGCTGTAATCATCTGTTTTTTCCGGCAACGAAAAAATCTGGCGATGCAAAGGTGAGAAATCAATTTCGCTGAGATCGACACTGATCCGGTTCATTTGTTTCAGCATCGTCACATACTCTGCCGTTTTCTCTTTTTCGCGGTCGCCAAGCAGCTGATGATTCAAAACATCGGTAACATAACGATGAAAAGCCGTGTGCCCATTCTTTTCTTTTCTCTTGTTTTTCAACAAATTAACCAACAAAAGCATAAAACCATACACCACCGAATTCCGCACCGGATACCCCATGGTAATATTTATGGTACCAATATTTTCGGGAATTGCGCCAAGTGCAGGGAAAAGCAATGATTCGTCGGCCAGAACTACAGCTGTATTGTCAAACTGCTTTTTATAGTCTTTTGCAGTATCGTCAAGAAATAGTGGAATCTCCTGTGCTTGTCCGTAAATCGAAGAAACTGCAACCAGTTTAATCTGCTTCCGTTGACTAAAAACGGTGGTATTTAAATCAAAATCTTCGGGTGCGGGAAACCTGCGCAAGTTTTGTCGCAGAAAATAACCAGCTTCATTTTGATCGTCATCTAAATAAGAACTGTCGTAATCCCAAAGAAATGTAGCCTTTCCAACTTTCTGCAAAGCATCAAACAACTGAATTTCGCAACTGTTAAGCGCGTTTAGGCCAATAAAATAATATTGCTGAAAATCGAAAGGAAGCACTCCTTCTTTTGCGCGTTCAGCCACATCGCGGTCAATCATTCCCGGAAACGCCTGTTCACTTTGCCTGAGCTGCTGTTTAAATTCCGCATAAATCGGGTAAAGCTTATCCCAAATAGAAATGTATTTTTCGCGAAATGCTGTTTTATCAGACGCAGCAATATTTCCCCAAAACTGTTCGAGTGCTTTTTTCTGGTCGTCGGTTAAGTAATCAAAAATCGATTCAATTTCCTTTAAATCGGTAATATTTGTAAAAAGGTCTTTTGCATTTACCAGGTAGCGATCGATATCATTAAAATCGGCCAAAAGAATTTCACCCCAAAAATAAAATTCGTCGAACGACTCTGTGCTTTTAGTATGCTTGCAAAAAACATCGTATAAAATGGAAATCAGTTCCAGTTTTTCGCCGCTGTTCCAATCCGAATAACTGCGCACTAACTCGTTAACCGTTGTTACTTGCGGCCCGATTACCGGCGTTTCAATCTGTTTTTGCAGATACGATGTAAAAAACACCCCCGATCTCCGGTTTGGAAAAACCAGGCAAATATTCTGCAAACTACCGGCATGTTTTTCAAAAATGTACCTAGCACACTGCGAAAGGAAACGTTCCATCAATTCATTTCAATATTTAGTGTTCAAAGTTCAGGGTTTGGAGCAAATATCCAAGTAAATACGAAAAGAAAATTACATTTGCTTTTCTAAACACGTGCCTCGTTTCCAAACACATTTCTCGAGCTACATTTTTCAACTACTGCTTAAGCGGAATTTTTACGAAGAAAGTAATCATGCTATTTTCTGATTCAACATAAATTTGTCCTCCGAGCAGTTCGGTCAATTTTTTTACTAAAGGCAAGCCTATTCCCAGCCCCGAATTCAACTCTTTCCCAATCTTATCCTGTTTATCAAAAAGATCAAACATCCTTTCTCTATTATTTTTGAAAATTTCTGAATCTTCGCTTCTAACAAAAAATCTTATATCTTCTTCTCCCGGCTCCATTTCAAAACCATAAACAGCGGTGTTATTTTCCGAAAATTTTATGGCATTGTCTATTAAATGAAACATAATACGCCTTAACCTCCGGCCATCGGTACAAATGCTTACAACCTCTTCGGCATTTAAGCAAATAACTTTGGCCTTTCGGTCTTCCGGCAATGGCAACTGATGAAAAAACGCCTCAAGACCGGCAAGAATTTCATTAACCACAATGTCAGTCTTACTTATTTTAACATCTTCGCCGGCATACAACAAAGACAGTTCTACCAAATCGTCCATTACTTTCAAAAATCGATCAGTAGATTTTTTTATGACATCAAAAACATCCTTGTCACGGTATGTGGTATCTTCTATATCATAATTGGAAAGAATATCTAAAAGGCCAACAATTCCATTTAAGGGAGTCCTAATTTCGTGCGACAGATTATTTAAATAATACTTTTTTACCTTTTTTGATATTAATGATTTATCATACAACTCAACAACCCGGTTTTCCAGGGCTTTTGCAATATGTACTTTCTCAATAACCCCTACAAGTTCATCTTCATCCATTACCGGTAAAGCACAAGATCGGTTCGAAAGAAACTTATCAAATATATCAACAATAGTATCTTCTGCAGTCACGCTCTGCTTCTTAGTAATGCAATCTGCGACAATTCTATACGGGCGTTCAACAATATCAGAAGCTGTCAATATTCCGTAAAACTTTTCTTTATCAACAACAACCAGATATTGGTGTTCCAGCAAAAGATCTGTAATAGCATTAACACCCTCGAACGGTCCAACCGTTGGATAGGTATTTATCATATACTTCTTTAAATCCATTAGATCTCACCTTCTATTGAATCATAAAATATTCTTAATTTCAGATCTACTTTCAAGATTTCTCCTTCTGAGATATACGGAAATACATTCTTCTTTAGAATGGCAACAATTTTATCCTTCTCTATTTTCTTTAAAACTCTTTTGCTTATAAAAACAGTTCCAACAGCATCATCTTCTATTTCGAATGCTTCAAATTCATTCGGAACCAAAAGTTCAAATGATTGAAACACTCCAATTTTACCCTGCGGGCATTTCTTACCAAGGATTAAAATATCTTCGAAAGGGGGTAAGCGAATTTCTTCAAAACTTAACTGAACTGAAAATTTTCTGATCGGGTCCTTCTGTATCATAATAAGTAAGTGGTTTGCATTAGTGAATATAACATCTTCTACAAGGGATTTGTATAATTATGCAAAGTAAGAAATAAATACCCAAAGAATTCGATATCTATCTCTTAAAATCTGGAATTATCGTAAAAATGATTTTGAATGTTATTGTTAAAACTAATGCCAATTCCCGATATGACAATTTAACCTCTTATTCGACAACATAAATTTCACACTAATAAAACAGATATCAATTATTACACATGAAATACCTAACAACGCGAAACACAAAAAAATAGATCAATTCACCAATAAGATATAGTTTCCTAACACTCTAATTCTTTTATCAACCTTAAAGCATCGTCTCGCAAAGGCTTGTATTGTATGTACCACCATATCATTCCGATTACAACACCAATCAATATACCGCTAAGGAATATTAGCTGCGAATGAAGTACTGAGGTATTTGCATCCGTCCAATCGAAAATAAGGCCAATATCCATAAATACCAGAGCAACCAAAACCCAAGCCGACCTTTTCTGCAAGGGCTCATACCGATAAGCCGCCTTCTTTAGCATCTCTAGTGTAGGTAAAGAATAATCAACATACTTATATTCTTTGTAATATTTCCCGAATGTAAGTGCAATAATTAAAAAGGCCAATGTAATACAAGCGCCACTAATAATGTCTTTTAAATCACCAGAATCACTATACACCCGTATAGTTTTAAAGACAAATAGAGGAATAAAAATCCAATAAAAAACTTGTACCGCTTTTACTATCCTTGCATAATTTGAGTCTTCCTTTTTCAATTTTCCGGTAACCTGCTCCAGGTTGGTATTTAGTTCATTTGTTGTCATAACTGTTCTCCTTTCAGCTTTTCTTTTAAATGTGATTTTACCCGATGAATCTTCACCTTAACGTTCGGTTCAGTGATGCCAATTACCTCGGCAATCTCTTTCATCGACAGTCCTTCCAGCAATAACGAGATAAGCGCTTTGTCGATTACCGAAAGCTGATTCAACTCCGATTGCATCCGCTCAAGCAGCTGTTCCTGAACGAGTTTCTCGTTAAGATTTTCATCATCTAAAATTGAATTCAGGTTCGTAGTTTCGCTATTCACAATAAGTTTCATATGCCTGAAAGCCTTGCCGGTAAAAGTTAGCGAGGTATTTACTGCAACACGATAAACCCAGGTACTTAATGCCGAATCTCCTCTGAAACTGTCGAGGCTTTTCCAGATATTAACCAACACTTCCTGGTACATATCTTTCTGATCTTCGGCATTCGAATTATAGTACCTGCAAATATTCCGGATCCGCTCACTATTTTCAGAAACTATGGCGTTAAATTTCTCTTCCTTGCTCAATTTTCTTTGGTTTTTTCTATTTAGTAATGCTGAAGAAGAATAGTTACATTTTTCATGAAAATATTATTTTTTTGTTGAGCACCTTCTGAAAAACGGGAAATAAAAAATTGAATGTCCGCAATTAGTCACAACCAGCACGTCACCCTGAACTTGTTTTAGGGTTTTTCTTACAAATAACTGATTATTAAACACAAGAGATACTGAGACAAGTTCAGCATGACGTGCTAAATATTAGTGATGACATAGAATGGATAATCAAAATAGAAAACAACATTCAAAAAAAAGGGCGCTGCCTGTATTACCAAACAACACCCTTTAACTTTACCTAATCTTAAACAGTTTATTTTTTGAAAAGCGGATCGGCCCCAATAGTTCCTACCAAATCAGTAAGATATTGTTTTGATTCCACTACTTTCAGTACATTCTTAGCTTTTTGCAAACGCTCTGCAATGTTCATTTCTGCTACAAGAATATCATTTTCCGGATTTGCCATAAACTCTTCCAAATACTCTACCTGGCTTGTATAAAAAGCAATATCCTTACTTTGTTTCAACTGAAGGCGTGCTTTATACCAATCGCTTTTAAGCACTTCGTCGCGTTCAAACATTTTACGCAATTCCGGATCATTAATATCCTTACCCTCGTAATTGCCATATGCCATTACGTGCAACAGCACTTTTAATGGAGGAATAGCAGCTTCAACACTTCCATCTTCGAAATATGGAAGCGCGGCGCGTTGCATCGCTTCGGTAATATTATTGATTCCGTCAACATAATCTTCCATTCCCTGCAATTCAGGCTTTAACATGTGCTCGTTGAACACAGCCAACGGTTCGTCAAACAAGCGATTCATACAGCGGAAAGCAAAGTTCTCTGTAATCCGGTATCCCAAACGACTTGCCAGTACTTTTTTGCCATTATACTCGAAATCTTCCAGTTTCTCCAAACAACCATTCTTGATCAACTCTTTAGCATCGCGATCTTCAGGAACCAATCTGGCCCAAATCTCAGGAATAAGAATACTGATATCGTGATCGAAACGGTTTTCGCTTCCGATATATCCGGCGGCAGAACTGAAGCCCTGGTATCCGGTTAAAATATACGAAAGCAATGCATTGTTAAGATCAGAAGTTGGAACCAGCATATTGAACGGTCCTTTTGTTAAAGCACCTTCGAGCCCCGCACCTGTTGTTGACGGTGATTTACCTGTAATACTGGCAATAAAGTCCATAAACAACTCAGGCAGTTCCTGGTAATGAATAGGGTTATAAACTGCCAATGGACGGATTCCGGCTTCTTTATCAGCCGGATTATTGCGTCGTCCCGGAAGCACAGCATTTACAGGCCAGTGTACCGGATCTTTTGCTTTAACCTTACGGTGCAAACGAACACCGATTTCACCAAGGTAAGAATCCTGCGTTTCGTTTTTAAAGATATTACGTTGCAAATAACGTGGATTCTTTGTAGGCTCTCCATCCACGATTCTTGTGTGCGAAGGAGTTACAAAATAATGATCAATTTCGCTTTCGGCAACTGAAGTAATAAACTCCTTAACCGGTTCAGTATATTTCTCGAAACTAATGGCATTGTCCAACAATTCCTGTGCATTTTTCTTGCTAAGTGGCTCATAATTGGTCAGGAAAGTATTGTTATCCACAATTTCCATTTCAGCTTCTTTATCGTAACCACGAATTACGGCCTCATCCGGACGTTGGAAAAGATAGCTTTCGCAATTGGCTACCAGTTTCACACTTTTATTCTGATACTCAGCATTTAAGTCATTCAACTGTTTCGAAGGAACTGTAATTGTAGCCGAAATATCATCTTCAGTTTGAATTTTCAAACTCGGAACAAAGTCCGAACGAAGTTTGTGCAAATACCATCTGCCTTCCTGGTTGAAACCGATACGAACATAACTTGCTGTAATAGGATTATGTTTGTAACGCAATACATTACCCGGCCGGCCATTTACAATTTCCACATTAAACAACTCACGCCATTTCAATCCTAATTCCTCGTGTCCGCGATAATGCCTTTTTACAAAGAAGGCCAGAGTACGCACATATTCGGGAATTTGCGTCAGAAAATGGTTGTATTCTTTATTGTACTGATCTGAAGGAGTTAACAGCTTAACTGCCGACCCCAATGTTCTTTCTTTACTTAAAAACGAACGCGACTGCGATCCCGGAATCATCTTCTTCCAACGGTTCGAATAATCGTAGTTAATGATATCATCAACCATATTTTCGGCTTCTTCCAGGTTCTCGATATAAAACGATCCGTATTTTACGGCATTCTGCATCGATTTAGAAATCTCGGATTTACCACCACCCGAAACAGTACTTGGTTTATGACAAAACATTCCTTCCGGAGCGGTATCGATTATCCGCCACATCGACTGTGTAGGATGTTTTACCAACTGGAATTTATGGCCAGTTGGATGTACATATACTTTTTGTGGTGAAAGTTTAAGACTGTAATCTTTGCCTTTGTACGTCCACGAAACTGCGCTTTTCTCTATTTCAATGTCTGCATTTTCAGGAATGTAAACGATATCACAATATTTCTTGTCAACCGCGTAGTTGCCTTCTTTTACTTCAATTTTATCGCCCAACAATTTCTTTACCTCATCAAAAGAATAAGGCTGGTTAAATTTGTTGGTGAAGTTGGTTCCGAAAACACTGTCGCTCATGTTTCCACGCGGGAAAGCAATCGCGCCGCCAGAGTGCTCTTCCTCAACCAAACCATAAAGATTAGCCGAATAACTTATCTGCGTTTTAATTTCTTTTTTTGAATATCCGTAGTAATTGTCAGCAATTAAAGTTACGACAACCCCACGTTCATCACGACAAGTTAATTTGAAAGCTGAGCCATCATTGTACAATTCATTTTCATCTTTCCAACACATGCCGTCTTTCTTCTGGCGTGGCGATGCATCGTCGTAATGCGGCAAACCAACATCTTTCTTTTTAAGTTTGGTTAGCTGCGGAGCCAGAATTATACACCCAGTATGTCCGGTCCAGTGCTCCACATCAAGTGCTGCATCGTTAATTGCCAGGTTATGGTCGCCGGCATTACCAAATATTGTTTCAACAAAGTCGAGGTTACTTACCAGGCTTCCCGGCGCAAAAAAGCGAATTTCCATACTTTTTTCGCTAATCACACCTTTTACTTCGGGACAAACTACCGGACGAAGCAGCAAGGAAACCATTACTTTCGCAGACTTATCCTGATTTGCAGTAAATGGCAACAACTTTAAATCATCGTCGGGATTAAGTGCCGAATGCAATAAATGTGCAAACGTAATTTTGGGTACTTCTTTCTTATCGGGAGGAACCGGCAAACCACCGCGTACAATATGAAATGTTCCTTTAGTGGTTCTTCTATCGGCCGCAGGATTATTTAAAATCCCCTGCTTCAATCTGTAAGAACTTAACAAATCGCTTTTAAATTCATTCCCGTTTGGGGGTAAACTCAACTCACGAGCCATTCCCTTTTGGTTTAACACTAATGTACCTTTAGGCAGGCGATTAGTCTTATCGAAATTAACTTCCTTCAAGTAGTCATCGATAAAATTCTGGATACGTGTGTCAACAGGTGAAAGATGCCTGCTCAACAAACGCGATTTCTCCCTAAAACTGTTAATGAGCCCTTCGGTAAGTGCCTGGAATTTAGCATTTGCTAACTTCTTACTTGAATCTGAATTATCAATAAACAAGGGTTGACCTAAAGACGCCAGTTGTAAATTAATAAACTGGATCATGTCTCGCCTGTCTCTTTTACTCAATTTTTTGCTTTTGTCTGAACTGCAATAATTCTCCATTTTCTAAAATTTTCTATCCAAAAATAAAATTACATAATTCAGAACGATTATAGATAAAAGTAAGTGCCAGTATTATAAGATTTAACGGAATGTTCTTTAGCGGCCTCATCCATCTATTGACATATGTCAATAATTTTAACCGACTGAGCGCACGACTTTTTAAGTTCTTTTTCTACTTTAGCACACTGAAAAACCATTATCTAATTTTATCATGAAAAAAACTATGTATAGGCTATGCTATGTACTATTAGCATTCTTGTTTGTTTCCCAAAATTCTTATGCTACTGATGGATATTTTACTACAGGTTATGGAACCATCAGTAAAGGTTTGGCCGGAGCCGGAATCGCGTTTTACGAAGGGTCGCTGATTAACGGCAATCCTGCAGCAACCGTATTTTTGGGAAAACAGTATCAAATTGGAGTAGATTTCTTCAATCCAAACAGACAGTATACAGTAAGTGGAGCTCCATCAGGTATTGAAGGAACTTTTGGTTTAATGCCCGGAACAATTGAAAGCGACAGCAAATTATTCCTGATGCCTTCTATCGGTGCAAACTGGATGCTAAGTGAAAAAGCGAGTATTTCTGCAACTCTTTTTGGAAATGGCGGAATGAATACCAACTACCCCACTGCAACGTTTTACGACCAAAGTTCGGAAACTACAGGAGTAAACCTGGCACAGCTATTCGGAAACTTTACCTACGCCCACAAACTTGGCGAAAGACACAGTATTGGGTTAACAGGTGTTGTTTCATACCAATATTTTGAAGCCAAAGGGCTTGCCTCATTCGCAAATTTCTCTTCAGATCCAACAGCTTTGTCTGGAAATGGAACAGATAGTGGCATTGGCTTTGGATTTAAAGTGGGTTATTACGGACAACTAACCGATA
Organism: uncultured Draconibacterium sp.; assembly: GCA_963677455.1. Classification (GTDB taxonomy): domain Bacteria; phylum Bacteroidota; class Bacteroidia; order Bacteroidales; family Prolixibacteraceae; genus Draconibacterium. The sequence continues at coordinate 2,500,683 of OY781971.1, forward strand.
ACTTTTCAGTTGGTGTTACCTATCAATCTAAAGTATACATGAGCGAATTTGACGATTATGCCGGATTATTCGCAGAGCAAGGCGATTTCGATATTCCATCAAGTTGGACTGCCGGTATCTCTTGGGAATTTTTATCAGACCTGACGTTGGTTGCTGATGCAAAACGAATTTGCTACAACAAAATAAACGCTATCGGAAATCCAATGCTCCCAAACCTTATGCAAAGCCAGCTTGGTGGCGATGAAGGCGCAGGTTTTGGGTGGGATAACATTATGGTTTACAAAGTTGGTTTAAACTATGCCGGAATTGATACATGGGAATTCAGGTGTGGTGCATCGTTCGGTAAAAATCCGGTTCCTGAGTCAGAAGTAATGTTTAACATTTTGGCTCCGGGTGTTATCGAAAACCAGGTTGCACTTGGTGTTTCAAAAGCTGTTGGCAATAAAGGAAATAAAATCCATCTTGCTATGAATTACGCAATGAATAGCAGCGTAAAAGGTCCTAACCCAATGGATCCTCCTTCTGGCCAAACCATCGAAGTAGAAATGAATCAGTTTGAACTCGAACTTGGATTTTCGTTCTAAGAACAAGCTATTTCACCAAAATATGGTAAAAGCCGATCATCTCTGATCGGCTTTTTTCATGTCCAACGAATCATTCTGTCTGATGGTTCGATTTGAATTATTATCTTTCGGGAAACATATATTCAATAAAATGAAACTTATTTCGTGGAATGTTAATGGGATTAGAGCTGTAGCCAAAAAGAACTTTTTCGAAGATCTTCCGGTGATGAATCCCGATGTACTTTGCCTGCAGGAAACAAAAGCGCAGGACGATCAGGTTGCCGAAACACTGGCAGAGCTAAATGGTTATCATATTTATTCCAATTCGGCAGAAAAGAAAGGCTATTCGGGAACTGCAACTCTTACCAAAGTAAAGCCACTTTCCGTAACCCGTGATATTGGCATTTGGGAACACGATAAAGAAGGACGCGTTCTTACACTTGAGTTCGAAAAATTTTACATGGTAAATGTATACGTTCCAAATTCTGGAAGCGATTTAAAACGGCTTGAATACCGGCAAAACTGGGACATTGAATTTTTTAATTATCTGAAGAATCTGGAGCGCACTAAACCAGTTGTGGTTTGTGGCGATTTTAATGTGGCGCACAAAGCAATAGATTTGGCCCGGCCAAAAGCCAACTACAATAAATCGGCCGGTTATATGCAGGAAGAAATTGACGGAATGGATCGCTTTACGAGTGAAGGTTTTGTAGACACATTCCGACATTTTAATCCCGACATTGCTGATAAATATTCGTGGTGGAGCTACCGTGCCGGAGCAAGAGGCAAGAATGTAGGCTGGAGGATCGATTATTTTCTTGCAAGTAAGTCGTTCATTCCCGAGGTTAAAAATGCTTTCATTTTAAATGAAATTATGGGCTCCGATCATTGCCCGGTAGGTATCGAGATTGAATAAAGTGCGGATACAAAACTAAGTCACATAAAAAGTGTTTTTAATTCTATGATTCGCTTTTTTTATAAAATCAGGCAAAAACTGTTTAGTGAAGGAAAATTCACTCACTATATTTTATATGCACTTGGGGAAATCATCTTAATTGTTATCGGTATTTTAATAGCAATTACTATTGATAACAACAACGAACTGCGCAAGATAAAAAGAATGGAGCAGGTTTACTTAACTGGTCTGAAAAGTGAATTTGAGCAGAACAAGAACAAACTACAAACACTGATTGAGACGAACCGCCTGAACTACGAAGATGCCCAAAAGCTAGCCAATTTTATCGCAACCGATTCATTCCCGGACGAGAAAACCTTATCGAACCTGCTGTTTAATGCATTTTCGTACGAAATTGCATACAATCCAAACAATTCGCTACTTACTGAAGTAATAAGCACGGGCTACCTGAAATATATTTCAAATCCAACACTTAGGCAGGAACTTGCGGCGTGGGAATCAGTAATACAGGGTATCCACCGACAAGAAGCAGGATTGCGGGAACAGCGAAAAATGGTGGTTGATATATTCCGATCTGAATCAGGCAGCATACGCACCATTCTTGAAGGATCGGGAGTTGCCCTAAAGGAAATGCAATTAAAGGATGGCGGAACTTCGCGCAGCAATATTCCGGTGCTTCAAACAAAAGAATTTGAAAACGTAGTACTGCTTTATGCCTTAAGCGGAATAAAAACAGAAACAAACCATTACACTCCGTTGACTGCCAGAATTGATAGGATTTTACAACTTATTGAGTTCGAAATAAAATGAAACACTACCTCCTCTCCATTCTCTCAATTGCGGTGTTCCTCTTTTCGTGTAGCAAAGACAATGATCATGATCCCACACCCAACGATAGTCAACTGTATTTTCCATCCAACACAACTTCAGAATGGCAAACAACAACACCTGAAAATTTAAACTGGAATACCAACAACCTGGACAATCTTTACAGCTTTTTAGAAGAAAACGGTACGCGGGCTTTTATTGTCCTTCACAACGGCAAAATTGTTATTGAACAATACTGGGGAAGAAACATTTTGAACACCGCCAATTTCACAGCAAATTCTCAGTGGTACTGGGCATCAGCCGGAAAAACACTTTCGGCTTTTCTAATCGGGATTGCCCAACAGGAAGGCTACCTCAACATCAACGATAGAACATCTGATTATTTGGGTGATGGATGGACATCACTGCCGGCCGCGAAAGAAAATCTTATTACTATTAAGCATCAAATTTCAATGACTACCGGATTGGACTACACCGTCTCCGACACATACTGTAAAGATCCTGAATGCCTTCAATATAAAGCCGATGCCGGAGAGCAGTGGTTTTACCACAACGCTCCTTACACCCTATTGAAAGATGTGATTTCGCAGGCTACAGGAATAAGCCACCATGAATACACCGACCAAAAGTTGGAATCCCCAACTGGGATGAACGGCACCTGGATTTTCGATGGAGAAAATAACGTATACTGGAGTGTACCGCGCGACATGGCACGTTTCGGACTGCTTATTCAAAACAAAGGCATCTGGAAGCAAACCGCGGTATTGACCGACCAACAATATTTCACAGAAATGACAAACACATCACAAGACCTTAATCCGGCCTATGGATATTTATGGTGGTTAAACGGCAAAAACAAGTTAATTGCTCCAGGTTTTGCAATTACGATTAACTCGAAACTGGCACCTGACGCCCCCGACGACCTTATCCTAGCTGCCGGAAAAAACGGCCAGTTTTTAGGAGTTGTGCCAAGCCTCAACCTGGTTGTAGTGCGCATGGGAGAAGCACCTGATGATGCTGCCGTTCCCATACTTTTCCATAACCAGATGTGGAAAAAGCTCAACCCAATCATTGGCAGATAGCCTTCAATTCCCAAGTTACAAGTTTCTAAAAAAGCCAGACTTACTGGCGAAATCAGGCCTCTCTGACTAAACAATATCCGGTAGTAATTTGCTGTATAAGTATGGAGAAAATACAAAATATGTTCAAAAGGCTGGTTTTTGCGTTAATACTTTCAGTGACATGCACAACTTTGTTTGCTCAGGCGCCAAGTGGTGTACCTTATGGCAATCCTGAACCAATAAATCTCGACCTCTTTAATGTTATCCTGTTTATTGTTATACCTATACTTATCGTAATCACCTATTTTTGGTATAGAAGAAAGAAAAAAAGAGATAATAACGATTAGCTCTCTGGTCGTATTTTAAGGTTAATCTGAAACAAAAAAAGAGGCTACCTTTTAAAAGCAGCCTCCTTTCAGCGAAAACAAGAAATCTTATTTCGGTTCCCAAAAACAACGTTTCGGAGAAACAATTTTGTCTTCTGCTTTCAACACCTTCATTGCTTTATCCACCTCTTTTTTGTCAATTCCTGCGGCTTCAGCAATTTCTCCGGCTTTCATTGGCTTTCCTGCCGACTGCAAAGCATCCAACACTTTTTCTGTACTCATTTTTTCCGATTTACTTTTAAACAAATCTTTTTGAAATAACTTCCCAATCCAAAATTGTCCAAAATTCTTCAATGTATTTCGGACGTGCATTTTGTTTATCCAGGTAGTAAGCATGTTCCCAAACATCGCAAGTAAGCAAAGGCTTCAGTCCATCACGCATTGGGTTACCTGCATTGCTTGTTTGTACAATTTCCAGTTCGTTGGCAGCATTAACAACCAACCACGCCCAACCTGACCCGAACAAAGTTGCTGCTGCTTTCGAGAAAGCCTCCTTAAAAGCATCAAACGAACCATACTTGGCATCAATTGCTGCTTTTAACTCGCCCACAGGTTCTTTTTTACCGTCGGGGCTAAACTGCATAAAATAGAAGGTATGATTCCAAACTTGTGCACCATTGTTAAAAATCCCACCATCAGCTTTTTGAATGATTTCTTCAAGACTTGCATTTTCAAACTCGGTTCCTTCAATCAGGTTATTCACGTTGTTTACATACGCCTGATGATGTTTTCCATAATGAAAATTGATTGTTTTCTCACTGATTACAGGCTCCAGGGCATTTACTGCATATGGGAGTTCTGGTAATTTAAAAGCCATAACTATCGATTTTAAAGGTTAATAATGATTTTTATGTAAAGGTATAACGAAATAAACAGCAAAAGGATTGATCATATGACCAATTTGGAAGGAGTTTAAATAATATCTTTTCCAAAAATCCCGGACAAAACTCTTCGCAAATTATTGCCTTACTCCATGCTCAGATAAACCAATAAACTGAAATTCAATATTTAAATCCAGTCGACAATCTGCTAAGTTCTCTTTTAGGGGTAATTAATAACAATTAATAGTCGGTAGTAAAATTTTCAGGGAATTTGCCCTTCACTCCTCTCTGACGGTAATAGTCTTTCATGCGCTTAATATCGGCATCAACATCGTCTGTTAACTCAAAACGATCTTTAATGCTGATCTCTCTTCTCCCCCAGTCGAAAGCTCCAAGATAAACCGGAATACCGGCTTCTCTGGCAATAATATGAAAGCCGGCTTTCCACCTTTTTGTTAATTTCCGTGTGCCTTCCGGCGTAAGTGCAAGATGAACATGATCATTTTCTTTCATGTGCTGAATAGTCTGACGAATTACATTTGCCCCCTTTGAACGGTCGATCGGAAGCCCGCCCATTCTTCGTATAAAATAGCCCAAGGGCCAGAAAAAAAATTCTTTCTTAATCAGAATATTCGCCCGTCGCCCGTCGGAAGCATAATAAAGCCAGGAAATAACAAAGTCCCATGCACTGGTATGCGGAACCCCAATTATAATACACTTTTCTACTTCCGGAATTCCTTCGTAAACCGGTGTCCACTTAAGTAAGCGCAACATCAATTTTGCAAAACCTTTCATCGTAATATTTTTATTGGATTGGCTGTTCCATATCTCACACCAAACCGTTTGTTTTATCCTATTGTCTGAACCTGAAAATCTGTAGCGCTAGCATATTCCTGTAGCAAGCCAACAGCCTGTTCTGTAGCTTCATCCAACAAATCAGAAGCTCCGTAATCAATAATTATCATCAGAAATCGCCTTGTTTCATCAGTAACGCTTGTTCTTACAGAATCGCTTGTAGGTGTTCCAAAAGCACCTTCATCGTCACGAAAAACAGGCATAAACTCAATATTCAGCTCTCCTCTGCCTATCCCAACATACGGTTCATCCTTCTCTCCAATACCAAAAACAGCTTCGCCTTTTATCTTAGAAACATCATATCCACCGATCGAAAATCCCGTACTTATTGAAACAAGATTTAAACAATCTACCACATTATTTACCTGGTACAATTCTCCTCGCTTTACAACCCTTCGCAGTAAGGCTTCCGCTGACAGTCGATAACGGGCAGGATCTTTTCCGCAAATTTTATAGGCCTTTCTGGATGATGAGATTGTTGGTACTTGACTAATCTCTTCTACCTTAATCGTCTGATTCAACTCATCAATTTTCGCCTGTACTTTACCCCAAAGCTCATTGCTTTTTGTCGAAACCTCAACGCTGCATTCGATACACGAGAGTTTCAGTTGTGGAATACTTTTTGCTAAATTCTTTCCTATCTTAACAATTTGCATTAGTAGCAGACTTTTTAATTTGATTTATCGATTCTGATATGGAGGTCAAAACTAATAATATGGTTTAACTTTTTTAACGCTTTAGCCGTATTTATATCAACCAAAGCATCGTTAATAATTTGTGATCTTGTTAAGGTCAAGGTAATTTAAAACAATAAAAAATTCTAGAGCCATGAAACACTTACTAATAATTCTCACTCTTGTACTTTCAGTTACAGTACTTAGTGCGCAGGAGATGAGCAAAAAAGAGAAAAAGGCAGCCCGGGAAACTGAAAAAATTGAAAAGACAAAGGAATTAATTAAAGCTGAAGCATGGCAGTTTGAAGCTATACAAATGATTCCAATGCAAGGGAAAAGCAAAAGTTTAACTACTCCCTACAGCGTTACGTTGAAAGATGAGGAAGTGGATTCTTACTTGCCCTATTATGGAAGAGCATATCGGGTTGATTACGGGACAACAGATTCTCCAATGACTTTCAAAACAGACATATACGACTATTCTATTGAAAAATGGAAAAGAGATGGCTGGATGATCAAGTTTAGCGCAAAAAATAAAAGTGATATACTGAATTACACCTTTAAGATTTCAGAAAACGGATCAACTTCATTAAACGTGAACAGCCTTAATCGGCAAAATATCTCGTATTACGGCGATATTGTTGAAGTTCCTGAAAAGGAAGAAAAATAAACGACAGAATCAGATTTCTATCGGAAGTTGTTTTGCTAATCGGATTTCCATAGGAGTAACTTTTGCCTGAATTGCCAGCACTTCAACACCGGCCTCAACAGAAGCTTTTAAAGCTTCCGCATATGCCGGATCAATATTTATTGCGGGTGCGAATGTATAAACATCCGAACGTTGGATCACATAAAGCATTACAGCACGCATATTTTGCGCTTTCACTTCCATTAAGGTTTTCAGGTGTTTTTGTCCACGGGTGGTGACTGCATCAGGGAAAAGTGCGTAGTTACCTTCTTTAAAGGTCACATTTTTAACTTCAACAAAACACTTTTCTGAATCATTTTCAGCAAATACATCAAAACGCGAATCCCCAAATTTCACTTCACGCCGCACATTTGTATATCCACTTAATTCCGATATTTCGCCATTTCTAATAGCTTCGTAAGCTAATATGTTCGGAATTCCGGTGTTTATTCCCACCCAATCACCGTTAATTTTTATCATTTCCCAGGTGAACTTTGTCCTGCGTCTGGGATCATCAACAGGAGTAAGATAGACTTCCGCACCGTTTTCCAAGCAGCTTTTCATTGTTCCGGAATTAGTGCAATGCGCGGTTACAATTGTTCCATCATCAAGCTTAACATCAGCTAAAAAACGCTTATAGCGTTGAATAAGTGTCCCGTGCACCAAGGTTTTCTCGAATTTCATAATATTTGATTAGAGATGGATGGCTGCTACAATTGAGTTCGGGCAAAAGGAACTACATTTTGTCCAACAAACTCTTTTTTAAGGTATTTATAATAACCAGTAATAGCGATCATTGCTGCATTATCCATCGTGTACTCAAATTTCGGAATGAGAAGATTCCATCCAAATTTATCGGCATTCTCTCTCAATGCATTCCGCAAGCCCGAATTAGCAGAAACACCACCGGCCACTGTAATTTCACGAATTCCGGTTTCTTTAACAGCCCTTTTCAGTTTACTTAAAAGAATCTCGACAATTGTATGTTGTAACGACGCGCAAAGGTCGGCCTTATTGTCTTCAATAAAATTCTCGTTCTCTTTTATATTGTCTCTCAAAAAATAAAGGAAATTCGTTTTCAATCCACTAAAGCTATAATTCAGACCGGGAATCCGCGGACGCGAAAATTCAAATTTGAACGGGTCGCCTTCTTTTGCCAAGCGGTCAACATGTGGTCCTCCCGGATAAGGCAATCCCATCACTTTGGCACATTTATCAAAAGCTTCGCCGGCAGCATCGTCAATGGTTTGTCCAATAACTTCCATATCAAGATAATCGCGAACCAAAATAATCTGCGAATTTCCACCCGAAACCAGTAAACACAAAAAAGGAAACTTTGGAGGATTGTACTCCAGCTCTTTTTCGCGAATAAACAAAGCCAAAACATGCCCCTGCAAATGGTTAATTTCTATTAGCGGAATATTCATCGACAAAGAAAAGCCTTTGGCAAAGGATGTTCCCACCAAAAGCGAACCAAGCAAACCCGGGCCACGGGTAAATGCAACTGCATCAATTTCTTTACGATCAATTCCGGCGCGTTTTATTGCCAAATCAACCACCGGAATAATATTTTGCTGGTGCGCTCTAGAGGCTAACTCAGGAACCACTCCTCCGTATTCTTCGTGCACTTTTTGGCTGGCTACAACGTTCGACAAAATCATCTCGTTTCGGATTATTGCAGCCGAAGTATCGTCGCACGACGATTCAATTCCCAATATTGTAATTCCTTTTTCCGACATATAATTTACACTCCAATTAACGTTTATTAAACAAGAACAAACCAATCTGGTTTATATCTTTGCGTTATTAAAAAAGGGTAGTTGACAAAACCCTTAGCTTGTTTGCTTTTAAATCTTGAAAAAGATATAAGTTCGCTTAAAATTTGCAAAATTATTAAAAAAGGCTGGAAAATAATCATTGTTGTTTTTGCATTGCTCGTAGCAATGTTGGGAACCGGATATTTGGCGCTGCAAAACAGTTGGGTCCAAACCAGAATTACACAATATATTGCAAACATTTTATCGGAGAAACTGGACAGCAAAATTTCGGTTGGTCATGTAAAAATCAAGTTCTTCAACCAATTAAATCTGGAAGACCTTCTTATTGAAGACCAGGGAAACGACACCTTACTTTTTGCAAGAACTGTAACAGCTACCATCGATACACTTAAATTTAAAAAGCAAATTTTAAACATCGATGAGCTTAAATTCAACGGAAATAAACTGAACATTAACAGGGACACTGCGAATGTTTTCAATTTTAACTTCCTGTTTCAGGCATTAGGGAAAAGACAGAAATCTTCAGTTGGAAGTTGGTTAATAAGCTGTAAATCATTCCACTTTAAAAATGTTGACATTGATTACTTCGATTATTCTGAACAATACAAGCGTAGCGTATTTGTTGACGATTTAAACCTGGATGTAACAAATTTCAGAAGCGAAGCGGATTCGGTAACTTTCAATATCGATCAGTTTAAGATGAACGACGGCAAGCGGCTCGAGTTACAGAATCTGAGTGCGCAAGTTACATTTAAGCCTCGTGAAATTAACATTGTAAATTGCGACCTGAGAAGCCACTACTCTGAGATTAACAATGCGTCGTTGAACCTTCAACTTCCCTACGAAAACGACTCCATATCAAAACCATTAAACCTGAATTTTAAGGTTGGAAATTCGCGTTTAAGTTTTATTGAGGTTGGCGAGTTGCTCCCTGGATTCGAGGGAATGGATCAAATTGTAGATTTTTCGGGAGAAATTTATGGGAATATTAACGACCTGAAAGGAAGAAACATCGTTTTTGAAACCGGAGATAATTCGCGGGCGGTTATGGACTTTTACATCAACGAACCGCGCGATCCGGAAAACATGTACCTTTTTATAGACCTGAAAGAATCGCAGACATCGTTTACTGACCTTTCGAATATACGGCTTCCGAATAATTCAGAAGTACGTTATTTAACCTTTCCTGATGGCTTTTATGAAGCCGGGACATTAACATTTACAGGAAACTTTAGTGGCTTTTTAACCGACTTTGTAACCTTTGGTACGCTGCAAAGCCAAATGGGTACTTTAAAAACAGATATTCTGGTAGCTCCCGATAAATCAGGTACGATTTACTATCGCGGGAATATATCTTCTGAAAATTTTAATTTGGGTGAGTTATTCAAGAAAGACTACCTCGGCAACCTTACTTTTTCTGGATCGGCCGATGGAAACTACAACTTTTCAAATAAAAAAATATCCGGAGTTTTTAAAGGAGACATCAACGAAATAAACCTACTCGACTATACTTATAGCGACATTACTTTTGATGGCATATTGCTGGATAAAATGTTCGACGGCTTGCTCGCCATTGATGACCCAAACGTGAAATTTTCATTTTTAGGACAGTTTGATTTTAACAAAGTAATGCCTGACTTCGATTTCACGTTAAATGTTGACCATGCGCTACCGGGCAACCTAAACCTGAGCGATGAGTTCCCAAATGCTGAAATGGCATTTAATATGAGAGCCAAATTTAGTGGCGACAAAATCGACAATATGGACGGCTCTATTGAAGTGCGGGACGGGTATTACAAAAACAGAAACGGAGAGATAGCGCTTGGCGGAATAAAACTACAAACCAACCAAAGGAGCCAAACAGACTCCTTAAAGTTGTACTCTGATTTTTTTGAATTGAATATTGAAGGAGATTACCATTTCAGATCATTCTTACCAACATTAACAACTATTGTTAACCGCTTTATTCCCTCGTATCCCTTTGATAATCCAACTTCGGTGCCGCTAAATAAATTCAGTTATAAGCTAGAAGTAAAAGATATAAATCCGCTGGCCAACATCTTTGTCCCCGAAATAAAAACCGACAAACCGTTTTTAATATATGGAAAGGTAGATTCGGAGAAGCAAGAATTTGAATTGGAAGGAAGTATTCCAGGCATCCGGTATGGCAACCTCATTGGCCGCGATATTTTTATCGGGAACAAAGTAATTGGCGATAGCTATTCTTCGAAATTCCGCTTCGGGGAAATTCATTTTGCCAATGAAATGAACCTGTACAACTTTAAAATTGACTCCAGAATTGAAAATGATATCTTAGACAACAGTATATCCTGGAGTAATTACGATGAACTAACCTACAGTGGAGAAATAAATACCAAAACCGTTTTTTCGAAGCCCGACACTACTAATTATCCTAGTATTGCCATAAGCGGAGAAGCCTCAAAAATATTTATTGCAGATACTCTTTGGAACATCACTCCTTTTAATGTTAAAATCGATTCGTCGGCAGTTTTTGTGTCTGGCTTTAACATGAGCAACAACAATCAGGTACTAGCTATTAACGGAAGTATAAGAAAAGACAAAACGGATCTGCTCCGCTTGCAGATGATGAATTTCAATCTTTCAAATCTTGACACTTACCTGAACAAAGAACTAAATATTAGTGGAATTGCTAGTGGAACATTTGGTTTTGCCAATTTAACGGATAACCCCATGTTTTTGTCCGATCTGAGAATCAGCGATTTCACATTTAAAGACCGTTTAATGGGCAATGTTTCGCTACTCAGCAAATGGAACAACGAACGGGCATTGATCGACTCAGAACTTAAAATAACCCAAAAGAACCGAACCCGCCTGAAAGCTTTTGGAACGTACCAACCATCTACAAAAGCACTGGACTTTGATGTTGATGTTGACAGTGTTTCTTTAATTGTTTTAGAAACCTTTATCGGAAACAATTTCTCAAATTTCCAGGGCTACGGAAGTGGTAGTGTTAATATTGGTGGAACAGCAGATAAAATTCTTTTAAATGGAGCGCTGATGGGCGCCAATGCCGGCTTAACCATCGACGTTACTCAAATTCCCTATACTTTCAGCGACAGCGTTTATTTCAGAAACGATACAATTCTTTTCGACAACATCCGAATTTATGACGACCGGAACAATACCGGACGATTTAACGGCACGATAGTTCATTCCAATTTCAACAACATGATTTTTGACTTGGACATGACATCAAACAAAATACGTGCGCTGAATACTACTTTGCGCGACAACGATAAGTTTTGGGGCGTTGGCGTGGTAGATGGGCGTTTGGATATTACTGGTCGGGCCAATAAAATCTCACTAAATGGTTCTGTTACAACACTGCAGGGAACAGATGTAAGCATATCAATGGAAAGTGAAAATGAAGTTGAGCAATATGATTTCATTCAATTTATTAAGCCTGAGGAGCAAAAAGAAGAATCCGACTTTTTTGTTACAAACCAGAAGGAAGCGAAAAGCGATTTGAATTTGAATCTGGCAATTGAGGCAACTCCTGAAGCAAAAATCCAACTTATTTACGATGCTACAATAGGCGACATTATAAAAGCACAGGGAGACGGTATTCTTATTTTCCAGATGAACGAAGAAGGCGATATATTCTTATCAGGAAACTACCAACCAACAAAAGGAGATTATCTTTTTACGCTTCAAAATGTAATCAACAAGCGCTTTACTATCGAACAAGGAGGTTCAATTGTTTGGTCGGGCGATCCGTATAACGCAGTTATCGATTTAAAAGCAATTTACAAGTTAAGAGCATCTATTTACGATTTCCTAAAAATAAGCCATCCCGAAACGAACCCCAACCAGCGTGTTCAGGTAGAATGTGTAATCCATCTGGAAGATGAGTTGGCAAATCCAACTATTGGTTTTGAGATTAACTTCCCAACCGCTGAAGAACCTGTAAAAGACCTAATTGGCCAGTATATTAGTACCGACGACGAATTGAACAAACAAATACTTTCGTTAATTGTATTGGGAAAATTTTATTCACCTGAATACACGCAACAAGGCAGTTACCAGGCTCAAAACCCCAATATGTTTGGAACAACCGCCAGCGAACTTTTTTCAAACCAGTTAAGTAACTGGCTGTCGCAGATAAATGAAAACTGGGATGTAGGCGTAAACTATCGTCCTGGGAACAGCATCACCGACGACGAGATCGAACTTGCACTAAGCACCCAGATTTTTAACGACCGGGTTACGTTGAACGGAAACATCGGAAATAACCCCAATCAATACAGCACAAACAGTAGCCAGATAGTAGGTGATTTTGAGATCAATGTAAAACTAGTTCCTAGCGGAAAATTGCAATTTAAGGCTTACAACCGTTCAAACAACAACCTAATTTACGAAACCGCACCCTATACTCAAGGTGTTGGTATTTCGGTAACGGAAGAATTTAATACAACCAACGAACTATTGGAAAAGCTTTTAAAGCTATTTACCTGGAAGAAAAAAAGGGCTAAAAACGACTAATCGGAATGGTATAACTATCTGAATATTAAATTAGATAAAAAATGATGATATAATTCCTGTTATTCTAATACGCATCCCCTATTTTTGTAAGCTTAAAAATAAACTAAATCCTTAAAGTTTAAAAACTATGTTTATATTGATGGTAGTGATTTTTGTTCTGGGTTATACAGCAATTGCCCTGGAACATCCTCTTAAGGTTGACAAAGCAGCTTCTGCCTTAATCATCGGTACTTTAACCTGGGTAGTATATATACTCGGCTCCGAATCTATTTTGCATCTGGGCTTTAGCCCTTCGTGGACCAACTTTTTGGCTCAACATCCCGATGCCCATGGACTGCACGCCATGCGTGAATTTATTGTAGAAAGTGAAATTATTCATCATCTTGGCGAAATTGCAGAAATACTGTTCTTCCTTCTTGGGGCAATGACTATCGTTGAAGTAGTAGACCAGCATGAAGGATTTAAAATCATTACCGACAAGATTAAAACAACAAACAAAGTAAAGCTACTTTGGATCCTTAGTTTTCTGACATTTTTCATGTCAGCACTTTTAGACAACCTTACTACTACAATTGTTCTTGTTGCCTTATTGCGTAAACTAATCGACGATAAACAAACACGTTGGTTTTTTGCCAGTATGGTAGTATTGGCAGCTAATGCAGGTGGTGCATGGTCGCCAATTGGAGACGTTACTACAATTATGCTTTGGATTGGCGGACAAGTTACTGCAGCAAGAATTATTGAAGGCGTTATTTTACCAAGTTTAGTTTGTATGGTAGTGCCTTTGAGTATTCTATCTTTTACAATGAAAGGCAATGTTACCCGTCCGGAATTAGAAGAAGAAGACATTGAATACACATCTAAAAGAGAACAAATTCTTTTCCTAATTCTGGGAGTTGCAGGGCTTTTATTTGTCCCTGTTTTTAAAACACTGACACACCTCCCCCCTTATATGGGAATGTTACTTTCACTTGGCCTTCTGTGGGTTGTTGGTGAAATTATTCATAAGGATAAGCCTGAAGAAATAAAAAAGAAACTAAAAGTTACTGCTGTTTTGAAACGCGTTGATGTTCCTACTGTGCTATTTTTCCTTGGAATTCTTTCAGCAGTTGCGGCATTGCAATCGGCCGGGCATTTATCCTTATTGTCCAAGTTCCTCGACGAAAAATTAGGCAACATCTTCCTCATCGACATAGCAATTGGCGTGCTTTCATCAATTGTTGATAATGTTCCGCTTGTTGCCGGAGCAATGGGAATGTACCCAATAACTGAAGTAGGATCAACTGGCTATAACGCCTTCTTTATGGTAGACGGCGCTTTCTGGGAATTCCTTGCATATACTGCTGGTACAGGAGGTAGCATGTTAATCATTGGTTCTGCTGCTGGTGTTGCCGCTATGGGTTTAGAAAAAATCGACTTTATCTGGTACCTGAAAAAAATTAGCTGGCTTGCGCTTATCGGTTATCTGGCAGGTGCTGCAGTGTACTACATTGAATTTGGTTTGTAACAATTAAAAAAAGATTGTTCATAACTAAACGCAGGTAACCTGTTGTAAGAAAAAAAGCATTTAAATTAATTCATACTTTTGAGGGGTATAATAATTGATATTATACCCCGTTTTTATTGCAGAGAATTGTATAACATTATTGAAATCATATGCTGAACTTATTAATGATCCAGGCCGATGTTTCACAGGAATTAGAGGCCCTAGCAACTGAACCGGAAGGTATCTCAACAAAATTTATTGACCTGGCTTTCAAAGGAGGCTGGATAATGATTCCTATCCTGTTGCTTTCTTTTGTAGCCGTTTACATTTTCTTCGACCGCTATTTTGCGATCAAAAAAGCCGGAAAATTTGATAATGGCTTACTCGAAAAAGTAAAAGTGTACATCACTTCAGGAAAAATAGATGCCGCTATTGCGCTTTGCAGAAGCAATCCGAATCCGGCTTCAAGAATGTTGGAAAAAGGGATAGCCCGTATTGGCCGCCCACTTACCGACGTAAATGCAGCCATCGAGAACATAGGTAACCTGGAAGTACAGAAGCTGGAAAAAGGATTGCCGGTTTTGGCGTCAGTTGCCGGAGGTGCTCCAATGATCGGATTCCTTGGAACTGTAATGGGTATGATTCAGGCGTTTTATGATATGTCCAACGCCGGAAACAATATTGACGTAACCCTGCTTTCAACTGGTATCTACCAGGCAATGGTTACCACTGTAGCTGGTCTTATCGTAGGTATTATCGCCTACTTTGCTTACAATATTCTGGTATCAAATGTAGAGAAAGTAGTGTTTAAAATGGAAGCTACTACTTCTGATTTCATGGATCTTTTGAACGAACCTGCATAACAAGTAACATGGCGTTAAAAAAACGAAATAAAATAAATGCCGCATTCAGCATGTCGTCGATGACCGACATTGTTTTCTTATTGCTGATCTTTTTCATGGTTACTTCTACGCTGATTGCGCCAAATGCACTGAAATTGTTGCTTCCGCAAAGTAATAATCAAACAGCAGCGAAACCAATTACTACTATTTCAATTACAAAAGATTTGAAATATTACATCAACGATGATGGCGCGTTAAAGCGTGTTTCTTATCGTGAGATAGAGCCATTTCTTAAGAACAAGTACGGAGTTGGCAACGACGATATTTATATTTCACTTCATGCCGACAAATCTGTAAATTGGGAAGAAGTAGTTAAAATCATGAACATCTGCCGGCGAAACAAGTATAAAATGATTGCGGCTACAGCCCCGGAATAGTTTTTGCAACTACATTATTTAAATGAAGGAAACAGAATACTATAGCGAAAAGAAGAAAGGCCTCGTCGGAACAATTGTTTTCCACACAATTGTTTTGTTGTTATTAATCTTTTTAGGCTTTTTCACCCCGCTACCATTGCCGGGAGAGGAAGGTATTCTGGTTAATTTTGGAGACACTGAAAACGGATTGGGTGACCGCGAACCGTCGCCTGCCCGAAATCAACGTCAGACTCCACCACCTCCCAAAAGGGAAGAACAAAAGAGCACACCGCCACCACCAACTCAAACAACTCCCCCACCTGCTCAACAGTCGCAACCTGAGCCTGCAGAAGAAGTTGCCATGACTCAGGATTACGAAAAAACAGCAGCTATTGAAGCAGCCGAAAAGAAAAAACGCGAAGAAGACAGCAAACGCAAAGAGCAGTTGGATAAGCAACGCAAAAAGGAACAAGAAGCGCTAAAAAAGAAACAGGCAGAAGAAGCAGAAAGGAAACGAATTGCTGAAGCCGAGCAGAAACGCCTGGCAGAAATTGAGCGCCAGAAACGTGAAGAAGCCGAACGAATTGCACGTGAGGAGGCTGAGCGGAAAGCCAGTGAAGAGGCCGAACGTAAAAAGCGTGAAGAAGAACAACGTAAGATTAACGAAATAAACTCACGTACCCAGGGAGCATTTGCAAACAGCGGAAGTGGTTCGGGAGGTACAGGAAGCGGCGACGGAAAAAGCCAGGGCGTAACATTCCCGGGTGGAAACCAAGGAGTACCAACCGGCGACCCAAATGCCAATAAATACGGACCAGGCGGTAGTGGAAGTGGCAATCAGGGCTCAGGACCATCATTTAGTTTGTCCGGGCGATCAGCATTAAACCTTCCGAAACCAAAATATCCGGGTAATGATGCCGGAATTGTTGTCGTAAAAATTACAGTGGATAAAAATGGCAATGTTACAGCTGCTGATCCAGGAGCCCGTGGTACAACAATTGCCAACCAAAGTTTTTTGAACGAAGCAAAGGAGGCTGCATTAAAAGCCAAGTTTAATGTCGATGCCAATGCGCCTGCTTTCCAACAGGGAACAATTACTTACCGTTTTGTGCTGGATTAAAACAA
The DNA here is from genome assembly GCA_963677455.1 of uncultured Draconibacterium sp. Classification (GTDB taxonomy): domain Bacteria; phylum Bacteroidota; class Bacteroidia; order Bacteroidales; family Prolixibacteraceae; genus Draconibacterium. Next base: position 2,517,646 of record OY781971.1, read on the forward strand.
AAATACGACACTCTAACTCCCCTATTAATCAACAAAATATAACATGCAGAATATAAAGTTTTGATTGCTGAACTCTAAACTCTATACACAGAACTCACAATCCTGATAACAATCACTTTTTTAATCGGGCTTTTTTCTGTTTTTTGCGAGAAATTTCAAGGTCATGGCATTCTTAACAAAAGACAAGATTTTTAGCAGAAAATGGGTAATCGATTACCTGTTTATCATTGTAGGTTCATTTATACTTGCTTCCGGATTTGTTTTCTTTGTTACTCCACACAAAATCGTTCCCGGTGGTGTTTATGGTATTTCCATCGTAGTTCACTACTTAACTAAGGGAGTGTTTTCATTTTGGCCCGACGGTGTCCCCATTGGTCTTTTTGCACTGATGATTGATATTCCGCTGGTAATAGCCGGGATAAAAATCCTTGGGCCACGATTTGGCGTAAAAACCATTACGGGTTCTGTACTTACCGCTACTTTTACCGACCTTATTACCTGGTTTAGGCCGGTTGCCGATGCTCCGCTTGTTAACGATGTGCTACTTTCGAGCGTTTTTGGAGGCGTACTTATTGGTTTTGGACTCGGCCTCATTTTTAAATCGCGCGCTACTTCCGGAGGTTCAGATATTGTTGCCATGATTATTGCCAAATATACAAACATCCAGATCGGACGTTTAATGATTTATGTCGATTCGGTTATTGTTCTCTTCGGGCTATTCGCTTTTGGCGACTGGGCTATTCCGCTGTATTCATGGATAGTAATTTATATTACCGGGAAAGTAATTGATATTACACTTGAAGGAGCCGACTACAACAAAGCACTAATGATTATTTCAAAACAACACGAACTGATAAAGAAGAAGCTTATTGTTGATTTAAACCGTGGCGGAACCTATCTGAATGGCGAAGGAATGTACACCGGTGAAGAAAAACAGATTATTTACACGGTTGTAAGTCGTCGGGAAGTTGCTGTTTTAAAAGAATACATCAGTAATATTGACCCAGAAGCTTTTATTACAGTTATGGATGCCAAGGAAATTCTGGGTGAAGGATTTCAGAATCTCAGTCAGAAAAATGACTGATAAAAGGCTATTCTAACCCTTCATATTTCGGAAGAAAAGGGCCATAGATCATAAGGTTTCTTCAAGCATTAAGCTTTACTAATTTTTAAAGCACAGAATTGCTCTTGCGCTAAATATTCTGTTATCTTCGTGCTTTCTGGGCAAAAAATATGCATTTTAACGAAAAAACCATATGGATAACCGGTGCTACTTCGGGGATTGGAAAAGCCGTAGCAATTGAGTTATCAAAAGAAAACTGCCACCTTATTTTATCCGGCAGAAACGAAGAAGCACTGAATGATGTTGCGTCGGCTTGTAAAGAAAAAGGCAGCGGGGTTACACTTGTTCCTTTTGATCTTGGCGATGAGAAAACAATAAAAGCGGCTTTCAATTCGGTTAAGGATAAAAAGCTTAAAATTGACGCACTGTACAATTTTGGAGGTATTAGTCAAAGAGCGTTGGTAAGTGAAACACCTTTGTTTGTAGATCGAAAAATATTCGAAGTAAATTATTTTGGTACAATTGCTCTTACCAAACTGGTTTTACCCGAAATGATCAAAAACGGAGGTGGACAAATTGCAGCAACTTCAAGTTTGGTCGGGAAGTTCGGTTTCCCCTATCGTTCGTCGTATTCTGCATCAAAACATGCACTTCATGGTTTCTTCGAAAGTTTGTTAGCCGAGAACAAAGCCAATAACATTCGTGTTTCTATGATAATTCCGGGATTTATTAATACAAATATCTCGGTAAACGCCGTTAACAGTGAAGGAACAGCACACGGAAAACTAGATCAGAATCAAGCCAAAGGAATGCCGGCCGATGTGTGTGCCCGCATAATTTGTAAAGGACTAAAAAAAGAAAAGAAAGAAATCCTTGTGGGGAAAAAAGATAAAATAATGGTACACATCAGAAGATTTCTTCCGCGTTTGTACTATTATTTAGCATCTCGTGTAAAACCAATGTAATTGCAACAAGTTTAAATTAGAATGGAGCAAATTAACGGAATACAACAGTTAGGAGTTGGTGTAGAAAATGTTCATGAAGCCTGGAAATGGTACAGGGAACATTTTTCAATGGACATCAGAATGTTTGAAGAAGAAGCAACTGCCGAACTTATGCTGGCTCATACCGATGGAAAGCCCAGAAAACGCCACGCAGTACTTGCACTTAATATGCAGGGAGGCGGAGGTTTCGAAATTTGGCAACATACCGGGAAAAAACCTGAGCCATGTCCTTTTGAAATACAATTGGGAGACCTTGGAATCAATATAGGAAAGATTAAAACGAAAGACGTAAAAAAAGCTTACGACACGTTTAAATCTTCGGGGCTGAATTTGCTTACCGGAATCGCACAAGATCCTGAAGGAAACGATCACTTTTTCCTGAAAGATATTTATGGAAACATTTGGGAAGTAAAAAGTAAAAAAAGCGTTTTCCGTAAAAAAGAAAAGTCGGTTAGTGGAGGAATTCTGGGAGCTATTATAGGGGTAAGAAACATGGAAGAAAGTTTACCCGTTTACCAGGAAATTCTGCAATACGATCAGGTAGTTTACGATAAAACCGGTGTTTTTGAAGACTTTAAAGGACTTCCGGGAGGAGATCGCAAATTTCGACGCATTTTACTGAAACATTCCGACGTTAAACAAGGTGCTTTTAGTCCATTCTTTGGTCAGTCTGTTATCGAACTTGTTCAGGCACTTGATTACGAAGGCAGGGATATTTACGAAGGCAGAATTTGGGGCGATCCGGGATTTATTCACCTTTGTTTTGATATTAACGGCATGGATGCTTTCCGCGAGAGAGCAAAAAGCATGGGACACCCGTTTACTGTCGACAGCGCAAAAGCAATGGAAACTTTTGATATGGGAGAAGCTGCCGGAAATTTCGCATACATTCAAGCTCCGGAAGGGACTTTGATTGAATTTGTTGAAACACATAAAATACCAATTCTGAAAAAAATTGGATGGTATATCGACTTGAGGAAACGAGGACACCGACCTCTTCCTAACTACATTATGAAACTTTTCAGATTTATGCGGGTAAAGGATAAAAAGTAAGCTACAATGAAGAATATCTTAATCCTTTTAACCACAATACTCATTTCGGGCACTGTTTGGGCCCAAAAAGAAGCGGAGTACACCGCTGAAGATGAGTCCATATTATCGGCTATTTTTGAAAAGCTGAAAGACCAACGGAATAAACCGGTGAGTGAACTTGTTGTTCTGGTTGGCAAAGAATTTTTGGGTACACCATATGTTGCCCATACTCTGGAAGTGGACAAAGAACAGTTGGTTATCAACCTTCGGGAACTGGATTGCACTACATATGCAGAAAATTGTTTGGCTATTGCCCGATGCATAAAATCGGGAAATACAACTTTCGACAACTATACAAACCAGCTTCAGAAAATTCGCTACAGAAATGGGATCATCGATGGTTATCCTTCTCGTATTCATTATTTCAGCGACTGGATTTATGAAAACGACAAGAACGGGTATGTTAAAGATGTTTCTAAACCAATTAGCAATATTCAATACCCACTGGAAGTAAATTTCATGAGCAAACATCCTTCGAGTTACAAACAACTTGAAGGCAACACTGCATTTATAGAAAAGATGCAAACCAAAGAAAAGGAAATTAGCAGCCGAAAAATGTATTTTATCCCGAAAGAAGAAATTAAGTCCTTTGAGCCAAAATTAAAAGAAGGCGATATAATTGGATTAACAACTTCAGTTGCCGGATTAGATGTTACACACGTTGGAATATTGCTTCGTATAAATGGTAGAATCCACTTAATGCACGCTTCTTCGAAAGCTGAAGAAGTGGTGATTTCAGAAAATACACTTGAAGATTATTTGAAAAACAGCTCGAGTGCAACCGGAATAATGGTTACCCGACCAATGTAAATTTGCGTAAAAAGAAAGATTTATTCGGAAACCTTTTTTGTACGCCATTGTTTACTTTCTGAACATATTATTGTAATTTGTAACAACAAATAAATCATCAACACATAAGTATACTATGAAAAAAATAATTCAAAAAATTGTGCTAGTTATGGCACTAACGTTCGGAAGTTTTATTGCAGCGAATGCACAGGAACTTGGTGTTCGTTTTGGTGATGTTTCCGGAGGAAATGTTGCGATCGACGGAATTTTTAGTACCGGAGACTTTAGCAGACTTCATGGAGATATCTCGTTTGGCGATGGCGTTGGTGTTGACCTGCTTTGGGATTTTATATACCGTCCTTTAGGAGATGAAGCCTTCAATTGGTATATGGGAGCTGGTGCTTATATGTGGCTTAATGATCCATTCTGGTTTGGTGCAATTGGAGAATTGGGTCTTGAATATCAGTTTAACACAATTCCTGTTTCCCTGAGTATTGACTGGAGGCCGGGATTAAGAATCGTAGATACAATAAAACACGATTTTGGCGGCTTTGGGCTCAACATAAGATATGTATTCTAAAATAGAATTAAGAAAATATGATGAAAGTACCTGTTTGGGTGCTTTTTTTATGCAAATAATTCCGGGGTCTCGTCATTTCCAGCTTCCGAGTCTTTCATTTTGAAATACTGCCGAAGCAATACCTTTTTTAAGTCGCGAACAATTACCTGGTGTGCGACAACTTCAATGTGCGTATAATCCGGTAATTCAGCCTGAGTCCGTGCAATCTCCCTATCGGTGATATCGACCTGATACAGAACCGACACAAGTAAATCATAATTTCGTTCGATAAGTGTGCCGATTTGATCAATTAATTGCTGATGTAGTTCCTGGTATGCGGTTTCAATTTGTCCGGAGAAAGTAATTTCAACACCAAACATTCCAAAGTCCTTCATTATTTGTTCCGCGGTTTGACGAACAATTTCTTCGCGATTCAGAAGGGCTTCCACATTCCGGCTATTTACAACAGGTAAATCCATTTTTTGAGTTTTGGTTAAAGATACAACATCCGGTCGATCGCAAACAATAAAAACGTAACTTTACAAAAAACCTAATAATCAAACAAATGAAACGAATCTTTTCAACCTTTCTTTTGTTTCTCCCAATTCTGTTTGTATCGGCTCAGAGTGAGTTTAGTAGCCCGGTTTTTAGTGTAGGAGTTGTAGTTGAGAACCTCGAAAAGTCAATCGATTTTTACACCGAAGTTATTGGCATGACTCAAACAGGTTCATTCTCAGTATCAAAAGAGAAATGCACGAATCTAGGACTGACCAATAAATATCAGCTGGATGTGACCATCTTAAAACTTGAGGACAGTCCCCAGTCTGGAGAATGGAAGTTGATGAGTGTTGGAACAAAAGCAAATCACCCAAAGCAAAATTTTTTAACCGACGACACCGGTATGCAATACATAACCATTTTTGTAAAACATGTTCTGCCGGTAATGGAAAGAGCGAAAAAACATGGAGTTGATATCTTGAGTCAAGAACCTTCATCACTCGATAACGATCGGAAATTTATACTTATTCAGGATCCCGACGGTACTTTTATAGAGCTTATTGGCCCGGCATAGGCACAGTTGCTAACATTTCAGTAACATCTATTTCTTACTGATTATCAAATAAGATAGGAATATCATTCACTATTCAGCCTGTAACTTTTCTTAAAAGCTTGCTCAAATTCCATATTTTCGAATATATTTGAACTTCATTCGAATCAGAAACGTTTTGAAGTTATGGCAAAGCAAAGAAGAACCGAAGAAGGATACAGAACGTTAAGTCTTGGAGAAGAGATTTTCAATAGTATTACCCACGGAATAGGAACACTTTTAAGCATTGCGGCACTGGTGCTTTTAGTGGTGTATGCAAGTATAAAAGGCAATGCCTGGCACGTTGTAAGTTTTAGTATTTTTGGAACTTCGCTGGTGTTACTCTATCTGGCATCAACCTTATACCATAGTTTCACACGAGAAAGAATCAAAAACTTATTTGCCAAATTCGACCACGCTGCTATTTTTCTGCTTATTGCCGGAACCTACACGCCTTTTGTCTTAACTACCCTAAGAGGTGCTTTAGGCTGGAGTTTATTCGGAATTATCTGGGGATTGGCAATCACAGGAATCGTTATACGATCTATTTATCTCACCCGTTTTCGGAAATTAATGGTTGGCATTTATCTCGCAATGGGGTGGATGTTTTTAATGGCTGTAGTTCCGATGGTAAAAAGCCTTCCAACGTCAAGTATGGTTTTCCTTTTTATTGGAGGAGGATTATACTCAATAGGTGTAATTTTTTATGCCTGGCGTAAACTAAAATTCGGTCATGGTATTTGGCACCTTTTTGTTTTAGCCGGAAGCATTATGCACTTCTTTTCAGTGCTTTACAGCCTTAAATAAATCAGATTAATTCTTTAAATATTTCATATGCACTTTCCCAATCCAATGTTGGATTAGGTTGATACATCTTCAAATCGAATGAATTCCTGACTACCTCGCGTATTTCGTTGAGCGAACCAACAGCTCCCATTGCTTTTGCCTGGATCATTAGGTTGCCAATTGCTGTTGCCTCAGTTGGTCCCGCATAAACAGGAATTCCAATGGCATCAGCAGTTAACTGGTTCATCATCTCGTTATTTGCTCCCCCACCAATAATATGCAGTTTCTCTATTTTCTTACCAATTACCGATTCGATCTGTTCAATTGTGAATTTATACTTAAGCACGAGGCTATCATAAATACAACGAGCAATTTGTCCTTTGTTTTCAGGAACTTTTTGCCCCGTTCTGGCACAGTATTCAATTATAGCTTTAGGCATATTTCCCGGATTCAGAAAAACAGGATTATCCGGATTAATAAAACATTTGAAATGCTCTTCGTTGCCACACATATCGACGATATCCTGCCATTCAAGCTCTTTTTCCTCATCCCAAATCCGTTTGCATTCCTGAATAAGCCACATTCCCATTATGTTTTTCAGAAAACGAGTAGTTCCTTCGACCCCACCCTCATTGGTAAAATTCATGCTGAGTGTTTCTTCTGAAACAAGCGGCTTTTTACTTTCAATTCCCAACAACGACCAGGTTCCCGAGCTTAAATAGGCCCATTCTCCCCTATCTGCGGGTACGGAAACTATTGCCGAAGCTGTATCATGCGAGGCAACTGCAATACAGGGAATTTCGGCACTTCCGGTATATTCCTGAATCTCGGGAAGTATATTCCCGACAAGGGTTCCCGGTTGTATCAACTCTTCTACCAGGTTTTCGTCTACACTTGCTGCATCCAGAAGCTTACTTTCCCACTCGGCCTTACCGGGTTTAAGCATTTGAGATGTGCTTGCAATTGTATATTCATTTTTCTTAATTCCGGTGAAAAGAAAATTCAAAGTATCGGGGGTAAAAAGTAAACTGTTGGCAATATTTAATCTCGAATGCTTTTCTTTTTTTGAAGCAAATAACTGGAATATAGTATTAAACTGCATAAACTGGATTCCGGAAAGCAGGTAAGTTTCCTTTTGAGGCAGCGTTTTAAAAAACTCATCCATTATATTATCTGTCCGGTGATCGCGATAAGCAAAAGGCAGTCCAACTAGTTGTCCTGATTCCGATACAAGCGAATAGTCAACACCCCAGGTATCTATTCCAATAGCATCAGGTTGAATTTTATGCTCGACAATACATTTTTTTAGCCCGGTTTTTAGCGATTCAAAAAGACTATATATATTCCAATAATAATTTCCATGGATGCGAACCATTTGATTTTTAAATCGATGAATCTCGGACAAACTCATCTTTCCACCGTCTAAGGTTCCAAGAATTGCACGACCGCTGGATGCGCCTAAATCGAATGCTAAAAAATGCCTTTTATTCATAAGAAATCAGGTTTTGTTTTATTTATACAAAGTAATCATTTCTGCCTGTCCTATGTATCCTGTTGTATCTTGATTTTCGAAAAAAAACTACACATAAAATATTGACTTATAAGATAAAATAGTCGATTTTTGTTGATGTTAATTCATTACCAAAATATTTACTTATGAAATCAGCAATAAAAACTGCAATTGTTTTTTCACTTATTCTATTTGTCGCCCAGGCTAGTAACGGGCAGAGTTTACTTGACAGGGTTAAACGCAAAGCCAACCAGAAAATTGAGAAACGTCTGGAAGAAAAGATGGATAAAGCGATGGACAAACAGCTCGACAAAGTTGAGAATTCAATTGATTCATTAGCCGGACACAACGAAAAACCGGGTAATTATGAAGAGAATGAGAATATGATGCAAAATCGCCTCAACAATATGATGAAAGGGATAGGTATGTCGGGAGAACCGGTGCCTGTTGAAGATAACTATTCGTTTACAGAACTTGTGCAAATGCATATTGAATCATTTGATAATTCTGAAAGCAAAACCAGCGGCGGCGAATTTATCACACATCTTAATCCTGAAGCACAAAGTATGGCTTACGAAGTGTTGTCGAGTGATATTGGAGACAAAGAGCAAGGTCTGTTTATCATCGACTCAAAAAATAAAGCTATAATTCTATTAAACGATGAGCAGGGAGAGAAAACAGGTATTGTTTATGGTATGGGAACTCTTTTTGAAGATATTGGCGATATGGCCGTAGAAGAAACTGAAGATAATGGAGAAATACCAAGCAATATTTTTGCAAATCCGAACGTGAAGAAAACAGGTAAAACAAAAAGCATTGTAGGTTACAAATGCGAACAATACATTTACAACGACGAGGAAGCAGAAACTGAATTCTGGATTACAGACGAATTGAAAACAAGCTCCGCTGATTTTTTTAGCACGCTATTTAAAACCAGCGTTTACACAAATGGCATGGGCTGGGGATATGTTATGGAATCTGTTAGTAAAGAAAAAGCAACAGGCGATAAAACCATAATGCAGGTTACAAAAGTTGACAAAAATTCAACCAGAAACTTTAAACTATCCAATTATCAAATTACAAACCTGGGAAGTTTTAAAATCCCTTCAGTCGAAGAGTAAATTAAACCGAATAAAGAAACACGAGGCTGCTCTTTTCAGAACAGCCTCGTGTTAATATTCTTACACTAATAAAAATTAAGCGTGTTTTTCTGAAAGATACCGCTCTGTATCAATAGCTGCCATACAGCCTGATCCTGCCGCAGTTACTGCCTGACGATAAATTGAATCCTGAACGTCGCCACAGGCAAATACCCCGGGCACTTTTGTTTTAGAAGTTCCAGGAACAGTTTTGATGTAACCCACAGAATCGGTTTCAACAAAATCAGCAAAAATTTCTGAGTTTGGTTTGTGACCTATTCCCAGGAAGAAACCATCAATTTTAATTTTAACTTCTTCCTCATCCGGCTCTCCCATATTTTTCACCAATGTTGCGCCTTCCACAACTCCATTATCGCCAAATAAACCTTTGGTTTGATGCTTCCAAAGTATTTCAATATTTGGCGTGTTCATTGTACGCTCTGCCATAACTTTTGATGCGCGCAGCTCATCACGACGAACAATCAAATATACTTTATTACATAAACCGGCAAGGTACATCGCTTCTTCAGTAGCTGTATCACCACCACCAACAACTGCCACATCTCTTCCTTTATAAAAAAATCCGTCGCAGGTAGCGCAAGCAGAAACACCTCCTCCGTTATATTTCTTCTCGTCTTCCAGTCCAAGGTATTTTGCAGTAGCTCCTGTAGCAATAATTACTGTTTCCGCTTCAATTAGTTTCGAGTCGTCAATCCACACTTTGTGAATATCACCAGAGAAATCTACCTTAGTAGCCATTCCCCATCTCACATCAGCACCAAAGCGCTGTGCTTGTTTCTTCAAGTCTTCCATCATCACCGGACCGGTAACACCTTCAGGATAACCTGGATAATTCTCAACTTCTGTTGTGGTTGTTAACTGTCCTCCGGGTTGAAGACCTTCATACATTACAGGAGATAAATTTGCACGTGACGCGTAAATCGCTGCGGTATAACCTGCAGGTCCAGAACCTATAATCAAGCATTTTACTTTTTCAGATTCTGTTATTTTTCCTGTAGATTTCTCTCCGTTATCGTTAATATCAAGTGGTTTAAACATGGTATAAATTTTTTTGTTGCAAAAATACAAAAGTAAGTGATTTAGGAGTAAAAAAGACGATCGATTGTAAACATATGCGATAAACGAATTCTATGGAATGTTTTTTTGCTTGTTTTCGAAGAAACGCTTTGTAAAAAAGAATAACAGCATTACATTTGCAGGCACATTTAAACGGGATGTGGCGCAGTCTGGTAGCGTACTCGTCTGGGGGGCGAGGGGTCGCAAGTTCAAATCTTGTCATCCCGACATATTGACAATCAAGGAGTTAGAACAACTTTTAACTCCTTTTTCTTTTTCCGTGGGTACAACATAGGTACAACAAAATCACCCAATAAAAACCACCAAAAACTACCGGATACACAGAGTCATTCTATGTTATTCAACATTTCGAAAGCCAAATAAGCCCAAAACATAAGCCAACGCGGATTTTCATTTGATTGCATTTATCAGACTCTTTACTTTTAATCAGCTAATTATCAATGCTGTTGAAAACAAGAAGATAGTATTGATGTTGCATGAAATTTATACTTAGAGGGGCTGCTATGGAAACAATAATCAAGAAATCAGGACTACTTATTTTCCGATTCAACCGAAAACTCCGGTGGATCTTCAATATTCGCATATTACGCAACCACAATACTACAGTCTTTTTTATCCTTCTTTTTTGTTTTACGATCCTACTTTTTGGATTCTGGGGTATGGGCTTTTCAGTCAACCATGTTATCCTCTACTCTGCCATAAGCATAACTGGATTGTTTTTGATTTTACTTTTCATCGGATCGCTGCATGAAGCACGAAGATTATCCAAACAAGTACCTTCAAGTCGTTTGCAGTTTACCAGAAGTAATTTAAACGGGATCGTTCTACCAAGCCTGGGCTTCTCAGAACACGATCGGGAAAATATAAATCTGGTATTAAATGGACTTGAAACAAAAAGCAAAATCAATTTTAAATTGGTTTCCGATAATCGGGCTGCAGCTGATTATAAAAAGCTGCTTCGCATTCTTCACCTGCTTATTGATGGAGGAATAAGAGATTTCAAAAAAGAGCGTAAAGAGCAACTCTTTAAATTCATTGAATCAACCTTCACATTGAACGGCTCAGAAGTAAAAAGGACGAGTTTGAACTCGCGGTTTTCAGAGTTTGTGAATGAAAGTGAAACTGAATTTTCTGAAAACCTAAAGGCCTTTCAGAAAATACTTTCTCGATAGACGGTATTTCTCCCGTAATTAGCCCGTAATTCAAATTACCCTCTTGATTTACTGCCACATACAGTTACATATTTGCTAATGAAGTTTTCAAGCATCAAGCGTCATTAATCATTAAAAATATGTCACCTATGGAAAATCAAGCATTTATTTCCAAACAAGTTCTAAACGAATTAAAACAAATCAAAACGCTACTGGCAGAGAACAAAACTGTTTTTAATGTTGAAGAACTGGCTCAGTACACCGGGCTATCCAAAAGCAAAATTTACAAGCTGCTCAGTAAAAAACTTATTTCCACCGGCACTAATGCCAACATCAGGCAAAAGTTCTTTTATAAAAAAGACATAGACCTTTGGTTGCTGGGAATATCTAAAGAAGAACTGCAATTGGAAGATGAGTTCAACAGAATGTTATCAGAAAACAGGAAGAAATAAGTTATGGGATTTTCTATTGTGCAATGTGATAAAGCCAGAGAAATTCCGATAACAGAATTTCTTAAGAGAGCCGGATATACTCCGGTAAGGGATAATCAGAACTCAGTCTGATACCTGAGCCCAATCCGAAACGAAACAGAAGCCTCATTTAAGGTTTCCAAGCTTCTTAACCGGTGGTACGATCATGGTAGATGTATGTTTCAACTTGCCAGCTATTCCATCATGAAATTATTGTGAGGAATCGAGGAATTGTTCAACAACAATCTCTGCCATTCCGTACATGAAATCAAGTATAACCTTCGCCTGCTCAATGGTAACATCTATTCCATCTTCTTTCAAAAGTTTGATTGCCCGTTAAAGTAAAATTATGTTTGTTTATGCGGCTATATCATTAAACCACTAATTGAAACAGTTTAGTTTTTACTGCACTTCTCTCCTGAAATTTCTTCCCCTTTAGCGGTGTATCTGGTGCCCCGGAACAACCGTGTTCATGAGCGAAAGTATTTCCGTGTTCTTAACGCCGACGCAAATTCAAGCCTGACGGTTTTGCGGAAAATCTTCCTCTTCCTTTTCTGACGAGCGTATTTCTCGCAAAAAATTTGACATCGGCTAAATACTACTTTCCCATGCCCCTGAAACACGGTCACTCCTCACCGGCTCCAATACGGCATAAAAAAGTCAGAAATTATGAGAAGCACAGTAAAAAACAGGAAACAACAATCTACCTACCTTCCAATCAACATAAAACTGGTAGTGAAAATCGTTCTGATTGCTTTGGGTTTCTATGTTTTGGGAACAGGGTTTATCTGGGTACCGCTGGGGTTATACCTCGGTTGGGCAGTTATCAAACAACTGGCTTCCTGTCTTGTCTCCCTTGTCGGTCTCATAATCATTCTGGCTTTGCTGGTTTCATTAATCTTTTAATAGTAAAAACAATGGCAAAGTATTATTCACTATTCGGAAAATCGACCACCGATACCGAAGTACAGGTGGTGAAGTTTGTTGATCTTGATTCAGGATATCAAACGATGAATGACAATTATACCGTTACAATCATAGATAATGACTACTCAACAAATCCATGGGGAACACCAATTGCTCCGACCTACGATATGGTCTCGTAAACAGCACCCGAAGGCTACTGGTCCAGCCTTTCAGGTAAGTCGGGACAAGAATTAAAAGATGCTATTACCTCAATTATTGCTGACCCGACTGAGGTTAGAGCTCAAACTTATGGTGATGTTTGGGATATCTTAAAAGAAGCAGATCAAAATCCATCAAATAACAATCAAGTCTGGCTGCTGTACACTGAAATAGGAAGAGACAAATCATTGCAACAAAGTTCTGGTTCAGGTGTTGGCATGTGGAATAGAGAACACATTTACCCACAATCCAGAGGAGGTTTTTCAGATGGGATCAGTACTTCAGCAGATGGAATTGATGTTTATATGGCGACTGATGCAACAATGACTCAACATGGTCATTCAGATGCTCATCACTTGAGGCCAGCTGATTATCAAGAAAACACAAGTAGAAGCAACAGTGATTATGGCGAGCAATACAACGGTCCTGAAGGCAATAAAGGCAGCTGGAAAGGTGATGTTGCCAGAAGTATTATGTATATGCCTTTAAGATATAATGATTTGGATGTTGTTTCAGGTAATCCGGATGATTCAACAGTAGGCCACTTGGAATCATTACTGATTTGGCACAAAAGGGATATGCCAGATGATTATGAAATGAATCGCAATAATGTTGTCTATAAATGGCAAAAAAACAGGAATCCTTTTATTGACTTACCAGAGCTTGTTGACTATATCTTTGGAGAGAAATCAGGAGACCTTTATACGACTGTTCAGATCTTGAAAAATGAATCAGATATTAAATTTTATCCGAATCCTGTTGTGGATGAAATAGTATTTAATAGAAACATTTCAGGAGAAATATCAATAGTCAACATCGTTGGCAAGGAGGTTTAAAACTAGAATGCAATAGCAATAGGCTTAATCTTTCAGATCTTAAAACTGGAATCTACATTTTAAAAATAACAACAGCTAGTACTATATACACAAATAAGTTTATTAAACGGTAATAATGACGTGAATATATGAGATAGTGCGATATAAAACAATTCATACAGAGCAACTACGTCTCTGGTAGCTGATACCTCGGAGCTTGCCCCGGGGTTATTCATTTAATAATCATACTTTTTAAACCTAATCAGCGCCTCCAGGAAATAATAGTCAGCATAATTCAAGGGAACATCGATTTCGGAGCCACGAGGATAATGACCAACACTGTGTTTTAATAAAAATCCACCGTTACTTCCATCACTTACAAAATAATCAGCTGAGACAAGCTTCTCAAGTATTTTGTCGGCAACACTTCTGTATTTATCCCCGTCCCGTGAGTATCCTGATAATTCATAAAAGGCCGATGCCATGATTGCTGCTGCTGATGCATCACGTTTCGCATCAGGAATACCTGGGGCATCAAAATCCCAATAGGAAATATAATCAGCCGGTAAGTTAGTGATGATATAACCTGCTATCTTCTCAGCAACAGAAAGATATCCCGGGTCTTTGGTTTCTCGATAGCATAAGGTAAATCCATATAAACCCCACGCCTGACCTCTTGCCCAGGCAGTTTCGTCACCATAGCCCTGGTGTGTCTGTTTCCCAATAACACTCCCGGTTATTGTGTCGTAATCAACCACATGATAAGAAGTCATATCTTCCCGAAAATGATTTCTCATCGTCGTATTGGCATGTGTAATGGCAACATCAAAAAACCGCTTATCCCCGGTTTCTTTGAAAGCCCAGAATAACATTTCCAGATTCATCATGTTATCGATTATAACAGGAAATTGCCAGGGACCTGTATTCCAGGAACGGATACACCCAACAACCGGGTTAAAACGGGAAGCCAGACTCTCTGAAGCATGTAAAATAACATCCCTGTATTTTTTATCTTGGGTTATCCGGTAAGCATTCCCATAACTACAAAATACCATAAAACCTAAATCGTGTGTAAACTCATAGGACTCCAGTCCTGCTAATTTCTCAGTATTCTCAACGGCAACTGCCTTCCAATATTTATCATTGGTTAACTCGTACATATACCAATAACTTCCCGCAGGAAAACCACAACACCAGTCCCGGTTACCAATCATCCTGTAACCATCACTTTTTGTCCAGGATCTCGGGACTTTTAAAGAATCAGCCGTTGCTTCAACCAGCTTTGTTAATTGTTTTGATGCTCTCTTGATTAAAGCTGTATCGGTTTGTATACCTTTTTCACAGCTCGCAAACACGAATACAACCAAACTTAATAGGACTATTTTTCTCATTTTATTATTTCTTAGAATAGTTAGTAATCAATACTCTGTATAAACAAAATATAACTTAAACTCCTGATAACCTGACCCTGACAATTTCTTTCTTTTCATTTGAAAGAATCCAGGCAGGTAGGCGGATTTCAAGTCGTCTTAATCCTTCTACATTAGGATCAAGTTCAGTCGGAGGAGGTGACAGAGAAACTACAGAAAATGTTAGTTCCGGATGTGATAATAATTCAACCCGAAGTTTTTTACTATCTTGTTTTAAGATAGCCTTCCCTTTATGCAATTCAACATCTGCAGTCGTTAGCAATTGCCAGGTGATGAGTTCGGTTTTATCTGAAACTTCAATTTGATCTTCAATTATTAACGATTCTGAACCGTCTTTTATAAAAGTTCGTTTGCATGATTTTAAATTATTGCCAAATACAGCCGATAGATCGAATGTTACTTCTGGATTTACCCCCTCCTGAAAGTCAACAATAGGAGCATACCCTTCATTTATAAATAGTTGATCATTCACACTAATGGTGCTGTGTCCAAAATTGTTTTTTGTGAGTAATTTCCACCGATCGCAATCCTGACAGTTATCCCACAAATCGAAACCAGTCTTTTCAATGCTGTTATAGCCTAAGCCAACTCCTAAATCAGAAACCCAACGTACACCATTCAGCTCGAAAACAAAGGACCCTGCATCCATATTTCCATGGTTGATGGTCGCTTTACCACCTTTACATCCGAAATAGTAAGTATGAGGATCTTCATCTCCTCCGGTAAAAACGGCAACAGGATTAACTCCATCACCTTTCCATACTTCCGGTAATTTTCCTTCTTTTTTTTCTTTAAACTGTGACAACCAAACCAGGCCTGCTCCACTCAGACGAGATAGGCGCCCCATTTCATTGGCAGGCATCAAAAAACGGGTTTTCTCATAATAGATACTATTCCCGGTCTCTTTAGCAAACCAGGCCAAAATAATATCACCTTGTCTTCGCCTCTTATCACTACAATCACTAAAATTATAGTACATTCCCGAAGGTGCATTCATTAATTTCCGAAAAACAGCACTTTCTTTAAATCCCGGAAATTCAGCAAGTTCAAAATCAGTTCCAAAGGCACTTTCCAACATGGCGATGGTTACAACAGAATAACTGGTGCCATACTCCCAATAGGAAGCACCTTCCGGATAAACCCCATCCGGAGCATAAGAAGCTAAAATTTGCGGAAGCCCATCCAATGCACGATTGATCGTTTTTGCCGCCAGTTTTGGGGCTTTTTCTGCAATTGCAATAGACGCTGCTATCAATCCGCCGTGGCAAACCTGGGTCCAGTTATTGGTTCCGTAGGCCCACCACAATGTATCACCATTAGCCGGCCAGCTGGGCTTTAAGGCTTTTTCAATTAATGAAACCTGCGCCAGATCAACGGTTTCCTTTGGGAGATCTCCGTCAGCCCAGTCCACTGCAAGAGCTACGGCCAGCGACATTTCTGCAACGTCAAGAAAGTGACCGGGGTTCCAATCCGTGAAACTGCATACTGCCATAACTTCCTCATTCATACGTTTTAATATCTGTTGATCCTCCTCAAGGCTATAAACCATGCCAAGCATATTGACCCGGTAAAGCATTTCCCTGCTGACATTCAACATTCGTCGTCCTTCCAGCTTTCGTTCCAACAAAGGCTTCCCAAGAATTTCGTCAGCATTCAACCGGATAGCATCATATAGATTTTTGACGACAGGATTGATCTTCAACTCGTTTTTTAGTTTTTCCTTTATGGTTGAATTTAAAACTAATCGAGGTGTTGTTTTTAAAAGATGCTCATCCAAATAGCTTACTGTTACCGGATTGTTCAAACCAGAAATACTGTCTCTGGGGGAATTTGATTCTTGACAATTCGCCTTGATTACAAATCCAACTGAAAAGCTGAATATGAATAAGAATATTGGTAAATAATTTTTCAAATTGAATTATTGAAATTGATATTAAGACAGAATAGACTTGGAATCAACTGGCAACGTCAATTCGCTCCAGAACCGTTGTTACCCTTCAGTTTAAAAATATGTGAGGCACTGCCAAACCCTTCTTTCGTGTTGATGCCTGTTGCCATGTACAAATAAGCTGGTTTTCCGTCTATTTTCAATAGCTGGGGCCTTTCCAAATCCCCACCTTTACTTCCTCGGAAAACAAATACATTTTCTAAGGCATCTTTATCAAAATAGAAAGCTAAGTCTTCATAAGCCCTTTGGGTATTTTTCCCTAAAAATGTATAGCCGTTCGCGGAGTGCCAAAGCAAACCTCCACCTCTTGTCCCCATACTTCCTTCCATGTCCCTGCTCAACATATAAACTTCACCATTCAAGGTAAAAGCGTAAGCATCTTCTAGCTCTATACCCGGATCAGTCACACGATTTGGGTTACATTGATATGGTCCTTCAAGGTCTTCGGAAACAGCCACTCCATAGCCATAGTCCCAGCTATTCCGGTCATCAGGGTTTTGAAAATCCGGAACGACCGACTTATAATACAGCATATAATGTCCTCTATGTTTTATAAGCGATGGATTAGAAACACCTAGCCTGGCTCCATAATTCCAAATAGCTGTGTCTTTGGTTGCGGTCAGGATCGTGCCATCCGGCGCAGCGCCTTTTGCAGGTCTCCAATTGTCGGTAAGATCATCTGAAACATACATGATTATCCGCTGCTTCCTCAGGTCATTGTATTCATTAACAATAAAGCACAGCACATATAATCCATCAATATATTGAACCGTTGGGTTATGAGGGGAATTAAAAACACCGTCTTGATCAGGCACAGCAGTCCTTACTCGCTCAAAAGGACCTTCGGGAGAATCTCCTATATAATGCACAATTCTCGAATGTTTGTACCAGCCGGAAAATTTTTCTGCCGGGTCTTTAGGCATGGGCCACTCTGCTACGTAAAGATGGATCTTCCCATCTTTCCCCAAAACAGGGGAACTGCCCCATACGTGCATTCCTTTTTCCTGAACAGCAACATTCAAATACTCAAAATCTAATTTGCGAGGATCCTCCTTTTGCTTCTCTACTGAAAAACTTTCCAGAGCAATCAAGAAAATACTAAATAAAAGAAGCGTCAAATATTTAATTTTAGATATCATATTATAAAAGTTTAAAATTGTTGTCTTTGGTGACATCTGTTCTTACGAGTTCAAAAACGATAAATGCAGGAAAAACACAATGCTAATTAAGCATAATCACCTCATAATAATGACGTTACTTTAATATCCTATTTTTCAGTTAATCCTTTCCATTGATCAGTACGAAAAGGAGAAGCAAGTAAGCCATCACTATTTATTAAATTAATCTCAATTGGATTATTTGCCCAACCATAGCGTACAGCTACCGGGTTTTCAACCTCATCACTAAAAACGACCACTTCATTATTTTTAATGTAGGCCTGTGCCCATACAAACTTATGATCGTCACCAGCGATGGCAAATCCTTTCACATAACCATATTTGCTGTGATCCTGTGTATCAAGACCTTTTCCAACACATGAAAAAGACAGAATCAATTTATTACCTTCTTTCTTCATTTTCTCAAAAACCGGACCTGAAGGCAAAAGGTCTTTTCCATAGGCCACATTCAGTGCGGAATGAGCTAATCGAAATCCTACATCTTTTTTATTACGGGGATGGATATCTAGGGGCTCTCCAATATCAGTAATAACAGCCTGCCCAGTTTTAGGAAGCGACAAAGCCATGTTTTGAGCTTCACGCAACTCAGCCCAGTTACTTTCTTTAGGCTGATCATCCAAAGCCATGAAACTAGCGAGTTGAACCCATAAAAACGGAAACTCCTTTCCCCATTTGTTTCTCCAGTCATTAATCATGTTTGGAAATAATTTCCTGTACCGGAAAGCATCACCAGCATTGTTCTCGCCCTGGTACCAAATAACACCTTTAATTCCATAACCTACCAGAGGATGAATCATGCCATTGTATAATAATGAAGCAAATGCGTTAGGGCTTGTCCCCATGGACGCAAAACCACAATCAGAACTTAGTACCGAAGCTTTATAATCCCACTCACCAGCCAATTGATATTTCAAGCCATTCACGTCAAGATGAAGTTGAGATGGCTCACCAATCATACCTGCGGTATAACAATGATCTTTTACTCGAACAATGATCACATTTTTACCCGGTTTCAGTATTCCGGGTTTAATCTCATAATTTCTGTTTGCTGCCCAATAAGCAGTTGAACCAACTTTCTGACCATTAATCCAGGTAATATCTTCATCGTCGATTTTACCCAGCTGAATCCGACCTGAGACGCCTTCTACGTTTGATGGCAATTCAATTTCTTTACGAAACCATATAATACCATCCGCATTTTTTAAATCTCCATCCCAAACTTTAGGTATTTCCATTTTACTCCATCCGCTAACATTTACCTCAGGATCATACCATTTTTCTTTCATTGCGAGATCATCTTCCATTAAAGCCCAATAGCGAGCAATATTTTCAGACGTGACACCTGTAGCTTCCTCAACAGATTTTCCCTGGTATGGCGAATATTCCTCATTATTCATTGAAGCTTCCCAGCTAGTCCAGGTTTCAACATCAGTTCCTCCCCATGAAGAATTTATTAGACCAATTGGCACATCCAGATTTTCCTGCAATTTCTTACCAAAGAAATAACCAACCGCAGAAAAACCCGCTGAAGTTAATGGATTACATTCCAACCAGGCAGTTTTAGGTATGTCAAATCTTTCCCTTGTTTGAATGGTATTAGGAACTGTAAGTAAACGAATCTTTGCATTTTCTGACTCCTTTATGGCTTCCTCTGCGGTTAAGTCCCGATTCAAAGTAAATTCCATGTTTGATTGACCACTACAAATCCAAACATCTCCGATTAAGATATTTTTTAATACCAGACTATTTCCCTGTCCTGAGACGATCATTTCATACGGACCACCATATTTCATCTCGGGCATTTCTACCGACCAGTTGCCGTCCTTCCCGGCAACAACTGTTTTTTGAAAGCCATTAAAAGAGATACTTACCGTCTCCTTTTTATCTGCTTTCCCCCATATCTTAATCACCTGATCGCGTTGCAGCACCATGTTATCTGAGAAGAAATGTGGTAATTTCACTTTAGCATTTACGACAAATGCGGAAAATACCATTAGAATTGTTAAACTCGTTTTTATAACGATTTTCACTATTTGTGATATTATTTTATTCATTATAAATCAATATTTGTATAAGTATTTAAATTTCTTAACGACCGGATTTTAATGTCCCATTTTTCAATGCAATGAATGATACATGATGCCAGTTTATCTATTAATAGCCCCAAGCCAGCCGATTAGCAGACCGGGCCAGGTTGACAAGGTTCCCTTACCAATTGCCAGTCCAAAACCATGGCCTCCTTCCGGGTAAATATGCATTTCCACCGGAACCTTATTCTTCAGGAGCGCATCATAGAGCAACAAACTATTTTTTACTGTCACCACGCTATCATTTGATGAGTGAACAATAAAGGTTGGTGGCGTGTCATTCGTGACTTGGTCTTCGTTAGAATAAAACTCAATCAACTCCCGATTTGGATTCTTTCCAAGCAAATTATTCCTGCTTCCATCATGCGTAATACCAAACTTCATAGACACTACAGGATAGACTAAAACCATGAAATCCGGCCGGGTACCTTCACTGAAATGCGTACCCAAGGTTGATGCCAGGTGACCTCCTGCCGATAGCCCCATAATCCCCACTTTATCTGGATCAATATTCCATTCCTCAGCTTTAGACCTAACTATTCGGACAGCTTGTTCTGCATCCATAAGTGGAACCTTGTACGATTCAATTTGTCTCTTTGAATTTGGCAACCTGTACTTTAAAACGATCCCGGCAACACCTTGGGAACTTAGCATTTTAGCAATTTCCACACCTTCATAATCATAAGCTAAACGCCCATAACTTCCGCCCGGACATATAATTATTGACTGACCAGTAGCAGAACCGCCGGAAGATAGGTATACTTCTATCGTTGGTTCCTGGACGTTATAATAACTGCCACTAGCATATGTTTGCGAGCTTTTGATTTCGTCATTAACCCATTGATCCGGGACTCCGTTTGGCCATAGTTTTATCAAATGATCCTGACCAAAGAGTACACTTGACAAGCACAAAATACCCGCGATTAATATATATTTCATTCGTATTATTTTTTAAAATAAGCCTGAGTTCTCCCTACGGTCAAAAGTTCCCATAAGGAAGCAACCACCCATCCTGGTGCGAAATTATCATTGTAAAACCCCTTGCCATTATGCCCATAATCCCAATTTGTATGCTGGATCACTTCCGGGTGATAACCCACTTTGCCAACCCCAGCCATGTGCCCTAAATAAGGCAACAGTTGTGACCGCATTGAGGACCTAATAACCTCCGAGAATGAACTAAACCTCGGTTCCTTTGTCTCCACTGCCAACCAGTCCAATATTTCATCAAATTCAAAAATGTACACATCAACATGATTGTTCTCGACAGAGACATTGCCCCAGCCCCTTGTATGGAAGCCCAGATCGCCCAACATCTGTCCCTGAGCAAAAGGCACATCCCAGGTGTAATACCACGACAAAGCGAAATAGGATGCTTTTTTAGCTAGTTCGATATAATTTTCCCGCTCCTTGCCCTTGGTTGCCTGGGCGAGATAGTAAAGAGCAGTTGTTGAATATAGGGATGCCTCTTTATCCTCGCAATTTGCATCAAGTGTCGATGAAAAATAATCTGATTTACTGATAATCTCACGTTCCTGGTACTCTGCCACCTTTCTGGCCATCATTAGATATTTTTCGTCTTTAAAATACTGGCTTGCCATGACCAATGGAGGAACAGTACAGGAAGAACTCCCCCCAGAACTGTCTTTGACATTTAGCTTGTCGTCAAACTTTCGAGGAAAGCTGCCATCACTGTTTTGCAATGATGCAAATCTCTCAAGCAGAGTGACCACTCTCTTTTCCCATTCCGGGTGCCCCCGTCCAGCCTGCCTTTCATATTGCAAATAGAACAACGTAGCATAAATGCCCTCTGACTGCCTTCGTATCGAAAATTTGTCTGTGTCACCACTTTTTTTCACTGCTTCCCTAAGCAGTCCACCGGGTGTAAACCCGTTTTTCAGGTAACTATTCCAGATGTCGTAGGATGTATTCACCAGGCCTTGGTTCTGCTGTTCATATCCATATTCCAATGAATTAAAAGCGTTTAATAGTACCCGGGATGTAAAACCAACCTCCAGGTATGGTATACTTTCACAAGTCTTTGTTTTAAGGTGAGCCCCGGAATATCCTTTGAGTCCTGACAGCTCAATAACTGATTGTCTCCAAAACTGAGATAGAACTTCTTTTACCTCACTGTCAGGTAAATCCCTCGAAAGTGGTTCCGGATGGTTTTGATCATAGCAATTAGTCCAACATTGTGCGACGAAATCAGCATAGTCCGATACACTGTACGCCCTAAGCAAATACTGGAAGCTCAGCTTTTCCCCGGCACCTAGTTTTATAAATGTGATGGTTTCATCACCTAATGTCAACTTACGATAGTAAGTTTTGGGAGCTTCCCTATAAGGCATGGAAAAACTCAAGGCCACTTTATTGTCTTGTTCTTCAAATCCGAGTGCCCCAAGATTTGTGTAACCACTCAGTATCACCTCCCCGCTTTCAATAGCCGTCAAAGCCACCTTATCTGGGATATCCTTTCTCGACAGCGAGTATCCCTTACCAAGGCTTTCAGAATAGGCGCCCGTAAGCGGAGTGCTCAAGCGGTCTTCCCTAAAAATCCAACTCTTGCTACTCCTACTGGATGGGGCGTTTTCGGGAGACCTAAGATTTTTTTTGTACCAGAAGCCTGGAAGATAAAACTGAGTTGTCCCATACTCAAAATCCTTTAGGTTTAAATTTCCTTTAAGGTTAATGTAGTTGATTGATGAGCTCTCTATAGTCAAGGTTATCAGTTGTCCTTCTACTACATTTTCAACAAATTCAGATACCTTAAGTGTCCCTGATTCCCAAGGCTTATGATTGATTGTAAATTCCTTGCTAATAGAATTGTTCCCAGGAGTTTTTGTCAGGAGCTGATACTGGATATTCACCTGAGCTTGTGACAATAGAAACATAAAATAAAAACCCATGAATAAGATATAACGCATGTTTGAATTATTTTAGGTAAAATATTAAATAAATACTGTATTAATGTAAAGATTCCTGCATTCGTATGTCTCCTGCACCGGAGCGAATAAGCACTTCAATATTTTCTCTTCCTTGTTGGATTCATTACCCATTTCCCGATTACAATTAATTTATTTTTCTATTTATGGCCTCATCCACAATCTGTTTTACTTCGCCAAACTGTATCCCGGCCATCTGGTCATCTCCCACACCATGAAGAAGATAGAGTACAGGGTAAGTTCTTTCAGATGTTTCATAATCAGGAGGGAGATAGATCGCGTACTTTCTTTCGCCCTTCAGAATTTTGCTTTCCAATGTCAGATTATCAAAGACCTTCCCTGATTGGCCATGAGAGCGAATACCAATATTTAGTAGGATTAATACTATCCAAATGGTTTTAAGATTTTCCATCCAGTATTTCATTTTTTTAATATTCCCATTGCCTTTATAAAGGCAAATCGTGAATCAAATACCTGCCAATCATCTGTTCTGAAAATAATGCCGGTTGTAAGTAACTTTCAAAGGTTTTTATTAAGAGCTTTCACAACCGCTTCACTTTGAAGTTTGATCCCTTCCGGCTTCCAGTGAAACATGTCCCCTCGGGCGGTTGAGAGATTTTTTACCATTAAACCATACAAATCATCAATCTTAACATGGTTTCTCTTCATTACCCTTTTTGCCATTTTATTACGTTTCACAATGATCGGATTGATTTCCTCGTTGAGCTTTAAAGGATCGCCTTTCTCTGTTACAGGGGTTGTCGTTGCCCAAATCAAACGGGCATTAGGCGAACCTTTCTTGAGGATGTCAACATATTGCTGCATAATTGACTCGTATTTGGTATCATCGACCCGTCCTTTTTGCCACCCGTGCAACCCAATGTTGAAGTGAATCAAATCGTATGGGCCATGCGACATCACTAGCTGTAATAGCGGAAAAAGGTCAGGGCTACCTTCGTTCAGCGGGGTTACCCATAAGTCAACCGCCACCTCGTCTTTTAACGCTGTTGAGACATCCTTCGAATAACCGCCCAAAACAGAATCCCCGATCAACAACACCCTTTTACTTTTAGTGGTATCGCTGGCCTGATAAAAATTCCACTGTTTTCCAACAGCATGCAACCGAGAGTCGGTCTCATGCTTTGCAGCGGAACTACTAAGAGCCCGGTTTAACACCCACTCATTTAACACAGGTACATCATCATTGGCACCTGTTATGACCAAACGAAAATACCTCGCAGTAACAGGGTTAAATCCCTGCGTATGACCACATCCATTGGTTTTCCCACTGACCACGTTAATCCATTCATTTCCCTTTTTATACTGAAGATCAAATTCCTGACCATGATTTTCCCACGGATGCCATGGTTCTGTGATCGAAAAGTTGCAAATGTTCACATCGTGGACTAAATCCACCTCTACCCAAGCTGTATTAACACCTTTCGCTGGTTTCCATTCATTTTTAGGGTCTCCATCAAAAAGGTTTGACACCGAGCTTTTAGGATCAACAGACGAGGCCTTTCCTGTTCTTCCGGCACTTGGTATCGATAAAATTTTCGGATCGCCTTCAAATTCCAAAACAATAATGGGAAGGATGCTATCGGGAGCTTGCTCAGAGACTTTGACCTCAATTCGTTCACCGTCCTGCTCAAGTTTGAGGTTTGAAACAGGATCGGCAAGTATATAGGCACGCAAGGCCTTGTTTTGCAAAGGCACTTGTAACAAACCGTCTTTGGGCCAGGATACCACGTGCAAATAAAGTTTTTGCCCTTTCTGCGTTGCCCTTCCCCATGGAAGGTATGGGAAAGGACTGGCCAGGGTCCCGTAAATAGCCTCATGGTTGGTTTTCATCCAGTCACCGATCTGTTTCAACAGTTCAATACTAGGCTGTGGAATCTCACCTTTGGAAGTTGGCCCAACATTCAGTAAGAAGTTACCGCCCTTTGATACAATTTCAGAGAGCTTCAAAATTAAGTCCTTGCCAGATTTCCAATTGTGATTGTTCTTTTTAAATCCCCAGGTACTGTTCATGGTCATGCAAACTTCCCAGTGGCGGTTCGGGTAGCCAGTAGCAGGAACAGACTGTTCCGGCGTTTCCGTGTCCCCTTCAACGCCTCCCCCCAATCGGTTATTGGTGATCAAATTGGGATGCTCCTTTAAAACTGGCAGGAACTTCTTTGCACGCTCTTTGGTCATATTTGTTGGTGTATCCCACCAAAGAATGTCAATATCTCCATAGTCCGATAGGATTTCCTTTACCTGAGGCACTGCAATGCTATCTAAGTAGTCATCGAAATTCCCATCCTGTGCTGGATCCCAATGCCCATGATGTTCTTTTATAAACTGATTAATTTTTATTGCCTTTGGATTTGCAGGGTCTTCCTTCATCAACTTACTATTGGCTGCTCCTCCAGGGTGATTCCAATCCTGTGCCTGGGAATAATAAAATCCGATTCTAATTCCCTCTTTCCGACAAGCCTCTACCAAAGGTTTGAGCAGGTCCTTACCGTAAGGGGTTGAGTCAGCAACATCCCAATCAGTCACCTTCGAATCGAAAAGGGCGAACCCATCGTGGTGTTTTGAAGTAATGACAATGTACTTCATGCCCGCATTTTTAGCCATTTTTACCCAAGCTTCCGGATCATAAGCAACGGGGTTAAATTCGGCAGCATATCCTTTATACTCGGCTACAGGAATTTTGGACCAGTTCATGATCCATTCCCCGGCTCCAGGAACTTCCTTGTCATGATAGAACCCGGCTGGAACTGAATAAACACCCCAGTGGATAAACATTCCAAACTTGGCCTCTTCCCACCACTCCATCTTTGAATCGAGTGAATCCTTTAAATCACCGGTAAATTTTTCCAAATATGTTATATTTCTATTCTTCGATGCGATGGTAGAAGAAAAAACCATTATCATAAAGGTTCCAAGCACAATAGAAAATAAGTATTTCATACTATTTTACTTTTTTAACCCATTGAGGTCTGAACTGATAGTAATCTTCCCTTTGCCGGGATTTATTTTGGCCGAGAAATTACTGCTTGTTTCGATGTTACTTGAAGTATTCAAGTGAATAATTCTATTGTCAAGCGTGTTGTCAAGCAAGATCATCTCACCATCTGCGTTAAACGCAGTTCCATAAATATTTATCTGTATTGGCGGGTACTCAGATACCTCATTGTTGCAAGTTGAAATAATTCCCCCGTTCTTTAAACTTGAATTACAAATGGTAATTAGATCGACAGCAGATTCAATATTTAAGAAGCCTTTCCCTTCGTGCAAAACCCTGATATTATCAAATAGCAGTTGTTTTTGTATTGGCACCTGTGATCCCGGATAGTAGGACCGATTCCATACGCTATTTGAAAAAGGTAAACAAAAGCTTGTTCTGGGCTTCTCCAGGAAGATATCCCTGAAAGTCACGTTTCTGACCCCGGCATCATGCTCTTCTCCTTTTTGCGCCATGACCCATTTGATCCCGTCCAATATCTCCTTTCCTTCTGTATGTGTAGGGCGTGTTACAGAAGTATAAGTTTTCCCGTCAGGTTTACCATCCCGCCAGTTTCCTTCCACCCTGTAAATTCGTCCATCCGACACCACCGCATCTGCATTTTGTACTTCCATACCAGCTTTCCAATCCACCCAGCTACCTGCCAATATCCGGCAGAAATAACCAACCAATTTTTGATTACCACTCAAGTCCCAGCACTTTTCCACTACTCCATTTTCAATCCAGCCCAATTCAGGGTTGGAAGTCGCATAATCCTGGGCATTCAGTGCAACGGCATCGTCCACCGTTTCAAATACAGCATTGGAAATGGTAAATCTGTTTCCGCGTCCAAGATGTATACCATCTTTTTTGCCTTTAAGAATAATATCGTCAATAACCAAGTCTTCAAAAGTGCAGACATGGACCCCAAACTGAGATGTCATAATATCATAGCATCTGAACCCTTCTATTTTTAGATCTTTGATATAGAAAAAGGCAATCTGTCCACGTAGTCCAAACACTTCCTTAAACACTAAATCAACTCCATTGACATTAACTTCAAGTCCTTTAATGACAATATGCTCATCATAAGTTCTGGTCAATGCACCTTTGTTAAGTATTACATGAGAGAATTTCCCAACCTCGTCCACTTTCTGAAGAACCACTCCATTGCCAAATTCCAGAGTGGTATTACTCCCGACATAGGTTGTTCCGGCTACTTTGTAGATGCCAGGTTGACTCACAATGATCGTCCCGGTTTGATCAATTGCTTTTTGCAATGCTTTTACATTTTCAACTCCACTGGCATCCGGCGAAAAACCAAAGTCAGCAGCGTTAGTAAAACCTGAGGGTTGAGAATATGCTGATAAAATCAGGCATACCATTATCTGAATTAAATAGAACTTTTTCATCAATATTATTTTTATCTATTAATTATTTCTTTGTAAAACGGATATGTCAGTCGTTTACTTTTTATAATCACTTCTGTTGTATCAAGATTGAAAATTTGAACTTACTTTTTAATAAACTTCTCAACCGCATCACCAACACACAAGAGATAAACGCCTGACTTTAAAAATGATACATCAACATGGCTTCCTGTACCTGTTTTTACCTTGACTCCCACCAGAGTGCAAATGCTCCATGTGAAGTTTTCATTTGCAGGAGAAATAGTTATTTGGTTTTCAGCAATCGTAGGATAAATGAAAAACTTTTTAGAATTATCAGGCAATAAATTCTCTACGGCATTTGGTAAATCGGTAATATTTGCCTTAAAATCTTCGGTTGTAGCCAATCGCCATTTTGTTTCCCCCCTTGGCAACATCATGATTGCCGGTTGAAAATAGGGTGAATTTACAATATCAGTAGTTTGATTTTCTGCTGGTGTTTTGGTAGAATGAATATCAACCCAAGGAAACTCATGCTTATAACTTAATACTTCTGCAGCAGAAAGTATAAAATCCCGATGGTAGGAATAGGTTTGGTACAAATTCCCGTTACGATCCATACTTAATTTATTATTATGAACATGGTAATTGCCTTTTCTGGGTGACATAATCCGTTCAATAGTAGACCAATTATCATCATCCTTAGCTTTAGAAAGATGAGAAACCGAAAATACATAACCATAACCAGAATAACGGGAAGTTACGTGTTGTGTATCGTCATAATCAATAACAAATGAGTTATAGGTATGCCCACTGGCTTGAGAGACCGTTTTAACCGTTTCCCAACTTGCAGTCGAATTGGGATTTAACGATTTTACATATTTCATCTCATGATGATGCCCTGTCATTACCAAGTGCAAATAGCCCTCGCTATCCATATCAATTGAAGGATAGTTATGATTGTCTATTTCATCAGCAATGGAAGCAATGTACGTAGGAGATGTAACGATGTTGTAGTTTGTCCGGTCAATGGTCATCGCATAAAAAGGTGTTCCGGTTGTTCCATCCACAGGCGATACCCCGCCGAAGCAAACATGAACTAAATTTCCATTCGATACAATTGACCGCCCATGACCGGAATGGCCAACGCTTCCAATAGCTTTTGGCCAAATTGAAAGTTTTTTATCCAGGGTAAGTGTAGTTCCTTCCTTCCTAAAAAAGTGCAGAAACATTTCGTTGTTAGAAGAGCTGGTATCCCAGGTATATCCTTTGCGAGCCAGAAGACATGGAGGATTTTTCAGCAGATCGTTTGCTCCAACATTTTCCCAATTGGGAAACCAGGCGGGACCGGGAAGAATTAGTACTTTCCAGGTTGCACAATAGTCTGTTGAATAGAGAATTACGTCACCATTATCAAATGGAGCATTACTTCCCGCTGTACCAGATGTAAAAAGATAGGTGTATGCCCAATCGTCTGCATCAAAAATAACCCGGTTATCAAATTGTTCACTCGTTGAAAAAATTCCGTTCCAAGAAGGATATTGCTCTTTTACAGCAGCAACCAAATCATGCCGGATCCATTTGCCATTCTCATCCAGTGTTTGAACATATTTATCAAATCGGATGTATGGCCTGTTTTTAGAATCAAATGTTGTTTCCCCCGCAATAAAGTTAGGCTCATAATCATACAAACGAGCTTCAGACTGGCAATAATTCTCATAATATACCGGGGCATAAACGGTTTGATCCAATTCGGTTCGATCCACCAGTTTTTGAATATCAGTGTGCGAAAGCACCTTGTTTTTATAGATGGAAACATCATCCAGCATTCCATTAAATGCTGTCGCTCCATCGTTCCCAATCAACAAAAAATCGTTATCAATAGCCGGAACAAATGAAAATGAAACAGCATCATCCTCATGCCCGTTTTTATACAATTTGGATATTTTGTTTTTATTATCCACGGTCAAGGTGACTAGAGTCCATTCATTTTGAGGGATATTTCCGGTTTCCAGTTGTATCTCCTGTGCATTGTCGGAATATACCTTGGCTGAAACCTTTCCGGAACTTTCCATTTTAATAGTGAATTGATTTGTGCCTTGATAAGCTTTCTTCAAAATGATGCCAACATTGGCAGAAGGGTTAATCCATGTGGAAATTGAATAGGAATGATTAACTCCCAGGCTTATTTTATCCTTGGTAATCATATAATCGGAATTCTTAGATAGTTTTACCGAGCTTGCCCCTGATTTTCCGGGTACAAATTCACATCCTGCAATGGTGATGTTTACAGAACCCATAAAATCCATTTGTGTATCGTAAGAATTTGGCCCTTCATTAAATTTCCATTGATGATCCGGTTTGATATTCACCGATGATTCTGCCATGACAGAATCGGCAGTTAAAACAACATCATTGTACCATTTCACTTCATCAATTGAGCCATTAAACTGCATGATATCCTCTCCCGCACTTGTTAAGTTACTGTTACAATTCCCGAAAAACAATTTCGAAGAGGATCCATCTCCCATCGTGCTTCCCGAAAGTTGCTTTGTGCCTACCGGGATACCATTCACATATAGCGTAGCAATTTTAGATGAATTATCAACTGTTACGGTTACATGAACCCAACGGTTAACAGGTATATTATCAGTAGCGGCTAATTCATCGTAGGTTGAATTATTATACCACGACCGGAAAGCAAGAATACCTCCTGTTTTTAGAACCAGATCCAATTGTTTGTTCTGTCCGCGTTTGCTGATGATAAAGTTCTCTGTAGCCCTGACTGCCTCGCTACCATCCGGGTAAAATTCAGGATAAATACCGGAATTAATCCAACAACTAAACGAGTAGGTTTTACTGGTTGCTAATCCAATATTATTGGATTGAATAACCGATATTGTTTTGATTTTGGGTTCCTGAGGATGACTTTCCAAGCTATAAGCTGATCCGATCTTTCCCGGACGCTGCCATACCCTTCCTGTAGTTGAAAAGCTTGACGAATTCGTGACTGAATTATCATCCATCGACCAGTAATAACTTGGGGTTTGAGCCGAAAGCCCGGGAGACCCCCAAAACACCCCCATAAGAAACAGAACCGATAATATCTTTTTCATCTTTCTTAACTTCTAAACTTGTTCTCTATTTTCAAAAAGCGTTATGTATGAGGATGTCAGGATAGCCACTTAATATTAAAACCGTCATTGCGAGAGAAGCGAAGCAACCTGTTATTTAAAAGATTGCTTCAGTAGTTCCTCCTTCGCAATGACGAAAAATATCACTATCCGATCACCCTCATAAATGAAATTTATTAATTCGTTTTTATACGATCCAAACTATTCATAAAAATTGGTACCAACCCGGTCTTCATAAATTTCTTTAATTTGATCCTCGGTTAAGAAAATGTCTTTATATACCCTGATATCATCCATATACCCATTGAATCCAAATTTAAATCCTAATGTTGAATTTGTATCGTAATGTCCACCAACCATCATTCCTATCGGATTGCTATTATATTTACTAACGATTGCACCATCTGTTGATTCAGACATTAATCCACCATTTACATATATTCGAACAAATTCATTTGATTTTAATTCGACGACAACATTATACCATTCACCAGTTTTACTAACGGGAGATTCTACAGCATCGATGAGGGTAAATCCTCCACTTGGCCAAAATTGAAAACGAAGTTTAATTTCTTGATATGTCATTAACATCATACCATTACCACCAATACGTTGACTAAAAAAGACAGCTTGATCTCTATTTAATTCTTTTATATTGAACCAAAATGATATGGAGAATCCTTCATCACCCGCTAACGCTAATTTATCAATGTAGAAGCGGGTTTTATCAGAAGTTGAGACATCCAATGCTCCATTTCCTACGGCAGGTTTAATATCCGAGTCTGCATTAACAAAATTCATTGTACCATCCGAAGGAACCATTACACTGGTTAATTGGCTTTTTGCTTCTTCTATTGAGCTATCTTCAAAATTCCATTGATAGGTTGGCTGTAACGTTTTAAATTCGGTAACTTCTACGGTACACGATGCAGTATAATTACCATCTTCGGTTGTTACTGTTATTTCCGTTGTTCCTGCTGCTATTCCCGTCACATATCCAGTTTCATCAACAGTTGCAATGCCCTCATTACCGGAGCTCCAACTGATGTTCTTATTGGCTGCATTTTCAGGAGAAACGGTAGCTGTTAACTGAATACCTTTGGATAATTGTATTTTTTCATCCGATTTATCCAACGTGACACTTGTTACAGCAACTGGCTTAACATGTATCGTACATTGACCCGTCACATCCATATTATCATTACTCTTTGCTGTAATAATAGCTTCACCAACAGCAATAGCAGTTATAAAACCGTCAGCAGTAACAGTCGCTACATCGGTGTTATTTGATGACCACTCAACGGTCTTATCATTTGCATCTTCCGGTAACACCGTTGTTGTTAAAGTAAGGGTATCTGCAATAAGCATATCAATGCTTTCCTCGTTAATCTCAACACTTGTCACAGGCACATACTTTTCTACTACTTCCACCCGACAAGAGGCCGAATTTTGGTTTTCCAACATAGCCGTAACATCTGCCATCCCAATACTTACAGCATGTATCAAACCATTTTGATCAACAGTAGCCACCTCCTCATTACTGGAACCCCAGCTTGCCGACACAATTTTAGTATTATCAGAGAGAAGAGAAACTTGCAAACTCAAAGTATCTCCAACCATTAAGGTTGCAGTTTTCTTGCTTAATACAGGTTCCATTACAGGATCATCTTCCTTACAAAATGTTAGAAATATACCTAACACTACGAGTAAAAATACAGTTAACTTCTTAATCATTAGTTCTAAAATTATAGGTTATTAAAATATAGTTCTTCTATATCCAAATACACACATCGTATCGGATATAATATTCAATCAAAATGTCAATAAATTTTATAATGGATTTTACTGGCGAGAATGTCCTTGAAATATTAAATAATTTATTACCAGCCCACTATGGGTTGATTAATTTTCAATTCCAATATGTAGATCGAAAGCTCCTGAAACAAATTCAAGGTGACAAATGCTGTCGATTTTAGATTTTTCAGACACCCTCATTTTTCTATCTGATATACGGCTCAAAAGTTTCAAGTTTTACATTTCTGTCCCGAACCACCAGCGTATCATTTACTGTGTGTAATTCATTACTTCCCGGATCGGTGTATGAATAAGACAAGTGAATTACATTTCGCTTTTTGCCTCCCCATTCATCGCCTTGTTCCACAAATTTACCTGTACCTGAAACCGTTGCAACAGAAGACTCCTCACTTGATACGGTGCAATTCCCGTCATTATCAAAAGTTAAGATCATCGCTAAATCTCCCGGGCTTGAAGTTCCACTTTCCTGACGTACAGAAGTTGTAAACTGTACCTTATTCCTACTTAAGGTATTCAACTCAACAATTTCATTATTTTCAACAAACTTTTCCCGGTAGACAACACTTTTGTC
Organism: uncultured Draconibacterium sp.; assembly: GCA_963677455.1. Lineage (GTDB taxonomy): Bacteria > Bacteroidota > Bacteroidia > Bacteroidales > Prolixibacteraceae > Draconibacterium. Next base: position 2,550,822 of record OY781971.1, read on the forward strand.
TGTACCATATACATCTTTACCACGGTATAAATAATTTCCATGCCATGGATTGATGTATTTAATTCCGTAAAGTGTAAAGTCCTGGGGTTTCACGCCCCAATCAGTAAGAATATTTCTGTTGGGATTTGAAACTAAAGGAGTACCTAATAAAATGGAATCAACTTCAGCATTAGTAATTCGAACAGGAATGACATATTTCATACCAACCGCATTTGCATCATTTAGAAATTCATCTGTTAATTGAATTTTTAAATATCCCTGCAAGCTACCTTGTAATACTTCAATCGTTCCTGATTCTTTATAATCGTAATATTCATGGGGTAAAGGACGAACTTTCACTTCGTCCTCCCCATTCATGATATAAACATTTCTCAACAGCGACTCATCAATTACATAGTCAACTTTTCTATCCCGATCATTTTCATACATTCCACCGATATTTACACCTATCGAGAATTGCAAATTATTATCATTTGATGTATCCACCTGTTCATCGTCTCCAAGAATTAGTGTTCTTAATGGATACTGGTATGGAAAATAAATGGTGGAATATTCATAATCAGGAAAATCCTGTTCAAAGTTCCCGCAGCCCCATAAAACCGCAACCAATACTGACAGGACTAACGACTTAACTATTAAATTAAATTTCATAATTTTTCAATTTTTTGTTATTCATTTCCTCTTAATTCCATCCTTGATTTTGTTGCAAGGCAGAATACTTTAATACTTCAGATGCAGGAACCGGAGCATATATCATATAAGGTTGAAAATTACGCTCATCAACTGTAATCGATTCATAAGTATATGACCCTCCATCTGAATTAATTTGAACTCCCCTGGCCGGAACATTCATTTCAAGTCCCCACCTACGGATATCATGAAAACGGAAACCTTCGAAACATAATTCCAGTCTGCGTTCATTCCTGATTAGTTGACGCATATTTTCCTGGCTACTTATCGATTGCAAAAAAGCATCAGGCTTTTCGATGCCGGCACGATCCCGGATTTGTCCAATTACATCTCTTGCAGACATTGAAAAGCCTGGCACGATATAATCAGGACCACCCACTTCATTTGCCGCTTCGGCATAATTCAGGAAAACTTCGGTATATCGAACATGAACCTGAAAATGTTTTTGCGTATTGGATGAACCATCGTTATTGAATGTGACATCTTCACGAATAAGTTTTCGTAAATAGTACCCTGTCCGGGTTGAGGTAGACAAGGCATCTTTTGCATCTACACCTGCTCCTTCATGAGTTAATATTAAATTCCCTTTAAAAGTTAGCCCGTTGTAAATAACATAATTACCAAACCGGGGATCCCTGTTAACATAGGGGTTTGAAGCATCATAACCACCTCTTAAGTCGGTAATCGGATATCCATTGACCATTGGGAAAGCATCCACCAGATTTTGAGAAGGATTAATATCTCCTTTTCCATTCAGAGATGGAGGAAACACTCTTTTTTCCAGGGTATTTTTCAAACGATCATTCGCTGACCTCCAGGCAATTTCATTATCATTATTATCTTCTAAAGGTGCAGAATTGGTGTTTGAAGCAGTGTAAAACAAATGACCGTTAGATGAAAGTTGCACATTTTCCAATGCATCAGCGTTTAGCTGAGCGGCTTTCAACCACATTGGGTCGTCAACAGAAGTTGCATCTGGATTATAGGATGGACTTGCAGCCAATAACGCTAATTTTCCCTGAAAACATCTAATGATGCGACGTTGTACTCTTTGGCGGGCATTATCGCCTAATACAAGGTTATATTGGTCTTTGTTTACCCAGTTAAATTTATCTTCAGCCAAAGAAATATTTGATATATTTTTATATACATAAGGCAAGTAAACAGAAGCCGAATCGAAATCGTTTTCAATTGCTTTTACGGATTCCGCAAATGTTGAACGAGGAATATTAAAATCTGCATCCTGTTCTTGAAACTCGTTAAATATTGGTATTCCCAACATTTCTCCAGAGCTTGATTTTCCGGCTACATCCAGTAAGGCATAATAGCGCAAAATGCCCCGAATTGCGAATGCCTCGCCTTTAAAACGCCAACGAAACAATTCAGATGCAGTTGGGTCATCTGACCATTTTATAGTATTCACGATTTTATCAAGGAATTGATTCATGAATAAAACTCCCCGAAGAGTATGATTCCAATGACTTACCGGGCTATTAGCCGCCGTCCATTGACCTGATGCCATTTTTAGAAATTCATTTTGCTTATCATTTGAAACGGCATCATCGGTAGCCAAATCACTGAAACTCCACCCATAATCGTTCCCGTTCTCGAAAGTTGGGATCGTGGCATAACCATTCAAAAAAATGGTTTCAGCATAGGTAGCATCTTCCAGTACTCGTGTCTCTGTGGTATGATTGTCATCCAAGGGTTCCAAAAATGAACACGATGCTAAAAACCCAGGAAGTAACAATGCAAATATTATTTTTTTAATTTTCATCTTCTTAATAATTTTTTGTTAAAATGATGCTTGCACCCCTAAGGTAAATGTTCTGCAATAGGGGTTTCCAAATGAAAGGGTTCGAACATCTTTTCTGGGTCCTATCGTCATCAAATTGGTTCCTGACAGAAAAAATGAAAAGCCATTGTCCAAAACTTTTGGGATAAAATTTGCAGGCACCTCATAGGTTAGCTGCACCCTGCTTAAGTCGAAAATATTTCGCTTATACATCCAGAAGGTTGAAGTCTGGTTGTTATTTGTTGCACTTTTGGTGGTTAAGCGAGGATATTCTGCCGTTTCCCTGGTTTGTTCAGTCCATCTGTGCAATGCTAAAACGGAATATTTATCATCACCACTCATTCGATAATAGCTTCCTGATATCTGAGAATCAGCTCCAAACTGCGCATTACCCATTGCAAAAAGAGTGAAATTTTTATATGTAATATTCACATTTAAGCCCAAAACAACCGACGGAGTACTTTTGCCTATTTGAATTTGATCATTACTGTCTACAACACCGTCATCATTCTGGTCTTTGTAGCGAATGTCGCCGGGTTTGGTTTCTCCAAATGCATGGAAAGGAGCAGCGTTGATTTCTTCAACAGATTGAAATAAGCCCATAGACTCCAGACCAAAGATGGCACTAACATCACGTCCTGCCCGATATTGGTAATCGTTTGCCCAAAACTCATCACGAGATATGGCTTTGGATTGGAGAAAAAGCCCGGTTGTACCAATTGAAAAATTAATATCAGAAAGCTTTTTATTGTAGTTAACACTCCATTCCAGACCATTGGTGCGGTTTGCCCCATAATTATTGCCATATGGAATAAAATTGGAATAATAGGCAGGAAAGCTACCAGTCATTCTACCAATCATATGATCATATTTCATATGAAAATAGTTGACATCCACAGACAAGGTTTTATTGGCAAGCATTGATTCAAAGCCTAAATTGATTTCTTTACGTTTTTCAAAACCAAGATTTGGGTTTTTACCATGCAGAGGAACATTTACACTTGTGCTGCTTGTACCATCATTCCAAGAGTAAGCCGAATAGAAGCCATAAAGCTCATCATAATAGTAGTACCCGCCAATCGTTTCATCCGTATTAATTATACCGGCTGATGTTTTTACTTTAAGATAATCCAACCAATTGATATCTTTGAAATAGTCCATATTTGAAAGCATCCATCCCAGAGCAATGGTTGGATTTAGAGCTATTCTATTCCCTCCCGGCAACCTTACTGAATTTATTAAGGCATTACTCAGATTAATAAAGTATGTTTTATTATAGTCGTATGCCAGCCGTAAACCCAGGTTCGAATTATAATCTGCAAATTTATTTTCGTCAGAAGACGCATTATAGGCGTTATCAACATAGGTATTTGCTGCTGCCAACAGAATGGCATTGAAAGAATGCTTTTCATTGAATGTCCTCTCGTAATTAAACTGTCCGTAAAACCCTAATCGTCTGTAATATATTGATGAGCCAACGTTTAAATCTCCGGTATGTTTATCTTCCCCGTATTTTGCCAGACTGGTTATTTTACCATCATCACTCCAGGTAGGAACATACACGGCATAGCTATCGTCAATCGATTGACGGAACTGGTTAAAGAAATCAAATCCAAAATTCCCAACAAATGACAAGCCTTCCGTAATTCCATTTAAATCGATGTCAATTCTATCGTTAAATTCAAAAAGTCTGTTCACAACTTCCTGATATCCTCCTGCATAAATTGTTGCAAAAGGGTTTGTTGTTGTTTGCGCAGTTCCTCCCAGTAGGTACTTCCCGTCAATAATATGGTTTGTCAAATTCAAAGCATCCTGAATCGACTGGTTTTCCATATCCATTAAATCAATAGGCAGGAATGGTGAATAGAAATTGGGACGCAATGACTTTGCTGCGGAAAAATAATCTGTTCTGGGACTTTTATTAAAATTGAATACAGCATTAGCACCAACAGAATTTTTGATGTAGTTATTCACCCGAAAAGTCAAATTTCCTCTTGCATTAAACCGATTGTTTCCCATATTTTTTGCTTCTCCAAAATCGATAAAGTTACCATTACGAATCCATCCAAGGTCAGTATAATAAGTAACCCCTTTTGCGCCACCAGAAAACTCACTTAAAATTTTAGATGAAACTGATGCCGGTTTAATATATTCTGAAGAATAATAGTCTACATCCGGATATTGATATGAATTGCCACTTCTAAAATTTTCAATTTCAGCATCAGAATACAAAGGAGTCAGTCCATCATTTTGGCGAGCTTCGTTATATAAAGTCATGTAATCAGCAGAGTTCAGATATTTGGGTAATGCAATTGGAGCATTAAAGGCATATCGTCCACTGATTTTGAATTTTCGGGTATTTGGAGCTCCCTGTTTTGTTTTTACGATAATAACGCCATTATTGGCCTGAGATCCGTAGAGAGCTGCAGCAGAAACATCTTTTAATACGGTAAGCGATTCAATTTCTTCCACATTAAATTTACCTGCAGAAAAATAGTCGTAACGGGGTATCCCATCAACAATAACCAAGGCATTCCCCATACCCCGAATATTATTTGCATTGATCATCCCGCCAACACGTCCTACAAGCAAGTCTGAAATACTTATTGGGGTATCATATGATAGATATTCACCAGGATTAGTTTGTGTTACAGCACCTAAGACCTCTCCCTTTTTAACCTCAGCATATCCGATATTTACAAGGCTTTTCTCCCCGTATAAATCATCTTCTTCCTCGAGAATAATCTCACTGCCAATTGTTGATAAGCTAACAATCCGTGTAGAATAGCCTTCGGCCTCAATCCTAATATCTTCTGTTAAATCACTTAGTTTTAGTGTAAATCGACCAGTATTGTCCGTTAGTGCAGTTTTTGTAGTTTCACCTGAACTTATCCTGGCATTTTGAATTGGTTCATTGTTCTTATTCAGCACAATGGCACTGAATCCTCTATTAAGTCGCTTAACAGGCTCCTGTGCATTCAAGAAAAACACAGACAGCATATTTAAGACTAAAAATATTTTCAATATTTTAATCATAACTTCTTCTTTTTAATGTAATACATTACTACCAACCTGGATTTTGTCCAAATTCCGGATAAATTGTTGAACTATTAACAGGCAATGGTAACCAGTTATGGCGGTCGCTTACATCACGGGTAACTAATAAGCGTTCCCTAATGTTTATAGGCTTTCCGTCGGAGCCACGGTCAAAATCAACGGCCGTTTTCTTCAGATAACGAGGGTCATCATTACGCAACCAACGACGAAGATCAGTCCACCGCTGTCCTTCCATAAATAATTCAACTGCTCTTTCAACGACCAGTTGTTCAAAGAATTTATCACGATCAGCAGTAAACCTTGCATCCATATCGGGAACCGTTGCACGATTTCTAATTAGGTTTACTGCTTCGACAGCGGACATCGGTTTGCTGTCTCCAGGAATGGTACTTTGCGGAGTTCCATAACCCCATAGCAAAGCTTCTGCATACATTAAATACACATCGGTTAGCCTTACAATCGGAGGGCAAAAAATAAAGGTATGATCAATGTTGGGGGTATCTTTATAATTGCATTTTTCAGTCCAAAACTTGTGAATGTCTATCCCTGTCCAATTGGTTAGGTTGGTTTTATCACGGTGTGCTCCCCCATTATAAAATTGCGCGTATTGATCTACCGCATTTGCGGGTTGTGTTTCGGTAATTTTTTGTCCGTCAACAAGCACAAACTTATTAAAGCGTTCATCGCGGTTACTCCATGGATCGGAAGGATCGTATCCGGAATCCGACTCGGTAATAGGCAACCCATTTTTCATCCCAAAGTTCTTGGAATATTCGTAGTTTAAACTTAAATGCGATTCGCCACCGTAAGGGTTCGAAGCTGGCCGGAATAAATAGAAAAAGTATGAACGTACAACAGCTATTTTAAAAACTGAAGACATAAATAAAGCTTCCGTTCCTCCGTTGGTTTTGTAAGTTCCAATACTTGTAAAAATATCATTATAGCTATCCCAGTCCTGTAGCTTAAACTTTCCGGTTGATTGACATAAATCGATCAAGGATTTAAACACCTGGGCAGACTCTTTGCATAAATCTGTATTAAAGCCTGCATTTCCGCTTGCCTCCTTATTTAGTAGAGGACTGCCTGCAAACAATAACGATTTACCCTGCATGGCCAATGCTGCAAATTTAGTAATTCGTTTCTGGTTATTACCCTGGGTAAGTGCACCATACGGTTCATCATCCCAATCTACAGGAAGCAGGGCTGCAGCCTCTCCCAGATCCCGGGCGGCACGAATTGCTGTTTCCTGGGCACTTAAACGTGGAAAATAATCCAAGTCAGAAGAACTTAACGGTTCTTCAATATAAGGCATTCCTCCCCAATACTGCAAAAGGTCAAAATAGAAATACCCTCTTAAGAATAACAATTGCCCTTTTATCACATTTTTTTCAGCATCAGTGGCTCCAATCAAACCATCTTCTAATTTTGATAAGCCCAAATTGGCATTATAAATACCATACCATGCTGCTGGCCAGCCACCTTTATCAGCCTTTGTGTCAGGATTAGTATTAATATTTAAAAATCGGCCAAAAAATGTACCTGCAGCACTTTGCCATGCCCAATAATTTCCTGCATCAAATTGTTTCAGTATGGAAATCCAGGAAGATGGTAACATGTATCCTTCATCAGCCAAATTCGGAAGTGTGACATGTCCTGCAGAGGGGGCTAAAATCATTGTTTGAATTCCCTCTACAAATCCCTGAAAATTCTTAAAGTTCTTGTATACATCCTCTTCTTTTACGTTGGCATCTGGTGATTGATCCAAATATTCTTCGCATCCCACCAAAAACAAAGTGAATAAGAATGTAATCCGTATTATTGTGTATCTAAATTTTTTCATAATTCGAATAGTTCTTTTAAGTTTAGAATTTAATATCTACCCCAAAATTGAATCGCTTTACAGATGGATATGAACTACCATACCCATACTCTCTGTCGTCTGGAAGTTCTTTAGACCAGAATAGTAGATTATTCCCATTCAAGTATATCCTTAATGATGAGACAGTTAGTTTTCTAAGAATTCCGCCAGAGAAATTATAAGCAATTTCAGCATTCTTTAACCGGCAATACGAACCATCAACCAAATAGTAATTAGCATTCATTTGGCCTGGGGCAGCCCAGCGAGGCAAGAAAGATTCTCCTGAAGAATTATCAACTGACCAATAATCCAAAGCATGTGCATAAGCAATATCAGTACCGTTTTCAAAATTAGATCGTGATGTATTTCGGGTGACATTGTTAACACCATAAAATTGCAGCATGATGTTCCAGTTTTTATAATTTGCCCCGACCGTTGCGGAATAAGTGTTTTGAGGTATATTAGAATAGCCATAGGGAGCAGCATCTTTGCTTCCATCATATATTCCGTCTGCATCATAGTCGATAACACTCATATCACCAGGTAGCTTGTAGCCATCATTTACACTATAACTTGGAGTAGCGTAAATCTCGTCCCAGTTTGTCATAAATCCATCACTAATAACCGCCTTGGTTTGATTTAAAGCAAAACCGGCTGCTAATAAATGTGGATCTTTCAGTTGAGGTTCTTCTTTAAAAATTACCTTGTCTTTCACATGAGTTACACTGATATTTCCCCATAGATACAAGTCATTGTTGATATTCTTTTTGGAAGAAAGAACAAATTCATATCCTTTTTTATCAACCTTTCCAACATTTGCTGTAGGAATGTAAATTGAATAATAGGCTGGCAGTACACGACTATCTCCTGAAATTAAAATATCAGTTCTTTTTTCTTCAAATAAATCGAAGGATACTGAAATCAGACTATTTAAAGCGGTAAAATCGAGTCCATAATTTATTTTTCGGGCTTTTTCCCAATGGATGTCGGGGTTTCCTGTTACGGTTTGTTTGTATATGGTATAGGGACTTTTAGTCCTGAAATCCTCCCCTAGCGCCAGATTACCACCATACTCATACTGTGACATATACAACCATCTTGATGAGATTCCATCATCACCAATAAATCCAAAATTGTAGCGCAGTTTTAATCGATCAAGCCATTTTTGGCTTTCTAAAAATTTTTCATTTTTAATAGACCATCCCAATCCCACAGACGGGAAAAATGCAAAACGATATCCTTCACCAAATTTTTCAGAGCCATTATACGCACCGTTAAATTCGGCCAGGTATCGATTATCAAAGCCATAAGTAGCCCGAAAGATCCAGTCTTCCCGGTACCATTCAAATTCACTTCCGGTTGCCATTTGCTCTCTGGTGAATACCCCGGTTGCCCCAACATCGTGTTTTCCAAATTCCCGGGAATAGTTCAATTGTGCCTGGTAATAAAGCCTTCTGGCTATTGAACTAATATCAGCAACTTCTTCTCTGAGCTCCCATGGGCGTCTGTAAAATGCAAAGTTATCTTGGGTTCTTACTTGTGTATAAATGTATTGATCCTCTGTTCCGGGTAGGGCATCTTCTATTGCCGGATCAATATATTTGGTTACGTTCAGATCTGAGCCAACATATGTACTAACTGCATTGAACGAATTATCGAAAGAAAATTTAAGCAATGCACTTAAGCCCTTTGTTACAAAATCTAATTTTTGGTTTAAAATAACATCTGAAGTTACCTGCGTAGTCTTGTATTTGTAATATGTTTTTGTGGCAAGTTGATCATATGGATTTCTGGATGTTGTTTCGGGATTATAACCTAATATACCGTCTTCATAAACGGGCATAAAAAGGTTAGAAGCCGTTGAATAAAGTGAACTCAATACATAATTAATGGATAAGTAATCCGAAGCCTTTCGCGAACCATAAATACCTGCAAGATTAATACTTAAAACCGTACTTGGAGTTACATTTATATCCAGATTAGCACGAAGATTAAATCGATCATAGGAATATCCAGGTTTAAAGTTCTCGTCAATAAACTGAGTTTGTTTAAACACATCTGCTTCATTCAGGTAAGATAATGAAGTAAAATACTTTGCGACTGAATTACCACCTGAGGCATTTACATTAACTCTCGTATCGAATGCGGCATCTTTTAAAAGGTAATCCTGCCAGTTAATATTGGGATATGCCTCAGGATATTTTAAATTTTCCTGGTTTCTGTAGCGTTCAATAATCGTCGGGGGAGTATAATCACTCCATGATCCGGAATTAACAACCGATTCACGTTCTATTGCAGCGTTCTCAATCCATAAAGCATCATAGGCATCAAGTTTGTCGATCAAAAGCGAGGGTACTTTCATTGTTGTATTTGCAGAGACAGTAATCTGTGGCTTCCCTTTCGATCCCCGTTTGGTTGTTATCAGGATTACTCCGTTTGCACCTTTTACTCCATAAACAGCTGTTGCGGAGGCATCCTTCAAGACGGATATGGTCTCAATTTCATTTACATCAATATCATTCATCCTGCGTTCAACACCATCAACCAGTATGTACGGCTGAGTATTGTTCCAGGTGGATTGTCCCCGAATATAAATTTCAGGATCTGATGCACCAGGTTGTGAGTTCACCTGTATGGTTGTTACCCCGGGAAGATTTCCAGTTAGCGTTTGAGCCAGATTTGTTACACCGCCCGTACGTTGAAGCTCTTTGCTTGATGTTGTGGTGATTGATCCAACTAAACTGGCCTTCTTTTGCATGCCATATCCAACGGCTACAACCTCTTCGATGCCTACGGTATTTTCCTCTAAGGTAACCGCAAAATTCGTTTTACTTCCAATTTCTATTTCCTGAGGTACATATCCGACAAAAGAAACAACAATTATTTTCGAATCTTCAGGAACGTCTAAATTAAAATTCCCTTCATAATCCGTAACTGTTCCTATTGTTTTTCCCTTTACAATTATAGTTGCACCTGGTATTGGTCCTCCTTTTGAATCTTTAACTGATCCCGAAATGTTTTTCTTCGGCGTTTGCAGTTCCTCGATTTCCTCTTTTATGTGCTTAATGTCTTTTTTCTGTAAGGTTTTATCGGTAGTTAAGATAATCTGCTTCTTAATAATCTCGTACTTAACACCTGTATCCTTTAAAACAATATCAAGGATTTCATCAACAGTTGAATCATCTGCTTCAACGTTTACAATTTTATCCTGATCAACAACACAATCTTCATAGAGAAATACAAATTCTGTTTGTTCTTCTATTTGATGAATAATATCAGATAGTGAAACTCTCTCCAAATGCATTGTCAATTTGGTAGCCTGAGAATAAACGGATGCTGAAACACTCATAAATCCCATCAGGAAAATCAGGATTGTTAGTTTCATAATTAATAATAATCTTTTGAGATGACACCATAAGTCACCCCTCACAAAACATTTTTTTTTCATAAATTTGTTGTGATTAAAATTGGTAATTCGATTTAATCAAGATTTATCCGGCGGATGTTCACAGCATTCTCCGGATTTTCATTTCATGGAAGTAGTCTATTTCATTTCATAATGTTTTAGATTTAAGTTAATTAGTTTTTAGTTATTAGTTTTTAATATATAGATTCCATCATCATTTTTTTCATACCTCCCGTTAACAGTTTTAGACAGAAATTGTAAAGCATCATTAATCTCGCCCGTCAATGAAAGTTTTCCTGTTATCTTTTTTTCTGAAAGCATCACTCCTTCTATTTGAATTTGGACATTATAATATTTCTTCACCCTCCTTACAACATCAAGCAATAACATTTTGTTAAATTTAAAAACTCCATCCTTCCATGAAGTATAATATTCAGTGTCAACAGCCCTGACTTCTGATTCCTGCTTATCGGTTTTATAAAAACAGCCCTGCCCGGGAGATAGCTTATACTCTTGATTATTTAAAATCCGATTTTTTTGAGAAACATTAACTGCACCTTCTACCAAAACGGCTGATGCAATTTCTTCATCTTCGTAAACTGATACGTTAAAAGTTGTTCCCAAAACTTTTATATCCAAATAGTCAGTTTTTACAATAAAGGGCTGATCTGCATTTTTATGAACCTCAAAGAAACCTTCACCTTTCAGGTAAACTTCTCTGGTCTTTCCAGAAAATTTAGACGGGAAAGTTAATTTACTACCTGCATTTAATTGAACAACGGTACCATCACTCAAACGAACTGTTTGATGTTGCCCATATGGAGTAATAAGCTGGTTCAAAACCGTCGAATTGGAATTTTCTTCATTCTTTAATTGATCCACCAAATTATTATCTCGCTTTACTTTAATAGAACTACTGTTTGGATCAATCTCAATAAATGAATCGTTATCTTTTATTGAGTTCTTAGAGCCATCAGACAAAACTATAAGAGACTCTTCATCTCCTGAAAAATCCTTTTGAGCAAATTTTGCCAGTGGATCGTGGATTTGCTGTTGAGATAATATTATCCCCCCCCCAATTGCAAGTACAGCTATAATTATGGAGGCAACTTTAAACAGGGAAAAATTGTAATTATTGATCGAAATAAGTTTTCTTTTCCAAACCCCTTTCTTTATATTCTCTAATACCTGATTTGATTTGTCAATACCAGGACTTCGTTTGTCTTCTTTTGTAGTACGGATAAATTCAAATGCATATTTAATATTCTCCGTATTATCTTTGTTGTTGCCAACCAAGTCTTTCAAAAGCTGATCCGGATTTTCCGTTTTCTGAACTAGTTTTACAAACTTATCATCTTTTAATAAGTCTATAAATTCTGATGTGAAAATATTCTTGTCCATTATTGATGTATTCAAACAATAGACAACTAGAGGTTGAACTTATAGACATCAAAAATTGATTATTTTACAAAAAAATAAAAATGGTGATTTTTCAGCGTAGTATTATTTCAGTAAGAATTCTCAGGAGAATCAAATAAAGAGCTTTTTTATGATGTTTATTTTTAAAAAATTAAGTTCGCGGATATAGATATAATTTATTAAATATCAAAAACAACAACAAACCTCGTTTTCCCAATTTTTCTTTTATCACCTTCAGGGTACGGTACAAAAGTGTTCGCGCTGAAGCTGTATCAATTTCCATCAATTTAGCAATTTCTTCGTAACTCAAATCTTCGGTGAATTTCAAATAAATAATTTCCCTTTGTTTATCAGTTAAACTCTTAATTACAGTTTCTATCTCTTTTTTGATCCGTTGACTACTTTCCTCTTCTGTTATTTTCTTTTCAACAGAATCGATTAATTCCAAATCCTGAGTTTGATAAAGATTATTCAGAATTTCACGTTTCCTTTTGCTAAGCCGAAGTTCATTAAACAATTTATTGCGAAGTGCCCTAAACAAATAAACATGAATATCGACTTTAATATTGAACTTATGACCATTACGAATGATATTAATGAAGACTTCCTGTATACAATCCATTACCAGAGACTCATCATTCACAATTTTTAATCCATAAGAAAATAGATCGTCCACATATTCATTGTAAACAATGGTTATGCTTTCATCTTCCCCACAAAGAAATTTTCTCCATAAATCTTGATCGGATAATATAAATCGTTTTTTACTCACCGCATCAAATCTAAAAAAAAAATACATTCTTTAACAATTACCCGATTGGGAAGTTCAACCCAGTAAATACTTCTATGAACATTTTCGGAAAATTTTCAAAAGGAAGAAAAATAAATAAATTAAAAAACTGGTGCTAACACGGTAAATATTGCAGGACAAAGACAAATCTCCACTTCCGATCCCGACAGCCGTCACCTGATCACTCGCAACAACATTACAGAGGTGGCTTATTCTGCACAAACATTGGTGGATGCCAAACACAATCTGCCTTTCGACTATAAAGTAACCAATACCAACGATGCAAAAACCATGGGCGGGATGCTGCGGAGAGCTAAAACCATTTTACGTTCCAATGATTTTACAGCCCTTTACGATAAAGGCTATCATACAGGAAGCGAATTCAAAACTGCCGATGAGATGGGAATAGATGTTATGGTAGCCATTCCAACCGTAGCGGCCAATGCTCCAACCCAAAATTACAATGTGGAAAATTTTGTCTTTGACCCAATAAAAGACTGTTATACCTGTCCGCAAGCAGAATTGTTGACAACAAACGGAAGATGGCACCAGGCTAAAACATACCGGTTTAAACGCTATACTACCAAGGCATGCAAAACATGTAAAGCAAAACCGGAATGTTCCAAGGCGCATTGTGGGAAGGCTATTCAACGTAGCGAATTCCAGGAATATGTTGACCGGAATAAAAACCTAATTAATCAAAACAAACAACTCTACCGAAAACGACAGCAAATAGTAGAACATCCATACGGAACCATTAAGCGCCAATGGGGGTTTAATTACATCATCACAAAGAAGTACATCCAAAGGGCCGAAGCCGACTTTGGATGTATTATGACGGCCTATAACCTCAGGCGAATCATCAACATTGACCCGTCCTAAAATATGTCTACACTAAATAAGTAGATATATAAAAGACTGGAATCAAAATAGCTTGATTTTCTTTTCAGAATTTTCTATTTTTAATCTTATAAATAAAGTTCTTTAAAAGTGACCGATAAGGTGACCTGCAAAATTCAGAACAAAGTAAATCATTGATATAAAGGCATAAATGGGATTAGGTTCAAATCCTGTCATCCCGACAACAGGAACAAAAAAGAGCACTAAAATATTTTAGTGCTCTTTTTTATTTATAGCTTATAAAATTCTTCCCAGCCTTTTCGCGGTGGGGTTCCCTGCAATAAATCGTTTGCAAGTGAATTATTGGTTATCTGTTTTGTTTTACGGTCAAATTCTATTTTAGTATTTAAACGCTGTGCAAGTGTACCCAGTACAAATACCTGGCTCAACGGAGCCGATATTTCAAAAGGAGAACGTGTTTTTTCTTCGCCTTTACACGAAAGTATAAAGTTCTTAAAATGATTCGAAGTACTTTCCGGTACTTCAGGAAGATTCTCCATTACCTTTTTTGCTTTATCGGAAGGAAGTATCGACAAAGTAGATCCGTGCGATCCTCCCTTAAAAGTGAGGTCTTTTCCGTAAATAATCTTCCCCGGATTAAGTTTCCGCTTCTCGATCTGCCCCGTACTTGCTGCAGGAATATCAGCTGCCAGCTCTGAACTACCATAGTTTTCCGGTAATTCCGGTTGGTTATCTACCCCATCATACCAACTTATCGTAAGTGCCGGCATGCCTTTTCTTTTCGGGAATTTAAAGTCGAGCGTAGTAGCTTGCGGATAAAACAGGGGATTATGTCCTTCTACTTTTACCGGATCTACTTCGTAAGGCAAGCCCAAATCCAGAAACTCGTGGGCAGTATCTATAATATGTGCTCCCCAGTCTCCCAATGCGCCCATTCCGAAATCGTACCAGCAACGCCATTGTCCGTTAATAAAATCGTGATTGTAATCGTGGTGCTGAGCAGTTCCCAACCAGGTATCCCAATCCAGTGTTTCTGGAATAGGTTCTGCCTTTGGAAAACTTGTCATGCTGGTATCCCAACCATGCCATCTGCGTGCACTGTTCATATGGGCTACCACTTTTGTTACGTCTTTGATAATACCATTTTCCACCCAGGTTTTAAACTGAAAATAGTTGCCTTCAGAGTGTCCCTGGTTTCCCATTTGTGTAACAACCTTGTACTTTTTAGCTGCCTTCATTAACAACTCCGATTCAAGGAAAGTGCGTGTAAGCGGTTTTTCCACGTAAACACCTTTACCTTCCGACATAGCCAAAATAGTAATCGGGAAATGAGAAAAATCGGGCGTTCCAACAACTACGGCATCAAAACTTTTTCCTGCTTTATCAAACATTACCCTGAAATCCTGGAATTGTTCCGCTTTGGGATTATCTTTTATCGAACCTTGCGTGTGTTTTGCCCCCATATCGGTATCGCACATGGCTACGTTATTAACAATGCCTGTACGCATAAATTCTCTAAGAATCTGGCCTCCCCTGTTACCGATTCCGCAAAAGGCTACGTTTACTTTGTCGCTTGGCATTACCCGGCCGGGTTTTCCAAATACCACATGCCCCGGAACGATCGTAAAAGCTCCTACTCCAAGTAGTGAGTTCCGTATAAATTTTCTTCTGTTTGTTTGCATCTTTAGTTGATTTATAATTAATAGGTTTTATTCGAACTTAATCCAGTTCCTTTATTTTGATATTTCTGAACTGAACCTTATCACCATGATCTTGCAAAAGAATGTGACCTTCTTCAAAGTTTCCGAAATTTTCCCATTTCTGGTATTTGCTGTAATTTACAAGCGCCTGCCACTCTTGTGTGTTGCGCTCGTATTCTACTACTTTTATTCCGTTCAGGTAATGCTCAACATGATTGCCTCTTACCTCTACCCGCGCACGGTTCCAGCTACCTATTCCATTAAATCTTTTTTGCTGATGATTCGGATCATAGAACTTTCCGTTGGCTGGAATCAGATCGTAAAGCGATGCAAGTGTGCGGTTGCCCATAACACCTTTTTTAGCATCGGGGTGTTCCTTATCGTCAAGAATCTGGAATTCGCATCCGATTGCTGAGCCTTCTCCTTTGTTCAGGTTACCTTGTACAAAATATTTTATACCGCTGTTGGCACCTTTTGTAAGGTTGAAGTCAACTTCTAATACAAAGTTTTTGTAGAGTTTTTCTGTAACAATATCTCCACCGTTTCCAGACTCTGCTCCATTGGCTTTTTCTACTACTAGCGTGCCATCTTCAATATGCCAGCCTTTTTCCGGAAAATTATCCAGTTTTACTCCACGCCAGCCGTTGGTAGTTTTTCCGTCCCAAAGCAGTTTCCAGCCTTCTTTCTTTTCTTTTTCGGTAAGGCTGTTATTTAAATAGCTTACTTCACGCACATCTGCCGGCATATCCATACGGGCACTTTCAAGATTTTCGGTTTGAATACGAATATTTTTCCAACGAATGGTTTTGCCTTCCTTTTCAATATTATTACCAATCGAGTGAACCTGAAGTCCGATAAATCCCTCGGCTGTTAAATCATCAACTAAATTAGCTACCGGTTGTCCGTTTATCCAGGTGCGGATAGTGTTTCCAATGGCTTCAACGCGATACTTATTCCACTGTCCGTTTTTGAAAGCTTTTTTAGCCGGTTGGTTATACTCCAGCGGGTAAAGCCAGCCACGGCGAGCTTCGTCGTAAATGCCGCCCGACCAGCGTCTTTCAGAGTCGTCGCATTCTACTTGGTAGCCGTGAACACGACCATTCTTGTAATCCTCAAAACTGTTGCTTCTTATCTGGACACCGGAGTTCAAACCTGACTCCATTTTCATCTCATACTCTAAAATAAAATCGCCGTAATTCTTCTCTGTTGCCAGAAATGTGTTGGGTGTGCCGGTTTTACTGGTTCCGATTATTTCACCGTTTTCAACTTTGTACTCTGCTGTGCCGTTTAATACTTTCCAGCCTTTTAAATCTTTTCCGTTAAATAGCTTTGTCCAATTTTCTGCCGTACCGGCATTTACACTGCTAACTAAAATTCCTGCAATAACAAAAAGTATTGCCTTTCTAATGATTCGTTTCATTTGTTCAATTATCTTTTAAAATGTTAGTCCAATATCACCTTCTACTCCATTTTTACTGAGAGATCTTATTTGGATGCAAAATCACTTCTTAAAATATCGAATTTCGAAATACAAAATAACCGATAGGTTTCTAAATAATTTCGGTTTAAGCTATCATCACAGAAGTAGAAATATTCACCTAAAGATAGTGTTTAGTAGCTCTTTTCTAAAATCTATGCCCAAAATAATCAACTTTTTCAGAAGCACTCGTTAAAAGCAGCCTTTTAAGCTTAACTATAGAATTGCGGTACTGTATTATTAATACAAACTCCTGTCGACCAGATTTCCCAATCGACAGGAGTTCTAAAAAAAGTGAAACTAAACTATAAATCGTCGCCCCAGAAAGTTATCTCTCCAATATTAACGCAGTTTGATCCCTGCCAATTTGAGTTTTTAATAACCAAGCGGATATAACGAACTGACTGAATATTTTCATCAACATTATATTCCCAACCGGCAGACCATGCATCTGAAGTAGTCTCAAATATCTCATGATCTCCCATAAGTTGCCAATCCTCTTTCCATACATCTGAGTTCCAGTAATCTTCGTCATCAGCAGGCATACTTAGTTCGGCTGTTCCCCAAACCTCGAAGTATCTTGGACTGTGGCCTGTAAATGGACTGTTGTCTGTTCTTGGCCACAAATGGAATCGGCTAATATCTGCCAATACGCCCATATCAAAAGTAAAGAAGTGTGGAAAATCGAATCCGGCAGCATTCTCTACAGTATGCAGAATTTGTGGGTTACCAGTACCTCCATCCCATATCCTGGCCAAATCTCTTGAATTATTAACAGACGTGTTGTCTCCCGCTAAAACAACTACCTCGAAATTTTCCTTATTAATCTCCCGCTCAAATACAGGCATTTCATATTCTACTGGAAGCGCATATAATGTTTCCAAAGCTTCCTCATTTGGCAGATATGTAGTTACGACACTAACAATATCTCCAGTTTTTAAGCCCATAAGAAATGTTTCTGTATCATCATTTTCAACCCGAACAGATTTTGCAGTATCGTTTACAGTATAATTTACGGTAACATACTGAACTGAAGTACTGGAAATATCACCCCATTCAATTCGCATGCTGCCATCGACTTGTTTTGCAATAGAAACAACATTTCTGTTTTTTAAGCCCTGAATAAACAAATCGCCGTAAACTTCAACAACAATTTCGGTTGGCATCGAGAAATGGCCTTCGTTATCGCGGGTAATAAATTCGAAGATGTAATTTCCTTCATCAATACTGTTAATATCCTGTGTTAAGGCAAGTCTTCCACTTTGAGTCCGGTTGATATCAACAACAACAGAATCAGAACCGCCATTCCAAAAAATTACTGTTTTTGTGATTCTTGGATCGGCATTTACTTCCCAGTTAAATCTAATCTTTTCATAACCAGGAGATGCTTTTAACGAATCAACAACACCAGTGTAGATATCTTCTCCCCAGTCGTAATATTTTTCATGAATACTGTTCATATCGTCGCAGCGAATCATTGAAAATAAAATTATTGATCTTAATCATTTGCTTCTTTATTTTGCTTCGCTTGCCAAACGCGATAATATCAGACGATATTCCTCTAAACCTTCAGCATAATCTGGATCGCCCACAAGATTGGTCTTCTCATTCGGATCATCCTCCAGGTTATACAATTCTTCAAATTCAGGATTTAACCCAGAGTATTTGATGTACCCATATTTCGGTGAAATTACTGCCTCTGATTTCGGGATTGTAGGAATATCCAAGTTATGCTCGTAGAAAAATTCTTCACGCTTTGGAGCTTCATTCAAAAGCAAGTTCAGCGCATTTACCCCCTGCATTCTCGCCGGAATTTTCACTCCCGCCAGAGACAAAATGTTTGGCGCCACACCGCTATATAAATATCTGTAACGTTCAACATAAATAAACTGGTGCGAATCTCTGTCCTCACAATGCGGAGCTTTAAAACTAACCGACAAACAAAATGGTTTTTCCTCTTTTCCATAAGTATTGAGAAACTTCATTATTCTTTTATTTACAAGATCGGTGTAATGAATAAAGTGTCCATTTTCGTCTTCATACTCGTAATTTGGCTGACGTTTGGCATCGCAGACCCAATAGTCGTATAAAGTGTCGGGAAACTCATATGGGTTTCCTACTCCGTATTTACCTATAAAACCAATTGAATAGCCGTTCTCTTTTAAAAGCAGCAGATAGGTTTCTTTTACCGCTTCCTGCGAAAAAGGTGTGCTGAACCCTTTAATACCATGCCCAGAAACGTATTGACGGGATAATATGCTGGCTCGGCTGCAACAGCAAATTGATGTGGTCACGTGTGCGTTGGTAAAATACTCCGCTGTTAGCCAGAAAATCCATATTTGGTGTTTTGATAATGGTATTTCCCATCGCTCCCATTACATCCCAACGCTGATCATCTGTTAAAAGGAAAATAATATTAGGATGTTGTTTATTCCCTGAATCTGTTTGGACGCTACAGCCTAACAATATTACAACAAACAAAACAGCCTGCAAGAATAGATAATCTAATACTCTTGTTTTTCATTCTTTGTTGTTAAATCCATTTCCAATGGAATAAAAAAACAAAGGGACCTGCTAATAAAGTGCAGTTAACTGATAATCTCCGGCTTTCACCTTAAACCGAATAAAAGAATCATCGTATCCGGCTTCTTCCATATCTGAATTGCTTAAGTATTTCCCATTTTTCCATATTGTAACTCCACCAAGTTGAACAGTGGAAACGTTTTTGCTTGGAAGCCCAATTATGGCACTGGTTTCTACCGGGACCTGCACATGTAAAATAAATCTATCATTTTCATTTTTAAATGAAGTTTTAATTTTTCCGGCAACGGTTGGAACTTCTGCTTTTACAAAATGAAGACCTGCCGGTTGCGGCAGCACATGAAAAACCTTGTAACCAGGTTCAATCGGAGCTACTCCACACACATACTGCGACATGATGGTGAGCCCACCGCCACTCCAGGCATGATTTGTTGTTCCGCCACCGAACCCATTATTACCAATTCCCCAACCTTCATAAAGGGTTGTCAGATTCGAATCGTTAACCATTTCACTAAAACGGTTTTTTAAGCGCTCAATACCATACTCTTCATAGCCCATTAAAAACAAAGATTCGATCACATATTTTTCCATATAAGGACTCGCATTCTCTTGTATTTTTAACACTTCGTATATAGCTGGATAAAACTCTTCATCAGCTAAACCGGCAACAACGGCTAGTGCCTGCGCACGGTCATCGGTTTCATTATTATAATCGGGGTGTCGGTAAGCTTTTCCAGTCCAGAAACTCTTATTAAATGCCTTTTTGTAAGCTTCCATTCTTTCGGAATAATAATCAACATCTTTCTGTAGATTCAACAAACTTGCCATATTTTTTGCACCTTTCATGGCAAGATAATACCATTCACTAAATAGTAGTTCCTTATCCACATTAGAGCCCCAATCTCCCCAAAACCAACCGCCTTTGCGCAATTTCATGTTTCCTTCTTCATTGAGTTCCCAAAGGCCGAGATATTTTGTAACACCATCATATAAATCAACTATCGGTTGCTTATCGCCAGTACTTAAATAGTAGTTCCAAAAGCCATATTGCCCAATCGAAGCCAGCATCTGGCCGGGAAGTTCTTGTTCATAATTAGACGGAATTGGCGAAATTAATACTCCATTTTCCCGCTGCCATCCAATCAGCTCGTACATTCCTTTTTTCATCAGTAAATGACTCTTTGTGTCCAATGCATAAAACGCTTCACCTGATTCATTTACCTCATCTCCCCACCACTGCGCACGTTCCCTGTCCGGACAATCCATGTAAGTATCGCGCATCGTTACTAACAAAGTTCTTCGCGACTTTTCCCAAAGTTTGTTTAGGAACGGATCGTTACACTCAAATGCTCCTTCGAACTCTGTATTATATGAAGTCTCCCTATACTTCAGAGCAACAACTTCTACTTCCTTGGGAACAATGTACAACACGTTATGGCCATTCATCCAACCATAACTCTCGTATTCCTGGAGCCCGTCTTTTGTAATATATTCAGCTTTAATATTGTAAGGACCTCCCCCTTGAAAATGATCGGTGTGAATTATGATTTTCTCTCCAGCCAGAGCTTTCACCTTTAAGTATGGCGTTATCTGTGCGTTGTACGGAAGCTCACAAATTACTGTATCAGCATCTAATCCCGCTTTTATTTCGGTTTGCACATAGTCTTGGATTCCATAATTTTTCCATTGTGGAATAAGTCTTGGATGAAGCTTGTTCCATGGAGCCACACCTTCTTCTCCCATTGTTTTCGATCTTTTCCAGCCTTCGGGCTTAAATAACGGGGTTTGCCAATCTTTTATTTCCAACCTGGCATCGTAACAAATACTGGATTCAGGCAAACGGTAATTTGGAATAGGCGGAGATGCAGTTTGATAGGCCTGATGGACACACGAAAACCATTGATTGCTGCTCACCAATTCGAATCCGTTAGCTGCATGACAATCGACAAATAATCCGGCCATTCCACTTGGATTATGCGAAAACCCTTCTTTTCCAAAATGCCAAACTAATACTGCAATCGTATTCTTTCCTTCATGAAGAAAAGGTGCAATGTCGATCTCATCGTAATACGTATCATTTGGATTAGGACCACGCTTAACACCACCTTCAAAAACAACCATCTCGTTGTTAATCCATAACCAATATTTTGTATCAACTGCAATTCGGGTATTTGCCACTGAAGGCACTTCTCCAATATCAAAATTGTGTCGGAAGCACATCCAAAGGTTCGTGGTATTTTGGCAATCAGCGACAGTTATCCACTGAGCAGGAACAGCCTCTATTCGGAATTGTAAAAAACTAAGAACTACTAAAACAAATAGGTATTTTCGTTTCATCGATTTAAAATGTTTATTGATCCTGGTAAAATAAAATTCTCGTAATTTAAAGCTTCTTAATGAATCTTACTTCAGGACACCTATAATTATAGTCATTTATTTTCAGAATCCGACATTGCAGATTGGTCTCGACTTATACCACTGTTAGCAAACTTATTATAAGTATAAAGAAAAGTATATCGCTTTAAAGAAGCAATAATCCTTAGTCTTTTTATAAGACTTATGTGCATCCTATTCTAATTGTTCTTACATTGTAAATAATTAACAGATCATAAGCAAATTCAACGGTTTCGCAGGGGACAAGAACTTAAATTACAATTTCAAAAGCGTTCGTTTTTTCGGAAGTTATATCCAAAATCTCTATATTCAGCCACTAAAACCAACTCAATTGTTGTAATAAAACCTGAATAAAGAAATACAATCAACGCTTTTTGAGGCGGTTAGCAAACCTTTTATTTGAACATAATCTGACATCTAAATTATTAAACCAGCTGTATGGATGAATACGATTTGATTAGCGGCATAAAAAATGGCAACGAACACGCTTATCGTCATCTGTATTCAAAATACTATATCCCGTTGTGCTACCATGCACAAAAAATAGTTGCCGACAAAGACCAGGCTGAAGAGGTAGTCCAACTTACATTTCTGAAATTATGGGAAAATCGTGCAAAGTTTTCGGTCACCGGTTCTTTAAACTCTTATTTGTACAAAGCAGTTATTAATAATAGCATCAACTTTATAAAAAGCAAATCGGCAAGAGTAAGAAAAAACAATGTGCAGCTCGACGATTTGTACGATTATCTTGCAATTAGTCAGGATAATGGCTATTCAATATATATAGCAACAGAGCTGAAAAACAAGATTGAAGAAGCAATTGACTCACTACCCGAAAAATGTCAGCAGATATTTAAAATAAGTCGTTACGAGGGAAAATCGAACGAAGAGGTTGCCAGTATCCTGGGAGTTTCAAAAAACACCGTTCAGAAACAAATTTCAATTGCATTACAAAAATTAAAGAAGTCTATAAAAGACTCAATACTAGTACTTTTAACTATTCCTATTAAAAAAATGTAAATTTTTTTAACTTTTCTTTTACTGCTGTTTACTTTTTTTTTGTCTTAATAGTGTAAGCCAGTAAGAAATGACAAAGTTAGACGATCTCATAATTGGATTTTTAAACAATCAACTCGATAATTCTCAGAAAAACGAGTTAAAAAAGTTGCTTGACGAAAGCTCTTCCAACAGAAGATATTTTAAAGAATTGGAAGCGATATACAATGCCTCAGAAATTGTTGGCAATAACAAAAAATACAAACCGGATTTTTCCAATAGCCACCTTCGCACTCAAATTTTGGTTGATGAAAAAACCAGGAAAATAAGATCACGCTATTTATTGATTAACGTAGCTTCAGTAGCTGCACTTTTTTTGGTAGCACTTATTTACGTTATTGCTTCGCCAAAAACAAACTTATTTAATTCGAACAGCGAAGAAGTGGCATATCAGGAAATTAGTACTCCAAAAGGATCACGTTCACAACTTGTACTTATTGATGGTACAAAGGTATGGCTAAATGCTGATAGCAAGCTTATTTATCCAAGTAAGTTTAGCGACAACGAACGTGAAGTGAAACTTATTGGCGAAGCTTATTTTGATGTAAAAACAAATAAGGAGAAACCATTTTATGTTCGTGCCGGCGAAATTAATGTGAAAGCAACCGGTACGTCTTTCAACGTTAAAAATTATCCGGACGAAAATATAATTGAAACCACCTTATTAGAAGGAAAAGTGATTATTGAAAGAGCCGCTTCTGAAAACAGCCAGGCAATAGAGCTGATAACATTGAAACCCAATGAAAAAATAACCTTAACCAAAGGAGAACAATCCAGTATAAAAGATTTAACCAGCCTTGCAGATCCTGAAAATAAAAACGTTAATGTGGCACCATTAAGATCAATTAAAACTGCCATTTTAACGAAAGATGCCAATGTTGAAAAATCAGTTTCGTGGAAAGACAACAAAGTAATTTTCGAGAAAGAATCATTTGAAATGATTGTAAATCAGATCGAACGACGTTTTGGCGTAAACTTCATTTTTAAAAATGAAAGCACCAAAAAGATTCTGTTTACAGGTACTTTCGACGAGGTAAGTATAGAAGGGGCACTGGAAGCGATGAGTTTTGCGACTCCTTTTGCATATGAAATAGAAAATGACTCGATAATAATTTCAAAAAACTAAAAATAACTAAACAATAATGCCTATGTAACAAACAAAAAGGCCAAAAAATGCTACCAACATTCTCTGGCCTTGAAGATCTAACAAAATGTACACGCTCAAAATGTAACATTAGTGTTAAACTAAATCAAAACAAATTTATGAACAAAATTGAGAAACTTATATCTTTTTCGAAAGAAAAGGGTATTAATCAAACCTTACTAAAAATGAAACTATTGGGTTTTATCATCCTTATTTCTGTTTTACATGTTTCAGCAGAAAGTTACTCCCAGCAGACGAAATTAGACCTGAACTACAAGAATTACTCAATTAAGCAGGTTCTGAGTGAGATTGAAAATCAGAGTCAGTATAAATTTCTGTATCCAAGCGACTTGATCGATGTCGATAAACGAATTGATGTAAGAATTAAGGACAAAGACATTATCCAGATTATGGAAGAAGTCTTTAAAGGTGAATCTAGAATAATCTTTAAAGTAGTTGAAGAAAATCTTGTTGTAATTTCATCGGAAGAGGCCCAGCAAAAAACAGTTACCGGTAAAGTTGCTGATAAAGACGGGAATCCGTTACCTGGAGTTACAATTGTTGTTAAGGGAACTACACACGGCACCATTTCCGATACTGATGGGAATTTCATTCTGCCAAATGTTGGTCCGGAAGAAACACTTGTTTTTTCTTTTGTGGGACTGGAAACGCAGGAAGTCCCGGTTGATGCGCAGTCAAATTTCAGCATTACAATGCAAGAAAGCACTGTTGGCCTAGATGAAGTAGTAGCAATCGGATACGGTACAATGAAGAAATCGGATTTAACCGGTGCTGTATCATCTGTTAAAAACGAAGACCTGGAAGCTGTTCCGGTATACAATATGGAGCAAGCTTTAAAAGCCAATGCATCAGGTGTTCGTGTTAGTCAAAATTCAGGTCAGCCCGGATCAAGAATTGAAGTTCGTATCCGTGGTGGAAACTCTATGATTGGTGACAATGGGCCATTGTATGTTATCGATGGTTTTCCTGTAACCGGAGGCATTAATTTTATCAATCCTTCCGATATCGAATCTATTGACATTTTGAAGGATGCGTCGGCAACCGCAATCTACGGTGCCAGAGGTGCCAACGGTGTTGTATTAATTACATCGAAAAGAGGGAAACAGGGGCAAAAAAGTAAAATTGAAATCAATAGTTTTGTTGGTTTTCAAACCGATACAAAACGGTATGACTTGTTAAATGCCCAGGAATATGCCATTATTGCAAACGAATGGCTGAGGAACGGTAACCTCGATCCATTCTTTTCTGACGAGGAAATTGCCAACCTTGGAGAAGGTACTGACTGGCAGGATGCAATTCTAAGAACAGCTCCTATCCATAACCATACGATTACCTTCTCTGGAAGCTCAGAAAAAACAAGATATTCTTTATCCGGAAACTACTATGATCAGGATGGAATTATCATCAATTCGGGAGTAAAAAGGGGTTCAGTACGCTTAAACCTAGATCATGAATTAAACAACTGGTTAACCATGGCTGTTAACCTAAACCTTTCAAGAAGATCAAATACCAGTATTCCTGTAGATAATGGTTATCGTGGGACATCTACTTTATCTGCTGCGGCTTCTGCACCTCCAACTTTACCGGTGTACGACGATGAAGGCCTGCCAACTCAAATTGAAAGGTTCTACAATTTCGGTTCGGCTGATATGCGTAACCCAATGATTTTTGCCAGCCGTCAAACTACAACATTAGCAAATACCATTGTTGGTAACGGTAGTTTTGATGTAAAACTCACAAAAGATTTGACCTTCAGAACGCTCCTCGGTTTGGAGTATTCTTACGCATGGCGCGACTATTACAATCCTATCATTTATGACAACGACAGAGGTAGTGCGTCACAAAGAACCTCGTACAACAATTCATTCCTGAATGAGAATGTGTTGACATACAAAAAAGAAATTGCCGACCTTCATAATATAACGGTTACAGGTGGATACACTTACCAAACATACATGAACAGAGCCTTAAACGCCAGCGTAAGTGGTTTTGCAAATAATACTACAGAAAATTACAATCTCGGTGCTGCAGAAATCGTTGATCCGCCATCTTCGTACTATTCTGAATGGGTTTTAGCTTCGTGGTTAGCGCGTGTTAACTACTCTTTCAACAATAAGTATCTGGTAACTGTAAGTGTTCGTGCAGACGGATCTTCCCGATTCGGTGCAAATAACAAATGGGCAACATTCCCATCAGGTGCTTTTGCATGGCGTGTTTCTGAAGAGTCATTTATGCAAGATGTAACTTTCATGAGTGATTTAAAATTCAGAGCTAGTTATGGTATTACAGGAAACACTGCTTTAAGTCCTTATCAATCGCTAGACAGGTTGGGAACTGTAAAAACCATATTTGCTAACCAGGCAGATGAGGTAGGTTTTGTTCCGACAGGTATTTCAAATGCTGACTTAAAATGGGAATCTACAGCTCAATTTGATATTGGTTTTGATGTAGCTCTTCTGAATAATAAACTGAGATTAACAGCCGACTACTACAAGAAGAACACAACTGATCTGTTGGCATCAGTTCCTCTTCCTCCATCAGTTGGTTTCGGTTCTATCCTTCAAAACATTGGTGAGATTCAGAACCAAGGTTTCGAATTTACAGCAAATGCAGAAATTATAAGAACTGCTGATCTCGTTTGGAACGTTTCTGCTAATTTCTCAACCAACAAAAACAAGGTTATAGAAATAGCAGGTGGTAGCGACATATTTGCGTCTGGTCAGGGTGCTGCATGGTCTAGTACCAACATTGCCCGCGAAGGAGAACCTATCGGAAGTTTCTACGGATTGGTTGAAGACCATATCGGTGATGACGGGTTTATTGTATACAAAGATTTAAGTGGACCGGATGGAACGCCTGATGGTGTGGTAAATGCACTCGACCGTGTTATTTTAGGTAGTCCGCTTCCTGATTTCTTTTACGGTGTAAATTCATCACTTTCTTACAAAAACTTTGACTTGAATATCATTCTTGACGGAGTTTACGGAAATGAGATTTTCAATGCAACTTTAGGAACTCACCTTAACTCTTTCCAACGCGGAAACAACCAGTTCAAAGATATTATGGGTAACTATTGGACAGCAGAAAACCCAGATCCAAATGCTAAATATCCGAAGATCAGTTCAGCTACTCAAATTGATGTTTCTGACCGTTTTATCGAAGATGGAAGCTACTTAAGAGTTAAATCAATACGCCTTGGTTACAAAATCCCAACCGAAAGATTAGGCATACCATGGTTCGATTATGCTCAGGTTTATCTCTCAGGAACCAACCTGTTTACGTTTACAGATTACTCAGGACTCGATCCTGAGGTAAATACAAAAGGCGGGGATAGTCAAAATATCGCCAGCCGATTGAATATGGGCCACGACCAGAGTGGATATCCGAATGCGAAAACGTATGCTATTGGTTTAAAACTTAATTTCTAAAAAATCGAAATTATGAAAAGAATAACATTATATATTTTAGTCGCAATCCTGTTTTCATCTTGTGATAACATGCTGGATGAAGTTCCGAAGGATTTTGTTTCACGTGCTAATTTCTACCAAAACGAAATAGATGCACAGGGAGCTTTAAATGGTGCATACGATGCTACCGGCCCTGATTTTTATGGAATAACCCATTACTTAATGATTGAGTTGCATGGTGATTATCTGAATGGTAGAGGATCTCAGGCGCCAATTTCATACATGGATCAATTATTAGATCAACGTAACATTGGTCGTTGTGCTTCCAACTGGTTGACATTATACCGCGCAGTTAACCGTGCTAATGCAGTACTGGATAATGTTGTGGACATGGTAGATATTACCGACGAAGCCAGAACGCGAATTTTAGCAGAAGCTCACTTTTTAAGAGCGATGGCATATTTCGAACTGGTCAGAGGCTGGGGCCCAGTGCCAATCAAAAAAAACGAAAGTACTGACCTTAGTGAACTGGAATCTCCAAGAAAGCCGGAAAACGAGGTATATAAACTAATTGTTGATGACCTGATTATTGCAGAGAGAGATCTTTCGGAAGATGTTGGTGCAGAAACCGGTCGTGCCGGAAAATGGGCTGCAAAAATGCTTTTGTCTCATGTATACCTTACATTAGGCCAATGGGCAGAAGCAGCAGAAAAAGCTGACGATGTAATTAAAAGTGGCATGTACGAAATGGTAAGGGTTACTGAGCCTAACGATTTTTACAAGATTTTTGCTGCTGAGACAAGTTCTGAGGACATCATGTCTATTCACCACTCAGAAACAAGTACATCAACTATACCTACTTATCTGCACCGCGGAAGCGCTTATCCATACAACAACAGCAGTACCGGTTACTACGCCTGGTTACCTGATATGAACTCATTTATTGGTGACAGCTGGGATACAAATGATCTACGGAAGCAATTCAACTTCTACTATGAATATCAGGATGCAGACGGAAACTGGGTTTCACTGCCTTCAACAGTTCCCGTGCTAATGAGAAAATTCATTAACAATGCAGATGGACTAAGTATTTACAGTGTACCTATTTACCGTTACACCGAAGCATTCTTATTCTACGCCGAAGCTTCTTGTCAGGCTGAAGGAGGCCCTTCTGCACTTGCACTTGAGCGTTTAAATATGGTAAAAAGAAGAGCTTATGGTTACGATCCTGCTGTTGCTTCTCCGGTTGACTATCCTTCAGGTATGAGCAAAGATGAATTCGTTGATACTGTTCTTCAGGAGCGTGGCTACGAATTTATGGTAGAACGCAGACGCTGGTACGATTTAAAACGTACAGGAAAAGTAAAAGAAGCTTTTGCTGCTGTAGGTAAAAATATTCTGGATGAAAGAATGCTATTCCCTATTCCGGAAGATGAAATCAATAATAATCCAGCTATTAATCAGGAGGATCAAAATCCTGGGTACTAGATTTATGTGCATTAAGTGATTTTGGATTATATAAACATATTGCAAAGAGTCCAAAATAATTTTTGGACTCTTTCTTTTTTGTAACTTAAAAAGGTTTTCAGCAATACTTTACGAATAATAACAGCACAGCCACACGTGCTATTATTGGTCGAACCAACAAAGGACAACTAAACATTTTTATTTTCAAGTAAATACCTATACCAACTAAAACATGAACCAAAATAAAAATAGATTCACAGCACAGCTTTTAAAACAGGTTATCAATGTCCTTGTGTTGGTTTTGCTGTGTGCTAGCGTACAAGCAAGCAATAAAGAAAAAGAATCATCAGATTTTGTGCGCCAATCGGAAAGAGAAATTCCGCTCGAAAAATCAGTTGATGTACTCATTGTTGGAGGCAGCGTTTCTGCTGTTTCCGCAGCAGTTGAGGCTTCAAAAAACGGAGCCAGTGTATTTTTAGTAGCTCCAAAGCTTTACCTCGGTGAAGATTTGTGTGCAACCTTACGTCTACAGGTTCAACCGGAACGAGAACTTAAAACAGAACTGGAACGAGAAATTTTTGCCGATAGCCTTATCTCCACTCCGTTGAAAGTAAAAGCCACGTTAAATAAAGCTTTGCTGGATGCAAATGTGGAGTTTGTATTCGGCTCTTTTATCTCTGATCTTTTGTGGACAACCGACGAAATGCTGGCCGGAGCTGTTATTTGTAACCGTGCAGGACGCCAGGCGATAGCTGCAAAGACAATTATCGATGCCACCGATAATGGATGGATATCGCAAATGGCCGGAGCACAAACGGAGCCATGGAACGGCAAATCTATTGACTTTGAACGTACAATTCTTCTCCCCGGAGCAAATAATAATTTACCAAAATACGAGGTGAAAAAGTTAGCGATTCCAATGCAGGATCTTTCTTTCTCATCGTTTGCAAAAGCAGAGCAGCTGGCACGCCAGCAAACCTACAACAAAGAACAACTACGAGCTTCCGAATCTCTTTTCTTTGTCCCTCCCTACTCCATTATTTGTAAGAAGAATAAGGATCAATGGAATTCCTCTCCCAATTTGGATTCGGAGTATTTTCAGGCAAAAGGTTTCGAAAACCTGTTTGTGCTTTCAGGAATGGCCGGGGTTCCCCGAACTGTAGCAGCTTCTCTTTTAAAGCCTGCAGCTTTATGTGAAGCTGGAGTAATGATTGGGCGTAAATCAGCCGAATTAGCTGCAACAATTGAACCAAACTCAGACTTACAATTTAAAATCAATTCGGTTACAAACTCGAAGGGAAACATTGGAGAGATACTTACAGGTTTCCGGCCTGTTCATGATACACCAAACAGTATTACACAACCGGAAACAGGCTTGCCTGTATTGGCTAACTACGATGTGGTTGTGGTTGGAGGTGGAACCTCCGGAGCTCCCGCTGCTATTTCTGCCGGCCGGATGTGGATGAAAGTTTTGGTAGTTGAATATCAGGAAGGTCTTGGCGGTGTGGGCACCTTGGGTTTAATTGGAAAACCCTGGCATGGTCGCAATGTCGGTTTTGCAAAAGAAGTACCGTTTCCAAAAACCAATATAGAGCCGAAAATGGAATGGTACCGCTCCGAAATAAAAAAGGTTGGCGGTGACATTTGGTTAGGCGTTTTAGGGTGTGGTGCATATGTTGAAGATGGCCATGTAAAAGGAATTGTTGTAGCAACGCCCGAAGGAAGAGGCGTTATTCGTGCCAATGTGGTAATTGATGGCACAGGTAATGCCGACGTAGCTATTGCTGCAGGAGCAGATTATATGTATGGCGAAATTGAAAACGGGAAAATAGCTTTACAAGGCACCGGCTTACCATCAAGAAAACCAACCGGAAACTATGTGAATACCGACTACCTGCTGGTTGATGAAACGGATGTAGTGGATGTTTGGCGAACCTTAATTAGCGTTCAACAAACTAAAAACGAAGAAAAAATTTATGATGCTGGCTCTTTGATTCAAAGCAGGGAGCGAAGACGAATTGTAGGAGAATACGAACTAAATTACCTTGATCAGGTAATGGAAAGAACCTTTCCGGATGTGATCGTCTTTTCGGGAAGTGATTACGATTCGCACAGTTATCCCAGTTCGCCCTATTTTGCTCTTTTGCCACACGACGAGGTGTCATGGAAACAAAATCATCCTGCGCCGGGGGGAACTTGCTATACGCCCTATCGTTGTCTGATACCCAAAAAACTGAACGGAATTATTGTCACAGGACTGGGAATTAGTATGCACCGCGATGCTTCCGCCATGGTTCGTATGCAACTCGACTTGGCCAACCAGGGATATGCCGCCGGAGCGGCCGCTTCAATGGCTATATCTACAGGTAAAGAGTTAAGGGACATCGATATAAAAGAGCTTCAGAAAATATTAATTGCCAAAGGTAATCTTCCCGATTCGGTTCTCAATTTAGACGACTCATTTCCGCTTTCATATAAAACAGTTCGAGAAGCTGTTACCGACTACGGAAAAGCTACCAATCCGACAGAAGCAGGAAAACCTCTTGCTATAATTCTAACGCATAAAGAAGTAGCATTACGCGAAGTAAAAAAAGTTTATAAAGAGTCGGAAGGAAAAGAAAAGTTACAGTATGCCAGACTTCTGGGAGTTTGCGGAGAAAAGGAAGGAATTGAGACTTTATTAACCGAAGTCGAAAAATTTTCCGGCTGGGATGAAAAGATATTCCAGGGGTCAATGGCGGATTATGCTCACCTCCCCACACCAACCGACGGAATAATCTGGGCACTTGGAAATACTCGCGACAAACGGGTTTTGCCAGCCCTGTTAAAACTAACGGAACAATTGGATTCCAACGTAACTCTTTCTCACCATCGTGCGCTGGCACTTGCTCTGGAGAAACTCGCAGATCCTTCGGCGGCAAAACCTTTGGCAGACTTGCTGGCGAAGCAGGGAATGCAAGGCCATGCAATGCTGGATTTAGACGATGCCATGACCGATCTGGAAAACGATGGCAAAGGAAAAAACAGAAAGTTACCACTGCCGAAACGAACAAAAGCACTTCGCGAAATTATCCTGGCACGCGCACTGTACAACTGTGGCGACTACAACGATGTTGGGAGAAAAATTATTGAATCGTACAGACACGACATGCGTGGACTATTTGCCAGGCATGCTACCAATATACTCGACAGCAAATAAGAACGAATTAAATTAAATGACATGAAACAGCTATTGATTATTATTTTCTGCCTATTTTCTATAACTCACCTCCAAAGCCAACCTCAATATGATATTGTAATTTACGGCGGAACTTCTGCCGGAATATCAGCAGCCATTCAAAGTTCGAGAATGGGGAAATCAGTTTTATTGATTGAGCCAACACGCAGAATTGGGGGATTAACAACCGGAGGACTTGGGCAAACTGACATCGGAAACAAACAGGCAATTGGCGGAATCTCCAGAGAGTTCTACCAAAACATAAAAGCTTACTACGAAAATCCGGACAACTGGAAATGGCAAACCTCCGCAGAATACAGAGATGGCGGACAAACCCGCACAAAAGCAGGAGAAGATGCCATGTGGACATTTGAACCATCGGCCGCGCTAAAAGTATACGACCAAATGATAGCCGCTGAAAACATTGATTTAGTGTACGAAGAAAGACTTAACCGCAAAAATGGAGTTAAGAAAGAAGGGAAACAAATTGTGGCGATTGAAATGGAGAGCGGTAAAAAATACTCCGGAAAAATGTTTATTGACGCTACATACGAAGGCGATTTATTGGCTACAGCAAATGTTAGTTATGTTATTGGCCGTGAATCGAATAAAGAGTATGGCGAAACATTAAACGGTGTGCAGGCCAACGATATTGGAATCACACTTCGGAAAACGATTTCGCGTAACAGCATGCATCATAATTTTATTGACAGAGTTGATCCGTATATCGTAAAAGGAGACCCTGAAAGCGGTTTGTTACCATTTATTACCGAAGGTGGTCCGGGTGTAGATGGCGACGGAGACAAAGGCATTCAGGCTTATTGTTTCAGAATGACACTTACCGATGCTCCAGAGAATCGTATCCCTTTTGCAAAGCCCGAAAATTACAATGAACTGGAGTACGAACTTCTTTTTAGAAATTACGAAGCTGCACCGGGGCCAATAGAAGAAATGTACGAGTACGGCGACCCATTGGTGCCATGGATTAACTCGGCAATGCCAAACCGGAAGACAGATACCAACAATCAAAAAGGATTTTCTACTGATTTTATTGGTCAGAACTACGATTATCCCGAGGCTTCATATGCTGAACGTGAAAAAATTGTAGAGCGACACCGGACTTACCAGCAGGGTCTGATGTGGACACTTGCCTATCATCCACGCATTCCTCAGAAAGTAAGAGATAAAGTTTCGAAATGGGGTACTTGCAAAGATGAGTATGAGCGTGAAGACGGCTGGCAACAACAACTTTACGTTAGAGAAGCCCGCCGTATGGTAAGCGATTATGTAATGGCGCAGAGGAATTGTGAAGGTTTTGAAGTGGTGGAAGATCCTATTGGACTAGCTGCCTACGGAATGGATTCCCACCAGGTGCAACGCTATGTTGATGCCAACGGTTTTGTTCAAAACGAAGGGAATGTGGAAGCTTCCGTACCTGCCCCCTACCCAATTGGCTATCGTTCTATTGTTCCGAAAAAGAAAGAATGTACTAACTTATTGGTGCCTGTATGTTTTAGCGCTACGCACATTGCTTTTGGATCGATAAGAATGGAACCTGTATTCATGGTTTTAGGGCAATCTGCTGCAACTGCTGCAGTTTTGGCGATCGATAGCGAAGTAGATGTGCAAAACCTGGATTATTCTGAATTAAAGGAAAAACTGTTGAGTGATAAGCAGGTATTGAAATAAAAAGAATCAAGTACCTATTACGCTACTCGCTTTATTACAAAAAGAAATTTCCAACTAAAAGAATAGACATGAACAGCAAGTTAAACATTAGTTTCTTAAAATCATTTATCGCAATATTTACCTTCTGCCTTGTTTTTGCAGGATGCCAACAGGCACAGAAAACGGAAAGCAGTAACACTGCAGATATTATCATTTACGGAGGCACATCAGCAGCGGTTACCGCAGCGGTAGAAGTAGTTCAGTCGGGCAAATCCGTTATTGTTGTCTCACCCGATATTCACCTCGGAGGACTTTCTTCCGGAGGACTTGGTTTTACTGATACAGGTAATAAATCGACCATTGGTGGGCTTTCGCGCGAGTTTTATCATCGTGTATGGCAACATTACAACGAAGATGCTGCCTGGGTTTGGGAGAAGCATTCGGAATACGGAAACAAAGGCCAGGGAACTGTTGCTATGGACGGAGCAAACCGGACCATGTGGATTTTCGAGCCACATGTAGCTGAACAGGTTTTTGAAGATTTCGTTACTGAAAACAACATCCGTGTTGACCGCGACGAGTGGCTTGATCGTGAAAATGGTGTAGAAATGGAAAATGGAAAGATATCAGCCATAACTACGCTTTCTGGGAAAACCTACAAGGGCAAAATTTTTATTGATGCCACATATGAAGGAGACTTAATGGCAGCAGCAGGTGTTAATTACCACGTTGGCCGCGAAGCGT
Organism: uncultured Draconibacterium sp.; assembly: GCA_963677455.1. Classification (GTDB taxonomy): domain Bacteria; phylum Bacteroidota; class Bacteroidia; order Bacteroidales; family Prolixibacteraceae; genus Draconibacterium. Next base: position 2,585,534 of record OY781971.1, read on the forward strand.
GTTCCGTTTATGATGAAGAATGGAACGGTGTTCAGGCAGAAGTTTTCCACCACGGACACCATTTTAAAAATAACATCGATCCTTACGTAGTTCCGGGAGATCCTTCCAGCGGACTATTACCTAAAATATCGGCAGAAAAACCGGACTCAAATTGCAGTGGCGATAATAAAGTGCAAGCCTATTGTTTTCGCATGTGTATGAGCAATCATCCTGACAACAGGGTTCCTTTCCCAAAACCGGAGAACTATGATCCGAAAGATTATGAATTGCTGGCGCGTGTGTTTGATGCAGGTTGGCGCGATTGGTTCAATAAATTCGATATGATCCCCAACAAAAAAACGGATACCAATAACCACGGACCCTTTAGCAGCGACAATATCGGAATGAATTACGATTACCCGGAAGCATCTTATGAACGAAGAAAGGAAATCATAAAAGAGCATGAAAATTATCAAAAAGGCTTGCTCTATTTCGTAACAAACGACGAACGTGTACCTCAGGAAATTCGGGAGGAAATGCAAAACTGGGGTTTGGCTGCCGATGAGTTTACCGATAACGGTAACTGGCCACATCAACTTTATATACGCGAAGCCCGCAGAATGATTGGCGACTATGTTACCACCGAAAATGATGTATTGGGTAAAAGAGAAGTTCCTAAACCTGTTGGAATGGGCTCATACACCATGGACTCACACAATATTCAACGCTATGTAACAGAGGAAGGCTACGTACAGAATGAAGGTGATATTGGTGTTCATCCACATCATCCTTATCAAATTTCTTATGGGTCTATCATTCCTAAAAAAGAAGAATGCAGCAATTTGTTGGTTCCGGTAGCTGTTTCATCCAGCCATATTGCTTTTGGCTCTATCCGCATGGAACCGGTATTTATGATTTTAGGACAATCGGCTGCAACTGCTGCTTGTATTTCTATCGATGAAAAAATTGATGTTCAAAATGTACAATACGAGGAGCTGAAAGAACTACTGCTTTCAAAAGGACAGGTATTAAGTTCTGCTCAAACAGAACAATAAAAACATCACTTTTATTAAGAATCTTTACTTGTCAAGGATTGCATCTTTGTTTTGACAGAAACTGAAAAAAATAAAAAAGAACAGCACTCCGGCTGATTTTGAAAGTCGGCTGGAGCTTATACCAAACGAAACGATAACCGTTAACCACTACCAACATACTTGAAGAATTAAAACTAAAAACCGATATTTAAGCAAAAATCAATCAAACCAAAACCAACAATGAAACGACGTAACTTTATTAGAACAACTGCGGCCGGTTCGGCTTTATTATTTACCCCCGGCGCATTTACTTTTGGCAATAACTTACTCGAGGATAAGAAATTTTGCCACCAGTCGGCAAGAAAAATACCAGTAGCATATAACGTTGATGTTTTGGTGATTGGCGGTTCACTGGCGGCTGTAGCTGCGGCTGTTGAAGCAAAAAAATCGGGAGCTAACGTATTTTTGGTAGCCATGGAAACCTACCTGGGTGAAGATGTTTGTGGTACTTTCCGGTTTTGGACAGACGACACCAGCGTTAATGATACTGAGCTCGGAAAGAGTATTTTCGGAAACGGCCTCCCCACACCATTGCATGTAAAACGCACACTTGACAACGCGTTGATCGATAACGACATTAATTTCCTATATTCCAGCTACGTAACCGACATTTTAAGCGATAAAAACAATCAACCGGCCGGAGTGGTAATTTCAAACCGCTCAGGAAGACAAGCAATTATCGCCAAAACAATTATCGACACTACTCCACGGGCAATGGTTGCTCGCATGGCCGGAGCTCAGTTTGGAGTTTATCCTTCAGGCGAACAAACTTTTAAATTCACCGTAGTTGGAAATCAGTTAAAAGAAGCGCCGGGCCTAAAGGGAAAAATACAGGATAAAAAAGTACAGTTGAAATACGCTTCCACCGGAGATACACAGGGAACTGGTTTTTCTGATGCAGATATCCGATACGATGCTATCGAATACTCTATTCAGATTAATATGAAGGACGGAAGTTGGGCATCGTTTGCAGAAGCTGAGCAGGTTGCTCGCGACCTTACCTGGGATTCGGATCAGGTTGAATCGTCTGACTTAATTTTCCAAAATCCTCCGGATAAACTGGTCGGTCAAAAACGATGGAATAATACTGACGTTGATCTGGATAATATCAATTTGAAAGTTTTCAAGCCCAGAAAACTGGAAATTTTTTTTGTATTAAGCGGAAGTGCCAATTTAAGTGCCGAAGCCGCAGAAACATTACTAAAACCGGGGAAACTTATTCGAATAGGAGAGCGAATAGGTTTAGAGGCAGCAAGTGTTTCTGCTAATTACGGAGAACCGCAATCGATTAAAATTAAAGGCGATAAAAATACTGGAGTTGTTTCGGGCGATGTAGGTGAGATTTTGGAAGGCTTGCGTCCTTCTCTCAATATTGGTGAAATTGATGCTGAAGAAACAACATTGCCTGTTTTGGGCACCTATGATGTAGTTGTAATGGGTGCCGGAACCGCCGGAGCTCCCGCCGGGGTTGGCGCATCAAAAAAAGGAGCGAAAACGCTTGTGCTCGACTATATGCACGGAATGGGCGGAATGGGAACGGTTGGTATGATTGGAAGATACTACCATGGTTACCGAAAAGGATACACCAATACCGTTGACGCGGGTGTGAAAAATATGGATGTAGACAATCCGCGTAAAAAGAAATCGATGGCAGAGTGGGTTTTCGACTGGAAAACAGAATATTTCAGACGGGAAATCCGAGATGCAGGCGGAGAAATTTGGTTTGGAGTGCTGGGGGCCGGAGCTTATGTTGAAAACGGCAGAATTAAAGGAGTGGTTGTTGCAACTCCCGAAGGCCGGGGAATTGTACTGGCACACACTGTAATTGATTCAACAGGAAGCGCCGATATTGCTATTGCAGCGGGTTCCGAATACAACTACACCGATGGATTTTCTATTGCTGTTCAGGGCTCCGGACTACCATTCAAAAATCCGAATGATTTTTACAATAATACCGACTGGACGTTTATAAATGATTCTGACATGCTGGATGTATGGCGTGCCTTTGTGGTTGCAAAAGATAAATTCAAAGATCAGTACGACATCGGAAAAATACCGCAAACCCGCGAACGCCGAAGAATGGTTGGCGATTTCACTGTTGGAGTGCTGGATGTTTACAATGGACGAACATACCCTGATATTATTTCAGCTCACCTTAGTTCTTTCGATACCCACGGATTTACTGAAGATCCGTTCTTCTCGCTAAAACCACCTGCCCACAGCGGAGTAGACGTACTCGCTTTTGTGCCATTCAGAGCACTACTCCCGAAAGGACTGGAAGGCATTGCAGTTACCGGACTTGGTGCCAGTGCTCATCGCGATGCTATGCCAGTTATCCGTATGCAGCCTTGTTTACAAAACCAGGGATACGCGGTTGGAATGGCTGCAGCACAGGCAAAATCGAATCAACAAAATATTCGACACATCGATATCAAAACACTTCAACAAGAACTGGTAAAAATTGAAAGTCTGCCGGAACATGTACTTACTGACCAAGACAACTACCCGCCACCCTATGAAAAAATACAACAAGCGGCAATCTCAGTTGTCGATAATATGGAGGGGCTGGAAACAATTTTGTGGGACAAAGACCGAGGAATAACAGCACTGGTCGACCAGTATCATCTGACTAAAAACGAAGAGCACAAACTGGTTTATGCGCGTATTCTGGGCATGCTCAGCGATCCAACCGGATGGGAAGAACTGATTAAGGCAATTAATGCGTACGACGAATGGGACGAAGGCTGGAACTACACAGGAATGGGACAGTTCGGGAAAAGTATCAGTTACCTGGATAGTTTAATTATTGCTGCCGGTAGGACTCAAAAAACGGAAGCAATACCTACCATTGTTCGTCTGGCAGAAAAACTGACTCCGGAGAGTCATTTCTCTCATTTCAGAGCAGTTGCAATTGCACTTGAAACAATTGGCGATAAAAAAGGAGCCGAACCACTTTTCAAAATTCTTGAAATGCCCGGAGTGAGAGGGCATGTTATGCCGGATATAAAAACAGCGAAAAAACTTACGCCTGCATTCAAAAACGATGTATCAACCCGAAATAACGCATTACGCGAAGTAATCCTGGGGCGTGCGCTGTACAAATGTGGAGATTTTAACGGTGTCGGGAATCAAATTCTAAATGAATATTCGAAAGATTTACGCGGACATTTTTATCGTCATGCAAGCGGAGTTTTGCAGCTATTTACGGCTCCGAAAGATGTGGAAGTTGAGTTATAACCGAATACTTGCTTCCGATAAAGCAATAACAATATCAAAGTAGATCGCACAATTTTGAGCGGCATATTGTTTAATAACCAATGAACTTGTGAGAAAAAGATCCTTCAATTCTTTTCTCACAAGTTCTGGTGCTTTAAATCTACCGTTAAAAACACAGCACACAAGCAATACTTGGTACATTAATCAATTTTCAGTCTCCACGCCGAATATTTGATTTCACTCTCTCCCCAGATAAATATTGCTCGATTTCTTCAAGAGGTACACCTTTGGTTTCAGACATCATATAATGCGTAAACAGGAGCTGCAACACCATAAAGAATATAAAAATACGAAATGCAAACCAGGGCAAAATAATGCAGACGAGGTATTCCGGTATCGCAAATTGTTTCCAAACAGGATTGAGGATTGGAGAAAACAGTGGAGCTACGATTTCCCATTCTTATGGATATAGCTAGCCAGTTTTATAGCATTAGATGTTGCTTATGGTAAAAGTGTGCTGTCTTCTGGTCCTGTCTTTAATTAAAATGAAAAAAGACGGAAATAAGCTTGTCTTTCTCAAATATTGGAGATGGTCTGGCACTCAGGGCAACAGCAAATACGGCTACGTAAAAGATTATGCTGCAGCATGTGAAGACAAAATATACTATTGGGCACAGAACCGTATTTCGGATAATAAAGTAATTGTATGGAGCTGCAAGGTTAAGAATCCGGTTGCTGCCCGTTATGGTTCGGCGAACAATCCGATCAAAATTAACTTGATAAACGGTGATGGTTTGTTGGCTTCTCCCTTCCGAATAGATCAATGGAAAGGCATTACAGAAAAAGAGTAAATAACTTTTTAGCATTTCAATCAAAACGAATACACTACGAAAGCATCATACTATTAACTTTGTCTTGGAATAACTTTAAAAATAAAACCAATGCAATTTATTAGAACTTTTGCGCTGCTTATCGCAGTTTTCGGAATTACTTTACAAAGTCGGGCTGCCGATGCCAAACATTTATCTACACACAGTCAGTCAATGGACAAAGACATACCTGTTGTAGTAATTACGCCGGATGGATATTCTGAAAATAAATCATACCCTGTTCTGTACCTGCTTCACGGGTACAGTGGCAACGAAAACGATTGGATCGACAAAGTTCCAGAAATTAAAGACTATGCCGATCTGTATCAATTTATTATTGTGTGCCCTGATGGCAATTTTTCAAGCTGGTATTTTGATAGTCCGGTTGATGAAAACTGGAAATATGAAACCTATGTTGCAAAAGAGCTGGTTGCCTGGGTAGATAATTCTTTTAGCACCATCCAATCCCCTAATGGACGGGCAATAACAGGCTTGAGCATGGGCGGTCACGGCGCTTTTTACCTTGCTTTCAGAAACCAGGATGTTTACGGTGCGGCAGGAAGCATGAGTGGTGGAGTTGATATTCGCCCGTTTCCAAACAATTGGGATCTTTCGAAAAGACTGGGCGATTACGCCACTAACAAAGCAAACTGGGAAGAAAATTCAGTAATCAATCTTGTTTATAAATTGACTCCAAACTCGCTTCGAATTACTTTTGATTGTGGAGTAAGTGATTTCTTTTATGGTGTAAATTGCCGCTTACACGAAAAACTGCTGGAGCGAAATATTCCACATGATTTTACAGTAAGGCCAGGAAGCCATAACTGGGAATACTGGAAAAATTCAATCGCCTACCAAAGCGTATTCTTTCATCACTTTTTTGAAAAATCAAAACAAGAATAATCGGATTAACCGATTTATAAAGAAACAACTATGAGCAAAATTTTCATCATTGCCTTGATTCTGGTGAGTACGACTATAGGAAAATCTTATTCCCAGTCTTTAAACTCAGCAAGCGAAAGAAAAAGTTGGGTAATCTGGCAATTATGGGGTTTACTCCTTCATTCTTAAGGCGTTTATCAATAGATACACAAATAACAAAAGCACAACAAGCATTGCCCCGGTTTGTCCGGCAGTATCAGAAACGAATCCCATAATTGGCGGAACTATTGCACCTCCGGCCACTCCCATTATCAGCAAACCCGAAACTTCGTTAGCATACTCCGGCTTTCGGCGCAATGCTGCTGAGAAAACAATGGAAAACACATTGGCAACAGCCAGCCCGGAACAAAATATCATCACATACATTAATGAAACCGGACCGGGAACAGCTACCATAACTACCAGTGCTACAATCCCCAAAACGGCACTCCCGATGTAAAATAGCCGACCAGAATATTTCATTAACAAAATTGCGCCGATAAAAGTACCAATGGTACGGGCTGCAAAATATAAGCTTGTTGCCAATCCTGCTTTCTCCAACGGCATAACGGTGCGTTCCATCAGAAACTTAGGAAAAGTAACATTTAAGCCAACATCGATTCCCACTAGCACTACAATTGCAAAAAAGAAACTCAGCATAACCTTATCTTTTAACAACTTAAAGCTTGCTGCAAAACCGGCCGTTTCGCTGGTTGACTCTTCTTTTTGAATCGGTGCCAATAAAAGCCACAAACCCGACAGCAAGGTAATTGAAGCAAAAAACGGAAATATAAGTTTCCAGTTTCCGAACATGCCGGATGCCACGCCAGCAACAATAGGCCCGATAAACGAAGCAATGGCTTTTACAAACTGCCCAAGTGTAAGGCTACTGGTTAATTTCTCGCCGCTAACCACGTTAGTGAGCAAGGGATTTAACGCCACCTGCAAAATCGTGTTTCCGATGCCAAGCAAGGCAAAGGCAATCAACACCATGGTATAACTGTAGGTTGCCAATGGCACCAACAAAGCCAGCAGTGTGACAACAATACTCAGTAATACGGTATTTTTTCGTCCAAGCTTGTTCATTAACACTCCTGTTGGTACCGAAAACACGGCAAACCAAAGAAATACCATCATCGGCAAAAGATTGGCCATTGAATCACTCAATCCAAAATCCTGCTTTACATAGCTGGATGAAATGCCCACCACATCGGCAAAGCCCATAATAAAGAAGCTAAACAAAACCGGCAGTACGGCTAAATTCGATTTTTTACTCATAAGTTTTTTGTTCGTTAGATTTTAGCCACCAAAGGCTCCATTTTAGTCCAAAATTCTTTATCCAAAAGCCGGGCGCTTCCTACCATTGCTGCCGACTCCATTAACTCTGAAACCATTATTTCAATGTTTATATTCCGTTCATTTAAAACACGGTGGAATGCTGTGCAAAACAATGGGTAAGCCCGCGAGATATTTCCGCCAATCACCAAACAGTTAGCATCAAAATTAGCAAGAACGGGAACAAGAAAACCGGCGAGGTTGCTTCCGAAATCATCAAAAAGCGCCTTTGCAAGCTCATCGTTATCAACACGATCTGCAATCTCTTTTACGCCACTACAGTCAATTCCTGTTCGTTTTTTAAATTCACCAAGAAACCAGCGTGTCGAAAAATAATCATCGGCAATCCCCTTTTCGTAGGGAATATGGTAAACATATCCCGATTCCGGTACACGATCGCCCTCTATTACGGGAACGCCGTTGCTTAAAAAGGCAGAACCAAATCCGGTTCCGAGGGTAATCGCCACTACGTTTTTATAGTTGGAGGCTTTGCTTACCCAGCATTCGCCAACAGCAAATGATAGTGCATCATTGGAATAGCGAAAAGGAAAATCCGAGGGCAAATCCAAACGCTTTTTCAGTTCATTGCCCACATTAATTCCATAAAGGCTGTCGTATTTTGCAACGTTCTTAAGCAAAGCCACTCCATTTTTATAATCAAATGGGCCGGGCATAGCAAGGCCAATCCCAATCAGTTGCTCTCTGTCGATCGACATTATGGATTCATTGATTGCAGCGGCCCACTTATCCAAAATTTCATCGGCAGTTGCCTGATTGTCGACATCAACTTCAGCCAGGCTTTCTTTTAGCATTTCGCCGGAATTCACATCAACCACAACCGAGCTAATGTGACTTCCTCCTATATCTACTCCTACTGCATATTTTTCGTTCATAGTCATTATTTCATAAACGCCACAACAACTTTAGCCTCAGCATCCGAAGAATTACGAATGGTGTACGATTTTGCAGCAGCCGGCACCACAAAGGTTTCAGCAAACTGGAAAGTTTCCATTCGTCCGTTTTCCGATTCTACTTCAATAGAAGTTCCCTCAACCAAACTAAGTACGTGAAATTTCCCTTCGGTTTCAATATTTATCACCGAATTAAAATGGTACCGTTTTACGCGGTAACTGTGTTTTTCGTGCGTTGGAAGCTCGTACAACTGCCAGTCGTCGCCTTCCTCAATCAGGCTAGGGAGAGAAACTAACTCTTTCGTTACCTTCTCCCCTTTCCGGTCGAAATACAGGTTTTTCATGCCGTGTTCGATATTTAACGGACGTGGATTTCCATCCAGATCCGGGCGCACCCAATCGTACATTTTAAAGGTGAAAATGTATGGTGTTGTACTGATTTCCAGCACCAGGTTATCAATACCCGATCCGTGAATTGTTCCCGGCGGAATCAGGAAAAGATCATGCTTCTTTGCCGGAAAAACCTGTACATATTTGGTAATATCAATCGCCGTGTTTGTGTTGAAACTATCCCACAAAGCGGTTTCAAATTTCTTCGGTTCGATATCGTCCTGAAATCCGATATACACTAAAGCATCATTTTTTCGGTCGAGAATATAATAGGTTTCTTCCTGCGTAATATCTTCGCCAAAATGCTCTTTACAATATTCAGGACGCGGATGACACTGTACCGACAGATTTCCGCCATCGAAAGTGTCCAGAAAGTCGAATCGCAAGGGAAACTCATCGCCATATTTTGTATGATCGGCTGCTCCCATTATTGCTTCACCCTCGCCAAACATCAGCAAATCGAAAGAAACTTCCAGCAATTTTCGTGAGCTTTCAAATACAATCCCATTCTCGGGCGTTATCAATTCAAACGACCACGCATAATTGGGCACATCCGAATTTAAACCTTCGATATTGTCTTTAATCCAGGTTCCTCCCCAAACGCCAGGTTCAAACCACGGTCGCACACGGAAAAAGTTTTCGCCCATTGTTTTCAATCCTGTACGCAAATTTTCGCCGTCCATCCATAAAAATACATCCTCTTGCTGTCCGTCAATTATCACATCAATGGCATTTAAAATCTCTTTTTTGTGTTTATTCAGCACCACCCAATCGACAAAATAATAACGCTTGTACATCTTCTTCATGTCGAAACACCGGCTGGCTCCCAGGTTCTTTATGCTCCCGGCACGTGCACGAAACTGCAGTTCGTTTTTGGGTAAATCGATATACAACAGTTTTCCTTTCCAACCGGCAAGAGAAGCTCCTGCACCGTAAATCAGGTTTATATCTGCATTGGTTTCCGGTGTTATTTCATTAAGCTTATCTGAATCAAAATAATCTTCCAGCTTAATGACTGCCCTCGTTCCGAATATCGAATCTTCTTCGCCTAAAAACGGAGAAATCAGTTCATCGATTTCATTTTCCGGATTGAAGGCAGTTTCTACATTTACCCAGTTGGTTGTTTTTCCCAATGCGGTGAGCGCACTATCTAACAACGACCTGAAGTTTTCGAAGTATACTCCAACATAGCCATCTATAATAACTGTATTCTCTCCTTTTATTTTCTCGGCAAGTACCGACAAATCGGTTGAAATTACATCGCTTCCCAATTTTAACGAGGGATATATATCGTAGCCATTCACCACCGCACCATCTTTTTCAACGGGCATTAAAAACTGTGTTGTTTTCCGTTTTTCCATTATCCAATTTATATTTTATACGACTCAGGTCGCAAACAGAGAATTGAGTTCAAATAATTACTGATTGATTTTAGGCGTTCCCGACATATTGAGTTTTAGTTTGCCGCCATTTACAATATCCTGAAACTTGATAAATGGTGAATCCTGAACTTTTCCGTCCAATTCAATCTTCTGCATATAAACATTGTCTTTCGAGTTGTTTTCAGTTTCAATAACAAACTGTTTCCCGCTGTAATAATCCGGGTTAAGCTGAATCGTTATTTTATCAAACAACGGGCTGCCGATCTGCATTTCAGGATCAATAGCAGTAAGACCTTTCACATCGAACAAGCCAATCCCGGCCATTACATACCACGCCCCAAGCTGCCCCTGATCTTCATCCTGCCCATAACCATAGCCGTGAACACCTTCTGTTCCATAAAATTCGTCGCAAATAGCACGTACCCATTTTTGTGTTAAGTCGGGTCTTCCCGAAAAGTTAAACATCCATGAAATATGCAAATTCGGTTGATTTCCATGATTGTATAAAGCCTTTACTCCAGCAAATGCATCCACCTCTTTTCCTCCGCCAAAAACATTTTTTTGTGATGCGATAAAAATGCTGTCAAGACGATTATTAAAGGTTTCCTGTCCCAACTTCTTCACCAACTCCTCGGGCTGATGTGGCACATAAAAAGTGTATTGAATAGCATTCCCCTCCTGAAAACCAATCCACGGTGCCAACGGATCGAAATCCTTAATAAAATTACCGTCGAGATCTCTTGGTCGGATTAGTTTTGTGTCTTCATCGAATAACAACTTCCATCCGTTTGACAGGCGGGATAACAATTTATAATCGTCGGTTTTGCCAAGATGTTTAGCATATTGAGCTACCGCAAAGCTACTGAACGAATATTCCAGTGTGTGCGAGGCCGAAAATCCCGATCCTTCGTCAACGGTCATCCAGGCATAACGTTCGTCGTACGGACTGTAGCCACGCTCCACAAACTGGCGAACATCCATTTTTCCGGCTCCTTCAATTCGGCCTTTCCACTCAATTTCGTTTTTCAAAGCTGCTTCATAACCCAGTTCCACATCAAAATCGCGAATTCCACAGTTGTATGCCGCAGCAATTGCCAGGCTGGTAAAATTGGTTCCCACTCCCGAAACATACTTACTACATGCAATTCCATCGCCCAGCCAACCTGCATCTTTGTAAACGAGCAACTGACTCTGAATCCAGTCGGAATAATATTCAGGATAAGCAATGGCCCACAGTTGTGTCAGGTTCCAGAATCCTCCCCAGATGGCATCGGTATTGTAGTGGTTATGAACGGGCTTTCCTTTGCTGTTGAGTTCAATTTGCCCCACTTCACCGTTATTTTTTGGATAAGCGCCATTAACATCGCTGGCCAAACCACGTCCTAATAGTGCGTGAAAAAGTCCGGTGTAAAATTTCACTTTATCGGCTTCATTTTTCCCTTCAACAGTAACCCGGCCCAGGTAATCTTCCCAGGTTTTCAGACTGGCTTTCTTCGCCTTGTCAAAAGTCAGCTTCTCTGCCTCCGTTTCAAGGTTAAGCCTAGCGTTTTCTACTGACGTATATGACAAACCAACTTTTATGGTAACCGCCTCATTTTCTTTGGTTGAAAATGTAAGAAAAACTCCGGCTCCAACACCGTTAATCTTCTTTTCGTTTCTGAAAATATCAGTTCCTTTAAAAGTTCCGTATGCTGTTGGTTTTTTGTCTAAAACCGCCGAGAAATACATTTTTACGTCGGCACCTTTCTGGTATTTCTTTACGTATTCAGGTTCGGTTATCACGTATCCTTCAATTCGTCCATCTGTTGTAATAACAGCTTCAGCATCTTTTACTTTACCGCTCTCTCCTTGTTGGTTACCAATATCAAAAAGAATATTGGCTGATTCTGTTTCAGGGAAAGTATAACGGTGAAATCCGACACGTTTTGTAGCGGTTAATTCAGCTTTCACATCGTAATCGTCTAACCAAACCGAATAATAACCGGCTGTGGCATATTCATTTTTACGATCAAAACGCGAGCGGTATCCTCCGTCCAGGTTTTTCAAATCGCCCGGAACAGTTTGAAGTTCGCCTACCGATGGAGCAAAAACAATTCCGCCCACCTGAAACTCATGAAAGTTTGCAAATCCTTCGATTGAACTGTCGCGGTCGTCGTAGCCAACAGCTTCCCAGCCCTGCTCATTTCCGTAATGGGCATTGGTTGACGGAGCCAGTTTTGCCATACCAAAAGGTACTGCTGCCGGTGTGTAAAAAAACCAGCGCGAATGGGCGGTTCCGATATTTGGATCGACATATTTTGTTAGCTCTTGTCCTTGAACAAAGCCTAAAGACATAAGAACAGCTAATAATAAAGTTGTGATTTTTTTCATTTTATCTGCTTATTTTATTTGCTTACTGATTTTTCAAGATTTGTAATTGCGGTGAAAAGCACACCTGCCGAACCGCGAAAAGTTCCTGATCCGCGGGGTTCATTATTTACGGTGTACCATTCGTAAAAACCTTTATTTTCCAACACACGCTCGGTCATCGGCAAAAGTTGTTCGTATGCCTCGCGAAGAAATCCGTTTGCGATCAATTGCTGCACCATGCGTGCTCCAAACCAGGTCCAGTCTCCACCATTTTGGTAACTATACGCTTTCATTCCCGGATTTTTGAAAAAGCCATCCGGATAAACTGGGTACAAAGTAAGGCCTATTGAGGCAGCGCCAGCTTGTTCTACCCTCGAAATCATTTCGTTAAGCGATGCTTTAATTTCTTGTTTTGAAAGCAAACCGGCTTCAATAGCCACTGCGGTTCCGCCAAAATAATAGATGGCACTTTCGTCAAAATTGTTAGGAAAAGGTGACTCCTCTAAATAAATATGAGGAATAAACTGCTGTTTTTCACTGTCCCACAAATGCTGACGACAATTTGCAGATAGTTGCTCGCAAAAGGGAGCCCATTTATCCGCTAACTCCGGCACCATTTCTACGAGGTTGTTCAATGCAATTATCATCATCGCATTATCGTAAATATCAATTGCCCGATGAGTATTTTCATCCAGATCTACCCCCCAACTATGCTCAGGCTGAACATCTCCCCAATCAACAGTAGTGGCACCCCATAACAATCCATATTTTTCTGAATAGCGCTGCTCTTTTAAGAATTCCATTGCCCAATCCATACGATCGGTAACTGTCTTTTCTGCAACCTCCTCATCTAAAATCGAACGATCGCCGGTTACTTGCACATACTTGTAAACGGCCTGAACAAGCGATGATTCCTGATCGGTTTCTACCGTATTTTTATGACCGGCATATCGTGGCTCCAACTCTGTGTATATAAAGTCATACCGAATAACTGTATCCTTTCTGGGCGTGAAACCATCAATAATATTCCCATCCTCTCCCTGCATCCTAAAAAATACGAGCAGGTTACTTTTTAACTCGTCAGCCGGATAAACCTGTGCCGCCAATTCAATAAAAGTATTGTAATCCCTAATCCACACTTCGGCGTACCCATCTCCGGCATTAAAACCTGTTTTAACAATTTCAAGTGCTTTTTCTTTTGTATAAAGAATTGACTCGTTATTTTGTAGTTCTACTTTAAGTTCTTTTTCAGGATTCTGACAAGAAGTAAGCATAAAAATGGCAAGGAAAAATAATACTGATCGTTTCATTTTATTAGTGTTAGTTGTATTCTGATACACCCCAGTTTTTGTTTGGTTGGTCTCCCATTTCCAATTCAAGTTGACCTCCTTTTAATAATTCGGAAGCAGGAAATAAAAAGCTGTTTAAGGCTTTTCCATTCAGGCGGGCACTTTGTACATATTTATTTTTTCGGGACGCATTTTTTGCGATAATTTCGAACTTCTGCCCACGGCCATAACGTTCGCCCAAATCAATAGCGATCTTCTCGTACAAGGGACTTGCAATCTCGTAAACAGGCTCTGCCCGGCAACCACCATCGGTTTGAAACAAACCAATGGAAGCCATTACCAACCAGGCACTCATCTGCCCCTGATCTTCGTCGCCGAGATAGGCATTTGCTGTACCTGTTCCGTAATATTTTTCGATAATTGAACGGCTCCAGCGCTGGGTAAGCCACGGCTTTCCAACCCAGTTAAAAAGAAATGCAAAATGCATCGACTGCTGATTTCCCTGAACCACCGGGTAATCCCAATACTGATCGTTTGGCGCATTGTATCGCAAAGGTTCGCTGGCTTTGAAGCCCCAATTCAAGCGTTTAACAAATTTGTCGACGCCAATAAGGTTCGCCAATCCAGAAACATCTTGCGGCACAAAGTAACTTAACTGCCAGGCATTTCCTTCTACATAATGATGATTGCGGCCGGTTTGAAAAGGATCAAACGGATCTTCAATCTTTCCATCGCTATGTTTCATTTGCGCGTAACCTGTTTCTGTGTTGAAAGCGTTTTTCCACCAACTGCCTCGTTCGTTAAAAACCTGATAGTCGTTTTCTTTCCCTAAAGCTTTTGCAAACTGCCCCAGGCACCAATCATCATAAGAATATTCCAGCGTATTGGAGAAACGCCCTAAATCGGAAGGCACGTATTTGTATTTCATGTAGGCTTCAAGATCGCGGTTTCCGGCAAAACCACCGGCAACCTGAGTTGCAGGTGTGGTTTGCATTTTTTTCATCGCTTCAAATGCTTTGTCCGAATCGAAGTCACGAATGCCCATTTGCCAGGCCGATACCATTTGTGGAATTTCATGCTCAGCAACCATAACCGGTATGTATTCCATTCCGGCAGGTCCTTTTGCCAGCCAGCCATTCACGTCGTACATAGCCAATTGCGAATTTACCCATTTCGACGACCATTCGGGCGTTACCAGATTCCAGAATTGATTTAAATTCCAGAAGGTATTCCAAAACGCATCACAGCCCAGCGCCAGGTGATCAGGATTTGTTAGCCTTTGTTTTGTTTCATCCGGCGCAATCCATTCGCCGTTTACATCGCTCCATGTATTCCGGCACATTGAGCGATAAAAATTGCTGTAAAAACGAACTTTCTCCAGGCGATTATCTGTTTCTACCTGGATCCGCGTCAAGTAGCTGTTCCAAATAGCTTTCTGATTTTCAACAACCGCATCGTACCTCCAGCCAAACGGTTCTGTAATTTCAGTTTCAAGGTTTTCTGCAGCATTTTCAATACCTACCAGTGAAATGCCGGATCGCACCTGTACAACATTCGACTTTTTTGTATCGAACTCCACATATACTCCGGCCTCTTTCAAATCTTTTCCGGAAATAACTTTCGAGTCGAAAATTTCATCATTCTTCCAGCCACCAATTCTCTTAATCGGTTGATCAAACTCAACCACAAAATTGACCGTGTATTCCTGATCAGCATCGTTACTCCAAACGGTTGGCCTTGGCGATACCTGGTGGCTTCTTCCTTCAATACGGGTTGAATTCACTTGCTTAATTTCAACTTCTTTCAGTAGATAATCGTATTCTGCCGGAATGTGCAGATCTATCATCACTCGCCCGTCCTGTTCCGCTGGAAAAGTGTAGCGCTGAAAACTACAGCGTGTGGTAGCCGTAACTTCGGCTACTATTTTTGTGTCGGAAAGAAATACTTTGTAATGCCCGAGCGGCGATTCTTCAGTAGATTTATCAATGCACGAACGATAGCCGGAATCAGGTTGAAACTGGTCGCCCACTTTAATTTGAAGTTCGCCGTTGGTTGGCATCATCCCCAGTCCAGCCATTGTCCATTCGTGAATATGACTAAAACAACCGAGCGATTCGAAAGTAGGCTGATAACCGGCCTGCCATCCCGAATTCTGATTGTCGGGACTGATCTTTACCATACTAAAAGGCATCCACGGCCCGGGAGCGATCATCCAACGCGAATGCGCTGTACCGATTCTTGTATCCACATAATCAGCCAGTGTTTGCAATTGCTGCGGTGCCCGCACTATTTCGCCCGACTGAAGCACTTCTCCACCAACTAATATTTTATAACTACTTCGCTTTTCTTTTGAAACCGCCGGCATGGGTACCTCTAATTGGTAACGTCCGGTATCCAACTGAGTGGTGTAAATAGCCTGATCATCTAAAAGCACTTCTAAAACAGGAGATCCGGAAAGATGCTCGACATCAACCAGCAACGGCTGAAAATTTGTATTCTCTTTTTCTATTTCGTAATCTGCAGCTTCCACATTCCGAACGAAAGCTTCCTTATTATTATAAAGAGCCACTCCTGCCGGGCCTTCCATTCGAATGGCATCGAAAACAATCCACGAACCTTCCAGAATAGTTATTGTTACACAGTTTCCTCCCTCTTTTATTATTCCCTCATCAATCGGGATTTCGAGAATGTTTTCGGCGGCTTCATCAACAATACCATTAATGGATTCATTAGATTTTCCTTTTAAACGAAATTTAGCTGACTGATCGTTTATTGCGACCTTCACCAGAGACTTATCCGGATTCGAATCAGTTAGATCGATAAACAATCTCCATTCCCCGGCAGGCAAGTCTTTTATGCCAAACAAA
This sequence comes from uncultured Draconibacterium sp., assembly GCA_963677455.1. Classification (GTDB taxonomy): domain Bacteria; phylum Bacteroidota; class Bacteroidia; order Bacteroidales; family Prolixibacteraceae; genus Draconibacterium. The sequence continues at coordinate 2,602,136 of OY781971.1, forward strand.
ATATTTATTTCGTGCGTACGCCAGCCTGCTGTTCCCCAGGTTCCGCCCCATGTATCATCCGGTCCCGGCAATACATATGGGAAATCAGTTTTTGGAGATGATTCACCGATTAAATAATAGCGATCTTCAAATCCATAATCCTTACTCAAAAATTTCTCATAATCTGATGGTCCGAGGGCAAGATCCGCTGAAGAATTATTGTTTGTTCCTATTTCCCAAACAACTTCTGCAGAAACGTTTCCATTCAAGAAGAATAGAATCCCCAGAAAACATTTAAGTAATTTGTACATATTGGTTTAGATTAATCTGACTGACTTCCTAAAAACTACAAGTTACTACAATCCTTCGTTTATCGTGGCCTTACATAAATTGACAACCGGATAAATGCAGAATCAATATGTTCATACATTTAATTTATTGTGCAAACATATATATATTTTGGAAAATTTAAAATATTCAGGAATGTATTTTATTTTATTGTGTTTAGCGTATATTTGACCGCAGATAAATGTATAAACATGAAGTTGAACATCGATCATAAAAGCCAAACGCCACTGCATATACAAGCTGAAGCGCTTCTTCGCGAAATGATTCAGCAGGAGGAATACCAAAAAGGGAAATTGCTTCCGAACGAAGTCGATCTGTCGAAACAACTTAATATTTCGAGAAATACTTTACGCCAGGCAATTAACAAATTGGTTTACGAAGGATTACTTGTTAGAAAGAAGGGATACGGCACAAAAGTAGCTGCGAAAGGAATATCGGGACGGGCAAAAAACTGGTATAGTTTCTCGCAGGAAATGCAGGCAATGGGAATTCAGGTCCAGAATTTTGAACTTCATATAAGTTGGCAAACTGCCAGCAACGAAGTTTGTTCCTTCTTTAATTTGGAGCCCGACCAACAAGTGCTGACTTTAGAACGGTTACGCGGAAAAAAAGACTTTCCTTTTGTTTACTTCATCTCCTATTTTAATCCGGAATTGGGCATCAGCAGTGATGAAAATTTTGCCAATCCGCTGTATGAGATTCTGGAACAAAAGTACCACGTAAAAGCATCTCTTTCTTACGAAGAAATAAGTGCCATAAAAGCAACACCATTTTTATCAAAGAAGCTAAATATTCCGAATGATGCCCCTGTTCTTTTTCGACGTCGGCTGGTGTACGACGAGAATAAACGTCCGATCGAGTTCAACCTGGGATATTATCGGGGCGACAGTTTTGTCTTTTCGGTTGAGAGTGAAAGAAAAACAGGTTCTGTTTAAATGCCGGAGGAACTTCACTGTCGAAATATTGTAAAACATAATCTTAATTTATTTATTATTAGCTCAACAAACGGCAATACTTCCGTTTTTTTATCCATTTTTACACCGTCATTCTTAAGCGAAAAGCACCTCGCTCGTTAGATCTATTGACAAAAGCAATGAGAAACAGAAAACAAACCTTATTGAGGGATAAGATCTCTTTAGGGAATTTCAATTATAAAAATATTTTATTCGCAGCTTTTGTGCTGATGTGCACCATCTCCTCGGCACAAACATCATTTCTAAGCGGACATGTTGCGGATAGCGAGACCGGAGACCCGATTCCGTATGTAAATATTATTATTAAACACACCTTAAACGGGACTACAACCGATACATCTGGCGTATACAAACTTGCCTACCCAAACAGTAAGGATACATTGGTTTTTTCGGCAGTTGGTTTTTATCCTGTTGAGAAAATAATTCCGCGCACATACCTCCAATCGCTTGATGTTCTGCTAAAACCCGAAACTTTTGATATTTCTGAAGTTGAAGTAAAACCCGATGATGGATCGATGCGTGCACTTTTCAGAAAAATTCAGGCACACAAAGACGCCAATAACCCGGCACAGTTCTCGAAATATTCTTACCGGAAATACACCAAATGGGGCTACCAGATCAATAATGTAAAAGATAAACTAATTAACACCAAAGCTTTTAAAGACAACCAGAATGTTTTTAAAACGGCTAAAGACAGTTCCAAATATCTACCGCTTTATTTTTCAGAACAGCTGGCTTTTAATGAAGTACAGAAAGACCCGCCGCTTCAGAAATCTACGGTACTGGCCGATAAAACTTATGGCGTTGGGGTACTTAATGACCTTGAAATATCGGGTTATACAAGTGCGCTCGACCTCGAAGTAAATTACTACGACAACTTTATGAATCTGTTTACCCAGAATTTTGTTAGTCCGATTGCTGAGAATGGTTGGTTCTTCTACAAATATTTTTTGGCCGACAGTATGCAGGTTGGCGATCAGAAAATATACAGGGTAAACTACCAGCCTCGCCGAAAAGGAGAAAATACGTTGAAAGGTTATTTTCTGGTTGAAGACCGGTTTTATTCGATTATGGAAATTGACGGCGACTTGTCCACTACAAGTAAAATTAATTTCCTGAAAAGCCTTCGCCTAAAAAGCAACTATAATTTTGTGAACGATTCTACCCCATTTTACAAACGCGTACAAATTGATGCGCTATTTGATTATGTGCCATTTAAAACCGGCAAAAAAGCTGCGGAAAGACTATCGTTATTTTACACGCAAACAGCAAATATCGATAGTGTTACCATCAATCCAAAAACAGAAATAAAGCTTAGCAATAAAAACGCAAAATACGAAACGGTAAAACTTCCCGGCGCCTTAAAACGCGATTCTACTTACTGGCAAAATAACCGACTGGAACCACTAACAACAACAGATAAACTGGCAACTTCTGTTATCGATTCAGTTTCTGGTATTAAAGCGATAAAAACATTAAATAACCTTGCGGATATGTCAATGACAAGTTACTACGACATTGGCAAAATTGAGCTGGGTCCGTATACACGTTTCTTTAATACCAATAAGGTTGAAGGCTATCACCTTTTTATAGGTGCCAGAACAAGCGAAGAAATTAGTGACAAAATGATGTTTTGGGGCGGCATTGGTTATGGGACACGAAACCAGAAAGTGAATTTTTCGCTGGGCTATGGTTTTCTTTTCCCAACACTAAACCGACAAGTTTTCAAAATTTATTACGACGACAAAATGATACGTCACGGCGAGAACGAAAAGATTTTAAACCTTTACGAGAATGCTTTCACTGCCACCGAAAATAACCTGATTTCTCAGCTGCTGAAACACGATGAATTAGACGAGATATTCCGCGAACAAAAAATAGCGACACAATACGAATACGAATGGTATCCGGGTCTTTTAAACAAGCTTTCGGTAAATTATACCAAGCACGAATCGCCAGAATTCTATCCTTTTACCAGAAATAACCAGCCTCTAAGTTCGGTTAGTGCTTTTGAAGCCAGTATTGATACCCGTTGGTCGCGTGAAGAAAAGGTAATCAACCACGGATTTCTGCGGTACTACATGGATACCGAATACCCGATTGTACATTTAACCCTTGGCGGTGGAATGGCTTTTTACAACGGGGAGTCGAATCCCTACGGCAAAATAGCAACTACCGTAAAACAGGCTGTAAACATTGGCCAGGGACGCTTGGATTATGCCATTGAAGCTGGCGCTTTTATAGGCAAGCTCCCTTATACCATGCTGGATATTCCGCGCGGAAACGAAACGTATGGTTTGTACCGCTACGATTTTAATATGTTGAACTACCTAGAATTTGTACATGATCAATACGTTCACACCTACATCGATTACCACTTAAACGGATTTTTTGTCCGCCGTATACCGCTGTTTCGCGAAACCGGTTTGCGAGAAGTGCTTTCGTCAAAATTTATGGTCGGACGATTAAGTGACAAACATCAGGATGTGGTAGCTTTTCCTGCTGCTATTTCGCACATGCAAAATCCGTATGTTGAACTGGGTGCAGGATTGGAAAACATTTTGAGTATGTTCAGGGTAGAAGCCATTTGGCGGGTAACACCGAAATCAACAATTGGTGCTCCTTCTTTCGGCTTCAGAGCGTTGTTCTTTATCGGACTATAAATAGTACATCAACAAAAAGCCCTTCTGCTTAGGCAGAAAGGCTACTAATAACAGTAATTGTATGAGTTGTGGCGTGGCAGATTGCGGGCTTCATACCTGCCAAACCGCTATCCAATTTGAGCTGACTACAAACTTTAAATTTACGACATCACCGACCATTACTTATACAAAATGCTAATGGCAGTTTAATTTTTCTTCAGCTCTTTTGATAATTGTTTCGGCTTTTTCTCGAAACGTAATTTCACTCTCAAATATTGTTTTCCCGCCTATGTCTTCTCCCATACTTCTCCAAACGCCATTGCAGTTATAAAAATACCACATTCCATATCCAAAAGAATCAAGGTATGCGTTGTTTACAATTCCGGCTATTTTGTTTTGGTAAATGAATATTTTTTCAACACCAATATCCAACACTTTAGCCTTTTCCGATTCACTCATGTTTTCTTTGCTCAATCTTAAGGTTCTTATGTCAGAAATACACGCATTTATTGGTGATGAGCTGCCATTGGAATCCAACAAATCATTAATTTTCTTTTTTATGGATTGAGAGGAATAAGAGCCTTCTGGAAGAGCATTTTTCCTAAGTAAAATTTCAGATTTGAGTTTAGTCTCTTTAATTTTTCCTTTTTTAAGATTTACGAAATACGAATTGTGTATGTCACTTTGACTGACAGATTTTACAGCTTTCCCGTTTTTGAAAAGGATTCCGGCTAACCCATCAGTTGCATAACCCGAATTCATTTTCCCATCTTTTATCATTTGATGATATAAATCTTTCCTCGCTTCTTGTGAGTAGTGCGGACAATTGCTAAAAGGCAAAAAACCTAAACCTTTGACAATACTCAAATTAACGGGGCGCGAATCACTGATTCCGTTTTGAAACCAACATATTGAACCAGCACTTCCTCCTGACAAAATAATTCCATTTTTCAAAGCTTTCTCCAAAATGGTGTCGATTCCTTGAGCTTTCCAAATTCCAAGCATATTCAAGGTATTGCCCCCACCAACCACAATCGCATCAGAATTAAGAAGAATATCTTCAAATGGTTGATTCTTCTCGGAGGAACTTACCCACACTTTTAGAATTATAGTATCTAATTGCAACCTATTACATATATTTTCCCAATATTTAATATTGTCTAGATTGTCACCACTTGCAGTAGGCAAGTAACAGATTTTGGGATGTTCTTTTTTTGTCAAATCTGCGACATACTGGACAAACTTTGTGTTAATATCTCTGCCCCAAACAAAAATAGTCTCATCCTGTTTGTCTTTGTATTGTTGTGCTTTCAGACTCTCAATTCCAACAAAGGTTAAGAGAAAAAAGATTAGTAAGGTAAATGTTTTCTGTTTCATATTTGTTTCTCTTGTTTTAATTGCTTCGAACATGAGCCTTATTCGCAATAGCTCATTTTGTTTTCTGTTTAATTGTTTTCGTGGCTATTTTATTGAACAGGGTAATCCTCTGTAATCATTCCGTCTACCAGATTTACGATTCTTGTTCCGTACTGCGCATTTTCTTTTGAATGGGTTACCTGGATAATTGTCATGCCCTCTTCGTTTAATTTTCGGAGCAGTTTCATGATCATCTCACCCTGTTCTGAATGCAGATTTCCGGTAGGTTCGTCGGCCAGTAACAATTTCGGACTCCCAATAATAGCCCGGGCAATGGCCACCAACTGTTGTTGCCCGCCTGAAAGCTGGCTCGGAAACAAATCTTTTTTGGCCACAATGTTAAAGCGGTCGAGCAGATCGGCAACCATAGCTTTGCGTTCTTTGCTTTTTACACCACGGTATACTAAAGGCGTTTCAATGTTTTCGTAAACATTCAGTTCATCAATTAAATGAAAAGCCTGAAAAATAAAACCAATGTGGCTTCGATGATATTGTACTTTTTGTTTCTCTTTGATTTTGTGTGCCGGTTCGTCCCAAAAGTAATATTCGCCTGCACTTGGTTCGTCTAATAAACCAACAATATTGAGCAGTGTCGATTTTCCGGCGCCACTGGGTCCCATAATCGAAACAAACTCTCCTTGCTTTACTTCAAGGTTTACGCCTTTGAGAATAAATGTCCGCTGAAAACGCGAATCGTAGTATTTGTCGATCTTTTTTAATTGTATCATAATTTACACTTACTTATCTGGTTGAAGCACTTTAAGTCAAAACCAATGCCCTTTTCATAAAAAACAGATTATCAATAAAATAAAAATCACACAGTTTGATGGAGTGTAAAATTATTTTACATTCAGTGTACAACTTTTTGTCAATTGCGTAATCCAACAACTAGTTTTCGCTAAAGGAATCCGGGAAGCTTACAAAGTTCTGCTTTTCGTTAATATGAGTTGGCTCCCATAAATCTTCATCCTGATTAGCCTTGTATTTTATCCGAATCCAGGTGTCGAATTTCCGCTGACCTTCGTAGAGTTCGATAACACGGTAACCTTTGCCGATATCGCCATAAGTTTCTCTTCCGGAGGACTGCCCGTAAACCAATGCAATGTTGCGTAAAGTACCAATGTAGTTATTCACATGATCGTGCCCGACAAACATTCCCATCACGTCTCCAGATTCTAGAAAAGCACTAAACATGCCGGTATTAATGTCGGGCGAGCACACATCTTCTTCTTTCACTCCAACCGTAGTTGCTTTGCCCCAAACCTCTTTGTATTCAGGTAGTGGAATATGAAAAAAGGCCAAAGCCGGATATGGTTTACCGCCGTTTCCCCGGGTTAACTTTTTACTTTGCTCGCGGTACCACTGCACCTGGTCGAATTTTATCCAGTCGTAACCGCCCCAACCATTTTCGTTGTTCAAGCCCGAGTGCGAATCAATAAAATAAAGCACAGCTTCTGTATCTCTTGATTTTGATCCGGCAACTTTTAAAATGTAGTTGCCACTTCCTGAAAGATTTTTCGGTCCGTTTTGAGTTACACTGAAAGGCAAGCCGGTAATAGTTTTTATTATTTCCGCGCCTGTTAATTCGTATTCAATATCATGATTCCCAAGTGTTACAGCCCAGGGGACTTCCGAATCGACTAATATTCTTGTTAGCATCAACCAGGCTTCCCGGGTGTTATCCGAACAAACTACATCTCCGGTTAACACCACCAAATCAGGGTGTTCAGTTTCCACCGCGGCTTTCATCATCATTAAAACACTATCAGACCGGTAAGAATTATACTGAAAATGAATATCAGTAAACTGTAAAATTTTAAATTTCCCGTTTTCATTAAACTGGAGTCGGGTATTTGTTTTATCTTTTGCCTGTGCTGAAAAAAGAACGGTAACAAGAAGCACGAGTACGATGATAATTTTTTTCATGAATTATTTTTTGATTTTAGAAAGTAGCAATCAATTTAAATAGCTGTTCCCAAAGTAACTATTTTGAAACGTTTTTAGGATTAGGAAAGATTTAAAAGTTCAATACAATTCGATTAATGCCATAAAACTTTTACTGTTTCTGCTGTTACTCAACCTCCCCAAACATGTATCCCTGAGGTGTAATTTTTATCAACTTTCTGCCAAATACGGGGATAATCTGCATTAACTTTCAACCTGTTCATTATAAAAATTAATGTAATTTTATACTCCTGAAATAGCAGTTTTGTTCAACTAAAAATCAATTATGAAAAACCTGACATCTATACTTCTTTTACTTACTGTGTTATTATCTTCTGCTTACGGACAGCAAATCAGTCAACAGGACTCTCAATGGAAAAACAAGAAAGTGGCTTTTTTAGGAGATTCAATGACTCAAAAATGGGAAAGAAATAATACTCCTCGCACGGTTTACTGGGAATACCTTGTGAAAATGCTGGGCATAAAACCTTACGTTTACGGAATTAGCGGACATGAGTGGACAGGCATTTACGGACAAGCCCTGAAGCTTAAAGAAGAACATGGAACAGATATGGATGCCATACTGATTTTTGCAGGCACCAACGATTATAACCATAACACGCCAATGGGCAGTTTTTATACCGAAACCGCAAAACAAACCAATTTTAACGGCACCAGTGTAACACGCAAATACCGGACGCTGAACGAAGACGACGTAACTTTTTGTGGCCGGATAAACAAAGTAATGGCCTTTTTAAAAGCTAATTATCCCAACCAGCAAATCATCATTATGACGCCTATTCACAGAGGTTTTGCACAGTTTAACGACAAAAATGTTCAGCCCGAAGAAAGTTTTTCCAACGATCTGGGACTTTACATTGATGATTATGTAACGACGTTAAGAAAAGCGGCTTCAGTTTGGGCCGTTCCGCTTATCGACCTTTATTCTATCAGCGGACTTTACCCAATGGAAGATTCGAATGTAAAGTATTTTATGGACGACAAAACAGATCGTTTACATCCCAATTCTTTGGGAAATTACAGGCTGGCAAAAACCATTCAATATCAGTTATTGAGCCTGCCGGCAACTTTTGTGGTTGAATAATTATTAATCTTCGTAACTGCTATTTACCACGGAAATTTCATTGCTTCACTGAAATACAATTGGTACAATCTGATTATAGATTACAGAACGACATGCTTTCGGAATAGGTACTATTCTTTTATTCGTACCGCAACGCTTCCACGGGGTTCTGTGTAGCCGCCCGCCAGCTTTGCCAGCTTACGGTAAGCAATGCAATTACGAGTGCCAATAATCCTGAGAGTGCAAAAACCCACCAACTCAGATTAGTTTTGATAGCGAAATTTTCAAGCCACCTGTGCATAACTAACCATGCAATAGGACAAGCAATTACAAATGCAATAATTACCCAATGGGCAAAATCTTTATTGAGCAAGAACATAACTTCGCCAATTTTTGCGCCGTTTACTTTTCTAACGCCGATTTCCTTTTTTCTTCGTTCGATAATAAACAGTGATAATCCGAACAAACCAATGCAGGAAATAAAAATAGCGATAAAAGAAAAGTAACGAAACAGCCCCGAAATTTTAATCTCCGAATTATACATGTTTTCCAGACTTTCATCAAAAAATTTGATTTCACAAAGCGACTGGGGCAATACCTGAGCCCACGTACTTTTTATATCAGAAAGGGTTTTGGTAAAATTAGCCGGATCAATTCGTGCAATAATGTAACTAGGCTTGCTGGTAAGCGGCAATATTAACATGGGCTCCATCGGCCTTTTTAACGACTCGAAATGAAAATCTTTGGTCACTCCTGCAATTGCACCTTTAGTATCTTCACCTTGTCTTCCAAAATATTTTCCTACCGGGTTCTTTATTTTCATCCGGCGAATGGCTTCCTGATTCAGGATAACTTTGGGAGACGGGAGTTTTTCATGGTCAATGATTTCATTGTAGTTTTCCGGGAAATTACGTCCCTCCGCAAATTTAATCCCCAGTGTCTCAAAATAGTTTCTATCTACATTCATAATGCCAAAAAGCACCTCGTTACCCGGCTCTCTTCCTTCCCAGTCGGAACCCCACGATGAACTTCCGCCATAAAATGGAATGCGGCTGGTGCACGAGATATTTACGACACCCGAAACTCCCCCTAATTCCTGTTTTAAAGCTTCATGTTTATTTTGAGCTTCTCCGTCAAGCGGGATATAAATCAAATTTGCCTGGTCGTAACCCAAGTCGTAGTCATTTATAAAATGAAGTTGCCGGGCAATAATTATGGTGCTGCTGATTAAAACCACCGATAAAACAAACTGTACAGTAACCAGCATATTTTTTAAACCCAAGCTGCCTCGTTTTTTTGTTGTTCCTTTTTTTATCGCTTGTGCCGGATTGAACGATGAAATATACAACGACGGATACACCACCGATAAAACCAGTACGGTTGTAATTACGCCCAGCAGCATATAAAGCATGTATTTATTCTGTAGAAGACTAAAAGAAACTGTTTTGTCTGAAAGAGCCCGGAATGCGGGAATAAAGGCCAGTACAAGAAGGATACTCAGCAGAATACTTATAAAAATCATTATTCCCTTTTCCTGTAGAAATTGGTTCAGAATAGAAAATTTATTGGCCCCCAGTACTTTTCGTATGCCTACCTCGGGCCTGCGTTGTTCTGCTTTGGCAGTGGATAAATTAATAAAGTTAATGGAAGCGATTATTATTATTATCAAAGCAATTCCCAGAAATTGGTAAACATATTGAATCTGATTGTTTTTTCCCGAATACGAATAAAGTCTTTCGTTCTTAAAAGGAAACAAATACAATGTAGTATTCTCCTGCCCTTTGTCTTTCAAAAAGTTGGTGATTTTGGAATTTAAACTTTCTACATCTGCATTTTCGGTAAGGAGAAGTGTGGTGCGTGGCCAGTTGTTCCCCCATTGCGTTAAATTGGCTCCATGGCTTTCTACCAGTTTTAAAGGAGCCAGTATTTTAAAGTCGATAGTTGAATTAAGTTTGTCGTTTTTTACAACGGCCCCAACTGCAAAACTTTGCTCATCATTAAATTTAATCATTTTTCCAATGGCCGGAGTATTACCAAAAAAGAGTCCGGCAATTTCTTCACTAATAATTATTTTATCGGGTGCAAGAAGTGCGCTTTTGTCACCTTCCAATATATCGAATGAGAAAATATTCAAAAATTCATTATCCGTACAAATAACCGGTCCTTCTTTGTACTCTTTATCTTCGTAACGAAGCAGTTGCTCTCCAATGTCTGCAAATGTGGTCCCATTCTCTACTTCGCTGAAGTTATTTGCAAACTCTTTGCTCAGCGGAAAAGGAGTGCAATAGGTAAATAACTCCTGCCCTTCGGAATATTGCTGATGTTCGTAAACTGTATAAATACGATCTATATTTTTATTGAATTTATCGAAACTTAATTCATCTACTACCCAGAAAAGGATAAGCGTTACAACTGCAATTCCGAGGGATAAACCTGTAATATTGATGACTGAGAAAATGCCGTTCTTCCGGATATTTCTCCAACCTAAGCGTAAATTTTTGAAAAGCATAACCGAATATTTTTTCAAAGTTTGACTTAATTTATTTGCTCTCAGCAGATAACATTAAGACTTGAAAAAAATTCATTTGTTACATATGTTCTGTTTTTCTAGATTATCCATCTTCAATAAGTTTATATCCAATTCCTCTTACATTCAAAATACAGATTGATGGGTCTTTTTCGAGCTTTTGGCGAAGCTTGGTAATAAATACATGCAAGCTGCGTGTAGTAAAGTAGCCGTCTTCACCCCACAAATCAATAAGCAGGTTTTTTGAGTGAATAACTTGATTTTTATTTTCGCAGAGCCGTTTCAAAATTTCAGACTCCCGGTTGGAAAGCAATATTTTTTCTCCTCCGAAAAATAGTTTTTGGGTAACACTATCGAAAGAATATTGCCCGATTTGATAATGATTTGATTTTTCTTTTTTTACATAAGCACGGTCGAGTAAGGCTTTTATTCGAATAATTAACTCCCCCATCCCGAAAGGCTTTTTCAGGTAATCGTTTCCTCCGAGCTGAAATCCATTTACCACATCGTTTACCGACGAACGGGCAGTTAAAAACAGGATGGGAACTTCGTGGTCACTTTCACGAATTTGCTCCACCATTTCAAAACCATCCATTTTGGGCATCATTACGTCGGCAACAACCACGTCGGGCTGCAATTGGTGAAATTTCTCCAGGCCTTCTTCTCCGTTTTTGGCAGAATGAACAACAAATTCCCCTTTTTCTTCCAGCGTTTCCCGAATAATCATGGCAAGCGTTAGCTCGTCCTCTACCAAAAGTACTTTTATCCTACTCATTATTTTGGAATTTTTAGTGTGAATATAGAACCTTTGCCCGGGTGGCTTTCCAGAAAGACGGTGCCGCCATGTCGTTCAATCATTTCTTTTACATAGAATAGCCCAAGTCCGTAACCTTTCACGTTGTAGCGGTTTCCGGTGGGTATTCTATAAAACTTATCAAAAATCCGGCTTTGATATTTGGGTTCAATCCCCGGGCCGTTATCTTCCACCTGCACCAAAATATTTTTATTCTCGTTCTTTGAAGAAATTTTTATATTGACTTCCTCACCACTATATTTTATACTGTTTTCGATTAAATTATTCATCATATTGAAAAAATGCATTTTGTCGGCGCTTATCGTTTTAATGCCAAAATCGGTAACGAAACTTACTTTTTTATCTGAAAATAACCTTGCCCGTTCTTCCAGGTTGGCAACCATTTCGGGGAGATTGATTTTTTCCGGTTTTAAATCAATTCTTTTGTTGTCTTTCCGCGACATGGAAAGGATTTGTTCCACCAAGCCGGTAAGCTGTTCCATCTGTTCTTTTGCAATGCCCAGGTATTTCTTCTGGCGTTCTTTGCTGGGCGGCTGTTCTGAAACCAGTAAAGCATCAATAGCAGCATAAGAAACAGCAATTGGTGTTTTCAATTCGTGGGTCATGTTGTTGGTGAAGTCGGTTTTTAGTTCTTCCTCGGTTTGCATTCGCCGGATGGTCTTTAGCAAATACATAAAGACGAACATCAGTATCCCCAAAATAATTACTGATGAAGAAAGCATGCCCGTCATTTGTGAAATCACTTGCTGGTTTGGATTCTTAATGTATAACCGGTATGCATGAACCCCGTTAAAATCATAAAGAAAATCGAAGCTTTTTGCATATTGAATAGGAAATGGCGCATCCCTTTCTGCGGAATAAAGAACAGAATCGTTAGCTACTTTTACAACTTCAACCTGGTAAGGCCGGGTGATATTTACACTTTTTAGCTCAATGTTTAGTAAGCTGTCGTAAAGATTAATGTTAACGTCTTTTATTCCATCGGCTCCCATGTGAAGTGATTTTTTTATGTAAGCTGCCAGTTTTTCTGTGGTTTTTACATTTTCTTCGAACAGGTTAAAGCCTGCGTTGGCCTCCGAAGATCTGTTAAGCGTATCTTTTTTTTCTTTGTCCTGGGCATAATATACATCCTGACCCGTTGAGTCTTTTTCAGCATGTACACCAATTGCTATTTCAGGCTTAGGCAATCCGCTACTTTCAATTTCGTCCATTCTTAAAAATACCTCGTTTTGGTCGGCAATATCCATTGCCTCATAAACACTCTTTTCAAATTGCCGTGCCGTTGTATGGTACAACCCCCGAAGCCAGTATAGCTGGTATATAAATACTCCCAGCATAATTACACTAATAATTAGGACGATTTTTCTGAATGAAAATCTCATCAGTTCTTTTTTGAATTCAATGCTAAATTACACAAAGGAAAAGGATAGCAGGCCAAACGTTAAGACTATTTAAGACTAAATAAGTTGCTGATAACACAGCTTAAATGCTAAAAACTGGTTCTTTGTATGCACCAAAAAGTCAAAAACCATGAAAACAATTTACTATAAACAGAAGAGCGTTTTTTTAATAATCTCGTTCGTGCTAACATCTGTTACAATGTTTGCTCAATCGTATTCTATTTCGGGCAGATTAATTGATGCGCAGGATTCAATTATTCCTGTCGCGTCGATTATACTAACCAATCAATCCGACTCTGCTTTTATTCAGGGAACCATTTCCGATATGGACGGTTTTTTTACATTAAACAATGTTCAGAATGGAAAATATTTGATGTTTATCCAACACTTGCTTTACGAGAAAAAAAGCATTTCGGTGGAAGTAAGCAGCACTCTGCAATTGGGCAATATTTTTCTTCAGAAAAAAGAAAATGAATTGGGTGAAGTTAGCGTAAAAGCTACTCGTCCGGTGGTAAAAATGAAGGACAATGTTTTGTCGTACGATGCAACAGCTATTGGCGAAAAATATGTGCGCAGCAATGCGCTGGAGGTGCTGGGCGATATTCCCGGCGTTTTGCTAAAAGATGAAGGTGTTCAGTTGCTGGGCACCAGTAAGCTAAGTATTGCTATTAACGGTAAACCAACAACGTTAACAATGGACCAGGTATTAACCATGTTAAAAGCAATGCCCAATACTAATATTAAAGAAATTCAGGTGATGTATGCCCCTCCGGCAAAATACAATGTAAAAGGAGCGTTGATTAATATTATTCTTAATAAATCGGAGAAAGACGAGTTGAGTGGTGTAGTTACTGCGGGTTATGAACAACGGAGAAAGCCGGGAGCCAACGGAAGCATCAACCTGCAATTTTCAAAAGGGAAATGGGAAACAGGCTTCTTGTATTCCGGTGAATATGCAAAAAACAAAATGGGCTATGAAATAGATATTAACCACAATTATCATGACACGCTTTACTATATTGAGCAGGATATGGATTTTCGTAACAATTCGCGGGAACATACCGTTCAGTTTAACACCACTTATAATTTAAGCAAAAAACAGCAGCTTTCGTTGGTGTATACAGGAAGTTTCTCAGAAACTGACGGAGATAATTATACGGATGCGACCTTCTCCACCGATAAAACATCTTATACAGAAAGTGACATCTTAAAAGATAATGACGATGAAAATCTTCACAATGCGAAACTAGACTATTCTTTAAATGGCAATTTTAATGTTGGGCTTGATTATACGCACTACAACGGGCCTTCAACACAAACTTCCCAAAGCATTGTTAATAAAACCACCAAAAATTATCAAACCAAATCCAATCAAACAATTAATAAATGGATGGGGTATTTCGACCATTCGTTAAACTTTGATAATGATTGGTCTGTTAACTATGGCGTTAATTATTGTTATAGCGACAACAATAATTATTATCACTATCTGAACAAAACAGCCAATGGGTATGTACCGGATGAAAGCCAGTCAACCATTAATCAATTTAAAGAAACGGCAACCTCTGGATTTTTCGGTTTTTCAAAACAATTTTCCCCTATGTTCTCTGTTGATCTCTCATTAAAAGGAGAATATAGTCAAATGGAAAAAGATTCTTTGCAAAACACTGAAAAACTTTGGAATAGCTTCAAATTATATCCGTCGGCCAACCTTTCTTTTACTGCCGATTCAAATGCAAACCATATCTTTCAACTTTCGCTAAAGTCATACGCCACATACCCCACTTACTGGGAAATGAGTCCGGCCACATGGTATACCAACCAGTATATGCTTGTTCAGGGAAATCCGGAGTTGCGTCCTTCGCAAACATACGATGCTTCGTTAAACTATATTTTCTACCGGAAGTATGTGGCAGTAGTTTCATATAACTATTGCTCTAAAATGATAAGCCAAATTCCTTTTGCATCAGAAGAAACGTTTAATACCATTGCCCGGAATGAAAACCTCGATTATAGTAGTGAGTTAACAGCCGCACTGGTTCTTCCGTTCAATTTGGGTAGCCGTATTACCATTCATCCTACCATCGGTGTATTTCATCGGGTTATGAAACGCGACGGTGCAGGAGACCAATCTTTCAACCGTTCAGCAAATACATTTATTTTTCAATACGATAACTCCGTGTTGTTAAGTAAAAAACACAATATAAAAATCAATCTGTCAGGCTATTATTATTCGCATATTATACAAACGATTTACGATATAGATTATGTTTATGATGTTTCCTGTGCTCTGTCCTGCCCGCTTCTTAAAAAGAAAGCAGAGTTGGCAGTAAAAGTGAAAGATATTTTTAGGTCGAACGGACCGGTATCGCGCATCAATTTTAATAATCAGCAAAGTGTTTACCGTATGCACTGGGATAGCCGAACGTTGTTGGTTACTTTTAAATACAATTTTGGAAAAGCTTTGAAAACAAAGAAAGTTGAGGTTGATGACAGCCGTTTTAAACGATTGCAATAATTAATTTTAAAAATTTACACTGAGCTAACCTTGGGTATTCTTTCCTTTAAATTAGTGAAATTAATAATCATCGGGTTACCCTGTTTTCTGTTCGTGAGACACAAACAATATGTTTGATTAGGTATTAGTACCGCTTTGGGAAAACACACAAAATAAATAAAGGATTTTCTTGTTGAAATGAATCTGAAATTCAACAAGAAAATCCTTTATCTGAATATTTGCACGAAGCTATTTTATTCGAATTTAACGTTTACATTTCCACCAGAAGAGTGCATATACACCGGAATTCCACCGTCATTCATTGTTCCTTTTACGCGGTTTTTCTCTGAAGTACCAGAAAAATTATGAAGATCAATATTTACCTTGTCGGAACGCAAATCCAGATCCATTCCAAGATTCTCTCCTCCATGAATAACTGCGTCGATACCGCCACCGCTTGATTGAAGGTATAACTCACGGGTTAAATTACTAATATCGGCATGTACAGAACCACCACTGGATGTAGCTTTTACATAAGCAGCTTCTCCAGAAACCCTTACACCACCACCTGAACTGGAAGCATCAATATCGCCATTAATGTTATCCAAATGAACACCACCTCCTGAACTACGTGCGTAAACACTACCGTGCGCACCTTCCACTGCCACGCCACCACCGCTCGAACTTAAACGAATATCCCCATCATGATTTGTAGCTTTAACGCCACCGCCCGATGAGCTTGCTTTTGTGGTACCGCTCGTATTCTCCAATTTTACGCCGCCACCGCTACTAGAAAATTCGTGAGTTCCTTTTACACCTGAAATCTTCAATCCACCGCCGCTTGACGAAACATCGCACGACATTTCTTCGGGGACGATAATAGTTAGTGAAATACCTACATTGTTCCGCCAGAAATTCATTCGCCCCTTGCGTTTTACAACGGCTGTGATTGTAGACCCGCTCTTAGAAAAATTGATATCGAAGTTATCCATAACTTCATCCAACGAATTGTCGGACGGAGATAATACTCTTCCATTCTTTCGTACAAATGCCTGAATAATAACCTGCGGCTGATCGTGTGTTTGCACCGTTACGCCACCGCCCGATGATGAAGCATCGAGTTTACCGGGCTGATTTAAATCGAAGGTTTTTGTAATGGTTGGTTGGCCGTCTCTTGCAAATCCATTCAAAGAGAATACGACAGTCAATAACAGAATCAATGTATACAATTTGTGATTCTTCTGAGTTTTCATAATGAGTTTGATTTAATTGTTTAATACGAACTAGTTATAGGACGGCATTCTTGGAGAATAGTTACTATTTTTTTCAAAATACCCAATTTTTTAGTCAGTATCACCTCACTCATACCTTAGTGCCTCAACAGGGTTTCGGGTTGCTGCGCGCCAACTTTGCCAGCCAACCGTTATAAATGCAACCAAAATGGTAACAATTCCTCCGAAAATGTAAATCCCAAAATTTATTCCGGTATGAAAAGCATAGTTATTCAGCCAGCCTTTCATTGCCCAAACCGAAACCGGGGTTGCTATAATTAAGGCAACCAATATCAATACAATTATTTCTTTCGAGAACAGGTAAACGATGCTTCCTATTTCGGCGCCAAGCACTTTGCGCACACCCACTTCTTTTATTTTTTTTGATGCCGTAAATGCGGCCAACGCCCACAGTCCGAGGATTGCAATAAAAAAGGCAAGTGCGGTAAAAACTCCGACAACCATTCCAAAGCGGCGATCGCTTTTGTACTGATCGTTAAAATACTGGTCGAGGAAAAAATAATCGAAACTGGCTTCGGGGAAATAGCTGTCCCAGGTTTTTCGAATTGAATTTAACGCTGTTTCGTAATCCGGCGATGTGGTTTTTATCGCAATAAACTTGGGGGCAATCCAGCCAACTCGCCCGTTCAGCACAAACATTACAGGCGTAAAAGCATTTCCCAACCCGCGTTGGTGCCAGTTTTTTACCACACCTATAATATTTACAGGCTCGGCTTCTCCTTCTACCAAAACCTGTTTTCCAATAGCATCATCAGGCTTCGTAAAACCAAGCAAGTTTAAAGAAGCCTCGTTAATCAGCATATTTTGCTGTTCATTCCCAAAACCTTCTTCAAACGAACGCCCGGCGGCCAATTCAAAATCAAAAGTTTTGATAAAATCTTCATCTACAGTAAGCATTTCGTACAAGCGGTTTTGGCCGGGAGTGCTGCCTTTTAACCTGTTCGATGCAAAAGTGGCAACTTCCATTCCGGGAACTGCACCGGCCAGGCTAACCGAATTCACGAGCGGTTGTTCTTTGAGGTTTTCAGCAAACAAATCTACCTGCTGATTTAAATCGGCCCTACTAACCGGATATTTCAACACAACGGTTTGGTTAATATTTACACCCAGCGACTGCCTTTGCATAAATTGCACCTGCTGATAAACAATAAATGTCCCGCAAATTAAAAACAGCGAAGCAGCAAACTGAAAAACAACCAGCACACGCCGCGTTGTTCCGGCCGAGCCTGAGTTAAAATAACTTCCTTTTAAAATAATTGAAGGCTTTACCCGTGTCATAATAAATGCGGGGTAAAAACCAGACGCCGCAATTCCAAGAAAAAGAACTGCTATTGCCGATAACCAGAACCGGGGGTCTTTTAACAAGAACAAACCCAGCTGTGTTCCTACCAAATGATTAAATGCCGGTTTTAGTGCAAAAACAAGGGCAACAGCCAGCAGAGTGGCTGCCACATTAACCACCCACGATTCCATCATGTATTGCCGGATAAGCTGAAAACGAAAAGCGCCTGAAACTTTCCTTATTCCCACATCCTTCGCTCTTTCCATAGAACGAGCAGTGGTAAGGTTTACATAGTTGATCCAGGCCGTGAGTAAAATTACAAATGCAATTATCAATAATGTGATCAGCGAACTGCGGTTTCCTTTTACCTCTTTTTCGTATTGTTTTTGCGGGTTCAGGTGGATGTTTTTCAACGGAACCAGCGACACCGACCAGGTTTTATCTTTTAGTGCCTCTTCGGTTTTATACTTCTCCGACATCGAAGGAAACGCATTTTCTATTTCTTTTGGGTCTTTTCCCGGCGATAATAAAAGATAAGTATAAGCCTCGTGCAAGTACCAGAATTCGCGCATCCATTGAGGCACGGTTTCGTACGAAACAATATAGTTGAACCGAATGTGCGAGTTGGGCGGGAAATCTTTAATAACTCCGGTTACTTCGCACTGGTTAAATGTTGAACCGCTTGCAAAAGTAAGTAGTTTCCCAATGGGGGTTTCGTCTTTAAAAAAACGATGCGCCACATTCTCGGTAATCACCACCGTATTCGGACGGAGTAACTGGTCGTTTGGTGCACCTTCTTTTAGTTTAAAATCAAAAACATTAAAAAACGCATTTCCGGCATAAGCAATTCCGTTTTCGCGACTGCGTTTTTCGTGGTACGAAACGGTTTGTTCAGTATTTTGAACACCAATCCGCACGTAATCTTCAATGCCGGCCATTTCTGAAGCAATGGCGCTACCGTAACCAAATGAACTTGTTGCCCAGTCGTCGGTGAGCCGGTCGCCCTCATAAAATTTGCTTTCCACCCGGTAAATCCGGTCTTTTTTTGAGTGAAATTTATCGAAACTAAATTCGTAGGAAACATAGTTAATAATTAACACCGAAACCGCCAGACCAATGGATAATCCCAAAAGGTTAATTACCGAGAACAATTTACTTTTTGCCTGGTTTCGAAAGGCCATTTTAAGATAATGTTGCAACATATTTCTATTCTGTTCTTAATTTGTTACTTAGGTGTTCTTTTTTTAGTCAGGGTTTCACTTAAAGCGAAGCCCTGACTATTCGTAACGCAAAGCTTCCACCGAATTTCGAGTAGCTGCTCTCCAACTTTGCCAACTAACGGTTAGCAACGCAATTCCCAACGCCAGCAAACCTGCCAGTGCAAATATCCACCAGCTTAAAGTGGTCTTGTAGGCAAAGTTCTCGAGCCATTTGTACATGGCATAGTACGCAACAGGCGTGGCAACAACAAAAGCTATTACTACCCATTTTATAAAGTCTTTATTTAGCATGGTTAGTATTTCAGAAACTCTAGCACCATTTACTTTACGGATGCCAATTTCTTTAATTCGATTTTGAGCTGCAAACATCGACATGGCCAAAATTCCCATACAACTAATAACAATGGCGCAAACAGCAAATAGCGTAAATGCCTTTCTGAATTTTACTTCTGCCTGGTATAAGTGTTCGACTGCCTGGCTGAAAAATGAAACTTTTACCGGAAATGAAGGAGATAATTCTGCGGTCATCGACTGGATATTATTAAAAGTATTTCGCAGTGCTTTAAAATTCTCCGTTTTTAATTTTACAAGTGCAATTGATGCATAATTGTCGTTTCTAATAACAAGTGGTGCAATTGGTTCATTTATCGGCCTGAAATGAAAATCTTTTACAAGGCCAATAATTTCATAATCAGGCCCTCTATGTCTGGGCATTATTGCTCCAATGGGATCTGTGATTCCATATTCCCGGCAGAATTGTTCATTTACAATTACTTTGTGTTTATCAGTTTCCAGGTCATCAGAATAAAATCGCCCTTTCAAAAGCTGCAATCCCATAATATCGAAAAAACCTGCATCGGCGCTGAATGTTCTGAATTCAACCTGCTTTTTTTTCTCTCCATCTTGCTGAAATTCAAGCCTCCAGCCTGAATTCATTTTCCCGGGATAATATTGAGTAAATATCACTTCTTCAATGTTTGCCTGTGCGAGTAACTTGTCTCTTAACACGTCTCTTTTACCAGATAATTCGCTTGTTATCTCTATCCCAACAATATTCTCCTGGTTCATTCCCAGATTACTGCTTCCAAAATCAACCTGTTTTTGAATTAAGATGGTAAAGAGAATCAGAACAATGGCCACAATAAATTGTGCAGACACTAATGTTCCTTTTCCAAATGACTTCGTATGTTTAAAAACGATTTTCTTTTTGAGGTTAATTAAGGTTTCGGAAGAAGCAATTCGCAGTGAAGGCAGGATGCTACAAAAAAGACTGAGAATTGCGATACAAGCTAATGCGATAATTAAAAATCTGCCGGAATAAATAAGTTGCGGATTGAATGTTATTGCAGTTTCATTTGCAAGGATAGGAGTAATAATATATGTAATCAGCCAGGCCAATAAAAATGCAAATGTAAACAACAGAAAAGTCTCAAAAAGCATCTTTGACACTATTTCCATGCGCCTTGCACCAATAACTTTTAAAATTCCGGTTTGTTTTATTTGGTCTCTCCATTGTGCAGCAGAAATATTAATGAAATTAACAAGAGCAACTACCAGTATCAACAGCGCTACAACAGAAAGTGAGATTACCTGTATTTTATTTCCGCTTTTTATAAAAGTGAGATAGTCGTCGTGGGCAGAAAAATAAATATTGTCTAAAGGGATTAATTTTAGTTCAGCAACTTCTTTTCTTTCTTCTTCGGGATATAATTTAATAACCTGGTTTTGTACAGTAGATGAATTTACATTTTCATCTAATAAAAGAAACGTTTGGTAGTTGTTCCATCCCCAATTGATGAAATCTTCAGGATTATTGGATTGTACCCGTTTCATGGTTTCTATATTCGCCAATGAACTAAACGAAAAAAGTGTATTTGAAGGTTGTTCTTTTAACACCGCGGTAACAGTAAACAAATTCTTATTGTCGAGTTTAACCGCCTTCCCAACAGCAGGTTGATCGCCAAACAAACGTGTTGCCAGCTGTTTTGAAATTACTACCGACATTGGATTTTCAAGCGCCGTTTTTAAGTCGCCTTCCAAAGCGGTATAATCAAAAAGTTTAAAGAAATCTTTATCTGAAAAAATTAAGTCCGATTCAACAGGCTCATTATTTTCAACCTGGTAAACAGGAGGATTCCACTTATCCCTCATTCGAATGGATTTCTTTACTCCGGCAATATTGACATCGATGGTAGGTTTTAAAACTCCCGGAGTAAAAAACCAGTCTTTCCCCGGCTGTATGAGATAAATGTTCTGATGATTTTTGTGAAATTTATCTGTTGTAAATTCACTATAAGAATAGCCTGATAAAACGATTACCAATGCAAGGCTTACCGAAAGCCCCACCAGATTAATGCCTGTTGTAACCGGTTTTCGCAGCAGATTCCGAAAGATTAATTTTATTGCGTTTTTCATATAATTAAAGTATTATTTATTCATACCTCAGTGCCTCCACCGGATTTCGCGTAGCCGCTCTCCAACTCTGCCAACTCACTGTTAACAAAGCTATTCCCAAAGCCAGCAACCCTGCCAGGGCAAATATCCACCAACTTAAACTGGTTTTATAGGCAAAGTTTTCGAGCCATTTATTCATGGCGTAGTATGCAATAGGCGTTGCAATTACAAAGGCTATGCATACCCATTTCACAAAATCCTTGTTCAGCATTATCAATATTTCCGAAATCTTGGCACCGTTTACTTTGCGGATGCCGATTTCTTTGGTACGTTGCTGCGAAATAAAAAGTGATAATGCGCTAATTCCTAAAATACTGATCAATATCCCAATGCTTGAAAAAGCGAAAAGAATGCGTCTTAAGATGGTTTCTGCTTTGTATTGTTGCGCTATTTTCTCATCCATAAAAAAGTAATCCATTTTCTGGTCAGGATAATACTCGTTCCATACCTTTTTTATGGCATCCATGCCTGTATGTAAACTCCCCTCGCCTAAACGGATATGAATAAAACGTGCACGTTTTTTTGATTCATCCAGAAAAAATGCAAAATCACCTATGTTTTCATGAGCAGAGTTGTAATTAAAGTCTTCGGTTACTCCTATAATTTTTTGGATTTGGTAATTTTCTTGCCCACGCTGCACTACTTGCGATTTTTGGTAAGTATTAAGTGCTTCTATACTTCCGTGTTTCTCCATTAAACGTTTGTACAAATGCTTGTTTATCACCCTTCCCTTAACAATTTCGGTTGAAGGATTTATCCAATTTTCAATAAACTTTATATTCATGGTTTTTAGATAGTCGTAGTTGACAATAACAAACTCTGCAGTTCCTTCAATACCCAAAACTTCAAGTGGAAATTGTTGTGTCGGATAGCCAAAGTACTGATATGCCGCTCCAACTCCGGTCACCTGACTTTGCTGCCTAAGCTCTTTTATAAAAACACCTGCATCCTTTTTTATGCCTTTCATGTGTAGAACAACTATATTGTCCTTATTAAAACCTAACGGTTTATTTAATACAAAGTCAATTTGTTTGTTCACCAGAAATGTTCCCGATATTAATACAATTACAATAGCAACCTGCCCGACCAAAAGGCTTTTTAGCAAATAACTTCCCGAAAAATTATTCCTTTGGGAAAGAATATCGATGGTGGAATTTCTACGTAGAAAGAATACAGCAACAAAAAGGGCTGTTACCGTTAAACATACACCGACAACTGCCAGGATACTCCAGTAAATAGCCGGTTCGTTGTAGTATATTTCAAACTCAATATCAAATAATTGATTAACAAAGGTTTTTGCTCCCTGAATAAATAACAATGAAATACCAATTGACAGTACACAAACAATCAACA
Source organism: uncultured Draconibacterium sp. (assembly GCA_963677455.1). Taxonomy (GTDB): domain Bacteria; phylum Bacteroidota; class Bacteroidia; order Bacteroidales; family Prolixibacteraceae; genus Draconibacterium. The sequence continues at coordinate 2,625,362 of OY781971.1, forward strand.
CCTCGGTTAATACCTGCGTAATAATTTGCCACTGGTTAGCCCCAATGGACTTTTTTAAGCCCAGTTCTTTTGAGCGTTTAATGAGCTTAGCTATGGTGAGGTTGGTAAAGTTTAACAAGGAAACCAGCAAAATAACAAAGGATACAATTATAAATAGTGAAATATTTATTTTGCTCGAACTTTCACGCAATTCAAAACGGAAATCCGATTTCAAGTGGATATCATCCATTGGGAATAATGAAAAATCGTATTCTTTGAATCCACCTTCCTGTTTTAAAGAGCTCTTATCCCACAAAGCGGTTAACTTTTTGGCAACCAATTCCGGAGATGCACTTTTATGAAGCTTAACGTAATTGTAAGTCCCTTGAGGTTTGAGGTATTGCAAATTTGCAAAAGTCTTTTGTAAGCCACCTTTTTGCGACAATAGCAATTCGTATTTAAAATGTGTTTTGGGGTGAGTATTTTTTACTATTCCACGAACTTCATAATCGCCAACATTTTGTCTTTGTTTAAGAGATTCTACTTTAATGGTCTGCCCTATGGGATTTAAGTCTCCATAATGTTTACGCGCAAAATCTTCTGAAATAAAAACGGTATTTGGCTTCTCCAATTCAGATAGGTCACCTACTTTCGACTTAACTTCAAACATCTCAATAAAAGCCTTATCAACTGCCAAAATATCGCTCTGCAGAATTGAGTTGTCTCCAATTTTTATGGTACCGACAGGGGAGTGTATAAATTGTGTCGCCAGTTCAACTTCAGGAATTTCCGATGAAAAGACATAAATAATACCCATGCTGAGAGCCCAGTTAAAGTTTTTCAATTTGGTGGGAGACGATTTGATACGGTAAATATTTTCGTGTCCAGCAATATGTTTGTCGAAACTTTTTTCGTTGGAAACATGGATATATAAAACAAGAAACGACGAAATGCCAATTACTAAGCCAAATATATTTAAAGCGCTAAAGGCTTTGTCTTTTAAAAGACGGCGAATGATTATTTTTAGATAGTACATCGCTTAATTGATTTTAGATTGTTATTCATACCTCAACGCCTCCACCGGGTTCCTCGTAGCTGCCCTCCAGCTTTGCCAACTAACGGTTAGTAGCGCAATTCCCAACGCCAGTAAACCGGCAAGGGCGAAAATCCACCAACTTAAATTGGTTTTGTAGGCGAAGTTTTCGAGCCATTTATGCATTGCGTAATATGCAGCCGGTGTGGCAATTACAAATGCAATGGCTACCCATCTTACAAAATCTTTATTGAGCAATACAATTACTTCTGAAATGGTGGCGCCATTTACTTTCCGAACACCTATTTCTTTGATGCGGTCGCGACTCATAAAAATAATTAGTCCGAGCAGTCCGGTTACCGCCAGCAGAATAGTCCACAATGCCACAAACTCGATAAAACGTGCAATCTTTTCTTCTTTGTTGTAAAGCAAATTCAGCGAATCGTCGAGAAACTGTACTTCCACAGGATTTTTCGAATCAAATTTTTGAGCCGTGTTTTTTATGTAGGCAATGGTCTGTGTGTAGTTTCCCTGACTTAGTCGTAACAAAAGCCTGTTTTTTCTTCCGTTGGTACGCCAGAAAATCATGGGTTCAACATCTTCTTTTAACGAAGAGAAATTAAAATCTTTTGCCACACCAATAATCTGCCCGGTAAAATCGAAACCCGGAATCTGTCGATCCAGTGGATTTTCCCAACCAAACTCCTCAACTCCTTTTTTATTCAGAATAAATGTATTTACATCGATATTGGCAGTTTCTCCAAATTCACGGCCCTCATCCATTCTAATCCCAAAGAAATTCAGAAAACGTTCGTCGATGGGCCAGCATTTCATTTGTACATATTGTCCTTCGATATTACGCCCCCAGCCCATGCCAACACTTCCGGGAATAAACTGGGTGTAGGTATAATCAACAATATCCTTGCTTTTCATCAGTTCATCGGCAAAAGCCTGGTAGCGTTCCTGCAAATCAGGCGTAGTTGTCAGATAAACCACATGTTCCTTATCGATCCCGATATCGAAATTCCGCCAGAAGTTTAATTGTTTTTCAATAATAAACGAAGAAGCAATGAGTCCGATGGTGAAAATAAACTGAATGGTTACCAGCGTATTTCTAAAGGATTTACCTTTGCCGGTAAAGTGAGCATTCCCTTTTACAGCTTGCGCCAGCGGCGACGAAGTAACATAGCGCGACGGATAAAAACCCGCCAACGCTCCAAATGCCAGGGCAAAGAGAAAAAACACACCAAGAAACAGGTAACGTCCGTCTAAGGCAAGCCCCCGGATTCCGAAGAAAGACTCGATGCCAGCATATGAAAACGTGTAAATTAACAGCGAAACTATCATGGCAACAAGTGATAAAAGAATCGATTCAGCGATTATTTGCCCCATCGATGAAAGGCGCCTTCCTCCCAAAACACGAATTACCGACAAAGCTTTTGCCCTCAGTGGCGCCTGCGAAGTGGCAAAATTGATAAAGTTAACCGCGCCCATTACCGATAAAATAACAATCAGAAGAATAAAAATATTCAGGATTACAGGGTTCACGTATGCACCCTGCCCTGGCACATAGTGAATTTGTTTGAGCGGGCGCAATTCAATTAATTTAGTGCCTTCCGGGAGACTGCTTTGCATTTCCGAAACCGTCTGACTTATATCGTCTATTTTTACAATTTTATCCACAACCTCATCGGGCTTGCTTCCAGGATGTAGTTTCATAAAAACATTAAAACTCCATTCGTTCCACTCGTTAAAATAACTGTAGCGACTTTCTTCCAGATAGGTTGAAAAAGAAAGCAGACAATCGGTTTGGAACGAGGAATTCTTTGGGAAATCTTTCATCACCCCAGTAACTTTATACTGAATGTCCTGCACTACAATATTTTCGCCAATAGGATTACCACCACCAAACATTTTACCGGAAAGCGATTCGGATATGACGGCAGAGTGTGGCTCAGCTAAAGCTGTTTCTTTATCTCCTGAAATTAAGGGAAAGGTAAAGATGTCCAAAAAACTATTTTCTGCAAAAAGCATGGATGCCTGGTAATTAACATTAGTTTCGTTTAGTTTTGGGGTTGTTATTTTCCCTGAATAGCCCCATGTGGCAGTAAGTGCATCAACTTCGGGAGTATTTTCGCAAATGATTTTTCCCATTATTGCCGGGACATTATTGCCATACAACGTAGTTTCGAGACGATAAACCGAATTGGCATTTTCATGAAACTTATCGAAACTTTTTTCCCAGGTAACATACAAGGTTAATATTATAATTCCGGTAAAAGATATCACCAGGCTTAAAAGGGTTAAGCCCGATGATGTTTTATATTTCAGGATTGATTTCAGGATTCGTTTAAATTGCAACATAACTTATTACTTTAAAATATTCATATCGATTTATTCATACCTCAACGCCTCCACCGGATTCCGCGTAGCAGCCCGCCAGCTTTGCCAACTAACAGTTAGCAGCGCAATTCCCAATGCCAAAAATCCAGCCAGGGCAAAAATCCACCAGCTTAAAGTTGTTTTGTAGGCAAAGTTTTCGAGCCATTTATTCATGGCATAGTATGCAACCGGTGTGGCAATTACAAATGCGATGGCTACCCATTTCACAAAGTCTTTGTTGAGTAAGGTTAAAATTTCAGAAACTTTTGCGCCGTTAACCTTTCGAACACCAATTTCTTTTACCCTTTGCTTCACAACAAATACCATGATTCCCCACAAACCCATGCACGAAATTAAAATAGCCAGAATGGAAAAAAATGCCATTTGTGAACGTAAGGTGCGTTCCTGCGTATATAGCCGGGCAAAATCATCGTCGAGGAAATGATGCCAGTAAGGAAAGTCGGGATTCAGAGTTGTTACTGTTTCTTCAATAAAATTAAGCGTTTGAGTCATGTTTGTGGGGCCGATTTTAACAAACAAATATCTCATATTCTCAAATCCCATTTCGGGAATGAACATCAAAGCACCTATTTTCCTGTCTAAAGGCTTGAAATTAATGTCTTCGATAACGCCGGTTACTGGTACGCTTATATCGTCACGAGTCAATAATTTACCAAGTACGTTTTCTCCCAGTGCAATCATTTGCGCAAAGGTTTTATTAATGACCACTCCCGGTCTGTCCGACTCAAAATAATCGCCTTGCTCCACCTTAATTCCAAAGGTTTTAACGAAATCTTTATCTGTCTCGATATAAGTTACCTGCGGGTCAAAATTGGCCTCTTTGCCGTCCCAGTCCCAACCTCCTCCGTTCCAGTAAATACCAATAGGAGAATTGGTGGCTAATGTTGTACTCACGATATTGGAGTTTTGTTCCAGTGTTTGCTGAAGCACGTCGCGTTTATTGTAAAGCTCACCATCTAACCGGATATACAGCAGTTGCTCCTTATTAAACCCAAGGTTCTTGTTTTGAAGATATTTTACCTGTTTTGATGTTATCATTAAACTGGCAACAAAAATAATGGCGAGTGAGAATTGTGCTGTTGTAAAGATGTATCGGAGTTTTTTGACGCTTATTTTCTCACTTATCTTTTCTTTTAAAGAGTTTGTCGGAGTAATTGTCCTGATTATTAAAGCAGGAATAAATCCGGAAAGAAATGAAATTAACAAAACACAACCCAACACAATGGAAATGGTATAGGACGTAAGTAACGAACCATCTGCATTCGTTTTATTGATTAGGTTTAACAAATAGGGTTTGCCAATGTTTGAGATGAGTATTCCGATTAAAAGTGCCACAAAAGATTGCAGAAAGGTTTCGTTAAATAATTGAATACCGATACGCAGGTTACTGGCTCCGTTTATCTTTTTTATGCCAAATTGTTTAATCCGTTTAAATACCTCAGCGGTTTGCAGATTAATAAAGTTTAAACATACCAACAACATCACAATGAAACCAATCAATGACATTGTCCGAATATTTTTCTGATGCCCCCAGGCTTCGAGATAAAGTTTTGAGAACGGATACAGGTTTACTTTGTCTTTCGATTCCGGGTTCGATTGCTGAATCCGGTTGTACAGCTTTTTGTTCACCTCGGTATAAGAAGTGCCGGGTTGTAATAATGCATAGGCCTTGAAACTTAAGTTATACCAGGTATCCAAACTGCCAGGATAGGTTTCTTCCATAATTTTAATGGGAATCCAAAAATCAAAATTAATGGTTGAGTTTTGAGGCATATTTTCGTACACCGCAACAACCGTAAATTTGTCTTTATTATTTATAGTTAAAGGCTTCCCGATGGGGTCTTCATTCCCGAAATATTTGGTTGCCATTCTCTGACTTAAAGCAATTACATGTGTTTCCCTTGTTTCTGTCGGTATATCACCAAAGATTACCGGAAAAGTAAACATATGGAATAAATTGGGTTCGGCCAGTTGAACGTCTTCGTAATTTTTGTTGTCCCCGTATTGTACCAGCATATTTTCTGTACCATTGCGAATCAGTGCAGCATCAGCAACTTCGGGGAATTCGTTACGAAGGGCTTCGGGAAGCGCCGGTACCGATTCGTGCCAGCCAATGGAATTGTTTGTTGATGGCTCAATCGTGAAAACACAATAAAGGTCATCAATATGTTTATGAAATTGGTTATATGCATTCTCCTCCTGAACAAAAAAAGCGATAGTAATAATCACCGCAAATCCAATTGACAATCCGATAAGGTTAATAACTAAGGATTGCTTTAACCTCAGGCTATTTCTGATAAATGCTTTAATTCTGGTAAGTAACATGCCTATTAAATTTTGAAGTTTTATGGCTTTTCATTCTTTTTTCTGATTATTCATACCTCAACGCCTCCACCGGATTTCGCGTAGCCGCTCTCCAGCTTTGCCAACTAACGGTTAGCAACGCAATTCCCAGTGCCAACATCCCGGCAAGGGCGAAAATCCACCAACTCAGGTTAGTTTTGTAAGCAAAGTTTTCGAGCCATTTCTTCATAGCGTAGTATGCAATAGGCGTGGCAATTACAAAGGCAATAACCACTCTCATCACAAAGTCTTTGTTTAATAGCATCATTACTTCTGAAACTTTGGCGCCGTTTACTTGTCTGATACCAATTTCCTTGGTTCGTTTTTGCATAGCCAAAATAGAAAGAGCAAGCAAACCCATGCAGGCGATCAGAATTCCAATGCCTGCAAATACATTTAAACTGGCAGTCAGTTTACTTTCCGATTCGTACATTTGGTTGAGTTGGTCGTTTACAAAACTATATTCAAAAGGATATTCAGGTACAAATTTTTTCCACACGGTTTTTATCTGATCCGGTACTGCCAGTACTCCTGGATTCATTCTTACAATAATTTCATTGTAGTAAAACGGATTCATATTAAAACACATGGGAGTTATTTCACTGTGCAGCGATTTGAAGTTGAAATTTTCCACAATGCCAACAATCGGACCTTCCTGGTAAGCATATAATGTTTTCCCGATAGGATTATCAATCCCCATCTCATCAGCCGCTTTTTGATTGATCACATAGGCACATTTTCTTTGGGTGCCGTAATCAATCAGGTCATTTTTGAAGTCGCGATTAAATCCACGCCCCTCCACCATTTTAACACCTAGCGTTTCAAAATAATCGTAATAAACCGAGTTCCATTGCATGCTAACAGTTTCTCCTTCGGGCATTCCGTCACAACGAAAACCATCGGCTGATGTTTGTACATCAGAGGGCGAAGAAAAAGCAAGTGTTGCGTTTTTTATCCCCTGCAATTTTTTTAGTTCCTGTGCAAAAGCATCAAATTTATTCCCGTTTAATCCGTCGTCAACCGACATATTCAAAGGAATGGTTATTAATTCTTCCCTGGCAAATCCCAGGCTGTGTTTTTCCAGAAAATGAACCTGTTTATAAAATAAAGTGGTAACCGCCAACAGCACCACACTGATGGTAAATTGTCCAACGATAAGGACATTCACTATTTTGGGTTGTTTGTGCAGCGATTGTTGATCTGCTTTAAAAATACGTACTGTTTTTTGTCCTGAAATTATTACGGCAGGAACAATCGAAGTTAAAATTGCAAAAACAAAAATTACTCCTGTCAAAAAGAGTATAAGTGTAAAATCAAATTCTTTTACAGCTGGAAGAAATGAAAACCTGATTGCAAGAATAGAATTATACAGATAAACTAAAATTAGTGAAATCGCCACGCTTATTGAGATATAAGATAATATCTCGCGAATTTGATCGCCGAAAATAATTGATTTTGAGGCCCCGCAAACTTTTTTGACTCCCGTAATAATAGCTCGTTGCGATGCGGTTCCAATGTGGAGCAGAAGAAAATTTACTGCCGACATAGAAAGTATAATCAAGGCAACAATGGCCAAAAGATAAAGGTAACTTTTGTTTGCCTGCGGCACCGATTCCCAACCGGTTTGCATTTCAGTGTGTAACTTTTTTAAGGGTTGTAACACCAGTTTCTCGGGATTTTCTTCCACATGTGTCGTTAGGTAATCTGATATTTTTGTCGAAATGGCTTCCTCATCAATTTGGTTTTCGGCCAGGATAAATGTATGAATGTCGGATGGATAATTCCATGAAGGTTCAATCCAAACCTGGGTTAGTTTTGAGATACTTTCCAAGGGTAAAAGGATATCGCCACGAAAATTGGAATTCCTCGGAAAATCACTAAAAACACCCTGAACAGTAAATAATCTGTCTTTGCCGATTTTTATCTGTTCGCCCACCGGGTTCTTTTCACCAAAATATTTTTTGGCTGCACTTCCCGATAATACAATAGAATTTGGCGAACTCAGGCAATTTGCCGCATCGCCTTTTTCCAGAGGAAATGAAAACAGGGTGAAAAAGTTTGGATCGGCAAAAATGGTTCGATTCTCATTAAACATTTTATCACCTGCAGTGAGCGCCAGGTAACCCCAGTAAAAACTTACCCGGGAGGCATCCGTAACTTCAGGGAAATCAGTCTTTAAACTCTTTGCTAACGGCCCGTAAGTTGCTGCTCCCGATAATTCATTTTTATCATTTTGAGTTAAAACACGGTACACCCGACTGGAATTTTGATATTGAGAATCATAGGTAAATTCCTGATAAACATGTCCCAAAACAATAATTGCTACTGCCATACCTATTGCCATCGACAAGATATTCAGCAGGTTCAATCTACTGTTTTTTCTGAATCCGCGCAGGATGATTTTTAGTGTTTTCATTTTTATTGTCTTTCAGGTTTATTCATACCGCAACGCCTCCATCGGGTTCCGCATAGCAGCCCTCCAACTCTGCCAACTCACTGTTAACAATGCTATTCCCAAAGCCATAAAACCTGCTAGGGCAAAAATCCACCAACTTAAAACGGTTTTGTAGGCAAAGTTTTCGAGCCATTTGTGCATGGCGTAGTAGGCAATGGGTGTTGCAATTACAAAAGCGGTTATTACCCATTTCATAAATTTCTTATTTAACGAATATAGAATCTGGCCAATTCGGGCACCATTAACTTTTCGTATACCAATCTCCTTCGTTCGCTGTTCGGCAACAAAGGCTGCTAAGGCAAGAAGCCCCAGGCAAGCAATTAATATTGCCAATACAGAAAAGACTGAAACAATCTTTTTGGTCCGTACATCGGCGGCATACAAACGGCCAAAATCTTCTTCAAAGAATATGTAATCTAAAGGTTGCCCGTCAGCATATTTATTCCACGTTTGCTCAATATATTTCAGGTTTTTCTGAACATCTCCCGATATCCGAACACTAAAGTATTCGCCAACACGCTTTAACATATCATCATCAGCAAACAGTACCAAAGGCCAGATTTCCTGATGTAACGAGCTGAGATGAAAATCCTTTACTATACCAATAATGGTAAAAGTAGTTTCTTCAGATTTTTGCTTTTTATATAGTTTCTTACCAATAGGATCTTTTATATTCAAATCTTTTAAAGCCTTTTCACTCAACACAATCGATTTAGCATTCGAAGGATTTTCCTTCTCAAAAAAACGACCTTGAAGAAGCTCAATTTCATAGGCTTTTAAAAAAGCCTCATCAATCCACAGTTGACTGAGTAACGTGGCTTCACTCGGCAATTCATGAAAAAAGGTATTATTAGATTTACTTCGTCCGGGAATATATACAGAGTTACTTACTTCCAAGATACCCGGTTGTTCGAGTAACTCGTTTTTAAACGAAGGCTTATTAGTCCATAGGTAAGCTGCATTTTTTATGATTACCAGATTTTCTTTATTAAAGCCCAATTCCTGTTTCTGGAGAAAATTGAGCTGCTTGCTAATGAAAAAGGTCCCGGAAAAAAGTACAATGGTTACAATTAACTGAAAAACAACCAATCCACTTCTTAGACTACGATGCGAGCCTTCTGATTTATGAATCCCGTTTATAACTTTTAAAGGATTAAACGACGCCAAAAAGAAGGCAGGATAACTTCCTGCAACTATTCCTACTACAATTCCGAAAATGAGCAGCAAAGGGATGGTACTAAAATTACCGGTACAATTAAATTCAAGTTGCCTATCGATTAGATTATTAAAAGCGGGAAGCAATATTTTTATTAAAACCAAAGCCAGTGCTAGTGCTATCAATGTAATAAAAACCGATTCGGATAAAAACTGAAGAACAAGCTTATTGCGATTTGATCCCAGAGATTTTTTCAAACCTACTTCTTTAGCACGGTTTGCGGACCTGGCAGTGGACATATTCATGTAATTAATACAGGCAATGACTAGTATAAAAGCGGCAATCAGTGAAAAAATAATGAGATAACTTGTATTTACTGAAAGTTCTGGCCCTGCTATAACTTCCGTGTTTAAATGAATATCTGTTAAAGGTTGTGTATAATATTTGTATTGATTTCCCTTTACTGTAAACTCTTCAAGAGATTCTCCTCTATACTGTGCCATAAACGGCCCGACATGTTTCTTCACCACATCTTCCAGCTTTGAATCTACATCCTGATTGGAAGTTCCCTCTCTTAAAAGTACATAAGTATAAAGGATATTATTGAGCCAATTCTGGCCATTATTGTATGGCCGGCTTTTTATAGATCCCAGAAAATCAGGTTTTAAATGCGAGTTTTCAGGAAAATCTTTAATTACCCCGGTAACCGTCCAATCGTAATTGTATTTTCGGGTGAGCGTTTTCCCCAGTGGATTTTCCTTTCCAAAATAACGTTTGGCTGTCGATTCGGTTAAAACCACTGTGTAAGGCTCAGCCAAAGCTGTATTTGGATCGCCGTAAATAAACGATGCCGAAAAGATTTTAAAGAAATTATCATCAACAACACACCACTTAGTTTCATTAAATACCTTGTCTTTATACTGCATAACCGGTTCCCAATACTGCGATACCCGAACAGCTTCTTCAACTTCCGGAATTTCATCTTGTATGGTATTTCTCAGAGGAGGACTTGACTGCGGCAATTTAAAAGTGTTGTTATCTCTTACTGAGAACAAATTCACCCGGTAAATCCGATCCGCATTTTTATGAAATTTATCGTAACTTAATTCATTCTGAACATACAGCATAATAAGGATACATGCTGTAATTCCAATCGCCAAACCAACAATATTTACTGATGAATAGAACTTGCTTCTTACCAAGTTTCGAAGTATGGTTTTTAGGTAGTATTTTATCATGGTTTGCATTTAGCAATTATTCGTAACGCAACGCCTCCACCGGATTCCTGGTAGCAGCCCGCCAGCTTTGCCAACTCACCGTTAATAGTGCAATACCCAATGCAAATACGCCCGCCAATGCAAATATCCACCAACTGAGCGTGGTTTTGTACGCAAAGTTTTCGAGCCATTTATGCATAGCATACCACGCAATTGGTGTAGCGATGATGAAAGCAATGGCAACCCATTTCACAAAATCTTTGTTAAGTAATGTAACTACCTCGCTGATGGTAGCTCCGTTTACTTTGCGTACGCCGATTTCTTTGGTGCGTTGTTCCATTACAAAGAATGTGAGGGCAACCAATCCAAGGCACGACAAAACCAGCGAAACCAGTGTGGTGTAGACCAAAAAGTTCTGGAACCGTGTTTCGCGGGCATATAAAGCGGCGTATGTTTGGTCAAGAAACTTATATTCCAACGGAAAATCGGGAGATATGCGGTTCCACAGTTGCCCAACTTGTTTCATAGTCGCCCGGAACGCTACAATATTTTGAGTGTTAACTTTCAGGTAAATTACATCTTCAAAGTCTTTTACACACATAAAACCTGCCGCCCTGACAGGAACATGCAACGACTCGAAATTATAATCATCCACAATCCCGATAACATGTCCTCTCGAAGGATCAGAATAATTAACCTGCGCATCTTCCAAGTTTTCTATTCTGAATTCAGTTTGAGCTGTCCGGTTGAAAATATAATCGCGGTTTGCCTGTGAACTTTCACTAAACGGCTCTCCCTCGGCCAATTTAATCCCAAAAAACCGGAAGAAATTTGGAGTGACTGACATTTTTGAAAAGCCAATATTGTATTTTTCTCCCTTGTTAACAAAATCTCTTCCCCAATTCTGGCTGTTATTCACTAAAACACTCTCAGAGAAAGTAAAATCTGTAATTCCGGCAATTGATTTCAACTCACTTTTAAAGGCATCAATCTGGTTTGCAATTTTATCGTTGGTATTGGCATAAACAATGTTTTCTTTTGCAAACCCAGTATTCTGGTTTTTCATGTACTCGTTTTGTCTGTAAATAAATAAGATAGAAGTAATCAGGGCAATTGACACTGTAAATTGGAAAACCAGCAGGCTGTTACGAAGCCGATTACTACCTGCCACCGGCGTATTATTCTTAATTAGTACAAGGGCAGTTTTTTTACCGAAAATAAAGCCCGGTACAATGCCGGTTAATAAAATCATTAAAGCAGCAACTCCTGTTAAAAGCAAAAAATAATTTCCAGAGAATAACTCATTGACGTTGAATTTTGAGCCGGACAGAAGGTTAAACCCGGGTAGCAACAATATGGTTAACAGCAACGAACAGAAAATGGAAAAAAACAACTGTATAATAGATTCGGTGGTTGTTATCCCCAGAACTTTTCCCCTTGTACTCCCCAATGTTTTTAGAATCCCGATGTTTTTATACCGTTTTTCACGCTGCGCAGTAACCATGTTAATGTAATTAACACAGGCCAGTAGCAGAATGAGCACCCCAACAATCCCGATGACAGACACAACAAATTTATTGCCATGTCTGGTTATATCCAGATTGGGAAAGTCAAAATAAGTCTTTTCAAAAGGAAATATTCCGTAATCAATATTGCTTTTCCAATCTTCCGGCACATCGGCAAGGCTTATATCTGCCAATTTTGCTTCTACATCCCGCGCAGAAACATGCGGGTTTATCCGTGCAAAAACATTGTAATTCTGAGTTCCCCACTGTTTCATGTTGGTTACATACCAGTCTATTTTATAGTTGGTTTCGAACGAGAGCACAGCGTCAAACTCCCACGAAACGGTTTGTGGCAAATCTTCGATTACTGCAACAACCTCAAGTTCTTCTCCCTGAAGATAAGTGGCGTTGTAAGTGACGTTTCTCCCGATGGGGTTCCCTTTCCCGAAAATTTTCTCCGACAGCGAACGTGTCAACACAATTTTTCCAGGCAAATTGAATGTCCTTTGAGGATTGCCCCAAACTGTTTGAAAAGGAAAAACCTTAAAAAAACATGAATCGGCTGTAATCATTCTGTTTACCTTATAACTTTCGTGCCCTTTGGCAAGAAACACTTGTGGCGACCAGTCGGGGCTGCAATAGGTAAGGTCTTCAATTTCGGGAACCTCCTTCTTTATATGGTTAGCCATATACTGCGAGAAGTGAGCATTTCCATTATTGGTAACCGCATAAACCTGATGAATGCCTAGAATGGGTTTATCAGTGTTTTTTTCTTTCAGAATAAAAAGAAAAATAAACATACTGACCGTAATACCAACCGTTAACCCGATAAGATTGAGAATGGTTACAGTTTTGTTTTTCAGCAAGCTGCGGCTTGCAAATTTTATATCTTTCAATATTATCATGGTTTGCTTATATACGATTCCAGACTATGCGGTTTCATACCATAAAACCAAGAAAGGTGTCGTTATTTGTATTTATTATTCATACCGCAACGCTTCCACCGGATTTCGCGTAGCTGCCCTCCAGCTTTGCCAACTAACGGTTAACAACGCAATGCCCAATGCCAGCAAACCGGCCAGAGCAAAAACCCACCAGCTTAAATTTGTTTTTAGGGCAAAACCTTCGAGCCAGCGGCTTAGTGCATACCACGAGATCGGTACAGCAATCACAAACGAAATGGCTACCCATCGCAAGAAATCACGGTTTAACAAGGTTATTACCTCTCCTACTTTTGCACCATTTACTTTCCGTACTCCTATTTCCTTAATTCTGCGAGAGATGGCATAAGATGAAAGAGCAAACAAACCGATGCAGGAAAGAACAATGGCTACCAGTGAGAACCAGGTAATAATTTGTTTAATTTTTTCATATTCCCGGTATTGTTCATTCAGTTTGTCATCGGCAAAAAAGAAGGATAGCTCAGATTCAGGCTGAGTAGTTCTCCAACTGTCTTTTAATAAATCCAAAACCTGCAAATTAGTTCCCGGTTTTGATTTTACCGACAGATAACTCCAGTTGGTATAATTTTCCTGATCAGCGAAAATGTGTGCAACAGCCTGTGTTTCATACTGTGCCCCCTGATAGGCGAAATCCTCCACTTCCCCTATTATTTTGTTGGCCGTACCCGATCTTACACTTTCATGAAGAATTTGATCTGTTACACTTTCGTAACCCAACTTTTCCATTGCTTTTTTATTCAAAACCATGTTTCTCTCATAATTTCGTGTCTCGTCTGAGAACCCCTCCCCATCTATTAGTTTAATGCCAAAAGTTTTGAAGTAATTTTTCCCGACATACGCTTTCCGAAGGTGAATACTTTCCACATCGCTTTCTCCTTCGGTATAAAAATTATTGTAGTTCTGGCTGTAATTTCCCGGAGTACATTGCGAAAAACAAACCGATTCCACAAATGGGCTTGCTTTTAACTCTTCGGCAATCCGCTTGTATTTTAACGATGCGGCCTCCAAATCCTTAAACTCCCAACTATTTAATTCAGCCACAACCACATTCTCCTTATCAAATTTCGGATCCTGATTAATCATAAAGCGAATCTGCTTTTGCATTAAAAAAGTTCCGGAAATCAGGACAATCGCAATTACAAACTGAACCACAACAAGCGAATACTTCGACATTCTTACCTTGCCGTTTTTTATCAGCTTGCCGCGCAAACTGTCTATCGATCCCATCCGCGACAAATACATTGCCGGAACAGCTCCTGACAGCAAACCCACTAAGAGCCAGACCGATATAAGAATCGGCATTAACAGTTTGTTTTGTGTGAAATTAAAGTGAAGACGAGTATTATAAAGTTGATTGAATTCAGGCAGAAAAACCAAAGCCAGAGACACACCAAGCAACAGAGCAATTAAACTAATCATTAAAGATTCGGTCATGATTTGGCGAATCAAAAAACCTTTGCCCGCACCAACTACTTTTTTTACACCAATCTCTTTAGTTCGCCCGAGTGAATTGGTAATCGTCAAGTTGATAAAATTTACCATAGCAATACTCAAAATTCCAAGGGCGATAACTCCAAGAATGATAATGAGCGTTTGATTTGATTCCTGTTCGGAATGATACTCTTTAAAAGCGAGCAAATTCATTTCAGGTTTTTCGTTTGCACCTGTTAAAAAATTCGTTTCGGCAATTTGCTGTATTTTGCCGTAAATATCCTCAGGGTTTGTTCCGCTTTTTAACAAAACATAAGTCATCGAAAATGTATTGTACCAGTCGTGTACCTGTTTTACCCACGGAGAAATGGTTTCACCTGTTTCGTAAGATGTAACAATGTCGAATTTTACCGATGAGTTATCGGGAATATCAACAACACCGTTCACTGTAAGGTAAATGTCGCCGAATTGCACCTGCAACTGTTTTCCTACAGCAGGTTCGTCGCCGAAAAAACGCTCGGCAAAATCTTTACTAACAACTGCATTGTACTTTTCTTTTATATGATCTCCTGAGCCCTTTTCAATAAATGGAAAAGTAAATACCGAGAAGAAACCCGTATCAACGTATATTATGTTTTCGGGAGAAGCGATGTCGTTGTAGGCAAGCCTGTATCCATCCCAGTCAAAAATCCGGGTTCCGTTTTCAACTTCGGGTATCTGCTTAAGCATTTCTGCCAGCAACAGACCTTTTGTTTGCTCGCCCTCTCCTTCCCGAACACGATAAATATTATCCAGATTCTTATTAAAATGATTGTAAGTAAAATCGTTATACACGTAAATAAAAAGAATTAGAAAAGTTGCTATACCGATCCCTAGCCCCAGAATATTAATCAGGAGATAACTTTTCTTTTTTAATAAAAATCGGATACTGCTTTTAAAGTGTAGAAAACTCATATATATCTAAAAATCTATTGGTTTCACGGTTTAATCAATCAATGCACAACTACTCATATCTGAGTGCCTCCACCGGATTTCGGGTTGCAGCTTTCCAGCTCTGCCAACTAACGGTTAGCAATGCAATGCCCAACGCCAGAACCCCGGCCAAGGCGAAAACCCACCAGCTTAAATTGGTTTTGTAAGCAAAATTGCCGAGCCACTTGCTCATTGCATAATACGCCACCGGGGTTGCAACAACAAATGCCATAAATACCCATTTTACAAAATCCATATTCAGCATGGTCAAAATCTCCGAAATCCGTGCCCCGTTTACTTTACGTACGCCAATCTCTTTTATACGCTGCTTGCTCATTAAAAGCGACACGCCAAACAAGCCCAAACTAGCAATAAGAATGGCAATAACCGCCAACAAACCAATGGTTTTTGAAAAGCGAATATCCGACTCGTACAATTTGTTTAAAATGTCGTTAGTAAACTGAAAATCAAAAGCTGTTGTCCCTCCGGTATTTTCCCAGGTCTTTTTCAGAAAATCCATTGTTTCAGAAAGGTCTTCTGTTCTTATTCGGATGGCGATATTCCGACTCATTGCCGGGTTTAACCCGATTAGGGTTGGCGTTATTGTTTCGTGCAACGAGAACATATTGAAATCGCTAACCACGCCCACTACCGGACCAAAGGCAGTTTGTTCGCCCAAAACATCGGTTAATCCCAAAGCCTGAACAGCCGATTCGTTAACCAACACTCCATTGCTAACTTTCTCTTTGTCAAAATCGGAGCCCATAATAATTTTCATTCCCATCGTTTCGGCAAAACCGTAATCGACAAAAAGTCCGCTTACTTTTACCTGTTCGGTGCGATTGCTTACTTTTGGCACAGAAAGAAACATTTTGTTGTTGGTAGGTGGCATCCACAAAGTACCACAAGCACTCAGTACATTCGGATTTTTCTCAATTTCCTGTTTGAAAAGTTCAAGGTTATGATCGCCAAGTGGCACACGTAGCAATCCTTCTTTTACAAAACCCAAATCTTTATTGAAAGCATAACGTACCTGTTTTTGCACCAGAAACATGGTTGAAATGAGCGCAATAAAAACGGCAATCTGAAACACAACCAAGGCTTTACGGCCGTATTGTTTAGTGCTTCCGTTCACTCTTTTACCTTTTAGTGCATTTACCAGTCCGAAACGGCCAGCACTAAACGAAACAATTCTCCCGGAAACAAAGCCGGTAAGAACAGTAATTAAAGCCAGAAGAGCCAGACTCGTTACCATTTGTTGCGTAATTTCAAGCGAATACGACTTGCCCAGCATTTCGCTTAAAAGAGGTAAAGCAAACCAGGCAGCTAAAATTGCGAAAGGCAGTGCTACCACCGATACCAGTACCGATTCAAACACCATTTGCCAAACGATACTTCGTTGAGCAGCACCGCAAACTTTTCTAACAGCCATGGCTTTTACCTGCGACATTGCCCTAGCCGAAGCCAGATTCAGATAATTAATACTGGCAATAATCAATATCAGAATACCAATAAAAGCCAGCACCAGCAACATCGACATGTTTCCCATTTCTTTGCGATTGTTGTCGATTATCTTCTCCGACCCAAAATAAATATCAGAAAGTGATTGAAGCGACAAATCAAATTTACTCAGTTCTTCCGAATGCTCCTTACCCATTTGGTTTAGTTTGGCGGTAAAAGTTTCCGGATCAACACCTTTTTTCAATTGCAGGAAGTTGGTAAAAAATACACCGTCCCAGGCTTCTCTTAAATCCTGTTCGCTAGGAACTTCTCCCGTGGTAGTTAAATTACTTGCAAGATGTTCTATTCCGAAGTCGATGCTGGCGATAAGTGAGGCTTTTATCGTAGAATTTTGTGGAAAATCTTTGTAAACAGCAGCTACTTCCATCGGAAACTCCTTTCCTTTGTACCGAACAGTAAGCAGTTGCCCAACAGGATTTTCGTCGCCAAAATATTTTGTAGCAGTTTCCTGTCCCAGCAGGATTTTTCCCGATGTCCGGTCGAAATCCGAAAGGTTTCCGCGAAGAATCTCAACACCAAACATATCAAAGAAACCCGCTTCGGTACACATCATATCCGGTTCGTGGATAAACGAATTATTCTTCTCCACTTCGATATTCCCAATATTGTATTGATGAACGGTGTTTTCTACTTCAGCAAAATTATTTTTAGCCGTTTCGCCAATAATAAATGGCGTATTTGCCCAGGTATTATTATCGTTCCGGTTGTAATTCAACACACGATAAATCTGGTCTTTGTGTGCAAAACTTTTGTCGTAGCTTAATTCATTCAACACAAAAACCAACACAACCGCCACAATACCAAGCCCTAGAATCAATCCGGTTAAACTGATTGACGTATTCGTTTTATCGGACTTTAAATGCCTGAAACTTATTAATAAACTGTTTCTAATATTCATTGCTTACTCTTTTAATTTGCTGAAGTCTCCCTAATACTGTAGCAACAGGCTTTTCAAAAGCAATGCCTTTATTATAAAATAGTCACAGTCAACAACTTAACACAATACAAAAAATAACACCTGTCAATTTTTTTGACAGAATCTGTATAATTATTTGGCATTTAATTCAGTAAAAGTTCAGTGGAGTTTTTCCATGTACTCATATCGGGGGCTTCTCACTTCTCACACTACTCGTATCGAAGTGCCTCTACCGGATTCCGTGTCGCAGCCCGCCAGCTTTGCCAACTAACCGTCAGCAGTGCAATTCCCAGTGCCAGTAAACCAGCCAGTGCGAAAATCCACCAGCTTAATGTTGTTTTGTAAGCAAAGTTCTCGAGCCACTTGGTCATAGCGTAATAAGCAACCGGGGAGGCTATTACCAAAGCGGCAAATACCCATATAACAAAATCTTTATTCAACAGTACCAATATCTCTGAAACTTTTGCTCCGTTGACTTTGCGCACACCAATTTCTTTGGTACGGTTTAAACTAATCAGGAAAATCTGGCCTAAAATTCCCATACAAGTAAGCACGATAGCAATTATAGAGAAGAAAGTGATGGATTTTGCCAACTTATCTTCTTTTATATACATTGCCTGAAACTGGTCGTCGTAAAAAATAAATTCCATGGGATCGTCCGGTAATAGGCGCCCCCAAACTTTCCGAAGTTCACTTATTTGTTGTCCAATATTTCCGGGAGTTAGTCGCAGTGAAAGCGTATTATACTCACGGTCGGATTCGTAAATCAAAGCAACCGGGCTTAGTGCAGTATGCAGGGATTCAACATTAAAATTATTCACTACCCCTACAACATCGTAGCCGCCTTCTCTTCCATTCTTATACTTTTTACCATCAATATTTTCCCAGCCATAACGTTTTATTGCAGCTTCATTCATCAAGCAAGATTTTCCTTTATCGCCCGCTAAAAAATTTCGCCCATCAAGTAACTGCACGCCCATTGTTTCCAGGAAATTTTCAGTTACATAAATACATTCGACCATAAATTCATCGCCTTCTACCCCACTTCCCATACTCATATTAATATTCCCCGGATAACCGTTACTCAGCGCACTGCCTGACACAAAAGAAAGATCGCTGATTTCGTTTCTTAATGCTGTTTGATTTTCGAACAGCCACGGTAGCTCTATCCTCACCAAGTGTTCTTCGTTAAAACCTAAATCATAATGCTTTACATACTGCAGCTGCTTAAAAATAAGCATCACAACTGCGATTAATGCAATGGAAACCGTTAACTGAAAAGTAAGCATAAGCTGCTTCCCGAATTGTTTTCCGTTTCTTTTCCTTCCTCCCTGCAGAAAGTCGGTAATATTAAACTGCGATAAAATATAGATGGGGGCCAAACTATTCAGAAAAATAATGCCGACAATAGTACCCAAAATAACAGGCAGCAAATGCCGAAGATTAACATCGGAAAAATGTATTTCCCTTCCAAACAAGGTCCCGGTTGTCGGTAAAAGCAGCGACACCAGCGCAACTGAAATAATCAGCGCAATTAGAATTCCGAGTGTTACCTCAATAAGCGAATCTACGAGCAAATGTGTTTTCCCGGCACCATTGGTTTTGTTAATACCAATTTCTTTCATTTTTGCATACTGCATAGAAACCGTGTAATTGAGGTAATTAATACTCGATAGGAGAATAATTAAAATAGCAATTGCCATAAAAATGAACAGCATTTTTGAATTGCCTTTGGTGTGCTCATCTGTCCAACCCAATTTTGTTGGAGAAAGATAAATATCAGATAGACTTTGCAGAGCCAGACTGTCGGTAGTTGTACTAAATTGCCCGATGGAAGCATTCATCTTCTTTGAGAAATCATCAGGATCGATATCGTTTTTTAACAGAAGAAAGTGCTCCGTAGGAAATATACAAACACCGTTATTGCACGCTTGTGCCATCTGAAAGTCTTTATTCTCGCTATTAAGGAGTACCTCTGCTTTAAAACTCGAATTATCAGGCAGGTCTTGCATAACTGCGGTAACCGTTGCCGTAAAAAATTCTTCTTTAATTGTCCTTCCCAATGGGTTCTCATCTCCAAAAAGTTTTTTTGCCACCGACTCGGTAATTACTGCTGAGTTTAGCTGACTAAAAGGCCTATCTCCTATGCTGGATAAAACGGGTACTGAAAATACATCAAAAAAGTTATCATTCGTGGAAACAATGTACTCTACGCGAGCATAATTTCGTGTCTCCGGGTCTTTTAAAGTGATAGGGAAATAAGAGAAACCGAGTGGACAAGCTTTTTCAACATCCGGGTAGTGTTCCGCAATTACAGCGTTGATTTTGTAATCGAGCCCCGACTCATTCTTTTTAGCATCATACAAGCGATAAATTTTTTCATACCGGGCAAAGTGCTTGTCCACGTTGTGCTCAGCACTATAAAACAAGGCAATTAAAATACTGGCAGTAAACCCGATGGCAAATCCTCCAATTATCAGAGATGAATAAAGTTTGTTCTTTAATAAATTCCGAAATGCGAGTTTTATTTTAAATCGTAACATATAGCATAACTTTGAAAACGATAAATGCCACCCAAATCTGATGCCTTTTTATTAACCACATAAATACCAATAGCTTGTAAAAAATACAAAATTATTCAGTGTCAATTTTATTGACAACAGTTGTATATATATTTGGCATTTGATAACTTAAATCCAGAGTTATTGTAAACAGATAAAGTCACGTTAAAAAAAAACTTAATCCCTTATTAATGAATAATACAACAATTCATATTGTTGCTTCAATAGCTTTAAGTTTATATCCGTCGTAGTATTAATTCCCTCATAACCTGTTCCATGAAAAAGATTTTTAAACATTGAAGCCAAAACCTTCTCATTATTGCCTGCCGAAATCTCACCTGATGCAATTGCCTTACGAATAACGGTATGCCAAATATCCGTTTCTCGTTTGTTCCAGGCGATTGCTTTTTCTTCAAAACCCGGATAAAAGTGAAAAGCCTGTAAGTTCAAATTTACAAGAGCAAAGCTCATATTTAAGATTCCAAGTTTGAATAGCGTTTCTTTTAGCTCCTTTAGCTGTTGTACATACTTGTCAATGAAAACCTTTAAAGATAGATCGGTATCAGCAACATGACCAGAGGCCGAAAGGTTTTGTAATACGTACAGGTCTACAATCTCCTTGTACATCTGTTCTTTTGTTGGAAAATGAAACAACAAAGCTCCACGGCTTAACCCAGTCTCTTTCTCAATTCTTTTTAATGAAACTTTAGCGTAGGCACTTGTCGAAAATAAAACAAAAGCTTTTTCCAATATCAGATGTTTTGTTCTGGCTCCTTTTGTATCCATTACATTTTTGTTACAAAATGTATAAATGTAGCACTTTCTCAATATTTAATAAATTACCAATCATCTCTTTCTAAAAAATATTGTAGCTTTACAAACAGTCTAAGCGGACTGTTTTCTACATTGTTGTAATAATTGTTAAAATCCACGTCATGAAAAAGCTGCTGTTCGCCCTTTTACTTTGTTCCGCTTTCTCTCCTGTTTTAAGCCAGAAAATTAATGTCTATTTTCCTACAGATGGTTCTACTGAGATTGAAAGTCCAAAGTTTGTTTGGGATGGAATAACACCAGAAGAAGGGCTAACTGTAAATTACGATTTCTATTTAGGCACAAACAGTATCCCTCTCTTATTTCAGGACAGTCTTTATGATGGCTTTAACCTCTTCAGCGATGACAATACACAGCTAATTGCTTCTGCTGCCAGTTATGAAGATGAGAATGACACTTTTTTCTATTATTTCGATCAAAGAATACATTTTGAGCGCACAACAAAATACTTCTGGAAAGTAGTAGCAAAGGTTAGTAACGGAACCGATATTTCTAGTAATGTTTTTAATTTTACAACTGCTGCTATTAATAACCTTCCAACAAAACCAGACATAACTTACCCACAAAAGAATGCTCAAAATGTACCAAGCGAAAACCTAACGATCTTTTGGGAAAGCAGTACTGATAGTGATGGAGATACTGTGAGCTATAAAGTTTATCTTGGAACTGATAGCGACAATATGTATGTAGAAGCCAGTGGAATTATTGATACTTTTTATACCATTCCGTACCAGTTAACAGATCAGCAAAAATATTACTTAAAAGTAACGACAGTTGACGGATACAGTGGCGAAGAAGTTGAAAACAGCTATACACCTTATGTATTTACTGTAGAAAATTATCTGAACGACGCCCCGGAAAAAGTAAAACTTCAGAAACCGGGCAATAATGATATTAACACAACTCTTAATGTAACATTAAGCTGGCAAGAATCTGCTGATAAAGATGGAGATGATGTTTATTACGATGTTTATCTCGATACCAAGCCCAATCCCACAACTTTAATCGTTTCAGAAACCAGGTCGTTTTCAAAACTTGTTAAACTAACAGAGAGACACTCCCGCTACTATTGGAAGGTAGTTGCAAAAGACAAAAAAGGAGGCATTTCTGAAAGCCCCGTGTATACATTTACTCCTTGGCAGAAACCTACTGAATTGCTTGAACTGGTAAAAGTTGAAGGCGGAGATTTTTCTATGGGCCAGCCAAATCCCAATGTAGGTTACGAAGGATATTCAAATGACGAACAACCCGTCCACACAGTAAATATTGATGCATTCCGGATAGGAAAATACGAGGTTACCTGGGCGCAATTTTGTGATTTTCTGAATGCCGTTAAAAATTCCATTTACATTGATTACCAGGAAGATTACTATCCACGCTGCAACATTATAAAAACCTCGGGATCAGGGTATTTGGGAGCAGGAAAAGTAATATGCCTAATTTCAGAAACTGCAGAAACAGATTTTGACGCTCCAAAAATATACTACGCGAACAATGCCTATCATGTAAAAGATGGTTTCTGGAATTATCCTGCTGAAAATGTAAATCCTCCGGGCGCAAAACTCTTTTGCCAGTGGGCTGGTGGCCGACTGCCTACCGAAGCTGAGTGGGAATATGCAGCACGTGGTGGAAACAAAAGTAAAGGCTATACCTACAGCGGCAGCAATTCCATCAGAAACGTTGGCTGGTATGCAGATAACAGCTTAAACCTGAAAAATCCGATGGACGACCATCACCTTTCGCTCTATCTTTCGGGGCACGGGACTTTTGAGGTTGGTTTAAAAGCACCTAACGAGATTGGTATTTACGACATGACCGGTAACGTTTCGGAACTGGTAAGCGATTGGTACCAAAAAAATTATTACAGCGTCAGTCCGGCAGATAATCCACAGGGGCCTGAATCGATGCCCGAATACGATCCTTCTTACATTTTTCGCGGCGGAGACTGGTTTAGCCACGATTATGAAGCAAGAAACTGCGACCGTGTTAAACTGCAATATGGCGATGGGTATACAATGAAATTTTTCCTTGGTTTTCGTTTTGCCGCCGATGCAACAGAAAACACGCTCCCGGAAGAAGCGAGTTTAATTTATCCTCAAAATGGTTCTTCTGAAATCGACTCTACCGTACTATTAAAATGGCAGTCATTTAAAGATATTGAGGACGATGTTGTTGCTTACGATGTATATGTTGGCACCAATGCAAATCCAGGATCGGTTGTTGCAAGTAACGTTTTGGATACAACATTTCAGTTTACAAATCTCAATTCAAACACAACGTATTTCTGGAAGATCGTTGCAAAAGACAACCAGGGAAATGAGACAGAAAGTGATAACTGGTCTTTTTCTACCACAACACTTAATACTTTTACCATGGATGGCACCGTGTTAACCAAGTTTGGGACGCCGATGCCCGATGTAGAGATGGTTGGTTTCGATACGCCGGTTACGACCAACGAACAAGGCCAATTCTCGACAGAAGTTGTAAAAGGCTGGACAGGAAAAATAAGACCTTTCAAACTGGATTACTCGTTCACTCCAAAAAGCAAAGAATTCACTGATATAAAAGCAGATACCGACACGATTAATTTCACGGGGAATCACACCTACTTTTATTACATTGTAGTTAACGTTACCGACGAAAACGGCGAGTATTTTATTGAGCCAACAATACATGCCAACGACGGAACAATTGAGCCGGCAAGCAATTTCTTTTATATGAAGCGCGTTAATGCAGGCTGGACAGGAGTGGTAACCCCAGAATTGGAAGGATACGTTTTTTCTCCGGAAAGCTACCAAATTGACACCCTTGAAGAAGAAGTCGTTATTAACTTTTCATCTTCGCTTGCTGAAACCTATACAATTTCTGGAAATATTTCTGATGATTCTGGAAATCCGTTGCAAGGTGTTCAGCTCTCCGGTTTCTCTCAGGACATAACAACCAATGAGAACGGCGATTATTCAGTTACAAAAAGCAGTAGTTGGAGTGGCACAATAACTCCCACTTTGGAAGGTTATTCTTTTTCGCCCGTAGAGGTTACAATAAGCGCTTTAAATTCAAATACTACTCAGGATTTTGCCGCTACTGAAATTCCAAAAACGTACACTGTAACTTTTAATATTACCGACGGAAATACTCCGATACCCGATGCGAGCATTGTCTTTGAAGGCACAAATTACAACTCTGACAACCAAGGAACTGTTACATTTAACGAGTTGCCTGATGCTACCTACCCTTACCAGATATCAGCTTCTGGTTATGAATCAATTGACAGCAGTTTAACACTTTGCTCCGACACAACAATTGCAATAACAATGCAATTAATAAGCGGGGTCAATACTCTTCTGCCGGGAGACGTACGCGTCTATCCGAATCCGGTAGCTAATCAGCTAACCATTGAGTTTAACGGTAGCCGTGATTTTGATCATATTTTGTTGATTGATAATACAGGAAAAGCTGTCGCTAAAGAATTCATTGATGAAAAAATAAATGTAAAAATAGACATGACAAAACTCCCTTCCGGCATTTATTTTCTAATGGTAGAAAACAAAAAAACAAATTCATTCTTAGGAAAAATCTTAAAAACAGACTAAATCAGATTTATTATCCACCATGAAGATCGTCACTCATACCTGAGTGCCTCTACGGGATTTCGGGTTGCAGCTTTCCACGATTGAAATGAAACCGTAAGAAGCGCGATAAAACCAATGATAAAACCTGCTGCCAGAAAAACGTCTACAGTAATGGTTGTTTTATTATCAATGCCTTGCAGCAATCGGAAAACAATTAACCAGGCAACCGGACATGCAACACCGTAAGCAATAACAATATTTCGTACAAATGCCTTGTTTAAAAGTGTTATAATTTCTGTATTTCGGGCTCCGTTTACTTTACGTACCCCGATCTCTTTGGTTCTTGCCTGAGTTGCATGGTAGGTTAAAGCAATCAGCCCAACCAAAGCCAGAATTATTGAAATAATACTAGCAAAACGGAAAGTGGCGTTAATCTTTTTGATTTCATCAATATAATCAGCAACTTCAGCATTTGTGAAAGTGTATTCAAATGGAAAATCAGGAGATATTTCTTTTATAGTTCTTTCAAGCGTATTAATTGTATGCTCCACATCTCCTGGCATAATACTCACAAACAGAAACTTTGTAAAGCCCTGATTTTCCGGATGTGCAGACATTACCATTGGTTTCACCTGGTTAAAAATAAAATTGTTCTGAAAGTCTTTAACAACACCTACAATTGTACTTTCTCGCCCCCAGAATTTAATTTGTTTTCCCACAGGATCTTCAAAACCTAGCTGTTTTGCCGCAGTTTCATTGATAAGAACCCCTTTTAAATCATCCGGTTTTTCGGCTATAAATTCATCGCCGGCAGCCATTTTCATTTCAAAGGTTTGTGTATAACCATCAGAAACAATAGCAAAAGCAAACGATTCGTCGTGTTGTACACCTTTATCATCTGTCCAGCTTACACCAGAATTATTCGGGATTCCGGCAGGCATTGATGAAGCAGTACATAGGTTTTTAACCTTAGCCATTTTGTTAAGTTCACTTTTCAATCCCTGGTAGTTTGTCTTTAAAGTGTTGGTTAATGGTATTTGCATCACCATTTTATTATCAAAACCCAAAGGCATTTCGGTCATATAATGGTATTGCTTATTTACCATTAAAGTAATGATAACCAGCATTATTGAAATTACAAACTGAAAGGTTATCAATACATTTTTGCTGCGTATTCCTGCTCCTGAACGTCGTTCTTTTTTAAAGACTGAGATTGGCCGAACTCCCGAAAGTATCAATGCCGGGTAAAAACTTGCCGATAGCGTTACAATAATCCATAGCAACAAACTTCCACCAATAAATAATCCCAGGTTGTTGTTCAGAAAATAACGAATATCGGAACCGGTAAGTGTCTCAAAGGTTGCCACTCCAACTTTTGCAAGTAAGGCACCCGTTAAAACCGCAAAAAAACTGATTATAGCCGTTTCCCGAACAAATTGTTTTCCGATCAACCATCTGCCGGCACCAGATATTTTGCGCATAGCAATTTCTGAGGTACGTTTTTGAATTAGCGAGGTTGAAAGATTTACGTAGTTTAATACACTTACAGCCAAAACCACAATACCGATAAAAATTAGGAGGTACAAGGGTCTTTTATTGTAATACAACCTCCGGTCGGCAGAGGGAATTAGTTCAAGTGTTAAACGTTCAGGGTCGCGAATGTTTTCGAGCTTAAGTTGTGTGTAAAAATTTTCTATTTTCTGATTAAAGGCTTTGTAATCCGTATTCTTTTTTAGCTTGAAGAAAGGTTGTCCGTTGCTGTCCCATCCTGCAAGATTTGAATCGTCTCGAATTGATTTTATTGGCGCGATCATTGAAAAACTAAAAGTGACATATTCAGGAATATCAACCACACCCGTAACGGTATAAAATTTATCATTGTTCAGCATTAATGTTTTGCCCAAAGCCTGCTCTCCCCCGAAATATTTCTCGGCTGTTTCTTTTGATAATACAATGGAGTTGACATTAGCGAAAGCCGATTCACGTGAGCCTTCGATAAAAGGATATTGAATGATTTGAAAAAAATCGGCATCGGCAAGACAAAAACTACGTTCATTGAAACTGTATATTTCGTTCTTACCATCAGGCTGATACGAAACAATACAATTACTAAACTGGCTATAGTTTTCAGTTCTTGCAAAATATTCTATTTCGGGAAAATGTTCTGACAGCAAAACAGGAAGTGCATAACTGATGGTTGTATTTCCCAATGGAGAATCGGGACTCTTTTGCGCAAGATAGAAAACCCGCTCGTGATCAGGGATCGACTTATTATATGACTTTTCCTTTCCAACATGCATCAGAATCATTATCGCACAGGTAAAACCAAATGCAAGCCCAATAACATTTAGTAAAGTAAAAGTTCCGTTGTTTCGGAAAAATCGAAAAGCAATTTTAAGTTGATTTATCATGACTGTTAAATTCTATTCATACTTCATAGCATCGATACCGACGATACTTCTTTTGACAGCTTCTTTGCCCCCTTACTCATACCTGAGTGCTTCAACAGGATTCCTCGTTGCAGCTTTCCAGCTTTGCCAGCTAACAGTTAGCAATGCAATTCCCAAAGCAAGAATTCCGGCAATTGCAAAAATCCACCAGCTTAAATTAGTTTTGTAAGCAAAATTTTCGAGCCATTTACTTAAAGTAAACCAGGTAATGGGCGTTGCAATAAATACGGAAATCAAAATCCAGCGGATAAAACTGCGGTTCAGCAGTATTAAAACTTCTGAAATACGTGCCCCGTTTACTTTTCGTATTCCAATTTCTTTTACACGACGTTCGGTAGCGTAATGCGAAATGGCATATAATCCCATAAATGCCAGAAACAAAGCAATTACCATTCCTATTGAAATAATTTTCGAAGCTGTTTTTTCGGTTTTGTAAAGTTGGTCGTAAGTACTATCCAGAAAATGATACTCAAACGGAATCTCAGGATTATATTCAGCCCAGATTTCAGACAATGACCGAATGACACTTTCATTCTGTCCATTTGTTTTAATAAGAATTGGGTTGCTTTCTCTTACCCGATCGAGGCTCAAATATACCTGCGGGTCAACCTTTGTGTGCAGAGATTTTGTATTTGCATTTTTCAGAATCCCAGCAACGGTGTATGTTTCGTCGTCCTTTTTTATTTGCTTTCCAATGGGATTTTCCAGTCCCAGACTTTTGGCAGCTTGTTCGTTAATAAGGCATTCCGTTTTGTTTCCCTGTCCTGGTAAAAATGGATTTCGCCCTTCAACTATCGACATTTGCATCATGTCGGCATAATTGTCTTTCATGGAACAGATTTCCATAATTACCGATTCGGAAGCCTTCCCGGCCAAAGATACGTCGCTACCATTGTTCCAATCGGTAGGCAAACAATTTTTAGCTGTAACGTCAATAACATTCGCATTTTTCAACAAATCATTGCGAATAGCATCGTAACTTCTAGCCATGTTATTTGGAAAAACATAGACGATTTGATCCTTGTTAAATCCCAAATCCATATTTTTCACATAACTAATTTGTTTCTTGATTATTCCGGCTGAACTAATGAGGATAATTGATGCTACAAACTGACTAACAACAAGTGTCCGTTGTAATAATGTTACCCCAGTTCCTTTAAAACGATTTCTGATTATTGCTTCCGGATTAAACCGAAGAATATAGATAACAGGAAAAGTTCCGGCAATAATTATGGTTGACAAAAGCAGGATGCCTAAATAAAGATAGATACGATAATCGGAAAAGTTAAATTTTAAATGGGTCTCTGCAAGTTGATTGAAAGCCGGTAACAATATTATCGCCCAAAATATAGCAATACAGGTGGAGACCAGAATATACAATCCGGTTTCGATGTAAGAAGCAAAAAAAAGGCTGGTTCTGGAGCTACCATTTATTTTCTTAACACCAATTGATTTTGCCCTTAAAAAAGAAGTAGAAATAAAAATATTAACAAAATTGAAACTGGCAATCAGTAATATTAAAACCGCTAGAGAAATAAAAATAAATACAATTCGTTGGTCGCTGGTAATAACGTTGTCAAAACGAAATCCCGGAGAAAAATGAATTTCAGTGAGCGGCTGCAGAAAATGCGTAATCTTTATGTCTTTGTACATTGAAAAATGTTCGTAAGTCATTGCCGTAATTTCTTTAGCAAGGGCTTCAGTATCTGTCCCCTCTGCCAATAACAGATAATTGATAAAGCTATCGTTGCTTCCCCAGCCACTGTTTTTAAGCCACGAGACTGCTTCAATAGGAACGACAATATTGAATTTCAAATGTGAGTTTTCAGGCATATCTTCCATTACAGCACTAACGTATAGTTGCTTACCAAATACCTCAATGGGTTGCCCTATAGCATCTTCATTTTGAAAATACTTGTTGGCAGTTTCTTGATTTATTATGACTTTGTCGGGTGCATCAAGGCAATTTTCGGGATTTCCGTTTTCAAGCTTAAATGAAAAGAACTGAAAGAAGTTTTTATCTACCACTGCGATCTCATCCTCATAAGTATTTTTCTCGTTAATTTTAACGAGATTCCTGCTAAACGGTATAACCCGGCATACATCTTCAATTTGTGGAAACTTTTCCTTTGCCGTAGGGCCAACAGATCCAAAATCGTTACCCAATGTTACCGATTCGTTGTTAAGATAGCCCTGGCGACATATTCTGTAAATATTGTCGGCGTTTGAATGAAATGTATCAAAACTAAATTCGTTTAATCCCCACAAGCCAATAAGTAAAGCAATTGTAATACCAATCGACATTCCGCTAATAATCAACACCGTTGTTGTCTTCTTTTTAATACTCCATCGGATTATTTCTTTCAATATTGAATTGTTCATAGCTAATTTTCATTTTTTTTATTTGTTACTGGATCTGTTTCTGTGTCTTGATATGCCAAAAGGATTATTCATACCTCAGTGCCTCCACCCCGACGATTCTGTCGGGATTTCGTCACTCATACCGCAGGGCTTCGACCGGGTTCCTCGTAGCCGCTCTCCAGCTCTGCCATGAAACAGTTAGCAATGCAATTCCCAAAGCAAGAATTCCGGCCAATGCGAAAATCCACCAGCTTAAATTGGTTTTGTAAGCAAAATTATCGAGCCACCTGCCCAAAGCGTAGTAAGCTAGCGGCGTAGCAATAACAAAAGCAATAACAACCCATTTTATAAAATCTTTATTGAGCATAGCAAGTACCTCTGAAACTTTTGCTCCGTTTACTTTCCGAATACCAATTTCCTTTATTTTTTGTTGCGAAACCAGCAATGAAATACCCAACAATCCCATAGAACTTATAAAAATTGAAATGATGGTGAATATGCCCAACAGCCGGGCCTGCAACAATTCGGTTTTGTACACTTTTTCATACATGGCTCCCACGTATTCATAAGAAAAAGGGTAGGCCGAAAACAGTTCATTCCAAACCGAGCGGATATCGTCGATTGCAGCATCCTTCATTCCGGGTTTAAAAGCCACCACAAAATTAAGGAGCCAGAGTTTGTCTCGTTTAAAAAATACCAGTGGCCCCACTTTCTTTTTCAGGCTCGAAAGATGAAAATCTTTTACAACGCCGGTGATTTTACCTGCCGGAATAGTGACTGCCGGATTTGGAGAATTTAGTTTAAAACTCTTACCTATAATCTCATCCGGATTGCTGAAATTCATTAAATGCATTGCCGCTTCGTTAATGATAAACTCTCCCGAGCCTTCGGCATCTGTATTTGCTTCAGAAAAATTACTTCCGCCTAAAAGCTGGAGTTGAAACAATTGAGCAAACGAATAATCACAGGGAAAAACACCTACCATATCCTGCCCTTTTTCTGCCTCTGTTTGCCTGCCTTCCAATTCAAAACCAAACATGTCGTTTGCCTCGCCACCCGGAGGCTCAAGCATCGCCGAAACCGATTCAATGGTATTGTGTTTCAGCAACTCAGCTTTAAACACCTCAAACTTCTGTTGAACATTGGCGTGTACCGATTCAAAACAAATAATGTTATCATCTTTTGAGCCCATTGAACTGTTAAGCGCAAAATTGGTTTGCCGAGAAATAACGATTACCGCTGCGATAAGAACAATGGCAAAAGTATATTGCGAAATAATAATCCCGCGGCTTACACGAATATTTCCAAATTTCATGAGGTTGTGCCCCTGCCGGTAAGCTCTTCCGATACTTTGCCTCAAAATGGGTTGCAATCCCGACAAAACACCAAGCACGCTAAACAAGAGAATTACCAGCAGAATCAATTCAATATTATTTATGAAAAGATTCATTCCGAAATAGCTACTAATAATCGAATTGGCAAAAACAGCAATCAACATGGCCACAAAAACAGAAACCAGAACAATGAAAATACTCTCTACGGCAAAATATTTCAGGTTCATGTGCCGTGTTGATCCGAGTATGCGGTTAACAGCTACAAATTTATTGTTAAACCCCGCCATTCCCAGATTCAGGCTGGCATAATTACTCATCGAAATAAGCAGTAAAATAAGAGCAGCTATCGACAAAACATAAATGTTGGTCATGTTTCCGTTGCCTTCAATCTCCCGTAATTTATCCGAATGCAAATGGATCTTCCTAATGTTTTGCAAATGCGCCTGTGTTTCGATTTTATCAACCGGCTGATCGGATAACTTTGCCAGAAATCCGGCATATCCGGTAGTAATGTTCGTGGGATTAGCATTCGGAGCAAGGAGCAAATAAGTAAAAGCCCACCAATTAATGTCTCCCTTTGCTTTAGTGGTAACCAAATCGGGATGAAAATGACTGTTTTGCGGAAAATCTTTCATTACACCCTTCACCGTAAAATCAGTCTGTTTGTCATAATATTGCCCTGCAGGCAACGAAATCAACTGTCCAACCGGGTTCGTGTTTCCAAACACCTTTTTTGCAAACGACTCTGAAATTACCATTGCTCCCGGCGTATTCAGCACTGTATTCTTATCTCCCACCAAAAATTCAGCGTCAAAAACGTCAAAGAAGGTTGAATCGGTTTCAAATGCTTCATTTATAGAATAATGTTGTTCATTATACATAATTACCCCGCCTTTTATCGGAGACAGACGAACATAACTTTCTATTTCGGAAAAATAAGCAGCCATTTCAGGAACTTGTTCCGAATTGTAAATACGGGCAAAATGACTGTTATTAAAAAGTTGCGGATTGGTAAGCGTATATCTGTAAATACGGTCGGCCTTTCGATGAAAAGCATCGTAAGACATTTCATTTTTCAGAAAGAGCGTGAGAAAGAGTATGCCACTTAAACCAAGGGCTAAACCCACTATTTTTATGAGATTAAGAAACAGTCGCTTTTTCAGGTTTCTAATTACAAATTGAAATATCATATCTGCTTGTTTTGTTGTTTGTAACGAAAAGGTTTAATAATTCCTTCCCGATATTTCAGTCGGAACCTTCATCACTCATACCGAAGTGCTTCTACGGGATTTCGATTGGCTGTTCGTGTGTAATTAATTGCAGCAATAAACGCTACCAATACCAAAACAAACAAACTGCATCCGGCAAAAATCTCCCAGCTTAAAGGAATTTTCACGGCAAAATTCTGCATCCACTTACCGGCCGTCAGCCAGGCTCCGGTTAATCCCAGTAATACTGCGGGAATAGCCACATATTCCAGATCGAAAATAAAAATGCGAAGAATGTCAGGCAGATTGGCTCCGTTAATTCTGCGAATAGCCAGTTCTTTACGGCGCCGCGCAGCTTCGTTTGAAGTGTACCCCAGCAGTCCAATCACCGTAATCAGTAAAATAACCACATTCCCGGCCATCATGGCATTTCGGAAACCCTGTTCTGCCTGATAACTATGTTTTTGTTCCAGCTCAAGGCTTTTTACTACAGCATCTTTTTGTGGCAAAAACGCGTTAAAAATGTTTGTAATTCTGGCTAGCATTCCTGCTTCCGAAGCTTCATTTGCTTTCATTAAAATATAAAATGGAAAAGAAGAATGCTCGGCTCGTAATTCCATAAATTTTTCTTCGGGGTAATAAAAGAATACCGAAGGCCGTAAATCGGGGTTGGTTACTGTTTTAACAATAAAATCGGGAAATACTCCGCGAATGGTTGTTTTTCCGTGCTCACTAATATTAACCTGCTCGCCAACTACATTTTTCCAACCGTTAAAGGCTCTTAACCGCCCTGCCCCACTTTCACTAATCAACAGATCTTCCGGAATAGCATTTTGTTCCGAGAAATTCTCGCCTTCCGAAACCGGGATATTCAGGATAGACAAATAGTTTTCATCGACATAATAAAAGTCGGCAACGTTAAAAAGCTCTTTTTGACCATCAGGCGAGTTGATGTTATTTCCTGAAGCACCTTCGATCGGAACACCACAGCCCAGCCCCACAGTTTCAATTCCCGGAACCGATTTCAGTTCATTAATAACAGTTGAAATTTTACTCGCGTCCATTCCGCTGGTAGCTCCGTAATAAACGCCTTTGGTTTGATAACCATGATCGGCGGTAATTACGCCATTGTATTGCATGCTTACAATTACCAACATGGTCAATATAAACGAAGCCCCTACAAACTGAAATGAAAGCAACACCAGTTTCCACCGGTTTCGTTTTTGCTGATAATTACGAAAAGCTGTAGCCACCGGAATTCGTGAAAAGAAACGGCCGGGCAGGTAACTTGTAGCCAAAACAAGTAATGCCATCAGTAATAATAAAGGCCAGATTACTGTTGGATTTAATACCGAAACCAGTTTATGCCCAAGTTGCACTTCGGCAAATGGTTTCAGAATGAAAATAAGTACCAGCGCACCAATTAGCGAAATCAGAAATAAAAGAAAAGTTTCGGAAAAAATGAGTTGCTGAAGATTACGGGCTTCTGCACCACATGTTTTATGAATTGCCGAGCTTTTAGCGCGTTTTATCAACGCACTTAAAGTAAGCAAAGTATAATTCATTAGCGAAACAAACAGAACAGCAAAGGCAATGGTAGCCAGTATCAGAATCATATCTTGCATTCCGCTGGAATACAAACTACGGATAGGTTTCAGTGTATATTTTAAAACCATGCCTCCTTGTTGTTGCTCCAGTTTTTCAATGTTCTGGTATTTTACCTGCATTTTCCGAATTGCCGGCGCCAATGTTTCAGGTTTTACACCCGGCGCTAATTTAAGAGCCGCATAGTACCTATCGTTCCCTAACCAATTTTGAGTACCATCAAAAGTGAATTGTGCGGTAGAAACCATCGAGATTAGCACATCGTACTCAAAGTTTGTATTTTCGGGGAGCTTATCGAAAACACCACCAATAGTAAGTTCTCTGCCCGGATATTCTTTTAGCTTGATGATTTTTCCAACAACATCGCCGCCCATTTCCTCCGCAATTTTATCAGAAACAATACAAGTCATCGGGCTACTTAATATTTCCTTAGCATTTCCGGCAAGCATTGGGCGCGGAAGCACGTCGAACAAATATTCATCAGCAAGCACAAAGCGGCCGTTGTAGCTTTTTTTATCGGCAGTATAAAAAACCGATGAGCCAATACTGTTTAAGCGGGTAGCTGCTTCAATCCCCGGAACTTCGTCTTTCATTCCGGGCGCCACAGCCCCACTTACCCGTGGATAACTATCCAATTTGTTCGACGCTTTATCCCGCTTAAAATTTTCGTGCACCACGTAAACACGATCGGCATCGGGATAAAAACTATCGAAACTATAATAATACAATACCTCGGACAACAACAAAATACCAAATGCCAAGCCCGCTGTTAACGAAATAATCCGTGTTGGTGTATGCTCCCCTTTTCGGAACAAACGACGAAATGCCATCTTAAAAAAGTTTCTCATTGTATTTTGTTTTTTTTGTTTCTAATTTGTTGGTGTCCTACTCGTACCTTAAACTTTCTACTGGATTTCTGCTTGCTGCTTTCCACGATTGAAATGAAACCGTTATCAGCGCAATTCCCAGCGCCAGCAAACCGGCAAGAGCGAAAATCCACCAGCTTAAATTGGTTTTGTAAGCAAAGTTTTCGAGCCATTTAAACATAGCATACCACGCAAGTGGAACAGCTACAGCAAAGGCAATTAAAACCCACTTCACAAAGTCTTTATTTAGCAAGGCCAACACTTCGGATATTTTTGCACCGTTTACCTTGCGAATTCCTATTTCTTTTACCCTTGCAGAAGTAATTAGCCACGATATGGCAAACAGGTTTATCACGCTAATAAAAATGGCTACCAGCACAAAAAGCCGGAAAATTCTAATAAGCTTATTCTCCGAATCAAATTGCCGGTTGTAGTAATCTTCAAGTACAACATATTTAAAAGGATAATTTGGGAAAGTGGCATTAAACTTTTCGCGAATAAACGGCAGAACGGAAGCATAGTCACCAGTCGAGGTTTTTATCGAGTAATTTCCCCACAACATATTTTCTGTCCAGTTTACCAGCACAATTGGCTCGTGCATTTTCTTGGCGTCGCTAAAATCTATATTTTCTGACACTCCGATAACTTTGACGTCAAAATTCTGAATTCCACTTTCGTCTGCCATGTTCAAAACCCGCCCAACGACATCAGTAGGTTCCTGAAAACCCAAAGTCAATAAAGCGGCACGGTTTATAATGCATCCTCTTGTTTCGTTTTCAGAATGAACAGGCGAAAAATTGTTTCCGGCCAACAAGTTTACTCCGTAGTTTGGGAGGTAATTTTCGTCGGCAACAATTAGAGCTGCCTTTCCACTTTTACCCGATTTAATTTCTTTAAAATTGAAATTGTAAGCTGGTAAATCTCCGGGTACACTATTCGAGCTGGAAATACTAAATACGGAGTTATGACTTAACAAATCATGCTCAAAAGCAGTCAAATCATTTACGCGTTGCGAAGTTTTTCGAATATTCTGAGGCACTTTCACCACAATTGTATTTGTGGCATCAAAGCCTTTATCTTTTTGAATCAGGAAATTAACCTGTTTATTCATTCCGGTAATTCCGGCAATAATGGCAATAACAATTACAAATTGAACAACCACAATTGTCTGCCGAAATGAGATCTTTCCGGAAACCAGCTTGTACTTTAGTTTTAGTAATTCGAGAAGCTTAAAGCGGTTAATCAGGATTGCCGGAAGAACTCCATTAACGATAATATTCAACCCGACAACTGAAAAAAGCAGGGAAAGAAAAGTTAAGTTGGTAAATACGGGTTCAAGCAAAATTCCGAATTGATCGCGAATGGCAGGAGCCAGAAACCAGGCAACAGAAAATGTTATTAGCAATGCTAATACGTGTATAATAGCTGACTCAACAAGCGAAAAAATGACAATCTCCGATTTGGATGCTCCAACGATCTTCTTTATTCCAGTTTTTTTTGCCGAGCTAATTAGCTGAGAAAACGAAAACTGAATATAGTTAAAACCCGACGCAAATAATATAAGAATCCCGATAACAAAAACCAGGTAAACATATTCGGCGCGTGAGTTTCTTGCCAGTTCATTTTTCAAATCAGAATGAAGATGGATATCGTTTAATGGCTGCAAATGATAAATGTGCTTTATGTCGTTCTTTTCAAAAAAACTCTTCTTCTGATCAGCTACCAAGCTGTTAATTTCAGTTTCGAGGTTTTTAATACCCGCGTTATCTTTTACTTTCAGATAGGTATAAAAACCAGTTTCGCCCCATTGCGCTTTTGCCGGCGGAGGCAGGTGCATATCATCGTGAAAAGACAGTAAAACATTGGTGCTAAAATGTGCCTGCTCCGGGATATCCTGAAAAACGCCTTCGATAGTATATTCATAAGCCGGATATTTGAACAGCACCTTTCCTACCGGATCATCCGATCCAAAATATTTCCGGGCCATACTTTCAGAAATAATTGCTGTATATGGCCGGGTTAATATTTCGGTTTTATTACCGCGAATAAGAGAAATAGAAAAAACATCGAGAAAACCATGCGACGCATGATAGATCTGCTTATCGGTAAAAACTTCGTCACCTATTTTATATTGCGGGTTATTTGTTTTGGTTAGATAACCGGCTGCTAAAACATTTGAGTAGTTTTCTTTAATTGAAGTTGAAATACCTCTCTCACATTCAGGAATAGAAAGGCTCAAAGTATTTCCATCATAAATATCGGTTGTAACCCGGTAAATGGTTTTGTTGTCGGGGAAAACACGATCGAATCTCCTTTCGTAAAAAACATAACCGGAAACCAATGTAAAAGTTATCAAACCTATACAAACAGAAGAAAGCAAAAACAAAGAATACTTGCTTTCCCGAAGCAAGTTTCTTAAAGCCACTTTTAAATAATAAGCCATAATAGCAATCTCTGTTTTCAGAAAAATCCTAAATACTCTTCAAAACAAGGTTCGAAAGTTTTCGAACCTGCACCTAAAGTACCTGCGCTATTTTTTCGTTTACATTTTCGGTAAGTACTTCGCCATCAAACAGGTTGATAACGCGGTGAGCAAATCCTGCGTCGTGCATCGAGTGGGTAACCATAATAATTGTTGTTCCTTCTTTGTTTAATTCTGTTAACAGGTTCATGACTTCGAGGCCGTTTTTAGAATCGAGGTTACCGGTGGGCTCATCCGCAAGAATTAGTTTTGGATTGGCAACTACAGCACGCCCAATTGCAACACGCTGCTGCTGACCTCCGGAAAGCTGTTGTGGAAAATGCTTGGCACGGTGTCCGATTTTCATGCGCTCCAGAACCGCATTTACCATTTCTTTGCGTTCGCTTACTTTCTTTTTGAGATAAATAAGCGGCAGTTCAACGTTTTCGTAAACAGTGAGTTCGTCAATCAGGTTAAAGCTCTGGAAAACAAAACCGATATTTCCTTTACGCATTTGTGTACGCTGGCGTTCTTTGTAGCTTCCTACTTCGGTTCCATCGAAATAATACTCGCCACCACTAGGGTTATCAAGTAAACCGATAATGTTAAGCAAGGTTGATTTGCCACAACCCGATGGTCCCATAATGGCCACAAATTCGCCCTTTTTTACCTGAATAGAAACGCCATTTAAAGCAAAGGTTTCAACTTCCTCTGTACGGAAGATTTTTGTTAGTTTTTCAGTTCTTATCATCTCTTAAATTGTTTAAACCGTTAAGTTCAAAGGATGTAATTTATCCATCTGTCCTTCTCACTTTGCAGTTTTTATTATTTTAATAAATTGTTTCTCAGACTGTTGTAATTTATCAGTAAAGATTCCCTGTTCTCCCAATACTTTTTCCAATTTTCTGTAATCGATTAAATTATCTGTAAAGGCATGAAAAGATAAATTGGATATTTCAAATATGGCTGTTCGTGTAATTTCCAAGAACTCGACAAATTCTATTCTTGTTACAGAAACTGATTTATCACTTTTATTCATAATATTTACAGCCACGCGTCTTAAGTTATCAGCGATACGAAAACTTTTTGCATTTAAAGTTAGTTCGGAAAGCCCAAAAAGCTGATGATGCAATTCGAGTGCGATATCAAATATCTCAAATTCCTCAACCTTAAATTCCGACATAATCCATACAAACCGTTTTTAGTTATCGTTTTCGACAGCCTACTCCTAATCTCTAAATCTCCTTTATCGTTGATCAATTACTTTAGTATTAGTTTATCATTATCTCCAAATAAATCGTAACCCGATGTTATTACTTTTTCTCCGGCTTCCAAACCTTCTAGAACTTCGTAGTATTTGGGGTTTTTGCGGCCGATACGTATTTTGCGTTTTGTTGCAAATTCTCCTGAAGGATCAACTACATAAATCCACTGTCCTCCGGTACTGTTAAAAAACGAACCAAGACTTACAAGCATCGATTTTTCGGGCTGTCCCAACTGCAAATTGATGTAATAAGTTTGCCCCGTACGGATATTGTCAGGTCTTTCATCAATAAAAACAAGATCGATCTGAAATTGTGAGTTTCTTACCTCAGGATATACCTTTTTTACCTCCAGATTAAAAAGACTGTTTTGCCGTTCGAAAGTAGCAGATAGCCCTTGTTTTACACGATCAATATAGTGTTCATCAATCAATGCTTCAATTTTATAGTCGGTAAGTACATTTATCTGCCCGATGCGTTGCCCACGACCTATGCTCTGTCCAATCTCGGCATCCAACATCCCCAGCTGTCCGTCAACCGGAGCTTTTACATTCAGGTTATCAAGTCGCTCGCGCACCAGGTCGAGTGTTTCAGTCATTTTTTCCAGCTCCTTTTCCAACTGGTTCATTTCGGTAATTCGAATCATCGAATCGTTTTGCATTTTCAATTTGTTGATTTCCTGCAACTGAACAGCGTATTCGTAATTTTCCTTTGCTACCAGGTAATCATCCTTCGGAACCAACTCGTCGGCATACAAAGCTTTTAGCTGCTCATAATTTCGTTTCTTTTTAATGATATCGAAGTTTGAATTCAGCAATAAACGTTTCGATTCGATCAATGCATTTTCGAAATTAATACGGGTTTGCCGCAAGTAATTTTGCTTCTGAGCAAGGTTCGATTCACTGTTCATTATGTCCATATAAACCGTGCGGTTTTCGAGCACCAGTATCACATCTCCTTTATTAACCCTGGCTCCTTCTTCAATTTGTATTTTTTCAACTCTTCCACCTTCTTCAGCATCAAGGTAAATGGTTGCAATGGGCTCTACAGTACCGCTTGTACGAATAAAATCGTCGTAGTCGCCATATTTTACTTCATCAATTGTAATCTTTTCTGCATCAACCCGTAACGACGATACGCCCGAGTCTTTCACAATTTTGTAAAGGAGAAAAATCACAATCAGCCCGGCCACACCGTAAATAATGTGTTTTGGCCTAATGCCTCTTTTCTTCTCTATTTTTCTATCCATTCCCATTTTATCGTACTTAATTAATTGTTTCTGTTTGAAATATTTCTTTACCCAGGTAAAAATCGAGGGTTTTACGTTTTAGTAAATACAGCAATTTTGTGCGCAGCAATTCGCTTTGCGCATTCGAAAGCAGATTTTTGCTGGTGTACAAATCGATGATATTAAACATTCCCTGATCTTTTTTCTTTTGTGCTACTTCGAAAGCCAGCTTGTTTGATTCGCTTTGCTTTTTTGCTTGCAGGTATTCTGCTGAAACGGCGGATAAATCCTGACAATATGATTCTATTTCGTAATACAACTGGTTTTTATAATTATCCAAGTCAACTTTTTCTTTTTCAAGATCAAGCTTTCTTTGTTTTATTTCTGAACGAGCATACCAGCGATTAAAAATTGGAATTGACATGTTTACTCCGATTGACTTAGATACATTGTTTTTAACCTGATCTTTAAATGCGATTACGTTGTCTTGGTCATCTTTATAGGTTTCGTAATAACCTGTATTATAACTACCATTTAAACTTAACGACGGGTAAACACCTCCTTTGGCTACCGCCAAAGCTTTTTCAACAGCATTTAGTTGCTGCATTTTCGCCCGTACCGATGGTAAATGTTGCAGCGCCATGCTAAACACACTATCGGCATTTTCAAATACCGGGTATTGAATTAATTCAGCATCTTCAATTTCTTGCAAATCCAATGCTTCATTCACCGGGTAATTCATGGCACGTTTCAGATTAAGTAAAGAGGCTCTGTAGTTATTCTCTGTACGTATCACCACTAACTCTTCATCGGCCATACGTGCTTCTATTTCCAGCAAATCAGTTTTGGCACTCAAGCCTACTTCAACTTCTTTCTGTATTTTCTTCAAATTTAGTTCGGTTAGCGCTTTTTGTTCTTTTACAATTTCGAGCAAACCTTTATAATATAGTGTATTATGAAACTCATCCATTACCTTAAATCCGATCTCAACTTTCATATTCCGCTCATTCTCAACACCAGCCAGGTAAATAAAACGATTGTAAGCAATTCGGTTGTTTTGCACAAATCCTTCAAAAAGGATAATTCCGGCGCTTACCGAATAGCTGTTTGATGCGTAATTATTGTATGTTACCGTATTGTCATTCGGATCAACAGATTTTCCAAAGTTAATTCCATAACCGGTACTGCCATTTACATAAGGCAACCTGTCACGTTTTGACTGGTTAAAGCGTTCCTTTTGTTTTTCTGTTATAATTTTTTGCGACTCAATATCCAGGTTATTTTGCATGGCATAACTGATACAATCGTCAAGCGACCATTTTTTTTGCGCAAAACCTTTTCCATTTGCCAGGAAAAAAACAACCAGAATTAAAAGAAATATCCTTTTTACCATCTCCATCATTTACATTTGCAATTTAACAATGCCAAAAAAATGCCATATTTTTAAAGTATTATTGCAGAACACTTTATATAGACGCAGACCTACACCCTTCCGTTACAATGTAAAATTTATTGACATTTCATGTAAATTTTTTAGACACTACATTTGATTTTCTGCCTCCTGCTCGTACCTTTGAGAAAGGTGTAATCTACTGTCGGGTAGCTGCTTAAATCTTTGTGCAATTTACCGGCTCTGCTTTTGCACCAAATTTGTTTAAGTAAAGTAAATTCAAACGGATTTCAAAGTTGAGAGATATGTTAAAAGGAAAAATTCTGGTCGTCGACGATAATAAAAGCATTTTAAGTGCAGTTGAGATTCTTCTCATGGATGAGTTTGAAGATGTAGTTACAATTGCCAATCCAAACCAGCTGCCGTCGTTAGTCGAAAGCGGTGATTTTGATCTGATTCTGCTGGACATGAATTTTTCTGCAGGAGTTAATACTGGTAACGAAGGTTTGTACTGGCTGGCTCGGATTAAAGAATTGAAACCCGAGTTGGAAGTGGTATTGTTTACCGCTTACGGCGATGTAGAACTGGCTGTAAGCGCACTGAAAAAAGGGGCTGCCGATTTCATTTTAAAACCCTGGGACAACGAAAAACTAAAAGCCACGCTTCGCAACGTATATAAGCTTCAGCAATCGCGAAAAGAGATAAAAAAACTCCGGCAAAAGGAAAGTGCA
This sequence comes from uncultured Draconibacterium sp., assembly GCA_963677455.1. Lineage (GTDB taxonomy): Bacteria > Bacteroidota > Bacteroidia > Bacteroidales > Prolixibacteraceae > Draconibacterium. The sequence goes on from OY781971.1 coordinate 2,667,115, forward strand.
CTAAAAAACGAAATAAAAAGAGACAAGCATTTTATTATTGCAAAATCTCCGCAAATGAAGCAAATTCTTAACCTTATAAAAAAAGTAGCAGTAACTGATGCCAATGTGCTAATTACCGGAGATAACGGAACAGGAAAAGAGTTGGTTGCACGCGAATTGCACCGCCTCTCGAAACGTGCCGACGAAATACTGGTTACGGTTGACATGGGGGCCATTAGCGAAACGCTTTTCGAAAGCGAGTTGATGGGCCATAAGAAAGGGTCTTTTACCGATGCACGAGAAGATCGCACCGGAAAAATAGAAAATGCAAATAATGGCACACTGTTTCTGGATGAGATTGGCAACCTGCCCGTTCATCTACAACCCAAACTACTTTCAGTTTTACAAAATCGAACAGTAACACCCGTGGGGTCCAACAAACTGATTGCGGTAGATGTGCGTTTGATTTGTGCCACCAATTGCAACATCGACCAGATGGTTATCGACGGAACTTTCCGAGAAGATCTTCTGTATCGAATAAATACTATACAAATTGAGATTCCACCATTGCGCGAACGAAAAGAGGATATTTCGGCAATTGCCAATTACTTTTTGAATATTTACGGGCACAAGTACCGGAAACCGGATGTTGAAATCTCTCCGGCAGGAATGAATAAACTTTTAAATTATCAGTGGCCGGGGAATGTACGCGAACTTCAGCATACTATTGAAAAGGCCGTTATATTGTGCGAGGGCAATGAACTTGGCCCCGATGATTTCTTTTTTAAACAGGCCATGACTGACATGCAGGATATATTTGACGGAACAATCGAGGAAATGGAGGTTAAAATGATTGGCCGTATGCTTCAAAAAAACAGTCAAAACCTCTCGGCCGCTGCGGAACAACTTGGTATTTCGCGACAAACATTGTACAACAAAATGAAAAAATACAAGCTCTGAATTTATGGTCAGCAAAAATATTTACACGAAGATCGTAATCAGGATGCTACTGTTGACGGCAACTTCACTAATTATGTCGTGGACTTTCTTTGGCGCCAAAACCTATTTCCTAGGGTCTTTTCTTGTTTTTATTTTTGTGATTCAGTGCTCCGAACTTATCTATTTTCTAAACCGCACAAACCGGAAAATCGCCTTCTTTTTTGATGCCATCCGTAACGACGACTCAACGCTAAACTTTCCGGGAAATACAGGAAACAAAGCCCTTAATGAACTCAACAACAGCCTGAATAAAGTAAACGAACTTATAAAAAAAACGAAGTTCGACCTCGAAGAACAAGAGCAATACTTCAAGACGATACTTGAACATGTTTCTATAGGGATTATAACCTACAACAAGCGCGGAACAATCTTTTTGTCGAACACTACCGCTGCAAAATTACTCCAAAACAAACACCTGAACCACATTGACCAAATTGCAAGAACAGACCGAAAACTTTTCTCAACTTTCAAGGAATTACAGCCTGGCGATAACAGGCTGGTTAGTTTCAACGGTGTTAACGGACTGGCACAACTTTCGCTGAAATCGACCCAGTTTATTACTGCAACTGAGGAATTGCAACTTGTTACCATTCAGGATGTAAAAAACGAGATGGACACCAAAGAACTCGAAAGCTGGAGTAAATTGATTCGTGTTCTTACCCATGAGATTATGAATACTGTAGCACCAATTACTTCGCTTTCGCAAACCATTTTGGGCTACTATAAAAATCGGGAAAAAAATCCACCGTCGGAGAAAATGATTGCGAATACAATTAAAGGACTGGAAGTGATAAACGAACGCGGAACCGGGCTAATCAGCTTTGTAGATACCTACCGAAAACTAACACGGGTACCGCCGCCTGAGAAAAAACCAGTACCGCTGAAACAACTGCTCGAAAATACGATCACGCTGATTAGTATTGAATCGGAAAACGAAAACATAGATATTAAATCGGAAGTTAAACCATCCAACCTTGAAGTTTCGGCTGATAAAAAGCAGATTTCGCAGGTGCTTATTAACCTGGTAAAAAACTCAGTTGAAGCACTCAAACAAGTTGAAAAAGGGATAATTTTGCTGAATGCCGATGTAAATTCTCACGGGCGGGTTCAAATTACAATTACCGACAACGGACCAGGTATTCCCGATGATTTAATCGACAAAATTTTCATTCCGTTTTATACCACCAAAGAATCAGGATCAGGCATCGGACTAAGCCTTTCGCGACAAATTATGCTTTTACACGGGGGAAGTTTAAAAGTTGTTTCTCAACCCAACGAAAAAACCATTTTCACTCTGGAATTCTAAGCACAAAATTAGCTGGCCATTTTCCCTTTCATTAACATTTCCACCGCATCTTTTAACGAACCGGCACGCGTTACCTGCCCGCTATTTACAAAATAGATTACGTCGGCATTAGCGATAGTATTCAAGCGATGCGCAATAATTACCTTTGTGGTTGATTCCGGTAACTTTTGGAGAATCTCATCCAGTATTTTTTCGGTAACAGTATCGATGTTTGCAGTGGCTTCATCCAGAATCAGCAAATCAGGTTTACGTAAAACAGCGCGCATAAATGCTATCAGCTGTTTCTGTCCTAAGCTTATACCGTCACCCGAAATATCAATCTTTGTACTCAAACCACTTTCAAAACGTTGCAAAAGCGATTCAAGCCCCGTATCCTGAAAAATTTTCACTAGCTCTTCATCACTGGCATTTTCATATTCTTTGTTCCCGTAAAGAATATTCTCGCGAATGGTTCCACTAAACAAAAACGGGTCTTGTAAAATAAAGCCGATCCTTGCAGTGCGTTCTTCTGCAGAAAACGAGCGAATATCTTTACCATCGAGTAAAACCTGTCCTTTTCCGGCATCGTACAAACGGGCAATCAGCGAAGCCGTTGTAGTTTTCCCCCCACCGGTTGGACCAACAAAAGCGTAGGTCTTCCCTTTTCTCAGGTTGAACGTAATCTTATGCAACACCTCGCTACCTCCCGGATACGAAAACGAAACATCGCGGAACGAAACCAGTGTAGCAGTTTCATCCATATCTCCGGCTTCTGTTTGTGGCATATTATTTTCGAGCTGAAGAATTTTGCGAATTCGATCCCAGGCAGCCAACGCCACCTGAAAATTGGCCCACAACGACGCCAGCTGGCGAAGCGGATTGTAGAAACTGTTTACATAGGCTATAAAACTGATTAACAGTCCCAGCGTAAAGTTCCCAATTGAAATAAAATAAATCCCCAAAGCCAACACAACCAACAAGCCTAAGTTTGAAAACAAAGTATAAATTGGCAGAAAAATATTATTGGAAATACCTGCTTTTACCGCCGCCGTGTAATTCTCGCGATTTACCTGGCCAAAGCGCTTTCTGAAATAGTCGCGGCGGTTAAACGCCACCACTACTTTAAAATTATTCAAACTCTCCTGCACTTCAGAACTTAAGTAGCCAACTTTCTTCAGACTTTCGGCATTGTTCTTTTTTACCCAGGGCGAAATTAATTTAGTGAACAACCAAATCAACACAGCCGGAGCCAGAGCCGCCAATCCCAACTCAATATGAATAGAAAGCAGAAAAATCCCGGAGCCAATCATTACCAGAATAATTCGAAGAAACTGCATCAACGATTGCGAAAAAAACTGGTTAATTTTATCCGTATCGTTATTGATCCTCGAAATCAAGTCGCCGGTTTTGTTCTGGTTGAAAAAATCGTAAGGCAAATCCTGCAATTTTTGAAAAACTGAATTCCGAAGATTATAAAGCATCCGCTGACCTACCGAGCCCATTAAACGAGTTTGCAGATAGCCGGCAAAAAGTGCAACAATGTAGGTGCCGAGCAAAATTCCACCGCTAACCAAAACCCCATGAAACTGGCTGGTTTGTATGTAATTGTCTACAGTATTACCAATAATAATTGGCCCCACCAGGTTGAGTATTGCCGTAACAACCATTGCAATAAAAGCCACCGCAAGAACCTTCTTTTCCTCCACCATGTAGGCAATCAGGCTTTTCACCGCTTTAAAGCCCAGCCGCTTTTTCTTCTTTGCCTCCTTTTCGTTTGTATTCAGATTATAATTCATAGTGACTGGTACTTTTTTGCGATTCGTAAATCTGAACATATTCAGGAGAAGAAGAACGTAGCGCATCGTGTTTTCCGCTTGCCACAACTTCGCCTTCCATCAACAAAATTATCTGATCGAAATCTTTTACCGGGCTAATTTTTTGCGTTACAGATATCAGGGTAAGATCGGGATAATTTTCGCGAACGTTTCGCAGAATCTTCTGTTCTGTCTGTTGATCGACCCTGGCTGTAAAATCATCAAGTAAAAGTATTTTAGGATCGAGTGCCAGTGCTCGTGCCAGCATTATTCGCTGCTTTTGTCCGCCTGAGAGGCTTGTCCCACGCTCAGAAACCATGGTATCCAGATGCTTTGGGAGCGTACTTACAAATTCTTTCAACTCTGCAGTTTCAATGGCCTTTTGCAACGATTCGTCGGTAACTGTTTCGCTAAATGCAATGTTTTCGCGCAAAGTCATGTTAAACATTACACTATCCTGAAAAACAATCCCTATTTTATGGTGAAAAATTTCTTTTTTAAAGTCGTTAATGTTGATACGATCCATTAGAACTTCACCCTTATCCGGCCGAATCAGTCCGGTTAAAAGATACAACAGCTGTGTTTTTCCGGCAGCAGTTGGGCCAATAATAGCCGTTCTCGAACCTTTTTCAATACAGAATGAAACATTCTTTAATGCCGGTTTATCATCGTAAAAAACACTTACATTTCGCAGTTCAACATCGCCCTCCAACTCTTTTTCGATTGTTCCAGTATCGGCAGTATCTTCCTGATTTAACACCGACTCAATACGTTGGTAAGAAGCCGATGCCTGAGCAATCAGGTTACTAATAAAACCAATTACAATAATTGGAAAAATTAAAATCGTAACATAACTGTTGAATGCAGCAAAATCACCTAACGACAATTGTTCTGAAATTACAAAATGCCCTCCCATAACCAAAATTGCCAGCGTGGCCAGATTTCCGAAAAAGGTAATCAGCGGAATAAGTGTGGCGAATAAAGTTACAATCGAAATTCCCAAATCCCGTGCTTCGGCACTTGCATTCAAAAACTTACGATATTCAACCTGCTGCGAATTAATTACCCGTATTATAGCAGCTCCGAGTATGCTTTCGTTAATTACCCTGTTTAGCCAGTCGATTACTTCACGACTGCGCACAAAAAGCACTCTAACTTTTTTCAGGATGAAAAAAAATGTAACGCCTACCGATGGAATCAGGAATAACACGAAAATTGCCAGTTTCCAGTTAATAATTAAAAGGAAAACCGAAGTACCAATAATCATGAATACCGAAGAAACAATAGAAGCTACACCGGTTGACACAAACATTTTAACCGAATCCATATCGGAAGTAAGATTGGTTAAAAGCTTCGATGGGTTCGCTTCCTGGATAAAAGCGTAACTCTGTTGCGATATTTTATCGGATAACTTTTTTCGAAGATCAAAACCTACTTTTTCTGATGCATAAGTTTGCACAACGGTTTGCAAAACAGTAAATAAAAAGATTGTTCCTGCAGCAATTAAAAACTCGATAAGTATTGTTTTTAAAACGTAGTTATCTGCTGTGTAAGAATCAATTCCGTGCGCTATAATTCTTGGAATAACCAGGTTTGCGGCATTTCCTACCAAGGCGAACAAGATGAGTAAAAATATCATCTTCTTGTAAGGCTTTAGCAACAATAGCATGCCCATTCGCCCTCCGCTTTTTTTATTTTTGCTTTCTGTTTTGCTTTTAGCCATTAAAATAATCTTCTCTTACAAATACAAAGTAAACCAAAATTCATTGCTCTGGTTGTCGTCACTGAAAATAGGGTTTCTATATCCTCGAAATTAGTTTTTAATTAAACTGAGGCGACAATAAAAGCGATAAAATAACAACGCCTTTAAAACCACAAAAAACATGAAAGGTTTAGAAATTACGCCTAATATTTTAAAGCTACGCAGGTTGTTGTTGTTTGCAACGAGTAGCTAAAGTTCACTGCATTATATCCTGCTGCTTGTAAATTTCTTTCATATTCCGATGAAAACGGTGGATAATTTGGGAGTGCACAAGCGGATATAACTTATCACGAGGTTTCACCCGACTTTTATAGTAGCTTAGATGGGTAATTAACGTATAACCTCTGGAAGTTCGATCAAAAATTAATTGTTGCTTACCTTCCGTTTCATTTCCTTTTAGATAACTAAATTCCAGAACTTTATCTTCATCATCTATCTGAGTAACTTCGAACGCCATTGCCATGTTTTTAAAACCGAATAACATTTTCAGATTAAGGAAAACGATAAGCCCCGACTCCAGTTTACACGCTTCTTCTCCAGTATAGAAAAGTGAATCCAAGTGTCTTGAATATGAAAAACCATAACTGATCTTCCTGGTGTTCCAGGCTTTCTGCAAACCGGCCTTTAGGTATGTATTCCAGACTACATCTAAATTGTCTTTTATGAGAAACTCACGCACAATTACATGGTAATCATCATTCTTGCTGCCAGGTTTAAGCGACGGTTTAATCCCATCGAAGTATTGATTTCCATTATCCATTTGATGGTTCAGATACTCAACTACCTTCGGAAAATTAATCTTAGCAACCTGTACATCATCAAGCCGGGTTTGTCCCCAAGCATTTACACAGCTAAAAAAAACGAGTAAGAATAAAAATGTAGTTTCCTTCATGATTTTTCGCGTCAACCCCGATTGGGGAAGCGGTTGCTAAATTAACTAATTAAAGACGACGTGCAAATTAAGAAGCGATCATAGCTCGATTTCTCAGACATCCCAAACTACGAATGTAATTTTTGAAGAAGATTATCTCTGAAGTTCAAACTCACCGGCAACTTATACTCGCCTATTTTTACTGAATTTCCGTCAAGATACTCTACCTTATTCAGCGCAATAATATAGGATTTATGAATGCGCTCGAACTGCGACACGGGCAGCTCCGCTAAAAAATGTTTTAATCTTCCATGAACCGTCAATGTCTGTTTTTGGGTTACAAATCGAACATAATCGCCTTGTGCTTCCAGGAAAAGAATTTCGTCGATTTCAACACGGTAATCTTTTTTGTTAGCACGTAACATAACATGATTGAGTATCGAATTTTCGTTAGCTACAAAACGCTCGATAGCACGATTTACTGCAACCCGAAAACGATCGAAAGCAACCGGTTTTAAAAGATAATCCACCGCATCAATTTCGAAACCTTCAACAGCATATTCGGGATAAGCAGTAACCAACACAACAAGCGGTGGCTCTTTCAGGCTTTTCATAAAACCAATGCCACTTAACCGGGGCATGTTGATATCGAGAAAAAGCAAATCAATTTTTTCATTTTTCAGAATTTCGCCAGCTTTCAGCGCGTCATCGGCCGTAGCAACAAGTTGCAGCTCCGGACATGCCTCTACAAAATCCAAGATCACTTCTTGCGAAAGCGGCTCATCATCAACTATCAGACAATTTAGCTTCATAATCCAATTGAATTTGCAAATGTACCGAAAACTCATTTTCCCCATCATCAATAAGCAGCAAATGCTTCTCAGGGTAAATCAATTTCAGGCGCTTTTTAACATTATCAATACCAATCCCGTGCTTTTCATTTAAATCGATGCTGAGCGCCTTCCCTTTCGAATTTTTCAAGGTTAACACCAGTTCTTTGCTTTTCACATCAAGCAAAATATTTACGTAAGCGTTCTCGCTGCCTCCTTTAATTCCGTGTTTAAAACTGTTTTCTACAAATGGCAGAATAATCATTGGGGCGATTCTCTTCCCTTTAAGCTCGCCGGTAATATCCAGCTTTATTTTATGCTGATCTGCAGCTCTTAGATTTTGCAATTCGATGTAATTTCTGATCATATCAACTTCTTTTTCAAGCGATATAAAATCCTGTTCAGCGTCATAAATTACATGGCGAAGGATATCGCTTAACTGAACTATTTTATTGGGTACTTCATCCGACTTTTTCCGAGATAAACTGTAGATACTATTGAGCGAATTAAAAAGAAAATGTGGATTTATTTGAGATTGCAACGCTTTAAGTTCAGCCTTTTTCTTTTCGGTTTCAATTTCCTGAAGCCTGAACCAGCCTCGTGCCAAACGCAGCAAACTACTAGTAACAAGGTAAACCACAAAATATAGCGAAATATCCCAAAAACTGTAAAAGGCAATAAAGTAGTAGCCTTCAAAAAAATAATCAATCCAATTATTGAAAAGAAGAAGGTAAAATGCTGCCCCAAAAGCAACCGTAAGCAACACATAAAACGTATACTGAATGTATTTGCCTTTCTCTAAAAAATAAGGAAACAAAAGCCGCAGATTAAGATAAACCACGGCCATTATTGGGATATGAAAAATTGCCGTGTAAATCAGGTCGATGACTTTAATTCCGGCAGATACTTTCAGAATATTAAGCAGAATCAGAAACGACAGGCACCAAAAAGCAAGATGCTGTATCAGCCGTTTTCGAATTATGCGGTCGATTATAATTTTAAGTTTTTTCACATATGATTATTTTCGCTGTAAAATTACTTCCAGCCCCTCTTTAAAAGCCTCCTCCGAATTTACATATTTAGTTACAAACTTTTGGAGTTCCTTCGGTTTTGCAGTCAGCAAAATTAAATCATCGGTTTCTTCGTGGTGAATTCTTATCTTATTTTCTCGGATTAAATCCTCCAACCAGTCGTTATCAAACCAATTGATTTTTAGCTGATCTTCGCCAACAGTTAGCTTGGCAAACGTGTGCACCGGAATTAAATGGAAGTCGTTTAATGTTGCGTTCTCTCCCCCTCCTTCCGCATAATCAATCAAATAGAAATCCAGGAAATATTGTCCGGCAAGTTTAATTAAATGTACGTCGTAAGCAGACTCCAAATATTGATCGCCATCTTTAACTTTGTAGCTCAGCAAATACGAAAGACTATCTCTTTCATTTCCCTTTTCTTTATTGATGTAAGGGTGTTCAAATGTCCAAGTCGATTCTTCCTCGCTGAATTTAACTTCCTGTTCATCACTTTCAAACCACTCGCCGGTTAAAATGTCATTGGCAAAAAGATCTTTTTCAGTATAAAGCGGATAAAAAGAATACACCACACAACCCGATAACAAAACTGTTATCAATCCTACTATAAAGAACTTTCGTGTTTTCATTGTTTTGATTTTTGATTTCAATTCAAATGTAAATAGGAAATTTCAGGGCAAAGAATTTTTTCGTTATGATGATGCTTTTTGTCGTTGAGAGCCAAAAACAAAAACCGATCTTTATCTAAGACCGGTTTCTCTTTTTATATTCGAAATTGATTTTTTTCGCTAAAAACCTAAGCTCTTCGGCAGCCACAACGAAATTTCAGGAATGTAAGTTACCAGTAACAAGGTAATAATCATTACCACAAACATTGGTAATAACGGTTTTATAACCGTTTCTATTTTTACCTGACTAACGCTACAACCGATAAACAGCAGCGATCCTACCGGAGGAGTTCCCAGCCCTACACTAAGATTCAACACCATGATAATTCCAAAATGTACAGGGTCTAATCCCAGGTTTGTAACAATTGGAAGGAAAATCGGTGTAAAGATTAAAACCGCCGGAGTCATATCCATAAATACACCAACAAAAAGAAGAATCAAGTTAATAATCAGCAGAATTACAAACTTATTATCGCTCAACGCCAGCAAGGCTTCACTCACATTTTGCGGAATATTTTCGTAAGCCATAATCCACGAAAGACCGATACAGGTCGCCACCAAAAGCAGCACAAACGCTGTGGTTTTTACAGAGTTCAGAATTACATCCGGCAAATCTTCCCATTTTAATTCGCGATAAATAAATGCCAGAATAAGCGAATATAAAACAGCCACTGCCGAAGCTTCGGTAGCTGTAAAAAATCCGGCAACAATACCACCTATAACAATTACAAGCAGCATTAAACTTGGGAAGGCACGTAAAAAGATTTTCAATGCACGTTTTGCGCCTTGTTTATGCTTACTCGCATAAAAAGCAAAAACCGCCAAAAATAACACGCCCAGCCCACCATAAATTGAATTGGCCGCTACCGGAGAAACCAGCGATTTAACTTTTATCATTCCAACAACAATTAGTGCCAAAGATGCAATTACTGCAAAGAATTTCGACACATTCCGAACCATGCCTTTCATACCAAAATTTTTGTACGAAAACATAGCCAGCGCCATTGCCATAATTCCCAGCCCGGTTAAAATACCCGGTGCATATCCGGCAAGGAATAAAGCTGTAATTGAAACGCCACCACTTGCCAGCGAGTAAACAATAAGAATATTACTCGGAGGAATGGAAAGCCCAGTAGTTGCCGAAGTAATATTTACCGCAGCACTAAAGTTCTTATCATAACCTTCTTTGTTTAACTCGGGCATCATAATACTGCCAATTGCAGAAGCAGAGGCAGCTGCAGATCCTGAAATAGCTCCAAATAACATATTTGCAAATACGTTAACAAAAGCCAATCCTGCAGGCCAGCGTCCTACTAACACGCGCGCAAAATCGATAAGCCGCATTGCTATCCCGCCCTTGTTCATTATATTTCCTGCGAGTATGAAGAAGGGTATGGCCAGCAAGGCAAAACTATCGAGGCCTGTAGCCATTCGCTGTGCAAAGGTAGTTGCAGCCGGTAACGGCATAATGGTTACCAACATGGTTAATATTCCGGAAATACCAATACTAAAAGCGATTGGAACTCCAATTGCCAGTAAAAAGATAAAACTTACTACTAATACTATTACGCCTAAGAATTCCATTATGCTTCAATATTTTGGTTGATTGAATTGTCGATTGAATAATAAATAATAAGGATTCCGCTAATAGGTACAATAACGTACACATATCCAAGCGGAAGCGCCAACGCTGCAGAATTCACCCCCAAATAAAAGCGGGTATAAACGAGCCAGCAACCGCCAAACACCATCACAAAAAGGGCAAATACTCCAACTACCATGTTAATAATTGTTTGGAGGCGGCGTTTTTTAATGCCTTTCATTTTTTGCAGCATCAAATCAATGGCCAGGTGTTCGTTTTTCCCGGCCACATAAGCAGCGCCAAGTAGTCCTACCCAAATAAGCAGAAATCCGGCTAACTCATCGGTAAAAGAACTGGGTGCAGTTAAAACATATCGGCTGAACACCTGCCAAAGTACATCTATTACCAGTATACTCATTAAGGCTACCAGCACAACTTCAATTATTTTATCAATACGTTGTCTTATCGTCATGTTGTTTAGTTTGATTTATTCTACAGCCTGAATTCTGCGGATTAGGTCGCCCAATACTTCATCTTGTTTATATTTGTCCAAAAGTCCCTGAACTTTTGCAGCGAACTTCGACTTATCAGGATGATGAATTGTGACACCTGCTTCCTGAACAATTCTCAATGATTCTTTTACTGATTCGTCCCAATATTTACGTTCAACCGGAACAGACTCATCTGCAGCTTCCTGCAACCATTTTTGCTCTTGTTCAGTTAAGCTATTCCAGACTTTTGTACTGATAATCAACACATCTGGGACACAGGTGTGCTCATCTAAAGAGTAATGCTTACACACTTCGTAATGATGCGAAGTATATAAACTGGGAGCATTGTTTTCTGCGCCATCAACTACACCACTTTGTAACGCGGTGTATAATTCGCCCCACGAAATTGGAGTTGGAGAACCACCCAATGCTTTCACCATTTCCATGGCGCTCTGACTTTTCATTACCCGAATTTTCAGACCATCCAAATCATCAGGCGTATTTATTGGCTTGTCGATGGTATAAAAACTACGAAAACCGGCATCGTAGAAACAAAGGCCACGAATCCAGTATTCTTCTGTTCCAAGCAACAACTCTTTGCCAATTTCGCCATCAAAAACGTTGAAAGAATGCTCTTTTGACCTGAAAACATAAGGCAAGCCCAGTGCTTTAAATTTAGGCGTAAAACTTTCCATTACTGCAGCCGAAACTTTGGTAATTGCCAGGCTTCCAATTTGTAAAAGCTCAACACATTGTTGTTCTGATCCCAACTGGCCACTCGGATAAATATCAAGGGTTAATTTACCGTTTGATTTTTCGGCCAGTCGCTGCGCCATGAACTCCATTCCCTTGTGCACGGGATGTGTAGGATCGAGGCCGTGCGCCAGTTTCAGCACCTTATGATCGCTTGTATTGGCACACCCGAATAATGATGCGGCCAACACCAGTACTACAAATATTTTTAGGTTATAATTCATCAGTTTATTAATGTTTCATTGGTTTTTATTCACTCTTGTTGGGTTCAAATATATTGTTCAGGATTTAAGCTGAGCAATAATTGCCAAAGCTTTAGAACATATTTCGGTAATATATGCGTAGTTTTTCTCTGCCAATACATTCTTTGGGAAAAGTTGTGAGCCCATTCCGACACAGGTTACGCCGGCATCAAACCACTGTTTCAGGTTTTCTTCGTCGGGAGAAACACCACCAGTTGGCATAATACTCGCCCAAGGCATAGGGCCTTTTACTGCTTTTACAAACGATGGGCCGCCAACCTGCGAACCGGGGAATATTTTAACCACTTCAGCACCCAACTCATGCGCTCTGCCAATTTCGGTAACCGAACCACAACCCGGACTCCACGAGATTTTCCGTTTGTTACAAACTTTTGCAGTTGCTTCATCAACCAACGGTGAAACGATAAAATTTGCACCCAGTGCAATGTACATTGCTGCTGTAGCGTCATCAACCACAGAGCCAACTCCCATTATCATTTCCGGGCATTCGGTAATTGTCCACTTATTTAGTTCTGCAAAAACCAAGGTTGCAAAATCGCCACGGTTGGTGAATTCAAATAAGCGAACTCCACCTTCGTAACATGCTTTTACTACATTTTTACAAACCTCTACATCGCTATGGTAGAACACCGGAACCATTCCGGTTTCTTTCATTTTTAATGCTACTTCTATTCTTGTAAATCGAGCCATGATTCAATTGTAAATTTTAAATTGTCAATTTTAAATGATCAGCCAGGTTAATTCATATTATTCCTAGTTGAAGTTGCAATTCTTCCTAAAATACTTTTTAACTCACCTGATTCTTTTATTAAGTAATCTAGTTCTTGTTTTAGGTTTCCCTCAAATTCGAGAGTTGCTTTAATTAACCTTAACCAATAATTACTTTCCCTCATCTCTTTGAGTGATATCTCAATTTTATACAAAAAATCCGGTTTTGATGAAGCAGCTTGCGCTTCCTCGTAATTTGCGCCAGATGAGGAAGATGATTTTGAAAGCTGAAATCGAATATTATTGAATTCAGGTTCATTTGGTAAATTTCGTAGAAATTTGATTACACGAACCGCAAACTGAAACAATCTTTCAGCTAAATCTTTATCCATCCTTTAACCGAATTTTTAATTTTTCCTTTTCAATTTTAAATTCATTAACGGTCAACGCGTGCGCTGCCACCGCCTATAATTCTTTCTACTTCTGATAAAGTTGCCATTGTTGTATCTCCTGGGGTAGTCATGGCCAATGCACCATGTGCTGCTCCATACTCAACGGCTTTAGCTCCATCATTAAATTCGAGGAAGCCATAAATTAAACCGGATGCAAAACTGTCGCCACCACCAACGCGATCCATAATCTCAAGATCTTCGCGGTGTTGTGCTTCATGAATTTCACCTTCGGAATAGCAAATTGCACCCCAAGAATTTACGGTTGCTGTTTTTACAGTACGAAGCGTAGTTGCAATAACCTGGAAATTGGGAAATTCTTTTATCGCGTTCTCTATCATACTTTTGTAACCTGCCAGATCCAACTCTTTCAAGTTCTCTTCATTGCCTTCAACTTCCAAACCTAAGCAAGCGGTAAAATCTTCTTCGTTACCGATCATTACATCCACATATTTTGCGATTTCCCGATTTACTTCCTGAGCTTTGGCTTCTCCACCAATGGCTTTCCACAGCGATGGGCGATAATTCAAATCGTATGAAACAATAGTACCGTATTTCTTGGCAATTTTTACAGCTTCAATAACTGTATCGGCAGCAGTTTCTGAGAGCGCAGCAAAAATACCGCCGGTATGCAACCAGCGAACACCAAGTGTTCCGAAAATATACTCCCAGTCGATATCACCGGGTTTTAATTGCGACGCAGCCGTGTTGCCACGATCGGAAACGCCTTTGGCTCCACGAATACCAAAACCTCTTTCGGTGAAATTTAACCCGTTGCGAACGGTACGGCCGCAACCATCGTACTCTACCCATTTTACAAACTGGGTATCCAATCCGCCCTGAAGCATAAAGTCCTCAATTAAAGCACCTACTTCGTTCTTAGCCAAGGCAGTTACAATAGCAGTTTTCTTTCCGAAACATCTTCTCAGCCCACGGGAAACGTTGTATTCACCACCACCTTCCCAGGCTCTGAATTGGCGTGTTGTCCTTATCCGGCCTTCTCCGGGATCGAGCCTTAACATTACTTCACCAAGAGAAATGCAATCATATGCACACTCTGAGTTCGATTTTATGTTCATTTTTGTCATGATTCTGTTTATATATGCAATCGATTGCAAAGATAAAATTCTACTTAACTTTTTAAAGTTTCAGCAGCAGAAAATCTGTCTAATTCATTAAAAATTAAAGTATTCTTTTGCGTTGTTAAAACAGATATTTTCCACCATCGTTCCTAAAAGATTCATATCGTATGGAACCTCTCCATTCTCCACATCTTTTCCTAACAAGTTACACAAAGTGCGTCGGAAATATTCGTGACGCGTGTACGACAAGAAGCTTCGAGAATCGGTTAACATACCAACAAAACGGCTTAACAAACCGAGGTTCGAAAGCGCATTCATTTGTCTTTCCATTCCATCTTTCTGATCGAGAAACCACCAGCCCGATCCGAATTGCATTTTACCAGACACCGATCCATCCTGAAAGTTACCAATCATTGTAGCAATCAATTCGTTGTCACGCGGATTCAGGTTATATAAAATAGTTTTGCTCAGTTTATTCTCAATATCTAAACGATTAAGAAGTTTCGATAGCGGGCGTGCAATCTCGAAGTCACCGATTGAATCAAAACCGGTATCTGGGCCAAGTGCATTAAACAAACGGGTGTTGTTATTCCGTAGCGCTCCGATATGAAATTGCTGTGTCCAACCACGTGAATGATCCATAATTCCGAACTCGTACAACATGGCCGACTGGAACTTTTTGACTTCATCGACAGTAAGATCACTACCGCCTCTGACTTTTTCGAAAATATTGGCAATATCGCGTTCCGAATAATCTTCGGCAATAACTGTTTCAACGCCATGATCGCTTAAACGGCAGCCATTTGCATGGAAAAACTCATGCCGGCTATCCAGTGCTGCCATCAATTCCGAGAAACTGCTGATGTTCGTTTTTGCAACATCTTCCAGCTTATCGATGTACTGATTAAACGTGGTTGTATTTTCAACTGCCATTGCTTTGTCTGGCCTCCAGGCCGGAAGTACCTTCGTTTCGAAACCATCGGCTTTAATGGCACGGTGGTATTCCAGCGAGTCAACCGGATCGTCTGTTGTACAAATTGTATGCACATTTGCCATTTTTATAATCCCGCGGCATGAATATTCGGGAGTTTGCAATTTGGCATTGCATTCATCCCAAATCGCCTTTGCTGTTGAGGGACTCAACAATTCTTCCACACCAAAAAAGCGTTTCAATTCCAGATGCGTCCAGTGATACAAAGGATTTCGCAGTGTATTTGGTACTGTTTCAGCCCACTTTTCAAACTTCTCCCAATCCGAAGCTTCGCCCGTACAATAACGCTCTTCGACACCATTGGTACGCATTCCGCGCCACTTGTAATGATCGCCATACAACCATATTTCGGTCATATTTTTGAACTGCTTGTCTTCGGCAATTTCTTTTGGATTGATGTGACAGTGATAATCAAAAATCGGCATTTTGGCCGCATGATTATGGTATAATTCTTTTGCTACATCAGTTTGCAAAAGAAAGTCTTTGTCCATAAATGGTTTCATAGTTGCTAAAAAAAAACGGAAGTCGGAAGCCCGAAATCCGGAGTTATTTTATAAATCGAATAATCTTCTTAAATGACGGTCGTAAATATTTTCTTCAACGCAGCTGCCAACTACTTCGGCATTCTTTTCCAGAAGAGAAGTGTATTTTTCGCCCATTTCTGCAGCCACTTTGTAGCCTACATGAATTAACTGGCGGAAATTTGGATTGTAATCAGGATGTCCCGGAATGTGACGTAAAGTGTTCGCATATTTCTCGCCACTCCACTCCGCAACTTCTTCCACTGTCGGAAGTTTGCTATCGTCAATATCAATTACATCTGCGTATGGGCCACACAATTCTTCTTTGCGTGCCATGGCTTTTTCGTATATTTCTTTTGATACAGCCAAGCCTTCATCTCCCGAAATTGCCAGTCCGATAACTTCTTCCAACCAGGTTGTTCCTGCTGTTTTTACATGCAGGCCTTTGTCGTGTTTTTTGATGATTTCGGCCATAATCGGGTAAATCGTAAACTTATCCGACCCCGAGTGCACGCTCAATTTCAAGTCTTCAGGTAAACCAAAAGCTTTAACAGCATAATCAATTACAAACAAATCCTGCTCAAACTCTTTGGCAAATTGGTCTGCATCGCCAACATAATCAACACCTTTATTAAAACGACCTGTAAATTTTGGTGCAATTGTTTGTGCCGGAATTTTTTCGTCGGCAATCATTTTTAAAATGAAAAACATGTCTACCGGAGTTTGCGGCGCTTCCACCTCATCCATCGACACTTCTGTTACAAAATTCCCCACACCCTTTACCGATGCAATGCGCTGATAAATTTCTCCGGCTTCTCTCACCGCTGCAAGAAATTTGGTTGCTACGTTGTTCAATAATTCATCGGTAATTACTATCGGCTCATCAATACCCGGGATTTCAACTTTATCGCCAAAAGCAGCGCACGACTTTTTAAAAGCGGCTACATCGGCTTCCGAACTCTCGTTCCCGATATACATTGCTACATCCAACGTAAAAAAATCGCAGTGCTCGATAAAACGATCAACATTGGTAAGATTAATATGATCGGCATCAACAAAATAGGGACCTTCCCATCCAAGTCTTTTTACGGCATTATCGGCCTCGACCCGTGTTCCTTCAGGTTCAGAGTGTACAATCTGATGCTCGCGGTTCGACTTGTTCCAAACCGGAGTTACTTCCACTCCTTCAGATGTTGCTGTTATTAACGCACTTAACTGTGCTTCGCCTTCGTGATTGAAGCGGTCTCCCACTCCAAAACTGTATTTTCCTAATTCCATCTTATTAAAATTATCTTTTTAAGAAAGCTGCAAACAGAACTCGCAGAAATGTAATGCTGTCGTTTGTTGCGAAATATTGCTTCATGCCAGTTTCGTTTTTTGCAGTTTAGATTGATTAAAACACCTAATAAATCGATCTCCGTGTACGTGCACGAAAATAGAATTATATTTTGAATCTGGCAAGCACATACACGAAATAAATATTTCAATACTCACAATATTCTTCTGACTAACTGGCAATTACATCTATATTTAATTTTTCTAAATTTTTGCTGCTTCGTTAAAACTCTTTGCCCGGCTCAAAAATCGCTCACAAATCATATCTTTGTAAAATTATTATTCAGAATCAAAATTCTTTTTAAATATTTCACAAAGCTCAAAAATGAAAAAATCAGCTGTACTTTTAATACTTCTTACAGTCGGAATAAATTTGTTTGCACAGTCTCTCGCCATTATTCCAAAACCGGTTTATACGGATCAGCTGGATGGCAATTTTATATTGTCGGCACAAACTAAAATTCTGATCAACTCGACAAAGGTTGAAGACAAGGAACTGGCCGATATGGCCGCTCAACTTATTTCTGATGCAAGTGGCATCGATTTTAAAGCGGAAATCTACACCGACGGTGCGGAAAAAAACAATATTCTTCTGCAATTAAATCAACCCTATAGCCAGGAGCTGGGTACAGAAGGCTATCATCTTCTAATAAAAAACGACCGTGTTTTTCTGAATGCCAATACCACTGCCGGATTATTTTATGGAGTACAAAGTTTATGGCAATTACTTACTTCAGAAGATAATAGAACAATACCGTGTACTGAAATTACAGACTACCCGCGTTTTTCGTGGCGGGGAATGATGTTGGATGTATCGCGCCACTACATGCCAATAGAATTTATTTATAAATACATCGATTATCTTGCTCTGCACAAAATGAATGTGTTTCACTGGCACCTTGTTGACGACCAGGGATGGCGGATTGAAATAAAAAAGTACCCGAAACTTACCGAGGTTGGTGCCTGGCGAGCCGATCGCGAAAACCTCGACTGGAATTCGAGAAAAGCACCGGTGAAGGGCAATGAACCAAAATACGGTGGCTTTTATACGCAAGAGCAAATAAAATCGCTTGTTGAATATGCAGCAAAAATGCATGTTACGGTTGTTCCAGAAATAGAAATGCCTGCACATGTTATGTCTGCTTTGGCAGCGTACCCCGAATACTCATGCAGTGGCGAATACGTTCCGGTTCCATCGGGCGGAATTTGGCCCATTACACATATTTACTGTGCAGGTAAAGAAGAAACTTTTGATTTTCTGGAAGACATACTAAATGAAGTAATCGACCTGTTCCCTTCAAGATATATTCATATTGGCGGAGACGAAGCCACAAAAACCGAATGGGAACACTGCGAGCTTTGCCAAAAGAGGATGGAAGAAGAACATTTGGCAGATGAGCACGAATTGCAAGCTTATTTTATAAAACGTATCGAACGTTTTTTGAATAGCAAAGGACGCCAGCTAATCGGTTGGGATGAAATTCTGGAAGGTGGTCTCAATCCTTCGGCGACTATTATGTCGTGGCGCGGGCAAGATCCCGGGAAAAAAGCTGCAAAACTGGGACACGATGTGGTGATGTCACCAACTTCTCACTGCTATTTCGATTATTACCAGGGCGATCCTTCGCTTGAACCCAAAGCTTTTGGCGGACACATCACCTTAAAAAGAGTTTACAATTTTGATCCGGTTCCTGAAGAATTAAGTGAAGAGGAAGCCAAACACATAATTGGAGGACAGGCAAATCTTTGGACAGAACATGTGCCTACCGGCGAACACGCCGAGTATATGATAATGCCGCGAATGACCGCCTTATCAGAAGTACTTTGGTCGCCAAAAGAAGCCAGAGACTGGGGAGATTTTTCAAAACGAATGGAAACCCAGTATAAACGATTCGACAAATTGGGAATTAACTATGCCACCAGCGCCTTCCAGGTGTCGGCAACACCGGAGTTAAATTCCGGGAACAGAACTGTAAAAGTCTCCTTGTCGACAGAGGCCTGGCAGCCCGAAATCCGTTACACCACTGATGGCAGCGAACCGGACGCTACTTCAAAAAAATATACTACTCCTTTTGAGGTTAACAAAACATCGACAGTAAAAGCTGTTGTAGTTCAAAACGGGAAACCGATGTCGAAAGCATTGGCAACCACATTTTATATTCACAAAGCCATTGCATGCCCGGTTGAACTGAAGTACCCAAACAGCAAAAGCTATGATGCCGGTGGCAACCTTGCACTTGTTGACGGAATAAAAGGCAGCGTTAACCACGGCGACGGAAATTGGAAAGGATTTAACGGAAAAGATATGATCGCGACGATTGATTTAGGCGAACTGAAATCGTTTTCAAAAGTATCGAGCGGCGTACTTCAGAATGTTGGAGGCTGGATATTCTACCCTACCGAAATGAGTGTTGAAGTATCGGAAGACGGAACTAAATTCAAATCTATTGGACGGGTAAAGAATAAGGTTAGCGTAAACGACGGCGAACGTCAGATTCAAAACCTTACCGTAAGCAAAAAAACTTCGGGAAGATACATCCGGGTTACCCTAAAAAACTTAGGAACATGCCCGAAAGGCCATGCAGGAGAAGGCAAACCGGCTTGGCTTTTTGCTGACGAAATTGTTGTAGAGTAAGGCTAAACGGCCTTATTCCCTACTCATCTTCACGTCTTAGTTTTCCAACCGAACGGTACACGCGGCCTGCGTTATCAACTCCTTCAATAATGTAAGTATAAGTTGTTGAAGGATCAGCTGCATAAAAGCTTACGCTTGTATCTGCCCCCGATTGCACCGTCATATCCGGATTCCAGTAAACTGTTGAGCGCATATCGGGCTGCTTAAGCATTCGCACAGAATCGACCTCGTATTTTGGCACATAAAATTCAACCGGATTCTGGTAGCCTAAGGGCATAACCTTTTCTACTCCTTTCAGATCATATTCAAACTGTCCTCCCTCTTTCAGGCTGATGATGATTACGCCACCGCTACCTCCCCGCCTGCTATAGAAAGCAGCGCTGGCACCGGACACCACTGCAATGTGATCAAGATTATCCGAATAAAGGTCACTAATTTCGTCGAGTGTTTGTTCCATTCCATCCACCAGAATCTCTGCCGGTCCGGTTCCCCGGCTCAGATAGACACTATTATTTTCAATACGCGAAACACCAGGCAAACTGCGTATTACAATATTCATTGGATAGGATACCGGAAACAGCGCTGCCAGCCGGTCTTCGTTATACACTGTAGACGATATGCCATATTTGTTTTCCAGTTCGTGTTTTGTTTTATCTGTGGCATCAACACGTATTTCATCCAGAACGATCATTTTCCCGGCACCGTCGTAATAAACACGCTCAGTAGCGTTTTGCAGAATTTTCCCCGTAAAGCCTTGCTTTTTCTCAACAATAAATTTCTGATGATGAAACGAAGGAAATGTGTCTTTATCAATACGTATAAATCCTGCGGGCTCTTGCTTAATATTTGTTAAGCGCTGAGACTGTATGGTAAATACGGTACTATCCGGAAAGTCGAGGCCATCAAAAATGAAGTTGCTGTTCTCGTCGGTAAATGTTGATGCTGTAATAAACGGATCAACTGCCAACGCTGTAATTTCAGTCTTTTTCTCTCGTTGCAAGAGCATTTTCTCGTATTTTCCGGCAATGGTCTGCCCCAGTTCTAAATAGTACTTTGCCCGGGGAACTCCGCTTTGCAACAACTCGTTTACATCAAAACGTTTCCACCCCTGAGTCAACAAAAGTAGATCCAGATAGAAATTAGTACTGTCGGCACTGTTCAGAAAGTAGAAACCGGGGTCTTCAATGTATCCTTTTAAGTCGGAAGTTAACAGTAAAGCAGAACGAATATTATTGCTTAAAGAATCAATATCAACAACCAAATCATCTGTTACTGCAATTGAAAAACTTCCGGAATACATCGTGGTATCCTTCTGTTGCAAGCTTAGATCTAAAGAAACTTTATCGCGCCTTTTATAGTTGTTTTTATCGGGTGAAACAGAAAGGTTTGCGGTGGCCTCTTTTCGGATAAATATCATCCTGCTTGAAACCACTTGTTTGCTTTCGTTAAGCAATACAAAATTCACGATCCCTTCTGGAAATACATCTTTTGGAATTTTATAAAGCTTGTCGTTTAGTTTCTGAACAAAAATCACATTCTCGCCGGCATGCGCCATTAAATAATAAGAACCAACGGTTTGCAGCCCCTGTTCTCTTACATTCACAAGAAGCGATTTCCCACGATCCACCAACGATAAAACTGCACCTTTTGCTAAATGGCGAGGCAGCTCAACGTTGATTGTATTGCCATCATCATCTTTTATCTCAGCGTGGTACTCCTCTCCTGTTTCCGGCATTATATAAAAAAGCCCCATCCCATTATGCTGCGTAGCCAAACTGCTTACCGTATCGTTTTTACTATTCAGAACAGTACCCCAAACTTTTTTTGAATATCCATCGGTTCCAACAGCTTTAAAAGCAACCCTGTTCAATACTCCATCAATGAGATCGCCGCCTTCCGGGAAAAACTGTACATCCGGCGCACCTTCTTTTTTATCTAAAAATAATCGAGTATTGTATTCTATCGGACTGTCTTCAAAATCAATATCGATAAAATGATTTGCGGAATTTGTACCAAGCTCATCAATTTCAAAGTTTATTCTTCCATCTTCTCCTGTTTTTCGTTTTAAAACCTCTACTTTTGAATTGCCCATATGCAGCATGCATTTTACTTTCGTATCACGAATAGGGGAACCATTTTTATCTGCAAAATAAACCGATATAGATTTGCTGCCGTTCTCAACTTCTTTCACCTCCATCTTCGAACTTGTTCGATGAGTCTGCAAGTCGCCAATGTAAATTGTCTTGTAAAAAGCATAATCGAGGCCGGCATTTAGCATCCAGGTAGTGTAGGCTCGCATAAAGTAGCTTCCTTTTGGTAAATCCTGCGCCAGTTTTATATTACCGCTAAATACCCCATCAATCTTTTTAATTTTCTTTCGGCAAATCAACGAATCAGCCTGATCAAATAACTCCACATAAATAAAATTGCTCATTGCAGCCGGAAGGTTTCCTGTTGCAGTAACCAGGTAACCTTTAAACCAGATTGTCCCTCCGGTAAAATAGTTATCCCGATCCATGTGCAGGTATAACTTCTCTGCGGGAGGCATTTTTTTAAACGATTGAAAAACAGAGTCTACAGAAACAGAAATATCCTGAGCAAATACACCAAGAGTGCACGGTGTAAAAATCAGGAGTAACATTAGGTAGCGTAAGGATTTTGACATTAGGTTATTGTTGGCTTGTTTGATTTCTACAATTTTACATAAGAAGAAGCAAGATTACAAATTTTATTTGCTAAAGAATCTAAAAGCAAAATAACTTTGTTGTTGATAGCTAAAACAGAAAAATGGGATCAGCCAAAGCCAACCCCATTTTTTCTACTAATTCTATTTATCTAACTAAAAAAGCTAATTACATAAGAAACGATATAAGTACCCCCGCTGCAACCGCTGAACCGATTACTCCTGAGATATTACTTGCCATACAATATTGAAGAATATGGTTCTTCTTATCGTATTTTAAGGCCAGCTCGTTAGCCACCCGCGACGCCATTGGCACAGCACTTAAACCGGTAGCACCAACCAGTGGATTGATCTTCTTTTTGGAAAAAGCGTTGTAAATTTTTACTGCAAAAATTCCGCCGGCAATAGAAATGGCAAACGCCACAAAACCACCAACCACAATCCCGATGGTTTTAGCCGAAAGGAATACTTCTGACGTCATTGTTGCACCAACAGTCAGTCCTAAAAATATGGTAGCTGTATTCATAATTGGTCCTTGTGCTGCATCAGCCAAACGGCTTGTTGACGACCCAATTTCTTTGATCAGGTTACCGAAAAGCAACATTCCAAGTAATGGCACCGATGAAGGCACCAACACTGCCGACAATGTTCCCAAAGCAATCGGGAAGATTATTTTTGCAGTTTTCAGGTTTTTGATCTCATACTTTGGCGGATACTTCCGGTCCATTTCTTTCATGCTGATCATGAATTCTTTTTTGGTGATCAATAACTTTGCCACCAATGGAATAATAACCGGTACCAACGCCATGTAAGAATAAGCTGCAATTGCAATTGGCCCCAACAAGTGAGGAGCAAGCTTAATGGTTGTATAAATAGCCGTTGGGCCATCGGCACCCCCAATAATGCCGAGCGATGCTGCTTCTTTTGGCGTAAAACCAACAGCTACCGCTCCGGCCAATATGGTAAAAATTCCGATTTGCGCAGCTGCACCAAAAAACGCCAATTTCAGGTTTCGTAACATGGGGCCAAAATCGGTAAGCACACCAACTCCCATAAAAATAATTGGAGGCAATAAACCAGTCTTTATCAGCGAGTAATAAAGGTAGTTCATAATCCCGTAGTCGTGTGCAATCTCGAAAAGGTTCATGTAACGATGCCCGTCAAGCTCTATTAACTCCGAATTTACCACGCCCATTTGTCCTCCCGGGAAATTGGCCAGTAAAACGCCAAAAGCAATCGGAATCAACAATAACGGTTCGTAACCCTTTTTAATACCGAGGTACAACAACACAAATCCTATCCCCCACATAATCAACGTTTGCCACGTAATTGCACTAAACGCCGTCATGTTATACAATTCTCTCAATATTTCCATAGGATTGTTTTAAGCCAATTGTACCAATACATCGTCTTCATCCACGCTGTCGCCGTTGGATTTCAAAATACCAACCACTTTACCGTCTTTTTCGGCAACAATTGCATTGTAGGTTTTCATCGATTCGATGTAACAAACCACATCACCTTCCTTTACCATGTCGCCAATTTTAATTGGATTTTCCGACGTATCTTTTGTGAGCATGAATTTTCCTTCGAGTGGAGAAAGCACTTCAACTGCATTAGTCGTAGCCGCCGAAGCTTCTTTCTTCTCAGTAGCATCATTCGTCTTTTCATTTCCATTCGCGGGAGTTTCAGCAACTATGTCCCCATAAGAAACTCCAACATTGAATTTCTCTCCGTTTACATCTATAACCATTGATTTAGGCTCGTAGTTTACAGGTGCTGCTGCAACTGAAGGAGCTGCTGCTTCCTCCTTTTCGGCTTTTTTTGCAGCTAAATCGGCTTCAAAATCTTCTTTTGCTTTTCCTGATTTATAAGCACGGTATTGTTCCGGATGCATAGCCAGTTCAAATAACTCTTCATCATCCTGACCATATTCCCAACCGTTTTCATCCATCTCTTTTTTATAGAGATCCAGGTTATCAGGATAAAGGTCTTGAGGAACACCGGTAAAGAATTCTTTGCCCGCTTCTTTAGCAAGCTCAATAATTTCCGGCGCAAGTTCCCCTGGTAATTTACCTGATTTACCAATAATCATATCCCAAATATTATCGGCAATCATACTCCACCGTTCACGGCCTTTAATAACCTGTAAAACGTTCATCAATGCCAGGTTCTTCACGTACTGACTAAACGGAGTTACCAATGGTGGATAACCCAATTTCGGCCAAATATATTCTACTTCCTCAAACAGTTTAATCAAAAGATCATCCTGAGTTAAGGTTGGTTTATTGCGTTTTGTAAGCCACTTGTTCAGGCTCTCCAGGTTATTGCCAAGATCGGCCATCAAACTTCCCATCATTCCGCCTGGAAGACCGGAACCAATCAATAATGAATTCATATGACGGTTTTTCGGATTGATGTAATAACCGAGGAAATCGTCGATAAATTCCTGTGTTAAAGTACGTACCTCCATGTATGCTTTCATGTTGATATCTTTTACGGCATAGCCGGCATCTTTCAACATTCCCTGAACGGCCAATACGTCGGCGTGCCCGGTTCCCCACGAAAGTGGTTCCATAGCCACATCAACATAATCAACACCCGCGCGGGCTGCTTCCAAAATACTAGCCATTGAGAAACCAGGGCCAGAGTGACCATGATACTGAACAACCGTATCAGGATGAGCCGTTTTGATGTTTTTGATGATTTTACCTATAAAAGCCGGACGGCCGATACCTGCCATATCTTTTACACAAATCTCGTCGGCACCCATTTCAATCAGCGTATTCGCCAGGTTTGTATAGTACTCAACCGTGTGTACTTCCGAAATGGTTAAACTCAGGGCAGCCTGAGAAATCATTCCACCTTCTTTGGCAAACTTTATGGAATTCTCGAGGTTACGCGGATCGTTCAAACCACAGAAAGAACGTGCGATATCCGTTCCCTGAAGCTTTTTAACTTTGAACATTAACTTGCGCACATCTGCCGGTACCGGACTCATTCGAATACCATTTAATGCACGCTCCAACATGTGAGTTTGGATACCTGCATCGTTGAATGGCTGTGTCCAGCGACGATTTGCAATGTTTGGATTTTCGCCAAACAAAAGGTTAATTTGTTCAAATCCTCCACCGTTGGTTTCGACCCTGTCGAAACACCCCATATCGATAATTGCCGGAGCAACCTTTTCCAACTGGTCTACCCTGGGAACATATTTTCCCGATGACTGCCACATATCGCGGTACAGCAAACTAAATTTAATCTCTCTCTTCATTTCAGTCAATTTTTGGTTTTTATTGGATTTCAATTTATTAACTTATCTTCTCAATACTGGTGATGCGTCCCTTGCCTTTTGTTACAGTCTCTACAGCCGAAACAATTGCAGCCAGCTTAGCCGGTGCAATTTCAGAACTTGTATTGGTACTAACAGCCTGCACCGTTGGAGCAGGAGCAAAAGCATTTGTAAAACGAATAATGAGATTCCCGAGTACTACTACCAAAATCAGTATCAAAAACACGGTTCCCATTCCAGTAAGTATAAGTGTAACTACATCAGACATCTTTACCTCCTATTTTTGAAAAGCCCCAAATTTATGTTTATATCTGAAACAGCAAGACCCAATAGATATCAATTCGTAATTTTTTACATTATTTTAATTACAATCTGTAAATAAGAAGAAAAATAACACCAAAAGCACATGATTCGTAAAGTGCTGCAAATTACGCGATAAGGATAGTCTGAAATTTTTAAGTTTTAAAGAATCTGTTTTTCAACATATTCTTAATATATTTAACATTAGAGCACTAATAACCAGTAAATTTAGCCCAAACAATAAGAGA
Source organism: uncultured Draconibacterium sp. (assembly GCA_963677455.1). Classification (GTDB taxonomy): domain Bacteria; phylum Bacteroidota; class Bacteroidia; order Bacteroidales; family Prolixibacteraceae; genus Draconibacterium. The sequence goes on from OY781971.1 coordinate 2,693,684, forward strand.
GTATTTTGTCGGCTACTAACAATGCTCCGTTAATACCTGATTTTGTTCAACCGACTTTCCATGAGCTAAATATTCTACGTCTTCAATTTTAAGCACTATCGGATTAGGCCATTTATTATTCGTGTATAAACGCTGTCCATTTACGGCACTTATCAGTAAGACCATTGAAGTGTTATCATGGTAAATTGTGGAATCAAATCCTTTTCTGTATTCAATCAGTTCTCTGGCATATCCCAATATACTAAAATAAATAGATTTTTTCAACCGCTTGTATGTTTACAATCTGTGTTATTAACTGAGAAAGTTCCTTATCCTCCGCAGTGGATTGTAGTCTGAGTTCTGTTTCTTTGACAACTTCAGCTCGTATGTTGGATTTAATTTGCCTTTTTAGTTCTGAGAACCGGGTTGAAAGCAACCGGGAAAGTTTAAGCTCTGCTTCAGCAATACTTTCAAACAAACTGTCATTAAGCCGTGTTTCATCTCCATCCTCTGCTACCTCCTTAGCTTCTTCCAGTTCTGCAACGAGGTAATATTCATTCCCTTTCTTTTTAACAAATAGTCCTTCAATACGGGGAAGAAAATGAGCCAGTTGCTTGATTCGCTGGTGTAAATCCATGGAATAAAATGGATGCCCGACACAGAGTATTTCAAGGAAACGGATATTGTATTGATAAATGTTCAGGAAGGAAAGAAACATTCCCGTAAGCGAACCAAGCTTTTGAAAACGATTGGCTTCGGATAACAGGATATCCCGGTCATGATAATAGCTTTCCCTGTAATCCAGTCTGTTTCCGGGCATTCTTTTGCCTCCGGGTTTTGATATACGATCACTGACTTCCGGCAATAGCAGGCCATAAAGGGGTTACCTGCCCGGTATTCAATCCATCTTTCCCTGGGAAATGATATGGAACAAGGCATTGCTCTTCTCCCTGCTGTTTCGAATCCATTTTAGGGATTCTATCTTTTCCACTTGTTTGGGTTCGTAAGTTATAATTGTAATATGTGAAGGTTCGGTTGTTATTGCCGGATGATAAAAGATATGGACTATCGGGACTTCGAGGATTAATTGGTATAGTTTTTCTCTTAATGGTTCATTCCACGCCTTTGAGAATCCTGACTCTGTATTTGTTTTCATATTAGAAAGACACATTGCAAATTGGTAGTTTTTATCTGGACTTTCTTTTTCCAATTGGATAGACGACATATTTTTCTTTAAATTCTGATACTTCATCTTTCTATTTTTTTGAGTTGGTTAATAATCCATTTTGATATCTTATGATTTTTAAAAGCTATTGCATCGCATTCAGGTTGTCCAGTTGGACGGAAACGATTTCTTCTAAATCAACTTTAGTATATCTTCTACTCATAGATGTAAGTTTTTAAAAGTATTCTTTAGACTTTCTAAACAAACCTATACATGATCTATCAAAACTCAAAATAAAGCTTTAGAAATTCTATATTTTTCTTTTCAAGAGTTAAATTTATCTCAACAAATTCGAAAGATTTATGACTTCTTTAGGACTGTATTTAACTAAAAAATCTGTAAATAGAGCTATGGTTTCAAGACGAACCGGAATCAGTCAGGCTCGACTCTCTCAATTGAGTTCAAACGAATCCACAAAACTTCGAGCAGATGAATTGTATCTGATTGCTTTGGCAATTGATATTGAGCCTGGAGAGATGTTAAATGAAATCTTTAGTGATTTAAAACTAAAAAACGAATAACACGGCATGGCTAAAAAACCATTCAGAGTATCAGCCAGAACCGCCCGCCTATCGGCAGGGAAAATGTTACTATCATTGGTTTGAGGATGATAGTGAAACTGATAAAGTTAGTTTCGTTGCTGCTACCTCACAAGGTTATTGTTTCGGAGAAAAACAAGGTAATGTCAATATTATCAAGACATTAATTTAGGAAAACATACTATTGGAAAATCAAAAACCTGTATTTAGTAAACTGAAAAATGCTTTTGAGGAAGCAAATAAAGAGAGGTATGGTAGGACCATATAATATTTTGAAGGTTTAGAAATTCTGGCGCGTAGCATCACATCGTTTTTTTTTGATCCATATTCTTTAGAATTTAATTAATCCTGGACTAAAGAATATTACAATATTTCTAAAAAGCAATTTATGAAGTACAAATTTTAAGAAGAAGAAATCTTACTGTTTCATTTCTAAACCATCCTGGAAAACTTTTGATAAGTGCTGAATTTACCATAATTGCTCCTCCTACATTCAATTGGCAATCCACAGGATTGCAGTTTTCAGCGATGTATGTTTTTTCTTTTTCACTATGCTGTTTTTTGTGCGAGCCAGGGATGACTTGCAAAGCAAATACTTTTGATTTTGGTTGTGAAAGCAAGACAATTAATTCAAGATTTTTCGAGTCTCCGGACTGCTTAAAACTCAGAAACTGCTCTGGGATTTTTTCGTAATAAGTAGCAATTTTTATGGAATATTGACCTATCAACTGAGTAAGAATTTTCTCTACCGAAGGTATCAATAGAATAGAACTTACATTTTTCTCTATCCCTAAATCGATGATTTTGGGTTCACCGGGAGTATTGTCTAATGAGTTATTTCTATATAATGCCAGACTCAATTGATTTATACTTCGTCTGGAATAAAGCTGGTTAACCGTACAAAATCCATTTTTAAAATATTTCTTACCTAAGGAAACAATTCCTTTATCATTAATCGAGGTGTTGTACAGCTCAAGTGCATTATTGAGTCTGTCCGTAATGTTTGCACGCAAACGATCAGGTGCCAGAACAACAATACCGTCACCCAATCCCAGTATTTCCTTTTCCAATTCAAAATTGTGTTGCACTTCCAGTGAAATAGTAACCCCATATTCATTTTCGTCTATGAGTTTTTGCGACGGGTGGAAGGGCTTTGTTAGTACATAAGGAGCATGTTTTCGTGTTACAAACAATACAATTTTCTCGACTTTAGCACCATGATTTACTGTTACTCCAATCACATCTTTGAAATACGCATCAGTATCGAATTCAATTTCATCTGAAAAAATTCTTTCGGTATTCTTAACTTCAATAATCCGGTCAATAGCAAGGTTGAACAATGGGTGGGCATTGGTTTTTGAACCAATCAAGAACCAACGGTTACGAAACTCCTTTAAAAGATAAGGATAAAACAAAAATGTACTTGCCTGTCTTGCCGTAAAAGATTGGTAAGTGATTTCAAGAATATTCTTCCTATTAATCGCCTGATACAGTTTTTCAAGAAATTCAATTCCCTTTAAATCCTCATTTTTTTCAAAATCAATGACAGGTTTTCGGTTTACTTTCTGCGAATAAATATGGTCCTCAAGCTTTTGCACCATTGAATCCAATTCCCTGAAATGAGAAAAACCTTTGAATTGTTTCAGAAAATCAACCGTTTCTGTTAGCTTATCCAGATCTCCCTCAGAAAGCGGAATATTCATAATACTGTAGTCAGGATCTTCGTAGGTGTAATATTTCCGATCTGTAATCACAATTGGGGCATTATATCCCAGTTTATCGCTTCTCATTAACTGGATGTCCATCTGAACTGTTCTCCGGCTTACTCCTTTGTCTATACCCTCATATTCATATAGGGCATCGGAGCAAGCATCAATTAAATCTCCCAAGGTCCATTTCCGATACCGGTTTTGTAAGCATAAATCAATGGTCTTGTAACGAACAAGCGCATTTCGGTTGACTGGCATAAACTTTTTTCAATAAAAATATACACTTTCTTTTATCTGCGCAAAAAGATTGCGCAGTAGTAATTAACCTTTGTTCTATCAATTATGACAAAACGTTCTTTGAACCATTAAAATATTGTGCAACCGGCACTAAAAATCTTCCTGAAAAGGGAGCATGGCGAAAGCTGAAGGTATAAGACCTGACCAGGGTTTCTGTATAGCCCTGTAGTGCGGCATTTATTTCGAATGACCGTATGCTGCTTTGCCCAAGGTTGTTTTGCCACCACTTGTGTGTTGGGGGTTCGAATCCTCCTCCCGAATGAGGGATAACTCAAATGGTAGAGTAACAAGTACCACCTCAGAACTGCGTCTGGTAAACGCAACGGACTGTAAATCCAGCCAAAAAAGAAGTTGGGCCCTTCTTAAAAAAAGCCTACAGAAAGTCGTGCCGGGAAAATCCGCCGCCCAGTTCATTTTAGATGGACAGGTGGCAGTTTTAAAGTGCCTGAGAGTAAGACAAAACCGATAACAACATTTGCTTTAAGGTTAAGCAACTTCATCAATGGACTTGCTTATAAACTCCTGATGTGGTCCCTGACCCGAAACCGGATGTTCACTTTCGAGAGCTGTCTTGCTTTCCGCTATGGAGAAATGGTTTTCCCGGTACACTTTCTAAAAAGTGTAAACATTTTAACAAAAAAAAACACGACAATGAAAAGAATTAGAATCAACAAAGGAACAATCGGATTAGTTTTCCGAAAAGGCGACTACAAACGTATCTTAACTGAAGGAATTCATTGGTTGGGAATCAATGAAAAGGTAACAATTTATAATCTGGCTAAACCTTTCACACCGGAAGTTGAACTGAACCTTTTGTTGGAAGATGTCGAACTGGCAAACCGTTTAAATGTAGTTGAAGTTAAAGACAATGAAATAGCCCTTCAATTTATTGAAGGAAACTTTAAAAACGTACTGACACCGGGAAGATATGCCTTTTGGAAAGGAGTAACCAATTACTCATTCATAAAAGCAGACTTAAGCAAGATTGAAATTTCCGAAGATATCCCGATGCAATTGTTACACAAACCGGAAGTGTTGCAGTACGTAAGGGTTTATGTAGTTGAATCCTATGAAAAGGGTGTTTTGATAATTAATGGGAAAGCTGATAAGGTTTTGGAAAAAGGAGTCTATTACTTCTGGAAAAATCCAATCCCTATTTCTGTAGTCAAGACCGATTTGCGGCAACTGCAAATGGCAATCTCCGGTCAGGAAATCCTGACCAAGGATAAAGCTGCTTTACGCGTGAATTTCTTTGTCCGCTACAAAACGGTTGATATCGATAAGGCTTTGTTTGAAAACAAAGAATTTGACAAGCAACTTTACGTGATGGTACAATTGGCTATCCGCGAATTTATCGGAATGAATTCCTTGGACGAATTACTTGAACGCAAAACATCAATTTCAGAATCGATTCTTGAGACAATTGCCTCAAAAGCAGGAGAGATTGGTGTAGAAATTTTAGGTTGTGGGATACGTGATATTATTTTACCAGGAGAGGTAAAAGACATCATGAACCAGGTATTGGTAGCCGAGAAAAAAGCTCAGGCCAACATCATTACCCGGAGGGAAGAAACAGCTTCGACCCGGAGTTTGCTGAACACGGCCAAACTCATGGAAGAAAATACCATGCTGTTCAAACTGAAGGAAATGGAATACTTGGAAAAGATTACTGAAAAGGTAAACAATATCTCACTTTCCGGCGGTGGCCTTGTTTTAGACCAGTTGAAAGGATTGTTTGTTTCCCAAAAGTAAAAGCATTATTTTTCAATCTAACGATTATGAAACAAGTAGTATCTGAGGGATGCAGAGTCCCGATAAAAATGTGGGTAAGCGATATTGAAGAGAATGCGTTGGCACAGGCCCGAAACCTGGCCAACCTTCCTTTCATTTTTAAACACGTTGCCTTAATGCCTGATTGTCATTCTGGTTACGGAATGCCTATCGGTGGAGTTATTGCCACCAAAGGTGTGGTTATTCCTAACGCGGTTGGAGTCGACATTGGTTGCGGCATGTGTGCTGTTAAAACATCGCTGAATGAAATCAATACAGATGTACTGAAAACAATCATGTCAGGAATTCGTGAATTGGTACCGTTGGGTTTTGACCATCACAAACAGGCTCAGGAAGAAAGCCTAATGCCCTCGTTAGAGAATGTTCCCGAGCATGGCATTGTCTACAAACAATATACAGCAGCAAAAAAACAGATTGGTACGTTGGGCGGAGGTAATCACTTTATTGAAATACAGAAAGGTTCTGATAGACACGTTTGGATAATGATTCATTCCGGGAGTCGGAATATAGGGCTGAAAGTGGCCAAACACTATAACAAACTGGCCATTCATCTTAATGAACGCTGGCATTCGTCTGTCGATAAAAAGCAAGACCTTGCATTCTTGCCCATAGAAATTCAGGAAGCAAAGGACTACTTTGCAGAAATGCAGTATTGTGTCGATTTTGCCTTTGCCAATCGAATGCTTATGATGGAGCGTATCAAATCGGTATTTTCGTCAGTTATTGGCGAAAGCTTTTCTGCCCTCGAATTTATCAATATAGCCCATAACTATGCTCGCTGGGAATCACATTTCGGCACTAATGTTATTGTGCACCGGAAAGGAGCTACCAGTGCCAGAGAGGGAGAAGTTGGGATTATTCCAGGCTCGCAGGGAACAAAAAGTTATATCGTTCAGGGGAAAGGAAATACAGAAAGCTTTCAGAGTTGTTCACACGGGGCTGGTCGTGTAATGGGCAGGAAACAAGCCCAACGCGAGTTGGTGTTGGAGGAAGAAATTGAAAAACTCAACAGCAAAGGAATTGTTCATTCCATCCGCAATACACGCGACCTGGATGAAGCTCCTGGAGCATATAAGAACATTGATACAGTAATGGCAAACCAGGTCGATTTGGTTGATACTCTGGTCGAATTAAACCCTCTGGCAGTAATAAAGGGATAACCCGACACAACATTACTGATAGCACATAAAAGAAGTATAATTGAATGACAATTTTATCTGGGCACACTATGTTGTCCAGATAAAATTAATCACTTCCAGATTCTTACTTTTCGTACTTCATTGTTTCCAGAAAATACCGGAAAGTACATCAATTCTGCTTTGGCCGGATTTAAAGTATAATTGCCAGTGTATCTCGGAATCAACTTAACTTCAAAAGAATACTCCCCTTCAGGTAAATATTCGCAGAAAATAGCCGTTTCGTTTTTGAAATACTCCCGGTGCGATTCGCTCCTAAAATAATTCCGCTTGTCAGCATAAGAACAACCGCCCGGTATTGGAATATTAATCATTACATATTGAGCATCGTGTTTGACCTTCACTTCGGCTGTCAGAGCTACTTCCTGCCCCGCTTTTAATGTAGAAGAAGAATCGTTTGTGAAATGAGTTGTAATTTCGAAATTGTCGCTTTTTTCTTTAGGTGCTTTATCCCAATATTTTTGATAGCTGGTTAAATAAACAGGGTAACTTCCGGTTTTGATTACGTTCAACTTTTGTGTCGGCTTAACTTTCATTTCAAAAGGAAATTCAGAAACAGTTTTCTCTACATCTCCATTGATTTGCAGCTCTGGCTTTTCAACAATAGAATCGTTTTGCAACAAATCGGGCAAAATGGTCTCAATAATTTGTGCCGATTCGAAAGTATTTTGCCAGTGACCCGTTTTCCGGCTTTCAAACAAGTAATTTCTCATTTTACCCAATAGATTTGCATTACTAACGGAATCAGCCTTCAATATTTTATAGATTAGTAACGTATTCTGAACGTTGTTAATCAATAAAGTAGTTTGCAAACTATCATCGGCGTAATAAATATTTCCAAACATTGTACTTTTCTGATAATGCTTCAGTGTATCCGTGTTAAAATGAATATCACAGCTTTTTTTCAGTGTCATTAGCTGCAGCATCTCATTGAGATTTGGCTTTTTTGTTTTTTCTAAATCGGCTATATATCTTTTATATTCTACCTTCGCATCCAGCAACTTTAGAACTGTCAGTATTTTTATTTCTGAATCAAGATTGCGGGTATTCTGAAATTCCCAAATAAGATTTCCGGCTAGTTTTTCCTTATCGATTGTCACTTTGTAGCCTGATATTTCAGCATCAAGCAAAGCTTCCAAAACATGCAGGCTAATCCACAGTTTTTCGTCCGAATCTTTCCACCACCCCCAAAGTCCGTTTTCTTTCTGATTCTTCTGTAGCTGCCGAATTAATTTATCAATGTTATTGTCCCCATCAAATTTCTTTTTCTGAAACTCCCTGATTGTTTTTTCTGCTAACAGGGCTTTCAATTTTGAAGCCAGTTGTTCGTTGCAATTGTAACGGTAATTCTTTAAATGAATGATTTCATCCTCAATAACGTTCAGCTCATCGGCACGCGCATAAATTGTGGCATTGCCTAAAGTTGTATCGAACGAAAGGTAAACTGTTGTATCTTTCTCCAGCACATAAAAACTGCCTTTGGATTTTTCCAGTCCAAGGGGATAGACCGGAATTGTCCTGATTTCCCCATCAAAATAACCATCTTCTTTTTCCAGAAAATATTTAAGCGATAACGAGTCATTACCCGCAACAACCGGAAGCGTATCAAGTACCGAATTTGAAACATACCTGGCTTTTTTGAAAACCGATTTATCGTCGAGTTCAAAGTTTGTAGTGACCAGTACCGAATCGGGCGAATAGTTTAATGCCTTGCCAATTGCATAAGTTGTATCTGACTGAACCAAAAACCGGGGCACCGCCAACTGTGCCATTAATGGTTTGTACGATCTTACCAATTCACGGGACTGACCGCTTTGTTTTTTCCCGTTCATCGCCAGGTAATATGTTTCCCAGCTGGTAACATCATCGGGAAAAATAACTTCGAAACTTGCTTTCCCATCTTTATCGGTAATTAATTGTGGTTGCCAGAACGCATAATCTGAAAAATTTTCGCGAATTGAACTGGCCTGAGAAGCTGCTTCGAGAAAAGCTGCATCGTAATCGGCACCTTTAACGCCTTGATTAGGAGTTTCTTTAAATACACTACTTCCGGTTTCTATAATCACAACCCCGTTTGCAGCCTTGGATCCGTAAAGAGTAGTTGCCTCTTCATCTTTTAGAATCTGGATGTTTTGAATCATATTCGGGTCTAATTTTGAAATATCCCCGTTATATATATTCCCATTTATGATGTATAAAGGTGTTTTATCAAAAGAGACGGTAGAAGAACCGCGAATCATAATTTCGGTATTTTCAGATTTTTCATCGTAAGAAATGACTACACCTGACAATTTTCCCTGTAAAACCTGCGAAATATTGCCACTGACGCCTGGGATTCCTCTTAATAATCCGGGAGATACCGTCGAAACAGAAGCTGTAACACTTGATTTACGCTGAACTCCATATCCAACAACTACCACCTCATCCAAGCCCAATAAACTTGGACTCATGCTTACATTGGAAACATCATCTTGCCCGATTTGCCGTTCTTCTGTATCGAATCCAATAAACGAATAAACCAGCGTATTATAATTTTGTGGAACCTTTATCGAAAAATAACCATCAATATTGCTCACCGTTCCATAGGTAGTTCCTTTAACAACAATTGATACCCCGGGAATTGGTTCACCCGTGTCTTCTTCCAGAACATAACCTTCAACCACTTCTCCGTCACCTGTATATTGAAATTGCTGCTGATAATGGTTGTAAATTTGTTTCAGCTCTTTCTCTTCCTGCTGATAATAAGGCGCCGGTTTAAATATAGTTTCTTCTATAAGCTCGCTCACATAAGTACTGAACGAGTCTTTCTCTAAAACTGGAGGTTGCTGAAACTCATAATAATTTAGTCCGTCTGGTTGAACAAATACCGAATCAATGGTTTGGTATTTTGCCCCGGCATAAAAGAACAGCAAGCGATAGTACCCTTCATTCAATTCTTGAATGTTGGAAGCCTGTCCAGGGTAAACACGAATAAACTCAGGATTGTCATATTTGAAAACCAACATGTTTAGAGGTTGTTCCATTGATGTTATCGAGTTTTTAGAATAGCGATACTTTATTTCTCCATGTCCGGCAGATGTAGAACGCGGATAGCGATATCTCGCAGTTGAATAACGTTTTATATCGAGGTAATTTTTCCACTGCCTGTATAATGAGTCTTTTGTTAGTACCACATCTGCCAGATTGTGCTTTTGCTGATATCGTTTCAAAGAACGTGGATACTCCTTTTTGTCGATGCTTCTCATTTTTAGAAGTCCGGGTGTAAACTCGTATTCAAAAAACGGCTCGTGATTAAAATGGGTTGTAAATCCATCGATTGCGTTAAAAGACAAATTTCCGGCAACGGGACCAGCAAAATTTTGATGTGTATTCAATCTTGGTTTCAAAAATTGAGCATCGCCGTTCTGATATAAATAGGCATATCTCTCACCGAAATTATTTCGGTATGGAAAAATGTAGCGGTAAAGCGAACGCTGCTCAAAATCACTCAATTCCGGCTTCTCATCACTGATGTGAATGTTTGCAGCTTTTAAATTATCATTCAGGCTAAAAATCATCTTTTTACCACGACTGAAATAGAGGCTGTCAATCGTAATGCTTTTGAAACTTGTTCGCAACGTTACCTGATGGTAACCGCTGAAGACTTTAAAAGAATAAGGCTGAATATAGTTCGACCAGCTAAAATATACCGGGTTATTATCCACGTAAATTACATGAACGGGCAGCACTTTGCCTTTTGAAACAACAAAGGGCGCAAACTGGGTAAGCGAATCGGGTACCGGATATTCAAAACGATAGATTGAATCGTGGGGATATATAAAACGGTAATATTCGATAGAATCCAGACCGGCCAATAATTTCCATGTTTCATAATCCAAATCGAAATTCCCGGTTTTAAGCCCAAAATCTTCGAAATGAAAATTATTGATAACTGTTTTGTTTTTCCAGGTCTGTTCAAAATCGGGTAAAACAGGGGGCGAATAATTGAATTTTCGAGTTAGTGAATAAGCAGTCAGGTCAACGCCTTCAACTGGTTCTCCTTCAACATCGGTCACTAAAATATCAATCTTCGATTTTTGTCCGGGATAAACAATTTTGGGCTGTGTTACCGAAATATTCAATTTGCGGTCGTTAAACGGAATACGGTAAGTTTGTTCCTGAATTTTACCGCCCCACAAGTAACGCACCGAAACAAAATGATTTTGCTTTGTGGTTGTTTTTTTGGCAATGTTCAGCGAATCTCCATATCCTCTGGACTGTTCACTATTCTTCCTATAGATTGTATAAACAAAAGGAATCTTTCGTGGATTCTCGGCTACAACAAAAACCGAATCGGCCGTTCGTTCGGAATAGCATTGGAATAATGATGATTCTGAAGAAATATCAATTGTTTTGAAAAGGCTGTCGGATTCTACCGTATAAGAGGCGTAAAAAGGTTCCAGTACCACTTTGCACGGCGTACTTCCATGAAATACTTCGGTTTTATTTCCAAAATTATCGTTAACAGTTACACGCACCGAAACCGGGGCTGACAATCCGTTTTTAATAAACCGGAATAAAATGGAATCGGTTTGTACATCGATATCGAATTCTTCAGAATCGTAAAAATAGTTTACCCGCTTGCTTTCGGAAATGGTTTGGTTGTCGGAAGTAAGCAGACGGACGTTTAGCTCGTATTCGAAGTTTGCTTTCGGAAACAGTGAGTCGGGAAGCGAAATTTCAGTTTCACCGGAAGGCTCCAGTTTCTTTTCGAAATATGAAAGCGTATCGGGCACAAAAACATACTGCCCGAAATATTTGCAGACAGTGCGAGTTTTGGCCAGCACTTGAATTCGTGCATCCAAAAGATTCAGGTCGTTTTCATCCGTGCCCTTGACATACATTTTAACTGCATGGTTTTTATATTGCTTAGCATTATCAAGCCGCAACGAAAGCTTGGTTTTCGAAAGTTCATAATCTTCGTACCTAAAATTCCCGGAAATCAAATGTTCCCATTTGTTTATTTCTAATGAAAGCTGGTAACTTCTGTCGAGTTGCAACTGTAACGAATCGTGCAGAAAAAACTCACCGGCATACCCACCTTCGTTGTAGGGATTCAGTTTTTCCAGTTCGATTCTATTCTTACCGTAAAGTATAACATCCACAGGTTCGTTAACCGGTTTCCCTTTCTTAGTGACCACAAAAGCCTTAAATTTTACCGTATCACCCACATGATATTTAGGCTTGTTAAAGACAATGTATCCCTTGTAATATCGCTCACGATAATAATCATCAAATATCGAAGCAACTTTTCGGTATGTTCTCTCAAAAAAATTCTTTGTATTGTAAATCGCTCCCTGCGGATAACCGTTTACAATAGACTTGACACCATCAACCGGAAGTTTAACCACGTAACGAATTGGTAACCAAATGTATTTTACCGGTGCATTGTAGACCACTTTTCGGCTTGTACGCTTAATGCCCGAATTGTTATATTGTCGGGCAAGATTATAGTAAGCTGTAAAATCGTTGACGTGTACTTTCAGTAATCCTTTCCGATTCGATTTTCGGTCAATATACGATTGTGTTTTTTTATCAAAATGAAGGAGTTTTTTATCTGCGCTTACCCTTGCCCCAGAAATGATGTTTCCCTCCAAGTCGTATACCTGAACACATAAATCGGCATTATTATTTAATATAAAAACATCAAAATCTTGCACCGTTGTTATAGAAAAGCGTTGCTGGTTTTTGTCTGCATACGTTTTTAAATAATAACCTTTGATGAGATTACCAACATATTGACTGTCGGTCGGAAAAGAATCAACCAAAGTATGAAAATAAGACGCTTCGACTTCATCTAAATCGTTTTTGTAAATTCTCTCTGCCTCTCTGTTATTGAGTTTGTAGATGTAAGAATAATAACTGCTTTGCCTGCTCTCAATTAACTTTTGGCTGTGTGCTTGTAGACATATAAGGATTGTAAATAAGGATAATAAAAGCGTATGCTGTCGAGGATAGATTTTCATTAGTTTTACTTTCAGGTTCAAACATCGATTTATAGTTATGATTCATAAAAGTAAAAATTCCATAAAAGAAATTGTAAAATGATCGTAATTATAATAATAAAATATATTGATAGAATTATTCTGTGTTATAACAAACTCGAATCTTAGGCTGTCCTCTCCCTTGTACTTGTATCCCTTCGTTAGTGATCTTATAATTTCTTAGTTTTAGTTTCTTTGCTTTTCCTAATTCATAAATTTTAACATCACGTTATAATCTTTAATTCAGAAAGTCTGACATTTTTATTCATTTTGAAATGACCGGATATGATGATTAAGATAAAAACACTTGTCGACTGGCAACTATTTTTCATGAAATCCAACAATAAATAATCATTTTTCATGCTATCTTCGTAACCGTATTTCATATTTTAAAGGAATGAGTAATCATTTTTCACAGAAAGTAACCATTTTTCATGGCAGGCCTCTTCCCGAAGAAGGAATGTTGGCAGGCTATAGTTTAATAATCCAGGAGATAGAACTAAATATTGGTAAACTATTACCAATACCCCGACAACTTGCAATGGTTACAGGAAAACACCAAAGATATAATACTGACCAATGGCAAGTATTTACAAAAAGACACGAGCCACACAATAACCTTATTAGTCATATATTCTTTGCTCTAAAATATGAAGGAATTGACCTGCTGATCCTGAAAACAATATTTCAAATCATTGGAGAAAAAAGTATTACAGAAGTAATTCTGAATGAACCGACAGGTCAATATTCAAGACGAATCTGGTTTCTTTACGAATGGTTAATAGGAAAAAGACTTGATATTCCCGACTTGAAAATAGGTACTTATATTGAGGTTGTTAATCCTTCACAACAATATGCAGGGCCAACAATTAATTCAACACGACATAGGGTAAAAAATAACCTACCAGGCACACCAGAATTTTGCCCTATGATAAAAAAAAGCGAAAAGCTTGAAAGGTATATTACTGCCAATATTCAGGAATCAATTGATAAAGGACTAGATGGAAGGGATAAGGAACTTATTAGAAGGACAGCGGCCTTTTTACTACTAAAGGATTCTAAAGCATCATTTGCAATTGAAGGAGAGTATCCTCCTAATATGCGGGCAAGAAACTGGGGTAAAGTGATCGGACAAGCCGGAAAAAAAGAATTAAACTTATCTGAAATAGGACGTTTACAACATATCGTAATTGGCTCAAAGAAGTTAAAACATATGGGAATCAGGCAGGAAGAAGGCTTTATTGGAGAACATGACCGCGAAACTTTTGCTCCTATTCCTGACCACATTTCAGCAAAAGCAGAAGATCTGAACTCCTTAATGACAGGCCTAATAAACACCAATAATCTTCTTCAGGACAGCGAATATGATCCGGTTCTTACTGCCACGACCATAGCGTTTGGATTTGTGTTTATTCACCCACTTTCAGATGGTAATGGAAGAATCCATCGTTATTTGATCCATCATATTTTGAACTGGATGGGATTCACCAAACGGGAAATGATATTCCCAGTTTCATCTGCGATTTTAGACCGAATTAGCGATTACCAGGAAGTAATAGAAGATTATTCCTCACAGAGAATAGATCTAATTGAATGGAAACCAACACCAAATCATAACATAGAAATACTAAACGATACCAAAGATTTATACCGTTACTATGATTTAACCGTTCAGGCAGAATTCCTTTACGAATGTGTTGAAGACACGATAAACAGGATTATTCCACAAGAAATTGATTTTCTCGAAAAATACGATCGATTAACCAATTCAATAAATTCATTCTTAACTCTGCCAGACACAAGAGTCGATTTACTAATCAAATTGTTAAATCAAAATAATGGGAGGCTGTCCAAGAGGAAAAGGCAGAATGACTTTGATGAACTGACTGATGAAGATATTTCTCTGATTGAAGAATATTATGCTGAGATTTTTAATAATGCATTAAATAACAATAAATAAGGCTGGTGTGCAAATTCAGTAGACTAACCTTATCCGATTATATTAAGGTGTGTATAACCAATCAAATCAAATTTCTTCATCATAATTCATTACTTATTCGAATCAATCTCACAAATCAAGATAATGGTGATTAAATTATAATAGAACTTTAGAAAAAGAACAATTCATCATTCAAAGAATTGCATTTAACTTCTTCATATCCTTAGATATTTTCTCGTCTACAATTTTTGCATAAATCTGAGTAGTTTTAATAGAAGTATGCCCCTAACATCTTGGAGACTGTTTCGATCGGAATTCCGTTATTTAAAGTTACTGACGTAGCAAATGAATGTCTCGCAACATGCATCGTCAGATTCTTTTTGATATGACAAATATCGGCCAGCTCTTTTAAATAACTATTCATCCGCTGATTCGTTAAAATAGGGAGTAGCAAGCCTTTATTCTCGCAAACAGGATAATTTTTGTATCGTTCCAATATTTCTCTCAGAACATCCAATAAAGGAATCCGACATCTGGTAGTTGTTTTTGTCCTATCAATTACGATCCAATCCCCTCCATCAACCCCTTTCTGAATATGGTCAGGATTCAATTTGGCCATATCCACATAAGATAAACCTGTGTAACAGGCAAACAAGAAAATATCCCGTACTATGCTTAGCCTTTTAATGTCAATTTCCTTCGTTCTTATGATTTTTAACTCATTTAGAGTGAGGTATTCTCTTTTTGTTTCCTGCTTTTTAACCTTGAATTTAAGGTATGGATTCTTCGAAATATAGTCTAATGAAATAGCAATATTAAGTATCTTCTTTAAATGCTTGTGATATCCCCACGCTGTATTTAAATTATTCCCGTATTGTTTCTTAAGATAAGTATCAAAGTCTGCGATAAAAGAATAATTAACATCAAGAATATTGATATTATCTCTTCTATATTTCTTTTTTACAAATTCCTTCAATCTGTTTTTTGAAGTTTTGTAATGCTTTAATGTTCCGGCGGAAAATCCTGTACCAAGCTGATCAGAAATAGTCTTAATGTAATAATCAAATAATTCAAAAAGCGTATGAACATTAGATACTCCTGTTAACTCCAATTTTAGGTCGTCAATACTGAAATCCTTATGGATAGTTTCAAGGCGATAGTAAGCATCTAAGATTTTGCTATAAATCTTACGAAGCCGATTATTAATACTGTTCACACCAGCAGACCTCCCTTCAACTCGATGATTTACAGAATCCCAAATATCCGCCTTTGCAAATAACCCAGTAGCCAACTCGATTCTTTTGCTATTATACGTCACTCTTACATAAATAGGACAATTTCCATTTTGTTTTTTCTTTGATGTTCTTAATAGAAATAAGATCGTAACTCTAATCATAATTAAAATTTTAAAAACAGGTCTTAATTCGCTGGCTTCAATACCTTAGAATTACATTATGAGAGGGCACAAAACAACAGCAAACAAGACCAAACTGAATCAATTAACACTAACTATTCCAAAGAGTTACGGAGTTTAGAGAGACCTTTTTTGTTCCAATTAACAATAGGTCTCGCAAAAGTCTCTCCAAATATGACTAAGAGAGACCTTTTTTAGTTTTTCACCAAAACAAAAAGCACCTAAATCATTGATTTTAAGTGCTTTTGACTAAATTCAGTCTATCTATTAGTACCCCGGACGGGATTCGAACCCATGACCTACTGCTTAGAAGGCAGTTGCTCTATCCAACTGAGCTACCGAGGCATCCTTATTTTGCGCTGCAAAAGTATAAATCAAAATTCAAAAAACAAACTTAGTTCTGTAAATTACAAAAATGAAGTTATGTTTTTAACAACAGACTTGATTCCTACAGTAAATTAATACCATTGGCTTTGCACATTTCGATCATCTTATCAGGCCATATACTCGACTGAATTTCACCAATATGTGCTTTTCGAAGAAAGTACATACACAGTCGCGACTGGCCAATTCCACCACCTAAAGAGAGCGGTAATTCTCCGTTGATTAGTTTCTGGTGCCACATCAAATCTTTGCGTTCTTCCATTCCCCTGGTTCGTAGCTGATCGAGCAATACTTCCCGATTGACGCGAATTCCCATCGAAGAAATTTCGAAAGCACGGTTCAACACATTATTCCAAAGAATAATATCACCATTTAATCCTTTAAAACCTTTACCTGTTGCAGTACTCCAATCGTCGTAATCAGGAGCCCGGCCATCGTGGATTTCGCCTCCCGGCAACTCCCCCCCAATACCAATTACGAATATTGCTCCATGTTTTTTGGCTTCTTCAGTCTCACGCTCAAACGGTGTCAAATCCGGATATTTTGCTTCCAGCTCTTCGGTGTGCACAAACGTGATCTCGTCTGGCAGTTCAGGCTGAATATCCAAATAGGTTTCGCAAACGTGAAATTCTGTACGAACCAATGCCGCATAAATCTTTTTTACAATGTACTTCAGGTAATCGAGATTTCGCTGATCTTCACTAATCACGCGTTCCCAGTCCCACTGATCTACGTAAAGCGAATGGATGTTAGTTAACTCTTCATCAGGGCGAATCGCATTCATATCGGTATAAATACCAAACCCTTCTTTTATCTCGAGATCGGCCAATGCCAATCGTTTCCACTTTGCCAGCGACTGCACAATTTCTGCTACCTGCTCGTCCATATCTTTCATCGGGAAAGACACCGGACGTTCGATACCGTTTAAATCGTCGTTAATACCTGTGCCCTGCTTCACAAACAAAGGAGCCGTAACTCTTCGTAAACGAAGTTCAGATGCCAGGTTCAACTGGAAAAAATCTTTAATTTGCTTAATCGCTTGTTCGGTTTGGTTAATGTCCAATACCGATTTGTAATTTTTCGGAATAGTTAATTGCATAATAAATAAGTCGTATAATCTGTCTGGAGCAAATGTAAAACTCTTCCGCCATTCTATCACAAATCCGAAAACTAAATTATCCTATAGTTTCTAACGGAATGTTAATTTTGCTGCCGCAATGCCGAACTACAGTAAAAATATACCACGGCTTTATCTGGTAAAAATCTCGAAGTGGTTTAACATGGTTATGCCAATTGTTGTACTTTTTTATCAAAGCAACGACATGGGCATGCAAGAAATTTTTGTACTGAAAGCTGTTTACTCAATTGCAATTGTTGCCATGGAGATTCCATCTGGCTGGATGGCTGATGTTTGGGGCCGAAAAAAAACGTTGATTTTAGGTAGTATTCTTGGAAGTGGAGGATTTCTTCTTTACAGTTTTTCATATGGTTTTTGGGCATTTGTCGTCGCCGAAATTATTTTAGGAATAGGACATTCCTTTGTTTCCGGAGCAGATTCCGCCATGCTTTATGATAGCCTAAAAGCGGAGAAAAAAAGTGAAAAGTATATTCGCGAAGAAGGAAAAATTACTTCAGTCGGGAATTTTGCAGAGGCAATAGCCGGAGTTGTCGGAGGTTTTCTTGCAGCAATTAGTCTGCGAACCCCATTTTATTTTCAGTTTGCGGTAGCTGCAATTGCTATTCCGGCAGCATTCACAATGGTTGAACCCAAAATACATGCGATAGAGCAATCATATTCAATTAAGCGTTTAATACAAAACATCAAAAACACATTCGTATCCAATCAGAATTTAAGAATTTCCATATTGCTTTCGGCAATTACAGGAACCGCTACGCTTACTTTTGCATGGTTTGTTCAACCCTTTTTTAAGGCCATAAATCTGCCGGTCGAGATGTTCGGTATTTTCTGGACTGCGTTAAACCTTACAGTTGGCGTATCATCGGTTTTTGCTTATAAAGTCACTGATTTTTTAGGGCGAAAGTGGTCGATTCTATCGGTCGTTATTCTTTTATCAGCAGGATATTTTCTTTCCGGCCTTGTTATTTCATACTACGGACTGGCATTTCTTTTCATATTTTACCTGGTACGCGGAATTGCAACACCAATATTTAAGAACTACATTAATGAATACACGGGAAGCGAAGTACGGGCAACAATGCTTTCGGTTCGTAACTTTATTATTCGAATTGTATTTGCCGGAATTGGGCCGCTTCTCGGATGGATTACAGATAATGCCGGGCTAAACAAAGCTTTTCTGCTGGCGGGAGTTTTATATTTGGTGTCCAGTTTAATTGTGATTTTTCCCTGGATGCGACAAAACAAACACGATTCTAAATCTGAAACTTAAAACCGTCGTAAGCCATAAAAACATTCTCCGGCAGTTCTTTCTGAATCTCTTCATGTTTCCCAAAATTGTGACTAATGTGCGTCAAATACGCTTTTTCGGGCTTTACCCGTTCAATAACTTTTAGTGCTTCTTCTAAACTAAAATGAGAAATATGCTTTTCTTTTCGCAGCGCATTTATCACCAATATTTTTGTTCCGTATAGCTTTTTCAATTCTTCATCAGGAATAAAGTTGCTATCAGTAATATATGTCAGATTGCCAATACGATAGCCAAACACAGGAAGCTTATGATGAAAACAACGAATCGGAATAATTTCTACACCATCAATATCCAGCGGCGCATTGCTCACATCTTTCAATCGCATCTTTGGTATTCCGGGGTATTTATATTCGGCAAATACGTAATTAAAAATACGCTTGATCGCGTCTTGAACACGCTTCTCTGCAAAAATTTCCATCGTCTTCTTTTGCACCCAGTTATACGAACGAATATCATCCAACCCAAAAATATGATCGACGTGTTCGTGCGTCAACAAAATAGCGCGCAGGGTCATTACTTTTTCGCGTAGCATTTGTTGTCGAAAATCGGGTCCGGCATCAATTACCAGGTTTTCCCCGTTAATATTCAGTAATAATGACGAACGTAAGCGTTTGTCTTTGATGTCTGTCGATTTGCAAACATCACAATCACAAGCAACCACGGGCACCCCCTGCGAGGTTCCGGTTCCTAAAAAAGTAGCTTCAATTTTGAGGTCTTTTGCTGAAGTCATCCGGCAAATTTACGAAAAGCTGCATAATATGTCGATAATAACTACTTTTGCAAAAATCTTTAACTTAATGGCTACACTCTATCTTGTACCGAATGTTTTGGCCGAAGGCGACTGGCAAAATGTATTGCCTGCACAAGTTGCTCCGGTTTTAACTAAAACACGTTTTTTTATTGTTGAAAACATACGTACAGCAAGGCGTTTTATGAAGCAGGTAAACCGTGAAATTGATATTGACGCCTGTACTTTTTATGAAATTAATAAACGTACTGATCCGAAAGATCTTCCGCGCTTTTTAAAGCCGTTGGAAGATGGAAATGATGTAGCTGTTATTTCCGAAGCAGGTTGTCCGGGAGTCGCTGATCCGGGGGCAGATGTTGTTCGAATCGCTCATCAAAAAGGTTTGAAAGTAGTTCCACTTGTTGGTCCCTCTTCAATTTTGCTGGCCTTAATGGCTTCAGGCCTTAACGGACAGAATTTCGCTTTTAAAGGCTATTTGCCTGTAAAGCCCAACGAACGGAGCAAAGAACTCTCGTTGCTTGATAAACTAATTAAAACCCAAAAACAAACGCAAATTTTTATTGAAACTCCATACCGGAATAATCAAATGGCAGAAGATATTCTGAAAAGTTGTTCTCCTTCTACCCTGCTTTGCATTGCTGCCAATATTACCGGTGACAATGAATTCATTCAAACAAAATCGATACAGGATTGGAAAA
The DNA here is from genome assembly GCA_963677455.1 of uncultured Draconibacterium sp. Taxonomy (GTDB): domain Bacteria; phylum Bacteroidota; class Bacteroidia; order Bacteroidales; family Prolixibacteraceae; genus Draconibacterium. The sequence continues at coordinate 2,714,073 of OY781971.1, forward strand.
AAAGCAAGCTGCCTGATTTACACAAACAACCAACCATATTCTTGATTGGGTGATACTAATAAAGTTTTGATTGACTTAGAATATTCAATTCGTATTCGAGGTTCGGCGTAAAAAGCTGTTTCCCTAAATTCTGTTCCACCTGTTTTTTTGTCCAAAAACGAAGTTCGTCTACTTCATTTGATTGGATTCCCACGTTTTTATAATCGTGGGTAATAAACAGATAAACCAGCTCACACTCTATCTCCGACTCCCACTTATAAACAGTATGTAATTTGGCATTAAAGTTTTTTAGTCCGATCTCTTCGGCAGCTTCCTTTTGTAAGGCTTGTTCAAGCGATTCTCCGGCGGAAATATGCCCGCCAACTGCTGTATCCCATTTCCCGGGTTGAATGAGCTTATTCTTTGGGCGTTTCTGCAAAAGAATCGCTCCGTTTTTATTTAATACATGTAAATGAACCACCGGGTGTAAAAGCTTGCTACCATTGTGAACCTGGCTGCGAGGCGCCTGTCCTACCACCTGTCCTTTTTCGTCAACCAGTGGCACCCATTCTTCATTTTGCAGTTGTTTCTGTTTTTTGCGTTGACGATATAATTCAAAAAGAAAGTAGGCGCCAAAAATTACGTAAAACAAACCGCCACTGATAAATGCCCAGGCTTCTTTACTCATATAAAAAGCAGAATAAAATACCAACGCAGTGTGTACACTAAAAATGTAAAACAGGATTTTAAGACTCTTGCGCATCTGCAGCATTTGTGCATCATTAAACTGCACATCTTTCATATAGCGCTTTCCCATTAACCCAATGATGTTAACGGAAGAAAATGCGGATACACCGAGTACTGCGATCAATATTAATTCAATTAATCCCGGCTTTAGTTTGAAGAAAATATCATTATGAAGAAGAATGGAAACTGCACCTAATACTACCAGCAACAGCGTATCGAAGAGTACGAACTTTTCAAAACGTTTTTCTTTGATCGCAATCCAGACTAACTCTAAAATACCAAAACCGACAGCAACAAACAACCCGATTTTGATCCCCCATATTTCATCGGCAAGGATGAAAATAAATAGAGGAATAAAACCGGGCAGTAACTGTTTCAGGAACTTTGTACGATCCATATCCTGATTCAGAAAATTTTTACTCCGTAGGTGTTTCCGAAGAAATTACTTTATATACCTCAACTTCCATTAACAAGGTTTTAAACATTCCAACAGAGCCTCGTCCGTTTTGTCCATAGGCTAACTCGGAATTAATAACCAAATGTGATTTTGTTCCGGGATGCATGTATGTAATTGCCTCTTCTAATCCGGCGACAGTACTACCCGCTCCTACAGTAAACGACGTAGGCTCATACCTGTGACCTTGCAGATAACCAGAGCTTTGGTCTACTAATAAACTGTCAAGAACTCCATCAGCATCTTCTCCAAGTACCCAAGTTGCGTAATAAAATTGAACACGATCTCCAAGTTTTATAGAATCTTCAACAACACCTGTTCCTTCCTCATTAAAATAATATAGGCCTGATGAAGTTGGCTCCTCTCCTGGGTACTCTTGATCAATGTATCTCTGCAATAGTGCAAGTTCTTCCATCCTTATTTTTTCATAATCAATACCATCGTTACAAGAAGCGAAAAAAAGAGCAACTCCGGCAACAAAAAATAAACCTCCAAATATCTTCTTCATTTGATTCTATCTTTTTAAAACCTATTAAAAAACAAAAGACTTTCCGCTAAGATAAACGAAAAAGAATTCTTTTGATTTTATAAAACATCAATTCAAGCCGCAAATTTAATAAGCTTGTTTGATTTCTAACATTTCTATATAAAAAATCAGTGTTTGGTATGGAGCAATTGCAGGATAAGCACCAATTGATCCATACGCTAGCGACGACGGAATAATTAAATGAGCACTTGAACCTTCGTTAATAACCCGCATACCATCATCCCAACCTTCAATCATAGGTGGATTCTCGAGAATAAACTCATAAGTTCCATCTGTACTATGTCTGGCAGAAGCATCAAACATATAGCCGTCCAATGTATATCCTTCATATTTCACAATACAAGTGTCTCCCGGCACCGGAAAAACACCATTTGCAAGCGAATCAATTATGTAATACACTCCAAGCCCTGTCGTATCAACATCCAGTCCTCTGTTATTTAATGTATCGATGTAAACCGCCAATTGCGAAAGCTCCTGAGCTTCTGTTCTTGGTGGTGTATTATCATCTGGGTCTTCAATACAGGAGCTCACAAATGCTACGCTCAACGCTAAAATCAAGAATTTAATCGATGTTTTCATCTGAATCTAATTGTTTAATATTTTTATTTCGAAATAAAACCCCGGCCTAAATCACCGTTTTCAATAACTGATGCGAATAAGCCGGTAAAAGTTGCGTGAACTTTTGTATTGTTTCCATAAAACCAAGTTCCGATTCTCCTCCAGCTGCGTTTAAGTGGCCTCCTCCGTTAAAATTATCACGCGAAAATTCGTTGGCCGGGAAATTTCCTTTCGAGCGAAACGAAGCTTTTACATATTCATCTTTTTCAATAAAAAGAGCGCTAAACACAATATTATTAATCGACAAAGGATAATTCACAAATCCTTCTGTATCACCTGGTTTAAAATTAAACCATTCTAATTCTTCCTTTGTAATGCTTATAAATGCTGCCCTGTATTCCGGGAAAACAACCATCTTTTCGTGTAAACAATAACCCAATAATTTTAACCTATCTGCTGAAAAATTATGAAAAACGGCCGATTGAATTTTATCAGTATCTATTCCGTGCTCCAACAATTCGGATACTACCCGAAAAGTATTTTTAGATGTATTATGACTAAAACCTCCGGTATCGGTTAAAATACCAGTGTAGAGTGCCTCTGCAGCTTTTGAATCGAGATTTAAAGTCATATTGATTTGAGCCAGTACATCTACAACCAACTCTGCAGTAGAACTATATTGAGTCTCAGACACCGTGTAATTACAAAATGCCTTTGGATGCGGATGATGATCAATCAGCACCTTGGTTTTCTCAAAGCCATGAATCAGTTTCTCCAAATGTCCGGCTCTTTTCTCTTCGTTAAAATCAACGCAAATCAACACATCAGCATCAAACAAAAATTGTTTGGCTTTTTTCTTCTCCCGTTCGTAAATATAAACCGGTACATCGGCAGCAAACCACTTCAAAAATCCGGGATAGTCGTTTACAGGGACAACCGCAACTTCCTTACCCGCATTTTTCAAAACCTGCCCTAAACCAAGCGCAGATCCAATTGCATCTCCATCCGGGTTTTCGTGTGGAACTATGCATATTTTTTTTGCGGAAGAAAGCGTCTTCTCAATATCTTTAAAAATCTGTAATTCAGTATTTTCCAAATCTTTATTTTTTTGAAGGGACAAATATACTAATTCTTAAGCGGCAGAAGCTGTTAAATAACCCTATTTTTAGTATCATTGTATACGAACAAAACATAATAAATAAGTTATGGCAGGCAATTTAACCTTCACAATGATCAAACCAACTTCTGTACAGAGCAACCATATTGGGCCAATCCTGAAAATGATAAATGAAGGAGGTTTTGTTATCAAGGCAATGAAATTCACAAAACTTTCAAAGGAACAGGCAGCCATGTTTTACACAGTGCATAAAGGGAAACCGTTTTACGAAAAGCTTGTAAATTTCATGAGCTCGGGACCAATTGTGGCTGCGATCCTTGAAAAAGAAAACGCAGTTGAAGACTATCGGTCGTTAATTGGGGCCACCAATCCGGAAAACGCAGCGGAAGGTACCATTAGAAAACGTTATGCTTCGAACATGACAGAAAATGCTGTACATGGCTCGGATTCTGATGAAAATGCAAAAATTGAAGCCGACTTCTTCTTTTCGCAAACAGAACGATTTTAACACCTGAATTATTTGAAGACTATGCGTTGAACAATTTCGTCGCCGGCATTTTGATTAATGCGCCGGCAAATTTCGTCGCGCATTAAAAACAGTTCGTTCTTAACTACTGCCGAACTAATCTCGACATAAAGAATTCTGTTTCGGATATAAATATTCCGGGTGTAATGGGCAATGGTTTTTCCGAGTAGATTCTCCCACCCTTCCACAACATCAACCTCTTTTAGTTTTCGGTCGATGCGGTTTTGCTCAATATATTCTTTTAAAACATCGCTAAGCGATTGCGTGTTACTTCTTCTCATTTTGCCAACTCCACTTCTCCGTTTTCAACTTTAAAAATACGAAAATCAGTCTCAATTTTTTTGATAATAGAATCCAGATGTTCGCGATTAGTGTCTGTTATAAATATCTGACCAAACTGTTCGCCCGCAACTGTGGCAACAATTTGCTCTACCCGGTGCTGATCCAGTTTATCAAAAATATCATCGAGCAAAAGAATAGGTTTCAAGCCTGAAATCTCTTTTATAAATTCAAACTGAGCCATTTTTAATGCTACCAAATAAGTTTTCATTTGACCTTGCGAGCCCAGCTTCTTTATCGGATGCTCGCCCAGTAGTAATAAAAGATCATCTTTATGAATACCAACGGTTGTATGCTGAACAATGCGGTCTTTTTGCAGGGCGTTTTTCAGGTTGCTTTCAAAATCCTGTTCATACAAAACTGAGTTATGAACTAATTCAACCTGCTCATTTCCCTGCGAAATAAAAGTATAATAACGCTGGAAAACCGGTATTAGCTTTTTTACAAAGGTTGCACGCTGTTCATGAATCCGTGTTCCGTATTCTATTAATTGATTGTCCCAAATCGCGAGTAATTCCTCGTCGAAATAGCGATCAGCAGCAAACTGTTTTAGTAAATTATTACGTTGAAGTAAAGCCCGGTTATATTTTAATAAATCATCAAGGTATCCCTGATTATATTGAGAAATAACGCCATCCATAAATTTTCGGCGTTCATCACTTCCTCCAAGAATCAGTTCAGTATCAGATGGTGAAATCATTACCAACGGAAGCAGTCCAATGTGCTCCTGAAGTTTTTTGTAGGGTTTTGTATTGCGTTTAAACTGTTTTTTTTGTCCCTGCTGCAATCCACACGAAATATTCTCGAAAGAACTCATGCGTTCGTAAGTTCCGTTCAACATAAAATACTTTTCGTAGTGATTGATATTCAGCTGATCGCTGGAATTAAAAAAACTCTTACAAAAAGAAAGATAATAAATAGCATCAAGCATATTTGTTTTACCAGCTCCATTTTTTCCGATAAAACAATTTAATTTGGGTGAAAACCGAGTATTCACCTCATTGATATTCTTAAAATTAACTATTGAAATTTCTTCGATGCGCATTTTTTCGGCATTGTTTAAACTTGTACAAAACTATTAAAAATGGCTGCATTTTTGGGTTTTGTTGGTAAAAAGCAGCGATTAACACTTTTATGTTGATTATTCTTCAAAATAAAAGGAACATACTTTAAGCAATTTTGAAAAAAAGACTATTTTTGCGGCACAATTTTGAAAAAGAACAAGATGGCTAAGAAAAAAACTGAACAGGTTGATAATTTACAAGAACTTGAAAGCGCGTTAACAAAAACCGAACAGTTCATCGAGGATAATCAGAAAATTATTACTTATGTGGTAGGTGCTATTATTTTAGTTGTAGCAGGTTATCTCGGATTTAGTAAATTTTATCTCCAGCCAAAAGAAACAGAGGCTAATTCGCAAATGTTTATGGCTATAGATTATTTTGAAAAAGATTCATTTAACCTGGCTATTAACGGCGACGGAAACTATCTTGGTTTTTTAGATATTGTTGACGAGTACGGAATGACAAAGGCAGCGAATCGTTCTGATTACTATCTGGGAATTTCTTACCTACACCTTGGACAGTTTGAAGAAGCATTGGATTATTTGAATGATTTTGAAACCGATGATCTTCTTTTAGCTCCGGTAGCAGAAGGTGCAAAAGGTGACGCATACCTTGAATTAGGCGAGACCGATACAGCTTTAAAACACTATAAAAAAGCTTACACTATGTCGGACAATGCTTTAACAGCTCCTGTTTATATGATGAAAGCTGCGAAGCTAATGGAAACACAAGACGAATTGGAAAATGCTATTGCAGTTTATCAGGAAATAAAATCAAAATATCCTGAGTCGAACGAAGCAACTAACGTTGATCGTTACATTGCACGAGCGAAAATAAAATTGAACTAGATTGAAGAAAAATCGATAAATTAGCCCCTCTTCGGAGGGGTTTTTTATTTTATAGAATTATGGCAACAAAAGATTTATCAGCATACGACATCAATTCTGTACCAAGTGCAGAGAATATGAAATTAGGTATTGTAGTAGCCGAATGGAACTGGGAAATAACATCAGCACTCGCGCAGGGAGCCGTTGATACATTAAAAAAACACGGTGCACCGGAAGAGAATATTTCAATTAAATATGTACCAGGCACATTTGAACTTCCGCTTGGAGGACAATTTTTTGCTGAGTTGGATAATGTTGATGCAGTAATTTTGCTGGGTTGTGTAATACAAGGCGAAACCCGACATTTTGATTATATCTGCGAAGGAGTTACCCAAGGCACAAAAGATTTGAATTTGAAATACAACAAACCTTTCATTTTTGGGGTTCTGACAACAAATGACGAACAGCAAGCTTTAGACCGTGCCGGAGGTAAACTCGGCAACAAAGGTGACGAAGCTGCAGTAACAGCTATAAAAATGCTGGCGTTAAAAGAGTCGTTTTCTAAATAGATTTATCAACTAAGTAATAAGTAAAACTACTTTTGAAAGCTTTCCCATAATTTAGTATTTTTCGACTACAAGTAGAATAAAGTACTATTTAACAATAAAATCTTTCTCCTTAAACAAAGTGGGGTAACTTTCTTTTTCCTTTTTAAAGACATATTCGAAAGGGCAATATGTTTATTCTTACAACTTACATAAAACCCGAACAACAAAACATCAAACTATAAGCAAAACGAACCTAAAATTTAAAATTAAGCAAAAAAAGCGCATTTTAGCTTGAAATCGTTTTGCTTATTAATTATAATTTTTACATTTGCTTTCGAACTCAAAACAGAACAATGAGAGTAATTAATAACATTAGCGTCCTTCTAGTTGTCATTCTTGGATTTTCTGAGGAAGGCTAGCTCATGTTATAAACTGAAAAGATATTTACAAGCCTTTCTCAAAAAATAGAGAAAGGCTTTTTTAATATAAAACAGATAGAAAAAGACAAAATAGTATGCAGATTCCATTACGTAGTGATACAACAACAAAAGGTCGTCGAATGGCAGGTGCAAGAAGCCTTTGGCGAGCAAATGGTGTAAAAGAAGAGCAATTTGGTAAACCAATGATTGCCATCGTAAATTCATTCACACAGTTTGTTCCGGGTCATGCTCATCTCCACGATATCGGGCAATATTTAAAAGGCTTAATTGAAAAACACGGGTATTTTGCCGCTGAATTCAACACAATCGCAGTTGATGACGGAATTGCAATGGGACACGATGGCATGTTATATTCGCTACCATCGCGCGATGTGATTGCTGACAGTGTAGAATACATGTGTAATGCGCACAAAGTGGATGCAATGATCTGTATTTCAAATTGCGACAAAATTACTCCAGGAATGATGATGGGAGCTATGCGCCTTAACATTCCAGCAATATTTGTATCGGGCGGGCCAATGGAAGCCGGCGAAGTTGACGATAAATATTTAGATTTAGTTGATGCGATGGTAATGGCTGCCGACAGTACTGTTTCGGACGAATACCTAACTCGTGTTGAAGAAAACGCCTGCCCTACTTGCGGTTCCTGCTCGGGAATGTTCACGGCAAACTCCATGAACTGTCTTGCTGAGGCAATTGGAATTGCATTGCCTGGAAACGGAACAATTGTTGCCACTCACGCCAATCGCAAACACTTATTCGAAGAAGCAGTTGAAAAAATAATTGCAGCAACAAATATCTATTATTACGAAGGAGACAGCAGCGTACTCCCACGAAGTATTGCAACCCGGGAAGCATTTTTAAATGCAATGAAACTGGATATTGCCATGGGAGGCTCAACCAATACTGTACTTCATTTATTGGCTATTGCTCATGAAGCAAGCGTTGAATTTTCAATGAGTGACATCGACCAGCTTTCGAGGCAAACACCAAACCTTTGTAAAGTAGCACCAAACTCGCACTACCATATCCAGGATGTAAACCGGGCCGGTGGCATTTTATCAATATTGGCAGAACTTAACAAAGGAAACTTGCTTGAAACCGAAGTAAACCGCATCGACGGAAAAACACTTGGTGAAGCGATCTCTGCATTCGACATAACTAGTTCAAGTGTTAGCGACGAAGCAATAAGAAAATTCAAATCGGCACCTGGCGGAGGACGAAACCTTGTAATGGGATCTCAGGAAAGTGTTTATAAAGAATTGGATACTGACCGTGAAAAAGGTTGTATTCGGGATATTGAACATGCCTATAACAAAGATGGTGGTTTGGCTGTATTGTTTGGCAATATAGCAGAAAAAGGCTGTATTGTAAAAACGGCAGGTGTTGATCAATCGATCTTTAAATTTACAGGAACTGCAAAGGTTTTCGATTCACAGGAAGATGCTGTAAATGGAATCTTAGGCGAAATAGTTCAAAAAGGAGATGTAATTGTAATTCGTTACGAAGGGCCGAAAGGCGGCCCGGGAATGCAGGAAATGCTCTATCCTACTTCGTACCTAAAATCAATGCAGCTTGATAAAGACTGTGCACTTATTACCGACGGGCGTTTTTCCGGAGGTACATCAGGGCTTTCTATCGGGCATGTATCTCCCGAAGCTGCCGGAGGCGGTGCGATTGGCTTGATTAACAACAACGATAAAATTGAAATTGATATCACAGCCCGTTCCATCAATCTGCTAATTTCTGACGAAGAATTGGCAAACCGCCGAAAAGCAGAAGAAGCTAAAGGAGCTAAAGCATGGAAGCCAGAGACCAGGGAACGCAAAGTTTCAAAAGCCTTAAAAGCCTATGCAAGCCTGGTATCATCAGCCGATTTGGGAGCTATTCGATTAATTGATTAAATAAAAGAAAGACAAAATAAATTACAGACATCGCCATTCGGTTGGCGAAAAAATCAAATAAATATGACAGCAAAAAGAGTTACTGGTTCGCAAGCATTGATTCTTTCTTTACTGGAAGAAGGAGTAGATACCATTTTTGGTTATCCCGGGGGTGCGATTATGCCTGTTTACGATGCTTTGTATGACTTCGACAAAAATGTAAAACATATTCTTACCCGTCACGAGCAGGGAGCCATACATGGTGCTCAGGGCTATGCAAGAGTCACCGGAAGACCCGGTATCTGCTTTGCAACGTCAGGCCCGGGTGCAACCAATCTGATGACAGGAATTGCTGATGCCATGATCGACTCAACACCTCTGGTCTGCATAACAGGTCAGGTTGCTTCACCTCTTCTGGGAACCGATGCTTTTCAGGAATCAGACATTGTTGGGATGTCCATTACGGTAACAAAATGGAACTACCAGGTAACCACACCCGAGGAAATTCCGGAGGCAATAGCTCAGGCTTTTTACATTGCGAATTCAGGACGTCCGGGGCCGGTACTAATCGACCTGACCAAAGATGCACAATTTGGCGAACTTGATTTTGAATACAAAAAATGCAAGAAAATACGATCCTATCTTCCGGAAATGCCAGTGGATCCGCACCAGGTAAAAGCTGCTGCCGATTTAATCGACAAAGCGAAAAAACCGATGTTATTATTTGGACACGGGATTATCATTGGTCGTGCAGAGGAAGAATTGAAGGCCTTTGTCGAAAAAACCGGTATTCCGGCAGCATGGACTCTTATGGGACTTTCAGCCTTACCAAGCGATCATCCCCAGAATGTTGGAATGTTAGGTATGCATGGAAATTATGGTCCAAACCTGCTCACAAATGAAGCCGATTTAATTATTGCGGTGGGCATGCGTTTCGATGATCGGGTGACAGGGAAAGTTAGCGAATATGCAAAAAATGCAAAAATTATTCATCTTGAGATCGATCCGGCGGAAGTAGATAAGATTATCAAAACAGATGTAAAAGTTGTTGGTGATGCCAAAAAAGCACTAAAAATGCTTACTGCAAATGTGAAAGAGAACAGCCACACTGAATGGTTGGAAGAATTCAACAAGTGCATGCAAATTGAAAATGAAAAAGTGATCAACAAAGATCTTTATCCAACCAAACCAGGATTGACCATGGGTGAGGTTATTCGTCTGGCATCAGAAAAAACCAACAACGACGCAATTTTGGTAACCGACGTTGGACAACACCAAATGATTGCACAGCGCTACTTCAAATTTAAAACTTCGCGCAGCAATGTTACTTCCGGAGGTTTGGGAACCATGGGGTTCTGTCTTCCGGCCAGTATGGGAGCCCAGCTTGGCGCTCCCGACCGAACTGTTATCGCAGTAATTGGCGACGGTGGATTCCAGATGACCATCCAGGAATTGGGAACCATTGCACAAAATAAGCTACCGGTAAAAATTATAATTCTGAATAACAACTTCCTCGGTATGGTACGCCAGTGGCAACAATTGTTTTTTGATAAGCGCTACTCTTTTACCGAATTACATAATCCTGATTTCATTATGATCGGAAAGGGATTTGGAATTGAAGGGCACAAAGTCGAAAAACGAGAAGACCTTGAAGCCGGCGTTCAGAGAATGATAGACCACGATGGTCCTTATTTGCTGGAAGTAGTTATCGAAAAAGAGGATAATGTATTCCCGATGGTACCAACAGGAGCATCAGTTTCAGACGTATTGCTTGAACCTTAAACCAACTCAGAAAATTAAAACTTTAGAAAATGAGAAAAGAATACATCATATCAGTATATTCCGAGAACCATATTGGATTACTTGCACGAATAACAATAATGTTTACCCGGCGAAAAATCAATATAGATAGCCTAACAGTTTCGGAATCAGCAATACAAGGTATTTTTAAATTCACCATTGTAATTACTGAAACAGAAGTACAAGTTAAAAAAGTGGTAAGCCAGCTCGAAAAACAGATCGATATTCTGAAGGCATTTTACCATTCAAACGAAGAAATGGTATACCAGGAAATTGCTTTATATAAAGTGCCGATAGAACCAATTTACGAAAGTGACGACATCGAACATATTGTACGTAACGCAGGTGCTCGTATCTTGGAAATTACCAAAGATTATGTGGTAATCGAAAAAACAGGCCATAAAGAAGAAACACAGGCACTTTTCGAAGAGCTCAATAAATTTAAAGTGATGCAGTTTATCCGGTCGGGACGAGTGGCCATCACCCGCGACCCAATCGAACGTCTTTCAGAATTTCTGAAAGAAAGGGATGCACTACTTGACAGCATGGATTAAAAATAATTCAATAACAGAAAGCCTGCCTTTTTTAGGTGGGCTTTTTTATGCCCATATTCTCCCTATTCATTGATTTTCGTAACTTTGAAATGAAAACAGAAACAAGCAGGGCTAATGAAACCGGTTTCCAACAAATTACTTTTTTCTTTCGCTGTATTGTTTCTATTGTACAGCCTAAAAGCGTGGGCTCAAAATCCGGTTTCACAACAAGACACAACCTTATTAAACGACCAAATAGAAGAAATTACAGTAACAGCATTTCGTTCGCCTTACAACCTGTTTAACACTCCTGCCCCAATCAACCTCATACTACCCGAACAGTTGGAAAACGGAGATGCACTAACACCTGTAGAAGCCTTAAATCAGATTCCCGGAATACTGATGCACCATGGCACACTAAATACCAACCGACTTACAATCCGGGGAATCGGATCGAGAACACCATACGGCACCAACAAAATAAAAGCCTACTTTGGTGAAATTCCTTTAACTACAGGCGACGGAGAAACCACTCTGGAAGACCTGGAGAATTTGGCTATTCAACGAGTAGAAATTATAAAAGGTCCGTCATCGAGTTTATATGGTGCCGGACTAGCCGGAGTTATACTTTTTCACCCGAAAAGTATAGTAAAAGATTTTGTGCAAAATCAAAGTATCACAGCCTCTTTTGGTACGATAAAAAACACGCTTACTGCAGGAGTAAATACCGGAAAACTAAAAGTGTTTGCCCTGGGTTCTTATCTGCAAAGCGACGGTTACCGGGAAAACAACAATACAAAACGTGGAAATATTTTCCTGAACAATACATACGACCTTTCGGAAAACACCGACCTACAGATTCTGATCAACGGAACAAAAATGAAAGCTTATATACCAAGTTCGCTCGATTTCGAAACATTTGAAACATCACCCGAAAGTGCAGCAACTAACTGGCTTGATGCAAACGGCTACGAGCAATATTCTAAGGCACAAATGGGCGTTTCGTTAAACCGCTATACGCCATGGGATGGGAAAGTAGCTGTATCGGTAGTGGGAAGTGTAAAAACGCTGGAAGAACTTCGTCCGTTTAATTTTCTGGATGAGTCGTCTCATTATATTGCATGGCGTGCCGAAGCACAAAAAACACTGATATTTGAACGAACCCGCTTTGTATTTACTTCCGGTTTTGAAATGTACCGGGAAAACTTTGATTGGAGTACGGCCAATAACGAGACCTACGAATTAATTTCAGACAACAACGAAAAACGACAATACGAAAACTTATTTCTGCAAATGGAATCGAGTTTTAATGATAAAGTATTTTTCTCCGCAGGAATAAACGGCAACTTAACACGCTTCTATTACTCCGACCATTTTACGGAAAATGGCGATCAATCCGGAGATCATAATTATAAACCAGTGTTGTCGCCACGTATTGGACTTAACTTACTCCTCGCCAAAGGACATTCAATTTTCACAAATGTCAGCCATGGGTTTTCCACTCCTTCTTTTGAAGAAACTTTACTTCCTGAAGGCGAAATTAACACCGATATAAAACCGGAATCGGGCTGGAGTTTTGAAATGGGGTTTCGCTCGCAAATTGAAAACCGACTTCAGATTTCGGCAAGCTATTACCGCATTTATATCGACAACCTGCTTGTTGCCCGCCGAACCGGTGAAGATGCCTATATTGGTATAAATGCAGGCAAATCGGTGCACCCGGGACTTGAAGCTGAACTCGATTGGAATACGATCCTTTTAGACAATACTCCTCTTCTCAGGTTGCACGCTAATGCAACTTTGGCCGACTACCATTTTGATGAATTTATCGACAATGGCAACAATTACTCAGGAAAGCTTCTACCCGGAACGGCAAAAAAACAATATCTGCTTGCAGCATTTTTTTATCCCACAAAAGGCCTGTCGTTGCACGGTTGGTATCGCTACACCGGAGAAATGCCGGTAAACGATGCAAATTCGGGTTTTTCTGATGCTTTTGGAATCACAAATATTGAAATACAATACAAACTGCGAAAAGGATGGGCCTTGCTGCAACTTAAAGGAGGACTTCAGAATGTTTTTGATGTGCACTATGCATCAATGCTGGCAGTAAATGCTCCTTCGTTTGGCGGAAATACTCCTCGCTACTATTACCCCGGACTTCCACGTAACTTCTTCCTGACACTTACCATTGGTTTGCTAGAAAAAGAAAATCATCAATAATTATAATGAATTTCTTTTGATAAAAGTAAAAGGACTTTTTATGCGCTTGAAATCTTTATTAAGGATCATTTCGGCTGCTATCCGGCCAATTTCATTATGGTTTGTTGTGATAGTAGTAATTCCATCTTCCAGAATTTCTTTTACCGAGTTATCATTATAGGCAACTACACCAACATCGCGACCAAGTTTCCAGCCGTTCGCTTTGCTGATCTTCACAAAATGGTATAGGTCATCGTCTGATACCAGCACATACGCCTGACTCATTTTTACGTCGTTTTGATCTAACTGATTGATTATCGAGAAATCGAGACCGTTTACCTGGCAAAATATCTGAAAGCCCCGAAGTATATTTTTTGAATAGTTTTCGGCGGTTGGGAAAACAAGATGTACCTTGTCATATTTTCGCAGCAGATCAATCCCCTGTCCAAGGGCGGCTTGAATATCTTTTTCAAACTCCTGATACACAACCGGATAATCCTTCAACACATCAAGGTTTCGATCGATCAACAATACCTTTTGTTTGGGCAGTTTACGAATCAACTCTGCACCTTTTTCTTCCTCTTCGTAAAACTGCGGCAGGATTACAAAAAAATCATAGTTTTTCTGCTGATTATCGATTATCTCCTCAAACTTCTCAATATTGTAATTATAGATAAATACATCAACATCAGCCTTTTTACCCATGGTATCAACAAACGAATAATACAGGCTACGCTTGTAATTACTCAGTTTATTAATCACCAGCGCCACTTTTATCGTCTTGTGCAGATTTACCTGATTCACATAATAACCTTTTCCCCGAACCGAAGAAAGGATACCGTTTTTTCGCAGGTAAACGTACGCCTTTTCAACTGTATCGCGCGAAATTAGCAACTCTTCACTTGTTTCATTTATCGACGGAACACGTTGTCCACTCTTAAAAATTCCGGCTTCAATATCCGAAATAATTAAATCAACAACTTGCTTGTACTTAGGAACTCCCGACTCGTGGTCAATACGCTCAATGTTCTTCATCAACACTCTACTTTGCTGTAATCTTTATGGTAGTTCTACGGTTCTGACGACGGCCTTCCGAAGTTTCATTACTTGCAATAGGTTTCGTATCACCGTATCCGTCAAACTCGAGCCTCGATACTGAAATATTATTCTCTACAAGGTAATCTACTACAGATTTAGCCCTTCGTTTTGAAAGCTCCATGTTACTTTCCGGGTTACCGGAACTATCGGTATGGCCCTGTATCTCTACTTTCAATCCCCGGTTATTCGTTAAGAAATCAACCAACTTATTCAGCTCCGGTTTCGACTGCGGCAATATCCTGAAAGAGTCGGTTTCGTAATAAATATTGTACAGTTCCATCTGCGCACCAACTTCAATTGGCTCAAGATCAATATCCAGAATAATAGGATCGGTAATATTGTTCTCATTGGCCAACTGCATCGATTGCGAGTAAAAAAGGTAGCCATCTTCTGAAACGTTAAATGCGTAGTTTCGCCGAAGTGGTAAAGCAAGCATCACCTCTCCGTTCTCGTCGGCTCGCTGAATCTGACTTTTCCCGTTCATCGAATTTAAATTCACTAATTCGATATTGGCCGCTAATGGCTGTTGCGTTTTTTTGTTCCGAACGGTTGCTTTTACATAAGTTACAGGCTGAGGTTGCAAGCCCCTATCAAGGTTAAACGAAAAAATATCGAGGCCTTTATCGGTTTCCCGTGCCGAAGAAAAATAAGCGATATTTCCGATTGAGCTAATCGTTAACCCCATATCATCCTTATAGGTATTAATTGGGTACCCCATATTTTTCAGCTCGCTAATTGTTCCATTCTCGTCAATAAGACAGGAGTACAAATCAAGTCCCCCCATTCCAATGTGCGTATCTGATGCAAAATAGAAATTACGATTATTGGCATGAATAAAAGGCGAAATCTCGTCACCAACGGTATTTATAGCTTCAAGGTTTTCGGGTTTCCCCCATTTCGGATTTCCACTCTCCGAAAACCCAAAAAACTCAATTCGCCAGATATCTTTTTTTCCTTTTCCTCCCGGCCGATTGCTCGAAAAGTATAGAAACTGATTATCGGATGACAACGACGGTTGTGCTTCCCACGAACGTGTATTAAGCGGTTCTCCAGCGTTACGCGGTTCGGTCCATTTTCCGTTTATAAAACGCGAAAAGAAGATATCGCAACTTCCAAATCCCTCAGTTCGGTTACAAGCTGTAAAAAACATAATTTTAGAATCAGCTGATAACGTTTGGGCGCCCTCGTTATCCATCGTATTCACTTCGTTCATCGGCTTAGCATCCCACTCCAGCGAATCGAGTTCTACCATAAAAAAGTCTTCTTGAGGACGATAAACAGAATCTTTCATTAAGCGGGTAAATACCAAATGCCGCCCATCTAAAGTAGGAGTTGGCCAGTACTCATCGTTCGAACTGTTTATATGGTCTCCCATATTATTAGGATCAAACTCTACCGGATTCTTTATGGATTGAATAGCAAACTTACAGCTGGCCATTTTGCAAGCCAACAAAAACTGCCGTTTTTCAGGAATATCCTTGTTTCCCTTGTATTTCTCGTAAAAACTTAAAGCTTCAGAATACATACCTAAGGCATAGAAAGCTTCTCCCAATCGAAAATCGATTAGTGCGTTATCGCTAGTCTTCTGTGCCTTTGTGAGGTGAACAATCTCAAGCCTTGTAGAGTCCATGTCTTTGTACATCTCGGCCATTAATAAATGCGCATTGGCATACCCATCATCCAGCCGAATTATCTCGTCACAAAGCTCTAGAGATTTGGAGTAGTTGTTTTGAGAATACAAAGTTTTTGCTGCCTCAAACATCTTTTCTACCCGTTTGGAGCCTTGCGCATTCCCCAAAAACGTAAACCCCAAAACAAACAGCAAACAAAAAACTAGCTTATTATACCTCATTACTAATAAATTACGATTTCATTCTTAATACGAAATTTTATTTTCTCTGGTATTTTTTTGAATTACTTTTTTTCCTATTTTGCCCCAAAATACAAATTTTAAAAAAGAAAATAATTTCCATTTACCTTACTGATAAACAGATAAACTGTAACATAAAAAATAACAGCTTCGTAAATCAAAAGGTCTAATGCATTTTATGTGATGAAAAAGAAAGAAAAACGGAAAAACTTCTCCGATCTTGACAAATTCGACAGGAGACAAAAAAAAGCTTCTCCATTCCGCGAAAAAGGCTCTTCTAAAAACAAGTACTCCATTTATGACGATTATGATGATAATGATGAACTCGTCGACTACTTATCTGACGACGAGTTCGAAGACTAAGTAATTCTCGTTATAAAATGCCCTGACGGTGGTTCATTCTTATTCGTTTTCGCCATCGTAAAATGCCTCTATTCCGGGGTAATTATACCTTCTTTTGGCTACATTCTCCGGAAATACGAAGTAGGATAGGTTAGCTTTTGCACATTCCTCTCCTGCCCCGTTATATAACGATGCCGAAATTTTTGTGATCCGTCCTTCAGAAGACTCAATACGCCCGCGAACAGTTACCATTCCACTCGATACTTTTACAGGCTTTAAGTATTGAACGTTCATTTCGGAGGTTACTCCGGTGGTTTTTAACTTTAACATCACAACCCATCCGCCAATCTCGTCGAGCAAAGTAGCTTGAATTCCTCCGTGCAAAACGCCAATCCAGCCCTCGTATATCCGGTTAGGATCCCACTTGGTTACAATATCCTCACCATCTTCCCAAAATTCGAGTTGTAAACCTGCATTGTTATATGGCGAACAAGCAAAACAATTATAGTCGCCAATATTCTTTGGATCTTTCCAGGGATTTTTGATTTTTCTCATAACTTAATATTGTTTCCTGAGTCTACCATTCACATCTATCGTCACTTCTCAATTATTAGTTTTCGGATTTTTCACCAATGTTGAACAGTAACATTTAAGAAGCGACAGTGAGTAAATGCTTACTCTCCTTACTATTCATAAAAAAAGGCTGGAAAAACCAGCCTGTCAAATATCCTTCTGATGATTAGTTGCCTCCTAAAATTAAAGGCAAACCATCTTTACCACTACCAATAATTATTACTTTTGAGTTTGGCGAGTTTACCAATTCCTGAGTAGCTTCAATACCACGTTGTTTTAAAATTTCTTCTGTTAAACTGGCATTGATAATACGGTTGTAATTGGCAATCCCCTCGGCCTCAATCCTGCGACGCTCAGCTTCCGACTCTTCTCGTTTCAACTTGAACTCATAGGCCAGTGCTTCCTGTTCCTGTTGCAGCTTACTCTCAATTGCTGTTTTAATCTGAGCTGGAAGATTTATCGAACGAATCAGTAATGCTTTCATTGCAATAAAATTCTCACCAAGAGTCTGTCTCGTTTCCTCAATAATTGCCTGCTCAACTTCCGCTCTTTTTGTCGAATATATCTCTTCGGCAGTATAACGTCCCGCTACCTGACGAACTGATGAACGCACTTCGGGAATTACCAGTACATTTACAAAATTCACTCCAAACTGCTCGTGCAAAAATCCGATTTTATCGAAGCTGGGATTAAAACGAACCGTAACATCCATACTAACCGACAAACCGTTTTTATCCAATACATCCATTGTTTCTTCGCGCTGTTGCTCGCGCACATTGTATATGTACATATCGTTCCACGGTGCTATAATGTGGAAACCTTCACCATAAATATTGTCTTTGTCTAAACCAGTTGTATACGGACGGAAAACCACTCCTCGCTCTCCGGATTCTATAATCAGAAACATCTTTCCACCAAACAGTAATAGCACAATTAAAATAATCACACCTATCACTACGTAGGAAGTCTTAAAATTGAATTTCATACTAATCTTTTTTGTCGTTTGCACAAATGTACTAAGATTAACAACTTTTACGAAGCTTGATTATGATTAATTTGCAATTGATATAAACAGAACTATCCATTATATTTGAACCCTTCAAAACAAAATATCATGAGAAAATTATTTTCCTTTTTGTTTGTGTTTGCGTTTTTGGCAAATACCTATGCTCAAGACTTTTTTGATACGGATTTCAACGCAAAAAAACGGTATGTACTTTTGTGCGATCCCACTATCTCAAGGGTAGAAACTATTGAATACCTTACAAGCCATGATATTTTCGATGTAAAAAATAAGGTTGAATTTGTTGGCGTTTATTTTGAAGATCAGAAGTACGACTTCGACAAAACCAAAGCGTATATCGAAGAGAATAAGCTAAGTCGCTATCATTTACAAGCAATTAAAGGCAATCTTACTGAAGACAATTTGTTTGAGAACAATGAAATAAGTGCTCAATTTAGAAAAATGTTTGATAACTCGATTGGCGTTATCTTCTTTGGCGGGCCCGATATTCCTCCTTCAGTTTATGGCGAAGAAAATACAAAGTCGGTGGTCACTGATCCTGAGCGCCATTATTTCGAAGCCAGTTTCCTTTTTCATTTACTTGGTGGTTACCAAAACGAAAACATAAAACCATTTCTGGAAGACCGTCCGGATTATCTTATCACCGGTTTTTGTTTAGGTATGCAAACCATGAATGTAGCTACCGGAGGAACTTTAATTCAGGATATTCCGTCGGAGATTTATGGAGCCGAAACTGCCGAAGAAACTGTAAATATTGGCCGCGAGAATTTGCACCGCAATTACTGGCAGGAAATTTCTGACGACGACAATTTTATGGGCATCAACCTGCACACCATTCAATTTACCGACCATCCGTTTTTTGGCGAAGCCGTTAAAACCAGAAAGTATGTAACTACGCGAATTTTGAGTTCCCATCATCAGGCAGCAGATAAAATAGGAAAAGGCTTTGCTGTTACTGCACTTTCGCCCGACGGTAAAATAGTAGAAGGAATAGCACATAATAAATACAAAAATGTGTTTGCTGTTCAATTTCATCCGGAAGTTCCGGCATTGTATGAAGACATGCAGCCGCTCAAATTCCACCCCAACGATGTTCCGATGCCTTATCACGAAATTATCGGCAGGGCCAGCGTACGTTTTCACAAATCATACTGGCATTTTATTTCTGAATCTCTGAAAAACGTAAAAAAGGCAAAGCACAAAAAAATCGAGGAAGTATCTTTCAATTAACATTGGCAACAAATTCTACTGGCAATTATATCGGTCTACAAACTCTTGCGGTATAAGCTTTTTACTTCCAACATCTTTATTAATTTTGCGCCCGCATTCAAAACAAGCTGAAAATGACATTTCTGGAAGAAATAAACCGCCGTCGTACCTTTGGGATTGTGAGTCACCCTGATGCCGGGAAAACAACACTCACCGAAAAACTTCTTCTTTTTGGAGGGGCGATTCGCGTGGCCGGTGCCGTTAAAAACAATAAAATTAAGAAAGGTGCTACATCCGACTTTATGGAAATTGAACGCCAACGTGGTATTTCGGTGGCTACTTCGGTAATGGGGTTTGAGTACAACGGATACAAAGTGAATATTCTTGACACCCCCGGTCACCAGGATTTCCAGGAAGATACGTTTAGAACTCTTACCGCAGTTGACAGTGTTATTATTGTAATTGATGCGGCAAAAGGTGTGGAACCGCAAACTGAGAAACTGATGAATGTTTGCCGGATGCGTAAAACGCCGGTTATTGTTTTTGTAAACAAAATGGATCGCCCGGCACAGGATCCCTTCAGTTTGATGGACGAAGTAGAAGATCAGCTAAAAATAAAAGTTCGCCCGCTAAGTTGGCCAATCAATAATGGCCCCGACTTTAAAGGTGTTTACAATATCTTTAATCGTAGCCTAAAACTGTTTAAACCGGATATCCAGGAGATTGAAGAACGCATTAAGTTTGAAGACCTCTCGGATCCGCATTTGGAAGACCATATTGGCGATGATGCTGATGTGTTGCGCGAAGAGCTTGAATTAGTAGAAGGCATTTATCCTGAATTTAACAATGAAGAGTATCTGGCAGGCGATCTCGCTCCCGTATTTTTTGGTAGTGCGTTGTACAATTTCGGGGTGCAGGAACTGCTTGATGCTTTTGTGCAAATTGCTCCGCCACCTCAACCCAGCGCAACCGAAGAACGCGAAGTAAAACCTGAAGAAAAAGGTTTTAGCGGGTTCATATTCAAAATTCACGCTAATATCGACCCAAACCATAGGAGCCGGATTGCCTTTGTGAAAATATGTTCGGGAAGATTCGAACGTAACAAAATGTACAACAACATTCGCCTTGGAAAAACTTTCCGAATTTCAAGCCCTACCGCATTTATGGCCTCTCAAAAAGAGATTGTTGAAGAAGCCTTTCCGGGAGATATTATTGGGGTACCCGATACCGGCAACCTGATTATTGGTGATACGCTAACCGATGGGGAAAAAATTCACTATAAAGGTTTGCCAAGCTTTTCTCCCGAATTGTTCCGCTATGTAGAAAATGCTGACCCAATGAAATCGAAACAACTGGCAAAAGGTATCGACCAACTAATGGATGAGGGTGTAGCACAGCTCTTTACAAGTTCGTTTAACGGGAGGAAAATTATTGGAACCGTTGGGCAGCTTCAGTTTGAAGTCATTCAATATCGTTTAGAGCATGAATACAATGCCAAATGTAGGTTTGAGCCGCTGCAAATGCATAAAGCCTGCTGGATTGAAAGTGATGATCCGAAAATACTGACCGAGTTTAAAAAACGAAAGCACCAGAAAATGGCAAAAGACAAACTGGGGCGCGATGTATTTATGGCCGACTCGGCTTTTATTCTTCAAATGGCTCAGGATGAATTTAAAGACATTCGTTTTCATTTTACATCAGAGTTCTAAAGCAAACATTTAAGCTAAAACATTATTCGAAAATTGCATCACTCTTCTCTGAATAAATAGAATAATGTAACTTCGTTCTATCATTCCGACAGATAATTGCGACACATCATGAATTCAAGTTTTTACGACGGCACACTATTTACATATGTTCTGCTTCCCGGATTGATTTTTTTCTCGCGAATTATGGACGTTAGTTTTGGCACCATTCGCATTGTTATGGTATCAAAAGGCCACAAATTCTGGGCTCCTTTCCTCGGGTTTTTCGAGATACTGATTTGGCTGATTGCCATTTCCCGGATTTTTGAAAATCTCGATAACTGGACCTGCTATTTTGCTTATGCTGCTGGTTTTGCCACAGGAAACTACGTTGGGTTATTAATTGAAGAGAAACTGGCTTTTGGTATTGTGAAGCTTCAAATAATTACCCGCCGCGAAGCGGGAGAACTTATCTCGAATCTTAAGGAAGCGGGGTATGGAATCACCCATCACAATGCCAAAGGAAGCAATCAGAATGTTAGTATTATCTACAGTATAATAAAACGATCAGAGATAAAAAAGGTGGAAAACATAATTAAAACCACCAATCCCAAAGCCTTCTATTCTATTGAAGATGTAAAATTTGTAAACGAAGGTATTTTTCCTATTTCCAACGGAAAACTCAGATGGAGAAAAGGAAAATAGAGGGTTAACAACTTCCGTTCTCTAGTTCAACTTTACGTTTAATATCGGGTATTTGCGGATCAAACGATCAAGCTCAGTAACAACTTCTGATTTTTTCTCAGCAAACAGCTTTTTGTAGTAATCGATACCGTCAAAAAGATTCTCCTGAAATTTTAGAAGCTGTCTTTTTTCTTTGGCATCCTCAGCATTGTGCATAAATTTCTCTACCCGTTCTTTAAAAATATCAAGATACATATTCATCTCTTTCATAAACATGTTCGGACGAGCGAGATTATCCAGAATATTTGCTCTACCGTAAATATGATCCACCATTTCTTTGAGCGATGCTATTTTTGAGAAATAAGCGAGATTAGGTCCCGGGCAAACCGTTACTTTTTCATTCTCGGGCACCTTCATTCCCTTCGATAACTTTGAAGAAGTTGCCAGGCCAACACACAAACACTCGGGTTCTATTATCTTATCGTAAGCCTTTTGGTAGTCTGACTCCGACAAACCAATCGAATTAAGTTCTTCCAGTTTCTTTTTTTGATATTCGAGAGAGGCTGTGCAAATAGGCTTCTCTGTATACTCGGTATTGTATCGTAAAAAACCTTTGGTACAAGGTGTACCGGCTTTCCCGTCGGCAGCCAGCGAAAGTCGTCTCACACTCATCGACGCTCCTTTTATACTATTGAAAGGCACACCTAAAGGCGACAGACCACTATAATAGTAGTCCTTTTCTTTGCCTTCGGCCAAAAGATTCATGGTATCCCTGTCAATGCTAATCACTTCGGGAACCAGCATAAATGGCGAGCCCCAGCCTACACTATCCATTTTGTAGTGATCGAGCAAAAAGTTATGCTCTTCGTTGGTGCCTACCCCACCCTGCGCCGAAACCAATAATTCAGGCTCTACAGCAGGTTGTGGCAATTCTTTCTTTTCAAGTGCCGCACAATAAGCTTTCAGGCAGGTATCGAATAAGAGTTGACGGTTTTCTTTGAATTCCTCGAGTATTGGCCCCAATAGAATACCATTAGTAGGAAATGCATGTCCACCACAATTAACACCCGACTCTATTCGGTATTCGCTAATCCACAAGCCTTTTGCTGCCAGCATTTTCCCCTGAACAAAAGCAGAGCGAAAATCACTCACTTTCAAAATAATCTTCTTTTTAATCTGCCCATCCTTATCTGGGAAAAAGTCGCTAAAATTTTCAATATAGCTGTACAACCGCGGACTCATACCGGCAGAAAGCACCAACGACGAACTTAGATTACTATTCGCAAATCCCCGCAAAGCGGCATGTGCATCGTTGTACTCAATAGGCAAATCTTCACCATTTCGTTGATTTACCTGATCGAGCTTAGTCATAATATTTACATCGACCGAGCCAGGCGTTATAAATTCTTTTATTCGGTTTGAGAGCTCTTCTGCTGCTTTCCGGCCATTAAGTCCCAAACTGAATTTACTTTTTATCGATTCAGTATCAGGCAACATATCTAAATACTTATCCAATTCGCTGCCACTGTTTATAAACGATTTCTTTAACTCTTCGAACTTATGACTCACAATTTCTTCCACAACATTCAGGTACGAGGTAATTCGCTTTGCCCTAAAATCTTCTGCTTTTCTGGAGATCGCCTTAAAAGGCAAATCAAACTTCTGGCAGTAAAACTCTCGCATCTTTTCTATTAGTCCATCGTCGACTAAAGAAATAACTGACGAAATTCCGTAAGGTGCAACATGAATTGGTGTGTCTAACGAGTATCCAACTCCTAAAACCGGAATATGGAAAGTGTGTCCTTCAAATAATCTCATAAATTCTGATGTTCTGTTTTTTTAGAATGCGTCGCTGCATTTTTACGCGTGCTAAAGGAAGCAAGATATTTGAAACTACTTTGCAACTATTAGTGCAATCGCTCCAATTTTCATTCTAAAAGGTTTTATTTAATGAGACTTTCAGAACCCAATACCCAAAAAGTCGAAAATTGAAAACAAGGTGTTAAGTTATTTTAAATGACCAATTGGTCATTTTTGTTCCGGAAAATTTTGATTTACAAAAGCTACCTCATATCTTTGACCAAACGTTCAATCAAAAATAAATATAAATGCCAAAGAGCCCAGAACAATTCGAAGATATCAGAAAACAGAAAAAACAACTAATTATGGATACGGCACTGGAACTGTTTGCTGAAAACGGATTCCATGCCACTTCCATAAGCCAGATTGCCGCTAAAGCAAAAATTTCGAAAGGACTTACCTACAATTATTTCGGAAGTAAAAACGAAATTCTGGACGAAATTATGACACAGGGGTTTAATGAAATTTACGACAACCTGGATATTAACCACGATGGCGTTCTTATTGAGGATGAATTCAAATATTTTATCCACGAGAATTTCCGCCTTGTCAGGGAAAACCTTCACTACTGGAAATTGTTTTTCTCCCTACTGCTTCAGCCCAAAGTTTCGGTGGCTTTTGCAGATAGATACCAGGAAAAAGCGGGACCAATTTTCGAAATGCTTTTCCAGTTTATTGTATCAAGCGGAAGTAAAGAACCGGAGAAAGATTTGATGGCTGTTACTGCCATGATAGAGGGTGCGTTTTTATACATGGTTGCGGCTCCCGATGTTTTTCCTGTAGAAAAACTGGAAGAAGCTGTAATCGACAACTGCTTGAAAATAATTAAAACAGATTAAAATAACCATCACCATGAAACCATTTAAAACTCACACCGAAAAAATCGTTTTTATTTTCCTACTGATTTTCAGTTCCTTTTCCGGAAATACTCAGAATATCGATATTGAAAACATTGTCAGGCAAGCGGATGAAAAATTCAGGGGCACCTCAAGCATTGGAGAATTAACGATGATCATTGAACGCCCGTCGTGGACGCGAACTGTATCGATGAAAAACTGGACACTTGGTAACAACTATTCACTGATATACATTACAGCACCGGCAAAAGAAAAAGGACAGGTTTTTCTCAAACGTGATAAGGAAATGTGGAACTGGGTCCCCAACATCGAGCGAATGATTAAAATACCGCCATCGATGATGATGCAGTCATGGATGGGATCGGATTTCACCAACGACGATCTGGTAAAAGAATCATCAATGGCCGATGATTACGACCAGAAATTACTGGGCGGAGAAGAATTTGGCGGTTATCAGTGTTACAAAATACAGCTTATTCCACACGACGATGCAGCGGTTGTTTGGGGCAAAGTAATAATGTGGATATCGAAAGAAGAACGACATTGGTTAAAAGCAGAGTTTTACGACGAAGACGAGTACCTGGTAAACACGGAGATTCTGAGGGACATAAAAAAAATGGATGACCGAGTGATGCCAACACGCCTGGAAATGATTCCTGCAGATGAAGAAGGACATAAAACAACTTTGATTTTCGATAAGATTGATTTCGATGTAAAAATCGATGAGTCATTTTTCTCTCAACAGAAGATGAAAAGGATAAGATAAGGACTGAAGGACAGAAGAATTGATGGACTGAGTGAATTAAGAATTGAAGTATAAAAAGATAAGTCATGACTGAAAATATTCGATTTAGGGAAGAAATGAAAGCTCGACTAAAGAAGTCTGTGCTTAATCTGATAACATTTTGCCAGGAACTTCCAAAATCTCAGGAAGCAAACATTATTAAAAATCAGTTCCTTCGTTCCGGAAGTTCTGTTTATGCAAATTACAGGGCAGCATGCAGAGCCAGGTCGAAAGCTGAGTTCTTCAGCAAATTAAGCATCGTGGTGGAAGAAGCCGATGAAACAGAAATGTGGTTAGAACTACTAATCGAATCCGATTTAAGCAATACTCCTGAAAAAAAACGCCTTCATCAGGAAAGTATGGAAATACTCAAAATAATGGCATCAGCGCGCAAAAATTCAAAAAAATAAAAAATGAATACTACAGCAAAATATAAAATAAAAACTATCTCTCCTTCAATCCTTCAGTCCTTCAACATATCAGTTATTCAGTCCTTCAGTCCTGCAACAAATCAATCCATATCATGAACACAAATATAAAACTAGCTTGGCGAAATCTGTGGAGGAACCGGCGACGTACAATCATAGCTGTTTCCTCTATCGTTTTCAGTGTTCTACTGGCCTCGTGGATGCGATCGATGCAGGAAGGATCGTACGATAGTATGATTGAAAATTCGGTAAAATTCTATTCAGGTTATCTACAGGTTCAAGACACAGCATATTGGGACGAGCGCACACTCGACAACAGCTTCAAAGCTACCAACGAGCTTAAAGAAAAAATAGCGTCGTTAGATGACGTTACATTGGTTGTAAACCGTGTAGAGTCGTTTGCACTGGCAGCAAACCATTTAAAAAGCAAGCCGGCAATGGTTATGGGCATCGAACCTGAAGCCGAAGATCAGATCACCAAAATTTCGCAAAAAGTAAAACAAGGCCGTTTTCTGAAAACCGGCGATAAAGGCGCCCTTCTGGGTGAAGGACTGGCAAAATACCTGAATCTTGGAGTTGGCGACACGTTGGTGATGATTAGTCAAGGCTACCACGGGATAAGTGCCAGCGGACTTTTTGAAATTGTGGGCCTTCTCTCCCACCCCAACCAGGAATTCAACAACCACATGGTTTATTTGGATTTGGGAACCGCACGCGATTTCTATTCAGCATACGGACTTTCAACTTCGCTGGTGGTAATGACACACAACCACTACGAAGTAAAACACCTGAAAAAAGCCATTTCAGAAATAATACCTCCGCAAAACCGGGTAATGACCTGGACCGAAATGCAACCCGATTTGGAGCAGCTGATTGAAAGCGACCGCGGAAGCGGAATTATCATGCTCGGAATACTTTATATGGTCATCGCCTTTGGGATATTCAGCGTGGTATTAATGATGGTGAAAGAACGAAGTCGCGAATTTGGGGTTGTACATGCCGTGGGGATGCAAAAAAGCAAACTCGCTGTAGTAGTGTTCTTCGAAACCATTTTTATTGGCCTTATCGGTTGTATTACCGGCCTGGTAATCAGCTACCTGTTTTGTTTGTATTTCTACCACAATCCAATTCCAATGTCGGGAGATATGGCCACGGCTTACGAACAATATGGAATGGAACCGTACCTCTACTTCTCATTAAAAGCCTCTTTATTTTACAACCAAATGATCGTTGTATTTTTAGTGAGCCTCTTTATTTCCATCTTCCCGATGTACAATATTTATCGATTGAAAATTACCAAAGCAATACGTTCATAACCTTTAAATTCCTGAATTATGATTGGATTAATAGCATGGAGAAACGTCTGGAGAAACAAGGTTCGAAGCATTATTATGATTGTAGCAATTGCGTTGGGATTAATTGCAGGAGTATTCGCTTTGGCCTTTATGCAAGGTGCAGTTGATACCCGTATTGAATCGGCAACACGCACAGAACTGGCACATTTGCAGGTTCATGCCCCAAATTTTCTCGAAAATAGAGAAACTGAAATTTACCTCTCGGAAGCAAGTGAACTCACCAAAAAGATTGAAACTATTGAAGCAGTTGATGCGGCGAGTTACAGGTTGCTGGCCGAGCCTTTTATAATGGCCGCACACGGAACCGGCGGTGGAAAAATGCTCGGAATTGTTCCGGAACAAGAAAAACTGGTGACCAATATTTCTGAAAAGCTGGTAGACGGTACTTACCTCGAAAAAACCAGCCGGATGCCACCGGTTTTAATTGGCGAAAAACTATCAAAAAAATTAAAGCTAAAAGTAGGTTCGAAGTTGAATGTACAAATGGTGGATGTTAACGGAGATCTCTCGTCAAAAGGTTACCGCGTAAGTGGAATTTACCGAACCGTAAACACCGGTTTTGATGAAACCAACCTTTTCGTTTTGTACAACGACCTGAAAAAACAGCTGGGTTTGCAAGGCGATGTGGCTCACGAAATTGCCATGATTTGTGACGACGGAAATGCTGTGGATGAAGTTAAAAAATCGGTGATGCAGTTTACCGGAAACGACGATGTAAAAACCTGGAAAGAATTAAGTCCTGAAATGTCGATTTTAACAGAATCGATGGACGAATACATGTACATTTTTATCCTGATTATTTTATTGGGTTTGTGTTTCGGGATTATCAATACCATGCTGATGGCAGTTCTCGAACGAACCAAAGAAATAGGGATGCTAATGGCCGTGGGAATGAACAAACGAAGAATCTTCCGAATGATTATGCTCGAATCGGTGATGCTGACATTTACCGGTGGAATAATTGGAATTTTATTGGGTAGCGCAATTACAAGGTATTTTTCGACCCGGCCGATTAATGTTTCAGCATTTTCTGAAGGGCTCGAAAAATATGGTTACGCCACGCAAATTACCACCTCTATTCAAACAGAAACATTAATTACAATAACAGTTCTGGTTCTGATTACGGGAATTATTTCGGCAGTTTACCCGGCTCGGAAAGCACTAAAATTAAATCCGGCAGAAGCAACAAGATCGGAATAGTGTTTAAATGCAAAAATTCGTTAATGACAGAATATAATGAAATCGTTAATCTAATAAGATATTAGTTATGAATACGAAGAACCTGTTCATTGAAGAAATGAAAAAACGCACAAAGAAATTTGGAGTTGATGTGATTTTGTTTTGCGATTCGCTCAAACAATGTAAAGCGACATCAGTAGTAACATATCAACTCATAAAATCTGCTACTTCAACCGGCGCAAATTACAGAGCCGCATGTCGGGGACGTTCACAGGCAGAATTTTTTAGTAAAATATGCATAGTTGTGGAGGAAGCAGATGAATCTCTATTTTGGCTCGAAATAATCGATGATTCAAAACTATCTTCTGATCATGCTGAACTTAATCGTCTTTTAAACGAATGTACAGAAATAGTAAAGATCGTTACGAAATCAAAAGATACTACTTATAAGAATATTAATAAGTAATGCTGTTTCTTTACAACTAAAGCATTCAAGCATTATATCATTCAAGCATTATTATGAAAATCATAGCAATAAAAAACCTGCACAAGATCTACAACAACGATTCGGTTTCGGTGCATGCTGTTAATGGTGTTGATGTGGCTTTTGAAGAAGGTGAATTCACGGCCATAGTTGGTCCTTCGGGATCGGGAAAAACAACGCTGCTAAACATTGTTGGCGGGTTGGATGATGCCACCGAGGGAAGCGTAGAAATCGACGGCGTAAAAATCAATGAGTTGTCGGCCCGGAAGTTAACCGATTTCAGGATGAAAAACATCGGTTTTGTTTTTCAGGCATATAACCTTATTCCTGTTCTTACTGCAAAGGAAAATGTGGAGTTTATTATGCACCTGCAGGGCGCAAAGAAAACCGACCGCGATGCACGCACCTCGGAGCTCCTAAAAGCTGTAGGATTGGGAGAGATGATGGATCGAAGACCTTCGAAGCTTTCCGGTGGACAACAGCAGCGTGTTGCCGTTGCACGTGCACTGGCATCGAAACCAAAGTTTGTGTTGGCCGACGAACCAACGGCAAATCTTGACTCGCACTCTACCGAAAATTTGCTCGATATTATGGAGCAACTAAATAAAGAAGAAAATATTACGTTTATTTTTTCAACGCACGATCAGCGCGTGGTAAATAAGGCACGCCGTGTAATTACAATTGAAGACGGAAAAATAATAAACGACATTACAAAATGAAGAAGCTTTGGGGGATATTAATTTTGCTAGGTTTGGTACATATTGTTTCGGCTGAAAAATCAAACAATGATAATCTGAACACCGCTGCAAACGCCAAGTATCTCTCAACGCTCGAAAAAGAAGTTATCTACGAAATCAATCTTTTCCGTTCAAATCCGGCGCAATACGCAGAAAAATACATTGCCCCTTTAGCAAATAATTACGATAAAAAGATTCTACGCTATCCCGGCGATAAACCCATTCAAACAATTGAGGGTATAAAAGCGCTGAATGAGTGTATGCGGGTTCTTAAAAATACCTCAACTGCAATAACGGTTCTCAATCCTGATCCGAAATTAAGTAAGGCTGCCCGCGATCATCAGCGGGATCAGCAAAAAAGCGGAAGAACAGGTCATACCGGAAGCGACCAATCAAACCTGAAACAAAGAATTGAACGTTACGGGAAATGGCAATTCACCATTGGTGAAAACATTGCCTATGGAAATACGAGCGCCCGCCAGGTTGTGGTTTTTCTGCTGATTGACGACGGAGTGAAAAACCGAGGTCACCGGACAACTTTATTGAATCCCAACTATAAACTGGTTGGTGTGGCTTGCGGAAAACACCCGGTTTATAATACCATGTGTGTACTCGATTTTGCAGGAGGAATGGCTGAAAAGTAGTAGATAGCTTGACAAAGGATCAAGCTATGCAATACAAAAATCAAAATAACGGTTTGAGAAAGTCGTTGAATGTTACCAAGTATTCAAGGCTTAAATCTTTCTTTCTTTTCCTCCTTTTTGTTCTTATACTGAATTTGAGCTTGTCAGCTCAATCCGATATATCTTTCAATGGATATATAAAGGAGCTAAACATGTATTATCATCCGGTAGAGCCACTGCCGATTTCCGCCACAGAAACCCTCGACTACATGTTTCTAAGCCAGATACACAATCGTTTAAATTTCAGATGGTACGCTAACAGCAAACTTACTTTGGCACTGGAAGCCCGTAACCGCATTTTTTTGGGTCAAATGGTTCGCGAGTTCCCGGATTATGAAGCCTTTATTGACAAAGACAACGGTTTTTTCGACCTCAGCGCGGTACCATTCTCGCAAAACAGCTGTTTTTTGCACACCATGCTCGATCGTGCGTGGATCGATTACACCTCAGGAAAATGGCAGGTTCGTCTTGGCCGTCAACGCATCAATTGGGGCACCAATCTGGTTTGGAATCCGAACGATATTTTCAACACATTCTCTTATTTCGATTTTGATTATGAAGAGCGTCCGGGCACCGATGGCGTGAGAATTCAGTATTACACAGGTGTGACTTCTTCTGCTGAACTGGTTTATAAAGTGGGGCGCAACAGCAACGAAACAGCACTCGCCGGAATGTACCGTTTCCTGAAATCGAGTTACGACATCCAATTTCTTGGAGGCTGGGTTGGTAAAGATTATATACTCGGAGGTGGTTGGTCGGGCGATATAAAAGGTGCCGGGTTTCGTGGCGAAGCAACCTGGTTTAAACCACGCAAAAACGAAGGCAGCGAGAATTTCGAAAGTTTTGTGGCTTCGGTTTCCGGCGATTATACCTTCAGGAACAGTCTTTATGTGCATTTTGCCACCTTATTTAACAGCCACGGAACCACCGGCGATGCCGGAGGCCGCAGTTTCTTTGCCCCCGATATTTCGGCGAAAATGCTTTCGTACGGCAAATACCAGTTCTTTGCTCAAACATCGTTCCCGTTCACACCCCTTTTAACAGGCGATTTTTCAGCTATGGTCAACCCTTGTGACGGTTCATCTTTTATCGGGCCATCATTGGCTTATTCCCTTGGCAACAATTGGGAAGTAATGCTAAACGGGCAATTATTTTTTGGAAAAGATGGCACAGAGTACGGCGACTACGGACAAGCTACTTATGTAAGAATAAAATGGGCATTTTAATGCTGAAGAATGTACATCGAATCTGAATATTGTATAAATTTGGAGCTTGAAATTTTATGCGGGAGTAGCTCAGTGGTAGAGCATCAGCTTCCCAAGCTGAGGGTCGCGGGTTCGATCCCCGTTTCCCGCTCTCTTTATAAGAAAACCAAACACTTAATTAATTGAAAGTTTCTACGCATTCATCTTATATTCCGTGTCAACCTATTCTTATCACAAATAGCAAACAACTCACCAATCAAAGCCTCGTGTATAAAAAAAAGAACAGGGGCTCGATTTCGATACCCCTGTTCCGAGAAAGCTAACTCTGTAATTGAACTAGTTAGCAGCTTTGTCCAAAATCAACATTGAGTTTACGACGATTTCGGTGGTATACTGCTTCTCACCATTCTTGTCTTCCCACGACCGGTTGGTTAGTTTACCTTCGATTGTAACTTCAGATCCTTTTTTTAGGTACTTCTCCGCAATTTCGGCTTGCTTTCCCCAGGCAACCAAGCGGTGCCAGGTAGTTTCGCTTTGTTTTTCGCCGCTGCTATCGCGGTAAATTTCGTTGGTTGCTATGCTAAAATTAGCAACTAATTTTCCACTGCCAAGCTTTCTTACCTTAGGATTATCTCCCAGGTGACCGAGAAGCCTTACACTGTTTCTTAATGCATTCATGATGTGTAATTTTTGTTATTAAATGTAGGGCTGTGTGTTTTTGCAAGCCCCTGAACGAAACGGTAATTCAAAGATAAAACGGGTGTCAAAGGATAAACGGGAGTTAAACGTTTGTATTCGAATATAAGCATTTGTAAACGTTTACAAACGGATATTTTTTTGTATATTAACCACTTAATAGCACACTAGAGATTCAGAGAATGTATTAATAAATAACCAGCAAACAGAAAAAGGATCTTAAACCTTGTAATTAAATAGAAACTATGCAAACCATACTAGGATCAGGAGGAATAATTGGCATCGAGCTGGCAAAAGCCTTGTCGAAATACACCGATAAAATAAGATTGGTTAGCCGAAATCCGGTTAAAGTTAATCCTACCGACGAGGTGCTTCCGGCCGATTTACTTAAGCCTGAAGAAGTACTAAAAGCTGTAGAAGGCAGTGAAGTTGTTTACATTACCGTTGGTTTCCAGTACAACTACAAAGTATGGAAAGAAAACTGGCCGGTATTTACACGAAACGTAATAGAGGCGTGCAAAACACATAATTGCAAGCTGGTGTTTTTCGATAATATTTACATGTATGATAAAGACCATCTAAATGGTATGACGGAAGCAACTCCGATAAATCCACCAAGCAAAAAGGGAGTAGTACGAGCGGAAATTGCAAAAATGATTTGGGACGAAGTAGAAGCAGGTAAATTAACCGCATTAATTGCACGTTCGGCCGATTTTTACGGGCCGGGCATCCAAAACACAAGCATGTTTACTGAACTTATTTTAAAACCTTACAGTAAAGGCAAAAAAGCAAATTGGATGGGAAAAACCGATTGCAAACATTCTTTCACTTATACCCCGGATGCCGGCAAAGCCACTGCACTACTCGGAAATACAGAAAGTGCTTACAAGCAGGTTTGGCACCTGCCAACTGCAGGAAACCCTCCTACCGGAAAAGAGTGGATAGAAATGAGTGCCAAAGCCTTTGGCCTGCCTCCAAAATTCAGAACGGCACCTAAATTTTTTGTAAAAGTGATGGGAATTTTTAATGCGGTATTGCGCGAAATGCCCGAAATGCTTTACCAATACGATCGCGATTATGTTTTTAATTCTGATAAATTTGAGAATGCATTTGATTTTAAACCTACCTCCTACCGGCAGGGTTTACAGGAAATAATGGAGAAAGATTACAAAAACTAGTTAACCACAAGAATACCGTAATGCAAACAAGAACATGTTTAGAATGCGGAGAACCGCTTAAAGGCCGGGCCGACCAGAAATTTTGCAATGATCTTTGCAGAAACGCCTACAACAACAAAAAGCTGGGGCGCTCGTCGAACTACATGCGGAGAATTAACCGGATACTAAAAAAGAACCACCTCGTGCTGAAAGAACTTAATCCCAACGATAAAACAACGACTTACCGCACAGCGCTAGAAAAGCAGGGCTTCGATTTCAAATACTACACCCACACCTATACTACCCGAAATGGCCGAGTGTACTATTTTGTATACGATCATGGTTACTCTGATCTGGGCAATAATAAGTTTGTACTTGTACGTAAAGAAGATATTTAATCAGAAAGAATTCCGAACCATCAGTTAGCGTAGCTTACATTTCATTATTACCGGGTTTCCGGTAGCAGCAATATGTGCCTGCAAAAGATCAAAGCCTTTTACTTTCTTATTCGAGATTTTGTGTCCACCAACTTTGTAGGCAGTAATCGGCACATACAGTTCATTCTTGTCGGTTAAAAATACAGCTTCGTCCCAAACACCACCATCGATATCGTTTACCCCAAAACCCAAATACCTAATTTCGCCACTTACTTTGTTATATATTGCAGTTGTAGGATGAGAACCAACCCAGTAAGAAAGGAAAAGGTAATTCCTGTTCTCCAAAAATTTTCGAACAATTACGTGCTCAGTTTCGCGCAGGTATCGCAATATTTCGCGATCTTCTTTGTCGGGTAAATTACTGCACACCTCAGCAAAAGTTGGCATCTCGTCGCCGCTAAAAACGTATTCAGGCGTTGCTACTTCTGCATTCTTGTAACTAAATACAGTATCGTTTAATGCAGAAAAGTAATGAATCTGGCTTTTGCCTGTAGTTTCAACAGCTGAATACGTATTACGTAAAACCGGTTCAGGCAGAGCTTTTACACGGGTTCTTGCGTTTCCTCCGGGCGTAAAACGATAAAGAACATTGTTTAAATCATGCTCATTAACTACGTAAAAATTACCGTCTCTAAAAAAGAAACTACTTCCGTGCATGGTGCCTTTTACCAACTGTTGCAAATATTTTCCATCCCGGGATATTGCATGAATTCCGTTTTCAGCCAAAACAGCAAAACCATCGGCGTATGTAATTATGTCTCTTGGACCTTTTATCCGGGGAGTGTTTTTCCCTACAAGCTCGATCACAAACTCACCGCTTTTTGTAAATCGCCAAAAGTTTTCACTTCCGGCCATACGCTGTTTCACGATTAAATCGTCACCCAGTACTTTTACATCCTCAATCACTCCAACTTCAAGATCTGCTTCAGCAACTTTTAGCTCAAGGTAATCAACCTTTTCCACAAAACTCGAAATTGGCAGAATATCTTTAGATTCCTTTAAAATGAGTTTTTCCACACCGTCTTCAACCGGCTGAGTTTTGTTATCACAGGCAAAAAATACAATTGCCAGCAACAATATTATTGTGTTTCTTAATTTCATCTGTTTCTGTTTCTAATTTTCCTTCACCACGAATCCTAACCTGCATTACTTTGGTTCCACATACTAGTTAGGTTTTTTAGCAAATCAATTTCTGAACAAATTTTCGCCAAAGAAACGACATAAGATCAAAAATCGTGCCCATACCTCAAAAGATTTAACAATCGTTAATATGAAAAACAAGCAACTGAGGCACTTTCCTGCAGAAAAAAAGAGGGCAGCTAGAAACCTGTTTTAGAACTACCTGCAACTGTTTGGTTTTATTAAATAAACGTTCCAATTTTGAAAAGGAAAATCGAATTCTGAAAATATCACATCTAAAAGATTAAACTATGAAACGACTAATTATCCTTACTTTTTTGCTTGCTTTTGTTGCTGTAAGTTTTGATGCTTTGGCAAAGGTTACCCCAAAAGATGTTGTGGGAGAATGGAAATACGAAGCACCTGCAGCAATGGAGAGTTACAACTCCGGCTTTCTAGCTTTTAAAGAAAAAGACGGGAAACTCAGCGGAACGGTTAAACTAAACAACGGCTCAAAAATTCAGTTGCAGTCTGTTACGCTGGAAAAAGAATTACTGAAATTCAACTTATATGTGGAAGGCAGTTACATTTCTGTAAATACAAAAGTTGAAGGCAATAAACTAAGTGGTACTGTTGCTACGCCCGATGGCGACATTAAACTAACAGCCAAGAAAGTTGAAAAAGAATAGCAATAAAAAAGGCTCCAATCGGAGCCTTTTTTATTTTTTGTCGGTTACAAATCAAGTTTTATTACTTCGCTTCCAGCCAGCAGAAAAGCTCCGGTTCCGTATACTTCCCAGCTTTCGGCACTAAAGTTTTTACGCGGATCGGCACCAATTGGCTGGCACCAACCAACCCTGCCATCTTTCTGAATTAATCCGTTTAAACCAATCCATCCTTTTTTTACTGCAGGCAAGTAAGCTTCTTTATCCAAAATACCATTGTTAATTCCCCAGGCAAGTGCGTAAATATAAAAGCCCGAACCACTGGCTTCACCTCCCGGATAAGATTCAGGATCGAGCAAACTGGCACGCCACAAACCATCTTCCTGCTGCAATTCAACAATGCGGGCAGCCATTTCCTTATAATTCTGAAGGTAAAAATCGCGGTTCGGATAATCTTTTGGCAGCTCCGACAAAGTGCGAACCAATCCCCCCATAACCCAACCGTTTCCTCTCGACCAGAATATTTTCTTGCCATTGGCTTCTTTTCGTGTTTCAATGCCCGGCTCGTTCCACTTATACCCAATATCGCGGGCGTAAAGGTGTTCGTCTTTATCCCAAAGCAAATCATAAGTTTCTTTCCACAGTTTGTCGGTGAGTTCCAGGTACTCATCTTTATCCAATTCCAATCCCAGCTTTATAAATGCTGTCGGTGCCATAAAAAGTGCATCGCACCACCACCAGGTTATTTTCTCAATTCCACGAGATTGATAAGGAGTATCTGAAAATTTCTCCATGGTTTCTGCAAAAGGCGCTATCATTTTTTCCTCGCCTGCAACCCGGTACATATCAATGTAAGTTTGACAAATGGCATGATCGTCGGCATGTTGCAAACGCGGGCCCGGCTTCCATTGGTTGTCTTCGCCCATTTCGTAAAGTGCTTTCCATATTTTTTTTGAACCCGTTGTTTCATAGGCTGCAAAAACGCCGGCATAAAATGCACCGTTGGTCCAATCGTACAACTGGTGTTTCGGATTTTTCAACTGCCAGTTAAGCGCATTGGTCATTGTCTTTTTGATGTAGGAGTCTTTAAAAAGCTTGTCTTTATTCTTATCTCCGGCAAAAACCATCGATGCAGAAAGAAGTAAAAGCAAAAGAATTGAAGATATCTTGTTCATAGCAGTCTAAGTTTTGCGCGTAAAAATAGAATAACCATTCAATCTGAGCAAAATTTATTTGTATAGCTCTCCTCGCAATTTTGTTCAATGTAAAATTTAAATTGCCAAATTTCAATTTGTTGGTATTTTACGTGTATTAATACAAATTATTAACTATAATTGTGACAAATTATTTGAAATGACAAACAGATTAGGACATCACGGCCATCATGGTATTAACCAACCTTCTGGTAGGCTGTAATTGTTTTGTCTGTTCAATAACGATATTTTAAGAGGCTTGCCAGAATGGTGAGCCTCTTTTTATTTTAGATAAGCAAAGATTTAAAAGATGGAAAACAAAATTAAGATTGCCATTCAGACAAAAGGAAGACTGAATGAAGACTCGATTGGACTGATTAACGAAGCCGGCATAGGCTTGAGCCTTGGAAAACGCACCTTGGTATCTGTTGCCAAAAATTTCCCAATGGACGCGTTGTTTTTGCGCGACGACGATATTCCGCAAACCGTGGCCGACGGAGTGGCCGATATTGGTATTGTTGGCGAAAACGAAATGGAAGAGAAAGATGAGAACATAGTAGTTGCCAAACGACTTGGTTTTAGCAAATGCCGTTTGTCGCTGGCCATCCCAAAATCGGTAGATTATCCCGGACTCGAGTATTTCAACGAAAAGAAAATTGCCACCTCCTACCCCGTTATTTTGAAAAAGTTTCTGAAAGAAAATAACCTTACAGCCGAAATTCATGTCATTAGCGGATCGGTAGAAATTGCTCCCGGAATTGGTTTGGCTGATGCTATTTTCGACATTGTTAGTTCAGGATCTACTTTGGTGAGCAACCGTTTAAAAGAAGTGGAAGTGGTAATGAAATCAGAAGCAGTTTTGATTGCCAATCCAAATCTTTCGCCTGAAAAGAAAGAAATATTGGATGAGTTGATTTTCAGAATTGAATCGGTACAACGTGCTGAAGGAAAAAAATACATTTTATTAAATATTCCGAACGAAAAAATAGAAGTAATTACCCAATTGCTACCCGGAATGAAAGCGCCAACATTGGTTCCGCTTGCAAAACAAGGTTGGAGTTCAATGCATTCGGTAATTTCTGAAAACGATTTTTGGGAAGTAATCGGGAAACTGAAAAAGGCTGGTGCCGAAGGAATTCTTGTTATTCCAATTGAAAAAATGATATTTTAGAAATCAGAAAACGAATAACCAGCGATTCGGATTTCCGGCGTACAATAAGTACAGTTTTTTGTCCGGCTCGTCGGTAGTCGGGCTACTGAAATTAAACATTTTTAAAAGATGAAGATATTTATCGATCCTGATAAAAGTACATGGAGTGAAATTTTGAAACGGCCATTATTCAGTGTTTCAGAACTCTATGGTAAAGTAGGTGAAATTTTGGAAGAGATCAGGAAAAATGGTGATCACGCATTACGCAGTTTTACCGAAAAGTTTGACGGTGTTGTACTTGAGAATATGGCTGTTTCGGCGGAAGAAATTGCCGAAGCTCAAAATCTGGTTAGCGCAGATTTAAAAGAAGCCATTCAACTGGCAGCACAAAACATACAAACTTTCCATTCGGCACAAAAAACTGAAATCCGGAAAATTGAAACCACTCCGGGTGTGGTTTGCTGGCAAAAACCGGTAGCTATCGAAAAAGTAGGTTTGTATATTCCAGGAGGAACCGCACCACTTTTTAGTACCGTGTTAATGTTGGCAATTCCTGCGCAAATTGCCGGATGCAGCGAAATTGTACTTTGCTCGCCACCAAATAAAGCAGGCAAAATTCATCCTGCAATTCTTTATGCCGCCAAAGTTGCCGGTGTAACTCAGATTTATAAACTCGGTGGAGTGCAAGCAATTGGAGCCATGGCGTACGGTAGTGAAACAGTGCCTAAAACCGACAAAATTTTTGGCCCGGGAAATCAATTTGTAATGGCCGCCAAACAATTGGTAAGCATGAATGATGTTTCGATTGATATGCCCGCCGGACCTTCTGAGGTTTTGGTAGTTGCCGATAAAACATCGAATCCGGCATTTGTTGCTTCTGACTTATTATCACAAGCCGAGCACGGTGCCGACAGTCAGGTTGTACTTTTAGCCGACTCGCAGGAAACCATCGAAAAAGTGTTGGAAGAAGTAGAAAGTCAACTGGCCGATTTGCCAAGAATGCCACTGGCATCGAAAGCTTTATCGAACAGTGTCTGTATTGCGCTTTCCAATCAAAAACAATGGATTGATTTGATAAACGAATACGCACCGGAACACTTAATTATCAGCACCAATAATTACAACGAACTGGCAGAAAAAGTGATCAATGCAGGTTCAGTATTTTTAGGAGAACTTACACCCGAAAGTGCCGGAGACTATGCCTCTGGAACAAACCATACACTGCCAACAAACGGCTGGGCACGTTCGTACAGCGGAGTCAACCTTGATAGTTTTCAAAAGAAAATCACTTTCCAGGAAATTTCAAAGGAAGGATTGAAGAACATTGGCCCTGCCATTGAAAAGATGGCCGCTGCCGAAGAACTTGAAGCCCACAAAAATGCAGTAACTTTACGATTGAAACAATTGTAAAAGCAAGAACGTCAACCTGAACTTGTTTCAGGTTCTAAAAACGATGAAAGGTGGATGTGTTTATATTATGAGCAACAAAAGCAGAACTACATTTTACATTGGTGTTACCAGTAGTTTGAAAAACAGAATTGCTGATCATAAAAATGGTATCGGTTCTGAATTCACATCAAAATACAAACTGACAGATTTATTGTATTTCGAAGAATTTCCGGATATCTATCAAGCTATCGATCGCGAAAAGCAACTAAAGAATTGGCACCGGCAATGGAAAATAAACTTAATTAAATCTGTCAATTCTGAAATGAACGATTTATATTGGGAGATCAGATAAAAAGATGCTGAAATAAATTCAGTATGACGAACAAAACGAGAATGTCAACCTGAACTTGTTTCAGGTTCTGACAAAAAACAGAAAAGTATAACTTGAAAAAGAAATGGAACTAAATAAACTTCTCCGAAAAAATATACTGGATTTAAAACCTTATTCCTCTGCGCGCGACGAATATACTGGCGAGGCAATGGTTTTTCTCGATGCCAACGAAAATCCTTTTAACCAACCGTACAATCGCTACCCCGACCCACTGCAAAGGGCTTTAAAAGAAAAAATAGCGGTTCTGAAAAAAGTAAAAGCCGCCAATATTTTTTTGGGTAACGGAAGTGATGAGCCTATTGACTTACTGATTCGTGCGTTTTGCGAGCCAGGCAAAGACAATATAGTCACCATCAATCCAACTTACGGAATGTACCAGGTTGCTGCCGATATTTCGGCAGTGGAACTCCGAAAAGTATCGTTGAGTGCCGAATACGAACTCGACACCGATGCACTGTTGGCTGCCTGCGACGAAAATACGAAGCTGATTTTCCTTTGCTCGCCAAACAACCCAACCGGAAACTGTTTGAGCAAAG
Organism: uncultured Draconibacterium sp.; assembly: GCA_963677455.1. GTDB lineage: Bacteria > Bacteroidota > Bacteroidia > Bacteroidales > Prolixibacteraceae > Draconibacterium. The sequence continues at coordinate 2,754,427 of OY781971.1, forward strand.
ATGCCATGCTTTCTGTTGCCAAAAAGTTTAAAGGCTTGCTGGTCGTTGATGAAGCTTACATTGATTTCGCACCGGGAAAAACACTCTTAAACGAGTTGTCGGGAATTCCGAATTTAGTGATTCTGCAAACTTTCTCAAAAGCCTGGGGAATGGCGGGAATTCGAATGGGAATGGCCTTCGCATCAACCGAAATCATTCAGGTATTAAATAAAATTAAATATCCTTACAACCTGAATATTCTTAGTCAGCAAAAAGCACTCGAACTTTTGGAGCAAAACGAACAGGTTGAAAGCTGGGTAAAACTGCTTATCAGCGAGCGTGAACGAATTGCAAAAGATTTGGAAAATCTCCCGTTTGTGGTTAAAGTTTATCCTTCTGATGCGAATTTTCTGCTGGTAAAAATGCACGATGCCCGAGGAATTTACGAATACCTGGTTGAAGAAGGAATTATCGTGCGTGACCGCTCGAAAGTACATCTGTGCGACGACAGCTTGCGAATAACAATCGGGGCAAAAAACGAGAACAACATTTTAATGGAAACCTTGAATAGTCTTATCTAATGAAGAAAGTTTTATTTATTGACCGGGACGGAACACTGAATCTGGAAACAGAAGACGAGCAGATTGATGCTTTTGAAAAACTCGAATTTCTTCCAGGTGCATTCAGAAACATGTACAACATTCGTAAAAACCTTAATTACGAACTGGTTATGGTTACCAACCAGGATGGTCTGGGCACTGACTCATTTCCGGAAGATACATTTTGGCCGGTGCACAACTTCATATTAAAAGCTTTTGAAAACGAAGGCGTTACTTTCGACGATATTTGCATCGACCGTAGCTTTCCGCAAGACAATCTGCCAACCCGCAAGCCGGGAACCGCGATGCTTACGAAATATATCAGCGAGGAATACGACCTCGCCAACAGTTTTGTAATTGGCGACCGTTTAACCGATATTCAACTGGCTAAAAACCTCGGGGCAAAGGGAATCCTGATTAACGATGGTAGCCTTTCTGAAGAAATTGAAAAACAAGATTTAACTGAAACCTGTGTGCTTATTTCTGATGACTGGGATGATATTTACGCCTGCGTGGCATCGCCGGAAAGAACCGCAACCGTAATAAGAAACACAAAAGAAACGGAAATAAAAGTAGAGTTGAACCTTGATGGCTCTGGAGTTTGTAATATCAACACCGGTTTAGGTTTCTTCGATCATATGTTGCACCAAATTGGCCGCCATTCGGGAACTAATCTCACTGTTGAAGTAAAAGGCGATCTGGAAGTTGATGAACACCACACGATAGAAGATACGGGGCTTGCCCTGGGAGAAGCATTTAAAATGGCCGTTGGAAATAAACTCGGCATGGAACGTTATGGATTTTGCCTGCCAATGGACGATTGTCTGGCTATGGCTGCTATTGATTTTGGCGGCCGCCCGTGGTTAATCTGGGAAGCCGAATTCAAGCGCGAAAAAGTTGGCGATATGCCCACCGAAATGTTCATGCACTTTTTCAAATCGTTTTCGGATGCCGCACAATGCAACCTGAATATAAAAGCCGAAGGCACTAACGAACATCACAAAATTGAAGCAATTTTTAAAGCGGTTGCAAAAGCGATTAAGCATGCCATTAAGCGCGATGTATTCAATTTTGAATTACCAACAACAAAAGGAAAACTTTAATAAACTCAGAACACCGTGAAGATGAAAACCATAAAGCCCTTGCGGGAAAAGAAAAACACCGCCATTTTGTTGATCCACTGCCCCGACCGGCAGGGAATTTTGGCTACTGTAACCGAATTTCTAAATAAGAACAAAGGAAACATCCTTTACCTCGACCAACATGTTGACCGACAAGAACATATCTTTTACATGCGGGTAGAATGGGAGTTGGAGAACTTTGCAATTCCGGCTGAAAAAATTGGTGAATATTTTGATACACTAATCGGCACTCCCCTTCAAATGAACTGGAAAATATATTTCTCGGAAACAGTTCCGCGTATGGCCTTGTTTGTTTCAAAAATGCCACATTGTTTGTTCGATATTCTGGCGCGTTACACGGCAGGAGAATGGGATGTTGAAATTCCGATGATTATAAGCAACCACGAAACCTTACGTCCTGTTGCCGAACGTTTTGATATCGACTTTCACTATTTCCCGGTTACAAAAGAAAACAAGGAAGAACAGGAAGCTGCCGAAATAAAACTACTGAAAGACAATAACATTGACTTTTTTGTTTTGGCGCGCTACATGCAAATTTTATCGGAAGATTTTGTAGAGCAGTTCCCAAATAAGATTATCAATATCCACCACTCATTTTTGCCGGCCTTTGCAGGAGCCAAACCCTATCATGCCGCTCACCGGCGAGGAGTGAAAATTATTGGTGCAACAAGCCATTATGTTACCAGCGAACTGGATGCAGGCCCAATCATTGAACAGGATGTAACACGATGCAGTCATGTGGACACCATCCAAAAGCTGATTCGCAAAGGGCGCGATCTCGAAAAAATTGTACTTTCGCAGGCGGTGTACAAACATTTACAACATAAAATTCTGGTTTATAAAAACCGGACTGTAGTATTCAATTAATTAAAATATTACAGGTTCCAACCAACAAAGAATTTTAAATCATTTTTGATCATGAAAAAACTACTATCTGCACTTGTTCTAACCCTTGTAGTAGCAACATCGTTTGCACAGATTTCCGAGCTTCCTGTAAAAGAAATTCCGGAGGATTACGGTTATGTCGTTAAAATCGGGCAGCAACTTCCAGAAGTAACGTTAAAACTTACCGACGGAACAACACTAAAACCTTCGGATTTAAAAGGTAAGGTTGTTATGCTTCAGTTTACTGCCAGCTGGTGTTCGGTTTGTCGCAAAGAAATGCCGCATATCGAATCAGGAATATGGCAAAAGCACAAAAACAATGACGATTTTGTGTTGGTTGGAGTAGATATGGATGAGCCGCTGGAAAAAGTAAAGAAATTTAAAAGCGATATGAAAATTACGTATCCGTTGGCTTTGGATCCGGGAGCTGATATTTTTTACACTTTTGCCGCACAGGGAGCAGGAGTTACACGAAATGTAATCGTTGACAAAACAGGTAAAATCGTTTATATGACCCGTCTTTACAAAGAGGATGAGTTCAAGGAAATGGTTGATGTAATTGATTATCTGCTGAAAAAATAAACCAGCTCATGGAACCAATTATCGATCATATCACAATCACAGTAAAAGACCTGAATGTTGCAGAACCTTTCTACGACAAACTTTTGCCAATCCTGGGATTTTCTCTCGATTACAAACATAAGGGAACAGTTCCAAAGCACGAATTTGACGTGGTTGAATATGGGCATCCGCGCTTACTTTTTGCAATTGTATCGCCTCGCAAAGCTTTTAAAGAAGATACGATTCACCGGCGCAAACCAGGCTCTTTGCATCACTTAGCTTTTAAAGCAAATTCTTGCGAAGAGGTCGACAAATTGTATATACAGATAAAAGAAACAGGAGCTCAAATTGTCGACAAACCAAAGTATTATCCCCAGCACGGTAAAAGTTATTATGCCCTCTTTTTTAAAGATCTTGAAGGCATAAAATATGAAATCGTTTATGAAAAAGACCGGGTACTTTAGTCATTAACAAATCGAGTATCAAAAACATGAATATCGTAATTATAAAATACAATGCCGGTAATATCGAATCGGTAAACAACGCGCTAAACCGATTGGGTGTAAACGCCGAAATAACAGCCGATCACGACAAAATAAGAAAGGCTGATAAAGTAATATTTCCGGGTGTTGGCGAGGCCAGTACAACAATGGAATACTTGCGAAAGCAAGAACTCGACAAGCTGATTGTATCATTAAAACAACCTGTACTCGGAATTTGTCTGGGACTTCAGTTAATGTGTTCTCATTCAGAAGAAAACGACACTGAATGCCTTGGTATTTTCGACGAGAAAGTGAAACGCTTTATTCCGAAACCCGGCCAAGAATTTATTACCAAAGTTCCGCACATGGGTTGGAATGCAATTCACAACCTTAAAGGAGATATTTTTGCCGGTGTAAACGAAAAAGAGTACGTTTATTTTGTACACTCTTTTTATGCCGAAAAAAGCGAGCATACTATTGCAACCTGCGACTATATAAACCCTTTCAGTGCAGCGTTAAACCGCGATAACTTTTATGCCACACAATTTCACCCCGAGAAAAGTGGGACAATCGGAGCTAAAATTCTTGACAATTTTTTAAAAATTTAGTCGTAAATTGAAGTATGGATAGGTTAACAATTATAAAAGTTGGTGGAAAGGTTGTAGAAGAACCGGAGTCGCTAAATGATCTATTGGATCAGTTCAAAAAAATTTCGGGAAACAAACTATTGGTACATGGTGGAGGCCGAACAGCCACCCATATTGCCGAAAAACTCGGAATTGAAACCAAAATGATGGATGGAAGACGTATTACCGACAGTGATATGCTCGAAGTTGTAACGATGGTATACGGAGGTTTGGTAAATAAAAAAATTGTTGCAGCTCTTCAGGCACGCGGCGTAAATGCAGTTGGTTTAACAGGCGCCGATTTCAACCTTATTGAAGCCCACAAACGCCCTGTAAAAGATATCGACTATGGTTTTGTTGGCGATGTGGACGACGTTAACACATTCGAGCTTAAAATGCTAATCAGCGAGAACGTTGTACCGGTTGTTGCCCCACTAACCCACGATGGAAAAGGACAGCTTTTAAATACCAATGCTGACACTATTGCTTCAGAATTAGCTACCGAGCTTTCCCGTCATTTCAACGTCTATTTGTTTTATTGTTTCGAAAAGAAAGGCGTTCTCCTCGATCCAACCGACGATTCCAGTGTTATCTACGACCTCGACAATAACCTTTTTAACCAGCACACCACCAGTGGGGTTATCAGTGCCGGAATGATTCCTAAACTTGAAAACGGATTCAGAGCAAAAAGAAAAGGAGTGAAAGAAGTTTTGATAACTAACCCGGAAAATATCGCTACCGGTAGAGGAACCAGATTGGTATAAGCTCATACAATACAAGCAAAATAGCCACCAAAAGCAGGATAAAAGTGACTGCTCTTTTAACCTCGCTTTTCCGGCTCTCCCTACTGTCAGAAATCGAATGCAAGATTCAATATATATAAACATTTGCTTATAACGAATAAAAAGCATAGAGAATTTTTCCGATTGAAAAGATTTTACTAAGTTGAAGTTTGAAACGCTAAATTTATTTGCGTAGACAAGAAACAGACTCATTAATTATAAAACACTCAATCCCAAGGCATTAATATGGCTAAGATTGTAAGCAGTAATTGTAACACTTGTTCGAAGGTCGATAATGGATGTTGTAAAACGTGCATTGAAACACACAAGAACAATATTTTTTCTCCTCTAACCATGGAAGAAATTGAATTCCTGATAGATGAAAAAAAGCAAATTGTTTACAATGTTGGCGAAACCATTGCCAAGCAGAATACTTCTTCTACTACTGTTATCTGCGTCAACGATGGATTAGCGAAAATTTACGTTGAGAGCGAAAATGGCAAAAATGTGATTGTCAGAATTGCCAAAAAAGGTGATTTCATTACCGGTGGCGGACTGTTCAACGGCAGTGTACAACATTTCAGCATTTCAGCTCTCACAAAGGTAAAATGCTGTTTAATAGACTCTTCAAAGCTCACTAAGCTTTTCGAACAAAATAGTGCTTTTGCCGTCGGACTGTTAAGAAACCACACCAAACAAAATAATTTCCTATTAAAAAAGTTAGTAGACCATACTCAAAAATACATGCCGGGAAGAGTTGCCGACACCTTGCTATACCTCCAGAAGGATATCTTCTCTTCCAGAACCTTTGAAGTTCCACTTACGAGGCAAGAATTGGCTGAAATGTCGAATATGACAAAAGAAAGCTTTGTAAGAATACTTCATCAATTTAAAGAATCAAAGGCAATAGAAATCAAAGGAAATACGATCAAGATTATCGACGAAAGTTCACTTAGTTCAATCAGCAAAAATGGATAATTGATATATATCAACCCCAGGATTGCTTATTATCAATCTGCCCATTCTTTTATATCACTTCCGCCCCTCTATTTCATAACGGTAACACTAGTATTTTTACATTATAATTAAAAGAGTAAAATTTCAATTACCTAATCTATTACGTTATGAAATACAAATCATTCTCAAAACTATTATTACTGAGCCTAAGTTTCGTATTTGTGCTTGCCTCGTGTACGAAAGAAGGACCTATGGGACCAGCTGGAGCCGACGGGCAGGACGGAACAAATGGAACAAACGGAACGGATGGAACCAATGGTGTTGATGGTATTGCATTTTGTTTGGAATGCCACACCAATACTACAATAGATGCTCTTACTGCTCAATGGGCCCCTTCAGGTCATGCTTCAGGCTCTTCTTTAGGATATGCAGGAACAAGATCTGGATGTAGCGAGTGTCACTCAGGAGTAGGTTTTGTTGCTAATCTGGCTGGTTCAGAAGATATTTCAGGTTCGCCAATTAACTGTTCAGCATGTCATAGTCACGGAGAACCTCCGGTTTTTCAAAATGGCGACGGAGAAGCCATTTTTGTAAGAACGGTTAGGGCTGTTACTTTAAGAACTAATCCATCTGCAGTTATTGATATGGGATCATCTGCAAACTTATGTACTAACTGTCACCAACCAATGACTGGTGTACCTGTAGACGATGATGGCGACGGAATGTTTGATGTTACCAGTACTCACTACGGACCACACCACGGACCACAATCGGTTATTCTTGAAGGCATGGGCGGAGTTGAATTCGCAGGGTCAATTGAATATCCAGGAACAAAATCTCATCCTCACAGAAAATCAAGAGACTGCGTATCTTGCCATATGCAAGAAGGAAGTCATGCTTTCTCAGCTCCTGAGTTATCTGCATGTACTACTTGCCACTCAAGTGCTACAGATTTTAATGTACATGGAAAACTAGATGATATCCATGATCTGTTGGTACAGCTTGAAGGACTACTTGAAACAGAAGGTATAATTCATGAAGGACATCCAGTTGTTGGTAGTTATCCAATTGATGTAGTATCTGCTTTCTATAACTACGCTTTAGTTGAAGAAGATAAGAGTGAAGGTGTTCACAACCCAAAATATGTTGAGGCACTGCTAACAAATACGATAGAAGCACTCGGCGGAGTGATTGCAAGTAATTAATCGTTATAACCATAGTGAAAAGACTTCCGTGGGAAGTCTTTTTTTTCACAAACTCGAATATTATGAAAGCACTAAAAATTATATTTTCAATAGTTATAATGGCTTTAATTTTTGGTGGTTGCACGTATAATTTCATTGTTGAAGAAACCGTAATTGATCCAACTGATCCAGACGCTCCAGATGTGTCTTTTTCACAAGAGATCGTTCCAATCTTTGCCTCGAAATGTACGGGTTGCCATTACACCGGAAATCAATCGCCAGACTTAACAGCTGATAACGCTTATTCCTCGCTTAATACCAGCCGATATATAAATGCATCAGAACCTGCATCGAGCCTTATATACACAAAACCCAGCCCAACTGGAAATCATGTGCAATATACTGGCGCTGAAGCGGCATTGGTTCTAACCTGGATAACGCAAGGAGCTCAACCAAATTAAAAACCTAAACTGATGATGATGAAAAAATACATATTGATTCTGCTTATTTTAGGAATTACGCTACCCAGTGCTTTTGCGCAGGAAGAAGAGGAAGCTCAACCGGTTTACGCTTTTAACAGCGGAATACTGATTGATGCACAAACTTCTTATATTCCTGATGCACGAACCCTGGAATTTGTCATTCAGCATAAGTTTGGTTCGCTTGAAAATGGTAAATCAGATTTATGGGGAATATATGCAGCGGGCTCTAACGTTCGGTTAGCACTAAACTATGTACCATTAAAAAACTTCCAGATAGGCGCAGGAATCACAAAAAAATACATGTACAGCGATTTTAATGCGAAGTGGAAAGTACTTCAGCAAAAAACAAGCGGCATGCCTGTATCGTTTACTTTATTTGGAAACGTTGCCATTGACGGAAGAGATAAAGGTGCATTTGGCACAGGAAAAGTAGTCGAGTCGAAAGGAGAATACGCACATTACGATTTTGGATTCAGTGATCGGCTTTCTTACTTCTCGCAAGCCTTGGTAACTCGCAAATTCTGCGATTGGTTTACGCTACAAGGAGGAGCAAGTTTTACACACTACAACTCATCGGGATGGGATTACAACCACGATATAGTTGGCTTACACTTCAGCGGTAAAATCAAGTTCTCGCCACAAGGATCTATCATTTTCAACTACGATAAGCCGTTGAAAATTAAAGATATTTCAGAACAATACACATGGGATACTCACGCTAAGGAAAACCTCTCTTTTGGTGTTGAATTTTTCACTTTTACACATGCTTTCCAGATTTACCTGGGAACCGCACAGGGCATTCTTCCTCAGGATATGATGATGTATAACCAAAAAGACTGGACAAATAAAGGACTTGCATTTGGATTTACCATCACCAGAATATGGATGTTTTAAAAAAACTGAATACCAGATAATAGCAAAAGATGGTAATATCCTGAAAAGAGATATTACCATTTTTTCATCTTATTAAAATTGTTTACTGCTTAAGGAAGATGAGACTCGTCCCGAGCTTTCGGGACTCGTTTCATAAAAAGAAAAACGCGAAGGAAATACACAACTATTAATAAATAGCTTTTATAACATGAAATATGTACCGGCCATTCTGCTTCTTTTCATCTTAAATATTGCTGGAAAATCTTTTGGTCAATATTATGATGATCCCAAAAATCATGACTGTCTAAAGTGTCACTCGCAGCAATCGTATTCCTTCCATAACGACCTGATGGATACTGAAGAAAAGAGGTTGATGAATCCGTATTTTATTATTGATACAGTTCAGTTGCGCAATGGAGTACACCGGAACTTCGACTGTACCGACTGCCACTCCTACGAATATACGGCGTATCCGCATGCTGCGAACCTGAAGCTCGAACCAATGATGACCTGCCTCGATTGTCATGCAGGCGATGAGTCTTATGCATCGTACAAATTTGAGAAGATACAGGAAGAATTTGAAAAGAGTATTCACTATCAAACATCCGGAGATAATTTCACCTGCGCCAAATGCCATAATCAGCATTATTACACTGCTACTGCACGAACGAGCAATAGTGTAACAGAAATAGTAGATTACAGTAACAACATGTGTCTTTCGTGTCACAACGATTTGAAGAAATTCAGTCTGGTTTCGGGAGAGGAAAAACCTGCACTTGTTGCCATTCACGACTGGTTACCCAATCAGGAGCTACACTTCAAACATGTTCGTTGTATCGAATGTCATACTGCTGTAGAAGATGATTTAATGGTTTCGCACAATATTCTTTCGAAAGAAAATGCAGTGCGCCGCTGTGCAGAGTGTCACTCGTCAAACTCCTTGCTAAAAGCGTCGTTGTATAAATATCAAAATATACAGGAACGAGCAGAAGACGGTTCCGTTCTTGGTGTACTCTCAAACGAAAGCTATGTTATCGGGTCACATCAGATTCCGATTTTAAAAATTATTAGTCTGATCATCTTTTTTGCAGCATTAGGCGGTATCGCGATCCATCTGACTTTTAGAATCATCATCAAAAAGAAATAATAATGAGTTCAGAAAATAAAGTATATTTCTACCCGGGTTGGTTACGTATCTGGCACGGCATTAATGCCTTGGGAATAATAATTCTTATTATCACCGGAATTAGCATGAATTCCGGATTCGAAGATCCAATCATTAGTTTTAAAATGATTATCACCCTTCATAATTATTCAGGTGTAATTGTAACACTGAATTACGGTCTCTACCTAGTAGGAAACTTGTTTACAAACAACAAGAAATTCTACATCGTAAAACCGAAAAATTTTCTGAAACGACCAATGAAGCAAGCGTACTATTACGCATGGGGGATGTTTCACGGAATGAAAGCCCCCTACCCGCTTTCTGAAAAACGGAAATTCAACCCATTGCAAAAATATACTTACATTATCGTTATGTATATAATTGTACCATTGGTAATAATTTCAGGAATTGGATTGATGTTTCCGGAATTGATTATTAATAAGATCTATAACATCAGCGGTGTATTGATCACTGCTGTTACCCACTCAGCAATGGGCTTCTTTATATCGATCTTTCTGATTGTTCATCTTTATATTGCATCGATCGGAAAATCGCCGCTGGAAAACTTTAAAAGTATTGTCACCGGCTGGCATCACGTGTAAAAAGATAAAACACAAAAAGACAAGCAGCATGTACAGAATGATATCACATTTAGGAGAACACAATCAGCGAGAGTACTACGAGAAGAAATTACTTCAAGCACGCTAAATGACTGACATTGTTTTGATTAAAAATTATTCTAAAAATTAAACAGATGTACAATAAGATGAATATGCATATAGCGACAATTAATGGTTCTTCAGGACGAAATCGCCGCTAATTTAACACCAATCGTTCTTTTATTCTTTAGCGAAAAGATCAGGTATCTTAATTTGAAAATGAAAATTTAAATATACAATAAAACTGTTGCAAATCAGAAATACCTATAAACACAGGCGTATCATACAGAAACAAATCTTGCATGCACTTTTTATGAGAACATAATTTCACAACACGGCATCATATGTAGAAGACTTATAAATTACAATCGGATATTGAATTATTGGCATAAATTTATAATCTTAGATATCAGGAATTTAAGGCAACCCAATAAAATTACTACCATGAAATTACCATCATCCATAAAAAACTGGATCTCGATAACAGGAACCGTTCTGGCTCTGTTTAACCTGGCCAGTATTTTGGCTTTGTTTCTGCTGAATATGGCTTTTGGTTTTGGCGGACAATACATCGGTTTGTTCATCTATATTGTTCTGCCTGGTTTTATGATCGTTGGTTTAATAATGATTCCGCTAGGAATGCGTATCAACCGCAAAAAAGCCCGACGGGCTGAAAAAGAAGGGAAACAATTAAACTGGCCTGTTCTCGATTTCAATAAGCTACCCACACGTAATGCTGCAACCATATTTATAATCGGCACCGTTTTTTTGTTGATTATTTCAGCCGTAGGAAGTTATGAAGCTTTTCATTATACCGAATCGGTTGAGTTTTGCGGAAAACTGTGTCATCAGGTAATGGAGCCAGAATACGTTACTTATCATGGCTCATCACACGAACGTGTTGCCTGTGTTGAGTGCCACGTTGGTTCGGGGGCAAACTGGTATGTAAAAAGTAAATTATCGGGGCTTTACCAGGTTTATTCAGTAATGGCAAAAAAATATCCGCAGCCAATTCCAACTCCTATCGCAAACCTGCGTCCGGCACGTGAAACTTGTGAAGAGTGCCACTGGCCTGAGAAATTCTACGACAATAAAATGAGGGTGAAGCACTCGTTCTTAACCGACGAAGAAAACACGGAAAACATCATTCATCTTCAGGTAAAAACCAGTACAAAACAAACTTCACGAGGCGTTGTAAAAGGTATTCATCAACACATAAGTCCTGAAGTAAAAATTGAGTATAAAGCCCTCGACGATAAACGGCAAATCATTCCGTGGGTAAAATATACCAACATAAAAACCGGTGAAGAATATGTGTATACCGACGACGAAAATATGCTTTCTGAAACACAACTCGATTCTCTCGAAACCCGGGTTATGGATTGTTTGGACTGCCACAACCGTCCATCGCATAATTACAATGCACCGCAAAACTTCATTGATAAATCGATGGCAGAAGGAAAAATATCGACAGAACTTCCCGCGATAAAATTGGCTGCAATGCTTGCCCTTTATCAGGATTACCCGGATAAAGACAGTGCATACTATGCAATAGAAACACAAATTAACGAGTGGTTTGAAGGTTATCCTGATGTGGCTGAAAATAAAAAAGCAGAAATTGATGCAGCGATTGCTCAAATAAAAGAGGATTATTCGAACAACATTTTCCCTTATATGAAGGCGAGTTGGAAAGAGTATCCCAATAATATTGGCCATATGGAGTCTGATGGTTGCTACCGCTGTCATAACGATCAACATTCGACTACAAAAGGCAATGTAATTTCAAAAGATTGTACTTTATGCCATAATATAATTGCACAGGGAACTCCCGATAGCCTTCAGTATTCCAACGATTTTTTGGCACTCGAATTCAAGCATCCTGTTGATGTAGATGAAGCATGGAAAACTGAGAAGTGTTCTCTATGTCATTCAGCATTATATTAAAAATTGGCACAATATTTAGTATATTTAAAACAGACTTTTAATGATTAATAGGTAATATAACTTTTAATAATGCAATTATGAATTACAAAAAATTAATTTTCCTTTTAGGCCTTGCAGTTCTTTTTAGCACAGCAGTTTCGGCACAAACTTACAAGTACATTGGCGCAGCAAAATGTAAAATGTGCCATAACAAGCCCAATAAAGGCGAACAGTATAATAAATGGGCAGCCGGCCCGCACGCTAAAGCGATGGATGCGCTAAAAGGAGACGAGAAAAATGATGCAACTTGTTTAAAATGCCACTCAACAGCTGGGAGTGTAGACAGTGGTTTACTTGCAGGAATGAAAGCCGACGAAGGTGTTTCTTGCGAATCATGCCACGGTCCTGGTAGTATGTACAAAAGTGCATCAATTATGAAAAATAAAAAGCTGGCACTTTCAAAAGGGATGGTTGAACCAACTGAAGAAACGTGCAAAGCATGTCATCTTGGCGAAAAACCAGCCGGACACGCAGCTGCGAAAAAGCCTTGGAATTATGATGAATTTGTAAAGGTTATCGCACACGACGATCCAACCACAACAAATTAAGCGTTACAATAATCTGTTTTGTAAGAATTCCTTTGTTTTACACAACAAAGGAATTTTTTTCGCTCATTTCTCACCAAAACCCATAATAAATGAGCATGGAATAAGAAACCAGACAAATGTTCATTTTAGGTCTAAATTCCATCAACATTAAAGAATACAATCAAATGAAAAAGTTAGGATCATTTTTCTTTTCAATGCTTTTTACCGGAATTCTGGTGGTAATCTTCTTTATAGCTATCGGTTATGCAACTTTTGTAGAAAACGATTACGGTACGATTACAGCCAAAATACTCATATACAATTCCAGATGGTTTGAAATTTTGTTGTTTATTTTATCTATAAACCTGATTGGAAGTATATTCCATTATAAGTTAATTGCCAAGAAGAAATGGTCCGTTGTATTATTTCACCTGGCATTTGTTGTTATTCTGATAGGCGCATTGGTAACACGCTACTATAGCTACGAGGGAATGATGCACATCAGAGAAAATAATTCTTCTGATTTTATTACCTCCGATGCAAACTTCATCACCATAAAAGCAAAGTCCGGCGATCAAACCGTTGAAGAAATAAGAGAAGTAAAATTCTCGCCTTACACCGCTAATCGATTCTCAGAAAAAATAGAAGTAAATGGCCAGTCCATATCCATCAAAAATCAAATTTTTATGCCATCGGCGGCAGAAAATATTGTAGTTGATCCGAACGGCGAGCCAATTGCATCGTTAATTGCAGTAGTGGACGGACAGCAACGCCAGGATTTTAACCTGAGAAACGGCAACATAAAAGACTTTAACGGCATTACTCTGGGGTTTGGCAATAAAACAGCCGATATTGTTTTAGAGTTGAACGACGGCGAACTCTATATTACTGCTGACGATTCTGTTGAAGTTAGTGGAATGACACAGGATGCCGCTGAAGTAATTACACCAAACACACAAGCATTGTTAAATACCCAAAAAGTGTACAGTTACCAGAATCTTACTTTCGCAGTAAAACAGTTCCTGCAAAAAGCATCTACACAACTCGTTTATCAGCAACCTGCGCAGCGTGGTGCGCCAACAATGGATGCACTGAAAGCAACAATAAAAGTGAACGGGACAAGTAAAGACCTGGTCGTTTACGGACAAAGCGGAGCTGTTGGAGATTTCTACTCGACCAATATAGGTGATATCGAAATATCGATGTCATACGGCGCAAGAATAATTCAATTGCCGTTTTCTATTCATTTGAAAGATTTCCAACTCGAACGTTATCCCGGCTCAATGAGTCCCTCGTCGTATGCAAGTGAAGTGGTATTAAAAGACAGAAACACGGAAATGCCTTTTCGTATTTTCATGAATAACATACTGAAATACAAAGGCTATCGTTTTTTCCAATCGTCATACGATACCGATGAAAAAGGCACCTATTTATCAGTTAACCATGATAGCGCGGGCACTTCTATCACCTATTTCGGGTACCTGATTATGGCCATCGGAATGGTACTCACCTTATTCAATAAAAAAAGCCGTTTCAAAAGCCTGTTAAAAGTATCTGCAAAACTACGCGACAAACGAAAAAAATTATTCGCAGTTTTTGTTACCGGTATATTATTAAGTATTTCGGCTCAGGCTCAAAATACAACACTCACTCCGCTCGATGACAACCATGTAAAAGATTTTGAAGAATTATTGGTTCAGGATAGAAAAGGAAGAATAGAACCTGTTTCTACACTGGCCTCTGAAGTTTTAAGAAAAATTGCGAAAAAGACAAGCTGGGAAGGCATGTCGGCAACAGAAGTATTTCTGGATATGCAGGCCAATCCGGAAAAATGGAAAAATATTCCGTTCATAAAAGTTTCTAATCCGGAATTACGCCGTATTCTTGGAACCTATGGAAAGTATGCCACATTTAACTCGATTGTTATACCGCGTGATATGGGCGGTTATCGGCTGAGCCAGATGGTACAGGAAGCTTACGCGAAAAAAAGCAACCTGCGAAATAAGCTCGATAAAGAAGTGATGAATGTTGACGAACGTGTAAACATTCTGATGGCGATATTCTCCGGCGATTTTCTAACCATCTTTCCTATTCCTGACGATAGCAATCATAAATGGGTATCGATAAACGAAGGTGAAGAACTACCCAAAGAAGCCGCTACTTATGCTGTTGAAACGGTTTCTTCGTACCTAACGGCCGTGCAAAACCACGATTGGGCAACCGCAAATGTGCTGCTTTCGAATCTCAAAGAAAATCAACAACAAATCGGAGCCAAAATCATTCCGTCCACCACTAAAGTGAGTCTTGAGGTATTATACAACAAGCTCAACATCTTCGGCAAGCTTTCGAAAATATTCATGTTTACAGGTTTGATTTTACTGATGCTTCAGTTAATTACACTTTTCAATCCCCACTTCAAATTAAGCTTTCTGAAAAGCTTTGCCTTTTATTTTATTTTGTTATTGTTCGTGGCTGAAACGGCAGGACTTGGAATGCGTTGGTATATTTCGGAACATGCACCATGGAGTAACGGTTACGAATCGATGGTTTTTATTAGTTGGGCAACTGCTCTTGGAGGGTTGATCTTTGCCAATCGATCAGAAATCACACTTTCGTTAACTTCGGTTTTGGCTGGTTTGACATTGATGGTTGCCGGTATGAGCTGGATGAGCCCGGAAATCACCAATCTTGTTCCGGTTTTAAAATCGTATTGGTTGATTGTTCACGTTGCGGTGATTACAGCTAGTTATGGTTTCCTCGGTATTAGTGCTTTGCTTGGTTTCCTCAACCTGGTTCTTATGGTTTTCAGAAATAAACGAAACACCGAGCGGATTAACCACACCATAAAAGAACTGGTTAACGTTATTCAGATTGCCTTAATTATAGGTCTTCTTATGGTTACTTTAGGTTCGTTTCTAGGCGGTGTTTGGGCCAACGAAAGCTGGGGCCGTTATTGGGGCTGGGATCCAAAAGAAACATGGGCATTGGTTACTGTTTTGGTTTACACTTTTATAACGCACATGCACCGCATTCCCGGATTTAGAGGCAGTTTTGCAATGAGTGTAGCTGCTGTTCTCGGCATTAGTTCGGTTTTAATGACCTACTTCGGCGTAAACTATTACCTTTCGGGATTACACTCTTACGCACAAGGAGAACCTGCACCAATTCCAAGCGGCGTTTATGTAGCCATTGTAGTTGTAGCCATTGTAATTGTAGCAGCCTATATCTCCGATCGTGCCAAACCTATTGTTGAAGAAGAAATTGAAGAATAGTTAAAGCTCATTTGCTTTATTTTAAGAAGATCTGTTTACAGTTCTGGCACAATTGTTATGGTAATCGATTTAACTAAAAGCCGAAAAGTAAGCAGATCTTTTTTATGCTCCGATGTTCTGCTCCCTTAATTCAGAATCATTCTAACAATTTCTTGTCACCTTGTCACATATACACATCTAGATTCTTTACTATATTTGTCAGCATAATTGTCTCCGAGCTTTTGCGTCTAAAGTTTTCTATGATTCAAAAGCCGATGGGATAACCCGGAAACAGGTTGTCCTCCCGCATTCCTGGAATAGGAATAAATTGGAAAGGAGAAAGAGTTAACTTCGTATTTGCGAACTAAAACTCGCTGCTTTCCTGTAACTTAAACAGAATTTACAGATTGAGGGACATGAGCAGTACAATTACAGACAACAAACTTTCGCTTCCGAATATGGTACTGGTTGCCGGTAACGGGAGAAACGTTGGAAAAACTACGTTGGCCTGTAAAATCATAAATCAACTGGCTCAAAAACACGATGTAACCGGACTAAAAATTTCGCCGCATTTTCATTATTATAACACAAACGACGTTTTTATTAAAACAGAATATTTCATCATTCTTCAGGAAAGACAAAAAAGCAGCAAAGACAGCTCATTAATGCTACAGGCTGGCGCACAAAAGGTGTTTTTCATTATGGCAAAGCAAGAAGCCTTAAAAGATGCTATAAATGCTTTATTACCTTTTCTTTCTGAAGCTCCGATCGTTTGCGAGTCGGGAGGATTGCACGAATTTGTACAGGCCGGACTGTTCTTTTTTGTAAATTACAACAATCGAAAAGTTGAAAAACAACAGCTGCTTAACTACAATCCTCAGCAAATTGAAAACGACGGAAAAAACTTTACCTTGAACATAGAAAGGTTAGTATTTCTTGACAACCAAATTCATATTTCGAGATGAGCAAATTTGACGAAATACAATCAATAATTGCAGAACTGCCAGAGATTTTCGGAACAGAAAAAGTTGATTTAACCGATTCATTCAATCGTGTTCTGCGTGAAAACGTAATTGCCGACATGGACATGCCTCCTTTCAACAAATCAGCAATGGATGGTTATGCCTGCCATTATGAAGACCTTGAGAACCCGATGGAGGTATTGGAAATAATTCAGGCCGGAATGGTTTCAAACCAGGAAATTGGCAAAAATCAGTGTGTGAAAATCATGACCGGCGCCGCAGTTCCGGAGAATTGCAATTGTGTTTTTAAAGTTGAAGACGCTGAGCTACTTGCTGATAATCATGTAAAATGTACGAATCAGAAAACGTCAAAAAATATTTGTTACCTCGGCGAAGATTACCAAAAATCGGATGTTTTAATAGAGCAGCGAACAATTATAAGTACGCCGCAGATGGCAGTTTTAGCGGGGGCAGGTTATGCTTCGGTTAAGGTTACCAAAATCCCTCGCATTACGGTTATCGCAACAGGAAGCGAGTTGGTTGCACCAAAAGACAAACCAAAGCCTGGGCAAATACGAAACAGCAATGCCAGTCAATTGCTATCTCAGCTAAAGCGCATGAATCTTGAAGTTGTTGCCAACCTTATGCTTGCCGACGATTACGAAAATCTTAGCAAGAATTTTGACAGGGCCTTACAAAACAGCGACATTGTAATTTTTACCGGTGGCGCTTCTGTTGGTGATTTCGATTTTATTCCAGAAATTCTAAAAGAAAAGGACTTCAATATATTCTGGAACAGAACCGGCATAAAACCAGGAAATCCAATGACTTTTGCAAATAAAGAAAATAAGTTTGTGATTGGACTTTCGGGTAATCCGGTTTCCTCGCTCGCTCAGTTTGAATTTATTGCAAAAGATGCAATATACCGTTTAATGGGCGCCAACTACACCCCCTTTCGAGTTAAGGGAATTATGAATTTCAACTTCAGCAGAAGAAAGGCAGACCGGGTTGCGATAATTCCGGTTTTGATTGATGCTGAAGGATTGATTGCTGAAATCCCGTTTCATGGCTCAGCCCACATAAATTCACTGGTTCAGGCGAATGCCTTGATAGAAGTTCCGTTAAATATTGCTGAAATAAAAAAGGGTGAAACAGCATATGTTAGACCACTTTAACAGAAATATTACCTATCTGCGCATTTCGGTTACCGACCGCTGCAATTTTCGCTGCCAATACTGTATGCCTGCCGAAGGTATGCCCTGGAAAAATCAGGACGAGATATTGAGTTTCGAAGAAATAGTAGACATTGTTAAGGTTGGAACGAAATTGGGCATAAAAAAACTGCGGCTTACGGGCGGCGAGCCATTGGTGCGAAAAGATTTGCCAGAACTGATAAAGATGCTTTCTTCGATTCCGGAGATTGAGGAAATAGGAATGACAACAAACGGCGTTTTGCTGCCTAAATACGCCAAACAGCTAAAGGAAAATGGCCTTAACCGGGTGAACATTAGCTTAGATACACTCGACCCTGAAAAATTCAGACGAATTACGAGAACGGGAGAGCTCGAAGACGTACTAAAAGGAATTGATGCTGCAATAAATGCTGAATTACTTCCGGTAAAAATAAATGTTGTTCGTATGAATGGCGCAAGCAAAGAGAACGAACAAACCATACGCGATTTCTGCAAAGAGAAGAATCTTAAACTTCGTTTTATCCGTCAAATGGATCTTCGAAAAGGTGAATTTTCATCGGTTGAAGGTGGCGAAGGAGGAATTTGCAAAATCTGTAACCGTTTGCGACTAACAGCTGATGGTTTTCTGGTACCTTGCCTTCATTCTGAATTGCGCTACGACGTTAGAAAAACAGGAATTGAAGAAGCCTACAAACTAGCAATTAGCAATAAACCAGAAACCGGACACGGAACAACAACACACGAATTTTCAAATATTGGAGGATAAATTATGAGCGAACTATCGCATATCGACAAAGACGGGAAAGCCAACATGGTAGATGTTGGGCACAAGCCACTTCAAATACGAGTTGCAAAAGCTTCCGGTTTTATCCAGCTTCAAGCTTCAACGCTGAAACAAATAAAAGAGAACCTTATCAAAAAAGGAGATGTAATTACAATTGCTGAAATCGCGGGTATTCAGGCTGCCAAGGAAACTTCGCGTTTGATTCCGCTCTGTCACCCATTACAACTTACAAAAGTCGATGTTAAAGCCCAGCTTCAGGAAAAAGGAATTAGCGTTAGCAGCACCACAAAATGCATCGGGCAAACCGGTGTTGAAATGGAGGCACTAACTGCCGTAAATGTGGCGCTTTTAACCATTTACGATATGTGCAAAGCTATTGACAAACAGATGGTAATCTCCGATATTCAACTTGATTTTAAAGAAAAGAAAGACCAGTAAAATGCAGAAAAACGTTTGCAAAATAGAATCGCTTAATATTTCAGAAAAAAAAGGCACAATTAAAACTCCCCGAAAAGAAATTGTACTAAATGAACTTGGGATAGCAGGCGATGCACATGCCGGAAAATGGCACCGTCAGGTGAGTTTACTGGCAGCAGAGAGCATTACGAGTTTTGAAGCCACTTTAGGACGAAGTATCAACCACGGCGAATTTGCCGAAAACATAACAACGCGGGGATTTAAAGTGCACAAAACCAAACCATTCGATCGTTTTGTTTCGGGCGATGTAGAGTTGGAAGTCACACAAATCGGCAAAAAATGTCATGGCGATAATTGCGAAATTTTTCAGTTAACAGGAAACTGTATTATGCCCACCGAAGGTATTTTTGCCCGTGTAATAAAAGGCGGAAAGTTGAAGGAACAAGATGAATTAAGCTACATTCCAAAGGTCTTCAGAATAAAAGTAATAACGCTTAGCGATAGGGCTTTCAACGGTATCTACAAAGACAAAAGCGGGCCGCTGATTGAGAAATTAAGTAAAGACTGGTTTACCGCCAAAAACTACAGTTGCGAAACCAACCGGACAGTTATCCCCGATGAACCGGAGCAATTTGAAAATGAGCTAATAAGAGCAGCAGAGAAAAACTACGATATAATTTATACGACCGGGAGTACCGGAATCGGGCCACGCGATATTGCACCAAAAACCATCAGTAATTTTATCGATATTGAAATTCCCGGAATTATGGACATGATCCGCTTGAAATACGGAGCCGATAAGCCCAATGCACTTTTAAGCCGGTCGATTGCCGGGGTAAAAAACAAAACACTGGTTTTCTCTGTCCCGGGAAGCACAAAAGCTGTTCACGAATACCTTACTGAAATTCACAAAATTCTGATGCACTCTTTTCTGATGCTAAATTCGATTGACAGTCACTAATAACTGGTGGCGAACTTAAGTTCTATCAAGCAAAAAGTCTTTAAGAATTTGTGCATGGTCGAAAGCCAGTTCTGGAAGTTCATCCAAAGAAAACCATGCTGCGTTACTGGCATCATCACTCCCGTTAACTTTTTGTTCGGCATCCAGTTTTGCTGAAAATACTACTGAAATTGTACGGTGACGCGGATCGCGGTCGAGAGCATCATATGCCCGGAATTGTTTCATTTCCTTCACCGCCAAACCGGTTTCCTCTTCTAACTCGCGAATGCAGGCCTTTTCCAGCGTTTCATCCATTTCTATAAACCCTCCGGGAAGCGCCCATTTGTTTTTAAACGGATCGCGGCCTCGTTCAATCAATAATACTTTTGTAGTTTTTTCTTCAACAAAATAAACAATGGCATCAACGGTTAATGCAGCGCGCGGGTATTTATAGGAATACATGAAATGCTTTTAACGTTTATCAAATGTTAATCTTTGGTTCCGGTTTTTCGGTATCGGTAAATCAAATAAATAATAGCGATGAGAATAACGAGGTAAATAAAAAATTTAATTCGTTCCATTAGGTTTAATTATTTTCTTCATTACACGTAATTTGTGGGTATAACGTTGCGTATCGATGTTAAAAATTCCAAACTGGTCTACATTATCGATACGAACTTTTCCCGACGCATGAATTATTTTGTTTCGCTTCCAAATAATCCCAACATGTACAATATTACCTTCTTCATCGTCGAAAAAGGCTAAATCACCGGGTTCAGCTTCATCTACAAAACTCATGGCAATGCCGTAATTCACCTGCTGACTGGCATCTCGAGGCAAAGCAATTCCAATCATCTTGTAAATAACCTGTGTTAGTCCACTGCAATCAACACCAAACGGAGTTCGTCCGCCCCACAGGTAAGGAGCGTTAAAATATTTTAGTGCCTGGTCGATCACAACCTTTCTCGGATCTTTCGGTTCACCGTAAATTACTTTTCCGGTGGCTACATATGTGTCTTTTAATAACGAAAATTGTTTAAGATATGGGCGCCAAACGGGCAAAGTACTTCCGGCAACTAACATTAGATTTTGCTCATCGTTTACAGGTACAATAGTAATAACATCGGCAGTTACAGCAGATGAGCTGTTTTCAATTTTAGTTAAGGTGCGCTTATTAATCGGCGAAATCATTTTTGTATCTACCCAACCTTCATATCCGTCGTGAGCAAGTTTTATATTGGTCCATCCAACCATTTGTTCACGCATCTCGAAGTGTTCGCCGAACAAAACCTGGGTAACCATTTCACTTTTTTCAGAAGGTTCCAGCCTAACAGGAATGATACTTAAATTAGATATGCCGTAGTTCATCAATTATTTCTTAATTTTATTTTGTAAACAGAAGTGCCCATTACACTGTTGTGTACACACAAAACTATGAAAAAATGAACAGCGCATGTGATGTTATAACTTATTTTTCTAATAAAGTTATGTTGATAATATCGTGCGTCGAACAATTGTATTAAATTGAACTGTTTTTGTAAAACCTCGTTATGAAGAAATTTTATCGGAGACTAAAAAAATATACAAAGGTATCAATTCAAATCCTTCTTTTTTTACTTGCAGGCGTTGCTTTGTACTTTATACTTCCGGGTGAACCAAAGTTTAAATACGAATATCAAAAAGGATTTCCGTGGAAACATGACAACCTGGTAGCTCCTTTTGATTTTGCGATACTGAAAACAGCCAAGGAACTCGAAAACGAAAAGAAGGAGCAAACAAGCAAAATACTCCCCTATTTTATTGCTGACACTTCAGTAGCTGCGTCTCATATTAAAAAGTTACGGGAAGATCTAAATCTTTCTTCTGTAGGTGGTAACAATATACAAAAGCAAAATATAATAGATATTTTAGCGACAGAACTTGAGCGCATTTACCAAAAAGGTATTCTGCAGTTTTCTATAGATTCATACACTGAGTTGAATGGAAAAACGGAAATAAGAAAACGGATTGGAAACACAATTACCCGGGTAGGCAAAGATGCTCTTTATTCTGAAAAAACAGCATACAACGAAATTAACAGGGTTAAACAGGAACTCGAATCAGCCGGTAGTAATATCGATTGGCTTGAAGCTTATCCGCTCGAACGGTACATTTCGGCAAACCTTACCTACGATGCTGAAACAACTCAAAAGGAAATTGATGAAATCACCCAAAACATTTCGCTATCGCGCGGGATGGTACGATTGGGTGAACGCATTATACTTGAAGGAGAGATTGTTGATGCCGATAAATTCCAGATACTTGAATCGCTGAAAGCGAGTTACGAAAAAGAACGCAATAAAGACGTTAACCGGTACATGGTTGCTTTAGGAAAAAGTCTTTTTATCCTGGTAATGCTCGGACTCATTTTTGTTTTTCTGTTTATTTACCGGCGTGATATTCTGGATCATTTAAATCGGCTAGTTTTCCTGCTTTTACTGATTACAACGGTGGTACTGATCGCTCATTTTATCGACTCGTTCCCCAACCTGCACATCTATATCGTACCGTTTGCAATACTTCCAATTGTAGTACGCACATTCTTCGATTCCAGAACGGCGATTTTCACCTTGTTTATTACAACCCTGCTAATAGGTTTTTATGCCCCAAATAATTACGAATTCATTCTGCTGGAAGTGTCTGCCGGGATTATTGCGGTTTTCAGCCTAAACAAAATGCATCGGCGGGTTCATCTTGTGCTTGCTGCCATTTGGGTATTTCTCACCTATGCGCTGGTTTATACGGCACTTACTTTAATTCACGAAGGCACTCTTATGCTCATGAATTTGGGAATGTTGAAATGGTTTTTGTTCAGCAGTATTTTTATCCTGTTGGTTTATCCACTCATCTACATTTTCGAAAAATTATTTGGTTTTATTTCTGATGTTACTTTAATCGAAATTTCTGATAGTAACCAGCCATTGTTGCGAAAATTGGCCGAAGAAGCGCCCGGTACTTTCCAGCACTCAATGCAAATTGCCAACCTTGCAGAAGAGATTATTCTGAAAATTGGTGGAAATCCGTTTTTAGTACGTGCGGGTGCTTTGTATCATGATATTGGAAAAATTGCCCGACCGAATTTCTTTATCGAAAACCAGGCTGCTGGAATGAATCCTCATAACCGATTGGATTATATAAAAAGTGCCGAGGTTATTATCGATCATGTAAAAAATGGAGTTAAAATGGCACAAAAACATAAACTCCCTGCTCCAATTATCGAGTTTATTGCCACTCATCATGGAACTACAAAAGCAAAATATTTCTACCTAAAGCACAAAGAGGAAAATCCGGATAGCGAAATCAACGAAGACCAATTTATTTATCCGGGGCCGCTTCCTCGCTCAAAAGAAGCATCAGTGGTAATGCTTGTCGATGGTATTGAGGCTGCGTCCCGTGCCATGAAAGAAAAAACGCACCAAAACTTAAAAGAGCAAATAGACCGGATGGTTGATCAGAAAATTGAAGACAGGCAACTTGATGTCTCCGAGCTTACATTCAGTGATATTGAGATTATAAAGAAGACTCTTCTTGAAAAATTGATCAACATATATCATGTTAGAATTGAATATCCTGACGAAAAGAAAGGAACGAAATAGCAATTTTTTGACTAAAATTGTATGGATTCTCTAAAAATGGACGTTTAAAGAATTAGATGCGAGTAGTTGAAACCGATTGAACAAACTATCCTAAATTACGGTTATCCGTGTAGTTGTGTAACATAGAAAAACAAGAACATGAAGAACTGGAAGAAAATATTTTTCGTTTTATTAATTACGTTTGGCTTATTTGTCAGTTGTAGTGATGATTCGTTAGATCCAGATAAAACTGAAGCTTCTGCGCTCACTAAAAAAGTGAACCGTTTTATTAAAGAGGTTATGAGTGATATTTATTTGTGGAATAATGAATTACCCAACATTGATTACAGATACGAGACCAACTCCGTAGAATACTTTCAAAAATTAATGTACGAAGAAGATAAGTGGTCGTACATCACCGACGATATTGTTGCGCTTGAAAACAGTTTCGAAGGAATCGAAAAATCCTACGGATGGTCACTCGCATTTTACTACCTCACAGAAGAAACCAACGATGTAGTAGCTGTTGTTGAGTTTGTTTATCCGAATACACCAGCTAAAAATGCCGGCATAAAAAGAGGAGATGTCATCATTTCTTATGATGGCAATGGAATTAACGACACCAATTATCGCGAACTACTTAATAGCGAAAATATTTCGATTACAGTGGGAGAAATAAATTCGGATAGTCTTGGAAATATAAATGTCACTCCCGGATCTACATCAAATCTGATAGCAATGGATTTGAATCTTAATCCGGTAGTTAAAACCAAGGTTGTAGAATATGAAGGCCATAAGATTGGCTACATGTTTTATGCGCAATACCTTGAGAATTATACAAATGCAATTGACACTGCCCTACAAAGCATGATCGACAAAAACGTTACTGATCTCGTGCTCGACCTTCGTTACAATCCGGGGGGAAATATAAATGCTGCCCGGCATTTGTGTAGTGCGCTGGCACCACTATCTGTTGTGGAAAACGAAAATAAACTGGTTACTTACCAATGGAATAAAGACTATCAGGATCATTGGGTGGCAAAACAGATAATGTATAGAATTCAAGTAGATTTTGACCACACAGTAAACGTAAAAATGGGCCTGGAAAATATTCATATTCTAACCGGTAATGGAACTGCTTCTGCATCAGAATTAACGATAACCGGTTTAACTCCATATATGGCAGTAACAACTGTTGGAGATACAACATACGGCAAATATACCGGGTCGATTACCCTGAAACCAGAGGAATGGTACAAAGATGATCCTGATTATTACGAAGAAATAAGCAACTGGGGATTACAACCAATCGTTCTGCGTTATGCAAATGCATGGGGCGTTACTGATTTCAAAGATGGTTTTGCTCCCGACATCCCCGTGTACGACAATCTTTTTAACGCTTATCCTCTTGGTGATATGAATGATCCACTTTTCGCAGCCGCGATTGAGGATATTACCGGAACTTCAGTATTTGCGGCAACAAAAAGCGTCGAAAAACCAATTATATCAAGTCCCGCTTTCGACAGAGGATTCTCTAAGTTTGATAAAAACAAACGAGAAGTGCTAATTGAATCGCCAGTCTCAGAAATGAATGATTTCTAATCGAAAAGAGAGTAAATAAGATTTCATTCCCGATAAAGCGCAACCAAGATCAAATCTGACAGGTGGCTCTACCTCTCTGAAATAGGGTTCATTTCGTAAAGTCCTGGCAGCAAACAACTCATTATTAATTGGTTAATAAAATAAATATTTTGCTTTTCTCATAAATGTGTGGTATTTTTGGGCAAACCCTAATTTTGGACGTAATATGTTTGAAGAGATTACCTTAAAAACCCCGGGGAATCCTGCCCAATTCTTAAAAGATATTGAAGTCGACAAGTCGGTTAAGATTCTTAATAATAAAGACCTTATTACCTTTGTTGAATCTATTTCTCAGATGGTTCTTATTATAAATCGCCAGCGAGAAATTGTTTATGCAAACAAAAGCTTTCACGATTTCTTCGGCACAAAAGATATAAGGCATGTTGTTGGGAAAAAACCAGGAGACTCTTTTAAATGTAAAAACGCAGCGATGGCAGAACTCGGTTGCGGTTCTTCCAGATATTGCCGTTCTTGTGGTGCTGCAAACGCAATTATCGAAGCAAGCAAAGGAATACGTTCTACCAAAGAATGTAATATTCATACCACTGCAAATGAGGCAATAGATTTACGGGTAACAACCAGTCCTATTACACTTGGGGATACGGGATTGACTCTTTTATCGATATTCGATATTAGCGAGGAAAAAAGACGCATATCGCTCGAACGAATCTTTATTCACGATATTTTGAATATTGCCGGAGGAATTAACGGTTTATCAGCTATTCTAAAAGAAATTGATAACCCAAATGATATGCAACAGATTGCTGATACAATAGAAAATGCATCAAATAATCTGATTGATGAAATACAAACTCAACGGGAATTTAGTTCGGCAGAAAGAGGGGATTTAACACTTCATTATACTGAAGAGCAAAGCCTGAAAATACTTATCGAGCTAAAAAAGCGATACAGTAACCACTTGTTAAATCATAATACTCCGATAAGAGTGAAATCTACAAAAAACTTTTCGCTTGTTACGGATAAAGTTCTGTTAAAGCGGATTCTTGGGAATATGATAAAAAATGCCATTGAAGCAAACGAGCCAAACGATCAGATTTCAATTAGTTGTGTTGGCAACGAGGAAACAGTTTGCTTTGAGGTACATAACAAAAGTGTTATCTCGGAAGAAATACAGGCCGAACTTTTCAGACGTTTCTTCTCAACCAAACAGAAAGGAAGAGGAATTGGCACATACAGCATGAAGCTTTTCGGAGAAAAATACTTAAAAGGCAAAGTGTGGTATACCAGTTCTGGAGATAAAGGCACTAGCTTTTTCTTTAAAGTAAAGGCATAGTCACTAAAAATAATTTCTTTCCTTTTAGACACCAAGGGTACGACAGTACTTTCTATCTTTACCGCAACAAAGCAAAATTTGGGTGAAGCAAATAAAATAAAGATGGCAAAGTACACGGTTGATGCAACTATTAAAAACATAAATTTCTCAGAAAAAGAAGAATACTCGGAAGAATACGAAAACTGTGATTTTATTGACTGCAATTTTGCCGGCTGTAACCTGAGCAATCTCACCTTTGAAGACTGCACTTTCGAAAACTGTGATTTGAGCAATGTACAACTCAACAACACAGCTTTCAAAAATATTCATTTTAAATCGTGTAAATTAACCGGGGCACAATTCGACACCTGCAATACTTTTCTTCTTGAGTTTCAATTTACATCTTGTATTCTGAACTATTCTTCGTTTTATGCACTTAAAACCCCAGAAACCAACTTCGCCGGGTGTACTATTACCGAAGCCGATTTTACAGACACTAATCTGGAAAAAGCAGTATTCGAAAATTGCGATTTAAGTGGTTCGACCTTTGTAAATACGAACTTGCAAAAAACAGATTTTCGTTCTTCAATCAATTTTTCGATAGATCCGGAGCAAAACAAATTATCCGGCGCTAGATTCTCACTGGAAAGCTTGCCCGGCCTTCTTCATAAGTACGATATCATTATCGAATAAGAAATAAGATTCTAGTTAAAATTTGAAAGTTAATCCAACACCAAATGACTCCATAAACTGCAACTTGGCACCGCTAACACCGGTGTCCGCGTCCGTAATTTTCACATCGTCGTCGTAAATCATATGTGTAATTAAATTTGCCGACAGGTAATCGTTCACCTTCATATTGAACTGTACTTTCCAATCCAGATCTACATTTTGCGGCTTATCTAAATAGTTTGAAAACAAGCCCAGTTTAGTGTCGAGTGTAACATTTTTCAGCACTTCTTTTTTATACTGAAAACGTGCTGTAGCTCCTAATTCAGCTCTTGTTTTACTTCCCGGATCAACACCAAAAGCACCTTGTTCTGAAAGATAATCGTCGGTAACAAAAGTAAATTTTCCGGCAACGGGCGCCAGTAAAATCGATAAATTATCAGTTTTGTAATCCATACCAAGCGCCAGTGTTAAATACCCCGGTGCCATAAATTTTGATATTTGCTCGCGCGGCTCAACACCGTAATCATATCCCGGCGCAAACTGTGTTTTTAAATTTAATAAGCCTGAATAATTCCAGTTTCCACCAGCCTCAACTCCTAATTTCGAACTGATATCAATCAAATCATCCGACTTTCGAACATTGTCGCCATCTTCTTTTATAAAACCATAGCGCAAATCAAAAGTATTATCCCAACTCAGTTTCTCTTTTTTATAATTGGCGGTATAATTTATCATTGCCAAACCCGACATTGAACTTTTCCCCCCGGCAGCCCAGTTTGTTAACGATACCTGAGAGAAGTTTAAAGTGGTTGTAGCTGATGTTTTCCAAAGTGTGTCTTTTACTGCGTCCTGTGCAAATAAAGTAAATGGGAACAGGAGTAAAATGGCTAAAATTTTCTTCATATTATTTAATCCTTTCAATTTGTATGCTTGTCTGTATTATAAGTTGAATTTTTAGAACAACGCTTTTCGATAAAAGTTTGAAAGATGCCTGAATTTACAAGGTTATCGCAGAATTTTTGAAGGTGAGCGGTGCGTTATTTTCTCTTTTTCGAACGTTTAGTCCACCTGCTTCTTGCCAGTTTTTGCAAGTCTTCGACTTTATCCGATTCGTCAACTATTTCGAGTCCGAAAAGCGTTTCAATTACATCTTCCATAGTTACAAGGCCAACTATGGTTCCATATTCGTCGGCAACCATGGCCAAATGTTGGCGTTCCTGAATTAAGGTATCCAGTAATTTAGCCACCGACCACATATCCTGAACAAAAATAATTTCGCGACGAATCTCCCCCACTCTTCGTGCATGCTTATCTTCAGCCAGGTTTTCAAGAATTATATCTTTCAACACCTGCCCGGTAATATTATCCGGAGTTTCGCTAAATACGGGTATTCTTGAGAATTGAAAAGGATTGTGTTCCAAAAAAACATCGCCCAGATTCTGATCTTCGTCTAAACAAAATACAACACTCTTGGGTGTCATTATTTCCTTTATTTTCAGGTTTTCAAGTCGTAATAAATTTAAAATTATTGACTTTTCTTCCTGGTCGATCGCACCACTCTTTAAACTGGCATCGGCCATAGCCGCTACATCTGCCCTGCTATATACACTTGTGGTACCTTCTTTTTTGATGAGTCGGGTAATAAATTTACTCATCCAAATAAACGGTGCCAGAAAAATAACTAAAATGCGAAGCGAGTTTACCGTAAAACCAGTTAAGTTCTTCCAATATGTTGCACCAATTGTTTTTGGAATAATTTCAGAAAGTATCAGTATTGCCAGAGTCATTGCACCAGCGATGAGTGATTCATAGGTTGCCTCAAAAATGAAAAAATCTGCTTTTGCAGTCCCGAATAATTTACCTGCTTCAACTCCAACACCAATTGCCCCAACAGTGTGTGCAATGGTATTAAGTGTCAATACTGCCGATAACGGCCGATCAATATCTTCTTTAAAATTATGAAGAAAATTACCGATAAGTGGCTTTTCGGTTTGCATGCGGCTGACATAAGAAGGTGTTACGCTTAAAAGCACAGCCTCCCATATCGAACATAAAAATGAAAAAACAATAGAAACAACAAAAAATAATATTAATCCTGTCATAATTTTGAAGCAACTCAATAAGGTTAAACGAAAATACGTAATTCAGGTTTTACATTAAACAAAGTTTTGTATTTTATGAACAGAAATCCAAACATCTTTGTATTAAAGCTGAAACAATAAATTTCCGAAATTGTAATGTAGAGAAAAATTTGAAGACTAAATTCAATAAACAGGTCTATTGCAAAAAATAAAATCTGATAATATGAAACGAACCTTGTTATTCTTACTTTTAGCAGCCATGACACAAATTACGCTTGCACAAGACGATCCTTACCTTTGGTTAGAAGAGGTTGATGCTCAGAAATCGCTCGATTGGGTTGAAAAATGGAATGAAAGCACATTAAAAGTCCTTACTTCTCAGCCCGGTTACGACGAAATGTATTCACAAATTCTCGATATCTATAACTCCACCGATCGCATAGCGGCGCCAGGAATTTACGGGAAACTGATTTACAATTTCTGGCAGGATGAAGATCATCCGCGCGGAATATGGAGAAGAACTCCAATTAAAAGCTACTTAAGTGGCGATCCACACTGGGAAACAGTTCTCGACATTGATGCATTATCCGAACAAGACAACGAAAAATATGTATTTAAAGGTGCCACAGGCTTGTATCCTGATTATGAACGTTTCTTGGTAAACCTTTCGAAAGGCGGTGGAGATGCGGTGGTTATTCGTGAATTCGATGCCAAGAACAAGTATTTTATCCAAAATGGATTTGAACTGCCAGAAGCCAAAGGAAGCGCCAGTTGGATTGACGAAAATACAATAATGGTAAGTACTGATTTTGGAAACGGTGTAACCACATCGGGCTACCCAAAAGATGTAAAAATCTGGAAACGTGGTACAGCCCTTGAAGATGCAGAACCAGTTTTCGAAGGAAAATCAGACGACATGTACAACGGCGGATATTCTATTCGAACAAAAAACAGGGATTACCAAATTATTATAAACCGAACTTCATTTTACACAGGCACTTACTATTTTATTGAAAAAGGAGAATTAATACAATTAGATCTGCCTGAGGACATTAGTTTAAATGGAATTTTTAAGAACCAGGTACTGTTTGATTTGAAATCGGACTGGAACGTTGGAGACAACTCGTTCAAGCAAGGAGACATGGTTAGCATTGATTACGATGAATTAATTAAAAATGGCACCAACTATCAGTTGATTGTCCGTCCGGACGAGCGCTCGAGTATTGCAGGCACTAATACCACTCAAAATGTATTGCTTGTAAATATGCTTAATAACGTAAAAGGCGAACTTTACAAATACACTTTTGACGGAAAATGGAACAAAGAGAAAATTGATGCGCCCGAATTTGGAAACATCACACTTGGTTCATCAGACGATAACAGTGATACATATTTCTTCTATTTCCAAAATTTTCTGGAGCCATCTACCCTTTACAAAGGCGATGCAATGACAGGCAAATATGAAAAAGTGAAAGCGCTGAAATCGTGGTTTCCAACCGAGAAGTACCAGGTACAGCAATTTGAAGTTGCATCAACCGACGGAACCATGATCCCCTATTTTGTTGTCAGTAACAAGAACGTAAAATACAACGGTAAGAATCCTACACTTATTAGCGCTTATGGTGGTTTTGAAGTACCTCGCCTGCCAAGTTACAGCGCGATTACCGGAATTTCCTGGCTTGAAGAGGGAGGCGTTTATGTTTTAGCAAATATCCGTGGTGGAGGTGAGTTTGGTCCTAAATGGCACCAGGCGGGCTTAAAAGAAAATCGTCAGCGAATATACGACGACTACTTTGCTGTTGCCGAAGATTTAATTGACAGAAAAATTACATCGCCCAAAAAGCTCGGGATTTCGGGAGGAAGTAACGGAGGACTGTTGGTTGGAGTAGGTTTTACACAACGCCCCGACTTATACAATGCGGTGGTATGTGCAGTTCCGCTTCTCGATATGAAACGTTATCACAAGTTACTGGCCGGAGCCAGTTGGATGGCAGAATACGGAAATCCTGATATTCCGGAAGAGTGGGAATACATCAGCAAATATTCGCCTTACCAAAATGTAAAATCCAACCAGGACTACCCTGAAGTATTTTTCTATACTTCTACACGCGATGATCGTGTGCACCCGGGACATGCCCGAAAAATGGTGGCTAAAATGAGTGATATGGGTTATAAAGTGTATTATTTTGAAAACACAGAAGGAGGACATGCCGGAGCATCAACCAACGAACAACGTGCAAAAATGGCTGCACTGCAATTCAGTTACTTACAAATGAAATTGATGTAAAAAAGATAAAGCGCTAAGTACAGCCCCGGAGTTTCTTCGGGGCTTTTTATTTGTATAAACCGTGCTTCTAACTTCCGGCTAAATTGAAGATTAAGCGCGCCCGTACAATTACTCCATTATCGTTTGGTAAATCGCGAATAGCTGCAGGATTGGTAACTTCGCTACGGGTTAACCAAAATACCGGCCCGCCCGACAACGAAAATGTAAACCTCGATTTTTCAGGAACCAAATTTACCGAAGGCCCCAACATCAGTTTTGCGCCGCCTTCTGCTTCGTCCTCTTCCCAAATTCCTTCAAGATCCTCGCCAATTGCTTCTGCTCCCGCATAAAGATTTCCGATTAATCGATACTGAATACCCAAACTCGTGATAACATCCACAGCATCGCGGTCGCCCGACAGTGCTTTCTCCAGCAACAAGTTACCGCCAATCTTCCAGTTCGAACTTTCAAAAGTACTTGTAAAACGGCTAACTGCTGAAAATACATTGCTGTAATCTCTCGACATACCAAGTCCGGCACCTAATCGTAGTTTCTGGTTTCGATTTCCGCCAATAAGGTCTCTTACAACTTCAGCCCGCTGCGCACTAACCGCCGAGTTATCAACACTTTCTACACCCACCGCCAAATAACCAATAAGCGTAAATCTCTTGCCCAGATAACCTTTCACGCCTAATTGCTGATCGACACCATTAAAACCAAAAGCACGGGTTAAATTATCGCCATAACTTCCGGAATAGCTGAGTACCCACGGCGTTTTATCTGCCGTTAATGTTGACATAGAAAACAGAAAAGGCTCAACATCCTGCTCATTCACATCGAGTAAAATAAGTTGATCCTGCTCTTGCGCATATACACCGGCCGACAAAACACAGATCGTTGCTATTAACATCCATTTATAAACCATAAGATTCGATTTGAGTATAAAGTTGAGTTGTAAATATAAAGGAAACACAGCCCATTAGGGCGAATTAATAAGTTGTTTTATTGTTATTTTTTAACATGTTCAATTTAACAAAAAGAACTCCCTACTTCACAAAAATCGTTTAACATCGACTTCTGCAGGCAGTTCCGAACTTTCTTCAATCAGATAATTTGCCATTATTTCTGCAAATTTAGGAGCCAGCATTACGCCCTTTGTTCCAAGTCCGTTAAAAACATACAAATTCGGAAAATGTGGATGTTGCCCCAAAACAGGACGCCTGTCAACGATGGTAGGCCTTACTCCCGCCAATTGATCTTCTATTTGATACTCAACATCGACCAAGGCATCTAAGCGTTCTATAATTGACACTTTTCCTTTCTCTGTAGTTTGCTCCGTCAAATCATCCCACTCATAAGTAGAACCAACTTTAAAACGCTTGTTTCCAACCGGAAGAACAAATGCTTTTTTATTCAGGATATAATCTTCAGACAATTCGGGAGCATAAATTAATAACACCTCACCTTTCGCAGGATTCATTTTCACGAACGAAAAGAAAGGATTCTTTTGCAGATGATAACCTTCGCAAAACACAACTTTTGCATCCGTCACTTTATTCGATATGCGAGAAAAAGCTTTACCCAAAGAAGAGTCTATTTGTAGATCATCGAAAACCAAAAGTTTCTTTTGTAAGAAAAAGGCTTCTGCTTTCTCCAGAAAGTGTTTCAGATTTAAATACCCGGCACCATCAACCAGTCCAAAAGCATATGCAGGCGAAATTCCTTCGATTGGTGAAGAATCCAAAATATCTCCAATATAAGAATCAAACTTTGCCTTCTTACTTTTCCACAACCCCGTTTCCTGCTCCGAGAGTGGTTTTAAAATCTGCTTCTGAAAATAAAATGAATCGTTTAGCACGGTCTCCAGTTGCCCATATCGGCTTTGCATAAACGGCAAAAGTTCGTCAACCATCCAACTTTTTGTCAATCGCTTAAAAACCAGCGGATTTATCATTCCGGCAGCAACCATTGAAGCTTTACTTTTCTTTGGTGAACTTACAATTCGGAAATTAATGCCACGATCTAACATCTCAAAAGCAAGCATTGTACCTGCCAATCCCTGTCCAACAATCAGGAATTCATTATTCTTCATTATCGATCAACTTTAAGGCTTCCTCTGCTGAAGTAAGAGGCAAATGACACTCTCCCATTCTACACACGTATATCAGGTCTTCGTTTCTCACAAATCGATTTTGCAAGAGTGGCACTTTACTATCCTCACTGCTAAAAGCCCATAAAACATTAGGGCGATATCCGTTTTTTAGTTTGGCCAACAAGAGATTTGCATTGATTCCGCAAACCGCTACTTCAAAATAAGGCTCTGTGATTTTTAGCATCAAAGTGCCCCAATTCGCATAGGCCATCGGATATCGCTTAAAGCTGCTAGTAATATATTGAAGCATCGATTTTGCCGTTTCGTTATATTCAGGTTTTCCCAGAATTAAAAACAAACGGTGCAGGTTAACAGCCATCACAGAATTTGCTGCAGGTATTACATTATCTTCATTTTGAAAATGATTGGTAACCGAAGATTTTACGGATTTTGAAGTGAAATAGAAAAGACCTTTTTCCTTATCAAAAAACTGAGCGAAAACATGTATAGTAAGTCGTTCAGAGTAATGCAACCAATGCACTTCGCCGGTAACTTCAAACAACGACAAAAATGCTTTTATTACAAGGGCATAATCCTCCAAAAATCCATCGATCGACCGCTTTCCATTTTTCCAACTATGAAAAAGATGCACCTCATCTACAATCATGTTTTCAACCAAAAAATTCGCATTTTTCAATGCCAGCTGTAAGAAGTACTGATCATTAAAAGCATTATACGCATCAACCAATCCTTGTATTACCAAGGCATTCCACGATGCCAGCGTTTTATCGTCCAGCCCTGGGCGAACCCGATTTTGCCGTTCCTTTAACAACCTGTATTTCCAGTTTCCAAGCTGCTGACTAAATTGATGAGAATTCAATTGCTTCTCTTCCATAAAATCTTTTTCAGATTGATTACGCAACAAAATATAGTTTCCTCTCTCCCAATAGCCGGTTTGGTTAATGTTGAAATACTCTGCAAAAAGTTCGAAATCATTCTCTAAAATTCGCTTTAACTCGCTTTCCTGCCACACATAAAATTTTCCCTCTTCACCTTCGCTGTCCGCATCCAGAGAAGAATAAAATGCACCGGACTCATCCATCATTTCCCGTTCCAGAAAATGAGCAGTTTCGTATACAACAGACTTAAATTCGCTGCTTTTAAGATACTGATATCCTTTTGAATAAATACTCAGCAGTTGCCCGTTATCATAAAGCATTTTTTCGAAATGTGGCACTTTCCATTTAGCATCAACCGAATAGCGTGCAAAGCCTCCGCCAACCTGATCGTAAATTCCACCACGAGCCATTTTCTCGAGCGTTATTCTTACAAAATTCAAAACCCCCGTATCACTCTTTATGTATCCGTAATACAGCAAAAAGTCAAGATTAACCGGCATTGGAAATTTAGGCGCTCCAATCCTGCCGCCCTCGTCCATGTCAAACCGCGACTTCCAATTTTGTACACTTTCTTCCAGCAATTCCTTCTCTATTGATACTGCATCTTCAATTTCTATTCCGAGAGAAATTTTCTGAATACCTTCCTGCAATTGAGCAGCATATTGAGTGGTTTTATCAGGCTCTTTTTGATAATAATTAAAAACTCCTTTAAGATTGGCCAGCCAGTTTTCTTTCGGAAAATAAGTTCCTCCCCAAATTGGACGCCCATCAGGCAGTGCAATAACATTTAAAGGCCAACCTCCCTGATTCCTCATCAACTGAACAGCACTCATATAATATTGATCAATATCCGGCCGTTCTTCCCGATCTACTTTTATAGATACAAAATGCTCATTCATAACTTCGGCGACCTCTTCATCCTCGAAACTTTCGTGTTCCATTACATGGCACCAGTGGCAAGCTGCATATCCAATACTAACTATCACAAGCTTGCCTTCGTCGGCTGCCTGATGCAGGGCTTCTTCGCTCCATGGCTGCCAATCAACAGGATTGTGGGCATGCTGTAACAAATATGGAGAAGTGGATTCTATAAGTGCATTGGTTTGTTTCATTTCAACTATTCTGCTGTCTGTTTATTAAACTTTTGAGGCAATCTGTATTAGTAGAACAACACGCTTGTCCTTTAGTTTTGATACTCTCCGAAAATCCGATCAGTAATATTTATGTGCTATTAAAAACAACCAAAATCTCCTAAAATATTATTCATTATATATAGATTTAAATAGATCAAATCTATATTACCACATAAAACCATAGAAAAAGCGCAAGCCAACACCAATATAAATACCAGACTTACAACAAATTAAAAACCACTAGGCAAAACGGACGAATTTTATCAGCAAATTGCCCATTCATTTTAAGGAGACATTCTCAGATCAGGAATATAGATAATTATATATTTGTAGTACAAACCCGATTGGAAGTTTTAAAACACAACAACAACAAAGAAATAAATCCCGGAATGGACGCCGGGATTTTTTCTTTTGGTACCATTCCGATTCTTATAGTTAACGGTTACTGTTTAATTGGTATTACAACGCCCCCTGTTGAACATTTAATTCATTGAAAACGAAATTCTACAGGCCCTAATAATCCGGCTGGTCGAA
Source organism: uncultured Draconibacterium sp. (assembly GCA_963677455.1). Lineage (GTDB taxonomy): Bacteria > Bacteroidota > Bacteroidia > Bacteroidales > Prolixibacteraceae > Draconibacterium. The sequence goes on from OY781971.1 coordinate 2,791,065, forward strand.
CTGGCCAGTTTTTGGCACTAAAGGGTTTATAGTCGATATCAACGAAATTAATGTCTTTAAATCGACGCCATTCAATACCTCGTTTATCCAAATCTTTTATCCGGTTGGCAGCTACATTTGTTACTTCCACCACAAGTTCGTTTTTCCCTGCCTGCAGATTATCTACAAACAAACCGTAATCAGGACCAAACAAAGCCCCGAAATCCTTCTCGTTAAGCTTGATTCGGGCACAATCATTCACCTGCCCCAGATCAAGATAAGATTGTGTTGGGCCATCCCAATCAAATTGTATCGAATATTTGGCTGTTCCGGCAAAACGTCTGGTATTGGCGTCACCAACCTGTGTCCACGATTTCAGTTCAACCAAATCAATATTACCCGGATAAACAGGCCCTCCTTCGGCAAATTCCAACTTCCAACGGCCTTTTAAAGGCTTCTTGGTCCAATCGAGCTCAAAATAATTGTGCTTCTGAACTTTAGTTTCTTTATTCAAGCATCGGATAAAAACAATTTCTTCCGGCTTAAGTTGTAATCTTACTTTTCCATCTTTTGACGCTGCTTTCGAGATTGTTCCCGATATAGGATTCATCAATACATAATTCCGGGCTTCTTTTTCAAGTCTCACCCAGTCATCTCTGGTCTCTTTATTCAAATTGAATACGAGATATAAATCGCTGCCCTCCTGTTTCATCTTCAGATAACGAAAACCGTTATTTAAAAGATCTTCTTCAGCACGAATACCATTACCATTCAATATTTCAACTGCATTTCCCACATTATTTTCAGCGATATAAGCTTTTAATTTGTCCAACTGTTCCTCTCGTAATTGAAATTGTGAAAAGCCAGGTACGGATACAGGAAGCGTTTCATCAAATATTACCGGAACACCCTCTGCTGCAAATTGGGTAAGCTGCAACATTGTGTTTACCGGCATAAAACGCGTTTGAGGAATTACAATCGCCTTATACTTTGATTTACCCGAAGTAACTATTTTATCTCCCTCAGATTCGCTCGACGAAAGTTGTTTATCCGAAATAAAATCGAAAGTGTAGCCTGCTTCGGTCAGTCGAGTGGCTAGATCAGAAATGGGTTCGTCGTAAAACCATGCTGTGTGAGAACCAACGCCTATGTGTTTAAAGATTCTTCCTTCCGAAGCAGCCACATCGTAATAAGGCCAGTAAACCAGAACATCATTCTCCTGACTTGTATTTTGCAATACACTTTGCGTCCTTTCAATGTATTTAAAAAGCGTAGGAAGTTCCTGCCACAATGGATTTCGGTTGTTGATTTGAGACGATGCATAGAACAGCCAACCGGGCCATTTTGCATCTTCAGGCGAATAGCACGTACCATGAAAAAACATATGGTTAATACCCGCCAGAAAAAAGCGGTTTGTGGCCATTCTCATTTCAGTGGGAGTAACTGTCCAATGTTCGTCGAGCCAGGTAAAACTCTCCGATGAAACAAGTTGCTTCCCGCTTACATGTGCTGCCGAAGAAGCAAACTTTTGAATAAATATTTTCGGATCACCGCCAGGAATACATCCAAAAAATTCGGTTTCAGGAATATCACAAGCAGCATACAAGTCGAGAATATTTCCCGGCGAACCATGCGCCTGATTTCGATTCAGACTACCGTGCTCGTTAGCCCAGCCTGTCATTGGCTGAATAAAAGATTCCAAAACCAGATCGGCAAGCGTTTCCCTGTAATCCGAAATAATACGCGTTTTTATATCCTCATCCTTACAATCGCCTGCCAGTACATACAAATAGTCCTCCAAATCATAACCTCTTCTTTTTTTAAATTCTTCGAGAAAATGAAGCGTATAATCGCCGGTGTACTCAAACGAATCATGGAAAAAACATCGCAATTTGTTTTCATCAATATTCAAGCGTTGCCAAAACTCATTAAGATACCAGTTGGTAATTTCCTTATCAAACGTATCAATGGTCCATCCCTCGCCTCCTTGTGCCGGCCGCTTTACTTTATCGCGGCTTTTAACGGGATTTAAAACATAGCTGGTATCTCCGTCAGTAAGCTCTCTGTCAACCTTAAAGTTCCACAAACCTTTTTCTTCTGAAACAAAAGGGCCACCGCAACGCCAACCACTCCCGGGCGGAAGATCAACGCCCATCGCTAACTTGTGCGCTTCATCAATGGTATAATCTAAGATCTCAGTAAAATCTGCCGAAAGAAAGTCAATAATACGCTGCTCCTCTCCAACAACTCCATAAATCGGTGTAATCTCAACACCTCCTATTCCCGCATTCGACAATTCCGTTAATTCACGTTTAATATTCTGCGAATCAACAGCGCAGTCCATCCACCACCAACGCGTCCACGGTTTAGCAGTTTGAGAACTTTCGGGCCAGGAAACTTCCTCGTGACTACAGGATACGGAGAATACTAAAAAAACGAAAAATGACGATAGTTTAATTAGTTGTTTAGCCATCGTAATGGTGTAATTGAATGATTTAGTCAGATAAAAATAGTGATTTCTGACGTGGAAATGCGACACTATTGAAAAGGACTGTGTTTTCTACAGAATATCATTTTCATCTGTCTAAAATTCATGTTCGTTTCATTGGAATTCAACGGAAAAATAGCCATCTTCATCATTGTAAAACCTGACTCATGAAAAACAGGCGCCAGTTTATACAAACATCTGTAGCCCTTAGCCCAACACTAATTTTACCGTCTTTAAGTTTCGCGAACAATCAGGCATTGAAAAGTGTACTTCTTTTAGGCGATTCAATTTCTATTGGTTACACTCCTTTTGTTCAGGAAATGCTAAAATATATGGCGATTGTGGAACGGCCTATGCAAAACAACGGCAAAGCTGAAAATTGCGAAGGCACAACAAAAGCTCTTGAAAACCTGGAGCGTTGGCTAGGCGACAAAAAATGGGATATTATTCATTTTAATTTCGGACTGCATGATTTGAAACATGTTGACCCGCTAACAGGAAAAAACAGCAATAATGCCAATGATCCGTTACAGGCAGATCTAAAACAATACAAAAAGAACCTTACGCAAATTATTGAAACCTTGAAAGGCACCGAAGCCAGGCTAATTTTTGCAACAACAACTCCTTACCCCAATACAGTTAGTAAACCTTTACGCGACCCCGGGATGGCGGAAAAATACAACCGTGTTGCCATAAAAATTATGAACCGAAACAATATTACAATCAACGACCTGTATACCTTTGCAGAACCCCGACTGGATGAAATTCAGCTCCCGAATAATGTGCATTTCAACGAAAGTGGTTACCGGGCACTGGCTGGAAAAGTAATCGACCGAATCACCGAAATTCTGGAAGATCCGACCTTTCGTTAAACCTGTCAAGACCTAGACCTCACCTCTTACTATTGACTCGTAGCTCCAATTTCAGTATTTTGCATCTTATAATCCATTAAATCAAATTATTCATGAAAACGTATTATGATGTTCATTGCCATATCTTTAACAAAGATGTGATTATCCGGAAATTGGTAAATGTTGTCCAATCATTACTTTCAATACAAACGCTAATCGATAAAAACCTGCCGGGTGCAGTGCTCAAACATAAAATAGATGAAATAACACAGGTGCTTTCAGAAGTTACACAAGAATCGAGCGAGGATGTGTACCTGGCTCAGGATAAAGTGTACAAAGGACAGGTGGTGACAACCCCATTGATGTTCGACCTTACTTTTGCCGACGATAACGACGATGACGAAAACCGCAACAAACGATACCGCAGAAGAATTAAAAGTGTTTTCTGGCTCCTGCGTGCGGTGATTCTGCCGGTTCTTGAAATTTATGTCAGAAAAAAATACGACGATGATGAACTTGCTGATGCTATTGACAAAGTTCAAAAAGAGGTGAAAAAATTCCATAAAAACTTCAAAGTAAAGTCTGACGAAGAAGTTGAGATTTTTGACAATGCCAATTACGAACAACAGATTGCCGATCTGGAATACCTTTCAGAAAAATATGAGGTTATCAAACCTTTTTATGGCGTCGATCCGCGAAGAGAATACAAAGGCTACGTAAACACGGTCGAAAAAATAAAGGAGAAAATTTTAAGCGACAACGCACTGTTTCATGGTGTTAAGTTGTATGCTCCGGCTGGGTTCTCTCCCACCGATCCGGTTTTGATGGGAACCGCTGATCAGGAAGGAGTTTATGCACTTTGCGAAAAGCACAAGATACCAATAACCGTACACAATTCAGATGCGGGATTTGCATGCTTTTCAACGGTATTAAATGTCCGTGGCGATGTGCTGCTAAACGATAACATTGTTCAGCCTACCCGTCCGTTACGTTTCGATCACCGCTTTTTCAGCAGGCATGTTGGAGAGGCAATAGAAGAACGCGCCCAAAAACTCAACCATCCGCGACTGTGGGAACTCGTGTTGAGAAAATACCCGAATCTGGTAATCAACTTCGCTCATTTTGGTGGAAGTGGCCAGATTATGGAATATGTGAATTACGACATCAAGTATAAAAAAGCAGATGCTGATCTTTTTGAAAATGAAATTATGCATTTGTCTGCTGAAGATAAAAATGTGTTAAGAGCGGCCTATACCGAAAAGAAAGGCTACATGTATCTGCGCGAGAACATGACCGTTTCTGAACGGGCAAAAGTATGGAATGCCCTTTATCGCGCCAGGTTAATCGATAACTGGGCCAAGGCTATTTTCGATTTAGTAAAAAACCCCGATTATCCGAATGCGTACACTGACCTGTCCTGCTTCTCTGAGGGAATGCTAATTGAATCGCCGGAAAACCAAAAATTCACGTTCTCGATAAAAGAAGAGCTGAAAACGTTTAAATACAACTTTTTTGATAAACTTAACGACTACGAAAAGGCGAAAATACTCTACGGCTCTGATTATTACCTCACGCAATTTTTCGGGCCAACATTACAACAATATTTCGATGATTTCCAGGCTGCTTTTGGTGAAGACTTTGATATTATTGCAATTGATAATCCAAAACGCTTTCTGAATATCGAAGACTAAAAGAAACGGCAAATGACAAAAATATCGCTTCTGCGGGGAGACATTACAAAACTTAAGGTTGATGCCATTGTTAACGCAGCAAACAAAACACTTTTAGGAGGTGGCGGCGTTGATGGCGCCATTCACCGGGCTGCAGGTGAAAAGCTTTTAGAAGAATGCCGGCAACTTAACGGCTGCGAAACCGGTGATGCTAAAATTACAAAAGGCTACCAACTTCCGGCCCAATTTGTAATCCACACTGTGGGGCCGGTTTACAACGGAGGTAAATACAATGAGGCAGAGGAACTGGCATCGTGTTACCAACGCAGTCTGGAAATTGCAGTTGATAACAACATAGAATCAGTTGCTTTTCCAAATATCAGTACAGGAGTTTATGGCTATCCGAAAGCAGAAGCAGCTCAAATCGCGATTCAAACAGTAAAAGCATTTCTAGAAACACACAGTCAGCTGCAAGAAGTTATTTTCTGTGTTTTTGATGACGAAAATTATCGCCTTTACGACGGCTTGATCTAAAAGTCTTTAATGTTGTGTCTGAAATGAGGTGACGGTTGAGACTTCGACTCCGCTCAGTCTGACTACTCGGGTCATGTTGAGCGTAGTCGAAACAGACCTAATTATATTCGAAATACGATGTTTGACACAACACGAACCCAAAAAATGTAACAGAAATTTATTCTGAATAGTCATTGTATTTTCCAAAATTCTGTTTTTCATTTGCAGGAATTATAACACGTAAAATGGAGTCGATAAAAGAAATATACAAGATTGGTCACGGGCCATCAAGCAGCCATACAATGGGGCCTAAAAAAGCAGCAGTAAAATTCCTGGAGAAAAATCCGGATGCTACTCGTTATGAAACTGTTTTATATGGCAGCCTTGCCGCTACAGGTAAAGGCCATCTTACTGATTTTGTAATCGATCAGACTTTTGCCAATAAAAACAACCAGGTTATCTGGGAGCCCAAGACATTTCTGCCCCGTCATCCTAATGCTATGAAATTTACCGCTTTCGGGCCAAATGACATTGTTCTTGACGAATGGACTTGCTACAGTGTTGGCGGCGGAACAATTATCGACGACATCACAACCTCTGAAACTGTAGAAATTTACGACAGGCTCAAAATGGACGATATTCTGGCGTGGTGTAACCAAAACGAAATGCAGTTCTGGCAATATGTCCAGGAGTTTGAAGAAAGCGATATTTGGGACTACCTGGAAGAAGTTTGGGAAGTGATGCGGGCCAGCATTAAACGAGGTTTACAAACCGACGGCAACTTGCCGGGAGTTTTGCGTCTGCCCCGAAAAGCATCTTCATTTCAGTTAAAAGGAGAAAACTTTGCCACTCCGTTTAAACGCCGGTCACAATTATTCTCTTATGCGCTGGCTGTTTCAGAAGAAAATGCGGCGGGCGGAAAAATTGTTGCGGCTCCAACGTGCGGGGCCTGTGGCGTACTTCCCGCCGTTTTGCAATACTTCAGAAAAATACATAAAACAGATAAAAAAGGCATTTTACGCGCACTGGCCACTGCAGGATTGATTGGAAATATTGTAAAAACAAATGCATCCATCTCAGGGGCGGAGGTAGGTTGCCAGGGAGAGGTTGGCACTGCCTGTGCCATGGCCTCAAGTGCAGCAACACAAATGATGGGTGGCAGCATTCAGCAAATTGAATATTCGGCGGAGATGGGATTGGAACACCACCTTGGACTGACCTGCGACCCGGTCGCCGGCCTGGTACAAATTCCCTGTATCGAACGAAATGCCTTTGCCGCTGAGCGCGCTGTTTCGCACAACAACTACGCACTTCTTACTGATGGCCGCCACCGAATAAGTTTTGATGAGGTGGTTGAAACGATGTATAAAACCGGAGTTGACCTGCAAAGTAAATACCGTGAAACTTCGGAGGGAGGATTAGCACATTTCACTGCTTTACCAAAATGCTAGTGTCTTGTCAACCGTGAAACCTCGTTTCGTCATGCTGAATTTATTTCAGCATCCTTTAAATAACAGAGATTCCGAAACAAGTTCGGAATGACGTACCGGCCATTTAATACTTGACATGACACTAGCAATCATCACAAAAAACTGAATTACAGATTGTTTTAAATTACTTTTTTTCGCAAAAAGCAAATTCGGTATTGCTTTTTATTTTTTACAGTTCTATATTTGTGCTTATCAAATAAAGGAAAATCTATTATGAATATCTCAATTTATACCACCGCCATCATTGTGCGACCGCTCCGGGTTCGCTAGCAATAGAGAGATTATTCAACTAGTTATTTATTTTTTCCACATATTTTCAAATGTCTTATTTTAAAAAAGGATTATTGACTTTAAGTCAATTAAAAACGCTGGACTATAAAACTTTATGGCTTGACATAAAAGAAGCGATAGCAGGAACAGAACGCGATTTTACAGAAACAAGCCTGGGCAAAGCAATTTTCATTTTAGCAGTACCAATGGTGCTCGAAATGTTAATGGAATCGATCTTTGCCATTGTCGATATATTTTTTGTATCCCGCTTGAGTGCAAATGCTGTAGCAACTGTTGGTCTTACCGAATCGGCCATGACCATTATTTATGCAATTGGCATGGGTCTGGCCATGGCAACTACTGCTCTGGTTTCGCGCCGAATAGGCGAAAAGAAAAAGAAAGAAGCAGGTGAAGTTGCTTTTCAGGCCATATTTATGGCAGTAATTGTTGCTGTTCTTATTGCCATTCCGGGAGTAATTTTTGCCAGGGAATTCCTTCAATTAATGGGAGCCCCAGATGAAGTAATTGAACAAGGTTATATGTATCCGGCCATTATGTTTGGCGGAAACATGATAATAATGATGCTCTTCATTATCAATGCAGTTTTCCGGAGTTCCGGAGATGCGGCTATTTCGATGCGGGTAATGTGGCTGGCCAATATCATCAATATAATTCTCGATCCGCTTTTGATTTTTGGCTACGGCCCATTTCCTGAGCTAGGACTGGAAGGAGCAGCAATAGCAACCACTATCGGGCGAGGAACAGCGGTACTTTACCAGTTCTATTTACTATGGAGCGGAAAATACCGCATTCGGCTATACTGGGATAATATAAAACTGAAGTTCTCGGTAATGTGGAAACTGCTGAAGATTTCGGGGGGAGGCATTTTGCAAAACCTGATTGCCACTTCAAGCTGGATATTTTTGATGCGGATTATCGCCGTTTTCGGCCCTGATGTAATTGCTGGTTATACTATTGCCATTCGTATCATCATTTTCCCTTTGCTACTGGCATGGGGTTTAAGTAATGCTGCAGCAACTTTGGTGGGGCAAAACCTTGGCGCCAAACAACCCGAACAAGCAGAAAAATCGGTATGGATAACCGGATATGCCAACATGGTCTTTATGGGCATAATTGGCCTGTTCTTCGTGTTTATTCCTGAGTTTTGGATTGGAATATTCGTTGATGAAGGTGCAGTATTGACAAACGGAGTTCTGGCGCTGCGAATAATTAGCATCGGTTTTTTATGCTATGCACTTGGTATGGTTTTAATGCAATCGTTTAACGGAAGTGGAGACACAATCACTCCAAGTAAGATAAACTTCTTTAGCTTCTGGCTATTTGAAATTCCACTGGCTTATGCTTTGGCAATTCCTCTAAATATGGGATTAACAGGAGCCGCCATTGCAATTGTTAGCGCTGAAACTTTACTTACGTTTTTAGCCTTTATTCTTTTCCGGCAGGGGAAATGGAAATTACGCGAAGTATAAACTGAAATCACTAAAATCTAAACAGATGAAAGAATTAGGATTTTCAGAAAAAACAGCTGCACTTATTAAAAGCGAGTACAACCCAAACGAACTGGCCAGAGTTTTGGCAGAACACAAAGAACGCTACATTGTACAAAGTATCGATGGAGTTTTTCAGGCAGAGATAACAGGGAACATGCGTTTTGCAGCCCAAACGCGTGCCGATTTTCCGGCTGTTGGAGACTGGGTGAAAATTGTAAAAATGGATGAGCAAAATGCGGTTATTCTGGAGCTCATTCCACGTTATTCCATGTTGGAACGGCAGGCAGTTGGCAAGCACGGAGAAGCACAGTTGATAGCAGCAAATATTGATTATGCTTTTATTGTTCAAGCGGTTGGACACGATTTCAACCTCAACCGGCTGGAAAGATACTTGAGTATTTGTTACGCCGGTAATATAGAACCGATCATCGTACTCACTAAAATCGATTTGATTGATGAAAAGCAGCTTCTGGAATTAAAAAGCCAGATTGAAAAACGGCTGCCCAAAGTCCCTTTACTGCTATTGAGTAACATTACAATGGAAGGATTTGACGGGCTCAAAAAGCATATGGCAGCTTTTAAAACCTATTGCTTTATAGGTTCGTCGGGAGTTGGTAAATCATCGGTGATCAACCGCCTGCTGGAGAACGAACTACTTGAAACAAATCACATTAGCGAAAGCACCCAAAAAGGGCGTCACACCACAACGCACCGAGAGCTGCTGGTGCTGCCTAACCAAAGTATCGTAATAGATACGCCCGGGATGCGTGAACTTGGAATGGCCAACCATACAGAAGGTATTGATAGAACCTATAACAATATTGGTCAACTGGCTCAAAACTGTCGCTTCGCTGACTGCTCACATCTGAACGAAAAAGGGTGTGCAGTAACAGAAGCCGTTGAAAATGGCAGCCTACCAGAGCATGTGTATGAAAACTACCTGAAACTAAAGAGAGAACAGGAACATTTTAGCAGTACAGTTTTTGAAAAACGCCGTAAGGGTAAGGAATTCAGCAAAATGGCAAAGGAAGTGGTAAAGAATAGAAAGAAGAACAAATTTTAAACTCAGTTTTCGGAAGTAACAATATTTAAGTTTAACACCAGACATCGACTTCGCTCAGTCTGTCATTAACGATTCGCGATGTCGTAGTCTGGTTATTTCTAAACAATTCAACGTTTGATCCCATAAATACCGGAAATGATTTCAGGATTGTTGAATTAATTCTAATTTCATACGCATTAAACATTCAATCCATGAAACTCTTTGTTTTTATTACCTTTTTATTGATGTGTACATTCACCGGCTTTAGTCAGTCTCCCCTCAGTTTCGATCAAAAAAAAGCAGATTACCTCTACCATTTTGCTTATGAGTGTATCGATCAGGAGTATCCGAATAAACCCAACGGAGTTTTAGGCGACGATAGCTATTTGCTGCCACCACGCGAGATTCATCCGGCATTTTATGGTTGTTTCGACTGGCACTCGTCGGTCCACGGGCACTGGACTCTGGTTACCATCCTTCGCAAATTTCCTGATTTTGAATACCGCGATGAAATAATTACCAAACTAAAAAAGAACATTACCAAAGCAAATATTTTAAAAGAGATTGAATATTTCCAGGATGCACACAACAGTACCTATGAACGAACTTACGGCTGGGCATGGCTGCTAAAGCTCGACGAAGCGCTGCGCGAATGGGACGCTCCTGAAGCAAAACTTATGCAGGAGAACCTCTCTCCTCTTACAGATACCATCGCAAAGAAATTTATTGTTTTTCTCGACAAACTGGTTTATCCGATCCGCATTGGCGAGCACAGCAACATTGCCTTCGGGATGTCATTTGCCTACGACTGGGCTAAAAAATACAATGCTGAATTAGCCGCCAAAATAGAGCAGAAAGCTTTGGAATATTACAAGGCCGATTGCGAGTGTCCGTTAACCTGGGAGCCGGGAGGTTTCGATTTTTTATCACCATGTTTACAGGAAGCCTCCATCATGCTAAAAGTTTTGGATAAGCAGGATTTCCATAAATGGCTGACAACTTTTCTACCCGACTTTGAAAAAGAACCTGCAAAATTTCTTGAAATTGCCGAAGTTACCGATCGCAGCGACGGTAAACTCGCCCACCTCGACGGGCTAAATTTTAGTCGTGCCTGGTGTTTATTTGAAATGGGACATGCACTGAACAATCAAAAAATGATCGACCTTGGCGTTCAGCATTTCAACTACAGCTACGAAAAAATGGACTCGGGCGAATATGCAGGAGCCCACTGGCTGGCATCGTTTGCCGTTTATGCACTTGAAAAATACCAACAATAGTCTTTTTAAAATCGTTGTCTGTCAGATTACCGTCTGTCTTCATTAAACACCCTATTTCAAGGCATAAAAAAAGGAGGCCATTTTTCAATGATCTCCTTTAGTGGGAAGAGCAGGATTTCCAACACCCGCTGAATACCTTATTAACACTTGTATTTTAATTTGTCTCGTTTGTCTGTTATCGAATACTTTGTACACTGCCTGTCTGTTTTTTGTATATTTTTAAAATTCCCGCTTCCAGACTATTCTCAACACGAGGCTTTCTTTTTATCCTCGTACATTTCAATTAAACGATCTTGTGTAACCACAACTTTCTTTAGTGCATCAATCTCGCGCTGTTTTGCAATACACTCGCTGCAATTAATTTTTGTTATTTTATATTCACTCTTACCTTCTTCAAGCTGCTTCGGATCTTCACTTTTTTTGGAAACGAGCATTTCACCTTCGCCAGTTAAAAACCAACGTGCTGGCAGATCAGGAAAAATCTCAATAGTCTTTACTTTTACCTTTGCAGGTATTGGTGCGGCGCTTGTACACCAGTTATTTACTTGTCCGCGAGAAGCTTTTACCTGTACTCCAAAATCTGATTGTGATATTTTTTTATGATCTAACCAACTCCTAAGTCTCTGACCTTCTGTTAATTTCATTTAGAATAATTCTAAATTATACACCTGTATTCAGTTTTTATTGACATGTATGTATTTTTTACATACTTTTGAATACATAAATAATTACACAAATATAAACATAAAAATGACCACACCGAATAGTGAGAATACACCAACTGTAAACGACATCCGCGAAAAGATTAAACAGCGGATTAAAGAATGCCCCGAAAACTGGGTTGATTTGGTAGCTGCAAAAATGAGTCGTTCGCCGGTTACAGTAAAAGCATACCTCTACAATGGTGTTGGCCGCAAACGTCACCTGTTTCCACTTTTAGAAGCGGTTAACGAAGTTATTTCGGAGTTTAACAACAAAGTAAAAGAGGAGCTGGCGCGATGACAAAATTACGTGAACCCGAAAAAGTTGCACTTATGCTGGCGCTTGGAAATACCAAAAAAGAAGTAGCGCAAAAATTAAACAAAAGCGTTAATACGGTTGAGAACCAGACACAGCAATTTTACCGCGAAACAGGAAGCCGGAACCTTGCCGACAGTACCCGCAAAATTATTGCACGACATACCGGAATGGATATCGACAACATATTAAAAAAGATTATGCGCGATGCTATAGTCATTTGCCTTGTAGCATTTATTACCTATCTGGCTCACCGAACCGGGATACTTGAAGAACTTAAAGCATCGCTAATAAAGTTTGTTCGGAAATAGTATAAACAAAATATACTACTGAATCAGGTAAAGCAGAACAGCCCCGTCAGAGGGCGGGGCTTTTTAAAAAAAAGTTCATTAAAAAAGTTGATTTAAAATAAGGGTTAAAGGGAGCAGCCCAAAATGATTGTTTTTTCAAGGGTTTGTAAATCAATCACCATTTTCAACGCGTCTCAGGGCTGCTCACCTTTTTTTTAGTTCTTTAAAATGTTGCGTTAAAATCTGAACAGGCCTTCTGGCTATGGTTTATCGGTTAGTTAATTTTTGGGTTCCCCCAGTCTCTAATACTCTGGATTGGGGGTTTTCCAGAAACTGTTCAGACACAAAGATATTCAGCGGGGCTACTCTTATCGCCCCATTGATTTATTTAATTCTTTAATCAGCCTCCCGTTATTGAGCGGGAGGTTCTGGGAATGTAGCTCAGTTGGTAGAGCAGTGCCCTGTTAAGGCATTTGTCGGAGGTTCGAGCCCTTCTATTCCCGCAGATAGAGCCGCTTATGATGAACACGTGATAGGCTCATGAGAAACGGGAAGGAGAAGTCGAGCGATAGCCCGTGCAGGTGACTACTAAAAGCTGACAAAAACCCATCGACAAGGAAAACGGATGGGTTTTTTAAAACGAAAGTTCACTGACTTAATGATAATTCCACAATGAGAGAAACCTCTTCGGAGGCAGCCACATCGTGAGGAGTTTCGCCGGCTACAGTTGGGATAACCGGCAAATTCAGTAAACGAAAACCTTGTTTGCTGTCTGAGAGAGTAGCCCAACCCGATAGGTGGCGTAAGTTGAAACAAGCAAAGGTAGCCCCGGTAATTTAGCCGGGGCTTTTATTAACGGAAACAAAAAGCGCGAGTCTTGCAGCTCGCAGCAAAAGAAATAATGGGAGGGAACGTTCATCCACTTTTAAGCGAAAATTGTAATCCGAAAAGGGTGCCCTACCGCCCTTTTAAACAGTAAATAACAGTACCCATGATAATTTATATAGCAGGTAAAATAACAGGCGAACCTTTGCCGGAGTGCAAAGCCAAATTTGAGGAAGCTGAAAGCAGGCTTCGCCAACCTGGTGTGCGGGTGATAAACCCATTTAAACTGGGCATACCCGAAACAGCAACACCACAGGAAGCTATGCCACATTACCTGAAAGCTTTACGCCAGTGCACTGCCATATTTATGCTGGAAGATTGGCGCCAGAGCCCCGAAGCATTGGTTGAACACAACCATGCCGAAAAGTGGAAGCTGGATATTTACTACGAAGAAATAGGAGATTACAATACTGTAGCCGGGCATATCAATGCAGCTATGCCCGGTTAGCTTGGGGAAGTTTAACAGTGGAGCCGGGGAAGCCAACAGATTCGTTACAACACATTCAGAATTTTATGACGGTACCGCCCCGGCTTTTTTCTAAAAAACAAACAACAAATGAGTGCTAAAACTCCGATAGAATGGTTTCCTGACGAATTGGTTTTTATTCAAAAAAACTTCTTTAAAAAGACGAATAAAGAACTTCTCGATCACATAAATTCTCGCCGTAGTGATCCAATAAAGCTAACTACATTTTTCAACCAATGCAGAAGAATGGGATTGAAGCGTGGTATTCAGATACGATGGAGTAATGAAGATACTGAATACCTGAAACGCAACTATCGCCGGATGGGAGACTATGAGTTGGCCAGAAAACTAAAAAACCGTTACAAAACATTTCGAATAATTGAAGGGAAGAAGGTTTTCAAGCAATTCAGTTTTAAGAATGTTGAGAAGAAACGTGATCTATTGGGATTAAAAAGGACCGAAGAAGAAGTTTATAAAATCAGACAAAGAAATATTCGATTAGGTATTGCTTTCGCATTTACCAAAGAACACCATATGTGGAACAGTGGATTTCGCGAAGTTGCTAAAGAAAAAGACATTAGAATTTGGAAAGATACGTCGGGGAACCTTAAACGTGTAATTAAAATTAAAGGCAGATTTATTCCATACACTCGTTGGTTTTATCAACAAGAAATAGGAATAATTCCTAAAAAACACATCGTTTTTCATATTGATTTAGATCGCTTAAACGATTCTCATGAAAACCTCGAAGTACGGAAAAGAGCGATTACTTCGAAATCAGACTACCAAAGAGCTCTTCCCCTGATAAGCGATAGAATAACCGAACATCTTTCTGCTGGCAACCTGATAAATACTTCAGACAGAGAGAAACTGAAAGAATGGCATAAAGAGCTTAACCGCTTGAAAAGCATTAGAAAAAACATTCTAAATAAACTTAAAATTAGTAGCTATGGCCACACAACCAACACTCAAAAATTTTGTGCTTAAGGTAATAAACCACCGCCTCCAGCTAATGAAAAAAGGCCGCGGATATGTGAGCCCTGAGTTTAAGCAGGAAATGAAAAACATTGCTTACAACGTAGCCAATAACAAAAATTACGAGCGTCTGGTAGCGTATATGCGCGAAAAACGGGATGTATTTGCCTATATAATTCCGGCCAATAAAAAGAGTTGGAAAGAAACTTTTGAAAGCCTAATCAATATTCAATCAAATTAAAACTTATGAAAAAAGTTATTGCTGTACGCAAAAACGAATATGTTATTACTACCCAGGCAACTGCCGAAAAAAAACGGCTGTATATTGCTTACTCCTGTGTGGTTACTCCTGTTGAGGAAGAACGCCCCGACTGGAGGGATAAAGACAAACTCCCGTATGTTGGAATGATTATGCGCGGCATGGGTGGCCATTATTATAAGTTGAGGGAGTTTACACCTACTTATGTTTGCGCCGATTGCGACCGAAAAAATTCTAAAAACCGGATTGGTAACTATTGGTACTGCACTCCGCATTTTAAAAAACTTACCATTACCAAACCCATTGTTGGTACCGGAAATATACCTGGGCGCAACCAGCCTTGCCACTGTGGAAGCGGGAAGAAATATAAACATTGCTGCCTGCCAAAAGACCGGCACGACCCCCGCCATTATTTTAACAGCGACTACAAACGCCACGAAAATCAGAATAAAAAAACGGCGTAGATGGAATTTATTAAGCTAGTTATCATGATAGCTGCTCCGCTGAGTTTGATTGCCGGATCGGTATCGGTTCTGGCTTATATACAGTTCGAATTACTTAACGAAATAAAACAAACTAAAATGTACTACAAAATTGAAAACGCTGAATGCGAGCTTTATAAAAAGCTTCACGAGATGCGGAGCCAGGAACTGCTTTGGGAGGAAGAAAACAAAGCTGCGATAAATGAAAAAGTTGGTTTGGAGTGGGAATCTTTTTTAGGGCATCCCGGACAACAAACTTGGAGCAGAGTAACCGAATATATAGGGTTTAAATTTTCGGATCCTGATAAAGTTGATTCTCGGATTTGGAAACGACATACAGAACATGATGCAATTTTTGTTCCGAACCGCCGGTACAAAGTTGGCCGCGAAATATCAGATTTCCTCCGCAACGGTTTAAAAGGCCATCGTTTTGATATAGTGTTTGAGATTTTTGGAATTGAATATCCTTCGCGTTTTAGTTTTCCGGTTGTAGAAATATGTAACAAAACCATAGTCGTTTATTTTGGCGAAGATTACAACATTGATTCTGATGATGTTATTGAGATTACATCAAAAGAATTTAACGAAATACGCGAAAAGGCTTACAGCTTAAAAAAAGAACTTCAAACCCAGGAATCATGAGTAGAGGGAAAAACATGATTCGTGAGCGCCTGCGTATTGCGGAAGTAGATAAGCAGTTAAACGGCATTACGGCTACTGTGCATTACACCGAGCAGGGATTTCCGCGCCAAAAGCAAATTACAGCCACCAGCGAAGAGGCTTTATATGAGCAGGTATTTTGGTTTAAGGCCGAGCACTACCCACAGGTAATTGTAAAAATGCTGCAATACAACGGCCAAAACGTTGTTTGGGACGACCGCCTTGGAACTTACTCGCACTACTGCTTTGGTAAGGGTCGAATGAGCTTTGCCGAATTTAAGAAGTTGATTTTTGAAGAAGAAGTAAAAGAAACGGCATGAAAAAAAAGTATGAATACACTTATGGCTTTCACGAGGCCGGAGCAACGTTTGAAGTCGACACGGAAAAGTTTACTGAAGAAATGGCAAAACAAAATTTGCAATTTTTTATATGGCATTACGACCCCGAAGCCGATCCAACAGACGAGATCATGAAAAAATATGCGATTCAGGCTATTCAACAAGCCACATTCAATAATCACAACGTTCGCGGAGTTATTTCTGATTTTGAAAATTTAGAAGGATTTGTAAGTCTGGACGGTTCACAAGGTATTACACTTCTTTCTGTTGATGCTTACGAATTTAATGAAGACGATCTTAACCTTGAATCATGAAAAACTTAACACTATTATTTATTGCAATGCTTTTGCTGGCAGGATGCGTTGTTGAAAAACAAGCCGCCGAAAGCGCCTACCTGGTAGCTGTTGAAAGCACACAACCCCGCTACTTTTCAGTGAAACATGTTAGCAATACCTGCTTTGTTGATTCGGTAGTTTACCGCACCTACGGCAATGTAATAACCGGCTTTAATGCCGATACACTTTTTAACTACTCCCCTTTCTTTAGCATCGAAACATTTAACCAAAAGCTCTATGCCGAAGAAAAGGAAGTTGTTCGCAAAAACGGAAAAGCAAAATACAGGAGAATACGAAATGGCAAAAATTAAAGAACACTACCACAACGAAATTGAATCGGGAATGCGAAAATGCATCACCTTAGATAAAGAAGCCCAGGATAATCTTCCGCAGCATATAAAAGACAAAATGAAAGCCGACCGGGATAAAGCTTGCGGCTCACAGCTAATAAAAGAACTCCCCATACTTTTTAGTACGCCAATGGTGCAGGCAATTGCAGTACATAAAAACAAAAGCCAAACACGCCGTACCGTAGGATTAGACGAGGTAAACCAAAACCCCGACCAGTGGACGTTTTTGGGTATGGAATTACATCCAAGAATTGAAACCGAAATAAATACCTATAAAGTTTTTGAAGGGTACTTTGCAGTTTTTGCCAACGAACAAGAAGAAACCAACCTGTTTGTTAAAACTCGCTATGGCCAACCCGGCGATTTGCTTTGGGTAAGAGAAACCATTTCATTTTACCGCGGTTTTGCAGAAGATAAAAAACCTGATGCTCCATTTATTTACAAAGCTGATAAAGATGAATGCGGACAATATCCGTGTTTATTAAATGGAGAAACAGTAATGGTTAACCAGCGTGAGCCTTGGAAACCATCCATTCACATGCCAAAATCCGCTGCCCGTATTTGGCTACAAAATGAGATTGTTGGTGTTGAACGTGTAGCCGATATAAGCGAACAAGATGCAATTGCTGAAGGTGTAATTTATGATGGCATAGGACATGAATGGATTTGTTATGATAATACAACTTGTTGTTTTGAAACTGCCAAAGAATCATTTCGCTCTTTATGGCAAAGCATAAACGGGAAACCAAAGCCTAGCTATGTAAAAATTGATGGCAAACTTGATATTAGTGGATATACCGTTTTCCCTTTCGATTTGGAAGCTGCAGAGCAATTTTTGAATCTACGCGAGATATCTCTTGGTTATCGCGAATACAAGAACCGTCCTCTTAAAATTATTGTAAACCCATGGGTTTGGGTAGTAAAATTTAAAGTTTTAAGTACAACCGGAAAACCTGCTGAGCTATGATTGGCAAAGTATATCAAATAGGCTATATAAAGCGCAAGAAAGTACCGGTACTGATACAGGAAGTTAATGATCATCCTGAATGGTATTATATTTTCTACAGAACGGAGCATTTGGAGAACGCTTTTTTAGCACGATTCTTCTTGGGTTTTAGTTACAGTCACCTAGTGAATTTTTTAGACAAGTGTACCCGGTGCGTATTTGAAGCGCAAACAGTTGAGTTTTATCCTCGATTATTCATGCGTTTATTTCACCAAAAGTCTCAAGTTTTTAACTCAGGCTTGTATTTCATTCCTGTTGAACTGGTCAGTTTTCAGCATGTTTTTCGCACTGAAGAATACGGACCACAGCATGTTTATTTACGCACTATACGATTCCGCGCCGATGCTGAAAAACTTGAATGCTCAGAATTTATCAATCCACTTTACACAAAACTCTTTAAAAAAGTAAAATGAAAAAAACTGGCAACTCGAAGCAAGTAGCTCACGGCTCTTCTTCCCACAAAATAGGCTGGTTAAACCTGCCCGGTTACAAAGGCGAAACATGGAACCCTATAATTGGTTGCAGTAAAGTTTCTGCAGGTTGCGAGAATTGTTATGCCGAGAAGATGGCTCACCGACTGGTATATATGCCGTTTACCGATTATTACGCGTTTGTGATGAGTAATAACGGTGAAGATGATCCTGAAAAATTCAAATATATACCAACATGGAACGGTGAAACATATTTAGTGCAATCGCAACTCGATAAACCTTTGCGATGGAAAAAGCCCCGCGTGATTTTTGTCTGCAGCATGGGCGACCTCTTCCACGAAAACACCAGCTTTGAAGAAATTAACGCCGTGTTTTCGGTAATGGCCGATAACGACCAGCATATTTTTATTGTGCTTACCAAACGGCCGCAACGGATGATAAGCTTCTATGAATGGAAACAGGCTGAACATGGTGTTCCTTGGCAACCATCTGAAAATGTTTGGATGGGCATAACTGCAGAGAACCAAAAGCTGGCGAACGAACGAATCCCAAAATTATTAAGCGTTCCTGCTGCAGTTCGTTTTGTATCGATTGAACCGATGTTAGGACCGGTTGATTTGGAACATGGGTTTGACTACGGCGACGAAATTGCGATGAACTTTCTAAACGGAGATTATATTACCAATCCTCACCAGGAAGAATACAGCCATTCTGATGAAAAACTTGACTGGGTTATTGTTGGTGGCGAAAGCGGACACAAAGCCCGGCCAATGCATCCCGACTGGGTGCGATCGGTGCGCGACCAATGTACAAAAGCCGGTGTTCCTTTCTTTTTTAAACAGTGGGGCAAATACCTGCCGCATTGCCAGGCACATGTTTTCGAGCGCGATCATCCGAAACAATTCCCATCACCTCATAATCCGGAGAAAATGAACACTTACTATAAAGTTGGCAAATCGAAATCGGGTAACATGCTCGATGGAGTGCGGTATGAGAATTATCCGAAAATCAATTAAAAACTAAATAATAATGAAAAAACGATTATTCCAGATCATCGATGAAATGAACCAGGCTGATACTGCCAACGGTACCCGTCTGGTGAGTATAAGTAACAGTTTTATTTCGGGCGATAAAGTAAAACAAGGTGCCAAAATTTGTATGGGAGCCGACGAAGCTACCTTAATGGATCTTGTTACCGACCAAGCAATTCCATTGCTTATAGTTGTAAACCGCGAAGAGTATAACCGATTAAAAGATGCTGAATAATGAAAAAGATATTTTACTTAATTAAAAAAGGCATAGCGGAAGCTGTATTTTTTCTGATATCTCTAATAATGCTTATTGCTTTTGAAGCAATCGATAAGTATGTTTTAAAACGAGACATCCAGTTGTTTGACCACTACTATTGGATAAATATTTTAGTAATTGTTTTGGGAGTTGTGGCAGCAATTTTACTTGCTGAACGCCGCGCGGTACTCGAAGACAAAGACAAATATTACATCCGTACAAAAGGCTACATAGGCAATGGTTTGGTGTGGTGGCGCCCCAACAAAGCCGGTTACACCAGCGACCTTGAAAAAGCCGGAACATACACCTACGAACAGGCTTCCCAGATTTGCAAAAACACCCACGGCGATAACCTGGCCTACAAATGCTCAACCATTGATAATATGGAAGAAGGTTTAATACTGCAGGTGCATTCCGACTATGTTCCAAAACCGGATATCGGTACCCGCTTTGGGGAAGAAATAGAATAATTAATCACTTAAAAATTAGAATTATGCATGAAATTTTAGGCAGAAAAGCCAAAGACAGTGTGACTGGTTTCTCAGGAACTATTACGGCAAAAGTTGAATATCTGTATCGGCCGACAGAAGTTTGCATTGAAGGCTTAACCGGAAACTCTGGCTCTCCACAACAGATGTGGGTTGAAATAGACAGGGCTGAAATTACCGATTAACAAACCAGCTACGGGCTAAAGGCTTTCCGCTTACGGTCCGTAGCTAAAACCGTGCAATAAATAAGTTTTGAAATTATGGCAAAGAAATTCACATTTACTAAAGACGAGCTCACAACTGCTTTCCAAAAGTGGAATGCAGAAGTGATTGATAACCCCGACAACTTTAAAAACGAACTCCAAAAGGGACGGGGGTTTGCCGAAAGTCAGGCAAATGAGTTACTAAAACATGCAGGGAAAAATTAACACTAAACAATCATGAACAAATCAATAATAATTTCTGGCCCGAAAGGTAGCGGAAAAACTTGGATAGCTGATGCAATTGCATTAACGCACCCGAAAAGACGAGTGCTGAGAACAACGGAAAGAGAAGTTGATGAAAAGATGGAAACATGCGTATCTATTGACAATGTAGATACACTTTACGATTTAATTATTGTAGAAGAATGTTCTGACCGCGGACAAATACATGTAATGGATACTTATTTCCGTTTTAATCATGCTCGTACAGATGATTGGAAGCAGTGTGCTTGTCCCGAGTCTGACCATCCAAAATACTCCGTAGTATTTCTTACCCAGGCTGATGTAAACATCAAAGAAGTTGATCGCGAACGGTTTACTGTAATCAACTGCCGGAATTTTATTCATCCGTAAAATTGAGAAGCTATGAAACTGAGTGAAGCTAAAAAAATTGTTGCAACAATCCTTGATTGGCAATTTGTGTTGATGGGTGTAAAAAAGCGCGAGGAAGTACAAGTTAATTCTAAAATTGAAACGTATTCGCTTGAAGATTTATTGAAAGCAAACAAACTGGTTCAGTCGAACAACAGCCGGAAAAGTAAACTTCAGCAGTACAATTCGCAACTGGGCAGAAAAACAAAAGGTGTTTCTATACAGCTAAACATTGCCGATAGAACGATTGCTGCGGTTTACACAGCATTGCATCACAAACCGAACGGAGAAATGATTGCATTAATTAACGATGTAGGATTGGGGTGTGTTAAGGCAGATTACTCTGAACATTAAACTCTAAACTTTAAACTCAATATCCATGCTCATTATTCCACAGGCAAAGCCACAAACCAACTTTTTTAAGGTGTTTGTACCGGGCAATACTCAGGTAAAGCACCACGATAAAATTGAGTGCAGGGACCCCGATAATGGTAAAACCAGCACCGGCGAATGCTTAAGCATTATTACCATAGGCTGGCACGAGGTTCCACAGTGGATTTGCATGGAAACCTACGGGCTTAAAGCGTATGAGCTGCGCGAGGAACTGGCCCGCGATATCCCCGATTTTAAAACACAAGACAACCTGAAAATATTAATTATTAAAGAGAACTAACTGTGGACGTAACCCAGGTAATTGAACGGATTAAAGATGATGTTTACGAGATTGTGAGCTCGTATGTGGAGTTAAAACGCAACGGACGTTTGTATAAGGCTTGCTGCCCGTTTCACGACGAGAAAACACCGAGTTTTACGGTTACTCCCGACCGCGGTATTTACAAGTGTTTTGGCTGTGGCGCCGGTGGCGATGCAATTTCGTTTATCGAAAAGCACGAGGGTGTGAACTTTAAGGAAGCGGTTGAAATTGGCGCCAAAAAACTGCGGCTCGATTTTAACTGGCAGGAGGCCAAACCTTTTAACCAGGAAGAATACAAGCAGCGCGAGAGCCTAAAAATTGTATGCAATAAGGCGGCTGATTTTTTCAGGGTTCAGCTGGAGGCAAGCAAAGAAGTGCAGCAGTATTTAACAGACCGTGGGTTTCCGCCACAGGAAGACGATGCGTTTTTGGTAGGTTATGCGCCCGATGGAAACAAACTTCTGGATTATGCCAAGCAAGCCGGAATGAAAATTAATTTGCTGATTGATGCCGGGCTGGTTAAAAAAAGCGAACACGGCGAGTACGATGCTTTCCGCAACCGGCTGATGTTTCCGATATGCAATAAAAGCGGCGAAGTAATTGGCTTTACCGGCCGTAGTTTAGATGCGGATCCGGAGAAAGTAAAAAAGTATGGCAAATACCTGAATACCGCCGAAACCGATATATTCCACAAGGGCGAAGAGCTGTATGCGCTTAACCTGGCACGGCCAAACATATCGAAAAAAGAACGGGCTTACCTGGTTGAAGGAACTACTGATGTTATGCGGCTTCATCAAATTGGAGTGCTTAATACAATTGCGCCGTGTGGAACTGCATTAACGGTTAATCAGGCACGCTTGCTAAAAAAGTATACAAACAAGGTTACGCTTATTTACGATGGCGACGATGCCGGACGGAAAGCCATATCGAAAAATGCCGAAATTCTGATAAAAGAGCAGTTTCATGTGTCGGTAATTGTTTTACCCGACGGACAAGATCCCGACAGTACTTTTGTTGAAACAGTGCGCGAAATTGATTCGGAAGAGAAAGACGAAAAAACGGGCAAGCCGATAAAAAAGAAGCTTAAAAAAACATTTACCGGGGAACAGATTTTTGAAGAATTCAGCGAAAAATCGACCGATTATATTTTGCTGAAGCTGGAAAAAGAGAGGCCGAAAACCAAAAACCCGGTTTACAAAAGCGATCTGATACGCGATGTGGCCAAACTTATTTCGAGCTACGACGATTCTATTTACCACGAAGGGTATATCGATGCGGCTGCTGAAATAATAAAACCTAAAAAAGCATGGCAGGATGCATTGAAAAACTATGTGGCAGAGAAAGCTCCGGTGGAGAAAAAATCGCGGATACCAAAAGTTAGCCTTGAAGATTATGCCGAATGGCGTTTTTATGCCGACAGCAACCGCCTTTATTTTGCCAATAAAAAAGGGGAACCCGAGCAGAAGAGCAATTTTATAATGAGTCCGCTGTTCCACATCGAAAGTACGGTAAATGCCAAACGATTGTATGAACTAAAAAATGAACATGGCATTACGCGTGTATTGGAAATTCCTCAGAAAGATTTGGTAAGTATCAGCGCATTTAAAGTGCGGGTTGAAAGCCTTGGTAATTTTCTGTGGACCGGTAGTGAAGCTGATTTAAATGTGTTAAAAGCGTGGTTATACGAAAAAACCCAGAGCTGTAAAGAAATTACGCAAATGGGCTGGCAGAAAGAGGGCTTTTTTGCATGGGGAAACGGCATTTACAACGGCAAGTTTACCGAAGTTGACAAATACGGAATTGTTACGCATAAAGATGCCAACTACTATATTCCGGCCAAAAGTCAGATTTACCAGAAAGAGGAAAACCTGTTTGAGTTTGAACGCAAATTCATCCACATTGAGGGTAATATTACCCTACGCGACTACATAAAGAAATTTACGCGGGTGTATGGCGATAATGGTAAAATTGCCTTCAGTTTTTTACTGGCCAGTTTATTTCGCGATGTTATTGTTCGCCGATTTGAGAAATACCCACTGCTAAACTTGTTTGGCCCCAAGGGAGCTGGTAAAAACGCGTGTGCCGAAAGTTTACTCCACTTTTTTGGTTTACGCCCTAAGTTGCCGAACCTACACAACACCAGTAAAGCGGCTTTGGCCGACCATGTTTCTACCAGCTGCAATGCTGTTTGTGGTTTGGATGAATACCGAAACGACCTTGAAATGGAGAAGCGCGAGTTTCTTAAAGGTTTGTGGGATGGTACCGGCCGCACACGCATGAACATGGATAAGGATAAAAAGAAAGAAACCACGAGTGTTGATCAGGGGGTGATTGTTTGCGGGCAGCAAATGGCTACTGCCGATATTGCACTGTTTAGCCGATTTGTAGTGCTTAGTTTTACACAAACCGAATATACCGACGAGGAAAAGCGGAATTTTGAAGAGCTGGAAGAGATTAATAAACGCGGCCTCACGCACCTTACCCACCAAATACTAAAACACCGGAAGCATTTTGTTGAGCAGTACAAGCAAAAGGTAAACGAAACTGCCGACGATTTCCGTGCAGCATTGAACAACCAGGTTGTTGAAACCCGGATTTTTAACAACTGGCTGTGTATTATGGCCGCTTACGCCACACTAGAAGAGGAACTGGAATTGCCGTGGGATAAAACCGAGGTAATACGGCTGTCGGTGCAGCTGATGCTTACACAAAATAGCGAAACCAAAAAGAACGACGATTTGGGCAGCTTCTGGAAAGTGGTTCAATACCTTATTGCGAGTAATATTCTGGTTGATGGCGGCGACTACAAAAGCAAGTACACCGACCGCGTTACATGGCGAAAAGGCATACAAAAGCAGGATACCGAAGAAGTGTTTTGGATGGAAGGTAAACATGTTTTTTGGCTGAATTTGCAGCGGGTGTTTAACATTTATAGTAGTCAGGTTAGAATAGAAGGGAACAAGCCGCTTCCCGATGATTCCTTAAAACACTACCTGGTTAACAGTAAAGCTTTTCTGTTTGAAACCAAGAAGGAGAATTTTATGAAGATTGACCCAAAAACCGGGCAGCAGGCCGAAAAAAAATACAAAGATGATGAAGGTTACGACCAGGTGAAGAAACTGCGTACCAGCACTACGGCTTATGTTTTTGATATGGCCACCCTGCAGCTGGATTTGGATAGCGACGATGAAGACAACAAAATAAAAACTGTTCCGGATCCGGCACAAGCAGATGCGGATCGTGATACCGATAATGGGCAGGGAGATTTACCGTTTTAAAAAATCAAGAATATGAAAAATAACAACTACAAAAAGACAAATTTAAATGACATAACGATTGAATTGATTCGTCAAGTTATTGATCATTCTTATTCAACCGGACACAACAACTTCGCTCCTTTAGGTTGTAGTGGTGATGATTTTATGTTATACGGTGAACCCAGGCGAAAAGAAATTTCACTTAGGCTGCACAGTGGCGATGTTAAATTACTTGTAACTGACAATGCCGGCGCATTTCTCTTTTATGGAGGTTTTGACACATCTCTTTTGCCGGTTTCATTTATAGCTGAACAGTATTACCAAATAATACAAAACGTAAAATACTTGCTTGATAATACAACAACTAAATCAAGTGTTACTGAATTGGATAAAGAAGAAATGTTTAAACGCCGGGTACTGCTCGATCCAATTTTATCTGGTGTTTTTATTTAATAAAGCTCGCGGCTCAAAGCTCTAAAAAAATGAAGATGGCTAAAATTAGAATACATAAACGAGAACTATCCGACAGAACTACGGCCTATTATTTTACAAAGTCGAAAAAGAGATGCCTGCGTATTGAACACAATACCGAATGGGATTTTGGCAAAACTCCATCGGGCTGTACGATAAACCAGGTTGAAATTCATTACCAAAACAGTTTTTTGACTGATGAATTATCCGAGATAGAATTAAACGATGTTCCTGAAGTGATCCGAGATATATTAAGTTATTTATGAAATTGGTAGCACGCACACCGGAGGCAAAGTTTAAATCACTGCAGGGATTACTGGAGCCTGGGCAGAAAGCATTTTTGCAATACTCAATTGGTGGTGATCCGGTGATCAGGATTAAGTTTCCAACCATAGGTGCCTGGGACTATTTCGGAGAGGATGACGAAATAACCTCGGCTGATCAGCTAACAGAAGAAGAGTATAAAATCATTTAATACAGCTTTTTATGAACTTTAAAATAATAGTAGAATATAAAAAAGTAAACTATCCCGGCGTTGCTCACCCGATATCGGTAAATAACGACGGCAGCGAAATTATTTACCAGGGTAAGCCGGTAAAACAATTCTTAATGAATAGCCCAAAACGCCGTAACGAAGGATATTATGCGGTTTGTATCGAGAATGTACAGATATATCGGTCAAAACTGGTAGCTATGGGATGGGTACCAAACCCGGACAATTATCCGCTGGCTTTACATAACGATTGCATAACCACACACGACTACTACCGAAACCTAAGTTGGGGAACCCGAGCAATGATGGTTCAGAACATGCAGGTTCAGGGATTAATTGGTGGTTCAAATCCAAAGTTCAGAGGATCTTCTAAAATAAGTGCCGCCGATGCAAAGCAAATTGCTACCCGCCTGCAAAACGGCGAAACAGGACGCGCTATTGCCAAAGAATTCAGCGTTTCGGAAATGGCTATTACGCGCATTAGAAAACGATACTCACAACAAAATACATAGACATTATGAGCAAAATTGAAAAATTTACAGCATGGACAACTTTAACTGTGTTGTCGGCAGTTGTTAACGGCTTTGTTATTCTGAAAGCCTTCGAGTGGATTATTGTACCAACATTCGACGTTCCCAAAGTGAATATCATTCAAACAATTGGAATAATGGTATTGGTTAGGTTTTTAACCAACCCCGATGTTTCGGATAAAACCAGCCAGAAAAGTGTTGTAGATAATATTGGAGAAAATACAGTTGCATTAGTTCTTAAGTCAGCATTTCTGTTGTTTATCCTGTTTATTTTGAAACAATTTATTTAACCCTCATGAAAAGAGACGAAGCACTTTACACCAATGCAAACAAGGTTTGCGAAGCATTTATGGAAGCATGGATGTACCAGGATTACGACCGCATGTACGAACTAAGCAACTTAGCCTGGGCAAGCCAGCACACGGTTGATTTTGTTTGGGAAATGTATTCGGCCATAATAATTTCCGACTACAAAATATATGCGCTCCCCCCGGCCCCCGAAAAAGCAATGGTGAAAGCCGAAGTTGCAATTTTGTTTAACGGCCAGTGGTTAAAACCTGCAGAGATTAACCTGGTATGCGAAACGGCACCACACAAACCCAGTTTACACGGCCGCTGGGGAGTAAACCCCGTTAGTACGCTAAAGCTTATCCAGCGCCCCAAAACACGGGCACAACGACGTAAGGAGGAACGTAGTAAAAACAAAAAGAAATGATAAGAACAATTTTAATATGGGTATTGGCCACAAGTCCGTGGTTAGTATTATTCGGCTTGTTTGTGTGGAAAATTAAGCCACATTGGTTGTGTAAAATATTCGACCACAAGCTTGGCAATTCAATGGTAATCTTCATGAAGAATGGATATGCTTTTGGCAAAACCAAATGCAAACGTTGCGGAGCCTATTTAAATAAATTTCCCCAAAGCATTCAGGAAGCCATGGAACAACCGCCATGTAATGGTGGAGGAGTAAGTTTTACATTCGATGTTCCTGTTAACAGCTTTAATGCCTATCCATATACCGGTAAAGTACCAGAAAATAATTCGTTTGAAGATCGAAGATCTGCATTGGAAATTAATGGACGTATTTTTAAAGGAATATCGCCAATCGATTTGCAAGAGCATTATCTCTGTTGTATTGCAGAAGAAGAATATGAGTTAGCCAAAGAAATATTTGCTGAAGCAAATAAACGCGGAATCACCTTAAAAACTGAATAATAATATATCAACAAGGAGCCGCGGGAGAAAAACAAATTAGTCGTTTTTATTCGAGAACTCCCGTTGGCTCTTTGGTTTGGCTAGTAAACTATTGAACCTTAAAAAAATAAAATTATAATGAAAACAAAATTATTTAAAATTGGATTTGATGGTGAATCTTATCATGTAGCCTCCATTCTACGTGAAGAAGAAACAAAGCAATTTTTTTTAGACGAATCTGGGGAAGAAAGCATTGACTTTATCACAGAAGTTGATAAATCTGAATGGAAAAATATTAAAATAAGAATGGATGAAAACGATGATGCTGGTGAGCCATTAATGTTTACAGCCGCAGAATTGGTTACAGAAATGAGCGATAATTCTCCTTGTGAAACTATCTGTTCTACTGTTTGGTAGCATATAAACTTGTTGAAACAAAACATTAAAATTATGACACCATTTATAGAGTTTAAAACAATACCCAAAAAGCTGAAAGCAGAAGGTATAACTATTGACCTTTTACACCAAATACAGATGCAAGGCAAGTTGTCTCCTGTACAGTTAATGAAAAACGAAACCCCTGTAAAAACAGTTCCAACACAAAAAGGTGAGTTCTTTTTCATAATGGTGAAAGATGGTGAATATTTAAAGTGTAGCGACAATCGTACTTTCATTAAAGAAAAGCGTAAAAATATAATTATTGCTCGTGCAAGGTATTTACTTAACTATTTGCAATATGAAATTGATTCACAGATTAATGCTGAAGTACTAAGGATAAAGAAAAACATTGATAAGGAATTTAAAGAAATATCAGACAAATTTAATCAATTATGCGAATATGCTGACTTCAAGGAAGGTAGCTTGCTTAGAATCGTTTATGAGGGCATGCAACAGGAGGAGTTACCTTCCGAGGTAATTCAGGCTCGTAAATTCTTTGAAGTTAACGATCGCAAATCATATCAAAAATACATGAACTCTTTAAGCAATGCTCACACAATGGGCGACTATGACACGCTTTATCATGTTTTCAACAACAAAGGGTTGCCACTAATTGCATCATTTGACCATGATGATTTTAACGAAATGAGTGTACTGAAGAAACTTTTTTCAAAAGATAATATTCCTGTAATAGCAGAAGAATTAAAAGCTGATCCCATTAGAGTTATTGCCCGAATAAATATTGAAAAAAAATACGCTATTCTAAATAACTAATAAGGTTCAAAAATACAGATAGTTGTGAAACACTCACCGCTTAATTACCGAAAGAAATAAAGCTTCGTGGAAAGTGCAAGGCAAAAGCGTGAAGTGGTATTCCGTAAATCCTTGCACGAATCCACGACAGCCACATAACCGAAGCCGGAAATTAACCGGTGTGCCAGTTACCAAAATAAGTCTGCAGGGCAGCAGCAAAAACAAATGATTTTAGCAAAACGTGGAGATACCATACAGTGGGAATTCAAAGGCGAACAATACTCGGCCAAAGTTGCCATGATTGACGAAGAAGAAAAGGTATATGGAGTTTATTGCAGCTATGGTCAAGACCTTATACCATTTAATAAAGCAGAAATTATAGGCTATGAGTAAGATGACAGGAATAGTGACCAAAACATTCGAACAGCTTGAACAGGGCGATGTAATTATCGTTCCCGGAAATCCTAAATGCAACTGGCCCGACTTCAGGGAAGACCACGAACAGGTTGTTGAGTTTAAATACCTCGACGACAAATCGGTGAAAGTAAAAGGCCTTGGTGGTGTTGCTGTAAAAATGGATGAGTATAAAGTAAAGGTTGAGTTATGAAAAGAAATACATGGGTATATTTTACCATCCTTGTTCATCCTAATAAAAAAGAAATGGATGAATACGGTAGATATCAACCAAATCATTATCACAAACATTTGCTTCGCAGCTGGAGATATCCGCAATGGATTATCAAAAAACACGATCATTTTTTTCATTGGGTAGTTGCTCTCTACCAGGTTCGTTTTCCTAAACATTACATAGGTACCCGATACTGTGCCTACATACCTGAAACTAACGAAGTGCTTGCATCAAAGCGTCAGCGTTCCATTTCCGCAGCAAAAGCCCAGGTTACCCGTTACGAGAATAAAATAAAATTGCTTACCGAACATCTTTCGGGTACGCTTTTCAGCGATCCTACGCAACACCCTTTATATCCCAAATTCCAAGCTAAGTTGGAAGAAAAGAAATTTAAGTTAAACCAGGCTGTTATGGCCGATATTGAAGAAACGATATGATTGAAATTACCAGTGGAGATTGTTTAGCCGGTGGCGGCGGATTAACCGAAGCTATGACAAAAGCTGGCATGAAAGTTAAGTGGGTGCTTAATCATGACCAGATGGCAATTCGTACCAACCTGTACCACCATAAAAATGTAAAGCATTACTGGACCGATTTCTACAAACAGGACGAGCACAAAATGGAGCCTGTTGGTTTCCTTGCTGCAGGAATAGAATGCACCCAGTTTAGCCCGGCCAAAGGCGGCAAAATTACCGACATTGGCGCCTACATGCTGGGTTGGGAATTGGTGCGGTATGTAAAACATCTTCGTCCACTGGTTATTTTTATCGAGAATGTACCGGCATTTAAAAAATGGTCGCCAATCCGGATAAAAGAATGTAAAAAGAAATCAACTAAAACATATTCGGCTTTAAACGTTGAAAAAGATGGATCGTACACCATCGTTCCTGACAAAACAAGGCTTGGTCAGGAATTTCGTGAATGGAAAGCTGCTATTAAGGCTTTAGGATATGACTATTCTGATAGCATCAGGAATGCAGCCGACGATGGGATTCCGCAACGCCGCGTACGATACTTTGCCTGTTTTACTGCCAAATCTTTAAACATGGAAGTGCCGTGGCCAGAGCCAACACACAATAAAAATGGCACAAACGGAAAAAAGAAATGGCTTGCCTGCCGGGATTACATTGATTTAAGCAACTATGGAGAAAGTATTTTTGGAAGAAAATTTAATCCGAACATTAAACCAAACTTCCGCAAGCCACTCGTAAAAAATTCGCGCGACAGGTTTGCTGCCGGAATTAAAAAACAGGCTCCTGAATTTGCCGAATTACTTGATTATGTTGTTAACTCACCTGAATTTGTTAAGCACATTCAGTTTATAGTAAACTACTATGGCAATGGAAATTCGCAATCTATTGATGCCCCAATTAATACTATTCGCACAAAAGATTGTCATGCCCTGGTAACGGTTGAAAAAGTTCAGTTCCTGCAGGATTACTTTGGCAGAGATAATACGGCACATTCGCTGGATGGACCAGCAAACACAATTCGCACTAATAACTCGAAACACCTGGTTACCATTCAGAATAAATTAATGGTACAGCACTACTCCGGCGATCATTCATCTTCGCTTGATGATCCGATACCAACCATTACCAGCAAAGACCACAATACGGTTGTTACGGCCAACGTGCAGTTTGCAAGCCAGCAACACAACAGTAATGGTAATCCGGGTGCAAACAATTACAGTTTGGATCAGCCATCGAGAGCATTAACAACCGAGCCAAAAAACCAATTGGTTTCATCCCGGACAGAATTTGTTTCACATCATTTCGGGAGTGGAGGAAACCAATCGCTGGAAGACCCGGTAAACGCTATAACCACCAAAGAAAAAATACAGTTTGTATCGGCATATTTTAACAGCAGTGGTAATCCGGGCTCTCAAAACGGAAGTTTAGACGAACCAATTGGCACCATACTCACCAGCAACACCAGGGCCTTGGTTACGGCCATTCAGAACGGTTGGTTTGATTTTGATATTTTTTTTCGTTTCCTCAATCCTGAAGAATTGAGCGAACTATCAACTTTCGAGCGAAATTATTTTACCGATCCACGCCTGGGTTTATCGAAAACAAAAGCGATAGCATTAATCGGCAAAGCTGTTCCTCCGGAATGGGGATTGAAATTGATTCAACCCATTTATGATGCCCTGCAGGAAGCTTTAATTAAACGGGAGGCTGTGTAATGGATATTCAGATACTTAAAAATAAATATTCGCATCTTTCGTATCGCGAGATAAAGGCAAATCCTATGGGTGAATATTTTGTAGGAGGTAAAATTTATCTTAAATGCGGAACAACATTTCCTCCAGACGGAAACGGATATACCGAATTGTTTGATATTGAAACCGGATTAAAATTTCGTATGGATCACAACGAAAACGAAACTTTTCTATTACATGGAGTAAAGCTTTCATGGTTAGATTCTGTAACAATTCCAAAGGAAGTTTTAGCTGACTACCCGGTTTTTAAAATAAAAAAACAGAAAGCACATGATTACGCTACAAATCCTAAATCAAGTTTGGTTTGCATCCATAAATGGAACGAGTACTGGTACTTGCTTCGTTATCCGGAATGCTGGTACCGAAATATTTATTCGGGAGATCTGGTATCTTCTGCAGAACAGTTAACACTGCCGATTTAATACTTTTTACAATCGAATAATGTGCACTACGGCCAATAAGCAAAAAAAATATGCCACTCTGGAGCAGTTAAAATTCGAGAAACAACAGATGAAGTACGAGCTGATGAACCGGATTAATTACATGGAGCAAAAATACCTGGCATTTAAAGGCTATGCAAGTAAGCGCGAGGAGATACTCCGCAAACTGGCTCCGCTTTATGCTCATTTGATGGATATTTGGCGGAGGGAAAATGAACGTTAACGGCTTCGTGCAAACGGAGTTTGATTTTTGTATAAGAATTTAATTCTAAAACGATTTGATATGGATATTGGTAAAATCATTGAATTAGTTGAAAAAATAGATGAAGATTTGACTTCGCTATACAGGGATTATAACCCTGATTTACGCATTACAGATGCAAAGAATAATCTTGAGCTTTTGCAAAGTGAAGTTTTAGAATTAAAGGCTGGGAACAAAAATAAAAGTTGAACCGATTCATGGCTTGTGCAGACTCAAATTCAGTTTGCACTTTGTTATCTATTGACTGCCTCCGGGCTTATAGATAGTAAGGTTCAAGTTTGCACGAAGCCGTTATCTACAAACGGTATTTCGGGAATTGTGGAATCTGATAAATTTTTTATTATGGCAGATACAGTGTTTATACTACTTACGATCTTGTTGTTTGTAATTTTCGGCATATATGCTGACTAAAAATTTATTAGCACAATGGAGAAATAGCCGACGTAGGAGGCAGTTTGTAGATAACATTAAAGCATGTTGGCGTACATGGCATTTAGCCTGGATGCAATATGCTGGCTGTTAGCGTTTGTTTTTGTAATTTTGCCGTATGGAAACATTCAGGAAAAAGCAGCCGGCCAATTACAACGAGCCTTACCAGAACGTGCTGATCGATATCGACCAATCAATCAGTAGGTTTACCAGCATACGCAATATTCAGCCCAACTACATACTTATTAATACCAGCGACTACGAACACCTGGTAACAGCTTTCAGGGCTGCTGGTGCTATTCCAAAAGACTCCGACTTAACAATTATTCACAGCGCCCGGGTAATACGCACTACCGATATTGCACAGGGAATGTACGATGTAGTGCGCAACTAAACTTCGCCATCCGACGCCAGGAGGATGTTTAAACCCGTCCGTCGGCTGACGGACACCATATATTTTCTTTTCTTCTCAATATTCCAATCTTCTTATATTGTTTTGCTCCCCTTCCACCCCACATTGGGAAAACCAAAAATCAAAACTCAAAACATGATAACTAAAAATTTAGTTATAGATAATACATTCTAATCTTTAATTATTCCAATCTTCCCATATTTTTTAATCCCCCTTCCACCCCCTTAATAAAGTTCCGTGGCAAACCGGAACTAACATAAAAAGGATAAATAAAATTTCTATGGTTTAACTAGGTTACTTTTTTTACTTCTTTTACTTTTTACTAACTAATACACTGATTTTAAATATTTTAATAACCGATATATCCTAAAAAATAATTACAACAAGTTACTTCAACTTACTTCGCTTACTTTTTTTTGATAGTTTTTACAACAAAGAAGTAACAGATTGAAAGTGGTTTTATATACTGACTATTTGACAGTTACGCTAAATGAAGTAAGTGAAGTAACCTAAGTAGCTAAAATGGGTTGGGAGTGTAGAAAAAAAATGAATTTTTGTTGTTTTTAACAATTAACGGTCTGTTTTTTATAAGTTAGCCAACAAAACTTATTGAAAAGAATATATTATAAGTTATATTTATAGTGCTTTTCTGGTTCGGCAGTATGTTTCAATAAATAGTATTTATGAAACAAACACCTGATCTTACCTTACCCAATCCATCCGTAAAAATACCTATAAAAAAAGATACAACAGTTGCCTATCTCCGACATCTTTTTCAAACAAGCAGGAATGGACCTTTATTAATTAACCGCAACATTTCTGAAGGTAAATTTATAAACAGTCATATTTCTTATTCGGATATGCCCGTTAAGAAAACCCCGGGTAATTGCTACGAGGAACTTATTGTTTACCTCCCAAAAAATCCTTTAAATGAACATGTAAACAAGTTTACATTTATAAGATCTGTTGATGCAGAACAAATCAATGATTATTTGGAAGCAAAGTTTGAATTGTTTTTTCGCTCGGTAATAATTGCGGGCGATTCAATGGGAATACAAAAAAAGGATTTAATTGAAGCTTTTGTGATGGGTACGAAAATCCCTTTTGACGAAAAAATTATAGAGCGTTTAAAGAAAAACGACTACCGGTATCGCGTAAAAATATACAATTTTCTTATTCAATCGCTAAAATCAATTGGTTTACAGTAAGTTATAAAAAATACTATTGATTTGTCTGGTTTACAGGACACGTAATTACGAAAAAACAACAACATGAAACACTTTGAAGGTAGGAATTGGGCATTAATTAAAAAAGCGGAGATTATTGCATACAATGATGTGAGTTTTTCGCAAAATTCGAATTCGATCGATTTTTCATCAATTTCGACCTTAAATGGTAAAAATTTTGAGGAAATTCCATTTGTTTTAGAAAGTGCCGGTTTTTCGGATTTGGAAAGAGAAAGTACTGCCGGAAATTTTTGGGAGAAAAAAGCAGCATTAAATATTCCTAAATTACGATCGGAAGTTTCAGCGTTTTTAAAAAACTACGAAAAGCGAAAACTTGTTTTGCTGTTAACCGATATGAACAACGAATCCCATCTTCTTTATCCGGTGCGTATGCTACGGCAACGAACGGTGCCCGGTCAAGCAACAGCGTTAAATGTTACGCGTGTTGAATTTTCGGGCGAGCACAAATACGAAGCACCAATTGTAACCAACTACAGTACCAGCCCTTAAGTCCTTTATTTTAGGGGCTTTTAGCAGTAAAGTTGTAATGTTTAATCATTACAACAAAAATGCAATACTCATTAGTACGCGAAATATTTGGAAAACCCTGGCAAATTTCGGCTTTGGGTATTCAGCAAAACCAGCCTGCGTTAATGAGCATCTTACACGGTGCTGAATTTACTGTAGAAGAAGAACCGCAGGAAAATCTACCCTATTTATTATCAGCATCTACTTTCGAGCCTCGCGCGTGGATGGACGACGATGAAGAGGACCAGCCGGAAGAAGAACAGCAAAAAGAAAAGGTAATTAATGTATTACCGGTTCGTGGTGTTTTAACCAAACACGACATGACGTGTGGCCCTCGTGGAGCCCGAACACTGGGTAACCGACTGCGAAGAGCTGACACCGATGAAAGTGTAATAGGCCATATATTAATTATTGAAGGCCCTGGCGGATCGGCAATGGCAGTTCCGGAACTGAGTGATGCTATTAGCGAATGTAAAAAACCTGTTGTTGTTTGGGTAGATGGTTTAATGGCCAGTGCACATATGTATGTAGCCAGTTATGCTGATAACATTATTGCCAGCCGTGAAAACGACCTGGTAGGATGCATTGGTACTTTAATAGTGTACAATGGGCGAATATCTCAAAGCGAAGAGGATCTGTTTAAAATTCGCGAGGTTACTATTTACGCCGACGAAGCCTACGAGAAAAATGAAGAATATGAAACAGCAATTAATAAATTCGATTTTAAGCTAACCAAAGAGCATATTCTTAATCCTCATAACAAACAGTTTACCGACGACATTAAAAAGAACCTTCCCGGAGTAGAAGACAAGCATTTACACGGCCGTACTTTCCCGGCTAAAGATGTAGTTGGCGCCCTGGTTCATTCGATAGGTAGTTTCGATACTGCTATTGAAAAAGTGTTGGAGCTGGCGAAGTTTAAAAAAGAACAGAATCAAAACAACGCCCAAAATTCCGTTAAAACGGGAGCAGCGGCAAATAATAATTCACCAAAAAAAACAGAGATGAAACAGTACAAACACGTTAATGCTGCCCTGGGAGTTGATCAGTTGGAGGCAGTAGACGGAGTTGTTAGCTTGAACGATGAACAGTTACAAGCCATCGACTCGAAACTGGGCGAAGATCCGGATGCGGAAATCAAAGGCCAGTTAGAAGCTGCCAATTCTACTATTGGCAAGCATGAAACTACCATTCAAACTCAGAAAGAAAAAATTGAAGAGCTTGAAGGTGAACTCGAAACTGCAAACAGCACTATTGAAACCCAAAAGGATGAAATTGATGAACTTAAAGGCGAAGCTGCCGAAGAAACCGTAAAGGTGAACAAATCTGGTAAAAAAACAGATGGCAGCCAGGCAATTACCGAGAAATATGACAATCCGCTTGACGGAATTGAAGAAATCTCGCAGGAATTCTTAGGAAAATCATTAAACGATTAATACCATGCCAACAGTAAATATTGTAGGATTACAACGCGCAGCTGAAAAATACCAAAAGGATTTTATGGTGCTGCCTTATGCAATGTTAATTCCAACTCTTCGTGAGTTAAAAATTAACATGCTTGAAGTTGATAACATGGACATTGTTATCGTGAAAGAACGTAGTGGCGGGGCTGCAAGGCCATACAATGCTGCCGGAAACGTGAGCTACAAAGACGAATTAAGCAGGCTTTTGGAACGCGAACTCCAAACGCACATTGCTGTTTCGGCTATTAAAGACAACATTACCAATTACAAGGAAAAACGTGTGTTGTACGATGCCACAAAAGATAAAATTAACAACAAAACCAAGCAACATCCGCTTGAGCGCGATATTATTGCCGATAATATTATTGTTGTTGGTGAAGATATTATCGATTGTCTTTTCCATGCAAAATACGATTTAGCTGATCAAACCCCACAAGGGATGGCCGATGGTTACAATACCATTATTGACGACCTGATTGCTGCCGATGCATTAACCAGCGGAAAAGGTAACCTTGTTGCATGTGATAGTTTAGATGCTCCTGTTGACGGCAATGACACTACAGCTTTTACCAGCGCTCGCGATTGGTTACGTAATGTAGATCCTAAGTGGAGAGGCAAACAAATGGTATGGTATATTCCTTACAGTGCTTTGATTAATGTGAAGGATGCATTGGAAAACAAAAAAACATCGTACAAAGATGTAACTTTTGCCAACGTACTTACCCAATTGAGAGAAGACTGTGGTTTACCTAATCTTCAGATTGTTTCGCACTATGCATTGGGAGAAGGCGACCGGATGATGCTTACCGAACCAGGAAACTTTGATATTGGTATGAACTCATTCTCTGATACCGGATTTGTTCAGGTACGCGATCCTTTCGAGGATGCTAACCTGGTACAGTTCTGGATGCAGTTTGAAATTGGAATGCGTATTAAAAAATTGCACAAACGTGGATTAATGGTGTCGAATGGTAGTGTAACATCAAATCCACTGTCGGGCGATTATTCTTCGTAGCATTCATTTTAACATTTAAAAACGGGAATTTATTATGAATTACGAAGCAATTGAATATCCTGAAGCTCAGGCCAACCTGGGGGGATTAAGAAGTGTAGGGTATTACGGGTTTATTGCCGATGCAAGCGTAATACCTGATGTACCAGCAGATCCTGCCACCTTAGATGCCGTTAGTGTTATTACAAGTAACATTGTAATGAAAAGCGGAAAATACATGAATGCCATGTACGGAACGCTTGAAAAACTGAATCTGAAGGGCGAACAGCAGGGAGAACGCGACGGGCATTCTGTTAGAAATACACTGTTATGGATTATTCCTAACCACAACAAGGAAAACCTTGGCGCGGCCCGGTATTTTCCGAAACGCAGAATGTTTTTTATAGTCAGAGATATGGAAGGCCGTTACCGCCTGGTAGGCAACATGTATTTGCCTGCCGAAGTTAAAGCAACAGACGATACCGGTACAGCCGTTGGTGACTTGAAACATGTGGCATATGAAATTATAGCCATAAGCGACGGACCAGCCCCAATTTACGAAGGAGAAATCCCAAGTCTGGACGATAGTTCAGCGGTATAAAACCAGTCGAACAAAACAGCAAAAGCTTCCTGATTCCGGGAAGCTTTTTTTGTGCCTGTACAAGTCCTTTCGGTGCAAAACCGTAATTACGAAATTGGAAGTAGAAAATTTAACGGAATGGGAATCTATTATTTTACGCCCTATGCCCCCGATGGAAATTTAGGTGCAGCATATAACCAATACATGCAATTGCTTCCGGAAGAAGACGATTGGGCTTGTTTTATTGATGGCGATAGCATGTTTCTTACCCCCGACTGGGGAAACCTTATTGCCGAAACCGTTGCCCTTTACCCTGAAGCCGGAATGTTTACCTGCTACACAAACAGGGTGAATAACCCGGAGCAGCTTTACCGCGGTCGGTTTTCGGAAGTAAAAGATATAATTCATCACCGCAATATTGCTAAAGTATGCCGCGAAACCGGACGGGGAAAAGTAACACAACTTACCCGGATGATATCGGGTGTGATGATAATTATACAAAAAAAAACCTGGCGCCAGTTTCCGTTTAGCGATGGCTTGTTAGGTGTTGATAATGACATTTCGAAACGCCTTTTAGTGGCAGGGCACAAGATTTACCTGATACGCAGTATTTACCTGCTTCATTATTACCGCATGGCCGAAGGTCGCACCTATAAAGATCACCTTAAAATACACAGCCATGCTTAAACCCTGGATGCACGAAAAAGAAATTGCTGCCATTGAAAAATATCTTGGCCATGACCAAGTAATGCTGGAATGGGGATCGGGCGGCAGCACAGTTTATTTTGCGCCGAAAGTGAAACAACTTTGGACTATAGAGCATAACAAAGAATGGTTTGATAAACTACCCGATATCGCCAACTTGGAGAAATTGCATGTTGCTGCCAATAACCTGGTACCAATTACCGAAAGTACGCATAACGATTACCGCGATTATATTGAAATTACAAGCAGAATTAAGTTAAAATTTGATGTAGTGCTGATTGATGGCCGGGCACGAGTTGCCTGTGCAAAATACGTTTTGCGCCATTTGCATACCAATTCGGTGGTATTTCTGCACGATTTTTATAAAAAAGGCCGCGAACGTTACCGTGAAGTGCTCAACTATTACGATGTAGTGGAAGAAGTAAAAACACAACCTGGTTTAGTAGTATTAAAACCGAAAGCCAATTTTATTCTCCCGACTGCAGATTTGCAGGATGAAATTGAACGCGCTATTATTAATAAAGAATCGTTATCAGTAGTTCGTTTTGGCGATGGCGAATACCTGGCAGCCGTGAGCCCTGGAAACAGTTGGCCTGCATGCAATATTCCATTTGAAAAGCACATGGGGCAAGTTCCGGATCTGGAAACAAAAAAAGAAGTTGCCGATAATATATTACGAGCCTGCAAAGAAGCTAATATTATTGCCCTGCCGGAATACTCGGGAAGAAACTGGGCCGAAACGCGCGAATATTTTCTGGAGTGCAGAAATGAAATTGCTTGTTATTCGGCCAATTATCATACGCAGTGGTTGCAAAGCGGCTATTATGATGAATTGATTGGCAAATTTAAAAAAGTGTTGCTGATAAACGGCCACGATATTAGCAAGCAGTTTGCCAGGCGTTATCCGTATTTAAAAGATGTTGCGCAGCTAATTATACCCAAACAACCCAAATACTTTAAAGAAGAAAAGCTCCATTTCCCGGATGAATTTATGAAAACGGTGATGGAGATTGACAAAATGGATCTTCGCGAAACGCTGTGTTTGGTTGGCGGTGGTTTTATTGGCAAACCTTACACAATAATTTGTGCCGACCGTGGAGGAATAGCTATTGATATTGGTTCGGTATTCGACCGGTGGGCCGGTTACATTACCCGAGGAAAATACAAAGGTTTTGAACGAAAAAATACTCAATATGAACTCTAAACCTTTGCTTAATATTTTGATACGTACCAGCAATCGCCCTAACTACTTTGCGCGCTTGCTTGATAACCTGGAAGGGCAGTTTTATAAAAACATAAAACTTATTATTTCGGCAGATACACCCGAAAGTGCAGATTATGCATGGCAGTTATCGCATAAACGGTTTAATACAACCATACATACAAGCATTCGTTTGGAGCGTTCTGAAAACCAAACTTTTCCGTGGAACCTTTATTTAAACGACCTGATGAGTTTGGTTTCAGATGGCTGGATACTGTTTATGGACGACGACGATGGTTATGCGCATCAAATGGCATTAAAACTTATTGCCGACAATATTCCGGATCCGGAATCGATGTTGGTTTGGCAAATGCGTTTCCCGGATGGGCGATTGGTTCCTTCGCCAAAACACATTGGACTGTTACCTTTTTCCCGGAAACAAATTGGTATGCCCTGCTTTGCTTTTCACAGTAAGCATAAAACAAAATTTAGGTTTGATGGTATGCGTGCCGGTGATTTTCGTTTTGCTATGCAAATGTTGCAGCATTTAAAAGTGGATTGGCTTGAATTGCCCTTGGTACAGCTGGACAATTACGGCAATGCCGGGAAAAATGTGGATTTAAAGGTTAAAAATAAATTAGTATGAATTTACCAGATATTCAAAACAGAAAAGGAAGAGTAGTGCTAAAACGAGAGTTTTTGCTTACTGCTAACGAGCAACTACTAAAAGAAATATTTTCAAACTTCTTTCCAATTGCCAGCCCAATATCCACTCACGATCGATATTTCTATGATTCGGTATTATTTTATGGACTTAGTCCTGATTTTGAAATTGTTGAAGAAGCCTGTATTGCGCCTACTTATAATATTGTTTGTTCAGTTGATGAAAACGATGTTTATAAATTCGAAAAAATGGAAATAGAACCTGATGACTTTGCAACTATTAAAACTGTTCGCAGCTAAAAGCTATAAATATGAAACGAATCGATATCATAATCCCATATATTTTGGGGCCCAACAGTGGGTTAGAGCTAAAATATGCTTTACGAAGCATTGCAAAAAACTTTGAACACGACAATTACCGGGTGATTATTGTTGGCGACAAGCCCGATTGGCTCACCGGTATTGAATACTTGCAGTTTAACCGGCTTGTTGAACAACAAAACCGTGCTTTTTCGGATCAGCTGCTGAAGTTGTACTCGGTACTTACCGAACTGGATATTTCAAGTCAGTTTATATGGACCTACGACGATGTGTATTTTACACGACCGGTAAAACTTGCCGACATTAAGAAGCTAAAAGCTGTTGCCAGTTTCGACCGCTACCCGCAGCACCTCGATACACAGGCAGGTGGATCGAACTGGAAAAGTACACTGGTTTATACAATGGAAACCGTAAGAGAAAACGGAGGAAGCAATTTTAATTACGAAACACATTTGCCGCGCCTATTTACCAAAAACCGGGTCCTGAGCCTGATGGACAAATATAATCTGCTGGGGCGTCCAATGATGTTATCGAGCCTGTATTATAACCTGTACCATAAAAACCAGGAGCCTTTGTGCTTGTATGACCGAAATCCGTTTATCCGTTTTTTGTTGCGGGCTACTTTTGATATGAATACGCTGTACAAAGAGATAAAGCGCTACCAGTTTACCAACAATAACCCAGCTACATGGAATGCAGTGCTTCAAAACGCCCTGTTACATTTATTTCCGGCAAATAGCAAATTTGAAAAATAAGAGATATGAATGCAGAGAAACGTTTGGCCCATTGGATGGCCACAAAAAAAAGATCGTACAGCGAGGCTGTTGATATTTTTATCGACTTAAACATCGACCGTAAAAAAATAGGTTTTTTCAACAATAGTACCCGGACAAGATGAAACAAAACATGCTGTTTCGCCAGCTCGAACGTTATGCCCGGGTGCATGGTATAAAACCAAAACTCCAGGAAAAAAAACCTGTAACCGGCAGTAAGTCTGACGGAGGAAAAAAAAATAAAGTCACACCATTTGGAGGAAATGAACCCGGTGAAAACAGATATCCTTCCCGAAAAGTCAAAATCGATACCAACCCGGTGGTTAGATTGGATGAACTCCCTGAAAAATACCAGGATAAATTTAAAAAAGCTGGTGAGCTGGCCAATCAAAACAAAACGCTTCATGCCGAGCTTAAATTTATCGCAGAAGATCCGACGAAAGAAGAGCGACGGAAATTACTTGCCAACCTGATAACTGAAAATGTAAAATCAGGGAAAAAGCTTTGGAAAGAAATAGATACATGGTGGGCTGAAAATAGCAAGCTTACCCCCGAGCAAATTGCTGCAAACGAAGCTATTGATAAAGAAAAGCGCATTAGGGCCAATAAAAATTACATTTCGAGGTACCATAATTCTACCAAACCAAAGCAAATTAAAGAAGTAGAGTTGCGCAAAGCCGAGTTGAAAAAATGGGGAGTTGATTATGAGAACCTTATCGGAGAAGATAAATCTACAGGAAATACGGAAAAATAAAACCATTCCGTTCGCCTCGAGTGGCGAATTTTCTATGCACGAGTTGCTGGAATACCTTTTGGAAACAACAGGGCCGGCAACCGTGCATATTTCCTCTTTTTCGATTTTGTAATAACTAAAAGATGTCCGAAAAAAATGCCACAAAGTAAAGACTCTTTTTTAACCAAAATGCACAAACACCTGTTTGCAGATGAAGAAACACTGCCTCAAGTGTTTGACAGTCGTGAACAGGATATTATTATCCGTTACCGTGCCACGTTTACCAAATGGTACAGCGAACCGCATTTGCGCGACATACAAATTATTCATCATCTTACCGGTGAATATGGTATTAGCGAACGACAAGCGTACAGGGATCTTGCCAACATTAAAGCATTAATCGGAAACATTAAAAATGCCAGTAAGGATTTTCAACGCTATCGTGCCAGCGAAATGATTTTGCGAGGCTACGAGGTGGCTAAAGACGCAACCAAAAACGTTGAAGTAAAACAGGCAATGGCTATGATCCGTGCTGGTGAGGCTTTGGTTAAAGTGCACAAATTGGATAAAGACGATTTAGATAACATTCCATGGGACGATATTATTCCGATTAATCTGGAGCCAACCACCGATGTTTCGGTGATTCCGAACCGCAAAAAAATTGAGAATCTGGAAGAACTACAAGCTAAAATGCGGAAAAAATACGGTGCAGCTCCTATTGAAGATATTTCATTTACTGAAGTAGACGATGACAGAGACTAGACCTGCATACTTTAATAAAGGGCAGATGTACATTCACGAAATCAGCCCGAAAGACAAAAACATTGTTGCTTCCCGACGATTCGGAAAGTCGGACGGTATTATGGGGCCCGATTTGCTTTA
The DNA here is from genome assembly GCA_963677455.1 of uncultured Draconibacterium sp. GTDB lineage: Bacteria > Bacteroidota > Bacteroidia > Bacteroidales > Prolixibacteraceae > Draconibacterium. Next base: position 2,834,570 of record OY781971.1, read on the forward strand.
CGATGTTCAGCACATGCCCATGAGTACCGGATGGCTTTACGGTGCAACTTATAAACAGTTGCTTTCGCGCACCCTTCCAGCTACTTTGGCTTTTCTTAAACGTTACGGATACCGGGAAGATTATCATTATTTTGCCGGAAGAAAAGCTCCGAAGTGGATGAATTTCAAGTTGCCACATATTCAGCCTACAGGAACTGATGGTTGGAAAAATGTTATTCATTTCTACGATGGAACTATCATCCATTTACTGAGCCAGGATGTTCAATTTTCTGCAAACTCCATTACCGCTGATTGGGGAAAAGTAGATGAAGGCCGGTCGATAAAAAAAGAGAAAATGACCGAAGAAGCTATTCCTACACTCTCTGGAACTGACCCAATGTATGAGAAATGCCACAAGTGGAAGGGTTTAACGGTTCTTTCTGATATGCCAACAAGCAAAAAGGGGCAATGGGTTGTTGAAATGGAAAGCAACATGGACCCGCAACTGATTGCGGCAATTGAATCGACCATTGCTGAAATAAACTTTCTCCGAAAGAAATACAGCTATTTGCCTGAGTTACCGCCAAATGTTGCTGCAGAGATTAATCGACACCGACAAGAACTGTTTTTTATGCGCAAAAACGCCTTCCTGTACAAAGAGTTTGATACGATTGAAAACATTGAACTGCTTGGTGAAGATTACATTAAAGAACAAAAGCGAAACCTGCCGCCGGTTATCTTTCAAACATCGATCATGAATAAACGGATTCGGAAACTTACCGATGGCTTTTACCCTAATCTAGATGAAGATATCCACTACTACGATGCGTTTGATAATTCGTACATCGATAACCTTAGAACTGACAAAGGTACATTGGATTTGAAGAAAATTAGCGGAGAAGATAATTGCTTGAGCGATGGAGATATCGATCCTGACTCACCTTTGGCTGTCGCTTTTGATTACAATGCCAACATTAACTGGGTGATTACCGGTCAGCGTGTTGAGCCTGAGATGCGTGTGCTTAGTAGTAAACATGTGAAGTTCAATCGTAAGCTTCGTGCTTTGTGTAAGGATTGGTGTGAGTATTACAAGTACATTGTTGATAAGGATGTGATATACTACTACAACGAAACAGCATTAGAACGAGGTTATGCCGATGAAGAATCGGAAAGCTTTGCCGATATCGTTATCGATGTGCTGACCAATCATGGATGGAATGTTACACCGGTGTTCCTGGGTAAAACATGGAGCCACAAACTAAAACACCAATACATCGACGATGCGTTAACAGGTAAGAAATACCTATTACCGCGTTTCAATAAACCCAACAACGAATTTCTGCTCCCCGCCATGGAAATGACAGGGACGCGTTACGGAAAATACGGATTCGAGAAAGACAAGTCGGGGGAAAAGCTGGCAGAGTCTGACGATGATCCTTTGGAACTCCGCACCGATGGTACCGACGCCTTTGATGATCTGTTCATAGGGCTGAATTTCTTCCCCCAACAATCTACATCTATCTCTATCCCTACTGATATCGCTACTTCGTAGCAAGCGTATCACCCGTCACTTCACTCACGCGCGATGCGATCTGAGGAAGCGCCACCGTTCCCGCTTTCGTATGCCCTTCAGCATATTACGCGATTTTTGCGTTTCGTAACTACGAAACACTTTCAGGGCGGCGCGGGGTCTTTAAAGAAAAAAAAGGCAGAATGTCCGCCTTTTAACCACCTTAGTTTATGATTTCCAGAGAAATAGTTTTTTTTATGTGTCTCAATTATTTTTTATTTAGAACCTGTATACATAGCATACGGAATACGATTTTAAAAGCTATATTTTTTGTACATTTGAGTATGAAAAGATGGCTGGTTGAAAAGCTGCCTAGCTGGCAAAACCTGAAAGCAGAAATGCAAAGTCGAGATCGAATGGCAGACTATGGTCGAGGTAATGGCGTACTGTAGGTTCGAATCCTACCCATCTTTATATTAAAAACCATATTATGAAACAACAGGAAACATTTACGCCCGGGCAAGACGTTGTTTATAATGGGAAACCTACCCATGTTAAAATAGATCATGGTGATGGTGATGTTACTATTAAAAACCCAGATTGGAATTGGGACGATGAAGCTTTAGATGTTGAACTTGGGGAAGATTACGGGGAATCATTTTGGATAACAGTTAGTGCTAATGAAATAAAATCAGCAAATGAGTAGTGATAAAAACGAACCTGATTTACAAAAATATAATCAGTTAATTAATACGCTTTCTCGGCGAACCGGTAAAAACAAACAAGAAATTGCTACTATTTTTTGTAACGTAGCTTATACCAGTGCAAGCACTCTTAATTTGTTTGCTGATAGTGTTGTTCATTTATTGAACTATTCAAAAATGGATGATTTTAGTAACGATGTTGATAATTTAATGAAATTAGCTAATGCCGGTTTTTGTGGACAAAAAGCTGGTGAAATGTATCGCCAATATTTAATTTGTAAAAATATTATAGAGAAATAATGAGAAACAGAGTTAAGAAGGCAGTTGCACAAGTAATTTCTGATACAGATAAAATAACTATGCGCAAAATAGAAAGAACTCAATCTGGTGTACCTGGCGGTTACTTATCTGTTGTTGGCTCTTCATGGATTGATCTTCAAACCGGTGAAACTTCTCCGATTAAGATATCTACAAAACAGATGTAAATGATGGAAAAGGGAATATTTAAATATTATACAAAACGCGGCAGAAAGCTATTCTTTCGCGATTCTACCGGAAATAAGCTTTCCATTACACTCACCGAAGATGTTTCAAAAGACAAATTAGGTTTCTATAAAAAGAACGTTTTTTTAATTTCATAAAAATGATTAACAAATATTCAGCAAAAGCAACTTTAGATTATTCCATCCGATGTTATATGGGCCCAAATGTAAGCCAGGAAATAAAAAACAGAATTTATGCACTGCCCTTGGAGCATTTATCGGCATTTTTCTTTTTGGTTACGTATGGCGAGAAAACTGAATATGCTTTAGAGAATTGCGGCAAATGGTACGATTTTGTAAACGATTCAATTGTGCCAGTTTCGTACAACGACTTGTATAAACTAAAACGAATAGGCGAAAAAGGTTATAACGCAGGCATTAAACTAAAAGAACTTTTAACACAAGAGCTTAATTAAAATGGATTTATCATTAAAAGAAACCAGGTACTTGCAACAGTTGGTTCACAAAAATGTGAATTCTACTAAACTTACTCACACCGATTATGAATTCAGAAAAAATCTGCTTTACAAATTGCAGGATGAAGCAATTCAAATCGATTCTGATTTTAAAGTTTTTTCTTTTGTGAAAAATCTCGCAATTGTTTTTGAATGTTCTGAGGTTGACACTGCCAGTCAATTAAAAAATATGGTTAGTAGCAGCGCCAACACAATTATTAGTTTTTCAGAAAGTATTCGCGAAATGGTTGAAATGGATATTGAAATGCCCTACCTAACAACCGTCATTAACGACTTAAGCAAGCTTGCAAATACCGGAATAAAATCTTCGGAAGCCGGAAAACTATACGGCAAATATTTAATTTGCAAACGCTCTGGCAACTACTCAATTGAAACAATGCCAATTAAAAGAATACTCGAAAATGTAAATTAAGCATGATTGCCGAACAATATATCCAGTCTATTAAAGCAAACATGCTACCAGAATATCCTAAAGTAGATGTTTACGAATCTTTTGGTCGTGTTTTTGTTCAGGCCAAATTAGGCGATCGATATGCCCAGTGGTCCGATGACTATATGAGATTTATTGATATCATGGTAAATGCCGGATCAGAATATTTATGTGAAGAATTAAAATGTCAATTCAAAGAGTATTTTGATAACCCTTTTATCGTTAAATCATTTATACTTCCTGATTATTTAAAAAAAAAGAACCACTACCCAAAAGTACAACATTTACCTGACCCAAAAACGGAATTAAGAATTATTGGACGAAAAGGATAAAATATGATTACAGAAGAAGATTTTAATTACTACGGTGCATCAAAAGTTGAAATCAACGATGGTTGCATTAAGTATGTTTGGCTCGAAGATTCAGATGTAACCGAACGCGATGCCGACAACAGCCTTAGCTTAACTGATGGAAGCAATGCATTAATTGAATTCGCAAACGGCAAAAAAATGATCGTTACAAATAGCGAATGGGGTAGTCTTAATTGGTTATAAGAATATAATGCCACTAAAAGAAAATCTAAATATCAAACTTCAATTTAAATGCTGGTGCACCCGGCGTTCAAAATACTACATCCGCTGGCGCGATATGAAAAGCGGATTAAGAATTGAAGTTTATAAAAATTAACAACATGGAAGAAACCTTCTTTTTAACTATGCTCGATGAAATTGAGAAACGTATTCTTACCATAAAACCACAAACAATTATTGAAAAAGGTCATAGCGGAAACATCATATATAAGGTTTCCAATGGTTGGAAAATAATTGTGTTTTTAGATTGCGGAGAATTTGATTATATCGATTCATTTATTTCTCCAACTGGAGAAGAAACTGATCCGTTTAAAATAGAAAGCTTCAACATGCTTAGAAACTACAATCCACCAGCATATGCCCAAATGGCTTATTATAAAGTCCCTTACATTGGTGGAGTAATATTATATGATTTAAGAAAGGAAATACTCGGCGAAGAAACAACCGATCTCGATAGATTTTTTTCTGTTAGTTTCAGTTTTACACGTAACGATTTAGAATCCAAAATATACGACGGTACTGTTCGTTGCCCCGACAACTGGATGAAAGAAAATTAATTCTATGAAAAGTTGTAACAATCCCACTCTTCGTGAAAAAGTAAACCAACTACTTTCGGAAGTGGAAGAATTATACGAAGAAGCCTATATTAGTCGGCTTAAAGAAAGGCAGGAGTTTAAGCAGCGCGAAATATTTGAAGGATTCACAGAATTGTAAAAATGGCAAATAAAATTGAACCCGGTTTTTACTGGCTCTATTACAAAGCACTAAAAGAATGGACTATTGCCGAATTTGATGGCGATACTTGGGAGTTTATTGGCAACGATGGGCTTTTTAAAGAACTAAGTGATGTCTATGAAATCGGTTCGAAGATTACCAATCCGAATAATAAATAAACGGTTCTCTCCAAAGGATCCCGATTCTATATTTTATAACTCAAAGCTCTGCATGCCGATAACTGCAGGGCTTTTTTATTTTCGGAACTGAACACACTCACTCCCACTTCTTGCATTTACACAAAATATTACATACATTTGAATAGCGCATTTGGTAACTATGCAGATTTTCAATACCTATTTTTTTAGTTAATAAATGCGCAACGGTTCTCCCGCTCAGGGAGAGCTGCCTTTACAAATTACCTGGTTTAAACAGTAGTATGTTGTACTAACGGCATTGGGCGGGGTTGCCCAAATCTTTTTCGCCGGTGGGCAAACTGAATGCGCTGTGGCAACTCCGCTTTTTATTAACTTTTAAAAATTGGAGTAATGGAAAATGAACTTTTAAAATCAGATCACTTTCAAATTGTAAAATTTAATGGAGCAGAACTTGTTTGCCCGATTATTAATGGCGAACCATATGTGGTTATGAAATGTATTTTTGATGATTTAAAAATGCATACAAAAAGAGCGACCGGTAACCTAAAAAATCACCCGAGGTTTGGATCACGGGTCGCTGAATGGCGACCCGTAAAAAGCAATTTTGGGCTATCAAACAAGCACAAATATCCTTGTTTGCCATTTCGTAAAATTGGTGGGTGGTTATATTCAATTAATATTAACCAGGTGGGCGAAGAAGTAAAACCTGTTTTAACAATTTACCAGGAAAAATGCGACGATGTTTTATTTGAATATTTTTACGGTGGGTCAAAAAATATTGTAAGCTATTCAGAAAAAGCATTGCCACTTTCTTCTGAAATAGAAGAAAAAGAAAAACAATTTAAAGCCGCACGCAAAGCCCATGAAGCAACCGAAGAATATCTGACACTGTTACGGGTAAAAAACGAACTGGCAAAACTTAAGGAAAAGAAACGTCGCCTCGAACGCAGTTTTTTAGAGCCTACATTATTTTAAAACCACATTGGTATGGTATTTAAGTGACCGCTAACGGTTGATGTTTGTGTTGACCGCTGATTGATTACCTACAAATTAGATACGAGTATAAATATTAACAATTTACTAGCGATGGAAATAACAAAAGACGATTTAGAATATTTGAAAACAACTATTGGGTGGATTATTGATAATGCAATAGTAAATACAGATAATAGAGCATATCACGAAACGTTTCATAATTCGACGCTTAATAGCATGGAAATAGTTGAAAGAGCGTTAGAAAAACCTGATACGAGCGCAAGCGGTTTACATAAACATATTGTTAGCGTGCCGAAGGGGACGGTTTGCCCTATCTGTAATGTTACAGAATTAGTAAACGGCAACTGTAAAACCTGCACCGATGAATTATGCAAACCCTTTAAGCAAACTGCACGCTAACGTTGAGTGTAAATAATTTAAAGCGGAATTAAATGAAGAAAATTTATGATTTTATATTGGCTTGGCTAAGAGCTGATAACGTACAAAACGAACTTGGATTAGGAATATTAATTGCAATGTTTAGACAAACGCTTGTAGTATGTGGATTGATAGCTGCCGTAGCGTATTTTATTTACACATTGTTATAAATCTGTAAAAATTTATTATGCTATTTAATCGAGTTTATTGCCCTGCGTGCGGTGGGAAAAATTGCCTACCTATTGCACCATACTTTGAGAAAGGATACGGGCGACCAATTATCAGGCTAAAAGTTGATAAATGCTTGAAATGTGGAATAGAAATGACAGGCAAGGATTATATGCGATTGCTTACAAGTTTAAACAAAGAAATTGGCGCGAAGGAGTGAAATTTTTATTGTTTATAACATTAAAGCATGTTGGCGTGCCGGCGTTTAGCCGGTATGCAATATGCTGGCTGTTAGCGGTTGCTTTTGTTTTTTCGAAAATCTTCCGTACATTTGAATCAGACCAAGAACTTTGAAATACGAAAAGGGCATGCGTGACCACGCTGCTTGCAGTTGTGGGTTTTTTATGCCTACACGCCCTGGTTCAACAGTTATTAATACTATTAATAATATTGGCGGCGTGCCTCCCGTATTGATGCAGTAATGTGTCAATAGCCCTTTTCTAGTAAAATGGTTCTTGGTCGACGGGAATGGCACGCCGTTTTCGGTGCCTCTGATTTAACGACCAAGGAATCATGAAAAATCAAAAAGAAAAGTCCACACAAACTACCGTGGAAAAAATCAACAATGTTGAAATTGTAGTTATTGCTTATGCTGACCGCCGCCATCTGCGCATTTTTACCACCAAACAAATGGAGGGCTAAGCTATGCAGGAACTACATATTGATTTACCCGTAAAAATAAACGGGGTGTTTATTACAAATGACGTAATTAATCAACTCGATTTTTTACAATCGGGCGGAACATCTGACGCCGAAACGCCTGTTTTTGATAACAGCGGCGCTAATGACTACAAGCAAACTATTGATGAATTAACCGATTACCTGTTAAGCGTGCTGGTTGATAAAGACAACAGCGAAGGTTACGATACGGAAGTAAACCTACTGCAAAACCTCTACTGGGTTAAAAATTTATTAAACAGCTTTCGGTCTCCCGAAACAAAAGAATAATATTGATATGCCAGGCCATTTATAAACCGTGTACCCGGTTTGCTGCCAGCCCCTGACCGAAGCGTCAGGGGCTTTTTATTTAACCCAACTAAACTAAGCCCCATCTTTATTTTACTTTTTGCCCCAAAACTAAAATAAGCTCGCAGCTGGTAGCTTATTCTGTCCTTTCAAACCACTTCCTTCCAATCTACTTTAGCATAAAAAGATCGTGTCCGTCAACCGACGGCTCGCAGCCATAAGCTAAAGTATATGCAAAAACAAATATTTCTTAAGGCCGTTCGTCACCTGCTCGATCCGGAAGACAAAAACATTCCGCGAAACCCTTTCGATATTATATGCTGCACACTCGACGGGCACATCGTTAGTGGCCGCGCAGTATGCACCAGCTCGTATTTCGAAAACGACACACTCAACCTGAAATTTATCGACAGCGGAGAATTCCGTACCATACACGCAAGCCTGTTGCTTTGGGTTAACAAAAAAGAAGTAATGTTATGAAGGAACTGGACGACGTTATAATGCATGTTGATGGAACCACGGCTTATCTGCCGGGAGTTAAAGCCGCAGTACTTACTACCAGCGATACCACCCGGGTTTTTGCCGAACCCGATGCTGATCCGAAACCTGTTACGGTTGAAGGAATGGACGAACCACCAAAGGTTATTCCCTGGGGCGAAGACAACAACCTGCCTCAATTGCTGATAGAAAAGGTTTTTAAGGTGCCGCAAATGACATCCAACATGTGGTTTAACATTGTGGCCAGCTATGGTAGTGGCATAAAACCAGTACGTATTGAATACAACGAGAAAAACCAGGAAGTAATTACCCCATACATAGGCAATGCCGAAGTAAAGAAGTTTTTCGAAGAAAACGATATCGATGGCTACGCGCTCGAACAGTTTACGGATATGCACTGGTTTTTTAATGTTTTCCCCGAAATTATTTTTAATAAAGAAGACGGCGATAAACGCAAAATAGTAGAGCTAAACAGTAAAGAAGCTGCCTTTAGCCGCTGGAGCGAAATGAATGCCAAATACGAAATTGAATACCACTACTATTACGGTTACTGGGGCGACAAAGAACCCGATGGCGATAAACGAATAATTTATGCCACGCCTGTTTTAAACAGTAAAAACCCGGTTAGGCACCTTCGTAAAATTATGAAAGACGATGACGAAAAAGAATGGAATGCCCGTCGTAACCGCTTTATTATTCCGGTTACCTTCCCTACACCGGGGTGCAACTACTACTCTAAACCTTATTGGCTTAGTCTTATAGAAAGTGGCTGGTACGATTTTGCCGTAAAAATTCCTGAATTCAAAACCGCATTAATGACCAACAAAATTGCGGTAAAATACATTGTTAGCCTTGCGCCTGGTTATTTTCAGGAAATATTTAAGCGCGAAAAAATTACCGACGAAGACAAACAAACAGCTCGCATTAAAAAAGAATATGCCGATATAAAGAAATTTATTAAAGGCAGCGAAAACGCAGGGCAAACCATTATTACCATGCAAAAGGTTGACCCAAAAGGCGAACCTTACCCGATGATTAAAATAGAAATGGTACCACAGGCATCGGCAAAAGAAGGTGGCGATTATATTGAAGACTCTGAAGAAGTTTCGAATATTATCAGCTATGGTATGTTGGTGCACCCCAGTTTGGTTGGCGCTACCCCCGGGAAAAACAAAAACATTAACGGTACCGAAGCCCGCGAACTGTTTATTATGAAACAGGCCATACTAAAACCTTTCCGCGACCGTATACTTCGGCCCTTGTATTTAATTAAAGCCATTAACAAATGGCCCGAAGACCTGCATTTTGTAATCCCTCACATTGAGCTTACCACGCTTGATAAAGACAGCACCGGAAGTAAAACTAAAATTGAAACAACATGACATCACTAAAGTATTTTGGATCTCGGGTAATTCATCCCGATTTATTAGAAAATAACCCCCGTAAAAAAACGAGCAAAAGCGGCGTAGAACTCCTTAAAATACATACAAAAAAGAAAAGACTGAACACGCTGGCAATTGTAAAACCAAAAGCTAAGGAACAATGATTTTACAGGAAGGCGATATAAAAAAGTATGTTCCGCTGCAAACCAGCACCTTCGATTTCGATAATTACACCGGATTTGAAACCCGTGCGCTGTATAAACACCTGCCGCGCTTTTTGGGGCAAACACTGGTCGATCAGCTCGACAGAGAAAACCCCGATGCCCAATTAAAAGCAAAGGTAGTTCCGGTGTTAGCCAACCTTACCGTATTGGAATCGGTTTCGTTTCTCGATGTAGTGCTTACCAGTTACGGATTTGGAGTGGTACGCAACAATAACATTGCCCCGGCCAGCCCCGAGCGGGTACAAAAATTTGCCGAAGCTTGCGCTACAGCTGCCAACGATTTTATCGATATTCTGCTTACATGGCTCGAAGCAAATACCGAAACGTATGCCGACTGGAACAAGTGTAGCTTGAATACCGGTAACCTGGTAGTCGATTGTGATGTGTTTAACACGCAAACAAAACTTAACCTGAAGCGGCACCAGTTTGTAGATTTAATGGTGCACATGAATGTGCTTGAATACACGGTTTTTAAACAAAAGCTGAGCACCGAATTTTTGGCCGAACTGCAGGCGGGATCCGATGCCGTGGTAAAACCACCGCTGCAACAGTCACTTTGTTTTATGAGCTATTTCGAATTCCTGCCCGAAACTGATCCGCAACGCAACATCTGGAAACGTAAAGCCGACATGTTGCTGCAAAAGGCTATGAGCATTTTGGTAAATAACCTGGAAACCTACGTTACCTACGCAACCAACGGATACGAAGCTCCTTACGATAACGCCGACGAAGATAACGAAGGATGTGGCATATTCATAGCCGGACCAACTGCATAACATTTATGAGAAACATCTTGAAAATACGAAGGCTGTTTAAATTTTCCTCCTCAAAGGAGGAGGGGACCAACGAAGTTGGTGAGGTGGTGCACCTCGATTTAAAAATGCCCACCGACTGGGATCAGCTATCACGTAAACAAGTACTTTTTGTGTGTAAGCTTTTCCTGAAGAATCTTCCGCTACAAAAATTCCGTATGTTGGTATTTGCAAAATTCACCGGAATTAAAATTCTTCCTCGTAAAATTGTTGATGGAGTGGTTTTTTATTGGTTTAAGAAAGGGAGAATAAAATTTACGCTTGATGTGCAGGAACTCTATTCTTTTACCGAACAAACCAACTACCTGTGCACCGATAGCAAGCTTACCCGAAATCATTTTCCTGTATTCCGTTTGCCATTGCAACAATACTACGGCCCATCAAATAAATGTTACAACGTAAATTTCCTTGAGTTTTTAAATGCCGAAGCTGCTTTGTATGCTTTTCATAAAACAAAAAACCGTAAACACCTGCGTACACTCTGCGCTATTCTGTACCGCAAACGGGTTAAACCATTCCGGCCAGCTGCTGCCGATTACAGCGGCGATCCGCGCGAACAGTTTAACGACTTTACCTACCAGCGTCGCGCATGGCGTTTCAGGTTTTTGTCGGCTGCAAAACTACAGGCCGTTTACACCTTTTACGCCGGATGCCGTGCAGTATTAATCGATGAACACCCAAAACTTTTCGAAGGCGCCGGATCGGTAGGATCTGGTCCGGTTAACCCCGTAAAACAACTACGTAAAGTAATGCTAAGCCTTAACCTTGGCGATATGACAAAAAATCCGCAAATACAACGCGCACAAGTGTGGGGGGCATTTGAACAACTGGAAGATATGGTAATTAAGAATAAACCAAAGAAATAAATAAAATAGCTGCGAGATTCAAGCTTTGAGCTGCGAGCTCACAGCTCAAAATTAAAGAGATGAATGATAAGCCAATTCAAGTAAAACCAGGAATGTACGCCTTGTTTTTCGAAAACTTAAAGGTAATTGCAAATGTACATGGTTATAATCTTGTCCTTCATGGAAGTATGAACAGAGATATGGATTTAATAGCAATCCCTTGGGTAGATGATCCTAAGCCTGAATTGGAAATGATACAAGCGTTTGAGAAATATTTAACCGGAATGTATTCAGAACAAAAAGAACATTATTGTTTTTCTGTTCTACCTGGTGGACGCAATTCGTACGTAATAAATATTAATCGTGGCAACAAACGCGGCGAATGGTTTAGGTATTTCGGAGGAGATGAACAATACTATTTAGATATTTCAATCACACCACTTATAATAAATAAGCTCGTAGCTCAACGCTCACAGCTAACGGCTCAAAGCTAAATACTATGGCAGATTATTATCACAAAAGTTACATGCTCGACTGCGCCACACGGCTAAAAGACCTTGGCAATACCGAAAATAAACCCAATTTTTTCAGGTACAGCAGCCTGGGGCACCTCGACGAAATGCTGTCGCTACTGGGCAAAATTGCGGATACTGCATTAGGTATTCCCGACAACCAGAACGGAAGCATTGGCAACAACCACGATGCCGCTATTGATACACCTATGTACGATTTTTGCATTGTAAAACATGTGGGCGTTGAAGATCACGACGAACGCGAAATTGCCAAAGCCGAATGCAAAGCCATTGGTTTTAAAATTCTGGCACGCATGGACCGCGACAAACGTTTGGGAGCAAACGGACTACTGCACCTCAGTTTTTCGAATATCCCTTACCAAACCATTGGCCCCATAGGCGATAATTATTTTGGTGTGCTTTTTAGTGTGCAGGTAAGCGATGCCGCACCTATTATTTATAACGCAAACGACTGGACATAAAATCTTCCTTTTTATTTTCCCTTCAGGCAAAAATGCCAAAAGGGGAAAATGGTAATATAATTTGAAGCAGATAAATAGCAATGGTAGAAAACCTAAATACCGGTTTAACAGTTGAAGCATGGGCAGAAATTACCATTAAAGAATGGGTAAAAAAAGCCGCTGCACTTCGAATTTCGCCAACGGATCCGATTAATGCCGAACGCTTTGTGCTGCACATTATGAGTAGCGCCAACGGCAACCCCGAGCGCATACAGTTTATGTACGACTACTGGCTAAATTTTATTGATTGGGGCGTTGGTAAAGGTGTAACGCTTGAGCACCGCGACATGTTAATTAGTTCGGGAGCAACAACCCGCCGGCAAAAACCATGGTTTACCAGCGTGTTTTATACCCAGGTAAAAATATTAACCCAGCTTATGGCCGAGAAATATGCACTAAAAGCTGCCCATGTAATTGTTAACCAAACAAAATACAACAACGGAGAAAAAGCAGAAACGCGCGAACGATCTCGCGGCGAAACCAATTCGGTTGATAATGTTACTGGTAAAAATAAAATTACTTACAAAGAATTTGAAGAAAGGAGGAAACAAAGTGGATGGTAAAAATATATTGTTTGTTTGTTCGGCAAACGTAAAACGTAGTCCATCGGCAGAATTTTGGTTTTCGTGTACTGCCTCGCAAAATAATTACTCCAGTGCAGGATCATCGGAATTTGCCTGCCGGAAATATGGCGGTAATTATTTACAAAAGTATGATCTTGAAAATGCCGACCGTATTATTTGCATGGAAAACCGGAATAAAAGCGATATCGAAAAAAACTTTGGATCGGGATATAACCCTAAAATTGAAGTAGCCGGAATTAAAGACCATTACGAGTTTCTACAACTGGATTTAATTTATGAGTTTATCGATAAAATAAGCTGCTAAACAATTTTATACCGCAGGAACTCCGCGCCAACGGAACGGCGCCTCTGCCTGGTAACGACAGGCCGGTATAAAACAGGCCCCGGCTATAAACGTCGGGGCTATTTTGTAACTTGCAGGCATGCATGACATGGAACGTATAACCCGCTTCTACCGTACCCGGTTAAAGTATTCATTTATTGTTGTGCTAATAATTGCAGCAATCGTTTTGATTTTGTGGGGAATAGGTTTTATATTTAATGTCGATATCATTAACCTGTAAAATCATTCTTGTGTGGCCTTTCAAAAAACGCATTTCTCCTGAGATTCGAAAAGCAAATTATTTGCAAGCGATTAAAGCTAATGAGCATACAGAAATACTAAAAGAAGATGTATGTGCTATTGCGGGTATTCATCTTTATGCAAGATTTCTTGAAGCTTGCAAATGTTCAGATTTTGAAGAATTAATGCTCGTAAGAGAGCATGAAAATAAATACGATAAAAATGCAATTGCTATTCTTCGCTTTAATAAAGTTATTCTAGGATATTTCCCGGCAGAAGAAGCTGCTAAGTTTGCCCCGCTTATTGACCAGGGAAAGGTTATCAGAGTATACTTAGCCTATGCGGTTGAAAGTGACAATTATAAACAAGCTGTAATTCGCGTAATTCAATATAAATAATCTTTAAAATCAAACGTTATGTATTCAACCACCTCTGTTTTCGATGATCTTGGCTTTGTAATAAACCTAATTGTTCAACTTCTTTTATTAATTGTTTTCCTGCGGATGGCGTGGAATGTTGGGCTTATTCGAAAACGACTAGTTAGAAACAATTTAAGCCAGCTTGAAAAGGATGCCGAATTGCTTGAATTTAAAAACAAAAAAGAAGAAGCTGCCGATTTGTATCTTGATTATATTTTTATAATACTCAAAACCAAAGGCGAAGCATGGAGCGAACGAGAAAAAGAAGCCGATATAACTAAAAAAATAGAAAAGATTGAAAGTCTTGGAGGTTATATTCCTAAAAGCATTGAGAAGTACAAAAAATAAATATTAAAAAACCCGGCTGTAGTAGCCGGGTTTTTCTTTGTAAATAAATTATATGTAGAAATTAAAACTAACTCTCGCTCTCTTTATCAAGTTCCTCTAAATACTTTATGAGGACAGATTCAATAAAGTTATTTATAGGTCGGTGCTCTCTTGCCGCTTGCTCCCTAACTTTTTCCATCAAATCATTATCTAGTTTTAAGCTAAAAGGTGTTTTTCCCATGACATTCTTTGTATTATTATTTAATGCAAATATAATTTCTTTTTGACACTTATAAAAGTTTAATACAACTCTTTTTATATTTCTAATAGATATTATTTGGAAATTAAATGGAAATTCATTTAACTTTGTATTGATATTTTTATTTTATAATTAAAATCTTTACAAATGAGTATTGTTAAGAAAACTTTTGGCGGTTCAACAATCGAGTTTGAACCATTTATTGGAAAAAACAACGTAATGGTAAATGCTACCGAAATGGCTAAAATTTTTGGAAAAAAAGTTGAAAATTTTACCCGTATTGACTCAACCCAAAATTTTATTGCTGAATGCTTAAAAAACGCTAATCGGCGTTTTTTAGAAATAGAAAATGAGGAAGATTTAATTGTTTCAAAACAAAAATCGGGCACATGGATGCACCGCATTTTAGCACTTAAATTTGCTGCATGGTTAAACCCAGCTTTCGAACTTTGGGTTTATTCTACTATTGAGGAAATCATGTTCGGGTTCTCACGCGAACAGGATCAATCCATTCAACGTACGGTTCTGATTCAGCACGAAATGAAGGCCATTGAAAAGAAACCTGATCGCACAGGTGAAGATTTCGACAGGTACATGAAGTTGCAAACGCAACTAACTTACGAACGAACATTACGTTCTCAGGTTACTAAGCAGCGTTTTCGAGAGTTCTATAAGTTTTTTGTTTCAACAATGAAAAGCAATTAAAAAAATCCCCGGTTTAGCATCGCACTGCTTCCCCGGGGAGAAATTAATTTTCAAAATTAATCTTTACAAAGTTATGCAAAAACAAGTAAAAACCAATATCGAGGTAGGTGGTGCAATACTTACCGAAGAGGCCATTAACTTTTTAAACAACCTGCAAGGCGACAATAATTACGATATTACCTACTACCGCGAAAAAATGGCAAACGCCGTTTGCTTTATTGGCCAAAACTTCGATTCGTTTGGTGGCGACGATATTGAAAAAGCAAAACAAATTATTATCGATCTTTCGTATATACGCGACCAGCTGTGCAATTTGCGCAAACCGTAAAAATAAAACGTAATGCCAGACTATAAGCAATAGTACCATTTTGCTGCCCAGCAGATTTAAAAGCTCTCCGATAGTGGAGGGCTTTTTTTGTCCTTTCAAACGCAAACACCCCGGTTTACTTTAGCTAAAACACTTGTGACTCACAGCTCACAGCTTGTGGCTCATAGCTCTTAGCTAAAGTTATGGTTAACGAAAAAGCAAATGTACACGTAACACTCAACAGCCAGGAAGCCCAGCACCAACTGGAAGAGCTGCAGGCCGAAATGAAACGGCTTATTGCTTTAAAGAAAAAAGCCGAAGAAGCCGGTGATGTTGACGGCTACAAAAAAATAGACAAAGAAATTAAGAAGGTTAGCCGCAGCGCCAATAAACTGGTGCGTGAGCACCGCGACCTCGAACAAACCCTTAAAAACCTGAATGGCGCCAGTATTGAAGAACTCCGAACTGCACAGCGAACACTTACGGCACAAACCAGTAAACTTAACCGACAAACCGACGAATACACCAAAAAACGCGCCCAACTTAAACTGGTTAAAAAAGAACTGAGGAACATTAACAGCGAATACCGCCAGCAGAACGGGCTGCTAAAATCAATAAAAACATTTCTGCCAGCATTTAGTTTTGCAGCGGTAATAGCTGGTGCAACGGCATTTGTCCGGAAAATGAACCAGGCGGTTGAAGCTGCCGATAATTTTGAAGAACGCCTCGATAATCTTTCGGCATTAACCGGACTAGAAGGTGATGCGCTCGATAAACTTGGAGAAACTGCCAAACAAACATCGGTAAAAATTACTGAAGGAGGTGTGCGGATTAAGCAAAGTGCCGACGATATTGTGGATGCTTACACTAAAGTAGGTAGCCAGCGCCCCGAATTGCTTAAAAATGGCGAAGCACTGGCAAGTGTTACCGAAGATGCTATTATACTGAGCGAAGCTGCTAAAAGCCAGCTAGAACCGGCAGTAAAAGGGCTTACTACCACCATGAACCAGTTTAATATTGGTGCCGACGGTAGCCGCCGAATTATTAATGCCATGGCAGCCGGTTCGAAAGAAGGAGCTGCCGATATTCCTTACCTAACTGAAGCAATCGAGAAATCGGGAACTACAATGAACCTGATGAATGTTAGCCTCGAAGAAAATATTGGATTGATTGAGGCTGTTGCTCCTAACTACGCCAAAGCACAACTTGCCGGAAATAGTTTGGATAAAGTTTTTCTGAAATTAAAAGAAAAACAGATTGGCTATAAAGATGGTGTATTTAGCGTAAACGCTGCGCTCGAAGAATTAGAACAACGTTATAAAAACGGCGAAAGTGCTGCATCGATATTTGGCGTTGAACATGCTAAAATGGGCGAATTGCTGGTACAAAATAAAGATGAGTTTAACCGATACACTAAAGCTGTTACCGGTACCAACATTGCTATTGAACAAGCCGCCAAAAATACCAATAACGCTAAAGCTATACAGGCACAGGCACGAAACGAGTTTCACCTGGCAGCCATTGAACTGGGCCAAAATTTAAGCCCGGCAATGACATTACTGTATAAAACAGCGGGTAGGGTTGCAAGATCGTTTTCTGATATGATTTCAAAATCACCATCTGATTCTCTCCGCGACCAGCAGAACGAAGTAAATGGACTGATAGTAGAATTACGAAGTGCAAATATTGAGGAAGAAAGAAGGAATACAATTCTAAGTAGATTAAAAGAAATTTCTCCTGATTTGTTAAAAACCATTACTGATGAAAAGTCGAGTATGGAAGACCTGACTAAAGCTGTTGCTGCTTATAATGAAGAAATGGCTTTAAAAATATTGATTGCTGAAGGAGAAGAAGATATTACAAAACAAAAAGCTAAAGTTGATGCTTTTAGAAAGCTAAGTGCTGAGGCAGAAGCAGAACTTGCGCGACAGTTAAGATCGTCGATTAGTTGGTTTGAAAAGAAAGCTCCGGATGTAAAAGAAAGTGCCGAGGCTATTCTTTTTGATACCCAAAAAACTTTATTACAAAAAGCCGAAGAATTAAATCGGTTGGCGCTAGATAATACGACTTTAGGTAATACAGCATTATTTAGTGCTCTTGATAGTTATCGAATTTTTAAACAAAACTATTCTACTGAATTAAATTCTCTGAATGTTCTTATATCAAAAACAGGGGAAACAAAAGAAGAATGGAAAAACATATTTGGAGGTAATGATAGTAATACTAATTCTGCGGCATTACCGGCAGGAACACGAATGTTTTTAAATGGTATGGTTTGGGAATGGTATGGTAAAGGATTAAAAATTGTACAAAAACCTGAACCTGACACTTCAGGTAAATCATTAATAAAAATTCAACAGGAAGCTTTAGATCTGGCAAAACAAATGCCTGAAATAACTGAAGCAGAGATTTTTGCTAAAAATCAAAAAATAGCCGCAATCGAAAAAGAAATTGATCGGCTAAAAAATCTTGGTATTGAATCTAAAGAAAGTTTAAAATTTGCGGAACTTCTTACAGCTTCTGACGAAGAACAAAAACTAGCTATACAAAAATATTTTTCGAAGTTAGGAGAAGGTGCATTTGAAGATTTTATAAACTCTTTTCAAAGCGCTAAAGAAAAAGGGAGTATCGATTTTTCTATTGTATCAAAAATTCAGACAGAAGAAGAAGATCAAACTGATCCAACTACTGATTATGCGATACAAAAATACCAGGAAACGTTAGACTTCAAATTTGCTCTTGCTGAATCAATGTATGAAAAAGGATTGATTGGTGAGCAACAATATCAAGATCAGTTAACAGAATTAACCCGGCAGGCTGAACAGGAACGCTATGAAATTAAGCGAGAGAACATTGAAAAATATCAGCAGATAGCCGGATTTGCAGCAAATTTTGTTAGTTCTATGATGGACATGGAACTTGCAAAAGCTGGAGACAATGAAGAGAAGAAAAAGAAAATAAAGAAAAAGTATGCCGACTTAAATTTTGCAGTTACAGCTGCCAATATTGTGGCAAACACAGCCGGTGCAATAATGAAAGGATATGAGCAACTTGGCCCTTTGGGAGGAACCATAGCAGCTGTGTTACTTGGCGCTACTGGCTTGGTGCAGCTTGGTATTGCCAATGCTGAACGAAAAAAAGTAAAAAGTTACGCTGAAGGTAAATACCCCAACCTGCAATACACGGATAATTTGCAAACCGGTATGTACGGCGATCAGCCACACATGGCAATTTTTAACGAAGTGCCGGGGCAACCGGAAATAGTTATTGATGGCCGTACCAACCGTAACCTCAGTATGAATTACCCCGAAATTATTAGGGCTATTTATGCTGTTCGAGATGGCCGCCGCCCGGATATGTATGCCGATGGAAAATACAATTTACCAGCTGCAGCAGATTCCAACCCTACACAACCTTATACACCTTATGTAATTGATGTTGATAAATTTGATAAAGCGGTTACCAGACTAGAAAATATCAAAATTCCATTCTCGTACGACAAGTTTGAGAGATTGCAAGATGAGTATAAACGCCAACAGCAAGGATCAAGCATGTAGCCTGCATTTAGCGCAATAGTATTGTCCTTTATTATGCAAGTACAAAGTGAAATATTGCAAACAAAAAGCTAAAAAATATGGCTTTAACAATTACAATACCAGGAGGAGCGGTTCAGTTACATGGAACCGAGGTACGTGTAAAAATAAATACCGACAATGTACAGGGGAGCCTTTACCGGATTTTGCTAAAAATTAGCAGCGACGACGGTAAACTGGATGGAATGCCACAGGAGGAGGAAAACATTCCTGATAGTAACGGCGATGCATGGTTCGATATTGCCGGTTATTTGTTTCGCCGTTTTGTTCCGGGTTTTTTAGAGAATGGTGGCGTTCTGGCGACTGAGCGAACTGATATTCCTGCAGTAATTTCTCTCGATATTGGCGAAAGCTATGTGGATGAGAATTCAGTGCGTCAGGAAAACTGGTCAGAGCTGGCAGGAGATCAATATAAAATTACGGTACTTCAGGGTGGTTTGTCGGAGCTGGAGAAAAATATTTACAGCGATTTGGCCACCAATTGGTACTCCGATTTTATTGTTGCCGGGAAATGGTTAACCGGTTTGATATCGGGAACAAAAATAGCCCCAACAAGTAAGGCAAAGCTGTGGTGTATTATTCCAGGTGCTGCAGTAATGAATCTCACTTTTAAAGCTGATTATTTTCGGGCAGATGGAAGCACCGGAACAATTTCGCAGGCTGTTACAGTTAATCCGCTTAGTATGTACGAATGGTGTGTAGATCCGGAAACGCTGGGGCTGGATGTTAGTAGTACAAACCCAGTAGTTAGTTACGAATGTTACCTGGAGAATGCCGGAATTCAGATTATCGAAAGTTTCCAGTACTGGATTGATTACACTTATTACGAATTTAACACACAATTGTTTGCTACCAACCGCTACGGTGGTGTAGATCCGTACTGGTTAACCGGAAAGGTAAAAACCAATTTCCCTGCAGAGCACACTATCTCGCAACGTATTGCTCAGGTTGGCGACACGGCCAAGCATCGCACTCAGGTAGTTTCTGCAAAATCTGGCCGAAGGAAATGGATAGTGAATACCGGTTACAAAGACTGGGAAGAACTAGAGGCGTTGCCCAACTTGATATTAAGCCGCCAGTTATGGCTGGTTCATAATGGGCAAATTGTGCCTGTAAACATCGAGAACAGCGAAGAAGCTTTGGGAAGCATCGACGATAACCTGCACGATTTTCCGCTGGAATTGGTTGAGGGACACACTAGAAAGTATTGATATGGGCGTAACAAAGCGAGTATTAAAACGAATGTTTCAAGATCCGCGCATGTCGCTGTTAATCGACTGGATGACGAAAGACGATACCGACTGGATGTTTGGCGAAGTACTGAGCGGTGTTGTTGATGGCAGTAACCGGGTTTTTACATCCACGAAAACACCGCTTAATGCCTCGAATGTGGCACTGTTTGTTGCCTACGCTTTTGCGCTTAAACCTACTGATTATACTGTGGAAGGAAAAACGTGGACATTGAACGAAAATATTGTTGCTCCCGACGGTGGAGAACGTTTAATCGCATTTTATAAATATTCAAAAGCTGAAGCATGAAAAAACTTACTTTAATACTCCTGTTTTTTATCCCGCTACTGGCTTTAGGTCAGGATGAACAACGATGGGAACGCATAAAACCAATATCGGCACAGGTAGAGCTGGCAACGCCAGACTCTTCCGACTGGTTACTGATTGAGGACGTAAGCGATGCTAACAAACGTAAAAAAATATCGGTATCGGCACTTGCGGCAGGGCTACCGTTTAATTTCGATTCTGCTAACATTGCACAACACTTCTTCCGTAGTGGACAGTTTAATGCTATACCCGGCGACAATAATGTAATATTTAGTTCACCTTTTCCAGATGCGAATTACTC
Source organism: uncultured Draconibacterium sp. (assembly GCA_963677455.1). GTDB lineage: Bacteria > Bacteroidota > Bacteroidia > Bacteroidales > Prolixibacteraceae > Draconibacterium. Next base: position 2,855,688 of record OY781971.1, read on the forward strand.
GGTGTTTGCCAACGCTACTTATAAAAAACCACGGCAGCAACCTTTAATAATAAGGAACCAAACAGCGGCAGGATTTACAATAAAAGGAGTAATTGATACTGCACTGGTTAACTGGGCTGCACAACGTGAGGTTGAAAAGCTTGGCGCATTAATTGACACCTTGGTTAACTTAACGAAAAACATTACCGGAGCCGATAGTTTAGGGGTAAGTGGTGACACTATTTCTATTTATGCGGGTGATTCGTTGTTGAGTTTTATTGTGTTTACAGAAACCGATCCTGTTGCCTTGGATTCTATTAATAATTCCCTTAGACCTGACATAGAACAGAATGAAAGCAATATTATAGAACTAGAATCAAGTAAACAAGATAAAATATCATTAACAACAATAAAGAATAGTGGTGCAGCAACATTAAATAGTGATACTTTAAATGTGCCTAATTATACACTTGTCGGACTGGGGGGTATCGGCGGTAGTGGAATGACAAATTACATATCTAAATTTACAGGTATATCTACATTGGGAAATAGCATAATTCAAGACAACGGCAGTCGAGTTTGGATTGGGGGAGCAGACAACGGAGTAGATAAGTTGCAAGTTTCGGGGCAAGTGGAATTCATTACAGCATCAGGATCACAGCAATTGACATTAGGTTCTCCAGCAGGCTCATCTGTTTATCTAACTTATCAGAATAATTTTAAAAACAGATGGACAATAGCAAGTGACAATTCACCTGAAACAGGAAGTGACGCAGGTTCTAATCTAGTTATTAGAGGGTGGGCAGATCCAGGCTCATCTTATTCAAACAACGGTATTAAAATTTTAAGAAATACAGGGAATGTGCTTATTAATGGCACTGCCGACAACGGAATAGATAATCTACAAGTAAACGGAACAGCCAGTGGAAGTGACGCTTATCAAGACGGGCAATTTGTAACATATGGACAAGATGTTGACTTTAACGTACTACTCATAAATGGAACCAATATAAAACAAATAATATCTGATAGCACTTATACAAGTTCAGATTTTGATACAGATTTTGCAACAAAAACAACTGATAATTTAACAGAGGGTTCTACTAATTTATATGACCAAACAGTATCTTTTACTGGGGGTACAAATGTAACGATAGGGGGCACTTACCCAAACTTCACGATAACTGACAATTCCTCAGACTACGAAGGTGAAACTTTGAATACACCTTCCACATCTACTTCTTATACCGAGCAATGGAGCGAAGGTGACGTTATTCGTTTACCTCAGTTAACTGGCAATACAACACTAAATATCCAGAACATTCCTGAGGCTAAGACATCACAAATAAGGGTTGTTCAAAATGCTTCATCATCATATGAATTAACTCTAAACCTTTATTCAGATAGTGGTAGTACGCTTTTGACAGAAAATCCATTTGGGGCAAATGATGTTATAGATGCAACAACCGGAAATGTTACCAAGGTTATCTATCAACGTTTCGGTACTGATGTTGACGTAAGTTACATATATGAAAATTAAACACTATGAAAAAATTACTGATCTTATTAATAACATTTTTGCCATTATTGATTAATGCTCAGGCAGCTTGGTGGCAAGTAGAACAAGGTGCTGTTATTGCATTGCCTTATGTGGTAAATTATTCAGAAATAGGGTACACTACATCGATAACAAGTGGAATATCTGTTGATTATCCAAATGACATAGAGACTGGTGATTTGTTAGTTTTAATATTGAGAACATCGGTAACAACAAATGTTACATCATCTGGTTTCACTACTTTAGATTATGAAATATCAGGTACAGATAGAGGGCAGGTTAATTATAAAATTTTAGATGGTTCAGAAACAGGCACTTTTACAATAACCGCTTCAAGTGGAACAACGGCGCATTATTCAACCGCTCTTATTAGGAATGTATCAACAATAGGTGCTACTTCTCTAGAAGCTAGATCGAGTACATACACAACTTTGACATTCCCAGATGTTGTTGCTGACTATGATAATTCGGTGGCATTTCAATTTTTAATAATAGCTGATAATAATACTCCAAGCGGAGAAGTTGATTATTATGAAGTGTTTAATGTACAAACAACAGACGGTACAGATGCTTCTTTTTCTATATATACACAAAACACAAATCAAGGAACATTAACAGGAGAATCAATATCTAAGGGAGCCGACAATGCAGTGTCTATAGGGGTAGCATTGTCAAATAATTAATAAACTAAATATATTGATATGACACCACAAGAATATAAAAAAACATGGAATGCAGCTGTTGAGCATGTTGCCAAAAACGTGAAACTGAAAGAGATTAAAATACCAGATGGATTTGGAGGAAAATCGGAAACAACTTCGGAGTGGGAAATAGATTATGAATCAATTGAAAAATGCAAGATATGAGAAAGATATTATACATAGCAGCTTTACTACTTGTTTCGGTGGTTGCGAAAGCACAGCCATACGGAAGCGTAGTTGAGGCTAAAGATTCTACTTTGGCTGGAAATTATTTCGAGTTCAAAGACGCAGAACGTAAGCTCGACGAAGTTACCTATCATGAGTTTAGTGATGACTCGATTAGCTGGCATAAAACGCAGACTTTATCGGATGTTTGGGTACGGTTTTCAAATGATAATCAGAATACTTGGTTTACGTTACCAATTCAGGCTATTATTGATATTGATTTATCTGGAATAAGAGACACGTTACAGCAAAACACAAATCACAGATTGAATGATCAAGATACAGTAATAGGTAATGAATATCAGGTTTTATATTCAAACGGAAGTCCGGGAAATATTGGAATAGATAACGGAAATTCAATAAACATTAATGTAAACGATGGAGACACAAGTTTAACTAATGAAATTCAGGTTTTATCGATTAGTAACGACACGATTTATTTAAGTGATGGTGGTTTTGCTGTTGTGCCAAGTTCAACACCTTCTTATTCTTTAGATTCGCCATACCTGCCTTATTGGAACGGGACTACATTTGTGAACTCACCATTTTTTGTTGTTGGCGAAGGCATTTCATTAAGTAGAAATACAACCGGATGGGCTTTGTCGGTAGAAAACAATTATAATACAGGCGGCGGTTCTTACGGTTTGTATATTAATACAATTGGGTCATCGGGTAGCAATATAGGGCTAAATGTAGACGGTTCATTTTTAGTATATGGAAACGGCATGGTTCGCATGGTTGGCTATGATTCTAGTACGCAGTTTACAGGTACAGTTAATTATTACTTAGCAGTAGACGCCAACGGGAATATAATCGTAGCTTCTGGTACAAGCGGTAGCGGTGACGATTGGGGAAGTCAATACGCATTGACTTCTGGTTTTATTGACGGTTCTGGCGTAACTGGCGACCCAATAGTGCTAAGTGCAACCGGAACCCCGTCAAGCTCAACATTTTTAAGGGGCGACGGTACGTGGGCTGTTCCGCCGTCTGGCAGTAGTGTTTGGACTCAAAGTACTTACGGCCCATATACAACCGAAAATGTTGGTATAGGCGGCGCACCTTTGCAATATGTGCCATTCAGAATAGTAACCAGCCAAAGCGGTTACCAGGTAATAACCGACAACCCAAGCACAAACGGCGGTGGTTTTTTAATTGATGCCAGCGATAACGACGGCGACCAATATTTATTAAATGTCCGTAATGCAGGAACCGCACGTTTTCAGGTGCAAAGCGACGGATCAATATATTTACCCGGATTAATCAGTAATTCAACCGGCTACGATGTTCAGTTTGACCCCGTAACGAAAAAGCTTTATTATTATCCTGATGGTACAGGCGGTAGCTCAGACGGCTATATCGGTAATGTTTCGTTAAGTGGTTCAAATCTGGTGGTTACGGGTTATGGTAGTGCTTTTAATGGTTCAGTTGATTTATCTGGGCTTGGTGGCGGTTCTGGGACGGTTACAAGTGTTGGATTATCTAGTTCTGATTTTGATGTAACTGGAAGTCCCATAACAACATCAGGAACATTTACAGTTAACTTAGGAAACAATTCTATATCAAATCAAACAGCATTAACTAGTGGATTATTAAGCACAGATGAGCTTTTAATTAACGACGGAGGTGCTTTAAAAAGAATGGACATATCGGTTATTGAAGATTATATGCAGAATAATTTAGATTTTGAGACTACATTATTTAGTGGAGCAAGTCTTTATCGCACAACAACCGACGATGCGGATTTCCCAATATTATTTGATTCAGAAAACTATGACACTGATGCATATCATAGCACAATTAGTAATACATCTAGAATAACAATACCCGAGGATGGCTATTACAATGTAACCATAATTGGATCAACATTGCTTACCGGAGGCGGTATTAATACTCTATACACGATAACGCTTCGAAAAAACGGACTTTCATTCAGGAGTTACCCAATGTATGTAGAACTTGTCAGTGGGTATAGAAATAATATAAGCATAAGCGAGGATTTTTATTTGTCCAGTGGTGAATATTTGGAAATAGGAATAGGAACACTACATGAGGTGCAGGTAGGAGATGATGGATTAAAATTTCAGATAAAAAAATTGTAGTATGGAAAAAGAAAAGCTATCAAAATCAGACCAGGAATGGTTGAAGAAAGCAAAAGAGGAAAGCGATGAAATCAAAGAGTTATCGAAGAAAAGATCAGATAGAAAATGCTAAAGCTTACCATAAATAACAAGCCGCTTGAAACCGATAAAAATTTCAGTTGCCGGATATCTCTTAAAAATCCATTCTTTATGTTTAAACAGATCCGGGGGCCTTTGGCAGCTGATATTAGTTTGCCGGTTGATGGAAACCTTGGCACGCTTGGAAATCCGAACCGGGTAACCAAACGGGCCAAACAAAACGACTACCATTTTTCGGGCGCAAAGCTTGAACATTTTGGCCGGCCACTTATACAAGGCGATTTTGTGGTAGAAAAAGCACTTGGCTCGATTGAAGGATGGATACAGAACTACGTTGGCAAACTTGGCGAAGAGTTGCGTGAAAAAAATCTTACAGAGCTTGATCTAGGCGACGATTTAACCTTTACCAACAAAACTACTTTCGATCCCGACACGGACAAGTGGTGCACTATTCGATTAATGAACCGTGGATTCTGGAAAGACAAAGGTAAAATGGTGGAAGGCGACGATGGTGTAGATGTGGAAGAACTAACCAATAAATTCGAAAGTCTTGCCGATTTTTTTGTCAACCAGGATGCCGAGGGCGGAGTTATTACATCTGCCGATACCGAAGGCGTGGCCGTGGTTTCGCCATTCCCGTTTTTGCATTGGTTTATCGATAACCTGCTCCGCCGCAACCAGTTTTATATTTCGGATAACTTTCTGAAGCTGCATCCCGATTTTAAGTACCTGGCACTGTATCATAATTTCAACATTCTAAAAGATACTTCTATACTGGTAGAACAAAATTTTCCGGCGGCAAACTATTTTGCCAACTACATTGAAACTGCAGCCTTTAATAAAATTTCATCGTCCACATGGGACTTAGAGTCGTTTGCAATACACGACCTTATGCCCGATTTTGATGTAAAAAATCTGTTTCTATCGGCACAAAATACATTCAACTTCTTTTTCTGGTTTAATAATAATCGTACAGTACAAATGATCGATCGTGAGGCCGTACTTACAGGAGAAGCTTTTGATTTATCGCAATACCGGGTTAGTGAATGGGTACCAGGAACACGAAAAGATGTAACCATAAAATTTTCCTGGGAGCACGACGGCAACGACTCGGCATTTAACGAGCTTTGGGAAGACCTTGACGACAAGCGCAAACGGATACTCGATCCGGTAAATACCCGTACCGATCTTAAAAGTATTTTGTTGCCAAAAGAAGAGGGCGATATAAGGCTGGTTACTTCTGAGAATATTTTTTATGAATATGGTTGGTTTCCTATTTCTGAAATTACAGGAGAAGATAACGAAGTGGTTGTAAAAGATTGGAAACCTGTTTCTATTGGCTTGCAAAACTATTTTTTTAACGATGGCGATCGCAAACAGGAAGAGATAAAAAGCAATTTTTCTACCCTCCGTATGGCACCCGATGGATACCCGGTTGCTTACCAGCCCGGCAATTCAAAAACTTTTTCGAGCATTCGCGAGCCATTTTCTCCACGTTTGCTGTTTTACAAAGGAAACAACCAGGGAGGCGACCAAAGCATTTCGGGTAAAAAGTTTGATTGGAAGGGCGATGCCGGGTTTGTGGCTAATCGCTATCGCCTTACTGCCCCGTTTTTAGCAGGATTGTTACCAATTGAAGCCGATTTCAGAGTCCCGCCGCGCATACTTCATTATCTGGTGAATAACCTCTACCAGAAAATGAAAGACATAGAATGCGAGTTTTTAATTGATCAGCTCGACGGAGATCCGGGACCGGAAGAGGAAACGCTTATCCGTATAAAAGCCTATAAGCTGGAGGATAATTTCTGGCAGTTTAATCCGGGAGTTGTGCCAGGTGGAGGCGATGGAACAACACAGCAAGTAGTGCCGGCAATAGTTGGCATTAATCAGTATGGGAAACCTTATTTGCTTGATGAAACAGGACAGTTTATTACCACTTCGGTTTTTGGCGACATTTCAACAGCCGACTATGCCGAACATTCGGCTGTTGACTACGATGCTGCCAGTAAGCAACTCGTTGTTGGTGGAAATAATGGAACCGTTCATATTTACGACTTGTCGGATGGGATACGTATGCGGAATGTGTATGTTGAAACCGCTGGCACAACAATTAACAATAGTGTTTCGGCGGTGCGTATTACTAATGGAAAAATACTTGTAGGGTTCGCCGGATTGGTTGATGGGCAACGCTGCTTTGCAGTTTTCGATGCACGCGATTTTGATCTGTATCCTACAGAATTCGACGGATTTATTTTTAAAGGTGGTAATGGCAGTATTGTAGATACTATTCGCGGCTTTGAATATTACAACGGTTATTACTACATGATTTCTAAAGTAGGCGAAATTGGCCGCTGCAACGATACTTTTACAACGTTCGACGAATTTTTTGATGTGGATGTTGATTTTACCTGTATGGCGCAAACCAGTACACGCATGTACGGTTTTACGGTTGAAGAACGTGAGTGGAGCTGTTTAAAAAGTAATCCGACCAATTGGGATGATTTTAGAATGATAGACGATGGAGGATCAACCAACCCGGTAATTTTGAAAGCTGTAACAATAGACGACCGCGTGTTTGCATTTACCGAAGGTTTGCAGCGAAGCCTGTTCGTTATTGATGCTCCGGATACACAAATAAGAGTTGGCGCTTATGATGTTGATGGAGTGGCCAAGGTTGGCGGTAATATTTATGTATCGGCAGCTGCTAAACTATACACTTTTGATACGGATCATGTGGATTATACCGGCGTAGCTCTTCCTGAGAAAATGAACATTTTCACCTACTAATTTTGTCCTTTCGCATTGCAGGCCTTCAGCTTAAATTTGAGATAAAAAGTTGAAGCAATGCACCAAATTCTTCTCCAGGTAAAAGAAGTTTTAAGCAAAACAGCCGTTGGCGTTGGAGCACCTACAGGCGGCGCATCGGTTGGTATTCTATCGTTTTTCGAACAGATAACCCCTGTTCTTACCGTATTGTCATTGCTAATAGGTATTGCAATAGGTATTCTAAGCTATCGGCTAAAACTCCAAAAAGACAGGCGAGAACGCGAAGAATGGATTCAAAATCATCCTAAAACTAAATCGAAATGAAACGCATATATCTGCTTTTGTTTGTGGCGGTGCTTCTTGTTTTGTTCGGATTAAAACAAGAATATGGAAACTCACAAACCTCAATAATGCACGCTGATAGCCTATGGCTCGATAGCGCAAGTTTTGAATTGCAGGAACTAAAACAGCTTGGAAATGAAACACGAGAACTCTATCGAAAAAGCCAACAACAGCCGGATTCAATACAAGCTAAAGATTCAATTACCCCTGAACAGCTTGAAAAAGCCAGGAAAGCGATTCAAAAAATTCATGAAAAAAAAGCTGCAAAAGCTCGCAAACGTTTTTGGAGAGAAGTAGGTGATTTTTTAAAAGCATGGTTTGGATTATGACAAAAATTGAATTAGCCATTAAAGTGGCATGGACATTTGTAGGCACTTTTTACCGTTGGGGCGGTGACGATCCTAGTGGCTTCGACTGCTCAGGACTGGTAGTTGAAATACTGAAATCAGTAGGACTAATACCTCGCAAATCTGATTATACTGCAAAAATGTTGTACTACAAATTTGTCGGCTCTCGTGTTTCTGATCCCGAAGCCGGATGCCTGGTATTTTGGGGAAAAGATGAACAACATATTACACATGTTGAATTCTGCATTAACGATTGGCAAACAATTGGTGCCAGTGGCGGAGGATCTTCTACAACCTCTGAAGAAGCTGCAATAAAACAAAATGCTTACGTAAAAGTACGTCCGATACGCGAAAATTATATTGCAATTGTAAATCCATTTAAATAAAAGAAATGAAAAAATTACTCTTGAAATTATGGAGTTTCATTCTAAGAATGATTTCTAAAATCGACGACAAAGTTGATGAACTGATCCCAGTTGCAACTCACGTGGTTGAAGCTGTAAAAAAAGCGGTAAATAATCCGGCTTTTGATATTACAACACAAGTTGTAAAAAATCTTATTCCGGGCAAAACTGATGATGTAATTATTGATAAAGCTGTTTTACTTGCCCGAAAGTATATTCCTGAAATTTCGATTCGATTACAGATTATAGATCAAATTTCGGATGTAGAAGATCCGCGCGAACAATTGATTGAAATTTTCGGAAAACTTCAGGATGTATCGAGCCAAACATGGCAAAAGTTCTGTTCTCAGTTGGCTCAGCAAATTACTATTGATATGGCCGATGGAAAAATAACATGGGGAGAAGCCGGGGTATATGTGGAATTGTATTATCTCACTTATTTAAAAAAGAAGTAAAATGGAACTTTTATTTAAACTATTCGGATTTGATGTTTCGGCATGGTTAGCTAGCAGCGGTATAATTGTGCTGGCCGGAATGTTGGTCACATTCCTAAGAAAGAGAGGATGGATAATGTTTGTGAATCAAGCAGCTGTTATAGGAGCGAAAATTTCAAGATCGTTAGCGGAAGCGCTCGACGATACTGCAGACACTTTTGAAGCGGTAGATAGGGCCATCGATGAAGATGGAAAACTGGTTGAGAAAAACGTAAAAGAAGTGCTTGCAGAAGGTAAAGAAGCTTATCTTGAATGGAAGGATGCTATAATGATAATTAAACCGAAAAAGAAAACGGCATGAAACTTTCATTATTCATACTAGGCTGGTGTGTAGTAGCTATTGGCGTACTGGTACTTGTTGCTTTGTGGCGAAAGTACAGGCGTTTATAGTTTGTCCTTTCTGCTTTTGCTGATAATCATCAAATTGAAGTCTCTAAAGAAAAAATAAGTTCAATCAATCAATTAAGTTCAATTATGAAAAATGTTATGAGAAAATCACTCGGCTTACTTCTTATCCTGGTGCTTTCGGTAGTTGCGTTTGGCAACAATGCACCGCCTGGGTTAACGCACGATGAAGCATCGACGGTTATTATCCCGGCTACCGACAATTTTTTAATCGATTTGCCCGCTGTTGAGATCCATCCGAACTACGTGTTCGAAACGATAAAAGCAGCTCCAGTTTACGAAACATCGGATTACGAGTACACGATGTTTATGGTTCGGGAGGTGACTACCTGCAGGAAGATATCAGTTAATACAACTGCGAGTGGATATGCTACAAAAGCGGAAAATGCAGTAATACTTTGTTCCACTGATCCTATAGAAGTTACTTACAAGTCCATTTGTCGCTATTCGACGAATAGGCAAACAAAAAACACAAATAAGTTTCAGCGAAACTATCAACACAGCAATTTTGGCTACCCGTTAACAGCGAATTAGTTTTTTCATAAGTTTGGTTTAGTTAGGTTAAGTTTTTAACACAAATCCCGATCTGTTTAGGTCGGGATTTTTTGTTATACTTCAGGAAAATGATCGATAATATACTCGCTTCTGTGCCCTTGTTGGTTTTTCATGTAAATTTCGGTTGTGGTTATAGTGGTGTGTCCGTTTTGCCCCTGCAAATCGCGCATCGGTATTTTTGCATCGGCAGCCCTTATATTTCCGGTATGTTTCCAGCTGTACATTACATAGTTATCTGGTAATCCTAGTTTCTTGCGGATAGCTGTATGCCTGTTCCCCATGTTGTTATAGCTTAGATGCGCTGGCCCCGGCTTACCCTTTTTCCCCATAACATAACAATCGCGCGGATATTCATGTAACCTGTATTCGTTTAGGAGCTTTTTCATAAATACTTTTGGAATACTTACCCTTCGCTGACTTGTTTTGGCATTGTCTTGACGCACCAGGATAATATTTCTGCCAAAATCAATATCACCGATTTTTAAGAAACGCAATTCTTTTCGTGGTCTTAAAAAGCAATAATATACAAACTGACATCCTAACCATAGTTGTGGATCAGTTTCTTTTAAAGCCTTTTTCAAAATTGGAATATCAAACTCCTGTATCGGATAAGCGGCACTATCACTAACTCTGAGTGTCATTGGTAAGTCGAAACAAGGATTTTGCAGCTGCTTTCGTTCTTTGCGAATATGCTCAAAAACTTCCTTCAGCAAATTCTGATAATTCATTACTGTTGTTTTACTCAGCATGGCAATATCAATTATATGCCACGAAAAATCTACAATAACCTGGTTATTTATACAACTTACATCCACATCATTAAGTCCCTTACCTTCTAGCCAACTATCGAAAATTCGCAAGCGGCTGCGGTATGTTGAAAGACTTGCTGACTCTAATTCTTTACGTTTAAAATCGAGGTACTTACTGGCAAAAAAACGGAACGTTCCGTTTTTCGACTTTAATTTCCGGTAATTTTTAATAGCTGTTTGAAATTGTAAGTTGTCGTCGTAGATAATTGATTCGTCGGCAAAAGGAGTCCAGCCCGATTTAAGTTTGTCGGTCCAGTAAAGCTTCATTTTTTCGGCAGCTTCCTGCCGTTCTTTCCGCGAATGAAATTTGTTAATCCCTTTGTATTTTTTGAAACGCACCATTTTGTCGTTTCTGGGATTTCGGACGTAGAATTCAATAAACCATTTGTCCGAAGACGAAAAACGCCCACCGCAATCAAAAATTTGCGGCAGGCGTATTATTTCTTTTCGTTCCATCATAACCTGAGTGTATTTGTCTACTGTTGTCTGCTTTTCTGCAAAAAGTTGTCTACTTTTTACATAAATAGCAGCAAATCAGGCAATCAGAACTAAATGTGGGAAGAGCAGGATTCGAACCTACGAAGGCGTAGCCAACAGATTTACAGTCTGCCCCGTTTGACCGCTTCGGTATCTTCCCAATATTTTGAGCCGAATCTCAGATTCGAACTGAGGACCCCGAGATTACAAATCACGTGCTCTGGCCAACTGAGCTAATTCGGCTTTTATTGTGTCAGTTTTTATTCAGAACGTTTGCTGTTTTTATCAGCGGCTGCAAAGGAAAGAAGTTTTTTGATATTCACCAAACATTTTCTTAAAATTTTTTGCCACTAAATAAAGAACATTTTTCCTTCGAAAAAGTGGGTAAGCGACCTGTGTCGCACCGCTACAACCGCCTACCCTTGCTGCCTTCCGACCCTGGGGGGATTCAGCAGGAGCTGGTCGCACAGGACTTACCCGGCGACAAAAGTAGAAATTTTTCATTTCCCGCCAAACAATTTTCACGCATCCGGTAATATTCCCCCAAACTTTACGACATATATACCTGAATACCTGATAAAAAAGAAATCATTTTTTTTGAAAAATTGTAGTAAAAATCCGTTATCAACAACTAAAAAGGAGAATAAATAAAATATTGATAATAGGCATTAACCATTCTAGTCTCAAAATTTCGTCGAATGCTAGCTTTGAAATAGAATTGGTGTTACTTGTATTTTCCGGAACGTATTTCGTAACAATCGTTTCCTGCATTCAATAAAATAGAACTATATTTGTCTCACCTAATAAAATTACAACTGTTATGGAACAAAGACCTGCATCTTTAATGAAATCAACGCTGACCTCCGGAATTTACATCGGGGTAGTTTTAATCCTTGTATCGGTGATATTTTATGTAGCCGGTTTAATGTTTGAAACCTGGGCACAATACGTTTCGTGGCCAATATTAATTGCCGGTGCTGTTTACGCGCAACTTTCGTACAGAAAAAGCCTTGGTGGAGAAATGACCTACGGACAAGCTCTTGGAGCAGGTGTACTGGCACTTGTTTTTGCATCGGTATTATCGGCCATTTACACCATTTTACTGTACACTGTAATTGATCCCGGGTTAACAGAACAAACCCGTATTGTTATGGAGCAACGTATGGTAGAACAAGGTCGGATGCCTGCAGAACAAATTGACCAGGCAGTAGATATGATGATGAAATTCCAGAAGCCCCCGATTATGGCAGGAATGGCCATTTTAATGGGTGCATTTACTGGTTTAATTATTAGCTTAATAACCAGCATTTTCACTCAGAAGAAACCTTCTGATGTTGTTCCTGAATAAATAAAGCAAACATTTTTTATGGATATTTCCGTAGTTGTACCCCTGTTTAACGAAGAAGAATCGCTTCCGGAGCTGGCTGCCTGGATTAAGCGGGTAATGGAAGAAAACAATTTCTCGTACGAGATTATGATGATCGACGATGGTAGTCGTGATAATTCATGGGAAGTTGTGCGAAAGCTTCAAAAAGAAAATCCTTTGATAAAAGGAATAAAATTCAGGCGCAACTACGGAAAATCTGCTGCGCTATATTGCGGTTTCGAAGCCGTGCAGGGCGACGTGGTAATTACCATGGATGCCGATTTGCAAGACAGCCCCGATGAAATACCCGAGCTGTTCCGCATGATTAAAGAAGACGGCTTCGACCTTGTATCGGGTTGGAAAAAGAAACGCCACGACCCGGTACTCACCAAAAACCTACCCAGTAAACTATACAACTGGACCGTTAGGCGTATGAGTGGCATAAAACTGCACGACATGAATTGCGGCCTTAAAGCTTACAAAAAGAACGTGATAAAAAGCATTGAAGTTTATGGCGAAATGCACCGCTACATTCCGGTGTTGGCAAAATGGGCAGGCTATAAAAACATTGGCGAAAAAGTGGTAATTCATCAGGAACGCAAGTACGGTGTAACCAAATTTGGGTTGGAACGTTTTGTGCGAGGCCCGCTCGACCTGCTTTCGGTAATGTTTATTTCGCGCTTTGTAAAACGCCCGATGCACTTTTTCGGTGTTCTGGGCGCATTGATTTTTATTATTGGTTTTATTGCTGCCGGTTATTTGGGCGCACAAAAACTGATATTGCTAAACCAAGGAGTTAAAGGACACTTGGTTACCGAAAGCCCTTATTTTTATATCGCTTTAACATCGATGATCATCGGAGCACAATTTTTCATGGGCGGATTTCTGGGCGAATTGGTTTCAAGAAGTTCCAGCGAACGGAACAAATACCAAATCGAAGAAAAATCTTATTAGTCTCCTCGTTGTATGATCGAAAAAGAAACAATAAAGTTCAGGCAAAAACGTGAACTTGGTCAGATCTTGTCCGACTCGTTTGCTTTTTTAAAGCAGGAAGCGCGGCCTCTCTCCCGCCTCATGTTATTGTATGTACTGCCTTTTATTGTAATATATGTAATTGCTCAAATCTATTTTCAGAAAAATGTACTGGTACGGTTTAACCCCACCAACCTTGAAGCAATGCAGGAAAACATGGGTTCGCTTTACCTGAACCTCGCCATTTTTATGGGATTTTTTGTATTTATACAATCGCTGATGGCCGGTACTTACTATTCTTATATTGAAGCTTACGTAAAAAAAGGCCGCGGAAACATTGAACTACAGGATATTGCCCCGCACTTTTTCTCGAACAGTTTGCTGGCACTGGGCGCAGGGATTGTATTCGCTTTCCTTACTTTTTTGGGCGCTACCTTCTGTGTTTTGCCGGGGGTATACCTTGCCAACACATTTTCGCTGGTGTTTATTATCCTGATATTCGAAAAGAAAGGATTGAGCAATGCCATGGGTAAATCCTGGAAACTGGTGAACACGCAATGGTGGAATACTCTGGGCCTAAACCTGGTAGGTATTGTTATTGTATTTGGAATCAGCCTTCTGTTCTCGCTCCTTTTAGCAACGATAGGTGCTTCGCAGGGTCTTGCTTCCGGTATTTCCGATACTCCAATTGAGTATCCGCAGTGGTATTGGGTAATTAACGGGATAACTTCGGTTATAAGCACCTGTGTGTTTATTGTACCGTATACCTTTTTGGCTTTCCATTATTTTAACCTCGAAGAGCGCGAAAATCCCATATTGCCTTCCGATGTAATCTAAATAGCTTCGCCTGTTTCCTTTAGGAATTGTCATTCTAAACCGGGGCATTATACTTATCTCCTAGGAAATCATAGTTTTACCTACGGGATCACTCTTATTCCTTAGTGAATATCTATTATCCCTAAGAAAATATTCACTCTTTCCAAGGAGATGATTTTTTCCTAGGTAGGCAAGCCTGTTAGCAGTTTACAAATTCCATACAATACAGTAATTAGGCGTACTTAGGGAGGGAAATAACCCATTAATTGCAAACCACCTCTTCATCCGTTTGAACAAAGGATCTTTATGCTTATTTTTAAAACACTAATCGAGGTGACACCCGAAACGATCAGCAGAGAGAGATTTATTCACCCCGTATTTGTAAACTAAACGATTCGTTCGTAAACAACTACAGACAAACAAGAATCTGATAATAAAACAACTAAAGTAAAAGAGAGTCCCACTGATAAATGAATGTACTGTTCATACTCAAACCTTGGCATTCATTATAAAAGCAACCTGCGAACCATAAAAATCATCATAGATTAAAAACGATTAATATGAAAAGAAATGTAATTAGAAGAATAGTTGGAGGATTAAGTCTGACATCTGCAATGTTTATTTTCCAAGCATGCTATGGGACACCTCAGGATTTTGGCCTTGATTTGTTAGTTGAGGGTCAGGTAAAATCTAAAACATCAGGATTACCAATTAAAGGAATTAAAGTTTCCGTCGCCGACAATGTGCAATACGAGATGACTGACGAAGAAGGAAAATTTTCGTTTTATACAGAAATGCTTGAGAAATTAACACTTCAATTTCAAGATATTGATTCTGCTCAAAATGGACTTTATATTGACAAGGATACCGTATTGACAGATTTAAAAGAAAATATTTACTTAAATATAGCTCTGGAAGAAAAATAAATGTTTTCATCAATCAAAAAATACAGTTTCAGAAAATTTAGAGATTCAGAGACAAAGCGACACGAACTGAATTATTTGTTTTGGGAGTGCACTACTCGATGTAATTTAAATTGCCTGCATTGTGGTAGCGATTGTTCCAAAGATAGTTTGCATCGAGATATGCCTGCTACGGATTTCTTTCAAGCAATTGAAACAATAAAAAATAAACCAAAGAATTTTACGGTTGTATTTACGGGCGGAGAACCTCTTTTACGAAAGGACTTAGAACTTTGTGGAAAAGAACTGCGAAAACGAGGTTTTAAATGGTCGATAGTTTCAAACGGGCATTTGTACGATAAACAAAGACACATTTCATTACTAAATGCTGGAATAGGTGCACTGACAATTAGTTTAGACGGACTCAAGGAATCTCATAATTGGTTGAGAAATAGTGAAAAAAGTTTCGATAAAGTAGTAAATGCAATTGAATTGGCATCATCTTCCAATCGTATCAATTTCGATATTGTTACTTGTGTTAACCAAAAGAATATCAATGAACTTGAACAAATAAGGAAGTTATTGATTTCAAAAAATGTTAAGGCATGGAGATTATTTACAATTATTCCTATCGGGAGAGCCGTTCATAATCCAGATTTGTTGTTAACTGACAATCAATTTGTTCAATTAATGGGTTTTATAGCAGCGTGTCGAGAATCCAAACAAATTGATGTTAAATTTAGCTGCGAGGGGTATGTAGGAAAATATGAACCATTGGTAAGAGATTCGTACTTTTTTTGTAGAGCAGGGATTAATATTGGTTCGATTCTTATTGACGGTTCAATTTCTGCCTGTCCGAATATCGACAGATCTTTTTCGCAAGGAAATATTTATACCGACAATTTTCATAAAACTTGGGAAAATAAATTTCAACCTTTTCGAAACAGAGAATGGACAAGAATTGGTCAATGTGAGTCGTGTAAAGACTTTAAAGATTGTCAGGGAAATGGATTTCATAACTGGCATGGAGATAAAAAGAATGTATTAGTCTGTCATAATGAGAAAATAGAAAAACAATGAAATGCCAACAAAGGGTATAATCCGTAAAGGATTTAGAGTTTTTTTGAGCGTCATCTCCCACATCAATTTTGGGGTGTAACCGAACAGGTTTGAGCCTCCAAATAATATGATACAACTAATTCGACAGGAAACATAAAAGTGAATATCTAGCTGCACTAGCTTCATTGATAGATTTCTACTAATTGAAGTTTATTGAGGTATTTTAAAGAAATCCCACATTCTGCTTAAAAAGATTTTAACACTGTCCTATTTTTCATTATTTTTATTAAGTATTGAATTTTTGGGGCAGAGTAAATATTCAAAAAACTTCGAAATATGTTTAATTTCAATTCGTTGCTAAACCTACGCTCTCTTTTCAAAAAGAAAAGAAACGCCCCCTATTCAGATTCGGAAGCAAAATACCGGGATATAGTAGAACATACACTTGTTGGTGTATATATTGTTCAGGATGATTCTTTTAAATACGTTAATAAAAAATTTTGTGAAATATTTGGATACTCATACGAAGAGATTGTTGATAAGATGAACCCCATATCTCTTGTTTTCAAAGGTGATAAAGATATTGTAAAAGAGAACATTAGAAAACGATTTTCCAAAGAATCAGAATCGGTGGAATATGAACTTCGTGGAGTAAAAAAGGACGGAAGAACAATATGGATAAGAGTTCTTGGAAACTCAATACCCTATAAAGGGAAACCTGCAATTAGCGGAACACTTATTGATTTTACGGAGCGTAAATTACTTGAAGATGCTTTGCATATTAGAGAGGAACGACTACGTGCTACTTTGGAAGCTACAACGATTGGAGTTTGGGATTGGGATGTGAAGAATGATATCTGGTTCGCCTCACCTATTTATTACACAATGCTTGGGTATACACCGGTAGATGGACCTTCTGACCGAACGGTTTGGCTTCCCAGAATACATCCCGATGACAGGGAATATGTTCGGACTAAAATAAATGATGTATTAACTTACAAAAAAGATAGCTATGTCTACGAAGCTCGGATTCTACATGCTAATGGAAGCTACCGATGGCATCAGGTTATAGGTCATTCTATTGAAAAAGACAACCAGGGCAAAATTAAACGTATAGTTGGCATAAGAAAGGATATTACTGATTTTAAACAAACTGAAGAAGAACTTGAAATAAGTAAAAATCGTTTGCGGGCACTAATTGACACGCTCCCCGATCTTGTTTGGTTAAAAAACACACAAGGAATTTATTTGCAATGTAACCAACGTTTTGAGCAATTATATGGAGCTACTGAAAAAGAAATTGTGGGTAAAACTGATTATGACTTCGTGAACAAAGAACTGGCCGATTTTTTCACACAAAAGGATAACGAAGCTGCCGTTGCTGGTAAACCAGGCGTAAATGAAGAGAAATTGACTTTTGCCGATGGACATACAGAAATAGTAGAAACAATAAAAACCCCGATATACGAGAGTGATGGAACATTGATGGGCGTTTTAGGAATTGGGCGGGATATTACCCAACGCAAAAAAGCGGAACAGGAATTAATCAGGAACGAGGCTTTAATTAGTACTGCTGTTGAAAATCTACCAATTATATTTTATTTGATAGACAAGGATGGCATCTTCAATCTTTCCATTGGGGCTGGTCTTAAAGGTTTAGGCCTGTTGCCCAATCAGGTAGTTGGACAATCTGTTTTTGATTTATACAAAGATTTCCCAGAAACAATAAAAGCAATTAAAAAAGCGCTTTTAGGTGAACCTACTATCTTTGAAACAAAAGTTAACGGAGTACAATATTGGAATATCGTTAATCCTATGTCAACATCTGATAAACAGTCTGGTATTGTTGGGGTTGGGTTAGATATTACTGACCGCAAAAAAGCAGAGTTTGAGTTACTAAAAGCCAAAGAAAAAGCCGAAGAAAGCGACCAGTTAAAATCAGCTTTTCTGGCCAATATGAGTCATGAGATCCGTACTCCGATGAACGGCATTCTAGGCTTTGCCAGCTTGCTTAAGGAGCCGGAATTATCTGGCGAGGAACAAAAAGAATACATCCAAATTATAGAGAAAAGTGGTGCCCGCATGCTTAATATCATAAATAATATTGTTAGTATATCCAAGATCGAATCAGGCATAATGGACATTCAACTTTCCGAAACAAACATAAATAATCAGTTACAATTTGTTTACGATTCTTTAAAACTAGATGCCGAGCGGAAAAAACTAACACTTTCCTTTACGCATGCACTGCCTGAAAACGAAGCGATTTTTACTACTGATAGTGATAAGCTTTATGGAATACTTTCAAATTTGGTTAAGAATGCCATTAAATATACTGACAAAGGAACAATAGAGTTTGGATATTCTATTGAAGGAGAAAAAGTGAAGTTCTATGTAAAAGATACCGGAATAGGAATTCCAGAAGAAAGAGCTGAAGCCATTTTTGAACGTTTCATTCAGGCTGATATTCCCGATAAAATGGCACGACAAGGAGCCGGATTGGGATTAGCCATTTCAAAAGCTTACGTAGAAATGCTGGGTGGAAAAATCTGGGTGGATAGCAAAGAATCCAAGGGGTCAACTTTCTTTTTTACACTTCCCTGCAATATTAGTTCGAAGAAAGGTATCGATATCAAAACTGAGAAAATACCTGAAAACGAAGCAAAGCCAATAACTCCGGAAATTTCGGGCTTAAAAATTTTAATTGCCGAAGACGATGAAGCATCTGAAATGTTAATCTCGTTAAAACTGAGAAAGTTCAGCAAGGAAATATTTAAAGCAACCAATGGCATAGAAGCTATCGAAATTTGCCGCAAGAATCCAAATGTTGATTTGGTGCTAATGGACATTCAAATGCCCAAAATGAACGGATATCAAGCGACTCGTGAAATTCGCAAATTCAATAAAAAAGTGATTATTATTGCCCAAACAGCTTTTGCCCTTACGGGAGACAAAGACAAAGCAATAGAAGCCGGTTGTAATGACTATATTTCAAAACCAATAAAAGAATGTGACTTAGAGCTAATAATTCAAAAACACTTCGAAAACCATAAAAAGTTAGATAATAACCAGACTCTAAAACAAAGCACATAGATATAACAATGTTATATTAAAACGAACCAAGATTGGAGATAATTGAATTAAAAGAAAATAATAATTTCTATATCATAACAGGCGGTCCGGGTGTAGGGAAAACAACTCTCTTAAAGGAATTAAAGAATAGAAATTATCAGATAATTTCTGAAATAGCTCGTGAACTGATAAAAGAACAACAAGCACAAAATGGAGAAGCTCTACCGTGGAAAGATAAAAACTTATATAAAGAAATGATGTTTCACCGCTCGATAAATAGTTATGAGCAAACTGAAAAGAGCTTGAATAATAAGAAACCTATCTTTTTCGACCGCGGATTTTTAGATGCAATTTGTTACGCAAAACTTATTCAATCAGAAATAAGCGAACAAATGAAATCCTATGCGGAAAATTGGAAGCATAACAAAAGTGTTTTTGTGCTTCCTCCTTGGCGAGAAATTTACAAAACCGATAACGAACGAAAACAAGATTGGAAAGAAGCAGTTTTGACATTTGAAGCTATGTGCGAAACTTACAAAAACTACGGATATAAAATTGTTAAAATTCCAAATGTATCTATAAGTGAAAGGGCTGATTTTATATTAGAATTTATCAAAGAAAACGGATAATAAAAGATACGAACGCACATCAGATTGAGGTGAGTTGTCTCTACTCCTTCCTTGACCGTTTCGCGTCGGTTGACGCTTACGCGCTCTGAAATCCGCCCCGACAATATATACCAACTGTTAACAGCAAAAACTTATTTGTCATGACAAGTAATTTCATATATTTGTCATGACAAATATAGTTTGCATGGATAAAATAGAATTAGATAAATCAGTAAACCACCATATTGCATTAAGCGCAATGATGATAAAGCGAGTGTTCTATAAAATACTGAATGAAAACAAATTAAGCATTACGCCGGAGCAGTGGAGTATATTGTATTATCTTTCAGAAATAGCAAGTCTAACAGTAAGTGAACTTGCTGAATTAACGTTTAAAGATTTTGCGAATATTAGTAGAATTACTCACAAACTGGAAGTAGCAGGTTTAATAAAAAAACATAAGAACTCTACCGATAAACGAATTTCAAAATTCTTTATTACAGATACTGGTAAGAAACTTGTCAATCAAGTACATCAATGTGCATATAAATCAACCAATATTGCTATGCAAGGAATTGAACCTCAAGAAAGGGAAATTATATTAAAAAGTCTGAAACAGATACTCATAAACACGAATAACTACTTAAAATAAAATAATGGCAGAATTAACAGTAAAACAAAAAAAGTGGTTAAAATCAATTCATATTATTGCAGCCGGAGTTTGGATAACAACCGGAATCGTAATGTTTATAATACATTTTTTAGGTAACAATTTATCGTCAGGAACTGAGTTACACTTGTTGAATAAAATTATCTACTTTATTGATATGAAGTTGCTCGTTCCTTCTGCAGTAATTTGCCTTCTGACAGGCTGGATGTACTCGCAATTTACCAAATGGGGATATTTTAAGCATAGCTGGTTAATCTTTAAATGGATAATTACTGTTCTGATAATAGTATTAGGGACAATATTTTCTGGCCCATGGATTGAAAAAACCGTAAAAATATCGGGAGAGCTTGGCCTGAAAGCCCTTCAGGATGCTGATTACATTTGGTACGCCGACAACCACTTGATTATGGGTGTATGTATGACCTCCACGCTAATAGTAGCTGTTTTTATATCGGTGTTTAAACCCAAAAAGATTAAAAAGACATAACTCTTAAATAATTTTAATAGGTATCTAATAACGATTTAATCATAAAAACCTCATCTAGTAATCCTTTATCTGAGGGAATATTTTGTTATGAGTTAATATACTTGTTAGATAATGACGAGAGAAAAAAGCTAATCCGAGATTGTTTTAACCAATTGGCAGAAAACGGGTTTATGAATTCTACTGCTATAGCAAAAGACGCACAAAATTATGGACAAGGAACTCAAATAAGTAAAGACCGATTTGAAATGTTTGGTGGGGTCAAATTTTTCTTTTGTGACAAAGAAACAATAAATTAGGTATTTGGGATTGCAGGACTTTTTGAAGTAACCGAAGTAACGGAGAATTATTCTTTTTACTTGATTAAATACAGAAAGAATAATACAAAATGACGACAAAAATTGTCCATAACAAATTGCATTGCGGGATTCATGAGTTGCGTTATCTCCGCTACTCACCTTATTGTCATTGCTGTACAGAACAAAGACGCCCTTCAAAATCCACTTCAACAATATACACCTACTAACACTAACATCCATTTGAAAAAACACTTGCCGCCAAAACAATTACAATTATCTTTGAAAACAGCAAAATTCCGGGCACTAAAAACGCCATTAACAAAGGGATGATTGACAACCAAATATAAAAAGGAATGAAAAAGATAAAACTATACCGCCCTGTTGAAGATTTCAATAAAAATTGTTCGTATGCGGTTTTACTCAACGGAAACAAAGTAGCAGAACTAAAAAATGGCGAAGAAAAAATTATCGAAATAGCTGACGATCCCGAGAAGTTAAACCTGAAAGCAAAAATTCACTGGTGCGAAAGTAACAAGTTGTCGTGTTTAAGCCTGAATAACGATGGCACAATTAAAGTTACAGGCAATAGATTTCTAAATAAACAACTGCCCTTGCTTGGTGCAATATTTCCGTTAACCGGGTTGCTGATTTTCAACAGAAACAATGAGTTATTAAAAGATTTGGGCATTGGCATTCTGGTTCTGCTCTTGTTAGGACTTATTGCAACATTAACGCTTTGGAAAAATAAATGGCTGGAAATTAACGCAGAATAAACACACATTACAATCAGATAAGTTTAGCGGTCGAACCAAGCAAAACCAGAAAGAATACAGAACATAAACCTTAAAAACCCAACCAGATACGTTTAAAAATCCTCATGAGAAAATTAACAGTAATCTGCATCCTTATAACACAAGTCTTACTTTTACAGGCACAAAAACGAGTTTCAATTTACGAATTGGGCGATTCAATCACCGATTTTGATACCAACTTTAAGAACCTTTTTGCAAACTGGACATTTGATAACATTACAAATGCTAATTCATACGAACTATTAAATTACTCCTGTATTGATACAATAAGCGATTCAACCAACTTTAACTACTATCGCAATTATTTTTCGGGAATAGAGCCAATTTTCAGTTCCACTTCTCGCAGAAGCCATACAAACACCAATGGAGAAAAAGTTTCTGAATTTTATATAAAACCCGGCTTTATTCATAACGAAATTTTTGATCAGAGAGGGCTTCCCCCGTCAATAAGAGAACTGTTCACCGAAGAATTTAAGTTGAAAGCACAGGATATTTTAACCCGGAATTTTAACATCGACACAACTAGCCTCTACCGTTATTGTTACGAAGAAAATACAATTGATACCATGATCACGTTGGGACGACATTTCAATGTTTATGGTATTGAAAAAAGAAGTGTAATATTAAATACCGTCTCGCCGGATTCGATTTCAGAAAATTACGTTGATGTTATTATTAAAAAAGAAAAAAGCTTTGACGAACTAACTTCCGCCGAAAAAAGATCTTTACTGCTTGAACAACTTCTAACAGAAAGAACAAGTAAACAATTGATGTTTAACAGGGAGATAAAAATAGGAGATAAAGTATTTGTAATTGATTTTAAATACAACGACAAACCATACCGTAACTATGTGATTTGTAACGCTGAAAATAAAAAAGTAATATTGGATTACTTTTTCTCAGGAATAATGCTGGAATCAAAAAACAACTAGTAAAACCAACAAGCCTGAAATTTATGATTTTAATCTACTTTTTACTTGCAGCTCCGCTCGTATTTTTCACGCTTGGGATATTCGGTGTTATTAAAAAGAACAAAAGAATATGGATTTCTTCGCTTATCGCTTTCTTGGTAATGGTGATAATTGATGTTGCTTTTGCGTTTACGACTATGGACGTGGACTCCGGATTAAAAAGAAAAGTGAGCTCCGGAGTCAAGGTAGTATCACCTTCTCAGATAAACAATTACACAAACCTACTGACTGTTACATCCGAAAGCGGTTCAACAGAAACATTTGATTTACTTATAACCGGTAAAAAAGGGAAAAAGGATGTATTCTTTAAACGAGAACAATCTGTGGAAACCCCGTATGAACTGGAAATTGAGCCCGGCGACTATTCTATCGTAATTCACAGAAGCTCTGAAGAAGGGATAGTAAACGGCAAAATTGAAATGCTTGTTGATGGCAAAGTCAAAGCCTCGGCTCAATCGAGCCAGCAAATATCTCTGTTAAGCATTGATGAAGAAAATAACCTTAGTGCAACAGGAATGTAAAAAACACCAAACATGAAACCTATATTTTCTATCTGGATTAAAACACGCCAAACCTTTGAAACACTAGATGAGCGGGGAGAAAAAGGAAAACAATTTAACAATTAACCTGCTGTTCTTTTTAGCATCAATGTCTGGTGGCTTTTCTTATACTATCGATATTTTTAAAACTCCGGGAGAGTATTATTATGGGCTTGCAATTGCCATGCTTGCGTGTGGTTTTATGGGAATACTATTTTGGCGATTTGTTATGTCTTATTTAGTTTTTGGCATCGGAAAAATCTTTCAGGGAAAAGCAAGCATATCCGAAGTGCGACTGGTGCTCGCTTATTCTCTTATAACCAATATTGTACTCCTGATAACTCAACTTGTTTTAATTATTCCGGCCGTTATTCTGGATAACAAAGAACTGATTGGATACCGTCATCCGGTAACCTTATTTATTCTTTGGGTATTTGTATTAAGATTTATGGTGATAGGCCTCTCGCGTTTCAACAAATACTCTTTCTTATATGCTATTCTTAATGTATTTATTCCTGCTGCCCTCCTACAAGGCCTCGCCTATGGATTAAAGCTTTTGCTTCTTTAATCCGCACCCGGCACCAATACCCCAATAAATAAAACCGTCTGGAAAATATTTCCTGATATTTTATGGAAATACAGCATCCCCTGCATCCAATAAGAAAACTAATATTATGAAGACAATAACTGTTTTACTATTATGCCTGGCATTTAGCCACTTGTTTGCACAACAAATTGAAGAAAAAGAAATCGCAACCGATGTATCTGAAGTAACCATTTTTATAGAAGGCGCGCAGGTTACCCGGCAAAAAACAATTGCTCTATCAGCAGGAACAACTGTATTGAAATTTAACAACCTCTCCCCTTTTATTGATGCGAAAACGATACAGGTTAAAGCCAACGGAGAACTTACGGTTTTGTCGGTTAACCACCAGCAAAATTTTATTGATGAGCTTGAAAAGCCGGAGAAGGTAAAAAGCATTGAATCGGAAATAGACGGAATCGATACCCGCCTTGAGCTGGAACAAACGCATTTATCCATTTTGAACGAAGAGCTGACTTTTTTAAAAGACAACAGAGTTATCGGTGGTAAAAACAGTGAGTTAGGAATTACGAACTTTAAAGAAGCAGCAGAATTCTACAGCAGCCAAATCTCGAGCCTTATGTTAAAAAAGATTGAGCGGAACAAAACAATAGCTAAACTCAACGAACAACGAAATAACCTTATAAAACAATTCAATACACTATCAAGTACAAAGAATTTTGCAATGGGAGAAATCCTGGTAAAAGTGGAAGCCAAGAAGCAAACTTCTGCGTCAATTGAAATTTCCTATTTAGTAGGAAATGCAGGATGGTACCCATCATACGATATCCGGGCAAAATCAATTAACGATCCGGTTGAAATTATTTATAAAGCAAATGTAAGACAAGACACCAAAACCGACTGGGAAAATGTTAAGCTGAAATTCTCTTCATCTAATCCCGCAACCTCAGGAGTTGCTCCCGAGCTAAAAACCTATTATTTGGATTACAATAACTTCCCGTCAATTTACAATTCAACAATAAATTCGGTAAGCGGCCAGGTAACCGACCAGAACAACGAACCTTTGCCGGGAGTTTCGGTTATGATTCCTGAAACTACAATTGGTGCCGTAACAGACCTGAACGGACATTACTCGATAACTTTACCCAACAATTCGGACTATATAAGTTTTTCATTTGTAGGTTTTACACCTCAAACATTACCAATAACCCGCTCTGTAATCAATGTTAAAATGGAAGAAGATGCGCAGGGATTGGATGAAGTTGTAGTAATTGGTTACGGAGTTCAGAGTGACAGTAATATGGATTATGAATTACAAGGCAGGGTTGCTGGCGTTTCCGTAAGCCGCCCTCCTCGAATGAAAAGCAGAAATGCCGAAAGCATTGCTGTTCCATTTGAAAACACTGAAAATCAAACCAGTGTTGATTTTGAAATACAAACGCCTTATTCTGTAAAATCGGATAATACAAGCTACTCGGTTGATATGGCCGTTTATCAGGTTCCGGCTGGATATCAATATTACTCAGTTCCTAAAATAAACAAAGACGCTTTTCTTATTGCGAACATCACAGATTGGGAAAAGTATAATTTACTGGAAGGAGAAGCAAATATATTTTTCGAGGAAACTTATATCGGGAAATCACTAATTGATGTTAGATTTGCATCTGACACTTTACAAATTTCGCTCGGAAAAGATAAAAATGTGAGTGTAAGCCGCAAGATTTTAAAAGACTTTACCACTCAAAAATTTATTGGTTCTAAAAAGGAAGAAACCAAATTCTGGCGCACAACCGTGAGAAACAGTAAAAGCCAGGAGATAAGCATGGTAATTCTCGATCAGGTTCCCGTCTCAAAAAGAGAAGAGATTGAAGTCGATATTCAAGACAAATCAGGTGCAGATCAAAACAAAGAAAACGGCGAAATTAAATGGGAGTTTACGTTAAAGCCATCGGAAGAGAAAAATTTGGATTTAAAATATTCGGTGAAGTATCCAAAGTATAAAAGATTAGTATTAGAATAAAAGACGACCAAAATGAGAACCACAATCTTAACCTTATTCATCCTTATTGCGGCACTAAGTAACGGAGTCGGCCAAACAAGGATAATTAATGTAAAAGGCAAAGGGGAAAAAGCCCCTCAGCTTTACGCAACGTATTATTTCAACTCGCCATCAGTTGAGTATTCTGTTTTTCAAAACGACAGCATTGTTTTGTCGCCCAACAGAACAAACATCGAAAGTGCAAGACTGGAACTTTACGAAAACTCCAGCTTTAGTTTTATCTATGCCGTTAAAACAGATAAACAAGAAAAGATAAGTTTTGATAACGGTGAAAGAACTTTGATGCTCAATGAAACTGCTACTAAAATCGACGGAGAATATAGCCTAATTCAAATTTCGGAATCAATAGGCACGTCCTGGGATAAAAGTATCACCTTGAATTTTGAAGACGGAAGTTCTTTTTCCTATGATATTGAAAGAGATAAAGAGAAAATCGTTCTACAAAAACGGTAAAACAGAATAAGGACTTAATTCTGCTTTTGCTCTACCCAAATTAGTTTCGAAACATCATATCCCCGGCTGCTTGCTTTGTCGAGGATATGTTGTGTTGTTGCTTCATCCAACTGCGGCGAGCGACTTAAAATCCACAGGTATTTTGGCGAAGAGCTGCCGATTAATACCCATTGATATTGCTCATCGAGTTCAAGAACAAGGTAATCGGCATAAAAAAACCAGAAAAAAGAAACCTTTAATTTACCGGGTGATGAAGTTGTTTTTGCTTTCCCTTCTGCACGTTGCAATTCGCCATCGAGCGTATTTTCATAGCCCTGATTAATCACCTTTATTTTTCCGTCGTCACGCATCGAATAATTAGCCGTAACGCCAACTAAATCCCGTTCAAATCGATGATCAAATCTTGCAATTTCGTACCACGTTCCGAGATAGCGATCAAGATCGAGTTCCTTTACGGTTGAAGTATCCAGATCTTTCGTCTGATAATTGTCGCTGGCACATGAAACCAGAAACAGAATCCCAAATCCGAGAAAAAATGTACGCAAAAATATTGTATTCATAGTTTTGTTTTTACTGATTGCTTATCCTAAGCAACAAATAAAAACGCACTATGTTAAATGCAGAAATCAGAATTTTTCGCTAGAAATTATATTTACCGCTCTCCAGCTCTTTCTGTGCCTTTTTGTAGCCCAACAGTAACTTTTCCATTATGGCAGCCACCGGCAAAACCTCGTTTAGTTGAGCAGAAACCTGTCCTATTTCAAGTTCACCCTCATTCATATCGCCTTCGAACATACCTTTTTTTGCACGGCCTCTCCCTAATAATTCACGGAGTTCTTCTACCGATTTCCCGGCTTTTTCTGCAGCGTCAACCTGCTCAAAGAATCCATTCTTAATTAAGCGAACCGGAGCCAGTTGTTTTAGCGCTAGTTTTGTTCCGCCTTCACTCAACGAAGTAACCAGATTCTTAAAATCGGGATGAGCAGAAGACTCTTCAGCAACTGCAAATGCAGAGCCAATTTGCACTCCGTCGGCACCAAGTGCCATTGCAGCCAACATAGCTTCGCCCGAGCCAATTCCTCCTGCGGCCATTAACGGTAAGCTGGTTGCTTTTCGCACCGTCGGAATCAAAGTAAAAGTAGTTGTTTCTTCGCGTCCGTTGTGTCCACCGGCTTCAAAGCCTTCAGCAACAATAGCATCAACTCCGGCAGCCTCACATTTTTCAGCAAAAACAGAACTGGAAACTACGTGTGCTACGGTAATCCCGCGATCTTTCAACCAGCTTGTCCATTTTTTAGGACTACCGGCCGAAGTAAATACCACAGGTACTTCATGTTTTACAATGATGTCCATAATCCGCTCCTGTTCAGGATAAAACAATGGAATATTTACTCCAAATGGTTTCGTGGTTGCCGCCTTTGTTTTTAAGATGTGCTCCTCCAACGTTTCGGGATGCATTGATCCGGTTCCGAGTAAGCCCAAGCCTCCGGCATTACTTACTGCCGATGCCAATTTCCAGCCCGAACACCAAACCATACCTCCTTGAACAATTGGATATTTTATTTTGAGAGTTTCACAGATTCTGTTCATAATCCTATTTTTTACGAAGAAAATAAATCCCCATCAAACGAACTTACTTAAAAGAAGTTCATTCAACATTCTTTAAATTGCAGAAACATTGTGTGTATGAAATACTGCTAGTCTTCCCAAATATTTTCTTCAAGAAATTGGGCAAGTGTTTCCCGCGAAATACGACGCTTGATCTCCCCTTTTTGAGCTATAGAAATTGAGCCACGCTCTTCGGAAACAACAATAGCAACGGCATCGGTATTCTCGGTTAAGCCAACAGCGGCCCTGTGCCGAAGCCCAAGTGCCTTATCTAGCGGCTTTTGAGTAAGCGGCAAAATACAACCAGCTGCCACAATTTTTTCGTCTCGAATTACAATTGCGCCATCGTGCAAAGGCGAGTTTTTAAAGAATATTGTTCGGATGAGCGAAGAAGAAATACGCGCATTAACTCTTTCACCGGTATTTACCTGGTCGGCCAATTCATTGGTCATGCAGATAACAATCA
This sequence comes from uncultured Draconibacterium sp., assembly GCA_963677455.1. Classification (GTDB taxonomy): domain Bacteria; phylum Bacteroidota; class Bacteroidia; order Bacteroidales; family Prolixibacteraceae; genus Draconibacterium. Next base: position 2,884,627 of record OY781971.1, read on the forward strand.
AAGCGCCGGTTTTGGTTTTTGCCATCGCATCACAAGCTTCCACAATGTTTTCAATATGATCGCTATTGATTGTTTTTTCCTTTTGTGCGCCGAAAAGTTTATCGAGCGACAACAGGCGATTAACGTTATAATTGGTACCAATAAAAACAAGAAATTTCCGAATTTCAGGATGAAAAACCACGATAAGCGCCAACACACCAACTCCGATAAACTGTCCCATTATCGTGCCCAGCAATTCCATGTTCAGGGCTTTTACAATTAACCAGAACAGGTACAAGGAAAACAGGCCGATAACAATATTGAATGCCACCGTGCCTTTTATCAGCCGGTATAACTGGTAAAGCAGAATAGCCACAAACAGAATATCCAGAATATCGAGAAATCGGATGGTAATAAATGATGTGATCATTTAATCGATGCTTTTATTTCACAAAAGATCTTTACGGCTTCCACTGCTTCTTTTACATCGTGAACCCGCAAAATATCAGCGCCACCAAGCAAAGCCATGGTATTTGCCACACTCGTTCCGTTTAAGGCTTCCTGTGCTGTAATATCCAATGCTTGCCAAATCATCGTTTTGCGACTTAATCCAGCCATCACCGGTAGCTGAAAAACTTTAAACGAGTCTAGGCGGTTCAGCAATTCATAATTATGATCGAGAGTTTTTCCAAATCCAAAGCCAGGATCGAGAATTACGTCGTTCGCTCCAAGCTTCGACAAACGTTTTACCTTTTCAGCAAAATAAGATGAAATTTCTTTAATCAGATCGTCGTATTGAGGATCGTCCTGCATGGTTTGCGGCGTTCCTTTAATATGCGACAAAATATATGGAACGTTCAATTTCCCAACCGTTTCAAACATTTTCGAATCAAGTGTTCCGCCGGAAATATCGTTTATAATAATCGGCCCCACTTCATCGATCACACGCACTGCCACCCACGAACGAAAAGTATCGATTGACATTATAACTTCAGGAAAATTTTCACGAATGGCTTTTACCGCCGGTAACAACCTCACCAGCTCACCTTTTGTTGAAATATTCTCGGCTCCGGGACGTGTTGATATAGCCCCAACATCAACGATTGAAACACCATCTTCAACCATTTTTTCAACGGCTTTCAGCATCTCAGTTTCGTCCTCATATTTACCTCCGTCGTAAAACGAATCGGGCGTAATATTTACAATTCCCATAACAACAGGAATTGACAAATCAATCTGTTTATCACCTACTTGTATCGTGCTTTTTCGTTTTAGAAATTTTCCGGCTGACTGCGTAATCAACATTAGAACTAAACTTTTATGTTTAACAAATTATTAAGAACTTGTAACAAGTCGTTAACTACAAAAGTAAAAGAAAAGAATTCAATATGTTCATTTTTTAATACTTTTATCCTTTATTTTAGCATTGAATACACAGCCAGGCAGTCAAGGTTTTTGAACTGCCTTTTTATAAAACAGGACAATATCTCACATGAAAAAAACAAACCAACAATACGACCAGGTTATCTCGATTTGTCGCGATCTTTTTGAAAATAAAATGACCGATTACGGAACAGCCTGGCGGATTTTACGACCTCAATCACTTACCGATCAGATTTATATAAAAGCACAGCGTATTCGCAGTATCGAAGAAAAGGGCATATCAAAAGTTGGCGAAGGTATTCGACCAGAATTTATCGGAATCATCAACTATTGCATTATGGGTTTAATTCAGCTAGAACTGGGGCCTTCGGATGAAGAACTGAGCGGAGATAAAACGCTGGAATTGTACGACCATTATTTTCAGGAAGCCAAAAAGCTGATGATGGACAAAAACCACGATTATGGCGAAGCTTGGCGAAATATGCGCATCAGTTCGTACACCGACCTTATTTTAATGAAAATAAAACGCACCAAACAAATTGAAGATAACAGCGGCAAAACACTTGTTTCTGAAGGTATTGACGCCAACTACATGGACATGATCAATTATGCTGTTTTTGCCATGATAAAAATTGAATTCGAAAACGAAGATTAATCCTTATGATAAAGATTTTAAAGCACCTCGCCCGTATTTTATTCGGACTAGTATTTATTTTCTCTGGCTTTGTAAAAGGTATCGATCCCTGGGGCTCGGCTTACAAATTCACAGATTATTTTCATGCCATGGGACTGGATGCCATAGTATGGGCAGCTTTTCCGCTGGGTGTTTTATTATCGTTTGCCGAATTTGCCATTGGCGTGGCATATCTGTTTAACTGGCGCATGAAAATATTTTCGTGGCTGGGACTCTTGTTTATGCTTTTTTTTACGCCGCTAACCTTGTGGATTGCCCTGAAAAATCCGGTAACCGACTGTGGTTGTTTTGGCGATGCTTTGGTAATAAGCAACTGGGAAACCTTCTACAAAAACCTGGTATTTATTGTACTGGCTATTGTTGTATTTGTTAACCGAAGTTGGTTTGATAATCAGGTAAAAACAAAAATACCGCTAGTTTTAAGTCTGGTTACTTTTATCGCTTACTTTGGTATTGTTTATCATTCCTACAATCACTTGCCGATCTTCGATTTTCGCCCTTATAAAGTAGGTGTAAATATACCGGATGCGATGACCGTTCCGGAAGGTGCTCCGCAGGATGAGTATGAAAATATCTTCTACTATAAGAATAAGAATACCGGTGAAGTTGAAAAATTCGACGAAGAGAATTACCCTTGGCAGGATACTGTAAACTGGGAATTTCACGACATGGAATCAAACCTCATTCAGGAAGGCTATGAACCGCCAATCCATGATTTCAGAATTGAAACTACTGACGGTGAAAATATAATCGACTTTTTTACCTACGACGAAAATTATGTGTTTATGCTGGTGGCGTACGACCTTCATAAGTCAAGCACCAAGTCGCAGGGCGAGATTAATACGCTGGCCGATTGGGCGATGCAACAAGGCTATTCCTTTATCTGCCTGACTTCTACCCTGCCCGACGAATCGAGGGCATTTGCACAAGCAAACGGAGCACCCTACGAATTCTTTAATTGCGACGAAATAACGCTGAAAACTATGATCCGTTCAAATCCCGGCTTGATTGTAATAAAAGACGGTACGATTCTCGGAAAATGGCATTACAACGATATTCCGACGCCAGAAGAGTTCCAAGAAGAGTTTGCGAAGTAGCTGTATAGCTTTTCCAAGGCTTAAAACTTCGAAAAAGCGGACATACATAGTCTTTCTCATAATGAAAAAATAGTTAATTGTCCTCCGCTATTAAAAACGAACTTGATTCGTATCGATTAAGCTGTTAAATTTGTCATCGGTTTTGAAGAATCTAATCTAATAAATTAAATTACAATAAGATGAGACAAAAAATAGTTGCCGGTAACTGGAAATGTAACACTACCGTTCAGGAAGGTGTTGAGTTGGCAAAAGCCGTTGATGCACTGGTTGCAAAAGAAGGTGCCGATGATGTGGTAGTTGTTCTTGGAACACCTTTCACCCACATTACAAAAGTGGTTGAATCAGTAAACACCAAAAGAATTGGAGTTGCTGCACAAAACTGCGCTGCTGAAGCAAAAGGTGCTTTTACCGGTGAAGTTTCTGCCGAAATGGTAAAATCTACAGGAGCCGCGTATGTCATTCTTGGGCACTCTGAGCGTCGTGAGTACTACGGTGAAACCAGCGAAATTCTGAACAAAAAAGTGGCTTTGGCGCTTGAAAACGGATTAACTCCGATTTACTGCTGCGGCGAAGCTTTGGATATTCGCGAAGCCGGAACGCACAACGAATTTGTAGTTAACCAATTGGAAGAAACTGTTTTCCAACTTTCTGCTGAAGATTTCAAAAAAATCGTTATCGCTTACGAACCAATCTGGGCAATCGGTACTGGTGTTACTGCCAGTTCAGATCAGGCACAGGATATGCACGCCAATATTCGTAGTGCAATTACTGCTAAATTTGGAGAAGAAGTTGCAGAAGGAACTTCAATCCTTTATGGTGGAAGCTGTAAACCAAGCAATGCAAACGAATTATTTGCCAACAAAGATGTTGACGGTGGTTTAATCGGTGGTGCTTCTTTAAAAGCTGAAGATTTCCTCGGAATCATTAACGGATTCTAGAGAAATAAAAATATTTTGTAAAAAAGGCTGCATTTTCTGCAGCCTTTTTTGTTTCCGGACACTATCACCTCCTTAAATTTATTAACAACCAATCTAGAAGTTCAAGATTTTCACTTAACGTAAGTTACTCACATTCAACACGATACTAAAGAACTCTATAAGTTTCCAAGGCTTTACCCAATAACAAAAAACTTTACATTATTCTTTTATTTCATCGTAAAACTATTTTTTTACTACATTTGCGACTAATAGCGTACAAAAAGCTACACTAACCACTGCTCGCACCACAAAAAGATATATCAAAAGCTCTGATAAAAAGCGCTTTAAAAACCAAATAGTTTAAAATTCAACAACATGAAAAACCTAATTTCGATTTTCGTAATAGCTACAATCTTTACCTTCTCAGCCTGTAATACGAAAAACAAGTCAGCGGAAATAGCAGGATACCACTATCAGGAAAAATCGACTGAACTAAACAACGAGTTACAAGCCAAAGTTGGAAATTGGATTAAAGAAGGAACCATTTGCTACGGGGTGGTGGTAGCTGTAGATGCCAGCGGCACACCTCAACACGGAAAGCCTGTAAAAGCCAAAGTCGTTCGAATTTCAAGCGATGAAATAAAAATGAAAGCCCTTGAGAAAATCAGTATTGGCCCAAAAGAAGGTTGTTCTGAAATGGGTATTTCCAGAGGAGAAACCTGGCAAGAAAAAGAAGGAGACTTATTTAAGACTGAAGACGAAGCAATTGCCTACCTGAAAGAAAAAGGCTTGCTTATGGTCGAATAATCCAAGGCTCTTATTCGATGGACGACAGCCAGTTAATTGAACAAATACTAAAAAACAATAACCTCGCTTTTCGATCCTTAATTGAAAAATATAAGAAACTTGTGTATACCACTGTCTTCCGCATTGTGAACAATCAACACGATGCGGAAGATGTTTTTCAGGAGGTCTTCCTACAAATATTCAAATCGTGCCAAAACGTAAGAAACGAAGAAGACCTTACCATGTGGATTTATAAAATTGCCTACAATAAATCCATTAGTTTTGTCCGAAAGAAAAATCCGGCAAAAGCAGCAAACACCCAAGAACAAAACTCCTCTGAACAAACACTGGATAATAATTACGTCGATAACGAAACACCTGCCAGGAAACTGGAACAGCAAGAAGCAGTCGCTCATTTATTTAAACTTATTGATGAGTTACCGGAATCGCAAAAAACTGTACTTTTGATGCATAAATTTGAAGGATTCTCTCAAAAAGAAATTTGTGAGAAACTAAAACTTTCATCTACTTCGGTAGAATCTCTGATGTACAGAGCGAAAAAAAATTTAAAAACCCGACTAACAGACTATTTCAAACTTTAAATCTACAGAAATGGAAAGCAAAGGAAAAACAGTAAAATGGTTAAACATTTTCTTATTGGTGATCAATATTTCGGCATTTGCTACCTTTTTGTTTATGAATAGTAAACAAGAAACCGACTTTGATGACCAGTACAGTTCCGATGAATTTCTACGAGATCAGCTCCAACTTACCAACGCACAATACGAGCAGGTTCTTGAAATGGATCAGAAAGTATTTAGAAACTACCAATTGCTTCTGGATATTGAATGTGAATTAAATTTTGATCTCATAAAAGCATTATCTTCTGAAGACACTTCCGAACAGGAAATAAACGAAATTGTGGAGAAAATTGGCCGCTATCATGGCCTTGTAAAAAAACAAACAGTAAAACATTTTCAAAATATTAAAAGTATTTGTAACGACGATCAAAAGGAACTTTTAGAAGCCTTACTGCTTGAAATGATGGAAGTTGGCGACCAGTGCCAACACTGCAATAAGGAGAACTGTTCGAGAAGAAAACAAATAAATAGCAAAAAAAATTAAAACCCAGCGCCAGATTTTATTTTCAATTTCGTCTTAATATCCAGAGATGAATAACAAACAGAAAGGAAATATCAGCGATTTTAATCAAAATGCAAAAAAAGATGCATCGGACAATACTATTTGGACAACAAAGGTTGACCAGATTTTGGAGGTTCTTGATGTAGAGGTTGAAATCCCTGACGGGCTGGTGGATAATGTTATGGAGAAAAAAGACTCGATACAAGTATCCAGACCAAACCGTTTTGATTTTTCAAAGTACCTGCAAATTGCTGCAGTTTTGATTGCAGCTGTAATGTTGGGAGTGCTGCTTGGAAAAAATGCTGATGTTGATTCTTTTAACAAAAAGGAAAGCCGACAAAACAAGGCTTTAATTCAGTTAAAACAAGAATACCACCTATCTGAAAGCCATTCATTCGGCAGACTTTGATCGAATTGGGGTTTAACCTTGCCCTGTTCTGATCGAGTCGAACTTAAGTAAAATTATTTTTTATTGACAACCACTTTTAAACCGGGTGGTGTAGATTTTTTATCATGAAATTAAAAACCAAAAACGCAAACTGGCCGCGTCTTGCTGCCCAGTGGGGAGTAATTGTATTTATCCTGATCTTAGCATTCTTCCCTTCTATGGTGGGCATTTCAGCCCCTGATTTCGAGGCATACTGCCCATTTGGAGGCCTTCAGGCCTTAGGAAGTTATTTACTTAGCGACTCCCTCTCGTGTACAATGACAAGCGCCCAGATAGTTATGGGGGTTCTGCTTTTTGCCGGTGTTATTTTGTTAAGTAAGTTATTTTGTTCTTACATCTGCCCTATCGGAACTGTTAGCGAATGGCTGGGAAGATTAGGCGATAAATTGAGAATTCGATTCACAATAAAAGGGATTGCCGATAAAATTTTACGCTCGTTAAAATACATCCTGCTTTTCATTACACTTTACTTTACGCTTTCTTCGAACGAACTGTTTTGTAAAAAGTTTGATCCCTATTTTGGCCTGGCATCAGGATTTAATACCGACGTTGTAATTCTATATGCCGTAATAGCCATCGTATTGGTTGTTTTTGGTTCGATTTTTATTCGCTTATTCTGGTGTAAATATTTGTGTCCGCTCGGTGCAATTTCAAATATCTTCAAATTCACCATATTTTTTGTTGGTATTCTTGCCATTTACCTGATACTGTTACAACTGGGAGTATACATCACTTACGTTTATCCTTTGGCGGCAGCTTGTGCAGGGGGGTATATCATTGAATTGATAGGCCAAAAGAGCAAGTTCTTTCCTCTGGCTAAAATTACCAGAAACACAGACACTTGTATCGATTGTAACCTTTGCACAAAAAAATGTCCGCAAGCCATTGATGTGGCCAGTTTAAAAACAGTAAAACATGTTGATTGTAACCTTTGTGGCGACTGTTTGCTGGTTTGCCCAAAAGAAAATACGCTAACCATCAACAAAAAGAAAAACTGGAATCGCCTGCCCGTAATTGCTACAGTAATCCTGCTTGTTCTTGGTGTTTCTCTTGGTAGTGTATGGGAAGTTCCTACAATTGACAAACGCTGGGAAGAACCCGAGGTAATTGAAAATGCAGCAATTTTCACGCAATCAGGCTTAAAAAACATAAAATGCTACGGAAGCTCTATGGCATTCGCCAACAAAATGCAACACGTTGATGGGATTTATGGAGTAGCAACTTATGTTAAGCACCACAAGGTGAAATTATATTACAACCCAAGTATATTAAACGAAGAAAAGATACAGGAACTTCTGTTTACTCCTCAGAAAAAACCTCTGCAGCCACTTGCATTGAATGTTGATAAGGTTTACGAGGTTTCATTAAAGCTTGAAAATTTCTTCGACAGTTTTGATTTCAGTTACTTGAGTATGCTTCTGAAACAAAAGACTGATGCAATTGGCCTGATTTCGGAATATGCTTGTCCTGTGATCGTTAAAATTTATTTTGCTGAAGAAGTAGAAGATAAAGAACAACTAATATCGATACTGGAATCGGAAACACTTACCTACGAGACAACTGCGGGCGAATCAACCGTAAAATTGAAATACGAAGTTTCAGGCAAACCGGAGTATAATACCATAAGCAGAGACGAATACGTGGGCTTGCTCTTTTCTCCTTTTCAAAGCGTTTTCAACAAACGTACCAGCTACTCGAATGATGTGCTGAAATCGTACCTCCTTCCTCTGGGCAAAAACAAAGGATTGAGAAACCGATTCCCCTACATCGTAAGCCACCTTTCAAACGATAGCGGAGTTGTTGAGTTTACCACAAAACTGGATTCAACAATGGAAGAGGTAGCACAAATATTCTATGTTGACACATTAACGAACGAACAAAACATTATAAATGCACTACTAACTGATTCACTTACTGTAAGCTATACAAACGGCAACAAAGGCAAAGTGAAAAACATGTTTGATTTTACTGACATAATCGAAAAACAAGACCAACAAAAAGAGTAGCCAACCGACAACAAAAGCACCAAAAATAACTTCAAAAACTTCGCGTATGAAAAATTTTACATTGTTTGCTATTTTACTCTTTTTATCCACAGTTACGTTCGGGCAACAGGTCACGTTCAATTGGGTAGAAGAAACAATATCCGCCGGCAATAATTTGCAGGGGATGACCATTACTGAAAATCCGTCAAGTGCTGTAATTATTGGCTACGATAACACCTTTAAGAAATTAGCTGATGGACAAATGACAGATGTAGTAACATTTGAGCCAGAATACAATTACATTGGTTTGAGTTCGGGACAAAACACCACTGTTTTTACATCGAGAAAGGCCAAAGTTGTAGATCATCCTTCAGGAGGGAAGCCAGATGTTTATGTTAGTGGAATTATGATGAAATCTTCCGATAACGGTTCAAGCTGGAAACTCATGGATGTTTCTGCAATCGGAACAGGAGATGATCCTGCTACAAACCCCAATACAGTGGGTAGCTATGCCAAAGATATTTATGCTGTTGGGGTATTCAACAACGATACAATGCTGGTTTACATTGATTGGTACGACATTAGTTCAGGTTCGAATGAAACACGGGGAGCTATTTTCCGCACCAATGATGGAGGAACAAGCTGGAATCCCATCATTACTGACTTGGGAAATAAGTTTATAACCACCATAAAAGTTCAAGACTCAATGGCATATGTTGGTGGTAATAATAAACTTTTTGCAACTAACTTATATACCAACGAAGTTGTTGATTTGTATCCTAAGCTTACAGTAGATACCGATAGCAACCTCTATGTAAACTCAATAGTTACCAAAACTGCACAAGAATTTTATGTAATAACCACCACCGACGGAATTTTCAAAACAGTTGACGGAGGACAAAGCTTTTCAAGAATAGATGATTTTGGAGGTGCAAACGATTTGTACATTGTTAACGACTCCACATTAGTCGTTCTGGGTAGTGCTTCAAAATCGAAAGTAACAACCGACAACGGTACTACATGGACAGAATGTTACCCTGGCAAAACCTGTTACGCCATAGGTGGTATTTTAGGAGATACCTTATACGGCATGTCAAATACCAATGCATATGTAATTGCCGTTGAAGACTTGATCAATAAAAACTTCAATTGGAGTACAATTGAACTAAACCCCGGCGCAAACCTGCAGAAGATGGAAGTATTTGATGATAATTCTGCATTGATCATTGGCTTTTCAGAAATGTGTAAAACCACAGTTGACGGAGGACAAAGCTGGCAAACAGCTACACTACCGGCAGATCTAAATGAAGATGTTGAATTCGACTTTTCCAGCATTAGTAACAACGGAGACAATGCCTTTGCCACAGTACGTCGCTATAGAATTGCAAATTTCCCCACAGATGCCGAGGTGAGCGATTTTTACATGGAAGGTTTAATAATAAGTACAACCGATAACTGGGAAACACACTCGCTTATTGATATTTCAACAATTGGCGAAAATGATGGAAATGATGCTACATTAAATCCTCAATTAGAAGGTTGTTATGGCCTAAACCCTTATTATATAAAATGTGTTGATGCAAATACAGCCTTTGTTTATGCCAACTGGTACGAAACGGTTACTGATGGCTCCCAAAACTCAAGAGGAAGAGTTTTTAAAACTACCGATGCCGGGGCTACTTGGACTGGAATTACTGAGGACTTGGGAAACTCTTACATCAACGGCATTGAGTTTATAGGAGACCTTGGATATATTGCAGGTAATAGTGTTCTCTACAAAACTACAGATGGAGGAAGTTCGCTGGAAGATATTTATCCGAACATGACTTCTGTAAACAATGGAGACAGTAGTATATTTATACAAACAGTTGTTTTAATCGACGAAAATACTTTCTACCTGCCAACATCAGGCGACGGTGTTTTTTATACTTCGGATGGTGGGACTACCTTTAGCAAACTGTCAGGAGTTACCGGCACTAACGATATGTATTTGTTAGATTCGAATTCTTTCATGCTATTGGGGTCAACATCAAAATCGTACTTCAGTAACGACGGAGGAACAAGCTGGCAAAACCCGGAAGTTGGTAAAACAGTTTATAGTATTGGTGGTGTTTACCAGGATAGCTTATACGCTCTTAGTAGCGGAGTAGTGTATAAAATTGCGGTAAGCGACCTGGATATCAAAACTGCTATTCCGTCAATCGTTAGTAATAAATCTTCCATCAAACTTGAATATCATGCTGATCATATAAATGTTGTTTCTAATGAGAACTATATCGAAAGCTGTTATGTCTATTCAATGTCAGGTAGTTTGGTGAAAGTAGCAGAACCTAACACTACTACTTGTCGCTTAAACAACCATGACTATAAGCCAGGGATTTATATTGTTGCCACTATGGTTAAAGGGCATAAATATGTTGATAAAGTAGTATTTAAATAATATCATCAGGGAAACAGGGAGAAATCTCCCTGTTTTCTTCACTCATCCGGTAAAATCTTCTTATTAAAATTCGATGTCTAAAAAGCTACTTCTACTGGTTATTATTTTTGCAGCAATCAGTGCAAACGCTTTCTTGTTTGCACAAAATAAAGTTTCTGTAAGCGGAAGGGTAATTGATGCCACCACCAACGAGCCTCTCATGTATGCCAACGTGGCCTTTACCGAACTTACAGCTGGCACAACCACCGACGAAAATGGGGAGTTTTTATTTTCTGGAATCCCCTCCGGAACGTATACGGTTTCGGTTACATACATCGGCTATACCGAATACTCTATTACAGCTAAATTTAATAAAGATGTAGAACTGAAAATCAAACTTCAGCAACAATCTCTGGGGTTAAAGGAGATTACAGTTACAGCAGAAAATGCGAAAACCGGAGCAACTTCTTCGAAAATAAAAAGTGAGGCAATAGACCACGTGCAGGCCTCCAGTATCAAAGACGTACTTCAGCTTATTCCCGGAAATATCTCACAAAATCCCGATTTATCTGATCCGGGAAAGATTAGTATCCGTGAAATAGGAACCGACATAAACAGTGCTTTAGGAACTGCGATTATTATTGATAACATTCCGGTATCAAACGACGGGAACATGCAGCAAAGTATCAATAATTTAAACGATATGACTTCGTACTCCGGAACCGGAATCGATTTACGTTCCATTCCTGTTGAAAATATTGAATCGATAACCGTTGATGTTGGTATACCGTCGGCAGAACACGGAAACCTAACATCCGGGGCTGTTCACATCAAAACCAAAGCCGGAGGTTCGCCTTACAATGCAAAACTAAAAGCCGATCCTCATACAAAAGAGGCTTACCTGGGAAAAGGGTACCTTCTTACAAATAATAACGGCGTAATTAATGTAGATTTGGGTTATACCCAATCTTACAAACATCTGGTACAACAAACCGATCTTTACCGCCGGGTTAATACTTCTGCAAAATACTCAAAAACATTTTTCAGAAGCAGGTCTCCACTTCAAATGGAGCTAAAACTTGATTTTGTAAATAGCCTTGACGGACGTAAATCAGATCCGGATATGATCCTCGAGGAAGAAAACTATTCTAAAGACCAGGAGCTAAGAACCAATTTATCAACAAACTGGACACTAAACAAATCGTTTATAACAAGCTTGTCTTTCGATTTTGGATTTGAAAAGACATGGCAAGACGGTTATGAAAAAACATGGGAGCAATCATCCAGCGGTCCTAACTTTTTCACCACAGCTACCGAAGATGGTGAATACGAAATTTCTTATGGACCTTCGGCCTATTATTCGGAAGTCAATTACGACGGACGGCCTTTTAACATCTACTCAAAACTAAAAGCCAAACTTTTTAAAAAATCAGGCGCACTTACCAATAACATATTATTTGGTACCGAATGGCGAACAACCGGAAACAATGGAGAAGGAAGAATATTCGATGCAGAAAGACCTCCCAATGGAACCGGAACACGCCCAAGGCCTTTTACTGATATTCCTTCGCTCAATCAGTTTTCGCTTTTTGCTGAAGATAAAATTCAATTGGAGATTGGAACAACTGCTTTAAATATAATGGCAGGAATCAGGATGGATAACGTTCAACCTGCAGGGCCTTTCACCACCAATGGGAGTATTGGAATTGATCCAAGGGTTAACATTCAGTACGAAATACTAAACCGCAAAAACAATTCATTATTCAAAAATCTGAGTTTAAGAGCTGGATATGGACAAACCACTAAAGCTCCTACCCTTTCGCATTTATATCCTGATAAGAAATACAACGATGTTGAAAGTTTTAATTACTACCCCGATTTAATTGTTTACACTACCGATGTAGTTGAAGATACCAGAAATTACGATTTAAAGCCTTCAACAGGAAATAAATACGAAGCCGGATTCGATTTTCAGATTGAAAAAATAGCTGGCAGGCTTACCTTTTTTTATGAAAAATTTGAAGGCGGATTTGATCTGGACAACATCTATTATCCAATTGCTTACCGCGATTACAATACCATTGATGCCAACCTCTCGCCATATTATGTGCCCGGAGAAGGGATTTATTACAACTCCCCCGAAACAGGCGAAGCAGTTGCAGTTGGGTATGAAAACGACGTTCTGTTCAGAAGCTATTCGATCTATAGAAATGCCAGTAAACGAATCAAAAAAGGTATTGAATACAGCCTTGATCTTGGAACGATAAAAGCTATCCGTACTCAGTTCAACATAACCGGAGCCTGGTTTTATACCGAATCATATACCGACGGTGCACCATACTGGAATAGAGTTTACTATACAACCTATGCCGGAAATACCAGTACTCAAGAATCTTTTGCCGTAAAATTCACCGACGAACACGGTTATGGCAACATTGCAGAACGACTAAATACAAATTTCAGTATTATAAACCATATCCCGGAACTGAAACTGCTAATCTCGTTAAATACCCAGGTAATCTGGTTTCAAAAAGACAGAAGAGAGGTTTATCCTGACACATATAATCTTTATTCACTCTCGGAATTAAGAGACTACCTCAGTAATCAAGACCTCTTCATCAATGAAAGTGAAAATGAATACTACTACTTTTTACCGGTGAGTTACAAATTTTACGACAACGTTGAGTACGAATACACAATTGCCGATTTTCAGGAACCGCTTCACCAAAATGCAATCGAAAAAATATCGGCTTACAGGTTTGCAGAAGAAACATTGCCGGTTCTGCTAAAGTGTGACATAAAAATCTCAAAAGATATAGGCGAGCGTTTTAAACTTTCTTTTTACGCCAATAACTTTTTAAACATTAGGCCCTGGCACTTAAACAGCCGCGAAGGCACCTATAACCGTCGTAACCAGGTTCCGTATTTTGGAGCTGACATTAAAATGCACTTTTAAAAAAAGATCGTATGAAAAAATACCTGGCAATTTTATTAGTATTTATAATCGGAGCTAGCTGCTCTGATGTATATAAAGTCCCTTCAACGCTTAATTTGAATGTGTTAGTTACGTATCCTGATCATTTTAGTGGGGCACCCATAGCTAATGCCAATGTAAAAATTACAAACCTGCAAACCAGCCGGACATACGAAAGCACAACAAATGACGCTGGAATCGCAAACTTTGAAGTACGTGGTGGAAACTACGATGTTATGGTTTCATTATCTGAAGAACACGAAGTTGAGATCGATGGTTATCCTACCCGGAAGACAATACTCTTTAACGGCTCGCTAACCGGACAAATTATTACAGAAACGGATGAAACACTTGTTATTCAGACTGAGTATTCTGTACAAAGTGAAGGTTTTGTAATTAAAGAACTATATGTATCAGGCTCTAGAACACCCGAAGAAAAAAGCTACGGCGCCGACAAGTTTTACGAAATTTACAATAACTCTGAAGACTTGTTATATGCCGACGGCTTGTGCTTTGGAATACTATATCCCAATACTACTTTCAGGCCAACTCCTTATGTCGACGAAAACGGTGAACTTTTAGACAGACTTCCGGTTTGGAGCTTCGTACCTATTGTACCCGGTTCTGGGGAAGAACACCCGGTAAATCCAGGCGAATCTTTTGTTGTAGCTTTATCTGCATTAAACCACAGAGATGATCCAAATGGTAATCCCAATTCCATTGACCTTTCTATTGCTGATTGGGAACTTTATGTAGAAGATGGAAAATATGTTGATGTTCCATCAGTACCAAACATGTTAATGCAACGGATAACTATTGGCTCGGCAATGTCGTTCGATCAAAGAGGCACACCAAGTATTTTATTCCGACTCCCCACAGATGATATTGAATCAATTTTTATTGATCCGGCCAATTACTACCAGGCACCGGGTAGTGCTTTTAGCTGCTTTATGGTACCCAAAGTTTGGGTAATTGATGGTGTAGATAATGTTCTTTTGGATGACAGAGGCGTTTACAAACGACTTCCCAACGAAATTGATGTAAGTTACATCCAAACACGTGGTTCGCTCGAGGGTGTTTCTATCCGCAGAAAAGTAAAAGAAGTGATCAATGGCCGTGTAGTTTATCAGGATACCAACAATTCTGCCGAAGATTTTTTAACCGACCAGGTACCACAACCAAGAATAATTTCAGCAAACTAAAAAGATGAAACTTTTCAGAAATAATATCTTGTTACTGCTGCCCTTGATTTTGATGTATTCAACCAGCAAGGGGATACAACAAAGCGACTCGGCGATACAGTGCAACTCGTTGATGACCAAGCAAATTATGTTACTAAAAACGCCCTGGTCGGCTTCAGAAAATGCAGCAGCATTAACTTATTTCGGGTGCGAAGGAAGAATCGCCTCAGCTATGGTTTATACAGAGCTTCAGAACAAAGATTACCATCTGTTTCAGGAGGGTGACGCGCAAGTAAATACAGGTTTTGCCACTTATGGGTATGTCAATTTTAATAAATGGAAATTTTACGGGAAGTTTAATTATTTCAGCCAACAGGAAAAAAACACTAAATGGGTACAAGTAATGCACCCTTACAACGACAATCCGTATACAATGGGAGACTCGATTGGCGGAGATTATTCCAGGGAATATTTCATAATGGAGGGAAAAGGGGCTTACAGGGCTAACCAAAAGCTAACTTTGGGCTTTGATGTAAATTATACCACCGCGGTTGGTGCAAAACGCAGAGATCCACGGCCGGAAAATACCATAACAACATTTGATATTTCGCCGGCAATAATTTTAGATTTTGATAAAATTAAACTCGGGGCAAACTTCAGGTACCTTGGAAGCAAAGAAGATGTTGAAGTTTCTACTGTCACAAGCCGTACCTTTTACATCTTTCATTTTAAAGGCTTAGGCAGCTACACATCAACTCCCGAATACGATTACAGGATACACATCTCCAATCAACTTGGAGGAGGCCTTCAATTTAACTTCACTGGAAACAAGCTAAGCAACCTCACCGAAGTGAATTTCTATAAAAAATCAACCGACATAAAACGGGGAGAAAGCTATCCGCTTCAGGTTGTATTATTAGAAAAATTTAATACCAACATTTCGTCCACTTTTCTTTTGGTTCCCGAAGATAAAATGCTAAAAAAGTTAAAACTATTTTTTAACGACAAACATATCTATGGTCACGAGCCTGTTGTTGAGCCTAAAGCTCAAGCCGTTACCTATCAATGGTCTACAGCAGCAAAATACACTTTATATTGGCATAAGGAGATGGAATATGGATTTGATTACTCGTGGTATAAAATTACAGATAAAAACCACTTTAACTGGGGAGCGCAGATCTCGGCAAAAATCAATTCGAATGAAACGACTTATTATTTTGTACCCGAAAAAAACAACCAAAAGTTAAACTTAGTCTCCCTGGATGCTCAGTTTCAAAAAGGATTTCTTTTCAGAAAAGGCGATTTAGTGTTAAGTATTGATGGCGGATACCGAAAAGGGTTAAATGATAAGTTGCAAATAACCAACGACGAGAATTTACTATCCACAATAAATACAGAATTGGTAACCCACGATTTTGATTACTACAACTCTGATCTTATGCATTTTGGTGCTTCTGCGAAGATCGGACGAAATATATTCTTATACCAAAATCCTATTCAGGCATTTGCCGAAATAGGCCTAAAAAACGCGGTTTCCGATCTTTCCGGGAATCCAAAATCAACAGTATTTGAGTTAAAAATTGGAATGAACTTTTAAACAAAATTTTAAATGAACGCAATCGAATGTAGAAACCTGACCCACTATTACGGGAAAAAGCTGGTCTACGAGAACCTGAATATCAATGTTCGGGAAGGTAGTATCCTGGGACTTCTTGGAAAAAACGGCGCAGGAAAAACAACTACCATAAACATTTTGAATGGCTTTTTACAGCCCCGCAGTGGCGAATGCCTAATTTATGGTGAAAACACCCAACATTTAAGCCCGGAAAACAAGGCAAGAATTGGATTCCTCATTGAAGGCCATATACAATATGCCTTTATGAACATCCACCAAATTGAGAAGTTTTATTCGGGTTTCTATCCGAAATGGGATAATGAGCCTTACTGGGAGTTAATGTCGAAATTAAAAGTTACACCCAAACAAAAATTGTCGACGATGTCGTGCGGACAACGATCACAGGTTGCATTGGGCTTAATCCTGGCACAAGATCCGGATCTTCTTATTCTGGATGACTTCTCAATGGGGCTCGACCCGGGCTACCGGCGATTGTTTATCGACTATTTACGCGAATACGCGAAGTCGAAAAACAAAACCATTTTCACCACTTCGCACATTATCCAGGATATGGAACGCCTAATCGACGATGTACTGATTATGGATTACAACCGTGTTTTGGCGCAACGTAATGTAAACGACTTTATGCGCGAATTCAAACAGTTCGACTTTGAAGTTGAAAATCCGGATATTAATCTGTCTAATGAAGACTTTGTGGTCAATTTTGAAAAGCTCGGAAATAAAGTTGAGCTCTACACCTACGACTCAGAAGAATATGTAAAGAATTTTCTTTCGGGCAACGGAATTGCACACAGCAATTTCAGGAAAGTGGAAATGGGATTGGAAGATGCATTTATTGGTTTAACCGGAAAATATTAAGAATATGTGGAAATCAGTTATTTATAAAGAATGGTTAAAAATCAGATGGTTTGCCATTGTATTTGCCGGTTTTGGTATTCTGGCCGTAGGAAATATTTTTTTAAGAGTTCAGCACGATTTTACGTTTAACGACGCGAATAACTACTGGTATTTTATATTATTCCAGGGCTTTCAATACTTCGGTTACGGATTTTTCAAATTTGTTCCCATAGTTGGCGGATTGGGTCTTGCTGTTGCTCAGTATTTCCCTGAAACCGTTAACAAAAGGATAAAACTTACTTTTCACCTTCCGTTAAAAGAAAACAATGTCCTGTTCATGATGATGTTTTTCGGAGCATTCTGCCTGTTTGTTATCGATGCCATCATGTTTGTGCTTTTCACATCGCTAAGCCTTCTGTATTTTCCACTCGAGATGATTAGTACTTCGTTGGTTTCAACAGCGCCTTGGTTTTTAAGTGGTTTTGTTTCCTACTTCCTTGTAGCACTGGTTGTATTAGAACCTGTTTGGAAATACCGCTTCGTATATGCTTTGGTCGCAGCTACTTTTGTGCCTATTTTCCTCGAGTCGGCGGTAAGCGGAGCTTATGCACCCGCACTGCCTCTACTTATACTTTTCACTATAGTATTGAGTATTTCCCTTTTATTTTCAGGTTATAGATTTAGAAAAGGAGAAATGTAATTATGGTAAAAATAAGCAGATATATATTAGTAATAATAGCCGTTGTAAGTTTTGCCATTACATTGCCAAAGCTCTACTGGATGGCCTTTTCAACACCTAACAGAGCACCATTTATCATGTACAGTTGTATTGAAAACGATTTTATGATACAACGCTCTGTAGAAGATGGCTTGTTACGCGAAGATACACGCGGTAACGAATATACAAGAGAACAATACGAAGAAAAGCTTCCTTTTCTTTATGTCCGACAGCTATTGATGTCGAATACCATGCCCGACTCTATTAATGGAGTTGAAATGGACACACATGAAATTAACATGCACCGATCCACTTTCAGGGTTCAACCGAAAGATCTGAATACGCCGGCAATTAAGCTTTACCCGCTTTTCGAAGCAGAATCAGGGAGAGCTGCATTGGAGATGCCCGAAGACTATTTTCGCATTTCGTGGCGAATGGAATTTGTTAACGCAAAAACCAACAAGGTAAATGAAGAAAAAAGCCGCCTTTTCTCGGCTGCTCTTTACAACGATGGTTTTGAATTTCCGGCTAAATCGATAAACGGTATTCCAACAACACGCAAATCATGCGACGAAGGTTACCTTATTATCGATTCAAAAGACCAGCTTTTTCATTTGAAAATGATTCAGGCTGAACCTTACGTTGAAAAAGTAAAACTCCCGGAAAATCTAAAATTCAAATACATCAGTTGTGTTGACTTCCGCGATAAAAAATATTACGCCTACCTTTTCTCAACCGACAATGAAATATATGTTTTGACACAGGATGAATACAAGCTTAAGAAATTTCCGATCACGGGCTTAGATCCGGAGAAAGATGTAATTCGTATTTATGGCGATCTTTTTAATTACGACGTTGTTGTTAATGGTGATCACTTTGTAAACGTATATGTGCTGGACGCCAACTATAATTTCGTTGATGAATACAAGGAATCGTGGCCTGCTCCGATGGAAAAAACACAAGGGAAGGTCTTTCAGGCTCTGTTTCCCGGGCAAATAAGCATGACAAATCCGAATTCGAATTTTGTAAAGTTTTTTACAAAAATAAATACCTCGTTCTACTGGATTGCACTTAGTATCCTTTTAATTGTTGCACAATTTATAATTGTAAGAAAAAGACAAGCAACACTATCAAAAAACATTATAGATTTCATAATTATCGGAATTTCAGGGATTTTCGGATTTCTGGCAGTGAATATTTTCCCGAATAAATTTTTTGATTAATTAGTATTACTCTCTACGAAAAACAGTCATCCAAAATTGGGTGGCTGTTTTTTTTATACCTTCACAAAAAAATGCCATGGATTACAAAAAGGTAACGATCGAAATCACCCCATTTGCTGAATGGCTTCGCGAGGTAATAACAGCACAACTGGCCAATATTGGCTTCGACAGCTTTATTGATATTCCTGCAGGAATTGAAGCCTACGCCCCGATTGATAATTATAACAAAGGTGAACTTAATGCCGTAATTGATGAGTTCTCTGAAGAGTTTTCGTTTAATGTAAAATCAGAATTGATTGAAGATCGGAACTGGAATGAAGAGTGGGAAAAAAACTACTTTAAACCTTTAGTCGTGGCCGACCAGTGCGTGGTTCGTGCACCTTTTCATAACGAGTTTCCACACCTCGAATATGAAATAATCATTGAACCCAATATGGCTTTCGGTACCGGAAATCATGAAACAACAACCATGATGCTGGAGTTTATTCTGGAGGCTGAGCTTGAAGGAAAGAAAGTACTTGACATGGGATGCGGAACGGGTATTCTCGGAATTCTGGCGTCGATGCGAAATGCCGAATCAATTACTGCTATTGATATCGATAAGTGGTCGTACGATGGTACAAGCACAAACGTTGAATTAAACAACATCAAAAATATAAACGTGAAACTGGGAGATGCCGGATTGCTTGGCGAAGAAAGTTACGATTTGATTTTAGCCAATATTCAGCGCAATGTTTTGCTTAACGATATGCCAACTTATAACAATGTTTTAAATGAAGGCGGAACATTAATTATGAGTGGTTTTTACAGCGAGGATTTGCAGGCCATTAAAACCAAAGCAGAAAGCCTTGGGCTTAAAGATGCCGGCTACACACAACGCAATAACTGGGCGGCGTATGCTTTCACGAAATAATCCGGAATTTATGTCTTACGCCATCCTTTAAGTTGGTAACAGCGAGCCATTATAGTCAGAGTATTTGGGCGGATTTAAACGGCCTTTTTTAATCTAGTGCGAAATAAAAGTGAAACATAGAGAATTGGAGAAGCTTCGAGTGTGCGAGAAGATCACTCCAATGAAGTTAGGTTTTACGAAGATGAAGAGCGAAGATTAAAAGCAGTCTTGAATTTTCTGCTTCGTCTTTGCTTCAAGGCAAAGATGAAGGTCTCCGACAGGAGTAATAGAACAACTACCCTTTCGGAAATGCCTGTTCACGCGGAAGTTCCCATATTTCCAAATCACGAATGTTCTTTCCATCGATTACAAAACGTAAAGCCGTACATACTTTATGAAAACCTTTGTAACCTGCTGCGCCCGGATTCATATGCAAAAAATTTAGCTTTTTATCGAAAATCACTTTCAGTATATGCGAATGCCCGCTGATAAACAAATCAGGTGAGTTGGTATAAATATCCGGTTTTACATAACGTTCGTAACGTCCGGGATAACCGCCAATATGCGTCATCCAAACATCTACATCTTCGCATTTAAACCGCTGGTGCATCGGATGAACCACACGTACATCTTGCCCATCGATATTGCCGTAAACTCCGCGTAGTGGCTTAAATTCGGCCAACTGATCTGCCGTTTCAATATTTCCAAAATCACCAGCATGCCAGATTTCATCTACCTTTTCAAAAAAAGTAAATAAACGAGGATGGATAAAACCATGTGTATCAGAAAGAAGCCCAATTCGCTTCATAAAAAGATGACATTTTAAGTTTATGAACGAGCAAATTAAGGTAAATTTGTTTGCAATGAATAGTAAAAACCAAAAAGAAAAAAACTATGATTTCAATAGTAGCAAAGTTTACAGTTAATGCAGGCGAAGAAGAGAAATTCCTGGCACTATCCGAAGAGTTAATTGAAGCGTCGCGGGCAGAAGCCGGCTGTGTAGAATATGGTCTTCATAAAGATGTGAATAAGGAAAGTACTTACTGCATGCTCGAAAAGTGGAAAGATCAGGCAGCTATAGATACACACAACAACAGCAAACATTTTACCACTATTGTTCCGCAACTTGCAAATATGGCCGCCGTAGAAGTTGATACCTACAAACCGCTTTAAAACAAGTATTATGAAACGAGTAGTTATAGTCCGTCACGGAAAAGCTGTTCCTTACGGCTACGAAGACGATTTTAATCGCGATTTGCGTGACCGGGGGAAAAGTGATGCAGCATTGGTAAGCCAAGAGTTGAGAAATCGCAATGTAGTGCCCGACCTGATCATTTCCAGTCCGGCAAAGCGAGCCATAAAAACGGCTCGTATTTTTGCTGACAATCTCGGTTATTCGCAAAGCAGTATCCGCCAGGAACAAGACATCTACGACGGACTTACTACTAACGAGTTTATTGAAATAATCCGGGATCTTTCGGAAGAGATAGAGACCGTATTCTTTTTTGGACATAACCCCGGATTTTACTATTATGTGGCCAACCTGCTAAAGGAATTTCGAAGCGATATGCCAACCACTTCAACTGTTGGGATTGACTTTGAGGTACAAAACTGGACAGAAGTTGAGGCCAGAAGCGGAAACATGGCCTTTCATTTAATACCTCGCTTGCTTAAATAAGGATACCAGATAATCGATATTCGATAATGCAACTTGAACTTAGTTGTTCTTGCCTACAGTTTTATTTTCGCAGGTTCCTAAAAACACAAACGCTGTATTTCTAAATTGCACTGCTGCTTTCAGAAAATAATTCCACTAATATTCATTCCATCAGCGAAATACCGAAACAGGGTAAAATAGAACTCAGAAATTCTGAAAATCACATCAAACCGAAACGGGTTTTAGGTGTTCAGGTTTTGGAAACAGATTAAAAATTAGAAACAATGGATGCATTTATGGCAGCCCGCATGCAAATGGGGGTTTCGCTGGGTTTTCACATTATTTTTGCTTGTATCGGAATGGTGATGCCCTGGTTTATGTTTATGGCCGAATTGAAATGGATAAAAACGAATAACCCGGTTTATCTTGATCTGGCCAAAGCATGGTCGAAAGGAGTAGCAATATTTTTTGCGGTTGGAGCAGTTTCAGGGACGATGTTATCTTTCGAACTCGGCATGTTGTGGCCAACCTTTATGGAACATGCAGGCCCGATTTTCGGAATGCCTTTTTCGCTGGAAGGAACTGCTTTTTTTGTTGAAGCTATTGCCTTAGGTTTATTCCTGTATGGATGGAACCGCCTAAGCAAAAAGGTTCACTTATTTACGGGTATGATTGTCGGAATCTCAGGAGTTTTGTCTGGAATATTTGTAGTTTCTGCCAATGCATGGATGAATGCCCCAGCAGGATTCGATTGGATAGATGGGCAGGCATTTAATATCGATCCGGTAAAAGCGATGTTCAACAAGGCCTGGTTTTCGCAGGCACATCATATGACGATTGCAGCCTTTTCGGCAACCGGATTTGCAGTAGCCGGCGTTCATGCAATTCTTTACTTAAAAAACAGGCTTGAAATTCATGCTAAAGCGATTACAATAGCATTGACTTTCGCCTCGGTAGCCGCCATTTTGCAACCCATTAGTGGCGACCTCGCTGCAAAAAATGTTGCTAAATTACAACCGGCAAAATTAGCTGCTTTTGAGTCGCATTTCGAAACTCAGGAAAAAGCCCCGCTTATTATCGGCGGTGTTCCCGATGTTGAAAACCGTGATGTTAAATATGCTATCAAACTACCTGGGTTTTTGAGCTTTCTTGCACACGGCGATTTCAATGCAGAAGTAAAAGGACTGGAAGAATTCCCTGAAGAAGAATGGCCGCCGGTACCCATTACGCATTATTCGTTTCAGTTGATGGTAGGAATCGGCATGTTCTTAATGTTGATAGCCTTTATATTTCTTGCCGGAACGTTCAAATGGAAGCACTGGCTGGAGAAAAAATGGTGGCTAAAAATGTTATTCATAGCCACACCATTAGGTTTTATTGCAGTTGAAGCGGGCTGGATTGTTACCGAGGTAGGACGCCAACCGTGGATCATTTACGGAATTATGAAAACAAAAGATTCGCTTACCCCGATGCCGGGTGTTCAATATACGTTTTACACGATTACAGCGGTGTATCTTTTACTCAGTTTAGTCGTAATCTGGCTGCTTAGTCGCCAAATCAAAATGTTACATTTAAAGTACCAAAACAATGGCTGAAATTAATCTCTTAGTACTTGTTATATCTCTACTTCTGTATGTTGTGCTTGGCGGCGCCGACTTTGGCGGAGGAATTCTGGAGTTGCTTACAAAAGGAAAAGCTGCGGGCATTGTTTCTAAAGCCATTGCCCCGGTTTGGGAGGCTAACCACGTTTGGCTGATATTGGTTGTGGTTATTCTGTTTGTTGGATTTCCGAGTGTTTACTCTACCGTTCTTACCGCATTGCACATTCCTGTTTTGCTCGTGCTTATCGGTATTATTTTCAGAGGATCGGCATTTACATTCCGGCACTACGATATTGATCAGGCAACACCAAAAGCAATCTATTCAGCAGTGTTTCAGTACTCCAGTCTATTCACTACCTTTTTCCTCGGAGTAACTTTAGGTGGAATTATTTTAGGCAACATAACACTCGATTATGAACTTGGGTTTTATGATGTTTACCTTCGTCCCTGGTTAAATTGGTTCTCGTTCAGCATGGGCTTGTTTTTGGTGCTGTTGTTTGCATTTTTGGCCAGTATTTTCACCGTAAGCGAAATCAAAGACGAAAAATATATTCAATACTTTAGAAAAATATCAAAACGACTTTTGCTTGCTTTAGTTCTTGTAGGAGCTATGGTATTTATCGCCGCACAGGCAAGCGCTCATCCTTTGTTTTTCGAGTTCCTGCATTCACCAGCGAGTATTATCAGTCTGGTTTTAGCCACTATTGCGCTGCCAATGTTTTGGTACTTTCTGAATACACACAACAAACTTATGCTTCGCTTAACCGCCGGCTTTCAAACAACGATGATTGTAACCGGATGGTTTGCCATACAGTTTCCGGTGTTGGTGAAAATTAAAAACGGGCCAGATATTACGCTGCAGTCGGCAAGTGCAACAAACAGTGTACAACTTTATTTACTTATTGCACTGGTGGTAGGTGTAATTATAATTTTTCCTTCAATGTTTTACTTGTATAAAGTCTTCAAATTTACCGGGCAGCCACAGGATAACAAATAGAATTGAGCGCTTGATTTGAAATGTAAGGCAAAGATTTAATCATTTCACTATTTTTGTGAAAAGCAAAAAATCGATGCAGATATTTTATATACCCGACATTAACGGAAACCGGATCACGTTAACACCCGACGAATCGAAACACGCAGTAAAGGTGCTACGGCTATCGAACGGCGACGCTATTCAGGTAGTTGATGGAAAAGGTGGATTCTATGAAGCGGAAATCGTTGAAGCACATCCGAAGAACTGTACCTTGGAAATTTTGGAGACTCAAAAGGAATTTGGCAAAAAGAACTTCCATTTACATGTCGCTATTGCTCCAACAAAAAACATTGATCGTTTTGAATGGTTCCTGGAAAAATGTACCGAAATCGGAATTGACGAGATTACTCCACTGCTTTCGGAACACTCCGAGCGAAAGGTGATTAAACCCGAACGACTGGAAAAAATATTGGTTTCGGCAATGAAACAATCGGTAAAAGCTTACTTGCCAAAGCTCAACCAATTAACAAAATTCGGCGATCTTTTGAATAATGATTTTTCGGGCAATAAATACATTGCACATTGTAATGATGGGAAAAAGATGCATCTAAAAAACCGGATCAATCCTGAAGAAAATACCCTAATACTTATTGGTCCTGAAGGAGATTTTAGCCCTGAAGAAGTTGACCTAGCAAAAGAACACGGCTTTGTCGAAATTTCATTGGGCGATGCCAGACTTCGAACAGAAACTGCAGGAATTGTTGCCTGCCATATCGTCAATTTGGCTAACACAGAAAACGAATAGCTAAATATCTAAAACTGACCTTAGAATAAATGATTCTATCTGTTTTTAATTTTTGCTCCACATAAAGTTTTTTTTATTAACTTCCCACTGATTTAAGCAACATATGTTGAGCGTGTTAACCAAATTTATTTGTTCCTCTTCTGAGATGAAAAAGAAGAGTAGCCATACACAAGCAAACCCTGTTTATTTTATATCTAATGGCATCAATTAGATTGGTACACATGCTGTAAGGAATTTAAAAACCGGAAAGCAAACCAAAATGAACAAAGACAAAAGACCTTCTTATAAAGAACTTGAAGATCGTATTGTTGAGCTTGAAAACAGACGAAAAGCAGCAGAAGAGAGCAAGACAAAGTTCAGGGAACTGTTTCTATCGATGAGTGAGGGTTTATATCTGCACGAAATGATTTTTGATGAAAGCGGGAGCGCTATCAATTACCGAATTATTGAAGCCAATCCTGTTTCAAAGAAACATATCGGAATAGAGCCCAAAGACGCAATCGGACAAATCGCGACAGACCTGTATAAAACAAAAGAAGCTCCGTTAGTTGACATATACTCGAAAGTTGTTAAAACCGGAAAAACAGAGATATTCGAAACACATTTTGACCCAATGGGCAAGTGGTTTAGTATTTCTGCATTTAAAATTGGTAAAGAAAAATTCGCTACTGTGTTTTCAGATATAACCCATCGAATGAAAAACGAACAGGAAATAAAAGAAGCAAAACACCAGGCAGAAACAGACCGGCTTCGTTTACAGGCTATTCTGGATACTGTTCCTGATTTAATTTGGATGAAAGATTTGGATGGCAGATTTCAGATGTGCAATAAAAACTTCGAAAACCATTTTGGCAAACCGAGAAAAGAAATAATAGGGAAAACGGACTATGAACTGTTTGACAAAAAAAACGCTGATTTTTTTAGGCAAATGGATAAAAAAGCGCTGAAGGCCGGGAAACCTACCAGAAACGAGGAATTGATAAAAAAAGGGAAAGACGAAAGTTTAATCTACCTGGAAACAATAAAAACCCCTTTCTACGGTCTGGATAAAAAAGTTGAAGGGATATTGGCAGTCGGGCGCGAAATATCGCAGCGAAAGCAAGTTGAAGAAGAACTGCGGTCGGCTAAAGAAAGAGCAGAAGAATCTGATCGGTTAAAATCTACTTTTCTGGCTAATATGAGCCACGAGATAAGAACCCCGATGAATGGAATTCTGGGTTTTGCCGATTTGTTAAACGACGACAACCTTTCTCAGGAACAACGAAAACAATATGTAAATATCATCTCTAACTGCGGTAATCAGTTAATTCGGGTAATTGATGATATCCTTGAAATATCGAGACTGGAAACCCGCCAGATTAAAGCCGATTTTCAAAATATCTGTTTAAACCATTTACTCACAGAACTTTTCTCCATCTTTAAGTTGAATTCGGATCAAAAAAATGTAACACTGGCTTTAAAAACCGCCTTTGAAGACAATGATAGCTACTTAAAAACCGATCTGACTAAACTTAATAAGATTCTTAGCAACTTAATCGAAAATGCGCTAAGATATACTTCAAAAGGTTATGTTGAATTTGGATATTATGTAGAAAACAACACTCTGGTGATATACGTAAAAGATACTGGTATTGGTATTGCAAAAGATCAACTGCCTTTTATTTTTGACCGATTTAGACAAATTGATCTGGAGTTATCTAAAAAAGCGGGGGGACTTGGACTTGGGCTTTCAATCGCCCGAGAAAATACTGAACTTATCGGAGGACAAATCACAGTTGATTCAACTCCGGGAAAAGGCACTACTTTTTTTGTAAAAGTTCCTTTTCTGCGAGAAGCTAAAACAAGCCCTGTAAAAAAATCCATTGATCAGCTTTCTTATAACGAAAAACCTGTGATACTGATTGTTGAAGATGAAGAAATAAATTATCTCTACCTGGAAACAATATTGAAAGCAGAAAAAAACGACTACAAAATATTACATGCTTGGAACGGAAAAGAAGCCTGGCAAATGTTTCTCGATAATCCGGAAATTAATTTGGTTTTTATGGACCTAAAAATGCCATTGATGAACGGCTTTGAAGCGACCGAGAAAATAAGAGAAATCAACCCCGATATTCCAGTTATTGCACAAACAGCATACTCAACCCCTGAAGAAATGAAAAAAGCAATAGCTGTGGGCTGCGACGATTTTATATCGAAACCTATAAGTAGAGAATCGTTAGAGAGAATAATCACCGATTTTATACCGTCGAAAAATGTAGTTTAAATCCATCTTCGTTTTCACAAGTCGAGCAGGAGTTGTATTTTTCGGAAAATTATTGAAATGCGTTATTCAACACTTTTGATACTCTTGCTTTTTTCTACTGTAGGTTTTGCACAGAATAGCAGCGTAAAAATAGCCTTGTTAAAATACAACGGTGGCGGCGACTGGTATTCTGATCCCACTGCTCTACCGAATCTAATTGAATTCTGTAATAAAAACTTAAATACCAATATCAACCCGGAGCCCTCAACTATTGAAGTAGGGAGTCCCGAGATATTTAATTTCCCTTATGTTGAACTTACTGGGCATGGCAACATTATCTTCTCTGAAAATGAGGCAATGAACCTTAGAAACTATCTCGAAGCCGGAGGCTTTCTGCATGCCGATGATAACTATGGAATGGACGAATATTTCAGAAGAGAAATGAAAAAGGTTTTCCCCAAGAAAGAATTTGTGGAGCTTCCTCCCTCCCATCCTATTTTTCATCAGAAATATAACTTCGAAAATGGCATTCCGAAAATTCATGAACACGATGGAAAACCACCAAAAGCTTTCGGGATTTTTATCGAAGATCGCTTGGTTTGTTTGTATACCTACGAAACCGATCTGGGCGATGGCTGGGAAGATGAAGATGTACATAACGATCCACAAGATTTACGCGAAAAAGCATTGAAAATGGGAGCCAATATTATTTCGTTTATTTTCAATCAATAAGTCGATAATCAGCCTGTTTCTTTAGATACTTTAAATCACAATCAACCATGAAAGTTGTCGCCATTACCGGAAGCCCACGAAAAAGCGGAAATACAGCACTTCTAATACAAGAGATTTTCAAAATACTTGAAATCAAAGGGATTGAAACAGAGCTTATTCAACTGGGAAATAAAAAAGTACACGGATGTACAGCTTGTGGTATTTGCAAAGAAAAGAAGGACGGAAAATGCCATATAAAAAATGACGCTTTAAATCTTTGTATCGAGAAAATGATAGAAGCTGACGGAGTTATCATTGGTTCGCCGGTGTATTTTGCCGATGTTACCACCGAAATAAAAGCGTTGATAGATGTAGCGGGTTATGTAACACGAGCCAGCGGACATTTGCTAAAAAGGAAAGTTGGTGCCGCCGTTATAGCCGTACGGCGTGGTGGCGCATTACATGCTTTTGAATCGATCAACAACTTCTTTTTGATCAACCAAATGATTGTTCCCGGATCGAGTTATTGGAATTTTGCAATAGGCCGCGATTCCGGCGATGTTTTAAACGATGCAGAAGGGATGCAAACCATGCATACGCTCGCAGAAAATATGGCCTGGTTGCTAAAAAAAGTGAAACAGTAGGACAAAAGTCAGTTTCCAGTCGCAATTTCCAGTTTTATCCAGAATCAAAAATCCAATATCCAGCAACAAAAAAGGCCATCCACCTAACGTGAACAGCCTTTCTGTTATATCTGTAATTTCTTATTTCGCTTGCTCAAATTTCAGCGTCTCTGTAGTTTGATCACAAACTTCAGTTGGTCCGAAATATTGAATTGGCCCTGGATAAATAAATTCAGTTCCATTGGCCCATTCTCCACGTTTTGAAACAAAATATTTAAATGGTGCACCTTCCAGTTCAACCAATGCTTTTTGGATAACCGGTTTCATGTGTCCGTGACGTTTTTCCATGTTCATCATCATGGTTACCGGAACACCTCCTGCAATCCACTCATCAGCTGGAGCTGTAGTATTTCTTACCGACGACATGTAACCTGTTTTACCTTCGGCAACAAGCACAGAAGCGGTATAACCTAATGAATAACAATAATCTGCATCGAAATTAGATGGCGCAGCACAACGGCCTTCGTATCCGAAGAAGTGGTACTGCGTTCCGAATTTACCTGCATATTTACCTTCGGCTTTTAACTCTTCCAAACGGTTGCTCACCATTTCTCCCAGTAATTTTTCAGTCTCGATTAATGATACCTGAACGTTTCCGTGTGGATCACGATCCAAGGTAAGCTGAGTTGCAATTCCTTCAGGCAAAGAGCTGAATACTTTTGACGATGTTTCAGTAAGATGTGAAGCCACCCAGTTGTTACGATGACTTTTCTTCAGCATTTTAAATTCTTTTTCTGAATCTGTTCCTTCAGCCAAAAGATCATTCAGTTCCGCAATCAAAATTTTCATTTCAGGAACGAACTCAATCAAACCTTCAGGAATTAAAGCTACACCAAAGTTATTTCCGTCTTCGGCACGTTTTGCAACAACCCCTGCCATATAATCTACAACCTCAGCAAGAGTTTGCTTTTTCTCTGCAATTTCTTCTGAAATCAAAGTAATGTTTGGCTGTGTTTTCAAAGCACATTCTAAACCGATGTGTGAAGCAGAGCGGCCCATCAGTTTAATAAAGTGCCAGTATTTTTTAGCTGAATTGGCATCTCTCTGGATGTTACCAATCAACTCTGAATAAACTTTTGTAGCGGTATCAAAACCAAACGATGTTTCGATCATTTCGTTTTTCAAGTCACCGTCGATTGTTTTCGGGCAACCAATTACCTGAACACCCGCATCAATTTTTGCATAATATTCAGCAAGAACACAAGCGTTTGTATTCGAGTCGTCACCTCCAATAATTATGAGCGCATTCAGGCTAAGATCTTTTGCAATTTCCAAACCTTTGTCGAACTGAGCTTCTTCTTCCAATTTTGTACGGCCAGAACCAATAATATCAAAACCACCGGTGTTACGGTACTCGTCGATAATGTCGGCTGTCAATTCCATATATTTATGGTCAACCAATCCTCCTGGTCCACCAAGAAAACCAAACAATTTACTATCTGAATGAATATTTTTAATTCCGTCGAAAATTCCTGAGATTACATTGTGTCCTCCCGGAGCCTGACCACCGGAAAGAATAACTCCAACATTTACAGGAGATTTATCGGTAGCATCGCCAGCTTCAATAGTAAGCAATGGCATGCCATAAGTATTTGGAAACAAAGCCTCAATTTCTTTCTGATCGGCAACAGATTTTGTTTTGGCACCTTCAACAATTTTTACGGCACCTTTTAATGCTTTAGGTAGTTTAGGCTGATATTTTGCCCTTTCTTTTTGTAATGCGCTAATGTTCATCGTTATGATATTTATTGTTTTTTTCGAAAAGCGTTCCAAAAGTAAGGGAATTTAGCAGGATTTCCTAGGTTAAAGAGTTTACTCTAAACGATTTAAAGTAAAGTTAAAAGGGCGATAAGAATAATGGGTATAAGCCTGATAACAAGCTTATAAAAGCCGCAATAAAGAATTCCGGCAACAAAACAGAATCATCAGCTAAACTGACGAAACACATTTCATTGCCGGAATCAAATCTGGAATTAAAACAAATACTTTAAATAGAATTTGCTTTAATAAAATCGATGATCTCTTGCTGGTAACCAAAAGCCATTCCAACTACCGTGTCGGCAGCACCGTAATAAACAGCGATCTTTTCACCGTCGCTTAACGCTGCGCAAGGGAATAAAACGTTCGGTACATCTCCTGCAAGTTCATATTGTTCCGCCGGAGCCAACAAATAAGGCTGTGTGCGATACAGCACCTTCGACGGATCTTCCAGATCGAGCAAAGCCGCCCCCATCGAATAACGGAAACCGTTACAGGTATTGATCACGCCGTGATAAAACTCCAGCCAACCTTCTTCGGTTTTTATTGGAACCGAGCCCGCGCCAATTTTTGTACACTGCCAAGCACTCAATTCAAAAGGAGTTACTTTCATTACACATCGGTGCTCGCCCCAGTATTTCATATCCGGACTGTAGCTAATGTAAATATCGCCAAATGGAGTGTGCCCGTTGTCGCTCGGACGGCTCAACATTGCATATTTCCCGTTTATTTTTTCAGGGAAAAGCACACCATTACGGTTGAAAGGCAAAAAGGCATTTTCGCACTGGTGAAATGTTTTAAAATCGAAAGTATAGGCGATGCCGATGGTTGGTCCGTGGTAACCATTGCACCAGGTAACCCAGTAGCGGTCTTCAATCCAGGTAACGCGCGGATCGTATTTGTAATCCGATTCGATCATTTCCGTATTACCGGCGATCATTTCTATTGGTCCATGATTGATGTCCCAGTTAATACCGTCCTTACTGAATCCGGCAAAAATATTCATCTGAACAGCTTTGTTATCGCAACGGAAAACGCCGGCAAACCCATCTTCAAAAGGTACAACGGCACTGTTAAAAATGCTGTTTGAATTCGGAATATGGTAACGACCAATAACCGGATTCTGCGAGTAACGCCACATTACATCTTTATTTCCCTGGGGGCGTTCTTCAAAAGGTATTTTTATTTTTTGAGTCATTGTATATATTTAATTTGTTGATGTCTCTTCCAATTCTTTTTCTTCTTTATTATCCATATGGCCGAAAGGCACAAAATAAGTTGCCAAAAATGCTGGAATTGTAGCTGCTAAAACCACCATAAAAAAGATTTTATAACCTACAGCATCACTTAATACACCACTTAACATCGACGGAATCATAAAGCCAAGATTCATTATTGCAGTAGCAAAAGCATAATGTGCCATTTTGTATTTTCCAGGAGCAATCTGTTGCATCATAAACAACATCAACCCTACAAAACCAAAACCATAACCAAAGTATTCAATAACCACTGCCCCACCAACCAAAAACAAATTTTCGGGTCGATAAAAAGCCAGTAATGCATACATAATAAAAGGAAGGTTAAAAGCCATAGCAAGGGTCATGCGCACCCTCTTTAATCCGCGGGAAGCAATAAAATATCCTCCACCAATTGATCCCAATACAAAAGCTGCTGTTCCCGCCGTGCCAATAATAACTCCAATTTCGGCTGTTGTTAGTCCCAATCCACCATCGGCAACATCAGCAAGAAAGAAAAGCGGAACTATCTTCACCGCAAAACCTTCAGCAAAACGATACAGAATAATAAATGCGATATACCAGAAAATGTGTTTCTTTTTGAAGAAGGTTAACAGAACATCCCAAAGCGTTGCAAAACCGTCCTTTAATGACTTTACCTCCCCGGTAACAGCTCTTCCCTTTGGTAGCATTCGCATATGATAAAATGCAAGCAATATCATTACTGCACCAATGGCAAGCATTACAGCGATCCAGGCATTTAATACTCCCAGATTTTTTTCTAAAAGACCTGCCAAAAGCACAAAGCCTCCATTGGCTAAAAGCTTTGCGATATTGTAAAAAGCGCCTTGCCAGCCAATATATTCAGCCTGAAGTTTTGGTGTTAAAACGTCAAGATAGACACCATCCGTAGCAATATCGTTGGTTGCTCCGCTAAAAGCAATTATGCCTAGCAATGCAATGGAATAAGTAAAAAAACCGGGCAAAGGAAGTGAAAGCGCCACCAATGCAAAAGTGATACCTGTAACAAACTGCGAAATAACAACAAAGTATTTCTTCGTTTTGAACATTTCAAGAACGGGACTCCACAACGGTTTTAATGTCCACGGTAAAGCAATTAAACCGGTCCACACCGTAATTTGTGAATCAGAAATCCCCATATTCTTATACATAATGCCAACTACCAGGGCAATAGTTACAAAGGGAAGTCCCATCGCAAAATATGCAGATGGAACCCAAACTACAGGGTGTATTTGATCTGTTCTTTTTTTCAACATGCAATAGGTTTTAAGTCATTCAGTTGATTGATTCTTTCAAAATTGAAGATTCGAAATTACATTATATTTTATTTTTTAATAGCGATTCTGAAAGATTTTAAATTTTTTTAAAAAGATTTAGGTTGAATTTCTTAAAAGCAATACATTTATCCACATAATTTAAGCGTAGTATTATGAAACGATTATTTCACCTCGTATTTGCAATTGCGTTATTAACTATATTCTCCGGTTGTAATTCAGCAAAAAAGCCAAAAGAAGAATCAGCAACTAACTCTGCCAATAAAGAGTATATGGTGGTAGCCTACGTTGCAGGATATCGCGATTTTGACTTTTCTACTATCGACGTATCTGGAATAACTCATATAAACTATGCTTTTGGAAACATTCGTGATGGCGAAGCTGTTTTCGATACCACAAAAATTGACGGTAAGATATTGACTCCCGACGACATTGAGAAGCTTAACAGTCTGAAATCAAAAAATCCGAAGCTAAAAGTTTTGGTTTCTATCGGTGGTTGGTCGTGGTCAGGAGGATTTTCTGATGCTGCACTAACAGAAGACTCACGAACCCGATTTGCAAAAAGCTGTGCGAAATTTGTAAAAGACTTTAACCTTGATGGAATTGATCTGGATTGGGAGTATCCCAACCAAACCGGAGCAGGGAATATTCACCGCCCGGAGGATATCAAAAATTTCACACTAATGCTAAAAGCTGTTCGTGAAGAATTGGATAAAATGGCTGGAGAAGAAGGTAAGAATAAACATTATCTGCTGAGTATTGCCACGGGAGCCGACCAGGCTTACGTCGATAACACCGAGCTGGGAAAACTGGATGAATACCTCGACTTTCTGAATATTATGACTTACGATTTTTACAACGGATTACATACTGTAAACGGGCACCATAGTAATCTCTACTCTTCAGCCCATCCAGAACTCGACATGAACAGTGTTGTTAATGCTGTTGATATACATACTGAAGCCGGATTTCCAGCAGAAAAAATAAATCTGGGTATTCCATTCTACGGCCGCATTTGGAAAGGCGTTAAAGCTGATCGAGATCAAATTTTATTCAATGAAGCTGAAACCGTAGGCATGGGGATTGATTATGTTGACTTTTACCAGAATATTAATGCAAACGGATATACACGCTATTGGGATGAGCAAGCTAAAGCCCCTTATTTATGGAATGCGGAGAAGAAAGAATTTATCTCTTATGAAGATGAAGAATCTATTGCAGCAAAAATAAAATACCTGAAAAAACGAGGGCTGGCAGGCGTTATGTTTTGGGAATACAGCGCCGATCACGAAAAAACATTGCTCAACGCTGTGCTCTTAAATTTAGAATAAAATTCCAACTACTAATTGCAGAGCGAATTAATTGGTAAGGAAATCCAGTATATTGCTACCGCTTCCGGAACGACCACCTCTGTAAAACTCTGTAAAACCACATCTTTTACACGATACAGCAGTAAACCTGCGGTTTTGAATATTAAAATACTTGGTAAAACCAGCACCGGTTGTTCTGATCTCATCAATTTCGTATTCCCAACTGCTGCACTTGGGGCAATTAAAGGCTTTCTTCATGGCTTAATAATTTTAATTTATAGGTAACCATAATTAAAAATAATTACTTATCTGAATTCTTTTTTAGTCGTTTCGAATCTTTCAATGCATTGTGAATAATCCACTCCAACTGCCCATTAATACTCCTAAACTCATCGGCAGCCCACTTCTCTACCGCTTCCATGGTCTCAGGATCTATTCGCAGTACAAATGTTTTCTTCTTCGACATATTATTTCTCCTCTCCCATTAATTTTCGCATAGCATATGCAATGGCTTGCGTTTTTTGTGTACCAATCAATACTTTCCGACCATCTTTCAAATACAACTGCAACCCGGTACTCCCCGATATGATATAAGCCTGTCCTCTCTTTCGGTGATCCTTTACGCCATACCCGGAATATTCCCTGTAAGGACTATATTTCCTTATTTTGTAGGAAAAAATTTCTGATACTTCAATCTTCTCCCACTTTCTTTTGAAAGGGTAATAGCTAACGTAAATAAAATCTTTTTTAATTCGTGTTCGTAAAAGCGAAATTGAATTCAAGACAACAACTAATGTTAGAACAATCAAAAAAAGAACAATTGCTACAAGAAATCCTGAATCGATAAAAAACGCTCTACTAAAAATCTTACCGTTATAGCCCAGTCGAATAAACCAATACCCCAGCAGTAGCATGCCTGAAACGACAGTTATTCCAACTGCTTTTAGCATCCTTGCTCGTCCACATCGTTGTTCCTCTCTGAATAATATCTTCTCCATCAGTTTTCAGTTATCAGGATTACGTCTATCGCAATTCCATCATTTTCTTCATTGCCGACTCAACAGCTTGCTTCTTTTGCGTTCCAATCAGAAGTTTTTTTCCGCTTTTTAAATGAAGTTGCAAGCCAATATTCCCC
Organism: uncultured Draconibacterium sp.; assembly: GCA_963677455.1. GTDB lineage: Bacteria > Bacteroidota > Bacteroidia > Bacteroidales > Prolixibacteraceae > Draconibacterium. Next base: position 2,920,350 of record OY781971.1, read on the forward strand.
GAAACGATATATGCTTGTCCACTTCTTCGGCGTCTGCGCACTCCATAACCTCCATACTCACGCTTGGCCTTATACTTCCTTAGTTCGTAGTGATCGATAGCCTCGGGAGCAAGCTGCCTCCATTTTCGGTATATTGGAGGATAAGCAACAAACAGTCCCCGGCTAGTTATCTTTGTTTTTAACCGGGAAGCAAAAATTAAGGTAAAGATCCCCACCATTACAAAAAACGAAACTAGTCCTGCAATTACAGTCTCAGTAACAGATTCGGGCTGTTCGCTATAAGACAGTCCCGCAATCCATTCCTGCTGAACAGATATAGCGATGGGAACAATCATGGCCAACAATGCTGCCGTCAAGATCACCCACACCCACCTTTGCGTAAAACGCTGCTCTTCACTGAAAAATATCTTTTCCATCAATCTCTAATACAATGAACCAGTATTTACAACGGGAGTTGCATCCTTATCACCACAAAGTACAACCATTAAATTGGAAACCATTGTGGCCTTTTTCTCCTCATCCAGCTCAACAATTTCTTTCTTGCTCAACTCATCCAGAGCCATTTCAACCATACTTACAGCACCTTCTACAATTTTATAGCGAGCAGCAACAATTGCAGTTGCCTGCTGGCGTTTTAACATGGCCTGAGCAATCTCCTGTGCATAAGCAATGTGGTTAATACGGGCTTCAATAACATAAATACCAGCCATATCCAATCGTTCAACAATTTCCCTTTCCAGTTCGTTATTTACTTCCTCTGTTCCATCACGCAAAGTTACTTTCGCCGATTCATCTTCAATATTGTCGTAAGGATACAGGCCGGCTAGTTTTCGTAAAGCAGCTTCGCTTTGTACTACTACGAAATGTTCATATTCGTCGACTCCAAAAGCGGCTTTGTATGTCTCTTCAACTTTCCAAACCAAAACCAAACCAATCATTATTGGATTACCGAGCTTATCGTTTACTTTAATCGTCTCGCTATCGAAATTTCGGGCACGAAGCGAAATTTTCTTCTTCGCAAAAAAAGGGTTAACCCAATAAAACCCATTGGTTTTAATGGTTCCTTTATAGGCGCCAAACAAAACCAGCACACAGCTTTGGTTCGGATCTACTACTGTAAAACCGATCGCAAGCAGAATAAAAACAGGAATCAGAATAACTGCAGGCAAAATCATTCCACGCAGAAATCCAAAAACGATCAATCCAATAAGAATCAGTTCAATAAATAAGAACAGATAACCTGACATTCCCGAATACTTCTTTTCCATGACATTAAAATTTTAGCTTTTTGATATTATTTTGATATCACTAAATTATAACAATATTTTAAATAAATAATGATTTGATCGAAAAAAAATTCTCCTTATTTTAACGCAGCATTTCAACATTATCAGCAACGTACTGTTATTTTTTACTATGAGAAACAAAATCAAAAGCATTAAAGACCCGATTAACCAGTTTATTCGGCTCGAGACATCAAGCAGCATTATTTTATTCAGTGTCACTATATTAGCACTAATTCTTGCCAATAGTCCGCTAAGAGAAGAGTTCCTCGGATTGTGGAAAAAATACATCACTATTAGCTTACCCGCCTTTGAATTATCAAAACCTATTTACAAATGGATAAATGACGGACTGATGGCCATTTTCTTTTTTGTAATTGGCCTTGAGATTAAGCGCGAAATATTATCCGGAGAATTAAGTCACATAAAAAAAGCTTCGCTGCCGTTGTTTGCAGCTATCGGCGGAATGATAATTCCGGCACTGCTTTTTACGGGATTAAACACAGGAAATGCAGGAGGAGAAGGCTGGGGAATTCCAATGGCCGCAGATATTGCATTCTCGCTGGGAATACTGACTTTGCTGGGCAACCGGGTACCTACGGGAATAAAAGTTTTTCTAATGGCTTTTGCAATCATCGATGATTTAGGAGCCGTGTTGGTCATCGCATTCTTCTATTCCACGAACCTTATTTGGCTGAATATCTTTATTGGGCTTGGTATTGTTGCTTTTCTGATTTTATTGTCGCGATTCAACTATTACTCCAAGTACATCTTTTTTATCGGAGGGCTTATCGTTTGGATTCTTTTTCTGAAGTCGGGTATCCATGCTACTATTGCCGGAGTTTTAATGGCAATGACTATCCCACTCCGAAGAAAAACCGACACCCGTTCATTCTACAACAAAAGCCGGGAATTACTTGACGATTTTATTGGAGAATGCGACAAGAACGAACAAAAAGCTGTGCTTACTACCCGACAACTACATCAAATCGATGATCTTCAGGAATTAACAGAAACAACAACGTCTCCACTGCAACACCTCGAACACAATTTGCACGGCTGGGTATCATACCTTATTATGCCGGTATTTGCACTGGCCAACGCAGGTGTAGCCTTCAGTTTCTCGGGCGAAACAAATATTGCTTTGTCGCTGAACCTCGCAATTAGTATGGTCGTTGGTAATTTCATCGGAATCTTCTCATTCTCGTGGCTAGCTATTAAGCTTAACATCGCCGAACTCCCAAAGAATGTAAATTTCAAACAGCTTGCGGGCGTTTCGTTTCTTGGAGGTTTAGGATTTACTATGTCATTATTCATCAACAGCCTGGCGTATTCAAGTGAGGCTCTTATTGACTCTGCCAAAATGGGAATACTATTTGGATCGATGATTGCGGGAACACTGGGCTACATTACAATAAGGCTTACAACTAAAGAATCATAAAAAAATAACATAGAAAAAAGGCACCTTTCGGTGCCTTGCTATTAATTTAAAATCATTTCTATATATCCCGTCGATTCTGATTCCAGAACATCGTAAGAACGGGCAAAATCGAGAATGTTCTTAATGGACTTTTCTGATGGTCCATTTTCAATTGTTTTTGTTGTATCAACCATGTTTTCAAATTCTGTAACAGTACAGTGGTCACAGTCAGCTTGAAACGAATTAATACGAAATAATAAAGTAGAGATTTTTTGCATAGGCACGCTTTAAAATTATTTTTCTTTAAAACGACCATCCCTACTTATTATTGTGTTAATAATCGTTAAATCATGGTTAACGACAAATTCTTCTTCTCGATCAATTTTCGAAGATTAATAAGCGCATATCGCATACGCCCCAAAGCGGTATTAATGCTTACACCTGTCTGATCGGCTATCTCTTTAAAGCTCAACCCCATATAATGCCGCATATAAATCACTTGCTGTTGATCTTCGGGCAATTCACTAATAAGATCTTTAACTTCACTTAATATCTGAGTGTTTACCATTTGATCTTCGATGGTTTCTTCAGAATACTTCTGCGAATTAAAAATATCCACATCCGTTCCATCGTTAGAGACCGTACCTTTCAGCTTTACTTTTCTGAAATGATCGATTATTAGATTGTGCGATATACGAAGAACCCAGGAAACAAACTTTCCATTTTCAATGTACTTCCCTTTTTTAAGTGAGCGAATCACTTTTATAAAGGTTTCCTGAAAAATATCCTCAGCAAGCTCCTGGTTTTTCACTATCAAAATGATATACGAAAAGACCCGGGTCTTATGCCTTAATATTAAAATTTCGAGAGATTCTTGATCGCCTCCTATAAACCTTTGAACGAGCTCATTGTCGTCCAGTGAGTTAAGTTTGAACATTACCTTCTATTTAATAAACAAAAAGTAAAATTGATCTATAGGCGCTAAATTTTAAGTGTGGTTTAACAATTATTGTAATTTTGTACCTGTCAAAAATGAAACATTTTACTGAAAAATACAAGTTTTTCGAACTTTTTATTGCATTTCAAAGAAAATTATGTCGAATAGCAAAAACGCCAAATATATTGAGATACAGAACGCACGGGTACATAATCTTAAAAACATTAGTTTAAAAATACCACGAAACAAGTTCATCGTAATTACCGGTGTTTCGGGCTCGGGAAAATCATCTCTGGCCTTTGATACCTTATTTGCGGAAGGACAACGCAGGTACGTGGAAAGTTTGTCTTCGTATGCCAGACAGTTTCTCGGGCGAATCAACAAACCCGAAGTGGACTTTATAAACGGAATACCACCGGCCATTGCAATTGAGCAAAAGGTAAACACCAGAAATCCACGTTCAACAGTAGGAACTTCAACAGAAACCTACGACTACTTAAAACTTTTGTACGCCCGGATTGGTAAAACTTATTCGCCGGTTTCGGGAGAGGAAGTCAGTAGAAACAGTGTTTCCGACGTGGTTGATTACCTAAATACTTTTGATGAAGGCACACGCTTTTTTATTGGTGCTCCACTAACTGCGAAAAATGGCAGATCGATTTTAGAGGAAGCTGAATTATTGATGCAGCAGGGTTTCTCGCGTATCGAAACAAACGATGAGATAAAACGTATTGATGAGCTCGTAAAAACTAAATCGGAAGATTTTTGCAAGGGCAGCTGTAGTCTTGTTATTGATCGCTTAGCTGTTAAAAGTGATGAAGACACCCAAAACCGTATTGCCGACTCTGTACAAACTGCTTTTTTTGAAGGCAACGGTACGTGTGTAGTAAAAGTTTACCTTGATGAAGGCACACGTGAGAAACAGTTCTCAAATCGTTTTGAAGCCGATGGAATTGAGTTTGAAGAGCCAACCGTTCACACTTTCAGTTTTAATAACCCGGTAGGCGCATGCCCAACCTGCGAAGGCTACGGCAAAGTAATTGGTATTGACGAAGACCTTGTTATTCCGAATAAATCTTTTTCGATTTACCAGGATGCTATTGCCTGCTGGAAAGGAGAAAAAATGAGCGAATGGAAAAACGAGCTAATTTATAGTGCCGAGAAGTTCAATTTTCCCATTCACAAACCGTATTACGAACTTACGGAAGAGCAGAAGTTTCTGCTTTGGACAGGAAATAAATATTTTAAAGGCTTAAATCGCTTTTTCAAATTTTTGGAAGAAAGCAGCTATAAAATCCAGTACCGGGTGATGCTGTCGCGTTACAGAGGCAAAACCATTTGTCCAGAGTGTAAAGGCAGTCGCTTGAAAAAAGAAGCCGGGTATGTAAAAATCGCTGGCAAATCGCTACAAGAATTAGTGCTGATGCCGGTTGCTGATCTTAAGACTTTCTTTAGCGAACTGAAATTGGGCAAACACGAACAAGAAATCTCAAAACGAATATTGATTGAGATTACCAACCGACTTGCGTTTTTAAATGATGTTGGATTAGGATACCTTACGCTCAACAGGCTTTCATCAACATTGTCGGGTGGAGAATCACAACGAATTAACCTGGCCACATCGCTGGGAAGTAGCCTTGTCGGTTCGCTTTATATTCTTGACGAGCCAAGTATTGGTTTACATTCACGTGATACAGATAAACTGATAAATGTACTGCGCCAGTTACAAAAAATAGGAAACACAGTGCTGGTAGTTGAGCACGACGAAGAAATTATTCGCGCTGCCGATGAAGTAATTGACATTGGCCCGCTTGCCGGCCAGCATGGAGGTGAAGTTGTTTTTCAGGGAAATCACCAGCAGCTTGCAGAAAAACCGGAAAGTCTGACCACAAAATACCTGACAGGTATAGAAAAAATAGAAGTTCCATCTCAACGAAGAAAGTGGAGCAACTATATTGAAATCGTAGGAGCACGCGAAAACAACCTCAAAAACCTAACGGTAAAATTCCCACTCAATACAATGACTGTTATTACAGGTGTTAGTGGTTCAGGAAAATCGTCGCTGGTTTCAAAAATACTAACGCCTGCCCTTACCAAAATTTTGGGTGGTTATGGAGAAAGAACAGGAAAGCACGATGCCGTTCGTGGCGATTACAAAATGCTGGATGCACTGGAATTTATCGATCAAAACCCGATTGGAAAATCATCGCGGTCAAATCCGGTAACTTACCTGAAAGCTTACGACGAAATCCGGAAATTATTCTCGGAACAACAGGCTGCAAAAATTCAGGGCTTAAAACCGTCTCATTTCTCATTCAATGTTGATGGTGGACGTTGCGACGAGTGCCAGGGAGAAGGAACAATAAAAGTAGAGATGCAATTTCTTGCGGATGTTTTTCTGGTATGTGAGAGCTGTGGTGGAAAACGATTTAAGGAAGATATTCTTGAGGTTCGCTACAATGATATGAATATCGACGATGTGTTGAATCTGACTGTAAATCAAGCCATCGAACTTTTTAAAACAGGAAAATCTTCGACAGAGAAGAAAATAACCAAACGCTTGCAACCGCTGCAAGATGTAGGTTTAGGCTATATCAAACTCGGACAATCCTCCAGTACATTATCAGGTGGAGAAAGTCAGCGTGTAAAACTGGCTTCGTTTTTGGCAAAAGAAAAAGATGCACCAACGCTTTTTGTTTTTGATGAGCCCACAACCGGGTTGCACTTTCATGATATCCGGAAATTGCTCGATTCCTTTAATGCGTTGATTTCGCGCGGACATTCAATTCTGATTATTGAGCACAATATGGAAATTATAAAATGTGCTGACTGGATTGTTGATTTAGGCCCTGAAGGTGGCGAAAAAGGAGGTAACCTAGTTTTTGCAGGGCTACCGGAAGAACTGGTTGAAGTTTCGGAATCTTACACCGGACAAGCGCTAAAAGAAAAATTAACGGCGGATAATCCGGGCAAATAACCTATAGATCGTCAAAACAAAATAAACAACGAGAGGCAGAAAAAAAATCAGGCTTGTAATGCCTATCCATATCTTGAAGTTTTGTTTGGAATTCTGAAAAGCTAAAGCCCAGTTACCCGACAGAAAAAAAGAAATCAATCCCCATGAGATTGCAAAAATGATATTTACAGAAAGTATCTTCCTCGCAATTGAGTGGGATTTTTTATCCGGGTTATTGGATACCAAACTGCGCAGAATAACTGCATAAACGGCAAGCAAACTCCAGGAAATAATAGTTCCCAATGGAAACTGAATGTGGGTAGACAGTCCTTTTGTTAGCCAATCAGGATAGACGACATAAAAGATTATAAATGCCAGCACCCAGGCTATCGATGCGAATATTAAGAATATTTTTTTACGCATTACTGCCATTAACAATTAAAGGTAAACGTTTCCATTCGCGGTAAAGAATAAAAGCCACCACCACCGCCGATAAAGTATCCGAGATCGGGAAACTAAACCAAATTCCGTCGATTCCCCAAAAGCCAGGTAAAATAAACAATAGCGGAATCAGCAAAATCACCTGCCGAAACAAAGTGGCAAAAAGCGACAGCCCGGCTTTTCCGATTGCCTGAAAGAAATTGGAGGCCACTACCTGAAAACCAATAATCGGCATCACCAGTACAACCACTTTTAAACCTCGTTCAGCAATCTCGTATAAAGTCTCGCTATCGTTGTTAAATATCTTTATAATTACACCAGGAAATAGCTCCAGCACGCCAAAAAAGAAAACAGATATTAAGCTGGCTGCAATCAGTGTGATTCTAAGCGTCTGTTTAATCCGGCTAACCGACTTTGCTCCGTAGTTAAAACCGATTATAGGTTGCGATGCCATATTCAGCGCAACAATTGCCATAATTACAAGTGTTAAAACCGAATTTATAATCCCCATTGCGCCAACTGCAAGGTCGCCTCCAAAAGCAATCAGCTTTTTATTAAGCAATCCCTGCACAAAACTGCTGGCAATTTGCATGGAAAAAGGAGCCATCCCTATCGCCAGTATTTCCCAGGTAATATACCTGTCAAAACGCACATATTTAAAATGCAACTTCACAACCGAACGGTTGCTTTTCAGAAAGTGATACAACACCCAAACCATCAAAACAAACATGGAAATTATAGTGGCGTAAGCAGCGCCTTTTACGCCCATATCAAAACCAAAAATAAATATTGGATCCAGTATAAGGTTGGTAACCGAACTCAGCAACATCGAAATCATTGCAATCTTTGCATTCCCCTCCGATCGAATTACATTATTCATGGAAAAGCCAACTACCATAAACATTACACCGGCGAGTACAATATCAAGGTAATCGTTAGCATATTGAAAAGTCTCGTCGGTTGAGCCAAACGAACGAAGAATAGGAACTTTCAGCGAATACGTAACGATCATAATCACCACCGAAGCTAAAATCATGAGTCCAAATCCAACGCCCAGAGTCTTTTCTGCCCGCTCAAAATCCTTTTTCCCTAGATTAATTGAAACGTAAACACTAGTACCTATTCCGATCAGCATGCCAAATCCCATCATGATCAGCATAACCGGGAAGATCACCGAAATACCGGAAAGCGCCTCTGCGCTTACTCCCTGGCCAATAAAAATACGATCGACAATATTATAGAGCGCATTTACAAATACACCAACAAAGGCAGGAATGAAATACTTGAGCATCAATCGCCCAACGTGCGCTTCTCTTAATTCTTCGACGTTTCTCATCAGTCAGGCAAAGGTAAAGTTTATCGGCAAACATTTATCTCAGCACTTTGTTTTAGCTTTTTTTAAAATGTAAATTTGCACTCTCGAAATTTAATAAAATGAAGCAACCAAAAATAAATACCGCACTCCGCGATAAACTTTTCTCTACAAATTCAGAAACAGTAATCTCGGCTGTTCAGTCGTTAAAAGAAAGTGGAAACAAAAGCTATCTCCCTATTTTGTTCGAACTGCTTTTGGCCAATGCAGAAGAAAATGTGCAGAAAGAAATCCTTAAGCTTTTAGGAACAATAAAAGACAAGGAAACAATTCCGGTTTTTATTGAAGTCTTACAAAATCCAAAATATGCATCAATCCGAAAAGAAATGACAATGGCTTGCTGGCAAAACGGAATGGATTTTAGTGCTTATTTCGAAGTGTTTACCGATTTGGTTATCAATGAAGAATGGGAAATAGCTTTTGAAGCTTTTACTGTTATAGAAAATTTTGAGCAGTTTCCTCCGTTAGAAGAAATAAAGCCGATAAAGCTTAAAATAGCCGGTGCTTTAAAGAATGCCGGTGAACAAAAACAATACTTTCTGGAAGAAATTCTCAGGATGACATAATTCTGTTATTCAATTTGAAATTTGGGATAAAAATAGGGCTTGTACTTCTGCTTAACTTTTGCAGCTTGATTACTCATGCTCAAAACGAAAGTCCGCTGCAACCATTCTCAAACTCTTTACTTATTAATCCAGCCTTTGCGGGCCTCGACAACCTTACCAAAATACATGTCGGTAATCAGTATTACAATATAGATACCGCTCAGGCCTACAATCTTTTATTCGTCACCTACAACACCTATTCTGACAAGCTAAAAGGAGGCGTCGGAATCATCTTTCAACAGGGAATTATAGGAAAACGAAACATTAGTACCACTGAACTGGGATTTGTATATTCCGGTTTTCCAAAGAAAACAGAAAACGGAAATATCCGCTTTGGCCTCAATGCCAATATCCTTCTTGCCCAAAAACAGATGTTTGTTAGAATGCTCGACCGCGTGATGATTGATCCCGACAAGCAACCGAATCCCCCCGGAGCCGAATCTCTCCGATATTTTATGTTTAAACCCCGGTTCTCGTTTTTATGGGATACCCACACTACCCGCTGGGGAATTACTGCGGGAATTCCTCTAAAATTTGATCTGGCTACCGACACTGAAGAAACCGAAGATGCCTTTCCGGCAAATGCGACCTTGTATATTGCGAGAAACCAAGAAGGATACAAGAATGGATTGAGATCTAAACCATATGTTTTTGTTCCGGAATTACTGGTATTTTACCAGGAAGATTTCTTCCTGAGTCGTTTTCATGCCTACATAAAACACACAACGAACACGCTGGGAGCATTTATTCAAAGTGATCTCACAAACAACATTCACACAATGGGCGGAACCTTTGGAATTGCACAGAGAAACTTCCGTATCAATTTAAGTGCAGGAGCAGGAATGCCGGGTATTTCAGACGAAATTGGATTTACGGGAGAACTAACACTTCAACTCCTTGTTCCCCGCACAGACTACTCCCAAATTAATCCTTGGGCTACAAGGAAAAGGTAAAAATGTTTTGTATTTTGGCGATCTCTTAAGAGGGTTTGTATCAATGAGATTCATAAAACTAATCTTTGTTTTTTGCTTCATCGCTGAGGTTCTTTATGCGCAAGATCCTTCGTATTCGCAATTTTATGCGAACCCCTTGTTTATGAACCCGGCATTCACAGGCACCTCAGAACTCCAACGTGTTGTTGTTAACTACAGAAACCAATGGCCGGGAAAAGGAAATTCATTTACTACCTACTCGTTGTCTTACGACCGCTTGCTGAAAAATGAAAAGTCGGGTGTTGGCATTCAGGTGTATTACGACCGCGAACCCAACAATATTATAAATACCTCATCGGCCATTTTTAGCTACTCGCATCATGTCGTACTCGGAATGGACGCATTTATGACTTTCGGCCTGCAAGGCGGCCTTGTAAATAAACAGTTTGATTTGAATGGATTGGTATTTCCATCAGATATTGATCAGATCTCGGGGCAAATTTCGGGCAACTTCCCCTTTACTGGGTCTGAAGCCGGAAAAACATATCCTGACTTTGCTGTGGGAACGCTTGGGCAATACCGGCGGGTATTCTGGGGCGCAAGCGTGCATCATTTAACACAGCCTGACGAATCGATTGTTGATGGCGATCAGAAAGGGAAAGTACCGATGAAAATAACCGTGCAGGCAGGAAGCAGAACCCGAAAATTACATCATGGTTTGCTTTCGCGCGAATTTACTTTGTCGCCAAACATAATTTACCAACAACAAGGTAGTTTCAAACAGCTGAATCTGGGAATGTACATGATTGAAAAATCGTTTCTGTTTGGCGGGTGGTTTAGAAATAATCTTGATGTAAGGCCGGATGCCATTATCGCATTAGTGGGATTTGCACACGAAAAATTCCAATTCGGTTACAGTTTCGATTATACATTATCGAAATTATCCAATTACAGCTACGGGTCGCACGAAATATCTTTGACGTTTTTCCTTGGAACAAAACGTACAAAACCGGTCAGAAACAGCTTACTCATCCCCATGATTTAATTAAACGACTTTTTACAATCGTCGTGCGCCATTTCCCATGGAACAACAAAATGCTGTTCCAATATCTCAGTTTTACGTTTTGTTTTTACGGTGTAACCTTTAAATACGCGGTAATTTCTTCTGGAAACTTCTCTGTCTATCAAATCCAATCTCCTCATAACTTCCGTTTTTTTTGATATACAAAAGCTAGAACAAATGGTTTCGAAAACCAAGTTAAATTTTTCTAAAGCATGTTAGATAATCTTTTATCTGTCTTAAAAAAGCAGGCTTACCGTTCCTTTCTGCTTGTGCTTCTCTCCGATAAAATCGGTGTATTGTAACACCCACGTATAAACACCTGCCGGGGCAAATTCTTCGTTCTCCATTTTACCGTCCCAACCAATGGTTTGGCTATTGGATTCGAAAACAATTCCTCCCCAACGATCAAAAACAAGCAACTGGTAACCGGCATCGGTAACACCTTCTCCATACAAACGAAATTCACGATCTTCTTCCAATGAAGCATTTGGAGAGAAAACAGTGGGCGGAAACAAGCGATCGAAAGTTACAGTTACATATTTCGTAATTGTATCAGCACAACCCAAGTCATTTTGAACCTCCAAAGTAACCGGATAAAAATTCATGGCACTGTAGCGATGCACGGGATCAAGCTCATTTGAAACCATCGAGCTATCTCCAAAATCCCAATAATAAATGCTTGCAGCATGACTGGTATTTGTAAAAGCAACTTCGGGATCGGTAATCAACACTTCAACAGAACTTAAATCGAAAGCCGCAGTAGGCACCGGGTAAACTTCTGCCAAGTCTTCATAAAGTGCAGTGTTGTCGCAGCCGTCGTCAGCAAAAACTGTTAATGTAACATCGAAAAAGGCGATACTGTCACCAGGGTTCAAAAATGTATTCAGTGGATTCTGCTCATCAGAGCTGTTTCCGTCAGAGAAACTCCAGTTGTAAGCATGAGCGGGTTTACTTGTAGCAGCTGTGAAATCAACTTGCAACGGCGAACAACCGACTGTATTCTCCGCCGAAACAATGATATCTGGTTTTACTTTTACCTCCTGCAACGTTGAATCAATACAGCCTTGTTCATCTACTTTCAACCCAACAGTTCTTTCTATATTTTCGAACCCCAAAGGAATTTTCACACTATCAAGATTTACATCCGAAGAGAATTCACTTTCGTTGTAGTACCAGGTAAAATAGGCATCTTCTTCAGTATTGCCCGTAAATTCAAGCTGAATATTGTAGCCATAACACTCGCTGGAATCAAGGTTAAAAGTTGCTGCCGGCTGATTATGAAACCCAAGCATAATCGTATCGGTGTACGGACAGCTTACGTTATCAATCATGTCCAAGCGAAAATAGTAATTCCCATAAGCAGGAACTTGTATGTTTGGGGATTTACTCGTTTCGTTGGTTACAATAACAGACGGATCCAGTGCAGTAAGCGTAGTTGCCGGAATACCGTTTGTAAAAGCCAATTGAAGATCATCTTGCATTGTTCCGCAAAAAAGAGGACTGAAAATGTTCTTGTCCAGAACAGGATGTTCGCTATCTCTAATTTCAACTCTGGCTACTGCCGACAGTTTTAATACAGGATCGCCAGGCATACCTCCAAATTCAACCAAAAACCCCTGCGGCGTGTAGTCTCCTCCTCCTCCGACAACAGCTAAATCGTTCCAAAATCCTTTTTCGCCTTGTATATGATACAATACATGCGCATAATCTTCGTTGCCCATATTATTGGGCTCTCCTGATCCCCAGTGTGTATACTGTCCATTTACATTCCCGCCTTGCCAAAAGATCACTCTGTCCTCTGGCGGACCGGTAACCCACTTCCAGGTTCCCTCTGTTTCCGCATCAGAACCTCCAATCCAACCCGTACCTTCTGTTTTCGTTGAAATAAAATCCTGCTCGGCTCTCGATCGAATAGTTGCCAGATACCCTTGCAAACCATAGTAATCCATCGACTCAGCAGTTGAACGCGCAGCACTCCAGCTAATGCCGTACTGACGAACAAAACGGTAAAAATGATCGGTAGCCGGTAAATAATCAGCATCGCTCAAACTAATGGAAAAGGAGCGAATGCCGGTTGTGGGGCTAGACGAAGTATTTCGGTAGTACACTTTTGAGACAGCTTCTTCATAAGCTTCATCGGTACCAATCCCGGTAATTTCGAGATAACCGCTGATTTCGTTCCAACTGTACTGAAATGAACCTACCTTATCATACTCAAGTATATCTTCTCCCCTCTTATAATCCGATATCGAGATCTTCATGCCTTCACCGGCCTCGTTAATCTGAATATTCTCAACGGAAATTGCAGGAGCCACCGCAACAGGATCAGAACAATAAAGGACTACATCCCGATTTGGATTTTCTATAATTGGTGGAGTAGAAGAAGTCTGAGCACATACAAAACCGACACTTGCAAACCATGCAAAAACAAAGATGACAAATACCGGTTTAGTAATTTTCATAAATGGTGTTGTCTATTTCTTTCCAGAAAAATATTTCATAAACTGCGAACGCTCGTAAAGTAGCGGATCGGGTATATTTTTGTACGAAAGTCGTCCCCGGAAATCGTCAATGGTTTTGAAATTCCACTTTTTCATGAAAGTTTCCAAATCACCAATCATCGAGGTAAGCACCCCGGCTCCGTTCACATATAAAGTAGAACACAATTGCGCAACTTGTGCACCGGCCAGTAGTTGCTTAATTACAGCGCCACCATCATGAATTCCTGTTGAAGCCGCAATATCCAATTGAGTTACCGATGATGAAACAATACCAACCCAACGTAGCGAACGGCGAATATCCGATGGCGAACTAAACACCTCTGAAGCTGTCATTTCAAGCGTATCGAGATTAATATCCGGCTCGTAAAAACGATTGAACATTACAATACCTGCAGCTCCCGCTCCCTTTAGTTTATCGGCCATTCCGATAATATTGCTGTGATGAATACCAAACTTCACCGAGACAGGAATACTTACTTCAAGCTTCACTTTTTTAAGCACATCCAGGTAAAGTTGCTCAACCACACCTGGCTTTTCGTGCCTGTCGGTTGGCAGGTAAAAAATATTTAATTCGATGGCGTCTGCACCGGCTTCTTCAAAATCTTTGGCAAAACTTGTCCACTCCGACGAGCTAATGCAATTTACACTGGCAATAATCGGCACATCCACAGCTTGCTTCGCTTTTTTCAGCAGCTCAAGGTGCTTGGTAACCGTATTGTCACGCGTATAGTTGCGAATATAATCTTCGGCTTCAGGATAAGACGTATTGTATTGATTGTGCATTAAACTGCTAATCTCGTTGTTGATCTGCTCCTCAAAAATCGATTTCAATACAATCGCTCCAACTCCGGCTTCTGCCAGTTCCTTGATTTTTTCAACCGAACTCGTAAGTCCCGAACTCGCAGCTACCAAAGGATTTTTCAGTTTCAATCCCAGGTATGTAGTTTCTAAATTTGCCATCAAAATATGTTTAATGTTGATTTTCTATTTTATCGTTCGAATTTATGCTTTCTTTCTTATTTCTAATAATTTCTGGCGCCAAAGATTTTACTTCCCACCCGAATCATGGTGCTACCCTCTTCTACCGCCAGCGGATAATCGTCGGACATGCCCATCGAAATCTCGCAGAAAGAATCGGCTTCTGAAAAGTATTCATTCTTTAGCTCCGAAAAGATCTTTTTTAGCGATTTGAATTCTTTTCTAATCTGGTTCTCATCGTCGGTGTAAGTTGCCATTCCCATTACGCCAACAATCTCCACATGGTCTAGTGCCTTAAACTCGTCGCTCGTCAGAATCTCCCTGGCTTCTTCAGCCGACAAACCAAATTTGGTACTTTCTTCAGCAATATGAAACTGCAACAAGCACCGGATCATTCGCTCATTTTTCTTCGCCTCTTTATCAATCATTTTCAGTAACTTAACTGAATCTACTCCATGAATAAGACTGATAAAAGGAGCAATGTATTTTACCTTGTTGCTTTGCGGATGGCCAATAAAATGCCACTCAATATCTTTTGGTAGTTCTTCGTATTTTCGCGTCAGATCCTGCACTTTGTTTTCGCCAAAAATGCGCTGCCCCACATCGTAAGCCGCCAAAATATCTTCTTCGGGCTTTGTTTTCGAAACGGCCACCAGTTTTACGCCTTCAGGTAAATTCTTCTTTATGCTTGTAATATTCTCCCCAATGTTCATCTGTGCTGAATTTGCTGTAAAAATAGAAATATTGGCGGGAATAGCCGTGGAACAGTACTTAGAATTTGAATGATTGAGAGATTGAAGAACCGAACTACGATTGCACGAATGCTTTAATGCAAAATAATAAGATAGATTGCTTCACCTCTCCCGAGTCGGGATCGGTTCGCAATGACAGGCTCCTATCCAACAACCCGCGGACAACAGAAATAATGCTAGTACATGTGAATTGGTGTCCGCGGCGTTTGTTCCTATAAACCTTGTCTTCGCGAGGGAACCTTCTAAGGAAGGAGACCGAAGCGATCTGAAGTTCGCAACTCATAGCTCGCAGCTTTTTTTAACTTTGCGCCGGGATGAAAATGAAACAGGAAATAGTGCAACAAATGAATGCCCATGGCAAAAAAGGCGAAGCATTTACTTTTCTTATTGATTTTGAAGGAAATGAAGCTTATCTCTTTTCGCCCGAAGATACTGAGCAGATTCTGTGGCAAACCAACCGTGCACAAAACTGTTCATTTGAGCACGAAAAACTTAGCATTGAAAAATGGGAAACCAAACCGGTAAGTTTTCCCGCTTACAAAAAAGGATACGACCTGGTGCAACAGCACATTCATAACGGCGATACTTATTTACTGAATTTTACACAGCAAACCGAGATTGCTACCAACTTGTCGCTGGAAGAGATTTTCTGTATTAGCGAGGCGCGCTACAAAGTGCTTCTCAAAAATCGTTTTGTGTGTTTTTCGCCCGAAGCGTTTGTGCAGATCAACGATGGAATAATTGCATCGTTTCCGATGAAAGGAACGATGGATGCCAGTATTGAAAATGCCAAAGAATTGATTCTGAATGATTCGAAAGAACTGGCCGAGCACAATACCATTGTCGACCTGATTCGAAACGACCTGAGTTTGGTGGCCGAAAACGTTAGGGTAGAAAAATTCCGTTACCTCGAACGCCTGAAAACCAACCGGCGCGACTTGTGGCAGGTGAGCTCGAAGATTAGCGGGAACTTGCCCGAAAACTATGCCTCCCGTATTGGTGATATTATTCTTACCATGCTTCCGGCAGGCTCCATTTCAGGTGCACCAAAAAAGAAAACCGTTGAGATTATAAAAGCAGCCGAACAATACAAGCGTGGATTTTACACCGGAATTTTCGGGTATTTTGATGGAGAAAACCTCGACAGCTGTGTGCTAATCCGCTACATTGAAAACCAAAACGGACAACTGGTGTACAAAAGTGGCGGTGGAATTACCTTTATGAGCGAAGCTGAAAAAGAATACCAAGAACTGTTGAAGAAAGTATATATCCCGGTTAAAGATTGATACAAATTGAACTTGTAGCTTAAAACTTGAAGCTTGTAGCTAAATAAACATGCAATTACTTGAAACCATAAAATGCCTCGACGGGCAACTCTATAACCTGCCTTTTCACCAAAGCCGCTTTAATTTGGCGCGGAAACAGTTTTTCCCTGATGCGCAACCGATGGCACTGGCTGAAATAATTGAGGTGCCGGAATTTGCACAAACAGGACTGTTTCGTTGCCGGGTGCTTTACAACGCCAATATCCAGAAGATTGAATTTCTACCCCATCAATACCGCTCGGTAAAAAGCCTGAAATTAGTAGAAGCCGATAACATTGATTACGCATACAAATACGAAAACCGCCAGTTACTGCAAACGCTTTACAATCAACGGGGCGATGCCGATGATATACTGATTGTAAAAAACGACTGTATAACAGACAGCTTTACTGCCAACCTGGTGTTTTTCGACGGCACCCATTGGTGGACTCCCAACACCCCGCTTTTACCCGGCACACAACGCGCCCATTTACTGGAAAAAGGGCAAATAAAAGTTTGCCGAATTACAACTGCCGATCTACCCAAATACCAAAAAGTAGGGTTAATTAACGCCATGCAGGATTTGGAAAATATGCCGGTGGTGGAAATCAATAGTATTTTGAGGTAGGTGCTGTTTACAAATCCGAGCCAAAAGTTTTTTTAGTCACTTTTCAATAGTATGAATTACGAGTATAAATATGTACTACCTTTATTTGGTTTCGAAATAAAATATTGATTTATAATCAAGTTCTTTAGCGCCAATTCTCCGATAAAAATCAATGGCGCCCTGGTTTGCATTATTCACATACCACTCAACTTTACCCGCACCTTGTTTTGCTGCGTATTCTCGGATATAACTGAATAATGTAGAACCAATTCCCAGGCTCCTGTATGCAGGAAAAACAAATAAGTCTTCAATAAAATAATTGGTTTTCGCCTTAAATGTCGAAAAGGTCTTAAAAATCAAAGCGTAGCCGTAAATCTCCCCGTTGTTGTTTTCTGCTACAAAAACTTTCACGTGACTATCCGGACTAAACACAATATCCTTAATATCATTCTCCGTTGCTGTTACAAGTTCAGTTTGATTTACATGTTCTGCCAATCCGTTTATGCAATTAAAAATTACACCCGAATCATTGCTATTTGCTTCTCGTATTTTTATCATATCTATTCTAACGGTTGATGCACTTAATATTCCTAAGAGGTTTTATATATTTATTTTATTTTCAAATTCTTTTATAAACATAAAAAGATCCGTGCCATATACCAATTGGGCATTTTCATAAGTCTGATTCTTAAAAAATTCCAGAAACTTATCTTTTCCATACTCGTCGATAAGCTCGTGAACAAATAGCCCGGCTAAAGGATATAATATTTCTACAGGATATTCTCTTCCATTTTCCCAAATGTCCTTAATTTCAATTTTCTTATCGTTTGTTCTAATCCAGTTTTTCACCTTATTTTTCCTGTTTTGATTGGATTGATCGAAACAAACGGCTGTCCCTTCATTTATAAACCGGGTCTTGGTAGAAATGGCCGAGGTGTAATTCGAAATTACATGTGTTAACTCATGTCCCCTGGTTTGTTGATAATGCGAGTGTATTATACAACAAGGAGGCTCTGCAAAACCTAAATCTGCATGAACTATTCGTTTTGCATCATCTCTTGAATCCCATACAAAGAAATCGATCTTTTTAGGTAAAGAACTTTCAAAAAACGTATTAATTTCTTCGAAAGCATTTTCTCTTGATTCAATATATCGTTGAATTTCATCGTCGTTCATGTTTTGAAAATGAAAACGAATATTCTTCGACTCTTTAATTGTCCAGGTTTTGTAAAATTCATCGTATCCCAAAACACCAACTTTTCTGGCTGAGAAATTTGTAGCATTTTTTGTGGCATTTAAATTTATACACGACCTTAAAGCCGACTCGGATTTTTCATACTCGGAAAGCATATAATAGCAAGTACCCAAATAGCCAAGCCCCCACGCCTTTCTCCATGAATTATCATTATCAACAGCAAATTGCAGGTGTGGTATTGCTTCAGTATAATTTCCTATATCTGTTAATGCCCGCCCTAAAATCACTTTATAATCCGTGTTCTCGGGGTCACTTTTTAACAATTCATTTGCCTCAGTAATTACCTGGTCATATTTTCCTGACATGTAAAGTTTGCCTAGCGCTTGTAATTGTGGACTTTGCCCATTTACAACGAAGCAGATGATGATGAACAAGAAAGTGAGTTTGGTTTTCATGTTATTGGTTTTTATTAAAACAAAGAAAATACATTATTATGTTAATCCGGTTTAAGAAGCTACAAGTTTTGTTAAAACACTCAGGATAAAACAAATACATAACATCCTATTTCTCAGGTTTAACTGCCAGAGTATGGATTTTAAATTCTTGTCAGCGAGGGCCAGCGAGGGAAATACTCAGTTTTTATTCTTCAACTATAATTGGCCAATTTATATAAAAAACATTTCGGTATCTGTCTGTTCCACACTGTACAAGTCCCCCACAAAAACTAGACTTAACATCAATTGAACCTCCATGTGATTTTACTATTTGCTCGGATATATACAGTCCGCTTCCGGATCCAGGTCTTTGCCTATCTCCACTGTAATCACCTCTATAGGTTAAATTGAAAATGAGTCGGTCTTCTATTTCTTCCTCAGTTATTTTGCAGCCTTCATTAATCACCTTAATAATTAAATGGTCATCAGTAGTTTTGTAATCGACTTTTACCTCTAACATATTTTCGTTCGTACCATTATAAGAGTATTTTACGGCATTGGAGATGATATTAGATAATACAATATTTAACTGGGCAGGAATTGCATCAACACTTTTTGCTCCATGATTGTATGACTGAACTAACCTAACATGTTTCTCATTTGCACTTGCTTGTAATAATTCAAATATTTCACTTACCATATTATGTACTGTTACCCTTCTGAGCATATTGTAGTTTAATTCCTCAGATACAGATAATATTAATTGAATTTCAGTTGCTAGTTTATTCAGCGCTCTAAAGTTTGTAGATAGCCTTTGAGAAGATTCTACCACATCTATACTGTTTTCAATGTTCTTAACATCACTCATTGCTCCTTGTAGAGGAGTGAAGAATTGGTGTGAGATTGATTGAATCGTTAAGCCCACTCTTCCTATAAGAAGGGTTTCTAAAAGACCATGTACATAGTTTTTATTATTAACATGGCTTTCTCTATCAAAATTGAAAGAATTTAATTCTTTAATAATATCTTGTTTCAAAGGCTTCTGTTTGCGTGGTAATCCAGACAGTCTAGTTTCAATATCATTAAGCTTTAAAAAATCAACAAGGGAAAAAATTGATATCCTACCATAATTAGATGCAGTATTGAAAGATTTCTTTGATACTGTAAACCCAAACGGACATGTACTTTCCCATATATCTTTTTCGGCACTTTTTATATAAAACTGCTTACACTGGCCATGGTTTAACGAACAGATTTTAGGTTGGTTGATTCCATTATTATAGTTTGGTTTACTCGTGCCTCTAACCACAACTGATGAATAATATTTGTTTGAATTTTTACTAATCGTTGCATTAACAGACTTTATTACTTCCTTGATATTAAGCATTATTGATAAATATTGTGGTTAGTTTGCTAATCGCTGACGTTCCAGATTTTACAGATTTTAAAAGCTTTAGAGTTTTTTCAAGTATTGTAATAATGTCTTCCTGCTTTTCAGTTAATTTTTTCTCTATACCTTTTCTAAGTTGATGAAGTTTAAACCTTTGAAATAATGAAAGCTTTCTTCTTAGCTCGATATCAATTGAATTTAATTCTTTAAGAAGTAAAATTGAAGCCCAGAATTTGTCATGATAAGAACGCAATATTGTATCAACATCATTAGCTAAGTCAGATGCAAGAACTGGCTTCTTTCTTACTAAATCAGCCATATTTGTAATATCTCTAACTTCTGGTGATGGATTTTGGCCTGTGATAACTAAAATCGGTAATGAAGGGTTTCGTTCTTTGAGCATTTGTAATATGCCCAAACCATCCATTTCTGTTATTTCGTTTGCAACATCGTTCAAATCTAGTAGAATAATATCGTAGTGCTCATTAAGAATATCATTTACAGATGGGGACTTCTTGTGTTTTGTTAAATTTGAAAATCCTTCCTTTTTTAAACCATCGTGAAGGCTTTTTAAATCTTCTATTTTGTCATCAATGATGCACACTTTTGAATTTCGGATCTCACGTATCACCTCTTCTGATAATCCATTGTCTGAGAATTCAATACTTAGTTTTTTTATTTCTTTATTCGTTAGCATCTATCTTGGTTAAATTGTGTACAACCTACGTACAAGCCTACTGCATTTATACCTCTATCAGCAATACATTCCATTTAAAAATCCCGGGGTGAATAAATCTTCTGCAGCAAAATCGTTCTGGGTGTCACCTGGATTAGTGCTTCTAAAATTAGTTGCTAATTAGCTAAATACCAACAAACAGGGCTATTTGTAGGGTTTCTAAATAAATTTTGAAATATATGTGTCTTTTCAATACTATCAATCCCGCTTAAAGAGGCTGTCCGAAAAGTAAAAACAAAAAGTATAAAACTTACATTCTAATAACAATGGCACACAGATAACGCAGATTCAACTGATTTTCTTCGATTTTATCTCTGATTATCTGCTAAATCAGAGTCATCAATGTTCTATTTTAGAAACTAGCTTTCAATCTGCAAGCAAAGAATATTCTCATATAACTTTTTAGACCCCCTCCAAAGAAAGTCCTCTTTTAAAAAGGAGGCGTCCGAAGCATGGGGACGAGGATAAAAACAAACATCCGGGGCGATACCTGTAAGAGATACAACACCCCGGACGTTGGAATATTAATGCGAATCGTAAGTCGATCTACGATGTTACAATTCGTTTTGCACGTGGCTGCAATGTGGTAAGGCTGCCAACTTTTACCGGTTGCCCCGATTCGATACTGTTTCGGGCAGCAGTACCAATTAAAATCGACATTGCGCCGTCGCGTGTGCCTGCCATGTGTTTATACTCGTCCTGCTCCTGGTTATTACGGAATATCTGATCGTGCAAGCGCTCGTCGCCGCCACCATGGCCACCTCTGCTAAAGCCAACTTCAATCATTTCCTGTATTCCCCAAAGTTTGTGCAGAATTATAGGCTTGTAATCTTTTGCAGCTTTCCCCGACTGATCCATTTCGGCTGCATGCAATTCTTCCTGCGATAGCTGTACTTCTTCCAGGTAAGGCACATCCAAAAATGCTTCCAATCGGCCTTCGGTACCGTTAAAAGCAACACGCCAGCCTTCCCATGGCGAGTAAGTGGTAAGCATATAATTCAGATATACATTGTTGGCATATTTTACATTCACGTTCATTTTGTCGTAAATGTTTATCTCTGGCCTAAACAAGCAGCTGTCGCGGATATATCCGTCGTGTTGCTCGTGCTTTGCATACAAGTTGTAGGCTGTTTTGTCTTTGGTAATGTCCCAATAAAACGGGCAAGTAGTTTTCTCGTCGCAGTTGCGGCAGTTTACACCGCTTTTTTCTCTTCGTCCGCCATAAAATTCAAGGTCGCCATAAGCAAAAACTTCATCCGGATCGGAATCAATCCACCAGTTCAGTAAATCGAAATGGTGGGTAGCTTTATGAATCAACAAAGTACCACTCCATTCGCGTTGTCCGTGCCAGCGGCGAAAGTACGAAGCACCATGACTGGTATTCAGCATCCACGAAAAATCGACCGAAACCAAATCGCCAATTACTTTCTGATCGAGCAACTCTTTAATTTTTGTATTGTACGGGCTCCAACGGTAGTTAAATCCTACAATTACTTTTCGGTCGTAGCGGCGTTCGGCATCCAATATTTCCTGGCATTTATCTTCGTCGGTGGTTAGCGGCTTTTCAGTCAGCACGTCAACACCGTTTTCCAGCGATTTTATAATGTACTCGTGGTGTGTTGCATCGGGTGTTGTTACAATTATCAGATTTGGCGTATGGTTGGCAATCATTTCATCAAAATCGGTGTAAGTTTTGCAATCAGCTCCTACCCCAATATAATCGGCAGCATATTTCACCCTTCCCGGGTTAGTGTCAACCAGCGCAACAAATTCCAGGATATCGCTATATTCGTCAACCAAACGTTTTCCCCAGAAACTATTTCCGCGAATTCCGGTTCCCACCAAAACCACTTTCAACTTACCGTTAGCCAGAACTGAAGCTTTTAAAGGATTTGCCAATGTGCTTCCGGCAACGATCGTTCCGATGGCGGTTAAAAATTCTCTTCTGTTTTGCATGATTATTAAGTTTAGATTTAAATATTATTTTGATTTTAGTTTCTTTGGTTAATGTTATTTCAAACGTACGAAAGAAGGTTTTCCGCAAGCCATTTTTCAAACAAAAAAGCGCGACGAATAACTCCTTCTTTTTCGTAATTCGGATAAAAATATGATACTTCTACAATTTTAGTATAAATTTTCCGTGTACGAACACGAAAAATAAAAAAAATCTTTAGTTTTGTATCCACAGAAAATAAAAGATCTGTATAATAATCTAAAAAACAGACTACTATCGAATCAAAAAAACAAATACGAATAAAAGATATTGCGGCAAAAGCTAAAGTATCTATCGGCACGGTTGACAGGGTATTACACAAGCGTGGCGAAGTAGCTGAATCTACCCGAAAAAAAATACTAGAGATTATTGAAGAACTCGACTATCAACCAAATATTCTGGCAAGTACACTCGCCTCTAAAAAATCGGCAGTTTTTGCCACTTTGTTTCCGCAGCCTCCATCTGAAGAGAGCTACTGGAACAAACCTTTTAAAGGGGTAAAAAAACGTATTGCAGAACTTCCGCAATACGGGCTCCAGCTTCAGCATTTTACTTTCAACCAGCAAAGTGCAAGCAGTTTTAAGGAAGAAAGCGACCACATACTAAAACTTCAACCCGATGGTGTTTTGCTGGCGCCTTTCTTTAAAAAGGAGGCATTAAATTTCATTGATGCATTGAAAGAACAAAACATTCCATTTGTTTTTATCGATTCAGAAATAAAAGATGCAGGACAGTTAAGTTACATCGGTCAGGATTCGTATCAGAGCGGCCTGGTTTCGGGAAAAATTCTGGATCTTATCCTTCCGGACGGAAATATTCTGGTGGTTCACTTTGCGAAAGAAATGGATAACCAGAACCACCTCATCCAACGCGAGAAAGCCTTTTACGATTGGTTTGCTAAACGCGAAGATTGTCCGCACACATTATTTACTACCGATGTACCGGATACCGACGACGCTGCATGGATGAAAAAAATTGAGGATAAGATCAGACATAACGATATCAAAGGCATTTTTGTAACGAACTCAAAGGTCTTTCAAATTGGCAGGCTGATTGAAAAATCGGGAATTAAAGGAATTAAGGTAATCGGTCACGACCTGTTAAAAGAGAATGTAGATTACCTGAAAAAAGAACTGGTGCATTTTCTGATTTGTCAGCGCCCCGAAGAACAGGGATACAATGCGATTGATAAACTGTTCAGAAGCGTAGTTCAGAAACGAAAAATTGATGCGGAGAATTATACTTCGATCGATATTATTACAAAAGAGAACGTAGATTATTATAAAGAATTCAAATAAATAAGATGAACCCATTATCATTTAACGACTTAAACGGAAAAGTTTGTGTAATTACCGGGGGAGCCGGAGTACTGGGAAGCGCTATGGTAAAAGCCATTGCTTCAGTAGGAACTAAAATAGCCATTGCCGATATTAACAAGGAAGTGGCAGAGAAAGTAGCTGCAGAAATTGCAGCAGAATCAGGATCGGAGGTTATTGGTGTTGAAGCAAACGTACTCGACAAAGCATCGCTCGAAGCTGCCAAAGCCGAGATAAACGAGAAGCTTGGCGAGATTGATATTCTGATTAACGGAGCCGGAGGAAACAGTCCACAAGCAACGACCAAAATAGAGCAGATTCTGGAAGAAAACCTGGATAACCTGGAAGATACTTTCTACGGCCTCGAAATGGAAGGTTTCGACAAAGTATTTGCACTCAATTTTAAAGGCACGTTGCTACCAACCATGGTATTTACCCGCGATATGCTAAAAAATAAAAAAGGAGTTGTGCTGAATGTTTCGTCGATGAACTCGTACAAACCACTGACTAAAATTCCGGCTTATTCCGCGGCAAAAGCATCGATTAATAATTTTACCGAATGGCTTTCTGTGCACTTAGCAAAAATAGGAATCAGGGTAAACGCCATCGCTCCCGGTTTTTTTATTACACACCAAAACCGCTTTTTGGTAACCGACGAAAAAACAGGAAACTACTCGGCACGCGGACAAAAAATTGTAGACAACACGCCAATGGGGAAATTTGGTGAGCCGGAAGATTTACAAGGCGCAACGTTGTTTCTGATTTCCGATATATCGAGTTTCATAACAGGAATTGTTATACCGGTTGATGGTGGATACAGCGCATTTGGCGGAGTGTAAACAGTATTAAACGAACAGAAAAGAAAATGGGAAAAGCCGGGCATTTGTTCTGGCTTTTAAAAAGTTAAGCATCGTTAACGTTAACGACACTTGAAAAAGAACAATAGTAAAATAGATTAGAATATGTCATTGGAACAAACATGGAGATGGTACGGGCCTTCAGACCCGGTAACGTTGCAGGATATCAGACAGGCAGGAGCTACAGGAATTGTAACTGCGCTGCACGAAATCCCAAACGGAGAAGTATGGAGCGAAGAAATGCTTTTAGATAGAAAACGTTTTATTGAATGGGACGACGAACAAACGCCACCTCGTCCTCGCGGACTTACCTGGTCGGTAATTGAAAGTATTCCTGTTCATGAGGATATAAAACAAGCCAAACCTAACCGCGACAAACTGATCGATAACTATATTGAAAGCATCAGGAACGTTGGGAAAGTTGGCATTCCGGTGTTGTGTTACAACTTTATGCCGGTGGTTGACTGGACACGTACCAAACTAAATATGGAGCTTGAAGACGGTGCCCGTGCTTTGTGTTTTGATATGGTTGATTTTGTAGCGTTCGACGTTTTTATGCTGCAACGTAATGGCGCAGAAGCAAGCTATGATAAAGACCTGATAAAAAAGGCACAGAGCCGCTACGAGTCGATGAGCCAGGAAAAACGTTACGAACTGGAAAGAACCATTATTGCCGGGCTTCCGGGAGCCGAAGAATCATACTCTCTGGATCAGTTTAGGGATAAACTGGACGAATATCGCGATATCGACGATAAAACCTACCGCGAGAACCTGAAGTATTTTCTGGAAAGAATAGCTCCGGTAGCTGAAGAATCGGGCGTTAAGTTGGCAATTCACCCCGACGATCCGCCATTTTCGTTATTCGGACTTCCGCGTGTGGTAAGTACTGAAAAAGACCTTGAATTTCTGCTGAATATTTACGACAGTATTTACAACGGGTTTACCATGTGTACAGGTTCTTATGGTGTACGTGCCGATAACGATTTGGTTGGAATGGTAAAACGTCATGGAGCGAAGTTGAACTTTGCTCACCTGAGAAGCACGCAACGCGATGAACTGAATGGCTTCCACGAAGCAAGCCACTTACAAGGCGATGTAGATATGTACGGCGTAATGCTGGCCATTTTAAAAGAACAGCGCAAACGTCAGGCTGTGTACCGTCCCGACTACAGAATACCAATGCGTGCCGACCATGGACATACCATTCTCGATGACTTGAAGAAAAAAACAAATCCGGGCTATTCTGCTATTGGACTTTTAAGAGGAATGGCCGAACTTCGTGGGCTGGAAATGGGAATTGCCCGCAGCGGTGCTGTTTTCAGTGAAGTCTGACAATATTGAAAAAACCTTGAGCTAACTTGAATTAAATAAACTAAAACAATAAAAACATGAGTATCGATTTAAAACAAAATTGTAAATATTCCATGCTGGTTCCTACCAGCATGGGTACACGAATCACACCTGAAAACGGACAACCTGTTCATGCAAGCGACAAATTTGCCTTGTATGCAACCAGCGCCGAAACCAATGTAGCAAGTATCCCTTCCTATTTAGGAATGCCGGTAAAAGTGCTGACTACCTTTGTAAAAGGCAGCCCTATCGCGCAATTCATAAAAAGTAACCTGCGCGCCCGCCACATGGATTATGAAGGGCCGGAAGTTGAACAGGGTAATCCCTGGGGATACCGTCATCAGATTAACATTGCTGATAGCGGCTACGGCTTGCGTGGCCCACGCGTTTTTAACGACCGTGCCGGCGAGGTTGGACGGACTTTAAATGCAAAAGATTTCGACCTCGAACGGATTTTTGGCGAAGAAGGCGTTCAAATCGTGCATCTTTCAGGTTTAATTGGTGCGCTTTCTCCGGAAACAACACAATTCTGTCTTGAAGTAGCACGCGCTGCAAAAAAACACGGAACCCGAATTTCTTTCGACTTGAATTATAGAGCTTCATTCTGGAAAGGCCGCGAAGAACAGCTTCGCAAGGATTTTACTGAAATCGCATCAGTATCTGATATTCTTATTGGTAACGAAGAAGATTTTCAGCTGTGCTTTGGCATTGAAGGGCCTGCTGCAGGAGGAGAAGGACTCGAAGCCAAAATTGACGGTTTCAAAGGACTGATAACAAGAGTAAAAGAGAGTTTCCCGAATGCTTCAGTATTTGCAACAACACTACGCGAGGTAATCAGTGTAAACGAGCACCTGTGGGGAGCAATTATGCTCGAAGGCGAAAATTGGCATGTAGTTGAACCTCGCAAAATTACGGTTCTAGATCGTATTGGTGGTGGCGATGGTTTTGTTGGTGGAATGTTATATGGAATCCTAAAAGGCTGGGATGCTGAAAAGTGGCCTCAGTTTGGATGGGCTACCGGAGCTATGGCAACCACTTTTTTAACCGATTACGCACAACCTGCCGACGAAGAGCAGGTATGGAGCATCTGGGGCGGAAATGCCAGGGTGAAACGTTAACGCCCCCTAAATCCCCCAAAGGGGGACTTAAATGAATAAGCGATATGAACAAAAATTATAATTAAACAATTAAAATTCCTCCCCTTGGGGAGGCTAGGAGGGGCTTTATGATTTACTACGAAAAAGGCTCAATAGAAACTTCCCTTTCAAGAGAAGACCTGAGGACAGGATTATTTGAAGCACTGAACAGAATGGGCGGCAAAAACAAAGTGCTTGCCATTCCTCCCGATTATACACGTCTGCCCTCAAAAGCAGGTGATCTTACTGAATTTGCCTGGGAATATTTCGGGGAAAAACTTACCGATGTGCTTCCGGCCCTTGGTACGCATACCCCAATGACTCCGGATCAGATCAGCCATATGTTTGGAAAAATGCCAGCCAATTTGATTCGCGAACACGACTGGCGTAACGATGTAATTACTTTAGGTACAGTTCCGGCAGAATTTATTAAAGAAGTTTCTGAAGGCGCGGTTGAATATACATGGCCTGCGCAGGTAAATAAACTGCTTGTAGAAGGTAATTTCGATTTGATCTTATCAATCGGGCAAGTGGTACCACACGAAGTAGTTGGAATGGCCAATTACAACAAGAATATTTTTGTAGGAACAGGAGGTGCCGAAGGCATCAACAAAAGCCATTATATCGGTGCAGCATACGGCATGGAAAAAATGATGGGACGTGCCGACACTCCGGTTCGCAAGGTGTTTAACTATGCTTCCGAGAATTTCTCGAATCATCTGCCGATTGTTTATGTGCAGACTGTTGTAGGACTAAATAAGCAAGGCAAACTTCAGACCTACGGTTTGTTTATTGGAGATGATTTTGAGGTTTTCGACAAAGCAGCAAAACTGTCGTTGGAAGTAAACTTCGAAATGCTGGATCAACCCATAAAAAAAGCAGTGGTTTGGCTCGATCCTACCGAATTTAAAAGTACATGGCTGGGCAACAAAAGTATCTACCGTACCCGTATGGCTTTAGCCGACGATGCAGAACTTATTGTTTTAGCTCCGGCATTAAAAGAATTTGGTGAGGACAAACAAATCGATAAGCTGATTCGTAAATACGGCTATTTTGGCACGCCTCATACTTTAAAACTGGTACAGGAAAACGAAGATCTTCAAAATAATCTGGGAGCAGCAGCTCATCTTATCCACGGTTCTTCCGAAGGGCGTTTCAGTATTACTTATTGCCCCGGAAAAAAGCCCGAAAACCTGACAAGAGAAGAGATTGAAAGTGTTGGTTTTATTTATGGCGATTTTGATGAAATGACAGCGAAATACGATCCTGAGAAATTAAAAGATGGCTACAATACCATGCCCGATGGAGAAGAAATATTCTACATTTCGAATCCCGCAATCGGTTTATGGGCTTACAGAAACAGATTTGAGTATTAGTTGAGTACAACGGTCGCCAGTCATTGTTATCTTTGTATGATTCTTACTCTGAAAAACCATAGGATTTGAAAAACAATCAGAAAGATATTATCCGCTGGGGAATTATTGGTGTTGGGGATGTAACCGAAGTTAAAAGCGGCCCCGCATTTTATAAACTCGATCACTCGGAGTTAGTGGCAGTAATGCGCCGAAACGCTGAGAAAGCAGCCGATTATGCTCAACGGCATGGAATAAGAAAATGGTACTCCAATGCATCGGAGCTGATCAACGATCCGGAAGTGGATGCCGTTTATATTGCCACACCACCGGATTCTCATGCCAGTTATGCCATTGAAGCGATGAATGCAGGGAAACCGGTTTATGTGGAAAAACCAATGGCTCGTCATTATTCCGAGTGCCTTGAGATGCTTAAAGTCTCTGAACAAACAGGAGTGCCGTTGTGGGTGGCTTATTACCGAAGAACACTTCCGGCTTATCTGAAAGCTAAAGAATTGGTAGAAACAGGAGCTATTGGCAAACCGCTAATGGTAAATATCAAACTGTACAAAGAGGCTGCAGAACGCAAACAAAAACCCGAAGAAATGCATTGGCATGTTTTCCCTGAAATTGCAGGGGCAGGCCATTTTTTCGATTTGGCATCGCACCAGTTTGATTACCTCGATTTTGTGTTTGGAAAAATAACAGAAGCCAAAGGAGCGGCCGCAAATATTGCTGGCCTCTACCCTGCCGAAGACACAGTCTCGGCCAGTTGGAAACACGAATCGGGTGTTATTGGAAGCGGAACCTGGAGTTTTGTTGTAGATAAAAACTCTGTTGAAGACATTATACAGATTGTAGGCGAATCGGGTAAAATAAGCATGCCCTGTTTTAGTCATGGTACGCTGGTATTAACAAACGGGAATGGAACGGAAACTTTCGAGTTTGATAATCCAGAACATATTTCGCAGAATCTGGTAGAACAGGTGGTAAACGAATTACGCGGAAATGAGAAATGCGTTAGTACTGGAGAATCTGCTGCACGAACCAGTTGGGTTTTAGATGAGATTGTGAAAGATTACTACAAGTTGCAGTGAACAGTCACAGTTTTTAATTTAATGAACAATTACATTAGAGTTTTGGATAAACAAATTAGATAAGTCGCAATAAATTTCTAAAATTACAACCGTCACTATTAATCGCACTCTTCAGAATGAAAATCATAATCGACAATAAAATACCATATATAAAAGGAGCTTTAGAACCTTTTGCTGAAGTTATTTATCTCCCCGGCAAAGAAACAACAAAAGACATTGTTAAAGATGCCGATGCACTGATTACACGTACAAGAACAATTTGCGACAGCCAACTGCTGGCTGGTTCGTCTGTAAAATATATTGCCACAGCAACTATTGGTTTTGATCATATTGATGCTGATTTTTGCGAACGCGCAGCAATTAAATGGACCAATGCGCCAGGCTGCAATGCCGAAAGTGTAAACCAATACATTGCCTCTGCACTTTTTTCGTGGTCGATGCGCCAAAGGCAAGACCTGGCTGGATTAACAATCGGGATTGTAGGTGTAGGAAATGTCGGATCACGCATAGCCAAAACCTGCGAAATTCTAGGAATGAAAGTTCTGCTGAACGACCCGCCTCGTGAGCGCAAAGAAGGTCCGGAAAAATTTGTTTCGCTAAAAACGATTCAACAAGAAGCGGATATCATTACGTTTCATGTCCCGCTGAACATGAATGGCAAAGACAAAACTTATCATTTAGGAGATGAAACCTTCTTTCAAAATTTAGCAAAAGATCCGTTAATCATTAATTCATGCAGAGGAGAAGTAATCAACAGTGAAGCTATTTACGACGCAGTTGAGGCGCAAGATGTACGTGGTTACATTGCTGATTGCTGGGAAAACGAACCAGAAATCAACCTTGAACTCTTAAATCAAACAGAATACGGAACACCGCATATTGCTGGCTATTCGAAAGATGGAAAGGCAAACGGAACAAAAATGAGTGTTCAGGCCATCAGCCGTTTTTTCAATTTAGGGATTGATGACTGGGAACCCAAAAATGTGGAACCGCCCAAAAATCCCGTTATTGAAATTGATGGTAATCAGCGTCGTGAATATTCAATATTAGCAGAAGCTGTTTTATCAACTTACGACATTGAAACAGATGACGACGCACTGAAGGAAAGTCCTCACTTATTTGAAAAATTAAGGGGCGATTATCCTGTACGACGTGAGTTTAACAGCCATACCGTAAAAGTGAAAAATGTTGCAGAAAAAACAGTAGAAAAATTACAATTGCTTGGATTTCGTGTTTCGGGGTAGTTGTCTTTCCCGCATAAGCGGGAAACTAAAACATATAGACAATGAGAACTTATGACTTTTACGTTTACATATTAGCAAGTAAAAGAAATAGCGTTCTTTACATTGGAGTCACCAACAACCTGTGGAGAAGATTAGAAGAACATAGAACTAAGAAAAATAAGAGTTTTACTTCAAAATATAACGTTGACAAACTGGTCTATTTCGAAAATTACAAATACATTGATCAGGCGATCTTAAGAGAAAAAAGGTTGAAAAAATGGAAACGGGAGTGGAAAAATGAATTAATAACTAAAGTGAATCCGAAGTGGAAAAATCTGGCAGAGGATCTTCCAAAGATTCCTGTTTTCACAGGAATGACGATTCAAAATTCTAAAATAATTGTAAAAAAAAGGAATATGAAAAAATTAGCAGACATTGGATTAATTGGGTTAGCCGTAATGGGCGAAAACCTGGTATTGAATATGGAAAGTCATGGCTATACTGTTGCAGTTTACAACCGTACCCATGAGAAAGTCGACAAATTTGTGAATGGCCGGGGTGCAGGCAAGAACTTTATCGGTACGCACTCTATCGAAGACTTTTGTGCTTCGCTTGAGCGTCCGCGAAAAGTAATGATGCTGGTAAAAGCAGGATCACCGGTTGACGATCTTATTGATATGCTTATTCCTCACCTGGAGCCGGGAGACATTATCATCGATGGTGGAAACTCACATTTTCCGGATACAATACGCCGTTCGAAATACGTTGAAAGTAAAGGACTTTTATACATCGGAACCGGTGTTTCCGGCGGTGAAGAAGGCGCATTAAAAGGCCCCTCAATTATGCCCGGAGGAACGCCCGAAGCTTGGCCGCATGTAAAAGATATTTTCCAGTCGATTGCTGCAAAAGTTGAAAGTGGCGAAGCTTGTTGCGATTGGGTTGGCGAAGGTGGTGCCGGACATTTTGTAAAAATGGTGCACAACGGAATTGAATACGGCGACATGCAGATTATTACAGAAGCCTATCAGTTATTGAAAGAATTGCTTGGAATGAGCAATGAAGAAATGCACAAGGTTTTCACAAAATGGAATGAAGGATCACTCGATAGTTATCTGATTGAAATTACTCGCGATATTTTAGGCTACAAAGATGAAAACGGGGAAGAAACCGTTGATTTCATCCTTGACACTGCCGGACAAAAAGGTACCGGTAAATGGACCGGCATTTCGGCACTCGATCTGGGTATTCCGTTAACGCTTATCGGTGAATCGGTTTTTGCGCGTTGTCTGTCAGCTCAAAAAGACTTGCGTGTTGAAGCATCAAAAGTGGTTAAAGGCCCTAAAGCAGAATTTAAAGGCGACAAACAACAATTTATCGACGATATTGAAAGTGCACTTCTTGGCGCCAAAATAATTTCGTATGCACAAGGTTACAACCTGATGATGGAAGCAGCCAACGAACATGAATGGAACCTGAATTACGGTGGAATTGCATTGATGTGGCGTGGTGGATGTATTATCCGCTCTGTATTTCTAAACGATATTAAAAAGGCTTTCGACAATAATCCAGATCTGCCTAACCTGTTGCTCGATCCTTTCTTCAAAGAAAAAGTGGAACAAGCTCAGGCCGGATGGCGTCGTGTATGTGCTACAGCCTTAGAAAATGGAATTCCGGTACCGGCACTTACTTCGGCACTTTGCTATTTCGACGGTTTCAGAAGCGAACGTTTGCCGGCTAACTTATTACAGGCACAGCGTGACTATTTTGGAGCGCATACTTACGAAAGAACAGATAAGCCGCGTGGAGAATTCTTCCACACCAACTGGACTGGCCGTGGTGGAAATACAGCATCTTCGACTTACAATGTTTAATCAATAATTTCAGCTGGCAACAGTTTGCCGGCTAATTTTATTACGGATTCCCAAATCGTTTATCAATAAAAGATAAGTGATTTGGGTTTCTTTTTTTAGAAATTGTATTGGAATTTTATTTATTTGAAGCGTCTGCCTTCATAAGCCAGTACAAACCTTTTACCCCAATTCGAATATCATCGAGTTTCAGCAATACCAAGCATTTCTCGGTATACGCAACTATTCCCCAACCTATTGACAGGTAGAAGAGCCATTCGTAAAAGCCAAAAGCAAATAGTACAAAAAGGAAAATACCTTGCAAATAACCAGCTGTAACAGCTGAATACAAATGCAAGCCCGGTATTTTTCCGAAACGCACGAAAGCAATAATGTAGCTAATTACAAAAATTCCGAGAAACAGAAACAGAAACCACGCGTGTGGTGCGACATCATTCCACTTAAAAATAAATAACCCGAGCAAAGCCACAATAATAGTTAGTATATCGGCCAGGTTGTCGAGCGCAGCGCCAAAATTTGTTTGCATTTTAAATATTCGGGCAATGTTTCCATCCAGAATATCACTGACCAGACTAATGCAGATTAACACTACAAACCAGCTTTCGCGGTGGGTTAAAGCCATAAATAAAATAACTGGAAAAGCAAGAAGACGGTAAAGGCTAATAAAATTGGGAACGTTTAAAACATTCTCTCCCTTAACAATAATTTTTCGCATAAGTTTTGGTTCTAAAAAACGACTAAATTAATGAATACCTACGGAAAATCAACCCGTACTCTTCATTTTTAGCTCGTCTCTTCGATTCAGAAAATACGCAATCATCTTATCGATTTCTTCTGACGTAACCTCCTGAGGCTTTTCTTTTACGAGACGATCCAGGTTTTCAGTATTGAAATTAGGATTGATGTTTATATACGCCCCGGTAAACGACATTCCCACGGCTATAATCCGCTCAATCCGGCTCATTTCTGAAAGCCGAAGGTTCATATCTGCAACAAGTTTTACCGGAAGTGATTTTTCAAGACTTTCGAGAATTGTTGCATTTTTAGTAGGATTTTTAGAGACGATATTTAAAATAACCGGAACTTCATCGGCAGCAACAATCTGCATAAAATAATCGACCATTGTATCAATAGGAAGTAGATTCTGTGTACAGTCCGGATCAATCTGCATCCGAAGAGTCATTCCCGGATTTTGCTGTGCCAGCCGCTGAATTCGTTTGGCAAAGTCGAAAATTCCGTAATCAGTTTTAGTAACTCCAGTTTTACGATTACCAATAATTTGTGAAATACGCAGGATACACGCATTTAATCCCTTGTCATCGATATATTTCCTGATCAGGTTTTCGGCATACCGCTTTGATTGCTCGTAGTAATTACGAAACGCGTCAATTCCCGCATCTTCGTAAAACCGCTCTTCAAAAACGCCCTCAAGTTTTCCACACGAATAAGCTGTACTCACAAAATAAAACCGCGATTTCGGCCCGGTATATTTAAGAAAAGTTTCTACCGAAGTGGTAACCCCTTGTAAATTGGTTCCAAAAATCTCCTCTTTCGAACTGATATCGAATTTAAGTGATGCCGCAAAATGAAAATAGTGAATATTTCCACCGAAAATATGCTTTAATAGTTCATCGGGAAGTTTAAAATTTTCTTCGAAAAGGGAATAGTTAAAAACTTCAAGTCTGCTGAAAGCGAGATCCTCTCCTTCATTCATCTCAACAAGAACACTTTTCATCCTTTCAACAGCCGATTCCCGTCCTTTTTTTCGAACGAGTGCCGTTACATGATAACCGTTCTCCAGAAGTTCGAGAATAAAATTAGAAGCAACATAACCATTGGCTCCGTTAACTACAACACGATTCTTGACAATATTTTCTGTTCCTTTTTCACGACTCATAATTCAGTTGCATAGTTGTATCCCGTTTAAAAGTTACAACTATTTTCACGATTATGATAATTTATGACAATGTTAATAACAAACAGCTTTAATGAGAAACCAGCAAAAATATACCCGTGGAGTGGCAGTGTTATTTTGTTTTCCAGAAGAAATAGATTTAAGCAGGTATGTAATCACAACGATTAAAGTTCCTGTTAATACTTTCAATCCTGTTTAACGAAAACACGTTCTTTTGCTACCAAATACAAAAAAACAGAGCAACCCATGCCGCCCCTGCAATCAGGCTGTCAAAGCGATCGAGAAAACCGCCGTGCCCCGGAATAAGGTTACTGTAGTCTTTCACACCAAATTTTCGTTTGTAAAACGAAGCGGCAATATCTCCAACAAAGGCAAAAGCAATAATCCCCGCAGCAAGTAGCAGTGTATCAAGCGTACCGGCATTTGTAAGACTCTTTAGAAAAAAAGCACTCAGCATTGCAAAAATAGCTCCTCCAACTGTTCCACCTATCGTCTTGTTCGGACTGATTTCGGGCGCTATCTTTCTTTTTCCCCATAATTGGCCGCTTATCTGACTAAAGGCATCGAAAATAGAAAGAATAAGAAAAGTAAATAAAATGATTTCCTTTTCCATAATCGAAAAGCGCCAAAATCCGTATGACAGCACTCCAAAAACAACAACCGAAAAAGCAAAGAATCCGCCCTGTTTATAACTGTCGTTTTTTAGTAAGCGGAAAAGCTCAAATAACCCCACTGCAATAATTAGTCCGGTTAGAACCTGAAAAGCCAGCGGATTGATTACGATACTGAAGAACAAAATATTTATGATAAAGAAATAAGCGATAAATTTTGTCCAACTCTTTCGGGCCACTTCCTTTTCTTTTTTTCTGTTGATGAAATAAAAACCAAGTGCACCTAATACAAAGTAGGATAAAATGAAAATATAAATTGTTTGTACCATAAAACCCTCAATTCGATTTATTTTACGATCATTAAAACACCAATTGCAATCATTACCAGTGCATAAACGTATCGTATATTATTTTCCGATTTTTCAACTTTTGCCTTCTTTAACCACTTTGTTCCGATTAACGCTCCAATTGCCGACCCTGAAGTTAAAAAGCCGACTAAAGTAAGATCAATTTGCCCAACCACAAAATGAGCGCCTGCAGCAAAAACAGAATTCACCAAAACGACAAGCAGCGACGTACCAATAACCATTTTTAATGGAATGCGCATAGAAAATAACCCGGCCATAACCGGTGCCGTTCCACTCGTTCCGAAGGTTCCAGAAATTGCTCCGGCAAATAAGCCAAAAAACGATCCGCGTACAATTTTCTCGCCTCCATTTAGTGCTGCTTGCTTATTCCCGTTACTTTCCAATCGTTTCTTTTTCCAGGTAGAAAAACTCATATTCAGTGCAATAAGAATGGAATAAACGCCAAAAGCAATTTTTAGCTGTTCGGAAGAAATAAGTTTGGTTAAAGCCGTTCCCCCAATCGCTCCAACTATTCCGGCAGCAATAAAAATCCTGCCGGTTTTCCAATCAACATGACCACTTCGGTAGTGCCCAAACGTTCCAACAATTCCGATTGGCAAAGTGGCAGTTAACGAAGTGGCAACTGCGACATGCGTCGGTGCACCAATAACCAGAGTTAACAAAGGCAGAAAAAAGAAACCGCCGCCGCCGCCCAGCATCGTACCAAATAAGCCTATCACAAAACCTATTAACGGAAGAATCAAATAAATGCTTTGATAATCAGAGTAGAAGATCATAGTCTATTGCTAAAAACGTGTAAATATAAATATTCTTAAAGAAAGTATGAATTCGCCACCCTCTGGAAGACTCGTTGATTTTTAGTATATTGATTGATTCAGAAAAACTTGCATTGTACAAGGCAACTTACCATGAAACCGGGAGCGAACAATCAATACACGAAAATGTTAGTAACTCTGATAAAAACGAAAATTGTAATGTAATGCATTCAGCGATTACCTATTTCAGTAAACACAACATAATATTGTCCATCTCAACATTCAAAAAGCATTAAAACATGAAAAAACTTTTCTTTACGTTTTCTATCCTTGTCCTGAGTATTGCTTTGCAAGCGCAAGGGACAAAGATGTTACGCCAACCAACCATCAGCGATTCGCATATCGCGTACACTTACGGAGGAGACCTATGGATTACCAACCTGTCTGACATGCAGACAAAGCGACTTACAAGTACTGGTGCTGTTGAAAACAATCCTCATTTTTCTCCCGATGGAAAAACGATTGCTTTCAGCTCGAATCGTTCGGGAAGTTTTGCGGTTTATACAGTTTCAACCGAGGGCGGAACACCAACTCGTTTAACCTGGTATCCAAGTTCTGCAACAGTTAGAGGCTGGACACCAGACGGAAAAAACATTTTATATACATCGCAGCGTGAAACAGCACCTTCGGGTTATGGCAGATTGTGGACTGTTTCCAAAAATGGCGGACCTTCAACTTTGCTCACAAAACAGTGGGGAAACAATGGTTCTTATTCGGCTGATGGGAATAAAATTGTGATCGACCGCATTTCGCGCTGGGATGTTGAATGGCGTGAATACCGTGGTGGACAGAACACGCCCCTCGTTATTCTCGATCTGAAAAATTTCTCGGAAGAATTACTGCCCAATGATCACGAAACGGATATCCAACCACTCTGGATGGGCGATAAAATATATTTTCTTTCGGACCGCGATTTTGTAGCCAATATTTGGGCTTACGACACAAAAAATAAGGCGCTGGAACAAATCACCACATTTGAAGGTGCTGACGTGAAATGGTTAGACGGAAAAGGCAATCAGCTTGTTTTTGAACGCGAAGGCCAGTTGCATCTTTTTGATATCACAACCAAAAATATTACGACACTTGAGATTACAATTAAAGGCGACTTCCCATGGGCTGATTTACAGTGGGAAGACGTGAGTAAATCGGTAAGTGCCGCATCACTTTCTTCAACCGGAAAAAGGGCTTTATTTGAATCGAGAGGTGAAATCTTCACTGTTCCGGCAGAACATGGAAACACACGCAATATTACACAATCGTCGGGGGCTGCTGACCGTGCTCCTGTTTGGTCGCCTAATGGCGATAAAATTGCATGGTTCTCGGATAAAGATGGAAAAGGCTATGCGCTTTATATTGGCGATCAGGAAGGATTTGAAGAACCTTCTAGTATTTCAATTGGCGAATCGAAACTCGGCTGGGAACCAGCCTGGTCGCCCGACGGAAAATACATTGCATTTGTTGACGATGATGTAAGAATAAGACTGGTAGATATTGAAGAAAAAAGTATTAAAACCATCGATACAGGAAGCAACAATCTTGAACGTGGCCGTATGGGTTTGACTTGGTCTCCAGACTCAAAATGGTTGGCTTACGCAAAATCTGCCTCAAATAACTTCAGGCAAATTACAATATGGTCAGTCGACGACAGCAGCATTCAGAAAGTTACCAATACCTTTGCCGATGCCTTTTCGCCTGCCTGGGACCGCGACAAAAAACACTTGTATTTTCTTGCCGGAACGGATCTGGCACTGGGATCTGGCTGGGCAAACACCAGCTCGATGACTGCTGATGCAAACTACAATGTTTACCTGGTTAATCTCCAAAAAGATGAGTCTTCTCCCTTCAAACTTCGAAGCGACGAAGAAGAGGTGAAAGAGGAAAAGAAGAAAGATGACGAAAAAAGTGAAGATAAGAAAGAAGACAAAAAAGAGGAAGAAAAAGATGATTCGATAAAAATTGATTTTGATGATATCGAAAGTAGAACGATTGCCCTTCCAATGCCTACACGCAATTACCGGATGGCCATTGCAGGCTCCGAAGGAAGTGTATTTATAGCCGAATCGGTACCAAATCAGCCGGGGTATACACTTCAGAAATTTAGTCTTAAAGATCGTGAAGCCAAAGAATATGCCGGCGGAGTTCGAAGTGTATCAGTATCTAACGACGGGAAAAAGATGCTTGCCCGCGTTGGCTCGTCTTGGAAAATTATGGATACAGGAAAACCATCGGGAAAAGATGGCAAATCGTTGAATGTTGATTTGAAAATGAAGCTTGATCGTTCGCAGGAGTGGAAACAGATTTTTGAGGAAGCATGGCGCTATGAAAAAGACTACTTCTACGATCCCAATTTGCATGGAAGAGGCTGGGATGTTGTTTACGAACGTTATTCTCCGCTGATTCCGTTTATTAAACACCGCGACGATTTAACCTACATTCTCGACCAAATGAACGGAGAACTGTCGGTTGGACATAGTTTCGTTGGTGGTGGCGATTATCCTTCAACCGAAAGCAACCGGGTTGGATTACTTGGTGCTAATCTCATCCAAGAAAAAGGATACTGGAAAATAGACCGGATTTACACTACAGAAAGCTGGAACCCCGGCTTGTCGAGTCCTCTGGATGAACCCGGACTGAAAGTTGAAAACGGAAATTATATTGTTGGAATTAATGGTAAAGAACTTAAAGCAAGCAACAATCCGTTTGAAGCGTTAGATGGTACATCGGGCGTTCAAACCGTATTGCACATTAACGATAAACCGGAATTTGAAGGTGCATGGAAAATAACGGTTGAGCCAATTAGAAGTGAGTTTGCGTTGAGGCAAAGAGCCTGGGTTGAAGATAACCGCAGAAAAGTAGATGAATTATCCGACGGAAAACTGGCCTATATTTGGGTGCCCAATACTAGTGGCCCCGGTTTCATCTCGTTTAACCGCTACTTCTTCGCTCAACAAGATAAACTTGGTGCAGTAATCGACGAACGTTTTAACGGTGGTGGCTTGCTCGACGATTACATGGTTGATTTAATGACCCGTAAACTGAGAGCCGCGCTTACAAATGAAGTTCCGAACGGCAAGCCATTCAAATTACCTGCAGGAATCTTAGGGCCAAAAGTATTGTTGATTAACGAAAAAGCTGGCTCTGGTGGCGACTTCTTTCCTTGGGTATTCCGTCAGCAAAAAGCAGGACCGTTAATTGGCGCTACAACTTGGGGAGGATTGGTGAAATCGTCGGTACACTACAGGCTAATTGACGGCGGAATGGTTACTGCACCGGATAACGCAGTTTTCGACCCGATAAATAACAAATGGGTAGCCGAAAATCAGGGTATAGCTCCTGACATTGCCGTTCGACAAGACGCAAAAGCGCTGCAACAAGGAAAAGATCCGCAGTTAGAAAGAGCTGTTGAGGAACTCTTGAAAACATTAAAGCAGGAGAATAAGTCAGAAATCACTCCTCCCCCATTCTCAACGCCTGCAATAAAAAAATAATTACATTAAACTGTTGACGAATAAAAGAGGCTATAAAAATGGCCTCTTTTTATTTTTCCAGTAAGCCAATTACATTGGCTGTCATTACTTCGATACCGGTTCTGATTGTATTCTCGTAATCGGGTGTTAACTGAGCCGAATGCAGCGGAAATGGCCTTTTCCCTTCTGCTTTCAACTGCTGCATTAATTCCGGGCTTGTGCTTCCGAGCCAAATCAAACAAATCGGAACATCTTCAGGTGTCAAACCGTATTTCCCAAAATCCTCGCCTACCATTTTAGGTTGAGTTTCAATAATATTTTCTTTACCAATTATTTCAGTAGCAAAACCTTCAACTTTTGCACTTAATACGTCGTCGTTCAAAACTGGTGGTGTTTCAGTCGGATCGACAAATACTTTTGGTAATTTATCGTCTGGCATTCCTGCTGCTTTAGCAGCTGCGTTACTAATTCGCTTTATAGCCGAAATTACTTTTGTAATTGTTTCTTCTGAAAAATAGCGAAGCGTCAACTGCATTTTCACCTCATCGGGAATAATATTCGGGCGCGTTCCTCCATGAATAGAGCCTACAGTAACTACTGCGGGCTCTGTAGGCGAAAGTTCGCGGCTAACAATAGTTTGTAAATCCGTAACAATGCGCGAAGCAATTACAATCGGATCGATACATTTTTGAGGGTAAGCACCATGCCCACCAACTCCGTAAACAGTAATATCAACGGTTTTTACGCCTGCAAAAACCGGCCCTTCGCGCAAACCAATTTGTCCGGTTTCCAGTTCAGGATTTATGTGATAAGCCAGCGCATAATCCGGCGTAGGGAACTTTGAGAAAAGCCCGGCATCAATCGCCTGTCCTGCGCCACCACTGTATTCTTCAGCTTGCTGTGCAATTACCATTAAAGTACCTTTCCACTCGCTTTTTAACTGAACTAAAGACCTTACAGTTCCTGTCCAGGTAGACATATGAATATCGTGTCCGCAAGCATGCATTACCGATACTTCATCTCCATCCAAATTCGCCTTTTTTGTGCTTGCAAATTCAAATGCTGTTTTTTCCTCCACAGGTAAAGCATCCATATCGGTTCGAAGCATTACGGTTGGGCCGTCGCCATTTTTAAAAATTCCTACTACGCTGTTCCCGCCAAAGTTTTCTGTTACCTCAAACCCAATACTTTTTAGCTCAGCAGCCATTCGTTTTGCGGTTTCAAACTCCTGAAACGACAATTCCGGATTTTGATGCAGGTATTTGCATAATTCGAAAGCATAGGAAGTTTGTTTTTGAGCCTCTGCTTTGATTTTTTCTGACAATTGAGCAAATGTAGTAATCTGAAAAGCCATAATAAAGAATAATAAAAGTAGTGCTGGTCTCATTGTATTGGATGTTACTTTAGTTTTGATTTTCAATTTTAACAAACAGAAGGTAGGAAAGTTTCAAAAAACGGAGAAGTACAAATGATACCCCCACTAAACGTGAGAGTACCATATGTTTTTTACAGAAAATTAACCGAAAGAGTAAGGTAAAAACTTCTCCCCGGTGAGTATATTGGCCTTGTTGTAGCGCCGCGAATCGAGCGAGCCAAATGTTCGTAGTAAGCTGTATCAAATAAATTCTGCACACCTGCGGTTGTTGTCAGAAAAGAATTTGGATGCCACGACACCTTAGCATCCACCACTGAAAAACCAGGTGTTTCGGTTTCTCCGTAGCTTACCGCGATACGATCTTGCTTAGCTGCATAACGAAACATTACTTCGGGCTGAAGTTTGTTTTTGGCAAAACTTCCCATCAAACGGTACCGAAACTCCAACGGTGGAATTTCCGGAAGTGGTTCACCAAGCTTTTTATCTTTGCCATACGTATAACTCAAACTGGCTTCGTGACTCAAAACCGGCGCAAACTCTTGTAACCAGCTAATTTCAAAGCCGGTCATCAACGCCTTTTCAATGTTAATGAACTGCCTGACACCCGGCGAGGATGACATTGCAGGATCAATATTCTCACGAATTTCAGAAGAAATATAATCGCGAAGCATTGATGAAAATAAATTCACACTAACATTTGTATGTGCTGTTTGATATTGAAAAACCACATCCAATTGATTATTTATTTCAGGATCAAGTTTCGGATTTCCCAACATTTCGTAAGGATCCAGTCCAACCGGAAACTGGTTGATGTAACGCTCTGTTATTCCGGGGCTTCGCGAAGCCATTCCGAGCCATAAGCCGAGCGAAAAGTTTTTATTAAACAGGCGTGTTCCTCCCACACTCACCGACGGATGAACGATGGTTGATTCAAGATCATCGTAGATGGCACTAAAAGTTGGATCGGGATTGTTCGCTTTGGCGCTGTTCATATCAAGTCGGCCGGAAATAACAAATTGAAAACCTGTTTGATGAATGTGCCACTCACCAAAAATACCACTTCGGTTCACCTGTGCATCTTGCCAAACATTATCGGTGAAAACTTTACCTTTCATTGCTCCCATCAACATTTCCCTGGTTCGGGAACCATCTGCCGACTCGTAACGATAATCGAGTCCCGCATACATAAAACTACCATCAAAATCAAATCTCAACTCTGTCCGTCCTCCGTAATTCCGGGTTTCTGCATCGGTTTCAGCGTCAGCCATTCTCGGGTTCATCACTTTATCGTAATTGTCCATTGTGTGGTTAACCATTGTTCCGTACACCGATGTTCTCCACGACGAAAGTTTTTTATTAAAAAACATAGCCGAGTGACTCGCATTCAATAACCATGTGTTGTCTTTTCGCAAATCCATTGGAAGTGCCGGAAAATCAACATCTTTCGCAATGTTATTCGACACTAAAAATCCGAGCGATTGTGAATCACTAAGTTTCAGTCCAAGTTTTCCGCCCCAGTTTAAGCGGTTAAACTGAGCAGGAATATCAACACCATCACCATCGGTATAATCATCGCCAGTTGAGTAGGCGCCAAAAAGCCGGAAATCAACCTGCTTCCCGGAAACTCCGCCCACGGCTTCTGTGCGAAAAATATTGCCATTGCTTTCGTAGCTAGTACCAATTCTTCCTAAAGGAGTAGTTTTCGGCTTAAACTCAGCTTCGGTACTTTTAAAGTTTATCGTTCCGCCAAAAACATTTCCATAACGCAAACTATGCGGCCCTTTCAGCACTTCGGCTTGCGAAATCATATTAATCGGTATTTGGCTCGCCGCCGGATCCATGCGGTTTGGGCAAGCTGCAGAAGCTGTTTGAACTCCGTCGAGCACCAGATTCAGCTGGTCGTATTTAAATCCTCGCAAAACAGGATCGAAGCCATAAGCTCCGCTTTTCCGAATACTCGAAATTGCCGGAACAGCCTCAAGCAAACTTCCGGCATCGTGCGCCAATTTGTTTTGCGCCGAAAAATCGATACGACTTGGAGCACCTGTTTCGGGCCGTACCTGAACCAAAGTTACTGGCAGCAAATGGTGTTCTGTTTCTTTTATATTTAAATAACCATTCTCAAGCGCGGTAACAACCTTTTCGGCTGATATACTCAGCTTTCCGAAACTAACATGCGACAAAAGTAAGGGCTCGTCGGCTTTGTATTCGAAATAAATATTTCCATTCTGATCAGAAAAACCTGTTGTTTCGTCGTACTTAAAAAATACATCACTCAAGACTTCGTGGTTTTGTTCCTCTTGCAGTTTTATTGTTTGTTTCTGAGAATACGAATGCATTGCCGCCAATAAAAACACCAGCAGCATTATATACACACGCATCCCGGAAACAGAAGTTTTTATCTTCATTCCAAAATGATTTAAAGATTATTATAAACTATTAATGGGGATTTCTTTGTGGACTATATCCGGGGAGGGCGAAAAATGTTTTTATTCAACAGAAAATAATAATTATCCTCGTTATAAAAATGAAGTTCTCTCGTTTCGGGCTGATAAACAACCAATTCAAGTTGCTGATGATGTACAAAATTAATGTCCAGCTTTTCAACCCGACTGGTTGGCAGGGCCTCTTTCTTTTGTTGCTGATCTTCAAGTTTCTTTTTGAGCTGACAACATCCTTTACAGGTTGAACCTTCAATGTCTTTTTCCACACATAAATTTTTCGCGATATAATCCTGATTCATCTTAAACGAAAAGTAGATCAGCATTTCAGACAACTGAAAAGAAAGAACCGCCAGAATTAATATGTAGGCAACCGTTTGTTTCAACGCACTAATAGTTTAGCTCAATATCTAAATTATGTATAAGAATTATAAACCCCTAATTGTTCAGGAGAAACCTCCGTTTATAGAAAAACTGAAACCCCAAAAACTCTAATAAAATAAGTTTAAAGAATCTGGCACTCGAAAA
The DNA here is from genome assembly GCA_963677455.1 of uncultured Draconibacterium sp. GTDB lineage: Bacteria > Bacteroidota > Bacteroidia > Bacteroidales > Prolixibacteraceae > Draconibacterium. The sequence goes on from OY781971.1 coordinate 2,964,968, forward strand.
AATAAAACGCGATGCGTTTGCTTTTGGCATAAATTTATTTTACATGAAAATTCACAGGTATAGTTCAGCAACAAACTTTTATATTTACCGAATAGAAATTACTTTTGTTTTTTCATCTCAAAAAAAAGAAGGGAAATTAACCGTTTAAATTAAGAGCTGCATTAACAGCCAGATAACACAGAAAAAAGATTATAATGAAAATATCAGTTGTTGGAACAGGTTACGTAGGATTAGTTTCGGGAGCTTGTTTTGCTGAAACCGGAATAAATGTTACCTGTGTAGATGTTGACGAAAAGAAGATCGAAAAGCTCAATAACGGGATTATTCCAATTTATGAACCCGGGCTGGAGGATATTTACAAAAAGAATGTAGAAAAAGGCCGCCTGGTTTTTACGACCAACCTGGCAGAAAGCCTCGAAAATGCCGATGCACTTTTTATTGCAGTGGGAACACCTCCCGATGAAGATGGCAGCGCTGATTTAAAATATGTACTAGGAGTTGCCCGCGAAATTGGTAAACATATGGACCATTACATGGTTATCGCCACAAAAAGTACTGTTCCGGTTGGCACTTCAAAAAAAGTAAAAGAAGCGATTCTGGAGGAACTGGGTAAAAGAGGTGAAAAAATTCCATTCGATGTGGCATCTAATCCAGAGTTCTTAAAAGAGGGGAATGCTGTAGTCGATTTTCTGAAACCCGACAGAATTGTGATCGGGACAGAATCGGAACGCGCACAAAAAGTAATGAAAAGACTGTACAAACCGTTTTTGCTGAACGGGCACCCAATTGTGTTCATGGATATCACTTCTTCTGAAATGACTAAATATGCGGCCAACTCGATGCTGGCAACAAAAATTAGTTTTATTAACGAAATTGCTAACCTTTGCGAGATTGTTGGTGCCGATGTTGAATCGGTAAGAAAAGGTATTGGTTCTGACCCTCGTATTGGAAACAAATTTATTTATCCGGGAACAGGTTATGGAGGTTCTTGCTTTCCAAAAGATGTACAGGCATTAATTCGCACTGCCGATGAAAACAAATATTCCCTTGAAATATTAAAAGCTGTTGAACGCGTTAACGATCGTCAAAAATCAGTACTTTATGATAAAGTGAACAACTATTTTAACGGAGATTTAAAAGGAAAGAAATTTGCCATTTGGGGACTTTCGTTCAAGCCAAAAACCGACGATATGCGCGAAGCTCCTTCCCTGGTAATTATCGATAAATTGCTTGCCGCCGGAGCAACAGTTTCGGGCTACGACCCAATTGCGATGGATGAGGGCAAAAGAATTTTAGGAGATAAAATTGAGTTTGCAAAAGACGAATACGATGCTGCAATTGATGCAGACGCTTTGCTATTGGTTACCGAATGGCCCGAATTCAGAATCCCGAATTTCAGAGTTTTAGAGAAATTGCTGAAAAACAAAGTTATTTTTGACGGAAGAAACATTTACGACCCGGAGGAACTGGCCGAATTGGATTTTGATTATTTCGCTATCGGTCGTAAACCCATAAAAAAGTAATATAGATGACACGAATTTTGGTTACCGGAGGAGCAGGATTTATAGGTTCTCATTTATGCGAGAAGCTTTTAAACCAAGGTCATGAAGTTGCCTGTCTCGATAACTTCTTCACCGGGAAAAAACAAAAAATCGTTCATTTGCTCGACAATCCTTATTTCGAATTAATACGACACGATGTAACTCATCCCTACTACATCGAAGTCGATGAAATTTATAACCTGGCTTGCCCGGCTTCTCCGGTTAGTTACCAATACAACCCCATAAAAACGATAAAAACTTCAGTAATGGGGGCTATCAATATGCTGGGGCTGGCCAAACGCGTTAAAGCTAAAATATTGCAAGCCTCAACCAGTGAAGTGTACGGCGATCCAATGGTAAATCCGCAACACGAAGATTACTGGGGCAATGTTAATCCGATCGGAATCCGTTCATGCTACGACGAAGGGAAAAGATGTGCCGAATCGTTGTTTGTAAATTATCAGATTCAAAACGACGTAAGAATAAAAATCATTCGCATCTTCAATACTTATGGGCCAAACATGGAACCAGACGATGGCCGTGTGGTTTCTAATTTTATCATGCAGGCATTAAAAGATGAAGATATTACCATTTTTGGCGACGGTACCCAAACAAGGAGCTTTCAGTATGTAACGGATCTTTTGGAAGGTATGATAAGAATGATGAATACCGACGATGATTGTACTGGCCCTATAAATATTGGCAACCCCGGTGAATTTACCATGCTCGAACTCGCCAACGAAATTATTGATATTACCGGCTCGAAATCGAAGATTATTCATCTCCCTTTACCTAAAGACGATCCCATTCAGCGGCGCCCCGATATTTCAAAAGCAAAAGAAAAGTTGGATGGCTGGGAACCTAAAGTTCCTCTAAGAGAAGGCTTGGTCAAAACAGTTAATTATTTCGACGAACTTATCAGAAAACAACAAAGCTAGCAGCAATATTTTATCTCCTCTTCAGAAATTTAACCGTTTTCGAAATCCCAAAATCGTTGTAATAATGCATAATATAAACACCGGGACGATTGCACTCATCTGACAGGTCAATCAATAACTTCGCGGAAATCAAATTAATGTACTCTTTAGAGTATACCTTACAACCGTTCAAATTGTAAATATCGATTGCAAAGTTATATCCTAATTCGGGTGAAATATTGATTTTTAAGCTGTTATTACCGTCATCGTAATTTATAGTAAGACTGTTATCGGGAAAATTCACCTCTGAAGGATCAAACTCAGTTAAACCAAAAACACCTGCACTCTTTTCGGTATTTTGATTGATATTTTCATTACTTCCAAATAACAAAATTTCGTTTATTGACGCAGCATTCTGCTTTTGCATGCTCAGCTTTAAATATCTTGTGTTAATGGCAAGATCATACTTTGTCCAGGTATTAAAATCACTTTCCTCCGATGCGATAACAAAAGTCCAGGCACCCGGTTCTCCTGCCGAAATTTCAAGTCCGGTTGCATTATATACATTGTGTAATTGTATTTGTTTGAGGTCGTAGTAATCTCCCAAATCAAAATAAATATCACAACGATCTGCAGTTGAGGATGTGAATGGCTGCCATGTTTCACTTACCGGTTGCAAATCAGAATTTGGAGAGGTTTGTTGCTCATCTACCAAAATTTCTGCTGAATAATCAGAACACATGTCATTAGCTGAAATGATCATGTTTTTTGTCAAAAGAATTTGCTGAATTCTTGATTTTCCCTGCTCTTTGTTGTTTGTTGCATTTGCCATTGAGTTATCAGGAGTGAAACTCAAAATCAATCCAAGAAGAATAAAAAAACGAATAAATAAAAATGAGCAGGAAACCTGTTGTTTGTTAACCCATTTTATCATAGCGCCCGAACCTTTAATGTTGTGTTTTTCAAAATCTTATACTAAGATACGGCAACAAAATCAGCAGGTAACACAAGCTTATGCTTAAATACAGATTTACTATTTCCTAAATAGCTTTAAGTTTTCTGACTTTTCATAGAACTTTTTTTCTGAATTCAACCTTCATAAATTCTCACTAAACTTTATAAAACACGTAAATTTTTATTCAGTAAATCTACGTACTCCAAATGAATACGATTAAACTGCTTCATGTAGGATTTCAAGAACCAATTCTTTTGTTAGTTTTCGTCCTGCAGCCTTCTTTCTAATCTCGTCGAACGAAAATGTAAAGTCGCAACCGTTTTTCCAATTGCTGCAACCATAAGCGGTTTTTCCTTTTAGTATTGCACTTCCACACTTCGGACATTTTGGTGTTGAGTCAACCGCCTCTTTAACAGTCTGGGTTTTATCTATAAATTCGACATTAAAATCGGAGGTAAGTTCTAAGATTCCTTCCACCTTTTTATCCCCCAACTTAAATCCCTTAATCTTTGTGGTACTTCCTTTCGATATCAAACGTTGTGCTTGCTTTTCGGTCAGTTTCTTTCCCATAAAAACAAAGGGCAACCTAAACTTGCAGCCATCTTTCCATTTGCTGCAACCATATGCGTTTTTCCCTTTAAGAATTTTTCCGTCGCCACACTTTGGGCAAGTCCAATTATCTGCTGAAACTTTCTGTTTCTTTTTAGGTTTTTCTTTTGTAGTTCTTTTTTCGGAATCAGGTGCTGACAAAGTTACTGAAGACCGGTCGTTAAGCACCTCAACAACCAGATCGTACACCATTCGCTTCATTTCGTAAATGAACGTAGCGGCACTGTATTCACCTTCTTCAATATCGCGCAAACGCTTTTCCCACTGACCAGTTAACTCGGCTGATTTTAGCAATTCATTCTGAATAATATCAATAAGTTGAATTCCCATTTTTGTAGGATGAATCTGCTTTTTCTGGCGTTCGATATATTTTCGCCGAAATAGAGTTTCGATAATGGCTGCCCGTGTTGATGGACGCCCAATACCATTGGCTTTCATCAGGTCGCGTAGTTCTTCGTCATCCACATTTTTCCCGGCCATTTCCATTGCGCGCAATAACGTTGCTTCAGAATAATACCGGGGCGGCTTGGTTTCTTTTTCGGTAAACGAAGGTTCATGCGGACCATGTTCACCCTTTTCAAAAACAGGCAAAATACTTTCACCATCACCGCTTTTCGAATTTTCATCCTGAAACAAAACCCGCCATCCCGCTTGCAAAATTTGTTTACCGTTCGCAACAAATTGCACAGTCTCTACTTCGGCAGTCACCTGCGTTTTAGCTACTTTACAATCGGGGTAAAATGCAGCTAAAAAACGTCGGGTTATGGCATCGTAAACCTTTTGCTCCATACCTCCCAAAAGCTTTTCCTCGCCCGTTGGAATAATTGCATGGTGATCGGTTACTTTTTTATCGTTGAAAACTTTTGTCGATTTCTGGATTTTCTTTGCCAACAACGGCTCGGCAAACTCAGCATAACCTTTTAATCCTTTTAAAATTCCGGGAACTTTTGGATATAAATCATTAGGAAGGAAACTTGTATCAACACGCGGATAAGTCACAGCCTTCATTTCATAAAGTCGCTGAACAATTTTCAAAGTTTCGTCGGCAGTTAATCCAAAACGCGTATTGCAATGCACCTGTAAACTGGTGAGATCAAACAATTTGGGTGCATATTCTTTCCCGTCCTTTTTTTCAATACCCGTAATAAAAAGTTCCTTGTCCAAAACAAGATTGAGCAGTTTCTCACCATCTTCTTTGTTAAAAAACTTCCCTTCAGTATTGCTGAATATAGTTTCACGAAAAATTGTTTGCAACTCCCAATAGGGCTGTGGCTTAAAATTCTCAATCTCATAATGCCTGTTAACCAGCATTGCCAGTGTTGGTGTCTGTACCCGCCCAATGGAAAGCACCTGTTTGTACCCGCCATACTTGAGTGTAAATAAACGTGTGGCGTTCATCCCCAGCAACCAGTCGCCAATGGCCCGCGAACTTCCTGCATAGTAAAGTTGATCGAATTCAGAAGCCGGCTTTAACTTTTTAAAACCATCTTTTATAGCTTCGTTGGTAAGCGACGAAATCCACAGGCGTTTCACTTCGCCTTTATACCCTGCCTCTTTCATTACCCAACGCTGAATAAGTTCACCTTCCTGGCCGGCATCACCGCAGTTAATCACCTGTTCAGCTTTATCCAGCAGGCTTTTTATTGTTTTGAATTGCTTGGTTACGCCGCTGTCGCCAGTCATAACTTTGGTTTCGAAATGTTTGGGCAACATGGGCAGTGTTTGCAAGTTCCAGCGCTTCCATTTCTCGTTGTAATCTTCGGGCGGCCAGAGCGTACAAAAATGACCAAAAGTCCACGTTACCTGATAACCATTTCCTTCGAAATACCCATCTTTACGCGAACGTGCGCCAATAACCTGCGCAATTTCTTTGGCAACACTCGGTTTCTCTGCTATACAAACAATCATAGTTGCTGCAAATATACAAGGAATGACTTGCGGCCAAAAAGCGAGTTATTAACAAGAGAAAAGAAAATAATGAATAATGATTGAAGATTTTAGAAGTAAAACAAAAAACTCATGTATTGACTTAATGTTTTAATGCTCAAAAATTCTGAAAACTGCGACTGATCACTCTGAATACTGAACTCCCAACCAACTTTACCACACCAAATCACAAGCATCTGCGGGCATCCAATGTTTTTCTTTGCCGTCCCATTTTACATTGCACCCAATTGGATTGGTAACAGGTACCGAAATTTCTTTTCCTGCGGTAAGTTCTTCCAGCGTTCTATTTAAATCGTTAACAGTAATTTTCGAGGAATCGCGCGGACTGTCAACTCCCCGACCGGTGTAAACCAATCTCCGTTCTTCATCAAAAACATAAAAATGCGGCGTACGAAGCGCACCATAAGCAAGTGCTATTTCCTGAGACTCATCGTATAAATATTTCCACGGGAATTTGTGTTCTTCCATCCGCGAAACCATGTGTTCAAAATCGTCTTCTTCGTACGTATTTTTGCTGTTCGAATTTATGGCCACAAAGCTAACTCCCTTGTCTTTAAACCGATCTGCCACACGGCGGGTTACTTCGTCGCTGCCAATAACATACGGGCAATGGTTACACGTGAAAAACACGACTAAAAATTTTGAATCATTAAAACTATCCAGCAAGTAGTTATTTCCATCGGTTGCCGGAAGATTAAAACCTATTGCCTTCGCTCCTATTTCGAGTGTAAATGCCATAATCTGTTTCTTTGTTGTTTATAATTTTAAGCAATTTAGCCATCGATTTGTTTAAGCAGAACGAAAATCTTTGTCTATTTTTAGCTTTGCTGAAGAAATTAGATTGAATTGAAGAAAAGTAGCAAAATGAATCGCGAAGAAGCATTACAAAAAATAGCAGAATTACAGACAGAACTGGAAGAACACAACTACAAATATTACGTTCTGGCGCAGCCCGAGATCAGTGATTACGATTTCGACATGAAATTGAAAAATCTGGAAAAGCTCGAAAAAGATTATGATGTAAATGATCCAAATTCGCCAACTAAACGTGTGGGTAGCGACATTAGCGCCGATTTCGAACAGGTGGAGCATAAATACACCATGCTGTCGCTTTCAAATGCTTATTCGGAAGAAGAAATTACGGATTTTGACACCCGGGTGAAAAAAATAATCGGTACCGAATGCGAATATGTTTGTGAATTAAAATACGATGGTTCGTCGATTAGCCTTACCTACGAAAACGGGATTTTAGTACGCGCCGTAACCCGTGGCGACGGTGTAAAAGGCGACGATGTTACCACAAATGTGAAAACCATTCGCAGCATTCCGCTAAAGTTGCGCGGAAACGATTACCCCAAAAATTTTGAAATCCGTGGTGAGATTCTAATGCCTTTTGATGTTTTTAATCAGTTAAATACCGAGCTCGAAGAACGTGGCGAAGCTTTACTGGCCAACCCCAGAAATACAGCCGCCGGAACCCTGAAAATGAAAAACTCATCGGTGGTGGCTTCACGCAAACTGGATGCCTACCTTTATTACATGTTGGGCGATGATCTGCCAATCGATGGTCATTACGAGAAACTGCAAAAAGCCCGTGAGTGGGGTTTTAAAATTTCGGAGAACACAAAACTTTGCAAAAATCTCAACGAAGTTTTCGAGTTTATCCATAGATGGGATACCGAACGTTTTAACCTGCCCGTTGCAACCGACGGTGTTGTAATTAAGGTGAATTCGAAACGTTTGCAGGATAATCTTGGTTTTACCGCAAAATCACCACGCTGGGCAATTGCTTATAAGTTTAAGGCAGAAAGTGCTTCAACTGTTCTGAAATCCGTTTCGTACCAGGTAGGAAGAACCGGAGCGGTAACCCCGGTTGCCAATTTGGAGCCTGTGCCAATTGCCGGAACCATTGTAAAACGTGCTTCACTGCACAATGCAGACATCATAAAAAACCTTGATCTGCATATTGGCGATACGGTGTTTGTGGAAAAAGGCGGTGAGATAATCCCGAAAATTACGGGTGTAGATACAGCCCAACGACATCCGATGTTTCTTCCGGTTGAGTTTATTGAAAACTGCCCCGAATGCGGAACACAACTCATCAGAAAAGAAGGAGAAGCCGCTCATTACTGCCCTAATGAAGACGGTTGTCCACCTCAGATTAAAGGAAAAATGGAGCACTTCGTAAGTCGAAAAGCAATGGATATCGATGGAATTGGTCAGGAAACCATTGAATTACTTTACAGCCAGGAGCTGGCAAGAAACATTACTGATTTGTACGAGCTAAAAAAGGAGCAACTTGAAAATCTGGAACGAATGGCGGAAAAATCGGCCCAACGGGTTTTGGATGGTTTGGAAGCCTCTAAAGCAGTTCCTTTCGAGCGGGTTTTGTTTGCACTCGGAATTCGCTACGTGGGCGAAACGGTGGCAAAAACATTGGTAAAAAAACTGCATACTATCGAAAATATTCAAAGTCAAACGATTGAGCAACTTACTGAAATTGATGAAATTGGCGGGAGAATTGCAGAAAGTGTTGTCGACTGGTTTTCAAAACCGGAACATATCGAATTGATTGAAAAGTTGAAGCAACATGGTTTGCAGTTTTCAATTAGCGAGGAAAAACTTCAGGGAAGAACCGACAAACTCGCCGGTCTTAACATTGTAATTTCGGGAACTTTTGAAAAACATTCGCGTGACCAACTCAAGGAAATGATCGAAAAAAACGGAGGAAAAAATGTTGGTTCGATATCGAAGAAAACCAATTACCTTCTGGCTGGCGAAAACATTGGCCCCAGTAAACTCGAAAAAGTTAATAAACTCGGCATCCCAATGATTTCGGAAGACGATTTCATAAAGATGCTGGAGTAAGAAAGGCAAAGGCGCTGGCACAGTTATAGTGAATATTAAATACCAGGTATTTCTGAATTTCTTAAGGTTTTAAAAAGTAATTACATTTGTTTTTCAATTTAACAATGGAATGATAAAGCAATTTTTCGCAATACTTATTTTAGGATTTTTTACGCTGAGTGTTAGTGCCCAGAATATGCTGGAATGGTCGGAGAACTATCACTTAAAACTTGATGATTTCCAAGCTGAGGCACCTAATACCAACCAGTTGCAATCGTCTTCAGGAAGTTTTTCAGTTTCGTACGAAATTGGAGGCTTGAACCTGATAACAACCCGCAACCTGAATAAAAATGTGGTGGCACAGTTTCAAAAAGACGCTTCGTATATCGATAAAGCCGATGAAGCAACAACAAAACGAATGCTCGATTATCAGCAACTTATTTTCAATCTTTACGAGTTGCAAGCGCGTAAACTGCGGCAAAAATTCTTTGAAGAAAGAGGCACTGTTCTAACCAAAGGTCCCGGCGAGTTGTACGAAGTTGTTTCGGCTGAACACAATAAACTACTTGCTAAAATGCAAAGCGAAACCTTTTACGGAGCAAGTTCAGAGGAAATAAAAAAATGGAACCAGTGGACCCTACAGGAAATTGAAAAGCTCGGCGAATTTTGCAAAGACTGCAAACCGAAAAAGAAAAGAAGAAACAAATAAAGCGGAAACACCATAAATGGGAATCAAACAAAAATACAGAGAACGAAAACTTCGTCAGGAGCTCTCGAAACTGAATCATACGCCAATTATCAGAAACATCGACGACATAAAAAAAGTGGGTGTAATTTGGCAACCTCAGCAAAAAGAAGCTTTAAATTACCTGCGCAACTACTTTAACAAAAACCACATTGTTTTTCGTAATTTTTGTGTGTTTGACGAATTAAGCAACCCGGTATCATCAAACAATACCTTAACCACTAACGACCTTAACTGGTGGGGAATCCCGAAGCCCGAGAAGACTCAGGATTTTATGCAGACGCATTTTGATGTACTACTGAATATCGCTTTAAAACAGAATTTTACACTCGACTATATTACCGCATTAACTGCCGCTGATTTTAAAATTGGTTGGTCGCCAAATGAGCAAAATCACTTCGATTTGAATATTAATATTGGGGAAAATCAAGACACAATGTTCCTGGTCAAGCAACAAATTTTCTATCTTGTGCAGCTAAATAAAAATACAAGCAAATGAGCCAGCTTTTTACTGGTGCGGGAGTAGCCCTGGTTACTCCATTCACCAAAGAAAAACATGTTGATTATAAAGCACTTGAAACTGTAGTAGAAAATCAGGTAAAAGGAGGAATGGATTATTTGGTGGCTCTGGGAACCACCGCAGAAACGGCTACGTTAACTTCGGAAGAGAAGGCAAATGTAGTTGAGCTGGTAAAAGAAAAAGCCGGTGGTTTGCCTGTAGTAGCCGGAATGGGAGGAAACGACACTCGTACCATTCTGAAACACATCGATAAGTTTAACTTTAACGGAATTAGCGGAATTCTGGTGGTTACTCCGTATTACAATAAACCTTCGCAGGAAGGCATGTACCACCATTACCTCGAGGTTGCAAAAGCCAGCCCGGTTCCGGTAATTTTATATAACGTTCCTTCAAGAACGGGAATTAACCTTGAGGCCGAAACTGTTGGACGTTTGGCTGCTGCATCCGATAATATTGTGGCCATAAAAGAAGCGTCGGGCACACATTCACAAATGACCAAAATTGTGAAATACACACCCGATAATTTCACGTTGATTTCGGGAGATGACCTTTTGGCGCTGACCGTTTCATCAATCGGTGGAAAAGGTGTTATTTCTGTTATGGCAAACGCTCTGCCCGCAAAAATTAGTAAACTGATGCATCTGGCGCTCGAAAATAATTACGACGAGGCACGAAAAATTCATTACGAACTGATCGAAATGTTTCAGCTGATGTTTAAAGAAGGCAACCCGGGAGGTGTTAAAGCTTTAATGAACATGCAGGGGATTTTGGAAAATGTACTGCGTTTGCCGCTTTATCATATCAGCGACGAGCTTTATGCCGAAATAAAAGCCCGCTACCAAAAACTCTCGTAGTTAACGCTTTTTAACCCCATTGCTGTTGTTGCACTTTTGAAACATTTTTACATTTGCAGTGTAATACTTATATCATGCGAATCGCTTTATTCATATTTCTTGTGTTCTGTGCCTTTTCATTATCGGCGCAACAAGGTCCGCAATTAATATTGCCAGAAGAAGATTCGATACAAGTAGAATCTGCAAATCCGAAAAATCTGTCTCCGGTGTTAAATTCAGGAATAATGAATCAGCCATTGCTTCCTGATTTTCAATCCATGCAATTTAACGATCAATTAGAAAACTGGCAGCGTTTTAATTTAAACCGCAGTCGGTTTGAAATGCCTCAGGTAAATTATATTCCTGAAATCTCATTAACAGCTTTTTCGCCATTTTATACCAATGCAAAAATATTTGGAGGTTCGGCTACGAAGCTCAACGATAAAATAACTGTTGGCGGATTTAGTTATGGAACAAATTCGATTTTCTCGGCACCAACCCTCAATCCCAACAGCAGCTATTTTGATACTTACGGCTCAACAATGTTTATGGAATACAAGGTTTCTAAAAACATTAAAATTGAAACCCGGGTAAGTGTCGGTCATAGCAACCAGGGGGCACCTCCTCCTCCGGGACGATAATCAGGAATTGAATGATAGCAAAAAGCAACAAGCCGCAAGCATCCATCTACAGATTCCTCAGGCGTACTTCCTTCGGAATGACAAGAGAAATCGTTTTTAAGCCGCGCTTGATATTCGTTGTCTTAAGGAATTAAATTTAGCGCGGCCAAAATATATTAATACCTGTCATCCCGAACGCAGTGAGGGATCTCTATACCGCTCAGCATCCAGAAAGAATCCGGTAACAAGTCTAAATGATTAGTCCTTCATTAAGAACTTACGTACTCCAAACACAAAACTCCACTCCTTAAATTATTAATTTCGATTAACTATTTATGATTGCAGAAGGGTGAGAAAAGCTTACAGTGGTCAGTCTCAGTATCCAGTTTAATACTACGATAATTTGATCACCAATTACTGAAAATACGCAGAATTTCGAACTGTAAACACGGAATTTCATCCTCTGAACTCCGAATTAATCACTAACTTTAAACACTGAACATTTAACGCTAAACTCATTTATGCTCACTATTTACAAAGCTTCTGCAGGCTCTGGAAAAACTTTCCGACTGGTTGTTGAATATCTGAAACTTATACTTGATAACCCGTTTAATTACAGGCATATTTTGGCGGTTACTTTTACGAACAAAGCAACCAACGAAATGAAAAGCCGTATCCTGAAAGAGCTAAATCTTATTGCCAACGGAAAAAACTCGGCGACAATTGAAGTATTGAAAAAGGAAACCGGCAAATCAGAGCAGTTTATCAGAGAGCGAGCGCACCAGGTATTAAAAAATATTCTTCACGATTACAACCGGTTCTCGATAAATACAATCGATTCATTCACACAAAAAGTAATAAAATCGTTTAACCGCGAACTCGGTATTTCGCCAAACTTTACAGTGGAGTTAGATACCGATATGATTCTGGAAGAAGCTGTTGCGCGGCTTTTTGCCAACATCGGGAATAATAAAAACTTATTAAAATGGCTGCAGGAATACAGCCGCGAAAGGATTGAGGAGAACCACAGTCAGCGTTTAGATGCCGACATAAAGAAATTAGGTGCTGAACTTTTTAAAGAACGTTTTCAGGTGTTTTTCCCTGAAGATGACGAATCTGTTTATACCCGCGACAATTTGAATTCGTTTGTAAAAGAAATCAAACAGCTTAAAGCTTCGTTTGAACAAACGCTGAAAAATAAAGGAGGAAAAGCCGTTGATGAAATGGAAATTGCCGGACTAAAGCCCGCTGATTTTTCAGGTGGCGCTAACAGAAGTGTTGGTGCTACATTAGTGAAGTTGGCGAATGGAGATATGCCAAATTTCACAAAAACGGTTCGTGAAGCGGCAGAAGATGCCGAAAAATGGGCGGCAAAATCTAACAAACAACGCGAGGAGATAATTGCCATTGTTGAGCAAAAACTGCGTCCCTTACTTCTGGATATTGTTGCTTATTTCGATCAAAATTTTGCCAAATACAATACTACAATAGCCGTTCTGAAACAGATTCGAACGCTCGGAATTCTAATCGACCTGAAGGATGAAATAAAAGAATTGCTGCACGAAAAAGGCATTCTGCCACTTTCGGATTCAAACCTGCTGCTCAGCAAAATAATCGGTCAAAGCGACTCTCCTTTTGTTTACGAAAAAATTGGCAATTACTACAAGCACTTTATGCTCGACGAGTTTCAGGATACCTCGGGTTTGCAGTGGCACAATTTTAAACCGCTGGTTTTAAACTCGCTCGCAGAAGGACACAACAACCTGATTGTTGGCGATGTAAAGCAATCGATTTACCGCTGGAGAAACAGCGACTGGAATATTCTGGCGGAACAATTAAAATACGATTTCTCGGATGCACAACGTAAGGAAGAGAACCTGGAGTTCAATTTCAGAAGCGACCGGAATATTATCGATTTTAACAATACAATTTTTGAAGCACTGCTGAACGAATTTGAGAACCGAATTTTTAATCCGGAAGACGATCTGAAAAATCATCTGCCTCGTTTCAGAAATATTTATTCTGAATTTGTACAAAAAACTGGAGACGAGTCGGCGGAAAAACAAGGTTACATCGAAACTAACTTTTTACCTGCAGAGGATTTTATCGACGATTCTACTCAAAAACTAATTGAACAGGTAAAAACACTGCAAGACAAAGGGATACATGCAGAAAACATTGCTATTCTGATTCGGAAAAACAGCGAAGGCACGCGAATAATTGAAGCCTTTTTAAACGCGGCCAAATTGGAAGAAAACAAAAAATATAATCTTTCGGTACTATCAAACGAATCGCTTTTCTTACATGCCTCAAAAGGTGTTGTGTTTATAATTCAGGTAATCGAAATGCTGGTTGATCCGGCTAATCCAATCAACAAAGCAACCTTGCTTTACATGTGGATGACCTGGTTAAAACCGGCTTTAAAACAAAAAGGCATCAACTTAAATCCAACAGAAGCCCAGCAGGTTTTGCTTTTTGATGCTGAAAGCGAATGGAAACTTGACACTGATTTTGAAGAACAATTCGATGTTGAATTGGGAGAACTGCAGGAAAAGATAAAACAAAAAGTATTACTGGCATCGCTCGATGAAGCGGTTACGAAAATTGCAGCACTTAGCGGACTTTTTAATCTTGAAGCCGAACTTCCGTTTATTCAAACACTTATTGATAAATGTGGCGAGTTGAAAACCAGCCTTTCCAACGATCTCTCGAATTTGTTGTTTTGGTGGCACGAAAAAGGCTATAAAACCTCGGTAAATATTAACGAAGAGGTAAGTGCAATTCGTTTGCTTACGGTACACAAATCAAAAGGATTGGAATTTAAAGCGGTACTCCTGCCTTTCTTCAACTGGAAATCGGAACCGGGTACCAATCAACTCCCTATTTTATGGTGCCAGCCCAGAAGCGGGCCATTTAACCAATTTCCGCTTTTGCCGGTTCAGGCAGGTTCAGCCATGAAAGAATCGGAGTTTGCACCGGAATATTTCGAAGAAAAAGTAAACAATTACATCGATACAATGAACCTGGTTTATGTGGCATTTACGCGTGCAAAATCCATTTTAATGATTAACAGCCCCGAACCGGGAATACGAAAAAACGGCGATGAAATAGCGTCATCCAACGTTGACTATCTGCTATACCGGGCGATTCAGAGTTTACCAATGGTTGAGCAATTTGAAGAAAGTTACAATGAAGATTCTAAAACATTTTCTTTTGGATCGATAATCCCTGATAAAACGAAAACTGAAAATTCTAAAACATTAAAAATTGAGCATTATGCTTATAACGATTTTTCAGACCGGATTCGACTTCGTTTAAGCGGCGAAGATTTTCTGATTGAAAGTACAGACCATCATTCCGAGAAAAACACAGGAAAACTGGTACACGAAATTCTTTCGCAAATTGAATCGAAAAATGATGTGCACACTGCTTGTACGAAAGCTTTTAAAGAAGGAAAAATCACCGAAGATGAATTGACAGAAATCGAAAATATTATCAATAAAAACCTTGAACTTGCCGACGTGAAACCGTGGTTCGATAGCTCTTACAAAATTCTGAATGAGCGCGATTTACTAACCGAAACCAAGTTGCTTCGTCCCGACAGAATTATGTATTCCGGCGACAGCGCAATTGTTGTTGACTACAAAACCGGCGAAAAAATCCCCACCAAATACCAAAAACAGGTAGAAAGCTACGCCCAAACCTTAAAGCAAAGCGGCTTTAAAAAAGTAAGCGGATATTTGTGGTATTTAAACCTGAACGAGGTCGAAAAAGTTTGTGAGTTGTAAGTATAAAACCAGAAATTAACACCCTGGCGTTCCCACTAGTTACTCTCAATCACCTGACCACCTTCGCGGTACAAATCAACTTTCCCGTCTAATAAAACGGCGATAACTGTTACCTGCGGATCAAGCACCTTCTCTGGTACATCAATATAAACAATGCCCGGAACTGCACTCCAGTACTGTTTCATTTTAACATCCCAATTCAATTTTGTACCGTTACCAACTACCCACATCCGGTTTATTTTATTCTTGATGCCTTTTAAAACAAGCGACCCGTTGGGTTTATGCGGGACATACAAATACAGAATATTACCTTCTTTGTTTGTGGCAGTTGGCCCGTAATAATGTTCATAAGGTATTCCTGCTCGTGTTCCATAAATTGCCTCGGCATGTTTGTTTGTCCAACGGCCTAACTCTTTTAGAATATTTACCTGCTCTTCAGGAATAGTACCATCGGCCTTCGGTCCGATATCCAGCAAAAGGTTTCCTCCTTTATTAATGCAATCTACAAGTATGCGAATTACCTGGTTGGGTGTTTTATAATTATGATCGTTATGCTGGTAGCCCCAACTGTCGTTCATTGTCATGCAAAGCTCCCAGTAGCGGCTGGCCGGACGAGTAACTGGCAAACCCTGTTCTGGAGTTGAATAATCGCCATACCCCTGAATTCGGCTGTTAAGTATCACATTCTTATTCCAATCGCGCAGTTTCTCGCTTAATTCTTTTGCTTTCCATTTTTCTGCCGACTGCTCCCAATCACCGTCAAACCAATACAAATCGGGCTTAAATTGTTTTGAAAGCTCCTCCAACTGGCAAAAGTTAAAATCAACAAAACGGTTCCATTTCACCGAATCATTCTCGTATCTTTTTATTTCGCGGGTTTTGTTCGGGTAATCCGGGTGCGACCAGTCGAGCAGCGAATAATATAAGCCCACTTTTAAATCATTTTTACGCAACTCTTTTACAAACGGCGTAACCAGATCTTTGCCGGCCGGCGTCTTTTTCACAACGCTCAAATCGCCACAGTGAGTATCCCACAAAGCTACTCCATCGTGGTGTTTTGTGGTTAATACAGAATATTTTGCTCCGCTCTCGGAAATAAGTTTAGCCCAGGCAGCAGGATCATAATTCTTAGCCGTAAAACCATCCAACTGCTTCATATAATCGTCGTAAGAAATGTAGTCGTTAAAAAACGACCAGCTTTCGTCGATTCCGTTAACCGAATAAATTCCCCAGTGAATAAAAATACCCAACTTGGCATCTTCAAACCACTGCATACGCTTTTCTTTGTCCGGGTCAACTTTTTGACCGAACACTGAATTTGCTGTAATAAGAATTGCGGCTAATAATATAGATAACTTTTGCATAGAGTTTTGAATAAGTTTTATTTCCTATGCAAACTTTATAAAAAATATTAAGATCTCAAATACTATTCGAACGAATAATGTTTTTTAACAGCTGATTGAATATCCCAAACACATTCCAATCCTTTCGGAAAAGTAACAAAATCACCTGCTTTAATTGTTATAGTTTCAAATTCGGTGGTTATGTCTACCTCACCTTCAATAATGTAACACAGTTCTGTTTTATCATAATACCATTCAAACTTCTCCTCATCGCGCTCCCAAATTGGCCAGTCAAAAACACCTTCCTGTTCCAACTCTTCTTCTTCGTATTGTGTAACTTCTATCTTCATGTGTCTTAAAATTGATCTGTTCGTTTTTCCCTTATAAACGTGCTACAAAGATTTCGTGCTTTTTTCTAAATCACAATTAAAACAATAGAATCGTTTAGTAAATTTAAGAATTAAATATAATTTAATAGATATTAAACTTATAGATTATTTTCTTGCTTTAACTTCACATTGTTTTCACTAATCCTAATATACGTATATATGAAAAATTTAGTATTATTCCTTATTCTTAGTCTTGCAATAACGGCTTGCAACACCTACACAAATAAAAAAGAATCGGCAAACCCGGAAAATGATTTTTCTTTTGTTTTTATGACCGATATACACCTTACTAATGAACGCCATGCATTGGAAGGTTTCCAGCAGGCGGTTGACACGATAAACAAACTTGCGCCAGGATTTGTACTTACCGGAGGCGACAATATCATGGATGCACTGGGGCAAACCTACGGTAAAAGCGATAGTCTTTACAATATGTACAAAGAGGCTGCAAAAGGATTTAATATGCCCGTTTATACAACGATGGGAAACCACGAAGTTTTTGGCTTGTATGAAAAAAGTGGCATCGATCCTTCGCATGAAGAATATGGAAAGAAACTTTATGAAAATCGCCTTGCAAAACGCTACTATTCATTTGATTTTAAGAACTGGCATTTTGTGGTACTCGATGGAATTGGTTTTACTGAAGACCGTCATTATTATGGCTTTGTTGACAAGGAACAATTGGAATGGCTAAAACAGGATTTGGCAAAAACGGGGAAAGAAACACCGGTTGCCGTAAGCATTCATATTCCTTTGCTCAGCGTAGGATCTCAAATAATGGAAGGACCAACAAAAGCGTTAAGCAAGGGGTCGGTAATTACAAATGCACACGAGGTAATTGATGTACTGGAGCAATACAATACTAAACTGGTTTTACAAGGTCATCTGCATTTTCTCGAAGATATTAACTACAACGGCATTCATTACATCACCGGAGGAGCAGTTTCGGCACAGTGGTGGAACGGCCCAAGATTTGGAATGGAAGAAGGTTTCCTGAAAATTGATGTTTCAGGTGAGGATTTTTCATGGCAATACGTTGATTTTGGCTGGGATGCGGTTTCAGCACAGGCAAAATAACTAACTATAAACTGTTAGCACAATTCTGCGACTGCCACCATAATTGCGAAATTCGCAGAAGTATATTCCCTGCCATGTACCAAGATTCAATCTTCGGCGGGTTATCGGAATAGTAACTTCAGCACCAATTACCGACGATTTTAAATGAGCAGGCATATCGTCGCTGCCTTCGTATGTATGGATATACACCGGATCGTCTTCGGGAATCATTTTATTGATGAAGTTCTCGAAATCGGTACGCACTGTTGGGTCGGCATTTTCGTTAATCGTAATTCCTGCCGAAGTATGTTTTACCATTATATGCAACAGTCCTTGTTCCGGTAAATCGGGCAATTCTTCCTCAATTAACGATGTTACCAAATGATATCCTCTTTTGAAGCGAGGCAGTGTTATTTCTTTTTGCTGAATCATAGTAAAATGTAATTGGATACAAACACAAAATAATAAAATTCCGCATTCGTCGTTTTCTGCAGAACTATTAAACACCCTTGTTTCCTGTATTTACCTGTTAAAACAGATCGTTCGCCTTATTATTTTGCAAGAACATGCAGATAATACGTAATTTCCTGTCGCATTCAAAATAAAAACAGAAAAACCATGGAAACAGCATTAATTATCGCAAGCCTTTTTGGCGTAATAGGTTTAATTCTAAGAAATAAAAAACAGCCGGAACCGGTTAAGATTCCGGTAAGAAAAGAGAAAACTTACAAGTCACGGAATTAAATTACAACTGAAAAATGAAGATATTAGGAAATATTATTTGGTTGGTTTTTGGCGGCTTTGCCATTTTCCTGGAATACATTTTGGCGGGTTTGGCTCTTTGTGTCACCATCATCGGAATCCCTTTCGGTATTCAGGCTTTTAAGCTTGGCGTTTTAGCGCTTTGGCCTTTCGGGCAACGAATTGAATACATGGATTATGCACCGGGTTGCTTGTCAACCATCATGAACATTATTTGGTTGTTGATCGGGGGAATCTGGATTATGCTAACACACGTTCTTTTCGGATTATTATTGGGAATCACCATTATTGGCATACCGTGGGCAAAACAACACTTTAAAATGGCGTCATTGGCTTTAACTCCTTTTGGACGACGGATTGTTTGAGGTTGAAAGGACTGAAGGATTGAATAAAAGAATGGAAGAGCATAAATGCTTCAGTTGTTCAAACAAAAAGACTTATACTTCAAACCAGATCAATAAAGGTATAAGTTGCCAATTGTCTATTTTTACTTTGAACTCTAAACTTTAAACTCTAAGCTCACTTAATCACAGTTCCCTTGGCGCCCCACCAGAAAAAGGCTTCCATACTCAAACGGCCAGCTTTAACAGCCGGGTCGTCGCCTTCCAGCTTTAAAGCTTCATCAATGGTTTCCACATCAAAAATTAATAAGCCACGATGTTCTTCACTTCCTTCAAAAGGGCCTGCGACAATTACTTTTCCGGCTTCGGCCAGCTTATTCAGGTGTGCCAAATGTTGCTCCTGAATTTTTGCCGCTTCTTCTGCATCTTGACTACGGGTTTCGCCGGTATTTAACAACATAAAAACATAGCGCTTCATTGTGTATGTGGTATCACCCTCGGTATACGAAAATTCGCGCTGATCTTGTGCTTGAACTGCAACAGCAAAAAACAGCATAACTATAGAAAACAGAATTCTTTTCATCGGAGAAAGTGTTTATTTTTTAAGCTGATCTTTAAATACTTTTCTAAACTTCTCAAGTTTTGGGCTAATAATAAACTGACAGTATCCCTGCGCTTTATTTCGGTTGTAATAATTCAGATGATAATCTTCGGCTACATAAAAAGTATCGTAGGCTTCTAGTTGCGTAACTATCGGCTTGTCATAAACCTCCTCTTTTTCGAAGGCCACAATAACCTGCTCCGCTATTTCTTTTTGCTTTGCATTATGGTAAAAAATAGCCGACCGGTATTGTGTTCCAACGTCGTTTCCCTGCCGATTTAAAGTTGTTGGATCGTGTGTCATAAAAAACACTTCCAAAATTTCGCTGTAACTTATTTTCTCAGGATCAAAGGTTATCTGCACCACTTCGGCATGTCCGGTAGTACCGGTACAAACCTCTTTATAACCCGGATTTTTTACGTGGCCCCCACTGTATCCGGGCTTTACATCAACTACGCCTTTTAACTCTAAATAAACTGCCTCGGTACACCAAAAACAACCTCCGCCGAGTGTAGCTTTCTCCAGTTCTTTTGCCATGCTGCCTGTATATAGAAATATTAATAATAGAAATATTGAAATTCTCATGATTCTGATTTTAAGTCTGCTACCAAACCGCTTTTCCGTTTGGGGATAAAACGAGAGAAGAACTTCTTTTCGAAATTCAAAAAGAATTTATACTGTCCGAAAATAAAACCGAAAGCCAAAAGAAGTACGTTGTAAATAGCCAAAACAGCAACGATGTAAACCGGAATTTTAACCCACAAACTTGTTTCAACCGTAATGCCTACAAGATCAAAAAACAACTTTTTCACGTACACCGTAGTACTTCCGGTAACCGCAAACACCACAAGAATTACCAGTACCTGCGTATTACTTTCGATGTTCCACCGCTTTTTTAATTTCTCGAACATTTCTTCTTTTTGTAGTATTTAACAACAAATATGAAAGGATGTTCTGTTTTAAAAATCAGTTTTTTCTAAAATTTCTATAACAAAAAAATCACAAAATTAAATCTGGTGGGTTTGAAAAACGATGTATCCGTAAACTGCAAAACGTAAAAACCTGAACAATGCGTATTTCAGATAACGTTTTGAAGGATACCCGGCTGAGCCCACCAATAAACTTACCGCAGCCCATGGTAAAGGAGTTAAGGCCGCCACAACAATAAGAAATATACCGTATTTGTTTACGAGTTGCGACGAATCCTTCAATATCTTTCTTTTCCAGTATTTAAAGGTTTCGTTTTTGTAGAAGAACTGACCGATTAAAAACGTCAGGTAGCCCATAAAATAAGATACAGAAGCAAAGAAAACCAGGTTCAGAAAATAGTGTAAAGTATCAGCTTTATTAATGGCCCAGATCATAAATAACTCGGGCGGAATAATTCCGAAAAAAAACTCTGAGGCTCCATAAATCAAATAGATTATACCCGGTCGGGCATAAAACTTTTGAATCCACTCATCAGGCGCATGATCTAATACTAACTCTCTGAAGAGAAAGTAAAAAGCTAAAAGTAAGGCCATCCAGGCAATCCCTTTTAAGCCGTTACGAATCAAAAATTTTATTCGAGGACTAGGTCTCATGGCTGCTTTTTCTGATAGTAAATTGCGAAAGTACAACATTTTTAACGAACACCGACTTATTTACAAACTCCTTGCGGCAAGTGTTAACAAGTAAATTTTCAGCTCGTTTCTCTTTTAAATTCCGGGGAAGTTTCGCGAAAAAAGTTAATCGAAAGACGCATCCATTGTTTTTCCCGAATTGGCCACCAATCGATTGATTTGCTCGGTTTCCTGTGCTGTAAAATGACGGTACTCTCCTACTTTTAAATTTCCAAGTGTAATATTCATTATCCGAACCCGTTTCAGACTACTAACTTCGTAGCCAAAATAAGAACACATTCTGCGGATTTGCCTGTTTAGCCCTTGTGTAAGGACTATTCTGAAGGTAAAATCACCAACACGTTCAACATAGCACGGCTTAGTAACTGTGTCCAAAACAGGAACTCCGTTTGCCATCTGACGAACAAAGGTTTGTGTAATTTTACGATTTACGCTAACGATGTATTCTTTCTCGTGGTTGTTTCCGGAGCGAAGCACTTTATTCACAATGTCTCCGTCGTTGGTCAGAAAAATCAAGCCTTCGCTTGGTTTATCGAGCCTTCCGATCGGGAAAATACGTTCCGGAAATTTAATGTAATCGATAATATTGCCTCTGATTGATGTATCTGTGGTGCAAATAATTCCAACAGGCTTGTTAAACGCGAGGTAAATATTCTCTACCTCTTTAGTGATTAACTTGCCGTCTACTTCAATTTTATCAGCTTCTGTTACCTGAACGCCCAGTCCGGCAACTGTACTATTCACTTTAACCTTACCGGCATCAATCAGGCGGTCAGCTTCTCTTCTGGAACAGTATCCGGTTTCTGAAATAGCTTTGTTTAAGCGCTTTGTTTCCATGATTTCACAAAGCTAACAAATACCAACCATAAACACTTTAACATGCGAAACTTTAATCGCTTTACTCTACACGCATTGGTTTCAACTCCTCAAAAAAGATATCGTCATTCGGAACGTCAAATTCAATCCCTGTGACTTCCAGGTTATTGTCCGTATCGAATTTTACGGTTCCAAAATCGAACCAGGCGTGCGTGTTGTCCCACCCCAGCTTCCAAACATCGTAATGCCAATGCTCCAACGTAGCAGCAAGTTCGGGCGAATGCTCAAAGTACATGTGTAGTTTCCCGTCTTCAAGTTTTACGTCAATATTGCCGTAAATATCAGCGTAGTAGGTTCCAGCATATTTTCCCAAGTCCAATGATGGCTTAGTGCCTTCTACACGGCTTGCAACGCGATCTTCCACACGCGTATCTTTTGTTTTGCGCTCTTCTTTTTTCTTTAAAAGTTCGGCCGACCAATCACGTTCTTCTTCTCCCATAAAAGCATTCAGTGCGTAATATGTAACAGCCATTGTTGGCGGGTTCATCCCATTTGAAAGGACAACAACTCCAAGCTTTTCATCGGGGATCATGGTAACTGCCGAAATCATCCCATCATAACCGCCGGTATGGCTTACACGCAAACGCCCATAATAATCCGACAAGCCCCAGCCAAGTCCGTAACCACTGAAATGCATATTAAAGTCGTTTTCACCTTTGCGATTTACCGTGTAACTGTTTTGCATTTTCCACAATTGGTTTTTAGCCCGAAAATCGGTGTTCATCATAAAGTTCATCCACTTGCCCATATCGTTTACCGAAGAAATCAAACCGCCCAATGCGCCAACTTCTTCCCAATCCGTGTAAGGGATCGGCACATTCTGGCCATCTTCAAAAGCGTGTGGTGTGGCATAGTTACCAACCTCATCAAGTTTCTTCAAGGAAA
The DNA here is from genome assembly GCA_963677455.1 of uncultured Draconibacterium sp. Classification (GTDB taxonomy): domain Bacteria; phylum Bacteroidota; class Bacteroidia; order Bacteroidales; family Prolixibacteraceae; genus Draconibacterium. The sequence goes on from OY781971.1 coordinate 2,988,165, forward strand.
AAACTGTCCGGTCCATTCCAAGTGGATCAAGAACACGCTCCTGCACATTTTGCCCCCAGGTTTTTCCTGTTACCTTTTTTATCACTTCGCCGGCGGTAATAAACATTACGTTAGAATACCCAAAGCCATCGCGGAAATCGAATTTCGGCTCAATATATTTTAGGCGCCGGATTATTTCCTCCGAATTCAAATCCGATTTATACCAAATAACATCGCCGCTAAAAGTGCCAAGCCCAACACGGTGGCACAACAAATCTTTTATTGTTACTTCGTTGCTCACCCACGGATCATACAATTCGAAATAGGGAAGATATTTTTGTACTTTATCCTCCCAATCCAACTTCCCTTCTTCTACCAATTGCGCAATTATATACGTTGTAAAAGCTTTTGAGTTGGATGCAATGGCGTATAAACTGTTGGCGTCAGTTTTGGTGGGTTTGCCAACTTCCATTAATCCATACCCCTTGCTGAAAACAGTTTCGCCGTCTTTTACAATAGCCACACTCATTCCCGGTGTTCCCCAATCAGACAGCGCTTTTTCAAAATAACTATCCAATTTTTTAAAATCAACATTCTGTGCCTGCAGCAAAGTTGTCAGAGCCAGAAACAATAAGAGTAAAGATCTTTTCATAATTCTTTTAATGGCTAAATGATAATGCTAGTGTTGTGTCATATTCGTCATTCCGAATTTATTTCGGAATCTTTTGCAAAAAGAGGGATGCTGAAATAAATTCAGCATGACGACCAACCGAAGCAAAATTGACACGACACTAATTCAGTTTTTAATTTTTTGATTTTTCCCCATGATGAAATACAATATTGATCCGAGGATATTGAAAAAGATGACTATCAGTACCCAAATAAGTTTGTTGTTGCCGGTAAATTCGTTTCTGATTATGTCAACCAATGCGATAACAGGAAGAACAAGAAGTAATAATCCGATTAACAAAATAATTATTTCCTGAGGGCCTACAAATCCGAGTAAAATCATGATGGTTGTTTAAAAGTTAGGTTAATAAAACGGATACTATTTCCGTTGTCTCGTAAATATAATCATAATAACATAAACTCATACTCTTCACCAAAAGAGGAGACCATCGCTGATCTCCTCTAATATCTTTTTAATTAACTTCCGACTTATAACGAATCACCAAAATCGGCTCTGAATTTGGCCATCAACTTCTCTGTCCAGTCGCCAATAGGTTCCAAGCGCCCCATAAAGAAACGAAGCAACGGCGGTTCTTCCACCCACTGCAAACCACCAACCAATTCGCGATTATCGAACAACCATTTTACACGGTCTACCACATACATGGTTTGCGACAACGTGAACACCCGGCGTGGAAAAGCCAAACGCAGCAATTCAACATCAGCAAGAATATCATTTCCGTTTTCATCGCGAACACTCGAGATCGTTCCGCGCTCCATTCCGCGGATTCCTGAAACCAGGTACAGTGCCCCTGCAAGTGCCCCTGCAGGATATTGCTCTTGTGGCAAATGAGCCAGAAAACCCTTTGCATCAATGTGACATCCAAGAGCACCTGCTGGTGTTATTACCGGAACTCCGGCAGCATCTAAATTGTCGACTGCATATTTTATAAACGATGGCGATTGACTAATCACTGTATCATCGCATGTTTCGCGCAATCCAACTGCCATTGCTTCAATCTCACGAACCGACATACCTCCGTAAGTAAGAAATCCTTCGTACAATACCAGCAAGTCACGCATTTTCAGGTAGTATTCTTTCTTATCGGTTAGAATTCCACCACCACGCGTTGAACTAACTTTCCGGCTCGAGAAGTAAACCAAATCAGCATAACCACACATCTCAAGCAGAATATCTTTAATTTCTGCATTTTTAAACTCTTCCTCGCGTTGCTTGATGAAATAAGCATTCTCGCCTATCAAACTGGCATCGAGTACCATCATCGTATCATGCTTATCGCATACAGCACGCACATCGCGCATGTTTTGCATCGAAAAAGGTTGACCGCCAATCAGATTAGTCGAAGCCTCCATACGCACGAAAGCCACTTTTTCTTTACCGTATTTATCAAAAACTGCGTTCAGTTTATCGATATCAATGTTTCCTTTGAATTGCTTAGAGCTTTTAATATCCAGTCCATCATCGGCATAAATTTCCAGTACTTTACCTCCGTTAAGCTCCATATGTTCTTTGGTGGTTGTAAAATGGTAATTCATCGGAATTACCTCTCCCTGCTTAATAAAAGCCTGCGACACTATATTTTCAGCTGCACGTCCCTGATGAACCGGCAAAACGTAATGTTTTCCAAACACTTCTCTGGCAGCCTCTTCCATGCGATAAAAACTTTGTGATCCGGCATAGGCATCATCAGCCTGTAACATCGATGAAACCTGGTTATCACTCATCGCATTTGTTCCTGAATCAGTAAGCATATCGAGAAATACATCTTTTGTATTCAATAAGAAAGTATTAAAACCTGCACCTTCAATTGCTGCTTTACGTTCTTCAATAGGTCTTAAAAATAATTTTTGTACGATACGTACTTTGTGTTGTTCTACTGGAATCTGTTCGCCACTATAAAATTTGATAGCGTTGCTCTGGTTCGTCATTTTTTATTGGTTTTTAGTTTCGAAATAACAATTTTCTAAAGATAAAATCTTCGAATTGATATTTACAGCTTTGTGGGAAGATGTTTATTTTTTGTACGAAATTTATAATCGTTCAAAACAAACGAAGTATATAGACTCTCCAGTTAACAATATATTAAGTTGATAGGAAAACCTTATGGGCTTGAAAAAATCAGTTTCGCAGACAAAACCTAAACCCAGATCAGCTCAAGAATCTTTTCCAGCCAAACGGCATCTACATCCGAAAACGAAGCCTTGTCTTTACTGTCGATATCGAGAACTCCAATAACTTGTCCATCGGCATTTTTAAGGGGTACGACAACCTCTGAACTCGAACGCGAATCACAAGCAATATGCCCCGGAAAAGCATGAACATCTTCTACCACAATTGTTTTTTGCTGGTTAAATGCCGCCCAGCAAACGCCTTTATCTTTCTCTAAAATCTGACAGGCAACTGGCCCCTGGTACATATTTACAGTCATTTTACCATCATCTATCAGGTAAAAACCAGTCCAAAAGAAATAGTCCATTTTATGATGCAACACTGCGATAATGGTAGCCATACGTGCTGATGCATTATCACTTTTCTTTACCAGTTCTTCCAATTGTTTATATAGCCGGGAGTAACGTCCTTCTTTCTTTTTATCTTCCATAACTGTATGTATTTACCAAAGCACGAAATAACAAAAAATGGTAGAGTTAAGTTCAAATCCGACAATATTTATCAGTGAATATGATTATTTAAAAGGCAGTATTAAGGATTAAAACTCCGTTTCAGTTTGAATTACATCTTTCGTTCTTTTTCCTTACTTTTGCGGCCTAATCAGAATAGAACATGGCACAAAAACCTTCGATACCAAAAGGTACCCGCGATTTTTCACCTGTTGAAATGGTGAGAAGAAATTTCATTTTTGATACCATCAAAGAAGTTTTTCGTTTGTATGGCTTTCAACCCATTGAAACGCCGGCAATGGAAAACCTGTCGACACTGATGGGAAAATACGGCGAAGAAGGTGACAAATTGTTGTTCAAAATTCTGAACTCCGGCGACTTTATTTCGAAAGTTCCACAAGAGTTGTTGGATGAAAAAGATTCGACCAGACTTACCAGCAAACTATCTGAAAAAGGATTGCGTTACGACCTTACTGTGCCTTTTGCTCGTTACGTAGTACAGTACCGCAACGACATTGTCTTTCCGTTTAAACGTTACCAGATCCAGCCGGTTTGGCGCGCCGACCGTCCACAAAAGGGACGTTACCGCGAGTTTTACCAGTGCGATGTGGATGTAATTGGCAGCGACAGCCTTTTAAATGAAGTGGAACTGGTACAAATTATCGATGATGTATTTCAGCGCCTGCAAATAAATACGGTTGTTAAAATCAATAACCGGAAAATTCTGGCCGGAATTGCTGAAGCCATTGGCGAAGCTGATCGGATGGTGGATATTACCGTTGCCATAGATAAACTGGACAAAATTGGTTTGGAGAAAGTTAACGCAGAGATGCTAGAAAAAGGTATTTCTCAATCGGCAGTAGACAAAATTCAGCCGATACTGAAACTTGAGGGTAGCACCGCCGAAAAGCTGGAGCAAATTGAAACGGTTATCGGTGCTACTGAAGTTGGTGCCAAAGGAATTGCAGAAATGACAACGCTGTTTTCATACCTGGAAAAAATGGAGATGAAAACCGAGGTTGAACTTGACCTTACTTTGGCGCGCGGCCTGAATTACTACACCGGTGCTATTTTCGAAGTAAAATCGAAAGATGTTCAGATTGGCAGCATCTGTGGTGGTGGCCGTTACGACGACCTAACCGGAATTTTTGGCCTTCCGGATGTTTCGGGTGTTGGTGTATCTTTTGGAGCCGAACGTATTTACGATGTGCTTACACAACTCGATCTTTTCCCAAAAGATTCGCTGGAAATTACAAAAGTATTGTTCGTAAACTTCGGAGAAAAAGAAGAAGCATATTGTTTGCCGGTTTTGGCTCAACTGCGTAAAAGTGGTGTAAATGCTGAAATTTTCCCGGAAAGTGCTAAAATGAAAAAGCAAATGAACTATGCCAACCGCAAAGACATTCCTTTTGTTGTTTTAGCCGGTGATAACGAAATTGAAGCACAAAAATTCACGCTCAAAAATATGGTTAGCGGCGATCAGCAACTTCTTAGTGCTGAAGAACTCATTAAGGTGTTATCGTAATTCGTTTTTTGATCGTTTAAAGGATCGAACTCATACTGAGTTCTGCTATTATTCTGACATATTTTTATTACTATGATCGAGTCCGTAACGGACTTATTCCCAAAAGCTGTTTTGGGAATTTACCTTCAAGACCTGCAGAACACTGTAAATGTTCGTTTATAGTAACATGAACAAAAAAAAATGGAAAGGTTAAAAAACCAGTATAGGTTTGATACTTTTGACGTAAGTTATCTTCTCGTTTGAGAAATTACAATTCTGACCGCTTGCAAAGAACTGATAAAAGTCCTTTCTTAACTATCAGAACAATTCGATCTTGTGGCTAAATGCTGCAAATGATTCATTCTAATATAAACAGAGCGGTAAAAATGCTTGGAGGGGACGTTCGTTTTCCCTGAGTATTTCCAGTCACTATCCTCAGAACTCCTGCAACCGGGAGTTTGCATTGTTTATTAATAATTTTCATTTCAACATTTAGTTCTTTCGATCATGGCAAAAAGAATTTTCGAAATAAGTCCCAATAACCTTACATTCACTATTATTCAGGATATTCTTGAAAACGACGTAAAACTTGAACTCTCAGATATTTCTGTTGAACTCATCCAGAAAAGTAAAAAATACCTCGACCGCAAACTGGAACAGTCAAAAAAACCGCTATACGGAATCAACACCGGATTTGGTGCTTTATGCGACATTGAGATTTCAAAAGAAGATCTCAGTAAATTGCAGGAAAATCTGGTGGTTTCGCATGCTTGTAATTTAGGAGACGAAGTTCCTGCCGATGTGGTTAAACTTATGCTGCTCTTAAAAGCACATGCCTTATCAAAAGGTAATTCTGCGGTTCAATTAATTACCGTTCAGCGCATTCTCGATCTTTTCAACCATAACGTTTTGCCCGTAGTTCGCGAACAGGGATCGCTGGGTGCCAGTGGTGATTTAGCACCACTTGCCATGTTATTTCTTCCCTTGCTTGGTTTAGGAGAAGTAAACTTTGAAGGTAAAAAAATGCAGGCAAGCGAAGTGCTGGAGAAATTCAAATGGCAACCCGTAAAACTTGGAGCAAAAGAAGGACTGGCACTACTGAACGGAACACAATTCATGAGTGCGCATGCTGTTTACACACTTCTGAAAACCTTTCGGATTATTGATCAGGGAGATATTATTGGTGCACTATCGCTAGATGCTTTCGACGGATTAATTGAACCTTTTTCTGAAAATATACAACGTATTCGTCCGCATAAAGGACAGATGGAAACGGCAAAAAATTTCCGCCACGTTTTGGCCGGAAGCGAAATGCAGACCAGAGAAAAAGCCCACATACAAGATCCGTACTCGTTTCGATGTATTCCACAGGTACATGGCGCAGTAAAGGACGCTGTTAAATACGTTTCAAAAGTTATTGAAACCGAAATCAATTCGGTAACCGATAACCCAACTGTTTTTCCGGATGAAGATTTAATCATTTCAGGTGGAAACTTCCACGGCGAACCCTTGGCTCTTTCGCTCGATTTTTTGGCAATGGCACTGAGCGAACTCGGAAGCATCTCAGAACGACGTACCTACAGATTAATTGCCGGCGAACGTGGACTACCTGAGTTTCTGGTAGCCAATCCCGGATTGAATTCCGGGTTTATGATTCCGCAGTACGCAGCGGCTTCAATCGTAAGTCAAAACAAGCAATACTGCACACCAGCTTCGGTCGATTCTATTCCATCGTCGAACGAACAGGAAGACCATGTAAGCATGGGCGGAAATGCTGCAACCAAAGCGCTCAAAGTTGCTTTGAATACAGAGAAAATATTAGCAATTGAATTGTACAACGCCGCTCAGGCAATGAATTTCAGGCGACCAGTTAAAACTTCGCCTTTCCTCGAAAATTTTTTGAAAGATTACCGAAAAATAGTAAGCTTTGTTGAAGAAGACACTTTAATGTACGAAGGCATTAACAAAACGGTTGACTTTCTGAACAACACAAAAACCAAACGATTAGCACGATAAAACAGACCTATCACATAGCAACATTTTGAAATAGTAATCTTCTACAGATTATTGCTTTATAAACTTACCAGTATCCACATCAGGCCCCTGGATAACCTGGTAGAAATAAATGCCACTTTCGAGTTGGTTGAGGTTGAGCTCAAACGTGTTTTCTCCACGATTTAACGCAAAAAACACCATCGACTTAACGCTCATTCCATTAACATTATAAATCGTTATTGAGCATTTTCTTGTTGATTTTGAAGAAATCTCAAAATTTAATTTCTCGTTAAAAGGATTTGGATAACACTTAACCAACAATTCTTTTGTTTGCCCAAAATCAGAATTCCCTTGAATCAGGCATTCGCCAGGTAAATTTGAGTGGAGATAATCTAAACGTTTAGAAATCCAGTTTTTCATCCAATCCACTTCGTCACGGTGGGTTGAACCAACATAATAATTGGGCCAAACATCTTTGCCCAACACCGGCCAGCGCTGGAAATTACGATCAACAGCATCGCCAAGCACGCTATTCAAACTATCAATAATCTCAAAAATACCGCCCTCGTTAATAACAAGCGGGGTTACTTCCTCCCATCTGCATTTAAACGGATTCACAAAAGAAGTGTCGGAAAACAACTTTTTCCACCAAAAAGGAATCACATCATTTTCGCTTAAAATCATATTGTTGGTATTCCAGCCGTCATTATAATCGGCATTCCCAAAGCTCAAATTATAATCCCAAATCGGCCCCGCATTTAACTTCCCTGCTTTGTCTTTGTATAAAAAAGAACTCAACCGGTAAGCATCTATATTTTTCGAAAGCTCATTTAAAATAATATAATCGTAAAAAGATTCCGGGTTAATGAAATTCTGATATCCGCTCTCCTCATCATGTGCCAGATTTGAGATGGCGGTTTCAAAAGAATCAACATAATTCTGAATGTAGGTTCGCTGTTCAGCCTGAATATCTTCGGCTTTCGGATAGTGGTACTGATAAAAGGTTGGATTGCCATTTGCATTCACATATTTCGAATTCCAGCCAATTGGTGCACCTCCACCGTCACTTCCGGTTGTTTTATCTACCTTTATAATATAACCGCCGGTGAGATCTTTGCCGCTTATTTCATCATCTTTTAGTTTATTGATATCAACCCGTTTTTTATCGCGTTTAATCTTCTCCATTAAAACATAAATGCCTTGATACTCGTTATTCAGAAACAATTCTACGTATCTGCAACGGGGTGCATAAATTTTGCTGAATTTTGATGCTAAAGTAAAAATTAACACATTTCTCATTAGTGTTTTATCGGAATACGGCGCGTACAAAATCCAATCCTCTTCTTCAGGCATATCCAGCAACGGGAAATCCACATCTTCTCCGTCTTCGTCCTTCAATTCAAATCCATACGATTTTTTAGGAAACGACTGCGACGTTGACCCTCTGAGTTCTATCGCAATATTCCCTGAAAAGTGATCTCTGGAATCCGATGTTGAATTGTCTTCCCCATTTCCCTTCCAGGCAATTTCCATTTTAGCCGAAATTTTTGGTTCATCTGGAATTTCTCGCCCATCGGTATCAAGGTAAAAAATGGGTAGGTTTGTTGTAAATGTTTTATTCTGTGCCGATCCGGCAAAGAAACACAGCAAAAGAGCCGTGAACAGAAGAGCGGTTCTTTGATTCATTGGTTTTTGGTTAGTGTAAAAAAAGCCTGGGAATATTCCCAGGCTTTAAATATAATATACTTTTTATATCAACCTATAATTCTCTGATCCAAATATTGCGGTAACTTACCGGGTTTCCATGGTCTTGCAGAACAATACCCTTGTCACCATGCTTTGTAACAGAATATTCAGGAATACCAATATATTCTGTTGGTCCACGCAATTTGACATTGTTTTGTACCAAAACGCCGTTATGCAAAACAGTAACAGTTGGTGGTGTAAAATAAGTGCCGTCTTCGTTAAAGCGAGGAGCAGTGTAAATAATATCGTACACCTGCCAAACACCGGGTGCTTTGCATGCATTTACAAGTGGTGCATATTGTTTGTACAAACTACCGGCCTGTCCGTTGCGGTAAGTGCGATTGTTGTAATTATCAAGCACCTGTACTTCGTACATTTCTTGTAAGAAAATTCCACTGTTTCCTCTTCCCTGGCTTTCGCCAACTACTTCTGCAGGGCTTCTCCACTCGATGTGAAGTTGAAAATCGTTAAAAACACGCTTTGTTTTGATAACGCCTTTTCCGGCAACAACAGTTGCACAACCATCTTCGACCAACCACCCGGGTTCGCCACCTTCTCCGTTTGTCCACTCGCGGCTCAAGTCGGTACCATCAAATAAAACAATTGCATCCGATGGTGCATCCGATGGAGTTTCTCCCGGCGTTATAACCGAAACTTCGGGATCCCAAATTTCTGTCATCTCAGGTTTCATCTCAACTGATTCTTCCTGAGCAAATGCAAACACTGCAACAAAAAGCAGCGCTACTGTCAATAAATTAACTTTTATCATGATTTAGTTTTTTAGGTAAAAAATTAAAGTCCTAATTCTTCCATTATCGCATCTATTTTTTCGTCGGCTTTTTGTTCTGCCGCATCAAAATCAGCACGCGATTTCAGTTTACCGCCCACTTCAAAATAGAACTTGATTTTTGGTTCTGTTCCCGATGGGCGAACGGATATTTTGGTTCCGTCTTGCGTAAAAAACTGCAACACATTAGACGTAGTTTTCTGATCGATTTTCTTTTCTTCGCCGGTAACCAGATTTTTAGCCACCAAAGTTGAGTAGTCTTTTACCCACTCCATTGCTGAACCACCCAGTTCTTTTGGCGGGTCGTTTCTGAATTTCATCATAATTTGCTGAATCTCTTCGGCTCCTGACTTTCCTTTACGAACAACGTATTTCATTTTTTCGCGCGAGAAACCGTATTCCAGGTAAATATCCTGTAACAATTCGTACAAAGATTTGCCCTGATCGATTGCCCAGGCAGTAATTTCAGCCATTAAGGCACACGAAGAAACGGCATCTTTGTCGCGTACAAAATCAGAAGGCATAAAACCGAAACTTTCTTCGCCTCCACCAATGTATTTCTTTTTACCTTCGTTGTCGCGAATTACTTCAGCAATAAATTTGAAGCCTGTGTAAACATCATAGTATTCTATATTATTGCGGCGTGCAACTTCGGCAATCATTTCGGTAGAAACAATGGTTTTTACCACAAACTCGTTGCCTTTTAGTTTGCCTGCTTCCTTCATTTTCACAATGATGTAATAGAAGAATAATAGAGCAGTTTGGTTCCCGTTAATGATTACATATTCTCCTTTATTATTTTTAACAGCCACACCAATCCTATCCGCATCGGGGTCTGAGGCCATTACAACATCAGCATCAATTTCAGCAGCTTTTTTTGTTGCCATTTCCATTGCTGCAGGTTCTTCCGGGTTAGGAGAAACTACCGTCGGAAAATCTCCGCTAACAACATCCTGCTCTGGAATATTAATGATATTAGTAAAACCAAATTCGCGCAATGCTGCAGGAATAAGTTTAACTCCTGTTCCGTGAATCGGTGTGTAAATAATCTTAATGTCTTTGTGGCGTTCAACCACATCTGGTGAAATAGAAACTTTTTTAACTTCAGCTAAAAACTTTTTGTCCATTTCTTCGCCCATGATTTCGATCAACTCATCCGGGCCATCAAACTTAATGTCTTCCGGTTTGATCTTCGCTACTTCATTCACAATATTTACATCGTGTGGAGCTACAATCTGCGAACCATCTTCCCAATAGGCTTTATAACCGTTGTATTCTTTTGGATTATGAGAAGCAGTAAGAATAATTCCGCTCTGGCATCCTAATTCGCGGATGGCAAAAGAAAGCTCCGGCGTTGGACGAAGGTCGTCGAACAAGTAGGCTTTAATTCCATTGGCTGCAAAAATTTTGGCGCTGGTTTCTGCAAACAAACGGCTGTTGTTTCTGCAATCGTGGCCAATGGCAACCTTAATTTCGTCAAGACCGGCAAAATTTACTTTCAGGTAATTACTCAATCCCTGGGTTGCTGCACCAACAGTGTAAATATTCATCCGGTTGGTACCAACGCCCATTATTCCGCGTAAGCCACCTGTTCCAAATTCCAGGCTTTTATAAAAAGCATCGATCAATTCACTTGCATCATCGGCATCCAATAATGCCTGAACTTGTTTCCTTGTATTTTCGTCGTAGGTATCCGAAAGCCATTCCTGAGCCTTGGCTCTCACTTCCATTAATTCTTGATTTTCCATTTTATTTATCTCCTAATCTTTTAATACATTCTTTTAAACTATCTCTCCAGTAAGGAATTGCTATTCCAAAAATGTTTCTAATCTTGGCTTTGTCGAGCACACTGTAATGCGGACGTTTCGTTGGAGTTGGAAACTGATCGGATAATACTGGATTAACCTTGCAATCGATACCTGAAAAATCGAAAATTGCCAGTGCAAAATCGAACCAACTGGCAACGCCTTCATTCGAGAAATGATAAATGCCTGGAACAAAACTCTTCTCGTTTTTTTCTGTGTTATCCATAATTGCAAGAATACCTCTGGCTAAGTCGGCTGCATAAGTTGGCGAGCCAACCTGGTCGAAAACCACACTCAGTTCTCCTCTTTCTTTTCCCAACCGCAGCATTGTTTTTACAAAGTTATTTCCGAATGAGGAGTATAGCCATGAAGTCCGTATAATTATAGCTTCTGAATTTTCGGACAAAACATTTTCCTCTCCTTCGAGCTTGGTTTTACCATAAACACCTTGCGGGTTAGTCGCGTCAGTTTCGGCATAAGGAGTAAACGCATCGCCGGCAAAAACATAATCAGTTGACACGTGAATCAGTTTGGCTCCCACAGCTTTTGCCTGGGTAGCCAGTATTTTCGGAGCAACAGCATTTACAAGCCTCGCTGTTTCCACATCCGACTCAGCTTTATCAACCGCAGTGTAGGCGGCACAATTCACAACAAAATCAAACTTATTTTCTGAAAAAAATTGATGGACGCCCAATGCATTCGTAATATCCAACGAATCGACATCGGTGAACGTAAATTTCCAGGCGGGATAATTTTCTTGTAATAGTTTTATCTCGTTTCCTAATTGTCCATATGCTCCAGTAACCAGTATTTGCATGCTAAAAAATAAAATTCATTTCTGCGTCTTTAAACAAAGGCGCTACACCATCTTTTTCCGATATAATCGCGTTTTCTTTCGCCACCCCCAAATCAATATTCAACTCCGGGTCGAAAAGGTGGATCGAACGCTCTGCCGCTTTATTATAAACATTATCGCATTTATAGGTAAAAATAGCGGTTTCGCTTAGAACAGAAAAGCCGTGGGCAAAGCCGCGCGGAATAAATAACTGTTTTTTATTGCCTTCGGTTAACTCAACGCCAAACCATTTACCAAAAGTTGGCGATCCTAAACGCAAATCAACCGCAACATCAAAAACGCTTCCCTGAATTACACGAACGAGTTTTGCCTGTGCATATTCACTCAACTGATAATGTAAACCACGAACTACGTTTTTTACTGATTTCGATTCGTTATCCTGAACAAAAGGCTGCGTAATACCAACCTCTTTATAACGCTCTATCTGAAATGTTTCGAAAAAATAGCCCCTGTCGTCTTCAAAAACACGGGGCTCTATAATCATCAAGCCCGGAATTCCGGTTTGTTTAATATTCATCTCAATTAAAAAGAAAATATTTGATTTTCAGCCAGTTTTAACAAATACTGGCCATATTGATTTTTGCTTAAGGGTTGAGCCAGTTCAATCAACTGTTCTTTACTAATAAAACCTTTTTTGAAGGCAATTTCCTCAATACAGGAAACTTTCAACCCCTGGCGTTGTTCTATTGTGGCTACATAATTCGACGCTTGTAACAAACTTTCGTGTGTACCGGTATCGAGCCATGCAAATCCACGCCCCAATAACTTCACATTCAATCGTTCTTCCTGTAAATAAAGTTTATTTAAATCGGTAATTTCCAACTCTCCACGTTTTGAAGGCTTCAGGTTTTTTGCTTTCTGAACCACATCATTCGAATAGAAATATAAACCTGTTACAGCATAGTTCGATTTTGGATGATCTGGTTTCTCCTCAATGCTAATTACTTTGCCTTCGTCGTCAAATTCAACCACGCCGTATCTATCCGGGTCATTAACGTAGTAACCAAATACAATCGAGCCATCCTCAAGGGTTGCAGCATCTTCCAGAATACTACTAAAATTATAACCGTAAAAAATATTGTCGCCCAAAATCATGCAAACATTATCGTCGCCAATAAATTCTTCACCCAAAATAAAAGCTTGCGCCAAACCATCGGGCGAAGGCTGAACAACGTACGAAAGTTTGAGGCCAAGCTGCGAGCCATCGCCAAAAAGATTTTCGTACAAACTAATGTCTGTAGGTGTTGAGATAATTAATATTTCACGAATTCCGGCCAACATTAAAACCGACAAAGGATAATAAATCATCGGTTTATCGTACACCGGAATAATTTGCTTCGAAATTGATCGGGTTATCGGATAAAGTCGGGTTCCTGAACCTCCTGCTAGAATAATTCCTTTCATTTTAATTAAACTTCATGTTTGAATTGGCAGTTCTGTTTCTATACCCTGTGCTCATTTTTAATTGATTATGAACATAAAACAGGGAGTTTGAGACAAATGTACTATTTTTGATTTACCTGACATGAAGTAGTCTTTAAATATCCACTTCCGAAAAACGGGAAAATCTGCACAAATCAGTAACATTTTCACTCAAAATCAATAAAATAGGATAAATAGTTTGTGGTTACTGATTTAAGTCTTATTTTTGCGCGCGTTTTGCAAACAATATAATGTCTAACTTATTAATTTATTAAGAATTACATGACTGAAGAAAAAAAAGAAAATCTTGAACAAGAAGTAAAAGAAACTCCTGTTCAGGAAGAAACAACTGCGAAAGCGGTTACCGAAGAAAAAGCTGAAGAAGCTAAAAAAGAAGAACCGGTAGCAGAAGCTGCCACTGAAGAAGTTGCAGAAGAAAAAGCTCCTGCAAAAGCACAAAAAGAAGCCCCTAAAGCAGAAACTGAAGAAGAATTTGACTGGGACAGCCTGGAAAGTGGTACAGATGCTTATTCTGAGAAAGAAAGAGGCAACCTGGAAGAAATGTACAACAACACCTTGAATACTGTTTCAGAAAAAGAAGTATTGGAAGGTAAAGTTATTTCGCTGAACAAACGCGAAGTAGTTGTTGACATAGGTTACAAATCTGACGGTATCGTTAGTTTAAACGAATTCCGTTATAACCCGGAGTTGAAAGTAGGCGACGCAGTAGATGTTTACATCGAAAGTCTAGAAGATAAAAAAGGACAAATGATCCTGTCGCACAAAAAAGCGCGTGCAACCCGTTCATGGGAACGTGTTAACGAATCGCTTGAAAACGACGAGATCATCAAAGGTTACATCAAATGCCGCACAAAAGGTGGTATGATCGTAGATGTATTCGGTATCGAAGCATTCTTGCCAGGATCGCAAATTGATGTTAAACCTATCCGCGATTACGATATTTATGTTGGTAAAACCATGGAATTCAAAGTGGTTAAAATCAATCACGAATACCGTAACGTTGTTGTTTCGCATAAGGCACTTATTGAAGCTGAATTGGAACAACAGAAGAAAGAAATTATCAGCAAACTTGAAAAAGGACAAGTTCTTGAAGGAACAGTTAAAAACGTTACATCATACGGTGTATTTATGGACCTAGGTGGTGTTGACGGACTGATTCACATTACTGACTTGTCTTGGGGACGTATTTCTCACCCAAGTGAAATCGTTGAATTAGATCAGAAACTGAACGTTGTTATCCTTGACTTTGATGATGACAAAAAACGTATCGCTCTTGGTCTGAAACAATTGACTCCTCATCCATGGGATAACCTGGATAATGAATTGAAAGTTGGCGATAAAGTAAAAGGTAAAGTAGTTGTAATTGCAGACTACGGTGCATTTGTTGAAATTGCTCCTGGAGTTGAAGGTTTGATCCACGTTTCAGAAATGAGCTGGAGCCAGCACCTGCGCAGCGCTCAAGACTTCTTAAGCGTTGGCGACGAGGTTGAAGCAGCCATTTTAACCTTAGACCGCGAAGATCGCAAAATGTCGCTGGGTATCAAACAACTGAAAGAAGATCCATGGTCAAAAATTGATACTGAATACGGTGTTGGTTCAAAACACACAGCAAAAGTTCGCAACTTCACTAATTTTGGTGTATTTGTTGAAATTACAGAAGGTGTTGATGGATTGATTCACATCTCTGATCTTAGCTGGACGAAAAAAATCAAGCACCCATCAGAATTTACTGCAATTGGTGCCGATATTGAAGTAGTTGTTCTTGACATTGATAAAGAAAACCGTCGTTTGAGCTTAGGCCACAAACAATTGGAAGAAAATCCATGGGATGTTTTCGAAACTATCTTCACTACCGATTCTATCCACGAAGGAACTGTGGTTGAATTGATGGATAAAGGTGCCGTAATTGCACTTCCATACGGTGTTGAAGGATTCGCAACTCCACGTCACCTAGTAAAAGAAGATGGAACTTCAGTAAAACAAGACGAAAAACTGGATTTCAAAGTTATCGAGTTCAACAAATCAGCTAAACGTATCATCGTTTCTCACTCAAGAATTTACGAAGATGTAAAACGTGCAGCTGAAGGCGAACAACGTAAAACTCAGGCTCGTTCGAATAAACGTGCGATGAAAAACGTTAGCGAGAACATCGAAAAAACCACTCTTGGTGATATCAGCGAGTTGGCTGCATTGAAAAAAGAGATGGAAAAAGAAGAGAAAAAAGACAAATAAGCAGTTTGTATTTAAACTGATTTTCGTAAATTGAAGCCATGGCATTCGAAATTCGAAAACGCGGCACATATACTTTAGTTGAAGTACAGGCCGAAAGATTAGATACAAACAACGCTCCCGATCTGAAATCGGAATTGGTTGTTCTCAATAACGATGGTGAAAAAAATATTGTTCTTGATCTGAGTAAAGTCGTTTACTGTGATTCCTCCGGTTTAAGATCAGTACTGGTAGCCAATCGTTTGTGTGAAGACGCAATTGGAACTTTTATCCTTTGCGGCTTGCAACCCGACGTTGAAAACCTGATAAAGATCTCGATGCTTCATACCGTACTGTTAATTACTGACACGGTTAAAGAAGCAGAAGAGTTGTTGGTGAAGAAAGATAATCTGTAACTCAGATATGTCTTTTAAACTAACCATATTAGGAAGTAACTCAGCATTACCAACTTCGAATAGATATCCAACCGCCCAGGTACTTCAAGTACCTGGGCGTTGTTTTTTAATCGATTGTGGTGAAGGCACCCAAATACAACTTCGCCGCAATAAGATTAACTTTAGCAAAATCCAGCACATCTTTATTTCTCACCTCCACGGCGACCACTATTATGGTTTAATAGGACTGTTGTCGACCATGAACCTGATGGGAATAAAAAATGACGTTCACATTTATGCGCATTCCGAATTGAGAAACCTGATTGATCCGCAACTTAATTTTATCAGAGGCGAAATGACGATCAATCCCATTTTTCATCCGCTGAATTTCAAAAAGCCACAAACAATATTCGAATCAAAGAAAACAGAAGTCATTTCATTTCCAGTGAAACACAGCATTCCAACTTGTGGTTTTCTGTTTCGGGAAAAGCCCAAAGCTGCGAACATAAAAAAGGAAATGATCAAAGCCTATGATATTCCGATTGTACAGATCAAAACGATAAAAGAAGGTGCAGACTTTGTTACAGATGATGGTCAGATAATTCCGAACGACAAACTTACAATTGCAGCCCCAAAACCCAAATCCTACGCTTTTTGTACCGATACTGCTTATCACCCACCAATTGCAGAAATTATTAAAGGTGTTGATTTACTTTATCACGAATCTACTTTTCTGGAAGAATTAAAGGACCTCGCAAAGAAAACACAACATTCCACAGCAAAACAAGCGGCAAAAATGGCTATCCTATCAGAAGCGAAAAGATTATTAATCGGACATTTTTCTGCACGGTTTAAAAACACTTCTTATTTTCAAGAAGAAGCTCGTATGGTTTTTGCCAATACAGAGGTTGCCGTTGAAGGAAAAACATATAGTATTGAATAATTAATCCTCTCCATCAAAAAAGCCTTTGTCAAAATTTACCAAAAAAAGCTTTTCTGTCGGGCGCGTAAAAGCAGTATATAACCAACGATAATACTCCGTATCCAACATATCTTCGGTTAAATAGCCGTGATCAATAAAAACAGCCTTCCACTGTCCACCTTGTGCCTTGTGGCAAGTTAATGCGTAAGCGTATTTTACCTGCAATGCATTAAAATATGGATTCTCCTTAATCTTTTTCCAACGTTGCCTTTTATTTCTCACATCGATATAATCTTCCGAGACTGCATCAAATAATTTTCGATTTTGATCGGAGCCGAAAGAAGCTGTTTCGAGACTTAAAGTTTCAAGAAATATTTTGCAATCCAGCTCAATATCCCCGTAATCGAGAAAACGAAGACTTACATTTGCAAAACGGAATCCATATAATTCTTCGTAACCATTAATAGCAACAATTTCGGCAATATCGCCGTTGGCAATAAAATCAATTCCAGAATCTTCATCAGCCCAGAAATAATTGTTCTTTACCACCATCAATAAATCTCCACGCTCAATTTCGCTCTCTTTGTATAAAATTGATCCCCGAATTCCTTTATTAAAAATATTAGCACGTTTATTCGACCTTGTAACAACCGTTGTTTCGAAAAGGCCATATTTATCGTAACAGGTAGAAATTGTTTCAATTAAATCGGCTCCGCTTATTCTAGAAATATCGTCGAACGGTTTTAATTCGATATTAAAAAACCCTTCGGGATAATCTTGCGATGCTATCATCGTCCGTATATCTGTAGCATTGGTCAGAATACCGGATCCTTCTGCCTGACGAACAACATCTGACAGTTCCATTTCTCTTACGCTAAAACCACCGCTTTCGAGTGTATAGGCTTCCAGTGCCGGACTTACGCTTAAACCAACCGGAGGCAGCTGCGCTGTGTCTCCAACAAGAATTAATTTGCAGTTTATGCCAGAATACACGTATTCTAAAAGATCATCAAGTACCCTTCCGCTTCCAAATAGAGAGTTCTCCATTGTTTCATTGGAGATCATTGAAGCCTCGTCAACAATGAAATAAGTGTTCTTGTATAAGTTTTTATTTAACACAAATCGTCCCATGCCATCGGAGGACGACTTTTGCCGGTAAATGCTTTTGTGAATGGTAAATGCTGCTTTCCCGGTGTAATCTGCCATAACCTTTGCCGCACGTCCGGTTGGTGCCATCAAAACGGAACGAATTTTGAGGGAATCCAGAACCTGCGTTAAGGTGTTGATCATAGTTGTTTTACCGGTTCCTGCATAACCTTTAATCAACATGATTTCGTCTTGCTCATCAGAACATATATACGATGCCATCAAGTCAATTAACTGTGCCTGGCTGTTGGTTGGCGGGAAGGTTAGTTTTTCTGTTAATACGTTTATCAAATGATTTTTAATCATGATAGCAAAATAACAATAAGTAAAGGAAGCTAGTTTATTTTTTTTTATAAATTTGCATGCAAACGAAAAATGAACCTATAAAAAATTTACAATGAGAACCGTAATTCAGATTTTACTAGTGGTTGCTGCCGTAATACTTACTTACTTTATTTATAAAAGTATTCAGCGCCCGATCGAATTTGATAAGGCAAAAGATGTTCGTTATGAAGCCACTGTGGCAAAATTAAAGAACATCCGCTCTGCCGAGTTGGCCTACAAAGATGTTTACGGACAGTTTACCGGAAGTTGGGACACACTAGTTAATTTTGTTCTTCACGACTCCGTAAGAAACGTAAGAGCAATTGGTGAGTTGACCGACAGTATGATCGAAGCAAAAATCTCGGAAAAGAAAGCTATTGAAATGGGGTTGATTATTCGTGATACTATTAAAGTTTCGGTTCTTGAGTCACTATTCGGAAAAAGTTATGATGCCAATAGCCTTCGCTATGTACCTGTACCTGGCGAACCTACGGAATTCCACCTTGCCCAAACTGTTATTACAACAGGATCAGGAATTAAAGTTCCGGTATTTGAGGCGAAAGCTCATAACAATGTCATTCTAAGAGGTCTTGATGAACAACTTATCATCAATTTGAACGACCAACGTAGGACAAACGAAAAATATCCCGGCTTGCGTGTTGGTTCGTTGGTTGAAGCCAATAATAATGCAGGTAACTGGGAATAGTCCGTATGTTTGAATTTGTCGACGATTCATTTATCAGAGAAAATTCTCATGAAAATATATTATCCATTCAGGTAAGCCTGAATGGATTTTCTTTTTGTATCCGTAAAGGAGTTGATAACAAGCTTCTCTATTTCAAGCAGCTTCAGCTAAAAATAAGTAGTAATCATCTTTTGGTTCGCCGTCTGGATGATTGGTGTAAAGAAGAAGAATTACTGCTGCTCCCTTATCGTGAAAAGCATGTTTACTATGTGGAATACCGTTTTAGTCTGGTACCTGAGCAATTGGAATCTGAAGCCTTAAAATCAGATATACGAACGCTTGTGATGTCTGCAAACGAAGAGGAAGAGTACGCTGAAAACTGGATTGAAGAAATAAAAGCGAAATTGGTATTCATGATACCTGATCAGCTCAATAATATACTTCATGAGAATATTGGCGATTACCGATTAAAACATGTAGTGAAAAAGTTGATTTCAATTTCTCATACAGAATCATCATTATGCAACCTATTGGTGTTTTTCGACGAGAAAGAAATGATTGTATTGGCAAAGAAAAACAAGCAGCTTATTTTTTGCAATAATTTCAGGATCAACCATGTCAACGATGTGGTTTATTACATTCTGACGATAGCAAAACAACTACATATTGATTTAAAAGACAGCACTCTACAAATCTCAGGTAAATCAGATTTTATAGATGGTGCAAAACAAAATTTATCTCAACATTTTGTCAGTATCACAAAGGCGATTCAGAATACTGAAGATCGTATAAGCGAATCGAATGTTGCCCAGTCAGTTTGTTTATTTTAAGAGAAGGATATGCGTATAGTAGGAGGAAAATACAAAGGAAGGATGTTTAATCCGGGTAAGAAGTTTAAGGCACGTCCGACTACCGACATAGCTAAAGAAGGTTTATTTAATATTCTGGAAAATCGTTACGATTTCACGACAAAACATGTACTCGACCTGTTTTCCGGAACCGGAAGTATGGCCTACGAATTTGTCAGCCGTGGATCTGCTTTTGTAACTTTAGTAGAAAATAACTTTAGCCATTATAAGTTTATTCTTGAAGTTATCGACCAGCTGAAAATTGAAAATGCAAAAGTGTTTAAAGCTGATGTTTTTAAGTTTCTGAAGAAATCGCCCGAAACATTCCAAATTATTTTTGCCGATCCACCTTTTGAACTGCCACAATTTGAAACTATTCCCGATGCAGTATTAAGTACTTCATTGCTAGCCGATGACGGCGTTTTCATTCTTGAACATCCTAAAAACTTCGATTTCTCGAAACATCCTTTTTTTAAAGAAGTACGAAATTACGGGAAGGTGAATTTTAGTTTCTTTGAAAAACAGGCATAAAAAAAGCTTCCAATCAAAGCAAGAAGCTTTCTTCTTCAATACACTAAAATTACTAATCTATTTTTCGCTTTATTCCACAGCCAATTGGTTTTGTTTCGGTAATTGTAATTTCTTCGCCACTTCCCAAACTCGCGATAGCATCTTTTAAATAGGCCTTCGAAACATTATCAGCACTATTGTAATTGTCATCTATTGCTCCTTTATAAGCCAGTTCAAAATCACCGTCAAATAAAAAGGCATGCGGTGTTGTTTGTCCACCAAAAGCATTGGCTATTCTGCTTTCTTCATCTACAACATAGTAAAATGAATAGGCATGCTCTTCAGCCTTTTGTTGCATAGCTTCCATTGAATCATCTCCCGAGCGGTTCTGATAATTAGAGTTCAGAACAATCATTCCTACATTATTCTTATCAGCCCAAGCTTTTAAGTCGTTATAACGGCCTTCCCATTTCTTTACAAACGGGCAGGTATTGCACGAAAAAAGCACCAATACGCCATTCTTACCTTTAACATCTTCTAACGAAAGGCTTTCCCCTGATACATCGGTCATTTTAACATCCGTTAAAACCGCTTTATCACCAATTTCCAGTTTTCCTGTATTATCGGCGGCATAAACTGAAAAAGAGAGTAGCAGAACGAATAAAAAAACTAAGCTTTTCATAATCTTGGGCATTAAAATTAATACTCATTTATCTTCTTTTAAAACGTGCCCTGCTGAATAAAGTTCAATAACTAAACAAAACCGAACTTTACGGGTTAATGGGATGAAAACTCTTTAAAATGAAACTGGAATCGATACGACGAGAATATAAACGGGCAGCATTGAGCAAACAAAGTGTTGATGAAGATCCAATTCTTCAATTTGAAAAATGGATGCTTGAGGCGTTGGAATCAAACAAAAAAGATGCTACTTCAGTATCATTAATAAGCAATGGGATTGACGGTTTTCCGCAATCGAGGATTGTGTTACTAAAAAGTTATAGTTCTGAAGGATTTGTTTTTTACACAAATTACAATAGCACCAAGGGAAAAGCAATTGAAAAAGACAACAAAATAGGCTTGCACTTTTTTTGGCCCGAACTTGAAAGGCAAATCCGCATCTCGGGTTTTGCCGAAAAAACTGATTTTAGGCAATCTGAAAACTACTTTCATTCACGTCCTATCGAAAGTCAGTTGGCTGCTGTTATTTCCGAACAAAGTACAGAAATTCCATCACGCGAATTTCTTGAGAATAAATTTGATGCACTAAAAAAACAACTGAAAAGCGAAATGCCCGACTGCCCAAAAAATTGGGGTGGTTATTTGATAAAACCTGTTAAATTTGAGTTTTGGCAGGGACGCGAAAACCGTTTACACGACAGGATTGTTTACGAAAAAACCGGAGATAACTGGGCAAAAAAACGACTAGCTCCCTAAAAATCGAGGTTCAATTTCTTCTTTAAATAGGCTAAATCAGGATTCTTGCCCGCCAAGGCCTGGTATCGTTCAATATCAGAGTAAATCACCTTTTCTCTTTTAATCTCGGTAACCAGGGTTTTAAGCGCGATTTTCGAATTCCTTAGTTCTTTGCGTAAAAAAGAAACGAGTTCCGGGCGAATATTGGCAATCAACTCTTCCTGAATCCGATTATCGATTTCAAGCAGCAACGAATAATCTTCCTGAATTTTGGGAGGTACTGACAGGGTAGCTTGCATGTTAGGCCGATCGTCCAAGGTCTTCAAAAAGATATCCCATTTTTCTTTTAAAGCCTCTTCATTAAAAGGTTCTACCTCTCCTTCTTTTGAATATAATTCATGCTGTTCTTTGGCCGAAATTACTTTTTCGTCTTTGAACTCGCCACGTAGTGCCCTTTTTATAGACGGGGTACTCATGCTCTTTGAATGACGCTTAGGCGTTCTTCTTTCGACGGGTTTAACTTCTTCTTTTTTTACTTCAGGAGTCGTAGAAGTAGAAACAGGTTGGACTTTGGGAGGAGTAGCCGGTTTTACTGCAGATTTCTCTTCCGCAATTTCTTTTCCGGTAAAAATGGGTTCCAAAATATCATCCGAACCGTCAACTATTTTTTTTTTAAGGTTAGCTGAGCTATCCTAATCAAAGCCAGTTCTATTAAAAGGCGTTTATTCTGACTGCTTTTATAACTCAAATCGCATTCGTTAGCAATTTGCAAAGCATTTAACAGAAATTCACTATCGGCAGTTGCTGCCTGTGTTTTATAGCGTTCTTTTATGTCGCCACCAACTTCAAGCAATTGCGTAGTTACAGCATCTTTGCATACCAAAATATCGCGTAAATGACTGCTTAATCCGGTTATAAAATGATGACCGTCGAAACCATGGTTCAGTATCTCATTAAAGATCAACAAAACCTCTGTTACATTATTCTTCAGAAACTCATCAACCAGCCTAAAATAATAGTCGTAATCCAACACATTTAAATTGCCGATTACATCCTGGTAAGTGATATTCTTTCCTGAGAAACTAACAATCTGGTCGAAAATTGAAAGTGCATCACGCATTGCTCCGTCAGCTTTCTGCGCAATAACATTCAAACCTTCCGGCTCAGCTACTACCCCTTCGCTTTTTGCTACATACTCTAAATGATTCGAAATATCGCTAACACCAATACGGTTAAAATCGAAGATTTGGCAACGCGATAGAATTGTAGGAATAATTTTATGTTTTTCGGTAGTTGCCAAAATAAAAATGGCATGTTTTGGCGGCTCTTCCAATGTTTTCAAAAAAGCATTAAAAGCAGCCGACGACAGCATATGAACCTCATCGATAATATATACGCTGTATTTTCCCATTTGCGGAGGAACCCGAACCTGATCGGTAAGATTTCGAATATCATCCACCGAGTTGTTCGAAGCAGCATCAAGCTCATGAATATTAAACGATCGGCTTGTATTAAACGATTTGCAAGATTCGCACTCGTTACAAGCTTCAGTATCCGGCGTAAGATTGGTACAGTTTATCGTTTTGGCAAAAATGCGCGCGCAAGTGGTCTTCCCCACTCCACGGGGGCCACAGAATAAATAGGCATGCGCCAATTGATTGCTTTTAATGGCATTTTTTAAGGTTCCGGTAATAGATCCCTGTGCCACAACCGTTTCAAAAGAATCGGGCCTGTATTTTCGTGCTGATACAATAAAATTCTCCATAAAAATCTCCTGCCTTTGCGGAAGATCAAAGATAATTAAATATGACTTCTGCCGAACGTTTTTTTATTAACAGTATCTTGGTAACTTTAGTAAAAACTGATATTGAAAATGAAGAACCAACTATTCATACAAAAGATATTCTTTTTTATTCTGTTTATTGAAGTCGTTCAACCAGCAAGAGCTCAGTTAAAAACCTTTTACGACTTCTCAGCCAAAACAATTGATGGAGAATTGCTCCATTTCGATATATTTAAAGGGAAAAAAGTGTTAGTTGTAAATACAGCCTCAGAATGTATGTTAACTCCACAATACAAAAAACTGCAGGAATTATACGAAGAATATGGAGGCGACGATTTCGAGATTATCGCTTTTCCGTGTAACGACTTTGGAAAACAGGAGCCCGGTACAAACCAGGATATTAAAACTTTCTGCAAGCAATACAATGTCAGTTTTACCTTGATGGAAAAAATAAGCATTAAAGACAAAGCAATACACCCTGTTTACAAATGGCTAACCAATAACAAAGAAAACGGGACACTGGATGCGAAAGTGATCTGGAATTTTCAAAAATTTATGATTGATACTACCGGGCATGTCGTTGACTATGTCGGACCTGGAGGAAGCCCTCTTAAAAACCGAATTATCGAATGGTTAAACGAATAACTCAATCTTTGAATAATTTACCTGGCTTTTCAGACTTCCCCGGCACCTTTCCGTGAATATTCCCTCCTCGCCATTCTATTCTCCCCTGCTTTCTTTTAAAATGAATTTTCTTTTCTCTATCGTATTTAAACTCTTGCCTTAAATATTCAAACGCATACAACAAAGAACACTACTGCACCAGCTACTAGCCATGATTTGGTATTGACTGACGTAAAAAGATGTAAAAAAAGGCTACTGCTTCAACCAGTAAAACTCCAGGCCCGGCAATCAATAATATAATCTTTTCCAGTTTTTCATCTGTCGAAATTTTACGAAGTAGCAACCGATGATGCAGCAGCCGAAGCGGCAACAGAAGCAGCTACAGCCTGCGAAGCAGAAATAGCATCGGCAACGGCAGCTGAAACGCGATTCTTCACCATCATTTGCTTTAGGCGCTCTTTCGCCATTTTACGTTTACTACGTTCCGGGAACAGACGATACAATAAACCTGCAGGCGCTAAAAACGACAGTAAAATCAACTCTTCTTCCACCGAAGTTCCGTTCATTACCTGGCTCTTGACTTCGTCTACGAGTTTATAAAGTGCTTGCTTGTTGGATACAGAAGGTTTTTTCCATTTGAAGAATAAAAACCGCTTTGGCTGCATTCTGATCAGACGTTTGTCTTCCAAACCTTTTTGGATTCCGGCCCTGATTTTACTGTGCGAATAAAAGAAGCTGTTAATCCAGGTTGAAATCTTCTTCTTTCGTCTTGATCTATTCATTTTGTCCAGCATAAACTGGTGAATTTCAGACTCTGCTTTATCCGATAGAACAACAATTCGCTTCTCTTCAAAATTTATTTTTTTAAGTAAATGAAGTTCCATTAACAATCCACCTAAAATAACATAGTCCATAGCAGATTGTGATCGGGAAAGAATACCCCCTTTTTCAGGATTGATGCCAAGGAAATATAATTTTTGAGACAACGGAATTAATGTATCCATTTTTGCTGATTTTGATTTTTTCTTACTTAATTCGTCTTATTAATACAGCCAAAAGTTACAAATAAACTGCGTTTTCTCTCAAAGAACGCATACAAATAAAAAGAACAAATGAGAAAAGGATTTGCCAGTGACAATAACTCAGGAGTGCATCCGACAATTTTTAAAGCAATGGAAGAAGCCAACCGCGGGCATGTGGTAGGGTACGGAAACGATGAATATACACAAAAGGCCATCCAGCTTTTCAAAGACCGTTTTGGAAATGAAACGGAAGTGTTCTTTGTTTTTAACGGTACCGGAGCCAATGTACTCGGGCTTTCAACGGTTACACAAAGTTTTCATTCCGTAATTTGTGCCGAAACAGCGCATATACAGGAAGATGAATGTGGCGCTCCCGAAAAATTTACAGGCTGCAAATTAATTCCGGTTGAACCGGTTAACGGGAAAGTTACACCGGAAGCGGTATTCCCTCACCTAAAAGGCTTTGATTTTGAGCACCACTCGCAGCCGGGCGTTATTTCTATTTCGCAGGTAACAGAAATGGGAACAGTTTACCAACCCAACGAAATTATTGCACTAGCCAATTTGGCGCACAAACACAATATGTTTCTCCATATGGATGGTGCACGGATTTCGAACGCTGCTGTTTCGCTCGATCTCGATTTCAGAGCTTTTACACGCGATTGCGGTGTGGATGTACTTTCGTTTGGCGGTACAAAAAATGCAATGATGCTTGGTGAGGCTGTATTGTTTTTCAATCCAAAGCTAACGGGACTAACAAAATACATCCGAAAACAAAGCATGCAGCTTTACTCAAAAATGCGTTTTGTTGGAGCACAATTTCAAGCTTATTTTGAAAACGATTTGTGGAAAGAAACCGCTTCTCATGCCAATAAAATGGCTAAACTGCTCGAAAAAGAAATCACTCAAATTCCTGAAATAACAATTACAGAACCTGTTGATGCAAACGGAATATTTGCTGCTGTTCCACCAGAAATTATAAAACCGTTACAAGAGAAATTCTTCTTTTATATGTGGAACGAACAAAAATCGGAAGTTCGCTGGATGACTTCGTGGGATACCACCGAAGATGAAATTTTGGAGTTTGTAAAACTGATTAAAAGCTTACTCAACAATCAGTCAAAATAAAAAACTTAAAAGCCCTGCATTAAACAGGGCTTTTTCATCTTTGAACTTCAATACCGACTAACAAAATCCAATTTATCTTTTACAATAAAGTCAGGTATTCTTCTTCATCAATTATAATAATCTTGGCAAAATCCTCCATTTTTGCAAGCTTTGGCCCACTGAATCCACTATTGGTTCTACCGTCTTTTGGGTCTGATATATAAGACAAACTATGGTATAAAATCGCTCCATTTTCATCTACTACTTTATAATAAAGTGCTGTACGCTTCTTAACAGCTTTCGGCTCAAATATAAAATCGATATTAATGCGCCCCAATTCATTGTATTTCGCACTTCCTTCTGATGCTTCAGTAATTTTTATTTCTTTCATCGTAAATAAGTCCTGGCAAGCAGCTTGTTCAAACGGAAGTGTTTTTCCTGCCAACGTATTGGTTTTGAGATAGTCGATAATTTTTTGTTCACATGTTTTGGCATACTCTTTCTTTTCGTTATCCAACTTGGCGGCTTTTTCCCAAAGCTTTTCAGGACTTTCAGCATCGTTTGCCTCTTTTCCCAATTCATCTATTTTCTCTTTAATTTCCGATTGATATACAACATACTCTTTTGCCATTGATGGCAGCTTCCCCAGGTATGCATTATCAACGACTTTGGTTCCTGCCCCGCCTCCGCAGGAACTCATAAAAACTACCAGTATCAGACTGAAAATTCCGTTGATGCTATTTATACTTTTCATTATATAATATGTTTTTGATTGATTTTTTTTGATATTATCGTTTTAAAATTAAGTAGATTGGTTTAAACGCAAGGATTATTAACAGCTTAATTAAAAGCCAGATTCCTACTAATATTTTAGTCCATAATGAATCCAAGACTATTATTTTACGGTGCCTTGTTCTATTTTTAACCAACCAACACACCAAAGAATTAAACTCATAGTTGCTACTAACGAAACCACCATATTGCCAACAAACGGGATGATACCGAATAAACTGGCTACAGCCAGTAATACCATATTTATAACCAGTAGTTTTGCTCCACTCTGTCCAATTTCGCCAATAGACTCCGATCCTTTTAATCTGATATATCCCATGAGTTCAATAATAAAAGCTATTATCGCTATAATCCCTGCAATAAGCCCCATTAAGGGAAGCATATCAAGGAAAGTAGCAACGATTAGCAGTATTACAGCAATACGGATTTTTTTAACTCCGCCGGCTCCTTCTTCGTCAAGGCTGCGAACAAGTTTTCCTAACCCCAGAAAGAAGGTGATTACTCCCGCCAAGGCAATAATTTTGAATGCGATACCATCTCCAATTTCTTTGTAGATGAATAGCAAACCGCCAATAAGCACCCATAAAGCACCTTTAGTTGCCTGGTTTCCGAACGAAAAACTGAGCCCACCCTTTAGGAGATAATAAGCAAGCAGCAGAGCAATAATTGCTACTACCTGGATAATAATCTGTACAGAGCCGTTTAAAAACAGTGCAACAAAACAAAAGAGGGTAGCACCCAGGATTATAAAGACAAACTTTTTTGCACCCGGATTGGCGTTCAATTCTTCGGCTTTGACAATGTTACCCGTTCCTGCCAAAATTAAAGCAATACCTATCAGTGCAACTGGAATGGCCTGAAAATCGAAACCAGAGGATGCTGCCGATATTAATCCCCCCAAATCGTGATCTGGAATGGCATTGAGTAGTAATATTAAAATACCACCAATAAGCAAAGTAAAAGACTTTGTTAGATTTTGTTTCATAATTTAATTTTTAAAGAATTTGTTGTTTTTGGTTTAAAGTCAATTATTTGAAAAAGAAGAATTATGCAAACGATTACCGGTATCTGATAATTTTAAAATTACCGTCGGGACCTCTGAAACCTTCGAACAATACCTCACCTTCTGTTTGTCCATAATCAAAAAAACGTTTGTTGCTGTACACGAAATCGGTTCCATATTTCCAACTCAGTGCAGCAATCTCAACATCTCCACGCTTCAGATCGGTATAAAAAATCTCGTCAACATCTGCAGTTTTCCAATCGAAGTCGGGTGCAAACAACTGTAGCTTGTTAATTGGAAAAGCATGTGCGGTTCGCTTAGGCATTACTGTATTTCCATTACAATCCATGTCGCCCAGCAGCCCCAGTTTAAATACCTTTCTGTCGCTAAACAAAGCATTGTATTGGGTACTAAATATTTTATTTCCCTCGGGATCGACAAAGTCGGCAGCCAGATTTCGCTCTTTGGGTTTAACAGCGGCCCTGCCACAACTGAAGTCTTCGGGAGTATTTTCGTAAACAAAATCGATCAATGTTTTTCCGGTTTTATCAATAGCACCCCATTTTTTACGACCGTAATCATCTTTCTTTTCTACCCAGGCAATGCCTTCTGAGAACATCTTAACCGCACTAAATTGAGCCGGGATCACAATCTTTCGGTTTATATCCCAGAAACCCAGAAAGCCCTTATCGTTTCGAAATACAGACAAACCTTCGTGAGGAAGTGTTGCCATAGCTTCCATTGCACCCAATACTTCAGAAATACCAAGATTAGGTTCTACTTGTCCGTTTCTATCGATAAAAGCGTTTAAAGCCGTTAGGTAACCCCGTTTTTCGTTTAAAGGATAAGTGTGAGTTGGTTTTAATTTTGCCAGCCCAACGTTGGCATAGTTACCTACAAATGGCGCAGCAAGCATAAACCGGTACGAACCGTCAATTACGACATTACTCTTCTTATCAATATAAACCGGCCAGCCTTCGTTGTTAAATACCAGGCACAAACCATAGGAAAAAAATGGAAAATTGATTTTTTTACCATCATAATCAACAAAAGTATATTCAGGATAATTGAGTTTTGGCTCAATCACAACCTTTCCGTTAACATCAATAAAACCCCAAAATTTTCCTCTTCTAAAAGCACATAAACCCTCTTTAAACCGTCCAAATTCATCGGCGTCAACAAGTACAGCTTCTGTGCAGGAACCACTTTTCTTTCGATTAAAGCGCGTTAACATCTCGTCAAACAAGTTTCTTTTAGCGGCTTCTGTTACACATGCCAAATAATCAATCTTTTTCGTTTCTTTCTGAAAAATATTTAGTTCTTCATCTGATAAGTTATTATTGAGAGATGGCATGTACATTAACACATCTTCATAACCCCGGAAGTCGAGTGCTCCTTTTCCCGGAAAGATCTGCCATCCTTCCTCTCCTTTTGTGAATCTTGCTTCCAGATTAAAAGTATCTTCACCATTTACTTTTAAGGTATATTTTACCGTAGCACTTTTCTTGTCATTGGCAATTTGCTCGGTTGCTTCAGTAATTTCAAATAAACCAGCCAACACATCTTTGTCTGCCTGATTTGCCTGTGTTGCAAAAAAATCGACAACTTTTTTATTATAATCATCAAAAATGGCTTTGCGTGCAGGTATCAGATTTAGTTGCGGCTCAAGTTGTTCAAACTCTCCGTTACAAATTGCTGCATAATAGCTTTCAATTAATTGTGCCGGCGATTTTTGCTTTGTGCAGTTTTGAAAGACAAAAGACACAATAACTAGTACAAAGATTAACAGGATACGATTCATAGTAAAATTGAATTTTGTTTTTCGTTGTTTGCAATTTTACATAAAGAAATAACGTATCTAACTGGCTACCAAACAGTATATGGATGGATTTATAAATCCGTACTTATCAAAATAAACACACCTCAAAAACAAAACACGAAACACTGATTAACAAATACATACAACAATACAAATGTAAAACAAGAATGACTTCTAAATGTACTGGCTTAACAAACAGTTAATACAAAAGCCGGTTGAACGACACCTTAGCCAGTGACAGACATTGTGAACTTTCGTTACTTTCAGAAAATTATTTACTGTTGTTTTTATAAAAGGATGGTGTTACGCCGGTTAATTTTTTAAATGCAGCATTAAAAACTGATTTGCTTTTAAATCCCGATTGTTTTCCAATTCCTTCGATGCTTAAATTATCAAATGCGGGATCTTTGAGTAAGCGTTGAGCTTCTTCAACCCTTAACTGATTTAGGAATGAAGGAAAATTACAGTCGAAGCTTTCATTTATTATCTGCGACAAATAGCTTGTATTGGTGTCTAGCATTCTGGCGGTTTCGTTAAGTGTTAACTCCGGATTTATATAAAACTTCGTATTAATAAGATCATTTAACTTGTGCTTTATTGCCTGAACCAATTCTTCTGAAATATTTGCTTTCTCAGAACTAATTCTGTTTGAATCAATTGGGTTCATTGAGTCTCCCATGAGCACCTGCTGGCGTTTTTGAGTATTTGCCGAAATAAGTTCTTCATTCTTTTTAACCAACTCTTTATATGATTGAAGCTTTAAGCGATTTTGCCGGTAATAAAACAAACCAAATACAAAGGTTAAGAAGAGCAATGCCGAAATACTAATTAACCGGATACGGTTCTTTTGTATCGTGGTTTTATCCTTTTCATTTTCGAGCATCATTTTCTGAAGTTGCAAATCTTTCTTTTCGGTTTCGTACTCGGCACGAAGGTTTTCAGTTTCCTTAAATTTCTGAATATTAAAAATACTGTCGGCATGCACATGAAATTTTCTTGCCCACCGGTAAGCACCTTTCCAGTTTTCTTTTGCCTCATTCAGCCGCATTTTATTTTCATAATACTCACGAAAATCGGTTTCACCAGCTTCAATTGTTGCACCGTATGATTTCTCAAGATAGTATTCCGCCTTATCAAACTTTCCCTGATCATAATATATCTGGCTTATATTATTATATGCAGCCAGTCTAAAGTATGAATTGTTTATTTCCTCACTAACCTCCAGCAGTTTATTATAGGCATCAACAGCCTTATCGTAATTACCTTGCCTTTTGTACAAGACACCCAGGCTGTTTATAACATGCAGGTATTTCCAGTTTCCGGCATCAGAAAACATTTTGCCTGCCTGCAGTAAATATTCTTCCGCTTTTTTGTGCTCTTCTTTCAGGATAGAAATTGTTCCCATGCTTTGATAACAAACCGCAATATTCTCTACATTATTCAGAAGGGTATGATATTCCAACGATTTCATGAAGCAATCAAGGCTTTTGTCGTACTCATTTCCCCGAAAATACATATTGCCCATGCTGCCATAGATTAATGCCATTTTGTTCTTGTCATCATTTTTCTCGGCCAGCTCCAAAGCTTTAATAATGGCATCCATTGCACCCGAGAAATCGTTCAGCCGGGTATATACTTTCGAAATATTTATGTTGCTTTGGATTAAATCATCTATGCTATTAATTCTTTCAAAAAAAGGAATAACTTCTTTACATAAATTAAGCGATACCTCTTGGTTCCCCATAAGGTAACTCAGATGGGCATATCTCAATTTCAATTTGTTAAGCATTAAACTATCAACCTTATACGCATCGCTGTAAATTAATACCCGATAAACGGAGTCGGCATAATTATGATTGCCTTGTTTAGCCTTGCAGTTAGCTTTTAAAAACAAGCCTGCTACAAGCAACGAATCGTGTTTTATTTCGGCTGCTTTTTGCAAACCACTGTCCAAGAGCATTATTGCCGAGTCGAGGCTGTATGCAACTTTATTGTCAGCGCAAGTATATATTTCTTTGATACTTTCTGTTTCTGAAATAAAATCAGTTTTTGTTTCGCATGAGAATAAAAAAATTACACCTGCTAATACTAAAACAGGTATTTTTTTTTGTACAAATTGAGGACAAATAAATTTCACGGTTATAAAAGCTTGGTTGAATGATTATGATAAATGTAGTAATAAAATTGAAATACAAATTATTAGCCCGAATAATTTTGTATTATCTACACATATTTACATAAATACCGGGTTCTACACCTTATTAAGTTTACTTTATATAACTTGTGCCAGCAACAAGCAGATTAATTGTATGAGCATTTTCCGCTATTATCCCAGCAATCCGAAAAAACTGGACACAGAAGTAGAAAAGAAGATTTTTATTCACAGCTTACTTCTTCCGGCCGCTTTTGTTTTGTTGATGTGGATAGTAAAATTGATTGAAATTACTGCCGGACTGGACTTCACGCGTTACGGTATTTTCCCGCTGCATGTTTATGGATTAAAAGGCATTTTGTTTAGTCCGTTTATTCATGCCGATTTTAGCCATCTGATTTCCAATTCGCTGCCATTCTTTATCCTGGGTTTTATGCTGGTGTACTTTTATCGTCGTATTACTTACCGTATTTTTTTTCTCTTGTATTTTTTGTCGGGCTTAAGTACCTGGGTAATCGGGCGCGAGGCATGGCATATTGGAGCAAGTGGTGTTGTTTATGCATTGGCAGCGTTCCATTTTATAAGCGGAATCATTCGCAGCGATGTGCGGCTACTTACCTTGTCGGTGGTGGTTGTGTTTCTTTATGGCGGGCTCGTTTGGGGCTTGCTTCCCATCCGCCCTGAAATTTCGTGGGAAGGACATTTATCCGGGTCTATTTGGGGCGTAGCACTGGCTTTCTATTATCGGAAATATACGATCAGGCGCGAAAAATTTGATTGGGAACTCGACGAGGAAGAAGATGATGACGATGAATTGAACGACATGCTTCCAGAAGTTCAGCAAACCTATTTTACCGATGATGAAGAACAATCAGAAGATAGGTTGATGAAAGATTGATGCAGAATTCCATCTGTTTAAAGCTGTTTATTTATTATCGTAATAAATGGAAATCAAATGGTCATAATCATTCGCCTATGTGTAAAGTAATTTCTCATGCTCGTTTCATTTGCAAAAAAAACATAAATTTTGTTGATAAGGCCGAACACAACTTGCGTTAACATTATCTTCAATAAATAAAAATGTATATTTGCCCCCTTTCGATTCCATCCTTGATTTAAACAACAGATCTAAAAAGTATGAACAGCAAAAATAAGTTATGGAAAGGAATGTTTACTTTAAAGGTTTTGCTTTTCATATCTGTTATTGCCTACGCACAAAATTCAAATACTTTTGGAACCGAGAACAATGTTGAAGACAACTTCTTTCCCGAAAGCACTGGTTCCTCTGAAGTTTCATCCTCTCCCTTACCCGATTCTCTGTTTTTCTCCAGTCCCATTATTCATCGCATCGGCCTTGAAGTTCGCCCTGGATATATTTTGCCCACAAACGTATTTTTAAGAGGCGATAACTACTCTTATGAGCCAATACAATCTTCATTCTCAACACACCTAAAATATTCTTTTAAGTTTTTCCCAAACACCTTTGCCGACAAAATATATGGAAAAACTTACCAGGGAATTGGCTTGGCTTTTTACAACTTCGGGCAAACAGAAGAACTAGGAAATCCGTTCATGTTTTACCTCTTCCAAGGGGCACGAATAACACAAATTAATCCGAAGTTATCGCTAAACTACGAATGGAATTTCGGTTTATCGCTTGGATGGAAACCTTACGATTTTGAAACAAACCCCAACAACGTGGTTATAGGGTCGAAAGCGAATGCTTACATCAACACAAATTTCTATTTCAGTTGGATGTTGTCCAGGAACCTGAACTTTGACACCGGAGTTTCACTCACTCACTTTTCAAACGGTAATACAAAATTCCCCAACGCCGGACTTAATACTGTTGGGCTAAAAGCTGGGGTTGTCTATAGTTTCAATGATAAAAAAGAGTCACGCAAGTTACCATCCAAAGTTTTAATTCCGGAATTTAAAAGACATATTAGCTACGATTTGGTATTGTTTGGATCGTGGCGCCGCACGGGTGTCGATTTTTTGGATAAGCAGATTGCCTCGCCGGAAGCATATCCGGTTCTGGGATTTTGTTTCTCTCCAATGTACAATATGGGCTACAAACTTCGTTTAGGAGTATCTCTCGATGGGGTTTACGATGGAAGTGCAAATGTTTACACCGAAGATTACATAATGGGAACCGATCAGGTATTTTATAAACCACCGCTTAACCGGCAACTGGCACTCGGATTATCTGCCCGTGCAGAATATGTAATGCCCTATTTTACCGTTGGGCTGGGTATAGGCAAAAATGCTTTATACAGCAAAGGCAAACTAAAAGCATTATACCAAATACTGGCATTGAAGACAGAAATCACCCGGAGTTCGTATGTACACATTGGTTACAGCATTAAAGATTTCCACACGCCTAATTTTCTTATGCTTGGACTTGGATTTAGGTTTAACAACAAGTATCCAACTTTTTACAGAAGATAACACCTTCTTTTTCAGTTGCTGTTCAGAAAATTAGTTTGCGAACTAAACTGTCTGGCCAATAAACGATTTGTCTTGAATAAGGAAAAATCGGGTTCCTCAGATTTTCCAATTTTTTAAAGTTCAAACTAAAAAAAAAGCAAGGCTGTTGGTATTCAAAAAAAGATGTAATTTTGCACCCATATTTTATTACGAAGTTCATTTATAATGATTAGCAGAAGGATTATCCGTACTAAGGTGCTACAAGTGTTGTACGCCTACTATTCAACCGAAGAAAAATCGATTAACAACACTGAAAAAGAGCTCTTTTTCTGCATCCAAAAAGCTTACGATCTTTATCACTACTTGTTTGCATTGGTGATTGACATTGCGGACTATGCCGAAAACCGCATCGAAATTAAGAAAAACAAACACCAGCCATTGTACGAAGATCTCCATCCAAATACAAAGTTTATCAGTAATCAACTTATTGCACAACTGCGCAACAACAGGCAACTGCACGACTATCTCGATCAAAAGAAATTATCGTGGAGAGATAATCCGGAATTGATAAAAGAATTGTACCTGCTGATGACAGAATCAGAAGTGTACGAGGAGTATATGAAGGATAAGAACCGATCGTATTTCGACGATAGGAAGTTCATAGAACGCTTATTTAATAAGGTAATTCTGGTTTCGGAAGACTTGTATGTGGAGTTGGAAGAAAAAAGTATTTACTGGAATGACGATGTAGATTTTGTGATTTCAATGATTATAAAAACATTGAAACGCTTTAATGAGCTTTCGGATTCAGGACAGCGTTTAATGCCGATGTTTAAAGATCAGGAAGACCGCGATTTCACAAAAGACCTGTTACGCAGAGCCATCATCAATCACGACGAGCTTCGTGAGCTGATTAAAGAACATTCGAAAAACTGGGATGTTGAGCGTATTGCTTTTATGGATATTCTGATAATGCAGTTAGCAATTGCCGAATTTCTTTACTTCCCAACAATTCCAACAAAAGTTTCGTTGAACGAATACATCGAATTATCGAAATTCTACAGCACCGAGAAAAGCCGCAATTTCATTAACGGTATTCTTGATAAAACTTTAAAAGACCTTAAGCGATCGGAAAAAATCAGCAAATCAGGACGAGGATTGATCGGAGAATAATGCGAAAGCTCCTGTTACTTTTCTCTTTCTTGCTATTGATTTCGTGTTCGAACAGCACAAAAAACAATCAGCGAGATCAGCAACTAAAAGTTGCAACAGAGAAAACGTCTGTAAAGTTTACAGAAAACACCCATAATTTTGGCACTTTAACCGCCGGAGAAATTGTGCTCTATACTTTTGAATTCACCAATACCGGAAAACATGATTTCAAGATTACCGCTATTGAAAGCGACTGTGGTTGTGTGCATGCGCACTATATTGAAGACCTTGTAAAACCTGGTGAAAAAGGGTGGATTGAGGTAGAATTTGACACTGCCGGGTTGGTTGGCAGAGAGTACAAGACGATTGAAATACACGGAAATAGCAATGAATTAAAACATTTAGCTATTTTTGCTGAAGTTAAAAACGAATTATTAGATATTAAATAATAAAAATTACAGACATGTTGAACAGTATTTTGTTAATGATGCAACCCACCGAAGGAAGTGACGCCAACCCACTCATGAGCTTTTTACCACTACTTTTGATCATTGTGGTATTCTACTTTTTTATGATCCGTCCGCAAATGAAACGCCAGAAAGAAACTCGTAAATTCCGCGAATCTTTGGCTAAAGGCGACAAAGTAGTAACTACCGGAGGTATTTACGGTAAAATTGCCGAGGTAAAAGACACACACGTAATTCTTGAAATTGCCAAAGATGTTCAGATTAAAGTGGACAAAGCTGGTATTATTAAAGATATGAGCGACGCTCAACCACAACGTTAATAAACACGCTACAATAAAAAAGGGTTGGCTATCGAAATAGCCAACCCTTTTTTATTTCTTGTCAGTAGTCCACCAGCACTTACACATTAAATCTAAAATGCATAATATCGCCGTCGTTCACCACGTATTCTTTTCCTTCAATAGCCATCTTCCCGGCTTCTTTACAAGCCTGCTCCGATCCTAAAGTAATATAATCGTTGTAGCTTATTACCTCCGCACGAATAAATCCTTTTTCAAAATCTGAATGAATAACTCCGGCGGCCTGAGGAGCTTTACATCCTTTTTTGAAAGTCCAGGCGCGCACTTCTTTTACACCAGCCGTAAAATAGGTTTCAAGCTGTAGTAATTTGTAGGCCGACTTTATCAATTTACTAACACCTGATTCTTCCAGTCCAAGATCTTCCAGAAACATTTGTCGCTCTTCATAATCGTCCAACTCAGCAATATCAGCTTCCGTTGCAGCTGCTATCATTAGCATTTCTGCATTTTCGTCTTTAATAGCTTCTTTTACCGCTTCTACATGTTTGTTTCCTTTCAGCACTGCCGGCTCATCAACATTACAAACATACAGAATTGGTTTATTGGTCAGTAATTGCAAACCTTTCACTACAGCTTCATCAGAAGGATCAACCTCAACTGTACGTGCTGATTTTCCCTGCAATAAAACCTCTTTGTAGGCCGAAAGAATGCGAAACATTCTTTTCGCTTCAGGATCGTTCCCTGTTCTCGCCTGCTTTTCTACTTTGGAAATTCTGCTTTCAACAGTTTCCAGGTCTTTTAGCTGCAATTCAGTATCAATTACTTCCTTGTCGCGCACCGGATCAACCGAACCATCAACATGGGTTATATTATCGTTTTCGAAACAACGCAATACATGCAAAATGGCATCTGTTTCTCTGATATTCCCCAGAAATTTATTTCCTAAACCTTCGCCTTTACTGGCACCTTTTACCAATCCTGCAATATCAACAATCTCAACAGTTGTTGGCACCACACGTTGCGGATTTACCAGCGATTCCAATTTTGTTAATCGTTCATCAGGAACAGTAATCACCCCAACATTGGGTTCAATTGTACAAAAAGGGAAATTAGCCGACTGCGCTTTTGCACTCGACAAACAATTAAAAAGTGTTGATTTTCCGACATTTGGCAAACCAACAATTCCACATTTCAAAGCCATTCTACTCGTTTAAAATTTGAGCTGCAAAGGTAGTTTTTTTTTCAAATCTGACGTGTATCAAAATCAGAACAAAACAAGTCACTGTAACCGTTTACAAGTATGGATAAAAAATATATTGTTTTAATTGATGCATTCATTACATTTGCCTCAAACATAATACTTATGATACTAAAGAACTTATCCATTGACTGTGTAATCTTTGGTTTTAAGGACAACAAACTAAATGTGCTACTTTGGCAGGCCGAGCCGGGCCTGATGGAAAAATTTCTTACCAGCGACGAGGAATACCAACAACTAAAAGAAATATTTGAAAAAAATCCGGCCATTGAATCGGATCAATACTGGGGACTTATCGGTACCCATTTGCCGGCAGAAGAAGATTTGGATGCCTATGCAAAAAAGATTCTTAAAGTAGCCACCGGCTTAAAAAATATCTATTTAAAACAATTCAAAACATTTGGCGACGCAAAACGAATTCCGCACATGCGTGTGTTAACTATCGCATACTATGCTTTAATTAACCCGGAGTATCACGATCTTCAGCAGTCGAGCATTGCAAAGGCTGTACGTTGGTTTGAGATTGACAAGCTACCGGAAGTAATTTTCGATGTAAAAGAGATAGTAGACATTGCGTTGAGAAGACTTCGCGAACAGGTTAAGTATCACCCTGTAGGATTTCATTTATTACCTGAGAAATTTACGCTTACGGAACTACAAACGCTTTATGAGGTAATTCTCGACCAGAAACTGGATACCCGTAATTTCAGAAAAAAAATACAAAAGATGGGATTATTGGTTGATACGCAGGAAAAGCAAACCAA
Source organism: uncultured Draconibacterium sp. (assembly GCA_963677455.1). Taxonomy (GTDB): domain Bacteria; phylum Bacteroidota; class Bacteroidia; order Bacteroidales; family Prolixibacteraceae; genus Draconibacterium. Next base: position 3,026,715 of record OY781971.1, read on the forward strand.
TGTTGCGCACAGAGCCGCCAAACTTTATGCTTTCGATATGCAAATCTACAATCGTCTTACTGAAGAAGGTTTAAATTTCAGTATCTAACTTTGTGATTAAACTTTCGCCGGTAAACATTGTCATATAACAACGAAATAATGCCGGATTCAGAACAAAATATTGTAGCCGACCTGCGCGACGCAAACAAGCGGGAACTCGCGTTTCATGTTCTGGTAAAAACTTACCAGGAACGTTTGTACTGGCACATCCGGAAGATTGTTTTAAACCACGATGATGCAGATGATGTTCTTCAGAACACTTTTCTGAAAGCGTGGCGAAGCATCGATAAGTTTAGGGAAGAGTCGAGTTTATTTACATGGCTCTACAGAATTGCGACAAATGAATCAATTACTTTTTTGAATTCGAAAAAACGAAAAAGCATGCTTCCATTGGGCGAAGACAACGAATACCTAATGGACAACTTAATGTCGGATCCGTTTTTTAGTGGCGACGAGATTCAACTAAAATTGCAACAGGCCATACTGCGTTTACCTGAAAAACAGCGCTTGGTTTTTAATATGAAATACTTTGACGAAATAAAATACGATGATATGTCAAAAATTCTCGACACCTCTGTTGGTGCTTTAAAAGCGTCATATCATCATGCCGCAAAAAAAATTGAAGAATACATAAAGAACACAGATTAGAGAATTGCTTAAACCTTTTAAGAAAAAAATAGTCAATACTAAAAATTGGGTATAAAATGGATGAATTAAAAAATATCGCACCAGAATTATCGAAACTGAAAAAGGAGCAGCCTTTTGATACTCCGGACAATTATTTCGATGATTTTTCTGCACGTCTGCATATGCGGATTGAAGCAGAGAAACGTGTCGGTGATCCCAAAAAGATAAGTTTTATTCAAATTCTAAAACCTGCATTGGGACTGGCAGCAAGTTTCGCTATTATTTTCATGCTTGTATATGTACCGCTTAAAACATTTATACCGCATCAGGTAGCAGAGGTTACAGAAGTTCCAGAGGATCCGGATGCAAGAATTTTAAATTATATTGAAAACATTGATGAATCTTCATTTATCTCGTTGTTAAATGAATCGGAAAACGAAGAAACAACATTTTCTGACGAAGAACTAACACTTTATGTGAGTGCAAATTTTAACGATTACGAGATTTATGAAAACCTTGAAAATAAATAAAATCATGAGAAAGGTTATAATAGTTTTAGCATTTGCAATCTTTATACTAGCGCAAAATAATGTTTGTGCTCAAGATCGTTCAGACCGATCAGACCGTTGGGAAAAATATCGTGCTGAGAAAGTATCGTTCCTTACTAATAAACTGGATCTAACCCCGGGAGAAGCTGAGAAATTTTGGCCGGTATATAACCAGCTTGAAAAAGAAAGAAGTCAAATTCAGCGCGAAAGACGAGGATTAGAAAGACAGGTGAATGAAGCCAATGAAAATCTTTCTGATCCGGAAATCATAAAGCTTACTCGTGAGTTTGCAGGGAATTTGGAAAAAGACTGCCATCTGGGAACGGAATACAACGAGAAGTTTCTGAAGATACTTCCACCGAAAAAAGTGTTAGCACTTTACAAAGCAGAAGGAGAATTCAGAATGTATATGTTCCGAAAGTTTAGAGACCACAAAGAAGACAAGAAATAAAAATGAAAAGACCGGCTGTTAACCGGTCTTTTTTTTATGTACAAGATAAGGTTATTACAAAGCTTTAAACCAATCCTGAAATAGTTTTCCTACCCAGGGAATTTCTTTCATTTCGCCATTGATCGCACCAATTAAACTAATAATCCAGAACACGAAAATTGCTATATTGGCAATCCATCCAACAATAGGAATAAACAGTAATACAATACTCAACAAGAATAAACCAAGCAATTGCCGTAGGTAAAAACTTGTTATTTCGTCTTTTTCACTAGAATTCAGAATCAGTGCAATTACCCAACCAATCCAGTAAATGTGGGCAACTATTGCCTTTGTTTTTCCATCCATTTTTTCGATATTTTGAATTTTGACTAAATGTAAACAATTCTAGACTTAATACTCCTTAAATCCGTTAAAAAGATTGAAACTCTCTGTACAAAAGAAGGTTCCCAATTACTCGTATCCACCTTTGTAAATTTGGTTCCAATACCTTAACCTTTCAATATCTGTTCGCTCATCTTTCGGATAATTGGGACTATATAACAACGTTTCTTCCCTTATAACCAACTGATCATCTTTAACAAATCCCTCTCCCCTTTCGCGTAAATGTTCTATCATGCGCTTCCGCCACTTTTCCAATTCCCCGGGATTTGATTGCGACAAATCACTCAGTTCTCCGGAATCAGCCTTTAGATTAAACAACTGCTCTTTTCCTGTTCTGAAAAACCAAATGTATTTCCAGACTCCATCGGTAAGTGCGATCCAATAATTTTTATCGTTGTAAGTAGTAGCGTGTTCCAGATCGATATAAGGCCTCCATTCTGAACTTGGATTACGGACAAGTTTCAATATTGAGAGTCCATCCATTTCCTTAGGGATTTCCGCTCCCGCCGCATCTAAAAATGTAGGCAAGAAATCGCGCAATTCTGTTGTATTTTCGAGTAAAGATCCCCGAGGCAATTTTTCCTTAAAATTCTCAGGCCACTTCAAAATAAACGGAATATTGGCCGAACCTTCGTACGCATAAGTTTTTCGCCAGTGATAATGATCGCCAAGCATATCGCCATGGTCCGATGTAAAACAAATAATCGAATTCTTGTACATTCCTTTCTCTTTTAAAGCCTGAATGATCTTTCCAACCATTTCATCAATAAAAGTAATGTTGGCATAATAATAACGCCGGCTTTCTAGGGCATGTTCCGTTCCAAAATCTCCAAACGCAGCACTTTTGCCACCGTCAACTTCTTTCCATTCAGCATCCCACTCTCCCACAAAAGGTTCCGGTATTTCTATCCCATCGTACATATCCAGAAATCGCTGTGGCGGATCATACGGACTATGAGGCCGGGCAAAAGAAACTTTCAGAAAAAGTGGCTTGTCATCATCGTAGTTTTCTATAAAATCGATAGCGGTTTTGCCTGTCCAATATGTGGGGTGAAGATTTTCTTCAAGCTGATATACGCTTGCCCGATGTTCGTTCCAGCCAATACCTGTTTTATCCGGATCCTGACCTGGTGCCTGCAGTTTAAACCAATCGCGGTAATCACTGATAAAACCATCCTGTTCAACCCGCCCACTTTCATCAACTAAAGTTCCATGAAACCCATGCAAAGCTTTTTGTGGATACCAATGCATTTTGCCGATACCAAAGGTATAATAGCCGGCTTCGCGCAGCATTTGCGGCATTTCATATTTATACCGGCGGGCAACCCTCCCGTAGCCCAACATTCCGTGGTGCCATGGAGAAAGCCCGGTGAGCAAACCTGCTCTGGCAGGTGTACAACTTGGAACAGAGGAGTAGCAATTGGTAAAGCGAACTCCTTCTTCTGCGAGTTTATCAATATGTGGAGAAATAACGGCATCGTTTCCCATACAGCCTAATGCATCAGAACGCTGCTGGTCAGTCATAATAAAAATAATATGCGGACGTGCGGACTTCGACTGAGCAATTGCTCCAATACTCCAAAGAATGAGGGAAACAAGACACACAAAAATCTTCATTGTCTAGTTTTTTAGATATACAAATCTATGTAATATCTAAAAGAACAAAACAATATTTGGGTATAAATAAGAAAATAGAAAAGTTTAACGGTCGTAATTAAAGCCCTTTAAATGATGCCCCATTCTGTCGCGCTTGGTTTTCATATAGCGCTGGTTATGTTCATTTGGAGGTATTTCTACCGGAACAATTTCGGTAACTTCCAAACCATACCCTTCCAAGCCTACACGTTTAACCGGATTGTTCGTCATTAACTTCATTTTAGTAACGCCCAGGTTACTTAAAATCTGCGCACCAACTCCATAATCGCGTTCATCGGCTTTAAATCCCAAATGAATATTGGCTTCCACGGTGTCTAATCCTTCGTCCTGAAGTTTATAAGCTGCAATTTTATTCAGCAGTCCAATTCCACGGCCTTCCTGCATCATGTAAACAATCACACCTTTCCCTTCTTCTTCAATCATTTCCATGGCTTTGTGCAACTGATCGCCACACTCGCAACGCATCGACCCAAAAATATCTCCAGTCATACATGAAGAGTGAACCCTTGCCAGAATTGCTTCATTGGGCTCCCACTCACCTTTTATTAGCGCCACATGCTCTGCACCATTTGATTTCTGACGAAAAGGAACAATTCTGAAATCACCGAAATGAGTTGGCAAACTAACTTCTTCGCCTCTTTCAATCAGGCTCTCACTTTGAAATAAAAATGAAATGAGATCTTTTATGGTAACAATTTTCAGGTTGTGCTTTTGTGCAAACTCATACAGTTGCGGCAAACGCGCCATCGAACCGTCTTCGTTCATAATTTCTACCAAAACACCTGATGGCTGCAGGCCTGCCAAACGAGTCAGGTCAACCGCTGCTTCGGTATGTCCGCTTCTGCGTAATACACCACGGTCTTTGGCTTTCAACGGAAAAATATGCCCGGGTCTTCCCAATTGCTCGGGACGGGTTTTCGGGTTTACCAGCATTTGTATTGTGACAGCTCTGTCGGCAGCCGAAATCCCGGTAGTAACTTCGGGATGAATAGCGTCAACCGAAACAGTGAAATTGGTTTCATTAGCCGAAGTATTTTTCCCAACCATTAAGTTAAGATCTAACTCCTTGCAACGCTTTTCGGTAAGTGCCACGCAAATTAAACCGCGTGCATGCAACGCCATAAAGTTTACAATTTCGGTAGTGATTAACTCCGATGCCACTATCAGATCACCCTCATTCTCTCTGTCCTCGTCGTCTACAACGATTACCATTTCTCCTTTTTGAATGGCTGCAATAGCCTCCGGAATTGTATTTAGTTTGATATCTGTCATAACTGCCCGTAAAAAATCAGATGCAAAATTACAAACTTTTACCGAATCAACTCATGATTTATATTATAAGCTGGATAAGTTTGGTTTAAGGTAACACAGAAACAAACTGTTTGCAGTTGGTTTAGCGGTTTACAACGAGAAATCTTTTTGTGATTGAGTTACCCAGATTATCTGTTACAGTAATGCTGTGCCAACCTGCTTCAGGGCGCAGTTCAAACTGATGAACATTGTTAGTAGTACCAACAAAATGGTCATCCAGATACCAATAAACCTTTACGTTACCGGAACGATGGGCCAGATCAAAAATAATTTTTCCGGGTGTTCCATCCAGATCAACAGGAATAAAAAGCCGATTCCACTCACGCGGGTAAATAAACTCCAATTGCTGCTCGGTTTCGGAACAACCAGGCATTAATGGCGGCAAAGTGGCGTACAAAACATTCTGGCGTTTATAATAATATTCCATGGCTGGTGGCAAAACAAACCAGTTTTGGTGTTGCATTTCCGACACCGGGTAGCAGTTGGCATTTACCCGGTAAGTTCCCTCACTATTTAAATGAATGCGCTCGTGCCAGGGACAAACTCCTATTTTATTTCCCTTCGGAACCATCACTTCCTTACGTTCGTTGCAAAACTCGCCGGGGCGATAACCACTTTCAGCACAAACTTCGATGGTGGTCATTTCATCTACTGGCACCTGAAACCACTCTGAAAAGGGTAGCGCAGAAAACACGTCGAACATTACGGGGGCAGCAGCAGTAATTCCGGTTAATCCGGCGCGGCCTTCGCCATCGGCATTACCACACCAAACTGCAACAACGTAACGCGAGGTTACACCAACTGCCCAGGCATCTCGAAACCCAAAACTGGTTCCGGTTTTCCAGGCAATTTTTCGCGAGTGGGCAAAGTATTCCCAGCCGGCCTCGCTTTCAGGGCGTTTCACTTTAAGTAACGCATCGAGTGTTGAATAAACAGACGCAGCACGTATTAACGGTTGTGTTCGTTCCTCATCCGAAATACGGCTATTCTCATCCCAAACCAAAGGAGAAAAAGGTTTTGAGGAATAAAAACCATCGTCATCGTCGTAACGTTTCAGAATTGTTCCCAACGAGGCATACATTCCCGCTAAATCCCACAGCTTCACTTCAGCCCCACCCAAAATCAGCGACAAGCCGTAATGTTCCGGCTGTTCAACCAAAGTGCTCATTCCTGTTTTTTGCAAAAAAGAATGAAAAGGGGCAACACCAAAATCGCGCAACAAATGCACTGCCGGAATATTTAGCGAACGTGCCAGCGCTTCTTCTGCCGGAACTGCACCGTTGTATTGCCGGTCGAAATTAGTAGGAGTAAAACCGCCAAACCGAATTGGAATATCCGGCACCAACATTGAAGGAAGCAGCAAGCCTTCGTCCAGCATTTTACAATACAAAAAAGGTTTCAGAATGCTTCCTGAACTACGCGGAGCCTGTACAATATCTACCTGGTTCCCGTGTGAAACACTATCCGAACGGCTTGTATTTCCGACATAGGCCAACACTTTTTTTGATGGGATCTCAACCACCACTACCGCCATATTATTAATCAGATTCGATTTTAAACGTTGCTGATGGCGAGCCACAATTTCATCTACCCTATTCTGAAGCTCGTAATTAATTGTTGAGAGTATACGCTTTCCGCGTTTTTCGACATTGGCTCTTTCTGTTAAATGAAAAGCAATATCGGGTAAAGCATTTACTTTTCCGGGCAAAGACTCTGAAATGGCCAACTGATAAGTAATACTGTCGATTTCGTTTTCAAGCAATAACTGATTTAGGAGCCCGTCGCGTTTTTGTTTGAGTCGCCCATCAAGCCGACCGGGATAAATCAACGACGGCGCATTGGGCAACACCGCCAAAGTTGCCGACTCTGCCCAGGACAACTGCCCCGGATCGCGGCCAAAGTACCGCCATGCAGCTGCATCCAAGCCAACTACATTTCCGCCAAATGGCGCATGCGAAGCGTACAACTCCAATATTTCCGACTTCGAATAACGCAACTCCACATGCAAAGCCCAGAAAATTTCAACCAATTTATTTTTAATTGAACGTTCCTTTTGTCCGCGTGCCAACCTGCAAAGCTGCATTGTAATTGTACTCCCGCCACTCACAATCCGGCGTGACTTTATATTTTGGACAAAAGCCCGTGCCAGCGAAATCAGGTTTACTCCTGGATGCGAATAGAAATACTTGTCCTCGAAATTCAACACACATTTCGCATATTTTTCAGGAACAGAATCTACCGGTGGGAAACGCCACTGTTCGTCGTCGGAAATTCGTGCACCCAGCAATTCGCCTTCACTGCTTTCCAGAACAGTAGAATACGAAGTATCGAAAAGCGGACGCGGCACCAACCAGCCGCCAATAAAAAACAGCAACAACAATAAAAGCAGGAAGATCATTAACTTTCTTCCTGCTCTTTTTATATGAAATTTTCTATTCTTCACAAAAAAATACTATTGTCATATCAAGTATTAAATGGCTGGTACGTCATTCCGAACTTGTTTCGGAATCTCTATTTTTTTAAAGATGCTGAAATAAATTCAGCATGACGAAACGAGGTTTCACGGCTGACAAAACACTACTTCACATTCACCATTTTTCCACCAATCCGGGCATTTACACTGTTGTCGTACATCGCCTCGCAACTTACAGGCGGTAAATAAAACTCACCTTTGTAGGCTGCATTCAGGTAAAAAGTAAATGTTTTTTGCTTGCCCATTGCCAAATCAAAATAGGTATAAATCCTATCGTCGCGAATATCCTGGTATTCAAAATTGGCATCGTTTTGAGGCGCATCCCCCAGCCGTTTGTTCAGAATTTCCCAGCCCGATGGAACAAGCGTTGAAAGTACCATCTCTTCGTAATCAACCTTCTTACCCGGGTGTTTTACGGTAACCTGCATTCTGAAATCAGTTCCCTGCGGGATAGAAGCCGGATCAATTGATTTACCTGTCGCATCAATGTATTTTACCTGTAAACCTAAATTACTCGACACAGAAGTAGAGTCAACTCCCGCAGGAATTCCTTTAGCTACCAGGCGTACAAAAGTGGCACTCGCTCCGGTGTTTTTATAATCCAATACAAGCTGTTTTGCTTTTCCTTTCTGAACAGGAACTTTTACCACCGGAATTTTTGTACGGGCACTTGCTCTTTCATTGTTAATGTTTAACTCGTAAGCTGTTTCGCTGCCGTCTTTATAAAACTTTTCAGAAAACTGGGCGGCTGCATACAAACTCCAGGCTGCTGTTTGTGTGCTCAACCAACTACGATTATTAATATCATCAGAAACATTTTGCAACATTTCAAAGGCGTTTTCCTGCTCGTCTAACAAAACAAGCGATTCAAGGATCATTGCCTTATCACGCAACGAAGAACCAAACGTTCCGCCAAATTCATTGTATTCTTTTACTTCAGTAGATAAATTAGAAACCAACTGCTGTGCAATCTCTTTTTTACCCGCCAAAACATAAGCCGAAGCTAACCGCCAAAGTACATCCGGCGATTTGGAATTTTTCTCGCGCAATCGGTTCATCGCACCCAAATCAGGACTTCCGGCTAAAGCCAAAGTGTACAAACGATAAGCTTGATTCAAATCGTAATTCCGGTAGTGATATAAATCTGAGTTGTTTTGAGATTTTCGCCAGTTGCGTGCTTCAGCTTTTTGGTACCGCAGCCACTTGTCTTTCATTCCATAAGGCAAAGAGTAACCTGCATTTTCAGCACAAACCAGGAAATGACCTGCATAATTGGTTCCCCACTCGTTGGCATACGACGATCCCGGCCAATAACTAAAACCACCGCTTCCGAGCTGATACGATTGTAATTTTATTAACGCATGGCGGATATTGGTTTCGATCTTCAGCTTCCGATCGGCATCAATTTCAGTAAGGTTTTCGAGGAACAATTGCGGAAATACCGACGATGTTACCTGCTCAACACAACCGTGAGGGTAAGTAATCAGGTAGTCTAAATGTTTATTCAGATCCAATGGAGGAAATCCGGATATCTCAACCCAGGCTTCGTTTGTGGCCGGTTGCCCCGGATTCTGTAATTCAGTGTTCCAGCTCTCGCCACCTTTTACCAGTTTCGATTGCTGAACCGTTACTGCCTGATTTGGATTTCGCACCTGAACTTCAACTTCGTAACTTGCCGTTTCTTTCCCCGATTTGGCTTCCACTACAATTTTACCGACCCCGCTATTTCCTTTTACTTTTAGTTTGAAATAGCTCATTTTCTCACCCGTTTCAGTAAACTGAAGTTTGTTTTCGGTATTTCCAACGACCTCAAATAATTCGTTTGTTTTTACTGTTATTGAAACATCTCTTACATTTTCTTTCATTGCGAAAACATCCACAGGCAAATCGAAGGTTTCAAGTGGCGCGAGCATGCGCGGAACAGTAGCCAGCAGCATCAATCCTTTTCGAACCGGAACAGAAACCTCCTCAGCTCCGTAAGCACCCTGATTTCCGGCTACCACCATCATTCTGACAGCACCCACGTAGTTTGGCATTTTAAAAGTATGCTTCTGTTTTTTACCGGCTTCGAGTGTAAACGGCCCGGCAAACTGAACAACCGGTTTAAAGCGGTTGGCTTCTTTCTTTTCTGAATCCATCATTTCGCCATCGCCACCAACGGCAAAAGCTTTTTCGAGCCGCGCACCGTAAGCACCTGCCACATAATCGTACAAATCCCAGGTTTTTACGCCCAAGGCCTCGCGCTGATAAAATGCAGTATGTGGATTTGGTGTCGAATAATTCGTCAATCCCAGTAAGCCTTCATCAACAATGGCCAAAGTGTAAGTCATTTTCTTATTGTTGGCTTCCGAAACTTCAACCGAATAGCTGGTTTCAGGCTCAATTTCAGCAGGTGCATGAATTACCGGTTTCAGAATAGTTGCCGGGTCTTCAACTTCAACAGGAATAACACCGTAAAGTCGTAGCGGAGCATCATTTTCCGTGCTTCCAAATGGCTGAATTAAACTTACGTGAACGTAAAAATTCGGCGCCATTTCGGGCTTGGCTTTCAAGGTAAAACGGGTTTGTTTATCACTTGTTTCCACCCAAAACATATCCAGCACTTTTGTCCCATTTTCAAGACTAACCAATGCTTTTCCGGTTTTCGACGAAGGAATTGTTACTTCAATGTCTTCTCCAACCTTGTACTTTTCTTTGGCGGTGCGAATGCTCAACATTGTGGCTCCTTCCGACATTCCGTCAGAACGCCAGCCGCCCCACCTCGACATATAAAATGTAATTCCGGTTGAATGCCCAGAAGTATTGTCTTTTACCCACAGAAAGTAGCGGCCGTTATCTTCCCAGTTGTTGTATTTTACGTTCAGATTGATTTGCGATTTTTGCTCTGCATCTTTTATTGTCCAAGATTTAACGGGCTGGTAATAACTTCCCGAAACGTAATGCGCCAGATTTTCAGAACCGGATTCCCACCACCAGCGCCAGTTTATCTTGTACAATTTGGCTTCCAAATCATCGCCGGAAACCGCTTTGCCGTTTTTATCCACAACTACAATTTCGGGTTGATAATCGGTATCTGTTTTGTACCAATTGTCTTCCGACTCGGGCATGCGCACACCCACATAAGCAGAATACGGCGAGTAGCGAGCCTTGGTAACCGAGGTACTAAAATCACCACCTGTTTCGAACACACGCGAAGTAAACCACATATTTAACATTCCGGGGGCATTATCCAATCCTTCCAGGTTAAGTGGTACGATTGCTTTTCCGGCCGGATCAAGCTGGCCTTCGTAAATGGTTTCTTCTTTGCTTGAAAAACGTGTTGCCGGATCAGTAAAAGTATAATTCTGAAAATTCGAAAACTTTGTCGCACCTTTTGTGAAAAGCACTTCAACTTTTGCCTTTAGCGATTTTGCAGGACTGCCGTGCAACCACGAAGCCGTTATCGGTAAACTTTTATCGTCTGTTCCAAGCAATTTATCTTTTGGCAACCCTAGTTCAATTTTTAGCCGGTTGGGTTTTATGGTTTCTATTTTCACCCGTTTGGTAAAAATGCTGTTTCCTACCTGCACTTCGGCACGCCAATTTCCGGTTGGTGCATCTTTTTTGGTTTGAGTTGTTAAAAGATAAAAACCATTCTCGTTGTTTGTAACAACTCGCCGTTCAACAACCTGCTCCTTAGGATTAACCAAGCTAAAAATTACAGGATGATTCTCGGCAATATTTGAAGCTGTTTCCAGAATAAAATTCAGAAACAAAGTATCGCCCGGCCGCCAAACATCGCGTTCACCATAAATAAAGCCTTTTAAACCTTCGGTGATTTCCTGGCCTGCTACATTGAAATTACTTACCGATAGCGAAGTTCCATCGTCTAACCGTAAATAGCCAAACTGATTACCTTTTTGGGCAACCAACAGAAACGGCTTCTTTTTAAGGTCAACTTCTGCAAAACCTTCTGCATCGGTTTTTATCGTCTCAATTAACTGGTTCTGAAAATTATATAATTTTAAATCCACACCCGATTCCGGATTGGTTGAAACCAGGTTTGAAACAGCAAACAGCATTCGGTGGTCGCGTCCTTCTTTGGCAACAATCCCCAATTCCGAAGCCATAATATTGCGACTTACAAAACGCCCCGAATTATAGTAGGAAACATCGCAGGGATTATCTCTTTCCTGCCAGTTATAGCCTTTCGGATAGTAATAATTGCTGTACCAACCGGGAGAATCCCATTCGGTTTTATACTCTTCGTTGGTTGCCAAATCAATTTCCGGCATTTTTTCTTTTGTAGAATCTTCTGCGCATACGTAAAGCGAATAGTCTTTACGAAAACGAAGCTCAACGCGGTAAATCGCGCCCTGTTCAATCTTCACCAGTTTTGCCAGATCTATTTTAAAGGTATTCCATTCGTTATAATTTACCGGGTTATCAGTAATCAAATCCACTTTGCCTTCGTACACCAAACGCCCCACACGTTTCAGATCGGAGTTTCCATTTAAACGGTTTTCCTGTAAAAACTGGGCTACATTTTTTTTGAAAACCTCAACCAAACGCACGTCAACCGCATTCAAACTAATGGCTTCAAAAGGAAAATCAAGATGATCGGTTTGCGGAACAATCACCCCTTTTCCAATCAGGCGAACGGCCGGCTCGGCATTGGTAAATTCCAGGATAAAAGTCTCACGCTCTTTCAAGCGTGCATAATTGGCGCTTTTTATCCCTTGGTACACATTCATTGTTCTCGCACCCGAAGCACGTTTACCTGGCCAGACTTTTACCACATTTCCGTCAATCTCGAGACGAAGATCTTTTATATTGTCCATCTCAATCAGCCCATCCAAATCCTGCGTTTTTAAAAGCGGATCGGAAAAACGAACACTTACATATTGCTCTGGCTGCTGAATTACAGTGGCATCCAGTACCTTAAAGGTATTCAATGCCGGAATTTCAAGTTCTTTCGAGCCGGAAACATCGGCATCAAGCGGACTTCCATTCCATTTTACCAACACTTTGCCAGCATCGTCCTGCATTCGGGCAATGCTATCTACAGTAAAAAAATGCTTCCTCCGGTTGCTGTCGTGGCTCCACAAAACCGGCAGGTCTTTTCCGTTGACAGTTACGGTCACAATTTTCTCGACAGACTCTATATTGGCAACATCGGCAGTTAACAGGTAGCCTGTCAGCTGCATTTCGCTTGAATTTAAACCTTCGTAGTTTTTCAAACCTTCAACAGTTACAGAAAAAGTTTGCTGAACCGTAGAAAATTCAAAAGGCATTTTCTGGTATTTGCTGTTGACCTTTAAAACCTTTCCCAAGTCAAATTCTGCTTTATAATTGGTTCCTGATTGTAGCGGTTCAGCTGGCCTAAACTCAAAAACACGACCACCAACCAACACCGTTTTCCCTTTAATTTCGGGTTTAAACTGAAACAAATTCGTGGTATTTACTGCACTATCAACGGGTTGAGCCATATACACAGAAATGGTTGACTCGCTCGAAACAATTCCGCTGGTAAATGCCTGAATATATCGGCTATAAGCCATATCTGTTGAAACCGGCTTCTTTTCATTTTCTGAACACGAGGTAATAACAAGAAAAACAATGATCAAGGGGAGAATTAGTTGTTTCATATTATGGGTGTATTTTCGTATTAGGTGACTTTTTCTAATTTATTTGAAGCCCGGAAAATCGGGGTAATGCCTGTTTAATTTTTGATTCTTAAAAGTAGTAAATAGTTTGATTTATTATCGGGAAGACAGCTATGTTTAACACAATTTATTCAACTCTATTTATAATTCGATGTTGTTATTAAAACCAGAACAACTGAAAACCTAATAAAACGTTTAGCTTTTTTTGTTGGACTATTGATGGCTCTTTTTAAAATGACTATTTTAACATTCTCGTTTTATTCAATATAAATATATAAGTGCGATAAATTTGTCAATGCTCATGAAGAAAATACTTGTATTATTTGCCCATCCTGCCTTCCAAAAGTCAATCATCAATAAAGCGTTGATAAATTCGATTAAAGACTTGGATGGAGTAACTGTTCATGAACTTTATGAGGAATACCCCGACTTTTTTATTGATATTCAGGCAGAACAAGAGTTATTGCTGCAGCATGATATAATTGTGTGGCACCACCCGTTTTATTGGTACAGTGCTCCGGCTATTTTAAAAGAATGGATGGATCTTGTACTTCAACATGGTTTTGCCTACGGACGTGATGGCCGCGCTCTTGAAGGGAAATGGGTAATGTCTGCAGTTTCAACGGGTGGAAAAGCCGAGGTATATTCAGAAACCGGCGCCAACCGCTTCACTGTTAACGAATTTCTGGCACCTTTTGACCAGTCGGCTACACTTTGCCGAATGCGCTTTCTGCCGCCTTTTGTAACGCATGGTGCTCACACTATCACAAAAGAGTCGGTTAGCCAACAAGCACAGCAATACAAAGAAACTATACTTGGACTTCGAGACGGAAAAATAACAGCGAAAGATTTCGCCAACATAAAAAACATGAACCAATTAACTGTTACGCATGCATAATCAGGATTTCTTTCTTCAGGCTTTAATATACCTTGGTGCAACGGTAGTTTCAGTGCCCCTGGCAAAAAAACTGGGATTGGGTTCTGTGCTGGGCTATCTTCTTGCAGGAATTATTATTGGCCCTTTTGTGCTTGGACTGGTTGGAAAAGAAGCTGGTGAAGTAATGCACTTTGCTGAATTCGGAGTGGTTCTGATGCTTTTTATTATTGGTTTAGAACTTGAACCCTCGCTGTTATGGAGAATGCGCCGCTCAATTTTTGGACTGGGTGGTTTGCAGGTTTTGCTTACAACCGTTATAGTTACTGCAGTTGCTCTTTTTATGAATTTCCAACTTAATCGTGCGCTTGCAATCGGATTAATTCTGGCATTATCGTCAACGGCAATTGTTTTACAAACGCTTTCAGAGAAAGGACTCATGCGCAATCTTGCGGGAAAATCCGCCTTTTCTGTTTTACTGTTCCAGGATATGGCAGTTATTCCCATCCTTGCCTTGCTGCCAATTATAGCAACACTGGGGCAACCAGCTGCTGTGTCTGAATCAGTAATGAGTAATATTGGAGAAGTTGCCAGCATGCCGGGTTGGCTACAGTTACTTATTATTATCGGCGCTATTGTTGCTATCATATTTATCGGGCGTTTTCTGGCGCAATATATTTTCAGGCTTATTGCAGAAACCGGACTCCACGAGGTATTTGTGGCACTGGCTTTATTAATGGTAATCGGAATTGCTTTGGCTTTCGACGCCATTGGCCTCTCTCCCGCTCTCGGTACTTTTATTGCCGGCGTAGTATTGGCCGACAGCGAATACCGGCACGAGCTGGAAACTACCATCGATCCGTTTAAAGGATTGTTGCTTGGCCTGTTTTTTATATCGGTAGGTGCAGGTATAAACTTTCGTGTGTTTATCGAAAATCCGCTGCTTATCGTTGGCCTAGTGCTGCTGCTTATTTTTATAAAATTCATTATTTTATTGATCCTTGGCCGGGTGTTTAAACTGAAAAAAGGCTACGAATTTCTGTTTGCATTCCTACTGGCGCAATCCAGTGAATTCAGTTTTGTGTTAATTTCATTCTCGAAACAAAACCAATTGTTCGACGAAAAAACATCGTCACTACTTCTGCTTGTAGTTACACTCTCGATGGCCATATCCCCACTGTTGCTAATTTTCAACGATAAAGCAGTAAGCCCTATACTGGCGCGCTGGCAAAACAAACTTGAATACGACGAAGTGGATGAACAGGAAAGTCCGGTGATTCTTGCCGGGTTCGGACGTTTTGGACTGGTAATTGGCCGTATTTTATTGGCCAACAACATAAAAGTAACCATCCTCGATAATAATCCGTCGAACGTAGAAGTACTGCGAAAATATGGTTTTAAGCTTTACTTTGGTGATGTTGCCCGGCCGCAATTACTAGAAAATGCAGGAATTAAAAATGCGCGAATGCTAATTTTAAGTATGGCCGAACACGACGAGGCTTTGGAAGTTGCTGAATATGTTCGGGAGAAATACCCACACGTAAAAATCCTTGCCCGCGCCAAAGATATCTTCCAAGTGTTTGAGTTTTTCAAACTTGATGTTAGAACTGTGCAACGCGAAATGTTTGAATCGGCGGCTGAACTAGGAGCCAAAGCACTAGTTGAACTCGGTTTTAATAAATACGAGGCTTACCGATCAACACGCACGTTTAAGCACCACGAAGACAACATTATCGACGAACTCTACAAACACTGGCTGGAAGACCATAACAAGTTTATCCGCGAAACCCGCCGTTTTGCAGAACAGGTTTCTGAAACACTTCAAGCAGAAAAAGATTTTTCCATTCATGATTCAGACTGTGCATGGGATGCCGATTCCTTAAAAGATGAAGCACTATCAAATTCAAATAAGAAAAACATAGGCTCGAAATCCTAAATTAGACTATTTCTAAATTTCTCTATTTTCAAAAAAATTAGTTTTTTGTCATTTGCAGATTCAAATCAATCCATACATTTGCAATCTCTAAATAGCAAAATTTAGTAATAAGGTGTCAGAAATCAGACATAAGGGTTTTGTTAAAACGGTGAACAGCGACAAAATGATTGTTACAATCGTCAATCAATCAGCCTGTTCAACCTGTCACGCAAAGGGAGCATGCACTGTTTCCGATTACCAGGACAAGGAAATCGAGATAAATGAGTTTAGCGGCAACTACCAACCGGGGCAGGAAGTAACGGTTGTTTTTAAAGAATCAAAAGGTTTTGGTGCTTTACTGTGGGGTTATGTCCTCCCTTTTATAGTTGTACTTATTACGCTAATAGTGGTTTTAGAAATTACCGACGACGAATTGAAAGCCGGATTGATTTCTTTAACCATGTTAATTCCATACTATACAACATTATATTTTTTACGTCATCATTTAAAAAAAATATTCAAATTCGAAGTTGAAGAAACCAATTAACAAATGAGCATTATCGTTGTATATACAATTGTCACACTGGTTGTTATTGGAGCAGCCGCAGCTGTAATCCTTTACTTTGTGGCACAGAAATTTAAAGTTTACGAAGATCCGCGGATCGACCAGGTAGAAGAAGCACTTCCGGGTGCCAATTGTGGCGGTTGCGGATTTGCTGGTTGCCGAGCATTTGCCGAAGCCTGTGTTGGTGCCAGCGAAATGGGCGACCTGAATTGCCCGGTTGGTGGTAACGACACCATGAGCAGTGTAGCTTCAATTCTTGGACTGGAAGCTGTTAAACAAGATCCGCGCGTAGCTTTTATCCGCTGTAACGGAACTTGCGATCACCGTCCGAAAACAAGCACTTTTGATGGAGCTTCTACTTGTGCAATTGCCTCGTCGGTTTACAGTGGCGAGTCGGATTGTCAGTTTGGTTGTTTGGGTTATGGCGATTGCTATGATGCCTGTGATTTTGATGCGATTGTGATGCATCCTGAAACAGGAATTCCGGAAATTGTAGACGACAAATGTGTGGCCTGTGGCGCCTGCGTAGATGCTTGTCCGAAGAACCTGATCGAGCTACGTAAAAAAATGCCGAAAAACCGCAAAGTTGTGGTTGCCTGTCGCAACGAAGACAAAGGCGGGGTAGCACGAAAAGCATGTAGCGTTGCTTGTATCGGATGTGGCAAATGCTTTAAAGAGTGTCCGTTTGATGCGATTACCATGGAAAATAATCTGGCCTACATCGATTCAGATAAATGTAAGCTTTGCCGAAAATGTGTGGCTGTATGCCCAACCGGATCAATACAGGAGTTGAACTTTCCTCCAAGGAAGGTAAAACCGACCGAAAAAGAAGAATGTACCACAACTAAATAAATAAGGATGTTGAAAACGTTTAAAATAGGCGGAGTACATCCTCCCGAAAATAAGCTATCAAAAGACAAAGCCATTGAGGCACTTCCGGTTCCGGCAACGGTATTTATTCCGGTAGCACAACACATTGGAGCTCCGGCTACCCCGGTTGTAAAACGTGGCGACGAAGTAAAAGTAGGCCAAATTATAGCCAAAAGCAGCAGTTTTGTTTCTACCAATATTCACTCTTCTGTTTCTGGAAAAGTAAAAAAAGTGGACTTTTCTGCCGACAGCTCAGGATATCCGAAACAGGGAATTTTTATTGATGTAGAAGGTGAAGAATGGGTGGAAGAAATTGACCGCTCGGAAGATCTGATTAAAGAAATTTCGATTGAAGGTTCTGAGATCGTTCAGAAAATTCAGGATGCTGGTATTGTTGGTTTAGGTGGAGCAACCTTCCCTACCCACGTAAAACTGGTTCCGCCAAAAGGCATGAAAGCTGAAGTACTTCTGATTAACGGAGTTGAATGTGAGCCTTACCTGACTTCGGATCACAGACTGATGCTTGAAAAAGCAGACGAAATTCTTGTTGGTATTCAGTTGCTGATGAAAGCGATGAATGTTGACAAAGCAGTTATCGGGATTGAAAATAACAAACCCGATGCAATCAATTTGCTTTCAGAGAAATGCAAATCATACAATGGAGTTAGCGTTGTTGCACTAAAAGTTCAGTATCCGCAAGGTGGTGAAAAACAGTTGATCAATGCAGTTACCGGAAAAGAAGTTCCGTCGGGAGCACTGCCAATTGCAGTTGGTGCGGTGGTTAGCAACGTAGGTACTGCTTTTGCGGTGTACGAAGCTATTCAGAAAAATAAACCACTTTTTGAGCGCGTGGTTACCGTAACCGGAAAAGGTGTTGCTAAACCATCGAATTTTAAGGTGCGAATTGGAACTGCTACCTGCGAATTGGTTGAAGCTGCCGGAGGGTTACCTGAAGACACGGGCAAAATAATTAGCGGAGGCCCAATGATGGGACGTGCCATGAGTTCGCTCGATATTCCTGTAACAAAAGGAACTTCCGGAATCCTGATTATGCAGGAAAACGAGGCCAACCGTGGAGAAACGCTTAGCTGTATTCGTTGTTCACGCTGTACCACAGTTTGTCCGATGGGGCTTGAACCCTATCTGCTGAAAAAACTTGGAGAAAATCAGATTTTCGACCGTGCAGAGAAAGAACGGGTAATGGATTGTATTGAATGTGGTTCGTGCAGTTATACCTGTCCATCGAACCTGCCTTTACTCGATTATATCCGCTTCGGAAAAGGAAAAGTTGGAGCAATAATACGTTCAAGAAAAAAATAAAACAATCGTCCTCGCGTCATCCTGAACTTGTTTCAGGATCTAGATCAAAAGATTCCGAATCAAGTTCGGAATGACGGTTAAAAGAAAGTAAAACATATAAAGTTTAATGAGAACGTCGACAGACTTTGAACTTTGAACTTTAAACTTTAAACTGAATATGAGTAAATTATTAACAGTTTCACCTTCGCCGCACGTTCATTCGAGCGATTCAACCCAAAAGATTATGTACCGGGTTGTTTGGGCTATGATTCCGGCGTTGCTATGGTCGGTATTCATTTTCGGGTTCGATGCACTTCGTGTAACGCTGATCGCCGTAGCTGCATGTTTGGCCTTTGAATACCTCATTCAAAAGTACCTGATAAAAACAGAGCCCACCATTACCGACGGCTCAGCTTTGATAACTGGTATTCTGCTGGCCTTTAACGTTCCGGCAAGTATACCCTGGTGGATTATTGTTATTGGTGCAATGGCTTCCATCGGAATCGGAAAACTTTCGTTTGGAGGACTGGGCAGTAACATTTTTAACCCGGCGCTGGTAGGACGTGTTTTCCTGCTGATTTCGTTCCCGGTACAAATGACTTCGTGGCCGGTTGCCAAAATGAGTGGCGTTGACGGAGTAACTGCTGCAACACCGCTGGCTCTTATAAAAGAGGGTGTAAAAAACGGTGTTCCGGTTTCTCAGATTCAGGGATTACCGGATTTTACTGATATGGCACTTGGGATTAATGCAGGTTCGTTGGGAGAGATTTCTGCTCTGCTGCTGATTCTTGGCGGACTTTACATGTTGTGGAAAAAAGTGATCACCTGGCATATTCCGGTCTCTATCTTACTTACGGTTGCCGTTATCTCAGGCGTTTTCTGGATGATTAATCCGGAAATGTATGTGAATCCGGTTTATCATATTCTTACCGGAGGATTAATGCTGGGGGCAGTTTTTATGGCAACCGATATGGTTACTTCGCCAATGACCACAAAAGGACAAATTATCTACGGTGTGGGAATTGGAGTAATAACCATCAGCATTCGTATGTTTGGCGCATATCCTGAAGGTATCTCTTTTGCAATTCTTATTATGAATGCAGTTACGCCACTACTGAATTACTACATTAAACCAAAACGATTCGGAGGACAGTAAAATGGCAAAAAGAGAATCGACATTTATAAATATGGTGGTAACATTAGTACTGGTTACCGGAATTGCAGCTGCAGCCCTTGGCTTTGTATACGACTTTACAAAAGAACCTATTGAAGCGGCAAAACTTAAAGCACAAACAGAAGCGATTACACAGGTTCTTCCGGAATTTGATGAACTGGGCGACTCCTATAAAATATTGACAGAAGAAGGTGGCGACAGCATCGAAATCTTTCCTGCTTACAAAGGTGGAGAATTGGTAGGAACTGCCATTAAAACCTATACGAAGGAAGGTTTTAGTGGATTGATCTCAGTTATGGCCGGAGTTGATAAAGACGGTAACTTTTCGGGGTATTCAATACTAGAACATGCAGAAACTCCGGGATTGGGCTCAAAAATAGACCCTTGGTTCAAAACAGAAAAAGGGAACCAGAATGTAATTGGCAAAAATCCTGAGACAACCGATTTTCATGTAACGAAAGACGGAGGACAGATCGACGCAATTACTGCCTCAACAATATCATCGAGGGCATTCCTCGATGCAATGAGAAGAGCTTACAAGGCTTACAAAAAAGAAGAAAAGTAGTTCAAAGTATAGTGTTTAAAGTTCAGAGTAAGAAAAATGGCAACGTTTAAACGATTTGAAGATATCATTGCCTGGCAAAAGGCCAGAGAGCTTTGTAAACTCATCAAAGTTTATACGGACTATGCTGTTTTCTCTAAGGATTTTAAACTCGTAAGTCAAATAAAAGGCTCAGCAGGTTCTGCCATGGATAACATTGCGGAAGGTTTTGAAAGAGGAGGGAATAAAGAATTCATTCAGTTCCTGTTCATATCAAAAGGTTCTGCCGGAGAAGTTCGTTCTCAGCTATACCGTGCTTTAGACAATGCATATATTAGCGAGAAAGAGTTTCGGGAAGCATACGATCTTGCTGATGAAGTTGGGAAATTGGACAGAGGTCTGATAAGCCATTTAAAAGAAAGTGAACTAAAAGGAGATAAGTTTAAAGAGTAAAAAGTATAAGTTTAGCAGATTTGGTTTTTCAGAGCAAAACTCTGAACACTGAACCCTAAACTCTAAACTAAAGAAATATGAATCAGTGGAAGAATTTTTCAAAAGGATTTATAAAAGAAAACCCGGTATTTGTATTGGTACTTGGAATGTGTCCTACTTTAGGGGTAACATCTTCTGCCATAAATGGTCTTGGTATGGGGTTGGCAACCACCTTTGTTTTAATGATGTCGAACATTGTTATTTCATTGGTTAAAGGCGTAATTCCAGACAAAGTGAGAATTCCGTCTTTTATCGTAATTATTGCAGCTTTTGTTACCGTAGTGCAATTGCTTATGCAGGCTTATGTTCCATCGTTATACAAAAGTCTGGGGCTGTTTATCCCCTTAATCGTGGTAAACTGTATTGTACTGGGACGTGCAGAAGCATTTGCTTCGAAAAATAAACCGGGTTCATCAGCGATTGACGGCTTAGGTATTGGACTAGGTTTTACATTTGCCCTTGTTTTACTCGGAAGTATCAGGGAGATTTTGGGAAGCGGTAAACTTTTCAATATCACGCTGTACTCTGAAAATTACGTAACACTGCTTTTCGTTTTGGCACCCGGTGCATTTATTGTTTTGGGTTACCTTATTGCCATTATTAACCGTATTAAAAAGAATTAGGAGGAATAGAATATGAGTTACTTTGTAATTGTTTTAGGCGCAATACTGGTTAATAACATCGTTTTGATGCAGTTCCTGGGAATATGCCCGTTTTTGGGTGTTTCCAAACGACTGTCAACTGCAATTGGAATGACTGGTGCTGTAGCTTTTGTAATGGTATTGGCAACAATTGTTACCTACCTTATTCAAAATTATATTCTTGAAAAATTCGGGCTTGCGTTTCTGCAAACCATCGCATTTATATTGGTAATTGCATCGCTCGTTCAGTTGGTAGAAATCATATTAAAGAAAGTAAGTCCGCCATTGTATCAGGCTCTGGGAATCTTTCTTCCGCTTATTACCACCAACTGTGCAATTTTAGGGGTTGCAATTCTTACCATTCAAAAAGAATTTAACCTGTTGGAAGGTGTGGTTTATGCCATTTCAAATGCTATTGGTTTTGGATTGGCTTTAGTTCTGTTTGCAGGAATCAGAGAACACCTTGATTTGCAGAACGTACCAAAAGGATTAAAAGGTACACCTATCGCTCTTATTACAGCAGGAATTCTGGCAATGGCCTTTATGGGATTCTCTGGTTTGGTGTAGGTTAAGCCTACATTAATGATTTGATATTTTACAATATTGGCAAAAAATATTGGTTCAGAAATAGCAATTAAATAGTAAATTTGCTATGTACACTTAGCAATTCACAAACCGATATTATAATTTTACATTTTGGAATTTTTTCAACAAATACATAAATCGCTTTTAGAGAGTCCAAAGGAGACGATCAAACGAGAGTTGATGGACAGCATTGACTGGGATCATCGAATGATTTGTATTAAAGGATTCAGAGGCGTTGGCAAAACCACTTTCTTATTGGACTATATCAAGAAAAATCACCGCGATAGCAACGAGGTTTTGTACATTAACCTGAATAATTTTTACTTCACCAAAAGAAAGATTAGTTCGTTTGCCGACGAGTTTGCCAAACGTGGTGGAAAAGTGCTGATCCTTGATCAGATACAGAAATATCCAGATTGGTCTGAAGATCTTAGGAAATGCATGGACGAGATCCCTGAGTTGAAGATTGTTTTCACGTCGTCGCCGGTATTGCGAATAACCGAGGGAAACCCGGATCTTGAAGGGATTGCAAAAATCTACCACCTCGAAGGTCTTTCTTTCAGAGAATACCTGAACCATCAGGCTGGTACAAATTTTAAACCCCTCTCCTTCTCAGAAATTTTAAAGAACCACATAGAAATTGCGCAAGAGATCGTCAATGAAGTTCGCCCTTTGGCCTACTTCGACGATTATATGAAAACCGGATATTTCCCATATTTCATGGACGCGCCAAACTTCTATACCAACAAGCTATTAAAAAATGTCAATCTGGCGCTGGAAATCGATGTTCCTTATATCAATCAGATTGAATTTAAATATTTATCGAAACTTCGGAAACTGCTACATATTATTGCTTCAGAAACGCCTTTTACTCCTAACGTAAGTAAACTGGCATCTTCGGTTGAAACATCGCGTGCAACGGTAATGAACTACCTGCGTTACCTAAAAAATGCGCGACTGATTAATTTGCTTTATGCCAACGGCAACAGCGACGACGACCAGATGAAAAAACCGGACCAGGTGTACATGCACGATACCAACTTATTGAATGCAATTGCACCTAACAACAATGATAATCTTACTATGCGTAGAACTTTTTTCTACAACCAGGTGGGTTACAAGCACCAATTGGCATCGTCGCCCGCAGCTGATTTTTGTATCGACGGAAAATATAAGTTCAACGTTGGGGGACGGAAACTAACCCCGAACGGAGATATTTACGCTGCATCAGATGTAATTGAAGTGGGCGAAGGCAACAAAATACCGTTGTGGCTTTTTGGATTTTTGTATTAGATTCCGGATGTTGGATACCAGATACTGGATAAAAAGATAACTGATTAGAATAAATGTCTTACAAGAAATTGGAAATATGGCAAATTGCAAATGATCTGGTCATTAAGATTCATAGAATGACGATTGAGCAACTTCCTCAATTTGAAACTTACGAGGAAGGAAGCCAGATTAGACGTTCTTCAAAATCAGTTAAATCGCTAATTGTAGAAGGATATGGAAGAAGAGCATACAAACAAGATTTCATTCGTTTTCTGACCAATGCTTTGGCTTCGAATGATGAAACCATTGATCACCTTGAAAATTTATACAATACCGGATCTTTGAAAAATAAAGAATTATATAACGAACTTGTTGAATCAACCAATAAACTAGGAAAGAAGCTAAACAGCTTTATAAGTTCAGTAAAAAAAGTTCATAATACGTTAGCAGAACCCGAAGAAGATTATTTATAAAACACATAACAAACATCGAGTATCAAGAATCGAATATCGAGTATCAAGAATCAATCGAATAACTAAATAAATTAAAAAAACAAATAAGATGGCAAAACAAAAAAAGATGGTAACATGTGACGGAAACTACGCTGCAGCGTATATGAGTTACATGTTTAGCGAAGTCGCCTGTATTTATCCGATCACTCCGTCGTCAACCATGGCAGAGTATGTTGACGAATGGGCTGCTTTTGGTAAGAAAAATATGTTTGGGCGCCCTGTACGTCTGGCCGAAATGCAAAGTGAAGCCGGTGCTGCCGGTGCTGTTCACGGAGCACTGCAATCAGGTGCCTTAACTTCTACTTACACTGCTTCTCAGGGATTGTTATTGATGATTCCTAACATGTACAAAATCGCTGGAGAATTACTACCTACAGTTTTCCACGTAAGTGCACGTGCATTGGCTGGTCATGCATTATCAATTTTTGGCGACCACAGCGACGTTTACGCTGCACGCCAAACCGGTTTTGCAATGGTAGCTGCGGGTTCAGTACAAGAAGAAATGGATTTGGCTGGTGTTGCGCATCTTGCCACTCTAAAATCAAGAGTTCCATTTTTGGCTTTCTTCGATGGATTCCGTACTTCTCACGAAATTCAGAAAATTGAAGCTATCGATATGGAAGATATCGTTCCATTGGTAGATCAGGAAGCTTTACAGTCGTTCCGCGACAGAGCGTTGAATCCTGAAAATCCTGTGACTCGTGGTACAGCTCAAAACCCTGATATTTTCTTCCAGGCAAAAGAATCTGCCAACAAATTCTACGATGCTGTTCCGGATATCGTAGCCGATTATATGGACGAAATCAGCAAACTTACTGGCAGAAATTACCGTCCGTTTACTTATTACGGTGCTCCTGATGCTGAAAACGTAATCATCGCAATGGGTTCGGTAACAGAAACAATTAAAGAAACTATCGATTACCTGGCATCTCAAGGTAAAAAAGTAGGTTTAATTTCTGTTCACTTGTTCCGTCCATTCTCGGCAAAACACTTTGTTGAAGCACTTCCTGAGTCAGTAAAACGTATTGCTGTACTCGACCGTGCAAAAGAACCGGGAGCTGCTGGCGAACCATTGTACCTTGATATTCGTTCGCACTTCTACGGAAAAGAAAATGCACCTGAGATTGTTGGTGGACGTTACGGTTTAGGTTCAAAAGATACTACTCCTTCTCAGATTCTTGCTGTTTACGAGAACCTGGAAATGAACGAGCCTAAAAACGCATTTACAATTGGTATTGTTGACGATGTTACTTTCACTTCTCTTCCATTGAAAGAAGAAGTAGACATGACACCAAAAGGAACTTACCAGGCTAAATTCTACGGTTTGGGTTCTGACGGTACTGTTGGTGCCAACAAAAACTCGATTAAAATTATTGGTTCTGCAACCGACAAATCGTGCCAGGGATACTTCCAGTACGACTCAAAAAAATCGGGTGGTTTTACTTGTTCTCACCTGCGTTTTGGCGATGCACCAATCCGCTCGACTTACCTGGTAACTACTCCGGACTTTGTTGCATGCCACGTTCCGGCATACTTGCACCTTTACGATGTACTTAAAGGGTTGAAAAAAGGCGGTTCTTTCTTGCTGAACTCAATTTGGGATGAAGAAGAAACCAAAAACCAGTTGCCAGACAAAATGAAAAAGTACCTGGCTGCAAACGATATTAATTTCTACATCATTAACGGTACAAAACTGGGTGAAGAAATTGGTTTGGGAACTCGTACCAACACCATCATGCAGTCGGCTTTCTTTAAAATTACTGAAGTTATTCCATTCGAAATGGCTGTTGAGCAAATGAAAGCTGCCATCGTAAAATCGTATGGTAAAAAAGGTGAGCACATTGTAAACATGAACTACGCAGCGGTTGACGCCGGTGGTAAAAACGTAGTAAAAGTTGAAGTTCCTGCTGAATGGAAAGACATTGTTGTTAAAGAAGAAAACGGTTCGAGCGATCGTCCTGAATACATTGCGAAAGTTGTTGATGTAATTAACGCACAGCAAGGTGATGATCTTCCTGTTTCAACATTTGCAGGTTCTGAAGATGGCCAGTTCCCACTCGGAACAGCTGCTTTCGAAAAACGCGGTATCGCAGTAAATGTTCCTGAATGGCAAGCCGACAACTGTATCCAGTGTAACCAATGTGCATACGTTTGTCCTCACGCTGCTATTCGTCCGTTCCTGATGACAGAAGAAGAAGTAGACGGAGCACCTGCCGGAACAGAAGTAAAAACGGCCACTCCTTCAAAAATGTTTGGTGGATTGAACTTCCGTATCCAGGTATCACCTCTCGACTGTACAGGTTGTGGAAACTGTGCCGACGTTTGTCCTTCAAAAGAAAAGGCGTTAATTATGAAGCCGCTTGGAACACAACAAGCTGAAGTTGAGCGCTGGAACTACGTGGACCAAAAAGTTACTGTTAAAGAAACGGTTGTTGACAAAACAAAATCAGTTAAAAACTCGCAGTTTGCTCAACCATTGTTCGAGTTCTCGGGAGCTTGTGCTGGTTGTGGTGAAACTCCATATATTAAACTTATTACTCAGCTTTATGGCGAAAGAATGATGGTTGCCAACGCTACCGGATGTTCTTCTATCTATGGTGGATCAGCTCCTTCAACTCCATACTGTAAACACAAACAATCGGGTCACGGTCCGGCTTGGGCAAACTCATTGTTCGAAGACAACGCAGAATATGGTTTTGGTTTTGCAGAAGGTGTTTCGGCACAGCGTAACCGCATTGAAGACATTATGCAAACAGCACTTTCAAACGGCGCTTCTGATGCTGAGAAAGCTGTATTTGCAGAGTGGATTGAAAATAAAGACGTTGCTAATGGTTCAGTAGTTGCTTCGAAAAAAGTGCTTGAAACAATCGAAAACAGCGACAGTGAGTATGCTAAAGAAATCAAAAAGCTGAAACAATACCTGATTAAAAAATCAATCTGGGTATTTGGTGGCGACGGTTGGGCATACGATATCGGTTATGGTGGACTTGACCATGTAATGGCTAGCGGCGAAGATGTAAACGTACTGGTTATGGATACCGAGGTTTACTCGAATACCGGTGGTCAGTCGTCTAAATCTACTCCTGTTGGAGCGGTAGCTAAATTTGCCGCTTCAGGGAAGAAAATCCGTAAGAAAGACCTGGGTGCAATGATGATGAGCTATGGTTATGTTTATGTAGCACAAGTTGCTATGGGAGCTAACCAGTCGCAATATTTCAAAGCGCTGAAAGAAGCGGAAGCTTATCCTGGACCATCACTAATTATTGCTTACTCGCCATGTATCAACCACGGTTTACGTGCCAGCATGGGAGCTTCACAGGCTGAAGAGAAAAAAGCAGTTGATTCAGGATACTGGTCGTTGTTCCGTTACAACCCACTGTTGGAAGCCGAAGGTAAAAACCCATTCCAGTTGGATTCAAAAGAGCCGGATTGGACTAAATTCCAGGGCTTCCTGAATGGAGAAGTTCGTTACACTTCGCTGAAAAAATCATTCCCGGCAGAAGCCGACGAATTGTTTGCAGCGGCAGAAGATAATGCAAAATGGCGTTACCAATCGTACGTTCGTATGTCTGCGATGGACTACTCTAAACCAGAGGAAAAGGTTACTGAATAAAAAAACCTTACTATAAATTAAAACCGCTGTCCGTCAATTGATGGATGGCGGTTTTTGTTTTTATCAGATTTTACAGAAATATCAGACAAGTTACAACCGGCTTTAACACCAAAAGCGTTGTACCAATAATGCAATCAGCAAAATAAAAATCTGCGGGAAGTTTTATTAATTCGTTCTTTCGGAGGAATATACAATCAGATCGTTAACATCAACCCAATAGCCATTGCTGGTATTTTTTATTCGAAGTTTTACCGTATGTTTACCCTCGTTAAGCTGATACTTCCAGGCAACTTCGTGTTTGCGTTTGGCAAAACCGGTAGGCATTATAAAATCTTCTACCCTTTCACCATCAATATCCAGTTCAAGTTGCAGGTTTCTATCTTCCTGCACATTTTCCTTCTTCGCTCCGCCGGTAAGTACAAAACCATTCCCGGTAAATTCAACTTCAATTTCTTTTACTTCCTGCGATAAGCATTTGCCAATTCTCATTCGTTCTACCGGATGATGCCCTTCAAAGCCCACTTCTAGCTTAACAGGTTTTATTTCCTGAAAGGGAATCGTAATTTGCTCTCCATTTATTTTCCCACCATTGGCTTCCAAAACAGCTAAAGCGTGTTTGGTTCCAATCTCGTAAACATCTTTCAGCGACATGGTTGTATATTTAAAATCCATGTCTTCAACGGGATACAAAGCTTCTTTCCATTCTTCGGGAATATTCGAATAACCAATCATTGTTCCCAAAATACCAGCTGCACTGGCCGGATTACAATCTGAATCCTGTCCGCAGCGGGTAGAAATATCTATCGTTTTTGAATAGTCGCCTTCGCCGTAAAGTAACCCTACAACAATGTAGGCGGCATTTATCTTTGCGTCGATATTAAAATCACGAAAAACACCATCGGGGCAACCAATGTCCGACGACCATTTTTTCTCCACTTCATTCCAGGTTTGCTGCCAGTCATCCGGAAACTGCTTGTGCCATAGAATTACATCGCTAACACACTGGTAAAACTGCGATTCTTCAGGGATTGCCTTTAAAGCCTCGGTTACCACATAGTTTACATCGTAGGAAACAAAGGCCAGCGAATACATTGCCGCCACATAAACGCCACCATACCAACCATCGCCGTAGTTCATAATATGTCCAATTTTATCACAAATTTCGGATGCAGTGTTAACCATTCCCGGTGCCATCAAGCCTGCAAAATCAGCTTCTATCTGGAAATCGATATCATCAGAATGCGGGTTATATAACCAGTAACCAGATTCGGGAGGTAAAATACCATTCAGAATATTATAGCGCGCTGCCTGGTTGGCATGCCACAACATATACTCGGCATTGGCAAAAGCTTTTGCATGAGATAAGGCCGGTGCATCAAGCCCTTCTTTCTCGAAAACATCTACAAAAGTTAGATCCATGTACACATCGTCGTATAAACCCGGTGCATTCTCGTAATACCAAAGACATCGACTATCGTCCCAAGGAATGCTAATGGTATCATCTATAAACCGTCCGAGATACCTAAATTCGGTAGGGCCGCCATAGGTACAACCAATAACCTGACCGGCCCAGCCTCCTTTTATTTTGTCCTGTAATTCTGTTTTGGAAAATTCAATTTTCAGACTTTCATCGGCATTTTTTTGAGAAGAACAGGCAACAACAATCGCCAACAAAAACAAGGCAGGTAGGTATTTCATCGGTTTAAATTTTAGCTTTTTAAAGAAAAAACAGCATGACAAGCATGCGATTTTAAGCTACTAATTTACCCGATTTATTTAAAATTGCCCGATAATACAACACATTCTTCTGCCATAACTACAGACTTTTCTATACGAGCGTTAATCCGGTTTCAGAAACCTTTATCTTTCCTGAGTTTTAAACATCTACCCTGGAATCGAGCCAGACCTGTTCGGTGTGTTTCTTGTAATTATTAAGGATCGCCTGCCAGCCGTCGCGTTGCATTTCTACAGGATGCAGATCTTCAGCTTCAAATGTTTCTGTAATTCGAGTCTCCTCTCCTACCTGGTTAAATTCAATGCTCACTTCGCGGTTGTCATCTATTTGGTAAATGATACTGCTGTTAAAATCCACATAGGTGTACCGGCCTGTGAAATCGAAGCCAACAGTTCCGTCTCGAGCTTCCATACGATAATTGAAACGTCCTCCGGGATACAGGTCACTAGAAGCCTCCGGACAATGCCACTCTAAAGATGCAAAATTCCATTTTGTGATGTGTTCTGGTTCGGTAAAACATTCCCACGCTTTTTCAAGTGGGACATTTACGGTAGTTTCAACCCTTACTTTTTCTTTGATTCCCATAAGCTATTGGTTTCATACAACTTAATTTTTTATAGGGATTCAAAAATTTACAACAAAACAAATCGATTTTGGTTTTAAAGAATCGAAACTTAGGACTTTGTCTATTTGGACTGACGGCTAACCATTTCGTTGATTTGGATTGGAACAAATAGCGATGTATACCAGGTCCAAAATAAAAAGGGAGTGACAAAACACCAAGATAGGATTTGAATAAATTTTGAGCAATCGGCTGCGCTTTAAACTACAAGTTACCACATCAAACTTCCAACGGCCTTTTTATTTCCTTCTGCTTTCAATTTCTTCGCGTAAAATGTTATTGATCGAAACTTTAGCACCTTTCAGCAAGTAAACACTTGTTCCAACTTCGCGGGCATACGGATTTTTAATTTTCCCGATTAAACTTATCTCATCAAAGAATGCCTGTTCGCGGGTACGTTCCGGATCATCGTCGGTACTTACCTGCACCAGAATTACGTTTTCAATTTCAAACTCATCCAGCGGATACCAGAAAATATAGTCGGCATTCATCGAAAGCGCTTCGGTGTAGTTTTGTGTTGAATAGTAATTAATTGCTCCGGCTTGTCCGTAATTGTCGCAATGAATAATGGTGTGCTTTTTATCGTCAACTAAAGTAAATGCCGAATCAACCAGTTGCGCCAGTTCTTTCCAGCCCTGCATATCGGCATAATCCTGTGGGACGTCGTGTATCTTTCCATCTTCCCAGCGATTTACACCGTATTTGCTAAATAATTCCTTCTTTTCGACAATTTTTCCCGGCGAATAAAGCGGTAACATAATTGGAACGATTGGTATGAAAATCAAAACCGGAATCAGCACCGCCGGTACACGAAAATAACGCAACCACCCGCGCGAAAGCAGGTGCTCGATATACACAGCACCAAAAGCAATAAAAGCAGGATATATACCAATACTGTAGTAGTTTTTTGCCCTCAGGTAAGTAAAAATGGCCATGGTAAACAAAAAAGCGAAAAAGAACACCCGGTAGTTTTTATGTGGCCTGTACGTGAAAAACGAAATAAAACCCAGAACAATTACCAACAGCACCCCAGGGAAAAACATAAACTGATCAATAAGAAAACCGATTCGGCTAACATTTACAAGTTGTGTACGTTCCAGTGTTTGCATATGTGTTACTACCGGCAAACCGTTTCTGATTTGCCAGATAATATTGGGCAAAACCAACACCAATGCCAACAAAGCAGCTAACCAAAAATGTTTGCTTTTAAACACTGAGCGTTGCGGCGTAAGCAAAATAGCCGGAACAATTCCCAGCAACAAGAAGCCAATATTGTATTTGTTAAGCAGACCAATTGCAAGAACCACTGCGGTATAATACAACCAGCGATTCTCATTGGTTTTGAAATATTTCAGAAGGGTAAAAAAGAGCAGTGTCCAGCATAAAAAATCGACAGAGTTGGGTTGGTACAAAGTGTTTACGCGCAAGAATACAGAAAACAGAATACTGATTGCAGCAAGCATTTGCGCAAACAATCCACCGTTAAGTTCTTCTACCATTTTCCAAACCACCCAAATTACCAGCGCACCAAACAAGGCTGGGAAAAACTTTATCCAGAAAATACTGTTCCCGAGCGCCAGAATAAGCGATGAGAACAGCCCGGTAAGTGGAGGAACCGAAGTATAACCCCAAGCCAGGTGTTTGCCCAGATCGAGGTGCAGGTATTCATCACGATGCAGTTCGTAAACCGGGTTAATGGCAAAGTACTGCAACACAAATTTAAGCGCGATAAACGCCAGGAGAATGTATTTACTTTTCTTCATCGAAGCCGGAAAAATATTGTATCTACGAAAGATACTTCATTTCAAAACAGCCGACAAAGTTTTAAGGCAAGTAGCGGCATTACATCTATAAACGACTTTTTAAAGCAGACGAAAAGGTAGTAAACACATAGAGAAAAAAAAGCATCAAAAAGAAAAATGAGACTGATTACTGCAAACTAAACGCTACTCCTCGTTCTTCGCTTCTTCCCAGTATTTATCCATTTCGGCAAGGCTCATATCGTGTAGACTTTGGCCTTTTTGTAAGGTTTTACTTTCGAGGTAATTAAAGCGTTTTATAAATTTCAGGTTGGTACGTTCGAGCGCTGCTTCGGGGTCAACGTCGTATAAACGGGCGGCATTTACCATGGCAAAAAACAGGTCGCCAAATTCGGCTTCAATTTTATCTTCGTCCACACGATCAATTTCTTCACTCAACTCCTGCACTTCTTCTCTAACTTTGTCCCACACCTGTTCGCGGTATTCCCAGTCGAAACCAACACCACTGACTTTTTCCTGAATCCGGTTGGCTTTTACCAGCGCCGGCAAACCGGTTGGAACACCTTCGAGCACGCGTTTGTTGCCACCTTTTTCCTTCAGTTTCAGCGCTTCCCAGTTTTCTTCTACTTTACGCGCCGAACCATCAACCTCAACGTCGCCAAACACATGCGGGTGACGATAGATCAATTTTTTGTTGATTCCTTCCAGCACATCGGCAATATCGAAAGCTTCTTTCTCGGAACCAATTTTAGCGTAAAAAACAATGTGTAACATTAAATCGCCCAGCTCCTTTTTTATCTCCTGTAAATCGTTTTTAAGAATGGCTTCGGCCAGCTCGTAGGTTTCCTCAATCGTATTTTTCCGCAGCGATTCGAGGGTTTGTTTCCTGTCCCACGGGCACTTTTCGCGCAGCTCATCCATTATATCCAACAACTCTTTAAAAGCTTCCAATCTTTTGTCCATAAACCAATACATTAAAAAATTTCCAGAAAAAACTGAACCTTTTGTTTTTCGCGTGTATCTAGGCGAAATAATGATAACATGTCCGTGAAATAAATCGGCGGACTTGTTCGTTTTCGAGAGGTAAAGATGGAAATTTTTAGTCGTAAAAAATACATTTTATTCATTTTAGTTCTGGCTTTTTTGATTGCCGGATACGCACTAATGGCAGGCCCAACAAGGGTTGCCGACGGATTTGATCCGGCTATTTTTAGTTTCAGAAGATTAACATTGGCACCGGTAGTAATTTTAGGTGCGCTGGCTTCGCTTGTTTTTGTTATTTTTAAGAAACCGTGATTTTCAGGCAAAAACATATCAGCAAATTGAGCGACGAGCAGTTAATGGCAAACATTAATGCCGGAAACCCAAAAGCGTTTACTGAACTTTACGAACGCTACAACAAGCGGATCTACTACTTTTTTTTACGAATGCTGGGCAGCGACACCGAACTGGCCAACGACTTTTTGCAAGACCTGTTTTTAAAAATCATTCAGAAACCGGAATTGTACAAGCCTACACATAAATTTTCAGGTTGGTTGTTTTCGATTGCCCACAACATGTGCAAAAATGAATACCGTAGCCGCGAAGTGCGCAAAAATTTCAAAACAGAAGAAAATCCGGATCAGTACATCAACCCTGCTTTTCAGGAGGATGCGATAAACAAAGAAAGCCTGATTGCGGCTATTTTTAACGAACTGGAATTGCTGGACGAAAGTCAGCGATCGATACTGATACTGAAATACAAGGAGAATTTTAGCCTGAAAGAAATTTCGGATATACTGGAATTGCCGGTGGGAACAATAAAATCGAGACTGCACTATGCACGCCAGGAGTTATCGAAACGGGTAAAACAAAAAGAAACGTTTAACGGAGAAAGCTATGGAAAATAAACAAATGAGTGAACAAGAGCTGATAAGCATGTTTGTAAACGATGCAAAAGGCATTGCACC
This sequence comes from uncultured Draconibacterium sp., assembly GCA_963677455.1. Taxonomy (GTDB): domain Bacteria; phylum Bacteroidota; class Bacteroidia; order Bacteroidales; family Prolixibacteraceae; genus Draconibacterium. The sequence continues at coordinate 3,060,265 of OY781971.1, forward strand.
CGACACTTCGGTTCAGGAGCGGCTGGAATATGCTTACTTGTTGAAAAGCACGGGTTACAAGACCACTCAGAATTCTTTTCTGGGAATGTTTACCGGTTTGTTTTCGTGGTCGAATTTACCCGCAAAACTGGCGTTGGCAAGTGTTGTGATTGTTATTTCTATAATGAACTTTCAGCCTAAAAACGAACAGTTGTTTTCGCCCGGTGTTGACACCACATCGAATTCAGTTCCACTGAGAATAGACACAGCCGGAATGCTGCCATTCTTTGGCGATACCTGTTCAAGTGGTCAATCCTGATACCCGGAAGAAAAATAAGACCTTATATAGAAAAGCCTTTCCTGTTATTTTAGAGTGTGCTGAAAAATATCGTACTGAACGCTAACAGTCCATTGACTTAATTTTGACCCTCTCCACGCCAGACTCTGTGTTACATTATTTTTGGTAAAGAAACGAGTTTCCAGCGCTAAACGTCCATAGCTTACTCCCACTCCAAACATGCCTTTGGTAGCAGAATCGAAACTATACTCGTAAGGAGAGTTCATAAATAATTCTGACTTATCTAAAATAATATGTGGGGAAAGTCCTGCCTCCACAAATATACGGGTTTTTGGAAATAAGCGGCCATAATAGCGCATTCCAAAGGGAATATCAATTGAATAGTAATCCCAGATGTACCCGTCGTGATCTATCCCTGCATTAACATAATCCGAATAATCGCTAAAATAAGTAGCGTAATTACCGCCGGCAAATACAGAGAATTTATTCCGGTTAAAAGCAAAATTATACTCCACTTCAAGTCCGTAACCGATCGACTTCTCTTGTTTAAAAAACACATAGTGGGTAGCACTATTACCCTGAATTTTTGCACTAAAGGTATTTCCGTTTAGTAAACCCCGAACAATTATTCTTGGTTTCGGGCCATCAATTACCAGGTTCTTCCCCTGTTCACGATTTTGTTTGTGGTAATTATCAAAAAATCGAATCAGACTGTTCTTTGTGTAGCTCAATTTCTGCAAAGCTTTTTCATCTTCAATATTAAAAGCCTGTGCCAGCTGATCTTTGTACGCGTTGTTTACAATAGTTTTCTCAACCACACCGGTAGCCACTTCCACTTGGTATTTTTTATAGTAAAGCAACTCAATAGACGCCTCTCTAACCCTGTAATAATAAAATATTTTTCCTTCGTTGTAGTATGAGTAAAGAGAGGCTAATGGTCCTTCATACAGGACATAAAGATAGGCGTGACCTTGATCCAATTCCGGTTCCTGATAGGCTTCCTCTTCTCGTTTTATGCGGTTGTCAGAAGCATCAGTCTGTATGAGCTCGCGCACACATTTTACTTCGTCGTAAATAGCAAACTCTTTTATTTTGTCCAAATCCATTCCCTTAAATTCTTTCTCTCCCGGAAGTCGGTATTTATATTTATTAGAACTAGAAGCTTCACGGATTCCGTTGTTATGCACAAAACATTCCGTTTTCTCGTCATTATTATTCAGAATATATCCATTGATTTCCTGCCCATAGGCAAAAACAGAAACAAAAAAGAACAGAATCAGTAGGAAGCTTGGTAGAAATTTCATTTTGTTGGATTGTTTGGTTTTTACATCAGCCGCAATTTACTGGATTTTAAACAAAAAAAGCGGGCTACTATAGTTTATCGTTAATATAACGATAGACTTGTAAAATGAAATATAGTTTAATACATAATGAAGATTAAATTCTCTATTTCATCATCAAATCCTACTTGGGAATATTTTAATTCTGTTTCACACAGCTCGCGCATAGTTTTCGAGCACAGCTTTTAATTCGGCTGCCTTCTCTTCGTTGTCCATTTTTCGGGCTATCAGAGCTAAACTGTTCAGGTAATACAATTGATTGGAAATTTCGCTTTTGATAGCTGCTTGTTTAGCAGCAGGCAACGAGATGTAGTAGCCCAGCGTTTTAACAATCTCATGTTCCTGGTAATTGAATTGCTTCTGCGCCAAATCGCTTAAATTGGCTTCAACCATTAATTCGGTTTGGCGTAAAGTATAAATGTCGTAAGGAATCTTCTCGAGCGGCAAAACTCTGGAGCAGTGTTTTAATAAATCGGCCGCTTTCTCCTTTTCATTTTTTTGAAGAAGCTTAACAGCAACTTCGTTGTATACGTTGCGGGCCATAAAAACATTTACATTAATAACTGAAAACCAGTCGGTATAAACTGCAGGATCAGCAAGGTTCCCAAAACTGTAGTCGTTCATCAGGCGATTATACAAAACCTCTGGATCGCCACTGCCTATTGATAAAATACTTCCGTTCGTACTCTTTTCCGGCACTAAGCGATAAACAAAGCCCTCGGAACGAAGATTCTTATCGAGATCATATTTTTTCGCTTCGCTTTTCGAAACAAAACACACCGGCCGTTCTGAAGCATTCGAACTCACCAGATCCCAAAACACCAACTGGTTTTTGTAAAGTATCTTCTTCCCTTTTAGTGAGATATCGATATTCCCAATTGCAGTATCCGATTTTACCTGAAAATTAAGTTCGGTAAGTGGTACAAAATTCACTTTCTCGCCCGAACTCATGTTCACCTTCGCCTGCTCATTGTCCATGTTCAGAAAGTTTATCGCCTCCTGCCACGAGGTATCGCGGTTTAGCCGATCGACTACAGGTACATAATCAAATTTACCGTCGTCGAGCTTTCGTTGAGAAAGATTCAGTTTCAACCCGGCATCGTCATATTTTGCTTTTCGCAAACCATCGATAAACCAATTGGCCGAAAGAAATGGCGAAATTACCAGGCGCACGTCGGTTCTGTAATTTTCTACTTCCTGACAATATAAAATAGGATAAGTATCATTATCTCCGCTCGAAATCAAAATGGCATTTTCAGGGCAAGATTTTAAAATATTTCTGGCTAAATCGCGGGCTGCAGTTCTGCCCGACCGGTTGTGGTCGTTGAAGTTTTGAGCCAACATAATTCCGGGAACTGCCAGCAGCACAACAAATGCAAACGCCCTCCAAAGCTTTGATCTTGATGCTCCCGAGAGTTTTTCAGCGATTGCTGCAAACCCCATTCCTACCCAAATTGAAAAAGCCAAAAAAGCTACAACAAAAACATAGTCGCGCTCACGTGGAGTAATTGGGATTTCATTTATATAAACAGTAAGTCCAAGGCCTCCCATAATAAAAAGTGCCAGCACAATATAAAACCTTTCGCGCTGTGTTTTTAACTGAAAAACCGCACCAAGCAAGCCCAACAATAATGGAAGAAAAAAGTAGGTATTTCGGCCCCTGTTTTTTCCCAGCCAATCGGGCAGATCTTCCTGCGGCCCAAGCCGTGCCTCGTCAATAAATTTAATTCCCGACAACCAGTTGCCATAAATTGCATCTCCCCTTCCCTGACGATCGTTTTGGCGGCCCACAAAATTCCACATAAAATAGCGGCCAAACATAAATGCAAACTGATAATTCACAAAAAACTTTACGTTATCGGCCAAAGTGGGTACAACCAAGGTTTCTGTTTTGCCGTTAGGTTGCCTTGCCGCAACCCGTTTGCCTTTAACATTTATCCAGCTGTTGTAGGCTTGTACATGGTTGGCATCGCGACTCGACATACGCGGAAACCAGGTACAGGTATTTTCGGCATATTCGTAAGAAGGCGCCAATTCAATGGTTCTGTATTCTCCTTCGATATAATCTTTTGAAAAGCGTGCATTCGCTCCCAAAATCGGAGAATTGTAGTTCTCGCCATACAGTAATGGACGTTTAGGATATTGTTCGCGATTCAGGTAATCGATCAACGAATACATATTATCGGGCTTGCCGAAATTCACTGGAGGATTTGCCGACGAACGAATTACATTTACTGCATAAACCGAAAAACCGATAAGTATGAGAGCCACCGTCATCACTGCAATTTCAGGCACCTTTTTATTCTTTGTTCTGAAATAATAAAGCAGATAGGCAATCAATCCGCCAATAAGCAACACGCCAATCATTGCCCCCGAATGTACCGGCAGCGCCAATTTATTTACAGCCACAAAATCGAAAAGCGCCAGTGTACGCATTACTATTGGCGTAAGTACATACAAAATTCCGAGCAACACGAATACTCCTGCACCAAAAAACAAAGCCAGCTTTTTTGCAGAATACCCGTATTTTTTAAATCCCATAATCATTACCACCGAAGGCAAAACCAACAAGTTGAGCAAATGCACACCGATTCCAAGTCCGGTTATCAATCCCAAAAACAATATCCATTTTTCATTACCGGGATTACCATAGCCTTCTTCCCATTTTAAAGCAGCCCAAAACGAAATCGAAAGAAAAAACATGGAAAGTGCATACACTTCTCCTTCAACTGCCGAGAACCAAAACGAATCGCTAACAGCAAAAGTTAAAGCGCCAATAGCAGCACTGCCAATAAGTACCAGTTTGCTGTCGCTGATCTTACCGATTAGTTTTATGATAATGTGGAACAGAAAGAAAATGGTAAGTGCACTGAACACTCCGGAAGAAAAATTGATTGCCCAAGCGATTTTTGTGGTATCGCCAAACGAAAGCAGCGAAAACAAACGCCCGATCAACATAAAAAGTGGCGCTCCGGCTGGATGGTTAACTTCAAGTTTTGAGGCAGAAAGAATAAACTCACTACAATCCCAGAAACTGGTGGTTGGTTCGAGGGTAAGTGTGTAAAGTGTTAATGCAAAAAGAAAAATTCCAATTCCAGAATACTGGGTAGTGCTATATCGTTTCATGAATATTTTTTAGGCGTATACACCTAAATTCCGAAAGGTTCAAAATCATCCGGTAAAAGTTGCCGCCATTCCTGAAAATAAATTTTATCTTGCCCGTTAATAACAAAAATTTAAATCGATGATTTTAGGTGTTTCAGGATGGCTTTCCGAAAAATTAGGCTGGGATGTAAAACTAATACGAATAGCGTTTGTAGTTGGTGTTCTGTTTGCCGGCGTTGGTTTGGGGCTTTACCTCATCCTATGGGTTGTTAAAATGTTTTCGAAATAAAAGCAACGAGGCTCAGTATATAAAGCTTTTTTATTGCTGAAGGCGAAGAATATCTGTTCTTCTTCTGAATGGTAGTGGAAAGATATTTTAGTAAATTTGCCGAACTCACATTTAAAGAACAAGATTGGATAAACAAATATTACTGGAAGGAATAGACCCGTTGGAATTTTTCGGGATCAACAATGCAAAAATCGATCTGATTAAGCGCCTCTTCCCTAAAATTAATATCGCTGCGCGCGGCGATTCGTTGTACATTCAGGGAGAACCTTCAGAACTAAAAGCGTTTGAAAAAAAGTTCGGGCTTATTCTCGACCACTACTACCAATACAATGTTTTAACAGAAGAAATTATTCTGGAATTGATGAATGCCGGCGTTTCGTCGTTTGAAGAAAACGGAAGCAGCGAACCCGACATTATTGTATTTGGCAACAGTGGGAAACCGGTTCGGGCACGTACACCGAACCAACGTAGATTACTGGAAGAATCGTCGAAAAACGATTTGATTTTTGCGATAGGCCCTGCCGGAACAGGAAAAACATACACCGCAATTGCACTGGCTGTGCGCGCGTTAAAAAACAAAGAAATACGAAAGATAATTCTGAGTCGGCCAGCTGTAGAAGCAGGAGAAAACCTCGGTTTTCTTCCCGGCGATTTAAAAGATAAAATTGATCCTTACCTTCAGCCTTTGTACGATGCCTTGCAGGATATGATACCGCCGAAAAAGCTCGAAGAGTTTATGAAAGACGGCACCATACAAATTGCGCCACTAGCATTCATGCGCGGGCGTACACTGAGCAATGCCTATGTGATTTTGGATGAAGCACAAAACACCACGGTAAATCAGCTGAAAATGTTCCTCACACGAATGGGGTTGAATGCGAAGTTTATAATTACCGGTGATATTACGCAGATTGACCTGCCGCGAAAAAGCAACTCTGGCCTGGTTCAGGCACTAAAAATTTTGAAAGGGATAGGCAGTATTTCAACCATTTATTTTGATAAAAAAGACATTGTACGCCACAAGCTGGTTCGCGATATAGTTGACGCATACGACAGACATCAGGAAGAAAAGGAGCAAGCAAAGGCACAGGCACAGGAGAAGAACAAAGAAAGTAGTCAGTAAACAGGCTCAATTGACAGTTTTAAAAAAAACAATTTCACAATTTATCGGTTTAACTGTTTAACAATTTTACAATAGAACAATTTAGCAATTAGTCAATTTGAAATATTAAATAGGATTCATAAAAAACAATACAATGGGTAACGCATTAACAAAAACAACATTCAATTTTCCGGGACAAAAAAGTCACTACAAAGGAAAAGTACGCGACGTATACAACATTAACGACGAGTTTCTGGTAATGGTAGTTTCCGACCGCATTTCGGCTTTCGACGTGGTACTGCCAAAGGGTATTCCTTACAAAGGACAGGTATTGAACCAAATTGCAGCGAAATTCCTCGATGCCACTGCCGATATTGTTCCTAACTGGAAAATTGCAACCCCCGATCCAAACGTAACAGTGGGTCATTTTTGCGAAACCTTCCCGGTTGAAATGATTGTTCGCGGTTATCTTACCGGAAGTTCGTGGCGTTTGTACAAGAATGGAGGACGTGATATTTGCGGTGTGCCGCTTCCTGAAGGCTTGAAAGAACACCAGGTTTTTCCCGAGCCTTTATTAACACCAACGACCAAAGCCGAGCAAGGTGCCCACGACGAAAATATTTCGCGCGAAGAAATTATCAAACAAGGATTGGTTTCGGAAGAAGATTATAAAGAATTGGAACGTATTTCTTTAGCACTGTTCAAACGTGGTAGCGAAATTGCGAAAGAAATGGGGCTAATCCTGGTTGATACCAAATACGAATTTGGTAAAAAAGACGGACAGATTTATTTGATTGATGAAATTCACACACCAGATTCATCTCGTTATTTCTACGCCGACGGATACCAGGAGCGCTTCGATAAAGGAGAAAACCAAAAGCAACTTTCGAAAGAGTTTGTTCGCGAATGGTTAATGGAAAACAATTTCCAGGGTCGTGAAGGCGACGTTCTTCCCGAAATTCCGGATTCTTTTGTTGAACAGGTATCAGACAGATACATTGAACTTTACGAAAGCATTACTGGTGATACTTTTGAAAAATCAGACACATCGAAAATTGAAGAAAGAATTGAAACTGCGGTAAACGATTTTCTTTCGAAGTAAATTTTCATAAAATACTCACGAACACCTGTCATCATCCTGGCAGGTGTTTTTTGTTTATTCATTATTAATAGTAATTTTCCAGTTCATTTATAAAAAAGACAATCAAGTGAAAGCATTCTTAGTTGTAATAGTTGCCCTGTTTTTTGCAACGTCAGTGTTTGCCCAGGATAAGTTTACCATAGCAAAAGAAGGCGAACAGGCTCCTGACTTTACTTTTGAAACAGCTCCGGGAAAAACGCAAACGCTTTCTGAATTAAAAGGGAAAGTAGTTTGGATCAACTTTTTTGCAACCTGGTGTCCTCCATGCCGGAAAGAACTTCCGCACTTGCAAAAAGAAGTTTACGACAAGTATGTTGAAAACGATGATTTTGTGCTGATTATTTTGGGTAGAGAACACAGTTGGGAGGAAATAAATAACTTTAAAGAAGAACAGGGATTTACAATGCCTTTTTATCCCGATCCTGAACGAAAAGTATTTTCAGTTTATGCCCAGCAAAATATTCCGCGAAACTTTATTATTGATAAAAACGGAAAAATTGCGCTGTCATCCATCGGTTTTAACAAAGCTGATTTTGAAAAAATAAAGACTAAAGTGGCTGAACTTATTCAGCAGTAGTAGCGTTATACTATCCAACTTTTCGAATCGACCTTTAGCCCGACCGTAGCCATGAACAATTCAGAATGAAAACGATTCTGAAATTCACTTTAATAACTTTACGATATGCTACTGTCAGTTTCTACAAAAGCATTAATTCTTGTTATCGTTCTTAGTGTAGTTCTCTTTTTCTCATTCTTGGGAGGAACCAGTGTTTTTCAGGTTGCAGAAGCCAGAAATGCAGAATGTGCGCGCGAAATGCTGGAACGAAACGACTGGATAGTACCTACATTTAACGGCGAGCTAAGAACCGATAAACCTGTTCTTGAGTATTATGGGATGATGGTTGCCTACAAAGTTGGAGGAACAAATGAGGCCAGTGCGCGCTTTCCCTCAGCTTTATGCGGAGTGTTATTGGTACTAGCGACTTTCCTGATTGTAAAACGCCATATTAATCTGAAAGCAGCCTGGTGGTCGGCACTGGCATTGCTGTCTTCCCTGCATGCAATTGTGCAATTCCGGCTCGCCACACCCGATCCTTATCTCATTTTGTTTCATGCCTTATCCATCTATTTTTTCTTTGAGGGCTGGCACAGCGGACGTTGGAAATGGTATGCAGGAATGTATATTTCAATGGGACTGGCAATTTTGGCTAAAGGCCCGGTAGGACTGGTATTGCCTGTTTTATCAATTTTTATCTTTCTACTGATTACCCGGACTTTCACATGGAAAACCATTGTATCGTTAAAAGCTTGGTGGGGACTTCTTTTAGTAGCCTTCGTAAGTCTCCCATGGTATATTGCCGTATCTATAAAAACCAACGGCGTATGGACTCATGAATTCTTTTTCCACCACAACCTGCATCGCTTCAGTGGCGGAATCGGAAACCACGACGGACCATTTATCTTGTCAATTGTCTTTATCCTTACCGGCATGCTTCCTCTCTCGATTTGGTTTATCCGTGCTTTTAAAAATGCGTGGGTCAGCAGAAAAGAAAACAAACTGATTGTACTCGCACTTGTATCTCTTACAGTGGTTGCAGTATTTTATGCCCTCTCTAAAACAAAACTCATAAATTATACCACGCCTTCTTATCCGTTTTTTGCAATTATACTGGGTACTTACTTTTCAAAAGTAATTAGTAAGAAAGTAAAAAAGACCAATATAAAACCCGAACTTATTGTGTTTACAGTATTTGGAATAGCCGTTCCGTTGGGAGTCTTCTTTTTCACCAAAAATACCGCCCCCTTGTATTCCATAACCTGGGTAGCTTGGCTATTCGTGGTTGTTCCCATTGGAGCTGTAATTGCGCTTTGGTTTAATACGAGATCGATTGAAAAAAGCTTATCTGCAGTTGCTGCAACATTTATGTTTACCTCTTTTATATTTTTTGCCGTTCCGTTCCAGGTCATGGATAATCAATCGCCGGTTGTTAAATTCAAAGCCGAAATTGAATCATTCGATAATATAGTGGCTTACAAAACCTTTGACAATGCATTTGCATTTTACGCGAAAGATCGCATTTCCGTTTTTAAGGAACCCGATGAACTGGAAGATTATCTGAAAGACCATGAAGATGTGCTTATTATCAGCCGTGACAAAGATTTGAGTTATATGGACAGTATTCCGAACCTCACATGTTTGCAAAAAGGCCATGACTTATTTAGCAGTAGATCATCCGGAATTTATACCGTAGAATAACTACAATCACTTCCCTTATTTTATAAAGCAACGATTTCAGTCTTCTAGGAATTAAACAAAATGAAATACAAGCTGTTGTAAATTGGTGAAATACAATCCCGACTATTGAAAAATATAGGATGGCTTTATCTGAAACTAAACTCTTATATTAATTTCTAAATTAAATGAAAATGAAAAAATCGCTGTTTAATTTTTTTGTATTCGCACTGGTATTGGCTTTTGCGAATGCCTGTAACGAATCGATTGTAAATGATGAAGTTGCTGAAGAACTTGAACTTAAATCAGCCAAAAATGCAAAAAAAGGATACATTGTTGTGTTGCAGGACGCTGAATTAGATGTAGAATTATCGAATCTTAAAGGATATGAAAAGAAGCAGGTAGCCATGAAATCAGCTTCTGCTAAAATTTTAAAACGAGCCGGAGTTCTTGATGGCGATGTTGAACATGTTTTCGGATCCGCACTTAAAGGCTTTTCGGTAAAAATTCCGCCGGGACAATTAAAGAAGTTGCAAGACGATCCTTCAGTCAAATACATTCAAGAGGACAGAGTTATTGCTTTGGCTCCTCCGAAAGATAAGCCCGGTAAAGGCGGAGGTGGAAACGATGGCGGAGGAAGTACCACACAGGAAACACCCTGGGGAATTACTCGTGTAAATGGAGTTTCAAACTACACGGGATCGAACAGAGCCTGGATTGTGGATTCAGGAATTGATCTCGATCATCCCGACCTAAATGTAAATACAACACTAAGCCGAAGCTTTGTTGTAGGTGGAAAGAAAACTACTCCGGATGATGAAAACGGGCATGGCTCGCACGTTGCCGGAACCATTGCTGCCATAAATAACAATTTAGGCGTTATTGGTGTGGCTCCCGGTGCCGAAGTTGTTTCCTGCCGCGTTCTTGATCGCCGTGGTAGCGGAAGTTTTTCGTGGACAGTAGCCGCGCTTGATTACATTGCTACTGACGGAGTTGGGCAAGCAGGTGATGTTATTAATATGAGTCTGGGGCCTTCTTCCCGATATACTGATGCTGCTGTTGATGCTGCTGTTCAGGCGGTAGCTGCAAAAGGAATAAAAGTTTCTATAGCTGCCGGAAACGAAAGCGACGACTGTTCTTACTACTCGCCGGCACATAATAACGGACCAAATATTTACACCGTTTCTGCAATGTGGGAAGGTGACCGCTTTGCAACGGAATTTTCAAACTTTGGCTCTCCGGTAGACTATGCTGCGCCAGGCGTATATGTTCTTTCAACCTATAAAAATGGCGGTTACGAAACCTTACACGGAACCTCAATGGCTGCTCCACATGTTGCCGGAATATTGTTGCTAGGAAATGTAAGTTCTGATGGAAAAGTAACAAGCGACCCCGATGGAAACGCAGATCCTATTGCTGTGCATTAAGCATTAAAATATAATTCGTTTAAACCCGGGTTCATATCCGGGTTTTTATTGCTCTTCCGACAATAAAATCTCTGCGATTTTGTGTAACTCATTACCTACTTTCGCTCGTGTATCATTGGTAATTACTGCTACCACCATTTTCTCTTGAGGATAAATTATCAGATTGCTGCAACCACCTACCGAACCTCCTCCATGTCCGTAATATTCGCGTCCAAATTCATCAGTCCCCGAGAAAAATCCCAATCCATATTCGATTTGAGTTCCATCTTTCAATTTCTGCGGCGTAATCAAGGCTTCTTTAACTTCTGCTGAAAATAACGTATTGTTGAGCATTGCATTACCAAACTTCACTAAATCCTATGAAGTGGAGATAAATCCACCCCCGGCTCATTTATAGCTATTGTCGACATACGGGGCATTAATCACTCTCCCTTGATCCATATTGTAATATCCAGCACACTTATTATCATGGTTATTATAAATTTACAATAAAAACTACTCTAAAAAAACACGCACAAATAGAAGAATAAAACCTCTTTTTGCTCTTATTTTAAAAATACCTACTTTTGCCGCCAGTTTAAAAGCAATATTTCACGATGCACTTGTATAACCGTATCAATAAAGAAGAGCTCAAGCAGCGATTGGCCGAAGAAACCTTCAACAGAAAAACCATCTCTTTGTATCGCTATTTTATCCTTGATGATCCGCAAACTTTTCGCGACGATCTTTTTCGCGATTGGTTTCCGTTAGGTTGTTTTGGCCGAATTTATGTGGCCCGCGAAGGAATCAATGCTCAAATGAGCGTACCCGAACACAACTGGGAAGCTTTTCTTGAAACGCTGAAAAAACATGACATTTTTAACGAAATTCCGATAAAATATGCCATTGAAGACGATGGAAAATCGTTTTATAAACTAACGATAAAAGTACGTCCGAAGCTGGTTGCTGACGGACTGGATGACAATGCATACGATGTTACCAATGTTGGTACACACCTGAGCGGAATTGACTTTCACAATTACATCGGACAGGACAATACGGTAGTGGTTGATATGCGTAATTATTACGAAAGTGAAATCGGCCATTTTGAAGGTGCTATTTGTCCTGAAGCCGACACCTTTCGCGAAGAACTTGAGATTGTAACCGATCTGTTGGAAGACCAGAAAGATAAAAAAGTATTGCTGTACTGCACGGGTGGTATTCGTTGCGAGAAAGCCAGTGCCTATCTAAAAAATCATGGTTTTGAAGATGTAAACCAGCTGCATGGAGGTATTCTTGAATATGCACGACAGATAAAAGCAGCCGGGTTGGATTCTAAATTCCTTGGAAAAAACTTTGTTTTCGACGAGCGCCTGGGTGAAAGCGTTAACGGTGAGATCATTTCAAAGTGCCATCAATGTGGAAAAGCATGCGATTCGCACACCAATTGCGATAATCAAGGTTGTCATATTCTTTTCATTCAATGTCCGGAATGTGCAGAAAAGTACCACGGCTGCTGTACACCGGAATGTGCTCACGAAAAAGTGAACGGAACCGGACGTTCAGCAAAAGAACGCATTGTATTTGGCAACAGCCGCAAATACCGGAAAAGTTTGTCGCTAATTAAAGTTGAACAGTTAAAAACAGACGTTTAATCAAGTCTTTTCGTCATCCTGAACTTGTTTCAGAGTCTCAACGAAATCAGAAACAGATTCCGAAATAAATTCGGAATAGCGTTCTACCTATTTATAGCAATTCCTATTTTTGTACCGCAATGAATAATTTCTGGAAAGAATTTAAGAGCCCCGTATTCTCTCTCGCTCCGATGGAGGACGTTACCGACACTGTTTTTCGTGAAATAGTTATGGGCATGTCGGCACATGGAAAGCTAAACATTGTATTTACCGAGTTCACTTCTGTTGAAGGGATGAACCACCCAGTTGGCAGAGAACGGGTTTCAGAACGACTCATTGTAAACCAATCGGAACGCGAATTACTCCGGAAATTAAACATCAAAATTGTTGCTCAAATTTGGGGACGCGATCCGGAAATCTACCACAACATTGCGAAATACATCAGCGAAAACTACGATTTCGACGGGATCGACATTAACATGGGCTGCCCGGTAAAAAAGGTATTCAAGATTGGTGCTTGCAGCGCATTAATTGGCGATCCGGAACGTGCAAAGGAAATTGTACTTGCCACCAAAGAAGGCACTTCGCTACCTGTTAGCGTAAAAACGCGCACCGGAATTAAAGAACATATTACCGAGAACTGGATTGGGAATTTACTTGAAGTTGATCCGGCAGCTATTATTTTGCACGGCCGTACACAACGCATGCAATCGGAAGGCGAAGCCAGCTGGGACGAGATTGCAAAAGCGGTTCAACTCAAAAATCAGATGAAAACCGAAATTCCTTTTCATGGAAATGGCGATGTACTTTCGTACGAGCAAGGCTTGGAACGCATCCAACAAACCGGAGTTGATGGCGTAATGATTGGACGCGGCATTTTCCAGAATCCGTGGTTTTTCAATCCGGGGAAACAGGAAATCACGATGGAAGAGCGCATCGCAAAATTACTGGATCATACCCGTTTGTTTGAAAAAATCTGGAGTCCTGAAAAAAACTTCAACATTCTGAAACGTTTTTATAAAATCTACCTTAATAGTTTCCCGGGCGCTGCAAAAATGCGCGCCGACCTGATGGAAGTAAAAAACTACGACGAGGTTTACAGTTATTTTCAATAAAAACAGGGATATATTTTTATCTCTTTCTCCTCGTAAATCCCATCTGTTAAAAACTCTTATTTTACCGAAAAACCCCAAACATAGGACGAGCTGGCTTGTTTAGGATAGCGGAATCACCTTTGTGATTTCCAGAAACTATAAATTTCAATTATTATGAAACAAATTAAAATATCGCACACCGATTTAGAGATTTCGCCGGTAAATCTGGGAGGAAATGTATTTGGATGGACTTTAGACGAGCAACAATCGTTTGCAATCCTGGATCAATTTGTTGATGGCGGCTTTAATTTTATCGACACTGCAGACACTTATCCGTGGTGGATAAACGGAACCGGAGGTTTGTCAGAAACTATTATCGGTAAGTGGATGAAAGCAAGAGCCAACCGCAACAAAGTAGTTATTGCGACCAAAGTAGGCTCTGAAACCAAGAAGCATGGTTTTGATGTTAGTAAAAAACATATTCTGAAATCGGTTGACGAATCGTTGCAACGACTTCAGACGGATTACATTGATTTGTACTATACTCATTTTGATGATGAGAAAACCCCGATTGAGGAAACGCTTTCGGCTTACGACGAAATTATTAAAGCCGGAAAAGTACGCTACATTGCTGCGTCTAATTTATCGCCTGAAAGGTTAACCGAATCTTTTAACGTAGCAGAAAAAGAAGGTCTTCCGAAATATGTGGCACTTCAACCTCATTATAATTTGGTTGAACGCGAAAAGTATGAAACGCAATACCAACCAATAGCCGAAAAATACGGATTAAGCGTTTTCCCTTATTGGTCGCTTGCTGCAGGCTTTTTAACCGGAAAGTACCGCTCGGAAGCAGATCTTAGCAAAAGCGTTCGTGGTGGGCTTGCCAAGAAATACTTAAACAAAAAGGGGTTGGAAGTACTTAGCGCCCTCGACAAAGTTTCGATAAAACACGAGGCAACTCCTGCTACTGTAGCATTGGCCTGGCTGTTAGCTCAGCCCAATATTGACGCTCCTATTGCCAGCGCTACCAGTAAAAGCCAGCTGGAAACCATTTTTGCTGCCCCCGAAATGAAACTCGACGAAGAAGATTTAAACCTGCTCAACATCCGTTAAGGCTGAAACCCAATAAAGCTAACACGAAAAGCAGGAAACTACCTTTCGTGTTAGCTTTACTTCAAAATAAAAGCCCACCCTTTTCTTGGATAAGTTCTATTTTGCATTTTAAACTTGTTTAAAGCCAAAATCTTAAAACACCTATAATTAACTGAAAAAGTGACGATTAGAGCAATTGCCAATTGTGACACTTTTTTTAACTGACTCACCCTGATTATGACTGCGTCACAATTGTCCCTCTCTACCCATAGAGAGGGAGAGTCAGAAAGACTATAAAACGAACATATTTTAATATACTATAGATTAACTTTTGACAACTTCTTTGTTAAAAAGCCTTTTATCGCTATTTTTAGAACCAAAGCTAACGCCTTTGAACAGATGCAACAAAACGAAGCTCAAGCCCGGATAAGAATTAATAAACTACTTGAGGAAGCCGGTTGGCGTTTCTTCGATTCGGAAAAAGGGAAAGCAAACATCCTGCTTGAAAATCATGTAAAAATAAGCCGTAAAGAAGTTGATGCCTGGGGAAACGATTTTGAAAAAGTAAAATCGGGATCGCTTGATTTTTTGCTGGTTGACAACAACAACAAACCGCTGTGTGTACTCGAAGCCAAAAAAAAAATACTGCATCCGCTGGTGGCAAAAGAACAGGCACGAAAATATGCGCGTGCGGTTAATGCGCAGTACATCATTCTGTCCAACGGAATTGTCCATTTTTTCTGGGATTTGAAAAAGCATTACTAGTGTCGTATTTTTGGGATTATTCATTGCTGTTTTGCTCGCATTTACAGAGAATCGACAGCAAATTTAGTTGTAAAAACCATCAGCAGAAAAGCATAAAACGTTTGTTTTTTTGATATGTAAGGCGTAAAGTAAGGTTTCTTTCCCGATAAAGCACAGCATTCAGCGTTATCATTTTCAAACTATTGGTCTTTGAGTTCGTAATTCCACGTACTATTTTTTAACTTTGTCGTTCCTGACAACCGGTTTTTTTATTTGGAAGGGCTTCGGCAGTGTTTTGTTTTGCCAACGATCAGCAATCTTCTGGTTACATCGATCGACTTAAAAACAACTTTCTTGTTCGGGTAAAACGAAACCAAAATGGTTGCGTAAAACAGACAATAACTTAAAATTATAATGAATGGGTAGATCATCAATATCATTTAACAAAAAAGAATTAGAGAAAAAACGTGCGCAGAAAAAGAAAGAAAAGCAGAAAAGAAAAGAAGAGCGCAAAGCGAATAGCGGCGGAAGCTCGCTCGACGACATGATTGCTTATGTTGACGAGAACGGCGTAATTACCAGCGAAGCACCGGATCCGGGCAAAAAACAGGAAGTAGATGTGAATGATATTGCCGTGTCGATACCTAAAAAAGAGGACCAGGAAGAAGAAGCTTTAAAAGGAAGTGTTGCTTTTTTTAATACAGATAAAGGTTACGGTTTTATTAGGGATTTGGGTAGCGGCGAAAAATATTTCTTTCATATTTCTGATGCATTCGCAGAGATTGCGGAAGGATCAAAAGTTACTTTCGAATTGGCCAAAGGAAACCGTGGATTAAATGCGGTTAATATTGAACCGGAAGCTAAGTAGTTTTTTGAAGCGTTCTGAAAAAACAGAATCGAGAATAAGAAAAATGAGGGCCTGACTTTAGAAGTCGGACTCTCACTCAGTTTTATACAAAAAAACGCTTTGTCTCGTTAACTTCCAGCAAAAGGAGTACCGAAAATACCTACCGCAAGCTCGATCCAAATCAGCAAAAAAGCTATTGCGATAATTACAACCAAAGCTATGCGGTTTGTTTTATGTGGAACTTTTCGTAAAACCAATTCAAGTGCAAGCCCTGCCCCCAGCAATAACACTCCCATAACCATAAAATCGAGAAGCGACCAGTCTATTTCGTCGCAAAACTGCATCCCTACTAAAGGAATCATCAGCAATGCTGGAACGGCGAGAATAATTATCGCCAATCTTTTGTTTTTGCTCATTACGTTCATCATCGGTCTTATTTATTTATTTTTCAATCCAAACTTTTCTGCAAGGTCTCCAAGGCCAGGGCCTAATATAATCTGAGGTTCAAGGATTGCAAGCAGGAACACCTGTGCCCAACTAAAAAAACACTTATAGGACGCGAAGGACTCCATTTATTCACTTTTATTTAAGAGTTGTTCAATGGCATTAATGTGCTTTCTGAAAGCCTCTTTCCCTGTATCTGTTGCAAAATATTTGGTGTTGGGTTTACGCTCGAGAAACTCTTTCCTGAAGTTGACATAACCGCTCTTCTCCAAACTTTTCATATGGCTGGCCAGGTTTCCGTCGGTCACACCAAGTAGTTCTTTCAGGGCGTTAAAGTCCAGAAAGTCGTTAACCACAAGTGCCGACATAATGCCCAGCCTAACCCGGTTTTCAAATGCTTTATCTAGTTCGTTCAGCAGATCCTTCACGACTTGTATTTCAGTTTTACAATAATACCATATACAATGTGGAACAGGCCAAAACCTGCCGCCCAAAACCACAAGCTATAAGCGATAAACTGTAGCGCCAGTAGTCCCAACACAATTTCAATTAATCCCAGGCTTCGTATTTCGTTGAGAGTATATTTACTTACGTTGAACAGGGCCAGTCCGTAAAAAATAAGCGTAAGTGGGATTACTACTCCCACAAAGCCTTTGGTAATAAAAATGAGGCCTGCAATTCCTCCGGTTACAAGTGGAATAAACAGGTTGATGAGGACGCGTTTTGTTTGATGGTCCCAGATTTTCTGACCACGTTTTTTTGTTTCGCGGGTTGTTAGGACGATCACCAGCCCAATGCTAACAACCATTGTTGCAAGGGCAATGGCCAGCAAATTCATAACCTGACCGGATGACAATTCCGTTTGGTTGAAAGTTAGCAAGTTCCCCTGGCGAAAAACCAGGAGCTGTGCTGTGTAAGCTCCCGCCAAAGCGATTATACCTGCTGATACCCCGGATATTCCACTGAGGGAAAGAAACCGCGACGAGCGGGTCATTATGTCTTTAATCTCCTTTAGATCTTCGATGTATTTTTCTTTCATTGGAAAGTTCTTTGAAATGCAAAGTAGGTAATTATTTTCAACATTTGCAAATTTCTACAAGAAACAGGATCATACTTTACTTCAACTCGTAAAACCAGGGAGACCTTATGAGGCTGTTAAAATGTTATCCGATCAGGGTGCGGCCCAATTCGGCTGTTTTTGTCCAGTCTGTCAATTTTTGCCATATCTTCTGCTGAAAGCTCAAAATCAAAAATATCGGCGTTGGCAACAATTCGTTCAGCAGTTACCGATTTTGGTATGGTAACTACATCTTTTTGTATATCCCAGCGCAGTGTGATCTGTACCGGTGTTTTTCCGTATTTTACTGCAAGCGCTTGTAAAACGGGAACATCGTTTACCCTGCCTTTCATTATTGGCGACCAGGCTTCGAGCTGAATCCCTTTTTCCCGGCAATATTTTAATAAATTGGGTTGAACAAGTTCCGGATGAAATTCTACCTGGTTAACCGCCGGAATTACTTTGCTGTTTTGCAGAAGATCTTCAAGGTGATGAACCAAAAAATTGCTGACTCCGATTGCTTTAATTTTGCCTTTGGCGTATAATTTTTCCAATGCTTTCCAGGTATCAATCGAAATTTCACCTTTGGGCCAGTGGATCAAATACAAATCAAGGTAATCGGTTTGGAGCTTGTCTAGACTCTCTTCAAAAGCAGCCAATGTACTTTTGTAGCCTTGTTCGCTGTTCCACACTTTTGATGTTAGAAAAATATCTTCGCGCGCCACTTTGCTTTCCAGAATTGCTTTTCCAACGCCACGTTCGTTGTGGTAAATTGCAGCCGTGTCGATACTCCGATAACCACTATCAAGTGCAGTTTTTACCGCATTAATTACTTCTTTTCCATCTTCTGACTGAAAAACACCTAGTCCAAGCCATGGCATTTTTACTCCGTTGTTTAAAGTAGTTGTACTCGAAATATTCATAATGAAAATCTTTTGAGATCATCTAAAATAACCATTTTTTAGAAAGATGTTTTTGAAGGTGGACATTGTTGCTTCATATTAAACAAAAAATTTAGTTTTGTAATAAGTAAAGAACTAAGCACTTTAAAAGAATAAAATGAAGGTATACAAGTTTGGTGGAGCCTCGGTGAAAGATGCGGCCGCTGTCAAGAATGTGTTCGAAATAATAAAACGGGAAAGCAGCAATCTTGCGGTGGTTATTTCTGCTATGGGAAGTTGCACCAATATGTTAGAAAAACTGGTGAAAGCCTTTTTCGAAAGAGACGAAAAGAAGCATGTTGTCTTTAACGAATTTAAAGCTTATCACCTGCAAATTATTGAGAACTTGTTTGGCGAAAAAGGTATGCCACAAGGTGTTTACGAGTTGTTTACCGAACTGGAACATAAACTGAATACACGTCCTTCATACGATTATAATTTTGAATACGACCAGATTATTTGTTTTGGTGAGTTGATTTCGACACGGATTGTTAGCGATTACCTAAATGCTGCGGGACACGCCAACAGATGGATCGATATTCGCAATAGCCTGAAAACGGATGATACCTATCGCGATGCAAAAGTAGATTGGGAATGGACGGATGAGTTGATCAAAAGTGATTTCGATTTTGCAGGAAACTCAGTCTACATAACTCAAGGTTTTATGGGGTCTACCACTACGAATATGACAACCACGCTTGGACGTGAAGGTTCTGATTTTACGGCGGCCATTATTGGGAGTATTCTCGGAGCAGAAAGCGTTTCGATATGGAAAGATGTGCCGGGGATTTTAAGTGCCGACCCTAAAAAAATGAAGGATGTTGTTAAAATTGGCGAGCTATCGTATAAGGAAGCAGTGGAGATGACCCACTCCGGAGCCAATGTTATTCACCCAAAAACCATGCAGCCATTGCATAATAAAGGTATTCCGCTTTTAGTGAAGTCGTTTGTTTTACCTGCCGACCCGGGAACAGTAATTCACGCAATCGATCATAAAATAGAGCTTCCTCCAATTTTTATATTGAAGGAAAATCAGGTACTGATTACTCTTTCAGCAAAAGATTTCTCTATAATTTCTATCGGCGATATTGAGCGTGTGGTAAATTTCCTGATCGGCAAATTGATAAAAGTAACTTTGATGCAGCAGTCTGCGATTGACCTGAATATTGTGGCCGATGCATCGGGCGATGACCTTGAGGAAGTTTTTGGCGAATTATCTGAGCACTACAAAATACGCTATAATACAGGTTTAACCTTGGTAACAATCCGTCATTATACCGAGGATGTGCTCGATTGGATGGTGAAAGAGAAGGATATTTACCTGGAACAGCACAGCAGATTGACCGCTAGAATGCTGATAAAAGAATAATGCAGATATCCGGAAGCGATGAATTTACCTTAATTCGAATTTTCTTGTAATTTTAACGACAAAATACTGACCTATAAAAAAACTTCTTCCCGATGAAGCAAAAAAAATTACTTCCTTATTTATTAGGCCTGGTCGTTGTTGTAATAATCCTACTTGTAGTAGGTAAAAAACAAGGCTGGTTTGGCAGCGATTTCACAATTGATGTAGCCACCCAGAAAGTGGAGAGTAAAACCATTACCGAGTTTATTACTGCGAATGGAAAAATACAACCCGAAACAGAAGTGAAAATTAGTCCTGATGTAGCAGGAGAGATTGTCGAGTTGTACGTGGTAGAAGGCGACGAAGTGGAAAAAGGGAAATTACTTTGTGTAATAAAACCCGAGGTTTATGTTTCAGCAGTAAGACGTGCAGAAGCAGGCCTTAATTCTTCAAAGGCCCGTTTAGCGCAGGCGAAAGCACAAATGATAGAACGTGAACTATCTTATAAACGTTCGAAGGAGTTATACGATAAAGGAACAATTGCGGTGGCAGAATTTGAATCAGCCGAGGCTGCCTTTAAAGTGGCTCAATCCGAAGTTGAGGCTGCCGAATATGCAGTGCGGAGTGCAGAGGCATCTTTGTCTGAAGCAGAAGAGCAACTAACAAAAACAAAGATTTATGCACCAATTTCAGGAACTATTTCAGCACTGAATGTTGAAAAAGGAGAGCGTGTAGTTGGAACCAGTATGATGTCGGGAACAGACATGATGACCGTGGCCGACCTCGAAAAAATGGAGGTGCAGGTAGAAGTAAACGAGAACGATATTGTTAAGGTGATGAAAAACGATACTGCACTGGTTGAAGTAGATGCCTACCTAAGCCGGAAATTTAAGGGTATTGTTACTGAAATTGCAAACTCGGCGAATACTACCGGAACAACAGCCGACCAGGTAACCAACTTCGATGTAAAAGTATTGTTGCTAAAAGATTCTTATGCCGATTTAATCGATGCCTTGCAGGGAAATCGTTATCCTTTCCGTCCGGGAATGTCGGCAACAGTTGATATACTTACTGAAACTCGTAATGGTGTTATTTCTGTACCAATTTCTGCAGTAACTACGCGCATTAAGAAAGAGGACGGAAGTACCGAGGAGGTAAAAGACGAGACAGAGAATGATAGCGAAGAAACCGAAACTCTTGAACGCGAAGAAAAGCAGGAGGTGGTGTTTGTATTGAATGGCGACCGTGTGAAAAAAGTACAAGTTGAAACTGGTATTCAGGATAATGCAAGCATTGAAATATTAAAAGGAGTTAAGGCAGGTGACGAGGTTGTTACCGCACCTTACAACGCAATAAACCGCACACTAAAAGATAGCATGTTGGTTAACGTAGTAAAAGAAGAAGAGCTGTTTAAAACAGATAAGTAAGCTAGCAAATTACTATAATTGAGACGGAGGCAACCAAATGTGGTGTCTCCGTTTTTTATTTTGTTACCTTAGTTACTCGCCGGGAAAATAATCGCGGCTGTTCAATACCGTTAGCTTATTCGCATGAGCGCGGGTAACCTGCATCACCGTGTTCTCGTTGTAACGATCGCCTTTGTAGGTATAAGATTTTGAAAGATCGATTTGGTTGATCAGCAAGTCGCGGTATTCAACAGTAAATTCGTAGGATACATCTTTCAGGTAGTTATTGTTTGTTTCGCTTACAGCAAGAGAACGGTCCTGACGGTTGTTTTTCGGAGACCTTACTTTCCCGGTAATTGAGCGCACCAGGTAATCATCTTTCCGAACTGTTATGGTTCCTTCGAAAGCAGTAGCATAGAAATCTCCTGATCCTTCAAGTGTTGGAAGTTGTTGCTTAAAAGCAATAACCCAATATTCTTTTCCATCAATATTCGGCTGGCTTTGCAGTGATAAGCGATAATCGCTAAGCAAAGCCGGTTTTAAAACACCTGACGTAGAACGTACCCAGTCGAGTGACAGTAACTCGTCGATTTTTAATGGGTTCGAAGCAAAGGAATAATCGCTGTCTTTTTTCGTAACGCTATAGTTTCTCGAACGATAAGCATCCATTACATTTGGGTTTGAATAACCATTTTTATCGTACAGTAGTACTTGTGCTGTGGTAGTGTTCTCGCTTGTGTCGTTTATTGTTATTTGTTTTTCGTAAGCAAAATGAAGGTTAAAAGGCCCTGCTCCGTAGTTGTATCGGATATTTTCTGATGCCATACGCAGAATCCGGATCAGTACCATGTTTTGAGCTTGCACATCAACCTTCCCAACTTCGTACGATTGAGCGCGAAGTTTAACCAGATTAAATTCTTTATCAAAAAGTTGATTTACCGGGAAATTCCGGTTTTGAAACCCCACAGCAGAAAAGTAAATGTTTTTACCGGTGAAACCGTCCGGAATTTTTAATTCAAAGTTCCCTTCCTGGTCACTGGCAGTTCCGTAAAGTGTACCTTCAATACCAATGTTGGTGTAGGATATTGGTTCGTTGTTGTTGGAGTCCACCACTTTACCTTTTATGGTGTGTGCTACCTTGTTTCCGTTTTGTGAAAATGCCGTCCCGGCAATAAAAATGCTGGCTAAAACTATTGCAATTGTTTTCTGAATCTTCATAAACCTAAATTTTATTAAAAATAGCAAATTAATACCATTCCTACTTATTAGAACGTTGTAATAGCGGTATATTATTATATATATTTGTTAAATGTCAAAAGAATTTATCATGAATAAAAAATATCTGATCTTATTTGTTTCTGTATTGTTTGTCGGGTTATCGTCTTGTGTGTCTAAAAAGAAGTTTTTGGAGATGGAAGCCGGGCGTTTAAAAGCAGAAGAACTTTCGCGAAAACTCGATGCTGAGAACCGCGATAAAGCCGGTAGAATTGAGGCACTTATTGCCGATTTCGAAGCCATGAAAAACGAGTTAATGGAAAGCAATGCGGCAAAAGAGCTACACATTGATTCGCTAAAAACCGAGTTGAGTACTCTGCTAACCGACCTGAATAAAAAAGAGCGTTCGTTGGAAGAAACCAGTTTTACGCTCGATTTTGAAAAGCAACGTTTGAGCAATGCACTGGAAGCAAAAGGTCAACAGGTTTTAAAGATGCAGGCAGAAATTGAAAGTCTGGAAGACCAGATAAGCGAAAAAGATCAGGAGATTGATGAGCGGAATTTTGAAATCAATAAGTTGAACGAACAGGCAAAACTGCTGCAAGGAGAGATAAAATCAGGTCAGTCGAAAGCAGAAAATCTGCAGGCTCAGATAGCTCAAGCCAAGAAGGATGTAGTTAATTTACAGGAGCAGATCAAATCAAAAGATGTCGAGATTACCAAGTTGCAAAACCAGGTTAATCTGCTAAAAAAGGAAATTGGCGGTCAATAAACCAAAATAAAAAGTCCTGAATATTCTTCAGGACTTTCTGAGCAAATTGAGGGAACACTCTGCTGTTTCTATGAAAAATATTATTTGTCGTTTTCATCGACTTTTTTAAACCAAATTCGGTTTCCCATTTTGTAATAGTTTTGAATGGATTCAGTATCAGTCGTTTTGGCATTAAAAGTAGGATTGTAAGGTACAATTACGTCGTCACCTTTTTCCCAGTTGGCTGGCGTATATACCAACGCTTCTTGTGTGGTTTGAAGCGCCTCTATTGTTCTAACTATTTCTTGCATATTTCTGCCAATTTCAACAGGATAGAAATTTATTGATCGTACGATGTTTTTGTCATCGATTATAAATACTCCACGTATATCGCGATACGAGCTTGTAGGCATATGCAGCATTCCGTATGTTTTGGAGATTTCTCCGTTAGTGTCTTCTATCAAGGGAAAATTGATCTTTATTTTTTCCCGGTTTTTGTAATTTAAATCTTCAAGATACTCAACCCAAAGTTTGTGCATTTCTACATCGTCGGTAGATATTATGGCAAATTTAACACCGAGTTCATCCAATTTGGGTTGTAAAAAGGCCAGTTCTAAAAGCTCTGAGGAACATACGGGAGTAAAATCAGCCGGATGACTAAATAGTATCTTCCAACTTTCTCCAAAATCACTCGGAAATTTAATCTTTCCGTTTGTGGAGTTCGCTTTAAAACTAGGAGCCTCAGATCCAATTAACGGAATAGTATTTTTTTGCGCCCAAATGGTAGTTGAAATAAACAGTACAATTGCGAGGAATAATAATTTTTTTTTCATGATTCTAAGAATTTATTGTTTTCAAGTCAGATACAATCTACGCCAATTCGTCTCTAGAGGATGTGTTGTATAATATGTTATTGATGTCTGGATATCTTGAGGTTCTTACGAATAATTAACAATATGGTCTGCTTGGTGTTAAAATGAAATTATTATGATTAAATAAGGGGAAAATGAAAGTGTGCGATGTGGTTTAAGACTAAGGTCAGTAGGCAGGCAATTAAAATAAAAAAATATAAACAGCTATTTTAATCTGCTAAATAGAGATGCAATCGAAAATTAGGTTCAAAAGTTAAAAAGATCTATTCTAGATCGTAGTCCATCTTAAAAAGCTTACCGTATTGTACAATCGATTCGCGAACCTGGTATTCGCTTGAGGTATAAGGCAAAACATTTTGTCCGTTAAACCACACCATAAAAGTGTCGGCATAAGCTGCGTTTAAACCGGTAAGCTCCATCACCATTTCTTTGTTGTAGTTTTTCGAATGCATTTCCCAGTTCTTCATAATCGCCATGTCTTCGCGAACAGCACGTTTACGTTTTTCTCGCTTACCATAATACTGTGCAAACGACAAAGGACTTAACAATGCTGCAATTACCGGTGGTTTTTTGTTAAAAGCATCGCCGCGTAATTCGGGCGGCAGATCAGTAGGGTTGCCGTGCTCGAAATAGTCCAGGTCCTGCGCTTCTCCTTCAACTGTAACTTCGCCAACGTTATATAATATTGGATGCATATAAAAAGTAAGAGTTTCGAATCCAGTATAGTCCGACGGAATTTTTAGTATTGTTGTTTTGTAGCCAACAGAGCTTACTTCCAGACTGTCGATGTTCAGCATTTCGAGCGAAAAATAGCCTTCGCCATTTGTAATTGTACCACTGTGTGTTCGGTGCAGAACAATGTTTGCATACGGAATCCCGCTACTGTCGGCAGCACTTAAAATCTCGGCTTTAAGTTCAATCAGCATTGGGTCAACAATATCCGTATCGGTTTGAGCCCTAAGCTCAAAAAACGACAACAGAAAAAACAATATTATCGTGTATTTATGCATTGCCTATAATGTTTCTAAATGTTACAAAACTATGTAAAAGAAATAATCAATTCAGAAAATAAATTCTTTTAACAGATGTTTTTAACAAGATTTAAGAGCAACTGTACGACTATTAGTTCATTTTAGTTTGTAAACTTTCTTGAATTCTGGAAAGTATTTTGATATTGATGTTTTTACTTTATACTCACTGTCTGAATAAGAAAGTACTTTCTGTGCATTTAACCAGATCATAAATGTGTCAGCATAGGCTTCATTCAGACCTGTAACTTCCATAATAACTTCTTTGTTGTATATTTCCGAAAAAGCTTTCCACTGTTTATTTTGTTCTATACTTGCGCGCACCTTACGTTTCTCTTTTTCTTTTCTACTAAAGAAATATTGTAGAGATGAGCCTGGACTTTTTAATGATTGAAAAAGAGAAGGTTTGCTGTTAAAAGCGTCACCACGCAATTCTACAGGAGTGTCAGTAGGTTTTCCGTGTTCGAAGAATTCTGGCGTATGGTTACTTCCACTCACCGTAACTTCTCCAACATTATAAAGTATAGGTTGCATGTAGAAAGTAAGTGTCTCATAACCTGCGTAATAAGGAGGTATTTTTATTGCTAGTTTCTTGAAGCCAATGGAGGTAACTTCAAGACTGTCTATGTTCAGCATTTCCAATGAAAAAAAACCATCCTTATTGGTAATAGCACCGCTATGCGTACGCTGTAAAACAATGTTTGCATATGGAATCCCAGTGCTATCGGCACTACTCAATATAATTGCTTTCAATTCTATCATAATTGGGTCAATTCTATCTGAATCAGTTTGTGCCCAGGTTGTTATCTTTATAATAATCAGAAATAGAAGAATTGAGATTTTTTTCATAGTGGTTCGTGTTTGGGTAAATTTAGATAAAGAAATTCTTGAAAAATAAAGATAACATTATTTAACCCCTTTTTTAACAGTAGTTAAGGACCACGAAAAAAGAAAGCCTGACACGATGGCCAGGCTTTACTCCTTATTCTGTTTGAAAAGTATTTCTATTTCATTGAAGCAATGCGCTCTTCCAAGACTTTAATTTTGGCTTCAGCATCAGCTTGTTTTTCTTTCTCTTTAGCCACTACAGCTTCCGGAGCATTGTTTACAAAACGCTCGTTACCCAGTTTTTTCATTACCGAAGTAAGAAACCCTTTGGTATATTTCAACTCTTCTTCCAGCTTTTTCAATTCCTCTTCCACATCAATAAAACCATCCAGCGGAATATAGAAATTAGAAGACTTCACACGGAAAGAAGCAGCACCTTTAATTTCCTCGTCAACTAAAGTTAATTCCGATACATTTCCGAGTTTAATAAGAATGCTATTATATGTTTCGTCAAATCCTTTGTCACCTTTTTGTGCCGAAAGTTCGATGGTGTCTTTAAACGCGATGTTTTTCTCTTTTCGGATTTTGCGAATACCCGAAACAGCTTCTTTTACATCTTCGAAAGTTGCCAGCAAGTTGGCATCGAATTCAGTTTCGGTTGGCAATTGGCTGATCATAATGCTTTCGCCCTCTTTGCGTTCTTCGAGCAACTGCCAGATTTCTTCTGTAATAAACGGCATAAACGGATGCATCAGTCGCAACATCTGGTCGAAAAGTTCGATTACTTCGGCATATGTTTTTGCATCAATAGGTTGCTGGTACGGAGGTTTTACCATTTCGAGCAACCAACCCGAGAACTCGTCGCGTACGCTGGTGTAAACCGTCATCAATGCTTCCGAAATACGGAAACTATCAAACTGCTTGTTCAGTGTTTTTACTACTTCTCCCAGTTTATTTTTGAACCACTCAATCGCCAGACGTGAATGTTCCGGTTGTTCAATTTCTGAAGAAACCTCCCAGTTTTTTACCAGGCGGAAGGCGTTCCATATTTTTGTCGAGAATCCGGCACCTTGTTGTGGCAGGCCTTCGTCGAAAAGCAAATCACCGCCGGCAGGCGAACAAAGCAACATTCCCACACGAACACCGTCGGCACCGTATTTGGCGATTAAGTCCAGCGGATCGGGTGAGTTCCCCAGCGATTTCGACATTTTGCGGCGCTGTGCATCGCGCACCATTCCGGTGAAATACACATTCTTGAACGGAAAATCATCGCGGTACTCGTAACCGGCAATAATCATTCGGGCCACCCAGAAGAAAATAATATCCGGCGCAGTTACCAAATCGGAAGAAGGGTAGTAGTAATTTACCTCTTCGTTGTCGGGTTTACGAATACCATCAAATACCGAAATCGGCCACAACCAGCTCGAAAACCAGGTGTCCAAAGCATCTTCATCCTGTTTTAACGAGAAGCTTCCCTCAATCTCTCCAAGGGAGGGGAATTTCTCAATAACCAGTTTCCTGGCTTCTTCTTCGTTTTCAGCAACTACAAAACCGTAGTTTTTTTCTCTCTCTCCCTCGGGGAGAGATGGAGAGGGGCTTATATAGTACACCGGAATCTGGTGTCCCCACCACAATTGGCGGCTAATGCACCAATCTTTGATGTTGCCCATCCAGTGTTTGTAAGTGTTTTTAAATTTTGGAGGATGAAACTGAATGGTGTCGTTCATCACATTTTCTAAAGCCGGTTTTACCAGTTCTTCCATTTTCAGAAACCACTGTGCCGAAAGCTTTGGTTCGATAACTACATCCGTTCTTTCCGAGAAACCTACTTTATTGGTGTAATCCTCAATTTTAGCCAGGTTGCCGGCTTTTTCCAGTTCAGGAACAATTTTATCGCGAACATCAAAACGATCTTCACCAACAAACAGCTCCGCCTTTTCATTTAGCGTTCCGTTGTCGTTAAAAATATCGATGGATGGCAGGTTGTATTTCAGGCCAATTTCGTAGTCGTTGATATCGTGTGCAGGCGTAATTTTCAAACACCCTGTACCAAATTCCATATCAACATATTCGTCTTCAATAATCGGGATGGAACGGTTTACGAGTGGAACTAAAACGCGTTTCCCTTTTAAATGAGTAAAACGTTCGTCGTTCGGATTTACACAAACAGCGGTATCGCCCAAGATTGTTTCAGGGCGGGTGGTGGCTATGGTTACGAAACCATCTTCACCGTCTAATTTATATTTGAGAAAATACAGTTTTCCCTGCATTTCTTTGTAGATCACTTCTTCGTCGGAAAGTGCAGTTTTTGCGGCCGGATCCCAGTTTACCATGCGTACGCCACGGTAAATCATTCCTTTGTTGAACAGGTCTACAAAAACCTTGATTACCGATTCGCTGCGGGCTTCGTCCATGGTAAAAGCTGTGCGGTCCCAGTCGCACGAAGCACCTAGTTTTTTTAACTGCTCCAGAATGATGCCGCCATGTTTGTCAGTCCACTCCCAGGCATGTTTCAGGAATTCGTCGCGCGAAAGATCGTACTTGTCAATTCCTTCGGCGTTTAACTTATTTACCACTTTTGCTTCGGTAGCGATCGATGCGTGGTCGGTGCCCGGTACCCAGCAGGCATTCTTCCCGGTCATGCGCGCACGACGAACCAAAATATCCTGAATCGTATTATTCAGCATGTGCCCCATGTGCAGCACACCGGTTACGTTTGGCGGTGGAATTACTATTGTATAAGGTTCTCGCTCGTCAGGTGTTGAATGGAAATATTTATTGTCCATCCAGTATTTGTACCATTTATTTTCAACCTCGGCCGGGTTGTATTTGCTCGGAATTTCCATGTTCTTTCTTTCAGAATTCTACGAAAAAATTTGAGGTGCAAATGTACAATGAAAAGTTTAGAGTTCAGAGGATAGAGTTCAAAGTTTAGTGTTTAAAGTTCAAAGTTAAGGTTTGACAAAAGCATAGTTTCTGTAAAAGTTCAATGTTTGGGGACTCTGAGATTAAAGTTGATACTACCAGAATTTTCTGACGTCTCTTAAGAATTTCTTAGTTCTTTTCGAAGTTATTAATAAGTATACGATGACAATAAATGCTAAAAGGAAAGTTGCTTTAACAATAAAGACACCTATATTATCTTCTGCGAAAATAGAACCAGTTCTGATGCTTATCAGGACAGATGACATTATTTTTAGAAGTAACTTCTTCATTATTAGTTCGCTTTATGCAATGATAGTTTGAAAAAAGTAAGCTGGCAAGGGTTTTTTAACACTGTTTTCAACTTCAATTATTCACAATTGTTAATTGGCGGTGTTTGTTTTTTGTGGATATAAATAGTCTGGAAGTTCTTTGGGTTCTTCAATTGATCTCGTTTTCTATTTCAGTTTTACTCCACAGGAACAGATAATGCTTACATTTGAACATCTTAATCTTAATCTACAAGTATGTATTTTCTTCGTATTGCAATTATTCTGGTTATTATTCTTCTGATCGTTTTTATTGTTGCGGGGATTTTGAATCTTCGTAATCGGAAATGATTTCTACTTTTTTATCCTGATTCATTTATTTCACTCGCTTAGCCTCTGCCATTAATTTTTGTATTTTTGTCGGTTATACTTATAGCCATTACAAAGATGAAGCATGTTCTGATCACATTTTTAAAATATTTCCTGTTTTGGATCCTATTTTTTACGGCGTTTAAAATCCTTTTTGTTTTCTACAATTTTGCGATGGTGAAAGATTTGCCGTCGGCCGAAATCTGGGGGATATTCCGTCATGGGATCGTGATGGATTTGTCGGTAGCTGGTTACGTGTCGATGATTCCGGGGCTTATTTTTGCTTTTGGCTTTCTACTAACCAGCAAGTTTAGTGCAAAACTGGTCAAGTGGTATACGCTTTTATTGCTGATTCTGATGACTGTTTTAGGACTGTCGGATGCCGGATTGTATCAACCCTGGGGAAGCCGGCTGAATGCCCAGTTTTTAATGTATCTTGAAACTCCCGGTGGTATTTATGCTTCAATGACATGGTGGCAACTGGTACTTTTTCCGGTGCTTTGGATAGCTATTGTATGGGGAAGCTTTTGGGTGTTTAAGCGCATTATGAATTTTAAAAAGCTGAAGACAGAGCGAATGAAATGGTTTGGGATTCCGGTGGTTTTATTTCTTACAGCGGCTTTGATTATCCCAATACGTGGTGGTTTAGACCGTTCGCCGCTTAACCACAGCAGCGTTTATTTCAGCGAACACCTTGAAGCCAACCAGTGTGCCTATAACTATTTTTGGAACCTTTTGCACAGCGTACTTAAAAACCGGAAATCGAAGTTAGAGGTGAATTATATGTCGGATGAAGAAGCAACTGCTATTGTAAAAGCGGCCGACAAAAATGGACTGGAAGCGCCGCAAATTATTCATCCGGTTGAAAGCAAGCCAATAAACATTATTTTGGTTTTCCTCGAAAGTTTTTCGGATAAAATAATTGAGCCACTTGGCGGAATGCCGGGTATTACCCCGCGGTTGAATGAGTTTTGCAAAGAGGGGATTGCTTTTTCTCAGTTTTTCGCCACTGGAAATCGGTCGGATAAAGGTATGTCAGCATTTATTGGCGGTTATCCTTCTGATATGAGAAAGACTACGGCTTTGGCTTTTCCCGAAAAACTAGCCAAGTTAGATTATTTGCCCCGCTATTTTTCCAACGCAAATTATAACATGTCGTTTTATTATGGCGGCGATGTGAATTTTTACAATACACGGGCGGTTATGCTGCAATCGGGTATTGAAAAAATTGTTTCGAAAGAAAACTTCCCACTGGAGTTGGGTCTTAAACAAAAGTGGGGCGTGCCTGATGAATATTTGTATGCCCGCATGTTTAGCGACCTGAAACAAGAGAAACAGCCGTTTTTCAGTATGGTATATAATATTAGCAGCCACGAGCCTTTTGAGCTCGACGGTTATCATAAAATTGAAGGAAACAGCGTGGAGAAGAAGTACCTGAATATGGCCTCTTATTCTGACAGTTGTTTGGGCGTTTTTATCGATTCGCTGCGTCAAACTGATCTTTGGGAAAATACTCTGGTTGCGATTACTGCCGACCACACTTCGTTGCAACCCGGGCCGAGCACTATTGTTGAGCCGGCAACTTATCGCATTCCTCTAATTTTGATTGGTGGAGTGATCAAAGAGAACCGTATTTGCGAGCGGTATGGCAATCATAATGATTTTGGTCCAATGTTACTAAAACAGCTGGGAATGAGACATAAACCAGATGTTTTATCAAAAGATTTTTTAGTTGATGGTAATTATGCCTTTTATTTCAGGCCCGAAG
Source organism: uncultured Draconibacterium sp. (assembly GCA_963677455.1). Lineage (GTDB taxonomy): Bacteria > Bacteroidota > Bacteroidia > Bacteroidales > Prolixibacteraceae > Draconibacterium. The sequence continues at coordinate 3,091,787 of OY781971.1, forward strand.
GCTGGGGCTTTGTTTCGCCCGATATGGGATGGTTTTATAACGTGGATACCAAAATGCAGGATTTCTTTTACAACAATGCGCCGGAGAAAACCGACTCGGTAATGCAGTTTGCAAAAGCTTACGTTCAGTATTTGCACAATACTCCGATAAAATAAAAATCGAAATGGGGTATAAATATGTATTCATAATTAACCCGATTGCCGGTCCGCGCGATAACCTGAAATATTGGGAAGAGTTGGAGCGAATACTTGTTGCACGTGGCATAAAACCCAAAGTAAAATTTACAAAGAAAGCCGGGCACGCTACCAGTTTGGCCGAAAAGCGACTGGCAAAAAAGAAAGAAGTAATAATTGTTTCACTGGGAGGCGATGGAACTTTTAACGAAGTTGCTTCGGCACTTGTAAATCAAAATACAAGGTTGGCGCATATTCCACGTGGCTCGGGAAACGGCCTTGCCCGTATGCTGAAAATTCCACATTCGGCAAAAAAAGTTGCTGATTATCTGGTTCGTGGAAAAGCACATAAAATTGATGCCGGGAAAATTGGCGACCGTTATTTCTTTTGCACTGCAGGATTCGGTTTTGATGCACTTATCGCACACCACTTCAGCACAAGTAGTAGCCGGGGCCTGAAAAGTTACGTGTTTTATACCTTGAAATCTTTCTTCCGGTACAAAGGAGTGGAAGCTGATTTTGAATTGGACGGTGAAAGATATTACGGGCGGTTTTTTACTGTGACTATCGCAAATGCCAATCAGTTTGGAAACAATGCTTTTATTGCACCAAAAGCTGAAGTTAACGATGGTTGGCTTGATGTGACAATGATTCGGCCTTTTCCGAAAATACTTACGCCTTTTGTTGCTCTGGCATTGTTTGGAAAATGGCTGCACAAATTTTCGTTTGTTGAAACCCGCAGAGTAAAAAACATCAAAATAAATAGTGTTTCATCTCCGTATTTTCACAGAGATGGTGATGCAGAAGAATGTCCCTTTCCTGCCGAAGTTTCGGTAATTCCGAGCACACTAAATCTTATTGTTCCCGAGAAATAATTATTTGGAGGCTTACACTCTTCCGGTCAGAATATTTTCAGACCATACGTCGGGGGTGTTTAAAAGGCAAAAGAAATAAAAATAGAACCTACAATTTAAAACCAATAGAACGCAGATAGCTCAGATACTAGTGATTTTCGCTGTTTTATCGATGATTATCTGTTAAAATCAGTGTCGTCAGCGTTCTGTTTTCACGTTTTGTTCTCGGTTTGAAAATACAGAATGTGTATGTTTCACTTTTTGTACAGCCTCCTTTTTTCAGATACACTGATTTTTGAGAAGATAGATGATGCTGAATCCGTCAATTGATGGACAGCATGGCCTGACGAAATAAATTGAATCAATCTTCTTCAATCCATTTCTCTTTATCAATCTTTTATGCTTTGTCTAACTTCGGGCGCATGTTTGTACTTAAAAATAATAGCAAACAAAATGGTTACAATAAGTGCATAGCCTGCAAAAATATACCACGATGTTCGCCAGCCTTCCAATTGCGCAACCGGATCGGTTTGCGAGAAAACAAAATGATTAACAACCTGTCCGGCGGCAAGCATTCCTATTGTAGCGCCAAATCCGTTTGTCATCATCATAAATACGCCCTGAGCGCTCGAACGAATTCTTTTGTCGGTTTCTTTATCGACAAAAAGCGACCCTGATACATTAAAGAAATCGAAAGCAATTCCATAAACGATCATCGACGAAACAAACATCCAAACACCAGCTCCCGGGTTTCCGATTCCGAAAAATCCGAATCGCAGAAACCAGGCAAACATGGCCATCAGCATTACCTTTTTAATCCCAAATCTTTTCAGGAAAAAAGGAATCAGCAGGATGCACAGCGTTTCCGATACCTGTGATAAGGAAATCAGAGCATTGGCATGGTTGGCTCCCCATGTATTCATATACCCCGGGATATCTTTAAAGCTTGTTATAAACGGGTTGGCGTAACCATTGGTTATTTGTAGCGAAACGCCCAGTAACATTGAAAAGATAAAGAAAGTAGCCATCTTTTTGTCTTTGAATAAACTGAAGGCTTTTAGCCCCAAAGCATCGGAAAGACTTTGCTTTTCGCTGCTTCTGTTTACCGGGCATTCCGGCAATGTAAAGGCATACAAAAACAACAGAATCCCTAATGTTCCGGACACGAAAAACTGCATGTAATTATTCTGAAAACCGGTAAAATCGACAAATAACATTGCGCAGATAAATCCGATTGTTCCAAATGTACGGATGGGAGGAAATGCTTTAATGGTGTCGAAGTTGTTGCTTACCAGAACGCTGTAGGCTACCGAATTGGATAGCGCGATTGTTGGCATGTAAAAAGCAACACTTAAGGAGTACAGCGAGAATAGTATGGTGAAATTTATGTTTTCACCAGCGGTCATACCGTAGTAACCGGCTGCAAAAATAAACACTGCAGCGGCGGCATGGCAAAATCCCAAAAGCCGTTGCGATGGAATCCAGCGGTCGGCAATAATTCCCATAATGGCAGGCATAAAAATAGATACGATTCCCTGCATGGCATAAAAGAGCCCGATATCAGACCCTAACCCAATCGACCCCAGATAGTTTCCCATTGAGGTTAAATAAGCTCCCCACACAGCAAACTGCAGGAAGTTCATTACAATCAACCTTAATTTTATCGACATAAGTTTTGTGCTATTTCTCCCTTTTATTTAGTTCGTCGCGAATGACCGATGCTTTCTCGTAGTCTTCATTTTGAATGGCTTCGTTAAGCAGTTCATTCAGTTCGTCTGTAGAATATTGTGCATAAGACGAAACTTCCGGTTCATCATAATCTTCGTCGGCCATGCTCCGAACGGGCGAGTTTTCATCTTCCTGTTCCAACACAATGCCGGCCTTTTTTAATATTTCCTCGGAAGTGTAAATAGGGCAGCGAAAACGTAGTGCCAAGGCAACTGCATCAGAGGTTCTTGAGTCTATCCTAACCTCTTTACCATCCATTTCACATAAAAGCTCTGAATAAAAAATGCCTTCTTCAAGCTTGTAAATACTTACTTCAATTAGCGCAATGTCGAAAGCAAGCGCCATGTTTTTTATAAGATCGTGTGTGAGCGGACGGGGTGGCTTTAATCCCTCTAACTGAATAGCAATTGCCTGGGCTTCAACAGGCCCAATAATAATTGGAATTCTTCTTTCTCCTTCTTCTTCTGCCAATACTAACGCGTAAGCGCCTGATTGAGTCTGGCTTACGGATAGTCCTAAAATGTTCAAACGAATCTTTTGCATATTCTGCACAGACTGATTTTTCAGTGAAAACAAATATAACAATCATTTTTGTATCACACCGAAATTGAAAGTCTTTTATTGAATATGTTGTAATTTCAGCAAAAGGAAATAAATATTGTACTTTTTGTAGTTTTTCAGATCCATATGCTACTAACAGGTTGAAACAGAAAAGAGAAAGTGCAGAAATCAACGAAAAAGGAATTTAATCAATAGATTGAAAAGCATCAAGCGATCATTCACAAAATAACAATGGTTTATGCGAATGGGCTTGCATATTAATGATGCTAATTAGATGAGCGGAATTGAGAAGTGGAATTTTGTGCCTTTTTCAATTTCGCTTTCAGCCCAAATTCTACCTCCGTGCTTTTCTACCAATTCTTTGCACAAAATAAGACCCAGCCCTGTGCCGGGTTCTTTCTCTGTCCCTGCGGTAGAAAAACTTTCTTCAATTTTAAATAGCTTTTTAAGATTTTGCGGGTTAATTCCAACTCCTGTGTCTGCTACTGTGAAAATGTGTTCTCCTTCACCTTTCTCCGCGATGAATGTAATGCTACCACCTTCGGGGGTGAATTTTATCGCGTTGTTTAGCAGGTTGCGGACGATGGTACATAGCATATTCCGATCAGCTTTCAATTCCAGGCCTTCAGGAATCGACTTAATGAGCGTTTGTTTTTTGTTTTGCGCACTTAGCTCTAAAATCTGAAATATTTCATCTGCACACTGGTCTGCATTTATCATTTTGGGCTCAAAGCTTACCTTTCTTTGTTGGAGGTTGGCCCAATCGAGTAGCTCGGTGAGTAGGTTGTATATTTTCAGAATGTTTTGAAAAAGATAATTGGAGTATTCTTTTATATGTTCGGAATTCCCTTTATCTACTTCCTCCTTCAGCATTTCGCCAAAACCAAGCATAGCATTAAAGGGACTACGCAAATCGTGAGCGATGATGGAGAAAAAACGATCTTTTGTGGCATTTAGTTCCTGCAATTTCGCTAGGTTTTTACGTATTTCTTCTTCGGCAAGTTTGCGTTTACTTATTGAACTCGCTAATACCCAGGCTCCCAAAGCGCTTAGGATTATTAGTAGCAGATATACAACTAGCAGTTGCAGGTTGCGTGCTTTCTGAATTTCATACAATGCCGCATGCGGTACAAATGATACGGCTTTCCAGTAAAATTCTTCAGTAGCTGTAAAAGCTTCTTTGTTGGTCCATATGGTTGAAGGATCGTTATTCTTTAGCGGGTATATAGTATTAAAAGTAAAGAGTCCCTTCTCATTTTCAAACTGTCCTGATTCTTTGGAGTGAATAGTTTCCCATTCAACAGGAAAGTAGTGCTTAAATGTTACTTCTTGTTTGTCCTCGAACATGAAACCCCACTCCAGTTCGGCGTCAGGTGCTTTTAACCAGTAGCTATCTTCGTTCAATAACATAAAATGTTCTTTAAAACGGTTGTTTCCAACCGACTCCGAATTTCTTAGCATGTGCGAGCCCAGGTAGTTCAATACCAGAACACCTTTTTTATCGCCATCTTCGTTAAACATTGGTGTGGCAAAGCGCAAGATCGGTTTTAATGGAACTTCAATTTTCTTATTTTCGATGTTCAGGTCGAAAGGAGATACGTACACCTCTCCCTGGTTAAGTTGGATGGTGTTCGAAAAATATGGACGGTGTTTTTTATTTTGAAGATCTTCATTTGCAACTGCAACTGCTGTACTGTCTTGTAAATTTATCCGAACCACTTCTGATCCTTCTGTATCAAGTAATCGAATTTGATCGTACAGTTGTCGTTCACGGCTAATTTTTCGAAAAACATTTGAGATATAATCTTTTACTCTCTGACTGTCAGGAGAATCCCATAATTCGTGAAAAATATTTAAGGCTGCAAGAATTTTTAAATCGCCAACAATAAAATCTAAATCCCGGAGGATAATTCCCGATTTCATATTGATCTCTGATTGTTCAGCATTTAACGAAATCAGTTTTTCAGAGTTGTCTTGTACTGTTTTAATTGTAAGAATAACTCCGGTAAACAGGATGAAAAGGGGGATGAAAATTCTTAAAAAACTCCTTAAAATCCTTTTATTCATAATCTAGTCTAAAAGGCCGTAAAGGCTTCCGAGGCCTCATTCTTATATTTTTCTGGAACATATAAAATTAAGTTTTAAATTATTAATATAAAATTCTTAACATTGATTTAGGCAATTTTGAAGTAACTTTTAAGCTTTCAAGAGATTAAACTTGTTTTTTTCAATCTAAAAAAGCAGGATAATTTGTTGGGTATTTAAAAATAACTACTTTTGCAGTCCGAAAATTTGAATCGATCAGGCTCAAATAAGTGAATTCCAACGGGAAATCCGCCTGACGGTGTAAACATTAAAAGTAAAATTATGTACGCGATTGTTGAAATTGCTGGACAGCAATTCAAGGTTGAGAAAGACAAAAAGCTTTTCGTTCACCATTTAGACTTGGAAGAAGGTGCTTCGGTTGATTTCGAAAAGGTTTTGTTGGTAGACAACGACGGTAAAGTAGCCGTTGGGACCCCCACCGTTAAAGGTGCGAAAGTAACAGCTAAAGTGCTGGAACATGTTAAAGGTGACAAAGTGTTGGTTTTCAAAAAGAAACGCCGTAAAGGTTATCAGAAAATGAATGGTCACCGTCAACAATTTACTCAAATTCAGGTTGAAACCATAGTAGGATAATTAATAAAGAAAATTTACCATGGCTCATAAGAAAGGTGTAGGTAGTTCGAAAAACGGACGCGAATCGGAAAGTAAACGACTGGGAGTAAAAATCTTCGGAGGTCAGTTTGCAAAAGCTGGTAATATATTAATTCGCCAGCGTGGTACACAACATCATCCGGGAGAGAATGTAGGAATGGGAAAAGATCATACTCTTTTTGCATTGACCGACGGAACTGTTGTATTTAGAAAAAGAAAAAATAACCGCTCTTACGTTTCAGTAGCTCCGGTTGTTGAAGTAGAAACTGTTGTAGCTGAAGCTCCGGCTAAAAAAGCTGCTCCAAAGGCTGAAGTAAAAACAGAAGTTAAAGAGGTAGAAGCAGAAGCTCCAAAAGCTGAGACTAAGGCTGATGACCTTACAAAATTAACTGGTGTAGGACCAAAATTGGCTGAAATTTTAGCTGAAGGTGGTTTTGATACTTATGCTAAAGTAGCTGTTGCTGCTGTTGAAGATATTCAGAAAGTATTGGAAGCTGCAGGAAGCCGTTATGCTTCAAAAGATCCACAACCTTGGATTGAAGAAGCAAAAGGCTTAGCTTAATCAGATACTTACAGGAATTAAATCCTGAAGAAGATATAGAAAGCTCTTGTCGGTTTCGGCAAGGGCTTTTTGTCTTATAATATGCTGTGGTGAACAAAGTTCTGGATTGTTCATGGGAGTGTCAATAAAAATTTTGATGTAAAATAGAAAATTTTGAACGTTATCTTAACGTATTGCTTTTGATAATAAAAGTCAAATAAATAACTTCGTGAAGTTGCTAGAAAGTATATGACGAAATTCTATTGGATTATTATATCTCTGATTTTTATCCCCTCAGTTTGTTTATCTTCGGATATTTTCGCAGAGGATGGAACAAATAATAACGAAGTTGTGTCGGATACAATCTCGTTGTCAAAAAATATAAAAGCAGCCAAGCGTGCCAGAAAAGCAGGGAACGATTCTCTTTTAATTTACGCAAAAAATGCACTGGCAATTGCTGATCGTATAATTCGGGAAGATGAGTACCACGCTACCGAGATTAGCAAAGTGAAAACCCAAAAACTGGCTGCATTAAAGCATATAGTTAGTTATTATTCCGATTTAGGTTCTGAATACGACAGTGCCCTGGTGTATGGTGTAAAATTGTTGGAAATCGGACAGGAATATTACGATTCCGAAAAAAACGATGATTACAGGCACCGATTTTTGAGTCGTATTGCTGGAGCAATGATGGATGTGGGTGTTATTTATTTCGAAGAATCTCGATTTGATAGTGCAATCTCGTTTTACAATAAGGTGCTTGAACAGAATAAACTTCTTAATGATAGCCTATTGCAGTCGAAGGCTTTGTTGAACCTGGGGATGGTATACAACAACATTGGCCGGTACGAAGCGGCAATTGAAAACTACTACACTGTAATCAAAATATTTGAGCAATTTAAAGACAAAAAAGGTATTGCCATTACCTATTTAAGTTTAGGCAGTATTTATCGGAAACAAGGTTCGCCGGAAGACGCGATAAAGGCTTACAATAAGTCGCTACAGTTATTTCAGGAAATGAACGACGAAAGAGGCGTGTGTGCTTGTTACAACAACCTCGGTATTGCGCAAGTAGAGCTTGAAAATTATAATGAAGGCCTGGCCTATTACAATAAAGCGTTGGAGATTTATAAAAAATCAGGCCACGAGCGAAGTATTGCTACGATGTACACCAATATGGCAGTATTGCACGAGAAAATGAGCGAATACGATAAAGCGATTGAACTTGTTGGTAAAGCGACCGAAATAAATCGCAGAGTCGGTTCTCAAAGTGTTTTAATGGGAACTTATGTTAATCTCTCCGGAATTTATCTGTCAATGGTAGAAGAAAAGTCCGAGGTTTTGGAGAAGAATCCTACCTATACTGATACTATTGTGCATTACGCTGAGCTGGGAATGGCTATGGCCGATTCTATGGAATTTTTTTCTGCGCAAGCAGTGGCTGCTTCAATTCTGAGAAGAGCTTATGCCCTGCAAGGGAGATATCAGAAAGCTTATAAAACAGCCGATCTTCTAATTGATTTAAACGATAGTATTTACAATGCCGACAAAGCGAAAATAATTAGCGAGGCAAATGCAAAATTTGAGGCCGAACAAAAAGAGCAGCAGATAAAGCGACAACAGCAACAGATAGATAATCAGCAATTAAAGCTGAAAAGCTCAAAGACATTTAGAAATCTGTTGGCAATAATTTCGGTATTAATGTTCATGGTGTTGGGCTTGTTTTATTATCTCTATAAACAAAAGCATAAAGCAAATAAAATACTGGATGAAAAGAGTAAGCAGATAGAGCGCCAGAACAAGGAGATAACAAGAAATAGAGATGAGCTGGAAGAAGCATACAAGAAGCTAAATGAGCTTCTTCAGTTTAAAGAAAAAATGACCGGAATGATTGTACATGACTTGAAAAATCCGGTGAACAATATTTTGAATAGTCATATTATTGATGATCTTGACTTTAGAGAAAAGCTTATCAATCAATCAGGTTACGACATGTTGAACTTGATTCAGAACATCCTTGACCTACATAGGCTGGAAGAAGCCGAATTGGAAATTCAGCGAGACATGGTACTTCTTGCCCCTGTTATTCGTCAAAGTATTTTTGAGTTGTCGCTGTATATTGATGAGAAAAACTTAAAGGTTGTTTATCCCGAAAGTGAGACTGATTACTTTAGCGTTGATATACGCTTGCTGAAACGCATTTTCTCGAATTTATTGAGCAATGCGGTGAAATACGCTACTGACAATTCTGATATAACAATTGATTCAATGATTGATGATTCTGGCGTAAGAACATTTAGCGTCTATAATCTTGGCCCATCAATTCCGCAAGATAAACAGGCCTGGCTTTTCGATCGGTTTAACCAACTCGATTCACGTGATATTGGGAATAGTGCCTCAACCGGATTAGGGTTGGCATTTTGTAAAATGGCGGTAGAGTTACATGGCGGCAAAATTGGTTTTGAGTCTGATGCAAAAGGGACAAAATTCTGGTTTACTCTACCAGGCTAATTAAAACAAAATTTGCCATCAGAACTTTTAAGAGGTCTTGTTAAATAAAGTTTCAAAACAAAATAATTTATTAAGTATTAATTTTCAATGTTGAAACTATCGACTTTGATTTCAAAACTTTTAACTTTTCCTATTAAATTTGCAGCTCATTTAAAGATAAAGACATGCTCAACTTAAAGTTTATCCAGGACAACCCGGAATTGGTGGTAGAAAAACTGAAGAAAAAGAATTTCGATGCATCATCCATTGTCTCCGAGATAATTGATCTTTACAAACAAAAAAATACCCTGCAAGGGCTTGCCGATAAAGCAAAATCCGAAATGAACCAGATTTCGAAAGAGATTGGAATTTTATTCCGCGAGGGTAAAAAGGAAGAGGCTGAAGCTGCCAAAGAGCGTACTTCTGAATTAAAAGAGAATATCAAACAATACGATACTGATTTTGCAGCGATAGAGGAAAAAGTTTACGAGCTCCAGGTGCAGTTGCCGAACTTGCCACACGAGTCGGTTCCAACAGGAAAAGGCGAGGAAGATAACGAAGTGGTGAAATCGGTTGGCGAAATGCCGCAGTTAGGAGAAAAAGCCTTGCCTCACTGGGAACTGGCGGCTAAGTACAATCTGATTGATTTTGAGTTAGGTGTAAAACTTACCGGCGCAGGTTTCCCTGTTTATCGTGGTAAAGGCGCACAATTGCAGCGTGCATTAATTAATTTCTTTTTGGCAGAAGCTTCAAAGGCCGGTTACGAAGAAATTCAACCGCCACTGGCTGTTAATGAAGATTCCGGTTTTGGAACAGGACAGCTACCTGATAAAGAAGGGCAGATGTATCATATTACCGAAGATAATCTTTACCTTATTCCAACCGCAGAAGTTCCGGTAACCAATATTTACCGCGATGTAATTCTGGATGCCAAAGACTTGCCATATAAAAACACGGCATACAGTGCCTGTTTTCGTCGTGAGGCAGGATCGTATGGAAAAGATGTCCGTGGGTTGAATCGTTTGCACCAGTTTGATAAAGTTGAAATTGTACAAATTGCGCATCCCGAAAAATCTTACGAAATACTTGATCAGATGGTAGCACATGTTGAGGGGCTGGTTCAAAAGCTTGGACTGCCTTACCGTATTTTACGCTTGTGTGGTGGCGACATCAGTTTTACCTCTGCATTAACTTACGATTTTGAAGTATATTCTGCAGCACAGGAAAAATGGTTGGAAGTAAGTTCAGTTTCCAATTTTGAATCTTTTCAGGCCAACCGTTTGAAATTGCGTTTCCGCGAAGAAGGAGTTAAGAAACCGCAAATTGCGCATACTTTAAACGGGAGTGCGTTGGCATTGCCGCGTATTGTGGCTGCTTTGCTCGAAAATAACCAACGTCCCGAAGGAATTAAAATCCCGGATGTATTGGTTCCTTACACTGGTTTTGATATGATCAACTAATTAAAGGTAGAGTGTGACTTTGGTTCATGCTCTCTCTTTTCAAAAGATATAGAATGAAGCTGTCGCATTTGACAGCTTTTTTTGTATCTATACCTAAAGTTTTATTTCTTAATCAGCGTTTATGGAAGAAGTGCACAAGAAGGAAATGGTGGCGGCAATTCGTTGTCAGATAGGGCGGGTGAGAGAATTATGCCTGTCGAAAGAGGTGACGGCAGAGATAAAAGTACACGAGATGCGCAAGGCGTTTAAGCGTTTAAATGCTTTGCTTAAAATGTTTCCCGAAGAGTTGCAGATTGTAGTTGACAGCTTTCGGAAACCGATGCGTGGAATTGCCCGGCGGCTTACTTTGGGGCGCGAGTCTACAGTGAATTTACAACTATTTGAACGTATTGTTTTTGAAAAAGGTGGGCTGGACGATACCCAAAATAGTTTGCTTAGAGGTAAGCTGACGCAAACAAAGGAAGAAAGTTTGCTGGAACTGGTAGACGAGGAAAAAATACTGGTTGATGTTTTACAATTGATGAATTTGGGCAATGATAATTTACTTCCGCTACTGGTTTCAACGGAGTATTTTGTGCATGTTTCTGATAAAATTCAAGCTACATTTTTACGGAGTAAAGATTTGTTCCGTGTTATTGCAGCACGCTATGATGCCGAATTGTACCACGAACTACGAAAGCAGATGAAAACGCTGTGGTATCAATCAGAAGTGAAAGCTCCGGGACAGACCGAAGTGCCGGGGACAATACTTGAAAAACTACACAATATTACCGATCAGCAGGGCGACGACCACGATTGGTATGTTTTTTTGAACGAGATTAGTCGGCAAAAGTACGGTTTGACAACAGATGCTATGATACAGCTAAAAGAACAGGTTGCTCAGATTCAGGAGGCTAATCTGGAACTGCTCAATCAAAACCTGTCCGATTTCTTTTCCTTATCTGAATTACAATACCTGGAGCTTTTAAGGCAACTTTAGTTTTTGCTTGGGATTTTTATTGAGGAAGATCTACTTTTCGAATAATTGATTTGTCTTTGCAGTTTTCTAAAAGAGTAAGGTTGGTCATACGCAAAAGCGGATGTTTAAAGTCGGGTGCAATTTCTACCAGCGGAACCAATACAAATTTTCGTTCGTGAATTCTGGGATGGGGAATCGTCAAATCTTTGTCTTCCAAAAAGTCATCGTCAAAATACAGAATATCCAAATCCATTGCCCGGTTGGTATAGCGCTCTTCTTTTGATTTTAACCCGAACATTTCTTCAATTTCTTTAATACGCCATAAAAGCTCCAGTGGCTCCAAAATTGTTTCAATGCAAACTGCCTGGTTCCAGAATAGGTGTTCCGAATGAAATCCCCAGGGTGGCGTTTCATAAATCGACGATTTCGAAATAATCTTTCCCAGTTTTTTGGAAATTAGCTCGTGGGCTCGAATGAAATTTTCCGGTTTATTTCCAATATTTCCGCCAAGTCCAATAAAACCTTATGCATATTTATATTTTTGTAACGATATCATGTGTTGGCCTACATATTCATAGTAGCATACACACATGATAAACAAAATTAGAAAATGAATGCGAGAATTGACAAATTTCATCTGTTATTCTTGCACGCCAGAGATTCAAAATAAATTTACGAGACAGAAATAAAACAAATACAAAATGAAGGAATTTTTTAAGTACGTTTTGGCGACGGTGGTAGGTATTATTGCCGTGTCAATTGTCGGGTTTTTCCTGATGTTCATTGTCGTTGGCGCTATTGTAGCTTCTACTGAAAAAGAAGTTGTGGTTGCCGAAAATTCGATGTTATTGATTGATTTGAGCCGAACGGTGGTTGACCGTTCAGCAAACGATCCATTTGAAGACCTTGATTTGCCTCCAATGTTTTCGCAAGTAAAAACAGTTGGCCTTGATCAGATTTCGGAATCGCTCGAAAAAGCAACAAAAGACGATCGCATAAAAGGTGTTTATCTCGATTTGGCTATGATAAACGGAGGAATGGCATCGGTTGAAGAGATCAGAAATGCGCTGATTGCTTTTAAAGACAGTTGCGACAAACCGGTTTATGCCTGTGCCGACAAAGGCATTTTGGGTCAGAAAGCCTATTATCTCGCAACAGTAGCCGACAAGATTGTGGTACATCCTGAAGTGTCGGTAGATTTTCGTGGCCTGGGTGGCGAAATGATGTTTTACAAAGACGCTTTAAAGAAGATTGGTGTTGAGATTGAAATTGTTCGTCACGGAAAATTTAAAGCCGCTGTAGAGCCATTCCTGCTCGACAAAATGAGTGAAGAGAACCGTTTGCAAACAATGAGTTATATGAATAGCCTCTGGAGCCATATACTGAACGGTATTTCGGAAGAACGTGGAATTTCTGTTGACGAGCTGAATAAACTGGCCGATGAAGTACAATCATTCCGTAAAGGTGCGGTTGCTGTTGAAACCGGCTTGGTTGACGCCGCTGAATACAAAGACCAGGTATTGGATGATTTACGCGAGATTGCCGGAATTGAAGGTACTGAAGGTATCCCGATGATTAGCGTGAAAGATTATGCCAAGGTGCCCGTAAAAGCTGCAACAAAGAAATACAGCAGAAATAAAATTGCGGTGATCTATGCCAGTGGCGAGATAGGTGCAGGCGTATCCGGCGATGAAGTTATTGAAGGTGACAAACTTGGTCGCGAGATTCGTAAGGTGCGTCAGGATAGTACTTATAAAGCCATTGTATTGCGTGTTAATTCTCCGGGAGGAGCAGTGTTTGATTCTGAAACCATTTGGCGTGAAGTAAAACTGGCAGCTGAAGCCAAAACGATGGTGGTTTCGTTTGGCGATGTTGCTGCTTCTGGCGGATACTATATTTCTTGCCCTGCTGATAAAATTGTAGCCAGTCCGAATACCATTACCGGATCAATAGGTATTTTTGGGATGATCCCAAATGTTGGAGAGTTAGTGCACGATAAACTGGATATTTCTACCGATGTAGTAAAAACTAACGAAAATTCGGATTTACTAACACTTACCCGCCCAATGACAGCCCACGAAAGAATGTTGATGCAAAACAGTATTGAAGAAGGCTACGATACCTTTATTTCGCATGTTGCTGAAGGCCGTGGAATGACAAAAGAAGCCGTTGATGAAATTGGACAAGGCCGCGTTTGGGCAGCAGAGCAGGCAAAAGAAATTGGCCTGGTTGACGAATTTGGCGGACTGAACGATGCTATTGCATTAGCTGCCGAGATGGAAGGTTTGGAAGATTACCGCACTGTGGCTTTGCCCACCTTGCCGAATCCTTTGGAAGAGTTCTTGAAAATGGGCGGAGGAAATGTTCGCGCCAGAATCATTAAAAGTGAATTAGGCGACAAATACCGCTACTACGAATACTTCAAAAAAGTAGCTGGTATGAATGGAATTTACGCCCGTTTACCTTACGATATTTATGTGAACTAGTCCGAGATTGCTTCGATAAAAAATAGCCGCTCTTTTATTTTAAGGAGCGGCTATTTCTTGCAATCTTTTCCAGAAGTATGGTGTTCAGTGTTTCGGAAGTTCCCGAAAGCCCGAGCCACATTTAAAACTGCTCGCCCAGAAGCTCCAAAAGTTTCAACTTTGGATTGGGCAAGGCTTCAAACGTTTCCGAAAGGGTGTTTTATTCTTAATTCAGGTTTCCGGAACGTTCCGACAGTTTGTTTTCAATTCTCTTTTGCTTTTCGGAACGCTCCGGTGGCCTATTCTCAATATGGTTGGTACCTTAAAACCTTGAAGGGTTTATAAACTGCCAACTGCGATGGATCACCGCTTACTTATTTACCACCAGTTTCCCGGTGAGCATCTCGTCTTTATATTTTACGCGAACCATGTAAACACCCTCTTTCCAGCTTCGAGTATTAATGGTGGCGCTGCTGCCTTTCAATTTCTGTTTTTTTCATTTTCAGGCTTTGCATGCTATCGTACACTTCGAGATCCCATTCTACAGTTTCGTCGAAGGTAATTTCGGTAGAGGCCGATTTTAGAGTAGCTTCTTCAGGCGAGCCGCTTTCTATTGAAAGGATTGTTTCGCCACTTGTTGGGTTGGGAGAGATGAATAAAAACATTCCGCCTCCACCTTAAACAACTACCTAGTAATTGTATTGCCAGTTGCTCCAGCCGCACCTGTTTCGGGCTCGTACGCCTCCAATGTCTGAATTTGTTCCCCAACCGGAACTTATTTCAACTTCGACATTATCAACATAGCCATTATAGGTTGATGACCAGGTCCAGCCATAAGGTACATCCCAGTCGTATTCCAAAACAGATGCAGCAGCAAAAGGATTATTGCCTCCCAACAATGATTCACAATCGCCTTCGTGGCCCACAATGACAATCGTTGAATTACGATTATACCACAACATATGCATTTGGGCACATGCTCCAGGAGCCTGGCCTTGTACACTTGCTACTATATCGTTACTGGAGATTGTGTTAACAGCAAAATTCATATGTTCCTTTGTTACTGTTCCCCATCCTGTATGGTAAACTTGCTTCTACCCATCCTTCGCCACTTCCAATTGAGCTAATCTGTACCAGGTTGGCAGGACTATTAGAAAGGCTAATATCACCCCCGTAATTCCAATGATGTAAATAGTAACCGGGAGCCAAATTCGTTACGGATAAGGTGGTAGTAGAGCACAGTGCACTGCCAATAGTAGTTGAATACTGAGGTGTTGGTTGCCGTAATGAATTCAGGGTTGTTGCACCTGTTCCCAGTGGATCTAACCAGTTGCTTAAACGGGTGGAATCTGTACCCCCTCCTGTCCATGAAAAATGAAACGTACCATATTCTGCCCTTGGTTGGATACAGTACGACTGGTTACTATTGTAATTTTGGGTTCCATGTAATTGTCCAACAATCCTTTCATTCTGGTCAAAGATTGGGGAGCCGGAGGAACAATGTTCAACAACCCCATCATCAAAATCTACCAACCAATGACCATTAATTAATCCTCCGAACCAGGTACTTGATAAGAATTCTTTCTATTCAGATTCCACTCCCTCCCATCGAAATCTAAAACCAAATCGTCGCCCAAATAGAAAAAGAGCAGGCTTTGGTAAATGCCAATAAAAAGTTGATTGAGATTTACGAACAAAAAATAAAAGACCGCATTGCAAAGGTTTGGGGAACTCCGGCTTTGCCTGAAAAGGAAAAACCGGAAGAAAACGAAGTAAACCTAGCTGCCGAACCGGAGGTAAAATACCGGAAAAGTTAATTAAGGCTCCGTCATCAAAAACAACAACGAGGTTTATCACTACTTCAACTAAAAAAGCCCACTCCAAAAATGGAGCAGGCTCTAAGAGTAGTTATAATAAAGTCTGTTTTTTCTCAGATTTGCTTAGATGATCGATTTCATCGCTCCCATTGCTTCACGCAACTCGGCTCCGATAATTTCCACATCGTGATAACGAACCTCATCGTTAATGTCAATCAGTTCTTTGTTATCCACATGTCCATCTTTACCTTCATTAAAGTTTTTACCAATTACATTGGTATCAATCTTTTTCATAAAGTCTGTCAACAATGGCTTACACGCATGATCGAACAAGTAACAACCATATTCGGCAGTATCGGAAATGGTACGGTTCATTTCGTACAATTTTTTGCGCGCAATGGTATTGGCAATCAGCGGTACTTCGTGTAACGATTCGTAATAAGCAGATTCTTCTTTTATTCCCGATTCTGTCATTACTTCAAACGCCAGTTCAACACCCGCTTTAACAAAAGCCACCAGCAAAGTTCCGTTATCAAAATATTCCTGTTCGCTGATTTCAACATCGCCGGCAGGTGTTTTTTCGAAAGCCGTTTCAGCGGTTGCAGCACGCCAGGTTAACAGGTTTTTATCGTCGTTGGCCCAATCTTCCATCATGGTCGAAGAGAAAGTGCCGCTCATAATATCGTCCATGTGTTTTTCGAACAAGGGGCGCATAATGTCTTTTAATTCGGCAGCCAGTTTATAGGCTTCCACTTTTGCCGGGTTCGACAAACGATCCATCATATGTGTGATTCCCCCCATTTTCAAAGCTTCGGTAATGGTTTCCCAACCATATTGCACTAATTTTGATGCATAAGCAGGATCAATTCCTTTTTCAACCATTTTGTCGAAACTCAGAATAGAACCGGTTTGCAACAGTCCGCAAAGGATAGTTTGCTCTCCCATTAAATCAGATTTTACTTCGGCAACAAAAGATGAATGCAAAACTCCGGCTTTGTGGCCACCGGTTCCGGCAGCGTAAGCTTTGGCAATTTCAAGGCCATCGCCATTCGGGTCGTTCTCGCGGTGAACAGCAATCAGTGTTGGTACGCCAAATCCACGTTCGTACTCGGCACGAACTTCCGATCCCGGAGATTTTGGAGCCACCATAACTACCGTAATGTCATCGCGAATTTGCATGCCTTCTTCCACAATGTTGAACCCGTGTGAATAAGCCAGGCAAGCGCCTTTTTTCATTAACGGAACTACTTTGTTTACAACGGGTGTATGTTGTTTATCGGGCGTAAGGTTTAAAACCAGGTCGGCTTTTGGAACCAGTTCTTCAAAGGTTCCTACTTCAAAACCATTTGAGGTAGCGTTTACAAACGAAGGGCGTTGTTGGTCGATTGCTTCCTTACGCAAAGCGTAGGCAACATTTAAACCACTGTCGCGTAAGTTCAAACCCTGGTTTAAGCCCTGGGCACCACAACCCAACACAACTATTTGTTTTCCTTTTAAAACTTCAACACCATTGGCGAATTCTGTCTCCGCCATGAAATCACATTTTCCCAATTGTTCCAGTTGAAGGCGCAAAGGGAGTGAATTAAAATAATTTGCCATCTGTTATCTTTTTTTTGAAGTTAGAATCTGTACTCGTCATTCCGAACTTGTTTCAGAATCTTAAACGTAAGATCCTGAAACAAGTTCGGAATGACATACTTAAAATTTATTTCTGAACGAAACTGTTATTTTATCATTCACAAAGCAATAAAATAAATCAATACAAGAACTGTAATATTAAGGGATTTTTAGGTAATTTTCGAAGGTTCCGTTTTAAGAAAACATTTCCACACCAAAAATACTACTCTAATTTTCAAAACCTTAACAAATCAATCGATTTGTACATTTTCGGGATACCTATACTGATCGGTCGCGGTATTGCATTGGTGAAAGGCCGGTTTCGCGTTTAAAAAATTTAGCAAAATAACTTTGATCGGGGAAATTTAAACTGGTGGCAATATCAGTGACACTAAGTGAGGAGTGCACCAATAATCGCTTTATTTCCAGAATCTGCTTGGCTTTTATTACCTGCGATGATGTTTTTCCGGTAAGCCGTGAAACTGTTTGTGTAAGATGGTTGGGCGTCATCGCCATTAAACCGGCATACTGAGCAACACTTAAATTCCTGGTATAATTCTCCTCTACCAGCTGATAAAATCGTTTCACAAGCATATGGCTTTTCCCGTCTAAAACATTTTCGTCGGCTTTATAATGAGCCGCGCAAAAGTTGAGAATAAGATTAAGCAACGACCGAATAAAAGCAATTGAAGCCTTTTCTTCCTTCTTCAATTCATCAATACCGCGTTTAAACAGTTCTTCAAGAAAACCCACATCGGCTTCATTCTGAAGAACCAACGGCGGATTATCTTGCCGGATAGTAAAGAAAAAGGGAAACTCAATCAGTCGGTTCTGATTGTTATAATCAAGCAGGTAGAATTCAGGAGTAAAAATAAAAATGAAGCCTTCAATATCCTGTGAGAATTCGATTTTATGTGCCTGCCCCGGCGACATAAAAAACACACAAGGCGGCTGAATTTCGTATTTGTTTCCATCGATTATATGTGCCCCCGATCCTCGTGCCAGATAAAGCACCTCAAAAAAATCGTGGCGGTGCGGATATTTTACGGAAAAATGGCGGTTGGCATCAAAAACTTCAACCTGAAACTGCTGAGTTTCGCGCTCCTGTTTGCTAAAACTGCGCAGGCTGTAAACAGGTATGTCACCGGCTGAATTTGTCATTTAATGCAGAAGATAATTAATCGGCCAAACTATTTGCACTTTGGTTAATTTTAGTTGCCTAGCCAAGATAGTGATTATTTAGAAAACATAATACATTAAGTACCCTGCGGCCCGCATTGAGATTGTACTTCCTTAATTTTTATATTTTTGCCTTTATGAGAAATAAATGGAATTCTACTCTTTTCCTGCTTGCTCTTTCTTTACTGAGCATTTTTAACCTTCGCGCCGAAAATCCAATACGGACTTTGGAAACAAAAAACGCTCCTTCACTGAACAAATCATTCGTTCTACATAACGATTCTACACACTCTTTCAATTTCAGATATGCAGACAGAAAGCGGGGAATTAAGCCTTTTATCGCTCCTGTTGCATTGATTACAGCAGGAACTGCATTTCACTTCTCCGATTTAAAATATGACTTTAACGACTGGCGAAAAGACTACTTTAATTATTATGGCGATGTGGATGACTACTTGCGCCTTGCTCCCATCGCTGCCGTTTATTCGCTGAATGCTTTCGGTGTAAAAGGGAAAAACGACATCGGCAATCAATCCGCAATCCTTTTTAAAAGTGTTTTGCTAAATACCGTTTTGGTTCGGATTTTAAAAGACAAAACCAAAGTAGAAAGACCAACAGGCGATATGAAATCATTTCCATCGGGGCATGCTTCTATAGCATTTGGTCTGGCGCAATGGATGCATCACGAATATGGAGAACGAAGTGTTTGGTATAGCGTTGGTGCTTATGCCAGCGCAACCAGTGTTGGGGTAATGCGTATTGCCAAAGGGGCACATTGGGCTTCGGATGTAGTTGCTGGTGCCGGAATCGGAATGTTAACTACCGAACTTATCTACCTCACCCATCAGTACAAATGGAACTGGGAGCATATGCGAAGATTGGATATTCTTCCCTTCACCATTGGCAAACAGAAAGGAGTTACTCTGGTTTATACCTTTTGAGAAAAGCTATGAGCTTCTAGCCGCGAGCATGTGAATGATTATTGAAGATTAACGATTTAAAATTGCAGATGTTTTCTTTCAAACTCAATCCTTCAGCTCTTCAATCCTTTAAAATTACACCTTTCCCCTACTTCAAAAAATCTTCCCTTATTGGGTTAAAACTGTCAACCAGGCGTGCTGTCTTACTCAATAACTTTACGCTATGCATTTTGTAGGGTGGAACAGCAAACATATCGCCTGCAGTTAAATGCTGATCTTCTTCTCCTTCGCAATAAAATATTACTTCTCCTTCGGCTACATAGCTGGTTTGCTCATGCGGATGGTTATGCATCGGATCAGCTTCCGGCCATGGACCTCCATCAAAATCAACAATAACTGTCATCAAATTATCAGTGTGAATCAACTTCCTTTTTGTTCGCTCGTTAACTTTTGTATAACTAACCTCATCAAATTTAAATATTGCCATAACCAATTTTTAATCTAAAAATAGTTGTTCTGAATGAATCAGAAAAACAGGCTCTACAATCCGACTCTATTTTACACCAAAACGTCTTTACATTCTGTTAATCTTATGCTCAAATAGATTCGACAATTCCCGGCAATTTAGTACATTGCAGACGGAAACAGAAAACAATTACATGAAAACAATTAAGCTTCACCCGGTGAGGAGGTGGCTATATTTTGCTATGCTCCTTTTTCTTAGTTCCTGCGATCGTTTTGAATATCACCCTTATGATACCAAAGGGCTCTCTGCAACAAATGTAAATGCAGCTAATATAGAGCGTATTAGGGCAAATGACAATTCATCGGACACTTTACGGTTTATACTTGTAGGTGACACTCAACGGCATTACGATGAAACAGAGGATTTTGTAAAAGCGATAAATAAACGAACGGATATTGATTTTGTAATCCACGGTGGCGATGTTTCCGATTTTGGTTTAAGCAAAGAATACGAGTGGATGTACGATATCATGAAAAAAATAGAGGTTCCGGTTGTTACGCTAATCGGAAACCACGATGTAATCGGCCATGGAAAAGACATTTACCTGGAGCTATACGGCGACTGTAATTTTTCTTTTGTTACACACCGTACGCGTTTCATTTTCCTGAATACAAACGCTTTGGAATTTGATTATTCAACCCCTGTTCCTGATTTCGATTATATGCTGAGTTTTGTTGATGATACCGTAGGCATTGAAAATACTATTGTAGCCATGCATGTTCCGCCCTACAATATTGAGTTCAATAACAATGCTGCGCTAATGTTCAACTATATCGTAGAGAGTTACAAAAATGTCCGCTTTTGTTTGCATGCACATACGCACAAAATTGAAGAAAATGATTTTTTCAATAACGGCATCAACTACTATGGTTGTGATGATATAAACGGCAGAAGTTATATGGTTTTTACCGTAACACCAGACTCCTACGCCTATACTGTTGAAACATTTTAAAAAAGCCTTTCTGACATGAAAAAACTTATATCATCTATAGTAATAATATTCCTACTCAACACAACTTCGTGGGCTGAATATGATTCGAAGTCAAAAGACCGGGATGCCAAACGCATAGAAAAAGAAGAAAAAATAAGAAAGAAATGGGCAAACCTTATACCCCGACAAAATAAACTCCAGTTTGCGGGATCAATGGGCATGTTTTCAGCGTCAGTAGGCTGGTATTATGGAAAAAAGAACCAGTGGGAAACAGACTTTTTCCTGGGCTTTATTCCAAAAATGGACAACCAGGATGGACACGTTACTATAACTTTTAAAGAAACGTACACCCCTTGGAGAATACAGATAAATGAGCGTTTTACTTACGAACCATTAACTACAGGACTTTACATTAATAAAATTTTTGGAGAATACTTTTGGAGTAAGTTGCCCGAAAAATACCCCGAAGGTTATTATTTCTGGGCTGTAAATACCCGCTTTAATGTTTTCGCGGGACAGGCAATTACTTTCAAACTAAATAAAACCCCGTTGTATGGCAAAGAGCTTTCATTCTACTACGAGGTTAGCACAAACGACTTGTATGTAATTAGCGCAATTGGAAATAAAACAGTTTCGTTGAAAGACATAGTTAGCCTGTCATTGGGGATTCGCTACCGAATATTTTAGAGTTAATTCAAGCTAATTTTTTGCTGAAATAATCTTACGAATACGGTTATCCAATTCTGCCTGATCGGCAGTAAAGCTGGCCAAACCAGCAAGGTTTAACAGCGTGTCTATAGCCAGTTCGCCACTTTCAATGCGGCTTGCCCAGCGTTCGTGTTTTGGTATTTTACCGTCTTCGGCAATGTGTTGCAAATCGCGATCGCTTAGGTAAGGAAATAAGTCGCCGCAACCGGCAGCATGAACCCGGTCAATTAGCTCACTTCCGCTTTTAGGACAGTTGGCATCCAAACTTTTTGCCAACCCCAGTTCTTTTTCAGTAACATTCCATATTTTTTCGGGAAAATATACAACTGCATCTTCACTGATATCCACGGGGTAAACAACTCCAAGTTTCGAGCTCATTTTACCTTCGAGTTTCTGTTTGCCCTCTGATGCTACTTTCGTTGGCATTGTAAATACGTTGGTTCCGGCAAGATCAGCCAATTGTGTATAGTTTCGTAAACTTGCTGCAATAAGTTTAGTGGGTACTGTATTATTTTCAGTAAGCTCAGTAACAAATCGCTGCGTAGAAATCACGGTTCGTTCCCCTGCCCCATCGCCGCTGCCCAAACCGTTGTTACTAAAGTAAGCGCCTACTCTGCCCAGAAAAACATTACAATAATTTGGTTTGGTTATGGCCGCTACCATAACATTCTGGCGAGCTGAAAACTCCAGTGTGAAGTTGATTCTTACCCCCAGTTCACGTAAGCGACGTGCCCCAAGTAAACCTACTGCCGTATAAGGCACTTTTACAATAAACTGATCAGGGTTTATATCGTGGTAACGAAGTCCGTAATCTACTATCGCATCAAAATCATGTGCGGTATCGGTATGCAATTCAACACTAACAAAACCACCAAACTTCTGAGCCAGTCGCATTCCGTGGCGTGCATTCAAAATAAACGCAATTTCAACCACCTGTTCAGCCAAAGGCAACTCACTTACAATAGATTTTGCCTCTTCAATAAAATCGTCGTATATGCCCTTTTGGATTTCTTTGTTCACTAGCGTATTGTTGGTAGTAAGTGCTGTCATTTCAGCCGACCAGTTTTTTTCGGCCTCATCCATATCACCGGTATCCAGCCAAAGCTCGGTGCCAACCTCCCGAAACGCCTGCCAAAACGAATCCGGCTCAGCCGCTACTTTTTCTTCACTAATTCCATTCAATACAAATTGCTTGATTTTTTGTTTCAACGAATCGTTCATGATACCTGTTTTTAATTTCTTTTGAATTTACAACAAAGCGAAGGCTAGTGCAAGAAACATTGATGTGTTTTTAAATAAATGCAAAAAACCGCTCCTTTAACAGGAACGGTTCTTTGCATTTATATGATATCAATATCATTTACAGATCAAGTAGCAGTTCTCCCGCATCTTTTCCATTGGTAAACATACGCTCCGGGTTTTCGATCATTTCCTTCACTTTTACAAGGAAACCAACCGAATCTTTTCCATCGATAATGCGGTGATCGTATGAAAGCGCCACATACATCATTGGGCGGATAACTACCTGCCCGTTAACTGCTACCGGACGCTCCACAATGTTGTGCATGCCCAAAATAGCTGATTGCGGTGGATTGATAATCGGAGTAGAAAGCAAGGATCCAAACACTCCTCCATTGGTAACGGTAAAAGTACCGCCGGTAAGTTCATCTACCGATATTCTTTTGTTACGTGCCTTTGTTGCCAGCTCTTTAATTTCCAACTCAATTTCCGGAACCGATTTGCTTTCGGCATTACGAACAATCGGCACCATCAACCCTTTTGGCGTTGAAACTGCGATTCCCACATCTACAAATTGCGGCATTAGAATTTCATCACCATCAATCTGTGCGTTCACCATCGGATGAAACTCCGCAGCAACAGCAACCGCTTTGGTAAAAAACGACATAAACCCCAGTTTAAACCCATGTTTATCGATAAACTTTTGCTGATACTTTTTACGCATGTCCATTACAAAACTCATGTCAATCTCGTTGAAGGTCGTCAACATGGCAGTTTCGTTTTTTACCGAAACCAAACGAGCACTTAATTTCCTGCGCAGGCTCGACATCTTCTCACGGTTTTCGTCACGACTAGCTTCCTTTCTTGGAATGAGAGCTTCAGCCGACTGAGGAGCACTCATTGCTGCTTCCACCTCTTTTTTCCCAAGACGCTTCAACCCGCTAATAACATCGTCTACCGAAAGATCATGTTCTTTCATCATTTCTTTTGCAACCGATGTTACTTTCACTTTATCAAAGTCTTCTGAAGCTTTTACCTCTTTTGTAGAAGTCGCTCCTTTCTTCTCCTCAACTTTTGGCTCTTCTTTTTTCTCTGCCGGAGCCTGTTCTTTTGCTTCGGTTTCCTTTTTCGGCGCAGGCGCAACGCTTGTGTCGATGGTACAAACCACTACACCTACTTCAACACTTTCGCCTTCTGCAGCCTTTTGTTCTATCTTACCGCCTTCGCTGGCAACAATAGTTAGTGTGGCTTTATCCGATTCAACTTCAGCAATCTCCTGATCTTTTTCCACAACTGAGCCGTCTTCAACAAGCCAGCTACCTATTTCTACTTCGGTTATTGATTCTCCCGGACTGGGAACTTTTATTTCGATTATCATACGATTAAAATTAATGTTTTCAAAAGGTATCGTACGCCTGTCTGCCGGCAGGCAGAGAATTTATCCTTTCACAATTACCGGGAAAGGACTCATTTCATGGTTTTTATTTATTGAACGGCTTAAACAGCCACTTCTTTTTGTTTAAATATGCTCTGTATTATTTTGTCCAAACTCTGTTTGTGTTTCTCCATCAAACCAACAGCAGGGCTGGCACTTTCCGGTCTTGTAACCGCCTTAATATCCATGTCTCTTAGTTTACGACTGATAAATGGCCAGGCACCCATATTTTCAGGTTCGTCTTGCGCCCAAATTAGCTCCTCTGAATTCTTGTACTTTTTTTGAATCTCGGCAATTGCAGTTGCAGGAACCGGGTTGATCTGTTCTACACGAACGATGGCGATGTTATTCGCCCCGTTTTCTACTTTATATTTTGCTAAATCATAATACAATCTTCCTGAAGTGAGCACAACTTTTTCAACCAAATCCGGTTCTGCAGTTGTATCATCAATAACTTCGTTAAAACTGCCTTTTGCCAATTCTGACAATGAAGAAGTTACCATCGGGTGACGCAACAAACTTTTAGGTGTAAAAACAATAAGCGGCAAACGCATATTCATTTTAACCTGTCGACGTAAAAGATGGAACATATTCGCCGGAGTAGTTGGTACTACAACCTGCATATTCGTATCCGTTGCTTGCTGAAGGAAACGCTCCATGCGTCCGCTCGAATGCTCCGGCCCCTGACCTTCGTAACCATGCGGAAGGAAGAGTGTTAGTCCGTTCATCAGCCCCCATTTTTCCATTGCCGACGTGATATACTGGTCGATAACAACCTGTGCCACGTTATTGAAATCGCCGAATTGAGCTTCCCAAATCGTCAAACCATTGGGTTGTGCCAACGAATAACCATACTCAAAGCCCATAACTGCGTATTCCGACAACAAAGAATTATATACATCAAACGGAGCCTGTCCTTCACTTATATGTTTTAACGGATAGTATTTATCCTCGGTACCTTCAATTACAAAAGCTGCATGACGATGCGCAAATGTCCCGCGTTCACTATCTTGACCACTAACGCGCACAGGATGCCCTTCAGAAACCAATGTTCCATAAGCAAGCAATTCGCCCATGGCCCAGTCGAGACGATCATCATGAATCATCATCCTTCTGTCGGACAATATGCGGTCTACCTTTTTAAAGAACGGCAAATAATTAGGCAGTGCATTTATCTTTTCGGCCACCTCTTTCAATATTTCCATTCCAACACCCGTTTCAACTTTTTCTTCGAAACTGGCTTTTTCAGGCGCCTTATATTTTTCGTATTCGCGAATTAAGAATTTGCGAATTTTAAGCTTTTCTATTTTCTCCGACTCTTTATACTTTCCTTCCAAAAACTTATCAAAATCCTTTACTTCTTTCTTCGATTCGTCGTTTGTCATTACGCCCAATTCTGCCAGCTTATCGGCATAAATATCTCTCGGGTTCTTATGTTTTGATATGGCTTTATACAACATCGGCTGCGTAAATCGCGGCTCGTCGCCTTCGTTGTGTCCGTATTTCCGGTAACACAGAATATCAATGAACACATCAGAATGAAACTTCTGACGGAATTCCATTGCCAACTTAATTGTAAAGATCAAAGCTTCCACATCATCACCGTTTACATGAAAAACGGGTGAACGTGTAACTTTAGCAACATCGGTACAATAAGTACTCGAACGCGCCTCAAGGTAAGGAGTAGTAAAACCAACCTGGTTATTGATCACCAAATGGATGCTTCCACCGGTTTTATAACCGGGCAACTGTGCCATTTGCACGGTTTCGTAAACTACTCCCTGCGCAGCAATAGCTGCATCACCATGAATAACAATTGCAGCAGCTTTATCGTAATTACCTCCGTAAACCGACTCAATCTGCGAACGCACCATACCTTCTACAATCGGACCAACAGTTTCCAGATGTGATGGATTAGGCACCAACTTTAATTTTACATCTTTGCCAAAGTCGGTTTTTACTTTGTTCTCATAGCCAAGGTGGTATTTTACATCGCCTTGCGAAATGCCGTCTTCGTATTCTTTCCCGTAAAATTCTTTGAAGATATTTTCGTAAGGTTTTTCCAGAATGTTTGCCAACACATTGAGACGGCCACGATGCGCCATCCCAATTACAAACTCGTCAATTCCTAACTCAGAGCCGCGCTCAATAATAGAGTCAAGAGCAGGAATTAGTGCTTCGGCACCTTCGAGCGAAAAACGTTTTTGCCCAACAAATTTCTTATGGATAAAATTCTCAAAACCAACCGCCAGTTTCAGGTGATAGAAGAAATGCTTGCGTTTTTCTGGTGTATAAACTTCAGAGTTTTGAGTACTTTCCATCCGCTCGCGCAACCACTGTATCACCTCCGGATGACGCATATACACATATTCAACCCCAACCGATCGACAATATGTATTTTCAAGGTGTGTAATTATATCCTTGAGTTTTGCCGCGCCAATTCCAATTTCATTACCAGCCTGAAAAGTGGTTTCAAGGTCCTTTGCTTCGAGCCCGAAATTAGCAATATCCAATGTTGGCGAATAGGTTCTGCGCGCACGTACCGGGTTTGTTTTGGTAAATAAATGTCCGCGCTGACGATACCCATGTATAAGATTCAGAATCGCAAACTCTTTATCAATATTATCTAACTTTACGGTGGAAGGTTTTTCGGGATAATGCTTTCTGGCCAATTCAAATCCTTCAAAAAAATGTTTCCAACTTATATCCACCGAATTCGGATCCTTTAAATACGATTTATACAAGTCCTCAACTGCCTCCAACTCCTGATTTCCCACAGAAGAAAATTTATCCATTGTTGATTTTCAATTAACTTATGATTAATATTCAGAAAAACAATGCTTGGTTTTTATTGTTTAGCCGAATCTCTACTTTTTACGGCTAATTTAAAGGTTTATTCGCTTTTTTTCTAATCCTGATATTTTTTGATTTTGAGAAAGAATTCGTTTGGCTATTTTTGCTGAAAATTTAAAACGATGATTCAACGAATTCAAACAGTGTATATTTTACTGGCTGGTGTACTAACTGCCATTCTTTATAAATTAAAATTGGCCGACCTTTCGGTAAACAACGAATTGATGGAGTTTTTTGCCAAAGGCATTTTTAAAGGTGAGGACATTGTTTACAACGGATTACCACTGATGGTGCTGATTGGGATAATTGCAGTTTTGCATTTTGCCGGCCTGTTCCTCTATAAAAAACGCATTTTGCAAATCAGAATTTTGGTATTCAGCATTATTCTGTTGCTCGGACTTTTTGGCCTGTTCTTTTATTTTACATACATG
This sequence comes from uncultured Draconibacterium sp., assembly GCA_963677455.1. Taxonomy (GTDB): domain Bacteria; phylum Bacteroidota; class Bacteroidia; order Bacteroidales; family Prolixibacteraceae; genus Draconibacterium. Next base: position 3,119,370 of record OY781971.1, read on the forward strand.
GGATTTGAAGGAGCAAAAGTTGCGTTTAAGATTCCGGTAGCCTTCCCTTTGATTGCAGTTATTCTCGACTGGCTGGCTATTCGTGCAATAGGAAAAGACGAAGCGCTGATTCGCAGTTTAAACCGAATTAGATAAGTATTAAACAACAATAAACCCGCCTATGGAAGCCATGATTTTTGCAGCGGGCCTGGGCACGCGTTTGCAAGACGAAACTGCTGACAAACCCAAAGCATTGGTTGAGGTTGGCGGAAAAACCTTGTTGCAGCACGCTATCGAAAAATTATGTGATGCCGGTGTTTCTAAAATTGTGGTTAATGTTCATCATTTTTCAGAATTAGTTATTCAATTCCTTGAAAGTAAACAATGGCAGGTTCCGGTTTTTATTTCTGATGAATCGGGCAGACTTTTAGAAACTGGCGGGGGACTAAAAAAAGCTGCACATTTATTTTCGAAAAACGAACCTGTTTTAATTTACAATGTCGATATTCTTAGCAGCATTAACCTGAACGATTTACTGCAAACACATATTAAAACACAAGCGCTGGCAACATTGGTAGTGCGGGAACGAGAAACTCAGCGCTATTTTAAGTTTGATGATTCGATGCAGATGGCAGGTTGGATCAATAAGAAAACAGGGGAAAAGAAAATTGCCAGGCCTGATGCTTTTGAAACCGCAAAAGAATTGGCGTTTAGCGGCATTCACATTGTTCAACCCGAACTTTTTGATTTATTGCCTGATGAAGATCGTTTTTCGATTGTAAAAGTATACCTGGAACTGGCAAAAACAGAAAAAATACTTGGTTTTGTTGATCGCTCATCTCTTTGGATGGATGTTGGAAAACCTGCAGAGTTAGAAGAAGCGCGGAAGAAGTTTAGTGTTTAAAGGTATTGGTCATTAGTCATTAAAATAAATCAAGGGATTTACTTTAAAAGCTGGTAGTTTCGATATTCAAACAAGCGCACACCAAACCACTTTTCAATGCGGTAAAGTACCCGGTATTTTAGTTTCATGTTTATCTTTTTGGTGTCTGGATAAAAATCCCAATTTAATCGTTTAATCCGCTCTTCCATTAGTTTAGGATGGCTTCCGTTGAATTTAGCCAGTGCATCGTATTCTGCTCCGTAATTAAACTCCTGCTCCGATACTTTTTTTTGGGCTTCCTCTTCGCTTATTCCGTCGTAAAATGCTTTTACCGACTCAACCTTCTCCTGCATATATTTTGGATGACGCACCCAACCATAATGGAAAATCTCTACCGGAATCTGCACAACCTGTAATTTGCGATTGTCTTTCCTGAATCCCTGCGCATCTTTGTACGAACGAATAGATTTATCATTCCGAATTACCCTGATTTCTTTGCGGTACCAATGCCGGCAATCGCCAACATAATCGTACGAACCATAAAAGTGCTTGTAACCGAAAAGCAGTCCTTCAATTCGCTCATCGTCCAAGTGCTCCTTCATTGCTTTTTTTACAACAGGCAAATACTTTTCGTGCAAAACCTCATCGCCCTGAATATAAAAACACCAGTCGTACTCTGCAGAAATAGCATCAATTGCTTTGTTGGTTTCATCGGCATAAACACGGCCGCCTTCTTTTAAATCTTTACTCCAAACCGTATCAACAATGGTAATTTTACCGGGAGCCAGGCTTTCAATCAATTCACGTGTGTCATCTTCCGAATCGCCAACAGCAACCACAAAATGGTCGCAAAGCGGCATTACCGAATTAATCGCTTCAACAATCGGAAAATCAAATTTTACAGCATTTCGGATAAAAGTAAATCCGCAGACTTTCATAAGCGATTCTTTCTTTTTACGGCCATATAATACAATAGAAATTCGAAAGCAGAAATTAGCATTAAAGTATCTCCCAATAATTCAATACCTTCTTCAGTAGCTGCTTTTGCCAGTCGGTAGTTTTCTTCTTCATATAACAGGCGCCAGAATTTCGAACGCCCCATCAATCGGCTAAACACCAAAGTAATTATTAGTCCCGATAAAAACCATTGAGAGGCGGGCACTTTAAAAAACTCGATGCAGGATTGTTTTATTTTCTTGAAATCGCGAACCAACAGCCAAATTCCGAAAGCCACAACAAGCAATACCGGATAAATCCATTTGTCAATCAAAAAATTGAACTCACGGATAAAAGCCATCAGAAAGAAAAGGCCCACAAAATTACTTACCGGCTGAATTTCTTTCCATTCTCTTCCAATCAGAATATAAAATACAAACAGCAAGACAAGGATTACCTCCTGCCCGATTTCGGTAAAAGTTAGTTCACCAAAATAACCTTCTTCCATAGGATGTGCTGCATCGAAAAAAATACCTTCACCGATGCCGAACATAAGCAATCCGTATAAAACAATTCTTAATACTATGAATAGCGGCGAATAGATTTTCATCTCTTTAAAATGGTTTGTTTACTACGCTAACAGATGAGGCTTATCCCTGTATCTGCTGTAGGACAGAAACTTGCTTCATTTCTTAATTTTGAAGCAACTAAATTAAAACTTTTGGCGCAAAAAAAAGCCGGAGTCATCAGATTCTCCGGCTTTATTCATCAGCTTTCTATTTTATTTTTCGGGTGCAAGTGCAACGCTCACGTAATTATCAAAATCGAAATACGTTTTAAATGCGCTCTTTGTGCTCTTAACATCAATGTTTTTCACTAATTCATCATAAGTACCAAATTCCGAGAAATCGCCATCTTTCAGATAATAATTGTTGCTAAGAATATTCAGCCAGAATTTATTCTCACGCACAGAAACTTCACGTTCGCGAAGCATTTTCTCTTGCGCCTTTTTCACTTCCTCATCTGTTGGCCCGTTTTTAATGTATTCTTTAATGATATCAAAAATAGCCTCTTTCAACTCATCGAGTTTCTGTGGCGAAGTTCCGTAAGAAATGGCAACGGTATATTCCGGTTCGGGAAATTTTGAAGATGAAGGACGAGCGCTGATCGAATACACACTGCTTTTATCCTCACGAATAACTTCAAGCAAACGAGTAGATAAAATACGCCCCATCGCATCGAGTTGCACTCTGTTTTGGGAAGTGTAGTCGAAGTCGCCATGGAAAATAATGTACTGAATACTTTTCTCTTCCTGCCCTTTCTTCACCACTTTATTTACAACTCCTTCGGGTTTTTCAATACCAAGATCAACCCATTCTTCTTGCTTATTTTGTGTTGGAATTCCACCAATATATTTCTCTACCAAAGGCTTAAAAGTTTCGAGGTCGATATTTCCAACAAAGAAGAATTTAAAGTCTGACGCATTTTTAAATCGCTCTTTACCAATTTGTTTCATCCGATCGAAAGACGCTTCTTTTAACCGCTCAACTGACATTGGTTTTTCGCGCTCGTTGTAATTTGAAAGCACCACATTAAGTGTATCACTGAAATTAGATTCCGGTGAAGCCGATTTGTTTTCCAAAATCGTTGCATATTGCTGCATCAACGACTGGTAACTTACTTCATCAAAACGTGGTTCGGTAAAATAAAGATAAAGCATTTGCAAAAGCGTTTCAACATCTTTTACAGAAGCCGACCCGTTAAAACCTTCGCGTAACTCGCTAATGTAAGGCGACAATCCAAATACTTTATCAGAAAGCATTTTATTCAGCGTAATTTCATCGAAATCGGCAATTCCACTTTCTGTCATTACATCGGTAGTTAAATCGGCAGAAACTACATCTTCAATCGGATATAACGAACTTCCGCCCAAACTCCATGCATTAAAAAGGATTTCGTCGTCCTTAAAATCAGTGGTTTTCACTACTATAGTTGCTCCGTTTTCCAGTTTCCATTCTATTGCATCAACATTATCAATTGGCGTAGTTGCTGTTACTTTACTACCAAATGGCTCGTCGGCAAGCAGCGGAACGTCTGAAACGGCATCAACATAAGGTTCGATCTCGGCTGTTTCCACTTCATCAAGTAGCGTTAAGATCTCGTCTTTGTTGGGTACAATTGTCTTGTCATTTTCCGGTGCAGTAATAACTACCACCCTGTTTTCTTTGGTAATCCAATCTTTTGCTAAAGCATTTACCTCTTCAACAGTTATACCCGGAACAAACTCCTTATAATATGCATATTCGTTTTCCATGCCGGGAAACGGCTCTTTTGTTACCAGAAAATTGCGCATATACTCATTTGCATAATTAAGAGATTTGGTATTGTTGCGCTCGTTATAGGCTTTTTCCATGTTATTCAGTACCGCCGTTTTTTGGCGCTCCAACTCTGTTTCCGTAAATCCAAACTGTTTTACGCGCTGGTTCTCCAGCAACAATTCTTTTAGTCCGGTTGTAATTTTATCGCCTTGAGTTACAGTAACTGAAGTGTAAGCACTTAATGGGCCAAACTGGTGCGAATACACCGACTGTCCCAATAAATACGGAGGATCAGCTTGTTGTGTTTTCTCTGCCAAACGATTATTGAGCATTCCCATGTAGATACTCTCAATAATTGATTTTCGGTAATCTTTTAATTCGCTTGATGTTTCCAAATCGTGCTTGTAATAAACGTAAGCCACCGGATATTGCGCCTCTTTATCGGTGACAACACTAACCAGCGTCTCTTCGTTTCCGGGTATATCATAAGTTTCTTTCGGACGTGGATTCTTTGGCTCTTCGATAGCTGAAAATTTTTCTTTTATTTTTGCTACCATTTCCTGCTGATCAAAATCGCCAACAACAATAAGCGCCTGCAAATCGGGGCGGTACCAATCGTTACGAAATCTTCTCAACACTTCGGGTTTGCAGTTTTCAATAATATCAACTTTTCCAATTGGCAAGCGTTCTGCATATTTCGAATCGTTTAAAAACACCGGAAGCCATTCTTTCATCATCCTGTCGTTGGCTCCACGGCCCATTCTTTCTTCTTCGAGAATAATACCTCGTTCAGCTTCGATTTCCTCATCGGCATCGTCAACCTGACACGCCCAATCGTACAATACCTGTAAACCTTTCTCCATGTATTCCGGCTTATCCAGCGGTACTTTCAACATGTAAACGGTTTGATCGAAACTAGTGTACGCATTAATCTCCGGGCCAAACTCCATACCTATCGACTCAAAATAATTGATCAATTCGTGTTTTGGGAAGTTCTTTGTTCCGTTAAACGACATATGCTCACAAAAGTGCGCAAGTCCTTGTTGATCATCATCCTCATCAATTGAACCGGCTTTTACAACCAGCATCAATTCTGCACGGTTTTCCGGCTCAGAATTGGACCGCACATAGTAGGTTAAACCATTGTCCAAAACTCCTTTACTTACCGCGGGGTCGTTAGGAAGCTTACTGTTTAAATCTAAATTTGTTTGGGCTGCAAGCATTAGCGTGCTCAGCAAAAAAATCGAGCTTATTAATAACTTCATCTTATAAAATTGTTTGTTCATTATTGTAAAAAATAGAACTGCCGACTTGTTTTATCAACAGATCAGACATTGTTTTCTTAGGTAGAATTTAACTCATTCGTATAAAACCTACTGCGAAAGTTACAAATTAATTACTCAAATAAAGGCTGTACCATTACAGCAAAGGCATCTTCTTCATTTGTAGGCATCAGCGGGTATTTTCCTTTTATATCTTCGGGCGAGTTTCCGGTTAAAAACGAGTGCTGCGTAAACTCCAGTAAATCAAAATCATTGTAATCGTTTCCCACGCTCATTGTCTGGGACGGATCAATATCATGTAGCTTACAAACTTCTAAAACACCATTCCCTTTTGATACAGAATGGTGAAAAATTTCGATCCAGATATAACCTTTAGTTATGGGCGACGAAGCACGAATTACCCGAATCTCCGGACAAAGCGCTTCAATCTCGGTTTTTAGTTGAAGATAATGATCTTCATCTTCTTTAATGATTACCAGGAACTGACACAACTCACTATTTGGGAGCATATTCTTGTTTAGAGGCGTTGCGAAATAGCGATTAAAATTAAAGTACCGTTCAAACTCTTCACACTCGCGGTGCCCCCTGTTGTAATAATGCTTGTGATTTTCAGGAACAGGAAAAAAGGCATGAAAGTTTTCCTTCTTTTCAATAAAATGATGGAGAAGTTTCCTTGCTGAAGAACGCACAATATTTTGGCTGAAAATATGCTTTTGCTCACGCCAACAAAAAACACCGGCTCCCGACGAAAAAACAATATAATCGAAAGGCACATCGTCTGCCAAAACTTCCTTTACTTTTTGAAGATTCCTCCCGGTTGCGGCAACCCGTATTACGTTTCTTTCTCCCAAAGCATGAAGTGCTTTTATATTGGCTTCACTTATACTCCGGTCGTTTCGCAAAAAGGTGCCATCCAAATCTGTTGCAACTAATCTAATATCTTTCATCTGTTTCGGTATTGTTTACCTTTCATCACTACAAGTGTACCAATCGATTTCCGGATACACTCGTTTCTTAATTTTAAAGGCTAGTAAAAATAGCTAAATGCGAACAAGAGCTCAAGTTTTATTCGAAAATAAATGTTAAGTGTTTACCCCATAAAAACAAGCGTTTATCGAATTCATTTTAAGTTTAAACCTACGCTGGTTAGATTTGTGTATTATTATATCTTTGTGGCTTGTTTTAACACAGACAACATTTCTTATACATGAAAATAGCATTGATTGGTTACGGTAGAATGGGAAAGGAAATTGAAAAAATTGCCCTGGACCGTGGCCACGAAATAGGTTTAAAAATCGACATTAATAATCAGCACGACCTTAAAACTGAGAATTTAAAACAATGCGACGTAGCCATTGAATTTACCGTTCCGGGCACTGCTATAAACAACTACTTTGCTTGTTTTGAAGCAGGAATTCCTGTTGTTAGCGGAACTACCGGATGGCTCGACAGAAAAGAAGAGGTGTATGATAAATGCCAAAAAAGCGATGGCACTTTTTTTTACGGCAGTAACTTCTCGGTAGGTGTGAATTTATTTTTTGAATTGAACAAGAAACTTGCTGAACTAATGGCACCACGAGCCGAATACGGCGTTGAAATGACAGAAGTTCATCATATACAAAAACTGGATGCACCAAGCGGAACTGCCATAAGTTTGGCTGAAGACATTGTTGATCTTCTCCCTTCGAAATCTGCCTGGGTAAACGACAAAGAACCCGGCGAAAAAGAATTCAATATAAAATCGGAAAGAACCGGGCAAGTTCCTGGAATTCATACCATAAAGTACGAATCGGAAGTAGATTTTATTGAAATCACCCATAGCGCAAAAAGCCGCAAAGGGTTTGCGTTTGGTGCTGTTTTGGCTGCTGAATTTTGCAAGAACAACAAGGGTATTCTTACCATGAAAGACTTATTAAAAATATAAAACGAGAGTTAAAATGATACGTTCTATCATCACAAACAAGTGGTTCAAATTTATTACCGTGGGCGCACTTTACGCGCTGTGGGTAATATGGTTAGGCAGTTACCTTTGGTTTCTGGGCCTGGCTATAATTTTCGACATTTATATCACACAAAAAGTACATTGGGCTTTCTGGAAAAAGAAAAACCCGCCCAACGGAAAACAAACAAAAGTGGTTGAATGGGTCGATGCAATAATTTTTGCTGTAATTGCAGCCACATTTATTCGTATGTTTTTTATTGAGGCATACACCATCCCTACTCCATCTATGGAGAAATCAATGTTGGTAGGTGATTATCTTTTTGTGAGCAAAACTGCTTACGGGCCAAAAACTCCAAACACACCACTTTCGGTACCTTTTGTGCACAACACGCTGCCAATAGTAGGTGGAAAATCGTATTCAGAGGCAATCCAACGTCCCTACAAACGGTTAGCCGGTTTTAGCGATGTGAAAAACAATGATGTTGTTGTGTTTCATTTTCCGGAAGGCGATACTGTAGCATTAGGTTTTCCAACCCAGAGTTATTACCAGCTGGCCAGAGATTATGGCCGAAATAGAGTTTGGAGCGATAAACGTAATTTTGGAGAGATCATTTCCCGTCCGGTTGATAAACGCGAAAACTACATTAAAAGATGTATTGCAATTGCCGGAGACGAACTAAAAATTGAAAACGGGCAGGTTTATGTGAATGGAAAACCACAAGAGGCATTTGCAGGAATTCAGTACAATTACGTTGTAACAACCAACGGAACTGCAATAAATCCAAAGTCGCTTGATAAGTTACATATTTCGGAATCCGATCGTGGCGTGGTTTCAAGCGAGCGTTATCTTTTCCCGTTAACCGACGAAGCCGCTGAAAAGTTGCGTTCGTTTGCCAATGTGATATCGGTAACCAAAACACTTGAAGATCCGGAAGAATGGGATCCAAATATTTTTCCATCAGACAGCAACTACCCTTGGAACGTAGACAACTACGGCCCGCTAAAAATACCAGCAAAAGGAACTACTGTTGAACTTAATGTAAATAATTTGCCCTTGTACAAAAGAATCATCAAAATATACGAAGGTAACGACTTGCAAGTAGAAGGCGATGTAATTAAAATAAACGGAGAAGTTGCAACAAGTTACACCTTTAAAATGGATTATTACTGGATGATGGGTGATAACCGCCATAATTCGGCCGATTCGCGTTACTGGGGCTTCGTTCCTGAAGACCACGTGGTTGGAAAAGCAAAATTTATTTGGCTATCGCTTGATAAAGACAAAGGCTTCCCATCAAATATTCGTTTACGACGGATGTTTAGCGTAGTGAAGTAGTTTTCAGCAAAGAAACAAACCGGAACCACAATTCCGGCTTAAGATATTCGTTTAAAGGATAATAGGAAACTGTTATCCTTTTCTTATATTTACTAAAAACAAGAAACTATGCAGGCTGTTATCATTTTATTACTCGTTCTGGCAGTGTTACTTGTAATATTTACACTGCAAAACCAGGTAGGAATCACCATTCACCTCTTTTTCTGGGAGATTACCGATGCTCCTCTTGTACTTGTTTTACTGGCTTGTTTACTAATGGGCTACATACTTGCAGCTATCTACTTTTATCCTCGTTTATGGAAAGTAAAAAAAGAGTACAACAAAATGATGCGCTTTAATAAAGAGCTAAAAGAATTGCACGAAATGGATCACCCTATAAAGAAGAAAGAAGAAGCGGGCGATCCGGAAGGTATTCCTTTTGACGACGAGGAAGATGATGACGACACTTTTTTCAAAGATTAATTATGACCGAACCTGTTTTGTTTAGTTCCGCTTATTTTGGCCCGGTGCATTTCTATAGCCGCTATATTCATCATTCAACCGTTTACATCGAACAATTCGAGAATTTCACCAAACAAACTTACCGGAACCGTTGTGTAATATCAGGAGGCAACGATGTAATTTCGCTTGTTATTCCGGTTGTAAAAGGGCGCGGACCCAAAGTGCTGATGCGCGATTTGCAAATTTCGTACGACACCGAATGGCAACGAAACCACTGGCAAACTATTGTTTCGGCTTACAACTCCTCCCCCTATTTCGAGTATTACCAGGATGAAATTTATCCGTTTTTTCAGCAGAAGACAAAGTATCTGCTCGATTTTAACATGAAAATTCATGAAACAATTTGTGATTTCTTGGATGTTGAAAACAAGGTAATTCTTACTGAAGATTTTGAAAAAGTACCGAAAGAAACGTTGAATCTGAGAGAGGCAATTTCACCCAAAAACAAAAAGAACTCTGATGCTGCTTTTCAACCATCAATTTATACACAAGTTTTTACCGAAAAGTTTGGTTTTTTACCGAATCTAAGCATTCTCGACCTTCTGTTTAACGAAGGGCCAAACAGTTATACACTTTTACTAAAGAGTTTGATTGCATGACGAAATCCGGGAAACAAAAAAACAGGAAAATTAAAACCGGCATTTTTTTAATGCTGTTCTCGGGTGTATTTTTTGCCGCCACTTTAATTATTCCCTTTTTTGATTTACCCACAAAAGTTAAAGTAGCGGCCTCAACTACGAGCTTTGTATTGATGGAAGTCGTGTTTTGGTTGGGAGGCGCACTAGTGGGTAAAGAACTGTTTACCCGCTACAAACAAAAGCTTAATCCTCGAAACTGGTTCAAAAAGAAAAAGGGTAACGATGGCGACATTAAAGCATAAAGAAGGCCTCAAATCTTTGAAGCCTTCCATTAGTACGATTAAATATATCTTATAGTATCTTGAAACCTACGCTTATCATAAAGGTAGTTCCTTTTCCGCTAATAGGAGCAATATTTATATTATTCTCCATACTATCATAAACATTTCCTGAATGTTCAAATCGAGCATCAACAGTCAAAAATAGAACGTCGACACCCACACCGTATTGCAAGCCCCAAACATGCTCGTTAAAAAAATCTTCATTTAGATAATCATCTAATTGATCCGGGTAATTAGCATCGGTTACAAAACTAAACACCGGCCCTGCCATAAGACGTAAATCAAATGCTGATCCCTTTATAAGTTTATAGCCCAAAAGCAACGGTATATCAACATTATTATAATCAAATCCATCGTTAATAGCTCCAAATGACAAATCACCACCTTTTTTACTAAAATATGCTTCGGGCTGAAGATAAATACGATTAACTCCTAAACGAGCAAAAGCCCCCCAATGGGTTTGAGTTATCGACTCAGAATCAATATTAAACAGATCACCACCACTTTCGACATCCATATTGGAAAAATGCACTCCTCCTTTTACCCCCAGGTTAAAAAATGGTTGGGCCTGAGAGGCTACAGCAAATAAAAAAAACAGCTGAAGAATAAAAATCCGTTTCATATCTTTGAGTTTGTTTTGTGTATTAAACGTTAAAATTCAATTTAAAGTATTTTGGATTGAAAAGATACAGATTAATGATTGAATAATCAGGCACGAAGTTTGTTTATTTAATACATTCGTAAACAAAGCTGCCATGAAAAAACATTATACTTACCTACTACTGCTGCCATTTCTTTTGGTAAATTGTGCAACACCGAAGTATATTCACGATACCTCGAGTTTCGAGCGGCAAAAAGATTTACGTCAAACCAGATCTGCAAATGTTTTTGGCGATATTTTTGTTGGTTTTTCTACAGCTTGTTTGTCGGCAGCTCTTGAAACAGACATCGAGTTTTACCCTTCAGAACAACAATTCAAAAAACTTAAGTTAGTAAATCCAACCAGCGACACCATTTATGTTAATATGCTAACTGATGTTTTCTGGGATAAAAACAATTACTGCGATTTTATGGATATACGAATTCCACCTCAAATGAACTGTAAAGTAATGGTTCCGATGGAGGCTAACTACAACGTCTATTTTAGTAATACTCCCGAAAGTGAAGACGATGAAATGCTCGAAATTTTTAGTACAAATACCAAACGAATTTCATTAAAACCGGGTATGACTCTTGTTGGCGAAAACAAGAAAGATTAAGCAACTCCCCTCTCTTCTTCAAAATAAATTCACCCCACAAAAAAATGAAATTTTCATTCTAAATAAAGAATAAAAAGTATTCTACTATTGTGTCGTAATGACATTTTTATTAAATTGTATTAGGACACAAATTGAGAGGGGGAGGTTCAAATGAAAAATCAAAGGTATAATATATGGGTAATTGCAGGTATCCTTTTGTGCTGCGTACTGGTAGTGCTGCTTTTTCCACTTGCATTCGACAATAAAGAGATTTACAAAGGTGTAATTTACACTGCTATCGGAGTCGTAATTTTACTGCTGATGTTTATGATAAAAGTTCATGTATTTGAAACACACAAGAAAAACGGTGTTACAGAATAAATTAAAGGCTACTTTCTTTCAGATCCAGTTCAATTCCCAATCAATAAAATCAATTGCTGTTGTATTATAAATAGTCGATACTTTTGTTTTATTATCGGTATTATTATGTCATTTTTGTAGAAATAACTTTAGAGAATGCAACAACGATTTATCCTGCTGTTTTTTGTGCTTTTACTCGGGAGCCTGTTGTCGACAGCGCAAAACAACTACACTATTGTAATTCATGGCGGTGCGGGAGTTATGTCGAAAGACAAAATGAGCAACGAACTTCAGACCGAATACAAAGCAAAATTAAACGAAGCACTTACCCTTGGCGAGAAAATGTTAAAAGAAGGGGCGACCTCAACCGATGTTGTTGTAAAAGTTATTAATGTAATGGAAAACTCACCATTGTTTAACGCCGGGAAAGGGGCAGTTTTTACCCACGACGGAGTGAATGAACTGGATGCTTCGATAATGGAAGGAAAAACGATGAATGCCGGAGCAGTAGCTGGCGTTCGCGATGTAAAAAATCCGATTAATACGGCACGAGCTGTAATGGAAAATTCGGTACACGTAATGTTAAGCGGACAAGGAGCGTCGGAGTTTGCAAAATTGCAAGGACTCGAAATTGTTCCGAACAGCTATTTTTACACCGAACGTCGTTACCAATTGTTACAGCAATTGCTGAAAAAAGAGCGGGAAAGAGAAAAGAAAGACAACATGGGGACAGTAGGTTGTGTGGTACTTGATACTCACGGAAATCTTTGCGCGGGAACATCAACCGGCGGAATGACAAATAAAAAGTTTGGCCGTATTGGCGATTCACCAGTTATCGGTGCCGGAACTTATGCAAATAACAACACTTGTGCTGTATCTTGCACAGGCCACGGTGAATATTACATCCGTCTTGGATTTGCACGTGATATCTCGGCCTTGATGGAATATAAAAATATGAGTGTTGACGAAGCCTGTCGTGAAGAAATAAGGAAACTTACCCAAATGGACGGAACCGGTGGCGTTATTGGCGTTGATGCCAGTGGAAACATAGCCATGGAATTTAATACCAGTGGCATGTTCCGTGGTTTTATAAAATCTTCCGGCGAAAAAGAGATTGCGATTTTTAAAGATGAAACCGAATAATACAAACAGCAGGCTTCGGCCTTCAGACTCCTAATTTTTCAATATGAAATTTTTATTTCCATCGTTTTTGTTTGCGCTTCTGGCAATTGCTATTCCGGTAATTATTCACCTGTTTAGCTTCAAGCGCCATAAAACGGTTTATTTCAGCAACGTTGATTTTTTAAAAGACATAAAAAAGGAATCGAAAAAGCAGTCACGCTTAAAACAGTTATTGATTCTGGCTGCACGCATTTTAACCATTATTTTCCTGGTTTTTGCTTTCGCGCAGCCTTACATTCCTACCAATCAAGACGCACGAAAACAACCGAACCAACTGGTGGCAGTTTATGTCGACAATTCATTTAGTATGAATGCCTTGTCGGAACAAGGACAACTTTTGGAAATAGCACGCAACAAAGCACTAGAAATATGCCTCGCCTACCCCAGCGGTACAAAATTCCAGTTATTTACAAACGATTTGGAGCCAAAGCATCAACACGTTCTTAATAAAGAACAGTTTATACAGCAGGTGTCCGAAATTCAGGCATCGCCAGCCGTAGTACCACTGTCGCTTATTTACAACCGATTTGCAAGCCAACACCCTGATTTGAGTGATAACACCGATAAAAATCTCTACTTCATTTCCGATTTTCAGCGCAGTATTAGCGACCCGGCTAATTTTGAAAAAAACAATATTTTCAGTTACTATCTTCCGCTAGAACCCAACGAAGTGGCTAACCTATATATCGATTCGTGTTGGGTAGAAGTTCCGGCACACCGGTTGAGACAAGAAGAAACGGTGTATGTAAAAATCAGAAACAGCTCGAACCAGGATTATCAAAATCTCCCGATAAAACTATTTTTGAACGACTCATTAAAGTCAATCACAAATTTTTCGGTAGAAGCTCAGAACGATATTGTGGCAGAACTGAAATACAACAATAATTCAAGTGGGCTGCAACTCGGGCGCCTCGAGATATCGGACTATCCGTTTACCCACGACAACAATTGGTACATCAGCTACAAGGTGGATAAAAACCTGAAAGCACTTGCTGTTCATAATAATTCGGAAGAATCGAAAGAAGGCCTGGAATATTTAACGGCACTTTTTGAGAACGACGACTATGTTTTGCTCGACGTTATGAACGAGCAAAACCTGCAGGTAAATCGTTTGGCTGATTATAATACCATCTTTCTGGTTGGCCTCGAGAACTATTCCAGTGGTTTTTTAAACGAGCTGGAAGATGTGGTACAAAACGGTAGCTCCGTTGTTCTTTTCCCGGAGACAAGCAATCTACCGGCGCTGAACAACGTACTATCAGCTTTTGGTGCAAAGCAGGTTTCGGGGATAGACTCAACCACCCAGGAAATTGCGCAAATAGAATTTGAGAACGACTTTTACGATAAGGTATTTAAAAAGCAGGAAGAAAATCCGGTGATGCCTGAAATAAGCGGACACCTCCGGTTTGAAACTCCCACACAAACTGACGAAGCAGACCTGCTTACCTTCCAGAATGGTGACAAAGCACTGTCGCAACTTAGTTTTGGCGATGGAAAAGTGTGGGTTTTTAGTTTTCCGCTGAATAAGGAAAACGAAGCTTTTGCCAACGACATACTTTTTGTTCCCACGGTTTATAATTTTGTATTGAACAGCTTGCCACGGCAAGAACTTTCGTTTACTGTTGGCGAAAATACCTTTTGGAATATTCCCCGGAATATCGCATTTAATATGAACTCTGGTTTTGAAATTGAAAACCGGAAAACGGGCGACAAACTGGTCCCTGCAAGCACCATTTCAGGCCGGAAAACCAGGCTCGAATTTGGTAACCAAATTACATCTGATGGCCACTACCTGGTTGAAAACGATGGAAACATAATTGCCGCCATGGCTTTCAATTTTAATCGAAAAGAATCTGATTTGAGGTACTTTTCAGCGATGGAACTCAAAGAGAAACTAATCGAACTTCAATTAAAAAATGCAGTAGTAGTAGAAGAAGTTGAGCGCAACTTTTCCGAAATCCTCGAAGAAATCCAAAACGGAAGACAACTCTGGAAATGGGCAGTACTAATGGCATTGCTCTTTATCCTTGCCGAAATATTAATCGCCCGCTTCTGGAAATAAGCTGGATTCTGGATACTGGATGGGTGGTGCTTATTTAAACATTCACGCATTTATGCATTTAAACTCTGAACATTGAACCTAACTTTATAAAATCATTCAGGCGGATTTTGAACACTGAACTCTAAACTTTGAACTCTGAACCAATACTCCCTGATAATTCTCACTGCTTTTTAACACGAAGTCTGTCATTGTTTTTTCAGCGTAAAAATCGTATTTCTGCATAAACTTAAAACAGCACATATGACATCATTGACTTCAAAGGATTACATGGCCAAAGAAGACCAGTTTGGCGCACATAATTACCATCCGCTTCCGGTGGTTCTCGCAAAAGGCGAAGGAATTTTTGTTTGGGACGTTGAAGGAAAAAAATATTTCGATTTTCTGGCAGCGTATTCCGCAGTCAACCAGGGACACTGTCACCCAAAAATTGTTGAAGCGCTTACCGAGCAGGCCAAAACACTGGCACTTACTTCGCGGGCATTTTACAACAATGTGCTGGGCGATTGGGAAGAATACATGACCAAGCTGTTTGGTTACGATAAAATGTTGCCCATGAACTCGGGTGCCGAAGCCGATGAAACAGCACTGAAACTGGTTCGGAAATGGGCCTATAAAGTAAAAGGCATACCCACAAACGAGGCTAAAATTGTGGTTTGCGACGGTAATTTCCACGGACGTACAATTACGATTATCTCCATGTCCTCCGATCCCGATGCTTACAGCCACTACGGACCTTACACTCCAGGTTTTGTAAATATTCCGTACAACGACCTCGAACGGCTGGAGGCTGAGTTAAAAGACCCGAATGTGGCCGGATTCCTGGTAGAACCGATACAAGCCGAGGCCGGTGTTTATGTACCCGAAGACGGCTACCTGAAAAAAGCATCGGAGCTGTGTAAAAAATACAACGTACTGTTTGTGGCCGACGAGGTGCAAACCGGACTGGCACGTACAGGGAAAATGCTGGCTTGCGACCATGAAAATGTACGCCCCGACATTTTAGTACTCGGGAAAGCAGTTTCGGGAGGAATGTACCCGGTTTCGTGTGTATTGGCCGACAATGAAATTATGTTAACCATAAAGCCCGGCGAACATGGAAGTACTTACGGAGGAAACCCAATTGCTGCTAAAGTTGCCATGGCCGCACTCGACGTTCTGCAGGAAGAAAAACTAGTAGAAAATTCCGAACGGCTAGGAAAGCTTTTCCGCGACGAAATGCGCGCCATTAAATCGGAAATGATTGAGATTGTAAGAGGTAAAGGTTTGCTAAACGCCGTAACCATAAAACCTACCAACGGTAAAACTGCCTGGGATGTTTGCCTGGCGCTGAAAGAAAACGGTTTAATTGCCAAACCTACACACGAGCACATTATCCGCTTTACACCACCGCTGGTAATTACCGAAGAACAGATGATGAAAGCCATCGACATTATTAAAGATACGCTTAAAGAGTTTGAAGCGTAAACCTTACGCAAAGACGATATGCCGAAATGCCTGCCTGTTGATTTACAGGTGGGCATTTTTGTTCCTGCATATTTCTTTTTTATTCACTATTATGTTATTTTTATCCAACTGAAAATCAATAACCTTGAATACGTACCCGCAAATAACAACAGAAAATAACAGTAGCCCAATAATTGTTGTTATCCCTCTATTTTGGGCGGATAACATTACTTCTTACAATGAAATAATAAACATAACATCACCTAGTGATGATACACACTAGTTACCAACAAGGCTAAAACAAACAAGCATATGAAAAATATCTTACGTTTCTTATTTCTATTACTAATGTTTTCTAGTTGTACAAATTCTAGATACATTTTGAAAGATTCAGGGAAAGACAAAAAGTTTTTGATTGAGACAATTAAGGAAATGCATCAAAATGGACAAATTTCCCAAAAACCGATACTCGTTATTGATGGAGTTCCTTTACGATTTGAAAAAGAATTAAAGGAAAAGAAACTGTCTTTAACAAAAGACAATATTGAAAAAATACAATTGCTGAAAAAAGAAATTGGAATAAAGATATATGGTGAGTTTGCTCAAGGTGGTGTATTAGTAATTACAACTAAATCTTCTTCAAACGAAGTTAAATCAGAAAATTAGTCCAATGTTATGCCTCTAAATCAGGGAAAGGTTTGCTTTTCAAAACTTAATATAACAATCAATGGATAGACAAGTAGAAATTCAAAATGAGTTTAGACAACAACAAATAAGGTTAAAGTATTATATAATTGCATTATGTGTCACATCAATTGGATTCTCAATTTATAACACAATTGGAGCAAAACTTCAATTAACTCAAATTCCATTAGCAATAGCTGTATTTTCTTGGGGTATTAGTATCTTCCTAGGATTTAGGTTTTTAAACTATTCATTGAGTATTCTTTATGCAAACAATGCACTATTTGATGTTTTTAACGGACTTCATCCGAAGGTTGGTAATAATCCACAAAATATGCAAGCAGCTTCCGCAGGTATTAACGAAGCTATAAACGAAAATGGAGAAAGAGCAAACAAACTTTCGATTTGGCAAGAAAGGCTATTCTATTTTGGGATAATAATGTATTTGACTTGGCATATAATTGAAATGTATTGTAGAACCTAAAAATAAAGCCCAGTTGGTAACAAAGTACATATTGCAGGGCGGGGTTCGGTGGTACGCCAACTGCGGATTCTCGCATCGCAGTTCCGTGTCCTCCGGACAGGAACGCTCTCCGAAATCCGCCCCGACAACATGTACCAACCGTTATGGGCAATAATGAAACCGGCAAATCAGCAATACTATTAAAAGCCAGAAACTATGAAAAAAACTAAAGTCCTTCTGATAATCCTGATTCTGATTTCTCAAATATCATTCGGACAACAAAACCGAGACTCACTTTTCACGACACTAGGATATTCGACAAAAATTGAATCTGAGTTTCTAAATCAGACAAAGACCCTGTTCATACACCTTCCATTCAAATACGACAAAAATAAAGAGTATCCGTTGATAGTTTTAACCGACTTTATGGCATTCAAACCTCTTTCGAGTACAACTGAGATAATGGCATATAACCAAACAATTCCGTGGTGCATTGTGGTCTGCCCGATGACAACGAATGTACCGGATGAGTATTCTCCAATTATTGACAATGACTCAGAAAAAATAAATGGAGGCAAAACTATTTTGTTCTATGAGAAAGAACTATTTCCATTTCTGCAATCAAAATATAAAATATCAAAGAAAATTCTGTGGGGAAAAGGATTCTCCGGGATGTTCTCAACATTTGTAATGTTATCGAAACCAGACTTATTTGACAGTTATATTTCTGATACACCAAATTTTGAGCTCATGGAGAAAGAAATGAATGGAGATAAAACGTTTGAAAAAATCGGAGAAACTAAAGTCTCCTACTATTTGACAGGAACCATAACTGAAGAAAAGGACAATGCTAATTTGACATTTTTGACTAAACTAAAAAATGTGCAAAAGAGCAATTTTACTTGGGATTATATTGAGAATAACGATTCAATATTTATTTCAAGGATTTTAACAAATTATACTCATGGACTAAACTTTTTGTTTAACGAGACAAATGAATAAATTACTGCAACTAACACAGTACATACTTCAGGGCGGGGTTCGGTGGTGCACCACATAAGAACTTCCGAAGCAGATTAAAACATAAAATATCTACTTCTCCAGTTCCTATTAAATCCTTTTGCTAACGTAAAAAGCATGCAAAAATTAAGCGGGAAATGATAAATTTGAACAAAATATAAACAGGTGAAAATCAAGGACTAATTTCTACGTTAGTCAGAATTTAATGAGCCCCACTTACTTATTGATAATCAAAGTCCAAAATGACTGATAAAAACATAAGACTCAATGAATACTTGTAAAAAATGCAACAATGAATTTGAAGGCAATTATTGTTCTAATTGTGGACATCCTCAGAAATTAGAAAGGATAAATGGTCGTTATATTATATCAGAAATTGCAAGTATTTTAAACTTTCAGAAAGGAATTTTTCACACAGTAAAAGAATTACTTCTAAGACCAGGACAAAATATTCGCCAATTTATTTCTGAAGATAGAAATCGACTTGTAAAACCAATTCTTTTTATAATAATCTGCTCACTAACCTATACTCTATTTGTTCAGATTTTTGAATTTAAGGATGGATACATTAATTTTCATTTTGATGATTCCAATTCGGCAATGAGTTTAATATTTCAATGGATAACTCAAAATTATGGTTATTCAAATATTTTAATGGCAGTTTTTGTGGCTATATGGATTAAAATGTTTTATCGAAAATATGACTATAACTTTTATGAGATTCTAATTCTGTTGCTTTTCATAAGCGGAATGGAAATGCTAATGTTTTCGTTATTAGGCGCACTGGAGAGTTTAACAAAAATACGAGTTTTAAGCGTTGGAGCTAACATTGTTTTAATTTATGTTTTCTGGGCAATTGGGCAATTTTTTGAGAAAAGAAAAATCTTGAATTATGTAAAAGCTCCTATTGCATATTTTTTAGGGTTAATTACTTTTATTACCGTGGCTTTAGGGGTTGGATTTTTAATAGACTTGGTAAAATGAAAAACTACCGCTAACACTTTGGAAATTGTATTATGGTGTCGGTGCAGGTTGTCGCCTCGGATTCACGCATGATTGGCTTCGTCCTACGGACGGACAATCACCCGCAATCGAGCGACAACTTACAATTCTCCATTGGCAGTAGTATTAAACCTAGATATATATTGAAAGTCTAAACAACAAAGCAACGGTTATGAACTTACCTATTATTTACTTTATTGGATTTCTATTAATTCTATCTAGTTGTAACAAAGATGATGATACTACGAACAATACGAATGAAAGTTTGTATGAATCCAATGAAGATGGAGAATTTCAAGATTTATTAACCCCCAATTATTATAATACCAATAACACGAATCTCAGAAATGAGATCAATAAATTTATTCATTTTGCAAGACTTATTGATTTTGAACACCCTTTTGAGAACCCAAATGGACAAATAAATACTACATATACAATTGGTAAGTATTTTGGATTTGTAACAAATGGTGTTCAATATCATCCGGCCATCGATATGCATCCAAGTAATCCGGCCGATATTACTTTATATGCAACATATGATGGGATTGTACATACATATAGGGACAGTCCAAAATATAGACATTACTTATCTATTACAAAGGATATATATGACGATGAGAATAATATACTGGGCAAATTAGTAACTATTTATGCTCATATTGATTTAGACAAGGATGAAAATAGTAATTTATATGTAGATGGGACTCAGGTAAACCAAGGAGACATTGTCTCTAAAAATCTATATTCAAAAACTGTTGGCGGACCTCATTTACATTTTGAAATAAGGTTTTATCGTGATAATGAGAATATAGATGAAGATTTTTATTATTGGCAACAAAATGAAACCTATACAATACCATCATCTGGAATTTGGTCCTATGGATATTGGAATCCAAACATCGGATACGGTTATGGAAATCCTGAAAACATGGGAATAAATTAAAGAAGTATCTTGTAGTCCCGTACTACGAATATTCGAGCCTTTAGCGGCAATCCAATAATTGTGACGCTAAACATTGTAAAACATAGATAATAACAGATTTATTTTTTTATAATTTTGCACCATGTTAAATAACAATCTGGATATTGTATTGTAAACAATTTACACTTCTTGTGTAGATTGTCCTTTTCGTTTTTTCTCGAATCTTTCTTTCGAGCAATTTTTCTATTAACATAACTGAAATATAACAAGCATACGCTAAGATGATAAGTATGCGTTAAAATTAATGCAATGAGTAATAACGAAAAACATACAATTCACGATTTTGATTTAAACATCATTTATGAATATTTTTCAAGCACAGAAAGACAAGGCCCCGGAAATATAACCGAAACCCTTAAAGCGTTGAGTTTTATAGATGGCTTAACCGAAAAATCGAAAATTGCCGATATTGGTTGCGGAACTGGTGGACAAACTTTGACATTAGCAAAAAACACATCTTGCGAAATAATTGGTATCGACACCTGGGCTGATTTTATTGACATGTTAAACCAAAATGCAATAGCCAAGAACTTTGAAAACAGAGTTAGAGGAATTGTTGGTTCAATGAAAAACCTTCCTTTTAAAGAAGAAGAATTTGATTTAATCTGGTCGGAAGGAGCTATATATAATATCGGTTTTGAACGTGGGATCAATGAATGGAAAAAATATCTAAAAAAAGGCGGATATATTGCAGTTACTGAAAACACCTGGTTTACAGATGAACGACCTACTGAAATCCAAGAGTTCTGGGAAAGTGCTTATCCCGAAATAGATACAATTTCAAACAAAGTAGCTCAAATGCAAAAAGCTGGTTATCTTCCAGTTTCCACTTATGTTCTTCCCGAAACAATTTGGATAGATTATTATGCTATAACAAAAAAACTTCAAGAAGTATTTATAGAAAAATATAAAGGAAACAGAACGGTAGAAGAATTTGTAGCTTCTCAACGTTATGAAGCTGAATTATACAAGAAATACAAAAAATACTATGGTTATGTATTTTATATTGGCAAGAAAATATAGTAAATAGAGTTTTATTTTAAGTATTGAAAATAGCTTTCGTATGAAAATTTATATATACGAAAGCTATTTAATAGAAAAAATAAAAGACTGCCGCCAGCATTCTGCAAATTGCATTGCGGTGTCTGGTTCAGGTTGTCGATGCGGATTCCGGAATCATAGATAAATCGGGTTAAAGAATAGATTGTTAAAGGTTTTTAGGATTTAGTTATTGCAAAGATTAAGTATCGCTTCTGATATATTTTTTTGATTGATAATAATGAAACAATTGACAAATAAGGCCAGGTGGCAACTTTAAAAGTGGTAGTCCCTAAAAGGATTTCAAAAAAGCTGAAGTATCGATGTAACATTTTTTGATTTCTGCATCTAAAGCGAAAATTAAATACAGGAATCATGAAAAACATTATTTTATTTTTAGCCGTCTTTTTTTCGTTAACCATTCAGGCACAGATCAAAAACCAGCCTATTTATGTAAAAGTTACTGGAAATGGAAACCCCGTAATGCTAATTCCAGGCTTTACGGTACCTGGTGAAGGTTGGGATACTGTGGTGAACCAATTAGCAAAAAATTACGAGTGCCATGTTGTTACACTTGCAGGTTTTGGCGGTAAGGAACCAATCGATTTTCCCTGGCTTCCACAAGTAAACAAAGCGCTTGAAAGCTACATCAATCAGAATAAACTCACAAACCTGACTGTAATCGGACATAGTTTAGGCGGAACTATAGCCACATGGCTTGCCAGCAGGGAAAATAGCCGAATTAAGAAAATTGTACTGGTAGATGCACTACCAGCAGCCGGGGCACTAATGATGCCAAATTTTAACGCTGACAATTTAGTATACGACAACCCTTACAGCAAACAACAGTTATCGATGAGCGAGACCGAATTTGAGCAGATGGCTACAGGTATGGCTCAAGGAATGAGTTTAAATCCAGAAGCTCAAGAAAAAATTAAAAACTGGATAATTTCGGCTGATAGAAAAACCTACGTGTACGGATACACCGATTATCTTAAGCTTGATTTAAGAAAAGATTTGAAAAACATTGCTATTCCGGTAACAATAATTGCAGCAGATAAGCCTTATGGTAAAGAAATGGTTGCGCAAACTTACCAGAACCAATATGCAAATCTGGCAAAATATGATTTGATAATTGCCGATAATTCTGCACATTTCGTAATGTTCGACCAAGCAGATTGGTTTTTAGAGCAGATTCAACAAATATTAGCTTTAAAATAAATGAGTATAGAAAAGGACTTCAATCAAATTTATAACACTCATGCGCATAAAGTTTTCAGGTTATGTTTGGGGTATGCATCGGGTAATGAAGAATTAGCAAAAGAGTGGCAACAAGAAACGTTTATAAAGGTATGGAAACACAGAAAATCCTTCCAGGGAAAGTCATCGGTAAGTACCTGGATTTACAGAATAGCCGTAAATATTTGTTTGGATAATTTGAGAAAATCAAAAAAGCATACTCCAATTAACGAACGAATACTGGAGACAGATTTGATTGATGATGAAAACGAGAGTAAGGATGTACAAATTGAAAAAATGTACCAATGCATCGATCAACTTACCGAAAATAATAAAACAATCATTTTGTTAGAATTAGAAGAAACTCCCCAGGCTGCCATTGCCGAAACTTTGGGAGTGGCTCATGGTGCAATAAGAACACGATTAAGCAGGATTAGGCAATCACTATTAAAATGTATTACAAATGAAAAATGATAAGTTATCTGAAATATGGAATAGTCAGAAATATGATTCGTTTATTGAGAATCCGGATCAGATTATTAAGAAAGCCAAAAAACAACGCAATAGTCAATTTATTTCCATAGCAGTAATGTCAACAACAGTAATAATATTGCTGATCTACACTGCTTATTATGTAGGCTATAACTGGAATAATTTTACACTTGGAATTGTACTAATGATTTCCAGTCTTGCTTTTCGAATAGTACTGGAATTCGTTTCGCTATACCGTAAAGAGAACCGGTTAATTTCATTAGACCACCGATCCTATAAAAAATACCTGAAAAGATATTATAAGATAAGGTTGAAAGTCAACTATATCATTACGCCGATATGCTTCGCAATTTATGTTTTCGGATATACAATGTTATTACCTTATTTTAAACAATTATTTTCCGAAGGATTTTACACCTACATCTTAATCTCCGGTATTGTATCATTTCTTGTAATAGCAGCAATTATTGTAAACACCATACGAAAAGAGCATAATTTTCTAAATCTACTGAATAGAAAATAGCTTGTTAAATGATAGAAATAAAAAGCACGAAAGCACAACGAGGAGGTATGCCTGATGCATGAAAAAGGGTATATTTGAAAAGCTATTGAAACAACTACTAGTAAACACAAAATGAAAAAAGGAGAAAGTAAAAAAGGAAGAATAATAGGGGCAATTACAGGAGCAATTGCTTTTGCGTTATCTTACTATGGTGTTCAACAAGTATTTTTTAAGAACGATCTCGAATCGGAATTAAAAAAAGTAGCTATCGAGCTAAATAAAAGTACGCCGATGCGGATTGACGAGTACACAAGGTTAGACAGTGCTTCTTCAACCGGAAAAACCAACTTTACGTACTTCTATACGCTTATCGACCTCGACAAATCGGAAGTAAACCTGGATACTGTAAATAAATACATTCGCCCTGGCATTATTGAAAACGTTAAAGTAAATCCCGACTTAAAAATCTATCGGGAAAACAATATTACTATGGATTACAAGTATTACGACAGAAGTGGCGTTTTTGTAACCGAAATTTCCGTTACCCCCGATTTATATAAACAGTAAACTACTCCCCTTCTACCTTTTTTAAATCATCGCTTAAATCCTGATCAAGAGCGGTATTCAGGAAATGTTCGTCTTCGGGAAGTTTTAAGCTGAAATTATTGATCTGGTCTAACTCGAGTGTTCCACTCTCCAACTCAAAAGCCAGCAAATGGCCGCCAAAATCTATTTCGTCGGACAAGAAATGCAGGTGATAACCCGGCACATTCAGTCCGGTAACATAGGGAGGACAATAAAATCCCACCAGCGTTCCGGAAACATTTGTTGCTTCAAACTCGGGTTGATTGGCCGTTACATCCACCAGCGGAGGATAAGGTTGTTGTTGCTTCGGCACGCTTCGTGTTTTAACGCTCTTAAATTTTCCGCTTAGTTTTATCCCGAAAAACAGGTTACTTCCGGGCATCAGACTATCAATTTTCATTTTTAACCCGGTAAATGAAAGCGCTTCAACTTGAAAGTCTTTTTCAGGATTGAAATAGGTTACAGAAGCAAACGGACTGCGAACATTTAATTCGGGCTGACAAACTTTGCCATCGCCCCGAACCTGGTAGAAGTTGCCGTCAAGCAAAATCAGCTCACCATCGAGACCGTTGAGCGTACCGATACCAAAATTGCCGTATTCGGAAAGCGCTTGCAGACTCGTATTTCCATCGTAAACGCCCTGTAACAAAGCGTCGATTGTTGAAACCTGAACAAGCTCTTGAGTTTTTGTACCGCTACATCCCAGCAATATTAGCAGCAAAGCCGGGAAAATTATTTTTTTCATTTGTTTGGTTTGTTTGATCTGCCTTAAATATAAAGCAATTAATTAAAAACATTGCTACCCGTCAGGTTACACATAAAAGATTGGAGAAACTTTTACCCAAAAGATGAAACTGTGTAATT
Source organism: uncultured Draconibacterium sp. (assembly GCA_963677455.1). Lineage (GTDB taxonomy): Bacteria > Bacteroidota > Bacteroidia > Bacteroidales > Prolixibacteraceae > Draconibacterium. Next base: position 3,144,626 of record OY781971.1, read on the forward strand.
TCGTTTTATTTTTGAGGCCGAAAGTTTACAAAAAGAAGCATGAATAATTCATCCGATAAAAGTCTGCGTTTGCCCGCTGAATGGGAGCCGCAGTCGTTTTTACAACTTACGTTCCCACATCCCCACAGCGATTGGGCTTATCTCTTAGATGAAGCCAGCGCGTGTTTTGTGGATATAATTGAAGCTGCCGCCCGCTTTCAAAAAGTACTGGTGGTTTGCGACGATGTAAAACGTGTTCGTGCTTATTTCAGGAATACTTCGAATGTTTATTTTGCTCAAGCTCCGTCGAACGACACCTGGGCACGCGATCATAGCGGAATTACTGTTCTTGAAAATGGAAAAGCCGTTGTTCAGAATTATATTTTTAACGGTTGGGGAAAAAAGTTCGAAGCCGCACTGGACAATCAAATCACCAAAAGTTTGTTCCGTCGGGGCGTTCTTCAGCAAGCCGAATTAAAAAGCTTCGACTTTGTATTGGAAGGTGGCTCTATCGAAAGCGATGGCTTAGGAACGATTCTTACCACCACCGAATGTTTGCTGGAGGAGAACCGCAATCCGCAGTATTCTCAGAATGAAATTGAGGCTATTCTGAAACAGAATTTTGGGGCAAAACGCATTTTATGGCTCAACAGCGGTTACCTTGCCGGCGACGACACCGATTCGCATATCGATACAATTGCCCGTTTATGTAATGAAAATACCATTGCCTACGTTGGATGTAACAATCCCGAAGACGAGCATTTCGAGGCGCTGCAAAAAATGAAAGCTGAACTGGAACAATTTACAACCGAAGACGGAACACCCTACAATTTGGTTGAACTTCCGTTCCCCGATCCTTGTTTTGATGACGAAGGAAATCGTTTACCGGCAACCTATGCAAATTTCACCATTATCAACGGTGCTGTTTTGCTTCCGGTTTACGGATTAAAACAAGACACCGAAGCCGTAGATATTTTGCAGCAGATTTTTCCAGGAAAAGAAATAATTCCAATAAATTGCAAGGTATTGATCGAACAACACGGGTCGTTACACTGCGTAACCATGCAGTATCCGGAAGCGGTTGGGTTAAACATCTAAAATTAAAGATCATGAGCAAATTGAAAGTAGGTATCATTCAGCAGAAACGTTCGGGCAACAAAGAAGAAAACACACAAAACAGTTTAAAGGCCATTAAAAAATGTGCCGAAATGGGAGCTGAATTGGTGGTGTTGCAGGAGCTACATGCCAGTCTTTATTTTTGTCAGGTTGAGGATGTTGACCTTTTTGATTTAGCTGAACCGATTCCTGGAAAAGATGCCGAAACATTTGCCACAGTAGCTAAAGAAAATGGCGTTGTGTTAGTCACTTCGCTTTTTGAAAAACGTGCTGCAGGCCTGTACCATAATACTGCCGTAGTTTTTGAAAAAGACGGATCAATGGCCGGAAAATACCGCAAAATGCACATTCCTGACGATCCCGGGTTTTACGAAAAATTCTACTTCACTCCCGGCGACATGGGTTTTGAACCCATCGACACTTCTGTTGGGCGATTGGGTTTGCTGGTTTGCTGGGATCAGTGGTATCCCGAAGGAGCGCGCTTAATGGCACTGGCCGGAGCAGAAATGCTCATCTACCCTACCGCCATTGGTTGGGATCCTGCCGATACCGACGATGAAAAAGCCCGCCAACTGGATGCGTGGATCATTTCGCAACGCGGACATGCAGTTGCCAACGGTCTGCCCGTAATCAGCGTTAACCGCACAGGTTTTGAGCCCGATACTACAGGAATGGGAAATGGAATTGAGTTTTGGGGGAATTCTTTTGTTGCAGGTCCGCAAGGCGAATTTATTAAGCAGCTGTCGGCACATGACGAGCAAATAGAAGTGGTGGAAATAGACCGGAAACGTACCGAAGATGTACGCCGCATATGGCCTTTCCTCCGCGATCGCCGCATCGATGCTTACAACGATCTATTGAAAAGGTATCGCGACTAAGAAATAGCTTTCGAAAATATGTGTGACTCCTGCCCAAATCCTTTCGCGTGGTAAAAGAGCGCAATACTCAATTTTCAACAAGTTTTCGACTTTGATAATTTAGCATTTCTATAAGCTAACTGCATAAAGCCACAAACTTCAAATATCCAGAATCCATTATCACGCCAAAACAAAAATCTCCCGCCATTTTCCGTTCTAAAATAATTATGATTAAATTGGCTCCCCATAATCCGGTGACGCCCAGAACGATTCGCAGCGATAGATTTTGCCACCTCAGGGATTGAGATTACATGAACATTATTCGATGTTTACGACTATAATCGTTTTCGAAATTAGATATGAAACACAACGTTATCCTTTTTATTTGCATTTTTTGTTGGTTATTTAATTGTAATGCACAGAATACAGCAAAAGAGTATTTTCATCGGCCGGTTCAATTTGTTTGCGAACATCCATTCAATGACACTACAAAATGGGCAGTTACATGCCGCGTTTGGGGCCTCCTGAAGTATTATCACCCAAACGTTACAGCAGGCAAGCTCGATTGGGATAAAGTGCTATTAGATGCGATACCTGATATTTCTTCTTCTACATCTGAAGCACAAGTGAACTCGGAGCTCAAAAAGATGCTTGAAATTGCGGGAAGTTATAATAGTACAAATAGAAATACTTATAGTGATTCACTAAGTATCAACGTCAATTTGTGTTGGTTAGAGCATTCATTTCTCGATACTCAAATCAAAGAGGATCTGAAGGTAATAGCCTCATTAAATGTTGATTATCCATCTTATTACGGAATCGATTTTAACAAGGCAAATGGTCAGCTTTCTCCGCAAAATGAAAAAGATTACTATAGAAATGTTTGCAGTTCTCTTGAATTCCGCTTACTGGCACTTTTTAGATATTGGAATGTAATTTACTATTACTCTCCGCATAAATATTTGATGGATAAATCATGGGACGAGACATTACTAGAATCAATACCTCTATTTATTGATGCCACGGATAAACAATCGTACCAAATAGCCTTCTTACAACTTGCCGCAGCTCTAAATGATGGGCATGGTTATATAAGTGGTGCCAATTACTATACTTCGGACTGTCAAGATCTTCTTGAGTATATTGACGGGGAAACTGTAGTAAGAAATGAAAGAGGTGGGACGAGAAAGGGAGATATTATTAAGCGTATAGGAAATCGTGATATTAATAGTATTCGAGACAGTTTATCACTTCTAATTTCAACATCAACGAAAGGCAATAAAGAATATAGAATTAACAGTTATGTTGCGCAACTAGCGTTTTTTCAGGAAAACGATTTAACAATTTTTAGAGATAGTAAGGAGATAATTATTCATATTCTACCGGAATCAAGCCAGGAACAGAATTTACCAATGTGTAAACGAATTTCCACTGATATTGGATATATTGACTTATCAAAGTTAACAACTGATAAAATGGATTCTATTCTGATTGCTTATTCAAATGCATCAGGAATTATCTTCGACTTGAGGAAAACAGGTTCATACGCATACAATGTACCTCAATTAGAATGTTATTTGAGTGAATCAAAGGTTTTATATATGCCGGAAATGGTTGTTTGGGATCTGGAACATCCGGGATCTTTTTTGTGGAAAAGAGATAACTCCTCGATTGTAAACAGTACCAAATGTTCACACCACCATACGAATGTGGTATTTCTAATAAATGAAAGTACCCAAAGCTTCACGGAAACTCAAGCTTGGATTGCACAGAACAATTTCCACGCGACTTTGATAGGACGCAGAACATCAGGGGCTATGGGACATGTTGTTTGGATTCCACTCCCGGGAAAACAAAGAGCTGCCTTTTCTGGTTTTGGATTATTTTCACCAAATGGTAATGCTTTGCAACGAGAGGGTATCATACCGGATGTGGAGGTTCATCCCACGTTCGAATCAATAAAAGCGGGCAAAGATGAAATACTAGAGGCTGCAATAAATTATTTAAGAAATAATTAGTAGATGACATATCTGTATTTCTCATTTTTATGAAATCGTAATGAAAATATGCTTCGCTAGCGCCGATTTGTAATCGGTGCTTCGGTTGAAACAACCGACACAACGAATACAATTCAAAAACTATAAAACCCAAAATATGAACTTTAGAGCATCATTCTGTGATCCATTCAAGCCTGATATTATTGAAATAGGCAAAATAGAACAAGAGAAAATTTTAGAGACATTTCATAAAATTCCATGGTCAGATTATCTGGCAAAGATGGAAACTGCAAAACAGAGCGAAATCTTTTATTCTCCATCGTTGGAGATTGAAAATAAAGACAATAAAAATGGACTTTCTGTTTCTGCTATAGATGGAACTGAATGGTATATCTTTTACAAAAGACCAAAACTGGTAAAGAAATTCTTTGGATTAACAGAAAAGATGGACAACGACTATTTGACAGAGATACAGGGGCAAACAGAAAATGATGTGATTGATTGTTTGAACGCGTTAATCAGAAATGACTTACAATTTTTAGAGAATAAAATTAAATAGATTTCATCCTCAACTCCCTCTCGTTTGCAACGAGGGGTAAATAAGCTGTCGTTTGTAACGACAAAATCCCTTTCGCGAGTAAAAGATTCAGCGATTATCAGTAAAATCAACGTCATCAGCGTTCAATCTCAACTCCACTTAGTATGTAACGACAAAACACAACGAATAAAAACCAAAAAACAAAGTAAATGAAATCAATTACCCTTGAATTCTCCAAACTTCAGATTCTTAAAGGCAGAGAAAGATGGCGGCTGTATTTTATTGTAGTTACTGAACATCCGGCGGATAACGATAAAATGATTGTTTCAACGTTTCCCGATCCTTATATCAGGCTAAAACCCAACAAAGAGAACGTCATCAGCTTTGAACCTGAAGGAAGTCCGGGAGTTGATGGAATGTTTGTAATCGAACGCGAATTTCCGGCAGATAATAGAATAAAAGCCCGGGTTTATCTGAGGCAAAGCAGGAAAACAACACGGAGTATTGGCAATGCACTAACAGATCTTCAGAAGACACTGGGCGGCGATGCTTTCGAGATTGTAACAGATATTATGGGATCGGGTGTACCATGGCTTGTTGTGGCCAAAAAGGCATTACCCATGATTGGTAAAATACTTGGTAATATGAAAGACCGTGATATGGGTTTTGTAAACATGGACGAACGATTTGGCAGCGAGTTTAAACCCGGAGTTAAAGCCGAACGCCATACCGAATTTTCAACCGGCGAAGCAAAAATCTGGTGGAAATGGAGCGTTAGCGAATAGAGCAAGCTTTTTACTACCAGGCCATTGTGCCTCCACGAAGAAATAACTTATAAATATGTAAAACCTTGGATTTTAATTATGGAAGTATTTAAAGACATAGCATGGTCTGCTGGGCCATTTATAATGTTGGTTTTTCCGGTAATAGTAATTTTTGTTTTGAGATGGCTCGGAGCCTGGATGTTAAAGATTACTGATGTTATAAACCTGCAAAAAGAGATCTTGGCGGAACTCAAAAAACTTAACTCAAAAGAAAATCAGAGTGCTTCACATTGTAAAAACAGAAGAAGGTACATGAGCTTACTAAAACATTAGTACACAGAAGAATTGACAACACATAAAATATCTTAACATAAAAAAACTTTGAAATAAAAATATAGCAGCTAACTTTAATCGTTCAAAATCGACATTACTACCGAGATTTCTAAAAACTTTAGTTTAAATTTTTTCGTTATGACAGCACTTGTTTTGATTTTTGGATTCCTATTTGGACTTACACTGAGATATGCCAGTTTAAATAAGTACAACGTAATTAGTGGTATGGCAACACTCGACAACCTAACTGTTGCTAAGGCTATTGCAGTAGCAGTTGGGCTCGGAGCAATTTTAATTAACCTCGAAATTGCAGCGGGTTTTGCATCCTACCATGTAAAGCCGTTAATAATTGGAGGAATTGTGTTAGGGGGAATTATATTTGGTGCGGGTATGGCCATTTTAGGTTATTGTCCCGGAACACTTGCAATTTCCCTGGGAGAAGGATCGCTTGATGCTTTGCTTGGAATAGTTGGCGGTTTATTAGGAGGCTTGGTTTATACGCTGGTTCTTCCGGGAATAAACGGAATATTAGGGCCAAACCTTGGAGCATTGTCGTTACAATCGACGGTAGAAAATAAAACCCTCTTTTTCATTCTGGTATTTATTATTGGGGGCATATTTATAGCGGCGGCATTTATTCTGAATAAATACGATAAGTCGAAAAATCTTCGATGGTTATTTGCCGGAATTATTCTGGCGATATTAAATGCTGTTGTCTTTTCCAAATATGGATCAAATAGACCAATGGGAGCTTCAACGACTTATCCTTATACTGCAGATTTACTAGCTGGACTTACTCAAAACGAATATTATTTAAAGATTCAGAAACCCGGAAACTGGGAATTGATTTTCTTGGCCGGAGCTTTTCTCGCTGGCTTCATAGGATCTGTTCTTACAAAGTCATTCAAGTTTAAACTGATCCACGAAAACTGGAAAAAATATAAAGGCACTTCAAACGCCAAACGAGCAATTTGGGCATTTGTGGGTGGTTTTATACTTATTTTTGGAGCACGAATGGCAGGAGGATGCACCAGTGGACATGTACTTTCGGGTGGTATGCAAATTGCATTTAGCAGCCTTATTTTTGCAGCTGTGGTATTTGCCAGTTTGCTCATAACCGGAAAACTCTTTTACAAGAGTTAGCTTTCAGTTGTTTTTTAAGAGTTCAACCAAAATTTGTAACCAATGATAAAGTCAATTCTGGCAATAGTATTACTACTGCCCTTATTATTGTCGGCTCAAAAAAATACACCTAAAAATCCGGAAGAGGTGGTTGCACTCATGAAGGAAAATGTTACTTGCGACTGGCAAACTGAAACGGTAGATGTTTTTAAAGCCGGTGATCCGCAGAGTAATCTAAGGGGTATTGCTGTTTGCATGTTTGCCGACGTGCCTACACTGCAGAAAGCAGTTGAACTCGGATGTAACTTTATCATCACCCACGAACCTGTTTTTTACAACCATCTCGACGAGACTGAGAATTTGCTGGACAATGCGGTTTTCAACGAAAAAATGGACTATATCCAAAAGCATAAGCTGGTTGTATTTCGCTATCACGATCACATCCACGCTACTAAACCCGATGGAATTTACCAGGGAATGATCGATCAGTTAAATCTTGAATCGTACGCTTTAGATGGATCACTGATTCATTATAAACTTCCGCAACAAAGTGTTGCTGAATACGGCGAATCGTTAAAAAAGGCACTTGGGCTTGAAACCATTCGGGTGATTGGCAAACCTGAAATGAAATTTACCAAAATGGCGTTGATGGTTGGAGCTCCCGGAGGCCAGCGGCATATTAGCATGCTCAACCGCGATGATGTAGAGGTGCTTGTAGCGGGCGAAGCTAGCGAATGGGAAACTTATCTGTATGCCAACGACGCGGTGAATCTCGGAAAAAATAAAGCAGTGATTTTCCTCGGACATATTAAATCGGAAGAAGCCGGAATGAAATATTGTACCAAATGGCTTAAATCATTTGTTTCGGGTGTCCCGATTCATTTTATTGAGAACAAACCAAATTTCACAACCTTGTAAAAATTATTCTGCAGTTTCGGCAATCACCAGTCGTGGTTGTCCTTTAATACGCTCACGTTTTACTTCATAATCCCGTGTATAGCTAATTACTGAAACGCCTTGATTCATGTATCCGCCAAATTCGGAATACTTTTCGAAATGATAATTTCCCTGAACAAGGTTCGTATGAAAGTAAGGCAAGCAATTGGCAAAATCGCGGCCAAATGAAGCCAATGCCTCTACAAAATATGTTGTCACATCGTAGCCCTGAAAACCAAAATTGTCGGGTTCGGTATTAAACTCTCTTTTAAATTGCTCCACAAAATTTATTGTTGCAGGCGACGAATAATCCACCCAATACGGTGCTACAAATTTCAATTTCAGGTTATGATAGTGATCCAACTGAATACTTTGATAACTTGGAAAACGATGCGTACCAATCAATGTAATCGAGTATTCGCTGGCCAGGTTATTCACGTTCGATATAGAAATACTAAGGCTTCCCTCATCTGACGATGGGATAAGAACAACATTCTCTTTCGATTTCGACATGATACGACGTAAACCAAACGGCCCCTCATTCTTGAAATCATAAATCGTAAAATTAACTCCATCGCGGCGGCTCATGATTCCTGCATTTACAAATTTTTCCTGCAGCAAATCCACAACCCGGACTTCGGGCGTACCGCTGTAATCTCCGTTTTTAAGCACTATAAAATTGCTGTTATAATATTCCTCTGCAACCATTTCAGCTGTTTCAACGGCCAAATAATCTCTCGATGGATTTACCTGGAAATACGACGGAATAGAATTGATTAAGTTGGATTGCGAAGCTAACGGCGAAACCAATGGTATGCGGTTTTTAGCAGCAATCTGCGAAACATCTCGCTGAACATCGGGATATATCGGGCCAATAATTAAATCGGTTGCCAAAAAGTCAGGCTGCGTAATAAACTTGCGAATTGAATCAGCATTATGCTGCGTATCAAATACCTGCAATTGTATATCCGTTCCTTGTAGCTTAAGCTTTTTCAACGCCAGCAACACGCCTTCGTAGAATTGCAGAAAATTCTCGGAGTTTCCGTAAAACTTTTTAAACTCTTCTCTTCGTTCCACTTCAATAGTAGTATCGCTAGAATTTGAGTCGATAAGCAATGTAGAAGTACCCACGTTTTTAATACCATCAAAACCGGCGCTAAGCAATATAGAATCGAGCATCATATCTTCGCGGTTCAGTGTATCGTTGGCTTCAATATACAATGGTAAAAACAGTGCTACCCTATAGGTTTCATTAGAGAATAATCCCGGCTGATTGGGCCGACAACCTTCGGGCACCTCAACAGTCAAGTCCATTTTATAAAAGTCCTCTGAAGGCTTCGGTTTTTCAGTTTCGATTTCGTCAGAGATCACAATATTGTCACTTTCGATGGGTGCTTCAACCTCATTTTTCACCGGAATCAAAACAGTTTCGCCAAATACTAGATTACGATTTTCAAGAACCGGATTGTACTTCATCAAATCGAGCACACTAACATCATACTTTCGCGATAATCCGTATAAAGTTTCTCCTCGTTCAACAAAATGTTCTTCAAACGCTTCGTTATTAACAGGCTGTGCCACTTTCGCTTCACTTTTTACCGGAATCTTTAAAACTGCCCCTGCCGGAAAACCTGTATTCAGAATAGGGTTCAGCGCTTTCAATTCAGCTTCAGAAATACCATAGCGACGTGTAGTTCCCCAAAGAGTTTCGCCTGATTCAATAATGTGCTCAAAATATTTTCCACTAAACTCGCTCTCCGGTTCTCCGGAAACGGGCTCAATTTCTACGTTTTCTTTTACAGGAATATTCAGAATTGCTCCTGCTTTTAAGTTATTGGCATTCGGATTTAAAGCAAGAATCTCAGCCTCAGGAACGCTATATCTTTTTGAAATTGAGTATAAAGTCTCGCCTGAAACAACTTGATGAATTGTTATTTCCTGAGCGGAAGAATTATCTGCAAAATTGACCTCTTCTTCTTTTTCGATAGGCTCTGGCGCATTCCAATACGGAATTCTCAGAATTGCGCCTTTTTTAAACCTCCGTATTCCGAGATTAGCCGCATACAACTCTTCAACTGTTATTCCGTTTTCTTTTGCGATAAAATAAGCCGTTTCGCGCCGCGATTCAATTTTATACGGATGGTAACCGTCAGGCACTCCCTTCTGTACGGTTTGATTTACTGAAAGGTCAGCACCTTTTTTGTAAGGGATTTTAAGCACATCACCGATGCTTGGGCCTTTTTCAAGTCCTGGATTGTAATGTTCCAGTTCCGAGCGTTCTACTTTAAACTTTTTGGTAAGCGAATAAACGGTCTCTCCGGTTTGCACAGTATGCATTATAAACTTCTTCCTATCAACAACTACAATCTCGTTTGAGCGCACATTCTGCGCTAGAACTGGCGTAGCACAAACTGCAAAAAGGGAGAAAAGTAAAACGTTCAGAAAAATCTTCATTTAAAAATTTCTTAAATAATACGGCTCAAAATTAACAAATAATACCCAACACAAAAGGTAAACGTTTCAATTCAGACTTAATTTTGTTTAGGATGTTAAGAGTGTTGAAAAGTTTGGGTGTTGTTAACAAGCACGTCATTTTAAGTTTGATATAGATAGGTTTTGAGACTATATTTATACTTTTGTGCTTTCACTCTATATAAAGTTATAACAGATGCAAGAAAAGATTTTGATCCTTGACTTTGGATCGCAGTACACACAGTTAATCGGACGGAAGATCCGGGAGTTAAATGTTTACTGCGAAATTCATCCGTACAATAATCATCCTAAGATCGACGAAAGCGTAAAAGGAGTGGTACTTTCGGGTAGCCCTTATTCGGTTCGCGACGAAGATGCGCCGCGTCCCGACCTTTCTGAAATAAAAGGGAAATTACCGGTTCTTGGCATTTGTTATGGAGCTCAATATATGGCTCACTTTTACGGTGGTGAGGTGGCTCCTTCAAATACACGCGAATATGGACGGGCCAATCTCGGTTTTATCGACAGCGACAGCATTTTATTCAAAAATATGAGCCTGCACACGCAAGTTTGGATGTCTCATGGCGATACAATTGTTACTTTGCCTCAGAACTATAAAGTAATTGCATCTACTGAAGATGTAAACTTTGCCGCTTACAAGGTAGACGGCGAACGTACCTGGGCAATCCAATTTCACCCCGAAGTTTACCATACAACAGAAGGCAAACAGTTGCTGAGAAACTTCGTATCAGAAATTTGCGGATGCGAACAGAACTGGACACCGGATTCGTTTGTAGAAACTACTGTGAAGGAATTGAAAGACCAACTGGGCAACGATAAAGTAGTTCTTGGTTTGTCAGGAGGTGTTGACTCGTCGGTTGCCGGTGTTTTGCTTAATAAAGCGATCGGGCAAAACCTTACTTGTATTTTTGTTGATAACGGACTTCTTCGGAAAAATGAGTTTGAAGATGTGCTGCATTCATACCAGGATATGGGGTTAAACGTTATAGGAGTAGATGCCCGTCAGAAATTTTGGGACGACCTTACAGGAGTTACCGATCCGGAGCAAAAAAGAAAAATTATCGGACGTAACTTCATCGAGGTATTTGACGATGAAGCGCAAAAAATAAAAGATGTAAAGTGGCTGGCGCAGGGAACCATTTATCCCGATGTTATTGAATCGATTTCGGTAAACGGTCCTTCTGCAACGATAAAATCGCACCACAATGTTGGAGGTCTTCCCGAAAAAATGAAGCTAAAAGTTGTTGAACCACTGAAGCTTCTTTTTAAAGACGAAGTTCGCCGTGTAGGAAAAGCACTCAACATTAAGCAGGAGTTGCTTGGTCGCCATCCATTTCCGGGACCGGGATTGGGCATTCGTATTTTAGGTGATATTACCCCCGATAAAGTACGAATGTTGCAGGAAGCTGACTCTATATTTATAAACGGATTACGAAAATGGGGATTGTACGACGAAGTTTGGCAGGCAGGCGTAATGCTGCTTCCGGTGCAATCGGTTGGTGTTATGGGAGACGAAAGAACGTATGAAAATACAGTGGCCTTGCGGGCAGTAACTTCTACCGATGGGATGACAGCCGACTGGGTACATCTTCCATACGATTTTCTGGCAAAAATGTCGAACGAAATCATTAATAAAGTTAAAGGAATAAACCGTGTTGTTTACGATATCAGCTCAAAACCGCCTGCAACAATTGAGTGGGAATAGTTGTTAGAAATTTGGCATCGTTGCAATTAAACGAACGATGCGTAAAAAAGTGAGTATATGAAAAGTAGAGCAGGAAGAAAAATAAGTAATTGGGGATTACTATTGCTAGCCATTGTTTTGGCAATACCATTTGGTAAGGCATCAGCACAAGAAACCGTTCAGGAAAACCAACTAAAATTCGCACGACTTCTGCGCCTGGTTGACGGTTATTACGTTGATTCTGCCAACGTGGAGCAATTAACTGAAGATGCGATTGTTCATCTTTTAAGTGAATTAGATCCCCACTCCACCTATATTTCGAAAGAAGAGGTGGCAAAAATGAACGAGGGATTAAAAGGCAATTTCGAAGGAATCGGGATTTCTTTTAATATATACAAAGACACGCTTTTGGTTACTACAACCATTTCCGGCGGACCTTCTGAAAAAGTTGGCTTACGTGCCGGCGACCGTATTGTGGAGGTTGATGGTAAAAACGTTGCAGGAATAGGATTAAAGAACTCCGATGTTTTTGATTTATTAAGGGGCAAAAAAGGCACCGAAGTCAATTTAAAGATTGTTCGAAAAACATCGCCAGCCCCACTCGATTTTAAAGTCATTAGAGATAAAATTCCTATTTTTAGTTTAGACGCATCTTATATGCTCGACGAATCAACAGGTTATATCAAATTGAATAAGTTCTCGGCTACTACAAATGATGAATTCGAAGAAGCTATTAAAGAACTTAAAACACAGAATTTACAAAATTTGGTTCTCGATCTTCGTGGAAACGGTGGAGGTTATTTAAATGCTGCCGTTGCCATATCTGATCAATTTCTTAACGACGACCATTTGATTGTTTATACCAATGGAAGAAACGATCCGAAAAGAGATTATGATGCCACAAACAATGGATATTTTGAAAAAGGAAACCTCGTTATCCTTACCGATGAAGGAACTGCTTCTGCAAGTGAAATTGTTTCGGGTGCAGTGCAAGACTGGGATCGTGGACTAATTATAGGCCGCCGCTCGTTTGGAAAAGGCTTGGTTCAGAAACCTTTCTTTCTAACGGATGGTTCGATGGTTCGTTTAACAACTGCGCACTATTACACACCAAGCGGACGTTGTATCCAAAAACCTTATGATGACGGAGTTGGCGAGTATAAAAAGGACTATTTCAACAGAATGTCGAACGGAGAAATGTTCAGCGCTGACAGTATTCATTTTGATGACGATTTGAAGCACAAAACACTGGTTAACGGACGCAATGTATATGGTGGTGGCGGAATTATGCCCGACATATTTGTTCCTCTCGACACTTCGCACCATTACAGTTACTTAAACAAACTAAGGAGAAAAAATGTAACCTATAATTTCGTGCTTGATTTTGTTGATCAAAACCGTGAATCGATACATCAAAAATACTCCGATTTTGAAGCTTTTAACGAGAATTTCAAAATTACAGATAGCGTGGTTGCTGAAGTTGTAGAGCGCGGTGTAAAAGAAGGTGTTGAAAAAGACGAAGAAAGTCTGGAATTTGTAAAAGAAAGTTTAAGAAAAGAATTGAAAGCCTACATTGCACGCGATTTGTTCTCGAGAAACGATATGTTTAAGGTGTTAAATGACGATGACGATGTTATTTCCAAAGCGCTTGAAGTTTTAGACAACCAAAAAGAATACAACAACCTGTTGGTTACAACCGAATAATAGTTTATGATTGAGATCGTTCAGGAATGGCTCTTAAGTAATAAAATTGAACTACTGGGAGCCATTCTTGGTATATTGTACATTTTTTTCTCCATAAGGCAAAATATTTTAACCTGGCCAACCGGACTACTTACCTCAGTTTTGTATGTAGTTGTTTTTTTTCAGGCCAAGTTATATGCCGATATGGGATTGCAAGTTTATTATGTTATCATAAGTATTTATGGTTGGTATTTTTGGCTACGGGGGAAAAAGCCACAGGAGAAACAGCAAATTCCGGTTCGCCTGACATCAAAACAATTAAGAATAAAACTAATTGTAGCCACTTTCATACTATATGGTTTTATACTGATTATTTTACTGAATTTTACAGATTCCGACGTTCCTTACATGGATACTTTAACTACTGCGCTAAGTATTGTTGCCACCTGGATGCTTGCAAAGAAATATATCGGGCACTGGATAATCTGGATATTTGTTGACGCGGTATCTGCAGGACTGTATGTCTATAAAGGGCTTTGGCCTACTGTTATCTTATTTGTTATTTACACAATAATGGCAGTATTAGGCTATATTGAATGGAAAAAAGATTTAAAACCCGCAAATTGAAGCAGTATCCTAAAATAATAGCAATTACAGGAGCCGAGTCTACCGGAAAAAGCACACTATCCGAACAACTCAGTCAGCACTTTGAGATTCCTTTCGAGCCCGAATTTGCACGCGACTACGTTCAGAAAATAGGAAACAAATATACTTTCTCAGATGTAGAATTTATCGCTCGTAAGCAAGTTAAGCAATACGAAAAGTTGGCTAAATCTGACCACAAACTAGTCATTCTCGACACCTGGCTATTGATTACAAAAGTTTGGTTTGACGTAGTATTTCAAAAAGTGCCAGGCTGGATTGAAGAGAGTATTCAAAAGTTGCCTATTGACCTATTTTTGGTGTGCGATACAGATCTACCCTGGATGCCCGATGACGTGCGTGAAAACGGAGGGGCAAACCGCTTAAAACTTCATACCCGATATTTGAATGAAATAAAAAGTTATGGATTTCAATACCACATCGTAAGCGGGACAGGAACAGAAAGAACCCAAAATGCAATTTCTTGCCTAAACGGATTGCTTGAATAAATCAACAATTTCAAAAATAATTCGTTTAAACTGTAATTTAAAAGCCATTGTAATTAGCTTTGCATAACAAGAATTTTGTATGACTACAAACAACTACAATAAACGCGTTTTAGACACGGTCGACTTATTGAGTAATCCTGATTCTTACAAATTAGTTTGCTATCAGCACTTAAAGGGAGAACCGTTGCCATCGAACAAAAACATCGGTCAAATTATTGACTTGGTGCGCGAAATTCTGTTTCCCGGATATTTTGGCAATACAACACTTAGAGAAGGCACTACAAGGCATTATATGGGAGTTTATGTAGATGAGCTTTGTCAGTTGTTAAGTGGCGAGATATTGGCCGGAATGTGTTTTGAATGCGAAGACGAAACCGTAAACAAAGTTGAAAAACATCGCAAAAGAGCAGAAGAAGCTACAATTGCTCTAATAGAGTTTTTGCCCGAGTTGCGCCGTTTATCTGTAAAGGACGTTGAAGCAACATTTTTAAATGATCCGGCGGCGAAAAATTTTGGTGAGGTTATTTTTAGCTATCCCGGGATTCGTGCCATCACAAACTACCGTTTAGCTCATAAATTACTTCAACTTCAGGTTCCGCTTATTCCTCGTATCATTTCCGAGATGGCGCATAGCGAAACCGGAATTGATATACATCCGCGTGCACAGATCGACGAAAGTTTTACTATTGACCATGGAACGGGAGTTGTTATTGGTTCCACTTGTATACTTGGAAAAAATGTAAAAATATATCAGGGAGTTACTCTTGGTGCAAAAAGTTTTCCTTTAGATGATCATGGAAATCCGATAAAAGGAATTCCACGTCACCCAATTGTGGAAGATGATGTTGTTATTTATGCAGGAGCAACAATTCTTGGGCGAGTAACCATCGGAAAAGGATCAGTAATAGGAGGTAACGTATGGGTAACAAAGGACCTTCCTCCAAATTCCCGTGTTGTACAAAAACGAGCAAAAGATTTACCGTTTATCGACGGTGCAGGTATCTAATTAATAACAAATTCTGTTTTGAAAGATTTTCAACTCATTGCGAAAACGCTGGTCGGACTGGAAGATGTACTGACCAAAGAAATAAAAAATATTGGGGGCAAAAATGTTCGTAGAGGTAATCGTGCCGTATTCTACGAAGGTAATCTTGAAATGATTTACAAATCAAATTATCTTCTTCGAACTGCACTTCGGGTATTAAAAGAAGTAGAACGATTCAAATTCAAAAATGTAGACCAATTTTATCTGAGATGCAAAAATATCGAATGGACAAAATACCTGAGTCTGGATCAAAATTTCAGGATCGACAGTGTGGTTGTTAACTCACGCGACTTTAAAAATTCAATGTTCACATCCCTAAGAGTAAAAGACGCTATTGCTGATTACTTTCGGGAAAAATTCAGCAAACGTCCAAACGTTGATACTGATAAACCTGACATTATAATAAACGTACATATTTTTGAAAATAGTTGTACACTATCAATTGATAGTTCAGGAGAATCGCTACACAAACGTGGTTACCGGGTAAAGCAAGGAGACGCACCTTTAAGCGAAGTTTTGGCTGCTGGTATGTTGCTAACTGCTGGGTGGCGAGGCAACTCAGATTTTATGGATCCAATGTGTGGTTCAGGTACTTTAGCAATTGAAGCTGCAATGATTGCTCAAAATATTCCTACAGCAAAATTTAGAAAGGAATTTGCTTTTCAATCCTGGAACGATTATGATTCGCTATTGTGGGATGAGGTTACAAAACCTGTTGCAAAAAGAGAATTCAGGTATACAATATATGCTTCTGACATTTCGGGAAGTAACCTGTTAAATGCCCAAACCAATGCCCGACGAGCTTTGGTATTCAACAAAATAAAATTCACTAAGTCTGATTTTAAAGACTTAGATACAGATTTTACTGAAGGATTAATTGTAACAAACCCACCGTATGGAGAACGTTTAAAAGAAAACGACCTAAATGGTTTGTATCAAATGATCGGCGAACGATTAAAGCACAAATATGCAGGAAACACAGCCTGGATACTTACATCTTCGCTCGAAAGCATGAAATACGTTGGTTTAAAACCTGATAAGAAATTAGATTTATTAAATGGTGCACTAAAATGCAAATTCAATAAATATGATCTTTTTAGAGGAAAAAAAGAAGCTTAAAAAACAATTAACCAAAAGGGAATTAAAACGCGTCCCGTCTTAACCCCCTGTACTAACAACTTAATTGGTTCTGTATATAGGCTATTCTTCTTCGAAATCAAAGATATCTTTTGGACGTGACTTAGGTCTTGTTTCTTCTCCACCTCTTACCATGTTCATTTCTTCGTTAGTTAAAACGTCAAAACCAAAACCAAAAGTATTTTCTGTAGATTGTCCCTGTACCCTTTTCATCGTATGATAGATTAAATTCGTTAAACTTTATAAATACACATTCACTTATATATTCTAAAAAGAGCAAAAAGGTAACCCCCTATTTTTGAAAAAATTTTAAAAAAGTTCTATTTTGGTGCTAAAATCAATATTTATCATGGGCAAATCGTTGATAGCTGCTCTAATTACCCTCTTCTTATCCTCCCCTTTTCTACTGCTAGCTCAGCAAAGAGATTCGGTTTGGTACGTGCAAGAAGCCAGAAAGCTAGGTCGTATCGGCATGCAACTAAATAATGAGGGGAAAAATACAGAAGCATTGGATACATTTAAACTAGTTTTGGAATATAGGAAAAAGGCTTATGGTAGTGAGAACTACAGGTTAGGCCCAGCATATTTGGCAGTTGGAATTGGATACTTTAACTTAGGACAAAATGATCTAGCACTTAATAGCTACCAACTTGCCGAAAAGAGTTATTTATTACGAGATGATCCGAACCTTTCATCATTAGGTCGATTATATAAAAATATCTCAAATGTTTATCGTGCAAAGTTGGATTACAATAATGCCCTCTATTACGCCCAGCAAGCGCTGGAAACCTATAAAAGAGATGAACCGGTGGATATCTTTGGTGTTCATGATGCCTATTATGCAATTGCTGAAATAAAATCTTCTTTAAAGCAATACGAGGATGCTTTATCCATCCTTCTTAATAACTACGAAAAAACAGACGATTTTAACAAGATATATTTTAGCGAATTGATCGCAATAATTTACCAACAACAAGACAAATACGATAAAGCGAAGATTTATTATGAGAATACTATCAATTTAATGATCAAATATTTTGGAGAAGGCGATATGCAACTTGCTATTTCTTATCTGAACTTTGCAGAATTTCTGTTAACAATTTCTCATTTCGAAGAAAGTACAGATAATCTTGAGAAAGCGCGTGAAATAATAGTACAAATTCAAAAAGAAAAAGGTGTTCAACTATCCAGATATTACGAATTCAAAGGGCGATTGTTTTCGAAAAAGCCAATTGCCACTGAAAATATTCTTTCATTTCGCCAACAAAAAAAACAAAACTTAAGAAAAGCCATCGAATGGTATCATAAAAGTCTTTCAGCTTTATATACTGAAAAAGACAGTCTACAGATAGATCAACTCACCGTGGATAATACCTTATCATTTACGGATTGTTTGGTCTTATTAAAAACCGTTGCTGACACCTATAACGAATTGGCTCTACTCGACAAAGAACAACAATCTACATCTTACCTCACTAATTTGGAAGAAGCACTAAACTACTACGAAATAATTGGCGAACTAATACAGCGGGCTCGTATGGAAATATCGGGAGATGAAAGCAAAATTCAACTAACAAAATTACAATATGAAACTTTCGCCAAGACAATTGAAACAGCTTATCTGGCCTATGAGATAGATCATGAAGAAAAGCACTTGCTTTTAGCTTTCAACAACTCAGAACAAATAAAAAGCAGTGCTGTTTTTGATAAAATCTCTAACGATCTGGCTCAGGAAAACAGCTTGATTCCTGATAGTTTACTGGAACTGGAGAGCAAACTAAATAACACGATATCAATATACAACGAAAAGATTTTTGAGGAAAACAGCAACGTCAGTCCCGACAGTTCTCTTCTTTCTGAATACAGTAACAAAGTCTTTGAGGCCAATCGAAGACGCGATGAACTTAACCGAATGCTGGAAGAAGAATATCCGGACTACTATAACTTGAAGTACTCAAAATCATTGTTGTCTGTTGATGAAATTCAAAACATGCTGGGCAAGAAAGATGCTATATTGGAATATGTCTTAAATGAATCAGATTCGTTGTCAGAGCTCTATACTTTCGTCATATCAAAAGACAAGCAACTGTTTACGCGTCAGGAACTCAATCCTCAAATGGCAAATTCAATGGAATACATCTTTAATTTCATGACCTCGCCAAATTATATTTTCACGCGTAATGAAGATGCAATCGAGTTTTGTCTCTCTGCACACAGCATGTACCAACTTCTGATTCAGCCTTTTGAATCAGAACTGGCAAACAAGAATCTAACTATTATCCCCGATGGCAAATTAAACTATATAGCCTTTGATGGACTTTTGAAATCACTCCCAGACACCAGCAAACTAATTGATTTCTCACAGCTTGCATATCTTGTCAGGGATTTTAATGTTAATTATGCCAACTCCGCGAATATTCTAATGGGCAATAAGAAACAAAAACGCCACCTGCAAAACGAGGTTCTGGCTTTTGCTCCAAAATACAATTCCGAGCAATTTGAGCTATCAAATGCCTCTTACACACTACTTCCCCTTCCAGGAGTACAAAAAGAGGTTGATGCTATTGCAGAGACCGTTAGAACAGAAATTTACAGAGGTGACAATGCTACTGAAGAAAACTTCAGAGCCTTAAATCAAAATTTCGATGTTCTCCATCTTGCCATGCACGCTTATATTAATGATTCTCTACCTGCATATTCCCGTTTAGCTTTTTCTCCGGAAAAAGGAGAGCACAGTTTAGAAACCGATGGTTGGCTTAATACTGCCGACATATACAATCTCGATTTAAAGAATGTACGTCTTACCGTACTAAGTGCCTGTAACACTGGAATCGGAAAAATGCAAAAAGGAGAAGGTTTGATGAGTCTAGCTCGTGGTTTCCTGTTTGCAGGCTGCCCTTCGATTGTTATGTCGTTATGGGAAGTTGAAGATAATGCAGGCACTCAAATCATGACTTCATTCTACAAAAACTTGAAAAACGGTAAAACAAAAGATGAAGCACTTCGATTGGCCAAAATAAAATATCTTGAAAACTCGAATTCCAGGCTGGCCCATCCTCACTATTGGATGAGTTTTAAATGTATCGGAGATCAATCACCAATATATACAAGCCACGATATGTACTTTTTTGCAGTGCTCATTGTTCTTATACTCGCTTTTGCTACTGATCAGGGACTAAGAATAAGAAAAGCCCGCCAAAAAAGGCGAGCTTCCTGAATGTGTATATGAATCTAATCTAATTTCTTGAATGTGTATCGAATGTGTATTTCTTTTAGTACTGATTCAATCTATTTGAAAAGGTGAATGTGTATTTATAAACCGAATCAATCTATCGAACAATTTAATCTATTTTATACTGTATTTTAATTTTCTAATTATTGCTTTTGCGTCGTTCTCGTAATACCCTTTGCGATCAATTACTGCCAGTAATTCTTTCTTGGCCTCTGATTTCTTATTCAGCCTCAGATAACAAAGTGATCTGTACCATTCAGCTTCCTCTATGTACATATTATCGCCATCGTCAATCACTTTTGAGTATTCAGTAATAGCTTTATCAAGCTTATTCAAATTTTGGTAACTCAAAGCCTTATAAAAGTGAGCTACAAACATTTCGTTTTTAGCCAATGACGCGTTGTCTAAAACGGTGACCACTTTACTGTAGTCGGCATTCTGATAAAACAACCTTGCAGTTTGAATATCGTCTAAACTGTTTGTTGCAGAACGTTCTGAAGCCCAGACTGGACTCTCAAAATATTTATCGTAAGTATTATCAACCGAATTTACATTCGTTCTTAAAACACCTGCCAAACCAACCAGAACAACAATCATTGCAACACTATTTCTCCAGAATCGCGTTGATCGGAGATCAAACTGTGGCATCACAATCGATTTTACTTCTTTGGTTTCTGCTGCATTTCTAGCATCAGACAATTGAGCCCTAAGGTTTTGAATATCTTTTTCGCCTACGGCACTATTAATCTGCTCACGAAGAAAAACTTCAGCCATTAGGTCGGTGTTCTCTTTCAATTCCGCATTAAATTCTTCCAGTAAATCTTCCTCAAGGATACCATCTATAAAATCTTCAATATTTTGTTCACTCACATTCCATGAGGTTTCAGAGTCCATAATACCCCTCATTTCATCACGCAAACTCATTATGTCAAATTCTTCTATGGCTCCTTCAATATCCCTGTGGAGGCTCACTTCTTCCAACAACGATCTGTTTTGCTTCATTTCTACTTCAAACTCAGCAAGAATATCGTCTCCCATCTCTCCACTCAAATATGAGTCGATTTCTTCAACCGAATACTGTGGTTCAACAGATTTGGCTACTTGTTGCAATGTATCACGGAGATTTAAAATATCAGTTTCCAAAACAGCTTCTTCAAGACCTTCCAGATCTGTCATATCGAAACCATTCAGCTCTTCTTCCTCAATTCCGTTTACATCAACACCATTCTGTTGTTCTTCATAAAAACGGTGTACGTTTTCGTTCAAAGTCTTTTCATGTTGATAAACGTGAACTTTGGGTAGTGACTCGAAACTATTAATAAGCTCTTCAAAAGTAAGCTCATCATTCATTTCTTCTACTTCTTTCAACTCTTCAAGAAGAGCAAAAGACCCATTTTCTTTTGGGGTAACTACGTTTTCTTTATGAATTTCGTTGAGGGTTGATTTGAGGTTTTGCACATCCAATTCCAATACTGCGGCCTGAATGTCCTTGTGAAGTTGTACTTCTTCTCTTAATTCTTCGTTTGTGGTTAACTCTCGTTCAAATTCCTGTTTTTCGTTTGCGTCCAATAAATTGAGACAGTAGTCTTCAATGCGTCCAAAAAATTCTGCTTTAGGTGTCATCTTCAAGTATCTTTTTAAATTCTGTATCTTGCTTAATACGCTTAATAAGCAGCTCTTTACACTTGTATTTTCGGGTTTTTGCGTATTTCTCCGTTTTGTATCCCATTATTTTTGCAATTTCTTTTAATGAGACTTTTTCAAAAAACAGTTGTAATAACTTCTGACAGTCTGAACTAAGGGTTTTAAAATGCTTCTGGTACAAACCGTATTTTTCGTTTTTATCTACCAATTCAACCAGGTTGTCATCATAAATGTCTTCCTGATAGGGTAACGAATCATTCAGTTTCTCACGTTCAATCCGTCTTTTTTCGAGTTGCTTCAACCATAAAAATCTACACACCGAAAATAAATAACCTTGAAAAGAACTCTTTTCGAAAATTAAATCGTTTTCTTTTAATTTTCTATAAATTACGATAATCGCTTCCTGAAATATATCACTGGCATCATCCTCACTTCCTTGGTTTTTCTTAATAAAATAATTTACCTTATAGTAGTACTGTTTGTATATGTACTGTAAAATTAAATTATCATGTCTTAAGATTCCTTTCAGGATTTGCGCATCCGTATAGCTTATCATCTTACTATTATATTATTCGATTAAACGGTAAAAGGTAACCCTCTATTTAAAATTATTCTATTCACAACTTTACTAACAATTGGAACAGAAACCTGCAACTCATCTAATTAACAACGAATTACATTGTGTGCTAAAGATAGAAATTATATTAAAAAGAAGAAAAATAAATGGAAAATTATGAAAAACAAAAAGGACGGGTTCAACAACCCATCCTTTTCTCATTAAACTAACTAACCTAACTAAACCTAAACTTATGAAAATAAACGTACTGCAAAGATAGCAGCTCGGGCGAAATGCAGCAAACGAAAGTTGTTAAATCATGTTAAACATCAAAAATCCTTAACATGGATTTTACTGCGCTATAAAAGTGTAATGAATTGTGCCTTCCTGGATAGATGGAGCCCCCGAATCTGCATTGAAACGTGTTCTGGACGCTGCTTCCTGAGCATACAAGAAAATCTGTTTGTCGCGTACCGACCTGTTCTGTCGGGCTACAGCTTCAACAACTCTACCTTGCTGATCGACTTTAACATCCACAATAACAGTTCCTCCACCTTGAGCTAAATAAACAGGGACAGGCAAACTAACGTGGTAACGATTAGTAAGGTAATATTTAATATTGCTCTCACCCGCATATATGATGTTTTTAATCGAATCCCTGTCCATTCCTTCCGTTGTTTCAACAGGCATTTCAATTTCACTCATATCTACGGTTTCTTTCGACAGATTATTATTTACACTCGAACGCAGCTGCTTTGCTGCTTCAATTTCCTGCATGTAATCGTTATCAAAAAAATCTTCTGTTGAAGTTGTTGTATTTTCAGTAGCCGTTCGATTAGAGGCTATATTGCTTTGCTGGTTTGCAGAAGGAATATCTGCTGCACTTTCTACCTGTTCTTCTACTTGTTCCTCAATTTCAGGTTCAGCCGGAAGTTCAGGAAACTCAATTAAGATAAGCTCTTCTTTAGCATTTCCTTTAATATCAACATCTGCCAGCAGAAAAGCAGAAAACAAAAGAATGTGGAACACCAATGTTCCCATTACTCCGTAAATATTTCGCTTATATATTTTATACCACTTCAACACTTCACAAAAGTAAAAAATTAGATGTGATTCGTGTTCTTAAATTTCAGTTTGAATAGGCAACTTGAAAAGGGTTTTCAATAAAAAAGGCACCGACAAATGTCAGCGCCTTCATTCGAACTTTCAAATATATATTATTTGGTTGCGTCAATCATCGCCCTGAAATAGCCGTATGATTCTGCAATTCCCATGAAAGGGTTATCCATATTACGTTCGTGCTCTAAACTAATAACTCCGGTATAGTTTACTTTCCTCATCATCTTCACCAATGCCGGAAAATCGATAATACCACGACCTACTTCTACGGAATATCCAAGTTTAGTAGCTCCGGTGACGTCTTTTAAATGCATGTCAAAAACACGTGTATGGTATTTTTCTAAATCAGCAACCGGGTCTTTTCCGTTTCTGGTATCATGACCGATATCCAAACACATTCCAATCCGTGGATCAAGATCTTTGGTATGCTCCCAAACGTCTTCTGCATCAGGGTATATTTTAATATCCGGTCCGTGAAGGTGTATTGCATAATTAAAGTCGTATTCTTTTACTTTTTCATCAACATATGGCAAAAGCTCGTAATTCGGAACACCAACAATAAGTTTTACTCCCACCCTTTTGGCGTAATCAAAATATTTGTCGACATCCTCTTTAGTTTTCATATAAAGCGGACCAACGGCATAACCTTTTACACCATATTCTGCACATTTTTCGTGAAATGCTTTGATTTCTTCGGCAGTACTGTTAACCGGAAGATGAAAATCTTTAATACACAAATAATGTACGTCGCAACGTTGCATCGTTTCAAGAGCGGTCTGCAAATCGAATTTCACAAAAGTATAGCCGGCCATTCCTACTTTAAATGCCTCTGATGTTTCGGGCGCCGGTTGAGGATCTGGACGTTTCACATCTTGTGCGTTAACGGCAATTCCGAGATACAATAAAAACACAAGCAATAAGGTTGTTTTCATTTTATTAAAATTTAGTTGTTTTTATAGCATGCTAAGTTAACAAAATCTACTTCGTACACTGCCACAAAAAACTGTTTGCTAAAACTTAAGCAAAGCCAACCATTATTCAATAAAC
The DNA here is from genome assembly GCA_963677455.1 of uncultured Draconibacterium sp. Taxonomy (GTDB): domain Bacteria; phylum Bacteroidota; class Bacteroidia; order Bacteroidales; family Prolixibacteraceae; genus Draconibacterium. The sequence continues at coordinate 3,169,059 of OY781971.1, forward strand.
GGGCCTCAATAAGTGTGATAAATAGAGCTATAAAGTCTGCCAGCGAGTAGTCATTCCGTAGCTATAAGCATATTCTTCCTGGTGCTCTTTCTCTTCTTTCGAAGCGGCTTCTGCAACTCTTTCTTTCAAAACATCACATTCATGACTTTTGTCAGACTTTAAGGATTTAAAGAATTTTTTCCTTATTACCGATTCCAAACATTTAAATAAAGCTATTGTTACTTTCATGGTAATAAATTTTAATTTGTTATTCTGATGCATCTTTGAGCCGTTGCAACAATACAGCTGCATACGCACTCATCGACGTATTTTGTACGATAATATTTGCAGGCAAATCCAGATTTGTCAAAGTAAAGTTCCAAATAGCTTTCACTCCACAATTCACTAAATCTTCAGCAACATCCTGCGCTACTTCATTTGGTGTTGTCAGAATAGCGATTTTCACATTCAATCGATTCGACAAATTAAACAACTTGCTGTATTCCAGGATATGCGTACCTCCAACCTGCTGCCCAATTTTATCTTTGTCCACATCGAATGCAGCGATTATCTTAAAACCAAGCGTTTGCCGCTCCTGGTAAGACATAAGTGCTGCACCAAGATTTCCTGCTCCTACCAAAAAAGCCTCGTTTACGCGATTAAATCCTAAAAAGTCTTCGAGAGCGTGACACAATTCATAAATGTTGTAACCAACACGGGGCTTCCCTTTAACGCCGGTTACTGACAAATCTTTAACAACTTGCGTAGGATCACATTTTAATGCCTTCCCTATCACCGGTGCAGAAATTGTAAGCTCTCCTTTTTCCCTAATTTTTTCCAGATAAAACAAATAAGTTGGCAGGCGCCTTAAAGTCGGCTCCGGCACGTGATCACTTTTTTTATTATTTCTGGCTTCACTCATTTTTAAACGTAAATACTATTGATCTTTCAATTATGTTCAAATGTAGTTAAAAACTTAATTGCAGATTTTTTTCTTTATTTAAGAAGCTGCATTGTTAACTGAAAAATAAGATTAAAATGCACATTTGTACTTAATGATGCATACACATTACAGCATATTATGACAAATGCAAAGCACACATTACAAAACAAGGAGAAACTCGATAGAAGTATTTTGCAAACGTCTGTTTACGATCGTCCATCAAGTTGTTTCTGTTCAAGAACATTTTCTGAAACGAGAAAAACAACAGGCTTCCCTGAAACAGGATTTGTTCGGGTTATCACAACAGTTTCATAAACTGCTTCAATATCCTGATAATTTAAAACATCTGCAGGCGAACCGGTTTTGTGTAAACGGCCATTATTCATCATTATCAAAGAATCGCAATATTCCCCGGCGAGATTCAAGTCATGAATAATCATCAGAATTGTGAGTTTCAGCTTCTGACTTAAACGCCGGATTAAATTAAGGATTTGAACCTGGTGAGAAATATCGAGATGCGAAGTAGGTTCGTCTAACAATAACAGTTGAGGTTCCTGAGTTAGTGCGCGTGCAATTCCTGCAAGCTGCTGTTCCCCACCACTAAGCGCGTTCATATTTTTGTATCTCAGCCTATCAACACCTGTGAGTTTCATGTATTTTTGGGCGATTTCAATATCTTCTCTGCTTTCGAAAAACTGAAATTGCCTGCGGTAAGGCAAACGCCCCATCAACACATATTCTTCAACTGTCATCGCGCCAGCTTCTATTGTTTGCGTAACAATAGCAACGTTTTGAGCGCGTGTTTTCAAATCCATTTTTTGAATAGATGTACCATTCAAAATACTTTTTCCTGATAAAGGATAAAGTTCAGCAGCAATTCCTTTAAAAAGGGTTGTTTTACCGGAACCATTAGGGCCAATTATTCCTACAAAATTTCCTTTCTGAACCTCGAAATTTATATCTTTCAAAACAAACTTACCCGGATATCCGCAGGAAAAATGATCTATTTTAAAGAAAGGTTCCATTAAAACTTTTTAATTCAACTTAAAATTCGAACGCGACTGGCTCAATACAATTATAAATACGATACCACCAACAAGGCCGGTTATTACGCCAATAGGCAACTCGTTGGGCGAAATGATTGTACGTGCAACCGTATCGCTTAAAACAAGGAAAATAGCACCTCCGAGAAATGAGCCTCCCAAAAGAATACGGTAATCATTTCCTATTACCAAACGAATAGTATGCGGAATTACAAGACCAACAAAGCCAATTACTCCGGCAACCGCTACTGCAATTCCGGTTAACAACGAGGCCAGAAAAAACAATATCCGAACCGAAAGATTTGTATTAATTCCCAAATGACGTGCTTTTGCCTCGCCCAGGCGTAAAGCATTTAATGGTTGCGCAAACAAATAACTAACAAGCAATCCGAACAACGAAGCATAAAATGCAATCCGAATCAGTGTGTCGTTCGATTCGTCGAGCGAACCCATCACCCAAAAAACAATGCTTTGTACATTATCTGTTGTGGTGGTTGACATTAAAAACATCATGGCCGATGAAGATACAAAACTCACCATCACCCCAATAAGCAACATACTGTTTATATTCAGGCCTTCTCGTTTCGCACTTAAGAAATACACCATAAACAGCGTAACAATAGCTCCCAAAAAACCGAACAATGGCAATGCAAGAAAAGTAAGGGTATTCAACCCAAATACAATGGCAATAGAAACCCCCAAGGCTGCCCCGCCTGAAATACCAAGCGTATAAGGTTCAACTAAAGGATTCCGGTAAATACCTTGTAAAATGGCTCCCGACAAACTCAATCCACCGCCAACTGCTATCGCCAATACCAGACGCGGAATTCTGATTTTTGTTAAAACCGTATATTCAATCGAACTTTTGTGTGCCAGTATTTGCGGTAAATCCCAAATGCTTAGGCTAACTTCGCCCGACAATAACGAGATTACGATAGAGACCACAAGCAAAAAAAACAACACCAGAAAAAAAAGCCCCCATTTCAGATATTTACTTCTCATGCTTCAGTACTATTCGCTTACAAACCGGTACACATCTTCTAACGCGCTCACAAAATTAGCAGGCGTTGGACTGCAAGATGTTTCGGAATCAATTAAAAATACTTTGTTGTTTTTAACAGCATTTATCTGCTCGAATTTTTCCCAGACTTGCATTTCTTCGGCGCCAAAGCCGCCCATAGTTGCAATAATTATTACATCTGGATTTTGTACCAGCACACTCTCGCGGGTAATTGTACCTTTGGTTAAACCGGCAGCTATATTTATACCGTTACAAAACGTAATAAAATCGCTCATAAAAGTATGGTCCAACACCGTAAAAACCGGGTTGGCTCCTAACTGAAAAAATATTTTATTATGTGAATTTTCTTGAGCCAGGTCTGTTATTTCCGCCACTCTTTTTCGGGCTTTCGCAACTTCACTTTGCGCTTTCTCCTGCGCGCCTACCAGTTGGCCAATATGCAAAGTCTGTTCGCAAATCTCGTTAAAATTCTTTGGAGTTTCCATTACTTCCACTTTGAGCCCGAGTTTTTCTATCGCCTCAATATCCTGTGATTTAGTTAGCTTCATTGCAAGCACCAAATCTGGTTTTAATGCAAATAAAGTTTCCACATTCACATCAACGGCACTACCTACTTGCGGAACATCGTCTTTTTGTGCCACAAAACAAAAGCTGGTGCAACCAACCAGTTTATCTTCGGCACCAATCTGGTAAAGAATTTGGGTAACCGACGGCGCAAGTGATACTACACGCTGTACCTTCTGTGCAAAAACAGAAAAACCGGTCAAAAAAACTAAAAACGAAAGGATCGCTCTTTTAACAGTCATTTATTCTAAGATTTACCCGGATAAAAGCAGAATCATTTTAAGAATGAATCCGAAACTTTGTCCCCGAAGTTCGTTCATTGTTTAAAATTGGCAGGTTTTCTGGCTTGCCTCGTTAATTGCTGCCTTCCCATCCTGAGCATTCAGAATAGTGGCCGAAGTACAATTAATTTAAGTAAGGCGTACAGCTGCGGGTACAGCTCCCGACTTTAACGGGATTCCCTTTAAATGCATATGCATTACCAATTGACCGCAAAGGTAGTAAAAATTTTAGGTGGTGAGAGCTTGTAGAATAAAGCCGATGATTTACCGTATTTTGTTTTTAGCCTGTATGACGGTTACTTATATGTTGTCGGGGCAGATTTCGAGGCGCGTTGCTGCAAGAAAGACTTCGGGCAGGATTTGTTTAATTTGTATTTATCTAATTATCAATTTTTCCCTTGTCAGTTTTGAAAGATAAAATCTGACTGATTATTAGCATTAGCATAGCCAACATTACTGCATAGTTTCCCTTGTTATCAGAACCAAATAAATCTCTGTAGTCAATTATAAAGAATTCTACAATTATTATTGCTGTTGCTGCGATAATTAGTCCAATTCTATATTTTTTCATTCCGTTATGTATCCAATTGTTACTAATTTTCAAACTTACCGGTAACACGTTTGTGCATGATTAGTTATTAAATCACCTGCAGGCTCACTCCTGCTGCAAAATCAGCCGTTGCTTTATTCTTTTTCGTTTGGTGTGGCACAAAACCACAAAAAATTATAGCTATGGTTGTAACCAGTTTTTATCCTAATTCAAACGTTGTTATTCCAAATACTTTATTAACAGCCATTTTCGGGTGCTTACCATAGTACATTCTCGCACATTCAAAAATATATTTGGCCTTATATTTCTTCACTAATCCAACCGCTCCTTTATTTATTACGGGAATATCAAGATACACGGGTTTTCCTATAGCCGAGTTTAAACATGCTTTATATAACTCCTCAGCAATTTCAACAGTATCTGCAAACAGAGGACCTATCTTATACCCAGAATTAACTTTTCGAACGATTGCATAACCATTAATCGCATTCTTTTCCGAAAACTTGAAGGATTTGCTATGGGGAATCACTAGCCAATTCTTTAAAAATTCTCTCCTCTCATAACCCAAACATTCTGAATCGTAATCAACCAATTTTTCAAAATCCGCTGTTTTAATAATCGATAGGGCACTGCCAACTGATATTTTTTGACCGACACACTCATATCTTTCATCTCTAAAGGCTATGTTAAAGCCTCCTTTTTCATAAAAAGGCTGCATTTCAACTACTCCATCCATGCCAATAGTTGCACTGTCCTTAAGTCTTCCAATTAAAAGATTTCTTCTTAAATACCACAACTTTTTTCCAATTCCCTGGCCTCGGAAATTAGGATGAACGATAAACAATCCCATAAATCCAAACTCATGATTATAAGAAACGACAGCTCCTCCGGCAATTAATGTATCCTTAAAATAAAATCCATAATATCCGTCTGGGTCGGTTTTCCAAAACACATCAAAATCGTTTTCGCCAGGATTCCAACCTTCTTTTTCTGCCCAATTGATCAAAGTTCTCAAGTCATTCTTGTCGAGTTTTCTTAATTCTAAGTTTTCTACATTTATCTGCACTTTTTTGGTCTATTTATATTATCGTTTAAATGGGCCACAACGTTGGTACATGTTGTCGGTACAAATTCTCGGAGAGCGTTCCTGTTCGAAGGACACGGAACATGCGAAGTGCCGAGAACTTGCGGGAACCACTGTCCGCCCTATATTTTATACCCATTGTTGGCAGTATGTGCTTTTATTGTTTTTTGTCCGTTTTTAATGTGAAACTACTTTCAGTCCGATAATTGAAGCAATTAAGGTAGTAATGAAAAATAGTCGCCAAAATGTTGCTGGTTCTTTAAAAATCAATATTCCAATTAAAACTGTTCCAACGGCACCAATGCCTGTCCATACCGCATATGCCGTACCAATAGGTAGTTGCTGGGTCACTCTTACAAGAAGAAACATACTTATTCCCAGAGAAACCAAGAATCCGATGTACCAATAAGTTGTTTCAATTCCTGTTGCTTCTTTTGCTTTTCCAAGACAAGCCGCAAAGGCAACTTCAAAAAGTCCGGCAATTATTAATAGTATCCAATTCATTCGTTATTAATTTCTATCTACATTATTTGTCAATCTTCAATTTCGGTCTGTTATTGCATTACTGCCAATGGTGGTGTGGCGGCATAAGCTCGTGGCGGGATTTCGGAGAGCGTTCCTCAATGTTATGAGAATCCAGCAAACGACACCCCACGAACCCCGCAATGCAATTTACAATTGTTATGCCCAGTTTTTATTTCATTTTGACATGAATTGATCCTATTGTTTTTTAATCTGAAATAGTCCTTTAATATTCGTATAAAACCTGATCTCCTGAGTTCGTTAGGTATAGCAATACCTTATTCCCACTGACTCGTAAATCACGAATATCGAATGTTATTTCTTCTCCAAAATAAGCATCACATAGTTCTTGATTTTTCAATGACAATCTTAAATTTCTTTGAGGAGGGTCGGAATAAAGAATGACTCCAGAATCAATTAACTTTACTTCCCAAGAACTTCCACTGCACCCACTTGATGCAAAATTTATTTTTAAACAATTATTATCTATTTCAGCACTAATTATTGTAAGCTGATCATTTGGCTCAGTATTGTACTGGTCTCCATCTACGATTACTGATTTATCACAAACTATTGATGAATTATCAGTTTCTTTATCACAATAAGTAAAAGTCAATCCGATAATAATTGTTGCAAATAATGATTTTAAGACTTTCATAATTCTGTTTTATAGAAAGATGTAGATTCTTAATATTTAGTTGCGTCAAATGTACTACAACGGTTGGGACATGTTGTCGGGGCGGATTTCGGAGAGCGTTCCTGTCCGAAGGACACGGAACTGCGAAACGAGCTCTTGATAGCTATCGGGGCGTAGTTGGCGTACCACCGAACCCTGCCCTGAAATATCTACTGTGTTAGCACACGTTTTTTCATTCAGTAACCTTCTTTTTATGTGCTTTCAATTTCTTTGTCGCCCATTCATAATGACTTGAAGTGGCAGATACGCAATAACTTCCGAGTGTTGTTGTCCCTGTCCAATCGAAAAATTGTTTTGAGAAAAGTTCGTCATTGGAAAATTTCTGTATTATTTCCAGTACAGCTTTATGGCTTTCTTTAAGCATTTCTCTTGCATTCTCAAGTTTAGTATTTTGATGTTCTTTCCAAAATTCAACGTTCATTTCTCCATATGTTTTCCAGTTGTATGGTTTGGGAAGGAAATCTTTTTTATTTCCAGTCACATTGGACTGAACCCAGTTTAAAAGTAACTGATGCCATTCATAGAGATGGATTAGTACGTCTCTGAGATTTTTATCCCTTTTCCAATGCGCTTCCTTTTTCTTTAAATCGTCAGAAAAATCAAACTCCATATTCAACTCTTTGTCTGTCATTGAATCAATTAATTTCCACAACTTTTCAAAGTTCGAATTTGCTGCTTCAATTAAGTCTTTTTTTGTTGTCGGTCTTGCCACTTTATATCTTTGTTTAATTTCTGACTAACGCAAAAACTAGTTACTGATTTTCAGTCGTTTAGATTTTACTCAAATTTATCATTTTTTAGCTCATTTTCGCACCCCATTTTACGTTAGCAACTTTACTTTATTCTAATTTATTCAGTAGTCTATTCAAAATTGGATCTTCCTGCATCATATATTCCCTTGCCACGTACGGGATTTCAATATCTGGCACTAAGATTCCATCTGATTTTTTGGTATTCTCATTATACTGAACAGTCGAAACAATTAAATTGGAGTAAGCCCATGTACTTATTACATCTCCAAAAAATAATGAATTGTGTTCAAGTGATTCTCCAACCAGCCTTCCTAAATTGTTATATTGGAAGATATTTGCAAATGAAGCGGCAACAGAAGCTGTTGATTTGTCAATCATCAAATAGTAATTCATTTCTCCCTGGTAAAGGCCTTTTTTTAGAGGCACTTTACGAAATGTCAGTTTATCTGGAAACTCAACAAGTTCACCTCTTTTATGGCTTTTAAGAAATTTGTAATCCTTTTCCGTTTTTGATGAAACTTTTATGAATTGAGATTTCATATAAGTCAAAGAATCTTTATCAGATAGTAATGAAAACATTGCATCTAATTTATAACCACTTCCCCCTGTGTTCCCTCTTAAATCAATAATGAAATTTCGATATCCTTTTTTTCTGGTTTTTTCTATCTGCTTCTTTAGTTCTTTGTAGATAATTTTATTCCCCGTAAAACTCGATATTTTACAATACCCCGTTGCATATTCGTCAATTACATGCCCTGTGCAATACCTTTCTCCGGTTGCATGATTAAAACCTACACCATCTACGGTAAATTCTTTAACTGCTCCTTTTCTATTAACAACGATTTGATAGTTTTCAGAATAGGTTAATTGAGATTGCAACTGCATAACGTATCCGTCAATTGATCTCCATGTTGGATAAATATATTTCTTAAATTCATCTATTTCATATCCATTTATAGATAATAGTTGATCACCCTTTTTTAAACTTTCTGTATATGATTTTTTGATCAGTAAAGTGTCATTAATATTATAAATTTCAAAAGGCAAAGATTTAATGTCCTTAAATTTTCCTTGAAACCCACTATCTACTTGTAAACTGGGATAATAAATTAAGTGTGGGTCTACATAATGAAACAAATCGGTAAGACGTCTCATTTCCAGGGTAAAATCAACCTCATTTAATAATCTACCTTCATTATCACTTAAAATTTTAGCAGCTACAGAGTCAACCGAAGCTGTGTCGATTCCTAAATAGGCATTGGGATGGAAATTCTCAATAACTAGCCTCAGGGTGTCAATTTTCTCTTTAGTAATTGTCAGTGTTTGTTTAGGGCGAATAAGTTCATAGTTGATTTTTTGTGCGGAAGCATAGCTTCCAAATTGTATTGCTACTAGTATTAATAAAAAAATCTTTCTGTTCATTTGTATTGGTTATTTTGTATTGTTGCTAACGGCAGTCTGTCTAAAAAGTAAAATTAAGCCGTTGAGATTTCAATATTTTATTCTTTTTAAAGTCAGCTACCCAAATAATTCTTTCATGGAAAGAGGTTTTTAGACAGTCTGACGGTTGGTACATGTTGTCGTTGCGGATTTCGAAGAGTGTTCCTGTCCGAAGGACACGGAACTGCGAAACGAGAATCCGCAGTTGGCGTACCACTATACCCGCCCTGCAATATGTACTGTGTTAGGCACCGTACTTTTTTTATTTTGTTGCTCTGTCAGAATAAGAGTTTCATTTGTTATATTTCTCAATCCATTTTAGCACTGGGTCAACATTGTTTTTAAAGTTATCAAAACTCAACTCTATTATGTCATCCGGGATAATGCTTTCCCGTTTATCTTTATTTGTATTTATCCCTTCTTTGGAACGAAAGACCTTAATTTTGTTTTTCTTATTGTAATAAAAGTATTTCGTTGAGTAAGTAATTTTCAATCCAGAGCTTGGTAGTCTAAAGCTTCGTGTCTCTCCAAAATGACTTGCCTTTCCTCCTGTTTCTTCACCTACCAAAATTGCTTTAGTTTTTTCTTGAAAATTTAGGGTATTAATTACGGCAGATGAAAATGTCTTTCTACCAACCAAAACAAATAATTTTCCTTTCTGGTTGATTTCTTTAATTTTTGATAGTTCCTCAATAAACTTAGTGCCTTGAGTTGCACTTCCTCCTCCATTATACCTCATATCAAATACAAATTTCTTAATCGGTTTTTCCGAGATTGTTTTAAAAACCTTTTGTTTAAATTCCGAAAACGATGGCTTTTTATCGATTATGCCCTGAGGTTGTGAGAATTCCATTGCCAATTCTTTACTATCACATCTATTATATTGAACAAAGTAAATTTCATTTTTTTCATCGTATTCCTCAACAAACCAATTGTTGGAACCATATAGCAATGGGCTAGAAGAAATATTACTGAATAGAGTTGAATCTTTGTGACCTAACTTGACTTGATGCTGAAAAAACCGATTTGTTTCATTCGCAACTTCAAATTCTATAAATCCTTCTTCTTTAGCAACACATCCAAAATTATTCAATAACTGACCATAAATCAGCTGTAGGGGCACAAGGCTTTTAGTCAAAGCTTCATTTTCATCAGTAAACATGGTTTTCAAACTATCTACGAATTCTTCAATATTTAACCCTCCAATTCTAATAATTTTCTTCCCAAGCAATATTGAGTCTCGTTGATTTGTACTTATGATATAAAGTCCGTCTTTAAACCAGTAAGTACCAATTCCTATATTTTTGTCGGCATTAATAAATTTGACCCATCCGGCATTCGTGTGCGAGTCTCCCATTTTTGCAAGTATTTGCTGAATTTTCACAGCCACTTGCAAATCGGTTAGCTCAGGTAATTTTGCCAGTAAGGCATCAAGTTGTTTATTAAATTCATACTCACTGGTTTTAAAAAATATATTGATATGTTTCTGAGAAAGAGTATCTTTGAGATATTCAATGTCACTTTTCCAATCAATTTCTTTTTTTTCTTGCGAAAAACAAATAATAACCGGATATAATAGAAACAGGAGAACAGCGATAATTTTCATTGATTTTTTTATAGAAGTAACTAATTGTTTTATTCATTCAGTATGGTGCCTAACGGTTGGCACATGTTGTCGGGGCGGATTTCGGAGTGATTTTCCGTCCAATAGGATGGAAAATTGATGCGAGAGCCGCAGTTACAAAACCGCACCAACCCCGCTCTGAAATATCTACTTTGTTATAGGGCGTTTTTCCATTCTTCCATTTTTTTATTTGCATTCTCTATGTATTTTGGGTTGGTCTTTGGTTTTTCATGTTGTAAGCATTCGTCCATTGCATTAATGGCATCCTGAGTATTTCCCATTTGTTTACAATAGTGAGCATAAATGTACAAGTTCTCGAAATCTTTATGCAAATCAACGCTTGTTTTTGCCAATGTGTTTCCAAAATCAATTTCAGTTTTATCTACCTTTTCAGAATTGGCAAGTATTATCCAAGCTGCTTTGTAATAGTTTTTCCAATCGTCATAGCCATATGTATGATATACATGTGCTTCTTTTATAAAATTTTTTAATTTCGATTTTGAGTCCTTTCGCCAACTTGCTCTCTCAATCCAAACTTCCATATCCACCTGGTGAATTACTCTATCACAAAGGGGATGCTTAGTTTCTCGTAGTTTTTTCTTCATTTTGTTTCGTTGAACATCGTTTGCCCACCAAGCCGACCATTGATTAACCATAGAAACCCAACGACTGATTAGAAAATCATCAACTTCTTTAGTTCCTACACTTTCCCTAAATTCATCCTCATGAGTAAGAATATAATTAAAGAAAGGACTTTTATAATGTGTCGTATTTTCCTTGAGTAATAACCATGTTTCAGAAGAAAACAATTTGTCTTGACTACAATTTGCAAGGTAAATGTTAATTAGAGAATCTTTTTCGGGAACATATCCAAAACTGAAATATTTACGCAGATTCTCTGAACTTAAATCTCCCTCATTTACTTTTTTATGATAATAATTAAAATTCTTCGATTCATTAAATGCGGTTTCTGCAATTTGGATAAACTCTTTCGGAGTTCTATAACCTTGGTATTTATGTTTTAAATTGCCATTACTATCAAAATACAGATATGCGGGATAACCACCTAGTAGATATTCAGAACTAAAATATGTCCCCAGACTGTCAGTATGAATATCCAAAGAAAGAGATACAAACAAATTATTGTAATATTCTCCGACCTCGGTTGTATTCAAAACATTTTTATCCATCCTCACACAATGGGGGCAGCCCTTATAATGTAGATATATGAAAATTTTCTTGTTCTCTCTGGCTGCTTCTTGTTTTAGAACTTCAAGTTTTTCAAGTTCTCGAAATTTTATTCCTGATTCCTGTCCAAACAGAAGAATTTGTAGTCCTAATAAAAAATAGACAGTAATAAGAGATGTTTTCATTTTTTGTTTTTTAGATAGAACAAAGAAAAAGCAATAATATGTTAAGTCGATTTAAAACGATGAAAGTTTTGTTAAAATGGTACATTTTGCAAAATGCCCTATAACGGCAGTCTGTCTAAAAAGTAAAATTAAGCCGTTGAGATTTCAATATTTCATTCTTTTTAAAGCCAGCTATCCAAATAATTCTTTCACGGGAAGAGGTTTTTAGACAGTCTGACGGTTGGTACATGTTGTCGGGGCGGATTTCGGAGCGCGTTCCTGTCCGGAGGACACGGAACTGCGAAACGAGAATCCAGCGTACGACACACCACGACCCTCGCAATGCAATTTACAATTTGTTGGCAACCGTAATTTTTTCATTTATTAATCTTTCTGCAGCTTTAATCGCAGAATTTTCATATGTATTTTTATCCTTAACTATCTCATTTAGCTTCTCCAAGGAATAATCTGAATATTTTTCGTAAAAATAATCAATAAGCATTTTATCTTTATTACTTTGCCTTAGTTTTATGTCTTTGGTAGGGTCAAAAAAATTTGCAAAAGGAAAAGCGAGATGTCTCTTTATATCTACTTCAAATGGAAATTCTTTTTGTTTTATTAATAATGAAGTAATGAAAACAATTTAAACATTTTTTAAATCTATTTGATAGTAATAATAACCACTCCAAATGGAACTTCCGGCTCTTTCTAATCCAGTAGTCATAATTACTTGATTAATATCATTAACATCAATCTTAGTACTCTTATGATTTTCCATTATCTCAATTAATTCGAGTGATTTATTAATAGTCAATTTTTTATTCTTGTCTGTTTTGTAATAGTTGAAATGAATTAAAATAACAGGGATTATCGCAAGTAAATAGCCTACACAAAAAAAATAAATAACTAAATCATCTCTATTAGTTATCAAATGGCATAAAGCACCTATTAATAATCCGATAAGAATACCTATCAGTGTGTTTTTTAAATTTCTAATATGACTCCAAAGATTTATTGTCATTTGCTGTGTCTTAGTCATTTATTATGGTTGCCAACTAGCATGTATATACACTTTTATAATATGGTATTGTCGTCGATGTTTCTTATTGTTTTTCAACAAACTATCTGTTTTTAAGTAATTGGAAGCGTTTACAAGCGCTTGTTGTCGCTTACAAATAGTTTTGCCTGCATATTCCTTAAACTCGTGATACCCGGGGGCTGCGGCTAAATAGTTGCCTTTTATTTGCGGGTGCGTGTTCAATGCATTTGGTAATTTCTGGTTTTAGTGTCCTAAAAATAAACATAAAATCATTTCAAAAAGCGAATATCATTTAACGAAATGAGGAAAATCCGAAAAGAAAGCTGTTTGTATTTGATATTTTATCGCCTGTCATTCATTTCCCTCAAATAGTGTTTAATAATTGAGGCACCAGTGCGTTGTTCTTCTTATTATCATTTAATAATTGGCTCCCCGGCAAAGTTTCATTCAATTATTGTTTGATAATTAGCCGGCAAAAGCCCGGCCGAAACAATTGGTATTTGTTATTTGCCTGTGTTGGGATATCCAAAAGACTTATGCCGAATAAATTGTAAAAAAGTCTTTTTACCAATGTTATTAGCCCTAACCGGAATATGACAAACAAGATGTTTACCAATCTGCAATGCCGATCGGTGGCACTAACCGCTGCCATTAACCGCTCGAAAGCCGAAAGCGATTTGGAAGAAAAAAACGAAGAACAACGAGCGAAGAGGAAGAAGGAACTGAAGTTGTTGATTGATTTCAGTGTGTAGTACGAAAAAGCATCCCCGGGGTGCCTTTTTTATGGCGCAAACTTTACCACGCCCCACTACTGTAATTATATTTAATTGCCCCCGGTTTTCAGAAAAACATATCCTTGTCGCGTTTGCCAAAGAAAATTCCGGCATCAATACGAATACGGTCGAGCAACTCCATTAAGTCGAGGCTTAGTTTCCAGGTCATGTCCGGGCTTTCAATTAATCCTTTGTCGAGGCATTCCATTACATGTTTGGCCTCGTGCTGGTAGCCCCGCCCCTCTGATTTTGCTTTAGGAATTACCACGGGTTCTTCACCGGCTTTTACAATGGTAATATCGGTTGGAGTAAACCAGCGCGGATTAAGCACCAGGTAACCATTCTCGCACCAATATTCGGTTTGTGTTGGCGAGTGTGCCGCTAAACTCGAAGTAAGGTTTGCCATTTCGCCACCGGGGTATTTAAAAATCATGCTAATACTTTCTTCGGAACCCGTAGAACTGAAATCGGCAAATGTTTTAATCATTTTCGGAATTCCGAGCGAAGTAAGCGCGGCAAAAACAGGGTAAATACCAATATCGAGCAACGAACCTCCGCCAAGTTCTACATTGTACAGGCGTTTGTCTTCAATAAAAGGGGCATTAAAAGCAAAATCAGAACGCACGGTTTTTAATTTTCCGAGTTCGCCCGAATTGATAATTTCCAATGCTTTTCGGAAACTGGGCTGAAACATGGTCCAAAAGGCCTCCATCAAAAACGTATTGTTGGCTTTGGCAGCCTCAATCATTTCTTTTACTTCGTTGGCATTTAGCGAGAATGCTTTTTCGCACAAAACCGCTTTTTTATGATTTAAACAAAGCAACGTGTGTTTGTGATGATGCGAGTGCGGCGTGGCAATATAAACCACATCTACTTTCGGGTCGGCCACCATTTCTTCGTAACTTCCGTATGCAGTTTCAAATCCGCACTCGTTAGCAAACTCCTGTGCACGGGCCAAATTGCGCGACGCTGCTGCATAAAGATTAGCGTTTGGCAAAAGTTTTAAATCGTGCACAAATTTGCGGGCAATGTTACCGCAGCCCAGCACTGCCCAGTTATATTTTTTTTTCATGATAGCTTAATTTTGAAATTTACACCCAGTTAAAGTTTCGTATAGCATACGAATTTAATATTTTCCCCGGTTTCTGTCGATTAGTTTATTAATTGTTTCAACACTGGCAGCCGAATGCAAACCATCTTCCGGCGTATTCAAACAATAATCGACCAAACGATCAACAGTAGAAGTTGCCACGTACATTCGCGTATCCGAGGCTCCATAATAAATAAAAACCTCATCGTTTTCGTTCCTGATCCAGCCGTTGGCAAACAACACATTCGAAACATCACCAACGCGCTCCTCCCCTTCCGGTGCCATAAAATAGCCACCCGGGCGGGCAATAACTTTCGATGGGTTCTTTAAATCGGTCATAAACATAAAAAGAACATAGCGTAAACCGGCAGCGCACCCCCGAACACCATGTGCCAGGTGCAACCAGCCTTTTTCCGTTTTTATAGGAGCCGGCCCCTGCCCGTTTTTCAGTTCTTTTATGGTGTGGTAAACTTTCTCGTCGATGATTTTTTCTTCGGGTGCTTCTGCCTTAGTAATATCATCTACCAAAGCCCAACCGATTCCACCACCGCCGCCAACTTCAATAAAACCATCTTGCGGACGGGTGTAAAAAGCATACTTACCATCTACAAATTCGGGATGCAAAACCAGGTTGCGCTGCTGTCCATGATGCGAGATAAAGTCAGGCAAGCGTTCCCAATCAACCAGGTTTTTGGTACGGGCAATTCCTCCGCTGGCCGTTGCCATTGAGGTATCTCCGGCTGGTGCCATTTTATCTTTTCGTTCAGCACAAAACACGCCATAAATCCAACCGTCCTGGTGCTTTGTCAGTCGCATATCGTAAACATTTGTTTCCGGATCATCCGTTTCGGGCATAGTAACCGGCCGCTCCCAAAGCCGCCAATTGTCAATCCCGTTTGGGCTTTCGGCTACGGCAAAAAAAGACTTTCGATCCCAGCCTTCAACACGAGCAACCAACAGGTATTTTCCATCCATATAAAGTGCACCACTGTTAAAGGTTGCATTTATCCCAATGCGTTGCATCAGGTATGGATTGGTGTCGTAATTTAAATCGTAGCGCCAATGCAAAGGTGCATGCGCCGCTGTTAGTATCGGGCGTTTATAGCGATGGTAAATACCGTTGAAATTACTGCTTCGCTTTTTATTCTTTTTAGCCAGAAATTTTTCGTGTTCAGCTTTTAGTTTTGCCAAACGGGCATTAAAAACATCTTTTCCAACTTTCATATTGTTGATTTATTCAGAATAAAGTAAAACAACTATTCTTCGGGAAGTGTATCCCACCACGTTTTCTTTAAAATTATTGCTGAAACCAGGGCAATTCCAATGGTAATCCAAATGGGCAGTGCATCTTTTAAAATAATATAGATTGGCAATGCTACCAATGCAGTTTGTGCGATTGTACCTACAACTACATTAAACATGTCGCGTTTAAAGTTACGGTTGGGCTGAAATTCAGGGTTCTCGGCCATAACCTTTTTACGTATCGGGCCCCAAAATCCCCAGGGTTTTACTGTTTTGTAGAAATCTTTCAGCGTTGCTTCATCGGTTGGTTTGGTTAAGAAAGTTCCGAGCAATGCACCAGCGAGGGAAATAATAAGCAACCAGGGGAAATAATACAAATCGAGCGTGTCGGTAATCCGTGGGAATATCAATGCGGGAATTAAACCAAACACCATTCCCCAAAAATATCCGTAGCCATTAAAACGCCACCAGTACCATTTCAACACATTTGATACAACGTAACTGCCGTACAAACCAGAAACAATCCACTGCAACATACTATTTACATCTTGCGCGAAAACACCAAATACGATGCTTACAATCACTACAACTACACCTGTAATGTAATTCATGTTTTTAATCTGTCGGTTATCGGCCTCGGGTTTCAGGTAACGCAAGTAAATATCGTTTACAATATAGGCCTGGGCAGCGTTTAAAGTTCCGGCAAAGGTTGAATTGAAGGCAGCCAGCAAACCAGCCAGCAAAAGCCCCATAAAGCCAACCGGCACAAACTCGGCAATGGCAGAAGGAAGTATTTGTTCGAAATCGATCTGCCCGGCAACCAAGAGGTTTAATTCATCATAATACAGAATGGCCAGCACGGCAAAACCGGCAATCATAAAATACCGAATTGGCATTAACACTACCGACACAAAACCACTCATTTTTGCTGCGTCTTTTGGCGATTTCGTAGAAAGAATCTTCTGCATATCGTATGTTGGAGCAGGCCCCGCCATAGAAACCAGCACGCCTTTAAACAACATCATCATAAAGAAAATAGAGAAAAGCGAGTAGCCATCACTGGAGATTTTCGAATTTACTTCGGAAATTATCCCGTTCCAGTCGAGGTCATCCAATTTCCATCCGAAGAAAGGCGAATACCATCCATCAGGCACGTTCAGCGTTTCAACAGCAAGTGCTTTCATGGCCAAAACGCCAATCAATATTGCGGAAATTGTCATTATTATGTACTGTAAAACATCGGCCCAAACAATACTGGCCATTCCGCCAAGTACAGCATAAAACACTGCAAAAAGAGTAAAAGCTATTCCGTAAATATGCGGTACATATTCCAGCGGAACGTTAAAAGGAATGTAAGGCGCCACAATGTCCCAGGGAATAAAAATCATAACAAATTTGCCTAAACCAATAAAACCATAGGCAAGATAGCCGAGGCATAAAATCAGCGCAAAAACAACCACTACCCCGTGCGACAAACTACTTTCAATCGACCGGCCAAAACGGGTGTTAATCCATTCGGCACCGGTTGTAACTTTCGAACGACGAAGCCAGATACTGAGGAAAACCATCAGGAATACCTGATTAAAAACCGGCCATAACCATGGAATCCAAATACTTTTTAATCCGTAAACAAAAAGCAACGTAACAAGCCACATTGTTCCGGAAATATCAAACATTCCCGAAGCATTTGACAAGCCCAACATATACCAAGGCAATTTATTTCCACCAAGTAAGTAATTGGATTTACTTTTTTGGGCCACCTTTTTCAGGACGAGACCAATAACAACAGTTGCAATAAGATAAGCGAAGATAATTACAATGTCGATCAGATTCAGTTTCATTGATGGTCGAGATTTATTGTTATGTGTTAGTTTAGCAATCCGACAATTCCGTTGGAATTTCGGTTTGTAATTATAGCGAAAACAATACACAGAAACAACTACTTTAGTCTTTTTGTATTTTTCACAGTAATACAATTATAAAAGCGACAAACTATGCTTTAGTTAAAATTAGATATTGAATAATAATAGGTGGCAAAAATTCAACGGTAGTGGGGATTTTTTTAATTTCGCAGTAAAATAAAAAGAGATGTCAAATAATCGGATATTTTTCGTGCTTGCCAGCCTGGCTATTTTGCTGGTTTCCTGCCAAAATAAACCATCGTCCTACATTCAGAATAACGGGATGGTTTACGGAACGTATTACAACATAAAATACGAAAGCCCCGAGGGGAAAGACCTTAAGGAAGACATTGATCTCGAATTAGCAAAGTACGTAGAAATTTTCTCGCATTACGAGAAAGATGCTACCATAACCAAAATCAACAAGAATATCGACGTTACGCCGAAGCCAGAGTTTGTTGCTTGTTTTAAACGTGCCGAAGAAATTTCGGAAATTACCAGCGGAGCTTTCGACATAACTGCCGGGCCACTTATAAACGCCTGGGGATTTGGACCGGAGGAAAAAGAAAAAATGACACAACAAATTGTTGATTCGCTTAAAGCTTTTACCGGTTTTCGAAAGGTTCGGCTGGAAAACGGTAAGGTTGTGAAAGACAACCCGCGCATGCAACTCAATATGAGCGCGATCGCAAAAGGCTACACCTGCGACCTGATTGGTGAGTTTCTGGCAAAAAAAGGCTGCGAGAACTACATGGTTGATATAGGAGGCGAGGTTATTGCAAAAGGAGAAAACGACCGCAACAAAGTATGGACAATCGGAATTCGTGAACCTAACGAAGACCCATTTAATACAGATTTGAATGCAGCAGTTATGTTGCCAAATCATGCGCTTGCTACATCAGGCAATTATCTTAATTTTTATGTTGAAGACGGGAAAAAGTACGCACACACCATCGATCCGTCAACCGGTTATCCGGTACAACACAGTTTGCTTAGCTCGACCGTACTGGCGAACGATTGCATGACCGCTGATGCATTTGCTACAGCTTTTATGGTAGTCGGAAAAGAAAGAGGAGTCGAAATTGCCAATAATATTCCGGGACTGGAAATCTATTTTATTTACGCGGATGAAAATGGCGAGAACCAGGTTTACATGTCTGAAGGGTTCAAGCAGTATCTGAAGAAATAGGAAGATTTTGTTTGTAGTTTCAGCCTTTTGCAGAAACCGAAAACAATTCAATAATTTAACAGGTATCAATTTTCGGGCATAAAAAAAGCCGGTTATTTACCGACTTTCACTTCCGGAACTACATCAAATTTCTTATAGTTCACTTTGCGCCATGCATTGCGCTGCTCTATTTTGTCTTGAGTTTGCGCACAATGCACATTCTGGCGTTTCAGGTATTTATTTCCGCCAACATGCGTGTTCACAAATTTTCCACCTTTTAAAAACACTATGCGAACCGCCATGCCAAAAATTCCGATTGCAACCAAAGCAACCGCCAGCAATATTACTTTTAAAATCTCCATTCTGTTACCTCCCTATATTTTTTCAACACGCAAAATTATAGATTTCAAACAATTAATCTCTTATAAAATAACTTATTTAACGATGATTTGTTGTGATACGTCTAAAACTTGCACAATACCGTGGAACTTTTTGTAAATTCAGGTCACAAACAAAAAACAATTCAAAATGGAAAAGCATGTAAATATTGTAGCCGCCCTTCAAATCGGCCTCAGCATCTTAAGATTAATTGTCGTATTCATCGTGTTTGCAGTCCTTAAGCTTGTGGGTGATTTCTCGGGCGAGCCGGAAGCTGAAGTGGTTCTATCGATCATTGCTAATATAATTGCTATCGTTTTTATTGTGCTTAGTATTCCCGGGATTTTAGCAGGAATAGGCTTATTTAAAAGAAAGGAATGGGCGCGTATACTGACCTTGATTATTTCGGTACTCGATCTTATCAACTTCCCGATAGGAACGGCAGTGGGTGTATATTCAATATGGGCACTGTCGCAAAACGAAACGGTTGAGCTTTTTAAAACATCATGAAAAGAATTTAATGGTTCAATACGAAATTACAGTTACAGGCCGCGTTCAAGGCGTTGGGTTCCGATATTTCACCAAAAAGCAAGCCGATATTTTAAATCTGAAAGGCTGGGTTAAAAACACTTCAACCGGAAATGTTTTGGTAATGGTACAAGGCGACAAAGAGCTAATTAACACTTTTACAGATTATTTGCGAATTGGCCCAACAATGTCACGGGTAACTAAGGTGATTTCAGCCCCCGTAGTACTTACCGAATCTTTTCCCAATTTCAGAGTTAGGTACTAAAAC
The DNA here is from genome assembly GCA_963677455.1 of uncultured Draconibacterium sp. GTDB lineage: Bacteria > Bacteroidota > Bacteroidia > Bacteroidales > Prolixibacteraceae > Draconibacterium. Next base: position 3,189,298 of record OY781971.1, read on the forward strand.
CCGTAAAAAATATTTTAAAATTGGTATCTTTACTCGTCTCAAAAAACCTATACCTTGGACGAAAAAAGTTACCACATGAGCCCCGAAGAATTTCGGGAAGAAGGCAAAAAAATTATCGATTGGATAGCCGACTATTACGAGCAGATTGAGAATTACCCGATACTTTCGCAAGTTAAACCCGGAGAAATAAAGTCAAAATTACCGGAGTCAGCACCACAAACAGGTGAGTCTGTTGATGCAATGTTAAAAGATCTGGACGAGAAAATTATGCCGGGAATCACACATTGGCAGTCGCCCGGATTCTTTGCCTATTTTAATTCCAACGCTTCGTTCCCATCTATTTTAGGCGATTTAATTTCGTCTGGGCTGGGAGTACAAGGAATGATTTGGGCTACCAGTCCGGCTGCAACCGAACTCGAAACCCGGGTTCTCGACTGGTTGGCAGAAATGATGAACATGCCCGAACAGTTTCGATCCACTTCCACGGGAGGAGGCGTTATTCAGGACACAGCCTCAACTGCTGCGCTAACAGCAATTATTGCAGCCCGAGAGCGTGCAACCGGTTTTCAGACAAATGCCAAAGGTTATTCAGAAGAACTGATCGCATACATATCAACACAAACACATTCCTCGGTTGAGAAAGGAATTAAAATTGCCGGAATCGGTAAAGATAATCTTCGTTTGATTGATGTTGATGAAAACTTTTCGATGCGCCCCGAACTGCTCAAAAAGCAAATAGAAGAAGACAAGGCTGCCGGCCTAACTCCATTTTTTATATGCGGGACTGTTGGAACTACTTCATCAACCGCAATTGATCCTATAAAAGCAATTGGTGAAATTGCCAAAAAGGAAAGTTGCTGGTTTCATATTGATGCGGCATCATTTGGAACAGCGATGGTTTGCCCCGAATTCAGACATTTTATTGATGGTGTTGAACTTGCCGACAGTTACAGTTTTAATCCGCATAAATGGATGTTCACCAACTTTGACTGCAATGTTTTTTGGGTAGCCAACCGAAACGAACTGATTCACACTTTTTCTATTCTTCCTGAATACTTGCGGAATAAAGCTACGGAATCAGGCGCTGTTTTTGATTATCGCGATTGGCATATCCAATTGGGAAGACGTTTCAGAGCACTAAAACTTTGGTTTGTAATCCGCCATTACGGCTTTGAAGGATTGCAACATCATATTCGGGAGCATATCCGTTTGGCACAGGAATTTAAACAATGGGTGATCGATTCAGAAGATTTCGAGTTGGTTGTTGAGCCACTTATGAATTTGGTTTGTTTTCGCCACAAGGCTGGAGATGACTTCAACCTTCAGCTGATGAACACCATCAACGAAAATGGAAAAATTTATTTCACGCATACCAAGCTGAATGACCAGGTCGTGCTTCGAATGAATATTGGACAAACTCACACCAAACCAAGACATGTAGAAACTGCGTGGGAAATAATCCAAAAAACAGCAAAGGAAATTTAAGTCGACTGGTTTTGAATTCTTTTAACAGTTAAGAACATCTATTGGTATATTTATTGTTAAATGGAAATTAAAACTTTAAATCCATGAAAAAACTGCTCTCTGCAATTGTTGCGCTTACGCTATTGATTACTTCGTGTACACCCTACAAAAATACAGCAAAGCTGTCCCCGGTAAAAGATCCGGTTACTACGGATGATCTGATCTACTCTTACTCTACCGATTTAATTCGCGAACCCGACAATAACCTAAAAAAAGGTTGGGCAAACAGAAAGAAAGTCCAGGTTTTCAATGTCGAGATCATTAATATCTCAGATAAACCGATCCATGGCAGCCAGCTCAATTTCTATTCTGATGGAAAAAGATTGGAACTTGTTGGCAACGAACTCGCTGCAGAAAAACTAAAAACGAAAAAATTTCCAACTGCCGTATACATTATCCCTATTGTTTTGGTTGGGGTAATTGTTTACGCTGCCATTTATGCTGCCGTCGATCCGAATGACGATTTGGATGGTGACGGTTTTTCAGATATTGATTCCAGTTCTTCTAAAAAGAAAGTGAAAGATCCGATGGAGGGTGCAAACCTGATTCAAAAAAGGCTTTACAATTTTAATATTGCATCGGTTATATTTCGTCCTGGGCAAAAAGTTACAGGCTTAGTTGCTTTACACTCTAAAAAAGAAATTGAAGAACTTGAAATTCGTGTGAACGATGCTGATTTTGAGATCGTAAAATAAACTAACAACCTTCTTCCCTATTCAATTCCGGAAAATATTTCGCTCAGGAGTAGCGTAAATACATCATTCTCTAACCTTGGAAAAATGTTTTCCTTATTTCGCCATATTTTTTAAGTGTTATTTTTACATTTATAGAAATTATTAGTACTTTGCCTTCGTATTTAAAATCAATAAAAAATGACAGACTTTAAACATATGGAAGTTTGGTTCGTAACTGGAAGCCAGCATTTGTACGGACCTGAAACCCTAAAACAAGTAGATGAAGATTCGGCAAAAATTGTTGAAGGCCTCAATCAAACGGGAAAAATTCCTGTAAAAATTGTTTTCAAACCGGTAGTAAAAACACCAAACGAGATTTTAGATATATGTGTTGAAGCGAGCGCGAATAAAAACTGTATCGGTTTAATTACCTGGATGCATACTTTTTCGCCTGCCAAAATGTGGATTGGCGGGTTAAAAGCCTTAAGCAAACCATATATGCACTTACACACACAGTTCAATCGCGACCTTCCCTGGAGTGAGATCGATATGGATTATATGAACTTGCACCAAAGTGCACATGGAGGCCGTGAATACGGTTTTATAAATGCACGCATGCGCAAGAACCGAAAAGTAGTAGTTGGCCATTGGCAAGACGGGAAAGTGCAGGATCAGGTTGCATTGTGGTGCCGTACAGCAATTGGCTGGGCCGATTCGCAAGGCTTGAAAGTTGCGCGTTTTGGCGATAACATGCGGGAAGTTGCAGTTACTGAAGGTGATAAAGTAGAAGCCCAGATAAAGTTTGGTTGGCAGATCTCTGCCTTTGGTGTTGGTGATTTGGTTGAATATGTAGATAAAGTTACTGATGCAGAAGTTGATGAATTATACAAAGAATACGAAGCATTGTATGACGTTGCTGAGAATTGCAAACCGGGTGGTGAGTTCCACAAAAATGTGAGAGTACAAGCCCGTTATGAAATCGCAATGAAGCGTTTTATGGTTGAGGGAGATTTTAAAGCATTTACAACAAACTTTGAAAACCTTACCGGTTTAGCTCAGTTGCCGGGCTTGGCTTCGCAACGACTTATGGCGGCCGGTTATGGCTTTGGTGCAGAAGGCGACTGGAAACAAGCAGCATTGCTTCGTATTGTGAAAACCATGTCGGCAGGAATGAAAGGAGGAAGCTCGTTTATGGAAGATTACACCTATCATCTCGATCCGGCAAACGAGGCAGTTTTAGGGGCTCATATGCTCGAAATTTGCCCAACAATTGCGGCACAAAAACCTCGTCTTGAAGTTCAACCTCTCGGAATTGGAGGAAAAGATGCACCGGCACGTTTGATTTTTGAAAGCGAAACCGGAGATGCAATGAACGTTACCCTTATTGATATGGGAAATCGTTTCCGCATTATCGTGAATACTCTTGATGTAATTGAGCCTCTTGATAAAATGCCAAAATTACCGGTAGCTTCAGCATTCTGGAAAACACATCCTAACCTTGCTGACGGTGCTGCCGCATGGATTTATGCCGGAGGCACACATCATTCAGCATTCACTCTAGCACTTACACCTGATTATATTGAAACATTCGCAGAATATGCCGATGTTGAGTTTGTTGTTATTGATAAAAACACAAAAGTTCCTGAATTCAAAAAAGAATTGAAATGGAACGAAGTATACTATATGCTTGCTAAAGGCTTATAATTTAGCTTTCATAAATGAAGTAGTTGGCACCCGGTGAAGAGGTTCATCGGGTGTTTTTTCTTACACTAGATTGCTTTGGGCGCAATTTCCTTTTTATAAAACTTACAAACTTCGGTAAGGCCACACTTTTCGCACTTTGGTTTACGTGCAATGCAAGTGTATCTGCCATGCAAAATCAACCAATGATGAGCTTTCGCAACCAACTCTTCAGGTATATATTTCATTAACTGCAATTCTGTTGCTAACGGAGTTTTCGCATTAGTGCTCAAACCAATACGTGCAGCAACCCGAAACACATGGGTATCGACAGCTAAAGCAGGCTTATTATAAACCACTGATGCAATAACATTGGCAGTTTTACGTCCCACGCCAGGTAACTTTTGCAAATCATCCACATTGCTCGGAACCACACCATCGTACAACTCCAGCAATTTATTGGCCATTCCTACCAAGTGTTTTGCTTTGTTATTCGGGTACGAACAACTTCTAATGTAGTCAAATACTTCTGCAGGTTCAGCTTCTGCCATCTTCTGTGGAGTAGGAAAACGTTTTAACAACTCAGGCGTTATTTGATTTACTCGCTTATCCGTACATTGTGCCGACAAAATTACTGCAACAATCAATTCAAATGGATTTTCATATTCCAGTTCAGTTTCCGCAATCGGCATTACTTTTTCGAAATACTCTATTACATAGTCGAATAACTCTTTTTTTCGCATAAAAATTCAATTTCTTCAAAAATAACTGAAATTTATTTGCCACAAGCTGTAACAAAAATACATTTTGCGTGTCTATTCTTATGTAACGCTTAAGCATCATTTCTTCCCCCTTTTGTAGAAATGGTTTTAAGTTAATAATTAAACAGACGTATAAAAGCCGGTATTGACCGGCTTTTATCATATAAATCAGGTTATTAAATCTCCTTGGTGTATAATTTTCGAAGTAAAACCTCAAAAAAACTTTCATTGAATCGGATATATTCTATTTTTGCAAATAATGCGGAAGGGAATTAAGCTAATGAGAAAAAAGAAGTATTATTTTATTTTGGTGATTTTGGTTTTGTTTGTTATTGGATTTAAACTTCAATCTTTCAAAAGCAAGCCAGAAGAACAGGATAAACCTGTTGTTGTTGCCCCTCCTCCCTACAATCCTGTTGTTGAAATTGAAAATACCTTAAGTGAATTTGATAGCCTTCTTGATTTAAACTATAAAGAATCGGGTGTTGTTGGCGCAGCTGCTGTTGTAACCTATAAAGGAAAAATTGCATTGCTTCGCTGTTACGGTGTTCGAAAAGCAGGTGAAGATAATCCCGTAGACGAGAATACAATTTTCCGCCTGGCCTCTGTTTCAAAATCGGTAACCGGTGTTCTTGCCGGGATATTGGATGATGAAAATATTGTTGACCTTGATTCCCGTGTTGTAGATTACTTGCCAGAATTCTCGTTAAAGAGTCAGGAAAGTACAGACGAGCTTAAACTCCGTCATTTGTTGAGTCATACTTCCGGATTAATTCCACATGCATACGATCTCATGGTGGAAGACATGGTTCCTTTAAATAAAATAATGGCTCGTCTAAAGGAAGTTGATATTTCGGCTCCTCCCGGAGAATTATATGGTTATCAGAATGTTATTTACAGCATCTATGATCCTGTTGTACAAAACATTACTCATAAAACATTTGCCGAGCTATTAAAAGAAAAGGTATTTGTTCCGTTTGATATGGATGATGCTTCCATTGGTTACGAAGCTTTCAAGAATGATGAGAATAAAGCATTTCCACACTACAACAAAGGACATAACCGATATGCACCAATGCACCTGAACGATCGTTATTATTCAACAGCTCCGGCAGCAGGTGTAAATGCAAGCATATCAGATTTAGGCCATCTTTTGTCAGCGTTAACCGATCCTTCTTCAAAAGCAATTTCGGAGCAGGCCAAAGAAACCATATTCACTCCACAAGTAAAATCTCATTTAAGCAGAGCTTACTTCAGGAGCTGGGGACGAGGCGTGCAACACAAGCAATATTCGATAGGGTGGCGGCTTGTTGACTACAAGGGGCGCAGAGTTGCCTACCACGGCGGATATGTTTTGGGTTACAAAGCTGAAATCGCTTATTGCGAAGAAGAAAACATAGGTATTGCCTATTTATGTAACTCTCCAAACAGCCTGACTGCCCGCAATATTCCTGACTTTTTCAATCTTATTTTTGCCGAGAAAGATAAGATCGTAATGGAGAACCAGAAAAAGCAAGATCAAGCGGATGACAATAAATCTTAATTTTTAGATGAAACCCTACCTGCAAGCGGAAAATCTTTCGAAACGATGGGGAGAACTCCTATTGTTTGAAAATATATCATTCACCATTTTTGAAGGCCAAAAAGTTGCCTTAATCGCCCGAAACGGAACCGGAAAATCAACACTGCTTGATCTTCTGGCAGGAAAAGAAACACCGGAAAGTGGTTTGATTACATTAACAAATGATGTTAAACTGGGGTATTTTGAACAAATACCAAATCTGAATCCATACCACACCGTTATTGAAGAAATTTTTACAAGCGACAACGAAAAAGTAAAAACGGTTAAAGCTTTCGAACTTGCTGTGGCGCAAAATAACCAAGATGAAATTGCTGCAATTTCGGCAAAAATGGATGAACTTAACGCTTGGGCAATCGAAAACGAGATCAAGCAAATTTTAACCGAATTAAAGATAACGAACCTTGAGCAAAAGGTTTCTGAACTTTCCGGCGGGCAGCAGAAAAGACTGGCACTTGCAAAGGTATTGATAGATCAGCCCGATTTGTTAATTCTCGACGAACCTACCAACCATCTCGATCTGGAAATGATTGAATGGCTCGAAGATTACCTTGAAAAAACAAAATCGACCTTGCTAATGGTCACGCACGACCGCTATTTCCTCGATCGCGTGTGCAACGAGATCATTGAAATGGAAGACAACCAGATTTACAGTTACCAAGGCAATTATTCCTATTTTCTCGAGAAACGGGAAGAACGCATCCAAATGCAACAAGCGTCGGTATTAAAGGCAAAAAATCAGCTACGTACTGAGATTGAATGGATGCGCCGCATGCCCAAAGCCCGCAGCCACAAAGCCAAATACCGCGTAGATTCGTTTCAAGATCTGAAAGAAAAAGCCTCTCAAAATTACCGAGAAGAAAAAGTAGAACTCAGCGTGAAATCTTCGCGGCTAGGTAAGAAAATTGTTGAGATTAACAAGGTCTCTAAATCATTTCCGGGAGTAAAACTGATTGAAGATTTCTCTTATAAGTTTCAGCGTTTTGAAAAGGTGGGGATCGTAGGAAAAAACGGAACCGGTAAATCCACATTTTTAAACCTGATGACAAGAGCCCTGACTCCGGATTCGGGAACAATAGAAATTGGCGAAACAATAAATTTCGGCTACTACCGTCAGGAAGGAATTACGTTTGATCCGAAAGAAAAGGTAATTGAAGCAGTACAAAAAATTGCAGAATTTATTTATTTCGAAGACGGTTCAAAAATGAGTGCGACTCAAATGCTCACCCGTTTTTTGTTTCCTCCCGAAACGCAATACAACTTCATTGAAAAACTGAGTGGCGGCGAACAACGCCGTTTGTACCTCTGTACGGTATTAATGCAAAATCCGAATTTCCTGATTTTGGATGAGCCTACCAACGATTTGGATATAATGACACTTAACGTGTTGGAAGAATACCTGCAGTCGTTTGCCGGCTGCGTTATAATCGTTTCGCACGACCGCTTCTTTATGGATAAAATCGTCGATCATCTTTTTGTGTTTGAAGGTGAAGGGAAGATCACCGATTTCCCCGGAAATTATACCATTTACCGCAATAAAGTTGAGGAAGACGAGGAGAAGTCAAAAAACAAAGCGAAAGCTGAGGCCAAAACAACGGAAATAAAACCTAAGGGAAAGCCACAAAACGAGAATAAGAAACAAAAACTTTCCTTTAACGAGAAACGAGAGTTCGAGCAACTCGAAAAAGAAATTCCGGAATTAGAGTTTCAAAAAGAGAAGCTGGAAAACCAGATGAACTCAGGCGAACTTACCCACGACGAACTCTACGAAAAATCGTTGGAATTAGAAAAAATAAAAACTCTTCTCGATGAGAAAGAGTTTCGCTGGTTGGAGTTAAGTGAAATAGGCAACTGAGAAGCCTATTTATTGATTAAATATCGTCGAAATCAACGTTAGTGTAATCTTTCACAGGCTCAGTTTCATTTAATACAACTTCTTCATCAAATGATTCTGTGTTTTGCTGCCTTTCTCGAACTTCTGGTTGTTTCTCTTCAATAAAATCTACCACTTCCTGCAAGCTTTCCAGGAATTTCTCAAAATCCTCGCGATATAAGAAAACCTTGTGCTTTTCGTAAGAGAATTTACCGTTCTCTCCAAAACGCTTTTTACTTTCCGTAATTGTCAAATAATATTCATCACTACGGGTGCTTTTTACATCAAAAAAATAAGTTCTTTTTCCGGCACGGATCACTTTTGAGTGAATTTCTTGCTTAAAACGGCTTTCAGAATTGGTTACTCCCTCCTTGTTATCAACACTTTCCATCCTACACTTTTTTGATTTTTGATTTAGTTCATCTCAAAAATAGAAAAATATTTTAGAAATATTAACAAATGCCCACAAACCTGAAGACCGTCGCATTAAAAATATGTTTTTTTAGGAAGCACAAAAAAAGGGGATTCATTGTGAATCCCCTCTGATATTTGACTTTTCTATTTGCGTTTAACTGTAAATCTCCTTTTTTGCAGAAAGCAGTGTATTTAACAATAAAGAAGTTCTTGTCATCGGACCAACACCGCCTGGAACCGGAGTAATGTAAGAACATAAAGGAGCTACTTCGTCGAACAATACATCGCCTTTAAGCTTCCATCCCGATTTTGTTTGATCTGATTTTACACGGGTTGTACCCACGTCAATTACTACGGCGCCTTCTTTAACCATATCGCCTTTTACAAACTCAGGCACTCCCATCGCAACGATAAGAATATCTGCATTGCGACAAACTTCTTTCAAATTGGCAGTTCTACTATGGGCAACGGTTACAGTTGCGTTAATTGCCTTTTGCGACATTAACACACTCATTGGGCGGCCAACAATATTACTACGGCCCAACACTACACAATTTTTCCCACTTGTTTCTATGTTATAGCGTTTCAATAACTCAACGATACCATAAGGAGTAGCCGAAACAAACGACGGCAATCCAATTACCATCCGTCCAACATTTATCGGATGAAAACCATCAACATCTTTTTTAGGATCAATGGCTTCAATTACCTTTTGTTCCGAAATATGTTTTGGCAACGGCAACTGAACAATAAACCCATCGATATCATCGTCCTTGTTCAAGTCATGTACTTTTGCCAACAATTCTTCTTCGGTAACATCATCTTCATAACGAATCAATGACGATTTGAAACCAACAGCCTCACAATCCTTAATTTTGTAGGCCACATAAGTTTCACTTCCACCATCGTGTCCAACTAATATTGCAGCAAGATGTGGTTGTTTAGCACCGCCTTCTACCAGTTTTTTAACTTCTTCAGCTATTTCCTGCTTAATTTCAGCAGCTACTTTTTTCCCGTCAATCAGATTCATAATTTCTTATTAAAACGTCTTATTTCGCGTAATTTATTTTGCTTCGAATAAACTATCTCCGGCCACGTTGCTGCATTCCCGACATCATTCGCTGTACATTCTTACCTTGAGAAACCATACGCATCATTTTACGGGTTTCGGCAAATTGTTTCAGCAAACGGTTAACTTCAGGCACATCGGTACCAGATCCTAAAGCGATCCTTTTTCTTCTCGATCCGCTGATTAATGACGGATCTTGTCTTTCCTCCGGTGTCATTGAATAAATAATGGCTTCGATGTGTTTAAATGCGTCATCATCAATATCCATATTTTTCATGGCTTTACCCATTCCAGGAATCATTCCAACCACGTCTTTCAGGTTACCCATCTTTTTAATTTGCGCAATCTGCTTTAAGAAATCGTTGAAATCAAAAGTATTTTTAGCCAGTTTTTTCTGAAGTCGTTTTGCCTCTTCTTCGTCAAACTGCTCTTGTGCTTTTTCAACCAGCGAAACAATATCCCCCATACCGAGAATACGATCGGCCATCCTGTTTGGATGAAAAACATCTAAAGCATCAAGCTTCTCGCCGGTTCCTACAAACTTAATTGGTTTTTCTACCACCGCACGAATAGAAATGGCAGCACCACCACGGGTATCGCCATCGAGTTTAGTTAAAACTACACCGTCAAAATCCAAACGATCGTTAAATTCTTTTGCCGTATTAACCGCATCCTGACCGGTCATTGAGTCAACCACAAAAAGAATCTCATCAGGATTGATGGCTTTTTTGACCGCTGCAATTTCGTTCATCATCTGCTCGTCAATAGCTAAACGCCCCGCGGTATCGACAATAACAACATCATTACCATTTGCCTTTGCTTGCTGAATAGCGGCCTTGGCAATTTTTACAGGATCCATGTTTCCTTCTTCGCTATAAACAGGAACCCCGATTTGCTCGCCAAGTACCTTCAACTGATCAATCGCAGCCGGACGATAAACGTCGCCTGCAACCAACAACGGATGACGACCTTTTTTCTTTTTAAGCATATTGGCCAGCTTACCAGAAAAGGTTGTTTTACCGGATCCTTGCAAACCCGACATTAAAATTACAGCGGGTTTACTGGTTAATTCAATGTCGGTAAAAGTACCTCCCATCAGCTGGGCTAATTCGTCTTTAACGATCTTAACCATTAACTGGCCTGGTTTTACCGCCGTTAAAACCTCTTGTCCAAGAGCTTTTTCCTTAACATCGTCGGTAAATTTTTTGGCAATTTTATAGTTTACATCGGCATCGAGCAATGCACGACGTATATCTTTTAAAGTTTCTGCTACGTTTATTTCGGTAATTGTCCCCTGCCCTTTTAATATTTTAAAGGACCGCTCCAACCTATCGCTTAAATTCTCGAACATGCTTTCAATAGTTTTGAAAATGAGGTGCAAAAATAGAAAAAAAAGACAAAGAATCAGAATGAATCCGCCTTGGAAAACAATGCAAATTTAAGAATACTTTCTCCCCTGTATCAGCAGGTTCGCCATCAACTAAAAGAAAAAAGCCCTGCTCTAACACCACAATGGGAAAGAACAAGGCTTATTATTTGGTTTTCTCAACAATCTGAAATTAAAGCTTCCTGATTGGTGAAGAAAGCTTTTCTGCTTCTTCGCTAATATATTTTCGGAATCCGTCTTCTGTTTTCCACTGGTCTTTTTCTAATCCCCACACGGCAAAGAAATAATGCTGAGCAGGTGCACCGCTCTGGCACTTTTGCCCAATGTAGTAGGTTTCAGAAATTATATTGCTGAAGTTCTTTTCTTCAACTGTTTTGTAACCAAGCTGAAAGAAATTGGTATCAGACGATCGTCCTATTTTGCCGGCTTCCGAAGCAGGTACTAACACAGCCATCCCCAGTTCGTCGTTATTCAACGACTGAACATCGTGTGTACCGATACATTTATAACCGGCAGCATCAAACTGAAAAGGCTCACGCTTTAACATGCTGGTTACAATACCGGTAACAATCTGCGATCCTTCCGGGCAACCTGTTACTGTTACGTCCGATTGAAACCAATATTTACCGGGATAAACAGAAATACGCTCAACTGCTTGCAAGTTATCGCCATCAACCGCCCATCCTTCATAACGCAATTCGAAAACAGAGCGAACGGGGCCTTCGGCAATTTTCTGATACTCGTAAACAGGTGTTGAACCAAGTCGATAAAGCGAATCGTTTTTTAGCAGTGCCAATCCTCCGGAACCTAGCGAACTTCCACAATGAAGCACATCCATTCCCCAGTCAGCCAGGTCGTGGTAGCTTCCCAACTCACTGGTTTGAACTTTATCGACAATCATTTCGGGTTTCAACTTCCCGAAAAGATCTTTCACATTTCTACAGTCGAAATAAACCCGGAAGCCCATTTTATCATTTTCCCAACTCACACTTTCTGCCTGCGCAATAATTTCAAAACCATTGTCGCATGGCAAAGCCTCATAATGATTAACTTCTTTAAACGAACCATCATCTTGTTTTATTCCTAAACGCAAATTTGTTCGTTTCTCAAATTCAGGATAATTGTCAGCCAAAACCTGATCCACTGCAACTGCTAGAGTTTCTCCGGCTTTAAAATCAAGCAAAATTACAACTTCATCCCAGTTACCATCCCTATCCAGATCATCTGCCTGGCTTGGGATATATTGATCATCTTCGGTTTTAAAAACCGGCAAATAGCCTTCTTTCAGATCAGCAACAGCTGCAATTTGCTCCCGCGAAATAACAATTACTTCATCGTTACGATCCGAATTCAATGAGTTTTCGAAAGTTAAACCAGCCTCTTGCTTGCAAGAAAAACCAACAAAAGCAAGTGCGAGTAAAAGAAAAATCTGGCTTCTCATAATTTTAAGGTAAATCGTTTTCGCCTTTCACATATCCGAAGTTGGCCAGAATTCCTCCATCAACATACAGAACGTGGCCATTTACAAAATCACTGGCTTTTGATGCCAGGAACAAAGCGGCATTACCTACATCTTCGGGCTCTCCCCACCTTCCGGCAGGCGTACGTGTCATTACCAAATCGTTAAACGGATGTCCTCCTTCACGAATTGGCGCGGTTTGAGAAGTAGCAATATAACCGGGACCAATTCCGTTAATTTGGACATTGTATTTAGCCCACTCACAAGTCATATTTGCCGTTAGCAATTTTAAACCACCTTTTGCTGATGCATAAGCAGACACCGAATTCCGTCCGTAAACGCTCATCATCGAACACATATTAATGATTTTTCCAGAGCGTCTTTCAATCATTTTCGGAGCTACTCGTTTTGCCACAATTAATGGTGCAACAAGATCAATATCAATTACCTGTTTGTAGTCTGCAATTGGCATATCCAAAATCGGAATACGTTTGATAATACCGGCATTATTCACAAGAATATCTACCGCGCCAACTTCCTGCTCAATTTTAGAGATGCCTTTATCAACATCCTCTTCGTTTGTAACATCAAATTTTAACGTGTAAACGTCAATCCCAACTTCAGCATATTCGGCTTTGCAGCTTTCAAGCTTTTCGTCTGAGATATCATTTACACAAATCTTCGCACCGGCCTGGCCCAGAACTTTTCCGATGGCCATACCAATACCGTGAGTTCCTCCGGTTATCAAAGCAACTTTACCGGAAAGGTTAAATAATTCTTGTATCATTTGTTTGTTTTTTATTGGTTATCTAAGATCAGTTGGAGCAATTATATCCATATCAGTATAGTCTAGATTCTCGCCGGCCATTCCCCAAATAAAAATGTAATTTGAAGTTCCGGCAGCTGCATGAATCGACCATTCCGGAGATATTACCGCCTGCTCATTATGCATCCAAATGTGACGTGTTTCGTCGGGTTGTCCCATAAAATGGCAAATTGCCTGGTTCTCCGGCACATTAAAATAGAAGTAAACTTCGTTTCGGCGACTATGTTGATGAGGAGGCATTGTATTCCAAACACTACCCGGTTTTAACTCTGTCATTCCCATTTGCAACTGGCAAGTTTCAACCACTCCATTAATCAACAACTGGTTTATATTTCGTTCGTTTGAAGTTTCAAGCGCTCCCAAATGCAATACATTCGCATCGCCCATGGTAACATGTTTTGTTGGATATTCCTTGTGTGCAGGAGCCGAATTAATGTAAAAGTGTGCAGGATTTTCAGCATCATCAGATTTAAAAAGTACTTCTTTACTGCCTTTACCTATGTATATTGCATCTTTAAAATTCATTTTGTACTCGGTGCCATCAACAACAATTGCTCCTGCTCCTGCAACACTAATTACACCTACTTCGCGACGATCGCAAAAATGTTCTGCCTTTAAAGGATCGATTGCCTCGAGTGGCAAAGCCTCCGTAAGCGGCACTGCACCTCCAACAATGTATCTTTCGATGGATGAATAAACCAATCGTACATTTCCCGGATCCATCAGTTTCTCAACCAAAAACTCTTTTCTTATACGCTGTGTATCATAAGATTTAAAATCTTCAGGATGATACGCAAAACGTTCTTCATAAATTGTTGCCATACTATTCTTATTTTTTATTGATTACTATTAATTCGACAAAAGTAACAAGAAAAACAGAAAAATGCAATCGATTGCAAAACTTCAGAATAATTCTTAACTTCGCTTTCAAATTTGGAAAAATGGCTCAAAAACCTGATACAACAATACACGATATAGCAAAGGCACTTAACATCTCTGCATCAACAGTTTCGAGAGCTTTAAAGGATAATCCACTAATTAAAGAAGCTACCCGGAAAAGAATTCAGGATACAGCTAAAGAAATGGGGTATCGCCCCAATACACTCGCAGCTAACTTTCGTACGCGCCGCACTAATACAATTGGAGTGATCGTCCCCTTAATTAACAGGCATTTTTTCTCATCGGTAATTAGCGGAATAGAAGACATTGCCTACCAGCAGGGATTTGCTGTAACTATTTCGCAATCAAACGATGATTTTGAAAAGGAATGCAAAATTGCGCAAACGCTTTTTACCAACCGGGTTGATGGACTTATTCTGTCAATTGGGATGAATACAAAAAATTACGAACACCTGAAATTGTTTTCAGATCGAAATATTCCACTGGTGTTTTTCGACCGGGTTGTAGACGAAATTAAAGCCCATAAAATTGTTGTCGACGATTTTGGAGGTGGTTACTCTGCTACGCGCCACCTGATCAATCAAGGAAGAAAAAAGATAGCCATGATTGGTGGCCCACTCAACCTGAAAATTTATGAAAGAAGACAGGAAGGTTATTTAAGCGCACTAAAAGACAGCGGGCTGGAAGTAAACAAAAACATGATCCTGCACAACAGCTTAACACGGGAAGACGGTACGAATGCAATAAAAAAATTGCTGGAGCAAAACACAAAGCCTGATGCAATTTTTTGTGCAAACGATACAACCGCATTAAGCACCATTATTTATTTGCAGAAACAGAATATCCGCGTACCTGAAGACATAGCGATTGTCGGCTTTAGCAACGAACCTTTTTCCGAACTTGTAACACCATCTATCAGTACCATCAAACAACCGGGTTTTGAAATGGGACAAAAAGCTGCTGAACTCATCATTAATCAGATCACTAAAAAAGGGAATAAGACTATTCCTGAGACAATAGAAATGCCCACGGAACTAATTGTTCGAAATTCTTCTTCAATACAAGTGTAGCCAATTGCTCCAATCTCGTTTATAAGCATCAGTATTATTTCCTATTTTGCGGCATGGAGTTTTTATACGACTATGGATTGTGGGGATTACTGGTAGCTAGTTTTCTGGCAGCTACTTTAATTCCTTTCAGTTCAGATGCACTCTTGTTGTTAATGGTTGTAAACGGTTTTGCACCGATAGATTGCATTTTAGTGGCAACGCTTGCAAATTGGCTCGGAGGAATGAGCAGTTACTTTCTGGGCTATCTGGGAAAATGGTCATGGATAGAAAAATACCTCCGGATTGAAAGACAAAAGATTGAACGCTGGCACAACAAACTGGAGAGACGAGGCGCAATCTTCGCTTTTTTCAGCTGGCTGCCTTTTGTTGGAGATATATTTGCTGTTGGTTTAGGCATTTTGCGCACAAACTATATAGTAGTTGCAACCGCCATGTTAATTGGAAAATTTTTGCGTTATGTAGTTTGGGCATGGCTCGGAACTCAGTTCTGACATAAGAGTCAGAGAATAAAAAACTTACCCTCAAAGCTCTCTCTTGCACAACCTTCGAAAAGAAAAATAAAAAGCAGAGAATCGTTTAAAATCGCAATGTTTTCGGGCTTTTGAGGGTTACCTTTTGCCGAAAATCAGAATATTTTTATGAAGGAAGGACGTCGCAAGCCCCTTTAATCATTAAATCACAAACAACATCAAGAAGAAATTTAGGGAGGTTTACCTCCCTTTCTTTTTACATTCTTTCTGGCATTTCAACTCCTAGCAATGCCATCCCGCTTTTTACCACTTTACCAACTGCCGAAGCAATTACCAACCTGAAATTCATTACATCTAAATCATCCACGCCGAGAATTGAATGGTCGTGATAAAACTGGTTAAATTCTTTTACCAATTCGTAACAATAATTTGCAATTACTGCCGGGCTGTAATTATCACCTGCTTCTTTCACAACCGAAGGATAAAGCGACAAACGCTTCAGCAATTCTTTTTCTTTCTCCGAAAGTTCGGCTACTTTGATTTGCGGGTTGATTTCAACCTGCTTCTCCTCTGCTTTGCGTAACACAGATTGAATTCGCGCATAAGTATACTGAATAAAAGGCCCGGTGTTTCCGTTGAAGTCAATCGATTCTTCCGGATTAAACATCATATTTTTCCGCGGATCAACTTTAAGAATGAAATATTTTAAAGCCCCCAAAGCAATCATTCTAAAGGTTTGTTCAGCTTCGTCGCCAGACAGCGATTCAAGCTTTCCAAGTTCCTTCGACATATTGCGGGCAACCTCAGTCATCGCATCCATCAAATCATCGGCATCAACTACTGTACCTTCACGAGATTTCATTTTTCCTGAAGGAAGTTCCACCATTCCGTATGAGAAATGATAAAGGTCTTTCCCCCATTCAAATCCAAGTTTATCTAACAAAATAGCCAAAACCTGAAAATGGTAATTCTGCTCATTTCCCACAACGTACACCATTTTATCAATGGAATAGTCGTTGAAACGCATTTTGGCGGTACCAATATCCTGGGTCATGTAAACCGAGGTACCATCGCTTCTAAGCAATATTTTCTGATCGAGTCCTTCGTTACTTAAATCGGCCCAAACAGAGCTGTCTTCTTTCCGATAGAAAACGCCTTCTTCTAAACCACGTAAAACTTCGTCTTTTCCAACAAGGTATGTCTCCGATTCGTAATAAATCTTGTCAAAATCTACTCCCAGATTTTTGTAAGTAACATCAAAACCTTCATAAACCCATCCGTTCATTGTTTTCCACAACTCAACTGTTTCAGCGTCTTTTGCCTCCCACTTGCGAAGCAATTCGCGGGCTGCAATTATCGATGGTGCTTGATTTTCGGCTTCTTCTTTCGAGACACCTTTCTCAACCAGTTCGGCTATTTCGGCTTTATAATGTTTGTCGAATTCAACATAAAACTCTCCAACCAAATGATCGCCTTTCATTCCCGATTCTTCAGGATTTTTTCCGTTCCCCCACTGTTGCCATGCATACATCGACTTACAGATATGGATTCCACGATCGTTAACAATATTGGTTTTTACCACCTTTTTTCCGTTTGCTTTTGCAATTTCGGCAATCGAAAATCCGAGCAAATTATTTCGGATATGACCAAGATGTAATGGTTTGTTTGTATTCGGAGATGAATATTCAACCATCATCAATTCAGAATCATCGGTTACAGGAGTGGTTCCAAAAGTATCATCAGAATATACCTCACTCAAAATCCCCAACCAATAATCTTCATCGATAACCAAATTCAGAAAACCTTTTATCACATTGAAATCTTCAACAATCGAAACATTATCTTGGAGGTAAGTACCCAACTCTTCTGCAGTAAGTTCAGGTGACTTTTTTGAATAACGCAAAAAAGGAAATACAACAATTGTTACATCACCCACAAAATCTTTGCGTGTATTCTGAACCTGTACTTGGTCAATACCAACTTCTGTATTATATAATGTTTGAATGGCTTCAACGGCAGCATTCTGTATCATTTCCTCAATTCTCATTTCAATGTGGCTTTAGGTGCGCAAATATAATACATTAAGCCAAAACAAGGCGGCACTTCACTTCACAAAAAAAGCCCTGTCTTGCGACAGAGCTTTTTCTTTTATATTAAGTGCTTACTATTTTCTAGCTTTTGCTACTTCAAACTCAACCCTACGGTTCTTCTGTCTGTTAGCTTTTGAATCATTTGGAACAACTGGCTCGGTTTCGCCATAATTGTTCGAACCTACATAAGCGTTGTTTACACCTTTCATAAGCAGGTATTTAACAACAGCCTGAGCACGCCTTTCTGACAATCCCATATTGTAAGCTTCAGTTCCAATATTATCGGTATGTCCTCCAACAATAATTTCATATTCTTTCGAAGCATTTAAAGTTTGAACCAATTTATCAAGTTCTGCTTCCCCTTCAGGTTTCAATTCCGATTTATCGAAATCGAAAAGAATATTTGAAAGATCAAGTTCTACCCAGTCAGGACATCCGTTATTTGAAGCAGGACCAGCTTCCTGAGGACATTTGTCTTCACAGTCAATCACTCCATCACCATCAGAATCAAGTGGACAACCATCTGCATCTACCGGACATCCTTTTGGTGTATCAGGACACTTATCTTTTGGATCTGGAACGCCGTCTTCATCAGAATCAGGACATCCGTTGAATTTTGCCAAACCAGCAACATCAGGACATTCGTCATCTTTATCAGCAATACCGTCGCCATCGCGGTCAGGACAACCAGCTAATGCAGGAGATCCTGCCTCATCAGGACAATCGTCTTTATAATCCGGAACGCCGTCGCCATCACGGTCAAGCGGACAACCTTTTTCATCAACTTGTACTCCTGGAGGCGTGTTTGGACATTCATCTTTACGATCTGGTACGCCGTCGCCGTCAGAGTCTTTTGCTTTTCCGAAAGCAAATTCTACGATACTGGTAACCATTATATGGTCATCAGTAACAGTTCCTGGAACTCCAGCTCTTGTTCCTTCAATACCCTTTACATATGATCCGGCAACGAACAACGCAGTATTAGGACTAACAGGAAATTTCAAACCTGCACCGGCGTCGAAATTTACTCCAGACTCCATATTGTCCCAAAGATAACCAACACCTCCAAACAAATATGGTTGAATAGCATTCTCCTCGTTGAAAAGCTTTAGACGTAAGTTCAGCAATGTGTTGAAAACGTCCACACCTGGATCATCAAATGATACCCTGTTATCCAACATCAAGTCGAATCTCGGGCTCAAATAACGGCTCAGGTAAACGTTTGCAAGTAAACCGGTGTTCTCCGTTTCGAGATTATAATCGATACCGGGTCCAAGACCTATCGCCCATTTTCTATCTGAATTTTGCGCAAGTGAAGTACCTATAGTTAGTACTAACGCTAAAAAGAAAAAAGTAAATTTTCTCATAATTAAAAGTTTATTATCGTTTTTTTTAAATTCTTCAAGCAATTTAGAAATTTATTTTCATCTTTCAAAACAGCTATATCAGCGGAAAGTGTATTTTTACTCTCCATCTTTCTTAACAAAATTAAACAATTAAAATATATAAACTTTAAATAGCATAATATTTGTTTTCGATAATTGATATAGAAACAACCGGCAATAGCTATAAATATGGTAAAATAACAGAAGTTGCCATATATCAGCACAACGGAGAACGTATCACAGATTCTTTCAGCACCCTAATTAACCCCGAGATAGATATTCCTTACTTCATAACAGAACTTACCGGAATTGATAACGATATGGTAACGAACGCTCCCAAATTTTACGAGGTAGCCAAAACTATCGTAGAGATGACCATGGGCCGCACATTTATTGCCCATAATGTTAATTTCGACTATAAATTTATACGGGAGGAATTTGCTAGACTAGGGTATGAATTTAACCGCAAAACAATGTGCACGGTTCAACTGTCTCGAAAGTATATCCCCGGACATCGTTCGTACTCGCTTGGAAAACTGTGTTCAGAACTTGGTATTGAAATAGATGGCAGGCACCGCGCAGCCGGCGATGCACTAGCCACTGTAAAACTTTTTGAAATTATACTTCAAAAAAACCGGGATTCAGGAAACATGAAGCATCCTGACAATCTCAAGTTATTCTGACTTTTCTTCAGACGCTTCGCCCGAAGCTGCAGCATCTTCTTCTTGTTCGGTAAAATCGAGCATTTCGTTTTCGTGCAGAGTATTATACCATAATAATACTTTTTTAATGTCTGAAACGTACACCCGGTCTTTGTCGTAGTCTGGAACTACTTTCTCAAAATAGTTTTTCAACTCGTTTCCTGAAGCTTTATGAGATAACGCAGTACCTCCATCTTCCTTTTCCGAAATAGCTTTAAAAATATCTTTTAACGGAGTATCTCCTTCCAATGTATATATTGCAATATCTTCTAATGCCGAAACTTTTGCAGTAGAATAAACAGGTAATCTCTTTTTTGTTTCTATTGATTCGACAATAATATTGTTCTTACTTTCTGCAACCAGTTTAAAAAGCCCCGACTGCCCCGAAATTGATAATATCCCTTTTAACATGACTCTTTCAAAGAATTAATAGTTATAAATTTTAAAAACCCGCATTCAGTTTTTAATTCTGAATGCAGGTTATATTTCTTTTTGCGAAGATACTACTTTTGCGCATTTCTGAAAGCACACTATTATTTACAATTAGTATTGTCTTGTAGAAAAAGGAAGTATCCTTGCTTAATTATTTTGTTTACTTGAAATCGACCTGATATGTAATGCCAGCCTTAAACCAGCGCCTGGGCTGAGGTACATTTCCAATGTCATTGTAATTCATATCGAAAAGATTGTTTGCAGATGCAAAAATATTCAGGCGCTTCAACTTGTAATTAATTTTACAATCTACAGTAAGAAAGGGATCATAGGCAACCTCTCCAACAATGCTTGTATCTTCGTATTTTGTATACGTTCCGTTACGATCCTGATAAACCATCCTCAAATCGAGAAACAAATCAGGCATCAATTGTTGATTCAGGGCAACTACACATTTATGTTTTAAATAGTCTAAAGCGTAATTCGAGATGAAATCAGCTTCTACTTTTTCAAGATTATTATAAAGGTAACTCGCACTAATATTCGGATAAAAATTGCCAAACTTGTTTCGAAACAACAATTGTCCCTGAACTTCTATTCCCAGATTATTGATTTCCGTAAGATTTCGGGGCTGCCAAATTTCACTTGTTTCGTCTTCTTTAACCCAATCGATAATATCTTTTCCATGTCGATAAAAAACAACAGCATAACCTTTAAAAAGCTCTTGATTGATTTTCATCCCAATCTCAGTGGTGCTTGACCGTTCTGGTTCAAGCTCAGGATTGCCGATATTGGTTGGCCCCTGATAATACAAGTCTGTAAATGTTGGCATCCGCAGCGAAGTATTATAACTGGCAAACAACTTTCCACCTTCAAAAAACTGATAACTTGCATCAACACCAGGGAATACATTAATTCCCAAATCGCTCCCAGAAATATGATTTGCCATTATGCCACCAGTAAAAATCCACTTATCAACATAGAATGAGTGCTCTAAAAAGGCTGATGTAGTATTTCGATCATCAGACTTCGTAAACGCAGCATCTTCACCGGGTACATCTTTCGGGTTTGCCATATCTGTTCCAAGCACATTGCTTAAAATATGCTCAGACCTGAATTCTACTCCGAAAGCAGTTTTTCCCAAACTCCAATTAATCCAGGAATTCAGATTTGCACCATATACATTTGTAAGATGATGATTGTGTCCTCCATACCAATCTGCCGGGTTGTTCCGAAACAATTCGAAACGATCCTGATGCCGACGGTAATAAACAAGCGGAGTTAGATGAAGTGTCCCATTTCCCTGCCACTTTAACGAGGTAAAAAGTGTTTTGGTAGCTTCATACTGATTAGGATAAACCGGCGTATAAAAACTATTGGCGCCAAATCCTTTTTGTGCCAATCCAAGTTGAAAACTGAGGTCGCCTGCACCGGTGTTGATTTCATTCGAATAAAAACCGGTCAGTTCCTTAAAATCAGTGTTTGTGATGTAGCCATCAGAACGCTTTCCGCCAACTGCCAGCAAATGACTTGAATTTTTGCCCTTAATTGTTCCTGACAAACTACCATTAAAATACCCAAAGCTACCTGAAGAAATAGCTGCTCTTAATCCATCAGATTGCACCTCTTTTGTAATAATGTTCACGGCTCCCGAAAAAGCATTGGGTCCGTAAACACGCGCAGCAGGTCCTTCGAGAATCTCAATGCGCTCAATTTGGTCTAAACTAACGGGTAAATTTAAATTGTGATGGCCGGTTTGCGGGTCGGTAATGTTGATGCCGTTTAATAAGATAAGTGTCTGATCAAACGATCCTCCGCGGATACTAACATCCGCCTGAACTCCTTCAGCGCCTCGCTGCCTTACATCTACTCCGGCGATGTATTCCAGCAAGTCCTGAACACTTTCTGCGGATATCGCCTCAATTTCCTTTCTCTCTATCACGGAGATAATCCGTGCCACCTGCGAATATAAAGCAGGTGCTCTTTGTGCACTAACCTCAATCTCATCAAGGTCATATTCCATTTTAACTTCAGTTGTGTCCTGTGTAACTGCTAAAGATTCAACCGGCGTAGACAATAAATAAGTTACGCTCAGCGAAGCAATTACTACAGTTTTGTGCAGAGTAAGAAATAACGAATAGTTTTTTCTACCCCACTTTCTGAAAGTTAGAACAGAATGTGCATTTTTTCCAAACTTTTCCGTTCTCATAAATTAATTAAAATTTGCTTCCACAAATATACAAGTCCAAACTTTACAACAGAAAAAAGCCAATGATATCAGGCTGATCAAGCAATATTTTAACATATCTTCTAAAAGATAATATATCAGACAATAAGCAACATAAAGAATCTTTATAAAGCATAGAAAAAATCAACCAACAAACCCTATTTAATATTTGCTTTTGGGGTGTCGATTTACTTAAATTTGTTTAGACAAATTAAAAATAAGACGCCATGACTCAGATTCAATTTACCAACGCATTACTCGGTTTAAGTGATAAATTACATTATTATGCTCTTAGTTTGACGTCTGATTCTGAAAGAGCGGACGATCTTCTTCAAGAGACCTTTCTTAAAGCTTTAACTTACCGTGATAAGTTTACTCAAAACACTAATTTTAAAGCTTGGATTTATACCATTATGAAAAATACTTTCATTAATGATTACCGCAGAAAGGTTAAAACCAAAAATACGTTTGAAGGTTCTAACAACGAGTTCCATCTTATGTTCACGAAAGATAAAGTATATCCTGCTCCAGACTCATTTTACAGTTCTAAGGAGATAAACAAAAGCATTAACGCATTGGAAGATGAGTACAAAGTACCATTCACCATGTTTCTTGAAGGATATAAATACAAAGAAATTGCTGAAGAATTAGATCTTCCGCTGGGAACCGTTAAAAGCCGTATTTTCTTTACCAGAAAAAAACTGGAAAAAGCATTACACGAGTACTCCGATAATTAATGATAAAGATTAGGTAACTCTAAGGTCTTCATTTTTTGAAGGCCTTTTTTTATTTTTATTGAAAAATAGAAAAGGCATTAAACGAATATTCAGAAAATTAATAATAGAGATAACGTGTATTGGTTTTTAAAAGGTCTTCAATTTTGAAGGCCTTTTTTTATGAACTCAACGGATGTCATCTTTTGTAAAAGATGACATCCGTTGCGCTTACACGAACCCTAAATCTTTTTTATTTTTGAAGAAAAAAATATTACCATGAAAAAAATTGCAGTTCATTTAGCCGACGGATTTGAAGAAATTGAAGCCATAAGTATTATTGATGTACTTCGTAGAGCAGGTTTTCACGTTACTATTGTTTCCATGAACAAATCGATGGAAGTAAATGGAGCACACGAGATTATCGTAAAAGCCAATGTGTTGTTTGAGGATCTGGATTACGATAACATCGATATGATTGTACTTCCGGGAGGAATGCCAGGGGCTGCAAACTTAAAAGCACACAGTGGACTGCGGGAACAAATCTTAAACTTCAATGATAGTGAAAAGCCAATGGCCGCAATTTGTGCAGCACCAATGGTTTTTGGGAACCTGGGTTTACTGAAAGAAAAACAGGCAACTTGTTATCCTGGTTTCGAAGATGAATTACATGGCGCAATTATTACCGGAGAAGCTGTAGCGGAAGCGGGCAATATAATTACCGGAAAGGGTGCTGGTGTTGCCATCAAATTTGCGCTTAAAATTGTAGAGCAGTTTAATGGAAAAGAAGTTGCCGATGAACTGGGGGCGAAAATGATTGTACAATAAAGAATATTGATACCATAAAAAAGCCGCTACAAAAAATGAAACGGCTTTTTTTATATCTCAAAAACTTACTTATTTCTTTTTCTCAGCAATCCAATTTTTAGCATTTACAAAAGCCTTAATCCAAGGAGCCACCTCATCCGCTTTCCGGTCGGCAGGGTAATTGGGCCAAAGGTGCGGTTTAAAAGCACGCTCAAGGTGAGGCATCATTACCAAATGACGACCATCATCAGAACACAACGATGCCGCATTAAAGTGCGATCCGTTTGGATTACCCGGATAGCCTTCGTTGCTGTATTTCATCGGAATATTGTACTGATCTTCGTTAAACGGCAAGTAAAATTTACCTTCGCCGTGTGCCACCCAGATTCCCAGTTTCATCCCGGACATATTTTCGAGCATTACCGATTTGTTATCCTGAATATCAACATTCAGGAACGATGACTCGAATTTGCCCGATTCATTGTGTAACATTTTGGGCTGAATGCTATGCTCCGGATAAACAACGCCCAGTTCTACCATTACCTGGCAACCGTTACAAACACCTAAACTTAGCGTGTCTTCCCGGCGGTAAAATTTCTCCAGTGCCACACGTGCTTTTTCGTTGAATTTGAAAGCACCAGCCCAGCCTTTTGCCGAACCCAATACATCGGAGTTAGAGAAACCACCAACAAAAACGATCATGTTTACGTCTTCCAATGTTTCACGCCCCGCAATTAGGTCGGTCATGTGAACATCTTTAACATCCATTCCGGCAAGGTACATAGCGTAGGCCATTTCGCGGTCGCCGTTTACACCTTTCTCGCGAATAATTGCCGCTTTTACACCCGAAGCAGTACGACGTTTCAGGTCGATTCCCAAGTCGACAGCTTTTCCCGTAAAATCTTTAAAATCGAATTCTAACGCCTGATCTTTATAATTTTTAAATCGTTCCAGCGCTTTTTCTTCGCCACTTTGTTTGCGATCTAATAAATACGAAGTTTTAAACCACATATCGCGTAACGAGTTAATATCGAAGTCTGCTTCAACTGTGCGGTTTACCACTCTCACTTTACGGTAAGGAACAGGGAAACCTAACGATATGAACTCAACTCCGGCATCAGTCAGTTGCTTTTTCACCTCATCGTTATCAGCACTCTGAATAACAATTCCAGGATTTTCAGCCAATAATATTTTTGCCAGATCTTCTTCCTCAAAAGCAGTAACATCTACTTTCATTCCGCCTTTTACATTCGCGAAACACATTTCAAGCAAGGTAGTGATCAATCCTCCTGAAGCCACGTCGTGTCCGGCAAGGATAAGATCTTGTTCAATAAGATTCTGAACTGTATTAAATGCAGTTACAAATTTGGCAGGATCGGCAACCGTTGGAGCAACTTTTCCGAGTTTATTTATCGATTGAGCAAAAGCACTTCCTCCAAGCGCACGTTCCATAAACGACAAGTCGATGTAAAGAATCTCTTTGCTTTCGTCGTTTACCAATACCGGCTCAACAACTTTTTTCACATCGGTAACTTCGCCCGATGATGAAATGATTACCGTACCCGGTGCCAAAACTACATCGTCTTTGTATTTCTGTGTCATCGACATCGAGTCTTTACCTGTCGGGATGTTGATTCCCAATGCACAGGCAAAGTCGCTGGCTGCTTTTACGGCATTGTAAATACGGGCATTTTCTCCCGGATTTTTAGCTGGCCACATCCAGTTGGCACTCAACGATACACTTTTGATTTTATCAGGCATTGGTGCCCATATAATATTTGTCAACGATTCGGCAATTGCAAGTACCGAACCTTTTTCGGCATCAACCAAAGCGGCTACAGGGGCATTACCGATTGCAGTTGCTAATCCGGCTTTTCCCTGATAGTCGAGTGTAATTACACCGCAGTTATTCAGAGGCAATTGCAATTCACCGGCACATTGCTGTTTGGCAATTCGTCCGGTTACCGAGCGGTCAACTTTGTTAGTCAGCCAGTCTTTACTTGCAACCGATTCCAGTTGAATAGTCTGCTCAACCAAATCATATATTTCTTCCCAGTTGTATTCTAATTCATCAAATTCAGGAACGATGGTTTCATCTTCCATAATTGTTTTCGGAGGATTACCGAACATGTAGTCCAACTGCCAGTCAATCGATTTTTCGCCGGTTGTTGAATTCTCGAAAGTAAATTGCATGTCGCCTGTAGTTTCACCGATTTCATAGATCGGTGCACGTTCGCGTTCTGCAATTTTACGAAGCAGTTCAACATGTTCCGGTTTCATAACCAGTCCCATTCGCTCCTGCGACTCGTTACCAATAATTTCTTTTTGCGAAAGCGTTGGATCTCCAACAGGTAATTTCGCAGTATCAATTTTTCCACCGGTAGTTTCCACCAATTCTGATAAGCAGTTCAGGTGACCGCCTGCACCGTGGTCGTGGATTGATACGATTGGATTATCGTCAGCTTCACTCAATGCGCGAATAGCGTTGTAAGCTCTTTTCTGCATCTCCGGGTTGGCACGTTGTACGGCATTTAACTCAATGGCATTTTCAAACTCACCGGTAGCCACCGACGAAACAGCGCCACCACCCATTCCAATGCGGTAGTTATCACCTCCAAGCAACACTACTTTATCACCTTTTTCAGGATCGTCTTTCAGACTGTCTTTTTTATTTCCGAAACCGATACCACCAGCCAACATAATTACTTTGTCGTAACCATATTTCACAAAGTTTTCGAAATGTTCGAAAGTCAGTAACGAACCGGTAATCAGCGGCTGACCAAACTTGTTACCAAAATCGCTCGCACCGTTTGATGCTTTGATCAGAATTTCTTCAGGAGTTTGGTACAACCAGTCACGTTCTTCGGTTGCCTGTTCCCACGAGCGTTGTGCTTCGGTACGTGGATACGATGTCATATAAACCGCTGTTCCGGCAATTGGCAACGCCCCTTTCCCACCGGCAATACGGTCGCGAATCTCACCACCTGTTCCTGTCGCTGCACCGTTAAACGGCTCAACTGTTGTGGGGAAGTTATGTGTTTCGGCCTTTAATGAAAGAACCGTTTCAATATCTTTTACTTCAAAAAAGTCGGGTTTATCTTGTGTTTTCGGAGCAAACTGCTCAACAACCGGTCCCTGAACAAATGAACAGTTGTCTTTGTATGCCGAAACAATTTTATTCGGATTTTCCTTCGATGTTTTTTTGATCATCTGGAACAACGACGATTCCATTTCTTTTCCATCGATAATGAAGGTTCCGTTAAATATTTTGTGGCGGCAATGTTCCGAGTTCACCTGGGCGAAACCATAAACCTCGCCATCGGTAAGCGGGCGTCCCATTTCTTTCGACACTGTATTCAGGTATTGAATCTCATCATCGCTTAAAGCCAAGCCTTCCTGTTCGTTATACGCTGCAATATCTTCAATATTCAAAATCGGATCGGGTTCTTTGTCGATCGCAAAAGCCTGTTGATCAAGCCCTTTATAAATAGCCTGAAGCATCGGGTCGAATTTTGCTTTTTCATTTTCTACCTCGAAAAACTCCTCCATTCGACGGATTCCTTCAATGCCCATATTCTGGGTAATTTCTACGGCATTGGTACTCCACGGCGTAAGCATTTCCTTACGCGGGCCTACAAACCAGCCATCGATTTGCTGAGGTTTTAAACTCTCGGCTCCGGAAAATAACCATACCAGTTTTTCGATATTTTCATCGCCTAAGGGCTGTGCAGAATAAACTGCGATAATACTGTTACTTTGAGTTTTAAAGAATTGAATCATGTTGCAGCGAACTATTAATTTAAGAACATGTTGTAAAACACGCTGCAAAGATAAAAAATAATAACGGGCTAAAATGATTAGTTTTCACCATAGCACCGGAGTTTTCAACAGCACAAAAGTTAAATAGACTAAAATCGTATCGAATTTCGGATATTCTGTATTACTTTCGTCAAAAATCGGCAATTTATGTATCGTTTATTGATCGTTATTTTTCTGTTAGGAATTATGGCCTGCAGCCCACAAAGAAAGCTTCAGCGCTCTTATGTTGGGCAACCACTTAATACCCTCGAAGCTGAATTTGGAAAAGCAAAAACTGTTCTGGATAAAGAAGGTGGCAAAGTATATATATTTGAAAAAGTTGAAATACTGCGAAGCGCCGAAATAAGCCAGGCCAAACTTACACTCGACCCGATGATTACACCAAAAGTTACCAAAACAGAGCGATATTATGCCACGGTAAAAAACGGTGTGGTTACTGCAATTGAGTTTGAAAAAGAGTACGAGCGCAAATGATATTTCCGGGAAGTGTAGGCAGAAAAAAAAAAAGTTATAGATTTGCACTCACAATTTTTGAACTACTCAGAAATTAACGTTCTAAAAATACAAAATGCCCAGGTGGTGGAATTGGTAGACACGCAAGGTTGAGGGCCTTGTGGGAGAATTTTCCCGTGCAAGTTCGAGTCTTGTTCTGGGCACGACGTAAAAACCACAAAAAATTAAAAGCGCTTAAAATATTGATTTTAAGCGCTTTTTTGCTTTCCAGAAAGTCAAAAAAGCACAAAAAAAGTCAAAGTAAACGAGACTTTATCAAGACCACTGCTTGTCTCTCAGAAACCAGTCTCGGAAAATCGAGGAACTCTCTCTTTTACAACATTTAAATCGACACGAATTGACTCAATTTGATCTTGAAAATCACTATCCAAATGGGTATTTTTGATCATCAATCGAGACCAATTTTTTCTTTAACCTGAAAAAAGATGAGATTAACTTCATTGTGAAAAAAGTGAGACAAAAGACTAACGGAGAAATCCCTGTCTATGTACGATTTACCTTAAATTCTAAACGTGTAGAACTTTCAACTGGAATCTATTGCCATCCCAACAAATGGGATAAAGTTGGGCAGCAATTCAGAGGAAGAAATGAAACTGCCCGAATCCCTAAATAACAGGTTAGATAAGATTCAGAATGAAATTCAGGATCAATACAACCAACTATGATCAGCAGGCGAAGATTTCAATGTTGTTACCATAAAAAATAAGTTACGTAACATTGATGACAGCGAAGGAATCGTAAAGATTTTCGATTACTACTTAAATAGCATTCTTGAGAAATTAGATAACGGTTATTCCATGGAAACTTAGAAACACTATAAGTCCTCCAGAAAAAGGTTGGCAGCCGTTATCAAATACCAATATAAAAAGGCCGATTATCCAGTAGAGTCTATTGATTACAAATTTTTAGATGCTTTCGATGTTTATCTAAAAAAAGGTTTAAAGTTCACCAGAATACGGCATGGAATTATCACAAACATTTACGACGTGTTTTAAATCTCGCAGTTTCAATGGTGGAAAAAACGGTCAAAGTGACCACCCAAGGCCGGAATAAAATGACCACCCTCGCCAATTTAAAGTGCCCCCATCAAAAGAGATTCATTTTATTTCTGTCGAAGCCATAATTTCATACTGATTTAAACAAATTAATATGAAAACATGGCTAATAAATTAATCGACATGAGTAAAGTAAGAAAAGTCATTCAGTTGCACCACCAGGGAAAAGCAAAGCAATTTATCAATAGGTACCTGAGCCTTTCACGTAACACTGTTTATTCTTGTGTAATTTCTGGGAGCAAAAAATGCTCCCAGAAAACAAATTACAATACTATAACCTGAATATTAATACCAATTCAAATCAACAATGTGCGATATATCTATTATTGTGAATCTCGTCCCCTCTTAAATTAAGGATCATAGACATAATAACTTCTATCTATAATCCACTTATTATCAAAAGAATCCCGAGAATTTGTGATCCCGGGATTCTTTTTCTTTTTTTTAAGAAAAAACTTTAACTAAACTAACTATGTATAAGTAAACTAACTTCCAGCGTAAATAATCGATGCAATACCTAAAGCAAATAATACGAACATAGCTACCAACAAGCCCGACACTCCTTTCACCTGTTTAAACTCTTTCCATATAAAAACTCCCCAGAGTGCTGCCACAAGTGTTGCTCCCTGCCCTAGCCCGTAGGAAACTGCAGCACCTGCTTTTCCGGCAGCAATCAGGTTCAGTGAGTTGCCAACACCCCAGATTATCCCACCAAGGATTCCAACCAAATGGATTAAAAAATTTCCTTTGAAATATTCTTTATATTGCACAGGGGCTCCACTAATAGGTTTTTTCATCAATACCGTGTTGAATATAAAATTACTGGCAAATACTCCCAGTGAAAAAATAACAAAAGCAGTATAAGGTGTCATCTTCCCTTGCGCAGGAAGCATAAAATTGTCAAGGTCCATCGAGGCGGCAACAAAACGGTAAAAAAACGACATTAATACTCCGGCAAGTACCGCGACCATAATCCCTTTCGTGGTTACCTTTTGTGTTCCTGAAGAAGCTTTTTTATAAGCCAGTGCATTTAGGATGATAGCCACGGCTACTAAGCCAACTCCCAAAAAGAGGAATACAGGATCACCTTTTTGTGAGCCAATATAGTTAATGATAACGCCGAGGACAAGGGCAAGGCCAACCCCTACCGGGAAAGCTACCGACATTCCGGCAATGGCAATTGCTGTTGAAAGTAGAATGTTGGACGCATTGAATATTACTCCGCCAAGAAATGCACTACCAATATTTTTAAGTTCAGCCTGTTTCAAGTCCATTAGAAAACTTCGACCTCCCTCGCCAAAACTTCCTAAAGTAAAAGCAAATATTAAGGCAAGTAGTAAGACTCCGATAACGTAATCCCAGTAGAACAATTCATACCGCCAGGTTTTCCCAGCTAATTTCTGGGTATTACCCCACGAGCCCCAACACAACATAGTGATGAAGCATAAAATAATGGCTAATGGATAGCTGTTTACAATAAACATGGTTCTATATTTATTGATTATTTTTTATTGGTTTATGCAACATCAATTCATCAAGAATATCGGCAATGTATTGATAAGGGTACTTATGCACCAGAAAAAAATGTTGCTGGTCGACATCGGCGTTCCAAACATTTGAACCGTCTTCATTCACCTCAATTCTACCAGGGCCATTAACATAAAAATAATTTTCAGGATTTCGAACAGCACAAAGCACAGCCGTTTGATCCCACGAATTTCGTTTATCGAGTTTCTTATCCGAGTATGTATTAAAATTATAATCGTAAGCCCAAGTTACGGGGTTGTTTAAATCACCACTCTCTGCGGCTTTTTTGCCAGTATAAATATCGGTTCCAATCTCAAACCCGCTAAGCAGTATTGGAGTAGGCCAATTCTGAAAAGCATACACTGAAGCTTCTGCATCTTTTATCATATTAAACTCCTTCCCCTCTGGAAATATTCCAGCCATAGCTACCCACTGTTTTACCTTTCTCTGAACCAGTTCCTTCCCTGACAGTGGAGAAAACTTATCTGGACCAGATTTCAGGAGATCGGACAAATTACTCATAAAACCAACAGTAATTACTGTTACACTTTTATCAAGCTGAGAAGCTAATGCTTTCCGGTAAACATCAACTGCTGGCGAATAGTCGTTGTTATCTTTGGGTATCGGCAAGAATTTCGACACAATGGAATCGTTCCAATGATTAGGGCAAGAAAAATCGGGAGCACCAACAGCTGCAACGCCAATCGGAATATCAGGCTTTCCAAAATAACGATTAAATACCTCTATTGTCGGCGCAACAGTAGGATATCGGTCACTTGCAAGACAGGCAAGAATCTCGCATTCACCTTTATCTGCAAGAGCATGTAACATCGTAATAGCACCTACATCATCAAAATCAGGCCCCATATCTGTATCAAAAATGATTTTAACCGGTTCCTGAGCTACCACAAAAAATGCGGAGGAAACAATCATCAACGTAATTATAAAAATATTTTGTTTCACTGGTTTTGTATTATTTATTGAATTATTAAATCCTGCGTTAATCTATTCATTTATCTCCTCTCGATAAGGTACAGAAGTTTGTGCTCCAATTCGAGTAACAGAAACCGATGCAGCAACACAGGCTAAACGGGTTGCATCTTCTATTTTCTTTCCTTCTGAAAGAAAAACAGCCAGAGCCCCATTAAAGGTATCTCCGGCAGCAGTCGTGTCAACAGCCTTAACTTGTGGAGCTTCCACCAAGCCAGTATATTCTGAGCTGAGTACATAAGCTCCGACTGCCCCCATGGTGACAATAACATTCTGAACTCCTTTCTCGACAAGTGTCTCTGCTGCCTTACATGCTGATTCCATGTCCCTAACCTCGATCCCTGTCAGCTGTGCAGCTTCGGTTTCATTAGGAGTTATCAGATAAAGCCCCTCTAACAAAGAATCTGGTAACCCTTGTGCTGGAGCAGGATTGAGAATTACTCTCTTTTTTAACTCAATTGATCGTCTTGCAACACAAACGACTGTCTCAACAGGAATTTCGAGTTGCAAAAGCACTATCGACGAATCTTTCAATATCTCATTAATATGTTCAATATCTCCCGGCACGAGTGCTCCATTTGCCCCCGGTGCTACAACAATCGAGTTCTCGCCTTTGTTGTCAACTGTAATTAAAGCCACTCCACTTGGACATTGCTCATCGATAAGGATGTATTCTGTATTGATTCCTTCCGCTTTTAGATGCTCCACGGCTTGTTTTCCAAAAATATCATTACCTGTTTTTCCAACAAATGCAACATGTCCTCCTAAACGCCTAGCCGCAACCGCTTGATTGGCTCCTTTTCCTCCGGAATTCATAAGAAACTTCCCTCCCAATATTGTTTCACCTGGTAAAGGAAATTTACTTGTTTTTACAACCATATCTGTATTGGTACTACCAATTATGGTAATCAATTTTTCATTCATAAAATACGTATAAAAACTTTGAAATAATTATTCAGAACAGGTCTGTGTTCCTCTTAAATAAAATACTCAAACAGAATGCTATTGTTGTCTACTTGATATACCTTAACGTTAAATCAGAAGAAATCTCATCAAACTGATCTGGATCTATTTCGTATTTAGAAATATCTTCCTCAAATCCTATATAACCCAAAGGATGCCGCCCCCCTTTAAAATAATTCTTTGTTGAAAATCTTAAAGATGGTAACATCCCCGCCGGATCGAGAATAGCAATGGATATAACATAACTACCTGATGTTAATTCTTTATCAACAGTAATACTTTTTTTTATCTCGTATGTCGCAGGTTCTTGAATGTATTTCCCCTTGCCTGAATCCCAATTTTCACCAGGCATCCATGTGCTTATCGTAATATCCTTGTAATCTTTTTTCCAAACAACATTTTTGGTGTTTTCATCTATTAAAGAGATTTCCACCGGCCAATCATAATAAAAAGGTGAGGAACCAATATTTTTAATCTTGAATGAGATATTAAATGGTTTATCCTTGTCAATTCGTTTCTCATATTTAAACTCTTCTAAAATGAAATGATACCCTAATATATTTTGAATGGTCTGAGCATTCACCGCCAATTCTGTCTCGCTAAAATCGACAGCGGGTCTAGCGTACGAAAAATATCCTAAGTGATTTGCATGGAGCTCTCTAATTTGATTTTCAATTTTATTTCTAGTTGCGTCATCTGCCAAAATATCTGTAAGGCTCTCGAACTTTGAAAAATCACCCCAATTCCAACAAATCTCTCCACCATAAGGCTGTTTTTTCCATCTATCCCCCATCTTCATCATTTCTTCAAATCCTCGCTCGTCTTCTTCTGCAATACCCCATGAGTCCCAATAATAACCGAACTCATAATCCTTGAAATCATAGGCATAACGAACCATCACTTTTTTGTTCTTAAATGCTTCAGTAAATGCATCTCCCAATGTTTTTTCAATACCTGGTATCCAGGTTACATTCGCAATGTGTTTGTCATATGTATGAGGTTTCCAGTAAGTATTTATACTAGGGCTGTGCTGTTCGCCCCATTGACCTATAATGCCCATCTCGATATACGCAACCCGAGGATCATTGTCCCATGCTTCGCCTATTTTCTCGACTAAAGCTTTTACCCTATTTTGAAAGTCAGGATGGAAATAGCCGTTGGTCAGCGGATAGTCTGGGTCACTATCACAACAATAAGGAATATCGGCAGGAAAGCGAATACCATCAAGAGCATCAGGATCATTTACTGCAGGTGTTCCCTGCCAATGGATATAAACCCTAGGAATAACCTTAATATTTTTATCTTCTATACCTTCCCACCTATGATTGCAATAAGATATTATTTTTTCAACGCCATCAGAGGTATTATCTTCAATTTTATCCCAAGGAATATATTCCTTATACACTGATCCGTAAGGTAAAGGATAATTATTTGGGATAGGATCTAAACCAACGGAAAAAACATCACGCCACCCCATCATTGGGTTTCTAAACGCCCTATTATACTTCTCAGGAGTAACAATTACATAATCACCCTCAAGCCTTACAGTTGTACTATCGTTAATATCTTCAACTGGAATCTCCCCTTTCGCACAACCACTCATGAAAAATAGTGTACAACAGATTAAAAACAGATTTTGAATTTTCATATTTATATTTTGAATAATTTAGATATACCAGAAGTAGGTATCACTTCTGGTATATCGCTTCTAATTTTATTTCATTTAAATGGTTGATAAGTTTTAATTCAGGTCTTTTACATTTACTATTTTAAAATCATAATATTGATCATTTAGTGCTTCGAAGTCGGAATAATCCCTTACTCCGTCAACTTTGCATCTGTCATAAAACAATGGCTCTAATTTTTGTTTATCATCAGAAACCTTCATTAAACATCCTTTGATGTCAACAGTATATGTTGCTGCATAGTCCCATGTTTCAAGGAAATGAACCATTCTCACGTTTCCTTCGTCGTCAACAGGAAAATACCAACCTCTCCATCCATCATTTGCACAAACCCCAACATCGGTAACCTGAGCATCGGCAACTATTCCTTTTTCATTTAATGTATAGTGTGTTCCTAAGTTGTAAAAGTTATAATATTCCAACTGTACATTATTGTCTCCGTAGCCAAAATAAGCCCCTTTCATAAACATCTGATCATCGCTCCCTGTATAACTCTCAATAACAAACTGTTGAGCACCATCATGATGAGCTACTACCTTCGTTTTGTCATTCTTTAAACATATAACGTATTTTTCCATATCCTGCATGACAAACCACCTCCCATATGGGCTAACAAGTGCATTCAGTTTCATGTTTTTTGTAAACTCGGCGTTTGATTTGGACACTTTATAGGTTATATCATATTCTCCTTCTTCTAAAATATTATATTCAAAAGCAGAAGAAGAAGAGAAAATATTTTCTCCAACTTTCCATTCGTGAGTAACAGGATCGGAATCCAATACAGTCACATATATATTTAATTGTTCTCCAATACTTTTAGTAAAAATGGTATCGGTTGTAGAGAATGAAATACCTTCAATTTCATTTGGAATAACCTGTACAGAAAACTTTTTGTTAAATTCTCCATTCTCATTTTTGGCAGAATAATCAAGAACAAATGAACCAATTTCAGAAAGCTTATAATTGAGTAAATTGGATTCTCCAACGATTACATTATCAAATTTCCACTCATGTTCAACATTTTCGCCATCAACAATTATTGCTTCAAGCTTCAAAGTGTCTCCATATTGTTTACTAAATAATGTATCGGAAGATAAAAAGGCAATCTGAGGCGGGGCAACAACTACTTCATCTTCATAACGATCTATACAAGAAGAAGAAATGATCGCTAACACCAATAATATATATGTGATGTAAAACGTAATATTTGATTTCATAATTATTTACATTTAAGTTTAAATTCTAATATCCTTCAAGTTGTATCAACAATGGATTTGCATCAATAGCGGATAATGGAAGCGGATAATAATACATAGCTTTCGCTGGAACCGGCCTTTCTGGCTTTCTTTCAGAAACATATTCCTGAAGTTTACCGGTTCGAATCAAATCACGCTTTCTCATTTTTTCAAAACAGAATTCATGCATTCTTTCTTCTAAAAGAGTTTTTAAAAAGCCTTCCTTAGTACTATTAATTCCTTCACTCGTAATTAGGTCAATTCCAGCTCTTTCTCTAATTTCATTAATACATTGAAATTTATCACTGTTCCCAGGAGTTAACTCATTTATTGCTTCTGCTTTCATTAAAAGAATGTCTGCATACCTTATTAAGGGAAAGTTTTGTTCTCCATCATTAACTGGAATTCCTGCTAACCGATTATGATATTTAAAACAATGTGGTTTAAAATTTACAGTTTGTCCTGCACTATTAGTACCAGTAGTAATAAATGTTACTTCAAACCTTTTATCATCTGGATCATAGCTATTGTACAAATATTCTGAAGGCCCATACATCGACCAGCCGGTCAAAGAAGTTCCCTGTAACTCAATAGGTAAGTAAAAATCATTTATAGTAGATCCTTCATTCTCTGACAAATAACTTATACGATGCTGAATCTCGAAAATGTTTTCGACACCCTCATTTTTATGTTCTGGATCGAATATTTTTGCGTAATCACTATGTAAACCAAATTCTCCAGAATCGATAACTTTATTACAGTATTTGAGTGCATTTTCATAGTCAAGCATTTGAAGATATACCCTGGCTAACATTGCCTGTGCAGCATATTGTGTTGCCTTTCCCTCATCATAAACAGCTTTCGAAGGCAGTACTAACTCTGCTTCTGTTAAATCGATAACAATTTGATTGTAAATCTCATCAACTGGAGACTGTGGTAATTCTAAGTGGTCTTTATCAGCTGATGATGTGAGCCAAAGGGGCACCTTGCCAAAAAGATTAACTAGTTCAAAATAATAAACACCCCTTAAGAATTTAGCCTGACCGATCATTACCTCTCTTTCTGACAATGATTCTGGTAATTGCTCTATCACAACATTGCAACGTTTTACTCCTTCAAATAAATCAGTATAAACGGCCTGAAATATATCGTATTCTGAAGAATAAGAATACTTATCCAATTGCACCTCGTGATCTGTATAAATATCATTGTATGAAGTTGCTTCATCAGTACCTAAAACCCCAAGTCCGGCAGACCATTTTCGATCAAAACCGTCTTGCAACATAGCATATGCTCCGTTAAGAGCCTTTTGTGCACCTTCAGGAGAATCGAATGCATTTTCTGGCGTTAATTGACTAAATGTTTCTTCTTCTAAAAATTGATTGCAACCGAAAATGACGAAAGCAAGGATCAATATTATAACTTCTTTTTTCATGTTCTAAGATTTAAAAGTTTATACTTAAACCAGCAATGTATGCCCGACTTGCGGGATAAGGATTTGCATTGGATACTTCAACATCAAATCCAGTATAATCGGTAAAAGTCAATAAATTTTGGGCGGATATATAAAACCTAACTCTTTCAAGATTTAACTTATTGAATAAAGTATAACCTAGTTCAATATTTTTCAACCTAACATAATCGCCTTTCTGATAAACTCCATCTGTTTCATATAAAAACGAATTTACACTTCCTAATCGAGGATACTTGTTACTGGGTCTTTCACTAGTCCAGTAATTGTTAAAATAATCAATACTCATATTAGCGCTTGGCGAATATGTATCAAGATACGAGAATGGGTTGTAAATTATATGACCGCCAGCATAAGTGAAGAAAATAGTACAATCGAGATTTTTATATTTTATTGTATTTAAAAGGCTTCCGAAGAACTGTGGCATTGTCTGTCCAACAAAAGTTCTATCTCCATCGTCAATTATGTTATTCCTATTTTTATCTACAATCTTAATGTCTCCCGGTTCTAAACCATAAACACTTGCAACTTTTGCTTC
The DNA here is from genome assembly GCA_963677455.1 of uncultured Draconibacterium sp. Taxonomy (GTDB): domain Bacteria; phylum Bacteroidota; class Bacteroidia; order Bacteroidales; family Prolixibacteraceae; genus Draconibacterium. The sequence goes on from OY781971.1 coordinate 3,227,135, forward strand.
ATCTTCCTGCCAAATTCCTCCAAACCTTTTTCTATAAACAACACTAATGGGTTGTCCAATAAAGTAAGAACCTACCCGATCTAAATCGTTGTAAAGAGATACAATCTCGTTCTTATTAAATGAATAATTGAAAGTTGTTTGCCACGAAAAGTTTTCATTAGATATATTCACTGTATTTAAAACAAATTCAATTCCTTCATTTTTAATAGCACCCACATTCACCAATGCTGTCCTATAGCCAGATTCTACAGGCAAAGGAACATTATATAGTAGGTCATCTGTTTTTTTCTGATAAATGTCAATCGATCCAGAAACACGGTTATAAATAAAACCGTAATCAAGACCTAGATCAAACTGTTTTGACTTTTCCCAAGTCAACTCTGGTTGAGCTAATATCGAAGTTCTAGATCCATAAGCAATATCGTTTCCAAAAACATAGTTTGTATAAATGCTACTCGTAGCATCCACCTGAGCCATAGACTGGTAAGAATTAATCTCTTGATTTCCTACAGCACCATAACTTACACGAAGTTTCAAATTATTTATGATCTCGCTGTTTTTTAGAAAATTCTCCTCACTTAACCTCCAAGCTACTGATCCCGATGGGAAATAGCCCCACTTATGACCTTTTGCAAACTTAGATGATCCATCTGCTCTAAAAGTGACTGTCGCCAGATACTTCTCACGAAGCACATAGTTTAAACGGCCATAAAAGGAAGCCAAAGTGGACTTAACCTTATCTGAGTTAACAGTGTTTGGCTCTCCTGTGCCCAAGCTGTATCCTCTAGTAATATTCGATGCGTTTAATACCTGCATACCAGTATAATCCCAATCAAAAGATGAAATAGAAAATCCTCCTACTCCGGAAATAGATTGAACGTCATCTTTTACTTCATATGTCAACGTATTATCTGATTGTAGGTATACCTGCTGTCCGTTAGATCGATCAGCAATATTTACGTTCTTATATATCCCTGTCATTCTCGAATCCTGGAATATATTACTGATATTATTTATGATTTCGCCTCCATTATCAGTTTTAAACTTTAGATTCTTCGATAGATCAACTTCAAAACCTAAACCACCAATTATCCTATTCTGCTTAAAATTATTAGTGAAATATGTAACAGCCGCAACAGGATTAGGTCTCAATAACAAATTATCATAATATGAACCATCTTGATTGTAAACAGGCGCGGTAGGTTTAGAGGCAATGGCGCTTCCCATTGTCCCTTGATCTAAACTATTTTGTCCAGCAACACCATCCGTATTACTTGAGTTAGTTATCGCTTGAATTACGTTAAGCTTCAAAGACAATCTTAACCAATCTTTCAACTCAGAATTCATGTTATATCGTAGATTTGCTCTCTTGTAGCTTGTGTTCAAAATAATACCTTTTTGATCCAACCATTCAATTCCCAAATAATGATTCGTTAAGCTTCCTCCACCTTTTATTCCCAAAGAGTAGTTTTGGTTAATTCCATTTTGTGTTATTTCATCTTGCCAATCAGTTGAGAATCCCTTTTCTTTCATCAGGTTCTCTTCTTCGTCCCAGATATAAGTACCTTCCGTTCCTTTATCAATTATTTCTCGAAATTGACTGGCATTTAAAACCTCTTGTTTATTTGCGAGCTGTAAAAGGCTAAGATGTGTATCAAGAGTAATTTGTATTTTCTCATGATTTCCTTTTTTTGTAGTTATTATAACAACGCCGTTTGATCCTCTTGATCCATATATTGCGGTTGAAGATGCGTCTTTTAGGATTTCTATTGATTCAATATCCTGAGGAGCAATGACATCTAATCCCGCATTAGAAATTATTCCGTCAACTACATAAAGAGGCTTATTGCTCGCCCCTCCATTACCAAATGAACCAACTCCTCTAATTAATAAATTCGAAGAACCTCCTGGCTTAAAAGAACTTTTAGAGACGTACACTCCAGTTGCTAGTCCTTGCAAAGCATCTGCAACACTACCACTCTTTACATTTTGTAAGTTCTCTGATTTTACAGAAGCAACTGATCCTGTTAAATCACTTTTCTTAATCGTACCATACCCAATTGCAACGACTTCATCAATACCAATTGCATCTTCCTCCATTATAACATTAATTGAGATTCTTTCTGCAATTGGCAATTCTTGTGTTTTCATTCCTACAAAAGAAAATTGTAGACTAGCATTTTCAGGAATATCAGCTAACGAATATCTTCCATTAGTATCTGTAACCGTTCCTAGGGTTGTGCCTTTCACAACGACCGTGACACCTGGAAGTGGTTGACCTGTAGAATCTGTAACTTTGCCAGAAACACTTCGTTGCTGACCTTCAGCTAATTTTTCAGTTAGTTCCACATTTTTTCCCTTATGAATAACAATTAACCTATCATTTACAGTATAAGTGATATCTGTACCTTTCAGTACCCGGTTAAGGATTTCATCTACTGTCTGATTCTCAATGTTTACATCCATCTCTTTGCTTAAGTCAATCTGTTTCAGATTATACATAAAGGAAAACTCTGATTGGGTTTCAATCATCTCAAACAATTCTTCAAGTGTAAGGTGATCCCCTTTCACAGTTAGTTCTTTGGTTTGAGAATAACTGGAGGCAGAAACCTGCATCAATGCTACAAACAAAAACACCCCGATTAATTTCATAATCCGCAAAATTTTAGGAAGGTCGCCGTATTGCCAACTACTCCCGCGTTTTAGTTTTTTTTTCATAAATTTGACATGTTAATACAATGATTTAATTATTATTGATTACTAAAGGTGGTTTGTCCTGGCCGACAGCCACCTTTTTTTTGTTATTTACTCATAGGCTTGTATGTTATTTCAAATTCCCTGAATCCCTTCTTCCTATAATCGATTGGTGTAGTGAGTTTAAGCCCGTCTAGCACTTGCCAAATGGTTTCCTGATTTCTGAAATTTCCGCTATAAAGCATCTCATTCAACTGGGGAGAAGAATAGGTCAGGGTTACATCATACCACCGCTCCAGCCTCTTGATCAACTCAGGAAACGAGATTTCTTTATACCGGAATTCTCCATCTTTCCATGAAGATTCCACTTCCACATCACTATCTGCGACCTGATACTCCCATTCTTCTCTGTTTAAATAAAGTTGTTGACCAGGTTTAATATCAACAAGTTCCTTTTTTCCTGGGAACAATATACCAACCTGCCCTTCCTGTAGCGACACTTTCGAAAATAAATCATCTCCGTAAGCACTTACATTAAATTGTGTACCCGTCACCCGAATATCATAGTCATTAGTTTTTACTGTGAATGGATTAGTGGTATCTGATTTTACTTCAAAAAAAGCTTCTCCAATTAAAACCACTTCTCGTTTCCCACCAACAAAAACAGAGGGGTATTGCAGTTCAGAACCGGAATTCAAATAGACTAAAGTACTGTCAGCCAACATCACTTGTGATTTCGAGCCCAGTGGCACATTAACTGTCACCATTGCCTGCTCAAAATGACCATCCGAGATTTCGTTCTTGGTCATATCCAGTATAAGCATGGTAAACAAACCAATGGCTAAAGCTGCAGCAATACCTGCTGCAGCTTTCCATTTACTAACTAAACTAACTAATTGTATGCTATTTGATGCCTTTTCCCTATAAAACGACAACAAAGCTTCTTGTGCACTTTCTGCTTTCTTCAACGAGGCATCCCAAACATCTTTGATTTCAAAAAATGATCGACTATTTTCGTCAGATTGAGCCAACCATCGATTGAGCTCTATTAGGTCAGCTTCGCTAAACTCCCCATTCAAGTAACGGGAAATGATCTGTTCAATTTCAGTTTTATGGTTCATTTCACTCTTCGTATAAACTTAATACACCTAAAGAGTAAGAACTACGTCACAAAAAGGAGATTTTTTTTGTTTTTATAATTGAAGCGATATGAAATAAAACCAAATATCAGTATTTTATCAATAGATATGATACAATAATAACTTCCAAAACCGAGATTTTGTCCTCAGTCTATTTCCCGATGCAAACACCCTGTTTTTCAGCAATATGAACACTTAGATTCATAAGGATAAAAATCTGATTTTTGGTTAGTTTTTTTCGTAATGCAGACAAGGCTCGATAAAGTCTTGTTTCAACAGTCCTTTCAGGGATTTGTAGTTTTTGAGCGATCTCTTTATTTTTCATGCCTTCAAATCTGCTCAATTCAATCACTTCTTTATAATCATGAGACAACGAATTAATAGCCTTATAAATAATTTCAAGCTCCTGCTTCTCGATCAGAGATTTCTCTCCGCTTTTGTAGAAGTCTAGTTCAAATAATGGTGAAGTGATTTTCTGGCTTTCAATATGCTTGTTAACAACTACCTTATGACGCAGGTAATTCAAGCATCCATTTCTAACAGCATTGAAAAGGTATGCTTTTAGATGTGCTTCTTCAAGTTTGTGTTTCTTATTTTCCCAGACTGTTACAAATATCTCCTGTAAAATATCATGCAGATCGTTTTCATCATCAACGAATTTTAATCCGTATAATAACAGAGGGTGATAATATTTTTGAAATATTTGATCAAACAAGCTCATACAGGTTCTTGCTGTTTTATCATTATAATGTAGCTGGACAAGGCAAATATAGAAATTCTATCTTTGTTTAATGAAAGTGAAAAATAGAATGAGTAAATTCTCCATATTAGAAACATTTTGTTTTTACCATTAGTTCTATTGATTTTTGTATCAATAATGAGGAGTTCTTTGAATCAGAACTTAACAATGACCCATAAAAATCTAACTCAATAAATCACTGCCTTAAAGGAATTAATGGGATTAGGTTCGAATCATGGTATCAACTAAAACCAAGTATTAATTCATTTTTGTATATTTGATTTAGAAAATAATATAGTTGAAATAGAGGAGAGACTTTATCGAGAACAAAATTTTTTTACATATGTAAAAGCTGATTTTAAGCGCAATAGAAAATATAAAATCGTCTTGTTCTGAGCACAAAAAAAGAAAGCGAAGCATCTTAAATAAAATATTGCACTTCTTTATTGGGTTTAAATCAAGGGATATGATATAGAAAAATATAACGTACAGACACAATCTCTTTAATTAATTGCTTTTGCCACATTCCATCCGTTCCGATAAATCTTAACCAAATCTACAAAGGGAACATTGTGCGACTCACTTTGAGGATTATAAATGGAATTCATATGTACCCAATAGTTTTCCATAACATTAGCGTCAAGCCATTTTATCTACTTATCAAAAAGTTCTATAGTTTTTTTCATTGTATTTATTTTATTGAAAACGTAATAAATCATAGCCGTCAAAAATCCTTCAGCAAATCTACCTGACCGTTTTGATTGTCAATAGTAGCCTTTCCATATCTTTTGCTTTCTTAATTCGCAGGTTCCTGAAATAAATTTCCCATATCAGGGTGGGTTCCCCATGTTTTCCTCTTCTGAGCATCAAAATCAGGATTTTTCACCGGGAATTCAGCTCCAGTATCTTTTTGCCATGCTTTTAATTCTACTTTCAGTTCCTCCATCTTTTCAGGATTACTTTCTGCAAGATTTTTCGTTTCCGAAATATCTTCTTCTAAATTATAGAGCTCGTAAGTATAATCGACTAAATTTTCGATAAGTTTCCAATCTCCTTTCCGAATGACACTTTTTGGGACGTCGTGATGATAAACCGGATAGTGCCAAAACAATGATCGATTTTCCTCCTGCTTCTCGCCCCTGAAAACAGGACAAATATCCTTCCCGTCAAAAACCTGCTTATCCGACAATTCGCTTTCCGCCAGAGAAACAAATGTTGGATAAAAATCGACACTACCTATCAATGCATCTGATATTGAGCCCGGCTGAATTTTGCCCGGCCACTTAACAATTAACGGCTCCCGAATTCCACCTTCGTAAACTGTTCCTTTTTCTGCTCTAAGTGGACTATTCGATGAAGCAATGTACAACAAAGAATCACCCTCATAAATGTGTTGTTTCGATTTAGCTACCAGTGGTATTTCATCAAACCGGCTTTTTAATCCTCCGTTGTCGGAAAAGAATACGACAATGGTATTGTCGGAAAGCCCAAGTTCATCAAGCTTATCTAAAATCCGGCCAATACTTTTATCTACACTTTCAACCATTGCTGCATAAATTGCATTGCAAGGGTAACCGTCAACTTTATCTTTGTTTCGGTATTTTTCAATTAGTGCAGAATCTGCGTCCAGCTGAACATGTACATCGTAGTGAGCCAGAAAGAGAAAAAACGGGGTATCTTTATTTTCTTCAATAAAATTGATACTCATATCCGAAAGGATATCGGAAAGCGGTTGTTTGGGATTAGCAAGCGGGTAATCCGGACTAAACTTCGGATTAAAAAATCCTCCTCCGTTGTATTCGTATGCCTTATCGTATCCGCGTTTTCCAGGATGATGAGCTTTTAAGAACCCAAGATGCCATTTCCCAAAATACCCGGTTTTATAACCCGTATTCTGCATTGCCTCTCCAATTGTAGTTATATTTGATGGCAGGTATTGTGTTTTATTTTTTGGAACAGTAACTTCTTCGAACGGACGCCAGTGCCCCGGAATAAAATCGATGATACCAACTCTTGCCGGGTATTGCCCCGACTGAATACTTGCTCTTGTAGGTGAACAAACCGGGCACGCAGCATAAGCATTCGTAAATAACATTCCCTCCTCTGCCAACCGGCTCAGGCGAGGTGCCTCATTAAATTTATTACCGTAAACAGGTAGATCTGCCCACCCCATATCATCCGCCAAAATAAAAACGATGTTTGGGCGATCTTTCGCAAACAAAACACCGGAACTAAACAACAATAAAATGGTAAACTGAATAGATAACTTACGATACATACTATTTTGGTTTTACAGTCCTAATTTATTCATAATGTCAGTAGTGTTTTAAATATCTTCAGTAGAATAAACTCCAATATGCCATGTAGCGTCAATCTTCCAAATCGTAATCCTCTGTCTCCAGAAGGTTTTCCGGGAAATCATCATGCGCTTTGTACGCCTCGATATAGCTCTTCATAAACTGGTAATATAAATCGCCATGACCACCTTTCATTGGTTCAATATCCCGGCTTGCTTCACGAGTATAGTTGTCAACAAAACGAGTTCCCCCGTTTTCATCAACAAAACGCTGTGCCATCCACTCGTTCCACCAGGTTAGAGTCACTACTTTGGGTCGTTCTTCAAATGCCTTTCTCCATTGTTCCTGAAAAGTTTTTCCATCATTCCGGGTTGTTGCAGTAGGGTACGACATGTAACTTTCCTGATGTGCAACAGAAACTGATATTTGCTCTGCCCTACTTCCACTCATGGCCACATTCTGAGGTTCATCCTGCAAAAAAGACCACTCCCTAGAAGCTAATGAATTTTGCAACCCCCACATTTTTCGACAAGTAAAGTAGTTTGTAAGTGTCCGATCTCCTGAATCGGTTGGTTCCTGCGTAGTAATCAGAAAAGGTTTGTCAACCCAATAAACAAACAACTCATCATACTTTCCTGATTCATAGAACATATCATATATTTTCTTGCCGTTTGATGATCTGTCTGCGTCACTATTCTTAACCCAAAAGACTATCCCCGGTGTATCTTCTCCTGAATTGCGTAATTCCAGCGCCGTATTACAAAGTACTTCGGTATCTTCGAGAAGCATTTCTGCCAACCCATTGGTAAAATCAAGAATGATGAAATCAACTTTTGCTTCATATAATTGACGTAAATGAGTTTTTATCACCTCAACATTATCGGAATTATAGTATCCAACAGCAGGCTCTGCCCAATAATGAAAAGCCGTATTGGGTCCCCATTGCGGGTCTTGAGGGTTTTCTCTTAAAATTTCAGTAATGTTATAATATGCAGGTCGGTAAACTTCGTTAAACCATACACTGTAACAAATGCTTACTACGTCGCTCATTTGTGTGATATCAAGTCCTTCTACCTCTTCCTGTTCGTTATCAGAAATATCGGGCTCCCCGGGAATTTCACCTTCCGAAGAACTGCAATTAACAACAGAAATAAGTAGAAGGAACATTATTAGGTGTGCCTTTAAAATCGAAATATGGGAATCTGTTATTCTCTTTAAGTTTTGCATCATCATTATTATTGATTGGCGTTTATATCTTCTTCTCAGAAATTCTAAAAAAATATCAGTTAACACTTACAATTTTTACTTCCGTTGGAGCCTTATACGTTGTTTTAATTTTCCCATCAGCTGATTTCTGATGTTCAATTTCAACGACACCGTAAGGTGTTGGGAAAGTACCTTTTACCCATTGAAGATCGCCTAAATGTGGATCCAGTTTAATCTTCTTACAACCCGGCTCCATAACATTCACGCCTAAAATGTACTGACTCATCCAACTAGTAGGGCCTGATGCCCAGCCATGGCAAAAACTATGGCGCAACTGCTCGTAACAATAACCACCGTAGGTTTTATGAATATCAACCTTTCCTTCGGGAACAATCTCATCAATTCGGGCTGCATTTTTTGCCCAGTCAATATCAAAATCTTCCCAAAAAGTAGTAGCTCCCAAGTCGAGCATAGCTCCCCAATATTCCCTGATATTGTCGATCGCCCCCTGGTAGTCGCCGGCCATAGCCCGTGCAATTAGCATATAATAACCGTAAAAGGTTGACATTTTATGAACGCCATCCTTTGCAAGAATCTGAATATTTGCCTGATCGGGAGTTACTAATCCGGACATAGCAAGTAAGGCTGCCGCCTGTTTTGATTCGGCCATGTCGGGAACATGTTGCTTCAATTTTTCGACTGTGTTTTTACAAAGTTTTGCAGTTTCCTTGTCTCCCAAAATTTCGCATAAATCTGCTCCGGCATTAAAAGTCATCACCATCATCGACTGTAAACCTGCATGCACGGCTTCCTCATTTTCACTTGAAGGCCAGTCGAGGAACCGGTTACCATCCAGAATTTCCATTCCATTTTCATCAATTTTAGAAGATAAAAGCTGCAATAAGTCAACGATATACTCTTTCTGCTCTTTCAGATAATCCAGGTTACCGTGGTAATAATACCAATCGCGATGAATAAGCAACCACCACATTGAATACGAACTTATTCCGTTCATCCAGTTTGGCAGTGGTGTGAGATCGCGGGCCAGATCAAGACTTTTCTGAACCACTTCGTTGTCGCCAAAAACCGAGTTGATCGTCATTACTTCGGGATGCATATCGCCAACCCAAACCAAGCGGTCGCGCTTTACTCCATCCCACAAATAATCCTGCATGTTCAGGTGAACGGTATAAGCGCCCGTCATCCATATTTTATTGAGCTGCTCGTCGTTACAGGTAAAAGAACCAAAATAAGGGATATCGCGATACCTAAAAGCAGCACTGATCTCTTTAATTTCAATTTTTGTATCCGGATCAACCAGATCTATTCTTACAAAACGAAAACCCGACTCACCAACGATCAGACGTCCCAGCCACGGAAGTTGAACGGTAAAATCGCGCATGGCATGATCATTTGTAGCTCCTTCAGCACCTGCATCGCTCATGGTCTCGCTTACCGACTCACCCAAACGAACACGAACATGCCCCACCGGATTTTGATTATTTATGGTGGTTACAATTTCGATTCCGCCCTGGATTTCACAACCAAAATCGAGGATCAAACCCGCTTTTGAATCATCGTCGTTAATAAGGGTTAAATATTCTCCCTGGTTTAAATCAGCCTGTCCAATTCCTTTTTTTAGTATACTCTCAGCGTTTACCACTTTCGTTCCGGTCTCGTCCGATTTCCAAACTATTCGTGTAGGACTGAGAAACTTCTGTGTTAAAGCAGTTGACCGAACTGACTTATTGGCTGCTTCCACAACTGGCGGCACCTGTGCATACACTCTGCCAGAAAAGGCGATAAGTAGTAAAAGGATTAAACTTTTGTAGTTCATATGTATAAATTTTTGTTACGTTTTTTACTGTTTCTATTTGATTAATTGTTGCTCCTGCATCCATAGAAATACATAATTAAGCCAGTTTGAAGCAGCCGGCTCAAGTGGGTATCCATGTTTTCCTTTCGAAAACAAATGCATATCTGCTGAAACATTTTTTGCCTTCAATGCTTCGTAAAATCGAATGCTGTTCTCCACCGACACCACATCATCGTCCTCGGCATGCGTTAAAAAAGTACGCGGTGTATTTTCTGTAACCTGTCTCTCGTTAGAAAAAAGCTCCACCATCTCTGCATCAGGATTAACTCCAATTAAATTCTCTCTTGAACCGTGGTGTGTTAATCCGTCTTGCATTGAAATTACCGGGTAAACCAATACCATAAAATCAGGTCGCAGACTGGTTTCTTCACTGTTTTCGATATAGCTTTTTGAAAAATGTGTGCCAGCAGTTGAAGCCAAATGACCTCCGGCCGAGAATCCCATAATTCCGATTTGATTCGGATTGATTCCCCATATTTCTGCATTGTCGCGCACTATTTTAATACCTCTTTGTGCATCCTGTAACGGAGCAATTGATTTATTCTCACAATAGTCATCACTTGGCAAACGATACTTTAAAACAAAAGCCGCAATCCCTTTTTTATTCATCTCTTTTGCAATTTTGTGGCCTTCGTAACTGGCACAAACTGCATGATAGCCACCGCCGGGACAAATTACAACAGCAGTTTTTTCTTTGTTTTCATCTTGAGGGAGATAAATGGTAAGGTCCGGTTTGGATACGGCAAAATATATCCCGTTTTCATTGTACTCCTTGTTTTCATAGGGTTTCTCTCCGGGAATGGTTCCGTCGTAAAGCGGAATTACATTTTGTGCTTGTGCTGAAAAACAATAAGTTCCGAGCAGTATAAACAAAAAACCAAGAATCCGAATATGTTTCATATTATTCATTCTGAAAGCTGTTTTATTTTCAATTACGAATTACAATATTGTAGCTGCCTGAAGGAAAATTGTAGAAAGTTTTATCGGCTGATTTTTGAGCAACGCTAAAAATCTCTTCATCCAACAGCTCTTTATTAATTGTCAAATTTTTCCCATCGGGTAAAGCAACCAAGCCTGCAGAATTTGCAGGAATGTCAAGCTGCCATTCTACAGCATCATTTTCATGTTTCCAACTGCTAACAATTGTGCCGTAAGGAGATTCTATTGAAGCCTTCGCCCAATCCATAAAATCCATAAATAGTGGATCGAAGCGAATAACTTTGTAGCCGTATCCATTCGAATCTGGTCGAATACCGGCTATGTCTTCATAAAAACAGATGTCGTAGCCGGCTTGCATTGGGTGGTTATGTGAAGCTTCGCGAGCGCTTTCTTCGCTAACCTCACTTACCGGCAATGTTTCCCATAGCGTTGTTGCTTTAGCCTCATTCCACATTCTTGCAAAACTGTTTTCTCCAGTCTTTGTAAACATTTTATATGCAGCGTCAGCATTTCCATAGCGCGCCAGCATGCTACCAATACGACCTATTCCAAATATTCCGCAGTGCATAAAGGCATCGTGTTTTTCATTCATGTTCCGAACTATGGCATCTGCGACAGCCCGCGCATCTCCTTCAGGAACAAGTCCAAAATCAAGTGCCATCACATCCGCGGTTTGACTTCCAAATGTCTTCTCTGACGTATCGTACATTGTCGCCACCATTTCGGCTGCAATTAGCTGCTTTTTTTCTGCATATTTTTTTGCATCGGAATTATAACCAAGCAACTGGGCCACCTGGGCCATAATGCCCACATCGAGATAATGAAAAGCGGTAGACGTAAACTCTATTGGCGTGTCAATACCGGCATTTCCTCCCGGAGGACACCAATCTCCCAAGCCCTGATAAACAATATGTTTTGTTGCTGTATTGTACTTCCCTGTACGTTCAGGGTTACTCGCCAGGGTTGAAACATAATCTGTCCACTGCTTCATCTTTGGGTAAAAATCTTTTAACACTTCAGTGTTGCCGTAGTGAACATAAAGCCACCAGGGCAATTGAACCAAGGCTGTTCCCCAGTCAGGCGAAGCGACTCCACAAAGGCGTTTCCCGGGGGCAATCATATAAGGTAAACCAGATGGTTTTTCAGTAAAATAAAAAGTGCTGTTAAACCTTTCGTGAAACAAAGTATTTTCTTCTTCCGGTTTCCCTCCCGATCGAATATCATTCAGGTATTTTACCCAGAAGTTATTCATTTGCAGATTTACATTGGCCATTTTTACGTAGGCATGTGAATCGCCAAGCCAGCCGCATTTTTCGCGATCCGGACAATCGGTTGGAATACCGTGAATATTACTAAAAACAGTACGCATTGCCAGTTCGTGTAATCGGTTGATCTGTAGTTCCGAGCATTCAAATGTTCCGGTATTTTCCAAATCACTATGTACCACAACCAAGCTCAAAGTCGAAAGATCGGGTGTTCCCTGAAAACCACTCAGCTCAGCATATCGAAATCCGTGATATGTAAACCGAGGCATCCAGGTTTCTTTTACTGAGCCTTTGCAGATGTATTCGTTCTCGAAAATTTCTCCGTGATGAATCCATCCCAAAGTAGAAAAATCCAGGCTTCCATCGTCATTTGCTTCTTCTGCAATACGAATACGAAGCTTTGTCCCGGCAGGTTGTTGTGCTTTAATTTGCGTAATTCCGGCAGCGTTTACGCCAAAATCAAAAATCCAGTTCCCCGAAGGATCCTTCCACATATCAACCGCCTTTATTACCTGCTTTTTTCGAATCGGATCTATTAACTGAGGCAACAAACGTGGCGGCATACTGTTTTTTGCGAGTAAAGCACTTTGCCAATCATCGGCATTCAATTCAGAAGAATTCCATCCATCAATTTCCTGTCGGGCATCGTACGATTCTCCCAAATAAATATTTGATTTCAGAATCGGCCCTTCCTTCCATTCCCAGCTCTCATCGCTGACAATTATCTCCTCGGAATCATTATTGTATTTTATTTCCAACTGAGCCCTCAACATTGGAGGCCCATAGCCAAATGGAGCTCCGTTCCAGGCTTCATTCTGAGCAAACCATCCGTTCCCCAGCATCACTCCCAAACAGTTCTCTCCATTCTCAATCAATTTTGTGACATCAAAAGTGCTGTACAAAGCATATTGCTCGTAGTTCGTTTGGGCAGGATCCAGAAAACGGGTTGAGTCGATCAAATTCTCATTCAAATAAATTTCAGCTGCGCCTAGGCCGCAGAAGTACAGGGTGGCTCGCTCAATTTCTGCTCCTTCAGTTTCAGCTGTTTGAAAAGCTTTTCGGAAATATGGCAAGGCAAGTTCTTTTGAATAAGGATAAGTAATCCATTTCCCGGCCCAGGAGTCTTCATTTAACAAACCAATCGAGAAAGATGCAGGATAACTCCAACTACTGACATTTCCGGAGTTATTCCAAACCCGAACACGCCAAAAGTATTTTCCTGTTTCTTCCAAAGTAATGTTGTCCGGTACGATGTTAAACTGCGCATCAGACAACTGTTTTCCCGATTTCCAAACTTCTGCCTTTCCGCCGGCTAATAACTTCTCAGAGCTTGCTATTTGTATCTCCCACGCAGTTTGTGCAATTCCTTGTTCTGCTGTTTTTATTTTCCAACTAAACGAAGGACTCTCGATCCCTTCCGGGTTTAACAGATTGCAGCAGCGAAGATCAGTTGCATTGAAATTTACATACTCAGGCTTACATCCGGCAAACAGAATCACCATTAGCAATAAAAAACAATTTCGAACTCCGAGATTTTTTTGATTAGCCATTGTAAATAATTTTTTCTGTTACAGAGCTTGTTATTTATTCCAGATCAAACGATAATTAAACCTTCGGTTTGGAGCTGTGTCCCCATGAGTACAAAGAGAAATTGGATCTTTCAAGTCCTTTGGATTATCGGCCCATTTAAAATCGAGAGTAAACTGATCGCCTGTCAATCCCAAGAGCTCTCGTGGGATAGCCAACTCCAATTGTTTCTCTGACGTATTAAATTCAAGTTCTGCAACTCTTTCCCATCCATTTCCAACGTAATGCATTAAAGATGTGGTCGTCGTATTTTTTTCATCGTTGTAAACAATAAAATCGTATCCATACCAACCTGTCTCCGAGTTTTTATCGGCATCAATCAGCAACAACATCCATTTATCATCTGTTGGTTTTGTTAAAACATTGCTTGTTTCGGCATAAAACGAAACATTCTTTTTATCCACTGCCACTTTCGAAGTTATAATATCGTTTCTTCCCGAATTATTTACATAGTGAATACTGGCATATCCCAGCGCATCGCGGTGAAATGTATCGTTTTGTGTATCACGAAATTCGTTCTCAATTTTCCCCCAGTCGGAAAAACTACCATCAATTTTTATTCTTGTATATCCAGACTGTTCCGGTATTGGTCGCACACCTTTATAACGACGAATGTTTTGCGCCATTTGCATGTAATAGTTATCGGTATAACCACCTTTCATCGGATGAATTCCGCGGTTAAATTCGGCGTTGTACTGGTCAACGAAAAAGAAAGAATTATCGCGTCCGAGCCAAGGCATCGTACCTCCACCATCAGGCTGATATTTACCTGCTGTCCATTCATTCCAGTCGTTGATGTACAAGAATTGAGGATCCGCTTCCAATGCTTCGTCCCATCGTTCCTGAAAATAAATGCCATAACCTTCGGGGTGTTCAACTGTTTCTCCCAGCCAGGGTACATAAGTAGGAACCGGCATATCGTATTCATTTAGTTCGGGCTGACCATTCTCGCGCGACCATGATTTACCTACTCCCATATTTTCTTCAGTCATAGTAACAGGGTGTTGTGCCGGTGTTACCGCCGCCTGCTCGCGCTTACCCTGATGCGTAGAGAGAAGCTCTTCCGGTTTCAAAGCTTTTACTTTTGAATCTGCCATGCTATAGCCAAAACTCCAGTTGTCCTCCGTTCCAACAAATCGCTCTCCTCCCCATTCGTAATATCCCCACCACATGGTACGAAGCGTAAAGAAGTCTTTTACTTCTTTTGTATAGTCTTTGTAAAATTCGTCGGTATAATCCGGATCTCCGTAGTGCGGGTGATTCTCATCCGTTTTTGCCGCTTCATCGTAGTGCGGATTGGTGTTATTGTATTTTACACCGGTAGCATCAATAAACGGCTTGCCGTTATACAACAGCAAAGGTTTTCCGTCCCAATAAAACCACAGGTCTTTGTATTTCTCTTTTTTATAAATTCGATCATATAAATCCTGAACAACCGTAATTACAGGACCGTTAAATGCCCAGAAGATGAATTGCGGAACTTTGTTGCCTTCTGCTTTCATCTTTTCCATGGTTGAAAAAGTGACTTCCCACTCGTCCCAATAGCGCACTGCATTTGTAACATCCATTACCAGCACATCTACTCCAGCATCAGCCAGCATCGACATGTCTTTCCGAATCACATATTCATCCTGACTTAAAAAATATCCCATCTCCGGTTCACCCCAATGGTATGAAGCTTCCGTCCACAATGGATTATTAGCCTCCAGTCGGGCATTCGGATCTTCCTCCAGAATTTTTGTAACATCAGCAGTATAAGGCTGTTTCATCGAAAGCTTGTCCTGCGTATGCCATGTAATGTAGAATATCCCGACTACGCGACGCTGATCTTCTTTTACCGGACCTACATCAGAAAACGAAGGCATTTGGCGGCCCAGAGCATCGTTTGCTACCCATGTATCGGGATAAATATCTCGGTAATAGTCGTCTTTACTTTCAGAAATAGCTGTGTCTGCTTTTTCGCGTGTCTGGCATGAACCAAGCCCAATAGCTGCCATCAGCAGAAAAAGGAATAAATTAGTAGTATTGATAGTTTTCATATTTTATGTTTACTGGTTAGATTTTCAAATTTCAATTGTCAGCCATTTACCGGAAATGGAATCGTCAACTTTTAGTTCAACTCCCTCGTCGGAAGATTTTAATGGAACTACCTGTTTCTCTACTTTTATTTTAGATGGAATCTTTCCTGAAGTGATCGGTAATTTTACGTTTCCTGTTCCTGTAAGCTGAACATGATAAACCGTTTTATCACCTGTAGTTTCAGGAATGAAAACGATCTTTGAAAGAGGCTGATTTGAAAAACGATAGATTTTCCCATCAATTGAAATTTCATTACAGTCGTTACCGATAAAAGCAGTCAGTTCATTATTATTGGTACGAAAAGCCATCCACAAACGTCCGTTATATGAAATACGGTGGCCGTTTATCGCTGAATTTTCCAGTTCAATACGATCTGAAGGCAAGGGATTTACTGCCAACGCCTCAGCATCATGTTCTGCATTCCGGGAAAATCCGCCTTCCCAGTTCTCGCGGTGAGTGCGATAATGACGCACTACCATTGTTGTTGTATTTGGAAATGAAGTGACAAAATAATCGGACGTTCGCGAAACAACCGACGGATTATCGTTTACTCCTTCGATTGTACCAGATGGAGGATAAGCTCCGGCAGCATTCAGTGTTTCAAATAAAGTACGAGTTTCATATCCCAAACTTTTGGATTGGTCGTCGCGTGGCCGGAAGCCAAGAAAGTAAAATTCGCCTTTTCCGTAAGTGGTTTTCACACCAACGGTTTTCCCATCGCAACTTGCCACCACCTCATTTCCGTTGGCTTCAACCGGATAAATACGATCAACCAAAAAATCAGTAAGAATAGTTTGCTTTGGAACATTTAAGAAACTTCCTGAAAATGTTACTTCTTTCCCAGGTGCTATTTCACCCATGTAACTATCTAAATGATAAGTAGCACCCGATAATTTCTGCCACTGAGCAGTGCAATTTCTGCCTTCAGAATCAAGCAAAGGAGGTGTTCCAAACCAAAGCACCTTCCCTCCTTTTTCTACAAACTGCAAAAGAAGATCGAGCAAACCTTTCTCAGGCAGAGGTTCAAACAAAACTGCAATTGTTCCATACTTTTTGTTCTTCACAGCGAGTTTGCCATCATCCTGCAATTCTGCCATTTGCACCAGCTTTTCAGCTGAAAGATAATTGGCATAGCCGTATTGTGTCATCCAGCTGCCGAAACGTTCTTCGGTTGCTACTAAACTCATCGGATAAAGTGCCAGCACCTCTACATCGCGGTGAACGCCGTCTGTAATCATAGAAATATCGCGCGGCGGCTGTGCGCCAAAAGCATGATTAATGGCCATCCGTCGCTCCAGCGCCTCTTTTGGGAAACCCCACGCTGCAGCGTAAGCATTCGGATATTTATTGATAACGCCAATGGAAGTAGCCATTGCTGCACCGTAATAATTACGGTCACTCCATCCGCATTCAGCAAAATCGTTTCCTGTAGGTTCCAGGTATTCGCTCCATTTAAAATAGTCGTAACAAGCTGCCGATGCCTGATGTACGGTATTACTCCATACAAAATTAGAAGTGTATTCGTACTGGTTTGGGAAACTTGGCAGCTTCTCCGTATTCCACAAATCAATTGTTGGACTTTCAGCCCAGGAAGCATGGGCACTGGTTCGCAACTCACGTTTAAAAAGCGACTCGGCATAGCTTTTTGCATCATTAAACAGATCGACTACGCCATTATTCAGCATTTTATAATATCGATCGCGCAGAAGAAAAGTACGGTGTATGTCCTCAGGTTCTGCCCCCATTACATATTGAACATTTAGCACCGACATGGCAAAAGGTTCGTAGTTGGGTGCCCCATAAGCAAAATAAAGCATGTACTTATCGTCAAAAGGCTGACCAAATTTTTCTGTATATGTTTTCGCAAAACTCTTTGTAAGATAACGTTCGGCAAATTGTCCGTTTTCATGATGACTGAAATAACTCCAATCTTGCTGAATGTGCATCTCGTCAGAATACAAAGCGGTAAGATTGACTTTTCTATCGTAGTATTTCTTCATCAGCGACTTTAGAAACACTGGTGCATCGGCATTGAAATAATCCATTTCCTGCGTTTCGTATTCGAGCATAACCATTACGCGATCATATTCAAGAAATTCTGGTTTATCGCTAAATACATGTAAAAGCCGCATATCAATGCTTTGTCCGATCCCACGCGCGGCATAATTCATTGTGTCGGTCGCCTCGTATTTCACGTCGGTTAAAAGAACGATATCTTCGGGCTTTACTACGCGATAAGGATGATGTCCGCCACTTTCTTTAAAAGCATAAGCTTTCACATTCGTTAAGCGAACCGGTGATTTCCCCTTGTTATTCGTCCAGTAGAGTTGTTGCCAGATTGGAATATTGAATTTACCTGTTTTGGGATCTCTGAATCCCACTTTATAGGCCAGCCAACGCCCGCTGTTTCCGGTTTGCTTTTTATAAGCCTGTCCCAGTTCCAGGGGACTTAACAGACTCAGACAAAGTCCGAGATCATATTTTCCGGCAAAATCGCTAACAATCTTGATTTTGTCCACATACTCGTCCATATCGGGCGTAAGCTTTCGCTCGGCACCGGTATCGTTTCGGTATTGCCTGAAAAATTCATCGAAAGCCACAATCAACTCTTTCGAACCCCGGCTTTTTCCTTCTTCACAAATTTGCCGAAGACTACGTACATATTTGTTGTAACCCAGCGACAAATCAAGTTGCTGATCGGGGTTGGTCAAGCCTTCCAATTGCTGATCGCTGGTAAGAATTACAGACTGTGCATTCAACTGAAAAACAGTCAATACAGCCAGACCAAATAATAATATTTTAGGATTCATATTGTTTCGTTTTATCGGTTACTTAAATGTTGTACAGTCTTTCTTCCTTCCAGAATCGAGCTAAAAAAGATTCACTAATACTTTACACTTGAAACTGTAACAGGCCCAAATAAACCTGAAGCTTGCAAGTTGCTGTTGGCGTTGTATTCGTTAACCGGACACCATGTTTGGCGTTCGTTCTCCGGTAAGTTTAAATCGCCAATTAATCTGTTTTTCCAGGTATTAACCACCTCTACCCGAAGCGTATTTTCTCCCTGGGTTACAAAATCGGTAATATCAAGCTGATAAGGAGGTGTCCAAATACCACCTGCATATTTTCCATTCACATAAACTTTTGCCATGGCTGTTAAATCGCCCAAACTGAATAAAATATTTTCTTCGTTTGGCAAAGCATCTACGTTAAAGATTTGCTCATAAGAAGCTGTTCCAGAGTAGTATTTGATTCTATCATCGGGAGACTGTGTCCAGTCGATCAGTTTATCAAAGATCACTGGTTCTTCAGGTCCCCGCTGCGAAGCATTGAATTGAACTTTCCATGGCTGGCTAAAATCTGCAAGAACAGTTGGTTCAGGATAATTGGCCTCCACTCCTTGAGCTTTTGCTTTTCCGGCTTTTTTACGAAATACAATAAATGCACTTTCGTAAGGTGCCAGTTTAAGAGGAACGGCTGTTGTATTATCCAACTGGTCATAGGCTGGAAGTTCCCGGATTGTTCCGGTTGTTGCATCCCAAAGTTCGGGTTGGTAACCGCTTATACGAAATTCGGGAGTAACCAATTTTGTTTTATCGGTTTGGTTACTTACAAAATAAACTTCTGCTCCATTTACTGTTCGGTGTCCATAATGGACACTATTATCTTCCGGCAACTTACAATCAGGCACGCAGTTGATCATTGCAAAAGCCTCGGTCATTGTCAAACCGTCCATAATCAAGCCATCGCCCACTTTTCGTGATTTTACATTCACACCATCAACATCGCCCCACAATTGAGCGGCCATTTCCGCAACTTGCAGATCTGCTTCCGGCTGGTTTTGCTGACTAGGTGAACGTTTAGGCGCCGGTCCAAGTACCACAGCTCCCTCATTAACAAGGTTCTTTATTTTTGCCAACAACTCGGGGCGCATAGTCTCCAGTTTCGGCAACACCAAAATCCGGTATTGAGTACCGTGTGGTAAAGTGATCAAACCATCTTCTGCTGTCATGTATCTTTCGATAACTTCGGCATTCATGTAGTCGAACTGATAACCAACCGGAAGTTCGGGATCGGTAATCCCTGTCATTTTAGGAGCATCCTCTCCGATAAAATAAGCTGCATCAGCAACATTCAGTCCTTGCTGAAGCATGTAGTTGGAACGTTTCAGGTAATCAACAAAAACATCCATTTGATCGAACCATGTATTTTTTCGGTTGAATTCGTTTCCAAACCAGGCATTCACTCCTGGGTTTTTATCTTCGTAGGGTTGAGATATATACACATGTAAAAGGGTGTTATTGATACCTTCAGCAAAAAACCGATCTGTACGTTCTTTAAATCTTGCGGGGTAACGACTGAAAGAGCCTCCTGCAACGGTATTCGATTCTGCTGATATTTTTGTTTTCCCGTAAATATGACCTGCTGAAGTTGCCGCCCGGTTCTCAATATTTCCCAGTTCTCCTTCACTCCAATATTCGCCACCAATTTCATCCGACTGTCCGCCGTACATCAAAAATTCGCCTGGAAATCCCCAATGCCCGTAGCATTCCAGCCAGGTATGCAACCCGTGTTTATGACTTACATCTCTCAAGCCACCAACATAATCGTAAGCTACTTTGTCAGCCACCATGCGGCGAACATCCCACAAAAAGCGGTCGGATTCCAACTGACTGTTTACCACAAAACCGTTGTAAACCGGTAAATAAGGAAGTGCGTCATAACCGTATCTTTCTTTGAATTCAGCTAAAAAATCGTCGGTAAAATTCTGGCCTCCTGTTTCATAACTGTCCTGAACCACCACTTTAAAAGTCTTTCTATCTGCTTCGGGAATACGTTTCAAAATCTCGCCAATGTATGCGTAGAAATGCTTCTCCACATGCTTTTTGCTCATTTTGTCAATCTCCAAACCTGTAGCTTCGGGCGATGCAGGAGCATTGGTTACTCCGGTTGGTGTCATTCCGGTTCTCAGGATTACCCAGTTCCCTTCAGGAACATCCCAATTCAATGTACCGTCGGCAGCTAACATTTCAGATAGATCAATTACCTGAGACGCATCAATTACTGCATCATTTTCTTCCGGCTCGGGTTGCTCGCGCCACTGGTATTCTTTCCAGTAAGGCAGCGGTGTCTGGAACATTTTTGCCAGTGTTTTTTCCGGGTATCGTTCTACCCGAGGAGCTGACGATAATTCTACTTCAGCCAGTCCATTTCCTGGATTGATATTTTTTACCACCACACGAAATGCGGCTGCAGTTACCGGGGCAAACGACACAACGATTGGCGCATAGGGTTCGAAACCTACATTTAAAGCAGCATTGTATCGGTCGATCTGAAATTCAGAAATAGTACGATATTCCCCATTGCTTTCTTTTACCTGAAGTTCTGCAGGATTGTTAATCGGTGCTTTTATCGAAGTAATTGAAAGACTGCGTGCTGTAAAAGGCGTTTTGGCTTCAAAATCGATTATGAAGTTTCCGTTTGCCGGGAAGTTAATTCCTGTTTCAGCGTTTTTATCTACCAATTTTGATAAGCCTGTTGCTTTTGGAGAAGATGTGATTTTTCCTGTTTTTGAATCAAAAATCTGCTCATAAAATTTTGGTTCGGGATAGGCAATTACCTTTACATCCTGAAAAGGTTCGACAGGCTTTTCGAGTTTCTGACTCAGCTTTTGCGGCCCTTTTACATGTAATTCTGAAGTAGCCAGATAGCGCATAGCCTCATTAGCCTCTACCCACGGACCTCCCGACTGGCTCCAACCCGGCGAATTAAAAATACCAATTTCGATGTCTAGCTCCGTCGCTTTTTTTAGCGCCGCGTGAAGAATATCCCACCATTCGTCACTAAATATTTTCACCTTTCCATAAGGCACATTATCCTGCCCGATGTAACCGATAAATGCCCGGTTGATTCCAGCTTTTTTCATCGATATCAGGTCGTTCTCCACTCCTTCTTTTGAAATATTGTCTGAAATCCAGTACCAGTAAACACTGGTTTGAATAGAATCGGGCGGATTTACAAAAACAGTTTCCATCTCTTTTGTGGATTCTGAACCTTGGTTTTGCCCGCAAGAGACAAAGAGTGCCGATCCTAACAATAAAGAGGCAATTAGTAATAAGTTAGTTTTCATTATATTAATTGTTAGTAGTTGATTTATCTATCTTTCGAATTCATTCTCAAAACTTAAAGGGTATTTACTTGCTGAAATCAAGACGCAATAGATTTTCCTTTGGTTCTACGTTGAAAACACTGTTGTTCTTTCTTTTCTTAAAGGTGCCCTGCTTGCAGACGATGCGGTATAACATTCCTTTAAATGAACATTTAATTTGCTGGTCAGAAACCTGCACAAATGGTAATTCAGCGTTCTCTTTTGTCGTCAGTTCAAGGAACCAGTTTAACGTCTCATTCCCATTTAACTTTATGGCCATTTGCTTTTCATCCATATCCATTACCAAAGTTCCGGATACATTTGTCAAAGGCCACTCAATATGTAACTTGCCGGGAACAGAGTCATCCACCACGGGATCTCCTCCTTCAAGCAGAAGCTCTTTCCCTTCAACAACAGCTTTCAGTCTTAATCCTGCAATTTCGTCGGCTGTACTCCATCCAAATCCATCAACAAAAGGCAGTGTCGAATACGCACATTTGCTGGTGGTTTCAACTTCTTTTAAATAGGACGACTCAAATTCTTCATCAAAAAGATGAATGTCGCGAAAGCGGAAAGTATTCTTATCCCATAAAAGATTGGCACGATAAAAACGGCTGTTAAACCATACCGTTTTAAAATCGCTACCCTTAATATCTTCTTTAATGGTTACCGAGGTGGCCGGCGTTGTTTTATAGTTCTTGCTAAACCATTCTCCGGTTTGCGATAGTTGCTGAACTTCAACTTTTCGCTCGTTCATTAATTTTGCTACCAAAGGCAACTGCAATTCAAACCCATGTGCTATTCGATCCCAGGTAAACGAGTTCTCCTGCCCCACTTGCACATAAGCATATTCCATGCATTCGCCACCGACAAATTCCTGAAAATACCAATCTACCCAAAGCGAGTCACCACCTGCATTTCCATACACCGGCTCCATTGTTACAACTCCCTGGTGTGTTGTTCCCAAACCACTGTCGTATTGGCGAACAGGGTCGCTACCCAGCATTCTGAAAACTGGTACGGGGATTTGATTTTTTGCATTTTGGGCAGGCATGTAGGCATTCTTTAAACTTGGGTAGTAGCCTTGATTCCAGTAACCGCCCCACAGCGTGTAACCGTCAGTACCGATTTGATCGCGACAATTGCAGGAAGCCACAATTCCAAACTTCTCATACATGTAGTTTAAGGAGTGAGCATCGATAAACCACGAACCTACGGATTTTGGATACTGACCATAGATCTTTTTAAAATCGGCCATATAAACATCTACCAATTTTTCTCTTTCAGCAGGAGTATAGCCAACAGAAAAACCAACATTAGCGTGCCAATCCCATGGATAGCGGCCGCGCCACTTTATCCCGGCTTTTTCAACTAAAGGTTGCGGAAGTTCCCACCATGCGCCAATTTCAAATGCGCTGTCGGGCAAAGCAGACAATAAACTCTGGTAGCGTTTATTCATGAGCGCATCGTACTGAAGCAAGAAAGTTCCTTTCAACTTGTATTTCTTCATCATTTCAACCTGGTTCACCACAGTCTGATAAAGCACATCCTGAGTGATCCCCAAGTCGCGCGGTTCCAGGAGGCGAATAAAATTGACAATGTTTACAATGCGAGGTTTCTCTGGTTCCTTTTTATTGTCCGTACTCAACGCCCTCAAACTTCCACTAAGTAGTAGTAATAAGACAAATATTGATAGTATGATTGATTTAGAATTCGACTTCATTTTTTGTTATTTATAAATGCCAGCGGCAGTTTTCTTACTTTTCCTTCAAGACAAACAGATATTTACCCGATTCAATTTCGATGCTAATTTTCGTTTCCAATACCATTATCCTTTCAACGCCTTCAACCTCATTTATGAACATTTTCCCATCCCAAATAAGCGTTCCGCTTTCGGTTAGTTCGCAGTTGCCATATCGATCAACCGGCAAAACAACAGTTCCCGTAGTATTGGCAGGAATTTCAACTTCATACTGGAGTTTTCTACTTTCCTTTTTCCACGAAGAAGTAATTTGTCCGGACATCGTTTGAAGCGAAGCCTTCACACTGTTTAAACCTTCAGGGAAATAGGGTTTAAGGTAAATCTGATGATAACCTGCCGTTGTACTGCCTTCAAGAGGAGACTGAATACCTGCCAGGTACTTGTAAAAATATTCAACTATTGACCCAAACATCTGATGGTTGTGCGAATTTGCTCCCCCCCACTCTTCAAGTAAAGTTGTTGCGTTATTTTCGATCCAATATCCAAATCCGGGATATGTTTCTTGAGTAGCGATAGTATATGCCAGATCAGAATAACCGGCCTCAACCAGAGTAGGGCACAAGTATTTAGTGCCGATAATACCTGTATTCAAGTGCTTGTCTCTGTTCTCAATATCGTCGATAATTGTTTTCAGTACCTTCTGTTTGTATCCTTCGGGAACCAGATCGCCCAACAGCGCAATAAGTTGATAGGTTTGAAATGTTTCTGTTGTTCCGTAATTACAGGTTTCAGGATTGAAAAATTTCTCAATGAAAGCATTTTTGATCGTATCACTCAGGGAATTAAAATACTCAATATCTTCCTCTGCTCCAACTTTACGCGCAATCTCCGAAAGTATTTTCACATCGTAGTAATAGTAAAATGTGTTAACAACATCGTGGTTCGGACAATCGTGCTGCCCGGGAGCGCACCATTCGCCCAGCGAATACCAATACCCATCAAAATAGTTGATAATATAAGGCTCGTCAGGATTGGCATCATTTTTTGCGAGATTATTCAGATACTGAATGTATCGTTTCATACCCGAATAATTTTCTTCCAGAATCTGAGTATCGTTGTAATAATAACTCATCCAATAAGGAATTAAAACGTAAGCACTTCCCCAGGCAATACCACCTCCCATTCCGCCAACCAACGTTGGACAGGTATTTGGAATTCGGCCATTACTTTCCTGTGCATCGCGCATATCATTTATCCATTTTCTATAAAATGAAGCCATCTGAAAATCATGCATCGATGTTTCGGCAATAACCTGTCCGTCGCCGGCATAGGCTCCTTTTTCCCGATGCGGACAGTCTGTTGGATACCCAACAAGATTCCCCCTTTGCGACCACACACCGGCATTGTAAATTTTGTTCAACAAAGAATCGGATGATTCGAAGTACCCTGTACGTTCCATTGCAGAACTAACAACACGCCCGGTTACTTTTACTTCGTCTAAATCTGTCTGATCGCTTGTTGCGACTTCCACATACCGGAAACCAGTATAAAAGAAACGGGGTTCGAAGACTTCCTCCTGATTACCTTTCAACGTGTAGTCAGTCCATGTTTGAGAATGATATCTGAATTTTTCACTCAACCGATCTCCTTGCTCAAGCGGCTTAGAAAATAAACTGTCATTCAAGGTTTCAGCGCCTCTTACGCGGACAACTTGCCCGGGTTTGCCCCTAAGCGTTATCTGCCACCAACCGGCAATGTTTTGCCCAAGATCAAACAAATAAACACCATCTTTAACTTTTACAGAAGCTATCGGTTCGATGGTTTCTGTAACTTTTATTGGTGGCGATGAGAGCGCAACTAAATTCCCTTTTGGCATTGTTGTAAAAATGGCTTTATTCCACTCTATATCAGAATAGTCCACTTTATTCCATCCTGATAATTCTTTAGTGGCATCGTAATCTTCACCTCCGTATAAATTATTATAGGTTATCGGTCCGGGAGTCGTAGACCATGAATCGTCGGAAACAACTATTTCTTCGCTGCCATCTTCATATTTAATATTTATCTGAACAATGAATGCAGGATTATTCTCACGCGAACCTCCCAGTCCGTAACGTTCCGAGGTAGGCCGATAATTATAAGGTCCATTCCCGAGCATAACTCCGGCAGCATTATTTCCTTTTTCCAGGTATTCAGAAACGTCGTAGGTAGAATACAAAATGCGCTTATTGAAATCAGTTACCGGAGGATCCAAAACATGATCACCGACTTTTAATCCATTTAAATAAAGTTCGTAATAACCACAGGCGGTTACATAGGCATAAGCACTTTCAATTTTCTTTTCCAGCGAAAATTCTTTTCTGAAAAGCGGACTGTCGTGCACTATTTCCTTTGGGGAGGTGATCCAACCGGCTTTCCAGTCGTCAGAGTCAAGCAGCGCCGTATGGAAGAAAGCAGGCTTACTCCAATACTCTTCGTCTTTATTTGTTACAATCCGAACCCGCCAATAATATTTTGTATCGCTTTTTAATGGTTGGCCGCCATAAACGATATTAATTGTTTCATCCGAAATAATCGTTCCCGACTCCCATACATTGCCTTTTTTATCAGAAACACTTTTAGAGTCATCGCTTACAATAATTTGATACGATTTTTGGGTAATCCCACGAAGTTCAGATTTGAGTATCCACGAAAAACGGGGATGTTGTGTTTCAATGTCCAGCGGATTTTCGAGGTATTCACAGGTAAGTTTTGTAACAATAACATCGTTATTCTTTTGGAGCGAACAGGCAGCTATCAACAGGCTTAAACCTGCTGTAATAGCAATAATCCACTGTTTTATATCTAAGTTTTTATTCATCTTCGTTTACATTCTTTTTTTAAGGTCGTCGATTGTAATTACCAATAAGCGCCCAAGTGGCTTTCCATCGCGGTAAGTTATTGCCCATATTTCGGAAGCTCCCTTCGGAATTTCAATGGATTCATTCTCGTATTTTGGCGAAAATTTATCGGGGAAGGTTATATCAAATGTGTAGTAAATATCCATGTCTCTTATTTCCGGGGAAAACACAATTCGATTTTCACCATCATTTGTTTTAATCATCGAAATTTCAGGGTCGTAAATGCTGGGGGCATAATTTACTTCAGCTTGTTCGAAACGAGGAAACTGAGCTTCCATGCGAGGCACAAATTCATCCCAATCCCGGTTAATATTTGGCGACCACAACACTTCGGCTAAAGCCAATGCACGAGGCCAGGTCATGTATTCCACCCTCCGGAAATTTGGAATTAACTCTGTCCACACATTGCCTTGACCTCCCAGAATATAACTGGCATCAACGCCTTCGGGTACAGGCTCGAAAGAATAAACGGTTTTCGCTCGCAATTTCCCGTAGCAATTTCGCTCAATATTCCATTCTCCTTGTAAATAGTCGAAATAGCAATTTGAGGTTGGCGACATAACCGCGTGATGACCGGATTTTGCAGCGGCAATCGCTCCTTCGATTCCTCGCCACGACATTACTGTTGCATCGGGCGCTAATCCTCCTTCCAAAATTTCATCCCAACCAATCAGCTTTTTTCCTTTTGATGCCAATATTTTACTTACGCGCTTGGTAAAATAACTTTGCAGCTCTTCCAGGTTTTCAAGGTGTTCGTCTTCGATACGTTGCTCACATTTAGGACAATCTTTCCAGTAATGACGGTTCGCTTCATCACCTCCAATATGGATATACTGAGAAGGAAACAAAGCCGCCACTTCGCCAAAAATATCGTCTAGCATTTTAAAATTCTGCTCCTCGCCAACACAAAACACATCTTCGCCAAGCGGCTCTTGTGCACCAACAAAAACATCGCCGTGATTTCCGGTACACGAAACTTCCGGATAAGCGGCAATTAAAGCACAACTATGTCCGGGTACATCAATCTCCGGAATGATTGTTACATATCGATCGGCTGCATATTTTACAATCTCCTTAATATCTTCCTGAGTATAGAAGCCTCCATCGGTAGGTTCCTCGCCCGGTTGTTTTGGTTGGAATGTATTGTAGCGGCCGGTACGTTTTATGCGCCACGAACCAACACTGGTTAATTTGGGATATGATTTAATTTCAATACGCCAACCATTGTTATCGGTTAAATGCCAGTGAAAAACATTGTATTTGTATTTCACCATCTGATCGATATAACGCTTAACCTCGTCTTTTGTAAAAAAATGACGACTTACATCCAACATCAATCCTCGCCAGCCAAAGCGCGGATAATCGGTTATTTCTGCACAAGCAATATCAATTGGTGAATCTGCTTTTTGGGGTGGAATCATTTGCAAAAGGGTCTGTGATCCGTAAAAAAGTCCGGCCGCCTTGTTGGCTGAGATGATGATATTTTTAGCAGATATATCAAGGAAATAACCTTCTTCTCCCAATTCAATATCGAACTGTTTATTTAGCAGAAAGTCAATGCTCGTTCTATCTTTTTCGCTCCCCGTTTCCAGTCGAATACCGGAAAGTGCCTCTAACTGATCGGTAAATAAACCGACTACATTGGCTATTTCGGCATTATCATTTGGCACGTTAATGTGCGAGCTGACCGACAACCGGAAACTTCCCGCTTTTTGAACAAATTTTACCGGCTTCGGAACAAAAGAATCACTGCTCTGACAAAAAGCCGAACTAAAAAAAAATAAGATTAATGCTATAAACAAAGATGCTTGTTTCATCTATCAATAATTATTTCATTTCTACAACCAATCATTTTCTTCTGCCGATTATAGCGAGTTTACTCTCCTTCTGTCAAAACTGAGAAAATAGTTTTTGCTATATTTTCCATTCCTAAATCGCCGGGGTGCGATGCAACAGCTCCTGCTGTTGATCCTCCATCTGAAATTAAATGCCAGGCTCCGTCATCACCAAATACATTTGCACTTAGCGAACTTTTATTGGCATTGGTGTCAAACTGATCTAAGATTGTCCACATACACCCATATTCGTATGCGACCTCTTTTTGAATTTTATCTTTCTCTTTATTTGTCCAGAAGTTTCCGGTTATTACAAAACATGCACGGGGTGATTCTAACTTTATATATTCAACAAGAGCACTCAACTCTTCCTTGTATGAAGTCAGAGTATTGCCTTGAACATTCTCTCCTAAACGAATAACCACAACATCTTCATCTCCTGACAAATATTCATCAATTCGACTTTTATCAAAAGATGTTGCATCCACTTCCCAGTCAGCGATATTAACTCCTTCAAAATCGATAGGATTACCATACTTTTCTTCAAGCAAACCGTCCAGAACATGTACAAAATCCTTTTCTCTAACCGAGGCTGCCATTCCCCACTCTCCCCACCAATAAGGTGTTATTGCATGTTTCGTCATTGAATTTCCAAAAACGACACACTTTTTAATCGATTCGATGGATACATTAAGTTTACACTTCTCGGAAAGTGTCCCATCTTTTTCTTTTATTGTCAGTTCTGTTTCACCTACTTTCAGGCCTTTTACTTTAATTCGTTTGTTATCAAGTTCAACACTTACAATACCGGTTTTTGATAAAGTCCATTCATAATTTCCTGATTCCAAATAATCATGGCGAAAGTTCAGCGAAAGTATGGTATCCTTACCAAAAGAGATTGACTCGGTGTTATTTTCAAAAGAAATGGCCTCTTCTCCAGCCTCAGCATCATCGCTACATGAACTGAAAAAAAGTGCAAAAACAGCGATAAGAAATAAAAAAGCGTTTTTCATAATCCAATCTGATTGAGAGTTCGTTTTAATCAACTTTTAGTTTTTTCAGACTACTTTTTACGGTGTCAAAATTTCCACACACTACAAATCCTTTGTAATTATAGGTTTCGCCTGCAGATGCAGTATGTTTATAAAACGAGGTGATTTTTGTACAAGCATTAATTGGAGCGCTACTGGGAATGTCCCAGGTGTAATACGCCCAAAAATCCTTCTCTACCGGAGCATAAATACTAACGGCAAGATTTCCGTCAGGGCTAGCCATAATTGGTACGATGTTCCTATCTGAAGCAAAACGAATGTGTTCATTCATTCGATCGGGGAAATTGCTTATTTGGGGAACCAAAGAGATGGTATCTGCTTCCAGGTCGTATAAGTAATGTTCTGTTAATTTGGGACTTGAATAAATTGTTGGTGCTTCAATACGAAGAGATTCAATCTCCGGTCCTGTTAAATTTGTGCTGAGTTCAATTTTGGTGTCGTAAACCAGTACATTCGGATCACCATTGTAGCCTAAAGTTATTTCTTTTGTGAGTATATCGTTTGTTACAACTGATGTATTAACAAACGATGCCGGTGACTGTGACAACCAATATGCAGGATTATTTGAAGTTATGATTTTATTTCCGGTGATATCAACAGAAAGTAATTCGCTGGTTGTTAATCTGCCGGTTCCGTCATGCGAACTTCCGGCTTCTGTTGGATTATAAGCTTCATCCAAATCATTATAAATCCATGCCACTTGCATCTGACGACCATGATCGTGATCATTTACAAACTCTTCATCGTCGAAGATCATTGTGCAAACAGCTCCGGCCATGCGATTTGAAATGCCGATTTGAAGCACTTCATTTGAAATGGAATAATCGGCTTTGTTATACGGCTGCTCAACTACCACTTTTTCTGGAATACTGTCATCTTTACATCCCCAGAAAATCAATAGCATCAAAAATAAACTCAACTTTCCTTTCATATCTGATTTCTCTTTTTCCGTGAAAATTCATTCTGAATAAACAAAATTAAAACGGCCACCAGGCGCAGTATCGCCATTTACATAAAAGTCCATAATGTTTCCGTTCTCCTGCATATTGTCGTTCCATTTGAATTCGATGTCGATACGCTTTCCAACCAGATTCAGCACATTCCGTGGAATTTCCAACTCAAGTTTGTTTTGGTTAACAGCAGAATTTGTTTCGGCTACTTCTTTCCATTCCCAGCGTTTCCCAACGTTTCGTTCCACAGTTACCTTTTTATCGGGACTTACCCGATTCACGATGAAATCGTAGCCGTTCCAGCCGGTATTTTTATCACGGTCAGAATCAATCAACAAAATCATCCAGTTCCTGTCGTTCCTGGAAGTAAGCTTATCTGCTGTTTCCACATAGAAATAAATGTTGTCGGCATCACGAGCTACTTTTGCGCCCACAATATCGTTTCGGCCGGTATTGTTTACGTAATACTGATCGTAGCGTCCTCTGTGATCACGATGCAATGTATTGCCTTTGTAATGTGCAAAATAGGGTTTCACGTCCTTCCAGTCTTCTGCTTTTCCAAGTTTTATTGTTTTAGCAGCAGAAACCTTTTCCGGTGCTTCCATTCCTTTAAACTTGCGCACCTGATCGATTAACTGGAGATAGTAAACATCTCCCCTGTCTCCCCAACCTTTATTGGGCTCAATATCGCGGCTGCGTTCCCAATCAAACTGATCAACAAAAGAGAAAGGATCGCCGGTCCATCCGTGTTCCGGCAACCATTGTCCGGCAATAAATTCGTTCCAGCCCGTAACAAAAACCAGTTCCGGATCGAGTTCAAAAGCCCGTTCCCACTGTTCGGCAAAATTCCAGCCATATAGATAACCATCTACTCGCGGATCAAAACCATTACGCTGACTATAATTTCGGCCATACGAACCGGGCAGATTAAAAGCACTGCAATGCCCATTGGTTTCGGGAGAAGCATTTTGAGCAACACCTACAGTAATCTGTTCAAACTTGCCATCGTCACCCTTTACATAACCATGTTGCGGATAGTTTTCCAACCACCCCCACTGGTCATTCCGGGTAGGCCCATTCACATAATCGGGTTGTCCCGGTCGGAAAGTAAAAAATGCAGCAATTTCCCGATCTTCTTCAGAGTCGGTCAGCAAATCGGGATAGCCCATTATGCAAGGCTTACCCTTCCATATAAACCAAAGATTTTTGTAACGACCGGGTTTATAAACATCGCGATAAAGCTGACGAAGCGAAGCCAATCCGTGTGGCACCGGGCCAAACGGAAGCATGTATGCGATTTTTGGCACATTTACACCATCTCTTTGTGCCTGATCCCAGGTTTTTAAAAGTGCTTCATAGGATTCTTTCCAGGTAATATCGCCATTGGTACAGTCGAAGAAAACGGCGTCAACTCCGGCGTCAGCAAGCATTTCCGCATGCTTCCGAAGTACCCATGGATCAGTAGTTTTATAGTAGCCCAGCAAAGGTTGTTCCCAGTAAAAAAAACCGGGTTGTTTGGTTCCCCAGGCCGGATGATGATAATCTTTCATTGCCTCAGGATATTTCCGAACTATTTCGGTGATGTTTTTAACCTGATATGTGGTATCGTCATTTCCCTGATGCCAGGTCCAGTAAAACATAGCCACGAATTTATCTTTCTTCTTATCACCTGCATTTTTGAAGGTTCGCACTTCACGTCCGAGAGCGTCGGTTGCAACCCACTGATCACTGTTAACTGACTGGGACATTGACCTGCCGGCAAAGAGTATTATCAAAGAAATTGCTAGTGTTGTATGTATTGGCTTTGTATGATTCATTTTATTGAATTAGCTCATTATTATTTCTGTTAAATCGCAGCATTACCGACGGTCGTATCAATTTTCTAGTTACACCTTTACTCGGAGTATACATCATAAGAGCCTTCCATAACCTCTTTTACTTTTTCCAGATAATCAAATCCATTTTGCATATCGGGTAATAAATAGCTTCCTTCTACCCATTCATTCCAGGCATTAATCGTTATCAACTTTGGTTGTTCGGGATGACTATCAACATATTCTTTTGCCTTGGAAAGTAAAGCCGCAAAACTTTCAGGAGTATTATGGTAATGTACCACATCGTGAATCCCTTTGGCCGGGAAACGGGGAGTATCATCCCATCCGATTGATACACAAGGAAATACCGAAACATCCAATATGGAATCCATTTGTGCTCTGATTTTCCTTGCATTATTTCCGTAAACCAGATAATCTTCATTGGTTCCTCCCATATTGTACATTGCTACGCTATTAAATCCCATGGTATTTACTTTCTCTTGAAACCGATTGGCTGCGTCCGTTGACATAATGGATCCTCCACCTTGATTCCACTGAATATGAATACCCGGGAAACCGGCTTTTTTGACTTCTTCCCGAAGATAATCCAGCGCTTTTCGTGCCTCTTCAAGACTTCCTCCAAAACCCTGAAGCAGGTTATCTATACTAAAAATTGAGAATACGGGCTTGCCATCGATTTTAAGATAGTTGGGTTGCACAAAGTATTGGGAAATTACTCGATCTACAATAATTTTAAAATTGTCCCAGTCAACAGCTCCATCCCACATGATTGAACGGTCGTCTTTAAATTTGTGCACATTCCAGTAGTTTTTGCGAACATCATGATTGGCCCACATAATGTAGAATTCTATTTCTGAATTGTTTTTCGCCTTTAAGAAGCCATCATTAAGAGCACTTTCCAAAAATGGGCCTCCATCAAACCAATACCAATCGTACACAAACACATTTACTCCGTGATCGACAGCTACGTCAATCCATTTTTCCACTACTTTGGGATCGTTATCCATCTCGTAGCCCCACAACGGTAAACGTGGCTGATAATGTCCATCGAAACGAGGATCTCCTTTTTTAATAACTTCCCATTCGCCAATTCCTTCGGGCCATAACATATCGCCGAAACGCTCATCGTGGTGACACGATGGCCACACGTATGCAGCAACTTTATATTCATTTGTTTCCGTTTTCGGTTCCTCTTTTGTTGAACACGAAAATTGAATTAGACCGATAAAAAACAGACATAGAAAGAAACAACTTCGCGAAAAAGACTTGTTCATGTTATTCATAGTAAAAATTAGTTTTTGGTTATTCTTCGGTTTTGTACGTGCTTATTCGATTTTAAATAGCCCCTGATTACTAACATAGTTTTCGGTAATTCCGAGCGAGTCAATTAAGTTTCGAATCTCTATCGTTTTCAGGGAATGAGTATCGTATCCCTCACCAATGTCGTTGTTGTACACCCAACTGGGAGTAGGCCATAGGCAAGCTTTAAATTTTACGGTTCGGTAGAAATTTTTGCGAACTCCCCTTTGTCCGTGATGTGCCATTTGGATATAGTCGCAGTCAAGGTCCTTTCTGAAAGGTCCATTCAACAGTCGATCTCCTTCTTCCATCCCTGAATCTGCCAAAAACAGAAAAGACTTTTTACTATCCCATACACGAATTACCATACACGAATTATTGTAAGGGTTGACCCGAATATCTTCATTTTTCACCGCCAGAACTTTGAACTTAGTATGATGCAATTGAAAAATCTTACCAGGCTCTGTCAAATTCTCCTCTTGAATTCCTGAACGATACAATACATCATAAAACTCATTGGCCGCCTGAGCGTAATCAGGTTCTGCTTTTCTGAATTCTGATGAAAATTCGGAATGACAAACCAAATCTATTTTAATGCCTTTCGGTTCTCTTAAAATCTCTGTAATCGCTCCAATATGATCGGGATGCGGATGACTAACAAACCAAATATCAACATGATTACCTAAAGCCGCGAGAAAGCCCCTTAAATAATCAGCTTCTGCTTTTACTCCACCATCCATTACGGCGACCTTACCATCTGAGGTCCTAAACACATAAGAGTTACCAATGGTATTGATTTGAGATGGAAGCTGCCAAACCACAACATCTGATTTCGGCTTTGAAGTAGCTTCAAATGCCAGAAAAAGAGTAAAAAACAATATCAGGAAGTTGGTTCGTGTCATTTTCAGAATAGGCTGTTCTATTGCATTCTTATCTTTTTAGTTTCAAATCAATTGCATTTTCTTTGGAGAAATACTATTGTATTGTTCCAGTAAAATTTACTTCAGACCAGTCAGTAATTCCAATTACCGATTTATATTGATCAAATACACTATCTTCGTTATCGGTGTCAGCTGCCTGGTAGACGTACCAAACGGGTTTCTTTCCTCCCGGATCTACGCTGTCATCAGGGAATCGGCGTAAACCAATACGAAGACCT
The DNA here is from genome assembly GCA_963677455.1 of uncultured Draconibacterium sp. Lineage (GTDB taxonomy): Bacteria > Bacteroidota > Bacteroidia > Bacteroidales > Prolixibacteraceae > Draconibacterium. The sequence continues at coordinate 3,261,836 of OY781971.1, forward strand.
CCTTCTGCCCTGTTATCAATCCAGTTGTGCCATTGCATCGCATCAATTCCATCTAGTACTTTCAACTTCTTCCAGGTATAGGCCAAACCTGCTGCCTGATTTCTCAAATCGGTTTCGCTGTACGAAGGTGAATTTGTTCCGTTCTCAGACAAAAACACTGTTCGTTTTATATTTCCCTGAAACATATTCTCCGACTTCTTTGCCCAGGCATCCAAAACCTCCAGATTTTTAAAAGTAATATACGGTGTTCCCATCTTAAATGTCGCTTTCGTATCTTCCCATACTTTTGGATCGAACAAACTCTCTGGATAAGGGTGATAAGCTAATCCCCACTGATAATCTCCTTCAGCTTTCGAGAATTCCAACAGGTCATCGATCATACTTTTCGATGCGAAATATTGTGGAGTCACTGCTTCCGTCCAGGAATGCGTAAAAGATGCCAGAACCTGACTGTTCGGGTCGTATTGTCGACTAATGTTATGGCAAAGTCGCATTGATTTTTCGTAAGCATCAACATAGGCCTCCATCCCCCTGTTGTTACCCATATTGGTCCATTCAACACCGGCATCTACCTCGTTGTGCATTATCCAATAATGGATACGACCATATTGATTATCGCTGCGACAATAACGGCTTGCCAAAAAATCGAGTGCTGCCGCGTAGCAATTTAAACTCTCTGGTTTCGTCATATTGGGCATCGTAAATATGCCAGAAGGATTATAATCCGGATGTGTTAAAAGTTGACCAGCCTCGGTACCATTCACTTGTACAAGAATAATTGCAGACACAACAATATCGCGTTCATATGCTGCTAACATCGTCTGATCAATAACATTAACGGTTCCTTGATTAAAATAATAGGTTGTTCCGCCGTAGGTATGTGGTATTGTTACTCCGTAATTGGAGGTGGATATTAGAGCAAGAATAGGAATGTTTACCGTAACACTCGTTGCCGGCAATTCGTCCAGATCGCTCAAAAAACCACGATTAATATCAAAACCGCCAATTCCTTTTCGTCCATTTAGAGTTGCCTGCGCGGGTGTACCATCTGTTTCAATATCATCTGCATAACGAGCATGCGAAACAATTTTGTCAACTTTATTTCCAATTTTAACAATTACCCACTTTGAAAGTGCCCTGTCGTAAGTAAAACCATCACGAGAAACAAAACGATCAAAACTTTCTGTAAAATTAGCTTCCGTCAAAGCAGTTGTTCGCTGAAACTTATTCGTCATTAATAACGAATCGTAAGGTGTAATTTCGCAAAGGCTATAGGCTTCATTATCAGAACAAACACCGGAAACAGTTACACTTGTTGAGCTAACACTCACATTGTTGATCTTCGAACTGTATTCTGTTCCAAAATACTTATCGAGATTTCTTTTTAAATAAAGATCATATTTCGCCTGATCCATATTTGCATAATCGTACACAACCTCTTCTTCCGGATCCGGGTCTGGATCCGGCCCAGGGCCTACACCACCGCTATCGCTTCCACAAGACGAAAACATGGAAAATGAAGTAAAAATTATACTTATAAAAAGAATTTGTTTGATGTTAAAATTAACTTTTGCCATTGTCTTACTTTTATATCAACTACTAGTTATTTTCAAATATTCTAATCCACGCTGTTACCAAATAGCTTTACTTTCAAACTGAAAACATATTTTATTCACTATTAATGATATGATTATACCAGAGGTTCAGATCATAAATTTTACTACGGATTTCGGAGAGAGATCCAACTATGATGTAATACTCGTATTCGTACACGCAATTCTTGTATAGTGTTTCTTTTTTCACCGGTGCAATGTACGAGGTGGGAGCGTCATTTGCTTCTCCTCCCGGTGTTCCCGACATCCCTGCCAAAAATCTTGTACAAGCCGGATTATAAACAGCCATTCCCCAGTCACTGCCGTCAACAAAAGCCATCCAGTTTTCAGAAACATTGTTGTACCTTCCCCAGAAACCACTGGAAAGATTTATTACTTCCAGCTGAGATATTGCAGCATTAGTAAACGGTGCGTCTCCATAGTAGGCATATAAATTGCTAAGTGCCGAAATTGGATAAACTGCCGGCAATTCCTGATCGTTTAAAATACTATCTCCGTAAATTGCATCGGTTCGATGGCAAGTCAGTCGATTTTTTACTTTCAAAACATTTCCTTTCAAAGTAGTCCACTGTTCCATCTCTGCTTCTGCCGGATGATTATTCATATCCCACTGCATAGGGATACATTTTACGTACATTTCGTTTTCCATTTTCTGAAAATCAAGTATTTCTGCACGATTTCGATAGGCATCTCCAACCTGTATTGGATTCCAGCTCCACGGTGACCAACTTGGCGACTGCCCCTCATCCTGACGGTTTACACTTTTTCCCGCATAATACGATTGCTGAATATAACGTCCTTCGTCAAAAACATTAACGATACTTCTGTCTTCGCCTGATAGCGATAAATAAGATATAGCCCCACCGCGGGTTAAATCAAGTTTTAGAGTGAGAACACCATTGTCGATAACCGGCTTGTTGGATTCCACATGAATAGTTTGTTGCGGGTTATCCTTACACTGTGCAAAAACAAAGGACGTTAAACACAAGAAAACCAAGCCAAAACGAACATTGGATAAAGGTCTTCTTTTTCGCACTATTCTTGATAAAATATTGTTCATTTCACTACTAAAAGAGTTTAATCGCGGCCATTGGTATTAAATGAAAACTGAACTCAACTATTAATACTTGATGAAAAGGTATCTGTAAAGAAAGAGAAAAGGGCAGCCCAAAAGGCTGCTCTTTTTCACTTTCAATGTTAACCTTACTAAAACTAACTATGATTTACCAACCGGGATTTTGCCAGCTGGTGCCTGTATAGCTTTCCATTTTAGAAACCTCAGACTGATTTATCGGGTACAATAAATACTTATCAGCATCAGTTCCTCTGTCTTTCAATTTTATACGATTATATATAAAGTTATCACCATCCTTTGTTATTCTCATTCCTGTAACAAAACCATCTGTTTCATCTAATATCTCCCAGCGACGTACATCGAAAAAACGATGTTCTTCAAATGCCAACTCAACCTGGCGTTCGTTGCGGTAACGCGTTCCAAAATCTTCACGGGATAATCCTGAAGGTATTGGAGGCATATCTACACGTTCGCGAATTACATTAACCGCATCACGAGCCGACAACGCAGCGCCACCAACAGTTGATGGAACAGCAGCATCCGGTCCTGCAGATTGATATGCAGCTTCTGCAAAATTCAGGTATAATTCGCCCAACCTGAAGATTTTCATCAACCCGTCCTGATCCACATTTACTCCCGACTTGAAGTTGTTGAACTTGCGCATGTAATATCCTGTTCGGGTATGTTTAAATTCAGATACCCGATCTGATATTTCGCAATTTCCGCCAACAAATGTTTCAACACCAGCTGCTTCTGCAGGAGGGGTAAAGCACTCAATATTAAAATTACGAATTGTAATTTCGTAACCGGGGCCATTTCCTACATCAAAACGTAAAAAATGATTTTCAGGTTCTTGTCCACCATTCTTATTCACACCAAATCCCCAGTTATTAATAGCAGTAGATAAATCGTACTCAAACCGGGTCCATTCTGATGCTTCTGTGATTAATATGTTCTGTCCTGATTCAACTCCACCCTGTGGGCCACCAGCAACGCAGAAGAAAAACTCGGCATCTGCTATTGTAAAATTACTTTTGTATTCAAAAGTAACCAGTCTTTTGGTTCCGGGAGATAGAGGTCGAGTCAAAGTTGTGGTATGAATCCAGGGGTCTCCTCCTGTCGTTGTCAATTTAACCCCCTCCTCATTTTCTGCAGCAGCAACGTTATTTACAGTTGGTGTAAAACTCAAGGGGAAATAGTCCTTTTCCACTTCTGATGAAAGCGTGCGAGGAGCTCCGTTATAATAAACAGAGGCATAAAAACGAGGGTCTCTGCCTTCGTATGGATTGGCTGGATCGTATCCAGAATTTGGATTGATGATAGGACTCAAACGGTTCGCATCCGAATATCCAAGTACCGGCATTTCGCCTGTTTCCTGCATTCCATAGGCATCTATCAATTCCTGAGAAGGACCAGGGCCGGCTTTCTCAACCCCTTCGGTAATAGGTACACCTGCCCATTTCCACACATTTGTTCTCGAAACCGTTGTTTCGTAGATTGTTTCTTTATCTACAGATCTGGAAGGATCTGCCCGATTAATGAAATAATAGGCATATGCATTTTGTGCAATTCCCGGATCAGGTGTAATATCAAACAACTGAAATCCGTGTGCAAGACATTCATCAAGAGCTTCTTTTGTAATTTCTGTTGCTTTCTCCCAGGTATATTTGCTATCTCCTTTATTCCAAAGCGGACTGGCGGCATATAATGCTGCCTGAGATTTTACTGCATATGCAAATGCCCGGGTAACATGACCACGTTCATTATCGCTGATATCCCAACGAAAACCAACTGTTGGAACATTGCTCTCAGGAATTGCAAGAGCACGGTCACAATCAGCTAAGATAAAATCAACACATTCTTCAAAAGTTGCACGAGAATCACCTGTAAAATCATGGATAATTTCGTAAGGAGCATTAATTATAGGAACTCCTCCATAGCGTTTTATCAACTGAAGATAGTAAAAGGCCCGTAAGGTGTAAACCTCTCCAATCCAGCCATTTTTCTCGTTTTCATCAATACTGGCTGTGGCAATATTCGGATCATTGATAGCTTCTAAGAATGTGTTACATTTTCTTATTCCTTCGAAATAATTACCCCAGGGATCTCTTGACGTACTCAACGGATTAAATGTTGAAGAAGTACGGTTGTTATACCAGTTGTTGACTGCACCACTTACACCATCGCTGGCATCATGCGCTTCATCGCAAAAAGAAGCAAGTGGAGAGTTATCGTAAGTAAAACCAACCTGTGGCATGTAATCACGACATCTGTCAAAATAATTTCGGGTAGAAAAATAGTCCTTAAAAATATCGTCCAGCGTCATTCGTCCGTCAGACGGGATATCCAGGTCGGCACAGGAAATCATTCCAAATACCGAGATAAATATTATGAATAGTTTTAAAATATAATTTTTCATGTTACATCCATTTAAAAGTTAATATTAACACCAATGTTGTAAACGCGATAAGGATTGAAGGTCGTCATGCTTCCAATCTCCGGATCGAGGTAATCGGAAGGCATATTATCGATTGTAAATAAGTTTTGGGCATTAAATGCAATGCGAATTGATTCATGCTCTGACTTTTTAGAAATATTTATAGGGAAAGTGCGAGCAATTTCAATATTTCGAAGACGGAGATAAGAGCAATCTGCCAGGAAGAAATCATTATTTACATGATTTGTTGAGGGAGAAAGCGATAAAGCAGGAAAAGAAATCTCTTCTCCGTTAGCATAGCGCTCGGGTGTCCAGGCATTCAAGTGCATATCAGAGTAAACTCCTTGATAATTATTTTCATAAACACCTACACCCCCAACAAACTGAGAACAATTTCTAACGCCTTGAAACAAGAAAGAAAATTCCCAATCCTTCCAATTAACTCCTCCTGTAAAACTGTATTCTTGCTCCGGAATTCTGGAATATCCCATCGGTGCCAGATCTTTATCGTCGATAATGTTATCGTTATTTAAATCCTGGTAAATAAAATCTCCCAAACGAGGATAACCAAAAGAATAAACAAGATCGGAATTGATTAGCTCATTATCGGAATTAAACATTCCGTTTCCGTTGGAATAATCGATTTTTAACCCCCATTGCTGACCAACACTATAACCTTCAGTTCTATACCGATAAGCATGCTCTTCAGACAAAGGAGATTCATTAATACTTATCACTTTATTCTTGGCCTGCATAAAGTTTACCATAGCAAAGACAGCCAGATCTTTATTAAATTGCTTATTGAAACCAAGAGAAATCTCAAACCCTTTGTTCTCCATTTCTCCGTTGTTCAACTTTGGGTAATAAGCAAGTGGAATACCCTGATAAACAGGTATTCGTGATGCACTATTTACCAACATATTGTCGACCTTATCTTTGAAATAATCGACGCCGACAGTAATAGCATTAAACAAGCCAAGATCAAGACCTACATTTAATTTCTTGATTAGTTCCGGAGACAGATCGGGATTTCCACGCTCCAGTTCTGCTCCGGAAGAACGAATGTTATCGAGGTACAAGAAACGTGCGCCACCAATCTGATCATTCGCTGTTTTTCCATATGAAGCCCTGAGCTTCATCAAGCTGATAGCGTCAATATTGAAGAAATCTTCTTTTGATGCAATCCACGCTGCAGAAATAGAAGGTGTTGCAACAAATCTATTGTCAGGATGAAATTGTTCTGAACCGGAATACCCTAAATCAGCTTTCAAAAAGTAGCGATCTTTGTATCCGTACAGTGCACTTACACCATAGTTTTGCCTTTTGTAAGGCAATACATCACTAGCTGTTCCTGCAGATTCTTTTTCCTGGTACAGATAATAGGTGTGCGCATTAGCATTGATAGAGTGGTCGCCAAACTGTCGTTTGTACTCTAGATTTGCAACCAAATCAAGATAGTAGAAATAGACAGAATATTTTGCATAAGACAAAGGGGTGTTTTCCCATGTTTTATACTTTGTGAAGTTATCCAGAACTGAAAAATCATTTCCCCTAACAACTCGTTGAAAATCCTGACGAGTTTGGGTTTCATTCCGTAAATAAGCTTGATAAGCCATTGCTCCATTAATTGATAACCCCTCTGTTATAAAGTTTAAATCAACATTTAACCCGGCCTGCGCAATAACATTGGTTTCAATAATTTCTTGATACCCCGAACGATTTATTAAACCGTATGCAGGATTATCTACACCGTCAATAGTTACTACCTGGTTACTCATCTCCGGGTCATCTTCAATCTCTGGAGATAGCGGACCATACATTGTTGGAGGTAATCTAAGAATGTTGCTGTACACATTCCAGTTCATCCCGCCACCAGTCTGTTTCTCACGTTTAACACTACCGGCAAGACGCATAAAACCAGAAACATATTCGTTAAAGGCTACATCCATATTCGAACGAAAGTTGAATATGTTCACGCGAGGTGTAGGATCGTAATCGCGATCCGGTTCATCTTCAACAATCAATGGCTCTTCCTGATTGACAAAATTTAATTCGGAAAAATACCTGAATCTTTCGGAGCCCCCCGATACGTTTACTCCAACTCGCTGCCTTAAAACGTATTCTTTGACAAACTGATCTACCCAGTCATTATTCGGATAAGTGATATTATCACCGGCACGAAACTGATCAATTTCATCTTGAGAAAACTGAGAATATGCTCCCCAACCGTCACGTTCTCCGGCTTCATTGCGTAATTCAGCATAGCGGGCAGAGTTGATAAACTCCGGGCGTTTTATCATTTGTTGAAAGGACTGATCGATATAAGCTTCCACTTTTTTCTCGCCGTTGAATCCTCGCTTGGTATTAATCACAATCACCCCATTTGCTCCTTGCATACCATAAATTGCAGTAGCCGATGCATCCTTAAGAACGGATATACTTTCAATCTCTTTTGGAGAAATAAACTCGTAATACTGTGTAGGACAAACAACACCATCGATAACAACCAAAGGTAAGGTACCATTTATTGACGAAATACCGCGTATAATTTTTGCGTAGTTTGCGTACCCAAAAAATGTTAACTCAGAGAGGTATTGTATGTTAGTCAATCCAGGTAAACGCCCTGTCATTGTTTCCGACAATATATTTGAAGGTGTTTTATCCAACTCTTTTCCGCTAACAGAAGACACTGCTCCTGTAAGAGATTCCCGCGAGTAAGAACTATACCCCATATTCACTAACCCTCCCATATTGTGGGCGTCGAAATTGAGGGTTATTTTACTTCCGCCATTAATTTGATCCAACGGAATTTTGCTATCCATAAATCCAATCGCCCTCACTGTTATAAATGAGCTTCCATCGTCGACCACCAATTTGCAACCACCATCGTTAGAAGTTATGAATTGATTCTTTTCTAATTCAGAAACAATTACGGCACCGGAAACCGGCTGGCCGTATTCATCCACAACGTAAGTTGTAGGGATTAAATCGTCTTGTGCATAAAGGTTAATACACATCAACATGTATCCTATGCTGAGTGCTATATATTTGATATATTTATCTATTTTCATAGTAATGAACTTTTTTATTCAATAATAAATTTACCATCCGGGATTTTGCCATTTCTGACCTGTTACCGATTCAAGCAATGCTGCTTCAGACAAAGGAAGCGGAAGAAGTAAATCTCTGTTTTGATAGCCACCACGTGGATTTTCTGAAATGCTCCGACGAGTGTAGGTAAAGCTATCGTCAGAATTTTTTGTAATAACCATAGCTGTAAACCATTTATTGGTTTCACTTAAATCGCCACTCGGCGTTTGCCATCTTCTAACATCGAAAAAGCGATTTTCTTCCCATGCCAATTCAATTCGACGTTCATTACGTATTCTTAAAATCAGTTCTTCCTGTGATAAACTGGATGGTAATTCGGGCATCCCGGAACGAGTCCTAACCTCATTCACTGCAGCGTGGGCTTCATTAAGGTGCCCTGCTTCAGCCGCAGTTTCTGCAAGGTTTAATAAAGTTTCTCCCAAACGATAAAATTTCCAGGTTGCATTATTAATTCCATTTGTACCAGAAGCTCCGGGAGTAACCATTTTACAGTGGTAGTAACCGGTACGTGACGCTGCCCTGTTGGTAACATCCCAGCTAGGTGCGTGAGCCCCTCCGATAAAGGTCTCAACTGTAACGGGTTGATTATCCCATAAAATCTGACTTCCATTGTATAATACAGTTTGTTCAAGTCTCGGATCACGATTCGCATACGGATTATTCGGATCGTACAACGTATTTGCTTCGTTATAATTAGGAACCAGATGTTTCTCGTCTAAGTAAGGCTGTTCTGGGTCAAGAACCGGTTTCCCATCTATAGTTTCGTAGGCATCAACCAATTCCTGAGTAGGACAGGTTCCGCACTTGTATGTGTTAGGCATGTTACTTCCGATATAACCAATATGCCAAACAAAGGTTCCTCCGGCTGTTGCACGGTAAATTGTTTCTTTATCACGAGGAGTTGGAGAATACTCAGCGTCCTGATCAACCAGTTGACGATAAGCTGCTGCAGGTCCTGTTCCAAATACATTGGGTTGCGTACACTCTGTAAACAACTTGTAACCATTTGATTTCAGTTGAGAAACAGCTTCCCTGCTAATTTGATAGGCTTCCTCCCAGTGGTTTTCTCCTTCGTTATGAAGAGGACTAGCAGCGTACAACATAGCTTCAGACTTAAGTGCTGAAGCCAGTGCTTTTGTTGCCCTCCCGCCTTCGTTATTTTCGGTAATTCTCCAGGGTAAAGCAGTTTCACTCAATGCTTCGTTACAGTCTGAAACAATAAGTGTGGCTACCTCATAGACAGATTGACGGGTTAAAGTAGAAAAGTCGGCATCAAAAGGAACTGTTTCATCCAACACAGGAAGCTTCCCAAACCACTTGATTAGCTCCATGTAAAAGAAAGCCCTCATTACCTTAGCTTCCGCTTTAAAACGTCCACGATCAGATTCATTATTTACAGCTGCCTCATCAATTAATTCGATAAATTGAGAGCAAAGACGTATTTGTTGCCAGTAACGATCCCAATAAGCATTATTATTAGCGTTATGGCCATCGGGGAAATCTCTCATCGGGTGATTACTGGCAGAACAGTTGTCCTTATAGTATTGATCCACCAACTGAGCCTGAGCATCTTCAGAAGACCATCCATCGTCGCTGCAAGCTACAACTGCCGGATCGAAAAAGAAATACGCATACCCCTTTTGTGGTATATTTTGATATACACGATTTAACAAAGCTTCCACTTTATCCGGATCTGATAATACCTCATCCATCTGCATATTACCGTCCGGAGCCATGTTCAGCACATCTGTACAACTGCTAAAAAAAGCAATAGTAAGTAGAATTATATATATTTTTTGTTTCATTTTGATTCAGATTTAGCGGTTAAAATGTCACGTTTACTCCAACAGTTACCATCTTGGTCAAAGGATACACCAGTGCATCATTTTGCTCCGGATCAAGAGTACTTACAGGCAAATTATCCCACGTTAACAGGTTATTTCCGTTGGCATAAACCCTAACCGATGAGATTCCAACCGGCTCTAACACATTTTTCGGAAGATTATAACCAATCTCGAGGTTTTTCAAGCGGAGGTAGGAGCGATCCATAATAAAGAAGCTGTTCGATTTCTGACTAACCCCGGGAGCCATTCCCAGAGCCGGGTACAGAATTTCTTCTCCGTTCTCGTATCTTTCCGGAGTCCAGGCCTGAAAATGCCAGTCACTAAAGAAACCAACAAGTCCAAATTCCGTTACTCCCCATCCGGTATGAGTAATACTGCTTTGCGCTATACCTGAGAAGACAAATGACATATCAAAGTTCTTATAGTTTACAACTCCTGAGAAACCGTAAGACATCCGCGGGATTGTAGGATAACCGATTGGAACCATATCCCGGTCGTTAATCTTTCCATCTTCATTTACATCTACGTATTTAAAATCTCCAAGTCTTGGTGTACCACCAACTTCGTATGTAGGAATATTTTCGAGTTCTTCCGGAGTGTTTATATAACCATTTCCATTACTGTAATCGATTAAGTAACCGAAATTCTGACCAATACTAAAACCGGTTCTGCGGTATCTGTAAGCATATTCTTCTCCATACTGAACTTCATCAGCATATTTGATATTATTTTTATTGTAGTTGAAATTACCCCGAACTGAAAAAGACAGATCCGAATTAAGCGACTTATGATAGCCAAGTTCAATTTCGTATCCCTTATTATCAACAACACCGATATTTACTTTTGGAATATTTCCGAGAGGTACACCTTGCAGCACCGGAATTGTAGCCCTGTTAATAAGAATCTTATCACGATGTTCATTAAAAACATCAACAGTAAGAGAAAGGTCTTCGAAGAGTTTCAAATCGACTCCAACATTTTTCTTTTCAGCCTTTTCCCACTGAAGGGATTCATTTCCCATTCTTCCCTGAACCACACTCTGTCCATAACCGAGTCCGGGAATTACACCGCCTGCCATTGTAATCGAGCTTTGATACAAGAATCGACTGTTTCCAAGCTTATCGTTACCAGTTATACCATATGATCCTCTAAACTTTAAATGGGTAATAATTGGATTATCCTTTAAGAAGCTTTCATTACTGGCGACCCAACCCAAAGAATAGGCAGGGAAAGAACCAAAGCGATTATCGGGCGCAAATTGCTCTGAACCGTTATATCCAAAATTAAATTCTGCTAAATACCTGTTATCGTAATCGTAAGTAACACGTCCTACATAACCGATTACGTTATAAGGCAAATCAGCTGACCATTTATCCCATTTATCACGTTGGTAAAGGGCTAAAGCAGTAATATTATGTACTCCAAAACTTCTGGCATAATTTAGCGACGCCTGGTAGTTCGAATAATAATAGGTACTCATTCCCTTAGTCAATCTCATTGAAGGATCCTGGTTGTCTCGGATTGCTGAATAACCATTTGTTTCTTCGGCATTGCGCGCTACATGAAATGCATATGTGTTCATTGCACGATATCCCTGCCGGACAGTGGAAGCATGGCTATCAAATGCAGCCATTCCTTTAAGGCTTAGTCCTTTTGTTATGAAATCAAGTCCCCACTCAATTGCCAAAGAGGAATTAAGAACAGTTGAAGATTCTTCTCTGTAACCTCTTCTATTTATTTCACCGTAGGTATTTCTATCTTGTCCTGATTGAGCAACAATTTCATTTTCAGGTACTCCGTAACCGGCAGCGGTGGTTGGCCCTGGGTCTGTAGGAGGAGTACCCCAGGTATAAGCAACCATGTTTTGAACCATTCCATCAATACTTCCACTAAACAGTTCAACAGTTTGAGGAGAATTCATTTTTTGCAGGTAGGTAGCCAAATTCAATGAAGCTTTAAGATTGCTTGCTAAATTAAAATCAATATTTCCGCGGAAATTGTAGCGATCCATTCTGTAACTTGGATCATATCCCAGAAAACTTTCCGGCTCAGTTTTAAAGTTACCTCCCTGTCCAATATATCCGGCATTCAGGAAATAAGAGAAAAACTTACCACCACCATTGAAGTTAGCGTTTACACGCGTTTGTGGCGCCCAATCACGAAAATAATCATGAAAAACATCGCGATCCGGATAGAAAATGGGGTCTTCTCCACTTCTGTATTTATCAATCATGTACTGAGTGAAAGGCAAATCTTCTTCTGGCGTATTCGGATTGGTATTTAAGTAAGCCTGATTTCGTAATTCAGCAAACTCCCAAGAATGAATCCTATTGTTTTGAACCAAAAACTTAGCGTAACTTTGTGAAGCTGATATATTTAACTCTGATTTGCCAGCCTGGCCTCGTTTTGTTGTAATTATAATTACTCCATTTGCCCCACGTACTCCAAACACTGCAGTAGCCGAAGCATCTTTAAGAATTGAAATTGATTCAACCTCATTTGGATCCAGCTTATCGATATTATCTCTCGGAATTCCATCAATAAGGATCAGAGGAGAAGCATCATTTAATGTTCCCATCCCCCTTAAATACAGATTAACGTTATCTCTACCCGGCTGGCCAGAAGTTTGCATAACTGTTAAACCTGGCAGCTGACCCGAGAGTGCCACCGAAAGGTTTGGTGCGGAACTTTGTTTAAGTTCAGCTGTGCTAACAGAAGAAATTGCACCTGTTACTGATTCCTTTTTCTGGCTACCATAGCCAACAACAACAACCTCTTCCAGATTTGCTGTTTCTTCTTCTAAAGTAATATTAAGTGTTGTCTGTCCAACCAGAGTTACCTCCTTCATGCTCATTCCTACAAAAGAGAATTGCAAAATCTCGGCAGCGGCAGAAACGTCTAATATAAAATTTCCATTAATATCGGTAACTGTACCAATAGTAGTTCCTTTAACAACAATCGTCACTCCGGGTAATGGAGCCCCCTCTGTATCAGTTACTGTTCCCGTAACTGTCTTTTTTTGCTGGCTTTCCAATTCATTGTCTTGAGTTTTTCCGGGCGGCTCAACTTTATCCGCTTCCTTACGAATTATTACAGCTTTGTGAACAATTTCGTAAGACAGTCCGGTATTTCTTAAACACTCATCTAAAATTGCATCAATGGTTTGATCACTAAACTCTGCATCTAACCCTGTAACATCCTCTATTTCTTCATTTTGATAAAAGAACTTAAACTGGGTCATTTTCTTCATTGTCCAGATGACCTCTTCAAGCGATGCATCTTTCATGTTAAGACTAATCTTTGTGGCCTGTGAATAAGATTCACTAGCAGCAGCCTGAAGTGCTGAAGCTAAGATAATCACCCAAACAACTTTCATCATAATTAAAAATTGAAACACCTTCCGCTTAAAGAAGGCACTCGTTACACCATTTTTTTTCATAAGTTTGTATTGTTTAATTACTAATACTCCGCTTTGCGGCGGATATTTATTATCCAGACGGGAAATGCTGCCAACATTTCCTGTCTTTTTTTATATCCTGATTCTATTTATTGGTTCGTCAGTATTCGCCCTTTATTTATTAGCGAATAAAATAGTGTCGTCGTTAACTTTTACATTAACCTTTTGCGTTGCCTGTATTATATCTATGAACTTTTCTATTTCGTCGTACTTATCTAAACTTCCGCTGAACCTCATTTTTTTAACTTCCGGATTCATATAGAATACCTTTGCGGAATACCAGCGTGTTAGCTGAGTCATAATATCTTCCAAAGGCAAATCGTAGAAAACAAGTTGCCCGTCTTTCCAACTTATATAATTACTTACGTCTACATTACTGGTAACAATCTTGCCTGAAAGGTTGTCCATTACAGCCTGCTCGTTTGGCTCCAAAATTTGTTCTTCTCCTTCATTTGACGCGTTCAATAATTTTACCCGTCCTTCTACAAGGGTAGTTACCGTATTCTCCAAATCTTCGTAAGCATTTACATTAAACGAAGTACCCAATACCTTTACTTTTAATTCACTTGTACTAACAATAAATGGTTTGGCGGCATTTTTTACCACTTCAAAATACGCTTCACCGATTAATTCTACTTCCCTTTTATCCGAGCCAAACTGAACCGGATATTTTAAGGTTGTCATTGAATTGAGGTAAACCCTTGTTCCGTCAGACAGCGTAAGTCGATACTCTCCACCAACCGGAACATTAATAATATTATAAACCGTCTTCTTCACTACCTCTTCATCCGATTTGCTGTAGCTAATCTCGCCCTCATTCTTATTGATTGCTGTTCCATCCAATTCGGTTAGCGACATCATATTTGCGGAGTCAAGTACCACATTCCGACCATCACCCAGTATAAGTGTAGCTTTCGAAGAACCCGGTTTTATTTGGGCATATTTTTGTTGATTGATTTTCTTATTCGTGATTTGTGCGTCGAAATAAAAATAGGCAAGTCCACCAATAAGCAGAGGCAAGATTAATATCGCTGCTATACGCGAAAACTTCTGCCAAAGAATTGTTTTTGATCTCTTATTTATTTTGGTGTGAACTTTTGACCAACCGGCTTTAACCTGCACTTCATTGCGCTCGGCAAGCCACCGTCGATAATTTTGTGAACTTCTCAGTTTTAAATAAAGAGCATCATTGGCAGCATCTTCTTCTCTCCACCCAGACAGTTCCAGTCTTTCTTCGTCAGTGATTTCGTCGCTGATCTCTCTGGCAATCAATAATGCTATTTCATTGTATTCTAATTCAGGCATTGTTAAATTTTATGTACCTATACAATAATGAAGCACACAACTATAAAAATGGAGTGACAACTAATTTTTTTTTGACAAAAAAATTAAATTTCGTATAAAGAATCTCAACATTTCTATATTCAATTAATTTACTCAAGTTGCTACTTATGATGCAAAAAATAAGCGTTTTGAATTCTTAAGACTTACGTAATACGAACAGAATTAAATATATTTTTAATAAAAAACACTTATTATCAAATACTTACAATAATTAAAAAAATAATACCGATGAAGCAGAGTGTTGTAAAAATTATATTTAGCACCTTCATAATTGAGAATGAAGTGTATATAAATTTGATCAAATACAGTTAAGTATGGGTATAGTATTAAATCGGTTATGTTAGTTTTCTTCCAACATCCATGGATTAAGTGTTTTTATAAGCCACTTTGTACATCCTAATACTGAATATGGATCCGATTCAGGAGCTACTGGTCGTGTTTCACCACAAGCATGTTTAAATGCATTTAAATGATAAATCATCCTTTTGTGGTGTTTTGGTAATCCTGCTTCCCAGAATTTCAGCAGCCATGCTTTAAAAATATTTGGAGTATACTCGGCGCAATCTCTTCCGATAAAAGGGCCGTAGTAAAACACATATTCCAGAGAATCACCATGAATGTTAACCTGGTCTAGTGTCCAAAGTGCCCCTTCAACTACTTCGCTGCGTTTTATTTTTCCTTTATCTAAAGGCCAATGTGTATTGAACTGATGAACTTCCAAACAAACTCCATCCATCATCCTTACAATGTCTTTTGCACGTTCGTTTGTGCAGAAAATGTTCGACTCTTCTAGCATCTGAAATATCTTATAGTCATTGCGCCTTAAAATGCCTTGCTCATGTGCCTCCTTTATCACTTTACGAATTGCAACCATATCACTCTCGTACAAAATTCTGCGGTCTACTGGAATTGGACCTTCGGGACATCCTGCCATGGCTTCGCGCGCAATATTTACCCCATAAATTTCTCCTGCCATCTCTTCCACTTTAAGCATCTGAATCAACGGGTTGGTAACAGGGTTTGTATCCATCTCTCCTTCTTCCCAACAGATGTAATATTCAGGAAAAGTAATAGCGGTTTTAAAAAAAATACGCCCACCTCTATCGTAGGCATAATGTAAGTTGTTGTAACAAAATTGGTAATCGGCATAAGTGAAATCTGCTGCTAAATCATCACGATATGAGGCAAGTCGTAGCCCAACGCGCACGGTGTCAGTACTAATTTCTGCATCCGTATTACTTTCTTCGTTGGGTAATTCTTCTATTGGTTTATCTAGATTATCGGTATGGCAAGAATAAACGAACAATAAGGATATAAGCAAACAATAATAAAAACGTTTCATTTCATACTGATTTTAAATGGCTATAATTATATTATAAAAGCACATGAAATAAAAGATGGGATGACAACTAATTTTATTTTTTAAATAATTGAAAAGAAATTTACTGATCGAAGGGAATCAATTTTCGCAAAAAATACAAAAAAAGGCAAAGAGCGTTGGTTTTAGTACCTTTCGTAATACTTTAAAGGCTCTCTGCTTAACAGTTTTTACGGTATTAACTGTTATATGAAGTTTCTCTGCAATCTCTTTATTCGAGAAGCCATCGAGTGTCAGCTCAATAACCTTCTGATTTTGAGAACTTAAATCTTTTATTGCATGGTAAATTATTTCGTAAGCTTCCTGTTCTACCAAATTATCACGAAAGAACTCTTCTGACTTTTTCTGCTCATTAAGAATTTCCTGATGCCGTTTCGAGTCACGAAGAAAATTAAGACAATGATTTTTTATGTATTTATACAGGTATGATTTTGCTGCTACAGCATCCGTTATGTAATCTCTCTTATCCCAGACATAAACAAATGCCTCTTGAACAATATCGGCACTAACTGCCTTGTCTTGCAAATATTTATTTGCAAAAATACAAAGTGGAGGATATTGTTCTTCAAAAAAGTCGTTGAACCCCCCAACCTCCTTTAACCATTTATCATTAGTTAGCTCCAAGGTATAGTTGTACAGTATTTAAGTTTAATAAAATAGATATATCTCAATTCGTAGCTGCCCTCAAAAGTCAAAGTTATCTTTTTAGTGTAATGTATTGTTATTACAAGCCTACAAATACATATATAAAAATCACCCAAAGTCTGTAAAATTTCTTTTACGAAAGAAATAAATACAGTAAAACATGCATCCTGTGCTATCTGCAATCCGGAATACTACAAAATTCTATGAGAATAGATTAATAGTTATACTTTAAGGTTTGAGATTGAAAGGGGTATTTCTGAATAAAAGAATAAAGTCAGAACCATTCGATCCTATGAAAATAAAAAAAGCCCCTCACAAAAAGTGAGAGGCTTAAAAAGATGCTATGGATGTAATCTCTCGAATTCTCGTTGAGGCACCATCGCTTTCGATACTGTTTCAACCCCCATATCATTTGCAATCGTAAAAATTGCTTTCTCTTTAATGTCTTTCGAGGAAGCTCCAATCTTCACCGTATAAGTTCCTGCTTCTGCAATCCAACTTGAAGATTCCTCATCAAACGAAGCCAATAAAAAAGCATCAATTGAAAACTCCATCTTGGCTGATTCTCCTGGCTTCAGCAGCGCTGTTTTACCAAAAGCAACCAGTTCTTCCTCGGGTTTTGTCAATCTGCCCTCTGGAGCACTTACATACACCTGAACCACTTCTTTTCCTGCAACGTCTCCGGTATTTTTAACATCTACAGAGACGGTTATCTTTCCATCAAACTGCGAATCACTTAGCTTTAAGTTACTGTATTCAAATGTTGTGTATGATTTCCCGTATCCGAATTCGTAAGCTACGGGTACATCAAAAGTGTTGAAATAACGATACCCCACATATATATCTTCCTCGTAAACTACTTCCCACGGAACACGGCGCATCATTGAGAAGCCCGAAAGATCGGCGCTGTTATCTTCCTCTCCCTCTACTTTTATAGCTACACCCGGAAAGTTTTCAGACGACGAACCATCATCGTATCTTATTGGAAAGGTTTGTGCCAGTTTCCCTGACGGATTTACTTTTCCTGAAAGCACATCAACCACAGAGTTTCCACCTTCCTGGCCGGGTTGCCATGCACAAAGTACAGCATCCGGTATATTTCTCCAGCTTGCAGTTTCAACTACGCCGCCAACATTCAGTATTACTATTGACTTTTTCCCTCTTGCATGAAAAGCATCAGTAACTGTTTTAATTAGTTCCTTTTCTGTTTGATTCAGATAAAAATCGCCTTCAACAGCTTTCCGATCAACACCTTCGCCAGCATTTCGGCCAATAGTTATCAATGCAATATCCGCCTTATCTGCCATATTCTTGGCAATAGAAGCATCTAATGACATTTCTTCTACTGGGATCTTACCTCCTAATAATTCAGCCAAAAAGTTTCCCGGATTATCCTGCACTTTGCGTGCTTCTTTCATATAAGTTTCGTAGGTTTCTTTCAAATCATCGTAAGTTTTGTAACCCGCATTCTGCAAGCCCTGCATCAACGAAACGGTATACGCCTCATTCACATCTCCACTGCCGGTTCCTCCAGCAATAAAGTCGTACGATGTATTTCCGAATGCCGCTACATTCTTAATGTTTTCAGCAAAAGGAAGAGCGCCATTATTTTCAAGCAGCACCATACCGTCGGTAGCAGCCTGACGTGTTATTTCGGCATGTGCATTTAAATCCGGTCTATTCGATACGTTATAATCTCTGTAACGTGGTGTCCTGATCATAATCTTCAAAATACGCTCTACATTCTTGTCGAGTATCGCTTCATCAAGTTGTCCCGCATTTACGGCTTCAACAATCGTTTTTATCGTTTCCAGCGATCCCGGCTGAATCATATCGTTTCCGGCTTTCATTTGGGCAACTGCATCACTACCACCTCCCCAGTCGGTCATCACATATCCTTCAAAGCCCCAATCGTTACGAAGGATTTTTGTTAAAAGGTCATGACTTTCAGACGTATAAACGCCATTTACTTTGTTGTAAGACGACATCACTGTCCAAGGCTTGGCTTCCTTTACGACAATCTCAAAACCTTTCAGGTAAATCTCGCGCAGAGCCCTTTCGCTTACGATTACATCAACCGACAGCCGATTAGTTTCCTGGTTGTTAACTGCAAAATGTTTAATAGAAGTACCAACACCGTTCGACTGAATACCTTTTACCATTGCCGCAGCCATTTTCCCGGCTACAAGTGGATCTTCTGAATAATATTCAAAATTCCGACCGCAAAGCGGATCGCGTTGAATGTTAAGTGCTGGAGCTAAAAGCACGTCGGCACCATATTCAAGCACCTCTTCCCCCATTGCTTTTCCAACCGACTCCACTAACTCTGTATCCCATGATGATGCCATTACCGTTGCAATTGGAAAGGCAGTGCAATAAAAGGTACCGTCTTTCCCTTCGCGGGTTGGACTGATACGTAAGCCGGCAGGACCATCAGCAAGGGTTTGGCTGCTTATACCATAATCAGGATATTCTGCGGTAACTCCGGCAGTACCGGGCAGGTAAGTTCTGATTTTTTTAACCATTTTCCCATAAGGAGTAATGGTATCAAGTTTTCCACCAAAACTCGGCGGTATTTTTTCAAGAATAGAATCAGGCATTGGAAAATACATCCCTGTTCCAACTACCAACTGAGCTTTCTCTTCCAAACTCATCGATTTTATAATTGCCGCTACATCTTTCTTGTCGTTAGATTTAGCTATCGACTGATTTGAAAACAAAACAACAGCAGACAGAATAAGCAGGCTAAAAAATTTTACAATTGAATTAGTCATCGTTCCAATTTTAGTTTAAGTATAGATTTATTTATCCCTCTTTTATTGATTAACACATTCTTAGAAATCAGCATTCAACTTACTGAACTGCAAATTAATTAATATTGTGTCATTTCGACACAATAATAGATAAATATATACTCATACTCAAAAAAATATTCACATTTTTATTTAAATTGCGACTTTAATAAAAACTAAAATTGGTAGAATCAGAATCGTTAAATAGCGGAGATCTTCTTAACCACATCTCTTTGGACTGTGTCATTTTTGGATTTCATGAGAACGAACTGAAAGTACTTACCCTTCATTTAAAAACTACTAAAGAATATGCTCTTCCCGGCGGTTTTGTTCGTAAAGATGAATCTTTGGAAAATGCAGCAAAAAGAGTTTTACAGGAACGAACGGGACTTGACAATATCTTTTTAAAACAATTTAAAGTTTTTAGCGATCCGCTACGTTCGCTAAATAATCCGGCGGTAAAAGATTTAACTGAACTAGATACAGAAACAGACACTTCATTTTTTGATCAACGCTTTATTTCGGTTGGTTTTTATGCGCTGGTTGAATTCACAGAAGTAAATCCCACTCCGGATTTTCTTTCCGACAGTTGCATGTGGACAAACGTAAAAGATGAAACTTGCTTTATGATGGACCACAATAAAATCATAAATGAAGCGCTTGATGTACTTCGTGTACAACTGAATTATCAACCCATTGGCTACAATCTTCTTCCTGAAAAATTTACCATGCCAGAGCTTCAAAAGCTTTACGAGACCATACTTGGAAAGGAACTTGATCGCCGAAATTTTCAACGAAAGATTTTGTCCTATGGAATTCTGGACAAGTTGAATGAACGCAGACATGGTGGTGCCCACAAGTCACCTTTTCTGTACAAATTCAATCTCAGAAATTACCAGAGTGCACTTAATGAAGGCTTGAGTGGAGGCTGGTAAAAAAGAAAAGGACCAGCAATCTGCCAGTCCCTTCAAAATCTCTTTATCCTAACAATTCCCGCCCTTCACGGTCAGGATCATTTTTAAGTTCGCAAACGTCGTTTAATACCATTGTTTCTCCATTTTCAACCGTAAATGCTGCCCAGTCTGGCAGAGTATCACAATTCGGATTTCCTGTACGCATAAAGCTGAGCAATGCATCCGACATTTTTTCAGAGAGTTTTCGGGGTCGTGCTCCCCCTCCGGTGTGAGTCAGCATTAAATCGGTGTTGTAAAACCAAAAACAAATATCCAAACAATGAAAAGCGCGCATGCGGTTATCAAACAACGGCGGCTCCCAACCAAACCAGGCAACATAAACCGGTGCAGACTGAACGGCTTTTGCAGTAGCGGTCTCAACAACCCCTTTTCGGTTGCTCGCTACTAACGTCATTATTTCAATTGGTTTAGCATCAGGAAAAACCTTCGCATAAGCATCATAAACTTCCGGTGCTTTGTCGCCAAGTCCGCCTCTCAACCCAGCTCTTTCTTTCAACATCTCCTTGGCTTCTTCCGCAGAAATTTTTTCTATTTCGGGATTTGTACGTGCCATTCCCCATTCATGGAAAGTACTACAGATTAGCATTGGCACTTCTGAAGAAACGCCTCCACTTTCGGTGTAAAAAGTTCCTTTTGGAATATTAATACCATCGGCAACCGGGCCAAAACCGCCTCGTCTTCCGGGAGTTCCAATCTCAGCATTTGCTTTCTGAGCTGCAGTATTTGCCAATAAAATATAATCCTTCCAGGGCATTTCCTGAAGTTTATCAATTTCTGACGATTTAAGCCCAGCTTCTTTCAAAATATATTCGCCTAACTTTTGAGTATAGGATTGATCCATCGCCTGAGTTGAAGAACCACTTAAAGGAACTGCTCGGTGAAGCAAACCATTGGCAGAAGGCATTGCTGCTAAGGTACAAACCTTGGCTCCTCCACCCGACTGCCCCATTATAGTTACGTTGCCCGGATCGCCACCAAAATTTGCAATGTTTTTGTTAACCCATTGCAAAGCTGCTACCATATCCAAAGCGCCAACGTTACCAGAATCTTTGTATTTCTCTCCGCCAACTGCGGACAGGTCTGAAAAACCAATTGGCCCCAAACGATGATTAATGGAAACAAAAACTACATCTCCTTTTCGGCTTAAGTTTTCCCCCATATAGCCGTCTTGCTCAATTCCATTACCATTGGTAAAGCCACCTCCATGAAGCCAAACCAAAACCGGACGTTTTTTATCATCTATTGCCGGAGTCCATACATTCAGTTTCAAACAGTCTTCGCTAACATCGTCGTAGTTCCAATGGTCGACAAACGAATAATAAGCATTACCATAACGACCATCCATTAACTGAGGGGCGGAATTTCCCCACCAAACTGCAGGACGAACACCATCCCATCTTTCCGGCTTTTGCGGTGGCATAAACCGATTTTTACCGCTCGTGTCGGCACCATAGGGAATTCCACGGAATTGCGTAATTCCGCGAAGAATAAATCCTTTTACTTTTCCGTAAGCAGTATCGGCAATCGCAATATCATCTCCGATAAAAAGCAATTGATCATCATCAGTAGCAGCGTCTTCAGCGGGTGCTGCGCAGGAGGCAAGTGGCAACGTTGAAGCAAGGCCAAATCCCGCTGCTCCGGCTCCCATCGTTTGAAAGAAATTTCTTCGGTTAGTTTTCATCTCATTAAAGTTGTTTATTTCGTCGTATTCGACGGAACTCCCATGATTTTAATTATGCTTGTTTATGGCAATATTTGTCATGGTCGTTTCATAATTATTGGTTTTAGTTTTATCTATTTAAATATAAATGTTAGTTAAAAACAAATCAAACCAGTTACTTAAATAATAACGGAGCGTAAACAGAAAGATATACTCTCCAGTTTTTCCAAATATGGCCTCCATCGGTTTCCATGTAAGTATATTTCATTCCCATGCTGTCTAATTTTTGACGGTATTCCTGATTTGCCTTATACAGAAAATCTTCTTTCCCAATGCCAATCCAATAAAGTTTATAACCGTTCTCCATTTGTTTTTTCAAGGTTCCGTCAATATCGTTATAAACTTTTCCTGTTGCATCTTCTCGTGGCATGAGTGCAGCCGAAAACAAACCAACATAATCAAACATATTCGGATAATATCTTGAAATGTGATAAGAATGAAATCCTCCCATTGAAAGGCCTGCAATTGCACGATGAGCTTTATCCGCTTTTACACGATAATTACTTTCAACAAACTTTACAATATCCATAAAATTAGCCTCGTAGGTTCCATCCATCGTTTTTTCGATCATGAATTGCGGCTTATAAAAACCTTTGCTTCCCTCACCGGGAGCAGCATCCTGAATTACGTTTCCATTTGGCATAACCATTATCATTGGTTGAGCTTTACCCTGTGCAATCAGGTTATCGAGAATTTGTGCCGAGCGGCCTAAAGAAATCCATGCTTCTTCATCGCCTCCGGCACCATGCAGCAAATACAAAACCGGGTATTTTTCATTTGAGCTTTCATAACCCGGAGGTGTATAAATAGTAATGCGTCTGTCCATTCCTAAGCCTGGTGAATCGTACCAACGTTTTGCTATTGTGCCATGCGGTATATCATTGACTTTATACAGGTCGGCCTGCCCACCTCCAACAATAAAAATATTGGTTACTGATGCCACGTCGCGAATTAAAAAAGGATTATTCGGGTCGGTGGTTTTTAATCCGTCAACAGAAAAGGAATAGCTGTACAGTTCAGAACCAAGTGGCTCGGTAGTGTAAGACCAAACACCTTTATCTCCTTTCGTCATAGCTACTGATGCAGGAACCATTCCTTCCGGCTTCATCCAGTCGCCCGACAGTTTAACTTCGTCTGCATTTGGAGCCAACAACTGAAAGGTTACAGAATTATCCGGGTTTATCTCCGGTGAATTTATTTGTTGCCCTCCAAATAACGCTTGCTGAGCAAATACGTTCATTCCTGTTACAACAAGAATGATTAATAATAAAAATCTGCTTTTCATGTTTTATTCTTTTAGTTTGAATTCCTATTTCAGTGAGACTAAACCATCGTTTCGAAATAAACGAATCGTTTAACCAGGATAATTTCGACTGATTCACTAATCCTTTTTTCAGAAATTGCTTCGCCTGCTATAACTCTTTAAAGTTCTAAAAAAAATTCACTTTTCAGATTTGTTTGCTCACGCAATCTTCTAATACATCAAAATCTGATAAAAATCGATATGAATATTCTTAAAGAACACTGACTACGAATATAATATTAATGCGTCACATTGACACATTAGTAACAATAGATAGAAAAAGTAAAAGACCAAATTGAAAAGAAATAGCTGGAATCTCGAATGAAACCCGGGCTACTTTATTTGCAAAACATTGTTTCTATTTAAGCGAAACCTTTTTATTTAGTTTGATATCGTTTACTGATGAGCCAACCAGGATTTCGATATCACACAAATCGTCTTCCCAACGTTGTGTTTCCTCGTTCCAATATCTTAGCCCGCTTACCGGAATTTCAAGCGATATTGTTTTTTGTTCGCCGGCAGACAGCGTTACACGCGAAAAAGCTTTTAGCTCTTTCGATGGCCATTCAACCGAAGGATTTACACGATGCACATACACCTGTGCTACTTCATCGGCAGGAAAATCTCCACTATTTTTCAGATTAAAGGATAATGAAATTAATTCATTGGCTGAATATTCTGCTTTATAGGTATTCAACGCTGAATATTCAAAAGTTGTATAGGTTAAACCGTAGCCAAACGGATACATCACCGGAAGCTCTTTGGTATCAAACCAACGGTAGCCCACCAATAATCCTTCGGAATAATAAGCTTTATTCGGATCTTTTGCACTTTCTTCCTTCGCACCTTTGGCAGTTAAATCGCCTTCGCTTTCTTCAACCAAATCAACAAATACATCGGCATTTTTTGTTCCTTGAGGGTAATTACCCAATGCATAGGCCGGCGAATCTTCCAATTTAAGCGGCAAAGTAAAAGGTAAACGGCCACTTGGTGAAATATTACCCACAAGCACATCTGCCAGTGCATTACCACCTTCGGTACCGTTAAACCACGATAAAACCATTGCTTTTGAAATTGGATTTACAGTTCTAAGATCATTTGGCGCACCACTTACCAAAATGGTAACAATATTCGGATTAACCTTGGCTATTTCGGTTAAAAGCTCGTCTTGTCCGGATGGCAATTTGATGTTTGTTCTATCGCTACCTTCGGTTTCAACAGCGCGATTATCACCTCCCATAAAAAGTATAATATCTGCTTTGGAAGCCACCTCTAACGCTTCCTTATTTAGTTTTTTTGAAAGCACAGCTTTTTCCCGATTCTCTCTTTCAATTTCTTTGGGATCTTTATTCCCATATATAGCCTCATAATCGAGTTCAACAGGAACGTACCCCTGTGCATAAACGATTTCAGCTTTATTACCGATTTTGTTTTTCAAACCTTCAAGCGGCGTTACTTCATATAAAGCTTTTACTCCGGCACCAATACCTCCGGTTGCTGTTATCCGAACCGCATTTTCACCAATAACTGCAATCACTGGTTTGGTACTTAAATCGAGCGGAAGAATACCATCGTTCTTTAACAGTACAATTGATTTCGAAGCTACATTGTAAGCAATTTGTTGCTGCTCAGGCTGCGATGTTATTACCTGGTTGGCTTCTTCTTCCGAAACTGGGCTAATTGCCAGCCTTACCCGTAATATTTCGCGAACCCGCTGGTTAATCACCTCTTCGGAAACAGCACCTGCCTTCACAGAATCTAAAAGTGCAGCTCCCATGAAATCTTCTCCAGGCATTTCAACATTTAATCCGGCTTCTGCCGATCCTACAGAAGAATGAGTTCCTGCCCAATCGGAAATTACCATTCCCCCAAATCCCCATTCTTTGCGTAAAATTTGCTTTAACAACACGTCATTCTCGGCGCACCAGTAACCATTTACTTTATTGTATGCAGACATCACACCGTAAGCATCTGCTTCCTGAACAGCTGCTTTAAACGGAGGCAGATAAATCTCTCGCATGGTGCGTTCATCAACAATCACGTCTACAGTCCCCCTGTTATTTTCCTGATTATTTAAAGCGTAATGCTTCAGACAAGTAGCTGCACCGTTGTCTTGTACCCCTTTGGTATATCCAACAGAAAGCCTTGCACTCAGAAACGGATCTTCACTGAGGTATTCATACGTGCGCCCGCCTGTTGGTATTCGCTGAATATTTATGGCTGGTCCTAATATCATGTCTTTCCCTCTCAATCGTGCTTCGTGCGCCATTCCTGTTCCGTATTCGTAAGCCAGTTCGGGGCTCCAGGTTGCTGCTAAAGCAGAACCGGTTGGAAAGTAAGTAGCTTTATCTTTATCCCAGCCTAGCGGTGCCCAACCATGAGGTTGAAGTTCTTCCCGAATTCCAAATGGTCCATCGGCATACTTCATGTCGGCAATCCCCAGTCGCTCTACACCAGCCGAAGTAAACATGGTTTTACCATGTAGCATTTCTACCTTTTCTTCCAGTGTCATCTGCTTAATAATGCTATTGACTTGCTCGTCGTATTGCAGTAATGAAGATTCGAATTTTGTTTTCTGTTCGTTTTTAACCTTGCATCCAACGAACATCAGAATGCTCATAAATCCAAGCAATAATTTGTAGTTCATAGTAAAATAATTATTTCGTCAAGTTATTATTACGGCGCACAAGCAACCTAATTTTCTTTGGTAAAATCAAGCTATGCTAATTTCTGCCTGTACTTAAATACAAAAATACAACTTATATTGTAATTATTACAATTAGATTATTTCTTCTTTTTTGAAAAGCCCTAGTTTATAATATATAAGCTTAAAAACATACTGGGGATATGTATTAAATATTTAGAAAATTCAACTTCTCAATACATCTTTGTTAAATTTGAACTCCTTGTTTGTTGAAGAGAGACGAAGAACAAGTGAAAACAAATATTAAACGATGAAAATCAAAGACAATTCTATACTGTGTTTTGGAGAAGTACTTTGGGACCGGCTTCCTTCGGGAGCGAAACCCGGCGGTGCTCCACTGAATGTTGCTATTCATTTAAATGCAAATGGCCTTAACGCATCTATTGCCAGTAGTGTAGGAAACGACGAGGCGGGGACAGATCTGCTTAAATTTATCGAGGACTCAGGATTATCTTCAGAACTAATTCAAAGAAGCGAAAACTTACCAACCAGTGAAGTGCTGGTACATTTAGACGCAGAGAATAATGCCAGCTATGAGATTTGTGAGCCTGTAGCCTGGGACAATATTGTAGAAACCTCATCTCTTATTGAAAAGGCTAAAAACTCCGGATTACTTATTTATGGTTCACTTGCTTCCAGAAATGATACAACCCGTAGTACGCTGCTTCGTCTTTTGCAAGAGAATACGCTTAAGCTGATCGACGTTAATTTGCGCAAGCCTTATGATAAAAAACATGTTCTGGAACTGCTACTTCCTAAAAGCGACATTGTAAAACTAAACGATATTGAATTGAATGAAATCTCACAATGGTACGATGTGACTTCAAAAGATGAAAAAGAACTGGTAAAATGGTTTGCGAACCAATTCAAGATTGACATGACCTGCTTAACTAAGGGAGAAAAAGGAGCTCTTCTTTATACAAACAGTACATTTTATGAACATCCCGGGTTTAAAATTAAGGCTGAAGATACAGTTGGTGCCGGCGATGCTTTTCTGGCTGGACTTGTTGCTTCGTTTATTCAAAACAAAACACCAGATAAAGCCTTGGCTTTTGCATGTGCTACCGGTGCTTTTGTTGCTTCCAAAGCCGGAGCCACTCCAACATATGATATGGCAGAAATCAATAGAATACTAGCTCAGTAGAACTATTTTTCAAAAAACGAATCAAAATATTTTTTATTACCGTAAAAAGAAGAGCTTAACCTCATTATACTCAAATAATTAAAAATTACTGTATCACTACTTATATGAGGATTTCAGCATACCCTGCATATTTAAAGACTTATAATTCTTTTATTTAAAGAATTAATTCGTAAATTGTATAAATCATTATTGAATGATAAAAATAAGGGTAGAACTCTGTATCTTGATTGGTTTTGTGTTAGGGGTTTGTAAATTATCAATCATCTTCAAAAAGCGTCCATATGTTCTACCCTTTTCACTTTTCTATACTCACAACTTCATCTAAGTTCTCAGAAATAAAATTCGACTCAATATGTCCATAACAAGGCAGCAACTAATAACCTGAGTTCGATTTTAAAAAAGAGCAATTTGATCGGTTTTGATCACCTCATATTTTATTGCAGGCTTTTTGGGAAAAAAGTAATAAGCAATTAACCCTGCAATCAGGTTTGTGATGAAGTTTTGGAAAGATTTGTGGCGGGAATGCTCAATTGAGCAGATGTTTTTCAATTCATCGTTAATGGTTTCAATTACTGATCGTTTACGAAGCAAGATTTTGTCTTTCATATCCATCAGTACATTTTTCATGTTGTTTCGGATATGGGTAATAAGGTGTAGGCCATCTACAAACAGAACCTCTGTAAGTTTCTGTGAGACATAGCCTTTGTCGGCATAAAGCTTTCCTTTCAATTTTTCGATAAACTTTTTGTCCTTCAATGGTTCCCTATCATCGGTATTCCCGGGTGTGATAACAAAGTTCAATATTTCTCCTTTGTCGTTAATCACAAAATGCAACTTGAAGCCAAAGAAGTACCCCATGGTCGATTTTCCCCTTTGGGCAATGCCATCGAATACTTTATGCCGGGGGATTCGCTTGTTTTTACAAACCCTTATTGGCGTTGAATCGATAAAAGAAATGCCTGTACACGAGCCCAAACAGCAGGTCTTTAAAAACAAAGTCATTGGCAGTGCAACAGATTGCATCAACTCTACAAACCTATTGTAAGAAACCGTTTGTGGAAAATAAGAGTTAAGATGTTCTTTTACAAAGTATTGATAAAAGTGTTTTAGGTTTTTAAATACACCAAAATGAAAAAGAACCATAATAGTTATTACCTCGCTTTGGCTCATTTTGGGGGGTCTTTTGGATTTATTTCCAAAACTATGTTTTGAAACTACTAATTCAAATTCCTTGCAGAATTCGTCTGCCAAGTAGAAAATTTCGGTAATTTTATTGTCACTTAATTGCATGGGCTCTACTTCTAATTATTTGTTTGTCAGACTTTTAAATTAGTAAACCCCATGCTTTTATTCAAATAAATCAACGACAATATTTAAGGCAATATTATTAATATTCAGCAGGTTAATAATCGAACTCAGGTTAATACATACAATAAAAAAAGCCCTCTTGGAAATTAGAAGGCCATTTCCGCCCGAAAAAAGATTCCGTTTTTATATGCGAATCCATCGTCCATATAAGTTCCTCCCAACTGGCGAACATACTCCACACGCAACACTTTAAGAATGTTGGTTAACCCCACCCCTATTTCGGCATAAGGCTTACTCATATCTGTGGTGTAATAATCCGGAAGATCAAAAACAGGCTTATAAGAATTATTCAAGGTTCCGTAATGAGTTTTTAACGAAACCATTTCTCTTAACTTCAATCTCTTTATAAGAGGGATACGATTTAAAACGATACCTCCACCATTAAAATCGAGATGGACATTTGTATACAGGTTGTGCGCGAACGAAGCGTGGTGCAACAAATTGTACCTGTATTTTGCATATCCTAGCGACATTGAACCAACCGGCTGATCGAGCAAATCATATGGCGCATCTCCCATCAGGTAACCTCCGTTAACCATGTATCGCATAAAAGTCAATCCCATATTTACCTTTCCAACAACCGATCCATGGAACTGGGCATACAACCCAAAATCGTCTGCTTCGGCTCCAGGTAAATTGGCCTGACCAAGGTCGACGCTAAGGTTTACAACCGGTGTTTCATCGATGTAGTAAACACGGGCGAAATAATATTTATCGTAATATTGCCCAAACGCCAGGCGAGCATTCACCAACAAACCGTAATTATTATAGGTTTTATAGTCAACTGAATTTCGGATAAAATGCACGTCGGGTGTACTTATGCTATGCAGAAAATACGGAGAAACTTCAAGGTTAATATTCTCATTTGCATTGTATTCAAGTATAAAATTGAAGCTCTTTTCTTCCTTCAAATAAGGGTTTTGCTCGCGACTTGTTAAGGCTGCAATAAAGTTTCCGTTTCCCCTTGTATTCGGGTTCTTTTTAATGAAACGCAGGTATTTATCTTGCGACACCAGATTGTAATCGTTGGCGTAATTTATCCGGAAAATAAATTTATCGGTCGGTGTTATTTGCCAAGCTAGATTTGCCCCAAATTTCAATTCTTTACTCTTTGTTCCGTACCCCAAAAATCCACCAATAGTAAAACGTTCGAACATCTTTTCCCCAGTTCGCAATGGTAAAGAAAAACGCTGCCCCTCGATAGCATTCGTACTATAAATGTCGAAAACAGGACCTAGTTCTATTTTCCCCATGTCGACATAACTGGTTAAAACCATTCCTCCAATTGCATCAATCCCCTGAACCACAGAATTTTCTTTCAGCGTCTCAACACGCATATAACTTCCTTCGTCTAAACTACTTGAAGACGCAAACTCCGGTTGATTTTTCCATATTCGCGGCCGAACCTCATTTAAACGTTTCGATGTAGAATATTGCGTAGTTTTAGTAACCAACCAGTTTCCGCTGGAAATCTCTGAAATTCGTTGAGAACCATAACGAGTGGTATCTTTGTTCATGAACAGCGCCATATTGAGGCTAATCTCCTGTTTGTCGTTAAACCAAACCCCCTCATCGTTTTTAGCAAAATCAACATCAGCTTTAAATCCGTTTACAAAATTGATATTGGCCTCTTTCTGCACATAAGCAAAAATATCAGTCAGTGCAAATGTGCTGTCTTCAACCGTAAACCGTCCTGTAAACAAAGGATTGAACTTGTTCTTTGGTGTAAACGAAAAATTAAAATATTTCCTTTCGCCAACATAGGTACTGTCGTTCAAGTAAAAATCGTAATGCAGTTGAGCACTGTTACTTAAAGGCGAAGTTATTCCTCGTCCCAGAATATTGATCTGGTCTTTATAGAAATCCAGGTCAATAACTACATTTAAAAGAATCAAACTTTCTATGGTTTGATTTAGCTTCGGAAAAATTCCATCCTTACGGTCGTAAACAACACTGTCTCTACCATTGGTATGTTGTTCTCCCAATTCAGCCAAATAGATTGGAGAAAAATGTAGATCTTCTCCATCAATTTTCACACTTACTTCACTCAGATTATTGATAAACCTCGTAGTTCTCGAGGTAGAATCGATAGCCACATATACCGTAGTTTGAGCATATGTTTTGAAGTCGGATACATTCTGAATGTTACGTCTGTTTTCTGATTTATGCTCCTGAATTTGCTTTAATAAAACTTTAGCACGCGAAATCTCCGGCCGAACCGTCACTTCGTCAATCTCCTGAACAACTTCGGATAGAAGCACAGTAAAAGGATCTTCGTTTATATTTTTTGCAAGAATTTCTTTCTTTTGGAAGCCAATAGCAGAAACACAAAGCGTATCGCTTTCGGCCAAATTTATCATGAAGAAACCTTGATCATCAGACATGGTACCACGCGTTGTACCTTTTATCCAGATATTGCAAAAAGGTATTCCCTCGCGAGTTCCCTCGTCTAAAACAACACCTTCCGTCTCTTGGGCTTTAAGCATAAAGCCAAATACCGCAAGAAGAACAGTTATAAGAATCTTCTGTAACATATCTTATTTTCCCTGTTCTTTTTGTTTTTTCAATAACCAGTATAATCCTTTTACCCCGATTTTAATGTCGTCGAGTTTCAGCAACACAAATATTTTTTCGGTGTAAGCAACTATACCCCAAATAACTGCCACGTAGTACATCCACGTGTAAAAGCCAAAAACGAATAGTACAAAAAAGAATGCACTTTGAATATATCCGGCCGATACCGCAGAATACAAATGAAGTCCCGGGATCTTCTTAAAACGGACAAATGCGACTATATAGCTGAGCAGGAAGAGTCCTAAGAACAAAAACAACAACCAGGCATGTGGCTCTATTTCTGTCCATTTAAAAACAAATAAGCCAAGCATTGCCATAGCATAAGTACAAATATCTGCTAAATTGTCGAGTGCAGCACCAAAATTGGTTTGCAACTTAAATATTCGTGCTATGTTTCCGTCCAATACATCGCTTACCAAACTAATACACAGCAGAATTACGTACCAATCTTCTTGTCCGGTAAGCAACATGTAAAAGATTACCGGAAACACCAAAAGACGGTATAAGCTTATAAAATTGGGAACATTAATAATTTTTTCGCCCCGTACTGTTATCTGTTTCATTTTTGTTTAATTGTTTCTACTTGCAGCATAAAACTGCAACGCCCCCAAAATAAGGATCGGTTTTCTATTGTTTTCTTTTTCTGTTTTCTGTTCAATCAATAAACCAGAACGGCAGTTAGGCCGCCACCGATTTACGTTTTTTACGTTGGGTCGACAACTGCTGGATAAAAAATTCAAGCATTTGTACTACCGCATCACTCGTCGATTTCTTTACTGCCGGCTTAATTATTTTTTCCCGCTCACTGGTATCAAACTGAAGATCTGTTTCTGTGTAGTTCTCTGTAAACGACATCCCCACAGCAATTAATCGTTCAACCGGATTCATATCCTTTCTATCCAGATTCTTATGCGGAAGAATATGAATTGGTAAATGCCTATTCAACGTTTCAAGAATTGTTTTGTTCTTTACCGATTCGTCGGCCACAAAGTTCATTATAGTAGGCGCTGAATAAGATTCAATTGCTTTTAGGAAATAAGCAACCACATTATCAATTGGAATTAGATTCTGTGTTGATTCAGGATCGATATGAGCTTTAACAACCTCGTTTGGATAACGGTTAGCCAGGCTAAACATTCGTTTGGTGAAATCGAAAATCCCGTAATCTGTTTTTGTTTCCCCGGTTTCGCTGTTTCCAACAACCTGAGACAAGCGAATAACGTGGGCATTCAAATTTTTCTCTTCAATGTATTTACGCACCATATTTTCTCCAAAACGTTTTGATTGCTCGTAGTAATTTCGGAATGCAGTGATATCCTGATTTTCGTAAAATCTCTCTTCAAAAACACCTTTGTGGCGGCCACATGAATAAGCTGTTCCAATGTAGAAAAAACGTGATTCGGCCGAAGCATATTTAGAAAAGACGTTAATCGAGTTCTCAACTCCTTCAACATTTGTAGAGAAAATTTCATCGATCGATTTCTCATCGTATTTCAGGCTGGCGGCAAAATGAAAGTAATCAACATCACCATCAAACATATACAACAACTCATTATTCGGAATCAAAAAATCATCTTCCAAAAGAGAATATGG
Source organism: uncultured Draconibacterium sp. (assembly GCA_963677455.1). GTDB lineage: Bacteria > Bacteroidota > Bacteroidia > Bacteroidales > Prolixibacteraceae > Draconibacterium. Next base: position 3,294,912 of record OY781971.1, read on the forward strand.
ATAAACCTCAAGATTCGTTGTATCAACCTCGTCGCCATTATTCAAATCGCGAAGAACTTCGTGCATCCGGTATTCGGCAGAGTCGTTGCGCCCCGGACGCACCAGTGCAATTACCTTGTATTTTTGTTTAAGGAGGTTATCGATTAAGTTTGATGCTACATATCCGTTGGCACCGTTTACAATAATTGTTTTCATATTTAAGAACTTGTTTTATGTTTTTTTGTCATAGAGATCACTACAGAAATAATAACAACACCCCTACTGCACTCAAAGGAATACTCAGGTTATCGGAACCACGCCAACTTATAAGCTCGGCTAGTGTGGTGACCGTTGCAAGAAGTAAGGACAACCAAAAAGCTTTTAGGTCGAAAAGTCCTCGATTAAAATAAAGAGCCAGAATACTTATTACAAAACTTGATGCAAAGAAGGCTCCTGATCCTAACCAGGTCTTATTCAGTTTCTTTCCGAAAACCTTAATCCTGCCATTAAAATTTTTTATGTTAATTCCCAGGATTGCTGCCATCGGATCACTAATTGCCAAAATCAGCATTGGCAGAATGTAAATGAACTTGTTATCCATTATATCCGACAGCAAAAAGGAAATGTATATTGATAAAGGCAATAAATAACTCCCGATAGATTTCCGTTGGATATCGTGTATAGACTTTAATTGTGTGCCATGCTGTGTAAACAGCAAAACAGCAAAAAACAAAAGTGCTAAAACCAAAATATACCAGTGCGATGGAAAAATGTACGGAAACGGAACAGTTGCCAATGTTGCGGTAAAGTGGGCAAACTTTCGCGTTATTTCACCTTTTACTTTCAGTCTCCTGTAATTCAACTCATTAAAAACCAACAAAAGGCTTATTCCAACTAAATATACTATCGATAAAACTACTATGTTTCCCATTCCAAAAATTTGAATTTAATTATGCAGTGTTTCTATCTACTTATTTTCAGTTTTCTGTTAATCTGTTAATACTCTGCTAGAAGTTACCTGCTGATCGACAGTACTATATCTGAAGCTCGTAACAAGCATCCTTTCTCTCGCAGTTAAATCTTTGAAATGTTGGTAAATCTTTACCTGGCTAGTTTTCTGTAACATAGTTATTGTTTTTGTAAAACTCTAATTCATACTAAACGAACGGTATGTAATTTTTGACTAAAATTTCTATCACAGCTTTATTAATTTATAGTACTCCAACAACTGACTACGTAGTGTTGAAATAGCAAATTCTGTTGAGTTTGTATGCAACAAATCCACCACCATTCCCATACTCAACGAGAAAATATTTGTTGCAGTAACTTTAATGTCTATATCGTCTCTTATTTCTTTTTGCTCAATGGCAATCTCAATGATCTTCTCCAGTTTCCCAATCTCATTCTGAATAAAATCACCTTTTGCTTTTATGAATTTCGGATAATGCCGAAACGCATCAATATAAAGAGCAAAATAATTCAGTGGAGATGTGCTTAACTCTCCGTGCATCATATGATTTACTACAGATTCTGAATGTCCTATAACCTTTTCGATATAATCATAAACTGTAATATTAACATCATCGACAGCTTTAATCCGCATGTCAAGATGCCTATCAATTACAGCTTTAAAGAGGTCTTGCTTGCTAGAGAAATGATGATACAAAGCACCTTTCGTAAAACCAATTGCTTTGCTGATATCACTTATAGAAACTGCTTCATAGCTACGGCACAAAAACAGGCAGTATGACTTATCAATAATATAATTTCTAGTTTCTGATGCTTTCATATACTAAACGTTCGGTATGCAAATATAAGGAGTATTTTAAGCCTGTCTAAATTTTATGATAATTAATTATTAAAGTGAACTAATTGTAAACACGACTCCAAATACATGGCTTTTATTTCAATATCCGCACCACAGCGTGGTTTTAAAAAACAGGCTTGCCTGGAAACAGACAAAACACTGTAAGTAAATGAGTAACTAAATGTTAAATAAACATCTCTATTTACACAAAATAAATTCGTATTAAAACTCAGCTTTTACGCGATCGAATTTTCTTAGCTTTGAAAACTATTTGAACATAATACAAATTTAACAAAGCTATGATAAGAAAAATAATTGTTCCGGTTATTGTATTGTTGATTCTATCATCTCATGCAAACGCACAAATGGATAACCTTGCCAATATGAGTGCTAAATGGATTCGCTCGAATGTAAGGAATGCTACTCTGGACGGTGGTGCCGATATGGTAAATTACAATCCCGCTGGTTTAGCTCTGCTTGGCGACGGCGTATATTTAAGTCTTAGCAACCAGTTCTTGTTTCGTCATCCACAACACTCTTTCAATTTTGGAATGGGAGAACAGTCGTATGAACAAGACGGAAGCGATCCGCTACTTCCGATGTTTTATGCCGCCTGGAAGAAAAACAAAATAGCTATTTCGAGCGGCGTGTATATATCAGGCGGAGGCGCCACTGTTGACTATCCAAGCGGATCGTTTAACACCAACCTACTTGGGTATGTAAACCTTCCCCTCTTGTCAAGGGCCTACGGATACACTGCGTTTGTCGACCAATCGCTGGAAGCATCGTCGTACTACCTTACAATACCACTAAATTTTTCCTACGCCATTAACGATAAGTTGGCACTTTCTGCAGGAGGGCGTTACATAAAAGGAATTAACAACACAAAAGCAGGTATGACTTTCACTGGTTCTGCCGTGGCTCCTGACTACGAGATGAATGTTGATTATGCTACAAACGCATCAGGAATAGGTTGTATTTTGGGGGTTAACTACAAAGCTACAGACGCGCTCAACATCTCTCTTCATTACGAAACAAAAGTAAAACTCGAGTTTGAAGCAAAAGACAACTCGGGTTCCTTTGCTTTAGAAGGAGATGGTACTTTAAGCCGAAGAGATTTGCCCGCAGTTCTATATACAGGTGTGGCCTACAATTTTTCAGATAAATTGATTGCTGAAGCAGATTTCAACTACTATTTTCAGGAAAATGGTAACTGGGGTGAAATTCAGGATCCAACAACGGGAGAATACGTAGAAGCAGCCGAAGCTGCAGGCAACTGCTATACTGCAAACCTAGGATTCACCTACCTTACAAATGAAAAACTGGAGCTAAGTGCCGGATGTAGTTTCACCCGTTTCAATTACAATAATATGGAGCTCTATTACACCAAGATGGGACTCTACGAAGCATTAAAATACAACAACCTAAACGTTGGATTAGGAGCAGGATATTATATCACAAAAAATATACAAGTTGATTTGGGCATAGGCCGCACTTTTTGGAAAGATAAAACCATTAACTCGTTAAGTGCCGGTATACCAGTAAACGTTAATGACTCGGGTTATGTACTCGCAATCGGGTTAGATATTCGCTTATAAAAAGAATATTAGCAAATAAAAAAGGCTCAACTTCTAATGTATTTAAAAGTTGAGCCTTTTCTATTATAGAGCAGCTTGTTGAATTAAAAACGAAAATCAAAGGGTACCAAACAGCACTGCCGCAAAATCAGAACCAATCAGCCTAAATCAATAAGGTAATGTGTGAAAAACAAAGGTTTACAACTAGTCCCAAATAATCTGTAACATTTTATTTAGGACTAGTTTATACTGCTTGCTTTCTGCTAATCGAAAAGCTCGGCAAGTTTTTCGTTTAATTCTTCGCCTCTTAAATTTTTGGCAACAATCTTTCCTTTAGGATCAATCAGGTAGTTTGTTGGCACTGCACGAACACCGTATAGTTGAGCGGCATAGTTGTTCCAGCCTTTCAAATCAGAAACATTTGTCCAGGTTAACCCATCGGTTTCAATGGCTTTAAACCAGGCCTGCTTTGTTCGCTCGTCGTCGAGCGAAATTCCAAGAATATCAAAGCCATTATCAGCGTACTTATCGTAGGCTTTCACCAAATTAGGATTCTCGCCACGACAGGGATGACACCATGAAGCCCAGAAATCGATCAACACATATTTACCGCGATAATCGGACAAACTCACCGGATTATCATCCACATTATTTTGGGTAAAATCGGGAGCAACATCGCCAATACTGGTGGTTTGAGCTGCTTGTAAACGCAAAACAAAGGCCTTGCCCGGTGACGTATTTTTTACTTCTTCGCTTAAGTTATCGTATAATGCCTGTGTTTCAACCACATCAAAGTCTTGTCCGGTGCCGTCGCGCAAAGCCACAATACTGAAATAGCTATTTGGATTTTCGCGGGCAAAATCAATTTGCTTGCGTTGGTGTTCCTCCATCAGTGCCTTGTATTTTTTATCCATCTCGGCTTTAAATTCCGGATCTTTTTGTTGCTCAGGCGTTGCAGCGGCAAATAACTTGTTCATTTTGTCGGCCAATTGCATTACCGTACCACCGATCGCATCAACATACGCGTTGTATTGATCGTTTACCGGAGAGTTGTAATATTTTACATTCTCCATGGTACTGTCGGCTTCCATTTTTATGGATTCTTCGGCCACATAAAAATAGGTTGTAGTACCAAAAGTAGCCCCGTAAGATTTGCTTTGTCCTGTGTAGTCAACAATCATTCGGGCTGCGCCGGGTTCGTCGTTGGCAATGCCTTCGAATTTAAACTTGCCATTGGCTGTAGTTGTTGAATCGGAGTAGTTATCGTCGCCAACCATATAATCCAGATAGATTTTTACAGGTTCGCTTAGGTGTTTGATTTGGCCTTCGATTGTAAATGTTTTTTGGGCGAAACCAAGTATTGGCAATAAGCCCAATAGGGCCATTATAATTTTCTTCATTTAATAATTTTTATTTTTTTGAATTGAAATTGGATATAAAATATAAGCCGGGTGGCAACAACATATTTTGCCACCCAACTCGTTTATTAATTCTTTTTCTCGTATAAATCAACCGGTTCTCCCTGCAAACCCGATATTTTCTCTTTGATATCGCCGTATTTTCCGGTGCTGATATCAAGGAAATAAATGTTCCCGTCGGTACCTGCAACCAAAGTATTTTCTTCAGTTCCCAGTTTTATCATGCTAACATTTCTGCCGCCAAAGTCAGTATCCAACGCACGAATTTCCTGGTTCAGTGGGTTGTAACGGTATACCTTATCGGCATGTGTAAAGTAAACAATCTCGGTATTGGTAAGCAGCCATTTTGTATTTTCATTAACCAAATCCTGACGCGGAAATTCGTTCTTCTCCAACACATTTATCATGGCCGGATTCATTGGAATAACCCCAAATTTGTATTCGTAAACTTTGTCATCAGCATTATCTTTGGCAAAAATGTAATTAACATCCATGCTAATCATTTCGAACGCATACAACTCAACATCCATATTTTTCGGATCAAAAGCATCGCCGGTTACATTAAACGCATCGCCATAAAAATTAGCTCCGCCATCGAAATAAGAAAGGTTGTTATTGGCTTGATCGTAGCCTAAATAATAAGCCTGACTGTACACAAATTGACTGGCTAAAGTATAATCTCCAGGAACCGGTGAGCCAAAAAATCCGTAAATAGGACTGATGTAATAAGTGCTTGATGCACCAATGTAAAGCTTTCCATTCACAATTCCGCTCATAACTCCGGCGGCCTGAGGGATAAAAGCTTGCGCATTGAGCGAACCTTCCTGGTCGTCGAAGAAATTATCCCTAAAATATTTTATTCGCTGAAAGGTATTTACATCAATTTCAACTCCCGGGTTTTCCTGATCTCCGCAAATAATCCAGTACCCCAAATAAGGAAGCCCCTGCATGTATTGATGTTGAATGGCAATCAATTGCCGTGGGGTATCGGGCAAGGACTCGTTATACATTTGCTCGTAAATATTGGATTGCACGGTGCCGTCGGGTTTTACAAACGACAATTCAGCTTTTCCGTTAACCGATGTTAAAACCGCAATGCCTTCTGAAAAATTGGCTTGTGCTGTGATAATGAAATAATAAAAATATTCCATTCCATTCGCATTATTAACCACCGTTAAACGTGCATTGTAGGACTTGGTTTTCAGCCCAAAGAAAATATTGAGCTCTTCGCCTTCGTAGGTAGCTTCGCGCACTTCGTCAGGGATTGAGATTTTCCACTCGTACGACAAGTCTTCTTTGTTACTGTACGAAACTGATGGCTTAATAACCAACTGATCGCCAACATTTACATAGTACACGCTATCTAAACCCGTTACAACCGGATCTTCGGGAGCTGTGTAATCGTAATTCCCGAGGTCTTCAATACAAGACGTTGCAAATAACGCAAGGCCTGCAATCAGTATTACTAATATTTTTTTCATGTTTTGTTCCTTTTGTTAAATACTCTGTCCGTTTTCATCAATAAATTGGTACGAACCGGTACCTTCATCTTTCTTTAAAAGAATAACCTTTTCGGGTGTTTCTTTTAGGTAAAATTCGTAATCGCCATTATCTTTTTCTGTTAGCGCGTATTCAGGATTGTCGTCAACCCACGAAAAAGGATCGGAAACAAGTGCTGTGTACTGCGAAATATGATAAAGCGCCTCGGGAACCAGCAAATAAGCATCGGGGTCCGACATTATGGGCATATCGTTTGTTCCTGTTGAAATTAAAAACAACTGGTGCTTCACGCGCGAATATAATCCTAGTTGTCCCATCCAGAAAGTCCACCAATTGGGCTGCTCCAAACGGTTAGAAAACGATATTTCGGCATAATTTAAGTGTGGGAAATTTATCTGAAAATCGCTTGTTGCTTCCAGCGCAAAAGCCAGAGTTACTGTTTTTTCCGCCAGTCCAGGATCGGTGTTATAAATAACAACCGGAACCAGAATCGCACCAGTATCGGCCGGCATTGTATATTCACTTTTAAATGGCTGGTAATGCAGTTCTGCCTCTGCGCTTGTTTCATCTGCTACCACTGCCATTTTAAATGTACGATCGTAATTTACTGTATTCCCCGAAATACGAACGGGAACAAAAATGGTGTCTTCAACTTTTTCGGGCGTATAAGCAAACGAGTGAGAAATTACCCGGGCTGTGCTATCCTCATAATCCAGATAAATATTATCCTGTTCATGATAAACAAAGTCAGGATTTTCGCCACACGAACTTACCCCCAGAACAATTATTGTTATTATAAATAGTGTCCAATTTTTCATATGCTTAAAAATGTTTGTTACTGTGATAAACCTTGATTTCCGGCATTAACCGGGTTAAATCGGGTTTATACTAACGATTTCCAAATTCGATTTCATCCTCAGGAAGCGGGATGTTAAATATTTCGGCGTCAGGACCATACGATGTGTTGTTCTGCCCGATAATAGTTGCATTTAGCCTTTTGTAAGCAAAAAACAGTTGGCCTTCGGCAAACGTTTCTTTGCGGTATTCTTTCAATACCTCAGTAGTAAAATCGATATTCTCAGTGTCATCGCTCAACTCATTTCCAATTCCACGGTGAAAACGCAGTGTGTTTAAATACATCCAGGCTTTTCCCGGATCGGTACTGTACGCGCTTTCGGCAGCAATAAAATACATTTCGCCAAGCCGGATTCCGGGAATTACCAGTGGGTGCAAATTAATATCTTCGTCGCGCAAAAACTTGTTTATCTGGTAACGCGAACCATCGTTGCTACTGGCTACTTGTGTAAACCAGGCTTTAAAACGGTAATCTTCGGCTCCTACCCCTCCAACTTCGTAAAACGAACGGGCGATGTTGTAGTCGATATACTGGCCGGTAACAACACTGTTAAACCGGTTGTACAGGTTTGTCTCCTGCGCATCGGCATACCAGCCAAAAATTATTTCGCTATACATAATTCGATCTTTCAACTGCGGATCGGCTTCGAGCAAATCAGCAACATCTGCCCATGGAAATTTATCCGATTTTATTACGATTTCGGCATTTAATAATGCCATTGGGTAGTCGGCAACATATAAATATACGCGCGCCAATTCGCCACAAACCGCATAGTAATTTAAACGGTGTCTCCGGTTCTGGAAAAACAATAGCGGATTGTCGGTTTCCGTTACATCCTCTCCGCCCGGATACCCAACTACATATTCTTCAGTTATTATCAGATCGTTTTCCAACAACTCTTTTGCAGCTTCCAAATCGGCAATTGCAAGTGTACAAACCTCTGATACCGTTGATAATTCGGTTACTTTGTTGCTGTAACTTGTTACGTACGGAATGGCCGGATCAGCGGCTCCTGTCAAATACGAAGAGCCAAACATACGAAGCATATCAAAATGCAGATAAGCCCTAAGCGCCAGTACTTCACCTTTTATCATTTTAAATTCATTTTCGCCAAACAGATTTTTTTGTTCATCGATATTTTCGAGGATAAGGTTACAGTTGGCAATGGCGTTGTAGGCAGCGCCCCAAATGCCGTTGCGTCTGTTTTTAAAGTCCTGGTCGGTGTATTCGTAAAGTGATGTTTTCTCGTAGTGCGTATAATCATAAACACTGTTCGAATAATTCTGAGCCAATACTCCGGGAGTACCAACAGAAAACTCACCACCATACAAATCAGCTTGCGAACTCCGGGTGTAAATCCCGTTAAGTGCTTCGTAAAAACCTTCTCGTGTTGAAAACAATTCCTTTTCGCTCACCGATGCTTCAGGCTGAATGTCAAGCCACTCGTTGCACGAAGTCATCAGGAGTAATAAAATTGCTGTGTATAATAAATTTTTCATCATCTAAATTCGTTTAAAAAGTGGTCTGAATTGAAAATGTAAAATTCCGTGCAAAAGGGTAATCAATTCCCCGTTCGACATCAATAGATGAGGCGCGCCAAACATCATTCAGCGTAATTGCTGCACGCAGGTTTTCGAGGCTGAACTTCTTAATCCAGTCCTTATCAAAATCATACGAAAAGTACACTGAGTTCAACTCAAGAACATTATCCTTTTGAATAAAGCGCTCGGTAACGTAGGTTGTTCCAAGGTCCGAAATATCTTTGTACAAAGCCACATCTCCGGGTTGCTTCCAGCGGTTTTCCATGGCGCGTTCGTCAACATTGTATCGGGGGCTGGCATTCTCAACGCGGTCAACCAATGTTTGGTTGTAGTTGTAGCCGCCAAAATACGTGCGGAAAGTACAGCTTAGCAAAAAGCCTTTATAATAAACACTACCACCAAAATAACCTTCAAGTGTAGGCGTACCGTCTTTAATCGGTACAACATCTGCAACATCCCAATCGTAGGTTAATGTTCCGTCTTTTTTTATAAATATTTCCTTCCCGTTTTCTGGATCAATTCCTCTCGAACGAACGGCGTAAATAGTGTTTAACGACTGGCCTTCGTTATAACGCAACAGCGGAACACCTTTGTAATCGTCGCTGTTTTGTGCCTCATCAACATTTTCGTTAAAGGCTTTCAACGAATTCGAGATTTTTACCAGGGTGTTTTCATTGTGTACAAAGTTTCCGTTTAATGAAACACTCCAATCTTTTGTTTTTACAACATTTAGTTTTGTACTGATCTCGAAACCTTTGTTTTTGATATCGCCCAAATTTTCTTTATACGAAGAAAAACCGGTTGATGGCGGAAGCGTAATATCTGTTAGCATATCTTCGGTTAGTTTGTTGTACAAATGCCCCGAGAAATACAAACGATCATTCAACAATCCAAGATCAACCTGAACATCGTAAGTTCTTGTGCGTTGCCACTTCAGGTCTTCGTTACCGTACTGAGTTACAACAGCGCCAACACCTGTAGAATACCAGTTGTCTTTGTAGTAGCCATATAGTGTATTCGACATGTAGGGATCAAAAGATACCGAACCTGTTAAACCGGTATTCGCTTTTAATCGCAACTGGCTTAACCATTTTATATCCTTCATAAAATTTTCGCGGTGCAAATTCCAGCCTAAACCCATCGAATAAAACGGAGCGACTTTATTATCCGATCCAAATTTTGAAGAACCATCGGCACGAAAAGAAATGTCAACCAGGTACTTGTTTTTAAAAGAGTAATTTACGTTTAAAAACGAGCCAAAAAGTCTTCCCATGCTTGCACTGCTCCATGGCGTTGTATCTTCTTTATAGCCGTTGGCAAAACCAATGTTTATTAGGCGGTCGTTCGAAAACCCTGTAGCAGCCATTCCTTTTAAATCGTATTCAAACTGACGGATATTTGCTCCCAAAGCAACGTTCAGAAAGTGACTGCCAAAACCTTTGCTGTAAGTGGCTGTAATATTACCGTCAATGGTGGTTTGGGTGCTTGCAGTGTAATCATATTCACCTCGCTTATCCAAATCTTCGGTTGAATAGAAGTAATAGTAATTACTAAGCGGCGAAATAAAGACATCTTGCTCGGTTTGCTTATGAGTCAAACTCATTAACCCCTTAACTCTTAGTGCATCAGAAATGTGCCAGTCAACAGAAAACGCATCTGCAATTTCGGTGTACTTGTTTTTATTGAAACTGTTCAGCGTTCCTTCGTACAATGGATTAAGAACAACCTCGGTACTTTCCGAACCGTTGGCTCCACTCCTATCGGTCCACGAATCAATTTCACGAATAATGCCGCCGTTTTCATCTGTTTTCGGGTAGTACGGATTCATTCGAACATAACTGGCAAAACTCCTGTATGGCGATTCAGCACTATTAACCTGGCTTACGCTCAGGTTATTTTTGAATAAAAACTTATCGTTTAAATTGTAGGATAAATCACTGCCAACACCAAAGCGATCTCTTTTTGACCCTTCCATTACTCCGGGATTATTCTGGTACAACAAGTTAACGCCGTAACGGATGGTTTCGCTTCCTCCTTCAATATAAAGCGAATGATACGATCCAACCGAATTCCGAACAGGTTGCGAAAGCCAGTAGGTATCAACACCACTTATTACATTGTATTTTTTCTGGTAGTACAGTTCATCCAGTTCATTCTGACTTGTAGCACCATTGTAATCATAAAGACCGGCCAGCCTTTCGTACTCAAGTTTATCGGCAGCGTTTAACACATTATACGAGCCCAAATCGGGTGCGCTAAGGTTAATATTCATATTGTACGAAACCCTTAATTCGCCCTCTTTTGGAGAAACAGTAGTAATAACTACCACTCCATTGGCTGCCCTCGATCCGTAAATTGCAGTAGCGGCCGCATCTTTTAAAACGGTAATCGATTCGATCCTGTTAATATCAAGGTCATACACTTTCTCAACACCAACCTCGTAACCATCGAGAATAAATGTTGGCATATTAACATTACTGCCAATATTGTCGCGCCGGATAATATCGCCTGAGCCGGCAGGAATCGACGAGGCGCCGCGCACATTAATGTTTGGTAAACGGTTGGGATTCGACCCCAGCAAGTTGCTTTCAACAATTTTAAACGAAGGATCAAAAGCCTCCAAACTTTGCAGCACATTTCCGGGAGCAATGGTTTTTAACTCTTCTTGTGTTACGGTAATGGCCGATCCTGTAAAGTCGTCTTTTTTACGAACAAAATAACCGGTGGCAATAACTTCTGAAATACCGGTTACCATAGGCTCCATAACAACATTGTACAATAACTTTCCTTCGTCCAGCAAAAGGTTCTGGTTTTTCATTCCAACAAACGATACAACCAGCACTCCGGTTTCTTCCGGAATTTGAATCGAAAATGCTCCGTCGGCATTGGTTACTGCTCCAATTACTGGTTCCGATTTTGTTGTAACGGTAGCTCCAGGCAAAGGTTCGCCGTCTTCGTCAACAACTTTTCCTTTAATGGTTTTACTGTTTTGCGGCTGATTTGGCGAATCAGGTGCTTCGGTTTCTTTTTTTGAGATGAGAACCTGGCGGTCGTTAATTTTATAAGACAGTTTTGTTGTCTTAAACACCTCATCCAATACCTTATCCAAGGTTCTTTCTTCAACTTTGACACTTACTTTTTGCTGAAGATCAGGCAAAAGCTCTTCGGCGAAAAGAAAAACGTATTCGCTCGAATTTTCTATCTGGTTAAAAACATCCCAAATCGTTTTCTCTTTTATTTCAAAAGAAAAAAACGTTTGCTGAGAGTATGAGTTTGAAAAAGCGCAAGTTGCACTAACAAACAGAATAAAAATGGTAATTCGCATAACTCTTAAAATATGGGAATAATTGCCATTAGACAACGATTTTACATATTCATTATCTTTCATACATTTGTATTGATATTAATTTGCTCTGTTAAAAAATTATGGGGCAAGCTCAATATTTCGGGTCGGATAATATGTCGGTATTATTCGACTCTTTTTTATATACCAGCTTGCTTTAGGGATTAAAATCCCTCGCGAAAACAAAGAATTTTAAGCAGGTTCGCTTTTGTTTCTCCCGCAGAGTGCCCACTTTAACATCTGCTTTTTCACTTCACTTTTTTCACTGGTCTGAATTTTCATAAGCACATCATTTTTTACTAATCAATATTTTATCATTTTCGATCTCATATTTTATAGGAACGATTACTTCAATGTTGTCTAAAACCGAAGTGAAATCTTCCATTAAAGCCAACTTTCCACGTAACTGCATGCTTTTAACATTGTCGTCGCAAACGAAGCTCACATCGTAATACCTCGATAAGCGTTTTAAAATGTTCTCCAAAGATTCTCCGGCAAACCGATATATTCCGTCTTTCCACGAAATATAATCATACACATCAACTTTCTGTTTTTCAACATTTCCGTTGCTCAAACTAAAGCAATCGTTGGGTTCTAAAGTTATTGTTGTGTTGTTTGCGGCATGCACATTAACCGATCCTTCAACCAAAACAACATTATGTACCTCATCATCGTTGTAAGCTGAAACATTAAAGGTTGTTCCGGTAACGGTAACATCAAATTTTCCAGTGTTTACGATAAAAGGTTTCGATTCATTTTTTGTCACTTCAATATATATTTCGCCATCAACTCTGATTAATCGCTCACTGATTGAAAATACCGACGGGAACTCTAATGTTGATCCCGAGTTGATCCATATTTTACTACCATCAGCCAGCACCAGCGACGAACGCTTTCCCCGGGGAACTACAAGCTTATTCATTTTAATTTCAGTCTCTTTTTCAGGCGATTGCACTTTACTTGCAAACAAAGCTTTTTGGTTGTTTCCGCTTACCGTTAGGCTTCCCTGCTCGTCGATAATTACTTCGGTATTTTCATCAAAAGCAATTACACTGTCGCCCGGTAGCGTAAGCACAATATTTTTATTTTCTTTTGACTGATTTTGAGGTTGTTCTTCAGCAAAATTGGATACAGTTGGAAAATTCTGGAGAATTAAAAAATAGCCCGCTACCAATACCAAAAAGCTTGCTGCAACAGAGACAGCCCAAAGCCCTTTCTTTTTAAATCCGTTTTTCCGGTTAATGCTTCTCTGTATCCGTTTTTTCTCCAAGTCCATTTCTTCTCTTAAGAATCGGACATCATTTAACTGAATAGATTTTACGATACGAATTGCGCTCTCAATATCTTTTTCTTTTTCCGGATAGGTTTTCCTGAACGTCTCCCAAAATTCACAGGATTCTTTGTCGCCCACCATTTGCCACTGTAAAAAATAAGAATCGGCTGCGAACTGAACCGCATTATAATTGGCGTAATTTCTTTCCATAATATTAACAAGACAACAAATCCGTTTTTTTGTCCCCATTATTTTAGAGAAAAGAAAGAAAAAAATGCGTTTTAGTTACAATCAAACAGAATAAAGGGATGCCAGAAACAAAAAAGCAGTAAGATTTTCTTTTCGGATACGCAAAATAGCTCGCGAAGTAAGTTTACGAACTGCGTGAGGGGTCATATCGAGTAAAACGGCAATTTCATCGTAGCTAAGTTCCTGAATAAAGCGCAAATAAATTGCTTCGCGCTGCCGACTTGTGAGGCAATTCAGGTATTTTTCCACCTCGGTTTTCACAAAAAGCCGGTCTTCGTCTTCAATCAACTCATCTAAAACCGTAACCGAGACTGAAAAATCCAGCACATCTTTTGAAATATCCAGCACTTCAGTTTGAGCTTTTCGTAAGTTAATTAATCGGTTTTTTAGCGAGCGAAAAAGGTAAGACTTCAGGTTCCGAATGTTACCCAGGTAACTTTTATCGTCGTAAATCTTTGTAAAAATATCGTGGATGGTATCTTTCAAGGTCTCACGATCAAAGCCCAAACCAATACCATAGGCCAGCAGCTCGTTGGCATACCGATCATAAATTTGCGAAAACGCATTGTGGTCTCCTTTCAGAATGCGCCTGATCAAATCTTCCTCAGAAAAAATATTTCTTGAGCCCTTATTACTCATTGCCCTTAATCCTCTCGATTTCCCAAAGATAAGAAGATAAAACTCATGCTAAAACATACCAGATAATTAGCAATTTACGCGGGATAAAAAATAAACTTTAGGATATGTTGGACATATACAGCAAATAAAACCGTTATGCAATGCGATAAAACTACACGGATACAAACAAAAAAAGGCCGACTCTCGTCGACCTTTTTTCGTGGGGAGTACTGGATTCGAACCAGTGACCCCCTGGGTGTAAACCAGGTGCTCTGAACCAACTGAGCTAACCCCCCATTACTTGTTTTTGTTTCTGAACGTGCCCTCTTTTTCAGAAAGGCGCTGCAAATATATAAGCTATTTTTAGTTCTGCAAAAAATAAATCAAAAAAATCATCATAAAATTTCGGCCACCACAAAAGTGCTCCCTCCAACAAAAATCATATCCTGTTTCTGCGCTGTTTCCAAGGCTTTCGCAAATCCTTCTCTTACAGAAACAAAGCTTTCGCCACGCAATCCAAAAGCTGTTGCGCGTACTTTTAATTTATTCTCGTTAAGAGCCCGCTCAATATCTGCACGCACAAAATAATATTGTGCATTTTTTGGTAGCAAGGCCAAAACCTGGTCAGGATTTTTGTCGCCAACCGTACCAAATACAATGTGCAAATTTTTATAAGCCGTGTTACTTATCTGTTCAACCAAAGTTTTTATTCCATCTTCATTATGCCCCGTATCGCAAACAATCAAGGGATTATTCCCCACAATCTGCCAGCGACCAAGCAAACCAGTTAATCCAACAACATTGGCTAATCCATCTTTTAAAGCTGAAGAAGAAATATCAAAACCTTTCTCACGAAGTAAGTCAACCGACTTTAAAACTGTAGGAAGATTTTTATGCTGGTAGGCTCCCAGCAAGTCCAATTTTATTTCTTCGACAACTGCTTCGCCATTTTTTTCAAAATGAACATTTTGTTTCCCATCAATGCCCAAAGTTGCATAAGAAACTACATATTCCGCATCGGCAAAAAACAGGGGCGCGTCTTTTTCGGCAGCTACCTGCTTAAAAACCGGAGTTGTTTCCTTGTCCGATTCGCCAATTACAACCGGAATTTTCGGCTTTATTATTCCAGCTTTCTCGCCTGCAATTTTTGCCTTTGTATCGCCCAGTAAATTCACATGGTCGAGCCCGATGTTGGTAATCACACTCAATTCGGGCGTAATAATATTGGTTGAATCCAGCCTGCCACCAAGGCCAACTTCCATAATTGCAACATCAACTTTTTCGCGCGCAAAATAATCGAATGCCAAAGCTACCGTCAACTCAAAAAATGAAGGATCAATTTTACACAAATCGTTGTTAATCCGATAATTGTTTACCCAATCGGCAACTTCACTTTCGGGTATCATTTTTCCGTTAATCCTGATTCGTTCACGAAAATCTTTCAGGTGCGGAGATGTATAAAGTCCGGTTTTATATCCGGCACTTTGCAAGATTGCGGCCAGCATATGAGAAACAGAACCTTTTCCGTTTGTCCCTGCCACATGGATAGTTTTGTAATTTTTATGCGGGTGACCGTACAACTCATCTAATCGCATAGTGTTGTCGAGATTGTTTTTATAAGCCGCCGGCCCGGTGCGTTGAAACATCGGCAAGCGCGTAAACAAGTATTCAAGTGTATCGCTGTAATTCACGTAAAATAATTATTTATTAACGACTGCAAGTTTATTAAATTTTAAGCGATCAAAGTCATTTTCTCAGCTATTTATCTACATTTAAGAAATTCAATTTCTATATGCTAAGTAAGACAAAAAAGAGTAAGATTTTCGTTCTTGACACCAACGTAATTTTACACGATTACACATGTATTTACCAGTTCCAGGATAACGATGTTATCCTTCCGATTACAGTACTCGAGGAACTGGATAAATTTAAACGAGGAAATGATCTTATCAACTTTCAGGCACGCGAGTTTACCCGCTTGCTCGATGAAATTGTTGGGGATGAACTTTTTAACGGTGGAAAAACACTTGGACAGGGAAAAGGCAAATTGAGAATTGAAACTGGCAAACCCTTTTCGGATGAGCTGAAAGCTTCTTTTAAAGAAGATATTCCCGACCACCGTATACTTTCGATTGCCGATTACATAGCAAAATCGTACCCTAAACGCAAAACGGTTCTAATCAGTAAAGACATTAATTTAAGGATGAAGGCCAAATCTTTGGGCATTCAGTCTGAAGATTACAAAACCGACCAAGTTACCGACGAAAATGTACTGGATAAAACCGTTACTACTTTCGACAATTTTGACGACACGCTAATTGACACACTCTACAATCAGGGGTCAATCAATGTAAAGGATGTTGAAAAAGAATTTACACCGGAATCCAACGAGTGCTATATTTTCAAAGGCAACACATCGAGTGCACTGGCTCGTTACGATGCTAAATCGGAGCGTATTTACCGGGTTGAAAAGAAGTCGGCGTACGGTATTAAACCACGCAACGCAGAACAAACTTTTAGTTTGAATATGCTGATGGATCCTGAAGTAAGGCTGATTGCTTTAACAGGAAAAGCCGGAACCGGAAAAACTTTGCTAGCGTTGGCAGCAGCTATCGAACAACACCGGCTTTACGAACAAATACTGCTGGCTCGCCCAATTGTAGCGCTAAGTAACCGCGATATTGGTTATTTGCCCGGCGATGCGTCGGAAAAGATCAGTCCGTACATGCAGCCACTTTTCGATAATTTGTCGGTAATTAAACACACTTTCAATCCGCGTAGTAACGAGTACCAGCTGATTGAGGAAATGGTAAAGGAAGAACGATTGAACATTACTCCCCTTGCCTATATCCGCGGACGAAGTTTAAGCAACGCTTTCTTTATTATCGATGAAGCGCAAAACCTTACGCCACACGAAATTAAAACCATTATTACGCGTGCCGGCGAAGGAACAAAAATGATATTTACCGGCGATTTGCAACAGATTGATTCGCCTTACCTGGATATGAAATCGAATGGTTTGGCCTACATGACCGACCGCATGCGCAACCAGGATTTATTCGCACACATTAACCTTGTAAAAGGCGAACGTAGTTACCTGGCCGAACTGGCAAGTAATTTATTGTAACGTCATTCCGAACTTGTTTCGGAATCTTAATTAAGCAGATGCTGAAATAAGATCAGCATGACGACAAAAAAAGAATAATCAGTTCAGAAAGAACTATTTGCATTAAGCAGCTTTTTTCTACCTTTGCAGCCTATTTAGAAAGGTTACAGATTAGAAGATGGATTACAAAGGGAAGAAAGCTGCTTTTTATACATTGGGTTGTAAACTCAATTTCTCGGAAACGTCAACCATTGCCGCTTCTTTTAAAGAAGTTGGTTTCGATCGTGTTGATTTCGAAGAAAATGCCGACGTATATGTGATTAATACCTGCTCGGTAACCAACCAGGGAGATAAAGCCAGCCGTAATATTATCCGCAAGGCAGTGCGTCAAAATCCAAATGCAATGGTAATTGTAGTGGGTTGTTATTCACAACTGAAACCGGAAGAAGTTGGACACATCGAAGGTGTTGACCTTGTACTCGGAACGCAGGAAAAATTCCATGTTCCGGCTTACCTTGGCGACCTTCATAAAAACAGTACTACCCAAATCCAGACTACCCGTTTGGCAAATATAAAAAGCTACCACAAAGCATTCTCGTGGGGCGACCGTACACGTAGTTTCCTAAAAATTCAGGACGGTTGCGATTATTACTGTTCGTTTTGTACCATTCCGTATGCACGCGGAAAAAGCCGTAACGACAGCATTGCCAATACCGTAGCCGAAGCGCAAAAAGCAGTTGATAAAGGTTTCAAAGAAATCATTATGACTGGTGTAAACATTGGTGACTTTGGGAAATCTACCGAAGAAAACTTCCTTGATTTACTAAAAGGACTGGAAAAAGTTGACGGCTTAAAAAGACTTCGACTAGGTTCTATAGAGCCCAATCTTTTAAAAGATGAAGTAATTGAACTGGTGGCCGGATCGAAAGTAATTATGCCGCATTTTCATATGCCTTTGCAGTCGGGTTCTGATGAAATTCTCTCGCTGATGAAACGAAAATACTCAACTGATTTGTACCGCAAACGTGTTGAACGAATTCGTGAAATCGTACCGCATGCTTTTATTGGTGTTGATGTAATTGCCGGAACAAATGGCGAAACAGAAGATTATTTCCAGGAATCGTACGATTTTCTGAATGAGTTGGATATTTCGCAGTTGCATGCTTTTACCTATTCAGAAAGAAGCGGAACACAGGCGCTAAAAATTCCATGGAAAGTTGATGTGGAAGACCGCAAACGCCGAACACAAATGTACATCAATTTGTCGGAGAAAAAGCTTCGAGCATTCTACGAAAAACATCTTGGCAGTGAGCAGTCTGTTCTTTTCGAGGAACAGCAAAAGAAAGACAAAATGCTTGGATTTACTGAAAACTACATCAAAGTTGAAGTTCCTTACAACAAAGCGCTGGTAAACGAACTCGGAGTAGTAAAATTAAAATCAATTTTGCCCAACGGACATGTCGCAGTTGAAATGTGTTAAGTCGATACTTTATTCGGGCTAAAGATTCCTCTCTGTCAGCCGACGGATCGGAATGACAATATAAAGGAATTAGGTTAGAGAAGGGCAGGGCGATTTTTCGCCCTGCCCTTCTCCCGTTAACAGAAATAACTTGTCAACCCGAAGGAGTGCGACGACTGAGGAATCTTTCTGAACACTGGTCTTATATTTCTTACCCCACCAAATTATTTCCTTATTTTTGCAAACAAACTTCAGAAAAATGGATTACAATAAACTTTGTTTCGAGGTACAGGATATTGCCCGCGAAGTGGGTTCTTTTATTCGCGACGAGCAAAAAAAATTATCAGCAGAAAACATAGAGGTCAAGAGTGTTGCCAGCTTGGTAACTTATGTGGATAAAACCGCAGAACAACGCATCATCGCTGCTCTGAAAGAACTTATTCACGAATCAGGTTTTGTGGCCGAAGAAGGAACTGCCGACTCGAACAATGAAAAATACACATGGTTCGTCGATCCGCTGGACGGAACCACCAATTATCTTTTTGGCGTGTCGCCACACTCAGTAAGTATTGCTCTTGCAGAAGACGGAGAATTGGTACTAGGCGTGGTTTACGAAATTGGACATAACGAAATGTTTTACGCCTGGAAAGACAGTCCGGCGTATTGCAACGGTAAGGAAATAAAAGCCGCCACCCGCGCAAAATCGGAAGAAACCTTAATTGGAACCGGGTTCCCGTATTACGATTTCGACCGAATAAACGACTATATTGAAGCGATGCGCTACCTGATGAAAAATACACTTGGTTTGCGCAGATTTGGCTCGGCCGCTGTGGATCTATGCTACGTGGCTTGTGGTCGTTTCGATGCTTTTTACGAACATGCTTTACATGCCTGGGACGTAGCTGCCGGTGTTTTTATCCTGCAACAAGCTGGTGGAAAATCAACCGATTTTAATGGCGGCAATAATTGGCTTTTTGGTGGCGAAATTATCTCGGCAAGCAACAGTTATTTCAACGAGTTCTACCGCATTATTAACGGCTATTTGGGAGAAAAGCAGTAAAAAAATCGTATTTTGGGATACTAAAATTACTGCCATGGCCGAAAAAGAAATAGCATTACTAAAAGAACAACTGGCACGCCTTGATGAACCCAAATTTGATTTGGATGCGTGGAAACAACATACTCTGATTTTCCTCGAACGGATTTTCGGAAAAGACAATTCAAAACTAAAACTGATCAGGGAATTACGCTACGACTATTCGAGCTGGAGTCTGCGTGATACCGCGGCTGCGGGAAAAACAAAAGACAAAGATCCGATAAAAATGCAGGCGCGCGAAATTATTGAAGCTACCATTACAGAACTCGAATATTTGGGATTGCCGTCAGACACAAGCGACTCGCAAAAGGTTTGGAATTTACTGCAAGACGAACTTACCGGCAAACAAGTAAAAGAAATTGATGCCATTTTGAAATCAGATGAAACTGGGAAAGCACAAAAAATCAGCGAAAAATTAGAGGGGCTTGGAAAAGAGGACCTCGCTTATATTGTCGCAAAACTTTTACTGAATTAACTGTTTATGCCAAAAATTGCCGTTGTTATTCTGAACTGGAACGGAGCCAAACTTTTCCCGGATTTTCTACCTTCAATTATAAAACACTCGAAGGGAGAAAACATAGAAGTTATTGTTGCCGACAATGGCTCAACTGATGATTCGCTTAAGGTTCTTCAATCTGATTTTCCTGAAGCCACCATTCTCGATCTGAAACAAAACTACGGTTTTGCTCTTGGCTACAACGTAGCTTTGCAGCAAATAGAAGCCGACTATTTTGTGTTGGTAAATTCGGATGTAAAAGTTGCCGAAAACTGGATTGAACCGTGTATAAAACATTTTGAAAACGATCCGAAAGTTGTTGCGGTTCAACCTAAAGTTTTAAGCTACAATAAGCCGGAAGAATTTGAATATGCCGGAGCGGCCGGTGGTTTTATCGATAAATTTGGCTACCCGTTTTGCCGGGGTAGAATTCTCGACCATGTAGAAAAGGATGAAAATCAATACGACATTTCGAGCGAGATTTTTTGGGCAACCGGCGCTTGTATGTTTGTGCGGGCGGGAGTGTTTAATACAAGCGGCGGGCTGGACGCCGATTTTTGGGCGCACATGGAAGAAATTGACTGGTGTTGGCGCATGAAAAACCAAGGGCACAAAATTGTTTACGAGCCTCAAAGTGTAATTTACCATTTGGGCGGAGGAAGTTTGGAATACGGCAATCCGCGGAAAGTTTTTTTGAATTTCAGGAATAATCTTTACATGCTTTATAAAAACCTGCCAAAAAACAAGTTCAAGCGAACAATGTTTATCCGAATGGTACTTGACGGAGCCGCGGCAGCCAAATTCGTGCTTGGCATGGAATGGAAAGCATTTGGAGCGGTAGCGAAGGCGCATCTTTCGTTTTACCAAAACCTATCGAAACTCCGGGCAAAACGAAAAGACTTAAAAGCTAAAGTAGTAGCACCAAATCATTCCCAGATTTACCCCAAAAGTATAATGTGGAAGTTTTTTGTTCAGAAAAAACATAAATTTGCCGACCTGAATTTCAACCCGAAGTAACCATGCAAAAATTAAAATTTAAAGAACCCATATACACTTATCATATTGATTTTGTTGGACATGTAAACAACATTATTTACGTGCAGTGGCTGGAAAACGCCCGTGTAAAACTGATTCAAGCAATGGGCTTATCAATCTCAGAAGTTGCAGCTAGCGACGATATCTTACCCATTATCACTGAAACAAACATTCAATACAAAAAGCCATTTTTCTTAAGTAACGAAGTTCATGTAGAAGTATGGGTCTCTGAAATATTTAATGTTTCGGCAAACTTCAAATTCCGCTTCAGGAACGAAAAAGGTGAAATATGTTCCACCGCACAACAAAAAGTGTTGTTCATCGACAGAGCCACACAACGTCCTTCCAGAAAGTTTGTAAAATACCGGGAAGCTTTTGAGCAATTTCTTATTGCAGAATAATGCGACCTTATCGCAATTCAATCACATAACTTCCTGACTTCAATCTACAAATACCATCAGCATCAGCAAGTAAATCTACTTTGCTGCCGCTAGTTGCATCACTGGCTTTCTTAATTGAATAACCTTGCGGAATATAAAAGTCGGCGGTTGAGTTGGCAGGAATTGTTACGGAATAAACCACAGATTTATTCTCATGCTCCCATGCTGACGTTATTTCGCCATATGGCGATTCGTGGCTTATATCAACTCCATCAAGCGTTGAAATAAATGACGGCTTTAAAACCACATTTTTAAATCCAGGTTTATTTTGATCGGGATATATTCCCCCCAAACCTTTATAAAGCCACGCGCCAATTTCACCAAACATTATATGATTCATCGAAATATCATTCTCGGCGTGAATATCCCAATTCTCCAGCAATGTTGTTGCCCCATTAACAACCCACCATCCCCACGACGGATAAGTTTCCTGAGCAGCTATTTTGTATGCCTCTTCAGCATAACCATTTTCACTCAACGCATTCAGAATTGCTTTTTGTCCCAGTAATCCTACGTCTAAATGAAACAGATCGGCTTCAACTCTTTTGGCAAGATTCGCTGCTACTTTTTCCTTTTCATCGTCTGGTACCAGCCCCCAATACAGTGGAGCACTCAATTCAGTTTGAGTACCGCTGGCATAAGTACTTGTTTCCGGATTGAAGAACTTTTCGTTAAATGCTCTTTTTATTTTTGCGGCTAAAGCTAAATATTTCTCAACATCCTCAGGTTTATCAAACAGCTTCGCAGCTTTTGACAAAATAATCGCATCAGTATAATAATAGCACGTTGACGTCAGCTCTACCGAAGATTTTGATTTTACAGGAACCCAGTCTCCTAAGCCCCAATCAGTTGTTCCTGATGGACTGATTTCGGTTATATGATCCACATAACGTTTGATGTTATCGTAGCAAGCTTCCAGCAATGAAGCATCTCCGTAAAACAAATAAATATTCCACGGAATTATTGCAATAGTACTTGTCCAGTCGGGGCCATTTGCCCATTCGTATCCCCAGCCATCTGTAGGAATTATTGCCGGCAATACACCATTGGGCTGCTGTTCATCACGGTGATCGGCCAGCCACTTTTCATAAATTGTGATGCCATCAAAACTATACAAGCCGGTTTCTATGGCAATGTGAGCATCTCCTGTCCAGCCGTTCTTTTCACGTTGCGGGCAATCGGTTGGGTAGCCAAATAAATTCGATAAATACGAGTTATTAGTAGCTTCCCAAATTTTATTAAGTGTAGGATTTGTTGAGTGAAACTGCCCCACTGCCGGAACATCACTATGCATAAAATAAGCGATCAAACTTTCTTTCGTCAGTTCAATCGGCGTACTTGAAGTAACTTCAACATACTGAAATCCCTTGTAGTTAAAACGTGCTGAAAATGTTTCCTCCCCTTCTCCTTTCATGATATAAATATCGGTTTGAAAAGGATCCGAATCATCGGTTGGCCGGTAATGAACATCAATATTTGACATATCTACGTGCCCGTTATCATACAAACGCTCGCCATGTTTTAGCCGCAAAACCGTTCCTTCCGGGCCACTCACAGTTATCTGGCTAACTCCGGCGATGTTTCGGCCGATATCAAACACATATGTTGTATCGTTGAATTTTGTCATGCCTTTAGCTTCAACCTCCTGCACATGACGAATTGGGTGCATAACCTGCGATACAATATTTTGCGAAGGTGCTGCACGGTAAATTACATTGTGCCATTTCGAGTCGTCAAAATTCGGACTGGCCCAACCCGGCTGCTCCAAACGGGCGTCGTAATGTTCTGCGGTGTATATGCTGTTAAAAATTACCGGACTAAGTGTCGTTTTCCAATCTTTACCTGAACTTATAATATCTGTTGTTCCATCTTCGTATGTAACACGTAAATCAAGGCAAAATGCCGGACGGTTTCGCCATGGTGCTTTATGAAAATACCACACAGCCGTTGACTGGTGATTGTACCATCCGTTACCAAGCAAAACGCCAATTGCATTTGCCCCGCTTTGAAGCTGAGCTGTTACATCGTACGTTACATATAAATTACGCCGATCGAAGCGTGTGTAAATCGGATCGAGAACATGGTCTCCAACTTTTTTGCCATTCAGATACAACTCGTACAAACCTGCAGCTGCCACATAAGCCCGGGCTGATTTTATCTTTTTCTCTGCCTTAAATTCCTTTCGGAAATAAGGCGCTGCTTTCTCACGAATATCTTTATCATCGCTAATCCACGCACCGGTCCAATTCCCTATTCCCATCATCCCAGTTTCAAAAGAAGCTACCGAAGAGAGTTTCCTTTCTCCCCTGTTATTCCACACAGCAACTGTCCAAAAATATTTTGTAAAGGGCTGAAGTTCTTCTCCATTATATTGAGTTAGAATTGAACCCGAAAAAATTCTGCCTGAATCCCAAGAGCCACCAATGCTATTTGCAACCTTAGCAGAATCTGTAGACACAAATATTTGATAAGCCTCTTGACTTGTTCCCGGCGTGTTGTCCTCCAATTTCCATGAAAAGCGAGGATTAGATGAATCTACACCTAATGGATTTTGCATGTACTCGCACCGCAAATCATTAACAGATGTTTGACCGGTTTGAGCCTGCAAAATAGTAGAAATCGAAAAAAAGATCAGAAATAAAACGAATTGATTCTTCATTTATAGGTGTTGTTTAGTTGGAAAATTATGTATTTACAAATATTGTGAATTTCTGGAAGTTTCCTGACATATCAACGAAGTAATTCCGAATAAAAAAACTTAAAAAGAGTGTGATGGTTCAGTTTATTAAAATACTATTTCCACCTTTTCTACTTGTTGAATTTTGTAGTTCACGAAAACCATTCTAACTTAGCAGCGATATTTTACGCAATGGGGTGTCTCGAGAACTCGGGACTGAGATTATACTCAAAGAACCTGATCCGGTTAGTACCGGCGTAGGGAGAGCGAAAGGAACATTTCCTGCCTCATTGGTTATTTTTTAACCAATTCTTCAAAAAAAATGAAAAAGTTTGGATTTTTACTGCTTGTGCAGTGTTTGAGTGTGCTTGCTTTTGGACAGTACACTTTAAAAGGTGTTGTGCGCGGAAACGATGAATCGCTTGCCGGAGCAAGTGTGGTTGTTAAAGAAACTTTTATAGGAACATCAACAAGCAGCTCGGGTGCCTTTATGTTTCGCGACCTGAAAAAAGGAAGCTACACGCTTCAGGTTTCGTTTATTGGTTTTGAAACCAAAAAAGTTACTGTTGAACTTGATGGCAACAAAAGCATTGAGGTTGAATTGCAAGCCGAGAATGTGTTAACCGACGAAGTGCTGGTTTCGGCAACACGTGCAAAAGCCAAAACACCGGTAACCTACAGCAATGTTTCGAAAGAACAGCTGGAAAGCCAAAACCTGGGACAAGACATTCCGTATTTGTTACAACTTACGCCATCTTTTGTGGCAACTTCTGATGCTGGTGCCGGTGTCGGTTACACCAATTTCCGAATCCGAGGAACAGACCTAAACCGTATCAATGTTAGCATTGACGGCATACCGATTTCAGAGTCAGAATCGCACGGAACCTGGTTTGTTGATATTCCGGATCTAGCCTCATCGTTAGAGAATGTACAAGTTCAGCGTGGTGTTGGAACCTCGGCAAACGGTGCTGCAGCTTTTGGCGGGTCAATCGATTTGCAAACCAACACGCTAAACAAAGAGCCTTCGGCAGAATACCGTATGTCGGCCGGTTCGTTTAATACCTTGAAAAACACAGTTTCAGCCGGAACCGGATTGATCGACGGAAAGTTTACTTTCGACGTTCGTTTGAGTAAGGTAAAGTCTGACGGTTTTATCGACCGTGCTTATTCTGATCTGAAATCATTTTTCGTATCTGGTGGTTATTACACTAAAAAATCAGTTTTAAAAATCAATATTTTCTCGGGGTTGGAAGAAACTTACCAGTCGTGGTGGGGCGTTCCGTCAGTACGCTTAAATAACGATATGGAAGGAATGCAGCGCTATGAAGACCACTGGCTTTATACACACGAGGAGACTCAACACATGATAAACTCCGACAGCCGCACCTACAATTATTACACGTACGATAACCAGATCGATCATTATCAGCAAGATTATTATCACCTGCATTTTTCGCACCAGTTTAGCGAGTACCTGCACCTCAATACCGGATTGCATTATCGCCATGGCCGCGGATATTACGAAAACTATAAAGCCGGTGAAGATTTAAAAAAGGACTATAATATTCCGTATCCTGTTGTAGGTAACGACACTGTTTTTTCATCAGATGTAGTTAACAGAAAATGGCTCGATAATGATTTTTACGGCCTTGTTTTCGCACTGACTCACAAAAAAGACCGCGTTGACTTTACACTGGGCGGTGGTTGGAATACCTACGACGGAGATCACTTTGGTAATGTAATTTGGGCGCAATATTTAGGCGATGTGGCTCCCAACTACGAGTGGTATCGAGGAAATGGGTTGAAAAAGGATTTCAATGTTTACGGAAAATTCAGCTATCAGCTGGCTGATCAATTGAATGTTTATGCCGACTTGCAATACCGCAATATCAACTATAAAATTACGGGTATCAATGACGATTTGAGAGACATTAGCCAGGAGCATGACTTTAACTTCTTTAATCCGAAACTCGGGGTATTCTACCAGCCAACGGATAATCAAAAACTGTATGTATCGTTTGCTGTAGCCAACCGCGAACCTAACCGCGACAACTTTGTTGATGCCGACCCGAACGGAAAACAGCCGGTACACGAAACCTTGCGCGACTGGGAAATGGGCTACAATTTTCAATCGTCGAACTTTACTGCCGGGGTCAATTTATATTATATGAATTATAAAGACCAACTGGTTTTAACCGGCGAAATAAATGATGTAGGTGGCGTAATTATGCTAAACGTTGACAAAAGTTACCGCGCAGGATTGGAGCTGCAAACTGGTTGGAAAATCTCACACAATTTACAATGGAACGCCAATGCAACCTTCAGCAAAAACAAAATAAAAGATTTTATAGAATATGTTGACGACTGGGATACCGGCGGGCAACAAGTGTTTGAACTGGGAACTACCGATTTGGCTTTTTCTCCCAACTTTATCGGGAACAGCCAGATACTGTTTACTCCGGCTAAGAATTTTTCAATTAGCTTGATTTCGAATTATGTGGGTAAACAATATATTGACAATACATCGAACGACGACAGAGCACTGGATGCATATTTTGTAAACAATCTGAAAATTGACTACAGTTTCGAAACCGGCTTTTTCGATGAAATTGTTTTGCACGGCATGGTAAACAACTTATTTAACGAAGAGTACGAATCGAATGCCTGGGTTTATTCCTACTATCTTGGTGGCGAACGCTTCAAGCAAGACGGCTATTTTACGCAAGCGGGGACCAACTTCCTGTTTGGAGTAGATTTTAAATTTTAGCTACGAGCTGTAAGCCACAAGCTGCAAGTAAAAACGGCCGCACTTAATAGTGCAGCCGTTTTTTATTTTTACAGCCTGCATTATTGCAATAACAGATCCAAACATTATCAAAAAAAATGGAGATTATTTTGAAGTGTACAAAAAATATCTACCTTTGGTGTACTACTAAACTAATACAGTAATGCAAAGTATCAAAATTAGCAATCTGAATTTCTATTACAAGAAGAAAAAAATAGTGTATCAGAATCTGAATCTAACAATTCAACAAGGGCATATTTATGCTCTACTCGGAAAAAATGGTTCAGGAAAAACTACATTATTCAATATTATAGCCGGATTACTGTTTCCTAAATCCGGCAACTGCTCAGTGTTTGAACATTCTTCGCAGGAAAGATTTCCCAAAATGCTGGAACAAATATTTGTTCTTAGCGAAGGGTTTGAAATGCCTTCTATCTCCATAAAGCAGTATTTGAAGTTGTATTCCGATTTCTATCCTAACTTTGATATCAAATTATTCAAAAACATCCTCAACGAATTTGAGATTGACTTTGATAACAATCTAAAAAATCTTTCTCATGGCGATAAGAAAAAAGTTTATTTGAGTTTTGCTTTAGCAACCCGCTGCAAACTTCTCCTATTAGATGAACCAACAAACGGGTTAGACATCCCTTCAAAAAGTACTTTCAGGCGAATAATATCCTCCTCTTTCTACGACGATCAAACAATAATTATTGCCACTCATTTAGTAAATGACATATCAAGTCTATGCGATGCAACAATAATCGAGAATGATGGACAGATACTTATAAATGCGTTCAATGAAGAAATAACAAAACAACTTTCTTTTAACGTGCATCATTCTGATATTGATCCCGAAAATCTCATTTATTTTGAAGACAATCTTTCAGGAACAGATACAGTTTCAGTCAACACAAACGGATTTTCAGGAAATTTAAACATGGAACTACTCTTTAACGCAACATTAACATCGCCAGAAAAAGTATCAAACCTTTTAAAATCATATACACATGAAGTCTGTAACTAAAATCATAAACTACGAATACCAAATGAATAAAAGCAGTTTGCTTTATACCTTATTCTTCTCTTCTATTCTCTTTCTTTTTTTTCTGTATAAAATTAACGGAAATAACATTGAGAACCTTAGCGTATGGGGTACCAACTTTGCCGGAGGAATGATTATTTCGATGAGTTCTGTATTCACCCTTTTATCCTATCCAGAATTAAAAAGTTACTTTTTACGACAAAATTATCTATTGTTGCCTATACACAACTACACAAAATTTTTAACCAGGCAGATTACCACTCTCATACTAGTCCCGTTGGCAATTTCACTACTCTTCTTAGTCTTGCAAACAGCAATAGGTACAGTAAGTCCATGGCCTGAAGGAAATAAAAAACATCTCATCCAATCTATACCACTCACGTCTTTTATATTCTCATGGATTTTTATTCACGCATTGTGTAATTTATTGGCCAACCTATACAAAAGAAGGATTCTATTGAAAGCTTTCGTAACATTATACGCTTTGCTTTCTTTTTTGCCCGGTATACTTATTTTATCATACAACACACTTATAGAAAAAGAAATAAACAACGAAATAATATCTTCAATTTTTGAATTCATTGCTCTAATTACTCCAATCCCAATTTACATTATAGTTTTTTACTTATTCAAAAAAAGGCAGATTTAATGAAGTTCGATTCACATAAATCAATATACCTCCAAATTGCCGATTTGATTATGGAAAGTATTCTGGAGAAAAAGTGGAAAGAAAACGAACGAATTCCTTCGGTAAGAGAATTAGCTGGCAATATTGAGGTTAATCCAAATACCGTTATGCGTTCTTATAGTTACTTACAAGAAAATAACATTCTAGAGAACAAACGGGGTATTGGCTTGTATGTTGATACCAATGCTATAGAAAATATCAAGATGATAAAAAAAGAAGAGTTTATAAACAACGACTTACCGCGCTTAGCTAAAACCCTGAATGTTTTGGGAATAACTGTAGAAGAATTACAAACATTGCTAAAAAAGGTAGATTATAAACTTTGAATTATTCTAAAATCACCTTCCCCTCAATCTCCACTAGCAAATCATCTCTACAAATATCAGCGATAATATATACCACAGGCAGATTGCCATAGGCTTTTCTGAAAGTTCGTTTTATAACCGGAAAATCCCTTTTATTTTTTACATAAACACGGGCATGCCCATATTTTGGCATCAATTTCTGCTCTGAAAGTTGCTGCAATACCTCATCGGAGTACAAGCGTTGAATATTTGTGATTGTTGTTTCGGTTTGCTTTTCAGCATCGCCAACGCCAATAGTACGTTCGCCAGTAATTGAAGCTGTTCCCGAGATCATTATAATTTTATTCTCTCCCGAAGCCAGATAACGCGCCCGCTCGAATTTTGGAGTTGTCTTTAGCACACACTCCTCTCCTACCAAAACTTCTTCACTGTAACGATGTGCCGATATTTGATCCGGGTTGTCCACCGGTTTAGAATCTACTTCATCAGACTGAACAGCAACAAATTCGATGATGACACCGCCGCGATTCATACCAATTCCGGTAGCAGCAGGATAGCCATTTTCTTCGAAAGAATTGCCATAAAAATCAGAACGAACATTGTTGAATACCTGGTAACGTTGCTGATCGTTATCGTAACCCAATATATTTTCGAGGTAATTCCATTGCCGGACGATATCCTGAACTTTAAACTTTTCTTTCGTCAAAATAGAATCAAGCGAAGAAAAAGCAAGCTCAGCGTTTTCCTGGAATGATAAATCATGGTTTGCGGCTGCATTACCAATCAAAAAGCGAGTTGAACCGTTTTCGAATAAACAAGCAGTGTACTGTCCATCGCCAATAAAGCTTTTAGTCCAAGTGGAAGCATCATAATAAAACGCCTCCACAATTATTCGGCAAGTCAGCGGAGGCTGCGCAATAAAAGCTACAACTAAATCGGTAAAAAAATTCTGATGAATTTGACGCTGGACATTAGCACTTATAGCCTCATAATCCTTACTGGAAGCGGTATCAACAAAGAAATTTAATTTGAATACTTGCTTCCCCGAATTTATTTTTTGAAGCTGGTTTATACAATTACTGATTTGTTCGTCCAGCGACTTACAAGCCCGCTCCGGTTTTATATAAATTCTATCTCCCCCTAAAAAATACATACTTTATTCGCCTTAAAACAGGGGGCAAAATTAGATAAATTCATTAAATGCACTGAGAAATTAATAATCTCCTTCTGCTTTTCCACCTTTTAACACGGCTTCTGTTGAGCCAATACCCAAACGGTCAGCACCTTGCTCCAGAAAAGCCACTGCGGTTTCCCAATCGCGAATTCCGCCGGATGGTTTTATTTGCATTGTTTTACCAACCGTTTTCACCATAATATCAATGTATTCAGGCTTTGCTCCTCCCGGACCGAATCCGGTTGAAGTTTTCACAAAATCGGCACCTGCTTTTTCCGAAAGCTCGCAAGCTTTGGCAATTTGCTCCGGCGACAGGAAACCACTTTCCTGAATAACCTTCACTAAAATATTATGCTGATGTGCCACTTCAACCACCGCTTTGATATCTTCCAGCACATAATCGTACTCGCCCGAAAGGAAACGGCCAATATTCATTACCATATCAATCTCATCGGTACCGTCTTCAATAGCTTGCTTTGCCTGAAAAGCCTTAACAGGCGTGGCATCTGCACCGTGCGGAAAACTTAGAACACACGAAACTTTTACATCGCTGTCTTTCAGTAATTCTTTAGCGGCCTTAATGTCGCATGGTTTCACACACATGCTGAACACACCGTTTTCAATACACATTTTGGCATTCGATTCCAGGTCTGCCAAAGTCTGATCGGGTTTCAACACCGCGTGGTCTATCGTTTTTGCTACCTGTTCTTTTGTATACATAGTTTACGCTCCCTGTATTGTTTTTAGTATTTCCTGAGCTCGTGGCAAATCATTTTCATTTACCAGAAGCTCAATGGCTGTAGGCGTTCCGCCAACAAAACCGGCGGCATTTCCCTGGTTATAACCATCTTTTACCAATGTTGCAATTCCGGCGGCTTCCAATTCCTGTTTTAAGTGCTGTACGGTTACCTCGTCTCCGGTGTAAAGCTCTACAATTTTACTGTCCTCGTTGTTCATATTTTGTATTTTTTCTATTGTTAATCTTCCATTTCTTTTAAAATCTGTTCCACCTGCTCGTTGGTTTGTGTTAATTTTTGTTTGCAGGTTTTTAGCAATACCGAAACCCGCTTCACTTTTTCTGCGAGTTCGTCCACATCCAGCTCTTCACTTTCTATTTTTTCGAGGATGTCTTCTATTTCAGCCATTGCCTCGCTGTAAGATACTTTTTTAGCTGCCATTATCTGTTTTCTTAGTAATTTTACTTTGTACATTTCCATCGGCAAAACGGGTGGTAAGTTCATCACCACTTTTCAGATCGTTCACCGATTTCACAATTTTACCTTCTTTCAAAGTTAATGTAAATCCTCGTTTCAATATATTTTCAGGATTTAATAATCGTACCGTATTTTCGTTTAATCTCAGGCGCTCCCCTTCTTTAAATAGCTTTCTGCGCGATTCGGAGAAAAGTTTATTCTGAACACGCTGCAAACTATTTTGCTGTTTCAACACTGCCTCGCCAACCACACGTTTTAAAATACGGCGCTGGCGGTTAATGTTGTTTTTATTTTCGACAAACCAAACCGAAAGCGAGGAATCCATACGGTGTTTTATCGAATTCAGTCCGTCCTGTTTTTTATAAGAATATGTGCTGATGCCGCGTTGCAGATGATTGCCCGATTTGGTAAGCTGCTGTTGTTTTTGCTGAATAAACCCCGTTACCGAATACGATAAACTTTCAGCAATATTTTCCAGTTTTTCTTTTTGCTCGTCCAGCGTTTCGCGGCTAAGTTGAATAATACCATTTTCGAGTTCAAGCAAGCGACTGTAATAAAGCTCCATTCCGTTTATTAGGAATTCAGCAACCGCCGTAGGTGTTTTTAGACGCGTGTGTGCCACCAAATCAATTATCGTATCGTCTTTCTCGTGCCCGATTCCGGTAATCACAGGCAGCGGAAACTGCGTGATATTTATGGCCAAATCGTAATTATCAAAACTACTCAGGTCAGCAGTGGCTCCACCTCCCCTAATAATAACTACCGCATCAAAAAAATCTTCGTACTGAAAAATACGTTCCAGTGCATGAATGATCGATGAAACCGCTCCGGCGCCTTGCATATAGGCTTCAAACAACTTTGTATGAAAGCGAAAACCCAGCTCGTTGTTCTCCAACTGATTCATAAAATCCTGGTAACCGGCTGCAGTGGCCGATGAGATTACAGCTATTTTTTGCGGAACCAGAGGCAACTCCAACTCCTTATTCATTTCAAAAACACCTTCGTTTTGCAGGCGATCGATAATTTCTTTTCGTTGCAAAGCCATATCGCCAACCGTATAAGTTGGGTCAATATCTTTTATATTCAGGCTTAGGCCATAAGCTGCATGGTATTCAACCGTAACCTGTACCAACACTTTAATTCCCTGCGAAAAAAGCTGGCCGGTTGTGGTTTCAAAATAAGGTTTCAGCATTCGGTAAGTATACGACCAGATTGTAGCCCTCGACCGCGCAACAATGTCGTTACCTTCTTTTTCAATTAACTCGAGATAGCAATGCCCGCTTCGGTTCTCCTTTAGTTCGCTCACCTCGGCAACTACCCATATCGCGCCCGGAAATGCATCCAACAGAGCATCCTTTACCTGCTCATTCAATTGCGATAAAGTAAGCTGCTGAACCATGTCTTATAATTTGTTGATTTTTAAGGTTTCGGATTGGTTTCCGTTGCTTATTCTTAAGAAATAAATTCCACGACTTGTTTTTGGAAGGTCGCTGATCTCCATTTTGGGAGAATAGCCTCGGCTCCATCTTTTTATTAAAGTGCCGTCGGTTGAAATCCATTCCAAATTAACATCTCCCGATAGCGGTTTACTGGTTTCAATAAGCAAATGATCTTTTACCGGATTAGGATAAACACGCCAGGTATTTTCCGCCCGTATATTCTCCACAGACAGGTATCCAAGAAACTCAGCGGCAATTTGCATATCTGGTATTCCGAAGCCCTGCAGCGAATCGGGCGAATTATATTGGTGTCCACTTTTTTCAATGGCCTCTTTAATCTCAAGTGCTGTCCGTTCCGGAAACATTTGCCAAAGGCTGGCTGCCATTCCTGCCATAACCGGCGATGCAAACGAAGTCCCATCACCTACACTGATCCTATTGTTTGACCGCTGCAATACCGTTCTAAATCCCATTGCTGCCACGTTCGGTTTTACATCTCCATCATACGCAGGCCCGGCCGAAGAAAAGCCAGCAGTAGTACCAATACTTGTTACGGCGCCAACTCCCAATACCAAATCACCATCAGAAGGAGCAGCAATTCGGAACCATGAATTTTGGCGTTCATTCCCGGCACTTATTACAACCAAAATTCCACGGCTAACTGCAATGTTTGCTCCGCGGGTAACACGGGTCGTGTTTCCATCCATATCAGCATAAGTATGATTGGTAGAAGCATCATCAAATGTTGTATAGCCCAATGAAGAATTGATAACATCAACCCCAACACTGTCAGCAAATTCAGCAGCTGCCACCCAATTGTCCTCTTCAATAATATATTCTGTTGATCTCGCTTCAGAACGAATAAGCCAATAATCGGCATCAGGAGCAGTACCAATCAACTGCCCGGGAACTAAACCTCCCATGCAAGAAAGTACACTCATCCCATGATCATCAGATTGAAAGAGATTTGACCCGGGAAGCACGAAATCGCGGGTACCTAGAATTTGATTATGTGCCCACAAACTGTCGAAAGCCTGCAGTTCGTCAACCCCATAAAAACCGGCATCTAATACTGCAATTTGCATTCCTTTTCCTCTGAAACCTTTGTTGTGCAAAAATTGTCCGTTAAGCATACCTACTTGCTCTACCGAAGCGCCATAATACGAAGTATCAATTGCAACATCCCCTGCAATTGATTCCGGTTCGAATTTATTGTGAGCACTTTTGACATTTAAATTAGGTTTGGTTCGCTGCACTTCTTTAATAAACGACCAGTCCGGAAAATCAATTTCAACAGTATCAACCTTCGTTTTTACAGTGATTCCGTTCAGCCATTTAGACGAATGCACCAATTCAACGTTGAGCGTTAAAATAGAATCGACATAAGCCTTACTTACCGGCAAATCAAGAGAATCGATAGCAATATTTTGATTTTGCCGGCGCTGAATTGCTCTTTCAGAAAGATACTGCAGTGGATCTTCCAGTGAGAACTCCGTTCCTTCTTTATCGGTAAAACCAATCCAGTAAAAGTTCTGCGCTTTTGCGCCTACATTCAGAACCAGAATAAGTATGAGGATAACAAATCCGTGCTTCATAAAACAGATGATATATTTTATAATTCCCGGCAAATTAATGAAAACCGGGGGATTCTTTAGCGGAACATGTTGCTTTTTTGCATGTAGCCTGATGGGTCGGCCATAAACTTCTCGGGATCAACAAGTTTTTCCCTATTTTTCTCAAGCGTTTTCATTTCCAGATTATCAATACTGTCGCGCACCTGCGGATTCAGGATTTTCCCTTCATCATAAAACAACGAATACATGTATTCCCCATTTGAATTATAAAACTTCCATTCACCGTCCCGGAGGTTATTTCTATACGCTGCCTCTCGTTCGGGCTGGCCATTTTCGTAAAATACAAGGAACAAACCATCGCGTTGGCCGCTCTTCATTTTACTTTGAATATAAGGCTGTCCGTTTTTAAAAAACACCTGGTAATCGCCGTCCTGCTTGCCATCTTTCCAGTGGCTTTCTTCCATTATTTCGCCAGTATCGTAATACTGGTGTGATACTCCATTTTTCGCACCTCCGCGATACTCTTCATCGGCAACAACATAATTGTCCTTAAAGATTTTCCAAACACCTTCTTTTTTTTGATCGAGAAAATTTCCCTCGGTAACTTTGTTGCGCCACACATCAAAAAGTTGCGTAAAAGCAGTATCTCCATTATAAACAATAAGTGCTTTTAACTGGCCTCCCGGATGATAACGCTTCCATTCGCCAACAGGCTTTCCATCTTTAAAATTCCCCTCGTACAAAAGCCTTCCGTTGTCCTGTTTTTTTTGCCACAGGCCTTGTCGCAAACCATTGGAATCGGTTTGATTTACCTGGGAAAAAACGATTCCCGGAAGAAATATCAAAAAGAATATCAGAATTCGCATCTTCATTTTTATTTATTAAACGCGAAATTAGGTTTTTATTTTAGATGCAACAGCTTTAAAACACCTCCTTAATAACACACCTATTAAAAAATCTTAAAACCCAAAAACAAACGGATAACTTAAACTTGTTTATTTTTTTTAAAACCCAGACTACCTACTTTTGCGTAAGAGGTTTTAGCATCTGCTTTTCTTTTTTAAATTTTAAATAAAAAAGGCAAGCAGTACGACAAAATTAAAAACAAGTTTAAAACATAAAATTTTAGAAGATGACAACACAAAAAACAATTTGGAATTTAGATCCAACACACAGCGAGATTACGTTTAAAGTAAAACACCTTATGATTTCGAACGTAAAAGGTGAGTTTAAAAATTTTAGTGCCACTATTGAAGGAGAAGATTTTGAGAAAGCAAAAATTAAAGCTTCCATCGCCACCTCATCTGTTGACACCAACAATAACGACCGGGATACGCACCTGAAAAGCGCCGACTTTTTTGATGTTGAAAACCACAAAGAGATGGAATTCGAAGGAACATCTTTCAAAAAAGTTGACGACGACGAATACAAACTTACCGGAATTCTTACCATAAAAGGTGTAAGCAACGAAGTAACTCTTGATGTTGAGTTTGGAGGAATGAACAAAGACCCGTGGGGAAACGAAAAAGCAGGTTTCTCACTGGAAGGAAAAATTAACCGCAAAGAATGGGGTTTGAACTGGAATGCAGCTCTTGAATCGGGAGGTGTTTTAGTTAGCGAAGATGTAAAAATACAAGCCGAATTACAGTTTGTAAAACAAACATCGTAAGGCTAAAATGAAAAGAAAGCAGTTTTTAAAAACCGTATCTTTATTACCGTTAACAGGAACTGTTATGAAAGCAAATGCTTTAAATAAGCTCACCTCCGATTTTTCGGCAAGCGATCCAATGCCCGTTTTGTTTTTAGGACACGGTAGCCCGATGAATGCCATTGAGGATAATGAATTTACAAAGGAATTTAAAAACATCAGCTCTCGTTTTGAAGCGCCTCGTGCCATCCTTTGTGTTTCGGCACACTGGGAAACACGGGGTACCTTTTTAACGGTTAACGAACATCCGCCAACAATTCACGATTTTGGCGGATTTCCACAAGAGCTGTTTGATGTACAATACCCGGCTCCCGGTAGTCCGGAGATTGCAAAAGAAACACAAAAACTAATTAAGAAAACACAGGTTGGACTGACCGATAAATGGGGCTTAGACCACGGAGCGTGGAGTGTTATCCGCCATATGTATCCTGATGCAGATATTCCGGTTTTTCAAATGAGCTTGAATTATCAGGAAAGTCCGAGGTACCATTTCCAGCTGGGTCAGGAGCTGGCTGCTCTGCGTAGAAAAGGAGTTCTGATTATTGGTAGTGGAAACCTTGTGCACAATCTGAGAATGGTAGCCTGGGATAAGTTAAACACTTCGGGATATGCGTTCGACTGGGCAGAAGAAGCCCGCACAAAAATGAACCAGTGGATAATGGACGAGAATTACCAGGCGCTAATTGACTACAAAAAGCAAGGAAGAGCTTTCGATCTGGCGGTTCCAACACCCGACCACTACCTTCCCTTACTTTACGTGCTTTCTTTAATCGAAGGGAAAGACGAACTATCGTTGTTTAATGATAAAGCGGTAGGAGGTTCACTTACAATGACATCCGTTTACGCGAGCCAGGACTAGCAATCAATAGTCCCCACAACAAATTCAAAAAAACACGAAAACCTTCTCTCCATCTTTTTAACAGGTGTAAAATTTTTATTCTTGAAGCAGAACAAGCAATTATTCTTTCTGATAAATTTGGCCAGTGTAGAATTAGCGCGTACAAACCAATACATTTAAACCAACCATAAGAACTCGACAAAGCCAACCAGATTCTACATAAAAAACCAATCTGGCCAAAAGCCAGCGCCTATTATTCACGTTTACAGTTTATCGACTTCAACGAAGCACAACAACTTTACCCTATAGGCGAAGCAATTAGAAGCCCCCTGAAAACCGTAATTACCTATTTTCATTACAACGGAAAAAAGGCCATGTAAATTCATCGTCCGAATTTCATAGCCAAATTGCATTCACAAATCCCTAAATCAGAGCTTTTCTTTATAACTTTGTTTGAAACTGAAATACTGGCGATGAAAAACGAACGTAAATTGCTCAATCTTGAAACCGCCCGACTGTTGCTGGTTGAAATTAGTGCTGATGATATAGAAGCGATTCACCAATTGCACTCCATCCCTGAAGTAGACGAATTTAATACACTCGGAATTCCAAAATCACTGGATGAAACTAAAAAGGTAATGCAAGCCTCACTCGACGCCCAATTGCAATCGCCAAGAAGTTCGTACACCTGGAAAATTCTCACAAAAGAATTGAATGAGTTTATTGGTTTGGCTGGTTTTTTCTTATCGAACGATAAATTTCGTCTGGGAGAAATATATTACAAACTTGATCCGAAGTATTGGGGAAAAGGCTATGCAACCGAAGTTGCTAAAAAATTGATTATTACCGGTTTCGATGAGTTCAAATTACACAAAGTAGAAGCTGGTGTTGCAACAGAAAACAGCCAGTCGAGAAAAGTGCTCGAGAAAGCAGGAATGACACGCGAAGGACTACGGCGAAAAATCCTACCCATTCGTGGCAAATGGGTAGACAACTATCACTATGCCATTGTTGAAGACGATCTGCGAGATTATTAAGCGGCAATAAAAAACCTCCTGCCATTTGGACAGAAGGTTCTTATGACTAGTTGATTTTCAGAGCATTTATTAAGCCAGAAACGATTCCAACATCCAAATTCTTTTTTCGGTTTCGCCAATCCAATCGCTCATCATTGCTGCAGTAGCCTCATCTCCGTTTTCCCCTGCAATTTCAAGCAGTTCGTTAAAACTTTTCAAAAAGAAACGATCAGCACTTAGAATTGACTCAACGGCTTGCTTGCCATCCGACACATTCTTTACCTGCTCCAAAGTTGCAACTTCAAGGTATTCGCCAAATGTATGCAGCGGTGCACCTCCCAACATCAGGATTCGCTCAGCAATTTCATCTACTACTTCGGCGGCGCCATTGTAATACTCTTCAAATTTTTCATGTAACGAAAAGAACATGGCACCTTTAATATTCCAATGTAGCCCTCTCAGGTTCTGGTAAAAAATTTGATAATCGGCCAATAACTTGTTTAATTTCTCAACTGTGTTTTGATTTGTAGTTTTCATAATATTCATTTTAAAATTTGTAATTTCTGTTTGTTTTTATTTGTTGATTCAAAGATATTATAATCGATATTTATTAAATTTATACCGTCATTATAATAAGTTATACAATGAATTTCTCGCAACTGGATTATTTTAGGGAGATATATCAAACCGGCAGTTTTTCGTCTGCAGCTAAGAAGTTGGGAATTACCCAACCAGCTCTGAGTCTTCAAATTCAGAAACTCGAAGAAGAACTCGACTTTAAATTGTTAGACCGGACACATCGGCCATTAAAACTAACACAGGAAGGCGAGGCTTTTTATCAGAAAGCAGTGGAGATATTACAGCAAATTGAACAGTTAAAAGATGTAGCGCTTGATTTAGTAGAAGAGGTAAAAGGAACACTAAGAATTGGAATTATACCAACTTTAGCTCCTTACTTGGTGCCGCTTTACGCAGGTTATCTGAGAAAAGAATACCCGGCACTTCAGAACGAAATTTTTGAACTCAAAACAGAAGATATTATTAACGAATTAAAAATGGGACAGCTTGATGCAGGAATTATTTCGACCCCCATTTCGGAAACAAACATGAATATAATTCCGTTGTTTTATGAGCTGTTTTTTGCCTATGTTTCGGAAAAACACAATTGGTTTAAAAATGCTGCCATTGATCTTAAAAAGCTGGACGAAAACGATGTTTGGTATCTCGAAGAAGGAAACTGCTTTCAAAACCAGGTAAACTCGATTTGCAACATCGCCACAAAAAAACAAAACGGCAGAAATCTTTTTTATCGCTGTAATTCGATTGATTCGCTCCGACGAATTGTAGAAAACGAAAACGGAATTACTTTTATTCCGGAGTTGGCAACGATCAATATTCCGACAGAACACGAAGAAATGATAAAAGAATTTGAAGGAATTCAGCCCGTGCGCGAAATCAGTATAATTACCCTGAAAAAACACACTAAAGAAAGACAGATTGAAGCTTTAAAATCAGCCATTCAGAATTGTATTCCAAAACGCATGCTCGAGAAACCCGATGTGTGGATTGTAGATACGCAGCTATAAAAAGCCCCAACAATTATTAGAAGGGCTGGATATATAATGTTTTATAGAATCAATAAATCTCTTTAGTCATTCTTTCAGTAGCCGTCATATAGTAACGTGCAAAATTTTCGTCTTTCATAAATTCGGAAAGCTGCTCGCGCCAGGTTTCTGCTTCTTCCGAGAGTTCGGCAATACGTTTTTTAGCTACTGTATCTTCCTGGTTGACACGAAAACTCTTAATCACGGGGATAAATTCATCCATCCAATTTTCGTAACGATCCATCAATTTTTGCTGATCGGTTGTTAATGGAAATTCAGCTTTATCGTTTAAAACTTTTGCCGACAACTTCTCTCCTGCAATTGCTCCCGCACCAATTGTTAACCCTAACTTCGTTAAAAAGGCTCTTCTTGATTGTTCGTATTCGTTACTCATTTTTGCTTTTTTTATCCACTTTTCAGAAACACAATTTGGCAGATAAAGTTTAGTTAAAAACAAAAAACCTTTTCACTCCAGGTGAAAAGGCTTTTCAAATGTATTGTAGTTAAATTGACAGCCAGACTAAATCATGCTATCAATTTTATCGAATCAAATTATTTGACTTCTTCAAAGTCAACGTCGGTTACTTCGCCGTCGTCTTTCGAACCGCCGCCTTGTTGCGACTGACCAGCATCGGCTTGTGGGCCACCAGCCTGCGGGCCTTCCTGACCACCTTGCGCCTGAGAAGCATTATACATCTCTTGCGAAGCTGCCTGGAACACGGTATTCAATTCATTCATTGCAGTATCAATAGCAGCCAGATCTTTTGAAGCATGTGCTTCTTTCAGCTTTTTCAATGCATCTTCAATTGGCTGTTTTTTATCTGCCGGAAGCTTATCGCCGTATTCTTTCAACTGCTTTTCAGTTTGGAAAATCAAACTGTCAGCCTGGTTGATTTTATCAGCAGTTTCTTTCGCCTGTTTATCAGCTTCTGCATTTGCTTCAGCTTCAGCTTTCATTTTTTTGATTTCATCGTCACTTAAACCTGATGAAGCTTCAATACGAATTGACTGCGATTTTCCGGTAGCTTTGTCTTTTGCGCTAACATTCAAAATGCCGTTTGCATCGATATCGAAAGTTACTTCAACCTGTGGTACACCACGTGGTGCCGGCGGAATTCCGTCTAAGTGGAAACGGCCAATGGTTTTATTTCCTGAAGCAATCGGACGTTCTCCCTGTAGCACGTGAATTTCTACCGATGGTTGATTATCGGCTGCAGTGGTAAATGTTTCCGATTTTTTAGTCGGGATAGTTGTGTTCGACTCAATCAATTTAGTCATTACACCACCCATTGTTTCGATACCTAACGAAAGTGGAGTAACATCAAGCAGAAGTACATCTTTTACCTCACCAGTTAGTACACCACCCTGAATTGCAGCACCAACAGCTACTACCTCATCCGGATTTACTCCTTTTGAAGGTTCTTTTCCGAAGAATGCTTTAACTTTTTCCTGAATAGCAGGAATACGAGTTGAACCACCAACTAAAATTACCTCATCTACATCGCTTGGCGACATTCCGGCATTTTTCAATGCTTTTTTACAAGGCTCAATGGTCGCCGTAATTAAAGTGTCCGCCAACTGTTCGAATTTCGAACGGCTTAATGTTTTTACCAAGTGTTTTGGTATTCCGTTAACCGGCATAATATATGGCAGGTTAATTTCGGTTTGGCTAGAGCTTGACAATTCGATCTTAGCTTTCTCTGCAGCTTCTTTTAAACGTTGCAGAGCCATTGGATCTTCGCGCAGGTCAATACCTTCTTCGCTTTTGAATTCATCAGCCAACCAATCGATAATTACCTGGTCAAAATCATCACCACCAAGGTGTGTATCACCGTCTGTAGATTTTACTTCAAATACGCCTTCTCCTAGTTCAAGAATTGAAATATCGAAAGTACCACCACCAAGGTCGAATACTGCGATTTTCATGTCTTTGTCCATCTTATCCAACCCATAAGCCAACGATGCGGCAGTAGGTTCGTTAATGATACGGCGCACGGCTAAACCAGCAATTTCGCCAGCTTCCTTGGTTGCCTGACGCTGTGAATCGCTAAAGTAAGCAGGAACAGTAATAACTGCTTCTGTAACTTCCTGCCCCAAATAATCTTCGGCAGTTTTCTTCATTTTTTGAAGAACCATTGCCGATATTTCCTGTGGAGAATATTTGCGGTCGTCAATTTCTACACGTGGTGTATTATTGTCACCTTTTACTACTTTATAAGGAACACGTTTTACTTCTTTACTTACCTGGTCGAATGTTTCTCCCATAAAACGTTTGATCGAGAAGATCGTTTTAGTTGGGTTGGTAATTGCCTGACGTTTTGCAGGATCACCAATTTTACGTTCGCCATTTTCAACAAATGCAACGATAGAAGGTGTTGTACGTTTTCCCTCGCTATTAGGGATAACTACAGGTTCGTTACCTTCCATTACAGAAACACACGAGTTTGTGGTTCCTAAGTCTATTCCGATAATTTTTCCCATTGTTATATGTTTTAATTTTTTATTGTTTTATCTCATTAAAATTATTCACTCAGCCTGTATTCGATAGAACTCACATAAATTTTGTAATTTTTTTTTACTGATTTTCAAAAATTCAAATTCATGTTCGTTTCAAAAATTTACGCTGACATATAATCAATGACTATGCCATGGACAGATATGCAAAAATGAACGAAAAACTGACACACTATTCGCAAAAAGAGCCAAAGATTCTGTCAAAACCGGTGACAAAACGACAGAGAGTTAAGGATTATTGATTTAAAAGATGGCGTAGTTAAGACTAGCTTGAGTTATTATTGCGAAATACCTGTTATACGAAGAATCATCGTTCTCATCCCAATCACAATATGCATTCATTTGGACACTAGCTTTCAGCCTGGGGGAGAAATAGTAATTCAAACTCCCTGAGATTCCAGCTTGAAAATCCTTACGATCAGAATAATAATCTTGATCTTCAATATATTTCCTGCTAACAGAATTGCCTCTTACTCCAAACGAGGCATAAGTTCTGGTATTCAAATACCAGTGATAACCATAATTAATACTTCCAACAAAATAATAGTAATCATCTGATACTTCAGTTTCATCTATATCGTTAAAATAACGGTTTGCCAGAAACTGAACTGACAAATAACGTTGCCATTTTAGTCCGATTGGTTTATAAGAATCAAGTTCTAAACGCAAACGAAGAGTTTCATTATATACATTATCATTGTCGTCGATGATAAGATCAGAATAATCGACATCGTATCCCTCCGTTTTCCGTTTAATAAAACGGTAGTACAACTGCCCTCCAACTTGTGCTTGTAAACGCGTCCCTGAGCGTCTT
Organism: uncultured Draconibacterium sp.; assembly: GCA_963677455.1. Classification (GTDB taxonomy): domain Bacteria; phylum Bacteroidota; class Bacteroidia; order Bacteroidales; family Prolixibacteraceae; genus Draconibacterium. The sequence goes on from OY781971.1 coordinate 3,338,100, forward strand.
GACTCGTCACCGTATAACCACATATCATTTAAAGCAGTAAAATATCCCATATCATTATTCGATACCAGGTCCATTGTATTTAATAGAGAATCCAAACTTTCCATTTCGTAGATATGGTGCAACCGCGCGTCAAAAAACCGTTGATTCCGAAGTTCAGCTACCTTGTTCGCAATAACAAGTATCTCATTTTCGTCAGGAAGTCGCTTTAATTTATTATTTTTATAAAGGTCATCAATTATATAAATAGCTCTTCTTGCATCACCTACTCGTTCAACTCTTCCAAATCCTCCTCCAAGACTAACTCCCGGCTGTAGAGTAAGAAATCTCGACCTATGCTTTTCAGTTAAATTATTGTCGTAACTCCATAGATCATTTTTTCGATATAAAATATGGCTAACATATAAATTTGTTGACCATAGCAAAAACCACCTGTCATCACTATTAGTATATATACGTTTCAGAAAACCAGCATCAATTTTAAAATTATAATAGTCATCTTTAACTCTATTATATGCTTCTTGTTTTTCATGATCCAAAGTAATATTGGAAGAAATGTTTCCCCAACCATCTGACTGGTTTTTCATAGTGTTGCGGTAATAAGAATAATTTAAACTAAGATCATTATTCAGATCGAAATATGAACGGTCGTCTGTACTTTCATAACGATGTTCCCTGAAGGTGTTATCAAAACTAAAGTTAAAATCCAACTGATGCCGCTTTATATCCGGCAACTTATATTTCGATAAATCGAAATCATCATACTGGGCAAATGAAAACTGACACATCAAAAAAAATGCACTTGCGAGGATAACTTGTTTCATGATATTTATTTTATATGATTCTGCTTGTAAAAACCAACAATCGTGCCACTTAAGAGTCTAAGACATTTAAAAACATGTAACAAATCTAAATTTAGATGAACCTTTAAATCCAACTAAAAGTTTACTACTTTTAATGCCTTAATAAAAAAGATTATGGCAACTAAACCGTTAAGAACGGAACCACAAAAACGCTTACAATCACTCGATGCACTGCGCGGGTTCGACATGTTTTGGATTACAGGGGGCGGATATCTGGCCATCTTAATTTCGAAATTAACCGGAGCCGAATGGCTTGCCGCTCAAATGGAACACGCCGACTGGGCTGGTTTTCATTTTGAAGACCTTATTTTCCCACTCTTTATGTTTATTGCAGGCGTAGCTATTCCTTTTTCGATAGGCGCTAAACTTGATAAAAATATGCCGAAGAAAAAACTGCTTTTTAAGGCTTTGAGAAGAATGCTAATCCTTATTGTTTTAGGTATCCTATATAATGGTACATTCAAGAACGGTTTCGAAAATGGCAGAATTGCCAGTGTTCTCGGACAAATTGGTATTGGCTACTTTTTTGCATCGTTAATCGTAATCTACTTCCCTACACTAAAAAGCAGGATTATTTGGCTGGCAGGAATATTAACCGGGTTTGGAATAATTCAACTTCTCATTCCCGTGCCCGGGTTTGGAGCCGGGGTATTAACGCCCGAAGGCTGTATTAACGGGTACATCGACCAGCTTTTTTTGCCCGGAAGATTATATGGAGGCACGTTTGACCCAGAAGGAATTATGTGTAGTTTATCGGCAACAGGCGTAACCCTAATGGGAACTATTGCCGGGAACATATTAAAAAAGAAACAGACTACCGACTGGCAAAAGATTGGCAACCTTGTGACAACCGGAGTTGGTTTTATCATTCTGGCGTTGGTGTTTTCAAGCTTTTACCCGATAATTAAAAAGTGTTGGACTTCAACTTTTAATATGCTTGCAGGCGGAATTGGTTTTATTCTGATAGCCGTATTCTTCCTTATTATCGACCACTGGAAAATAAGAGGCTGGGCTTTCTATTTCAGAATAATCGGAATGAACTCTATTTTCGTGTACCTCTTTACCCGAATCATTGATGTTCAAAACGTAACTGAATTCTTTTTTGGTTGGCTGGCCAAACCTCTTGGCGACTCTGGCCAATTACTACTTTCAGTTTGTAGTTTGGGCTTAGTATGGCTGTTGCTTTATTATATGTTCCGCAAAAAAATCTTCCTTCGGGTTTAATATTTACTGCGATAAAATGCCAGAGAAAATTCGGGACCGGGTACAACAAACTGCTCGCCGTCGGCAATACGCCAGGCCAAATTAAACTTAAGCCTTGATTTTGAATTAACCTGTGTGTAATAGGCAAGGTAAGGAACCACATTATGGCTAATGCTTCCTACATTTTTAAAGCTGTTTAATTCCAGGCCGGGGATGTATCTCACGCCAAAATCAATTTGGCTACGCATGTTTGAATAATAGCTCCAGCCTAGATCTACCTTACCCAAAAACCAATCTCTGTGCGACAAATCGAAACCAAGTGATAGATTCTCCTGATCGGTTTGCTCCGTTTGGTCATCTTGCCTTTTGTAGCGGCTGTATGTCAAACTAGCACTAAAATTTCTGTTCCACTTTTCATTTTTGTATTTGGCCCAGTCAAACTGTAGGTAACCTCCGAAAATAAAATCGGGTTCTTTATTGTAATACTGAAAAAATGGTCCCATTTCAACGCGTCGTCCCTCAAAACGAGGATCAAATTCTCCATATTGCCAATCGGCAGCCATAAGTTCTGGTGATTCAAGTAGCAATGTCTGATTTACAAATTTTATAACCGACTCCATTTCCTTTTCAGAAACATGCCCCGACTTATAATCGCGATTATTCTTTATATCGGCAATCACTTGTGCAAACCGCGCAATTTCGTAATCCGAAAAAACACGCCCCGGATAATACTTTTCAAGTAAGTAATGTGCCAGCATTAAATGGTTCATCGGACTCAAACGCCCAATTCCCCAGCCAGCTTTGGCATTAACACCAAAACGCAATCGTCCTTTCGTGTAGCTTTCGTCAATCGCTGTTGAAACCCCAAAAGAATCAATAGATGTTCCATCCAGTTGCTGGTTAAAAATATCGTATTGTCCCCAGCCACTTATATCTAAAACTGTATAATTTCGAGGATCGTAATAATACCTGTTTCTGTAACTGGCATTTAACGATGTCCGGACTCCATAAGACTTTTTGTCTGCAGTATTGTAACCGACTCTCGAACTGTCAATCCAGTCACCAAAACCAGCATACGGACCTAATTCCAGGGAAAACATGAGCTCTTCCTGCAAATAATCCAACAAATTCCAATATTTATTGTCTATCCTGAAAGTCCCGTTAAGCAAAGTCTGCTCTTCGTAATAACGCGATGCATCAGTTTTCAGTTCCTCTCGTTCTTTACCAAGACCGAAAACTACGCCGGTGTTTAGTTCCTTTTTGCTATAGGAAACCACTGAATTGTTAATTGAGGATTCTTGCGCACTACTTCGCAGATATACTAACAAAAGCAACACACTAAGAAAAAAAATATTATAACGGCTTCGGATCATCCTTTTCATCTTATCAAAATTGTCTGTTTTCTACCATGTAAACAGTCCCTACTCATCGGTAAGTGTTTCTTTTTTCATGATTAAACGCAAAGAAAGTAAACCTTACTCAATAATAATATTTTGCTGCGGTTAATAAACGTTAATGGTTTTGAAATGATTCTGAAAGCATTACTGTTTTTTGACATACCAAAAGCTTTACCTAATTTTGTCGGTTTAAAACGAAACAGAATGTCAGTACATAATGAAGTAAGAAAAGTAACTACTCACCGTTTATCGGAGATGAAGTTGCGCGGAGAGAAAATAGCCATGTTAACAGCTTATGACTACAGCATGGCACAATTGGCAGACGAAGCCGGGTTAGATGTTATCCTTGTGGGAGATTCAGCATCAAACGTAATGGCCGGACACGAAACCACTTTGCCAATCACTTTAAACGAGATGATCTACCACGGAGCGTCTGTTGTTAGAGCAGTAAATCGTGCATTGGTCGTTGTCGATCTTCCGTTTGGTACCTACCAGGGAAATTCGAGAGAAGCATTGAGCTCTGCCATTCGTATTATGAAAGAAACAGCTGCCGATGCCGTAAAACTTGAAGGAGGCGAAGAGGTTTTAGAATCGGTAAAACGCATTTTGTCTGCCGGCATTCCGATTATGGGGCACCTGGGATTAATGCCACAATCAATTCATAAGTTTGGTACATATACGGTTCGGGCAAAGGAAGACGAAGAGGCGGAGAAATTAATTCGCGACGCGAAGTTGTTGGAAGAAGCAGGATGCTTTGCAATTGTTTTAGAGAAAATTCCGGCAGAATTGGGTGCAAGAGTTGCTGCTGAACTTAAAATTCCGGTAATTGGTATTGGAGCCGGTAACGGTGTTGACGGACAAGTTCTTGTTATCCACGACATGCTGGGAATTACTCAGCAATTTTCACCTCGATTTTTAAGAAGATACCATAATCTGGCTGCAGAGATAAAGGGCGCAGTAGGAAATTATATAAACGATGTAAAATCAAAAGACTTCCCAAACGAGAAAGAACAATACTAGAATTCAAAGAAAAAGTAAAAAGGCTAAAGCACCAAGCATGAAGTTTAGAATAAATTTTCTTACTTGTAGCTTTAGGCTAAAAGCTAGCAGTTAACTATGGAAGTTATCTACGAAGACAATCATATCATTGCCATTAATAAAGCCTGTGGAGAAGTTGTACAAGGCGATAAAACCGGCGACATTACGGTAATGGATATGGTGAAGCAATACCTAAAAGAGAAATACAACAAGCCTGGAAATGTTTACCTGGGACTTCCTCATCGTTTAGACCGCCCAACAAGCGGACTGCTTGTGCTAGCAAAAACCAGTAAAGTATTGCCACGTTTAAACAAATTATTCCAGACAAAAGGGAATGTACAAAAAACATATTGGGCGGTTGTAGACAAAAGGCCTCCCCAATATACCGATACCCTTGAACATTATCTGGAAAAGAACCATGAGAAAAACAAAAGTTATGCTTACACTGAGCCAAAAGACGGTGCAAAATTTGCAAGCCTTACCTATCGTCATGTGGCAAGTATAGATCGTTACCACTTACTGGAAATTGACTTGCACACAGGCCGCCATCACCAAATAAGGGTACAGTTGCACCAAATCAATCTACATATTAAAGGCGATTTGAAATATGGATTCCCGCGCTCGAACAAAGACAAAGGCATACACTTACATGCGCGAAAAATTGAGTTGATCCACCCGGTAAAAAAAGAACCGTTAACAATTGTAGCCGATCCTCCGAAAGATCCGGTTTGGGATGAGTTCATGAAAATTTTTAATGCCGGGAAATTCAGTCCGGTGCAGCCTGTTTAAGAATCTAAAGACGCAGGTTTAAAGGCTAAAGGCAATAAATTATCCGCCCCCTCCAGCAACTGTATGCCGTCTTTACCATCGAGCAAAATCCGAATTGGCTTTTTAAAACGGAACTCCGTTTCAACCATTACCTGTCGGCATGAACCACAAGGCTGAGTAGATTCAATAATTGCTCCTTTACTGTTTTTAGCCGTCACCGCAATTGTATTTGCAGCAATGCCTGGATATTTCGAATGCGCATAAAACAACGCAACCCGCTCTGCACACAAACCATCGGTAAAATCAGCATTCTCCTGATTGTTTCCCAATATAACTTCGTTGTTGGCGAGCAATACTGCGGCTCCTACACTGAACTTTGAATAGGGGGCGTAAGCTTTATCTGCTGCTTCGCGCGCTGCCAATATTAGTGACTGATCTTTAGAAGAAAGTTCTTCAATTGACTCGAATTCTTTGAATTCTATTTTTATTTCACGATTCCGCATGTTGTTGAGTTTGTTCAAAAATACGATTTTAATGGAAATCTTTGTCGCCTTACCGGTTTCATCTAAAAAAAATCACTCCGCGACCAAAGCCCCGGAGTGATTTCCAATTCATAAATAACTAATCCGCCAAAGGGCTGACAGGATAGTCAGAAGGTACAATATTTCTCAACTCGCCCAAAGAGGAGGGAAACAAAGCTCATTACAAGTTACCGAACAAGAACTTTTGATGCTTCAATTCCTTTCGGGTTGATTACCTGCACAATACAAACTCCCGATTTTGCCGGAAACGTTGTATCTGAATTTAACTCATGAACCTGCAACAAAACTCCATTCAGGTTAAATACTTTTACCAGCGTTGGAACGCTGACATTACTTATATGCAACTTTTTAAAGCCGCCGTAAACAATTATTCCTGTTTCATTTTCAGACTGCAAGTCGATACCTGTTTCTTTATCTCCCTGAATAAGCGCCGAAATCGGATCCCAATCATCGTTACCTTTTGTAAAGTTAAAAGTTGTAATATCGGTTCCGTCAGCAAGTTTAGATTCGCTTAAAATAGTGGACCAAGCTGCCCTTGCCGATGAATTATCCTCGTTCGATTCTTCAATAGTACCATACTCATACATGTATACCGACTCTCCGCCAAGCGAATTCATCCACCCGAGCGGAGTAATTAAGGACCTGCCTTCGCTCCCCGGATAATCCGAAGTTTCGATGGATGTATTATAAAATACTACTTCGCTGGTATTGGCTTGCCATGGCCTTCCGAAATAGCCTGGTTTTGCCCTATAAACCGAGGCAGTTTCTACACCTGGCTCGGTTGAGGTTACATTGCATTCGTACATCAGGTATCCCCGGCCAGTACTGTGTTGTGCAGCAGTAATATAAGCTGCATCTGAGCTAACATCGCTCGTATTCATTATCAAATCGGTTTTATAGAACACTCCCGTCATTGCTCCAAAAATATAGTCAACAGCCCCCATTACGGCCCCTTTGTAAACAACTACCCTTGCCGGGCTACTACCATAAAACGAATCCTGACGCCCAACTACGCGGCATCTGTTTAAAATTACCTTGTCAGCGCTACCGGTAAGAGCAATTGCAGCCGCACGTTCAACAAAACTCCGATCCTGAACTGCGGTATTTCCATAATCAGTTGGGCGTTCTCCTTTACTTCCAGACACCCACATCTCAACAACATCTTCCGATTCTTTTTTGGAAATGTATTGATTAAACGAGTTTTCGAATATAATGTGCTCGGCCTCAAAACCAACTGCCGAAATCACAACCGTTGCATTCCAATACGAATCGTTAGTTGTTCCCGAACCTTTATTTTCATACGATAAATATCCGTTTTCCTTGTTTACCCGCAATATTTCGGCGTTCCATTTCTGATCGTCGTTCATACTGTAATAATTATATCCATGCCCGTAATATGAAGTAATCCGCACTGCATTTGCAGAAATATCAACCCCCTGGTTTTTCAATGCAATATCGGGCGAAACTGCCGCATTCCTGAAGCTAACATTTGGAATATCAATCACCAACATCTCTTCGTAATTGCCGGGATCAATCATTACTGTTACACGCTCGTTAGCCAGTCGATCCATGTTACGAACAGCCTCCAGCGCTGCATTTATCGTTTGGTATTCTTTACCTGCACCAACAGTTATGGTAGCCCTGTATTCAATAATATTTTTAACGGCAATATTGGTAATGTAAGTTGTTGATGCTCCCGAGCCGACAGTTAGAGTTACTGTACCATCTTCTGTGCCCGGGTATTTATATTCTGTAGATTCGATCTTACTGGTGCTGCCACTTGAAGTAGAGATAGAATCGCCACCATCAATTGAAAAATCAGCCGAGTAATAATAACTAACAACAACTTTTTCGCCAGTTTTTACCGGAACCTGAATCGTTGCCTCAGGTTTTGCAGACAGGTGCCCTTTTGCTATTTCGTTATATACCGTACCGGAAAACAGAAGTCCTTTATAGGCCGGGTCGCCGTTAGTAATAACCTGATCGTTAAAAGCCCAGTTTACAACCCGGTTAAATACCAGGTCTTTAGTTGTTTCGCTCCCAGAAACATTTAAGTTTGATGTTTTTCCCAGTTCCAGTGGATAATTGTCCAACCCGTTGCAATCAACGGTATATACACCATCACGAAGAAACACGGAATCAATCGAAGAGAAAGCATAATTATAAGTTTCTTCGTTTAAGTTTGAAAAAACAAGGCTGAGGCCATCTAACTGCGTTTCTGTTAAACCGCTTGTATTAATTGTTACTTTATACACCGGCTTTGCTTCAAAGGCAATGTCAAACGTTTTATCTGCATTTTCAACATATATAGTATCCTTCGGAATGCAATAATCATTAACTCCTTTAGCCGACACAATGTAAAAACAGTTTGATTCGAGCTCTACAGAATATGTTGCACTGTCAGCAATTAAAACGGCTTCGGGCATAAATATTTTGTGGCTTGCAGTATCGGGTGTAAAAACCAGTTCAAGGTTTGTGATATTTTCGTCCAACCCGGTAATTGCTCCTTCAACCAAATTCAGCTTAACTTTTGAAAGACTAACATCGAGCGAAGAAGTACTGTCGCTCACACTAAATTCAGTATCGCTGCTAACAATATATCCATTAGCATTGGCTAAACTTAAATAGTAGCTATAGCCCGAAGGCAGGCTAACACTATAAGCAGTATCTTTTATTGTTGCCGCCCAGGATTTTCCGGCTTTATTGGTAAATAATATTTCGTAATCATCAGGAATACCAGCAGCCTGTGTTGTATCAATTTTACCTGTTACACTAATATAACTAGCATCACTTCGGTAAACTCTGTAATAACTTGGTTTATCCTGCGTATCGTAAATATGAAAGGTCCCCGCCTGTTTTGCCACAAAATTAACTTCGCTCAATTCAGCAAACACGTCTGCCACATCCGTTTGTGCATCAGGATCTGCTACATATTCGAAATTAATTTTTCCGCCGCCATTTTGCGTTAACATCATCAGTTTTACCTCATCATCTTCGCTTAGTGCCAGACTAAGATATCGCCCGGTTGCCCCTGCTGAATTCACATACAACCTTCCGGTATAATCACCTTCGCTGCCGATATTTTCGTCGTAACGCGTAATATTGGTATTCGATGTTCTTAAACGATCGTTACCGCCGCCAACCCAGCTTAAAGCACCGGCAGAAAAACTACCAGGGAGAACATTGCCTGAACTTCCTGCCGTAATCGATTCGTCGTACCAAGAGTTAATAATACCGACATCCAGGTTATTTTTATATCGGGTTGTATCAAGCTGTTCCGCGCCAAAATCCCAAACATCAATTAATCCTTCCGAAGGTTCAATCTCAGCTGCATTTTCAATGGTCATTCCATGAATATACACAGCTCCCTCGCTTGATAATGTTGCTCTAACCACTCCGGCAGAACCGGTATAGGCAAAACTAACGGCAAAAGCATCAGCCCCTCCGTTATTATTTGCAGCAATAGTCCCCAACTCTTTATCCTCTTCATCCGTAAATGTAAATATAGAAGAAGCATCACTGTATGTGCATGTAACAAACGTAATTATAGCGTCGCCAGCAACGGTAATTTCATACGAGTTTTTATCGTAACAAACTACACCATGCGATGCATCGTGATACCAAAACTCATCTCCATCATTACTTTTAATATTTACAATTCCATCGCTGGTATAAAAGTCGGTATATTTAATGGTGGTATTTTGTGGAAGAACACTACCATCCGCAAAATTATAGGAATAAGTTTTCCCGGCTTCGGCTGTTGCTGAAAGACTTTCGTCGGCAACAATAATGTTGAAACTTTCAGGTAATGTTGTTTCGCCGGAATAAGTTACTTTTAATGTATCGCCGTTCACATCAACGCCAGCGATATCGCCAGAGAAAGTGGGCGTATAAGAAGAAAGCGGTTTCCCGCCAAGGTCAATACGTATTGAAGCCTCGTTGGTAAGTGCACTCAATACCTGGCCGGCACTCACTGTTAATTTTGCCGGATCGTTAGCTGTTGCACCAGATGCCAGATTTATATCAATATCATTTACATTAATGGTGCCGCTTTTCTGAACATATTCGTTTAATGACACTTCGAACGGAATAGGCACAACCTCGATAAAAGGCAAATAATTTGTACTGCCCGAGCTAATAATTTCTACAGTACCGGCATCACCTACATACATAAACTCTACCCAAACCGGGTCATTATCAGCATAAGTAGAACCTGTTTGATGACTTTGAGAAACAAGATCAAAACTTCCCGTATTGCCCGACACTGAAACAGTTCCTCCGGAATACTGATCGCCACCAAGCCTGATATAAGAATTTCCGGCTACCTGAAGGGTTATTTTATTTCCGTCTTTAAAATAGATACCGTGCTGTGTACCATGATAAGCATATGCGTTACAACATCCTGCTTCGATTTTAAACAGGCCTTTCTCAATTACAGCATTTCCGGGAGCTGTTGACGGAATAATGCTCTCATCGCGAAGGTCGAAATAATAAACAATGTTTTTTTCGGGTGCAGTTAACGAAGAATCTCCACCGTTTTGCGCCGGAATAACATCGATCAGCGGAAGATAAAGGTCGTCTCCCGAACCGGAAGTTGTTGTAAAGTTCAGCGTTTTTGAAGTACCCGAGTACACAAAATCATAAGTATCAGACAAATCATTCTCCACTTTTGTGAATTGTGTTCCTAAATCGCCGTTCTCAGCTACTGTACCAACCAAATTTAGTCCCGAATAAGCGGAGCCTAAAAAACGGATAGTACTGCTTCCATCAACAGTGATGTCAATTGTTCCATCAACCTTCATATTTAACCCGTAGCTTGCGCTGTGATGACTGTAGGTTCCTCCTAAAACGAGTTTCCCATCATCGCTCTGGCCATTTCCAATAATGGTTCCATCTCTGAAATCATAAGAATACGAATCATTAAACTGCCCTTTTGAAGTTCCTGCAATACAGAGTAGGGCAAGAAATAAAAAGTAAAATTTCTTTACCATAAGTTTTTATTTGAATTAGTTTTGAAATCAATTTTTAAAACTAGCCCTTACAGTCATAAAGCGTGTGCTAAAATGTAGATAAAACAGCGCAATATTTCTCCTTACAGGTAAATAAGTATCAAAATACACCGCCAAATGTAACATAATAAAAATACGGCTATAAAAAGAAGTTCACCCCCCAAAGCACTCATAAACAAAGTAGAACAATAATCCAGTTTATCATTTCTTATCCTAAACTTTTGTTGCGATACAAATTCCGTTTTCGGGAACAATAAAATTCACGGATAAATGTTTATAAAAAAAAGGTTTGCTATAGAACACTAACAAATCTAGCATCTATCTTTGACAATTCGTCTAGCAAAAGATCACATGAAACACATATTCCTTATTATATCGCTGTTTTTATTTACGCATACAATAGCTCAAAAAATATCGCGCGAAGAATATATCAGGCGTTACCAACTTTTGGCCATCGAAGAGATGAACAGAAGCGGAATACCGGCGAGTATTACCATGGCACAAGGCTGTCTGGAATCCGGCAACGGGAATAGTGAACTTTCTGTAAAGTCGAATAATCATTTTGGCATAAAATGCAAAAGCAGTTGGAAAGGCCCAAAGGTTTATTACGACGATGACCGGAGAAATGAATGTTTCAGAAAATATACATCTGTAGAAGAATCCTATATTGACCACACCAATTTTTTGATGGACAATCCGAGATATGGCGATCTTTTTAAACTTGAGCACACCGACTACAAAGGCTGGGCAAAAGGTTTAAAAAAAGCAGGTTATGCAACCGCACGCGACTACGACAAACGCTTAATCCGAATTATTGAAGAAAATAAGCTACACCGGCTCGATTTAAAAATGACCTTCAGGGAAATGAGTTCTTACGAGCAAAGGAGCGTTGCGCAAAGCACGAATTCGGGTCTAACAATTAATGCTTACAATTCGCACGAAGTGGTAGAAATGAACCGGGTAAAAGCGGTGGTAGCGCGTAAAGGAGACACTTTTGAAATGCTGGCACAGGAGCTCGGATTAAACGACTGGGAACTATATAAATATAATGACCACCACCCTGGGTACAAGCCTGTTCCAAACGAAGTGGTTTATATTCAGCCAAAGAAAAACAAATCAAAAGAATATTCAACTCACCGTGTTGCTGAGGGAGAAAACATGCATTATATTTCACAGAAATACGGAGTAAAGCTGAAATCGCTTTACAGAAAAAACAGAATGAATCCGGGAGAACAACCTCGTGTTGGACAAATTATTTATCTGGACAGAAAGAAAAAGTAATTATTCGGGTGAAGCCCGAAACATAAAATAACGCAAAAGCACGCGGTCGGTAAAAAGAACAAAAATTAGCAGCAAGTTAATTCCTGCAACTAAAATTACGTTTGATGTAAGAAAGTCGATCCAGCTTTTCCAATCGGCATTAAACCAGAAAAATGCCATTGCAGCCGAAGCCACAACAATGCCCAAAATAACGGCCAAATACACCAGAAATTCGCGAATATACTGTTGCCAGGCAAATTTTCGGCCGACTTTCTTTGCTAAGCTATCAGCAAAATTTGCGGAGAGAACAAATTCGGGTTCAACTTTTAAAACCTCATCAACCAGTTTTTCCGTATCAAATATTCTTTCTTCTTCAAACATGATTTTCAAATATATTAATTTGTTCTAAACGGGCAATCTTTTCAATTTTCCCTTTCAAAATAGCACGGGCGCGGCTCAGGTAACTTTTTATTGTTCCTTCCGGCATTCCCGTAATCTCAACAATCTCCTTGTACGAGAACTCTTCAAGGTGATACAATGTAAGGACAGTACGATAGTTTACCGGTAAAGTTTCAATAAGTTTCAGTAAATACTTCTTTGCTTCAGCCCTTTCAACCAGCGTATGATCCGAGTTTGACTCCTTATCCATTTTTAACAACGCTGGTTCCTGACTGTATGAAACTTCTCCCCTCCTGTTGTGTTTTCTAATCTCAGTAATTGCAGTATTGTAAGCAATAGTTGCAATCCATGTCGATAATTTCGAATCACCCCGAAACGTTTTCAGCATTTTAAATACTTTTATGAAGACCTCCTGGCAGGTATCTTCCACACTATCCTGTTGTTGAATAATGCGCCCAACAATATGCAAAACCAGCCTCTGGTACTTCGATACCAAAAACCGAAAGGCATTGTTGTTGCCATTTAGCACCTGCCGAACCAGTTCCTCATCTTTCATATTATCCCATCAGACTTCAAAAGATACCAAAATGTTACAATTATTTTTAAGTATTATATAAAACTTGTTTTACCAGTGTTATGCCTGCGGTTTAGGCTGCATTTTATATATTTGCGCAAATTTTAATTTACGTTTTCCGATGAATTTTGTAGAAGAACTGAAATGGAGAGGCATGTTACACGATATAATGCCGGGAACTGAAGAACAACTGGGTAAAGAATTAACGGCTGCATATGTGGGTATCGATCCAACTGCCGACTCTTTACACATTGGTCATCTGGTAAGTGTCATGATGCTGAAACACCTTCAAATTGCAGGTCATCAGCCAATTGCATTGGTTGGTGGGGCAACAGGAATGATTGGCGATCCATCGGGAAAATCGCAGGAACGTAATCTGCTCGATGAGCCAACTCTACGCCATAATCAGGATTGCATTAAAGCTCAATTGGCAAAATTCCTCGATTTTGAAAGTAAAGAAGATAACGTAGCTCTTTTGGTAAACAACTACGACTGGATGAAGGAATTTTCTTTTCTGGAATTCATCCGCGACGTAGGTAAGCGCATTACCGTAAACTACATGATGGCCAAAGATTCGGTGAAAAAACGCTTGGGTGAAGAATCAAAATCGGGCATGTCGTTCACTGAATTCACTTACCAGTTGGTTCAGGGATACGATTTTTTCCACTTGTATAAAAACAACAACTGTCGTTTGCAAATGGGAGGTTCCGATCAATGGGGAAACATTACAACCGGAACAGAGCTGATTCGCAGAATGGACGGAGGTGAAGCGTTTGCGCTAACCTGTCCGCTAATTACCAAAGCCGACGGAACAAAATTCGGAAAAACAGAGTCGGGCAACGTATGGCTCGATCCGGAGCGTACCTCTCCTTACGCTTTTTTCCAGTTTTGGCTAAATACTTCTGACGAAGATGCAGAGCGTTACATTAAAATATTCACGCTGTTATCGAAAGAAGAAATTGATGCATTGGTAGCTCAACACAAAGAAGCACCGCATGCACGCGCACTTCAGAAAAAACTGGCTGAAGAAGTAACGACTATGGTTCATTCTAAAGAAGAATATGAAATGGCAGTTGAAGCTTCGCAAATTCTTTTCGGGAAAGGAACAGCAGAACAACTTCGCAAGCTTAACGAAAGTACTTTTCTTGCGGTCTTTGAAGGCGTTCCGCAATTCCAGATAAACAAAGAAGAACTTTTAAAAGGGATTAACGTAGTTGAGTTGCTCGCCGAGAAAACTGAAATTTTCCCTTCGAAAGGAGAACTCAGAAGAACGATCCAGGGAAATGGCTTGAGTATTAACAAAGAGAAAGCTACAAATCCGGATCTTGTTGTGGATGGCGAATACCTGATTGGCGGAAAATATATTCTGGCACAAAAAGGGAAAAAGAACTATTTTTTAATTATTGCGGAATAAGCATTTATCCAGATACTAAAAAGAATTCGGTTACGTTGAGATTAAACGATCGAATTGAAACCACATCTATGGAAAACTTTTTTGACAACAAGCGTATTCTGAACCTGATTTGGAAACGCAAATTTCACTTTATCATTATTGGCTTGATTGCAGTTGTTTTGTCTGCTATTTTTTCCGGGCCAACATTTATTACTCCTAAATATAAGTCAACAGCGAGAATTTATCCAACCAATCTGTGGACCTTAAGTAACGAATCGGAGACAGAACAAATGCTGGAAGTTTTAAACTCGAATGATATAAAGTTCAGAATGTTTGATGCTTTCGATTTGGATCAGGTTTACGAAGTTAGCAAAGAAGACCCAAATTACATTACGTACATGCTTGACATTTATAATACGAATGTTAGTATGAGCAAAACGGAATACGAAACTGCCGAAATTAAGGTAATGGATGAGAATCCAAACCGAGCATCAAATATGTGTGATTCAATCATTCATTTTTATAATCAAAAGGTGCGGGAATTGCATAAAGCCAAAGACAAAGAAATGGTTGACATTTCTTATAAAGCATTGAATAAAAAGCATGAAGATCTATCAGCAATTGAAATTAAGCTCGACAGTATTAGAAAAGCAACCGGGATTTTAAGTTTTAATGAGCAGGTTCCGGAACTTACGCGCGGATACATGAGTGCATTGGCTAACGGCAGAGGAAATGCTTCTGATACCAAGAAAATTGAAAAGCTATACGATAACTTCTCGTTAAGTGGCAGTAAAGCAACGGTTTTGGAAAACCAATACAACAGAACCATTCATGTGATTGATTCGTTAACTGATGTTTACGAAAAATATATAGTGGAATACGAAAAAGATATTACTTACAGTCATATTGTTGAATATCCATTTCCTGCTGATAAAAAATCGTATCCGGTGCGTTGGTTAATCGTTGTTCTATCCACTATTTCTGCTGTTTTTATTGGCTTGCTTGCTTTTCTTGTTCTCGACCATAATAAAGAATAGCAACCAGCGTGCTTCAAAAGAGCTACATACGACTTTCTCTTTTTTACCTGATCGCTGTCGGATTCATAATCCTTAATCTATGGTTTGTTGTAAATAAGGATATGCTAATGCTAAGCGCGTTACCAGTCATTTTACTCATCGTACTGGCAGCTGTATATTCTTTCGATAAAATCCTTTACCTGATCATTTTCTTTGCGCCGCTTTCAATCCCACTGCGCAAAGTGATGCCTGGTGTGGGTTTTGATATGTACTTGCCAACCGAACCACTTCTATTCGGTCTGCTAATAGTCTTTCTTCTAAAAGTAATCTCTGAAAGAAAATTTGACCGGAAGATTTTATTTCATCCTGTTTCCCTGGCAATATACTTAAACCTGTTTTGGCTCCTTATTACAAGTTGCACCAGTACAATGCCTGTTGTATCTTTTAAATTTCTCCTGGCAAGAATATGGTTTGTCGCAGTTTTATATTTATTGACTGCCAAATTATTTTCGAAAAGGAAAAACATGGAAAAGTACGTTTGGCTATACGTAATTCCTTTCATGATTGTTATTTTCTACGCTACATTCCGGCACCTTGGTTATGGATTATGGGATAAGCAGGCAGCCCACTTCGTAGTAAAACCTTTTTATAACGATCACACTTCATACGGAGCTGCATCAGCAATTTTACTACCAATATTAACGGTATTTGTATTTAATAAAAGCTTTTCAAAACGGCTGCGACTAATCTCCATTGGCGTTTTTGCAGTTGTTTTAATGAGTTTTATTTTATCGTACAGCCGCGCGGCCTGGTTGAGTATTGTTGTGGCAATTGGCGTATGGATTATTATTTTATTGAAAATCCGATTTAAGCCGCTTTTTATCACTTTTATTGCATTGCTCGCGATCTTCTTTGCATTCCAAACGCAAATTCTGATGAAGCTGGAAAGCAACTCCAAACAATCGTCGGCAAATATGATGACCCACATCTCTTCAATGTCGAACATTACTACCGACGCTTCGAACTTAGAACGAATTAACCGCTGGAGTTGTGCAATCAGAATGTTTGAAGATAAGCCGTTTTTTGGCTTTGGCCCGGGTACCTACATGTTTCAATATGCACCATACCAGCTAACAAAAGACCGCACGATAATTAGCACAAATGCCGGCGATGGAGGAAATGCCCACAGCGAGTATCTGGGTCCATTAGCGGAATCGGGCGTACTGGGGTTAGTAACTTTTCTTATTCTTATTGCCGTTGTTATTTACACCGGCGTTAATGCTTACACACGTATTAATGATCAGCGGCTCAAACAAATTGTACTTGCTGCACTACTTGGCTTAATTACCTATTATATTCATGGCTTCTTGAATAACTTCTTAGACACCGACAAACTCTCTGTACCCTTCTGGGGTTTTACCGCTATGATCGTAGTAATTGATATATTATCTAAAAAACAAGAGTTGCAAAAAGACTCTCATTCTTAAATTTACTGCTGAAGTATTCTTGATCTGTCAATCCGGGATATTATTTCCATTAAAGCACGGCTGTTATGGTAAGGACATTTCCAAAAACCGGCCTTATCTTCCGTTTCAATAGCCTTACCTTTTTCATTCACCCGTCCATACCATTCACCGTTTTCAATATCTATAATCTTAGCTTTTATAATGTTCCACACACGCAGAAGTTCCTCCAGGTATTTGAGATTATTGGTTAGCTCCCATGCATCAAACCGACCAGTGCTTATCTGAATCCAAGTGTTCTCCGTCTCGCTCATAAAATATTGAACCGTCAATATCTGTTCCCTCGTTTAAGGTAACATCAACCAAGCACAAAGCAGCTTTCTGAATTTTTCTTGTAAGCTCTTTCTCGCCAATCACCTGAGCCGCCTCGTGTAACAACCACGCACCTTCAATATCATGTCCATAAGAAACAATAGTGCTTCTATTTGTCGAATCCATTTCAAAAAAGAGATTAAAATGCCCTGTCTGTTTGTCAACTATATAATTCTGAAATACTTCAATGAGATGTGTAATTCGTTTCTTCAGTTTTTGGGTTGGCCATACCCGATACAAATTTGTGTAAGGTTCCAAAATATGAAGGTGTGTATTCATTGATTTTGGGAAATTCTCATCTTTCTCACTCAAACGCATGTCATCCATTAAATTCCAACTCTCGTCAAGCGCTTCAATGTACCCGCCAAATTCTTCATCAAAAAAATGCCGTTCCAATATATCATAAAGATTGATTGCAAGTTGCAAACTCTCTTTACACCCTGTGGCTCGAAAATATTCTGAAAAAGCATAAATACCAAACCCATGAGTATAAGCTTGTTTACGCTTTTTTACAGGCTTACCTAAACAATCTCCCCCCCCAAAAAGGCCTCCGTTTTCTTTATCCCAGAAATAGCTCTGCAGATAACCAAACGCCCTCTCGGCAAGTTGTTCTGTTTTTTCGGAACGATTAAAACGATAACCAGCTGAAAAAGTCCAAAGAATTCGGGCATTTAGTATCACTCCTTTATTGGCTAAAGCGTTTCCCAAGCCTGAATGTGTGATCTTTCCAACAAAATCCACCATTTACAGTATCAGCAGCACTACTCCCCTAAAATTCAAGAATCCGCTCAAGTTCAATCGCCATTTCTTGCCGTAACTTCACAAAAGCTGCCTTTGGTTCCATAACTTAAATTAAGATTAAATGTAATTGCTTGTCTGTATTCCTTTTTTATTTCAGAGTCAAACACCCCTAAAATTACCACTAAAAAGAGAAAAAACACCAACAACATACTGTTGCTTTTACAGTATAGGGAAATAATTGAAAGCTAATCAGAATCAGACAGAAAAAAAGAATAAACTGAGGTTCTGAAATAAAGAAAGGGCAGTTCAACAACTGCCCCCTTAAATGTTAACCCCCAAACACACAATAGGTCTGAACGACCTATAGAACAAATCTAAATAAAATAATGTGTTCTCCCAAAAAAAATCCTTTTTTTTCGCCTATGGTTATTAAATACTATCTATCAACGAGATAACTCAACCTTCTACCACAAAAAAAAGACAGTAGAACTGTCTTTCCTGATATTATTCAAATCTTTTGATCGTTACCCGATGCCTTGTATTCTGTTCCTTCCCAACCTTATTAACAAGCAATAGGATCGTATACCATTGTCAAGAATAGTTCGGGAGCTATGAAGTACCGGTGCTTTTTTCTACTTTTTGGCGAGGTAATGTATTGCTTGCAACAAAAGCCTTCGGTAATCTTTCTCTACATAAGTTCTTCTATCATGCCCCGGTTGTATATAAAGAATTGTAGAATTTTTGTACGTGTTTTCCCAGGCAACATAATCCATACTTTGCGGATGCTTTGTACTCAACAAAGGTTTTATTTGATCAGAAATACGGACATTGCCATAAACTTCATCAAAAAAACGAAGCTCGCGAAATCCGTTGGTAACCGGCGTATAGTTTTCTACTTTACAGTAAACCCAAACATCATGTTCATAATTAGAGACAGACTCTTCGTCTACATTTTTACCGGCTTCGATATACTTTCCTCCAATAATTTTCTCAAATTCCGGCCAATTTTGGTAAGAAACCAAAGAATGGTGCAAGAACAACATTGGTTTTCCTTTTTGTGTGAGATTGATATATGCCATGCGTTCTTCCAAACTAATATTTTGCCACATATCATAAAAAACGATCACATCAAAATCATCAGTTTTCTCTCGCTGTATTTGTCGGTTTGCCTCCGGCTGCTTAAAATGTTCGTACTCTATTCCTTCCAATTCATCAAACATCTGAAAAAACTGCAAGGTATCATACGCATGACCGCCGGTAATCAGCATAATCCTTATGGGCTCAGCCATTGACTGACTTCCCAACATTATTATAAATAAAACTGCAACTACTAGCTTCATAAAAATCGAATTTAATAGAACTAAAAATACGCATTTGATTAACACCTTTGGCGAAAATGAGATGATCCTATCAACAGCCAATGTGAATAACGCCAAAAACATTATTCGCGAAATCGGGTTTACATAAACAATTATTTACCTTACTTTTGAAAAAACACTTATTGAAAATTAAATGCCATGAAAGAATACGGACGAATTCTTCTTTACTTTTTCCTTTTTGTTATTGTATTATCATCGTGTAGTAAAAACGATGGTTTTGACGATACCCCTCCACAAACAAGCGATGAGTATTTTATAGCGAAAGAAGACATTACAACGTATACCGTTGACCAGATGAACACTCTGTTAGACCTTGCTCCTACATTTTTCCCTGAGTTGGCGGGAGCACTTGAGCCCGTAAGTGAATACCTGGAATCTGATGTACAACTTGTAAAAATAACCTACAATACAACATTTAACGATAAAGAAATTGTTGCCTCCGGGGTTGTTAGTATTCCGAAAACGGCAGGAACATATCCGTTGATTAGTTTTCAGAACGGGACAAACACATTAAATAGCGATGCCCCTTCAGAAAGTAGCTTTGTTCCTCTGCTTAGCGAAGATAACGTGCCTATTAAGGTCTTATCGATGATGGCTTCAACTGGTTTTGTGATTGCAATACCTGACTATTTGGGTTTCGGAGCATCGGATGACATGTTTCATCCCTACCTGGATAAAGAATCAACCGTACAAACTGTGCTGGATATGCTACGCGCGGTGGAGGAGATGATTGCAAAAGAAGAAGACATTGAGCTGAATGACGATCTTTATATCACCGGCTATTCACAGGGAGGTTGGGCGACTTCGGCTGTTCAGACTGCTATTGATCAACAATATTCCTCTGAATTCAACCTTATAGCCAGCGCTTCCGGTGGTGGCCCACATAATCTGGTTGCATTTACCGATTATTTATTGTCAGAAGATACTTATCCAATGCCTTTTTTTCTGGCCTACATCTGCAATAGTTACCAAAATCTGGGGATGACAACACCGATCGATTCTATTTTTCAGCAACCTTATGCCGATAAAATTCCCGGTTTATTTGATGGTTCTCAATCTGGGGGACAAATAAATACCCAACTTACAACAAACCTCAACGAATTGCTTACCGCCAATTTTATTGAGAACTGGAACAAAGGCGGCATATACGAGTCTCTTTATTCAATGCTCGAAGACAATACCAATTCTGGTTATTCCACAACAACACCAACGTTACTTGTTCATGGCACGGCCGACAACTACGTACCTGCATCGTTGAGCCAAAGTTTACGCCAGGAATTTATTGATGCGGGGACAAATTCAAGTTTAGTTAATCTTTCTCTTTTGGATGGCTTAGATCATACAGGAGCTGTAGTTCCGGCAGAACTGGCTTCTATTAAGTGGTTTCTTGAATTAAAAAACGGTGAAAATTAGTTTTTAAGAAATCAAATCAGGCCTTTCTCTCTTAGTGATTTTTCCAGTTGCTCGTGAAATTCGCTGAAATTGCTTTCTATTTTTCGGAAGTTTTTTTTGTAATCGCGCTGATCTCTCAGCTTGCTGAGAACCGGATCTATCGGGAAAAACAGTACCGTCCAGTAATGAAACTGCTTTTGTTGTGAGAACTGATCGAGGTGCGACATTGCCTGGTCAATATCTCCTGTAGCGGCATAATAAGCACACAAATTCATGTGCTTATAAACCGAATTATCTTGATCTGCAAAGGCTTTAAAAATCTCCAGAAACTTAGCTGCTTCCTCGTCTTTTCCAAGCATCATACAGGTGTAGGCAATTTTTATGTCCTCCTGCGCATATACATCCATTTTCAGCGTATTCTTTATGGCCAGATATTGTGAATAATACTTGTAGGCCGCATCGTAATCTTGCTGAAAATAGCAGATCTTCGCTAATTCCTGTGCAATATCCAAACGGTTCTGATCTTTGTCCAAAGCTGTTTTCAATGATTCACGCAGCTGCTGAAGATCTCCATTTTTTGCAAACAGAACATAAGCTTTTACATATTCAGAAAACAGATTATCGGGCATGTAATCCAACGACTTATTCACGTATGTCAGCGCCTCATCTACAAAACCGGATTGAATAAATGCGTTACTGATGTGCAAATAATTATAGCTATTGGTTGCTGAATCATAGGCTGCCGGATCAATTTGCAGTCCGCGAAGCGCATATTCCAAATATTTCTGAGTATCGGGAATATAATTGGCATACAGATCCACCATAAAATACAGCACCAGATCGTAATTCGGATTATATTGCAGCGCTTTCTCAAAATAAGGAACAGCCAATTCGTATTGATTGTGTGCCATGTAAAACAAGGCTTTAGCAATTAAACTCTGTGGTAATTCAGAATCATGAAACAACGCCTGATCAGCAAAATAATTTATCGAGTCAGCAAACTGACGTTCAGCAAGATTGATTTCCAACACATAATAAGCCATAGCGGTAGCTGCATACGCCCGTGCAAAATTTTCATCCAGCTTAATGGCTTTTCTGAAATACAAGGTCGACTCTTTAATATCTTTTTTATCAGCGCTTCTCAATAGTTCCATGCCTTTCAGAAACTGGTCGTAGGCTTCTGCATTTTCGGTTGGTAACTTATCGATTCTCCGTTGTTCGTCAGGCGTGATAATCACCTTTATCTCATCAGCGATATTCTTGGCTATTTCACTCTGAAGCGAGAAAATATTACTGGTTTCTCGCGAATACTCACGGCTCCATAAATGACTGTCGGTATTGGCATCAATCAGCTGAATATTCAGCAAAATCTGCTTACCGATTTTCTGTCCGCTTCCCTCAACCACATAGGCAACATTAAGTTCTTTGGCAATTTCCGGAATTGTTTTGCGCGCATTGCGATACTTTTCCACCGAGGTGCGACTAATAACTCTCAGGTTTTCTATTCCCTGAAGTTTATTCAGCGTAGATTCCATTATACCGTTTATGATATATACGTTGCTCGAATCGCTACTGTCGTTTATAAAAGGCAAAACGGCAATTGATTTTGTTTGCGTTGGTTGCGGAGAAGGTGGTTTTAAAAAGTAAATCAGAGAAGCAACAATAACAATTAGGAAAAAAATTGAAATCGCGAGTATCGGGATTTTGTGCTTTACATTGCTTACAGACTCTGCACTTTCTTCTTCGTTTTCTTCTTCTGCCGGATGATCTGCAATGCTTCCGGGCGGATAACCATAAAGCTCGCGAAAACACTTAATAAAATACGAGGGACTGCTAAATCCAACTTTATACGACACCTCCGAAACGGTAAACGATTCCTCGCGAAGCATTTCTGCTGCCTTTTCGAGCCGGATATTCCGGATAAACTGACTAACGGAAAGTCCGGCGGCTTTCGAAACTCTACGTAATAAATTCGACCGGCTCATGCCTACTTTATCGGCCAGATCACTTACTCCAAACTGTTCATTCGATAAATTGTCTTCTACAATTTCGCGAAGCCGTGTTATAAATTGGTCGTTTGCAGAATTTGTCACTGGCATAATCCGTTAATTCATATCGAAAATAGGACTTTTTTCAGACATATGCGAACGAATTTTTCTTCGTCAAATCTTCCCCCAAAAACAGCTTTTGCATCATAATTTATATTGCTGCATCATTTATTTCAGTGCTTCCGCAAAGTTTATGCATTCGGCGCCATACTTCATTGTTGCTGCATCGCGGTTTAACAGAACTTTACATCAACAAAATTTGAAGCGGAAAACCATAAAAGCAATAAGACATGCAAGCAGAAAAAAATAAATTAAATCGAAATACCATGAAAACCAGAATTTACTTTCTCGACAACTTAAGAACCTTCCTTATATTAATGGTAGTGGTTCTTCATTCAGGACTGGTTTACGAATCGGTTCTAACGAGCTCCTGGATTGTAAGCGATCCGGTAAAAGACAACAATATTGGACTGATCCGATTGTATCTCGATCTCTTTGTAATGTTTAGTATCTTTTTTATTTCAGGCTATTTTTTGCCATCGTCGGTAAAAAAACAAAATGCGTTTAGCTACCTGAAATCGAAATTTGAACGAATAATGTTGCCATGGCTTATCGCGGTAGTCACACTGATCCCGGCCTATAAATTTATCTTTTTGTACTCGCGCGGATTGCCGCAGGAAGAATGGTATTCCTACTTTCATATTTTTGAAAGAGCCGGAACCGACCTTAGTTTCTATGCCAATAACCCGGTTCAGAACTGGCTTTGGTTTCTTCCTGTACTATTCACGTTCCAGGTTATTTATTTGGGCTTGTACAAAATAAAAGTTCTGGAGGTGAAAATGCCGGTAAAAATTGCAGTGCTACTCACCTTTGTTCTTGGCACGGCCTATGGTGTTACCATTTCAACATCGGGATTAACAGGCTGGTACCATTCGGCGATATTTCATTTTCAGAACGAACGTTTGGAGATATACTTCTTATCATTTTTATTGGGTACACTTTGCAATAGTCACCGTATTTTTGAGCGCAAGCTAAGCAAGAAAGTATTTATCGTATCAAACGTAGTTCTAACCATCGCGTTGGGTGTTTACACAGCCGTAGCCTTAAATACCTTTTTCAATATTATTGATCCGCAGCGTGAATACTATTTTATTTCCGCTTTTGCCGACCGGATTCTTTATTACGCATCAGGTATGGCTTCTATGCTATCGCTGCTGCATGTGCTGGTCTATTCGTTCAAAAAGAGTTTAAACAAAACCACACCATTATTGAGCGAACTTAGCCGGAATTCGTACTCAGTTTATATTGTACACGTTGTGGTAATGGGCGTTATTGCTTTGGCGATGATGAACATCCAACTTCCCGGAATGCTGAAATTTTTAATCTTATCAATATTAACTTTTGCTGTTTCGAACATGATGATCTCGTCGTGGCGAATGGCAACACAAAAACAATTTAACATGAAGACAATTGTAACAAGTTTAGTCGTTATTTTTATTATGGGCACTGCTTTCCAAGGTTTCCCGGAATCGGGAAAGAATAATGGAAGTGCTGTAACACAGCAAGATCCGACATGTACCAACAACATTCACGCAGCCATTATTAACAATGATTTAGAAAGTGTAAAAACGCTGATTTCTTCCGGGAGCGATATTAACGAAAAAGAACCGGCCAGCGGGTCGAGCCCGCTTACAACAGCGGCTATGATGAACCGCAAAGAAATTGCGAAATTATTGGTTGAAGCCGGTGCCGATCTTAACCAGGCAAACAACGATGGCTCGACAGCTTTGCACACCGCTGCATTTTTCTGCCGCACCGAAATTGTAAAACTGTTGCTCGAAAACGGTGCTGACAAAAGCATTCGGAACAATTCAAATGCAACGGCACTCGAATCGATTCAGGCTCCTTTCGAAATGGTAAAACCCATTTACGATTACATCCAATCGATTTACGAGCCTATTGGATTAAAGCTTGACATGGAACGCCTGCAGAAAACACGCCCAGCAATTGCAAAACTGCTAACAACAGAATAGCAAAAGCCTTCAATAAAAAAGAACCGGTCTTCTGAAGAGACCGGTTCTTTTTTATTGGTTTATTTCTTTTCTATCACATTGCACACCAATTACAGAAGTAAACGGCAAAACCAATCTCAGCCAGTGCTGTCAAATTTCCATAGTATTGACGGAAGCAATTTTTTTCACTTCGTAGTCTCGTATTTCAATCAACTGCCCGTGCGTTTCTATCTCGCCATTCATAGCCAGTTGTTTTAGTCTCCAATTCAAATAACTATCATCAACATTAGAATCAGTATCTGCAAGTGTTTCTCCGATCACTCTGGCTGCATTTTGAAAACTCTCATTACAATTTGCCAATAAGAAAGAATCAAAATAATCTATTTCTTCTCCTGCGATTTGTCCTTTTTTGTCGCGAATCCATAACAACCCGTTTTCAGATTTTACTTTTTCCCAAAGATTTCTCCAATCTTGCAATCTTCTTTTATCTAGTCGTTCAAATTGGCTAAAAATATCTTTCACTTGAAACGTAGCTGTTTGATTTAATGCTTTGGGATAAATGACGTCTCCATGTATTGATAGAACAGGAACATTGAAATTAGCAATGAAAACAGGCTTGTCGAATTTTGGTAAATGAAATATTAGTCTTGCTGTACTTATCATTTCAGAAGCACAGGAACCTGTCCAGATGTATAATTCATTAATATTATCCGCATTTCTGACGATTGTTTCTATATTTTTCAGGTCTTGCTCTACCGGCGGATTTGGATTATCTCCATAAACTCTTCGCAACCAATCTATCCTTTTTGGAATGTCTTCATTTGCATTTATATCACAAACAGGCCCAATATTCAAAATATCATCAAAGCTTATTATCTGACTTTTGCTCAGGTCAATCAAATTACTATCGATTAAAGTTCGTCTCCCTATTCTTCCAAATACAATATGAATGTTTTCTTTTTGCATACTGGTTTAGTTTATTGTAAACTAGGCTGATACACACGAACAACACCTATTTCTTTATCTGTTCTTCAATCTTCTTCAAGCGTTCGTCGATGGATTCCATGCCCTTAACAATTTCATTAAAGCCTTTTTTAAGTATAATCGCAATGCCACCTCCAAAAACCAGAATCGCACCAAAAATAAATAGTTCCATATCTGTTTGTTAAAGTTTTTATTCAGTTTTTATTTTAAATGTCCGCAATTAGTCACAACCAGTACGTCACCCTGAACTTGCTTCAGGCTCTTTCTTGCAAAAAACTGATTATTAGATGCGAGAGATGCTGAAACAAGTTCAGCATGACGTACTAAATATTAGTTATGACATAGTACGGATAATCAATATTTTTATTTATTCTTACTCTTTCGTTTATGATTTTACACTGTGCCTTGGCAGACTATTTTCTCAAATCTTCTGATGTTGCTAGTGCAATCGCTCTACCACTATCTCCAACAGCATTATAAAAGTGGTAAACAACACCATTCCATTTTATTACCCAGGGTTTATGCGCATAAGTTTTATCGTAGTCTTCTGAGGGAGCCAACAAATCTTCTCCATCCCAGTCGGTCCAGTTTATTAAGTCATATGAGCAGGCAAACCGTTCAAAAGCACCGGGCTTCCAGAATGCGCCAAAATAGAACAACACATAAATATCACCGACTTTTGCAATCTGCGCATCGCCACAAATACCTTCTTCACGTGTAATTACCGGCTTTTTGCCGAAACGTTTCCAACTAACCATATCGTCAGATACTGCCATCGCAATGCTCTCGTAATCACCTTTGCCTTTGGCGTTGTAGTACATTACAAAATCGTGTCCGGTGTGCTTTTCTACGTCGCGAATTACCAAACTCTTGTATATTGTTTTATTTTCAAACTTACGAGCATCCTTATCATCGGGTGATAATATGGGAGCATCCAAAGTATTCCATTCAACCGCTTCGGTTAGAATCGTAGAATTAGCCAAGCCAATCTTTAATGTGCCGGCCTCGTATCCTTCTGTGGCCCCTCCTAAATAAGTCATCCAGTAATTAGCATTGTATTTCTCTACCGAATAATCGCCGCCCCACTCAGTTTTCACAAGCGACACATAACCGGCTTTCTGGTTGGCATCCCATGTATTTTCGGTATACGACAGTATTTTTCCTTTCGATTTCCAATTGAGCAAATCATCACTTTCCGACAACCACGTTTCATACCCCTGGCCATCAAAAACAATATAGGTCATATACCAGAGATTGTTTTTACGGAAAATAGTAGGACTGTCAACCATTTTTGCGGTATCAGGATGTTGAACAACAATACCATACTTAAATGGAGTTTTAACCTCGTTGTAAATTCTCTCCATCTCTTCCTGAGGAACCACCTTTTTTAATGCCGTATTTGTTCGATTACAAGCTAAAAAAGATATTGCCACTATTGCTGCAAATAATAAGTTCTTCATTTCAAATAGATTTATTCTCTTTTTTGATTGGCTAACGAATGATGTTGAAACATTGAGTATTCAAAGCATTTTCTTGTCAATCCGCTACAAATTCTACATTACATAACGCGCTCAAATACTCATCCTTGTTCCAATATTTTATATTCCTTTTTCGTATTTCGATGTTAATTACCTATCCAACGAGCCATTTTATTTAAAAGCTCCTCTTTGTTTAGTGGTTTTGAGATATAATCAACAAAACCATTTTGCAAGCATTTTTCCTTATCACCTGCCATGGCGTAAGCAGTTTGTGCAATTATTTTAAAATCAGGCTTATCTTTTAATATTAGCCTTGCAGCCTCAAATCCATCCATATCGGGCATTCGGATATCCATTAAAATAATATCGATTGGCGATTGAGTTTTAACAATTTCAATTGCTTCGCGACCATTTAGTGCAAAATGTAACTTAATGGCCATACCAGCAAACAAAGCCTTAAAATACTCAATATTAACAAGCTCATCTTCAACAATTAAAATGGTTTTATCTTTGGTTTTATCCTCAATGGTATTGGTTTCTGTTTTGTTGTTATCATCAACTGCCAGTAATAAACCTTCGGTATAGGGTAAATCGAAACTAAAAGTTGAGCCTATTGATTCCTGAGATTCTACGTGGAGCTGCCCTCCCAGTAGTTCAACAATACCCTTTGAAATGGATAAGCCCAAGCCTGTTCCTTCATTGAAATCATTGTTGCCATTTCTTATTTGTTCAAATCGATTAAAAATAATATCGAATTTATCATTAGGAATTCCAATTCCCTCGTCCGTTACATATATTGCAACTTTATCATCAATTTGTTTATACCCAAATTCGATTCTTCCTTTTTCAGTAAATTTCAGGGCATTATTCACCAAATTAACAAGTACTTGCTGCAATCTGTCGGGGTCGGTATCTAGTACAAGATTTTCAGATTCCTTCGGAATATTAACAGCAATTTCGACCTGTTCTTTGTTTATCTCGTTTTTTAATTCGCTAAAAGTTGATTGTGTAGCATAAAACAGGTCACTGAGTTTACTTGGTTTCTTGTTTATCTTTAATTCCCGTGCTTCAATTTTCGAAACGTCAATAATATCGTCAATGAGATTGAGTAGTTGTTTTGAGCTATTTTCAATTATATCGATATACTTGTTTTTTGTTTCTGAGTTTAAATCGTCATCTCTAAGTAAATTTGCAAAACCAACTAAACCATTCATTGGTGTGCGTATTTCGTGGCTCATATTGGCCAAAAACTGGTTTTTATAAACATTAGCAGATTCTGCTTTTTGCTGTGCTTCCCGTAAATGGCGTTCGGCTTCTTTTTTACTGGTAATTTCGGTAACAATTCCACTAACAATTTTTTTCTCTCCATCGTCGGATGATACCTGTCCCACATCATGAAACCACTGGTATTCTCCTTTACTATTTTTAATGCGGTATTCGCAATCATATTTTTGATTTTTCCCCGACAAGTGGTCGCTAAAGGCATTCATTGTATCTTGGTAATCATCAGGATGGATAAGATTTGTAAAATCGGTATAGTGTTTAAAATCGTCGGCCTTACGCCCCAACATTATCGCTTTTTGAGGGCTGAATACCACTTTCCCCTCCGGCAAATGAACTTCCCACCACGCCATATCGCCTCCTTTTAATGCCGTTTGTAAACGATAATTGCTCTCTTTTAGCTCTTCTTGTGTATTTTTTAAGTTTACGATATTAATAAAAGTAATAACCACACCTTCAATTCTCTTTCGGGTAGTAATAAATGGACTTATGCGTTCCAAAAACCAGTTGCCATTTTTATCATGAATTTCTTTTTCAACCGATTGTAGTTGCTCCAATGCAAGTTTCGAATCTTTAATAATCGACTGGCGGGATTCATCATCAAATTCGGAAGCAAAGCTGACTATCGAACGTCCTAAATCTGAATCTTCGAGATGGAAAAGATGCTTTACAGATGGAGTAAACTTTCGGATATTAAATTGGGTATCGAGAAACAATGTACCTACCTCATTACTGTTTAGTAGGTTATTCATATCGTCATTCAGTGCCTCAAGCTCCTTGTTTTTCTCTTGCAATTCACTGTTAACAGTATATAATTCTTCGTTTACCGATTGTAGTTCTTCGTTCGAACTTTGCAACTCTTCATTCGACGACATCAACTCTTCGTTCGACGATTGAAGCTCTTCGTTACTTGTTTCCAGTTCCTCCACCACATTTTGTAATTCCGAACGATTCTCTTTTAATTCAGTTTCAAGGTCTTCTATTTGTTGTTTTGAAGAGTTTGGTAATTCATCATCTTTAATTACTACAACATCGTCGTTAGCAACGGCAGTAATGTGACTAAATTCAATAAGGTAGACGTCTTTATCGGTATGAAATTTTTTGATTTTCTCGACTGACAAATCAAACGTACGCGTTTCGCTATCAATATTTAATTCTAACTCTTTAAAAACTACAGCTTTGTTTTCTTTTGTTACGCGTCGTACACCATTCCGTATTAAGGCCGCTATTTCTACGTCAGTAATCTTCAATAGGTTGTTATGAAATAATCCAGCTGAGTAAGAAAACCATTCTTTTAAATCGCCACTTACAAACAGAATATTGTAATCTTTATCGATAAAAACCGAGGTCGGGGCATGTTTTTGGCTCAGGTATCGAAAGTAATGCGATTCCTGCAAACTTTCGTTTTTTGCTTCCAGTGCTTTACTATTATAGCTGTCTCTTAAAAAATGCAAGCCACTCGATGGTTCGTTTTCGAAATCTTCATCTTCGCGAATGCGCTTAGTTTCCGTTAAATTCTTGTATATTTTCCATTTCGTATCAATTACCTCAAAGTATTTACTTACCGGCCCCAATGATTCGCTTGAACCAAGAAACAGGTAAGCCGATTTATTTAATGCATATTGAAAATTATTTAATACCTTTTTTTGTGTGTTATTATTAAAGTAGATTAAGAGATTTCGGCATGAAATAAAATCCATACGAATAAATGGAGGATCTTTTGTTACATCGTGGTACGAAAAGACTATTTTTTCGCGGATACGTTTTACAATTTGAATTCTATCGCCAACTTTTAAAAAATATTCCTCCAGGTATTTGTTATCTATTTCAACAATGTTATTTACCGTGTAATTTCCTAAGCCGGCAATCTGTAATGCTTTTTTATCAATATCTGTTGCAAATATTTTATAGTCTAAATTTAATTTATTGGCGCGCAAATAATCTTCCATTAAAATGGCAATGGAATACACTTCTTCGCCGGTAGAACACCCCGCCACCCACATTCGCAAAGTGTGCTGCTTTGTTTTAGCATTCGCAATTGCGGGAATAATTTTTTTCTTAATAATATTAAATGCTTCAGTATCTCTGAAAAAACTGGTAACACCAATTAAAAATTCCTGAAACACTACCGCTCTTTCCTTCTGATTATTTTTTATTAGGATGTAATATTCAGCCAAGGTTTCGAGATTATGAACATTCATCCGTTTCTCAATCCTTCGTAACAGTGTGTTGGTTTTGTATTTTTTGAAATTTATTCCTAAACTTTTATAAATCAATTCCAGAATTGAATCGAAGGCTTTTTCGTGGCTGTCAGAATCCACGGTAATCGTCTGAAGGTCTATTCTTTTAGTGCTTAGCTGAATAAGTCTATCGGCTATTTCTTTAGGAGATAGAACAAAATCAGTAAGGTTGGTAGAGATGGCAGAATTGGGCATTCCGTCGAACTGGGCAGAGCTTGGTTCCTGAACCAAAATAGTTCCACCGGCTTCTTTTATGGTTTTTATTCCTCTTGAACCATCGGACCCCGTGCCTGAAAGAATAACTCCAAACGATTTATCCATAAATTCCTCGCCGAGGGAATGAAAAAAGATATCTATCGGTAGGTTTAGATTTCCCCGGGGTGCTTTTTCCAAAAGCATTAATTTATTTCCTTTTAGTTGCAAATTTTTGCTTCGCTGATTAAGGTAGATACAATTGGGCTGAATGGTTTGGTTGTCATCTGCCGTAAAAATCTTCATTTTGGTGTGCTTTGCCAATAATTCAGGCATCAGGCTTTTAAAATCGGGCGATAAATGCTGAATGATCACAAAAGACATTCCTGAATCGTCAGGAAGATTGTCGAATAATTGTTGAACGGCATCTAAACCTCCAGCTGATGCACCAATTCCTACCACAAATTGATTATCTACATTACTCATATTTCAGAAATATAATTTTGGGACTAGCTAAAATATAAAAATATTAAATAGGATGTGCTATTTTAATTTCCAATGAGCGGTTGGTGCATAACCGCCAGTTACGGATAAGTATACGTTATTTTCGGTTTAGAACTTACGTTCGCAATTTCGAGTGAACTCGAACTTAAGCGGATCTGTAGTAATTGCGGTTATACATTGTGTCCAGTATTTTATTTAAGGATTCAATTAATCCAGAAATTCCATCTCCTGAACTATTAATTCCATCCTAAGTAAACCACCGATATTCAATTCTAATGTCATTGACCGAATCATCATTTAAATCGTAACTAGCTACTTCTGGTGTTTCAGGTGGATTTTTACTTAAACCTTCATTTAAATTATCATCCTTTTCGCAACTACAAATAATGAAAGCGGTTAAGAGTATCCATTAATAACATATTCTCATTGTTATAATTCTTCTTTCGTTTTTATTCTTATTCAGTATAGATGATAATTGTAACAATAGGGTTGCTTAATATTGGGCACAACATATGTGTAAGTTGCAGTGCAACATATGCATTATTAGTTGCCCGTACTGTAAGTTGTTACTATTCGTTTTGCTATCTTCAGAAAACTGATCTAAAAGGCTTTTGATATTTACAAGAGTAGTGTTTTGGGTTTTTAGTGTTGTAAAAATAAACATAAATCAATTCAACAAGCGAACATCATGTTTATCAATCGACCTGCTTTAAAACATAAAACGTTTTCTATCCTCCTTCGGAAAGTGCCTGTCCCGATCGAAGCATCGGGAGGAATTAAGGGGATTGAAGTGTATTTATTAGAGACCTAATTCTCCGTCCTCATTCTTCCTTCTCTTCCTTTAGCAAGAGAAGGATATTGCAGCAAACAGGTTTATTCTGCCAGCCGGCTAGCAAAAGATCAGGCTAAAACCTCGGTTTGTTTCAAAACCAACTCCCCTTCCATCGAGAAATCGGAAGCTGAAGTAATTTTCACATCCACAAACTGCCCTACAAGTTTTTCGTCGTCAGCAGCAAAACGCACAATCAGTTTTCCTTCGGTATGTCCCGATAAGAATCCTTCTTTACGGTCGGTTCCACGAACCAGTATACGCTTTGTTTGCCCAACCAGGTTGTTGTTGTAAGGTAAATTGTGTTTCCGGAGTTCTTCGGTAAGAATATGCAGGCGGCGCTTTTTCTCGTCTTGCGGCACATCGTCGGCCCAGCGGTGGCTGGTAGCTCCCGGCCTTGGCGAGTAAATTGCGGTGTACGACATATTGAATTTAAACTCTTCCATTGCCTTGCGGGTATTGTCGAACTGCTCGTCGGTTTCGCCCGTAAAGCCAACAATAATATCGGTAAAAATAGTAGCCTGTGGAATCACCCTTCGGATGGTTTCAATAATATGGCGGTATTTTTCCATGTTGTGTTTGCGGTTCATGCGCATTAACACTTTATCGTCGCCACTTTGCATAGGTATGTGTATTTGCTTGGCTAAAACGGGGTATTCGCCAATTACTTCAATTACTTCGTCGGTCATATCGCGTGGGTGAGGCGATGTGAAATACAGCCAGAACTCTTTTTTCAGGCGATTGCCTAATTCGCCAATTTCGCGCAGCAGTTGCGGAAAGGTTATCTCTTCGCCTTTTTTATCAAGTCCGTAAGAGTTTACGTTCTGCCCCAGCAAAGTAATCGACTTATAGCCCTGGGCGGCAAGCAATGCCACTTCGGCAATAATATCTCTTGATGGCCGCGAAACTTCACGCCCGCGTGTGTAAGGCACTGCACAAAATGTACAAAACTTATCGCATCCGTTCTGAATAGGAATAAATGCTTCGAAACCCGACTGGTAGTTGGGCTTCACATTCCAGAATTCTTCTATGTTTTCGTTATGCGGATCGATACCAACCTGCAAATGTGTTGGTGTGGTAATTCCGTACTGGCTGATCATTTCCGGCAGCTTTGGCAAATCTTTCATCTGGAAAGTAATGTCGAAAAGCTTCAGAAATTTCTCGTGATCGTCGGGTAAAACACAACCCGATATAAACGTTACCAGGTTCTTGTTGTTTTTCCATTTGTTCCACTTGTGAATACGCGAATATACTTTATCGATGGCCTTTTGGCGCACCGAACAAGCCAGTATTCCTATTAAACCTGCTTCCTCCTCGTTGTCAGTCCACTCGTATCCGGCTTCGTTAAGCACGGAAATTACACGCTCGCCATCCGACAAATTCATCTGACATCCTAAGGTTATAACGTGGTATTTCATATCTCGTAAGTTGGAAGCCCGAAGATTGAAGCATGAAGACTTCTTTTCAGCACCTCCTTTATTTAATTTAATACTTCTGTTCCTGTTCTCTTCTACTAAAAATACACCTCCGAATAAATATTCGATACCGGAATTCCTTTCGCGGTTAATATATCAAACACTTCATATATCATCTCGCTGTTTCCACAAAGAAAACAGTTGGTGTCTTTTTCAATATTCTGTTCAGCCAGATAAGCGGTTACCCGGCCGTAAAAATCTCCGTCGCTATCGCCGGAAGTGCACAAAGTTACTCTTTCCTGCTGAAAGTCATCGTGATCGTAAGCTTCATTTGCAAAACGAACACCATGAATTAAACGATAATCAAGTTCGGCATGCGTTTTTACAAAACTGTGGAAAGGACTGATTCCGGTTCCGGTGGCCACAAACAGGAACTTTTTAACCGGGTACATATCGGGCGAGAACTTAAAAAAACCAAAGGGGCCGTCTACCTGCACGGTATCGCCCGACTTTAGTTGTTTTAATTTCGACGAAACTTTTCCGCCTTCAACTTCGCGAACCAATACCTCTAAAAAGTCTTCGCGTTCGCCACTATACACCGAATACTCCCGACGGTCGGTGTTGCTGAATCCCAACAAAATAAATTGCCCGGTTTGAAACTCGAGACCATTCTTCTCCAAGCGAACAACAAAAGTTGAATCCGTTAACTGCCTTGTTTGTATTACTTTATACTTTTTCAATTATTAAGACCTGTTCTAAATAAAACGGTGCAAAAATATAAAAAAGTAGTTAACGGTCAACTTATTAGTGCCAATAAAGAAAAGTTACTCTGGCTTAGGAAATTCGCGCATAGGGCTATATCGAATATAGCTGTCGAAAATTTCTTTATCTGATCCAACTACACGCGGATCGCCGGTTCTCGTCAGTTCTTCGAGTAAGGCCGTTTTTAGTTCATTTTCTACATTGCTATATTCCGTGTCTCCAATTAAATTATTCAAACAAAACGGATCATTCTCTATATCGAACAACTCATATTCGGGACGTTTATCTACCGCCAGATGAAAATATGATTCCACATTTTCATCCTCGTAATTCTCCACAATAAATGACTTGGCAGGCGCGGCGTCAATGTCGGTGAAGGCCCATTCAGAATGGTGTATTCCATCTTCGTCGATTCCATACATTGGCCAAAGGCAATCAGTGGTTCCTTTTACAATACGCTGCGGTGCTCCAGCGGGCCAACGCTCAGGCTTTTGATTCCAGATCAGTAAAAAATCTTTGCTGCGGATCATACGCTGCGGATATCCCCAATTCAGATATCGCGAGCTTGAATGCCGTTCCCTGCCCGAGTAAACATACTTTCTTTGCGGATCAACCATACCCTGCTCTTTCGACTTCAGAATGTTCAAAAAACTCTTTCCCGAGACCGGCAACAATCCGTCTGAATCAGTGCCGGTAATTTCAAGTATAGTTGGAGCAATGTCGGCAAAACCAACCGGATCGTTCACAACTCGTGCCCCCTGATAATCTTTTGGATAACGAATGGCAAAGGGAACATGTATTCCGTACTCGTAGCCATTCGCTTTTGCCCTTGGGAAAGCCATGCCGTTGTCGGACGTTACAATTACAATTGTATTTTCGAGTTCACCAATTTCTTCCAAATAATTCAGCATGCGCTGCAAATGCAAATCAAACCATTCAATTTCTACTGCATAGTCCAGAACATCGCCCCGAACAATCTCCTGATCCGGTAAGAATCCCGGAACTTCTGTCTCCGATAATTCTTTACCGTTTCGTTTCCATGAATCCTGCTCAAATACCCGATGGGGCTCTTTTGCCCCGTACCAAAAAAAGAAAGGCTGATCTCCCCTGGTATTTTCCATGAAGTATTTAAAATTTTCGAAATAATCGATATCGCTAATTCCATCGGCAGTGCGTTCATCATCGGGACTTCCTTTTTCGTAGCGAATATGGCTGTACTCTATCCCTCCTGCATCGGTTTTTCGCCACAGCGAATCAGCTTCGTTCCTAGCATATTGAAACGGCCCAACTCCTTTTCCGGTTCTTCCAGTTACGTAGCCATTGGCATCCAGTACATCGATAAAAGGAACTACTTTTTTCAACCAGGCTGAAGCATGCTGCCCGGCTTGCTCGTTTTGCCAATGATGCCTACCGGTTACAATCGCACTCCTTGATGGAGCACATCCCGGCGATCCGGCAATACAATTCGAAAAAAACACTCCTTCTGATGCTATGCGATCGAAGGCAGGTGTATTTATAAAGCCGCATCCGGCAAAACTGGTGTGTGCAAACGACTGATCGTCGGAAATTGCAAATAAAATATTAGGCCTTTTCTCTTCTTCTTTTGTTGAAGAACAAGAAGAATACACCACTAAAAAAAAGATGCAAAGAATAAATTTAAGATAGGTGTGGTTCATTATTAGTCGTTGATTTCCGACAAAATAGCAATTTTTACGAAAAAAGGGATTTAAGTTTGAAATCCCTTTCTCTTCAACTTTACAAAATGCTATTTGTAAACTTCCTCTTCCCGCTGATAACCTTCGGAAATAACCGTAAGTTTTAAATTTTCGCGATTAACAATCATGCCTGTGTGAAACACCGTAGGTACCAATTTCGCTCCGTTGCTCACAGTTTGAAAAGTATTTCCAAAATCTTTATGAAGTGCAAGTTTCATGGCCAGATCAGCAGTTGTGGCAGCCAATTTCTCGTAAGGCTTATACACCGTACAAGTTTGTTTACCTGCAACTATTCCTTGTAAATTCGGAAGATCTGCATCCATACCCGCAACCAGAACATCCTTAACACCAGCTTCATCCAAAGCCTTTATAACACCTAATGCAATTGCATCATTTGCTGCAATAATTGCATCTACCGGCTCAGGACCACTCAAAATTTTCTTGGCAAGCTTATAACCTTCATCTCCGCTCCAATGTTCAGTAAACTCGTTAAAAATAATTTTTATGTCGCCTTTCTCAACCAGCGGCTGTAGCACATTTCTTTGCCCCAGATATAGTAGCTGACTGTTATTATCGTTGATCGCGCCACCAATTAACGCATAGTTGCCCTTGGGTTTTATCGTGGTTAAATAGGATGCCTGCAGTGCACCAATTTCAACGTTATCTGTAGAAACGTAATAATCCAATTTACAGTTTTTTATAAGGCGGTCGTAAGAGATCACTTTAATGTCTTGTTTATGGGCTTCATTAACAATGTCGGCAGCCGCAAACTGATCAACAGGTACAACTACCAGTACGTCAACACCGTTGGCGAGCAGTTCTTTTGCCTGTGCCAATTGTTTACCGGCATCGTTATCGGCAACCCGAACCATTACAGTCCCTCCTTGTTCCTCAATTCTCTCAATCAGAAAATCGCGGTCGTTTTCCCATCTTTCTCTATCAAGTGAATGCAATAACAAACCCACCTTTACATCCTCCTCCCGCTGTAAGGTACATCCACTAAAAACGAAAATGGCAATAAAAATGAAAGTGAATAACTTAAAAGGATTTTTCATAACTTATAATTTAGTACTGTTATATTCACTTTACGGAATACAGATAAATATGTTAAGCACAAAATCCTTTTTAACCAACTGTTTTATAACAGCTTAAAATACGTAACCTTTTAATTGAGTTTAAAAATTCAGAATTTCCTGGTAAAGCTTCTGAACTGGCAGTCCCATAACGTTGTAAAACGAACCATTAATATTTGTTATCCCAATAGCTCCAATCCACTCCTGAATACCATAGCTTCCGGCTTTATCGTATGGGCTAAACTCGCGAATGTAGTAATCAATTTCGTCGTGTGTTAAAGTTTTAAACTGCACATCGGTTTGCGCAAAAAACGAAACAGACTTATTAAGCGTTGTGAGGCAAACCCCGGTTATTACTTCGTGGTGTCTTCCACTTAGTTTTTCCAGCATTGCATATGCACCTTTGTAATCAGCCGGTTTTCCAAGAATCTCCTGTGCTAAACAGACTATGGTATCAGCTGTTATCAGCAAATCATTTTCATTTAAATCGTTCTGAAATGCTTTTGCTTTGAGCTCCGCCAAATAAACTGCCACTTCTTCTTTTGCCAATTCCTGTGGATAAACTTCGTCTACCTCTTTTGTTTTTACTGAAAACTGAATGCCAAGAGAAGCCAGTAATTCCTGACGACGCGGAGATTTCGAAGCTAAAATTATGTTATAATCAGGTAACCAATTCATCTAAAACGCCCTTGAGTTTAACATTTCGGGTGTAAACCAATTATTTTGTGCTTTTAATGTTTGCTCAATTACATCGCGCACACAACCTTCGCCACCAACTTTATCTGAAATATACTTCGAAATTTCCTTGATTTCCTGCACTGCGTCTTTCGGACAAGTAGGAACGCCAACCGCTTTCATAATGTTATAGTCAACCAGATCGTCGCCCATAAAAAGAATTTCGTTGGCCTTAAGACCTGTTTTACTAAGAAAATCATTCAAGCATTCCACCTTGTTTCGGGCTTTATCGTAAAAATGTTCAACACCAAGCTTGGTATAACGCAATCGAACCCGTTCAATAAATCCTCCGGTAATTATCGCAACCGGATACCCCATTTTTATGGCACTTCTCATTGCAAAGCCATCTTTTACATTGGTTGTTCTAACCGGATCACCATCCTCATTTAAAGGTGAAATATCTTTGGAGAGTACTCCGTCAACATCGAACACAAATCCTTTAACTCCCTCCAGCTCGTCTTTAAAAAATGCCATTATTGTCTCTTTTGATGAAATTCAAAAATACTTCTAGAAACTGAATTGTACAATTCTTTCAATTCAGGATTATTGCTCAATTTTTTTAGATGATCATTTATAATATTTTCATCGAACCGAATTGCAGGTCCGGTTTGCGCCTGTTTTGGTGGCATTTCAACTGCCTTTCTTGCCGTTTCCAAAATCAGCGGGTGCATTACATCGAATGAGATCTCCTGGTCTTCGAGATAAGCGGCAGAAAGTGCATAAAAATGATTCACAAAATTACAGGCAAATACCGCTGCAATGTGCAGGCTTTTTCGTTTTTCAGAATTTAAGTCCGAAACATTATTGGAAATATTTTTCGCTATCTCGGTTAGCTGATTTCGAATTTGAGTGTTATTTGCTTCAACAAAAACAGGAATTTCGCTGAAATTAACTTCCCGGTTTTTAGAAAAGGTTTGAAGAGGATAGACAACCCCGTAATTTGTAGAGTATTGTTTTAAAACCGACATTGGCATACTGCCAGAACAATGCACAAGCAATTTCCCCTCGAGATTGACCTCAGACAATACTTCGTGGACAACAGAATCTTTCAGCGCAACAAAATAAATATCTGCGTCTTTTACAATCTCAGGCCTTTGTGTTGTATAATGCGTTTTTAGCTTTTCGGCAAGAACTTTTGCCGAATGGTCGGTACGACTGTAAACCTGTACAATTTCGAATCCTGCAGTTTGTAAAGCACATGAAAGCTGGGTTGCAAGGTTGCCCGCTCCGATAAAACAAAATTTAAGGCTCATCATTTTTAAATTTGCCTAAAAATAATGAGCCTTAAGTTCTCTGACAAGTTACTGTGTTAAACAGTAGCTTGCGCCAGCCGATCATTTACAACATCCCAGTTTACGATGTTCCAGAAATTATCAACATAATCGCTGCGTTTGTTCTGATAATGAAGATAATAAGCGTGTTCCCAAACATCAAGAGCCAAAAGCGGAGTACCTTTCACTTCGGCGATATCCATTAAAGGATTATCTTGGTTAGGTGTTGAACTCACTTTCAATGTTCCATTTCCATCAACGAGCAACCATGCCCAACCACTTCCGAAGCGTGTTTTTCCTGCTTTGGCAAACTCTTCTTTAAATGCCTCTACCGATCCAAAATCCCTTTCGATAGCTGCTTTCAATTCTGTTGGGATTTCTCCTTGTTCCGATGTCATGTTTTCCCAAAACAAAGCATGGTTGTAATAACCGCCACCGTTGTTTCTAATGCCTTCGGGTTGTTTACTAATTTCTGCAAAAATCTGTGGCATCGGAGTATTTAATAACTCTGTTCCTTCGGCTGCCGCCATAAACTTTGAGAAATACCCTTTGTGATGCTTCGAGTAGTGAAGCTCCATGGTTTGCGCGTCGATATATGGTTCTAACGCATCATAAGCATAAGGTAACTCAGGAAATTTATGGCCTTCGAAACTCTTGGTTTCGGTGGCACACGATGTTAAACTACTTAAAAGCGGCGTTGCAACTGCCGCTGTTCCAACTGTTAATATAAACTTTCTTCTTTCCATGATTTGCGAATTTGTCTATTATGTCAAACATCAATCACAAAAAAAAGTTTGATAAATTTTTACTATAACTTATCAATGCTGCGCCAGTCCTGGCTTTTCACTCAAAGAAAGATAATCGATTGGACCAATTAAAAAGACGCAATAAAAAAAGAAGAAGAACGAACTTCCCATATGAGATTCAAGATTTGAATCGGCAAAGTTGGCAAAAAACATAAAGGCCAAAAAAATCATAAATAGAAGATCACGATAGCGTTTGGTTTTCACCACCGGATAAATCAATGCAAACATGATAAAAAGAAAGCCAAAAACTCCAAACTTTACCATATAATTTAAGTACTGATTGTGTGAAGATGCATAATGACTCTCATCAAGTTTTGCATGATTCTCTTTAAATGCGTTGGAAAAGGCAGTTTTCCATTTGCCTGTTCCTACACCTAAAAGCCAATTTTCTTTAATTATTGTAATCGCTGCCTTTGCAAACTCAATGCGTTGTGAGAATGACTGATTATTTGAATATCCGGTATGAGAATATACATAATACTCCCAAATGGTTTGATAAATTCGTGGATACAGAGAGTACTTTTTTTGGAAAATTACGTTTGCCATACCCGATTCAATATTTGCGATATCAGCTCGGGTTAGGGCTTGGACGCCCTGCGCATCTTTTCTTAATCCTTTTGAAGTCAGATACCGAATAAGAGTAGCAGAAACCGGGTAGCCATTTATTCCAATAGAATCGTATTTGGATGTTGAAACTTTATTCCATTCCTCACGCATCTCATCTTTACAGACATATAAATAAACATAATGCCCGTTTTCTACCAGTTTTTGCGAAAAATCATGTGCATAGGGATTTCCGTAACCAGTCATCATGTCGATATTCTCTTGATCTACAGTTTCAATATCATAGAAATTGTCTACTACTTTATTCAGATAAATTATAGGCACAAATACCATCAGCAGTAACACCACCACCACCGGAACTCTCCATTCCAGCTTAATTTTAGGAAATTGGTACAAAAGAAAAAATAGTATACTACTGGCAAAAGCGATTATTCCTGTTAAAGATTGCTGAAACATTAGGTAACCAAGAAAGGCTAACATTAGAAGCACTATTAATGTCCGTTTCTGCAATGATAAACTCTTAACATTTGTAATCAGAAATAATCCCCAAAACCATATGGCTAAGATCAACTGAAAACTAAAACGGATATGAGATATCAAGCTTATGTTATGAACGGAAAAGTTTCCACTTTCGGCTATAATGAATTTCCATCGGAATATTGCAACTAGTATTGCAAATACTATTGATACTGAAAAGGTATAAAATACAAATCGCTTTTGACATTGATTAATATTCTTTCCCATGCTAAAAGCCAATGGAAACACGAAGTAAAATAATGCCTTTTGAACGTCGTAAAACGAATTATCTTGTTTCAGGGTTAATAAAGAACTAAGTAAATAAATCAGGAAAATAAGCGGAACCAAGAGAATTAATTTTCTTGCTTTTATTCTCTCCCATTTTGTCTTCCAGTTGTCTTCAATAATTGCAACAAGTAAAACCACACCTCCAACTATTGAGACTAAAGCTATTGACAGTGGCAATACTGCAGCAAAAGCAACAAGAGACAAAAAAAATAAATTTGAATTAATTAGCTCGGTCAAGTACTTCTTCATCGATGAAGAGATTTAATTTGATTCTTAAACGCAGAACTTTTGACGTTATTATATAAAAAAGCCCGACTCTTGCTATAAGAATCGGGCTTAAGATAAAGTTGGCAGCGACCTACTCTCCCACTTTTACGCAGTACCATCGGCGCTGACGGGCTTAACTTCTCTGTTCGGAATGGGAAGAGGTGGTACCCCGTCGCTATAGCCACCTAAAATCGTTCGTCTATACTGATTCAATTACCAGCAGGGAAACGTATGGCTTACTTTCTTCTCTTTTGTTAAAAAGAAAATACCAATAAATAAGGTATGGCAGTTGGGAAGAGAGTACA
Organism: uncultured Draconibacterium sp.; assembly: GCA_963677455.1. Taxonomy (GTDB): domain Bacteria; phylum Bacteroidota; class Bacteroidia; order Bacteroidales; family Prolixibacteraceae; genus Draconibacterium. Next base: position 3,380,191 of record OY781971.1, read on the forward strand.
AATTCTCAATACAAGGACAATCCTTTTATAGAAAGTTTTCGGGCAATTAGTACTGCTCGGCTTTGACTTCACAGCCTTTACACCTGCAGCCTATCAACGTAATCGTCTCTTACGGCCCTTAATGGAGATCTCATCTTGAGGTGAGCTTCGCGCTTAGATGCTTTCAGCGCTTATCTCATCCATACATAGCTACCCTGCAATGCAGCTGGCGCCACAACAGGTACACTAGAGGTATGTCCAACACGGTCCTCTCGTACTAGTGTCAGGTCCTCTCAAATCTCCTACGCCCACAACAGATAGGGACCGAACTGTCTCACGACGTTCTGAACCCAGCTCGCGTGCCACTTTAATGGGCGAACAGCCCAACCCTTGGGACCTTCTCCAGCCCCAGGATGTGACGAGCCGACATCGAGGTGCCAAACCGCTCCGTCGATATGAGCTCTTGGGAGCGATCAGCCTGTTATCCCCGGAGTACCTTTTATCCTTTGAGCGATGGCCCTTCCATGCGGAACCACCGGATCACTATGCTCTAGTTTCCTACCTGATCGACCCGTCGGTCTCACAGTCAAGCGCGCTTATACCATTATGCTCTGCTGGCGGTTACCAATCGCCATGAGCGCACCTTTAGAAGCCTCCGTTACTCTTTTGGAGGCGACCACCCCAGTCAAACTACCCACCACGCAATGTCCCCTGGTTGTACAGGGTTAGGCTCCAAGTAAGCAAAGGGACGTATTTCAAGGATGGCTCCCCGAATCCTGGCGAACCCGGTTCATAGCCTCCGTCCTATCCTACACATCACTTACCCAGAGTCAATGCGAAGTTGCAGTAAAGGTTCACGGGGTCTTTCCGTCCCGTTGCGGGTAAACGGCATCTTCACCGTTACTACAATTTCACCGAGCTCGCGGCCGAGACAGTGCCCAGATCGTTACACCATTCGTGCAGGTCGGAACTTACCCGACAAGGAATTTCGCTACCTTAGGACCGTTATAGTTACGGCCGCCGTTTACCGGGGCTTCATTTCAATGCTTCTCTTACGATAACATCCCCACTTAACCTTCCGGCACCGGGCAGGTGTCAGGCCCTATACGTCATCTTTCGATTTAGCAGAGCCCTGTGTTTTTGATAAACAGTCGCCTGGGCCATTTCTCTGCGGCCAACCGAAATGGTTGGCTCCCCTTCTCCCGAAGTTACGGGGTCATTTTGCCTAGTTCCTTAGCCGCGAATCACTCGAGCGCCTCAGGATTCTCTCCTTGACTACCTGTGTCGGTTTACGGTACGGGCTTCTATACTCGCTTTTCTTGGAAGCTGGTTCATTACTTCGCTTCGCCCGAAGGCTAGGCTCAACGTGCTATTCCGTCAGCACGTAGCAACTACACAACTCCGTCACTTTTATTGTATAGAAGGCGCAGGAATATTAACCTGCTTGCCATCGGTTTCCCCGTTCGGGTACACCTTAGGTCCCGGCTTACCCTGATCCGATTAGCGTTGATCAGGAAACCTTAGTCTATCGGCGAGCGGGTTTCTCACCCGCTTTATCGTTACTTATGCCTACATTTGCTTTTCCAAACGCTCCAGTATAGCTCACGCTAAACCTTCAACGCTGTTTGGAATGCTCCCCTACCACTTGTACATTGTACAAATCCATAGCTTCGGTGGTATACTTATGCCCGATTATCATCCATGCCCGATCGCTCGACTAGTGAGCTGTTACGCACTCTTTAAATGAATGGCTGCTTCCAAGCCAACATCCTAGCTGTCTAAGCAATCAGACCTCGTTTGTTCAACTTAGTATACACTTGGGGACCTTAGCTGATGGTCCGGGTTCTTTCCCTTTCGGACATGGACCTTAGCACCCATGCCCTCACTCCTGTGAAACATTTTGACAGCATTCGGAGTTTGTCTGGATTTGATAGGCGGCGAAGCCCTCGCATCCAATCAGTAGCTCTACCTCTGCAAAACTATCACAAGGCTGCACCTAAATGCATTTCGGGGAGTACGAGCTATTTCCCAGTTTGATTGGCCTTTCACCCCTACCCACAGCTCATCCAAAAGCTTTTCAACGCTTCCTGGTTCGGTCCTCCATGTTGTGTTACCAACACTTCAACCTGGCCATGGGTAGATCACAAGGTTTCGCGTCTAGCGCTACTGACTTTACGCCCTATTCAGACTCGCTTTCGCTTCGGGTACGTCTCTTAAAGACTTAGCCTTGCCAGTAACGACTAACTCGTAGGCTCATTATGCAAAAGGCACGCTGTCATCCGTATAAATACAGACTCCAACCGCTTGTAAGCGCACGGTTTCAGGTACTATTTCACTCCCCTGTTCGGGGTGCTTTTCACCTTTCCCTCACGGTACTTGTTCACTATCGGTCTCTCAGTAGTATTTAGCCTTACCAGATGGTCCTGGCAGATTCAGACAGAATTTCTCGTGTTCCGCCCTACTCAGGGTACTGCTAGGATTGTATTGCTTACCTGTACGGGACTCTCACCCTCTGTGGTCGGCTTTTCCAAAACCGTTCCAGTTCAAAATACTTCTCCATATTGCAGCCCTACAACCCTGACATTGCCGAAACAATATCAGTTTAGGCTATTCCCTCTTCGCTCGCCACTACTAGGGGAATCATTATTATTTTCTTTTCCTCCGGCTACTTAGATGTTTCAGTTCACCGGGTTTGCTTCCTGGTTACCCAGGATATCCATAAATGGATGGGTTGCCCCATTCGGGTACCTGCGGATCGATTCGTATTTGCCAATCCCCGCAGTTTATCGCAGCTTGTCACGCCCTTCATCGCCTCTGAGAGCCAAGGCATCCTCCGTACGCCCTTAGTAACTTTCTTTAGATAGAATCCTCGTATTGATTCACTTGTATATCTCTTGTAAAATTGTCGTATCTCTAATTAAAAATTGTGATTTGACTCTCGATAATTAACTTGTAATTATCGTTTATTTTTCCCAACATGCCAAAGAACTTTAACTTTTAGCCTCAAGCTGATAGCTTTTAGCGTCAAGTACGTAGATAACCAGGGAATCGAACCCTAAATCAAGGCACCAGCCTTATCTCGTGACAGCTTCAAGTTGCAGTAAACTGCTTTTATGTAAACTTGTTCTGTCTTTTCAGTATTTCAATTTCGTTTTTGAACGTTTGCCATTTTAGGTGTGGCGCACCATCTCGACTTTTCAGTCTCGTGTGGAGAATAAGGGAGTCGAACCCTTGACCTCTAGAATGCAAATCTAGCGCTCTAGCCAACTGAGCTAATCCCCCGGTTTTTCAGTTAACAGTCACAGTTTTCAATTTCTCAGTATTTCTACCGTTTACTTTTAAACTATTTCTGTTTTCTGGACTGTAGTCCCGCCCAGACTTGAACTGGGGACCCCTACATTATCAGTGTAGTACTCTAACCAGCTGAGCTACGGGACTGTTTTTCCAAGCTTCAAGCTTTGAGCCTTGAGCTTCTAGCTAACAGCTCCCGCTTGTAACTCTTGTTAATATTGTAAAAAAAGCAAGGTCCTTCTTTGTCGATTTCGTCAACAAAACTGTTGATCTGAAACTCCAGAAAGGAGGTGTTCCAGCCACACCTTCCGGTACGGCTACCTTGTTACGACTTAACCCCAGTTACCGGTTTTACCCTAGGCCGCTCCTTGCGGTCACAGACTTCAGGCACCCCCAGCTTCCATGGTTTGACGGGCGGTGTGTACAAGGCCCGGGAACGTATTCACCGCGCCATGGCTGATGCGCGATTACTAGCGAATCCAACTTCATGGAGTCGGGTTGCAGACTCCAATCCGAACTGGGATCGGCTTTTGGGATTAGCATCACATCGCTGTGTAGCTGCCCTTTGTACCGACCATTGTAACACGTGTGTAGCCCTGGACATAAGGGCCGTGCTGATTTGACGTCATCCCCACCTTCCTCTCACCTTACGGTGGCAGTCCCGCTAGAGTCCCCAGCATGACCTGATGGCAACTAACGGTAGGGGTTGCGCTCGTTATGGGACTTAACCCGACACCTCACGGCACGAGCTGACGACAACCATGCAGCACCTTGTAAAGAGTCCCGAAGGAAAAAGATGTTTCCACCTTATGCACTCTACATTTAAGCCCAGGTAAGGTTCCTCGCGTATCATCGAATTAAACCACATGTTCCTCCGCTTGTGCGGGCCCCCGTCAATTCCTTTGAGTTTCAACCTTGCGATCGTACTCCCCAGGTGGATCACTTAATGCTTTCGCTCAGCCGCTTACTGTGTATCGCAAACAGCGAGTGATCATCGTTTACGGCGTGGACTACCAGGGTATCTAATCCTGTTCGCTCCCCACGCTTTCGTGCCTCAGCGTCAATAATGGCTTAGTAAGCTGCCTTCGCAATTGGCGTTCTGTGTCATATCTATGCATTTCACCGCTACACAACACATTCCGCCTACCTCAACCATATTCAAGACTTGCAGTATCAATGGCAGTTCTACCGTTAAGCGGCAGTATTTCACCACTGACTTACAAGCCCACCTGCGCACCCTTTAAACCCAATGAATCCGGATAACGCTTGCATCCTCCGTATTACCGCGGCTGCTGGCACGGAGTTAGCCGATGCTTATTCCTATACTACCGTCAATTTGCTACACGTAGCAACCTTTCTTGGTATAGAAAAGCAGTTTACAACCCATAGGGCCGTCATCCTGCACGCGGGATGGCTGGTTCAGGCTCTCGCCCATTGACCAATATTCCTCACTGCTGCCTCCCGTAGGAGTCTGGTCCGTGTCTCAGTACCAGTGTGGGGGATAATCCTCTCAGAACCCCTAATGATCGTCGCCTTGGTGAGCCGTTACCTCACCAACTAGCTAATCATACGCATGCCCATCTTGTACCATCGAAATTTTAATTGTTAAACCATGCGATCTAACAATACTATGGAGTATTAATCCACGTTTCCATGGGCTATCCTCCTGTACAAGGCAGGTTGCATACGCGTTACGCACCCGTGCGCCGGTCGCCACCAGACCGAAGTCCGTGCTGCCCCTCGACTTGCATGTGTTAAGCCTCCCGCTAGCGTTCATCCTGAGCCAGGATCAAACTCTCCGTTGTAAATTAAAAAGTTTAAATATCCTTCGCTCCAGATCGATTGTCTCTCAGAAATCAACAAAGTTGGTTAAACCTTGCTTTTTTATGCTTCAAAATTTTAAAGAACTTGCGTAAAAAAACCAGCACCTTTGTTTTACCTATTAATGCCGGCCATCTACTTTTCTATATCTTTTACTGGCAATCTTCATCTCTTATTTCATCCCTCATTTGCCAGAACTCGTTTCCCTTTTAACGGGGCGACAAAGGTAAACATCTTTTTTAATCCAACAAAAATTTTCAAGTTTTTTTGAAAAAATTTTCAAGCTATTTTCTTGATCTTTTTCCCGGACTATATCTCCTGTTTCGCCTGATATCTCTATCATGTGGCTTCCCTCAGTCGTTGTTAGAACATCGCTTCTTTTCAAAAGCGGCTGCAAAGGTAAGTATCTTTTTTAACCCTCCAAATTTTTAGGAGATTTTTTTGAAACTTTTTTTGTTTCTCTTTCCAAGCATTACTGCCTGCAAAAACAAACAACCCCTTTACCGTCCTATTCCCATTTCCTCAGTGAACTTCACTCTCCTACGAAAGCGGCTGCAAAAGTAATCAAGGTTCTATTACCACCAAACATTTCTACCACTTTTTTAAAAGAAAATTACACTTAAAATACTAATCAATTGAAAATCAACATTCATAAAAATCCAATGAACGGAGTAATATTTACGTGCACTTGTAAATATGGTTTCAAATAGGTTTAAAAATAATATCAGTGTCCCCTTCTTACAAAACAAAACAGGAGTAAATCGCTACATTTTTAATACGTCCATTGCATTAATTGTGTACTTATAATTGCTGCATAGGTACCCAAAGCATATCCCAACACGGCCAATAAAACACCTACCGGAGCCAATGCGGTACTAAAAGCAGATGCTACAATAGGAGCTGAAGCTGCACCTCCGATATTGGCCTGACTTCCGACAGCAACAAAAAAGAACGGTGCTTTAATAAGTTTCGCAACAAGAAGCAGTATACTTACATGAACAAGCATCCATATTATACCGATCATAAAATAGTGCAGATTACTAAAGGCTTCAAGAAAATTCATTTTCATACCTATAGTTGCTACCAATATATATATAAATACACTCCCGAATTTTGATGCTCCTGCCCCTTCGTATCTTTTCAGTTTTGTGAACGATAACGCCAAACCAATAGTAGTGGCGATAACAATAAGCCAGAAAAAGCCGGAAGCTAGAGAGTTTAGATTGTACTTTGCAAGGAAATCACCATGCCGCTCCATTACAGGTGTAATAATATCGGCTCCGAAATGAGCAAATGCTGTTGCACCGAATCCAATAGCTAGTATCACGAATAAATCGGTTACTGTTGGAATTTTTGCAATAGAGGCACTGTAATTCTCCACCCGAGTTTTTAATTCGTCGATTGAAGAGTTGTCGGCTTTTAATCGTTTATCGATTTTATGATAGCGCCCGGCACCAAACAAAAGGAATCCCATCCAGATGTTTGCAACGAGCACATCTATAATAATCATAGATGAAAAAAGCCCGTCGCTACACTTGTATATTTCTTTCATGGCAGTCTGATTTGCTCCACCTCCAATCCAACTTCCGGCAATAGTAGACAGGCCTCTCCATATCTCTTCTCCGGGAAGCGCATGTTTGATGTCGGGAAATAACATTCCGGAAATCCATAAAGCAATAGGTGCACCAATTACGATCCCAAAAGTTGCAGTAATAAACATTATTAAAGCTTTGGGCCCAAGATTAAGCACCCCTTTTAAATCGATACTCAAACAGAATAATACCAAACTGGCAGGAAGAAGATACCTTGATGCAACAAAATACAATTGCGATTCTTCTCCCGAAACAATTCCTAGTGGCCAATTTAAAAGCCCAGGCACAAAATAACACAACAACAGCGGTGGAACATAAGTATAAAACTTCTTGAAAAACTTGTTGTTGCTCGACGATGTTACAAAAATCACGGCTAGTATCGCCATCAAAATTCCAAAAATTATTGCATCATTCTTTATTTCCATGCCCTTCTACTTCTTATTAAAAATTATTTGAATCACTATATAGGTTAAAGATGAACGCAAACTAATGACAAAAATTTATGAAAGCCAAATGCTAACCTGCACAACTGCTACTTCAGAAAGACTTCGATTACTGGAATTTCAACTCTTGGTTTATTCACCGGCAACCGCAAATTAATATCGTCCTCGCCTGTTTCCTGTTTAACCCAGTGCCCATATGGTTTTCCAATTTTTATCTCGGAAGCATCATGAAGAAACTGTGCGTATTTGACTTTGTCGCCATATCCGCGCATCAAAAAATTCTGGAGCGGATAATCAATTAAGTGCACATATAGCCGATTAGTTTCAGGGTTGTATGTTAATATTGTATTGTCAGGCGCGTCAAATTCTTCTGGTGCTTGCGTACAACCATAGATAGATCGGCTATTAAATTTCATCCACTCACCCATCTCAGCGAGTGCTTCATCCGCGCGATAATCAAATGTTCCGCGGGCAGTAGGCCCAACATTTAAAAGTAAGTTTCCACCTTTACTAACCGACTCTATTAATAACACCAGAAGTTGCTTATTATTTTTCCATGTATGCTCGTCGCGATAATATCCCCACGAACCGGAGAATGTTTGACAGGTTTCCCACGGAATTTTAAAACCATTCTCTTCCGGCCATTTCTCAACTTTAAACTGCTCGGGAGTTGTAAAATCCCAACCTCCCTGATAATCTTTTAAATCGGCACGGTCGTTAACAATAATTCCGGGCTGAAGCTCACGCACCATTTTCATTAACTCAACCGATCCCCAATCATCCCTGCCTTTTCCAAATTGCCCGGGAAATGAATAGTCGAGCCACAATATATCGATCTTTCCATATTTGGTAAGAATCTCGCGAACCTGATTCTTCAAATACTCCCGATAAATCCCCATGTCCCGGTCTTTATTCAATTCGTCGTATTCTTCCTGAGTATTCGCACTCATAGGATGAACGCGATCAATAGTATAATCCGGATGATGCCAGTCGATCAACGAATAATAAAACCCGATTCCCAATCCTTCGGCACGAAAAGCTTCCACCCACTCTTTAATAATATCCTTTCCATAAGGAGTATTCGTTACTTTGTAATCGGTATAATCAGAATCGAACATATTAAATCCTTCGTGATGCTTGGTTGTTATAACGGCATATTTCATACCAGCAGCTTTAGCCTTTTTAGCCCATTCTGCTGGATCAAACAAATCAGGATTAAATATTTCAAAGTATTTCTGATAGTCTTCGTCTGATATTCGTTCTCTCTTTTTTACCCACTCGTGACGAGCGGCCTGTGCATAAAGTCCCCAGTGAATAAACATGCCAAAACGGGCATCAGTCCACCACTGCATACGTTCCTGCTTCTGGGCTTCGGTTTCATCCCATATTTTTTCCTGAGCAGTTACATTCTGAATAAAAAATACTGTCGCAATAACGACTAATAAAAGTAGTTTCATTCTATTAAGTTTAGTTGGTTTAATTTACTTGGTAATAATATCGAATTCTGCAGCGCCGATCCTTCCACCTTCTTCTGCCGGCGACAAAGCTCTTAGCTTTATATAACGCCCCTCGACAGTATCAAATGTTTTGGTTTGCCAAACCGGACTATTTCTGATGTTTGAAAATTCGCCTGCCGATTTTGGTTTGCCCCAATTCCTGCCATCTGCACTTACATATAATTCGTAACCAAAAATAATTCCCGGACTCCACTTCCCTTGATCAGGCAAGTATTTAAATCCTGCAACAGAAACAGTCTCGCCAAGATCAATAACAAGATCAACCGGACGATCTCCCGCTACGCTCCAGGCTGTGCTTTCGATACCATCTAAGATCTTAGCGGAATTTTCATCTTTTGCAAGATCTGCCATCAACTTCCAGTTGGTTTTTACCATATCAAACTCTGCAACCGATACTTCGCTACTGCTGGTTGTTTCCGGATCAATCGCCACGGCATTTACAGTAGCTTTGTGATCCAACAAAAATGGCTTTTCATATTTTATTGATTTGCTATTGGGCTCACTCCCATCAAGAGTAAAATAAATATCCAAACCTGAATCAAAAGCAGAAATGGTTACCTCTCCATTCTTACTACGTTGAATAATCGGCTCAACTAAAATTTTGGGAGCCTTGTATAATTCTACATTCGAAATAACCGGACACGCTTTAGCATCCAGGATATTCAACCTCGCTTTTGAAGCGGTAACGTTATCAAATCTCAAAATCCTTTTTCGACCAATAGTAGTTTCCGAAGCGATTTCTCTCCATTGATCATCAATCAGAACTTCTACTGTAAATTTCTTTACCCGCTGCCCAAGTCGAATATCTTCCTGAACAAGAAAACGATTGAACTCGGTGGGCACGTCTAAATCAATCATTACAGAAGCTTCTACAACATCGTCGTCAGTAGCCCAATAAGTTTCAGCATCGCCATCAGTTACATTATCTGCTTTATACTTTCTTGAATTCCCTCTGGTATTTGTGGCCTCAGCATTTTTGTTTATTGCCAGATTGTTTGCAAAATCAGCTTTTACAGCATCTGCCAGCTTCATTATTTGTTCAACGTCATTTTCATGAATAAGCCCACGGGTATCAACCGGAAAATTAATGAGCAACGAAGCGTTCCGTCCTATACTATTATAATATATATCTAAAAGATGCGGTAAGGATTTTACTTTGTGGTCTTCTGAAGGATGATAATACCAGCCCGGGCGAATTGAAACATCCACTTCTGCAGGAACCCAATGCGTACCATCTTCGTGCCCGGTTCGCAAATCGGCATAATTTGGCGAACCGGGATAAAACTCATCGCGACGAATTGGCGCCCAATTAGTTTTCATTGCCCAACCTTCTTCGTTACCAACCCAGCGAATATCTGGTCCGGCATCGCTAAACATACAAGCGTCGGGCTGCAATTCTCTTACTATCTTCCGGGTATTTTCCCAATCATAATAAGTTTTTCTGTCAATTCTTCGCTCTTCGTTGGCTCCCCCATAATAACCAGTCCCGCCATTTGCTCCGTCAAACCATACTTCAAAAACATCACCGTAATTTGTCATCAATTCTTTCAACTGAGCTCTGAATATTTCAATGTATTTCTCATTTCCATATTCCGGGTTATTACGATCCCAGGGAGATAAATAAATTCCAAGTTTCAAATCGTATTCGCGGCAGGCATCAGCCAACTCTTGCACCACATCCCCTTTTCCATCCTTCCACAAAGAACTTTTTACTGAATGTTCTGTAGTTGCTGTTGGCCACAAACAAAATCCGTCGTGGTGTTTTGCCGTAAGAATTATTCCCTTCATCCCGGCGTCCTTGCAAACCCGAGCCCATTGCCGGCAATCTAGTTCAGTTGGATTGAACAATTCAGGATCTTCGTCACCAAAACCCCACTCCATATTTGTAAACGTATTCATGTTGAAATGAACAAAGGCATAAAACTCCATCTCATGCCAATCCAATTGCCTTGCCGAAGGAATAGGCATTACAGGCTTTGGCGGTTCAACACTTGAGCAGGAGATTAACAGTATCAAAACGAACGATAAAACTACTTGTCGGAACATTGTTATTAATTTTTTCTGATAAATATATAGTATTATTCTGAAACCTGATTTATCATCCATCACACTTTTCAATATGCTCAAATGCACGACTCTAATTTTTAATATAGAGGAAGCACCTCGGATTATTCAAATAATTTGAAAGCAAGATTCTATATAATATAGAACTGAACATAAACTAAGCCCCAAAACATTTTAATCTTAAGTTCATAATAATTAATAATAAGAATTCTATAATTGAAGTAAACAAGGAAGACCAAATGTTAATGGAAATAGAAAATTTCAGCCAGGGGAAAATCAAAAAGGCAAAATGAAAAAGTAAACCAAAGCAAGGAAAGCCCATATCACAAAAGCCTCGTAGTTCTATACTCTCAAACATACAATTTAGCCAAAACTTATGTATAAAAAGACAAAAAGATATAAGAGTGTTATATTTTCCATTAAGGGATATATGTCCCAATATGAGACAAAAGAAGCAATCCCTCAAAAACAGTTATCCATTGTTTTCCAAACACTTACATCCAAGGGCACAGTAATTGCATACATTTTAGCAAACGTACTAAACATTAAAATTGGTAACAATGAAGTTGGCGCATCTCAAAAAGCAATTTGGATTTTATGTTATTTAGTCATAATTTGCATTAGCAATAATTGATTCTGGAATTTAAGGTAGATAAAAAATAAGGGGTTATTTAAATCTTTCCGAAAATTTCATATCAACAAATTTTTTGACAAGTAAGGCAAGTAATGGCTGAATGATTCATTCTGTAAGGAGTATGGATTCTTGTGCCGTGTGCCCAACAGAGAAATTTTGTAAATATTAACACAACAGACGATATGAAAACATCTTTACCCAAGCGAAAATTTAAGAAAATCTTGTTACTTGGAATGGCAATCATCATGAGTGTTGCCAATCTTTATGCTCAGGATCAGATTAAACAAGAATCAAACCCGGATAATCTTCCGTATCCAGTTGAATTAACAGAACCTGTTATAATTCAAAATTACTCAAATATTGAAACTAAAAGTGCAATGCAAACCGTATTGCCACTAAATTTTACTAAATCTGCTATTGTAAATTCGCTTAATCCCGGAGAAGTTCGTTTATCTAAAACAGCAACTCCAGTTTCTGGAAAAGTTAATTTATGGGAAGTAAAGTTACGCATTGAGGGAAGGGACGAAACTAAATCCTCTGATATAGTGCTAGTAATTGATCGTTCCGCGAGTATGGACGACGAAGATAGGTTAGCGAATGCCAAAAGAGCTGCGAGACAATTTGTAGAGACCTTACTTGTTGAAGGCTCTAACTCAAGAATAGCATTGGTGTCTTTTGCTAGAAATGTAAGTGTAGATGCCAATTTTAAAGATTACTCGGAAAGACAGACATTGCTTAATGCAATTAATAGTCTTGACGAAGGAGGAGGAACGTTTACTCAGGCAGGAATAAAACAAGCACAAGAGTTATTAAAAGCTCCTAACTCCACTGCCGATTATAAAAATGTAGTACTACTTTCTGATGGAGTTCCAACATATAGCTACAAACTTAATGATCCTGATAACTATCTTACACGCTTCCCAAACTACGGTTATCAAACCAACACCAATGCACCTGAGAGTGCATATTTATACAGTTACAGTCCTGCCGGTGATGGTACAGATATGTGGTTCAGATATAGAAACTATGATGGAAAGAAGTATGATAAATACTATAACCACGGAAACTCCGCGATTGCAGAAGCAGGATTTGCCAAAGATGAAGGATCAATTGTATATACAATTGCTTTAGATGCCGGAAATGATGGAACCAATGTTCTAAATCAAATTGCTTCTCCTGGAAAAAACTTCTCTTCAAGTTCTAACGACTTAAATAATATCTTTCAGGAAATTGCCGGAAGCATAAAATCACCTGCCAAACAGGCAAGTGTTATTGATCCGATGGGCGAAGGTTTCACCGTTTTAGGAACAGTGCAAGACATTCAAACTTCGCAAGGTACCTCAAGTTTTAATGCAACAAATAATACCATTAGCTGGGAGGTAGGTAATTTAACAACTCCGGTTTCTCCAGGTTCAGATGTTAAATATGCAGAACTTACCTATCAGATTGTTATTACCGATGATATTTTGACTGCTGATGATGAAGATGGACTTTATTACACCAATGGTGAGGCACAAGTTACATACAAAGACAGTGATAATGCTACCCAAACTTTGAGTTTCCCAAAACCAAAAGTTGATCCGGTTTTAATTGTTGTGAAAAAAACTGTTTTACCCCGCAAACCGGGCATTCCAGCCAATGACCCACGTCATTTCCAAATAAATATTGCTAACAATGAACAATTTGATGAGACTGTTGAATTGATGTCGGGTGAACAAAAGCTGTTAACCTCATTGAGAGATGAAGGTAATTATTCAGTCGAAGAAACAGGAACACTTAGCCCTAATACTTCACTAGATAATTATATAATAAGCTACTCAATAAATGGATCTACTGGTTCTGAGTTTAATATTACGCAAGCTTCAGAGGATAAAACAATCGAAGTAAAAAATCAACCTGTAAATCATGCTCCTGAGGCCTTTGATGATGATGTTACAACAGGCAAAAATACACCAATTATTAGTGAAGTTCACTCGAATGACATTAAGAGTAAAGATGGAGGAAATAAATGGAAATTAGATTCCGCCCCAAAACATGGAAGTCTAACATTTAATGAAGATGGGACTTTTGATTATACTCCTCAAAATAATTTTGTTGGTACGGATGTTTTTAAGTATTCGCTTTTAGATGCCGATAACGACTTCTCTTCAGCTACTGTTACAATAACGATAACAGAAGACCAGTGCAGCAGTTGTACTTCGCAAGACTTTCAGTTTCAACAATATTTTCTGGGAGATGAAAACCACAATCCACTATCAGCTTCCTGTACAAATGGTACACAGACCGATGCCTATATTTGGTTAGAGGTAACAGGGAATGCAACTCGTTATTCGTTGCTTGTTTCCTATCACATAAAAATAACAGATCCTTCGACGGGAGATATAAAGGTAAACGAGGATGTTAGTGAATGTTTGTATTTGCACCAACCAATACCTAACGATTTCATTCAGCTTTCTTCAATCAGTTGGACATGTGGAGACGTTGTGGAGATCTCAAATTTTGGAATGGCATGGAAACAACAGAGTAATTTAGACTGTGCTTGGGGTGGCCCAAAGTGTATGTGCGACGACATTACCAGAATTGTGAATGCGCCTCTATCTGTTAATTTTGGATACAGCGTTTGTCGCGATGAAACCGAATCAAATGCTAATTTCTATTCTACTGTTAGCGGAGGAGACGGGACTTATACCTATTCATGGGATTTTGCAGACGAAAATACATCATCTGATGAAAATCCAACTCACACCTATACAGGTGCGCCAGGAACAAGCTATTCTGTAGAATTGGTAGTAACTGATGGACAAGGTACCCCATCTTCAAAAACGATAATGATTACAATTCCATCGGAATTAAGTTTAACAACAAACAAAACTGATATACTGTGTAATGGCACATTGGGCACTATTGATTTAACTGTTAATGGGGGAACACCACCATATACCTATTTATGGACAGGGCCAAATGGATTCAGTTCAACCACAGAAGATTTAAATGGCCTTACTTCAGATGGAACTTATTATATCACAGTAACAGACTCATTTAATTGTGATCAGACAGCACAAATCCAAATTGACCTTGAAGAATGTTGTACTGATTCAGTACAAGCTTCGGCACTGGATAGTTCAATATGTGTTGGTTCTACAATAGATCTTGTTGCGTCGTTCTCAGGAGCGGATTACAATTCGGTAAATTGGGTTGGCCCAAATGGTTTTCAAGCCAGTCAGTTAGACACAACTTTTGAAGCAACTACAACTGACTTTAGCGGAAATTATATTGTTACTGTTGATTATGGTAGTGGCTGTGTTGCAAAAGATACTGTAGATATTACTGTATTACCACAGCCAACTCCTGCCGACCCGGACATCGTGATCTGTGCTGACGAAACTTCTACTGATCTTACGGATTTCGACTCTGACGTACTTGACGGGGAAACTGGAACTGTCGCCTGGTTCGACGGTGAACCTGGAAACGGAGGAACACAAATAACTACTGCTACTAACGTTAACTTAAATAATGTTACTGACCTTTGGGCGCAGGTTACACTTACTGCTACCGGTTGTTCAAACGTTGTTGATGCAACCGTAACAATTAACCCGCTGCCAACTCCGGAAGACCCGGAAATCGTGATCTGTATTGACGAAACTTCTACTGATCTTACGGATTTCGACTCTGACGTACTTGACGGGGAAACTGGAACTGTCGCCTGGTTCGACGATGAACCTGGAAACGGAGGGACACAAATAACTACTGCTACTAACGTTAACTTAAATAATGTTACTGACCTTTGGGCGCAGGTTACACTTACTGCTACCGGTTGTTCAAACGTTGTTGATGCAACCGTAACAATTAACCCGCTGCCAACTCCGGAAGACCCGGAAATCGTGATCTGTATTGACGAAACTTCTACTGATCTTACGGATTTCGACTCTGACGTACTTGACGGGGAAACTGGAACTGTCGCCTGGTTCGACGGTGAACCTGGAAACGGAGGAACACAAATAACTACTGCTACTAACGTTAACTTAAATAATGTTACTGACCTTTGGGCGCAGGTTACACTTACTGCTACCGGTTGTTCAAACGTTGTTGATGCAACCGTAACAATTAACCCGCTGCCAACTCCGGAAGACCCGGAAATCGTGATCTGTATTGACGAAACTTCTACTGATCTTACGGATTTCGACTCTGACGTACTTGACGGGGAAACTGGAACTGTCGCCTGGTTCGACGGTGAACCTGGAAACGGAGGAACACAAATAACTACTGCCACTAACGTTAACTTAAATAATGTTACTGACCTTTGGGCGCAGGTTACACTTACTGCTACCGGTTGTTCAAACGTTGTTGATGCAACCGTAACAATTAACCCGCTGCCAACTCCGGAAGACCCGGAAATCGTGATCTGTATTGACGAAACTTCTACTGATCTTACGGATTTCGACTCTGACGTACTTGACGGGGAAACTGGAACTGTCGCCTGGTTCGACGGTGAACCTGGAAACGGAGGAACACAAATAACTACTCCTACTAACGTTAACTTAAATAATGTTACTGACCTTTGGGCGCAGGTTACACTTACTGCTACCGGTTGTTCAAACGTTGTTGATGCAACCGTAACAATTAACCCGCTGCCAACTCCGGAAGACCCGGAAATCGTGATCTGTATTGACGAAACTTCTACTGATCTTACGGATTTCGACTCTGACGTACTTGACGGGGAAACTGGAACTGTCGCCTGGTTCGACGGTGAACCTGGAAACGGAGGAACACAAATAACTACTCCTACTAACGTTAACTTAAATAATGTTACTGACCTTTGGGCGCAGGTTACACTTACTGCTACCGGTTGTTCAAACGTTGTTGATGCAACCGTAACAATTAACCCGCTGCCAACTCCGGAAGACCCGGAAATCGTGATCTGTATTGACGAAACTTCTACTGATCTTACGGATTTCGACTCTGACGTACTTGACGGGGAAACTGGAACTGTCGCCTGGTTCGACGGTGAACCTGGAAACGGAGGAACACAAATAACTACTGCTACTAACGTTAACTTAAATAATGTTACTGACCTTTGGGCGCAGGTTACACTTACTGCTACCGGTTGTTCAAACGTTGTTGATGCAACCGTAACAATTAACCCGCTGCCAACTCCGGAAGACCCGGAAATCGTGATCTGTATTGACGAAACTTCTACTGATCTTACGGATTTCGACTCTGACGTACTTGACGGGGAAACTGGAACTGTCGCCTGGTTCGACGGTGAACCTGGAAACGGAGGAACACAAATAACTACTGCTACTAACGTTAACTTAAATAATGTTACTGACCTTTGGGCGCAGGTTACACTTACTGCTACCGGTTGTTCAAACGTTGTTGATGCAACCGTAACAATTAACCCGCTGCCAACTCCGGAAGACCCGGAAATCGTGATCTGTGCTGACGAAACTTCTACTGATCTTACGGATTTCGACTCTGACGTACTTGACGGGGAAACTGGAACTGTCGCCTGGTTCGACGGTGAACCTGGAAACGGAGGAACACAAATAACTACTGCTACTAACGTTAACTTAAATAATGTTACTGACCTTTGGGCGCAGGTTACACTTACTGCTACCGGTTGTTCAAACGTTGTTGATGCAACCGTAACAATTAACCCGCTGCCAACTCCGGAAGACCCGGAAATCGTGATCTGTATTGACGAAACTTCTACTGATCTTACGGATTTCGACTCTGACGTACTTGACGGGGAAACTGGAACTGTCGCCTGGTTCGACGGTGAACCTGGAAACGGAGGAACACAAATAACTACTGCTACTAACGTTAACTTAAATAATGTTACTGACCTTTGGGCGCAGGTTACACTTACTGCTACCGGTTGTTCAAACGTTGTTGATGCAACCGTAACAATTAACCCGCTGCCAACTCCGGAAGACCCGGAAATCGTGATCTGTATTGACGAAACTTCTACTGATCTTACGGATTTCGACTCTGACGTACTTGACGGGGAAACTGGAACTGTCGCCTGGTTCGACGGTGAACCTGGAAACGGAGGAACACAAATAACTACTCCTACTAACGTTAACTTAAATAATGTTACTGACCTTTGGGCGCAGGTTACACTTACTGCTACCGGTTGTTCAAACGTTGTTGATGCAACCGTAACAATTAACCCGCTGCCAACTCCGGAAGACCCGGAAATCGTGATCTGTGCTGACGAAACTTCTACTGATCTTACGGATTTCGACTCTGACGTACTTGACGGGGAAACTGGAACTGTCGCCTGGTTCGACGGTGAACCTGGAAACGGAGGAACACAAATAACTACTCCTACTAACGTTAACTTAAATAATGTTACTGACCTTTGGGCGCAGGTTACACTTACTGCTACCGGTTGTTCAAACGTTGTTGATGCAACCGTAACAATTAACGAAAAACCGGTAATAACAGATCTGGATGTTGTATGTGTTGGCGGTAACCTTTCTTCGGTTAAAGTCATTGCAACCATAGGAACAGGCACGCTGGAATTTAAAGTTGACAATGGATCATGGCAATCCGACAGTGTCTTCACCAGTCTTTCTGAAGGGAATCATACTTTCTATGTGAGAGAGTCAAGTACTTTATGCGAAGTCAATAGTGGTGAACAAAGCATCCAATGTGATTGCCCGGATGTTTCCACAAATTCAATTTCAGCTGCTCAAACAATCTGTTACAACACAGCACCAAATCAGTTAACTGGTACAGCTGTTACCTTAACGCCTGCAACAACTACACCAACCTATCAATGGCAATCTTCTCCGGCAGGCGCAGGCAACTGGTCAAATGTAGCTACTACAAAAAATTATTCTCCTGCCGCATTAACTGCCTCAACCGATTACCGAAGATTGGTAAAAGTTACTGGCTGTCCAGATGATATAAGTAACACAACTACGATAACTATTATACCCACAGCTACAGTAAATACGGTTGATGACCTAAAATTCTGCGCTGATGACAACACAGGAAACATAAATTTTACCGGGAATGCAGATAGCTTCCATTGGACAAATGATAATACAGCAATAGGGCTTGCTGCAAGCGGAACTGGAAATATTGCTTCTTTTATTGCAACAAATACAACAGACACTACAATCAGTGCGACTATTACTGTTATTCCAAGAAACAGTGACAACAGCTTAGATTGCGATGGGACTCCGGAAACATTCACAATAACCGTTAACCCAACCTTCTCGGCTGATGAAAACCAAAAAGTTGACAGCACAATGTGCGAAGCGGACTTTGCGACTAGCAGCTTTACATGGGGAGATAGCACTTGGATTGCTCAGGGAACAAAAGATGTTGTATTTAAAACTGTTGATGGCTGCGATAGCATTGTGACCGTAACACTGAACATTAACGATACTTACACAGCACTGGAAAATATTCCGGTTGACAGCTCAATGTGCGAAGCTGACTTTGCAGTCTCAGGATTTGTATGGGGTGACAGTACTTGGATTGCTCCGGGAACGAAAGATGTTGTATTTAAAACTGTTGAAGGTTGCGACAGCATTGTGACTGTTACCCTGAACATTAATAATACATACACAGCACTGGAAAATACTCCGGTTGACAGCTCAATGTGCGAAGCTGACTTTGCAGTCTCAGGATTTGTATGGGGTGACAGTACTTGGATTGCTCCGGGAACGAAAGATGTTGTATTTAAAACTGTTGAAGGTTGCGACAGCATTGTGACTGTTACCCTGAACATTAATGATACATACACAGCACTGGAAAATACTCCGGTTGACAGCTCAATGTGCGAAGCTGACTTTGCAGTATCAGGATTTACATGGGGAGATAGTACCTGGATTGCTCCGGGAACGAAAGATGTTGTATTTAAAACTGTTGAAGGTTGCGACAGCATTGTGACTGTTACCCTGAACATTAATGATACATACACAGCACTGGAAAATACTCCGGTTGACAGCTCAATGTGCGAAGCTGACTTTGCAGTATCAGGATTTACATGGGGAGATAGTACCTGGATTGCTCCGGGAACGAAAGATGTTGTATTTAAAACTGTTGAAGGTTGCGACAGCATTGTGACTGTTACCCTGAACATTAATAATACTTACACAGCACTGGAAAATATTCCGGTTGACAGCTCAATGTGCGAAGCTGACTTTGCAGTCTCAGGATTTACCTGGGGAGACAGTACCTGGATTGCTCCGGGAACCAAAGACGTTGTATTTAAAACCGTTGAAGGTTGCGATAGTACGGTTACTGTAAACCTTGAGGTACTGCCAGCCGGAGAAGAAACAATCTACAGAGTAAATTGCGATATAGTTAGAGTAAATGACAGCACTTATACTGAGAGCGGAATCTATACTCAATACCTTCAAAATAGTGCCGGTTGTGACAGCATTTTAACTATTGACGTAACAATTTTAGAAAGTACACTGGATACGATCGATGTTGAAGGCTGTGACTCAGTTGTTGTAAATGGCACTAGTTATCTGGCTTCAGGTACTTATACGCAAAATCTTATTAATAAAGTAGGATGCGACAGTACATTGACAGTTAATGCTACCATACTGAAACCGACATTTGAGACTATTGAACGAGTTGCATGTGATCAACTAACTATCAACGATTCAACTTATACGGCATCTGGAACTTATCTGCAAAAATTAGAAAATGCAGCAGGTTGCGACAGCATATTAACCATCAACTTGATCGTAAACGACAGTGATAAACAAACGGTTGAACGAACCGCATGTGATTTTTATGAATTAAATGGAATTACCTATACCGAAAGCGGTATTTACACACAACATTTGATTACAGATGATAACTGTGATTTCACAATTACTTTGGATCTTACTATATTAAACAGCACTCAAGATACAATCTATGAAACAGCATGCGATATATTAACTGTAAATGGTATCGACTATTATAATTCAGGAATTTATACGCAGGAGTTAAGCAATGAAGCAGGATGCGACAGTACTTTAACAATTATGGCTACTGTTCTAAACAGTACTTTTGAAACCATAGAGGTTGAAGACTGCGATATGGTGACAGTGAACGATTCTGTTTATACCGAATCGGGCGCTTACGTTCAACATCTGACAAATGCTTCAGGATGCGACAGCACTCTGACTGTTTTGGCTACTGTTCTGAAAAGCACTTCTGAAACCATAGAAGTTGAAAACTGTGGTGTAGTGACTGTGAATGATTCTGTTTATACTGAATCTGGCACCTACTTCCAGTATCTGGCAAACGAAGCAGGATGCGATAGCACATTAACTATTATAGCGACAGTTCTGAACAGCACTTCTGATACGATTGATGTTACGGATTGTGAAACAATTACAATTAATGGTGAAACCTTCACTCAATCCGGAACTTATGTACAAAACCTAACCAATACAGCGGGTTGTGATAGTACATTGACCATTAATCTCACAATCTTAAGTGAAAATTCGGTTACACTCACTGCTGAAGCTAGTGACTTAATTGTTGAGTGTGATGGACAAGGTAACACTGAAGACCTTGAAAATTGGTTACAGACAATTGGAACCACAGGTGCTGCTGAAGCCGGATTTGGAACAATTTCATGGATCAACGATTTTGAATCGCTAACACTAGCTTGTTGCAATACTGGTTCGGCAACTGTAACATTTACCGCTGCTGATGCATGTGGAAATACAGTTTCAACTACAGCAACATTTACGATCATCGACACTGATGCACCAACATTCTCAGCTCCGGAAGATATAACAATTTATTCTGGTGAAGAATGTCAATACGATGCCAGCGTTGAAGTTACCGGCGATGTAACTAGTGAATCTGATGTATGTTGCGCTGAACTTGATGCAACTTACACTGATGAAGTTGAACAAGGATCGTGCGCTGGAGAATGGGTGATTACTCGTACTTGGAACCTGGCAGATGCTTGTGGAAATCAGGCAGAACCTCAGGTACAAATAATAACAGTAATGGATACCGTAGCTCCAACAGCAGTTTGTACCGATGTCACTATTCAATTAGACGAAAATGGTTTGGCCAGCATAAATGCAGAAGACTTAAACGGAGGATCTACAGACAACTGTGGTATTGACACCATATTTATCAGCCGATACGACTTCACTTGCGACAACGTAGGTACCAACGATGTAACACTGACCGTCGTTGACAATTGTGGAAATACTTCAACTTGTACTGCTAGTGTAACAGTTGAGTCGGGTGCAGCTAACTGCGGAAACGTTGAAGCAGAATCAGACGTTCTTGATATTGTAGTTTGTAGAGATAGAGAAGTTTCAGGTGGCCTTAATATTTTAGAAAACGACAACCTAAACGGAGGAGGATTTACACTATCAGCCACTAACCTGCCGGAAGGAGTTCAACTTGATTTAGCCACAGGTGATCTCTCTTATAATAGTGAAACTATTACAGCAACTACCATTCAGTTTACTTACACTGTATGTCATGATATATATACAAACGATTGCTCGGAAGCACTTGTTACTATCAATATTCTTATTGACACAGATTGTGACGGAGTGCCGGATGTAATTGATATTGACGATGATGGCGATGGTATTTTGGATATTGACGAAGAAAGTTACGCTTTGAATCAGGAAACACTGGATTCCGATGGTGACGGAATTGTTGACAGACTTGATATTGATTCTGATAACGACGGAATTCCGGATAATATCGAATGGCAGCAAAACATTGCAGAGGGTATATTATATGGTTCTTACGATTATGGTTCAGACGAGGGATATGACTATTTCGCACCTCTTGGGTCTGATGAAAACGGCGATGGCTGGGATGATCGATACGACCGTGATGGAATATATTATCCGCCAGTAGACATGGACGGTGATGGAACTCCCGATTATCTAGATGAAGACTCTGACGGTGATGGCATTGCTGACTGGATAGAAGGTTGGGATGCAGCACCACACGATACGATTGCAGATACTGATTTCATTGGTACTGATGCAGACGGTGATGGACTAGACGATGCATACGACTCATATGATACCAATGGGGAATGGCTACACGGATTAAATGCCATTGGTAGCTATGCTCCTCTTCAGGATATGGCTGCAGATACTGCAAACAACATAAGAGATTGGAGAGATGTGATAGAAAGTCCAGAAGATCCAAATAATCGACCACAGGCAACAACCATATTTATTCCTAACGGATTCTCGCCAAATGGTGATACCTACAACGATTATTTCCAAATTGTAATGAAAGATGACGCAGGAACAATATTCGATATCTTTGGAGAAACATTCCCTGATGCTAAGATTGAAATCTACAACCGATGGGGTAACCTGATCTACGAAAAGTCCAATTACGGTAATTACACCGAGTGGGGAACTACAGAGGCATGGTGGAATGGCAAATCAATGAATAACATGCAAATTGGCAACGACCATCTACCAACCGCGACATACTTCTATATCTTATACTTGAATAATGGAAACGAGCCAATTACAGGTTCAATATTCCTAAACAATTAATGATGATGCTTAATTATATGTTTAATCTGAAAAAAATGACAACGATGAATACAAAATTAAATATTATCAAAGGTTTAGGGATTCTGGCAATAGTTCTGACTGCATTTACATCAAATGCTCAACAAGACCCAATGTTTACACAATACATGTTCAATACGCAAACCATTAACCCTGCTTATGCAGGAACATGGGAATCCGTAGGGTTCATGGTACTTGGCCGCAACCAGTGGGAAGGCTGGGAAGGTGCTCCTGATACATACACTTTTTCATTTCAAGCGCCTCTCAAGAATGAGCGTGTTGCATTAGGACTGAATGTGATTAGCGATAAAGTTTCAATTGTAAAACGTTTTGATGTCTCTGTAGATTATTCCTACTTACTTCCTCTTAGCAACAAGACTAATTTGAGGCTTGGATTAAAAGGTGGGCTTATAAACTACTCAAATAATCTACAGGAATATAGCATTATCAACCCCAATGATCCTAATTTTATAGGGCGTGTAAACAGTACAAAACCAAACTTCGGTATTGGAGCATTCCTTTACAGCAAACGAGCGTATATTGGGTTCTCAGTTCCAAGAGTTCTTAACATCGATATAGACTCAGACATGCAGAGTAATGCTATTCAAGCAGAACTGAGACACTACTTCCTAATTGCCGGAGCAGTTTTTGATCTGGGCGAGAATGTGAAGTTCAAACCAACTATGCTTACCAAAGCATCGTTCACTTCAGAAACAGGTACACCTATTCAATTTGATATGACAGGAAACTTCCTGATAAAAGAGAAACTATGGTTGGGAGCCATGTACAGAACCGGATCTTCCTATGGCTTTATCGCTCAATGGATATTTGACAGGAAATTACGTTTAGGTTACGCTATTGATTTTTCAACCAACAACTTGAAAAACCACAATAACGGAACTCATGAAGTTATGGTTTCTTACGAATTAAAATTTAAGAAAGAAAAAGTGGTATCGCCACGATACTTCTAAAGATATTTGATGTTGTGTTTTTAAAACCCGGCTTCCGATCAGGTGTGACGGTTCCGGGTTTTTTCTTTTTTATTCAGCACCAAATTTGACAAAAGAAGATTCTGAACTCAATGAAAAATTGAGTTTTACCAAGAAAAATCCACAAAAAAAGTAGGTAATAAAAAAACAGGAGTAAACAGATATTAAAAACCAAAATTCAATTTCTTTTGCTGGTCTTCGGGTTTACTTCGATTATATTCGTCTACAATCGCATCTATTTCCATCAGGCAACGGCCACAGGTAGTACCAGCAGTTGTATGTTTCTGAATATCTTCAGTGCTTAACGCACCTTTTTTTAAAACGTCTAAAATTTCGTCTTCTGTTACCAAACTACAAATACAAACCAGTTTTCGCCCCATTCTTAATCCGCTTTACAAATCGTAACTACAACATGTCTCTCTGCACGGGGGCCATCAAACTCACACAAGAATATATTTTGCCAGGTAGATAATCCCATCTTCCCTTTAATAATTGGAATGTTCTCTCCCGGACCAACAATTCCGGCTTTTAGGTGCGAGTCGCCATTACTATCCTGAGCATCGTGTTCCCAAACTCCGGCAGGAATCAACTTATTAAAAAGAGCAACTACATCGTTTTGTACAGAATCATCCCAGTTCTCCTGTATCATTATTCCCGCGGTAGCTCCCTGAACATAAACATTTACTATTCCTGTTTCAATATCAGATTCCTGAACAGCTGTTTTAACTTGCTCGGTAATATCAACCAATTCATTATGTTTTCGGGTTATCGCTTTAATAACTTTTTGCATCAGCCAAAATTTTGTTCTCTGCAAACACCTTTACCATTCTGTAAATCTGAATTATAGTATCGCTTTTGGTTAAAGACGCATATATTTTTTCCAAAAAACGTTTATCCATAAGCAACTGAAAAGAAGGCTTAAAGTTCAGATCAAAAACCCATGAAAGCTGCATAATTTTAATATCCAGCAAATTGACAACATCATTTTTCGCTACCAGGTTTCCAGCCAAGGCTTGTTTCGCGACTACCGGCGTTACTGTTGACCCTTTTGGCAGCTCCCAGGTAAGTGTATGATTTGGTGTAGCTTTCGGATTACTGTAATAGTCTGTAATAACCTTCAATATATCCAGCTTATCAGCATCACGTAACAACTTGGCGTATTGCAACGTATCTTGCGGAAGATCGCGTGGCAATTCTCGCTTATTATGATAACGTATCGCTTCCAGGATGACCGTTTGCTGTTCATCGGTCAATCCGACTAAAAACTTATTCTCGTCAATTACCTGAACAGAATATTCTGCATGATCAACCGATTTCGTATCGTTAAAAGTATCGAATTCGACGAGCTGCTTAAAACGCCCAACATCGTGAAATATTCCGGCAATACAAGCAATACCTCTCTCCTCCTCTGTCCATCCCAATTTTAGCGCAATCGAATTACAGATGCTTGCCACACGTATCGAATGCTCGAATTTAATGGTAAAATTTCTCTGCTGCTGATCTGTTAATTCATTAAAAGACTCACAATAAGCCTTAAAATTTGCTTGCGCCAGGTTAACTCTTTCCTCCATAACTAGTCTTCTCCTTTCACGGGCAAAAGTAATCCAATATGCCATGGTCTATTAATCAGGAGCTTCTATTTTATCAACATTTTAACAAATAATACTTATTTGATACGCGAATAGCCGAATAGCCACAGACTTCGCTGAATGAGCTTAAATAAATACGGGATGATTATGGAATTTTGTTATTTTTGCAGCCAATAACGGTCCCATAGTTCAATGGATAGAATGTAAGATTCCGGTTCTTATGATCTGGGTTCGAATCCCGGTGGGATCACCATTCTCGGGAACGCCAAATGTAATAAACTAATTACTATGGTGTTCCCGAGATTAACAAAGCAAAAGATTCATTCAGATTTCATTTTTCGAACCCTATTCATTCTAATTTCATTCAAGAAAAATGCCTGAAACGAAACTGTTCATAAACGAAAAATCACCTAAGAAAAATGGCGAGTGCGCTATTTATTTAATTGTACACATTGATTATAAGTCCCTAAAGTTCAATACGGGGGTAAGCTGTGAAGTCGGGAAGTGGGATTATAAGAACAAAAAAATTAAGGGGAAATCAAAAGAAGCGAAAGATGGCAACCTTATTATCGAGGAATGTAAGGCCCGTATGAATGACATATTCGTTCGATACCGGCTGCAGCATGTACACTTAACTCCTGAACTTCTAAAAAATGAGTGGAAAAATCCGGCTCGAAGAATCGACTTCTATTCGTTTTTCGATGAAGCACTAAAGGAAAGAAAAAATGAACTTGCACCAGGTACTTACAAGCATCATAAATCGGTTATCGAGATAATGAAAGGCTACCGGACAGAACTTGCTTTCTCAGAAATAACTCCAGATTATATTTCAAAATACAGCCGTTGGTTAAAATCAGAGCTGCATAACGATATTAATACTATACACGGTAAAATGCGCGTATTTCGAACCTATCTTAATATTGCAGTGAGGAAGGGAATTATTACTGAAAACCCATTCAGCCAAGTAAAACTTAAAAGAGCAAGTGTAAACAGATCCTACCTTTCTGCTATTGAATTAAAAACACTTTGGGAGGGATACAAAAACAAAAAATTTACAGATGCTAAGCTAAAAGTATTACGACATTTTTTATTTATGTGCTTTACCGGAATTAGAATATCCGACTTAAAAATGATCGATGTAAATAACGTATCAGGAAAGATGCTAATATTCAATGCTGCGAAAACAAAAAATATGAAGAAGAGCCTTGTTAGGATCCCATTAAATAAATACGCCAGACAACTAATCAAGGATGAAGGTAAGACGTCGGGAAAGCTATTCGATACGATATCAGAGCAAAAAATGAATTCATATATCAAGCTAATAATTGGAACCGCCGGCATTGAAAAAGAGATCACGAACCATAGTGGCAGGCATACATTTGCAACACTTTGGCTCGAAAAAACAAACGATCTGGCACAACTACAAAGCTTACTCGGACACAGCAATATTTCGGAAACAATGGTGTACGTGCATATCACCGATACCGGCCTGAAAAAACAAATGATAACCTTCGAAGCCGATCTGTTTAAATAAACAAAAAATCCCGCTGCCTATGCAACGGGATTTGAGATAAATTAAATCAAGTTATGAAAAAAATGATAACGGGTCTATCGTTTAACCAGGTGTGGCATGCGTGCCACCTCCTTTCTTCAGGTTTGGAATAAACTTTCCAACAAATACCAAAACCCTAGTAATAAAAGTATTGTCCTTCTCTGTTGGTGTGAGTCGAGCAATTAATTCAGAAAGCAAAATAATCACCGACAAAAGCCATTTCCAGTTTCTTTTAATGTAGTCTATAAGCGATTCTCCTTCGATCAGTTCCGGAGGATCATCAATCTCATATTGCGGAGCTGCACTTATAGAAGCAAAGAGTTGATCTTGGCCATGCAGATCATCAACTGAGATAACTACATCTAACACCTCTGTTCCATCCTGGACGATTGAAACGGATGGTTGTTGATCTTCGATTTGTGGTGGTGCATTACATCCAGCAATTACACCAACCAACATGATAAGTAATAAAGCGAGTAAATTTCTCATAGCATTGTAAATTGAACTTAATTGATTGATTGAAAAGTATTTTAATTATTGAACTTCAATTTCTTCATTTGTTGACAATATCGAAAGGACACTATTTACGTTTCGATTTCCGGGATTTTCGTTCTGATTTTCGCAATGCCCGTTTTTCTTTTCTGGATAATTCCTGATCCTGCTCAACCTCCTGGGTGTTCCCCTGCCCTTTCTGCTTGATCTTTCCGATCTTTTGCTCCTGTTTAGCAATGTAAGTTTCCGCATTAACTACTGTTTGTGGTTTCTGCTTCAGAAAAACCATAACCATAGCGGCGAAAGCACCGGCAAAAAACATACTTATGTAAGGCCAAATTTTTTTCACTTGCTAGTTATTATCGTCAATGATTACCAACCTTGCACTGGTATCATCACCCATCGCATTCATAAATATTTCGAGCATATCACCTGAATAAATCATGTCTAATTCGTGATCGTGTCCAATATTAAACCTCGATTCTCCAGGACTAAAGCACCCGTTCAGTTGATCCCAAAAATTTGCCGAATGAAACTTGCATTCACTACGTTCAGGTATTCCTTTTGCTTCCCAAAGTTTTCTTTTAAACTTTGCTGAATACTCTAGTTGCAGATCGTAAAGTCCAGCAGGAACACAACTAATATTTCTTTCATTATCACGCCATCCTCTTTCAAGTAAATGACCTGAATACAAAACACGACCATGATCAATAACTAATTGAGTTGCCAAACTTTGGTTTCGTCCAATTGTATCACGGAGAATGTAGACTGTTTTCATTTTAATTTTTGTTTGAATTTTAAAATCAAGCAAAATGAATCAAGTACCATTTTAAGCCCGGAGTTTTGCCACCAGAGCTTTCGCTTTCTACGACGCTCTTTTTTGCGTTGTTTGCGATCTTCTTTCTTGCTCATCTCTCTCGCGTTTGTCTTTTTGTAGTTTTAATCGATAGCTCAGAATCCCCAAAACAATACCGATGATCAGTGACAATACGGTAAGCGGTGGGGTAATTTGTTCGAAAAAAGAAACGATTCCGACAGTGCCGCCAGCTGTAGGAGCCCCAACTGCAACGGCTGTTTTGCCTAACGCTTCTTTTACTTGAAGAAGAATTTGGTGCATTTCTTTGAAGTTTATTTCAAATATGCATCCTGAAATACGAGAAGGAAAGGACAGAATTAGTAAGTGAAAATGTTCATTTTTTCAGGAAGAGCCACGCCGGTATAATCTACATGGTCGGTATCAAAAGTATAAAGCTTAGCAGCGGCAGATACATAAACATTGCCGCCAACTTTGGCTACACCATCAGTGTCAATTACAGGAACTCTTATTTGTGTATCCAGAGCATCAACAACAAACAAACTGCGCTGCAAACCTTCGGTAAATGCAAACACACGATCGTCTATCGTTACAGCCCTCAGAATTACCGGGTTGGTTGATCCTCCATCATCGATCATTCTGAAATCATCCCAATTGGTCGGATTACTTTTTAAGCAGCTCCATTCGCGTTCTTCAACCGTAAATGCATACATACGCGTGCTGGTTTGAGCCATACAGGTAAAGTCAACATCTACATCAAAAAATTCGTCGAACGTAGTAAAGGTATCATTGCAGCGTCCAATTTCCCCAACCTTAGAAACCATGTAGTAATAACCGTTGTAATATTCAAAACCACGAATAGTATCTACAATGCTTCCGTTGCCACCTTTAAAAATAAGTCCATCAAATTCTGTTGGGTATAGATCAAAATCGCGTGCATCGAAAACTGAAAAGCAGCGTTGGCCATCAACCAGTCCGGCAAACCCTACCAGTATTTTTCCATTAGTAATACGCACCGCCGAAACACTATTGTTAATCGTTGTGCCAGCAGTTTCTATGTACACATTCCGCATACGTATCCCATCCGACAAGTCGTAAATATGAACGGTTCCATTATTTCCACCTACAACGAGTTGCTTACTGGCAGCATCGTAATCAACAGCCGAATGTTCGGCATAGTCGGCGGTTGATATATCGCCAAAAACCGAAGTGGTAATAAACTGCCCCGTTTCGTCGAGCAAATAAGGTTTACCATATTGATTAATGCCAACTATTGCCGGCACTACTTGCTGCGTAGTTCCGTCGCCGCCTCCCGGAACAGATCCTGGATTAAATTGCCAGAAATTATCCTCCAGCTTATAGGCTTTTATCCGGATAAGCGTTTCCTCTTCCGGCCCCGGATCTCCGTCCAGTTGTTCAATTAAAAATTCACATTCAACGTCTTTCATTTTTTGGTAAAGATTATTTACCAAATAATGAAGTATTCGGGGCGGAACTCTAAAGTCAGCTTCAATTGGTAATAAGCCCGCCAAGAAAGGAGCAGTAAGGCGATAGCGGTTTGCTACAAATCCGGCATCGCCCTTCCAATCAAATTTTTTACCCGAGATGCTTTGGTCGCCTCCCTGGTTGTTTCCCTTGTAAAATAGCAAGCGTGGAGAAAACTGCTCACGAATGCTCGAAAATGTTTTTGAATTGCCAGGCTGATAAGTTACCGGATATCCTTCAGGAGCCATTCGAAGTGTAGAGAAGTTGCTTTTTATCTCTTCCTGGTCACGGTCACCATCGTTAAAGAAATAGTTCTGCAAACCAATAGAAACAGGTTTCCAGTCTTTTATCAGTGTCTCGTTATCTTCGCCTCCAAAAATTTCGCCTACAGTAAAAAGTCCGTACTCATAATAAGTATCTTCCGATATCACAAGGCGAATATCTCCCTCCTCTTTTGGCAACAAAATACTTTTAAGATCTGCATGGGTATTAACTGACTCGAGTATTCGTTTGCGCTTGTCGTCAAGGTCCTCCCAAAGCTCGTTAAATGCCGAATCGTTACTATCATGCTCCCATGCAAATTTTATAGTTACATCTTTTCGTTCACCCACTTCCCATTCGCTAACACGGTATTGCGACAAATCAAAAGCTTCGCCTGTGAGTACGGCCTCACGATCAATCATTTGCACTGTACGGTTGTTATTAAACCAGAAAAAGAAATTGAATGTATTTTGCGACGATAGAAAAAGGTTCTTCACATCGAAATCGGGCATAAGATCGTGTATTGCAAATGAAGCCAGGTCCCATGTCGACGATGATATTTTCTCTAGATTTATATTTTCTGTTAGGTTAGAGAAGAAGTTTGCCCATGCAAAAGCTTGTGTTTCTGTTGTAGAGGTGTCTTTAAGAATGTTGAAATTGTGATACAATGCCAGGTACTTAAAATCGGGATGCAACTTCAGAAAGTTATCGGATATGTAAAACTGGTTGCGGCGGAGCAGATTATCGATAAACCAATGTAAAAACGGGAATGGCGACACAACAGCCACGCCTTCGGTATCGGCAGAGGTAATAACCCCACCCTCGGCATCCTCGTTGACAAAAAAATCGGCAAGGCTTTCGAATTTATTGGTTAGTTCTTCCACGTCAACACCATCGGTGCCTTCAACCATTTTTCCTTTGTCTTTCCAAAAGCCACGGTTCAGAAAGCGAATAGTGCACCATTTATCCGTGTCGGGATCGAAAGTAGTTTTGTTTGTAAATGCTAAGTTGTCGCCAAGGTCAAGCTCCGTAAGATTTTTTTCACGCAACTCTTCTCCAAGTTTACCGACGTAATTCTGTATCCATCCTTCAACAGATCCTATGGCTTTTTCAACCACAAAATCACCCTGTACAAGTGGCCGGCCAAAATGCTCCAGTTTTGCGCCCGAAAAATGGCGGTCGTTTTGTTTTGCCCGTTTAGTTACCCGGTTCGGATTCCCCAGCGTGCCAAGGTTGCCCTCAACCGGCAAACTAATATCGGCTGCCAGTGGCCCCCGAATTTCTTTAAACATAAAGAATGGATTTTTGAGAGATATCCGGCAACTGAAATTTTTGTCGGTTTCAAGAGGCTTGTTATTAATGGTTAGTTTTAGCATTGTCGATCTGTTTTGTTCTTCATTACTAATAGAAACTGAATCCTGACATCACGAAGTTTATAAACGAGGCTACTGAATAAGAGGCTGTTTTTTGAGTTCCATCACCAATTTTCGACAAGGCTACTGTTGTTACACTTGTTCCTGAATCAACAATTTTACTATCCTCAACAAAGTCACCGGAAGTTGATACTTCGCCGGAAGTGAAATTGACAGTAGTAATAATTCCTAATTCATCAATACCAGGTGTTGGAGTGATGGAGAATGAATAGCCGTAATACATACCAACCGAAGCCAACGTAGCATCTGCCCCGTTAACATTCGAGTACCTGTAAATAATTCCGTTCTGATTTATGGTGGAAGAATAGGTATTCGTTAATGACACGGTTCCCGATAAAGGAGAACTTGGAACACGGTAATATACTGCTGCATAAAAATCGTAGCCGATATCCTGGTAAAAACCAATTATTGTCCATCCTGAAGGTGCCGGTGGTGGGCTACCTGCATTTATATCGCCTGCGTATATTTTAAAGATTAAAATTAAACCATCTCCAACACTAACGCCAGACGGATAACTAACATTCATTGTCGAGCCGGTTGAACTGGCTAATCCTCCGTTATCTACGTAATAAGGTAATTTTTGCCAAACCAGAGTGTTACCAACATAGATTTTTTTCATGTCGGAGCTACCTACTTTAACGGCATCCCAATTATCGTTTATCTGGCCTAATACTGTAAGCGGAATAATAAATAGTATTGTAATTAGTCTTTTCATTTTATAAATTTTCGATAAAGTAAATTATCTGATTATCATAGCTTCCAAGCGCATCATACTGCGTCTGTGTACCCGTCCAGTACAGTTGCGTGTTAGCCCCTGTATTTGAAGTTATATAGGTGAACTGACTCGCTGTGCTCTTGCCTAAATTAGTAGTGTTGTTATCTACATAATTGGAAGGGTCAATCGTTCCTTGACCTGACAAAGTCCAGTCAATTATTTGATTCCCGGAAGGTATTGTGGGCGTATTAATTAAGTCGTTGTAATCCTTATCCCAAGCTAAAAATATTGGGTCTGTTTCAATTGTTAAATAGGCTCCTAAAGGTTGGTAGTTATTCGATAAATAAGTGATAAGGTCGGTTTGATTATCAATTGTCCCTGTGAGATCACCCCACGCAGGATTGCCAGACGATATTGGTTTATCTTCTAAAACGTAAGCATTGGATGATTCACGGAAAACTAATATTTTCCCATCAGTAGGATTTGTTGTTGTTACTGCATAATTCTGAATCTTTTCTACGGTTGGACTAGACCATGTATTGCCTAAATCTCCCTGTGGAGTTGTGCCAACAATAATTTCATTAGTAAGAGTAGAATTAGAAGAACCTACGAGGTAGTTTGCATCCAAAGGCGCTCCGGAACCTCCCAAATCAAGATTGCTTTGCATGTAGTTTTCGATCACACTAATGTTCATCTTCTTTATTATCCCACCATCGGATATTAGAAGTTCATCGGTACTTAACAAACCGCTTGATAATTCCGGTTGGTTTGAAATAGCATCATTATCAAGATCGATGGTAAATGTCCCGGATTCCGTAATAGGATTAGTCCCTGAGATAGAAAAATCAGAACTTGCCAATCCTATACTTGTTACGGTTCCAGTTCCTCCACCTCCACCGGGGGCTAATCCGTAAAAAACCTCTCCCGTTGTTGTATCGTAATACAAAGTGTATGTGGTTGAACCATTCGATAAATTTTGAACAAACAAAGCTCCATCGGTACGTATTTGAAACCTTGGTGTACCAGAGTTTCTAGCATCAAATAAGTATTGATCGCCATCAGTATCATTGCCATCTATTGCAATGCCACCACCGTTTGTGTTGTTATTGTCAAGAACCGCCTGATATCCACTTTGGCTTGTTGATACTCGAAAAGGAACGTATGACAATGGAGCTGCACCAATCCCGAAATGATCTGTAGTATAAGGCCCATAAGTTCCTGAGCTTAACAATCCACTACCACCAGAAACATCAGACCACAATAGATTCCCATTATTATAAGTTATTGAATAACCATTTGAAGGCGTACCTCCCACTAATAGAGTTAAGGGGTCACCAGTTACACCAGTACCATCTATAGTAGTACCATCAGGAATTACCACTTGGTTGCCCCAATCATCACCCCCGCTTGTTCCAGTTCCTGTGGCCTGAATAACATTTCCATCTTCATCAACGGCTAAGTACCTATAAACCGTACCTGTAAATATGGAACTAGAGCCATATCCATATGCCTTTAACCTACCGTCGCCATACACCAGGAATGAACCTTCTACATTGAGAGGAATATTATCAGAAGAAGAACCGATTGTATTAATATAAAGACCATATGAGCCACCAGACGTACTATAATCGTTCGATATTTCCATTGCCCAGCCTGACGTTTCTCTCCTAACCCTCATTCTGTAGGAGCTACTCAACGCATCGCCAATTGCCACATTTGTCCCATCGGTTATAAAAGGTGAATCGTCAAACGTTAATCCATTCCAGTAAGGAATATTCGATGATGTTAGTGGATAACTCGGGCCCCCTGTTGTGATAGTGTCTAGTGCATCGCCAACAATTCTATTTACCTGATCGAGTCTGGCCAGTTGGTATATTGTTTTAGCTGAATCTGCAGTTACCGTTCCTCCAATAATAATACTGTCTGTGACCTCTAGTATTCCATCTATTGCCGAATTATTGTAGCTAGTAAATCCGTTTACTTCAATAGGCAGCGATGTTGTTCCACCAACCGATACTACTTGTTG
The DNA here is from genome assembly GCA_963677455.1 of uncultured Draconibacterium sp. Taxonomy (GTDB): domain Bacteria; phylum Bacteroidota; class Bacteroidia; order Bacteroidales; family Prolixibacteraceae; genus Draconibacterium. The sequence goes on from OY781971.1 coordinate 3,414,431, forward strand.
TAAATTTGGGATCGAAAAAGAAGGAAGTAGCACATAACCGGCTTTTGCAATACTCAATGTATCTCCATTAATGGATAGTGTTTGTATTTCATTGATCGGGTCACTATCATTGTCGTTAACATTTATATTTAGTACCTCTCCTTTTGTTATTCCAATATTCCCTGGACTAAAGTCTGTCGTCAATAATTGAATCTCATTAGTAGAGTCTGTGTCGTTGCTAATTGGAACAATAGGAATAGTGACCCAAGAGGTTTGATTCGTATTACTTAATCGCATCCAAACGTCGCTATCTGTTTTTTCTTTGTGCCAGTTTAAGGAATCATAAGAAAATTGATGAAAAGAGATATCATCTAAATCAATGATAGAGCCTCTATAGTTAAGAGTTTTTCCAATTATGGTTGTATCAATTGATTCTATTGTATTGTCCCATGTCTGTGCATTGGTCAAAATGAAAAGACAAAGAAAAACCACTGTTAGTATTGATGCCTTCGTTCTCATCATTGTACTATTATTGAATCGAGTAGTAAAAGATTATACAGTTCCAAGTTGTTGTAGCCATTATCCTTCGCATACCTGGTTAGATACCTCAGTCGTTTATCAATATTTTTTTCAGTGGCTTTATATACCTTTTTTAAAACCATTTGATAAACGATAAGCCGACCGGCATAAGTTTGCCTCACTAACGATCTGTTTGTGTAGGTGTAACAAGTGTCGTTTTCCCAATAATCTCCTTGCTTACTTAGCTTGTATTCGATTAGGTCATTTGGGAACTCCGAGTAGGTGAATATGACAGAGTCTTGTTCTAATGGCACTTCTATTTGCTGCTGCAGTAAATCGACATGAGCTACATACATCCATTCAGAATTAACAACTGCGAGTGTTGTATCCAATGGGATTTTGATTTGAGCTGCTGATGTGGTTGCTAAAGCCACTATTGTTAGCATCAATGATAGTTTATTCATATTATTCTGCTATAAATCCTAATAATGGTGATGCGTAGTATTGACTTAATAACATGTAGTAATAGCCATCAAGTAATATAACTGTTGGGGTTGCTTCATCTAAATTTGTTGGTAATCCATTTGTGATAGTAGAAGAAGATGTCCAAGAGCTACCATTCCATATGTAGCTGTCATAACCTCCATTATTTATACCTGATAGTAGGTAAACAGTTCCTGATATTTCAAAAACTTCTATTCCTCCGTAGTATCCAAATCTGGACAGTCCGCTTAAGATTGAAGTAGATGTTGACCAAGAACTGCCATTCCAGTAATAGCCATCTGCATATCCATTCCCGGACACTGATAATAAATAAGGAGTTTCAGATATCCTAAAAGCTTCTACCCTTGCTACAGAGCCTGCATCTCCTATCCCATTAGTGATATATGAAGATGTTGACCAAGAACTGCCGTTCCAGTAATAGCCTGTACAATTTCCATCATACAATCCTACTATCAAGTATGTAGTTCCTCCTAGTTCGATTGTGGTTAATGTCTCGATATTAGAAGTTCCTATACCGCTAATAATCGAAGTAGATGTTGACCAAGAACTGCCGTTCCAGTAATAGCCTCTAATATTTGACGACCCTTCAAACTCTATACAGTAAAATGTTCCAGATATCTCAAAAGCTTGTATTCTTTTGTCGTATCCCGAAGTTGAAAAACCATTAGATATATATGAATTTGAAGTCCAAGTCGTGAATATGAATTCACCTCCACCCTCTGCATCTTGTGTTCCCCACCATAATGTTTGTCCTATCGACAAAAGGGGCAAGAATGTGACAAGTATAACTACTAACTTTTTCATGGTATTTTAGTTTTGATATTGATAACTAACATCGACACTACTACCTATTCTTTGGTAAACTATTTTGGTAACATTTCCGGTTGTAGAATCAATGTCTGTGTTTGCGCCGAAGGATATTTTCGTTAATTGCGTACTTCCACTATCTGAATAAAGGTTAAGGGTTAATGTATAGGATGATGAAGCATTTTGAATAACCCTTATTTGTGATGTTTTTGCCTCGCGAATGTTCTGAATATTTAATGTTGTATTTCCAGTTAACTGAGGAAGATTTATCGTATTACCTTCGCTCCATTGCTCGGTATAAGAAGTAGATGTAGAAGGAGTATTTAAAGTTTCACCTTCATACAACGTAGGCTTGTTTGTGAGATCATCGTAATCTTTGTCCCAAGATGAATAAATTGGGTCAGTTTCAGTGTAAGATGTTAAATAGGTACTTCCATCAACACTACCATCTGCTTTTAAAAATTGAGAGGACGTGCCACCTGATTTCACAAACCCATTAGCTGTTAATGAACCTTGAGACTCATCAAATGAGAAAAAATTTGAACCAGTATAAAACCTTGTTATGCCACCCCAATCTAAAAGTTGGATACCGCCTTTAAATACACCCCCACTTGTTCCAGACAATAACCAAGTAGCAGATCCACTAGTACCCATTATAGCATTAAAAGCCCCAACATTTTGTGACGTAGTTACACCCCATGATGTTGATACACCACTCGCTGAAATCCTATAAGGTGACATATCCCAATTATCCGTTGCAGTAGAAGTTCCATCAGATTTCCAATAAACACTAAGGTCTGGTGTATTAATCAAGTCGTTGTAATCCTTGTCCCAAGCCAAAAAAGCAGGGTCGGTTTCAGTATAAGATTTTATGTAACCCAAAGCTGCTATTTCTCCATCGCTTAACTGCGTATTGTTGTCAGTGTAGTTCGAAGGATCGATCGTTCCTTGACCTGATAAAGTCCAATCAATTATCTGGTTTCCGCTTGGAATGGCGGGCCGGTTAATCAAATCGTTGTAATCTTTATCCCAGGCTAAAAAAACGGGGTCTGTTTCGGTATAAGATTTTATGTAACCCAAAGCTGCTATTTCACCGTCGCTTAACTGTGTATTATTATCAGTATAATTCGAGGGGTCAATCGTTCCCTGACCTGACAAAGTCCAATCAATTATTTGATTCCCGGAAGGTATTGTGGGCGTATTAATCAACTCGTTGTAATCTTTATCCCAGGCTAAAAAAACAGGATCAGTTTCGGTATAAGATTTTATGTAACCCAAAGCTGCTATTTCACCGTCGCTCAACTGTGTATTATTATCAGTATAATTCGAAGGGTCAATCGTTCCCTGACCTGACAAAGTCCAATCAATTATTTGATTCCCGGAAGGTATTGTGGGCGTATTAATCAACTCGTTGTAATCTTTATCCCAGGCTAAAAAAACAGGATCAGTTTCAGCAGGATCTGGCTGACTCAATTCAGCCATAGATGTACTGATACTTTCCCCGCTGTTTATTGGTAACTCTACAGCATATAACTCACCGGCTGCGATATCATATATAAATGTGGGAACAGACAATGGACCTTCAAATACATCTAAATCATTATCAACAGAAATAAACCTAATAGGAGTTTGTCCAGTAGCTATTGTCGCCGCAAAAACAAGTATTGCGAAAATTAGTCTTTTCATTTTTTTACAATTAAATTATCGTTTTGATATACATTCAAGCCAAGATTCAAGCTACCTGAATACTGAGGTGGTTTAAGGAGTACTCCATTGTAGAATACAAGAGAATTCACTGTGGCTGTATATGGCAGAGTTACTACTGTTTCGCCGGTTGTTAATATGTCATAATAAACAGGAGTGTCTCCGGCTGAAGCTGCCGTAAAATAATCGTTTTCATTAATGCTCATACTCAAGGTTACCTCGGTACCTGAATAGGAGAAGTTGCTTACAGCATAACCATTGACAAAAACCAGTGTTGAGGATGTAACATCCGTTCCTATATCAATCACAGTCTCATTGTCTGAAAGTAGCTTGTCGTACCTGAAAACTGAAACACCACTACCTTCAGAAACGGGCAGAACAATAGAACTCAATAACGAATCACCGGCATAAATGGAAATAGTATCACCACGCAAACCTAAAGAATCGGCTCCGCTAATATTCTGCACTACTCGCTGTAAACTATCAACCAGCGCGGCAAGTTTTTCAACCTCACGTTGTGCAGTCCAGTTAACCAGTGCAGTATCAATTACTCCTTTTATTGTAAAGCCTGCCGCCGTTTGGTTACGGATTATTAAAGATTGAAGACGCGGGTTGTCGGAAGTGGCGTTTGCAAACACCGAGTAATTCGCATCGGGAAATGGTGAACTAAACGTTACCACATTATCGCCAGTCCCGGCAACAAATTGCCCGGAGCGAAAAAATTGTTGGGTAAATGAAACAGAGTCGAAATTCAACGATAGTCCGGCAGTAAGTGCCGCTACCGATATTTTTTTACGTGCATTGGCGTCGCTTACATCCTCGATCAGTAACCAATCGGCAGTATCTGGCGTTGCCAACTCTACCTGTGCCGATATTGGTTTTATGCGTTCCCATCGCTGTTCAGCCTGACCTAAAGCCAATATCGGGATAAAAAACAGGAGTATTAAAAATCGTTTTTTCATGCTTCAGCTTTTGAATATTTATAAAATGCGATTAAACGTTCTCCACCGTCGGGAGCAACAATATTTTCGTTCAATGTCCAAGTATTCCCTACCACAGTAAAATCAGTAGGTTTTAGCGCGAAAGCGTAAGCCACAAACAGCGCAACGTTTGTGGCGTTAAGCGGTGTTTTTGTGGATGTAAAAACCCGGTTGCTGCCATCAATAACACCGCTCAACACTTCGCCAAACATCCAGTCGGTATCGTCTTTAGACATCCAGTCGATTAACAGCGACATGCGCGGATCTTTAAACATTCGTTTTAATACTCGCTTTGTTACGCCCATATCAATACTTTCTAGTGTGTGCCTCAATCAATTCCAGCGGGAAGTCGTGAAGATTCTTTTCAATGCTTCCCAAAGCTTCTTCGCTGTTCTCGATGTTTACAGGCACAATTTGCCCCTTGTGAATAATCCACAACTGGCGGCTTAATATCAAGTTGGGTAAAGCTTCTATTTCTTCCCAGTCCTTATTGTTTCCGGTGTTAATAATCCATTTCCTGCGACCTGATTTCGACGAAACAACCTGTGTGCGATGCTTGGCCGTATCGCCAACCTGAGCAATCCGTTGCGAGATAGTGTGCTCTGCCGGGAAATTGGTTTTTACTTTACCGGTAAACCAGTACGGATCTACTCCGCTGTATCGGTTAGTGGCGAACAATTGTGTGTTGAACTCATAATAATTGTAATCAATCCGGAACTGGAAATTTTCAATGATTTGAATACCGGTATCTTCCAGATAGCACTCGTAACTAACCACCGGGTTTGCACTGCTTACATCGATGCCCAGAGTTTCAACATCAACACAAAACTCGTACATACTAAGCGGATTAATCGTTACCGCCTGCGAAATTGTTCCGGTACTGCCATCTGCCCGAACATAATCAGCTTTAAAAGTAAGATCCATTGCTGCAGCACCTGGAATAATACACCACAATTTTGCCTTACTTGTTGGTGCTATTTTTGTTCCCGACACTAAGCCGGTCAACCATTTCCCGGCCACAATAAAATCGGAGTACCAATTGGTAGCCAAATCGCTGTAAATGTTTTTCTCCAGCTCTGACAAACCACCCTGCAGTACCGTAATTTTATACTGATCGTCTGCCAGCTCAGCCCAGTTTTGCTGACGAACTGAATTTTCATCCACATAGCTTTCGCCAATATCGAGCGAAATTACTGTGGGGATATCGGTTCGCTCAGTCGCCAGTACGCCACCATTCTCTGAAAAACCCGGAACAAAACGGCGAAACAAATAACCGGCAATATCAAACCATGCATCTCCGTTACTATCAGGAATGTTTTCCTCCTCCTGTGGCATTCCATCCAGTTTGCCGTCATCGCTCGATATTTTAAGCAAAACACGGTAAAGGCTTCCCTGCACTTTATCGGTATTTATTTTTACACGCACCTCTGTACCATGCAACTGAACCGCTCCTCCTGGTATTGTTATTGTTAAAGCCATATGCGAGTTTAAAATTTAGAGTTCAATGTTTAAAGGACAACTACATGCTTGATCCAAGTTCCTGGCGCTTGGCAGATTCATCCTTTTCGTAAAATCCGTTTTTGCCATAAAGCCGAGTATATGTTCCTTCTTGGTACAAGCGATTTGCAGCCCGTGTAGCTTCCTGGTTGCTTTTTATGTTGTCAGCAATCAGCTCTTTTAATTCGGGATCTGCGTAAGGTTGTATAGGGTTTGGAGATTGGGAAGCAAGCATATTGAGCGAGCCAGACCCATTAACCGGTTGCCCCACATTATTTGAAGCGTAATAACTGGAATTGCCATACGATCTACTTCCGTAACTGGCCGAAGATGATGAGCCGCCACCAGAAGATCCGGATCCACCGCCCATACCTCCTGAAATTTTAGACCTAACAGCCTGATAAATTGCTTCCATCGCAGCAACTTTGGCAATTGCTATAGCTATCTGGGCAGGGTTCATGCTTGCCAAGCCGTTAAACATTGCTTCGGCTTTTTTGATAATTAAAACCTGGTGTAGCATATCCAGAACCAGAAGTATACTTGCCTTTAAATAATCCTTCAGTCCAGACTCCTGATCAGCCATGAGCTGACCAAATGTTTGCCCCATCTGAGTAGCAAGGTCAATATATGCCTGTTTCCTTTCCTGCAGCTGTCGTAACTCGAAACGAGTAAATTGTTCACTAGTATTTTTAGCTTGCTCAGCTCTCCGGGCATTCGCCTTTTCCTGTTTGTCAAGAATAGCGTCCATCTCTTTCTCGATCGTATTTTGCCCTTCGACAGCAACAGCTTCCAGCTGATCCCACATCGCGATTGCTTCTTTAACAGCTTTATTAACCCCTGCCTGCGCAGAATAACCACCGGCATTTCCTTTGCTTACTTCTTTAGTGGTATTTGTTGTTTGGGTCTCAATTTCAACCACCTGTTTGACAGGCTGCAGCTTTCCATCTACCGTTTCGTTGTATGCAGTTACCCAGGCATTACCAACGGCCTTTGCATTTTCGACGACCTTTGTTTTTATTGCGGATTTGGCATCTTTAAACGATTCTTTTATCAAATCGAGATCGAGAGTAAGAACTCCTTTAATTAGCCTTGCACCTAATCGAAGTGTCTCCCATGTTGCCTGCAGGTTAGTTTTTACCAAATTAAAGCCAGTTTTCCACATGGCCAGCATATTGTTTATACCAGCGCGTACCGGAAGACTTTCGTTGTAAATAGCCACAAACCAATCGCGAACACTGGCCAGCCCCTTCGTCATTGCAATTAACCCATCGGCTAGTAGAGATTTGGCACCTGCTTTTAAACGAGTCATTGTTCCCGTGCCGGTCCCTAGTAGATCAGACCATGCTTTCGAAAGCCGCTGATTGGCAACAAGCATTTTTTGCTGAGCAACGGCTGTTTCTCCAGCACCTTCAATCATTTTGTCCATGCTGGAATCTACGTCGCCCAGCATTTTAATATATTCAAGGCCCGCATCTTCACCAGGGCCACCAAAAATATCGGCAATGGCAGTGCCCACCATAGAACTTTGCGCCGGTAGTTCGCCAAGCCTATCGGACACCAACTGAATAGCATCAAAATATGTAAGCGTTCCTTTCTTTAGATCAGCCTCTAATTTTGAAGAGGATATTCCTATACCATCAAGTGCCTGACGTGTGGCATCGGTCATTTCGCGTAAGCGGATGGTACCCTCTTTAATTGTGTCGGAACCTTTATCTGAATAAATACCCGATTTAACCTCCTGAGTCATTACAGCAATTGCCTGTTCTGCAGACAAACCTGCAGCTTTGAATTGCGGGCCATATTCGCGAAGTCTATCTAGGAACTCACCTGAAGCATCGGCACCTGCTAAGAAACCTTTATCGATTAGCGATTGTGAAGTTTCTTCGCTAATCTTCATGCTCTCCGCAAAATTATGATTGGCAACAGCCAGTTCGTTAAAGTCTTTCTGGAAGGTACGTGCCGATGCATCAATATGAGCGGTAAGATCGGCCAACGCCTGACCACTTTCGCCGGTTAGTTTTTGAATTTGCTGGCGGTATGCCATTGTTTGATCTGTAAGATCGAATATTTTCTTTCCTGCTGCTGCAGCTCCGGCAACAAGTGCAGCAGGACCAAGTGCCGGAAGCAATCCACCTGCAACACCTTTTAACTTTCCGAGATATCCATTCGCCTGGTTCGATTTCCCTTTCAGGTTATTCATGGCAATACTTACGTCGTTAATCTGATCTTCAAGACGTTTGTATTCTGCTGGGTTGGCTTTTTTGCTAGTAGTACTAAGAGCCGACTGCAGTTCACGCATTCGTTTTTTTAATTGCCCGGAAGACATATAAACCAGATCGAGGTTTTTTTCAAGACCTTTCATAGCCACACCATTCTGACGAATAGCTGTTTTGTTGGCTTTCAGTTTGGCCTCCATCTCCTTGTATGTTTTGGAATTGCGCTGGCCTTTTGCATCGAGATGAGCCATCACTTTCTGCAGCTCTTCGTTTTCCTGCCGGTATTTGGCAGTCTCTTTCTGAAGCTTTTCGAGCTGAGCGAGGGTTTCGCCGTTGTTTTTGCTTTCTTCTATCTCGAGAATGAATTTCCGGACATCGTCTTGCAGGTTACTCATGGCTATTGCATTTTATATCCTGCGGCCTGCAGGCGGTTAATAATGGCTTCGTTTAATTGTTGGCTGATACCATACATAAGTTGTTTATAGAGGTAGCCATACACAAAACCCCACACAATTTTATTGTAAATGGGCTGGTAGTTCTTTTTGGTTTTTCCGGTTTTGGGGTCGGTTTTCATATCCATGTAGCGGATCTTTATTGGATATGGCAATTCGCCACGGATTCCGAACCCGGTGCTAACGATAGTATAAGGTTTTCGTGAAAGGAATTGATACAATTCGCCACTGCCCTTATGGTTTTGGGCAATATTGGCCTGCACGCTGTAAATGTCGGAGAAGGTTTCGTCGGCCAGTCCCCGCATGAATTCGCGATTGATTAATGCCTTATTGTACTTTGCCGATAACATACCGGCAAGATGGAAAACAGGGTTTATTCAGAAAAGGACAAAAAGAAAGTGATCAGTTGCAGATATAAGGAGGCAGAACGGAAGCCAGGAGCGAGAAGTGGGGAAATAAAAAAGCCGATTGCGTGGATTGCAACCGGCTTTGGAAATTACAAGGGTAAAGCGGAGAGTTCTTCTCCTACCTCTTTTATTACTTTGAAAATCTTGCGAGCCTGATCTTCGCTCATTTCCCTACCTGCTTTATACTGAGCTAATAAAGACCGGTTAATACCGGAGCGACTGGCCACCTCAGTAACAGGAACAGGTAGGCCGTTGAATAATTCGTCGACAACTACTTTAATGTCATATTCAAGCTCTTCTGTAATAAATCGATCGTCAACATCTTGCGCCTCTCCAATCTCGACTAAACCTTCAATGTGTAAATCGATGGCTTCATTAAGGTTCTCTTTTAACTCTTCCAATGTATCGCCTTGCGAATAACATCCGGGAAGATCTACCACTTCAGCCCACCAGCCATCCTTGTTGGGCCTAACTAACACTTTAACTACCATTTTAAACTATCTTTTAGTGTTATTATTTTTAAGCAGGGCTACTTGAGCCCTGCCTGTTTTAAAATTGAACTTTCAAGTCCCTTGGGGACTTCTTTGTTCACACCATGAAATGGAATGGTTACTAGTCCGGGTTTTTCAGGATGCCTGAATTGCATGTGGCTTCCTTTTTGCCTAACTAAGTACCAACCATCCTTTTCAATGAACTTAATGATCTCTTTCGATTTCATACTTCAAATGTAACATTTTTGTTACTTTCTTGCAAGTATTTAGTAACATTTTTGTTACTTTTTTTTTGATATGACATAAAAAAACCGGTTGTGTGGATTGCAACCGGCGATTCAACTTATGTATAATATTAAAAATTTATAGCTAAGCCAATTCCTTGCGAAGCACCAGATAGGGTTATTGCATCGCTATTCATTTTTTTACCGGCTTTTTGAAGTTCAATATGCCCGGTAACGCCAATAATGAAACCAGCCAGAGCCGTAACACCTCCTGCGATAGATATTGAATCATCTTCTTCAGAAATACCGTATCCGGTCATAGCAGCACCTACAATAGAAACTCCTAGACCTGTTAAATAACGATTCCCAGCCCTAAACAGATGGTCTCCGGCTGTTAGACCATCAGACGGTATATTCTGGGTACCATATGCATACTTTTTTACGTCTTGCTTAGTGTATTCTGCATCAACAAATATCACATCGGGATTTTTCTTTAATATAGCTTTTTTACGATAGTTCGGCGTTTTGCCAATTATAGAATAAACCAATTCTATACCAATGCGATCTTCACCCCCCAAGGCTTTAATATCATCTTCAAAAACGAGTGTCTTTTGATATAAGCCATCTACAACAGCCATAAATTCAGTACTATCTTTTAGTACTATCTTATTTTGAGCGAAAGAAAACACAGGGAGTGAGAGAATAAAGATCAACAATAGATTTTTCATAGCGTATGATTTTAAAGGTTAATAATATTTGTGTTGAAAATTTGATCGATTAGTTCAAGTAGCAATATAACAGCCAAAAGAATTCCTATTATAATTAGTGCATATTTAACACGTGTTTGATAGAAGCGGGTATAACGATCCATGTCATCCATATATCAAATGTAGAAAAAAAATGTGATTGTTAACAGCGCGCAAGCTGATCCAGCTGCTCAAGATCTTCTGCCGCTGCAAAATCGTTAACACTTTCATCTGGCCAACCTGGTTTCCAGAATATAAAATGTTAACAGCTTTATTATTTCCAGTCCGGGAAATCACCACTTGTAACCATGTTTTTGTACAGCATAATATCTGTGTAACTAGAGGTGTAATTTACATTCACAGTCATCTCTCTTTTTGTTGAATTGTGAAATGGATTAATTGCTGAAAGATTAGTTTCAAGCCACTCGCATAACTCCAATATGCTGCTTTTGTTGCTGGTAAAATAGAAGTAACTATTTTCTTTTAAAACATTCAATACATCTAAATAATCGGCCAAGCGCCAATAATTTTGATAAGTGCCTTTTTCGGTGCTCAGGTAAGGAGGATCAACTAAAAACACAACACCAGAAAGATTTTTGTACTTATTGAAGAGCTCTTTGTAATCGTACTTCACAATGTGTAATCCGTCTAAATAACCAGTAGCGTTGTATGGATTTTTCTTCACACAGTTGTAAAAGGTTTGTTTTTGAAGCGAATCAAGATCTTCGGCATAGTTCATACTGAACAGTAACGAACTTGATATTGTAATATAATCTATATAACCGAGGGTTTGCTCCTGGTTCTGCAGATAGTCAACTATTGATTGTTTTATAGCTGCAGGGAGTTTCTTGTCTTCTGGACAACCAACAACCATTTCCCGAATTGAATCGATTATACTATTTGTATTATCAACGTTTATTAGCCTTAAGTGATAATCGTCGTAATCGTTGTATACAACAATTGCATCAGTTCTGACGTGTTTTGTTATATGACTTAGCAAACCACTACCTCCAAACAAATCGACGAAAATTTTTGCATCCTCAAATTCATCTAAAGCACTTTTGAACAGTTTTATAAACCTCCTTTTTTGCCCCATAAATGGTAGCGGGGCACTTGTGTACATCTTTGTTTTCATATTTTATTCTAGATTTGTATTCTCTCTCACAAATAATAATGCGAAACAGCCGCAATGAAGACTTTAAAAAGTCCTCGGGTATGCGGCTGTTTCGCATTTTATAAGGTTAGAAGGTGAGAGAGCTAACCTTGACCGGGGGCTGCTTTATTTTTAAAGTAGCCCAGCGTTGGCTCTATTCAGGAACATTGTCCAACCGATAGAATTATTTAAATCGGGAGCAGCAAATGGGATACATTCGTGGGGAAACTGGACTTCTTTGAGCAACCGGTCGCGATCCTGCATCTTCAAATGATTTCGAATTTGGCGAAGAAACTGTAAGGCCATATCTGAAATAAGCACTTCCTCTACCATATCCATACTATCAGAATTTATTGGTTGAGCCACAGTAACAGCAAGGTAAAAGCTGTTTTCTTCGATTTCGAATCGGTTACGAACGGAAGTTATCTGTCCATAATCAACCATCAGGTAAAACCCTGAAATACTGTCGATAATTTTCCGGGTAATTTTTTCATCAACACCAAAAACAAAATCGCTTATTCCTGGGATAAGGTTTTTTTCGGTAAGATTTTCTACTGCTGTTTTTAATTCGGGATAACCAGGTAGATCCAATCGCCCAGAGTTGAATATCTTTAGCACACCAGCATGAGCTGGAAACCTGGCATAGCTGAGAAATATGTCTTGTGTTAAATTGTCCATGCCTAAATTATTTTTTTGATTTGCTGAATTGTTAAGCCGGTTTTCTCTGAAATTTCACCAAGGTCGACCTCGTTATCGTTTAGCATTCGAACAGAATCGATAATATTTTTTAGAAGTAAGTCGAGGTACTTGAATAGGTTGGCATTTTCGATATTTTCGAAACCTTCTTTTTCGAGTGTATAGACGGTATCAGCAATACCTACAGACAACTTATTCTTTGCTTCGGATTCTCCTTCTTTTCTATTCCAGATAATTGAATACCTGGTTTTATTCATAATGTAAGCAAGGATAGCCTGAAAATTGAGCAGAACACCAAGCTTAATCCTAGCCGGTGCATAATTTATTGCCTTAGCGATAACAACTGGTTTTTCGTAAAAATACAGTATCCGGATTAGCTGATCGAGATCTTCATCCTTTTGGCTTTCTACATAGACATTATAAGCTCCAACGGCACTAATAAATTGTCCGGCTGTAAGGTTTGTTTCCAAAAATGATCCGGAGCGATGAAAACGATAACCATGGTAATAATGACCATTAATAAGCAACTCCGGAAGTAGATTTTTAGGGAATATAGCATCAACAATATACCGGTATTTCAGTTTAGCTGCCCATTGATATTCGGGTTCGTCGGGCAGTTCTGCAGGTGGCTGTTTGCGCAAACGCTCGCGGATCTCACGAGGCAATTTATCCAAAGGTTTCACTTTCCCATCGGCATCGAGATATTCAATCTCGAAAAAGAATCTAAACAGGTCGCTAGCCCGGTAGATGTTTTCCCAGAACTGATCGTTTTTGTTGTCGCGAAGTTTTGTATCGATACCGGCAATATTACAGAACCAGGTGGCCCGGCATCCGAGCGCATTGGTTTTGCCTGCCTGAAAATCAATAATGGCCTCAATAAGCATGAGGTATTGTTCGCGGTCGAGTTCTTCCCAGGTGTCGGGGAAGGTGTATGTATTTTTACCAAAATGGAGTTCTCTCATGTCATTAAAAAGTGTGAGTTATCGATGTCGTTAATATCGTCGCCTGGTATTTCGATGTAGATTGAGTCGCCGTCTTCATCAATCGGTTGGTTAAGTTCCTGGTCAACGAGTCGCCAGTAATCATCCGCCTGCCTGTGGTAGAGCTCTGAAATGGCTTCTTTAACGTGCGATTCCTGTTTTCCTTTAGTTTTGCTCCATTCGTTATAAATATCGTTACGGAGCGATCGCGGAAGGTCAGGATAGTCGAACTGGAATATGGCACGTGCAACAGTACGGTATGCAATGGCGCGTTTTATATTGCGCTCGAGCTTTGGTTTGTTGGCATAAGTTGCTGCCTCAATTTGGCGCGAAGCTAAGTCGGTATCGGAAACCTCAAGCTGGAGGTAAATAGTACGATTGAAAAAATAGGATGATCCATCGAGGCCGCAATATTCTGAAAAATCGGCGGCGGTTTTTATCAGCAGTTCGTTGAGCATTTTGTACATCCTGGTTTCGGTCCAGCCGGTAAAGGTTTCGGTGTCGGAAGTAAACAGGGTTAACAGTTGGTCCATATAGCTCCAGTATGAATCGAGGTAGTTTTCCTGCATTAACTGGATTTCGTACTTATAGAACGATACGTCTTCTTTCTTTTTGCCAACTACCTTAAAAATAAGGTGGTGAAAATAGGTCCGATTACCCAAAGCTCCCTGCAGGTATTCCACTGCCTGATTTTTTTTTGCATCGGCATCTTCAGATGCAAACTGGGCTTTCAAAGCGTCCCAAAGAGTTTGCCCAATGGTTGATACAATGTTTTGTTTAGCACGCTCGTAGGAGCCCTGCATTTCGGACAAATAGGTGGATGATTCCACTCCGGAAACGACGTCTTTAAAATCGCCTATGTTGCTGAAAAAATCGAATGCACGGCTCATTGTTGTTGGTTTTTAAGTTGTTCAATTTCACTTTTTACATCGGCAAGCGCCTGTGCAGTGTTATTAACCTGGTTCTGAAGTCTGTCTTTGCTCGATGTGTCTTCCTGTCGTTGTGGAACATCAACATAAAGACCGTAACGCCACCCTTGCTTATACAGGTGGGGTTTGTTAATTCGGAGCATGTCGTTGTATGGTTTCATGCAGATGCCTTCAGCAATCGGGCGGTTCATGAACAGGTAAATAATAAAGTTGTAATACAAGTCGGATCCTGATTTGCTAATAATTCCATCCTTTGAAATATTGCTGATACTTGCGTCCATGCCTTTGGATGCGAGCAGTACCTCCTGGGCGCGTTTGTGAAAGCTGAGTCGAGCCTCGACGTGTTCTTTTTGCTTCAGATCAACATCTTCAAACTTCCAACGCTCCTCTTCGTTATTGCCGGTACGGAATGAATACGACACGTAAGCTTTCCCCTGATTATCGGCTCCGGACATAAATTCGATGAGTTTTTTCACCTCGGAATTTACATACAGCGTGAACAGGTGCTCGTGGTACTTTTCGCCAATCTCAATACCGTTAATTTTAAGGTATTCTTTATCGGCTTTTTTTCGTTCAGCGTTGATTTCGCAATACTTCTGGAGCATTTTCTTTTTACTCTCGCACCAGGCATCCGGGATAATGATGTGGACCTTTGCGCCAAAGAAATTATTGAAGAATGAGTTCAGGTCTTTTGGGGTTGCGTTGGCTCCTTTGATCCACTCGAGACTGCCCCGCATGAACTTGTTAACGCCGTAGATCTTGCCCACAGCATCATTTTTATAATGACCAATGGCTACCCTGTATTTCCGGGCTTTGGAAAGAACGAACTTTTTGTACTTTTTGAATTTGCGGGTGAGGCCGTAGTTCCAGTTGCCGACGAATACCATATCGAAGTCTTTCGACTCGTAATCGTCCTGGAACATGTCGATCTCCTGACGCGATGCCAGGCGTGTGCGTTTGTTCTCAACCAACTCGAAACCATACATAGGCTCCTGAAGCTTAAAAGTCCGGATTATTTCGTCAGATAGGTGCCTCGATGGACTGAAAAAGAATTTAGGATAGAACTCCTCGAAATAATAATACCGGCGCAGGACCTGTAGCAGGGTGTCTTCAGCTGAATGCTCCATTCCTTTGAGCTCCCAATCATCGAACATTTCTTCAATCTCGGGTTGTTTGCCCCACTTGCGCACGAGCTTACCTTTATCGTCAAACTCTTCCCGGTATGGACGTGGCCCAATACCATACAACAGGCGAACCTGCTTTTCAATTAACTCGGGGAGCTCACTGTTTTCTTCAATGAGCTTCTCGATCTCCTCGGGTTCGTTATTGCGTTGCCCCTTCAGTAATATTGAATGACCATCGACCCGCATTAGTATTGGGCCGTTCTGGTTGTTGGTCGTATTGTTGAAGATAGCTTCAACAGGAGACGTTACCGTACTGCCAATTTGAAATGACAGGTTGTGGTGCCCTGCGTTTACATATCCCCACGAGCCGAGTGTATTAATATCCATAGCTTACTGTTTAAACCAATTTACTTTGTGCAACTGAAAACCATCGTCCGGAAAGCCAATGAAGCGGAGCAGCACCCGGTGGCAGGTCTTGGGCTCTCCATCCTTATCCTGAAATAAGAAATAAGCATCACCATCAGCCTCCCATTGTTCCCGGGGCAATTGTGCCCTGGTTTTGCATCCTTCCATAATTCTCAGCTTACTCGAAGCTTCACCTGTTGCCATGTTGCATGGGTAGAATGCAATCTTGAATGTTCCATCAGGTAGTTTGCTCACCTCCTGGGCCAGCCTGATTGCTTCTATTCCTTCAATGTTTCTCATACCCAAACCTAATCCCAAATGCCCGGAGCAAAAAGGACACTAACAATATGCAATGCACACCACCTGGTGACACCAAAAGAAAAATTATAGCAGATCTTGTGCTTATTCATCCCCAAACACAATAAAAGGCTGAAAGCCGCACCAGTCACGGCCTGTCATATTTCCCAAAAATCGTATCGACCTGCAATGCGCACAGAGAATTTAGCGCGGCGTGCAGATAGGAGCCGTAAAAAAATAATTTTCGAACGATTTTGAATAAAGAATGATTGATTTTCAAACAGTTCGATATTGTTTCGTTATCAATTCGAATAATTATGCGGGGTAATTGAATGTATTATTGCTGTTTTTTCTGCTTATTTCACAACAATGTTATCCGGCAAATCTACCGGGATATTGCTCATTTCATCCGGCAGTAAGTGTTCGAATTTTCCAAACAGATAATAGATGAATGCCGACGATAACTGAGTGGATAAACCGGCCTGATATTGCCAGGCGATTTTCTTCTCGCTGGATTTATCCATTTCAATCCTGCCATTTATCTCGAGCTTTGGAGTTCGATAGATTGAGGAGTTCAGATTTTTGCAGGTATTCAGATCCACCAGCACTTTAGGAATACCCCTTGCGTTGGATGCGAACAGGATCTCGAGCAGCTTGTATATTTCCCAATAAAAGATGGTTCGTTGCTTTTCGTTTTTCAGCTCCACTTTAAATCCGTAGGCTTCCAGCTCCTTTTTCATTAGCCTGGCATCGGTGGTAATTTTCTGCTGTACCTCGCGTGACTTGTTACCGGCACGATCGTGCCAAAGCAGGATTTTTTTGCTTTTGTGGTAGGGCCCAAAGAATTCCCAAATTTGCCGGGCCAGCTCGGCCTGTGGAAGTTGAGCATAGTGAGTAAATTCTTTCAGCGTCCGGACTTTGTTTTCACTTTTAAATTCCTGGCTAACCACGATCGACGAAAAGAATCCCGGATCATAGCCCAGCTCCAACGGTTCATCGGGTTGGAAGTACCGGAGCAGCGACGCATCAACCTTGAATGTTTCATCGAGGTTGAGCGACATCAGGTTGTTGTATTTGTACCCATCAGTAAAGCCGTGAACGTTGTGATTGTAGCCCACAAAAAACATATCGGCCACTTTCTTTAGCGCAATGTTACAGATGGCAACCAGGAACTCATCCATTGATAATTTATCGAGCTGCGTTTTAAAGAAATTCGCGCCCAGGAAATCTTTGTTTACGAAAGTTGACGCGGTCATGTAGTACGTTGCAGAGTGCCGCATATCGCGCAAACGCGGCATCCACAAAGCGATATGTTTTTGGTGGTAAACGATTTTCCCCTGCAGCTTTCTCACTTTCCCGGGATCCCTGGTTTCCTTCATTTCCTGCTGCAGCTTGTAAACCTGGTACTGGTGTTTATTCACCTTCTGAAATACGGTCCATATTTCGTTTATCAGCTGGTGATCGGTTTGGTGTTCGTACTCCTCAAACCAGTTATCTTCACCAAGATCTACCCGCGCCGTATCGCTCACACCGGTTACGCCCTGGTAATACGGCGAGCGTCGTGTTTTTCCTTTACCACCGCGCAATCCCGGAAAGATCCTACTCTTTAACTTCTCCCCTTTGTTGTGTTTCATTTCTTCAACAAAAGCATGCACACCGGAAGCACCTGCAGCCGAATCAGGAACATCGCTCGATACTAGCTGGTGATGATGACCGGTTCGCCAAATCCAGGCATGCTTTGGGTAAGCAATGGCAACCCTCGGTTTTTTAAAATGCGCCGGCAGTTTCGATGTGCCGATAACAAAATCAATCCCCTCCTCGGCCAGCGGTTTTTGTTGTGGTCCGAATGGTTGAGCAAAATAGCTCCGGAGCGCCGGCACAATGTTGGTGAATAAATCTACATAGGTTTTGTTTATCAGGTACGATTTTTCGCCTGGCATATCATACGCCACTTTTTGCGTACGCGGACCGAAAACACCTTCAGTTTTTCCCCCCGCTCTGGCAATCTTAGCAATAATAGTGTTGGCATCGATTACCATGGCCCGGATCTGCATTTTATTCATGTAGATCCGCTCGAATGCCGATACTGCAGCGTTTATGGTTTCGTGACTGCTCATTCGCTCACCTCCTCAAAATCTACGTCCTGAACATCGGCATCTTTAAACAATTGTTTCTTCTCATCCTTCTCGATCGGCAGGTCGGTAATCAACTTCACATAGAAACCATCGTTGCATTTGGCTGCGATTTCTTTTAGATTTTCCTCCTCGAAACCAAGATCAGCACCGGTTATTTTCGGATCCATCAGGAATATATGTGGCTCAAAGTCTTCATCCGAAAGAACAGTGGCTGCTTGTTTTCTCAGCTTGTTTGCATCTAATTCAAGTTGCCTGGCCAATTTAAAGTCACCGGCTTTAACGGCCAGCTTTTGCAGGTCGATTAACTTATCGGCACTATCTAAATCCCAAACTTTCTGCGGAACATTTAAATCGACTGAGAAATAACTAAGCGCCTCCGAAATACGTTTTTTGCATGCCGGTATCGATAGCCGAATTTTCTGCACCGCCATAATCCGGGTGCGTAACTTCTGAGCCGCCCGGTTAATGCTTCGTTCGTGCTCCAATTCGCGAATCTCGATACACCACTGCAGCTGCTGGATATACAATTGCAGTTCCCGGGGAATTCCTTCAGAAACTCCGGTATCCAAAAAATCGGTTATAATATCGGGGTGTAATTGTTCCACCCTTTCCAGCATGGTACTCATACGCCGAATAATTCGTTTTTCATTTCGTCTAAGTCGCGGTTTTTACGGCGGAAGTGGAGCGCTTTGGCAACATCGTGCGCACCTTCACCCGGAGTCTCGAGGGCTTTCTCCAGGTATTCATCAACCTGGCTTTCGTGGGTAACAAAACCTTTCTTCCACGCTTCGTTAACCTCGCTCAATGGATTGTCGAATTCTGCTTTCAAACATTCACGCTCGTAAGCCGTACGGCATTCCAGCTGCAGTATGTAGCTCACCGGGTAGTTGCGGCTGCCATATACTTCAATCTGATCTAATAGTTCCCGGTTAATTTCCATTGTTCTGTTTGGTTATATCGATGAATAATTGTTTGCGCTCTTTGTGTTTGTCCAGGTTCTGCCGGTCCTTATCTTTTTGCTCCGGGCTTCGCTTTTTGTTTTTCAGGAATGAACTGTAGCGCTTCACGTTTTCCCGGGCATTGGCAAATTCGTCCAGGAATCGATCCGGATCTTCCCGGAACATGGTCTCCAGCTGTACCCTTTCCGAGTAGTTCCTGATCAGCGGATGTTTGTACAGGAACTTGCCATTGTTGTTTAGCGCTTCCAGCTCGCTGAAACAAAGCAGGTTTCTAATCCGCAGCTCGGCCAGTTCTTTTACCAATGCTTTGCTGGCCTTACTATCAATAATCGCGTCAATCTCACACATTCTGGCGTGAGAGTTAACGCGATCGTTATAAATAAGGGTAGCTTGTTGTACACTAATTATTTCGAGCTTTCGCCACTCGATGTTGGGGTACTCTTCGTGTTTTTGGAGTTTTCCTGATCCTTGGTACCGCTTTTTTTTTCAGCCTCCAGATCTTCATTCAACTGCTCGTTTTCCTGCTGCAGTTCCTGGTTCTCATCCTTCAACTCCTCGTTTTCATCCTCAAGGTCCAAATTCTGATCACCAAGGTTTTCAAGTTCAGTCTCTAACCGTTTAATTTCAGACTTTAAAAATTCATCATACTTTTTTGCATCACCTAAAGGATATTCGTGTATTAATTCCCCTGAAAAATTTTTACTATCAAATGCGAAATTCTTCCAATCAATGTTACCAAAAGCATCTTTCAATTGATCTTCTGGGATGCGATTTACTTTTTGTTTAAGCTCAGTTATAAATTCATTGGCATCGTCTGCTGTCTTAGAAATAGAAGCCTTAAAGAAAAGTATTTTACACTCGATCAGTTCTTTTGTGTAATCGTAATTTTTCACTCCAGCTTCTCCTTCAGTACCTTGTAATCCTTTCATGTCTGATCCAGGAGAACTACCAAGATTGTTTTTATCAATTTTCAGCGCTTTTAAAGTTTTCAACTTTCCAACGTATTGCTCCAAAATAGGCTGAATGGTGGTCTTTTTCATATCAACCGGCACAACGCCAAGGTTATCGCCCAAACGGCGCACAAAAGCCGCTAAATCCTTTTGTTTGGACTTATC
Organism: uncultured Draconibacterium sp.; assembly: GCA_963677455.1. Taxonomy (GTDB): domain Bacteria; phylum Bacteroidota; class Bacteroidia; order Bacteroidales; family Prolixibacteraceae; genus Draconibacterium. Next base: position 3,434,750 of record OY781971.1, read on the forward strand.
AAAATCAACCTCCAGTAATTCCTGGTTCAATTTTTCCAGCTCTGCAGCTTTTTGTTTCTCCGGATCCAGCTGCTCTTTCATTTTTGCATAAACCGAGTCAGTCAGTTTAAACATGGTTGCTTTCACATCGTCAGGAACCGGCTCTGTAATTTCTTTAATCCGGGTATAAATTGCCTCCAATGCTTCCAGGGTTTCGGCCTGTTCCATTTTTGCATTGAGAGTACCGGCCTCTTCAGCAATTTTACCCAGCAATTTTTTGGCTTGTTCTTTAGCCCAGGCGCGGCGGTTTTTCACAATATCGTCCTTACCAACCACATCCAGCAAAGCCCAAAGCGCTTCTTTCTGGTGTTTGTCGGGTTTCAAATACTGACGTTTACAAAGTGGATTATTGGGTAACTTTTCCCGGAGCAGTTGCATGTCGGGTTCAAAATATTGTTCGCCGGTAAGTTTATCGTAAACCGGCTTTTTCTCACGAAATGATGCCATTGTATTGAGTTTTAAAGTGATTACTTGTATTTACAACAGCAAGTTATTCTGCAATGCAGAGAATTTAAAGGACAGCCCGATCAGTTAACAGTAAGCAGTCTCAGTTACCAGCAAGAAAATCCCCTTTAGGGGTTTGGGGTGAAAATATTGGGAATGTGTAAGGTTGTGTAAGGTAAAAAAAAGAGATGAGTCCAGAAATCGAACCTGAGCCCTGGAATTTCATGAGATTAAGCGCGTCCCGTGCAATGACCACTCTGCCAACTCATCGTTCTAGAAATTATTTCTTTATTCCAATTTTAAATTCAGTGGAGAATGGTTTTGTTGTTGGCAATAGTTTCTCGATTCTTTTTAGAGCCGAGCGCACTTCTTCTTTGGTGTATTCTCTACATGGAATTTTGATAGCCGGTTTTAATTTTGGATCTATTGGAGCGCTCTGATTTTTGGCAACCTGTTTCATGATATCTGCATGTTCAGCCCCAAGTACTTTTGCCTGCATTTCGGCATAGGTTTTACCCATAAATTCCGACCTACCATACAACTCACCATCATGCTCCACTATAAGATTCTGAACCCTATCGCTTCTATTCTTATGCGGGTAAGCCATATTAATTGTTTTACCGGTTTCACTCGCTCCGGTAATTCCATTGCCATCAAAAAACGGATTGTTACACATAGTCTACTTTAATTTAAAATATAACATTCGTAAAAAATTAAAAATCAACAAAACAGATAAAACAATAATTATAATGACCGGATAGATGGAAAATTCCTCCAGCAACACATAGCTTACACAAACAGCAATCGCAATTATAGATACAAAAATAGTCTTGTTTCTCATTGTCAACTCTTGTTAAGTTCAGATAGCCTAATATCGGCAGTTTCTAAAGTATTACATCTTTCAAAAAAGAAAGAAAAAATCCAGAATACCCTTACATAAATCATCCAATACTTCTCACCGCACATTAGTTCTTCTTTTACGTAATACTTACTCATAGTCAACTTTTAGGTGTAAATACAACAGAATATTTTTGTTTTACGGTATAATCAACTCCCTTATTTATTTCCGTAGGCCCCCATTTATGTTTGATATTGCCCAGGCAAACATCACCAAAATACAAATAATAACCATCCGGCATGTTTTCATGATACGCTCTTCGTATCTTTTTAATATCATCAAGTTCGGGCTCTCTCTTTAGATAAGCGTACAGCACTTTATAAATGCAATCAATCTCCATGGTCATTGATTCCTGCATTAACCTGTTCATTGTTGTTGCTCCTGGCGTCGTCGCCATCACATCGCAAATCAGAGGATCCTTATAAATATCAGGACTGATTACTTCAAAACTCATCTCTTGATTATCCATACCTCAAATATACAAAAATCCCGACCTCAAAACGAAGCCGGGACTCTAACCAATTAAAATCTATGTAGCACAAAAAACAAGAACGTTTAAGCAGTTTGAACACGCGAGTTAAGTTTCTCTACAAGCGTATTGTTATCCAAAATAAGGAACGTTATTTTACTACCTGCGTTACCAGTCCAGAAAACGCCACCAGCAAGCGTAAATGTTGCATTATCAGCAATAATGCTAGGATAATCACCTCCACTACCATAAATTGTAATAAAGCGTCCGTGATCGGCTTCAGCAATACCCGAAACAGCATCGATAGTTGCTGCTGCTGCACCACCGGTTGTAAGCTGGTACCTATCGTTATCGGTTACCGGTATTGTAGTTGCATCTGCAGCCACAACATCAGCATCGTTTGCACTAAGCGCACCAACATATTTGTAATAATGACGGAGCGAAGTGTTACCAAATGTAAGCGGAGCAACAGAAGCTTCTTCGTTCACTTGCACTTTCTGTTCGCGCATACGGAGTGGCTGGTCAAGACTCCCGATGATAAACCACTGTGTAGTTTCAATTTTGCGGAAGAACAAAATAAACTTACAGCCTTGTTTGGTTTCGGCAAAATCGAGCACCTTATCGCGAAATGCGTTGGCCAAAACAATATTAATATTCTTATCGCCTTCAACCGTCAAGTCGTTTAGTGTACCGCCACCTTCGTATTTAGGCCGGTTATGACTTGCAAAATAATGTGGTACCTCGCCGGCTTTAAGAGTAATATCGCCCACCTCGCGCGATGCATTTGGTTGCGGAAACGGAACAGAAGTATCAATCTGAGTTACTTCAACCAGGGCAATTTCGTAGGCAATTTGGTTAGCTTGCGAGTTCAGGTCGCTATCATCGGAAATATCGCCAATAAAAGCCATATTAGCATGCAATACACCGCCAACTGTACCTACACTAAATAATGAAGCAACAAAGTCGCCCACATCAATCTGAAACAGGATCACCAGCGCCGGAACAGCCAAAATAACCAAAAGCGTAAATAAGAAACCGAACGCCAGGCGTTTGTTTCTCCAAAGATTCTGAAGGCGAAAATACGCCCACTGTTTTTTATTGAATTTTTTCATGATGAAAATCTTTTTAAAGTGAATGAAAAGAACAGGCGATCAGTAATCACCTGTTCTATACTTATCTCTTCTATCGTGCGCCAATAGCGTTAGGAGTAGTGGCTGCGTTGTACGAAAGTACTCCGTTAACCACGCGGCAGATCTCTTTAAATTTCAATACACCGGCATCCCAGGCAACAACCAAACAGTCGCCAATAGCTACGGGGTTAAATGCTGCAGTAATTTCAGAGAAATCTCCTGCTTTAGCAACTGTAGTAGCATTGGTTAAATGCCCGGTTTCAATTACGTACATAACACCTGGCTTACGGTTCTGTATGGTAGTAAATGCAGTACCGGCTCCATTTTCAACGGTTTTAAACCAGAAACCGTTTTTTGCGTCGGCAGTGGTTGCTCCATCAGCAAGCTCAGTGAAAGGTTTCGGGAACCAAATTAACTGCTGATCCCAATCACGTGCATCGAGATCGGCTTTTGTGGCTGCCAAACGTCCGGCATAACCGGCGGCTGTTCCTTCTTTCCATTCCGACTGAACGTAAACGTTTTTCAAACGACGCTCGAGGTAAAATTTAAACATCTCACCAGGAATGTTCTCAAGCGCTTGCAGGTTGGTTTTTACAGTGGCCCACATCACGCGGTAATCGTTCATATTTGGTACCCATACAATTTCAATATTGGTATCTGGAACAACGCTAACGTCAATACTTTTGAAATCCTGCTGCAAACCAAATAAGGTACGAATACCTTTCTTCATCCATTGCTGGTGGTTTTTATTCAGGTAAACGCAGATATTGTCTTCCACTTCCAATCCAAGTGGATCCAGGTTATCTTTCAACCAGTCGCCCCATTCAATAACAGCCTCGGCCATTACTGATCCGGTATTATCGTAAGTCGCCATCGAAGCATCTTCAATACCGCGCAATTTCTTCTCGATATGGTACAGGAAAATACGGTTAATTACACCTGTTGATGCATTTAAGAAGTGTCCTGGAGTTCCTTCTACCGGTTTTAGAAAAATACCACGAACAGTACGCTGGAACAATTCCTTACGGGCTTGTTTCATGTACAGGAACAACGAACGCTCAATCATACCCCATTTAACCGAATCAGAACCATTGGTATTCAAATAAGCAATGTATTTGCGCTCCATGGTTTTAAACGAACCAAATTTCGACAGGATCATTGCATCGTCAACGTACCCCATCTCAGGTTCCATTGAAGAACCGCCTTTAAGAGCCGATTCGCTTTCTTGCCAAGCCTGGGTTAATTCGTCAACGAAATCGTTGGTAATAAGATCCCGGTCCTGGATGCCAGAACGCATTGGGAAAATATCGAACGGATCCGGTAATTCCAACACACGTGCAATCAATTCGCGAACACGGAACTGTACAAACTGATCACCTAAACCGGCATTGGTTAACGCGTCTAAATCAGGATTACTCGAGCTCCGCAAAGTTTCAATGTTCAGCTGTCCCGCATCGTGTAGGTTGTTAATACCTTGTGCGACCATTGCTGCGAAAGCATCAAAAGTGGCCATAAACTGCTGCTCTTCCGCTTTTGTTGGAGCTGACATTCCATGAATAGCTTTCGGGTTCATGAATAGTTTATTCCAACGATGCGAACGATCATAAATCGCATTATTAACACCAAACAGGTGCGTATCAGAGTGAGGCATAGCAATACCGGTGGCGTTGAAAACAATTTTTGCTTCAGGAGGATTATCATTTTCCTGCCTTCCGGTAACAGCCTTAAGAGCAGCTACTGTTTGTTTGTTTTGCGAAATCAACGCAGAAACAGCAGCAACCAAATCAACTTTTTTTGTTTTTGGCTTCTTTGTTCCGGCAGTTTCTTCAGTCTCCTCTGTTTCCTCAGTCTCTTCGGTTTCTTCGGTTTCCTCAGTCTCCTCAGTTTCTTCAGCTAATAATGCTAAAACAGAATCGTGCGCCTGAGCTTTTTCAACCTGCTCTTCGTAGGCTTTCTGGTCATCGTAAAAATCGGAGTTAAACTGCTCTTTATAATTAGATGCAATTTTCGCCCAATCTTCCTCGGTTAAATCACCGTCTTTGGCCTTTTTCACCCATCCAAGGGCAACAAGAACCGCGTTCAAATTTTGAAGGAATTTTTTCATTGAATTAAAATTTTATGATTGTAAATAACTAAGTGTGCGTGCATGTACCTGGGCTTTGTTGTTGTTTTTCATTCCCTGGCTATGTGCATAAAGAACTGCCTGCTCCAGCTCGGCAATTTCATCGATCAGCTCAATCTCTTGGGCCCAAAGTGAATCGCCAGTTTCTCCGTGCCAGAGGGGATGATCGTCTTTAAGAGCGGCGAGCTGTGGCCGGGCCTCTCTGACTGCTTTCTCGAACTGCTCCTGGAGCGGGTCGAGTTCTTCCGTGATGTACTGTTTTGGTTTTCCATCTGCTAAATCGTTAAATTTTTTATTCTTAAGTGTTGAGCGATGGGCGTACTCTTCTACAAAGTCAACTCCCATTGCTTCGAAATAGGGTTTCAGGTTCATAAAGGCTACCATGGTACCGAGCGATCCGTGGGTGTCGTTAACGGTATAGCTAAAGCGGCGTTTAGCTGCCGATCCGATAAACAAACCGGCGCTGCAATTTTTCTTTTCGGTAAATTCGATGAATGGTTTTTTGCAGTTCTTTACTGCCTCGTGAGCTTTTTCCAACATCCAGGCTTCGCCGCCACCGGTATTGGCATGTAAAAAGTGAGCAATAAATTTCGGGTTGGCTTCGGCGGCTTTTACATCTTTTATAAAGCGCTTAGTGCTGAAATACCAACGGTAGTATTCTTCGTCGGCCAGTATAGGACCGAACATGCGGTGGTAAGCAATGGAGTTGGCAGGAATATCGGTTTCGCGGAATTGGTTGGTTACATTAATGGTAGGATCTACCTCACCGGCAACTGCGGTAAGGTCAACAGCCATATCAGTAGTGATATCTTCGTACGATGGTCCTTCATCCGACAAAAAACTACCCGGATTAAGAAACATGGTAGCCAGAATGCTTTCTAATACTTCACGGTTGGAAAAACGTGCGTTTGACAGATAATTTATAAATGACTGAATTCTTGACATACTTTTTATATGCAAGTTCAGCCCGGGGTGAAGATTTTTAAAGGACTCGGGGGTTTATACAAATATTGGCATCAGGCATCATTCCGTAAACGGATCCTCCAGTAGATCGGCAGTAATTTGCCAGTCGTGCACAAAGCTTTTGGTGCCAATTTTAGCGCGGAGGCGTTGTTCGCTGTTGCCTACCTGGTAAGCTCCACCATCGGTATCAAATAGAATGGCAACAAACGGCCTGCGATTGCGATATTTGGCCGATCCTGTCAAATCATCTCCGGAGAAAGCTACACGTAACGACAGCTGGTAAAATGAATTACCATTGCTTTCGGGATTTGTAATTTGTGGATCGATATCGATATCGGAATGTAATTGGTCAAATCCATTATATGGATATTCGATGTTTGCCGGAAGCTGATCTACCGGACAAACAAATATTCTGTTTGAAAATTGTTTTGGCATTTTTTATGTGCTTTTTATCATTGAAAAATGAACGATTTGCAGTTGCTTTTGCAAAAAGTCCGATATTTTTTTTAACTAACTGATCGACAATGAGAAAAGATAAGATTTGCTATTTCTGTATCACTTTTCTTGCGTGCGCGATAGTCATATTTTTTGATCGTATCAAAATTTACTGAATTTTTACGGAGGTTAAATTCATGCATAATACCCTCCACTATTTGTTTTTGAGTGAAGCCCTGGCGATATCCTTTTTGGAATACTTTAAACAAAAATTTGTCGAGCAAAACATCCAGATCGTCGTTCAATTGCTCCTCGGCCATTTTTGTAAGTGCGAAGAACTTAAAATTAAGTGTGCTCTGGTTGAATTTAGTAAGAGGTAAAATGATAGTTACAGGGTTTTCCATGAATGGCCTGACAGGAGGAAATTCAACCGGTTTTATTTTTGCATAAATTGCCTTTCCTTCTCTAAGACTTCTACTTACAACTATTTCTGACTGCCATCGTGGCGTTCTGAAACGCAGACGCAAAAAAGCTTCAAAAACCGGATGAAGGTTTAAAATGATCTTTGGTTTTGTGCTGAAATCAATAGTCATAAATCAGGTTAATGTGTTAACCTGAAAAGCAATCGTAAACAAATATATACATCTGAACTGAAGTTTAAAACCAATTTCACCAAACAACCCCTATGTAAAACAGGCTTTTTTTTCGTGCAACCGTGCTTTAGTACGCAAATACAAATAACTAGCTGATTTTGTGTGCATTGCGTTTTTATGTGCCGTACGAAGTACGAATAGTGCAAAATCGTGCATTTTTTGTGCGCCGTAAGTAGCTGATTAAATGCACATTAAAAAAGTGCGTACGAAAGCACAGCCTTTCATACTAAAATTATAATAGTCTTTTTTAAAAAGTATTGTTAAATAAAAAAGAAAGATATATATATATACTATCATGGTTTTCAACGCTTTATGTTTTTTGTTTTTCTCGATTCGGTACAAATGCACTAAAAATTAAAGTAATGGTAGGGGGAAGCGCGCAAAATTGGAAGAGTTTGAGTGTGCTTAAAGAAAAGAAGTACAGGAAGAAATAAGGTGTTCTCACATCGCCAAGCTAGTGATCACAAGGTGTAAACCCTCTGTCCTTCGGACATCTCCCTTCGAGAAGGGAGAACAAAGCGGAATCTCACTACGTTCGATAGATTAAAACGCCTAGCGGCGATTTAGCCGGTGGTACTTGGCTACCATAAGCAACAAAGCCCGGCTAATTGCCAGGCTTGCAATTCGCGATTCGCGAATCGTGAATTAATTACGATAACAGATAATTACTCGTCATCAAATCCAAGTTCTTCTAGTGAATAACCACGTTGTTTTACAAACTTTTTCCACTCAAGAAAGCTTCCAGTTTCATTGACAAAATCGTCAATAAGTTCTCTTAAAATCTCTTCTATAGTTTGCATAATATTAGTTTACTTCTGAATGGTGGTCCTTAATCTTTCAACATACGCAGCATAGCCTTGCTGCGTTGCCGGCAATGGTTTCCGGGTGCGTTTCTCCTGATAGTCATCTTCAACAACGAGTTCGCCGTTTTTAACGTACTGTATCGGAGTTTCCTGTTTCACCATCTCGATGTGGGTAAACGAATCGACGGTTGCAATGTAACCGGCTTTCAATATTGAGTCGTACGCTGCAAACTTCTCGGTGGCTTCGTTAAACGCTTTCATGGCCTCCTGGTATTCGTCATAGGCTTTAATGGCCAAAGAATACATTTCCTTTTCTTTTGGAGTAAAAGTTGGTTGATCTTGTTTCGCCTGATCTTGTGCGTTACCGGCCATAGTAGCTGCTACCATGCAAGTAAAAAGTAAAATTGTGTATTTCATCATCGAGTTTCCTATTTATCGGTTTTTCGTTTTTACAATTATCTCATTTTTGATCAGCAGTTCGTTGGTCGCCTCTTTTGATAAGCCACGCTTTTTACAGGCTTTCCAAATTTGGCAGGCGGTTAGTTGCTTTGGCTCCGGAAGATTAAAGAGAGGGTTCTTTTCAGCTAGTATGGCTTCCGGGTATTCACGGCGATCGACAATCATCCCGTTGGACGGAAGTACACCGGCGTACCCGGATAAGTTAATCTCATGCACTTTAACCAGGTCTTCCCGACCGGCATCGATTAGTTTTTGTTTTGTTGCTTTATCCATATTTCTATTTATTTCTGTTAACATTTTAAATGCCGGCAGCCAGGCTGGCCAGCTGAAAGTGTTAACGATTTGTCAGCTGCAGAAGATCTCGAGCAACTGGATCCGTTCCCGGAGTGTTAACGATTAATCATCGGCAAGGAAAAATTTCAGCGATTGCCGCAAATCATCCGTCCGTTCTCTTTGGTTCTCCAGCTTCTTTTGTAATTGTCGAACTTGCTCCCGGAGTTCGGAATTATCGGCCCAGGCTTTACTCAATTTCTCCCGGTCATCGAACCACCGGTTTAAAGCTTCTTTTATGGCCGTTGTAGCCACACTGTTACCGGTAGCTCGCATTACCTTCTCAAATAGTTTCCGATCCTCTTCGCTTATATCGCGGAATAAAATTGCTTTCATAACTCGTTTTTTATGTATCTCTTTTTAATCCGGGTAATAGCCATTTCAGAAACGCCATATTCATCAGCGATCGCTCTACCTACTTCGCCGCTTTTAAGCCGTTCAGCAATTTTATTTGCTTCTTCAAAACTTATTTTAGAAGCTCCTCTGAACTTAGGATTTGACCCGCCAATTAGCCCCATAACCTGTAAATTCTGAACCATCATTGCACGGGTTCCCCAGCTGAGGTTCCGATAATAATCGTGTGTAGTAATGCAATCGTTATGCAGCACCAGCGGGTAGTTGTTTGGATTTGGCACCCATGCCATTGCAACCAGTTTAAACCTATAGATTTGAATCCCCTCAATACAAACAGCATAATTCCCGGCACGCTGTCTTTTATTTTTAATTAGGAACTGGTTAACTGGTGCACCACGATAAATAATTTCGGTGCCGTCGTTATTTACGGTTATCGGACGCGAAACCCCCGGATAGTTTACTTTTTTATAAGTAAATCTAATTTTCAATTTCATTTTTGATTTTAAATTGGTAAGTGAGTCATATATATTTCAGAATAATCGCCGTTAAAAATCAATCCACCCTGGTAGGGAAGAGAATCCATCCACTCTTTTATACAAGCCACAAAAGTTTCGTGGTTATCGCGTTCGCATATTTCATCGATCACATAACGATCTCCAGGTTTCATTTTATTCAGAAACTCCCAAACCTTTTGTTTGTATTCATTTGTGGCGGAGTTCATACTGTTAAATTTCTTTGAAATGAGGTCCCGGAATTGGTTTGGTTATCAGATACCGCTTTACTTCGGTAATACTTATTTGAAAGTTATCGTCGATAGCCATCATTCTGCCACCGTCCATTTTCATCCAATCGCGAGTATAGAATTTCATATCCTTACACCGGGGATTAAGTTCATTTATACGATCAGTTTCGGAACTCAAATAAATTGTAAGCTTCACCAGCTCTGATTCATCAACCAAATAATGATTGTAAGTCTGAGCTATTTCATTCATAATGGCGTTTGCTTTGTTTTTAGGTTGCCACGACCTAACTTCAAGAAAATAATGTTTCATATTGATTTAAATTAGAATGGTTTTGCCCAATTGTTACTTGCTATTGTGAAGTATTCCAGACCACCGCTTTTGTGGTCGGTTCCGATAAACATTTCTGCCGGGTTTTCCTTTCTCCAGGTGCCAATGTCTACCCCATCGATATTTGCTTTATTCGGGTTAAAGTGGAAACCTTTGTATTTGCAGTAATTCAGCATCCGTTTTTTGAAGTTAGTGCTGGTTACGTAGCGCAAAGCATGTGGTTTTTCCTTAGCAAAATCAGCCCACAACTCTTTCCGAGCTGCCTCGCGGTTCAGGTTGCTGTTTTCATCAACCGGTTCGCCCTCCGGAGTACAAGCAAAAGCCACATCGGCCCATTGCATAAAGTCTTCGCCAATTTGCTGACGTAAACGCCGTTTTTCAAGACTTTCGAGCGGTGGTTCAACAATACCTTTGTTCTTTCCTCCCCAACCTTCGCGAAGGCTCTGAAAGTACAATTGCAAGCAAGTGGCCATAAGATTGTAAAACAGGTTCCACTGATCTTGCTCCCACTCCGAGAAAAAGTTTACTCCAAAATCATCGATCGGCTTGTGATTGTCGTTGTACCAATCGGAAAAAGCCAGGAACGCCTGACGATCGGAGAAAGAACTACCCTCTCCGTTAATTGCATGGTTTGTTGAAATGTAAAGTTTTGGAGTATCGGCCTGATCGAGCGAGAACCGGCCACCACCTTTTACGTTTACCTTGAGTTTACCGGTAATAAGCGGAAAGAAAAATTCGAAGTCGATATTTGCGCGAACGTCATCGAGAAAAATGTTCCTGGTTTTCTCTGTAACATCCGAAAACAGAAATTGGTCCTCAGTTATTTTTTTGTTTTTGGCTGCAATATATTCCTGTGGAATTACCTGCTCGATAGCTACACCAATTAAACTTTTACCGGTTCGTCCGTTACTGGCTCCTACCTCACTTATCCGGCCATCCATACCGATAACTGCCTTTAATTCCGAGTCGTTTTTATAATCGTGCAACAGGTAGCCTATAGCTGTGAGTTTATTCACCAGGTGCCGGTTATTCAAAAACAATTCGTCAAGTTCCGGCTGATCTTCCGGATTATTGGTTTTAGCAAATTTTCTCTCTTTTCTCCAGGTAAAGTTGCTGGTATTTCTAAGGAACTGCAGGAAGTGGCATTTCTCACCTTCCGGAGTAAAATCAAGGAAAAACTCTCCGTTCTCGATGTGCTGAAATTCAGGCCCTACTTTTGCTCTGAGTTCATCGGTCATTATTGTAGCCTTAACCAGCGGTTTTGCAACCTTTACTTTGGCTTTTACAATTTTATCAGCCCACACAAACCGGCGAAATTCGCCGTAATTCATTTCCGTTACTCCATCGGCATTTATCTCCCAAATTTTGTCCGGGAAGAAAAGACACTGGCTATCTTTGGCCGCTTTCTCAAAATCGGGCTGGTAGAACTTCAGGTTACTCAATTTCTCGTATCCCAAATATTGAGGACCGCCACGATAAAGCATTTCTAAAACTTCAAACTCCTTTATTTCCTCTGTAAATTCGGTAACAAAATCCTTTATCTTGTAATTATCTACCGGATGAACCACCCGGTTATCGATATGAATAAATTCCCAATTGCCCGATTTCATTGTAGTTCGGTGATAGCCACGATTGCGGAGAAAATTAAAACAGCGCCGGTAGTGGAAATGCAGTTCTTCACGCGGAGCTCCATTCCTGGTTTCTTTAATATCGCGTTCCCAGTACTGCTCTCCTGGCATTAATTTCTGAGCCAGCTCCAGTTTATCATCTTCGTTAAAACGGCGTTTAAATTTCTTGAGGAAAAACTCTTTCAGATCCCCAATCTCTTCGCGGTGGTACTTGGCAAAAGCATCAGGATCATTCAGCAACCACAGATCGGCCAGCTGCTGATCATTCATGGTTGTAATTTTATGCAACTGCACATATTTTCCGTTGCCTTGCTTATCGTGAATAGCAAATTCAAGATCTTCAACCAGCTCTTTTTCTTTACCGAAAAGCATGGTTACCATTAAATCGTCGATCCCTTTTGCATTTCTCTCGTTTGGCTGAACATGGCCAAAGTATATCTCAACACTTACACCAACATTTACAAGGGTTCCCATGTATTCCTTGTAATTTTTTACGGCATAAAAAAAGTTCTTCGGACGTTGATCGATATGATCTCCGTTAGCCAGGTCAGTAGATAAGTTATCCCAATCTTCATCGAGAAGAAAAACAACCTCTTCAACCTCGCAAGCCTGAATAATAAGTTGTACTTCCGGAGGCAGGGTTTTATCTTTTCGCCCCAGGTTCTGGATCCCCATAATGCCGATCGAAAGAATACCGTGTTTACAGCATTTTTCAGCCTTTTTTTCGCCCTCCTGGATATAAAGTCGCTTTATCTTTTTCCTGAACTTGAAATATTCCCGGATGACTTGTGGAATGTAAATATGAGTGCCTGATCCCGATGGGCTTTGGTACTTTATCGGCTTGCCTGTTTTATCCAAATGCTGATCCGGGTTTTGCCAACGTACACGAATTAAAGGAAGAAGCTTGTTGCTCTTTTCCGGCTTATACATAACCGGCTTCCCGTCCAGATCGTGATAATAGATCAGCATATCGTCGGCAGCTCCGCCAATGGTGTATTTACCATACTGATCGCGTGTTCCCGACACAAAAGCCGGTCGCCTGTGAACGGCTTTATCTTCACCTATAAATTCGATTTCAACGTCTTCAGGTGTTAACCCAGAGTCGCGCAGCTGCCGGTCACAAAAAGTAAGTATCTTTTTTTGTTTCCTGGTTTGTCGTTCGTGCTCAAGTCTTTTATTTCGGTCTTCTTTGCTCTCAATCTCGATGTTGTGGATCCCCGCCAGGTGAGCCAAAGCTTCAGGGTACTTTTTCCCTTCGGTTTCCATTAAGTAAGTAACTGCGTTATTGGTGCCCCAACCGCAGCTGAAGCATTTACAAATTTGCTTGGTGGTATCTACCATCAAGCCTTTTTTCTTTCGGGTATCGAGCTTTTCACATTTCGGGCACTTGGTATAGTATTCTTTTCCGGATTTTTTTAGGTCGGTAATAACGTCTTCAAGACGTGATGCAGATTTAATTTTATCAGCTATATTTTCTGGAATCACAGTATATTGGGTTTTCTAAAGTTTCGGGAATAAGGATCTTCTCTATTATCTCAAGTATTTGAAAGGCTGCATTTCTTGTGTTTTCGGCTTTCCTTGAATAGAGGTTTTCGAGTGTATTATCAATGCCAATAAAAATGCTCCAGGTTAAAGGAGTATTTTTCACGGCCACAATATCCCAGTTGTAGCCAAAAGCATGAGTAAGCGTAATTGAAAAATCGTTTATTATGGTTAACCGGCCATAGCGTCTTAACGAGCGAAAGGGATTCTCAATAAATCCCCGGCATGCAACACAAGTAACCTCTTCCGGGTTTGTGGTGATATTAAATATGTCTTTATTTTTATTTACCAAACGGCCACAACGCATCGTGATCCACGGAGCCATCCTTTGTACTGGATGCTTCATATGGATCACGTAACGTTTATGATATTTTGCAGTGTCGCTCATTGATTTAAAGATCGGAGCCACTACTGGCTATTTTGTTCTCTACTTCTAAATTTTGAAGTTGTATCGAAAAGAGTAATGAATTCAAGATTTGGAAACTCTTCCTTTTTTAGTTTAGGATCGTAGCTCAACGAGTCGTAAGATTCTGGAGTAATCAGATCTTGAGATATCATCTTTCTGTTCACCCATAATTCAATGTAGTGTTTCCAATTCCTCCTGTCCAATCCTAAAGCATGACAGCGTAACTGAATTACTGCCGGATACTTTGAGTTTTTCCTCATATAGTATCTCTTCCAGCTCTTTATCAACACCGAACATTGACGTGCGTTAAACTTATGCTCTTCTCTGACCACATCTTCATCCATAATACGCTTTCTGCTGGCTGCAATAATATCATCGTGGTAGTGCTCTTTAATTTTTCCCATGGCTATTTTCTCTTAGGTAATAGTGGTTTAAACTTCTTTACCCGGCAACGGGAATAACTGAGCGAAAATTCACCTTGATCCGGATCGAAACCTGCGCCTCCAGGTTTATATTTTGGATTGTTACCCGTTCGTGGAGCCTGGAATGAAATATTTTCGAAGTTCTCCTCTATACATTCCATTATCTGCTTTGCAATGTCTTCACCGGCTTCGGAGAAGGTTACACGAATTGATACATCGTCTTTCATGATCAATTAATTTTAACCCAGTCACCATAAATTGACTTCACAAAAAAATTGCACTCTTTTATTGGATAGTTTCCTCCTACAGCGGTACTATGTACTCTGTCATTATCGAAATAGAACACTGGGTAAAGTAAAGACTTCCCTTTTCTTTTTTCCTGTTGGTGAGCATACTGCGTGCGAGGTTTAATAGTGTGACAAATGATGTGGATTTCCAACTTCTTTTCAAAATCATCCTTCTTTTCTTCAGCCGATTTCATGGCTTTAAAATCTCTCCAGAGACGATAAAAGTCTTGGAAGTCGGTTAAGAACTGATTAAAATCTTTTGGTTCCTGATCATTTGCTTTTAGCATTTCATAGAAGAAGTAAATTTCTTCCGACACTTCGGCTGTATGGCCGTTAATTGTAAGACTCTTCATAATTGATTATTGTTTTAAAAAGTTAAGCGTAAGGTGTTTGTGAATATAGTTTGGCCACTGCGTTTGAGAATTTGGCGACAAAGGTGGCAGCATCTATTTCCTGCCCCCGGTGCCGGTTAACTTGTTCAACTGCTTTTCTGCCGGTCCACATCTTAACCTCCAGTTCGCCGGCAGTATCTTCAACCAGGTAAACTTTGTTTTCCCGGTAATGAATTGCTACGTAAGTGTTACCTATTTTGCGATATCGTTTATCCATCTCAGAATTTTTTGTAATGGAGATAAATAATCGGGTTCGATTTGCGGAGTTGCTTTTTAGCGCGTCGATGCCTGGCAAAGCGCACTGTGAAACCTATTGCAAACAGGATTGCCAGTGGTATTAATCCGTCCATAGCTATTGTTCTGCTTCGGTTATTTCAACCTTCTTGCCATTGATGTCTGTTGCTACTACCTTTTTCATAATTGGTGTTTTTAATTCGAAAAAAACCTACCTGACGTTTACAGCCAGGCAGGGATTCAATGATTGCTTTTCAGATATAGATTAAAATTCAATGATCAATTTTTAGTTTTTGGGTGAAAGAAGAAAGGACGGGAAAGCATACCTGGACAGGAATAGCGAATGTGAACCTCTTGTTTAACTTAATTGTCCGGGCAGCTTGCCCCATTCCTTTTCTAAAAACAAACCGGGACCAGAGATGAAGTATCGTTAAATCTTGTTGTAAGGCCCCGGCTGTTTTCCCACTCTCTTACACACCGTCCCATGGTGTGCTCCCTGAGTTAGTATTTTGTTTGCTACCGGAAAACCTATGATCCCGAACGTATCAGGACCATAGGATAAACCAAAAAATCAACTAGTAACCTAAACCTTGACCGGCAACAAAAAAAACTCAATATTTAAAAGAACTTATTATAAGAAAGGGCGGCAGCGTTTTCGGACGCTTGAAACGATGATTGATATATTCAACAAACCCTTAAATATTCAACCTGCTGCCACCCTGCTATATATAGAAGCGCTATATCCCCATCTCTGCAGCTTTTCCAATCATCGATGCCATGTTATTGGCTCCCAACTTTGATTTTATCACCTCTACCCTGCTTTTCATTCCTGCTGATGATACACAAAGCTCTCCCGCAGCTGCTTCTAAACTCAAACCTCTCTTTAGCGCTTTAATTGACTCTACTTCATAATCTTTCAACCCTGTAGTTATTCCGCAAAACTTACCTCTGTGCGGACATTCTGTTTCTGTACAGGTGTTGTTATAGTTATCAGCATGAAACACACCATTTGCAATATCCGGAATGTGA
Source organism: uncultured Draconibacterium sp. (assembly GCA_963677455.1). Taxonomy (GTDB): domain Bacteria; phylum Bacteroidota; class Bacteroidia; order Bacteroidales; family Prolixibacteraceae; genus Draconibacterium. Next base: position 3,450,859 of record OY781971.1, read on the forward strand.
TCAAGGCCACCTGCAACACATCTTAACCAAACCTCAAGCCCTTCTCTGAAAGAAGTAATACCTATCTTTTTCTCCAGATAATTCCGGCTTCTCTTGTCATTTAAAAAAGCCTCCGCAAACAAACGCTGCACATTACCTGGAGCTTTATCAAATGGCATAGAGCTTCCGTCAATCACAACCCAATTTTGTTTCGATTTTTCATCGTAGAACGCTTCGATCCCTTCTATAATTCCGGCCGGGATAATCGCAAGCCGGTTGTTTTTCACTAACTTTGTTTCCATGTTTATAAAGTTTAAGCCCGGGGAGGTGTTACCAGCACCATCGATCCGGGCTTTTGTTTTATTCTGTTTCAGCTAAATCTCGCTCCAACTGGTTGTTTATCGACAACTTCACATAAGCACTAAAACTTACATTGTTTCGTCCTGCAATTTTCGCCACGAGTTCGTCCATTTCTCCAGGAATTTGGAAACTTGCAGTTCTCCCCCCCTTGTGCATATGAAGATTCATCCTTTTTGCTGTTGTTGCATTCATTTATTTCTATTAATTTTCTATTACAATATTACGAAATAAAGTAATCATAAATACCATATCTGGTAATATAATTACCATTTTTGGTATTCTTTAGAATGATTCTAAATATATCATGCTGAATAACAACAAAATAGACTCATTAATAAACAATGCTAATCTAAAGGTCACGGATGTAGCTAAAATTGTAAACCAGCCGTATACTACTATAGTAAATAGGAAGGCAAAAGGAACCTGGACACCGAACGACATAGAAAAGTTGGCAGATTACTTCCAAAAATCGATCTTGTATTTTTTTGATCGCGAAAACGAATTACCCAAAGCAGAAACAGAAAATATAAAAACAGCCCCAGAGTCACCCGTAGAACGCTGTGATAACCCTGCATGCCTCAAACGCATATCTGAGCTTGAAGACGATAAAAATTTATTGAAAGAATATAATAAACTCCTCAAAGCTCAATTAGCAAGAGGAGGATTAGACGAAGGAAAATCATCTGAGGGTGGCTTGGAGAAATCCGCAACCGGTAGTTGAAAAAGAAATGAATCCATTAAAAAAGAAGCATAAGCTTTTCCTGCTTGGATAAATAGCTAAACCAAATGAGTTATCATTCAATATTCATTCAAATAAATGATTTTGAAAATTCCTATAATATTGATATATAATAAGATAAAATATTATTTAAATTTTCCCGGTGGGATCACCAAAGCGGGGATTTCTTCAGTTTTGAGGGAATCCCTTTTTTTATTCCCTCCTAAAACCTGCGCCATTCCAGGGATTGGAGAAAAAAACGAATTTATTCTTGTGGTTCGAACTATGTCCAATTCTCGGTTATAATAAATCCCCTCGGGAAATAACAACTTCTGAAAGGCCCGTTTCCCGGTTAAATCACTAGAATCCCATATTTTCAAGGGATTTTGACATAAATCGACAGCATAGTTTATAACTTTTTGGAGGTTCGAACTATAGCCACCAACTTTGCTCAATTCTATTTCAATTTCAAAACATTCTTTTTCATATTTTGATCTAAATTTGTCATATAACTGTCTATTAATTTCTCCAATAACAAAACGCTCCTCTATCGTTTCAAGCTTATTTCTAGTTTCACTTAGCTTCACTTTCAAGTTTTTTGCATCCTGCAGCTCCGTTTTAAAAAAACCAGCCATCTGTTCCTCCAACTGAACTTTAATTATCCCAAGCTCCTCTCTCCCAATTTGGAAGATTTCTAGAGTGTTCCTAAATAATTCATGTATGGACTTTGCACTCCGGTTAACTTTACATCCTTTTGTTCGGCACTTATAATAGTACAAACCCTTTTTATGAACCAAATATCCAGTCATTGCCAAACCACATTTTTCACATTTAGTAAACACTTTCAACGGAAGATTTTCATTGTTTTTATCGTGTACAAAACCGTACCTCGTACTTTCACCTCTAATATCATGAATTGCGAGAAATAAATCCTGTGAGATTAAAGGCTGATGATGTCCTTTTATAACTTGCCCCGGAATCATTTTACTAACAATAAGTCCACAATAAAATGGATTCGAAAACATGCTACATAAACGTTTTTCTGAGATACTAACCCCCATCTGGTTCACACGTTTTGTAATCTCGACATTCGTCATTTCCGTATATGCTTTCCATTCGAAGGCTTTCTTAAGAATCTTTCCTTCTCCACTTATAACAAGTTTTCTTTCGATCGCCCTCCCCTTGTTCAAATCCTCATATCCACGCGGCACAGCCCATAACCAGTAGCCTTTCATCAATAACTCCTTCATTCCTGTTACAACTTTATCACGCCTGAGCTCATTATCCATTTGCCCAAAAAGGAAAAGTATTTTTTGCTGGAAAGAACCAGATGGTGTTGTTGGATCAAGCTCCTGAGTTGTAGCTAAAGTTATTACTCCGTATTTTTTTAGTAGTTCATCAGCAATTGATGCCCCATTAATTCCTGAACGAGAGAATCTTTCATAGGAATAAACAATTACATAACTGACATTCTTAGACCTCTTTACAAAAGTTAGCATCCGATTAAATTCTTTCCTGTCATCCGTTTTTGCCGATTCGTACGTACCACCAAAATAACCAACCACATTTAAACCTCGTTTGCTCGCGTACATCTCGCAATATCTTTTTTGTGAGGCAAGGCTGGTATTATCCTCTTGGTCAGCTGATGAAACTCGTGTGTAAATTACGGCGTTGTTTCCCTCCTGAAATTTCTCAGGAATTTGTGGAGCAAATTGTTTGAACAGGCTTAAATCATTCATGGCTTGAAGAATTTTATAGGACCGGGATGATAATCCTTTGAAATTACGAAAATACCCAATACTGATGCAGTTATTTTTTCAACATAAAGGCTTTCAGTATTAGCAATGCCATCGTTTCCGAATCTTTAATAAGCTTTTCATAATCGGAAAATGTCAAATCTCTGTATTTAGGAATAGAACGTATTTTCTCCAATGAGAGTCTCTTTTTAACTCTTTCTGTGGCTTCTTCAATACTTCTATTTTCGTTTTCCTGCATAGTTTAATATGACCATTTAACATCATGGTTATCGAGTCATATCAAACGTATATAATTTCGCACAAGTCTTAAAAGAGCTGTGCTTTTATGTCCGTCTGAGGCCTTATGTGTCTTTAATTGTTCTAAAAATTAAATTGTGCCACTTTTACTTCAATATGTTTTTTACAGGAACTTATGGAAAACAACTATTGAATAAAACTATTAATGTTTTTGTGTTTCTAACTTTAATTACAAATAATGTTCGTCTTTTATATTTCGCAATTATTTTACGGTCAATAAAACCGTTCCATAAGAAAAACGTCCACTTTCAGGTACTAGTAGTAAAACCTTATCATCTACTTTTAACATCTCTGTTTTGCATAAATCATCCAGCGCAGCAAAAATTGAAGCAGAAGCTATATTTCCAATTTCAGTAAGATTGGTGAACCACTTGTTCGTCCCAAGGTCTAAACCTCTTGCTTCGATCCCCTCAGCAAGCTTTCCGTAAAAGAACATAGATGAGACATGAGGGATCACATAGTCAACATCTGCTGGATTTAGATCGTACTTTTCAAGACAATATTCCAGGTGGTCAACCCAATAACGGATAATGTTTGGTTTTAGCAAACGAATATCCTGCTTGACGGTTAGTACTGAACGGTTGATAAGCTCCCGGCTTTCAAATTCTTTCCAGCTGGTGAGTTCACCATCTTCACGAAGTTCAGCTCCCATAAACATGCAGGTGGGCAGCTCATTGGCATATGAGGTCATTTCCACCCATTCAACTTTAAATGAGATTCCATTCTCGCTCTTTTTATCAGAGAGTAATACCGAGCTGGCGCCATCACTCAGCATAAAGCGCAGAAAATCCTTCTCAAAAGCCATATATGGATCTTTTCCCACTTGCGAGCAATGCTCATACTCTTCTTCGTAGTTTTTTGATAGAAGCGTAGGAGAGGCGAGTTCTGAAGTAGAACAAATTGCTTTTGATGAAACACCGGACAAAACAGATAGGTAAGCCGTCTTAAAAGCTTGCAAGCAGGTAAGGCATACTCCCGAAGCGGAATACAGTTCCATAGGTTTGTTTTTCATTAGTCCGTGAACCATTGATGCATGGGAAGGCAATAACTGATCAGGATTACCTGTGGCACATGCCAATACATCAATATCTTCCGGAATTTTTTCATCCGGGAATAATTTCTGTATGGAACGGAATGCCAGCTCTGCATTGGTATGGGTAATTTTTTGCTTTTTATCCAAAGCATAGTACCTGGATTTTATTCCGTTTTGTTTTAATACTATACGCCTTACTCTTGACGGTTTTGAATTGATCAAACCAAGATATTGTTCCATATCTTCGTTTTCGACGGGTGAATTGGGCAAAAATTTGCTGATGGATGAGATGTAAACATTTTTATTCATAACAATAAAATATAATGGTTGGTATGTAAAAGTAAGTAAAAAATTACATACAATTGTTATGAATGACTTAGGATTTTAATTTTATTTGCTGGTAAATGGTTTGATAAAGTGTGAACAATTCCTCTGTATTTAGCCCGTACAAAAGGCATCTGTCGAATGCAAGCCCCAGAAAACAACTTCGAAAAAGTGTTGCATAATGCTTGGTATCTACAGCTTTTATTTCTTTATTCTTTATTGCCCCGGATATCACTTTTTCCCACAGGTTTATCTCCTCAATTGAGTTACGTGTCATGATCTCGGAAAAGTTGGGATAAATTTTAGACGCCTGGAGGTATAGGGAAAAATACTGCTTGTAAATATTGACAACAGAGATGGATAACATTTTGGACATGGTAGTGTTTATTCCGCTGATATATAACTTTATAAACTGCTCAAGAGAGGTGTTGTCGTCGAATTCGAATTTCACCGAAGGATCTTGTGTTTTGATCATGTAGGTCTCTATCACCTCGTTAAATATTTCTTCTTTATTCTTAAAAAAATAGAATATTGCCCCTCTTGTTTTACCAACCGCTGCCTCTATGTCGGAAATACTTACTTTTTCATAATTGTTATTCAGAAATAATTTAAAAGCCTCTTCAGTGATTCGTTCTTTAGTTGTCATGATATTGATGATCTATTACTAACAAACTTACTTAAAAAGGTTGATAAATCTAGCAAAACAATCATCTTTTATGGTATAAATTATCATCGTTGGAGATACTCATTTTTTTGTTTGTATAATTTTTCTATATATTTACATACCGTATGGTAGGTATAAAAGTGGACGTTTTGCCCGTTTTATTCGTGCTAAGTGACCTGCCTTTGGCATGCACCTTAACTATAGATAGCCTTATAATAAATTTGATGTTTCCCGACATTCGCAGACCAATCATTTAGTAAAGAAAGACCTGTAGAATGTAAAAAATAGTCAACCTGAGTGTAGCATACCTTTTAAATAATAACAAAGGGACTTCAATTAGAGGACGAGATTAAAGGGCGTTTTCTCCTTGCTTGTAATGATTATACCAGAGAGAGATGTAGTAATATTAACCATAGAGCACCTGGCAATGACAAACAAAATTATTAATAAGGAAGGACATCGTTCTTTTGTGAAAAGAGCCTGGCATGTTTTTTATCTTCGCTCACGCAATGAAAGAATTGCGACACAGATACTCGCTAGTCATGGATATGAAGTTTTCTGTCCTTCAATTCCCAAAACAAAACTGTGGAAAAACAGACAACGAAAAAAGATCTGGGACCCACTATTCCCCAATTATTTATTTGTATTTACTTATCACCATGAAATATATACCATTCGAAGAATATCTCAGGTGGTAAACTTCGTTTCTTTTGCCGGTAAACCATCCACAATAACAGAAAAGGAGGTAGATGGAATACGGAAAATGCTGGAAATGGGGAATGTGATTACAGTAGAAAATCAATTCTCCGGTGGAGAACATGTACGTATTGTTTCCGGTCCGTTAAAAGGACATGAAGGAATTCTGGTAAAACGACGTAATAAAAGCCGGTTTGGTATTCACCTGAAAGCGATCAGTCACTCCGTATTTATCGACATATGCCAGTCAGATCTTGAAAAACTTTGATAAGCGTCACATCAAAAATTTGAATAGTCTTACTCGAGCGATCTCGTTATATTCAAAAAAAATGCAATTTCTCCTTTTAGAGGAGACACTTATACCTTATTATTTTAACCGAACTCCTAAATCGTTAACTATGGAAAAACACAGTTTATATGACGTTATTTTTAAAATGAGGCCCTTGCCTAAAAAGCTTACAGAGCGGTCTTATGTGGATGCACTTATTGCCGCAATTAACGAGCAGCTGACTATAACCGAGCACAGGTACCGATCATTGTTGCTTAATGTCGGGCACCCATCAGATTATATGTATTTTGTGGAAAAAGGGCTTGCCCGTTGTTTCTATTTTGATGATCGTTCCGGCAGAGACCTGACCTCGATACTTTGGAAGGAGCATAGTATAGTGTGTGATCCTGTGAGTTTCTTCCAGCGCAAGACTTCAGATGTTAATATTGAAGTGATGTCAGGAAGTTTGTTACTTTCCATTTCCTACCGCCAACTTCAGGAAATTTATAAGGCTTTCCCGGAAGCGAGTGTTTTTGAACGTTGTGTTTCGTTGCAATATGTGTATTATTTTGCGCAGAGATCCCGGCAATTAGCCATGAACTCGCCCTGGGAGAGATACCTGCATTTATTGACATCACATCCGGGTATCGAGTTAAAAGTGTCAAAAGAAATCATAGCTTCTTATTTGAACATAGCCCCTCAGACGCTTAGTAAAATGCTTCGGGAGAAAGGCCATCCTTGATTGTTAGGTAGTTTTAATTTCATGTAATAGGATCATCAACTGCAATAATTCTCTTTTCATACTCTGTTTTTTACAATGGTTACTTATCGTAGCCTTAAGAATTTTCTTCACCTGGATTCTTCCAATTCTTAATTTAGGTTTAGAGGATTGACCCGGCACACACGTACCTTTGAAAATGTGTTCATGCCCAAAGTGGCCCTTACTATTTACTGTAAAAGCAAGAATGCATTCGCAACAAATTAGTCAACTGCTTTGCGGATAATGTTCTCCATCAGACTGACCTTTAAAACAAACAAATTTTCTGCTATGAAAAAGCTCCAGACAGTACGTTTCTCAGTTCTTATTCCTTTAAGCTCGTATCTGTACGTCCTGCTCTTTGTGTATTCAGGATTCAGTAAATTGCTGGACTATGAGACGTTTACTGTGCAGCTTGCTCAGTCTCCGTTACTCAGTGCCTATGCCGGTATAATTGGCCCTGCTGTAATAGTAATAGAACTGGTATTGTCTCTCTTGTTGGTTCAAAAGAACTCCCGACTTATGGGCCTGTACGGCTCTTTTTTTCTAATGATTGCCTTCACGGTCTATATCTACCTGATTCTGAATTACAGTGATTTTATTCCCTGTTCCTGTGGAGGATTCATTGAGAAAATGAACTGGACCCAACATCTGATTTTTAATATAGCCTTTGCGTTATTGGCACTTCTTGCAATTGTATTTTCAGAAAAAGAGAAGCTTACTAAAAAACGAATTGTGCTTCTAAAACTGTTATTTCCGTCATTGCTTGCGGTTGGAGTTGTAGTGGGGCTTTTTTTATCATCTGAGCATATCATAAAAAAGGAAAACAATTTTATTCGCCGGTTTGGTCTGCACCCGATCCGTGATGAAAAGGCATTTGATCTGGGGGTAAACTCCTACTATTTTGCCGGCATAGCCGAAGGGAAAATTTACCTGGGAAATATAACCGCACCTTTAGTGCTTACCACCATAGATACTGCTCTTACAAGAATGGAGACCTTAAAAATAGAACTGGATGATGATAAGCACCCATTTCGTTTCATTCAGGTAGAGGTTAAGCCTCCTCATTTCTATCTTTTTGATGGTACTGTTCCGGTAATCTATCGGGGACAACTGGGCGATTCGCTGGCTTATACCATCAGTGCTGATGATTGTTATTTTTCACAGCTACAGGTAATTGATTCTGTTCGGTTTGCCTTTCGGGCGCAAAGCAGCCAGACAAAATCGTGGGTGCTTGGCACGCTGAATCTCCAGGATAGTCCCAGAATACAACTCAATCATAGCTTACTCAAAAAGCAGGTTGACGGGATATTCGACACCGACGGACAATTGCTTTGGGATGATGCGGGTAAGGAACTCATCTATATTTATTCCTATCGTAATCAGTACCTGGTGATAGACCAGAAATTAAATCTGCTGCGGGAGTTAAACACGATTGATACAACATTTAGGGCAAAGGTGCAGGTGCGTTTGCTTTCCAACGGACAACACAAAATGAATTCGGTGCCAATGCTTGTCAATAAGAGATCCGTGGTTCATGGGAAATTGCTGTTTAATGTTTCTATGCTCAGGGGAAAATTTGAATCCAGAGAGCAGTGGAAACAAGCAGTGGTTGTCGATATGTACAAAACAAGTGTTCAGGGATACCTGGGCAGCTTTTATGTCTATAACAGGGGAGAAGAAAGAATGTCCCGGCTATTTGCAACGGACAAATACTTATTCATTTTGTCCGGCAATGAAATAGTGCGTTACAGTTTTGCGCAGGCTGTGACACTCAATTATCAAATGGGGGAAGCCGAAAACCATGAAGAGAGTAGGCAGTAAATTTAAATTCTGTAAACATGAAAAAGTTAAAAAGAATGTTTCTGCCAGTTGCGATTGTACTTTTTGCAGTTGGTGCAGCACTTGCCAGTCATGCGGCAAAAAGTTTGGATTCATCAGAACCCGGCTATTATTTTGATAGCTCAACCAGTCAGTGTGTATCCGCAGGTGTCGATTGTAGTACCATCCCTGGACAGGCCTGTACCTGGACGGATGAGAGTAATATTACGCACAACCTGAGCCGTGAAGGTGAAACAATGTGCGGTGTCCCATTGTACAAACAGTAGCAAAAAGAAAGGATGCTCTACTGAGCATCCTTTTTGCTCATCCCCTCACTTATCCATTCACATTCAACACTGTCCTGTAAAAAGTAATTAAACCAATCCATAATTCGGCTTGTCAGGTCATTTTGTGTTTGTTGTTGAAACAATACATGTCCTTCATTTTTATAAAACAGAGCAATGACATCTTTTTTATTTCTGCATAAGGCGTTGTAGAATGCCATGGTGTGATCCGGCGTCACATTTTTATCCTCTGTGCCTGTCCAAAGTAATACCGGTGCATTCACTTTTTCCGCGTGATAGGCAGGGTTGTTTTTAAAGTAGAGACCTTTGTCGGCAGAAAAAGGTACACCCAACTTATACATATTAGCTTCAATCCTGACATAATCAGGTATCTGAAAACCGTAATTAAAAGAATGGCTATCCCAAACGATGTCGCTATGACCGGAACCGGAAACAAAAGTGGCAAAACGATCTGATCGGGTTGAAATATAATCGGTTTCATATCCTCCAAAAGAGTGTCCAATCAGTCCTGTTTTTTCTTTGTTAATCGTTGGATTATATGCCAATGCATCGAGTGCATGATTAACACAATCCAGTGCATCTATACCAGGTCCATTTTTACCGGAGATTTCAATGTCGGGTAAATACACAAAATATCCCTGTTCGAGAAGCAACCTGATATTAAAACCTATACCTTCGTATAAAGAGGGGAAAGGACATCGGTTTGCAAGCCGGTATTGCTTTTCATAAATATGTACGACCATTGGATATTTCAGAGACGACTTGTATTTGAATGGGTAATACAAAATTCCTTTTAGCGGAGTTCCTTGACTGTTAGTATAGCTGATTATTTCTTGTTTAAGAGAAAAAATGGTTTTATTCTTTTGGTTGCTTTGAAAAACAGTAACCGGATTTTTATCAGTTTTTTTACAAACCAGCCGAGAAGGTTGATTGTAATTTTCTTCCAACCAGGAGAAGCAGTTTAGTGATTGATTGTAAGTCAGAGAACTGATGTAATGGGATGTTGGAGGGATAATAATTTCTGTTTTCCCTTTATTCCAAATGCTGTACCCGGTCTGGTTGGTTTCAGGATCGTATAATTCAATTAACAGGGGTTTAGACAGATTTACCTGTTGTATGAAAAATTGACCATAAGTAGAAGAGACGTCCTCACGCTCGTAGTTTGCAATTTTGGTAATGTATTCATCAAATTTTGCCAGACAGGTAAGAGTTTCTGTTTTTATGTCCCATTGCCATATTGCGCCTTCTCCTTGAAAAATAATGAACTTACCATCGGTTGAAAACCATGGCATACTTAAATGTTTTCCTTCAATAACCTTTGTGCCTTTCGAAGGAAGATGATAGAGCTTCCATCCATTTTCAACGGGAGAAAGGGCATAATTCCCATTTCCGGAGAGATAATATTCAGGAGCAATGGTGTCTAACACTTCATAATTGTCATCTTTCAGATCATATAAAAACAATTGTATAGGTGGTTGATCCGACAGGTAGTCCTGTAGCTTCCATGGATCAATGCATAAAAAGTATCTTTTGTTCCTTATATTAAGCGCTTTTGGCTGCTTATCTGTCCCTGCTCTTCGGATAAAATGTTCACGGGGTTTCCAAATGTAAGTCATGACTGTAATTGGAGGATAAAACTTTTCTACCAATCTTTTATCATTACCCCGCCAGATGTCTACCATTTCATTCTGCTGTAGTTTTTTGGGTATTATCAGTTTTAAAAAATGAACACCATCCCCGATTTCATCCGTAAATGCCCGTTGGAAAGTTGTTGGCAGAATTTCATTCAAAGGATAGCTTTTTTTAGCCTGGACATCCAGAAAAACGAGATTTGACACAGAATCTTGCTGGTTTTGTTCATGAATTATAAGCTCCTGTCCGTCTTTGGCAACATCCAGATATGAAATCTTGTTACTTGTATAATATACCTTTTTGATGGTATTTTCCATGATGCGAAAAACATCGTAACCTTGATCCGGATTTTCAGCAAAGGCATAAATATGATTCTCTTTTGTGACAAAGAACCGGACCACCCGGTTAACAACATTCAAAAGGTGGCCATCACTTTGGCGCAGTTCAAGTTTGTTCTGTTCTTGTTTATTATAGTGTAGCAAAAACTGTTTCTTGTTTTCTAATACTTGCGCATTCTTTACGCCGGCATAGTGGGTGCTTTTAAATTCGGGTAGCTCCAGTAGTTCTGCCTGGCCCAACCTGGTTGTAAGTAAAAGGTTCGTACCCACAAAGGCAGCACTTTTAACTTTTATCCGGTGCTCCACCGGTTTTCCCGGCTCAGTACTGTCAAATATTAGCAGCGTATCTCTGTTTTGGTCGTATGCTTTCCACGCAGTTAACCATCTGCCATTTTCGCTCATTTTTAGGGAGAGCAATCGGAAATAGCTACTAAGTTCATTCTTTAGATCTGAATGACCTTGTGCTGTTAATTCCTGCCCTGCCGCAAGCAGCAGGAACAGGAATAGTAACAATAAAGGATATAGGCGCTTCATAACTAATAACCTTCATTTTGTGGATATAAATTGGCGTTGAGCAATAACTCACTCTGGGGCAAAGGCCACCGGGCTTTAAAGTCTTCCCAGTTGGGTTTTGTACTGTTTAATTCATCCAGGCGTTCCAGGCGTTTCAGATCAAAGAAACGGTGTCCGAATTCGGTAAAGAACTCTCGTCTTTTTTCGGCCAGCAGTTCTGTTATAAATTCTTCTGGGGATAGATTGGTAAGCGCGTCCAGTCCGGCTCGTTCTCGCGTGGCATTTAGGTAGGGCAAGGCTTCATCCTGCCGGTTTTGTTTAGCCAGTGCCTCTGCGAGTATAAAATAAACCTCTTCCAGCCGGAAAACAACGGAATATTCATTGTTATTGGTACCGGATAAATTTTTGTATTTGTAAGGTCTGTACCAGGAATCATCGTTAAAACTGACCTGTGTCATCCAGCTCTGTTTACGCAAATCATTTTCTGCAAAACTGCCGACAAGGTCATCGGATAACGCATAAGCATGCGGTGCTGCATCAGAGAAATAATAGAATGATGCTTCTTTTGTGGCATCGCCACTATTTTGCGGGCTGAGTTGCCATAGAATATGGCTACCTGTGTTATGAAACACTTCGTTCAGGTCTGGCTGGAAAGCGTATAAGGACGATTGCAATATTCCGGAGGCCATTTGCTCGGCCAGCTGATACTTTTGTTCCGTTAGGTATACATTGGCCAATACCAATTCCGCAACTTTACGATTGGGATAGATACGTTGTGTATTGCGGTAATTGTCATTCAACAGTGAAATGGCTTCGTTCAGGTCCGATTCCAGTTGTTCAAGCAGAACGGCTGATTCAGTTTTTGTCAGACTTCTGTTATATTCATAATCAATACTGCTTGTATATGGAATAGCTCCAAATAGCCTGTGCAGGTAAAAATAAAGCAGGGAGCGTATCAGTAAAGCTTCTCCTTTTAGTTGATTTTTATCTTCTGTGGAAAGGGATGTGGAAAGTTCAGCTCCGTGAATGATGGAATTAGTATAATAAACCTGCGTATAAGTTGTATTCCACAGGCTTGCAATAATCCTGTTGCTTACCTGTTGTTGGTTGTGGTAGATATCCATATTACCGTTCTGGTCATTGTTGTAGCAATCCAGGTCATCGGCGTATGATGCAGTAAGTGTGCTGACCGAATAATATCCGGCCCCGGAAATTAGTGACCGATCGCGCAAATCGGCATAGAGACCTGCCATTGCTGCATTTGCAGTCTGAATAGTTTCAAATACCTGTTCAGTTCCCAGTTGATTGGTAGGATTATCTACTTCAACCAGTTCTTCGCAGGAAATGAGGAGTAATACTCCCAGACAAAAAAGGAATGATATTTTTTTCATTGGATACGTTTTTAAAAGTTAAGCTGAATTCCGAATGACCATGTTTTTAATGGAGGCAAATAGCCGGATAAAGAGAATTCCGGATCCAGACCAAAATAGTCGCTGATGGTTAACAGGTTTTGCCCCTGTACATAAAACCGGGCACTCTGCAAATACTTATTAATCTGCAGCTGATAGGCAAGTTGAATGTTTTTTAGTCGGATAAATGAAGCGTCACTCACTGCTGCATTACTGTTACTTAAATAGCCATGGAGGCGATTGATTTGAGAGTTGGTTCCAGAGGAATAAGGCATGTACTTTCCATCGGGATTTTCTTCCGACCAGACATCCAGAACTTCAACCGGCTGGTTGTACATGCTACCCGGACGTGGCATCATGCTGATATAGTTTTTTTGCCGCTGATTGACAAACTGGAACAAAAAGGAGAACTCCCATTGCCGGTAGGAGATTTGGTTTGACCATCCACCAAAATACTTAACTGCAATGTCTTCAATAACCTGGTTGTCATCGGGAGAAGTGATGTTCCCATCATCATTGTAGTCCGTAAATTGGTATAGCCCTGTTTCAGGATCAATCCCTTCATAATTATATACTTTAATTATCGATGTCGGGTAACCAATTACATACTGGTTGGAGTATGTTGAGCCTTCCAGTCCGGGGAACGAAATCAGCTTATTGTCGGGGAAGCTGATATTAAAACTACTATTCCAGTTAAAATGCTCGGTCTGAACCGGTGTAGTGTTTAGTTCAAATTCGAGTCCTTTGTTTTCTACTTTAGCGGGCAGGTTAGCTTGTATAGTGCTGAATCCTGTGGTGCCGGGTAAAGGAATTCCAACCAGTTGATTGCCGGAGCGGTTACGGTACCAGGCAGTACTGAATTGTATGCGATCTTTTAGAAATCCTAATTCGATGGCAGCTTCAAGCTTGGTGGTTTTTTCCCAGCTAAAGTATGGATTATTGAGCCGGGAAGGATAGAGGCTGGTCTTGCCTCCATAAAGCGTATTACTAACGGTGTAGGTATCCAGAAATTGATAGTCTCCGATCAGGTCGCTACCGGTAATTCCATAGCTGGCACGTAGTTTTCCAAAACTTAACCAGCCACTGGAGGCGAGGAAATATTCTTTGGAGAAGATCCAGGCACCACCGATGGCGCCAAAACTGGCAAATCGCTGATCGGGACCAAAACGGCTGGAGCCATCCCTGCGACCGGTTAAGTTTAAAATATATCGTTCTTTATACTTGTAGTTAATACGTCCGAATAGCGCAGCATAACGGTATTCCGTTTTATCATCGCCTGTTACCATAACATTGGCAGCCGCTGCCAGGTTGGTGATCAACGCATTACTTTCAAAACCATAGCCCATAATGTTTAAACTGGTTCGCTGTGTTTGTTGCAGCGTTCCACCCACTAGTACATCTATATCATGGTTATTAAATGTATGCCGGTAATTCAACTGGGGCTCCACAATCCATGAAAAATTTTGATTCAGGTTTTTAAAAGCCTGAGAAAAATCGGGAGTAAGTCCGTAAGCCGGATTATACATGGTATTGGGGCGCAGCATTATTTCTTCAAATGAGGTGTAGCTTATTCCTCCGTTTGCTTTAATGTAAAGTGAGGGCAGCACTTCATACTGAAGGTTTAAGTCGGAATTAAAGGTCTTGCTTTTATAGGAGTAGGTACTTTCGTAAGCTGCCAGAGGATTGTTAAAGGTATTGTTCTCCCAGTTCAAACTGCCATCTTCCTGGTATAAAGCCGGGGCATTAGGACTCAGTCGTAACGCCTGACTGGTGATTTCAGTTTGTATAAGGTTGTTGCTTTGGTTTGAGAATAAACCGGAAGCATTCAGCATAAACCGGTTATCGCTTGAATGGTGGCTAAAATTCCCGGAAATATTATCAGTTTTATACTTGAAGTCATCTGAGAAAACAGAAGTTTGTTCATTGTGACTACCACTGATAAGAAACCGACTGTTGTTACCGCCTCCATTTAACGAAAACTGTAACATAGAGTTGGTGGCAGTGTTGCCAATCAGCTCTTCCTGAAAGTCGGTATATCGGTTTTCATCCCAGGTACCGTTTATGTCGTAGGCATTGGCCGGATAGTCTGTAGTACCGTCGTTGGCATAAGCCTGACGACGCATTTCCAGGTATTGAGGAGTGTCCATTAATTTCATCTTTCGTGCTATCTGGCTGACTCCGTAACTGCTGTTTATACTTAAGGCGGTTCTACTGCCCGTTTTCCCTTTTTTGGTGGTAACCAGAATTACTCCGTTGGCACCACGTGAACCATAAATAGCAGTTGCATCGGCATCTTTTAAAATCTCTATGCTTTCAATGTCGTTGGGATTGATTGCATTGAGCGGATCAATCTCTCCATAAGGAATAATGGTGCCACCAAGCGCTGAAGGTGATTGAAGGGTAGCCGGTACTCCATCGATAATATACAGAGGGTAATTACCATCGCGGCGAAGACTGTTCGTGCCGCGGATTTGGATGTTATAACCGCCTCCGGGAACTCCGCTGCTTTGTGTAATGTTGACACCGGCCATCCGACCCTGTACAGAAGATAATGCATTGCTTACGGGCTGGTTTTCCAGTTCTTTTGATCGTACCCGGGCAATACTTCCGGTGCGCTCCTGATCTTTTACGGTGTAATAGCCTGCATTTACAGTTACTTCCGAAAGTGTGGTGATATCTTCCTGCAGCTGAACATCCACCAATGAACGTTCGTTTACAGGAATTTCTAAGGTTTTGAACCCGATAAAGGAAAAGGAGAGTATTGCGCCTGAAGGCACGTTTTCAAGGAAATAACGCCCGTTGGCTTCGGTAATCGTACCAATTGACGGTGATTCTTTTAATACTACGTTTACTCCGGGGAGTGGCTGTTTATTCTGATCAGTTACACGACCACTAACGTTAATGTTTTGCGCGTAGGCGTGGCCGGAGAACAATAAAATGGGAATACAAAAGATAAATAATAGCTTAAGCGTTCTGTCCATGCCGTTTAGTATTTGCGACACAGGACGTAATAATGCAGAGGAATAGCTTTTAAAATTTTGCATAAAATTTATTTTAATATTGGGTAATAAGGTTAAATCCTAAGATGCCAGGATGGGTATGTGGATCGTGAAGGTTTGGTGTTTCACGATTTATAGGAAGTCATTCCTCACTCGGGTGATTTAATTTTGTTTTGGTACAGGCTATGGTGCCGGCTAAAGAAAAATACCAAACGCATGTAGAAAAGTGTAGATGCAAAACTGAATAGTTTTTGCCGTTTCCCTGGCTTGTTAATTGCTATTTGAGGAATCGCAAAAAGCTCAAAGCATTTCCGGAAAATCAGACACACAGCAATATAATTTTCCTTGTGTGGAAAGTTTTTCATAAATTTCGACGTTAGTTGATGATTATCGAATTAATTAACATCCAAGCCTGCTACACGTCGCCAAACTGTTGTAGCGGGCTTAACATTGTTCTCTGTTTATTTTGCCATAGGCAGTTGATGTTTATAATGAAAACATATTTACGTAGCATCACACTAACAGGTAAGCATGATGTAAGCCGGAAAGCTGGGTCGAATTGTAAAACGCCTGGGTTTAAAAAAGGGCGCGGACTCAACTTACCGACTTGAGGTACTGGTATACCTTGGAACGATAAGAGAACCCACGCCTAGGTCGTGAGCCTCTTGACTTATTATCTCGTTCCGTAAAATTACCAGTTTTCAAGTCGAGATTCTAAGCAATAGCTTCTATATTTTATTTACAAAGTATCGCAAAATTATGATTACGAGGCTAAATTAATAAAAATTTTTTAATGGTACATGTACCGTTGATAAAAAAATAAAAAATCTCCCAATTTGTAGATAAAATAATATCGTCCTTGGCAACTGAGATTGAAAAATATATAATTGATAAGATTCGGGAAATGAGGATCAGTAGTGGTCTGTCACAGATGGCCTTATCTCAAAAAATAGGCATGAGTAGTAGCTTTGTATCTCATGTAGAATCTTCAAAACGAAGGGCCAAATATAATATTAACCATCTGAATGAAATCGCCAAAGTTTTTGCTTGTTCTCCTAAGGACTTTTGGCCGGATACTCCAATTTTGTGAGAAAGGATAAACAGCAAATAAAATTCTCCGCCTAATAACATGAAATGCTTCTGCTTAGTTGTTAAGTGAGAATGAGAGGCAACACGAAAGAAATTGTGTAAGTCTTTAGCAAGTGTTGTTGTGGGCAACATTAGCTAGAAAAAGAATAGCTATTTCTATATCGTTTTGGTGCAAGGTAATGTATAATCCAATTTGCCGTTTTAAACTTATCCTCTTTAAAATATTTTTGAAAGTTGTATAGCATCGAGGGCATTTTGGAAGAACACAAATTGCGAGTCTTTATTTCTGTGTGTAAATATTGCACATTAATTACATTATTATCAAAAAGAGATTGTGGTAGTCTTTTTTATTTTGTATTTTTGTAGAAAATATTCAATTAATTCAAATAGAGATGATACTTGAATTGAAAATACAAAATTATTTGTCGTTTAAAGATGAGGTTGTTTTCAGCTTCGAAGCGACTGCTGATGATACACTGGAAGATTATTATGTTACCGAAGTTGCACCTGGTGTACGATTATTAAAAATGGCGATGGTTTACGGTGCTAATGCTTCAGGGAAAAGTAATCTTCTTAAAGCGTTCAATTTTATAAAAGACTTTATCAATAATCTACCATCGCAAAAAGATGAGAGTACTAATTTTATCCCGTTTAAATTCAATAACGGTACTGAAGATTCAGGTAGTTTTGAATTGACATTTTATATCGATTCTAAAAAATATCGATATTACCTTTTGTTAAATGAAGATAAGGTATTGCAGGAGACCCTTCATTTTTATCCAGGAACACAACCTGCTGTGGTATTTGACCGCTATCTCCATAACAAAACTCAGACTTCTAAAATCAATTTTGGATCTAGGGTTAAAATATCAAGTACAGCAAAAGAACAAATACTACTAAAAACATTAACTAACACATCTGTGTTTGCTGCCTTTGCCCAGCTTAATCTGGTTTTTCCGGAATTGGAAGCAGTTAAACTGTGGTTTGATAACCAGTATATGGATGTTATCGATCCATATACAGAGCTAACGGGCTATTCCGACAGGCACATTGAAGGAAATGACCAATTAAAAAAATGGGCTATCGAATTTATAAAAAAAGCTGATTTTAATATATCTGATATTCTCTTCGAAGAAGAAATAAAAAAGATTCCGGATGATTTAATTGAACTTTTCAAAAAATCACCTATTCCAGAAGAAGAAAAAATCAGGATATCAAATGAAAAGAATATTCATATTCAAACCACTGTATTCGAGCATACTATTGTCGATGGAGATAAAAAAGAAATTTACATTTTACCTGAGAAACTGCAATCACAGGGGACAATGCGTTATTATGGATTAACTGCACCTTTTTATAATACGATAGAAAAAAAAGGATTTTTACCCATTGATGAAATAGGCTCTGCCTTGCATCCGCTGTTGGTAATGCACTTCTTACGTGAGTTTTTAAAACACTCGAACCAAGCACAATTGCTTTTCACAACGCACAACCTTTCTTTGTTGATGGAGAAAGATATATTACGTAAGGATGCAATCTGGTTTATGGAGAAAAAAAGTAATGGGTCATCAGATTTATATTCCATGGCAGATTTTAATTTCAGGAAAGAGTTATCGTTTTATAATGCCTACAAGCAGGGAAAATTTGGAGCGATTCCGGTCATTGACGAATAATGTAATATGGCGAGAAAAAAGAAAAACATACGATTACGAACTAGTTTTGCAGTTTTGGGGGATGGAAGAACAGAGCAAGCTTACCTCAAACACTTAAAAGCAATACGGGACTATAGATATTCCGTTTATCCTTCGCTGTTTGACAATATTACACATGATACAGCTGAGAAAAAGATAGATGAATTGTTGTCGGGCGGATGTGACCTCATTGTATACATTACCGACTATGATACTGTAGTTAGCCAAGTTAAACAAAAAACGTTTAATGACCTGGTAAAAAAGTATGAAAAAAATGATGAAGTTTTGATTTGTGAAAGCATGCCTAGTATTGAGTTTTGGTTTCTGCTTCATTATCAACTAACGACAAGAGAATTTAAGAATGCAGATGAAGCAGCAGAATTGCTGAAGAAATATATTCCGGATTTTTCGAAATCGAAAGATTTTCTGGAGAACCGAAAATGGGTAGAGGACTTGAGCGGTAATGGCCAGCTTGAAAAAGCCATAACCAATGCTCGCAATGTTTTGCGTCAGAAAGAAACTGACGATGTTGGAAGGCACTTTCCTTTTACGAGAGTGCATGAAGGGATTGAGAAATTTGAAAATGAAAAAAAAGAAAGATTAGCCAGGGTGGATTAAATTTGTTTAGGTAAAAAAAATCAGTCGTTGGTCGAGAACGACTGATTAAAATACCGTAGAATTTTTTGTATTGCATCGCAAAATTCGGGAGGTTGCCCTCCTCTTTATTCTTTGGCTTGAATTGCCAAATATAGTATTTTATTCTAAGTACGCATTTCAAGCCTTTTTGTTCAAAGTGATAAAAATAGTGCCTTAGGGAAGATAAGGCGGGTTTTTAATTTTAAAAAGTTGTAACGAAATGAAAGAAATTATTCATTTTAATGTGGGAAAAGGCAATTGTTGTGTTTTAAAGGATGACGATTTTGTAATGGCAATTGACATTGCATCAACAGAGGAGAAAGAATCTTATGAAATTGTATCTCCACATTTCAGAGAGAAAGACGGAAAGGACTGTATTGATATTTTGGTAGTTACCCATAACGATAAGGACCACTGTGGTGGTTTTTCAACTTTCAAGGAGAAAATGGACTCAGGTGATTTGGTTATCGGGAAAATTATTCACCAGGGTTATGATCGCACAAAGAGCACAAAGGACTGTGATTCGACATACTCGGACGATTACGAAAAATTTCAGGAAGAAATTGATCGAAGAGAGGCACTGTCAGACGCTGAATTTGGAGATTTGGTGTATGCACCAAAGAACGGCGATGAAGAAGATGTAATCCTGGATGGTGTTGATTATCCTGACAATTTAAATTTATTCCAACTGAGTCCGTTTGAGGGTGATGACGAAACAACTGAATATGATGTGAATGACCTTTCTCTGGTATTTAGACTGGATTTTGAAGATTTGAACGGAATGTTGTTTTGCGGAGATTCGAGCAGCAAATACTGGCAGGATAAAGTCATTCCTGAATGTCTTCAGGATAATTCAGAAGCTGCAAAATCGGATCACTGTCTGGTTTCGCATCACGGATCGTACAGTTTTTTTGGAAAAGACCGTGAAACAGTTCGCGATGCTGACCCCGAACCGGACAATTATGAAGCAATGGATTATATAGAGCCGAAAGAACTGATCATTTCTGCAGGGATGGAATTTCCTACACGTGATAAAAAACGTGATGATCCACCGCATTACGCAGCCTACAAATGGTACCACAAATGGTTTCGGGATAATAGAGGAGTAGGTGAAAATGACCAGCATCCTGATAGCTGGCATTATACCTGTAACGGAAATATCCAGTACAAGTACGAAAACAACGAGTGGAGCATAGTGAACGACTATGTGGATGAGGAACTGGAAGAAGAACAAGAAAGCAGCGCCAAGCGCTTGGGACAAATGCATAAAAAGGGTGCTTTGGGAATTCTGCCTGGGTTATCTGCACCCCAAACACGCTATTATGGAAGTAAGTGATTTGTACAATGAATGGGAATATGATATGGGCAGGTTGGATAAATTGGGATGTTTTCAGGTTCTTGACCGGCATCCCAATTTACCCGGTTTCTTTTTCCGGCTTAAAAATGTAAAAATTATTGAAGGAATTCAGGTAACCAATAATTTTGAAAAATACTGGTTTAAGATGCTTGTAGATAAAGGGAAAGGACCAAAACTGTACATATGGGCACCTATTATTAAAGATCTGTATCATGTTTGGGACGATGATCGGTTATGCTTGTACGACCCGAGAGAGTTTGACTGGACTCAAAGCCCGGACATAATTGAAAAGGTAATTGGTTGGACATATCTATGGATCGTCTATTTCGAAGAATGGCAAAAAGCAGGAAAATGGCCGGGACCCGAAATTGATCATGTAAAAACCAATAGTGATGAAAAATAAAGTTGGATTAGCATTGTCAGGCGGTGGCTACAGAGCCACTGCCTTTCATTTAGGTACATTCCGAAAAATGAAAGAACTTGGTTTGCTGGATAAGGTTGATGTTATATCCTCCATATCGGGTGGTTCGATTACCAGTGCATATTATGCGTTGCATGATGAAAATTTTGAAGATTTTGAACAAGGTTTGAGACAAGCTTTAGGGAAAAGTTCTTTACTGACGGTTAAGCTTTATCTTTTTTTGGTGATTTTACCC
This sequence comes from uncultured Draconibacterium sp., assembly GCA_963677455.1. Taxonomy (GTDB): domain Bacteria; phylum Bacteroidota; class Bacteroidia; order Bacteroidales; family Prolixibacteraceae; genus Draconibacterium. The sequence goes on from OY781971.1 coordinate 3,472,158, forward strand.
CTAATTATTCTTCCCTTTTTATTCTTCGGCGCCAACTGGCAGAGTGTTGTATGGTTAGCCATTGTAATATTTATTGTGGCAAAATATCAATTTACCATTCTTCCGACCAGTTCGTTTGTTGAAAAACGATACCGAAAGTTGTTTTTTGGTAAAAGCACATTGAAAAACTTAACCTCAAAAACTACCGTTGTAATTAATAGCACTAATATTGAGAGTAGCCGTCAATTTTCCTTTTCAAGGAGGAAAATGAGTGATTCCTGGTATTCTCATCCTGAAAATGGTTTGCCACCAGTATCTTTTATACATGAAAATTTTCCTGTAAGTAAAGCAGTGATGGCCTCTACCTGCGTACCATTTGCATTTACACCGATAAAAATTCCTAAGAAATACATCAAAGAACAAAAAAACAGCCATGGAAGAATAAAACCGCTGTTGATTGACGGCGGCGTGTATGATAACCAGGGCATACACAAATTAACACAGGAGAATTCATCTTATTATTGCGAAGACATCATTATCGTGAGCGATGCCGGGACAGGATATAAACCTTGGCTGAAAAATAACCTCGTTTCATTGCTGATAAAAACAAGTGATTTATTTATGAATCGCATAAAAAATATACAGTATATCCAGCATCAAGTAAAAAATCGGTATCTGGATAACCGACAAGTAGCCTATTTTTCATTGTGGTTTAAACCAGAAGAAGCCATCCGCTATTTTGTGCGCTTTTTGAAGGACGAACTGGCTGTTGATTCACTTATTGCAGCTCATGAGTTGACGAGAGAAGCGATTTCGACAAAATCGAGTAAGGAACTTGAAGTGATAATAAAAGAAAAAATTGGATTTGACAATTTATCGCAAAATTTTCCGACGGATGAAGAGTTTGAAATTGCCAACAGTGTTGGAACCAATTTAACACCTTTAAAAAAGGCAGAAATTGATTCATTAGTGAATGTGGCAGAATCGTTGACTGAGATTTACTTGAAATTGTATTGTCCTAATTTATTTGACCAAGGATATTCATGACTTCGAGAACTTGAATCTTGATATTCCAAAAATAGAAAAGTAAATCAGCTCCCTTTCAGTGGATTTCTGATTATGCTTCTAATGAAACTCCAAAATCCTTTTTAGTATTCATAAAATTGGTATTGAGAAATTGACTGTTAATCTTGTTTCTAAGTTTATAAGGTCGGTTAAAGGCTGCCTGTGAAACATGAAAATTATCGGATAGTTTTGGAATCGTTTTTTTCGACAGGACTTTCTGGTAATTTATAATTTTTGAAATTGTTATTCTCGATTTCTACGCTCGCCGATCTGCGATCGTGTCCAATTTGATAGAATTGAATCCGTTCTTTTCCACCTGTTCCCCCATAATAGGAGACCGTAGGAATAAACAGATTTCAGGATAATTACTGCATATTAATGGCGTGTGTCATGGCTAACCCCATTTAACCAATTTGTAAAGCGTTTTTATTGGTGATAGAAATTTTAGTAATAGTTTGAGAATATCATCGAAATTAGCTGCTTTTCTCGAAATTTTACTAAAACTGACAGTAGCAAAATACTTAAAAGTCTTATAGTTCCGGTAATCCAACCGGATTAAAATACTTTTTTCATGTATTATTTTTTTAAACCCAATTTCCGCTTGCAACAGTTTTGGCGGGTGCTTCCACGGTACCTGTTTGTTACAAGCGGAGAACCTGCGGCCAGGCCCTTGCCGGGAGAATTCCTGCGCAGGGGGTAGTTAATTATTAAGTGATTTTATGTAGGAATACCTTTTTTGGGATTTGATGTTGAACACCAATTCGCATTTGCGGTTAATCTATATAATTACCAGGGCTTTGCGCGGGTTCCGCTTTTGATTTTTTTGTATTAATAATTAATTGTATCAATTTGCGTTTAACTACGAAATTGGTAGTAAATTGCAAATGCATAATGAACGAAAAATCGCGATATAATACTTTAGAAGAATGCCGGATGACGATTTTATTTCTTGCCGGTCCATGTATGTTCACGCTCCTGTAGAGCAGTAGTAGATTCTTTCAATAATCACGTTTTGGGAGAGAAATCGAAGTCGTTTTTACTGTTGGAAGCTCTGGAGAGTAAAAAATATGATGTAAATTAGGCTGTCTCAAAAAACAGTTAATCGTCGATTAAAAAAATATCATGACAATTGATGATCCTACAAAAAAATACATTGAAGATTAATGAATTAAGAATATGGAAGGAAATAAATCTCAAATAGTTATATATCAAACTTCTGATGGACTAACAAAAATTGATGTTCGATTGGAAAACGAGACTGTTTGGCTAACACAAGAGCAAATTGCAAATCTTTTCGGTAAAGCCAAATCGACAATAAACGAGCATATAAAAAATGTTTTCAAAGAAGGAGAACTTATAGAAAGTGAAGTTTCACAGAAATTCGGAATTTCCGAATTTCAGCAAAAAGCACCAATTCATTATAATCTTGATGTTATTATTTCTGTTGGCTATCGGGTAAAATCTCCGCAAGGCACTCAATTTCGTATTTGGGCAACAAAGCGCATACACGAGTACATTGTAAAGGGTTTTACTATGGACGATGAACGCCTGAAACAACACGGTGCTCGTTCTCGATACTTCGAGGAACTTTTACAACGCATTAGAGATATTCGAAGTAGTGAAAGAAATTTCTACCAGAAGGTAACTGATATATATGCCACAAGTATTGACTATAAAAAGGATGATGAACAAACTAAACTATTTTTTGCAACCGTTCAAAATAAAATGCACTATGCTGTTCACGGGTTGACCGCTGCCGAAATGATTAAAAACAGAGTTGATGCATCTAAACCATTTCTCGGCTTAACAAACTTCAACGGAAGTTATATCACACAAAAAGATGTTGGGATAGCGAAAAACTATCTTTCGGAGGACGAGCTTAAACAATTGAACTTAATCGTCACATTATATCTTGACTTTGCAGAATTGCAAGCAACTAATGGACGTTTAATGAAAATGAATGATTGGATTCAAAAATTGGATGACTTCTTAAAAATTAGTGAGAAAGAGTTATTGAAAAATGCAGGAACTGTAAGCCATAAGCAAGCAATTGAAAAAGCAAATGAAGAATACAAGAAATATAGAGAGACGGAGGATAAGAAATACATCTCTGACTTTGACAGGGAGATGAAAAAGCTAATAGACGAAAATAAGAAGAAAAAGTAAGCCATCCTCCGCTAGCAACGATCGCAGATCGATGCGCGACTAGGCCGGATTGAACACGTTCTTTTCCAGCTGTTCCCCAATAACAGGAGGCTGTAGAAATGGAATAACAAATTTCAAGATAGATACCTCATGCCTTCAACATCCTAGCGGGACTATGCCAATTCAGGGGCGTATTTCACTACACTTTGCTTTGTAATAAAATATTTGCGATTCGCGAATTGCAAATTATAGATAGTAATTGTCCGTTCAATAGTTTTTTAAGGTTTTGCTGGATGACAATTTTATTTCTTGCCGGTTCAGGTATGTTCACCCTTCTGTAGACACACTTTTGTATGTAAACCATCAAATAATCATAATTGTTCCGCTAATCCAACCGGACTAAAAACCCTATTTCCATGCATTATTTTTTTAAACCCAATTTCCGCTTGCAACAGTTTTGGCAGGTGCTTCCGAGGTATCTGTTTGTTACAAGCGGAGAACCTGCGGCCAGGCCCTTGCCGGGAGAAGTCCTGCCCAAGGGGTAGTCAATTATTTTTTAATTCAATTTTTACTCCACGCTGCCGCATTTGCGGCTTTACCCCATCAATTTACAGTATACTGCTTTTTCCTCTTCATACTGTTTGGTTTCGAATAGAGCAGGGGAGGTATTGCCTTGATTTTTGAGGTGGCCCGGCGGTACGTGGAGATTTATACCAATTTAAAAACAACAAATTATGTCGATATTATATTCAAAAATTCAACGGGTGAATCCACGCAACCCACAAGCCGACCGTAAATGATACCTGGTGCCCAACCGCGTGGAACAAAAAACAGAAAAGGAGATTGCCGAAGCATTGAGTAAAAATACCACCTTAAGCCGTGGTGAAGCAACCCTGGTAGTGGATGAGCTGCAGGCGGTGATCCAGAATGCCCTGCTCGATGGCTACTCTGTGCAAATGGGCGACTGGGGTTCGTTTCAGCTAACGTTCAACTGTACCGGCACAGATACCGAAGCAGAATGCACGGCCGATAAAATTACATCGGTCAACATCCGTTTCCGCCCCGGCAAACAGATGAAAGAAGCGCTGTCGAAAGCAACCTTTGTGGCCCGTTAGTGGCTGCTTTCTGTTTTAATCTAATACTTCCTCGTGGTTTTCCGCGAGGTTTCCTTATTATCTCCCTTGAGTTTCAGGGGAGATGTCATCCGTCAGGTGACGGATGACAGAGGAGTAAAATAAAGGAAATCTGTATTTTCTTTATTTTCACAACCTCCCAACAGTTTGTTGGGAGGTTGCTTTTACCGCTCGAAACTCATCAAAGTCTTTTCCGAAAATCGTCTTGTTCTTTTCTGAAAATCTTCCTGATGAAGTTGGAAATTCTTCTTCATGATTTGGGGAAGTTACTGATGAATTTATTTCGGTTGGAGTTGTGCCACATGAATAGTTAGATTCATTACGAGTGCTGATTATATGCACCATTTTTTCGAATAAGATCTTAAGCCTCTACCCCATTCAGATATTTACTCACCAATCAAAAACTATAATTTATGCTTGAATACATTACTAACCTGCGTAAACAGACCGATGAACTAATAGAGAGTATAGAGTCATCGAACAATAATGTCTTAAAAAAATCGCTCGAAGCATCGCGAGTGCTTGCGGAATCGTTTGATAAACTAAAACAATTTATTCTTTCTTATAAATTCCGGGACGAAATGGAAGAGATTACCTTTTTTAAAGAGATTAAACCGAAATTTTGTTACCGTTTAATTTATTACCGGAAAATCTATAACATCGAAATGAACCGCCCTGCAGGAGCCAACAAACAAAAGGAGTACCTCTCCGAACAATTGAACGAGATCAATAAATATAACATCAAACGGCTTGATTTTATACGCTATTACCGTTCGGGAGCTTCTCATCTGGATTCGTTATATTTTTTACGAGGTAAGATGGATACCGAACAGTACCTGGAAACCTTCTATTTTGAACTGGATCCAAATTTTTCAACTAACTGCGATTTTAAGGTTGCAAAAATATTATCAAACGATATGTTATCAGCATACCTGATGCATGAAATAGAGCTGTTAAATACCCACGGCCTAACGCCACTTCATTTTGGCTTCCCTGCTACCAAACTCACATGGAAAGGAACAAAAACAGAGCTGATGGAACAGCTTTACTCATGGGATAGTGATAATTCTTTTGGTGATGTACCACTAACGCAGTTATCCGATTATATTCAGAAAGTATTCAACATACAACTTGACAAAAACCTGTCGCGTTCATTTAGTGATATGAAGATCAGAAATGTCCCTACCCCATTCCTTGACAGTTTAAAAAATTCCCTGTTAAAACGAATGGGACGTAAATCTGAATAATTATACCGAGTAAGTATTCATAGTAACTAAAGCAAACTTATTAAAAGCACAACACTCCAAACACGGTTTATCTGCACCTTACACCAAACGCTAAAAGAAAAATGATACCGACTTCCTGATCATTAATACTCCTTCCCCTTAAGTTTACAGTAATTTTAAAAGTTACTGAAATGTATATCGACCAAAAATATTTTGATTCGTGGATGAACCGGCTAACAAGTCAACTGGAGAAAATTGGTCGCAAAATTGACCGGCAGGATAATACAATCACTCCAAAAATCGATGATGAAATCTTACTCGATAATCAAGACCTCTGTCTCCTATTAAAAGTAAGCCAACGAACCTTACAACGATTCCGTACTTCCGGCAAACTTCCTTATCGATTAATTGGTAGAAAGGTTTACTATCTGGAATCTGATGTTACTAATTTTATTCACAACGGACTTCCAAAGCAGAAATAGATTATCGGCCCAAATTTATTTCTCAAAATAATCTGCAAAATAGAATTGACCTCCGCCCATTATCCGACGCATGCAAAAGTAGAGGAATCAGACTAATTATAATTATTCTGCTTTCAACCAATTTATCGTTTACGTCAATATGAAGCCTCCTCCCCACATAAACGATATAATTAACCTTTGCAACAACAATAATTTAACTATTTTTGTCGCCATTAAAAGATAATAACATCTTTAATTCACATAGTCAACTATGAGAAAAATTGTAATAATTGCCTGTATATTTATGTTTGGCGCCTTAACAGGATTTGGGCAGAAGGCTGCGGTAAAAGGAATAATAGTCGATAAAACAACAAATGAATCAATACCATATGCCACGGTGGCCCTACTGAAGGCTGGTGATGAGACTGCATATGCAGGAAGCGTATCAACTGAAAACGGAAATTTTAGTATTGAAGATATTCCATACGGGTCCTACACCATGTCGGTTTCTTTTATTGGTTATCAGTCTCATGAATTAACGGGTATAAACCTTTCATCAGACAACAAGAATATTGATCTGGGAAAAATTGCTCTTGAGCCTGATGTTATTGGAATTGAAACGGTTGAAGTGGTTGCTGCTTCAAGAACTTCGTCAAACAAAATAGACCGAAAAACCTATCAGGCTGCTGATTTTGAAACGGCAAAAGGAGGAACAGCCATTGATGTACTGAGCAAACTTCCATCGGTTTCTGTTAGCAGCGACAACGATATTTCAGTGCGCGGATCGTCTGATTTTGTGGTTTATTTGAATGGAAAACCAACCAATACCAGTGCATCGTTACTACTTGGGCAAATTCCTAGTGAAAATATTCAAAACATCGACATTATTACCGTTCCTTCATCGAGGTACGATGCGCAGGGAAAAGGAGGGATTATAAACATTACTACCAAGAGAAATACCACCAGCGGACTTACCGTAGTAGCAACAGGTATGCTGGGAGGAACGCCATGGAAAAATGAAACCGACGTATTCAGTAACCAGGAACGTGACAATAACAGAATAAATGGCGGCCTCAACCTGAATTACAACATGAACCGGGTAAGTCTTCTCGGTGCTGTAAATTACACCAACCGCCACAACAAGGGAATTGGCGATATTTACACCTATATCTACCAGGACGAAACACAACCCAATTCAGGTACCTACTACATTTTGGATGGTATGGGTGCACGCCCTAAATGGGATGAAAATTTTTACACCAATTTGGGTGTGGATTTTAAGCCCGGAGATAATTCTCAACTGTCAGCCAACTACCAGTATTCCAGAAGACACACTGGCCGAACCGCACATTATAAATATAACACGTATTTTAGCAACAGCACAAATGGAGCGCCCATTGACGGAACACTCTATGAATTGTACAACCCAAATGAAATTCACCGTAAAGGACACTTTCAGAATGTAACCTTAGACTATTTCTGGGAGAGCACTAACAATTCAGCGCTGAACATCTCTTTCCTCTATGAAAACTCGAACCTGGATCAAACCATCGATAACAAAGAATTTACTTACGACAACGACAGACTTTATTACGACTACAATTCCAACGAGCATGGAAATCCGGTGTTTCATTCCTACCAGCTCGATGAAACACCACTTGATGCCTATCGTTTCGAAATAAATTATCAGAAAGATTTTGATAACGAAAGTTCCCTAAACCTGGGAGCAGTTTCGGAATTGGTGCGTTTAGACGGTATTTATGAATATGACACAGTTAATGTAAACACCGGAGATTTTGCGGGTTATGATTATTTTAACAACACCATTGGCCTAAACCGGGATATCTACGCGGCCTTTGCCGAATTTTCAGGATCGGCAAATAAGTTAAAATACATTTTAGGCCTGCGTATTGAATACCTTAATCAGAATATGAGTGTAAGCAGTACCCGGTATTTTGAGGAGGTTTACGATGTGTTTGGGGAAATTGGCCGCGATTTTAATGAGAAAGAATTCGAACAGAACAAGCTGGATCTTTTTCCGTCGCTACATTTAAGTTACCAGCTAAACGATGCTAATGTCCTTTCTTTAGCTGCCAGCCATCGGATTAACCGCCCTCCGGCAAAAGATATGGCACCATTTTTATACCGGCGTCATCAGGAAATTTTTGAAATGGGCGATCCGCTGTTGGAACCGGAATATAGCTGGAATGCCGACCTCACTTACAACCACCTGTTTGGCAAACACAATTTTTCGCTTACCGGTTTTGTTCGTTCAACAAGCAATGCCATTTACCGGGTTAACCGTCTGGATTATAGCCTCGACAATCAGGGAGGTGTATTGTTGCGCAGTTTTACCAATGTCGGAACTCAGTTAGCCACAGGTGGTGAGTTGGGATTTAATTTCGATATTATGAGCAAAGTAAAACTATTTGTGGGAGGTTCAGTCTACCAGTTTTCGGTAGAATCGAATGAATCACTTTTTGGCGATCAGAGCAGCAGCAACAGCGTAAACTGGGATGCAAAAACGAACCTCAACTGGACGATCATCAAACCACTGAAGTTTACACTCGATTATTCCTACAAATCTGGAAGTGTTACGCCTCAGGGCGAGGATCTGAAATTTCAGATGATGAACGCAGCGCTGAACTTTACGCCTGAAAAACTTCAGGGGTTGAATTTTTATGCCAAAATGCTGGATGTAATTGGAACGAACCAGGCAGGTGGATATACCGGGGCTACTGCCAATGGCATGGCAGTATTTCAGCGCGACTGGGTGTACGATTATGAAGGGCAAATTGTAGAAATCGGGGCTTCATTCACTTTTAATCAACGAAAAGAACAAACAAAACAACGTTTGATTGGGGATAAATACTTCTAATTCAACAAATTTTTAACACACAAACAAATACAATACGATCTAATTTCTTTGTTCCGTCAAATTTCGCACAATTTCTGTGAATTATTATTTTTCGTTGTTATCCCCAAACAGCAAAGCTTAATAATTCAACGAACAAGAATTTTTGAATAACAATTGGAAACTCTTCCGGGTTTGTTTCAGCTTATGCTTTTACTCGCAGAATAATCCGACTTCTCATTGATTCGATTTAAGATACTCAACAACAGCCGAATGTCCGTTTGATTTGGCAAAATCCAATGAAGATTCTCCATCGATGTCTACCATGTCGAGATCGGCACCATATGCAACAAGTGTTTTTAAAACTTCCAGCTGTCCTTCTGCCGCTGCCATCATAGCTGCAGTCCAACTTTCCTCTTTTTCTATCAAATTCGGCTCTGCTCCAGCCTTTAATAAGGCTAAAACAGTGTTTACAAATGGGCCAGTTGACGCATACATTAATGCGGTTCTCTCAACCTCGTCCGAAGAATTAACGTCCGCCCCTCGATCAATAAGAAGTTTTACAATCTCAGTGTTTCCATTATAAGCCGCTAGCATTAAAACTGTTCTTCCATTTTCATCAATAGTATTGGGCTTAAATCCGTCGTCTAGAGCATTTAGTACCGTTTGCACATTCCCTTCAAGTGAAGCTTGAAAAATCAATGTCGTGTCTAATTGTGCTTTTTCAGTTTTATTTGAACCCGTCTCAGCAGGTAATTTCTCCTCCTCATTATTGTCTTTGGTTTTTGTCCCACAGGAAAATAAGAGAAGCCCCAAAAACATCATTACTACTGCAATCCCTAATTTTTTCATTTTTAAGTTGATTTTTTTAATTCACTATTCTCAAATTATCGATAACAAATTATTCATTTTTTCTTTAGACTAGCAAACTTTCCTAATCAGTTAAATATATCCCACTTGTTTTGTTTTTGGTATTTCCCAATCTCAAATATCCATAAATAGTTGAATGCTTTCATTAATCATGAAGTTTCACTTCAAAACATCCACATCATCTATTATTTGAAAATACCGCTCTGTGTATAACATCAGGTCTAACAAAAATAGTATACTTTTAAAGTAATGATGCTTTTATTATCAGTGGTTATTCTATAATAATATACCAGAATACACTTATCATTTCAGTTCCAAAGCTTCCACTTCGGACTTGAATTCTCCAACAACAGATTTATATCGCCCGATCATTACATCAAGTTGATTAGGATTTGTTTTTGCAAGGTTTTGTTGCTGCTCAAGATCGCTACTCAAATCATAAAGCTGAAACTCTCCAGAGTTTCCTAATTCTATATTGACCTGACCTGCAATTGCCGGTCCTTTGTAAGGCGGAATCATTAACCAATTGTCTTTTCGCAATGCTGTGCGGGTAGATGCCTCCAAAATCAGTTCATCTCTTCCTTCATCCGATTTTCCAAAAAAAACATCCAACAATTCCTCACTGTCGGTAGCTTTCACCTCTGCTCCGGTTAATTTAGCCAATGAGGCCAGTATATCAAGCTGACAAACTAAAGCATCCGATAGTTTAGGCTCGATTTTGCCTTTCCAATATGTGATAAACGGAACACGCGTACCGGCTTCAAATAAGCTGTATTTGCCTCCTCTTAATCCACCATTTTGATCATGATTACCAATTCGTTCAACAGCGTCATCATAATAACCATCATTAAGCACAGGACCATTGTCGCTGGAGAATATGATCAGAGTATTTTCAAGAATACCTTCTTCTTCCAAAGTTTTCATAAATTCGCCAATACACCAATCAGCCTCCACAATCACATCGCCACGCGGGCCAAGATCGGTTGTCCCAACAAACCGTGGATTTGGTGTACGCGGAACATGAGGTTGTTGCAATGCATAGTACAAAAAGAAAGGCTTGTCTTTGTGTTTCTTCACATAATCCTGTGCTTTTCCCAGAAAATGGTCAGCCATATCCACATCGCTCCATTTCGCTTTTTCACCACCTTTCATAAAACCAATACGCGGAATACCATTCACTATCGAATTGTTATGTCCATGGTGCCATTTCATAGTCAATAATTCAGGATTATCCATTCCTGTTGGTTGACCTTCGAAGTTATTCTCGTAATCTATTTCGATTGGATCATTTGGATCAAGTCCTTCAACCAAACCATTTTCAAGATAAACTGTAGGAACCCGATCTTGCGTAGCTGCCATAATATAGGAATAGTCAAAACCTACTTCGTTTGGCCCCGGCGATACGTGCTCGTTCCAGTTTACATGGCCGGTTCCCAATCCCAGGTGCCACTTCCCTACAACTCCGGTGTAATACCCTTGTTCTTTCATCATTTTGGGAATTGTTACCTGCATCGTATCAATAATCAACGGCGCGGTTCCCGGTAAAATCTTTGCATCCTTATTCCGCCATGGATAAACACCAGTTAACAATGCGTAACGACTGGGTGTACAAGTTGCCGACGATGCATGTCCATCAGTAAACATTACCCCTCCGTTTGCCAAACGGTCGATGTTCGGCGTTTGAATTTCGGTAGCTCCGTAAGCGCTTACATCTCCATAACCCAAATCATCGAGATAAATAACTACTATATTAGGTTTTGATGCCATGAGATTTATACTTTGCTTGGTCTGTGATTTTTGATTGTATCCCAGAAACGCTGAGATAACCAATGCCAAAATTGAAATATTAATAACTTTCATATGATTAAGATTGTATATTTAAAATGCCTAGTGCAGAAATCTGCTGTGTTTTACTCATCTTCCCAAATGTGAATATTTTGATATTCGTTTATTCTTAAGATTACGATTAGCTATGATTTCACAGAACAAAACTAATCAGAAAAGTTCATGGCAATTAGCAATACTGTTCAATAAGTTAGTAAAAAGGTTCAAATTAGTCTAATTACACCGCCCCACATTCTGCTGAATAAACTCGGTAGGAGTCATTCCAAATTGGGCTTTAAAAGATTTTGCAAAATACGAATTGCTGTTAATTCCTACCCTATACAGTACTTCGAAAATAGAAACATCTTCGAAAATTAGGATTTTTGCCGCTTTCTTTAATCTTAATCCACGAATAAATTCGCCCATAGATTGCCCCGTTAATGGACGTATTTTCTTCTACAAATTGGTACGTCCAATACTCATTTCCCAACAAATATGGTTGATGGGAAAATCGTTATTATCAATATTCTCTTCTAGGATTCCATAAACTCTTGCTCGATAATCAAGATTTAGGTCTTTTACTAAATGTAAGCCAAAGAACCTTACAACGATTCCGTACTTCCGGGAAACAACCATATCGTTTAATTGATAGAAAAGTTTACTATCTGGAATCGGATGTTACTAATTTTATTCACAATGGTTTTCCTGCAAATAATAACGGACGAATTAGCACTTTTTACTAATGCTGAGAGTCATCTATCGATTCTTCAAAAAGAGCTCCGCCTTTATACATTTCTTTTAGGACAGGATGGATTCTTTTACCAAGTTCTGTTAGGCTATATTCAACTCGTGGAGGAACTTCAGCAAACACAGTTCGATTTATTAATCCATCAGATTCTAATTCTCGGAGTTGTTTCGTAAGCATTCTTTCACTAATATCCGTTAATAAGCTAACTAATTCGCTATACCTCTTATCTCCTTGAAAAAGGTGCAGAATGATAGTTCCTTTTCGTTTACCCTTAACCACATTTATAAATGTATCAATCGGACAATAACTTTTTTTCATTTTTTTTCTTCGTCAAAGTATTAAAAACATTAAAACCAGAAATATATGTTCGTAGGAATACAAATTGTAAGCTCTTGAAAAACTAAATATTTATCCTGATTTTTGTATAATAGTAAACAAAATTAGTAGACAGAATATGAAACAGAATAATACAACATTTAAGGCATTTCGAGTTGATGAGCAAGATGGAAATTACTCCAGTTCGATTAAACAGATGGAATTTGAGGCATTAAAAAGCAATGAGGTTTTAGTAAAAGTACACTACAGTTCATTGAATTATAAGGATGCATTATCTGCTTCGGGGAATAAAGGAGTAACGAGAAATTATCCGCACACACCTGGAATTGACGCAGTAGGAACAATAGAAAAATCAAACAATGATTTATTTACGATTGGAGAGAAAGTAATCGTGACAAGCTACGATTTAGGCATGAATACTGATGGGGGATTTGCTGAGTATATTCAAATTCCGTATGAATGGGTTGTTAGATTGCCTGAAAAAATGACTATGAAAGAGGCAATGGTATATGGCACTGCAGGATTAACAGCAGGAATGTCTGTTTTAAGACTTACAGAATTGATCAAACCAGATTATGGAAAAATAGTGGTTTCTGGTGCTACCGGGGGCGTTGGAGCATTAAGTGTTTCTATTTTAAGTAAACTGGGTTATTCAGTAGTTGCAATAACAGGTAAGGCTACTGAACGGGATTATTTAATTAATCTTGGAGCAGTTGAAGTACTATTACGTAGTGAAGTTGAAAATTTCAGCAAAAAACCATTGTTAAAACCTTTATTTGCGGGCGCTATTGATACTGTTGGTGGTGTAATACTTGAAAATATAATTAAGTCGACTGCCCCAATAGGAGTTGTAACTTGTTGTGGGAACGTTGCATCTGCAAAACTTGATTTGACAGTTTTCCCCTTCATTCTGAGAGGAGTTACTCTTATTGGTATAGATTCTCAAAACTATCCTATGAAATACAGGGAAGTTGTGTGGAATAAATTGGCTCAAGAATGGAAACCAGAGCAACTAGAATCTACATGTTATGAAATTAAGTTAGAGGATATACAAGAAAAAATTGAATTAATGCTACAAGGTAAGTTAAAAGGTAGGACTATTTTGACTTTGGCTGATTAAATACGCCTCACAATAATCAGAACACTGTTTCACAAATTATGAAAGTAAAAAATACGGAGGGTTTAGCTATTTTTAGCTGGACCCTTTGAGAATGTAAATTAAACTCTGTCTATAAGTTTAAAACATTTAATATTGCAACTTATGACAGACAAGAAGAAAGAATCACCTGAATATATTGCGATGCGTGACTTAGCTTTAAGTCAATTACGCAGCGGAAAGTCATTAACAGGCGAAGGAGGTGTTTTTGCCCCCATTATCAAAGAGTTTTTAGAAAGTGCTTTATCGGCAGAGATGGAGAGTCATCTTGATGAAAAAGAACGAAGTACTGGCAACAAGCGCAATGGGAAAGGTTCCAAGACGTTAAAAACCTCTTCAGGGGAAATTAGCATTGAAACACCTCAGGACAGGCACAGCAATTTCGAACCTCAGATAGTTAAGAAGCGAGAAACCATATTAGCCGACAATATTGCCCCACAGATAATTGGGCTTTATGGAAGAGGTATGAGTTTACGAGATATCTCGGTTCATATTGAGGAAATATATGATGTAGAAGTATCGGCAGCCACTTTAAGTGAAATTACAGACAGGGTGATTCCACAGGTTAAGGAATGGCAAAACAGGCCCCTGGACGAAGTTTATCCGATTGTTTGGCTCGATGCAATGCATTACAAAGTAAGAGATGGGGGAAAAGTAGTTTCCCGTGCCGTTTATAATATTCTTGCCATTAACAAAGAAGGCCGCAAAGAGCTAATTGGCATGTACATCTCCGAAAGCGAAGGAGCCAACTTTTGGTTGTCGGTTTTAACCGATTTAAAGAACCGCGGGGTTAATGATGTCTTGATTGCCTGTACCGATAACCTGAAAGGGTTTTCAGAGGCTATTTTAAGTATCTTTCCTGAAACAGAGATTCAGAAATGTGTGATTCATCAAATCCGTAACTCATTGAAGTATGTGGCTTCAAAAGACCAGAAGCCGTTTATGAAAGATTTGAAAAAGGTTTATCAGTCACCAACCAAAAGCCAGGCCGAAACAGAACTGATAAATCTTGAGGAAATATGGGGCAAAAAATATCCAATAGTAATACGTTCGTGGAATGAAAACTGGGATGAACTGACTACTTACTTTGATTATGACACCCACATTAGAAAACTAATTTACACGACTAACGCCGTTGAAGGTTTTCACCGTCAGGTAAGAAAAGTAACCAAAACAAAGGGTGCTTTCCCAACTGATATGGCTTTATTGAAACTGATTTATCTGGCTACAGAAAATATCTCAAAAAAATGGACGCAACCGCTTCAGAATTGGGGGTTAACTATTCAACAGCTTTGTATAAAATTTGGAGACAGGATAAAACTTGAATTGTAATTATCCAACTCAATAAAAACAAAAAAAGGCAGATTGCAGAACCTGTCAAGGGTTTATAAACGGCTTCGTTCCTTGCCGCCCTTGACAGAACCTGAAATCTACCTCAAAAAGTTTTTACAAATTGGATGTGACTGAAAAAATAATTTAATTTGAAAAAGAGAAATCAATCAGACAGAGTTACATTTACATATCCGACCCTTTTTTCAAATATGACAAAGACTAAATCAGGATAATGCTCCAATTATGTATGGATATCGACCATTTTTATTTACTTTCCTTATTCCAAATAATATAGATTTCATTACTGTGTATAGTTTAAAATTAAGCAAAAAAATACCAGGGGTTCCCCCCGGTATTCCGACCTACACGGTTTATGAGTTAGTGCAAAAAAAAGATAAACTATTCAGTTATTTTGTACTTTTCTCTTTGTCTTCTATAAATTGATTCATTTCATATGGGCTTAAATAATTTGCATCTCTGTTTTCCATTAATGCTTCATGGATTTCATATGTAACTTTATTCCAGTCATGCTCTTCTTTCCACAAAGGTTCTGCCATTTCCTTTTCCCATTCTATCAACTGCTTTTTGAGAAAATCGAACTCTTCAGGATGGTTTTCTCTTATATCAATACTCTCACCAAGGTCATTTCCCAGATTGTACATCCGATAGCCATAATCGTCCAATCGTATCAACTTAAAATCGTTATGACGAGCACCTGCCATTTGATCCTTTCTCCAGAAAAGCAACTCATGTGGATTCCCATTTTTCTCATTAGTTAGAAATGGAAGTAGATTAACACCGTCAGAACTCAGATCTTCGTTTATTCCTGAAGCTTTTAAGGATGTCTGAAAAATATCAAAAACAGAAGTTAATCCATTAAAGTTTTTTCCTCCCGAGATCTTCTCAGGCCAAGATACCACAAAAGGTACTCGGTGTCCTCCCTCATACTTATTGCCTTTCCAGCCTTTTAACGGAGCATTGTTAGAACTATTATTAGCCGCACCACCATTATCGCTTAAAAAGAATATTAAGGTATTATCATATATTCCTTTTTCTTTTAATTTGTCCGTAATTTTTCCAATATTTTCATCCAAACTCCAAGTCATAGCAGCCAGTTTCTGACGTTTATGGCCTGTATACTTCTCAAGATGATCTCTTTTTGCATGCATTGGTGTATGAACCGCATTAGGCGCCCAATACATAAAAAATGGACCTTTGCAGTTTTCAATAAACTCAACAGCCTTATCTCCAAGCACATCTGTAAGATAACCATCAAAATCAACTCTGGAATAATTATGCAAAAGTGCATTATGGTTCCCATCTACATCCGTATTTTTATCAAACCAGTACGGGCGGCTTCCACCAAGAAAACCATAAAATTCATCAAAACCTCGCTGATTAGGATGAAACTGTTCTGTTTCCCCAACATGCCATTTCCCCAATGCAATTGTATTGTATCCCTGGTTTTTTAATTGATTTGCAATTGTTCGTTCTTTTACGTCAATACCAATGCCTTTAGGTGGCAAATTACATTCAAAACCAAAACGTTGTTGATATTTCCCGGTTAACAAACCTGCTCTTGAAGGAGCACAAACAGTAGCACTTACATGTGCATCTGTAAATACAACTCCATCATAAGCAATTTCATCTAATCTGGGTGTATCCAAGTCTTTACATCCCATAAAACCAAAGTCTGCATATCCGGCATCATCAGCCAGTAATATTATAATATTAGGTTTTTGCTCGTTTTTACAGGCCATTGCCGTAAAAGCCACGATGTAAATAATTAGTATTCTGAAAAAGTTTCTCATTTTCAAAATGATTGTTTAATGGTTATTAATTTTCGTTCTCGTAATTACAGTAATACTCCCCAAGTGCGGTCAGATTTCCATTTGAATCAAACAAAGCTGAATTTCCTAAAGCAGGATTTGACGAATTGGCTGAAAACCATGCATAACGATGAACAAAATCCAATTTATCCAATTCTGGTAAAATTGCTTTCATAAAGATTAAGGCTTTTTCTTCTGAAATCTTGCTTTCCTCTATTGTTTTAGCCCCCCAGTCAGCAGGGGCAAATTCAGTAATCCAAATTGGTATTTTATAAAGCTCGTAAACTTTTTTCAAATAATTTACAAGGGATTGAGGGTTTGCTCCACCATACCAATGCACACAAATAAAATCAACGCGATAATTTCTTTTTTCAACCTCCTGCATAAAATCCTTCATCCAATTACTATCGGCATGCACACACCCAGGGCTGCCAATTGGGATATTGACTTCCATTAAATGTGGCCAATATGCGATAGCGCTTTCAACAGACATATTAGCCTGATTCTTACTATCTGGTTCATTAAATCCAAGAAGAGAGGTCACCTTCCCTTCTTCTACCCATGTTTCTATTTCATCTAACTTTTTCTGGACCGAAATAGTGTCAGACCAAGCTCCCCAAATCATTGGAACAAATTCCACTCCATCGGGTTGTGAACTTTGTAATCTATGTCCCCAACTGTAACTCCAACTTGAATTAATCTTTTCGATTTTGCTTTCCCAACCTGAATATTTCGTGACTAAACATATTCCCTTTTTTGTATGTCTTGGTCCTTTTAGAGTTATTTGCTCAGGTTGTTCTGGTTCCATCTTCGATTGTTCATCAATTCTATCGCAAGAACTGATAAAAAGAATTACCCAACAAAAGAAGATTATAATGTACTTTCTCATCCCTTTCCCTAAAATATTTTGTAATGTTTTGCATTGACATAAACATGTAAACAAATCCAGATTAATCAATCAATATTTAGTTTACACGACTAACACCTAGAGGTACTTACATACGAATAACATACAATGAACTAGAATCTTTTTTAAAATTTTCTCTTAGTTAATTTCAATAGATTATCATTCCCTGATATTACAGAGATTCTAAACGAATAAGCATACTTCTTTTCTGTTAGCCGATATTTTTCATGTGTCTTTGCGCCCCAGCTGTTATCGCCTCCAACACCCATTTGTTTGTAATCGATGTTAACCGAAGTAAGGTCGCGTGGTTTTACATCGTTAATATGGCGGTTGATCACTTCTACTCCAGGTACCTGGCGGCCATCAGTACGTTCCATACTCTCGAAATCTTTCATGATGTTGTGGTGTGCGCTAACTTCCAGTATTGGCATGCCGGAGAATAGCAGTCCGTTTCCGGCTTCGTCGGTGATGGTCACCCAGCGTACATCGGTTTTGTTTCCGTTTTCCTGCGGACGAAGATATGCCCAGTACTGATCGGCAACGCTGCCGCTGTACAAGCCAACAAAAGCACCGGTTTTTCTGTCCCAGTACGATTCCTGAGGACCACGGCCAAACCAACTCATCTGGTCGAATTTGCGTGGCATTACAAGGTTCATTCCCATGCGAACGATTTCAGGAAGATCGTCTTTTGCCATTTTAAAGTTGTTTTCAACCACAACATCTCCCGAACCGTAGACTGTGTAAACAGATTTGTATGAAGCAATTTTTTCTTTTTCCTCGTTTACAAGATCAAAATCAAAAACTACTTCAACGGTATTTTCTCTTAATTCTTTAACTGAAACATTGGTAAGTTTTCGGATCTCGCCTGCTTTGCGCCAAACGCGGCTTCGTTTGTGCAGGTTGTTGCCAAAGTCGTTATCGATTGGTGCACGCCAGAAATTAGGGATAGGACCAGTGATCAGCATTTCTGTTTCACCTTTTTTAAGGCTAGAGATTACACCGGCTTTCTTATCGAAAGTTACCAAGAATCCGTCTCCTGTTACGGTTGCTGTCTCATCTGATTCCTCCAGGTTTACATCAGGCATTTGTGGGAAAGTATATTCCAGCGTCACAGGAACAACGAACGGAATTTCAAATTGCTCTTCAGCCAAAATCCATCCGGCTTTAACAAGGCTCCAGTCTTCTTTTAGTTTTGCATGAACATTCAGGAAATATTCAACATCTGCTTCCGGCGTTACATCAAAACCGATGGTAACCTTTTTGCTTTCGCCCGGAGCTAAATCGATAGTTCCCAGGTCGCCGCTGTCAACTACTTTTCCATCGGCAGTAACTTCCCAAACAAAGTCAAAAGCCGAAAGATCCATAAATACATATTTGTTCTCGATCGAGATAATTCCTTTTTTCAAATCAACTGCATTGAACCCAATGTGCTGGTACACTTTTTTCACTTCTAACAGGTGCGGTTTTACAGCGCGGTCGGGATCAACCAAACCGTTGTTACAGAAGTTGCCATCAGAAGGAACTGTATCGGGGCCAAAGTCGCCACCGTACGCCCAGAATCCTTCGCCATTTTCATCGGTAGTCCACAGTCCCTGGTCAACCCAGTCCCAGATAAATCCACCTTGCAGAACGTCATATTTTTCAATTACATCCCAGTAATCTTGTAAGTTGCCAACGCTGTTGCCCATAGCATGCGCGTACTCGCATTGAATTAAAGGCTTGTCGGCTTTTTCCTGGGCAAAACGCTCCATGCCTTCTATGCGCATATACATCGGGCAGTTGATATCGGTATTCTCGCCACCGTGAGCCTGTTCGTATTGTACAGGGCGTGTGTCGTCTACTGATTTCAGGAAGTTGTATGTTGCCATAAAGTTTACACCGTTTCCGGCTTCGTTACCCAAACTCCAGATTACTACGCAAGGTTGGTTTTTGTCGCGCTCAAACATATTTTTTGTGCGATACAAATGGGCCGCTTTCCAGTCTTCGTTTTTGGCCAGCGATTCGTCTCCGTAACCCATTCCGTGCGATTCAATATTGGCTTCGTCAACAATGTACAAACCGTATTTATTACACAACTCATACCACAATTCAGGTTGCGGATAATGCGAAGTACGAACAGCATTCAGGTTGTTTTCCTTCATCGTTTTAATATCCAGCAGCATCGTCTCTTTATCCTGAACGTGGCCGGTTTTGTCGTTGTGCTCGTGCAGGTTGGCACCCTTTATGTAAACGTATTTTCCGTTTACGCGAAGTGTTGCATCTATGATTTCAATTCGGCGGAAGCCAACATCCTGGCGAATGACTTCAACAACATCTTCTCCGTTTTTTAGGGTGATTACCAGTTCGTAAAGATTTGGAATTTCGGCAGACCATTGTTTTACGTTCGGAATTTCAGCGTCAAAACTCACAGCAGTTCCGTCGGTGGTTTCTGAGAATTCTTTTACCACATTTCCGTTATCCGAAAGAACAGCTTCAACGGTTAAGTTACCGCTGTTTGCCAGTTCAAGGTCCAGAGAAAACAAACCATTTGTATATGAATCGTCAAGATTAGAACCAACGCGGAAATCTTTTATGGCTTGCTCGCCACGTGCAATTAGGTAGGCATCGCGTGTAATTCCGCTTAAGCGCCAGAAATCCTGATCTTCCAGATAAGATGCATCGCTCCAACGGAAAATCTCAACGGCCATGGTATTTTCTCCCGGCACCAAATATTCGGTGATATTAAATTCCGCAGGTGTTTTGCTGTCTTCGCTGTAACCCACGTATTGTTCGTTCACCCAAAGGTTCATATTCGACGAAACGGCGCCAAAATGAGCGATGATTTCGCTACCATTCCATTCTGCAGGGACTTCGAAAGTACGTTTATACGATCCAACCGGGTTGTAATCTTTCTGGATCAGTGGTGGAGTTCTGTCGTGCGGGTATTTTACGTTGGTGTAAATCGGGTAATCAAAGCCAACAACTTCCCAGTTGGCGGGCACCTGAATTTCGTCCCACTCGCGGGTATCAAAATCGTTTTTGAAAAACCAGAACGGGCGCTCCGACGGATTTTGCGCCAGGTGAAACTGCCATGTCCCGTTCAGTGATTTTAGCAGTGGCGATTGCCATTTGTCTTCGGTTCGGGCTTGTTTAGCCGATGCAAATGGAATAAAATGCGCGTGCGGTTCGGCTTTGTTTATCTGGTAAATTTCAGGGTCTTCCCAGGGTTTCGGGATGGGCTCCTCGAAGGGTACGTTCGAGTAGTCTGTGTAACTGTTACACGAAACAAAGTTCAATAATAATACAAAACAAAAAACGATACTAACTCTATTCATATTCTCAATATTTGGTTTACAACTTAATTTCAAAAAAATCAATACTTCATAACAGAACCAAGCACGATCCAGATAAAAGCAACAGGCCCCCACATTGCTCCGGAAATAGCACCAAAAATTGGTCCAAGGCCAGCAATATTCAAAAACTGAATCAAAAAGATCTTGCTCGTTTTCAGGGGCACAGAATCCACTCCGTCGTTTTTTTCGATTGCAGGAGTTGGCCTTGTCGGATCACTTTTAAATTTGCGGTCGACATAGCTTCCGTAAATAAAATATCCTGCTACCAATACCGCTATCGAAATAATAATTGTTATCATCTTAAATCATATTTTGTTTCCAAAACCTTTTGCGTTAAAGTGCGCACATAAGCATCGTCACCATTCAAAAAGTCATTTAACAGTGCGTCTATTTCTTTATTTTCACGAAAATTGGGTTGATAAAGCTGAAAGATCAGATTAAGGGCAGTAACCTGAAGTTTTTCTTCTTGTACAAACTGGAGAAGTTGCTGGAAAATTTCCTCCGAAACGCCGCCCATTTCTATCAGTCGCCAAATCAGTTCCACATTTGTTCTTGCCGAAAAGAAAGGCATTTCATCGACCAGCTGCTTTTGAATTAGCTCATCTTTCAACACATCTTTCTGAAAATAATCCAATGCTTTTTCGGCCAGCAACTCATCATCTGATTTTATGAAAGTTATTATCCTTGGATAAAACGCCTCGTGATACTCCCGGTGTTTTTCTATTGTTTCAATCGCCCAAATAATTTTTTCAGGCTTTCTCGAGTCAAACATTTTCGTTAAAAAATCAGCATCAGCCCGTTCATCCAGCAAACGAAATATTTCCTGTTGTGTGGGGCCGTAAACCGTGTGCCAGAGCGTATGACACGAGTAAACCGCATCTTTTACCACCACCTCTGCCAAAGCCGGCTGAGTAGCCGCAGTGTAGCCATCCAGCTCATACGGATTTTTTATCGAATCAGGAATAATCACCAAATCCTCCTGTTTCAGATCCTTTAGAATGGACGAACGATCTTTTAAAATTTCATCCAATTTAGTGTAATCCTGTGGCTCGAAAATGGTGTGATCTGATTTTGTCAACGGCTCGTTTTCAGGCACCTGAAATCCGAGATAATTACCGGCTCCATCCCAAAAAAGCCACAGTCGGATCATTTTGCATTTACCGGAAATACATACGTCTTTAAAAAAATTTCGGCCGAACCATAGCGGCATTCCGTTGTCATCCTGCAGCTCGACAATTTGCTGATCTGAAGATGCATCGGTAGTGTCATTAAACGAATGTAAAACGCGCTCTCCTTTCCAAGCCAAAAAGTTTTCCTGTGTACTTTCCACCTCGAAATAGGAAAGACAGATCAATCCGGCGGAAATTATCACTACCAAAAACCACAAGCGTTTTATCATTATTGTTCGCCCAAACACATTTTTTGATTTACAAATAAGCTATTCTTTAGGTCCCAGGGTTCTTCCTAAATTATAATCCTGTGCGTTTTCCATATCGTATTTACCAACTCCGGTGTCGATCAAATTTCTTAACTCACCCAAATAGTTTTCGTAAACACCGCGCGGATCAGCATCGTGTTCTGTCGCAATTGAAGCAGCCATTCCAACCACTTCCCCCATCATGCCGGTTGTACGCATTACACGAACAGTTCCAAGCGCCACATGCGTTACACTAATGTTTCGCCCTGCCATAAAAAGGTTATCCACATTTCGCGAATAGAAGCAGCGGTAAGGAATTGGATACAAATGAATTTTTTTATGGACCGCAATCGATTTAAACTCGTTTTCCGGAAAATGTTTTGTGTTTTCAGGATCGGGATAATGCAGATCAATCGTCCACGAAGTTGGTGCTGAACCATCAGGATAAACCACGTAATCGGTAAGATCCTGCTCTTTTAAAATCAGATCACCCATCAGCCTACGCGACTCGCGTTTTCCAGCAACATAAGCCACCCAGTCTAATTTCCGGTTCTGGTATTTCTCTTTCTCCGGACTATGATTTTTTAAGTATGACCAGTTTGAATACACCACCAATAATCCATAATCTCTGATTCGTTCGAATTCAGAAATCTGATCGTAGTTCATCCCGGTTTCCCAGGTCCATTCGCCCATTGTTACCTGCTGCGAATTTTCTTCATTAAATTCCACTCCATATTCAAATTCAGGAAACGAACTAGCCTCATCTCCTTCAACAGAATACCATTGAACAGAAGCTCCCATTGTCATATCATCAGCAACTTCAGGCGCACTTGGCTCCCCATATTCATTTCGGCCTTCGCGGCCCATTGCAAAATCGGCTCCGGCCAAATAACCAATGGTTCCGTCGCCGGTACAATCGGCAAACAAGGGAGCAGAAAAAGCCAATTCTTCAGAGGTTTCGATATTTTTAGCAATTACCTGCGTAATTCGCGAACCTTTCATTTTTACAGCAAACGCCCGGCAACTGGCAAAAAGTGTAATATTTTCTTCAGCCAATACCATGCTCATTTTCTTATCGTCTTCGTAATATTCAGCAGGCTGCGCATTTCCGCCTTTTGTCGGTCCAATTTCATTTACAATTTTCCCCAATGCAGGATTCGGTTCCACCATTGCTCTTCCGCCCAGATGCACCCGAACTTCCGAACTGTTATTACCCCCCAAAACAGGACGATCCTGAATTAATGCCACTTTTATTCCAAGTCGGGCACCGGATATTGCAGCAGCCACTCCGGCCACTCCACCACCAACTACCACCAAATCAAATTCACCGGCAGCTTTTGGCTTTTTAGGCAAATCGAGCATTTTCTTTCTGAACTTTGTCAGTGCCTTTAAATCTGACGGAGGCACGTCATCATCTTTTGTTAGATAAATTGCATCAATACGCCCGTTAAAACCGGTTAGGTCGTGCAAACTTAGTGCTACCTCTTTATTCGTGATGTTCACCTCTCCGGCTTTTTGCCACATCCATTCAGTCCCGGAATTCCCCAGTACATCACCAACCGGATTACCATTGACAATAAGCTTAAATTGCCCCGGACCTTCGCCTTTATACCACGGAGATGTCCAGTTGAAGGTTCGTACAAAAACCTTGTATTTACCCGTTGAAGGAACGTTGATCGTTGCTTTTGCATCGTCTACCGGAACGCCCATTCCATGTGCCATTAGATAAGCCGACCCCATCAAATCCATAAATTGCTGATCGACCACCCAGCCTCCTTTCTCGCTGAAACTTTCGGCTTCAACAAACACTGAATTTTTCTGCGCTGAAAGCAAATATGAACAAAATAGAAACGTGATTAAAAATGTGTATTTCATGATTTTATTGAATTTACAATTATCGAATATCTTACTTATTTTATTATCCCTTTAAAGGGTCTATATTCTATACTGAGATTTATATTACTTATACTCCAACCAGGTTGTTGCCTCACAATCTTCGTCAGCTGAAAAGCGAATCCAGCGTGCCTGAAAACTTTCCGGAAATTCGTATTTAAAAGTTTTACCCGGTTCAACAGCTACTGTTTTATACAGCATCCACGGGCCATGGCCAACAGGTTCCACTTCGATATTGAAATTAACTACATGATCTTTGTCGTGCGAAATCTCCAGACTGCGTTTATCGTAAAATCCGATTAAATACGGATCGGAAGGAATATTCGCTTTTACATCGGTATTTTTCCATGGACCGCCATGTCCTGAAGGTTTTCCCATTTTCCATAAATCATCAATGGCACCAACCCAAACAGCAGCATTTCCATCTTGCGAAACAACAATATGCTCACCTTCTTTCACATCGGGATCAAGGCCTGTCATTACCAATAGACCACGATACGATGCATAATCGTGAATTCTGAAATCATGCGATGCTACTGGTCTTATTTTGGCAAAACCATCCGCATTTTCGGCCGGCAATTCATAAAATGTTCCGGCGCAATTCAATAAGTCACGCTCGGTTGCCACTTCGCGGCAGATGCGTAATTGGGCCGTATTCGTTAGTTGCTGATAAGCCTCATTTCCCAATGGTAATCTCCACCTTCGACCGGAATCATCAATTATCAATACCGATGAATTATCGAACTCAACCACATTCTCAGGAATTGCAAACTTCTCTTTAATAAAACTATTGGTCTTTGCATCGTCTTTACGAACCAGGTTTAAGTTCTCATCCAATTCGTAGTAACCCGTTTCTGAAAAAATTCCATTGTTAATATTAACTGCTGAGATACCTAAAGCTCTTCTGTTGTCGCCCAGTCCATAAAGTAATCCGCCGGTGCTTTCATTTTTATCAATCGTTGAGAGCCCGGCAAACATACTTGCCGGTGCTGACTTTCTTTCGTCAGTATCCGTATAATTAAAATTAACCGTTGCAATGGTTGTGCTATTAGATGAAACACGAATCCACTCTCCTATTTCATTTTCAGCGAATTCCACAAACTCTGAACTTCCGGGAGCCACTTTAACAGATCTCAAAGTGATGAAATTTCCGGATCCGTCTTTATCCACTTCAAAGCCAAATTCCGCAGTCTTTCTCCCTCCGTTTTTAATCCATGCACATCGCTTATCCCAACCCGAGAACAAGAACGGTTCTGAATATTCTCCGGCATTTACTTCATCGTTAAGCCACACTGCACCTGAAGCTGTTGCCGGTCCCAACTGATCGGGCTTTTCAGGCGAGGTAAACCACAGGTTTGAATTCGATTGCCCCGGGCCTTCGATATTACCTTTTTGCTTTCTTTTGTTGAGAAATTCTTTTTGCGCCGAATCATCGCAACCAAAAACCAGCTGATCGTTCCAACGGGCAAAGTCTCCAATTACTTTTAAGTAAGCACTTCGCGGACGAATTCCTGCCGAATGTTTTGCAGAAAAATCACCTGGGAAACGCCAGAACATTCCATGCATCGTCATCAGGTAATCGGGATTACCTTCAGTTCCTACGTTTCTGATTCTGGGCCATTCGGTATTCCAGCCATGCGCGCCGTCGTAACTATGACTTGCTTTGGGCAGGCGATAAAAATCCCATCCTGTTTCCGCATTCCGAACTCCCAACAGAATAGACTTATGATCCCATCCGGTTGCCCAAATCGGGTCGGTTGCCGGATTTGGATTTCCATAAATTCCTCCGGGACCAGTAAGCTCTACAAATTGATTACGGCGAACCTCTTTCCAGTCTTTGCTATCCCATTCAGCCAGAATTCCTGATTCTACATCAAACTGGCGATTGGCTTCTTCTGTTGCTTCCCCGTTATTGGAATACACCAAAACTCCTTGTCCAGAATACAATCCTTTACCATGCGCTCCCGGCAATAATTCGGCCTCTTGTGCCATCTCCCCCGGTTTCCGGTTCACATTCCCGTCTTCATATAAAGTTTTTACATTCAACGTATTTACATCCACTTCGTAAAAACCCTCCTCCATTGTACCGTAATAAATCTTATTGGCCGGATCGGAAAGGTGACGGGCATTCCCGGTATGTCGGCCAGGCATTTCATCGTATGGAATAACCCTAACATTTCGTTCGGCATCAATGGCATAAGGGCCAATAAAAAGCTGATTACTTTCTTTATGAATCATTCGATTGGCAGGGGTTCCGCCAATACTTTCTTCTCTGACTATCTGTTCAAAGTTGGGTGTAATCTCATACAGTTTATCCGACGATCCAAACGGAAGATGGGGACCATAAGTTATCACCCACAAACGACCGGCCCATGGAACTACTGCTCCTGTTCCACATTCTCCTTCGTTATTATACATGGAAAGGTGGGGATATACGCCGCTTACTCTACGCAACTCAGACAAACTATCTTGCTTGGTATTACCCCCTGGGACAATCAATAATACAAATAAAAGAGTCAGCAGTTTGTTCATGTTTTAGTATTTATATCTCCTCCCAAAACTCCCAGCTTAAATGAGGCAGGACAGTAATTATCTCATTTCCTTTTTGTTTTTCAGTTGGTACTCCCATTGTGTTTTCACCACGTTCCCATGGAGTATAGCGATAACTCTGCCATTTACTATTTACACCAGTATTTAGTTTGAATGAGTATTCTTTACCTGTTCGGTTAGAGACAACAAATACACGTTTCCCGTCTGGTTTTTCATAGGCAAACACACGTGCGTCTTTATTGTAATTAGCTTCAGTAATGTCAAGCACTTTACAATCCCAAGGCATGTGTTTTACAAAGCTTCCAACAGCATTCCAGTTAAAGTCATTGTAAATCCATGTGCCCGGTTCCATTTCCATAGCTGCTTTTTCCAGAACCATGGCTTCTGAACGTATTTTCATTGGGCTGTTAACACCAACTTCTACCTTAAAAGTCTCCATGTCTTCACCTTCCAAAAATAAGGCATGTGGTGCTCCATAAACATCCCCCTCTTTGCCATCGTTTTTACTAATCTGGATTTTCCCCTTTTGTAGTTGTTTAGTATAAATTGCATCTGTTCCATTTTCATGAACTACTACCAAGTCTTTTTTTTCCCATCCCTCTGGAGCAAAACCGCCTTTCTCTTCCACCACCAAATACGCTGTTGCATTTTGATTGATACTAAATGTATAACCTAATCCTGGCTTTTTCGTTTTTCCCGGGCGGATGGCATTTATAAACTCCATCTTTTCAAATCCATCTGGCATTTTGTCAATAATAGGGCCTTTTACCCAACGCTCATATTTCCCAATGTTTTGGGCATGGTATTTTTCCATAAGTGATTTCCAAAAACCTAAGGAATAACCACTGGCTTCAGAATTTTTAAAGGGTTTTAAGGCATGAATCCAGTACCATGTTGGATTTTCCCCCAATTGGAAAGAGTTCATTATGTGCTGTGCTGTGTTTAAGCAACGTTCAGGAGTTGCTCCTCCACTAAGGTACTCGTATTCGTTTTGAAACCAGGGACGCTTAGGTAATTCTTCAGTAATACGTTTATGAACATCTTTCACTCTTTCCGAATCCCAGCCAATGGTATGAACGACATACGCGTCGACCAAATCAGCCACTTCGGGGCGGTGCATGCCTGTCGCGATTTTCCGTGGGAAACCATATTCTGTATCGCTAATTAAAAGGATATTTGGGTCGGCTTCGCGAATTGCTTTTGCCGAATAGTAATAACTACGGACATAATCTTCTGCAGTAAACCATTTACAACTTGAATAGGATGTATTCGAAGTCCAGGGTTCGTTACTCATTCCCCATTGTGAGGTTTTTATACCCGCTTCTTTTAAGGTTTGCACATCTTTTGCACAAGCTTCCCCAAAATCTTTTAAGAATTTTACCGTATCGCCTTTATAAATTGGATCATTGGCAAAATCAGGTCCAAAACATTTTAATACATTATAACGGTCGTTTCTTCCTTTGCCGATATAACTTTCATTAGCCTTCCAATAAGGTGCCGGCGACCAATACTCTAATGAAACTCCTTCCACACCAGCCCAATCCATCATCTGACGAATTTCTTCTAACTGGGTATCCCAGCGAGGTTGCATGTATTTTTGTTCCGGGTCTAATCCGCGCCAATACAAACCTCCGGCTAAGCGGCAGTAACGGAAACCAGCCAACATTTCTTTGGCAAAACGCTCGCGTTCGCTTGGTGTTAAATCATGCGGAACCGCATGTTTATCGGTTGGTAAACCGGTGTTACCCGAGCCAATTGCATCACTTTGAATTTCGAAACCGATCCCCCAAACTGTTTGTTTGTATCTATCAGTATGAATTGTTACTTCTCCATCTATAGGAATGTCTTTTCTTTTCACATATTGATTGCAACTTACCATTGCAAACAAGACAAGTATTGAAGTTAGTTTTATTAGTTTCATAATTTCTATTTTTTTATTGTTTTTTTCTTTTTTGAATATACTTTACAAAATTCCGTTCTCCCATTTTATCGAAATCTTTTTCAATACCAGGCAATGTATTTTTCCATAGGTGCAAGGCATCAAACATTTTATTTTGAATAGCTTCATATTCTTTTTTACCAAAAAGATTCACCAATTCATCCGGGTCGTTCTTTAAATCGTAAAATTCATTTGTTCCACCAATCTCCTCAACCAGCTTATAATCTTTTGAGCGAATCATCCTAAACCTTCCTGACAATGCAACAGGATTTCCCTCCCAGGGGATTCCTGTTGCAAAATCAATAGGATTTTCGTTATAACCTGGTACACGCTCTTCCAATTCAGTTTTTAAAATTGGTTTCCCGGGAATTCCGTATTCCGAAAAAACATACTCACACCCTATATCTTCTTTTTCTCCGTTTAAAACCGCCACAAGACTTTTTCCCTGAACTTGGGCTGGGATCTCAACTTGAATTAAATCCAAGATTGTAGGCATTATATCGGTTGAAGAAACCAGAGAATGATTTATTTTATCAGCCTGAATTTGCCCTTTCCAACTACAAATAAAAGGAACTCGTGTAAGGCAATCGTACATTGCAGGGCTTTTTGTGTACATCCCATGGTCTCCCTGGTAATCACCATGGTCGGATGTAAAAACAATGATGGTATTATCTCGCAAATTATTATTATCTAAGAACTGTAGTAAACGACCTATTTCTGCATCAATCATCGATATCATACCGTAGTAGGTACGTTTCATACGCATAGTTTTGGCTTCATCGTAGGGCAACAATTTATTCGTATTTGTTTGATGAAATTGCTGACGAAATGGTTTCCCTGCAGCCTTTAAGCCATCTTTCTCTACTTTCGGAGCCGGAATATCCACATCATTATACATCGAAAAATAAGGTTCGGGACATAGAAACGGAGTATGCGGATACAGGTATGACAGCCACATAAAAACAGGTTTTTCCCCTTTTGTTTTAAATACATCAATCGCTTTATTTGTTAACAGGTGGGTATCATCCTCTTCCACGTTCCAAGGCATTGCCTTTTCAGCACTGCGCTTGTCCTCTGCAAGATTCTTATTGGCATGAACGCCTTCAATAATGTCCATTTCTTCACTGCTTAAAAAACAGTGATTCTTGCCCAACAAAACAGTCTGGTAACCGTTTTTCTTTAACTCTGCAGGAAGCGAAGTTTTGGGTTTTACTTTCGATTTATGATGGTTCGAATAAGTTTGGTGAGAAGTAGTATACATTCCGGTATGCAAACTCCAACGCGATGCCACACACACTGGCGCAGTAACAAAAGTATGGGTAAAAGCTGTTCCACTTTTTACCAGTTTATCAAGGTTCGGAGTTTTTATAAATTCATTTCCTAAAGAATGAATGGTATTGTATCGTTGCTGATCGGTGTAAATAATGATGATATTGGGCTTTTCTGACTTTTTTTCAGATGCAAAGATTTGATCTCCTCCACCTAAGGAACTTATAATTAGAACAAGCACACCCAATAATACCAGTCTCTTTTTGTCCATTTTTATTCCGTTTTAAGTACCGTTGATTTATGCTGTTCAATTATTTCAGAAAGTTGCTGAATGGTTTTTTCTGCCTTTTTTGTTTTTGCCAGATTAGTTACTTCTTCAGCATCTTCTTTCTGATTGTAAAGTTCTTTAAAAATAGGGGCATTTAGTTCCTTATCGTCGTAGGTTTCAATATACCTGTAGTCATCGGAAACTACGGTTAAATTTGGCTTTGCACCTCCATACAATCCCAGTCCTTCATACACAAAGGCTTTACGCCAGTCTTTCACTTTTTTGCCTTTTAGCATTGGAGAAAAACTAGCTCCATGCATGTTTTCAGGTGTGTCAATTCCGGCAAGGTCGAGAATTGTAGGAGCCATATCAATATTCAACACAATGCTTTTATTTGTTCCTTCTTTTATGCCGGGCCCAACCACAAAAAACGGAACTTCTGTTGCTGGTTTATAAGGAAGTACTTTACTGGTAAAACCGTGTTCGCCCAACATCCAGCCATTGTCACTCATAAAAAAAATGTAAGTATTTTCACGCAATCCCAGTTCTTCAATTGTTGCAAAAAGACGCCCCAAAGCATCATCCATTTCAGTAATTACCGAATAATATTCTTTAGTGTGTTGCTGAATGGCCTTTTCATCGGGGTAACCATATTTTTTAGCCTGTTTCAGATTGCGAACTTTTTTCAAATATTCAGGCTTACCCGATAAATCATCGCGATTAGATGAAGTTACAGGCATGTCATCCACATTGTATTTTGCTAATGTTTCTTCTTTTGCATCCCATATCAGCACTCCATTCATGTGCGGAAGCTGAGTATTATGATACAGGAAAAACGGTTTATCACTTTTTGCGGCTTCTTTCAGGAAATCGATAGAGCGGTCAACACAATATTCATCGCAATGTTTCTCTACCTTTTTCTTTTCCCCCATATCGTCAATTTGTCTGCCATAATAAGTGCCATTGGCATGAAAAATTACATGAAAATCGAAGCCCAGTTTTTCAGGACTTTGCCCTACATGCCATTTCCCTGAAACCGCAGTACTATAGCCGGCTTCTTTAAGATAATTTGCCAGCGATACTTCTCCTTGGTTTAGGTCACTCCCCAAATCCATAACACCATTGGCACTGTTGTAACGTCCGGTTAACAAAGCGGCACGGCTCGGACTACAAAGAGCAAAGACTACATTGGCTTTATTGAATTGTAAGCCTTGTTTTGCCAGCTTGTCAATTTGCGGCGTAATAATAACATCGTTTCCAGTTGCTCCAAGCGCATCACGGCGTTGGTCGTCGGTGTAGATAAATATAATATTGGGCTGTTCCTTTTTCTCTGCTTTTAGAAAAACAGGAAAGAGTAAAAGTAAACTTACAAGTAGCGATAATGTTTTCATGTGAACCTAAACGTGTTTAATATTTATAATCAAATTAATCCGACTCTCCCTCAGGGTGAGTACCCTAAATATTATTTCTTATTCAATAAAGTTTTTCGATATGCTTTTAACTGGTATGGCGTATAGAAACGAATTGTATCGTTATTTAAATAGTCGCTATACATATATCCTTTCACTTCTTCCCAATCCGGGCTTCTTTTCCCGAATGGTTCTGCCATTTGATTCTCCCAATTCACCAGCTCACTCTTAATTTTTGCAAGCTCCTCTGGTTTCTCTGTTGCCAGGTTTTCAACTTCACCAATATCTTTTCGAAGATTGTACAAGCCAATGCCAAAAGTATCAGCGCGAACCACTTTCATTTCGCCAAAACGTGCAGCTGCCCACGGTGTTATTCTCCAAAACAATTTATCGTGTGGAGCCGAAGTATTTTCTCCCGATAAATAAGGTTGTAGAGCAACTCCATCAAGCTTATTTTTAGGCTCAGTGTTAATTCCGGCAGCCTCAGCAATAGTAGGGAACAAATCGAATGCAGAAGTAAGCTTCTCAAATTTTGAACCTGCTTCTATTTTTCCATTCCACCGCATGGCACAAGCAACCCGGTGCCCTCCTTCAAATTCAGTTCCTTTTGTACCTTTAAGTGGTAAGTTCGATGACATATTTTGTCCGGTTGGACCACCATTATCGCTTAAAAAGATAACGATTGTATTATCATCAATCCCTTCATCTTTTAGCGTTTGCATTACATTACCAATCGACCTGTCAAGCGCCCAAGTCATGGCTGCAAGTATTTGTCTCGGATGTCCTTCGAATAAAGCCATATCTTCCTCGGTTGCCTGCATTGGTGTATGAACCGCATTGTAGGCGAGGTAGATAAAAAATGGATTTTCTTTATTGGCTGTTATAAAATCACTTGCACTGTTGCCAAGCTCATCGGTTAGGTAGCCATCAAAAGTAATGTACTCGCCATTGTGCTGCATAGCTGTATTTCTCTCTGGATTATCATCTTTCTCATCGGCAAAATATTTACGGTGTCCACCAAGGAATCCATAAAACTCGTCGAAGCCACGTTTGTTGGGATGATACTCTGGAATTTCGCCCAAATGCCATTTCCCATAAGCTGCCGTTTTATAACCATGTTCCTTTAGAAATTCAGACAACATTATCTCGCTTGTTGGAACCCCCTCTTCTTTTGAACTGTAATTGAATTCCGCTCCAAAACGGTGCTGATAACGTCCCGTCATTAATCCTGCCCGCGATGGTGCACAAACAGAACCAGTTACATGAAAGTCGGTAAAATGTACACCTTGTTCTGCGATTCTATCAATATTTGGAGTTTTTAAATCCTTAGATCCCATAAATCCAAAATCAGCATAACCTGCATCATCGGCCAAAAAGATGATCACATTTGGTGCTTGCTCCCTTTTTGTTGAAAATGCCGTAAACGGAATCATAAAAAAGAAAAAGCTTATTAATTGTAGAATTTTCATTTCTTAGATACAAATGTGTTTAGTATATCCGTATTTCATAAACCTGCGCCGATTCTTCACCATTTGTTGATTTCACCACTACTTTCAACTCTGTTAAATCGTAAGTCCTTAGCAACTTCAATTTATTTTGACGTTGATAATTATCCTCAACATTTGCAAGAGTTATCCACTCACCGTTTTCAAGTCCTTTTACCACATAATCTTTTGGACATTGCGGGTCACGGTAAAAAGGTGCATAAGCATGGTATTCGCGTAACAAATGTCCCGGAAAAGTTAATTCTACCTGCGACACTTTTTGAGGTTCATCCCAACTCAACTTTAACCACTGGTCAAGTGGTAAGTTGCTATCTGAAATCCATACATTTGTATATTTATGTGGGCGTGTTACACCGGAAGTTACATTTTCTGGTTTGTAGCAATCCTGCCCAGGAGAAACTTTAAAACTTAATGTTGAACCGTTGTAGTAGCGACGCATTTTGTTTTCGCCAATCTGGTACATGGCTGTATGTCCGGGAAGAATACAACCGGCTTCGGGCCAACTTACATTTGTGTTTGCGCATAGGTCGACACGAATGTAACTGTTAAGAGGTAGTCCATTATTGCCATTGAGATTCACCTCCCAATCTACCCACATGTTTTTACCAATAGGTACTTCAAGTGTTGTTTCGGCCAATGCATCACTCGGAGCTACACGATAATCCCAAATATCGTCGACAGAATAAAGAATAGCTTTTACTTCCTGTACTTCACCTGATTCATTTGACAGGCAAACAGAGACTGAATCCAAACGATCAGACCCAACGCCGATAATTTGTCCTTTCTGTGTTTCCAAAAACTCATTCTGATATTGAGGTTGGTCTTTCCAAATAGTTAGACCGGCATGTGCTCCTTTTGTCTCAGGACCTGCACCATATAATAATTCTTGGCTACTGGCTGTAATCTTTGCTTTTAATGCCAAATCCTTTACGTCTGTATTTTTTGAATTAAGTAAAAAGCATCCATCCTTAAGCAACTGCTGTTGAACTTCATTTATAAAATTGTTTGGAACACTTTTAATTTCTACACGATTTTCCAACGCAATTGCTGCTGCAATGCCTGTCGCCTGCCCCATTATTGCAGTTGTCCCCATAACACGTAAAGTTCCTAGAGCAGCGTGTGTGGTACTAATGTTTCTACCAGCCATCATTAGGTTATCAACATCTTTGGCAATTAATGCCCGTAGCGGAAAACCGTAAGGACCACAGTATGATTTTACCATGTACTCATCGAAAGTATTGTACTCATCGCCTTCTGTTGCTGCCGATGCTTCTGCGTGTTCAGCAAGTAAACCACCAGGAGTATGCAGGTCAACAAACCAGCCACCAAAACCAACTTCATCAGGGAAAACGGTTTTATCTTGTATATCATGTTCTGTCACCAAATATTCACCCATAATACGTCGGCTTTCGCGTTTACCAGGTACCTGCCCAATCCAGTCAAGCGCATAATTTTTGCATTCTTCTTTCATAATTGGGTCGTGGTTTTTCATCCAGTCCCAAACGCCTAATGTATGTCGGGTAAGTTCGTGGCGAATATCTTCATTATCGTAAATAGTATGGTAAGGCACCCCTATCTCGAGCCACCAAAAACCACCTCGCTTATCTTTTGGAATGCGTCCTTGCTCGTAAAAATAGGCAGGGTCATCATGTTTTATCGCCCAATCAGGAGCTTTAAATGGAACTGGTCGTCCCATGTCTTTAGCTCTGAAGTGGATCGAATTACCCATGGTATCATTGCACGCTTTCTCCGGGGCATGTGGTTCGTTAAACTCATCGCGGCCCTCTGAACCCATTCTCCATTCACATCCAGCACGGTCGGCAACTACGCCATCGCCTGTACAATCGATAAATATTTCACCTTCAACTGTAAGTTCGGTCTCTGCGTTTTGAATTTGAGCAATAACGGCTTTCAACTTTTTATCTGAGGTCATTTTAACATCCACCACGTCGGTATTTAAATAAAAAGTAAGGTCCTTTTCTTTAACCGCCAAGTCATACATTACCATATCCCAAACACTGTTTATCCAGCCATTCTCGTATATCTCTGCATGATTAACGGAGCGTTCTTCAATAAGTAATTCCGAAATAATACCGGTTTCGCGAGCATAAGCATGAAAAGCCGCCGCGCCGTGAATTGTAACACCAATTTCGGAAGAACAATTTCCTCCAAATACGGGGCGGTTTTGAATTAAACAGGTTTTTCTTCCCATCCTTGCCGAGGCTACTGCTGCTGAAAATCCAGCCATTCCTCCTCCGCAAACTACAACTTCGTATATTTCTTTTTTCTGTTTCATCTTTTTAAAATTTGAGATTTCAGTATTACCCAGTGATTCTTCACCTGGAGATCTCTTTATATTGTGAATCGATTGAATTCTATTTTTGTAATTGACGCTGTCTTTCCATTCGTTTAACCGAAAGCCAGATTATACCGGCAATAAGAAATAAGCTTCCGCTAAGCACCCATTGAGGGCCTGCTTCTTCACCATCGGTAGCAGCTAAAAGCGCTATTATTGTTGCAAGCAAGGCAATAGCAACCGACATAATTTTTGCCGGGAATAATGAAGACTGCATCTCTTCTTCACCTGCATCTTCCTCGTGTTGGTCGATTTCAATATAATGTGAGCTTTCATGCTTTAATGAAAGTTCAATAATACATAGGACCGCAACAGGAACAATCACCCCACTAACAGCTTCAATGGTTCTGGCATAAGAAAGTATCCAGGCCTGTAACGTATTGGGTGAATCTGAGATAAACCAACCATCACTTGTAAGCAAACCATATTTAATAGCTACTATAATGGCACTACTTATTAAGATTGCAGCAAATATTCCCTGTTGTGTAATTTTTTTTGAGAACATTCCCCATATGACAGGAAGCACTGTAAGACCGGCTACGAGGGCCGTAATTGATAATATAATATCTTCCGCACCTCCCATAGCTGGTACCATAATAGCTAGCCAGGTAACAAGTGCTCCAAGTAAGAGTGTTAATACCCGCCCTACAAAAATCTGTGACTTTTCTGTGGCATTTTTCCACATTTGCTTGTAAAAGTCTTTAGTTAGCACTCCCGCAAATACATTTAGTTCCGAGTCTATCATACTTACCGTTGCTGCAAACATCGAGGCAATCATTAATCCCAACAATCCGTCAGGCAATGCATATTTACAAGCCAACACATAGGCTTGTTCAAAATTTGCCGATGAATCAACTATGCGGTACATCATTGGTGGCAACATCCAAATTAACGGACTGATTAAATAAAGTACACCAAAAAGATAAGTGGCCTTTCGGGCATCTTTAGTTTTCGGAACACAAATAAATCTTTGTACAAAAGCCCATTCTCCACCAATTTTAAACATGTGAATAACAATCCAGGCAGCCATAAACACCCACGTAAATTCTTGCGTAACGGGACGGAAAAAATTATCTGGAGCTTCCTCTAAAAAGGTTGAAACTCCCCCCATTTTCATAAATCCAAGAGGGATGACAGCTATCACAGCCACCATCAAGATTACAAATTGTAGAACATCGGTTAGCAAAACGGCCCACAAACCACCGAATATGGCATAGGCTACTATAATAACCCCACAAAAGATTATGATGGCATTTACAGCACTGATACCAATAAAATTGATAAAAAAAGCGTTAACACTTTCAGGAAGAATTGCCTGAAGAACAACAGCCAAAGAATATAAGGCAACTGCCATTCCTAGTAATCGATACAAGATGTTAAACCAAGTATAAAGGTTAAGAGCCCATTTCCCATAACGTATAGTAATAAACTCAGCGGCAGAAGAAACTCCTAAACGACGCCAACGTCCGGCAAGGTAATAGCCCACAAACATGGCTGCAATCCCTAAACACATGGAGATGGTAACCGCAACAAATCCCGCTTTAAATGCAATTCCGCCCCAAACCACAAATGTTCCAGCTGAGAACATGGTCATAAAAGCAGACAGGCCACTTAGCCACCACGATGATTGTCGTCCTGCAGCAAAAAAATCGTCAGAATCTTTGATTTTTTTACCCAGATATACGCTTACGCCAACATTACCTACTATGTATAGTAGAAATACAATTAAATCTTTTAAAGTCATGGTTTCAGATAAAAAGTTCTCGCAAACAAAATTTGTTTTATGGCAGAACCATTTTTAGTCAAATTAATAGGAAGGCCCTACAGCTTCTATAAGAGCGGCCTTTTCCTGTAATATTTTCAAATAATCCGACATGGGCTTTTTGTTTTCGATGTGTGCCAATGCTACCGCGGCATAGGCTGGGTTGCCAAGTTTAAAGGCAATACTCGAATGTTTCTCGAAAACTGCTTTCCCATAACCGTTTGTTCTTGCTTCTTCAATCGCCTCTAAAAAATCATTTTTGGTTTCAAAGCCAGGAATTGGCTTTTCAAAATTGATAATTGATGCAATTTGCTCATCTTCCTTTTCTGCTAATAGTGCAATACCAATACTCGATTGAGTTGCCGGGAAAAGTTCTGTTCTCCCCAAACCATCAGTTGGTAAAATGCCGGGGTGCCAGTGATAGGTGTATGCAACTTTATCTCGCCATAACACCCCCATAGCTACTACCACCTCTAATTCAGTCAGTTCTACAAGATATTTGAAAGCATTTCTAATTAAGCCGGAGCCATATAATATTTGCGCAGATAACACATGAATTGCAGGCCCTAATGAGTATTTTCGATTTGAGGAGACCATTGCAAATCCCAGGTAAGCCAAAGTCTTTAAAATTCTATTCACTTTGGTTTTTTCAATATTTAACTCTTTGGAAATTTCAACACCTGACATTTCTCTTCCGGTTGATGCCAAAAGCTGAAGTACTTCCATTCCGTCAATAAGTCCTAGTATGGGTTGCGATGGTAAAACCATGATTTCAATTAATTGCTATTATAGCTTCAAAAATACTAAAATGCTTTACTCTCGTAGTAAACTTTTAAAATTTATTTCAAACTGAATTGATTTTAAGAATAAAGGAACCCGCCCACAAAAGCGGGTTCCCGAACTCTAACTAACCAAACTATTAGTACCCATCATTTTGCGATAGGTTATCATTAATTAAAATTTCTTTTGTTGGGATTGGCCAAAGGTATTGTTTGTTATCCCAGGCTCTAACTGCTAGTATTTTAACAAAACCGGCATTGTCCAAAGCAGTAAAATCTGGCAAGCCGTCTTCGTCAATCTGTGGAGTTTCAGGCCAGAACCATAATCCCTGGCTAACAATTTTATCAATTAGTGGGCCGGTTGCAACACCTCCTTTTTTGCTGACATCCAACATTCCATAAATATTTGTGGTAAGTGCTTTTTCAGCTAAACGCCAGCGTACCAAATCCATGTAACGTAAACCCTCCCATGGAAATTCCATACGACGTTCCATACGAACAATCTTGCGAAGTTCGGTCTGGTCAGTAGTAGTTACTGCAGGATAATCAATACCACTACCATTATATGCTCTTTCGCGCACCTCGTTAATGGCTCCCAGCACCGAATCATCAATTTGATTTAACTCGATGCTTGCCTCTGCATACATTAACAACACATCGGCGTAGCGCAAAATAAAACGGTCGTTATCGGCTTTTTTGTCATCCGACCAATCTTCATCTACCCATTTTTTCCATAATAATGCATTGTAAGCAGCATATTGTTTGTTTGACCTTGTATCGTTATTAAACTGGTATTTACCAGAAGTAAAATTTAGTACCTGCATCGAATCGGGGTGTGGCTGATACATGTAACCACAATGTTCAGTTTGAAACGGAACGATGGTAGCATTACAGCGAGGGTCACGATTTTCAAATGGTTCTTGCGGATTAAAAAGTGGTGATTCATCAATTGGTAAACCATCAGTACACAAATAAGAAGCCAACAAATCCCAAGATGGGTTGTAGGCTCCCCAACCACCAGCATTTCGCGGAATTGTGGCTTGTATTGGATAGGCTGAGCCCAATGCAACATCGAGCTCTACTGAGCGCGGCATTGAAAACAATACTTCTTCAGGATTTTTTGTTTTTGTCAGGAACAAATCACGATAACTTGGATAAAGCGAATAGCCCAAGGTCATACATTCCTGCGCTGCTGCGCGTGCAGTAGCCCAATCGCCCTGATATAAAGCAATACGTGCTTTCATTCCTAAAGCAGCTCCTTTTGTTGCACGTTTTATATCGTTACCCCAATCGGTAGGCAGATTCTGTGCTGCAAAATCGTAATCGGCATAAATCGTTTGTAAAACGGTTGCTTTGTCTGTTCTACCTGTTTGGAAAGCTTCTTCCAAATCCATTGTTTCGGTATAAAAAACTACATCTCCAAAACGAGCTACCAATTGCGCATACATACTTGCACGCGAAAACTTTGCTTCTGCCTCAAAACGATTTAAAATATCATCTGCAATTTTACCTTTCGATTCTTCCAAATTTGCCAAAATGGTATTGGCCCTGGCTATATTTTTGTAAGAGTTTTTCCATAGGTCACGCGAAGTTCCCCATTCCCCATTTACGTTTCCTTCGGTAATGGTGGTTAAACTATTTCTCGAAGTCCAGTCATCGGTCCAGCTATCACCATCCGAGTGCCAGCTAAATGCACGGTAAAGGTCGTTTACAGCCATTTCAATTTCAGTTTCGTTTGAATACCAGTTCTCGCTCGAACCTTCTGAAAGTGGCGCTAAATCTAAATCAGTACACGCTGTTAAAGCGGTAAATACAATTAAGGTTAATGCTATAATTTTATTCTTCATGATTGCTTTCTTTTAAAAGTTAACATTTACACCAAACACATACGATTGCGTAATAGGATAACCAGCACCCACTTCAGGGTCCCATCCTTTAGGATAGTTGTCGATGGTCAATAAATCGGAACCACTGGCATAAACACGAACTTTGCTCATTCCCACTTTCTGAGTCAATGCTTTTGGAAGCGTATAACCTAAAGTGATGTTTTTTAAGCGGAAGTAAGAACCATCAAACAGCCAATAATCAGACATCGCATAGTTATTACCGCGACTTGACCATGATAAGCGCGGATACTGAACCTGTAGATTTTGCTCAGGTGTATTGTAAACACTCCAGTAATCACCATCTAAGAATTCAGGCGCATTTCCCCAATTCTGACGTAATGGCTGTACCATGGTTGTTGTTAGACGTGAAGTTTGCTTTCCAACACCTTGAACAACAAGAGAGAAGTCAAAACCTTTATAATCAAGCTTAATATTTCCACCATACAAATAACGAGGTAGTGAACCTCCTAGTAACTTTCTATCATATTCAGGAGAAATGATCCCATCCGGTTCTCCGTCCGGTCCACTTATGTCAACATACTTAACATCGCCGGGTTTAACCGAATTGGATAATTTTGGTGAATTATCAATTTCCTCCTGGGTTTGGAAAAGACCATCGGACACATACCCATACCACTCGTTAAACTCACTTCCT
Source organism: uncultured Draconibacterium sp. (assembly GCA_963677455.1). GTDB lineage: Bacteria > Bacteroidota > Bacteroidia > Bacteroidales > Prolixibacteraceae > Draconibacterium. Next base: position 3,513,043 of record OY781971.1, read on the forward strand.
TCTTTTTTAATTTTGTCACCAAGAAATTCGGTACCTCCAAGGTCTCCCATTTTAGTTTTCGAATCTGATAAATTAAAAGAAACTGAATATTTTAGATCTCCAACATTATCGTTCCAACCCATTTCAAACTCATAACCTTTAGTTTCCATTTTACCAGTATTTTGGTCAGGGTTGTCAAAGCCAATAAAATCAGGAATCTCAAGTGCCAAAAGCATATCCTTGGTTTCCTTCATATAATAATCTGCTGTTAATCGGAAACGGCTATCAAACAAATAGGCATCGAAACCGATGTCAGTTGATTCTGTAGTTTCCCACGAAATATCCCGAATAGCATACTGTGTTTGAGCTGCCGTTTGTTGAGAAACAACTTCATTGCCCTGGTAAAACAATGCATCGTTAAACGATATTGTGGCTTGATAAGGATAATTACCAATACGTTCGTTACCCAATTGTCCCCACGATGCACGAAGTTTTAAGAACGACAGAACCGACTTGCTACCATCCATGAAGTTTTCTTCTGATATAATCCAACCTCCGGAAACTGATGGAAACGTTCCCCAGCGATAATCTTCATGAAATCGAGATGAGCCATCGTGACGCACATTGGCCTGTAAAAAATAACGATTATTATAATTATACATTATACGACCGATATAAGACCGGTATGCATTCTCGTATGCATTACCACTATTGTCTCTCAATTCAAGAGGTCCCAGGTTTAAATATGGAAATGAAGTCAGTAAGTACTTGTCTCGTGAAGCTCCTAAATTCTCATAAAAAGCTGAATAATTCTCGTATCCTGCAAACACATTCAAATTGTGATTGCCAAAGGATTTAATATAGGTAGCCAAAATTTGTGAAGTAACCTTATTGTTATCATTTCGTTTTTCAGTAAGTTTGGTAGAAGACGTATTATATAGACTGCCTTCGTAAACTGTCGGGTCTTCGTAAATAGTAGTAGGCACTTCTATCTGGAACTCTTTCCCTTTTGTAAAGCCAAACTCAGGAGCAACAACACCTGAAATTGTTAAGCCATCAAGTGGCTTAAAATCTATTTGCGCCTTACCTCCGATGGTATTATACCAATTTGTATCTGTCCCACCTTCTTCAATTACTCCATAAACATTTGCACCTGCCTTTCCATTTGCAATACGTCCATCGTCGAAAATGGCCGGATAAACAGGAGGTGCTAAGTGTAGATTCCCCCAAGGCGAAGTAGCAGCATCGTATGAAATAGAACGTTTCCAGTACATGTCAACCGAAGTAGAAATAAATTTATTGATGGTAATGCTGTTGTTTGCACGAGCAGTCCATCGTTCATATTCTTTGTGTTTGTATAAGCCCTCAATATTATCGTAATTCAGACTTACTTTTGTACGAATGGTTTTACTCCCAGCTGTAATCGAAAGATTATGACTCTGGCGAGGGGCGCTTTCTTTCAATACCAAATCGTGCCAATCGGTATTGGCAAAAGGATAAATGTTAGGATTTTCAGCATTGTACTGCCAGTAATTTTCAATCTGATCTTGCGAATAGGTTGAATACTCACTACCTTCCTGGTTACCATTATCGTTCCAACGCATTTCGTTATCCATTTGCATATACCGAATAACATCTACACCTTTAGGCCAAGTAGTTGGTTTTTCAATCCCATATTCACCAGTATATGAAAGTTTTAAATCGCCGGCTTTTGCACGTTTTGTTGTAATAAGAATTACACCTGCCGCTGCACGTGAACCATAAATCGACGCAGAGGCTGCATCTTTAAGTACAGACATATCCTGAATGTCATTGGGGTTTACATCGTTAATATTGTCAACAGGGACACCGTCAACAATAATCAATGGTTCATTGTCTCCAATAGTAGTTATACCACGTATACGAATTGTAGCTCCAGAGCCAGGTCCACTATTGTCGCGTGTAACCATTACACCAGAAACAGCACCTTGTAGCGCCTGAGAGATTTGCGTAGTTTGGCGCTCGGCAATAGCTTCACCTTGCACAGAGGCAACAGCTCCTGTTAAATCAGACTTTTTAGCTGTACCATAACCAATGGCAACAACTTCCTCAATACCTATTGCATCCGGTAACAGCATAACATCAACATTAGTAGTTTCTGTGATGTCAATCTCTTGAGCAACATACCCAATAAATGAAATAACCAGTGTGCTTGCATCGCCAGGAACCTCTAACGAAAATTTACCATCAGGAGTGGTAACAATCCCAACGGTGGTTCCTTTTACAATAACATTTGCTCCAGGTAGTGGCCCCGATGCATCGGAAACCGTTCCTGTAATGGTTTTCTGCTGAGCAAATACTGCTGTACTCATCAGTAAACCAAGTAGAAATACAAATAATTTTTTCATTTGCATAGTAGATTAATTTAATTAGAATTTAGTATAAACATTTTTTATTGCTATAACAGCAACAAATATATGCTTTTAATTGCTATTATAGCAATCTCATGTTGTGTAACATCTTTTTTCTTACAGCACTTCTTTATACGCAATAAAAACATTTGAGTCCTATTAAACTGTTTTTCTGTAGAACTATCCTTCTTCAATCAATACCATATTACATCACACTTATTCCGTGAATCAAATTTCCGATAGAAAGCAAGAACTGATTCCTAACACTCATCCGTAAGACTCGGATTCCATCCTAGCCAAAAGAGTATTTTCCTACTTCCCCTCGTTTTCAACATCAGATAGTAACATTATCCTCTCCTTTCGCCATGTTAACTTTCATACAATACATCTAGATATTCCACAACAGTTACTCTTGAAACTTTCGGTTTTTTCTATAAAGCGAGCAGATATAATTAACAGGATTATTTATGAGAAATCTGTTTAGAAAGCCGATAGAATCAAACTATTTACGCTTTGTTGGATCATAATCCGGGTTTGGCATTGGCATTTGTGCTTTCATTTTGACTTTCCACCTAATCAAGTCCAGCTTCAAGTTCTCAAGTATTCCCGGATACTGATTAGATAAATCATTGGCCTCACCAAAGTCTTCTTTCAAATTGTAAAGTTCATAATTATCTGATTCCATTATATGGATCAACTTCCAATCTCCTTTGCGAACTGCACTATAAGGAGTTGCTCCTTCAATGTGATAATGAGGGTAATGCCAAAAGATTTCATCCCTTGAAAGTTTCTTACCTGACTTCTGTAATATAGGCAGAAGAGAGACTCCATCCAGAGCTGCTATTACCTCCTTTGTACTAGACAAATGCGCTAAATCTATCAAAGTAGGCAGAAAATCAGTGGAGATAACCAGATTCGAATCAACCGCTCCAGCATGGGTTATCCCCGGACTACGGATTATTAATGGAACCCTGACTCCTCCTTCATAAATGTCCCCTTTACCCGACCTTAAGGGATAATTGTTAGTCACCTTCTTCTTCCCATTTCCAACTAATCCACCATTATCAGAAGTAAAGATTATAATTGTATTATCATATAATCCTAAATTTTTCAACTTATGCACTACCTGCCCAACTGCATCATCCATATGTTCCACCATAGCAGCATATACAGGATTTTTTTGGTAATTTGCAGAATCAACTAATTCCTGATACTTTTCGATCTTATCATCTTCAGCTTGTAGTGGTGTGTGTACATTATAAAACCAGAAGTTCAGAAAAAAGGGGCTATCCTTATGTGCATCAATAAACTCACACGCTTCATTTGCGAGTCTTTGTGTAAGGTATTCTTCTTTCCCTGGATCAGATAGACGTGGATTACCGTACGGGGGAAAATAGCCATTTGAACCTAAATCTCTACTTTTGTTTGGAGAGCCTTTTGCCCATCCCCCCACGTTTATATCAAAACCATGATTCTCAGGCCAGTATTTTTCATCCTCTCCTAAATGCCATTTACCGAAATGTCCAGTTACGTATCCAGATTTTTTAAATGCTTCTGCCATTGTAACTTCTTCAGGAGCCAAATACATGGTCCAATCAGGAATTTTAAGCTTAGCATGGGGATATTTCCAGCCCTCTATCCAATCAGTACAGTGTAATTTAGCCGGATACTTCCCGGTCATAATACTAGCCCTTGATGGCGAACAAACTGTACATGATGAATACGCATTTACAAACATTACACCATCAGTAACTAGGCCATCAACATTTGGGGTTTGATAATAATCACTACCATACGCCCTGACATCTTTCCATCCAAGATCGTCTACAAGAAAGAAGACGACATTTGGATGTTTATCACTCGTTTCTCCTTTTATGGTTCCCAACGGCAAAGCAAAACCAGATTGGTTAATTACCAACCCTAAGAAAATAAATACAAATATTCCTTTCATTGTTACAAACTTTATGAATTAAGTTATAAAATCTTCAATCATCTCTATAATAGCAACAAATATATGTTTTTATTGCTTTTATAGCAATTTGCAATTATATTTGTACAAAATATTTTCTGCGCATAAATTGGAAAAACCGGCCAAACTGACCACCTGATTCCGGGCTAAAGTGACCGCCTTTTCCGGAGCAAACTGACCACCTCATTCCGATTGAAATTGACCACCCCTCTCCGGGGCAAATTGACCACCTGAAACGTAGAGACTTTTTCATGTTTTTGAAGGCCTAATTTCGTGTACAAATAAATGCACGAGATATGGCAAATAAACTAATAAACATGAGTAAAGTAAGAAAAGTAATCCAACTGCACTGCCAGGGAAAAAGCAAGTTATTTATCAGCAACTACCTTTCGTTGTCGCGCAATACGGTAAAAAAATACATTGCGTTGTACCAAATGCTAAACCTGTCACCCGAGGCTATAAAGCAGAAAAGCGATGTTGAACTGGAAACACTGTTTATCAGCAATAAAGAACCCGAGTTGTCGCCCAAGCTGAAAGATCTGTATGCGTTCTTTCCGCACATGGAACGTGAGTTGAAAAAGGTTGGGGTAACCAAGCTTACAATGTGGCAACAGTACATTGCCAAACATCCCGATGGGTATAAAAGCTCGCAGTTTTGCGAGTATTACAAACGCTGGGGTAAAAAGGTTAACCCGGTGATGCACATGACACACAAGGCAGGCGACAAGATGTTTGTGGACTATGCCGGCAAGACATTGGAAATCGTTGACCCCGAAACAGGAGAAGTGCAAGAACTACAATTTTTTGTGGCCATACTCGGAGCCAGCCAATATACTTACGCCGAGGTATCGCCAAGTCAGAAAAAAGAAGATTTTATCGCATCAATAGAAAATGCGCTGCACTACTTCCGGGGAGTTCCTGCCGCCATAGTACCCGACAACCTGCGTTCGGCAGTAACCAAAAGCAGTCGTTACGAGCCCACCATAAATGAAACACTGCTGGATTTTGCCGAACATTATGAAACGACCATACTTCCGGCAAGGGCCTATAAACCCCGCGATAAATCATTGGCCGAAGGAGCTGTTAAAATACTTTATCAACGTATTTACCCCGTTATAAAACAAGAAGAGTTTACCAGCATTAAAAGCATGAACTGCCGTGTTTGGGAACTGTTAAAGCAGCACAACAACAAGAAACTCACCGGGCGGCCATACTCGCGTTACCAGTCGTTTAAAGAAGATGAGCAGGAAAAACTATCATCCCTTCCCGTTACCCGTTTCGAGATAAAACAACAATCTTTTGCAACAGTAATGATGAACGGGCATGTGCTTTTGGGCAAAGACAAACATTACTACAGTGTCCCGTTTCAGTATATCCGTAAAAAAGTAAAGCTGTTGTTTACAAGCAGCAGTGTTGAGATCTATTACAAATACAACCGGATTGCATCTCACCGAAGAAACCTGAAGCCTTATCACTACACAACTGAAAAACAGCACCTGGCAAGCACCCACCAGTTTGTTACCGACTGGACACCACAACGTTTTATCGACTGGGCAACTTCCATCGACCCAAGTGTTGAAGAACTGATTTGCAGGATACTGGAACAAAAACAACATCCCGAACAGGCTTACAAAAGCTGTATGGGCGTACTTTCTTTTGTAAAGAAAGTAGGAAAACAGCGGCTTATCAATGCCTGTAAGCGTGCCCTCGAATACGATATATCAAATTACCGGATAATCCAGCGAATACTCGAAAACGGCCTGGATTCAATTGAAGAAGAGCAAAATGAGCAAATACTTCCCGAGCATCAAAACATCAGGGGAAAACATTACTACAACTAAAAACAGGTTAATATGAATGAAACTACTTTAACGAAAATGAAGCAGATAAAGCTCTATGGAATGCATGGAGCTTTTCGTACTGCTATTGAAACAGGCAAAACAAACGATTACACTTTAGATCAGTTTGTATCGATGCTGGTTGATGCCGAATGGGACGACCGACAGAACCGCAAGATTGAAAGGGGGATTAAAAACGCCCGGTTCCATTACAAAGCATCAATCGAAAACATTATTTACGATGAAATGAGGAACATTGACCGGAACAGTATTCTACGGCTGGCAGAATGCGATTATATCGAAAAATGTGAAAATATACTGATTACAGGAAGCACCGGTGTAGGGAAAAGCTACCTGGCAACAGCTTTGGGCTACCAGGCTTGTATCGAGGGGTACAGGGTGATGTATTTTAATGCCAATAAAATGTTTGCGAAACTAAAAATGGCGAAAGCCGATGGTTCTTACCTGAAAGAACTGGCTAAAATAGAGCGCCAACACCTGGTTATTATCGACGATTTTGGGCTGCAACCGCTTGATAACCCCAACCGGCTTGCTTTGCTTGAGATTATTGAAGACAGGCAAAATATAGGTTCTTTGATTGTAACCTCACAAATACCTATTGCTGGCTGGTATTCTGTTATCGGAGAAAAAACCATTGCCGATGCTATACTCGACCGGTTAATCCATCAATCCAACAGGATAGAACTAAGAGGTGAATCAATGAGAAGAAAACGTAAAAAAGAAGAGTAATTATTTTTGTTAAATTTGATTCAAAATAACACTGAAAATGTTCTTTTCGTTTTGGGAAAATCGGGGGTGGTCAATTTACTCCGGCGCAGGTGGTCAACTTAAATCGTGGATATGTAAATGTAACTCTGTCTGATTGATTTCTCTTTTTCAAATTAAATTATTTTTTCAGTCACATCCAATTTGTAAAAACTTTTTGAGGTAGATTTCAGGTTCTGTCAAGGGCGGCAAGGAACGAAGCCGTTTATAAACCCTTGACAGGTTCTGCAATCTGCCTTTTTTTGTTTTTATTGAGTTGGATAATTACAATTCAAGTTTTATCCTGTCTCCAAATTTTATACAAAGCTGTTGAATAGTTAACCCCCAATTCTGAAGCGGTTGCGTCCATTTTTTTGAGATATTTTCTGTAGCCAGATAAATCAGTTTCAATAAAGCCATATCAGTTGGGAAAGCACCCTTTGTTTTGGTTACTTTTCTTACCTGACGGTGAAAACCTTCAACGGCGTTAGTCGTGTAAATTAGTTTTCTAATGTGGGTGTCATAATCAAAGTAAGTAGTCAGTTCATCCCAGTTTTCATTCCACGAACGTATTACTATTGGATATTTTTTGCCCCATATTTCCTCAAGATTTATCAGTTCTGTTTCGGCCTGGCTTTTGGTTGGTGACTGATAAACCTTTTTCAAATCTTTCATAAACGGCTTCTGGTCTTTTGAAGCCACATACTTCAATGAGTTACGGATTTGATGAATCACACATTTCTGAATCTCTGTTTCAGGAAAGATACTTAAAATAGCCTCTGAAAACCCTTTCAGGTTATCGGTACAGGCAATCAAGACATCATTAACCCCGCGGTTCTTTAAATCGGTTAAAACCGACAACCAAAAGTTGGCTCCTTCGCTTTCGGAGATGTACATGCCAATTAGCTCTTTGCGGCCTTCTTTGTTAATGGCAAGAATATTATAAACGGCACGGGAAACTACTTTTCCCCCATCTCTTACTTTGTAATGCATTGCATCGAGCCAAACAATCGGATAAACTTCGTCCAGGGGCCTGTTTTGCCATTCCTTAACCTGTGGAATCACCCTGTCTGTAATTTCACTTAAAGTGGCTGCCGATACTTCTACATCATATATTTCCTCAATATGAACCGAGATATCTCGTAAACTCATACCTCTTCCATAAAGCCCAATTATCTGTGGGGCAATATTGTCGGCTAATATGGTTTCTCGCTTCTTAACTATCTGAGGTTCGAAATTGCTGTGCCTGTCCTGAGGTGTTTCAATGCTAATTTCCCCTGAAGAGGTTTTTAACGTCTTGGAACCTTTCCCATTGCGCTTGTTGCCAGTACTTCGTTCTTTTTCATCAAGATGACTCTCCATCTCTGCCGATAAAGCACTTTCTAAAAACTCTTTGATAATGGGGGCAAAAACACCTCCTTCGCCTGTTAATGACTTTCCGCTGCGTAATTGACTTAAAGCTAAGTCACGCATCGCAATATATTCAGGTGATTCTTTCTTCTTGTCTGTCATAAGTTGCAATATTAAATGTTTTAAACTTATAGACAGAGTTTAATTTACATTCTCTAAATCGTAGAAGGGTGGTCAGTTTAAGCGGATTTTCCATACATACACCACCATCTTCAGTTGCAATCCATAAAATTCCTTTTGAATCTTTATACAGTTTGTTCACAGCTTTTCCATGAAGTTCATTTTCATTGTCGCCTGGATAAATATTATAGAAGCCCTTTGAATTATTAAGGTTAGTATAATTTACCCCTCCAAAATATGTCCCAATCCACATAATATCTTCATGGCTATGAAACAGGCAATAGGTTGCATTATCGTTTAGGTGATATTCCGATTTTTCGAGAGAATGTTGAATATTAACAGATTCATTTGTTTCCAGGTTAAGAATAAAAATACCTAACTCGCTACAAACCCATAAATTCCCATCTAAATCTTCTTCAATATCTCGTACAACTTTGGTTTCAGCTTGATCAATTTCAGCAAGCAGTTCTTTTTGAAATGTTTTTTCTTTTCTATTAAACTTATACAAACCATCGTTATAGGTACCCAGCCAACAATCTTTTTTACTATCAATATAAGCTTTCATAAAATGATGAGTTGGTAAATCACGAGTATTGTTTTTATCGTAATACTCAAGCAAAACTCCATCAGAATTAATAAAATATAAACCTGAATTTGAAGTTACAATGAATTCATCCAAGTTGTATTCAGCAATGGATGTAATATGTTTGTCCTTAAGAGAGACAAACTTCACAATCATTTCTTCATTTGGATAATAACAAAATATTCCTCGATTAGTTCCTATTAGAATTGTTCCTGAGTTTGATTCCGTGAGTGAATTTATCTTTCTGATGGGGCTACCTTTAAATAGAAGCGGTTCAAAATTATTGAATCGACGGTTATACTTAATCAGTCCCTTATTGGTCCCCGCAAACAAGTGGTTATCCTTTGTTATTAATAGACAGGTAAAAAAATTCGAAGGAATCCCTACATTGTCTTCTTTATAATAAGATTCAATATTGTAACTATCGTACTTGTTAAGTCCTTGTTTAGTGGCAAACCAGATAATCCCGGACTCTTCCTGAGCAATATCTTTTACTGTATTATAAGTTAACCCATTTTCATTACTTAATTTATTGAATACATAACGTTTTTCTATTGCTCTTGTATTAGAAGCAATAAAAAAGAAAAATATAAAGCAGTATATTGAAAACTGTTTCATCAGCGATTTTAGAACTTGAAGTTTAAAAATATCTTTAATACTAACTCTTAAAACAAATAATTCTCACTAAAAAAATGTCTTTTTCTCAAAAAACAAACTGTATTTCTGTTCAAAATACAAGTAGTCTGAATTAATTTTCTTCAGGAAATAGATTAAAAAGCCCGGTGCAATGACCGGGCTTAACTAACTAAACTAAATTTACAGCGAACTGTAAATTAAACTAATAACACCTATCCGTTCATTTAATTATATTTTTTCTAAAACAATATCTTACATCAGATCATTTACTGGATTCAATTTGAGTTTCCGGAATTTTCCCTGTAAATGATAATTTTATTGAAATTGCTTTTTCATTCAAACCTTGTGAAGGAATTTCCATTTCAAAACCATTTATTGTTTGTGTCCACGGCAATTCCTTATTATGCCCCAATAATTTTACTGAGGTAATCGAACCGGTATCAAATTGTCCTTTTTTTAATGATTTTACAATTAGTTTTTCGCCAGGTACTCCCAAAACAGTTATATAGAGGAATGTATTATTTTTATTCCTGGTAAAACGAATATCACGGGATGTATATTCCACCTGGTCGCCATGCATGTTACTCCCGGGTTGTGTAGGCCCTTCTCCATAAATTTCCCACGGACGTGTAGCATAAATGGCCTCTCCATATATTTTTAGCCACTGCCCTATTTCTAAAATTGTTTTTTTTGCAACTTCAGGAATAGAACCATCAGCTTTGGGACCAATATTCAACAACAATACACCATTCTTGCTAACAATATCCACCAACATATCAATTACCTGGTTAGCCGACCTGTATTCTTCGCCGGGTGCGTATGACCAGCTTTTTAATCCTAGTGATGTATCATTCTGCCATGTTTGCTTTCTAATTTTTTTCATTCCTCCGCGTTCCATATCCAAAACAGCAGAACCATCAGGTAGGATACCACGATTTTTATAGTTAACAACAACACCTGGTGCCGAATACTTTCCTCTTCCCCACTCAATAGCTCTATTATAATACCAGGCACAAAAATCCATCCTGTCTTGAATAGTAAATGGTTCCAGATTCCATCCCCAATCGAACCAATATAAATCAGGCTGATATTTATCGGCTAATTCAATGGTTCTGGCCCACCAACGTTTTACTCTTCCAAAATCATTCTTCCCTTTTCCATATAAAGCATGTGTGTCCGGATTTTTTGCATCGAAATTATTTACATGGTTAAAATCAAAGAAGGCTTCATTCCAGGCTGAATGGTTAGAAACTCCAAATTTCAATCCCTTTTTTCGGACAGCTCTTTCCATCTCTCGAACAAAATCTCTTTTGGGCCCAGTTTTAACAGAATTCATGGGATTATTCTCCGAATCCCATAAACAATAATTATCGTGGTGCATACCCATCATAGTGAAGAATTTTGCTCCTCCATCTGCAAAAAGATTTGCCCACTCATCAGCGTCAAATTTGTTAGCCTTGAACATGGGAATAAAATCCTTGTAACCAAATTCACCAGGAACTCCGTATCTTTCGCGGTGGTAGGCAGCGGTTTTTAATCCCCGTTTTTCAAAACCTTCACCACTTTCATTTCCCGAGCCATCATCAACTGCGTACATCCAACGGCCATACCATTCAGCTGCATGATCGCCTGCATAGGCTGGAATGGAATATAGTCCCCAATGCACCCAATAACCAAGTTTAGCATCCTGATACCATTCGGGAACTGCATAATTTACCAATGATTCTGCATTGGGCGAATACTTATTCTGAGCTGATATTAGATGACTAATCGAAATAATTATGGCTGGTAATAAAAATATTTTTATAATTCTCATTGTTTGTAAATTCTTCTAATTTGGCTAAATACAGCTATATCTTGAAATAATCTGGGACAAGACACTAAAGTCTTCTAATAGTTACAACAAGTTTAATTCTCCATCCAATTTATAGGTAACTCCTTTCTTCGTATCAAATTCAATAAGCTTTCCCTGACAAACAACTTTGCAGGTTGTCCCAGCTTTTGAAAGGATTTTAAGCGTTTTCAGTTTTCCTTCTTGCCAACTAAATGAAAGCTCGAAACCACCTCTGGCACAAATACCTTTTATATCGCCTTCAGGAAGTACTTTGGGTAGAGCTGGTAGAATTTCAAGCTGCCCCATGTGTGATTGTAAAAGCATTTCTAGTATTCCGGCTGGTGCACCAAAATTTCCATCAATTTGAAACGGAGGATGTGCATCGAACAAGTTTGAATAAGAACCTCCTCCTGCCCCATAGGTTGTTTCATCCGTAACAACGGGACGAAAAATCATTTTAATCAACTCGTATGCATGATCACCATCAAGGAAGCGTGCCCAAAAATTAATTTTCCAGGCTAAACTCCAACCGGTTCCATCATCACCACGGTACTTTAACGATTGAATAGCCGCATTCATAAACTCTGGATTATCAGACCAGTTGATTTCTTTTCCAGGATGCACCCCCCAGAGGTGAGAAACATGGCGGTGATTACTTTTGATATCATCTTTATCTTCTTCCCATTCCTGCAACTGCCCATGTTGCCCTATTTGGTCAGGTGCAATTTGGCTTAACTTAATTCCTAATTCCTTAGCAAAGGCGGTATCTTCTTCCAAAATTTCACAGGCTTTAATACAGGCTTTAAATAGTGACCTTATAATTTGATGATCCATTGCAGGTCCATATACCAAACCTCCTGTTTCAGGAGAATTAGAAGGACTGCTTACTAACCATCCTGTTTTTGGATCTTTTATAAGAAGATCAAAATAAAACTGTGCAGCACCTTTCATTAAGGGATAAGCCCTATTCCTTAAAAATTCTTCATCTTGACTAAACAGAAAATGTTCCCATAAATGATGAGCTAACCACCCTCCCCCTCCAAGAAAAATTCCATGAGTAGAACTGTAAATAGGAGCAGTACCACGCCAAATATCAGTATTATGGTGAACAATCCACCCATTGGCACCATAATGTTCTTTAGCAGTAATGCTTCCTGATTCAGCAACTTCTTCTACCAACTTAAACATTGGCTCGTGGCACTCCGGCAAATTTGCAACTTCAGCCAACCAATAATTCATTTCACAATTAATATTGGTGGTATATTTACTGTCCCAGGGAGGTCTTAACTTATCGTTCCATATTCCTTGCAGGTTTGCAGGATTCGTTCCCTCCCGGCTAGATGCTAACATTAGATAACGACCGTATTGAACATATAGAGCCAGTAACCCGGGATCCCCAATGGAATCGTTAAACAGTTCCAATCTTTTATCAGTTGGAAGTTCTTGTTTTTGGTTTTCAGTTAAGTCTATTTCAAACCTATCGAACAATTTCTTATAGTCTGTAATATGGGCTTCTTTTATTTGTTCGAAAGTTTTACCGTTATTTTTTGAAAAGATGTCATCAACTATTGAGACAGGCGTGTTGGATACGTCGTTATAATTTTTGTAATTGGTAGCGGCGCTTAGGTACAGTATAGCTTCATTGGCTTCACTTACTTTTAATCGCCCATCTGCTTTAGTCAATATTCCATCCGTTTTGATACTTACTTTGGCATTCCCAAACAATACACTTTTATAAGGATTGTTAAACCAATTGCTTAAACCATCGGAAACAGAAACATTAAGCGAAAGGCTTGAACCTTCAATTTTAATTGATTTATCTTCATGCTCAGCATCCATCCAAAAAGAGAATTCAAGAGCTTTGCCCTTATCGCAACTCAATTTCATTGCCATTATTTCATCAGGCTTACTCATTAGCATTTCTCTTTCGTAAGTCGTATCACCTACTTTGTAAGTGATTTTTTGCACGGCGTTATTCAGGTTCAATTCCCTTTTGTAATTACTAAAATTGTCATGTCCTTCAAAATCAATATACAAATCACCAAAAGGTTGATATGCTCTTTGCTGAAGTGGCGTACTCATAAAATGGTCTTGTGCCAATTTCTGAGCTTCATCTTGTCTCCCTTCGAATAATAATTGTTGTATTTTAGAAAGATATTTTGACGCACCTTTGTTGGCATAACTTTGCGGTTCTCCAGTCCAAAGGGTTTCTTCGTTAAACTGGATATGCTCCTGTGGAACTCCTCCGTAAACCATGGCTCCTAATCTTCCATTTCCTAAGGGAAGAGCATCGGTCCAAAGTTCGGCAGGTTGTTTATACCACAATTTTAACGAATCTGTACTTTCCTTGGGATTTAACGAGCATGCTCCCAGGAACATTACGATGAATAATAAATATATGATTTTCATTGTAACCTTATTTTCCAAACTGTATTATTTTGATTTTACTATTCCCTTATTTCCAAAAGCATCCACTTATCCTCCAAAACCCCTTCCATTACATTTTGGATACAAAGATTCCAACTAATGAAACCAATAAACTTTCCGTTTTCATCAACGTGCTCAGACGAAGGAGCCAATGGGAGACCGGTATCAGCATGATAATTTTCATGCATTATTCCCCATTCTTTTATGTCGTCTACTAGTAAATTACCCAATGTTTGAGCTAACCAAACAACCTCTTTATCGTAACCGTAATTTTTTAAGGCAATTGAATAGATATAGTTGGCAATTGGCCATACAGGTCCTTGCCAGTTAGAAAATGGAACGATTATATTTTTATTATTATAATCTACATCCTTTGCTGACAGCGAACGGAAACCATATTGAGCTTTCATACAATCAGTGTTAATTAAATGGTTATCAATGGTTTCACTCCCTTGTTCCAAAGGGGCAATATTATACATTAAAGGAACAAAACTCGAATAGCTAACTCTTCTATATTGGCGTTTGCTGTCGCTGTCTAAATTGTAATAAACCTTGTCTTCATTGTTCCATAGGAATTTATTGATATTAGACTTTAGCTCTTCAGCAGCTTTTTTAAAAATCTCAGCATCTTCTATTTTCCCTAATTCTCTGGCAATAACAGACTGAGCTAACAATTCCCCATACTGAAAAGCACTGGCGTCTGCACATACAAAGGAGCGGCTATCTTCCTTAAAATAATTCATTGCAGGATTATTGTCTGCTCCACTTTGCATGGCAATTTCCCAGAAATATAATCCAAACTCTTTGTTATACTGAGTTTTCTTCCGATACTCCAGTATACTAACGATCTTTTCATAATAAGGCTCAACCCATGAATAGTCACCAACTGATTCGGAGTAATGGTAAATGCCTTGCGATAAAAAAGGTTTCATTGCAAATTTCCCAAATACTTTTCGCTGTCCTTTTGTGGTCATTCCTCCAGACACATATCCCTCTTCATCAATATTTTCTATAAAGGTCAATGCCCAGTATTTCATATACTCAGGTTTTCCACGACTAATAAAATGATTTGCCATAAAAAAGGCATCCCAATCCCAAAGCTGGTTATAAAAGCCTGCAGGAATTAAATAAGGGTGCTTCAAGTATCCATTGGGATCTTTGATAACTTGTGGGCGTAAATTATCGAATCGCTCCGATAATTCATTAAAAGTTTGCCTCAACAATGTCGTATCGACATCATCTTGCGTTACATTACATATCTGGGACTTCATTTTTTTATCAGGACTGGTATTACATGATAACAATAAACAGGTAAATAGAATTGTTCCCAAAATACAACTAGCGATTTTTTCCATTTTTTCTTAATAAATGTTTCACAAAATTGTTTACACAACATGGGATTAAGCAGTATTAAATCACAATACTTTTCTCAACTCATCGTCTCAAATTCGTTCTCCTAAAAGTATTAATTCAAAGTCTAATTTTGAGGAAAAGGTCCACCAGGTTTAAACTCGTATTCATACCTTACTGGCCCCCATTTATACATACCATTCTTGCCAAATCCCAAACCAGTATTAGGACCATCTTCATATTTTTCCCATCCAACTTTTGTCAAGTCTCGAATATTACCAGTAGTTAAATCAGCCATCCAATGAAAGTAGTTTTCTGATTCCGACCTGTTAGCCCCATAATTACCAACATAACCGAATGAGGGTTGGCCATGCAGTTCAATGTCTGTTCCATCAGGAGCTTTTCCCCTCTTACATGATGCACTTCTTTTACTATCCCACCAATATTGCGATTCCAGACCATGGATTGCTTCATGCCAAACACCTACTCTCCAATCATGCTTATCGTCGGTAAAATATGTATATTGAGATCTGGTAATATTATCCCTCATATAAGCTCCACCTCCATACGATGCACTTGGCCCCCAGTTTTCAATAAAGGGATAAAATACATGGATGTGGTCGAACCAGCCAGTCTCATTTCCCACATACAAATCCATTTCGCGTGTTAAATCATTTCCTTCTACCCACTCGTACCTTTTGTTCTCACTGCTCCAATAAGAGTCTGTTAATGGAAATCTATCATCAATAACAGCTACAGCAATGTTAAAGCCAATCTCCCCACCTGTGTATTCGGCAGTAAATGCCTCCCAGTTTTTCATTTGTTCAACATACGCATCAACAACATTTTCAGGTAATGTCTTTTCCAGCCTGTCATGTCCTCTGGCCGTATTGGCTGGAATAGCTATCTTTTCATAAATTAAAACCAACCATGTGAAAACTATTTTGGGATTTTCCAACTGAGATGGAAATAAATAAGAATATGTAGAAACATTATCCGTTGATATATTAAAAGACTTTGTAGCTGTTATTCCATCTAATTCAGCTTTTAATTCTATAGTCCCACTATCTGTAACCTTCAATTTTGTTGTGGAAGAAAATGTAACTGAGATTTCCCCCGGACCTGAGACGCTCCAATTAACGGAACCATTGAGTTGCACATCATTTTGATCAAGAATCTCTGCTGTAACCACAACTTCATCGCCCACATAGAGTTCGTCGTATTTTGTAACAATATTAATCGATCTTGCTTTCGGTTCTTCTGATGGCTCACCATCTCCTTCGGAGCAGGAAGTCCAAAGGAACATGAAGCAAAGAGCCATGACCCCATTTAATATATTGATATATTTCGACATTGTTCTATTTGTTTTGCGTAGAAACTTCCAGCTCCCGTATTAGGATAACGGAAACCGGAAGTACTTCTATGAAAATAACTATTGTTGATTATATAATTCGAAAACCCAGTTATTATCTAATGCCTGATTAAACACCTGAACATCGTCAATAACTCCGTTAAAAGGAAGAGCTGCATCATCGTTGGTATTGCTATATCCAATTTTGATTACAAAGTCATCTACAGGCGCTTGTCCAGTCCATTCCTCCCAGTATTGCCCCCAAGTAGGTTTAATAATGCTGTTATTTCCAGTTGCCACTTTCAATCCATCAATAAACATGCTAATATCAGCGTGGTCTTCTGAAGTATACTCTACAGTTGTAACTAAATGATGCCATATACCGTCAGTAACCAAAGCATCTCCCCAAGAGCCACCTTCCCAGCCAACATCATAATTTACATCGCTGGTAGTAAACCTGAAAGTTAAACCTCCCGGTAACCATGGGTCGTTTGTAATATCGCCTGTCCAGCGGCTCATTGTCCAAAATGCATTTTCAGAATCGTTATTTGTACTGGTTTTAAACCAATACGAAACAGAATAATCTTTACCTCCATTAACTTCTGTCATCTTATCAAGTATAAGATGTTGTGCCCCATCAAACTGTACTGCACCGCTACCAATTTTAGCATCACTAGTATATACAACATTTGATGTTACTCCAATCTCGGCTCCATTTGACATCAAATCACTTTCATCATCAAATGTAAAACGTGTTACACGCATATCTTCAAGTGTAGTAAGATCAAACATGTAATCCAAGTCATAAACCATTCCGCCATCGTCCAACCCATTCAACAAGGCATCCGAAATTGGGATAAAGAAATAGTTCTCTACATTGAATTTCTCTATCTTAACAAAAAGGTTTGAGAAATAATCTTCGTTTTCATTCTTTATTGAAGAAGGAACAGAATATGGATTATCAAGGGAAACTTTTCCGTTACTATCCGTTATTCCTTCAAAAATTGGCTCAGACATAACTGTGCCACTTCCCCAACGAATTGGATAAACACTGATATTTACATCCGGGATAATTACTCCGGCAAGGTTCTTTATGGTTAAATCAACATTTGTTGGAAGAATACTCGCTAAATCAACTGCCTGCCCTGTGCCGGAACGATTAATTAATTTCACAGATAAATCATCCCAACTCCCGGTCGTATTTGCAATATTCATTGCAGATGCAGCTGCAACATATTCCCTACCTGCAATTGGATTATTTGTAATAGGCACATCGGCAGCTGACAAATCAATAGCTCCACGTCCTAACGCCATTGCATATGCAAAATAACTTAAGCCTGATTGAGCAAATAAGCTACTCATGCTGCAAGTTTGGGTAGATAAATGAACTGCGTTATTTGAACGATAAAAACCATCGGCGATATCGTCATCTTTAATATTTCCATTGATTATAAACGAAATATCCTGATTAGGATGCGCCTGTTCGACTTGTTCTTTAGAACTTCCATCAAACACATAAAAGTCATCCATATAAAAGTGCATTTCGTTAAAATCGCCCGATTTCCCAAAATAATCACTTAGCAAATCATAATTTGTGTACAACATAGCTCTTACTGCATCTTCGCCGCCCAGAGCTGTAACAGTTTCACTATCTACTCCAACTGCAACCGTAAATACTGTTCCTGTAGTTGGTTTTTCAGGCGCATAGGTATCATCATCTTCCGAACAAGACCAACTAAAGCCTAAAAGAAGTAATGCTATTATATAATATTTTAGTTTCATTTCTTTTTTATTTAATTTTCAGAAAACGATTAATTATAACCAGGGTTTTGAACCAGGTTTGGATTTAAGATTAACTCTGAAGTTGAAAATGGCCATAAACTAAAATGCTCTTCCCAATTCATGGACAAGCCATTTGGATCGTTGAGATTAACAAGCGTTTCTCCAAGTATGCCCCATCTTTTAAGATCAAAATAATGGTGTCTCTCAAATGCTAACTCTACGCTTCTTTCGTACTTGATTAGATCAAATTTCTCGGAATCAGAAAAAGAAGTAATATCGGTTGAAGCCATACCACAACGTTCTCTTATTTTATTTATCGTTTCATCAACGATACTTTGGTCAAGTTCTCCCAAACGATATTTTGCTTCAGCATACATCAAAAGCAAATCAGCATAGCGAAGGTGAACTATACTTTGTTCGCTGGTTCCTCCTTGGTGTAGAGAATTATTGTCATTTATGTCTTCGTCTAAGAACTTCTTGGTATAAAATCCAGATAATGTAGGTTCAAAGGCAACCTCTGAACCATTATCATAATGCCAAACATCATCAGGTAAACGAACAGTCATGTATAATCGAGGATCCCTGTTTTGGTAATCAGAAGACTCCAGTGGTGATTCAGCAACTGTATGTCCATCTTTCATTAAATATGAGTTTACGAACTCAACTCTTGGAACTGCAGCTGCAGAATGTACAAGATATCTCGACAGACTATGTGAAAAGTCAGGATATTGAAATTCGGAAGCAAACATTATCTCCCTGTGGATATGTAAATGTAACTCTGTCTGATTGATTTCTCTTTTTCAAATTAAATTATTTTTTCAGTCACATCCAATTTGTAAAAACTTTTTGAGGTAGATTTCAGGTTCTGTCAAGGGCGGCAAGGAACGAAGCCGTTTATAAACCCTTGACAGGTTCTGCAATCTGCCTTTTTTTGTTTTTATTGAGTTGGATAATTACAATTCAAGTTTTATCCTGTCTCCAAATTTTATACAAAGCTGTTGAATAGTTAACCCCCAATTCTGAAGCGGTTGCGTCCATTTTTTTGAGATATTTTCTGTAGCCAGATAAATCAGTTTCAATAAAGCCATATCAGTTGGGAAAGCACCCTTTGTTTTGGTTACTTTTCTTACCTGACGGTGAAAACCTTCAACGGCGTTAGTCGTGTAAATTAGTTTTCTAATGTGGGTGTCATAATCAAAGTAAGTAGTCAGTTCATCCCAGTTTTCATTCCACGAACGTATTACTATTGGATATTTTTTGCCCCATATTTCCTCAAGATTTATCAGTTCTGTTTCGGCCTGGCTTTTGGTTGGTGACTGATAAACCTTTTTCAAATCTTTCATAAACGGCTTCTGGTCTTTTGAAGCCACATACTTCAATGAGTTACGGATTTGATGAATCACACATTTCTGAATCTCTGTTTCAGGAAAGATACTTAAAATAGCCTCTGAAAACCCTTTCAGGTTATCGGTACAGGCAATCAAGACATCATTAACCCCGCGGTTCTTTAAATCGGTTAAAACCGACAACCAAAAGTTGGCTCCTTCGCTTTCGGAGATGTACATGCCAATTAGCTCTTTGCGGCCTTCTTTGTTAATGGCAAGAATATTATAAACGGCACGGGAAACTACTTTTCCCCCATCTCTTACTTTGTAATGCATTGCATCGAGCCAAACAATCGGATAAACTTCGTCCAGGGGCCTGTTTTGCCATTCCTTAACCTGTGGAATCACCCTGTCTGTAATTTCACTTAAAGTGGCTGCCGATACTTCTACATCATATATTTCCTCAATATGAACCGAGATATCTCGTAAACTCATACCTCTTCCATAAAGCCCAATTATCTGTGGGGCAATATTGTCGGCTAATATGGTTTCTCGCTTCTTAACTATCTGAGGTTCGAAATTGCTGTGCCTGTCCTGAGGTGTTTCAATGCTAATTTCCCCTGAAGAGGTTTTTAACGTCTTGGAACCTTTCCCATTGCGCTTGTTGCCAGTACTTCGTTCTTTTTCATCAAGATGACTCTCCATCTCTGCCGATAAAGCACTTTCTAAAAACTCTTTGATAATGGGGGCAAAAACACCTCCTTCGCCTGTTAATGACTTTCCGCTGCGTAATTGACTTAAAGCTAAGTCACGCATCGCAATATATTCAGGTGATTCTTTCTTCTTGTCTGTCATAAGTTGCAATATTAAATGTTTTAAACTTATAGACAGAGTTTAATTTACATTCTCCTCCCTGTTTCCAACTTGTCCCTTTTTTATAAAGATTTCTGTATAATCTGGATGTAAATCGTATATACCGGAAGCGATAACCTCACCGGCAACTTGCGCCGCTTCTTGCCATTGTTGATTATGCAATAAAATTTTCACTTTCAACATTTGTGCAGCTCCTTTTTTCACATATCCATCGTATTGCCCAACAGGCAAGCTTTTAATTGCAAGGTCTAATTCATCAAGAATATAATCAACAATCTCGCTTTTTGATGTTTGTTCAACCTTCGAATCTTCTACTGAAGTTAAAGCTGTTTTATATAGTGGAACACCTCCATAAATTTCTGTTAAATAGAAATAGTAGTAAGCTTTGAAGAAACGGGCCTCAGCGATGTATTGTTCTTTAGGAAGATTCACAAACAGACCTTCATCCATTCCCTCAACATTTGCAATTAAATCATTTATTGTCGCAATTACGCGATATGCATCATTATAGAAGCCACTTACAATACCTCCAATAGAAGCATCAAAAGCGCCCCTTGCTACTGACAACTCTTGTCCCCAATTGTATTGGTCATACAATTGATCTGTCATACCATCCCACATAAAAACGTAGTCTTTAAAGTAAGCCTGGTTTGCATTTGTACTATACAATCCTATTCTTGCTTCCTGGGCAGCGTCTTCCGAAACAAAATAGCCTTCAGCTGTAGGCTTATAATTAGGAGCTTTTTCTAATATATCATCACATGAACTGATGATTATTAGTAGGAATAATAAACTATATATATATCTATTTTTCATAATTCAAAGATTAAAAGGTGAGGTTAAGTCCTAAAGAATATGTTTTAAGTTGTGGATAAACCGAATAATGAGAGCTAGATGTTCCCCTTTCAGGATCGCCTTCATATTCTGATATCGTAAAGAGATTATCCCCACTAATATAGGTTCGAAGCCTGCTTATCCCTATCTTTTTACAAACAGCAGCTGGCAGGTTGTAACCAATTTGCAAGTTTTTTAACCTGAAATATGACGCATCGTGTAAAAAGAAATCATTTGTTTGTCCATCAATTGGCTTATAACTATAACCACTCCAGTTATACAATGCAGGCATTGAGTTGGTGGAACCTTCTCCGTCCCAGGCATTACGCCACATAGTTGTTGGAGGCCCTCCTTGTGCAAACGGATCCCAGCCATAATAACGCGACCATATTTTCTTTCCGGCAATTCCCTGGAAAAAGGCACTCATGTCAAAGTTTTTCCATTCCATATTCAGGTTAAAAGAATATGAGAATTTTGGGTGCCTTCCCGCCATAAACACTTTATCACCAGTTTCAGGTTCCACCGTAATCTCTCCATCACCATTTGTGTCCCTGAATATTAAATCACCTGGTTTTGTTTGTGAGCGAAATGGTTCGTACATTGGAAGATTATCAATTTCACTCTGATTCTGGTATATTCCAGTCCAGTCGAGCAACCACCATTCTCCCAGAGGATGTCCTTCAACTTCGCTTCGTAATCCCCAGTAATCATCACGAATTTTTGTAATCTTATTATTATACTTGTCGAAAATTGCCGATACGTCGTATCTAAACTCTCCAATTTTGTTGGAATGTTTTAGCATGATTTCAATACCCGTGTTCTCCATCTCCTTGTAATTATCTTGTGGAGCATTCTTACCAACACTAGCAGGAATTTGGGCTGTACTAATGCCATTCTCAGTAATACGTTTGTATACATCCAATTCGAAACCAAACAATCCTTTTTGCATTGAGTAATCCAAACCTACGTTGTAGCTTGTTAATACTTCCCATACAAGGTTATCATTCCCCATATCGTTGCCAACTACTCCCGATTGCAATGAACCATTAATTGGATAATTTACATAGGAAAGAGTTCTTTGATAAGGATAATCACTAAGACTGTTCTGATTTCCAAGCTGACCTGCTGATGCCCTCATTTTCAAATTATCAATCCACCCTAAAGATTCCATAAAGGATTCATCGGAAATTCTCCATCCCAAAGACATACTTGGAAATAAATCCCACCGGTTCGCCGCAGCAATTTTAGAAGTTCCATCATAACGAATATTACCTTCTACCAAATATTTCCCTTTATAATCGTAGGCTATTCTACCGAAATAAGATTGTAAAGCCCACTGTGAAGTAAATCCTGAAACCGATTGGTCTTCTGAGTTACCTGCGTCAATATCTGTTGTTGTTACACTAGAATATTCAGGACGATGAATGTACATGGTCTCATAATTCATGGTTTGTTGTTCATACCCTAAAACAGCACTTAAATTGTGAGACTCTCCGATAGTTGTTTCGTAATTTATAACAGAATTAAGGTATAAATTTGAACTCCACCAGTTGTTACGATATACTCCTTCTGTATAGGTTTCAAATTCACTATAGAATTTGTTTGTTGTAAACACATACCCATCAGTTGGATACATCGTATGTAGTTTACGTGTAAGGTCGTAGCGCCATGCACCCGTTGTTTTCCAGGAAAGTCCTTTAAAAGGTTCAATGTTTATATAGGCCTGTGGTGTAATAATGTATTGGTCGTAATTTGTTCCGCCAGCATTATCCAATACCATTTGTGGATTACGGTTACGCCAAATTTCGGGTATATCCCGAGAAGGGAACCTACCTGTGCCATCCGATAAATAAGGACTCATTGTTGGAGGCATGGTATTGATATACAATATCATTTCAGTTTGCGACTCTGCATAAGGTTCCTCTGTATCTTTATAAATTATTCCAGTATTTGTCCCAACATTTATGTAATCGTTTAACTCAATGTCAAGATTAAATCGTCCGGAATATTGTTTTAAACCGTAGCCATCAATAATCCCATCCTGATTTACATAACCAAGATTTACGAAATAGGTATTTTTTTTACCACCTCCGCTAAACGACAACTGATAATTTTGGCGTAATGCCGGATTATACATTTTATCTAACCAATTATAATTGGGATAGCGAGGATCACCAGGAGCGGCATTCCGATAGGCATCAATCATCTCCTGAGGATAACGCGTTGAAATATCAGAGTGCTCTGCACCTTTATTCCACATTTGCATGTATTCTACCGAATTATAGATATAATCTGGTAACCTGGTCGCATTCTGAACGCCAATTTCAACAGTGGCTTCAGTTATTGCCTGCTCCTTTCTTCCTCTTTTTGTAGTAACCAAGATTACCCCATTTGCAG
Organism: uncultured Draconibacterium sp.; assembly: GCA_963677455.1. Taxonomy (GTDB): domain Bacteria; phylum Bacteroidota; class Bacteroidia; order Bacteroidales; family Prolixibacteraceae; genus Draconibacterium. The sequence goes on from OY781971.1 coordinate 3,536,906, forward strand.
CCCTTGAACCATAAATAGCAGCAGACGCAGCATCTTTTAGAACGGTAATATTTTCAATATCTGCGGGATTTATCTGACTTAAACTACTTTCAATACCATCAACTAGAACAAAAGGTGATGAGTTACCAAAACTTCCAATACCGCGTAATCGCACGGTAAATCCTTCGTCACCCGGCTGGCCTGAATTTTGCTCAATATTTAAACCAGCTACGCGCCCCTGTAATAAAGATTCACCTCTTACAACAGGTCTTTTAATTAAATCTTCCGACTCTACAATTGATGTAGAACCAGTTAGGTTTGCTTTTTTCTGTGTACCGTAACCAATTGCGACTACTTCCTCAAGCCCAATGGCATCAACCAACATCACAACATCGAATGACATTTGATTTGCATATCTAATTTCCTGGGTGCGCATTCCAATAAATGAAAACACTAATACATCACCATCCAACACGCTAGCTAAGCTAAAGGTACCATCAAATGAGCTTACTGTACCTTTTGATGTCCCTTTCACCATTACAGTAACACCAGGTAGAGGCTCACCATTGTCATCAGAAACCTTCCCCGTAATAACTTTTTGTTGAACATCGGTTTCATTTCTAATAACACCATCTTTTGATTGAATGAGAATTAAATTATCTTTTACCTCCCAAGTTAAATTAGTTTCATCCAACACTATTGTTAAAACTTTAGAAATTTCGTTGTTCTTTACCTTAACGGTTACTTCACGGTTTAGGTCTGTCTGATCGTCATCGTAAAAGAAACGGTACTTGCTATTGTCTTCTATTTCTTCAAATACTTCTCTAATAGTTGCATTCTTTATTTCCAAATCAAGTTTTCCTGACTGAGAATATACCTTCGCAGAAATTTGCATAAAACTGATTAGGAGAAATAAAGTAGTTAGCTTTGCCATAAGCAATATTTTTTTTGTTGGGGAGAATGCATATATATCCCCTGAAAATCTTATTTTTTTCATACATTTGTACTGTTTAGTTAATGGACTTATAGCCCTGCACGGCTATCTGTTATTGATAAATAATGAAACATAAGTTTCTTTTGAGTGGCGGAAAATGTTGACGCATTTTCCGCTTTTTTCGTTAACGTTCAATCTTTCTTCATAGGCAAGTTTATTCTTTAGTGTTTATATATAGTTTATTTTCTGTGTAACGATATGTAATGGGATCAATAGAAATACTTTTCACCGCTTCAATGAAAGTAAAAATATTGTCGTCGATGCTTATCGTTCCACTGAAGCGCTTCTTTTTGAGACTTTCATCTTCAAAGACTATTTGGGTATTGTAAATACGGTCGATTTTTACAGCCAAATCTTCCAGTGTTTCATTTCTAAACTCGTAAATTCCTTTCTGCCAATAATCGTAAAAACCATCGGGGACCTTATCTTCATATAATTTACCTGAAGTTTTATCAAAAATCAAACTATGTGATGGTTTCAATATAAATGATTCAAAATCGCCACTCACTTTAGCAATATCGAATTGAATTTCCCCCTCAATTAGATCAGTCCTAACAATTTTATCATTTGGGTAGGCAATTACCGAAAACTTTGTTCCCAGAACTTTTATTCTGTTTTCTCCAAGATTTACAATAAACGGTTTTTGTCGATTATGAGCCACTTCAAAATAAGCTTCTCCTTCTATTTCCAGTTCACGTGTCTTCCCTGTAAATGATGATGGGAATCTAATGGTCGAATTATTAGATAACCATACCTTAGTTCCATCTGATAAATTAAAATAGGAACGACTACCTTTTGAAACTGAGATCTCCTGATATATTACCGAATTATTTGAGGTTGCATAAAAATAGTGTACTACAAAAGTCGAAAAAACCAAGAAAATTAAAATGGCAGAAATACGCAATCCATAATATTTAAAAAGGCTTACAACATTGTTGTTTCCGTATTGCTTTTTTCGATATTGTACTTTTCTATAAATATTGGAAGTATCTTGAGTCTGTATCGGGTTAAATTTCCAAATTTGCACCAGTCTTTCATAAACATTCTCATTGTATTCCTCCTCCATCCATTCCTGTACATTAGCATGATCCTTTCCGGTTGCTTCTCCGGCAATTTTTCTGCTTACGCTCTCCCAAAACTTGTAGCTTTTCATAAAAAATTATCAACCTATATCTATTAAGACACAAGTAATTTTAAAATCTCCTAAAGTAAAAGTTAAAAAAAAATTGATTTTCTATCTTTTAGGAAGAAAAAGCTGGAACAGAATCATAAATTCGCCATTGTCCCCTTGATCCTGAAGATACTTTTTTATAACCTCTCCGATTCTTTTTAATGCAATTGAAAGTTGATGGTTAATCGTTTTTACGGATATATCAAGAAGTTCAGCAATTTCCTTATACTTCATTTGCTCAACCTTTGCCATTTTATAAATTATTTTGCAACGCGGCGGTAAATTCTCGATAGCCTCACTTATCAGTTCTTTTAGTTCTTTATTAATCAATTCAGTCTCTGGACAGATCAAATCAACGCCTAATTCAACTTCTACCTCTTCAAGTGAGATGGCACTTTTTTTATTTTGTTGAGTAAGGTAACTTATAGATGTATTGTATGTTGCTTTAAAAAGATACGACTTTAGATTTAAGATATTTATCAACTCACTTCGGTTTAACCAAACCCTAAAAAACACATCAGAGACTACCTCTTCGGTCAACGATTTATTTTTTAAAAACGAAAATGAAAATTGATAAAGACTAGTAGAATATTTGTCAAAAAGCAATTTGAAAGCCCGTTCATCCCCCTTTAACGCAATACTCTTTAATAGTTCTTTTATATCTTTATCACTCTCCAACCTAATCATAATATGAATACTTCCAAAGAAAATAAACTTATCTTAAAAAACATATTTTCAAGCTGGCTATTTACAAAAATATTATCTTGGTATTCTTTGAAAAGCTTTCAGTAGGTGTTAAAAATAAATTAGAATTAAGATTTTTCTCTTCTATAGATGAAAGGATAAATTCAGTCCTTCTAATATTTTGGAGGTAAATTATTCAATATCAATCAGCAAAAAATAAAATATGAAATAGAACGTTGATTTTGAAGCAACCACCTAATTCTATATCTATTATCTTTTTCTGCAATAATAGTGTTCTTTTAACTGAGTCAAAATCTATATATCCTTGATCCTCGTGGAAAATATCAAGCGGACAACACTATTTTTACATTTAATGGTAAAATAAAACAAAAGGGCGTGAAATGGTGTCCCCCTTGATCTTTGATAATATGACAAAATTGAGGGCTTTGTATTATAAAAAGCCCGATGCAATCACCGGGCTTAACTAACTAACCAAACTAAATTTACAGCTCTCTGTAAATAAACTAATAACTATTTAATCATAAATCTTATCACTAGTGGGTACTAAAAATAAAAAAATGTTCTTTGAAATTCTTTGTTAGTCGTACTTGTAGCGATTTTTAGTAGCGTGACGATTTGAATTGAAAATATGGATTTTTGCATGTAAACAAGCAATTATCCATGAACCAAGGCAAATATATCTTCGCACAACTTACAGATTTTTTACCCAGACGTGTATTCGATAGAATTGTCAGTAAACACAGCGGGAATAAGTATGTAAGAACTTTTACATGTTGGAATCAAATGCTATGTATGGTATTTGGACAGCTAACTTCAAGAGACAGTATGAGAGATTTACTCTTAAGTCTCGAAGCTCATAAATCCAAATATTATCATCTCGGATTTAGTTCAACAGTAACCCGGAGAAACCTTGGCAAAGCCAATGAAAAACGTAGCTATAAAATCTTTGAAGATTTTGCTTATGTTCTCATAAAGGAAGCACGCAAAAGCTGCTACAGGTCGGACTTTGAAGTCAACGTTGACGGCAATGTTTATGCATTTGATTCATCAACAATAGATCTTTGTCTTAGCGTATTTTGGTGGGCTGAGTTTCGGAAAACAAAAGGTGGCATAAAACTGCACACTTTGTATGATGTTAAAACATCAATACCTGCGTTTCTATACATCTCAAATGCCAAAATGCACGATGTCAATGCACTTGATTTAATCTCATATGAGCCCGGAAGCTTTTATGTGATCGACAAAGCTTACATTGATTTTAAAAGACTGTATCGTCTTCACCCGCAGCGGGCTTTCTTTGTTACACGGGCAAAAGATAACATGCGATTTAAACGGATGTATTCAAACCCAGTTGACAAAGCAACCGGAGTTAAATATGATCAAATCGGCAAGCTGGAAACTTACTACCCAAGTAGAGATTATCCCGAAAAGCTTCGGAGAGTAAAATACTATGATTGTGAATCAGATAAGGAATTAATTTTCCTTACTAACAATATGGAACTTAAACCTACCGAAATAGCTTATCTGTATAAGAAGCGTTGGGAAGTAGAACTGTTTTTCAAGTGGATGAAACAGCATCTGAAGATAAAATCCTTTTGGGGAACAACCCTCAATGCTGTAAAAATCCAAATGTATTGTGCGATCATCGCATACTGTCTTGTTGCCATAATTGGTAACAGATTGAAAGTTGACCGCTCAATCTACGAAATCCTACAAATCCTTAGCATATCTCTACTCGACAAAACTCCTATAAGAGACGTGCTTACGAAATACGATTACAAAAATGTCAAAGAACTAAAAAATAAACAATTAATAATCAGCGGGTTTTAAGTGCCCGCCAATGAAATCTTATTTCAATTTATACTAAAAAAATTCTATACTTACTATCTTACCCAATCAAATTTTTCTACCGATAATTCAGAGTGTGTAAATATTTCAGACACGGCCTCTATTGCAACTTCAAAATCTAACTCATCAATTTCCCTTTCTACTTCAGGTATAAAAAAAGAGTTATTTGATGTACCTCCTAAATAAATTAAAGTCCCATCAATTTTACGCTTATATATATTGTAATATCGTACTTCTGATTTCGACTTATTCCATGTTAACCTTAAAGAATATTTATTCCCAGAAGTTTTTACCTGTCTCAATAATTTAATTTTTGATACTGGCAGTACCTCTCCCAGTTCCTTATTCGCAATAGAAATCCTGCCTAATTTTAACTCATAGTCTAACAAACTTGCATCATCAAATTTTATAGCGATCTCAACCAATTGTCGGTCAACATATCTGGAAAGATTAAAAGACAGCACATTCCAATTACCATCACTAATATTAGGTATTGGTCTTAATACATACTCATTCATATTATCGGCAAATTTTAAGGCAATCCGGGCATTTGTATTACCTGTTTTCCTATATTTTAAAGCTAGTTCCAGTTTTGTACCAAGCTCTATATTGACCTTTGTTTTATAAATCCTCAGTAAATTATCAGCTGTTAATTGCCCCGAAACAGAAATACAATTTCCTCCGTAATAAGCATCTGTAAAATCAATCTGTGCCTCTAATCTTTTACCTTCACTTTCTATAAGCCATCGCCAGGTGGGCAGTACATCTTGCAACGACATGTTATTCCATCCCCTGCTTTCCCACGATTTAGGAGAAACAACAGTTCCTTCTTTATAAAATTCACAACCCTGTCCGACACAAAAATTTGTTGAAAATGGAATTTCTGTAATTGAAGTTTTCGCTGGTATATAGTGTGCAATACCATTCCATACAGAAGCATTTTCAGTTGTAGACGGATCCTTATTTTCTCCAACCCAAAAAAGATTAGCCTTGTTATAAAAATCATGAATACTATTTGCAGAATTATATACCCAAGACGGAACATATAGTCCCATAGACATCACATGGTCTTCTCCTTCCGGGAAAATAGATTCAATATCCTCCTTATTGTAATAACCAACATCCTGGAAGTTTACAGCCGCATATAAATCATATTCACTTCTCCCTACACTTTTTGCATACTCCCTGGTTTTCAGTAATTTATTTCGACTCCATCCAAAGTCAATAAACATGTGATTGGCCAATATTTTATCGTTAAATTGAAAATATCCATCATTTTTAGAATTAAGTTCATCTTGCCAGATAACTCTCCCATCCTCTATCATAGCATCATACCACTCCAGTTCTAAATCTGAATTTTCCTGATAATACTTAATAAATTCTATCATGTTTTTGGCTAAATCCCTATCTCCTCCATAGGTCTCCTGGTTTATAAACCAGCCATCAAAACCATAATAATTGGCAACTTCTATTAGTTTATCTGCAATTAAGAATTTTTCATCAGATTTAATCAAAAAATCTTTTACCCATTCCAATTTGCCACCATGATGGTTTGGTGGGAAAAATACTGTTCCTAATATTCTTACTCCATTTCTGTGAGCAGCGTCAATTATTCCATGATTTGGAGCTAAAATAATACCCTCTGTAGCGGAACCACCCCAAAACACCATGACATCAACATATTGCCAATAGTTGAAAGCATTATAATTAATATTTAAGCTTCCCTGCGAAGGATTAAAACTTGTTTCTCCAAATGTAGATAGTGAATTAATTTTTCCCTGTCCAATTCTGGCATTACTATTAACCTTATACATTTCTTTATCCGGGCGTAGTTGTAAAGAAACACCGCTTTTATTAAAGGTAGCATCGGGGTCTTTGGAAGGTTTCCACACCAATAAATCATTAGGAAACCAAACCGATGTATAAGGTTGATTTGTATTTTGAGTAAATCCTCGAGAAAGACCAATTAATAGCAGTAATCCCACAAAAAACATTTTCATAATAGTCATGTTAAAAGAATTGGGCATATAAATTTCGAAATAAATTCTGAGCTAATTTATCTAGTTTCATTCTGAATCAGAGCCATGCAAACTAGCATTAACTCGTACTACGATTAAAGAGTACTCCGGGAGTATTCCTTACTCCCAGAGACTCTTATTAACTTAACTTAACACAAGGTACTTTTGTACCATTTTATTATTTGAACTATTTATTCCAATCTGCGCCAACAAACTCAGCTTTATGTTTTCCAGTCACATCGGTAACCCAAACACCAGCAACTTTATCAAACGGGTAATAACATTCCAAATCACTCTCAGTACCAGAAATACTTGTATGTAAATCAGCCTGAGAACGGGCAGTGCTCCAAAATCTGAAATCTTTAAGAGCTCCATGCATAACTCTGCTATAATCAGAGGTAGCAATTCCTAATGCAACTTCAATATCTCCGGTAAAATCTCTTAATGGCTGCACATCTGTACCCTGAGCGACAATTTCGCCGTTAATATAAAGCGTTTGTAAACCAGTATTTTCATCATACGAAGCAGCTACATTAATCCATTCTCCTGCAATTAATACAGGCACCTCTGTTTCGGTAAATGCCCAGCCACCGTTTGAATCCATAAAAAATTGTAACTTCCCGGCTGCATCAATTTCATCTTGGTTACTGGTTGGAGTAATTCCTCTATAACGCAGTCCCCATCCACCAGCGCCCTGAGCACTGGCTAAATATCCCCAACCTCCAAGTTTATTAAGGTCATCTAGTTTTACCTTAAGCTCAACCGTATAACTAGCTGGAAAGAATCCACTCGCTTTTCCGAATGTTACCCGGGCTCCTCGTTCTAAAGGAATGTAAATTCCATCGGCATCAGCTACTAAATTACCCTTAACACCCTGTATAGCAATGGTAAGAGGTTCTACAAATTCATCGACCAATAGTTGATAAGCTTTATCGTCAATCAATGCTTGTGCTTTTCCAATCCAAATCTCAAGATATTCTTTGGCATCAACAGGGTAATTGCCATCCTCTGTACCAAATACTCCATTATCTATAATAGTATTCGCTTCGGATATCAAAGTTTGCAGAGCCAAATAGTCGACCGGAATGTTACTAATATCGCCATCAGGAACCCACTCGATATTTCCAACCAATGTTGCACGATATCTTTTTGTAGCATCTGCAAAATCAGTCCCAAGGTCGGCATTTAGCGGAAGATTAATTTCTAAACCTGTCTCGTTGCCTGTAATTTCTGATGTTGATAAACTGGCAATTTCTCCGGTAGTTTTTGCTTCTGTCCAAAAGCGGAAATCTTTAACCATCGAGTTTACAACTCTATCGTTCCAGGGGTAAGGAGCTCCAATGGTTAATGGATATTCATCGTCAGAGTCGGCATATACGACATCTAAACTTGCCACCTCAACTCCATCGACATATAATTTTTGGTTATTGATGTTATTTACAAATGCAATATGAACCCACTGATTTGCTTTTAATGTTCCGGCCGGAGCACTTGCTCCTGCCCAACCATAATCTAATCCACCAACAATAAATTCAATCTTTCCATCGCCAAAATAGCGTACTCCAAAACCTCTGTCGTTAGAACCTCCAAGTCCCATAACGTTTGCAAAAACCACATTACTCCATCCTTTTTGTTGCAAACCTACAATCCATAATTTTGCCTCAACAGTAAAAGCTTTTTTGGTAATCTGCTTTACCTGCCCTGCCGTTCCAGCTGCACCTTCCCCCAAATTATCTCCGAGCATAATATACGAGCCTGCTACCTGATGAATCCAGGGATTAGCATTAACAACAATCTGATTTTTAAACAAATCAATATGATACTGTAATTTTACAGCCGCATCATCAACCTGCTTTTGATTTTCGCCATTTTCTATTTGCCAATACACCCAATCAATGGCTTGTTGCAAATTATTAATAGAACCGGGCTTATAATCTCCAGGATTTGTTCCCTCCTGACTTGATGTAACTAAATTTTCGGCTTCGGCAAGAACACTATCGAGATTTACTGAATTAAATGTACCGATTTCGTCTTTTTCGCAAGCTGCAAAAAAGCCCGCAAACAATATGGTGATCAATGCAGTATAAAACCTGCTTTTCAATTTATAATATTTCTTCATCTTACATTTCTTTATAGATTAATACCCAATGATTTAAAAATTGCTCGACATCAAGCCATTTGTTTTAGTCTTGGTATCGGCAACATCCCACCACAAACGCACATCCATCCTATCTTTATCCAAAGTATTTAACGATTCAGGCATTGATAATTCGTTTACCTGATGCTGATTATCGGGATATCTGATTCTTTTTACATAGGTACCTTCCGAAACAGTCGCATTTCCACTAATACCGTCGTAAGGCAAAGTAAAATCGGGGTAATCTGTTCTTCTAAAATCTGCCCAAGCTTCAACACCATTAGGGAAATTAGATACCCATTTTTGTGTAATCAACTGTTTTAGTTTTGCTTCATTCGAACCTTCCAGGTTTAATAAGCCATCTACCCAGGCGTTTGCCTTGGCTTGTTCAACTCCCACAAAATCCATTGATGCTAATACCGCTTGTTTATAAAGGGTATTTGGTTCTCCCGAGATCCATCCCCTTAGGGCTGCTTCTGCATTTAAGAAAAGCGTTTCGGAATAAAACATAACAGGGCAGTACATACTAACTTCGCCACCATTACCTGAAAAACCTACATAAGAACCGGAAAGGTTAAGCCTTGCATAATTTTGATGCACACCTGCCGGTACTGATTCCTGACGACCGTTTTCCAATCCAAAGTATTTATCTTTTCCAACTTCTTCTTTTGATTTCGCAACTTTCACTCCATTCTCCGTAACCTGGTATGCTAACCACTGTTCGGCTCTTGGATCTTCCCCTGCTGTTGACTGATCGTAAAAACGATCAGCCATGGTTTTTGAGATTACATTCCGGTCCCAATTCCAGCCCATCTGATGCAGGTAATCATACCAGCCATCTTTCCACATTGGTACCTGCGCAACATCGTCGTTCGTAGTCATTCCTCCATCGTTAAAAGCTGCAACAAACTCCTCCTTAGCTTTTGACGGATCGACATTCGACATACGCATTGCTAAACGCATACGCAAAGAGTTTCCAAACCTCTTCCATTTGCTTACATTACCTCTAAAAATTAAATCATACTCACCATAATTAAATTGGGTATTATCTTCATTTAAGTCGTTTACTGCTTTTGTAATTCGTGCTAACAAATCATAATAAACCTCTTGCTGCGAGTTATATGTTACAGTTTTACCTTCTGCTGCACCAAAATATGGAATGTCTCCATAATAATCAGTCAGTCTTGACCACCAATAGCACTCCCAGATTTCTTTTTGCGCAATTGCATTTGTGTAGGCAGGATTGTCTCCGTATAAATCCTGAATCGCTTTAGTTTTTCGTAAATGCTGTGTATACGACTCTCTCCAAAAATTACCAACCCAGTCATTTCTATATTCGTATCGTGGCGAGGGGAAAGAGGTACGTGTATTTGCCATATACTGGCCATACATATCAGCATATAGGTTCCAGTTTCGTTGATAATTAGCAAAAACAGATTGTACTGTATTTGAAAACAAATATGCTGCATTAGGTTCTGTTACTACATTTGAAGGGGTATTGAGTTCTTCAAAATCATCGGTGCAACTATAGTTGAATGCCAGAACTCCCAATATTAATATCAATATATACTTATTCATGATAATTACTTTTGTTAAAGGTTAAAAACCTAGGTTAAGAGAAAAACCGATAGTACGAGTAGAAGGTACGGGAGCAAAGTCAAATCCCTGTGCACTTAATGCAGAACTATAAGCACTGGCATCGGGAGCTGTACCTGGCGTATGTTTATAAAAATAAAACAGGTTACGCCCTACTACAGATATTCGGACATTTTGAAGCGGATTGTTCGCAATCTTATTTAAAACCGATTTTGGGAGGCTATAGCCAATCGCCAGCTCCTTCATTTTCATAAAAGATGCATCATAAACAAACTCCTCTTCTATAGAGCCTAATCTTGTCCAATATTGTTGAGCCGTAACCAACTCTTTGTTTATTTCACCATTTTCATGCACACCTTCAACAATTCTGGATATTCGCCCCATATCAGCTGTACGTTCTGCCGTACCATACAAGATTGCTTCGCGTTCTGTTGATGAATAAATTTCGCCACCTTCGCGCACAGAAATCAATGCGGAGATAAAAGCTCCTTTGTAATCGGTCCTTAAAGAAACAGCCCCCGTCCAATCGGCCTGGAAATTCCCCAACACAACCTCTTCGTCGGTTCTTACCGGCAAACCACTTGCATCAATAATCAACTCGCCGCTTTCGGTTGTTTTGTATGTTCTCCCCATTAGGTCACCCAACATATTTCCTTCTGTTGCTACAATTCGTCCACCATAATTTAGTTTACCAAGTTCAAACTCTTTTAAATCCTCATCAAGTTCTTCAACCGTAGTTTTGTTTTTGGCAAAATTGAAATTTACATCAAACCTAAAATCTTTCGTTTTTACCGGAGTTGTTGATAGCATCAATTCAACACCCCTGTTTCTGATTTTACCCGCATTAATTAATTTACTCTCATACCCTGCCGACTGGTCTAATCCTACCTTCAATATTTGGTTTTTGGTATCTTCGTTATAATATGTAAGGTCTACACCAATCCTGTTTTGAAACAAACGGGCATCAAAACCAAATTCGTAAGAGGTGGATTTTTCTGGTTTCAAATCCTCATTTATCTTTACGTTTTGAGGGTTGGCATTAAGCAAATTAAAATTCCATGTACCAACGGAATAGGCAGAGTTTAATTGCTGCGGACTAGTTCCTTTACCAACCTGGGCCCAAGAACTCCTCACCTTAAAGTAATTAATAGCTTTTGGTAAACTTACAATGTCGGAAATAACACCACTTAAACTAAGCGATGGGTAAAAATAGGAGTTGTTATCTTTAGGTAAGGTTGAAGACCAATCGTTACGAGCTGTAACATCTAAAAATAAATAATTTTTATACGCCAGCTGAGCAAAACCATAAAGTGACTGCACTTCTTCATCAATAAAATATTCTGAAGATGTAATGTTTGTACCATATTCAAGAAAGCTGGCTTTTTCATCAGCTAAGCGACCAGAGAAGGAAGAAAGGTTGTGAATTCCATTCTTCATCAAATTCCCTCCCATATTTGCTCCTAAAGTAAAATTTTGGTTTAAATCTTTATTAAACGATAATAAAAACTCATAATTCTCTTCTTGGAAAAAACGAGAGGATGTGCTATAACTTGGGTTCTGGTCTGACACGTTATCAGCATATAAACGACGTGCCTGCGCATCTTCATGGTAATAATCTAAACCATATTTAAGTTTTAATTTTAAATAATCAGAAAACTTAATATTGGCGGCAAAATATCCAAAAGTACGCGAACGACTATCATTGTTTTGAATCTGTGCTTGTAAGAAATATGGATTTCTATTATCCGGCCCGGGAGTTTCATACAACTTTTCAATATGTTCTCCCTGTGCATTCAAAATATACCCTGGAGCCAAATCCTGGTTCCGAATATTCCGAGGCATCCGATAAAAGTAGTTACTTATACTGTAGTACCCCATTTCTGGGCGATTCTCCCCTTTCGTTTTAATATAAGAAAACTTGGTGTCAACATTTAACCAAGAGTTCACATCGTAATCCCCTTTAAAATCGAAATTTGTTTTACTAACCTCATTGCCATCATAAATTCCGTTCTCATCGCTTCTGCCTATTGAAGCACGATATGCACCATTCGCACCACCTCCTGAAAAGGCTAAATTATGGTTGTGGCTAACAGCAACACGTACAAAATCTTCAAACTGTGTGGCTTGTGCTGTATATGGCAAAGTCTCACCAGTCCACGAATCCAGCATCTGGCCTTCCATTGCCGGCCCCCACGACATAGATGAGTTTGGAGAATAAATCCCCTCGGTTCCCTGTCCGTAAGTATTTTGCATATCTAATAAATATGCAGCTTCGGCAAAACTAACGTTACCAGAATATGTGATACCCAGCCCTTTGCTTCTTTTCCCCGATTTTGTTGTTACCAGAATAACACCATTACCCGCACGAGAACCATACAACGCAGCTGCGTTTGCACCTTTTAGAACTGAGATAGATTCAATATCCTCGGGATTTATATCATAAGAAGCTCCTGCTCTTTCTGTCCCTCCAAACTCCGATGCACTTCCATCTCTTCCATCGTTGAATGGAACACCATCGATAACCCACAGCGGTGAATTGTTATCAGAAAGAGAACTTGCCCCCCTAATATCAATTCTGGTTGAACTTCCAGCTCCACCACCTGATTGTGCAATTTCAACACCAGCAACTTTTCCCTGCAATGCTGTTGAAATATTATTATCGCCTGTTGAAGTTAAATCATCGGCTTTTACATCCTGCACAGCATAGCCCAGGGCCTTTTTTTCACGTTTTATCCCCAGGGCAGTTACAACCACCTCATCAAAAAGAATATCATCGGGTTGCATAGTAACGTTAATTACCGAAGCATCCGATACAATTATTACCTGCGTTTTAAAACCAATAAAGCTAAAAGAAAGTGTTTGGCCTTTTTCAGCTTCAATGGCATAATTCCCTTCAGTATCTGTAATTGTGCCATTGCCAATTCCTTTTAACAATACAGTTACACTCGGCAAGGGCAACCCTTGGTCGTCAACTACAACTCCGGTAATTTGTTGTTTACCTGTTTGTACTTGTGCATACAAATGATTTGTTTGGAGATAACAACTTCCTAATACCATTAAAGTAAAAAGAAAGTAACTTTTAAATTTAGCCATTCTTCTTTTTGTTAAAAAGAAAAACAAACTATTTGCGTAGTCTTTTTTCATCCATTTGGTTTTTTAATTAATATTGATTTGAATTGAAGGCAAGACTACAACCAGGGTGGTTAAATACCGATTAATTCTGAATTAATCAGTCGATAAACCTATTAACCACACCACAAACAACTCATATAGTGAAACATACAAATACCAATTATAATAAGTTATGAATTAATGATTTTGAAATACCAATCTTTAATAGGTATCTTTAAAACAGTTTTCATTCAGAAAATACTAAATCAGATACCATTTTCTTTATATCTATTGTTTTCTGATATAATTCTTATTTTTGCATACATGAAACTAACTGGGGCACTTCTAATTCTAAAAAAACTATTTATAACCTTCCTTCTATTTCTATTTTTTTCGAAAGTTTTTTCAAATGAAAAGGGTTTATTTTTTAGTGCTAAAGATGCAGATATTGAAAAGCAGACAGGAATAGATTTTACTTATGATGATGTATTAAACTACCACAATGAATTTACGCTTGAATTTGACCTATCGGTAAGAAACGCTGTCAATATATATGGTTCTGTTTTCAAAATTCAAGATGCAATTAGCGGCGATGAAATTTCAATGATATTAAAAATTGATACAGATACGCCCAATATAATATTACTACATAACAAAACGGAATCGGATGCCAGTATCTCGCTGAACTCAGAAGATAAAAAACAGTTCAATAGATGGAATCACGTTTCTATCACAGTCAATTCGTCATCAGGTATTGTTTGTTTAAGGTATGGCCACTATAAAGGATGTGATACCTTGAAATTAACATCCTCTTCGAAATTGCGTATGGTATTTGGAGCTGTAAAAAATAATTTTTTCCAGGTAAACGAGACCGCTCCTATATCAGTAAAAAATATTGCATTCAATGGAGGCAACAACAATAACTACTTTTGGCCCCTTTCTAAAACTAATAATGAATATACTGTAGACTCTATTCAAAAAAGAAAAGCTCAGTTAATTCACCCCCACTGGAATGTAACACGCCATGCATTTTGGAAACATTTTAAACGCTTTGAATTTGAAGAGTGTCCCCAGATTTTATATAACGACTCAACAGAAGAGATAAATTTTATATCCAGAAATAATGACATCCTGGTTTACAACTTAAACAAGAACCGAGTAACCTCCCACGAAATAAAGAAAGGATTTCCTATTTATGAAGATGCACAGCAGGTAATACTTAATTCAAAAAATAGCATTACAACATACAGTTTTCAGTATAACCAATTATCAGAATATAACGATGCTACCCATGAATGGCCTAGCTCGTCCTTTTTTAAACCACATTTACCGAAATACTGGCACCACAACAAACTGCTTCATCCAATAAATAAAAGAATTACTACTGTTTGCGGATATGGTTTTTACACCTACAACAACAAACTACTGAGTTATAATGAGAACAGTAAGATGTGGGAAAAATTGACATTCCGCGGAGACTCTTTAATCCCCAGATATCTTTCATCTTTGGGAAAAAGTACGGTAAATAAAAACGAATATTATTTATTTGGAGGCATAGGAAATAAGCAATCAAAACAAATCTTAGGTGAAAACTTTTTATATGATTTGAACAAAATTAATTTCAAAAAAAATACAATTGAAAAAATTTGGAAAATGAAAACTCCCAACACTCTTAATTTCACACCTTGCAACAGCCTAATTGTTAATGAGGAGGAGTCTTCTTTTTATACCCTGGTTCACTCGCACTTAAGCAATAACACTCACCTAAAATTGCTAAAAGGTTCACTTAATTCGCCCTCAATAGAATTTGTTGCAGATAGTATTCCTTATCTATTCTCTGACATTAGCAGCTTCTCCGATTTATATTTCTGGAAATCAAATTTTCAGTTTATAGCATTAACGTCTCATTTAACTGAAAGAGGAAAATACGAGGTTAATCTTTTTTCATTGAATTTTCCGCCATCAAATTACATCTCTTACGAAAAAACTTCGACCAAAAAAGTTTACTTATTTATTGCAGTCGGAAGTGTTTTATTTTTCCTTTCAATATTATTCATAAAACGAAATTACCAACATTCTACAACAAATGATGATGAAAAAATAAATATCGAAAGTTTGATGATAGAGCAATCTTTTAATATAAATATTTGGGGAGGATTTAAGGTCTTTAACAAGACAGGCCAAGATATAACCTATCGTTTTAGTTCAACTCTCAAAGAGTTATTTCTTATTATATTAATTTCAGGAATTGACCACAAAAAAGGAATCTCATCAAAGGATATCCAAGAGTATATTTGGCCCGATAAATCTCATGAAAAAGCTAAAAATAACAGAGGTGTTAACATTAATAGATTAAGAGGAATACTCGACGATTTAGAAAAAATTCAACTTATATACGATGGCCATTATTGGCTAATAAACCTGGGAAAAGAAATAACCTGCGAGTACAAAACAGTTACCCATATTCTGCAAGACGAAGATTCTGAAGATTTCAGAAATAATTTATACAGAATATTACCAATCCTTAAAAAAGGGAAATTTCTATTTAATACAGAAAGCGAATGGTTCGACCAAAAAAGAGAAGATATGACGAACCGTATTATTAATTTTCTTGAGGAGCAGAGTGATAAACTATCACTAAAAGACAGACTTGACTCTCTTCTGCTACTTGAAATTACTCAGATCATTTTCTTATACGATTTAGTTAATGAATATGCTCTAAAAACAAGATGTAAGGTACTTGTTAATCAAGGGAAACACAGTCTGGCACTGGAAAACTACGAGAACTTTAAGAAACATTATTTTAGTATATATAAGGAGGAGTACCTAATGTCTTTTAAAAGTATTATATCGTAAAAGAGCTCTTAGCCAAACAATTCGAAATAAAAAAAGCCCGGTGCTATCACCGGGCTTAACTAACTAACCAAACTAAATTTACAGCTCTCCGTAAATAAAACTAATAACTATCTAATCATAAATCTTTTTCGGTGTAAGTTCTTTCTGGAAAATCGTTTCAGAATCGTTATAAAACTGAATGAAATTTTCAGAATCGGGGCTACCTTTTGATGGGCCATAATTTCCGTGGTCGGCCGAATCAAACGGATTTCGCCATGTTAAAACATAAGCCAACTCGTATGGTTTAAGGATGTCCAAAACCTGTGTCCACCACTCTGTATTTGTAGCTAACGGACCTCCTGTTTCACTTACTACCGCAATCTTTCCTTTTTCTGCTGCGAGTTGAGTGACGGTTTTGGCACAATAATCTAGCAGCCGTGGATAATCTTTATCGCGGTCGTACAAATCAAAACCAAGTACATCAACTATATCATCGCTGGGATAACGTTCAAGATATTGATCCTTAGTTTCGAAACGGTCGGTTGAATAAACATAAAGTATATGATGGATGCCTTTTTCGTTTTGCAGGTAATCAACGGTAAAATGCCAAAGCGCTTTGTAATCTTCCACAGAACACAAGTCTCTCCCCCACCAGAACCAACTTCCAGTATGTTCGTGAAAAGGGCGAAACATAACCGGGATATAAATTCCGTCGTCTGTTTTTAAATCCAGTAAAAATTCAGCTAATTCATCCAAATAAGTTTTAAAAAATTCGTGTTTCTCTCCATTTGGTAAGATTGATTTCACAACCGCTTTCGACGAAGTGTCCCATGAAGAACCTCCGGTTAAAGGATTTCTAAGATGCCAGCTAATTGTATTTATCCCGCCACGCTCGTAAACAGTTTTAATCCATTTTTTGATGTCATCGAAATAAACCGAATCGAGACTATACTCGTCTCCCAATTCCAGGTGCCCAATTTCCCAGCCATAAACAGCCGGATAATCACCACAAACATCTTTTACATCCGAGCGTCCTTCTTCTCCATACCAATTCTTTCCGTAAGCCAAAGCATCCTGATGTCCGTACATCATTCCCTTTGCTTTTAACTTATGAAGATTCTGATACAGTTTAACCGTTTCTTTTGTAGCTTTTACATCGCTCGGCAAAGGTTTATTACCACAAGCAAATAAACTTGCGGCAAATGCCATTAAAATTACTAATCTCATACTGCTTTATTTAATTGATTTCTAAATTTAATTATAAATGAATAGTGTCCCGGGAGTTACCTTGACAACTTAATTACTTGATATTCTTTCCTCTGATTTATTGGCAAATGAATTTGCGATGTGGTAAAATAAACATTGCCTTCTTTATCAAAAGCAAATGAATCTGCCCACCGAATTATATCATCTTTGACTACTTTTTCCAATGTTCCATCTTTTTTCAAAAGATTTATTGAGTTGTCTTCCAATCCTCCCAGCCAAAGATTTCCTTCCTTATCGAACATCATCCCGTCTGTAGCGGGTATGGTGCAGACTTTCTCAACTTTTGGGGCAAGCTCATTATCTTTTAAGGTATCATTATTCAAAGCCTTAGTTGAAACCCGGTATAAGGTATGCCCGGTAAGTGCTATATAATACAGAAATTGTTTATCAGGTGTAAGGGCAATTCCATCAGAATGGACTGTATTTTCCCATTTAATACCATCACAAACAAGATAGTCTACTTCGCTTTGAGTTGAAATATGCTGGTCGAGTAACCTGCGTGAATTGCCCGTTTTTAAATCCAAAACAACCAGTGCACCATTACCAGAATCCGTTATATAAGCTATTTCGTATTCGGTGTCAATCCGTACATCATTAAAATAAGAATCTGGCTGAAAAACACCTTGAGGGAAACTATATACATTCTCTTTGCTATCGGTTTCAAGATTAAACTGAAAAAGCTTAGGACCACCCTTGTTTACCCCTCTGAATTGTGGATTCCGGGTATCCAATATCCAAAGACGGTTTTTATCATCAATCACTACCGATTGCACTGCAACAAAGGCTTCTTCCTCCTTGCGACTGTTCCACTTTAAATTTGGATATGCAACAGGCTTTCCGCCCACTATTTCTGCCACACTAACCGGCACATTATCTGACCATTTAGGGTAGTTTACAAACATTCTACTTTCGCGGCTAATTGCAATACCAGTCCAGTCTTTATCGGAAGAAGCAATTACGCTCAGGTTTACCTTATCAGCTCCTTTTTTGCTTGTACAACTCAATACTGTAAAGAGCACTACAAGAACTAAAATACTATTTTGAATACTGCCCATTTCGATAGTTTTAATTATCACATTTACCACTTATCCCAATGCAAATTCTCAGGTTTCCATTTGTCCTTTGGTTTCTCAATTCCTTTTGGATAACCCACTGGAATTACATTAAGGGGAATAATATTTTCAGGTAAGTTTAAAATATCTCTAACAATAGCCATTCTATCTTCAGCCGGATATGCGGCTGTCCACACGGCACCCAGCCCCATTGCTTCGGCTGCTAAAAGGATATTTTGGCTTGCAGCAGAACAATCCTGAATCCAGAATGCTTGCTCCCACCCCTCCAAAGCTTTACTTAAATCGCCACAAACTATAATGGCAGCACTGGCGGTTTTCGTCATTTTTGCATAAGGCAACTTATAACCCAAATGGTCCAATGTAGCCCTGTCGTTAATTGCAATAAAAGCCCAGGGTTGTTTGTTAACCGCAGTTGGTGCTGCCATTGCAGCCTTAACAAGTGTTTCCAATTGCTCTTTACTCACCTTTTTTTCGGTATAGTTCCGGACACTTTTTCGTTGGTGAATAATCTCCAGCGTAGAACTGCCATTATCATTCATATCATTTTTATCTAAAGGGTTCATTTTAATAATCAATAATAAAAGGCATAGCGCCAAAATAATGTTTATGGTTTTTTGAATGTTCATTTTTAGTCCATTTTACAAATCCAATTTAATACTTGCCCTGTTGGACATACAAAACGACACCATGGTCGGGAAATAAACACGGCTGATACAATTCCGAACGCTGCAATTAACAATACTGCTATTGATGCATGTTGAAAAATGAAAGCGGAAAAAGGTTCATAGTCTGCAATATCGGAAGCCAAACCCAACCACATGCAAACAAATACGCCAAGGGTAATAACTTCTCTTGAAGGACTTAATATTAGCACCAACTTAGGTTTTAAGCTTATTTTCTTTTTACTTATTCGCCCGGCTAGTTCTTGTGCAGAACCAAATGGGCATACCCAGTTACAGTAGTACGATTTTTTATTGAAAAACAAAGGCAAGATAACCGAAAGTAAAAGCATTAAAAACACCACTCCACTACTTACTAAATTCATTCCGTTTGAAACCCAGCCCAACAGAATATTTATTGAGATGAATTTTCCGCACCAAATTCCCAAAACACAGGTATTTAAGACCAACAAAATGGTTCTTAGTTGTTTTTTTCGTTTGGTTTTAATATAAGAAATAAGTACTCCAAGAACAATTACCAAAAGAGCTGCTACTGTTTTAAAATCCAGCACCCTTAGCCAATTCGTGCTACTACTATTATTTTCAAGAGCTTGTAAACTTTTTAATATTGAACGATTAATCGCATTAGATGTCATTGTTGCACCAGACAGAACATTGGGCTTAGCTTTTGACATCTTTTCATAATCCTTGCCCAACCATTGAGCTACAATTCCTTTTTCCTGAACCGATTCGAAAAATTCGGGTGACTCATTATTTTCGGCAAAAACAAGCTGTTTTATATTATTGTTTTTATCAATATACAAGAAAACACCTACCTGCCCTCCAAAACCATAAATACCTTTGCTGAATGCCAGTGTATTAATAAGCTTTTCATTTTCAGCGTCAGTCCCAACTTTCCATATTCCTCTGGCTTCTTCTTCCAAGCTAAGGCTAGACAAGCCCAAAGCCTTCAATTGTGCATGGGTAGGTGGTAAAATCTCAATCACATCTGTCTTTACCGATAATAATTTTTCGGGCTTGCGACCAAACAGCTTCCCGTTATACGACACTGCTGCCATAAAGAAAAGTAGCAAGAGAGCAGAGTTGCTGATATGTTCAATAAATTTGTTTTTCATCTAAACCCAATAACTTCAATTAGATTTTCCTTAATTCGATTGAAATAAGCTGATTTTCCCATTCATGCTCACAACTACCTTTTTTCTCCAGTAATTCCAACTTCAATTCCGAGTCATCATCGTGAAGTTGAATTGTTCCCAACTTCGATTTTATGATGTCTTTTTTAAAGGTCTCTTTTAAGTCAAAATTCTCCCAATAGGCACTCTCGCCCTCAATCAAGGTTCCGAAGTTTCTGTCGCCGGTATCGTTTAGCCACGATTTTGTGACTGAAGTTGAAGAACTTACCTGAAAACATATCTTTTCATAATCCTTAATTTTATGAACAAGAAATACTTCATACTTCCCTTTTGTATGAACTTTAATATTGTAGGTAACTTCATCGCCCACTTTTCCCCAATTGGCTAAAAAGTGTTCCTTATTTATTAATCCTTTTGAAATGCTTTGAGGTGCACAGGCATACATATACGAAGTGGTATTTTGCTTATATCCGATTTGAAAAACAGGCATGGTAAACGAATTCTCTTGTGTTTTCACCTCTTCAAACCACTCTCCCAATTGCGTCTGAAGACTTTCGAATTGCTCCTTGTTTTCAGAAAGAGCTGATTCGTTTTCAGTAGGATTTGTAATGATATCAAAAAGTTTACCGGCCTCGCCATCCTGCACATATTTATACGCCCCTTTTCTGATAGCCAGGTTTTGCTTTTCGAATTTAAAGGATTGGATATACTCTTCTGAAAAAGGAATGGCCTGACCATACTCATCTTTCTCTGAACGGTAATCTTCATCCCCCACCGGGTTATGAGCTGCAACATAAATGGGTGCCTCACTTGCAATAAAACTTCCACTTGTATTTAACAAGCTTTGTCCACTTAATTGAATGCTATCGGGAATAGTAATACCAACCAAATTGCACAAGGTTGGGTATAAATCTTCCACTTTCACAGGCTCATTAATATGCTTTGGTGCAAACTTATTCGTCCAGCGAATAAACAATGGCGAATGAATTCCATTTTCCCAGTTGGTGCCTTTCATTCCGCGCTTTCCGTTTACATTACGCTCTTGCCATTCTTCGTCTGTTAATCCAAATCGATAGCTTCTAATCCACGGGCCATTATCGCTTAAAAACACAATAATGGTATTTTCTGCCAAGCCCTCGTCTTCAACAGTTTGTAATAACCTGCCAATGTTAAAATCTAAATTATCAATCATTCCGTAAAGGGTAGCCATTGGTTCCGAAAGCCCTTTATTCAGGTACTTTTTGATATACGATTCAGGTGCACGCCATGGATTATGAGGTGCCAAATGCGACATGTACGCAAAAAATGGCTTGTCCTTATTTTTCTTCACAAACGAAATTGCCATATCCGTAATGGCATCCGTTGTAAAACCTTTGGTTTGGACAGGCTCTCCGTTCAGCAATCCGGTATTGTCGAAATAATTGTAAAGACAGGCATAGTAAGCTTCATCAAAACCTCTGTCCCACGGGAAATAGCCATCCGTTTTTCCACTGTGCCACTTGCCCCACATACCGGTTGTGTAACCTGCATCTTTGAAAACTTCCGCGATAATGGTTTCATCTAAATTGACATAATCCCTACCCGCATGTACCCCTGAAACACCTGTTCGCAAGAAGTTCCGCCCGGTTAATAAAGCTGCACGTGTTGGTGCACAAACCGATGAAAGATAAAACTGGTCGAACTGAATGGATTGTTCGCCAAGCTTATCCAGTGATGGAGTTTCAATTATATTATTTCCGTACAGGCGAATGTCATCATAGCCCAAATCGTCCGCCTGTATAATCAGGATATTTGGTCTTTCTTTTTCAACATTATTTGAGCATGATGAAAATAAAATCACCATCAAAAAACATGCAATTCGGAACAATATGTTATTCATGAATATTTCCTTATTTATCAAAGTTAGAAATCAAAGTTATCAGGGTCTGGTCCCAATCGCTCACTCCTGTTTAGATTATCAATTATTGCCATATCCTCTTCCGTCAACTCAAAATCAAAAACATTTACATTATCTTCTATACGATGTTTTTTAACTGACTTTGGTATGGTTAATATGCCCTTTTGTAAGTTCCATCGAATAACAATATGGGCAGGCGATTTACCATGCTTTTCAGCTAACAACTTAATTTCATCCACTTCAAATATTTTACCTTGCATAAGTGGTGCCCAGGCCTGCAGTAAAATCTTATTTTGTTTACAATAGTTTGCAAGCCCTGGTTGTGTTAGATAAGGGTGGTACTCTACCTGATTCAGCATGGGAACTATATTCGCATTACTGATTAAATCTTCCAATTGATGCTGTAAGAAATTACTTACTCCAATTGCACGCACTTTACCATTTGCATATAATTTTTCCATTGCACGCCAGGTTTCATTGTATTTTCCTTTTACCGGCCAATGAATCAGGTACATGTCCAATACATCTAAGCCAAGCTTTTCCATGCTAACATCAAAAGCTTTGAGCGTAGATTCATAACCCTGGTCGCTGTTCCACACTTTTGAGGTTATAAAAAGCTGCTCGCGAGGAATAGCAAGTGATTTAATCGCTTCGCCAACTCCTGCCTCATTATTATAAATTGCAGCGGTATCAATCAAACCATATCCGGCTTCTACGGCATACTTAATTGCATTTATTACCTCGTTTCCATCAGCCGATTGAAATACGCCCAAACCAATGCGTGGCATCTGCACACCATTTGCCAGTTCTACTGTACTTTTTATATTTAATTTTTCCATACCGTTAATAAAAATTATTGCGTTTGTTATAAGTGCATAATTTGTAATCTTTGAATATCAAATTCTCCTGAACCTGCAATCCCTATCTGTATGTGATTTCCACACGTGCCAATTGAGCTATTCCTCCTTTAAACTGAATCTTAATGTATTTATAATTTGCTCCTCCTGAATATCTATAAATCTTTGGTCTCCAATACCCATAATTGGATTCATTATTCGTAAAACTTTCTGGGAAAATATCCAAGTCTGTCCATGTTTCCCCATCTAACGACCCAAGTATGGCTAAATATCTAAAACGTTTTTTCTCGAAAGCATATAGCTTAAACCCATCAAGTTTTTCCGGTATCTTGTAAATTAGCTCCGAGCCATAATCTCCATACAAACGATTTCGTATCTCTTTAAAGCTCCTATCTCCTCCTGTTATTGGCACAACGGCCTTACTATCCTCTACATTACCCAGGTTTTTCATTAAGTCGATTTTAGCTAAAACATCGACTTTTACCGGACCAACAACATTTGATTTTTCAGAACTTCCTGAGCGGTTTATAGCACTCACACTATAATAATATGACTTTCCTAATTCAGCTGTTTTATCATGAAATAATGGAAAGTACGGCACATCTGCATCAGAGATATTATACCCAACGATTTCCCAAGGACCAGTTTTGTAAACTGAACGGTATACATTATATCCAGTAGCGCCCATTGCTCCTCTCCAACTAATGGAATGAACATTTTTTATAGGTAATAATTCCGGTGTAAGTGGCACAGAAACTGGTGGAATTTCTTTCTCTTGAATCTCATATGCTTTGTTCCTGTACATATTCATCAGGTTTGCCTCATCATATTTCTCGCCAGAAACAAAACCTGGCCAATGGTATGCTTTAAAAACTCCTGCACCCAAGGGTTCAGAATGCCAGTAAAAACCTCCATCTTTTCTATGATGCCTTAAGCTCCATATCAATGCACCACAAACATCATTGTTATCGATAACATAATCCAACACCGATTCAGTTCCCGATGTGCTGATAAAACCAAATTCACCAACCAAATAAGGTTTTCGCTTCTTTATTATCTCTATGTTTTTTTGAATATTCTTTGGAACATCAATGGCATTGCGCTCATAATGATGAGATGAAACCATATCGATAGACCACTCATTAAGCGAGGCTTCGCGCACAAAAGGATAATCAAGGTCATCGCTATACCAGCCATCCATAACAAGGTGGTTTTTATCCAGACTCTTTATGTATCTAGTAATATTTATAGTCCATTCGATAGGGCTCGTAAGTTCATTCCCAGTTTCCCAACAAAGGATAGATTTATCATCCTTATACCTAATACCTGTATAGGTGTTTTTTCTATTAATTACAAACTCAAGGGTCTTTTTGAAGTCCTCAATCAGTTGTGGGTCTGTCCAGAATTCATCCTCGGTTTTACCACGAAAGGCAGCGTAATTTGGTCGCCCTCCCATCCATTGCCGGTTGTTTAATAAAGAGAAAATGATGCGGACATTATACTCATTTGCCAATTGCAGCATTTTGTCGGTAACTTTAAAGGCTTCTTCATTAAACTCTCCGGGGCCCTCAACATAAGTTGGGGCATTATGTGGAAAGTTAGTATTACGCACTGGGATAGTATAAATACGGATGACCTGCCCACCCATTTCTTTAACCGTTGCAAACACGTCTCGCATTTCGTATTCTGTTGGTAAGGCGTAAGGATTTGTTTCCTTGTAAGCCATTTCATCTTCCTGAAAATTAAGCGTAGGTACATTAAAAGAGATAAAACGATATTCGTTACTACCGTCCATTAGCTTATTTCCATCAACGCTTATAAAGTTTTCGAAGCCTTGACCATACAGTTTACCTCCTAATACTATAAAGATAACACCTATTAATACGATTGCTTTTTTCATTTCTATATATTTTATATCATAAAATTCGTAATTAACTACAGTCTTTCTCAGACCAACCCAATGTTACTTGGTTTCTTTCTTTTCCCAGTAGGAAGCCAGCGCTGACCCGGTAATATTCATAAATGGGCCAAACAAGGCAGGAGCTAAACCAGTAGTAGCTACTTTTCCCATTTCAACAGCTAAACCCGAAGCTAAGCCAGTATTTTGCATACCAACCTCAAAGGCAATAGTTCTGGCTGAGTTCTTTTCAAGTTTCATTAAGCGAGCAAGGTAATATCCAAGCGTATAACCAAATAAATTGTGAACAATAACCACTGCAATTAATATCAAACCTACCGAAAGCAAAGATTCCCGACCTAGAGAGGTGGTAATAGCTATCAGGATAATAATACCTCCTTTTGAAATTATGGGCATTATTCTTTTCACCAGACTTCCGCCATCCTTAACTATTTTATTGAAAATTACACCTGCTACAATTGGAATAATAACAATCTTAGAGATACTCCAAAACATATCAAGGATATTGATGTCTAAGTATGCGCCAGCCAACTTCTGCATTAATACTGGTGTGAACAAAGGTGCTAGTAAAGTAGATATTGCTGTTAAAGTTAAGGACAAAGCTAGATTTGCCTTGGAAATATATGCCATAATATTCGAAGCAAGCCCACTTGGAGAACAACCAACAAGGATTATTCCGGCAGCAATTTCTGGAGGAAGCGTTGAAAAATGAGCCAAGCTAAATCCCATAACAGGCATAACGCTATACATACAAACCAGCCCCACAATAACGCCTTTGGGCTCCTTTAGCACCAACAAAAAATCATTAGCCGATAAGTTGCACCCCATACCAAACATAACCAACATTAAGAGAGGTACTATCATCTCTTTAAACTCAAATTCTTTATATGAAATAAAAAATGCCGGGAAATACATTGCAGCTGCAATAATTGCAAAAATCAATATGGTAAATGCATAACTCTTATATGCTGGTATGCTAATTGTATGTGCAGCAAAGAATAAAAGCGCTGTAATCAGGGCAATTCCCGACATAATATTATTTCCCAGGAACAATCCTATAAAAAATACCAGAACTCCGATTAAGCCAACAAAAACCAATTTTAATTTCATAAACTAATTGTTGAAGAATATATATCGTAAAGCTACCTGCTTTCACACAATTCCAAATGTGATTTGAACTCTCTCGATTTTATAATTCCAATTTCTGTATTTGATTAATAGTTGAAATATCGGTATTATACACCCCATACCAACCTTGCAATTCATGCGGAGGGTCGCCTAAAAATGTATCTCCTTTTTCCCAATATTCTCCAGGTCGATGTGGTCGTCCTTCGCCCGAGTAACTCCAAAAGTTGAATCCTTTAACCGGCTCATTGTTCTCCACCGACTTTTTTACTTTTTTAAAGAGGTAACTGAAATATTTATCACGCCAATATGTGGAGGCTTCCGGATTATAGGAGGAGCTATCTCGCGCAATACCAAACTCTTCAAGCACAATTGGTTTATTAAGTTGTTTTGCTACTTGAACATGGTCATCCCAGTATGCATCCACTTTTTTTAATGTTTGTTCAAATACCTCTTCTCCATCGCCCGGTTTAAACCAGCCCCAGTTTTGTGCCCATATATGCATGGTTATATAATCAACATTTGGGTCATCGTTATCCAGCAATACATTTACTCCTGCTGCATTACCAGACGTATTACCCTCCGTTCCTAAACAAACAAGATGATTCTCATCAAGTAATTTAATGAAAGCTGATGTTTTTCTAGTCCAAGCCCTAAATTCCTCAGGAACGTGATAGCCTCTGGGCTCATTTGCCAACTGCCATGCCATTATGGTTGGGTCGTTTTTATAAGAGATGCCAGAAATTGAGTTGGTTCGGTTAATCACTTTTTCAATGTGATTATTCATCAACTCCTGCGCCTTTTCGTTTGAATAGAAACCGGCTGAAAAGCGTTGAAAATCATCCCAGGAATATGCTTTATCCTGAGGATAAGGGATTGCTGTTCCATCAGCCCAGTTTAAATACTGCGGGAATCCTCCACTCCAAGTCCAAAAATTACCAAGCACCATAACTGCTTTCATATCTCGCTTAGCCATCTCATTTAATAAAAAATCGAGCCCTTGCCAGATATCTTCATTATACACCCCGGGCGCCTTTTGCAGTGCTGGATGAATTGCAAAACGCATCTCTGAGTCGGCTTCACTCGACGCCAAAACACGAAGGTTAGTTACACCCATTTCTTTCAATTGCTCAAGTTCACGAAGCAACCTTTCTCTGTCACCCGATTCAGGAGCCCCCAAATTCATCCCTTGCCAGTAATTTGCACCTTTAAAATGATAAGACTGGTTGTTTACTATAAACGAAGTGTTTTTAATTTGAACAAATTCCGTTGTTGTATCAACTTCTTTACACCCAAATATTAAAACAAAAAGGGCAGCCATATATAAATATGTTTTCATAATGATTAATGAATATTGATAAAACCTATTTCTGAACTTGCTTCAAATGCATAATCTGTAATTTTTCTATATCAAATTCTCCCGAACCTGACATTTCAACCTGACGCTTCTCACTTGGCAATAAGTCGAAGTAATTGTCGGAAAAGAAAACTTCCTGGTCGGGAATATTCAAATAAATATCTCTGGCTAACTTATCTGTTGAGATTTCCAACATTTGTTTCCCATCTATGTTAACTACCGAAGTTGTAAGTTTGATTTCTGGTAAGGATTGTTCTTTAGGTTTAGAGAGATAGAAATTATTTGTGGTAAGCACTTCTTCGACTTTAAGCAATTTTACATTAACCACTACATTGTTTTTGGAAACTGAGCCAACCATTGATGAAATGTTTAGGGACTTCACAAAAGTACTGGTATTTGCTCCTACTGTCACTTTTAAAGATTGTTCATTAACTACTTTGCCCTCAAAATCGAGTACTGATAACTGCAATTCTCCATCAAATCCTTCTAATAAATCTGAAACTACATATAAATCTAACTCATCATCATTCAAGAATGAACTAATTATTAATGGTTCGTAGGCTCTTTTGGCTGCATAGTGTAAAGCTTTCCATTTGTGGTAATAATCGGTACTGCTCCAACTCGCCACAGGCCAGCAATCATTTATTTGCCAGTACAAAGTCCCCATACAGTAGGGCATTGCGCGACGGTGCGCCTCAATGGCCATTTTAATTCCTCGAGCCTGTAACACATGGCTCATGTACAAAAAGTCCTCAAAATCGGTCGGAACTTTATAATCCCAACTCATGTATTCTTTTATGCGAAGATTGCCAATTCCACTACGTTGATGTGCTGCCATTACTTTCGATTCAATATCGTAATCCTCGGGAATGGTATACTTTTTTACCGTTTCAAAATCGGGGAACGACTGAAAACCGTATTCACTCATAAAACGAGCTTTGTATTTATCAAAATCCTCGAATGGGTGTTTACCGTGCCACACGCCCCAATAGTGCATATCGCCACTGGTATTATCGTAATAGGCATGTTTTTCCACTTCGAAACCAGCTTGTGGCGAAGAGGGCCAGTAATCATCTCCATCGGAATAATTGCTAACCACTTCTGGTAAAATATTGTGAAAGATAGCCATATAAGCTTTTTGAATTTCTTCACGCTGTTCTTCGGTATAAAGCTCTTTCCAGCCCCAACCAAATTCCGAGAAATAACTCCAGGCCGCGTTCATCTCATTGTTACCACACCACACTGCTATCGAGGGATGGTTACGCAATCGGACTACATTATCGATAGCCTCTTCTCTAATTGAGTTCAACATTTTTTCGTTACCTGGATACATGCTACAAGCAAACATAAAGTCCTGCCATACCATGATTCCATTTTTATCGCACAGTTCGTAGAAATAATCATTTTCGTAGATTCCTCCACCCCAAACTCGCAACATATTCATATTGGCATTAACTGCATCAGCTACTACCTTTTCATAATCTTCTTTCGTAACACGAGGTAAGAAATTATCATTTGGAATATAATTAGCTCCTTTTGCAAATACCTTCACGCCATTTAGTTCAAACACAAAAGATTCTCCTGCTTCATCTTTTTCACGCACCAATTTCACACTTCTTAAACCGGTATTTATTTTTGATGATGCCAAAACATTTTTGCCCTGCATTACTTTTACTTCAAAAGCATACATGTTTGCATCTCCAAGTCCATTCGACCACCAAAGCTTAGGATTTGTAATTTCGAAAGGGATGGAAACAAGCTCATCGCCTTTTGCCAAAGAATGTGTTTGCTCTACAACAACTTTGTTGTCATTTTTATTAAGAATAACCACCGTTACTTCGGCATCATTATTTAATTCCAGATTCAATTCTGCCTCTAACTTTGCCATTTCCTTGGTTACCGATGGCTGCTTAATAAATACATCCTTAATCCGGAGCTCGTTCCACATTTTAAGGGTAATTGGACGCCAAATTCCCGATGTTACAAAACGTGGACCCCAGTCCCAACCGTAATGATAACCGGCTTTGCGTGTAAAAACAGAAACTTTTTTATCACCTAAACCTCCATTTTCTGATTGGTCGTTTACTGCTGGGTAAGCATATGCCGATGCTTCCAGTAACTCCAAACCTTTTTTAATGGGCGAATGAAAATATATTTTTAGATGATTTTCGCCTTCTTTTGCGATGGGTTTGATATCAAGCTCCCACTGACGAAACATATTGTCAGCTTCTAATATTCGTTCTCCATTAAAAAACACATCGGCATAGGTGTCTAATCCTTGAAAATTAAGGACTAGGTTATCGTGAGATAATTCTTCTTCGGAAATAATAACTGAAGTTGAGTATACCCAATCCTCCTTGTCAATCCATTGCTGGTCTTTTTCGTTGGTACGGTAAAAAGGGTCTTCAATTTGCTTATTGGTTAGTAAATCTGTATGAATGGTTCCGGGAACTGTTGCTAATCCTTCATAGCCTCCTTTTGCCTGTGCGTACTTCCAATTTGAGTTAATTTCACGCTTTTTCATATTGCTGATTTTAATTTCTTGTAAACATGAACTCAAGGTCGATAATGAAATTATCATGTATATAAATATTAACTTCACCTTTCTCATTTTCTCTTGTCTTAAATACTTATTCTACAATCCCATTTCCTCGAATCCTGCCATATTGGCTTTCAAAACCTTCTCAACATCCTGGTCTTCTATGTGCCCAAGAATCCCAAAATCACCTTTATAGCCAGCATCTAACAACTGCTGTATCATTTCCCGTTCGTAATCTCCTTTGCCAAGTGTAAGAATTTTGGGTCCACCTTCGCGTATACCATTTAGGTTTACATACCATAAATAAGGCATCATTGTTTTTACCATTTCCGGGAACTCTCCAAGTTGCTTATGTGCATGATGGAAATTATAGACCAAACCTAGATCTTCATTTGGCAAAGCTTTTATTATTTCAACCTGGTTTTTAGGTTCACCAAACCAGTCGCCATGGTTATATAGAGCAAGTTTACACCCCAGCGCATTTGCTCTTTTACTCAAATATGAAATCATATCGGCTCCCTTACTTATAGCATCGGCATCCGATAAATTTTCAAAATAGTTTGCATTAAAACTAACCCAGATTTGTCCTGTGTACCCAACTTTTTCTACAACTGAAAAAACCTTTTCATTGGAATCGTTTAGTTTATCCACAGAATCCCAATTAGCATCAATCCACACCCAAACAGCTATAACATCAACATCGTTTTGCTTTGCTATTTTTAATTCTTTTGCCATCGAGGATAAATCGTCACTCCTCCAATCGTAGGCATACTTTGTAATTCCCAACGATTTGAGCATTTCAATACGTTCTACAGGTGTTCTTTGCTCGCTATCGTAAGGAACAATACACCACGCATAAATTTTATCTCTATTAATTACTTGTGCATTTCCGTTTTTCCAAACAGAAGAAAATAGGATTACCATAATTTGGAGTATTAATATTCTTTTTACCATTACCTATATTTTTTGTTTTACATCAATGAAAGTTTTACACTTTTTACTTCAGCCGATTTAGTTCCAGGAATTTTAGTTGTGCCAAGTCTCAGCTTGTAGGTTCCTTCTGACAATTCTATCTTGCCAATTTTCATGTTTCCCCAATCCGTTTCAGGAGCTTCTTGTTCACGGAGTACACGGTCGTGATTTTCAAATTTCCTGTGTACAAAAGATTTTTTAATTGTGAATGGGAGATTTTTATCACCGACCTCAATGTTCATTTTTACATCAACATCCTCGGGAGCCAGGGCATAGCTTATTTCAATTTCATATTCTCCCTCCTCAACCACGTCAATTTCCCATTGTGCATAAGCCCCCGTGCTAGTCCAGAAGTCAATCCAATCGTGTGCCCAGCCATATAAACTGTGATAGGCAATACCCGTATGTCTTCTATCTTTTCTTGCTTCAAAAGGAGGAAATAATGTTGCTTCGTGAGCTGGCAACGTGGTTACGGTATAATCGGCATACCCTACAGGGATTGCCTTCTGTTCAAAACCATTTTGGACAACCTCGGAGTACCATTCATTGTATTTTACATTCAACGAGTCATAAACCAAGGGAAATTCTTTACGAATATTTTTAGTTTGGCACGAGTCTACTGCCAAATTATATAGCGCATCATTTATCATTAAAAAGTCGCCAGCAAGAACACGTTTTTTACCCGACCATTCAGAGTATAAACTTCTATCTGCCCAATTATTCTCACCTTTTAATAAACCTGCGAAACTTCTGCCATCAATCGGAAGTGCAGATTTATAATCCAATTGAAGTAGATCAATTAAGGTTGGTAAAATATCGATATGTGCCAAAGGCTGTTTTATTCTTTTACCGCCCTCCAACGTTCCTGTCCAATTGATGATAAACGGTACTTTTACCCCCCCCTCGTCAACCATTCCTTTTCTGCCTTTTAGGCCAGCATTGTACCTAAAATTCAGGGGGCCGTTATCTGACAAGTAAATAACAATCGTATTTTCCCGAATTTCTAACTCCTCCAACTCAGAAAGTAGTCGTTGCAGGTTATCGTCTATATTCTCGCACATACCATAAATAGTGGCATTAAAATCATCGAGTCCTTTTTCTTTGTATTTATCGAAATAAGCATCGGGAACCTGCAAAGGCGTATGTGGGGTTTGATAAGGAACATAACAGAAAAATGGTTTTTGCTGTTCTGAACAATTCCGCATAAATTGAATAGCTTCAGTAGTCAATACATCTGGCAAATAACCTGTAGTTTTGAAGGTAGCTCCATTTTTCTCAATCGTGGTGTTAATATAATTGCTCCAGTGTCCTGAAGTAAAACCAATAAACTCATCGAAGCCCCTGCCTAGTGGATGATAGGGATAATGTGCTCCGTTATGCCATTTGCCAAAGGCTCCTGTAGAATAACCTTCATTTTTTAAGATATCAGCTATGGTTACTTCATTTAGGCGCATATCCTCCCTACCTCGCGTAACTCCCGAAACGCCCGTTCGTTGATGATATCTTCCAGTAAGCAAGCTGGCACGTGTTGGAGCACAAACCGGACTCACGTAAAATCGTTTAGCAAATATGCCTTCATCTGCTAATTTATCAATTGCAGGTGTTTCGATATAAGGATTTCCAGTAAGGGATAAATCACCATATGCCTGGTCATCGGTAATTATTAATAATACATTTGGTTTTATCGAATCGATTTGTTGCAATTTCGGGTTACAAGATGCAAACAGGCACAAAATGCAACAAAATACCCACACAAAAATTTTATATTGAAAGTTTACCATCATTCCTGTTTAATTATACATTATCTCAACCCTACCTACCTGGGCTTCATCTTTAAACTCAATTTTCAGAAATGAATAATCCTTATCCAGTTTTTCTATTTTATACAGAATGGCATCCCAATAGTCGTAATCACCTGCACCGGTTCTATTTCCAAAAATTTCAGCATTTATATTTTGATAAGAAACACCGTCGTTTGAAACATAAAAAGTTAATGCCGTTTCCTTGCTCTGTTCAAATGAATAAATATTCAGTGCTGTAATCTTTCCAGAAACAAAATAAATAGCCTCACTGCCATTCTCTCCAAACATTCTTTCATTGTCTTCTTTGAACTTTCGGTCAAGCTCGGAGTCAAACCTTACATCTTTCGCCATGTACACCGTCATTAAATTCCCCATTTCATCTACCAAAGCTTTCTCTTTCACCTTAACCGGTCCAACCACATTCGACTTAGGAGATAAACCCGAAGCATTTAACGCCTCTATTCTGTAAAAATATGTTTTGCCAATTTCTGCACTTTTATCATTATACAGAGGGAAATATTGAACTGCTGCATCGGAAATATCGTAGGCAATTTGTGTCCAGGGACCGTTTTCGTTTTCAGAGCGCTCTATATTATAACCCGACGCTCCTACTGAACCTTGCCACGAAATGGCATACACATTTTCTATTGGCAACAAATTTGGAGCTTTGGGAACTGGTAGTGTAGGCGCTTTTCCCCCGTCAATTTCAAAAGCCTTTTCATACATTAATTTTAGCAAGCCAATCTCATCGTACTGATAACCACTTGCGAAACCGGGCCAGTGGTATGCTTTGTACAAATTATGACCTACCGGTTCCGAATGCCAGTAAAAACCACCCTCGCGACGGTGCGAACGAATGCTCCAGTTTAAGGTTCCGGCAATATCTTCGTTTGAAATGATATAATCGTAAATACGTTCGTGTGCACTTGTACTTTCAAAACCCAACTCTCCTAAAATATATGGTTTTTGTCCCTTTATAATGTCCCGATTTTTTTGGATGTTTTCGAATTGCTGAAATGGATTTTGCTCGTAATGATGCGAAGACAGAATATCTATATTCGGGTCTTCTACCGATTCAGGATGCACATAGCGATAGTGGTCGATTGCATAAAACCCATCCATCAACAAGTGATTTTTATCCAGTGATTTTACATAGGCAGCAATTTCTTTTACCCAGCTGTATGGAGACTGAAGCTCATTTCCAGTCTCCCAACACATAATAGCTTTGTCTTCTTTATAAGGAATTCCAGTAAGAGTATTGGTACGATTGATGGTAAATTCAATGGTCTTTTTAAAGTCATCAATCAATTGTTGGTCGTGCCAAAAATCATCAAAGGTTTTGCCTCTGAATTCAGCGTATTGCGGCGCTCCTCCCATCCATTTCCAGTTATTCAGAAACGAGAAAATAATACGCACGCCGGTTTCGTTTGCAATTTTTAGCATCAGGTCGTTTACCACAAATGCTTCTTCCACAAATTCTCCGGGACCGGTTACAAAAGTGGGAACACTCTCGGGTTCATCAAAACGTTTTACCGGAATAGTATAAATTCGAATCACTTTGCCACCCATTTGTTTTACGGTTTCAAAAGCATCTCTAATTTCAAATTCGTTGGGGTAACGATACGGGTGTTCCAAAGTAAATCCCATTTCGTCTTCCACATAATTAAGGTTTGGAATATTCATTGAAATAAAGCGATAGGTTATATCGCCATCTTTCAAATATTTACCATCGCGTGTTATAAAGTTTTCGAAGCCTGATTCTTGCGAAAAGGCACTAAGGCTGCAAACCAGCAAACTGGCAAAAAATATTAATCTCATCATAATTAGTTGGTTGTAAAGAAGAAAGACAAACGTTATGTCATTCTGAAATATCTATTTTAGTTAATTTATCTGAATCTGTTTTAACTATTCTACAATTTCAAAAACCTGGTAAGCTTTTACGACTTTTGAGTTATCGCCATAGGCCTTTACATCAATCCGATGAATGCCTGGTGAAAGCCCTATTGGTAATCTGGCTTCCCAAATGTGGTTGCTTTTGGCAATACCCGGAGTCCAGTTGTCTTTATTAAAACGTAAATCTATGGTGCGTTCAATAAATGGGTCAGTAGCGTTTACATTTTCCAAAATAATAGGTTTACCCCCATCTATTGTCGCCTCCACTTCATGAGAACTTTTGCCTGTAAACCAATTCACAACTAGTTTATTGGTATCAATATCCTCCCTTGTAACATCGCCCATAGGGAACGAAATTCGCATTTGATAATCATCGGGGCGATTTGCCGGTATAAATTTGTATTGGTAATTATTCCCTGTTAATTCAAGAATAAAGTATCCTTTAGGCGAGCCATCCATGCATGTTGCCAGTGGCACACCTTCCTCATCAAGTGGTGCTGTCCACCATGACCCACAAGCTGCACCAGCTATCAACTCCTCAAAAGGTGCATCACTTTCCCAATAAGTATCTTTGTTATACCACTGGGCTTTTATGGCGTGTAAATGACCGGCAAGACTTAATAATTTTTGTCTCCCATTCAGTAAACCAAACAGTTTTTGAATATCCTCTTTATCGGTATATTTTTCTTCAAAAGGAATGTGCGAATTAATAACCACCAAGTAATCCTCGGGAACTTGTTCAAGGTCGTTCTTAAGCCAGGTTAATTGCTTTTCATCTAATCCACCGAAGTAAGAACCTTTTTTATTCTCCTCTTTATTCCAGCCAAAATAGTTGATATTATTCAAAACAACGAAATGTGTTTTGGCATAATTGAATGAATAGTATTCGGGACCAAAATACTTCTTAAATGTTTCCATTTGATGCTCCTGCCCTTGCGATAAATAATTTACATCATGGTTTCCGGGCACGTGGTAGCCGGGAATGTTTAATGCCCCCATTATTTCGTTTTCCCGTGGATAAATATCCAGGTAATCGTCGGCAATATCGCCCAATACAATGTAAAAATCAGCGTTATGACGAAGCATATCACCTATACTTCCATCCCTGTAATTCGACAAACGTTCGTCGTCAGCCACCTGCGGGTCACCAATAATAAGAGCTTTGTAGGTTTTGCTTTCATCTGATTTCACCATGGCAAAATCAACATTTTTTGGCAAAGCTCCTGTCGGCTGCACTCCGGGATATTTCAGATATTCGGGTGCTCCTGCTGTATTATGGTTATAGTAAAATTGTGGAAAGTTATTCTCTCCGCCTTGAAATCGATAACCCGATGGTTTTACCACAAATACCATCCCGGGGTCGTTTATCTCTATCTTGTAATTTCCGTCAGTATCTGTTAAAACAACATCGTGTTGATTAGAAACAACAACTCCTTTTATACCCGACTCATTCGAATCGAAAACACCATTATGGTTCAGGTCTTCGAAAACCTTACCCTCAATCCATTGCTGCTGCGTACTCGCGCGATAAACAAACAGCAAAAAAACAATATTTAAAATTATCCGAATCATTGTAGAGTCTACTTTTCGGGTTCTTCAACCTGCGCCCTTTTTTCAGCAAGTTCTTTGGTAATCCTTACCATTTTGTTGTCCGTAAGTTTATATAAAAGGAGTAAGGCCCCGGATATAGCTGCTGTAATACCAGGATAAATGCTAATCATTAACCTAATTCCCTTTAGTGAATGTTCTGTTTGTTCTGCATTAGCCTGAAAACCATAAGTAGCCAGAATATAAAGCGGCAAAGCTCCTCCCGCCATCAGCCCCAGTTTTTGTGACATGGAAGAAGATGAAAAAAGTAATCCCACAGCCCGTCTATCTGTTTTCCATTCTGAATAGTCAGCAATATCAGCATACATTGATAAAATTAACGGTAAGACCACTCCAGCACTAATACCTGTAAGAACGTTTAGCACAAAAATTAAAGTAACTTCCTGTGGATTCAACCAATAAAGAAGTACACTGAAAACCGCTGATAAAAACATTGAAACAATAAAAGCAAACTTTTTGCCAAGT
The DNA here is from genome assembly GCA_963677455.1 of uncultured Draconibacterium sp. Lineage (GTDB taxonomy): Bacteria > Bacteroidota > Bacteroidia > Bacteroidales > Prolixibacteraceae > Draconibacterium. Next base: position 3,573,885 of record OY781971.1, read on the forward strand.
AGAGATGAAATTGGAATTGCGAGAAAAGCTCCTAACATATTTGCAGCCAACCATATTGTCATATAAGCTCCTGACAGTTTTCCCCATGCAACCTCTCCAAACAATGGAACTGTTTGATCTTGTACAAAATATTTAAAATAATACATGATACTTGCTTCTCTAAAAGTAAGAAAAACCAACATCAGAATATTAGCTCCCAAGGCAATATACCATTGCGTATTTTTTCCTAAATCTTTCAAATCGTTCCAAACAGAACTTTTTTCTTTTAAAGCCTTTACCCTTTCTTTTGTCCACAGGTAAGTCATAACAAAAAAGAACGCAGCTACAATGGCATAAATAATAACCATATATTGATAGCTTTTGGCATCATTGGCACCGGCATTTTTAAAAAAATCAAGAATATAGGGTGCCGAAGCGGTCATGGCAATTCCACCCGAGTAAGCGCCAATGTATCGAAAGGATGCCAATGCTGTTCTTTCCTTCGGACTGTTTGTCATCACAGCCATTAAAGAACCATAAGGAACGTTAATAGCGGTATATACCATCATCATTAATGTATAGGTGATGTATGCATATACCAATTTACCCGATGGTCCAAAATCGGGGACAGAAAAAGCTAATACACCAATTAATCCAAAAGGTATCGCAATCCATAACAAGTAAGGACGATATTTTCCCTTTGATGTATTTGTGCGATCCGCAATAATTCCCATAAGAGGATCATTAAGTCCGTCCCAAAGCCGAACCATTATAAACATTAATGCGACTGATTCAGGAGAAAGCTCCACAACATCAGTATAGAAGAAGGTTAGGTACATGGCAAAAATTTTCCAAAACATGGAGGAAGCCAAATCACCAAATCCGTAGCCTATTTTTTCTTTTATTTTTAGTTGTTCGTTCATAATAAAAAGTCGGAAGACCGGAGAGAGAAAACCGAAGTATCCGTCAATTGTCTATTCCCTATTTAATTGTTTATCAATTCTTGTAATCATTTCCATTAGTGCGCGGCTGTTATGGTAAGGGCATTTCCAGAATCCAGCTTTATCTTCATTTGTTATTGGTTCGTTACTTTTATTAACCCTCCAATACCATTCTCCGTTTTCATAATCAATTATATTATCTTTTATGAACTTCCAAACTCGCTCAACTTCGATGATGTACGTTTTATTACCAGAAATTTCATAGGCATCCATTAAGCCGACCATTGCTTCTGCTTGAGGCCACCAATGTTTATCGGTATCTATGTAATCACCCTCACGTTCATTAAATACAGACGCATCAATATCAATACCCTCTTTTAAGGTAATGTCAACCAAATTCAAGGCTGCTCTTTGTATTCCCTTTGTAATTTGGGGTTCGTTTATTTCCTGAGCAGCTTCGTGCAATAGCCAAGCTCCCTCAATGTCGTGACCAAATGAAACAATATGGCTTTGACACGTCCAGTCCATCTCACAAAATAGATTGAAATGACCGGTTTTCTCATCAATAATCTTGGTTTGAAAAATATCGAGCAGATCCAGAATACTCCATTTCAAGTCTTCGTCAGGATAAACGCGATAAAGGTTTGTATAAGGTTCAAGAATATGTAAATGCGTATTCATCGTTTTGGGATAATTTGCATCCTTCTCACTCAAACGCATATCTGCCATTGGTTTCCACTCTGCATCCAACGCTTCAACGTACCCTCGGTGTTCTTTATCCTGAAAATTATCTTCTAATAAGTAATAAAGTTTTTGTGCAAAATCTAAACTTTCAGTATTTCCAGAGGCACGGTAATATTCCGAAAACGCATAAATGCCAAATCCTTGTGCATACGCCTGTTTTCGGGTATTTAGTGGTTTTCCATTGTAATCAACTTCCCAAATTAAACCACCATTTTCGGCATCCCAGAAATTATTAACCAGGTACTTGTAGGCCCTATCTGCCATTTTCTTTAGCTTTTCAGAACCAATTAGTTTATATGCAGCTGAAAAGGTCCAAAGTATTCGGGCATTTAGCACTGCTCCTTTAGAGGCTTTTGTGTTAGTCACCCCATTATGATGAATTTGACCTACAAAACCACCAAACTGGTTATCCACGGCCCGACTGCTCCAGAATTCGAGAATGTTTTTCAATTCCAGGGTCATTTCATCTGATATATTTTCTAATATTGATTGTTTGTCCATATTACTCTTGCATTAAAAAGCGAATCATCTCAATTGTATGGTAAGCCGACTTTCCAATACTTCCTTTTAATTCGTTGGTAATTGGCTTATCATTTTTGTCGAGGTAGAAATACTCGCCGCCATTTTCAAAATCGGGGAAAGAACTAAAAAAGAATTCTTCCAGCTGTTTCTTTTCCTCCTGATAGTTATCCTCACACAGTGAAAGTGCCAAAACGGCCTCACAGTGTTGCCACCAGGTCTTTCGGGTATCTAATACTTCATCTGTTTCCGAGTCTACTTGGCTGTAAATCCCATTTCTCACCTTACCCTTTTCAAAAATACTTTTCTGAAAAGTTGCATCCAATATTTGATGTGCCATGTTAGCATACTCTTCTTTTCTATCATTTGATAAAAAGTCCCAGGATTTTGTTCTTAGAAACAAAGAAGCTAACTGAAAGTTATGTCCAGGAAAAACGGGAACATTAGAATTATCGTCATCCGCAGACTCTAATACATTCCACAAATCATCAAATTTCAAATTCACCCAGTTGGTCTGTTTATTCCAACCAGCCTTATGTAGTATTTCAAGGCACTCAGCAAGCATAGGTTCATACTTTTCACGATGTAAACTATCGACACCCCACAAGTTTGCCATGTATGCAGTTATGGGGTACACTAGTGATTGTAAAGATTTACTGCCTGATACCTGACCTACTTTCAAATCATAGGCTCCATAAAAGCCTCCACTTCTTATGTCGTAAAAACGAGTGACAAAGGCATCATGCAATTTATGAATCGTAGAAAGCAAATCATCGTCTGGATTATTCCTGTAAAATTCGGTAAGTCCACAAAGCCCGTACGCTTGTTGCCAAATATCCAACTGGATTGCTTCGGAAGCTTTCCCCTTATCAACATATGAAATTGAATACGCTCCTATCGAATCTGTTCCAATCAAATTATTCAATTGGAATTCAATACTTTTTTTAGCTTTTATCAAATTATCAGGGTAAAATTTCGAGGTATACGATAACCCGTAAATCATTCGGCTTAAAGCAACGGTATAGATTTTATCGGATACAACGCTTCCATTATTGTCCACTTCCGAATAATAAACCATACTGGTTGAATCAAATGCATGCTCATCAAAAAAACCAAACAGACTCTCTACTGTTTTGGCATAATTATTAGGCAAATGCTTCTCTGGTTGTTTAGAATATTGTTGCCCTCTCGCCACAATGCCAAGCAAAAAAAACAAGATTACTATCAAATAGATTCTATTCATTTTAGCTTAGTAAATGCATGAAGTCTTTGTTGGCATCAACCAGTTTATTAATGGTTTTAACCGACAGGTGCGAATACAATTTATCTTGTGGCGAATTCATACAATAATCCACCAACTTATCTACAGTTGATGTTGCTACATGCATTCGCGTATCAGATGAAGCATAGTAGATAAAAACAGTACCGTCTTCATCTTCAATCCAACCATTGGAGAAAACCACGTTTGAAACATCACCAACTCTTTCTTCTGCCAGTGGCGCAATAAAATGTCCATGAGGTTTGTGTGTTACAATCCATGGTTTTTCAAGGTCGGTCATAAACATGTACAAAGTATAGCGCAAACCTGCTGCAGTATTTCTTACACCATGAGCCAGCTGCAACCAGCCGTGTTTGGTACGGATTGGGGCAGGTCCTAAACCATTTTTTACTTCGTAAATGGTATGGTAGGTTTTTGCATCAACAATTACCTCCTCTTTTACTTCCGGGTTTTCGATGGTTTCCGATAATCCGAAACCGATACCTCCACCTTTTCCTGTATCAATAAAACCATCTTGCGGACGAGTATAAAATGCATATTTGCCATCTATTAAATGCGGAAAAAGTACCACATTTCGTTGCTGACCAGTAGTAGAAACTAAATCGGGTAAACGTTCCCAGTTTATTAAATCTTTTGTACGGGCAATGCCGGCTTCTGCCATTGCAGTTGATGTGTCACCCTCTGGAGCACTTGGGTCTTTTCGCTCTGCACAAAATACACCGTAAATCCATCCATCGTCATGCTGGGTCAGGCGCATATCGTATACATTGGTATCCAACCTGTCGTTTTGTGGAATTGTTATTGGCTTGTCCCAGAACTTGAAATTATCAATACCATTGGGACTTTCAGCAATGGCAAAAAACGACTTACGGTCGTTACCTTCAACACGAACAACAATTAGGTATTTATCACTTATTTTAATGGCTCCAGAATTCATGGTCGCGTTAAATCCAATGCGCTCCATAAAACTCGGATTGGTTTTGGCATTTAAATCGAAACGCCAGTGCAATGGAATGTGCTCGCGTGTCACAATTGGATTTTTATATCGGTTGTAAATTCCGTTTGAAGAAAAAAGTTCTTCGTTTTTCTTTTCGATCAAAGTATTGTACCCCGTTTTTACTTTTTCCATTCTGGTTTTAAATAGCTTGTTCATTATAGTAGATTTTATTTTTTGCTTTTTACTGAACTAATACCTTTTTTATAGAAGTTGACTGATTCTTTTTAGCCACTCTAATTATGTGTAGCCCGGGATTAACATCTGAGATATCAATAAAATTACCCGTCAAATTTATCTGTTTAACAGCTTGTCCTGACAGGTTGTATAATGTGATAACAGAGCCGGGCTCAACATCAATATATATTTTACTTTGTGCAGGATTGGGGTAAATATTAATTTCATGTGTATCCAATTCTATTACCGAATTTGAAGTCCCGAAATCCAGTTCATAAAGCTTCGGAAGTTTATCGTTTACAAAAAGTGTTGTCGGATTATTATAGAAATTGATAAAATCGGCGGAACTCGCATGCCCCGGATAAGGAGCATAAAAATGCGAGGTATTGGCATTTCGCCACACCATGGCAAAAGCAATACGTTTTGTTTTCTCGTTGGTCAAAATCGGGTCAAGTAAAATATCGGTAAACCAGGTATTGTTGGTTATTGTTTCCAAACCGGTTTCTGTAAGTGCGCAAATCTTTCCCTTCTCTTCTGCCAATTCTCCTACAATCTCCAATTCATTAATAAAACTATTTTTTCCCGATGAATTTCTTAGGTTCCAATAATCATCAAAACCTAAGATATCTACGTAATCATCTCCCGGATACTTTTCAAGATACTCAGCTGCGTAACTAAATCGGTCGGGAGAATAAGCATAAATAACATTGTGTAAATGCAAACTATCGCGCATATACTCCACCGTAAATTGCCAAAGCTCCTTATAATCTTCTACTGTACAATGTGCATCACCCCACCAAAACCAGTCGCCGGTGTGCTCATGAAAAGGGCGAAAAATTACAGGAACCGATTCTCCGTTTTGTCCGCGCAAGTCTCTAAAGAATTTTGCAATATTTTGAAGTTGTGTTTTATAAAATTCATGTTTCTCACCTCCCGGGATTAATGCAGGGACTGGCAAATCATCGGTTTGGCGGTTCTCCCAGTAGAAATCACCACCGTAAGGATTATCCATATGCCATTCAAAAGCATTTACGGCACCCATGTTATAAAATTTTTCAGCTCTGTAAGTTGCGCTTTCATCGGTATTACCTTGTGCAATCCAACTTAGTCCCCAACCAGCCAACGCCGGATACGAACCACATACGCTTTTCACATCCGATCGGTCGTTATCATTATTCCAACCGATGCCATAACCCGTGGCATCCTGATGTCCGAACAAGAACTGTTCGCCCGAAAGTTCTTTTAAGTTGTGATACAAAATTAGGGTTTGTTTTGTGGCAGTTGAAGCTGCCAGTTTAATTTCTTCTAATTCGTTGGGTACGATGTAAGAGGATTCTATTTTTGAAAATTCTAAATATAAATCTTCTGTAGCATTTTCAACCTGTATTTGATTTTCGGGTGATGTCGATACAGATTTTGCAGCATCAATAGCAGTTTGAAATGCAGTTATATTTGAAGATGGGTAATCAGATGATTCAACATTTGAAATAAAAGTCTCAGCACTTGTAATAAGCTCATCCAACTTTTCTATTACAATTGTTCCACTAATGATAATATCATCTAAAAAAGCTATTCCAGATTTGTCTGTCGACGAGCCACCATCAAAATAAAAATAGATGGTTTCAATAGTTACAGAATTGTCTTTCTGAACCTGAAATTCGAGATTGTTAAAACTTGATGACGAGGAGATTTCTTCTTCTAACCAATCATTAGTACTATTTGTATAAACAGGCTTTATGTTTAATTTGAAAGCTACATCTGATTTTAACTTAAACTGGATTTTATAAGAAGCAATGGTAATATTCTGGTTGGCTTTCCATTGAAATTGATCCCAAGCACCACCGGAAGCACGGTTATAATCAACTTTAAGCAAACTATCCTCAAGGGCGATAGCAAAGGTATTGCCTGTAACATTCCACGCCGAATCCAGTGTGTTACTATTAAAATCATCAATTACCCAGGTTTGAGAATGAGCAAAAAAACTCACAAAAACCAATAAACCTAATCCAATCCAGCGTTTCATGATTTGTAATTCTAAAAGTTTAAGAAAAAATATCAAGATAAAAAGAAGTTGCCCCGAGAACCGGGGCAACTTTCCTTTTCTCTATTTATTAATTACCACATTTTACCGTCGGTAATGTATACATCGTCAATGTTTATCTCGTATTCCTCACCAGTATCAACGTTACCTGTCGTAAAGCCAAGCTTAACATAGTCGATTGGTGCAGTTGGGTCAAACTCAGTGGCATCACCACCCCAGTTTCCAACATAATCTGCCAAACGAATTGAGTGTGCCACCCAGCCGTCAGACTGAATAAAGTAGTCGCTTACATCAACGCTTCCACCCCATTTGGTTTCGTTCTGGTAAATTTCAACCTGAACCATACCTTTTTTGCCGTTGGTGTTGAAGATGAAGCTTAAGTGTGGGTCAACCGCTGTGCTCAAGTCTACCGCATTGTAATTTCCTATCGCACCAGTCCAGTTCCAAGTTCCACCTGAAGTAAGCCAAACCGAATAATAATTTTCACCACCACCAAGCGGCGCATCTGATTTTATTGCATGATTTGCATCAAAACCGTTATCTTCCCATGGGTCGTTTCCATCTTCAAAATCGAAGACTTTTGCAATAGGATTTTGAGGCCCATCGGTAATCATAATCTGGTCTACATGGATTTCAAAATCTTCAACTACACCATCGCCGTTACCTACGTTACCAGTAATGAAACGCATAGCTACTTCATCAAATACTCCTAATGGGTCGAAATCGCCAAACAATTTTTCAATTGGGTACGAACGCCATTCCCATCCCTCGGTTTGTACCGCATAGTCATCCCCGTATTTCAGGTTTTCATCGGCATTACCATTATTTAAATGGTTATCTTTTGCAGTTCCATCTTGTGTCATAAACGGATTAATATATCCTCGTTTTCCATTTGTATTTACAAGGAAAGTGATATATGGTTTATGGAAAGCCGATAAATCTATTGATTCAGTATAACGAATATAGAAGTATGTTTTCCAACCTGAATCTTCTCCAGGGTTTAGCACAGAATAGTAGTTGTTACCACGTGCTTTTGCAACACCGCCAAGATTTAATCCATATTCTGCCGGAGCATTTTCCATGTCAACAGCATCCGGGGCACCATCCTCAAAGTCCCAAAGCACAATTGGCTCAACCGCATCAAATAAATCGCTTGGTTCTTCAATTGGTATGCCTGAAACTTCGTCAATTTCAATCGCTCCCAAAGACTTTACTTTAACCGTTGCAGTCTCGCCAGGAATTAGAACCATTCCTGCAGTAGGTACTGCAATTTTATCGGTTGAGGCAGCATTTGAAATCTTTACAGCCTGTCCGTTTATACTAACTTCTGTAATTAAGTCAACATTTTCTCCTTCGATGGAAAATGCTTCGTTTGGGACCAATTTAGTTGGCCATCCAGTAATTGTAACTTCAGGATAGTTTACTTTTAGCACTTCAGTTGTTAAGGTTTCTCTCCTGTAAACGTTCTTTACCGAAATCAATCCTGTTTGTGCACGGCGGGCTACTTTAAACTGAACAGAAGAAGCAGAAACTGAACCTTCAACAATTTCACATTCTTGACCTGCAAGTTTAATTGCAGTGGTTTTCTCTAGGTTTGCCCCACTAACGGTTATTACTTCATCAATAAAAGCTTCAGTGGTACTTAAACTCGTTATCTCTGGAACAGGCCAGTTAATATCGTAATCTTCCGACCATTCTTTGTCTTCGCAAGCGGTAAAAAAGAGTACCACAGCTGCAAAAACCATACTGCTTAGTATTTTAAATATATTCTTTTTCATTGTAGTATTCTTTTTTAGTATCCAACATTTTGAGTAAGCCCCCAATCTTCAACTTCACGTAAGGGTATTGGCATTAGTGGCACTTTATGTCCATTAGGCCCATCAATACTGCGCGCCAAACAATTTCCACGTAAATCGACATTCTCGTAACGTAATGTTTCACCATCAGAAGTTTTAAACGTTTCCTTTTTAAGGTCAAGAGCTTCCAGATATCTACCCGTTCTTACCAAGTCCCAGAAACGTTGTGCTTCCATCGCTAACTCTACACGACGCTCCTTCCAAATTGCTTCCAATAATTCTTGCCCTGAAGAAGTAATCTCAGGAAGGTTTCCGCTAAAACCGGTAGGAGTATAATCTACTGTTCCTTCAACCCATCCTTTAGCGTAGGTACTGTTTCTGGCACGCTCGCGAATCATATTTAGCATTTGTTTAGCTTCGCCTTCTTTGGAAGTGTGAAAGGCCGCTTCGGCATGTGTAAGTAACACCTCTGCATATCGTAACTTGCGAACATTACCAGCACTACTTTTTCCAATTGCAGGACGATAGGCTGGTTCCAATGCTGCTTTACGGTTCATATAAGGAGTCATTTGTGCGGTTAAATCATAATCGCGTTTAACTCCGTGTACAACACCTCCGTTAAACGATTCTCCATATACGGTACATCCTAAGCGAGGGTCGTTATCTTCAAAAGTCTCAAAAAGATTTACCGATGGATTATTAAAGCCCCATCCCCAATCGGTACGGTTACCCTGAAACTGGTGAAAGTTAGTACCCGTCTTTTCAGGTGCGTTCGGAGTTGTTCCCTCAACAAACTGTAATTCGAAAATAGATCCGCTATTATTTTCTCCATCCATTTCGAAGATAGTTGCAAAGTTTGATGCCAACTGGTATTCACCGCTGTTTATAATAGCTGAAGTTTGTGCATACACATCATCCCAGCTTGTGCTCGACTCAGCATCCATTCCAATTTGATACATTAATGTTCGTGCTAAATAAGCTCGGGCAGCTCCTTTTGTGGCGCGTCCCAAATCAGATGCATCGTAACCACTTTTTTCAGGTAACCTATCAACAGCCATCTTAAAGTCAGCAATCGCCTGCTCAAAGGTTTCATGATAGCTAGCTCTTTCTATAGTACCGAATTGGTCTGGTGTTAATGGTTCGGTAAAAACCGGTGCTCCACCATAAACTTTAACCAGGTATGCATAAAAGTATCCACGAACAAAAAGAGCTTCCCCTTCTAAACGTGTTTTTAAAGCTTCGTCCAATTTGCTGTTTGCCAGTTGTTTCAATACAGAGTTACAACGATAAATACCATCATAACACTTAATCCACAAGCCTTCAAGCACTCCACTACCTGGAGTGACCCGCCATTCAACCATTTCTTGTAACTCTTGAAAATCAGCCTCCTTACTCCCTTTCTCGGCGTCATCACTCAAAAAATCACCAAAGAAAAATTCATAATTATGTGCCAACCATTGAAAATCAGGACCAGGGCCTTCTGTCATTCCTATAATATCATAACAAGCATTTACTGCATAAATAGCATTCTCCGGAGTATTAAAGAAACTCTCCTCTGTTTCTTGTGCAATCGGGTCTACTTCCAGAAAGTCATCACAACTTGCAAGTATCAATCCGAATGCGAAAAATATATAAATTAACTTTTTCATTTTAATTTTCTTTTTTTGTTAGAATGTTAAGTTAACACCACCATTGATTATAACCGGGACCGGGTAAGTAGCGTAATCCACACCACCACCAAGGGCTCCGCCATAACTTGCAATTTCAGGATTCCATCCTGAGTAGTCAGTAAAAGTTAACAGGTTATCAGCCGAAACATAAATCCTCATGTTCGACAATTTCATTTTCTCCACAAAATCTTTAGGAAGCGTGTATCCTAACTGAACATTACGCAAACGTACGTAAGTTCCATCTTCAACATAACGGTCAGAAAAACGCCAGTTTTGATTTGGGTCGTTGCTAACCATACGCGGTTCGTTAGCCGATGGGTTGTCAGCTGTCCAACGGTCTAAACGGTCGGTTGAGTAATTAGAAAGAATACCGGAGGTTTGAATCCAGTAGGCATGACCATTTACAATTTCGTTACCTACTGAGGCATAAATAAAAGCCTTAAAGTCAAATCCTTTGTAGCTCATATCCAAATTCATACCAGCAGTAAAATCAGGAAATGCACTTCCTAGCTTTATTTTATCCAAATCATCAATCTTGCCATCTCCGTTTTGGTCAATAAACTTTACATCACCCAATTCTGCAACCGAACTGGTAACATCATTTAAGTAAGCATCCAATTCTGTCTGGTCGTTAATTATACCATCGGTTTGTAAACCATAAAAATAAGCCAGTTCTTCACCTGCTTCTGTTCTAGTTACACTACCTAATTTGGGTACACTTCCTCCTGCAAATGGTTCGCCACCTGCAAGGTCGGTTACTTTGTTCGAGACTTTACTTATATTTACTCCTACCGAGTATGAGAACCCAGAATTTTTATCCTCATGCCAGTTCAATGAAACGTCAAAACCATTGTTTTCCATAGTTCCGGCATTTACGCTTGGGCGCTGTGCTCCAACATAGAAAGGAATTGGTTTATCTAATAAAAGGTCGCGTGTTTTACGGTTAAAGTAATCAACCGATAAATCTAAACGCTGGCTTAAGAAACTAAAATCGGCACCAACGTTTAACTGCTCCGATGTTTCCCATTTAATATCAGGGTTTGCTGTCTTTTTAGCAACAGCCCCATCAACTATACCACCACCTACAACGTAAGTATAACCCGTTACCATTGTAGTTACATAATCATAGTTTCCAATAGAGCCTTCATTACCAACCTGTCCCCAACCTGCTCGTAGTTTTAAGCGGTCTAGCCAGTCAGCATCGTCCATAAAACCTTCTTCCTTTACATTCCAACCTGCAGAAAATGAAGGAAAATACCCCCATTTATTGCTTCCTTTGAATTTTGAAGAACCATCAGCACGCATGGTAGCTGTAAACAAATACTTATTTCCAAAACTGTAATTTGCTCTTGCAAAGTACGAAGCCAAAGTATGACGTGATTTTCCACCACCAAGGTCCTTTTGTTCCTGGTTACGAGCCAATCCTAAAAACATCAAGTCTTCATCGGCTGGCACATCAAATCCTTGAGCCCAAATATCATCCCAAATAAATTCCTGGGCCTCTGCTCCAACCATTGCATTAATATGATGCTCGTCAATAGTTTTTACATAGTTAAAGAAACCATTCCAAGCCCAACTTACACCAGTTGCTTTTTGCTGATAAAGTTGACTCTCATCTCTTTTTTGGTCAGGTGCAACATAAAACTGTGGATAGTAATTTTTTGTATTTGCAAACTTCAAATCAGCTGCATACATAGTTTTAAACGACAAACCTTTTGTAAATAAGTCATCAATATTCAAGGTAAAATTTCCAACCAATTTATGCTCACCCCTTGTTTGATACTCTGCCTCATCAACAGCAATTGCAGGATTATTAACAGAAACACCACTTAAAAAGCGTGCTCCATAGTTATTGGTATAATCATCCCATGCTGCGGTAATTGGATCCAGGCGAATTGCAACCGGTAAAGCTCCTGAATAGGCACCATCATTATGGTTATTCTTTTTATAAGTTGAATACGAGATATTTGTACTCAAAGTAACTTTTTCTGAAAGTTCATAGTCGTTGTTAGCCCACACAAAAAGCTTGTCCATTCCACTATTATCAACAATCCCCTCTTGCATAAACAAAGTTGCACCAACGTTATATGAGATTTTGTCGGTTCCACCCAAAGCTTTAATACTATAATTCTGAATAGGTGCTACTCCCAGCATTTCGTCTTGCCAATCGGTACCTTTATAATTATTTGCAATTACATAATCAAGAATTTCAAGCTCATCGACAGGAAGTACACGCCCTGCGTTAGCAAATGCTTCCTTACGTAGCATCGAAAACTCTGTGGCATTTGTTAAAGGAATTCTTTCGTTGGTATACTGTACACCTGCATAAGCATTCACTTCAATTTTACTATTATCCTTTGAGCCCGATTTTGTAGTAACTAAAACGACACCATTAGCACCACGCGAGCCATAAATTGCCGTTGCCGAAGCATCTTTTAATACCTCAATGCTTTCAATGTTTGATGGGTCAACATTACTGATATCATCAGTTGGAAAACCATCTACAACGTAAATAGGATTACTATTACGCCATGACCCAACACCTCGAATACGGATTTTTACACCTGCACCTGGTTCACCGGAATTAGAAACAACATCAACACCAGCTACTTTACCTTGAAGTGTTGAAACAACATCAGCAGTAGCCACTTTTTGCAAATCTTCTCCACCAACACGGGCAACAGCCCCCGTTAAGTCACTTTTCCGCATTGAACCATAACCCACTGCAACCACTTCTTCAATTCCAATGGCATCATTTTCCAATGTAATGTTGAAAGTTGTGGTTCCTGCAACCGGTAACTCCTGCGATTTCATTCCTACGAACGAAAAAACAACAATAGCATCTTCTGCAACATTGGGAAGGGTAAAATTCCCATCGAAATTAGTAACTGTACCTTGAGAGGTACCTTTTAAAACAACAGTTACGCCTGGCAATGGCTCATTCGCTGAGTCAACTACCCGTCCTGTAATTGTTTTTTGCTGCCCAAAACTTATCCAGCTAATGGATAAGAACAGCAACGTTAGAAAAAAGCTAAGATTTTTCTTCATACAATCTCTGTTTAAATTTGAATAGTTATTGATTAATTTATCTCTATCTGTTTTGTGAAATTATTCACGATACAAACTTATCAGAGGAAAAAGTCAGATTCAAATGAAAAAACATCGTTTAATGGTACAATTTTGACAATCATATATTAATGTATTTTCAACAATAAGAATAAAGCCGAAGTAAAACACGGGTTACAATAAAATAAGAAACCAGCACACACAGGACTTCCACTGAGTATACCTGCCTATCACACCTACTTCTCCTAATTCAAAAATCACAATAAATTATTCCACTAATTGCTATATTATCAATATTTTCGTATACATTTCTTTCACACATATAGTACTATTTTATCAGTTTTAAGTACATTTGTACAAAGCAAAAGAGATGGATGAACAAATTCACAGGGAAATAACTCCGTTAAAAGAGAATGATTGCTTCTTGATTTTTGACCGTGAGCGTAAAGGATTTACCTTTCCAATACATTTTCATCCTGAATTTGAAATAAATTATATTTACAATGCAGAGGGTGCCAAACGCGTTGTTGGTGACCATGTTGAAAATATTGGAAGAAGAGAATTAATTATGGTAGGACCGAACCTTTATCACGGTTGGGAAAATGATAAAAATTCGACTCAAGAACTTTTGCATGAGATTACACTTCAGTTTCCGAGAGAGCTTTTTGCCGATCATTTAATCAACCTAAATTTGTTAAAACCAATACATAAACTTTTTAACAACGCCAATCGTGGAATAAAATTTTCACAAGAAACCATTAAAACGCTTGAACCTAAAATATACAGCCTCAGTCAGAAGAAAGGATTTGAAGGTTACCTCATATTCCAATCACTTTTATACGAATTGGCAATTTCTACAGATCAACAATTACTTACAAACATATCATTCCAAAGCAAAAATGATTTTCATAACAGCGAACGCATTGAAAAAGTATATAAGTATGTAAAGAAAAACTTTGGAGAAAAATTAATGCTCGAAGATGCTGCTAACATGGTAAATATGTCGATTATCTCATTTAGCAGATTAATAAAACAAAGAACCGGCAAATCATTCGTTGATTTCGTTAACGAAATTCGACTGGGCTATGCTACTCGTTGGTTAATAGAGTCTAATAAAAGTATTTCAGAAATTTGTTTCGAATGCGGATTCAACAATATTTCCAATTTTAATCGAACATTCAAAAAGAAACAAGGATGTACTCCAAGTGAGTTTCGAAGTAATTTTACGGGAACTAAGAGTGTACTATAAGTTGGTGACAATAAAAATCAATAAACTTGCATAGTCCTTCTAATTAAAGAAAATAACGATTCTTTTCTAATGGGTTTAGAGATATAATCATCGAAATCTGCATTCTTTGCCTTTTCTTTATCCTCATCATAGCCGTAAGCCGTTTGGCCAATTATTCGAACCTTTGAATTAAAACGACGTATGCTCTCCGCAGCCTCATATCCATTAACATCAGGCATCTTTATATCCATTAATATTACATCAATATCAGGAATAGTTTTACAAAGCTGCACTGCTTCACTCCCAGTTTGTGCATATAGCACTTCACGACATTTACCTTTTAGTAATAAACTCAGGTAGTAATACGAGGGATAATCATCATCTGCAATCAAGATTTTCAATTTCGTCTTCCAATCTTTAGATTTCCCGTCGACTAATTCATTTATTTGCAGCTCCTCTCTTTCCTTCTCAAAGTATTCAATCGGAATGTTAAAATAGAAGATTGAACCTTGTCCTTCTTTACTATTGACCCCAATATCCCCCCCCAGGAAATTAACATAAGCTTTTGAAATAGAAAGTCCCAATCCAGCCCCTTGATAGGCATCTTTATCCAAGATATCAGCTTGAACAAACCGGTCAAAAATAGCTTCCTGTCTTTCACTTTTAATACCGATTCCGGTATCTTCAATACGGAATTCGAAATAAGATTCATTTCTTACGCAAATCATTTTGATAGAGCCGACACTTGTGTACTTAATTGCATTCTGTACAAGATTTGATAAAACTGACGTCAATTTCTCTTTATCACTATTTATAAAGCTTAATCGTTCCGGGATAGAATCTCTAAGTTCAAATTCAATTCCCCTTTTTTCAACCTTATATTTATAAAACGTGTAGATATCTTCCATCACACTATTTATACTAAAGCTTGTTATTGCAAGTTCTGTAGCTCCAGCTTCAATTTTTGAAATACTAATAACATTATTAATGATTTTAAGCATTCGATTACTTGATTTTCTGATAATGTTAATATATTTCTTTTGAGACTCTCCATCTAATTCTGCCTCTAGCAATAATTCGGCAAATCCGAGAATTCCATTCATTGGGGTTCTTATTTCATGACTAATATTCGCTAAAAATGCTGTTTTTAAGCGATCACTTTCCATAGCCTTTTCCTTGGCCTTAATCAATGCCTCAGTTCTAATCTTTACTTTCTTATCTAGTTTATGATTAATCCTGTTAAGGATTTTATCATGTTGTCTTCTCTCGATAACAACCCCAACAGTTATAGCCAAGGATTTAATAAGCTCTACTTCAAACGGGCTTGGTTTTCGAGGATTTTTAAAGTAAATGGCAAAAGTACCAAGTAATTTATTTGTGTTAACCTCTATAATAGGTTGTGACCAACAAGCCATAAACCCATGCTTCGACTGATGCACTCTATAGTCTTTCCATAATGGACTCTTCATTAAGTTTGAAACAATAATCCTTTTTTTAAAATAACCCGCAGTTCCACAAGAACCAACATTCTTTCCCAGTGGTAAAGGATCAATTAGGACTCTCCACTCCTTTGGGATTCTGCTACCAGCAATAGGTCTTAAACCATGCTTTGTGTTTAATAAAATTGTTACAGCGTGTTCCGCTCCCAAACTATCAAGGCTATTAGTAAGATCATTGAGAATAGCTTTCAACGATCGTTGAGATACAACTTGAGTGAGGGTATCGTTTTGAATAGTTAGAATTCTTCGCCAATCTCGACTAGTTATATCCATCTTTAGTTTTTTTTATTTTTGCACTATATCAAAAATAAACTTATCATAAAATAAAAAAACCAAGGGGATTTGAAGGGAGTTTGAATCTCTATTTATTCTCTTAAGTAAATACAATTCACGTCATACATTCCAATACAAATATAAAGTATTTTTGCTACTATAGCAATTTTCACTGCAAAAAACATCAAAAAGGCTTACAACTATATATGCAAGGCATTGAACATTAACATATCAATTTAATTTCTTCACACGGATATTTCTGTATTCCAGCTCTGCCCACTCAGCTTGTAAGGATATTTGTCCTGAATCAAGAGGCTTCCATACTCCATTTTTATCTTCGAACTTCATATTGTTAACTTCGTTAATCAACTTTCCATTTAGGTAATACTCAGCTTTGTCACTTCCATGCACAATAATCTCGGCCAAATTCCACTCCCCAAGCTCTTTTTCGGCATAAACAGAAGTCATTCCTCTGCCCACTTTTCCATCATCTAACATTCCACGTAGACTTAGTGGAGCTCCTGGCTTATACTTTTCGTTTTCAACAGGAATTTCTGCCCTGCTATTGTGAATCACAAAAATATCACCGGTAACGTATTTATCTCCAGACTTTCCATCTCCCAACTGCATTTCAATGGAGGCGGGCCAAACATTTTTTGGATTTGTATGAATGTGAAAAAGAATCCCGGCATCGCGGTTTGCCTCAGTGCGAGGTTGGAATTTATTTTTCAACCAACGATATTCAACCTGCAGATGAAAAATTGAAAATGATTGTTCTGATACTAGATTCGCATTGCTTTGGTTTGAGCCTGGCTCAGCACCATTATAAACATGTATAACACCATTATTAACTTTAAAGATTTCCTCTCCTTTTATCGCATTTTCACTCCCTCTATCTCCGGCAGTCCATCCATTATAAGCAGTCCATCCCTTCAAATCTTTTCCATTAAATAGAGTCGTCCATTTTTCCTCAATATCCAAAATAGGATCTTTTTCTAATGGTGTAACTTCATATTTCTTGATTGCAACAGGCCCATGGTTACCCTGAATAGAAATTGGTCCCATAAGTGCTTCCTGCTTGAATCGATCACCTCCCTGCCTTGTTGGTCCTGGCACCTCCACGTTATCTTGCACCAATATATCATTCACTTTAACAGAAATAAATCGGGCATTTTCAACCTTTATTCCCTCTTTGTTAAATCGAGGAGCTCTAAACACAATACTAAGTGTTTGCCATTCTCCCGGAGCTTTTACAGCATTCACCATAGGAGCAACACCACCTGAGCCTCTAAGATCCCCTTCTTTTTCAGGATCCCAACTTTGGTATATGCCTCCTAAATCACTGAAAGTAGGTTCTGTTACTCCATAACTCCCAAATATCTGTATTTCGTAGCGTCCCATTACATACACTCCAGCATTGGAGTTTTTAGGCACCATAAATTCCAAATCGATTTTAATGTCTTTAAATTCTCCTTTAGTAACAAGGAAAGAATGCTTTGCCTTAATGGCGCCATTATTAAGAATTTGCCCGCCATTTTGAGTGGCTGGAGTAACCATAAACTCTGTTTTATTAGGTATAGCCTCAACAGATTTCACCATTTTCCATCCTTTAACCGGCTCAAAATTGGATAGAACATCACCTTGCAACATGTCTATTGCACTTGCTGGTTGTTGAATTTGTGCTGCTGATTTATACTGTATAAGTGAGCCAATAATTATGGTAGCTAATATTGCCCTAAATACATTCATATTAATATTTTAACAATTATTATAAAAGTCCGCTTAACTTCCTTTATGTTCATTTTTTTAATAAACCAGGAACTGGCAATATCTTCACATCTTGATCATAAATTTTCTGTATTACTGCTTTTTGTTCCGTTTGACTTGAGGAGATATCATTTAATTCAGTTATATCATTTTGGATATCGTATAAACTCCCTCCAATAGGATGTAATTTTGGATTCGTCCCTCTATTGTTCTTTTCTGTTTCAGTAATATTCCTTACTAATTTCAAGTCTCCAACCCTAATTGAATAGATATTCCGTTTATACCTTCTAAAAAACAGGTAGTCATGAGCAACTTCCCCCTTTTTATTACCAATTAAGTAAGGTAAAAGATTCACTCCATCAATAACACGATCCGTTGGTACTTTTGCTCCTGCCAGTTCCACTGTAGTTGTAAAAATATCCATGGATGATACTACTAAATCTGAAATCTCACCTGCTGGCAATTTTCCTTTCCAAGACATCACATAAGGCACCCTTACTCCTCCATCATATACTGTCCCTTTTCCTGACCTAAGCGGAAGATTCACACAACCAAAATCTACCGGTCTAGCTAAGGCTCCACCATTATCGCTCAAATAAAAAACAAGTGTATTTTCTAATAATTCTTCATCTTCGAGAAGACTTACGATTTTACCTACTCCATCATCAACAGTAAGTAGCATAGCCAGGTAAATTAACCGTAGTTCTTCTGTTAACTCTTGTTTTGCCTGAGGAGTGTCATCCACTTTTCTGTAGGCTTTGTGATCAAAGGTTCTATCGTTACCCGACTTGTACCACATATCCGTTTTCGTTTTTAAACGATTGTAAACAGATTGAAATTTAGGTTGGTGCTTAACTATACGCTTTATTGTCGCTTCCTTTGCAGTAAAAGGGCTGTGCGGTGCATGATACGCAACATAGGCGAAAAAAGGATTATCCTTATTCCGTTTAATAAAAGACAATGCTTCATCAGTCACGGCATCTGTTAAATATTTTCCATAAGCTGGCACCTTGTATTCTCCATTCTTCCAACACGGCGGCAAATCCAAGCCACTTCTTTTCATGGTATAATCTTTATAATATCCATGTGCAATATCTTCTTCTAGAGCGTAGTCATCATTTCCCCAGAAATAATCAAATCCACGTCCAATAGGTCTCACATCTGGAGTAATAGACCCCATATGCCATTTACCAAAAGCTCCGGAAACATATCCCTTTTCTTTAATCACTTTTGGTAAGAATATTTCTGTATTTAACGGTCCGGTATCTCCATTTTCCCAATTATTGTTTTCTTCCATACCAAATCGACTACAAGCACGTCCTGTTAAAAGAGAAGATCTGGATGGTCCACAAGTAGCATTTGCCACATAGCCATTCCGAAAGAAAATACCACTAGATGCCAAAGCATCAAGATTTGGGGTTAGTACATCTTGTGAAGCTGGAAATTCCTTTTTATCATGAAAACCCAAGTCAGCATAACCTTGATCATCTGTAAGTATTACGATAACGTTTGGTGGTCGTTTTTCTGTAGAATTCTCATTGGAAGATTCTACTTCTTTATTAGTACCGGCAAAAGAAGTCGCTACTCCCAATAATAAAAATGCGCCTAGTAATTTTATTAGTTTAAATTCCATATCAACCTTGTATTTTGTTATTTATCATTTTTAAATCAAATACATAATATATGTCAACTATTTTACGCGAATTAAAACTGTTCCATGTGAACGAACCGATGCAGAAAAGCTATCGTTAAATGTACCAATGTCTTTATTTCTCCAGACGTCACGTATCTTTTTCTCGCCCTTAAGCCCTACAGTTTCCCAATCCATTGTTATGACTTGTTCTTTTTCATTCTTATTGAATAGACCAATGGCTTTGGAGCCACCTGCAAGATCTTTTACAACAATCTCGACACCATCCTTTTGATATACCGGAATACCTCCCACTGCTGTGGCATCCTGATGAATATCTAACACTTCGGCATTGGTAAATAAATTCAATGTAAAGTCATCCATTTGATCTACAGGGCATCCCATTAACATAGGTGAAGCCCAGAGTGTCCATAAGGTAATGTGAGTATATTGCTCATCGGCTGTTAATGCTGACGGGATAAGCTTTTTGTTGTGCATTTGTAATCCTACAACCAACATGTCAGGGTCGGTAAAGTGCCCGGGTTCTCCCCTAAATATTTCCAGCCATTTATTTTGCTTTTCCCACTCTTGAATCAAATTCCAGGCTTTTCCATCAGTATCCCATCTGTCTTTTAAATCAACTCCTGTACGGAAACAATTTACACGTGTTTTTACAAGGTCTGCCACCTTAAAGGTTGTATTATTCGATATAGAATATACAATATCTCTTCCACAAGACTCTAACTCGTCAGCCATTCTTACTAAGCTTGCCGAATCGATGGGTTGCCAGTCGTACTTTAGGTAGTCTACTCCCCAATCTACCCATTGTTTTACGTCGTTTGAATCAAACTTATATTTTCCATGACGCCTCCAAAGCGTATTTTTCAAATGTGTTCCTTTCGGATCTACCATGGAAGGCTCCCATTCCCCATCCTTATTATCGCTACTTCCACCAACACCAGCACCGTACGTAGTAATCCATGGCGAAGAGTAAATACCTCCTTTTAGACCTAGAGAATGAATTTCATCATACATTGCTTTTATGTCAGGAAATTTTTCATTGGGTTGAACAGCATTGTATTTTCCACCTCTCTTGTCTTGCCAACCCACATCAATATTTACATAAGAAAATCCATAGTTTATTAGGCCTTTGTCTACCATTGCCCGCGCTGACTCTAAAACTCGCTCCTGAGTAACGTCGAGTCGTGCCCAACAATTAAAACTGTTCCATCCTAAAGGAGGTGTTAAACAGATGGTTTGCCCCACCTTAATGGTAAACTCTTTAGTGTCTTTTCCTTTCTTATTCTTGGCGACCAAGGTTACCTGGTAGTCCTTTTCTGTTAAATCCTGAATTTTTCCAAAGATTTTTCCTGTTGTTACATCTACCATTAGTCCCTTGGGTAAACCCTCTGCTGAGAATTCCATTGGACGATTTCCTGTGGCAGGTATAGTATATATAAATGGAGAGCCTGGTCTAACTCCAAAAACAGTGGCTCCATTTATTTGCGGTGCTACTTTTACGGGTGGAGTTAAAATATAGTGTCCTCCATTATTAGCACTCGACGGATAAGCAGGATAGTAAACATCCGCATCTTCTTGTGCCTGACAAAAAGTAAAAAGCAACAGGGACAAACAACTTAAAATTAGCTTTTTCATACTATTAATATTGATTATTTAAAAGGTATAGTATGGAACTCGCATGTGTCTTGATAACCCTCTTGGGTATATATGTTTTGCATGCTCGTTTCATTTCTTCAAATTTTTAACTATTTAACTCGTATTAGTATTGTTCCGTGTGAGCGAACAGATGCAGAAAAGCTATCTTTAAAAGTTCCGATATCTTTATTTCTCCATACATCGCGTAGTTTTTTCTTTCCTTCAAGTCCTACAGTCTCCCAGTCCATTGTTACGACTTGCTCCGTTGCATTTTTATTGAACAAACCAATGGCTTTCTCCCCGTTTTCAAGATCTTTCACAACAATCTCGATACCATCTTTTTGAAATACAGGTATTCCACCTACAGCAGTAGCATCTTGATGAATATCTAATACCTCTGAGTTAGAAAACAGATTGAACGTAAAATCGTCCATCTGATCTACGGGGCACCCCATCAACATAGGTGAAGCCCAAAGTGTCCATAGTGTAATGTGAGTATATTGCTCATCGGCAGTTAATCGCGACGGAACAAGCTCTTTGCTTTGCATCATCTGTTTACCCACAACCATCATATCAGGGTCGAGAAAGTGACCAGGTTCTCCTCTGTAGACTTCCAACCACTTATTTTGCATTTCCCACGCCTGTAGCATATTCCATGCTTTTCCATCGGTATCCCATCTGTCTTTTAAGTCACCACCAGAACGAAAACAATTTACACGAGTCTTAACAAGGTTTGCCATGTTAAATTTTGTATTGTTAGAGATTGAGTAAACAATGTCTCTTCCACAAGACTCTAACTCATCTGCCATAAGTACTAAACTGACAGAATCGATGGGAGACCAGTCATATTTAAGATAATCCACTCCCCAATCTACCCATTGTTTTACGTCGTTGGAATGAAACTTATATTTTCCAACACGTCTCCATTGCGTATCTTTCAATTTGGTATACCTGGGATCTATCATAGATTTCTCCCAATGACCATCTTTATTATCACTACTACCACCAGCACCAGCACCGTAAGTAGTAATCCATGGTGAAGAATAAATACCTCCTTTTAAACCTAAAGCATGAATTTCATCAAACATCGCTTTTATATCAGGGAACTTTTCGTTTGGTTGTATTGCATTAAATTTTCCACCTCGACTGTTTGGCCAGCCCACATCAATATTCATATAAGAAAATCCATAGTTAATTAAGCCTTTGTCAACCATTGCTCGTGCTGATTCCAGTACTCTTTCCTGTGTTACATCACGACGTGCCCAGCAGTTAAAACTATTCCACCCTAAAGGAGGCGTTAAACAGATGGTCTGTCCTACCTTAATGGTAAATTCCTTAGTGTCTTTACCTTTTTCATTCTTAGCCATCAGTTTTACCGTATAATCTTTTTCTGTAGTATCCTTTATTTTTCCTGAAATTCTACCCGTCTGTGAATCTACAGTAAGTCCCTCTGGTAAATGCTTTACCGAAAACTCCATGGGACGACTACCCGTTGCTGGGATAGTATATATAAATGGTGATCCAGGACGCACTCCAAATACCGAAGCGCCATTGATTTGAGGCTGCGCCTTTGCTGGTGGAGTAAGTATATAGTATTTACTATTTTCTGCCATTGAAGGATAAGCAGGTTTGTAAACTTGACGGTTTTCTTGCGCCTGACTACTTGTAAAAATTAACAAGAGTATAAAGCATAATAACGATTTATTCATTTTTATAATTTTTAATATTAAATATTCTATTATTAGTTAACACGAATAAGGATGACGCCATGTGGACGAACGGATGCCGAAAAGCGATTGTTGAATGCGCCAATGTCCTTATTTCTCCATACATCACGGATATTTTTTGTACATGAAAGTCCAATAGTTTCCCAATCCATTGTAACGACTTGTTCTGTTTCGTTCTTGTTAAATAGACCGATAGCCTTATCACCATTCTCCAAATCACGAACAACAATTTCTAAACCATCTTTTTCATAAACAGTAATACCCGGTATTGCTTTAGCATCTTGGTGAATATCGATTAGCTCATAATTTTTGAACAGATTTAGCGTAAAGGCGTTCATATTCTCAATAGGACAACCAATAAGCATTGGTGCAGCCCAAAGTGTCCATAGTGTGATGTGTGTATATTGTTCATCCGGAGTAAGCAATGTAGGCTCTAAACGAGGACCTTTGCTACTACAATTCACATCACCAACAATTAACATATCCGGATCGGGGAAGTGTCCGGGGCCACCTCTGAACCCTTTTTCCTGCCATTCTTTTTGATTGATCCAAGCAGCTATCAAGCTACCACCTCTTGCACGTGTAGGATGTATCCAGTGATCCTTGATATCACCACCCGAACGCCAAAGGTTCATACGAGTCTTAGCTAACTCCACTTGCGACAACTCTAATGTATTAGATATAGAATAGATTACATCTCTTTCTGAATTCTCAAGAAGATCAGCCATTTCCACAACACTTTTAGTGTCGTGTGGGTTCCAATCGTACTTTAAGTAGTCAATTCCCCATTCCATCCATTGTTTCACATCGTTTTCAGCATAAGAATGTTCTCCTACACGTCGCCATATTGTATTTGACAGCTTAGTACCTTTAGTATCTACCATTGATTTGTTCCAAACCTGGTCTTTGCTATCAGCACTACCACCAATACCTCCTGCAAAGGAGGTAACCCAGGGCGTTGCATACATTCCACCTTTTAATCCCAGAGCATGAATCTCATCGAACATAGCTTTCATATCTGTAAAGCGTGCAGGATCTGCTTCCAAAGCGTTATATTTACCGCCACGGGTATTTCCCTGCCAATTACCATCCAGGTTAATGTATGAAAAGCCATAATTTGCCAATCCTTTATAAACCATAGCTCTTGCCGAATTTAGCATACGTTCTTGACTGTTTCTTCTAGCCCACGAGTTCCAACTATTCCAACCCAAAGGTGGCGTCAAACAGATTTCACTTCCCACTTTAATGGTAAACTTCTTAGAAGCTTCACCCATACTATTTTTAGCTTTAAAAGTCACCACATAGTCCTGATGCTTTTTGTTTTCAATTTTTCCAGTGATGATTCCAGTTTTTGTATCTAACAATAAACCTTTAGGTAAACCTTTGGCCGAAAACTCCATTGGCCTGATACCTGTGGCTGGTATTGTATATAAGAATACCTTACCTTGTCTTACTCCAAAAACACGTGGCCCATTAATTCTTGGCCTTGGATTCTCTTCAGGTGATAACATATAAAACCCATTCCCTGATTTAGGATATTCAGGTATATAATCTGCTTTTTGAGCCCGAACTAAAAACGTGGTTAGTAGTAAAATGATGCTTGATAAGATTTTAATCTTCATAATGATTCAGTTTATTAAACACTGTATCTTCAATTGTTTTCTGAGTCTTTCAAAAGCAGTGTATATTACAATAATAGATGTCTATCTATAATTGGCAGTTAGGATATCTCTATTTCAAACAGACATTCCATAGAATTAATCTGTTATCCCAAGATATTTAGCGATTGTTTTTGAGTCAGATGACATTTTTCCTATTCCATTCTTACCATACATATCATTAGGATCAACTTTCGTAGCACGTGATACCGGAAATTTATGAAACTCTTTCTTTAAATAAGCAACAAGGTTATCATGTAACTCTTGGGCTATTTCGGGATTCTCCTTGATGATATTATTTTCTTCAGCCAAATCTTCATTAATGTTATACAACTCAGGCTCACTACCTTCAAAGAATAAAATATATTTGTAACCTGTTTTAGATAAAACAGCTGCAGAACTACGCCCTCCCCAATTGTAACGATTGGCAGGAAAATACCAATAAAAATCACGTGCTTCTATTTCTCCTTCTTTAAACAAAGGCATTAAAGAAACTCCATCTATCTCTTTAACTCTAGAAACTGAAGCCCCTACAGCATCTAACACTGTTGGCATCACATCCATAATAACTATTGGCTCTTCAGAAACTTCATGTGCTGGAAGTTTTCCTGGCCAGGTAATAAATGCAGGCACTCGTACTCCTGCTTCATAAGTCGAATTCTTCCCTCCCATTAAAGGCACACAAGGCACTCTGTCAGTTAATGGTCCATTGTCAGAATAAAAAACAAAAATTGTATTTTCATATTCTCCTTGCTCTTTTAGTTTTGCTACAACTTTACCTACTGATTCGTCTACACTCTGAATCATACCTGCATATATTGCATGTGCTTCAGAAGTAACAAAATGAAACCCCGTAACAGGGTCAACTCTATTTTTCTCTAATTTAGTCCCTAAACTATCAATCTTATTCTGATATTTGATTCTCAGCTCTTCTTTTGATTCATGTACAGAGTGTACTGCATAATGCCAGAAATTCAAATAGAATGGTTTTGACCTATCTCTATTTTCAAGTAATTTAATCGATTCATCTGTTAATCGATCTGCTAAATATTCCCCTTCTTTCCCACCTTCATATAGATTTGGGACAGAGTTACGATAATTGAATTGCTTCTTTCCATTTTCATCAAGGGTAACCCCATAAGGCCAAAAATGATGGCCTGGACCATATGAAGTAAATCCACCTATATTTACATCAAATCCCATATCTTCAGGAAAAGTATTTTCTTTTTCATTTCCCATATGCCATTTACCCACATGCCAGGTAGCATAACCTTCTTTTTTTAAATATTGAGGCAACAAGTTTGTTTCTTTAGGAATATAATGTGCAGCACTCCACATACCTAATTTTAAATTATGTATTCCCGATAACATAGATGCTCGTGCAGGAGCACAAACAGGAGCGGAAGTATAGGCGTTGGTGAACTGAGTTCCTTCAGAACATAATTTATCGATATTAGGGGTTTCGTAAAGTTTAGCCCCATAACACCCTAAGTCTTTCCATCCCATATCATCAATCAGAAACACAACAACATTTGGTTGCTTGCCTTTTGAGAATACAGGTCCTGAAAAACACAATAACAACAATAAAAAAACACTACAAAATTTCAAATAATTATTTGTATTCATAACAATAATTTTCACTTCTACATATTATCTTACACGAAGCAAAACAGTTCCATGTGGACGAACTGATGCAGAAAAGCTATTGTTGAATGTACCAATGTCCTTATTTCTCCATACATCACGTAATTTCTTCTTTCCTGTAAGCCCTACAGTTTCCCAGTCTATTGTTACAACTTGTTCGGTTGCGTTTTTATTAAATAAACCAACTGCTTTTGTTCCATCTGCCAGATCTCTTACAATAATCTCAATATCATCGTTGTTATACACCGTTCTTCCAGCTGTGGCAGTAACATCCTGGTTGATATCTA
Organism: uncultured Draconibacterium sp.; assembly: GCA_963677455.1. Classification (GTDB taxonomy): domain Bacteria; phylum Bacteroidota; class Bacteroidia; order Bacteroidales; family Prolixibacteraceae; genus Draconibacterium. The sequence continues at coordinate 3,600,460 of OY781971.1, forward strand.
AAACTTCAGTATTGGTCAGTAGCTTAAGGGTGAACTCATCCATGTATTCGACAGTTGATCCTATTAACATTGGAGAAGCCCACAAAGCCCAAAGTGATATGTGGGCATATTGTTCGTCGGCCGAAAGCATACTTGGCTCTATATAAATGCCATCAGTTCCAGTAGAAACATTTCCAACTACCAGCATATCAGGATCAAGAAATCGTCCTGCTTTTCCTTCAAAACCCTCTTCAATCCATCTACGTTGTTCGTCCCATACTCTGAGAAAACTCCAGCCTCTACCTTCGCCCACCCAGCGGTCTTTTAGATCACCAGCAGTACGCCACACGTGCACATGCTCTTCGCATACATCAGCCAGTTCAATTGGTGTAGTGTTAGAAATAGAGTAAACGATATCTCTGCCCGATATTTTTAGGGCATTGGCCATATTTACAGTGCTAAGAGAGTCATTTGGGGCCCAGTCATATTTCAAATAATCAACGCCCCATTCCACCCATTGCTTCACATCTTCTTCTTCAAAACAATGTTTACCAATATGTTTATATTTAGCCACATTTACAGGCGTTCGTTTAGGGTCTTGCATGGTAATATGCCAGTAACCGTCCTCTGTATCGCTTCCCCCTCCTACAAATCCGCCATAAGATGTTATCCAAGGCGAAGAATAGATGCCACCTTTTAAGCCTAAGCTATGAATTTCATCATACATCGCTTTCATATCAGGAAAAATACGTGGATTAGATTGTATCGTCTTATCTTCTCCTCGGTACCCTTGCCAAGCACAATCCACATTGACATACGCATACCCGTAGTTAATGAGGCCTTTATCAACAATAGCTCGGGCAGATCGTAACACTTTATCTTGCGTGACATAATTCTCCCAGCAATTCCAACTGTTCCAACCAAGCGGAGGAGTCAAACAAATTTCGTCTCCTACTTTTATGATGAATTGCTTAGTATCCTCGCCCTTAGCATTCTTAGCTTTAAATGTGAGCGTATAGTCTTTAGGCATTTTATCGACTATTCTTCCTGTAATAATACCTGTTTCACTATCTAATTTAAGCCCCTTTGGCAAAGCGGCCACAGAAAAAGTCATAGGTAGAATACCCGAAGCCGGAATAGTATATAAGAATGGAGAACCGGGGCGCACACCAAAAACAGATGGTCCGTTAATTTTTGGTGTTGGTTTTTCATCGGGAGTTAAAATATAACGTCCATCTTTACTCTTAGGATACGTTGGATTATAATCGCATTTTTGTGCTTGCACAGATATTACACTCGTAATTAACACAAAACAAATTGTAAATACTTTTATCATTCTATAAAAAAATTTTGATTATTAAATTAACAATATTAGCATCAAAGATGATAGCTTATTAGGAATTGGAGTTTCGCTATTGTAGCAAAAAGCTATACGTATGTAACATCTGGCGTTTTTGTTAGTTTCTTAATGAATATCCGGTCCTTGTGTTCTTCTCTAACTGCAGAACGAAATTGTTTTTCCGACCTGAAAATATTTATTGTACACCTGAATACTCTTCAACTTCCATTTCTTTTTCCCAATTGCGTAGTTTTTCTACCAACTCATTACGTTTTTCCGGTTTTTTATCTACCAGGTTTCTTTCTTCCTTAATATCGTTTGCTATGTTGTAAAGCTCTAATTTCCCACTACGATAGGCCAGTAGTTTCCATTCGCCCGAGCAAACCGAAGCATATAAATCCTCATAGGCCCGATACCCATATATTGCATCCCTTTCAACAGCTTTATCTTCTGTTATAGTTTGAAGTAGAGAAACACCATCAATCTTTTTATAATTTGAAATATCTCCGCCAAGTAAATCAACCAAGGTTGGGAATAAATCTACCGACTGAACGATTGAATTATTCTCGGTACTTGCTTTGGTTACGCCCGGCCAGTAGAAAAAGAAAGGAACTCTTGCTCCTCCTTCGCATAATGTTTCAGTCAGTTTCCCTCCTCTGAAAGGTTTATTCTCGAAATATCCTCCCTGGTCCGACATAAAAATAACAATCGTCTCTTTTTCAATTCCCTTATTTTTAATGGCTTCCAGCACTCTTCCAATCGACTCATCGGTAGCTTTTACCATTGCGGCATAATTGGCATATCGCCCCTCCAATCCTCTCGATTTGAAATATTCCAGCAAATCCGTTCTTCCTTCGTGCGGATGATGAACAGAGTAATACCAAAACGAAAGATTAAAGGGCTGGTCTTTATCGTAATTCTCGATAAAATCTACGGCTTCATCAGTTAACTTATCTGTTAAGTAACGATTATTTGCATCAGGAAAAAGAGTTGAATCTTTAAAGTACGGAGGATAGTATGAACTGGGATGGCCAGCATTGGCAGTTCCTATCTGTTTATCGAAACCTTGCTTTACAGGGTGATATTCCTCGTGCCCCAAATGCCATTTCCCAACAAACAAATTGTAATAGCCTTTTTCTTTTAAGAATTCGGCATAAGTTATATGCTCCAATGGCAACCAATTGCGACATGGAAACTGAGCCGGGTCACTATCCAGATAATTAAATTCTACATTGGTTCGTCCAAATTCATCAAACCCATTTTTGGTATCAGTGGGAATATGACGTACAATTTTTAAACGTGCCGGATGTTTACCAGTAAGTATAGAACTCCTGCTTGGACTACAAGTAGGACTGGCAATATAAAACTGTGTAAAATTTATACCCGCCTTTGCTAGTTTATCAATATTTGGCGACTCAAAAGTATCATTTCGAAATCCCAAGTCGGACCACCCCAAATCATCAACAAAAAAGAAAATGATATTTGGGTTTGAATTCAGACCAGACTCAACTGCTTTAGATTTTGCACCACAAGAACAAAACAATGTTATTGCAAATAACACGCACAGAATATTTTTAATACCAAAATGTAGCATAACAATTTCTTTATTATTATTCTCTTCGCATTCGTATAAAAAAGTATAGCGCCACAATGTGCGCTATACTTAACTTACTACTAAACCAAACTATCTATTATTAATAACCCGGATTTTGTACCAGGTTTGAATTTAAATCAATTTGAGGAAGAGGAATTGGGAACCATACTTTTTCTGGTTTCCAATTTTGTTGTAAGGAAGGAACAGTTGAGTTATAGTATCCGGCATCAATTGTTAGAGAGGCTATAGCTTCATCGTATTTATTAAAACGTGCCAAATCAAAACGTCGCCAGTTTTCAAAACAAAGTTCGCGACTTCTTTCATCCAATAATTCTTCAACAAAATCACTTTTATAATAAGCTGTATTCAAAGCATCAACCACTTCACCTTTTTGCACTGCTCTTTCACGTACAACCGTTAATGTATTTCTTGCTTCAATTTCGTTACCTGTAAAAAACAGAGCTTCTGCATGCATTAGCAATACATCGGCATATCTCAAAAGAGGCAAACATATTTCAGAAGACCAGTTTGCTGCTGTCTTTTGGGTTGGATCTTTATACCGATATTTTCCAACACAATATTTTGCAGTTGTTGCACTATCCACCGGTGTCGGATTATAATATCTCACACCGTCAATTACTTCAACCTCTGCATTACTATTTGGAATACTACCTGTAAGGTTATTATGACGACGTGCATCTAATTCGCTATACTTATTCCACAGTTCTCCTAAAGGTCGAAACCAACCATAACCACCTCCCTTTGTTGCTTTATTTCCTTGCGGAATAAAAGCATTAAGGATACTATTAATAACATACATATTTGAATTACTACTTGCCTCAGCTGTTAACAAGCACTCTTTATACTGATAACTATTCGTGGTTTCCTTAAACAAATAACCGTAATTATCAATTAACTCGTAAGCACTGTTTGCCACTGCATCGGACGTAACTGTTAGTGCTTGCTGATAATGGCTATTGGCATCCACCCAATCAAAACTATTCAATTCCAGACCAAAGTTTTGTAAGCCTGAGTTTTTAGCACTCGCTAAGTAAGTATGTACTTTTGCCAATAAACCTGCTGCAGTCCATTTATCCACATGGCTTGAAACAGATGCCTTGCCAGGGAGATTATTATAGGCAAATTCGAAATCGGATAATACCTGAGTATAAACAGCTTCTAATGATTGACGTTCAGCACTCGGATCTTGTATAGGTGTTGTATAAACAGGAATACCGCCATGCATCATGGCAAGTATCATGTGGTAAAATCCTCTCAACAGTTTTGCCTCTGCCTCAACTTCCACTTTCCTGTTTCCTACAAAATCGTCAATACCTTCCAGATTTTCAATTAAATAATTTGCCCTGTTAATACCCGCATAAAAATATGCCCAATTGGTGTCAATATATTTACTATCACTTGAAAAACCTGCGTTTCCCCATGGTGCAACAGTTCCATTATTAAAGCCTTTTCTTACAATCATTTCATCTGTGCCTCCATTAAGTACAAACATTAGCTCTCTGGAATAAGTTGAAACGGTTGAACCTGCCCCAGACAAAATATTATAAACTCCACTTAATGCCATCTCAGCTTCTTTGGCATTGGTATAAAAATTTTCGGGAGATGTAAAAGAATACGGTACAGTTTCCAAATAATCTTCGCACGAAAACATAAATGCCAGCACAAAAGCAATTACTATGTATTTTAGTTTCTTCATTTTATTATTTCTTTAAAATTTAACATTAACACCAAAGGTTACGGTTCTTGGACGTGGGTATGAGAATCGTTCAAACCCTGGTAATAGAGGATTATTAGAGTTTACTTCCGGATCAAAGCCAGAATAGTTTGTCCATGTAATCAAGTTTTGACCAGTAACAAAGAATTTTACATAAGAAAGACCAGTACCTGTCAATATATCACTCGGCAAGGTGTACCCCAAGCTCACTGTTTTTAATCGTAAATATGAGCCATCTTCAACGTAATAAGAAGAAATGGCTGAACTGATTTGACCAAGTCCCGGATATTCATTGCTAGGATTAGACTCCGACCAATAGTTCTCATAATAATCCTGCCTGATATTCATCCAAGATTGAGTTCCAGCTTCACGATATTTGGCAGCATTATAAATTTCATTTCCATAACTCCATTGAAAGAAAACACCTAAGTCGAAATTTTTATAAGTAAATGAGTTATTAAGCCCCCCCATATGTTTTGGAGCACTATTCCCAATTATTGTTCTATCGTAGGTATCATCAACTACACCATCAGGAACTCCATCCGGTCCACTTAAATCTTTGTATTTCTGTGCTCCTGGTACTGCAGTACCACTAGTAAAAGGTAATCCGCCCTCTTTCAATGTATATGTTCGATCCTCATGTGCAATGGATGGATCACTATTGTTCTGCCAATTAAACTCGTCTATCTGATAAATACCATTAGATTCATATCCGTACATTGTTCCAATAGGTTCGCCAACAATAACGCGTCCTGCACTGGTAATCCAACCTGTTGGGATAGTAACAGGAATAAATTGGGCTCCACCGATATCCAACACTTCATTTTTATTGAAACTAATATTAAAGTTAGATTCCCATGAAAAATCCTTTTTTTGAACATTTACCGATGAAATATTTAACTCTAAACCTGAATTATCAAGGCTTCCAATATTTAACCACTGGCTTTTAAAACCACTTTGTGAAGCTATTGGAGCATTTAGCAACATATCCCTGGTTTGTTTCAGGTAATAATCAACATTAATATTTAGCCTGTTCTTAAAAAAGCCAATGTCCATCCCCGCATTATACTGCGTAGTAGTTTCCCATTGTAAATCAGGACTCTCCAAGCTACCAGGTGCCATTCCAAACATTAAGTTATCATCACTAGCGTAATAGGCGTTTGCCATTTGAGCAAAATAGCTGTATGCCGGAATACGTTCGTTACCTGTTTTACCATAACTTAAACGCAGTTTTAAATTGCTAATTTTTTCTACGTCCTTTATAAAGCTTTCTTCACTCATCCGCCAGGCAAAAGCTCCTGATGGGAAATATCCCCAGCGATTATTTGCGCCAAATTTATCAGAACCATCGGCTCTTAAACTAGCTGTTAACAGGTATTTATCATTAAAGGTATAATTAACGCGACCCAGATAAGACAAACGGTTGGTACTCCATCTACTTGAGCTATACTCTAGGTTCACTGCTCCTTTACTTATATCATTAACACCAGTAGATTCATCCGCAAAACTTGCAACTTGATTTCTGAAATGTTCGTAATTATAATGATTTACCTCAAAAGCTGCCATAGCGCTAAACTGATGCTTCTCGTTAAAAGTCTTTACGAAATTTAGCTGGGATGAATGACTATAAGAATACGTCCCAACTTCCGTAATGGCAGCTCTACCTCCCCATACTACTCCCCAGTTGGTGTTAGTACCATAGTATTCTTTTAATTTCGATTTTGAATAAGTTCCACCAAGCATTCCTTTATAGGTTAAACCCTTGGTTATTTTATACTCCAAATCTAAACTTGCCAAACTTCTAAATAAGCGGGTAGTTTTATCAGCTCTTTCAATAAGTGCTAATGGAGATAGATATTCTTGTCCTGCATCTTCGATATCTTCATCAATAATCTCCCATGGGTTTCCAAGAACTAAAAGTTGAACGGGTCCCTGAAAATTATTGGGGCCACCGTTGTTGGCAGCACCAGTAAGTTCTGAAAAGGCGTTATTAAGGTTGAATCCCAACTTGAGTTTATCAGATTGAATATGATTTAATTTTACACGAAAGTTATAACGGTCGAAATCGTTCTTCTTTATTAATCCTTCCTGGGAAAGATAACTAACACTTGCTGAATAATTCGATTTTTTATTACCGCCTGATGCTGAAATCATGTGTTGCTGGGATTGAGCTGTACGTAATGCTTCATCTTGCCAGTTATGTGATTTAATGGTGGAAAAATCACGAGGAGTATCATACTCCCCATCATCATTGGTATCCATCATATAAAATGATTCGCGATTTCTTAAGACTTGATAATCATAATAATCATCAGCACTAAGCACATCCAATTTTTTCGAAGCTTCTGATAAAGCAAAAGTACCATTGTATTCTAAAGATGATTTCCCATCTTTCCCCGATTTAGTTGTAACAATTACTACACCATTGGCGCCACGTGAACCATAAATGGCTGTTGCTGAAGCATCTTTCAAAACATCAATCGATTCAATATCGGCAGGATTTAAAGAAGAAAGTGGATCCATTGTTCCTGTTGTAGAACCGGAAGAAGCAACTTCATCTTTATTTACATCTATTTTGCACACCATCGATAACAAACAAAGGTGTCGAGCCTCCGACAATGGAATTGGCACCACGAATACGAATATTAATACCACTACCAGGTTCTCCTGACTCAGAACTAATCTGCACACCCGACATTCGTCCCTGCATTGCATTCATAACATTTACCGATTGAGATTGCGCAATCTCTTCAGATCGAATATTAGAAACGGAACCTGTTAAATCTCTTTTCCTTACCGTACCATAGCCAATTGCAATTACTTCATCCAGTTCAGTAACAGCCGATTCAAGTTGAACATTAAGGACAGTTTGTCCATTAATTCCAACTTCTTTAGTTTCCATTCCAATAAATGAAAAAACCAAAATACTGGCATTATCGGGAACATTAAGTTTATAATCCCCATCCATACCAGTTACTGTTCCCGTCGTCGTATTTTTAAATACAACAGTAACACCAGGCATTGGCTCCTTATTACTATCGGTAACAATACCACTAATGCTCTTCTGTGCCATCCCTACAATGGATGTGCATAAAACAATTAAGAGCAATAAAATACTTTTCTTCATAGTTTGTTTTTATTAGTTTATTGATTAAATTATTTGAAATTTTCAGTCTTATTCCCAAGGCCATAGACGAGCTAGGAAGCCCTCCATGAAATTTTCAGCCATTTTAATATCATTGCTTTTTTTGTAACAATTACGAGACATAACAATAACACTTTGTAACAAAACCTTCCACAATTAAAATCGAAAAAGTTATACCGGAGGTAAATCAGGATAAACAATATTTACCACCGGTTTAATTAAAATATTTATAAGGTCCTACTCGTTTAATACCCGGGATTCTGTACCAGATTAGTATTAATGGTAGCCTGGTCTTTTGGAATCGGATACCATATTTTAAAATCATGACCACTCCAATTGGCCTTAAGAGCAGCAATTTGTTGTTCACTATTCCATTGACCAGATCCCGGGCCAAGATTTGCCACAGCTTCCAAATGTTTACCAAATCTTATCAAATCAAATCTTCTTTGACATTCAAAACATAATTCCCTTGAACGTTCTTCCAACAACTCCTCTGCAAAATCTGATTTATTATAAGCTACATCTAAAGCATCTCTAACAGAAGTATCGTTACCTGCTGCTCTTAACCGCACTTTCGAAATTGTATTTCTTGCACCAGGCTCGTCCCCGGTATAGTACTCAGCCTCGGCTTTTAATAGCAAAACATCTGCTAAGCGTATTAAAGGGAAATTACCTTCTGTATTAAATTTATCTGTAAAAGTTCTTGATTCTATTCCCTGAACCCTAAATTTACTTTGACTATAATTTCTACCAGCTTTATCTATATCTTTTATCAAAAATGGTGTATAATAAGTATACCCATCAATATCTACCGGAACGGGATTTCTCTGCAAACCATCGGTAAGGTTATGATCTCTTCGAATATCTGCAGCATCGTAAATTTTATACAATTCAACCGTAGGTAAAAAATCGGTGGGTCCTCCTCCTTGTCTATAATTTCCCCTTCCAAGTAATATACGATACCAGTTATTAGTCGATCTTGTGGTAAGATTATCATTTGCTTCGGCCATAAACAGGCATTCTTTTCTTTGATCTTCGGAAGTTGTTGCCCTAAACAATCTGTCATACTCTTCAACAAGAACATAGCCACCATCCCTTTCTATATCTGATAATATCGGCAATGCTTTTGAGTACATTTCATTTGCGTCAACCCACTGAAAGCTATTCAAAGGGAAATTTAGATTTTCACTTACATTGTTCGTTTTACAGCTACCCAAATAACAATATGTTTTTGCCAAATAAGCTCCGGCAATCCATTTGTCGGCTCTTCCTAAATGTGTAGCCCTATTATTTAAATTGTTATAAGCATATAACAAATCCTCTGTCACCTGAGTATACACAGCCTCTAACGACTGCCTTTCTTGCATTGGATCTGCAATTGCGGTGGTATTAACCGGGATTCCGCCAAACATTTTTGCCAGATACATATGGTAAATGCCTCTTAAAAACCTCGCTTCGGCAATCATTTCATTTTTTCTATTTTCATCAGCTTCAGCTACATCCATAAGTTCTGGTCTGTCCAAAAGAATATTAACAGCGTTAATTCCGGCATACCAATAATACCAATTGTAAATTAAATGTGACTCTTCTCCATTATATGACGCAACACCAAAAGGTCTAACCTGATCATTCCCATCTCTAAGAATCATCTCATCGGTACCCCCGTTTAACATGTACAATAACCCGTTGGCAAAAGTATTTCGATTACCTCTTCCTGCCACGTTATTTGCATTAATAACAGAATATGCTCCCGAAAGTGCAATATCAGCCTCCTCTATTGTATTATAAAACGTTTCAGTTGTTATAAATGATTCCGGGCTTCCATCCAATATATCATCACAAGAGAACAAAGTCAATGCGATGATAAAAATGTAACTTATTTTATATAATCTTTTCATTGTTTTTCAATTAGAATGTTACGTTTAAACCAAAAATAATTTTTCTGTTCCTTGGGTACGAAGCCCTGTCTACACCCCGCAAAAGTATATTGCCCGAGCTAAGATCTGGATCATACCCCGTGTACTTTGTCCATATTCCCAGGTTTGTACCCGTAACATAAAACCTTACATTGCTAAAACCTATTCTACCTATTAGGTTTTCAGGTAAACTATAACCTAATGTGGCATTTGCCAGTCTTAAATAAGAACCGTCTTCCACAAAATAACTTGAAACCAGATTTGCATTATCATTATCCCTGGTCAAACCAGGATATTTGTTGGTCGGATTATCTTCAGTCCATTTATTTTCATAAAATTCTTGAGTAATATTAAACTGATTTTGTCCTTCTAAATTATACTTTGATTGATTAAACACTTCATTCCCATACTGCCATTCAAGAAAAAAGTTAAAATCAAAATTCCCATACTTAAAGGTATTGTTAATCCCTCCAAAAAAGTCAGGGTTACTATTCCCCAGATATATTTTATCATCGTCGTTAATAATGCCATCTCCTGCGTCTGGCACCCCATCACCATCAGTATCAACAGTTAATTGGTCTTTAAACTTTAAGCTCCCTGCCCTGGTAGTTGTTTTAGGACCACTAATAATGCCCGGCTTAAGGATACGTGCATCTACATCCTCATAATCATCTAATTGATAAATCCCATCCCATTCATAACCATAAAAAGAGCCAATAGCTTGTCCAACCTCAATCTGTGATATAGTTTGAATTATGGCACGTCCGATAGAAACCGGAATAATTTCTCCTTCACTTCCAAGGGCTGTTACCTCATTTTTATTGTGTGAAACTGAGATATCTGTTTTCCATGAGAATTTTTGTTTTGATAAATTATGTGTTGTTAAAACGACTTCGAATCCCTTGTTTTGAAGACTCCCTATGTTCTCTATCCTTGAATGTGACCCCGCCTGGGTCGACAGTGGCTTATCCAAAAGCATATCTACTGTCTCTTTTTTATACGCATCAAAAGTTAAATTCACTCTGCTTTTAAACATACTCAAATCAAAACCTCCATTAAATTGTTTGGTCGTTTCCCAATCCAAATCAGGATTCGCCACTCTTGATGGAATCGAACCGAATACCTCAGCTTCATTAATAGTAACATACGCATCTGAAAATCGTGAGAAAGAGGAACCCGTTGGAATACGCTCATTTCCTGTTTCGCCAAAGCTAAGCCTCATTTTTAGGTTTGTAATCATTTCTGATTTTTTTAGAAAATTCTCATTACTTACCGTCCATGCCAAAGCCGCTGAAGGGAAATTCTTAAATCTGTTTTTTTCGCTTAATCTATCAGAACCATCTCTTCTTAATGAGCCTGTTACAAAATACTTCCCTTTATAGTTATAATTAAGCCTTCCCAAATAAGATACCCTATGGTATGTTTCTTTAAAAGATGTATATTCTTTTGCAGCCGAAGCTATTTTAATATCATTGTATCCAGTGGTTTCATATGGAAAATCTATTACATCAACAGCAAATCCTTCTCTTGCGTTTTCACTAATTTCGTATGCAACAAAGGCTGAAAAACGATGCATCTTATTTATATTACCTTTATAATCTAATTGATTGGTTAATGTATAATTATCGGTATTAATTTCTTTTAATACAGCACGTCCATTGTCATATCTTCCTCGTCTTGTTTCTATAGTATAAAATTCCTTTCCTTTTGATTTTGATTTGTTACTATTTCCTGAAATTTTATAGGAAAAATTCTTAGAAAAATCATAAGTTAATCCGAGAGATAGTAAATATCTTGATAGCTTGGAAATTACATCTGAATACATAATTTCATCTATGGGGGAGCTGAAAGTTTCAGAATCATCAGCTGGGTCTGGAATTATAACCGGACTACGGGTTAATACAGATCTTGCAACTCCTCCGTAACCTCCTCCACTTGTCAAGCCATTGGTTTCGGTATCAGCCGAGGTCATTCCGAAATCCACCTTAAACCTGTCTGAAAACTTATGGCTTAAATTCATTCTACCGGTAAGACGATTAAAACTATTATTAACCAAAATCCCTTCTTCATCTAAATATCCCAAACTTGCAGAATAGTTAGTTACTTTCGTACCTCCTGACAATGATATAGTATGTGATTGAGAAAAAGCTGTTCTGTAGGCTTCGTCTTCCCAATTATACTTTTTAGCATTAGACAAATCTTTTAGATTACCTTCCTCATCGAAAAAATTCTCATACCCATATTCTATGCCATAATCTATATATTCATCTGCGTCCAACATCACTATTTTATTGGTGGCATTAGAAAATCCTGCATTTGCACTATAATTGAAAGTCACCTTACCACCTTTACCAGTCTTTGTTGTAATAAGAATTACACCATTAGCTCCTCTCGAACCATAAATAGCCGTTGCAGAAGCATCTTTTAAAAATTCCATACTTTCAATATCTTCAGGGTTCAATCCTGCCAGAGGATTAAATGAATTAGAATTGTCAATACTGGAAGTAGCTACATCAGCCTCATTTGCATCAATCTGTATCCCATCAATTACATATAATGGGGTAGAACCTCCGGTAATAGAATTAACTCCCCGAATATTAACATGTACAGCCCCACCAGGTTCTCCCGACTGTGATTTCACCTGAACGCCAGCCACACGCCCTTGTAAGGCATCAATGGCAGATGTTGGGCTTGCCTGCACTAATTCAGCCGCCTTTACACTTGCTACAGAACCAGTCAAATCGCTTTTTTTCACTGTTCCATAACCAATTGCAATAACCTCATCCAACTCAGTCACAGCCGATTCAAGTTGAACATTAAGAACAGATTGTCCGTTAATTTCAACTTCTTTTGTTTCCATTCCTATAAATGAAAAAACCAAAATGCTGGCATCACCAGGAACATTTAACTTATAGCTCCCATCCATACCTGTTACCGTTCCTGTTGTCGTATTTTTAAATACAACAGTAACACCAGGCATTGGTTCTTTATTACTATCGGTAACAACACCACTAATGCTCTTTTGTGCCATCCCATATATGGACGTGCACAAAACAATTAAGAGCAATAATATACTTTTTTTCATAGTCTGTTTTTTACTAGTTTATTGATTAGATTATTTTCCTCCATCCTAATTTTTCGAATCGAAATCCACGTGTAATTTATCATGTGGAAATCGACACTTCAAAAATAGACATAGAGCCTTTTAAACCACATCATCAATTGTAACATTCTCTGATATTATTGTAACAATATTAAATACAAACATCAGCAACAACAGGCAATTCGGTCGTTTCGACTTTTGCTATTGTAACATATTTTATCGGCAATGTAACAACTGCCCCAATTGTCAAAATTCAGATTAGACCATGCATTATTTCTTTATTTTTTCTTGTTAGATTGTGAATTGAAAACTTAGAAACCAAGTAATTTTTCGAAAATAAAAAGCGAAAGAATAACATCTCATTTCTCACATACGGACTATTTAAAATTGAACTAGGAGTAACTAAAAAAAATGAAAAATTTGACAAAAAAATATTGGTTTGATTTGCCTGAAACATCTTTTGCTTTCAGAATTAAACAAAGTAAAATCGGAATATGCTTACTACTAATAGTAATTACTTGTTCCTGTTTCAATGCCATTGCACAAAATCAAAATTCGTTTTTGAATGTACAGTACAACCCAGATCAGGCAATTGCAAATCAAGAAGGATTCAAGAAAAATGAGATTCCATCCCTGTCTGATGAACTTCTTAAAAATGCCAATATCCAAAACGTAAGACCACATTTAATACATGCTTATGCTTTTACGATTGATGCTGAGTTTAAGATTAAAAGCACAGAGGAGCTAAAGAAAATTCTTGACAGAAAGAACAAAGTTCAAGTAATTATAGATAAGGTTAATCATTACTTCGACACACCGCTAACAGATAAAGAACTATTTAATGCCAATTTCCCAAAGGCATTCTTTTTTAGATCTCCTGAGAAGGTTACAAATTTCACTTACTCGCAATGGGAAAAAGAATACCAACGTTTGGGTGGAGTTTGTAATAAAGCTATGTGTGAAGAGCTTTTTGGAATGACTGAAGTTCAAACACAAACCTACATGAACCGCTTTGCTATTGAAAATCCGGAAAAACTGGTTTTACTGCACTTTAATGGTCGCTCACGTGACCCTAACTGGCGTAGTGAGGCTTATTCCGCGGGACACTGGATTTATCATCCCGGCTGTTTTCTCAATAAAGATATTCTTGCAAACGACTCTGTACTGCACGTTTCGGATGTTTCACTTTTCAAATTAGGATTTGGCAGAAATGCAAAAAAGAACGATGACATTGTTATTGTTCCGGTTAATGATAAAGGAGAAAAACTCTGGAATGAAGCCGAGCAAGTTACTCTTATTTCGAAAGGTAAAGATGCAATAAAGGTACTTCGTGGAAGGTATGGAACTTCAGCCAAAGATTTTAAAGCTAAAACAACATATATAGCACCGCATGTTGTTGAAGGACCGTGGGGACCACTAAGCAATAACCTGATGTGGTATTATAACCTTGCATCCACTTGCCCAACCGATAAAAATGGGAAACAATGTGCCGATATTTTTGCAGAGGAAATAGGTTCCTGGTTTGTCAACGATGGTGAACTTTTTGCCTTTAACGGAATTCAGTTTGACATTGCTTCGTGGACAATGGATAAATCTGCCTTTGGGCGCTATGTTGATATCAACACAGATGGGGAAGCTGATAAAGGCTATTTAAACAATGAAAATGTTTTTGGCATTGGTACTTACCATTTCTACGAGCTCCTGAGAAATGAACTTGGAGATAACAACTTGCTGATAGGCGATGGTGGAGTAGACTACGCAATGCGTGCGGTTGATTTGGCAAATGGAATGGAAGCTGAAGGCTTATGTTCCTGGAGCGACGTTTATAAGGAGTTCTCGAAACCGGTTAGTTTTTTCAGCTATTGGCAAAAACATGGAATTACGCCACACTTTTCTTATGTAACCCACAAAGACAAAATGGATGGCAGCGAAGCACAAAAACAAAAAAGGGAGCGAATGGTTTTGGCTACCGCACAATGTTTGGGTATTTCTGCTAATACCTTCCGTCATACAAAGCCCCAAACAGGTTATCGCAAAGGCATTGCCGATGAATTGGTAAAAGGAATAGAGAATGAGCCGTTCTGGCTTGGTGCACCCCAAGGTGAAATGATTGACATCGCAAAATTAAAAAATACGAAGACCGCTTTTTCATTTGAAGACACGAGCATTGAACCTGTCAACAGTGTGGTTCATGCAGATAAAAATGAATTGAAAATTTCACCAGAACAGGGTGAAAATGGCAACATGAAGCTTATTTTAAAAGATATATATCTTCCAGAAGGGGATATTATAATAAGTTTCGATGCCAAATCGGAAATGGCATTATCAGGATTTAAGGAAATTATTCCACGCCATATTTCAGCAAAACTTGTTGGAATAAATCCCAATAAGCACAACGCTGAGAAAGTTCTGAATTATATTGGATGCACTGATTACTCTCCATGTAATTTCTATTTCCGCGAGCTTGATTCACAAAAAGCGGATATAGAAATTGAGATAGAAGGCGCTGGCAATATCGACATCAAAAATTTCAAGCTGATTAACGACACACAAGCATTGGCGCGTGAGTTTGAAAATGGAGTTGTATTAGTTAATCCATCAACCTTACCATACCAATTTAATCTTGAAAAACTTTTCCCCAATACAAAATTGAAAAGACTAACAGCAACATCCAAACAAGACAGTAAAGTTAATAATGGTAAACGCGTTTCGGCTACTGTAACCCTACCTCCTTTGGATGGCTTGTTTCTAGAAAAAATCAAAAAATAGACAACATAAGATGAACACAAAAAACTCAATCCTTTTACTAATCCTGTTTCTGTGCACAACACAACTTTTTGCACAGGAAAATAAGTTCAAACTTGGAGATAACAAGCTGGAGGTTCTGTTTGAAATCAATTCGAATAACCAGCTAAAACAACGCTTAATTCTACCCACCGATTACAATGGGAATACTGAATTGCCATCAACCATAGCCGAATCGGACCTTGAAGTTTCACTGCATTGTACCGGGGAAAACAGAGCCTCGCACCACGGCGTAAAGTTATGTGGCGGCATGCCCGGGTTACGACTTCAATTCGATAAAAAAGAAGAAATGGAAATGCCTTGGGGAACCAGGTATATCATCTATCAAAAAGATGCTGCACTTCAGCTGGATGTAATTTCTTATTACGATTTCTACAAGGGAACCAACACCTGTCGTCGATATACCAAGGTTCGTAACAATAGCAAAGAAAGCGTTGGAATTAACCACCTAAGCTCGGCAATGATTAATAACATTGGCAACCTAGGACAAGGAAGCATTGATGACAAATTGCTTATCCATTGGGCACATAACAGCTGGAAAGCAGAAGGGCAATGGCACAATCAAAAACCATCAGAAAGCGGATGGGGAGCCAATGGCATTTTCCAATTGTCGGGTATATTTCACAACAATCTGGGCTCATGGTCTACCATAAAAGAACTTCCCATGGCAATGGTTGAAAATACAGCTGTAGGATTAACCTGGTTTTGGCAAATTGAACACAATGGCTCATGGCACTGGGAGTTTTCGAATGTTAGAGCAAGTGGCGAACAACGACAAACAGAAAGTACTCCAACTTATATTTATTTAGGCGGACCGGATGAAGAACACCATCAGGCATGGAAATCGCTAGAACCGGGTGAAGAATACCAAACCGTACCCGTTGCTATTGGTTGTGTTACTGGCGGATTTGACGAAGGCGTGGCTGCTTTAACAAAATACCGCCGTGCAGCATGTTTAAGCCCCCACCCCGACAATGTTGAATGTCCGGTAATTTTTAACGATTACATGAACTGCCTGTTTGGCGACCCAACAACCGAAAAAGAGCTTCCATTAATTGATGCAGCAGCAAAAGCCGGGTGCGATTATTATGTAATTGACGCAGGTTGGTATGCCGAGCAAAATGAAAAATGGTGGGATGCCGTTGGATTATGGCAACCCGGTGAAAGCAGATTCCCTGGAGGCATAGAGAAGTTACTCAGTAATATTCGAGATAATGAAATGACACCTGGTTTATGGCTGGAAATTGAAAGAGCCGGAATTAATTCACCTTTAAAAACGAAACCTGACGACTGGTTTTTAATGCGCCACGGAAAGCGTGTAATCGACAACGATAGTTATATGCTCGACTTTAGAAACCCTAAAGTTATAAATCATGCCAACGAAGTTGTTAACCGGGTTGTAGATACTTACGGTGCCGGTTACATAAAAATGGACTACAATGTAAATTCATTGATGGGAACAGAAACCGATGCCAGCAGCATGGGACAAGGCTTATTGGAACATCAACGTGCTTATCTGGATTGGATGAAAGGCGTTTACAAAAAGAACGAAAATTTAGTAATTGAGAATTGTGGAAGTGGTGGTTGCCGTATGGATTATGCCATGCTTTCGCAACATCAAATACAATCGTCGAGCGACCAAACCGATTATAAAAAGTACCCATCAATAATTGTAGGAACAATGGCTGCCGTACTACCCGAACAATTGGCTGTATGGTCGTACCCCATGCGAGACGGCGATAAATACGAAGCTTCATTCAACATGGTTAACGCTATGATGGGAAGAATTCACCAAAGCGGACATTTAGCTGAATTGCCTGAAGAAAGTTTTGCACAGGTACAGAATGGCATTAAAATCTACAAAGAAGAAATGGCTCCCTTAATCCCACAATCGACACCATTCTTTCCTCTGGGAATGCCAAGTATAGAGGACAAAATCACTCCGGTTGCTGTAGGATTAGAAAACCAGGAATATGACTATTATGCCGTTTGGCGCCTGTCAGGAAATGATGTTGTTCAAATTAACCAAAAGAACAATGGAAAAGCGGAAATCCTTTACCCGGTTGACCTGGGAATAAAAATAAAAAACGGAACCGGTGTATTTACAGTTGCTTTTCCTGAAAAGTATATGGCTGCAATTATCAAAGTGAGAAAATAGAAAATATTATAAAATGAACTTCAAAAATAAGACACTAAGTATCATACTCGTACTGGCATCATTAGCCTCTGTGTTCAGTATTTATAGTTTCACAAAAAAGAAACAAAGCATAGAAGAGATTAAGCCAAATATTCTTTACGTATACGCCGACCAATGGCGACGCATGGCTATGAGCTATTATAGCGACCCGCGATTTGACAATACTTACAACCAGGGAGACCCTGTTCACACACCGCATATTGACCGATGTGCGGTGGAAGGTATGATTTTTCATAATGCCGTTGCATGTTCGCCAATTTGTTCGCCAAACCGGGCAAGTTTAATAACAGGACAATATCCGACAACTCATGGTTTGATTGCAAATTCTAACTACGAGAATTTTAAGTTCAACAATGAAACGATTGCTCATGTACTGAAAGAGAATGGATACGAAACTGCCCACATTGGTAAATGGCACATGGCAATGGATGAAAACCACTGGCTTGACGACGGTAAATATTACGAATCGGAAAAACGAGGTTTTGATTATTGGTACGGCTCACCAGGGCACAATCATCAGCATTTCGACACAAGGCTTTATCATGCAAAAGATGAAATTGATGGAAGGGGCGAATACACTCCGGGCGGGAAAGTACTGCCCAATCCGTTTTTCCCATCGAAAGATTATGCCGATAAAGAGATAAGCAAAGAGGAATGCTGGAACCCGAACCACCTAACCCGAAAAGCACTTGATTATTTGGAAAACAGTTATGAAGTGCGTGACAACAAAAAACCATTTGCACTGTATATATCGTACAACCCTCCTCACACTATTCACGGCCCAAAACCAGTTGAAGGCAACCAAGGCTCGTGGCATATCGCGGGGAAAAAAGAAGGGGATGAATACCATGGCAAACGCTCTCCTGGGCCTGAAAACATGAGTTACAGGGCACCTATGGAATTCGAAAAAGAATACCGCGATGGAGCAAACCATTCGGATGCAGTAAAAGCAGGATTACGGAAACGCCCGAACGTTCCCAAAGACCATTATTCGCGCACAAAGTGCCTACCAGGTTATTATGGTGCAGTTAACTCGGTTGACTACTGTTTTGGACAACTGGATGAATACCTTGCCAATACTCCCGACCCACGCTATCCGAATAAAAAATTAAAGGAAACAACCATTGTTATAATTACTGCCGACCATGGCGAAATGATGGGCTCGCAAGGGCGCATGACCAAGGGAATTCCCATGGAAGAATCGATTGCAGTACCTTTTATAATTCGCTGGCCCGAACATGTGCCTGCCGGTAGCGAACAATCTGAAGTATTCAATTCAGTACATGTTGCTCCATCATTATTGGGAATGCTTGGATATAAATTTAGCGAAGCTGTTGACGGTGTTGACAACAGCGCATTGTTCTTTAACAAAAAGAACAACAACAGCCCTTATGCATTCCTCGAATTAAGAAACTGGAGAGCGGTGCGTACAGCAAACGACATTTACATTGCCGAAAAACTAAGCAAAAAAGAATATCAATTCACCTATTATAATTTACAAGAAGACCCATTTCAGATGAATCCGCTTATTCTTAGTCCAAACGAACCGATTTCTGATATTGTCCAAACGCCTCGATTAAAAGTATTACACAATGCGCTGCGCAAACACCTTAAAGATATTGAAGACCCAAAAATTCAATTAAAACCTTTTGTTTCAATTAAATAAAACTATTATAAAATGAAGAATTACATAACACTGGTTTATTTCGTCCTGATGTTTGTTTTTGCCACTGGCTGCACTTCGAACACAGAAAAAGAAGCACCAAAACCAAACATTTTGCTTGCCATTGCCGACGACGTTTCGTACCCGCACATGGGAGCTTACGGATGCTCGTGGGTTAGCACTCCGGCTTTCGATAAAATAGCCGAACAAGGGGTATTATTCAACAATGCCTACACGCCAAACGCCAAATGTGCTCCGTCGCGGGCTTGTATACTTACCGGACGTAACTCGTGGCAATTGGAAGAAGCATGCAACCACATGCCTTATTTTCCAATCAAGTTTAAAAGTTTTCCTGAAGCACTTGCCGACAATGGCTACCACGTAGGATATACCGGCAAAGGCTGGGTACCCGGAGTTGCATACCACGAAGATGGTTCGAAAAGAGACTTGTTGGTCAACGCTTATCGTAAAATTAAAACCACACCTCCAACAACGGAAATTAGTGTTGACGATTACTCCGAAAACTTCAAATCATTCTTGTCTGATAACAAAGAGAATAAACCATTTTTCTTTTGGTACGGCGGCTGGGAACCACATCGTGCCTATGAATATGCATCGGGTTTAAAATACGGAAAAAAACTGGCAGAGATTGATAAAGTATTCGATTTCTGGCCCGATAACGATTCGGTAAGAACCGATATGCTCGACTATGCTTTTGAGTTAGAATATTTCGACAAACAGCTTCAGAAAATTCTTACAACTCTTGAAGAAAAGGATATGCTCGACAATACCATTGTTATTGTTACTGCCGATAACGGAATGCCTTTCCCACGGATAAAAGGACAGGAGTATGAAATGTCGAACCATTTGCCCCTGACCATTATGTGGAAAGATGGAATTAAACATGTTGGCAGAAGCGTTGATGACTTTGTGAAGTTTACCGACATAGCGCCTACCCTACTTGAGTTATGCGGAATTACAAACGAAGAATCAGGAATGAAACCATTCTATGGGATGAGCCTTACAGATATTATCCTTTCTAACAAATCGGGCAAGGTAAATCCTGAACGCGACCATGTTCTGATTGGTAAAGAACGTCATGATATTGGTCGCCCAAACAACCAGGGCTATCCCATCCGCGGCATCAGAAAAGGAGACTTTTTGTATTTGCGCAACTTTAAAACCGACCGCTGGCCCGTTGGAAATCCCGAAACAGGCTATTTAAACTGCGATGGAAGTCCTACAAAAACAGTTTGCCTTGAAACCAAGGGAACAAAAATGGATTACATCTGGCAACTGAATTTTAATAAACGAACAGATGAAGAACTTTACAATGTTAGCGAAGACCCATTCTGCATGAAAAATTTAGCAGAAGAGGAAAAATATGCCGCCATAAAAGCTCAAATGTCAGAACAAATGATAAATGAACTGACAGAACAGGAAGACCCACGAATTTTAGGCAATGGCGATGTGTTTGACAGTTACAAAGTATATCCACCAAAACTGATGAATTACTACGAAAGATATACCAATGGAGAAGAAACGCCAACACTGCATTGGGTAAATAATTCGGATTACCAAAACCAATAACAGCCAATGGCTGAGATATAATACTGAGCAGCGTCAGAATATGACAGAACTTTTATCTCACCCATGAAAAGGCTACATAAAACAAAACAGATGAAGAAATATCTATCAATTACATTAACAGCAGCGTTACTACTCAGCTTAGCTTTTTTAGGCTCTTGTGGCAACGAAACGTCAATAAAAGTATACGACGCTCCTCCCAACGAAAAGGCGTCAAACGACTACAAAGTTTGGGCAAACAATAACGAAGTATTTTGTTACGATGCACAGGTTTATGATACCCGTTTTACAGAAGGCAAACACTTTGGAGAAACCGGAATACCCTACTCCACCGTATCGTTTGGTTACTTCGACTTTTCGGGGAAAGTAAAGGTGAGTATAAAAGTAAACCACAACATAAATACAGCTGTTGTGCGACCACTTTCGAGAAACATAAAACCTGTGGTTAAAAACAATACCATTGAATTTTATATTGATGAACCGGGAGCACTTACCATTGAACCCGACGGCAGCGAGGAACGGGTTTTACACCTGTTTGCTAATCCAATGATGGAAAAGCCCAACACCAATGATGAAAACATTATTTACTATGGCCCGGGTGAGCATGTTTTAAATACCATTAAACTAAAAAGCAATCAAACACTTTTTGTCGATGGTGGAGCAGTTCTTTATTTCGATGTTTTTGAAAACGATTCAATTTATCGTTACGAAGGAAGAGAAGAGGAAACGATTCAACTTAAACGATACGACCACGGTATTGAAGCCATAAAAGCAAAAAACATAAAAATTAAAGGTCGGGGAATAATCGATTTTACCAGAGTTGCAGAAAAGTATGGAAGAAAAAATCCAATTCACATAAACAACTGCGAGAATGTGGAAATTGAAGGAGTAATTTTAAGGGGAGCCAATTGCTGGCACGCAACCATTTACCGGTCGAAAAATGTTGTAATCGATAACCTGAAAGAAATTGCCTGGGGATTTAATACCGACGGGATTAATATTGTTTTAAGTCAGGATGTTCATATTAAGAACTGTTTTATGCGCCAACGCGACGATGGTATTATTATGAAATCGATGGACACCGGAAATATGGATGCTTTTATTACGGAAATTCCACAGCCACAAACTACAACATCGAATGTCACTGTTGAAGATTGTGTTATTTGGAGTGATTGGGGTTATGCACTGGGAGTAACGTACGAAACACGAATGCCCGTACACAATATCACATTCCGAAACTGCGATATTATTCATGCAACACATGCTGTGGAAGGACAAGGAGTTATTGGTATTTTAGTTGCCGATTCGAGCAGGGTTACCAACGTAAACTTCGAAAACATAACCATTGAACGTTCCCTAAAACCGTTAATTAAACTGGAACAAAAACTAACAGCGTGGACAGTTAACAAAGACCTTGGAATAATTCGCGATGTTCATTTTTCAAACATAAAATATTTAAGCGGAAAAGAACAACCCGTTATTTTTAAAGGATTCAGCGAAAAAGGGAATATTGAGGATGTTTATCTTGACAACCTGGAATTTCTTGGGAAAAAGATAGAAACAGAAAAAGACTGGGAGTTTAGGAAAAATGAGTTTGTGGAAAAGATAAAACTCAACGGAACTTATGAGCTTCCTTAAAAGTTCAGTATTAAACCGATAATACCAAAAACAATGAACAATACAAGCAGACGCAACTTCCTAAAGAACAACGCATTACTGGCTTCCGGAACGATATTGGCACCAACAATAATCCCGGCTTGCTCGCGCGGGAAAAACGGTCATACAGCCCCCAGCGACAGGATTACACTTGCAGCAGTAGGTGTACGCGGCAGAGGAAATACCAACTTAACAGGTTTATTAAAACAAAAGGGAGTTCAGGTAGTTGTAGCCTGCGATTTAGACACGCACTTTTTAACGAAAATGCAGAATGCAATTTGGTCAATATATGAGAATAAAGATTGTAGAGCATATACAGACTACCGCGAACTCCTGGAAAAAGAATCGGTTGACACAGCTGTGATTTCGGTACCAGACCATTGGCACATGTTGCTGTATAATGCTTTTGCCAATAAAAAAATTGACATTTATGGAGAAAAGCCTTTGGTTCGAAAAATTGAAGAGGGAAAGAAACTAGTTAAAACAATTGAAGACAACGACATTGTTTTTCAAACCGGAAGCCAGCAGAGGAGCATGAAACACTTTAGGCACGCCTGCGAGCTGGTTGCCAATGGTGTACTTGGTAAAATTGAACGCATTGAAGTTGGCATACCAAATATGACAAAAGAAATAGGAATACCTCCGATACAAGAACCGCCCAAAGAAATTGATTATAATTTCTGGGTTGGTCCGGCTGAATATCTGGAATACAGGGGTGTTTTACACGGACATTGGCGCTGGTTAAGAAACTACTCTGGCGGACAACTAACCGATTGGGTTGGACACCACATGGATATTGCTTTATGGTCGATGGAAGCCAATAATGCAGAACCGGTAGAAATTACAGGAGATGCTACTTTCCGCGAAAATACAATTTTTGATGTTCCGTACTCTTTCGATATTCAAATGAATATGTCAAATGAAGTTCCTGTTCGTTTGTGCAGCGAATCGTTTACACCACACAAACATGGAGTTTGCTGGTACGGTGAAAATGGCTGGTTATACGCCAGCAGAAAAGAGGGGCTAAAAGCCAGCAACGAAAATATACTGAAAGAAGTTATTCCTGAAAATGGCATTCATCTTTACGAATCGGGCAATCATTATAAAAACTTTATCGACTGTGTAAAATCAAGAGAAAAAACGGTTGCTCCTGTTGACGCAGGTTTCCGTTCAATTACAGCCGGTTTGCTGGGAGAGATTGCTTACCTTACCGGAGAAACCATTCACTGGAATCCGATAAAACAGGAACTTGTAAATGCAAGCCCAGAAGCACTTGCACTGTCCACGCGAGAATATAGAGAGCCTTGGGTATTTTAGAATAGAAGCGGTAATTAACTAACAGAATAACAACCATCAAAATCTTTTATGTTATTTTAGTGCTTGATAATACTCGCTGAATAAATACTCAAATCTTATGCAGTTGAAACAACTAAAAATAACATCTCCCATAAGATTTTTGCTTTTCCTGAGCTTGTTGGTATTCTCGATGAATAGTAATGCTCAGGAATTGCGTTTTAAAACCTTAACCGTAAACGATGGCTTAACTCAGCACGATGTTAGTTGTATATTTCAAGACAGCCAGGGATTTATATGGATTGGCACCTACGATGGGTTAAACCGTTTTGACGGCTTAAAGGTTAAGAACTTTGTTAGTGAAACTGATAACCCTGAGAGTTTATCGAGTAACCGAATTTTATGTTTATTCGAGGATTCGAAAAAACGAATTTGGATTGGAACAGATGGAAGCGGATTAAATTATTATTCTTTAACCACCGAAAAGTTTGTTCGGATTGAAACTCCAGAGCGTTTCAACATTATAAAACACATTGCTGAAAACGATAAAGGCGAAATTTTTGTTGCCACCGGTAATGGCATCCTCAAACTAACAGATGCCGACCAACCCGCACTTGAAATTTTGCAGCTACCTCTTACCGGAATAACTGTAAACCATATTCTGAACACAAACGAAAACGGAACTTTCTTTGCCACCGACCATGGAATTTGGCAAATGAAAGGTAATAATTGCAAACAGTTAACTGAATTTGGAAATAGTATTTTTCGACACTTTGCTAAAGATGTTAACGATAACATTTGGGCTACAGGAGACTACAGATTACTAATTTTTGAACCTCGCACAAAACAGCTTATTCAAAAGCCAAACTTATTAGAAAACATAAATATCCGCACACTGTGTAGTTCAAAAAACAGTAGTATTTGGTTAGGAACAATGAATAGCGGATTGGTTGAAATTGACGCCCTAAACTATAAAATAAAAAATAAATTCACTGCTAGTTTTTTCCAGTCAAGAAGCTTGATGAGCAACACAGTTATGGCTCTTTTTCTTGACAATTCGAACACCCTGTGGGTTGGTAACCGAAAAGGAACTTGTTATGCCAATTTAACCCAAAAGAAATTTGAATCGATTCCTTTAATAAACCTTGAAAATATATCGCCTCGCCCCCATGTTCGTAATTTATTTATCGATGGCGACAACATTTATATTAGCAGTTTAACACAAGGAAGTATTCTATATTCCCAAAAAACGCAGCAGTACAAAAAGCTATTAGATGCAAAAAACAATGACGCACATTGTTTTAATAAATTCAATGGTAAAATTCATATTGGTGGCAACAATGGAGTCTTTGTCAGTAGTGGCTCCGATTATTCATTTACAAAAAAGAAGTTTAGGAATGATAATGGTCGTTTTGTGTTGGGACAGACTTATTCGATGTGTCAGGATGCAAATGCAACCATTTATTATGGCACTACCAACGGACTTGTTGTTGAAACAAAAGACAATGTATTTAGAGCCCACAACAAATTTAAACAAGCCGATATTTTAAAAGAGCTTCGGATTTGGAGTTTGTATTACGACAAATTGGACAATTGTGTTTGGATGGGAACCATATCGCATGGTTTGTATAAAATGAACCTTACCGACAAAGGTGATTTCCTTTCGTTAGAAGTATTTAACAAGTCGTTGCAAGGTAA
The DNA here is from genome assembly GCA_963677455.1 of uncultured Draconibacterium sp. Classification (GTDB taxonomy): domain Bacteria; phylum Bacteroidota; class Bacteroidia; order Bacteroidales; family Prolixibacteraceae; genus Draconibacterium. Next base: position 3,626,170 of record OY781971.1, read on the forward strand.
TTATCACATATCGAATAATACAATTTGGTGTTTTTATAAAGACCCGAATAACAACCTGTGGATTGGAACCGATGCCGGGCTGTTTATGAGAGCACACAACCGGGAAAACTTCACTCAAATAGAGAAGAAAGGAATAAAGGATAGAAAAATAATGGGTATTGAAGAAGATGCTGCCGGCAATTTTTGGTTAGCCAACTCGCGGGGGTTAATATTCTTTAATCCAATAAAAAATGAAACAAGGGCCTATAACTACAACGACGGACTAAATACAAATACCTTAACCGAAGCTGTTGGAAAAACCGACGACGGAATTCTGTTTTTTGGAGGGATAAACGGGGTTAACTTTTTCAATCCATCGGAAATAAAAGACAATCCCTACCCGGCCAATATTGCCATATCCGATTTTAGAATTCATAATATCAGTATTGTTCCAGGACAAAACTATTTTGGTCGAAAAGTCCTGAATGAGTCTATAAATCTCACAAAAAAAGTTACATTAAATCATAAACAAAATAATTTCTTCTTTGAATTTGCCGGAACCAATTATGCCAATTCATCTGAAAATACTTTCAAATATAAATTGGACGGTTACGATGATAATTGGATAAACACCACAAGTAAATACCGATTTGCGACTTATTCCAATTTAAAACAAGGCACCTATACTTTTAACGTAAATGCAGCTAATCACGATGGTTTCTGGAGCAACACTCCAAAGCAAATCGAAATTGAAATACTTCCTCCCCCGTGGCTTTCAATTTGGGCTTACATTATTTATTTTGTTTTATTCGGAGGTATTGCTTCTGTTATTCTTTATTTCGTTATTAACAGGCAACGCATGCAGCACCAAATGGAGCTCGAACATGTTCAGCATAAAAAAGACAAAGAGATTAACGAATTAAAATTAATTTTCTTTACCGATATTGCCCACGAGTTTAAAACACCCCTTTCGTTGATTATTGGTCCATTAAACGATTTAATTGAAAATAAATTAAGCCCCGAACATCGCGATTTTTGCTACAAAATAGTATCGCGCAACACAAAACGCATGATGTTTCTGGTAAACCAATTACTGGATTTCAGAAAAATAAATGCCAATAAAAATATCTTAAAAGTTACCCAAAGCAACCTTGCTGAATTTCTTAACCAGACCGTAAAAGCATTTTTATGGCAGGCAAAAAACGAGGGCATCGACTTTAGAATAATCGCCCCAACATCGTTCAAATGTTTTTTCGATAGAGATATAATTGAAAAAGTTACCTACAATTTACTTTCAAATGCATTTAAATACACACCTGAAAACGGGATTGTTGAAATTGAAGTAAAACCAATTTGGAAGCAAGACCAACAGGTTGCAGATATTATTATTCGCGATAGCGGTAAAGGCATTCCTGATGAACAAAAGAATAAAATTTTCGAACGCTATTTTCATGGCAAAGACCGCCTTTCTTCGGGTATTGGACTTCATTTAAGCAACAACCTGATAAAGGCACACAAAGGCGAAATAAATGTTGCAGACAGCCGCTTTGGGGGAACTGAATTTATTGTTTCAATCCCCGTTGCAGAGAACAATTATGAGCAACATGAATTTTTCGAATCAGGAGAATTGAAAACTATCACTGATGAAATTCGGACTCCGCAGGAAATGCCACATGAAGAAAGCACAGGTGAAAAAGAACGTATATTAATAGTTGAAGACGACCACGATTTACGGGCTTATCTTAAAAATATTTTACAGAACCAATACTCTGTTTTAGAAGCTACAAATGGAATAAAAGGACTAAAGGTGGCTACAAATAAACTCCCCGACATTATAATTTCTGATGTGATGATGCCGGAAATGGATGGGATTGAAATGTGTAAAGAATTAAAAAAGAATAGTGAAACATCACATATTCCTATTTTAATGGTAACTGCCAAAACCGCCGAGGAGCAGCAAAAAGAGGGTCTTGAAGCTGGTGCCTGGGATTATATTTCCAAACCGTTCAACACCCAGGCGCTTACAATGAAGATTGAAAACATCCTGGAAACCAGAAACAAATTCAAGGATTATTTAATATCTCAGGATATTACCGTTGAAGTAAAAAAACATTACACGCCTTTCGACCAAAAACTAATTACCCGGGCAACCAAGATTGTGGAAGAAAGAATTAGTGAGCCCAATTTCTCGGTAGAAGATTTTGCCATGGAAATTGGATTAAGTAGAATGCAACTGCATAGGAAGTTAAAAACCCTGGTAGGGCAAACAACCACAGGCTTTATAAACCACATTAAAATACTTCACGCCACTAAATTATTCGACGAAGGTTGCGACCGCATAAACGAAGCAATGGATGCAGTAGGAATCAGTAGTTACTCCCATTTCAACACCTTGTTCAAAAAGGCTAATGGTAAGTCGGCTTCTGATTATATTGCCGAGAGGAATGGTGGAGTTAAAGAAAATCCTTAGAAAATAATAAAGACAAGAGCCTTTCTTTAGCTAACAAAAAGCTCTTGTCAGGAACACGGTCTTCTATTTATATGCTGAAATAATATTTTTTGCAATCTTTGCAGGCACTTTAAACACTGTTCCATGCCGGGTGCCCTGAGGAAAGGAAACTTTATCAGAGATATCTTTCCAATCTTTTAAGTTTGTTGATTCTACAGCTCCCATTTTTCCTACTTCATATTTGTCGAAATACACAATGTACTTATCTCCTACTTTTGCACAAGTAGGACCTTCTGCCCAGTAATCGCCTGTAATTGGTGCCGATGGTTTGGAATATGGCCCCTCGATATTTGATGCAGTTGTCCAACGGATGTTTTTCTCGACATTTGGCACCTTCGTTTCATCTTTCAGAAACATTACAAACTCATTCTTTTTTAGTTTCAAAATGGTGCCGTCGATAACATTAAAACCATATTCGTAGAAAAGCTTTGTTTCGCTAAATTTCTGAAAGTCTTTGGTGGTTACATAATACATTCGGTGGTTGTATTTATTGCCTCCCGAGCCTTTGGTTTCAGGAAATCGCCCAGGGATAGTCGTTGACCAATAAATCATGTATTGTTCCTTAATATCATCATAAACAATTTCGGGTGCCCAGCAGTTTAATGCTTTTTCTTCGTGCTCCATCACCGGAATGTAAATTTGCTCCGACCAGTTTACCAAGTCTTCTGAATTAGCATAACCAATTCCGTGTTCATTCCAACCGGTAGTCCATACCATATGAAATTTTTTGTCAGGACCAGTTATCACACACGGGTCTCGCATTAAAACACTCTCTCCTACTTTTGGAATCAAAAAAGTTGAATCTTTGTTTAATACAGTCCATTTATAACCATCCTCGCTATACGCTAAATGTAAACCATCTTCACCATTCCCTCGAAACGATGCGAAAAACAACACATCAGATTCTTGCTTGCAGCCCCCGAAAATCGCAATTAATAATAATCCTAATAATTTGAATTTCATAGTTCTAAGAATATTGTTTATATAATTTTTTATGAAAAGTCCTCAACCACTATATTATTCGTTCATGCAAAACTGAATTTCTAATGGTTTTAAATGTAATTGATTGCATATAAATTGGAGAGAGAAAGCCTGTACCCCTGGAATAAAATTATAAACCCGTTCAGACAATAAAGTATCATATTTTATTAATTGACTGGCTTTTACTCTAACATTCCCGTTTACTCTTTTTATAACTATTTCCCGGTCTTTCATTTCAATCTTTTCATCAGAAGAACTTACAATTGGTAAATAAAATTTTAGCTCTCCTTGTTTGATGCTCTTATCGGTTTTTATTGAAATAAAAAAAGTATCTCCTTGTATTTTATATTCGCAGTTGACATTTGGTGAATCCAATCCTGATGTATTTTGTTGGCTGTCTACCAATTTCGATTCTGTTTTAATTACTACAGCATCTTCTCTTTCGAATGATTCTATTTTGGCATTATGGTAACTTATATTTCGAAAAACCTTGCCATTGTTCCTTTTTAATTCCACCCGTGGAGTAAGATTCATAAAATGTTTTACCTCATCTGCATCCAACATATTATGTCCTTCAATTCGCTGGTATTCCGTCATACTGGCGGCTGTAATTAAACCTAGTTTTGTGTGATAGAAACACGACAAAGCACCACCACTGCAATGTGTATTAACGTATCGTAATTTATAATCGTAATTATAGCCAGTAACTGTTCCGCGCCAGTTTCCCTTTGAAAATAAGGTAGTTTTAATACTTTCAAATTTTTTAATGCCATATTCTCTTTCTCGCGGAAGAAGCTCATAAACATTTTCAATTTTAGGCTGTGACATATTTAAAATGGTCGTCAACGATTTGGCGTGTTCAAAAGTATGATGAATAGATGATTTAACCTGAGCCAACTGTTCGTGAAAGCCACTCGAAAGAACATTATCATGGGTCGATTTCTCTAAACAACACAGATTTTGATACACAGCCTTTGCAAATACAGGTTCTTTATCTGCAAACAAATAATAAGCGGGATGGCAGCCGTCAGAGGTACGGCTACCCCACACTGTCCATTTAAAATTACGAGTTCCCCAGCTGTTGTCCCATATTCCGTTCGGTAGCATAAATTCCAGGTGTGTCTTTAACGATTTTATAACCTTTCCCAACATCTCATCATTTTCAGTTGCATGTGCATAGAGAGCCATTGCCTGAAGGCTTTCTTCCACGTTGTAGCCCAAGTCTATTGCATGTAAACCATACTCGTTTTTTTCTTTTCCGCCCTCACCATACAACAAGTTGTCGGTGGTAAAGAAGCACATCATCTCATTTGCCATTTTTTTGGCTTTTACAGTGTACTTCTTTTTGTTAAACATTTCACCAGCCAAATGCATTGCATAAGGCGTAGTTGCAGGATAATTAATATTTCCGAAATTAATATCTATATTTTCGAATATCCATTCAGCTGCCTTTTGCGTTCTGTTTTTCCATTGACTAACCGTTTTTTCACCTAATAAATCGGAATAATGATTAATGGTCTCCATTTTAGTGATGGCTCCAAAAACCGTAATCCCTTTCCAGCTTTTGGGTGCACCGGGATCATTACACCAAGCTCCACTTTCATGCGAACAATTGTGCTGCTCCCAATTATAAACATTCTTGGCAGCCTCTATATATTTCGAATTTCCAGAATATTTAGCCATCCATAAAAATGGATATACAGCATCAGCACAACGTCCTGGTATTCCTTTGTCACCAGAGCTATAAATACCGCCATGCAAGGTTAAATCGTTTGGATTATTTATTTGATGCTCTAAAAGAGCTCGACACCATTTCCTTAAAAGCGATTCTGCCAACGGAATAATTTTTGTTGTTGCATAACTTATTCCCTGATGTTGTAGCCCCAACAAAAAATGTGGTGCAAGCGACAACATTGAGGTAGTCTTTATGAAATTTCGTCTATTAAGTGTTTTCATCATCTCTATACTTTAATATAAACCTCACAGTTTTTATAAATTCTCCATCAGTAACACCAACTCTCCACCCTCTAGAAAATCTTCATGTTTCAATACCAAACTTTCGAGTTTGTTACCATTAAAAATTGCGGAATTAACCTTGTAGCTTTCTGCAGAATTATTTTCGGTTTTAATCAATAAAGTATTCCCATTTGAAAGATTAATTTTCACCTCATCAAAAACAGTGCTGCCAATCTGGTATTCCGGATTGTCTTCTGTTCCTCCCGTCATTTGAAACAGACCAATTTTCATTAATACGGCTAAGCTTCCCATTAATCCCTGGTCTTCGTCGCCGTTGTAACCACTTGCAGGTGAAAAGCCTGAAAAGGCTTTATCAACCACTTTGCGTGCCCAATATTGCGACAGGTCGGGACGCCCAAGCTTATTAAAAATAAATGCGGTTTGAATGGATGGTTGGTTACCGTAGTTTATCGGAATGCGTTTGTACTCAGGATGTAGTTCTTTATCGTGCGAGGTACCAGAGGTAAAGTTTATTTCTTCGGCAGTTTCGAATTGCTGATTTAGTTTTTCAACGGCCTTTTCTTTGCCTCCCATTAGTTCTGCCAAGCCAATTAAGTCGTGTGGTACAAACCAGGTTGATTGTGCTCCATTTGATTCGTTAAACCCATGCTCGTAATTGTAGGGATCGAAATCTTCCAGCCATTTGCCATTTACATCACGTGGGCGCATCCAGGTCGTTTCTTTATCGTAAATATTCTTGTAGTTTTCCGAACGCTTCATAAAGTATTCGTAATCCTTGCTATGCCCCAATTTCTTTGCCAGTTGTGCCAAAGTCCAGTCCTGATAGGCATATTCCATGGTTAAACTTGCACCATCCTGATGATAACCAAATTTCCCCTCTGGAATTGGATGTGGCACCCAACCGTTATTGATGTAATAATCTAAACCACCACCAAGTTCAGTTTCGTGTTCGTAACCGGCTTTTGCCATAATCCCACCGGGCATATGGCCTTTTTTCAAAGCCTGGTAAATCTCTTCCAAATCATCGGTTACAATTCCTTTCTGAATGGCGCTAACCACAAATGGCGTTGCCGAAGCTCCGGTCATTACATAGGTGTAATTTCCACCCGATGGGCCACGTGGCACCATACCTCCGTCTTTGTAATACAACATTAAAGATTGTACAAATTCCTTGTAAACCTCGGGATAAACCAAGCCCCAAAGGGTATTAATTGTCCATTGTGCGCCCCAAAAAGCATCTGAATTATAATGGTTGAATTTAGGTTTGCCATTTTCTCCAAGCTGAATTTGACCAACTCTCAATCCATCGCCGGTATAATCGGGATAAGCACCATTGGCATCACTAATAATGCGACGACCTTGCAAACCATGCCACAAATCGGTGTAAAAACGTTTTTGTTGGGTTTCCGTTCCACCTTTAATTTGAATACGATTTAAAAGCTCGTTCCATTCATTTTTCGATTCAGCCACTACGCTTTCAAAATCCCAGCCAGCCAGTTCTGTTTGAATATTGGTTGCAGCGTTTTCTATTGAAGTGTAAGATATTCCTGCTTTTAGTTGAATCTGTTTGACTGTTTGCTCAAAGCTTAAAAGGTAATTTCCCGTTTCTTTATCTCTCGTAACATCAACAATTTTCACATCCGATTCAATCTTAAAAAATACCTTGGTTGTTTTTGGACGGCGGCGGGTTGGAGCATTTGTTACTTCTCCTGAAACGAAATTCTGACCCGTTTTATGCAAAACACCATCCATATTTTCACATGGACCAAGCAGTGTATTCAGATTTAGCAACAATGCAGGCTTGCCATTGCCTCTATAAGTATATTTATGAAAACCAACGCGTGTGGTGCTGGTAATTTCTGCATCAATGTTGTATCTGTCTAAATTCAAATAATGATAACCGGGAGAAACCTTTTCGGTATCGTGGCTAAAGTGCGAATAGAAATTAGTAAAGATAGTTTCCTTGTTTTCTTTCGTTAAACTGACTGGCATAACCGACAAACCAGACAATTGCCATGCGTGAATGTGGCTAAAACCTTTTACCGTGTCGGTTAGGTAACGGTAACCACTTCCCCATGCACCTCCAATTTGGGTGTCAGGGCTTAAGTTTACCATTCCAAAGGGGCGGCAAGCCGATGAAAACAAAAACCAGCGCGAGTTTTCAGTATCCAGTTGGTTGTATACGAGTTCTAATGGCTGAATTGTATCTTTTTGATTCTTTTCTGTTTTTTGATTGCATGCTGTAAAAGCAACTAATGCTATCACAATAATTAAGGCTAGTATGTTTTGATTATTTAAGCGTTTCATTCGTTACTCTTTTGGTTAATACCACTAATTTATTTCTAATTCTTGTTTATCAAGTTGCGAATCCAACTTTCTATCTTCAGCATTTTTAAAAACCAATTGACCCTTCATTTCTGCAGGCAGATTGACCTCATTCATCTCAATCCCCTCTACTTCATCAAAAACAAATGCAGGGCGGAAATCGGAATCGTCTAGTTTTAGCGTAACATTTTTAAAGCTGATGTTTTTTACATGGCGCACATAAAATGCCCACGATGGCAGCTCGTAAAACATGGAAAACTCGGGATAGTCCCTTATTTTCTCAGGCACCTGCTCCAAACGGCTTAGCGGTACATAAGCCATTCCTTTTGAAGCACGCCCCGGATAACTTATTTCTACGTTTTCAATGCGAACGTTTTCGATATTGTGTCCCGGAATACCAGCAATTGGCGATGGCAGAGGGTTATGAAAAAAGCTAACTGCCGGGCCACGCATGTCGTAATCGGTATCGGGTCTGCCAAATGGTACCTGGCATTTCATATCGTGGATGTAGATATTTTTTATTGTTCCGGGCTTTTCGCCCGCACGGTGCCCAAGGCGAATAAAAATTGGATTTCCGGTGTTTTCAGCTATTACGTTTGAAACCTCAATATTCTCAATATCGCCTCCATCAACCGATTCGATGGCAATGGCAGAGCGAAAGGTATCGTAAACCTTAACATTTTCGATTTTTACATTTTTGAAACCACCGTATGATGCTGTTCCAAATTTAACGGCGCTGGCACTGGTGCGGATGGTACAATTAGCGATGTAAATACTATCGTTGGCAAAATCGGGATAATACGATTTCAAACAAATTCCATCGTCGGCAGAATTTACATTGCAGTTGGTAACGCTTACATTTTGGCAATCGGTAATATCCATGCCATCGTTGTTCCAATAAGCCCGGTTCAGCACTTTTATATGGTCAATTTTTAAATTATGGCAAAGCTCGAACGAAAGCCCCCAGCATGCGCTGTTTTGTAGTTCCAAACCTGTAATCATAATATTTTCACACATGGAAAAACGGAATAATTTTGGGCGCGCCGTTTCGTGCGGACGCATTCGCTTCACATTGTATTTTGGGTCGATTTGTTCGCCAATGTGGTGCAGGCTATCAATGTTTAATGCCAAAGCTCTGCCCTGTCCATCAATTCTACCTTTACCTGAAATGGAAAAGTTTTTGGCTTTATAAGCTACCAATAATGCCATTTGCGAATTATCATCGCGGTCTCCCTGGGTAGGTCTACCTGGCATTTGAACCTCTTCATAGTCATAAAGATTTGTGCTACCCAACAAAACCGCTTCTTTCTCGAAATACAAGTGAACATTCGATTTTAACCTTAAACTACCGGTTAGATATATCCCCTTTGGGAAAACGACTTGGCCACCTTTTTCAAAACTTACTTTATCAATAATTGCCTGAAGTGCTTCCGTATTGAGAGTTTTACTATCACCAATAATCCCCCAATTAGTCACATTGTATTGTTTGATTTCAGCAAATCCCCAAACCGAGACTAATAAAAAGAGCTGAATTATTACTATTTTCTTCATAATATTTTACTATTTCGTATTTTACTATTTCGTTTTAACCCATTTAACTTTGGCTTTGTGCTTGAATTCCATAATTTGATGGTTATCGTATCACAAATACATCCCTAACTTTTTCCTCTTGCTCAAAATAAAGTATACTCCATACCACTGTATGAAACAATCATTTAACGGTTGATAAATCTTGAATCATTTGAGTACAATCCCAAATGGTTGTGTGCCGATAACCGAACCTTGTCCAAAAATTTCTGCCCTGATATATCCGTTTATGTCCGTAAACTTTGATAAATAAATACTATTTCCTGTACTTACGATTTTTCCTCCAGAAATCCATTGAATAGAATCATGTCCTATTGAATTAATCTTAATTATTCCTTTTTTTGAACTCACTTCTATTGACTCAATTACCGGGAGTTTAGGTCCATTATGCCCCTTAGGGGCATAAATATGAAAAAACTGACCATTGTGCATTGCCTGCCTAATACATTCTTCGTTTAACTCGGGCAAAATAAACAGGTTCCAATTTCGTCCTAGATTTTCCATCCCCTCATGAAAATCATCGTTGGAGTATCCCCAAACAGGTCTTTCCGGCATTGTCTTCACCAAAACTGAATCCCACAAAATCCTGTCGGTTGGATAACGATCTCCCTGATTATAGATTTCTATGCCCGTTACAAAATCAAAATGTTGAAATAATCTCATATACCAATCCGCATTATATTTTTCTGGGTTTCGGGAGGTGTATCTTCCCGGATGATTTATTATAACAAGTCCATTCTTTTTTCCAATTTCTTCAATTATCTGATACTCCTCCCCAGAACCTTTTCGATAATTGCTAAATAGACTTCCAATATGGTGAGGAGAAGAAACTTCATTGCCCTGAATGGCAAACATCTGTAACTTATCAGGATTGCGATCCTCAAAAATTACCGCACCTGAATCGATTATTCCGACTTGAAGCCTTTCCTGAGACTTTGAACTAAAAGAGAGTTGAGAAAAAGAATCCCATGGATAAGTTACTTCATTATGGTCTGTAATGGCCAAAATTTGATATCCCAACTCATGATACTTATCTACAACTTGTTGAGGACTCAATTTTCCATCGCTGCAGGTGGTATGTGTATGCAGATTTGCTTTATACCTATTGTAATTTTTCCAATCAACATTTTCGTAAGGATTTTTAATTTCCCATTTCTGTGTACAACTATTAAGTAATAGTCCAAGAACACTAACAGATAAGAATAAAGAGCTTACAAATTTCTTCATAATTTTTCTAGTTAATATTTATTTCATCCACAAAAATCCATGGTCTTTTTCCTGCTCCGGGGTGCCAGTTTGGTAATTTCCCATAATTCTTAACTTTGATTTTTAGCTTTTGAACCTTTTGCTCTTCAAATTTTAAAAGATGTGAGTTTATTTGATTCAAATGTTCTTTTATCGTTCCACACTTCTTAGAAGCAATTAATTTTAATTCACCTTTATTATCCATTGCCAAGATTGAAATACTGTATGGCGGAAACCTCCATACCTGTGTAGAACTTAAGGTGTTTAATTCTACTTCGCGGATTTCAATTTCTTTACCTAAATCAACATTTATTATTAAATCCTTTTCATTCACCCCTGTCCATTTCCCATCCTTAAAAACTGTTGAACCAAACTCCAAATCAACCAATTGACTTCCATCGGTAGCACCATATTTTTTAGGCACATTATCAAAAGTGATTTTGGGATATCCGTCATCCAACTGTACTAAAATCGAGGAGAACAAACGTGCAGAATAGACACTACTTGGCTTACTTCCATGTTTAATTGCTATTGCCTTTAAGCTTACCGATTTATCAATTGTAATTGGTGCTTCATATTTTATGGAATGCTCATCGGGATCAGTTCCATCTAAAGTATAGTAGATTGTAGCTTCTTTCTCTTTTACAGCCAACTGTATTTCCGCTTCTTTATGAAAACGTTTTTCAGGATTAATTAAATAAGGCGTACTACATTTATAGGGATGATTGAATTTTTTCAGATTTTCTTTAAAAACCTCCTCGTCAGTTCCCCACGAAGATGGCTTATCTCCCATCTCAAAAACCAGTTCTCCACCTTTTAAAATATCGTAATGGTTCAATACTGTTTTTGAATATACTTCGCCATTCAGCGTTGCTGACTGGATATAGATATTTTTCGGACTAATATTATTGGCTTTAATCCTAAATTTAATCCCGTTGTTTAGGTTAATGGCAACATCGGGCAAACAAGGTGTACCAATTTGATAATCGGCAGAACCTGGGCAAAGCGGATAAAAGCCCATGGCTGAAAATATATACCAGGAACTCAACTGCCCGCAATCGTCGTTCCCAGGTAAACCACCAGAAACAGGTAGATAGTAATTTGCAACAATATTGCTCACCCTTTCCTGAGTTCTCCATGGCATATCGGCAAAGTTGTACATGTATGGCGCATGCATCGAAAATTCGTCTCCAACGTAATAAATGTCCTCTTCAAAAAGCTCATCCAGAAAACGAGTCATATTATCGTTACTTCCCAGAAAATCGATAAGAGCTGGAACATTATGGGGGGCTGCCAGCGTATAGTTTTTCTTATAATTATAAACTTCTTTGGGTGAATATCCCGACCACAAACTTATTTGTCCATCATCAGGATGACACCACGAACCGTCCCTGTTTTTTGCTCTTACCAGTTTTGTTTCGTCATCCAGCACATTTTTAAAACGCTCGCTTCTTTTGTAGAAAACATCCGCCTTTTCACTATTTCCTTTTTCCTTAAGAAACTGGGCGATGCAATAATCATCAAAAGAAAACTCCATGGTTCGGGCAACCGATTCAAGACAAACATCGATTGGAACATAGCCCAAAGTATTGTAATCTTCAACTCCCCAGCGTCCCCAATAAATGTAATCACCTTTTTCGTAGGCATTTTTCATCATCGCCTCTTCAGCCTTTTCCACATCAAAGCCTCTTACTCCTTTTACATAGGCATCGGCAATAACCGCATCGCCGTGTGTGCCGTACATACAATTGGTGTAACCGGGATTGGGCCATTTGGGCATCCAGCCACCTTCGTCGTAAGCATTTAGCAAACCTTTAATTAAACCAGGTACCCGCTGAGGTTTTAGCAAAACCAACAACGGATGTGTAGCCCTGTACGTATCCCAAATTGAATAATCGGTGTAACTCTCTCCTTCGTAAACTTTCCCATCGAACGGACTGCGGTACTTGCCCTGCTCTGAAATATTTCGGGGTAGAAGCAATGAATGATATAGTGCGGTGTAAAAGATTTGTTTGGTGCAATCGTCACAACCTTTCAGTTCTATTACACTAAGCTCCTCTTCCCATTTTTTTCCTGTTTGTTCTTTAACCGTTTCAATATCCCAGGATGGAATTTCCTTTTCGATATTGAGTCTGGCTTGTTCTTCACTAATAAAAGATGTACCGATTTTAGCTCTGATAATTTCACCATCTAAGGTTTTAAATTTTAAATATGCACCAATCTTAGTAGACAACTGAAGCTCTTTATTATCAGGTAAAAGAACTTTTGCGACTTTTTTACCAGGCTTTACCCAGCTCAATTTAACTTTCGACTCACCTCCAAGCTGGTTATACACAACCCGAAGGTTATACACCTTATCCTTTTCAAGTTCAATTTCGTTCTGAGTTGGCATAGCGTCAAACACAGTCGATTCGATTCTGTCAATCACCGCTTTTTCATCAATAAAAACCTTAGCATCACCAGTGGTTTGCACACCAATCTTATACATACCAGTTTCCGGTGCTTTGAGCTTGGCTTTCCATTCAACTGTATAGTCAATAAAAGAAAAATCGTTCGCTGGTTTATACCAATTCCAATTAAAATCTACCACCGAATCAATGCGTTGCACCACATGGTCCTCTTGTTTATAAGTTCCCAATAAACCATTTTGCAACTTGCCATTCTTTTCGACAAAAAGGTATTCCGACTCAATAACTTCGGGGTATTGCTTGTTATGATTAGAGGTTCCGAAGCCATCAAAATCCTTATCGAACTGAACCACAAAATAACCTGTCTCGCGATAACCCCTTGCCGTTAAGGCGCTTCTGCCAGAAACTTCCCGCTTTTCAGGATCAATTCTTATTGAGGCCTTGCTTGCAGCTGTAAAAACAGAGGGCATGGCATCGACTAATACATAGGAAGAATCGGATGCAGGAAATGTATAATTATGAATGGAAGCATTTTTTGTAGCTGACATTTGGATCTTAACATTGTAGTCATCCAGAAATACTTCATAATAGTTAGCACGTGACAATTCCGTATCATGCGAATAAGAGGAGCTGCGTTCTTCGGGTTTAGTTTTAAGCTGGCCTACAACTGGCATGAGTTCAACTGCTCCATAATCAAACATTACAGCACCACTTGGATAATGAGTGCCTAAAAAACCCGAAATGTATTTATGGCTATACCAGTAAGGGACACGATGATGACGCTGGTCTGGTTCTTTTCTGCCTATTGTATGGGCAGTCCACTCTGTTTTTCCGAATGGTTCAGTTACTCCGGGGTAAGTATATCCAGATGGGTCTTCGTGGCCTGCAACACTAATATCACTTTGCCACGTATCGGTTCCTATTAGAGGATTTACATATTGCAAAATTCCCTGTTGTGCATTGCTATCAAAATCCACCAATAGTACAATGCATAAAAACAAATACACTTCTTTCATGATCTATTTTCCACCCCCCATTTATTATTAGGTATTTCCCCAAGTTCAATAGTAATTCTTCCTCCTTCTGCTAATCTCCTAAAATCAATAAAACATGAATCATATACTTTCCCATCAACTTCAACTTTTTGAATATAGATTGAGTTCGGTGTTTGTTTTTTAGTTTCGATTTCCAATGTTCCTCCTGGCAGAGCTAATGTAATTTTGTCGAACTGAGGTGTGCTGATAACCATATCAGTTGATCCCGGAAAAACAGGATAAAAGCCCATTGCCGACCATACATACCATGCCGACATGGTTCCGGCATCGTCATCCATTTCTTTGATGTAACCTTTTGGCGAATCCTGGAAAATTCTTCGGGTAAGTGATTTCTTCCATTTTTTATGTGTCCCGTACCAATTGTTGGTTTCTTCGTTTAGCAAACTGTTCACCACTTTTTGTGTTTTCCATGGCGAGTTGGTATAGGCATACAAATACGGTACTTGGATATCAGGCTGGTTGCCAATGTTGAACAATTCATTTTCGAAAAAGTAATCAAGCTGTTGCTCAAATACGTCCTTGCCTCCAACTAACTCTTGAATTCCATCCATATCGAAGGGCACAAACCAGCGGTATTGCCATAGTGTTCCTTCGTATAGTCCGTCGCCATGCATAACATCTGCTTTTTCGCCCATGTGCAGGAACTTTTCTTGCCAAAGGGGTTGATAATTCATGGCTTGAGAAAAATATTTTTTGGCATCCTCTTCGTAGCCCAAGTCTTTGGCAATTTCAGAAAGTGCCCATAAATCGTAGCTCGATTCCAGTACATTATCGGGCGATTTAAAGGGTAAACTATCGGCTTCTGCTTTTAGCTGCGGATAAATTTCATCCAATGAATAAGGTAACATTCCTTTACGATGGGCATCTAAAAGTACCGCTATTGAATGCTCGGTGCGGATGGTAATAAAAGGTTCGGTTTCGGTTGCCCAGTCAGGTTTGCCCTGTTTATACAACTCACCAATTGAAGCTAACATGTCCTTGTACTTTTCCGGATACAGGAACGAAAGCATAGGCAGCTTGCTACGGAACGTATCCCAGATTGACCAGCCATGGTAATATTTTTTCAAGGTATTTTTGTACACCTTTCCATCACTTCCGCGATAAGTTCCATCTTCTTCGTTAATTAAAAATGGCGATTGCGTGGCGTGGTACAAATGCGTATAAAATAAACGTTTGGCACTGTCATCTTCAGTTTCTACATCCACTACATTTACCAGGTCGTTCCATTTTTTGTAAGCTTCCGATTTTACATCATCAAATTGGAGATGTATTTGACTTTTCAAAGTAGCTTTTGCATTTGCTTCGCTAACCGAAGACAATGCACACCAAGCTTTTATGTCTTCGCCCTCTGTTGTTTTAAAACGATAAGTTACCTTGGAACCGTTGTCTTCAATTTGTACATCTCTTTTATCAAGTAAAAAGGCGTAGTAAAATGAATACTTCCCCTCCTTGCAAACATTTACCGATTCAACCTTGCCGCTTAATACTCCCTCATCATCAATGCTGTGTTCTTCGGAAATATGTGCAACAAAGGCACTTGCCAAATCAACAGTCAAGCTACTTTTATTTGATGCAGGAAAGGTATAATTGTGAAATGCCACATTGTTTGTAGCTGTTAGTTCCGTTTCAATACTTCCATCCAGTTTTACCGAATAATAACCGGGCACTGCAACTTCCGAGGCTTTATCATATCCTAACTTTTCGGGAATTGTATCGGAATTTACAAAAGGTAGAACACGGATATTCCCACCTGTTCCGCGACAACCAACACCTGAAAAACGTGTGTGCGAAAAACCTGTAATTTCTTTTGAATTATAATCATAACCCGAATGCCCGATTGGGTAAGTATCGGGACAAGGTTTTACCATGCCAAATGGAATGGCTGCTGCCACATCGGTTTGTCCGTGGTCGTCGGCTGTGCAAATAAACGGGTCGATGTATTGGGCGTTATTGGCCTGTTGTTTTTCAGCTTCCTGTTTTGTTGTGCAGGCTGAAAGGATTATCAGCACGATTGCTGTTAGTTTTGTTTTCATCTTGTAATCATGATTCTGAATTCAACCACCTCCCCCTCCGTTGTCGCGTACTTCCCGAAATGCCGGGACTGGCTCTCCTTTCCTGGAGGAGGAATTTCTCTCCGTCAATTGACGGAAAATTAAGAGGGACTAAGGGTTTTTAGATTTTTCTCTACCCTATTCAACATTTCCTGGGTTGGGAAGCCATTATTGGGTCGGCGGTTTGCGGGGTGGTACCATCCTTTCCATGTTGGATTTTTATCACCTGTTAAACGGCGTTGATAAACCATTTTGAGTGCTGAACGGGCATGCTCTATTTGAGCGATTGCCTTTTGTCGCAATGCCTCATTTCCGGTATCTTCAAATTGTTTTTTCAGTTTTGCCATTTGGTGCAATTCACCCTCAAATACCAACAAGTCGGAATAAATTTGTACTGGTAACAAAATATAATCATGGTAAAAAATATCATTCTCTCCTGCAATTTCGTAGCCTTTTTTTGCTTCGTTTAACGATTCTTTTAAAAATTCAACCCGTTTAACAACATGTTTGTAATCATTTTCAACACGGCGGTACTCATGTGGAACAGGTGTTTTCCCAGGTCGTTCAATGGGTGCATTACTTAGGTATGAAATTGCTTCGCGTATTTCCCAAAGATGCTGCACATAACCAACACCATCGAACTGAGCTTCGTGTAATTTCGTCATTGAAGCTATGGCAAATTTGCCTGTCTTTTCGCCAAGGTAGTAGCTTACCCAGTCTTTATAAAACTCTTCTCCGTTAAAAGCATTCGGTGCATCAGCCATTTTTGAAAAGGCTTCCAAATTCAGAAGAAACGGACGGAACTGCTGCCCGTTTACCATGCAATATTTGTTGGCTCCGTAATCCTTCACCATCATTTTCATTATGGTATCGATTTTTACAGGGCATGGGTCGTGAACGGTATGGTTTAACCAGAACCCGGCGTGCATGTATGTTCCAAAATTGTACCCTTTTGTATCAAGCGGCAGGTAATCAAAATCTACCCAACCGTCATCACTCCAAGCAATAATCCAGTCTTTGGGCGGATTAAAACCATTGTTGAACATTTCCATTCCATCGTGGTAGCAAAGCAACACTTTTGTGGCTTCCGGTTTGTATTCGTCAACAATATCACCAAGCTCAGCATAAACCTCATTAAACACATCCACTTTGTCTTCGCCACACGAACTTTTGTATTCCCAGTCCCACACCTGGTTACGTGGGCGCAGAGCAAAAATATCGGCTTTCCCAATTGGCGTTTCTTCAAAATAGTATCGCCAAGTATCTATCCAGACTTGTTTATTTTTTGCCCAACAATCAGCTTTGTCTTGCTCCATGGGTTTTATTTTATAACCCAGTGCCATGTCAATCTGCGCCTGCATGCCCATATCTTGCGCATAGGTAATCATGCTGTCGATATATGAAAGTCGGATGTCATAATCGGGACGGATTGCCTGGTATTCAGGACGTAGAAAAAATTCGGGACGCCCCAGCATATCAAACAGTTGAATGGCGTTATATTTTATACGAACCAGAGAATTAATCAATTGGGTGTAGTTTTCCCAATCGTATTCCAACATTGGCTTCTTAATGTTTGCCAGTTCATCTACATCGTTTTCAAAATAACAGAGTATGGGGATTTCGGGAGGGGCGATAACTTTATTGGGAATGTCAAAAACATCATGCGTGGGATTTGGAGTTTTACCACTCCAGTATTCGAATGGGTCAACATCTAAAATTTCTTTGCAGTATTCGTAAACTGCGTATTGCGTTCCTTGTACATCGGAACCGGCAAAAACAATGGCTTTGCCTTTATTGGTAAACGTGGCTTTTGCCCAGATACCGCCACGTTTTCCTGGAAAATCTTCCGATACAATAATGGATTTACTCTGGATTAAATCAGTGATGAGTGAATTAGAACTTGATGTGCCAAGTAGAATGATTTTCTTTGCTTCAGAGTAATCTTCAGCTTCAGAAATAACTTGAATATTCTTGCTAGTAACTTTTTGTAAATCGGTTTTTAATTGTTCAGCAGTTAATTTTTCAGTTACAGAAGCATCTTCGCCAACTATAATGAAAACTCCATCGTTTGTTTTGCACGAATTAAAACCGAAAAGAACCAGTAGAAACGAGGCAATTAATATGATATTTTGTGTTGGCTTCATTGATGTAATGAATATTTTTTACAATATCTGCATCTCATCTTTACCCCTCAAACCTCCCCCAAAGAAGAAGGATAAAAGCCCCCTGCAGGGGATTCCAGCCTGCCGGCTGGCAGGTAGAGATGAACAACCAAGTGGCTATTTAGTAGTTCATTTGCAGTATTTAAAATGCTTTTGATTTAGTTTTGGTTGGAGCTCCCGGGCAGGACAAATTAACCCGCCCGGTTTCTCCATCTAACCAAATCTAAAATCTATGAAATAGTCAAAAACTGTATTGTCAATCTTTTTTTAGTAACCAGGGTTCTGTTCTAAAGTCCCGTTGGTCAATAAAATTTCGTTTTCAGGAATCGGACGCAACAGGTAATGTGCATCGATTGCCGAAGTATGGTGCAACTGAACATGTGGATTATGTGCCAAAACCCTGTCAGAAAGTGTTCCGGTACGTTTAAGGTCAATCCAGCGGCTTGTTTCGCCTGCCAGTTCCAATGCTCGTTCATTTAGAATATCATCAATAGTAACTGATGTAAGGCTTAAATCAACACCATCGGCAGCACGGTTACGAATTGTATTTACATGAGCCAATGCAGCACCTGAATTTCCTGCCTGCAATTGTGCTTCTGCAGCAATTAAGTAGGTTTCTGCCAAACGGAAGATGTTTGCATCGCGTGTACCACCATTATCACCATAAGGAGCCAATGGGTCGGCAAACTTCTTAAACATTGGGTACTGACTACTTCCAAAATCGGTATTAACACGGTACTCATCATCGTTATAAACAATGTAGCTTACCGCATCTTTTTGTTCCTGTGTCCATGCAACTTTCGGAAAATGAACAACTGTGTCGCCTGTAAGAATGCCATCAGCATCTTCTACCGCATAAATAGTACGGTCCAGGGTAACAGCTTCGCGGCTATCGCCATCAACAAATAAGTTGAAGAAGAAAGCGGTTGGCTGCCATGGTTTGTTTCCTCGTCCATAGTCGCTGGTGCGGTTCATTCCGGGGTACGATTCGTAACTAAATTTAAACAATTGGTACTGGTCATTTCCATCACCGTTAAACAGATTATCTGTTGAAAATTGTGCCGACCAGATAATCTCATCATTTTCTTGGTTATCAATATCAAATACTTCAGCAAATGAATTTAAAAGATTGTATTCGCCCGAACTTATAACCGTTTCAGCCAATTGAGCAGCAGTTGTAAAATCGGCAGCTGTTCCGGAAGAAGTATAACCCAAGGTAAGATATACTTTTGCCAATAAATGCTGTGCTGCTCCTTTTGAAACTCGTCCGTACTGACTAACAGAAGTTGGTAAAGCAGGAATAGCCTCATCTAAATCTTTTATTATCTGAGCATAAACCTCTGCTTCTGTGTTCCGTGTAAAATCTGTTACTACTCCTCGTACTTCTTCCAACTGAAGAGGTACTCCTCCAAATTGCTGCACCAGATAAAAATAATTTAGGGCACGAATAACTTTCACCTCTGCCAGGCGAAGATTTTTGGTACTTTCACTCAATTCACCAATTTCTTCGGCGCGGGTAATAACTGTGTTGCATTTCGAAATTGCGGTATAACTACGTTTCCAATTGCTTTCCGAGGCTCCCAAATACGAAGTAATATTTGTGTAATCATTTAATGGTTTGTCGCCCTCTATTTTTCCTTTACGGCTGTAAATATCCACTCCATAAAAATCAAGGTCGTGTGATTTGCTGTACGAACGTAAAGTTGCATAGGCACCATTTACCAATTCTTCAAAGGCATCTTCATTTACCAGGTAAGTTTGGTCTGAAACGCTTGACAGGTTCTCTTCTTCAAGGAATTCTTCGCATGATGTTGCTCCGAACATCAATGCAGCTCCCAGGATAATGTATTTGAATTTATATAAAGTCTTCATTTTCTGTTTGATTTTAGAATTTAACGTTTAATCCGAACAATACGCTGCGTGTCATAAATGCATATCCCCAGGTATTCTGGCCAGCATTCTCGGGGTCCCATCCTTCGTAATCGGTGAAAACGAATGGATTTTGGCACGATACATAGAGCCTTACTTTATCTATCCCGAAACGTTCAACAGTTCCTTTGTTTAAAGTGTAGCCAAGGTTTATATAGCCCACTTTCCAGTACGAGGTTTCCATGTAGTTTTCAATTTTTCTATGAGGACCTGCGTTACCCGGCTGATGCCAACTTCCATCCTGGTTTTCAGGGGTCCAATAATCGGTTTTTAAGCCGTTAAAACGACCGTCCTGGTCCCAGGCAAACTTATCGTGGAATGCACTGTAAAGCATTTGCCCCTGACGCGTTGTTAAGAATACTGCCATATCGAAGTTTTTGTACTTGAAAGTATTCGTCATACTTCCGTACCAATCAGGAGTTTCTTTTCCTATGAAAACACGGTCTTCAGTATCAATCTTATCATCGTTGTTTTGGTCAACAACTTTCACCTCGCCAGGGTCTTGCGAATAAACTGCAGCTTCGTCTGCTTCTTCTAATCCCCAGTAACCGTTTTGTTGGTATTGCCAGTGAGTTGTTACATCTTCACCAATAAACCATCCGTTTCCGGGGTTATCTTGTTTTGTTCCATCGATGTCAACAATTTCATTTTTATTGGTTGAGAATGTAAGGTTTGTACTCCACTCAAAATCACCTGCAGTTACGTTTATGGTATTCAAACTTAATTCGAGTCCCTGATTTTGTAAAGATCCTACATTGTCCCAAATGCTTGAAAAACCTGTAATGGTAGGAATTTCGCGGCTGTAAAGCATGTTTTCCGATTCCCTATTGTACAATTCCAATGAACCTGAAATGCGGCTATTGTAGAAACCAAAGTCGATACCCAGGTTAAATTCAGCTGTTTCTTCCCAGGTTAGACCGTAGTTTGC
The DNA here is from genome assembly GCA_963677455.1 of uncultured Draconibacterium sp. GTDB lineage: Bacteria > Bacteroidota > Bacteroidia > Bacteroidales > Prolixibacteraceae > Draconibacterium. Next base: position 3,647,306 of record OY781971.1, read on the forward strand.
TAAACCTCCAACAGTAATTGCTGAAACACCCTCGTTTCCGAAATCGTAAAAACCACTATTCATATTCATTTGCGACTGGTAACGGTCAACCGATGCACTACCGGTTTTACCGTAGCTTAAGCGAACTTTCAGGTTCGATATATTTTCAGCACTTTCCATAAAACTTTCTTCGCTAATTCGCCATGCAGCGGCAGCCGATGGGAAAAATTTCCACTTATTACCGGGTGCCAAACGCGAGCTACCATCGTAACGACCGTTAGCAGTTACGTAATATTTTCCTTTGTAATCCCATGACAAACGTCCTAAGAACGATGCCAAAGATTCCATATTGTAATAGGTTTTAAGGTCCCGAATATCGGAACCTGCCCCCATGTTGTAGAATAAATAATCGTCGGTAGAGAAGTTACGAACTTGCGTACTGCTACCGTCCTGACGGTGCTTGTAAATCGACGAAACAAAAGTCCCTTTCAGGTTATGCTCGTTAATGCTTTTTTCCACATTAAGGATATTATCCCAGGTGTAACGCCAGTAGTTGTAGGTATTGTAATATGACCTACGGTTTTTAGCCTGACCTTTAGCCGACTTGGTATTTAATCCGCGGTATTCACCATAACGGTCGTATTCAATATCTGGCGAAAAAGTTGTAGTAAACGTCATCCAATCGGTTGGTTTTATCTCAAGGAAGAAGTTCGCGAAATAATGCAAAGTACGTGTTTCGCGTGTTACTTCATTCATATCAACCAATGGGTTTGAAATTTGAGTTTCCCTTGGTGATGGCCATAATTTCAGGTCGCCATTTTCATCGTACATTTCGCCAATTGGCCGCAAACGGTAAGAACTACGGAAAGCTTCTTTCGAACCTTCGTCACGAACTGAGTACGACATATTGTTACGTAAACCTATTTTCAGGTAATCGTTGAATTGTTTCTCGTTGTTCGAACGAAATGTCATACGTTCGTATTTTTCGTTACCCACAACCCCCTCATCGGAAGTAACGCTACCACCATATGAATAAATGTGTCCGTTTTGTCCACCAGAAATGGTTAAAGCATGGTTGGTAACCATAGCTGTACGCAACATTTCGTCGGGCCAGTTTACATCGGCTCCACTATTGTACATATCAATTTCTTCCTGACTCAGGAAATCGGAAAGCTGAGGATTCAAGTTTCCTTTTCCAACCTCAGCATCCAAGGCAAATTGTACCCATGCATCGGCATTCATGATTTCAGGAAGGTTATAAGCTTCTTTTAAACCAACATAACCGTTGTATTCAATAGACATTTTCCCTTCTTTACCACCTTTTGTAGTAACAATTACAACTCCGTTAGCACCACGCGAACCATAAATAGCAGCCGAAGACGCATCCTTCAAAATGTCGATTTTTTCGATGTCTTCAGGATTGATGTCGTCGATATTATCAACTGTAATTCCGTCAACAACATAAAGAGGGTTGGTGTTTGAACGATAAGTATTAATACCACGAACATTGATATTAAAACCACCACCAGGTTTGTTGCTTGTACGAACAATATCAACACCGGCAACTTTACCTTGTAAAGCCCCTACAGAACTTGTGCTGCGCGATTCCACAATTGCTTCGCTTTCCATTGAACCAACAGAACCGGTAATGTCGCTACGTTTTACGGTACCGTAACCAACGGCTACAACCTCGTCTAATCCAATGGTTGACGATTCTAAACTTACGCTGTAATTTGAAGCTCCTGTTAAAGCAACTTCCTGCGTTTTCATACCTACAAACGAAATGCTTAATGCTTCGGCACTTTCCGATACGTTTAAAGTAAACTTACCATCAATGTCGGTAACTGTTCCGTTAGTTGTTCCTTTTTCAACAACTGTAGCTCCAGGCAAACCAACACCATCAGGGTCGGTTACCGTTCCTGTAACTGCTTTTTGTTGCGCCCAACCGTAACTACTTATTACGAGGAAAAGCGCAAGGCTCATTAATTTGATTAGATGTTTCATAAACATTTGAATTTAGAATAATTTAGTCTGTGATGTTCGCAGATGAATCGAGACTCATCCACTCTCATTTCAAAACCAAATGTAAACGAGTGTTAAAAAAAGAATGTGGAAATATCATTCAGCAATGTAGACAAATCGACAACGCGCTGGGCTATAATTTATTACAAGACATGTCTCGCAAGTGTTTTTCAAAAAAGAATTCGACATTAAGTAATTTTAGTTAAAAAGGATGTACTCACCAACCAGAGATAATTGCAAAAAGAGTATTTCCAGAAAAGATGTTTAGCCTAAGTACTTAGTTGGTACCACTCCAAACTGTTTTTTAAAACATTTACTGAAATATCGTGAATCGTTAAAACCAACTTTGTAGGCAATTTCCGACATGGTGAGGGTAGTTTCGTTAATCATTTTGGCAGCTTCGCGGAGACGGTAGGTGCGAATAAATTCGTTGGGCGATACACCGGCAATTCCTTTTATTTTTCTGTACAGTTGCGATGAACTAACGTTTAGGCTTTTTGAAAAACTATCGATATCGAAGTTGGCATTATCAAGGTTTTCGTTAATCAGGTCGATTACCTTATTCATAAACTGCTCGTCAATTTTAGAGATGGTTAGTTCTTTACTGCTCACTTTTTCATTCTGCCCAAAATCGGCTTTAATTTTTGAGCGATTCTCTAAAATCGCTTTCACTCGAATTCTTAGTAATTCCGGCTCGAATGGTTTGGTAATATAATCGTCAGCACCCGTTTTATAGCCCTCCAGTTTATTTTCAACGCTTGCAAGGGCGGTCATTAGAATTACAGGAATATGGCTAATCTCTGAATCGGATTTTAAAGCCTTACAAAACTGCAAACCATCCATATTATCCATCATAACATCGGAAATAACCAGGTCGGGGTTCTTTTCCTTGCAACGTTCAAGTCCCTCCTGCCCATCGCTTGCGGTGTAAATTTTATACTCCATGCTTAAAAATCCAGCCAGGTAATCTCGTAGTTCCAGGTTATCTTCTACAATCAATATCTTTTTGCGCTCTGCATCTTTTTTCTCGTACACCGAGTCTTCGTTTCGTGCATCTACGGGTTTTATCAGCTCCTTGGTTCTTCTATCGGCATCGCGGCTAAAGTCGAAAATTTCTTCTTCCTGGTAATCCTCTTTATTTATTGGCAAGAAAACTGAAAATGTTGTTGATTTCCCAGGTTCACTTTTGGCGTTAATAATTCCGTGGTGAAGTTCAACCATATTTTTCACCAAAGCCAAACCAATACCTGTTCCGGTATTTATGTTGGTTTCACTTTTATTTTCCTCTACCTGGTAAAAACGTTCAAAAACCTTTTCCTGCAAATGTTTTGGAATGCCTTTGCCAGTGTTCGAAATTTTTATTTCAACATGTTGTATTTGCAAATTTTTGTTGGCTTCCAAGATATTCAATTCCAACGAAACAAAACCATATTCGGGTGTATACTTAAAGGCATTCGATAAAATATTAAAAAGAATAATATCCAGTTTTTCCAGGTCGTACCAGCCTTTCAATTTTCCTTCCGAGCTCTTAAAATCAACCTTTATGTGCTTTTCATCTGCCATGTAGGCAAAGGCAGCAATGTTGGATTCAATAACTTCAACCAGGTTGGTTTGTGTTACTTTCAATTTCATGCCCTGATGCAATGATTTACGGTAATCGAGCAATTGATTAACCAGAGAAAGCAGGCGTTGTGAGTTATTTAGTATTAATTGGTGTAATTTTGAATTGGTCGAATTAGGCTTATCGCCGGAAATCAACTCTTTGGTTGGTCCCATTATCAAGGTAAGCGGAGTACGTAACTCGTGAGAAATATTGGTATAAAATCGTAAGCGTTCCTTGTTAAATTTTTCTTCTTTATCACGCTTTACTTTTTCAATTAGTAACTCGCGGCGTAAGTGAATACGCGCAAGAATAATGCGGCGTGAAAAATACCCCAGAACAATCAACAGAAGCGTATAAACAAAAAATGCCCCAAAGCTTAACAGGGGTTTGGGTTTTATTTTAATTTGAAGTTTGGCAGACTCAGCGCTCCAAACTCCATCGTTATTGGCAGCATAAACTTCAAATGTGTATTTCCCGGAACTTAGGTTTGTATAATTAGCAGAACGCTGATTACTTATGCGCCAATCCTTGTCGTAACCGTGGAGGATATACCGGAACTGATTTGCTTTTGTGTTCAAATACGAACTGGATGTAAAAGCTAGAGAAAAGTCTTTATTTTGATTATCCAAAACAAGTACATCTGAAAACCCAATACCTTTATCGAGAATCTTCTGGTTATTCAATACATCTCCTGCCTTAATATCGGAGTTATTAATCGTTAGTTTGGTAAACCGAGGTATGGGTGAATATGTGTTCAGTAATAAATTTTTTGCATCAAACTCATAAATCTGGTCCAAGCCACTAATGTAAATCCTGTCGTTTTTATCAATAAAAAAACCCCGGCGATTATACGAACTACTTCTAATACCGTTGTTTACATTAAAGGTAATTAACTTACAATTGCTTCTATTCCATTTAGCAATTTTATTAAAATTCAGGTTCAACCATAAGTTCTGCTCCGAGTCGAACTGCAAATTGGTTACCCATAAACGTACCGGATTCTCAAATTTTTTAATATCAAAAGTTTGCGTCTTTTCATCAAAAATGTACAATCCATTTCGTCCCCCAACTAATATTTCACCCGACTCAGATTCACATATATCAAACATTATATTGGGCTTTAAAACAGAATCCGGATTATCTGGCAAGTAAAATTCAAAATCAGAACTTGCAGTCTCTTTTCTAAATATTCCTAATTGAGTTGCCACCCACATTCGTTCCTTTTTATCAATAAGAATATCGTTAACCTGCATATTCTCAAACCTCCCCACACTGCTAACAAACCTTTGAGTAAGTGTATTAAAATATTTTACCCCTTGTCCATAGGTGCCAACCGCCAACATATTTTGCTGAACCCTGCAAATTGAAAAAATAGGGATGTCATTACTGGAATGCCTAAAAGTCCTGATTTTGCCTGTAATTGCATCTTTTCGCACCAACAGTCCACTATAGCTTCCAGCCCAAACATTATTTTGTTCGTCAACAAATAATGAATAAAATTTTTCATTTTCAAACTCTGGACTCTCTTCCTGAGCAAATGATGTAATTGCATTTGTTGAATTAAGTATCACTCCATCAGAAAGCGTAAGAATTAATACTTGGTCATTAACATATTCGGAAAAACTAGTTGCTGTTTGTTCACTTAATTGTTGAACTACCCTACCATAAAGAGGTTTTAATTGATTTAAATATGGGTCGTACCGATTTAGCCCATTTTCGGTAGAAACCCAAATAACACCGGACTTATCTTCATAAATATCCATAACCTGATTGTGAGAAATCGAATTACCGATATTTCTATTATGCAGGGACAGTTCAAAATTACCCGTTTTTAACTCATCAAAAGTATTACACGAAATCAAGCCTCCCCAGCTTCCCAGCCAAAGTTTTCCATTTCTATCGCGATTAATACTTCGAAAGAAATTGCGCATGCCTCCGGCTACAAAATTAGACGATGAAAAATCATCGAATTGTTCTGTTTGTTGGTTAAACAAGTTTAATCCTTGCCTTGTTGCAACTACTATTGTTCCATCAACATCTTCAAAAATATCGTAAATAGAATTATGAGAAATTTTAGAAGAATCTTTTTCCACCGTATAATGACGCAACGAGCTAACTTCTGAATTTTGGTAATTAAAACAATAGAGCCCCTGCCCTAGCGTCCCCAACCAAATTCTTCCATCTTTTGTTCTTAAAATGGTTTTTATGTAGGTCGGTGGTAGTTCAGTTTGCGCCTTAAAATCAATTGGAGTAAAAGAATCCGTTTCTTTGTTATAAAAGTTTAGTCCGGTATCACTTGTCCCCACCCAAATATGTCCATCTTTACTTAATGCAAGACTTCGGATTTTATTACTACTAATCGAGCCAATGTCATTGTCCTCGGTCCTATATACCTTAAGTTCTTCTTTTTCGGGGTTATAACGAGCAAGCCCATCATTTGTTCCAATCCAAATATTGTTCTGCTCGTCTTGTAAAATGGTATTAATGTCCGAATTGATTATCTCGTTATCTCGAAATTGATGTTCAATAATAAACTCATCTCCTTGGTAACGGTACAATCCACTAAAAGTAGCCAGCCATAAAATTCCATTATTATCCTGAATAACCTTGCGCACACTTAAATTAACATCTCCATCTTCGGTGGGTATTTTATCAAAATGCTGAAGTTGTGCAAAGTTCCTACCAGCAAGGCACATAAGCCATAGAAAAAGTATATAAGCTTTTTGGTTCATAGCTAGTAATTATTTTTAAAAACAAGTTAATGTGAAATAAATGGAAATTTCGTATCACCTTGCCAACTGTTTTAAGGTTCTTTAGAAAAACGAATCTTTACTATTATTGAATTTTATATCTGAGATATGAATTATTATAAAAAAATAAATTGAATATCCGCATTCTGTCATAACCCTGTAATGCTTGCTATCACAAGCCTGTCAAAAAGTTTTTCACCAAAATACCTGCGATTTAACTTATACACAAATTCATTAAGGTATAATTGCAGATATTTGCCTTTGATTTTGTGGTAATTACCAAGAAAATTACGTTTTGCATTACTGATTGTAATATGCACCCAGCGAAGCGTTTCTTTTGTTAGTTCTTCTGAGGATTTTTCAGAGATGTGTAATTCAACGTAATCCGATATGTCAACATATGAGGTGCTGTCATCAGTAAACACAATACTAGTCTCATCAAATGCCTCCTGGATAGTTTCGTTTATTTCACCAGCTTCATGACTGTCTAAAACTTTTGCTTTAAAATATCTACACTGACTTGACTTTTTACCTATCTCAACATCCTCAAGCTGTGTCGATTCCGCCATAATTGCAACGTTGGATTTTCCTGCAGCTCCACGGCCGCGACCTCCATTGGCTTTTTCTATTTCGGAAGATTCGATAGTAAAATATCCTTCATCCATTTCAATCATTCCTTCAAGGGAATATCTTGCATCCCGGTTGCCCATTGCCTTACGCAACTTGTGGACCATAGCCCAAACAGGTTCATATCTTTTCATACCCAGTTGCTTCTGAATCTCTTTGCTAGAGAAACCTTTTTTGGTGGCGGATAAAAGAAAAATCGTTTTATACCATATTAAAAATGACAAGTTGGAACCTTGCATTATCGTGCCACTCCTTAGAGATGTCCGGCTTCTGCAATTTTTGCATTCATAACTCCATCTGCTTTTTATCCAATAATGCTTGGTATGTCCACATTTGTGACAAACAACTCCAATTTTGTCGCGCTCTGACTTAAAGTGCTCTCGACAAGCCTCTTCGCTGGAAAAATGTGTTGTGAAACTAAAAATATTCATTGCCTTTTCTTTAACTGGCTTAAAGATAATAATTTAATCCAAATTATGAGTAATTGCGGATATTAAAAAAAAATAATGTTATTTCCTGTCTAAAAAAAGGATGAACCCAGAATGTTCATCCTTTTCAATTTATAACTATTGATTTTAAAAAATCCTAGCTGCGTCTTAGCTATAAATTTGTCTCCTAGAACAATCCATCAAATGAGTATTGTTGTTAAACTTGTTATTCTCCAATTACTCTTGTACGCACTTCTATTTTTCTAATCCCCATTCTTCATTGGGCGTCGGGCCCAACACGAAAACCAGCTTTCCGCCATTCATCAAATCATCATGATGCAGCCAGCTTTTGTTATATGGTTTTCCATTTAGGGTGGCCGACTGAATGTACATGTTTTCTTTTGAGTTGTTATTAGCAATCACAGTAAATGTTTCTCCTTCTCCAACGTTAATGACCACTTTATTCATTACCGGACTGCACAATTGGTAGATGTGATCGCCAGGGCATGCCGGATAAAATCCCATGGCACCAAAAACATACCATGAAGAAACCTGTCCACAGTCATCATTCCCTGGAAGACCACCAACATCGTTGAAGAAATATTTAGCTAACATTTCGCGAACTACTTTCTGTGTTTTCCACGGTGTCCCAATGGAGTTATACATGTATGGTGCATGCATCGAGAACTCATCACCGACATAATATAAATCCCGAGCAAAAAAATCATCAAGATAGTCTTCAAGCTTGTCATTTCCTCCCATAAAATCTGCTAGTCCTGCCACATCGTGTGGTACCAATAAAGTGTGATTCTTATAATATGCCTCTGTATCATGGTCGGTTCCTTGCGCCCAAACACTTATGCTTTTGTCATAAGGAGATAACCATTCACCGTTTCCTTTTTTACCACGAACTAAACCGGTTTCCTTATCCAATACATTAATGTATCTTTTCGAGCGTTTCAAAAACTCATCGTAGTAATCGTCCTTTCCCAAAGCTTTTGCCATTTTAGCAATGCAATAATCGTCGTATGAAAACTCTAACGTTCTTGCCACAGGTTCACCAAAAACGGTATCAGCCGGCACATAACCAAGTTCATTAAACTGCTCTATTCCAACTCGACCAGAAAAACGGCTATCTCCTTTTTGAGTAGCATCTTTCAACATTGCCTCAAAAGCTATTTCAGTATCAAATCCTCTAATACCTTTTACGTATGCATCAGCAATAACTGCATCGGCATGCGTACCCATCATTATACTACGATACCAGGGATTTGGCCACTTGGGTAACCAACCTCCCTCCTGGTATGCATTTAGCATTCCATTGATGACATTTGTTGTTTCCTGTGGCTTCAGAATCACCCATAAAGGATGTAGCGAACGAAAGGTATCCCACAGTGATAAGTCAGTGTACATTTCGCCTTTATGAACCTGAAGATCGAATGGGCTAAAATACCTTCCACCTTCATTTAAATTCCGCGGATTTACAAAACATTTGGTTAAGGCTGTATAGAAAATAGCTTTATCATCTTCGGTTCCTTCTACCTGAATCATATTCAACTCATCCTCCCAAACTTTGGCTCCTTTTGCAACAGCCTTATCAAAGTCGAAATCAGAAAACTCTTCATTCATGTTCGCGCGGGCTTGTTCGATATTAATTAGCGAAGTCCCAATTTTTACTTTTACTTTTTCTCCCTCTTTTGTTTTAAAGGATACAGAAACAGCATTTGCTTCAGCCCCCGCAACAGCCAATTGATTGGCAAGTTCGTGCTCCAGTTCCACAGGTTCCAAACACCTGAATTCGATAGAAGCAGATGCGCCCCCATCAAAATACTCTATTCGGATATCACAAACTTCGCCTTTCTCCAGATTCAGACTATAGGTATCGGTTGTTGCGCCGCGAGGTACCCAGGAATCGATTACCAGTTCATTTTTGATAAATAAGCGGCATCCATCGTCAGTGGTTAGCTCCAGACGATGTTCTCCGGGGTAGCGGGCAACCAGTTGACCTGTGTAACGTGCTGAGAAACCATCTGGAACAACACCGTCGTAAGGTGATTCTGGCCAGGAGTAATTAAGTTGCGTTTCAGTAACCACAACGGCCGGTTTACCCTTTAATTCAATATTGTTGAAGTATTCTCCCTTTAGATCGTCAGGAATTAATCCGCTGTCAATAATTTTTGCATTGCTTAAATCAAGTGCGTATCCCGTAAATGGTTTGTCGAACTTTGCCACAAAGTGGTTCTTAAAGTTTCCGCTGATAATTGAAGTGCCTTCAATTTCCTGACTCTCCGGTAACACCTTGTATTCACCCGGTACGAATACTCCATCAAATAGAATAGATGAATTTTCTGACTCAGGGAAAGTAAATTGAAAAAATCCGGTTTTTGCTGCCGCGGTTAATTCTGCTTTAATGTTGTAGTCCTCCAGTAGAACCGAGTAATAGTGAGGTTTTGCAATTTCGGTATTGTGACTGTATTTAGATGCACGTGCTTCAGGATTGGTGATAACTTTACCAGTCATTGGCATTACACACATTGGCCCCCAGTCACTAACAACAGCTCCATTGGGATAACGTGTTCCCCTAAAGCCTTGAATCTTTTCCTGATTGTACCAATAGGGTACTGGAACTGTTAGAATACGTTCAGTCCATGTTGCTGTTTGAGGTGTCCAGTGTGTTAACGCCGATGGGTAACCGACAATTGGCGAAACATAACCCATGGGTTCCTCTACTTCGGTAACGGTTATATCAGCGATACTGGCCGCTGTACCAATACGTGTATCTACGTATTTTAATGTTGAGATTTTCGTGGCTGAATTGTATGCGCAACCCATGCCTATAAAAATCAAAACAATTAACACAAGATTATTTTTGTTGAAAGATCTCATTCTGTTTATTTTAAATTTATACATATGCTATTATTAAAACACCTAGTACTAAAACAACCATTCCGGCAGTCATTAATCGCATGGCTCTGTGATTTGCATTTTTCCATTCACCGGCCAATATGCCTGAAACATTTCCGGCAATGATTGCCAGGCTTTGCATGAGCACCCAGCCCACCGAAGCTCCCATTTCGCCGAGTTTATTGCTACCCACTCCGTAAAACATTACGCTGCCATACCAAATTAGTCCGGATAACGCAGCAAAAATCCAGTGTTTTATACCGGCATTGTTAAACTGTTTATCTGTACCGTTTTTCTTTAACAGGTAAATACAATATCCGAAATTGGTAACAAATCCACAAGTAAGGGCAATGCTCCAAACCGTATTCGAGGCAAAGGTTGTTGATGTGCCCAGCTCAATAGCTTTTAGCTGCATCGGTTCCCCAAACACAAAGGCAAAGTTTACCATAGGACCAAATATTCCTGCCAAAATGCAAACAATTAAACCAATCGTAAATGCTTTTTTCGTTCTACCTGTTTCGTCTTCATTTTCAGAATCATTTTTACTTCCGGCAATTGAAACGATTACAATCCCGACTAAAAGGATTGCAACACCCAATAGTATTTGAACGCCTTGCTGAGTAAACAAATCGGCCGGATTCTTATAAACAATTGGCATTATGGTTCCAACCGAGTTTATCAGCCCTAACATTATTGGTAAACTTAGCGAAACGCCGAGGTAATGAATGCCGCGACCAAAAAGAATGGCGCCAATACCCCAAATGGTTCCGAATAAAGCTACCAGCAAAACATTATCGATTGACTCGGAATAAATCTCGAATAGTTTTGGTACGGTTACCAGCGAAACAATCCAGGGTGTGATTAAAAGTGCAAAAACACTCCAAACTGCCCAGTTGTTTTCCCACTGCCATTTTGTATTGAATTTAAACGGAATAGCAAAAGTGCCTGAAAAACTACCGGCAATTATTACAAGCAGCATCCCGGCTGCATTATTGGTTTCCATGTTATTTGTTATCGGTTAAAAGTTGATTGACCTGATTTTGTAAATCCTGTTTTTGTTCTTCGCTGAGGTAATGAAACTCATAATCGCCATCGGGTAAAGGCAAATGCGTGTTGGCATCTTCCACAATCAGTACTTTACATCCGGGATACATAGCGATATTATGCCACACATTTTTTCTGATATTGTAGGTAATGCCCGGTTGCATGATTTGTAAATCGTAATCAATCGTATTGTCATTAATTTTGGCAGCAATGAGAACCGCCTGTCCATCAATCAGAAAAAATACCTCATCCGTTTTATAATGAATATCCAATCGTTCAATAACTTCCAACTCTTCTTCGGGCGCATGGTTTAATTGCGCTACTTGCCATTTTGGAGTAATCAGAAACGGATTGTAGCCTTCGTTTTTATGTTTGTACGTATCTATTATCGTCATTTTTTTAACTTTCTAATATTCTGTCAACAACCAGTTGTCTGAACTCGGGAGTAAGCATTGAAAAGTAGGCTGTAAATCCTGTAATCCGAACCACCAGCTCTGAGTATTTAGTTGGATCTTTATGTGCTTCAAGTACCTTTTCTTTATCCATGATATTTACATTGATAAGTGTACCGCCCATGTTAAAATGCGTTTTAATAATCGACCCAATCAATTCAGCATGTTCCTCTTTTGCCAGGCTGGGGTCGAGTTCCCACTGCATGGGGGCGGTATTGCCATACCCCGGTTGAATGCGAGCAATTGCACTTGCCATAGCCAGCGAAGCAGCATCGGCAGTAAAGCCCGGATTGGGATTTGCTCCATGCGAAATTGGAGTTTGGCTTTTTCTTCCGTTAGGCGTGGCACCAACTGCTTTCCCGAAACCAACGGTGTTTGCCCAGGAGAAAAAACCGGGAATAAACAAATGCCCTTTTTTTTCGTCAGATTCTTTTCGAACCAACCCGGTAAAAAGCTCATTAATATTATCAGCCCATTTATCGGCCAATGAATTTCCCTGGGCGTAACGCTCGCTGTTTTTCATTAACAGACGAATGCGTTCGCCCTCGGCTTCTTCAAAATTCGATTCAACGTGGTAAAGAATTTCTTCCCAACTAATTTTCTGTTCGTTCTCAATTCGTTGCTCCAAGGCGGCCAACGAATCGGCAACAACAGCCAAACCTGCACCATCAATAGAAAGGTTGTAATATTGTGCACCGCCATCAACCACGTCCCGTCCTTTTTCCAGTGGCCCGTGGCTCAATAGATTTAAAATTAACTCGGGCTCATTGTATTTTTGATATTTAAGGTGATGACGAACTCCATCTGCAGCAGTTTTTACGGCTACTGCAAGGCGTGCAGAAAACCGTTCCCATAAATTGGAAGTTGAGTTTTCTGAACTTTTATCAGCCATCATTTCAAAATAAGCCACCTCGAAAACCTTGGCCATATTTACTTTTACCAAATCGTTCATGGTATATTCCATCCCTGGAAGAGACATCCAATTACAACCAACGGCAATACGTTGACGTGCTGTTGCTGCATCGAACCCATTTTTCATAAAGCCCTCAACCAGTGCTTTATCACCCGAGAACCTTGGCCAGGCATTTTTGTTTTTAATCAAATAATACACCGAGCGTTTAAACAGTTCTTCATCCATCCCATCGTGCACACGAACCGTGATGTTTAACGAGGTGTTGATCTTATCGCCAGCCTCCAAAATCAGGTACGAAATATCAGAAGCCTGTTCATTACCATCCTTATCCGGACCACCCAGTTGCCAGTAAATGGGATCGTTAATCAGGAAACAAGCAAGATAATACACGGTTTTGCCGTGATCGATTCGTCCCGCTGCCAAATCTTTTTCATAGAATGGCTGAAGCAAGGTGTCGATTTGTCCGCCGGCGCCATCGCGGTTATAGGTGCGCGATGCCAGGTGATACCAAATAATCCACTGACATGCTTCCCGCAAAGTTTTTGGGGCTGCAGAAATAATATTTTCATTCACCTCCAGCATTTCTTTCAGGTTGTCAGCCAGCTCCGGATTTGTTTCGTTTAGAATCATTTTACGAATAGCCTCGATGTGGTTTTTTATCCAAACCTGAATGCTTTTTATGACACGCTCGTGGGCATCGTAAAACTGTTGCTGTTCTTCTGAGGTGTTTATTTTTCGGTATTTCTCAATTTTATCGAGTAAACCCTGCCATCCTAACCTTATGCCCAGTTTATAATCAGGCGCAAAGTGGGCGTCGTCGCCAATACCGCAAATGAGATTGTATTTATCAATATTGGGCTGTAGGTGGTCGTAGGGGTAATCCGGATTCCATTTATTGGCACGCATCCGCGACATAAAATACATCCAGCGCCCGGCAAAAGCATCATTCGGATCAACATATACCGAATGATGTTCCATCAAATCACAGAAGTTGTTGGTCCAGCCATCCAGTCCATAAAATGATCCATCAGGGTGATTGGGTATGCTTTTCCAAACTTTTTCGGGCGGTACTATTCTACCATAATCGTCTTCATCCAATAAACCCTCAATTTTTATTTTTTCTTGAGTTTGGGCGAGCTTTTTTGTTCTTAAAGCATCAATCCTCTTCTGATATCTAAATTTCTTTAATGGTTCCATTTTGTGCTATTTTATACTTTTGTAAAATCGAGTTATAGGCTTCCATCTCCTTATTTGAAACGGCTTTTTCATTTTCAAACGAATTAGCTATTCCAAGATTTTTATATTTAGAATTAGCTAAAGAGTGAAATGGCAACAGTTCAAAATTTTCGATATTTTTTAGTGCCGAAACAAATGAAAGGATTGCCTCAATCTGTTCTTCGGAATGATTTGCACCAGGAACAACAGGCGTACGTAACCAAAAGGGCTTTTGGGATTCATCCAGTTTTTTGATGTTTTTCAATATTCGTGAATTTTCATGTCCTGTCCATTCTTTGTGCAAATTGCTGTCGATGTGTTTTAAATCGGCAATCACCAAATCAGTGAAAGGCAGAATAGTTTCATATCTATCCCACGATGCAGTAAGGTTGGTTTCGATTGCAGTATGAATATTTGCTTTTTTGAATAGTTTCAGTGTATCCAAAACAAATTCTAATTGCATCATAGGTTCGCCCCCTGAAATTGTTATCCCCCCCCGAGATTCAGAAAAGTAAGGGAAATCCTGTTCAATTTCTCTAAGAAGGGCTTCAGGTGTAATTTCACGACCAACTTTAATTAAAGCTTGCGGAAAACAAACATCAATACAATCGAAACATGCTATACATTTTTTTTTATTGAATTGAATTATTCCCGCATTGCCATTCACTGCCCCAGTTTGGCAAACCAAAACACATTCACCGCAGTTAATACATTTGTCCGCAATCCATTCTAATTCCGGCTTGAAAGAGAATGTCTCGGGATTATGACACCACTTACATCGTAAGTTACATCCTTTCAGAAAAATAGTAGAACGAATCCCCGGACCATCGTGAATCGACATACGTTGTATTGTGGTAATCAGTCCCATTTTGTTTGATTAGTTTTCTGAGACAAAGTTACAATCAAACAAAATCCCTTGGAAAATTTAGATTTGTGTGGGAAAGCACATAAATTGCCCTATGGCGATATTTATTCTTCTGACGATTTTTTGACGTCTTAGTTAGAAATACATGGTTATTTTTTCTTAAAAAACTTTGCGATTTTTCTTCCGGTAATCAGCAGGAGTTTGACCAATGTATTTTTTAAACAAGCGATAGAAATAGGAAACCGAATCAAAACCACAATCAAAACAAATTGATTTGATGGAAGAATTTGTCATTATTAGCTGCTGGCTGGCATATTGTAAACGTGCTTTAATAACCGTTTCGGTAAGTGTTTGTTTTAGGTGTTTTTGTAACACCCGGTTTACATGGTCTATCGAGCGATTGGTTAATTGCACAAAACCTTGTATGCCAATTTTAAAATTTTCAGGTGAGTTGTAGTTTTCTAAAGCAAAAGCTAGCCAGTGTGGAATGTGTAAAAAATCGCTTTCTATCGAACAAACCAATCGAAAAATATGAATCATTATATAATCAAGATGGATAAAGTCTCGTGGCTGACTAATTAGTCTGTCGGCCAAAGCTGAAAGCTCGTTTAACTGATTAGCATTCAGCCGAATAGAGAAGGGCAGTTTTTCATTTGACCAAAAATAGGAATCACTTTTTGGGAAATAGCGTTCTTTATAATAATTCAGACTTTCTTCGTAAAATGCAATATTGGTAATAACAAGATTTTCGTGATAATTATCTAACTTAAAAGTGTGCTTGTCTTCAGGACGTATCATATAAAGCGATCCTTTTTCCAATGGGACTTCACAGTTGTTGATCAAATGAATCCCTTTACCAGCCTTAATCCAAAATACCTCGGCAAAACCATGCTTATGCAACTGCAACCCATCGTGCGAGTTTATAGTTGTCCTAGCGATATGAAATGCTTCTTTATCGCTGTTGAGAAATGTATTTAAATGAAAGCGTCTGTCCGCCATTCGAATTAATTTTATTCGAAATTAATAAAATAAAAATGGACATATTTATTATAAGGTGAATTATTCGATTACTCGTTCTCTGAGTATAAGCAGCGTCCTTACGAAACACTACATCTTCTCGATAGAAATATCCAGAAACTACTCTCTACTTAAATATCTCCACAGTTCAGGGGATGCTTTCAAATATTTCTCCTTAGATGTTTCTTTTTGCCAATTCCTGCTTACGTAGTCGCTTATTTGCATTCGTGAATCGCACATACTAAATGGAGGATTTTGCCAACTATCCTGTATATGTCAGTATACATTTATGTACTTAACAGAATGATATTAGATTTATATTAATGCTTTTAATAAGCAAGGGAAACCACTCATCCCATGCTTTTTTCCCTGCTCCGGGTTATCAAGGTCGCACCCGAGCATATTGCCATACTCACCTCGAACATTGGAGTTGCTTCTGCAATGAAAACGGGTTTATTATGATCGCGCGCAAAGTCAAACATCGGTTGTGCTTCTTCTCCATGCAAAAAAATAATAACTACACCAGTCTATAAACTCATCATCCGGATATCAGCTATCAAGCTCATAGCAATTCGTATTAGTCCGTTGCCGATTGCCACATCTTCCTGCTGTGTGTCGAATTTATTTTGGGAAAGCTTACGATAGCTATTCCTTACCTTAATACTAATATATGCTTTTGCTTCCTACTAAAGGCATAAATGCAGACTTTTAAAAGTTCCCCCATTTTCGTTCCATTCCTTCTGGAAACCTAGCTGATTATTGTCTTTTACCAACAAATCATTTTTATAATGTGCCCGTACCTCTTAAGAATAATTTCTTTCCTTTGCCAGCATGGGATTTTATCATTTTTACGGTTCCATTTACTGTCCCGGAAGTATCAAACAGGTTCTATTTTTTATTAAATCAGTTGGGTATTCTCGATTAAGAGTCTGCGAATCGGTTCGTTCTTGGGTTAGCTGAATATTCCCTGACATGTAATAAAAGCCAGAACTCTTGCATATTTCAGAAGCCATAAACTCCATTCAAAATAAAGCAGTTATAAATACTTCAGCTTTCCTATTGTTTAACCCTATCATGACTTTTCATACAGGTGATTTCAAACAAGGGCACCTTCCCAAAGGATATATTTGAGGTAGTCATATCAAAATAGTTATCATACCTGCTTTCCATATCCCCAAATCCAATGATTTTTATGCCGTTCGATTTCGGTTTTCTTTCTCCAATCGAAAGCAAAGCTTAATGGCTTCAATATTTGCACGCAGGTGCTGTTCTTTATTAAAGCTCATGTTCTTCCAGCCAGATTTCGATAGCTCCTGTTAGCTCGGTGTACAAATCGTTGAACTCGGAACTAAAAGCGAACTCATCGTCCATCTTGTATTTCTCAAAAACCGGTACTGCATTTGGCAGAAATCGAATGGCAAATTCTTTAGCCTCTTCCAATGGGATAATTCCCTGAAATTCATTCCAGATAATCGTTACAAGAGTGTCGTGTTTTGAAAAGTGAAGCCCTTTGTACAATTCTTTGTGTGCCAGTTCCTCGGCTTCATGATGACTGTGTCCATTTTTAATGGCCTGCGAATAGCATTCTGCAGCAAGATCGCTTCGGGTATTCAGAATGTCGTTATCATCAGTTAACTCGGGATGACTTTCGTATAAAAAGTGAAGTAAAGACAACTTAAACCACGAGAGTTCTGTTGGTGTTGTTTTCATGACTTTGATATTTGAATTTTAAAATAGTGAAGACGTGAAGTGGGAAAAACAAGCGCCCGGAATTTCCCGAACGCTTTGAAATGAATTGAGTTTTACATCGAGTGAGATTTCGCCCGGTTTCGTTTTGTTGTTTGTTGACGTTCCGACGGATTTACCTGGTCCTTTTTCAGCGGCTCCTTTACATCCTTGGTCGCCTCATTGGTTTTTCCTTCCGAGTTAACCGCTACCTGGGTTTTGCTTTTGTTGTCAGGAATGACTTCTGCACCTTTGGTTTGGTCTTTATCAGGATTCCATTTGTAAAAATCCAGCTTACCTTTTTCGTCGTTGACCTTTATGTAAGCGTTAAATTCCTCACCCTTTTTGTCTTTCATTCCTGCAACATATATGGTTTCCCGCTTTTCCAGTTTTTGTTGCTGGTCTTCGGTAAGTTCCTTTCCCAAAAGGGAATTGGGAATACGCACTTGTTTTTGTTCGTTTTTGTTTTGCCCTTGCTGCTGCTGATTATCAAACCGGAAACCTATACCACGTTTATCGGCATCAATTTGCAGGTGGGCATTAAACTCCTTCCCGCTTCGGGCAGTCATTCCTTCCACATAAATCGACCGTCCTTCACCCAGCTCTTTCTTTTGATTGTCATCAAGCTTGACGCCTTTAATTTCATCGGGGATTTTTATTTTATCAGCTCGCGCGGCAACAAGTTCGTTGGTGAGTTTATCGATGGATAAAAATACAGGGGTGGCCTCTCCCTCTTTGTACTGCGGATGGATAATCCGTCCGGCATTTCCGGTTTTCAGCAGATTTTGTTTATCCTCGTCAGTTAAGGTGACGCCAAAATATGGACGGTCGAGTTCGGGATTGTTGCGAACAGCATGAACAGCCAGTTTAAAATCACCATTTTCGTCCTGACGCAAGGCCAAACGTGCATCGGTTCGGATGTTCAGGTTATCGGTTTTAATGGTAATCGGAATCAAACCAGGAGACTTCTGGTAGTTTAACATGGGCTCCAGGTTCTTGGTATTTTTCAGAAAATCTTTCGATACTCCCAGCATTTCCAATTGCGACCAGTCAACTTTGTTCTCATCAATCAGATTGGGCCGTTTTTCCTGTGTTTGTTCTTTTGAAAAATCACCGGGTTTTACCTCATGTTTTTCCAGCATTTCTTTGTTCGACGGTGTTTCCGGATTCTTTAATAGCTTTTCCAGAACGGTTGCTGTTTTCTCCACCAGGTTGGCCGGCACTTTGAAAAACTGAAAATCGGAGGGATTTTTATACTGACGATTGAAATTGGTGAAGAAGTTCTCCAGCGGATTGCTGTGCCGGTCGATTTTCAGGAAACTACCTGCATTGGCTTGTTTGGGAGCCTCTATTTTTAGTTTCCCTTTTTCATCAAAACCACTTACGGCTTTTAGTTTGTTTTCGTTTTTTTCTTTAACCAGTAATACTTCCTGGTCATTGTTTTTTTGTTCCATGATACATTTCTTTTAATGATTTAAAAGCGAATGTATCGTTGATTGGGCAGTTAATTAAAAGGCTGGCAGTATTTGGCTTTGATTGGGTTGAGGTGGCGTTATTGCTCAAAATTCTATCTTGAAAATTACAGGATAGCCATACTACGTCCTTGTGTGAGGTGAGGAAAAACTTATCTTTGAACTGTTATGACCAAAGATGAATTAATTGAACAACTTGCTTCCCTGGAATGGGAAGATTTTGAGGTGAAAGCCGCCAAAAGTGAATTACCAAAATCTATTTGGGAAACGGTATCGGCATTTTCAAATACCAGTGGCGGTTGGATTGTTTTAGGCGTAAAAGAAAAAGGCAATAGCTTTGAAATTACCGGCGTTAAAAATGGAGAAAAACTGGAGCAGGATTTTATTAATACGCTGCGAGGAACCAAGTTCAATGTTTTTATAAGCACAAAACAGGAGTTATACCAATTCGATGATAAAATAGTTTTGGCATTTTATGTACCTGTTCACAAAAACAAACCCGTCTATTTTAATCATCAGGGCAATACCTTTATCCGCCGTGGAAGTGCCGATCAAAGAGCATCGCAGGAAGAAATAGACAGCATGTTACGCGACAGGGCCTTTGGATCAAAAACAGCAGAAACAGCACCGGAAACAAATCGCGACAGTTTGAGTAATACCTCATTAAACAGGTATCGCGATTATATGGCACGATTTAATCCAAATGCAAGCTACACCCGTTTTGACGAAGATGAGTTCTTGAATAAGCTTCGAATTATGGAAAATGGCAAATGTACCTTTGCCGGATTGCTAATGTTTGGCAGACGTGAGGCAATAGAAAAACATTTTCCTGATTTCCGCATCGATTTAGTTGAAATCCCGGGGACCTCATACACTGATGCCAAACATACTTATACTTTTCGAGTGGAAGAACAAGAGAACCTTTGGGAATATTACTTTGAATGTTTTCATCGCTTAAAACAAAAAGTTGACGTCAAGTTTTCATTGACAACGGAAGGATTTGGTCAGGAATTATCTCCGGGTCTGGAAAGTATCCGTGAGGCTCTGGTCAATATGCTTATGCACACCGACTACTTTTCGCCTGCTTGTCCTCGTGTACGCATTTTCACAAATCGCATTGAATTTTATAATCCGGGTGGGCTCCCAAAACCCTTTGAAGAACTGAAAGGGAAAGATATTTCTCTCCCCCGAAATCCAATCATGGCCAAGCTTTTTCGCATGGTGAAACTGGCCGAGAATATAGGTTTTGGATTGGATAAAATTGATACGAACTGGAAAGCATACAATTCCACAGTACCGGATTATCAGATTGAATTTGATTCGGTTGTTGTCGATTTTAAAATGGAGGCAGATGAGCGTGTTGAACAAGTGTCGGGGAAAACGTCGGGGAAAATGTCGGGGAAAACGTCGGGGAAAATTCTGGAGCTTGTCAAGGAGAACAAATACATTTCTATTCCTGAAATGGCTGAAATCATCGGAGTATCAGAACGTTCGATTGAAAGAAACATTGAAAACCTGAAGAAAGATGGATTTTTGTCAAGGATTGGTCCGGCAAAGGGTGGATACTGGAAAGTGACGGAGTGAAAAATTAACACATTTCATCTCCCATGCACAGGCATTCCTCAAATCGCATTTTCATCCACACCGCTGCTCATGATTCGCAGTTTCCCGGTGGATTGAAACTGTTCAATCGAAAAGCCTTTGGCATCGCACTGCAAAAGAATCCCTTGCATATTATTTCAGGGATACATTTGCACTTTGCCCGCCTCGATAAAATTCAGATTACTGTTCCTGTGCCTCCGGTCTCTTCATTCCGGGAAGTTCTTCCGACCTTGTTCAAAACACTCCCTGCATTCAGTAGCCTCAGGCACCGCACACAAGAGTAAGGCTTTTATTTCCTTTCATTCACCCTGTTCTCACAGACCTCATTTCTGTACATTCAAGCCTTACACTTGTTTTTGCCTCACCTTTTTTTAGAGTTGTAGCTTACAGACTTTTTGAAAAAGTACAATAATCATTTTTATCAATCTATAGATTCTTCTTTCCCGCATTCCAATTTAAGAATGTGCTTTCCGTCCGGCCCTTATTGTTCTTTTGGCAAAATAAAGCCCGTGTTTTTGGAGCCTGCAAGTTCAGGCCTGCAGTTTTGCAGAAAATCTCCAACCTCCTGACGTCGAATAGTATTTTCTGCAAAAAACTTGCAGGTCCAACACTCCTTTTTTAACCGAGCCACAAAACAACAACGACCGACCCGATAGAAAGACGCATAATCTTAAACGAATGAAATATGGAAAAGAAGAATAGAAATAAATATTTTGAAAATGGTTGTAAAAAAAAACAAAACTCACTCTCCTCCGGAATCCGCATAGGTGAGTTTGGAATTGTTTTTGTAATGCTCATAACATCACAATTAGCAACCTTTTAAAACTGCCCAAATGAGAGAAAAAGTTAACAAATTACCGTTTCGATGGATTTTCAGAATCATTGTTATTGTACTGGCTTCTTATATTACCGGATTAAGTTTCTGGTATTGTTTACTGGCCTATATCGCAATTTTATTTCTGATTGAATTTGCCAAAAATATGATTGTTGTTATCCTTGGTATTGCCATAGTTGTTGCTGTAACTCTTGCCATGCTTTTTGGATTGATAGCGCTTTAACTTTCAATAGATCAGTTTATAAAGCTACAATAATGCAGGGTAAAATCTCCCTGCTTCTTTTTTCATGAGCCTGCGCGGTTAAAAAGAAGCAAAAAACCTTCTTAATAAGATTCTCATGATAATGATTGATCCCTTAATTTTAATCGCAAAAATACAGGAGTACCATGGACAAACAACAAGGTTAAATCCGCTGGATTTGATTCAGAATCTTCCTTTTAGTCCATAAAACGAAAAGTGTATTTCGAATCAAAACCTTGCCTGAAGTCCCTGCTATCCTGTGAATAGTAAGCAATAAAATTATTGTTTAACAATTTAAAGCTTACTGTTATGAAAATTGATTATTTCAAAGTTTCCGAGATTAAAGTGTCTTATACTGACAAAGTAAAAGCATCAGAAAGACCTCAAATTGGCGCATCAAAAGATGCAGCTCATATTTTCAAACACATTTTTAAAGACTGTATTCAGCACCATGAAGAGTTTTATGTAATGCTGTTAAATCGTGGCAACAAAGTTCTTGGTGTATCCTGTATTTCTAAAGGTGGAATTTCCGGGACCGTTGTCGATGTAAAAATAATTCTGCAACTAGCTTTAAAAGCAAATGCTTCTTCATTGATTGTTTCTCATAATCACCCGAGTGGTAACCTAACCGCCAGTGCGGCTGATGTAAAAATTACCGAAAAACTTAAAAACGCATGTCAGCTTATCGATTTAAGTCTTCTGGACCATCTGATCGTTACTGATGAAAGCTATCTGAGTTTTGCTGATAATGGATTATTATAAATCCATTTCATAGAAAACAAGGGCTACTCGCATTGAGTAGCCCTTGTTTTTGTGTTTTATTACTGACTTACATTTTCCCTACATTTTTGGCTTTTACCAGATCCTTGTTCTTTACAATAAAACGCTGGTGCCTTCCCCCATTCTTCTCAAATAGCTCAACTACCAATTCTTTCTTGTCTGGTATCGAAAATGATTCGAAAACAAAAACAGTTGTTTCGTGAGAATTGCCTTCAATAGTCGTCAGGTTATTTAAAGCACGAACCGGTGTTATAACCGTCTCCTGAATGGCTGTTCTTTTGGCGACTTTCTTGTCCACGACTTTAAACGTTAGAAAATCAATTTCAAATGGAATTTCAGAACAATTTTCCAACTCGGTGCGAAAGTAAATCAAACCATTCTGGCTATAAAGGCCGGTTAACGCAAACCCTATCCCAAACTGTTTGCTATTGATATTTTTGAACTGTTTCTTCCTGATCCCGTAAATTTTCTCCATGGCCAATTGGATGTTTTGAGGTGTTTTGTTTCCAAGCTCAGCAAATTGTATCTCTACCGTGTTGTCCTGTTGGTTCCCCAGTTTGTATTCATGCAGGAAGTCTTTCATTTCGATATTCAACTTTGCAGGATTTTCAGCGTAGTTGACAATGAACGAATAAAAACTGCCCTCGTCGGTTATCACCGAGAAGTTGGTTTCTTCCGTAAAGTCCTTAACCGAAGCTTTTACCCGGACCACATTTTCTGCACCATCGGCTTTCCCTGCTATTATATTCGATGAACCAAGATCAATATAGGTTATAGCTGCCGGGAATAGAATATGGACAGTTTTATTGTAGGTTACTTCAATGTGGTAGGATGAAATTACCCTGTCTTTGGAAATGACTTTGGTGTACTGGTTTTGAGCAATAAGTGAAAAGTTGCTAAGTAGTATTATCGCGAATAAGATTTGTTTCATGACGTATGATTTAAAATGAATGAATTGTATTTTATTTGGCAGGCATCAGCAATATTCGGTGCCCTGCTTTTAGGGTAACTTTTGTGGTCCTGAGTTTTTTGGAAACATACTGCGATGTCCCTTGGATAAAACTTCGCCCCACATCGGCTGCCAGTTGTTCGCCTGCAGTTGTACCCTGATTGATGCTAATGCTTGTCCCGGCATCGCGTCCCATGGTAGCTGTAATTTCCTTTAAAGCACTGACCTCAACCGAACCGGGAATAAACAGTCCAGGCTGTCCGTCGGTGTCGTAAGCTGTGAGTTGCACCGGAATGATATTTCCGTTTTGTTCCAGCGAATTGATAATAATATGTAAACGTTCTCCCTGGATCCGGGCGATACCTGTAATCAAGGCATTCTTTTGAAAGTGGAGTCCTCCGGTTTCAATGGCTTCTAGTAAACGTAACTGCACATTTTGCCCGTTAACCACTTTTTGAGTGCTGTTTACACAGGCATTAATGGTATTACGTTCTGTGGTTTCCTGCTCGCCATCTGCCGAAATAAATGAATAGTTTCGGGGCTGTGAGACCTGTTTAAGAAATACCGAATCAGAAATCTTTTGTTGCAAGGCCGTTGTTGTACTTTTTGTTGAAACCAGAACTGTCTTCGCTACATCTTCATCTGCTTGCTGGTTGGCAGAGTGGTCTGTTGTCTGAACGGTTGTAACTGGTTGTGCCAGAGCATTGTTCGGCATATATTTGGCTGCCATCTGGTATGATTTTTCCATCAACAGCAGTTGTTCATCTATGTTGCTGTCTTCCTGCTTTTCAGCCAGTTGTTGTTTCAAAGCTTCAAGCTCTGCCTTTAGTTTCTCATTTTCAGGATTCGCCTTTGGTTTTTCGTAAAAACTGCCCAGCGTGTTGTTTATATTGTTATATGCTGAAGCAGAACTTTGTATCGCCCGTTTGGGGTGCTCGCTTCCTGAATATTTTTCTGACAAGCTAGTTTCTGCTTTTGCAGAGGAAAGCAAGTCGAACTTGGCTGGTTCATCCTTTTTAATCAGCGACGAAAAATCATCCAGCGAGCGCACCGGCCTTTGCTGAAAAAGTGCTGCCTGCTCGAAGGCATTGATTTTATCCTTTAGCAGATCCTCTTCCTGCGGTAGTGGGATCTCGGTATTTAATCCAATTACTGTTTTGTTTTCCTCTTTGTCCGATGGCTTAAATATCAGCCACAGACTTGCCCCAAAAACAAGGAACATCAAAGCAAATACGGCGTACTTTTTCAGCATCTGCTTTTGCCCCGGTTTTAGGAGTGTTTTATTGTTTTTGTCCATCTGTTAAATCTTTTAAGTGATTAATGATACTGTCTTGTGGTAAGTCAAGTGTGGTGATGTGCTCAATCTGAAACAGGTCTTTTACTTTCGGATCGCGAAACGAATCCCATAGAACAAGAGCAAAAAGAAGTGTAAACAGAATACACATTCCCAACACCACCATTCTTCGTTTTTTCTCAGGAATTCTGTCACAACTCCCTTTGAGTTTTTCACGGCTATGTCGTTTAAACTCAGAAAATCTATTCTTCATGGCTCTACCTTGTTACCGTTTGAATATCATTGTTCTGTACTACCTCAAAGTTCTCCACCGTAAAACCATGTGGGTTATTATCGCTGCGAACCGAGTTGATAAGACTGCACCGTGTCACCAGGTTTCGTTCCGTGATATTGCTTTCGCGAATAATTACCTGACGAGCATAGGTTGATGCCGTATACGGATAGTTCATAAAATCAACCACCACACTATCTACTTGCAGCGTTTGGTTGATATTACCAGAAATAATCCGGTTGAAATAACCTTTTTCAAGCAGGTCTTTGTAATAGGTATACACGCTTTTGTCTGCCAGAAACATGGCCCGGTTGATGTTCGACTCAATGGCATTTTTATCGGGTGAAAGCGTAAAAAACAACTCGTGGAAACGCCGGATATGTTCCCGCGCCTCTACCGGACGGTTTTGTGCCAGATCCTGTGAAAGCGCAAGAATCAGGGATTTTCCCTTGTCCAGAACATAGATTTTTTGCCGTTGTTTTTCCGCAAAGCTGTAGGCACTAAACACTGAATATCCGGTAATGCCTGCGCAGAGCAGGATAAATACCATCCCGAAAAAACGGATCTGCCTAAAGCTTGTTTCGATATTTTTTAATGATTTAAATTCCATAATTCTTTTGTGATTAATTTTTCATTAGTTTTCCTGTCATATTTCCGGCTGATGCACCGGCAACACCTGCAGCCATTGACGCCGTTTTTCCTGCCGACGATGTCACGTTCTTTCCATAATTTCCCATACCTCCGGCCATGATGATCCATCCGGCAACTGTTGGAATAGTGAAATACCCGATGATACCGATAATCATAAATACAATGTAAACGCCGTTGGATGCTTCGACTGAATACGTAGCATCGGCCTGTAGTTTATCAATATCGGCTTGCAGCATCAGCACCTGGATACGGGCAAGAATGGAACTAAACAGATCGGAAACCGGTAACCAGAGGTACACGGAGATATACCGCGAGAACCATTGTGTCATGGTGGACTGAAAGCCATCGTAAATACTGATGGCAAAGGCAATCGGACCAAGTATCGAAAGTACAATCAGAAAAAAGGTGCGAATGGTATCAATAACCAAAGCGGCTGCCTGAAACAGCAATTCCAGAATTTCCCGAAAGAAATCGCGGATATTTTTTTTCATGTTGTACAAACTGCGCTCGATATACATCCCTGACATAGTTGCCAGATCTGACGGACTCCAGCCCAGTTCTTCCAGCTGCTTGTCAAATTCCTCGTTACTGACCAGGTATGCTGTTTCCGGATTTCGTTTCATGGCTTCTACCTCCAGCTGCTCTTTTAAATCGCGGTACTT
The DNA here is from genome assembly GCA_963677455.1 of uncultured Draconibacterium sp. Taxonomy (GTDB): domain Bacteria; phylum Bacteroidota; class Bacteroidia; order Bacteroidales; family Prolixibacteraceae; genus Draconibacterium. Next base: position 3,673,607 of record OY781971.1, read on the forward strand.
TTCCATATCAAAAGTCTGAGCTTCCAACATTTGATTGGTGCCAACAACAATGGGGCTAAGCACCACATTGATGGTTCCCAGAACAAAACCGGGGAAAAACATGATACAGAGACCGATGGCAAAGGGACGTAGGAGCGGGTAAACATCGATGGGCTCGGTGCGCGACAGCGACTGCCACACACGCGAAGCCACATAAAACAATGCCCCCAAACCGGCAATACCTTTTGCCACTCCTGCCATGCTGCTGCACAAGGGCGTCATCTCAAGATAGAGACTGCGTAAGATCTGATGTAGATTATCAAAATCCATTACCAGTATCTTTCACTTGAATCACCATACAATGCCAACATCCTTTCGGTATCGCCTTTCTTTTGCGCCCTCAGGTACGAAACAGCGATGTTCTTATTGGTGTAATAGCTTACCAGATTCCTGTAATGTTTTACCGAATCGTAAACATTGTCTATCACATCCATCCGCTCTTTGTCGGTCAGCAAAAGAGTGCTGGCATTTACAATGCCTTTCAGATCATTCAGCAGGTAGGCACTTTCTTCCAGTAGTTTAGTATAGCCAAAGGCAATTGCCCCCAGCTCTTCCAACGAATAGTTTTCATCCTGCAACATCCGCTGGTAGGCATTTATATAGATATCGGTAATCTCGCCAACCATTAAAATGGTTTGCTGCACTTTTCGGGCATCTTTAACCAGGTTGTTTACAGCCTTTAGTGCATCGTAATAGGCTTTGCCCTGTTCATACACCTTTTTCACTTCCTGGAAGTTTTTGATCACATTGGAAACGGTATTGGAGGTCTGGATAATCTCCTTGGCCGTATTGGCAATACTTGTGGCCGTATTAATAGGATCGTTGACCACCCATTGGGCTTTCAGGTTTAACGAACCAAGCATAATCAAAAGCACTGCTATAACTAATTTTGTTTTCATGTTTCTATTAATTTGAATGATTAAGAATTGCGTTTGCTTGCTGCCAGTTGTTTTATAGCAAGCTCAATATTCCCGTCTAATTGCTCGGTTAAACGGGTAAGTTCAAGTTTTTCGGTTTCTTCGGTGGTGTAGGTGTAGTATTCCTTCAAAGAGACTTCGGTGGCATAAACCGCAGATTGTACACCTCCCAAACCAATCCATACCTCTTTGTATAAGCGTTGCGGGTGATTGGCCAGATTTATGGATAGAATCTGTGATTTTTCTTTTTCTGTTAATCCAAGCAACTCCTGAATGGAGGCAAACTTGTTCATGTATTTGCGCTGGTCGAGCAGTATCTTACAATCGGAATTATTGATGATACTTTCCTTTACAATTTCCGAAGCGATAATATCATCTACTTCCTGTGTTACAACAATTGCCTCACCAAAGAATTTGCGTACGGTTTTAAACAAATATTTTATGTACTCCGCCATTCCTTCTTTGGCAATGGCTTTCCAGGCTTCTTCCACTAATATCATCTTGCGGATGCCTTTCAATCGCCTCATTTTGTTGATAAAGGCTTCCATGATGATGATCGTTACAATTGGGAAAAGCACTTTATGATCCTTGATATTATCCAGCTCGAAAACGATAAAACGTTTGTTCAGCAGATCCATTTGTTTGTCTGAATTCAGCAGGTAATCGTATTCTCCACCCCGGTAATACGGTTCCAATACATTCAGGAAATTGGCTACATCAAAGTCCTTTTCACGCACCTTTTTCGATTGAAGCAACTCCGTATACTCATCGCGCACAAACTCAAAAAAGGTATTAAAAGACGGAGCCACCTTACCGTCCGATTTTAACATCTCGATATACAGGCTAACCGCATTTGACAGTGCCACCTCTTCGGAACGTGTGGGTGCCTCATCCTCGCTTTTCCAGAGGGTAAGGATCAGCGTTTTTATGCTTTCCCTTTTTTCGATGTCAAACACACCATCGTCGGTGTAAAACGGATTAAATGCAATCGGATTATCCTCGGTATACGTAAAGTAAACCCCGTCTTCGCCCCTTGTTTTGTAATGTATTAAATCGCACAGACCTTTGTAGCTGTTTCCGGTATCTACAAGGAGCACATGTGTTCCCTGCTCGTAATATTGCCGTACCATGTGGTTGGTAAAAAAGGATTTCCCGCTGCCCGAAGGACCAAGAATAAACTTGTTCCGGTTGGTGATTATTCCTTTTTTCAGTGGCAGGTCAGAAATGTCAAGATGCAAAGGTTTACCGGTCAAGCGGTCGACCATTTTTATTCCAACCGGCGAAAGTGAACTTCGGTAATTGGTTTCGCCGGTAAAAAAACATAGCGCCTGCTCTGTAAACGTGTAAAACGACTCTTCAGCAGGAAAATCGGCTGCATTGCCGGGGATGCCTGCCCAATACAGGGTTGGAACATCAACGGTATTGTACCGTGGTTTACATTCCATCAGGGCAATTTGCGAGCCCACATCATTTTTTATCTGGCGTAGCTCTTCAGATCTGTCGCTCCATGCCATTACATTGCAATGCATTCGTACCGAAACCAAACCTTTGCTGTGTGCTTCGTTCAGGTATTCGTCCAGCCATTGTTTGTTAATCTGGTTGGCACGGCTGTACCTGGAAAGCGAAAGCATATTACGCGCCATTTTCTCAAAACGGGCAAGATTGGCAGTATGGTCGTCGATAAAAATGTACTGGTTGTAGATATGGTTGCATGGCAACAACAATCCTATTGGAGCGGCATAGGATAGTAAACAGGAACTCCGGTCAGTCGAAAGTTTTTCATAACGGCTTTCGGTTGATACTTTAGCCGGCAGATCATCCAAATCAGAAAGCGTATGAAGTATCAGCGAGTTGTCGCCGATTTTCATTTCTCCCGGATTTAAACTAAGATCCTGCAGCGTATTATTATGCCCATGGGAAAGTGAAAAATACTTTTCCACTATTCCCTCATGGGCATCTGTCCCGGTAATCTGGTCGGCTGTTAAACGCCTGAGTTTTATAAAATCACTGTCGTTAACGATTTGCTCAAACTGGTTAGCGGCCTCCACAAAACGCAGAACTGTTTCCTTATTTTTTATCTCTTTGGGCACGATAAATCCCCTGCCCAGTGTGCTAAAAGTGCTTTGTTGTTTGCTGCGTTCCTTTGTTGTCTTTGTCAGATATAGATAACAGGTGTGGTTTAAATACGGACGCTCGTTAAAGTGCCGTTCAAACGAAGAACTTAAAAAGCTTAAATCCTGTTGAGGCTTTTCGGTTTTGTAGTTCTCTTTGATGTACCAGTCCTGTTTATGCACGATGGAATAGTCGGGTAAAACCTTTATTGCCTTATTCCATACTGAATGCATGGCTTCGTATTCTTCCGTTGTAACCGTAAATAGCTCTGGGAGCTTTACCTCAAAAGCAATGGTTATATCGGCATCTTTGCTGATAATACATCCCTGCTCCACTGCAAGTAACGGGAACCGACTCTCCAAAGTAGCAGCTTTAAATGTGTTTCTCATACTGCCTCCTTTCTGTTGGTTTTGAACAAACGGGGAATACTTCGGCGGTTGATTATCCGGCGTGGGAAATTATGCCTTGCCTGCAATTTCATTAATCCGTAACGCCCGAATTTTCTATTTAAAGAAAATGTGAGCCAGACAACCACAAATGCAAGAATAAGACCTGTAAAAATACAGGCCCATTGGTTGATACCGGCCAGGTACATTACAATGAAAACCACGAACGTCCCCAGCAGTCCCCCTGCAAAAACAAACAGATACTGGCTTTGCAGGCCTTTAAACTCGGCGGGTTTATTTACCCCTTTATTAATGGAATATATCGCCATAGTTTACAGAAAGAAGGAACGTAAAATAGTGGCGGCAACAATCAGGAAAATACAGGCACCAAACCAGGCGGCTGCAGTTTTTCCGGTATCGGGATCGCCACTTGAAAATTTACTATACACTTTTACGCCACCAATCAGTCCCACAATGGCACCGATGGCATAAATCAGTTTTGTTGCCGGATCGAAATAAGAGGTAACCATATTGGTGGCTTCGGTGATTCCGGCCGAGCCATCGCCCTGGGCAAAGATGGCAGTTGCCAGAAAGGTGAAGAATAAGGTGATGAATATTTTATATGAATTGATTTGTTTCATAGCATTTTGATTTTGCTCCCCGGTCCCCCGGACCAGAGACTGTTTTACTTTGATTTTTTGAATGATGTGTAGTGAATTCCACTCTGGGATTGATCAAATTCTACCCGTAATCTTTTTCTTTCATGAGCATACCATTTAGTTCGTATTCAGACAGCAGTTTTGCTGCATTTGAACCAAATGTATGGGCTTAAAAGCTGGGGGAAATAAAGTTGGATGTAAGTGGTTGTTTGTGGCTGTGTTTGGCGTTGCTTATGATTATCAGGAATATTTCTATAAGATATATTTTTCAAAGATTTTCGCAAATTCTATTTACAATTTGCATACTAACATAAGTTGAGTATTTTTAAAGAGAAATTGATGAATTAAGGCAGGTCAAAGTTTATAATAATTATAATAAAATGTTCATCCTCACCGACTTTATAAATCAAGAAACATAGCATATTATGCAAATTAAGACTTCGATCATACTATGTACTATAAAACCTTTTAGTAAAGCAGATATTTCTAAAATTTATAGAGTACTAAAACAATTTCCATATTCTGATGAACTTGGTTTTGGTTTTAAAGACATTGATATTAATAGTTCTTATTTAGTTGCAAAACTATTAAAGCGTACCCCATCATATTTATATAGATATGATGTATCCAGTAATCAAGTCTATAAAGAAAATATTGTTCATATATCAGAAACTGAATTTTTATTGGATTGCGATTTTGGAACCCTTGAAATAATCAGTTCACAAAAGGATGCAAATAAATTGAGAAGTGTACTCCGAAATATACTAGGTTCCGAGTACAGTATTAATAATTATGTATTTAAAGCATCTGACATAGTACCTATCATGGAAAAAGGCCACGGACATTTAATAATAACGAAAATGAAAATTTCTAATTTTCAATACGATAAAAATGTCTCAGGTACTTTTTACACTGTACTCAATAGTAATCGAAGAGCAATAGAATTAATTAACAAGTATAAAACTGATATAAACAAAATTACATTTGAAGTTGACTTTGAAGATCATTCGAAATCAGAATTTTCACTAAGCGATTTTGGAGGCTTAACATTAAAATGTGAAGAGAACAAACTCGATTCAAATTTACAATTTATTAAAACATCCTTTTTAAATTCATAAAACTAATGGCAGAAGACCAAGGAGTAAATGGAGATATTTGGAATAATGAAGCAACAATTCTTCTTCGGAAATTAGGATGGGAATTAGTTGCTGATAAAAATATTGATATTCCTGATATTGAAAACAAAGAAAGAGGCGTTGATGCTCTTTTTCAATATGAGAATCCAACAACCAATGGATTTCAAGGCATTCTTCTCGAAGCAAAGCATTACAAACTATCTAGTTATTCAAGAAGTAAATTAGAAAAATGGATTTGTGACCTTTATGATAAAATAGTAAATCTTAGAAACTCTGACGAATTGTATGAGTTATTTCCGAAGATGGAGAATACGATTCTTCGAAATGGATTAATTGTTATTTGGTTTTCAGATTATGAGACAGATCCAACTATTACAGAGAAATTAAAAAAAGACCTAACGTCCATCGATTTTCAAAAGAATGGAAGAGGTGTCACGATACCTAATCGTATTTTTATAATGTCTAATGAAGATATTTTACGACTAACTTCGGTTGTCGATAAAATACATTCATTTAGACTAAAAGATCCTACCTGTATTTTTGAATTTCACTATCCATTTTTAGGTAAAGGTGCAGCAAACTCAACTAAAATATTGTCTTTGGAAAGTATGTTCTCTAAATTTATATATGCGGAAATTCGTGATAAGAATCGGGTATTAAATAAACAAGTAGTTTTTTATTTTGGCAATACTGATTTTAAGAGTATGCAGTTATTAAAAAATGCTTTGCTGCAACATATTGCTCAAACAGGCAATAAACTTGCGATATATAACTATCACAGAAACATACAGGAGTTCCGCAAAATAAAAGACTCAATTATAAATGAATTCAAAAATGATCGAATAGATGTTGAGTTTTTGTCAATGTCACTAAATAAAGGACTACCTGACTGGATACTCGATCATAATCTCGAATAATATGGAAAAATACAAACATCCCGAACCATACGAATTGGAAGAGGTTTTCGCCAACTTTTCTTCTACAACCTTTGTAAGAAATTTCGCAAAAGAAAAAGGTATTTTTATGCCTAATGCACCGAAAGCAGTTCTTGCTAAGGAGTTATCTTTTTTCTTTTTTGACAAAGACGACATTTCACGAATACATAATGAAGCTTATCAGAAAAATTACAAAAACACATTAGCAGGATTTATTGTGAATAACACAGAATCTGATTTTGAACTTATAAACTCAGTTGAAGCCCTAATCAGTGATGGTGCTGCAAAAGACATGACAATAGTCACACCTAGATTAATTTCTAAGAGAAATGAACCAGAAATATACAAGTCTAGTATTACGTATAATAGAAGACGCCTTGGCAGAATGGAGTTTTTGCAAAGTGAGAATACGGAATTCGATTTTTATATTAAGAAAAAAAATGACGAATGGTTAATTGAGGTTGACAGCAAAAGATCGAAGGATCCATCTATTATAAGGGATTTGCTGGGCAAGCATTTAAGAAGAAAGATCGAAATTGAAGAGATTAGGGATATGCTGACAACAGAAAAAACAATTTTATTTTTCGATGCTCTAGCCAAACAAGGAATGAATACCAATATTTGGGAATTTTCTGATGTAGTTCAATTAAGCTTTAAAAAAGATAAGGATCAGGAGACAGATGAAGACCCTGATAGTGAAGCTAATGAAGCGGAGCTTGCTGGCATCAGTAAAGCAATCCTAGATGGTAAAAATTTAAGAGAAAACAAATTTGTTAAAGACTCAGAAAATGAAGGTTATAGATTTACGGCAATGACATATGAATTTAGGTCTAAAAAAGAAAATTCGAGCATTCAAGTAAAAGCAGAATTTAAAGGCAATCCTAAAGTATTTGAAGTAAGCATACCTCTTTATGGAAATTGGGCTGGTTTAAAGGGAACTTTCTTTCCCTCCACATTATCAAATAATGAGGATTTAAATTTTAGATCAGAATTTTGGAATAATGCAAAAGACATATACTTCAAATTAAAAGATGCATATTAATAATTTATACCTCCAAATATGAAAACTGTAATATAAAAAAAAACGTCTATGTTCATGGGGTTTTGAGATTAACACAAAAGAATTTACTTTAGGGAGCAACGACTTAATTTAAGTAATATACTCCCCAATATCAAATCCACTTATTCCATCCTCATAAATGAGAATATCATTTCGTCCTAAACTCCCCAAATGCAAATCAATTAAACCGGAGATACGTTTTTGATAGCTTTCGGAGGTTGCTGCCAATTGTTCAACCCAATCGGTATTTTCATTTTCATAGAGCAGTTTCCCCGTTTGGGATGGTCTTTCCGGGTGCTCATTTTCAACCTCGGTAACTACCTCCATCATTTCTTCAAAAGTTATATCTACCGAAGAACCGTTGGCAATGCCAAGTTCTTCCAATTCTTCATCGAGCTCAACATCCTCATAATCCAGAGCAACTTCAATATCTAGCTTACCTGTGGAATTTGAATGGGATTGACTCTTTCTGTCCGTATTCAAAACGAAGGTGCTTTTTCCGATTATTCCACTTTCATCCGATAAATTACTTTTTCTTTCGCCATTGGCGACAGGAGCAGAAAAACGCCTCCAATATTGGAAGAAAATACTTAGCAGAATAATTATCCCAACGATTACAACAAATTCAATCATAACTTCCGGTTTGGGTTAAAAAATGTCTTCGTTGTTTTCGTTATATCGCTTGACAATTTCCTCCTGAAATTCGTCAAAATGATGGGTCAGCACATTATCGATGTAATTATAAATTGAGATCTCGTCCTTACCGATTACTCGAATAATTTGCTGAATCCGTTTGTGGTATTCCTGCCGGATGGGAACATTCTTTCCAAAACGTGCTTTCGTTTTGGAATCTGAAAGGAAAAGCTCATCATAAGCTTGATTTGCCTGTTTCCATTTTGTAACTGTTGCTGGCTTTTTCTCCTTTGTCTTTCCGGCCTCCGGTTTTTCATTCTGAATGGTTGAAATGATAAATTCTTCATCGATTTCGTCCGGATTGTATTTTTTTCGTGCCATGTCGTTTATTGCTTAATGGTTTCTAGGATTTCATCAGCCAGCGCAATCAGGTTGCTTCCTTTTAAAAGACTGTTGTGAGCAGGAAAAAGTGTTGAGCGAAATACAGGCTTGTGGCCGGAAGTCAGTTCCCTGCGAAAACGTTTTGAATCGGGCACAAATGTTTTTAGAATATTTAAGCCTAACTCGCCGATTACATTTTCATACACATCATACAGTTCGTTTTTCTCCCTACCATCAACCATATTCCAAATCAGGTACAAACCTTTGATATCACTTTTCCCTACACTAATCAGATTTTCATTCAACATGGTGGCAAATTTCAGCGTGCTTTCCATAACCACACGGTCGGCACTTACCGGCGAAAAGATATAATCCATTCCGCCCAATGTTTTTACCACACCTCTGCTGTTTAATGTTCCAGGGAGATCGAAAAATATTATGTCGGGTTGAGTTGTTGCTCCGTCGATCAGATTTTCCGCTACATCAATGGCATCTTCGGGCATACTTTTTTCAACCTGGTATGCCTTTCGTTCAAGCGCGGTAAATTGTTTATAGGCCAATTGCTTGTAATAGTTATCTTTCATCACCTGTTCCATATCGCGCTGGCGTATTTCAGCAATACTGTGCTGCGGATAATCACAATCCACCACTGCAATTTCCAGGCCTTTTACATAGTGCAGGTAACTCGACATTAAAACGGTAAAAGCTGTTTTCCCAACACCTCCTTTTTGTGTGCTGAACGCAATAAATAATGTTTCTTTTTCCATGACCTTTGTTTTTTTGATGAGCAAATTATTTCTATAGTTATTCAATCAAATAGAATAATATCTGAATCATTATTCGATTAATGAGCTCTGTAAATCAGTTTATGTTGCAATGTTTAATTAATGAAGTGTTGCATCGTTTCAACGTTGAAATCCTTAAGCTCTTCGTTGTTGTATAATTTAACTACTCAGTTCTTTGCCAAAATCAGTTTTTAAATATTTCGTTTGCAACATGTTTCATTCCCATTTTATTTATTCCGACTAACATATCTCTGCTTACACCAACCATTAAATAATCCATTATTTCCCCGATCAAATGAACAAATAAAAAGCTTTTAAAACCGTGCTTTTTAAAGAGCAGGAAGTACTTGGCCTTCTCTGGCAGCATTTGGCTTATTTCTGTATGATTAGAATTCAAAACGCCCATTTTACCTTTGTTTCCAACAATTTTCAAGAGTAAAAATATGATCGATAAAACGGCTACGCCCTATAACTTTTATTGTAACGCTACAAGGTGTGCACTGGCACACGGCAAGTTGTGTTTTGAGTAACTCAAAACGTTTCGTGTTACACGAAACCACTTGCCCCGTTGGGGAAAATCATCACTCCGAAGTCGTGTGATTTTTTATAAGAATTCTGGTAATGATTAATGCTTTAAAAACAACAAAATGGGAGTAGGAAAAAGAAAAAATAAACACAAAGGGGGACGTAAACCAAAAAAAGATCCATGTATACATCGTTATGCCATAAGCTTAAATGATGTTGACAATGCACGATTTCTTGCTCTTTTCGAGGCATCGGGAATGGAAGTTAAAGCACATTTTATTACTGCCTGCATTTTTGACAAGCCTGTTAAAGTGGTAAAAATCGATAAGGGATCGATGGATTATTATATGCGCCTGACCTCATTTTATTCACAATTCAGGGCGATTGGAGTCAATTACAACCAGGTTACCAAAGCAATAAAAAACAACTTTTCGGAGAAAAAGGCACTGGCTTTTCTTTCCCAAATACAGAAAGCAACTTTTCAATTGGTTGCGATAAACCAGAAGATATTGGATTTAACCAAAGAATTTGAAAAAAGATGGTTGCAAAAATAAGCTCAGGAAGTTCGATTTATAGTGCATTGGCGTACAATCACGATAAGCTAAAAAAGGATGCTGCTTCTGTTTTAATGGTCAACAAAATGATTGAACCTCTCAATGGAGAGTATTCTATTGGCTTATGCACGAGTTCTTTTGAACCGTATTTAAGCGCCAATAAACGAACCGAAAATCCGGTTATTCATATTTCGTTAAATCCTGATCCAAAGGATAAACTAAACGATGAACAATTCTCACGGATGGCTGAGCAATACATGGCAAAACTGGGCTACGGTAATCAACCATACATAGTGTACAAGCATGAAGACATTGACCGCCATCATTTGCATATTGTTTCAGTAAAAATTGACGAGACAGGGAAAATGATTCGGGACAATTTTCAACACCGGCTATCCATGCGTATTTGTCGGGAACTGGAACAGAATTTTGGATTAACACCCGCCGATGAAAAAGAAAAGAAAGGAGTTTATAACTTAAAGCCGGTTGAATTCGAAAAGGGAAATCTAAAACAGCAAATTGCCAATGTAGTTCGTCCTGTATCGAGAACGTTGAACTTTCAATCGTTTAATGAATACAAGGCCTTGCTTTCATTCTATAATGTTCATGCTACCGAAGTAAGAGGAGAAAAGAATGGGAAAGCTTTTCATGGAATTGTTTACGCGGCATTGGATAATAACGGTAAAGTAGCTGGCAATCCAATCAAGTCATCAAAATTTGGCAAATCCACGGGGCATGAAGCTCTTCTTGCTCAAATTGAAAAATCAAAAGAACAGATCAAAAATAAAAAACTAAAAGATCGACCCAGGGAAGTTATTTCCAAGGTATTTCATAAGAGTGAGAATCGAAAAGACTTCGAGAACCAGTTATTCAAACAAGGTATTTCTGTGCTGTTTCGTGCGAATGATTCGGGGCGGATTTATGGAGCAACTTTTATCGATCACAAGCAAAAGTTTGTGTTCAACGGTTCTCGTCTGGGTAAAGAATTTTCTGCCAATGTTTTTAATGAACGATTTGGCGTAGAAAACAAAACGGATGCACAATTCAAGTCACCAGACCAGGGCCATTCAGAATTTCCAGACAACAAAGACTCAAGCATCGAAAATCTGGCCGGATTGTTCGGCATTGAGGCTCTTGGCGAAGACTACCAAGAGGAAGCTTTCATTAGAAGAATGAAACGAAAGAAAAGAAAAAAACGAAAAAGCTAAGCTATGCAAAACGAAGATGATGTAAGAGCCCTCGCCAAAATTATTGAGCTAATCAGGGCAGTGAGTATCCTCATTTCAATATTTCATATTTACTGGTTTTGTTACGAGATCCTAGTTGAGTTTCATGCAACAGTTGGCATCATCGATAAAATTCTGCTGAATTTTCAGAAATATACCGAAATCTTTTCAATGCCAATCTGGTCGAAGCTGGCAAGTTTTGTTTTATTAGCGATTTCCTGTCTGGGCATACGAGGTGTAAAAACGGAGAAGGTAACCTGGACCAAGATTACGATATTTCTCGTTTTCGGATTAGGTTTCTATTTCTTAAATGGTTTTATGCTGAAACTTCAAACTTCATTATTGGCTAAAAGTATTCTTTACATTTTATCGTTGTCAATTGGGTATGTCCTACTTTTGAAATCGGGATTATGGATGAGTCGCTTATTAAAAAATAACCTGATGCAGGATGTTTTTAACGACGAAAACGAATCATTTATGCAGGAAATGCAATTAATGGAGAACGAATACTCAGTAAACCTCCCCACACGGTTTAAACATAAGGGGACGAACTACGATGGCTGGATTAATGTGGTGAATCCTTTCCGGGCAAGTATTGTCTTGGGTACTCCGGGAAGCGGTAAATCTTATGCTATTGTAAATAACTACATCAGGCAGCAAATTCAAAAGGGTTTTAGCATGTACATTTACGATTTTAAGTTTGACGATCTGAGCGTAATTGCTTACAATACACTATTGAAAAACATAAACAGATACGACGTACCTCCGAAATTTTATGTAATAAATTTTGATAACCCGGAACGTAGTCACCGCTGTAATCCCATTGCTCCTGAATTTATGACTGATATTGCGGATGCTTATGAATCAGCTTACACAATAATGCTTAACCTGAATAAAACCTGGATTCAGAAACAAGGGGATTTCTTTGTTGAATCGCCAATTATTCTTTTGGCTGCTATTATCTGGTACCTGAAGATTTATAAAAACGGGAAGTATTGCACTTTTCCCCATGCAGTGGAATTTTTGAATAAGAAGTATGCTGACATTTTTACCATTCTGACTTCTTATCCAGAGTTGGAAAATTACCTCTCGCCTTTTATGGATGCCTGGGAAGGCGGAGCACAAGACCAATTGCAGGGGCAGATTGCCAGTGCTAAAATCCCATTATCGAGGATGATCTCACCACAACTCTACTGGGTGATGTCTGGCAACGATTTTACTTTAGATATTAATAATCCAAAAGAACCAAAGATTCTTTGCGTTGGTAATAATCCGGACCGCCAGAACATTTACTCTGCAGCACTGGGATTATATAATTCCCGCATCGTAAAACTCATCAATAAAAAGGGACAGTTAAAAAGTTCCGTAATTATAGATGAGCTTCCAACCATTTATTTCCGTGGATTGGACAACCTAATTGCGACAGCAAGAAGCAATAAAGTTGCGGTATGTTTGGGATTTCAGGATTTTTCGCAGCTAAACCGGGATTATGGCGACAAGGAAGCTAAAGTAGTGATGAATACCGTGGGAAATATTTTTAGCGGCCAGGTGGTTGGTGAGACTGCCAAAACCTTGTCGGAACGGTTTGGTAAAGTCCTTCAAAAACGCCAGTCTATGACCATTAACCGGCAGGATAAATCCACCTCTATTAACACTCAAATGGATACCTTAATTCCAGCTTCGAAAATAAGTAACCTTACACAGGGAACTTTTGTAGGTGCCGTTTCGGATAACTTTGACGAACGTATTGAGCAAAAGATTTTCCATGCAGAAATTGTAGTTGACAACGAGAAAGTTGCCAGAGAAACAAAGAACTATAAGCCGATCCCGGTTATCACAAATTTTACCGATAAAGAAGGGAAAAGCCAGCTTCAACAGGAAATTAATTTCAATTATTCACGCATCAAAAGCGAAACAGCGCAGATTGTTGTGGATGAATTGGAAAGGATTAAAAACGATCCGGGATTGGGGCATTTAATAAAAAATTAACTACCGTTTATCGGTTTTAGACGATCAATAGGCAACACTGCCAATTATATTGTTTTACTCTTTTTTTAAGTTCCATTTATCAACTAAAGATTTATGGCTTTAAAATTTAAAAAAAAATTAACTGCGATTGTATTATAATTTAAGCCGTTTTTTTTGTGTATCGGCACTCATAAACTCAAACACAGCATCATAATCTTCAATCAAAAAGTTCGACACCTCTCCGCTTGGGATCACAAAAAAAACAAGGATGCAACTATAAATCAAATAGTTACATCCTTTTTTCTTCTAATTTGCACGACTCTTGCACGAGACATAAAAAAGTCGGATTATTATCCAGCGTTTGATTCAAACGTATCATATTTCTTCTAAATATACTGCTTTTCAGACTCGCGAAATCAATTTCAGTTATGTTAATCTATCAACAATTGTGAATAATTGAAGTTGATAACAGTACTATATATCTCTTTAACACTCAAATTTTTAAATGTATATTTGGAACTATAAATAATTGTATTGTACAATCAAAAATAAACTTAATGAGCAAAGAAAATCAAAACAAAAGAACAGGTAATTCACCTAGGCCAGCTGAAAGAACAAACAGAGACGGAGCACAAGGTAGATATCAAGAAGGTGGGATAAACAGAAAAAGTGACACTACGGTTTCTGGCCGGCCCCCTAAAAGAAATAATCCTAAAAAAGATTAATAATGCAAATTGAGCGAAGACCACAAACTCCTACACCTCCGAGCAGACCAGCTACTCCTACAAGGCCAAGTCAAAATCCAGGTCGAGAACATGGCATGCCTAGACCTCCTAGACGGAAGTAAATACAGCCAAAAAATAGAGAAGAATTGATGTTAATCCTGCAATCATTAATACTGTACAGGCAATATTGATAGGGCCAACTGCATTAGAAAACTTATCTGATAATTCATCATACTTCTTAATCTCCATCTCTGCTTCACAATTAGGATCTTCACCTCCTTCAATCTTGGCATCGCAATAGAGATAATCATAATGATTTGCTTTTTTACCAACAAATTGACCTATGAAATTTACAATGATTGTAAAAAGGAATGATGATGCTGAAATCCAAATAAGCCAGTGCACTGAAGCATCCTTTTCAGATAAGAATTTAACGGTCTCTAAGCATGCGTATATTCCACCACCACTGATCGAAACCAAAAGAAGATCAATTCTTCGATTACTATAGAACAATCCTTCCCAGGCAAGTTTCTGTCTTTCTTTGGTACTTTCCATTTACTTGAGGTATTTAAGTTTTGATGAATGAAAATACAAAAATTCAGATATCAATTGCACAAAAAAAGCCAGCTATTAACTGGCCTCATATTAATACGTTACTAATTATTTTCTTTCCAGTTTTGCAAGAACTTCCAGTTTTGCCCAATATTCTTCCCAATAAGGATTAGATTTACTTGATTGATTCATCGGGTTGGTACCGTCATTGTATAACCACACAGTATATATATCCCCCTTATCATCTCTTCTTATAGCTTCACCATCTCTAGCCGCAGACTTAGCAATACCCTCTCTGTTAAGCCTTTATAGCGTGTGTAATATGGTGAATCTTCAACTTCTTTTTCCGGAAAGAAATCAGACCTGAGATCCTTAGTGTTGAAACCTAATGGTAGGTATTCGCGATTAAAGGCCATCCATTCACCATTTGCATTTCTTTCCAAACCATATGGTAGGTTAATTCTAAAAAAATCTGATAGCATAGTTCGTTTTTTGTATTACGGTAATTTCATCTTAATATTCTCAATTTTCCTCTTGAATCATCAGTGCCACAAAACTCCTGCAACACATCAATAGGCAAACAAAAAGCACTTGAAAGCTCCTCTATTGTATACTCCAAATCATTCTTATGCATTTTACATCCATCAACAAATAGGCTCGGCGCATCAATATATACGGTTGTTCTTTCATTCTTTTTCAAGCCTAAACGGCTCATCTCAATATTCAAATATGTGTATCTTTGCTTATCAATACACCCCAGGTCATAAGCTCGCCTCAATATTGAGGCCATTGAAGTCAACCAAAATCTTTTCAACTCAGCCAAAGAAGATAACTTAAGTCCGTACAATGACCTTCTTATTTCTTCTCCCGGCATTAAAAATTCAGATGCAAATCGATCGGCTTCACTCTCTCTTTCTTTACTGTCTCTATAGTCGGGGATTGGGAAGCCTCCCAAAACATGCATAATCAAGTGCCCTAGTTCATGAGCAATTGTAAAACGTTTGCGATCATTTGGAAACTTCTTATTGATAATTATAACAGGCGTACCTCCATCTGTTCTTATAGAGGCGCCATCAAATTTCTCAGTAACATTATCGAGCTCGACTATAATTATCCCATGTTTCTCCAATAGACTACAAATATCCCTAACCGGTTCACTAGGTTTCAATCCTAATGTTCTTCGAGTATGCCGAGCAATGTTAGCTACGGAATAACCATCTTCCACATCCAAAGTATCAAGATTAAATTCTGGCCATTCAATTGACTCAGTCATTTGATCTATAATGTAACCAATGAGTTTAATTCGTGAGTCAATGTCCGTTGCAACCTTTTTTGTTATAGATGATCTTTTCCTATAATGAGGATTTTCTACAGCATTATAAATGCTTTTATTGAAAAAACCTATAGGAAACTCTAGAAAGCTAATTATTCTTTCTAATAAATCATCGGAAAGAATGCTTATGCCTTTCTCAAACTTGGAAAGATTGGATTGGGATAAACCATATACAAACTTCGCAAGTTCTGTTTGGGAATATCCTCGATATTCTCTCGCAAACGTTAGTTGCTTAAAATTAATTTCCACGGTGATAGTTTTTTCATGTTATAAATTCGAACTGTAAATGAAATCGGTTGTAGCCTTGATTTCTAATTATTCATTTACAGCTTTTTTCTTTGAAATTCGCAATTTTGGAGCGACCTTCTTTTCTGCTGATTTTCCTATAGTGACTTCACTAAAGTTGCTTACTTCATGCTCCGTTATTGCCCATTTTATCTGATTTTCATCCACATAAACGAGCTGTGGATGAACAAGATTACCAAGCCTGTCTTTTTTATAACCAAAATACAAAATCGGGTCCTCAACATATCCATGTCCATCGAATAATGATGACATCAACTGAGAATTAATCGATTCAACTATTTTAGTCCTAACATTCATGGGCATTCCATTACCGTTTAGCTTCTTAAACAGAACCAAGTACCCCTTAGCGTTGAGTATAAACCTCTTATATTTTCCATATTTCCAGTTCATGGGAAAATACTTCTGAATACTTTGAATTAATTTCGAATTAAACAATGAGGCTTCAAACCCCCTACATCTAGCTTCAGGGAGAGTCTGAACTATCTCCCTATTGTAGTTTGCACATGCTTCCTCAAATGCCTTAAAAAACATTGGAAGCTCCTTCTTCAGGTCAATCAGACAACCTTCTTCAGTTGCTAATCGTCTCTTGACCATTGACTTTCTAATTTTTTTTTCTTTTATTTGCATATACAATAAATTTTTATCGGCTACAACCGATTTATCCAAAATGCTTCTGCTCCAACAGAAGTATTTTTTCAAACACAAATATATAATTTTTAAGAGAAATTGTATATAATCCGAGAGGAATATTGTATTTTTTTATTAACGTCACAAGACAGCTTAATCTCCTTTCAAATTTTGTGGGTTCGGATCATTTGAGCTACCAATTGCTATTTTTTCAACCTTACAGCCCTTCAATATCATTTCTGAGCCCCTCTCACGAGCTAGCACCGGCAAGTATCCATCTTGAATGAGAATTAATTATTATGTAATCCCCAAATTGGGCAAACGATTTAATAAAACTATCTTTAAGTGAAATATTAATCACTTATCATGAAAAAACTTTTACTTCCAATCTTACTGCTTTTAAGTTCTATTATTTCAGCTCAAACTATTGTTATTAACGAAATAGATGCTGATAATCCCAGTACTGACACAAAAGAGTTTATCGAGCTAAAAACTTCATCTCCCAACATGTCCCTTGATGGCTATGTCGTAGTATTGTTCAATGGCTCTGATGACCAGAGTTATGAAGCTTTTGATCTTGATGGCTATAGTAGTGATGCAAATGGACTGTTTCTAATGGGGACTGCTGGAGTTTCTCCTACTCCCACATTAGTTTTTGATGGGGCAGACAATGTAGTTCAGAATGGAGCGGATGCTGTAGCTTTGTACATGGCAGATGCTTCTGATTTTCCAAATGACACACCTATTACCCAAGACAACCTGGTTGATGTTGTTGTATATGACACGAATGACAGCGACGACACTGGACTACTTGAAGGATTTGGTGTAACTGTTCAGTGGAATGAAGGTGAGAACGGCGACAAGGATAATCACTCTAATCAACGAAAAGATGATGGAACATTTGAAGCTAAAGAACCAACACCCGGAGCCTTGAATTATGGTGGAGGAACACAGTTAACTTCAATAACTATTTCAACGACGAATACAGAGTACACAGAAGGTGAATCCTTTGATATAACATTTACAGCCTCAGCCAACATTTCCTCTGATCTGATTTTGAACTATACCCTATCCAATGGCAATTTCGACACTGAAGATTATACAGGAAGTCTAACGGCAACAATAGACAGTGGAACTACGACAATTAACACAAATATAGTTTTGGTTGATGATGCAGCTGATGAAGGAATTGAGACATTGATAGTGAAGCTTGTTGACCTTGATTCAGGATATCAGGCAATGAATGACAACTACTCCATTACAATCAAAGATAATGACTACGCAACAAGTCCATGGGGAACACCGCTTGCTCCTACCTACGACATGGTTTCTTCGACAGCACCAGAAGGTTATTGGTCAAGTCTGGCAAACAAATCAGGACAAGAATTGAAGGATGCGATAACAGCTATTATTGCTAATTCAGCTGAAGTGCGTGCACAGACCTACGGTGATGTGTGGGATATCTTAAAAGAAGCAGATCAAAATCCATTAAATAACAATGAAGTTTGGCTATTGTACACTGAAATAGGAAGAGACAAATCTTTGCAGCAAAGTTCGGGTTCTGGTGTTGGCATGTGGAATAGAGAACACATTTACCCACAATCCAGAGGTGGTTTTACGGATGGAACCAGTACCTCTGCCGATGGGATTGATGTATTTATGGAAACCGATGCAACAATGACACAACATGGACACTCGGACGCACATGATATCAGACCAGCCGATTATCAAGAAAATACAAGTAGAAGCAACAGTGATTATGGCGAACAATACAACGGTCCTGAAGGCAATAAAGGCAGCTGGAAAGGTGATGTTGCCAGGAGCATTATGTATATGGCTTTAAGATACGATGACTTGGATGTTGTTGCAGGCAATCCGGATGATTCAACTGTAGGGCAGTTAGGCGATTTAGATTCATTACTTGTTTGGCACAAAATGGATATGCCAGATGATTATGAGATGAACCGTAATAATGTTGTATATAAGTGGCAAAAAAACAGGAATCCTTTTATTGATATGCCAGAACTTGTTGATTATGTTTTTGGAGAAAAATCAGGAGACCTTTATACGTCTATCCCAGCTTTGACAAACGAAACAGAAATTAAGTTTTATCCTAACCCAGTTGTGGACGAAATAGTATTCAACAGAAATATATCTGGCGAAGTATCAATAGTCAACATAATCGGAAAGGAGATATTAAAACAGGACATCAATAGCAATAGGTTTGATCTTTCAAATCTTAAAACTGGAATTTACATTTTAAAGGTTTCAACAAGTAGCACTATCTACACAGATAAGTTTATTAAACGGTGATTACGACGTGAATATATCAGATTAAACCACATAAAAAGGAGACTAAATGTCTCCTTTCTTTTTCATTTTTTCTATGAATATTTTACAATACAATGTAAGCTACCCCAAGAGTAGTAATAACAGTAAGGTTTTGTAATTTTACCAAATGTTAAAGAATCCTGAAAAAGAGAAAGAATACTTCCCCCTTAATGATCATCCAGATTCGTATTGTACAGGCAAATATGCAGGGTACAAACAGAAAACAGGACCATTTGAAAAGATTTGTACACACCGCTAAAATTGCCCAAAATACAAAAGATACAATTGGGCACTATGGGAACACAGAGGTAGTCTTTATGATTTCCCAAAGGTCGGTCTCTACTACCTAGAGAATTTCCTAGCATGCAAGCTCTATCTGAATAAAGAGCGATTATAATAAAAAAAGCCCTCCACTTCTGGAAGGCTTAACTCAAGATAAGCGAGTTGAAAATATTTTAAAGAACTAAGTTACAAACTTAGCGAACTATTCTCAAATGATAATTCTTTCGCGGGCTCCCGGTAAGTTCCTCTTCCAAATCAGCAATTTTATTAAGCAGGGCTCGAATTAAGGCCTCCTGAGACTCAATAGTTTCTTCTTGAGCCTTGATTAGCTTCTCATCCCAATTACAATTGTTGCTCATAGCTCATACGTTTAAGTCTTTGATCTGACCGAGTTGCCATGTCTCTAATGAAAGAACATTCTTCAGGCTTCAATACTTGTCCGTTTTCAGACTTTCTTTGAAGCTGCTGAACAAATACCTGTTCACCTCCTGAAAGGTGCTCACAGTTAATCTCTGCGTTTAACGAAGGAATATTAATCAACATGACTTAATACCCTCTTTTTTATTTGTCGCAATACCCATATATCAAGCTCCGTTCTATCTTCAACCGGAGTATTAATAAGTCTCATCAACTTATTTGTTCCTTGGGAAATTAGTTCGCTCGTAACCTCCTCAAGCAACCGGTAGACATCAATATTTGCTCTAGTTCTTTTGGCATGGTAAGCTGCAAAATCGATCCACCGTTTATGCATTTTATCAATATGCTTTAACACCTTGAATGTAAATTCCGGTTCGGAAACTTTGTTTATAATTTTCATAACCAACTATTTTTAAGTTTATCGTCTTTCGCGCTCTAAACGGCATTCTTCTTTCGAAAAGCTACCCCTTAAATCTTCCAAAGCTTGCACGGCCATATCGTGAGAGTTGTATTGTTCTGTGGTATTTGTACTGCAATGATCAATCAAACGCTTGGCATGCTCAACCATAAGGCTACCGGTGGCTCCTTCTTCCGACAAGGTTATTGATGAAGCAAGGCGGGTAATGTTATCCTCTATCATTATAAGCAAAGCCTCGCTGTACTCTGTTAAAAAGGCTCCAGGCACATCGCGCAATAAACCAACGTTTGTTATAATATTGGTTAAAGCCAGTGCAGCAATCTGCTTGTCGTTGTAATTTCTGATTTTCATAACTCTATTATTTTTAGTTGTATTGATAATTCTTTTGCATTTCATAGATGGTGCTCCAGCGTACTCGGCTCATTTCCTTCTTGATTTCCCTAAAGGTTAAAAACTGCATGTTTAAATAGCATTCGTAAGAGTTTAAATACTCCTGTAAACCTTCTTCGTTAATGAAGTTCATTTTTGCTTTTTGCAATTCGTTGTTGCTTCTCTCTGGAAATTCTGATGTGAATATGTTATTCATGATATAAGTTTTAATTGCATTACAACACTACAAATGTAAGTTAAAATATTATAAGATGCAAGTTTTTATTGCATTTATTACAAATAGATAGAAGTTTTACTATTATTTCAATATATTTGTATAAAAAACTAACGCGATGGGAATTTTAAGATTGAAGGAAATACTAAAAGAAAAAGGAGTTACCGGTAAAGAGTTGGCCGAGAAAGTAGGAATATCCGTTACAGGAATGTCTAACATTGTAAAAGGACAAAGTTTACCAAGACAAGAAGTACTGATAGAAATAGCAACCACTTTGGATGTCGATATCCGGGAATTATTCGAACCGACAAAAGAACCAGTAAAAGGAAACGACTTTGATTTTAAGTGCCCTACTTGTGGAACCAAGCTTACTGTAGCTTCAAAAAATACCCCATGATTGAAGAACGAGAATTGTTCAATAAAATCGAACGAGCCTTTGCTATAGGCATTCAAACGGGAGTAATAAATACTCTGTCTGAACTTGGCCTGTTAAACGAACAGGTTACCGAAAAGCAAGCACACGCCATGTATGGCGAAGAACTGGTAAAAGAATGGAGGCGCAAACGATGGATCGTTGGCTACCCTTCAGGAAACAAAGTCCGGGCAAAATTCTACTACACAAGATCTGAGCTGGAAACAGCGCAACGAATGCTGGATTATTCCAACATTATACCTCCGAATATTCTTTCTAGGAAAGAATATCAAGAAGATCTAGATCATTCGTTTTTGAAAGAAATAAAAAAGAGAACGTAATTTATCCAATAGAATCATACCTGGCATGGCATTCCCACCATTAGGTAGCACATGTCTATCGTGATCCCTTCCCTGATTTGGTTTTGTGTCTGAGAATTTTGTATCTTTGCATTAACGATTCTACGGATTCGTTGACTGCGGGCCAGGTAGTTCTCTACTTGGCTTCTGCTTTTTATGAGAGCCAGCAAACCTTTCCATGTTTATCTAATAATCACACTTCTTTGATAATTTGTCCGTCCCTGATTCATTTGTAGCATTTTACCCTTGCCCTAATCTTGTCCTCTTTTATAACCTCTACGTAACCTAGATGTCTTTTTCATTACTTAAAGCTTGTCTCAGTCAACGTTTCAGCACTTTGAGACAGTAATTACTCCCTTTTTTATGGACTGACAAAATTCGGGATGTACTTTTTATAGTGTCCGAAAAGTCCGGTTTTCCCTGTTCGGTTTTTCTAAAACCGTGACTACATCACACATCTGTGAGATTCAGTCCGATTACTAATTTGACACAGTTTTCGGTTAGTGGCTTCGCAAAAGTCGCTTTTTACTCTTTTATGAGTCGCAAAAGTCGCATTTTCTCCTTTTAGAGACTCCGAAAAGTCCGATTTTAAATAAATGATATATATGCAAAAATGTGCTCAAATGTTGATGAAATCACCTTTCCAGGAGTTTAAAGTGCTTTATTAGTTTGAATAATAAATTTTGCTCAACAACCTCAATAGCCTCTAAAAACTCTACTTTTTCATTTTTATGTGTCAGATTTGTCAGTTTTTGACGAGAAGTAACAACATAATAATTACGCTCTATGGCTGATGAAATCACAGGTTCATGTGTTTTGAGAGGCTTTAATTCGTTGAACAGCTGGATTTCTCAGGGCAGCAATTATAACTCCAAAAACTCCATTATCCCTGCTTTATGAGTAAGATTTGTCCGTTTTTATGTCCCAAAGAGCCTATTTAGCGTCAGATTTTTTATGTTCTATAATAAACTCAATTTCACAAAAAAGCTGATAGAATCAATGCTATAGAAATTTTCCAGACTCAAATTCTTTTATTGTATCATGAATATCAATAATACTCTCTAGCTCCTTGATTTCAACAGTTAATTGCATTTTACTTCTCTTTCTGATCCGTTCTGAAGTATTTTGATCGCTGTTTGACTCGATTTTGTCTAACTCAGCCCTCTTCCTTTCGAGCCGTTTATTTATCACCTTGTTAAATAATTCTTCTTGTCTTGTCATGATAGTGTATTACTTTGTTAAAAAAACCAGGAAGCACCGAATGGTCCAACCTGGTTAAATCAAATAATTGCAATAAAAAAACTTAATTCTCCCCGGTTCTTGAATATTTGAACATTTCATAATCGTGCTGATCCGTTGCGACAAGATTATTATTCTTATCTAAACGGAACATGTTAGACAAATCGATTATTCCAATATTACCCTTTGCCATTTGATAGAATACATTTAGTGCCTCTGCAGCCTCATCGTGAGCCTTTTTTAGCTCAATAGCCCGGGGTGATGAAGCAAACACAGAATTACGATCACGAATATCATTAATGGCCTCTTCCGTTAATATTATCTCACCTTTTTCATCAACAGAGATATAATCAAAATAATGACTCAGTGGAATTGAGTTCCCTACTCCATTATTTTTAAGCTCCTTATACTTGGTATAGACATTACTAAGTTTTTGTTTGACCAATTCATATGCTTTCTCCTTGAGTACCGATGACGAATTCTCTTCTGAAAGCCGTCTTTTCAACTCAATACTAATGAGTTTAAAATCATCAAAGAGCATATCTTTCAAATACTCATTGGTCAGTAATCCTAACTTTAGATTTTCAAACTCTTGTTTCAATTGTTGCAGAGCAGGAATTAACATATCTTGAATATGCCTAAGATCCCTATTTACTTCGACCTCATTAGTATATACAAGGATTGGATTTTGAATTTCGTTTTTCTTCATGGTGTATTATTTACTTTATATCAAATCTACTCTGCCAACATTATCTTCCTCATTCATAAGCTTCGCCCAATCTTCAGTCGATCTTTCCTCTTGCGCATCACCATCCCTGATAGATTTATACTCTTCCGCTAAATCTTTCATCTGATCTTCTACAGGTTTGCTTGCATCAAAATCCAACCTGTCGGCCCAGGTTTCGGGCATTCCGTTTTGTTTGACCAGCATTCTGGCCATTGCTTTAATTTGTTTATCTTTCTTATCCATACTAATTGTTATTTAAGATTAATTATTTGACGTTCTAATTATAATTTTCCTGTTTATAAAAAATTCATTTACTAGCTCTTCCACTCTATTGTATTGGTAGCGTGTTGATTTCGGATTAAACTCAGGTTGTTCTTTGATTAGGGCCTGACGGAATAATATTAACTGAATTACTTTGATAACAGTATTATAGGCATTACGACATTGTTGCTTTGAAGAGGAGGAAGAAAATGTGTTTAATGATTCATCATTCAGAAAACAGTGCTCAAAAATATTAAATTCAAGATCTGTAAGCCTTAATCTCTTAAAAACATAGATTATTAATCGATGATGTTTCAGGTGTTCAGCTGCGTAATCGTGTACATCTTCAATTTTATCAACTATATTATGTGTTGAAAAATTGATTCTATCAATCTTAGAACTATTAAAGCGGTTTTTATACTTGGATTGATACGGTGAAGTTGGTGAAATTATATTCAACTTAATCATTCTTAATACATAAAAATCTAGTGCCTTATAACCTCCCTGACTCTTATTACACATCTGAAATAACCATGTTTCATCTTTCTTTAACAATGAATACAAAACTTCATTCAGAACATCGATCGCCTCATCTTGCATCTTATGGGTACCACAATGATAATCAGAGAAATCTAACCATCTATGATATCTTTCCTGAATATAATCTCTCGGGGAAATAAAGGTTTTTATTTCTGTCCTAATCATCTCGAAAACTGTAAAATCCAATAAAGTGTATTGACCTCTTTTGGTTATATACAATTCCCCGATATCCGCTAGGTCCCTAGAAAATATTTTTGTAATAACCTTATCCAGAAGTGAAGGAGCATAATGAGAACATCCGACTTTCGAACAACAAAATATGGAATGGTCCATCCACCTTTCACGACGATTCTCTGCATATTCTTGTATAGCTTCTATGTTTGATTCTGCTCTGTAGCAATACATGCTTAATTTGGGGGTGTTACTCACTATTCTATCTGTCATACCTGTCATTAGCCTCTAAGTTTTATTCCTTTGTCATTTATTTCAGAAATAGTCTTTCTCATTGAACCTAAATCTTTCTGCATTTCATTAAGCTTTGTTGTATTCTCGCGAATCCCCGAGGTATCAGAATGGATTCCAGCCAAATGATTAAGTATTGCACCTGAGTTACTGGTAAGTATCTCAACATTGTTATTCATTTTGTTTTGATTTTATTCTATCGACGCCATTACAAAAGTCCTTTTTCAAGTGTGTCATTTATCCTTTGAAGCTCTTCGTATATTGGACCAAGATTACTGTTGTGAGAAGTGTTGTCTGCAATTTGCTGCTGAATAGCTATGCTTTGCATCAAGTAATCGGTTCCCTGGCGTGTATTTTCCTCAATTCCTTTAACATCGATCCGTATTGCCGTACCAACTCCAGCTATAATAGAACCGGTTTCCTCTGTTAAACTTGCCTGGATTCCTTTTAGCTCGTTGTAACTGCCTTGTCCTGAAGTGTCTATTCCTGCAATGTCTAATGCGGTATTGTATAAATCCTTCCCTTTACTGTAAATCTGGTTATACAAAGCTTGCAGACTGTTTCGCTCAGCATCAGTTAGTCCAAAATTATTAACCGTAGAATCATCCAGCGAACTATAAAGTTCCTCGTACCATTTTTGCATTTCTTCATTAAGGTACGAGGTCTGTACCCACTGCATTATACCCTTCTGAATATTTCCTGTTAACGAATCTGCCACATCTTCACCAGTTGTTTCGGCATTCATGATAAGACCGTCCATTTCGTTCGTTAAATCATCAAAGGAAACTCCGGTTATGGCTTCCTGCATCGCTTCTGTGGATTGTTCAGCAGCTTCGGTAACGCTATTCCAGCCATCAATAATACTTTGCCAATATTCCTCATTTGTAATATTGTACCCATCTAGCAGCATATCTGTGTAACCGGCATCATTCCACCAATTGACAAACTCTTCCAAAGAAGAAAGACCAAACCTTTCCATTATTGCTTCAAGGCTGAGATCATTGTTTTTCCCAGCAAGCCCGAACAGTTCATTGTTGTATAGTCCTTCAAAAATGTTCTCGTAATACTGTTTAAATTTTTCGGCTGTTTCCTGATTTAAGGTGTCCAAGAAACCTGCTTCTGCAGCAGTAGATAGCTTGATTAACTCGATTCTTCTTTCAAGCAATTTATTAATCGCATTCTGAACGTCTTCTATTTTAGAGCTAGCCTTTTGTAACTCTTCAATCTCTTTTTTGGCCTCTCGGCCTTTAAACATATTTATGAACTTAGTCAGTCCCTTTATGTAATCACCAGAAGCAATATCCATTGCAGCACTTATTGTTTCGCTGGCAGAACTAAGTGCATCACCAAAATCACCACCAATAGCTTCTCCGAGTTCACCTATATCCTGAATGATTTCTTTAATTTTTTCAGCAACTGCTAAAGCAGCTGCAACTGTAGCATTTGCAGCTTGATCCATATTTGCCTTAGCTGCATCAACTGCTGCTTTATCTCCAGTATCTAAAGCCTGTTTATATTTTGCTCTAGCTTCTCTGTAATCCTTAAAAGCATTTTTAAGTGCTACAAACGGGTTTTTATCTTGTACTTCTCCTGATATATCATTTAGCTGCCTTTTCCATTGAGTGAATTCATCAATGGTCATGCGTAATGTCTTAGTGACTGCCTTACCTTGTTCATCAAATTCACCGGTAGGCATCATCACCTCAATCATTGTTTTACCATCAACATTTAACTGTTTGGCAGAATCTAAAACGGCTTTTAACTGTTCTCTAATTTTTTGAAGTGCACGAACGCTATATTTTTCAATTTCACCAAAAGCTCGCTCATATAGTGGTGATAGTTTTGCAGCAGCATCTTGTTGAACATTCTGAAGTTCTTTGAGTCTGGCTGCATTAATAATAGCAATTTGAATTACAGTTGCACCGGCTAATTTTGCCTGCCTTACTTGTTCATCATAACGGTTATTGATATCCCGTTTTTCACGTTCCACATTATCGAGAAAAGCCTCTGTTGTTTCATCCCAGAACTTCTTAATTTCTAAAGCAGCATTTTCGTTTATCTGAACAATGTCTGCGTTATATTTGGTCTCAGCATTCTTTTTTTGTGCGTTAAGGTTTTCCTGAACGTCTGCCGGGAGTTCTGTGATATATCCCTTGTCGGTTAATTTGAGCCCCTTGGAATCGTTGAATTTTTCAAGGTAATCTCTCCCCTGCTTTTCAATATCGGCAAGCTCCCAATCATAGTTCAGTTTGGCTTGCTGCCGCTGTCTTTCGGCACCGGCTTTCATGGCATCAACTTTCGACTGTTCAAGGTTTTGCCAGATGGAAAGTTCTTGATCAGCTAACTCCTGGACGGCATTCAATCGTTCCTCCTCTGTTTTCAGCTGTTTTTCAGTCTCTTTCTTTTTGATACCGGTTAGGGTTTCCAGCTTTGTTTTTAAGCCTTTTACAACCTCTTCCTGCGATTCGATATCTCCAACAATATCGTTTTTAGGAGAAACATAATCCTTTGCCCTCAATCGTTTCAATTCAGTTTCAGCGGCAACGATATCTGCCTGTGTTCTTTTAATTAACTCTGAGGTGCTTAGTTTTTTCTCATCTTCCGTAAGCGATAGTTTTTGACTCTCTAAAAGGGGATCGTAGTAATCATTTATTTCTTTAACTCTATCTCGATAAGCTGTCAATTGGTCCGCGGATTTACTCAAGAAGTCATACAGGCTACTCGTATCAAACTGGAATATATTTGAAAGCGTTTCACTTCCGGCACCGGATATTGACTCGGATAAAACCTTTTGAAACTCTGTTAATCTTCCATCCTTTACATACTTCGTTACACCTTCAAAAGTTGAATAGGTGATTGATTCATTGATCAAGCTTACATTGTTTTTAACAAAATCCTGTAAAATACGGATATCGTCAGATGATAGTTTAATGCCAAGTGCTCCGAATCCTTGTTGTGATTTTTGCAAGGCGGAAAGAGGATCCGATGTCAATAACTTACCGGCTTCCATCAGTTCGTTTGCTTTTGCCTGTTTTGCTACAAAAGCATCAATTGCACTCACAGCATCTTTGTACGCCGTTTCCAAGTCAACAAGGTTACCTTTTTCATCTTTAAGCGATACATTATATTCTTTCAGGAATTTATTTGCATCGTCAATTGCTTTTGCATGATCATTCGTGCCTTTTTCGGCCTTATTTATTCTGGAGAATAATTGATCAAGCCTTTCCTTTTGTTCAGTTAAATTTTTGTTGTAATTAGTTCCGGCAACATAAGCTTCTTCTGACCTCCGTCTTAATGCACTAAAAGCAGATGCAAGGGCTGTAATTCCAACAACGGCTGTTATTATCCAGTTGCTACCTGCAAAAAGCTTTGAAAAAATACTGGCTTTTTGAGCCGCTCTTACTTCTGCTGTTGTGGCTGTTTGCGATGCAATTAATCTTTCCTGATCTGCTTTTATTCCAGCTTTTTTTGCGGCTATCTTTTCAGCTTCTGATTTCTGTACTGCCTTTGCTTCAATGTTTGCATTTACAACTGTTTCTTTTGATATTGCCGCTTCAACAGCGGCATTTGCCTTTGAGACATTGGTCTTTGCTTTTTCAACGGCTGTTTTTGCTGCAATCGCTTCTTTTGCCGTATTCATTGAATACGGATATTTTTGAGCAACGACTAAATAGGCAGCTTCGGCGGAGGCTAGTTCTGAAGTTGCAGTCGCCAAAGCTTCCTTTGCTGCTAATGTTTTTGCGGAAGCATTCTGTATTAACTTTTGATTTGTCAATTCTATTGATGCTGCAATTTCCATTGCAGAGGCGGCTTTTGCTTCAGAAGCCGCCCTGGCTTCCTGTGCAATAATCTCTTTCTGAATAGCAGCTACTTTTCTTTCGATAATTGCAACCCTAGTAGCTTCTGTTTTGGCTATCACAGCCTCATAAGCACTTATTGCAATTGTAGCAGCCTTGTAGCTACCGTAAGTAACAACAAGAACTTTTAGTATTTTTAAAACATCTTCGTAATGTGCAACAAGATTTCCGAGGCTTTCAATGCTTCCATAAATAAATCCTTCATTCGATTTACCTATATCGTTAAACATCAAATCAAGCTTATCCCTTAGGTTTGAAATCTGTCCCGTGATGGATGCATTCTGTTTCTCCATCAGGTTGTAGAATTTACCTCCTTCGCCTGTCATTCTTGCAAATGCTTTTTCAACATCTTTTGAACCAATCTCGCTTGCCTCAACCATTGCGTATATTTCTTCACGCGCTTTACCATACATATCTGCCAATTCTTCAACAAGAGGCACACCATTCATTGCAAAGTCGTTTATTTCTCTTGTTCTTAATTTGCCAAGAGCCACAACCTGACCATAGTTTATTGCAAGCCGTGATAATGGCATTGAAGTACCAGCTGCAATATCACCGAGAGTTTTAACTGTATCAGAAACATCTTCAACGCTAACTCCCATTGCAATTAATTGCTTGGTTTGTGTAGCTATGTCTCTTACTGTAAACGGAGAAACCAAAGCCCTGTTAATGACATCGCTCATCATTTGGTCAGCTTTGGCCTTACTACCAAGCATGGTCTCAAAGGCAATATTCAGCTGCTGGAATTCTCCGCGTGTCTGGATAATGTCGTTGCCGATTTGTTGAGCAAAACGATATGACAAATAAGCGGTTGCCGCCCGGGTCATGTTATTCCATGTTTTCGAAACGATCTCCCCATTTTTTTCGGCATTCTGAGCCCACTGTCCTACAGTTTGATTTGATCGTTTTATTCCAGCCTGAAGCTTGCTGTCATCATATGTGCTTTCGAAATGTATTGCGCTCATGACCTCTTTTTCGAAAAATATAATTGTGACATACTTTTCCGGGAGGAGTTCTGAGTTTTGAGCATACTCCATGCCCTAAAATTGACATTCAGGGAGTCTTATTACAACTCAAACAACACAACTAGAGACATTTACACGGAATTCCATTTGAACAATGAAGAAATATAAAGATATTGGCCGTTCGTCCAATGTGTTTTGGAGTTGACTTTTGATAAGACAGGCTGTTGGTCTAGCCTTTTAGCATATTATAAGTTTTGAGTCTATTGAGATTTACTTTGTTTCTCTTCAATATCTTGGAGCAACTCTTCCGTAATCCGAAATAATCTTCTAAACGCTATCTGACTCATAGCCACAACAGGATCATTCAAGTTGATAACCGGAGCGCCAGTTATCCTATTTAGCAATTGATTGAGGTGAATTATGAACTTCATATAATTTGCTTTCAAAGAAATCAT
Source organism: uncultured Draconibacterium sp. (assembly GCA_963677455.1). Taxonomy (GTDB): domain Bacteria; phylum Bacteroidota; class Bacteroidia; order Bacteroidales; family Prolixibacteraceae; genus Draconibacterium. The sequence continues at coordinate 3,703,795 of OY781971.1, forward strand.
ATTTTCGTCATCTACTACATTTTTTGCAAAACATTTAAGAGCTTCAACAGATATATATCCAATTTCATTTGCTGTTTTTGACCACCCTTGAAGTTCTTCAAATGCCTTTATGGCATCATTACTCAAAGTGTTTTTATAATGAAAATAGTCTTCTGGCCTACTAGTAAGACTAAATACTCTATTCATAAAATCAGCTAGTTCTTCAGCCTCCGAATAGGGCATATTGGGCTTATCTATTAAAGATTTTGCATCTTCAATAACAATGTAGTTTTTTAAATATTCGAATGCCATTAATACTCGTGTAACCCTCTTAAATCTATTATAGTTCTTCTTTGTTAGGTTACTTATAAAACTGAATAATCCGAGTTCCTCATCGGCAATTGAATATTGTTCTTGATTACGTCTTGAATTCATCATTCGTGCATTTTTCGTGCAATTAGCATACCTGATTCCTTATAACATTGTTATTCTGATACTTAAATTCCATCATATGATCAATAATGGATCACATTACCATTTATCAGGCCTGTAAGTGGGATTTGAGTTTTTCAGTAATTCAGGCCAATTACTTGTACACTTTCCATCTTTGCGACGATCCACACCGCCATAAGTAATCCATTCAACTAGCTCCCAGAGCCGCGAATATGTGCGTAGGTTGAATGATTTTTTAATGTCTTGTCGAGATAGGTTTGTCGTGGCGTAGAATTCAATATTAGGGTGATACTTAGCGCGATCGTACCAGGATAAAATCACTTCTTCAACTGCATTAACCTTATCGCCGTAGTAATTGGCCATTGAACCTAATCCCAGGTCATCGATAAAAAGAATATCTCCTTCAATCTTTTCGAAAAATGAAAAGCCAGTTTCTAGAAAGTGTGTTCTAACTTCTCGAGAAGTTAGAACTGTTAATCTAGGTTTCTTTATGCGTAAAATTTCGTCATAATTCTTTATTCCTGAAGCTACTCCCTTGGGCGCCAATATTCTTAAGCGAAATTCCATCCAGTAGCGCAATAGCTCAGTTTTGCCGGCACCAACTGGACCGGATATAACTACACCTCTTTTTTCTGAAATACCAGTTGTAACCTCTGCCAGTGATCTTACAACTGGCTTTTCTATTTCATCAAAATGGTGATCCGGGTATTTGAGCAAAAGATATTTTTCGAAGATGGTAATTATTAAATCTGTATCATTCCCAGAATATGGCAAATACACATATTCATTTATTTTTTCCTGATCGAGCTGCACAAAGTAATTGCGGAGCACTGCTCTTAGCCAACGATCAATATTTGGTATCGGCTGCTTCTCTAATGTATCTATCAGCGTCGCCAATGTTTGGTTCGTGAATTGTTGATTGTCCATTTTTATTTGAATTATTCATTTTTGCTTTAAATACATCGATATACTTTACCCCCTCATCATTCTTTTTTCGAAGCTTGAGGAGTGTTTGAAAATTGGATTGCCAAAAAGAATCTTCACGAAAAGTTTTCACAATGTTTAATATTTCCTGTTCGGATACTTTCTCTATGCGAAGAAGTTTCTGGTAACAGTCAAGCCATTTAGCTTTATTCGCTTCGTATAGCTTTGAATCAAAATGAGTAATCACATCCCTGAATAACTGAAAGTTTTCAGGTAATAATTCTTTACTCTTATTTAGTTTACTTTCCTTTACTTTACTTTGGATAGTTTCACCAAGGTTTATCCGCGGTTCTACCATGGTAGAATTGTTTTCTTCGGATGTTTTACCAGCTTTTTCCCAACGTTTTTGAGACTTTTCTCTTTGGCGCTGCCGTTCCTTAAGTAACGGATCCAATCTTTCATTCAGCTTGGCACATGACAACACATTATTATCGAGCTGGAATAGTCTTAGTCTTACGGACTCATCCCATATTTCTTGAAGCTCTACCGAGGTAAAACCAAAATCAGCTGCAATCATTTCTAGTTCTATCTCATCAATCCCTATTTGGAAATTGTCAGCCTCGGTTAACAACTCTAATGTCATGCAAAATACAGTATAACCATCAGCTCCAAATTTCGACCGCAAGACGCGAATCTTTCGATTATTCCTCATGCCTGAGTCATGCGAAAAATAATCTGCATTATTCTTTCTGGGCCGGGCCATTACTAAGAATTTTGAAGTGCTTTTTTACCACCTTCGAGGATCCTCTTAATATCGCTCATGCGGAAGCGATTCTTTCCACCTATTTTAATAGGTATTAGGTATCCTTTATTTTCCCATCTCCAAAGAGTAACGGAAGAAATATTTAGAATTTCACAAACCTGTTGCGGTGTTGGATAGGTTTCGGCCTTTTCTGAAATAACCAATTCTTCCAGCTCTTCTTTATTTCGTGTAGATAAATCTTTTGAGAATTGCAGAAGGTCACCAAGTTTTACTTCGATTTTTAAATTTGGAACTTTTTGTGCAAGCTCAATTAAATCATAGTTCATATCAATCTACTTTAGTCATTCACCTGTCATCCGGTTAGTGCACTTTCCCGGTTCTTTGATGTACTGCTAAATTAGGTTGAAGTAGTTGGGGCTAAAATGGGGTTTTGTAATAATTTGTAATAATTTCATATCGCCCATAAAAGTCTGTTTTTAAATAGATTACCAAACATAAACAGATTTTATTTCTGAGATATTAGGGGCTGTTTTGGGGTTTTGTAATTTATTAATGTGCGATTCTTTTAATTCCGTCTTTCCAATCGCTATTTATTTCGGATTTTGTACAATCTGATTTAGATACACCTATACTTTTCACACTGTTATTGTACCAAGTATCAGATTTGATAATTTTACTCAACACATGGATACAGAATTTTAGCTTACTCTTTGTTGTACCGAATCGATCATAAAGTGGTTTAAAATTCTCATTTGCAACATACAATAAAAACTCTTCAGAAGAACATACAAAGGAGTCATCACAATAGTCTTTTATCTCTAAAATCTTATCGCGATACTCCTCAAGACCAACGTCAATAAGTAATTTTGGATAGACTACTTTCTGCGATACATCCTCATCAACCTTTGATTGTTCTATGAATTCCTTCTCTATTTCAGCCAGAAACTGAAGCTTTCTAGTTAGATAATTGCTTTCATTTAATTGGTTATACCTTTTTAAATTTCGTAAATCAGTATGTACTGCAAGTTTTCGTTCATCGCCTCCCATTTTTTCATATTCATGAGCACGTTCTACAACCTTTCTATCAAGTATTTTTTTTAACAGATGTAGGTCTTTAAAATCTTCATCAATAAATCCTGCCTTTTTAGCAAATTGAAAAGCCTTTGATTTTTCATTAGTACTTCCAAAAATAGCTTTTGCTTGCAGATCATCCCAATTTTCAGGTTTCGGAAGATGATTTTCTTTTGCATACTCCTCAAACTCTTTTATAGAATTATAAATCTCGTCGTAGGGTTCATCACTTGAACGATATTTCTGATTTTGTTTTTTCATTCTTCTAAGAGTTTAACAAGGTCCTGTTTCATATCTTCATCAATGTCACGATATCGGGCAAATGCCCGGCTTCCTTCTTTGTGCCCGGATAAAGAGCCTATAAGATTCGGATCCTTAACTTTCTTATATAAATTCCCGATAAAGGTTCTACGTGCCATATGAGATGATGCTACTTCATTCAAAGGTTTCTTTTCCTCTTCCCTGGTGATAGTGTTCAGGACGGTGACAATTCGTGTCAAGCCTGCAATTTTGAAGATGTCTTTGATTGCCAGATTGTAGTTTTGTTCCGCGATAAAAGGAAGAAGTTTATCCCCTGCAGCATCTTTATATTTATCAAGTATTTCCTTAGCAATGGTATTTAGAGGCACCCGAACCGTGACTGGCCTTTCGTCTTTTGTTTTTCGAGCCACATATTCAATAGCTCCGTCTATAACGTTGTTCTTCTTCAGACTAAACAAATCACCTACCCGACAACCAACCAAACAATGAAACACAAAAATATCTCGCTGAATTTCAAGTGATTGCTTTTCCGACAAATCAATATGGTACAGATCATTACGTTCTTGAATAGTGATGTATATAGGAGTTCCATAACGCTCTGAATCGATACTATAATCTTCAAAGGGATTATTTTTTGTAATTCCAATTGACGGTTTCACCATCCATAAGCAAAATGTCCTGTAAAGCTTCATCATACTTACTAGGTAATTATGACCTCGCGGTCGAGGCTTCTTGCTTTCCGGAATTAGCTTGTATATTTCTGGCCGTTCTTTGTAAACTTTGGGCTCATCGCTGAGAAACTTCTTAATGTCACCCAGCTGCTTCTTACTCACAGTATCAATATTAAGCTTTAGCCTTTTATATAGCTCATATCTTTGCAGGCTCCTTTTCAATACCCTAAAGTGAGCCTTTCTTCCTTCTGAAACATTGTGCTGATTTAAAAATTCATCGAAGATCTCAAAATAGGAAAGTGACTCACCATCGATCTTGTATTTCTCCGGATGCAATTCCTGATCAACCTTTAAGCCTAATGCCTTAGAATCTAATCCAGGGTTTGCATCATAAATAGATCGGATTAGCTTTTTACGATCGGAAACGGCATTTTCAAACTCAGTTTTCTTTGTCGAATCGTAGGGGACTCTCGATTTTATTCCTTGATTTTGGGAATCCCACAGATCCGGTTCTATTTCAATCTTACTCCGATAGTAAAGTTGAGTAGCTCCATCACTCACGCGAAATCGAACATTTACCTTTTTAGTTTTTTTGGATGTAGGTTTTCGAATGTATGCGGTTACGGTTGCCATCGTGCAAATTTTAGTGTGATCCCCTCGTGCAAATGTATATAATTTGCACGAGACAACTGTAGTTTTATGAAATTCTTTGAAAGCAAATGTAATGACTATCCAATTTCAAAAACCACTAATACAATTACACATAAAGGCTTTTAAGCAAATTTAATGCTTCATTTGACACCTTTCAATTATTTCATTTTAGTTATCCCGGTGGGATCACTTAATTAAATTTGTCTGTACAGGAGTATGATATGTCTTCATACTCCTGTTTTTATTGTCTTTCACGATTTTCGGTTAGATTTTGGGATCCAGATTCTTTCACTTCTTTTCATTTCGTTCAGAATAACAACAAGCTATGTTTTGCAAGGCAGTTATTCAATAAGCGTAATACAATATCATATATGCTTTTCACTTTCATGGTGAAAAGGTACTTCATCTAGGAATATTAACTGCCATTGACTTAAAACCAGATACACAGTCCTCTGTTCGTTTGGTTGAAATTTATTTATAGTATACGATCTACTTTAGATCCAAACGATTGAGTTTTCAATCCGTATCTGAATAACCTGTCGAATGAACTGTGTCCGAACAAAACCGCTCCGACAAAAGCGAGTTCGTTTTCTGAGTAGGCAAAACCCACAATCCCAAGAATAATCGCTAAAAATTTGTAATGAAATACATTATATACCACTGCCCCAACCTTGTTTCCGAAAAGGTAACCCAGCATGCTGATATCGGGGGTAAAAAGGAAAAGTACAAAGATCCGCCACTCGTAGCCGAGCAATAAACTCACATAAAATGAAAGTATCAACATGCATATTTCCTCCATTTTTAGCAAGAATATCATCTTTCTGATTTTAAATAATTTAGAATCAAAATTGGAGGGTAAAATATTAGTATTCGACGTTTTTAGGGTAGTCGGTCTTAATTGTTCCCAGTTATTTTCTGAATTATATCAAAGGTATTTTCTGTTTTGAACTGAGTCATTAATTCATTGCATTTCATAAATTATTTTAGGCTTTCCTCCCCGAATAATTAACCAAAAAGCAAAGCCTACTTCACCAAATGTCATAGGCAAACTAAGTATCATTTCAGCTGTTCTTATGTAGTTTTCAGATTCAGAGAAAAGAAATTTTGCTCCATGAATAAGGATATAGGACACGGCGGCGAATATCAATACAACACCCCAAAAATTGTGAATGTACTTTGACCGAAATACTAGGATTCCAAGAGCAAAAAGATGAAATCCAAAAATGATCAAACTAAATGGCCAGATCGCTTCAAACGATTCCAGGTAATTCATAATTTGTTTACCTATTATTTCCTGAGCGACAGCAATGTTTCCGTTTGCAATTTTTAGGATCAGTATCAAGCTAAATATGCCTACTGCAAATATTATTGCGAATACTACTCGCAGCCCAGCCATGATGAAAGAGAGATTCTGATTTTCTTTTTAAAAAAAAGATACAGTGCCCAGGCTACGATCACATCGAGCAAGAGGATAAAAAACCATCCAAAAACTTCCAAACGAAAAAGCAATCCGTTGGATTTGATGTTTTCAACCGTAGTTTCAGCATCATCCGGAACAACAAGTAAGTTGTGTATGTACCCGTAAGTCAGGGCTGCAACAATAGCCATAATTATTAAAGCAATGCCTGTGACTAATGCCGATTTTCTATTCGTCCTCATTGAAGTAGATTTAAGATTGAACAATAATTACAACATTCCCTTTTTTGTGCCCTGAAGCAACGTAGCGATGCGCTTCACTAACTTTTTCAAACGGGTACTGTCGATCGATAACAGTTTTTAATTGTCCTTCGGAGAATAGCTTCGACAGTTGTGAAAATAAATTGCGAAGTTCATTATCAGAAAGTAATCCTGTTGCTCCAAACATAGCTTTCTTTGTACTGAATATGGAAGTCCAAAACATTTGCATTAGCAAAGAGAAGTTTAACACCGGAGACACATATTTTCCTGATTCAGTAAGAATATTTTTACTTTTTAAGTAAGAACTTTTACCAACAGTATCAAAAACAAGGTTGTATTTAATTTTGCCGGTAGTAAAATCTTCGCGGGTATAGTCAATTACATGGTCGGCCCCCAGCGATTTCACTAATCCTACATTTCGCGAGCTACAAACACCAGTTACTTCGGCACCAAAATTACGGGCAAGCTGAATGGCTGCCGTACCAAGACTACCGGATGCTCCATTGATCAAAACTTTTTGTCCGGGTTCTATTTTGGCAATCTCTTTCAGAAAATTCAATGAAGTTACATGCCCATCGCCGTAAGTAGCGGCTTCAGTATAGGTCATATTATCCGGCATTGTCAGAATAACTCCGTCTTCCGGAACGGCAACAAATTCGGCATTGGCACTCATCCCCAGAGTGGTTTCACCAAATACACGGCTGCCAAGATTGATTTTTTTTACCTCCAAGCCAGTTTCCACAATATAGCCCGCAAACCCGGTTCCGGGTATGGCATGTTTGGGTTTAAAAAGCCCGGTCATTAAACGTCCGAAATAAGGTTTTCCGGTGCGCATCATTCCATCGGCAGCTGTTGAGGTTGTAGCCACAACTTTTACTAATACCTCATTCTCTTTCACTTGTGGTTTTGGCACGTTTTGCAATTTTAAAACCTCCGGACCTCCGTAAGCACTTGCAACAATTGCTTTCATTGTTCTTTTCATGATATCTTTTTTAGTATTTGAAATTCTTTCATCTGATCTTCAACGAAATCATAAAGCAAATGTAGAGAAACAGCAGAGGGCAAAAGTTCGGGAAAACCCTACAGAAGTTCGTAATTATAATTGTGTGCTATTTAGCTATAAAAAACCTCGGCTAAGGGAGGTACTTAAAGGCTTTTTCACCGTAGAGAGTAAAAGATTGAAAATTATCCTTTTTTAAAAACGAAACTTCGATCCCCGTATTTGGGTGAATGAAATCAAGTTCTTTGTCAACAATAGGTACAAGTTTATACTCGTCTCCATTCGGGAAATTAAGTGAAATACTATTATTGCCTTCATCATAAGTGATTAAAAGATCTATTTGATTATTCCACTTGTATTTACCTGGTAAATTCTTTAAAATTTCCGGTTCTATTGGTTTTCGCTGAACAGTTGTTTGCGGAAAATGTTTCCAGCCATATATCTGTGAGGCAGATAAAAGTAATTCGTTTCCTAAAGCCTCTCCATTATCCGAATTAATTAGATAAACCAATCCATTCCCGCTTGTTAGACTTATTGTCATTCCCGTACGGTAACCAGCATTACCTCCATAGTGAGTAAGTGAAATATCATCACCAGAACGGTTAAGTAGAAATCCATAAACACTGCCATCTCGTTCCTGGTCTATAATCGATCTAATATCTGCCTGAGAAAATATTGAGCTTTTGCTTTGATACGCTTTATAAATTTCAATTAGAAATTTAGCCAAATCAGTTGAGTTGCTCCAAAGTCCCGCCGCAGCCTGCTCCGGATAATTTCTCCATCCTCCTTCTATTACCTCTCCTGATTGGGCGTGAGCTGTGGCTACCAGAATAGAATCGGAAGTGGGTAATGGTTGAGAGAACTCAGAGTGTTTCATCCCGGCGGGTTCAAGAATCCATTTTTGCATGATGTTCGAAAACTTATCATCGAATATGTCTTGAAGGGCCAATTCAGCTAAAGTGTAACCTCCGCCGGAATAAGCAAGTCTTTCATTAGGCGGAGCGATTACTTCAATTGCCGGGGTATTGGATCGATTATTTCCGGTTAAAATTTCCAAATCAGTTGGCATTGAAATATTTCTGACATATCCCTGATATCCTCCGGGATTGATTCCTGAAGTATGGGAAAAAATATTACGTAATGTAACCGGATTATCAACTGTTTGTTTGCCTTGAGGTAATACAAAATCCTTCAGATATTCCTGAATATCTTTATCCATATCGATTCTGCCGGCGGAATACATGCGTAACGCGGCAAGAAAGGTCACTGGTTTCGACAATGATGCTGCTTGGAAAATACTGGAACAATCCAGGTGATTCGATTCCTGAAAATTCGTATTTCGATATATGTCCGACCATTCAATATTACCTTTATTTATTACCGTAAGAGACAATGCCGGAATATTATAGTCTAACATTTTCTTTGTAATGGAACTTAAATTCTCCGATTCTCCCAAAAACTTCACTTGCTCACGAATTCCTTCCTCCAATTGAACTTTCTTTTCAAGCGATTTTTCGCTGCTAATGCAACCTCTCTTATTGTCATGCGCCCTTGAATCGTTGTTTCTAAATGAGCAAAAACTCATGAAAAACAAGACAAAGCAAAGAATAATTATTTTACTCATAAATGAACATTTAAGTTTAATCATGATTTTATTTATAATCTGTAGCAAACTGATAAAACATATCTGGCCACGAAAGCGATGCGGGAGTGAAACCATATTCAAATCCCAGTCTGATTATAGTTAGCTTTTTCTGTGGGCTGATATACACATATTCTCCTTTATTTCCCATTCCAAAAAAATCGTTGGCATTTTCCTGTCCGTCACGGAATTTTCCCCACCAGAGATAGTTGTAATACGTATTATTTTCTAAAAGATAATCATAATATCCGTCGCGTCTTTCTTGTGGTTGCGTTGCTTTTTGCACCCAACTTTCAGGTATTATTTGTGTTGCATTGTACTTACCTTTGTTAAGTAAAAGCAAAGCAAATCTCGCATAGTCGTAAACACTATAGAGATGTTTTATTTTATCTAATGCTTCTGAATAATCCCTTACAAATGAGGCATCCTTGTTTTTCAATACTAATTGTTCGTATTAATGCATTTGCTTTTCAGTGAAAATGTTAGCCTCAGTTATTCTTTTTCACTTTAAGTTCTTCAATTCTTTGCTTATAGTAATCGCTACCACTTATTTCCATTTAATATTTAGTTCTAATAGTATTTGTATTCTGTATCACTATTGTATGCGCCATTCGCAATAGCTTTAATTTTAGTCGGATAATTTAGAGTATCATATGTAAATACATTCTCAAGAAGAAATTTATAGGGTGCAGGACTTGTTTTTTCCTCTATACTAATAATATTGTTTTTTAGATATGGAAACCTAAAATCATCACCAGAAGCACTTAGGTTACTCATTCCTAGAGCTGCCGAATCACTAAAAAAGTCTAGAAAACGGACAAGGTAAGCTGATTTTAATTGACCATAGAAAGGATTTGGATTTTGATCATATTTTATCTCATATGCATTCAATAATGAATCATTTGAATCATAGTCTTTAGCATCGGTTAAATTGCCGTCCGAGTCATAATCGAAGGTAGAATAAGAATCGACTCTAGATAGTTTGCTAATCAAATTTGCCGCATTTAGCTCTAAAGTAATTTCTTGATTGGCAGACATAAATTTTCCTTTTGCCAAAATGGTTTGTCCATTGTACGTTAAAACATAAGAATGAGATCCGCCCTCGGCTTCAAAAGAAATTATTTCTCCGGCTGAATTATAGGTATAAAAATCTCTATACATTTCACTTACATTATTATTGCATTGATATTCGAAAATGTACTCTTCATCATATGCAGATGTAAATTCTCTTTCCGTTGCCAAAAGATTGAATTCATTGTATGTAAATTCAGAGGTACGAACTGCAGATTGATTATTCACTGGAGTCCGGTTCATTTTCTTAATGTATCTGCCAAGAGTTATAGTATAATTATCTCCAACACAGGTATCCTCTTCTGCGATCGGATCATTTTGTGTACAAGAAATGAAAAAGCTACTGGTTAACAATAGTATCAGCAAAATTGATGTTTGTTTGAAATTCATTTTTAAAATTTTAGAAAGCTTAATTGTTTTGTTTTGAATATTATTTATGTTTCAACTTCTGTTTTATTATCTCTAAATTTTTCTGAAATAATTCGAGATCCCTATCTTCATTTGCAATGGCAATATCAACCGCTTTTTGATAGTTCTTAACGGAAGCTTCTAAATCACCATTTATCATTAGTAATTCAGCATAACTATCAAATGAATATTTCAGTCGTTCTTTAAAATCAGTATGATTGAGTGTTTTTCCTTCCCATGGATCAGCATAGTCAACATGAATGGGATATTCGTTGTGGACAGACCTTTTCGACTTTGTTAAAGCCTTGCATATTCCATACGTCTAAAATAAACTCACGTAAAAATTTCTCTTTATTAATTTTCATTATTATTCTTAATTAAAACTATACAATGTATTTGTCGGGTTTCTTATACTACTCCTATTTTTTCTGAGTCATCTGCCAATCGATATCAAATCTTTCCTTCAGGTATACACTTAAAGGCTCAAGTCCAATTTCCGCTCTTCGCTTATCTACATTTTGAGGATCTTCAATGGGTTGAGGCACGCGCGTATTTCCTTCAAATTTTAGTTGGGTTCCATACAATTGTGCTTTCCCTTCTTCCACAAGTAACCGGTCGCGCATTTTAGCGTATCGTAAAGGCTGCGCTTCTCCCTTTTTAAAGGCTGCTTCAAGCATTGGAAAATATTTTTTACGGATTTCGTAGGTAGAATGATTGATAATTAATGCAGCTCCGGCAGCGGCAAATTCGGTTACCAACGACGGTGTTGGCCAGCCATATTTATCCAAAAGTTCCAACAGCTCTCTTTCATTTTCCTTTAAATTCTCTTCTTCCCGCGCAAGTACAGGAAATATGGCAGGTGTACTAAAATATCCTCCATTTTGCATGTATTTTCTCCGCTCAATATTTCCTGCATACATAAACCCCTGGTCTTTTATTATCATCCTGAAAAGAGCTCGTGCAAATGGTTTATTCTTAATCGCTCCGTTTTTCGCTTCATATTTTCCAAACTGTAAATCTTCAATATTTTTCCATCGCGGATCGTCAATAAGACTTAAAAAATCAGGATCATACAATACATCCAGTGTTGAATCATTCTGAAGTGCATAATTCAGGAAATAGAAAGAAGTATCTCTCATTTGAGAAGTCCATAACAAGGCTGTTGTAGAAGCCAAACGATATGAATTTTCGCTTGTTGGATTTTGCATCATTGCAGTTGCATATTCCGTTAAAGCCGGCATTAAAAGCCCTTCATTTTTCAAACTGTCTCCTTTACTTAAATGATTCTGTGCAAATGCAATTTGTACGGAAATCAACATTACCAAAAGTGTGATTAATTTTCTCATGACTATTTTTTTTGAAATTATTCGGCAATAATAAAATGCATTGGATAGATCGTGAAAAAAAGTCGTTGAAATGCAGATTTCGATAAGCTTACAACATCCTCTCCAATCACTCCAGCATCTTTAGTTTCTCGGTTGCCCAATTATTTTGCTGTTTTAGTTTAAGCGATTTGTTATAATAAATCCGGGCAGAATCGGGTTCGCCACTTTTTTGATAAGCCTCTCCCATATTATTGTAAACCGTCCAGGAATCCGGATAAGTTTCAATATTCAATGCGAATAGCAGTTTGGCATCCTCTACCCTTCCGACATCAAGAGAAGTATAGCCTTTTTGCATTATAAAGTGCTCGTCGAAAGGCTGATAACCGGGATGTTGTTTTTTCTTTTTATGATATTGATTAATGGCTTCTTCAGCACCATTGTCGAGGATCGATTTGTGAAAATCGTAATACTTTATACAATCAGCAGCACGCATTAAATCACTTTCGCCGTAATATTCGAGCGAATTGCCGCAATGAACGATAATTATTTCTTTGTCGGGAATAACATAAATTTGTTGTCCCAGGTTTCCGTTGGCAAAAAACTCAAATGTTGAGTCGCAGTTTGCATTTCCCCACCACTGATACGAATAGTAGGTGTGATTGCAGTTGTCGCCACCAAGCCAGTCGGGATAAATTTCGCGCGGAATAGATTGGTCCTCACGGGTAGACTTCATTACCCAATCTGTCGAGATGATTTGCTTGCCGTTCCAGTTTCCTTCGTTTAAGAAAAGACGACCAAACCGGGCATAGTCTACAGCTCGTGCAATAAGGCGGCTGGGCATGTATTCAAATCCCGACTTTTTACTGTCGATAGAAAAAAGTGCATCCTGTCTCATAATTTGCGACCAAAGCTTTTCTTCAAGGTACTTCGACACGGTTTTATTTGTTGCCCGTTCAACTATCAATCCCAAATAGCTGGTGTTATAATTATTATATTCAAATGTCTTGCCTGGCTCCCGTGCGATATCAACTTTTTCAAGTAGTAGTTTTCGCACGTTTGGATGGTAGTAGCCAATTGCTTCATCGTGCCACGGCAAATGTATGTGTGTGCCAGGAAAATAACCAGTAAAATACTTTAGTCCCGAACGCATTTCCAGCAAATTCTTAATAGTTATCTTTTCAAAATCTGGATTACGTTCTTTTAGCTCAGGAATATATAAGGTCATCGGGTCGTTCACGGACGAGATTAATCCGTCGTCGATTGCTACACCAATTAAAAACGAGATAAAGGATTTAGCCATTGATTGGGAGTGAAAGTAGGAATCGCGTGAAAATCCATTGAAATATTTTTCATAAAGAATCGTGTCTTTACGGATAAAAATAAATGCTGTAGTTTGCGATTTACTGGCCCACTCATCAAAAGTTTTACAGCCCGAACTCTCAACTCGGTCATGAAACAAGGATTCGACATATGTTTCATCTAATTTCTTTGCAAACTGGAAAGTGTCTTCCGATCCTTTAATTACACGGTTTTCATATTTCTGATAGTCGTAAACATCAGCAACATTCTGGGTGATTAAACGATAAACATAAGTTGGAGAATACTTGACAGAAAGAACAATAAGAGCTGCCAGAATTAGTAAAACCGGAATCAGAGAAATAATCTTTATTGTTTTCAATATACATTTCATGAATGTTCATTTTCGATTGATCTTCAACAAAATATAAAACAAAAATAAATACCTGAAAACAAATAAATGTTCGGGATTATAATTCGGCACTAAAAAGTTTGATTTTGTTTTAAAAATTCCTTCGGAGTCATCCCCATTGCCTTTTTAAAATAAGTATTGAAAACGGTTTTCGAATTAAAGCCACTTTCATAGGCCAGCCCGATCAATGAAATATGATTGTTTTTAGGATCGAGTACCAGCTGTTTAAAATATTCAATTCTATAAAAATTAATGAATTCGTTAAAATTCTTTCCAATACGTTCATTAAGCAGCCACGACAATTTATTTGGATGAACCTCCACCTGGTCGGCCAATAAACGAAGAGACAGGTTGGGAATTAAAAACGGTTGTTCTTCTTCTATAAACTGAGACAATTTATTGGTATATAAATCCGCCGTTTCGGCATCCAATAAAGGGGCTTTTTCAATCGTATTTTTTACTGTAATCTTTTGATGATTGTATAGTTTGTTTTTATAGGCTTCGTAGCGCGGATCATTTTTTATTGAATTGGCAAGCGGATCGGAATAACTTAAAAGAAGTACCGACGATTTTAGTTTGATTGCCTCCTCTAACCAATCAAAAGCTTTGTCGGGTTCATTCATTACTGCGTATGCCAGGTACAAGTACGAATGGGCCTGAAATGATTTGGAATTTTGCGCGGCCTGGTAAAGCTGATTGAAATATTCTTCAGATTTTTCAGCATCATTTTTATAAATGTACGCCAAACTCAATAATCCCAAACGTTCATTATCAATGACTATTTCTTTTGGTATATTTTCAAGAAAGGAAATAGCCTCATTGAATTGTCCTGACTTTAAGAGGCAATAACTACGAACAATGTATGCCGGAATATTTTGCGGATTATTTTTTAAAATTTCATCGAATAGTAATAAGGCATCTGAAAAGTTTGCCGTGCGATACTGAAAAAATGCACGGTAAAACAAGGTTTCCTGCGATAAAGGATCAATTCGGTGGGCAACATCCAAATGCTCCTTGGCTTTTGCAGTTTCACCGGATATTAGATACAACAACGAAACAAATTGTTGTGCCTCGGGATGACTGGCTTTTAATTTAATCGATTTTAGTCCGTGCTGAAGTGCATGCTGAAAATTAGCGTCGTAAAAGAAAGCATAATTGGCCAGTAAATAATGTACCCCTGCATTTTCTGGATTCAACGCGTAAGCTTTGTCCATGTATTCGCGTGATTTTTGCCAGGCTTCTTCTTTCGGCATCAACTCGGTAACCGCAAAAAAGCTGTAAGCATCCGACAAACCAACATATGAATCAGCATGTTTAGGATCAAATGCGATCGCTTTTTCATACAATCCAATCGCCTTTTTTGCATCCATCGGATTCCATTTATTAAAATGAAAACGGGCTTTCAGAAAATACTCATAAGCTTTTAAATTGTCTGTTCTCTTTTGAACCAAATGATCCTGAATCTCGAAGTGGCCGTATTGCTCGCGCAGCTTATCAGCAATTAACAAACTAATTTCATCCTGAATTTCAAAAATGTTATCCAGTTTGCGATCCCAGGTTTCCGACCAAAAATGAAAATCTTCTTCAGCATGAATCAGCTGTGCCGTAATCCGAATGGTTTTAGCCGCCAGCCGCACACTTCCTTCTAAAATGGTTGTAACATTTAATTCTTTTGCAATTTGCCCAACAGGGATATTTTTGTTTTTGAAGAAAAAAGACGAAGTCCGTGAGGTAACCTTCAGATGTTCGATTCCGGCCAGTGCATTAATGATCTCTTCGGTTATCCCATCACTAAAATATTCCACCTCTGAATTGTCGCTTATGTTGGTAAACGGAAGTACGGCCAACGTCTTTTCTTCTGGATGGAATATTTTCATCTATTCGCATATGTGTTATTGCTCGACAAATATATGAATCATAACACAAGCCCAAAAGGAAAGTTTAGGAGGAAATTTTGTTGGTTTAGGTCTTTTGTCTATTCGGTAAAACAAGTATAAGTAGCACAGTAAACAAAGACAATAACAAACGGGACAACTATAAATCGATTTTCGGGAAACAAGTACCAAAGCAAGAGAATTGCTACCATTCGGAGTAAAGCAATAGGTTACATTTTGAGTCTTTTCTTCTGCGTTTCGGTATTCATAAAATGCAAAACGGCTTTATAATCTACAACTAAAAAGTTCGACACCTCTCCGCTTGGGATCACAAAAAATTTGCAAAAGCCTCGTAATTATAGTGATTACGGGGTTTTTGTGCATTCGATGTTAAATTAGGAATACTTCAAGAAAATATAAACACCATTAATATAACTATTTAAGGGTTCGAGTTCCGATAGGGTTTCAATTTTTTAAGTATAAATTTCCAGTGGAATATCCCTCTTGCTATGAATAGTTTAGTCTTGTCTTTGATTCGGATAGAATCTATGATTTTTGTTGTAAAACCCCTAAGCATTTTGTCAGCCTGTACCTTCTAAAATTGAGAATCGAAGCCACTGGGTTATCTTCAGGGAGCATTCCCCATAATCCTGAAACTTATCCTCTAGAAATAGGTACGGAAAAATATCATATCGTTTATATATCTCTTTATCATACCATTCTGATTCAGCGCTTATCTCCAGATATCTATGAAAGCCTTCACCTTACATTTTATGAAAAAATTATCTCTTTGATTGTTCACATTAAGAAGACAAATCAACCTTGTGTTCTTCCAAAAAACGCTGAAATTCTTTTTTTAAGGCATCATATTTTTCAATAAGGATTAACCCTCTTTTGGTTAAAAATGCAACTCCGCCTCCTTTCCCCCCACGTTGGGTAATCAATAAAGGTTCTTCTAACTGACAATTAATTTTATATCTGGTATTCCATGCATGCGAATAAGAAAGCCTCAGTTCCTTTACGGCAGTATTTAATTAACCGGTTTCCTGAACTAAACTCAGCAATTCTATTAAACGAGGATTTATTTTTAGCCCTGATTCAGTTTCAATTGATAATTCCCCCTTGATAATCAAATTCATGCTATTAGTTTTTGCGTTACAAGATAGAAGTAATGAAATTGATTCATTTATTTCTTCTAAAAATACAAAATTAAATTAATTCAGAAACCAAATTATAGGTAGCTAGGCATCTGCTTATGTTACAGAGTAACAGAACAATTCTCGTCCATCACTACACATAACTGCACATAATTTTTTTGTAATTCCCGATTCTTCTGGCTGGCAACAATGATTCTGAGCACAGTAACAGCACTTCTGTCGATTTTTCATTTGGTATTGAAGGTTTTTTAATTGAACTCAGTAAAATTATCAGGGGCGTTTTAGAAATGAACATTGCTGGAGCTTTGGTCAAATGTTACAAAAACTGACAAGGATATAACTTTCAGTTCTTCCTGATTAATTCCTCTCACTTTAATTGATGTAGTTGATTTTAGGAAATTTAACAAGTAATGCCATAAAGAAAATGGCACCTAAAAAAGCGCCATTTTCTTTTAAAAACTATTCCCTTTTATTTTTTTACAATCAGTTTTTTCACAACCGGGGTTCCGTCAATGTCCATTTTTACGAAGTACATTCCTGCTACTTTGTCCGACATATCGAAGACAATACGCCCCGAGGCAGTGTATGATTTTCTAAATACTGTTTTACCTGTAATATCCATGACCGAAAGTTCAACATCGTAAACCCCCGATTTAAACTCCAGGTTTACTTTTCCTGATGTCGGGTTCGGGTACATCGCTACTTCAAAACTTCCTTCGCCAAGGTCTTCAATCCCTACCGGATAACCATCAACGCATACTTCGAATGTATCCCTGGCCATTGCGCCCGAAGTATCGGTAGCTGTTATTACAATGTTGACACACCCGGTGTCTGCAATTGTTGGCCTGAATATCAGAGTGTCGTTTTCAAAGGTTGCCCAGCCCGGCAAAGTGTCGGGCCCTTCTATTGCAGCCATAATAACAAGCACATCGTCATCAACATCGTCAAACATTTCCCCCAATACCGGGCTTACGGGGACTTTCAATACATAACTGGCATGTACAGCCTGATCTATTATTGATGTTATAAGATATGGTGCATCGTTTACTGCATTCACTGTCAGCATAAAGGATTTCTCAAT
This sequence comes from uncultured Draconibacterium sp., assembly GCA_963677455.1. GTDB lineage: Bacteria > Bacteroidota > Bacteroidia > Bacteroidales > Prolixibacteraceae > Draconibacterium. The sequence continues at coordinate 3,721,511 of OY781971.1, forward strand.
TCGTCCCCCTTCGCTGTCTTCAATAGCTACTGTTATTTTCGCTGTACCGCTCATCCCCGGGGCAAGTAAAATTTCAAGGGTAGCTGTTGCGTCCCCCGTAGTATAGCCAACGATTATTGTATCGGTCAGTGTTTCATCAGAGCTTTTTGCCGAAATTACCAGACCCTGTGCAGAGCAGTCTTCACCCGAAGAAATGCCGCTTACCCCAACCATAACCGACCCCGTATCTTCATCAACCGTAACATTGGCAATCGGATCAAGTGTAGGCAATGTGTTCTCTGCTGTTACCACAACATCAAATGAAAGGGTATCGGTATTTCCTGCTGCATCGGTTGCTACCCATGTTTCGGTAGTTGTGCCTGTCGGGAATATTCCCCCTTCCCCCAAACCAGCTATTAATTCAAGTTCTACTTCGCAATTATCACCGGCAACAATATCAGGATAATCTATTTTACCTTCACAAATACCGGGGACCAAAACTGTATCGATATTTAAAACAGGGACAATAACCGGGGCTATATTATCCTTTACGGTCACAACAGAAGTACAGAAAGAAGTGTTCCCACTAAAGTCATAAAGGGTCAAAGCCACAATATTAACCCCAACGTTGGAGCAATCGAAAGTGCTTTTGCTGATTGTCGCATCGGCAACAGAACAGTTGTCCGATGTACTGGTTACCAAATCACTGGTTGTAATGGAAGCGTTGCCCGAACTGTCGAGCTGGACGGTGATGTTTTTTACATCAAGTACAGGCTTGATGGTATCTTCCACGGTTACAAGAGTGGTGTCTGTCACAGAATTGTCACTTGCATCATAAAGGGTAACTACAATTTTATTCTCCCCAAGGTTGGAGCAATCGAAAATGCTTTTGCTGATTGTGGTATCAGCAAAAGAACAGTTGTCCAATGTGCCGGTTACCAAATCACCGGCAGTAATGGAAACGTTTCCCGAACTGTCGAGCTGGACGGTGATATTTTTCACTTCAAGTACAGGCTTGATGGTATCTTCCACGGTTACGGTAACCGTATTTATGGTTGTGTTCCCGCTTTTATCGGTAAGTTTTATTTCCACTTTGTTTTCCCCGGTATCAGAACAACTAAAAAAGAGCGTATCAGAAACAGGAGTCGGTACTGATATTGCTGCTGATTTCTCGCCGGTAACAATGCTGATTGTGGTATCCGCAACAGAACAGTTGTCCGATGTACTGGTTACCAAATCACTGGCAGTGATTGAAGCGTTTCCCGAACTGTCAAGCTGGACGGTGATGTTCTTCACATCAAGTACAGGCTTGATGGTATCTTCCACGGTTACGGTAACCATGTTTATGGTTGTGTTCCCGCTGTTATCGGTAAGTTTTATTTCCACTTTGTTTTCCCCGGTATCAGAACAACTAAAAAAGAGCGTATCAGAAACAGGAGTCGGTACTGATATTGCTGCTGATTTCTCGCCGGTAACAATGCTGATTGTGGTATCCGCAACCGAACAGTTGTCCGATGTGCTGGTTACCAAATCTTTGGCAGTAATGGAAGCGTTTCCCGAACTATCGAGCTGAACGGTGATATTTTTCACTTCAAGTACAGGCTTGATGGTATCTTCCACGGTTACGGTAACCGTGTTTATGGTTGTGTTCCCACTGTTATCGGTAAGTTTTATTTCAACTTTGTTTTCCCCGGTATCTGAACAACTGAAAAAGAGCGTATCGGAAACAGGAGCCGGTACTGATATTGCTGCTGATTTCTCGCCGGTAACAATGCTGATGGTGGTATCTGCAACAGAACAGTTGTCCGATGTGCTGGTTACCAAATCTTTGGCAGTAATGGAAGCGTTTCCCGAACTGTCAAGCTGGACGGTGATGTTCTTCACATCAAGTACAGGCTTGATGGTATCTTCCACGGTTACGGTAACCGTGTTGATGGTTGTGTTCCCACTGTTATCGGTAAGTTTTATTTCAACTTTGTTTTCCCCGGTATCTGAACAACTGAAAAAGAGCGTGTCGGAAACAGGAGTCGGTACTGATATTGCTGCTGATTTCTCGCCGGCCACAATGCTGATGGTGGTATCTGCAACAGAACAGTTGTCCGATGTGCTGGTTACCAAATCACTGGCAGTCACAGAAGCATTTCCCGAACTGTCAAGCTGGACGGTGATATTTTTCACTTCAAGCACAGGCTTGATGTTATCTTCCACGGTTACGGTAACCGTGTTGATGGTTGTGTTCCCGCTGTTATCGGTAAGTTTTATTTCCACTTTGTTTTCCCCGGTATCTGAACAACTGAAAAAGAGCGTGTCGGAAACAGGAGCCGGTACTGATATTGCTGCTGATTTCTCGCCGGTAACAATGCTGATTGTGGTATCTGCAACAGAACAGTTGTCCGATGTACTGGTTACCAAATCACTGGCAGTAACAGAAGCATTTCCTGAACTGTCAAGCTGGACGGTGATATTTTTCACTTCAAGTACAGGCTTGATGGTATCTTCCACGGTTACGGTAACCGTGTTGATGGTTGTGTTCCCGCTGTTATCGGTAAGTTTTATTTCCACTTTGTTTTCCCCGGTATCTGAACAACTGAAAAAGAGCGTATCGGAAACAGGAGCCGGTACTGATATTGCTGCTGATTTCTCGCCGGTAACAATGCTGATGGTGGTATCTGCCACAGAACAGTTGTCCAATGTGCCGGTTACCAAATCTTTGGCAGTAATAGAAGCATTTCCCGAACTGTCGAGCTGGACGGTGATGTTCTTCACTTCAAGCACAGGCTTGATGGTATCTTCAACGGTTACGGTAACCGTATTTATGGTTGTGTTCCCGCTGTTATCGGTAAGTTTTATTTCAACTTTGTTTTCCCCGGTATCTGAACAACTGAAAAAGAGCGTATCAGAAACAGGAGTTGGTACTGATATTGCTGCAGATTTCTCGCCGGTAACAATGCTGATGGTGGTATCTGCAACAGAACAGTTGTCCATTGTTCTGGTTACCAAATCTTTGGCAGTAATAGAAGCATTTCCCGAACTGTCGAGCTGGACGGTGATATTTTTCACTTCAAGCACAGGCTTGATGTTATCTTCCACGGTTACGGTAACCGTGTTGATGGTTGTGTTCCCGCTGTTATCGGTAAGTTTTATTTCAACTTTGTTTTCCCCGGTATCTGAACAACTGAAAAAGAGCGTGTCGGAAACAGGAGCCGGTACTGATATTGCTGCTGATTTCTCGCCGGTAACAATGCTGATTGTGGTATCTGCAACAGAACAGTTGTCCGATGTATTGGTTATCAAATCTTTGGCAGTAACAGAAGCATTTCCCGAACTGTCGAGCTGGACGGTGATATTTTTCACTTCAAGCACAGGCTTGATGTTATCTTCCACGGTTACGGTAACCGTGTTGATGGTTGTGTTCCCGCTGTTATCGGTAAGTTTTATTTCAACTTTGTTTTCCCCGGTATCTGAACAACTGAAAAAGAGCGTGTCGGAAACAGGAGCCGGTACTGATATTGCTGCTGATTTCTCGCCGGTAACAATGCTGATTGTGGTATCTGCAACAGAACAGTTGTCCGATGTATTGGTTATCAAATCTTTGGCAGTAACAGAAGCATTTCCCGAACTGTCAAGCTGGACGGTGATATTTTTCACTTCAAGTACAGGCTTGATGGTATCTTCCACGGTTACGGTAACCGTGTTGATGGTTGTGTTCCCGCTGTTATCGGTAAGTTTTATTTCCACTTTGTTTTCCCCGGTATCTGAACAACTGAAAAAGAGCGTATCGGAAACAGGAGCCGGTACTGATATTGCTGCTGATTTCTCGCCGGCCACAATGCTGATTGTGGTATCTGCAACAGAACAGTTGTCCGATGTGCCGGTTACCAAATCACCGGCAGTAACAGAAGCGTTTCCCGAACTGTCAAGCTGGACGGTGATGTTCTTCACATCCAGTACAGGCTTGATGGTATCTTCAACGGTTACGGTAACCGTATTTATGGTTGTGTTCCCGCTGTTATCGGTAAGTTTTATTTCAACTTTGTTTTCCCCGGTATCTGAACAACTGAAAAAGAGCGTATCAGAAACAGGAGTTGGTACTGATATTGCTGCAGATTTCTCGCCGGTAACAATGCTGATGGTGGTATCTGCAACAGAACAGTTGTCCATTGTTCTGGTTACCAAATCTTTGGCAGTAATAGAAGCATTTCCCGAACTGTCGAGCTGGACGGTGATATTTTTCACTTCAAGCACAGGCTTGATGTTATCTTCCACGGTTACGGTAACCGTGTTGATGGTTGTGTTCCCGCTGTTATCGGTAAGTTTTATTTCAACTTTGTTTTCCCCGGTATCTGAACAACTGAAAAAGAGCGTGTCGGAAACAGGAGCCGGTACTGATATTGCTGCTGATTTCTCGCCGGTAACAATGCTGATTGTGGTATCTGCAACAGAACAGTTGTCCGATGTATTGGTTATCAAATCTTTGGCAGTAACAGAAGCATTTCCCGAACTGTCAAGCTGGACGGTGATATTTTTCACTTCAAGTACAGGCTTGATGGTATCTTCCACGGTTACGGTAACCGTGTTGATGGTTGTGTTCCCGCTGTTATCGGTAAGTTTTATTTCCACTTTGTTTTCCCCGGTATCTGAACAACTGAAAAAGAGCGTATCGGAAACAGGAGCCGGTACTGATATTGCTGCTGATTTCTCGCCGGCCACAATGCTGATTGTGGTATCTGCAACAGAACAGTTGTCCGATGTGCCGGTTACCAAATCACCGGCAGTAACAGAAGCGTTTCCCGAACTGTCAAGCTGGACGGTGATGTTCTTCACATCCAGTACAGGCTTGATGGTATCTTCAACGGTTACGGTAACCGTATTTATGGTTGTGTTCCCGCTGTTATCGGTAAGTTTTATTTCAACTTTGTTTTCCCCGGTATCTGAACAACTGAAAAAGAGCGTATCAGAAACAGGAGTTGGTACTGATATTGCTGCAGATTTCTCGCCGGTAACAATGCTGATGGTGGTATCTGCAACAGAACAGTTGTCCATTGTTCTGGTTACCAAATCTTTGGCAGTAATAGAAGCATTTCCCGAACTGTCGAGCTGGACGGTGATATTTTTCACTTCAAGCACAGGCTTGATGTTATCTTCCACGGTTACGGTAACCGTGTTGATGGTTGTGTTCCCGCTGTTATCGGTAAGTTTTATTTCAACTTTGTTTTCCCCGGTATCTGAACAACTGAAAAAGAGCGTGTCGGAAACAGGAGCCGGTACTGATATTGCTGCTGATTTCTCGCCGGTAACAATGCTGATTGTGGTATCTGCAACAGAACAGTTGTCCGATGTATTGGTTATCAAATCTTTGGCAGTAACAGAAGCATTTCCCGAACTGTCAAGCTGGACGGTGATATTTTTCACTTCAAGTACAGGCTTGATGGTATCTTCCACGGTTACGGTAACCGTGTTGATGGTTGTGTTCCCGCTGTTATCGGTAAGTTTTATTTCCACTTTGTTTTCCCCGGTATCTGAACAACTGAAAAAGAGCGTATCGGAAACAGGAGCCGGTACTGATATTGCTGCTGATTTCTCGCCGGCCACAATGCTGATTGTGGTATCTGCAACAGAACAGTTGTCCGATGTGCCGGTTACCAAATCACCGGCAGTAACAGAAGCGTTTCCCGAACTGTCAAGCTGGACGGTGATGTTCTTCACATCCAGTACAGGCTTGATGGTATCTTCAACGGTTACGGTAACCGTATTTATGGTTGTGTTCCCGCTGTTATCGGTAAGTTTTATTTCAACTTTGTTTTCCCCGGTATCTGAACAACTGAAAAAGAGCGTATCAGAAACAGGAGTTGGTACTGATATTGCTGCAGATTTCTCGCCGGTAACAATGCTGATGGTGGTATCTGCAACAGAACAGTTGTCCATTGTTCTGGTTACCAAATCTTTGGCAGTAATAGAAGCATTTCCCGAACTGTCGAGCTGGACGGTGATATTTTTCACTTCAAGCACAGGCTTGATGTTATCTTCCACGGTTACGGTAACCGTGTTGATGGTTGTGTTCCCGCTGTTATCGGTAAGTTTTATTTCAACTTTGTTTTCCCCGGTATCTGAACAACTGAAAAAGAGCGTGTCGGAAACAGGAGCCGGTACTGATATTGCTGCTGATTTCTCGCCGGTAACAATGCTGATTGTGGTATCTGCAACAGAACAGTTGTCCGATGTATTGGTTATCAAATCTTTGGCAGTAACAGAAGCATTTCCCGAACTGTCAAGCTGGACGGTGATATTTTTCACTTCAAGTACAGGCTTGATGGTATCTTCCACGGTTACGGTAACCGTGTTGATGGTTGTGTTCCCGCTGTTATCGGTAAGTTTTATTTCCACTTTGTTTTCCCCGGTATCTGAACAACTGAAAAAGAGCGTGTCGGAAACAGGAGCCGGTACTGATATTGCTGCTGATTTCTCGCCGGTAACAATGCTGATTGTGGTATCTGCAACAGAACAGTTGTCCGATGTGCCGGTTACCAAATCACCGGCAGTAACAGAAGCGTTTCCCGAACTGTCAAGCTGGACGGTGATGTTCTTCACATCCAGTACAGGCTTGATGGTATCTTCAACGGTTACGGTAACCGTGTTGATGGTTGTGTTCCCGCTGTTATCGGTAAGTTTTATTTCCACTTTGTTTTCCCCGGTATCTGAACAACTGAAAAAGAGCGTGTCGGAAACAGGAGTCGGTACTGATATTGCTGCTGATTTCTCGCCGGTCACAATGCTGATTGTGGTATCTGCAACAGAACAGTTATCCGATGTGCTGGTTACCAAATCTTTGGCAGTAATGGAAGCGTTTCCCGAACTATCGAGCTGAACGGTGATGTTTTTCACTTCAAGTTCTGGGGCAATTATGTCAACCACAGTTACAACAGCCGTATCGACAATGGCCGTATCAACTACAGCATTTTTAAATAAAAGGCTTACTGCAATTTTATTTTCATCTATATTGTCACAATCAAATGTAGATATACTTAATGTTGTGTCATTTCCGCCAATGGCATTAACTATCAAATCGGACGGAATAGTTGAAGCATTTCCAAGGGAATCAAGATAAAGGGTAGTATCCTGTACGAATAATGACAGGAATGCATCAGGATCAACTCCGTGTGTCCATTCGTAAGCACCCATGTCAATGGTTGTATTTTGAATACGGGTTTTTCCGCGAGTATCGGTACTTTTGGGATTATAACTGTTATTTCCCGTATTTACACAAGGAGAATTGCCATAGATGCGGAAATCGCCTATGGATAAATTCACAAAAAATGGATCGGAAGTAGTGCAGTTGGCATCAGGGGTAAAGGTACTATTTGTATTTGGGGTAAAGGTACTATTTGTATTTTCTATATCCCCGTCATCGTTGCCGTAACAGCAATAATTCATTGTTACAGAGGTATTATTAAGATATATTTCATTGCCGCCACTGGATGCCGTGTTGCCCCACACAATACAGTTGTTCATGGTCAGCGGCTCGCTTGTATTACTATACACCCCCCCGCCTTCATTTGTAGCAGTATTGCCGCTAATGGTCACATTGTTAAGCACGGGCGATGATAACATACTACATAGCAGCCCTCCAGCATTTCCGGCAGAAGTATTCCCTTTGATTACCACATTGGTAAGTGTAGGCGAACTGGAAGAAACATTACATATCCCGCCGCCATAGAAAACAGTTGTGTTGTCACTGATGACAATATTATCCAATGTTGGCGATGAGCCATAGTTAAACATCCCGCCACCGCAATCGTGCCAGGGTTCCCACGGGCCATCGGCATAACCGCCGGTAATGGTTACGCCATCAAGTAAGGCAGTGCTGTCCAAAGCCAATCCTTCGGGATGAAAGAATACATGGTAGCAGTTATCGATGTTAGTATTTTTTGTACCAATGTTGCCGCTGAGGATGGTTTTGTTCGTTGTAAAATTGCGATTAGCCAGGTCGAACGTTGCGGGGTCTTCGGTGCCAGCAAAGCTGCCATAAATTTCCACGCCGTTTTTCATTTGGAAGGTAGCGAAACGGTCTCCGGTACCTTCAACCTGCTTCGTAGGGTAATAGGTTCCGGCAGCAATCCATATCTGGTCGCCATTATGTGCTGCGGTTAAAGCATTCTGCAACGAGGCATAAGCATTGTCCCAACTTGTACCGTCGTTGTTGCCACCTGCAACGTCGTCATTAACATAGCGGATAGTTGGTTCAGGGTCAATCCCCTCTGTCCACTCGTAAGCACCCATATCAATGGCATTGTTCTGGATACGAGCTTGCCCCCGGATATCGGTCGTTTCTGTATTATAATCATTATAGCCGGCATCTTTACAAAGTGAATTACCATAAAGACGGTAATCATCTATTGTTGTGTCTGCAAAATTAGGGTCGGAAGTAGTGCAGTTGGCATCAGGGGTAAAGGTACTGTTATCTCCTTTTTGTATATCCCCTTCACTATTGCCGTAACAGGAGTAATGTAATTCTATGTCAGAATTGAAAAAATAAAATTCATTGCCGCTATTTGTGCCCGATGTGTTATCCCATACAATGCTGTTTTTTAGGGTAAGCAAATATATTGAAGCATCACCCCTGTGATAAATACCTCCACCCTCTGCAGTAGTTTTATTTCCGCTAATTGTTACGTTTATCAGGGTTGGTGACGAACAATAATTATACATTCCACCGCCCTGATTGGCTACATTTTCGGTAATGGCTACATTTGTCAGGACAGGGAAGCCACTGGTGTATATTCCTCCGCCACTTGTAACGGCAGTATTGTTGCTGATGATTACATTTGTAAGTTTTGGGGAAGAAGCCGTCTCCCTGTTGAACATTCCACCGCCCTGATAAGCCGTATTGTTGATAATTTTCACATTGGTCAGGGTTGGTGACGAATAATAATTGAACATCCCTCCGCCACTGTTGTCTGGGTAAGTGTCGCTATCGGCATTTCCGCCGGTAATGGTAACGCCGTTGAGAATGGCAGTACTGTCCAATGTAATGGTGGAAGGATGGCAAAACACGTGGTAGCAGTCGTTTGCACTGTCTCCTTCGAGCCCAATATCGCCACTCAGGATGGTCTCGTTAATCGTAAAGTCACGGTCGGCCAGGTCGAATGTAGTCAGGTCTTCAGTTCCTTCAAAACCACCATAAATTGCCACGCCGTTTTTCATCGAAAAATAACTATCACGGGTAGTTCCCGGCTTGTATGTCCCGGCAGCAATATATATCTTGTCGCCGCTGGTAGCCTCGGTTAAGGCATCCTGTAGCGAAGTATAGGCATTTGCCCAGTTTGAGCCGTCGTTGTTGCCTCCGGTGGCACTGTCGTCTACATACATAGTCCTGCTTGGCCTTTTCGGGTCGAAACTTTCTTTATATTCATAAGCCCCCATGTCAATGGAGCCCTCCAGGGTATGGTCGGTTTTCAGTAATTTACGCCCGAATTTGGAACCTCGTATATCGGTTGTTTGAGTATTATAGTCGTTATACCCATTATCAACGCAGTGTGAACTGCCGTAAATACGATAATCACCGTTAGCGACATCTACAAATTCGGGGTTGTCGGTAATATTGTTATTGGTAACTGTGAAAGTACAGCCATTATCATATACATCCCCACTTTCATTATTGTAACAGGAATAATTTAGCGTGGTAACATCCGATGAGGAAATATAGATTTCATCTCCGTTATCTGTTGCCGTATTTCCCCATATAATACAGTTGTTCAGGCTTGATAATGAATTGGAATTGGCAATACCCCCTCCGTTAGCAGCATCGTTTCCGTTAATTGTAATATTTGTTAAGACAGGCGAAGAAGAATCATTATAAATACCGCCACCGTGTTCTGTTGCATTGTTTTTGCTGATTATAATATTCGTCAAAACAGGCGAAGAGCTATTGTTTGTTATTCCCCCGCCGTTTTTTGATGCTGAATTCCCGCGAATTGTAATATTCCGGAGAAAAGGTGAAGAAGAATCATTATATATACCGCCACCATAATTATGCGGGCTGTCTCCATCTGCATTTCCCCCGGTAATGGTAAAGCCATCAAGTATAGAGCTAACTGTCAGCCCCGGAGTTGCCGGATTATATATCACATGATAGCAATTATCACTGTTATTCCCTGGCGTTCCGATATCGCCGCTCAGTATCGTCTCGTTAGTTCCGCCCATGCTATAACCGGTGCGCTCGCCCAGTGAAGTTTCGGTGCCAGCAAAGCCTCCATAAATTTTTACGCCTTCTTTCATCGAAAAATAACTTTCACGGGTAGTTCCCGGCTTGTAGGTTCCGGCAGCAATCCATATTTGGTTACCTGGCTTTGCCGTTTCAAGGGCTTTTTGCAATGTTGTATAGGCCGTGCTCCATGTATATCCGTCGGAGCTGTCGGAGCCATCGGTTTTCACGTAAAGGATTAACGGGTCGGTTCCATTTTTGTACTCGTAAACTCCCATATCGATGGTACCTTCCTGTTCCGGGTTTGTTTTTAGTAGCTTACGCCCGAAATCTGTACCGCGGATATCAGTCATTTCCGAATTATAGTTATTGTTGCCGGCATCTACGCAGGGCGAGTTTCGGTAAAGGCGGTAATCACCGTTAGTAATATCTGCCAACATCGGGTTGGTGGCGGTGCAGTTGGCATCCGGGGTAACGGTTCCATAAACACTACCGTAACAAGAATAGTTCAAGGATACAGAACCATCATTATTATAAATTTCCGTGCCGGAGGAACCCGATTCGTTGCCCCAAATAATACAATTGTTAAGGGTTGTAACAGATTGGTTATTATACATTCCACCGCCATAAGTAGCAGCAGAATTGCCGCTAATGGTCAAATTAATAAGGGTTGGCGAAGATTCGCTGCCACTGTTATATATCCCGCCACCGTAGTCAGACGAGTTGTCGCAAATGAGTACATTAATAAGGGTTGGCGAAGCCGAATTCGAGTTATACATTCCGCCGCCTTTATCTGCCGAATTACCGCTGACAACCACATTCCTTAGGGTTGGAGAACAATGGTCATTGTACATTCCACCGCCATACATGTGAGGCGCTATTCCATTGGTATTGGCGTTGCCTTCGGTAATGGTTACCCCATCAAGTACAGTCGCACTGGTAAGCCCCGTGCCGTTAGGATGGAAAAATACGTGGTAGCAATTGTCGCTGTTGTTGCCTTCGATACCAATGTCACCGCTAAGGATAGTTTTGTTAGTGATAAAGTCACGGCCAGCCGGGTCGAAGGTTGCCGGGTCTTCAGTGCCTGCAAAGCCGCCGTAAATTTCCACGCCTTCTTTCATCTCGAAATGAAAATCACGGTTGCCGTCAACTGTCAGGCTGTATGCGCTGGAAGGTTTGTATGTCCCTTTTGCTATCCATATCTGCTTGCCACTTTGGGCTTTTTCGAGGGCTTTTTGCAGGGAGGCATAAGCAGAAGCCCATGTTTCTCCATCATAGCTGTCGTTGCCACCATCTTCGGTCGTTTTTACATAGATAACTGCCCCCGGCTCCATCAGGTCTGTACCTTCCTGGTACTCGTAAGCTCCCATGTCGATAGTACCTTCTGTTGTATGGTTGTATTGATCCAGTTTGCGTGGAAAACCAGAACCCCGGATATCGTTTATAGCCTGGGTGTAAGCATTGTTGCCCGCATCCACACAGAGGGAGTTGCCGTAAACGCGGCAATCACCGTCCTCAACAAATACAAACTTCGGATCGGAAGTAATACAGTTGTCATCTGGGGTAAAATCATCGGTAGTGAAATCACCGTCACCGCCGATATCGTTACTGCCGTTGCCATAACAGCAATATTCGAGTGTAATTTTACCACCTTGTCTCAGATAAAAATCATTTCCATTGTTCGTATTCGCGGTATTTCCATATACAATACAGTTCTTTAATTTTAATGTTTCTGAAGAACCATCATTGAGTATGCCTCCGCCGCCCTTGCCACTTCCATTAGCCTTGTTGCCACAAATAGTTACATTCGTCAGGATGGCGGATGAATTAAAATTGTAAATTCCACCACCTGCATCAGCATGGTTATTGCAAAATAATATATTTGTCAGACTTGGGGAAGCATCAATATCTGACATCGCACCGCCAGAATTGAAAGCAGTATTGTTCCTGAATGTTACATTATTGAGAGTTGGTGATGATGAATCGTTGTACACCCCACCTCCATGCGTGAAAGCATTATTTCTTCTGAATGTTATATTGTTAAGGGTTGGCGAACATGATTCGTTATACATTCCGCCGCCGTTGGCATGGGCTCCCGTTCCATTGGCATTTCCACCTGTAATGGTTACTCCGTTGAGTAGGGCGGTACTGTCCAAAGCCAGGGCAGGGGAATGATAAAACACATGGTAGCAGTTTTCATCGTTGTTTTTGATTTTATAATAGGCGGTTGTATCTATATAATCGTCTCCTTTAAAGTCGCCGCTCAGGATCGTTTCGTTGGCGCCGCCATCCCTGAAATCGATGCGTTGACCGGGCGAAGTTTCTGTTCCGGCAAAGCCGCCGTAGATGGCCACGCTGTCTTTTAGCTCGAAATGGTAATAGCGGGTAGAATCGCCCGAAACATCACAAAGGTCATAACCCGATGACGGGTAGTAAGTCCCTTTGGCAATCCAGATGGTATCGCCTTTTTCGGCTGCATCCAGGGCATCCTGCAACGAGTTGTATGCTTTTGCCCAGGAGCTGCCGTCGCCGCCTGCTGTGACTGCCGAGTCAACTAAGATAACGTTTAAGGACTGCGGTATAATTGGTGCCACAATATTGGTAAAATCCTTCCACTGGTTAGCTGCCTGATAGGCCTCTTTCGTTCCTGAAGGAACATAAAGCGTACAGGTGTTTTTATTTACATTTTGGAAAACACTGCTTCCTAAGGTTACATTGTCGGGTATTTTGTTATTGACGGAAATGGCATTTAATCCGGCACAATTTTTAAATGCCCTCATACCAATAGACACAATAGCCTCCGGAATATTAACGGAATCTAATTTACTACATCCGGAAAAAGCATATTTTTTAATAGATTCGACAGCATCCGGAATTGTTATTTCAGTTAATGAAGAACAGTTCTCAAAAACAGAACTTTCGATTGATTTGACCGAATCAGGAATAGCAATTGTTGTTAATTTCGAGCATTTTGAAAAAGCATAACTTTCTATCGAGTTAACGATATCAGGTAGATTGATTGTTGTTAATTCGCTACAATTATAAAAAAGGTTATTGGGAATAGTGGTAATTTTATTGGGAATGGTTATTCCTGTTAATGCAGAACAATATGAAAAAGTAGAACTGCCAATATAAGTAACCGATTCGGGAATTGTAACTGATGATAAACTTTTGCAGGAATTAAAAGCATTATTGTTTATTGAATCAATGCCGGATGGTAGTGTTATGTTTGTTAATCCACTATTATAAAATGTGTATTGAGATATCGATGAAACAGAAGTCGGAATGTTAATAGTTGTTAATGTAATACAATATTGAAAAGCATTTTTATCAATTGTTGTAACGGTATTCGGAATTGTAACTGATGATAAAACTTCACAGTTTGAGAAAGCATATTCTCCGATCGTTATTACTGATGCAGGAACTGCGTAGTTAGTCTTAGAAGCAGAACAATGTATCAAAACCGTTTTATCTTTGTTAAATAATACATTTTCGCTACTTGAATAATTCAGATTATTTACATCTACCTCAAATGTTCCGCCTGTACCCATAAAAGCACTACTTGCAATAAATTCAACGTTTTCAGAAATTGAGATTGAGTTTAATTTAGGACATTTGGAAATAGCATAGTCATCAAAAGATGTAACAGATGACGGGATAGTTATACTTGTCAATGATTCACAATCAGAAAAAACATTACTGTTAATTATGGTAATTGAAGCTTGTATATCAATAGCAGCAAACCCGGAACGATTAAAAGCATAGTTATCAATAAATGTAACAGACTCAGGAATTGTAATTGAAGCGGAAGAACTACCACAATAAAAGAAAGCACTGAATTTAATCGAATCAAGCGAACTGAAATCTTCAAAACTAATTGAACTTATGTTGAAACAACCCGAAAAAGCTTCACTGCCAATAGACTTAACAGAAGCAGGAATAGTAATAGAACTTAATCTGCTGCATCCTACAAATACCGAATCTTGGATTGAAGTTAGTGAATTCGGAAGCTCTATTGATGATAATAAAGAACAATTATTGAAAGCCGCTGTTCCAATAGTAACAGAGTTGAGATCAGGCTCAGGTTCGTAAGGATCAAATTCCGGGGTTACAATCGTAACTGAATTTAAATTACTGCAATCTGAAAATGCATATTTTCCGATAGTCGTAACAGAGCCGGGGATAGTGACTGAATTAAACATTGATTCACAAAATGCATAATCTCCAATTGCCGTTACGGTATAAGTGGTTATATAATCACTACCCGTTACCGTCTCTGGTATCTCTAACGGTGAAAAATAATAAGTATAGGGGGTTCCCGAATTAGTAACTTCTACTTTGAAATTTTCTGCATCGATGATATTATAATAAATACCATCACTTTCAAAATCATAAGCCCAAGCGCATATCATAAAGCAAAGGGCTATGGTTGTTAATAATAATTTTTTCATGATGTCATTTTTAGATGTAATCCGGATAATTTCAAATCGTCGGGCATGGCAGTTGGGCAGAGTGTGTTTTCGGTGCCACCAACTAAGCCACCTGTATTATTGCCGTTGTTGCTATTGCTGCTTACGTTACCAGAACTATAAAAATAGGATATTGAATCTCCATAAAATGAACCGACTAAACCACCAACATATTTATTCCCTTTAATATTGCAGTCAACTATTCCCAGTTTTTTTATTTTCGCATTTTGGGGTGGGGTGGACAAAACTGACCCAAACAACCCAATATAATCCATAGATGATCGGTTAATGAAAAGGCCGTTAATGGTATGCCCATCGCCGTTGTAAGTGCCCTTAAATGCAGATGTACCGTTTCCAATTGGAGAGAAACCGTCCCCGCTATTCCAGTTTTTTGTATCCGATGCATCGATATCGGCAGTTTGGATAAAGTAACAGTCCCAGTAAGCGTTGTTTTCCGATAGATATTTTAAATCGTCGAGACAGCTAATTTTATACGGGTTTCCCGAGGATCCGTCGCCGCCGGAGAAGAGGGGTGGGTTTATAGCCGCTGCATTACTCAACCAGCCGCCACATAGAAATAAAATAAACAAAAAGGTAAATTTACTCATGTGTTTTGTGTTTTATGCAAAACTACAGGGAGGGATAAGGCTTTACAAATATTAGGGGTTGACAAAAGGGAGACATTTTGTGCAGTTGTATTACTGTTTAATTAATACAACCTCTTTATATATTTCCGGACTTATATGATTGCAAATCCTTTCAGCAAAAGGAAGGTATAGTTTAAGCCTTCCCCTCAATTAATAAGCCGTGAAAACAGGTCAGTATTAGAGGCAAAAACGGCATCGGAAATTTGTTGTTTAAGCGTAATAATGTTTTCGGAACTGTCGGGGATTTGCTTTAAGATTTCGTAAATGTCGGAGACTTGGTAAATATCGAAAGTTTTTAAGCAGTCGAACCAGGGTTTTAGCATTTCTTTTTCGTGCAACGATAAAACGACAAAACGGTTTGCTATAGCAGTCGATATTTTTTGAGTTGAAATAACCTGCCCATTTAAGCAAAAAGTAAACATTACGCCGCCATCAAAATTTTTGGCTTCGATGGTGTGACCGTGTGCCTGTATGGCCATTTTACAAAAAGTAAGCCCCAAGCCAGTGTTTTTATTATTAGAAGACCCGGTTTTATGCACCTGTATGTATTTATCAAAAATGTGTTCTAATCTCCCGTCAGGAATATTTTCGCCATTGTTTTTTATGCCGATTTCAACGGTTTCATTATTGTTGCAACACGCAACTATTTCGATATTTTGGTTTTGAGGCGAAAAACGTATGGCATTGGAAAGCAGATTTTCGAATACCCTGACAAGTACCCCTTTATCTGTCCAAACCGAAACATTGTCAATATTTATTATGACTTCGAGGTTTTTTTCGCGCAGACTGATCTCCTGGCTACTCACAACGTCATCAAGAATCACCCTGAGTGGATGCATTTCTTTGTTTATCCGAAAATCAGTTTGTTCGTATTTTTCTACGTCTAACAAATTTGTGATTAGCCGCAACATTCTTCCAGCCAGATTGGTTACCGTTTTATCCTGCGATTTAGAAAGTATTTGGCCAAGGGGATTTTTTAAATCGTGCACCAGGGTACTGGTAAGTGTGCGTTTAAATTTGTCCAGTTCTTCGAGATGTGCGTTTTGCAGGCTTAGTTCTTTTGCCTGCGCCTGAATTTCTGTTTTTTGCGAGGCAAGTTCAAGGTTTTTCTGTTTAAGCTCCTGCGTGCGTTCGGCAACAGTTTCTTCCAAGCGTTGATTTTCTTTTTCGAGCCGTCTGGAATATAATTTTACAATGAAAAACATAGTCCCCAACCAAAAAGCAAATAATAAAAAATAAAAAGGATATTTTAGAAAGGCAAATCGGTTTTGGCTGTAGCTGAACAGATAATAAAACAAGCGGGTATTAAAAACGAAACAAGACTTCCCGTTTTTTTGTAAAAGTGAAATTCCGTTTTTTTGGGGGAAAGGTGCAAACTCCTGTTCGATTTTAAATGTGGTTTTGTGACCGAACCCTTCGGAAAATATAACCATCTCGTTATTATCAAAAGCAATAAATTCTTTTTTGCTGTCGTGGTTAATGTCAAAGAAACCGCTGGCAACCGAAATATTTTTGATTTCCTTCACCGGTTCAAGATTCATGGAATACAGGTATAAAGTTTTGTTGCCGTAAAAAATAATATTTCCGTTCCAGGTAAAAACATCGGTAAAATCGTATGGCATTGGAACCTGTTTTTCTATTTTTCCCTGCAGGTTGCAAACAGTAACAAGCTTGTTGCTTTTATCGCCTTTTTCTGTATTGGTTATGGCAACAATGTGCGGAATACTGTCGATTTTGGTAATCTCAGCTTTTGTGTAGTTTGTCCATCCAAAAAATTCAATTGGCTCAAAAGCAAAACCGAGGTTCTGATTGTATAACAAAATATAAGATGAAAAGTCGCCATATTGGTACTCTAAATGTTTTACCGATTCGTAAATTTCCAGCGTATCTTTATTCGAAGAGTTTTTCAGGCTTTCTGCTTCCTCTGGCGAAATGGTATTTCCGGTTGCTTTTACTTCTTTGGCCAGCAAAAATTCCGATCCGTTAAACTGAATCGGTTCCAGCTTTGTGTTTACCAAACTGTTCAGTTTTGTTTTGGACAGGCTTTTATCTGAAAAATTGTATTTGTAAATGTTACGTGGCTGAACAGAATAGCCTGCATGTAAATCGAAATAAATACAGGATTTGGATACAACCAAACAATTATTTATAATGTCGGGCGTATTATTAAAAAAGCTGAACGTGTCTATTTTCGCTTTTTCAACCGGGCTGAACAGTTGTTCCCCGGGTTTATATTCTAGAATATTTAAATAAGTTGTATTTCCTTCTGCCGAAACGAAGATAAGTTCCTGGTTGTGATCCTGGTTTATATCGGCAAAATATAGAAAGGGGCTGATGAAAAACTCATTTTCCCTAAAAATATAAATCTCGCGAAGCATGCTGTTTTGCCTGAATTCTATTGAGTGTCCCGATTTATTGATGTTATGGTGCAGGAAAGATTCGGGCTGGTTATCGTTATCCACATCTACAATATATTCCTGATCGGTTTCCACTTTGTGCCAAATAGAATCCAATTCAAGATTGTACGGTTCTAAATACTTTTCAGGAATCACCCGGCTTCCCAGGATTGTAAAAACAAGGGCAATGCAAACAAGTAATATATAGAAAAATTTATTCAATATAAAAACGATTTAATTGATTTCCTGTACAAAGCAGTACAACGAATCCATGTTCTTCAGCCCAAGTTTACCTTTCAGCCGATGCTTTGCCTTCTTTACTGCATTACTTTCCTTGTTCATTATGGCTGAAATTTCCTTTGTAGCCAGGTTTAGTTTAATCAGGGCACAGATTTTTCTTTCATTTTTTGTTAATCCGGGAAATATCTTCTGAAGCCGGTTATAAAAAGATGGGTGTACCTTTTGGAAGAGGGTTTCAAATTCTATCCAGTTTACCTTAAAATTGTTGGCTCTGCAATAAGAGATAATTTTTGGAATTATTGCTTCTCCCGTTTCTGAGTCACAATTTTTGAGTTTTTCCAAATCGCTGATAAGTTGTGATGTATTTTGTCCGCTTTCTATCAATCTCAGCTTTGCAACTGTTAGTGCCGAAGTATTCATTTCGAGTTCATACTTCAGGTTGGCAATTTCTCGCTCGGCAACCTGTTGCTGAAGTTCAATGTTTTTCTGGTTTTCCAGATAGAACCTGATCATCGATTTTACGCGGGCAATAATTTCAACCGTGTCGAAAGGTTTCCGGATATAATCGCTGGCACCGGCATCAAGAGCAGCTTTCAGGTTTTCAACTGAAGTCATTTTCCCGGTGGCCATTATAATGGGGATGTTTTTTGTCTGAGGCTGTCCCCTTATCCTCCTAACCGCTTCAATACCACTTGTTCCGGGCATGTCCCAGTCCATAATAATGGCGTTGGGGAGGTATTTTAATGCCTGTTCAAAAGCAACTGCGCCGTTAGGGGCTGTGTAAATCTGATAGTTTTCGGATGTCAGCGCCTCAAAGAGAGACTTTAAATTTTGCGGTTCGTCGTCGGCCAATAAAATCTTATGTCTTTCTGTTTTTTCCATAATAAACATTGGTGCAAATTAAAAAACATTTTAACTTAAGATCAATAAAATATCTTTTATTAATTTAGATTCATCGATTGTGCCGCATACTATATTAACGTATTTTTTATACCCGTTTTTTTTACAAAAAGTATAAGTCTTATTTTTTTTGTTAAAACCACCTCCTTGAGGAGTGGTCATGTTTAATTAGCTAAGCCTAAAAATTATTTAACTTCGGTACATGTGCAATTTTAAGAAATTAAATCATGTAATTTATAGGTGTACATACCGCATTGTATGGACACCGAAGTATCGATTTTGCATTCTTGAAGGCCTTGTCAAAGAGCTTCTTGGTCATAACATCTCGATGTTGTAGGAATGGAAATCCTGTGAAATGATCGAGATAAATATTCAAAAAGATCATGTACATCCGATTGTCAGTGTTCCACCGAAGATCTCAATATCGCAACTAATGGGAATCTTGAAAGGCAAAACAGCCATTAAGATTTTCAAAAGTTATCCTCAATTGCGAACAAAACCATATTGGGGCAATTATTTTTGGAACAAAGGATATCGTGTTGACAAAATTTGTCTTGACGAAGACAAGATCAAGAAATACATGAAATATCAAGAAAAACAAGAACGTCTCGAAGAGCAACAACGGCTCAACTTTGGCCACTTATCGGCACCTTCTTATAAGTCCACTTTCTTTGAGGGTGGATTCTTTAATCCCAAATAAATAAATAATTACAACCTTAAACTTTCGTCTGTTCTATTAAGGTGCAACAGGCTAACTTGAAAATAGAGACAGTTTTACTGAATCGTCAGTGACAGATAGTTTTTGCTACTGTTTTTTTGTGCAATTTCGATCAGGGTTACTCGATATTTACCAACGAATTAGAAATAACCGAGATTCCGAATTTTTCGTGCAACAACTTTTCTGTTTGTCTCCTCACCTCCATCATTCCCATCATATCAATATTACTTTTTATACCATTTTAAATACAAAATGCCGCACTGAAAAGTTTTAAGTAGTGTTTGTTTCCAGTTATTGACATTATGGTTTCGGGTTACATTTTTATTACCATATCCCAAAGCCATTTCTTAAGGTCGCGCATAGTGGCAAATAATTGGTTCTTGTACCTTGTTTTTATGTATTGCCATATTTGTTCAGAGGGATTCAATTCCGGAGTATATGGAGGAATGTTTAGAAGGAATATGTTCTCGGGGACTTCATCTGGCTTTATCAGATGGAAGCGGGCATTATCGATAACAACAATTTTATATTCATTTGGCATTTGTCCTGAAAAAGCCTGAAGATAACGCTTAAAAATATCGATACTTGTACCATTAATTTCCCATACGAAAGAATTTCCATCAATGGGCGAATAACTTCCATACAAATAGGTAGTTGAAAAACGATGTTGATAACTGATGATTGGGCGTACCCCTTTTGCTGTTATACAGCGTCCGATATGACTCATTAATCCAAACTTGTTTTCATCCTGGAAATAAAGGGTTACAGATGGAAACCTATTTTTATCCAGACTGCTTCCAAGTTGACTGAACACATTAGGCAGTTTTTAAAAAGGCTTCTGCAGCCTGATCATCTTTTTTAACATGGGATTTTCTTGGAGATTTTGGCTTCGGCCCAAAATGTTTGATTAAATGATAGCGCAAAGTATGGTAATTTATATCTACTCCATATTCGCGTTACCCATTGTTGTGCATCCCAGTACCCCAGGAACGGATTACTGCTATTAGTAACTCTGGATGCTAATCCATTGTGAATTTCATCTGTTATATATTGGGATTCTTTGGGCTTTGATTGATTCTGAACCATAAAATCAACACCATTCGAATCATATTTATTTAACCAGCGTTCTATGGTGCATTTATGCCCCCCTAGATACTGTGCTAACTGCGAACGAGTAGAAAATCGATTTTCTTTTGTGAAAATCAAACATTTTACCCGTTTTTCTCCTGATAAACTTGTTTGTTTTTTTAATAAGCTCTCAAGTTCTTTTAGATCCTCTTTTATCTTGAATTTGTTTTGTCTTAACATGTTTCAAAGAGAATAAAGCGGCACTATATATTCAAATTAGTATAATATTCAGATGGGCTTCAAGATGTGTTTGGGAATCATCGAGTTTCCACACGTGCACACCTGGTGAATATTGTCAATCTGATCCAGTTGTTCAACCTGATTCTTCAATTCGTCAAGGTTAATTTCATGAGGAGCAGACTGCATCAGGATGTCAATGGTCTCTTTTACAATTCCCCAGGTGTGCCAGATGATATAAACTCCCACCAAAACCGTGATGAGCGGGTCTATCCAGTAAATTTTCCAAATCCATATTGCTAATCCGCCTGCAATAACAGCTACTGACGAGAGCGTATCGCCCAGTAAATGCAGATAGGCCGCTTTCACATTCAGGTTGTGCGATTTTTCCTTCTGTAAAATCCATACAGAAATAAGGTTGGCTAATAACCCGAATGTAGCTACCACCAGCATCAATCTACCTTTTATTGATTCGGGATGCATAAATCGTTCGTACGCTTCGTAGAACAGGAAAATACAGATTGCAATGAGCACAATAGCATTAAAAAGCGCAGCCAGTATTTCTACCCGTTTGTAACCGAAAGTGTTTTTGGTATCGGGTTTTCTTTTACTGACTTTTCCGGCTACGAAGGCAATAAATATTGCCGAAGAATCACCCAGGTTGTGCAGGGCATCGGATAACAGGGACAGGCTGTTGGCTATTAATCCTCCGATTATTTGCACCATCGTAATTGAAAGGTTTAGCAGGGTAACCCACAAGAGTTTTTTCCCTTGCAGATTTCCGTTGTGATGATGATGTTCATGGTGATGAGACATATTTTTTTTGACTTTCTACGAACAGTGTTTTTGATTTTTTGCCAGTACTTTTGAATAAGTACCATTGCCACATCCAAGTTCAAGGACATTTTTCAGATTCTTTAGCGAAGCCACCTTGTTCAAAATCAGCTCAACATCAGCCTTACCCACTACATAGTAATTTCGTTGTTCAAAATCAGCAACAAATCGCGACCAGTATGTTTCTTTCTGTTCCACTTTTTTATCTTTCTGTTTGCTATTCAGTTTTCATTGTTACAGATACTACTAATTAGTAATCACTTCCATCTGCCGTTCCATCATTTTAGAGAAAATCCCTTTTTGAATTTTCAGTTCTGACGGGGAACCGGTTTCTGCAACTCCGCCATTGGCAAGCACTACAATTTTATCGGCATTGGCGACGGTTCGCATTCGGTGGGCAATAATCAGCACGGTTTTGTTACGTATCAGCGCTGAAATTCCCGCCT
This sequence comes from uncultured Draconibacterium sp., assembly GCA_963677455.1. Lineage (GTDB taxonomy): Bacteria > Bacteroidota > Bacteroidia > Bacteroidales > Prolixibacteraceae > Draconibacterium. Next base: position 3,743,646 of record OY781971.1, read on the forward strand.
GAATTTTGGTTTCGTTTTCCACATCCAGCGATGCGGTGGCTTCGTCAAGTAAAACAATCGGTGCATCTTTCAGCAGGGCGCGGGCAATGGAAATCCGCTGCCGTTCGCCCCCTGAAAGTGTTTCACCGTTTTCTCCAATAATTGTTTCATAACCCTGAGGCATTTGGCGTACAAACTCGTCGCATTGTGCTAATTTGGCTACATGCAACACTTCTTCGTCGGTAGCGTTTCGCTTGCCAATACGAATGTTATCCATAACTGAGGTGTTGAACAAAACCACATCCTGAAAAACCATGGAGTAATTTTCCAACAGCGCTTCGGGGTCTATTTTGCTAATATCTTGGTTTCCCAACAGTATTTTTCCTTTGTCGATGTCCCAGAAACGGGCTGCCAGTTTTGCCGAAGTACTTTTACCCCCGCCCGAAGGGCCAACCAATGCAGTAACTTCGCCTTGTTGCGCAGTGAACGAAACATTCTGCAGAACCTTTTTCCCTTCTTCATAAGAAAAGTCAACATTCTCAAAAGTGATGTTGTAATCTGCAGGAGAAAAACCTGTTTTCCCTTTCTGCACGGGCAAAGCTTCCATTTCGTTCATTCGGTTAATGCGAACATCAAGGTAAAACAGGGCTGCAAGGTTATTGAATACCTCGTTTACCGGTTGATAAATACGTGAACCAATCATCAGAAAAATAAGGTACATAAATAGGTCGATACTCCCGGAAGCAAGCATGTTTGCCCCTACTAATACCACACTGGCTAATCCAAGTTTCAGAAAACTTTGTGCCGCATTCACCAGCGCCCCGGTTAGTAATTCGCCTTTAATCAGTTGCTTTTCATAGCTGTTAATGTGCTGGTTCAGCCCGTTTATATATGTCTCTTCCTGGTTGTACGATTTTATTTCCTGAATAGTGTCCAGCCCTTCCTGAATTTGCTCGGTTACATTCCGTTTTTTCTGATAAAGCAAGAGGTTTTCGCGGTGCTGCTTTTTTTTCGAAATAAAAATGATGCCCGCAGCAACCGGAACGACCCAAAATAAAGCCAGCGACAATTGCCAGTTATAAAAAAACATCCCGATAGCAATGAGCACAATACTAAGAATGGAAGCAAACAATTGTGGCACTGCATGGGAAAAAGTATGTTCGAGTTCTGTACTGTCTTCCATAATCGTTGATGTAAGGTCCGACAGGTTTTTTTCGCCAAAAAAGGCTAAAGGCAGTTTCCTGAGTTTTTCGGCCAGAGAAATACGCCGGTTGGCGCTTTCGTCGTAAACAGTAGTGAAAGTGCTTTTATATTGAAAAACAGCCACCACAAACATTATTAGCATAAAACCAATGCCCAGCAGAATATAATATCCAATTCCACTGGCTGCCGAAGTAGAAGAGGAGAGGAGTGGCCGCAGGTAATCTTCAAGAAAAAGGAAGATATACACGGCAGGTAGCATAAGGGCAATATCCATTAGCGTGGTAAAGAAAACGCCTTTCAAAAAATCTTTCGCGCCTTTTTCCGACAAGGCAAGCCTGCGTTGTAATATTTTAAGCATAATGTGCCTCCTTTCCGATAGTCCATTTAACCGATTGTTGATATTCATTCCACATATTTGTATAGATTCCCTGTTTTTGAATTAGTTCATTATGCGACCCCTGTTCTGCAATCTGTCCATTATTGATAACCAGAATATTATTGGCATCAGTAACACTGGTAAGCCGATGTGCAATCATAAGTACTGTTTTCCCGCGGGTGAGTTTTCCCAGAGCTTTTTGTATCAGGTGTTCATTTTCGGGGTCCGTAAAGGCAGTGGCTTCATCAAGCACAACAATTGGTGCATCTTTTAAGATAGCCCTAGCCAAAGCAATGCGTTGCTGCTCGCCGCCTGACAAGTATGTGCCTTCGGTGCCGATTTTGGTATCCAGCCCGTGAGGTAAACGATTAATTATTTCGCGGCATTGTGCTAAATCAACAGCCCTGTTTATATCGTCTGGTGAGGCCGATGGGTTTCCGTATTTTATGTTTTCGAGTAAACTAATTTTAAACAACCGGGTATTTTGAAATACAAAAGAAACATGCTTCATAAGTTCTTCGGAAGAGATATCTTTTACATTGGTACCACCAATGCTAATTTCTCCCTCATCAGCATCCCAAAAACGCGGAACCATACGGGCGATGGTTGTTTTTCCACTGCCCGATGCACCAACAAGCGCTACAGTTTGTCCTTCAGCGATAGAAAAATTGATGTTGTTGATGGCTTTCTTATTAGCCCCGGGATATGAAAAAGAAACCTTGTGAAAACGAATTTCATGGTTGGTTACAGGCATCGGGTTGGCAGTAACGGGCAGTTGTTCAAACGAGGTTAATTCCTCCATTCTGTTAATGGCCTCCGAGGCCTGTCCTATGGCCTGGTTCAGGAACATACTGCGCATAATACTCTGCGAAAAAACAGGCGTAACCAGAACATACAAAAACAAGTTCACAATAACCATAGCTGTATTTCCGTCCTTCATAAAAAGAATAGCAACCGGCACCAGAAAAAAGGTAAACCCATTGATAATTACCGTATAAGCCGACATGGGATTTTGCCACATTTTGGTGTAACTGAATACCATATCGCGGTATTTGATAATACTTTTATGGAAGTTTTTAAATGAAAATACTGTTTGCTGAAATACCTTAACAACCGGAATGCCACGGACATATTCAATGGCTTCAGTATTCATTTCTTCCAGGGAATCCATGTATTGTTTCATAAAATATTTTCCGCGCTTGCCCATCATAAACCCCATTATTATTATCGATAAAACGATGGGGATGATGCAGGCAATCCCGAGTCGCCAGTCGAAAACAAACACCAGCACAATGGCCGTTAGCGGGGTAAAAATTGTTCCAGCCAGGTCGGGCATCTGGTGAGCCAGAAAAGAGTGGGTGATGCTGGCGTTTTCGTCGATTATTTTGCGGATACGGCCACTCGTGTTGTTATCGAAAAAGCCGAGTGGCATACGGACAATCCGTTTCATGGCTTCGCGCCGCATATTGGCTTCCACCCGGAATGCAGCTAGGTGAGAGAACGTTAAAGCCAGGAAGTAGAAAAGGATACTCATGATGGCAGCCCCGGCAGTCCACCACGCCAAAATCTCGATGCGGTTAAAATCCTCGGTTTTACCGGAAAGGAACTCTCGAATGATAAACCAAATAAGAATAAAAGGTACCATTCCTGCCAGCGAACTAAGCGCTGATAAAAGCAGCGATGTGGGCAAAAGGGCTTTTCGCCCGGCCATGTATTGCTTTAATTTAGATAATGTATTCATTGTTTTTTATATTTAAATTTTATCAAAAAAGAACAGTGTTCATATTTGTTCAAAAAAAATCAGGTATTAACCTGCATAATCTTTTTCCAGCCAGCAGTGCCAAATTCCAGGTATTCCCTGATAAAACGTTCCAAATCCTGGTGCGACAATTCGTGCATAACCAGTTCGCTTATGATGCTCATCCACCACGAGCTCATCGTGTGAATAAAGAAATCAGATACTCCTCCGTTAATTGATGGAAATTTTTCTTTCATCAGGACAATGTATTCTTTGCCAACCTGGGTTTGCGATTCGATAAACTCTTCCCGGTAATTCTCGAGTGAGGAGCCGGAAGATTTAAACAACAACAGTCTGAATTCTTCTTTGTAATTATCAATGAGTTCAACAAACATATCAATCTGGCTTCGCATGTACTCCTCCGAACTGAAAATATCGATGCTAATATATTTGGGGCTGTTATGCTCTTCCATCATTTTGTCCATTCTACTTAAAAGCCCGGATAATATTTCACGGAATATTTCATCTTTATTTCTGAAGTAATTGTAAATATTGCTGAGCCCAACACCCGATTTTTTTGCAATACTGCGCATGGAAGCATCTTTGAAACCTTTTTCAAGGAATTCGTTGCGCGCCGCCTTCAGTATTTGTTTCCGTATATCTGTTTTTTGTATCTGCATAAGCGAACAGTGTTCTTTTGTGTAAAAGAAGATAAAAGCATTGTATTCTGCAATCCCCATTTTTAGTGATTCGGAAAATTGGAAATCGTTATTTGTTTTGCTTTTAGAAAAGCAAATCAATTATTTTCTATTCCTTCAAATTCTTTTAAGGCATCGAGGGCCATTGTTCCGTAAACAAGAGCAGGACCGCCTCCCATAAGAATTGCCACTCCAATGGCTTCCACTATCTCGTCGTGAGTTGCACCGGCATTAAGCGCGTCTTTTACATGACAGGCAATGCATCCTTCGCAATGTACAACGACAGCAATGGCAACGGCCAGTATTTCTTTCTCTTTTTGAGTTAATGCTCCTTCTGAAGAATTAGTTTTATGGAGCATTCCAAATCCTTTCATCAATTCGGGACTTTCTTTAGCTAACTCGCCCATCCCTGAATAAACTTTCTTGTAAAGGTTATAGTAGTGTGTTTCCATTGTAATTTATTTTTAAGTTGAACATCCGGTTTTAATTGAGTTCATTTTTGATTTGTGCCAACCAGGATTCAATACGTTCGTCGGTCAAATCACTCTGGTTATCTTCATCTAACGGAAGCCCTATGAATACTCCATCAACAACAGCTGTTGAAGCATCAAATTCGTAGCCGTCGGTTTCAACTTTACCAACAATTTTACACCCTTTGTCTTTTACGGTATTGTAAATTTCACCCATGCCATCGACAAACGAATCGGGGTACATATCGGCGTCTCCCAAACCAAACAAGGCAATTATTTTACCAGTTAAATCTGTTTTCTCAAGTTCAGAAATAAAGCTAGCCCAGTCGTCCTGTAAATCTCCCAATCCCATGGTTGATGTTCCCAGAATAAGATTATCATATTCTGTTAGTTTATCTGCCTGAGTATTGGCTACATCAAAAATATCTGCTTCTAATCTGGATGCTATTTTTTTTGCTGCTGCTTCTGTATTTCCAGTGTCAGAGCCATAAAGAATTACTGTGTTACTCATTGTATTTTTGTTTTGATTTATTAATTACAGAATGAAGGAATCAGGAAATTGTTATTGGAGATACTATTGAAAGTTACTTTTGTGCCTGAGCGGTCAGTAAGCAATTCCTTTAATTCATTCAATTCTTGATTATTCAATAAAATGTTAATGGTATTGTGCCCGGTAGGTATCAATATTTTTCGGGAAAAATATGAGCCTTTATTTCTCTTTTCCCATTCAGTCCCATCAAGATCAAATATACTTTCTGCAAAATATGGGAATTGTTTCTCACTTAAATTGAACCCCAGATTTTTAAATTCAACATGTATTGCACTGCATTTATCGCACTTAAAAATTTTGCCGTTTGCTGTTTTGCCAATTAATTGAATCATGCTTATAATTTTATTCCGAGCTACTTTACCTTCTTATGGCAACAGATATTCCGGCATATACCATCGTGCCAAATACGGGACCATACATAAAAGCGGCATCATCAAGATATTTCTCGGGCTGGATATAATTGAAAATGTTTTTTGCCCCGGCATATAACTTAACGTTTTTAATTGTTTTTGACACTCTTGCGTTAAAGAGCATATAGGGATCTGTGTGTTTTATTTTGCTCATCCCTTCTGTTTCGCTGTAATAGTCGATATACATACTTCCCTGGTAATCCCCGTCAATTGTAAAAATCCAGTCTTTGGGGCTGTATTCCAGTTTAATATTTCCGGTAACAGAAGGAAAGCGAGAGATGTATTTACTATCACCTTCATATTCTGTCCCCTTCCAGTCTTCCCGGGCATGGTCGTATTTCCCCTGATTCAGGGTTAAATCTATGCCAAATCCAAAAGTAGAAGTTACATCGGTCATAAAGGATGCTTCAATCCCTTGGACAAAAGCATCATCAATATTTTCCCATTGATAGTCGTATCCTAAGGACGCAACATTTTCATCGGCATCGGCAAAAGCAATTTTATCTTTCAGATCAGTTCTGAACAAATTAGCGCTAAGCCTCACTTTTTCTCCGTAATAATCAGCAGACAGGTTGTAGCTAATCGATCTCTCCGGGTCCAAATCTGAGGATTTCCATACCCTTGGAGAACCACTACATAAATGTAAATCTTCGGAGAAACCGTAAGGGGCTCTGAAGCCTGTACCCACATTCGCGCGTAGTGTTACCCTGTGCGAAACCTCATATTTCAGGGCAAGCCTTGGGCTGAAACTGTTTCTGTCGAATTTGCTTTCAGGGAAAGAACTTGTAAATACTTCTTTATTTGCTTCATAGTCTTCTTCTGAGTGGTGAATATCGAAACGTACACCGGGAACGGCAGTCAGTTTATCGGTTATGTTCCATTCGTCCTGTAAGAAAAAACCAAACTCATGGGCCGATTTATTCCCGATTGATTTATAAGAAGTTCCATAATAGTCACTTTCTTCATCTACAATAACATACATTCCTGATTCTTCCAGCTTGTCATAAAAGCCCTGTACCCCGATTAAAAGGTGGTGGTTACCTAATCGTTTTCCATAAGTCAAAGTACCGGTTAATGAATTTTCATCGGCCAGATAAGGTCGCATATCCCTGACATCGGGAGTATTGTCATCATGGGTTGCCATATAGTCGCCCAGGTATGTATCATTGGTGGCTGTACGGTCGTGACTGGTATAGGCTACCGAGAAATTAAGTTCGGAAGCATCCTGGAACAGTGTTTTATACGATAATTCTGTTTCATAGCGGTCGGTAGTAATATTTTCGGTACCATCTGTAAACGGATTTCTGTAATAATCATCATCCATTATTCCCCCTTCCCGTTTTTCATAAATGTACCTTCCACGCAGGACTAACTTGTCATTTTCAGCAAACAAACCATCAACATACAAACCGAAGCCGGCGTTATTTAAATTCGAAGCAACCCGGTCTGAAATACCGTCTTTATGTTTTACTTCATCTTTACTTGTCCCTTCGCCTGTTTCGTCAATGGCATCGCCGGTTAGCTTTTGGGCATTGATGGTCAGGCCAATATTTCCCTTCTCATTTCTTAATGAAGAATAGACACTGTATTTATTTGTCCCGAAATTTCCAAACTGGACATCTGCATTTGTTTCAGGCACAAAAGATGGCTCCTTTGTAATAATGTTAATGGCCCCGGCAATAGCGCCACTACCGTAAAGGGCCGAACCTGCACCTTTAGTTATTTCCACGCGATCAACGTCATCAGTCCCCATTTGTTGCAGGCCATACACTCCGGCCAGGCCGGAATAAATAGGCTGGCCATTAATCAAAACCTGTGTGTTCTCTGAGCCAAGCCCCTGCATGCGTATCATTGAAAAATTGCAGTACTGGCATTGTTGTTCTACACGTATACCAGGTGTTCCTTCCAACGCTTCATAGAGGTTTGCAGCGTTTTTGTTTTCGATAGATTTTGCTGTAATCACTTCCGTGCGGATTGGCACATCTTTCACGTAATGTTTGGTTCGGGTTCCGGTAACTACAACCTGTTCAAGGTCCATCATATCTTCTTCCAATTCAAAAAATAGCTCCACTGCCTTTCCTCTTTCCATAAGAATTTCTTTTTCCTGAGACTTGTATCCAAGGAATTGAGCAACAATTGTACATTTGCCAACGGGGAGGTTAGCTAGCTTATAATGGCCTGTACCATCTGTTGTGGTCCCCATTCGTGTCCCCTTAACAGTAATTGTTACATACGGTATGTGTTCTTTTGTAGTAGCTGATTTCACATCGCCGAAAAGCATGGCATCAGTTTTTTCCTGTGCCTGGGATTGTAGCAATAATAATAGTCCAATGATTAATATAAAAGTCTTTTTCATTTTGGTCTCTTTATTTTATAACTATTGAAGGCACAAAAAAACAGAAACCCTGAAAATGACACAATCCCTTAAAAATGGGTTTTTATACAGGAGATGTATCCCCTGAAGATGGGATAAATGATGAAGATTATTCCTGGTAATCTTCTATATTGATAATATTATTGGATATGGCATAAATGGTTAGCCCTGACTGGCTTTTTATGCCCGTTTTCTGTGTAATGTTTTTCCGATGGCTGACAACCGTATGGGTACTTATATTTAACTGACTGGCAATTTCTTTATTCGACAAGCCTTGTATAAGTTGTTTTAATACGTCTGTTTCCCTTGGAGTAAGCTGCTCTTTTAATACGGACTTACATAGGCATTTTAAAGAAACCAAATTTTGTATTGTGTAAGTAACTGTTTCGGGAGAATCAGTTATTTGAATAACTGCATCAAATAAATCGATAATTTCTTTTTCAAAGAATGAATAAATAAGAGCCACCCACGGCATAGAATTACCTATTTTCTTATGAGAATGAAAAGCTTTTACATTCCCTTTCACAAGGGAAGGATTTGCAATAAAAAGGTCGATTTTGCCTGTTGGTGTTTCGTATAATATTTCTTCAATATTATCGAAATGATAAAGGTTGTAATGATTACATCCTTCCCGTAACAGAATATTGGATAGTCCTTCATATATAATAGCTGAAGGTTCAGCAATTGCAATATTTATCCTACACTTATCCAATTTTTTGTTGCTTTTCGATTTTTTTGATTAACGGAATCAGTATTGATTCTTCTATCACTGAATGGATGGCTAAATCAATTTCCAGTTCAAAAAGGTTTGTTAAAAGTTTCCGCCTTAAAGAACCGTCTTGTTTTAGGGGAATGTGTTTTAATAAAAGATTTTTTAACTCCCCGAGTTTTGTTTCAATATCAGTATGATGTTGTTTGTATTCTTCTGCTGAGAATTTGGCATCATTCAAATCAATATTCTCTTTATCGTGTGCCAAAAAACTAAAATAGGGAAAAGCCACTACGTCTTCATACGCAAGATGCTCTTTTACTTCCTGTGAATATTCATCAAAGAATTTACCAACAAGCCTTATTTCAGGTACATTATTCCTGGCATATACCCCGTTAATACAGTCACGAATTTCCGGAATCTTTTCATCCAGGTAATAACGGTGGCTGTTTTTCAGAAAAAGAATGATTGACACTATATCCTGCCTGTCCATATTTTTAGTGTCGGCGATATTAAAGCCATTATACAAATTTGCAATGCTAATAAACACCTGCTGGTTAATTTGATTTTCATTACATATTTGTTCCACGGTTTTATTTCGTACCACAATGTTTATATTGAAGTGTTCCATCATTAACAGTAGTGATGGGTTCTCGAATATCAAATCCGACATTTTCATCACGGGTTTGATAAATGGATTTTTTGTCTGGTACATGTTTTCTTTTTTATTCCTCGTTCTTTATGAAAAAGAAGTTTTGCCACTGGCGCAAATCTCAAACATGCCAAAGTTAAGTAAATAATCTTTTAAATTTTGGATAGAGCATTAACTCCTGTTTTCGGTTTCTGGCAAAAGAAACGAGGAATTTTCGTTTACCAGAGAATTCTGATAACAATTGAAATAGAAATATGGATAAAAAACAATTTACCTGTATATTCCCAATTCTTCAATCATAATAAAATGGGCGATTAGTGGCTTTAGGGGGGATGATTGTTAGTGTGTTAGAGTGATTGTTTCAGTTCTGATAATCTCCGTTTTAAGAGGTATCGAAAAACGGAGCAAGAACAAGTATGGCATATAGAGTATTCTAATTTAGGAATGATAAAAGAAATAAGCCCGAGAAATAATAATTACCGGACTTTTTTTGTTTAAAATCTATTCGAAAATACTACGTTAACCACACAAAAAGCAACGGAATTATAATTCCCACAGCAAGCAACCATTTTCCACGTCCGGCAATACCTTTTTTACCTGCCATCATGAACAAGCCCGACAATGCCAGAAAAATAAGAGAAAAGGCGAAGAAATCGGCAATGGGAGTCCAACCTTTAACTTTGTTGTAGTGAAACTTGTTCAGGTAATAAATCAGTTTCTTCTGACGGTGAAATTCATAATCAATCTCTCCCGAATTAATATTATAAATTCCGATACCACCATCGAGCATGATGCGATAAAAACCTTTGTCGGCATTTAAAATGCGCTTTAATGTGGGAAAGCTGTGGTTGCTTTCCCATCGTTTCTGAAGCTCCGCCTTCGAGAGCCCAGGTTCCAAAGTTACCTGTTCATAAGTGGTTTCATAGGCCGGATCTTCTCCATTCATATGGTTTAATAAAAAACCGGAAACTGCATAAATAATACAAAAACCAGTCAAAACATATCCTAAATCGCGATGCAGAATCCGTAACCATTTACGGATTTTATTCGATAATTTCATAGTCAATTCCGTTCAGAAAAAATATGGAATAATAGTCTTTTTTGTTTTCAGACATCCAGTCGCGCATACTGTTAATGTTGGTCATTTCTGCCTCGCAAGTTTCGGCTGATCCATCCTCTTTCAATTCGCGGGCTTTTACCTTTTCTTCCCATTGCGTAAGGTATTCTTCACTTAGCCGACGTTCTTTCAGAATACCACGTACTTGCAATTTGTTGCCTACAAGCTCGCGGTTAAAACCGTTAATTTTTCCACCTGCTTCAACACGAATAGAAAAGGTTTCATTATCGCCAACAAGAAAGCAGCGTTTGCCCGAATGCTTACAGGTATGGCTTACATAACCTACAATTTCAATTTCCTGATCTACCAGACCAGGAGCTACTTCCAGAATACTATCCACAGAAACTACCGGTGTACTTCCTGTTTCGGCAGTTTTTTCTTCTGTTTGAGCGGTAGTTTTGGTTGCATTGTTACAAGCTGAAAAGCTAATTAGCAAGACAATCGTCATTGCGAAGAGTAGTTGTTTCATTTTTATACGATTTTTTATTTAAGTTGAATAATATCTTTTGTTTCCTGCTTTGAACTATTGAAAAGTTGGAGTGCTAAAAAGCCACAAAATCCGGTTGCCAGGATAAATATGAATTTCAAGACTTTTACAGCTATTCTGTTTTGCCTGAAAAAAACAAGGAACCCAATAGCAAAAAGGAAGTTTAGCAGAAGTGCTTTTTCCGACCAGCCTAAAAAGCGTGGGTAAACAAAAGTCGATTGAGACGATTTAATTTCAATATAAAACGGAAAAACCCAGGGCTGAATTTTTTCCCAACGGCTCAAATCCCGAAACTCAGAGTATTCATCAACCGGCTCCATTGTTTTACTATTAAGAACAGTATAGTCTCGTTGTTGGTCTCGGGTAACAACCACATTCCAGAAAAACAAGTTGGCCATGATAAGCATCTTGTCAGTTGCTGGATCGAAGGCTTCTATCGGAAGTTTAACTAATTCATAACTAGTATCTGACAAAAAATATACATTTTGTTGACTGTCGAATATAAAACCATAAAACCTACGATTAGAGGTTTCAATAGTTTGCATCCACACAACATTCAGTTCTTCTCCTGCCTTGGTATTTTTTACAAACGGTTTTCCGTTTACCATTTTTACTTGGAAAAGCTGCCCATTGGAGTCAAGCATAAACCAACCTTCATCGTAAGCTTTTCGTGCTGACGGGTTTCCCGCAATCCATTTTACCGGAAATTCAAACCCTTTTTTTTCCATCGCCAATTGAAATTTCTTGCTTTTTTCCAGTTTTATCTGGTTGCTTTCAGCCTCATAGAAGCGGATGCTATTGCCTACCGTAAACATATCATCGGGCGATTCCAGCCTTATTCTGCCGGACATTGACTCGTACATTGGATAAAGATTGATCCCTTTACTATTGTAATTCCGGGGCGAAGAACGAAAATAAAAGGAGTTACGACTTAAGAGCTTCGGACTAATTTCTACGCCAAGTATGGAGTCTGGTAAACGGCCGTCCTGTAGCAGCTGACGATAGTTGAACATTGGCGTAATACTATCATACTCATCACGGTTATATTCATTACCATCTAAATCGACATATTTTAATTCTTGTCCCTCAAATTTGTTTTGTACAAATTGGTTGATTATACAGGAGTAATATGTAAAAGGGTATGTAGAAGCTTCGTTCGTAGCCAACTTTAATACCCATGGAAGAATCCACAAAAGTATCGCGGTAGTCAATACCGTCAGAATGGCTTGTATATTTGTTTTTGTAATCATCTTTTCTCTTATATATAAAATGTGCATTTATTCAGGTACGCCTTCTTTGAACCGAAATACGGAATAGAAAGGAAACAGCATAGCCAACAGGCAAACTGCAATCAATCCCGGCATAAAGTGTTGATATCCAAAAGATCCTGAGGCGCGAAGGAAAATTGTCAGCATCGCCCCGGAAATAATAGAATTAATAGCTCGTTGTTTCCACGAAGGTTCGATACACACCCAAATGGTCAATAGATAAGCCGCCAGCCCTGCCAGGTACCAGGGCAAACTGGCAAGTAGCCAGGCGCCAATAACTGTTGGTGGCAGCAAAAGACCAAGCAGGAGCAACAGTACGCCACCTGTTATTATAAAAATAGTTGTTAGGCTCCCAAAACCAAACAGCATCATTTTTAGAATTGTATATTTCTCGGGATGAGGCAGATGCAAAGTCAGTTTTAAGCTTTTTTTATTCATTTCAGGAACAAACTGAAATAAGGCTAGCAAGAGACCTGCAACCAATGGTAAGTATTGCAACTGGCTAATCAAATTGACATCTCTTTCGGCAATGACCGTCCATAAATGAGCTTTCCCGGCAAACCTGAATTTACTGTGAATGCTTATAGTCAGATAGGGGATCATTGCAACAAAAACACTAGCCAAAATAACCAGTACCCAACGCATTTTAATCCATTCTTTGTAAAATATTGCTTTTGTCATTTTTTCTCTTTTTAATATTTCCCTGTTAACCCAATAAAAGCATCCTCCAGGTTTAAATACTCGGCTTCCATGTTGGTTGGTAAAATACCTTGTTTTTTCAGGGCTTCATACACTTCATTATCAGACAGAAAGGAGTACAGTTCTCCTCGGCCGTTTAGAACCTCGGGATGATACAACTCATCGGTTGCTTCAATTTTTGTGTTGTGTGGACAATTGAAGCGGAAACGCCTGAACTGTTCAGTAATACTTTTCGTTGAACGATGCAATAGTATCTTTCCGAAATCGAGAATAATAGCTTCATCAATCAGTTTTTCCATATCTTGAATAATGTGGGAAGTAAGAAAAACAGTTTTCCCGGTTGCCGTTACATATTCACGCAGGTAATCAACAAATAAACGACGGTAGCCTGGGTCAAGCCCCATCGAAAAATCATCGAGGATAAGCAGTTCCGGATCTTGCGCTAAAATAAGGCCAAGCGCTACCTGTGACCGTTGCCCGCACGACATCGTTGTCAACTTTTGTTTTCGGGTCACCTTCAGGCGGTTCATCAACTCCCAGTATGGTTCGCTTTTCCAGTTCGGAAAGAAGCTGGAATAAAATTTTTCGATTTGTACGATGTTGAAATAGCTGTGCTGCACATGGCCTTCGAGTAGCAAACCAACCCGTGCTTTGGTGGCAGGAGTCAGAAAACGCATGTCCTCACCAAGTAGGCGACATGTACCTGCATAAGGCTTTAAATAGCCGTTTAGAATATTGATAATGGTTGTTTTTCCGGTTCCATTTTTACCTAATAGACCAAGAATCTTTCCCTGTTCTACCGTAAAATTCAGATTCTCATAAATGAGGCGTTTTCCGTAGTAGTGTGTGATGTTTTCACATTGAATGACTGAACTCATATATTTTATTATAAAACAATTTCATTTTTAAATATCTTAAAAAGAGCAACCTATGTTAAAGCGGATTGTATTGAAAGAATTTCCGTTGCTGTATTCGATATCATGAGCTTTCTTCCGTTCATAGTTGACTTCGACAAAAGCCCTTATTTTGTTTTGCTTTAACAAACGGGCATATTTAAAACCAGCTTGCGTAGTTATGCATGTGGCAGTTAAATATTCGTATTCGCGGTACAGGTTAAAATCGGTACTGCGGTAATTGGTCGAGTTATCGGTGGAACCGGCGTATGTCCCTGCATCAAGAGCCGTTCCGCTACCTGATGAAAGAGAGCTACCCAATAGAAATGTATATTGGTTTTTGTCGGAAACGATGTTTCGTTTTACGTGTAGGTTCCCAATGAATTGATTGACGCTTTGATTTCGGTAAAGCGGATAAACGGATACTTTTTGTTCCCGTTCTTTATAACTGGCACCTGCCACAAAGCTCCATGCCGGATTAAAATCTGTGTAATCAATATGAAGCTGATATTCAACAGCTATCTGCCTGTTTGTACGTAATAAAACTTTGGTCGGCGTATTGTATTTCACGTAGTCGATGCCCGATGCGGGATCGGCATCGAAGTAGTAATTTGTTTTCCAGTTCTCCAGTTTTTCGTTCGACGCCTGAAGATGAAGCTGGTGCAAAGCCTTGGGGCGACGATATGACAATCTTCCTTTATAGATGTAAATATTGGCGCTATGATCGGTATAAACTATGGTCTGATCAGATTGTACCCCAAAATAACCTTCACGTTTGTTTAGCGTAAATTCGTTAAAATAACGAATCCGGGGAGTGATATGTAGGTTTAGCTGAAGCGAAAGCCCATTGGTTTTATCAACGAGGGGGTTGTTGTCGTTTTCACCGGTGAAACCTTCCGAGCCAAAACCTTCTACCTGTCCCCAAAAGGTTCCCCACGAAATGAGCGTACTGTACGTGCGGTCGGTATTTCCATAGGTGTCGAAGTTAGTTTCTTCAACCCGTTTTCGGTAGTTGTAATTCAAGCCCATTTCGCCCAATGTGCCGAGCTGGTACAAAATCCCCAATGAAAGGTTCAAATCCATCAGCATGTTCAAATGCCTCAGATCTTTCTTTTTCACATAGTTGGCCGACAGATACTTTATTTTTCCTCCGATTGTTAACTTTCTACTTAAATCGATAGACGTAGCCCCGGTAAGAAGATAGCTCTCATTTGATTTTTCGCCCCGTGTTGTATCTGCATATTCAACTATGTTGAACGGGGCAAAATCCGGCTCAATCCAGGCTGAGGCTCCCATATTCTTCCCCGTAAAGTTATTATAACTGATGTTTCCAAACAGCACGACTTTTTTGTTGAGCCTATAATAGGATTCGGCCAATCCGCCGTAAGAATAGCTTTGATCGGACTGGTTGTAATTAACAAAAGAGCCTTTGTTAAAAGCCCCTGAAAAACTGATTTCGGAAATGGTATCAACCGGTGTATATTTCAATCCGGCAGCATTGTTGCCGGTGAGCCAGGCTTCCGACTGGCGGACAAAGCTCAAATCGGTCCACGGCGTTTTTTCCTGGGCATGAGAGTGAAAGGCGTAGCAAAGAACTCCGCCTATAAATGCTGCTATTTTTACCGTTTTGTGCATTAAAACTAATCTCTCAACGAAGCCTGGCTTCTTTGGTGGAAATCGTTGCTTGAGTTATTGGTATCCATGTAAATAATTCGTGCCCCGTTAGCGATGGATGCTTCTGCGTCGATTCCACTTGGGTCAGTACTGCTAACACCATCAACCTCGGTTCCATAGGCATAGTTGTAAACCAGCTTCCCAGCGTTTTCTGTAATCGCTTCTGTCGCTGCCTTATCCACATTACGGTACACTGTGTAGCCTAGTTTCCTTGTTAATTCAATACTGCCGGCATCCACGCCATCAGGGAAACGTTTGTAATTTTCGTAACCAGACCGGAATACCTCCACGCCATCAAGAATCCAATCAGTATCCATTTTCTTTGTCCTAGTTCCTTCTTCTTCTGTATAGTTATCGGTGCTTGAACCATAAGCTTCAGGTGTAGATCCTTTTGTCGTACATATAAAGAAAGCAGGACTACTGTTACTAAATGCCCAGCCACTACCAGCACCCCATTTTTGAATTCCCAGATACTGGCTGGTAGGAATACTGGCATCGGGAGCTACATATTTCTTATGAGTAAGTTGTTCTCCGTAATCATAGAGTACCCAGTATTCTGAATTGGCTAAATTTACCGAGTTGCTATAAGTTTGGGTGTGGTCAATAGCACCACACAAGGCGATTACCATTTCTTCGCCAGGCTCTAAAGATACCGCCGATTGCGTATAAGGAATAGCACTGGTCGCAGGCACCCAGCCTTCATCAAGGTAATTTAAAACTCCTTCTACCATATATTTACTTGTTGAATTTGAATTGTAGGGTGATAAAGTTCCCAGGCAAATATTATCCAAACTGGCGGTTTGATCAGAGTTGTTATAAAGGATCACGTATTGGTCGTCGCTATAAGAACCCGAACCATCATCTTTCTGACAACCACTGATGTACAGCTCTTTGATGATGATTTGTCCCGATACAGTTTCTGTTAACTCCAAATCAACAGGTGTTTCACTATCCCATGATTCACTGATAACAATATCATTTTTTGTTATTCCATAGGTGTATATATATCCGTTTCCTGCCCGTTTATCGGAAACCAAAGCTTTGTATGTTCCCGGGCTGATAATAAAATCAGCTATACCCTCGGTTGTTGTGTTAGCTTCAAACGTTTCTTGCGTATTAGAGAGCACCACCTTTATTCCTTCTACTGCATCATAACTACTTTCGGCGGGGTAACCCAATTTAAAACTAACTTCAATTTTTGAATCGGTACGCCCTAGGTAGCTTTCAGTTAATTCAAGAGTTACCGAAAGTTCTGTTTCGCTGACTGTAATATTGCTTTCTGTACCTATATACTGGTAGGCATATACCTCGTCAATTACTCGGTCTTCGGTAACAGTTACTTCGTAAATTCCTTGTGGAACTTGAAATGTAGCCTTGCCGGCTACATCAGTATCCACTTCAAATTTCTCACCGGTACCACTAGTGAGCGTTACTTTTATTCCCTCCGTGGTTTCTGTTTCGCCAGGATAACTTAACTGTACATTTACGGTTGTAAAATTAAATTCATCATCATCCTTACACGAATAAGTAAGAATGATGGAAAAGATTGAAATAAGATAAATTAATTTTTTCATTGATGTATTTTTTATAAAAAACAAGTGGTTTAAAGTTTTAGCTTCATAGATATTCCGTAATAAAACTGGGGGATGAAGGAGCGGTATAGGCTCATTTCACTATTGCTTCCCGACAACCTCACTTTTCCAAGGTTTTGTGTAAAGTTCCGTGCAAAAAAAGAAACAGAGGCGATGTCTCCAATTTCCTTAGTCAGGTTGATATGGGCCGAATAGTAAGCCGATATTCGGTTCGCATCGAAATGGTCTTTGTAGCTGGTTTTTTCAACTAATCTGGATAATTCGGTGTACAACTCCGGATCGTTTTCTTTAGCCCACAAGAATTTTTCTTTGAATGGTATTTTTGTATTCATATCATCCCAGGTAGTGTAATAAAGCGGGTAAATACCTATATACTCATTTCGGTTATATATATCCGTATCGTCGCCGACATAGTCTGCTTTGTTCTCCAATACAAAGCCTCTTGTTTCCCCTTTATACTCGCTTAAAAGCTGACTGTACTGGTATAGCGAAGACTCTATTTTCAGGGTCACTACCATTCTTACTTTTGGAATATGAGTTTTAATGGTGAGGTTAGAATTAAGTTGTTTGGATATACTACCGTTTGAATACCTTGTCGATCCGGCATAATAACCTACATATTTGTACGGTTCGCCATTTGCCATGAGCATACTGGAACTTGATGCCAGGATGTGTGCTTCCACTCCCTTATAGTATTTGTAATTACCATCGATACGGAACGAGGTACTAAGTGCTTTTAACCTGGCAAAATCAACCACCCACTCGATCCCCATACGAGTTACCGGCGAACCATTAGTGTATCTTCTGCGGCTTTGAAATTCATTTTTTGTCTCATAGCTTAACTCGTAGCTGCCATTGTTTCCACTTATATCATGAATAGTAACAACGCCCGTTGTTTGGTCAATGGTAAATCGCCTGTCGTCAACAGGGATAGGGCTATTCTCAAGCTCCTTCTGGTTGGTTCGCTTATAGGAGTAAGGAAAATAAACCGACTCATAAATATATGGATTAACCGTTTTGTTGCGGTAAGCTGACAGGTTGATTTTCGTACCTTTTATATTCGCTGAAAAGCCGATTTCAATCTGGTTGTTGTACTGGTATTTTAAATCGGGATTGTATAACGTTGTGTAGGACTGGTTGAAATAGGCATAGTAGGCTACATTGTCGGCAGTTGAAGTGGACGCAAAAGCTTGTTTGCCGGAATAACTTGGGGTGGGGTTTAACACGCCAAGGCTAGGTAGCTTCACCGATTTTCCCCAACCGGCATATACCTTAAAACTTTCGATTAAAGACCTGTTTCCGTTCTTTTGTTCATATTTTAGATTAATGCGCGGAGAGAGGTTACTAACCCAACCATATTCTGAACGGTTAATGTACGTATTGTCGGAGCGTACGCCTGCAGTCAGTTCCACTTTCGAATACTTATCCAGCACTTTGGTCAATTTATCCTCCAGGTAAATACCCAGATTGTTGGTATTTGGCACTTCGCTTAGTACATACGGCCGCCAGTTAGGGGCATAGCGCATGTCATCATAATATGTACCTTTTCCCATGTTGCCACTGTTACTGTAATCAATCCCGAACAGGACTTTATTGGTGTAGTTGCCGAAACTGTTCACGCGGTCTGCTTTTATTTTTGCAGCAAAGTCAATCTTCTTGCTGTCGTAGTATTCTATCTCGTCCCAATAACCGGTGGGTAGTAATATTATTGGGGCATCAGGGTCTTTATCATAATCAGTAGCAATAAAATAGCCTGTTTCGGTAGCATGGTTGGCAGGCAGTGTTGCCGCACCGCTTTTCCGTTTTTTTGTCTCTGATAGCTTGTTAGAATAGTTGAGCGAGGTAGAGACCTTCAGTTTGCTGATCCATTTTTTATTGAGGAACCATTCGGCAGCTATTTGTCCCCTCGCTACATGGTCTTTTGTTTTGCTGTAGGTGCCTGTAAACAGATCAGGATCCGATTCATTGTTATAGCCTCCCAGGTTGAAAGTCAAACCGCTGATCAGCGTAAGTTTGTTTTTAAAGTACTTCTCGTGGGTTGCACTAAAGCCGTTCCGGACATAACTGGTATAGGGCGACATCAAATTCGCCACGGACTTGGTATGTTCTCCGCTTAGATTCAAGGTTCCGCTATTCTTTCCTAAGTCAACCCCTTTACTTAAGCCATATTGTTTCGTTTTTGGGTTGATTGTGACTGTAGCGCTCAACGGTGTTCTTCCTTTTGTTGTATTTATTTTTACAATTCCGTTGGAAAAGTCTCCGTGCTCAACCGAAACGATCCCGGTAAGAACCTCTACCGATTCGATATTGATCGTACTGATGTTCCGGGTATCGACGCCATAAGGGGCATTCTCATCAAACCCGGCATTGTTTTGCAACCGCACACCATCAACTTCCAGTGCCGTACCAAATGAAGTATTCCCGCTTCCGGAAGGCCCTCCACTGCGGATGGATAGTCTTTTTGAACCGGTAAGACCAGTACCTATGGTTGTTTTCCCTCCGGGCAGCAAGCCTTGTATTTGTGAGACGTCCAGAATCTGCTCGTGTTCCATTGCCTCACTTGAGATATTGTAACTTGTCGATTGCTCTGTTATTGGCTGAGCCATTACCATTACTTCTTCTAAGGCTAGAGAGCTTTTCTCAAGCTTTATATTTAGATTCGAAATTGTCTGGTGTAGGTTTACCTTTACTGTGGTGGTGCTATAACCTAGGATGCTTACTTTTAGAGTTAAATTTCCGGGGTTCACTTTGTTAATTGAAAACCTCCCATCTTTATCGGTAATAGCATATTGTTCACTTTCAATAATTTGAACAACAGCAAATTCAATTGGTGTTTGCTCTCTGGCATCCAACACGTTTCCCGAAACTAGAAAACCCTGTGCAAAAGCAATAGGTGAAGTAAGTAATAATGTTGTTGAAAGAATGAGCAAACGCATTGGCAAGCCGGATCAAATTTAAGTAAGCTATTAGTAATTATGTTTTACGCAATATTATTCAGATCATATCTACGTAATTTTACAGCTGCAAAACTACTTTTCCTCTTGCAGAATGCATATCCCTAAAAATTAGGATTCTTTAGGAATAATATCCCTACAAACAGGGATAATTATCATTTCAAATAATTCGAAACTCGCAATTATATTTAGGTTGGAATGGTTCTTTTTTCAATCAAAGGCATTGATTATGAATTAGGTAAAGGGGGGCTACTGCTTTTGGGTGCTTAAAACTATAGCCTTTCCAGCCCTTTATTCTAAACGGGATACAAAGGGATGTATAAAGCATTTTGCATACGGCTCCCATATTGATAGTCAAGGTGTTATGGCTTGTGAAAATTATCAGTATGTCAGAGGAAGTTCTCCTCTTGATGTCCACCGTACTTTCCTTTTTCGCGACAGGTACTACAAAATGCTGAATAATCATGTGGTTGATTTATTTAAAAGTGTAAAAGAATATGCATCCCGGTTATTTGGGGTAAATGATTTTGGAACTTCCGGACACTCATCGTGTGGGCCGAAAGCCTGACAAAGGTTTTTGTGCTTCCCAACAAATGCACTATTATGGATATAAACTTCATGCTGTTTGTTCGGTAAATGGAGTTTTTCAGAGCATTGACTTATCAGCAGCTTCAGTCCATGATATCCACTATTTAAAAGACATTGAACCTCAAATAGCCAATTGTGTGTTAATTGGGGATAAAGGCTATTTATCTGCCCAGGGCCAGCTTAATTTGTTTGAAAGTGCCAGAATCCAACTGGATACCCCCCAAAAGAAAGAACCAAAAAGACTTTAAACCACAATTCTATATTTACCGGAAAAAGCGAAAGAGGATTGAGACACTTTTCTCTCAACTATGCGACCAGTTCAAAATCAAGAATAATTATGCCAAATCTTTCAATGGCTTTAAAACCAGGATTCTTTCCAAAATTACTGCTTTAACTGTAATACAGTTTATCAACAAATTTATTTTCAACAGGAATATCAATAATCTAAAAGTCAATATAATTTAAAATGCACAACAAGTTAATGTTTATTATTTTATTTGCCATATCTCGTGCATTTATTTACACACGAAGTTAGGTCTTCAAAAACATGAAAAAGTCTCTTCGTTTCAGGTGGTCACTTTGCCGGTTTTTCCAAATAAAGCTCACACTCTTCGCGCATCTGATTGTTCCAGATCGGAAAACATTTGATCCAACCTCTGAAACAAATACCACTCCCGATCAAGCAAAACAAAGTCTCTTTTTCTCAATTCTTGTTAAGAATAAATATTCTTTTAAACTCTTACATTAATTATTTTTTTTACTAACTTTCCGCTATAAAATAATTAAAATTTTTATTTATAAATATTCAGTCCTCTAGCTTAAGATTAACCAAATAACCTAACAATAAATAATGTACCTATGAAAAGATGAAAAACACTTACCAATAAAAAAGCCTGCCACAAGGCTTCGGAGGCGCAAGGACAGGCTACTAAAGTAAATTTAGATACTTCAAATTTACTCCTTTTTTAATCGAAACTAAAAATTTTGTTTTCGCCGTTTTTATAACACGAAAACAAGAGTCTCTTTTTTCATTCTGCTATAACAAGATCCGTGTTTGGGAAAAGGCCGGCAGAATGCAATGACAATGAAATAACCAAACATTTCAGAAAATCACGAAAAAAATAAAGATCAACCTTAGAGAAAATCAATGCTAATTGATATGATAAAAAAACAAATTTGTCAATATGGTTTTCTGCTCGTTCTGCTTTTGTGCTTGGCCTCACAAAGCTTTGCACAAACTAATGTAAGCGGCAATGTAGCAGATACAAACGGAGAACCACTAATTGGGGCTTCGGTTACCATAAAAGGAAAACTAATCGGAACTGTTACCGATATTAACGGAAACTATTCAATTTCAATAGAAGATAACAATGCTGTTCTGGTGTTCTCCTTTATAGGGTACACAACACAGGAAATTTTCGTTGAAAATCAGCAAAAAATAAATGTCCAACTTCAGGAAGCAAGCGAAGGAATCGACGAAATTGTAGTTGTAGGATACGGTACTCAGAAACGAGTTACTATGACAGGTGCAGTATCGCAAATTAACTCAGAAGAGCTAACCAAAGCACCAATGCAAAATGTTTCAAACATGCTTACCGGAAAAATTCCGGGTTTAACCAGTATCCAATCATCAGGGAAACCGGGAGCCGATGGTGCAACGCTTTATGTGCGTGGTTTAAATTCGTTTAGCGGCAGCAACAGCCCGATGGTTATTGTTGATGGTGTTCCCCGTCCACTTAATTATGTAAATCCCAATGACATTGAGAACATCTCCGTACTAAAGGATGCCTCTGCAGCAATCTATGGAGTTCAGGGAGCAAATGGCGTTATTCTTATTACAACAAAAGGCGGAAGCGAGGGAGCTCCTAAGATTCAGTATGACTATTCGTACACGGTTACAGAAAACACTGCAATGCCAGAAATGCTAAATGCACCGGATTATATGTATTGGCATAACAAAGCTCGTGAGATGGATAATCTTACTCCGTTATGGACTGCAGATATTCAGAACAGAGTTTTAAATAACGATGCAAACAGCATTTGGGGACAAACCAACTGGTTAGATGAAATCTTCAGGCTTGGACAGACACAACAACATAATATTTCGGCAACAGGCGGAAACGACAGAACAAAATACTTTACAAGTATTGGCTATATGGACCAGGAGGGAACTTTAATCAATACCAGTTTCAGACGTTTCAACGTTCGTGCAAACCTCGATATTAAAGTGGCCAAGAATTTGAAGTTTACAACCAATCTTTCGGCCTATCGTTACGATAGAGACTGGCCTGGAACAGCAATCGAAAATCAGGGTGAATTCAACCCGGTTCGTCAGGCAATCAATTCTATTCCGCTCATCAAATCAGAATACAACGGATTACCTACAGCCTGGAAAGGATCTACATATTACGTAAATGGCTACGCAGCACTCACCGAGTCCGGGTTTAAACAACAAAGTCACTGGCATTTCGATTCCAACTTCAAACTGGAATACGATCTAGCTGGATTAGCAAACACTTTCAAAGGCTTAAAAGCCTCTATGTTTGCTGCTTATAATTACAGCAATACAACCGACTCCAACTACGATCGCTACTACGAGCTATATTATGTGAACACCAATTACGACGAAGGCGTAGCCGCAGCGAGCGGTTATTCGAGTGACGGAGCATACTCAAAATCGGCGTCAATGGGTGATACCTATTTATTACGACCACAAATCAACTACAATAGAGAATTCGACAATCACAACGTTAGTGCACTCTTATTTTACGAAGTTCAGAAATCGTATAGTAACACAATGACGGGATCAAAAAGAGGCTATTACAGTGATGATCCTATCGACTTGACTTTAGGAGCAACCTTTGCCGACAATCCGGTTAGCGGCTCACATTATTACTCTGGACAAGCATCCTGGGCAGGTCGTTTTAACTACACTTTTGCTCAAAAGTATTTGGCTGAATTTACATTTCGTTATGATGGCTCCTATGTCTTCTCACCCGAGAATCGTTGGGGATTTTTCCCCTCAGCATCACTGGGTTGGGTTGTTTCGCAAGAGAACTTTTTTTCAGAAGCACTGCCATTTATCGATTACTTTAAAATCAGAGCAAGCTATGGCCAATCGGGAAGCGACGCCGTAACCCCGTATTTGTATAATTCTACTTATGCCATTGCTAACAATAGTATGGTTCTGGGTAACCAGCCTATATCACAATTCTATTCATCCAACCCATACATTTACCGAAATCTAACATGGGCTACCACCCACAATTACAACCTCGGTTTGGAGTTTAACATGTGGAACAACAAATTAGCAGTTGAATTAGATTTATTTTACAAGCTAACAGAAGACATACTTGAAAAGCAAAGTGGCAACTACCCAACGTCTTTAGGAAGATACTACCCTTCTTATCAAAATTCAGGAAAGGTCGACAACAGAGGTTTTGAACTAACGGTAAAACATAACAACCGCATCAATTCCGACTGGAGCTACCAACTCTCAGGAAACCTCTCTTTTGCACGTAATAAAATTCTGGAAAGGGCAGTTACCGACAGCTACGCCAGTTATCAGGCAATAATTGGAGAATCGATGTATGCACGCCATGGCTACAGAGCTCTTGGCTTATTCCAGTCTCAGGAAGAAATAAATAACTATCCGGCCGCCCCATCCGGACATATCAGACCTGGAGACCTCAAATACGAGGACATAAACGGCGACGGAATAATCAGCTCCAGGTACGACTACATAAAAACCGGCTACGGTGGAGTACCCGAAATAAGCTTTTCTCTGAACATGAATATTTCATACAAAAACTTCTATGCTACGGCTCTTTTACAAGGAGTAACGCATTGCGATTACGAACTTTCAGGTGTTTACAATTCGGGAGTAACCTCTTCTACTGTTTACACAAGTACTTTTTCAGAAGGAGGAAACTCTCCTTATTATCGTATTGAGAATGCCTGGACACCCGAAAACACCAATGCAAGATACCCTCGCCTAAGTACTGTAGCCAATGGGAATAACGCATGGCGTTCAACCTGGTGGGTAATAAACGGCGAGTATTTACGCTTGAAAAATGCAAACATCGGCTACAATATTCCTAAAAGGTTAATCGAAAATAGCAATTGGATCAGCGGAGCAAAAGTATACCTGGCTGGAACAAACCTACTAACTATTAGCCACTTTAAGTACGTCGACCCGGAAAGTCCATCGGTAAGTAACGGATACTACCCGCAGTCAAGAACGTACAGTATCGGAATTAATGTAACATTTTAATGTTGGGAGGTGAAAAATGAATAAAAGAACAATCATATTATTATTGAGTGTTGCTATAACAGGCTTAATCACTTATTCCTGCGACGACGTATTGGACTTAAACAGTACAACCGAGATTTCTGATCAGGCAATTTGGAGTACTGAAAATGCAGCAGAAATGTATATCACGGCATCCTACAAAACGTTTACAGATGTTTCTCAGGTAGCCAACAGTAGAACTCAGTTTTACGACAGCTATTCAGATTTGATGAAATCTACATCGTGGGACATATACTCCCATGCATATAACAAATCACTACTTCAAACCAGTGCTTTTACAACCGGAGGAGCAGGAGCATTCGAATGTTGGGCCGATGTTTATGGCCGCATCCGAAGGGCAAATGTTTTACTCGACGAAATAACCCGCTACGGAGAAAGCAGTTTTGGAGAAGAATGGTGCGATGTTAGGCGTGCCGAAGTCAGGCTTTGCAGAGCATTCTCCTACTATCGCTTAATCCGTGTTTATGGAGGAGTTGTTATTCGTACAGAAAACTCAGGAGTAAATGGCGTTGACGACGGAGCATATGAGGAAGACAAAAACAGAGCCCGAGCATCAGAGCAGGAAAGCTGGGAATTTGTGATTAACGAACTGAAATGGGCTGCTGAACACTTGCCCAATTCGTGGCCATCAAACTGGGAAGGACGCGCCACTAAAAAAACAGCTTATGGGCTAATCTCACGTATGGCGCTTTTTGCAGAAGACTGGCAAACCGCCATTGAAGCTGCCGATAAGGTACAGGAACTAGGAGGCGCCTTAGCTCCTGATTACGCAAAAGTTTTTCAGGTAGACGGAGGCCAGGATAATTCTTCCGAGATTTTATTCTCTTTATATTTTCTAAGCGGAAGCGTAACGCATAACTACGACAGATACAACAGGCCATTTGGTGACAACGAGGTATATTCTACCGCTGTTTATGCCGAACATGTACCTACTGCAGAACTGGCAGACTTGTATGAATTCGCCGACGGCACACTTTTTAATTGGGACAATTACAGCGATAATCATCAGAATCCATACACAAATCGCGAACCTCGTTTTCATGCCACAATATTATACAATGGATCAACCTGGGAAGGCCGAGAAATTCAAACATACGCCGGAGGAAGCGACGAATTTTCTGAATTCAGACAGAGCGGTTCGACCAACGGACACACCTGCACCGGGTATTATCTGCGTAAATATTTACAGGAAGGCAATTCCTCTTTTGGTACCAACGGCAGCTATCAATACGATGCTGTTCTTCGGTATGCCGAGATTCTTTTAAACAAGGCTGAAGCATATGCGCGCGAAAACTACGGTCAACACCAAACACAAGCTTTAAATGCTTTGAACGAAGTTCGTACACGGGTTGGATTACCGGGCAAAACAGCTGCTGATGCTCCTGACGAAGATGCATTCATGGAATTACTTAGAAAAGAACGCTGCGTTGAATTGGCGGGCGAAGGATTTCGTTACTGGGATTTACGTCGCTGGAGACTAGCCGAGAACGTAATTAACGGACAAAATGCTCACGGTATTGAAATTACAAGAAATAGCGACAACTCTTATTCCTACGAGAGAATAGCCTGCGATGGAGGAACTCCACGCATTTTCCTCGAAAAATACTACTATTTCTCGCTACCAACTGTCGAGCTTACAAACAACAATTTATGCGAAAATAATCCTTATTGGTAATCAAAAAGAATGAAAAAATGAAAACATTAAGAAAAATTGGATTATTACTATCAGCAATAACAATGCTAATTGCTTTTAACAACTGCGAAGACCCAAAAGAATTATTCGTTCATGACACCAACCTAATTTCACAAATGGTATGCAAAGCATCACACGGAGGTGCAGAGTACATCGGAAGTATTCATGAGTACAACAAAGACGGAGAATTGATGTCTGGTGAATTTACACAGGAGGACTTAGAAGGCGGATACGGTCTAATTCTCTTTGCAATTTCGGAAAGCCTGCGGGAAGATATCGATTTAACAGATGTTTACCTGGCAGCAACGGTGTCTTACGATGAAATAATTTCTCCGTCACTTACCGGCAAACATGACATTAGCGGTGAAGAGGGAATTATTATTACAGTAACCTCAGGAATTGGAACTACGCGGCAATACCGCATCCGGGGATATTACGAATAAAACCTGACTGAATAAAGAAATTAAAATGAAGAAAATATATTCAATACTACCCATTTCAATAATCGCATTCGCGATGCTGTTCGCGGCCTGTGATGATGAAGATCTGAGCTACGATGCAGAAATAGTCAATTCTTTTAGAATTACAGGAAAAAGTGGAACTACATTTAACGGCTCCATTGGCGAAGACACAATATTAATTAAAGTATCACCTTATCTCGATGCCTCAACGGAGTTAGATTCCGTTGTTCCTGTATTTTATTTGTCAAGAGGAGCAACCGTATCACCGGATCCTTCAATCCCGCAAAACTTTGCGCAGGCAGGCGGTGTAAAATACGTTGTTACATCGCAAGACAAAAGCGTGCAACACGAATACATTGTTACATGGGGCGATTCCGATCAGCTTCCATACGGGGAAGGCTTTAGTTATGCCGAAATCGGTACATCAAAGTACTTCCCGGAACTAGGATATCCGGGAGAAATCAGAAACTTTGGACTTAGTGATTCCAAACAGTACGGAGATCTGCAAATGTACCACGCCTATTGTGGCGACTACATTGTACTACTGTCGCGTGCCTACATTACAAGCGATCCATCTTTGCCATACTGTATAAAAGTGGTTGATAAAACTACATTAGAAGAAACATCTTCTCTTAATCTCGGTACCATATCTCTTACAAATTTGAAGATGATCACTTCTGACTACAAAGGAAATTGTGTTGCTGCGGTAATAAATAACGGCCAAACTGAATTCTTTTATTGGGAAAATCCTACAGATGCTCCAAAATCTGCAGGCACAATTGGAGTAAATATGGCTCCTGCTGATGATCTTTCCAATAATTTTCAGGTTGCAGGAGACATTACTTCCAACGCATGGATTACAGCACTAGCTCCTCGCGGAGCAGAGGGACGCCATTATCGAATACAAGTAACAAACGGGCAATTGGCCGCAGATTACACTTATATCAATTCAGGATACGCAAGCGACGATTGCAGCGGCTACCAAATGATCTCACCACTAGATGATTCTGACACACCCAGTTTTATTATAGCAGACTCGGAAGGCACAGCAAATACAGCCAACTCTATTCATTGCTATATAAACTCATTCGCCGGTTCTACAAACTATACAATGCCTCCACTTTGGCAGTCAACACTGCAAACCTGGTGGGTTGGAACCGGTTTTGCAACTTCCAGAACCGGAGGACGCTCCCCGATAGCATCAGCACTGGTGATCAATGGAAAAAGTTATGTGGTAGTTACATCCGGCACTTCGTGGTGGCATGCAGCAGCAGTGCTCACTCCCGATTTACAAACGCTTGCTCACGAAAACCTGAACCTAGCTGAAAGTGTTAGCCGCGCCTGGAGCTTTGGAGCGTGGACTGACTGGTACTGGGACGAAGAAGCAAAAGAAGCCCACCTTTCAGTATGGTTCGGAAGACTTGGTCTGTACACCTTTAAAATGACATGCTTCGAATAGCTTCCTTGCCTGTCAAAGGCTCATATTAGCAATTATCTTTCTGGAGTCGGAATTGCTTTCATTAAATAAAAAATGACAGTGGTTCCGACTCTCTAAAAGTAGCACATCACATAAAGTGAAAATCGTTTCAAGAAAACAACAACAGCAAATCAGACATGAAAAAATATTTATTCTTATTGATCATTCTTTCTGGCATATTTTGGACCTGCTCTTCAGGAGAAGGCAACATCATCGACGATAACCGACCGGACATACCCACAAATGTAGAAGATACAACCAAAAATGATTCGAATAAATCGATTCAACTATGGATCGACGCAAATGCCAACTTCACGCGATTTGCAACCCAATCCAATATCAAATTATACCTTGAAAAAATAAGCAATGCGGGTTTTAATGAGATTTATCTCGACGTAAAGCCCGGAATTGGCTATGCACTTTACAATAGCGACATATTACCAAAAATGACGAAACTAAGAGGCGAAACAGTAGAGCGCGACTGGGATTATCTGGGATACTGGATTGAAGAAGCGGAGAAATACGAAATAAGCGTTATTGCCAGTATTTCAACAATGGGTTATGGCGACATTGTTTCAAAAGAAGGATTGATATACGACAGTAACACCTGGGACAATAAAACACAAATGGAAATGGTAGACAGTAACCCCGATAATATTGTCGACATGAAAAACCAAACCGGAGTTGATGCTGCAATGCTAAACCCATGCCTCCCTGAAGTTCAGAGTTTTGTAATCAGTATTATTGAAGAAATAGTGACCAAGCACCCAAAACTAAAGGGAATATGTTTAGACTATTGCCGCTGGTATGGAGCGAACTATGGTTTTGGAGATGCAACAATTGCAGCCTTTGAAGCTTACAGCGGAGAGAAACTATCCAACAAAAATGATATTATTACTGCAACAGGAGGAATTGGCCCCCGCTATAAAGAATGGATTGAATTTCGATCGATGACAGTTACAAATCTGATAACCAATATCCGATCCAAAATAGAATCAATCGACGCAGACATGGAACTACACCTCTGGGCTTCAGCCGACTGGAACTCTCGATTTAGTGTAGGGCAGAATTGGGCAAGTAAAAACTATGTCCCGTCAGGTATTCGGTACTCAAACAACTATAGCAAAACCGGATTTGCCGATCAATTGGATGTATTTTCATTGGGCGCTTACGCAGAATATGTTTGGACTTCAGAAAACCCGGGCTCCGTATGGAGTGTGCAGAATTTTGTTAGCACATACTCCGATTACACGATGGGAAATTGCAAGGTTTGTGGCTCGATTGCATCATATGCCTATGGCAACAACGAAAGCAAAATTTCAGATGCAATTTATTTATGTCTAAAAAATACAGATGGGGTGATGGTTTTTGATATTTCTCACGTGATTAACTTCAATCAATGGAACACAATTGAAAAAGCGATAAAACGGGTAGTTCAGTAAACTATTCCCACCTCAAAATCCAAAGAATAATAGGCACTGTTAACCCCCAAAATGCTCTAACAATCACCTCCCTCCTCTCAACACACAATTGAAGACCAAATTCTGCAAACCGACAATCAACCATAAAAAACTGACAATCTACCACATACAGTGTTCCTCCTAATTAATCACAACCTATTAAATAATTAAAATACGTTTTTACTAGCTTATTAATAAAAATATTTATAAACTTGCCTTTGTAAAATAAAATTAAGAAATAATAGATGGATCTGTTCTCAAGAAATATCGAGGATATCAATAATCAGAACCGCCAATTGGCGCAAAAACGAAAGATCGTTGCCTTACTGAACAGATCTGAAAAAGAACTTACTATTCCAGGAATTTGCAAGAAGGTAAAACTGAGTGTACCCACCGGAACAAAGCTGCTCAATGAACTCATAAACGACAAAATCATTATTGAATCGGGTAAAAAAGAAACCGATAATGGTCGTCGCCCCGTTTTATACAAAGTTGATCCGGAATATGCCTACTCAATCGGCTTAGTAATTCTTTTGAAAGGAATGTCTCTTTCAATTTTCAACCTCGAGATGAAAGAGGTTTACACCATCACCGACGAAAGCTTTGTTCTGGAAAACTCAATTGCGTGCCTCGAAAACGTAGTTGATTTTATTCAAAAAGCAGCTGTCGAATCGGGCGTTGAGCAAAAGAGAATTCTGGGTATGGGAATCGGGATTACCGGTCGTGTAAATGCACAAACGGGGTATTCATATAACTATTTCAATTTCCTTAATAATTCACTGGTTGACTTCTTCTCTGACAAACTTGATTTTCCTGTGTATATCGACAACGATACGCACGTACTAGGATTAGCGGAGCAGTATTTTGGCAAGGCAAAGAACACGAAAAATGCCTTTGTACTGAACCTCAGCCGGGGAATGGGTTTGGCGATAATATCGAACGGAGAAATCATAGGCGGAGAACAGGGATTTGCCGGAGAATTCGGACACATACAACTTGGAGATTCGAACAAACTTTGTTTATGCGGAAAAAGAGGCTGTCTCGGAACAGAAGTAGGAGGACACGCACTGGAGCAGAATTTCCAGGAACATATCGAAGCGGGCGAAACTTCGTTGTTACTTTCTCATAAAAGTATCGAAGAAATAAAGTACCCGGACATTCTAAAGGCAGCTTTAAAAGGCGATGCACTTTCGATTTCTTTAACACACAACATTGGCTTTAAACTGGGAAAGGCTCTCGGCAACATGATCAACCTGCTTAACCCCGGCATTATTATTATCGGAGGCGGTTTTACTCTTGCACAGGATATATTAACTGATTCAATAAAATCAGGAATGACCCACACAGCTCTGTCTCTTCCGCTACGTAGCTGCGAATTGCTATTCTCCTCTGCTGAAGATGCAACCATTAAGGGAGCCGGTGCTATTGTTTTCAATCAACTACAATTATTATAGAAATAAATTCATGAAACACAACCTAATAAAAACAATGTAAATATGAGAAAATGAACAACTAGATTCTAAAAAAAGCCTGCCACAAGGCTTCGGAGGCGCAGGGGACAGGCTACTAAAGTAAATTTAAGTACATCAAATTTACTTCTTTTTTATGTAAAACTAAAACTTTGTTTTCGACCCTTCCTAAAACTCGGAAACAAGAGTCTCTTTTTATGTTCTGCTTTCAAAAAAAACAGTGTTTACAGCTGGGCATGCAGGACGGAACTAACAAAAAAATAACTGAATATTTCAGCAAAATTAAGCGAAGAAATTAACGATCATTTTAAGAGAATCAATGCTAATTGATATGATGAAAAAACAAATTTGTCAATATGGTTTTCTGCTCATTTTGTTTATGTGCATAGCCTCGCATAGCTTTGCACAAACTCGCGTTAGCGGCAGTGTAGCAGATACTAACGGAGAGCCTCTTATTGGAGCCTCGGTAGCCATAAAAGGAAAACTAGTTGGAACCGTTACCGATATTAACGGTAACTATTCAATTTCAATAGAAAACAACGATGCTGTTCTTGTATTCTCCTTCATCGGATATACAACCCAGGAAATAGAAGTTGGAAATCAACAAAAAATAAACGTGCAGCTGCAGGAATCAACCGAAGGAATCGACGAAATTGTGGTAGTCGGCTATGGCACACAAAAACGTCAATCGGTTACAGGTGCTGTTGCACAAATAGATGGTGAAAAGCTTTTAAAAGCACCGGTTGGAAATATCACCAACATGCTTGGTGGGTTGGTATCCGGAGTTGTTTCATTACAACAATCGGGACAACCGGGTGCAGATGGAGCCAGCATTCTGGTTCGAGGTTCTGGAGCTAAGTATATTGTTGACGGAATCGAACGCAGCTTTTCAGAAATAGACCCTAACGAAATCGCCTCAGTTTCTGTTCTGAAAGACGCATCTTCAGCATCGGTATATGGACTGGATGCGAACTCTGTAGTTATTGTTACAACCAAACGTGGTAGCGTATCAGATTCAAAAATATCATTTTCTGCATCTTATGGAATTAGCGATAATGCTGTAATGCTGAATATGCTTGATGGACCGGGTTATGCATATTGGTACAACAAAGCACGTGAAATGGATGGAGATGAACCGGTCTTCACATCAGAGCACATTGAAAAAATGCTAAATGACGATCCAACTGATGGTTGGGGGAACACCAACTGGTACGATGAAACATTTGGAATTGGAAACAACCTTACGCTAAACTTAAATGCAACAGGTGGTACCGAAAAAATAAAATACTTTGTTTCGCTTGGAAATTACCAGCAAGATGGAAACGTGGAAGGTTTTACATACGATAGAATAAACCTTCGCTCGAATATTGATGCTTTAATTGCCAAAAACCTGACTTTGACCTTCGACGTATCGGGAAGAATTGAAGACAGAAAAAGACCGGGATACACTGCAAATCCGGGCGACTGGAATAACATTCCACAACAGGCAATGCGTGCACACCCTTATGTTCCGATGGAATACGATGGAGCACCTGTATCTACAAGAACAGCAAGTTCGTATGTTAGCCCACTTGCTGCTTCAGACTTAACAGGTTACAGCAATGTAAAAACAAACATCGTTCAAACAAATATTTCTTTAAAATACGATGTTCCTCGGGTAAAAGGATTGAGCCTGAAATTTATGAGCGCCTATGATATTTCTTATCAAACATCAAAATCATTCTCAACACCATATTACACGCAGGTTGCAACACTACCAACTGCTGCAACAGAAGACATTTCATATGTCTACACTTATGACGCAAGAGGTACTACAACAAGCTTGATTGAAGGACTTTCTCATTATTCGATCCTTACCACCAACACCTCTATTAATTATGAGAACAAGTTCGGGGATCACAGCATTTCAGCTTTGGCACTAATGGAAACTTCTCAGCAAGATGGCAACGGTTTTGGGGCCTACGGATACGGTTTTGATATTGCCGAACTGGATGAATTAGATTACGCTACAATGACGGACAGGACAAATGTTTCAGGTTCAAGCTACGAAAGACGAAAAGCCGGATTCCTGGGACGCTTAAATTACGACTACCAACATAAATATCTGGCAGAAGTATCGTTCCGCTATGATGGAAGCTATGTGTTTGGAGGAATGGTAAAAGGCAAAAGATGGAGTCCGTTCCCTGCAGGTTCTTTAGGATGGAGAATTTCTGAAGAAGATTGGTTCAGAAATACGATGGAAAATGTAGACAACCTAAAGCTTAGAGGGAGTGTTGGATTAACCGGAACAACCGGAATCAGCCCATACTATTTTTTAAGCACTTTATCGTACCTGGACGATCCCGGCGTGGTTATTAACGGTAATGGACAAAGTGGACTTTTTACGTCTGTACCAGCCAACATTAACCTAACCTGGGCAAAAGCACTACAGTACAACCTGGGATTTGATCTCTCAATGTGGGATGGACTTCTGGGGACTGAATTTGACGTATTCTATAAATACATATACGATATGCTGGGTTCAGTTGCATCAACTTATCCCGATTCTTACGGAGGTTATGTTTTTGGCTACGCCAACGAAAATAAACAAGACCACAAAGGCTTTGAGTTTGTACTTACTCACAGAAACAAAATTGGAGACCTTTCATACAGCATTGGCTTAAACGGAACATATACCAAAAGACGTTGGTTAAAATACGGTGATTCACCCAACACTCCGGATTGGCTAAAACTTACAGGTAAAGAAGTAGGTTCTCAAATCGGATTTATTTCTGCAGGTTTGTTCCAATCGCAAGACGACATTAACAATTCTCCGCTGATTGCAGGAAGAGATGTTCGTGTTGGAGATATCAAATATGTGGATAGAAATGGTGACGGTGTTATCTCCTATGAACAAGACCGCGGTTATATCGGGAAATCAGCTTATCCAAAATTTGTTGGAGGTATTAACCTGAATGCTGACTGGAAAGGATTTGACCTTTCAATGCTATGGCAAACTGGTTTAGGTCGCGATGTAGCGCTTACCGGCGTTTACAGTAGCGGGATAATGGATAACACTTCAATGACACGACCCTTCTATCACGGAGGAAACTCTCCTGTTTACTTGGTAGAAAATTCATGGAGAGAAGATTATACCGAAGGCGAATTTCCAAGATTAAGCTTGGTACCTGCCAGCTCAAATAACGCTTACTCTTCCACTTTCTGGTACAGAAGCGGAGACTATATTCGTCTAAAATCATTGCAGATTGGATATTCATTCCCGGCAAGATGGATGAATAGTTTTGGTGCCGACAACCTTAGAATCTATGTTGAAGGACAAAACCTACTAACATTCAGCCAGCTTAATAAATACAATATCGACCCTGAACAACCGGGGGTTTCTAACGGATATTATCCGCAACAACGGATTTTTTCAACAGGTATTAGATTGACATTTTAAACGGTAAATGAATTATGAAAAAGAATTTAATTAAGATAGTATTCTTACTGGGAATTGTCAGTTTAGTCGGATGCGATGAATTCCTTGATACAACTCCTACCGACCGTATTTCGGACAAATTGGTATGGGAGAGCGAATCAAACGTTCAAATGTACATCAATGGTTTTTATCCTTATATCGACAGATACGGCAGTTTTGGTAACTCGCAGTTTTCTGGATCGCTAACCGAAGGATTAACAGAAACACTTAAGTATGGATCTTATGTTCCCGGAGCAACAGCAGGAAACTCAAACCTGTATGTTTTTACTCCAGAAACGATGTCTTCAACCGGAAACCTCCTGGGAACATGGAAAGTGACTTACGAAAGAATTAGACGAATTAATGAATTTTTGGTAGGTCTGGATCAATACTCTCAACTGGACGAGGCAACAAACAATTTGTACGAAGGGCAGGCGCGTTTTTTCCGTGCTTTCCTTTACTTCCAGCTTGCCAAACGCCATGGAGGAGTAATTCTTTATACGGATATGAATCTGCAGAAAGACATTAACCGTTCTTCGGAAGAAGCAACCTGGGATCTCATTCAGTCTGACCTCGAATATGCTGCTTCAGTATTGCCGGTGCAATGGGATGCTGCCAATAGCGGAAGAATTACCAAAGGAGCTGCTTTTGCATTAAAAAGCAGAGCGATGCTTTATGCCGAACGTTGGCAGGAAGTAGTAAATGCTGCTGATTCTGTATTTAACCTACAAGTTTATAGTTTAACCAGCAGCTATGAAGATGCATGGAAAGGTGGTAACTCTGAATCAATTTTAGAATACAATTACCTTACAACTGGCCCTTCACATACTTTCGACCGAACTTATGCAACTTTTGGAGAAGTAGAAAACGAAGGTGGAAATGCTGCTCCAACTCAGGAAATGGTAGAATCTTACGAAACTGCAAACGGACAAGCCGTTGACTGGACTCCCTGGCATGTTGAGGGAGGAACGACTCAACGCCCTCCATACGATCAACTGGAACCCCGCTTTAAAGCATCAGTGATATATAACGGAGCTACCTGGCAGGGACGCACCATGGAGAATACGGTTAATGGAACTAACGGTCGTTACATGGGCTATCGTGACGATACTTACACAAAAGGAAGAACCGTTACCGGCTACTACCTGCGGAAACTCAGAGAAGAATCGCAAACAGATCTGGTAACCTACCACAGTGCTCAAGCCTGGGTAGAAATTCGCTTAGCTGAAGTTTATCTTAACAGGGCTGAAGCTTATTATCAACTTGGCCAAAGTGGTTCGGCATTAAGCGATATCAATGCTGTAAGAACTCGCCCGGGTGTTGGTTTGCCAACTAAAACAGGCTTAAGCGGAGACGATCTGTTCGACGCTATTCGCCAGGAACGCAAAATTGAGCTGGCATACGAAGGTCATTTATATTGGGATATGCGCAGATGGAAACTGGCTCATATTGAGTACAACAATTACAGGGTTCACGGAATGAAAATCACGCAAAACGGTGCAGATCGCCTGTATGAATATATCGATTGCGATTTGGAAGACCGTACTTTCTTGCAGAAAACTTATGTATTCCCGGTTCCATACAGCGAACTGGCCAATAACTCTGCTATTGAGCAATACGATGAATGGAAACAATAAAAAACCGACGATGATGAATAGAAAAATATTTGCAATCATAATAGGGCTGCTTGTTGCAATAAGCGGCTGCCAGGAACCGGAAGACCTGACTCCTTCAGTTTCCAGAAACGGGATAAACAGTATTAAAGCAACGTTTGAAGACGGAACAGGCGAATTCATTGGCTACATTACTGAAGGCGATAGTTCGAAGATCGTTATCCCTGTCCCTTATTACTTCCCTGAAAACAGCGACAATCAGGTTACCGAAGCACAATTGAAAAACATGAGGGTTTCTGCTAATCTCGACGACAACGTAGTTGTTGAGCCTGCATTGCTGTACATGGACTTAACTCAGGAAAACACAATAGTGGTTACCGATCAGCTAAAACAGGAAAAGCAATATACAGTTACCGGCCAGATAGCAAAAAGCTCGGCTGCTTTTATTACAGATTTTAGCTTACCATCACTGGGGCTTACAGGAGTGATCAACGAATCTACAAAAACAATTTCGCTGGTTGCGTTAAGCGAACTTGAGCCAGCTATGGCAAACGTTACCATTTCTTACCACGCAAGCATTTCCCCCGATCCGAGAACTACTGCACTGGATTATAACCAAAATGTGGAACTTACAGTTACAGCCCACGATGGTGCAAGCCAGAATGTTTACACGGTAAAAAAAGAAGTACCGGATAAATTAGGTTATGGAATTCGTGCAGGAAGTGCGAAGCTATTGTTTGCCAAAAAGCTTAAAGCCGATCTTGGGATTATGGTAGATAATGTAACCGGAGGTATTGCAGCAACCGGAGACTACGTAGTATTAAATACACGTAACGAAAACAGCATATACATTGATGCTAAAACCGGAGAAATGGTTGGCGAAATAGAATTGGGTAGTGTAAAAGGTTCGTTAACGAATTTCTACAATACTGCCGATGATGATGGCAATATCCTGATTTGTAACCTTGCGCCAAACGACGGATCATTTAAAGTATGGAAAGTTACTTCAGTAACATCAACTCCGGAACTGATGATTGAATGGAACCAGGGTTATGCCGTAGGACGCAAACTATCTATACAAGGTAGCATCGACGGTGATGCAATTATTACGGCTCCGATTTTAGCAGCGGGCCAGCAAATTGCACGCTGGACGATTTCCGGAGGAATATTAACATCGCAAACACCGGAAATTATTACAATGAGTGGTTTGGCAAAAGGCTGGACAACTAACGCTGATGCAATTTACACATCAGGTAGCGATGTAAATAGCGACTACTTTGTGGCTTCATACTCCGACAATACTTTTGCCTGGGTAAATGGAAGCACAAATGTTGTAAGAAAAGCATTGGACGAAATAAGCACGAACTACATTCCAAATGCTGTTGATTATATCGAGTTTAATAACGCAGGCTACGCAACGCTTAACTGGGTGAACAGCTTCTCCTGGGGATCGTCGGATGCAGTATGGTTGTTGGATGTTACCGCTGATGCTAATTTTAACGGGAACCTGGAAACGAGAACATCATCGGCTGTAGTTTGGGAAAGCGAAAGAAACGTTTATGGAGGAAAATCTCTTTCTCCGGCTGTTATTAATGGAAACGGAACAGGAGATGTTGCCCTGACAGTTTCTGGAGATGGCTATTACCTGTACCTCTACTTCATGTTTACAAACGGGTATGTAGTCGGAATTCAATTTGATTGCATAGATATATAAATCGTTATCAAACCAATAGGCAACGCTAAAAATGGCGTTGCCTATTTTCCCTTCAACAAAAAAAATGGATAAAAGGACAAACCATATAATATTACTGCTAATAGTTGGCTTCATTTACATGATGCCCATAACATCATGTAAAAGTGACAAAAGCGATTATGAATGGGAATGGGATAATCCGGATGATGAAGAAAGCTCGGTTGATTCTTTAATCACAAGTAATGGCTGGGTTTTACAAACGAATTTTGGCGATTTACCAGAACATATTCGTGTGTACAAATCGGCAAATGTGCTTCAAAACAAACAAGCTATTGCTTATTTAGCTGTAGCTGATACCGACAATGCAACATTTAAAGTTCTTGGAAACTCAACAGGTTACAACACTCCCGATGACTTTTATGAAGCAGCAAAAGAAACGGTAATTCTTAACGGCGGATATTTTTGGGACGGGACCTCTGTAAGTCTTCTTTGCAGAGATGAAAAAATGCTGTGCCCGAACAGTTTGTATGTTTGGCGTCAAAATGGAGAAGTTACTTACTTTCCCACCAAAGGCGCTTTTGCCGAAATGGAAAATGGCAGTTTTCAGGTAGACTGGGTATACTCGGTAAATAGTGAAACTTATGCCTACCCCAATCCCGCAGCAAATAAAACCGGATCAACACCACTCCCCCAGCCTTCGAGCACTTTCCCTGAAGGAGGATATATCTGGAATGCAAGCAATGGAATTGGCGGAGGACCAGTTCTGATTAAAGATGGAGTAATCGAAAATACCTACGAAGAAGAACTCTTTGATGCCGAGAGCGGGGTTGGCCCAACTGCAAATAACCCAAGGTCTGCCATTGCTGTAACCGAATCAGGTCAATTGATATTTTTTGTTTGCGAAGGACGCAATATGACGGAGGGAGTTAGAGGCCTTTCTTTGGAAGATGTCGCCAATGTTTTACTTGAAATTGGCTGCACCGATGCTTTAAATCTCGACGGAGGAGGTTCAAGTTGTATGTTGATAAATGGAATAGAAACGATTAAACCCAGTGATGGACGACAGCGATCTGTTGTAACAGCAGTAGCACTAAATTAAAGTTATGAAGAGATTTAAGCAATATCGAAAACTGGGATTCTGGATGCTTTCAATATTTATGGCTTTAAACCTTACCGGCTGTGGGGACGACGATCCCCAAACACCGGATTGGGAATGGGATGACGACACGCCGAATGCAGACAAACCACGCTTCATTTGGATTGATGCTGCGGCTAACTTTCCCGATTTTGCCAATAGTAAAGAGAATATTGCTCGCGACCTTACACTGGCTAAAGACGCAGGTTTTACGGGCGTTGTTGTAGATGTAAGGCCAACATCAGGCGATGTATTATTTGAAACTGATGTTGAAAATCAGGTAAGTTGGCTAGGCGCATGGCTTCCTGCGGGATATACAAAAATAGAACGAACAGCAACCTGGGATTATCTCCAAGCTTTTATCGATGCCGGGCACGATTTAGGACTGAAAGTGTATGCCGGAATAAACACCTTCTCGGGTGGAAATACTACAGCAATCGGTTCTGAAGGTACTCTGTTCCGTAATTCAGAAAGAAAAGAATGGGCAACCTCTTTACTTACCCAAAGCGGAATAGTAAATACTCTGGACATTAATGCCAACGGTGCAAGGTTTTTTAATCCGGTAAACGAAGACGTACAGGATTACCTGTGTGATTTACTTACCGACCTCGCTTCATACGAAGACCTTGACGGAATCATTCTCGACCGCGGACGCTTCGATGGCATTGACAGTGATTTCTCGGATTATACAAAAAACAAGTTCGAAAACTACCTGGGACAACCAGTTGCAAATTTCCCGAACGATATAATGCCAGCCGGAGCACAGGTTGGCAGTTTGCCTAACCCGCTTCCCACATATTTCAAAAAGTGGTTGGAATTCAGGGTTAAGGTTATTCACGACTTTATGGAAAAAGCAAGGAATACTGTAAAAGCAGTAAATCCCGAAATTCAGTTTGGCGTATATGTTGGTGGTTGGTACGGGAGCTATTATGGAGTTGGCGTAAACTGGGCAAGTCCGCGATTTAATGTATCGTCAAACTACTCTCAGTGGGCCACTTCGGAATACAAAGATTATGGCTATGCCGACCAGATGGATATCATCATAATCGGTGCCTATGCTTCTCCAACAAGGGTTTATGGCTCTACCGAGTGGACTATTCAGGGCTTCTGCTCACAAGCTGCCGACAAAATAAAAGACGACGCTTTGGTTATTGGCGGCCCCGATGTGGGAAATGGCGCTTGGGCAACAACCAGCGATGAAGTTACCGGTCAGGCAATCATCCAGTCTGTAGATGCAGCAATGAGTGCCTGCGACGGCTACTTCCTGTTCGACATGATCCACCTGAAACAAAAAGACCAATGGAATTACGTGAAAGAAGGTATTTCCGCTGCTACCGCTGAATAAATAATCAAGTAATAATTTATACAACGAAAAAATGAAAATCTCAATATTATTCTATCTCATAGCTTCGGTATTACTACTTTCTTCGTGCACTCAAAACAAGGCAGAGGAGTCAACATCAAAAAAAATCGAAAAACCTGCTTTGATGTGGTTCGATGCAGAAGCAAATTTCGAACGTTTTAGTTACCCCGATTCTATTGACTATTATCTTGAAAAAATTAAAAACATTGGTTTTACTGATGCAGTGGTAGATATTCGCCCAATAACCGGAGAGGTATTGTACAAAAGTGAATTTGCGCCTCAAATGACAGAATGGGACGGTTTTGAAAGACCAGACTTCGACTACTTGGGATATTTTATCAAGAAAGCACATGAATTGGGAATTAAAGTTCATGCGTCGATGAATACTTTTGTTGGCGGACATAATTTTTTCGATCGAGGTCAAGTTTATACCGATCACCCCGAATGGGCAACAATGGTTTACACACCCGATCAGGAAATTGTTTCGATCATGACCCAGAAGAAGAAATATTCGGCTATGATCAATCCGATAAATCCTGACTTTCAGGAACACATTTTAAATGTTTTCAAAGAAGTAGCTACAAAATATCCTGAACTGGACGGTATAATTCTCGATCGTGTTCGTTACGACGGAATTATGGCCGATTTTTCAGATTTCACCAAACAAAAATTTGAAGATTACCTGGGAGAAAAAATAGAAAACTTCCCTACCGATATTTACGAGTGGAAAACCGCCGAGAATGGAAAGAGCGACTATATTCCGGGCAAATATTTTAAAACATGGCTGGAATGGCGCGCAATGAACATCTACAATTTTATGTCGCTGGCCGCGAAAACCGTAAAAGAAGTAAATCCCGATATCTCGTTCGGAACGTATACCGGAGCCTGGTACCCTTCGTATTTTGAAGTTGGCGTAAACTGGGCAAGCAACCAATACGATGTTTCGAAAGATTTTAATTGGGCAACTCCCAACTATAAAAACTATGGTTATGCCGAAGTTCTTGACTTGTTTACCGTGGGAAATTACTACACCAACATAACCATGGATGAATACCTCGAAAACAACAACCTGGTAAAAAATGAAACTGACAGTAAAGCAGCACGCGGCACCTGGTATTGTGTTGAAGGCTCGTGCGAAAAAATAAAAGGGATATTGAACGGACATCCGTTTTACGGTGGAATTTTGGTTGATCAGTTTTACGACAACCGTCCGCAGTTATCACGGTCTATTGCCATGAATTTTCAAGCTTCTGATGGTTTAATGGTTTTTGATATCGTACACATCATTCGTAAGAACATGTGGAAAGAGGTTGAAGATGGCTTTAAAATGGCTGCTGATCCTGACTATTTCGAAAAAGAAGCGAATAAATAAATTGTAATCTGATTTGCGATGAACAGGAGTTTATTTTACACCTTACTTTTACTTGCCTTTACTGTAATGGCATCGGCTGTTGATAAGCAGGAAAAACCAATCGTTTTTAAAGGAAAAGTAAGTTGCAAAGGCCAAGGCGTTGCCGGAGTTATGGTAACCGACGGTGTTTCAGTTACTCAAACCGATAGCAATGGAGAATACTTGTTAACAGGAAACAAGAACAGCGAATTTGTGTACCTCTCCTCCCCGACCGGCTATACTGTTCCGGTTGAAAATTCGGTGCCACAATTTTTTCGCCGGATAAACGAAAATAGAAATGGGAATACTGATTTTCAACTTATACCGGCTGGTTCCGATGATACCCAACACGGGTTTGTTGTGTGGGCCGACCCGCAAATAAAAAGCGTAAAAGAAGCTCAGCTAGCTCGTGAAGTAGTCGGCGATTTAAAAGAATTAATAAATAGAAAAGGTAGTTATATATTTCATGGAATGGGTTGTGGCGATATTGTTGGCGACAATCCTATTCTTTTTGACAGCACAAAAACAATGCTCTCGGAATTGGGAATTCCCTTTTACCAAAGCATTGGAAACCATGATATGCAGTATAGCAACCGATCAAATGAGTCGGCAGCAGAAATGTTTAAAAATCATTTTGGCCCCGATTATTACTCCTTTAGTCGTGGAGAGATTCATTATGTGGTATTAAATGATGTTTTTTATATCGGCCGTGATTATTTTTATATTGGGTACATTCCTGAAACGCAACTAGCGTGGCTCGAAAAAGACCTGGCTCTTGTCGATACAACAAAAACGATTGTTGTGGCACTGCACATCCCTACGGCACTAAACCAGCAAGACATCGACCAGTTTTCTTATTCTAATATTTCAAAATCGGTTAGTAATAAAAAAGCCTTGTACAACCTTCTGGCTCCATATCAGGCGCACATTGTTTCGGGGCACATGCACGTTTCGAACAACGTAGTGATTTCGCCAAAGCTATTCGAACACAATGTTTCATCGGTATGTGGCGCATGGTGGCAAGGACCTTTTGCACAGGACGGAACTCCAAAAGGGTATGCTGTTTTTGAAGCCAACGGGGCAGAACTTTCGTGGTATTTTAAAAGCGCCGGCTACAACAAAGACTATCAATTTAGAGTCTACAATGTCGGCGAAAATCAGGAACAAATGGAGTACCTAACTGCCAACGTTTGGAATTGGGATCCGGAATGGAAAATATTCTGGTACGAAGACGGAAAGAAAATGGGAGAAATGGAACAATACTCCGGAAAAGATCCCGGAACTGTTGATGCTTTTTCGGATAAAGACAAGCTCGATTACAAATGGATTGGAGCAGCTACTACAAATCACCTGTTCAGAGCCAAACCCCAAAATGCTTCAGCAGAAATTACAGTAAAAGTTATTGATCGCTTAGGCAATAGCTACTCAAAGAAAATAGAAAAATAGCTTACCAACTAAATTCAAAAAAATGAAACGAGCATGTAAAATATCTGTACCCAAAACGATGATTAAAACACATGCAAGTTCCATACTATACCGATGAAAACTAACAAATTTAATAGTATGAAGAAACTTAACAGAAGAGATTTTG
Organism: uncultured Draconibacterium sp.; assembly: GCA_963677455.1. Classification (GTDB taxonomy): domain Bacteria; phylum Bacteroidota; class Bacteroidia; order Bacteroidales; family Prolixibacteraceae; genus Draconibacterium. The sequence continues at coordinate 3,787,191 of OY781971.1, forward strand.
TAAGAAATGCTGGAATGGCCGCAACCGCTTTTTCGATTGTGCCAAGTACTGTTTTCGGAAAAAGTTTTGGACACATTTCCCCAAGCGATAAACTTAATATTGCAGGCATTGGTGTTGGCGGAATGGGCCGCAACAATTTACGAAATATGAGCGGCGAAAATATTGTTGCGCTATGTGACGTAGATTGGGATTATGCCGCAAAAACATTTAACGATTATCCAAATGCAAAGAAATTTAAAGACTGGCGGGATATGTTCGATAATATGGGAGATTCTATTGATGCTGTAATGGTAGCTACTCCCGACCATACTCACGCCGGAGTGACAGCTCATGCGATTACTCTTGGGAAACACGTTTACACTCAGAAACCGCTTACCCATTCGGTTTACGAATCGCGTTTATTAAATGCTCTTGCAAAAAAATACGGTGTTGCAACTCAAATGGGTAACCAGGGAAATTCTTTCACCGACATTCGTAGAGTTTGTGAATGGATTTGGTCGGGTGCTATCGGCGAAGTTACGGAAGTACACGCCTGGACAGACCGGCCAATTTGGCCACAGGGCTTGCAACGTCCTACCGATAAGATGAAGGTTCCGAGCACATTGGATTGGGATCTGTTTCTTGGGCCTGCCAAACACCGCCCTTACCATTCGGCTTACACTCCATGGAACTGGCGCGGCTGGTGGGATTTTGGAACCGGAGCACTTGGCGATATGGCTTGTCATGTTTTGGATCCTGTATTTTGGGCACTGAAGCTACAATCCCCAAGTAAAGTAGAAGCATCATCAACGCTGGTTAACATTGAAAGTCCACCACATGCAGAGATTGTAAAATATACTTTCCCTGCCCGAAAAAACTTACCCGAAGTAGGAATGCCCGAAGTGGAAGTAACCTGGTACGACGGAGGATTATTGCCCCGACGCCCAATTGAGCTTTCTGATGGTGAAATATTAGGTAAAGACAGCGGCGGCGGTTTGCTCTTTGTTGGTACAAAAGGTAAAATTATGACCAGCTACTACGGTATGCAACCAACACTTTTACCCGAGTCAAAAATGAAAGATTTTGTAGAGCCCGAACCAGTATTGCGACGCATTCCCGGATCGGAAAGTGGTCCATGGTCGGGAGCACACGAAAGAGACTGGATTCGTGCATGTAAAGAACCTGCCAACAGCAGAACTGAAACCGGATCAAATTTCGATTATGCCGGACCGTTTAACGAAATGGTAGTTATGGGTGTACTCGCTGTCAGACTTCAAAGTTTAAACCGTATTTTGGAGTGGGATGGAGAAAATATGTGCTTCACAAACATTTCAGACAGCGACAAAATAAAAGTTGTTACGAAAGACGACTTTGAGGTTGTTGATGGAGATCCGAGATTTAACCGCGAATTTGCTGACATGAATGCCAAAGAGATGGCTAAGGAATGGATTAATCATACTTACCGTGACGGCTGGGAATTACCCAAAATGCCATAAACGGAAATACAATCAATCTGAAAATAAAAAGAACATAAAATGAAACAACAAATATTCTGGAAATCGGCTTTGGTATTCATCATCGCGATACTCTCGCTAACCGCTTTTGGAAAAAAGAGTAAATTGGAGAAAACTGGTTGGGAACTGGGCGTACAGAGTTACACGTTTCACAAATTCAGTTTTTGTGAGGCTGTTGACAAGGTGCATCAACTCGGGTTAAAAAACATTGAAGTGTATTTTGGTCAACCACTGGGCGGAGGTATTGAAGGAACGATGGACTATAAAATGGACAGACCAACGCAAAAACAAGTACTAAAATATGCACGTTCTAAAAACGTAAAAATAATAGCTTCCGGAGTTGTTATCTGTCAAAACAATGCCGAATGGAAACAACTTTTTGAATTTGCCGACGCCATGGGCATTCAAATAATTACCTGCGAACCGGAATACGAACATCTTAAATATGTGGATGAACTGGCCAACAAATACAAAATTGACGTGGCTATTCACAATCATCCAAAACCATCGAATTACTGGAATCCGGATAAATTTCTTTCTGCCGTTGAAGGTCTGAGCAATCGAATTGGCGCTTGCGCCGATGTTGGTCACTGGGCTAGAATGGGACTCGACCCGCTACAGTGTTTAAAAAAAATTGAGGGTCGGGTTAAATCGCTTCATTTTAAAGACATTAAAGAGAAGGAAACAGGCGAAACAGAACAACATGATGTGATTTGGGGAACCGGAGTTCTCGACCTCGCAGGAATGCTGAAGGAACTTAAGACACAAGATTTCGAAGGACTGTTCTCTGTTGAATATGAGTACAACTGGGAAAATTCCGTTCCTGATATTGAAAAAAGTATTCAATATTTTAAATCGCTTACAGAACAGATTTTATAAATTTTTGGTGCATTTATCCCAGTCGAATAAAACAAGTACAAGCGATAGCTTACTTGAAACGACAGTGAAAATAGAAAAACATGAACTTTGATCTCATTGATATATCAATCATATTCGGATACATTCTGCTAAGTATTTTTATAGGATTCTGGATATCGAAGAAAGCAAGTAAAAACCTGCAGAATTATTTTCTGGGTGGTAATAAACTAAAATGGTACCTCCTTGGACTTTCCAACGGATCGGGAATGTTCGACATATCCGGTACTACCTGGACCGTTACCATATTCTTTGTGTACGGCTTGAAAAGTGTTTGGATTCCCTGGCTTTGGCCGGTTTGGAACCAGATTTTCATCATGGTATTTATGGCCATCTGGCTACGTCGCTCAAATGTAATGACAGGTGCCGAGTGGATCATTACCCGTTTTGGCGAAGATAAAGGAGGAAAACTTTCGCACATTATCGTGGTGGTTTTTGCCATTATTAGTGCCATTGGTTTTATTGCCTACTTTTTTGTCGGAATCGGAAAATTTGCAGTAACCATTTTCCCTTGGGATCTGTCGTTCTACGTCGGTTCTATTCATTTTATTTCAGAATACGTTTATGCAACAATATTGCTGTCGCTAACCACAATTTATGTGATAAAAGGTGGGATGTACAGTGTTGTGGCTACAGAGGTAATGCAGTTTTTTGTAATGACCATCGCTTGTATTGCGGTAGCCTGGTTTGCCATGCATAAAGTCTCGGCAGCAGAAATAAATGCAGCCGTACCTAATGGCTGGTACGATATTATGCCCAGTTGGCAAACCAGCCTCGATTGGACAGGGATTTTCGATCAGGTAAACGACAAAATTGCACAAGACGGCTTTGGAATGCTCGGCGCCCTGGTGATGATGATGTTTTTCAAAGGAATTTTCTCCAGCCTTGCCGGACCGGTTCCGGGCTACGATATGCAGCGTGTGCTGTCGACTCAAACGCCACGCGATGCGGCAAAAATGAGTGGACTTACCTCCCTTGTACTTTATCCTCCTCGCTATTTGATGGTAGCTGGATTAGGAATTCTTGGCCTTGTACTGGTAGCACCGATGATGAAAGCAAGTGGCGGCGAAGTTGATTTCGAGAAAATACTTCCATACGTAATCAACAACCTACTCCCGGTTGGACTGAAAGGAATTATTATGGCTGGATTGCTGGCAGCGTTTATGTCTACTTTCTCGGCGTTTGTAAATGCAGCTCCGGCATACATTGTCAACGATCTCTACAAGAAATACATCAATCCTGACGCACCCAGTAAAAAATATATTCACATCAGTTATATTGCCTCAATTAGCATTGTAATTGTTGGTATTATCTTTGGCTTTTTCTCCGCATCCATAAACTCTTTAACTCTGTGGATTACCTCATCACTTTATGGTGGATATGTGGCATCGAATGTATTAAAATGGATATGGTGGCGTTTTAACGGATACGGTTATTTCTGGGGCATGCTGGCCGGATTACTGGCATCAACAGTAAAATTCCTGTTCTTTCCTGAAACACCCGATATTTACCTATTCCCACTTATTCTTTTAATGGCTTCTGCCGGAAGTTTCCTGGGCTGCCTTTTTACCAAACCGGTAGACGATGAAACATTAATCGAATTCTACAAAAATGTACGCCCGTGGGGCTGGTGGGCACCTATTCACAAAAAAGCGCTGAAGAAATATCCGAACTTAACCAAAAACAAAGATCTGGCGCGCGACAGTTTCAATGTTGTAATCGGAATTGTGTGGCAAATGACATTGATTGTAGGGCCGATTTACCTGGTAGTACGCCACTATAACGGCCTTATAATATCAGCAATACTATTTGTCATCACTTCTATTATTTTGAAATTTAACTGGCTGGATAAGATTAAAGATTATGAAGAAATTTAAAACCGATAGAATTACTTTCCTGTTGTTGACAGTAACAATCCTTACAGGACTATCATCCGCTAAAACAACATTAGCACAAAATACGCTTCCCTACGATACAACTTACACTTTTGCCCATTACAAAGTTAGGCGTGCATTTTATGAAGGCTTACCCAACCGGAAGAATGAAATCATTTTTTTGGGCAACAGTATAACTGAAAATGGTGATTGGAATGAGCTATTCAAAAACAAACACATCGTAAACCGCGGTATTGGAGGCGATGTTTGTTTCGGACTGCTTAACCGTATTAACGAAGTAGTGGAATCGCAGCCAAAAAGCATATTCCTGATGATTGGAATTAACGACATCGGACGAAGTGTTCCGGTAGATGTTATTGCCGCAAAAATCAGAGAAATAATTCGGGTGATCAAGGAAGAATCGCCAAAAACAAAACTGTATCTGCAAAGTGTGCTGCCAATTAACGAGAAAGTTATTTGGTACGACTATATGAAAAACAAATCGGATAAAATAACTCAGCTTAATAAGCTATTAAAACCACTGGCGGAAGAAGAAAACATTCGCTATCTTGACTTGTATACTGAGTTTGCCGACAAAGATGGACAACTACTTCCACAATACACCGCCGACGGAATTCACCTAAGTGCAGACGGCTATCTAAAATGGCGGGATGTTTTTGAGAAAGAAGGAATTAAATTATAGATTAGTAACAGACTTAATGATTTTTTGAATGAAGATTAAAGGTACTTTCTTAGACGAAATAAGCCACGATATTCCTCACCAAAACTGGGGAAGAAAAGAATGGGAACAGGATTTTGCTCACATGAAAAAGGTGGGAATAGATACTGTTATTTTAATTCGCAGCGGTTATCGCAAGTGGCTCACCTACCCGTCAGAAATTCTTATAAATAAAGAAAAAGCTTACTCTCCTTCAGTCGACCTCGTTCAGATGTATCTGGAGTTGGCTGAAAAATACCAGATGGATTTTTATTTCGGATTGTATGACTCGGGCCGCTACTGGGTAAACGGCGATTTTGAAAAAGAGCTGGATCTGAACCGGATGCTTATCGACGAAGTTTGGTCGAAGTACGGAAAAATGACTGCTTTTAAAGGCTGGTATATTTCGCAGGAATGTAGCCGAAAAACCGGAGCGATTATTGACATGTACCGTGGACTCGGAGAGCATTGTAAATCGGTTTCAGGGAATCTGGACACATTAATCTCTCCCTATATTGATGGCATAAAAAACATCAGCCAATACCAGACAGAAACCGCACGCGAATTGGGTGTCAGCCTAAAAAAACACGAGCAGGATTGGGATGAGATTTTTGACGGCATAAAAGATGCAATTGATATTGTTGCTTTCCAGGACGGCCATATTGATTTTGATGAGCTTGAGGATTTTTTATTGGTTAACAAACAACTGGCAGATAAATACGGCATCAGAAGCTGGACAAATTCAGAAACTTTCGACCGCGATATGCCCATCAAGTTTCTTCCAATAAAATGGGATAAACTTTTGATGAAACTTGAAGCTGCAAAACGTGTTGGAATGGAACAAGCTATTACCTTTGAATTTTCGCATTTTATGAGTCCGCAATCAGCATATCTGCAAGCCGGACATTTATATAATCGCTACCAGGAATATCTGACAAAATTGAAAGCTTAATATGAATTGTTTACGATCGAAAACTGTTGCAACAAAAAACAGGATCAGTGCTATGCTCCTGCTTTTCCTTTTAGTTACAATTACTCAGTTGCCTGCACTGGCACAACCCGAGAGAAAATTCTACCCGGCAAGCAATGATGCTTTTGTATACATGGGACGTGTTCAGCAAAGTGCTGAAATGATAAAATTTAACTGGCCCGGAGTGAATGTAATAACTGCTTTTTCGGGGAACGAACTCGGAATAAAAATAAAAGGAGGAGAACGAAACTATTTCAATATTTGGGTTGACGATCGCCCAGAGCAAATTCTTCACGCAGTAAAAGACACGGTGTGGTGGTATCCCGAGAGATTGTCAAAAGGATTGCATCAACTTCGAATTGTTAAACGAACTGAAGGCAATATGGGAATTGCCGAGTTTTCCGGTGTTTATGTAGGCAAAAAGGATAAACTGGAAAAGCCGGCTCCTCTGCCGGAACGAAAGATTTTATTCATTGGCAATTCAATAACCTGTGGTTACGGAACCGAAGGAAAAGACAAATCTGAACGTTTCAAGCCTTCAACCGAAAATTGCGAAAAATCTTATGCAACAATTTTGGCCAGGGCTTTTGATGCACAATACCATTTGATTTCTCATTCAGGACTTGGTATGATTCGAAATTATGGTGACAAAGACAGAGTTTCAACAAAAATTACCCCGATGCCTCCGCGCCTGGAATATTTATTCGATGAAGATCCGTCGCAGACCTACGACCTTCAAAACTATGTTCCAAATGCCATAGTAATCAATCTTGGAACCAACGATTTTAGCACACAGTTTGGCCCCTACAAAGCTGATTTTATTGCTACGGGAAAAGAACTCGTAAAAAAGCTAAAACAAGAATTCCCAGATGCAAAAATTCTTTGTGTAACCGGCCCCATGACCAACGAGCCATGTTTTGCTTACACAAAAGAAATGGTAGAAGATTTGCGAAAAGAAATGGAAACAAAAGATATTGTTTTTGTTGGAATACCTGTAGACTTACTTAACTCTGAAAAGGATTTAGGCTCCGACTGGCATCCGTCTTATCGTGGTCAATTAAAATCGGCACATCAAATTATTCCGGTTTTAGCAACAATGCTTGACTGGAATTATTCTCTCGACGAAATTCTTGAAAACACAAAGAACTAAATTGTTATGAAAAGCCATTTGAAATAAACAATTTTAAACAGATGAGAAGAAGAAACTTTATAGGAATTTTGGGAGCTACAAGCGGCGCATTGGCCACCGCTCCATTAATTACCATACCAACAACGTCGTCGGCAAAAGCTGCCGCAAAAAAACGAGTTGGCAAAAGTGAAATGCAGGCCGACCTTGTTATTGCAGGAGCCGGAATGGGTGGTTGTGCTTGTGCTTTAGGGGCACTTCGCAACGGACTTTCGGTAATTATGACAGAAGAAACCGACTGGATTGGCGGCCAGCTTACACAACAAGGTGTTCCCTTTGATGAACATCGCTGGATAGAAACTCACGGTGCAACAAAGTTGTATCGCAACTTTAGAACTGCACTTCGAAATTATTACAAAAAGAACTACCCGCTTACACCCAATGCTGCTGCGCGCGAAAATCTGAATCCCGGCGACGGAGCCGTATCGCGCTTATGTGTGGAGCCGCGTGCTGGTTTGGCAGTTTTAAACGAAATGTTGGTGCCTTATCTCAGCTCTGGGAAACTAACACTTTTGCTAAATTGTAAAGCTACTGATGCCGAAATTTCAGGAAATAAAATTCAGGCACTGGCTGTAGAGAATCTGCAGTCAGGAGAAACATACTGGTTAAGGGCACCCTATTTTTCGGATGCCACAGAGACCGGAGAACTTCTTCCGCTTTCAGGTACCGAATATTATTTGGGTACCGAGTCAAAAGCAGAAACAGGAGAACTGCATGCTCCGGAAAAAGGCAACGTAAAAAACCAGCAAGCCTTTACCTTGTGCTTTGCAATGGATTATCGTCCCGGCGAAAACCATGTAATTGATAAGCCGGAAAAATACGAGTTCTGGAAAAACTATGCACCGCAATTAACCCCTTCGTGGCCAGGGAAGTTGTTGGATTTAAGTTATTCTACTCCATCAACCTTAAAACCAAAGAAACTGGGGTTTCATCCGGAAGGCGGTTTAACCACCAACGCACTGAATTTGTGGAACTATCGAAAAATTATTAACCGACATAATTTTACCCCTGGCTTTTATCCGGGTGATACGACAATAGTAAACTGGCCACAAAATGACTATCTGCTTGGCAATCTGGTTGACGTAAGCGATAAAGAGTGGAAGAAAAATGTGGAAAATGCGCGGCAGTTAAATCTGTCGCTGCTTTACTGGCTGCAAACAGAAGTTGAACGCCCCGATGGTGGTGCGGGATGGCCGGGTATTCGTTTACGAAATGATGTGATGGGGACTGCTGACGGCATGGCAAAATATCCGTACATACGTGAAGGCAGACGCATAAAAGCCATGTTTACAGTACTGGAAGAACATGTAGGAGTTGAGAACCGCACGCTGATAAAAGGCGAAGCTGCAGCGAAAAAAGCTGAAAGTTTTAATGATAGTATCGGAGTTGGTTCGTACTACCTCGATTTACATCCAACAACTCAAGGCGATAACTACATTGATTTGCCATCCTTGCCGTTCGAGATTCCACTGGGATCGTTAATCCCTCAACAAATGGAAAATCTTTTGCCTGCTGCCAAAAATATCGGAACCACACATATCACAAACGGCTGCTATCGTCTTCATCCGGTAGAATGGAACATTGGAGAAGTCGTAGGAATGTTGGTACATTTTTCTGAAAAGAAAAAGATAACTCCGCGTCAGGTTTGGGAGGACTCTCAAAGTTTAAACGAATTTCAAGACTTTATCCAAAAACAGGGCGTAGAGATAAAATGGCCGGAATAAATCGGTAGATTTTAGATTATTTTTAACCTAAATCGGCAATCACAAAGCCCTTTTATTTAACATTTCAATTATGAGACCGATAAGATTATTGTTTCTGTTTGCATTTGTATTATGCAATGCACTTGTCTTTACAACAAAACAAACTTTAGCAGAAAGCAACAAACTACAAAGTGCGTCGGATACGGTAAAAATCCTTACCATCGGAAATAGTTTTGCCGACAATGCCTGCCACTACCTAAAAGAAATCACCGAATCTGTTGAGGGATGTAATATTTTAATTCAGAAAGCGAATCTGGGAGGTTGTTCTCTAGAACGTCACGCAGAACTGATTGAAAAAAGCGAACAAGATGCAAACAACAAACCATACCGTGGAAAATCGCTAAAAGAATTGCTAGAAAGCAACGATTGGGATGTAGTTACAATTCAACAAGTAAGTTCAAACAGTTTCAGAAAAGAAACATTTCAACCTTATGCCGACCAAATTGTAGGCTATGTTGAGAAATATGCTCCTGAGTCGAAGGTTTACATTCACGAAACATGGCCTTATGCACCTGACTGCAAACGATTAACAGAATACAGCATTTCTCATAAAAAGATGTATAAGAAGCTAAATCGTAATTATAAAAAGCTCAGCAAAAGATATGATACCCCAAAGTTGCGTTCCGGCGACGCTTTCTACCTTGCTAATAAAAAAGATGGCAGCGTTGATCTATGGAACTCAAACGACCGTTTCCACGCAAGCAATAACGGATGCTACCTAGCAGGATGCGTTTGGTTTAAAGAGTTGTTTAACGTAAATCCGGAAGAAATAACTTTTGTTCCCGAAGACATTTCGGCTGAAACAGCAAAATTTCTGAGAGAGATTGCAGCAAAATAAATTTCATAATAGTTTTAACTGGTAAGATCGAAAGATCCCCTCTGGTTGGATAAAGCCGCTTATTTAGCGGCTTTTTTTATAATCAAAAGCTATCGGAATTTCATCTCATCAAGACTATCTTTTCAAAAACCGCAACTCCGGATATAAACTTTATTCGTCATTAAAAGTTATTGTCAATGAAATTAAAATCCATGAGATGCTTTCACGAATCCAAATAACCGTTCCATTTTTAATTGTCCTCGCAGGCTGCTCTTCGTCTGCTAATAAAAACGCCGATCAAACAGAAACAGTCAAAGACACTACATCTGCAATGAGCTGCTGCGAGATAAATTCAAAATCCCGCTTTCTCAATCCGGTCGATTCCTCTGAAATTCAGGTTCAGCCTCAGGGACGAGAAGGAATGGTGTTTATTGAAGGAGGCATTTTTGACATGGGAGCCGACAATGATCAGGCACGTGCAGATGAATATCCCAAACACCCGGTAAAAGTAGAAAACTTTTGGATAGATGTGCATGAAGTAACGAACGCACAATTTGAAAAATTTGTTGAAGCAACCGGGTATATCACCGAAGCAGAGAAAAATGTAAACTGGGAGGAAATGAAAACACAATTGCCACCCAACACGCCTAAACCTGCCGATAGTATGCTAATTGCCGGTTCGATGGTATTTACTCCGCCATCAGTTGCAGTTCCGCTAAACGACTACTCGAAATGGTGGTCGTGGGTGCCGGGAGCATCGTGGAAGCATCCCGAAGGACCGCAAAGCAACATCGATAGCAGAGAAGATCATCCAGTGGTACATATCTCCTACAACGATGCGCTGGCTTATTGCAGATGGGCGGGGAAACGTTTGCCAACTGAAGCAGAGTGGGAATACGCAGCCCGAGGGGGTTTGCAAAACAACATTTATCCCTGGGGAAACGAACACATTGAAAACGGAATACCCAAAGCCAACTCCTGGAATGGACATTTTCCCAACCAAAACACTCAGAAAGATGGTTTTGTAAGAACAGCTCCGGTTCAGTCGTATGCGCCGAATAACTATGGACTTTATGATATGGCCGGTAACGTTTGGGAATGGACCTCGGATTGGTACGACATGAATTACTATCAAAGTCTACCAACAGATAAAGTTACAGCCAATCCAAAAGGACCGGAAAGAAGCTACGACGTACGCAACCTCTACGACAAACGAAAAACCATTCGGGGAGGATCATTTTTATGCAACGACAGCTACTGCTCGAGTTACAGAGTTGCTGCCCGTATGCCCGGCGAGATTTCTACCGGAATGAGCCATACCGGATTTAGGTGTGTTGCCGATAAATAATCATCTGCTATTGAATCTTACTTTCGTTCCCTGTTTTCAAGTCGATACTCGTCGCGTTCTTTGCTTTCGCGAATCATATCTTCCTTATCATCCATAACGGGCGACTCTTCCAAGGCTTTCCAATCGAAGTTTTCATCAAAAGGATCGAGCGCTTTTTGCGGGTTAAAAATTCGGGAATCAACAGCCAAGGCTTGATACGGTGTGAAGTCAGGCTCATCGCTAAAAAAATCAGCGAGGTCGTTTGCTCCGGCATCATATTGATTCAGGTAAGGCAATCCCAGAATATTCCAGAAAGTTTTAAAAATACTCCCAAAACTATAATGCACGTGGCTCACATAATCGCGTTTTACCCACGGCGAAATTAACATCAACACACTTCGATGCGCATCCACATGATCAACCCCATTTTGGGCATCATCTTCGGTAATAACAATCAACATATTTTCCCAATATGGTGTGTGCGAAAGGTACTCCACAATCCGTCCAACCGCCAAATCGTTATCAGCCATGTAGCTTTCCCGGAACGGGTAACCTGCATCGGGACGATCTCCTGCTCCATGGTCGTTTGGCAAGATCACTGTCATAAAAGCAGGCATGGTATCCTGTTCGTTCATCCACCTTTGCTCAAATTCTTTTTTAAACTGATCAACCCGAAACTGATCGGGAATAGCCATATTGTAAGTTGGATATTGTTTAGAAGTTCTATCCCAAATAGGTTGAGGCAAAGGATAATTGATGTAATGCCTTATACCTTCGTACTTGTATTTTGCATCGTAAATACCGGGTTCAAACATTATGCTGAAACCAAAGTTGTAAAAATCCACATCGTTACGTTCGAGGTGATCCCACATTGAACCTGCTTCGTTGTAATCTTCCGGATAAATTGCGCCTGCCGCACCGTTCATCGCATAAATACCGGGAGCCTTAGAATCAAATTTAAACCTTCGATTCCCGCCATAGCTGGCTGCTGTACAGGTTTCGGTCCATTCGTTCGGATAGGTATTTACCAACCACCTGTGTCCATCGGCACTAACATCCGAATCCACATAAAAATTATCAGACATTGCAAAATCGGAAGCAATTTTCAGGTGATTCACCATCACATCAGCATCCAGTACAGAATCAGTTTTGACCCCGTTCGTAAATGAAACTCCCCGACCATAACGTGCCAGGCCGGCTTCTCCTTTACCTTTTTCAACCTGTCCGAAAATCTCATCGTAAGTACGGTTTTCTTTAGAAATAAATACAATATGCTTTATGGGACTTTCTTTTGCTGAAGGATATAACGGCACCGGATTATTCTTTCGCCAGTTAAAAACCGAATCCGAAGCCTTTTTGAAATCGAAATTATTAGCAATCACTTCTGCTGTCATTGTTTTTAGCGTTTCGCTATCAGGAATATCCAACACCTGAACAGTGCCTTTCATCAACGAACCAATATAACTTCCTTCTGATCCCCGATTAAACGTAGATCCTCCATTTGGCCCGCTACCAAACCCCTTGGCATTGGCAACAATAAGTTTTTTGCCATCGTTGCTAACTCTCAGTTTTGCAGGAAACCAGCCAGTAGGAATAAAACCCGACACTTCGAATTTATTTACATCAACAACTGCTACCGCGTTAATTCCGGAGCAAGCCACATATAAATATTGCTGATCGGGAGACAAGGCCAATCCAAAAGGAATAACTCCTCTAAACTGTTTCATTCGCGAATCAGGCTTGATATAGATGGTGTTTACCACGGTGTCTTCTTCAATCGATATAACCGATATATTGTCGTTATTACCGTTGGTCACAAAAACATAATCGTCCGTAGCAACCAACGAATTCGGGCTGGAACCTCCAACTGCAGGAATTCCTTCAATCAAATCGCCGACAAGGTTTCCGGTATTGGTTTTGCCCACCACCTTCGGATGATTTTGGTCTTCGAGACTTATTGTAAATACAGAGAAAGCTTCAGGTGAATTCATATCGCCCAAACCGGGTACACGCAGACTATCCCCGGTTTCGTACCCTTCTTTCATTTCATCGCTTCCATAAGCAAATGCAGGGTATTTTAATGCTTTATCGCCCACATTTTCAGCAGTAATACCTTCAATCATATTGTACTCAAACATACCAACATTGGCTACGTATACTTTTTGCTCGTCGGGCGACAGACAAATCCCGAAGGGATAACGGCCAACCGGAACGCTGTGCTCCAGTTTTCCATTTTCGGTATCAATGATCAGCATGCGAAAACCAATCTGATCTACAGCAAAAAGTAATTTTCCATTTTTCGATAAAGTCAAATCACCAATGTAACCATCAGAATAATCTGCCTTTTCCGAAACATAAGCACAATCAATCCGACCTTTCTTTTCACCCGTTTTAAGATCGAAAATGTAAACGCAGTTCTCCTGCCCTCCGGCTACATAAACCACATTGTTGTCCTTCGATACGGCCAGACCCATAAACACCGAAGCCAGCACCCCCTTATCAGTCGATGAGCCGGGTGGCACTTGCTGAACCTCCGGGTTCTTAGAAAGAATATCGCGAATAATAGTAATCGACAACGGACTAGTACCCGAATTGGCTGTTACAACAGTGTTTCCATCAGGACTGAGTGTTAAGCCAAATGGATGTGGTGCAACTACAATGCTCTTCCCTGCCGGATTCAATATCCGACCATTAGGAATAACCGTTTCACCTTGATGGTCGATATCTACATAAGCACTCCCGGCCGGCGCAGATGCGATCCACGGATCCGGTGTCTTTTGGGTTGAACAGGCGAAAAAGAAAATTGAAAGAAAGATTACAGCGAATACCTTTTTCATTTTTAGCAGTATTTTTCAATTAATTGCTTAATAAAGATATTCAACATGTATCAATCTTTCAAGCCAAAAGAAAATGAACACAATAAAATGTCAAACAAAAAAGATTTCTTCTCAGTAAATTCTACTTAAAATTCCTCGATGGGAACAATTCTCCCTGAACAACTTTTTCTTTCTTGTTTGCCTCGGAAGGTTTTTGCATAGATCCCAGATTCCGATCTTCGCTTTCCAGGCTCATAAAATCATTCATATTAAAACAAGAATTTACCACCACATGAATTACTTCTCCGGCAATTTGCAACTTACCTTCTACCATTAATAAGTTTGATTGCAAAATTATTTTCCGGTACTTCTCAAAAGTATTGGCCCACACCACAAGGTTTGCAAAACCGCTTTCATCTTCAATAGTGATGAACAAAACGCCTTTTGCCGTTCCCGGACGTTGTCTCACGGTTATCAATCCACACACTTTCACGGTCTGTCCGTTTTTCATCGAGCCTAATTCTGATGTCGGCGTAACTTTCAGTTGATTCAACTGGTGGCGCAAAAAACTAACCGGGTGGGCTTTTAACGAAAGCGAAGTGCTTGCATAATCATGAATTACATGTTCGCTGTCAGTCATAGCCGGAAGTTGAACAGCTCCTTCGGAAGCACTTTGTGACGGAGTGCCGGTAAACACACCCGTTGGATGATCGCGCAAAGCCGAAACTTCCCATAAAGCATGCCTTCGGTCTAGGCCAATCGACCGAAAGGAATCAGCATCGGCCAAACGTTCGAGTACCGACACAGAAACACCTGCATCCAAAAGTTCGTTTACATTTTTATATGGAACAAGCCGCCCAAAAACCAACTTTCCCATTTCATCTTCGCGCAAACCTTTCACTTGCCGAAACCCCAAACGAACCGCACAATATTTGCCTTCTTTTTCTTCTAACGTATTGTCCCATTCCGAATAATTAACATCAACAGGCCGAACTTTTACATCGTGCTTGCGGGCATCAATCACAATTTGCGCCGGTCGGTAAAAACCCATCGGCTGACTGTTTAAAAGGGCTGCTGCAAAAATATCAGGATAGTGACACTTTATCCACGACGAAATATAAACCAACAAGGCAAAACTGGCGGCATGACTTTCAGGAAAACCATAGCTTCCAAAACCTTCAATTTGCTTAAATACTCTAGAAGCAAACTCTTCGGTGTAACCTTTTTTCACCATGCCGCCAACCAGCTTTTCGCGGTACCAACTTACTTTTCCTTTCGATTTAAACGTGGCCATACTTCGGCGTAAACCATCAGCCTCGGCAGGCGTAAACCCCGCAGCTACAATCGCAATTTCCATTGCCTGTTCCTGAAAGAGCGGAACTCCCAGCGTTCTTCCTAAGATTTCCTCTAATTCTTCTGAAGGAAACTCCACGGGCTCCTCGCCATTCCGTCTTTTTAAATACGGATGCACCATATCTCCCTGAATGGGTCCCGGACGAACAATGGCCACTTCGATGACCAAATCATAAAATTTCCGGGGTTTTAATCGTGGTAACATCGACATTTGCGCCCGGCTTTCAATCTGAAAGACCCCAAGCGTATCAGCATGGCAGATCATATCATAAACCGTTGGATCATCTTGCGGAATATTTGCCAAAGTCAAATCCATACCATAATGTTGTTTTGCCAGATCGAAAGCCTTTCGAATACAAGTAAGCATTCCCAACGCCAACACGTCTACCTTCATAAAACCCAGCGCTTCAATATCGTCCTTGTTCCATTCAATACAGGTACGATCTTCCATACGCGCGTTCTGAATGGGACATAACTCATGTAGCTTACTGCGTGTTATTACAAAGCCTCCTGTATGTTGCCCCAGTTGGCGAGGAAAACCAATGTACTGCGAAGTAAGTTCTAGTACTTTACGTAAATGCGGATCGCGAGAACTAAAGCTGGACGTATCTGCAGTCTTTCCCTCAAACCAATCTTCGGTAAATTCATATTTTGACTTCGACAAAACATTGATGGCATCAACTGATAATCCCATTGCTTTTCCCACATCGCGAACAGCACCTTTCCAATGCATCCGTGTAACAGTAGCTACAATCCCTGCCCGGTTGCGGCCATACTTTTCGTAAATATACTGCATGATTTCCTCGCGACGCTCATGCTCAAAATCCACATCAATATCGGGAGGTTCATTACGCTCGTCGCTCATAAATCGCGCAAACAGTACTTTAATTTTAGACGGATCTACAGCTGTAACTCCCAAACAATAGCAAACCACCGAGTTAGCTGCCGATCCACGTCCCTGGCAAAGAATTTTGCGGGCGCGGGCTTCCCGTACATAATCGTACACGGTAAGAAAATAAGACGCATAATTTTTTCGCCTGATAAACTCGAGTTCCATGTCAATGGTTTTCCTGATTTCTTCAGGAATTTCTTTCCCAAAATATTCGTGAGCACCTTTCCAGGTAAGATAAACAAGCTCTTCCATAGGTGTACGCCCTTCACTGGTAATTTCTTCAGGATATAAGTATTTCAGTTCATCCAATGAAAAATGGCAGGAATCGGCCAGTTCTAATGCATTTTCTATGGCTTCCAGGTATTGCCGGAAAAGACGGTGTATTTCAGGAATTGGTTTCAGGTAGCGTTCCGCATTTTTGTGCAACCTAAAACCTGCTGACTGGATGGTGCATTTCTCACGAATACAGGTAAGTACATCCTGTAGTTCGCGTCGCTGCGGGGCATGATAATGCACGTCGTTAGTAGCAACCAGCGGCACTCCCAAACGGGAAAGCCGAAACAGTTTTTTATGATCATCACCCTGGTACGAAAAGTTTGCTGCCAGATACAGATTATCACCCAACATTTCTTTATACGCATTCAGAGCAATTAGAAATTCAGCTGGAAAATCAAAATCGGCATTAAGCGATTCCGGGGGAATTACAACAAACTTGATTTCTGTAGCATATTTATACACATCTTCCCGGTAGAGTAAACACTCTCCTTTTTCAGCCCTGAGATTTCCATCCGTCAGCAGTTTCGATAAATTAGAATAGCCGTCCATAGTGGCTGGATAAGCCAGTAAAGAAGGGCCATCCAATAAATCGAGGCGACAGCCCGGGATAAGCCGGATACCATTCTCGCGGGCAGCCACATGTGCACGAACAATTCCTGCCAGCGTATTCCGATCAGTAATTGCAATTGCTTTGTAGCCCAGCCTTGCTGCCTGCTCAACCAGCTCATCGGGATGAGAGCCGCCCCGCAAAAACGAGAAATTAGTTGTTACCTGTAATTCTGCGTAATCCATCGCCATTACCTCCCCTTCTACACAAAAAATCCATGAATAAACCATTTTGGTTGCTGATCTCCATATAAGCCAAGCCGAAACAACCAATAACGTGCTCCTCTCTCATCTTCAACCTGGTAATAATCTCTTGGCGGCCCACTTTGAAGCCACCATTCTTGCTCAATACGCTCGGGACCATCGGCACGCACAATCTTAATAATCTCGCCTTTGTACCTGAAATGTTTGGGAGGGTAGTCGGGCAAAGCCACCATCACCTCAACAGGCTCGGGTCGGGATAGAATATGGAACGGCCGTGGCCTGTCGGTGCGCCACTGCGTTTCGGGTTGCTCATCCAGTGTATTCGCTTCTTTCACCGAACGTTCCGGCCAGTAATGTTCCTGCGGCAGATAACGACGAACAGCCTGCGCTCCTACCTTTCCGGCAATATTATCCAGCAACTCGGCAATAGCAGTCTGATTGCGGCTTCCGATGCTCCACAAAGCTTCCTGTGCTTCACTAACATCTTCCACCAAAGTAGCTTCGAGCGTAAATAATTCAATGCCCAACGCAGGTTCCAGTTCTACAATCTTCAGTTCGAAAAGCTTAAAAAGATGTGCTGCATTGCGTGATGCCCGGTTTGTTCCTATACTGATTTGAACCGTTTCGCCATCCACACGATAACCTTTAAAAACACCGGTACGCATTCCTATTCCTTCTCTGAATAAACGAGTACACAACATCTCGAGCAGTCGTTCCAGCGCAATTTCAATTCCTTTTGCTGTGCGAATAGGCTCTAAACACGGCAAACGCTCCAGATAGACCGGAGTTGGCTGAATGGGCTTTAATATTTCCTGCTCTGTACCCAATGCTTGTCCTAAACGATAAGGCAACGCTTCGCCCAAGCGCCTGCGCAGGTTGGTACGCGGAATCGATAAAAGTTGACCTATTTGCTGAAATCCCAATTTATTCAGCCGCTGTAGTGTAACTTCCTCCAACCGAAGTGCTGCAGGGGGAAGCAAAGCCAAAGCGTCAGCCTGATTTTTAGTTTCTACAATCAGCCGATTCCCAAAACGAGCAACTGCCCAGGCAGCACCAATGGTATCTGCAATAGCTGCACGCACATTATACCCTCCTTTGTACAGCCGATGGATTATTGTTTTAATGTAAGACAACTCCCCTCCCCACAAATGCGCACAACCAGAAATATCCAGAATCAACCCATCAGGAGGATCAACAGCAACGGTTGGGGTAAAACGAAAGCACCATTCTGCTATATCATCCAACACCTTTTCTTCTGATTCGCGATCTGCCTCAAACACTTTTACATCAGGAAATATAGCCCGTACATCAGCCACTACCATTCCCAGAGAAATACCTTCTTTCTCCAGCGCAGGACTTACAGCACGAACCACCATCCGGCCACGTTCCGGTGAATAAAATAAAAAGGGTTCATCCCGCAACTCCGGATTAATTTTCACCAATCTGTCGGGAGCCAAATAGCGAAACCAAATATATAAATAGCGCTTAGGCATATTTTCGTTGTTTTTGGGTTGATTTAGATGGCAAAACAGCTGGTTTCTGAACTGAACGAAGATTTCCGTTCTGCCACTCAAACTGCCAGGTACCCGGCCGGCCATTTCTAATTTTAACCAACTCTACCTGCCAGCGGGGAAAGCCAACTCCGGGAAGGCCATCGTTTGTACTGCTCGGTAAGGGAGTGATTTTCCAACGCGCCACACAGGCCAGAGTATTTTCCATGCGCGGCTGCTGACGATGCAAAAATCCGGTTACTTTACTATTTTCTACCGCCAGTTGCAAACGGCGGGATTCGGCAAAACTCACGTCTCTGAGTTCGGCTACAACTGCAGACAAGGCTTTATTCTTTAAGCCTTGTTCCATTACCCAAAGTACTTCTTTGGAGTGCCGGACATCGATAAAAATAACCCGGTGAGGTTCGATGCCAAAAAATTTCAATGCTGGGGGAAACAATTTTCGTTTAAGGCTCACCCATAAGCAAATACCTTCATTTTCCATAAGCGTAGCAAGCAGTACAGACAAAAAACCATTGCCTGCGGCAGCGCAAGTTTTATCAGGGCTACTGAACTCATGAATTACACCTACAGGAAAAGCTCCTCCGGGAAAAGCAGCATTCATAGCCTCCAATCCAAAATCAAGCCGCCGGTTATCTGATCCGGTACTGAATCCTTCCATCGAAAGAATCTTCTTTCTCAGCTGCTTTATTATCTCATTTTTCCCCGTAATCGCTTCCATAATTGAGAATTATCTCTAAATTTGTTACTATTAACAACAAATTAATGTTTCTAAATATAACAAGTGAATAACAAAACACAAAAGATTTTTTTTGCCGGCAACATTAAATTTCTTCGGGAACGAAAAAAAATGAGCCAGGAATCACTGGCTGCCAGCCTGGGATTAACTCGTGCAAAATTAGCCGCGATTGAAGCGGGCAACACCAAATCTCCGCAACCGACAGATTATCTCAGTTTTTCTGAATTCTTTAAAATCAGTATCGACACTTTACTGAAAATTGACCTCTCTAAGCTAGGCGAACTAAAAATGCGGGAGCTGGAAACCGGAAACGATGTTTATATTCGGGGAGGCAATCTACGGGTGCTAGCCATTTCGGTGGACAAGTCGAATAACGAAAACATAGAATATGTTCCGATAAAAGCCAAAGCCGGATATATGTCTGGATACAACGATCCTGAATTTATTGCCGGCCTTCCCAGATATTCGATCCCTAACCTACCTTCCCAAGGAACTTTCCGCATATTCCCGTCTGTTGGCGACTCGATGTTGCCTGTTCCCGAAGGCAGCGATATTATTGCGCAGTATGTAGCCGATTGGAGCAGTTTAAAAGTTGACACCCCGTGCATTGTAATTCTGAAAGGACAACAGGATTTCGTATTTAAAATGGCAACTGTAAACACAAATGGGACACTGCTATTAAAATCGCTCAACCCTGAATACAAACCGTACTCTGTTGATGGAAATGACGTAATGGAAATATGGCGCTTTTACGCCTACACCAGCCGCGAGTTTCCGGAATCTCAGGCAGAAATGAATACAGTACTAAAAGCCATTAAAACTTTAGAAAAAAGAATCAATCAGATTCAGAAAAATAAGGAAGATTAACAAATCTCTTTTTGAGGTATCTTTTAACACAACAACATTGAAATATCTCCAAAAGAAAAAGACTCACAAGATTAACTTGTAAGGCTTTTCAAATTTAATTGGTGACTCAGCCGGGGGCAGAAACCATTCCAGATCGACCTGATTAACAATATTTTAAAAACACCAAAATCTTTAGATCTCCTATGGCTCTCTCTCCGAATATTCGTTACTATCTCATTTTATATTTCACTAAAAAATTAAATTACCACCGCTCTTTCTGAGCTCAAATACTCCCTAATGGAAGATATATGAAGAAGCTTTTCTTTCTTATCATCATCCATCTTTATTTCTTTATTCCCACTCATTAAAGATTCCAATGGAATACCCAGGTATCTGTTTAATAAAGTTATCATCTTCAGTGTTAGATTTCGTTTTCCATTTAATACTTCAGAAACTCTTGTTTTCCCTCCAAAAAGTGGAGCCACATCTGTTTGTTTCAAGTTCATTTGTTCCATTCTGAACTTAATAGCTTCTATTGGCGACGGAGCGCCCATCTGATAGTTTTCCAGAATACAATCATGAATGATGAAGATCCCTTTTTGATCCTTCCACCAAGATCCTGAACCTGTTTAAAAGCAAGGAAATAAGGACGTTCGAAACCAAAGCTAAGCAGGTACCAGAAATTGAATCCTCGATAAGGCTTTTTTGAAACCATATTACGAGAAATATCACTCGTTGTTTTCCACTGCATATTTATTTCAGTTTCTGGCACACCATTAAATTTTGGCACATGCCATTGAGCCGGATGGATTCTTGTCATATGGTGTATGTCTGTTTTCTGTGGAGTTCACAAAAAAAAACGGAACAAACCCGAAGGGCGGCTGGCTAAAATATACAATCTCAACCGCCCTTGACTTTTCCGGGCGACGAATTAAATTTGACAGGATTTAAAGCACGTTGGAATACTTTAACTTCAATTCCACTTAGGTGCGCTTGTAAGGACAAATCATAAAACAGTTTCCCGTACTTGTTACAACATTTCAATTCCAGTAAGGTACGATTGTAAGAATCGTTTTCGCATTTTTGTCTTTCGCAACTTGCGGACAGACTTTGATTTACTCTCAAAGCTTTTACTTTGTTCTATCAATCGATTCAAATCCCTTGCCGATCGTCGGATCTCCACATTAAACAACTCCAGCGACTTATCGTAAAGTTGTTTAGTTCTTTAGTAAAATACCACCTATAAATATGAGTTTATCCACAATAGTCTCATGGATAGAATAAAACCAGACAG
Source organism: uncultured Draconibacterium sp. (assembly GCA_963677455.1). GTDB lineage: Bacteria > Bacteroidota > Bacteroidia > Bacteroidales > Prolixibacteraceae > Draconibacterium. Next base: position 3,808,791 of record OY781971.1, read on the forward strand.
CTATTTTTATCCATTTATTTATAGGAATGGATCCTTATTCCACTTAAAAGAGCCTTCCCTGATATTGTATTAAAATCAACGGTTAATCCATCCTCATTTTTAACTACTACCTCAAACTCAAACGACACCGCTCTTTTACTTCCGGAACTTTGCTCCAGGTTTAGATTTTTTACAACTTCCTGCCCGTTAATCAGCACATCAAATTCTCGGGGTTCACTGGTAGTTTTGGCTGTATTGTTGTTCGAAAAATTGTAAATGAGATCATCCTTCTTGTCTCGTGATATATACTCCTGAAAGCAAAGCGTTAGTTTATATTTTCCATTTGGCACATCGAATTTATAACTCTCAATTCCTTCAACAAAGGTTTGATACAACGGATTGCAGTCTGTTCCCAGTATATTATCCGAAATACCCGTTTTGGGGTTTCGTCCTGCCGACGTGTGTGGTGCACCTCCGATATAACCCCACGAATCCGGAGAATATTCTTTGTCAGCAATCCACAACACTTTGCTCTCAGGATCATAAAAAGATACTTTTGCCCCAACATTGATTGCAAGATCTTTTATACCATTCTTTTTTAAATTAGCAGGAATAACCGTATAGTTTACCAGAACCTGATCCGTGTTTCCATTGTTACTGACCGCCGAAAGCAAATTTTCTCCATCCTGAAAAGGAACCTCAAAATTGACTTCGTAATCCTGAACTTGTTTCTCTCCAAATGATTTGCCGTTCAAAAAAAGCTCCACACTCTGTTCATTTGAGAATATTTTTACCGAGTCTAAACAAACACCCGTTCCTTTGATATTTTCTATTCCTGCCCGCTTAGTGTAATTTCTCGATGCGATATACAAAACGGGATCATCAGTGAACCAGGCTCGATATAACGAACAAACATCCTTTTCTGTTCGGTCGAAATTCGTGAGCCCTTTTTGATTGACATGTGGTATTGCATCATTTCGCATTTCTGATCCAAAATCGGCAAAATTCCAGGCTGCAAATCCTGCAAGGTAAGGCAAATTCATCATTTGTTTTAGGTAGGAAGAATGTAGTTTGTATTGATAATCTTCGGAATAATCCATTGCCACAGGATTTTTAGCATGTATACGAATATCTGCCCCAGGCCCATATTCAGAAACAATTGTTGGGCGCCCCGGATATTTTCTATTTTCCTCGGCTAAAAACTTTGATAAATCATCCAATTCATCGTAATACCATCCATAGTATAAGTTCCACCCCACAACGTCTGGCACATCGGAAAGTCCCCATTTATTGTATGTTTGACTTCCGTGAAACGCCATAACCGAATAACGTGTTGGAGATTCAGTTTTTGTTAAATCATTTAATTTTTGAGCCAGAGCTACAATGTTTTTTGCCTGTTGTTCTTTTTCTGATTCCGATCCTCTCGCGTATTGAAGCAATAAAAATAGCTCATTCATGTAGCCGTATAAAACAACACTCGGATGATTGTAGGTTTGGCGGATATGCTCTTTTTGCATATTCAAACTGTTTTGTTCAAATGCCTCCGATTCTGTAATTGTATTCACAATCGGAATCTCCGACCAAACCAATATTCCAAGCTCATCACAAGTACGATATACCTCCGGTGCTTGCGGATAGTGTGCCAATCGAACAAAATTAAATCCCAGCTCTTTTATATGTTTATAATCGTTGTAGTGGTAGCCATCTGAAAGGGCATTGCCTTTCCCTTGAAAATCCTGATGTCGGTTTGCACCAATAAGTTTTAATGGTTTTCCATTTAGCAGAAATTTCCCCTCAGAATCAAAGTCAAACCAACGAAGCCCCAACGGCAAAATTAACTCATCCAAAACAGCTCCATCTTCCTCATCCTCTTTTATGAGTGTGGTGGTTTGATATAGATATGGATTATCCGGACTCCAAAGCTTTGGTATTTCGACAGAAAGATCTTCTATCAGAAAATCAGTTTTACCATCCGGGTCAAGCGTTTTTGCTACTGACTTACTGGTTATAAGCTTGTTATGTTTATCAACAATTGAACTCTCAATAATAACTCTCCTGGTATTAGATGTGCTATTTTCTACACTTCCCCGTATGTTAACCTTTGCGTTTTGCTCGTTAACCACCGGAGTTTCAATAAATATTCCGTCGGAAGCGTTATTGGCTAAATCGAAATGAACTGACTCGGCAACAATAATTCTCACATTGCGATAGATACCACCATAAAAGGTAAAGTCTGCACTTAATGGAGGGACATCTGGGTTCATTGCATTATCAACTTTTACTGCAATCGTATTTATTTCTCCGTATTTTAACTGGCCTGACAAATCGAACGAGAACGCTGTGTATCCGCCAATATGATTTCCTACTGCTGCACCGTTTACAAAAACATCCGTCGTTTGGTTAGCCCCTTCAAAATAAATTACAACCTTTTTACCTTTCCACTCCATTGGCACTTTCAACTCTTTGGTATACCAACCAACTCCACGGTAATATCCCGGTTTCTCATCAAATGCATCACTCACATTCCAGGTATGCGGGATATTAACAATTTCCCATCTTTCGGCATCAATATCGGTTATCGTGCCTTCAATATCACCTTTGTGAAACCGCCATACAGAATTGATTGAAAAATCGATCCGTTGAGCAATGCCTACATTTGTACAGAGCAAAATCAGGTATAAAACAAATATTCTTTTTATCATAACTGTGGTTTATTATTTAGCTGTTTAATTAAAATCATTCTACCAAAGTGAAAAATTAGCTTGAAGTAGTTATAAGAAGTAAAATTAGAATACTTTACTTCGAATGTTCACTGAGACACCGAAGGTACTCCCATTTTAATTTCCGCATTTCCTGAATCATCGAGTTTAAAAATCATAAACTGTTGATTGTTTTTTGAATAAGGCATCCATGTTTCTTCGCCCGGATCATTCGGATTTCCATACTTAGCAAAATTTGTCCAGGCATTGATCATGTAATCCGATATGATGTAGTCAGCCTTTGTGAATGGTCGCCAGCCATAATCCAGCGTATGAAAAACATACCATAATTCTGCAGAGTGAAAAGCACCTGCACTATCGCCGGGCATGTCTCTTGCAAACTCATAAGCGTAGGCTTTTCCCCCGTTTCCCTCGCGAAGCATACAAAATTGCCCTATGCCGGTTGTCATTACTCCCATGTCATCTTTATTATATCCAATTATATAAGGAATATCGGCAATCTGATTTGCAAATGTAGCCTCGCTGAAGTTGCTTGTAAAAGTATATCCGTCTATCACTGGCCCCATCATTCCACCGATTCTCTTTTGTCTTGCAAGGCCTGCCAGTGCCAAAATTGAATCGGCAGGAGCAGCACGCATAGCCACCAGGTTTTCATAACCGCCAAGATCTATGATCTCTTTTCCTGCATTTTCCGCATTCTTCAGTTCGGTTCCTCCCAGTGGCGAATTCTCAGCAACACCTCCTCCGCTTTGAATAATTGCTTTTTGCATCAAGTCTTTCGACAAAGGTGATGAAACAAGTGATTTAACGCTCATGGCACCGGCACTTTGTCCAAAAACGGTAATATTATTAGGATCTCCACCAAATTGTTGGATGTTACTTTTAATCCATTCCAAAGCAGCAATTTGATCTAAAATGCCATAATTACCTGAAACACCATTTGGATTCTCGTCCGAAAGTTCAGGATGAGCAAGGAAGCCAAAAACATTAAGCCTATAGTTTATTGTAACCAGAATAACTCCGCGTTTGGCCCACTCTTCGCCACCCAAAAATTGTTTCTCGTAACAATACCCCGAAGCAAAAGCACCTCCGTGAATATACATTGCTACCGGTAATCCTGCATTCTCTTTACCTGCTGCCGGAGTGGTGATATTAAGATATAAACAATCTTCACTATATTCATGGTTATCATCCGTATAGAACTCTTTATAATAGAAACTTCCTACCCGACGCGGAGGTTGCATAGCTGCGGCTCCATAAGTATCAGCAACTTTTACTCCTTCCCATGGGATAACCGGTTGTGGCGATTTCCATCGTAAATCTCCAACAGGTGGTGCTGCATACGGAACCCCTTTGTAAATGTACACGCCAGGGGTTTCTGTCTCAACGCCCTGTATTTCTCCACCGTCTATCTTCAATATCGGATTGCTATCGCTGCTACAAGAGATCATAGCAATCAGCATTATACTAATGATTAAAGTGTATTTTCTCATTCTCATATAAAATTAATATTATAATTAAAGTTAGCAATTGGATGTTTAGCCTCTCCTTACGAAAGGCTAAGCATCCAAAATGCGAAACAAAAATTATAAGGTCTGTTTACTATATACCCCTTTTTAGTTTCTCGAACTTAATAACCGGGGTTCTGATCAATTTCTTCAGTAATATTTAAATCAATCTGACTTTGTGGAATAGGAAACAGAACGTTATAATCCTGAATATTCATTCCTGGAATTAATGGATTATTATTATATTTCCTAACTCTTTCAATTAGCTTACCCATTCGTCGTAAAGTAATGTGACGGAACTCTTCACCATAAAGTTCTCTGGCTCGTTCGTCCAATACATAATCCAAATCAGCCTCTGAAGCATCAATCGGTTTTGCATTTGCCCTGGCTCTTATCAAATTAATATCAGCCGCCGCCAAATCGTTCTTTTCTAAACCAATATAAGCTTCAGCGCGAAGAAGAATCGTTTCAGCAACACGTATAGCATAAATATCTTTATGTACAAAACCATATCCAGCCTGTGCCGGAGCAATAAAATGGTGAAGTGGGTCGGCATGTTTCATAAAGTAAGGATAAATATACTGGCACGTATCTTTAATCGCGTTTCTTGATCCTTCAGGATAAAGACTAAAATCAATTTTTTGCCCGTCGTATTGAGATTCCGGGTTATCGAAATAAAAGTCGCGCTTTATCATGTGCTCTGCATTACGAATATCATTTTCCCAATCAGTTTTCCAGATATCATAAGCCGCATAGTTTGTTGGACGAATCCATGATACCGGCCGGCCTAAGGTGTCGGAATACCCTGTGTATCGCCCATCGTAATAATCGCCCAGGATTGCTTTATACCCATCAGGAGTATTTCCTATTCTGAAATAAGCAGGTCCCCACATTCTCTCTCCCGGAAACAGATCACCTCCTGTAATAAAGGGTTCAAATTGAATTACCCAGATAGCTTCTGTATTTTCAGCAAGATTCTGATTACCATAAGCAAATAAATCTAAAAATACATCTCCTGAGCCAAACACGTCAACAGTCGATCCAAAACGTTCAGTCATCAGACCATAACCTGCTTCGTCAATAACTTTTGTAGCCGCATTAACAGCCTCCTGATATTTTCCTTCTGCGATGTAGAGTTCACTAAGCATATGCAAAGCAGCGGCCTGTGTAACTCGGCCGGGTGCCTCTTCGTTACCACGAGTAGGTAAGTTTGCTGCAGCAAATGTTAAATCCTCTTCCATTTGCTCATAAATGGCGATTCGGGGAGTTCTTACAAAATCAGTTTTTGTAGTATTTATCACCTCTGTTACCAGTGGCACATCTCCGAAATATGAAGCCAGCACACGATAGGAAATAGCCCTGAAAAACATTGCTTCGGCTATGTATGCATTTTTTTGTGCATCACTTGTCCAAATGTCGGCATTAGCCTTATTAATACCTTCAATCAAAACGTTGGCTGCTTGTATAATTTCGTAGCTATCTGTCCATAAAGGAGCAATAAAAGGACTTGAAGGCGTGACATATGTAAGATAGTCGCTTAAAAATACATTTGATTTAGGATCTTCGCCGTGAAAGGCAAAATCGGTTCCTAAACCTCCAAGATTTAACGCCTGCGCCGGTGTACCTGCTCCCCCATAGGCAAAAGTACGATATTTATTATGTAATCCCGCAATTCCCTGCTGTATGCCGGGTACTGTATTATAAGTATTTTCAGTTGAAAGGAAATCAAGAGGCGTCTCTTCAAGTATGTCTTTCGAGCAGGATGAAAAGAGCAAAGCAGAAATAATTGTAAACAGTAATAACTTACCTGAATACATATATATATTTTTTTTCATTGTTCTATTATTTATATTCTTCATTATCAAACTTCTTTAAAATAAGCCAGGTTAAAATGTTATTCTAAAACCTGCAGTAACGCTTCTCATCATGGGAGTGTTATCCGGTCTGGACTCTTCTGCAGAAGTTAAGTCTGCATTACTTGTTCCTATTTCAGGATCCCATCCTGACCATTTTGTCCAGGTGTAAAGATTTTTGCCTGATACAAAAAACGAGCAATTATCTAGGCTCAGAGTTTTTAAAAGTTTGGCGTTGAAATTATATACTAACGAGATATCCTGTAATCTCACAAAACTTCGGCTTTCATAAATTCCACTTGTTACAGCAGGCGCATTATAAGCACCGGTAGCATTATCTACGCCATTGTCAGGTGTCCAGTAGTGACGTACGGCAGAACCATTCATTCGATACACATCGTCGGCTCGCCACGAAACATTGGTAACAGATGAGTTATCAGCCATATAATATCCATTTCCACCTTGAATAGAATTTAACAGGAATGAGAATGAGAAATTTTTATAAGAAAACTCGTTATTGATACTGAACCTATAATTGGGTGCTGCATATCCTATAATAGTACGGTCGGCTTCATTAATAACATCATCATCATTCTGATCAACATATTTAAACTGACCGGGATACCAACCATCAAGCGTTTTATTTTCATATAGCTCCTGTTCAGTCCAAAGCCCACCAGCCATTTCATAATCATAAATGGCACTTATTGGCTCGCCTACAAACCATGAGTTTCCTATATCATTATCATTACTATCTCCATAAAGTTTGCTGATTTTATCCCGATTAAGCGAGAATACAAAACTACTTTTCCAACTGAGCTTGCCTTCAAGATTAACAGTGTTCAACTGAATTTCAACCCCCTTATTCTTAATCCCTCCAATGTTTGCCCAGATATTGGGATACCCGGTAGATGATGGAAGAGCTCTTTGAACCAACACATCGTTGGTTTCAGCTAAATAGGCATCGATTGTGCCGGAGATCCTATGACGAAAAAATGCATAGTCAATTCCCAAATTATATGACGAGGTAGCTTCCCATCCAAGATTTGCATTGCCCAAAGTACCTGGATAAACCGCAATAGAAGTTGTAGGCCCATAAACATAAGCATCTGTTGCCACTCTGGAAAAACTAGAATACCGTCCGATTCCCTGATTTCCGTTTTTTCCGTAAGAAGCCCTCAGCTTAAGATATGTCGATTCCCAATCTTGCAGAAAAGGTTCTTCAGAAACTACCCATCCAAGTGATAGCGAAGGAAAGTTGGCAAATTTTCTGTTTTCGCCAAATCCGGAATAACCATCCCTCCTTATTGTACCAGTTAGCAAGTAACGGTTCTTATAAGAGTAATTAAGGCGAGCCATATAAGATAAACTATTTTCTTCCCATGCAGTAGACGATGCCGTAATGATTGTTCCAAGTCCCACATTATTATAACCAAGCACCGGATTTTCAAACCCCTCAGCATCTATTAGCTCTGAACTGGCATGACGATTCTCGCGACTGAACAATAAGGTTGCATTAATATTATGGTCTCCTATTGTTCTTAAATAAGTTACAATATTGTTTACAATCGAACTTCTTTCCTCGGAAGGATTTTTTAACGCCTGACCATCGTTGCTGGCACCTTCAGGAGTTGTTGCAGGATAAAATGTCCTATTATTCCGGGTTGAATAGTTATTTGAATAGTTTAATTCATACGTTAAACCTTTTACCCATGGCACTGTAATGGTACCTTTACCAACAAGAAAAAGGTTATTACGGATATCGCTGTTTTGAACATACAGATTGTTGAGCGGATAGCGCATATAAGTTTCTCCGGTAAGGTACATATCGTAATTTGGAGAACCAATTTTATTGTTTGCCAGAGGACTTGCTGTTCTGGCTGATGCAAGACTTGCTTCAATTCCCGAGTAATCGCGATACGAATAAGATGTAATAATACCGAGTTTAAACCAATCAGTAACCTTACTTTCAACATTACTATTCAAGGTAATTCGTGAAAACTCATCATTCAGTTGAATTCCCTCATCGTTGGTATAAGACGCTGAAACAAAGTAACTACTACTTTTTGTCTTTCCCGAGAAACTTATATTATAGTTTTGAATTGGAGCCAATCGCGTAACTTCATCAACCCAATCTATTTCATTTCCTGCCAGGTAATTATCACGTTCTTCCTCTGTTCGCAAATAACTTGCAACAATATCTCTGTCTGTAACATCAGGTCGTACCGGTTTTCCGGTTGCACTTGTAGGATGAGTTTGATACCAGGAATATAAATCCTGCTGATAATAATAATCAACAAGTCTTTCAGCATATTCATCTCCATTCATTACTCTCATCGGACTATTTGTCATATCCTGATAGCCATAAGACATATTAAATGAAATCGATGGTTTTTCGGATTTACCTCTTTTGGTAGTAATGAGGATAACACCATTTGCCGATCTTGATCCATAAACGGCAGCCGAACTGGCATCTTTCAAAATATCCACCGATTCAACATCGCTAATATTGATGTCTGAGATCTCGCCATTAAAAATAATACCATCGCGAACAATTAATGGACGATCACTGGCTGAAAGAGATGTTTGCCCCCTAATGGAAAGACTTGGCTCTGAACCTGACAGGCCAGCCCCCTGAATATTCACGCCTGCTGAAGCTCCTGATAATGCCTGCAAAAGGTTGGTATTTGATTGCGCAGCCTCTCCACCTATTGATACCCTGTCAACCGATCCTGTTAAATCACTCTTTTTCTGCACACCATAACCGATAGCTACCACCTCCTCTATTCCGACATTTTCTTCTTCGAGTACTACATTTATCTGGGTTTTACCGGCTAAAGCAAACTCCTGTGTTTTCATCCCAACAAAAGAAAAAGAAAGAATTTCAGCATCATTCGGAATTTCTAATGAGTAACTCCCGTCAAAATCAGTTGTAATTCCGATGGTGGTTCCTTTTACAACAACTGTTACACCGGGAAGTGATTCACCTTTTGAATCGGTAACTTTCCCTGTAATTGTCTTTTTTTGTTGAGTGGATTTTGATGATTCTATTTCTTCAGACGATACATTTATGTTTTTGTCGACAAGAATTACAATCTGACGGTCGTAGATTTTATACGAGTTTTGTGTTCCATTAAATACTTGATCAAGAATGTCCTCAACCGACTGATTATCAACCGAAACATTGACCGTTCTTTTTACATCCACATCATTCTCGTCGTAAAGAAGAATGAATTCAGTGTTTCTCTCAATTTCCTCAAAAACTTCTTTTACACTAACTCCCGATAGTTTCAGACTAAATTTGGTTTGTTGCGAATAGGAACTGTTAGCAGCCGAGACCGCAAAAACAGAAAGCAACAGAATAGTTAGTAGTTTCATTTTCAAAAGAATTTTGGCCATACTTCCCCGAGGAAAGCAAAGCACAGTTCGCTTTTTTTTCATAATTTTGAGATGTTTAGATTAAATACTTTATTTAATTTAGTTTTGAAAACCGGGAAGCCTGCCCGCTAACCGGTTTTCATCTTTTATTTCATAGGAACCTCCTCTACTTTTTTATCAACCAAGACCTGATCATTCGTAATCCGGTAATTGATCTTTGCAACATCGGATAAAACTTTTAATACTTCCTCCAGCGAATCTTTCAAATCAAGCTTACCTGTAATTTTCTCATTAGAAGGGAAGTTTCCGGGAACTTTTATCTCGACATTATAAAAACGTTCCAATTTGGTAAAAACCTGTTCCAGGCTTTGCTGTGAGAATGTAAACCACCCTTCTGTCCAGGCAATATAAATATTCGCATCAGGTTCGTCTGATACAGTTATTTCTTTCTCATCTTTACTGAAAGTTGCTTTTTGCAATGGTTTTAGCACAACACTTTTTGAGCTTACACCGAACGATTTCTTTTTAGATAGCGCTACACTTCCTTCAACCAGAATAGTCTCAATACTTTTATCACCAGGGTATGCAGCTACATTGAAATGTGTTCCTAAAACTTTAATCCCAAGATCGTTGGCATTTACAATAAAAGGTTGAGATTTGTTTTTTGTAACCTTAAAACAGGCTTCTCCCTCCAAATATACTTCGCGTGTTTCGTTGGTGAATTTTGTTGGAAAAGCTAGTCGGCTTCCGGCATTCAGCCATACTTTTGTACCATCAGCGAGCAACAATTCGGTTCGTTTTCCATACGGAACAACCACTTCATTCATCTGTACCTTTTTATCATCACTTGTCTTTCTCCCCGACAAATCAATGGTATTCTCATTATTAATCACAACCTTATCATTATCTAATAAGACTGTAGATTCATCTTTACTTAAAGCAATTTGTTCACCATCGGACAATATCAAACGTGATTCCTCCTGATTTACAGGAATATATGACGAGGCGAACTGATACTCTAAGCTTTTTGTATTCAGATACGAATACCCCAGAATACCTAGTGTAACAATGATTAAAACCGACGCCGCAATTGTAAAAGTTTTGCGAAATTGAATTGTTCGGGCTTTAAGTCTTTGTGATTTATTAAAGTTATCGATATTATGCCATATATTTAATACTTCTTCCTCGTCCAGAATATCATACGTATCTTTCAGAAGTAGAATAATATTACTCGCTTTTTTAGCCCTGGCTTTTATTTCGGGATGCTCATTGATGAATGAGTTCCACTCATTACTTTTATGGCCTTTCCATACCCAATCGACAAAATGTTTGTCATCAAGTAGGTCCTCCAGCGTATATTTTAAGTAGTTTTTGTCCATCTTGCTTTTTCCCTGCATTATCAAAACTTTCACTAAAACAAAAAGTCGAAATGTACTTGTTTAACAAAGTCTGTTTTCCCCTGCTTATTAATAGAAAGAGTGATTGGGAAATTTTGTGGACAGAAAAATCAACCATTTTTTGAAAAAATATTTCTTTGAGAAGAAAAAGCAAGCAACAATAGAACACTTCCTTTGTCACCAAGTGCCTTTCTCAACGATCTCAACGACCTAAAAGCCAACTTCCGGGCAGAGTCATACTTCAGTGACATTATCTCACAAATCTGATCGTAGGAAAAGTCGCAGGTATATTTATAGTAAAGGATTTCTCTTTGTTTAGGAGACAGTTCTTTTAACGCTTGTTGTACCATTTGCTTATTTTCAGATAACTGCTCCTCCTCTATCATTTCCTTCTCGACAGAGTAAACGATATCCGCTTTCATCACATTTCCCTCAGTGATACGCGAAAAAAAATTACCTTTTTTCGCTACTAAAGCCAATTTATTACGAAAAGATGCAATTAAATAAAAACGAATATTATCAGTTGATCCAAGATTTTTTCGGGTACGAATTAAATCAAAAAATAGTTCTTGAATCATATCTTTTATTAATTCGTCATCGTCAAAAAATTTTTTGCCATAACGAAATAATTGCTGAACATACTGATAGTAAATATGCGAAAGGGCATAATCATCCCCTTTCCGGAAGTCATCCCATATTTTTTTATCAGTTTTATTAGTCACAAGCGTACATCAAATTAAATGAAAATAATCATTTCATCCGATTAATTAGTTAGCAATACAATATTAGTAATTTTTACAAACTTGCTAATCTAATTCTTTAATCAGAGCAAAGAACATATACCAGGAGAACGATGTATCAACTCCTTACTTTGAATCATAAATCTTTATTTCGTAATATTTCCATATAAATTAAGGAATCAAGGTAAAAATCTAGCTCCTTATTGGGACTACTAATTAATGTAGTTGATGCCCCTTCAATAATATTGTATAAATCTGTGTCATCGAATGGCATTTTTCCCTTTGTCTCGCCTTCTTTCTGTTTTCCTACTATAAGAGAATTATCCATTCTACCCTCATTCCCACATTTTTCAAGCGCAAATTTGATTGTTGAGTTTTGAATATTCGTAATTTTTGGCAACCAGAAATTGTCGTTGATTGCCAACTGATGAAACAAAAGAGTAAATTTTCAAAAAACAATCAAAGTCTTTACTTAATGGCTAAATTAGAACCACTTTCTAGTAATACCAATTCTACTAAAATATTCACACCATTACCCAATGAGCTTTCAATATCCATTGTACCATTTATTTTTGCCACACGTTGTTTCATATTATTTAAACCATAGCCTGAAGCTTTCATGTTTGGATCAAAACCTTTACCATTGTCTTTTATTGTGAGGCTAAGTTGTTTCTTATTTAGAGTAATAGAGAGATTTAAAGTAGATGCTCCGGCGTGCTTAAAACAATTTGTACAACTTTCCTGACAAATTCGATATAAGTTTAATGCAACTTGAGGGGATAATTCAAACCCGGAAGAATTGCTTTTTCCCGTGTATTTAATATTGCCGTTAAAAATATTTTGCACATACGCTTCGACCCTTTCAAGTAATTCAGCAACAGTAATTGTTTCGTTCTGAATGGACCAAACTGTTTCACGAAGTGTTACATTAACATTCCGTATTTGGTTTGAAATAACATGCAAATTTGCAATTTCAGATTCCCTCTTTTCATTATACGACTGTATATCGAGCTTTGAGCTCACCAGTGTAAGTTCAGCTCCCACATGATCATGCAAATCCATGGCAATACGGTTCCGCTCTTGGTTCATAGCTAAATGTGCTATTAATTGTTGTTGCTGCCTCCTTAGCCTAAATCGCCAAATAATCAGCAATATGAAAAAAAACAGAATAACAATAAGCGTAATTTGCAGTTGTATTGCTTTTTCCTTTTTATCCAATTCAATGGTCTGATCCAATAATTTTCTTTCCTGTTGTCCTGCTTTATATTTAGCCTGAAGTTCAAGTATTTGCTTCATATTCGTTTCTGCCAGCAGACTGTCTTTTTTATATTCATACTTTTCAAGAAGTACAAAGGCAATTTGATAATTGGCCAAAGCGGAGTTATACTTAGCCAGATACTTCAAAGCATCTATTTGAAGTTCGATTGAATTTGCCTCTCTGGCATTGTTTAAAGCTTTATTGGCAATGCCTATTCCCTCTTCAAAGTTCTTGTGCCTGTATAAAAAGTCGCAAAAACTTATACAGGTTAGGGCTACCTCATTAAAATTTTGAGTGGTTTCGTGTTTTTGAATTGCCGATTCATAAAAACTTCGGGAGATAGCGATATTCCCAAGACTATCATTTGCAATAGCTAAATTATGTTCTATATAAGGAATGTACCTGTCATACCCGGCATTTTTATAACCCTCAAGCGCTTTATTGGATATTTCTATTGATTCCTTGTATTGCTTAAGGCTAATTAGAACGGCTCCAATATTACCTTGAGTGACTATAATCCCAAACTCCGAATGTTCATTTTTATAAATGTCGAGTGCACGTTGGTAAAACTCCAGGGTATTTGAATACTGCTTTTGTTTTTTATATACAACACCAATATTCCCCAATGTCATTGCAATGCTATAGGGATCAGTATTCAACGATTCATAGATAGACAATGCCTGAAAGTACATTTCAAGCGAATTTTTATTTTCGCCTTTTAAATCGTAAACAATACCCAGGTTATTATAGCTGGCAGCAATGTTTGACGAGTCATTAATTTCGATAGCAAGTTGTAGTGATTGTTTATGAAAGTATTCCGAAGAATCTAACTGTCCAACTCCGTCGTATACATTTGCCAAGGCATTATATGCTGACAATATTCCTTTTTTATTGCCTAATTCTTTTGCCTCATCAATTGCCTGATTTGAAAATAGAAATGCACTATCAATATTTATATTTTTAAAATACCATGACAATTCGGTAAGAGAATTTATTTTGTCAATCCCCTCCTGCTGCGTCACAACCAGTTTAAGGCTATCAATTTCATTCTGCTGAGCAATGGAAAAATAACTATACATTACCAAAACAAGGGTTACCAAAACTCTTGAATGATAATAAAGGACGCTGGCTCTGTTATAAGATAATGTCATTATGATAAAAAATATTATTCATATAAACATTAGATGTTACGACTTAATTTATTGATGGCCTCCAGTTTATTATGGACACGTAATTTTCGATAACAATTCTCTACATGTTTTCGAACGGTTCCATAACTGATATATAAATTATCTGCTATTTTTTCATAGCTATTTCCTTTGCTAAGGTGCTCCAGTATTTCAACTTCTCTGGCAGTAAGATTGTATTCTTCTGCGATATTTTTTTGCGTTTCAGGCTTAGAGGTTCTTATTAGTTTTAATGATTTTCTGGCAATTTCCTTACTCATCGGAGCGCCACCTTCAATTGCTTCATATATTGATTTATGTATGGATGCAGGAGGCTCATCTTTTAATAAATATCCGGTAGCACCTGCCATAATAGCCTCAAACAGATTTTGCTCATCAGAGAATACAGTACTCATAACAATCTTCACATGAGGCCATCTCTGAGTGATCCTTTCAGTTGCATCAATACCACTGAGACCCGGCATATTGATATCCATAAAAAGTACATCGATATTATGGTCTTTTTCCAAACATTCGATAATTTCATTTCCATTGGCTGCCATATGCTTAATTTTCATCTCAGGCGCTAATTCAACTTTTTCTTTCAAAGCATTTGCTAATTGAGGGATATCTTCTGCAATGGCAATTTTTATCATAATGTTTACCTTATAATTTCAGATACAAACTTCGACAAACATTAGAAATTAACAAATACGCAACTCTGCGTATTGATGCATATTGCAGATCACCCCAACTTTGTAAGCATAAAAAATATGGTATGAAAAATTTTCTTTTAAGCATTCAATTAATGTTGTTTTTGGTACTCTTACAATCTTGTGACCTAACGAATGATGATGTACCTGCTTGCGATAAAAATGCTCCCATTAGCCTCAATGAAAGCGATCGTTGCGCAAATGCTATTGCCTTATCCTACTCAAATGATCCACAACTACCTAAGGAACAGATTACATTAAGATTTGTTTTCGGGGGTGGAACCTTTCAAATAGGGTTGAATACTTCATCTATCACTACCACGACTTACTCATATCCCGGTGATGTGGATTTTAGTTTTCCAGAATTAAACAAAGGTGGATCAGGAACAGTAACAATTACCAAAATCGACAGAGAACAGAGAAAAATTTCCGGAAGTTTTAATCTTTCAGCAGAAGCAGCTGCAAACTACACTGCATATGATTATCGGGTAAGTGGGTCTTTTACTGATGTAAGTTTTTAATACGAAATAATCAATCAAAGAAATATGAACAATAAAGTAATTATTATGAAAAGCATGAAATTGACCCTATTGTTTTTGGCTATTATATTAGCCATACAAAGTAAAGCTCAAAAAGACTGGAGCAAAGTGGATTTCGATAAAGAGTACAAAAGAAGTAGTACTATAAAAGGTAGTGCTGCGAAGTTATTAAGTAAGAATAAAGTCTTTATTGCGGGTTATACAATTAGTCAGGCTACCGAAATGAAAGGGTCTGAAACTTCATCAGCTCTGCAATCAGGAAGCTCAAAATCAGTTTTTGCGGAAGCTGAACTAGGCGGAATAAACCGTGAAGACTACCAGCAAATGGTGGACAAGTTATTTCAAGATCTTGTTTCAGAGCTTACTGCAGCGGGTTTAAATATAACCAACGGTGATGAGATTATTGCCTCATCGTATGCGCAAAAACAACTTGCCAAAGGCGATAAGAAGATCTATATCGGCACTTACGGGGAAAATCCTTCCTACGAGGGTAAAAGGAAATTAACTGATGGTTCTATATTGGGATATCCAACCTGGGCAGTTATTAGAGACCTTAGTTTTCCACCAACAAATACGAATTATTATTCAACAAACAAATTGGTTTATGGGAACTTTTATCAAAAGCTTGCAGAAAGTGAATCCTGCAACCTGCTCTATGTAAGTTTTAAAATCACCTTCGCGTTTTTTGATGGCGGGAGAGGTTATAAAGATGTGAAACTAGCTACAAAACCAGCAATTGCAGTGAAAGCTACAGTGGGATTGGCGAATGCAAAAGGTGGTGGCCAAATTTTATACAAAAAGGATGTTTGGGGATCTGACGCCTGGGTTAAAGAAATGGGAAAAACAAAAGATAATCAGAGCACTGCCGATTTTTTCGGCTTAGCCAGATCTGCTGATTATGCCATTATTGCCAACTCTGACGATTACCTAAGCGAAGTAAATGCAATAATCAGTAATCTTCAGAAAGACATTGTAAAAGGTATTAAAGAATCTCTATAAATACTTTGAAAGAATAAGAGAAATTAGTGGATTGAACAAAAGGTATTTTTACTAAAGTTCAATCCACTATCCTATTCACCTATTGATAACTGGTGCCAATAAGAATGGGTTTTCAGAAAGGAAAACCACCTTAAGTAAGATTCGTCGTATCTAGTCAAACACTCAAAATAAATTGAAATGAAATTTAAATTACTCTTTATAGTTGTATTGCAGTTTTACGCTATATCCTCCTTTGCTCAACTATCGTCATTTGATTTTAACAATGACACCAAAATAAAATTTAGTTTGAGGTATGGAGCAATTAACACCTCAGGAGTTTCTCCTGATTCAACAAAGGATATTAAAGCTCTACTTATACGACCGCTTGAATTTGACAAAATACAATCTGATGTAGGCGGCTATAATACAAGCCATCGCTTCGCATTTATTTTCGAAACTTTTACCCTGGCTATTATTGATGCTCTAAATGGTGGTGATTTTAAATGGGGTGAAAGAACTGCATCAACCTACATTGGTGACTTTATTCTGGGGTGGCATAACCATGCCTGGAACCTAGTTTCCACCGACAATTTAAGCCTTGCTGCTGGTTTGCACTGGGGCGACTATTTTTTTGGATATGAACCATATAAAAAAAGCCAGAATAATTTTGAGAATGCACATGAACCGGCTGGCTGGTATGGTGCACTAGGACCTGCAGCAATGGTTGATGTTAACATGGCAGACAGAGCAGTTTTGCACCTGGAGGGATCTTATGCAATCACCAAGAAAATAAAGGATTTCCCCGACATGACAGCAAACAAAAACTATCCTGACCCGCATTTTATTAATCTTACCGCTCAAATAAGAAGTAATTCATTTATTTATGGCGGGATGGAATTTGTCCGATCAATCAATAGAGGTTCTAATAATTTAAATGCTTCAAGAACTGATTTATTTGTTGGGATTTGGTTTTAAGTTGTTCTGAACCATACTATCTTAATCGAAAAGGTTCTTTTACTATGTATCATTTTTGGATTAATCTGCTCCATCTCATCCACAATAATTTGTGCCACTTCATCTTTTATCCACCGATAGTTGTATTCAATTTCATCCTGCAAATGGTTCTTGCCATCAGGATCGGTAAAATTTGTAATTACTGGAATGGGTTGATAAGTGGCAGTTTCTTTCACTACTCTTTCATTGTCAACTACAATTTCTGCATGGAAAATCTTTTGCTCGATACGTTCTTCAAAATTGACAGATACGGCTCCGACAAAAACACCCTGTGCAAGATTGCTAATTTTTGAAGCAGGAATTAACGTATCCATTTGTGTGTTTATCGAAGTAGACTGGTTTTGTCGGTTTATGGTCATCGACTGCTTTTTTTGAAGGGCTTTCCCAAAACGTTCAGATAAAGTCTTAGCCGTTTCGCCAACCACCTGACCGCTAAAAATATTTCCAACAGTGTTCATTACAACCTTGGATTCTTTATCGCCATAATCGCGATTTAACTGCGAAAAATCCTGAAATCTCAAACAAATAGCTATCTGATTACTTCGGGCAGTGGCAATGAGGTTGTCCAGCCCTCAGAAATAAATTATAGCACCTTTAAAGTTGGTCGTTTTTGTGTTCCATGATACATTTCTTTTAATGATTTAAAAGCTAATGTATCAGCGTTTTTACTTGATTCAGGAACGGTGACAGCATTTGGCGTTGAGAGGATGGGTATGGCGTTATAGTTGCATTTAAAACCAGATATAAGGTGTTCCTCCTAATGGATAAGGAGCTTCTAAAACATTCTCATTATAACGATTCCACCAATTTTCATAATAATCTCTTACGAGTAATACTTCTTTAGCCGTTATTCCTTTTCCTGTTTTCTCTTCATTAGTATTAACCAGAAATGGGTCTAAGGACGGGAAATGACCATCTATTGCATATTGGGCACACCATAATAAATATTCTCCTAAAAATACCTTCCCAGGTCTGTTTACTGGCCACATTAAGCGCGAAGATATTGGATTGATTGGGACACAGCTTAAATCGGGAATAAAAGAAGTATCAGCGGCATAATCAATTAGTTGTGACACATGGTTTAAGGTAAACGCAGGCATTTCTGCACTTACTTTTTCACCATTTTCATTACGTTCAAATTGATTATAAGTGCCATTTTTTAATTGTTCAACAAATAACCTCACATCTGGATTTTCAATATCCAACTCATCTTTTTCACATGAAAACAAAACAAATGATAGGATAAGTACAGATAAAATCTTGACAGTTTTCATAGTAGTTGATTTAAAATAAATGACGTTATTTCCAAGTATTTGGTTGCGTCAGAAAATCTCATGCTACAATATTAAATTTAAGCTTATATATTAAAACCGATTCCCAGGGATGTGAAAAGTGTTGAGCAAGTTCCGGCAAACGAACATCTGACCATGCAGATTGCACGACAAGTATACGGTTTGCAAACCGCTGAAAATGCGTTGATTTTTTTCAGTAACGGAGAACCTGCTTACATCACCAAACGTTTCGATGTAAAAGAAAATGGTTCGAAATGGGGAAAGGAAGACTTTGCGACACTCGCCTGGAAAACAGAAGAAAATGCAGGGCATAACTTCAAATACGATTACAGCTATGAGGCATTAGGAGAATTACTAAAAAAATATGTTCCTGCCTGGCGGGTGGAAATTGAAAAATTGTATTCGTTGATTGTTTTCAACTTCCTTTTTTCAAACGGAGATGCACACCTGAAAAACTTTTCACTCATTGAAACACCCAGCGGAGATTATGTGCTAAGTCCGGCCTATGACTTGCTTAATACAAGAATACATATAGATGATTCGGATTTTGCTTTGAATAGAGAATTATTCAGTGATGGCTTTAAATCAGAAGAAATAACAAAAAGCAATCATCCCGGATTACATGATTTTCAGGAACTGGCAAGAAGATTCGGAATAAATGAAAAGCGGAGGGATAAAATCCTTGCTCCTTACCTCGAAAGACAACCGATGGTTGAAGAATTAACTCATCGTTCTTTTCTGAATGATAAGACAAAACGCATGTATTTATTGCAATATCAGACTAAAAGGAATTATTTGAATAAATTATAAAGCTGGATAAGCAAGTTTATGGGGAAAGCCACATAAAAATTGCGTTATTAATTTTTTTTTGAATTTTCGGGTGATATTTTGGCAGTAAAACGCACTTCTTTATAAAAGAAACATTCTATGGAAACATTAGAAGAAATAGCCGATATTGAAATAATAACATCAGGGAACTATGAGATGGAAGAAATATATGAGCAGGTTTTTCCGGCGGTGGCCAGACTTGTTAGTTCTACAGGAGGTTCTTTTGATGATGCGAAAGACATCTTTCATGATGCACTGGTGATTTTTATGGAAAGAGATTCTCAAAATCCTGTAAGTGTCATTAAATCTGACAAAGCGTATATCTTAGGTATTTCAAAACACCTATGGATTAGAAAAAGCCAAAAGGATAGTCATCGTATTTCGCTTGATAGCATGGAAGCTGAAATCGTAATACCAGACGATTACTTTCCAACAACAAACAATAAGCGATTACTCAATTTTTTGAAGATTGCAGGAAAAAGATGCTTGGATTTGCTTCGTGCTTTCTATTTCCAGCAATTACCAATAAAAGAGATTGCAGGTAACCTGGGCTATTCAAACGAACATTCAGTGAGCGCACAGAAATATAAGTGTCTTGAAAAAGTTAGAAATACAGTAAAAGAAAAATCTTTAACTTATGAAAACTTCACAGAATAACACAAGATTAATTGAAAAATATCTTAACGGAAGTCTTTCTCCTGCAGACCGGTTTCTATTTGAATCAAGGCTTGTTATAGACCCGGTCTTGAAGAGAGATTTTCATTTTCAGAAAAAAACACTCCAATTGATCAAAATGTATCACAGGGAGAGATTAAAAGAAGAACTGGAAACTTTACATCAGCAAATATTCAACAACCCGGATAAAATGAACTTCCGGCTAAGTATAAATCAATTATTTAAACGATAAGTATGATACAGGCAAATGCGATCCCAATGGTAATCGATAACTCAGGCAGTGGTGAACGGGCCTATGATATTTACAGCCTTTTGCTTAAAGAACGGATTATCTTTCTTGGCGGGCCAATAAATGAACCTGTTGCAAGAATAGTAGTTGCCCAACTATTATACCTGAACAGCGTTGACCAAAAGCGTCCTATCAGTTTATATATACAAAGTCCGGGAGGGGAAGTTTATGCGGGATTAGCCATTTACGATACAATGAAAATGCTTTCATCTCCTGTATCGACTTATTCGATTGGATTTACAGGTAGTATGGGAACATTTTTATTAAGTGCAGGAGAGAAAGGCAGCCGGTTTGCACTTCCTCATGCAACTATTCACATGCATCCTACCGGAGGAGGGGCTAAAGGTTATACAGAAGATGTACGGATTGCAACTCAGGAACAGGAACGGCTTCAAACACAACTATTTCATTTAATGGGTAACAATACCGGACATACCTGGCAAGAAATCGAAGATTTTTTCATAAGAGATAAATACCTAAATGCGCAGGAAGCCAAGAATTTTGGAATTGTAGATGAAGTACTTGGGGATGCAAGCGACATTGTTATCTTGAACAAGCTAAGACCAGAAGTAGACCTTATGCTTAATGAAAAAGCAAGAGGAATATTAAATCAACCCATTGTGCATTTTAAATTATATTGACTTTTAGATTATTGATATAATCTATTGAAAAGAGCTTCTGTAACAAAATTGGTACAAAAAAGTGCCTAAAACAGGCTTTTTTTGTCATTTAGATGACTTCCAGGGAAACAAAAAATCCGTGTAAACACTTGATTTACACGGATTTTCGTCATTTGACAATAAATTGTCTTTTTTTAAAAGTGACTCAGCTGGGTCTCGAACCCAGGACCCCATCCTTAAAAGGGATGTGCTCTACCAACTGAGCTACTGAGTCATCCTTGTAGCACCTTTGTTTCTCAAAGGCGGGTGCAAAAGTAGAAATTATTTTTTTTCGCACAAATCTTCCGAGTATTTTTTTCAAAAAAAGTTGAATCTTAATATCAGATTAGTTTTCTATATCGAAAGGCTTTTAATCTGATTTATTCTAAAAACCAATCCGTTAGAACAGAGCTCACCTCTGTAAAATATTTTCTCAAAAAAATGGCACAAAATGAATTTTAAACAAATTATTTGAGGGTTCTGATTTTAATAGTAGTTTTGATTTTTCAGGAATATAAAACCCGGAAACGATAATTCAATAACTACGTCGAAACTTTGATCAGCGCTGAAGGATATATTGTTTTAGCCATTGTTCTTTTAACCATTATTGCTTTGGCCAAAGAGCTATTGCGCCCGGGCTTAATCTTTTTTTCAGCTTCGATTATACTGATGGCAATCGGGGTTATTTCCGATCGGGAGATGCTTGCCGGTTTTTCCAACAAAGGAATGCTAACTGTTGGTATTTTGTTTTTGGTAAGCGAGGGTGTCAGGCAATCGGGTGTGCTAAACAGGCTGGCGCAAACTTATCTTCCACGCAAACGCAGGAAGATGGTTTCGATGATTCCGCAAATTATGATTCCGGTATCTGCGCTGTCAGCATTTCTGAACAACACGCCGGTGGTTATCATTTTCGCCCCGATAATTAAGAAATGGGCAGAAACATTAAACCTCTCTTCTAAAAAATTTCTTATTCCGCTATCATATGCAACCATTTTTGGAGGAATGTGCACACTTATTGGCACTTCAACCAATCTGGTAGTGCACGGGCTAATCCTTGAAAACGGCTACGAAGGATTCAGCATGTTCGAGCTGGGAAAAGTTGGGGGGATTATAGCTATTTTCGGAACACTTTACATGACTGTTTTTGGAAACCGCTTTTTACCCGGAGAGAAAATCGTTCTCCACAGCAAAAGTTCTACCGAATATAAAGATTATTATTACGACGTTATTATCCCGGGCACCAGTAATCTCATTGGCCTCGAAATAAAAAACGGGCGGTTAAAGGAGCTCAAAGGAATATTCATTCAATGCATTAATCGCAATGGGGAGGTCATTGAAACGCGAAAAGGCATTTTCGAGATTTCAGCTGACGACAAATTATTGGTTGCCGGCAAATCAGACCGGTTAAATTATATCTTATCAAACGACAATTTAAAACTCAGCGGGATTGATCTCGTAAAAGGAATTCCGAAAGACCAGCTAAAACAATATGAGGCGGTAATTGCTCCGAGGTTTCCGGCCGTTGGAAAAACTATTCATGAATTCAATTTTTACGAACATTACCAGGCAGTGGTTATTGCCATTCACCGAAATGGCGAGCGCATTACGGCCAATATGGACAAACTAAAACTAAAGGCCGGAGACAATTTGGTTTTACTTACCACCGAAAAATTTATCCAGAACTGGGGCGAGTCAAAAATATTCTACCTCACATCTTACATTCGTGATTATCGTACTACGGGTACATTCTGGAAAAAATGGTTGGCATTTATCATTTTGCTACTAATGATTATAGGCTCTACCTTTGGTAAATTCATTCACTCTCCCGGAGGCATTGAGTTCGATATGTTTTACTTTTCATCTATTGCCGCCATTCTTTTGATCTGGCTAAAGATTATGCCTCACCAGAAATACACAAAAGCTATTAGTTGGGATGTTCTGATAACCATTGCTTGTGCCTTTGCAATAAGTAAGGCTATGCAAAACTCAGGTGCCGCAGAAGCTATTGCGCGCACCACAATCAATTTCTCAAAAGGATTTGGCCCTTTAGGAGTGCTGGCGGCGTTGTACCTGATAACCACAATATTTACTGAAATAATTACGAATAATGCAGCAGCAGCCCTTGTTTTCCCTATTGCACTAGCTGCATCACAACAAATGGGCATTGATCCAAAACCATTTT
Source organism: uncultured Draconibacterium sp. (assembly GCA_963677455.1). Classification (GTDB taxonomy): domain Bacteria; phylum Bacteroidota; class Bacteroidia; order Bacteroidales; family Prolixibacteraceae; genus Draconibacterium. The sequence goes on from OY781971.1 coordinate 3,831,959, forward strand.
TTGTTGCCATTGCGATTGCTGCATCGGCAAGTTTTTCAACACCTGTAGGCTACCAAACAAATTTAATTGTGCAGGCTATCGGAAATTACAAATTCAAAGATTACCTTAAAATTGGACTCCCTTTAAACCTGCTTGCTTTCATACTATCTATGTTACTTATTCCTTATTTTTGGAGTTTTTAGTCTTCTTTTCGCGCTTAAGCAAATCCAAAAATTTAGCAGAAAAAATAAAATTCTATCTTTGTGCTCTCTGAAAATAAAACAGTAAAATTTGTTACAGCTACTACATTCAAAATCAACCTTAAAGAAGATTTTCAACGTACAGGACTGTAAGCATATAACACCAATACAATGAATGAATATTCGTTAACAAACCTTCGCGAGCTCGAAGCAGAAGCCATCCACATTATTCGTGAAGTAGCTGCTGAATTCGAGAATCCGGTCATGTTGTATTCCATCGGGAAAGACTCCTCGGTAATGGTTCGGCTTGCTGAAAAAGCATTCTATCCGGGCAAAGTTCCTTTCCCTCTTATGCATATCGACTCGAAATGGAAATTCCAAGAAATGATTGAGTTTCGTGATAATTATGCGAAAGAAAAAGGATGGGACCTGATTGTACATTACAACAAAGAAGGTTTTGAGAGTGGAGTTGGTCCGTTTACACACGGAAGTAAAGTACATACCGACATTATGAAAACACAGGCATTGCTTGCAGGCCTGAACAAATATAAATTTGATGCGGCCTTTGGTGGCGCACGACGCGATGAGGAGAAATCGAGAGCAAAAGAACGTATCTTTTCTTTTCGCGATAAATTTCACCAGTGGGATCCCAAAAATCAACGTCCGGAACTATGGAATATCTACAACGCCAAAGTTCAGAAAGGTGAATCAATTCGGGTATTCCCAATTTCAAACTGGACAGAGCTTGATATCTGGCAGTATATTCGTTTAGAAAACATCCCGATTGTTCCGCTGTATTATGCAAAAGAGCGCCCTGTTGTTGAAATGGATGGAACGCTAATTATGGTTGACGACGAACGTATGCCAAAAGAACTGCGCGAGAAAGCAGAAATGCGTAAAGTTCGTTTCCGTACGCTAGGATGTTACCCGCTTACCGGTGCGATTGAATCAGAAGCCGATACTATTGAAGAAATTGTGGAAGAAATGATGACTGTTACCGTTTCGGAGCGTACAACGCGTGTTATCGACTTCGACCAGGAAGCCAGTATGGAGCAGAAAAAGAGAGAGGGGTATTTCTAGAATCATGACTTTGGATTCTTGACATACTTTTTTCTAAGCATCAAGTATCCGCTATCCAGTTTCAAACATCAAGTATCAAAAAAATGACTACGAAAAAATTAAATATACAAGAGTTCCTCGATCAGGATCAAAAGAAAGATTTGCTACGTTTATTAACTGCCGGGTCGGTTGACGACGGAAAATCAACTTTGATTGGCCGTTTAATGTTCGACAGTAAAATGTTATACGAAGACCAACTGGCAGCGTTGGAACGTGATAGTAAACGTGTTGGTCACGCAGGCGAAGATATTGACTATGCATTGTTGCTTGATGGATTGAAGGCTGAACGCGAACAGGGAATTACCATCGATGTAGCCTACCGTTATTTCTCAACAGCAAAACGCAAATTTATTATTGCTGATACTCCCGGACACGAACAGTACACCCGTAATATGATTACCGGTGGATCCACTGCCAACCTGGCCATTATTCTGATCGATGCCCGCCACGGTGTAATTACGCAAACCAAACGCCACACCTACCTGGCAAACCTGCTTGGAATTAAGCATGTAGTAGTGGCTATCAACAAAATGGATTTGGTGGATTACAGCCAAGAGCGTTTCGAGGAAATACGTGGAGTTTACGAATCATTTGTCACCCAGCTTGATGTTCCGGATGTAAATTTCATTCCACTTTCAGCGCTAAAAGGCGATAACGTGGTAGAAACATCGGATAAAATGCCTTGGTACCACGGACCAAGTCTTTTGGAATTCTTAGAAAACGTACACGTTAGCAGCGACCGCAATTTTGACGATCTGCGTTACCCGGTTCAGTATGTTTTGCGTCCAAACATCAAATTCCGTGGTTTTTCTACTTCGGTCGCTTCAGGAATTATTCGCAAAGGCGATGAAGTAATGGTGCTGCCATCAATGAAGAAATCAAAAGTACAGTCGATTGTTACTTACGATGGCGAACTTGATTACGCTTTCCCTCCACAATCGGTAACTGTTACCCTCGAAGACGAAATTGATATTTCCCGTGGCGACATGCTCGTTCACCCAGACAACCTTCCACGCGTTGAGCGCCAGTTTGAAGCAATGCTGGTTTGGATGGATGAAAACGATATGAATCTTTCTAGCCAATTTTACATTAAACATGCCAATAACAATACAAAAGCACGTATTGACGCTGTAAAATATAAAGTGGATGTAAATACGCTGGAAAAATCGAATATCGAAAGATTCCAACTAAACGAAATTGGTCGCGTGGTAATTACTACCACCAAACCGTTGTTTTTCGATCCTTATAAAAAGAACAAACAAACCGGTTCCTTTATTTTGATTGATCCGGTAACACATAACACCTGCGCAGTAGGTATGATTATCGATAAACTCAGCAGTAAAAACCTGCCTTCGAGAATTACCGATGTCGACAAAAAGAAAATCGCGCAAGGTGAAGCACTGATCAAAGCCGAAGAATACGAAACAAAATACAACCAAAAAGGTGAAACAATTTGGATTACCGGCTTGCATGGGTCAGGAAAAAATGAACTGGCTTTCAGTTTGGAAAGAAAGCTGTTTGAAAACGATGCAAAAGCTGTACTGATCGACGGAAGCTCATTACGCTCTGGCCTGAACAGGGAGCTTGATTACTCGCCTTCTGATCGTGCAGAACATGTGCGCAGAGTTGCCCATATTTGCAAAATATTAAACGAGCAGGGGATCATCACCATTTGCTCGTTCATTTCACGAAATGAATCGCTACGTAACCAGGTAGCCGAAATTATTGGCGAAGATCGTTTCCACCTGTTTTACATGGATGCAACGGTTGAATATTGCAAAGAAAACAAACCGGAGCTCTACGAAAAGGCAGATAAAGGTGAGATTGAAAATCTTCCGGGTGTTGACATGGAATATGAAGCACCAACAAATGCAAAAATGGCTTTCGACCCGGCTAAGAATGAAGAAAACCTGGATGCAGTACTAGATTACCTTGCAGCCAACAAAATTTTCCCGGCTCATTAAATTCTGAGAAATGAAATGACCATGAGAAAGATTTTCACGCAAACGCGAATAATTAAAATCATGGGAGTTACATCTTACACCTTTAATAGCAAGTAATTTTAATAAGATGAAAATACTAGTCACAGGTTCTGCCGGATTTATCGGCTTTCACTTGGTAAACAAATTGGTGAACGAAGATTTCGAGGTAGTTGGAATCGACAATATCAACGATTATTATCCAAGCCAACTAAAATTTGCGCGTTTAGCTGAAGCTGGTATTTCAGACGATGCTGCAAACTGGAACCGGAAAGTAACCAGCACAAAATACCCCAATTATTCGTTCGTGCGAACAAACCTGGAAGACCGCGAACAAATTGATCAGCTTTTTCTGGAAGAGAAGTTTGATATGGTTTGTAACTTGGCTGCACAAGCCGGCGTACGATACAGCATTGAAAATCCACATGCTTATATACAAAGTAATATCGTAGGTTTTGCAAATATTCTGGAAGCTTGTCGGCACAATCAGATTCAACACTTGGTTTATGCAAGCTCATCGAGTGTGTATGGCAATAATACCAAGATGCCTTTATCTGTTGACGACCGCGTGGATAATCCGGTAAGTTTGTATGCGGCCACCAAAAAAAGCAACGAATTGATGGCACACACTTACAGTCACCTATACGGAATTCCGACAACAGGACTGCGCTTTTTTACGGTTTACGGCCCTTGGGGTCGCCCCGACATGGCCTATTTTTCGTTCACAAAGAATATTTTGGCCAACAAGCCGATTAAGATCTTTAACCACGGAGATCTTTACCGCGATTTCACTTATATTGATGATATCGTGGATGGAATCACTAAAATCCTAAACACTTCGTCGCAGCATACGAATTCCCCCTCCTCTCAGGAGGAGTCCCCGAAGGGGGAGATGGTTGAAAAGTCTCAAACACCTTATAAAGTCTACAACATCGGAAACTCTACTCCCGTTAAGCTTCTGAATTTTATTGAAACCATTGAGAAAGCGTTGGGCAAAGAAGCGGCAAAAGAATACCACGACATGCAGCCTGGCGATGTTTACAAAACCTTTGCTGATGTAAGCGATCTGGAAAATGATTTCGGATACGCTCCCAATACTGCCCTTGAAAAAGGAATTGGTGAGTTTGTAAAATGGTATAATGCGTATTACAAGTAAACAAACCAAATCCTTTCAACAAGAAATAGCCCCCCGTAATTGTATAGCTCTTGCAAAATGAGAGTGTGAAATTAATTTTCGATAAGTCCTCGAAGAACTTTTAAATATTGACATCGAAGGCACAATTCTTGCTTAACAAAATAAAAATACAATTCCATATGAAGCACATAAAATACTTAGCCTTTTTGATATTTGCAATCACAGTTTTCAACTCATGCACCGATGATTTTGAAACAGAAGGAGAAATTACCGGAAAAAAGATTCAGGCACTAATTAATGATGAACATATTAGCCATGTCGAAGTTCGTGTTTTAGCATTCAATAACGGATACTCGTATTATCATACAGAGGTATCTGCAACCGCCCTATACACTATTGAAGGCCAATTTCTTAAAACAGACGGCACATATTACAACCTAAACAAGTTGATTAAATATGAGAATGTTGAAAGAACGCTTGAGCTATATTTTGATGGATATTAAACAACCAGCTCATTTCTGCTATTTTTCACACAAAACCAAATAGTAAGTACTAAGCTCTCATGAATAAGAACGGGCATTAGTATTTTAAGAATAATCTTTTCCGAAATAAATTAAAACAACATTGAACAAAACGCTCAGTTGATTGATAAAGGAACATGGAAGATTACAATCTGTAATATTCCATGAAAATCTAATCAGCAAATAATGATTAGCAACAAGCAAATTGATTTCCCGTCATACACGCAAAACACACAAGCTGTAAACCTGAGTTTCACTCAACGATTTATTGTCAATCTAACACGTTCTTTCAAAACAAATACCACAGCCTACAAACTAGATTATTTCGAACGGATGCTGAACTACCTTCGGGCGATTGGCTTATATGTTTTATCGAACAACAGGCATATTGAACTTAGAAATCCGGCTTTGCCGGAAGTGCAGGAACTTACTTTTGAAGACAGAATTACAAGGTCGCTTTCCGAATTTCTGATTCACTTCGGAATTATTTCGTTCTCTGGAAAGAAAGTGGTTCTAAATAAAAATCACGCCTCTTTTCTGGAGGAAAACAGAATAAATAAACTGGTTCAAAACAAGGGAGATTTATCCGGCGCGCAACTAAACAAAAAAGAAAAACAAGTAGTTAATGATTTTCGTTTTGTGCACGATTTGGTGATGAAATACAACACCCCTGCTTACATGTTTCAGCATATTTCGGGTAAAGAAATTAGAACATGGGAAACATTAATAAAAGAACGAAAGTTGGATTACGAAGTCAGGCTGTGCGAAACACTCTATCACTTGATTGACTTGAAAATACCACAAAAGATTGAGAGCCCTTTCGATGAAGCTTATTATACCGAATCGGGACAAAATGCTTTTAAAAATTTCACCCAATTTCGCTTTCTCGACTGCTTAAAGGATATCACACAAGAAAACGATAGGATCCAGATTTTTGATTTGGGCTGCGGATATGGCAATTATGTGGAAGTAGTACAACAGAATTTTCCGGACGCATTTATCACCGGCATCGAGAAAAATCCCAAAGTATTTGCAGAAACAAGTATAAAATTTGCCAATGTTGCGAATGTGGAAATTATCAACGACGATTTTTTTCAATATGAACCACAAAGAAAATACGATGTGGTGTTGATGAATTATGTGTTGTTTTACTTCAATTTTGCCGACAAAAAGAGAATTATTGATAAAGCCAAAAGTATGCTCGCCAACGGAGGTTCTATAGTTTTATGCCAGTATTATTCAGGTATCGAGGCCATGAAAAGCAAGCTCGCCAAACTTCAAGATGAGAATTCCTCCGCCAAGAAAATAGAAATGTACTACAGTGACAAAATTCTATATGCCAACACACTTTGGAACGATTCGGTTGACACCTTTGCAGAAGCAGTAAAATGGGACGAATTCAAAACGATTGTTTCGGATACTGGCTTGCACATAACAAGTATTACTAACGCCGATCCGTTTTACTACTCTTTATTTGTTGAATTAAAAAAATGATACCGGCAGCAAAAACACCAACATGTCAACAAAAAACCGGGACACAAATAAAAAATTGCATCCCGGTTTCATATCCCGAATAACTTCGTTTTCGGAATTATTTCAACTAATAGAATCAGGTTCACTGTCAAAAGACGATTCCCAAATTCTAAGTTTCAATAAAAAGGCAAACCTGTAAGCCGGGTCCTGTCTCCGTCAACCGACGGATCTTTATCATTTATCTAGCCCCGGTATCACTACCGGAGTCCTGCAGCCTACCCCTCCTGATTCTCTTGTGCGTTGAGAACGAAACGAGCCACTTCGCTGCACCGCAACAGCGGCAAGCAATCAGGATATACATGGCTTTGCAACCCGTGAGACATACGGCTGATGATGTTACCACCACCACCGGTGCGCTTTTACCGCACCTTTTCACCCTTTCCCCGCTGTGGACACGCCACTGCAAGGTGGTTATTTTCTGTTACGTTGCTATCCCCTTTCAAAGATCTTCCCGCTAAGAAGCACGGCGCTCTGTGTTGCCCGGACTTTCCTCCCCCGATAAACCGGGAGCGATAAAGCGGTTTGCCGCTGCAAAGATATGCATTCAGTTCGAAGTTCAGTGTTCAGTGTTCAAAGTTTTCGGCATTGGATCGTCTCCCCTCGTTTAGAGGGGCCGGGAAATGCCTTATCTTTGTAGAATAATCATCGTGGCTCCATAGCCATATTCTTTAAACGATGCATCCTGGAAATAATATTTTTTGAACTTTGTTTTGAGCACTTTGGCAACTTCTTGTTTCAAAACGCCCTGCCCTACTCCATGAATAAAAATAATTCGCTTCACTCGGTCGCGAATAGCAGCGTTCATCTCCGATTCCACTTTCTCCATCTGAATTTCCAGAATTTCGCGGTTGCTCAGTCCTTCGGTATTATCCAACAATTCCGTTATATGCAGATCAATCACTACCTCATCCTGTGTTTTACGTTTCTGAACTTTGGCTACAACTGGTTGTTCGGCTTTTTCCTGAACCAGCTTTTTAAAGTCATCACGACTCATTTTATCCAGCTCATTTTCAAGCAAATTCGATGCTATTTTCAGTACCAGCGCATTGCCTCTGAAATATGAATTGGGCTGGAAAGTTGATTCTTTATAGAATTTCACCGGATTAATCCTGAACTTCTTCATCATTGGCGGATTCCACTCACTTTCCGACTCCCTGAAATAAATAAGCTGAAATCCAAAATCCGGCAAATCACTCAAATCTTCCTGAACCACAGCGTCAATTTTCTCGCGCGAATTAGAACGGACAGTTCCTTGTTTCACAGCTTCTACACCCTCATTCTTCAGGTGAGAATAACTATACAGTACCGTAAAATTACTGTCGTTTACCAGGTATAATTCAATTTCGCCCGACAAAGGATTCTTCGCGTCATTGGGAACAAAACAGAAATAAAAATCAGGGCTATTCTTTCCGTTGATAATTTCGCCTTTTGGCTCAATATATTCCGGTTCTTTTACGACTTCAACAGGGATTTCCTGTTGCACAGATGTATTCGTTTTTACGTTTAATTCCGGTGCACTTACATTCACCAACTCTTTAATCGGATAAGGCACTTCAAAACCATCTTCTCCTTCAACATTTACCGTGTTCTTGTTTACAAAACCGGTAACAACGCCGCCTCCAACATCATTTAAAAACTTTACCTTATCTCCTACTTTTATCATGACTTTTTACTTTTACGCAAAAGTACAATTTTATAATTGAACCGTGCTGAATTGTCAGCTTCACTTTAATTGAGGCTATAAATGAGACTTAGAAAAAATATTACTTTTGCTGCCAGAAAAAACGAACGATTTGAACGCATACAAAGAAATAAAGATCAGCGATTTTACTTACAACCTGCCCGATGACCGGATTGCAAAATATCCGTTAAACGAGCGTGATAAGTCGAAACTACTAACTTACCGAAAAGGCAATATAAAAGAAGATATTTTTGAAAACTGTGCGACTTACCTTCCCGAAAATGCCCAGTTGGTTTTTAACAATACCCGTGTTATTCATGCCCGCTTATTCTTTTACAAAGAAACCGGTGCCAAAATTGAGATATTTTGTTTGGAGCCGATTGAACCAGCGGACTATCAGGTGGCCTTTCAGGCAACAGAAGAGGTGACCTGGAAGTGCATGGTAGGCAATTCAAAAAAATGGAAGGAAGGATTTCTTAGCCAGACATTCGATATTGATGGAAGAACCATCGAACTTACCGCAGCAAAAATTGCACAGGAAAGCAATTCTTTTCACATTCGGTTTGTATGGAATGGAGGCGTTCATTTCTCAGAGATTATTGAACACATAGGTCAACTACCTATTCCCCCCTACTTAAACCGCGACACAGAAGACAGCGACGAAGAAACGTACCAAACCGTTTATGCAAAAATTGATGGCTCGGTAGCTGCTCCAACTGCCGGACTACATTTTACGGAGAAGGTTTTTGAGCAACTCAAAACAAAAAATATTACCTCGCGCGAAATTACGCTCCATGTAGGTGCAGGAACTTTTCAACCTGTAAAATCGGAAACCATTGAAGGACATACCATGCACCACGAACAGGTGATTATTCCGATTGATATTTTACGTGCGTTTCTTGAAGATTCTGAAAATATTATTGCTGTAGGAACCACATCGGTTCGCTCGTTAGAAAGTTTATACTGGCTGGGCTTGCAACTGGAAGAAAAACGTTTCAATCCTTTTCATCCCGAAGTGAAACAATGGGAACCTTACGAAAATGAAGCGAGCATTTCGCTCGAAAAGGCTTTACAAAACATTATCTATTTTCTGGCTGAAAACAACGAAAGAGCCATTCGCTTTTCTACACAGATCATCATTCTTCCGGGCTACAGTTTCAAACTGATCCGAGGAATGTTTACCAATTTTCACCAACCGCAAAGCACGCTTTTATTGCTGATTAGTGCCTTTTTGGGTGAAGACTGGAAACAGGTTTACGATTACGCGTTAAAAAATGGATTTCGATTTCTGAGTTATGGCGACAGTAATTTGTATTTAAAGTAAAAGTTAAAAGCGTGTAATAAAACAAAATACTCAGTTAGCTCATTATTAATTTTATACATTCGATCGAATAACGATTATTAATTACTACTCCGTTCCAAAATAATTGTTTACGTTTGCACGCCCTTTTGGGGGCTTAATTAAAATGGATTAGAAAATGATTACTGTTTCAGATTTAAGCATACAGTTTGGAAAGCGCGTATTGTTTCAGGATGTAAACCTAAAATTCACAGCAGGAAACTGTTATGGCGTTATTGGAGCGAACGGCGCCGGTAAATCAACTTTTTTAAAAGCTATCTCTGGCGATATTGATGCTACAAGCGGAAGCATTATGCTTGGCCCGGGCGAAAGACTTTCAGTTCTTCGTCAGGATCACTTTGCTTTTGATGAGTTTACCGTGCTTGATACAGTAATGAAAGGTTATACCGAGTTGTGGGACTTGATGCAGGAAAAGAATGCTTTGTATAACAAACCTGATTTTTCGGAAGAAGATGGTATAAAAGCCGGAGAACTGGAAGAACAATTTGGCGATATGGGCGGCTGGAATGCAGAAAACGATGCCGCAACACTGCTTAGCAACCTGGGTATAAAAGAAGAATTCCATTATACACTGATGAAGGACATGAGCGGTAACCACAAAGTGCGTGTTTTGCTGGCTCAGGCTTTATTTGGAAATCCAGACAATTTGCTGCTCGATGAGCCTACCAACGATCTTGACCTGGAAACAGTGGTTTGGCTCGAAAATTACCTGTCGAATTATGAAAACACTGTTTTGGTGGTTTCGCACGACCGCCACTTTTTAGATGCAGTAAGTACACAAACCATTGATATTGATTTCGGCCAGATAAAAATGTTTGCCGGAAACTACAGCTTCTGGTACGAAAGCAGTCAGTTGGCGCTAAGACAACAAGCAGCACAGAATAAAAAGGCTGAAGAGAAAAAGAAGGAGCTACAGGAATTTATTGCCCGGTTTAGTGCCAACGTGGCTAAATCGAAGCAAACTACCAGCCGTAAAAAGATGCTGGAGAAGCTTAATGTGGAAGATATTCAACCTTCGACACGGAAATACCCCGGCATTATTTTTAAACCGGAACGTGAAGCCGGTGATAGAATTCTTGATATTGAAGATTTGAGCGCGAGCGTTGAAGGAACCACTTTATTTAAAGACGTTACTTTCTCTGCTCAAAAAGGAGAAAAAATAATTTTCCTGTCACGCGACCATCGTGCCATGACAACACTTTTTGAAATTATTAACGGGCATCGTAAACCCGACTCGGGCACTTACCAGTGGGGACAAACAATCACTACTGCTTACCTTCCGATTGATAATTCAGAATTCTTCAAAACCGACAAATCATTATTCGACTGGTTTTGCCAGTTTACCAACGATACAACCGAGGTTTTTGTGCGCGGTTATTTAGGCCGGATGTTGTTTGCCGGCGAAGAAATCTACAAAAAAGTAAATGTACTTTCGGGAGGAGAAAAAATGCGTTGTATGATTGCACGTATGCAGTTGCTTGATGCGAATGCATTGGTGCTTGATACTCCGACCAACCACCTCGATTTGGAATCGATTCAGGCATTTAACAACAACCTTATTACTTACCCGGGAAACGTATTTATGTCGTCGCATGACCACACTTTTATATCCTCAGTGTGTGATCGCGTTATCGAACTAACTCCAAATGGCACCATCGACAAACTGATGAATTATGATGATTACATCAGTGATGAACGCATTCAGGAACTTCGTAATAAAATGTACGCATAATGTTAGACGGAAATCAAAGAAGAAATATAAAACCCGGATTACTGGTTGAAATTGTTTTGAAGAAAGACCAGCGAACCGGTGCACTTACCGAAGGTGTAGTGAAAAAGATCCTTACCAACTCTGCAATTCACCCACACGGGATAAAAGTGATGTTGGAAGACGGACAAGTTGGTCGGGTTAAAAATATTCTGCAGGAAGAGCTCTTGTAAATTTTATTCCCGGTTTCCATAGAAACGGTCGAGAATAGAGCCATCATTAACTTCTTTTGAAAGCGATTCGATCGTGTTTTTTGGCACATCGTAAACATCGAGTAAAATAAGGCCATCGAGGCAGTTATTAAACTTTGGATCTACATTGAAGCCAATAATTTTGGCGTTCAGCTTGATGTATTTTTTAAGCAATACCGGCAAACCCGGGTTCATTTCGTCTAAATCGCCAATGATTTTATCCAAACGGTTGATGTCGTGATCCATATTTTCCATTAACAGGTTCAGATCGGTATTATCGCTTTTAAATTTGTAGCTATTTCGCGGTTTAATGTAGCTTGCCATTTGCCAGTTCAGGTGGTTGCGCATTATAAACCGAATAATCAGGTCTTTTGAAACTTTCGAATAATTATTACTGATGCTTACCGGCCCGATCAGGTAACGATACTCCGGATTTTTCAGCAGAAAATACAAAATACCTTTCCATAGCAGGAAAAGAGGCATTGGTTTTCGCTGGTATTCTTTAATTACAAACGAACGACCTAGTTCTAAACTTTCCTCTAAAATAGGTTTAAAACGCTCATCCATCCGAAATAAACTGTGCAGATAAAAACCACGCCTGCCAAATTGTGACATAATTTCTTTGCCTTTACCCAAACGGTATGCACCAACAATTCGCTGTTCCTCTTCATCCCAAATTATTAGCTGGTGGTAATAAAGGTCAAACTCATCAATATCGATAGCGTTATTTGTGCCTTCGCCAACCTCGCGAAAAGTAATCTCGCGCAAACGCCCGATTTCATTTAACACATTCGGAATATCGCTCGACGGAGCACAGTAGGCTACGTAGTTTTTAAGCTTAAACAGCATTCCATCGCATTTTAGCGACTGTATTTCTTTCAGAATTTTTTCTTTCGAAACCGGCTCAATAATCGGCTGTACTTTAGATGCAGGTTTAAGGTTATAGTTAAAAAATCGTTTTACTTCAATATCCGATTCCATACTATAAGTTTTTGCCCTGAGATAGCGCCCAAACTGATAGATGTTTTCAAAACGTTCCTGCTCCTCCACTTGCACTGCACTACCTATCCTAAGCTTAATATTTTTATGTTTCTTACTTAATATCTCGGAAGGTAAACGGGCATGTTTCAACGAAGGATGAATCTTAGCAACCAAATGTAATAAACGGCTATTGGTTGCCTGAAATAAAACCGGGACAACCGGGACTGCACAATCTTTTATAAACCGAACCACCGGAAATTGCCATACTCTATCGGTTATACCGTCAAAGGTATCTTTGGTATTCACGTCAATTGCAGGAAACAAGCATAGCACTCCATTATTCTTTAAATGCTCGCGAGCTTCAGCTAAACCGGCTGCTCCTTCCTCCACATCAAAAGGATTCTCAGAAAGAAAGAATTCTGCCACCGGCTCAATCTTTTTAAGCAAGAAGTTGGCTAGTACTTTTACATCCTTTCGAACCATCGAAATGTATTTGATGAGCAACAAACCATCAAAACCTCCCAGCGGATGGTTGGCAACAATAATCAACGGTCCTTCTTTCGGAATTTTTATCAGCTGTCTTTCATCAAATTCAATATTGAATTCCAACGATTTTATCAACTCATCAATAAAATTCACCCCCTGCTTCTCAGCAATCTGGCTGTAAAGTTTATTAAGCTTGTCGAATCGTAAAATATACATCAGAAACTTGGCGAAGTAATCACCACTGGCAAGTAGGGCGGGCCGATCTTTAAATACATCCCTAGGATTGAGTAACTCCATTTATTGCAACTTACGGAATAATCCACATGTTAGTTCTATTACAAAAATAGAATGTTTTTTCAATTTTCATCTTTTTAATATTGTTTATTGGCAGAGGCTGCCGTTGCAACTAGCAAGTCAATCAATTCGTTTGGTTTTCAGGCTTAACGTACCCTGGTCATTTTGCTCTGGTATTTTTCATAAACGATGCTAGAAGCTCTATTTTATTATTCAGATTAACAACAAGATAGTGCGCTGCACACATTTTTTTTGATCATATTTGCCCTGAATTTGTTATAGAAATAAAAATTTGAGCATTGGATATTAATTTAGATAAAAGCCTGTGGCTCCCCACATCAAAAAAAGAAGTTGAGCAATTGGGATGGAACGATATTGATGTGATTCTGTTTACAGGCGATGCATACATCGATCATCCATCCTTTGGCGCCGCTGTTATTGGGCGTGTGCTCGAGCACGAAGGTTTGCGGGTTGCCATTGTTCCGCAACCAAACTGGAAAGACGACCTGCGCGACTTTAAAAAGTTGGGGCGGCCAAACCTGTTTTTTGCAGTAACCGGGGGAAACATGGATTCGATGGTAAACCATTATACCGCCGGAAAACGGAAACGCCACAACGATGCCTACACGCCGGGTGGACGCTCGGGACAACGCCCCGATTATGCTACCATTACCTACTGTGGAATACTGAAAGAACTCTATCCTGATGTTCCGATTGTAATTGGCGGAATTGAAGCTTCGTTAAGAAGGGTAACCCATTACGATTATTGGTCGGATAAACTAATGCCATCGATTTTGGAAGATACCAAAGCCGACTTGTTGTTCTACGGCATGGGCGAAAAATCGATTGTTGAATTTGCCAAACTAGTGCAACGTGGAATACCAATTGAAAGCTTAACCAGTATTCCACAAACGGCTTTTATGATTGGTGAAGACGAGGCTTATGCCACCAAAAAAAATTGGGACGAACTGGAACTGGCTTCGCATGAAACCTGTTTAAACGACAAAAAAGAATATTCGCGCAACTTTATGCACATTGAAGAAGAGTCGAATAAAATGGAGGCTAAAAAGCTTGTGCAGCGTATTGGTAACAAAAAAGTAGTGGTTAATCCGCCGTGGCCCACTTTCAAAGAAAACGAAATCGACAAGATTTACGATTTACCTTATACTCGGCTTCCGCATCCGCGTTACCACAACAAAGAAACTATCCCGGCTTACGAAATGATCCGGCACTCGATAAATATTCACCGCGGTTGTTTTGGAGGGTGTACGTTTTGCACCATTTCTGCACACCAGGGAAAATTTATTGCCAGCCGTTCTGAAAAATCGGTATTAAAAGAAGTTGAGCAGGTTACGCAGATGCCTGATTTCAAGGGTTATATTTCCGACCTTGGGGGGCCGTCGGCAAACATGTATAAAATGAAGGGAATACATGAAGATATTTGCCGGAAGTGTAAACGTCCGTCGTGTATTTTCCCAACGGTTTGCAAAAATCTGGATGTAAGCCACAAACCAATGCTCGACCTTTACCGGAAAGTGCGTCAGCACCCAAAAGTTAAGAAAGCTTTTGTTGGCAGCGGTATTCGTTACGATATGATTCTTGAGAAAACCCGCGACGAAGAAGTAAACGAAGTAAATCGCGAATATCTGCGCGAAGTAATTAAACACCACGTATCAGGTAGGTTAAAAGTTGCACCCGAGCATTCGTCGGATGAAGTGCTGAAGTTTATGCGTAAACCTTCATTTAAATTATTTGAGGAGCTTAACGAAGAATTCAAAAAAATAAATAAAGAAGAAAAACTAAATCAGCAACTCATTCCTTACTTTATCTCAAGCCACCCGGGAAGTCAGTCGGAAGACATGGCCGATTTAGCTATAAAAACCAAGCAGATGAATTTCAGGCTTGAACAGGTTCAGGATTTCACACCAACGCCAATGACTCTGGCAACCGTTGTTTATTATTCGGGCTACCATCCTTACACAATGGAGAAAATTTACACGGCTAAAAACAAACATGCAAAAGAAAATCAGCGTCAGTTCTTCTTCTGGTATAAAAATGAATTCAAAAACTCAATTAAACGTGAACTGGAAAAGAAAGGGAGAAATGATCTGGTGAAAAAACTATTTAACAAATAAGACGTTATACTCATAAAAAAATCATGAAAATAAAACAACTACTCCCACTTTTACTGTTATTCCTTAGCTCTTGTGCCGAATTAACACAACTTGCCAATCAAACTTTAGGCGAAAGTGCGCCTTTAACGCAAAGTGAAATTGTTGCCGGACTAAAAGAAGCTTTGGTTCGCGGAGCGAATAATTCTGCTGACATTTTAGGACAAACGGATGGCTATTACAAAGATGAATTAGTTAAAATATTATTGCCGCCGGAAGCGAACGTTATTGTCGATAACATAAGAAGGATACCAGGCGGCGAGGATTTGGTTGAAGATGTTTTACTCCAAATTAACAGGGCTGCCGAAGACGCTGCGAAAGAAGCTGCGCCGATTTTTGTAAACAGTATTAAAAGCATGACAATTAGTGATGCCGTTGGAATTCTAAAAGGAGAGGACAATGCAGCAACGCAATACCTGCACAAAACCACCTACAATCAGTTGTTCGATTTATATCGCCCTAAAATAAAATCGTCGGTTGAAAAAGAATTGGTTGGTGGAGTTTCTACTAAAGAAAGTTGGGATTCGCTTACCGGAAAATGGAACTCGCTAGCCAATGGTGTAGCCGGACAAATTGCCGGATTAAAACCAGTAGATACTGAGCTTGAAGATTACTTAACAGCCAGAGCTCTTGACGGCTTGTTTCTGAAAATTGCTGATGAAGAAAAACAAATCAGAGAAAACCCGGCAGCACGAGTTAGTAGTTTGTTAAAACGAGTGTTCGGATCAGTTGATTCGTAGCCCATCCTTATTTTATCTTTAAAAACATGTATGATTGAATTATTCGCGAATAATTCATAACTTCAATATACACTTTCAACAGCGGAAAAAACAAAACAAACCAGTAAAACCAGAGAGCTATGAGACTAGAATTTTGTAAAGTTGAAGAAGCCAACGACCTCATCAATCAATTGATCGAACACCACCCGCAAGCTATTTTTCTCACCGACCATGATTTCAAGGTAAAGTTTTATAATAAATCTTTTCAGCAACTCACCCAAAGTGATAAAGGCGATATTATCGATCACGAATTTTGCGAAATAATGGGCTGTACCCAGCGCGATAAATTTTCGCCACAGGATAACGGATTTTGCAAAAATTGCCGCTTACGCGAGTTGCTTTCGGGGAGTAATGTTTCTGAGATGGTTTTGATTCGCGACTTTGTAATCAACAACAAAGTAAAAACTAAACACCTGCACATTGATTCTCATCGTGTTGTAATGGACGGCCATAAATATCGGCTGGTAGTTATAGACGACCGAACGATAAAACATTAATTAAACAATTAAAATCCGGACTTCTGTCCCTCGCGCCTCTTTTTGTTTATTAAAAAATAGTTTTGGAACTTAGGCATAAAATAGCCTCCCCTGCCAGGCATTTCGCTCGGCAAGACGTTTCCCAAAATCAATACCAAACCAGTTCTAATTAGACAATATCTAAATTAGTGATTTCGTTTATCTGTAATTATCAACCAATGTTTTAAATATTATATTTGTCTACAGCACCTGATTAGCCGACTTACAAGTTCCCTAATGCAGCAGACTATTACCAATACAACAAACCGCATTAATTGACTTATGAATAAATATACCCTCATAAGCTTTTTTGTATTTTTCTACATGGCCTTAATTCCTAAATTAAAGACCCAGACACCAGATGCGGAACTAATAGAACAAAATACATTTATATCAGTAAGAAATAAAAAAATTACTCGATTACACTCGTTCGAAATATGCATAAACAAACGAGGCGGAGAAGCCTATACTGAAATACAAATACCATTTTCAAACTTAACCCAAGTATCAAAAATTCAGGCATATATTAAAGACAAAGATGGAAATGTAGTAAAAAAGCTTAGCCGGAAAGACATTCGGGAACACAGTTCTTTTCCCTCGTTCTCATTCTACGAAGACCAATGGGTAAAAGAATTCACTCTTAGACATAACATTTACCCATACATTATCCATTACGAGTTTGAAGAACAAGAAAATGAATTCATTCATTTAGCTTATTGGACGCCAATACTTGACACAGATATTCCGACTACAAAATCAACACTAATAGTTGAAATCCCCAAGGACTATAAGATCAACTATAAGGCTCGAAATATTTCTTCTTTAAAAGTAGATTCAACCGATTCTAATTATACCTACCAATGGGAAGCAGAATACGACGGAAACATAAAAGATGAAACTTTTGCTCCAACTATTTATGATTCACTTCCTTCAGTAGTAATTGTTCCAGAAAACTTCAAATTTGAGATAGATGGCTCTTTAAAAAGCTGGGAAGAATTTGGTTTCTGGCAATACGGTTTAATTAAAGACATTACTGATTTACCAGACTACGAGATCAAACGGATCAAAGCATTAACAAATGGCATTCAAGACGAAGAACAGATTATAAAAACACTGTATAATTATCTGCAGGACGAAACCCGATATGTTAATATTAGTATTGAAACAGGTGGACTGAAACCCTATCCGGCAAGCTATGTTGCAGGGAAACGATATGGCGATTGCAAAGCGTTGAGCAACTATTTTAGAGCTTTATTAAAAGTCGTAAATATAGATTCACACTACGCCAAAATATTTGCAGGCGAAAATATCAAAAAAATTGATCGTTCTATGCCCTCTCAGCAATCAAACCACATAATTACATGTATTCCGATGGAAAACGACACGCTTTGGGTTGACTGTACCAGCGACAATCCTTTTAAATATGTGGGGACATTCATTCAAGGCCGTGAGGTATTTGTTATTAATGAGAATAGAAGCTTTTTTACAAGAACTCCGGCACTCTCTTCAGCAGAGGTTTTACAAGAAAGAAATATCAAATTTGAGTATTATTCACAAAGTGTAACAAATGCGCAGTTTGACGTTAAATACAGAGGGAAACAGTATGAGATGCTGAACCAGATATCAAACAATTATAACGAAAACAAAAGGCAAAAGATATTAAGAGAGATAATCGTTGAAGATTCTTTTGAGCCAACAAATATTACCTTTCAACCTCCCCACAGAGATTCAAGCAATATTACAATACATTATACTGCCCAATCAAACGACATCTACAAAACATATGGTAACGACATTATAGTTAAGCCCCTGGCACTAAACATACCGATAACTGAAACACCTGACAAAAGGGACTTTCCTGTTCAAATAGATTATCCAATATTCCAAAAAGATATTCAAACCTACAGTATTCCCTCAGATTACAAGGTTCAAAACCTCCCTGAAAATATTACGATAACAAGCAAGTTTGGCTCCTATTCAATTGCTTCTTCGCAAGTTGGCGACAGCATAAAAATAACGAAACAGTTTATGCTAAAACGTGGGAATTATCCGATTAATGAATACAACGATTTATATGATTTTCTGCAAAAAACATTAGATGCAGAACATTCAACATACATTACAAGTACCAAAATAAACTAAAATGAAAATCCTTTTAAGCACAACTCTCTTTCTATTTATTGGGCTTTTTGCGAGTCTTGGTCAAAATTCTTCAAATTATTTTGATCAGGTTGGCAAAGACGAAATTGAATTAACAACCTACTCTAAAGATAAAAATGCCGAAGCTGTAGTCTTGTTTAACAGAGGAAGCTCACGTTTTGTGCGAAACGAGTCATCTTTTGATATCACTTTCAAACAATCGAAAAGAATTAAGATCCTATCTGAAGCAGGAATAAAATATGCCGAAATTGAAATCCCATATTACAGGGAAGGGGATATATATGAAAAAATTATAGAGCTAACTGCATACACTTACAATTATGATAATGGTTTTTTAACTAAAACCGAATTGAAAAAAGAAGATATGCACGATGAAAGAGTGAACGAATATTGGATGGTTCGAAAATTTGCAATGCCAAATGTAAAGGCCGGCTCAATAATCGATTTAACCTATACGATTACAACGCCCTATATATTTAACTTGAGAGACTGGAGCTTTCAGGAAAAAATCCCAACAATTTACAGCGAATATACCGTTCGTATGATCCCTTTTTACGAGTATTCATACGTTTTACAGGGAGCCAGTCAACTCGACTCACACAACTCATACGAAGATAGCGGGTTTAAAAACACATTTGCGGGAGTAACCTATAACGACTATATACACAAATTTGTAATGAAAGATGTACCTGCTTTTGAAAGTGAAGAGTATATCACGTCGATGAACGACTACATCATGAAAATTGATTTTCAGTTAGCGAAAATACATTTTCCTACAGGTGGCGACAAAGAAATTATATCGACCTGGCCAGATATGATTAAAACCATGGTAAAACATGCTGACTTCGGAAGGTTCATTAAAAAATGTGAGAAACTGGCACCAAAAATAATCGATGTAAATGCACTACTCCAAAAGCCAGAAAAAGATAGATTCGAAGAAGTTGTAGATTTCGTAAAAAACAACTTTAACTGGAATGAACATTACGGAAAATTTGCATCAAAGTCTGCCGGCAATATGCTTGACGATAAGTATGGAAATTCTGCCGATTTAAACCTTCTAACTATTGGGTTACTAAATGCTGTTGAAATAGAAGCATATCCTCTTTTAATCAGCACCCGAGATCATGGAAAGATACTCGTAGATTATCCATACAGTCATTTCTTTAACAATGTTATAATCTTTGCTAAACCAGATAATTTCAATATTCTATCTGATGCCACAGAATTAAATAATTCAGCTTTCCGAATCCCCCCGAGTTGTATTAACGACAAAGGCTTGCTTGTTCGCGAAGATGAAGATGTCACCTGGGTAGGTCTTCAATCTGAGATTCCTTCCAGAATCAGTACCTTCATTCAATTGAAGTTAAATGATAATGAGATGGAAGCCTCTGTTAAAACTTCGGCAACAGAATACGAAGCTTTAGAACTTAGAAACGATATTGGAGATGATGTAGAGAAACTTATTGAAAAGCTAAATAAGAAGAACTACACTACAGATAAAGAATCTGTTAAAATCAGAGAATCAGATTCGCCGAAAAAAGATTACAGCTACGAGTTTTCACCGAAAATCACACCCGAAAAAATTGCCAATAAACTTTATATTGCCCCTTTCCTTAATGAACCGATTGACGATAACCCCTTTAACCAGGAAAAACGCACTTATCCAATTGATATGGTTTACCCCTGGAAACGTATTTATAGCTCTACTCTTGAAATCCCTGAAAAATACCAAGTAGATTTCATCCCTGAAAACTTTACCGTGAAAAATAATTTGGCTGAAATTGAATACAGAGTTATGCAAAGTAAAAGTACCATAACACTTTCGTTTTCCATTTACTTTAAAAAGTCTGTATATGCTGCCGATGACTATTCAAAAATCAAATACTATTTTAATGAAATTGTAAAAAAGGGAAACGAGAAGATAGTGTTGATGGAAAAATAGCTCAGGCTTTAAACAGCCTCCCCTGCCAGGCATTTCGCTCGGCAAAGCGTTTCTCTACTTTGGCTACAAACTCAAAATTCTTAAGTCCCCATTTGGGTGCAATCAGCATTTCAGGAGGAGCCTGACTGATAAAGCGCTCCAAAATAATCGAAGGATTTAGCAACTCCAAATAATCAACCACCAAGTCGATGTATTCTTCGGCAGTATAAAGGTTAAACCGATCTGGGTGCTCTTCGTATTGTTTGGACAATAAGGTTCGTTTATGAATTTGCAATTGGTGGAGCTTAAGATTTTTTACAGGCAACTGCGAAATTACACGCGCCTGCTCCATAATATCCTGATGACTTTCACCTGGCAAGCCAAGAATCATATGGGCACAGTTGTTGATCCCGCGTTTTGCTGTTTCCTCAAGTGCCCAAACCGATTCGGCAAAAGTGTGTCCCCGGTTAATACTATCCAGTGTTCGGTCGAGGTGTGATTCCAAACCAAACTCAACCATCACGTATACTTCCCGGCTTAGTTCTGCAAGATAGTCCAGCAACTCTTCATCAACCGTATCTGGCCGCGTAGAAATAACCAGGCCGATTATTTTCGGATGCAGCAAAGCTTCCTCATAAAGTCGTTTCAAATCTTCAATCGGGGCATACGTATTGGTATACGCCTGAAAATAAGCCAGAAATTTCATCGATTTATATTTCCTAGAGAAAAATTCAATCCCCTGCGTCACCTGGCTTGTTACTGTATTTTCAAGGTTGCAATAGGTAGGCTTAAAGGTTTTGTTATTGCAATACGAACAGCCACCAACTCCCTTCGTTCCATCGCGGTTAGGACACGTAAAACCGGCATCTACCGAAACCTTTTGCACACGTTCAGAAAACAAGTTTCTGAAATAGGTAGGAAAGTCGTTATACCTTCTGTTATGCCCCCAACTATATACCTTTCGCTCCATTAACATTAAATTAAGGCACAAAAATAGATAAAAATCAGTAGTACGCTGAGTTAGCTAAAACTTATCAACACTTCTTGAAAACTTTCAGGCCAATCTACCGGGGAATCGGTTTCAAATCAAGAATCAAATGCCTATTTTTAAATCAGATAAACAAAAATTGAATATGTTTTCAGACAAAGATACGCTACAAATTAAGCAACGAGGAAGTGAGTTAAAAACCGTTCTGGCTCAAATTGAAAATTTCAAAAAGGGCTTTCCTTTTTTACCAATTGAAGAAGCTGCGTCAGTAGGAAACGGCATTATAAAACTCAGCGAAGAAGACTTAGGTAAACGTATTGCCCGTTATAATGAACGAGTAGCGGCAGGAATCAGGCCCCTAAAATTTGTTCCTGCTTCGGGAGCTGCAAGTAGAATGTTTAAAGCGCTTTTTGAAGCGCTGGAAGCTTGCGAAACAAAATCGGGAGAAGAGGTGCTGAATGAAAATAAAGCAGCAGCGCAATACATTGCCAAGTTGGACAAGTTTGCTTTTTCCGACGAAATTAAAGAGCGCATGAAGCAAGATGGTGCAGAAGATTCTGTAAAAAACAAAATTGAGTACCTTTTAGCTGCTCATGGGCTCGACTATGGGAATAAACCAAAAGGGCTGCTCAAATTTCACTTATACAAAAACGGGTCGCGTACACCATTTGAAGAACATTTGGTAGAAGGTGCTAAATATGCGAAAGACAACAACGGAAAAGTAAGACTGCATTTTACTGTTTCGCCGGAACATCAGGATGGTTTTGAAGCCTTGTTCGCTTGGGTAAAAGATAAATACGAAAAAGAACTGGACGTTACTTTTGAGGTAACTTTTAGTCAGCAAAAACCATCGACCGACACTATTGCAGTTGATCTGGATAATAAACCATTCAGAAACGAAAATGGTAGTTTATTGTTTCGTCCGGCTGGACATGGCGCTTTGATTGAAAACCTGAACGAACTTAATGCTGACATCGTTTTCATTAAAAATATCGATAATGTAGTGCCCGATCGATTAAAGTTGCCAACTATCGATTACAAAAAGGCACTTGCAGGCGTACTGTTAAAATACCAGGAAAAGCTTTTCTATTACCAAAAAGAATTAAATGAAAAACACCCGGTAGCTCTTGGAAGTGCATTTCTGGCCGAAGCGGCAAATTTTCTTGAAAACACGCTGAATACAAAACCAGCAGAAAACCAATACTACACTGAGAAAGAGCAGTTATACCACTATTTGAAAGAAAAAGCAAACCGGCCTTTGCGGGTTTGCGGCATGGTACGTAACGAAGGGGAACCCGGCGGTGGTCCATTTTGGGCACAAAACCCAGATGAAACTGTATCGTTACAAGTGGTTGAAAGCTCACAGATTGATCCCGGTAGTATTCAGCAACAAAGTATCGCTAAAAATGCCACCCATTTTAACCCGGTAGATTTGGTGTGTGGAGTAAGAAATTATTTACATGAGAAATACGATCTCACAAAATATACTGATCCGGCAACGGGTTTCATTTCGAAAAAGTCGAAAGACGGAAAAGAACTAAAAGCACAGGAATTACCCGGACTCTGGAATGGTGCAATGAGCAATTGGAATACGCTTTTTGTTGAAGTTCCGATTGAAACATTTAACCCGGTAAAAACGGTAAACGACTTATTGCGCGACCAGCATCTGTAATGGTGTTTTTTCTTTTCAGCTTTATTACTAATTTCGCGAATTCATTTTTTGCCAATGAACGAGGAAAGAGATAGTTTTAGGGAAGAGGATATGAGTGAAGCACTTAAGCAATTTAAAAGCTCGCTGATCTCTGGTAGAAAGAAATATTTTGATGTTTCGGAATTTGAAGGAATTGTCGACCAGTTAATGGACGAAGGCGACTTAAATGCTTCTGAAATAGCGGCTGTACAAGGCATACAAATTCATCCGAATGCTGTACCGCTACAGTTAAAGTATGCGCAAATTCTCATCAGTAAAGGCAAATACAATCAGGCACACAAATACCTTAATTTTGCTGAAAAAGTTGAAGCACAAAACCCCGATGTTCATCTACTGAAAGGCTCGGCCTGGCTAATCATGGGCAACGATAACGAGGCTCGCAAGTCGTTTCGGAAAGCCGTAAAATATGCCGATGGCGAAGCGGATGAAATTCTTTACCACATTGCTTCTGCATACATTCAGACCGGAGAAATAAAAAATGCTTTCGAGTATTTACTACAGGCGCACGAAGTTAATCCGGAGAATGACTTGGTTTTATATGATCTGGCCTTTTTCTCCGATCAAATGGGTGACTATAATAAGAGCATTGAATACTACAACCGTTTTATCGACAACGATGTGTACAACTACACCGCATGGTTTAACCTGGGGATTGTACACAACAAAGCCGACCAACCCCAGAAAGCTATTGATGCTTACGAATATGCTCTGGCTATTAACGAGAATTTCCACATGGCAATCTTTAATATCGGAAATGCAATGGCAAATGCCGGCCGATTTGAAGAAGCCATAAAGAAATACGAAGAGTTTTTGGAGGTAGAACCCGATAACGACGATGCTTACTGCTATTTGGGGGAGTGTTACCTGAATCTGGAAGATAATCTACAGTCCGAATACAACTACCAGCAGGCAGTAAAAATAAACTCCGACAACGATACAGCGTGGTTCGGGCTCGGCTTATTAATGTGGATTGAGCAGAAGTTCGACGAAAGTGTTGTGTTTATAAAGAAAGCAACACGTTTGGATAAAGATAACTCGGAATATTGGCTGACACTTGGGAAAGTGAATAGAGATGCAGCCAAATACGACGAAGCTTTCAAAGCCTTTAAGCAAGGCGTAAAAGTTGATCCAGAAAACACCGAAGTCTGGTTGACCTGGGCAGAAGTACTTCGCGACCAAAAGGAGAATGAAAAAGCAATTAAGGTGATTAAACAGAGCATCGAGAAAAACGACGACTCGATGTTGAAATACCGACTTGTAGCTTTCCTTTTGGAAGACCGAAAACAGAAAGAAGCTTTCGAATGGCTGCGCTCCGCAATGCTGCAAGATTTCGAAAACATCAATTACTTGTTTGATATTTATCCAAGGTCGCTAAAAAGTAAGCGACTAAAAAAGGTTGTTGATGAGTTCCGACGCTCGAACAAAGATATCTGACCGGTATTAAATATTCGTTTCCAATTCTCTTGCGCTCTGCCAAAAAACGCTAAGCTCTGATCCATAATCTATCTTTGCAAAAAGGATTTGATTATGTGGGCACTGGCCGGTTTATTATCCGCTTTTTTCCTGGGTATTTACGATATTTTCAAGAAAACCTCGCTGAACGATAATGCAGTGATACCAGTGTTGTTTTTCTCCACCGTTACCAGTTCTGTGATCTTTTTACCGGTAGTAATCGGCTCCCAATTTTATCCTGATTTCTTCAGCCACATTGGATTATATTCACCTACGCTTTCGTTTATCGAACATTTACAGGTACTACTAAAAGCATTCATTGTTGTATCGAGTTGGATTTTAGCATTCTTTGCCATCAAACATCTGCCTGTAACGATCTATGCTCCGATCCGATCCACCAGTCCGCTTTGGACATTGGTTGGAGCACTCATTATTTTTCAGGAAAGGCTGAATTACCTGCAATGGATTGGCGTTACTTTAACCTTACTGTTTTTCTACTTTTTTTCAACTGCCGGAAAACGCGAAGGCATCGAGTTCAGAAAAAACAAATGGATATTTCTGATTATTGGCGCTACAATTTTAGGCTCCATAAGTGGGCTTTACGATAAATTCATTATTTCCCGTATCGACAGAATTGCTGTCCAGGGCTGGTTTTCGTTTTATCAGGTAGCCATTTTGTTACCCGTTCTCGGAATTTTATGGTATCCTAATCGTAAGAAAACAACACCTTTTAAATGGCGTTGGGCAATTCCCCTAATTGGAGTTACGCTTGTAATTGCCGACTTTCTTTATTTCTATGCGCTTAGTTTGGAAGGCTCAATGATCTCCATGATTTCAGCGCTAAGAAGAAGCGCAGTCTTGGTAACCTTTACCTTTGGCGCACTTTTGTTTAAAGAACAAAACCTAAAACAAAAAGGAATTTACCTGCTGGGAATTCTCGCCGGAATATTATTGATAACGCTGGGAAGCAGATAAAGTTAAAGAAGCAATGCCGGCTTGTGACACAAAATCTCACACATATTTAGTATTTTGGCAACTCATTTAAATTGCGAGTCAGAATTGAATGATATTGTTTTCAATGATTAGAGTTCAATTCCCAATATTTCAAATTACACAATGAACAGATCAACAAAAGATTATCTCCTTTTAGTACTTAAAGGAATGGGTATGGGCGCTGCCGATGTGGTTCCCGGTGTTTCGGGCGGAACAATTGCATTTATCACTGGCATTTACGAAGAACTGATCAACTCCATAAAATCGATCAACCTGAATGCCATAAAATTGTTTTTCACGGGCAAGTTTAAAGAATTCTGGATAGCAATAAACGGCACCTTTCTGTTGAGCGTTTTTCTTGGTGTTGGCATCAGTGTTTTCTCGCTGGCAAAAGGCCTCGAATATTTGCTAACTCATTATCCAATTCTGGTTTGGTCGTTTTTCTTTGGTTTGATTGTAGCTTCTGCAATTTATGTGTCGCGCTCCATCAAAAACTGGAACTTTGGAACCCTTTTATCGGGGATAATCGGAATTGCAATAGCGTACAGCATTACCGTAATTTCGCCGGCAGAAGCCAACACGAGTTATCTGTTTGTATTTATTTCGGGAATGATTGCCATTTGTGCGATGATATTACCGGGGATTTCGGGCAGCTTCATTCTTGTTTTGCTGGGCATGTACAAGTTTATACTAGGTGCCGTTGGCGATATGAACCTGGCTGTAATTTTAACGTTCTTAGTTGGTGCAGGCATCGGTATTATTGCTTTTTCGAATGTGTTATCGTGGCTGCTCCGCAAATACCATAATTTAACCATTGCCATGCTGGCGGGTTTTATGGTAGGTTCGCTAAACAAAGTATGGCCATGGAAAGAGGTAACAGAAACGATAATTGATCGTCACGGGGAATTAAAGCCCATTGACGAACATAATATTCTTCCCGCAACCTACGAGCAGATTACCGGTCACGAGGCTTGGCTGCTCGGAGCAATAGCACTTGCAATATTTGGCTTTGTACTTATTTTTGTAGTAGAAGGCATTGGAAAGAAATTGACAAAATAGAAAGTAGTTACCATATACCCGACTCTGAATACTGGATATTAACAACTTACGACTCAATACAAATAAAATGAAGAAATACGGACTACTAGGATACCCACTCACCCACTCGTTTTCTAAACGATTTTTTACGGAGAAATTTGAAACGGAAAACATTGATTCTACTTACGATAATTTTGAAATCGACAACATTGATAAGTTTCCGGAAGTGGTAAAAACGAATCCAGAAGTAGTGGGTTTCAATGTTACCATTCCGTACAAAGAACAAGTGATTCGTTTTCTGGATGAGTTGAACGACTCGGCCCGAGAAATTGGTGCTGTAAATACAATCCGCGTAAAACGGGAAGGCGACAACGTGTACCTGAAAGGTTTCAATACCGACACGCACGGATTTGAAACATCGCTGAGTCCACTTTTAAAAGATTACCACAAAAAAGCGCTGATACTCGGTACTGGCGGAGCATCAAAAGCCTTGAAATATGTTTTGTATAAACTGGGAATCGACTTTGTTTCAGCATCTATTGAAGAGCTAAAAGAAAAAGAAATCAGGTACGAAGATATTGATGAGCAAATGATGCATGAAAGGCTTCTCATTATTAATGCAACGCCACTGGGGACTTACCCCAAAACAGATACTTTCCCGAATATTCCGTACGAATCCATCACTAAAAAACATTTGCTGTTCGATCTGGTTTATAATCCTGAAGAAACACAGTTTATGGCGAAAGGAAAAGCACAGGGAGCCACTGTAAAAAATGGTTACGAAATGCTGCTTAACCAAGCCCTAAAATCTTACGAAATCTGGAACTCGGAAGAATAAGTTTCTCTCATTTAGCAGTCACAGTTTTCAGTAAAACAATATAAGAAATCGGGCTTGCAGCTTGAGACTCGAAGTTTAGAGCTAAAAATTATGGAAAATAAAAAAATACTATTTGTTTGTCTCGGAAATATATGTCGTTCGCCCAGTGCCGAAGCTGTTTTTACAGGCGTGGTAAAAAATGAGGGGCTGGCAAAACATTTTGAAATTGATTCGGCCGGAACTTCTGGCTGGCATGCCGGTGAGTCTGCCGACCGGCGTATGCAATCGCACGCAATAAAACGGGGTTACAATTTAACCAGTCTTAGCCGAAAATTCGATCCACATTCTGATTTCGATTATTTCGACATGATTATTGGCATGGACGATTCCAATGTGCAAAATCTGAAACAGATGGCACGCAATGCAGCGGATTTGGAGAAGATCTTTAAAATGACCGACTTCAGCAAATCGTATGATTACGACGAAGTTCCCGATCCGTATTACGGAGGTTCAACGGGTTTCGAGCTTGTACTGGATTTACTGGAGGATGCGTGCGAAGGTTTGTTGGAGAAATTAAAATAGAAATAATCTATTCCAGAATATCAACCTTTATGGAAACAATACCTTTTTGTTCTTCTAAAATTTCACATAATTCCTGAATATTGATTTTTGTGGTTACGCCCACAAGAAACACAATTTTATCGTTCATTTCACTCAATTCCCTTTCAAAGCCGGTAGATATAATCCTGATATCCTGGCTCTTGAAAACTTCTTCAAACTTTCGTATATCTGAGTGTTCCTTCTTCACAAAGAGTTCTATTTTTCGTACCGTCCTCTCTTTGAACAAACGTTTTTCAAAAAGATTCATAACTGTTAGTGCAAATAAAATAACAACCACGCCTATTAATCCAACAATGTACATCCCGGCTCCAATTGCAAGCCCCAAAGCTGCCATAGCCCAAATTGATGCTGCCGTGGTTAAGCCTTTTACATCAGCCCCGAATTTTAAAATAGCGCCAGCTCCTAAAAAACCAATTCCGGAAACCACCTGAGCAGCAATCCTTCCTGGGTCGCCATTCTGAAAACTGGTATAAGTTTGTGGAATAAAAATAGAAATCAGCATTACAATAGTTGCTCCAATACTGATTAAAATGTGTGTGCGCAAACCGGCTGGTTGATCATGCGTTTCCCGCTCAACTCCAATCAAGGTTCCCACCAAAAAACTAATGATTATTCGTACCAGAGCCACCTGCCAAGTAATTTCTTTCGACAATAATATTTCATGCAAGGTATCCATCAATAAAATCACATTTCATTTTCAAAATACAATATAGGATTGGATTAAATAACTATTGTCCTGCCAATTTGTTTTAGGCTAACACTATTCTGTTACTCAAAATGATAGAGGAAGTTCACCAAGGCATCGTAAGCCGGCTTTTTCTCCCCCTCGATGTCAACTACAATTTTTACCTGAATACGGGCAATTCCTCTCAGATTTTTTATATCGTTTAACGAAACTGTAGCTCGAATTCGGTCGTTCACTTTAACCGGCGACTGGAAACGCAGGTTCTCTATTCCGTAGTTTACAATCATCTTCACATTGTTCACTTCCACCACGTTATACCATAAATAGGTAAGCATCGATAGCGACAAATAGCCGTGTGCAATCGTAGTTCCAAATGGTGATTCTTTAGCAGCTCTTTCCGGGTCGGTATGGATCCACTGATGATCCATTGTAGCGTCAGCAAACTTATCAATTTGCTCTTGTGTAATCTGAACATAATCCGATACACCAATAATCTCTCCTTTGAGGGCTTCAAATTCGTCGTAGCTATTAATAATTCTCTTTGCCATAGTATTTTCAAAATTGATTCGCCAATTTAAGCCTTTTTAAAAGTATACGGCCGCTTTTTTCATAAGAATTTAAAAATTTAAAAAAGCATTCCTTAACCAATATTGAATTTTAACCCTTATTGTTCCAATTTTAAAATAGAAGTGTTTAATGTCCGATTTATTTTTCACCTTTGCAGCAGAATAAACAATATGAGAAATATTTTACGAAGCACTACATTTTTAGCCATACTTGCCTGTTGGTTATGGTCGACAGCCTTTGTTGGCGTAAAAATTGGATTAACCTATCACACCCCGCTTCAGTTTGCCGGCATACGTTTTTTTATATCGGGTATACTCATCTTCATATACTTTGGCAAACCATTACAATATTTCACTGAATTAAAAGCAAATATTAAATTCATACTACTGCTTTCGCTGGTGCAGACCGTTATTCAGTACTCATTGTTTTATAGCGGGTTAAATCTCGTTCCCAGTGCACTGGCCGCAATGATTATCGGCTCGCAACCCATGTTTATTGCCTTGGTAGCCCATTTCTCGTTTCACAACGATAAAATGACGCCGCTTAAAACGGGAAGTATCCTTATTGGCGTAGCTGGTATTGCAGTTATTACGCTTGGCCGGTCGCAGGTAGAAATGAAAAGTGGCCTCGAACTTCTGGGCATTGGACTGCTGCTTACGAATAACCTGATTGCCGGAACATCCAACGTAATGGTAGCCAAATATTCCAAAGGCATCTCTCCCGCCGTACTAAGTTCCACCTCGTTAATGATTGGCGGCTTTTTACTATCGGTGATTTCCGTTCCTGTTGAAGGTGTTCATTTGGGGCCTTTTCCTCCGAAATACTGGTACGCTTTGGCCTGGCTAAGCTTTCTGTCGGCAGCCGCTTTTACCATTTGGAATACAATTCTGAAACGCCCGGGAGTAAAAGTCTCATTGCTGAATGTATGGAAGTTTCTGATCCCAGTTTCGGGAGCAGCTTTAAGCTGGTTACTAATTGCCGACGAAAAACCGGACGCCCCATCACTTATCGGAATGGCCATTATTGCAACCTCGCTTTTATCATTGAATTATGCCAACAGAAGAGCAGCAAAAAAAGAAAGGAATCAGCAAATCACACAAAAATCGTCTACAACCGGAACTTAGTTCAAATTCAATCCAATTGCTATTCTTCTAGTACTAACAACTCAATCTTTCTAAAGTCGGTAGGTGCACTTTCGGCCTGAATTGAAATCGTTCCTTTTGTTATAATCAGATTTCCATCCTCAGGAATTAATTTCTGTGCATACTGATCTTTTGGATCGTACTGCGGCTTTTCGTACGAAAGCACCTCTTCTCCATCCACAAAATGACGAATTATTTCACCGCCGTGAACTTCAACCTCAACGGTTACCCATTGGTCGCCATGAAATGTTTTTGAAGCAGAGCTAAGGCAATGTTGCTCGGTAAAAATTCCGTCCATTACAATGTTTGTTCCGGGTGTACACACATTCATCGTTGGCCGGTCGTCGGTACCGTTGCCGCCCAACAGCTGTACTTCAATCGAAGTTGGAAAATCCTGATCCAATTCCATCGATTCGGCACTTTGCCCGTGCAACATCAAACCGTTATTCCGGTACGCCCAACCCGGTCCTCCTGCTGCCTGTTCGCCAACAAAACGATATACTACCCGAAGTTTATAGTGCGAAAACTCATCCTTATAAAATAAATGACCGAATTTTCCGTCCCAGGCCTCCCAATTATCGTATGATACCCGCAACAAACCTTCTTCTACCCGAAAGGTATTCAGGTAATTTTCACCCAACTCTTCATCTTTAAACTTTACATCCCAATCGTTGATGTCTTTTCCGTTAAAAAGTTGAATCCAATTTTCAGCAGATTTTTCGGATGAATCTGTTGACTTTGGCTTCGAATTACAAGCCGTTAACGCCACAACACATACAATTAGAAGAATTCTAAATCGATTACACATAATTGTTCATTTTATAGTTTTCGGATAGTTCTCATAAAGGTAAAATATTTTCTGAATCTTAATTTTAACCATACAGTTAATCTTTTTAGTTAAAACATTTGGTTAATGATTTTCTTACCCTTACTTTTGACCAATTGGTTAAATCAAATAGTTAATTCTACAAAAATGAACAGCATAAAAAAAGACAATACGGAAGACAAAATTCTTGATGCCGCAACTGAAGTGTTCCTGGAAAAAGGAATGGAGGGCTCCCGTATGCAGGAAATTGCAGACAGTGCAGGAATAAACAAAGCTTTACTTCATTATTATTTCCGAAATAAAGAAAAGTTATTCGATGCTATTCTTTCCAAGATTATGAACATTGCTTTTCCTCAAATTGGAAAAGTTCTTTTTTCAGATTTACCCTTCACTCAAAAAGTGGAGAATGTGATTGACATTTATATTCAACTTTTATTGAAACACCCACAACTTCCATCTTTCCTGATTAAGGAAATGAACAGAAATGGCTCCCTTCTATTTCAATTTATAGAAAAGCAACAATTTAAGATAGCACCGATTATTGACGCAATCGAAGCAGCAATGGATCGCGGGGAAATAATTAAAATGCCTCCTAAACACCTAATTGTAAATATAATTAGTCTTTGTGTTTTTCCGTTTGCTGCCCGGCCAATGGTAAAAAATGTGGCCTGCAATGGCGATGATAAGCTATTACAAGAGTTTTTGAAAGAACGCAAAAAAGAGGTAAAAGCATTTGTTATCAGGGCAATTCAACCACAATAATAAATATCTCAGTAATGAAAAAGATAATTTTACTATTGCTGCTACCCGCGCAACTGGTATTTGCACAGAATGAGGTTATGCTGGATTCTTGTTACAGCTGGACACGACAGAATTATCCGAATTTAAAACAGGCGGGAATTTGGGAACAGATCACGGCTCTAAAAAAAGAAAACCTGAAGACTGCCAACCTTCCGCAACTTACGCTAAACGGACAGGCTTCCTACCAATCGGATGTAACAAAGATTGATGTACCTAATCTTCCGGTAAATATTTCGCCCATGTCGAAAGACCAGTATAAAGCGTATGCCGAATTCCGACAGAGCATCTGGGACGGTGGCATCACAACCGCGAATACAGAATTAGAAGATGCCATTTTAAAAAGCAATTTGAGCCAGCTGGAAGTGGAGCTTTACAAATTGAACGAACAAGTGTCGCAATCCTTTTTTACCGCGCTTGCCATTGATCAACAAAATCATATTCTTGAAGCGCAGATTGAAGTGCTGCAGGAAAAGCTAAAAGAGGTTCGCTCGGGAATTAAAGCGCAAGTTGTTGAAGCCTCGGCAGAATGGGAAATAGAAGCAGAAATTCTGAACATGGAACAAAACCAGATTCAGTTGCTGGCCGGAAAAAGTGCAGCCGTTCATATTCTTTCAATTTTAACCGGAAAAAATATTGACGAAGATGCTGATTTCCGATTTCAACAAGAAAACAGTAGTGAAAACACTGCAATTAACCGCCCCGAAAGTGAATTGTTTGCTAATCAGCGCAGCCGACTTGATAAGCAAAGTGAGCTGTTAAGTAAAACAAGAAATCCCAAAGTCTTTGGATTTGGACAGGCGGGTTACGGACGACCAGGATTAAATATGCTCAACAATAATTTTGATACTTATTACATGGTTGGAGTTGGTGTTTCGTGGAATGCTTTCGACTGGAAAAAAACTGCCCGCGAAAAGCAAATACTGCAACTCCAAACGGAAACGATAAATCAGCAGGAAGAAACATTTACACAAAACATAAATGTGCTGCTTGCACAACAACAAGAACAGATTTACAAGCTGGAAAAGCTTTTAAAAACAGACAAAAAGATGGTGACACTCCGCAGCAATATTGTCAAAACATCCGCCTCAAAGCTCGAAAACGAAACAATTAAAACATCGGATTATATTCAGGATGTTCAGGCAGAAACTATTGCAAAACTGAATGCGGAGTTGCACCAGATTCAGCTTAACAAAGCCAGAGAAAAATACAGTTTAATTCAAGGCAAAAATGAGAAATAAAGTGTCCAGTATTCAGTCTCAGTTTGCAGAAAAACAATAAAAACATCACAATATGAAACATACATTATTACTAATTCTGGTTGCAGCCCTATTTTCTGCCTGCAACAATAACGACGAAAAATCGGATGCTTTTGGAAATTTTGAAGCCGACCCGGTAATTGTTTCGTCGGAGTCGACCGGAAAAATACTTCAACTAAATATTGAAAAAGGTCAGACCGTTGAAAAAGATGCGGTTGCCGCTCTTATCGACACGGTACAAATTAGTTTGAAACTAAAACAGATTGAAGCTCAAAAGGCAGCTATTATTGCCAAACGTCAATCGATTCAAGCACAAGTTGAAGTTCTTGAAACGCAGATAAAAACACTGCAAGTAAACCGTCAGCGTATTGAAAAAATGCTGAAAGACGGCGCATCTACACAAAAACAACTGGACGATATTACGGGGCAAATCGATGTTCTCGAACGTCAGATTGAAAGTACACGAACTCAGTTTACCTCGGTGAACAAAGAGCTGGAAGTGCTGGATACGCAGCAAGCCAGCACCGCCGATTTGTTGGAACGCTGTACAGTTACTACTCCTGCAAACGGAACTATTCTGGAAACTTACGTTGAACAAGGCGAACTGGCAACACCGGGAAAACCGCTGTTTAAACTGGCCAACCTCGAAGAACTTACACTGAAAGTTTATGTGAGCGGTGCACAACTTCCGTCGGTAAAAATTGGTCAAACTGTTGATGTACTGATCGATAAAACGGAAACCGAAAATCAAACTTTACAGGGAAAAGTTGCCTGGATTTCATCGGAAGCTGAATTCACCCCCAAAATTATTCAAACCAAAACAGAGCGTGTAAAACTGGTGTACGCTGTAAAGGTTTCGGTTAAAAACGATGGCACTCTAAAGATCGGAATGCCGGGGGAGATTAAATTTTAAGCCCCACCTAACCTCCCCTCAGGGGAGGAATATTAACAATTCACCGAAAATGAATACGGAGAAAATATCCAATCGTCTAAAACAAATCCCCCTCCTTCGGAGGGGTTAGGGGAAGCTATGATACAGATCGATAACATATCAAAATCATATAAAGACGCGGAGGCACTGAAAGAGGTTTCGCTAAAAGTAGAGCGCGGTGAGTTGTTTGGACTGATCGGTCCTGATGGCGCAGGGAAAACTACTTTGATGCGCATGCTGATGA
Organism: uncultured Draconibacterium sp.; assembly: GCA_963677455.1. Lineage (GTDB taxonomy): Bacteria > Bacteroidota > Bacteroidia > Bacteroidales > Prolixibacteraceae > Draconibacterium. The sequence continues at coordinate 3,866,804 of OY781971.1, forward strand.
CCTTGCTGGTTCCGGATTCGGGAAGTGCGACTATGAATGGCCTTCATATTGTCGATGATTTTAAAAAGATCAGACAGATTGTAGGCTATATGCCAGGACGTTTTTCGCTATATCAGGATTTAACAGTGGAAGAAAACCTCAACTTTTTTGCTACTGTATTTGGCACTACTGTTCAGGAAAATTACGACTTAATCCGGGATATTTACTACCAAATCGAACCATTTAAAACAAGGCGTGCAGGCAAGCTCTCGGGCGGAATGAAACAAAAGCTGGCACTGTCGTGTGCACTTATTCATAAGCCCAAAATCCTGGTGCTCGACGAACCAACTACCGGAGTTGATGCAGTATCGAGAAAAGAGTTTTGGGAAATGCTGAAAAAACTGCAAGAAAAAGACATTACCATTCTGGTTTCAACGCCCTACATGGACGAAGCCGACCTCTGCGACCGTGTGGCGCTGGTACAAAAAGGCGAAATTATGGATGTGGATTCACCAAGAAACATAACAGAAAAATTTCCGCGCAAAATCATCCGCGTTCGCTCTGATGATATGTACCGTTTAATTAACGACTTGCGTGCAAATCAAAAAGCAGAGTCCGTTTTTGCATTCGGACAATACGTGCATTTTACCGGGAAAGATGATGAAGCGGAAAACACAGAACTGAGCAGTTACCTCGAAAGCCGGAAGCATACAAATATTGTTGTGGAAGAAATTCCGGCAGGTATTGAAGATGTGTTTATGAGTATGCAGGAAAAGTCGCAGTAGGCAGTCGCAGTTGACAGTTATAAATTGTGCAAAAAAATAATGTTATGGATTTTAAAGATTTAATAGTTTATCAAAAGGCATTCAGTTTGGCGATGGATATTTTTGAAGCGTCAAAATCGTTTCCAAAAGAAGAAAAATATTCACTGACAGATCAAATCAGAAGATCGTCACGTTCCACTTGCGCCAATATTGCTGAAGCTTATCGGAAACGAATTTATCCAAAACACTTTTTGAGTAAGCTTACTGACTCTGATGGAGAAAACAGTGAAACTGCGTCCTGGATTGACTTCGCACGCGCCTGCAAATATTTGGAAGATGATTTACACCAAAAATTCTATAGCGAGTGTGAAGAAATTGGAAAACTGCTAAACTATATGATGAACTATCCAGAGAAATTTGGAAGCAAAAAGGCTCTTTAACTGAATACTGAGACTGAAAACTAAGACTGAATATGGATAAAATTATAACAGTAAAGAACCTGGTTAAAAAGTTTGGATCGTTTACGGCAAACAACAACCTGACATTTGAAGTATATAAAGGCGAAATATTCGGTTTTCTGGGAGCAAACGGTGCCGGGAAAACTACTGCTATACGGATTTTGTGTGGACTGTCGTCGCCTACTTCGGGCGAGTTAAAAGTGGCGGGCTACGATATTTACCGGGAGACAGAAAAAATCAAAAAGAACATCGGGTATATGAGTCAGAAATTTTCGTTGTACGAAGACCTTACGGTTTCTGAAAACATTCAGCTTTATGCTGGTATTTATGGTATTCCTCCGAAAAAACGAAAAGAAAAAGAAGCTGAGCTGCTCGAAAAATTGGAGATGACAAGCGCCCGGAAAAAACTGATTGCAGGACTGCCGCTCGGGTGGAAACAAAAACTGGCTTTTTCGGTGGCCATTTTTCACGAGCCCAAAATTGTTTTCCTCGACGAACCTACAGGTGGTGTTGATCCGGTAACGCGCCGAAAATTCTGGGATATGATTTACGAAGCAGCCAACAACGGGATTACCGTTTTTGTAACCACGCATTACATGGACGAAGCCGAGTACTGCGACCGCGTTTCAATTATGGACGCCGGCAAAATTGAAGCACTCGATACGCCCGCAAAACTTAAAGAGCGCTACAAGGCCAAAAATATGGATGAAGTTTTTATACAGATAGCAAGGTAACAGCCGCGAGTGGCGAGTTTTAAGCTTCAAGAAGAAAGCTTGCAGCTTGGAGCTAAAAGCTAATAATTATGAAACAACTAAAATCATTTATACGAAAGGAATTCTACCACATTTTTCGCGATCCGCGGACGATGCTGATTCTATTTGGAATTCCGATTATGCAATTGCTGGTTTTTGGTACGGTAATCAAAAACGAAATTCAGGATGTGCACATTGCCATTTGCGACCAGACAAAAGATGAAACAACGATGAAAATCACGAACAAGATTCTTTCGTCAGGCTATTTTATTTTGGATGAAAATCTGGAAACTACGAAAGATATTGATGCTATCTTCAGAAAGGGAAAAGTAAAACAGGTGATTGTTTTTGAAAGCGATTTTGGCGAAAAGCTTACCAAAGAAGGAAAGGCCAAAGTGCAATTGATTGCCGATGCTTCTGATCCGAATATGGCCAGGCTCGTAAATTCATACGCCTCAGGAATCATTAACGACTACATAAAAAAACTGTACCCCAACCTTCAATTCCCCATGCAAATTGAACCGGAAGTGCGGATGTATTTCAACGAAGAAATGCAAAGCGCCTACATGTTTGTTCCCGGAGTTATGGCACTGATTCTTATGCTGATTTCGGCAATGATGACCTCCATTTCCATCACCCGCGAGAAAGAACTGGGAACCATGGAAATTTTACTGGTTTCGCCGCTGCGCCCCACACAAATTATCGTCGGGAAAGTACTCCCCTACCTCTTGTTATCAATCGCCAACGCCTTTGTAATTGTACTGATGGGACACTTTGTATTTAAAGTACCGATAAGCGGAAGCTTTATTCTGCTGATGCTAGAAACCGTACTTTTTATCTTGATGGCCTTGTGTTTGGGAATTCTCATTTCAACGGTGGCAAAAAACCAAATGGCAGCCATGTTCATTTCAATGATTGGACTAATGCTGCCTACGATTATCCTGTCGGGTTTTATTTACCCAATTGATAATATGCCAACAGTGCTGCAGGTTGTCAGCCACATAATGCCCGCGCGGTATTTCATAACCATCATCCGCGCCATCATGCTAAAAGGAGTCGGGCTTTTCTTTGTCTGGAAAGAAACACTAACCCTCATCGGCATGACCGTATTTTTTATCGCACTTAGCGTGAAAAAGTTTAAGATAAGGTTGGAATAGTAGCTTCAAGCCACAAGCTGCGAGCTACGAGTTATGAGTTTAAGAGAAATAAATATTAACCTGTTAAAATAACACCGAAATGAAAAATTTTAAGAAACTGAAAGTGTGGAGTAATGGCATTGAATTAGTTGTTGATGTTTACAAAGAAACAGAACGTTTCCCGAAAGAAGAGGTTTATGGATTAACAGGGCAAATCAAACGTTCGGCTGTATCTATTCCATCTAATATTGCCGAAGGTGCAGGCCGTGGTTCAAAGAAAGATTTCAATCGTTTCCTAGATATCGCACTTGGTTCTTCGTTTGAACTCGAAACACAACTGATTATTGCCAATAAACTAAACTATCTAAACGATAAAGATTTTCTAAAACTGAACCAACAGATTGATGAAGAACAAAAGATGATTATCGGACTTCAGAAAAGTTTGAAATAAAACACTCGAAACTCGCCGCTCGCATCTCGTAGCTATAATAAGAAATGAAAACAATACGATACATATTACAGAAAGAATTCCGGCAGATATTCCGTAACAAAACCATGCTGCCCATGATTTTCGGAGTGCCGTTGCTGCAAATGCTGGTGTTGGTTTTTGCTGCAACCAATGATATGAAAAAAATTGACTTGGTAGTGGTAGACAAAGACCTGTCGGAGACATCGCGCGAGCTGGTGGCAAAATTCGATGCCATTCCGTTTTACCATCTTGAACATGCAGTTCTGGACGAAACTGCCGGAGAGGAGATGCTGCTCAGCGACGACGCCGATGCGCTTCTTGTTATTCCTGCAAACACCGAACGCAAGCTGGTGCGCGACGACAAAGCAGAAATCCAGCTATTGGTTAATGCTATCGACGGAAACTCGGCGCAGCTAATTTATTCGTACTCATCGCGCATTATCGGCGATTTCAATAAAAACCTGATTGCCGAATGGAAAGGCATCCCTGAGTTTACGCCGCCAGCAGAAGTAAACATTGCCGAAAGCTACTGGTACAACAGCGAACTCGAATATAAATGGTACATGGCTCCGGGAATCTTGTCGATTTTAGTAACGATTATCGGGATGTTTATGTCGGGAATGAACCTTGTACGCGAAAAAGAAATTGGCACCATCGAGCAGCTAAACGTTACGCCGGTAAAAAAGTACCAGTTTATTACCGGTAAACTCGTTCCGTTTTGGGCCATCGCACTTTTCGACCTCGCTTTCGGATTATTTATCGCCTGGTTGGTTTTCGATCTGCCAATTGTAGGTAATTTGCTCACTTTGTTTGGTTTGGCCAGCGTTTACCTGATTAGCGTACTCGGCCTCGGACTTTTCATCTCGACTGTAAGCGATACCCAGCAACAAGTCATGTTCATCTCTTTCTTTTTTATGATGATTTTTATTCTGATGGGCGGAATTTTTACGCCGGTTGAAAGTATGCCGCACTGGGCACAAATGATTGATCGTGCCAACCCGATTTACTACTTTATGCGGATTATGCGGCATGTTGTACTAAAAGGCTCCGGATTTTTCGATCTGCTGGAAGAGTTTGTCTCGTTGCTGATTTTAGGAAGCATCTTTTTAAGCCTGGCCATTTGGCGCTACCGGAAAACGAGTTAGGATAAAGTGATCATTATCAGCCTACAGAATCAGTGTTCAGCACGCCAAACTTCGACTTCGCTCAGTCTGACCGTCACAGTGAGCAAAGTCCACCTGTGAAACAATGCGTTTTTTCACCAATAACCAACTCCTACTTCTTCATCGCCTCCGCTTTTAACTCCTTTGGCATTTTTTCAATGGCGTAACGCAACGATGTTCGCGGCATTACAGCCTTGTGTTTCATCACATACTCAAACACTTCCTGCTGATGCGCTTCGCTGGCGGCTTTTAACATCCAGCCATAACCTTTGCGCACCAAATCGTCTTCGTCTTCCAGCAGAATATCGGCAATCTCAAAAATATCGTTTAGAAATTTTCCTCGGCGAGCAGGAATAATCAGCGTAACCGCTGCAGCGCGTTTTACCCAGCGGTTTTCCGATTTGGCAAAACGCTTCAGCTGCTCTATAAATTCGGGATACATTTCAATAAAAGCACCAACAGTATGGTTGCAAAGGGTATCGCACGAAGCCCAGTTTGTTACGTAGTTGCTGATCCAGCGTTCAAAGGCTTCAAAATCGGCAGGCACATACTGCTCCGCAACATAGTACGACCAATTGCAGGCTACAACTGCTTCCTCAGAATAACCCGACTGCCAAAGGGTTTCACACAAAGCAAATACCTCATCTTTATCCGTCAGTTTATGTTCTTTAAAAAGCTGTTTGCTGAGTTTTTGTACCGTCGGAGTTTTTACGCCGTAGTTTTTTATTTCTTCTTTGAAAAAGCGCTGACTGCTTAACTTTACTTCCTCAGTTGCATTCACCTGAAGTTTGTTTCGTAGTTGATCGATGATTGTTTTCATAGTGCTAAAATTATAGAAATGTTCAACTCGACGTTTTGATAATGCCATAAAATATTCTACCAATTCTGTTTCAGGGAAGATTAATGGATAAGGAAATAATCCTCCCGGATAATTCCAGTACAATCCCGGACAAGGAAATCATCATTGCGGACTACTCCACAATAATTATGGACAAAATAAAAATGGTGTCGTATTTAGATTTTCCATTTCGGAGTAGTTACTATCCTCTTCCCATCGTCGGTAGTGTATTCCTCCAACGAGTTTTCTTTGGTCTGAATACAGATGTACACCATCTCTTCGTCGGAAGTATTGCATAAACTTCTCACGCCATCAGGGGCAACCCGAATCACACTCCCCTCTTCTATCGGAAAACAATCATCATCAACCTGGTAATACCCCGAACCTTTCAATATAATATAGGTTTCTTCGTCTTTATAGTGGATATGGAAATAACCCAGTTCCGATTTAGGCGGTATGGTGGTAAACGATATTTCCGTTCCTGTTGCTTTGGTCGGAGCCTTTAAAAATACCTTACCTTTAATTTCCGTTCCCAGCTTGGGATGAATAAGCGAATGCGATTTTATGTCGTCTAAACTTCCAATATTCACGGCTGTGTAATTCTTGTTTTCCGAAATCTTCTCTGTCTTTTTCATGCTTTGTTGTTTTGATGTGCTACAATTATTCCATCTTTCTGATTCACAAAATTACGGATTAAAAACCTTGGAAGAGTTTATTTTTTGAAGTTATGCCCACAATCAAAACAATGGGCTTTTTTGTGCATCAGCGGAAAAGGCGTCCAAAAGATCAGCGAAAGAACCAGGTACAACACGTTCCAGCGGTGGTCGATAGCACTACTGTTACCCACATTATCGGAAGCGCAATTCGGACAAACAATTTTTGGTGTATTCAGTGATGGTGAATTGTATTTCTCTACCAGGTCTTTTTCAAGGTAGTATTCTACCGGCCTGAACCGTAGGTAGGCAAACACACTGCGGTCGAAATCAAACAGCTCGTACAAAAAGTCTTTCCACGTAAAATTCAGTTTTTTTATTGGCCCACTGCCGAAACTCAACTTCTGCCTGCACCAAATGCTTTAGCTCCTCATCGCTAATATATTTGGCATCGATCAACTCCGGTTTCTCTAAAAGTTCGGGGTGTTTACGAAGCTTCGTTTTTAGAGCCAGTATCTCCTCCTGATGCTCGAATTCTTCCTGTAAAGCCACTGCAACATCGTAAGTTCCGTTTTCGTCGCGGAGTTTGCCATTGCGCACTGCCCCCATAATATTTTGACCGGAAGCAAGCTGGTCGGCCGGAACTTTAAGTTTTACGCCGCCAATAGCCACCGCATAAAACGGGTGCACCCAAACCGTTTGCTCGTCGTGCACAAAACAATTGAGGCCATCGCTTTCGAGGCGGCCTTTTAAAATGTGGCAGTTTACCGGAATATTTGAATTGTAGATGGTTTGAAGTAGCATGTCTTCGTTTTATTTACATTGAATAGAATACAGAAGCTTCTACATATTATTGTCGTTAAAAACGACTGTTACCTGCCGTCTCGTTTTAAACGAGGGGGAGATTACTATTCAAATTTGACTTTTTGCGTTTCGCGCATTTTTTCTTTGACTGATTCAACAATATCTAATCCCTGTGCATCTGCTTTTGTGGCATTTACAAATGATAGCGGAAAACCTGCCCGTTTTGCTGCAATCATACCATTTACCACATTATGAACATTGCCTCCGCTTAGAGCAAAAGCTTCTAACTCATCACGATTTAGATTTACCCCACCTTTGTTAGAAGCAATCAAACCTTTCACTATTTCTTCGACAGGAGAACGACGTATCCGCATAAACAACAATTCCATCAACGAAATACGAACACCGGAAATAGTCGCAGAAAACCACAAGCCAATTGGTAAAAAATAAAGAATCATAAGAAACAGTACCAACACCGGGACTATTATAAGAAAGGGTTCGTATTTTTCCATTTATTCAATTATTTTATATAAAAAATATAAACTATTAACGCCGATAGTGGCAATACCAATACATTAACGACAGCTTTTATAAATCCGTATTTATTAAATATTTTTAGCCCAACTACCAATATTATCATTGACCAAAAAATAGTCACCACTGATAAAATTCTTACAATGATAAGCTGCGTATTAGCATCAAATAAGAGTTCGGAATTTAGTCCTTGAATTAGCATTAATACTAAACCAAAAATTCCGGGTAATATGGAATATGCTATAGCTGCGCGTATTTCAGCAACTAATCCACGACTGTTTAACAATTTACCAATCCAATATAGGATGTAGGTCAGAATGTAATTATAAAATAACAAGAATATTCCGTTAAAAGCTATAACAGCTAAGATGCAAATCAAAACAATTCCTATTCCACTGCTAATTTCCTTAAAACTTTCAAAGTCAATATAACACGAATATATCCCAAGAAGAAAACCCAAAACAGACGTTATTATGTTACTGTCAGTATTTAAGTCATCCTCGTAAAAATCATTAAGCTGTTCAAAAACGCTAGCCGGCTTATACAATATTTTAAAGACTCTATTCATACAACTCAGTATATTTTATGCTTCATAAACGAATATAAACTAACATTCTTACAAGGTTAAGTGGTTTCTGGGGTGAATAAATCTCTCGCTGCTGATCGTTCCCGGGGTGTCACCACATTAATAGCCACTAAGTTAGAAAAAGATTCTTATAAACATAAGTTTGGGGAGGAAGAAAGTTGGCAGTATTCAGTCGCAGAGATTGCTTCTCCCGATCCCGAGGACTCGGGACGGTATCGCAATGACTATTGTAATTTACTTGTTTTAGCAGCGGACAATAGTTTATCTCCTTGAACCGACAAAGTCAATGTCCGCTGTGAATTACCATAAAACCATTGTCATGGCGAGGATTCGGCAGCTGCCGAAGACGAAGCCATCTGGCCTCTAAGAAAGTCGCAGTTGACAGTTCTACCAAAACCTCTTTGCCATTCCACTAATGACTAATGACCAGTGACTAATAAGTCGCAGTCGCCAGAGATTGCTTCTCCGTCATTTGACGGATCGCAATGACAGCGGACAACGATAAATAGCCCGACGGACAAGGAGTAATTTCATTGGACAAAGAAAGTATACGTCCGCTGCAAAGTCTCTTACAAAAACTGTCATGGCGAGGATTCGGCTACTGACGAAGACGAAGCCATCTGTCCCTCTAATAGCTATAGTTCAGTTTCTCAAAAACATTTATGCCAGCCAGTATCCACAGTTCTACTCCGCTCGCTGTGACGGCCAGACTGAGCGAACCTGTCCGATCGGACCTACTGGAAGCATCGGGAGTCGTAGTCTGTAGAGGAAGAAAGTTGGCAGCATTCAGTCGCAGTTTTCGGTTCTGCTTCATTTAAGCATTGCTTATTCTTCCGGGATGTACTTTTTTAAACGGTCGTAGTAAAACTCCAGCTGAGGGTCTTGCAGGTTTTGTTCTACGCGGGTACAAACACCATCTTTGTCGAGGTAAATTTTCAGGAAAGTCATATTGGTGGCATAATCCTGATACTCCGCCGCATTGGTAGTTGTATTAACCGAGGGATTAACGCTCCATGAATATTTCTGCCCGCTCAATTTGGGATCTGCTTTTACGCTAAGCTGCGATTTATTCGGGTATTTAAACATGCCTTTTGACGGCACTTCGTACACCAGAATTTTCTCACCTTCGGTGGTGGTTTCTATTCTTGATGGTGTGCCTACACGTGAATAAACTTCTTTCTCGGTTTGTCCTACGGCAGCATAATAAAAGGCTTTGTTGGTCATTTTCTCCAGGCCGGAGCAGCCTGCCAGAAACAGCAAAAACAGTGTTAACGTTAGTAAATTTTTCATACGATTAAAATTGTTTGTTTTTAAAGGCATCGTATGGAATTCGCATGAACTTAAATTTGATAGTAAAGGATTTTTGGTCACGCTCATTTCATGGCTTTTCTTAATCAAAAACAAAAAATGAAATTACAAAAATTACACCAAAGTATAGCGGGAAAGTTACTGGAATGCGGGTACAACTCGCAAAGATTGCTTCTCCCGATCCCGAGGACTCGGGACGGAATCGCAATGACTTTTATAATTACTTGTTTTGGCAGCAAACAATAATCTATATCCACACAATAATTCGTATAATTTTTCCTGCCACTATGTTTTCCTTTTTTCTGACTTCCGCTTTTAAAGGAAGTAAATAGCAATTCATTTTGCGGTCGAACCAAATGGCGGTTTTCCATTCCGTGTTTCCTACCTTAGCGCTTGCTTTCAGTCTCCCCCAACCTTCTTCTTCCTGTTTGAAGTTATCTCTTATCTCAGCCGACAATTCTTTTGGCAGCGAAACAAAATACCAGCCACCCGGAGCAGAATATTGCCAGGGTTCTGCGGAAAATTCGTATTTAACTCCTTTAATAATCATTTCACCAAGGCCGTTTATTGGTTATTTTAAAGCACTAAGCGCTTGCTAATTCCAGTAATTTTAAAGTTGTTTTCCAGTTTCGGGTAGTGGCGCTAACCTTAAGTTTGCTTTCCAGAAAATTATTGTTGAGTTTGGTTCGCCCATAACCATTCGGGCAATAAAGGTAAACGGCATCACCAGAAATGGCGATTTCTTCGCCCGCAGCTTTCTTACTTTCTATTGCAGAAATATCCGGATTCTCGGGAGCAGCCGCCAACAACGTTACGTGCATAAATGAGATATCTTTTGAGCTTTCAGCAGCAAAAGGATTGCCGGCAACTAGTTGTTTGAATTTATCTAAGCTGAAAACCTGCACCGGAACATCGATTGAGAAATCGTTTTGAATTTGTTCTTTAATTCGGCCTGCCAGTTTTTGCGGGGCTTCCTTTTTATAGCGGAAAACAATGTTCCCGCTCTGGATGTAAGTTTTTATATCCTTAAGGCCGAGTTGCGCAAAACTGTTCTTTAGCGCATCCATTTTAATGCTGTTTTTCCCGCTGACATTTATGCCCCGTAAAAGAGAAATGTAGGTATTCATACTTTTAAATGTATTCCGAAAATTCTGTTTTTACAACAGTCAAAATAAGTTCATTGTTCTTCGGAAGAACTAAGCTCTTCTTCCAGGCTTTCAGAATAAGTATAAATTTTAAGCGAATCGGGAATTAGTTTGTTGTTTTTGCAGGCGTAATTATTCTTAAGTAGAAAATTATTAAGCTGAACTTTTAAATCCGCTTCCTTCTCCTTCTCATCAACCGTTTCAATGTCCATATTATCATAAATTCGGTAAATAAGATTGTTTGCCAGCATCCGTTCGCCATCGATAAAGTCGAGAATTTCGTTTTTATTTCGCATCAACGGATAAGCGTTCAAATTTCTGAATGCTTTGTGATCGTCGAGACCATGTCCTATCCATGCAGCTACTTTTGGCCGCGAAATAATGCTATCTGCGTCGAGCATAGCAACCAACGAAGGAGCAATATCAAAATGCGTTACCAGTGACGAAAATTTCCGGCTATTTTTAAGCATTGGCGAGTACACCACAAGCGGCACATGAAACCTGTCGAGCTGTGTACTTATCGGAATTTCGGGCATTCGGTGGTCGCCGGTTATTACAAAAATGGTATTGTTATACGAAGGCAGTTTTTGATATTCATGGAAAAAGTATTTCAGGGCATCATCAAAATAAAGAATAGTAGAGAACTGTTTTTCGTAACTATGATTAAATGCTTTTGTTTTATCGGGCAGATCCAACTCTTTTAAACGCTCGTTGAATTTAGAGATGTAATATTCCTGATTTGAAATGGCAAACGGGCTGTGCATCGACAGGGTGAGAATAACATCCATACGCGGGCCGGCCGTATCAGTTTTAATTTCATCGATATAACGTCTGAAAATTTCTTTATCACCAAATCCCCAGGAAAAGCCGCTGGCCGATGCCGGCATCTTCTCATACCCCTCACCATATTTCTCATTATCGATAATTTTATCAATACCCTGCCGTTTCAGAAAAATATCCATATTATCGAAATGAGCCTCACCACCGTATGTAAACGAACTGGTGTAGCCTGCCTGCGTTTTTAGCAGGCTCATTAAACTGATATGGTCAGGCATTTCTTCGCCTAATTCCGTAAACCCTCTTTCGCCAAATGGAAGCGAAGCCAGGGTTGAAGGCAGAACCTCAAAGGTTCGGCCGGAGGTACTCAAGTTATTCTCCCAATACAGGCTTTTATCCATCAACGAATCGAGAAAAGGGGTAAAGCTTCCAAGATAAGCACCTTCTCCGCTGTAGGCACGGCCAAGACTTTCAACAATAATAAAAACGATATTGGGCTTGCTATCGCCAGTTTCAAAGTATTTACTTAAAATATCGGGGGTTGTTTCGTTATGAAGAAAGGGGTATTCTTCGTTGAGATAGGTAAATGATCCGTCGTTGCTTGCTACATTCGCTTTGAAGGTATATTGTTGCTTGTCGAGCTTTTCATCAAAAACATAGCGTTTTAAAACGCTCTCGCCAAAAAAATTGAGTTTATTGTTTGCAGCAAATAATGAAAACTCGTTATTAAAATTTGAAGGTTGAGGTTGAAAAATAGTTAGCGGAACAAGTGATGCAAACATAATTAGCGCGATAATGTATAGCATCCAGGGTTTTAATTTAAAATACACATGCTTAACAAATACCCTGACCATGTATACAAGAAAAAGGGCCATAAAAATAAACGGCCAAATACTCATTTCTCCTGAACTTTGCACGGTTTGGTTTATCTCTTCTATTGAATAAGCAAATAAATCGGCACCAAGCGGAACGCCTGCCGTTGAAAAGTATTTAAGCAACAACATATCGCCCAAAATGAGCAATACAGATAAAACAATAAAAAAGTTTCGTGCAAGCTTTTGGCTGTAGAGACCGAGGAATAAGTAAGGGATCATCAATATGGCTGAAATCCTCAGGTAAAAAATAATATCGTATTTTATCCCGATCAGTAAATACGTATAGGTTCCGGGAGGGTAATTGTAGTAATTGGAGGTTATTACCAATTCGTATAAACGAACCACCAGAATCATTCCCGCCAGTATAAAACTAAGGCTGATAAACCGCCTTAATGTGCGGACAAGCAGATTTACTGTATCGATAAATTTACCCATTCAATTGTAATTAAAACAACCTCGACAAACCAATATCAAACGAATAATAGCCGGAATATTCTCCGGGTTGAAGCTGCTCGCTTCCAAGATTAAATCCGGCACTAACAATCCATAACTTATTAAAAATATGATTGTATTCGACCCTTACCGATCTTGTTTTCAATGTCAGGTTTTGTTCGGAATCAACCGGTCTCTTGTTATCGTCCGGAGAAACACCATAGCCTAATCTCAGTCCGATATAATCTTCAGAATCTGCAAAATAACGACGTACCGACAAGGCTCCTGAAACTGAGGTTCCGCCAGTATCGGGCGTTACATACGATCGTACTGAAATCCAGTAATTACCGACATATTTTCCGAGGGTTGCTGTGTAAATATCAACTCCTGAAGAACTAAAATCGAGGTAGCGCATTCCGATAGAACCTTCCCAGGCTTTGGGGAAATTATGGTACCACTCAACGCCAAAACGGTTTCCGGGGAAAAGTGTATTTGATGAATACCCGTAATTCAGATAGGCATAGTTATTCTCGCTGATTTTTGGATAGGCATCCATCTCAAACTGCATTCCGTTGGTGTTAAAACGATTTACATAATTTACACGCGCGATCACCGTTCCCAATTTGGTTTTTCGACCGTAAGAGAACGCCAGGTAATGCCATGGATCGCGGTTAAAATCATCGTTAAACGAATCGTAGGTGTATACCAGCTTAATACTGTTTTTCATCACCTCCGTTCGATAATCCTTTAGTTTTAACAGGAAATCAGACTCTCCGGGATTCCGTTTAAGAAAGCTTTCCAATACATCGACAGCTTCCTCGTAGCGCTCTTCGCTGTATAATATCCTGGCTTTTTTCATCGAAAAAGACGAAGACTCCGGCTCTATTTTTAAAGCGGCGTTGCAATATTCAATAGCTTTATCGCTGTTATCCGCCCAGAACTCAACATCAGAAAGCGCATCGTAAGCTTCCATATTTTCGGGGCGTTGCACCAAAACATCCTGCAACACCACACGGGCCGAATCATATTGCCCGTCCCAGGCATAGGTTCTTCCCATCAGCAAAGCAACATCAGAGTTAAAACCTTCTGAAAGAATCTGGCGACAAATACTGCGCGCCTTTTCACGTTGTCCGTTAAAGGCATATTCCCGCGCCTCGTCGAAAGTTTGAGCTTGCAACACGTTGGAAATCCCGCTGCAAAACAATAACGCAAGGATTACTATTCGAAAATTCAATTTATATTTTCCCATGTCAGCGTTTCTTTTTTGGTTTTGGCACATCGAAACCAGCCCTTGTCATTTTCCCCCACGATTTCTTCTTTTTTATAAAGTAATCGAAATTACCGCGAAGTCCCCAGTAAACCACTAAAGGGTGATATATGAAAGGTTCGAGCCAGGTGGTCATCAACAATTTTATAATCATGCGCTTTTTCTTGTACCTGTTGTAAGCAAGATGATCGAACAGAATTGCATAAGTTGAAATCATTATTGCAAAAAAGAAAACAAAGCCGAACATCACGTAAAAGAACGGCCAGTTGGCATTTCCGAGCAAAGCAATAATGACGAAATAAATTATCCCCAGAAATTCGATAATCGGAGCCAGCCACTCGAATAATACCCAATACGGATGCGAAATCATGCCCATGAAACCATACTTCGGATTCAGAAATATTTTCCGGTGAAGCATAATTGTGTCAATGGTTCCCCGTGTCCAGCGGTTTCGTTGCGTACCTAATACTTTTAAGGTTGAAGGCGCTTCAGTCCAGCACAGCGGATCGGAAATATAAACCACTTTGTATTTCTGCCCGCGGTCGGCCATATACCTTCTCATCCGAACTACCAGTTCCATATCTTCGCCAACAGTTTTTGTGTAATAGCCGCCACAATTAATAACTACTTCTTTATCGAAAAGCCCCAGTGCTCCGGAAATCAGAAGCAAACCATCGAGCCTGCTCCACGCCAGCCGTCCCATTAAAAAAGAGCGGCTGTATTCAATTACCTGAAAGCGGGGAATAATGTTACTTGGTACATTTACTTCAACCAGTTGTCCGTTTTCAATAACACAAGAGTTGGCAATTTGAATTACCCCGCCGGCGGCAATAACTTTTTCATCGCTTGATTCCAGAAATGGTTTTATTAGTTTTTTCAAGGCATGCGGATCGATAATCGAGTCTACATCAATAGAAATAAAATAATCGCCTTTAGCAATATTGATTCCGGCATTCAAGGCATCGGCCTTCCCTCCGTTCTGCTTATCAACAACGGTAAGGTTGGAATAGGCTTTTTTGCTCGATTTGTAGATCCCCCTAATTTCCTGACACGGAATTTTATAATCGATGGCATAAGGAACTTTTTCAAGATCGAATGCAGCAATAGTTTTCTCAAGCGAATCGTCTTTACTGCCATCGTTAATCACAATAATCTCAAAATTCTGGTAATACAATCCGAGCAGAGCTTTTATGTTATCTACAATTGTCAGTGATTCGTTGTAAGCGGGTGCCAGCAATGAAATTTCGGGGGCGAATGGCGAATTAAGCAGCGCATCAAAATTTGTGGTTTTTGATTCACGCACATTTTTCAACAATTCTCTGGCCGAAACAACAGCTAGCCACAGGTAAACACTAATGATACATATAGCATATATCAGAAAAAATGTTTGTATTATGGTATTTACTACTTCCATCTTCTAATTTCGTTCATCCATAACATGCGCTAGCAAAAGATCAATATCCGGTATTTGTTCTTTATCTCCATTTATAATTCTTTCCCGGCTTTCGCTGCTCATAAAATATATCGAACGGCAAGCTTCAATTTTCATCGACACCGACCCGGTTTTCAGTACCTCTTCCAAAAATAAGTAATCGCCCTGTTCGCCAATATTCCGAAAAGCTTTCAGAATTTCCAGTTTGTTTTTATCCGTTTCATTTTGATACTTCTTTTTGATCAACTCACGACTGTCGTACAAGCGCAAATCGTTAATAGCTTTGTAAGCCAGAAAACGAGTTCTTTCAGATTTACTTTCTACCATTTTAATAATTTCTGAAGTATTCTCAAATTGTTGAAAGAAGGTGATCATCCTAAGACTAAAATTCTGAATACCAAAGTGGTTATAGGGTAAAAAATGAGCAAACGAAGGCACAGCAAGCTGGTTTAACCGAATCAGGTAAAAAGCAGATAACTGTGTCCACCGTGAGAATGGTTGCTCCAACCGATAAAAGAAGTTAAATGGGTTATCCTGATTTAAGATTACATAGGCGGTTTGTGCTTCGGATCTTACGTAATCATTCGGGTCGTTAATTAACTTATCGATTAGTCCTCTCGCTCCCTCAGGATAGAGATGTGTCAACTCCATAATACCCATAACTTTTTTGTGATCGCGAATTGAATGGGCTAGTTTTAACGAATCCTTATGGAGGTTCAGTTTTGTATAAATCTCTGGAATAAAATGCTCCAGTTCTCCCTTAAAATTAGCTCTAAAGTTCATGAGAACAGAAATCAATATTCTTCTGTTTTCTTTCCTGTTCTTGTGCTTCAGTTTAATCAGTACCGTATCCCAATCGATATCGCCAAACATGTATGCCATCAAAACCGCTTCATACATTCTTCTAAAAATCTTATCGAACCTTTCTTTACGATTCTTTTTCTGAATTGTGCGATTAAGTACCATAAGTACAAAAAGAATATTTGCGATAAAAAACAGGATTAAAACTACCGGAAGGAGTATTACCGAATAATCAAATGCGTTTATTACAATAGCATTATATACCGACCTGATTTCGCGAGGTAAATGGTTCTTTCCGTAATCAATCAGATTGCTTCTGAGAGTTTCAATCTTTTCATCAGAAAGAAAAACACTAAGCACTGAATTTCTCAAATGTTTTTCCGTTTCCGGGGTTGAAGAGGATGATTTCGATTCGTCTTTTTCCGTTTCGGAACCTGCTGCCAGAACCGCGCTGTCTGCTTCGTCACTCTTTTGCGCAGAAAGGCTCGAAAGGTAAATTTCACTCGAATCGAGTTGTACAGAATCCTGACTAACAAATTCTTTTTCAGGAGTTTCGTTTTGGGCAATAGATTTTACATTTGCCCGGGTAGTTTGGCAAAAAAGGACAAAACTAAAAAGGACAAAAGAAGTTACGATTAATCTTTTAACCGCAAATCTAGCGTATCCCATTGAGAACCAATTAATAATTGAAATCAGAATAATAAATATACTATTTTCTGACAGACAAAAGCCTTTTCACCCGAACATTTAATTCTATTAAACTAAATGGTTTTACCATGTAATCGTCAGCACCAAGATCAAAAGCTTTCATAACATTTTCTTCTGCTCCTGCAGCAGAGAGGATCATTATCGGGATCAATTTTCTATCCGAATTACCAATGCTGGAAATAACTTCAAGCCCGTTTAAATTCGGCATATACAAATCAGTAATAAGCAGATCTACCTCATTACTTTCGAGTTTTGTCAAACAATCTTTCCCGTCCTCGGCTTTTATAATGTCATAACCTTCCCTTGACAAACTGTGTGCAACTGTCTCCAGAATTAACCTGTTGTCTTCTGCCACTAAAATACGTTTCATAAGCAATTCATTTTAGTTAAACATAAAAATCCCAGTCTGCAACCTCGCTCGATTTTACAACATACTCCAACAACCCTATTTTAAACACAGTAATATGTGCAAAACCTGCTGTTTATTATAAATTTATGTATTGCGTCCTTACACAAATATAATCTATTTCCAATACAAATCGGATTTGCGGCATTTTTTTTACTCCTGTGATCTCTTTTTTTAGACGAATATTAAAATGCTTGTACTAATCTTCTGCACCAGAATTGTTCTACTCTACCTGATAAACTATTTTCTAAATCTGCCCCTATAAATTTTGTTCCAGCCTCATCCGATCTAACCTAACTCCCAAAATAACTCTCTGAAATTAAAACACCTGATAAGCAATACTGAGTTAGAAAGAAGATAAAATTCATTTTATCATTCTAAGTATGAAAATTTTATAATCCGAGGGGGTTTCGTATTTTAGCCGCTCAATCGTATTGTGTTTTATGAAGGTAATTTTTGTAGTTATTCTGGCTTTTATTCTGGGTACTTATTCGCAGAAAGCCGGAGCGCAGCAGAGTTTTGAAAAAGGATCGAAACCAAAAGTAGTTATTGGAATTGTGGTGGAGAATATGCGACCTGATTACATTCAGCGTTTCTGGTCCAAATTTCAGGAGGGCGGATTTAAAAAGCTATATTCCGAAGGAGCAGTTTGCACCAACGTAAAACTTTCACTACATGCCCAGAATTATGCCAGCGGAACAGCCACTTTATATACCGGAGTTCACCCTTCCATTCACGGAATTGTAAGCAACACCTGGTACGACCGACTAAAAAAGAAAGAAATCGAGTGCACCCAAGACGATTACTATTTTACCGTTGGAGCCGACACTAAAAAAGGAAATGCCTCTCCGGTAAATCTACTATCAAACACGATTACCAACAACCTAAAGGTTCTTACCCAGGGAAAATCAAAAATTTTTAGTGCAGCGTTAAACCGCGAATCTGCCATTTTTGCTGCAGGCCATGCTGCAAATGCCGCCTATTGGTTTGACATCGAATCAGGAAGAATGATCTCCAGTTCCTTCTATGTAAGTACCTTCCCTGATTGGGTCAGGTTGTTTAACAGCGAAAATTATGCCTCCAGGTACAGCTACAGAAACTGGGTTACCAAATTGCCGGAAACCGATTATACGGAAGCTCTTCGCGACGATTATCTTCTTGAAAGCGGCTATTTTGGAGAGTTTAATACTTTCCCGCACACTATTAGCAAATACCTGAAAAAGACCGAAGATTACCGGCCTTTTAAAACTACACCTTCAGCAAACCTGATGATCAAGGATTTTGCAATGAAACTGCTAAAAAATGAAGATATTGGTGATGATGATGTAACTGATTTTGTTAGTGTGGTCTTCTCTTCAATGGATTATGAAAATGGTTCTTTCGGACCAGCATCACTCGAAATGATGGATTCCTATCTTTACCTCGATCAGTATATATCCGAACTGGTTGATAGCGTGGAGCTCATGTATGGGAAAAACAATGTGTTGTTTTTTCTCACTTCAAATACCTCGGCTTCTTATCCTGTGGAATACCTCAAAAATGAATTTCACATGCCGGTTGACCAGTTTAATGTAGAACGCGCCATCGCGCTGTTAACCTTATTCCTGAACAATACTTATGGCAGCGAGAATTGGATTGAACACTACACCGACTTACAAGTTTATCTCGATCATGATCTGATCAAAGAAAAAGGTTTAAATTTAAATGAGATGCGCGATGCAGCCGCAGACTTTATTAACCAGTTTGAAGGCGTTCAATTGGCCATGCCTGCCAACCAGCTTGAGCAAGGCAGTTCTGCAAACGGACTTTTGGAGCCGCTTTACACCACCTATTACAAAAACCGTTCGGGCGATTTTATGTACCTTTTAAAAGAAGGCTGGCAGCCCTACTACAAATTCAAAAAAGTAAATTACGTAGACCAATCGCATATCCCGTTGGTATTCTACGGTTACAACATGCGCCACCAGATAATAAAAGAAAAATACCACGCCATAGACCTGGTCCCAACACTTTCTGAGTTATTACAAGTTCCCGTTCCCGACAAATGCCAGGGACGTATTATTCAGGAGGTAATAAAACCAATCAAGTAAAGTTATTTCGAATCCGGTTTTTGTTTATCTGATTTCTTACTGTTCGGAGAAGCTTCCGCATGAAGAACTGGTTCCTTCTTCTGATCCTTTTTACTGAACAGTTTTGGCTCAAGATTTAAAACGAAGGTAGTATCAGAAACGATTTCCATTTCTTTCACAAGTGGCTTAAAGCCATTGTTGGTTATTTTCAGATTAACCTTGCTATCATTCAATACAAGCCTGTAAAATCCATTTTGGTTGGTAATTGTGCCAATTCCACTGTTGGCTTCAAAAATACTTACATTCTCCAGCGCTTTTCCGTTTGAGTTATCATTAATGTAACCTGATACTGTGACAAATTGTGCCCAGCTGACTGCCGGCAACAGGTATAATAATAAAGAAATACTGGTGGTTAAAATTGTTTTCATTTTCTAAAATTGTTTATTGTTTTTTGGCTATATAAATATAGACAAAATTTGAGTATAAAAGGTTGCGTTCACCTTTAAAAAAGATTAATTAATCTTTAAATAATCTACACTTATTTAGACTACATTACCCCATCCTCCACAAAAACATTTTCTAAAACATAAGTTCACATGACAAAAGTTATGCTCTTCTCCCTATTTAAATTAAGACTTAATTACAACGCACCATATATGCTGAATAACATTTAGTTAACAAACTTTAGCTTTGTTTTTTTCGCATCTATATCCGTATTTTTGTTAGTAACCGAAAATAAATATTCACCAAAATTCAAACAGCTAATCAACCAGTACATCGTTCCAAAAGACTACATTACTTAACATAACTACTATTAACCATTTTATAACCTATTAATCTCTTATGGATCCAATTCAAGTTTTAATCAAAGACCTCGCCGACAAGCACGGCAGAAGCAGAGCGAGCCTTTTACCGATTATTCAGGGGGTAGTAGAACAGGAAAACTATCTTTCGGAAAGATCGATGGCTGAAATTGCACGAGAAGTAGATCTCCCTGCTGCTGATGTTTACGGCACCGCTTCTTTTTATTCTTTTTTGGAAACCAAGCCTACCGGCAAGTACATCATCAGAGTTTGTAAAACAATTACGTGTGCTATGAAAGGTAAGAACCAGGTATTATTTGCCATTCAGGAAATGCTGAAAATTAAGCTGGGGGAAACAACCCCCGACAAGCGCTTTACATTGTTAGAAACCAATTGCCTCGGCTGGTGTCATAAAGCACCGGCAATGCTGATAAACGATGAAGTTTATACTGAACTCACACCTGAACGGGTAAGGGAGGTTCTGACAGGCTACATGAAACGTAACAATTCTAACCACTAAAACATTCAGCAATGGCAAATTCTCATCAACTAAAACGTGTCGATTTTATATTCAGAAATGAAAACGACTGGGAAAAGGTACTCTCATCAACAATAAAAAAGAAACCACAGGATTTGATTAACGAGCTAATAAGCTCAGAACTGAAAGGCCGGGGAGGAGCGGGCTTTCCTACCGGTTTAAAATGGAAACTTACTGCCGAGGCAAAATCCGATCAGAAATTTGTGATCTGTAATGCCGACGAAGGAGAACCGGGAACTTTCAAAGACAGGGAAATCCTCTCGCGGGTGCCTTATAAAGTTTTAACCGCAATGGCCATTTGCGGATACATTACCGGAGCAGACAAAGGATACATCTACCTGCGCGGAGAATACAAATTTTTAAAACCTGAGCTTGAAAAGGTAATTGCGGAGTTTGCTTACTATTGTAAGGAAATCAACCTGAATTTTCAAATTGAAGTTTTCATGGGCAGCGGTGCCTATATTTGTGGTGAAGAAACTGCCCTTATGGAATCAATGGAGGGAAGACGTGGCGAACCTCGTAACAAACCACCATTTCCAACACAAGCCGGTTATTTAGGCAAGCCTACAGTAATCAACAATGTAGAAACACTGGTTCATACTTTTACCATATTTAAATACGGAGCCAAAAAGTTCTACGATCTGGGAGTTCAGTATTCAAGAGGTACAAAACTATTCTCCGTCTCCGGAGATACACCAAAGCCAGGAATTTATGAGCTGGAGTTGGGAATGAGCCTTCAGGATTTTGTGTATGAATTTGGCGATGGCGATACCAAAGCAGTACAAGTTGGCGGAGCCTCAGGGTTTCTTGTGCCACGTAAGAAATTTAAAGATGCTGCTATTGGTTTCCGTGGAAAACTTACAGGCATTTCGTTGCCAACCGGCGGATCGATGATGCTTTTCAATAGTTCGCGCTCAATGTATAACGTTCTGGATAATTATCTTGAATTCTTCCGCGAAGAATCATGCGGACAATGCACTCCATGCAGAGTTGGTTGCCAACAACTTCTTTTAGGGATAAAAGCCGTAAAACGTGGCGATAAACCTGCCAGCTACCTCGAAAAACTACTCCGACTTACTGAAACGATGCAATTAACCGCCAAATGTGGTCTCGGACAATCGGTTGCCAACTCGTTTTCGTCGATTGTAGAAAATTTCAGAGAAGAAATGATTTATTAATGAACCGGAAAATCCAGAACAATGACTCAAAAAGTTAATATCACCATAAATGGTTATCCCGTAGAAATTAAAAAGGGTAAAACCATACTCGAAGCTGCAGAATCACAAGGGATTAAAATACCAACGCTTTGTTTTCACAAAGACTTGTGTGTTGCCGGAAACTGTCGCGTTTGCGTGGTTGAAGTAGCAGGCCAGAACCGCCTTTCAGCTGCTTGTGCTACCCCCTGCGAAGAAGGCATGGAAATTTTCACCAACAGCCTAAGGGTTCGCAATTCGAGAAAACAGATTATCGAATTACTGCTGTCGGAACACAATGCCGATTGCACCAAATGCTATAAAAACGGAAACTGCGAACTACAAACATTATCGTCGGAATACAAAATAATGACCCAGGATTTTCTTGAACTGGTTCCGCTGAAAAAGTATTCTATTGATATGTATTCACCTTCGATAATGAAGGACGACAGCAAATGTATCCGTTGCCAGCGTTGTGTGCGTACTTGTGCCGAGCTACAAGGCGTAAATGCCCTTACGGTTGCCCACAAAGGCGACCATATGAAAATTACAACTTTCTTTGAGAAAGCAATGTGCGACGTGGTTTGTACCAATTGCGGACAGTGTGTGAACCACTGCCCCACTGGTGCGCTTGTTGAGAAAAACTACATTGAAGAAGTTTGGGAAGCCCTTGCCGATCCGACAAAACATGTGGTTGTACAAACAGCACCGGCCGTAAGGGTTGGACTAGGAGAAGAACTGGGAATGAAGCCAGGACAAAGCGTAACCGGGAAAATGGTTGCTGCTTTAAAACGACTTGGTTTCGACTCCGTTTTGGATACCGATTTTACGGCCGACCTTACGATTATGGAAGAAGGCACCGAACTGCTTACCCGTTTGAAAAAAGCACTGGTTGACAAAGACGAAAGTGTAACCTTGCCAATGGCAACTTCCTGTTCTCCCGGATGGATAAAATACATTGAACACATGTATCCGGAGCACCTGAAACACCTTTCGACCTGTAAATCGCCACAACAAATGTTTGGCGCACTGGTAAAAACCTATTATGCCAAAGCCAGAAACCTTGAACCGGATAAAATAGTTTCGGTATCAATAATGCCTTGCACCGCCAAAAAATTCGAAGCTTTCCGGCCCGAAATGTATGATAGTGGCTATCGCGATGTTGATTATGTTCTAACAACCCGTGAGCTTGCTATTCTAATCAAACAAGCCGGTCTTGACTTCGACAAACTCGAACCGTTAAAATACGATAGGTTGATGGGCGAATCAACAGGTGCCGCAGTAATTTTTGGTGCCACCGGCGGTGTTATGGAAGCGGCATTGCGCACTGCTTATGAAATCGTTACAGGACGAGAGGTACCGTTTGAGAATCTTGATATTACACCAGTACGTGGAATGGAAGGAGTTAGAGAAGCTTCTATAAAAATTGAAAATCCGGAAAAAGAATGGGCTTTTCTTGATGGCGTTGAACTAAAATGTGCAGTTGCACACGGGCTAATAAATGCAAAAACGGTGATGGATGCTGTTAAAGCTGGGACTGCAGATTATCATTTTATAGAATTTATGGCCTGCCCGGGAGGCTGTCTGGGCGGTGGTGGACAACCAATCCCCACCAATCCGGAAATCAGGCAAAAACGTGCAGAAGCTATTTATGCTGAAGACAGCGGGCTTTCTCTGCGTAAATCGCACGAAAACCCAGAGGTACAGAAGCTGTACAAAGATTTTCTGAAAGAACCTCTTGGAGAAATGTCACACCACTTATTGCATACAAAATATACAAAACGCGAACGTTATTAATTACACCACTCTATTTACAAAAATCCGGTATCTTCGTGGTATCGGATTTTTTATGGAAACACATTATATAAAATATTACGAATTTCCCATTGGTTGGTTAAAAATTACGACCAACAATTCTCATCTTATTGCAGTTTCATTTTCTGATGAAGAAGGAGAATCGTCGGAAGATTTGGCGCCTGTTTTGATTGATACCTTTACCCAGTTAACAGAATATTTTGAAGGTACGCGAAAAAGCTTTCAAATCAAATTGGCGCCTGAGGGAACCGATTTTCAACATAAAATTTGGGAACTTGTAGAAAAAGTTCCGTTCGGAGAAACTGCCAGTTACCTTGATATCGCTTTGCAATCGGGTTCAGAAAAAAATACCAGGGCAGTAGGCCTAGCAAATGGGAAGAATCCTATTCCGATTATTATTCCGTGCCACCGAATAATTGGAACCAACGGAAAACTTACAGGTTATGCGGGCGGTTTGGACAAAAAACGGTGGTTACTTCTTCATGAGCAGAAACACTCAACCAGACAAAACCTTCTCTTCTAGTCCCATTCTGAAACTTATTTTCCAACACTGAAACACTGGCACAGCATCCGAAATCCATAAACACCTAAAAGTAAGCAGTTTAATTTTTTGGCTTATTATTTGGTTTATTTAAAGTGAAATCAGGAAGATAAAAAGATAAAAAATAGGGAAGATTTAAAGTCATCCTAAAATGGAATCCAAACGGGTTCCATTTTTCTTTGCACACTTTCGCATTATCAGCTATATTCAACCCCAAAAAGAATATGATCCGAATTTGGATATTAATCTGCATACTCTTTCTGGGAGTTAACCTTTCAGCACAAGAGCGTTACCAAAGCGATTTATTTGAGGACATTAGTATTGAAACCCTCACGTACGCCACAAAAGACGGTGAAAATCTGGATCTTGATATCTACCTTCCGCAAGGCGATGCCGAAACTGAGCGAGCAACTCTTATTTACGTTCACGGAGGAGGTTTTAGTGGCGGAACCCGCGATTGGGATGTGGTACAAAATTTTTGCACACAAATGGCTAACCACGGTTATGTAGTTGCTTCAATATCCTACCGTTTAACACGAAAAGACAAACCGGGAGGTTTTGGCTGCGATTGTCCGGCCACCGAAAAACTAAATACGTTTAATGCGGCTGTAGAAGATTTACAGGATGCTACCTTCTTTTTAATAGAGCACCGTGAGCAATTTGGCATTAATCCTCAAAAAATAATATTGGCGGGCAGCAGTGCAGGTGCAGAAACGGTTTTAAATGCTGCATATCAGCCTCCATATTGCTACGGTCTCGATTCGGGACCGGTATCTTTTGCCGGTGTGATAGGTATGGCAGGAGCAATTCCCGACACAACGGTAATTTATGATGAGTCTGCGGTACCCTCATTGCTGTTCCATGGGACAGACGACAACCTGGTACCCTATGCTACAGCGCCTCATCATTATTGTGACGAAGAGAAACCTGGCTATCTTATTTTACACGGATCAAAAACAATTGCTGAGAAATTGCACAAATTAGATGTTCCTTATTGGTTGCATACTACCTGCGGTGGAGGTCACGAACTGGCCAATAAGCCAATGACAGAATATGTTGATGTTATCGTCGATTTTTGTTACAATTTTATTGTAAGAGCAGAAGGAGACGAACGCCACACAATTATCGAAGGGAAACAGAACAAGGAAAAATACCAACCTTACGATTACTGCGACCAATAAGAAAAGCTCATTCTATAAAACAAAAACTTCAATGAAAAAGTCTTTTATTATCCTATTACTTTTGTTTCCGGTAAGTATTTTTGCTCAGGAAATGAACATCATGACATTCAATATCCGATACAACAATGCTGGTGACGGAGTTAATGCGTGGCCAAACCGCATTGAAATGGTAAACGGCCTTCTGAATTTTCATGAACCCGATATTTTTGGTTTGCAGGAAGCATTGCATGGCCAGATATTAGATGTTGCGAAAGGTCTACCAGACTACGAATGGTTTGGTGTTGGCCGTGATGACGGTGATAAAGCAGGTGAATTTTCTCCGATTTTTTTCAATACAAAAAAATTCATTTTGGTAGAAAAGGGACATTTCTGGCTTTCTGAAAATTGCGAAAAACCCGGCTTGGGTTGGGATGCTGCTTGCACCCGTATCTGCACCTGGGGAAAGTTTAAAAGTAAAGTTACCGGTAAAAAGTTCTTTGTTTTTAACACACACTTCGATCATGTTGGCGATGAAGCCCGTAAAAACTCGGCGAAATTAATTCACGAAAAAATAAATGAATTTACGGCCAATACAGGTCTTCCCGTTATTCTTACAGGCGATTTTAATTTAACACCGGAAACTGCTCCTATTTCATTAATAAAAGAGTATTTAAGCGATAGTCGCGAAATATCAGAAACTCCGCCATACGGACCAATTGGAACATTTAGTGGTTTTAATTTTGAAGCCGATTTTGACAAGCGCATCGATTTTATTTTTGTTCGCGGCGTAAAAGTATTAAAATACGCAGTTCTTACTGACAATAAAGATAAGCGCTGGCCATCGGACCACCTTCCGGTATTTGTAGAGCTTCAGTTGAAATAAATCAAGATTGAAATTAACAGGTTATTTATTTTTACAACACCAATCATATTTCGTCCAATTTCAATCATTTTATCATAAATTTTGACATTCAGATTGCAATATGCTTTTTGATATTAAAAAAGTTTTACATTTCTTAGCGAGATGTTTGAAAAACTCGGTCAACTTATTATATCCACAGCCAACGGTATATGGGGAACTCCAATTCTTATTCTGCTACTAGGTGGTGGATTTTATTTCCTTATTTATTCTCGTCTCGCTCCACTCCGTTACATTGGCCATGCACTAAAAATACTTACCGGAAAATACGATGATCCGAATGAAGCCGGTCAGTTACGGCATTACCAGGCACTATCTACGGCTCTGGCAGGAACCGTAGGAATGGGAAACGTAAGCGGTGTTGCTGTTGCGATAACCATGGGCGGCCCGGGTGCAATATTCTGGATGTGGGTATCGGCTTTGCTGGGAGTTAGCACCAAGTTTTTTACATGCTCGCTGGCAGTGATGTTTCGTGGAAAAGATTCGGCCGACGAAATACAGGGTGGGCCAATGTACTACATTACCGAAGGACTGGGCATGAAGTGGAAACCCGTAGCCATCTTTTTTTCAATTATGGCAATGATAGGTGTTTCGCCTCTTTTCCAAGCGAACCAACTAACACAAATGATCCGCGACGTGATTCTTGTTCCGAATAATATAGGCGGAAACTTTACCAGCGACTTACTTACAGGTATTGCCATAGCTATTATTGTAGCACTTGTTGTTATTGGAGGAATCAAACGAATAGGCAACGTAACCGGAAGCCTGGTTCCCACAATGATTGTGGTTTACACCGTAACCGTACTATATATTATCTTCTCCAACGCCTCGCATATCTTGCCGGCATTTCAAACTATTTTTGAAGACGCTTTTTCCGGCGATGCAGTATTGGGTGGCTCGGTTGGTGCAGTTATTATTACCGGAGTTCGAAGAGCAGCATTCTCAAACGAAGCTGGTTTGGGAACAGCTCCAATGGCACACGGCGCTGCAAAAACCAACGAACCTATACGCGAAGGACTCGTGGCCATGCTCGGACCAATAATAGATACTATTATTGTCTGTACAATGACAGCGCTAGCCATAATTATTACAAATACCTGGTTGGAAAGCAATGCCGATGGGATTACACTAACGGTTCAGGCTTTTGATGCTGCAATCCCTGTTTACGGAAAGTACATTTTGTCGATTTGCGTAATCTTTTTTTCCATGTCAACCATGTTTGCTTTCCCATACTATGGTGTAAAATGCCTCGGTTTTGTGGCCGGAGCCAAATACCAGCACCTTTATAACTATATCTTTGTCGCAGTTATTCTTATCGGTGCAGTGTCGAATCTGAGCGTAATAATTGGTTTTATCGACATTTCCTTTGCACTAATGGCATTTCCAACGGTAATAACAGCCATTCTTCTTTCTCCCCATGTTAAGCGAGCAGCGAAGGATTATTTTGCCCGCTTGAAAACAGAAAAATAAACAGTGCTGCAAAACATAAGCTTCTCTATTTTATGTTCTATTGTTTTATTGTAATATTGTTCTATTACAATATATATTAATAACAATAATAAAAATGATAGACTTTAAACTCGATCCAAAAGCAGGTATTCCCTTCTACCGACAAATTATCGATCAGATAAAATACGGAATTGCCACAGGAAAGCTAAAAGTTGGCGAACAACTTCCCACAGTGCGCTCGCTGGCCGTTGAGTTGAAAGTAAACCTGAACACCGTATCAAAAGCATACAAGGAACTCGAAATTCAGAATATTCTTGAAACACAACTGGGTTCGGGAACTTTCATTGGGAGCACAAAAATCACGATTCCTGAAAAAGAAAAGAAGGAGAAATTGCAAAGTATCTGCCGCGAATTTTTAACTGTTGCTGCCAGCTATGGTTTTTCGCTCCCCGACATGATAGAAGAGCTCAACTGCCTGAACTCAAATTCGACAAAATAATAACCTTTAAATGTATCCAATATGAAAACTGTATCAAGAAACCTTCGTCTTATGAATCCTATTTCGACCACATTACTGGTGGTTCTATTAGTAATAACCGGACTATTGTTCTACCTCGAACAAATAAACATTCTGGTTACGACAATTTCTGCAATTCTTTCTGTTCTTATAGCTGCATCAATACATATTGCCGATCAATGGGAAAAGGCTGTTGTTCTGAGAATGGGAAAATATACAGGTCTGCGTGGCCCCGGACCATTTATGATTATTCCGATTATTGACAAAGTAGATAGCTTCATAGATCAACGAATCCGGGTTACTGATTTTAAAGCAGAACAAACCCTTACCAAAGATACCGTTCCGGTAAATGTTGATGCAGTAGTATACTGGACCGTTTGGGATGTAGAAAAATCAGCACTAGAAGTGCAAGACTACATAAAGGCTGTAGCTTACATTGCACAAACTGGCTTGCGAGAAATCATCGGAAAACACGAACTCGCCGATTTGCTTCAGCACCGTGAAAAAATAGCAGAATCATTACAGGTAACTCTAGATGAACACACCAACCCGTGGGGAATTACTTGCCAAACGGTAGGAATAAAAGACGTTGTTATTCCTTTAGAACTAGCCGATGCCATGAGTAAGCAGGCACAGGCCGAGCGCGAACGCCAGGCACGTGTAATTCTGGGAACAGCCGAAACAGAAATTGCAATAAAATTTGAAGAAGCCAGTAGAAGGTATATCAATAATCCTGTTGCTCTTCAACTCCGTGGAATGAACATGCTGTTTGAAGGATTGAAAGAAAAAGGTTCGATGGTAATTGTTCCGAGTACTGCACTTGAATCGATGAATTTAGGAGCAGTTACCGGCTTAGCCTCGATGGCTAAGAACATGGAAAGTTAGCATCCGGGAAAAGAATATTCAGAAAAATCTTCTCATTTATGGGAAGATTTTTTTTGTTTTCATAAATTAGGTGAAATTCTCAAACTTAGCTCCTGTATGCAAACAGATTCGATAGAAAAAGCATTTTACCACGACGGATTTCAACTTGGAATGAAAGCTACAGCTAATGGCTTTTCTCAAAAAGATTTATTTTCTGCCACAGCTGAAATGTACGATGCCATTGATAGCCTAATCAACTCTCTGGAGGTATTTGCCAAACAGCAGGGCCAACAAATTGACTGCAAGAAAGGCTGCAACTGGTGTTGTCATCAACCGGTTTTTGCAATGGATTACGAGTTAGATTTTTTAACGGCTTTTGTTGAAAACAACTTCACAACAGAAGAACAGAAGAAAATTAAAGAGAAAGCCGTTCAAAAAAACAATACACTGAAGGAACTCAAGCAAGATGCATTGTTAAATGCTAAACATCCTTGTCCGTTGTTGGAAGACGGAACATGCAAGGCTTACAAAGCAAGGCCTGTGGCATGCCGGATCTACTTATCGTCAAACGTAAATAGCTGCATGAAATTTTACCAAAAGCCGGAAGACAAAACCAACTTCCCCTCCCTACTCGATTTTCCGATGCGAATTGGAAGAATAATGAATGAAGGTTTTAAAGCCGGGTTAAAAGCAAACGGCCTTTTATCAAATGAATTCAGAATAGAAGAAAAGCTGATATAATTGAACAAATAAATGAATTTATTATGAGTTTCGGAGGTTCGGTTCTTGCTATGATACAATCGCTTAAGGCCAATGCTCGGCCCAAGCACAAAGCTTATCAAGGCCGGAATAAAACAGAGGAACTACGTTTTCAAGCTTATAAAGAATTATGGGCAAAAAAAGTTTCGCCGGAAGAACTCGAACGGATTAAAACCAAATTCAGAAAAGAAATTGAAAGAGAACAACGCCGCACAATTATCGTCACCATCCTTTCGGTTGTAATATTTGTTCCTTTGATTTTATTTGTTGGCTTCAATCTCTTTTTCAATACAGCTCAGAAACAGGAAACAGAAGTATCAGAAAAGACAGTCGATTTAGAACAAATAAATTACCTGTTAAACTCCGGTTACGAATGGATCAATAAAAAGCACTATAAAAATGCACGATATCAATTCAAACGCGTTTTAGAGCTGCAACCGGAAAATAAAACAGCCAGGTACGGGATGGCCGCAAGCTGGGTATACCAATGCCAAATTGATAACACTGGTTGTGATGAAGCTAAAAAACGATTAGACACATTTATCTCTGACTACGGAGAAGATGACTCGACTAGCCTTTTAAAAGAAATACTGGATGATTAGCTATACCTCTTCCATTACAATTCCCAGGGCTTCAAAATTCTTCTCCATTTTTTCGGGCGATATCGGCCGCCCGTTTCGGGTAAGAACCGTTGTAATTCTGGCATCTACCATCAGCTTCATATCGCTTTTACGAATAATTTGCTGAAGAAAGATCACGCGCAAACGTCCTTGTTTTCCTACTTTTAGCCGCACATAAAAATCGTCTCCCGGACGAAGCGGAAACTTGTAATCAAGTTCTGCACGAATAACAACACCATCAATTCCCTCTTCGTGCATTTGTGTGAAATCGAGGTCGGCTTTTTGTAAAAACTTATGTCGGCAATGTTCCAGGTAGTTTTGATAAACGGCATTGTTTACAATTCCTTGCAAATCGCATTCGTAATCGCGTACCTGAAATTCTAATTCAAAATGATAATCGGACATAGTAAGGATGATTTAATGTGATTGATAGTGATTAATTGAGATTAATAGTAAGCACTGCAACTCCAGAGTGAGTTACAATCAATCCCTAAGATTTACAATAAGTTACTTTCTTCTACTTAATCATAAAATCAAGCAACTTTTTATTTTCAAGGTAACCTTCAAGATGGTCGCCAATTTTAACAGGGCCAACATTTGCAGGCGTTCCGGTGTAAATTAAGTCGCCAATTTTTAGTGTAACATATTTTGAAACGTGTGAAATCAGTTCATCAAAACCAAAGATCATCAGGCCGGAATTTCCCTCCTGAACAGTTTTTCCGTTAATATCGAGCTTGAACATGATTGACTCCTCATCCGGGAAAATCGTTTTTGGGAAAAAAGTACTCCCAAGAACTGCCGCTTTGTCGAACGCTTTTGCTTTCTCCCAAGGCAGACCTTTGGCCTTTAACTGCGCTTGCACATCGCGGGCTGTAAAGTCGATTCCCAAACCAATTTCATCGTAATAACGATCGGCAAAACGTTTCTCAATATTTTTACCAATACGGTTAATACGAATTACAAGTTCAATTTCGTGATGAACTTCCTTGGTCCAGTCGGGAATATAAAAAGGATCGTTGTTTCGCAATAAAGAAGAATCGGGTTTCATAAAGAATATCGGTTCTTCCGGCACCTCGTTATCCAATTCTTTGGCATGTTCTACGTAGTTTCTTCCAATACAAATTATTTTCATGGTTAGAAATTTTTAACGACGTAAGCTATTTCTTCATCATATCGAGTTTGAGTTGCGTTAACACCTTTTTAGTGTATAGCGGAAACTCGCTGTTTAATATCCAGCCAAAATATCCGGGTTGCTCTTCCAGCACCTGCTCTACCGGAATTCCTTTGTTCTTTCCAAAATTGAAAACCGGCACTCCATTCTCGTCGTAAACAATACGTCCCACAAAATCGACATTCCGATCATAGGAAGAGAATTCACTGAGTTTATCTACATCATTTACTATCGGCAAAGATTTTACGCCTTTATTGTCTTCGTATTCAACACCGTCGTATACCTCAAGTTGTGCTTTTAACACTTCGTAAGTTGCTTTTGTATCGGCCATTGCACTGTGTGCATCCACCAATTCTTTCTGGCAATAAAACTTATATGCCGCTGCTAGTGTGCGCTTCTCCATTTTATGAAAAATGGCCTGCACATCGATAAACTTTCGTTTTTTCATCTCGATATCCACATCGGCGCGTAAAAACTCTTCTGCAAGAAGTGGAATATCAA
Organism: uncultured Draconibacterium sp.; assembly: GCA_963677455.1. Classification (GTDB taxonomy): domain Bacteria; phylum Bacteroidota; class Bacteroidia; order Bacteroidales; family Prolixibacteraceae; genus Draconibacterium. Next base: position 3,899,010 of record OY781971.1, read on the forward strand.
AGCGGTTAGAATTAAACCCGCCCAAATCACAGCCCTCAAGAAACTGAGCCAGCGTTTTTGCAACTTCTTTAAAAGTAGGTGCATCTTTTACATCCTCATCATAAATCCCATGGATTACTGATGATTCAATAGGAATGGGAACTTCGGGATTAATTCTTAGCAACTTTTCTTCTTCGCTGCCATCTACGTTTACTTTAATCATCGCGATCTCAACAATACGGTCGGTAACAATATTAATTCCCGTAGTTTCAAGATCGAGAAAAACAATCGGATTTTTTAATTTCAACTGCATGGTGCTGGTATGAATTAAAAAAGGTATCCTAAAACCTTTTGATTTCCGGATACCTTTTCACTGTTTCTTTATTTTGATCAGGCATTTATCATCATTGGCATGAGCAACATGAGCATATCTTCGTCCTCGTCGTCCGTTTCTGCCGGAAGCAAAAGTCCGGCTCTTGTCGGATCACTCAATTCAACTTTTACATCGCCTGATGAAATGTTCGTTAAAATCTCTTGCAAGAATGTTGATTTGAAGCCAATTTCAATCTCTTCGCCTTCGTATTCACAGCCCAGTCGTTCTACAGCTGAAATAGAGAAGTCGATATCTTGTGCCGAAACAACTAACTTATTGTCGTTTATATTCAGTTTGATAAGGTTACTAGCTTGGTTCGAGAACACCGAAACCCTTTTTACCGTATTGAAAAAGTTTAAACGGTCGATAACCATTGAGTTTGGGTTGTTGGTTGGGATAACCGAATTGTAGGCCGGATAATTTCCTTCAACCAAGCGGCAAATCAGTTTATAATTACTTAAAGTGAAAAATGCATTTTTATCGTCGAATTCAAGTTTAACATCAAACTCTTCTTTAGGCAGCAAACCTTTTAACAAACTAGCGGGCTTTTTCGGTAAAATAAATGATGATTCAAACTCCGCTTTTGCATCAGTTCTGCGGTAGCGTACCAGTTTGTGCGCGTCAGATGCGACAAAGCTCATAAAGTCGGGCGACAGTTCTACGTAAATACCATTCATTACCGGACGTAATTCATCATCGGCAGTGGCAAACAGAGTTTTTTCGATTCCTTTAAGCAAAACAACGTGGCTAACATCAATCGATGATGCGCCTTCTTCGTCCAGCTCCGGTTGCTCCGGGAAGTCCTCCGGATCCTGCCCCATGATGCTGAACTTACCATTATCAGAAAAGATTTCAACCTGAAACGATTCGCTATCAATCTGAAATGTTAGTGGTTGCTCAGGGAATTCTTTTAAAGTATCGGTAATAAGTTTTGCCGGAACCGCAACAGCTCCTTCACCTTCAATATTATCCAATTCGAGACTGGTAATCAGCGTTGATTCAAGATCGGAAGCCGTAATGGTTAATTCTGTTTCGCTCAATTGAAACAGAAAATTATCAAGAATCGGCATTGTACTTTTACTGCTGATAACCTTGCTGATGGCTGACAAATGGCTCAGTAATTCGGTGCTGGAAACAACAAACTTCATCTGTATAATTTTTATTTAATTAGAGCACAAAATCGGATTCAAACGCAATCTGAACAATCGCTAAATATTTGAATTTCATTTTCATGCTAACTTCAGTTTCTTACTATTGTTTTATGATTTCTATAAACGGTTTAGCTTGTATTTTTAACTAATCCAAGTACACGAATATACAAACTTTAATGATATTACCTATCACGATTTTATTGAATTTACCCCGAACTTATGAACGGGAATAACGGTACCTGCGAACAAGGTTATAGAAAAGCCCCAAAAGCGCCAAGGCTACTGCCGGAGCCAATACATTCAGCCACTGCCAAAAAGCTTTTTCTTCGCGTAGTTTTACCTGGTCGAGTAAGCGCATTTTCAGCGTCCGGTTTCTGAGCTGCATTACACCTCTTTCATCATTCAGATAAAAAACGGTATTCATTAAAAACTCTTTGTTTCCCCATACTCGTTTAGCTACCCTGTCGTATCCCAATTCGCGGATTTGTGGCGATCGTCCTGAATAATCAACACTGTTAGCGATTAGTCCGGCATCGGCAATCACAACCATCTTGGTTGGCTTGCTTTCGTTTAATACCGAAGCCGACGAAAAGCCCATCTGTTCTACCATACGGTTTTTAAACAACGAAGTAAATTGTCCTTCAATTAGCACTCCAACAGGAATAAAAGACTCAGTAAACAGTTCTCTTGCCGGAGGATTATCAATATTTTGTAAACTAACCGACGACGGCGACTTTACTCTCCGCGCATACGGAGATGTACTCAATATCATAGATTTCTGAAGATCATCATTGCCACCAACCGTATCAATTGACGAAACATATTCGGTAAAAACCCGGTTTAGATTTCGGCTTAATGGATGATTATCATTTGGAATCAACAAAGGAGAGTAATACCATGGATGCGTGGTAAACTTTGGTTCTACTCCTGCCGGTGCGGTGTTAACCGCAATCCTGGCGCATTCAACATCCTGTAATAATTCGTAATTTAAACGAACTCCGTATTTAAATAACTGATCTTCTAAATTAATATCGTGTGGAAAAGCAAATGTTCGAAAGCCACTCGACAAGCTATCCTTATCAACATGAACAGGATCAACGAGCCAAATCACTTTCCCTCCGTTCATTATGTACTGATCGATAACAAACTTATCGGCTTCGGCAAAAGGTTGATCAGGCCCGGCAATTACCAGCACATCAAAATTATCGGCATATTCACCCAACGTTGTTGTATTAATTCGCGTTACATCAAAATCACCTGATAATGTATTGGCAAAATCCATTACCTGATACATATCAAATTCGCCATGGCCTTCGAGAAATGCGACTGTAGATTTTTTGGTTCGCATTAGTTTTTGAAAAGCATTCACCAATTCAAACTCCACGCCTTCAACCGAATGATTAAAATTGTACTCGTGCGAAAAATCCTGATTGTATTTTAAAAAGTTAACAGCAACTTCTTTTCCGCCCATGCGAATTACTGCGCCTGGAAATATAAGCCTGGTTGTAACTCCTTGCTCGGTCTCGTGCCGGAAACTTGTAGGCTTTATACCCTTTTCATATAACTGCTGAATACGTTCTTCCCTTTTTTCAGGATTGGAAATAGCGTAAATATCTGTAACTGTTAAACGAATCGGTTTTTGCGAGTAAGCATTCAGCACTGCAATTTTTCGAATACTTCGCGCTGAAGCTTCTTAAGCCCGGGCTCCAGTTCTCCTTCCAAATAAAATTCGATAGAAACGGGCTCCGGAATTTCGTAAGCAATTTGTTTACTCACATCAGAAAGCGAATAACGTTTGTCGACGGTAAGGTCGATGCGAAACAAGAAATTTGTTGATCCGAAAAAAACAAGCAATGAGCCTAAAACAACCAAAGCTAAACGAACTTTGTGTTTTCTGTTTTTCAGTTTTCCTTTTCTTATTAAAAGCGATGTAATGTAGAGAAAAAGAAAAGTCATACCGAGGAAGTACACCATGTCCTGCAAATCGATAACTCCTCTTGATGCCGACAAATAGTGTTCGTTAATACTGAACCAGAGCAAAATCTGTTCGAGCAAATATGGAATATCAGAAGAAGCAATAAACTCGAAGCCAAGATAAAATACAAAAGAAAAAACCATGGCCGCGATAAAACTTACAATCTGATTATCGGTGAAAGATGATGCAAAAACACCAATAGCCACGTAAATGGTAGCAAGGAAAAACAGTCCGAAAAATGATCCCCAGGTAGCGCCAACATCGATACTTCCAACCGGATTCCCAAGGTAATAAACCGAAAGAAAATATAACAAGGTTGGCAAAAGTGAGAATACGACTAACACCATCCCGGCCAAAAATTTCGCAAAAACCAGTTGAAAATCGGAAACCGGACGGGTTAGTAGAATCTCGATTGTACCGGCTCGTTTTTCATCGGCGAAAAAGCGCATCGTAATTGCCGGAATCAGAAACAAATACAACCACGGAGCCAGCGAGAACAATGGCTCCAGTGTAGCGTAGCCACTTTCGGGAATATTGTAAGTACCGGGAAACACCCAAAGAAACAGTCCACTAACCAACAGAAAAACCAAGACTGCTAAATAACCGATCAGCGACCCGAGAAAAGTTTTTATTTCTTTTTTAAATAAACTGTACACTGCTGCAAAAGAGTTTAATGTTCCGTTTTTAAAGTTAACAACTTAATCATTTTTTCGGCAGCTCGTTTCGAACAGCCGGGCTCTCCCATCATTGCAATCAGTTTCTGATAATCAGACAGAATTTCTGCACGGTAAGCCTTATCGTAAAGCAATAGCTGCATCTCCCCTTTCACATTCTGAAGAGTCATTTTTTTCTGCACATATTCCTTAACAATTTCGCGATCCATTATTATATTGGGCAACGAAACCCCGGCCATTTTAAATACAAAGTTCCTGAAGATAAAATCGGTTAGCCAACCACCTTCCACCTTATAAATTACGGTTTGCGGAACCATGAATAAAGCCGTTTCCAAAGCAGCCGTTCCTGAAGCTACCAAGGCGGTGTGTGCATTATTTAGTAAATCATAAGTCTGGTTGTAAACCAGTTTAACCGACTTGCCTGCCAAGTATTTCTCATACAACTTTGCATCGACACTTTTTACGCCAGCCACTACAAACTGAAAATCGGGAAACATCCCGGCTATTTTCACCATCACCGGCAACGTACGTTTAATTTCCTGAACACGACTACCAGCCAGCAATGCTACAAGCGGACGTTCGTCAAAACCATTTTTTGCAAAAAAATCTTCCTGTGATTGCGCTGTTTCCTGAAAACAGTGAAGCGAATCCATCAACGGATTTCCGACATAATGAACATCGATATTATGCTTTTTGTAAAACTGCGTTTCAAAAGGAAAGATGGTAAACATCTCGTCCACGTATTCACGAATTTTCTTGACGCGGTACTCTTTCCAAGCCCACAATTTTGGAGAGATATAATAAAAAACTTTTAACCGGTTTTGTTTGGCAAATTCAGCAATGCGCAGGTTAAAACCGGGATAATCAATCAGGATTAATACATCGGGCTGAAAAGCAAGAATATCATTTTTGCAGAACTCTAAATTCTTCTTGATCGTTCGGATATTCAGGATCACATTCAAAAAGCCCATAAAAGCCATTTCGCGGTAGTGTTTTACCAGCTCACCTCCAACTTCTTGCATTAAGTCGCCTCCAAAAAAACGAAACTCTGCAGCCTTATCGGCTGCTTTCAGTTCTTTCATTAGGTTGGATCCATGCAAATCTCCCGATGCTTCGCCTGCAATAATGTAGTACTTCATATTAAAAAGCTTTTGAGATTAATACCACAAAAGCCCATAAAATAGTAGCTCCCAAAACACCTCTGGCAGCCCTTTCGTATTTCAAATGAAGAAATCCCCAAAATGCCGCCACATTTGCCAAAACACACAAACTTCCTACTTTTAGCAAAACGTGAATCATCCATAGACTTTTCATGTAATCCGAGAAACTTAAGGAATTGTCCCGAACAAAATAAATCACGACAAAAATTATTAACGGCAAAAGCAGGCCTGTAAGTAACCCAAAACCTACGTTGTCTAATTTTTTTTTGCGACTTTTTTGCATATTAGATCTGCCAGGCTTTAAGTTGTTCCAATGCTTTATAACTTGTCATATCAACAGAAACGGGAACAACCGAAGCAAAATTGTTTGTGAGTGCGTACATATCTGTCTCCACCGCTTCTTCTTCGAAATTTTTGAAATAGCCTCCCAACCAATGGTATTCTCTGCCGTGCGGATCAATGCGTTTTTCAAACTCTTCAACCCACTTTCCTTGCGCCTGCCTGCAAATTTTTATTCCCTTTGGTTTTCCCTTTGGAATATTCACATTCAAACAGGTAGCTTCGGGCATGCCATTCTCCATAACACTTTGAAACACCCGCGCAACAATCATTTTCGCTTTCGAAAAATCGGCTTCAGAACTGTAATCATCCAACGAAAATCCAATGGACGGAACACCATGCAAACTTCCTTCTATGGCTGCCCCCATCGTTCCACTGTAAATTACACTTATCGAAGAGTTCGAACCATGGTTAATTCCGGAAACCACGTAATCGGGTGTTCTCTCTAACAAAGAATTAAAGCTGAGTTTTACGCTATCAACAGGAGTACCGTTAGACTTGAATGTTGGCACACCTAAAATTCGTTCTACAGGAGTAGCTCTTAATGGATGATCAACTGTAATACTACATGCTTTCCCTGACATCGAAACCTCTGACGAGATAACAACCACTTCTCCAAAAAGCTGCATAACTTCAACCAACTCGCGTAATCCTTTTGCATGAATTCCGTCGTCGTTGGTTACTAATATTAATGGTTTTTCTGACATATTTTTTACTGAGTGAATCACAAAGATAATGAGTTTTCAACAGCTAAAAAGAACTCGGTTCATTTAACTTCTCTTCCTTCAAATTATCCATAATTATTACATCCCTAACAACGAAAATACGCCAACTTCCAGAATTCTTATAAGAAAATAGGCATTCTTAACACCTACAATAATCCAACAAGATAAAGACTTGATGTTCAACTTAAGCTAATTTTATACACGGGACACAAAACAGAGCACTTTACACTGACGCATTAAATTAATAGGCTGGTTTTATTGACCTACTTTTTATTACAAACCCAAAGGTATAAAACAATGAAAACCCTTTTTTTAATAATATTAGCGTGTTTATTCGCTTTAGCGAGCGAGGCACAGTGGTCGTACAAATTTCTTTCAAAAGAAAAACATTTTCTTTATTCTTCAGGAGACTATGTTGTTGGAAAAAACAATGGAGGCAAGGTAAGCGTAAACTATGTGTACAATAACAAATTCACAGTAAATATTGGATTCAACGCAACTTCAAAACAAAATGCACAGTTACCACAGGAGGTGTTAAAATCAACCCAGGAACTTGTACCACTTAGCACAGCAACACCTTTCTCAAATTCTGAAAATCTTCATTTGATGGTAGGCCGCGTTTTAAAATTAAATCGTGACGGAACAATGCGATTTCTATTACAAGGCGGGCCAGGATTGTACACATCCAGAAATCCTGTTTTTGATGTAGGAAACGGTTCTTATGATTTTAACATTGAAGCCACAAAAAGCTTATGCCTGGTATTAAATCCCAAATTCGAAATGCCATTGTTTTCAATGATTGGCTTTTCGGCAGGGCCAATGATTCTTGTTAACAATAACGAAAGCTACGTTGGTGCCGGAATCGGCTTGATGTATGGTATTGTAGGTAAGAATTAAAACACATATTGTTAACTTCCCGAATTCTATCGTTTTACTTCTTAAAAAAAAGAAACAAAGAACTCCCTTTAGATAGTAAGACACATAACCTTGTGCATAATTTCCAAACTTAAATTCTCCCAGACTTCATTTTTTTTGTAGTTTTAGTGCTGTGGTGTAATAAAACACACCCGATCACAGAAGTTATTACGCATTTGGATCTAAATATTATGAGAAAGATTCTAGCAGTTGATGACCACGCTATAAATCTGGATTTACTTGAACAGATAATTCATGTTTTCTATCCTGAATTCAAATTTATTGGCGTAAAATCCGGTGAAGAAGGAATTAGCGTGGCAATTACGAATCAACCAGACCTGATTCTTCTGGACATAATGATGCCTGGGCTGGATGGCTACGAAACCTGTAAACAAATTAAAAAGAACCCGCAAACCAAGCATATTCCTGTAATAATGGTATCTGCCTTGGGACATGACAGCACAGAAAGAATAAAAGGCTTGGATGCAGGTGCTGATTCGTTTCTATCAAAACCTTTCGATAAGGTAGAACTCAGGGCACAAATCAATGTTGCTTTAAGAATAAAGAACTACCAGGAGAAACTAAGAAGATTGAATTCTGAACTCACGCTTGTAGAAGAGCGCGAACGACGCCGAATTGCAGAGAATTTACACGACAGTTTAGGGCAAACACTTTCTCTTGCTTTTTTAAATTTAACTTCAGTAAATACAAACGATTGTAATCCTAAGGTGAAAAATACAATCGACTTTACAACAAAGTTATTGGATAAAGCCATCAAAGAATCGCGAACGCTAACCTACGATTTAAGTCCGCCAATTTTATATGAACTTGGTTTTTTCAGCGCACTGGAATGGAAGTTGGAACAATTTGAAAAGGAAAATCAAATAAAAACCAGGCTTAGCATTGAAAAAGACAAAGATGCCTTAAAAAAAGAATCTCAGATTTTCTTGTACCGAATTTTTGGAGAGTTGCTTACCAATATCGTTAAACACGCAAACGCTACAGAGGTGGAAGTACAAGTATTCTCTGAAGATGAACTATTTAGAATGACAGTCAGAGATAACGGAATTGGAATAGACACAGATTTACCCAAAAATACGGCAACAAATGGCAGTGGCTTTGGGTTATTTAGTATTACAGAAAGACTAGAAAGTATCAACGGAACATTTAATATAGGGCCAAATGAAGATGGTACTATTGCCGAAATTATATTACCTTTAGTTGGCAAGAATTCAATATAAGAAACGAACACGAGACCTTAGTTATGACCATTAAAATTGTTGTTGCAGATGATCACCAGCTTTTCAGGGAAGGACTAGTTAACTTATTGGAAAGCGACGATAGTATCCAAGTTATCGGGCAAGCAGAAAACGGCGAAATCGCTATAAAAAAAGCACTGGAGTTAAAACCCGACATTTTACTTACCGATATTGCCATGCCAAATATGAACGGGATGGAAGCAACCAGAAATTTAAAAAAGCAATTGCCTGAGTTGAAAATCATTGCGGTTTCAATGCATTCTGACAGGCAGTTTGTAAAAGGAATGCTTACTGCAGGAACAGATGCTTACTTGCTAAAAAATTGTACACATCAGCAACTACTTGACGCTGTTCACTCGGTATACAACGGCAAAAAATATTTGAGTGAAGATATCACGGAAATGGTGATTTCAGGGTACCTCGACGGTTCTGGCACCAACGATGATAAGTACAATCAACTTTCTGAACGAGAAAAAGAAATCTTCCTTTTACTTGCCGAAGGAGTTTCAACACGCGAGATCGGAGATAAATTGTTTATCAGCGTAAAAACAGTGGGCACGCATAAGCAAAATATTCTTGAAAAACTGGAATTGAAAAATAATTCTGACATCGTAAAATACGCATTAAAAAAAGGACTTATTCAGCTCGACTAATAATTCTGACTTTTGTCCTGGTCACTAACTTTGGTTTAATATTTAGGCTACAAAACAGTAGCAAACTCCGGATTTCCGCTTTTCTTTTGCTAGATTCATAGCATCATTTCTATCTTCTTGATAGATTTTAGATCGTTAACCATTCTATTGTTGTAAAAGAATGAAAAATAAAATTGTTGTTTTAGGGGCAGGATTAGTTGGCAGTGCCATTGCTAAAGATTTATCACTAAACCATAAAGTTACAAGTGTAGACATCTCACCAGAGTCTCTGACGAAATTCTCAGATTTCCCTGAAATCGAAACTATTGTTACAGATCTAAACGATACAGAACATATTAAATCGCTGGTTACAGATTTTGACTTGGTTGTGGGGGCCGTTCCGGGTTTTATGGGCTATAAAACCATGAAAGCGGTGATTGAAGCCGGTAAAAATATGGTAGACATTTCTTTTATACCGGAAGACTTTCTTCAACTAGATGGATTGGCTAAGGAACATAATGTAACTATTGTGGCCGATTGCGGAGTAGCTCCGGGAATGGGAAATATAATTCTGGGGCATCATAATCAAAACATGCATGTTAAATCGTATGAATGCCTGGTTGGTGGCTTACCGGTAATCCGGGAATGGCCTTACGAATACAAGACCGTCTTTTCACCTATTGATGTAATTGAAGAATACATCCGGCCGGCAAGATACATTCAGAACCATGAGATGGTTACTAAAGAAGCTTTATCGGATCCTGAATTAGTTTGGTTCGATAAAATTGGCACACTCGAAAGCTGGAATTCCGACGGATTGCGATCGTTGATACATACAATGAAAAACATCCCGGATATGATCGAAAAAACGCTTCGTTATCCCGGCTACATCGAATACCTTAGGGTATTGCGGGAATCAGGATTCTTTTCGTACGAAGAAGTAGAAGTAAACGGCACTAAAATTTGTCCGATTGATCTAACCGCCAAACTTCTTTTTCCGAAATGGAAACTGAAAGAAGGAGAGGAAGATTTCACAATAATGCGAATTACTGTAGCAGGCATCGAAGACGGAAATGAAAAAACTTACACCTATAATTTACTCGACCGATTCGATCGCCAGAATAATATTATTTCAATGGCAAGAACAACCGGATATACCTGCACGGCTGTCGCCAATTTAATCCTCGACAAAGGTTTTACAACAACAGGTGTAAGCGCTCCTGAAATTGTTGGAGCAAAAGAAGGAAGCCTGGGATATATTCTAAAATACCTCGAGGAAAGAGATGTAATCTACCGGATTAATTAAACAAATGCATATCAAAGTTTATTAAATAAGCGAACATTTACTTTTAACTATGAAAAAAATTGTTGCACTATTATCATTTTTAGTCTTTAGTATTTCACTTTATTCTCAAACAGAAAAAAAAGCTTTAACCTTTGACGATATTTTAAAGTGGAACCGAATTACCGAAACCCACCTGTCAAACGACGGAAAATACATTGTTTACAAAGAAGAGCCTTGGAAAGGCGACCCGGTACTAAAAGTTTCAACGCCAAAGGCAGAAGAGCTGGCTTCTTTTAACTGCGGCACAAGAGCTCAAATAACTGCAGACTCCAAGTTTCTGGTGTTTACGCTGAAAGCTCCGGAAGATACCGTCAGGATGTTGAAACTAAAAAAAACAAAGAAGGAAGACATGCCCAAAGACAAGCTGATTATCTATAATCTGCTTGAAAATGAAAAAGACACTGTAGAGCAATTAAAATCTGTAAAGGTTCCCGAAAAATGGGGTGGATGGATCGCGTATCAGGCAGACCCAGCAACACTGGAAAACGGTGAAGGAAAAGAAAAGAAGAAAGATAAAAAAGACACAACTCCTCTCTACATAAAAAATTTAGGCAACAATAATCTGACAGAGATTCCAGCCGTAAGCGATTACATCTTTGCAGAAGAAGATGCTGTAATAAGTTTTATTTCTGAAGGAGACAGCACTTTCGAAGCCGGTGTTTATTTGATAAACCTTTCAGATAATAACCAACAACAAGTTCTGAAAAGTGAGGGAAAATTTAAGCAGTTAACCCTAAACAAAATCGGTAATCAGTTGGCTTTTCTGGCAGATACAAGTGATGCGAAAGAGCCTGAATATGCTTTATATAGCTGGCAAGGCAATGGTGATGCAGAAATTATTTTAGATAATTCAAGCAACACAATTCCTGAAAAATGGATTATAAGTGAAAATGGCAGGCTTTCGTTTTCTGATAACAACGAACGTTTGTTTTTCGGAACAGCGCCAGAAAAGACGCCAAAAGACACAACTATTCTTGAAGAAGAAATACCAGTTTTGGATATCTGGCATTGGAACGAAGAAGAGCTTCATACAGTGCAATTGAATAATAAATCGCGCGACGAGAAGAAAAGCTTCCTGGCTGTTTATCATTTGTCAGACAATAAAGCCGTGCAGCTTGAAACAGAGGTTTTCAGCGGTATTCGCCCAATAAAAAATGGTGACGCGAACCAACTACTAGCCTACTCAAACCACCCCTACGCGGTTCAATCGATGTGGGAAGGAGGTCCGCAACACCTCGATTTCTATTTGGTAGACATTTACTCTGGTGAAGCAGAATTGATCAAAAAAGACTGTCGTGCACGACCATCAACTTCTCCCGACGGAAAGTTTGTGTATTGGTACGATGCTGTTGATACAACCTGGAATACATATGAGATTGAGAGTGGGAAAGAGTTTCAAATAACTTCGCCAAAAACGATTCAGGTTGCTGATGAATTAAATGACGTACCTAATCTTCCAGGCTCTTATCGTTTTGCAGGTTGGCTGGAAGAAGACAAGGCCTTTCTTGTATACGATCGTTATGATATTTGGAAAGTTGATCCAAAGAATGCAGCATCGCCGGTTAACCTGACAGAAAACGGTCGGGAAACAAAAATTACTTATCGTTTGGTTCGTTTTAATGCTGAATGGGGAGAAGGAATCGATCCGAAAGAAGAAATGATACTGAAAGCACATAACGAAGCATCCCGGGCTGATTCGTATTACACTTTCGACATAAATAAACCCGGCCAACAGAAAGTTTTGCTTGCAGAGAATTATAAACTCGGAACTCCGCGAAAAGCTAAAGACGAAAATCTAATCGTATTTACAAAAGAAAATTTTCAAACCTACCCGAACCTCTTAGCAAGTAATTTGAACTTCAAAAAGCTGGTGCAAATTTCAAATGCAGCACCTCAACAAGAAGATTTTAATTGGGGAACGGCAGAACTAGTAACCTGGAGGTCGTTAGATGGTTTAGTATTGGAAGGCACCTTACATAAACCCGAGAATTTCGATCCAAACAAGAAATATCCAATGATTGTGAATTTTTACGAACGCAGTTCTGACGGATTACTGAGTTACCGAATGCCTGAAAATCACCGCTCAACGGTAGATTATCACTACTACACCAGCAACGGCTATGTGATCTTCAACCCCGATGTTGTTTATCGCGAAGGTTACCCCGGAGAATCAGCATTTAACTGTGTAATGCCGGGAGTAAATCATGTGGTTGAAATGGGCTTCGTCGATCCTAAAAGAATTGGAGCACAAGGACACAGTTGGGGCGGATATCAGGTAGCCTATCTGGCAACGCGTACAAATATGTTTGCTGCAATAGAATCTGGTGCACCTGTGGTAAATATGTTCAGTGCTTACGGTGGTATTCGTTGGGGATCGGGATTAAACCGCTCGTTCCAGTATGAACACACCCAAAGCCGGATCGGAAAATCTATTTGGGAAGCACCGCTTCGTTACCTCGAAAATTCGCCACTGTTTACAGCTGACAAGATTGAAACACCAATTTTAATTATGCATAATGACGATGACGGAGCTGTGCCTTGGTATCAGGGGATAGAATTCTTTATTGCACTACGCAGAATGGGAAAAACAAGTTGGTTATTGAATTACAATGAAGCAGACCACTGGCCAACAAAACTTCGGGATATGCATGATTTCCAAATTCGCATGGCTCAATTCTTCAATTACTATTTAAAAGATGCGCCAATGCCCAAATGGATGAAAGAAGGTGTTCCGGCTACAAAAAAAGGTATTGAACTTGGCTACGAATTGGATGAATAATATTGTTAATTAATGCCAACAAAATAAAAGGGAATCCAATTGGAATCCCTTTTATTTTATCGAGTTTAATATTTGCAAGGCCTCTTCAAGATTTTCATCCATAACACGAAGTTCAATACCAATGTTTGTTGGGCTTCCTCTATAAATTCCATCAACTGTACTTGTTATTTCGTTAACCAGCATGTATTGAATGCCTGCTTCATCAAGCATTTCTTTGAACAGAATATATTTCATATCAAAATTACTGGTAAATGTAGCTACGGTAACCGGTGTGTTCATATTTTTCAAAATTATTAGGACTGTTGTTTCACAAGTTAGCGATTTAATTCCAAAAAATTCTTTAGGCGCTGTTGAATAAAGTACCGCCAACCAGCTTCGCAACTTTCTCTCTTAAACTCGGGGATCTCGGCGGGAAAGTCATTGATAAATTTTGCAGTTAATCGCAACTTCGTCACACCACTTTCATCCCACAGTTGAAATGTTACGACAGAATCGCCTGAATATTCCGCATAACGCCAATTATAAGCGATGAGCTTTTGAGGAAGAACTTCTGTTACCTCCCATAAATGAGTGAAGGTCCGTTCTCCGGTATTTACTTCAAATTTGGATTTTGCGCCAATCTCCGGCTTAAACTGATCTATATCTTCAAATACCATAGTTTCATGGTTTCCAAATCAGTAATGGCATTCCAAATCGATTCTACCGAAGCATTAATACGTTCTTCTACAATTACAGGAATCATCAATTATCAGAATTAAAAAGAATCGCGAGCAACTAGTCCTCTCCCTTTCGGGTTTCAATTAGTACTACGCCATTTGCTCCCCTTGAACCATAAATCGCAGAACTTCCGTCTTTAATAACATTTATGCTTTTTACATTTGATGGAGATATAGAGTTTAAAATACTACCATCGGCAACTACCCCATCAACAACAATAAGGGCGGCACTACTTAGGTTAAGCGAGCTAACACCACGTATGATAATATCGCCATTTCCTTGCACTGAAACACCTGCAAATCGCCCACGTATCAATTCATACATATTTGTATATTGTGAAAAATCCAGATCATCGCTTGACAATTGGGCCAGCGAATTCAATCGTTCAGCATCTTTTACATAACCATAACCAATGGCGTATTCTCTTGCTTTTGGATTTGGCTTAAGTTTCAAGTTGATCATCACCAACTTAATTTTGTTGTCAAGTTTTACGTTTTGGGAATAAAATCCTTTTGCAGTTACCTTGAGCTTGTCTTCTTCGTTAACGATAATTGAAAAGTGCCCCAGCGTATCAGTAAGAACTTCGTTCTTGGTACTTTTGGCTTTTATTTCAGCACCAATTAAAGGAATACTATCGAATGTAGTAACCATACCTTGTATGACTCTTTCCTGGGCAGTTCCCTGCAAAAAAAGGCTTATCAATACAGAAAAGATAAATAGCGATCGTATCATTTTCATAACATTAGTAATTATTGGTTTAAAAGATGACAACTCACAATAATCATACCCTTAAAGCTAAAACTAATATTCTGACTTTAATCAAATTCAGGGGATAAAATACAATGCATTTTACTGGCAAAAGAAACGTAAGAAAACAGCACCTCTACTTCTTTTCCAAAACAGCAGGGCTTACTTTTCTAACACGGTACGGAGTTTTCTTCTGCGACTCGAAATAAGTACGCATCTGGACTTCGGCAATAATTCCGGTTGTAATAAACTGTATTCCACCCATAACCAAAAGTATTCCCAACAATAGTAGAGGCTTTCCCCAAATATCATTACCCAACAATTTTAGCACCAACATATAGATATTTATTAGCACACCTATTCCCAGGGTAATAATTCCAATGTTACCAAAAAAATGCATTGGGCGTTGCATATATTTTTTAAAGAATACCATAAGAATAAGGTCGCTCATAACCCGCGTTGTACGACTCAGATTATATTTTGATGTACCAAATGTCCGCGGACGGTGGTTAACATCAACCTGGGTAATTCGTGTTGCTCCCTCAAGAGTTACTAATGCTGGAATATAGCGATGCAACTCGCCATAAATATGGATGCTTTTTATTGTTTCGTTGGTGAAAATTTTGAGCGTACATCCCAGGTCTTTCATATGAATTCCGGTAGCTCTCCGAATCAAATAATTAGCAATTTTTGAAGGAACCTTTCGCAAAAACATACCATCTTTTCGGTTGGCACGAACACCCGCTACCATGTCCCATTCTTCCTGCTCAATCATTTTCAACATCATCGGAACATCAGCAGGATCATTCTGCAAATCACCATCTATTAGCGCAACAAACTCACCTTCTGCCTGATCAATACCTGCCTGCAAAGCAGAACTTTGACCATAATTTCGTTTCAGTTCTACCAGTATGAATCGATCGTCGTTAATTTTTCTGATTTCTTCCCGCGTTTTGTCGGTAGAACCATCGTCTACAAAAATAGCTTCAAAGTCGATGTCTTTTAACGCACTCTTAATCTGATCTGATAGTGGTTTTATGTTAGGTTCTTCATTCCAAACACAAATAACCAGTGAAAGTTTTTTCATTTCTATACGAATTGTTTGCAGCTGCTATTATCTTCGATTTCTAACATTTACTGAAAATTACCGCTACAAACATAAACATTCTTATACGAAATTGACACTCAGCCTACGGGATTTAACTTCCAAATAACAGATACCCGAACCGTTTTGTACAGCCAGTCGTGTAATCCATGCTGATATTGAATCTTGAAGGCAACATCGTTATAATCTTTCCTTAAATCAAAGTTAAGTTGCATTGGCTGATCCCCATTACTTTTATAACCATAATAACCAGACAAAGAACTAGTGAAACGCCAGGTGCTTTTTTCGAAATCGGCACCGGCTCCATACAACAGAGCATCGTTTTGCAGCCGGAGTTCATCATTTGTTTGCCAACTATAAAAACCAGCCATTGCAAAAGGCCGGAACAACAATTGCTCTCCGCCACCAAAATCTTTAGAAAAACTTAAATCAAAGAAATAACCGGGTTCATCAGCATATCGTACTGCTTTTAGGTTGGTTCCAGACGCCGTTTTTAAAGCTGCCCGAAGCATCGTATTTGGAAATTTTCGGTTTTTCGAAAGCTGGATTAAGGTGGTAAAATAAAAATCTCCGATTGCAGTACCTTTTCCATCTTTATCGCGCGATACACGTTCGTCCCTGATTTCTTGAGTGTAATCATAATGTTCGAAAATCACACCGTACATTTCAATTGCAATTTTCCCGTCTGCAAAAGGAATAAAAGCTCTACCTGAAAGATCCTGAGTTGGATCGCCGCTGTGAAAATGATAGGAAGCTGTTATTTCAATCTCGGTTTCATTGGAAATAAAACCTTTTTTTACTTCGGGAACCGGCAATGCATTTGGTCCCAAATAGGCAGGAGACATTTTTATCCAGTTTCGCCAACCGGGCATGCCTGTTTCCCATCCATGCGTTTCATTCCACCAGGAGTAATCTTCCTGTGCGTTTGCAAATCCGTAAACAAGGATAAATAAAGCGAAAAGTGTATACTTCATTGTGCAGAATTGAGCCCCAAAGATAAAAAAACCCTTCAGAAAGCTGAAGGGTTCGGGTTGAACTAAAGCTCAAGTTTTTCTCTTATTTCCTGGGGTATGCCGTCTTTGTGTACCATAATACACATTGTTTTGTATTTTACGTAAGGTTTAGATACGTAAAAATACCCGTCATACTTATTATAGTTTCCCCATGAATTTTTCACTTTGTAAAATACGTCACCTTCCTGATCGGTTGCAGTACCAATAATATGCATCCCATGATCATCGGTAGTTTGATAATTATCGAAAGCAGTTTGGCGCATTTCCTGTGTTACGTTTAATTCAGGGACAGGGCTGTTCAACTGATACAACTCTTTTTCCTTTTCTCTTTCCGGCAACGATTCCCAACGAGCAATTTCTGCATCGTCCATATCTTCGCTCGGAGCTACAGGCAAAACTGCAACACCTTTGTTACTGGTAGCAAATCCTTTTTCGCTGACATCTGCAGCCCATGCTACTGTAAAACCATTTTTTAGTGAATAATCGATAATCGCACTCATATCATCCAATGGCACATTGTATACCTGATCCCAAGACCAGTTATCGGGCACCTCAAGAATAAACTTCGAATAAAAAGGATGGTGCGTATAGGAAGAGATTTCAACATAATCATCCATATCCAGCCCAACATAATCTGTTGCAAAACTTTGTGGAGTATATTGTTTCCCTTCGTATTCAAATGTTTGTGGCAATTCTCCTAAATAAGAATTCAGTGTTTCTTCTATAGAATGATGCCATGCCGTGCTTAGTTTTCGGTTCTTGTTCTCAACAATAGCATCAACACTTTGCTTTAACAATTGATCCATCTCACCGTGTACATGCTTTTCTTCTCCATATTCTAAACCAGTATATACCGACTCCGGTACGATACCGAATTCACGTATCATATTTGTTACATCATGAAATGCACCTCCGGCCGAAAAGTTCAAATTACCGTGAACACGCACATGCTTTTTTGCTTTTTCGGAATATGTATGCCAAACAACAAACATTTCCGACAAGTCGACATTTGGTTTACCCAAACGCAACATTTCTGACTCTAAAAAAGATAATCCTGAGAATGACCAACAAGTACCTGAACGATACTGGTCTTTTACTGAAGTTACAGGAAGTAAAATTTCGTCCTCAAATACATATCCTTCTTTCGCCTCCTTCTTCTCTCCTTCGCCCTCTGCGAAAACATTTACCACAATTACCGTTAAAACAACGATAAAAAACCAACGCAATTTCTTCATAAAATATTACCCCTCTTGTATAAAACAAAAACAAAAATAATATTTTATCTGAATCTGTAAAAAGATGCTTACAAAATGAAAGCAGTCTTAATAAATTTACAAGATTTATCAACAAAAAATGCGCTAAATCTTTTGCACTTCTTTGTAACGGAAACAGCTAACCAGGTGGTCGTTTACCATTCCGGTTGCCTGCATATGAGCGTAGATTACTGTTGAACCAACAAATTTAAATCCTCGCTTTTTAAGATCGGCAGAAATGCAATCCGACAACTCCGTTTTGGCAGGAAACTCTTTCAAAGTTTCAAATCGATTAATAATTGGTTTGTGGTCTACAAATCCCCAAATGTACCGATCGAAACTCCCGAATTCTTTTTGAATTTCGAGAAAACGCTGCGCGTTATTTACACAAGCTGCAATTTTTTGCCGGTTTCTGATAATTGCCTTGTCTTCAACCAACTCCTGCAATTTATCTTTGCCATAGTTAGCAACTATTTCCGGATCGAAATGATCAAAAGCTCGTCGGAAATTTTCGCGTTTGTTTAATACTATTTGCCAACTTAAACCAGCCTGAAAACCTTCGAGCACAAAAAATTCAAACAATTTCTTGTCGTCATGCAAAGGCACTCCCCACTCTTCATCGTGGTATTTTATCATTAATTCGTTTGATGTACTCCATCCGCAACGTTCACACATACTAACATTTTTGGCGAATAAGTTAAATAAAATTAAGGACAACTGTTGTCAAGCTGCTAAAATGTTATTTTTGTTTGTTGAGTAAAAAAAAGCATGAAAAAACGATCGATTATATTCCTGTTTCTTGTGGCCTTTACTTTTGTAGCCGAGGCACAATTAAACATCAATCATTTTATCAGGGTAGGACGAACCCGAATTGCGATTGGCAACTACACGGGAGCCATAGAATATTTTAATATTGTAATTGAATTTAAACCCTACCTGGCAGAGGCCTACCTCTACCGTGGTGTGGCAAAGCATTCGCTGGAAGATTACCGTGGCGCAATTGATGACTACAATAAAGCCATTGAAATAAAACCGTTTTATCCGATGGCGTACAACAACCGGGGAATGGCTTACCATAACCTAAAGCGATACGAAAAAGCAATTGATGATTACAACCGTGCTCTTGAGTTTGATCCTGATGATGAAACAATATACAATAACAGAGGAATTGCAAAACTTGCTTTAAAAAACCTCGACGGCGCAATAGAAGATTATAATAAAGCATTAGAGATTAATCCAAAATCAACTCATGCGTTAATGAATCGAAGTAATGCAAAAATTGTAAGTGGCGATATAAAAGGAGCGATAAGAGATCTTAATGAAGTTATTATTATTCGTCCGCACTATGCAGAAGCGTATTTGAACCGTGGTTTAGCCCGTTTCGAACTTGATGACTATGCATCAGCACTTCGTGACTACGATCAGGCAATAAAATTCGATCCTCAAAATGCATTGGCATATAACAACCGTGCAATTGTAAAGCATAAACTGGAAGACTACGAAGGTGCGATAATGGATTATGACATAGCAATTCAGCTCAATCCGGGAATGGCGAGTGCATATTTTAACCGTGCAATGGCGCGTGAAATTTTAAATCGCCCTGGTTATGAAAACGACTACAGAATTGCTGCTCAACTAAATCCACAATTCGACTTAAACAGCCGACGACTTGATTCTGAGCAGTTCGCGCAACAAAAACGACAACAACAGAACCAGCAAGGTGGAAATTCGCAGCAAAACAATGCTGGTCAGCAAAAGCAAAGCACTTCTCAAAATCAGGCAGTAGCTCAAAACAACGCAAAAGAGCAAAGCTTAACTGAAGAAGAAAGGGCCGCCCGCGAAGAAAAAGAAAGAGCTGAAGAGCGACGCCGAAGGAATGCGCTTCGTAATCTCGTTGTAGAAGAAACCAGAGAGCTTCCAAAAGAAGAAAAGAATACTGAAGATGTGCGTATTCAGGATAAGAATATTGCGATTGAACTCCAACCTTTATTTATTATCTCAGCATTTGAAAAAAACTCGGTTGATTACGACAGATTTCAATACTACAACCTGGCAATTGACGACTTAAATGCTGAGAACAACTACAACCCGTTGTTGTCGATTACCAACAAACCAGTTGGCAGCTACCAATCTGTTTTTGAGAACTTTATTTTGTTTTTTAACGAAAAAATTGCAGTTCAGGAAAACGCGCATAATTACCTGAATCGGGGAATTTTTTATAGCCTTACCGGGAACTACAACAAGGCGCTCGAAGATTTAAACAAAGCCATTGAGCTTGATGAAAAACTTGGGCTTGCCTATTTCTCAAAAGCCAATTGTATCTACAAAATGCAAGAGCAAATAGAACTAGTTTCGGGCGATAAAACCAACTCCATTTCAATCGCACCAAAAAGAACAGTTACAACTCAAGATAGCGACCAGGACGAGGTTGCACTCGACTATCAACACATTCTTGACGATTATCAAATTGCTTTGTTCCTCAATCCAAAGTTCTTTTTTGGCTACTTCAACAGGGCATACATAAAACTGCGTTTGGGTGAATACAGAAATGCCATTGAAGACCTGAACAGGGCAATCGACCTAGAACCTGAGTTTGCAGAAGCATATTTTAACCGAGGCTTAACAAAAATTTACCTCGATGATATTGAAGGAGGTGCACTTGACCTTAGCCGCGCAGGTGAATTGGGTATTGAAGGTGCCTACAACATTATTAAGCGTTACTGTAATTAGAAATTGAATAAAGATTGATGGAGCTTGGTCATTCGATATTGAATATTACCAAACTGATAAACTGTTAAACGAAGTAGCGAGAACAAGTACTGGAAACTTGAAAATTTGATTTTCCACTTTTGCTCCCGACGCTTCAGCCGGGATTTGACTGTGGCCGATTTAAATTCGCCCAGCATAGCTGTTCTCAATCTTCTACTTTTGACTTTCTACTTTCTACTTTTACCTTGTATTTTTTTACTTTTGCCTTGTCACTTTTTTGACTTTATTTTTTTGTTTGAATTATGAATCAACCACTCGCAGAACGGCTTCGCCCAAAAACACTTGACGATTATATAGGACAGGAACACCTTGTTGGAAAAGGTGCTGTTTTGCGCAAAATGATTGAGTCAGGAAACATAACCTCTCTAATTCTTTGGGGCCCCCCGGGAGTCGGAAAAACTACTTTAGCCAAGATCATTGCCAATACTCTTGATCGACCTTTCTTTACATTAAGTGCAATCAACTCAGGAGTTAAAGATATCCGCGAGGTAATTGAAAAAGCCAAAAAGCAGCAATTCTTCAGTCGTCCCAATCCGATATTGTTTATCGATGAAATCCACCGATTTAGCAAATCTCAGCAAGACTCGTTACTTGGAGCTGTTGAAGACGGAACAATTACATTGATTGGTGCTACGACTGAGAATCCATCGTTTGAGGTGATATCTCCCCTACTTTCGCGTTGCCAGGTTTACATTTTAAACCATCTCGACAAAGAAGCGCTTCTGAAAATAGTAAAGCAGGCCTCAAAAAAAGATACTTTCTTAAAAGAAAAGAAAATAACAATCCGCGAAGACCAGGCCTTGCTCCGCTTTTCGGGTGGCGATGCGCGCAAGCTACTTAATGTGCTGGAACTGGTAGTTATGGGAGAAGAGAGCACAAACATTGTTATAACCGATAAGAAAGTTACTGATCGTTTGCAAAGAAACCTTGCTATTTACGACAAGAAAGGAGAAATGCATTACGATATTATTTCTGCATTCATAAAAAGCATACGTGGCAGCGATCCCGATGCAGCGGTTTACTGGTTGGCACGCATGCTTGAAGGCGGAGAAGATGTAAAGTTCATTGCCCGGCGCTTGCTGATTTTAGCTGCTGAAGACGTGGGGCTGGCAAATCCCAATGCGTTGTTGCTGGCACAAAGCACTTTTGATGCAGTTCATAAAATCGGTCCGCCTGAATCACGGATTATATTATCCGAGTGTGTGATTTATCTGGCTACCTCGCCTAAAAGTAATTCGGCCTATGAAGCTATTGACGCTGCTATTGCTGTCGTGAGAAGAACCGGAGATCTCTCTGTTCCTCTTCATATAAGAAATGCGCCAACAAAACTGATGAAAGAAATTGGATATGGCAAAGAATACAAATATGCGCATGCTTATGATGGCAACTTTGTTGAACAAGATTTTCTTCCGGAAGAGATAAAAAAAGAGCGCTTCTATCATCCACAACAGAACGCATCTGAATTAAAGATTTTGGAACGTTTAAAGAAGTGGTGGAGCAAGCGGTTTTAGCGACAAAAAAATAGAGACATACTCCAGTACATCTCTAGTCTCTTTATATTAAGCAAGTTTCTAAACCAGAACATTCTTACAGTACTCAACACATTTTACTATTTCTTTCTGTGCATCAGAGCCTTCCGGAATTTGATATTCCAGTTCTACATCGGCGTAAATTGGCCATTTATTCTCTTTTATCAACCCCAAAATATCAGCCAGCGGAGTGTCGCCTTCGCCCCAGGGACGGTTGGTATTTGACGGCTCTGCATTTTTCGCCGTTTTATCTTTTAGATGAATGCTATAAATCCGATCGTGTAATTTTTCAATAAGTTCATTGGGATGTTTCCCGGTTGCTCCAAAATAATGCCCCACATCCAGATTCAGTTTATTGGCTGGTGAATATGCCAGAAAATCCTCAAAATTAAAACCGGGTTCACCGGGTTGAGAATGATTGTGATACGCTGCAACCATGCCATGCTTTTCTGCAAATTTTCCCAACTTCCGACAAGCTTCATCCCCAATCTCATTGGTAATAGCACCGGCACCTAATACTTTCGCAGCTTTAAAAGCATAATTTATTTCTTCATCGCTCCAATTTGCCGGTGCAAATTTCACAGTATGAATATGAATTCCAGCTTCATCGAACATCTTTTTCAGCTCTTTGTACTTCTCAATGTCACAAGATGTGCGCCATTCCTTTTGTTTTTGCACAGCAGCTGCCCGTGCGTCTGCGTACTCTTTCTTTTCTTCGTCTGTCAATTCTGCTCCTCGTGGAGGACGCGGCGCACTCGGTGGCAATCCTGCAAATTCCTCGGCAACCGGCCCCATCAACTCAAGAGAAGTAATATTTCCTTGTTTGCAATAATTGATAATATCCTGTGCAGTACTGGGCATACTACGCCAACTGTAGGTAATAGCTCCGATGTGTACACCTCCAAAGGTTGACCCGGAATCGGCTGTTTCACAAGCAGCATTTGGAGCAAATGCAAAAGCCGCAGCTCCGGCGGCAGTTGTACGGATGAAACTTCTCCGAGTAAGAGAATAATTTTTTTGAGTCATTATAGGTTTATTTGTTTTAAGTTGCTTTAAATCTAATAGAATAAACTTGAAATTAGAAACGGCGGTATCTTTCCCATGTATAAAATTAGTTTTAGATATTGCTTCTGGAAGCAAAACAAAAAATCCCAGGCTTTCACCCAGGATCTATTTATTTAATTTTGATGTAACCCACTAATTCAGATTACCTTCTTCTGCTTGTTGAATCATTTGTTCATTCGCGGTAATATAAATCTCAACACGTCGGTTTAAAGCACGCCCTTCTGCTGTTGAATTATCCGCAACAGGTTCGTCGTATGCTTTTCCTTCAGTAGTTAATCGTCCGCCACCTATTCCTTTTCCAATCAAGTATTTTGCTACAGATTCGGCTCGTTCGTTTGATAACTTCTCGTTAATTGCCCGCGAGCCAGTATTGTCGGTATGACCATAAATTGTAACATCCGTTTCAGGAGTTGATTGCAGTGATTCAGCAAATTTATTTAAAGACTGCTTTGATGCCTCGTTTAACTGACTTTTCCCAGTTGCGAACAAAATACCACTATCAAAAGTAACTTTAATAGCTTGAAGATTATTGATGTCAGTAACAGACTCCACCTGAGCTCCCTCAATTGCTTCCAATTCTGCTTGCTGACGATCCATCTTTCTTCCGATAAGTACTCCTGCACTAGTACCAACAGCGCCACCAACAGCGGCACCTATTGCTGCACCTTTTCCATTCCCGGCAAGCGCTCCAATTCCTGCACCGATTAAAGCACCTGATGCACCTCCTAGTACGCCTCCTTTTGTTTTATTATTTGTAGTAGACCACTTACTTCCTGAACACCCTGAGAAAATAAGTGTAAAGCTCAATGCGAAAATCGCTAAGTAATTCCTTGTTTTCATATGCATTCGAATTTTAAGTTATATGTCTCGAGATGCGAACATACAACCATTTTCACATAACGAAAGTAGAAATAGAATTTGTAACTCCCTAGGGCTAATAAACAAATTACGAAAATGAGAAACTAAATATAACTTTAGGGAAATCTTAGTTCCTACAGAATCAGAACATATGTCGATTATAATATACTCGTCTTCTATTTCATTTCTTACACTAAATCACTATATTGCATAGAAATATTACCCCATTAGAATGACACAACAAAAATCTCACACATACATTTAAGATAATAGAGAAAGGACTTTTTTTAATCCTTAAAAACAAAATAATGAAAAACTATATTTTTTTAGTATTAGGTATCCTTTTATATTCTTGTAGCAATATTATCATTGAAGATAATATAAAGGATACAGATGAAGTTGTTTTAAAGTCAGGAACTCCAGAAAAGCTTGTGATACTTGGAATTCCAGAATCACCAACCTTAAATGGAGAGGTTCAAATAGATTTGTTATCTCCTCTTACTACGGATACTTATATTCATTTTAAAATTAAAGAGTCTCTAAGAGCATCATATCCACTGGTCTCAGTTTATTACAAAATTCCTGCAGGCTCAAGATATGTTATATGTGATATAGACGAATACCATAAATCTGTAAAGATAGACAGTGTTAAATATTTTCCGCAATATGGAGAAGAAGTGGGTGACTATAGAAATATAGCAACTAATCCTGTATATATTCAAATATGTGATGTTTACAGTGAGGGAAACGATGATTTTACTATCGACGGTTCTGTCTTGCAATTATCCAGAGAATTAGGAAATATTACATACTCAAGGAAACAACCAGGTGTCTTCGCTACTGCTTCAGATCTCTCTTGCGGAAGTGCAACTTTCTTTGTTCCTGATGATGATGATGGAGGAGGTAAAATACTAATCCCGTTCGATCCACCATCGCTCCCTACTGAATAATAATTGTTAAACGTCCTTTCTCTATTTTGTAATAGTAAATATTTAAATAATGCCTATGGGAAACAAATATCTGTAGGCACTAATTATAAGAAACAAAAAAGCCGATCTGTCTTAAGACTGACCGGCTTTTTCTGTATTATCAAGAATACACTATTCTTCTTTCTTTTCTTCATCAGTCGACTCAGCCTTTGGCTCTTCGGCAACAACTTCGTCTTTTACTTCGGTTTCGGCAACCGGAGTTTCTTTAACGGCTTCTGCTTTTGGCGCTTCCTTGCTTTCGGCTACTTTGGTTTCAGCTGCAGGCGCTGAAGTTTCTGCTTTTTTACCTCCGCGACGCGAACGACGTTTTTTCGGTTTTGCAGCCTCTTCTTTAGCAGCCAACATTGCTTCGTTGTAATCTACCAATTCGATAATACACATCTCAGCGTTGTCACCTAAACGGTTACCGGTTTTAAGAATACGAGTGTATCCTCCCGGGCGATCGGCAACTTTTTCTGCTACATCTCTGAATAATTCAGAAACAGCATCCTTGTTCTGCAAGTAGCTAAATACTATCCTGCGAGAATGAGTTGTATCGTTCTTTGCTTTGGTAATCAACGGTTCAACATACATACGCAAAGCTTTTGCTTTTGCAACTGTAGTTGTAATTCGTTTATGCTCGATAAGCGAATTTGCCATGTTTGCCAACATCGCTTTACGATGAGCAGACTTACGACCTAAATGATTAAATTTCTTATTATGTCTCATTGCTTATTACTCCTTATCCAATTTGTACTTGGTAATATCCATCCCAAAATTCAGTCCCATGTTATCCAGTAAGTCATCTAACTCTGTTAATGATTTTTTACCGAAGTTTCTGAATTTCAACAAATCGTTGCGATTGTATGTAACCAGATCACCTAAAGTGTCAACGTCGGCAGCTTTCAAACAGTTCAATGCACGAACTGAAAGATCCATGTCCACCAACTTGGTTTTTAACAATTGACGCATATGCAATACTTCTTCATCAAACTCTTCGTTTGCAAATTTCTCATCAGTATCAAGAGTAATCTTTTCATCTGAGAATAGCATGAAGTGATAAATCAGAATTTTTGCTGCTTCTTTCAACGCGTCTTTTGGGTGGATAGAACCGTCGGTTGTGATGTCCAAAATCAACTTTTCGTAGTCGGTTTTTTGTTCAACACGGTAGTTTTCAACGGCGTATTTTACGTTTTTGATTGGAGTAAAAATAGAATCGATCGGAATCAGTCCGAATTCTTCTTCAACCGGTTTGTTTTCAACAGCAGGAACATAACCACGACCTTTGCTGATAGATAATTCCATCTGAACTTTTACGTCGGGTTCCATTCTACAAATAACCAATTCAGGGTTTAATACCTTGAATCCGGTCATGAACTTATTGATATCTCCGGCTGTCAATTCTTCCTGTCCAGTTATAGAGATCGATACTTTTTCACTGTCAAAATCTTCCACCTCGTTTTTGAAACGAACTTGTTTCAGATTCAGGATAATATCAGTAACATCTTCAATAACCCCTTTAATCGTAGAAAACTCATGGTCAACACCTTCAATTTTAACAGTTGTAATTGCATAGCCTTCCAACGACGATAACAGGATTCGACGCAGCGCATTACCAACAGTAATACCGTATCCCGGCTCTAAGGGACGAAACTCGAATTTGCCGACTTTCTCATCGGACTCTAACATTATCACCTTGTCAGGCTTTTGGAATGCTAATATTGCCATAATAACTTTAGTAAATTTATTATTTTGAATACAACTCTACGATCAGTTGTTCTTTGATGTTTTCTGGAATTTCTTCGCGTTCCGGACGGTTCAGGAATTTCCCGATCATTTGATCGTTATCCCATTCGATCCATTCGTATTGTGAACTTCTACGCGAGTGCAATGAGTCCGTAATTTCTTCCAATGATTTTGATTTCTCGCGTACGCCAATAACGTCGCCAGGTTTTACAGAATACGATGGAATATTTACTACGCTTCCGTTTACAGTAATGTGTTTGTGTGAAACAAACTGACGAGCAGCTGCCCGTGTTTTTGCGACACCCATGCGGAAAACAACATTGTCAAGTCTCGACTCCAGTAACTGAAGTAACACTTCACCGGTAATTCCTTTTGAAGCAGATGCTTTTTCAAAAAGGTTACGGAATTGTTTTTCCAAAACACCATAGGTGTATTTTGCTTTTTGTTTTTCTTTTAACTGCAGCCCGTATTCAGATGTTTTTCTTCTTTTCGAAGCTAAACCGTGCATTCCCGGAGGGTAGTTTTTGTGTTCAAAAACTTTATCCGGCCCGAAGATTGGTTCACCGAATTTACGAGCGATTTTAGATTTTGGTCCTCTATATCTTGCCATTTCCTTTTCGTTTTTAAATTAAACTCTACGTCTTTTAGGAGGCCTGCAACCATTGTGTGGAAGCGGTGTTACATCAACAATTTCAGTAACCTGAATACCAATACTGGCCATTGCTCTGATTGCTGATTCACGACCGTTACCAGGTCCTTTAACGAATACCTTAACTTTACGAAGTCCAAGGTCATAAGCAGTTTTAGCACACTCTTCTGAAGCAACCTGAGCAGCATAAGGAGTGTTCTTTTTAGAACCACGGAATCCTTTCTTTCCAGCTGACGACCAAGAGATAACCTCTCCGTTCATATTTGTCAGCGTAACGATAATATTGTTGAAAGATGAGTGGATATGAGCCATTCCATTGGCTTCAACCACCACTTTTCTCTTCCTACTACTTGTACCTGTTTTTTTTGCCATAACTCAACTTCCTTATTTAGTGGCCATTTTTTTATTCGCAACAGTTTTACGTTTCCCTTTACGGGTACGTGCATTGTTCTTGGTGCTCTGTCCGCGAACCGGTAAACCGATACGGTGACGAACGCCGCGATAACAACCGATATCCATTAAACGTTTGATGTTTAATTGAACTTCTGAACGTAATTCACCTTCAACTTTAAAGTTGTCGCCAATTACTTTACGAATAGCAGCAAACTGATCATCGTTCCAGTCTTGTACTTTCTGGTCTTTATCAACTCCAGCTTCAGCCAAAATTTTGTTTGCCCTGCTGCGGCCAATACCATAAATATAGGTAAGCGCTATCTCACCTCTTTTATTATTTGGAATATCAACACCTACAATACGTGCCATAAATTTAATTTTTACAGATTAATGTTATCCCTGACGTTGTTTAAACTTGGGATTCTTTTTATTAATCACATACAAACGTCCTTTCCTGCGAATAATCTTGCAGTCTTCGCTACGTTTTTTTACTGAAACACGAGTTTTCATCTTTTATTCAATTTTAATTTTTGTATACGATGTCCCGTTCTTATTAACGGGATAACTCACCCCGTCCGTCAGTTGACCGACGCGACTCGTTTCATTTATCATTTAATTTTTATAACGGAATGTAATTCTCCCTTTGGTAAGGTCGTACGGCGACATTTCTACTTTAACTTTATCTCCAGGCAAAATTTTAATATAATGCATTCTCATTTTACCGGAAATATGACCTGTTATTACATGTCCGTTTTCCAATTCAACTCTAAACATTGCGTTTGATAATGCTTCTATTATTGTTCCATCTTGTTCTATGGAAGGTTGTTTTGCCATAAAAATCTTTTAAAATTTAAATAAAGTTATTGTTCAAAATATTCTCTTGTACTAATCTACATTCCCATCCCCGGACGGCCTTTAATTCGTCCTGATTTCATCAGTCCGTCATAATGGCGCATCAACAGGTGACTTTCTATCTGTTGTAATGTATCTAACACAACACCTACCAAAATAAGCAGCGATGTTCCTCCGTAGAACAGAGCGAACGACTGACTCATTCCAATCATCATTGCAAATGCTGGAAGAATAGTTACCAAGCCAAGGAAAATTGATCCTGGCAAGGTGATTCTACTCATCACGGTATCAAGAAATTCAACAGTTTTCTTTCCGGGTTTAACTCCGGGAATAAAACCACCGTTTTTCTTCATATCTTCAGCCATTTGGGTGGGATTAATAGTAATAGCGGTGTAAAAATACGTAAAAGCTACCACTAATAAAAATTGTGTTAAATTGTACCAAAACCCCGTGATGTTTGATAAGGCAGCCGCAACACCACGAAGATTTTCAGAATTAGCAACACCAACAATGGTAATTGGAACCATCATAATTGCTTGCGCAAAAATGATAGGCATTACTCCTGCGGCGTTTACTTTCAGAGGGATGTACTGACGTACACCACCATATTGTTTGTTACCAACGATTCGTTTCGCATACTGTACCGGAATCCTGCGGGTTCCCTGAACCAACGCAATAGATGCCATAAATACAATAAACAAGATAACAAACTCAACAAGGAACACTACCAGGCCGCCTCCTTCAACGCGTGATCCAAATTCCTGAACCACAGCCATCGGAAGACGAGCTATAATACCAATCATAATTATCAATGAAATACCATTACCGATACCTTTATCAGTAATACGCTCTCCTAACCAAAGGACGAACATTGATCCGGCAGTCAAAATCACAATGGACGGGGCATTAAACCAAATGCCTTTCATTGCAAAAGCCGTATCCGGTAATTGATAATGAAGGTTCGTAAGATAAGCCGACGCCTGAGGAATCAGAATCAACACTGTTAAATAACGTGTGATCTGGTTAATCTTCCTCCTTCCTGACTCTCCCTCTTTCTGCAACCTCTGGAAATAGGGAACTGCGATACCCATTAACTGGATAACGATTGAGGCAGAAATGTATGGCATGATTCCCAAAGCAAAGACTGAAGCTTGTGCAAACGCACCACCAGAGAACATGTTGATCAGCCCAAGTAATCCATCAGAACTTTGGTTCTGCAGGTTTTGTAACTGAGCCGGATCAATTCCAGGCAACGAAACAAACGATCCAAGTCTGTATATTAACAGTAAGAACAAAGTAGTTCCTATTCTGAATCGTAAGTCTTCAATCTTATAAATATTCTTTAGGGTCTCAATGAATCGTTTCATTACGGTTTAAAGTATTTCAGTGGTTCCTTCTAATTTTTCTATTGCTTCGATTGCACTTTTCGAAAATGCGTCGGCTTTAACAGTTAGTTTTTTTGTTAAAGTTCCGCCGCCAAGAATCTTAATCTTGTCGTTTTTCGATGCGATACCTGCTTGTACCAACGAATCTTTATCGATAGCTGTCATGTTATTCTTTGTTGCCACGGCATCAATAACATCCAGGTTGACTGCTTTGTATTCAACACGGTTGATGTTTTTGAATCCCATTTTTGGAACAACACGTTGCAAAGGCATCTGTCCGCCTTCGAAACCTATTTTTCTCGAATAACCTGATCTCGACTTCTGGCCTTTGTGCCCACGTGTAGATGTACCACCACGACCAGATCCTTGTCCGCGTCCGATGCGTTTCGTTGTTTTTGTCGATCCTTCAGCAGGTTTTAAGTTATCTAAGTTCATCTTATTAATATTTTTTTGTTTCAAAACTATTGGGTGTTGAGTGTCTGTTGCAGACATCTCAAAACACCCTCATTTTGAAATATTAATTCACTTCCTCAACACTAATCAAATGCCTCATTTTGTTTACCATTCCAACAATCTGAGGAGTAGCATCGTGCTCAACAGTTTGGTTAAGTTTTTTCAAACCTAAAGCTGCCATAATTGCTTTTTGGCGTTTTGTTGAACCGATTGTACTTTTTACTTGTGTAATTTTTAGCTTCGCCATAACGTGTTATCCTTTAAAAACTTTTTCCAATGAAACACCTCTGTGTTCGGCTACTGTATACGCATCCCTCAACTCGAGTAAAGCAGTCATTGTTGCTTTAACAAGGTTGTGAGGGTTAGATGAACCTTTTGATTTTGCCAGGATGTCGTGAATACCAACACTCTCCAGAACGGCACGCATCGCACCACCCGCTTTAACTCCGGTACCCGAAGATGCTGGCTTAAGCAATACATTTGCACCACCAAATTTGGCAGCTTGTTCGTGAGGGATAGTTCCGTTAATCACCGGAATTTTCACCAGGTTCTTTTTAGCTGCGTCAACTCCCTTGGCAATAGCGGTTGTTACCTCGCTTGCTTTACCAAGTCCCCAGCCTACTATTCCTTTTTCGTCACCCACAATAACAATGGCAGAGAAACTGAATGTACGTCCACCTTTTGTTACTTTGGTTACACGGTTAATGGCTACCAACCTGTCTTTTAATTCCAGGTCGCTTGTCTTAACTTTATTAGTAATTTTCGCCATAATAATCTAGAATTTAAGGCCACCTTCGCGGGCAGCGTCAGCTAATTGTTTTACTCTACCATGGTATAAATAACCATTTCTATCGAATACAACTTCAGTAATACCGGCTGCCAAAGCTTTTTCAGCTACCGCTTTACCTACCATTGCAGCTTTATCAGATTTCGATCCTTCAGCACCAGCAATTGCTTTGTCTGAAGAAGATGCAGCTAATAATGTTGTTCCTTGCAAATCATCGATAATTTGAGCGTAAATCTGTTTGTTACTTCTGAAAACACTCAATCTCGGACGTTCTGCTGTGCCTGAAACAACTGTGCGCACGCGACTTTTTATTCTTGTTCGCCTTTGTACTTTTGTTAATGCCATAATAATTAATCTTTTAAAATTATTTACCGGCTGCTTTACCAGCTTTACGCCTCAATATTTCGCCAACAAACTTAATACCTTTTCCTTTATAAGGTTCAGGTTTACGGAACGATCTGATTTTTGCAGCAACCTGTCCAATCAGTTGTTTGTCGTGACTTTTAAGTGTCACAGTAGGATTACTACGTTTATCAGATAATGCTTCTACTTTCACTTCAGGAGGAAGTTGCAGGTAAGTGTGGTGTGAATAACCTAATACAAGGTCGAGCACATTGTTTGGCTGAACTTCAGCACGGTAACCAACACCAACCAGTTCCAACTTGATCTCGTACCCTTTGGAAACACCTTCTACCATGTTATTAACCAAAGAGCGGTACAGTCCGTGCATCGATTTTTCTTTTTTCGATTCACCTGACCTCTTCACTTCAACGTTACCGTCTTCAACAGCAACTTCAATGGAAGGGTCTATTTGTTGTGTCAATTCTCCAAGAGGACCTTTAACGCTAACAACGTTTTCGTCGCTAACTTTAACTTCTACTCCTGAGGGAATTGCTATGGGTAATTTACCTATTCTTGACATTGACCGTTCCTCCTTTTAATATACGTAACATAAAACTTCTCCGCCTACGTTAAGCTCGCGAGCTTCTTTATCGGTGATAACACCTTTTGAGGTAGAGATAATTGCTATGCCTAAACCATTTAGTACGCGTGGAATACTTGTACCGTCACAATATTGACGCAAACCTGGTTTACTAATGCGTTCTAACGCTTTTATTGCAGATACTTTCGTTTCAGGATTATATTTCAATGCAATTTTGATGTTCCCCTGGTGACCTACTTCATCTTCAAATTTATAGTTCAAGATGTAACCTTTGTCTTTCAACAATTTGGTCATTTCTTTCTTAATATTTGAAGCAGGAATGTCAACCACGCGGTGTTTTGCCATAATTGCATTTCTTACCCTTGTCAGATAATCTGCTATTGGATCTGTTACTTTACTCATTTTTCAAGTTCTTTAAACGATTACCAACTTGCCTTTTTAACTCCGGGAATTAAACCGTTAGAGGCCATTTCCCTAAAATTAATCCTGCTGATTCCGAACTGGCGCATATATCCTTTCGGACGTCCTGTAAGTTTACAACGATTGTGTAAACGTACCTTCGACGAGTTTTTAGGAAGTTTTTGTAAACCTTCCCAGTCGCCTTCTTCTTTCAGCCTGGCACGTTTCTCGGCATATTTCTCAACTAATTTTGCACGTTTCACTTCGCGTGCTTTCATTGATTCTTTAGCCATTACTAGTTCTTTTTAACGTTTTTAAATGGTAAACCTAATTCTTTTAACAAAGCAAAACCTTCTTCGTCGGTATTTGCAGAAGTGACAAAGGTAATATTCATCCCGTTCAGCTTGCTCACTTGGTCGAGCACGATTTCGGGGAAAATAATCTGTTCCGGAACACCTAAAGTATAATTACCACGTCCGTCCATTTTGCTTTCAATCCCTTTAAAGTCACGAATACGTGGCAGGGCTACAGCGATCAGACGATCGAGGAATTCATACATTTGGTCGCGACGCAATGTTACGCGCACGCCAATAGGCATTTTTTTTCTCAATTTGAAATTAGAGATGTCCTTTTTTGACATAGTTTGTACGGCTTTCTGACCGGCGATTTTTGTCATTTCTGTTTGGGCAACTTCTATCAGCTTTTTATCAGCTATAGCTGCTCCAACACCTTGGTTAAGAACAATTTTTTCTAATTTCGGAACCTGCATTACAGAAGAGTAATCGAACTCCTTCTTAAGTGCAGGGATAATTTCTTCCTGATATTTCTTTTTAAGAGTTGGTACGTAAGCCATTACTTGATTTCCTCCCCTGATTTTTTCGAAATACGAACTAATTTACCATCGTCATTTAATTTCCTCCCTATGCGGGTAGGTTCTCCTGATTTAGGATCAACCAACATAAGGTTAGAAATGTGCACTGGTGCTTCACTTTCAACGATACCTCCTTGTGGCGTTGCCGCGTTTGGTTTGGTATGTTTTTTCATCATGTTAACACCTTCTACAATTGCTCTGTCGGTTTTACGAATCACTTCCAGCACACGACCTTTTTGGCCTTTGCTGTTTCCAGTGATTACAACCACAGTGTCACCTTTTTTTATGTGTAACTTTTTCTGCATTTTGAGCTTCTTTTCTTATTACAGTACTTCTGGTGCGAGTGAAATAATTTTCATATTGTGCTCGCGCAATTCACGTGCTACTGGCCCGAAAATACGTGTTCCACGCATTTCGCCGGCGTTATTCAATAGTACTACAGCATTATCATCAAAGCGGATATAAGATCCATCCTGACGACGAACTTCTTTTTTTGTACGTACTACAATAGCACGAGAAACAGTACCTTTTTTTACTTCGCCGCCTGGCAGCGCATTCTTTACAGTAACCACTACAGTGTCGCCAAGAGAAGCATAACGTTTTCTTGTACCGCCTAAAACACGAATACAAAGAACTTCTTTCGCTCCACTATTATCGGCTACCGAACATCTTGATTCTTGTTGTATCATGATTACTTCGCTCTTTCGATTACTTCAATTACTCGCCAACATTTAGTTTTACTTAAAGGACGTGTTTCCATAATCCTTACAGTATCTCCAACATGGCAATCATTTTTCTCATCGTGGACATGGAACTTCGTTGTTTTGTTAACGAACTTTCCATAGATCGGATGTTTTACTTTTCGTTTTTCAGCAACAACGATTGATTTGTCCATCTTGTCGCTAACAACAACCCCGACTCTTTCTTTCCTGAGATTTCTTGCTTTATTCTCTTCCATCGCTGAATTAATTCTGTTTTTCGGTTAATTCTCTTTCGCGAAGAATTGTTTCTAACCGTGCAATGTTACGTTTGGTTTCCTTCAATTTATTCGGGTTTTCAAGCGGAGATACTGCGTGGTTCAATCTTAGGCGAACAAGAGTTTCTTTTTCAATCTGTAAGCGCTCGACGATTTCTTTTTCCGTCAATTCTTTGATTTCACTAATTTTCATGATTCACCTAATTTTATTCTTCAACATAATCGCGTCTTACGACAAATTTTGTTTTAACCGGTAGTTTTTGAGCGGCTAATCTTAAAGCTTCTTTTGCCATTTCAAATGGCACACCTTCTGCTTCAATGATTATACGACCTGGCGCTATCGGTGCAACAAATCCTTCAGGAGCACCTTTACCTTTACCCATCCTTACTTCGGCTGGTTTTTTGGTAATAGGTTTATCGGGAAATATTCTGATCCATATTTGACCACGACGTTGCATGTGACGTGTTACCGCAACCCTAGCTGCCTCAATCTGGCGACCGGTGATCCACGACTCTTCCAACGACTTTATTCCAAATGACCCAAATGCTAATTGGTTTCCGCGTTGAGCGTTACCTTTCATTCGGCCCTTTTGTACTCTTCTAAATTTTACTTTTTTCGGCTGTAACATTCCTTTTTAAGATTTTGAGTGTTAAACCTCTATTTTCTTCTACCTCTACGGTTACCGCCGCCGCCTTTTGGTCCACCATGACGACCGCCGGATTTCTGACCGAGGTTAGGTGAAAGGTCGCGATTTCCATATACCATACCTTTACAAATCCAAACTTTAACACCGATAAGTCCGGTTTTTGTAAGTGCTTCTGCCAATGCGTAGTCGATATCGGCGCGCAATGTGTGAAGCGGAGTACGGCCATCTTTATACATCTCTGCACGAGCCATCTCTGCTCCGTTAAGCCTTCCTGAAACCAATACTTTGATTCCTTCAGCTCCCATTCTCATGGTTGAAGCGATAGCCATTTTTACTGCCCTACGGTAAGCAATTTTACCTTCGACCTGACGAGCAATGTTATTTGCTACGATCTTCGCGTCGAGTTCCGGGCGTTTGATCTCGAAAATGTTGATTTGAACTTCCTTGCTAGTCAGTTTTTTCAACTCTTCTTTCAGTTTGTCTACTTCCTGTCCACCTTTACCGATAATAATACCGGGGCGAGAAGTATGAACGGTGATGGTGATCAGCTTCAAGGTACGTTCGATAACGATTCTTGAAATACTGGCTTTTGCCAAACGAGCATTCAGGTATTTCCTGATCTTTTGGTCTTCAACCAGTTTATCGCCGTAATTATCACCACCAAACCAGTTAGAATCCCATCCTTTGATGAATCCTAAACGATTTGCTATTGGATTTACTTTCTGTCCCATGTACTATTACTAATTAAGGTTTTCTTCAACAACACTTTCTTTGCTATCCACATAAATTGTTACATGGTTCGAACGTTTTCTGATTCGGTGTGCACGACCCTGAGGAGCCGGACGTAACCTTTTCAAAATACGGCCTGAATCTACCATAACACGAGATACATAAAGCTCACTTTCTTCTAAACGAACTCCATCGTTTTTTGCTTGCCAATTGGCAACAGCAGAAAGTAAAAGCTTTTCTACGGCACGAGATGCTTCTTTTGAAGAATACTTCAATACATCAAGTGCTTTATTTACCTCCATCCCGCGAATCATATCAGCAACAAGCCTCATTTTCCGTGGAGATGTCGGACAGTTTCTTAAAACAGCAAAATATTGTTGTTTCTTTTCTTCTTTTCTTTTTTCAGCTGCTAGTCTTTTTCTGGCACCCATTGTACTTACTTTTTAAATTTTAAATGCCTTATCTTTTCTTATTACCAGCATGCCCCCTGAATGTGCGGGTTGGAGCAAATTCGCCCAAACGGTGTCCTACCATGTTTTCGGTAACATAAACCGGGATGAATTTATTTCCGTTGTGCACTGCAATAGTATGACCTACAAAATCAGGAGAAATTACTGATGCTCTGGCCCATGTTTTAACAACCGATTTTTTGTTGGTATCATTCATCGCCAACACTTTTCTTTCAAGCTTAAAATCGATAAAAGGACCTTTTTTTAATGAACGACTCATAATTATTCCTCTTTACTATTTTTTCCTACGTTCTACAATATACTTGTTGGAAGCTTTTTTCTTCGAACGGGTTTTATAACCTTTCGCAAGCATACCATTACGTGATCTTGGGTGTCCACCAGATGAACGACCTTCTCCACCACCCATTGGGTGATCGACCGGGTTCATAACAACACCACGAACACGAGGTCTTCTTCCTAACCAACGAGAGCGACCGGCTTTACCCGATTTCTCAATGTTGTGTTCTGTATTTCCAACCGTACCTACTGTAGCCTTGCAAGATGTAAGTACCATACGAGTTTCGCCTGAAGGCAATTTCAAAATTGCGTATTTGCCTTCACGTGAGGTCAATTGTGCATAAGTGCCTGCACTACGTGCCATCACTCCTCCCTGTCCAGGATGGAGTTCAATGTTATGAACCAAAGTACCAAGAGGTATTTCAGCCAGGGGAAGTGCATTTCCTACTTCAGGATCTGCACCGATTCCACTCATCACCGTTTGACCAACTTGCAACCCGTTAGGTGCAACGATGTAACGTTTCTCGCCGTCTTCATATTTCAAAAGGGCGATGCGAGCAGTACGGTTTGGATCGTACTGAATGGAATCGACAACAGCTGCAACACCGTCTTTCTCACGCATAAAGTCGATAACACGGTATTTGCGTTTATGTCCCCCGCCTATATATCTCATTGTCATTCGTCCCTGGTTATTACGACCACCGGACTTTTTAATGGGCTCTAACAATGATTTCTCAGGCGTAGATGCAGTAATGGTATCAAAAGCGCCAATAATCTTGTGCCTCTGACCCGGAGTTACTGGTTTTAATTTTCTTACTGCCATTTGTTATTATATATTACTATAAAAGTCTATACTATCTCCTTCTACCAAAGTAACAATCGCTTTTTTGTAAGAAATTGTTTTACCGGTAATAATACCGCCTTTAGTGTATCTCGATTTAACCTTTCCACCATAAACGATGGTGTTCACGCTTTCAACCTTAACATCATAAAGGTCTTCAACGGCCTTTTTAATTTGCGGTTTACTTGCTCTGCGATCTACCACAAAACCGTAACGGTTAAAACGTTCCGACTGGTCGGTCATCTTCTCTGTAACTAATGGTTTTACTAAAATTTCCATTTTATTCCTCCGTTAAAGTTTAAATGCTTCATCAATTTTCGAAACAGATCCTTCGCAAATGACAATCGCCTTTGCGTTCAAAATCTGATAAGTACTTAAATCAGAAGCAGTTACAACCGATACGCCCTGTAAATTTCGCGAGGACAAATATATGTTATTATTTTCAGCCGGTAAAACGAAAAGTGCCTTTTTTTCAGCGATTTGCAAATTAGTTTGCAAGGCTACCATTTCTTTAGTTTTTGGTGCTTCAAAATTGAAGTCTTCCAAAACCAAAATACTTTTTTCGTTTGCTTTATATGTTAAAGCCGATTTACGGGCTAATTGCTTCACTTTTTTGTTCAGCTTGAAGCCATAATTGCGCGGACGTGGGCCAAAAATAGTACCACCACCACGGAAAACAGGCGACTTGATGCTACCAGCACGTGCAGTACCGGTACCTTTCTGACGTTTGATTTTACGTGTACTTCCTGCAATCTCAGCACGCTCTTTACTCTTACTCGTACCCTGACGCTGGTTAGCCAAATATTGTTTTACATCCAAATAAATAGCATGGTCGCTGGGCTCAATTCCGAAAATCTGGTCGTTTAACGTGACCTTTCTTCCGGTTTCTTTTCCTTCAATATTCAGTACGCTTAGTTCCATTGCTTTCTAATAATTAAGTATGAACCTTTGGCTCCAGGTACCGAACCTTTTACCACTAATAAATTCTTTTCAGGAATTGTTTTCAATACTTCAAGGTTTTCGATGGTTACGGTTGAACCGCCATCTCTTCCAGCCATACGCATTCCTTTAAAAACACGTGAAGGCCATGATGAAGCACCGATAGAACCAGGTGCTCTCAGCCTGTTGTGCTGTCCGTGTGTGGCATCGTTTACCCCACGGAAGTTGTGTCTTTTAACAACACCCTGAAAACCTTTACCTTTTGAAACTCCAATTACGTCAACATAATCTTTCTCCTGGAAGATAGTAACATCGATCTCTTGTCCCAGTTCGAACTCTTCCTGATAGGTGTTATGAAACTCTACTACTTTGCGCTTTGGTGAAACAC
Organism: uncultured Draconibacterium sp.; assembly: GCA_963677455.1. GTDB lineage: Bacteria > Bacteroidota > Bacteroidia > Bacteroidales > Prolixibacteraceae > Draconibacterium. The sequence continues at coordinate 3,938,084 of OY781971.1, forward strand.
CAGCCTTTTTAAAGTGGCCAACTTCAGCTTTAGTGGCGTGCTTGTCTTTTTTGTCGCCATAAGCTAATTGTAGCGCTTCGTAGCCGTCGGTCTCTTTGGTCTTCACTTGTGTAACAACACAAGGTCCGGCCTCAATCACAGTGCATGGGATATTTTTCCCCTCAACACTGAATACGGATGTCATTCCGATTTTTTTTCCAATAATACCAGCCATTTTTTTCGACTACTTTAAATTATCAAACTTTAATTTCTACTTCGACGCCACTGGGAAGCTCCAGCTTCATTAGTGCGTCAATTGTTTTAGCGGTTGAGCTGTAAATGTCAATCAATCTTTTGTAAGATGACAACTGAAATTGCTCCCTCGATTTTTTATTTACGAAGGTTGAACGCAAAACAGTGAAAACTCTGCGGTGAGTAGGAAGTGGAATTGGACCACTTACTACAGCACCCGTAGTTTTTACGGTTTTAACGATTTTCTCAGCCGACTTGTCTACCAAGTTGTGATCGTACGATTTAAGCTTAATCCTGATCTTTTGACTCATAAGAGAAAATTGTTATATAATTATTTTAATAAATCAACTCTTCCCTGTACGTCTGCCAGAACTTTTTCTGCCAGGCTACGCGGTACTTCCTGATAGTGGCTGAACTCCATTGAAGAAGTTGCCCTTCCCGAAGAAAGTGTACGCAATACGGTTACGTATCCAAATTGCTCTGAAAGCGGAACTTTGGCGGTAATAACTTTGGCATTTCCTTTTGAGATCATACCAGCTACTTCTCCACGACGACGGTTCAGGTCGCCAATAATATCACCCATATATTCTTCTGGAGTAACAATCTCTACTTTCATGATCGGCTCAAGCAATACTGGTTTTGCTTTTGAAGCAGCACTTTTGAATGCTTGACGAGCACAGATTTCGAATGACAACTGATCCGAGTCAACAGGGTGGAACGAACCATCAAGAAGCGTTACTTTTAGTGCATCAACTGGATAACCTGCCAACGGACCATTCGACAATGCATCTTTGAAACCTTTTTCTACCGAAGGAATAAATTCGCGCGGAATACGTCCACCTTTTACAGCATCGATAAATTCCAAACCAACCTTACCTTCTTCTGCTGGCTCTACCTTTACAATTACATCGGCAAATTTACCGCGACCACCTGTTTGCTTCTTGAACACTTCGCGAAGCTCGATAGGTTGAGTAATTGCTTCTTTGTAAGCCACCTGAGGAGCTCCCTGATTACACTCAACTTTGAACTCACGTCTCAGTCGGTCAACAAGGATTTCAAGGTGAAGCTCACCCATACCTCTAATTACTGTTTGTCCTGAATCAGGATCTGTATTTACAACAAATGTTGGATCTTCTTCAGCCAATTTTGCCAAACCGTTTGAAAGCTTATCTACATCTTTCTGAGATTTTGGCTCAACTGCTACACCGATTACCGGTTCCGGGAAATCCATACTTTCAAGTGTAATTGGGTTTTTAATGTCGCCCAAAGTATCACCTGTACGAATATCTTTGAAACCTACAGCCGCACAGATATCACCTGCCTCAATTGAATCTTTCGGATTCTGTTTGTTAGAGTGCATCTGATACAAACGTGAAATACGTTCTTTTTTACCTGTACGAGAATTGTAAACACTATCTCCGGCATTCAATGTACCTGAATAAACACGGATGTATGCTAAACGACCAACGAATGGGTCGGTTGCAATTTTAAATGCAAGTGCTGCCAAAGGCTCATCTGCATCCGGATGACGCACAACTTCTTTATCAGTAACAGGATTTATTCCTTTTACTTCGGCTTTATCAAGCGGACTTGGTAAGAACTCACAAACAGCATCCAACAAACGCTGAACACCTTTATTTTTGAATGCAGAACCACACATCATCGGGATAATCACTCCTTCAAGTGTTGCGCGACGAATTACCGCCAACATCTCTTCTTTAGTAATTGAGTCCGGATCTTCGAAGTAACGCTCTAAAATAGCATCGTCAACTTCTGCGATAGATTCTACCAATTTTTCCTTCCATTCTTCTGCTTGCTCTACCAAGTCTGCAGGAATTTCTTCCAACGCATAATTAGTACCGAGTGTAGCATCATCATGCCAACGGATAGCCTTCATTTCAACGAGGTCGATAACTCCCTCGAATTTCTCTTCAGCGCCAATAGGGATCTGCATTGGAACCGGGTTCGCACCTAATTTTTCTTTAATCTCGTTGTAAACGTTAAAGAAGTCGGCACCCTGACGGTCCATTTTATTTACAAATGCGATTCTTGGAACGCCATATTTTTCTGCCTGACGCCAAACGGTTTCAGACTGAGCCTCAACACCACCTACAGCACAGAAAAGCGCTACAGTACCATCCAAAATACGCAATGAACGCTCTACCTCAACAGTAAAGTCAACGTGTCCGGGAGTATCAATGATGTTAATTTTGTGCTCAATATCATTATGTTTCCAGAAAGTAGTAGTTGCAGCAGAAGTAATAGTAATACCTCTCTCCTGCTCCTGCTCCATCCAGTCCATAGTAGCAGCACCGTCGTGAACTTCACCAATACGGTGAGTCAAACCGGTGTAATAAAGAATTCGTTCAGTAACGGTAGTTTTTCCGGCGTCGATATGCGCCATAATACCGATATTCCTTGTATATTTCAGATCTTGTTTAGCCATTTTTTAAACCTATTTTCTTTACCAATTTTCTAAACTATATACTAATTTCTCTCTAAACTAGAATCTGAAATGTGCAAATGCACGGTTAGCCTCAGCCATTCTATGTGTATCTTCTTTTTTCTTGTAAGCTCCACCTTCTTCATTGAAAGCTGCTACAATTTCAGCAGATAACTTATCGGCCATTGATTTACCAGAACGCTTACGTGCAAACAAAATCATATTTTTGATGCTGATTGATTGCTTTCTTTCCGGACGAATCTCCATTGGAACCTGGAAAGTAGCACCACCTACACGGCGGCTTTTTACCTCAACAGCAGGAGTTATGTTCTCCAATGCTTTTTTCCAAACATCAAGAGGAGACAGCTCAGTATCTTTCACTCTTTTTTCTACCATATCCATTGCTTGATAGAAAACAGCTAAAGCTGTTGATTTTTTACCATCCACCATAAGGTCGTTTACAAAACGAGTTACCAGTTGGTCGTTAAATTTCGGATCTGGTAACAAAATCCTCTTCTTTGGTTTCGACTTTCTCATTTTAAAAACTTGTTAGTGTTATCTAAATCGGCTGCCCTTAGGCGGTCTTCAGTTTATCTCCGGAAGACATTAAAGAGATTCCCTTACTCAACCAAACCACTAATAAATAACAGTGTTAATTACTTTTTAAATTCTTACTTCTTCGGTTTTTTCGCACCATATTTCGAACGACGTTGCAAACGTCCTTCAACACCTGCGGTATCCAGAGCACCACGAATTAAGTGGTAACGAACACCCGGAAGGTCTTTTACCCTACCTCCACGTACAAGCACAATCGAGTGCTCCTGAAGGTTATGGCCTTCACCAGGAATATAAGCATTTACCTCTTTTCCGTTTGTAAGCCTTACCCTTGCAACTTTACGCATTGCTGAGTTAGGTTTTTTCGGAGTAGTGGTATAAACACGAACACATACACCACGACGTTGTGGGCATGAATCCAAGGCAGGAGATTTACTCTTCTCAACCTTGCTCTGTCTTCCTTTTCGAACTAACTGTTGAATAGTTGGCATAAATACCTGTTTTTTATATAGTTAATAATCTTTTTCAAAACGGACTGCAAAAGTATGCAAAAATCCTTAATTATCAATTGTTTCGAGAGAGAAAAGCACACTTTCCCCCTAAAAACGGCTCGCAAAAGTACAAATTAATATTTACAAGCAATAGTTTTTATGCTTTTTTTTGCAATTATTTAAATTGAAAAGAATTGAGAAAGAGAAGATTGAAGGGAAAGCCTGAAGTTGATAGCACCAAAGCGGCGTGAAGATTCGTAGATTGCAAACCAGAAACTGACTTAACATTAAGTGCAAGTACTTTCCTGAAAACTGAAATAAATGAAATACACATCAATAATAAGACAAGCAAACAATTAGCTCTTCAAACTACGCCTAATAACAAAACACAGCCTGCTTTTTTCTGTAAAAAATGTTTTGTTGGTTTCAGTCCGAAATATTAAGTCTTTGATATCTCCCGATGCTTTATTCCAAACACCCAATTTCTGTTCCTTACTATTTTCTAATTTCGTGCTCCAATATTTCTATTTCAAAAGAAATCATTCCGAGAAGACTTGCTCTGATTCGATTTGCAATAAAAAGAATCACAGTTCTCAGCTCTTAACTTCCTGCTGAGAACGATCAGAAATCTCTGCAAATCTTCTTTCAGAAGCAGAATAAAATATTTTATATGAAAAACAATATACTACAGAGATCATTGATCTTTATTGTTGGCTTATTTATTATGGCACTAGGTGTTACCTTATCCGTTAAAGCCAACCTGGGCGTATCTCCTATTTCTTGCGTCCCTTATGTTTACAGTCTAAAATTTCCTTTAACACTCGGAGAAACGACCATCATTTTAAACGTGATTCTTATTCTTTTCCAAATTATCTTGTTGCGAAAGAAATATCAACCGTTTCAGTTGGTTCAATTTCCGGTTGTATTTCTATTCGGATTCTTTATTGATTTTACAATGCAACTATTTTCGTGGCTTCAACCGGATAATTATTTTACGCAGGCTTTTATCTGCATACTAAGTTGCGTGGTACTGGCATTGGGAGTGTTTATCGAGGTAAAAGCCAAGGTGACTTACCTGCCGGGCGAGGGACTTGCCATGGCTATAACAAAAGTGTTTAATGTTGAATTTGGAAAGTCAAAAATTGGCACCGACAGTTCATTAGTTATAATAGGAGTAATTAGTTCATTTGCTTTCCTGTACAGCCTTGAGGGCATTCGGGAAGGCACAGTAGTAGCGGCAGTACTTGTCGGTTATGTCGTACGTTTCTTTTACGCGAAGATTAAAGTGATTGACAAATGGGTTGATACAGAAAAAGCCACCGGTAAAGAAGAAAAACAACCAACATTTGCCACCGACGAGAAAAAAACAGTAATTACAATATCCCGCGAATTTGGTAGTGCCGGACACGAAATTGGAAAAACTCTGGCTCAGAAATTGGGATTCCAATTCTACGATAAAGAACTGATAAAACTAACTTCGGAGGAAAGTGGCTTTACCGAAACCTACATCCGGCAACACGAACAAAAACTCGCTCACTCACTGCTTTACCAACTCTACGAAACAAACTATGCATACACTAATGAAAGAAAGCCGCCACTAGATGCTTTGTTTTTGGTGCAAAGCAAAATCATTCGAGACATTAGCGAAAAGCAATCTTGCGTAATTGTTGGCCGCTGTGCAAACTTTGTTCTAAAAGACCAGCCCAATTGTTTACACGTTTTTATTCACGCGAACAAAGAATTCAGGACACAAAGAATTATGAAAGAATTCAAACTCGACAAAGAATCTGCTATCAGAGAGATTGAAGAAACAGACCAGGAACGGGCTAATTACTGCAGACATTTTACAGGCAAACACTGGAAAGATGCAGCAAACTATGACATGACACTGGATAGCTCTTTATTAGGAATAGAAAAATCAGTTCAACTAATAACCGAAGCAATGTATTGAGTATAAAAGAAATGGACTCTAAACAGTAAATACAAAACTACTGCACCCGTTCTTTCCAGAGCGCTTTTAACGGGTTAAAGAAACGCTGAACCAAACGCAGGTCTTCGGTGATAATTTCGGCTTCGCCGGCAAGTTGATTTTGCATTTGCAAGGAGCGGTTGTAATTGGTAACAAGGCCGTTTGGAAATTCCACCTCTACCATATAATAATTGTCTTCTGGAACCAGTGATACACTTTTTACAAGTCCTTTCACCATTCCGAATTCCATATAGGGATAATTGTCAAACTTAACATTTACCGACTGCCCTTCCTCTACCTTTCCAGACCCACGAACAGCTAACTCCACTTTTCCGATTACTGTTCCCATATCGTCGGGAACAATGGTAAAAGCGCGGTCGCCTTCAGCAATATTTTGGTTTTCGGCATAAAATTTATTAAACGAAACCGTACCGTCGATTGGAGAACGCAAAAGATAAGTCAGGAACCAATTGCTCGATGCGCTTTTCATATTATTAAACGCCTCAAGTAAATTCGATTCGTGCTGCACTTTCAAATCGTGGTATTCTTTTTCGTTCTCCACAATTTTCTGCGTTAGCTGACTAATATCAATCTGCTGCTGCGCCAAATCGGAGCGAATACCATCCAGTTCCGATTTTTTTGAAAGCATATCGGCTTCAGCTTTCTCCAATTCGGTTGTGGCAATCACCTCGCCGGCCACCAACTTTTTCTGCCGCTCGTAATTACGTTGTTTTATCTGGTACTCTTTATCAATAGCTACTTTTCGTTCCCACATGCGATCGTAAAGAATGCGCGCATTTTTTGCCTGCTCCCGATACGACTCCTCACGTAACAAATAATAGTTTCGCTTTGTAAACTCCTGCAGTTCCTGAAACTTTGTTAGAAACTGTGAATAATATTCCTGTACCGGGCCAAGTTGCAAAGCTCTTTTCAAACGCACATCCGGCGTAAAATTCAATGTATCAAAAGAAGGCTGCAATTCGTTAATCAGGTTTTCAAGCTGAAGAATATCAAAGTAGTTTGCAGGGTTTTCAATCAAAGCAATGATGTCGCCGGCCTCCACTTTATCCTTATCTTTTACAAAAAGATGCTCAATTTTCCCGGTGGCCCGAGCCACTAATGTAGCCGGAGGATTTTCAGTGGTTACCACAATCTTCGACCGCAAAATATCGGGGTAATGAAAAACAAAGCTAAATATAATGATCAGCGAAAATATAGCTGCAAAAACCATAATCCCGTAGCGCACCATACGCGAAGGAACTCCTCCAAGTATCTCCTGAACTTCGCCGGATCTAATTTCTATTTTATTATTGTCATCAGCCATTTTCACTGGTCATTAGTTGCCTAATTCGAGTTGATTTCTTACTAATTCAAAATATTTTCCCTTTTTATCGATAAGCTCATCATGAGTACCTCGTTCTACAATCTCACCTTTTTCGAGTACCACAATTTGGTCGGCATTCTTAACCGTACTTAGTCTGTGCGCTACAACCACAACTGTTTTTCCGGCCGAAAACAAATCCATATTTTCCATAATCAGCTTTTCGTTGTTGGCATCAAGCGCATTGGTCGCCTCATCAAGAAACAGGTATTCTGGCGATTTGTAAATAGCACGTGCAATCAGAATACGTTGTTTCTGCCCCTGGCTTAAACCAACGCCTTCCTGTCCTATTTTTGTATTGTAACTCAAAGGCAACGACTCAATATAATCCTGAATATTGGCGAGTTTAACTGCTCTGATTAAACGTTCCTGATCAACGATGTCGTCATTCACCACAATATTCCTGGCAATACTATCGGAAAAAATAAAGCCATCCTGCATAACCACCCCGCAGTTGTCGCGCCACATTTTAGGTGAGAAATTTGCAAGCCGGGTTCCACCAATTTTGATATCGCCTGCAACTGGCGGATAAAAACCAAGCAGCAACTTTATCAGCGTTGTCTTTCCACTTCCACTGGTTCCTACAATTGCCGTTATTTTCTTTTCAGGAATTTCAAGGTTAATATCGTTCAGCACTTTAGGAGAGCGTGGCCCCTCATACTGGAAAACAAGATTAGAAATGCTAATACCTTTATTCTCAGGTAAGTTTCTAACATAGCTGGTTTCGGCATCGCTTTCGTCTTTTTTCTCGTGTATTTCAGATAAGCGCTCTAAACTGATTTTTGCATCCTGCGCATTGTGCATAAAACCAATAAGCTGACGAAGCGGCGTATTCAACTGCCCTATTATATATTGTATAGCGAGCATCATACCAAGAGTGAGTTCGCCATTTACTACTGCAGTTGCTGCAATTATTATAATGAGTATATTTTTGGTTTCGTTAATGAAAACTGAACCGGCATCCTGATATTGTTGCAATGATAGGCTTTTTACACTCACTTTAAACAAACCGGCCTGAACACGCTCCCATTCCCAGCGTTTTTGCTTTTCGTAGTTATTCAGTTTTATTTCCTGCATACCGTTGATGATCTGGATCAACTTACTTTGATTTTCCGAAAGCTTGTTGAAACGCTTGTAGTCAAGTTCGCGACGGCGCTTCATAAAAACGTATATCCAAGCAAAATACAATGCTGATCCGATCAAAAAAATAGCCAGGATTTTCAAACTGTAAATTGCCAATACAATGGAAAAAACGACCATACTGAAAACAGAGAAAAGTACTCCGATTGATTGCGCCGTAAGAAAACGCTCAATACGATCATGATCTTCGATACGCTGCAAAATGTCGCCAATCATTTTCGAATCGAAAAAGCCAAGCGGCAGTTTCATTAGTTTTATCAAGAAATCGGAAATAATAGAAATATTGATTCGCGTGCTGATGTGCAATAAAATCCACGAACGGATAAACTCAACCGACATTCGACTAATAAATAAGACCAATTGCGCTAATAAAACCAGGTAAATAAAACCGATATCCTGATTATTGATACCAATGTCGACAACACTTTGCGTTAAAAATGGAAGAACCAGTTGTATTAAACTCCCCAGCAAAAAACCAAGCAGCAATTGAATAACAAGTTTGCGGTAAGGTTTCAGATAATTCAATACAAAACGAAAACCGGTGCGATTACTTTTTTCATCGGATTCCTTATAAAAGTCGGGCGATGGTTGCAGCAACAAACAAATTCCTTTCCCCTCTCCATCCTCCACCGTAGAAACCCATTTATCGCAAAACTCTTTCTCAGAATATTCAAGTCGCCCAAATGCCGGATCGGCTACCCAGACTTTTCCTTTACCTATTTTATAAACGACTACAAAATGCTGTTGCCCCCAGTGTACAATACACGGAAGCGGTGCTTCTTTTTTCAACTGATCAAAAGTGATTTTCACGCCCATTGTGCGCATTCCAACCGATTCAGCAGCATCGCTAATACCAAGTAAAGAAACTCCTTCGCGGGTGATGTATGATTTTTCGCGGAGTGATTCGTTGGAGAAATGTTTCCCGTAATATTTGGCCACCATCCGCAGACAGGATGGGCCACAATCCATTACATCAAACTGTTGATAAAACGGGAACTTAGCCATAATCTAGTTTTGTGGCGGAAAGATAGAAAAAAATTCAGGAGCAAATAACACCCAATCAAGCAACTTATAAACTACAATATAATGAAAACCAAAAATACAAATGCTGGCAAAAAGCCGAGTAACGAAATCGGCTTTGCCTTTTCGCGGTACTTTTCTTTGTCATTCAGCCAGTAAAACAATCCAATTGGAAGAACAGAGACGAACAAAACCGTTCCTAAATAATTGAAAAATTCGTCACCATCAGTAAGAAAACGAAATTCGTGTACCCCCTCTTCAAAATACCAAATAGCCGCAGCAATTATTGCTGAAACAGCAATTAAAACAATTGGGAAGATCCGGCAACACCATTTATTCTGCTTCATCTCATTATAATTATTAGTTTTCAAACATGTTTGATGTAAAACGATAAATCAAAGATAAATAGTATCAAGAAATATACTTAAGGGGCTTCTGGAAATATTTGTACATCGAGAACCCGAAAATTCTTTACTGAAATTACTAACGAGCAAAAGTATCTGCGAAAAACTCTGCCCAATACGTGATAATTATATCAGCTCCCGCTCTTTTAAAGGCGATTAAGCTTTCCCAAACAATACGTTGTTCGTCAATCCAGCCATTTTGTGCCGCTGCTTTTACCATCGAATATTCTCCGCTTACATTGTACACCGCTAACGGAATATTGAATTTTCGCTTCACCTTTGCCACAACATCCAAATACGCCAGTCCCGGTTTTACCATTACCATATCGGCACCTTCCGCAATATCCTGCTCAATTTCACGCAGCGCTTCGTCTCCGTTTCTTACATCCATTTGGTAGGTTGTGCGGTCGCCAAAAGATGGCGCGCTGTCGGCCGCATCACGGAAAGGCCCGTAAAAAGCAGAAGCAAATTTTGCTGAATAAGCCATTATCGGAATTTTATAAAAACCAGATTCGTCGAGCGCTTCACGAATAACGCCAATTCGTCCGTCCATCATGTCACTCGGCGCAATAATATCGGCTCCGGCCTCGGCAAGAGAAACCGCCTGTTTTGCCAAAGTATTAAGTGTTAAATCGTTTTCAACATCATCATCTACAATTGTTCCACAGTGCCCGTGAACCGTGTATTCACAATTACAAACATCGGCAACAATTAACAAATCCGGCAGTTCTTTTTTTAGCGCAACAATTGCTTGCTGAACGATGCTATCGTGCTGGCAGGCAACGTCGCCCATTTCATCTTTTTCTTCAGGAATACCAAACAGTAACACCGACAAAATTCCTTTCTCATGCAAGGTTTTGCATTTATCAACTAAAGTATCAACCGAAAAACGGTATTGCCCGGGCATTGATGGAATTTCCTGTTTCACGCCTTCACCAAAAGTTACAAAAAGAGGCATTATCAAGTCGCTCAACGAAACTGAAGTTTCGGCAACGACTTCGCGAAGTGTTGCATTGTACCTTAATCGTCGTAACCGGGTAGTTGGAAATTGCGGTCGATTCATCTTTATTCTTCGTTTTTTGCAAGCAGCTGTTTTGCCAACTCTTCTGCTTGTAAATCCATATCTTTTCCTAAAAACTCAACTTTTACTTTTTCAATTTTTGGCCAATGCGGTTTATGTGCAATTGCCCTGAACACAACTTTCTCAGCCTCAAATTCGGCGTATGCAGCAACCGGGAAGCGACATCCGCCTCCTATTGTTTTCATAAAGCGGCGTTCGAAACTCACCTGTTTTTCAATTTCTGAATCATTTATTTGAGCCAACATCCCGAGCAGCTTCAAATCGCTTTTCCGGGACTGAATAACCAAAGCTCCCTGGCCGGGTGAAGGCACTGCTTCATCGAGCGAAAAATAGCTTTCATCTGCAATACTGTATCCAAGCCTTTTTAATCCGGCTGCAGCAAGTATGGTTGCATCGTATTCTCCATCCATTACTTTCTGAACGCGGGTATCAACATTCCCCCGAATATCTTTAAAAATCAAATCGGGTCGAAGCAATTTCAACTGCTCTTTTCGCGCCGGGCTACTGGTGCCAACAACACTCCCCTCTCTCAACTCAGTCCAATGGCAATTATTTTTGGTGATCAGTACATCGCGCGCATCTTCGCGCTCAGGGAAAGCTGCTAAAACAAGTTCGGGATGAAAATCGGACGGCACATCTTTTAAACTATGAACCGCTAAATCAGCTTCACCGCTGAGCAATTTTTCTTCGAGGCCTTTTACAAAAACACCCGAATTTCCGAAGGCACTTAATGGCGTTTTCTGATCCACATCGCCGCGCGTAGTCACTTCCAGAAATTCTACTTCCAGTCCGTCAAAATTCTTCAACAAAAGAGCTTTTACCAATTCTGACTGGTAAAGCGCCAATTTACTTCCACGTGTTGCTATGGTCAACCTGCTCCTCATCCAACTATATTTACATGTTGCCCGATTATAATTACCGCCGACGATTCAGGTTTGTTTTCTGCAAGAAAAACATCCACTTCTCCCAAAACTGTTTCGTACTGTTTTTCTTTTTCCTGAGAAATAGCACTTAGAATCCGAACAGGGGTTGAAGCAGCTATTTCTTTTTCCAACAGCGTTCCAGCTAATTCTGAGAGATTATTCAGGCCCATATAAACCATAGTAGGCGAACCTGTTTTTAAAACTTCAGCAAGGGCTTCAATATCCGAGAATTTTCCGTTAACACGATGGGCCGTGTAAAACAAAGCCATGCCTGCTTTCTCACGTTCAGTAATTGCAACATTAAAACGGGCGGCGCCAGCCAATGCTGCAGTAATTCCGGGAATCACTTCGTAATTCAATCCGTTTTCAACACAAAAGCGAACTTCCTCTGCCCCCCTCCCAAAAATCATCGGGTCGCCCGCTTTCAGCCGGACTACTTTTTTACCTTGCTCTGCATAAAAAGCGAAACGTCGATGTATTTCGTTTTGACGCTCTTCCTGATTTTGCCCATCACTATAAAGCTTGCCCACATAAATTTTCTCACAACCAGACGATGTTAAAGCCAAAATATCGTCGCCCAGCAAAGCATCGTAGAGCACCACATCGGCAGCTTGCAAACGTTTCTTGGCTTTTACCGTGAGCAGTTCGGGATCGCCCGGACCACCACCAACAATCGATATCAAATGCGGTAGGTCCATTCTTCAACTTCCTTCAAATAATCCATCGGACTATTGTAAATAAATTTGTAGTTGAGTGCCTGAATCAGCTTATCGCTGTTAACGATTTTAAAACTTGCAGGTTCGTCCAAAAACTCGGGCACAGGCAGTTCGCTAATCTTTGCCGCTTTGCCGTAAAACTCTTCTTTAAGCGGATGCACGGGAGACGCGGCGTTAAACGTTTCGCCCCAGATATCCTGCTCCAAAATCTGTGTAATAATATTGATGCAGTCGTCGCGGTGAATGAGGTTAACAGGTATTTTCCCGTTTACCTGTTTTCTATGCTGAACAAACCTCGCCGGATTCCGGTCGTAGCCAATTAATCCGCCGAAACGAACTACTGTAGTTTGAAAAGCCGGATTTTCTGTAAACAGTTTTTCAGCTTTAATCAATGCCCTTCCTGCTGCTTTTTCAGGCCGTCCTTCGTCGCCTTCGCGCACTTCCTTGTTTTGTTCCTGGTAAACCGAAGTTGATGAAATAAAAAGAACCTTCTTAATGCCGATATCAACTACTTTTTTAATCACCTGCTCCATTTTCTTCGGATAAGAATCTTCAACACAATCGGTTCGCGTTGGCGGAAAACTCACCATTAAAACGTCGGTATTAAAAAAACTACTGTAATCCAACGAAATCGACTGCGGTTTCACTTTAATATAAAAGGTGCTAATTCCTGTTTTCTCTAACTCGTTGTAAGTACTGTTAGAACTACTCGAACCTTTTACTTTCCATCCTTTTCGGATCAGTGATTTTCCGAGCGCTGTTCCCAGCCATCCACATCCAAGAATTGATATTGTTTTACTCATAGCTCCATTTTTTTCGAATTTCTAAAATTGATTGTTCAGCTGCGGAAATCGTTTTCTCGATGAGCTCGTCGTTTAACGAAGCAGCTAGAAACCAGGATTCGTAGCCCGACGGCGGTAACATAACGCCGTTTTTAAGCATTTCCTGAAAGAAGAGATTAAAACGCGACAAATCAGACTGAGCCACATCTTCGAAGGTTGTTATTTCTTTTTCTGAAAAGAACACGCTTATCATCGACCCAACACGGTTGATTTGAGCCGGAATTTCGTTTTGAGCAAAAAGCGCTTCCAATTCGCACTGAAGCGTCTGCCCTTTTTCGTTAAGTTCCTTGTAAATATTTTTATTGCGATTTAATTCAGAAAGTACTGTCAATCCCGCAGTAGTTGACACCGGGTTTCCGGAAAGTGTTCCTGCCTGATAAACCGGGCCAAGCGGCGCTAAAAAATCCATTAATGTTGAACCACCAGCCACCGCTCCTACCGGAAAACCGCCTCCGATAATCTTCCCAAAGGTTACCAAATCGGCATGTATGCCATACAATTCCTGCGCCCCTCCGGCTGCCAAACGAAAACCCGTCATTACCTCATCAAAAATCAGGATAACACCGTGCTGATTGGCCAGCTTTCTGATGCGTAACAGAAAATCGTTTGTTGGTGGAATACAGCCCATGTTTCCGGCAACGGGCTCGATAATAATCGCGGCAACTTCTCCCCTGTTACTTTCCAGAACCGCCTTAACACTTTCTTCGTCGTTGTACTCGGCAACCAGCGTATTAGCAGCAACTGCCGGTAAAATTCCTGCACTCGATGGACTACCTAAAGTCAGAGCACCACTACCCGCTTTCACCAAAAAAGTATCGGCATGGCCGTGATAGCAACCATTAAATTTGATGATTTTTTCGCGGCCGGTAGCAGCGCGTGCTATCCGAACAGCAGTCATGCAAGCTTCAGTTCCGGAATTTACAAGGCGCACTTTTTCAATTCCGGGAACCATGGAAACAACCAACTCTGCCAACTCTACTTCAAGTTTGCTGGCCAGTCCGTAACTCGAAGAGTTTTCGAGTTGCTTTTGCACCAACTCAACCACAGGAGCCCAGGCATGCCCAAAAATCATTGGTCCCCACGATCCAATATAATCAATATAAGTTTTGTCTTCCTCGTCGGTTAAAAGGCTGCCTTTTGCACATTTAATAAACACCGGATTGCCGCCAACGCCGGTAAAAGTACGTACCGGAGAATTCACTCCCCCGGGGATCGTTTGCAGAGCCCTGTTATATAGTTTGCTGTTTTGCATATTATTTTTTTGATTAAGCCGATGGACAGCCTTTAACTTCCACCTTCTGACAGGCCATTTCCAGCATTTCAATTTCTGATGCGTTGGCCGATGTAATTACCTCGTTAGCAAATACATTTTGGGCATATTGTGCAGTTGTTTTGCCAATAACAATTATTTTAGCTTGCTCCGAAATTTGATTGTTCCCCTCAACAAAGCTTTCCACTCCGCTTGGGCTAAAAAACAAGTAGCTGCTGAAACTACCGTCTACTTTCGGCTTTAAAAGCGAAGTATGGTAGACTTCAACATCAAAAGGGTCAAGTCCTTTTAGTTGTAATGAACGATTGCCCCTTAAATAGACACTTACCGAAGTTTGCTTTTGGCTTTTCACTTGCTGCACCAAAGATTCTGAATTCTTCTTCTCAGCAAGAACTATCGACTGTGTTATTCTTGTTAAAATAGCTGCCTGCTTATCTGAAATACAAAAAACGGTATCAGCAGAACGAAACCCAATTTCAGCATGATGAGCCAACAACCAAAGCGCTGCATGCTTACTGGTAACAATCCAGCTTTTATCCAACAAAACAATTTTAGAGAAAACAGAAGCATCCACATCCAACAATTGGACTTCAATCATTGGTTCTTCAGAAAACGCCACTTCCTGCTGAAGCAGCCATTTTCGTGAAGCCTCTTCGAGTTTTCTTCCAATAAAAATTGCCATGAATTAATGCCTGAAATCCTTGCCTTCTTTAATTTCTGTTACGTATTTATTCCGAATAACGAAGTCGCCAAAATGCTCTTTTGCTTTCCTGTTTTTAGCAAAATCAGCAATAATCGGACGCAGCTCATTCAGAATTTCTTCCTCTGAGATTGTCTCTTTGTACAAGCTGTTTAAACGTGTTCCCGTGAAATTACCACCCAAATACAGATTGTAATAACCCGGTGATTTTCCAATCAGGCCAATCTCGGCCAAATATGGCCTTCCGCAACCGTTCGGACAACCTGTCATTCGAATCACAATCTCTTCTTCTCTCAGGCCAAATTCATCCAAAATATTTTCGATTTTTGAAACAAGCGTTGGCAGGTAGCGTTCCGCTTCAGCGAAAGCCAGCGGACAAGTCGGCAAAGCCACACATGCAATTGAATTTTTCCTGAGACCCGAAATCTCGGTCGGTGCCACGCTGTATTTTTTCAACAGAGCATCTACTTTTTTCTTTTCGGCAGCAGACACACCGGCCACAATCAAATTCTGATTCCCGGTAAGAATAAAATGTGCTTCAATATTTTCGGCAATCTCACGCAACGCAGTTTTTAGTTTCAGCGTATCGGTATCGCGAACACGGCCACCTTCAACAAAATAAGTCAAATGCCATTTACCGTCCGTGCCTTTTTTCCAGCCAAAATCATCTCCGTTTCGTTCCAATTTGTAAGGCTTTTCTTTTTTAAATTGATAGCCTAGTAGCTTTTCTACTTCCGCCTTAAACTCTTCAAGCCCCATGCGATCGATGGTGTATTTTAAACGCGCCTGTTTACGATTTTTACGGTTACCATTATCGCGCTGAACCAGCAATACTTTTTCTGCTACTTCGAGCACCTGATCGGGCGAGCAAAAACCAATCACATTTCCGGTACGCGGATACGTTTCTGCCATTCCGAAAGTTGAACCAAGCCCGCCACCAACAACAACATTGTAACCAATAATTTTGTCGTTTTCAACAATGGCGATAAAACCAAGGTCTTGCGAGAATACGTCAGAATCGTTATTCGGTGGTATTATCACAGCAATTTTGAATTTCCGGGGCAGGTATCGGTTCCCGTAAAGCGGTTCTTCGTCCTGCTTGCTATTGGCTACCAGTTTTTTATCGAGCCAGATTTCGTGGTAAGCCGTTGTGCGCGGCATCAGATGTTCGCTAATACGGGTTGCCAAATCAATTACTTCGGCATGAAAAGGAGATTCCGCCGGATTGGCGTGGCTCATCACATTCCGGTTCACATCGCCACAAGCAGCAATGGTATCCAGCAATGCTTCGTTCATCTCGCTAATCGTCTTTTTCAGATCGTTCTTCAACACACCATGCAACTGAAAGGTTTGCCTTGTGGTAAGTTTCAGCGTTCCGTTGGCATATTTTTCTGAAAGCGCATCCATTTTCAACCACTGCTCTGCACTAAACTTTCCTCCAGGCATGCGAAGGCGAATTAAAAAAGAATAAGCAGACTCCAGTTTTTGGAGCTTTCGTTCTTTATCCAGATCGCGATCGGTTTGCTGGTAGATTCCGTGAAATTTGGAGATTTGCGTGTCACCGTCAGAAATGGCTCCCGTAATTGGGTCAGCCAAACTTTCGACAAGCGTTCCGCGCAAGAAATTACTATCGTATTTCAGTTTTTCTACCTCCGATAATTCTTTCCAGTCAATTGTTTCGTTCATTTTTTGGGTTATTAAAATCGGGTTGTAATCGTTAAGTTGTAGTAGTTTAAATCCTAATCGTTAGTAAACATCGGTTTGGAAACGCTTTTCGCGCTTCAGGTTTTTAATATATCTCTCAGCTTCTTCGGTACTTATTCCACCCTGGGTCTGGATGATTTCAAGTAAAGCAGCATTTACATCTTTCGCCATGTATTTCATATCGCCACAGAGGTAGAAATAAGCTCCGTTTTCGAGCCACTCGAACACCTCTTTTTGCCTTTCTTTTAATTTATGCTGAACGTAAACTTTTTCTTCCTGGTCGCGCGAGAAAGCCACATCCATCCGTTCAAGATGCTCCGATTTTAGCAGTTTTTGCCACTCGGCCTGGTACAGAAAATCGGACTTGAAACGACGGTCGCCAAAAAACAACCAGGTGTCACCTTTCATTCCAAGGCTCTCGCGATGCTGCAAAAATGCACGGTAAGGAGCCACTCCGGTTCCGGCGCCAACCATAATCAATTTCGAGCCGTTTGGTGGAAGTTTAAAAGCCGGGTTCTTCTCGATAAAAACAGGAAGTTTGTCATCAATTTCAACACTATCACTCAGGAAGCTGGAGCATGCTCCTTTACGCATTCTGTCTTTCCGCTCGTAATGCACCAGCGAAACAGTAGCATGCACTTCGTCGCCAACATGTTCCATACTTGATGAAATGGAATACAAACGCGGCGGAATTGGCCGCAAAATGCTTACCAGCTTATTGGCATTCCATTTAAACGGAAAATCCTCAATAAGATCGAGTACATCATGTCCGTATAAGTATTCGCTGATTTTATCCTCGTCATCAAGTAATTCATCCAGCTTCTCATCTTTTGTCGCTTCATAATACTTTTCGAGCAAGTCGTACGTAATAACCGTTATTTCAAGATGATGTGTCAACGCATCCTTTACACTAATTTTCTCTTCCTCAAAATCGACCAACTGCTCCGGATCAAAACCTGTTTTCTCCAAAATATTTTCAACCAAAGCCTCCGGATTTCGGGCAAAAATCCCAACTGCATCGCCCGGTTCATATTCCAGTCCCGATCCTTCAAGCGACAACTCCAAATGATAAACCTCCTTATCCGAATCGCGGCCGGTTATCTTTACTTTCTCCAGCACTGTGGACATAAAAGGATTAGTTTTCGAGTGCGCCTCTCCAACTGCGTCTCCGTTAACCGGCGTGCCTGAACTTAACGGGCTGGTTTCCGAAGGCTGAAGATTAAGCAAGAGGTTATTCATCCATATTTCAGCTTCCTGCTCGTAATCTACATCGCATTTTACCATTGGGGTAATCCGGTAAGCGCCACAATCTTTCATCCCCTCATCAATGTCTTCACCGGTTTTACAGAAATTACGATAAGTTTTATCACCCAATGCAAGCACGGAAAAATTGGTACCTGACAAATCGGGCGCACGATTACCGGTTACGTATTTATGAAAATCTTCGGCCATATCAGGTGGATCACCCTCGCCATGCGTACTTACGATAACCGCCACATTATCTTCTTCGTGCAGCTTTTTGTAATTAAAATCGTAAAGACTAAGCACTTTCGCATTGATGTTTCTGAACGTAGCTTTCTCTTTCAGTTTCTCGGCCAGGGTTTCAGAATGACCGGTTTCGGTACCAAACAAAATAGTAAGATTCAACAGGCTTTCAGGTTGGGCTTCGGGTGCCGCTGTAACAACTGGCTGTCCACTTTCAGCAGAGCCGCCAAAAGCAGAAAGTCTTCCTTCAAAAAAACCACTTAACCAAAGTGTTTGCTCCTTTGTCAATCCTTGTGTAAGTTGATCCAACGCTGCTAACTGCTGGTCATTCAATGGATTTAACTTTAAACTCATTTTCTATTCTTCGTTAAAATTTATTTTATCTTTTATTAAATCTCTTATTCGTATCGATTCGTAAACATCTTCGGCATTAGAACCCACTGCCACGGTTATTTTTCCGTGCCTATAAATTGCCGGCGATACAAACTGACACAACGCAGGTTTATCGTGGATGTTCACCAAAACCCCGGCTTCCTTTCCATCTTTAACAATCTGCCTGTCAAGTTCATCATCATTCAAACAAGAATAAAGCATCAGGTATCCATTTAGGTACTTCTTGTCGTAAGGTGCCTCAATAAATCTTATTCCGCTTTCTTTTATTTCATCACACACTTGTTTTGCAAGCACTTCCACCTGTGCATCAAAACGTTGCAAAATTTTTATTTTCTTCCATGCATCCTGTCCGCCGCCAAGAACAAGTATCTTCGCGTTAGATATATCAATCGATATGGGTAAAAAGTTTTGACTCATCCTCTACTATATTTCGTATTCAATCGGCATCTCCTTATCACGGCCAAAACTGCATTGATTCCAGGCTCGCTCGTGAAAAAAGTAAAGTGCCATTTTTGTAAACAACTCAACACCGCCAATGGTTACGGCAAAATTTATATCTCCTACCACTATCCACGAAATAATGATGGTATCTATCGTCCCTATTGTGCGCCACGAAATGGTTCTGACAATACTCCGACGTTTCCGCTCAGTTGTTCTTCCTGTATTTCCCATTAGTCTGATTGTTTAAGAATATTTCGAGTTCCCGGTTTATTATGTCTTCTGCATGAAAGACTCTCTCCTCTCTGATTTCAACATTTTTCCTGACCTCCTGTTCGATGGTTTCGATGTTGTAATAATCTACGCTTCCGAGATTCGTTACATCAGTATCGACATCACGCGGAACAGCCAGATCAAAGATCAACATGGATTTATTTGGGGGAAAATTTTCTTTTTTGATGACAAAATGTGGCGCAGAAGTAGCTGATATTAGCACATCTGTTTCCTGAAGGGTTTCACCTAAGTGTTCAAATTTCAAAGCTTTTGAATCATATCTGGCGGCCAGTGCCGCGGCTTTTTCATAAGTTCTGTTTCCAATAAAAATTGCACTGGCTCCTTTGTCAATCAAAAACCGGATGATCTTCTCGTTCATTTTATTGACCCCGATTATGGTTATTGCCAAGCCATCAAGCTTTACTTGCTTTTGCAACAGAATATCGACAACAGCCTGACTGTGCGACATAGCTCCGTTGGATATCCCGGTTTTTGTACGCACTTTCTTTCCAACAAACAATGCAGTTTGAAACAGTTTGTGAAGACTTTTATTTAGGCCGATCTGCCGACTTGCATCCTCATATGCCGTTTTAACCTGGTTTACAATTGCAGTTTCGCCAATAATTGAAGACTCAAGACCTGAAACAACACGAAACAAATGCCGCGCAATTTCAGAAGGGACTTCACCTTGTCCGTGGTACCACTCAACACGATTACATGTGCTCAGCAATACTCCATATCCATGCCTCCGTTTTTCAACATCAATTAAAAACTGCTCTCTACTGTCGATCAACTCTTCGGGTCCTATTTTTATCAATCCTACCATACAAACAAAAAAATAGCTCCTCTGCTTTTGCAGAAGAGCCATTCGTAAAAGGGTAATAAAACTTATACTTTGCTGTTTAATTCTTCTGCAATAAAATACCATCACAACACATACACATCATATGCATCATCATATTTTTTATTTCAAAAGATTTTCTCTTCATGATCACTTTCATTATAATATGTGACTTTTGTCACACACTGCAAATATAAAGTAACAATTCAGACAAAAAAGACTTTTGTTGATTTTTTTTATTTAGCCTAAATAAAAATTAACAATGCTTCTATTTTAAAGCACTGCCGCAATCAGAAAATCAGAATAAAAAACAGAAATAAAACAAACACACCATATACAACTCATTTCAAGCATCTTTAAGCTATAACATTTATTAACATAAGTCCTCTAAAACCTTGGATTACTATACATTAATCGGGCGATAAATACGCCAGTTTTGCATATAGCTTTACAGGCTGATTTATGCCTCTTGATTGTTAACAAATTATTATTATTTTTGGTAGCCTTTGTTCATTTTATAGAAGATCAAAAGGAATAACAAATCAATAAAACTCATATACTATGAAGGTTTATAAAACGGAAGAGATCCGGAACATTGCTTTAATAGGTAATGCCGGCAGTGGGAAAACCACCCTTGCAGAGGCGATGCTGTTTGAGGGTGGAGTTATTAATCGCAGAGGCGACGTAACCTCAAAGAATACAGTTTCAGACTACACCCCTATAGAGCAGGATTATGGCAATTCTGTTTTTTCTACCTTAATGTATTGCGAATACAACGGTAAAAAAGTTAATATTCTGGATACTCCGGGTATGGATGAATTGTGCGGAGGAGTAGTTTCGGCACTAAGTGTTACTGCGCTTGGTTTACTAACTATTAATGCAACCAACGGAATCGAAGCAGGAACAGAAGCCGCTGCCCGCCATGCCGATGATGCGAACACACCATTAATTCTGGTTTTCAACCAACTCGATCATGACAACTCGAATTACGAAAACTCACTGGAACAGTGCAAAACAACATTTGGAGGAAAAACAACAATAGTTCAGTACCCGGTTGAAGTAGGCCCAAATTTTTCGGCAATAATCGACGTATTGAAAATGAAAATGTATAAATATTCAGGAGACGACGGAAAAGTTGAAATTCTGGATATTCCGGCATCAGAAAAAGAACGGGCCGACGAACTACACAACGAACTGGTTGAAAAAGCTGCCGAAAATGAAGAAGCTTTGATGGAGCTTTATTTTGATAAAGGCACGTTGACTGAAGATGAAATGCGTAAAGGTATTAAACTGGGTATGCTCGAAAGAAGCTTATACCCTGTATTTTGTACCTGCGCGAAAAAGAACATTGGCGTTGGCCGTTTAATGGAGTTTATTACCAATATTGCTCCAACACCGGTAGAGAAAAAACACCGCGAAGTAATAGATGGAAAAGATGTGAAAATGAGCCCATCTGAACCGCCTAGTATCTTTGTTTTTAAATCGGCCGTTGAATCGCATGTTGGCGAGATTACATTCTTTAAAGTAATGTCGGGGGTTGTAAAAGAAGGACTTGACCTTATAAATTCTAAAACCGGAAACAAAGAACGTTTATCGCAAGTGTTCGTTTCGGCCGGAAAAAACCGCGAAAAAGTAGACCAATTGGAAGCAGGTGACCTTGGTTGTACTGTAAAACTTAAAGAGACAAAATTCAATCAAACCCTTTCTACAAAAGAAGCTGGTACAGTTTTCGCTCCAATCAAATTCCCATCATCACGCCACACAGTTGCGGTAAAAGCTGATGTTGATGCTGATGACGAAAAAGTAGGCGATGTTTTAAGCAAAATAAAATACGAAGACCCAACATATGTTATTGAGTATTCGAAAGAGTTAAAACAACTGTTGGTTCATAGCCAGGGAGAATACCACATGAATATTCTGAAATGGTATTTCGACCATGTTCATAAAACTGACGTGCACTATCTGTCTCCAAAGATTCCTTACCGCGAAACCATTACCAAACCAGCACAAGCTGACTACCGCCACAAAAAACAATCGGGCGGTGCCGGACAATTCGGAGAGGTTCATTTAATTATCGAGCCATACATCGAAGGCGCAGAACCTAAAACGATGTTTAAGTTTGGTGATAAAGAACAAAAGCTTTCGGTTCGTGCAGTTGAAGAACATAAATTGTCATGGGGCGGAAAATTAGTTTTTGCCAACTGTATAGTTGGTGGATCGATCGACGCCAGATTCCTTCCTGCAATTCTAAAAGGAATTATGGAAAAAATGGAAGAAGGCCCGTTAACCGGCTCTTATGCCCGCGATATTATCGTTTACATTTACGACGGCAAAATGCACCCGGTTGACTCAAACGAAATTTCGTTTAAACTTGCCGGCCGCAATGCATTTAGCCAGGCCTTTAAAAACGCCGGCCCAAAAATTCTGGAACCGATTTACAATCTGGATGTCTGGGTGCCATCAGACCGCATGGGTGACACCATGAGTGACCTGCAAGGTCGTCGTGCCATGATTATGGGCATGGGCTCAGAAAAAGGCTTGGAGAAAATCTCGGCAAAAGTTCCGCTGAAAGAAATGAACAAGTACACCACATCTTTGAGCTCCATTACCGGTGGACGTGGTGTTTTCTCAATTGAATTCGACGGCTACGAAAAAGTACCATCAGATGTACAAGAAGAACTGTTGAAAGCTTACGAAGCTGAACAAGAAGAAGAATAGACCATTTTCTAATCCATTTTACTATATACTAGTAAAAAAGCCCCGGTCAGATTGGCCGGGGTTTTTATTTGATTCAAGTTCTTCTTTGAAAAATTGGGGCTTTAACGCCCTATTTCTTTTGCAACTCCAAACGTGTTTTATGGAGCTCCATATTGATTTTTGTATATCGATCGAGTGAAGTCTTTTTGTGCTGCTCGTATTCTTTCTTCAGCTCATCATATTCTTTCTGAGTTTGCCGCGCTACTTTGTACCCTTTTTGAAACAGCATATACATAAAACCAGCCAAAACCAACACTCCGAGAATAAAAAGATACATCACTGTAGAGTATAAGCTTTTATTGATATCTAAACCTAAAACGGTTATCGAATTTTGCAGTTTTTTACTTTCATCCAGGTTCTGCTGCGTCTCATTAATCAGCTTTTGTTTTTCTGCCAATTCACTTTTTTGCTGATTTATTTTACTATTGCTGGCGGCCAACCTTGTTTCCAATTCGGCAATCGAATCGAGATTTGCTCCAAAGAAGTCATTCAACTGACTTTCACTTAGAAAATAATTTCCACTCCAGAAATTCAGGTTCTCTTTAAATACCTGGTATTGTTGTTCGAGCGTCTGCTCATTTTTCCATGCGTTTGTATCTTTTGCCAGCGAGGTGGCAGAGATTGAAATCAGCGCAATTGCTATTAATACAAGTTTTTTCATGCGTCGCTTTTGGAATATTTTTATTAAACGGGTAAAAATAAATCTTGTTGCCTAATATACAAATTAACTGATTTTGCACTTCGCACTCACATTTTGGAGCGTATTAATTCAGTTTATTTTAATACCCGGCAAAAGAACCAGCGGAACAGGCAACTACAAAATGCCGCAAAAACTAAAACTTATTCAACAACAAAATTGTTTATGCTTTCATACATAGAAAATAAACACAAATGGGGTTTTATCAATTTCGGAGAGCACAAAAAATTCCAGCCAACATTAACCGCGTTTGGGATTTTATTTCGGCTCCTGCAAACCTGAAGAAAATAACGCCCGCTAACATGGGTTTTGAAATAACATCAGGCAACGCAGATGTTTCGATGTACGAAGGGATGATCATCAGTTACCATGTAAAACCTGTGTTCAATATTAAAACTTTATGGGTAACTGAAATAACACATGTTATTCCGAAAAAATATTTTGTTGACGAGCAGCGAATCGGCCCCTACAAAATGTGGCACCATCAACATAAATTAGAAGAAGTAAATGGAGGTGTGCTGATGACCGACATTATTTCGTATCAACCACCAATGGGATTTTTGGGGAAGATTGCAAATGCAATACTAATCCAAAGAGAATTAAAAAAGATATTTGATTTTAGAACCAAAGCTTTGGAAGACTTATTTGGCAGATGGGAGAACTAGTCTCGCCCTCGGAACAGGTGCACAAACCCTCTTTTTGACTGCGTTCGCCCATCACGGCCAACACCGTAAGCATTCCAGTAATACACGCCTGGACTCGCATACCGGCCTCCGATTCTACCATCCCATACACTTTCGACACGTGCATTTTCAGGATCCATAATATCGCCACTTTGCCAATGATGAACTGTTCTTCCCCAACGATTAACAATAGTAATTTCCAAAGATTTCATTGACCAAAATTTTATCTTGAAATCATCATTGATTGGATCGCCAGTATTGGGAGTAAACACATTAGCTGCGACAATAAAAGAAGTATCTGCAACAAAATAATTCTCAAAAGTAAAAGTATCTACGCAAGTAAAAGATTCGGTTATATGTTTTGAAACCAGCTTCACCATGTAGCTTCCAGAGTTTTCGAAAGTGTAAACAGGGGCATCGTCGTAAGCAATCAACATGATACTGTCAACCTCTCCTCCGCGCTCAGCCTCTCTTTTTATTTCATCGATATCGCGATAAAAAAACCATTCGTAATACCCGGGGGTACCATTTTCTGAAGTATTAGTAAAGGTTACTGTTAACGGAGCTTCTCCTTCAACAGGATCAGCAGTAAAACTGGCTTCTGTAATCATCGATTCATACAACACATCACTTATCCCCTCGCAGCCAAACTGATCAAAAACATGAAGAGTATACTCGGTATCTTCGGTTGGAGGATCAAAAACCTGAAAATTCAGATTTGTACTCCATCTTGTATCTCCTTCATACCATTCTACATTAATAGTTTTCTGAAGCTCAACTTCTGCATTCGAACTCAAATCGTAATAAATAAGTTTTGCACTCTTAAAACTGCCATTCAAACGAAATGTTTCACAGTTAGAGTCAACGACCTCAGCATCGGCTAAAATCCAGTTATTAAATACCCAGGCACGAAAAACATCAGTTGTTGTTCCGGAAGTTACTGTTGCGCGATAACAACCATCTGCCAAATTGGTGATTTCATTACTTTCAGCATCAATAATTTCCTGCGAGTAAAATTCAAAGCTGGCAGTTTGCTCGTTATATTTTTCCCATAAAAAAGTTTTGGTTCCCGAGAGTGTTGTTGCAACTGTCAGGCTTCCGTATTGCGCCAGCGTATCAGCAGAACAGAAAACGAAAATATTATCGGTTTCTGAGAATTCGGGATACTGAGTAAAAGCATTTCCATCGGCATCAGGAGCGGTAATTTGGGCAAATGCTACCGTCGAAAATAAAATCAGGGAAAATAACAAATACAAACTTCGATTCATATACATCTAGCTTTGAGCTACAATATTAACGTATAAATTTAATTTAATTGCGTCCATTGAACAAAAATTCTCCCTTCGTCTCCTCCTGTTTATCTCAGAAAATTGATACACAAACGAAAAAGCTGTGAACCATTTTGTTGATAAAAGCTTTTTAAAAAGCATGCCCAAAGCTATCACAACTTCTATTTTTGTGGTTCGGAACGAAAGGAGGAAATGTGCAGGATTATCTGAAAGAACTAAATAAGCCACAACACGAGGCGGTTGTACGCACCGAAGGACCATCATTGATTATTGCTGGAGCAGGATCAGGAAAAACCCGGGTGCTTACCTACAGGATTGCCCATTTATTGAAACAGGGAGCAAAACCGTCCTCAATTTTGGCACTTACTTTTACCAACAAAGCTGCGCGCGAAATGAAAGACCGTATTGCAAAGGTAGCCGGAGAACGAATGGCCCGTTATCTTTGGATGGGGACTTTTCACAGTATTTTTGCACGTATTTTGCGCGTTGAACACGAAACGATTGGCTATCCTTCAAACTATACCATTTACGATAGTGCAGATAGTAAGAGTCTGATAAAAACGATTATTAAAGGGTTTCAGCTAGATGATAAGATTTATAAACCAGGAGTTGTTGCGGGCCGGATTTCAATGGCCAAAAACAACCTGATTACTCCGATGGCTTACGCTAATTCTGCTGAAATAAGATCGGTAGACAAAAACATGCGGATGCCGGCCATTTCTGAAATTTACAAGGAATATTACAAACGGTGCCGCCTATCAGGAGCGATGGATTTCGACGATCTTTTGCTGATCACGAATCTTTTGTTTCGCGATCATCCCGATATTCTGGAAAAATACCAGGATCGTTTTGGCTATGTTTTGGTCGATGAGTATCAGGATACCAATTATGCGCAATACCTGATTATAAAAAAGCTGGCAGCCAAACACAAAAACATTTGCGTGGTTGGCGACGATGCACAAAGTATCTATTCATTCCGAGGAGCACGAATCGAGAATATTCTGAATTTCAAAAATGATTATCCCGGGCATAAAGTTTTTAAGCTGGAACAAAATTACCGGTCAACACAAACCATTGTAAATGCCGCGAACAGTATTATTGCAAAAAACAAACGCCAGATACCGAAAAATGTGTTTTCCGAAAATGATACCGGTAAACCTATAAAAATCCTTTCGGCACTTACCGATAATGAAGAAGGTTTTTTAGTGGCGCAGGAAATTGCACAAACACAATTGCGCGATCATTACCAATACCTGGATTATGCCATTTTGTACCGCACAAATGCACAGTCGAGGATATTTGAGGAATCGCTGCGAAAAAGAAATATTCCGTATAAAATTTATGGTGGCCTGAGTTTCTACCAACGTAAAGAGATAAAAGACTTGCTGAGTTATTTCAGAATGACAATCAACTCAAACGATAACGAAGCTTTAAAAGAATCATCAATTATCCGGCACGTGGAATCGGGCAAACTACACTTGCAAAGCTAGAAACCGCAGCTGTCGGAAAAGAAACATCGGTCTGGAACATTATTGCTGCGCTTCCGAACGTAAACCATGCTAACCTGAATAAAGGAACGGTTACTAAAATCATGAGTTTCGTTCACCTTATTAAGGAGTTTAAAAAGCTGGCAAACGAAGCCGACGCTTTTGTTTCGGCAAGAACAATTGCCGAGAAAACCGGAATTCTAAAAGAACTGTACAACGACAAATCGCCGGAAGGATTAAGCCGGCACGAAAACATACAGGAACTACTTAATGGTATCCAGGAGTTTACTATTTCCGCAAAAGAAGAAGGAGAGCCCGACAAACTGGCAAGCTACCTCGAAGATGTTGCTTTACTTACCGATCAGGATAATGAAAAAGACGAGGACAAAAACAAGGTAACTTTAATGACTGTCCACTCGGCCAAAGGGCTCGAATTCAAGAATGTATTTATTGTTGGGATGGAAGAAAACCTCTTCCCTTCACAACGCCAGGGAGAAAAAGCAACCAATGAATCGCTTGAAGAAGAACGCCGCTTATTTTATGTAGCCATTACCCGTGCCGAAGAAAATGCCTGCCTATCGTTTGCAACCCAGCGCTACCGCTGGGGAAGTCTCGATTTTTGTACGCCAAGCCGTTTTCTTGAAGAGCTGGATGAACAATATGTAGACAGCCAGGGCTGGCAAAACCAGCAATCCTCAGTAGCTCCAACACAATCGAGAAGTTCGTTAACGCAGGCTAATCAACAATTTGCACGCCGCCAACCACCTTCATCATTTAAAACCCGCGAGTCGCAAAATATTTTCAACAAAAAACTCGTTTCTTTAAGAGAAACAAACAAAGCGCACGGTGTTTTTGAAGGGGACGATCCTTCAAAAATTCAAGCCGGAATGCAAGTAGAACACCAACGTTTTGGAGAAGGAAAAGTGTTAAACATTGAGGGTGTTTCTCCGAATATAAAGGCAACCGTATATTTTCCGCGAGCCGGGCAGAAACAGTTGCTTTTAAAATTTGCAAAGCTGAAAATAATAGGATAACAAGGCTTTAGATAATATTTATTCGCGAATTCATCGGAATTGATTAGTTTTGCAAAGCACTTCGGAGACAGATCCAAATCAGCACGAAGATTATCATTAAAGAAATTTTAAATGGATTATAATTCATCACGAAAAAAACTAGCTCTTCCTGAGTACGGAAGAAATGTCCAAAATATGGTTGATTACCTTATGACCATTGAGGATCGCGACAAACGAAATAAATCGGCACAAAACGTAATTGACGTAATGGGAAACCTTTACCCTTACCTGCGCGATGTGCCCGAATTCAAACACAAACTTTGGGACCACCTGGCAATTATGGCCGATTTCAAATTGGATATCGATTATCCTTACGATCCGCCATCACCAGACATTCTTACAGAAAAGCCAGACACTGTGCCCTACAATCAGCACCACATAAAATACCGCCATTATGGCCGTACAATGGAGTTGATTATTAAAGAAGCAGAAAAATTTGAAGGCGAAGAACGAGAAATCATTATTGAGCAGATTGCCAATCACATGAAAAAATCGTACCTGGCCTGGAATAAAGATGCTGTTGAAGACGAAAAAATATTTGGAGACCTGGAAGAGCTTTCTGAAGGAAGACTTGTTCCCAGAAAAGACATGCAGCTTGCTGACGCCAGAACACTGATTGGCAAAAAGAAGAAACCAACTCAAAATAAAAAGAAAAAATAAGCACAACAACCTCACAATCATATGCCAATGTCAACTTTTAAGATAGAAGGAGGCAATACTTTAAAAGGTGATCTTGAACCGCAGGGAGCCAAAAATGAGGCACTTCAGGTAATTTGTGCTACACTATTAAGTTCCGATGTAACTTTTATCGAAAATATCCCCGAGATACGCGATGTACTTAAACTTATTGAAATTTTAGAGGGACTCGGTGTCAAAGTTGAAAGACTTGCAAAAGGACATTACAGTTTTGATGCCAGTTCAATCAATATCGATTTTCTAAAAAGCCCCGAGTATGCGCAACAAGCCGTAGGGCTGCGGGGATCGATCATGATAATCGGGCCTCTGCTTGCCCGCTTCGGACAAGGGTTTATTCCTCAACCAGGCGGCGATAAAATAGGACGCCGACGCGTAGACACTCATTTTATCGGGCTGCAGAAACTTGGCGCCGAGTTTATCTTCGACAAGGAAAATCACTGGTATCTTGTTTCAGCCGAAAAACTGAGAGGCGCATATATGTTGCTCGACGAAGCTTCGGTTACAGGTACGGCAAATATTTTAATGGCTGCTGTTCTTGCCGAAGGAACAACAACAATTTACAATGCTGCTTGCGAACCTTACTTGCAACAGTTATGTAAAATGCTGGTTTCAATGGGTGCCAAAATCACCGGAATCGGTTCCAATATGCTCACCATTGAAGGCGTTTCTTCACTAAAAGGATGCACCCACAAAGTTCTGCCAGATATGATTGAAGTGGGCAGTTTTATTGGCCTAGCTGCCATGACTGCCTCCGAAATCCGCCTGAAAAATGTGGGAATTGAACACCTGGGAATCATTCCCGAATCGTTTCGAAGGCTTGGAATAAAAGTGGAACAGGCTGGTGATGATCTACTAATAAAAGATACCGAGCATTACGAAATAGAATCCTACATCGACGGATCGATAATGACCATTGCCGATGCGCCATGGCCGGGACTTACTCCCGACTTACTGAGTGTTTTTCTGGTAGTAGCCACGCAGGCAAAAGGAAGTGTGCTTATCCACCAAAAAATGTTCGAAAGCCGCCTATTCTTTGTCGATAAACTAATTGATATGGGAGCACAAATTATATTGTGCGATCCGCACCGTGCTACGGTAATCGGACTCGATCGAAAACATTCGTTACGAGCAACCAAAATGGTATCGCCCGATATCAGAGCCGGTATTGCTCTACTTATTGCTGCAATGTCGGCAAAAGGAGTAAGCACCATCGACAACATAGAACAGATCGACCGAGGTTATGAAAATATCGATGGACGCCTGAACGCATTGGGAGCTAGCATTTCAAGAATTTAAACCGATGTTTCTCATTCTTTTCAGAGAACAATATTTGTGTGCTTTCGTTACTATTGCATAAAATTTTATTTTTGAACAAACAGAAATTGAATATCAAAATGAAGAGACTCGTATTAATTACTGCAATTCTTTTTATCGGAGGGCTTAGTATTCAAGCTCAGGAATTGGGAATAAAAATAGGCAACAAAGCGCCTGAGTTAATTGGGCAAAGCCCTGATGGCGAAACCATCAAGCTTTCGGATACAAAAGGACACGTGGTATTACTCGACTTTTGGGCAGGCTGGTGTGGACCTTGCCGCCGCGAAAACCCAAATGTAGTAAGAGCCTATAACGAATTTAAGGACAAAAAATTTGTAAACGGAAAAGGTTTTGTAGTATTCAACGTATCGTTAGACAAAACTGCAGCGCAGTGGAAAGGAGCTATAAAACAAGATAAGCTCGATTGGCCTTATCACATCAGCGACTTAAAAGGTTGGAGTTCTAAACTTGGTGCAGTATATGGCATCAGAAGTATCCCTGCAAATTTTCTGCTTGACGAAAACGGAGTAATTATCGCTAAAAACCTAAGAGGCCCTGCATTAGAAGCAGCATTAAAAAAGTATCTAAAATAGCCTGACAGCGAGACTATTTTAAAAATATCTCAAATCGTTCAAATTGGCACTCAACAATTCGTTTGGGTGCCAATTTGTCGTTTATATTTGCATGGCAAAATATTTGCATTAACAGCACAGCAAAATTAATTGGAAAAAATGGCAGAAGAAAAAATAAAAAAAGAAGCTGAAAATACTGCAGAGGAACCTGAAACAAATGAAGTTTCGGAAGAAAAAAACCAGCAGAAAGAAGCAAAATCGGATAAAAAGAAAAAAGGTAAAAAGGATAAGAAAGAAGCCAAAATTGAAGAATTGGAAGAAAAGCTTGAGCAAATGCAAGATAAACACTTGCGTTTACAAGCTGAGTTCGACAATTTCAGGCGCCGCACAATAAAGGAAAAAGCCGACTTGATTAAATCGGGTGGAGAAACTGTGTTGGTGAATATTCTTCCTGTTATCGACGATTTTGAGCGAGCGCTTGGTTCACTTAAAGAAGTGCCCGACGAAGATGCCGGCAAACAAGGCACGCTTCTTATCTACAACAAATTTCAAGAATTTCTGAAACAAAACAGCATCAAGGAGATTGAGGCACTGGAACAGGATTTTGATGTTGATTTGCACGAAGCGATCACTAAAATTCCGGCCCCGAACGACGATCTAAAAGGAAAAGTTGTTGATGTTGTTCAGAAAGGATATTGCTTGAACGATAAGGTAATCCGGTTTGCCAAGGTTGTAATCGGAGAATAAAAACAGAGGACGAATAAAATGGCCAAAAGAGATTATTACGAAGTACTGGAAATAAGTAAAAATGCAACACCGGAGGAAATCAAAAAAGCCTACCGGAAAAAAGCCATTCAATTCCACCCCGACAAAAATCCGGACAATAAGGAAGCTGAAGATAAATTTAAAGAAGCTGCCGAAGCGTACGAGGTTTTAAGTAACCCAGAGAAAAAACAACGCTACGATCAGTTTGGTCATGCAGGTGTTGGTGGAGCTGCAGGAGGCGGTTACGGAGGAGCTGGATTCTCCGATATTGAGGATATTTTCTCTGCTTTCGGCGATATTTTTGGCGGCCACTTTGGCGGTTTCGGAGGTTTTGGTGGCGGAAGCAGCCGTGGCCGTGGCGGACGACGTGTTGTTCGTGGCTCAGACTTAAGGGTGAAAGTAAAACTGAACCTGAAAGAGATTGTAAACGGTGTTGAAAAGAAAATAAAGGTAAAAAAATACATTGCGTGCGACCACTGTGGTGGAACCGGAGCAAAAAATGCCTCGTCGTACACAACTTGTAGCACGTGTGGCGGACGCGGCCAGGTAACTCGTGTGCAAAACACGTTGCTTGGACAAATGCAAACTACATCGACTTGTCCAACCTGTCAGGGCGAAGGAAAAATGATTACCGACAAATGTAACCACTGTGCTGGAGAGGGTGTGATTCGCGGCGAAGAAGTAATCAGCATAAAAATACCGGCGGGAGTTGGCGAAGGAATGCAACTAAATGTTTCGGGCAAAGGAAATGCTGCACGGCGTGGCGGAATTAACGGCGACTTACTGGTTGTTATTACTGAAGAAGAGCACGAAGAACTGGTTCGCGACGGAAACAACCTGATTCATAATCTTTTTGTTTCGTTCCCAGATATTACATTGGGAACTACTGCTGAAATTCCAACGGTTGACGGAAAAGTAAAAGTAAAAATTGAACCGGGAACCCAGCCCGAAAAAATTCTGCGTTTGCGAGGAAAAGGAATTCCGGATGTAAATGGTTACGGACGTGGCGACCTTTTGGTTCGCGTACACGTTTGGATTCCGAAAAAACTAAGTGCCGACGAAAAACGGATGTTGGAAAAACTGCAAACATCCCCCGGATTTCAGGAAGGGCCTTCGCATTCCGAAAAGTCATTTTTTGCTAAAATGAGGGACATGTTTGAATAAGAAACATTGCACTTATAATTTATAAAAACAGAGGAACCGATCTTTTTAAAAGGATCGGTTCTTTTTTTTAGCTTTAACACGATCTGGGTTTCTAAGAATCTCTCTTATATCCATTCTGAATTATAGCTAAATACACAATTAATTTTGGAAAAATCATGTACTACATTAAATTTGTGAGTACTGTTCAACTACTGTGAAAGATTTTAATGTAAGATATAACTTCCTCGAGCCGGAACTTCAGAAAGAAATTGTAAACATAGGTGTTCCCAGAGTTTTTCAACCCAACGAATCACTTATTCGCGAGGGACAATTTATTTCAAGTTTCCCTTTAGTATTGCACGGTTTGATTCGCGTGTCGCGTACCAGTGCCAATGGTAACGAACTACTTCTTTATTACTTAAAAGCAGACGAAGTATGCGCAATGTCATTAACTTGCTGCATGGCTCAACAAACCAGCAACTTAAATGCTGTGGCAGAAGAAGAAACCGAAGTACTGATGATTCCGGTGGATATGCTTGATTCCTGGATCACAAAATATCCCTTGTGGAAACAGTTCGTTATGCAAACTTTTCAGTACCGTTTTCGGGAATTGATTGATACCCTCGATGCCGTTGCATTTATGAAGCTCGACGAGCGATTGGTAAAATATTTCCTCGACCGTCATAAAAAATCTGGAACAACAAGCTATTCAGGAACACACCAAACGCTTGCTTTGAAATTGAATTCTTCGCGCGAAGTGATTTCCAGACTATTGAAAAAGTTAGAAAAAGAAGGGAAAGTTGAAATTTCACGAAATTTTATTGATTTTTCCGGCCTTTTGTGACTTTAATTACAGACTCATTCATCCTTAATCTATTTCTTTGCTTTCAAACAATACATGAATAGTTTATTCATAACTATTGTTTCATAATTTTTTGGGTTATAAAATCGGTTAGTAGTTGAAGGTTGATTAGCCATCCGTTAGTGAACGGGTGGCTTTTTTTTGTTTAATGTTAATTTCATATTGAAAACTTATCGATCCATTTACTTACGAATTATAGATATAATGCTGATATTTGTCAGTAAATAGCTACAGGTTCAAGAACTTTAAATTTCACCTTATGTTCAAAATACAAACTTTGAATAAAATTGACCCTGACGGGTTAAAACTCTTTCCTTTAAGCAACTACGAGATCGCCAGCGAGATCCCAAATCCGGATGCAATCGTTCTGCGAAGTTTTAAAATGCACGATATGGAACTTTCGTCGAGCATAAAAGCTGTAGCCAGAGCCGGAGCAGGCGTTAACAATATCCCTATCGAAAAATGCACAGAAAAAGGAATCGTTGTGTTTAATACGCCCGGTGCCAATGCAAATGCTGTAAAAGAAGCAGTTATTGCCGGAATGTTGATGGCTTCGCGGGATTATATCGGTGCTGCAAACTGGGGAAAAACCCTGATTGGAGAAGGAGATAATGTACCTGCTTTGGTTGAAAAAGGAAAAAGTAATTTTGCCGGCCAGGAGTTAAAAGGAAAAACACTTGCTGTTATCGGACTGGGAGCAATTGGAGTATTGGTAGCCAATGCAGCTTCTGCTTTACGCATGAAAGTTATTGGTTACGACCCATATATGTCGGTAAAACATGCATTAAAACTTAGTCGCGAAGTTACCTGGGTTGAAGGAATTCAGGTGCTGTTGCAACAAGCCGATTATGTTACGATAAATATTCCGCTTACTCCTGAAACGAAAGGATACATCAACAAAGACAAATTTGCGATGATGAAAGACGGCGTGAAGATTTTGAACTTTGCCCGTGGTGGTTTGATCGACAACAACGACATGAAAGCTGCTATTGAATCGGGAAAAGTATCATCATATGTTACCGATTTCCCGGATGAAGATTGCCTGAAAATGGACAAAGTAATTTCTATTCCACATCTTGGGGCTTCTACAAAAGAATCGGAAACCAACTGTGCTATCATGGCTGTTGAGCAATTGCGCGACTACCTGGAAAACGGAAATATTATCAACTCTGTTAACTTCCCTTCCGCAGAAATGGAGCGTAACGGAGGTACAAGAATAATTATCGCCAACAGAAACGTTCCGAATATGGTAAGCCAGATTTCGAGCATTTTAGCGGCAAAAGGACTTAACATCGACCATATGCTAAACCGCAAGCGCGACGATATTGCGTACAACATTATTGATGTTGCAACATCAGAAGTTGATGCTTCATTAAAAGATGAATTACTTGCTGTTGATGGTATTTTCATGGTTAGAATACTCGACTAAAAAATAGTTGTGGTACTGCTCCACAAAAGCATTATAATGAAAGAGAAATCTGATACTATCGGGTTTCTCTTTTTTATTGCCAATATTCCAAAACAAAAACATCTCCAACTAAATCCTAAATAATTATTAATTAGAAAAAATAAGCGAATTAATGTCCCCCATTTTTTATATTTTTGGCATTCCTGTCCTACCTGAATTTGAATGAATTAAAAAAACAAGTATGAGTAAAAGTATTGAAGTAAAAGCAGCAGACAACATTCGCGTTCTGGCTGCGTCGATGGTAGAAAAGGCGAATTCTGGCCATCCGGGAGGAGCCATGGGAGGAGCCGATTTCGTAAACATCCTTTACACTGAATTTTTAAACTACGACCCATCGGACATGATGTGGATTAACCGCGATCGTTTTTTCCTTGATCCGGGCCATATGTCGCCGATGTTGTACAGTGTATTGTCGCTGTCCGGTTTTTACAGCATGGAAGACCTAATGAACTTCCGCCAATGGGGTAGCGTAACTCCGGGACACCCTGAAGTAGATGTTGCCAGAGGTGTTGAAAACACATCCGGCCCGCTTGGACAAGGCCATACAATGGCTGTTGGTGCAGCTATTGCCGAAAAATTTCTGGTAGAACGTTTTGGCAACTGGAT
Source organism: uncultured Draconibacterium sp. (assembly GCA_963677455.1). Lineage (GTDB taxonomy): Bacteria > Bacteroidota > Bacteroidia > Bacteroidales > Prolixibacteraceae > Draconibacterium. The sequence goes on from OY781971.1 coordinate 3,973,796, forward strand.
GACGCACAAAATTTATGCTTTTATTTCTGACGGTGGAATACAGGAGGAGATCTCGCAGGGTGCCGGGCGTATTGCCGGTTATCTGGGACTAGGAAACCTGATTATGTTCTACGACTCAAATGACATTCAGCTTTCAACAGATACTGATGCTGTGACGAGAGAAGACACGGCAAAAAAATACGAAGCCTGGGGCTGGAATGTGGTTACCATTAATGGTAATGATACCGATGAGATTCGCGGCGCGTTGAAAAATGCCCAGAACGAAACAGAAAAGCCGACTCTTATTATTGGAAAAACAATAATGGGTAAAGGAGCTGTTACCGATGCGGGAGACAATTTCGAAAGACAATGTTCTACTCACGGGCAACCGCTTTCAGGAGCTGGAGCGTCATTTGCAAAAACGATTGCCAACCTTGGTGGCGATCCTGAAAATCCATTTGTTATTTTCGACGATGTTCAGGCTCTTTACGATAAACGAAAAGAAGAACTGATTGAGGCTGCTGCAGCAAAAAAAGCAGAACAAGCGGAATGGGAAAAGGCAAATCCAGAGTTGGCTGAGAAGCTTGCTAAATTCTTCTCGAAAGAAGCACCTGCATTTGATTTCGCGAAAATTGAGCAAAAAGCAAACAACGCAAGCCGTGGTTCGTCTTCAACAGTTTTAGCTGCCTTTGCAGGCAAAGTTGAAAATATGATTGTGGCTTCTGCCGACCTTTCAAATTCAGATAAAACCGACGGTTTCCTAAAAAAAACAAAAGCATTTGTAAAAGGCGATTTTAGTGGATCATTTTTACAAGCTGGAGTTAGCGAATTAACCATGGCTGCAATTATGAACGGAATGGCTTTGCACGGTGGTGTTATTCCGGTGTGCGGAACATTCTTTGTTTTCTCTGACTACATGAAGCCTGCAGCACGCTTGTCGGCATTAATGGAATTGCCGGTAATATTTGTTTGGACTCACGATGCTTTCCGAGTGGGTGAAGATGGACCTACTCACCAACCTGTTGAGCAGGAAGCTCAAATACGTTTACTGGAGAAACTTAAAAACCACAAAGGCAAAAACAGCATGCTGGTGTTGCGCCCTGCTGATGCAAACGAAACAACCGTAGCCTGGAAAATGGCGCTTGAAAATACTTCTACTCCTTCGGCGTTGATTTTATCACGCCAGAACATCAAAAACCTGCCTGTTGAAGGCGATGCCTATCAATCAGCATTGCAGGCTGAAAAAGGAGCTTATGTTGTACAAAGTCCGGCAGGAGAAACAGATGTTGTTTTATTGGCCAGCGGATCAGAAGTTTCGACTTTAGTTGATGGTGCTGCGCTACTTGCGGAAAGAGACGGATTAAAAGTTCAGGTTGTGTCTGTACCTTCAGAAGGAGTTTTCAGAAATCAATCTGCAGAATACCAGGAAAGTGTTTTACCAACAGGCGTTCCTCGCTTTGGAATGACTGCCGGATTACCTGTAACCCTTGAAGGTTTGGTTGGAGCTAATGGCCAGGTTTGGGGATTGGAATCATTCGGATTCTCTGCTCCATACACTGTTCTGGATGAAAAACTAGGCTTTAACGGCGAAAATGTTTACAAACAAGTGAAATCAATGTTAGCCTAATTGGCAAAACATAAAGAATAAATTAAGTGGGAAGGTGCTTCTTTTTAAGGAGCACCTTTTTTCGTCTTTGCATGAATGGGATGAAAAAAGGAATGTCGTTTATACTTTCCTATTCCTCCCGACTTCCAATCATCCAGTTAACTCCAAATTTATCAGTAAACATTCCAAAATACTCGCCCCAAAAAGTATCCGACATCGTCATAATCGTTTTCCCTCCTTCAGAAAGAGCTACAAACAATCTATCAGCTTCCTCTCTGGTATCAACACTAACCGAGACATTAAAATTATTTCCCGGTTTATGATGTTCGGACCAGTTACTTCCACCATCGCTTCCCATTAGAACACTATCACCGTCAATTGGCAACGACACATGCATAATCTTTTCCGCATCTTCAGGAGATACGCCTGGCTCTCCATCCCGAGGTGGCATTTCTTTAAACCGGCTTATCATCTGAAAATCTTTACCAAATGCAGCTTTGTAAAAATTGAAAGCTTCTTCACAGTTACTGTCAAAAATGAGGTACACATTTACTTTTGTCATAAAAATGGATTTTTTAGTTTCCAGTTATAGAACAAGTTAAGCAATGCATTGTTTTGAAAAGAGTCAAGGCATCCTAAAAAAACGGGAAACTAAAATTCGTAGTAAACTCCTGTAAACAAAGCAATTCTGTAGGGCTTATAATCTACATCAGGATTTGAATTGATTGAATTCAGGTAGTAATTTAAACGTGGCTCCAGCCCCAATGAAAAGTGTTTCCCCAAAGCATAATTCACTCCAAGTCCAATTGTACCTGATAAGTTCAAAGTAGAAATGTCTGCTGTTTCACCAACGTTTTGCTTACCATTGTCATTTTTGATATAGGCATTATTCCCCACTACAAGACCAGCATTAACTCCTCCCAACACATCAATTCCAATTTTTTTGTCGATAAGTTTATACCTTAAATAAAGAGGAATTTCAACAAGATCGAACTCTTGAGAAAACTCGCCATCGGCCAGCAAAGTAGTATTATAAATGTGCTTTCTCGCATCGTTTAACATGCTCAGCTCGGCCCCTTCTGGTGGTGCTCCCATATTCACCACACCAGCAGTACTGTTCATCGCTATTCCTTGCTGGCTTACCCGAACTGCATTTGTATACAAATTATCTGCATCAGCCACCGGCCCCGATGCAAAATCCATCATAGGAGCAACTGCAAATAATCTACCAGTACTTCCGCCTTTACTTTGTGAGTTCTGGGCATAGTAAACACCACTCTCAATACTCAAGCGTTCATTCGACTTATACTGAACCGATAAGCCTCCGCCAACATTGCCAACTCCCCCATCCGAAACCTGGTTCATATCCCTGGCATAGCGATCAGAATAGTTTGAACTGTGTGCTGAATATCCGGGAGATACATGAGCTCCAACAACCCAACCTTTTTCTTCGCCTTTATTGGTATCGCTTTGCCTGATGTTCTCTGCAATTAATAAATGATCACTCTCAGAAAGAGTAGGTGTATTCTCCGGCTGGATTTCCTTCACTTCCCTCTTCCTTAATTCTACTACTTCTTTACTAAAAACAACCTCAGTTCTGGCTGCCAACATCTGATAAATTGTGTTGCGAGTAAGAACTTCGCTTTCATTTAACACTTTTTCATTACTATCACCTTTTTTGCTGACTTGCGCCAAGCTTTCTGCTTCAATTTTCTCCGGGAGGATTGGAGTTTTTATCGCTGCAGATGCCAGTTCTGTTTCCTGCTGATTCTCAACAGAAATATTATTTTGATTTTCAACAGGTTGTACCTTTTGCTCTTCAAGCGGCTGAACTACCTGCTTTTCCACCAAAGTTTCTTTTAATGGTGTAGATTTCTCATTCAACATCCACCCGGCAATAAAAGCAAATACCACCACTGCAGCTGCTGCTACCCAGCCAATATAGGCCATACGCTTTTTTCGCCGTTTTTCCACCATTGCCTCCCGCATGTTATTCCAAACATGCGCCGGTGGATCCACAGAGAAACTTTCTAGTTTCTCGCGGATTGCTTTGTCCATATTTAAATCTTCCTTCATTAAGCCGTATAGTTTTGCCCCGATTCTTTGTACAATTCTTTAACTTTCCCTTTTAATATGTTTCGTGCCCGTGCCAGGTTCGATTTTGATGTACCAACAGAAATCCCCAATTCCTTGCTGATCTCGTCATGGCTCAACCCTTCCATAACATAAAGGTTAAAAACCATGCGATAACGTGGCGTCAACTCCTGGATCAGTTCGATAAGTTCGCGAGCTGATATATCAGATAAAATATCATTTGATAAATGTTGTCCCTCGTAAATACTAATATCTTCAACCGGATACATTACCTGCTGCTTTCTGAATTTCTCCAGCGAAACATTAACCATTATCCTTCTCATCCATCCTTCAAAAGAACCTTCATGCCTAAAACTTTTAATATTTGAAAACACCTTTATAAACCCTTCCTGAAGATTGTCTTCAGCTTCAGTTGTGTCTTTGGAATAGCGCAAGCATACGCCGAACATTTTCGACGCAAACATCCTATAGAGCTTTTCCTGAGCACGAACATCACCTTTAGCGCTCTCCTTTATTATTTGTTTTAGGTCTTCCAAAATATTCTGCAAATGTGCAGCTAATGTATAGAATATTACCGATTTGGTAAGCAACTAACAACTCATTTGCTCCTTGGTTGCACGGTTAATTTTAACTTAAATCAAACAATAGATGAAACTTGCCATAAAATGGTTGCGTTGTCGTTATCATTCTCATCAAATTTTCAAATAGAAACTCCTGTAATGGCGAGTATGGAGAAAATCTCGAACCTTTTTCAATCCTCCACGCAACCATTTTAATTATGGTATCATCTTTGTTAAAGAACTGATGTTTCTGATTAAATTATGAGAACACGATACAACACACTTTTCCTAGCGATTATACTTATTTCTACGTCGTGCAATACCTTGAACGACGATTCTAACGAAATAAAAAACATCGACCTCGACAACAAGTCTGCGAAGCTGGTGGAAGCCGATAATCGTTTTGGGTTAGAAGTTTTTCAACAAACAAGGGAAAAGAGTGACGAAGAAAACCTCATGGTTTCGCCTCTAAGTATTTCGCTTGCTATTGCAATGGCTTACAATGGCGCCGACGGAGAAACACAAACAGAGATGGAAAATGCCATGAAGTTGAATGGCCTGACACCCGAGCAGATTAATACATCATACGAGATGCTTGTTGGTGCATTACAATCTTTAGACGAAAAAGTAGTTTTTGAGATTGCAAATGCGATATACTATCAACAAGGTTTTCCAATAAAACAAAGTTTTCTGGATATTAACTATTCAGTTTATGATGCTGAAGTAGAAAGTCTGGAATTTGGTCCTGCTGCAGTTGATATTATCAATAACTGGGTAGCCGAAAAAACACACGATAAAATATCGGAGATCATAAAAGAGCTTTCTCCAAGTGACCGGCTGGTTTTGCTTAACGCCATTTATTTCTATGGAACGTGGACAAAGCAATTTGACAAAGACGGCACAAAATTGAACCGCTTTACCAAAAACGATGGCACCATAATAGAAGTGCCCATGATGAGTAAGGAAGACAATCTGGAATACATATCAAATGATTTATTTAAGGCTGTAAAACTACCTTACGGTACAGGTCAATATCAAATGACAGTAATGCTGCCTAACGATGGCTATACTTCTGCGGATCTTATTGATGAACTAAGCATTGACAACTGGAAAAGCTGGTCGAAGCAATATAATACATACCAAAACATCTTGGTTACAATGCCCCGTTTTAAGTATGGGTTTGAGATGAAGCTGGAGAATATCCTTCAGGAAATGGGGATGCAGAAAGCATTTAGTCGCTCGGATGCTGATTTCTCTGAAATATCAGAAGAATACTTATACATCAGTCAAGTAATTCACAAAACTTACATCGACGTAAACGAAACAGGTACAGAAGCCGCCGCAGTTACTGCAATTGTTTTCAGAACAACAAGCGCAGGACAAGATGAAAAATTACGCTTTACTGTTGACAAGCCTTTTGTGTTTGCCATAACAGAAAAAGATACGGATGCGATACTGTTTATTGGAGAAGTACAAAATCCAGAATATGAAGACTAAAATCAACGAGATTGCGTTATAAAGAAAACGTAAAAGCCATGAAACGTTACCTTATATTATTTGCCTTTATACCATTTCTCTTTTCCTCCTGTAGCGAGGAAGAAGCTCCATTGCTTACCGAAACCGGAATCGTAATTGATTATGCCGGAGCCGGAGAATGCGACATTGTAATTGAACTGGATAATGGGAATAGAATTCAACCTCTTTATTATCCTTCAGGATTTGTCTTCTCACAAGGACAGCGGGTGTTAGTTGATTACGCAGAACTTAACAACATTAAAAGTAGCTGCGATCGTGGAATTCCCTGCGAGATTAGCTACGTTGAAGAGCTCTCTTGCGCTGCTTACGTTGATTTGTATTTTGAAAATTACGACAGTCTTGCGCGTGATCCCGTGCATATTCATGAAGCATTTATGGACGGCGATTGTTTACACATGCTAACTTCATATCCAGGTGGCTGTGAAGAGCATACTCTTGATTTAGCCAGAATGCATCCGTGGACAGCATCCAGCTCAACAGTACCAACATTTGAAATTAGGCACAATGCGAACGACGACCTTTGTGAAGCATGGCTTACTCAGGATCTTAGTTTCGATTTAAGTGAGCTGAAAAGCGAAGGAATTAAAGAATTTGTACTTACTGCGAAATTACTCGACGGTGAAGTATACAATAAAATATTTGATTTGAACTAGGAGTGGTATTCCTATATTTTTGTTGCACAGTTAGTTCTACAAGGCTGTCCGTCAACTGACGGGCAGCCTTCTCTTTAGCGTTTTGCTACCTTTAGAGTAAAAAGAAGTAGGTAATATTCTTTACGAAATGAGATTTTGCCTTATATTGTAGAACATAACCTTAAATATTCGACATGAAACGCATTACCACTCTTTCTCTTTTACTTGTTTTTTTCTTCTTTTTACTGTCCTGTGAGAAAGTAAAAGAAGCTACTACCATTGATTTTGAAACGACAATGTCGGTTGAAATTCCGGTTGAAGTAGTAGATCCCGGTGTTTCGGCAATGGCAAAATCTGCGCTGGTGAGTTACTCATTTTCCCAGTCGCTAACTGAGTCGTTGGAAGACAACGATAATATCAACACATATTTAGACCACCTGAAATCGATCGCCATTAATGATGTTGATATTGCTTTTAGTGGACTACAAGCCGACCAAATTATCGAAAACATTGACATTTCGGTTGAAGGAGTTGGAGTTATCGCCAGCATTGAAAATGTAAGCACCTCTAATATGCTTCACCAGCCGGAAATAAACAATTCTGTATTAATTCAGATAGCCAACATTTTAAACAACAAAAAAGAGGTTACTATAGTCATTTCGGGAACAACCAACCAAGCTCCCATGAGTTTTTTGGTCGACACTTCTTTCGATTTGCATATTAAAGCCAGCCCTCTTTAAAAAATATTCTAGAAAAAATTCAAAAGCTGTTTCATGTTTATGGAGCAGCTTTTTCAGTATTAAACAAACCTAAAAGACATAAAAATGGGTGCAACAAAAGCTACACCCACTTATGAATTATAATGCTATTGGTTTAAAAAATGCTGTATGAAATGCCTGCAGATAAACTCAGTGTTGTCTTTTTGTAACTTTCATCGTAGTTCCCAAAATCAGGATCAACAAATGTTACAGTCTCTTCAGTGTAAAAGGTATTCAATAAACCAGCGTCTACAGTAAGCCTATCTGTTAATTTCCAGCTAATTCCGCCTGCCAAAGTATAAGATGAGTTGCTAAAGCTAAAATCACTTTGGTAAAGATCGTCAACTCCCATATCAGAACGCAATCCACCAACACTAAATGCAAATTTATCAGTTATGTTGAACTGCAATCCCAAAGCCAGTTCGTAATAATTCTTGGCAATATCTCTGGCAACCTGTTGCCCGGTTGTTTGGTAGCGCACATTATAACCGTAATTTACTTTTTTATCGAAATAAAGGTTATACGATAGTTGTGCTTCCAACCACTCTAAACCACGAAACCCAACACCGGCGGTAAAAATAGCAGGGATATCGTACTCTGCTTCCGCTCCATCAGGAAAAAGTCCTAAATTATCAACTGTCGTTTCGTTTTCAAGAGTTAAGTTGGTTTTATGCTCATATTTCAATCCTATATTCCAATCTTCGTTCGGATTGATATTAACCGCAATAATAGGAGTAAATCCTACTCCTTTTTGTTTTACATCTACATACTTATCTCCCATAGAACCTGATGTTGTGTTAAGCAAACCTGCTGTTGAATTTAGTTGATTTGCAGTTGCCTGAAACGTTGGACTTGCCTGAGTATAAGCTGCATGAATTTGATTCAGATTCATAGCACTAATCTTCTCAGCTGAAACTCCTGCATATGCTAATCCTGCTTCAATTTGCGCTCGTTGCTGTGCGCTTATCATCTGGGCTCCTTCCAGTTGCGCCAATGTATATACGCCCCCCTGATCCAGGTAAGGACTTAACGTTTGTGGCATATCTGCTGCAGCCTGCATTGCTGCACCTAATGTGCCAACTTGCGTTGCAGCACCGGTAAGCCATGCAGCAGCAGGAGTATTATTTACAGTAATATTGGTAATCGAACCTTTATAAGCATTTACCGACGGCATTACACGTACTCCTCCATAAACAGAAATGAAATCGCTGACCTCGTATGAAGCACCAACCTGAATTCCCCAAAAAATTGAAGAAGCTTCCAATTCCATGTCCAGGTTGTAGCTATTAACCGCAAGTGCGGGGTCTATTGCCGACAGAGCTCCCAAAGAAGGAACTATTTTCGAAATTGGAATCTCAAAAGAAGGCAATCCGTTATCGAAATTTGCAGTACCACCACCGGCTGCAGGTCCTACTCCAAAAGAGAAAGCCCACTTATCTTTTTTATAAACACCGTACAAATCCGGGAAAATAGGAATTGTTGTTTCGCCCTCGTAGTATGGATTATTTAAATACGGAAATTCAGAATTTATCTCTCTTTTCTGAAAAATAGTTTGGCTGTAAAAAGCAAAATGCCAACCATCCTGCAAATTTGTTAAGCCAGCAGGATTGTAAAAGACAGCATCAATATCGAGAGACGCGTTACGGGATAACATTCGCACATACTGTGCACTTTGGTTGTAGTTGGTTAATAAACCGCCAGCAAAGGTTAGCTGAAGTAGCATCACAAATACTACAGTTAATTTGATTTTTTTCATAAACAAAATTTTATTCCTTAAGATTTATCGTCAATATTTCCCCATAATTCATGAAGATAATATCGGAATGAGTAGCTGATTTTCGCTGGCAAAATTAGAACTAATTCTTATTTCACAAAACAAATATTACTGATATACAGCATCTTGTGAATTTTTCGAACAATATCGTCAGATATTCCAATGAAGGCATAAAAAAACCCGCAGCAAAAAATACTGCGGGCTCTCGTTGTATGTTAAACTATTTCTCTAGATATGAATTACTTCATCATAAGCGGCTGCAGCGGCTTCCATCACCGCCTCACTCATTGTTGGATGTGGATGAATTGTTTTTAAAAGTTCGTGGCCTGTAATTTCAAGCTTTTTAGCCACTACCAATTCAGCAATAATTTCGGTAACATTTCCACCGATCATATGTGCACCAAGCAATTCCCCATATTTTGCATCAAAAATCAGTTTTACAAAACCGTCTTTCTGACCTGCAGCGCTTGCTTTTCCACTTGCAGAATACGGGAATTTACCCACTTTAATTTCGTAGCCTGCTTCTTTTGCTTTGGCCTCGGTTAGTCCAACAGAAGAAATCTCAGGACTGGTATAAGTACACCCCGGAATATTTCCGTAATCAACCGGCTCAGGGTTTAACCCTGCAATCTTTTCAACACAAACGATACCTTCAGCAGAAGCTACGTGTGCTAATGCAGGCCCTGCAACAATATCACCAATAGCATAAACCCCGTCTACGTTCGTTTTGTAATATTCGTCAACTACTACCCTGCCTTTATCGGTCTTCACACCAAGTTCTTCCAAACCAATTCCTTCGGTATTTGGTGTAATACCAACTGCAGAAAGAACAATATCTGCTTCAACAACCTGTTCTCCTTTTTTTGTTTTAATGGTTACTTTACATTTATCGCCCGAAGTATCAACACTTTCTACCGACGATTCAACCATCACATCCATTTTTGCCTTTTTGAAATTACGAGCTAATTGCTTGGCCACTTCTTCATCTTCGTTAGGAACAAGTGTTGGCATAAATTCCACCAAAGTCACTTTTGTTCCAATGGTGTGGTAGAAATAAGCAAACTCGCTACCAATTGCGCCAGATCCAACAACCACCATACTTTCTGGCTGTTTCTCCAATGTTAATGCCTTTCTGTAGCCTATAATTTTTTTACCATCCTGCGGTAGATTTGGCAACTCCCGAGAACGGGCGCCAGTAGCCAAAATTATATTTTTAGCTTCATAAGTCGTTTTCTTGCCTTTCTCGTCAGTTACTTCAACTTTGTTTTTTCCGGTTAGCTTACCAAAACCCGCAATCGACTCTATTTTGTTCTTCTTAAATAAATACTGAACACCTTTGCTCATGCCGTTAGCTACTTCCCGACTACGCTTCACCATAGCTTCAAAATCAGGCGTAACATCTCCTTTAATTGAAACTCCATAATCGGCTGCATGCACTGCATACTCAAATGCCTGAGCACTTTTAAGAAGCGATTTTGTTGGGATACATCCCCAATTTAAACAAATCCCTCCGAGGTTTTCTTTTTCAACAACAGCAACTTTCAGTCCTAACTGAGAGGCACGAATCGCGGCAACATATCCGCCAGGTCCTCCACCTATCACTATTAAATCGTAAGTCATTTTATTTGTTTTGATAAATTGATTTTAGGTAATAATAACACCTTAACTTTTGAAAGGTTTTATAAAATTACGGCTTTTACGGGAAATCATTGTCCTGTACAATGGGGTATCACTTCAGTTTTGAATACAGATCGAGTAATTCACCGGCCGCAACAAAAGAACTCATCGCATCATTCATTACATAGTTTTCCATAACCTTCATTTTCTCTTTAATTTCCGGTCTGTCGTAAAAATTTCGTTTTAAATGTTCTTCAATTGTTTCGTACATCCAATATGTAGCCTGTGCATTTCTATTCTGAAAGAAATAACCGTTGGAAGTGGTTTGTGTTTTGTAATTCTCAATCTGCTCCCAAACCGACTCAATTCCCTTTTTGTGATAAGCAGAACATGTAAGCACCTGAGGTGCCCACTCTGATTCTTTAGCAGGAAAAAGATGTATGGCATTTCGATACTGAGTTTTGGCCATTTCAGCTTTCTCTACATTTTGCCCGTCCGCCTTGTTTATTGCAATAACATCGGCCATTTCCATAATTCCCCGCTTTATTCCCTGAAGCTCGTCGCCGGCGCCTGCCAGCATTAGCAACAAGAAAAAATCGGTCATTGAATGTACTGCGATCTCGCTTTGCCCTACACCAACGGTTTCAATAAAAATATGGTCGAAACCGGCAGCCTCGCAAAGAATAATTGTTTCACGGGTTTTTCGTGCTACGCCTCCTAGCGAACCGGCCGACGGGCTAGGACGGATATAGGCATTTTTATCACCCGAGAGCTCTTCCATCCGGGTTTTATCTCCTAAAATACTGCCTTTCGAACGTTCGCTGCTAGGGTCGATTGCCAGCACAGCCAACTTTCCACCATTCGATGTAATATGTCCTCCGAGAGCTTCGATAAAAGTACTTTTACCTACACCGGGAACACCGGTAATCCCAACACGAATTGAATTACCAGAATGAGGTAAACATTGCTTAATTATCTCCTGCGCAACCTGCTGATGTTCTTTTTTCGAACTTTCTACTAAAGTAACAGCTTTACTCAGCAGCGTAATATCGCCTGCAAGTATTCCTTTTACATAAGCATCAGAAGGAAGTATATTCCTTTTCTTTTTTAGAAAACGTTGAACTGAATCATTATTGACGGAATCGGGTTGATCAATACCCGAGTTAACTTTTAATCCTTTGTATTCCGGCGAATTTTCCGGATGTATTAGATTGTCTTCTTTCTCCATTTCTTACAGTTTATCGAACAAAAATACTAGAAATTCTAAACCTCTTGGCTCAACTCAAAAAAAAGAAGGTGCTGCAGGCTTTACCCCGCAACACCTTCTGATATATTATTGACAATTAAATAAGCTTAACTTGCCGGCGTAATAACATTACTTGAAATACGTAATGTTGTAGTTGGATTTTTAGGATCGTTTGTAATTACAGTAATCGATTTACTTTGACGTCCTCTTTTTCCTCTTGAATCGAAAGTAACTTTAATTGGAGCTGACTCTCCTGGTGCAATAACTTTTGTTGAAGGAGCAACTGCTGTACATCCGCAAGAAGAACGAACATTACGTATAAGTAACTCTGATTTTCCTGTATTAGTTAATGTAAACGTGTGTGTTTTCTTATCTCCCTGATTCATATCACCAAAGTCAAAAGACGTCGGTTCAAATTTTGCAGCAGGAGCATTAGCTAACTGTTCAGGACTAAGATCTGAGAAATCCTCCTCGATAGTTGCACTAATTCCAACAGAGTTTTTATAATCATTACTTCCATTTATTGAAAGATAAATACGATGCGAAGCAAAACCAAAAGTATTGGTTTCTTTAGTGTCATAAGTAACAATAAGTTTACCGCGTCCTTTTGCAGGAATGGTAGTTGGCTCAACTTTAGCTGTTAAATGTTTTGGCACTGTTCTAAAACCTACTTCTACTGGTTTATCAGTATCATTAACAAGTTCCAGCTCCTTTGTTTCTGTTTTTCCCATCGTAAGTTTTCCAAAAGATAAATAGTTGGATTTAACTCTTAAGTCACCTATTGTTCTTGGGTACTGCTCTGCCAAGGTTTTCTCGCGAGGCTCAACCTTTCCAGAAATTCGCAATACAACTGTACCGTTTTCAGCATTCGAACTAACTGTTACTGATTTATTGAATGAGCCGGGACGGTTCTTCGGATTGTAACTAACATCAATAGAACCACTTTCTCCGGGAGCAACAGGTTCTTTTGTCCATTTAGGAGTAGTACATCCGCAAGATGCCCTTACATTAGAAAGTATTACCGGAGCATTCCCTTCATTTTTAAACTTAAATGTGGTTTTCTGACTACCATCAGATTCTTTGAAAGAACCAAAATTATGGCTCATTTCTTCAAATACTATTTTTCCCTGTCCGTTCGAATAATTAAATAACAGAACAAGAGAAAATACCATCATTACTTGTAAAATCCGTTTCATAATAAATATTTTAATTTTGTAGATAAATATCAGATTCGATAAGCAAATGTAGGAATGCAATAGTAGAATGGCTGTTAATCAAACGCAATATTTTGTTAACGAGTTGTTAACCTGTCATTTTTCCTGAAAAAAAAATAAGTAGCTTAGCTCTGATCTTCTTCTCTTGATTTTATGAAACGAACGTGAAATATTATCCTTCTAATTAACAAAAAGTAGAGTTGGAATTCACCGGAGTTACATCAAATGCAAATGAAAAAACAATTTTAATGAGATGAAAGGTAAAGCACTAAAATATATTATACTTCTGGCCACAATATCTATTGCCGGCGTATTTCTTATCCAATTTGCTTTTGTACGTTATTCATACCGCCTATCCGAGAACCAGTTTACCGAAAGTGCCAGCGTTGCACTAAAAGAAGTAGCCTGGCAAATTATGCTAGCCACCGGGACCACAGGAAATTTTGATAGCATTACTCCGGTAAAGGTGATAAATGACAATACTTATATTGTTAATGTTGGGGTTGCTTTCGACAATGAGTTACTACGCCCGAACCTCGACGAACAGCTGAAAAGGCATGTTTTATATTACGATTACGAATATGCTATTTACGATTCTGCTGAAGAACAAATAGGAGAAGGTATTTTTGTAAATACAAACGGAGATGAAACCGCATCGTCATACGATTTCCCTGCTGCCGAAGATTTGAACAACTATTTTTCCATACATTTTCCGGACAGGTCGGCATATTTCAATTCCAGACTTTCTATTTGGTACTTCCTTACCGGCTTGCTTGTAATTGTCGTTTTCTTTTTTGGCTATACACTCTCTGTTATTATTCGCCAACGGCAGCTTTCCGAAATACAGAAAAACTTTATCAATAACCTCACTCACGAACTTAAAACACCAATTTCGTCTATTGGACTTGCAGCGCAGGTAATTAACAATGAAAACATTGTTGACGACCCCAAACGCCTTCTTGAGTACGCAAGAATCATTCGTGATCAAAATACCCGCCTTTCTAAAAATGTAGAAAAGGTACTCAACCTAGCCTCGATAGAGAAAAGTAGAATTCATTTAAATAAAGAAGATATTTTGCTTGCTGATTTTGTTAAAGTAACTGTAGAAATTTTTAAGCAAAGCAATAACGGGCAAAAATCAACTGTAGAATTTAATTTTAACGGCCACAATCCGGCAATGAAAGCCGATAAGTTTCACTTTTCAAACCTGATGAGCAACATTCTTGAAAATGCAGTAAAATACTGTGAAAAAGCCCCCTTGTTATTCATTGAATTGAAACAACATAAAAGAAGCTATGAACTTAGCTTTGCCGACAACGGAATTGGCATACCTAAAGAATACCGCAAAAAGATTTTTACCAAATTTTACCGCATTCCTACCGGCAATGTTCACAACGTAAAAGGCTTCGGCTTGGGGCTCGATTATGTGCATAAAATAATAAAAGCACACAATTGGAAAATAAGAGTTGATGAAAACCCGAATGGAGGAAGTATATTTGTAATTAGCATACCTCTTTAATATGAGCGAGAATACATTTAAAATACTTTTGGTTGAAGACGACGAAGCTTTACAGTTCATCGTGAAAGACAACCTTTCTCAACACAAATATGATGTTAAAGTAGCATCTGACGGAAAAGAAGCGCTGGAACTTTTCGAGAAAAACTCCTTCGACCTGATACTTCTGGATGTAATGTTACCCAAAATAGACGGTTTCCAGGTTGCAGAGAAAATTCGTCATTCAAACGATCTCGTACCAATTATTTTCCTGACGGCAAGGAGTATGACTGAAGACAAGATTAAAGGTCTTACGCTTGGTGGCGACGACTACATTCCGAAACCTTTTAGTATGGAAGAATTGCTGCTTAAGATCAAAATCTTTATTCGCCGCAGCCAAATTCATCCGGTTAGCAACATTCACGAAAACGGAACGATTCGAATCGGGAATTTCTTATTTCATCCCGAAGAACTCTCGCTTTCGCACGGTGATAATACGAGAAGCCTTACAATGAAAGAGGCAGAACTTATCCGCTTTTTTGCAGGACACCCAAATAAAGTACTTAGCCGAAATGAAATTCTTGAAAAAGTGTGGGGATCGGACGATTACTTTCTGGGACGCAGCCTTGATGTATTTATATCGCGTTTGCGAAAATATTTCAAAGCCGACCCTTCTGTAAAAATAGTAAACCTTCATGGTATTGGTTTTCGCTTTTCAGTAAAAAAAGAAAACGTTTAATAAAATGCTGAAAAATACCTTTTGCACAAGTGCGATTACAAGCAGACAACAACCAAACTCAATTAAAGGAAGTAAACCTTTGAAAAAGAGCCGATAATATTAGCCAAAGCTTTTCTCTTAAAAATACGCACAAGTTTTGGAGGAAATAAAAAAAACACTATTTTTGCAGTCCGAAAATTGGAAAGAAAATATTATAAAACTTTATAGAAATGAAACGTACATTTCAACCATCGAACAGAAAAAGAAAAAATAAGCACGGGTTCAGAGAGAGAATGTCCACAGCAAACGGACGTAAAGTATTAAAAGCCCGTAGAGCAAAAGGCCGCAAAAAACTTACGGTTTCAGACGAACCAAGACATAAAAGATAGTAATATCTTATCGATCGTTTGCGGGAAGGTAAAGAAATTAATTTCTTTACCTTTTCGTGTTTATAGATACACCTCTGCATAGTGAACAAATAAAAAACACGGCTGATTTTGTATCTATCTACTCAACGAAAACATAAATTCAGCACAAAAGAAACCTGAAAACCAAATTTTCAAAAATTAAGCAAGGTTTCCGCCTTATTCACTTCCTGCATACTTTTTTTGGCTTATTTTTGTTTCTTTATTAAAAAGATCGACAAGTAATAATTATGAGTTTCAGAAAATTCTTGACAAGCCGTGCTTTCATACTTAGTCTGGCACTTGCAATCGTATTGGTTGTGCTGCTCATAGCCCTCACTTTGTACCGGCTAAAAAGCTACACACACCACGGAATTTCGTACCAGGTTCCGGACTTTACCGGGATGACGTATGCACAGTCAGATTCGGTGGCAAAGACTGCTCATGTTGAGGTTCAAATTATGGACTCGGTTTACAACAAAAATGCAGAGCCCGGTGCCATCGTCGATCAGGTGCCAAAAGGCAACAAAAGAGTAAAACAAGGCAGAGTTATTTTCCTAACCATTAACTCCCTAGAACCGGAGAAAGTAAAACTGCCTAAAGTTACAGACATTTCGTACAGACAAGTGCAGGTTTTACTCGAGAATTGTGGCTTAAATATCGACAGCATCGTCTACCAGCCATCCGAATACAATGATCTTGTTCTTAGTGTACTTCAAAATTCAGCAGAAGTTGGAGAAGGAGATAAACTTGAAAAAGGTAGTTCCGTTGTTTTGGTTATCGGGCAAAGCAAGGGCAATGTTGAAACACCTCTGCCCAATCTGCAAGGCCTATTTATTGACGATGCAAAAGGTGCGCTCAACAGCGCGCGGTTAAATCTGGGCGTACTTATTTACGATGCTTCCGTACAAACGAAAGACGATACTTTAAATGCGCGCGTTTGGAAACAAATGCCTGATGCTGCCTTAGTTCAAAAAGTTTATCTGGGATCATCGGTAGATTTGTGGCTTACGACAGACGACGAGAAATTAATGCAAGACATCCTTCCATAAAAGCAAAAAGATGAGTGATTATTACGAAGAAAATGAAGACACAGAAGAGGAAGGTGGATTGTATGAACACTACCGTCTTTCTGTTGATCCCGGCCAATCATCGGTTCGAATAGATAAGTTTTTATCGAATAGGATTGACAATGCTTCCCGAAGTAGAATTCAGGCTGCAGCTGATGCTGGCAATATTCTGGTAAACGGCAGCCCTGTAAAATCGAATTACAAGGTAAAACCTAACGACGAGGTTCAAATCGTAATGGATTACCCACGTCGAGAACTCAAAATCATTGCGGAAGATATTCCGCTAAATATTGTTTACGAAGACGACCATTTGGTTGTAATCAATAAAGAACCGGGCATGGTCGTTCATCCCGGACATGGAAATTACTCAGGGACACTGGTAAATGCTCTTGCTTATTATTTTAAAGATCTCCCGCTTTTTAACAGCGAAGATCCGCGACCGGGATTGGTTCACCGAATAGATAAAGACACATCAGGCCTGTTGGTTGTGGCAAAAACAGAGCAAGCCAAAAACAAACTCGCTTTGCAGTTTTTTGAGAAAACTACCGAACGCCGATACCAGGCACTGGTTTGGGGAAGTTTGAAAGAAGATGAGGGAACCATTACCGGAAACATCGGCAGAAGTTTAAACAACCGACAAGTCTTCACGGTATTCCCTGAAGGCGATTATGGTAAACACGCCGTAACACACTACCGCATTTTAAAACGAATAGGATATGTATCGCTCGTAGAATGCCGCCTGGAAACGGGCCGTACGCACCAGATCAGGGTACACATGAAATACATCAACCACCCAATTTTCAACGACTCAAATTATGGTGGCGACCAAATCTTGCGTGGAACGACCTTTACTAAATATAAGCAGTTTGTACAAAATTGTTTTAAGGTTCTGCCCCGACAAGCATTGCACGCAAAAACGCTAGGTTTTATTCATCCGGCAACAGGCGAAAAAATGTCTTTTAACTCTGAGTTACCGGACGATATGCAGCAGGCAGTTGAAAAATGGGAAAATTACATCGCAAACAGAAATGAGTAAAATGAATACAAACAAACCCAATATTGCCGTAGTTTCCGGCGGCGATTCCTCCGAATTTGTAGTTTCGGTTAAAAGTGGAGCAAACGTACTAAAAGCAATTGACAACGAGCAATTCACACCCTGGTTGGTAGAAATGCAAAACAATCGATGGGAAGTTTTTCAGGATGGCAAAAAAATCAGCGATGTCAATAAAGCCGATTTTAGTTTTGATCTGAACGGCGAAAAAGTAAAATTCGACTTTGCTTATATTACTATTCACGGGACTCCGGGCGAAGACGGAATATTACAAGCCTATTTCGAATTAATTGGTATTCCCTACTCATCCTGCGGCGTACAATCATCTTCCCTGACATTCAATAAATGGTACTGCAGCAATTTCCTGCAAAACCTGGGGATTAAAATGGCAAAATCACGCCTGTTCTCAAAAGGAGCCAAAATTGATGCACAAAAAATAGTTGACGAGCTTGGTTTACCCATTTTTGTAAAGCCCAATGCGGGAGGATCCAGTTTCGGAATTACAAAAGTGAAATCGACCGACGAAGTTGAAGCAGCAATCAATAAAGCCTGGCAGGAAAGCAATGATGCTCTTGTTGAAGAATTTATTGAAGGCAAAGAGTTTACATGTGGTGCAGTAAAAATAAAAGGCGAAAAAATTATCTTTCCGATAACCGAGGTGCTACCCAAAAATGAATTTTTCGATTTCGAAGCGAAATATACGCCAGGATCAACTGAGGAAATTACACCGGCAAGATTACCAAAGCCACTGTTCAAAAAATGTCAGGAACTTACTTCCGAGATTTATGATTTGTGTAATTGCGATGGCATTGTCAGGGTAGATTTCATTTTAAAAGACGAAACATTCTATTTTCTGGAAGTGAACACTACGCCAGGAATGACTGCCACCAGTTTTATCCCGCAACAGATTGAAGCAATGGGCAGTAATCTGAAGGAAATAATTACTCAAATAATTGCCGCCAAAATAGCTTGATTCCGAATTAACAATTGTGAATAATTGAAGTTGAAAACAGTAGCAATAATATCTTGTTGCCTGTACTTCTTATTTATACTTTTGAACTCTTTATAAAACCAGATTTATCTCTTTTTGACTATGGCAGAACGCAAAAGAAACAACAAAATATCCAGTATTGAACAAATAAACGCACAATACGGCAAACTTCCACCTCAAGCAATAGAAGTTGAAGAGGCTGTTTTGGGAGCGTTAATGCTGGAGCGTGATGCCTTTGTTACTGTGGCAGATATTATTGAAGCCAAAAGCTTTTATAAAGAGGAACATCAAAAAATATTTGAAGCCATCCAAACACTTTCAGGAAAGGAAAAACCTGTCGACCTTTTGATGGTTACCCAGGAATTAAAAGATAGAAATCAACTGGATGAAATTGGTGGCCCCGGATATATTACGCAGCTTACCCGGCGCGTTGCGTCCGCTGCACATATCGAATTTCATGCAAGGATTATTGCACAGAAATTTATTCAGCGCGAATTGATTCGGGTTTCATCCGAAATTCAAACCCGCTCATACGATGATACCATTGATGTAGACGACCTTATTGACTTTTCAGAATCTGAATTATTTAAAGTTTCGGAAGGCAACATAAAAAAAGAAACGGTGCCGATCAAACCCGTTTTGAACGAAGCCGTAATTCAAATTGAAAAAGCCCGAAACAGGCCAGATGGGCTAAGTGGAGTGCCGTCAGGATTTACCGCAATAGACCGCATTACTTCTGGTTGGGAACGTTCAGCCCTGATTATCCTTGCTGCACGTCCGGCGATGGGAAAAACAGCATTTGTTTTATCCATGGCTCGAAATATGGCCGTTGATCACCGACAGGGAGTTGCGATTTTCTCACTCGAGATGTCATCATTGCAGTTGGTTAACCGTTTGATTTCTGCAGAATCGGAATTAGGTGGCGAAAAAATAAAAACCGGAAAACTGGAAGATTATGAATGGACACAGCTGAACCAGCGAATTAAAACACTTGATGAAGCTCCCATCTTTATAGATGATACTCCTGCCCTGTCAATTTTCGAATTCAGGGCAAAATGCCGCCGTTTGAAAATGCAACACGACGTCAACATTATAATCGTCGACTACCTTCAGCTAATGACTGCGGGAACTGACACACGAGGAAATCGTGAGCAGGAGGTAAGTACCATTTCGCGCTCACTAAAAGCTATTGCCAAAGAGTTGAACGTACCGATTATTGCCCTATCGCAGTTGAGCCGTGCGGTTGAATCGCGCGAGGGTAAACGCCCACAGCTTTCCGACCTTCGTGAATCGGGTGCAATCGAGCAGGATGCCGATATTGTTTGTTTCATTCACCGTCCTGAATATTTTGGAATTACAGAAGATGAATCAGGTAATTCGCTTCTTGGAGTTGCCGAGATTATCATTGCAAAACACAGGAACGGTGCGACCGCCGACGTCCATCTGAGGTTTAAAAAGGAACTGGCAAAATTCTCGGATATGGATCCGCAGTTCACCCCTGGAGGCCTGGAAGATGTGCAAACGTTTGGCTCATCGATGAACGCCGATGAAGATAGTTTTGAAGAAGGCATAACAGGTAACCGCAGCTTTGATTCACAAGGTTCTCCGAGCTCCGATGTTCCTTTTTAATAGCCGGTTGTATTTCTTTCCACTTTTATTTTCACAAACATCCTGAAACGTTAATGAACCATTTTGCGGCTAAAATTGTATATTTCGAAAAATTAAGGCCATGAAGTTCAAAACAATATTCTCCCTGCTATTTCTCGTTGTGTTTATTCAGGCAAAAGCCATGTATATTCTTATTCCGATGGATGACACACAAAAAGATCACCTGAAATCGTATGGAATTACCTATTGGACACTTCAAAAGGATATTGAAGTTAAGTGGCTACTTAATTACCGAGGTGGCAGTTTTCTGGTTCAACATTTCCCCGAAATAGAAAATGAATGTATTGTACGAGGTGTTAGTTACGAAAATATTGCCAATGCACAGGCAGATGCTATTCTCGCCGAAGTTGCTCGTCCTGATGTAAACCAGGATGCGGTAAGCATGAACAAAGCACCAAAGATAGCCGTGTACTCACCGCCCAACAAACAGCCTTGGGATGATGCAGTAACGCTGGTTTTAACCTATGCCGAAATTGATTACGATGTAATTTACGACGAAGAAATCCTGAACGGCAAACTTTCTGAATACGACTGGCTACACCTTCATCACGAAGATTTTACCGGTCAACACGGAAAATTCTGGCATGCTTATGCGCACATGCCCTGGTACCAGCAAGAAGTAAAAATTAACAATGATTTGGCAAAAAAAATGGGTTTTATGAAGGTTTCAGAAATGAAATCGTTTGTTACCCGCGAAATTGAAAAATATGTGAATAATGGCGGCTTTTTGTTTGCCATGTGTGCAGCAACCGATACTTACGATATTTCGCTGGCTGCAACCGGCATTGATATTTGCCAGCCAATGTTTGACGGAGACCCGATGGATCCGGATGTCGATGCACATCTTGACTTTAAACGCACATTTGCATTTGAAGATTTCAAAGTGGTTAAAGACCCAAATGTTTACGAATTTTCGAATATTGACGCTACAGACACAAGACGAGTGGCTCGTGAAAACGACTATTTCACTCTATTTGATTTTTCTGCAAAATGGGATCCTATCCCTACAATGCTTTGCCAAAATCACAAAAACCTGATTAAAGGTTTTATGGGACAAACAACTGCTTACCGGAAAGAAGTTTTAAAATCGAATGTTTTGGTAATGGGCGAAAATAAACCAGCTAACGAAGCCCGTTATATACATGGTGAAAAAGGACGCGGATTCTGGACCTTTTATGGCGGCCACGATCCTGAAGATTATCGCCACCTGATTGGCGATCCACCAACCGATCTTAGCTTACACCCGAATTCTCCGGGGTATCGGTTAATTCTGAATAACGTACTTTTCCCGGCTGCTAAAAAGAAGAAAAGAAAGACATAAGGGATAGTGAAAGCAAGCAGCGGATTTCCTGCCGCAACAACGATTCCATGTGAACAGATTTCAGCGACAGTGATCAAACTCAAAAACATCTTCTCAAGTTTCTTGCACTACAATACAGGATAGAACCGCTATTTGGCAATATAGTAACTCTATTCCATCTCTAAGCTTATTAAGAAATACGTGCTCCCAGCAGTATGAATGCCTTCTGAACACTCTCCCTATATTTTCAAAAAATATTTCCTTGATTATATTTAGTAAGCAAAAGTTTTAAACTACATTGTCTTAGCCAAACGAAATTTGATTTGGGTAATCCACTTCCCCACCTCATCTCAATAGCGAAACACGTCTCTTTTTACTGTATCTTTACTGTATTCCTGACATTTCTTGTATGTGACAAATTTAAGCTTACATTCCAAAACCAGAGATCGGATTGACCAAAAAAGATAAACAAAAAAAGCGGCTAGAACAATTATTCTAGCCGCTTAAAAGATTCTTTTGTATATTACTAGTAAGTGATATCAAATGTATACGAACCAAAATTACCCTCATCAACTGAAATTGCTACATTTAGCTGAATAGCCCGACTACAGGTATTTAATGTCCCCGTACCTTCATAAGCAATATTATGATACGGCGCCCCCCAAGTAACTAATGAGGCAAGTACTGTTTTTGGTACGGTTATAGCATAGGAAGCAGGATCAATAATAAGTGGTAATGGTCCCAGGTCTTCGTCCAAACCATCTATTGTCTCCATCCCAGCAACAAGTAAGGTGTACGGATCGTTAGGATCAACAGTAACAGTAACCGGTCCGTTTACCCCCCATCCTGCACTTGTAGCATTAGGAGTACCCACATAGTCAGCTGAAATATAATCACAAGCAATCAAAGGATTAACAGAAGCAGCAGAGCGATAATATTTATCTCCCGATTTTGTTAAAACTTCAATATTTACATACGCACCGCCTTCCATGTCAGCAGTTGATATTCCAAGAGCATCAGCAACGTCGGTAAGAGCAACTTGCAAACCAGTTGCTGGAATAGTAAATCCGTCTAATTGAGCCCTTTGCTGGCCACCATTATATGATACTTCAATAATAGCATCCATAGACGGTCCTCCCTCTCCTGCTGTAACATCAAAAGCTACATATGTATTTGCTTTATCTGCTGCAAGGTAAATTGAAGGATTAAGATTCTCAATCACAGGAGTCGATTCAATTAAATTACGCTCTCCCGCAGGATCATCTATATCATATTCACACCCTGTAAAAGCAAGGCCTAATATGATCACTAGTGTTAAGAACTTATTAATATTTTTCATAATAATATGTATTTTTTACGTTATATACTACCTGGATCCTCCAGCCCACCAAACTTTCTCTGTATAGACATAGCTACCATTTCCATAAGCATCAGCAACATTAGGGTTAGTAGTAACATCACTAGAACCATAAGTAAACCGCTGAGGAAACCCAACGGTTCCGTTGTAAGGATTTTTAAGTTCAATTACATTATCACCCATAGCCTGCAACCTTCGAATATCGCTATATGCTTCAAGGGCTTCCTCTTCATAGAAAGCAATATATTTCTGATTCATCACCTCTTTTAACGGATCTGCATCAAACAGAGTTTCAACCACATCAGTAAAATAAGTGTCTGCATCTGCAGCTGTTAAACCAACATTAGGTTTTTGAAACGCAGCTGTAATGGCATTCTTAAGTGCGGTTTTTGCCAGAGCAAGATTTGCTGCTCCACCTTGTCTTACATAAGCTTCGGCTTTAATAAATTCCAGTTCATGATAGCTAAAAATATAGGTAGGAGCATCTGCAACACTTAAGGCAGAAATTCCGTATTCCGACTGAACGTCAAGACTTTGACCATTTTCCGCAAAAATAAGAGTTCCATCTCCCTGAGGATTGGCTTTCCAATACAACGGTTCTCTTGGATCATCTCTTGACAACAGCTTGTCATGCAAGCTTTTACTCGCAGCATGCGCATTTCGATCCTGAAGCATTCTGTACCAAGCAGCTGTTTGGGATGCACTACCGTCGAAAATGAACAAACACTGATCTCCGATACCAGTAAAAGAATTATTTGCAGCAGTTATAACGTCAGCATAACTTGGGTTCTTAAGAGACATCCTCATTAAATATCTGGCTTTTAATGCATAAGCAAGTTTCAACCAAGAATCAGTATCTCCACCATAAAACACATCTTGTGCTCCCATATCCGATAAATCTTCCCTTTGCAAATTCACAATTGCACTGTCAATAAATGTAAACACATCGTTATAAATAGTTTCTTGAGTACTTAATTGTGGTTGCATATACGTACTTGGGTCAAGTGCTTCTTCCCATGGAGTATCTCCCCAACCGTCAGCTAATATTGCAAGAAAATAAGCTGAAAGGACTCGTGCTCTTCCAAGATTATGCCAAGCTCCCTCTTCGATACCACCCTTCGAACATCTTTCAATTGTCTTACTCAAAGACCAAAGAGAGTTATAAATCGTATTCCAGTCGTTATTATAAGTGCTGGCAGATGTTGGTTCTCCTGAACGAACTTCTGCATTCAAAAACTGATTATGATCTCCTACTGTATGCTCGATATAAACAGAAGAGTAAAACATCATACTTCCACCAACTCCTGTTACTGCCAATTCAATCATATTATCAGCTAAAGTCAATGAAGACGACACATCTGTTGGATTGTTTGGATTAAAGTTAACCTCATCCATTACTTCTTCTGAACATGACGGTAAAAGCATTACGGTCACTGCCAAAAGGATATATAGTATCTTTTTCATATTATATAATTTTTTAGTCATTAAAATGTTAAGTCTAAACTAAAACCATAACTTGTAGTTTGCGGCAAAGAGAAACGGTTAAACCCTCCCATTGCATTACCACTACCATTTGACGATTCGGGATCAAGGTTAGGTAGTTTAGTCCAAATTAAAATATTTCTGGCAAACACCGACGCTCCGATACTTACTTCATCAAAAATTGGTTTTGGTAAAGAATATCTTAATGAGATGTCACGAAGCTTTATAAATGAATTATCAAAAATAAATGCTTCATCGATGTCCCCCAATACGTTAGTCATAAGTGATTGATATGCTCCATCATCATTAGGGCCACCTCTCACAATGTCATTAGGAGTTCCATCAGGTTTATATCCATCATAAACAAATGTCTCTTCCCTGTTTTCAGTTTGTTTTACAACTCCATAAGTATACATCATTAATCCGTTATCTCCTGAATACATTTGCCCTCCTTGCTTCCATTCGAATGTAGCACTAAGAGAAATGTCTTTATAGGTAAATGTATTATTGGCTCCTACAATAAAATCAGGTGACACTTCTCCAATAATCCCTGGCGCTCCTGTTTGTGGCATCCCATGATAAGGACTTGATGGATCATCAATTACCAGAACATTACCATTATCATCTCTTTCAAACGTTGAACCATAAATCACAGGATACGTATTGCCTACACTTGCACGAACTTGTGGAGTAACAAATCCACCCAGAAATATACTTTCAACTCCTTCGGCAAGTTCATCCACCACATTGGTCATCTTTGAAAAGTTGAAACTCATATCCCACTTAAAATCACCAGCAACAACAGGGGTAACGTAAACTGTTACTTCGTGTGCATCTGTATGAAGACGCCCAGCATTCGTTACCAAGCTTTCCGCTCCTGTCGACCCTGCAAGTGGAACTGAAAAGATTTGATCTTTTACATTTTGTCTTGAATAGGTATAATCGATACCGAATCGGTTATTGAAGAATTTTAAATCGACCCCTGCTTCAATAGACTGTGTATTCTGTGGTTGAAGATTAGAATCGTATAAAGTTGCCCCCGGAGCATAAGCACTTGCACCATTATAAGGCATTGTAACAGTATTCGAAGCATACCAGCCATTGGAATACCCAGATATTGAAGAGAAATATGGATCGTAATAACTTCCTGCTTGTCCAACTTCGGCATAAGATAATCTAACTTTTGCAAATGATAACCACCCTATTTCACTTACTACATCCAATTCTGTTGGCACAAAGCTTCCACTTACTGAAGGATAAAAGAATCCACGGTTTCCAGTTGGCATGGTAGATACAATATCATAGCGGCCTGTGGCACCTAGGAATACAACAGATTTATAATCCCAGTTTAATTGGCCAAAGAAGCCAACTGTTCTGCTCCATCCTTTACTTTCTGTTCTGGATGGAGTAGATGTATTATCAACATGCTGCCATTCTCCAAAGTTCAAGCCTGTACCGCTCGCTTCAACATTTTTACTTTTATTATCGTTATACTCCGCACCAGCCAATAATGATAATGTTTGATTGTCAGTGATCCTCCAATTAAGATTTGCTGTACCAATTGCATTCGTATTCGTAAACCTGTATTGTGCTTCACCAACATAAGAATTCCCAGGGTCATCACCTTTGTGTCCAAGGCCCCAAATCGTTTCACTACCACGGGTATAAGAGTCGATTCCTATTTGTCCACGTACATTAAAGTCAACAGACGCCCCAAAATTTGTAAGGTATTCAAGGTAGGTATTACCAAAAATTCGATCTACCCTTTCAAAAGAAGTATTATTTTCTGCAACCCAATAAGGATTATCAAAAGTCAACGATCGATAATAAATCTGTTTAAAAGGGTTTCCCGGATAATGATAAGGATAACCTTTTAGATTATAGGTCTGAGGTGCTGACATTACCCCTGCAAGCGAACCATCATTTGCAATTGACAATTTATCAACTTCAACCTGAGAATAATTAGCACTGAAACCCGATTTCCAATGCTCACCAAATTCTCTTGTAGCATTAGCTTTAGCATTCCATCTTTGCATCCCAGTGTTTAATGCGATTCCATCCTGTGTAGTTTCACCAACGCCAATAGAATAGTTTCCTTTATCAACAGCTTGACTTATAAGAATATTATTTTGTGTTGTAAAACCAGTTCTAAAATAATCGTCCCAGTTATTATATACCGCAGGAGTTACCCAACGGTCTTCTTCAGGATATCCTGCAAGCTCCAATTGAGGGACATAAAACTTACCTGGATAGCCATTTTCATTTCCACCATAAGTTGGATGATCAGGAAGGTCTTCAATTTTCATACCCCACGATTGTGATGATGTCGGACTATAATTACCGCCACTACCTTGAGAATAAGTTGACTGATAATCAGGAGTTCGAGATACCTGATCAAAAGTGTTAACAGTATTAAAGCTTACAACTGGGTCGCCTTTCTTATTTCCTGCGCCACTTTTAGTTGTTATAACAATAACACCATTTGAAGCACGAATACCATAAAGCGCAGATGCCGCTTGTCCTTTAAGAACATTTATAGTTTCAATATCAGCAGGGTTCAAATCCAATATCCTACCAGTTCCATCAGCACCACCGGTAGTACTACCACCTCCGCCTCCTGCCTGAATAGGCTGACCATCAACCACATATAAAGGCTGATTGTTTCCACTAAACGAACGAGCTCCTCTAATAGTAATAGAAGACGATGCTCCAGGCATACCACTCGAAGGAGTAATATTCAAACCTGCAACTTTCCCCTGTAAGGCATTTGCAAAGTTTGTGTTTCCTGACTTAGCTAAATCAGTACCGTCAACCTCTTGAACAGAATAACCTAATGCCTTAGCTTCTTTTCTGATACCAAGAGCTGTAACAACAACCTCATCAACACCAATGGTTTGAGCTTGCATTGTAACATCTATTTTTAATCTTCCGGAAATGGCTACCTCCTGTTGTTCCATTCCTACAAAACTAAAAACAAGCGTCTCTGCATCCTCAGGAGCTTTAAGAGAATATTCTCCATCAATGTTTGTCACGGTACCAATAGTTGTACCTTTCACTGCTACCGAAACCCCCGGTATTGGCATTGCATCCTCAGCCGAGGTAACCGTACCGGTTATGGTCCTCGTTTGAGCATTAACTACCAAATTACCCATGAAAAGGAGTATCGATAATAATAGCGCAATTTTTTTCATAGAAATAATTTTAAGTTATTAATTAAACAGCTATCAAATAAAATTCAATTACAATTAACAATCTAGATTTCAGTTCTGAGTATTTTGTTTGAGTTAGTTTTAATTGAGTTAAGCAGAGAAAAAGCCGGGAGGATTAAAAGTTCTACGAAGGGTAATCGTGAGTATATGTAGAGTGAGTCCCTCCCGGCACAATACTTTTGCTCCAAATAATTAGATTGAAATAAACTTTTTGAAAATAAATAGATACTTTCTACACACTCCTTCATAGAAACAGCTTTAGTAATAATTAAACAGCGTATTAAATAAATTCTAATTGATTACTTGTGTTGGATTCCCCCAAATCCATATATCACATATTACCCTTTAATCAATTGTTAAAAAATTTAACAATGACAAATGTGTAAAAAAAAATCAAATTAACAAAAATTATGAAAGTTTTTTTCATGTCAACATAACATAATGAAAGCCACAGGCTTCTTTGGCACAAAAAACAACACACAGCACAAAAGAACAAAAAACACCATCCTTGTTTACACAAACATAATATTCTATCGGAAGGAAAAAGAAATATCACAATTATGGACTGTTCCTTTTTGAAACAAATTCTATAATCAGAATAAAAATACCAACCTCTATCTACTATAGAAAAAAACTTATTTGATTTAATCGATTAACAACTTTTATACTCAAATTCTCTTTTTCGTAAGAAGTTCGTTTATAATCGGTTGGACAGAAAAAAACAGCATCAATTCCAAAATCCAATGCTCCTTTAATATCAACATCATAGTCATCGCCAATCATCAGAGAAGTAGCTTTCTTTGCATTCGTAGATTTTATGGCATATTCGAAAATAAGCGGATCTGGTTTCGGAGCTTTTACCTCCTCTGAAATAAATACTTTATCGAAATAAGGCTGCAAACCTGAATTTAACATTTTCTTGTACTGGACTTCTTTAAAACCATTTGTTATGATAGATAGCCTGTAGTTTTTTACTTTCAAATAATCCAGTAATTCAATTGCTCCTCCAAATAATTTGTTTTGTTTTGGCATTTCCGACAAATACAAATCATTCATTTGATTGGCATCTACACCAACAATACCAAGTTCATCAAAAGTCAACTGAAATCGGAGATTTGTAAGCTCTTTTTTGCGTACCTGTTTATTTCGATAGGCCTCCCATAATTGATTATTATGCCTTGTATAAACGTTTGAGAAATCAGAAAAGCTTACTCCTGCCGCCTTTAATTTGTAGTTATCAAAAGTTGTTTGAAGAGCGTGTAACGAGTTCGTTTTAAAATCCCACAATGTATTATCCAGATCAAAAAATATATGCGTGTACTTTCTCCTCATCTGTAAAACTCCCTAACAAATTGTCGCCATTAATTATTTTTCGGTCTTCCCCTCCACAACAATTACTATTTCTCCTTTAGGTGGATGTTGTGTATAATATTCTTCGAGTTCTTTCAAACTACCCCGCTTAATTTCTTCAAACATCTTGCTCAGCTCTCTACAGACACAGGCTTTTCTTTCCTCTCCCCAAAATGTAGCAAACTGATTCAGCGATTTCACCAGGCGAAACGGCGACTCATAAAAAATCATCGTACGGGTTTCTTCCGCTAAAAACTTCAAACGGGTTTGGCGACCTTTCTTTTGTGGTAAGAACCCTTCAAAAACAAATTTTTCAGTTGGTAATCCGGACACTGCTAGTGCAGGGATTAAAGCCGTTGGTCCCGGTAAACACTCCACTTCAATACCCTTTTCAACGCAAGTACGAACGAGCAAAAATCCGGGATCTGAAATAGCAGGTGTTCCCGCATCAGAAATAAGAGCCACCAAATTCCCCATTTCAATTTGCTGAACAATGGAGCTTACAGTTTTATGTTCGTTGAATTTGTGATGAGAAATCATGCGTTTCTCAATTTCGAGGTGCTTCATCAACTTCGATGAAACCCGGGTATCTTCTGCGAGAACAACATCCGCATTTTTCAACACCTCAATAGCTCGCAACGTAATATCCTGCAAATTACCAATGGGTGTGGGCACCAATATTAGTTTCCCCGCTTTATCCATTTGGGAAACGACGTTTTACAAGGTTTACAAACTTTAAACTGGTTTCGGTTTTCTTCCACTTATAATTTTGCTGAAGATAACTTACTGCTTCCTGAATATTGTTAAGACTGTCCAGCTCTCCAACTGTTTGAGAAAAGGTTTCAGCACTGCCGTCGAACAGCTCCCGAATATACTGGTAACGATCGTTTATACCGATAGCGCCTTGAATACTGCTTACCGGGCTGTTTGACAATTTATTTTCGAGTTTACTACTGCCATTGTTCATTAGGTCGTTTACCGACTTTTCTTTCAGAATACTGTCACCAATGGTTCGTGCAACCAATTCTTCTTCCTCTTCATCCAACTCCATGTCATCACCGGAAGTTGCAGACTCAGTTTCGGCTTGAACCTCGCTATCTGATTCTGAAACAGTTTCTTCTTCAATAGGTTCAGGTTCAGCCACTACTTCTTCTTCCATCTCTTCAACAGGCACCTGTTCTTCTTCAACAATATCTTGCTCAACTCTTTCTTCTTCTTCAGCTTCACTATTGTCAATAACTTCAGGCTCCGACAAAATTGGTGCTGGTTCTGCCAAACTTTCTTCCACAACAGGTTCTTCTGCCACAGATTGAAATTCAGGTTGAACAGGAATTTCAACTGGTTTCTCCTCAGTAACCGGAGGTAGTGAATCTTGTACTATTCGATCCTTCTCATTGAGAATTTGTATAATTTGCCTGGCTCCTTTAAATCTGCTTTGAATAAATTCTATTTCGAAAGAATCAAATCCCTCACTCCCCTTCTCTGCAAATAATTCTTCCAGTTCTGAGATGTCTTTCAAAAGAAATTTCAATAGTTTTTTATTTTCCATATATGCGAAGAAAAACGTTTAAATTATACTTTTGTAAAAGTAGTAAAATCTATAGAGTAACGTTTAATGTTTATAGAAAGAGATGTAAACGGCCAAAAAAAAGTTGGCGCAATTGAAGTAATTGCCGGATCAATGTTTTCAGGAAAAACAGAAGAGTTGATCCGCAGATTAAAGCGGGCGAAGATTGCCAAACAGGCTGTTGAAATTTTTAAACCTACTGTTGACATACGTTACTCCGAAGACGAAGTGGTGTCGCATGATGAGAATTCAATCCGCTCAACTCCTGTAGAAAATTCAGCCAATATTTTATTGCTCTGCGGGAATGTTGATGTTGTTGGAATCGACGAGGCTCAGTTCTTCGACAAAGGTCTGGTTGACGTAGTTATTAAACTCGCAAACATGGGGGTTCGGGTGATAATTGCTGGGCTTGACATGGATTTTAAAGGCGTTCCTTTTGGTCCGATTCCAGGCTTGATGGCAGTAGCCGACGATGTAACGAAAGTACACGCCATTTGCGTACGCTGTGGAAATATCGCACAATTCTCTCACCGCACCTCAGAGCAAGAGCAGGTGGTTTTGCTTGGCGAAAAAGATGTTTACGAACCACTTTGCCGAAGATGTTACAATAAAGCTTTAAAATAATATGAAGCGCCTGTTTTTGTCGGAAATAGCAAAAATTGTTGATGGGGAGCTATTTGCTCCCAAAGGAAGTTATTCTACAATAATTGAAACTGCTATTACCGATAGCCGCTCTTTCCACTCCGGGGAGAATACATTGTTTTTGGCATTAAAGGGGCCGGTACATGATGCTCATTATTTTATTCCAGATTTAATTGAAAAAGGTGTTCGAGCTTTCGTGGTTTCTGAAAAAGAATCGATAAAAGAAAACGCAACTTTTATTCTGGTTGAAAACACAACAGAGGCATTGCAAAAACTGGCAGCTTATAACCGGCAACACTTTCATCATCCTGTTATTGGTATTACCGGAAGTAATGGAAAAACCATTGTAAAAGAGTGGTTAAATGAGTTGCTTTCAACAGAACAAAAAATTGTTCGAAGCCCAAAAAGTTATAATTCGCAAGTGGGCGTTCCTCTCTCTGTTTTTCTAATGAATGATTCCTATAATTTGGGAATTATTGAAGCGGGAATTTCGCAACCCGGAGAAATGCATAACCTGGAGGCGATTATTCAACCTGAAATCGGAATACTCACAAATATTGGCGATGCACATCAGGAGTTTTTCAAATCAATAGAACAAAAACTGCAGGAAAAATTAGTGCTCTTCCGGCGCAGCAAAAAACTGATAGCCCGGATTGACAACGAAACTGTTTTTCCAATCGTTGAACTGTTCTGTAAAGAAAACTCAATCGAACCATTTTTCTGGAGTACGAAAAAGAAAGATGCACCCATCTATTTCAGCGTTGAGCGAAAAGAAACGAGCTGCAATATTCATACAAAAATTAATCAATCCGAATATTCTTTCACAATTCCATTTAACGACGATTCTGCCATTGAAAACGCCTGCCACTGTTTTGCTACCATGGTTGCACTCGGCATCAATCCGAATCAAGTACTTTCGCGTTTCAGCGGACTCCAGCAAGTCGCTATGCGCTTAGAGATAAAACACGGAATTAACAATAATATTCTTATAAACGACTATTATAACTCGGATCTGAATTCGCTGCAAATTGCGCTTTCGGTACTAAAACAACAAGCGGTAAATGAACATCAAAAAAAAGTCGTTATTCTTTCCGACATACAACAAACAGGCTTCGCTGACGAATCGCTTTATACCGAAGTAAACCGGCTGCTCGGAGAATGGAAAATAAATAAACTGATCGGGATTGGCCCGAACATCTCCGCCCAGCGTGATAAGTTTTCTATTGCAGCAGATTTCTTTATCAATAGTAATGAATTTGAAAGTCGCTTTGCATACCATTCAATTCAATCTGCAGCTATTTTAATAAAGGGCGCCCGCCATTTTCGTTTCGAAAAAATATCGGGGCTGCTACAGCAAAAAGCCCATCAAACCGTTTTGGAAATTAACCTAAATGCATTGATTCACAATCTGAATGTTTTTCGTGGTTTGTTAAAGCCAGAAACAAAAATCATGGTAATGGTGAAGGCATTTTCATACGGTAGTGGCGATGTTGAAATTGCACGACTTCTACAATATCAGAATGTAGATTATTTAGCTGTTGCCGTTGCCGACGAGGGTGTTCAGCTCCGCAATGCGGGAATCAATCTTCCGGTTATTGTGATGAACCCCGAACGCGACAGTTTTCAGAATATGATATCGTACAGGCTCGAGCCCAACATATACGACACGTCATTATTGCAGAAATTTGTAAAAAGTCTTGACGACATGGGTATTCGGAACTTCCCTATTCACCTGAAAATTGACACCGGGATGAACCGGCTTGGCTTAAAATCAGAAGCAGAGCTAAATGATTGCATCCGCATTATTCAACAATCTGATTCGGTTAAAATTAAGTCGGTATTTTCGCATTTAGCCGGCAGCGACGAAGTAGCTCTTGATGAATTTACGCATTCGCAATTCGAAAAATTTGAGCATGCGTTTTCATTAATTTCCAATGCCTTTTCTTATCCGATTGATCGCCATATTTTAAATTCCGCAGGAATTGAACGCTTCCCTGAAAAACAATTCGAAATGGTTCGCCTCGGAATTGGTTTGTATGGAGTTTCGCAAACCAGGCTTTCGCTCGATAGCATTGGAACATTAAAAAGTACGATCTCGCAGGTAAAAAACATTGATGAGCACGAAACCGTAGGATACAACAGAAAAGGGGAAGTCTCGAAAAAAAGTAAAATTGCAATTGTTCCGATTGGTTATGCCGATGGTATCGACCGCAAACTGGGCAACAAAAACGGCAGTGCATTTGTAAACGGAAGCAAAGTCCCAATAATTGGAAATATTTGCATGGATATGCTTATGCTTGATAT
This sequence comes from uncultured Draconibacterium sp., assembly GCA_963677455.1. Taxonomy (GTDB): domain Bacteria; phylum Bacteroidota; class Bacteroidia; order Bacteroidales; family Prolixibacteraceae; genus Draconibacterium. The sequence continues at coordinate 4,007,420 of OY781971.1, forward strand.
TAGCACGATTGAAGCAAAAGCTGGTGACAAAGTTGAATTTTTTGGCCCGGATATTTCTATCACAGAACTGGCACAGCAGATTGATACGATTCCATACGAAATACTGACAGGCATTTCCCAACGCGTAAAACGCATCTACGTTCAGGAATAAAAAAACCACCCGGAGAAACCAGGTGGCAGAACTTATATCGTTTGTTATTTTCTATCCTAATTTACTAATCCTGTCCAGACGATTTGCGTCGAGGATTTTAATTTTCCGGCCGTCAATTGCAATCACCTTTTCGCTGGCAAAAGTAGACAGTGTACGAATTGCATTAGAAGTTGTCATATTCGAAAGATTGGCGATGTCCTCACGTGAAAGAAAGGCTTTCAACGTTGTACCGTCGTTCTCAAAACCGTATTTATCTTTCAGCAGGATTAGCGATTCTGCCAAACGTCCGCGAATATGTTTTTGTGTTAAGGTTACAGTACGCGCATTCGAAAAACCAAGTTCTTTACAAAGCTTACGAATGATTTTAGAAGAAAAGTCACTGTTTTTTAAGGCATAATTGAAAATAAAATCAGGACCAACTGTACAAATCAACGATTCTTCCAAAGTTACAGCAGAACCAATATGATTTTCTTCGCCGAGTAATGCACGGTATCCGATTAACCCGAGCGGCTTGGTCATACGAATAATCTGCTCGCGACCTCCAACACCCTCTTTAAATATCTTGACTTTACCGTTTACAAGAATCATAAATCCAGCGGGCTTATCTCCTTCTTTAAAAACAAATTCATTTTTTTTGTAGTGCGATAAAGAGATATGGTGCTGTAACTCTTCTTTTTCGTCTTGAGTTAAAAGATGAAATATCGATTTTGGATTGTCAATAATATCCTTTACTCCCAATTCCGTATTTAACATAGATCCGCCTGTATGTTTTACAGCATCAAAGCTATAAAAAAAAGTGATAACCGAATCTTTTTTAATCTTTATTTTACACTCGATAATTCGAAAATGTTATAGAAAATATAGCAAGTTCTCAGAATTTCTCACTAATAACGAGCCACCAAAGGCATTTTTCGTCCAAAGCCAAAAGCTTTTGAACTTACTCTTAAAATAGGTGCCGATTGAAACCGTTTGTACTCATTCATATTAACCATACGAATTACTTTTCGAACTACCGCCTCATCAAATCCCATGTCGGCAATTTCTTTTGGCGATTTATTCAATTCGATATAGTTAAAAAGCATTTGATCCAGGTCGGCATAATCGGGCAAAGAGTCAGTATCTTTCTGATCAGGGCGTAATTCTGCCGAAGGTGGTTTTACAATTGTATTTTCAGGGATTACTTCACCATCTTTATTCATGAAACGCGACATTTTGTAAACGTCCATTTTATAAACGTCACCCAAAACCGCCAGTCCTCCGTTCATGTCGCCATAAAGTGTTCCATAACCCACTGCACTCTCACTTTTATTCGTAGTATTCAACAAAATGTGTCCAAATTTATTCGAAATGGCCATCATAAAAATTCCACGGGTACGAGCCTGAATGTTTTCCTCAGTAACATCGGGTGTTCTGCCTTCGAATAATGGAGAGAGTTCTCTTTCAAACTCATCAACAGCTTTTTGAATATGAACGATATCGTAACGGATTCCCAGGTTTTCAGCTAAAACACGGGCGTCTTCAACGCTATGACCTGACGAATATTTCGACGGAAGCAGAAGTACCCGAACGTTTTCGGCGCCAAGCGCACGAACCGCCAACACAACCACTACCGCAGAGTCGATACCGCCCGAAAGTCCAAGAGTAGCCTGACGAAATCCCATTTTTTTGAAATAGTCGCGAATACCTAAAACCAATGCATCGTGTATTTTTTCAATGTAGTCGGTGTGCTTTTGTAAAACCTTTTCTCCAATACTTTTGGTATCAACAATTAAAGAATCTTCTTCGAAATATTTCAGCTCTTTTACAATTTCGCCACTTGCATCAATTAAAACAGAGCCACCGTCAAAAATTAATTCAGTTTGTGCACCAACCTGGTTACAATACAAAATCGGCACCTTGTATTTGCTGGCTTTCTTTACCAACACATCTTTTCGCCAACCTTCCTGGTTGTAAGAAAATGGCGACGCCGAGATGTTTACCACAAAATCAGGATTCAGTTTTGCCAGCTCTTCCATTGGCGAGATAGAATATAATTTATCCTTACCGAATTCGTTAGCAGTGGGTTGTTCATCCCACAAGTCCTCGCATATGGTAATAGCAATTCGTTCGCCATTATATTCTACAATATGAAATTCACGATTGGGTTCAAAGTGGCGGTATTCATCAAAAATATCGTAAGTGGGCAACAGTGTTTTATTATGAATACTTTGAATTTTTCCATCGTGCAGGAAAAAGGCAGAATTAAACAAGGTTTTTCCGCGCTCGTTTTCGTTAATACGAGGTGCGCCAACAACAACTGCAATTCCATTACATTTTTCAGCAATTTCTAACACAGCATCTTCTGCTTTGCGAATAAACTCTTTCTTTTCCAGCAAATCGTGCGGATAGTACCCCGTTACTGCCAACTCAGAAAAAATAACCAGATCAACCTTGTTATTCTTTGCCGTTGCAATGGTTTCGATAATCTTTGCCGTGTTCCCCTCAAAATCGCCAATCGTAAAATTTAACTGCGCCAGTTCAACTCTCATTTGTAAAATTTAAAGTTCAGCGTCTAACATCCTGAGTCATTAAACCTGAAATGATAATAATTGCAAAAGTTCAATTTTTAGTTCAATTTCGCAATATAATTTTATCGAGAGCGTATTGATTTAAATTTCTTGTAAAAATGAAGAGCCCAAAAGATATTGTATTCATCCTTTTTCTGACAACGATTTTGTTTTCAGCATGCAAACGAAATCCGCTAAAAGTTGATCTTTCGAAAGTTGAATCTGAAGTTGAAGTAGTGCGGTTTGACGATAAGCTTTTAAATTTTGAAGGAAAAGACACACTGGCTGCAATTACTGAATTAAGTAACACTTACCCCGATTTCTTTGATTTATTCACTTACAGAATTATTCAGATTGGCGGTATTGGCAATGATAATTTCCCGGATTTGATGAAGCTGTTTATCACCGATACGCTTATTCAGGATGTAAAAATTAAAACGGACTCGGTTTTTAGCGACCGAGATAAAATTGAGCAACAAATTGTAAAGGCGTTCAAATATTACAGTTATCATTTCCCCAAAAAAGAACTCCCAACGGTTTACACTTATATTTCGGGTTTTAACCAATCTGTTGTTACTGCAGAAAATATTGTTGGTATAAGTTTAGACAAATACCTTGGCCGCGACTGTTCGTACTACCAACACCTGAATACAACGCCTCAGTACAAAATACTAAACATGCGCAAAGAGCGGATGATTCCGGAAATGGTGTACGCCTGGGGAATTAGCGAATTTGAAGACCCGAATTCTGCCACCAACGTACTCGATAATATTATTCAAAAAGGGAAAATTATGTACCTTGTTGATGCGATGCTGCCTACAACTCCAGACTCTTTAAAAATTGGTTATACTACCGATCAATTAAATTGGTGTAAGATGAATGAGGTTGCGATGTGGACTTACCTCATTGAATATAAAATGTTGTACTCCAACAAACGAATGGATATTATTCGTTATGTAAACGACGCACCTTCAACCAGTGGGTTCCCCATTGAATCGCCCGGAAGAACAGGCGCTTGGATTGGCTGGCAAATTGTGCGGCAATACATGAAAAAGCACCCCGAAGTTACGCTTGAGGAATTGATGAAAAACGAGGAATATCAGCAGATTTTAAATGAATCGGAATACGACCCGGAGTAAGAAAGTTGGCAGTCTCAGTTCTCAGTTATTCTAAGCGAAATCGATAAATGGTTCTGCCAGGCATAGTTCATTGGTCATTCGTCGTATTTATTAAACCTTCATCTAAAACGAACAATTGCAAAACAAAAAACCCGGCAAGCAACTTACCGGGTTCAGTTATTTAAATAGAATATTTTCTACTAGTATTCTAAAATTTTGATGTTACGGAACCAAACGTCGTTACCGTGATCCTGAAGACCAATAACACCCGATTTAGCTACGTTTGCCCAATCAGGATTTAAGCCCGGAAATTTAGAATCTTTCACTAATTCTTTCCAGTCATCAGTCCACAAGTGGTATTCAACAACGGTTTTACCATTCTGACGGTGCCAAACACTTCCCTGGTAAACTTCAATTTCAACAGTATTCCATTCGCCTGCTGGTTTTGCGTTTTGAGGAACAGCAGGAATCAGGTCGTACAATGAACCTGCCATGCGGTTACCATCTTTTCCTGCACGTGCATCCGGATGTCTTTCATTATCCAACACCTGCATTTCCGGAGCTGTTTTATAAATTGGCCAACCTTCGTGTTCTTTTCCTAAATAGAAAATTCCTGAGTTTCCTCCGGGAGCAATTTTCCATTCTAATTTTAAACGGAAATTTGAGTACTCTTTGGTTGTGATAATATCGCCACCGTCACGTGCTCCTGCCTCACCAGAACCTGAACCTTCGCAATGTAAAGTACCGTCAACAACTTTCCATCCTGTTGGGAAATGGTCTTTGTTGTTTCCTCGCCAGCCTTCGCTGGTTTTACCGTCGAACAGCAACACCCAACCTTCTTCTTTCTCTTTTTTTGTTAACTGATTTAAACCCGATTTGCTTCCACCTGTCTGGCTACTTTTACATGATAAAGTGAAAACAAAGGCAATAGCCATTAGGTATGAAAAAACTCTTTTCATTTTGTAATATTTAATTGGTTAAAGATTAAAATTCTTAGCATTTTGAAATGCTGCACGAAAGTACAAAAAAAACAAAAACGCAATGCCCTTGTTTTAAACATCATAAATTTTGATGAAAATTCGATTAAAACGAGCTGGATACTTCCTCGTTAAGTTCATATTTTTTAAATTCGAAATATAATTGAAAAGCAAGGAAAAAATTAGAGTTATGGATAACGCTGCAAAACCGAAACGAATTGGCATTTTAACAGCTGGAGGCGACTGCCCCGGACTGAATGCTGCGATAAGAGGAGTAGGTAAAACCGCCATTGTTGAATATGGCATGGAAGTTATCGGATTTCACGCCGGATATTCTGGCCTGATTACCGGGGACTACATCAACCTAAAAGAATCACAACTATCTGGTATTCTTACGCTTGGAGGGACAATACTGGGAACTTCTCGTGAAAAACCATTTAAGATTTCTAAAAATGGAGGCAACCTGCACAAGCCCGAAAAAATAAAAAAGAATTACAAAAAACTGAGACTTGATGCTGTTGTTTGTATTGGTGGTAACGGTACTATGAAAACAGCTGCAATGCTTGCCAAAGAAGGCTTAAATGTTATTGGAATTCCGAAAACCATTGATAACGATGTTTGGGGGACTGACGTTACTTTTGGTTTCGACTCTGCAGTACAGATTGCAACCGATGCTATCGACCGTTTACACACTACAGCGAACTCGCACCAGCGCGTAATGATCATCGAAATTATGGGACACCATGCCGGTTGGCTGGCACTTTACTCAGGACTAGCCGGCGGCGGCGACATAATTTTATTGCCAGAATTGGAATACAACATCCGCTCGGTTTGTAAAAAAATTGAAAGCCGGTACGAAGACAATAAACCCTATTCCATTGTTGTGGTAGCTGAAGGTATCGATCATCCGAAAGAAAAATCGGCCGCTTCGCATATTTCTGAAGCTATTCAGACTTATACCGGAATAGAAACCCGTGAAACCGTTTTGGGTTATATTCAACGTGGTGGTTCGCCAACGCCAATGGACCGAATCCTGGCAACACGATACGGAGCATTTGCTGCTCAATGTATTGCCGAAGGAAATTTCGGAACCATGGTTGCCGTAAAAGACAACGGGCTTACCACTGTTGATTTGAATGACGTAGGTGGAAAACTTCGCCTGGTTGAACAGGAACACCCGCTGATTCTTAAAGCACGAAAAATGGGCGTTTCATTTGGGGATGAGTATCAATAGCAAGGCAAAAGACGAAATAAAAAGAAACGTTCTTCGGACTATCGAGGAACGTTTTTTTATAAAGGCAAATGCACCACTTTTTTGGTATCGAAAAAAGGCTCGTCGAAATATTCCGAGAGTTCCTGTACAAAAACTTTCTTGCCAAAAGGTTTTAATTCTCCTCCCAGTTCACCTCCTTTTAAATACAAAATACCATTAGGCAAAGCATTAATATTTTGTTTTGAAATATTGTTTCTAACCCACGGAACAAATTCGGGTAAACGGGTTACAGCACGGCTAACAACAAAATCATATTTGTCTTTCAACTGCTCTGCTCTAGTTTGCTCTGCCTTTACGTTTTTCAAATCGAGTGCGTTGGCGACATTCGTAACAACCTTTATCTTTTTCCCGATTGAATCAACCAAATGAAAGTGAACTTCGGGAAATAAAATTGCCAGTGGAATTCCGGGGAAACCACCTCCTGTACCAACGTCCAGCACTTTGGTTTTTGGCTGAAAACGCATGAGCTTTGCAATCCCCAGTGAATGCAAAACATGGCGCTCGTAAAATTCAGAAAAGTCTTTACGGGAAATCACATTGATCTGCGAATTCCACTCTGCATACAAGGGCTGCAATTGTTCAAATAATTCGATTTGATGTTGGCTTAACTTCGGGAAGTATTTTAAAATAATATCCATTTAAATGTCAATATTTTGGACTGATCTCGGTACTTTCGATCATTTTAAACAACATTTCTCGCGCCCTGAAAAGCTGCGCCTTTACTGTACCGAGCGGCAAATCTAATTCTTTTGCAATTTCTTCGTACGAAAATTCTCTAAAATATCGCAGTTCCACAAGCACCTGGTAACGTGGCTTTAATTTTCGTACAACATTACGCAACAGAATTGCCTTTTGCTGGCGGATCAAACGCTCTTCGGGATTAAGTTCTTTCGACTTTAACTTCACCGTCTCCGAGTTTTCGCTATCGTCCTTCTCTATTGGTACATTTACGCCCTTCTTTTTCCGAAGAAAATCGATACAATTATTAGAAGCAATTTTAAATAACCAAGTACTAAAAGCGTATGTTGGTGAATATTGATGAAGGTTTTTAAAGGCTTTTCCGAAGGCTTCGAGAGTAAGGTCTTCTGCGTCGCTGCGATTGTTTACCATTTTTAGCAGCATAAAATAAATGGCATCTTTGTATCTGTTTAATAAACGGGCAAAAGCTTTTTCGTCGCCTTCCAACGCAGCTTTAACAAGCTCGTAATCCTGACGCGCTTTTTCCGATAATACTAAACCTTTCCCTTCCATTTTTGCTTCCGACTTTGCTGTTTAAAATGCCACCGGTAAAACATTTTGAAATAAGGCATTAGCAAGTCGTATACTAACGAAGATATGAATATTTTACGTTCATTCAAACGATTTTGATTGATTTTCATTATGATAAGGTGAACCAAAATCTTCACCCCGGCAAGAACGCTTAAAATAATCCACAGATCAAACAAGCAAACAAAAGTAACAATCAATAACGGCAAGTATAGTAAGGAAGTTAGCGACTCGAAAGCAAGAGCAAATTGTTTCCAACGCGGCAAATAGCTTTCAATTCTTATACTTCGGCGTAAAAGATTATAATAATCATCTTTCCCGGTTTCTATATCTTTTGTTAACCTGCTTTGTTCATTAAACAGAATTCCAGTTTGCTTTTTGCTAATAAAATCGTTGATCATCAGCTCAAGATTTGCAAAAGGTTCCTTCGTTTTTGAACCGTAACCTCCCAAATCAAAATATGCCTGTTTTTTGAACGCGACATTCTCTTCGAAATAAACAAGTGGGATACCGTTACTTATAAATCCGGCACTTTTAATTTGCTGCGCAAACATCTCAAGCCGGCAAAGTAAATTGAAAAAGCCGGGTTTCGCTTTCAAGCCAGTATAAGCCAGTAAAACACCTCTGTTTTTTATACCAGTATTTGCAGAGAAACTAACAATCCAATCTCTCACAGCTTCTTCTGATGCTACAGGAAAAAGCAAAATCCAATCGTGTTTTGCAGCTTTCAAGGCAATGTTTTGTGCCAGTTTTTCGGAAAAACGCGTCTCTTCGTTTAACGATGAAATCCGAAAGTGAGAATACTTCTGCTTAAACGCACCAATCACCGAAAATGTATTGTCGAGCGAATAATCGTCAACAGCAACTACTTCGTATTTTATATTGGGAATGGTGAGAAGTTGAGGCAATATCCGCCGAAGATTTTCCTCCTCATTCCTTACCGTAAAAATCACAGATATTGGCTGAGTAGCTACTTCATTTGCAATTACTTCCTTCCTTGATCGGAACAAAGTTCTGCCGGTAAAAAATACAAGATAGTAAAACCTCAACAGGAAAATAAAAACGAACAAGCCGAGAAGCCCCCACTCGATGGGATTTAGTTGCGAGAATGTTTCTAATATGGCTTTATTCATTAAAGGCAGTTCAATGAGAAATTTGAATTTCCAAGCGGAAGCAAATGTGGTAAATAAAAAACTATTCTGTCGTACTATTGAAGCGAATTTTATTTACATCAATTAGAATTTATTAACAAGCAACTGCTGAATCTTCGCCCCTTCAATTCGAGTTAATTGGCTATATTTGCCCAGCAATTTTGTTATATGAATTTTGACTTACAGAAAACAGCGACAAATTCACGGGCCAGGGCTGGTGAAATAACAACTGATCACGGAAAAATTGAGACCCCGATTTTTATGCCTGTTGGGACGGCTGGTTCTGTAAAAGGCATTCATACCCGTGACATCAAAGAAGATATAAAAGCCGAAATTATTCTCGGCAACACTTACCATTTGTATTTACGCCCAGGTATCGATATCATTGAAAAAGCTGGAGGATTACACAAATTCAATGGCTGGGATCGTCCGATCTTAACTGACAGTGGTGGTTTTCAGGTATTTTCATTGGGCGACCTAAGAAAACTAACCGAAGAAGGAGCACGGTTTCAGTCGCATATTGATGGGTCATATCATATGTTTACGCCCGAAAATGTAATGGACATTCAGCGAACTATTGGTGCCGATATTATTATGGCGTTTGATGAATGCACTCCGGGTGATGCAGATTACAACTATGCAAAAAAATCGTTAGAGCTTACACAACGGTGGCTAGACAGGTGTTTCTCTCGTTTCAACAGTACTTCGCCAAAATACGGGTACAGCCAATGCCTATTCCCGATAGTTCAAGGGGCAACTTTTCCCGATTTACGGCAACAAGCAGCTGCACACGTAAAAACATTTGATGCTGATGGTTATGCTATTGGCGGTTTATCGGTTGGCGAAACCGAACAGGAAATGTACGAAATGACGGAGGTGGTAACGGCCGATTTGCCCGAAAACAAGCCTCGTTATCTAATGGGCGTTGGTACTCCTGTTAATATTCTGGAAGGTATTCACCGCGGAATTGACATGTTCGATTGTGTGATGCCAACACGAAACGGCAGAAACGGAATGCTTTTTACCAGCGAAGGAATTATAAATATCCGCAACAAGAAATGGGAAAACGACCACACTCCTATTGACGAAAACGGAACTTCGTTTGTCGACCAGTATTCAAAGGCTTATCTTCGTCACCTTATTGTTTCGAAAGAAATGTTAGGCGCACAAATTGCAAGTCAACATAATCTTGCGTTCTACTTGTGGCTGGTAAAAACAGCCCGCGAAAAAATAATAAGCGACGATTTTGTGAGCTGGAAAAACGAAATGGTAGTTAAATTAAAAAACAGACTATAAAAATGAGGTGGTATAAAACCATAGATATATACATTACAAAGAAATACCTGGGTACTTTCTTTTATGCTATTGGTTTGATTCTGAGTATTGCCATCGTTTTCGACATTTCGGAGAACCTTGATGAATTTCTTTCAAAAGACATTCCGACACGCGATATTATTGTAGACTACTACATGAACTTTATTCCGTATTTCGGAAACCTGTTCAGTCCACTGTTCACTTTTATTGCGGTTATTTATTTTACATCGAAGATGGCCTATAATACCGAAATTATAGCCATTCTTAGTAGTGGTGTTTCCTATGCCCGACTTATGCGGCCTTACATTGTTTCGGCAGCCATAATTACGACATTGTCTTTTACCTTGGGAAATTTTATTATTCCGCCGGCCAATAAAACAATGATCAATTTCCGGCAGAAATACATTAAGAACAAAACGGTAGGTACCGAACGAAACGTGCACCGGCAAATTGAACCGGGCGTTTATATTTACCTGGAAAGTTTCTCCGGTAACAATGTAGGTAGAAATTTTACTCTTGAAAGATTTGAAGGAGCCGAGCTTAAAGAAAAAATAACTGCACCAAACATCAGATGGAATGAAGAAACCGGCAGATGGGTAATAAACTCATACTGGAAAAGAACAATTCACGATGGCTATGAAGAGTTAGAAAAAGGCTATCAAATGGATACTACCCTCAATATGACTCCCAAGGATTTCAAAATACTTAAAAATGAAATGGAGACCTATGCTACGCCCGATCTCATTGAAGAAATCGATTTGATGAAGATGCGCGGTGTTAATTATATTGAATGGGAATTAGAAAAGCACAAACGACTTGCCAATCCTTTCTCCACTTTTATTCTAACAATTATTGGAGTTAGTTTGGCCTCGCGAAAGATAAAAGGTGGGCTTGGGTTTCATCTGGGATTGGGTCTACTCCTTGCCTTCTCCTACATTTTATTCATGCAAATTTCTACTGTATTTGCCATAAGCGGCAATACTCCACCATTTATTGCAGTGTGGCTACCTAATTTTGTTTATGCCATAATTGCTTTCTTTGTTTATAGGTGGGCAGCTCGTTAAAACAGTTATTTCTTCTATTATTCGAAAAAATTTTCAAACAAAGAATACCATAATTCGAATGAATTGTATCCATGTGAATTAATATTCGTAATACATATTTGTATTTAGGGAAGGCAACCGGAAAAAATTTTAATTTTGCCTTCGCTAAAACAACCAGTAACCTGGTGTAGTTATAACTAAAATAATACTTTATGTCACTAAGAAGCAACGTACTTGATCTTCGTAAAAGAAAGAGAGAAGTACAAAAAGGTGGTGGAGATAAAGCCATTGAAAAACAAGCAAAGATGGGAAAACTCACTGCACGTGAGCGTATTCTGGCTTTGCTCGATAAAAATTCTTTTCACGAATACGACTTATTTGTAGAACACGCCGCTAAAGATTTTGGCATGGAAGGCAAAACCTTGCATGGTGATGGTGTAATAATAGGAACCGGTACTATTTACGACAAACCGGTTTGTATTTTTGCGCAAGACTTTACCGTTGCAGGAGGATCTCTCGGTCTGATGCACGCAAGAAAGATCACAAAAATTATGGATCACGCCCTGAAAATGAGGGTTCCACTTATTGGAATCAACGATTCGGGAGGTGCCCGTATTCAGGAAGGGGTAAATTCACTGGCTGGTTACGGAGAGATTTTCTTCCGCAACACTCTGGCTTCAGGTGTAATTCCACAAATCTCGGTTATTCTTGGCCCTTGTGCCGGTGGTGCTGTATATTCGCCAGCTTTAACTGATTATGTTTTTGTGGTTGAAAACATTTCTAAAATGTTTATCACCGGTCCATCTGTAGTAAAATCAGTTTTGGGTGAAGAAGTTTCTATGGAAGAGTTAGGTGGAGCAAGAGTTCATGCCGAAGTTACCGGTAATGCACACTTTTATGCCGAAACCGAAATGGAATGCTTTGAGCAGATTAAAACATTGATCAGCTATATTCCACGTAGCAACCTGAAAAAAGCACTTCCGCACAAACCAAAAGCACCGGTTAAAGGTGTTAAAGTTGAAGATATCGTTCCTTCAGATCCTCGCATTCCTTACGATATGCGCGAATTGATCAAAGGTATAACAGACGGTTCTGAATTTTTCGAAATCATGGAGCGTTTTGCACCAAATATTATCATTGGTTTTGGTAGGATGAATGGTGAAACAGTAGGTTTTGTTGCCAACCAGCCAATGGTGCTTGCAGGAGTTTTAGATATTGACAGTTCGGACAAAGCTGCACGCTTTATCCGTTACTGCGATGCATTTAACATTCCTATTGTTACCATGGAAGACCTTCCGGGTTATCTTCCTGGAGTTGACCAGGAACATGCTGGAGTGATCCGTCACGGAGCAAAAATTCTTTATGCATATAGCGAAGCTACTGTTCCAAAAGTTACAGTAATCATTCGTAAAGCATACGGAGGTGGATACATTGCAATGAACTCTCGCCATTTGCGTGCCGACTTTGTGTTTGCATGGCCAACAGCCGAGATTGCAGTTATGGGACCTGAAGGTGCTGCAAATATTGTTTTCCGTAAAGAAATTGCAGAGGCAGAAAATCCTGAAGAAATGCGTCAACAAAAAATTCAGGAATACAAAGAAAAATTTGCTAATCCATATGTAGCGGCTGCACAAGGTTATATCGACGAAGTAATTGAACCTAGCGAAACACGTTCACGCATTTTACACGCATTGCAGGTTTCTGAAAACAAAACTGCATCTATGCCAAGTAAAAAGCACGGTATTCCTCCGTTCTAAACCACAAATAATTATTTGTTATGGCAGAAGATAAAGAGCTAAAAACGCTGATCGTACAAGGCGCTATATACAAAACAAAGTACACCTGGAAATTTGAAAACAGGGTGAATTACGAAACACCAAACGAAAACCATATTTATTCGTTTATTCCGGGTACTATTGTAGATATATTTGTAAAAACCGGACAAAAGGTCCAGGAAGGGGAATCTCTTCTTTTACTGGAAGCCATGAAAATGGAGAATCAGGTAAGAATGCCTTTCGACGGTAAAATTGTAAAAATCCATGTAAAGAAGGATGAAGTTATCCCAAAACGTCATTTAATGCTCGAAGTAAAAAGAACTTAATTGACTTGATAAGAAATGAAAAAACCGCACAAAATCTTGTGCGGTTTTTTTGTGCATAAAAAAAGGTTGCCGTGTTACCGACAACCTCTAAAAAATTCAAATAAAACTAATCGCGCTCTTCTATCTATATTAGATTTTCCAATTGTTTTCGTTTATCATCCAGTCTTCGAACTCTAAACGCTGTTCTGTTTCCAGTACTAATTGTGGTTCAACTTCCCAGGTCGAATCGTCTGTCATCCAGTCTTCCACTTCCAGACTTGCATCTGATTCTTCTACAATAACAGTTGCGTTATTTGTATTCCAAACGGCTTCATCTGTCATCCAGTTTTCAAGTTGAAGAGAAGTTTCTGTAATTGTTTCCAGGCTTGAGGCAATCGCTTTGTTTCCTTCAGCATTTACATTTCCTGCTAAAAATATAAAGGAGAAAATTGCAAGTGCTACTAATTGTTTAATTGTTGTTTTCATGTTTTCTGTTGTTTAATTATTTGCTTTCTAATTTTGTTCTTGTTTTTTGTTTTGCCTTCGTTAAGGTCTTTTGTTTTCGTTTCTGTTTACATTATAATAGACTAATAACTTGCACAAAGGTTACACTCCTTCTTGTTAAAAAGAATAAAAAAAATGTTAATGAAATACTAAGGTCGGTAAGTGACCTAAACTATCGGTAAATAAAAACACCTTTTGGTAGGGAATTCGCTAAATCTATCGGCGAATGGCGAAAAATTCCGTAAACTGCCGAGCCGCTTCCCGACATGGAAGCGTATACGGCACCGTGTTCGTATAGGGTTTCTTTGATTTTAGCGATTTCAGGGTAAGCCGGAAAAACACTTTCTTCAAAATCATTCACAATTTTGTTTTTCCACGCTTCTACCGGTAAAGTACCTATTTTTCGGAGATTAAAATCCGGCGCTTTGGGGCGAATATTTCGGTACGCTTCAGGTGTACTTACAAAAATATTGGGTTTAACAATTACTATATGATAAGAAGACAGATCGAGCTCGGTGTTTTCAAACTGATTGCCAATACCAAAAGCAAAAGTCGGTTGGTTTTTTATGAAAAAAGGACAATCTGCCCCGATGTGCGAAGCATAAACCTCCAGTTGTTCTTCAGAAATATTCAGATTGAAATATGAGTTCAAGGCTTTCAGGGTAAAAGCGGCATCAGACGAGCCTCCTCCCAAACCAGCACCAAAGGGCACTGCTTTATGCAAATGAAACGCCAATTCAGGAAGCTTGTAATCCTGTTTTAAGAAACGATAAGCTTTAATAATAAGATTGTCTTCAGAATTACCGTCTACTTCAATTCCCGAAATGCTAAGTACGGTTTCCTTTGCCTCAACAAATTCGAGCGCATCGGCCAGTTTAACCGGGAAAAAAATAGTTTCGAGATTATGATAGCCGTCCGGGCGTTTCGAAACTACATTCAAGCCGATATTTATTTTAGCATTCGGAAAAACAATCATTCTGCAAAAGTAAAAAGCCATCCGTCAGTTCGACGAATGGCTCTGTATTTTTTTTATGAATTAAATGCTTCATATTCCTCCGGAGAACCGCAGGTACAAATAAGGTTCCGGTCGCCCCAGGCATTGTCAACACGCCCCACAGGCACCCAGTATTTGTTTTCGCGTACCCAATCTAACGGATAAGCAGCTGTTTCGCGCTGGTAGCTGTGTGTCCACTCGTTTGCACAAATGGTTTCAGCCGTATGTGGCGCATTTTTCAGCACGTTATCTACTTTGTCGGCAGTGCCGTTTTCCACTTGTTTTACCTCATCAAAAATAGAATTCAATGCACTGATAAAGCGATCAAGCTCTTCTTTCGATTCACTCTCAGTAGGCTCAATCATTAATGTTCCGTGAACCGGAAACGAAAGCGTTGGTGCGTGGAAACCGTAGTCCATCAAACGTTTGGCAATATCTTCTTCTGTAATTCCGGCAGAAGCTTTTAAATGACGGCACTCCAATATAAGCTCGTGCGCCACACGTCCGTTTTCGCCCGTGTATAAAATACCGTAGTTATCTTTTAAAGCGGTTGCAATGTAGTTGGCATTCAAAATAGCCACTTTGGTTGCCTCTGTTAAACCTTCAGCTCCCATCATTTTAATGTAACCGTAAGTAATCGGAAGCACAGAAGCACTTCCCCAAGGAGCACCTGAAACGGCAGTAATTCCCACATGCCCGTTATTCATTACCGGATGCGATGGTAAAAACTCAACCAGGTGACTGGCAACGCCAATCGGGCCCACACCCGGGCCGCCACCACCGTGTGGGATTGCAAAAGTTTTATGCAAATTCAGGTGACAAACATCGGCACCAATTTTTCTTGGATTAGTCAAACCAACCTGTGCATTCATATTTGCACCGTCCATATAAACCTGTCCGCCGTTGTCGTGAATTATCTCACACATTTCAACAATCGAAGCTTCAAAAACGCCGTGTGTTGAAGGATAAGTAACCATAAACGCCGACAGATTGTCTTTATGCAACTCAGCTTTTGCACGTAAATCGTTTACATCTATATTTCCTTTTTCGTCGCAGGCAACAACCACTACTTTCATTCCAGCCATAACAGCACTTGCAGGGTTTGTTCCGTGTGCCGACGATGGAATAAGCACCACATCGCGCTGGTTTTCGCCACGGCTTTTGTGGTATTCATGAATAACCATCAGCCCTGCATATTCACCGGCAGCACCAGAGTTTGGCATCAAACTAACATCTGCCATTCCGGTAATTTCAGAAAGATCGCGACGCAGTTCTTCCATCATTTCATGGTAACCACGCGCCTGATTTTTAGGAACAAAAGGATGAAGCCCGTTAAATTCGATCCAACTTAGCGGAAACAACTCTGTTGCCGCATTTAGTTTCATAGTACACGATCCCAACGAAATCATTGAATGTGTAAGCGAAATATCTTTTCGTGCCAAACGTTTTATGTAGCGTAGCATCTCAGTTTCAGAACGGTACTTTCTGAATACCTCCTCTGTCATAAACTCAGAGGTTCTTTTAAATTTATCAGCCACTGAAAAACCTTCAGGATATTCTTTAGCCACCTGCCATTTCTTGTTGGCCGCTTTAGCAAACACTTCCACAATCCAGCCAATATCTTCAGGATTGGTTGTTTCGTCGATACTAATTCCAACATCGCCATTTTCGAAATAACGGAAGTTCATTTCCAGCTCGTGCGAAAGCCACTCGATGTCTTCGCGCATTACATATTTGGGCAATGAAAAACGAATGGTATCGAAATAATTTTCATTAACCTGTTTGTAGCCTAGTTTTTCAATTTCAGCAGCTAAAAAGGCCGCTATGTTGTGTACCCGCTGAGCGATTGTTTTAATTCCTTCAGGGCCATGATAAACCCCAAAGAATCCGGCCATAATAGCCAGCAAAGCCTGGGCAGTACAAATATTTGAAGTCGCTTTTTCGCGTTTAATATGTTGTTCGCGTGTTTGCAACGCCATACGCAACGCGCGATTACCGTGTATATCTTTTGTTACTCCGATAATACGCCCCGGCATATTTCTTTTGTATTCTGCTTTCGCGGTGAAAAAAGCAGCATGCGGGCCACCATATCCCATAGGAACACCAAAACGTTGCGAGTTTCCAAAAACAATGTCAGCACCCCACTCGCCGGGAGGTGTTAAAATGGCCAGCGAAAGCAAATCGGCTGCCACCGAAACTTTAATATCTTTTTCGTGCGCTTTCTCAACCAAATCAGCATAGTCAGTAATCTCACCGTCAGAATTCGGATATTGTACAATCACTCCGAAAACAGTTTCGTCCAGCTTAAATTCATCCTTTGGCTGAATCACTAGTTCAAATCCCAGCGGATAAGCCCTGGTTTTAAGCACATCGTGTGTTTGTGTCCACATTTTATCATCCACCAGGACTTTGTTCACCCCGGCTTTTACCATTTTGCGCGAACGAAGGTTGGCCATCATCACCATAGCTTCTGCCGCAGCAGTTGATTCGTCCAAAAGCGAAGCATTCGCAATGTCCATTCCCGTTAACCCGCAGACCATGGTCTGGAAGTTCAATAAAGCTTCGAGCCTTCCTTGTGATATTTCGGCCTGATAAGGCGTATAAGATGTATACCAAACCGGATTTTCCAATACATTCCGTAAAACAACGGCCGGAGTAATAGTATCGTAATACCCCATTCCGATGTATGTATTGAATACTTTATTTTTAGATGCCAGCTCCAGAATTCTACGGTAGTATTTCCTTTCCGATAAACCTTCATTCAGTTTCAAAGGCGTGGAGAAACGGATATTTTCCGGAATTGTTTGATCCAGTAATTCATCCATAGATGAAACTCCAACCGCTGAAAGCATTTCTGCAATTTCTTCTTCCCTGGGGCCAATATGGCGGGTTACAAATCTATCCTGAGACATTTAATATTGTTATTAGTGATGAATATTTTGCAAGTATATGAACTGCTTTAGTATGAAAAAATGATTTTAAACCATTAAGTAAACTTAAAATCAGGTAAGAAAAGGGTTCGTACTTTTCTCAAAACCAAGTGTCGTTTCTGGTCCATGACCGCTATACACTTTTGTATCGTCGGGTAATTTGAACAACTTGTTTTTTATTCCAGAAATAAGAGTATCGTAATCGCCACCGGGCAAATCTGTACGGCCAATACTTCCGTAGAAAAGTACATCACCAACCACTACAAACTTGTCGGCTTGGGAGTAGAAAACCACGTGACCCGGTGCGTGACCCGGAACATGAATAATTTCCAGCTCGCTTTGCCCAAAACTTACTTTCTCTCCTTCTTCAAAAAAATGATCGATGGGTTGAACAGGTTTCATTTCCATACCAAACATTTGCGCCTGCGTATTTGCGCGGTCAACTAAAAAAGCATCCTCTTTGTGTGCATAAAACGGAATGTTGTATTCTTTTCGCAAAAATTCAACGCCCATAATATGATCGAAATGACAATGCGTATTCACAATTTTTACCGGTGTCAGTTTATTTTCTGCAATATAAGCGCGCACCTCATCGCGTTCTTCGTCAAAACAAAACCCGGGATCAACAAAAATACATTCGCCACTTTCGTCGGATAAAATATAACTGTTCTCACCCAGCTGGTTTACCATAAATTTTGCAACTGTAATCATAATTAAAAATTGACCGTTCCTTTTAGCAGAGGAACAAACTTAAATTTTCCGTATTTTTCGTTTTTGTAATCATTCTCTCCCACACGAATAATAACATGCATATCCTGTTGATTGTTGCCCACCGGAATTACCATTCGTCCACCAATTTTTAACTGCTGTTTCAGTGCCAGTGGTATTTCTGTTGCTCCGGCAGTTACAATTATTTTATCAAAGGGTGCGAAAGCTGGCAAACCGTTGTAACCATCGCCAAAAAAACAAGCCAGCGAATATCCGATTGATGGTAAAAACTTATGCACCTTAGCGTACAATTCTTTTTGCCGTTCGATGGTATAAACCTTTGCTCCCATTTCGCACAGAACGGCGGCCTGGTAGCCCGAGCCTGTTCCAACTTCGAGCACCTTATCGTTTTTTTCGATTTGCAGGAGCTGACTTTGAAAAGCAACGGTGTAAGGCTGTGAAATAGTTTGTCCGGCACCAATTGGAAAAGCCTGATCTTTATAGGCAAAATTTATAAACCCGCTATCCATAAACAGGTGACGCGGGATTTGGCGTACGGCTTCCAGTACCCGCTCGTCGCGAATACCTTTAATCTTCAAGCCATCTGCCAATCGTTTTCGCAGTGCCTGATGTCGTATCGTATCGTTCCTCTCCATTCAATAAAAAATAATTACAAAAATAATCCAATTGATTTCTTTATTACCCCCGTTTCACATAATCAATATTAACATTTAACGTTAATAAGTTAAGGGCTGAATACCAAAATAGTACAGCCGCGAAATATACATTTGTACTGAAACTCAAAAACAGAGGATAAAATGATTAATGTTGGACTTATCGGAAACACTGTTAACCTTGAACCTCATGCTTTGAAAATCAAGGAGAATTCGAGTGTAAATATAATCGGAAAAGCATCAGTTGGACGCAATACACAGCTAAATAGTTTTCATTATTCAATTCCGGAATTTAATAAGGTTGAGCTGATAGAGCGTGCCGATGTGGTTTTAATGGATAATTCAACGCCTTATCCCTTTAAACTGATGCAGGAAATGATCCGAAAATCAAAACACATTTTTTGCACAGAACACCCTGTGCTTTCGATCGACGAATGTAACGAATTGAATAAACTTAGCAACGAATCGGGATCTGTAATTCAGGTTACCAATCCCTATTATTTTACACCGGCTATTCAGTGGATGAATGCCAACATTCAAACACCGGCATTTATTGAGTATTCAAATTTTGAAGAAGGAACTGCCAGTGAAAGTCTGTACACCATGTTGCTAATGTTATTGGGAATAACCGGCATCAGTCCGAGAAAAATTGGCGCAGTAACTTTCCCCGGCTACAATAACTCAAAATTCTCGAACGTAAGGCTGGAGTTTAATGATGGATCAGTAATCAGTCTTAATTTCGGCAAACTCGAATCGCTAAACGATTTTAAAATCAGAATATACGCCGACAACCAATTTGTCACCTTTAATTTCACGCAAGAAACTTTTAGCTGCGATAACAAACCTGTTCTCCTAAAGAGATATGGCAACATAAATGAGTTCAAGTATTTTGTTGAAACCATTGAAAAGAAAGTTGAGAAAACCAGCAGTCTGGAGGATTATCTTATTGCCATGTCACTGGTACAAAAGATCAACAAAAAATTGGCTCAGTTTTCTCAGCATTAATGAAAAATCAAAGGTGTTTCAAATTCTACAAATCGTTTTCTGAATTTCCGTTCAAAAACCTACTTTTGCCGCAATAAAAATCGGGGGTAGTCGTTTTACTTGACAAATTGAATTGACAACCTGACTTAATTAAATAGAATGAACAAAAAGTGGCAAGTAGGTAAGTACTTATTTTTCGACTTTTTAGCAGCCGCGCTTTCCTGGACAGCACTCTTTATTTACAGAAAAGAGGTTATTGAGCCACAGCACTTTAATGGATGGAATGTTCCCTTTGAATTTACTCCTCAATTTTATTTAGCGCTTGTTGTTATTCCCTCGTTCTGGATTCTATTCTATTACATAACCGGTTTCTATAAAAACATCTACCGAAGATCGCGCCTGCTTGAACTCGGCCAGACTTTCTTTACATCAGTAGCCGGAGTTATCGTTATTTTCTTTGCTTTTATTCTTGACGACTGGATTGGATCGTATAAAAACTATTACCAAACTGCTTTTGTATTGTTTGGTGTACATTTTTCGGCCACCTACATTTTCAGGTTGATTTTAACCACACAAACCATACACAGAATACACCAGCGAAAAATTGGATTTAACACGCTGCTTATTGGAAACGACGAAAAAGCGGTAAAAATTTACAAAGAAATGACCAGCCAGGTTCGTCCTGCCGGAAATAAATTTGTGGGCTACGTTACCCTCGATAAGAACAATGACGATCTACTTGGCGAGCATTTAAACAATCTTGGTAAGCTGGATGACATTCTGGATATACTTGATAATTACGAAATAGAAGAAGTGATTTTGGCTACCGAATCACACGAACATAAAAAAGCCAGCGAAATTCTTACGGTAATCGAAAACCGACAAGTAAGTATATGGGGTATCCCTGATCTTTACGATTTTTTAGCGGGAGCAGTTAAAATAAATACCATTTACGGAAGCCCGCTGATTAAAATTAGTAACGGTTTGATGCCTGCCTGGCAGGAAAATACCAAACGTTTACTCGATGTTATCCTGTCGGCAATAGCCATCATCATATTTTTTCCGGTGTTTGCAGTAATTGCGTTCATCATAAAAACAACCTCAAAAGGCCCGGTGTTTTACAAGCAGGAGCGCATTGGCCGCTATGGCCAGCCATTTCATATTTATAAGCTGCGCAGCATGGTAGTTGATGCTGAAAACGGCAAACCGGCACTTTCTTCTGAAAACGATGGCCGGGTAACTAAAATTGGCCGTTTTTTGCGCAAATCACATCTCGATGAGATTCCTCAATTCTACAACGTTATAAAAGGCGAAATGTCGTTGGTAGGACCACGTCCGGAGCGAGAATACTACATCAAACAAATTATTGAAAAAGCGCCGCATTATACCCACTTGCATAAACTTCGCCCGGGAATAACTTCGTGGGGACAAGTAAAATACGGCTATGCATCGAACCTTGAAGAAATGTTGGAACGCCTGCCTTACGATATGATGTACCTGAAAAATATTTCGTTGTACATTGATTTTAAAATACTGATTTACACCGTTATGGTTAGTGTAAAAGGGAACGGAAAGTAGAAATCCAGATCAGTCGCAGTTAGCAGTCCAGAAATCAAGTATCCGGCGTCAAAAATCCCGCTCAAAATCGTAATCCCGCTCAACTTTGGCAATTCGGGTTTTATAATTCTTGTACCATTTCTTTTTCCCCAAAAGTTGCGCCTCTTTGTGTTCCAGATTAGCTTTCCATTGTTGGATAGCTTCCAGCGATTCCCAATAAGAAACAGTTATTCCAAGCTCATTCCGTGCGCTTTCAACACCCAAAAAACCGGGCTGTTCTTTTGCCAATTCAACCATTTTCTCTGACATTTCAGCGTAACCTTCTTTAAAATCAGTTCTTGTTGAAGTAAAAATTACTGCATAGTAAGGTGGCTGTGGTGTTTTTGCTATCATTTATTGAACTCAAATTTTTGAATGGATTTATACACCGGTCCCTCAGGACGCAGAGTGCTTTGATAAAGTATTATCTCGCTGACCATTTGGTGTTGATATTCATGCTGAGGCAAGCTATCAAGAACGTTAAAAAAGCGATTGCTATTTTCTAGGTATTTGATTCTTCCGAGTGTTAAGTGTGGCCTGAATTGTTTCAACTCGGGATGAAAACCGGTTTCAACCACAAGCTGTTCCACTCCCGAAACCAGCCTTTGCAACTCTTCAGGATATACAACTTTAAGAAATAAAACACGCGGTTTACCTTTTGCCGAAAAATAACCGGTGCCTTCAACTTTAATTTCAAAAGAACTAAACTGTGGTGTTAACGCGTTTAATCCATCTACCAATTTGCAAAGTTGTTCGCGGGTAGTGTCGCCAATAAAACGCAACGTAAGATGAAAATTATTTTCGGGCACCCAATTAATTCGCTCGTTTCTGAAAAGCCGCTTAAATTCGTTCAACTGATCAATTAGCTTTTGTTCTGGCTGAATTTTCAGGGCTACAAATGTCCGAATTACATCTTTCATTACAGGTATCCCAATTCAATTAAAGTTACAATCTCTTCCAGAATTCTGTCCTCCTCTTTGGGGTCGTAACCATCTTTCAGATCGTTTTTAAATAGTTTGGCAATTCCCTGCCAAAACGTAGCACTAAATCCGCCTCTGAAATCTTTTATTAAACTATAAGGAGTCCGCTCGGTTTCGCGATTAATCAACTTTAACAAAATCCTTCCGTCAGACATCGACCACTTTTTCAGTTCCTCCTTGTGTTTTGCAAGCAGCTCTTTTTCCAGTTGCTTCATTAGTTTTCGCTGGTCGCCACGATCTTCTAGCGAATCATATTTGGGCTGATACTCTTTTAGCAGTTCGCGCGCTTCCACTGCCAACGGATACACTTTTTTTACCTTTTGCACATAACGCGTATAACGACGATACTGGCGCTTATTTTTAAACTCCCGATCAGGAAAAACAACCACTTCTTTTATATTCTTAAAAACCAATGTATCTCCGTTCTCAACAAGTCCGATATTTACTCTTGTTGAATCAGGCGTTTGAGCTTGCAAAACGCCAGCAATCATCAAAAACAACACTATTACAATTCCCCTTCTCACGCAAACATTTTTAATAACATAAAAGTAAAACGAATAATTCTTAATCCAATTATACCGATTCAAAGTTTATATCTTTGCCATCAATCTATAAAAAAAGGCATTTAAAAATAGTACGATCTATGAAGACAAGTGTTCATTCCGAGATTGGAAAACTGGAAGGTGTAATTATTCACACACCAGGTTCTGAAGTAGAAAACATGACGCCGGAAAATGCAGAACGCGCTTTGTATAGCGACATTCTGAACCTGTCGATCGCTTCTGTTGAATACCAGCAATTAAAAGGTGTGCTTCAGAAAGTATCTAAAGTTTTTGATGTAAAATATTTACTATCAGACATATTGAAGATTGAAACGGTAAGAGAACAATTATTAAAAGAAGTTTGCGCTATTGAGAAAATCGATAAATGCGATGAACTATTTGCCTTGCCTGCTGCCAAACTTGCCGATCTTTTAATTGAAGGTGTGGCATTGCAACGAAACAACCTTACGAATTATTTAAGCAGCGAACGTTTTTTGTTACGGCCTTTGCACAACCTGTTTTTCACCCGCGATTCGGCTATGGGAATGAACGACCACATGCTGATTGGTAAAATGGCCAATCCGGTGCGCGACCGTGAATCGGTAATTATGGAGGCAATTTTCAAGTATCATCCCGAGATTGATACCCGAATTTTAAATCCGGCTAAACCCAATCCGGGAATATTGCCAAACTTAAAATCGACGATTGAAGGTGGTGATGTACAAATTGCACGAGAAAATATTTTTGTCATCGGTACAGGAATGCGCACCAGCACTCAAGGTATCGATTTCATTATCGAGAATATAAAACACCTGAAACAAGAGAAACACCACATTATTGTTCAGGAATTACCGGAGTCGCCTGAATCTTTTATTCACCTCGACATGGTGTTTACTTTTTTGAATACCAATGAGTGCATGGTTTATCCGCCTGTGGTTTTTGGAATGGGCCGTTTCCGCACTATTCACCTGGAGATTGAAAATGGGAAGGTGACTAAAATTGAAGAGTTTCCAAATATTCCTGCAGCACTAAAGAAACTTGGCATGGATTTAAAGCCTATCTATTGCGGTGGAACCGGCGATTCATGGGTACAGGAACGCGAACAGTGGCATAGCGGCGCAAACTTTCTGGCATTTGCCCCCGGGAAAGTGATTGGCTACAAACGCAACGTTCATACTATAGAAGAGCTGAGTAAAAACGGTTATGAAGTGCTCGCAGCTGCCGATGTAATTTCAGGGAAGATTTTGCCGGATGATTATGAAAAATGTGTTATAACAATTGCCGGATCTGAATTAGCACGCGGTGGTGGCGGTGCGCGATGCATGACTCAACCGATTCGACGGACTGAAGTTAATTGGTAGGATTGATCACTATTCCCAGTCGCAGAATATAATTTTGTAAGCCTTGTGGCAAACAACAACAGCTATTAACGAAAAAACTCGAGGCTCAGAGCTCACAGCTACAATATGCGAAAACTACGAAATATAGAATTAAACCGACTTTCGGTAGAAGAATTCAAACAAACAGAAAAAACGCCGCTTGTGGTAGTGTTGGATAATATAAGAAGCTGTAACAATATCGGTTCGGTTTTTCGCACTTCTGATGCGCTGTTAGTTGAAAAGATTTACCTCTGCGGAATTACCGCTACTCCGCCAAATAACGAAATCAGAAAAACGGCACTTGATGCCGAGAAATCGGTAGATTGGGAATATTTCGAACACACCGAAGAGGTTGTAAAAAAACTTCAGGCCGAAGGTTTTAAAGTGTACGCTATTGAACAGGTAGACAGCAGCATTATGCTCCCCGATTTTCAGCCTAAAAAAGGCGAAAAAATTGCGCTGGTTTTTGGCAACGAGGTGAAAGGCGTAAAACAATCAGTAGTGAATATCTGCAACGGCAGCATTGAAATACCACAATACGGCACCAAGCATTCTTTCAATATTTCGGTAAGTGCCGGCATTGTTCTTTGGGATATTTTTCAGAAACTGCAATAACCCGACTCATTTCCCAGCCACCCTCTTTGCCATAATTTTCTTATATTTAAGAAAACAAAGTGTTATGAGCACCCCAATCTATATGCCGGAAGAATTTTTACAATACATTTGGGAAAACCGTTTGTTTTATAATGAAAGCCTGAACTCCACCTCGGGCGAAATAATTGAAATAATTAAGCCGGGAAAACGAAACCACGATGCAGGCCCCGACTTTTTCAACGCTAAGGTAAGAATAGAAGAAACCACTTGGGCCGGGAATGTGGAAATCCACGTAAAAGCATCGGATTGGAATAAACATCGCCATCAAAATGACAAAGCATACGACAATGTTATTCTTCATGTTGTTGAAGATGCTGACACCGAAATTCCCCGAACTAACGGGGAAACTATTCCTACACTCGTATTGAAATATCCCAATCATTTGGCTAAGAACTATCGGCAATTACTGGAGGCAAAAACATGGATTCCATGCGAAAACCAGTTTCATAAAATTGATCCGATTGTATTGCAACTGGGTTTTAACCGACTAATGATAGAACGCCTGGAAAGTAAAACTGAAGAAATTTTACTGAGGTTAAAACAGAATAACAATAACTGGAACGAAACTTTTTACCAGATGCTGGCCCGGATGTTTGGGTTTAAGGTTAATGCTGTTCCCTTTGAATTACTGGCCAAATCGCTACCAACTAATGTACTCGGAAAACACAGGGATAATTTGTTTCAGCTTGAAGCTTTGCTGTTTGGCAATGCCGGATTACTAAACAATCAGCTACTTGGCGATACTTATTTTCTGCAGCTGCGGGAAGAATTTTCCTTCCTCTATAAAAAATACAATCTGAAACCAATTGATGGCCATCTTTGGAAGTTTCTTCGATTGCGGCCCGTAAACTTTCCTACGGTTAGAATTGCTCAACTGGCAGCATTGGTGCATGACACCGAATCTTTACTTTCTAAAATATTGGAGACGAATGATATTGAACAGCTAAAACAATATTTCAAAGTAAAAGCTTCTGGTTATTGGAACTCGCATTATAATTTCAATAAAAAATCGAAACGAAAAACAGAAAAAGAGTTGGGCGACAGTTCAGCTCAGATACTGATCATCAATGTGGTAATTCCATTTTTGTTTGTTTATGGTGATAAACAAAACAAGCCGCACCTAAAAAACAGGGCACTCGATTTTCTTGAACAACTACCTTCGGAAACTAATTCGATCATCAGAAAATGGGAGAAACTGGGGATTAATTCCCGTTCGGCTTTCGAATCGCAGGCCTTACTTCAATTAAAAAACCGCTACTGTGAAACAAAAAAATGTTTAAATTGCCACATAGGCGTGAAACTTGTTTCATCTGCCGAATAAAAAACGAAAATGAATACAACGGGTCAGCATTACAACAAATTTCAGGAGGTTTCGAGCCGAACCATAAAGATTGGTGTTGGGTTGTTGGTTTCTATTTTGGCGATAGGAACAGCTGGCTACTACTATATTGAAGACCTCAATCTGCTGGATAGTATCTACATGACGGTTATAACCGTTTCAACAGTAGGCTTTAAAGAAGTTGGGCATTCATTTAGTGCACCGGGCAAGATCTTTACAATTGGATTGATCATTTCAAGTCTCGGTAGCTTGGCATATGTTGGATCAAACATGGCTCGTTTTGTATTTGACGGTGAATTGGCGAATTATATAAAAACGTACAGGGTGGACAAAAAAATTGATAAACTGAGTAACCACGTAATTATTGTAGGTTACGGCCGAAACGGCGAACAGGCAGCAATGGAGCTGAAAGAGAATGGGGTTGAGTTTGTGATTCTCGACAAGCGTGACAATGTAATTTCGCGCTTACGGGAGAATCCTAATTTGCTATACATTAAAGGAGATGCTACCCACGAAGATGTGCTTGAACAAGCCGGAATAAGCCGGGCGCGAGCACTTATTGCCACCACGCCAAATGATGCCGACAATGTGTTTGTTGTGCTTACCGCCCGAAGCATGAATCCGGGACTTACAGTTATTAGCCGAGCATCGGAATTGGAAAGCCAGATGAAGCTAAAACGTGCCGGCGCTACCAACGTAATTATGCCCGAACGCATTGGCGGACAACGTATGGCTAAACTTGTACACCAACCCGACGTGGTTGAGTTTATTGAATACATCTTGCTGCAAAAAACCAAAGATGTAACATTGGAAGAACTTTCGTGTAAAACTCTGGCTCAGCGTTTTGTCGGGAAATCGATTGCCGAGTTGAAAGTTCGTGAGCAAACCGGTGCAAATATTATCGGGATCAAAATCAGTGGTGCCCGTTATGTTTTTAATCCCGATCCGAAAATGATCCTTTCCCGTAACGATCAGCTTTTTGTTTTAGGGGATCGCGAACAGATTACCAGGCTAAAAGAAGTGATGAAATCGGAAGAGTAAGCAATTTCAGTCAATACGATATTTATTATTTTCCACATAAAAAACCGCCTTAAAAGTTATTTAAGACGGTTTTCTTTTATTTGAATTATAGCCTAACTGCTATTTCCTATCCAGGATTAGCTTCTTACTTATCTGCCTGTCGCCCTGCCTGATAATTACAAGGTACACGCCGCTGACTTCGCCCGAGAGATCAAAACGTATCGCTTCTCCGGCACCGTATTCTTTTCGGAATACTTCTCCGCCTGATGCACTATGAACCACAATCTCAACGCTTTCCTGGCTAATTACGTCATATTCAACATTTACTTTTCCACGTGTAGGATTTGGGTACATTTTTACTTCGAAATTCGTCGTTCCTATTTCCTCAATACCCACCGGAATACCTGTAATGCATACTTCAAATGTATCGATAGCCTCTGCTCCATCCGCATCTTGCACTGTAACCTCAATTGAATAACAACCTGTATCCGGTTCTGCAGGACTAAAGCCGATTACATAATCTTCTGCCGTCTCATCAATACTTGTCCACGAAGGTATGGTATCAGCTTCAAGCAAAGTAGCTGACCAGTTCAATTCGTCATTGTCAATATCATCAAACAGAACTCCCAGAGTCTTGTTCAATACCAGCTCCAGTGTTGATCCGGCCCGTACCTCCTGATCAGCAAGTGGTTCTACCAGTACAGGGGAATCATTTACCGGATTTACAGTTATTGTAAAGGTATCTGTTATTGCTGCACCAACTTCATCTTCAACCAAAACTACTATTTCTGCTTCACCACTCTCGTTGGCTACAAAAGTTATACTTAGTCGTGCAGTAGAACCCGGAGAGGTGTAATCAACAGCAATGTCTGCAATCAGATCACTATCTGCAGAAGTTGCGGTAACACTTAATTCCTGCGCAACACAATCGCCTCCGTCTGAGATTCCGGTCAGTTGCATTACATAAGCTACATCTTCGTTTGCCGCTACATCGGCTACTGAATCAAGTATTGGCAATGCATTCTCAGCTTTTACTTCAACGTTAAATGATACCGTATCGGTAATGCTTCCTGCTGTTATTGCCCAGGTTTCTTTGGTTGTTCCCAGCGGGAATACACCATCGACTCCCAAACCTTCGACAAGGGTCATTGTAGCGCAGGTTTCCAAGGTGAAAATCTCAGGATAATCAACAGTTCCTTCGCAACTTCCCGCTGCCAGAGTCGTTTCTACATCTGCCAGCTCTTCTATTACTGGGAAATCAACATAAACTTTTGTCTCGCAAACACCTGTGTTACCTGCCTGGTCGCTTATGCTGACTGTTACCAAAACTGAATCACCAATATCTTCACAAGAAAAACTGTTCGGACTAACTTCTATCATTAAACTATCAACAGGGCTTACGGCGTCATTACTTCCCGCTGACAACTTCGCCAGGTCTTCTTCCGTTAACCGGTAAGTTCCCATAAACAATTCTACGGTAATCGGATTACAAACAACTTCAGGGGCTGCTCCGTCTGTTACAAGAACCTTTGCCTGGCAACTATCCTCATTTCCATTAACATCGCTTACTATTAATTCTACATAAGTTTCCCCTACATCCGAAAAATCAAAGGTGTCTTTCGAGAGTCTAATTGCTGCTATTCCGCATGCATCTGTTGAGCCGCCGTCAATCATCCACGGGGAGAGCTCTGCAATCCCCTCGTCTCCAACCAAAAGTTCGTAATCTTTACATAAAACTGCCGGGGGAACTTCATCCAGAACGGAAACCGTTGACTCACAAACGGAGCTATTGCCGCTCGGATCTGTTACTCGCAACCTTACAGTATTTTCGCCAATATCACTGCAATCAAATGTTTGCCGGTCCAGTTCATAAATAGCAATGCCCACAGCATCGTAGACACTATCCAGAACAGAAATACTATCTAAATGTGCATAACCGTCTGCATCCAACAGGATAACGGTATCCTGGCACCAAATATCAGGAGAGACCGTATCAACAATCACTACTGTGGACCGGCACCAGCCGCTGTTGCCACTTCCGTCTGTTGCCGTTAACTCTACCGGGTTATCGCCGATATCTGTCCCGCTGAAAACGAACCGGCTTAACGACATGGTGGTTATTCCGCAGGCATCAGAACTTCCATTATCAATATCTGAAGCCGATAGCAATCCTATTCCGCTTTCATCCAGGTAAACCGTATCTTTTTTACATAAAACTACCGGTGAAATCGTATCCAATACAGTTAACTCAAAACTGCCCCGGGAGATATTTCCATGAATATCTTCTACATTTAACCAGAGGGTTTGTGTACCAACTGCGTCACAATTAAAAATGCGCTGGCTTAGCCACATATCCGATATTCCACAAGCATCAGAACTTCCATTGTCGGCCATGGCTGCATTAAGCTCTACATGCCCTGTCTCATCGAGGTAAACCGTTATGTTCTGGGTATTGACTTCCGGGCCAAAAGTATCGATAACAGTAACCCACGCCTGGGCATAAGAACTGTTAAAATAATGATCGTATGTGGTTATAGTAACAAGGTTATCGCCAATGTTGCTGCAATCAAAAAAGGTCTGATCAAGTATCATCTCCGAGATACCACAATCATCGTAGCTGCCGTCATCAACCGTGGAAACATCAATTTCCGCTGTGCCACCGGGGCCAAGGTATACATCTACATTTTTTATTATTGTTACGGGCCCTTCTTCATCAACGACATTTACATACACTGGCGATTCGGAAACATTACCGTTTACATCTTCTACCGTTAAGGTTAATACATGTTCGCCTATTGAACTGCAGTCGAAATAAGTCGTATCCAGTTGCATAGCCAATATACCGCAGGCATCGTAACTGCCGTTATCTACCATCGATGGATTTATTGTGGCGAAACCTCCGGCCTCTAAATAAACCGTTATATTCCTGGTGATAACTTCAGGGGAAATCGTGTCGAGGACTGTGACTACTGCTGAATCAACAGTCCTATTACTATTTATGTCAGTAACTGCTAACAACACCGTATTCTCACCAACATTTTCACAATAAAAAGTATCGCGGCTTAATTCAAAGCCCGCCAGTCCACAGGCATCTTTTGAACCGTTATCAATAGCCAACGAATTCAGGACAACCATTCCTGACTCGTCTAAATAAACTGTAATATCTTTAGTAATCACCTCAGGAGAAATGGAATCTTTTACGGCTACAAAGAACCAATCTGTATTTTCATTTCCTGAGTTATCTTTTGCCGTTAATGAAACCATTACACCTTCCTTCGGATCATTACTTATTTTCAGACTTTTTAACCCTACTGTTGTTTTTTGTGATACATACCCCACATGACCACAATCAAACGTATCTTGTGAAAGAAACATCGTATCGATACTGCAGTTATCATACGAACCTGCATCGATACTTTCGACACTGATGGTAGCAATACCTTCAGTATTAAGATATAGTGTTGTGTCGTGAGCCAGAACAGTCGGACTGATTGCGTCTGCTACAGTAACCAATGCTGTTGCTGAAGATACATTACCATGCATATCAGTGACTGTCATTGTAACAGTATTCTCACCAACGTTTTCGCAATAAAATGTATCGCGGCTTAATTCGAAAGTTGCCAGTCCACAAGCATCTTTGGAACCATTATCAACAGCCAGCGAATCAATAACTACCATGCCCGACTCATCCAGATAAACTGTAATATCTTTTGTTCTTACTTCAGGCGATACGGTATCTTTTACGGTTACATAAAACAAATCGGTATTCATATTACCATAAATATCTTCTGCTGTAAGCCCAACCAGAACTCCTTCCGAAAATCTGCCCTTTATACTTTTTAAGCCAATACTATTATCAGCAGGAATATAACCCACATAACTGCAATCAAAGGTATCCTGAGACAGATACATCGTATCAATACTACAGTTATCGTATGAACCGACATCAACACTCTCAACACTTATGGTAGCAATACCATCGGCATTGAGGTAAATGGTTGTGTCGTGTGCAATGGCAAGCGGGTTGGTATTATCTTCAACAATAACCTTAAACGATTTTTCTGTATTATTGCCAGCCGCATCGGTAGCAACAAAGGTATTGATGGTTTCTCCGACAGGAAATACTGAACCACTGGGCAATCCATTTGTCTGTTCCAGTTCTGAATAGCCAGCATTATCGCTTGCGGTTATTTCCTTGAACAAATACGTTTTGAACATCAAATCATGAGTTAAATTACTTGGGTAATAGGATGAAAAGAAACGTCCGGAAGCATAAGGATTAACAGCCGAAATAAGCACATTAATGTCATCATTACTTAGCGAAAATGTATAATCATTGCCCGCAGTAAGAAAAGGTGCGTCGTCAAAAGGTATATTCAAATCAAACCATCCGTTAGTAGAATAATCTATAGAATAATTAGCTGAATACAGAACTTCGCCACCTACCCCATCCCCATTGTATATCGACAAAGTAATTTCATATGCCCCCGCTCCGTTTTTAAACAACTGTATTTTTGCGAGTTTCCCACTTTCAACCGCTTTAAAAGATTGAGATTTTAGCATTCCGGCAATTCCGGTAGTATATGTGGGTTGAGACACATCCAACTCCTCTTCCTGATAGTTTACCACAGTGCCACATTGGTCAGCATCAGCATAAACGTAAATATCTGCGGGAACTGTAAACGTTGGCGCAATAGTATCAACCACATTAATAGAAACATTTGCTGCATTGCTTAAAGCGCCATCTGTTGCCCGATAAGAAAAAGTTACTTCTCCGCCATAATTGAGCGGAGCACGATATACAAATTCCCCTGTTTCCAAATCAAAATAATCAAAAGAGCCTTGTGATACTGTTGGTGTTTCTACAACCTCAAAATCATCTCCTTCTGCATCAATATCATTATTTAGTACGTTTCCTGTAACAGTTTCGCCACAATGTACCTGAAAGGTATCATTATTAGCAACAGGTGGATCATTGGGTATAACAGCTGTCCATAATGAAAAATCATCAATATTATTTAAGGTAAGCGTATTGTTTACTGTATCTTTTATTCCTGTTTTATTTATCCAGGTACTTCCATTATCATTCGATTTAAACAATTCTAGCAATTCTTCATTAATACCATTTAGCTCGTTATCATGATAATTAAATACCAAAGTTGCGTTTAATCCGGAATTGTTTGTTGGAGAAATATCAAAATACCTTTTTATAGCCGTTTCATTATGGACTTTTTGCGACGCAACTCCTCTTGTAATAGCTGTACTCCCCATATCTGCTGAAGTAGTAATTTTAGCTCCCAAGCCTGCAACATCTTCACTAATATCACTTAAATCACGTGTTGTGGTAATAAAACCACTTTCTCCTGCAAGAAAGCCATTGTCCTCAATTAATGTACCTCTGCTCCCCAGTGTTATTGTATTCCCGTTTAAATCAATATTCGTTTCCAGAATTAGGTTTCCGTATACCACAGCATCAGAAGCAAATGTTGGAGATGCACTGGATGAGATTAGTATATTATTAACAGTTGGCATGCCGGAAATTACCACGTCCGATCTACCTTCATGTTTATAAATGCCAACATTATCTGTGGGAGAAGGCACACCGGCTGACCAATTTGAAGCCGTAGTCCAGTCACTATTAGTTACACCAAGCCATGTTGTATACGCTTCAGACTCAATCCAGTCTGTACTTGCATCCATATTATTTAGGATTCCATTATTTCCATTTCCGGAGATATCCGGCAAAGTTTCCCCCCCAAATTGATCAAACTTATAATAAGCAACCAAATTTGTTTCGCTGCCGCTAACTGAGCGCATCATATTTTCTCGAATATCACTTGCCGATCGTAAATTATTCCAAATTCGTATCTCATCCAGGCTTCCGTTGAATGCATTCCGGATTGGATTCGAATCAAGACTGAAATATTCACTTCCTATATATAACCTCCCCTCATTTCCCAATTCGGGATTTTGCGTATAAGGAATAACTTCACCCAATTGTTTGCCATCGCAATAAAACGTGACTGTTTTCTCTGTACTATTTCGCACAAAAACGAAATGATGCCACTCATTCGCCTTTATATCCGCTGGCACTGATGACCTTATTTCAACATTTGATCCGGAGTTGCCATATTCCCAAAATGCGACAAGTTCTTTAGTTGATGCAATCTTGAAACAATATTGATAATTGTATTTAAAACTAAATTCAGCATTTTCATCTCCATATTCTCCCTTTACAATCATTGTATTTTGAGATCTAAGTGTTTCATAATTTGCCCAAAGCTCAATCGTCAAATCTCCCAAAACCCTCGTTCCCTCAGTGTACTCAATCCTAACAAAGTCATTATTACCATCAAAGTGCAAAGCCATATTATTTTTTGTTGTAAAACTCACTTCTTCACCATAACTGGTACCAACAGAATTAGTTGCGTAAGATTTTACATAGTATGTAGTTCCTGGACTTAAACCAGTTAAGGAGCTTGTAAAATTTCCTGTACCAGATCCATCATCGGTGGTCTCGTCCAAAATTGTAGGATTGCCAGTTGTATTCCAGCATAAACCTCTCGTTGAAACTACCTCTCCCCTATCATCAACAACTTTTCCTCCTCCGCTTGCCGTGCTTTCAGTAACATTGCTTATCGAATTGGTAGTTACTGTTGGCCCTAATGAGGCAAACACTGCATCAAAACACATAGTAGTAACTACTCCGGCCCCAAATCCGTTATGTGAAAAAGTTATTTCTGTAAATGGTTCTGTTGAATGAAACATTAATCTCCCGCCAACTGAAGATTTAAAAGAAATTACATTACCGGAAATTGAAATAGCATCTGAACAATCGCCATCAATATGTACTGCTGTAATTGTACCGGCATCTGACATTACAGTAAGTACTTCTCCGGCATCTGCGTAAAGAAAATTATAAACCATATCATTTACAGGGCTTGAGAAAGTGGTCGTCATCGTCGATACCAATCCTTTGCCGATCCATACTCCTCCGTCCTTTATTGATATACCACACTGCGTTCCGGCCGCATAACGGCTAGAATACCCTGTATATGAAACATTAACTGTTAATCCATTTTCTGTAAATGGGAAATCATCCCATCCTTTTTCGGAAGTACAAGTCGTTTGGCTAGTAGAAACTAACGCAAAAAGTGAATAAAATAAGAATGTAATTGAAGATATTAGATTTTTCATACTTTTAAATAAGCTTGTTTCAGTTTTTTTAAAAATAACATGGTTTTATGAGGGGTGTTTTTATGGGACTCTATGACAAAAACACTTAATAAACAGACCTTCACATCAATTCCCCAGTCTCATAAAACAATACAAAAGAAGCTTTCCAGGAGAAAAAAATCTTAGGAAAAACAACTTCACGACCCCTAAAAAAATGTAAATAGTGCTGGTTATCTGGTTAAATTATACTGCAACCACCCCAAACTCTCATAATCCAAGAACGAGGCAAAAAAATAGAAACCAAAAAATTGCATTTAACGAAGAGTTTCCAACACTAAGCGCCACGGCTTAAAGATTTAATGTACAGAGCAAAAGTAAGTATTAATGCTCAGCAAAAATTTACCACATGTTAAAAATATCATTGTTCTACCAAAAAAGAAGAAGTTAAATCCGTCCTCAAAGAGCATTAAAAAGTCAGGTAAAATATTATTTTTGTTACCAAACAAGACCTAGAAACCAAAGAAATACAACATGCAGACGCTTGACAGGGATGACTGCATCCTTTACATCAATCAATTCAAAGAGTTTATCAACTCTACATACCCAATTTCTAATCAATCCTGGGAAAAAATATGCGACATCATGGTTTTCAGAAAGCTAAATAAAGGAATACGCATATTGGATTACATGCATGTTGAAAATGCAGTACGGTTTATTGGAAAGGGCATTGTAAAGTGCGAAGATCATTACAACGACAAATCATTTGTTTATGATTTCAGAGTTGGCCCTATTGTTTTATCTGAAACAGTTTCGTTTCTGAACAACACCCGCTCACGGATTACGCTCGAAACCGTTACGAATTGTGAGTTAATAGAGTTACCACGCGAATTTTTCCTGAAAATGATTTTCTCAGATCTGGAGATTTTACGATTTTGCGCCGTAGGTGTAGCCAATTACCTTGGAATGACCCACTATAAACAAGCACTTCTGAGAACGCTTGATGCACAGGAACGATACAAACATTTTCTAAAAGAATTTCCTTCGGTAGCATTGGAAGTTAAACTAGAAGA
This sequence comes from uncultured Draconibacterium sp., assembly GCA_963677455.1. GTDB lineage: Bacteria > Bacteroidota > Bacteroidia > Bacteroidales > Prolixibacteraceae > Draconibacterium. The sequence continues at coordinate 4,042,889 of OY781971.1, forward strand.
TATTGCGTCTTACATTGGCGTTACTCAACAAAGTCTCAGCCGAATAAGGAAAAACATCATCTGGGAGAAAAGCGAAAAAGAGTTGGAGATACTAAGTAATGAGCTTGAGGTTGTACACGGATTTCATTCAAGTCGCGCCCAAAAATAATACGAGCAACGCCCCTTATGACAATAAAAGATTTCGAGTATAAATACCAAAAAACCGCCTTAAAAGTAATTTAAGACGGTTTTCTTTTATTTGAATTATAGCCTAACTGCTATTTCCTATCCAGGATTAGCTTCTTACTTATCTGCCTGTCGCCCTGCCTGATAATTACAAGGTACACGCCGCTGACTTCGCCCGAGAGATCAAAACGTATCGCTTCTCCGGCACCGTATTCTTTTCGGAATACTTCTCCGCCTGATGCACTATGAACCACAATCTCAACGCTTTCCTGGCTAATTACGTCATATTCAACATTTACTTTTCCACGTGTAGGATTTGGGTACATTTTTACTTCGAAATTCGTCGTTCCTATTTCCTCAATACCCACCGGAATACCTGTAATGCATACTTCAAATGTATCGATAGCCTCTGCTCCATCCGCATCTTGCACTGTAACCTCAATTGAATAACAACCTGTATCCGGTTCTGCAGGACTAAAGCCGATTACATAATCTTCTGCCGTCTCATCAATACTTGTCCACGAAGGTATGGTATCAGCTTCAAGCAAAGTAGCTGACCAGTTCAATTCGTCATTGTCAATATCATCAAACAGAACTCCCAGAGTCTTGTTCAATACCAGCTCCAGTGTTGATCCGGCCCGTACCTCCTGATCAGCAAGTGGTTCTACCAGTACAGGGGAATCATTTACCGGATTTACAGTTATTGTAAAGGTATCTGTTATTGCTGCACCAACTTCATCTTCAACCAAAACTACTATTTCTGCTTCACCACTCTCGTTGGCTACAAAAGTTATACTTAGTCGTGCAGTAGAACCCGGAGAGGTGTAATCAACAGCAATGTCTGCAATCAGATCACTATCTGCAGAAGTTGCGGTAACACTTAATTCCTGCGCAACACAATCGCCTCCGTCTGAGATTCCGGTCAGTTGCATTACATAAGCTACATCTTCGTTTGCCGCTACATCGGCTACTGAATCAAGTATTGGCAATGCATTCTCAGCTTTTACTTCAACGTTAAATGATACCGTATCGGTAATGCTTCCTGCTGTTATTGCCCAGGTTTCTTTGGTTGTTCCCAGCGGGAATACACCATCGACTCCCAAACCTTCGACAAGGGTCATTGTAGCGCAGGTTTCCAAGGTGAAAATCTCAGGATAATCAACAGTTCCTTCGCAACTTCCCGCTGCCAGAGTCGTTTCTACATCTGCCAGCTCTTCTATTACTGGGAAATCAACATAAACTTTTGTCTCGCAAACACCTGTGTTACCTGCCTGGTCGCTTATGCTGACTGTTACCAAAACTGAATCACCAATATCTTCACAAGAAAAACTGTTCGGACTAACTTCTATCATTAAACTATCAACAGGGCTTACGGCGTCATTACTTCCCGCTGACAACTTCGCCAGGTCTTCTTCCGTTAACCGGTAAGTTCCCATAAACAATTCTACGGTAATCGGATTACAAACAACTTCAGGGGCTGCTCCGTCTGTTACAAGAACCTTTGCCTGGCAACTATCCTCATTTCCATTAACATCGCTTACTATTAATTCTACATAAGTTTCCCCTACATCCGAAAAATCAAAGGTGTCTTTCGAGAGTCTAATTGCTGCTATTCCGCATGCATCTGTTGAGCCGCCGTCAATCATCCACGGGGAGAGCTCTGCAATCCCCTCGTCTCCAACCAAAAGTTCGTAATCTTTACATAAAACTGCCGGGGGAACTTCATCCAGAACGGAAACCGTTGACTCACAAACGGAGCTATTGCCGCTCGGATCTGTTACTCGCAACCTTACAGTATTTTCGCCAATATCACTGCAATCAAATGTTTGCCGGTCCAGTTCATAAATAGCAATGCCCACAGCATCGTAGACACTATCCAGAACAGAAATACTATCTAAATGTGCATAACCGTCTGCATCCAACAGGATAACGGTATCCTGGCACCAAATATCAGGAGAGACCGTATCAACAATCACTACTGTGGACCGGCACCAGCCGCTGTTGCCACTTCCGTCTGTTGCCGTTAACTCTACCGGGTTATCGCCGATATCTGTCCCGCTGAAAACGAACCGGCTTAACGACATGGTGGTTATTCCGCAGGCATCAGAACTTCCATTATCAATATCTGAAGCCGATAGCAATCCTATTCCGCTTTCATCCAGGTAAACCGTATCTTTTTTACATAAAACTACCGGTGAAATCGTATCCAATACAGTTAACTCAAAACTGCCCCGGGAGATATTTCCATGAATATCTTCTACATTTAACCAGAGGGTTTGTGTACCAACTGCGTCACAATTAAAAATGCGCTGGCTTAGCCACATATCCGATATTCCACAAGCATCAGAACTTCCATTGTCGGCCATGGCTGCATTAAGCTCTACATGCCCTGTCTCATCGAGGTAAACCGTTATGTTCTGGGTATTGACTTCCGGGCCAAAAGTATCGATAACAGTAACCCACGCCTGGGCATAAGAACTGTTAAAATAATGATCGTATGTGGTTATAGTAACAAGGTTATCGCCAATGTTGCTGCAATCAAAAAAGGTCTGATCAAGTATCATCTCCGAGATACCACAATCATCGTAGCTGCCGTCATCAACCGTGGAAACATCAATTTCCGCTGTGCCACCGGGGCCAAGGTATACATCTACATTTTTTATTATTGTTACGGGCCCTTCTTCATCAACGACATTTACATACACTGGCGATTCGGAAACATTACCGTTTACATCTTCTACCGTTAAGGTTAATACATGTTCGCCTATTGAACTGCAGTCGAAATAAGTCGTATCCAGTTGCATAGCCAATATACCGCAGGCATCGTAACTGCCGTTATCTACCATCGATGGATTTATTGTGGCGAAACCTCCGGCCTCTAAATAAACCGTTATATTCCTGGTGATAACTTCCGGGGAAATCGTGTCGAGAACTGTGATCCAGAAAGAACAGGAATCTGTATTCGAAGAAAAATCTGTAGCTTTAATAGTGACCAACACCGAATCTCTAAAAAACGTTCCCGGAGCCGGGAATTGTTCAACGTTAGGTGATGAGTCGTAATCATCAATTACGTTCACTATTGAGGTATAATCTCCTAAAACTCTTTCACAGCTATTATCATTCGTATACAAAAAAGTATCTGGCAAACAATTAATTTCCGGAGGCGTAGTATCCTGAGCAACATTAACTATTGTTGAAACAGTATCACTACAGCCATAAATAGTATCGGTAACTGTTAAAAGAACTTTGTAGCTTCCAAATGCGGTATAAGAATGTATCGGATTTTGAGCAGTTGAAGTAAAACCATCACCAAAATCCCAAAACCAGGTATCCGGCAAGGTTGACTGATCTGTAAAAAATACAGTGTGTGGAGTAGTCAATCCAAAAGTAGGATTAGCAGAAAACCTGGCCAATGGTGGATATATTGTAATGTAAGCTTCTTTCGAAATACTATCTGCACATCCTATCGCATTGTTTACCTTCAGGCTTACAGTATAATCTCCAGGTTCGGTATATACATGAGAAGGGTTTTGAGTAGAATCCAAAGGAGAACCATCGCCAAAATCCCATAACCAGCTTATAACATTTTCAGAAGACAAATCGGTAAACGAAATTTTAGTTCCTTTACACCCGGAAACAAGGTCTGAAGTAAAATCAGAACTCACACCTGTAACATTAAGGTTAAAACTACAATCCGAAATCAGGCTTCCCGCCTTTACCGTTATCGTTATTGTAGTATCTCCAGCTCGAACAAAGCTTCCTGCTTCAGGCGTCTGAATCAAGGTGTCAATATCACAGCTGGAAGTTATTGTAGCTTCAGCGACATAGTCTGGAATTTCATATTCACAGTTTGAATTTACAAATTCAAATTGATCTCCCTGACATTCAATAGACAACGTATCCCGAATTGTTACTGTAGCGTAAGATGTATCGGAAATTCCGGACGAATTAGAAACGACTAACATTACAGACACCGAGGGCACGTCAGAACACCATAAAGTGTCTCGGTCTATTGAAAGTACGGGAGTACCACCAATTGCAATAGATGCACTATCGATTTCATTAGCAGATAAAACATAGAAACCACTGTCGTTAAGACGAACAGTTATATCCCTGCTTATCGCATTTACCAACTTGATGTCGGAATGATATCGTTGCAGGTAAATCTGATCTTTTCCTTCATCTTCACCAAACCATGTTACCCAATAACTCTCATCAGAACTTCCATAAGCCAATGCCGGGCTATTTGAGGTACTTGTTGCATCATCAATTTTAAAAGAATCGCTTTTAAAAGAACCTTCTCCAATATAAAGTTCCTGTAGCCATATTCCTGCATCTCCAAGATATTCGGTCCAGGTTATTGCGAAAACCGCATTTAGGGAATTATATGCAACATCAGGTTCTGCTTCCAAAACCGAACTGTTCCCAAAAGAGTAACTTTCACCTGTTAAAACTCCAACACTATCAACAACTACTCCGCTAACATTCCCTGAAAAATCATCATACACAATTAAGAAATTATTCAACAAATCGTTGTAAGCAATAGCTGGATTTCCAACAGCTGAAATAGAAGAGTAATCATTAGAACCAACTATCGTCCCATCACTTTTCACCAAAGTGGAAAACATATTCGAAAAATAATCAGCCCATACAACAGTAAATACATCATTTATGGAATTATATGCTATATCGATAGAATAAGGGAAAAGATAAGCGCTTCCTACAGATCCAAGAAGCAAGTCGCTTCCTACCTGTACTCCCGAAGAATTATAGAATTTACCCGTAATACTTAAACTGGTAGTATCATAATACGCCACCAAATACTTCCCCATATTATTTGAAGCGACGGTCGCAGACATATTCCAAGTGCTATTGTCTGCAACAACTACTTCAGTCGATTCACTCTCTGAATTCACATTAAGTATTGAGAGAACGACAGAGTCTTTACCCAAAGCGTTACTCTCCTGCCAAACAACTGCAGCAGTTCCGGTTGATGAGTCGTAAGCTACCTGGGGCTTTTCGGAATACCTAAAAGTGCCGGTAGATGAAGCAGACAAGAGAGCACCGGTTGAGCTAGGAGTGCCGGAAACCTCTGCCTCATCTAAAAAGTTGTAATATATCCGGTCGTAACCACTTTCATTTCCATTCCATACCAGTAAAAACTTATTCTCTGAAGAACAATACGTTATTTGTGGAAATCGAGCGGAATTGGCATTAGTGCCGACCTTTACATTCGTTCCAATTTCTGTTGCAGAGAGAATACCTGCAGCAAAAACAAGAATCAGAGTTATTGTAGTTTGGTAGAATTTTCTCATTTAAATTATTCTGAAATTAAACAAATAGATAGGGATTCAACCACCCGGAGCGATAATCGTTATCAAGCATAGCAAAGCGCTCTTCGAATTCATTTACCGGAGAAATAGCTTGTAAAACTTGGTTTCCATACGAACCAGAAAGCATACGGGTAGATTTATTCAAGTATAGTTGGTTATTTACAATCCCTGAATCCTGATGAATAAAAACTTTTCCGCGAGGAGATTTGATCGAACATGACCGCAAATGATCTGCAATATTCTCGCTTGTAAAATTTTGTTTGCATCGAGTCAATGAATCATAAATAATCATTCCCGATTCATATCCGAGAACACTAAACAAATCAGGAGATTTCTTCCAATGCTTTGTATAGAGGTCAACGAACTGCCTGTTTTCATCCGAATCCGATGATCTGTTCCATGACGATACACTTAAAATGTTTTCAGCAGCTTCGCCCAAATGCAATAAACGCTCTTCTTCTACAGCAAAAGCCGTGGTTAAAACCGGCAATTTTAATGCATTAATATGAAGGCTCCGGATGATATCTTCAGCGGCAGTTCCATGCATAAAAACATATACTGCGTCGGGCTTGCTTTCATTAAGTTTTGCCATAGTATCAGCAACAAAATCGTCACTGTTCTCGCCCATCAAATAAGTATCAGGAATATCGCCCCCAGCTGCTTCAACACCTTGTCTGAAGGTAAATAGTGCATCGTAACCACTATCATAAAATGAAGTAATAATAGCTATCTCTTTTCCAAATTTTTCGACGGCATACTGCCCGGAATGAAAAGCTGCCTGATACAAATTCAAACTGTTCAAAAACAGATATCGATTGTTTTTTATTTCGTTAACAGGATAGCTCTCTCCTGAATTAACAAAAAAAGCTGGTAATTTTGCGTTCTTAAAAGTCTCTCCAACGTGACTTGCCACCTCTGAGTTCAGTATACCAACTACCAAATCGACATTATTTTCGACCATTAACTTTTGAGACTTTTCTTTTACGATGTGTGGCGTACCGAAGTTTACCATTTCGGTTATCAACTCAATTCGGTTCTTTTTGAATGCACCGTGTTGGTCTATCCCGCTTCTAAAACCATTCATAAATGACACCGGAAGCCCCGGGTGTTCAATCGACTGAGGCATTAGAACTCCAATTTTTATTTTTTGCCCCTTTGTTTTCAGCACTGCACCATTTGATGCAAAAGGCTGCAAAAAAGAGCCAGTTACACCAGCTCCTGCTATTCTTAAAAAATTTCTTCTGCTATTCATGTAAATTAATTTCTTGATGGGAAAAGGCCTTGCAGTGCGATACAAAAGTTCACGGCCAAACTTGGTTGCATATTTTCATGAGCTTGTCCCCCACCTGTATTTGAGATACTATTGGGATTCATCGTTGCGCTACCTTTACTTTTGGTGGCAAAACGAGACTCAAATTTTGCTTTTGACAACGCAGGAGTTCCTGAAAAAATGTTGCTTCCGTCACTATTTTCAATGTTCATCGAATGATTATGATTGGGAAGCTCGTTGACCGATAAAGTATGGGTTTCTTCACCGCCTTTTTGTCCTTGCAAAATTGTATTTCCGGGATGAACAGGAACACGTCCTCTAAAATCGGGCAAAGCAAAAGATGTTCGTCCGTCACCACCGTAGGTCGTTCCTAATAGAGAGAACAAAGCTTGATTCTGGTTTATGGGCAGTATTTGCCCGTCGCAAAATGCCCAGCCTCTCGGAGCAAAATTAAATCCAACGATTCTTATTTCAGCTAAAAATGGTTCTGACATATTTTATGTTTTTTTAAGTACGAGAAGGATAAATTCCAAAAAGTGCGATTATAAAATGAACACATAGCGAAGGCATCAAATTGCTGTGCGACCTACTTTCTCCTGCTCCTGAAATTGTATCTGTATGTAAGTTTTGAGGATTATCCAGTGTTGACGAATAAACGCGATTGTTGGCACCGGCTGCAATCGCAGTGCTCCCTGAACTACCAAGAGAATTTCCGACAAAGTCATTGCAGGCAACCTGATGCCCATGCGAAGGTATCTGATTCTCTGTCAAGGTCACCTTTTCAGTCCCCATTGCAGCGCCAAGTCTCCTATCACTTAAACCCGGACCATGACCCGCATGAATAGGAATTCTCCCACGTAAATCAGGTAGGCCAAATGTAGTCCTACCATCGCCCCCATAAATAGTACCTAACAACGAAAATAATGCGTCGTTTTGTGAAACAGCCAACAACTGTCCATCACAAAAAGCCCAACCACGTGGGGCAAAATTTCCCGCAAACATCCTGATTTCTCCAACATATGGTTCTGACATAATTTATAAAGTTTTAACTTCTTGATGGGTACAACCCCACTAGAGCGATTATAAAATTAACTCCTATATAAGGCTGCATGTTATTGTGTGCATTGCCACCACCGGTGTTGCTTAAAGTCCCGGCTGCAATATTCGGAGTGTTTTCACTATAAACGCTGGCTGCAGGAATCGATGACTGTGCGTGTACATTATTTTCCGGCGAATTTGAACTCCCCGTTTCCACACTCTCAAAACTCATACTATGGTTATGATTAGGCATTTGTGCTTCTGTTAATGTAACCGACTCAACACCGACTCTCTGTCCAAGTCTTCTGTCTGTTAAACCGGGTCCTCGCCCGGGATGCATTGGAGCTCTTCCCTCTAGGTTTGGTAAGGCCGTTGTAGTTCTCCCATCTCCTCCATAAGTTGTTCCAATTAATGAAAACAAAGCAGTATTTTGAGAAATAGGAAGCAACTGTCCATCACAAAATGCCCAACCTCGCGGGGCAAAATTTCCGGCAAAAATTCGAATTTCTGCAATAAATGGTTCTGACATATTTATAAGGTAAAAAATAAGTTTGACAAACTCTTACTTCTGTATTTTCATACAAATTACAACATTAAATTGAAATATAAGATATATTTGTCCGTTGAATTTTTTCTTTTTATGTGCTATGGAAATTACATTTAGGCCAATTTGTAAGGGAGATCACCCTTTTCTAAAAAAAGTTTACCGAAGTACCCGAGAAAAAGAACTACTTCAAACCTTCTGGACAGAAGCTGAAAAGCAGAAATTTATAGAATTTCAGTTTAATGCCCAACATTCCCATTATATAAATGCATACAAAGGGGCAGAATTCAATATCATAATGAAAAAAAACACGGATATTGGCAGGCTATACATTTGGGAAACCGAAAAACAAATACGAATAATGGATATTGCATTGCTGGAGGAGCATACCGGCAAAGGAATAGGCACATACCTGTTAAAGCAATTAATTCAAAAATCAGAGAAGAGGGGCAAGAAGCTGAACATTCATGTTGAATACAACAATCCTGCACTACGGCTGTACGAACGCCTTGGGTTCAAAAAAACCGACAATACCGGCGTTTACTTTTTCATGGAGTATTTACCGGGAAACAAACCATAAAAACAAAAAAGAGCTGGAAGTAGTTCACGGGAAATTGAAATAAAAAAACAGGAACTGCAAAGCTCCTGTTCTATTCTGTCGATTAATATCTTTTCGTACGATTAAACCATCGGGTATTTTTTGAAAATACTTTCCGAATGTGTTAAAATATCAACGTATTGTGCTCGTTGGTAGGTAAACGGATTCTTCATATTCTTACGCGACAATTTTCCACGGAAATCATCTAACGATTTATAGCCTTTATCATCCATCCAGCGATTCAAATCCATCAGAATATCAGAAACTACCGAAGGAGAATTCCGGTAAATGGTACTTACAACCTGAACAACATCGGCTCCGGCAAGAATCATTTTTACCACATCGTTGGCATCATAAATTCCACGGCTAGCACACACGCTACCTTCAAGGTTACCATAAAGTAAACCGGCATAACGCAAGCTAACCATATGGTCTTTCGGGTTGCTTAATTCCCATGGATAATGGTATTCTTCTTTGTCGATATCAATTTCGGGCTGAAAGAAACGGTTAAACAACACATAGGCATCGGCTCCCGCTTCGTCAATCTTTTTAATAAAGTTAAGTGGGTTGGTGTAAAACATACTAATTTTTACACTTACCGGAATTTTAACGGCTTTTTTTACCGCTTTTACAATCTGCACCTGCTTTTCTTCAATCGATTCGCCGCTCACTTCAAAATAACCGGGAACCGCATACAAGTTAATTTCCAAACCTGCCACACCTGTTTTCTCCAGTTCTTTGGCATATTCAACCCAAGTAGGTTCGTAAATGGCATTTAAACTGGCAAACACCGGTACATCAACACTTTTAACCAGCTTTTCAACATTGTACAAATGCTCTTTGGGCCCCGCATGTTCAAGGTCAGGAAAAAGAGTGGTCATCTCTGCATTACGTTCTTCATACTCCGTAAGTTCTTCATCCATTTGAAGGCTCTCCAACTGAACTTGTTCTTCAAAAAGAGAACGGTAAACAATTGCCCCGATTCCGGCTTTCTCTATTTGTTTAATTACATCTGGTTTACTAACCAGGTTGCTTGCTCCAAGAATAATGGGGTTTTTCAACTGAACCCCCATGTAGGTTGTAGTAAGATTTGCCATGTGTATAGTTTTTTTGATTGTTACTTTCTCTTAGATTAACTGAATTTAGAATTTTTTGTTCAAGATAGAAAATAAATTCTATCATTAGTTTCAACTAATATTGTTTAAGATACCCTTCCATACTTGGTGCGAAAGGTTTTTGGATATTCGCCAAACATCGCGGCTACCATATTTTGAATTGAGATTACTTCGCTTCGTTCGTAATGACCTACCGCCTTTTATAAAGGGAGAATTCGAAAGAAGCAATCTGATCATCAACGAGCACATTAAATAAATTTACTCCCACAAAAAGACCATCTGCCTTTCGACAGATGGTCTTTTCAAAATGTTTTATCTCCTCATCCCCTTTCGGGAACCGAGTGATTTACAGCAAACTCAATGTTACAGTTAAACCGGCCATTACAACCGACACCATTGTCATCAGTTTGATAAGTATATTTAACGACGGGCCTGAAGTATCTTTAAACGGATCGCCAACAGTATCGCCAACCACACCTGCTTTGTGTGCTTCACTACCTTTACCACCGTAGTTTCCTTTTTCGATGTATTTTTTAGCATTATCCCAAGCACCACCGGCGTTGTTCATAAATACCGCTAATGTAAAACCGGCTGTTAAACCACCCGCTAACAAACCAATTACACCGGCAACACCCATTGTTGCACCAACTAAAATCGGAACGATAATCGCTACCAACGAAGGCAACAACATTTCGCGTTGTGCTCCTTTGGTCGAAATTTCAACACATTTTGCATATTCAGGTACAGCTTTACCTTCCAATATTCCTTTAATCTCACGGAACTGGCGACGAACTTCGTCAACCATTGCACCTGCTGCGCGGCCAACAGCTTTCATCGTCATTGCGCTAAACAGAAAGGCCATCATCGATCCAAGAAACAGACCTCCAAGAAACAGCGGATTGAACAATGTAATGTCGTATGACGCTGCAAGATCCTTAACCGAAGCCGTTGAAATCTTAACCGCCTTCATTCCGTCGTGAACGGCTGGAGCCACATCGTTATAGAATATGTATTCTCCTTTAGTAATAAAACCTTCGCCACCTTTGGCAATTTTACCAAACCACAGGCGAACTTCTTCCATATAAGCAGAAATAAGCGCCATAGCAGTAAGTGCGGCTGAGCCAATAGCAAAACCTTTACCAGTTGCAGCGGTTGTATTTCCAAGCATATCTAATGCATCCGTTCTTTCGCGAACTTCTGAAGGTAATTCCGCCATTTCGGCATTACCACCGGCATTATCGGCAATCGGGCCAAAAGCATCTGTTGCCAAAGTAATTCCAAGTGTTGAAAGCATACCTACAGCGGCAAAACCAATACCGTAAACCCCCATAGCAAATTCCTGCGCACCACCGGCAGCCCAAAAAGCCCCCATAATACCCAGTACAATTGTTACAACAGGGATCCAGGTTGAACTCATACCAACCGCAATACCATCAATAATGGTGGTTGCTGGTCCTTGCAGAGCTTGTTCTGCAATACCTTTTGTTGGTTTATATTCATCAGAAGTATAATACTCGGTAGCCTGACCAATAATAACACCGGCCGCCAAACCAATAACAACGGCACCAAAAACACCCCAGGTAATCCATCCGGCAAAAGCAAGGCCAACAAGCGCCAACAAAATAAGCACCGAACTACCTCCAGTTCCCAAAAGCAACGCGTTCAGCAAGTTCTTTTGAGTAGCCGACTCTTTGGTACGCACCATGTAAATACCAATAATTGAAAGGATAATACCGAGTGCAGCAACAATCATTGGGGCGGTTACAGCCTGAATTGCGGACAAGCCGGTTTTTTCGAGCGCAATTGCCGGAAGTGCAGCACCCAGTGCAGCCGTTGCCAGAATAGATCCGGCATACGATTCGTAAAGGTCGGCACCCATTCCTGCTACGTCGCCAACGTTATCGCCAACGTTATCGGCAATAGTTGCGGGGTTACGTGGATCGTCTTCAGGAATACCTGCTTCAACTTTACCAACAAGGTCGGCACCCACGTCGGCAGCTTTGGTGTAAATACCACCACCAACACGTGCAAACAAAGCCTGTGTAGAAGCACCCATTCCGAATGTCAACATAGTAGTTGTAATCTCAACCAGTTTTTGCTGTTCGGTAGTTCCTGCATGTACAAAGTCGAGCCCCATAAAATGCAAGCCGCTGACCATGTGTGCCGGAGTAAATACAACTTCGGTTAAAAACAGGTACCATGCTGCAATATCGAGAAGCGCAAAACCAACCACAACCATTCCCATAACTGCACCACTACGAAAAGCTACCTGCAAGCCTTTGTTTAACGACTGCGAAGCACCGTGTGCGGTACGTGCCGATGCAAATGTTGCTGTTTTCATACCAAGAAAACCGCAAAGCCCCGAAAAGAAACCTCCGGTGATAAATGCGATGGGTACAAACGGGTTTTGAACTTTAAAGAATGCCATAATGGCAAGTAAAATGAACAGAACCACAAACACGATTCCTACTACTTTGTACTGGCGCTTCAGATAAGCCATTGCACCGTCGCGAACATACTGTGCAATTTCTTTCATCCGGTCAGTACCTTCCGAATTTTTCATCATCGATTTGAAGAAAATCCAGGCGAATGCCAAAGCCAGGATAGAGGCTATTGGCACAATGATAAAAATACTGTTCATAAGATGATAAATTTTTGTGTAACCTTAGTTACGGTTTAGACTTATAAATTGTAAATGATTATAAAATTCTCTCAGGTTTTGTTTTGTCTAAAAAATGATTTCTTCCAGTAACAAAGATAAATTTATTGACGGATTACGATTTCTGAAAAAAGCTATTTCACAACAGTTTGAGCATTTGTTAACACAAAATCGGGCTCGTACTTTCTATATAAAATCAGTCTAAATTATTGGGTGCAAAAAGTCGGAATTTCGCCAACAATCATCATGAAAGAATAGGGTATCGTTTTGTATTTCCTACATCTTATCGAATAATAAGATGTGTTGAATTGATTTTATGTTTATTTTAGAACACTAAAATCCAAATATTACCAAATGCATTGAAACCCTGCCCACAAATAAAAATCAAGTAGCTACACACTATTATTCACGCATTTAGCAGTGTTGGAAATATAATACTGGCATCAAAAAGAATATGCAAATAAAATATAGTCGAATAAAGCTTTAAACTTATTAATCATTAAAATAAAAGCAGTTATAACAAATTATGAAAAAGACATTGATAATACTACTGATGATTTTAGCATCTAATCTGGTAGAAGCACAATCCGTAAAGAAAAAATCAATTCATGCCAAAATCGGATATGCGATGAGTGCTCCGTATTATACCGACGAGGATATAGCCGACGGTGGTTTTCATTTACAGGGAGAATACGTTCTAACCTTTGCTTCCTGGTTCGAACTTAGGCCTTACCTAGGCATAATATTAACAAATTCAAATGGGAAAGATATAAATGACAATCCAACGAATGAAAAAGCAGAATCAAAAGCCGTTTTGATTGGAGGAAAAGCAAGGGTCAGGGCACCAATCCCCTGGGTTGCACCATACGTTGAAATTGGACTGGGCGGCTCGATAGGAAAATTTGAAACATTTTCGGCTTATACGAATATCTCCAAGACCGGAATTGTTTCCCACATTCCCTTTTCTTTTGGGTTGGAATTAGGACGTAATAATGACGTTGACCTAAGCTTTAGCTATTATTTTCAACCTGCGGTTGAACAGTTTATGGGAGCATTCGCTATTGGAGTTTCGATACCCTTAAAAGGCTAAAAGCCTTTAAGTAAAAAAATCAAAAAGGTATCGACTTTCCCTTCGACTCTGATTGGATTTCCCATTGAAAATCCCGCTCGACCACATACAAGAGGCCGATAGCAAGTATATGAAGACATGAAAATATTTAAACCCAGAAAATATGTGTGGATAGCTCCAATGTTAGTTATTCTCTCAGCTATTATCAATTTGTCGAACAAATATTTGAGCGACAATTTAAAACTTAGCTGGTATATCATATTGCCTTGTGCATTTATCTTATTAATTATTGGGATAGTATTACATAAAAATGGACAGAGCTAATAGTTCCACCAGCTCGCGCCTCCCGACAATTATCGGGAGCTAATCGGTGTGCAACTCGATAGAATTGAAATTAATTTATCAGCTTGTGGCTGTGGTACGGATTATAAATCCACACCAGCAAAAGTTTCTTAACAGCAAAAGAAAATAAGCAACAAATAGAATTATGGAAAAAAGAAGAAACAGTACACCAAATGCATTAATTTCGATAGCCATGATGTTTTTAGTGATAGGAATAACATTTGATCAACCCGGTTGGCTCAAATACACTTTTATGTTTATTTCAATCATACTAAGTATAATATCTTTAGTACTTTCATTAAAAGAAAAGAAAGAGGAAAAAGGTTAAAGTCTTTGAAAGGTTTTAGTGAATCGAATTGTAAAGTTGTTTTACAATCTTTTCGACAAATTGGAATATGGCAGGGGGTCTCTCGATCCGACAAGTCAGACCACTCGCCAACGCGAAGATGACCTTATGCGTTAATTTTGAAAAGAAATAGAAATGAGTAACTGGATACATAAAAAAACTGTAGTTGATGGAGAAAAATTCAAAATAAATGGCATCAATGTTTGGAAATACGAGTGGACAACGACTGGTCAGACAATAATAGTTAAAGATCCGCTGTATAACCAAAGCGATAAAATGCAAGTTTATGAAATCGAAACCGATACTAAAAAGATAAGATTTGCCGCAGGAGAATTTTCCAATTGTGTTTGGGGATTTTATCAAGAAGAAAATATGTGATTTAGTACTAAGAAAACTAAAACCTACTTTTCTTTCGTACATGTTATATCAACTGTACTTTAAAATGCCGTACAGAACTTTGAAGTTTACGGCGGTTAATGCCGATAGGAAAGCAAAGAGGTTTTGGGAATAGATGAACCGAAGGCTCAATTTGATTTCTAATCGATATTACAACAAAAGAGAAATAGGATAGAGAAGAAAGAATGCGACAGATTGTTGTTAAATCGGTATTAAATCCTAAGATAACATTGTACAACTACACCGAAATTGATTTTGCAGAAGTACATGATTTTTTAGTTTTGCCGCAAAAAATGATCTGTGAGCTGGAACGTAAAGATATTGAAGAATTTAAGAGCACAAATATACTACCTCAAACTCCTTTTTGGAGCCGTGTAAAAAGAGATCAGGGCTTTATTCCAAAAGGTTTTGAGCTAACAATTTCAAAAGATCTGTTGGTTAGCAAGGCAAATACCTTGGAGAAAAAAGGAGAAGACCTGCTGATACTGATCAAGTATTTAGATGCAACTACCTGTATTGCTTACGTTCCCTACGGCCCAAAATTAGAACCTGATTTTGAAAACCAGGGTTATTTTTTGGAACACCTGTCCGAATCTATCCGCCCATTTCTTCCTGCCAACTGCATCTTTATTCGTTACGATTTAATCTGGGAAAACCAGTGGGCAGTTGAAGAAGACTATTTCGACAATGCCGGAAACTGGATTGGCCCGCCACCCAATCAAACGCAGGAATACAGAGTTAACTTTTCTACGGTTAACTGGAATCTGCAAAAAAGCCTGGAAGACAACCTGCCCAAAAATACCTTTTTCCTCGATTTGAATTTAAACGAGGAAGACTTGCTTTACAATATGAGGTACAACACCCGTTATAATGTAAGAAAAGCAGCCAACAAGGGAATTAACGTTCGGGAATACGGGATTGAACATATCAGCGATTGGTACAAGTTATATCTCGACACTGCACTCCGGCATAATATGCCGCTACAAAATCAAGAATACTTCTCAACAATTCTGAAAAACCAGGACAACACAAAAAAAGGAGTAACCGTAAAAATGTTAATGGCCGACATTGATGGTGAATTTCTATCGTCGATGTTTTTAGTTCTATCAAAAAAACGGGGAACATATTTATTCGGAGCATCTTCGTCTCACAAAAACAATTCAATGGCAAGTTACGCCCTTCAGTGGGAATCGATACGAATATCCAAAGCATGCGGATGCACAGAATACGATATGTTTGGCTCCGCACCAAACTTAAACCGCTCGCACCCCTTACATGGAGTACACGTTTACAAGAAAGGATTTGGAGGCGACCTCTACCACCGAATGGGATGCTGGGACTACCCATACAACAAAAAGATGTATAATCTTTTTAAATTGCAGGAGAATACATTTGCGCGTAAAGCTGGCTCCTGATAAACAAGCTGTTTTATACCGCGTAAATTGATACAAAACAAAAAATGGATTACAGAGATATTGTTTTTTTATCGGTTGCCGAGCTGCTAAGTTTTTCAAAAGCAGCAGAAAACCTAAACATTAGCCAGCCTGCCGTAACAAAGCACATTAAAGAACTGGAAATAAAATACAACACCAACCTTTTCGAGCGCAAGGGCAACAAAATTTACCTTACCCGTGCCGGGAAAAAGGTGTACAACTCGTTCAAACAAATTGAAAAGCAATACCGCGATCTCGATTTCGAAATCGGACAGATAAACCACAGCATTTCAGGCGAATTTATTATCGGTGCCAGCTCTACCATTTCGCAATATGTAATTCCAAAAACAATCGCGTCGTTTCATAAACGCTACCCTAAAATACACATTCATTTAATGAGCGGAAACTCGTTTGAAATGGAAAAACTCCTGCTCGAAAATAAAGTAGATATGGCGCTGGTTGAAAACCAATCGTCGCAAGCGGGTATTCGTTACAAGAATTTTCTCGACGACGAATTGATTGTTGTTACCGGAATGAACAGCGTTTATTCGAAACGAAAAATGATAAGCAAAGAAGACCTGCTGCAATTTCCGGTAGTACTACGGGAACAGGGCTCCGGAACTTTAGAGGTGATAAAAACAGCGCTCGAAAAACAGAGCATCGAATTCGAAAAACTAAACACTTTAATTCACCTAGGAAGTACCGAATCTATCAAAAGCTTTTTACAGGATTTCGACGGTCTGGCTATCGTTTCAGAAAAATCAGTACAAACCGAATTGTACACAAAAAACCTTGTAAAACTAAACGTAAAAGACTTTACAATTCCCCGAAAATTCAGAATAGCTTTTATGCTCGGCCACAAAAGCCGGCAAGTAGAATTGTTCGAAAATTTCCTACTTTCCTATAACTTTTAGTTATTACGTATAACAATTTAATATTTGACTTGATTATAACTTACAGATACTTTTGCACAAAAACATCTGTATGGAAAAGATCAAACAAAACGCCAACTGGTTGTACAAGATTCTGCTGTTGGCACTTTTTCTGCCTTTTGTATCGCCGGCAATTGCACTCACAATCGGCATCTTTTTGTCGCTGCTGGGACTAAAACCCCAAAGCATACACAAGCACACCTCTACAATTTTGCAGGCATCAATCGTTTTGCTGGGTTTTGGAATGAACCTCAACGACGTAATAACAGCATCGAAAAGTGGTTTTATTGAAACGCTTATTTCTGTTTCTTTAGTGATGACACTTGGTATTTTCCTAGGCAAACTACTAAAAGTTGAAAAGAATATTGCGCTACTAATAGCCACCGGAACTGCAATTTGTGGCGGAAGTGCCATTGCTGCCGTTTCGCCAATACTGGAAAGTAAAGATTACGAAAACTCTTTTGCGCTGGTAGTTGTGTTTGTGTTGAATGCAATTGCGCTGCTGCTGTTCCCCTTTGTTGGGCACCGGCTAGGATTGAGCCAGGAGGTTTTTGGAAACTGGGCTGCAATTGCCATCCACGATACCAGCTCGGTTGTTGGCGCCGGAGCCGAATACGGCGAAAAAGCATTGCAAGTTGCCACCACAGTAAAACTCATTCGTGCTTTGTGGATTGTGCCACTTTCAATTGTAGTTGCTTTGCTGAACAAAGGCAGCGAAAAACGGTCGATCAAATTTCCATGGTTCATTTTACTTTTTGTGCTCGCCATTCTGTTTGCCAACCTCTTCCCGGGGTTTAACGCAAGTTACGCGCATTTTAGTTGGCTCGGACGAAGAGGAATGGTTGTTGCGCTGTTCCTGATCGGGTCGAATATCACCATAAAACAAATCAGACAATCGGGCATAAAAAGCTTTGCGCTCGGAATTGCACTTTGGGCAATCACGGCAGTTAGTTCGTTAATCATTTTAATGCGGTAAATTATGCTGAACATTTGGATTTTTCTGATCATAATTCTTTCGAGCCTCATAAAAGGAATAACGGGTTTTGGCTTTGCACTTTTCTCCTTTCCTTTATTACTGATGTGGTATGCACCAAAAGAGATTATTCCGGTTTTAATGATTTGCAATCTGATTGCTTCGATCCTTATTGTCCTGCAAAAAAAAGAACACAAATTGCTCGACAAACAGTCGTTTTTTTTAATGGGAACCGGAAGTATTTTTACCATTGCAGGCGTAATTGCACTAAGTTCGAGCAGTGGAAAAATACTGGTGCATCTTTCAGGAATATTTTTTATTGCCTTAACACTGTTATCGCTCCGAAAAAAGCCCCCAGAACAACCGGCATTACGCAACCGCTCTTATTTTACCGCCGGAGCTTTAATCGGCTTTCTAACCGGAGCAGTTTCGGTGAGCGGCCCTCCGCTGGCACTTTTTCTGAACCGCGCAAAAGTCAGCAACCGGAAATTCAGGGAAATATTTGCCTGGTTTAGTGTGATCACAGCGGTAATTGCTCTGATCGGATATTTTCATACAGGATTACTTGGCGTTGAAACATTAAAAACATCGCTGATTTTCACACCAATTCTGTTGATTGGAACAATTGTTGGGAAACGGCTGAATTCGCTTATACCCATCAATAAATTCCAAAAAACAAATATGATTTTAACGCTAATATCCAGTATATTGCTGATCATTAGCTGAGATTTATTCATCAAAATAGATAGTTTTAAAATCCCTTAAAACTAAAATTCATGAGTTGCTATTTTATTGCACAAATAAGAATAAACGACGAAACGGAATACCGGAAATACATTGACAAAGCCGGTGAAGTTTTCAGAAAATACAAGGGTGAATATTTATCGGTTGATAATGCTCCCATCGTTCTCGAAGGCCAGTGGAATTACACCCGCACAGTTTTAATCCGTTTCGAAAACAAAGATGATTTTGATGCGTGGTACAATTCTGATGAATACCAGAAAATATTGGCGCACCGTCTGAAAGCCGCAGATTGCGACACCATTTTAGCCGAAGGGTTGAAATAGTTCAAGCTCTTTTGCTTTCTTAACAATGAATCAGCGCCTTTCTTTCGCGCCCGTCCATTAACACTGTTAGCGGCTTCTTAAAGCGTACATGTTTTACGAATTCCGTTTCGCTAATTAACTCCTGCTGCGGCAGTGCTTCCAGTTTTAGTTTTGAATGTGCCGATTTATACGGCACCGAAAAATAGCCCACATTCATTGATGTTACATTGTGGAAAAAATGCGATCCTAAAGATGCATCGAGGGGGAAATCGGGCAAGCCCATTTCAATAACCACTTTTGCGCGCGAAATATTTGCCCACAAAACAGGTATACCGGTATGAGGATCGCGGGAGCCCCAACGCCCCGGCCCAATCAGAATATACTCTCTTTTTTCGGCGTCAAACTTTCCATTCATCCAGCTAATTTCCTCTGCAATTTGTTTTGTTTTCAGACGATCAAATTTATCAGGATCAACGTAAACCACATCCCGGACAGCTTCTATTACACCGTTACCCATTCCACGTTCAGCATACATAAAAATCTTCTCGTCGGACACAGAATTAATATCCACATCCACTTTCTCTTCGATCCTGATTAAAGGCTTAATTTGCAACAAATACAGAGTTGGCAACCCGTTTTCGGCAGGTTCAATATCAATAGCATACTCAATTTCAACCGGCGAGCCCATTGCTTCCTTAAAAAGCCGCAATAACAATTGCAAGGCATCGGAAAGCGGAAGGTGATTGTATTTCAGAATATTCGCAAAATCAATCACTTTTGGGCCGTTGCCGTAAATCCCCGGAATTAGGTCGTCGTTCTCCATCGAATAGGTAGAAGCCGAATGTTCAAGCGTTCCGTCTTCTTCTGCTTCTTTTATTCTGAACTTTTTGATGGCAGCTTTTTCGCCGTTTCCAATCAGGTCGAAATCGCGCTGTGAAAGGTCGATGGCATAAAACTTTTTTTGCGTGTCGCGCAATTGCTCTTTTAGCGCCGATGCATTTAGTTGCGGGTATTTCGGACAGAACCGGAAAGCATTTTCACCGCCAACCACATACATTCCAAGCCCAACAGCAGCAACGGAAAAGCCATCGTCGGGCTCCATGTACGAAATCGGATAGTAATTATAGGATTGAGCTACTCCCGAAAGCGTTGGATAAAACTTATTGTTGTAATCGTGCCCCACCACTTCCTGGATAACCACGGCCATTTTCTCCTCTTCAATTTTATAATCCACCGCATCGAAATAAGCCTGTGCCGAATCGGTAAAAATACTGGAATACACCAGCTTAATAGCCATTTCGAGCTGGCGATAACGCACTTCAATATCTTCGTGGTTATTCGGAATAAGATACGTGGCATAAACCCCCGAAAAAGGCTGCAGAAGCGAATCTTCAAA
The DNA here is from genome assembly GCA_963677455.1 of uncultured Draconibacterium sp. Classification (GTDB taxonomy): domain Bacteria; phylum Bacteroidota; class Bacteroidia; order Bacteroidales; family Prolixibacteraceae; genus Draconibacterium. The sequence continues at coordinate 4,063,544 of OY781971.1, forward strand.
CAACCCTGACGAACGCACAGCAAGCGGATTTTTAATCTCTTTCAGGTATTTGTATAATTTTTTACGAATGCTTTCATCGAATTCTGAGTCAGTAAAATGCTTGCGAATTGCATCGTAGTCGTTCAGCGAATAAATATCGTCGTAAAGGTTATTCATTTCCACAAACTTATCGAACTCAAGTGCTCCGATTATTGCGGTAGATGGTATTCTAATATTCATTTCGGGAATGAACTTTCTGAAATCGATATTCTCGATAAAATTACAGATGAATGCAATACCTCTTCCCTTTCCACCAAGCGAGCCTTTTGCCAGCCTGACGATAAATTGATCGGAATGAACAAATTCGGGATCGAAGTTTACAATCGTTCCCCGAAGTTTTTCGAACCTTACTTTTTTGAACACATCAATGCAAAAATTACGAAGCAACTCGGGAGTACTAAAATCCGACATTTGCAGCGGCCGCAAGCGTTCAGCCATATTAATCTCGCCACGCGCCATTAACCAGGTCGAGAACGAATTCCGGCTGCCATGATATTGCAAAGCGCCTTCGGGTATGTCTCTCAGTTTCTCCTGAAACTCACTGATGTTCCGGGCTTCGGTTATCGGCAGCCCATCAATTCCTTTAAAAACAAAGTTTCCAAAGCCCAAGCGCCGGTACAGAAAATTCAGCACATCCATCGACAAGCTTTCTGAATTCTTATTGATAAAATCGGCACCAATTTCTTTAGCGCGCTGTGCATTCGTAATATCGTGCGATTGCAACAGCAGCGGAATCGGGAATTTCAGCGTATTTTTGGTGTATTTAAGCAATTCAATTCCGGCATCCTCATTGGCAACACCATTTTTTTCAAACTTTACATCCGAAATAACACAAAGCATGTAACGCCTGTAACTATTGATAAACTTAACCGCTTCCTCGTAATTATCTACCAAAATAACCTTTGGACGAGCCCGCATTCTCAGGATTTTGTCCAACTCATCTTTCGCATCTTCTTTTACCAAAACCTGGGTTTGGGTCATCACTGTGGTAAACAAAACCGGCAAGTAGCGCGAATAATACTGAATACTATCTTCCACCAAAAGAATCACCCGCACATTACCGTTTTGCGTATCGCGGGCCACGTTTTTAATGTCTTCAATGTATTTGATCATTGCCATGAAAACGTTGGAGTTTCCGTTCCATACAAAAATGCGATCGACAAAATCCAACTTTCGCTTTTCCATCTGAAAATAACGCAGATCAGCATTGTTGTTTACCAGCAAAAGGAGCGGAACGTTTGGGCGCATACCACGAATTGCACGTGCAGTTTCAATTGGCGAATCTTTATCTACGCCGGCCATGACAATAATAAGGTCAAAATCGCGGTGTTCCAACATCAGCAAAGCATCGTCTTTTGAATGCACGCTTGTAAAACGTGGCGCTGCATAAAGATTTAACTGAAGATATTCGCCAAAAATCTTGTCGCTAAACTGCCCCTCGCGAACAATCGAATACGAATCGTAAAGCGTGGCAATTAATAATACCTCCTTTACTTTGGTAGGCATTAGTTCCTGAAAAATATCACGGTCTGTTTTTCGCTTTTTATAGAGATTAGCCAATGAAATGCTGTCGATATCCATCTGTAAAAAATTTAGCTTTTGAAGTTAGGGAAACCCATCAAACAAATTTAAGAAATTAAATTTTTATTAATCTAAGCAACCCTTTATCCTCCTTTTCTATCTTTGAAATGGTACTTTCTATTTTCTTAACCATATATTTCAATTATGAATCGCCAGATTTTTTGCAATCCAACAAAAAGAATGCTTCCCGAAAAAGCCAAAACTTATTCCAGATATGGAAAAGTCTTAATTGTGGTTTCATGTTGGATAATTATAAAAACATTGATAAGCTGCAACCCTCCGCCTCCAATCGATTTCATATACAACTCGATAAAAATTGAAGGAATTAATAACAATAGAGAATACATTGGGAACAACATTACTGACACAATTTGTGCCGAAGCTCTTTGTTTAAAACTGTCGCTGTTTGATTCTGTACAATATTATGCACAATCCAAATTTAAAGCCAATGTACCTTTATTCTCATTCAAAAGAGCCATGGCTATGGATTATACTGATTCTTATGTGCCGGAGATAAAGCTTGTTTCAATAAAAGTAGTTAGCATTTATAATCTCAATAATGAAATAGAAGCAGGAGATGATGTTACAGACATTTTCCTATTTACGGGTGAACGTTTTTCTTCCTTCCTTTATAATTATCAGGAATGGGCTATTTCTGGTTTTAACGAAGCACACAGCAACCCGGGAAGTTTTATTTTTATGGTCTTAAAAGTGCCGGTGGAAAACAGCAAGGCACAATTTTCCATTGAAGTGCAACTTGAAGATGGCTCCACGCTATCAGATACTACCAACACTTTCCAAATAATTACCCCATAACATGAAGACTACTACGAGCTTACTTTTGATTCTTTTTTTGTGTTTTAGGCTTAATGCGCAAGAAGAGAAATTCAGGAATTTTGAGATATTCTGGACAGCTGGTTTCGCAGAAATGAATATTGAAGAAACTCCCGTTAACGAGAATGGTGATTACTTAAACTTTTTTAACACCTACCCCGATGGTGTTGACTTAATTACAAGCAAACTTGGTCTTAGCTTCGATTTTTTAAACAACCTATCAACGGAGGCTATAATTATCCTTACCGACGACCTTTCCCCTGATAATTTTGACCTTTCATTCTATTACAACCCATCGCCCAAAATTGGAATTGGTGTTGGCAGTATGCTTTACAAAAACTGGATTACTTCGGCAAAGGACACTTACCTGCAAAATCAAACCGATTATCACTGGACAAATGGTCTGGCAAGAGATTTTAAAATTTATGACTGGGGATTTTATGTAACTCCGACTGTACGGCCATTTTACTCCAACACATTTAAAGCATCGATAAAATTTAAAGTAGGACTAAGTAGTTTCTCAAAACTTAACTCATCGTACTCTTTTAAGCGAATCAACTCGAATGAAAGACGGGTATATACCATTTCAACCTTACGAAACTTTCAGCCTTTTATCAATCCTTCGATTCAGTTTCGATTAAAACTTTTTAAGATTAAATCTACCTCGGCAGGACTTATTTGCAATTCTGCTTTCTTCTACGGAAAAAGAAGCATTGATTACCAGCGCTCTGTTCAAATCTGGACAAGTGATAATATATCAACCCAACAAATAAAAAGCGACAAACATAAGTATAGTCGTAGCGAATGGGACTTTGGGCTATATATGACTTGGTAACCTACATACAAGCCATCTACTCACCATTTAATAGAACATATAGTGAGTAGATGACTTGCAAAAAGCTTAATCCAATTTATGAATCACCAAACCAGAGCGGAGTTTTGGCTCGAACCATGTTGTTTTTGGTGGCATAATATTTCCGCTGTCGGCAATGTTAATCAGCTGATCCATCGAAACGGGATAAAGAGCAAAGGCTGCCTTCATTTCGCCCGAATCAACGCGACGTTTCAATTCTCCCAAACCGCGTATTCCGCCAACAAAATCAATGCGTTTTGAGGTACGAAGGTCTTTAATATCCAGAATCGGATCGAGTACCTGTTTCGAAAGAATGGTCACATCCAAAATTCCAATAGGGTCGTTGTCGTCATACGTTCCTTCTTTTGCAGTAAGCTTGTACCAGCTTCCCGACATATATAAACTGAACTCGTGTAATCCGGCTGGTTTGTAAATATCAGCTCCCATATTCTCCACATCGAAACCTTTTGATAGTTCTGCCAGAAAATCAACCTCCGACAAACCATTCAGATCGGTAACGACACGGTTGTAGTCAATAATCTGCAACTGGTTATCCGGGAAATGAACGGCCATAAAAAAGTTGTATTCCTCATCGCCCGTGTGATTTGGATTTTGTGCTGTTTTTTCAAGGCCAATTCGCGCCGCCGCTGCGGTACGATGATGTCCGTCAGCAACATAAGTAAACGGTACTTTCTCGGCAAAAAGTTGCTCCAGTTGTTTATTCACTTCTGCATCGTTGATCGTCCAGAAATGATGACCAAAACCATCTTCGGCAGTAAAATCGTAATCCGGCTTTTGATCAGTTACTGTTTTTGCAACTATTGCATCAATTTCTGGAACTGCCTTGTAAGCAAAGAAAACCGGTTCGATATTCGCATTCAGATAGCGGGTTAAAACCATGCGATCCTCTTCCTTTTCGGGGCGTGTAAGCTCGTGCTTTTTGATGATGCCATTCTCGTAATCGGCACATGCAGCAGCACCTACAATTCCGTATTGAGTTACGCCATTCATGGTTTGCGCGTAGATGTAATATTTTGCCTCGTCGTCTTGTTTTAACCAACCTTTTTTCTGAAAAGCCAGAAAATTCTCTACTGCCTTATTGTAAACTGTTTCAGAATGAATATCATCAACTTCCGGACACTCGATTTCTGCTTTTGTGATCCGCAACAAGGAACGTTCTTTTCCTTTTGCCATTTCAGCCGCTTCCTTCGAATTCATTACATCGTAAGGCAAGCATGCCAATTCTTCTACAATTTCAGTTGGTGGTCTCAGACCTTTAAAAGGTTTTATTATTGCCATATTAAATAGATTTTAGTATTGAGACAAATAGATTTTTAGACCGTCAAAAATAAAAATCTAAAACCCAATTTAAACAACAAATAGAATAATCTTTATTTTATAATTCTTACCCGCCGTTAAAACCGAACAGGCATTATTTATTCACCTGATGCGAAGAGTCTCCGTTTTCGAAATAATCAACAATTTGCTGAGCAGCAGCCAAGCCTGCATTTAAATTAGCTTCGGCAGTTTGTGCTCCCGCTTTTTTAGGCGTGAAGAAGAAACGTCCCGGAAATTTTTCCTCAAACTCCGCTTCGCAATCCGGGGTTAAATCCGACATGTACTTTATACCCGGCTTTTCTTCCATTATCCGAATTAAATCCAGTTCGTTAACGACTTCTTTTCGTGCCGTATTTACAATAATGCTACCGTCTTTCAGGTGTTGCAGCACATCGTAGCTTACCGACTTAATATGCTCGCCGCGTGCCGGAACATGAATAGAAATAATATCGCTTTTTTCGTAAAGCTGTTCGAGTGAGTTAGTAACTTTTAACCCTATTGCCGCAGCAGCTCCTTTACTGTAGCGGGTGTACACAACCACTTTCATTCCCATGGCACGAGCTATCCGAAATACATTTCGAGCCACGTAACCGAAACCGTGCAAACCCAAAGTGCGTCCACGCATTTCGCCACCGGGTTTCCCTGAAAATAATTCGCGCAAACCAAAGATTGCCATTCCAATTGCCAGCTCAGCGACAGCATTCGAATTCTGCCCCGGCGTGTTCATAACAACAATATCGCGATTGCTTGCAGCATCCAAATCAACATTATCATAACCGGCACCAGCCCTCACAACCAGTTTCAGTTTTTTGCCTGCTTCTAAAACTTCAGCGTCAAATTTATCACTTCTGATAATGGCGGCATCTACATCCGAAACGGCATCAAGCAAATCTGACTTGTTCTCGTATTTTTCGAGCAACTTTACTTCGTAGACCGATTTTTCAAAAATTTTACTGATTTTTTTTATTGCAACAGGAGCAAATGGTTTCGAGGTAGCAATTAAGATTTTTCTCATCGTTAAGGTTTTTGTTATATTGTATTCTATTAAAACTCATAAAAATTGTGAAACAACAGCAGGAAGCCAATGCAATACCTGAAAAAAATGCAGGACTTTCACCCTGCATTTCCTGAACTATTTCTGCTTACTTCGTCTTCTCAAATTCCTGCATGGTTTCAACCAGTGCCTTAACACTGTCGGCCGGCATTGCATTGTAAATAGAAGCCCTGAACCCACCAACAGAACGGTGGCCTTTAATACCAACCATTCCTTTAGAAGTTGCAAACTCAAGAAATTCTTTTTCAAGTTCTGCAAATTCAGGAGCCATTACAAAAGTTACGTTCATTAACGAACGATCTTCTTTGTTCGGAACAGTGCTCGCAAACAATTTATTGCGGTCGATTTCGTCATAAAGAAGTGCAGCTTTTTCGATGTTTACTTTTTCGATAGCCTCAACTCCGCCCAATTCTTTTAACCAACGCAAAGTTTGTAAGCTGGCAAAAACAGGAAGTGTTGCAGGTGTGTTAAACATCGACTCCGAAGCGATGTGCGTGCGGTAATCCAACATCGTTGGAATCGGACGATCAATTTTTCCCAGTGCTTCGTCTTTCACGATAACAAGAGTTGCACCCGATGGTCCCAGATTTTTCTGAGCACCGGCATAAATCAAGTCGTATTTTGCAACATCCAGCGGACGCGAAAAAATGTCTGACGACATATCTGCAACTAACGGAAGATTCACTTCCGGCGCATCCACCTTTGTACCAAAAATGGTATTGTTGCTGGTATAATGCAAATAACTGGCATCGGCCGGAACTTCATAACTTTTAGGGATGTAGTTAAAGTTGGCATCGGCGGACGAAGCAACTTCCACCACTTCGCCAAAGAACTTGGCTTCTTTTATCGCTTTTTTCGACCATGCACCAGTATTCAGGTAAGCGGCTTTTTTATCCATTAAATTGTATGGAGCCATTAAAAACTGCAAACTTGCACCTCCTTGTAAAAACAACACAGAGTATCCTTCCGGCACTTTCAGGAGTTCTTTTACCAGCGCTACAGCTTCGTCCATTACAGCAACAAACTCTTTACTCCGGTGCGACACTTCCATTACAGAAAGTCCGGTTCCGGCAAAGTTCATCACAGCTTCAGCTGTATTTTCTTTTGTAAATTCGGGCAGAATTGATGGTCCTGCATAAAAATTGTGCTTCTTCATAAATACAACAATTAAGGTGAATAAATTAATCCTTTCCTGTAAACACCTCTCCAAAGTTCAGGATTTATCAGTGTTTAGCAGATGAGAAAAATCAAGTTTAAATTTATTTTTATGAGTTTTAAAACATTGATATACAACACAGAAACTAATGACAGAAGTCATTCCGATGATCGTCTATAGCTTAACATTTTCGGAATCAACCTGTTATTCCCTACAAATTTATTGGATTATGATTAGAATCAAAGAATTATTTCAAAGGAAATATGATTATAATCATTTATTTAAAGTGAATTTAATTTCACGCTTTTAGCAGATTGAATGAAAGTAGTTTGCCATAAAAAAGGCCACTCCAAAAAAGAAGCAGCCTCTTGCAAGTTTCAATTAGTTTTATTGATCTAAATAAACGGTAATTTCACAATTTTTGCTGGGATTGCTTTGTTTCTTATCTGAACAAAAACCTCTGTCCCAAAGGCTGAATAGGCAGTATCAACGTACCCCATTCCGATCCCCTGACCTATAACCGGCGACATCGTACCCGATGTAACATGTCCGATTTTTGCTCCTTCGGCATTTACCAGGTCGTATCCTTTTCGCGGAATTCCACGATCGCTTAATTTAAAACCACGCAGCCGGCGCGAAACGCCTTCATTTTTCTGCATAGTAAGCAACTCTCTATCGATAAACTGGCGGCCATTATTAAATTTGGTAATCCATCCTAAACCGGCTTCAATTGGCGAAGTTGTGTCGTCAATGTCGTTTCCGTATAGGCAGTACCCCATTTCTAATCGGAGCGTGTCGCGGGCAGCCAAACCAATTGGTTTAATCCCCAGCTCTTTTCCGGCATCGAAAATAGCATACCAAACATGCTCTGCTGTATCGTTATTAAAATACAGTTCGAAGCCACCTGCGCCGGTATATCCGGTTGCCGAAATAATTACATTGTCGACACCTGCCAGGCGGTCAACCGTAAAAGTGTAGAATTTTATTTCGGAAAGATTTACGTCAGTAAGTTTTTGTAAAACTGCTAAAGCTCTCGGCCCCTGAATGGCCAGTTGGCTCATTGTATCCGATGCATTCTCAAGTTCTGCACCAATTTCTTCATTTTGCGCTACAATCCAGTTCCAGTCTTTTTCAATGTTAGACGCGTTAACAACGAGCAGGTATTTTTCAGGTTCGTAACAGTACACCAACAAGTCGTCAACAATTCCTCCTTTGCCGTTTGGCATACAGCTGTATTGAGCTTCTCCCGGTGTTAAAATTCGCGGATCGTTGGAATTTATTTTCGCCACCAAGTCAAGAGCTTTCGGCCCTTTCACCCAAATCTCGCCCATGTGCGATACATCAAAAACTCCAACTCCTTCGCGAACGGTCATATGCTCGTCACGAATACCACTATACTCTATCGGCATTTCGTATCCGGCAAACTCAACCATTTTAGCACCAAGGCTTTTATGAATTTTATTAAATGCAGTACTCTTCATTATATATGCAGTTTAAAAGGTGCAAAGCTATTGATTCATCTAATATTCCAATATGAAATTTATCAGTCCTTAATTGAAATGTTTCTTCCAATATTTTTGCAATTTTACGCGAAAGTACAAAAATGAACCATTTTCGATACATTAAGACCGCACAAGTTGAAGAAATTTCAGGAGGTGACAAAGATTTTCTGATAGAACTTACTGATATTTTTTTGGGACAGATAGATGATTTTACCAGCAAAATGGCGGATGCCCTTCAGAATGAAAACTGGGATAAACTTGGAAAAGAAGCACATACTGCAAAATCGTCGGCAATGACCTTTGGAATGGACAATACCGGGGTATTGTTAAAAAACATACAACTGCAATGCGAAGCAAATGATTTGGACGCTGTTCCTGAAATGGTTCGCGATGCCATAGACCAGCTAAAAGGTGCCATTCCGGAACTTGAGGCATATAAGCTATCGATCTAAATATTTCTGAAAATGCTTACCGAAACTATCGGCTGGATTGGCAATATTTTGTTTGCTATTTGCGGATTGCCACAGGTTATTAAAACCTACCGCAGCAAAAGTGCGAATGATTTGAGTGTGCTATTTCTCTGGATGTGGCTGATGGGTGAAATACTCACGTTTACCTATATTGTTATAGGAGATTGGGAAACAGGTATCCCCCATTTCCCGCTCTACTTTAATTATATCGTGAATATTTTTATGGCAGTGTACCTGGTTTACGCCAAGTACACTTACCCCAAAAAGTTTCCGCATTAGTTACTAAAAACCAGCTCGCCGTTTACAACGTCCACTTCAATTTGCTTGTCTTTGTTTACCTGCCCTGCAAGAATACGTTTAGAAAGTTCGTTTAACACATTTCGCTGCAATACACGTTTCACCGGACGGGCACCAAAGTGCGGATCGTAACCGATTGTAGCCAGATAATCGATGGCAGCCGGAGTAATACTGATTTTCACATCATTCCCCGCCATACGTTTTACCACCTGATTAAACTGAAGTTTCACAATTTCCTTGATATCTTTTTGAGATAAAGGTGTAAATACAATCGTTTCATCTATACGGTTCAGAAACTCGGGCCGGATGGTTTTTCGCAACAATTCCAGCAACTGGTTTTGCGTTTTCTCCAGCACCACCATTTCACTCTCCGAACTCATTTTCTCGTAATTCTCCTGAATGATATGCGAACCGAGATTCGATGTCATAATAATAATGGTGTTTTTAAAATTCACCGTACGACCTTTGTTATCGGTCAGCCTACCATCATCCAAAACCTGAAGCAACACATTGTACACATCGGGGTGGGCTTTTTCAATTTCGTCGAATAAAACCACCGAATAAGGTTTATGCCGAACAGCTTCGGTTAACTGGCCTCCTTCGTCGTAACCTACATATCCCGGAGGCGATCCAATTAAACGTGTTACCGAAAATTTTTCCTGATATTCCGACATATCAATCCTGGTGATCATATTTTCATCGTTGAACAGGTATTCGGCCAAAGCTTTTGCCAACTCGGTTTTTCCAACCCCGGTAGTTCCCAAAAATATGAAGGAACCAATCGGGCGTTTATCGTCCTGTAAACCAGCACGGCTTCTACGAACAGCATCCGAAATTGCTACGATTGCTTCGTCCTGACCAATCACACGTTTGTGTAATTCGTCTTCCATATGAAGCAGTTTTTCACGTTCGCTCTGCAACATTTTATTTACCGGAATTCCGGTCCAACGAGCCACAACTTCAGCAATATCCTCGGTGTCCACTTCTTCCTTAATCAGGTTTTCCCCTTTTTTCATCTCTTCAAGTTCGCGTTGAAACTTCTCAATTTCAGCTTCCACCTCTTTTACCCGGCCATAACGCAATTCTGCAACACGACCGTAATCGCCTTGTCTTTCCGCTTGTTCGGCTTCAAATTTTAGCTGATCGATTTCTTCTTTTCGTTTCTGAATAGCCTCAATCACCGACTTTTCTGATTCCCATTTTGCCCGCAGCCGCGACTGTTCCTCTTTCAGGTTAGAGATTTCTTCATTTAAGCCTTGAAGTTTTCGTTTATCGTTTTCGCGTTTGATTGCTTCACGTTCAATTTCGAGTTGTTTTACCCGTCGCTGGATTTCATCCAACTCTTCCGGTACCGAATCAATTTCGAGTCGCAATTTTGCAGCAGCTTCATCCATTAAATCGATAGCCTTATCGGGCAAAAAACGATCTGAAATATAACGTTGCGATAACTCAACTGCCGAAATAATGGCATCGTCTTTTATCTGAACTTTATGATGGCTTTCGTACTTTTCCTTGATTCCCCTTAAAATTGAAATCGCGCTCAGAGTATCCGGTTCATCTACATGTACAATCTGGAAACGACGCTCCAGCGCTTTGTCTTTTTCAAAATACTTCTGGTATTCTGCCAAGGTAGTTGCACCAATTGCACGCAGCTCACCCCTCGCGAGTGCTGGTTTCAAGATATTGGCAGCATCCATCGCTCCCTCTCCTTTTCCGGCTCCTACCAAGGTATGAATCTCGTCGATAAACAAAACCACCTCGTCGTTCGATTGCACCACTTCGTTAACAACTGCTTTTAATCGTTCTTCAAATTCGCCTTTATATTTTGCACCGGCAACCAAAGCCCCCATGTCCAGCGAGAAAACCTGTTTTGTTTTTAGGTTTTCAGGTACATCGCCACGGACAATACGATGTGCCAAACCTTCGGCAATAGCAGTCTTTCCGGTTCCGGGCTCGCCCAAAAGAATCGGGTTGTTTTTGGTGCGTCGCGAAAGAATCTGTAAAATCCTTCTAATTTCGTCATCTCTGCCAATTACCGGATCAAGTTTACCTGATCTGGCCCGTTCGTTCAGGTTAACAGCAAAACGATTCAGAGAGTTAAATTTATCTTCAGCTGTCTGGCTATCCACTTTCGAGCCTTTCCGCAACTCTTCAACAGCAAGTTTCAATTCCTTTTTGGTAATACCATTGTCTTTCATCAGCTGCGATGTGCTGTCTTTCACCTCAAGCAGCCCCAATAAAATGTGTTCTACCGAAACATACTGGTCGCCCATTTCCTGAGCCAGCGCTAAAGCTTTCTGCAAAACCCGATTTGCATTAGAAGAAAGGTAATTCTCGCCGCCTGATACTTTCGGATTAGATTCGATAATTTTATTTAATGCCTGCTGAAAAACCGGGACATTTACACCTAGTTTTTTTAACAAAAATCCGCTTATATTTTCAGCAGAATGCATTACTCCGCTTAACAAATGAGCGGGCTCAATAGCTTGCTGATTATTGCCTTGTGCAATTTGAAATGCCTGTTGAATGGCTTCCTGCGATTTTATTGTAAAATTATTTGTATTCATACTTTTCATCTTAAGAAATTACCAAAAAACACAAACAAAACACAAACCACAACTAACTGACAGACAGAATGTCAAGATATTTTTAAAATACATGAAAGAATTTCAGGATATTAAAATTTGTGAGGAAATATTGACAGTGTAATCATAAAAAAAACAGGAATAACTGTATTATCCCTGTTTCCTAACCTAACCAAATCTATTCTCTATGAAAAAACACTAAAACTATTCAAATTTCTATCATCAAAAATACGGTGGATTTTAGTTAACTCGTATCAACGGAAGTTAAAGAATGTTAATACCTTGTTTTTGCAGTAAAATCAAACTTTAAAGCATCTCCTCAGGATGCCATATAAAAGAAAAAGACCTTTTTAGATCTTTCGAATAAATTATTCAATTTTTTATTGAACTTGAACATAAATTCTAAACCCTCAGAGAACCAGTTTATTGTTTCATATATTAAAATATGACACTACTTACATATCGAATTATTTAACTCTAAATGACAGCCACTTAACACTCAAAAAACTTTCAATATTTAAAAAATAGAACTACTTTAGCAACCCGTTTTTAAAACGATTCTAATTCTAATAAATAACTAAAAAATACATTTTATGGCAAAGCATGTATATACCTTCGGAGCAGGTAAAGCAGAGGGTAAAGCAGACATGAAAAACCTCTTAGGAGGTAAAGGTGCAAACCTTGCTGAAATGAATCTTATCGGTGTGCCGGTTCCTCCGGGTTTCACTATTACCACCGAAGTTTGTACCATGTACAACGAAAAAGGTCAGCAAGCTACTTTTGACTTGATTAAACAAGAAGTTGAAGCTGCAGTTGCATTGGTTGAAGAGTTAACCGAAACAAAATTCGGAGATAAAGAAAATCCATGTTTGGTTTCTGTACGTTCGGGAGCAAGAGCTTCAATGCCTGGGATGATGGATACCGTACTTAACCTTGGTATGAACGACGATGCAGTGGAGGGTATAGCCAAAAAATCAGGCAACTCAAGATTTGCCTGGGATTCATACCGTCGTTTCGTTCAAATGTACGGTGATGTGGTTATGGAAATGAAACCAGCCAGCAAAGAAGAAATCGATCCTTTTGAAGAAATCATCGAAACTTTAAAAGAAGAAAAAGGAATTACTTTGGATACTGAATTCAGCACCGATGATTTAAAAGAACTTGTAAGTCGTTTTAAAGCTGCAGTAAAAGAAGTTACCGGAAAAGATTTCCCAACAGACCCATGGGAACAACTCTGGGGTGCTGTTGCCGCTGTATTTAACAGCTGGAACAATGATCGTGCAATTCTTTACCGTCGTTTGGAGCAAATTCCTGACGAATGGGGAACGGCTGTAAACGTTCAGGCAATGGTATTTGGTAACATGGGCGAATCATCTGCTACAGGTGTTGCTTTTACACGTGATGCCGCTACAGGTGAAGATATTTTTAATGGTGAATATTTGATCAATGCTCAGGGAGAAGACGTAGTTGCCGGTATTCGTACACCTCAGGAAATTACTATCGAAGGTTCGAAAAGATGGGCAAAACTTCAGGGAATAAGTGAAGAAGAAAGAGCTGCTAAATATCCTTCATTGGAAGAAACAATGCCAGATTTGTACCGTCAGCTAAATGAAACTCAACAAAAACTGGAAGATCACTACAGTGATATGCAAGACCTTGAGTTCACTATTCAGGAAGGTAAACTATGGTTGTTACAAACCCGTAACGGGAAACGTACCGGTGCAGCCATGGTTAACATTGCTGTTGAAATGTTGGAAGAAGGAAGAATTGACGAAAAAACTGCATTGAATAGAGTTGATGCTGCAAAATTAGATGAACTGCTTCACCCTGTTTTTGATACAGCAGCTATGAAATCGGCTACTGTATTGGCAAAAGGGTTACCAGCATCACCAGGTGCTGCTACAGGCCAGGTTGTATTCTTTGCTGATGAAGCAAACAAATATCCGGAATCTTTATTGGTACGAGTTGAAACATCGCCTGAAGATTTAGAAGGAATGCATATTGCAAAAGGTATTTTAACGGCTCGTGGTGGTATGACTTCTCACGCTGCTGTTGTTGCCCGCGGAATGGGTAAATGTTGTGTGTCAGGTGCAGGTGCTGTAAAAATTAATTACAAAACCCGTGTAATGACCATCGATGGGAAAGAATTCCACGAAGGTGACTGGATTTCGTTAAACGGAACTACCGGTGAAGTTTACGAAGGAAAAGTAGCCACTATGGATCCTGAATTAAGCGGAAACTTTGCAAAAATCATGGATCTTGCCGACAAGTATACTCGTATGGCTGTTCGTACAAATGCCGACTCTCCTGCAGATGCAAAGGTTGCACGCGACTTTGGTGCACAGGGAATTGGTCTTTGCCGTACAGAGCACATGTTCTTCGAAGGCGAAAGAATTAAAGCAATGCGCGAAATGATTTTAGCTAAAACTGAAGTTGACCGTCGTAAAGCTTTAGATAAATTATTGCCTTACCAACGTGAAGACTTCGAAGGTATTTTGGAAGCCATGGCAGGTTATGGTGTAACCATCCGTTTGCTCGATCCGCCATTACATGAGTTTGTTCCACACGAAGAAGCCAACCAAAAAGAGATGGCTGACGAAATGGGAATTTCTGTTGAAGAAGTAAAAGCATTAGTAGAAGACCTTCACGAATTTAACCCGATGTTAGGCCACCGTGGTTGTCGTTTAGGAAATACATATCCTGAAATTACTGAAATGCAGGCTCGCGCAATTATTGAGGCAGCCGTTAACCTAAAACAAAAAGGTATTGACGCAAAACCTGAAATTATGGTTCCGCTTATTGGTACGGTTAAAGAATTTAAATTGCAGGCCGATATTATTAATGCAACTGCAAAAAAAGTATTTGAAGAAAAAGGTGCAACTTGTGACTACATGGTTGGAACAATGATTGAGATTCCACGCGCTGCAATGACTGCTGATTTAGTAGCCGAACATGCCGAGTTCTTCTCATTCGGAACAAACGACCTTACGCAGATGACCTTTGGTTATTCACGTGATGATGCAGGTAAATTTTTACCAATCTACATTGAAAAAGGTATCTTGAAAAACGATCCGTTCCAGGTTCTTGATCAGGAAGGTGTTGGTCAAGTGGTAAAAATTGGTGTAGAAAAAGGCCGCAGCACAAAACCAAATCTAAAAGTGGGTATTTGTGGTGAGCATGGTGGTGAGCCATCATCGGTTAAATTCTGCGACAGTGTTGGCATGGACTATGTGAGTTGTTCTCCGTACCGTGTGCCAATTGCACGTGTAGCTGCTGCTCAGGCAAACCTGAAATAATCTAATTATTAAATAGATACAAAAGAGCCGTTCCGATTGGAGCGGCTCTTTTTTTCCCGTCTCCAACCCAACGGTAGAAATACGTATTTCATTTCACGTAGTTCTACGTATGCATTTCAGGTAGTTTTACTCTTTCATACATTCAGTAAGTTTTGAATCTTTGTCGTAGAAAAATCAATCGATGAGGTATTCAAAACGACATAACGAAAGAACTTTATTAAATACACTAAGCAGAACGCTCAAAAACACACATTGTACCTTTAATGCAAATCATCGTTGTACTCTCAATTTTTTGTCCCACACGATTACTGTCCCTCTTCCCTGAGCCTGATGATAAAAAATAAGGTACTATCCAACCGGGGGTTCATTTTAAGTAATGACCCCTTTTTTCTATTTTAACATCCGACAATTCGCTGAATTTCTCAAATAAGAACCAAGTGATTTTTGATAGCGAAGATGACCAACCCCGCAACATTTCGAGTCTCAGATTTGCTCAACAAACTTCTTTTGTACCCTTCAACGGTACGTGCACTCAGCGACAGTTCTTCTGCAATTTCTGTTGCAGTAAGCTCTTTACAGATAAGCTCCAAAACCTGAAGTTCGCGCTCCGAGAATAAGTCAGACTTACTAGCTGACGCTTTAGAACTATTTTGCGTTCTGGTACTTCTTAAGAAGGCTCCCGTTAAGTTCGAAGAAAAATAAAACTCATTTTTCATGATCATACGAATGGCCAGTTCCAGCTCATCCGGATCTGCGTTTTTCAGCAAATACCCGTCAACCCCCTCTTCAACCAAATGCGAAACCAGCTGAACATCTTCCTCCATGCTAATTATCACTATGTGAATTTCAGGATACTTGGATTTCAGGTATTTTGTAGCCTCCACACCATCCATAACCGGCATTTGAATGTCGAGCAAAACCAAGTCGGGAGTTGCTTCCCTCGCATTGATAAGATCGATAAGCTCTTGTCCGTTGCCCGCTTCATCAATTTCGTTTACAAACTCGAAATCAGACAGCAAAGCACAAATGCCTTTTCGAAAAAGCTTATGATCATCCGTAACAATTATATCTAATTTATCTTTACTCATCTGCTTTCCAACAAATTATTGCAACGGTTCCTTTCCCTGGAGCCGACTTCATTTTAAACCTGGCGCCGATTACTTCGGCTCTACTTTCGAGGTTTTTCAACCCCAGTCCGGTACTCAACATTTTCCCCAGGTCAAAACCTTCGCCATTATCGCGAATTACCAAAGCTACACTTTCTGTATACCTAACATCAATATAAATGCAATCTCCGCCGGAGTGTTTAATGGCATTATTTACCAACTCTTGCACAATTCGGAAAATTGCTAACTCTACTTTTATGTCTAAGCGAAAAGGTTCGCCACTTTTCCAGCACTCAATTTTTACCTGGTCCGATTTATTTACCCAATTTGCAAGTTCTTGTACCGCATTGTACAAACCAAGTTTTTCGAGCGATGGTGGCAACAGCGATCTCGAAATTCCCCGAACCTGGGTAATCACCTCATCTAAAAAGCTTTTTGTTTCTCCGGCAAGTTCGGCGGCTTTGTTTTCAGTCTGACGTTCGATACGCCCGACATTTAACTTTACAACCGACAGCATTGCACCTACTTCATCGTGTAAATCCTGTGCTATTCGCTTTCGCTCTTTCTCCTGCGCCTGTATCGTATTTTTCAAGATCTCTTTTTGCTGATCCTGTTTTATTCTATTTACTTCCAACTGCTTGGCAAGCATCCGCTTTTGATAAGTAATAAAAAATACCACCAAGCCGCCCGCCAGCAACATCATGCCAACGGTACCAATAAAATATACCAATATAACGTCTGAATTTCCCAAGCTCAATACCCAATTTTGTCCAATCAGCTAAAATAACCAAGAAAACTTGATAATCATATTACTATACGTTAAAATCTTATTAAATCAATTATTCTTTATGTAAGGTAAATTTTAAAGCCAGTACGCCTTTACATTAAAAAATATGGGATATACAAATAATTACGAGAACCTGAAAATATCAGGTCAGTTCTGTTTTTTGCGGCCTACCGGCTTTTACTATACTAATTGCAATTAACACGTAAAACACAATATTTAACACTGCGAAATACGATGCACTTAATTTCGAAAACTCCCTCGAATACTCAAGGATAATAGTAAACAATACATTGTAAAATAAGCTTCCAGCAAAATACAGCAATACAGCCGTATTAATCCATATCATTGGCTCGTTAGCCAACTTTCGGATTTTTGCCTCGGTCAATACCCGGTAATAATACAGTATAGAAAACACCACAAGAATAATACTGCTATACGAACGTACTTGTGAATACTGAGAATACCCCTGCAAAAAGATCGGGTTTATTAAACAATAAAGCATAAAAAACCCAATGACCACTTTTAACCACTTTTTATTCACAAAACCGCCAAGCTCCTTCAAATACAATAACGCCAGAAATAAAAACTCGAGTGGAAAATAATAATGTGATATTTCTAAATTGTGTCGCACATTATAACCATAGTACAATATAGGTTTTAATATTTCGGCAATAAATGCGACAACCAAGAACAGATATAAAAACAGGAACCTCTTTTTAATTTTCTTAAAATAAAAGGTTCCTGCTACTATGCCAAAAAACTCTAAAACTAGAGCTATAAACATAAGTCTACTCATACGATTCTATGAATTGTAGATACTTCTTTCGTCGCAATAGGGAGGACAAGGGCTTGAAAAATCAAAATCTTCGTCTTCTTCAACAGCATCAGCGGATGTTGCCGAAAGTGTTGAAGTTGATTTCACTCCGCTTATTATTACGCTCATGGTTTTAGAGATCCCAAAATCGATTAAAGCTTCATCTCTATTTTGAGCCATAAAAAGCTCGTGTAGTTCGAACTTCGTCATCAAATAAGCATTGGGGTAAATGTACTGCCGGAAAGGCGCTCCCTGATCGTCGGCATCTATCTCGCCGCTCCGCCACTTTCGGTACAAATGGATACTATCTATTACCTCCTGTGTATTGTTCGAGTAGTCGATATTCTTGTTTTCCAGTTTAAATACCGGGGTTTCGTAATCGGCATAAACATCGCCGCTACCCAATAAAAAAGCTGATACTGCAAAAGCACAAAGCGTGTACTTCCCGTCTTCTTTTTTGGCTTCCAATCCGAGGTAAATACGTACACGATTTTCGTTGTCGCCGGTTAAAGCAGTATAAGTAGATTTTTCGAGAATTATTTTAGGCACTTTGAGGTTAAACGTAAGCGCTTCTTCTTCTTTAAAATTTTTACGCCAGTTCTCCGCTTTTTGGGGAGGTAGCTGATCTCTTTTCAATTTTTTTGTCATTTGTTTCAAGTATTTGGAAGTCTAAAAGTAGGCAAAATATCAGTTCAAAAAAACAGTTTAAAAAACATAAAGTAAAAGCAGTTTGAGCTTTTGTTGAACAAGCAAAAATGAAACTACCCGCAAAATTGCGGGTAGAATCTTAGAAAATCTATATGAGGAGAAGGTTTAGTACATTACTTGCTTTACCTAGTGAATATCGAAGCTAATGTCGAAATGAAACCCCGGACGCTGATAAGAATCTTCGTAAGCATAGTATCTTTCAGGATAATGAATCAAGCGGTATCCGTAATTTGTTGCTTCAAAAAATAAATTACCAACCCTGAAATAAAGATATCCGTTTATGTAAACCCTCTCGTAGTAATCGCCGGGAAGATATTCGAATGTAAATCCATAAGGCAAATCAACCAAAATATATCCAACTCCGGAATGATACCTGAAGAAATGGCCATTGTAACAATAGTACCTGTTATGGTCGTGGTAAAAAACTGCCGGGCGAACGTCGAACCTGCGAATTACGTGTCCGTAATGCGGGTGGTGATAGTAGTACCTGTTATAACGGTAAGAGTAAGGATTATATCCCCTGTAATAGTCGCGCCAGCTCCTATCATTCCAACGATAATGCTCCCATCTTCTGTCCCAATGTTTTTGTTTGTAATAATTATAGTTTCCGTAGTATTTTCTGTCGGAATGATTATAATTCATATTTCTCGGACGATACTTATTGTTCCAGTAACGGTCGCTACCTTTATAATTACGGTTGGTTTTATATCGCTTATCCGAACTGTCGATCCTATAAAAATCTCTGTTATTACTGACTGTTCTTCCGGTGCTTCTGCGTCCATCAGCGGTTGAAGTTGCCACACGGGTTTGTGTTCTGCTACTTCTGCTGTCTCGGTTGTCGATTCTTGCTGGTGTTCGACCTACATTCCTGTCACTTCGTGAATCAGACCGCGAAACGGATTGACGAGCAGGTGTTGCTTGTCTTGTAGAATTCGTCCTCGAGCTGTTCCGGTATTCGGTAGCCGAACGATTGGAACGGTTTCCAGAATTATTCCGCTGCTGAACCTGCGTGCTTTTATTTGGCGAAGGACGTTGTTGCGAAGCTCTTACTGTTCTCTGTGAAGACGAACGTCGTCCGCTGTCGTCACGTTTTACCGACGAACGATTTGTTTTATTATAATTACTGTTCGCGCTTTTATTACGTGTTGACTTCCGAACATCTGTACTACGTCTTGTTTCACTACGAGTATTTTCCTGTTGCGAAGAACGTCTTTGTGCATCCGCGGGAACTGAAGTTGCTGTTATAACTGCCGCCAGAGTAATCATCGTGGCAAACAGTCTGAATCCTGTTGTTTTCATGGCTCGAAGTATAAAATTCATAATGTTGTCTGCTTCTCTCTTTTGGCGCCTAAATTTTAAACCGGTAATTGCTAACAACTTTGCAAAGCCTGTGCCAAAAAACAAACCGCCCAAAACAACAAGCCCATACTCCCTGATAACAAGGTGATTTCCAGCTTCTTTTTTTTCTTCTAATTTCTCTATACTTTTGCAGCGATTTAAAATCAGGAATGGCAAGAATTTTATGTATTGATTACGGACGGAAGAGAGTTGGAGTTGCTGTAACCGACCCCGGCAAAATTATTGCGAACCGTTTAACAACCGTTCCGACACATACTTTGTGGGACTTCTTGAAAAACTATTTTGAAAAAGAGGAGGTTGAAACTCTGGTAGTTGGTTACCCCAGGCAAATGAACAATGAAGCCTCAGAAGCTGTTCGGTACATTAATCCGTTTCTAAAACGTTTTCAGAAAGTTCACCCGGAGGTTAATCTGGAACTTTTTGATGAACGATTTACATCGAAAATGGCGTTTCAAACGATGATTGACGGAGGACTTAAAAAAAAGCAAAGACAGAATAAAGCATTAGTAGATGCAGTAAGTGCAACTATTATATTGCAAAGTTATTTAGAGCAAAAGAGAAATTTAGGCGTGTAGCTCTTCATAGAACCGGCACAATACAGGATCTCTTTTAATTAAGGAAACCCACATTTGTGCAAGTTATTAGGGTTACAAAGAAATAGAAATATGAAACGAATCCCGGGCATTCGGGACGAGTTACATATTATATCTTTAAAAAAGAAGAATTTTAATAGTATGAAATATCCGGTTACTGTATATGGTGATCCGTTGCTTCGGAAAAAAGCAAAAGAGATAACTAAAGATTATCCGAACCTGGAAGAGGTGATAGAAAACATGTGGGAAACCATGTATTATTCTGATGGTGTTGGACTTGCGGCTCCACAAGTGGGGCTTTCTATTCGTTTGTTTGTAATCGATGCCAGTTCCGGCGCCGACGAAGAACCGGAACTTAAAGATTTCAAGAAGGTATTTATCAACCCTGAAATCCTAAACAAAGAAGGCGACGAATGGGTGATGAATGAAGGCTGTTTGAGCCTTCCTGAAATTCGCGAGGATGTAGAACGCCCCGATGAAGTAACCATTCGTTATTTTGATGAGAACTTTGTTGAGCACACCGAAACCTACAAAGGTTTTGCAGGTCGTGTAATTCAGCACGAATACGATCATCTTGAAGGCGTTTTATTTGTTGACTATCTTTCGCCATTACGCAAAAGGCTATTAAAAGGAAAGCTGAGTAACATTGCAAAAGGTAAAGTTATACCACATTACAGAATAAAAATCCCGGCGAAATAGTAACCCAAAACGATTTTTCACGTTTGAAGGATAAAATCCTGCAAACAACAAATTGAAAAATCCGTTTCAAAAAATAGCCTCCCTTCGACTTGCCATTGCTTTTGCTTTGGGCATTTTGTTTGCCAATCTGTTTCCCGTTCCGGCAGACTTTTATCTTATCGTCGCTCTGGTTGTTACTGTATGCGCAATACTTATTCACTTATACTATCGCTATAATTTTGAGCAACTTTTTGGATGGACAGTCACAATTTTATTTGCTGCGCTGGGAAGCTTGTTTTATACGAATTACAATCGTGTTCCCCAACTCCAGATAAATGGAAAATTTGTTGCAACTGTTCTTGAAGCAAGCGAAGAAAAACCAAACTCGTACAAATCGTTGTTAAAAATTGATGCCGCTTTTCGAAACGACTCCATTATACCATCGAAAGAACAGATTCTGGTTTATTTCGAGCAAACAGAAAAAGCCGGCCAACTAAAACCCGGGAATACGATACTGTTTCAGAAAACTCCTGAAATAATCGAGAACAACGGAAATCCATTCGAATTTGACTATAAATCGTATCTCGCAAAAAAGAAAATTTACCGTCGAATATATCTGGCTGAATCAGATTGGATTTTGGGCAGTATACAAAAATCCTCGGTAAAAACAATCGCAGAAAAATACAGAAATAAACTTCTGGCGATATATCATAAGCAAGGATTGGGAGAGAAACAGACAGAGATTTTATCAGCACTCACACTGGGTTACAAACGCGGTCTCGATCCGGAAACCAAACGTATATTTTCATCTGCCGGTGCCATGCACGTTCTTGCTGTATCGGGATTACATGTAGGAATTTTATTCGCTATGTTTACCTTGTTCTTCGGTTTTATGCGAAAACATAAATACGGCAAATTCTTATTCGTGCTTCTTGGCATACTCGTACTTTGGGCTTACGCTTTTATAACCGGACTTTCACCATCGGTTATGCGGGCAGCAACTATGTTTTCGCTTGTTTGTGTTGCCAGTAATATCAGCCGCAGAGCCAACATTTACAACACCTTAAGTTTCTCTGCGTTGATCCTGCTCATCATCAATCCCAACAACCTGTTCGAAGTTGGTTTTCAATTATCATACTCGGCAGTTTTTGGCATCGTATTCCTACAACCAAAACTTGACAAATTATGGCCTGTAAAAAATAAGATGCTTCATTTTTTCTGGTCGTTGCTTACCGTTTCAATTGCGGCACAAATTGCGACATTCCCAATTACTTCATACTATTTCAACCAGTTCCCATCTTATTTTTGGATAAGTAACTTATTGATAATTCCTGCTGTCTTTCTGCTAATTTCCCTTGGCATTTCACTACTGGTTTTCTCGGCAGTACCTTTTCTCAACACATTTCTAGCATTTGTAACCAAGTGGACACTTAAATTCGTTTATCTGTTTTTAGCCGGCATCGAAGATTTACCTTTTTCTGTAACTGAAATTAGTTTTACGAAAACCGAACTTCTATTTCTGATCCTGACTATTCTATTTTTCTTTTCATTTATCGAATTCAAAAAAATCAGAAGCCTGAAAGCAATGTTTGTGGCACTAGTGCTATTTGCAACGTCAAGCTTAGTCTTCAATTTCAGAAATCTGCAAACGACAGAATTGATTGTATACAACAACACACAAAACCTGACAGCACATTTAATTACGGGACGCACAAACTATGTAATTTCAGAGCACAAAATAGACAGTACAGATTATGTACTTCGACAAATTGAAACGGTTAGAAAAAAGAAGCAACTGAACGATATTATTTTTATTTCTTCCAATGAATCTATTTACGATCAGCATTTATATTACCGAAACAATGTGCTTAAATTTGAAGGCAAGCTGATTTGGTTCAGGCTTGAGAATTCGCTTCTTCCTAAAACTATTCACCCCAGTTTAATTGTTACCAGCAGAAATTTTTCCGAAGAAAATCTTCCTCCTTCAACAATACCTGTTATAAGTAATTACAACTATTCGAATCTCAGCAACTTGTATTCTCTGAAAGAAAAAGGAGCTTATCAAATAAAATGGGCGGGTAAGCTGTCACAAAAAGATAGCACAACCTTCTGACTTACAACAGCGAACAAACACCTAAACAATTTTTTCTCTCCTGAGACTATGAAAATCAATTCAAAGTATGTTAAATTTATATAGATGGTCGGGGTAAAAATTTAGATTTAACATGGTATTCTGTAACTTAATACATTATTTTGTTGCGTATTTTTTTTAATACATAGACAGCAGACATATGAAAGTTGTAATTGCCGGTGCGGGTGAAGTTGGAACACACCTGGCCAGAATGTTATCGAATGAAGATCATGACATCGTTTTACTGGATGATTCGCAGGAAAGATTATCCCGTATTAGCAGCGAAGTGGATCTGATGACAATTGTTGGCTCGGCGCACTCATTCTCAGATTTAAAAAAGACAGATCTCGCAAAGTCGGACTTGTTTATAGCAGTAACCCCGTTTGAAGAACGGAATGTGCTAGCCTGTGCCATGGCATCCTACCTTGGGGTAGGCCGCACAATTGCACGTATTAACAACCAGGAATACTTGCTGGAAAGATACCGGTCAAAACTCAATAACATGGGTATTCATGAATTGATTTACCCGGAAAGTCTGGCAGCAAAAGAAATTGTTGCATCTGTAAAACAGACCGTTACACGTCAACTAATTGAGTTCTCAAATGGCAAACTACTTTTATTAGGAATAAAAGTGCGAAACAATGCCCCGGTATTGGATCAAACTTTTGAGAATTTATCTGTTGAACACCAGCATCTTTTAGTGGTTGCCATAAAAAGAGACAACGAAACCATCATTCCGAAAGGTTCTGATTCCATTCAGAGCGGAGATGTTGTTTTTGTAGTTACTACGCCGGCAGAACAGCATAATGTTTTTGAACTAATGGGCAAGAAACAGTTTGACGTTAAAAACATCATGTTTTTAGGAGGAAGCCGAATTGCACAAAAAGCCTGTGAAAAGCTTGGCGAAAATTATCGCATAAAAATTATAGAGAACGACCGTGAAAGATGCGAGAAAATTGCGGACAAATTCGGACACGTTCTTGTGATTAACGGAGACGGAAGAAACCTTGACCTGCTAAAAGAAGAAGGCATCGAAAAAATGGATGCTTTTGTGGCAACAACCGGAAACTCGGAAACCAACATATTGAGCTGCAATCTTGCAAAAACACTTGGAGTTAGAAGAACAGTTGCTGAAGTTGAAAACCTTGCTTACATGAAACTAGCTGATAATACAGATATCGGAAGTATTATCAATAAAAAATTGATTGCAGCAAGCTACATCTACCGTTTTACATTGAATGCAGAAATTTCTAAAGTTAAATGCCTTACTGCTTCTGACGCCGAAGTATTTGAGTTTATTGCCAAACCAGGCGCCAAAATTACATCTAAAACCATTAAAGAACTCGGATTCCCGTCGGAGGCGAAAATCGGAGGCGTTATTCGTGGCAACATGGGATACATCGCTCATGGATACACACAAATTCAGGAAGGCGATAAAGTTGTAGTATTTACATTACCTTCGGGCATTAAAAAAATTGAGAAATTCTTCAAGTAGCGATCAAAACGAGAGGGAATGAATCTGAAGATAATTTTTAAGGTACTTGGGTTACTCCTTCTGGTTGAAGGCATTGCAATGCTTCTGGCATTGATTGTTGCAATTATATATGGAGGAAACGACATTCTCGCGTTTAGTATCTCTTCCGGGATTAACCTCGCAACAGGCGGAATAATTACCCTCCTTTCCAAGAATGCAAAAAAGGACATAGGCAAACGAGAAGGTTTTATTATCGTTTCGATGGTATGGGTTGTTTTCTCGTTATTTGGTAGCTTTCCATACATGTTAAGCGGTTCAATCCCCAACTTTACAGATGCTTTTTTCGAAACCATTTCCGGCTTTACTACCACAGGATCGTCGATTTTAAACGACATTGAAGCGCTTCCTCACGGCATATTGTTTTGGCGAAGTATTTCACAGTGGCTCGGAGGAATGGGAATAATTGTTTTGTCGCTCGCCATACTTCCGGTTTTTGGTATCGGTGGAATGCAGCTTTTTATTGCTGAAGTTCCGGGGCCAACACCCGATAAAATTAGCCCGCGAATCAAACAAACGGCTAAAGCACTCTGGGGAATTTACATGCTTTTTACAGTTGTTGAAACCATTTTATTATGGATTGGTGGCATGTCGTTGTACGATGCAGTTTGTCATTCGTTTACAACTATGGCAACGGGCGGATTTTCTACAAAGCAGGCAAGTATAGCACATTGGTCGTCGCCATTTATTCAGTATGTTATTATATTCTTCATGTTTATAGCAGGAACCAACTTTACGCTCTCCTATCTTGCGATAAAAGGAAAATTTGCCAATGCTTTTAAAGACGAAGAATTCAAATATTACGGTATTATCACCTTAAGTTTTACTGCACTTATTACACTTGGCTTGGTATTGAGTTCTCAATTGAATTTTGAACAGGCGTTTCGTGATGCTTTGTTCCAGGTAGTTTCTATTGTAACAACTACCGGTTTTGCTACAGCCGATTACCTCTTATGGTCGCCGGTACTTACCATATTGATTTTTGCCCTTTTCTTTTTCGGAGGATCAGCCGGATCAACCGGCGGAGGTATTAAAATTATGCGTATTGTAGTACTTGCAAAAAATGGATACTACGAATTAAAAAGATTGATCCACCCGCATGCAATTATTCCGGTAAAATTCAACAAACATTCGGTTGATACAAAAATAGTAACCAACGTACTGGCTTTCTTCATGCTGTACATGGCTGTTTTTTCTGTAAGCACAATTATTTTCACATTGATTGAACCTGACATGGAGTCGTCGATGGGAGCAGTTGCAACCTCACTTGGAAATATTGGACCGGGCTTGGGAAGCGTAGGTCCTGCAGAAAATTTCTATCACATTAAGCCTATTGGAAAGTGGTTCCTTTCGTTTTTAATGCTTCTCGGAAGGCTTGAACTTTTTACGGTTCTGGTACTCTTCTCTCCTTCTTTCTGGAAAGAATAGCCAAGGTTAATATTGTAATTTGCCTTTTCCCTGCCGTACAATTACTACTTCCTCGCCAGAGCAATCTATAATAGTAGAAGGAATAACTTCGCCATAACCACCGTCGATCACAACATCAGTCATATCCTGAAATTTTTCATGAATCAACTCCGGATCTACAGTATAATCCAAAACCTCATCATCATCATGAATTGAAGTTGAAACAATTGGATTGCCGAGCTCGGCCACGATATCGCAAATAATATTATTATCCGGAATCCTGATTCCTACCGTCTTTTTCTTTCCGTTAAAATATTTCGGCACATTGTTATTAGCTTCCAAAATAAAAGTAAACGCCCCTGGCAAATTTTTCTTAATCAGCTTAAACACCGGGCTTGAAATGGGTTTAGTGTAAACTGAAAGATGGCTAAAATCACTACATATAAACGAGAAATTGCTTTTATCTAGTTTCACACCTTTCCATCGGGCTATCTTTTCAACAGCTCTCTGGTTAGTAATATCGCACCCCAAACCATAAACAGTATCTGTTGGATAGATAATCAATCCCCCATCTCTTAAAATATCGACAATTCGTCTTACTTCTTTTGGATTGGGGTTTTCATTGTACAACTTAACCAGCATTATTTTCTAATTTTGTCGATAAAATTAGTTTTTTACGCTTGAAAACAAGCATAAAACAGGCTTTTATCCAATGAAACGCGAGGTGATTGAAACAGCAGATGGCTCGAAAACACTGTTTATTCCAGACATGAACGAACAATATCATTCGGTAAACGGAGCTCTCACAGAATCAGAGTATGTATTTCTAAAACAAGGCTACCTGCATCACACATCCAAAACTCCTGTGGTTTTTGAAGTTGGTTTTGGCACAGGATTAAACGCACTTGTTACTGCATTGAAAGCAGCGGAACAAAAACGCAAAACCCGTTTTATCAGCATCGAAAAATACCCGCTTTCTGACATCGAATTGAAAGAACTGGAATACGACAAACTTATTTCACAGGCTGCCGCAGATCTTTTTACTAAGATTCATGAAGCAAAATGGAACGAAGAAGAAAAAATCACAGAGGACTTTTCAATTCTGAAAATTGAAGCCGACCTAAAAACGTTTTCGTTTGATAACCTTCCACAATTCGATCTAATATATTTTGATGCCTTTGCACCCGACAAGCAACCTGATTTATGGAGTGCGCAGATCTTTGAAAACATCTACAAAGCCTCCAACACAAAGGCAGTTTTCGTTACCTACTGCGCAAAAGGCGTTATTCGGAGGCAATTAGAAGCGACAGGTTTTGCAGTAGAACGTTTGCCCGGGCCACCAGGAAAAAGACAAATGATGCGAGGATTGGCGATATAATATCATTTTGCTACTTTTTAAGCATCTCGCGAGATGTTACCTTCTGAACATTTTGTGCGATTGTTCGACAACAATTGTTAACTTAATTTTTTTTAACATTTTTTAAAAGATGTATTTTTCTGATAAAAATCACTTCTTCTTCGTCTTCCTCATTTCCCATAAAACAGTTTAATAGCAGGGATTTGGAAACTCGATTCTAAAAAATCGACAAAGAAGCAGGGGACAATTTCAATAGATTTTTTCGAACAGTGGAACGATTTGTTTCTTGGATTTCCTAAAAATTCCTGTAAAATTTGAAATCAATTCAAAGTGAAAGTTATGATTTTTAAGTTTCAAATCGTTTCACAAGAATCCCAAAACTTCCTACTGGAGGTTGCACTCGACGAAAAACATTCATTTTTCGATTTTCATAGTATTATTCAGAAAAGTGTTGGTTTCGAATCGCATCAACTGGCATCATTTTTTGTTTCAGACAAGCGCTGGAAAAAGCTGGTTGAAATTTCTATGCTTGATTTGGGTATAAATGGGGCTGCTTTCTTTATTATGCAGAAAACAAAACTAAATGATTTGTTAGAAGAGGAAGGCCAAAAGCTAATTTATACTTTCGATTTTTTGAACGACAGATCTTTTTTAATAGAACTAACTGGAATTATTATGGAAAAAAATCTTAATGAACCATTAGTCACTCTAAAATTAGGTGATGCTCCGGTCCAGGTACTGGGAGAAGAAGTTTCGGTAGATGAACAAACTGAACTACAAGAAGAAGTGTACATGGATTTTGGAGAACTCGACGATTACACAGAAATCTTCGGTGAAATGGATGATTTCTGATTAGAGTGACATAATTGGTAATCCGTTTAATGAAATTCCAAGGCTGTTCAAATTTTGAGCAGTCTTTTTTTTGTCCTTAATTTGCCAAAAATGGATTTGTTTATGCCTAAAACGCTAGTTGTATTAACCGGACCAACCGGAATTGGTAAAACCTCGTTGAGTATTGAAATTGCACAGCACTTCAAAACCGAAATTGTCTCAAGCGATTCGCGTCAAATCTTCAAAGAACTCTCAATTGGCACGGCTGTTCCGTCGAAGGAAGAATTGGAAGCCATTCGCCATCACCTGATACAAACTCACTCAATTACAGAAAACTACAACGCCAGCAGGTACGAACACGAGGCACTCGCCGTTATTGAAAAACTGTTTCAGCAGCACAATGTACTTTTGTTGGTAGGAGGATCGATGTTATATATTGATGCCGTTTACAAAGGAATTGACATAATGCCTGATGCTGATCCAGAAATCAGAAATAACCTAAAAACGCAGCTCGAAACTGATGGTATTGAGAGTTTACGTTTGCAGTTAAAACAACTCGACCCAACTTATTACGATAAAGTTGATTTAAAAAACCCGGCACGCATAATTCACGCACTTGAAATTTGCCTCATGACCGGCAAACCCTATTCCTCGTTTCGAACCAATCCACAAAAAGAAAGGCCTTTCAATATTATAAAAGTTGGTTTGAATACTAACCGGGAAGTTCTTCACCAGCGAATTAGCAGGCGCGTTGACGAAATGCTAAAACAAGGTTTAATAGAGGAAGCCCGACGTGTTTATCCTCAAAAACATCTAAATTCATTAAATACGGTTGGTTACCGCGAACTGTTCGATTGGTTCGACGGATCGATATCAAAAGAAAAAGCCATTGAATTGATCAAACGAAATTCAAGGCGATATGCACGAAAACAAATCACTTGGTTTAGGCGCGATGAGCAAATGAAGTGGTTCGGGCCCAATCAAAAAGAAGAAATACTAGACTACATAACGGAACAGATTAAGAAAAATGGATAAAAAAGGCAGTTTTCTAATTCGTGTGTACGGGCTGGTTGTTAATTCAAAACAAGAAGTTCTGGTATCTGACGAATTTGAGTTGAACATGAAAATGACCAAATTCCCGGGCGGGGGATTAGAATTTGGGGAAGGACTGACAGACGGGCTGAGAAGAGAATTCAGAGAAGAATGTGCAGGACAGGAACTGGAAAATATCCGCCACTTTTACACTACCCACTTTTACCAAAAAGCTCAGTTTTTTGAAAATACACAACTGATAAGTGTTTACTATCTTGTTGATCTGAAAAAACCATTGCAATTTAAGATATCGGAACAGGCATTCGACTTTAAAATTGGAAGTTCGCAAACACAAAGTTTCAGGTGGGTAAAAATAAATGCGTTAAAAGAAGATGATATTACTTTCCCGATTGATAAATTTGTTGCAAGAAAATTAAAACAGACGTTTAATGTCAAATAGCGCACAGACTTTTGAAGAGCTTGCCAATCTGATCCAATTCATCCAAAAGGATACAACCTTTTTGCAGCTTATCGACAAAGTATCCGATGTAATCGTTCAGGCTTATAAAAATGGCAATAAAACCATATTTTGCGGAAATGGTGGCAGTTCGGCCGAAGCTCAACACCTGGCAGCCGAATTATCGGGCAAATTTAAGTTAGACCGCAAACCGATTGCGGCCGAAGCTTGTCATGTAAATTCATCGTTTATAACAGCGGTATCTAACGATTACGATTTTACAAAAGTATATGCGCGTTACATTGAAGGATACGGGAAAAAAGGAGATATTTTGATTGGCTTATCTACTTCGGGAACTTCGCCCAATATTGTTGAAGCATTTAAAATGGCGCAAGAAATGGGCATCACCACAGTAGCACTTAGTGGGAAAACAGGAGGTAACCTGACCGAAATCAGCGATTATATTTTAAAAGTTCCGGCAGTTAATGTTCCGCGAATTCAGGAAGTGCACCTTTTGATTGGCCATATTATTTGCGAAAGAGTAGAGCAGCAACTTTTCGGACATGAATCATGAACACCAACAAAAAGCGCTTTTTCTAGACCGTGATGGGACAATAAACATCGACAAAGGTTACGTTTACGAAAAAGAGAAATTTGAATTCCAACCTGGGATTTTTGAGTTGGTAAAAAAATATGCTCAGCAAGGTTATTTAATTTTTATTGTTACTAACCAATCGGGCATTGCTAGAGGTTTATATACAGAAAAAGATTACCTTCAATTAACAGATTGGTTAAAAGCAGAATTTTTCAAAAAAGGAATACAAATTGAGAAAGTTTATCATTGCCCACACCTCCCCAAAATATCAGGACCATGCTCCTGTAGAAAACCAAATCCAGGGATGATTGTTGAGGCAATACAAGAATATGATATTAATCCCGAAATGTCGGTTTTAATTGGAGACACTGAGCGGGATTTATTAGCAGGGAGAAAAGCAGGAATTGGAAAGAATTTATATATTCAAGACCTGTTAGCAGACGGGATTTTTTAGTGATTTTTAAATTGTTTTTGAAGTGCAACATTTTACAAAAGCAGAAATAAGCTACATAGAGGATCGCTATCAGGATTTACAAAAAGTCCTGGAAGGAAAATTCGACGAAGAAAGATTAGAGCGAATTGAGAAAGCTTTTCGATTTTCAAATGCTGCACACGACGGCATAAAACGAAAGTCGGGCGAACCTTTTATTATACACCCGATTGCTGTTGCAAAAATT
Source organism: uncultured Draconibacterium sp. (assembly GCA_963677455.1). Taxonomy (GTDB): domain Bacteria; phylum Bacteroidota; class Bacteroidia; order Bacteroidales; family Prolixibacteraceae; genus Draconibacterium. The sequence goes on from OY781971.1 coordinate 4,094,612, forward strand.
GTTGCCGTTGACCTCGGTCTTGGAGCAACGTCAATTGTTTCGGCACTTTTGCACGATGTTGTTGAAGATACTGAATATCGTCTTTCTGATATCGAAAGTATGTTTGGAGAACGCGTTGCCAGAATTGTTGACGGCCTAACAAAACTCTCCGGCGACTTTGATTCGAGACATGCTTTGACATTGAAGAAAATGTTGATGACACTTTCTGATGATGTTCGGGTGATTTTGATAAAAATTGCCGACCGTTTACACAACATGCGAACGTTGGATTCAATGGCCCCCCAGAAAAAGATAAAAATTGCCAGCGAAACACTTTTCCTTTATGTTCCGCTTGCTCACAGGTTGGGTTTACATGCCATTAAAAACGAACTCGAAGATCTTAGTTTCAAACATAAACATCCGGAAGAATACGAGAAAATACAGTTAATGCTCCACGATCAGGCGCAAAAAAGAACTTACCTGGTTAACGAGTTTATTCAGCCAATTATTGAAAAGCTAAAAAACGAAAGCTTCAATTGTACTGTTACCCACCGTTTGAAAACATCGCATTCGATTTGGCAAAAGATGCAGAAGAAATCGGTGTCGTTCAACGAAATTTACGATATACTGGCCATCCGAATCGTTATTAAATCTGATCCGAAAATCTCGGAAAAAAGACAATGTTTTGATGTGCTGTCAATTGTAACCGACATTTATAAACCAAAGCCGGACAGGATTCGCGACTGGATTACAACGCCAAAAGCAAATGGTTACGAATCGTTACATGTTACGGTGATGGGACCTCGCGGAAATTGGGTAGAGGTACAGATCAGAACGGATAGAATGGACGACATTGCCGAGCATGGTTTTGCCGCACATTATCGCTACAAAGATATTCGCACTTTCGAAAACGAGCTGGATCCCTGGATCGAACAAATCAGGGAACTTCTGCAAAGCGAGAACTCAGATGCATTTGAATTCCTGGATGATTTCAAACTAAATCTATACGCCACAGAAATCAACGTTTTTACGCCAAAAGGCGATATGATTTCGCTGCCCCAGGGGGCAACTGTTTTAGACTTTGCTTACGATATACATACCGATCTCGGGAATAAATGTATCGGTGCCAAAATTAACCTGAAACTGGTTCCGATCAGCCATGTTTTACAAAATGGTGATCAGGTAGAAATACTTACTTCTGAGAACCAGTCGCCAAAACCAGAGTGGCTAAAATTCTCGGCAACAGCCAAAGCCAGAGGAAAGATCAAAGACGTTTTCAAACTCGAAAAAAGCAAACATATAGAGCAAGGCAAACAAATTATTGAGGAGGCCTTCTCAAAAATAAAAGAACCGCTGAGTTCAAATAACCTGAAGAAGCTTACTGGTCATTTCAACCTCAACAACAAAGACCAACTGTATTCTGAAGTTGGAATGGGCTTAATTGAGTTAGATGACCTGAAAGAGATTATCGGAAAAAAATCGGAAAATAAACTGGTTAAATACTGGAACATCACTTTTGGTGGTGGTGGCAAGAAAAAAGCTGACGAAGAATCTGAAAACAAGCCAATTGACAAAAAGAAAACCTTTGTACTTAAAGAAGCGCAGGACAATGTCACTTTCACAATGGCAAAATGTTGCAATCCAATTCCCGGCGATCCGGTTGTAGGTTATTTAAGTACCGACGATCATGTTAGTATTCATAAAATTAATTGCCCCAAAGTAGCCAAACTACTTACCAACCAGGGCGAAAAAATTGTAAAAGCCGAGTGGACAAAATTCAAACGCCAATCGTACCTCACCAGGCTCGATCTGGAAGGTTTTGACCGGCTGGGTATTGTAAACGAAGTTACCAACGTAATTTCAAAAGGGCACAACATTAACATGCGCTCCGTAAAATTCGATACGCACGATGGCATTTTTAAAGGCGATCTTTTTCTGTACATTCATAATGCCGATGACTTGCAAGATCTTATTACCCGCTTAAAAACCATAAAAGGAATAGAAAACGTAACCCGCGTAGAAAACCTCAACGAATAATTTATATCCATTCTAAAAGAATCAAAAAAATTTATATTTTTGAGTTCTATTTAAAATTGGTTTAATTATGAATAACCAAAAGACACGGGAAACAGTAAGAAACATGTTTACCGAATATTTGGAAAAGAACGGACACAGAAAAACACCTGAAAGATTTGCAATACTCGACGAAATATATTGCCGCGAAGGACACTTCGATATTGAGTCGTTGTATATTTCAATGAAGAACAATAACTACAGGGTAAGTAGGGCAACTTTGTATAATACAATTGACTTACTGTTGGACTGCAAGCTCGTTGTTAAACACCAGTTTGGCAAAAACATAGCTCAATTTGAAAAGGCATTTGCAACGTTACAACACGACCACCTGATTAACATTAACAACGGTGATGTTGTGGAGTTTTACGACCCCAGAATTCGGGAGATTATTGAAGATGCTTGTCAAAAACATAATTTCAAATTGTCGCACCACACGCTGTATATTTATGGCGAATCAACAAAATAGAAATAAGCACCAGGTTCTTAACAAAGTATAAAATCCTTCCTCCCGAAGGTTTTTTTTATGCCTGTGCATTAAAATAATTACTACTTTTAGATGCTTAAACAGAAAGCCGTGAAAATTCGTCCCAAGGATTAATTTTCACGGTTTTGCATGTAAAATAAAAATCAAAATTCAAATGAAGGTAGATGTTTTATTGGGTCTCCAATGGGGAGATGAAGGAAAAGGAAAAATTGTTGATGTATTGACTCCAAAATATGAAGTTATTTCACGGTTTCAGGGAGGACCCAATGCAGGCCACACATTAGAATTCAACGATATAAAACACGTATTACACACTATCCCGTCAGGGATTTTCCGCGAAAACAAAATGAATGTAATCGGAAACGGAGTGGTTATCGATCCTGTTGTTTTCAAAAAGGAAATAGAGTCGTTGAGTAAGATTGGTATCGATTTAACAAAGAATCTTTTCATCTCGAAAAAGGCTCACATGATTTTGCCTACTCACCGCATACTCGACGCGGCTTCTGAGAAACAAAAAGGCGATACAAAAATTGGTTCAACCCTAAAAGGAATTGGACCTACCTACAAGGATAAAATTGGTCGTGAAGGATTAAGAGTTGGCGACCTTCTTCACAATTTCGAAGAAAAATACACACAGCGCATTGATAACCACAAGTTAATGCTTTCTGAATTCTTCAAATTCGACTACGAAGAAATGCTGAATGAATGCGAGAAAGATTGGTTTGAAGGGGTTGAACTGCTGAAAACCTTCAATATAGTAGACTCTGAGCAATTAATCAACGATGCACTGCTGCAGGAAAAATCGGTATTGGCAGAGGGTGCTCAGGGAACATTGCTGGATATCGATTTTGGTTCCTACCCTTTTGTAACAAGCTCTAATACCATTTGCGCAGGTGCTTGTACAGGTTTAGGAATTGCACCAAACAAAATCGGTGAAGTATTTGGAATTTTCAAAGCTTACTGTACACGCGTTGGAATGGGCCCCTTCCCTACTGAATTGCATGACAAAACAGGTGATAAACTCCGCGAAGCTGGCAATGAGTTTGGTTCTACCACAGGTCGTCCACGTCGTTGTGGCTGGCTCGATTTAGTAGCCCTGAAATATTCGGTAATGCTAAATGGTGTTACAGAACTGATCATGATGAAAGCCGACGTTCTGGATGATTTTGACACCATAAAAGTATGTGTTGGATACGAAATTGATGGCGAAGTAGTTGAACATTTCCCGTTTGAACTAAACGACGATGTAAAACCGGTTTATGTTGAACTTCCAGGATGGAAAACTGATCTTACAAAGATTAAGAATCAGAATGAGTTCCCGGAAGAACTGAACAACTACATCAACTTTATTGAAGACGAAATGGGAATTCCAATCACGATTGCATCTGTTGGTCCAAACCGCGAGCAAACCATCTTTTTGGAAAAAAGCAAAAGTTAATTAATCTTCTCATTTTTCCGCAAAATAGAGGTCACATTAAAAATAGTTAATGTTTCCAGCGTATTTTCCATGTAGTTAGGCTATTTGTTTCAAATCCTGATTTTCTTGGTTATATTTAATGCAACTCAAAATATAGGGGGAGATGTTGCATACAGATAATCAAAGTTTGGGGCTTTATACCGATTTCTATGAACTTACTATGGCGCAAGGCTATTTTGCTTGTCAGAAGCAGCAACAGCAAGTAACTTTCGATTATTATTTCCGAACCAATCCCTATCATGGCGGCTTTACTGTATTTGCCGGGCTTTGGGATTTCCTTGAGATGCTGCAAAGTTTCGTTTATTCGGAATCCGATCGTCAGTTTCTTTTGAACCAGGGAATGAATAAAGAGTTTGTCGATTATCTGGCTCAATTTAAATTTACAGGAAAGATATATAGCGTTAAAGAAGGTGAGATTGTATTTCCAAACGAACCACTAATGCGCGTTGAGGGAAACATCATCGAATGTCAGCTAATTGAAAGTTTCTTATTGAACATCCTTAATTTTGAGTCGCTAATTGCAACAAAAGCCTACCGGATAAAACTGGCTTCGGGACAAAAGCCTTTTGCTGATTTTGGGCTTCGTCGTGCTCAGGGACTCGGAGCATTGCATGCCAGTCGTGCAGCTTGTATTGGCGGTGCAAGTTCAACGTCAAATACACTGGCCGGACAGCTTTTCAAAATTCCGGTTAGCGGGACAATGGCACACAGTTGGGTACAAAGTTTCGATAGCGAGTTGGAAGCTTTCAGAGCATATGCAAAAACTCATCCGGACAATACCATTTTACTGGTAGATACTTACGATACCTTAAAGTCGGGCGTGCCGAACGCAATTACCGTTGCAAAAGAGATGCAACAGGCCGGACAATCACTTAAAGGCATACGATTGGATAGTGGCGACCTTGCTTACCTAAGTAAAAAAGCGAGAAGGATGCTCGACCAGGCAGGTTTTAGTAATGTTCAGATTGTGGCATCGAACCAACTAAACGAGTACGTTATTAAAACACTGCTGCAGGATCAAAATGCAGAGATTGATGCGTTTGGAATTGGTACCGAAATGGTTACAGGGAAACCAAACGCTGCGCTCGACGGTGTGTACAAACTGGCAGAGATTGATGAAAAGCCTAAAATGAAATTTTCGGAAAACACAGAAAAAATGACGCTCCCCGGCAAAAAACAATTGGTTAGGTTTATCGATGAAGAAGGAAAGTTTTACAGAGACGGGATTCTTCTGCATAATGAAGCGCCCGAAGAAGTCGAGACAATTTGCCATCCGGTTTATACTGAGAAAAGTACCAATGTAGAAGCTTTGAATTTCGAGCCGCTATTTTCAAAAGTATTTGAAAATGGAGAGATACTGATTTCACAGAAGACTCCCACCGAGATTCATGCTTATCTTGAATCCAGAGCAGAGAATTTACCGGAAGAACACAAACGGTTTATTAGCCCGCACATATACAAAGTTGGAATATCAAACAAATTGATGCTTAACCGAAATACACTGGCACAAAAATTAAAACGATTAACCAGTTAAGTTTGAAATGATTGAAATTATCAGACCCACTTTGTTGCTAAACAAAGAAACCTGTCTTCGAAACATTGAGTGGATGGCGCAAAAAGCCGAGCAGCACAAGCTGCGTTTTCGGCCCCACTTTAAAACACACCAATCAGCGCAAATCGGCGAATGGTTTCGTTCGTTCGGTGTTGAAGCCATTACTGTTTCATCTGTTCAAATGGCCGAATATTTCAATACAAATAGATGGAAAGACATCACAATTGCCTTTCCTCTTAATATTTTCGAAATTAACAATATAAACAGACTGGCAACATCTTGTTCGTTAAATGTATTGGTTGAAAACAAAGAGGCAACCGAGGCATTAGCCCAAAAGGCTTCCAGCCCCATCGGCGTATACCTTAAAATAGACACAGGCTATAACCGAACAGGTATTCCTTCGTCGCGAACTGGGTCGATCGATTCTATTCTGGAGGAACTGAAAAAAAACAACAAACTTACTTTTAAAGGATTTCTCACTCATGCCGGGCATACTTACTCTGCGCGGTCGACTAACGAAATCTTTAGCCGTCATTTCGACGCACTGCTTAAGCTTAAAAAGCTCAAAAATAATTACAAGAAAAATTATCCGAACATTGAAATAAGTATAGGAGACACTCCATCGGCTAGTATTTGTGGCAATTTTGACAGTGTGGACGAAATACGCCCCGGCAACTTTGTATTTTACGATTTAATGCAGCACAACCTCGGGGTGTGCAACATCGATGATATTGCTGTTCGCATGATGTGCCCTGTTGTTGCCAAGCATGTTTCGAGAAATGAAATTGTTATTTACGGAGGTGCAATCCATTTCTCAAAAGAGACCATATTAAATACTGATGGCAAATCTTCGTATGGTAAAATTATTCTTGAAAAAGACGGGAAGAAGGTTCTTCTCGACAACAATAACTACCTATCCCGACTTTCACAAGAACATGGAATACTAAAAGTTACACCGGTAAATTTCCGCCAAATAAATATCGGCGATCTGGTTGAAATTATTCCGGTTCATTCGTGCCTGACAACCAATCTTATGGGGCATTTTATAACTACCGAAGGCGAATTAATACGAACTATTCCAAGGTACTAACTATTCAATTTATGAAACCACGTTTAAACATTGTAACCCTTGGGGTGAAGGATCTAAAAGCCGCGCGCAATTTTTACAAGAATGCGCTGGGATGGGAACCGACTCCCGACAGCGACGAAAACATTGTATTTTTCAATCATGGCGGAATTGTACTGGGGCTCTATCCTCTGGATAAGTTAGCAGAAGATGCCGGCGTTCCGGCCAAACGTTCCGGTTTTTCGGGTGTCACTCTCGCAATAAATCAGGATTCGAAAGAAGCTGTAACTGCCGTTTTTAATAAAGCAGTTGAAAACGGTGCAGAAATTCTGGTTAAGCCGCGAGATACTTTCTGGGGAGGCTTTGATGCTTATTTTGCAGATCCCGATGGACATTCCTGGGAAATTGCCTGGGCTCCGTTCTGGGAGTTTGATAAGCAGGGAAACCTGAAAATGGAGTAAAAAAGTGCCATCTTATAAAAAGATGACACTTTGATTATTCTATCCTAAATCGTTTATTTCCAATTATTTTTCAGGAATATTCTCCAGCGTATTCACCAGAAAATCCCAATATTTCTGCACCGTTTCGATATTCACTTTCTCATCGGGAGAATGTGGGAATTTGATTGTAGGCCCAACTGAAATCATGTCCCAGTTCGTATAGGTTGCCCCAAGAATTCCGCATTCCAAACCGGCATGCATAGCCAGTAACTGAGGTTTTACGCTAAACTGTTTTTCGTAAAGACCTTTCATAACTTCAAGCACTTCAGAATGCATATTAGGCTTCCATCCCGGATAGCTGCCCGACAACTTAACTTTTGCACCTGCCAACGAGAACACTGCTTCGAGGCGGGAAGCCAATGCATCTTTTGCAGTTTCAGAAAAACTACGAACCAGGCAAGACACTTCCACCTTCTTTTTGTCCGATTTCACAATGGCAAGGTTGGTAGAAGTTTCAACGGTTCCCGGCATTGAGTCACTCATTCGAACCACATCGTTTGGTGCTCCCCAAATAGCGTTGGTAAGCTTTTTCTGTAATGAACCATCCATGCGCAGTTTTGGCAATTCGGTTTCAGACAAAGCAATAGTTAAACCCGGCTCAACGTTTTCGAGCTCTTCTTTTATCACTGTAGCTAACTCGTTAACCAGAGTAGCCAAAGCGTCTTCTTTCGTTGCTTTTACGAGAATAACACCAAAAGCTTCACGAGGAATAGCATTGCGTAAACTTCCACCCCGAATGTCGGCCAGTTTTACACCAAGTTCTTTTTGAAGCGTTTTTAGCACACGGAAAAACAGCTTGTTGGCATTTCCACGCCCTAAGTGAATATCAACACCCGAGTGTCCTCCTTTTAACCCGGTCACATTCAACTCATAAGCTACGTATTTCGATCCTACTTTCTTTTGCTTGTTTTTGAAAGTAGCTGTAAAATCAATACCTCCGGCACATCCTACACTAAAAACGCCTTCCTCTTCAGTATCGGTATTAATAAGGATGTCACCATCCAAGATACCAGCTTTCAATCCCATGGCACCGTCCATTCCGGTTTCTTCGGTGGCAGTTAAAAGAACTTCTATTGGTCCATGCTTAAGCGCATCCGAAGCCAAAACAGCCAGTGCCGATGCAGCACCAATTCCATTATCAGCACCCAAGGTTGTACCGTTTGCCGTTACCCATTCGCCATCAACATACGCTTCAATCGGGTCGGTTTCAAAATTGTGTTCTTTGTCGCTGTTCTTTTGCGGCACCATATCCAGGTGCCCCTGCAAAATAACAGTCTTCCGGTTTTCCATCCCCGGCGTGGCAGGCTTCTTTATTATTACGTTTCCAGCCTCATCTTTTATGGTTTCAAGCCCAAGCTTATTCCCATAATTAACCGCCCATTCCTGAACCTTTTCCTCGTGGTTCGACGGGCGCGGAATTTCAGTCAACTCAGAAAATATCTCCCAAACTAATTTTGGCTCCAATGCTTTTATTGTTTCACTCATAAGTACATCTTTTAAGTTCTTTAATAATTACCCTTCATTGATTATTTTTATCACATCAATTAAGAAACATTTGAAATTACATTTTGTGCACTTTCAACTCAAAAATTTTTAAAAGTTGATAAAATTAGACAGAAGAATACAAAAGCTGACATGTTTCACCGATTTCTTTGAAGATAATTGATATTTTAGCAGACTTTAGAAGAAATTAATACAATACATTATTATGAGTAAAAATATTGACAAGGCCTTCTTTGGACATCCGGCAGGTCTATCAACTCTATTCGCTACTGAGTTCTGGGAACGTTTCAGTTATTATGGGATGAGAGGATTCTTCGTTCTATTTTTAACCGCAGAACTTGCCACAGGAGGCTTTGGCCTGAATAATACAAGTGCATATGCAATTTATGGTCTGTTTACTTCACTAGTTTATTTAACACCAATTATCGGTGGTATGCTGGCCGACAAAATTTGGGGGCAGCGATTCTCTATTTATGTAGGAGCATTAATGATGGCGTTTGGACAATTTACGATGGCATTTGGCTCCTATTATGGAAAAATTACACATACAGGGGATCTACAACACATACAACAGTTTATGTTGTATGGGGGCTTGGGACTTTTAATTCTAGGAAATGGTTTTTTCAAACCCGTAATTTCCACTATGGTTGGAGGTTTATACCAACAGGGAGATAACGAGCGTGACAATGGTTTTACTATTTTTTATATGGGAATAAACCTAGGTGCTTTGGTTACCAACTTTATTGGTGGAACATTGGCAGAAAAAATTGGTTGGCACTGGGGATTTATTGCAGCAGGCACCGGAATGCTTGCCTCCATTGTTTGGTTTTTTGTAAAAGAAACAACGGTACAACAAAGAGGAACTGCTTATAGCATCGGGTTGCGCCCAAAAGATGATGGAAACAAGAAGCATCGTTTGGACAGAACTGATTGGGGAAAGATAGTAGTAAACGCATTGGTCATTACTGCATTAGTTTTAGGACTCGTTCTCGGTATTTTATCGATTCCGCCAATTGTAACTAAGATTATTGCTATTACCGCTGCAGTTGCAGGATTCAGTTATTTAGGCTACACTATTGTTACCAATACCAAAGGAAAAACCGAGTGGAGCCGAGTTGGTGTTATTTTCGTATTAGCACTCTTCAATATTGCATTTTGGTCGGGATTTGAGCAGGCAGGAACTTCATTTAATACTTTTGCCAAAGATTTTACCGACCGGGTAGTATTCGGCTGGGAAATTCCGGCTTCGTGGTTCCAGTCGGTAAATGCTGCATTTATTGTAATCCTGGCACCGATTTTCACGATTGTATGGGACAGGTTAGCGAGAAAAAAACTCAACCCCAGAACCCCTAATAAGTTTGGATTCTCACTTGTATTTCTTTCTGTGGGATTTTTAATTATTGGTTTAGCCAATGATAAAGCAGCAACTTCTTTAGTTAGCCCACTTTGGTTAGTTGTGGTTTATATGTTACACACAATGGGTGAGCTTTGTATGTCTCCAGTAGGTCTATCAATGATCACAAAACTTTCGCCTCCAAAAATTACATCTGTAATGATGGGAACATGGTTTGCGTCAATTGCACTGGGAAATTACCTTGCTGCTGCAATGACAGCGATCTGCCTTTGGCTGGGTTTACCAACATTTTACTTTATAGCAATCTACTCGATTATCCTGGCCGCAGTTGCATTTTTAATTGCTCCGGTATTAGGGAGAATGATGAAAGGAATTCACTAAGATTTTTGCACAAAAAAATAAGGAATACCCGGAAGCAAATTTGTTTCCGGGTATTTTTTGTTGAAGGTGCCAGTAGTTAGACTTTTCTTCGGGAATAAATAGATAAAAAACAAACACTTAAGCTCGAAAACATTTAATCTATTGAAAAAAACACTAAGCTCTTTTTGAAATATAGTTGATTAAGCATTCAACAACAAAATCAGGAAACCGCCGGATATACGCATAGAAAAAGCCCGGCACTTCAACCGAGCTTCCTATCTGCTACATTTTTTTACTGTTTAAGTTGAATAGAGCGAATAGCTCCTGTTTCGGAATGAAACTCAATAACATAATCACCAAGAAGCATTTCTTCGGGAAGCGGAGCAACCGAACCAAACTGTGCAACGGTAGCCCGCAAAGTTGCCAGCGTATTCAGCTCGTAAGTAATTTTAATGTTGGCCAGCCCCGGCATACGGTAATAAACACCACTTTTACCTGCTACCGGGTTATCCGAGCCCATTTTTTGTTTGTACTGATCGCTTAAATCTGTCAGCGGTTCAAATTCAATCATTACCGGTTTCCCGGAAAGATCAGTTGCCGGAACAACACCGTTTTCGTCGGAAATACGAAAAACAACACTGGCATTTTTATCTTTCGCGCCCGGCACATAATCAAAACTATAGGTTTCGGTTTTGTAAGTAGTTCTTCCCACAAACAATTTGATGTAGTTTTCTTCGGTGCGTTTCAATTCTTCCAAACTCACCTCGTAAGCTTTTCCATCTGGATATTCGCCATCAATTCGCAAAGCCGCCAGATCATATTGGTTCATTCTGCAATTCAAAACACGCTTTGCGGCTTCGGCAGCTTTTTGCTCAACACTTACACGTGTTGGCCTGAAATTGTTTGTAGAATCTCCGGGAATAACAAAAGGTGTATCAGAGAAATACTCGAACGAAAAACCATCTTCCAGCTCTGGTTTTTTAAATGTTTTATTCGATGGAAGTTGTGTAAGAACGGCACTTGCATTTTTTGAATTTACACCTGCCAGACAACCATTTGCTGCCAAACTTATTCTGAATGCAGCATCACCCATTGCTTTGTAAACCTGCTCAGGATCAGGCTCTGAAAAAGTACCGATTTTAACATCACTCAACATCCATTTTGTTGAAGGCCGTGTTTTGGCATCTTTTATTCCGAGTAACTGTTCAGCATAAGCAGCATAAGGCCCGGGTTCAAACTTCTCGCGCACAGCCTCAACATATATTTTTACACCTGTTCGCGGTAATGCGTATGTTATTCCTTCAACATATGTGGGTATCACTTCGTCATCGTCCTTCTTTTTACGCTGTCCGTAACTTGGCAGTACAATCATCAACCCAATTATAATTACGAGATATTTCAATCCATTCTTGTTCATCATTCTGATTTTGTTGACTTTGTTTATAAAGACTCAAAATTATCAAAATTATTTTGATGGACAGATAAAATTTCAAATCGTGAATTAAGAAAAATAAAAAGCCAACCTTGCCAACCACTCTTTCTGCCGGTGTTTAATATATTTGTAGCAAATGATAGATTTTCCCGATCCAAACCAGGCCGATGATGATGGATTGCTGGCACAAGGTGGCGAGCTTTCGCCCGAGTTTTTGCTGTCGGCCTACTGCCAGGGCATTTTCCCGTGGTTTTGCGAGGGCGAACCGATTTTATGGTGGTCACCCAACCCGCGGATGGTGTTGCTACCTTCGGATTTTAAATTAAAAAAAAGTCTGCGACAGGTAATCAACAAAGGGATTTTTGAATTACGTATCGACACGGCTTTTCGCGAAGTAATAACTGCATGTAGTACCACCAAACGCCGCCACGAGGATGAAACCTGGATTACCAACGACATTATAGATGCCTATGTACAACTGCATAAACTGGGTTATGCCCACTCTTTTGAAACCTGGTTTGAAGGAGAGCTAGTTGGTGGATTGTATGGCGTCTCTCTGGGAAATTGTTTTTTTGGCGAATCGATGTTTTTTACCAAAACAGATGCTAGCAAATTTGCCTTTTACCACCTCATACAGTTTGCACTAAAAAACAACTTTGCTTTTATTGATGCGCAGCAACCTACCGATCACCTGGCCGGTTTAGGCGCTAAACCCATTCCACGAAAAGACTTTTTGGAGATGCTGAAAAGAGCGTTGCAGCGAGATACTTTGCAGGGGAAATGGACAATAGTAATGGAGCCCTGATTTTTGAATTGCTGCGAAGAAGTTCACCTACCTATTTAGTACCGGATTCACTCCTACAACAACGAAAAACATGGATCTAATTTATTATTACGCGAATAAACATATCTGTGCATGAGTTAAAGATTATTATAAAATACCTTTTCACCAGCATCGATTAAAGTTTAGCATACATCGAATATTTAATCAATTTTATGAATTATTTCTTCTTCTTCAGGAGTTAGGGGTATTACATTCTGCTCTTTCCAAAAAGAATAGTCATAATTATTCCCCAAAGAGTAAAGGGCTTTTTTATTGTAAGCTTCTTTCTTTGGAATGAACAATGTTGTTTTTGTTGCCATAACTTTAGTGCACAGGAAATCGCTCAGAAATGAAAATGTTTCATCTATCTTCTTTTTATTCCAAACACTCATTTTAACATACCGTTTTATATAACGCGGATAATAGTCTGCACCTATTGCATTGAATAACACTTTCACTTCCCCCTGCAATAACTTGCTTTTCAATAGAACAAGGTTAATCTCTTTTGAAAACTCAGCATTTTCCGGAGAAAGAATATATTCAAAAGAGAGGATTAAATTCCTCGACCGGTCTATTTCAATTTTGCCGGAATAAAGCGGTTTTTCTATTTTGGATTTGGGCTCAAAACGAATTAATAGGGTTTCAGTGTCATCGTCCGCAGTATCAGAAAAAAGTTTAAAATTATAATATGGGGCATTATCCTTACCAAAAACCTGTTCTAACTTGTTTAATGCTTTAAATATGGGAACTTCCCTCACGTCTAGTGGAGATGTAAGATCCCAATCAATTTTGGTTTCATTTTTTTGGGGCATCTCCTTAGCCCTCGACTGATTTACCCTTATTGTTGTTTTTATCCCCTTAGACTTTTCACCTATATGGTAGTCCAATATTCCATCCGCAAATTTGGTGTATTGCCCGTTTTCATTAACAAACTCCCGATAATAAGCTTGTAAGAGCATGGGAAAATTGCCTCTTAGTTTTTTAACAGAGTTGCCTACGGCATTATTAACAATCTCAGGAATTGAACTCGTGGTAACCGTAACCTCATCAACATCGAAACTCTTTTGTATTAAGGTAATCTTACTGTTTTTTTCGGTTAATTGGATTACTGGGATTTTCCTTTTCTCATAATTAAGGTGCGAAAAAACAATAGTATCATTTATCGCCCCATCGAATGTAAATGAAAAAATACCGTTGCTGTTGCTAATTGTACCAACAGGTTTATTTTGTATATAGATATTTACAAACGAAATCGCCGAATTGCTTTTACTATCGTTTATTTGGCCTTCAATGACAATTTTCTGTTGCGAAGAAACTATTTTAAAACTTAATAATAAAAAAGTGGTTATGTATACGATTTTTTTCATATTCTATAGTAACGGGTAAATTCCTGAAATATTGGTAAAAATAAAACAAGCATAATAAAAAAGCATTTTTAAAATGCTGGGGCATAATTCTCTGTCAATTGGAAGATGAGTTACCATAAAAAATTTACGAAACCCGATGCACAGCAGCCAACCGACCACCTGCCAGTTTAGGCGCCAAACCTATTCCGCGAAAAGACTTTTTGGAAATGCTGGAGAAAACGTTGCAGCAAGACACTTTGCAGGGAAAATGGACAGACTTGGTTTAAGTTGTACTCCGAGCTTAAGCATTGTAGTTTTCGACTACGCTTAGACTGACTGTACTAACAAGCTAGCACTATCAATCCTGCACCTAATATTCCCGCAACCCGTTTTCAATGTACTCCAGTTGCCAAATGCGGAACAAAAGAGGATCGTCCGGGATCGTTTCCGGCTCCTCTGCCAAAAGTTTGTCAACTTCCTTTTTAGTATCGCCGCTGAGACGCGTGGCTCGCATGACGGTTTCTTTGGCAAAATAGATTGTTTTTCCGCCCAAATCAAATGGTTCAACGGTTAATCCATCCGGTTTTTCATCAAAAATACGTAGTGATTTGTAGCTAATATACTCTCCATCATATTCGCGGATATAACCATTTTGTGTCAACATATCATCGGGTGCCGCAAGTACAAATCCTAAACGGCTACGAAGTCCGGCCTTTTGAAAACGGTTTTTAAAATAGAAAGAACAGTAATTAATCCCAATTCTCAAGCTGTTCTGGCGAGCATATTTTATAACCTCAAGTGCAGCAAATTCCGATTCCATCACCAATGGATGTTCAGCAAAAACATAAGTATAATTTCGTTTTACCAGCTTCGCGAAATTGTGTTTGGTTAATCGTAACTGATGCAAATTAAGGTTGGTAACACCCGCTTCAATCAATTGCGGTAGCATAGCTTTTAACCGCTCTTTTTCTTCGGGAACCGCTGGAATTTCAACCGTAACATTTGGAATAATATTTTTGGCTATTCTCAATTTATCCAGTTTGTAAGCTGTTGCGCCAATATCAAACCGGATCTCGTTTAAACCGGCAGCAGCCAATTTCCTGAGCTTTCGCTCGTCAGCCAGGATTCCGTTGGTGTACATCCAAATGTAAATATCCGGGTTGCATCGCTTTCTAACCTGCTTCAGATACTCCAAAGTACGATCGAAAAAAAGCAGAGGTTCGCCGCCACTAAAACTCACCCCTTTAAAGTTAAAACGATTAACATATTCGGCATAAGCCCTCGCGTCAGAAAAAGTCAGGCTCTGTGTTGTGGGTACATCATCAACAAGTTGTGAAGTAGGGCAATAAAAACACGCGGCATTACATTTTCCGGTAATAAAGAGACAACTCCACTGCCCCAGTCCACAAAGTTTGCAACCTTTCGAGATTTGATTGTAGTAAGGTTTCGTGTCTTTAAACAACCAATTACCATCGAAATTTTGAGTAAGAATATTTCGCTTATTTTGCGCCTCATCGGCCGTATAACTGTTCAACCATTTTAGCTGATCCCAACCGGCAATTTCGGCTTTATTTTTATTAACCAGAGAATTGTGCCACGTGATAAATGCATCCATTTCAACAATAACAATAAGTGATGAGAAATCAAATAAATAAGGGGGTAATAAGAAATGGATGCGAATCAGAGTTCAGAGAAGATATACATGAACAAAAGCATTTTATCCGGCTTAAAACATGCCGGACAGGTTTTCTCTATCTGATGACTTCTGTTCATTACTATTAACTCTGCTAATAGCACAAAAATACATAAAAGAGAAATATAAAATACACTTCCAAAATGAATGAAATCAACAAATAAGTTGCTTACTGAATGCCGCTTAAAAGTTGCTTACAAGGCTACTTCTGTCGAATTCGTTAAAATGAGAAATAATTGGGTGCGTGTACCGTTTTGCATGTTCTTCGTTACCATTAACTATAACAATAGCACCGGCACCGGCATCTTCTGCGGCCTCAACACCCGCCAATGAGTCTTCAAAAACAGTAACATTTTCAGCGGGAAGCCCCAAAACCTCGATTGCCTTTGTAAACAAATCGGGATGTGGTTTTCCCCGAAGTGTACCGTCGTTGTAGATAATATGTTCGCGTTTAAAATGATCCAGCAAATCAAGCTGTTCGATAAAAAACTCAACATTGTTTTTGGCCGATGCCGTTGCAATTGCCATCGGAATATTGTTTTCTTTCAGAAAATGAATAAGCTCTAGTGCTCCGGGTGCCCATTTCATGCCTTCGTTCAGACACATTTTGCGGTAAATCACCTCCTTTTCTTCTGTCAAACAATCCACTTCGTTATTATCTACAGGTCGTTTGAAAAGGTATTCGAATGTATCTTTGGCATTGATTCCGTGCACCCATTTATTTTTTTCAACTTCGCTGAGCTCAAGCCCGTAATTTTCTAAAAACACATCCCACGAATCGTTTTGCTCTTTGGTATCCCAGAAAAGCGTTCCGTTAAAATCGAAAACGACACCTTTATTTTGCATATTATTTTTTATTGTTAAACGCAAAAGTAAATATTCAAATTGTTAGTCCTGCAACTTTTTATACGCTTTTCCCATCGATTCTATAATATCTCCGGCTACCAGCGAAAATTCTGATTGTTTTTTAGTGGCAATGTCTCCTGCAAGCCCATGCAAATAAACCGCGCATAAAGCTGCTTCTCCCGAAGGCATTCCTTGCGCCAACAAGCCAAGAATAATCCCGGTTAAAGTATCGCCACTACCTGCTGTTGCCATTCCCGGATTTCCTGTTGAATTGAAATACAACTTTCCATTGGGCAAAGCAATAGACGTAAAAGCTCCCTTCAATACCAAAACGCAATTGTATTTTTTTGCAAACTCAATCTGTTTCTGAACATTAGCGTATGAATTTTCCGCCTCGCCCACCAAACGCCTGAACTCGCCGGGATGTGGAGTTAAAATAGAGCCTTTTGGTAATTTCTCCAGCCATTCTTTTTTTGCTGAAAGAATATTTAATGCATCAGCATCCAAAACTAACGGCACATTTGCATTCTCAAGTAACTGACAAAGTGCTTTTTGCGTATTCTGTTTTTGGTCGATTCCGGGTCCAATTCCGATTGCCGAAAACGCTTTGAGTTTTGGAAATTCGGTTATCACAGAATCGTGCTGATCAACACTGGCCATTGCCTCTGGAACAGCACATTGCAAAACCGTATAGCCCAATCGTGGAATGTGTGTGGTAAGTAAACCAACGCCGGCACGTAAACAGGCTTTCGACGCCAAAACCGCAGCACCCATTTTTCCAAAACTACCCGCCAGCAACAAAGCATGTCCGAGTGTTCCTTTATGATCAAACTTCGATCGAACAAGAAGAATATTTTGTATGTCCTGTCTTTCCAGAAAGTAGAAATCCGTCTCCAGTTTTTCAATTCCATCGGGATGAAGGCCAATTGGCAAAACTTCCCAGTCGCCAACAAATGATTCGTTTTCAGCAAATAAAAAGCTGATTTTCGGGAATTGGAAAGTCAAGGTGTAATCTGCCCGAATCACATTCTCGAGATTATTCGTTGAATTATCTTCTCCCATTAATCCGCTTGGGATATCAACAGAAATAATAGTATTTGTTGTTTGATTTATACGCGAAACAATTTCTGCCGGAAGCCCTTCCAAAGGCCGGCTCAAACCCGAGCCAAACAAGCCATCAACAAGTACATCATTTTCACTAATCTCCGGGAACTCATTAATCTCTCTAATCCGCGATAACTTTACTCTTCCTTGCTGTTCCAGTCGTTTCCAGTTCTCAGCCGGCGAACCGTTCAAATCTTTTCCAAAATCCATCAGAAAAACCTCACAAACAAAATCAAGATCGGCCAGTTGGCGCGCAATCGCCAAGGCATCTCCTCCATTGTTACCGGGGCCTACAAAAAAAATCAACTTCTGTTCGGTAGAAAAACGTTTCACCATCCAATTGGTAATTTGCATTGATGCTCGTTCCATTAAATCTACATCGGCGATGGGTTCATTTTCTATCGTGTATTTATCGATTTCTGCTATTTGCCGGGTCGAAAAAAGCTTCATATTTCCTGTTTTCGATAAAATTACAAATTATTTGATTTGCACTCAAAAAAACGGGAAATGAAGTGGTACCGTTCGTAACGGTCAAGTTAAACCATCTAAATTTTATAGTTGATGACAATTCAAAAAACGCATTCGGGGATAAGCAAAACAATAAACTAGTTAAGCATTCTTTTTACTTTAAACCAAATAAATCAAAAAACTCATGAAGTGAAAGAAGAACAACAATCGCGACTAAAACGATAAGTGTCACGATCATGGCCATTCTGATAAAACGATTTCGTTTTTCCAGATCCAGCATTTTCGATATTTTATCAATTTTATCAAGAACCTTCTTCAATGCAATATCATTATCTTTAATAATATAATCAAAAGCCCCGTATTTCATTGAATTAACTGCCACCTCTAAATCTTCATTTGCAGTTAGAAAAATAAATTCAGAACGCTTACTTCTTTTTTTTACAGCCTGTAAAACAGTAATTCCGGTCGAGTCTTCCAAATAGTAGTCTTGTACCACAATGTCCGGAAATTCACCTTGTTTAACTGCATTTAAACAATCCTTTCCATTAAGGAATGATTTTACATTTTTCATCCCCTGCTTCTGAAGAAAATCAACTACAAGCTTATTGTACAATTTGTTATCTTCAACAACGTAGATTAGTAGATTATTATTCACGCCCAAGATTTTATAATTTAGCGACTTAAAAATACAATTTATATTGCACTTAAAAATGTCAATCGCTATCTCCTGCTGATAACAGAAGAAACAAAAATTTTGAACATCCAATATCTAACATAAATTCGACTTTCGGGTTAAAAAGTTCTTTTGTACTTTCGCCTAAAATCAGTACCATGAAAAACTATATTCTATTTTTTATTTTCAGCCTTCTCTTTATCAGCCAAACAACTCTGGCACAAAACACGAACTATGTGTTAAAAGAGAATATTTCGTATATCACCGATTCTAACGCCACTGAATATGCAAAAGAGCGCTGCAAACTCGATTTGTATTATCCCGAAAATGCCAAAGATTACACCACTGTAGTTTGGTTTCACGGAGGTGGACTAACCGGGGGAGAAAAATTTATTCCGGAGAAATTAAAGGAAAAAGGAATTGCTGTTATAGGTGTAAATTACCGACTTTACCCCAAAGTAAAATGCCCGGTTTATATCGAAGATGCGGCGGCGGCTGTAGCATGGGCTTTTGAAAACATCGAGAAATATGGTGGCAGCAAGGATAAAATTGTGGTTTCTGGACATTCTGCCGGAGGTTACCTGACTTCGATGGTTGGATTAGATAAACATTACCTTGCCAAATATAACATTGATGCCAACGATATTGCAATGTTGGTTCCGTTTAGCGGACACACCATTACACATTTTACCGTACGTGAAGAAATAGGGATTCCGGGAACACAGCCAATTATCGATGAGTTTGCTCCTCTGTATTTTGTACGTCCCGATGCTCCGCCGCTGGTACTAATTACCGGCGACCGCGAAATTGAAATGCTGGGCCGCTACGAAGAAAATGCGTACATGTACCGGATGATGGAAGTGGCGGGACATAAAGACACAAAACTTTTCGAACTCGACGATTTTAACCATGGCGAAATGGTTTCACCTGCGCTCGAAATCTTACTGAAAGAAATTAAGGTGCTCGATAAAAAATAATACGCAACTAACTCGCATGAAAACAGTATTCAAATCTATTTTGGGGTTGCTTGTTTTCGTTGTTTCTTTTGGAAATCTGCAAGCACAAACAAGCGATATTTCCGGAAACTGGTCGGGAATGATCCAGTTGCCGGGAATGCAATTAAAAACGATCTACAAAATCCACGAAGTTGACGGCAGGTTCGAAGGTACTTTCGATGTTCCGCAACAAGGTGCAACCAATCTCCCATTAGGCGAGATTAAATTGCTTGGCGACAGTGTAAAGATAAAAGTACCGGTTATTTTAGGAACTTTTGAAGGCAAGTTTTTTTCGGCCGATTCGATTACCGGAAAGTGGATGCAAAACGGCCAAACTTTTAATTTGAATCTGAAACGCACAGGAGATTTTGCAGCTGCTCGACGTCCTCAAACACCTACTCCGCCGTTCCCTTATTTATCGGAAGAAGTGGAATACACCAATCCTGAATCGGGCTTTAAACTGGCAGGAACACTTACTTTTCCGAGAAATACAAAAAACTGCCCGGCGGTAATTTTAATAACAGGCTCTAGTGCACAGGATCGCGATGAAACCATTTACGAGCACAAACCATTCCTGGTTATCTCCGATTACTTAACCAGAAACGGAATTGCAACTTTGCGTGTAGATGACCGCGGCGTTGGCGGTTCTGAAGGAAATATCAGTTCGGCAACCAGCGAAGATTTCGCAACAGATATTCTGACCGGAGTTGATTACCTGAAATCAAGAAAAGAAATTGATCCCGATAAAATTGGGTTGGTTGGACACAGCGAAGGCGGCATGATTGCCCCAATTGCAGCAACAAAATCGAACAATGTAGCCTTTATTGTAATGATGGCTGGCCCGGGAACAGTGGGAGAAGAACTTCTTTACGAACAAGGCGAACTTTCGATGCGTGCTTCCGGAATGCCCGAATTTGCAATTAAACAACAAAAATTTGTTCAGAAGGCTATTTTCGAGGTTCTAAAAAATGAGCCCGATTCGGCAAAAGCTGCAGAAAAGCTACAAAACAGCCTTTCGCAGGGAATGTATAACGAGATGAACGAGCAAATGAAAAAGTTGGTTGATGAAAAGATTGCTTCAGTAAATAACAATTGGTTCAGGTATTTACTTACGTTCGATCCAATACCAACACTCGAAAAAGTTAAATGTCCGGTTTTAGCTATTAACGGAGCTAAAGACGTTCAGGTACCGGTTTCGAACCTCAAAAAAATTTACGATGCAGTAACTTCCGGCGGTAACCAAAACATCGATACTGTTCGCTTTGAAAACCATAATCACCTTTTACAGGTTTGCGAAACGGGAGCTACTTCAGAGTATTCAGAAATTGAACAAACCATCGATCCGCAAGTATTGGAAACGGTAAAAAACTGGATTCTAAAAACGACATCAAACTAAGCTTTTCCGTTAACAAATTATCATTGAAAAATATTGCTTTATAAACAATGAGTAACATGTCTGCCAAATAACCAGAAACCAACAACCAGTTTGCTGTTTCACCCCTTTCTAATATCTTTACTGGCTAAACCGATGGAAATACCGGCATGAATACTCCGTTTCTGGCTTTGATTTTACTGTTCATTTTTACTCCTGTTATCGTTATCTATCTCGAAGCCCGCTACTCTATATTGAAAAAGATTGGCGCAGTTCTAATTTGTTACGGCGTTGGTTTAGTGATCGGCAACATGGATATATTGCCCGAAGGAATCGACAGTATTCAAAACACCATAACCGAAGTAACGATTCCTCTGGCACTACCGTTAATATTATTTTCGATTGATGTAAAAGCCTGGTTCAAAATGGTACGTTCGGCATTTACAGCGCTGATAACCGGTATTATTTCTGTTTTGATTGTTGTAATCGGCGGATTCTTTCTTTTTCGAAACAGTATTGATAATATCTGGCAGGTTTCGGGTATGCTGGTAGGCGTTTACACAGGCGGAACACCCAACCTTGCAGCTATGAAAACAGCGCTAAATGTGTCGCAGGAACT
Organism: uncultured Draconibacterium sp.; assembly: GCA_963677455.1. Classification (GTDB taxonomy): domain Bacteria; phylum Bacteroidota; class Bacteroidia; order Bacteroidales; family Prolixibacteraceae; genus Draconibacterium. The sequence goes on from OY781971.1 coordinate 4,116,334, forward strand.
TTATATTATGACACATACTTACGATCTGTTTATGAGTGCAGTGTACCTTGTTTTTATTTTATCGGTCGGACAGAAAGTTTTCCAATGGTTTTTGCCAAAATTTAAAGCACCTGAAAATACTGAAAATGAAGATGCAATAAATCTCGAAGAAGACTTTGAATCGTACAGCGGAATTTTCAGGAAAAAGACGTTTTTCCCGCTGCTTGGCGCACTTGGCTTGTCGGTAGCTATTTTAGGAGCCAGTTATGCAATAAGTTTAATCTTCCCGAAAGATTACTCAACGGCTGTCATCATTCTTTTGATTACTTCGTTTGGAATTGCAGCTTCATTTATTCCAAAAATAAAAGCCATCAAAAAAACCTTTCAACTGGGGATGTACCTTATTCTAATTTTTAGCTTAACAGTAGCTTCAATGGCCGATATCAGCAAACTTTCTGATATTTCATTTTCGCTGTTTTATTATGTGGCATTGGCAGTTATTGGTTCGCACATTATTCATATCGCGCTGGCACGCATTTTTAAAGTTGATGCAGATACCGTAATTATTTCGACTAGTGCCTTGATCTGTTCGCCACCCTTTGTTCCAGTTGTTGCGGGCGCATTAAAAAACCGACACGTAATTTTAACCGGACTGGTTGTGGGAATTGCAGGTTATGCCATAGGAAATTACCTTGGAGTAATCGTTGCTTATCTTCTTAAATAACTAAAGTGCTTCGAAATTCTCAAAAATATCGCTGAACATTTGTTTTGATACCTCAATAGCATTCGTTCTCCACTTCTCTGAAGGCGGGTAAAACATTTCGTAGTAACCAGCTTTTACTTTCAAGCTATCTTTTTCTGATTTGTAGCCATAATGTGCCCCTTGATTTTCAACAATAGAAATATGTGCCGATTTTACCGCACCAACAGTAGTACTGGTATTCAGCGTTCCAAACTCCATGAGCATTGGGATTGAAGTTTTATCAGGGAAAAGCTCGCCAATATACTCAACGAACTGCCCGTGGACGGTATAAAAATTATCCGAATCGCCCCAATCAATCGGGTAACCATCAAACACGTTTTCCATGGCAGCTTTCAACTCCGGATCATCCACCGGATTCGGGAACAAATGTAACTCTCCCCTTTCGCCAAAACCGGTGTGCAAATCGAGATTCAGAATGGTATGATAAGGAGCTGCTATTTCGGAAAATACTTCGGTAATAATTTGCTTTTGCTGTTCGAAATCCTGTCCGCCAAAATAGATACCTTCAGGAAACTCGTATTGTCCCTGGGCAAAAGCCTGTAACAATGCCGGCATCCCTTTTTGTGCAATCTTCTTAATGGCTTTCAGCATAAAAAAACGATTTTGAAGGCTTCCCATATTTACTTCTCCTTTTGGCGTAAGCATATCGTAAAGTGCAACAAAACCATCGTTTTCAGTTTTAAACAATGAAGCATCGATACTGAAATTCCGATTAAGGTCAACATTATTTTCAGTAAAACGGCGCTGGTGTTTAAAGCCCCAGGCATTAAGTCCATGCACCAACAAAACACCCGTATTACTAAACATTTCCGGCTGAAAAAACTCATTCATTAACATTTGCTGAACGGCACTTCCCACATAGCCTTCAATACCATGTGTGCCGGAAATTATTACAACCAACTTTTCGGTGGTGTCTTTTGCAGGAACGTAACAGAAATCAATAGTGAGATTGTCGCCTGTTTTACTTTTAACCGGAACTGCAAAAAGAGCAACACTGTCAAAACGGGCTTTCATTTCTTCGGCTTCTGAACGAAAATCAGCACGACATTCCTGCCAGGTATCATTAAAATAGGCCAGTTTTTTCTGATCTATATCTACTATAGGATCTTCCGGCGAATAATAATTAAAACTTATATAAGAGTACCCAAAAACAACAATAACCAGCACAATCAGAATTGTACCGGCAATTTTCAAAAATTTCTTCATCAGATTAATTAAACTCCAAAACGAATTTCTTTTTCTTCAATCATTCGTTGCAACTCGGTTAGTAAAGCTTGTTCGTGCCGATCGATATAACCATCTTCGGTAACAACATTCAGAATCTTTTCGTATTCGTCTCTGGTTATTTTATGGTCTTCTATTGCTTTTTCAATCATTTCTCTCAAACGAATCGAGCTGTCGCTTAAATTGTGTGGCATATAATTTTATATCTAGGTTTAATTACATAAACAACAATATATCAAAAAAGCTCATTACTGAAGCAAATATAATATTAACATATACACCAAGGCAGCAATAATACCTCCTGTAACCGGACCCATTACCGGGATCCATGCGTATTTCCACCCGTAGTCGTCCTTTGCATTTAATGGCAAAAGAGTATGTACAATTCTCGGCCCGAGGTCGCGGGCAGGATTAATGGCATAGCCCGTGGTTCCTCCCAAACTCAACCCGATAACAAAAACAACCAGGGCAACCGGCATTGCCCCGAGTGATCCTAACCCAACTTTGGTGGTATTCATTCCTTCCATCCGAAACTCGGGGACTGTAACCAACAAAACTCCAAGTACCAAAACAAAAGTGCCAACCATTTCAGAAAAGAAATTGCTTTTGGTATTAGCAATTGCTGGTGCAGTGCAGAAACAAGCCCTTTTTATTCCGGGTTCGGTAGTAATGTTAAAATGATCGCGGTAAAACAAATACACCAATAAAGCCCCAAACATTGCACCAACCATTTGTGCCAGGATAAAAGGAATAACCTTTGCCCAGGCAAACTTTCCTGCTGCTGCAAGGCCTATAGTTACCGCAGGATTCAGATGTGCTCCGCTTAAATCGGCGGTCATAAAAACGGCGGTAAAGACAGCTAATGCCCAACCTGTTGCAACTACAATCCAGCCGCTGTTATTGCCGATTGTTCCTTTTAAATTAACGTTTGCAACTACACCATTTCCGAGCAAAATTAAAATGGCGGTTCCCAAAAATTCGCCAAAAAGTTCAGTTAACATATTTTTATAGGTTATTATAGCTATTCAACATTCATTATTTCATTTCAAAAAGAGCTACTCCATGCTCCACGATTTACTTCTCTCTACTGCCTTGTTCCAGTTTTTGATCGTTTTCTCCACAAAGCATTTGTCGTTGGACGGAATAAACTTCTTATCCACCTGCCACTGACTTTTTAGCGCTTCAATATCGCTCCAGTAACCCGTTGCCAACCCGGCAAGGTAAGCTGCTCCAAGGGCAGTTGTTTCAGTTACTTTTGGACGAACCACGGTAGTTGAAATAGAGTCAGCCTGAATCTGCATCAACAAGTCGTTTACAGCCGCTCCACCATCCACGCGAAGTTCGTTAAGCGCAATTCCTGAATCTATTAGCATTGTATTAATTACTTCCATAGAGCGAAAAGCAATGGCTTCAAGAGCCGCTCGTGCAATATGAGCTTTTCCTGTTCCGCGGGTTAGCCCGATGATTGCTCCCGTGGCATACTGATCCCAGTGTGGCGCCCCAAGTCCGACAAATCCCTGCACAAAAACAACTCCGCCATTATCGTCGACCTCACGGGCGAGTGCTTCAATTTCGGACGACGATTTTATGATCCCCAACTGGTCGCGCAGCCACTGCACCACTGCACCACCAATAAAAATACTTCCTTCGAGGGCATAGGTTAGTTTGTCGCCTATTTGCCAGCCGATGGTTGTCAGCAGTTTGTGCTTGGAGGCAATGGGGTTTTCTCCGGTATTCATCATCACAAAGCACCCCGTTCCATAGGTATTTTTCACCATACCCTCATTGATACACATTTGCCCGAACATGGCTGCCTGCTGATCTCCAGCAATTCCGGCAATTGGAATTTCGATTCCTAAACAATCTACCGACGTTTTTCCGTAAACCAAGCTGCTTGGTTTTACCTCAGGCAAAATACTCTCCGGGATGTTTAACAGCTCCAACAGTTCCGTGTCCCACTTCAGATCATGAATATTGTAAATCATCGTACGGCAGGCATTACTTACATCTGTAATATGTTGTTTTCCACCGGTTAATTTCCATATCAACCAGGTATCAACTGTTCCGAAGGCGAGTTTCCCTTCGGTGGCCAGTTCGCGCGCTCCTTTTACATGGTCAAGTATCCATTTGATTTTTGTTCCTGAAAAATAAGAGTCGATTACCAGCCCTGTTTTTTCAGCAACCGTTTTCTCCCACCCGTGGCTTTTTAACTCGTCGCAAAATTCGGCAGTACGTCGGTCTTGCCATACAATGGCATTACAAACCGACTTTCCGGTTTCGCGGTTCCAAACCACCGCTGTTTCGCGTTGATTGGTAATACCTATTGCATCGACCTGCTCTGCTTTTATATTGGCGTTACTGAGTACATCTTTCATTACCTGCAGCTGCGTTTCCCAGATCGTGTCAGGATCGTGTTCCACCCAGGCAGGCTTCGGATAAATCTGCTCAAACTCTTGTTGAGCTACGCTTATTATTTCTCCGGAATGGTTAAAAAGAATGGCCCGGCTGCTGGTGGTTCCGGCATCGAGCGACAGGATATATTTCTCCATAGATAATCTATTTATTGGTCTGTTATTTTAGACCGTTAAGATACATTAATGTGTTTATACCTATCATACAAAAAACATCTTTCTCAACACCATTACACGTTTTCCAAATAAAAACGGGGTTGTTTCCCATCAATCATTCTTGATTTGGAATTACAAATTGTATTTTTGCGCCAAAGGGAAAAAAGAGATGAATATTAAAACAGACAAGGTTGCTGTTATTGGAAGCGGCAGCTGGGCTACTGCCCTCTCTAAAATGTTGTTGGAAAACGTGCAGGAAATTAACTGGTTTATTCGGAAACCGGAAACTGTTGAAGCTTTTTTGCAATACAGGAACAATCCGCGCTATCTGCGTGATATTGAATTTGATACCGACAGAATTTCTTTTTACAGTGATATTGACAAGATTGTAGAAGACTCAGATATTTTGGTTCTGGCTATTCCGTCGGCATTTCTTCCCGTAGTTTTTCAAAACTTGAAAAGCGATCTCAAAAACAAATACATTCTATCGGGGATTAAAGGTATCGTTTCAGAAGAAAACCTACTTGTGGTGCAATACATGAACCAGCATTTTAATGTTCCTTTTGATATGGTTGGCGTAATTACCGGGCCATGCCATGCAGAAGAAGTTGCCCAGGAAAAGCTTTCGTACCTTACCATTGCAGGAATTAACGAAGATCGTGTTTCAAAATTCGCTCAGTTAATTGAAAGCGAATACATATTTACAAACCTATCAGACGATATTTGGGGAACAGAATATTCTGCGGTGTTGAAAAATGTGATCTCAATAGCTGCCGGAATTGCCCACGGATTACGATACGGTGATAATTTCCATGCAACACTTATTTCGAGGGCTATCCAGGAGATAAAACGCTTTGTTGATGCTGTACATCCGATTTCGCGCGATATAAAAAGCCCGGCGTATTTGGGCGACCTTTTGGTTACTGCCTATTCCCAGTTTAGCCGTAACCGGATGTTCGGAACAATGATTGGCAAAGGCTACTCGGTAAAAGCTGCACAGTGGGAAATGAATATGATTGCTGAAGGCTATTATGCGGCCAAATCAATACATACCATTAATCAGCATTATAAAGTTGACATGCCGATTTGCGAAACCGTGTACGAGATACTTTATGCCGACACTTCGCCTATTCGGGCGATGGCAAAACTTACCAAGCGTTTAAAAGAAAACCCATAAAAAATGCCATCCGCAATTAACGAATGGCATTCCTTAGTTTATCTAATTTTTTTCTTATCTCATTTCTTTCCAGGCGTTGATCAACCCATTGGTAGAAGCATCGTGCCCGGTAACTTTTTCGTCACCTTTTAGCTCAGGCAGAATAGCATTTGCCAATTGTTTCCCTAACTCAACTCCCCATTGGTCGAAACTGTATATATTCCAGATAACACCTTGTACAAAAATTTTGTGCTCGTACATGGCTATTAAGGAACCAAGAACTCGCGGCGTCAATTTCTTCACCAAAAATGAATTCGTAGGAATATTTCCGAGGAAAACTTTAAACGGCAGTAAAGCAGCAATTTCTTCGTCAGACTTTCCTGCAGCTTTTAATTCAGTGGTAACCTGCTCCTCGGTTTTTCCAACCATCATGGCCTCTGTTTGTGCAAAAAAGTTGGCCAGTAATTTCTGATGGTGGTCGCCCAACTGGTTGTGATTAATAGCAGGAGAAATAAAATCGCAGGGAATTAATTTTGTTCCCTGATGAATCAACTGATAAAAAGCATGCTGTCCGTTTGTTCCGGGCTCACCCCAAATAACCGGACCAGTTTGATAATCTACCTGCTCGCCGTTACGGTCAACGTATTTTCCGTTACTTTCCATATTCCCTTGTTGAAAATAGGCCGCAAAACGATGCATGTACTGATCGTAAGGTAAAATAGCTTCTGTTTCGGCACCATAAAAGTTATTGTACCAAATTCCGATTAAAGCCAAAATAACCGGTATATTTTTATCAAAGTCTTCGTTACGAAAATGATTATCCATGGCATGAGCACCGCTCAGCAATTCAATATAATTATCGTAACCAATTCCCAGAACAATAGATAATCCAATAGCCGACCACAAAGAATAACGGCCACCTACCCAGTTCCAGAAACGGAACATATTTGCCGTATCAATACCAAAAGCGGCAACTGCTTCCGCATTAGTCGAAACAGCTACAAAATGCTTAGCTACATGTGCAATATCGCCTGCAGAAGCCAGGAACCAATCTTTTGCCGAATTAGCATTGGTCATGGTTTCTTGTGTGGTGAAAGTTTTAGAAGCGACAATAAACAGCGTAGTTTCCGGATCAATAACTTTCAGGGTTTCAGCAATATGTGTTCCATCAACATTTGAAACAAAATGCAGATTCAAATGATTTTTGTAGGGTTTCAATGCTTCGGTTACCATCAGCGGCCCCAGGTCTGAACCACCAATTCCGATATTTACTACATCAGTAATTGCCTTGCCGGTGTATCCTTTCCACTCCCCCGAAATTATTTTCTCTGAAAATAATTTCATTTGGTCGAGCACAGCATTTACTTCGGGCATTACATCTTCGCCATCAACAATAACCGGAGTATTGCTCCTGTTGCGCAAAGCAGTGTGAAGCACCGCACGATTTTCTGTTGCATTGATTTTCTCGCCGGTAAACATGCTTTCAATCGCACCTTTCAAACCACACTCATCAGCTAGCTCAATTAAAACAGATTTTACCTCATCACTCAAAATATTTTTTGAATAGTCGAGCAGAATGTCTTCAAATTTCAGTGAATACTTTTCAAAACGTTTACTGTCTTGTGCAAATAACTCTTTCATATGAGTCGCATCAGACTCGAAATGTATTTCTTCCAGCTTTTGCCAGGCAGTCGTCTCTATCGGATTAATTTTCGGTAACATATTTTATTTTTTGATGGAAGTTTGAAGCGAAAATAGGAAATTGAACTATCCAATATCGCGCTCGAGAACCTCCAATAATTATTTTCCGTTGCAAAGATAATGGAATCTGATTATTGTAAGTTGTTATAAGCAAAACCTTAATGCTTGGTTAAGAAAATATTTCGCTTTCGCGAAAACATTGCCAAGCCCATTTTTTCTATCTTTGTCAGCATGAAATCGAATACATTTAAAGGCTACCTTTTTGCATTGATTGCAACGCTGGCTTTTTCAAATGTTTATATTTTCAGCAAAGCTGCACTAAACGAAGTACACCTCACACAGTTTGGAGTTTACTGGTTTGCAATTGGTACAATTGCCGCTTTAGCTTTTGCCATAAAAAACAAGAAACTAAAGCAGCTAAAGACACTTACAAAACAACAAATTCGAATTCTGATCATTTTAGGAGTTCTAGAAATTCTTACAACAACAACTTTCTTTTTATCCATTAATATTATCCCCGATCCGTCAATTACGTCTTTCCTCGGAAATATGTTCCCTGTTATGGTAACGCTTGGCGGTGTGTTTCTCCTGAAAGAGCGTTTTGGTTGGATCGAAGCTGTTGGCGTAGTACTAGCCCTTTCGGGCGCTTTTCTGATCAGCTACACCGGAGGCACAACATTAAGAACACTTTTTATTAGTGGTACAGGCATTGTATTCGTTAATGCAATTCTTGCTACTTCGGCTACTTTGGTTGTAAAGGTTCATGTAAAAAGACTGAGTCCGGAATTACTGGTTCTCAACAGAACTACTTGGTTGTTAGTTTACAGTCTGATCATGTTTTTTATTTTTGGGCAATCTTTCAGCATACCTGCTTCTGCGCTGAAGAATATTGCTATTGGAGCTATCCTGGGGCCTTTCCTTGCTATTGTTGCGGTATATTACTCCTATACTTATATCGAAGCTTCGCGTTCAGCAATTGTACAAAGTTTAAAAGGCATATTTGTTCTGATTGGGGCTTACTTGTTTTTTCACACCTTCCCGGTAAAACATCAACTTATCGGAGGACTTTTAACCGTTATTGGAGTAATGATCATGACTTTTGCGCAAGCTGGAATCCTTGGAAAAAAGAAACTAAACTGATTTTCCAGTTAAAAAACTGCAATTTTAGTTGTTTTTAACTTCAATTAACAGAAGTTATTTCTGAATTTTCACATCTTGCGTTGAAATAATTTTCAAGGCATAATTTTTGTTAAACATAACTCCAAATTTAATTAAAACAATCAACATGAAACGAAAAACCTGGCTAACTGCAATTATCGTCATTGCAATTATGTTTCTGGTGTATTTGGTTTTTCCCCGAACAAACAGCGACATCTCCGAAATTTCAGCAACAGTTCAGAAAGGCCCTTTTGAAATACTTGTATACTCCAGTGGACAGCTCGAAGCCCAAAACTCAGAAAAGATTGTAGTACCAAATCAACTGCAAGATCGAGATGTGCGAATCTATGAAATCAACATTACCGATCTGATTGAAGAAGGCACAGTTGTCGATTCAGGCGACTACGTTGCTACTCTCGATCAAAAAACAGTAGAAGAAGTACTAAGCACTGCTCGTGATGAACTGGAGACTGCAGAAAACGAGTTTGAAGATGCTAAAATGGACTCAAACCTGACTTTAAGTGGCGTACGCGACCAAATCATTAATGCACGCGAACAAGTTGAAGAGTTTCAGATTATACTCGACGAATCGATATACGAATCACCATCGGTAATCAGAAAAGCAGAAATGGATCTCGACAAAGCCAAACGAAAGCTGGAACAGGAAAAAAACGGCTACATTTTGAAAGAACGTCAGGCCCAGGCAAAAGTAGAACGCAAAAAAATGGAACTGGAACAAAGGCGAACACGAGTTACTAAGTTGGCAGATATATATAGCTCGTTGGTGATTTCAGCGCCAAAACACGGAATGGTTATTTATGGTAGAGATAATTCCGGCGAAAAAATCAAAGTTGGATCGACAGTAAGTTCATGGATGCCAGTAATTGCTACTTTGCCTGATATGTCTTCGATGCTTTCGCTCACTTATATTAACGAAATTGATATTTCAAGAGTTAAAAAAGGCCAAAAAGTAATGCTTGGTGTAGACGCAGTTCCAGGAAAAGAACTGGAAGGAGAAGTAGTTTCAGTAGCCAACATTGGTCAGCCAATGCCCAAAAGTGATGCAAAAGTATTTGAGGTAAAAATAAGGGTATTTGGCGATGTAAACGACTTAAAACCAGCCATGACCACAAGTAATGTAATCTATACGGCCACCTACCAGGATACGCTATTTGTTCCGGCAGAAGCTGTTTTCGAGAATGACTCATTGCAGTATGTTTATCTTGATAATGGGAAAATTGTAAAACAAATTGTTGATCTGGGCGACCAGAATGAAAATCTGATTCTGGTAAGAAAAGGGCTTAATGAAGGCGACAAAGTATTGTTAAGCGAACCGGAAAATGCAGATGACATTAAACTTACCGGACTTGAGATTTACGACGAAATTATAAAACGCAAAGCAGCCGAAGAAGCAGCCGAACAAAAGAAAATAGAGGAGGATAAAAAGAAACCTTATATTCCGAATAATAATAGTAAAGGAAATCCATCCGGAGGCATGATTATTATTGGTTAATCTCTAAATCGAAATTCATGAAAGCATATATTCAACGCTATGGACACGATGTAGTTTCCGGTATAGAGGCAATTTTTACCAATAAAGTCAAGTCATTCCTTACGGCTCTGGGAATCATTTTCGGTGTAGCCGCTGTAATAAGCATGCTCGCTATCGGAAACGGAGCTCAAAAGGAAATTCTCGATCAAATAAAAATGGTTGGTGTAAATAATATCATCATTTCGCCAACAGAAACGAGTATTGACGACCAAGAAGAAACAGCCTCTGATGGAGCACAAATAAGCACCAAGAAATTTTCGAAAGGACTAACACTTCTTGATGCGCAGGCAATACAAAACATACTCCCGACAGTTAGCAAAGTTAGCCCGGTTATCGATTTTAACTATTCGGCCATACTAAACGGGAAAAGCAAACCGGTGGTTCTGGAAGGGATTACCAATGCCTATTTTGAATTGTTTGAAATAGGTTTGAGTACCGGAGAAATGTTCACCGAAGAACAAACAGAAAATGGGTTCCCGGTTTGTATTATTGGCGACAATGTTAGAAATGTATTTTTCAATCAACAAGATCCAATCGGGCAAACCATAAAATGCGGCCAAACCTGGTTAAAAGTAGTTGGTGTTGTTGAACGACGCGACTTTACTGCATCCGCGTCTGATGAAATGGGTATTTCAAGTACCGACAACAAAATTTTCATTCCGGCCAGAACTTTATTGATGCGTTTTAAAAACCGCTCTCTAATTCGGGCTGATGAAGTGGAATCGCTAATGAACTCGCGAAACAATAACAATTCAGGGGGGAAGGAAAATCTTAATCAGCTGGACAAAATTATCGTACAGGTAAAAGAAACGGAGCAACTCAGTGCAACTGCAGATGTTATTCGCCGCATGATGCTTCGCCGACACAACGAACTATACGACTTTGAAGTTACAATTCCCGAACTGCTGTTAAAGCAACAACAACGCACTAAAAAGATCTTTAACATTGTGCTTGGTGTTATTGCCGGCATTTCTCTTGTTGTTGGCGGTATTGGGATCATGAACATCATGTTGGCATCAGTAATGGAGCGTATTCGCGAAATTGGTGTACGCCAGGCAATCGGAGCTTCGCGAAAAGATATAATTGTGCAGTTTCTTTCGGAGTCAACAATTATTAGTGTTTCCGGGGGGATAATTGGAATCATTTTAGGTGTTGCTCTGTCTAAAATCATAACTGCAATATTCGATATAAGCACCGTTGTTTCGGTATTCTCTATTTTTATTTCGTTTGGTGTTTCGGTACTCGTTGGTGTTATTTTCGGCTACGTGCCTGCCAAACGAGCTGCAGAACAAGACCCGGTTAACTCTTTACGCTACTAAAAAAAATCAAGATGAAAAACAAAATCATAATACTCCTTATCTCTTTATTGCTAAGTGCAAGTGTTTTTGCTCAGGACAAAAAGGTAATGAGCCTTCAGGATGTAATAGAAATGGCTTCACGGCAATCGCTAGACGCTTTTATCAATAAAAACATGTATTTATCAAGTTATTGGGAGTTCAGGTATTTTAAGGCCGACCGTCTGCCTTCACTAACTCTGGATGCGACCCCTCTGAATTATAATCGCTCCGTACAAAAAGTTTATAACTACGACGAAAATCGCGACGAATTTGTTGAGCGAGAATCATTTGACTCTGATCTTTCATTGATGTTAAACCAAAACGTTGGACTTACCGGCGGACAGGTCTTTCTTCAATCAAATTTAAGCATGACCCAGAAATTGGGCGACGACAATGTATCGTCATATTCTTCTACTCCATTTATGATTGGCTACTCGCAAAACATTAATGGTTATAACCGATTAAAATGGCAATCGAAGATTGAACCCGTTAAGTTTGAAAAAGCGAAAAAGCAGTTTATTCAGGATCAGGAAAACCTTTCAATAAAAGCTTCGCGTTTGTTCTTCGACCTTTTAGATGCACAAATTGAAGTAACAATTTCGGAAACAAACCTTGCAAATGCTGATACACTTTTCACAATTGGAAAAGGTCGTTTCCAGGTTGGAACAGTAACGCAAGACGAATTACTAGACTTGGAATTGAGCTTTATGAATGCACAGCTGGCTTTAACAAAAGCGAAATTGTCACTCGACCGCGCAGAGGCTTCTCTGAATTCATTTTTGAGCCTTGATAAAAATACTAAAATAGAGTGTCAGATTCCTGATAACTTACCTGAACTACAGATTAATGCGTTGGAGGCAGTTGATAAAGCAATGACCAATAACCCCGAAATAATCGATCAACAACAGCGCCTACTTGAACAAGACCAACGGGTAAAAGTTGCCCAAAGTGAGACAGGTGTTAGTGGCGATATTTTTGCACTATATGGATTGAACCAAAACTCTGAAGACTTTAATAAAGTTTACCAGGAACCTTTGGATCAACAGCGAGTAAGCATCGGGGTAAAAATCCCTATACTCGACTGGGGCAGAAGAAAAGGACAACTATCGATGGCAAAATCCAACCGGGAAGCTGTTCGTCTGAGTATCAATCAGGAAAAAATTGACTTCGAGCAAAACATTGTTATGAATGTCATGGAGTTTAATTTACAAGGAATACAGGTAACCAACTCGGCAAAAGCAGATACCATTGCTCAACTAAAATACGACGTTACCCAGCAACGATTTTTAATCGGGAAACAAGATATTACCCGACTAAACATTGCCCGTAACGACCGCGAACAAGCCAGAAGAGCTTATATCAACTCCCTACGTTCATACTGGAATTATTATTACAGTATAAGACGACTCACTTTGTTCGACTTTGAACAAAACACTACTCTTTCTGAAGATTTTGACAAACTTGTGGAAAACTACTAAGTATTAGCAAGATGAAATTATTCAAGAACAAATATTTTGTCATTGGCATTATCCTCGTAATTGCAATTCCGGTCATATACTTTTTGGCCGGCAAAGAACTAAAGAATGACGATGTTTACACAGTTCGTTCCGGTTCTTTCGAACTATCAATCAACACAAAGGGAGAGATACAAGGGAAAAATGCAGTAGTGATCAATATGCCAGATGTGTTGAGAAAAAGAGAACTCAGGATTTACCAGCTACAAATAAAAGACTTGGTTGCCGAAGGAACTGAAGTTAAAAAAGGTGATTGGGTAGCAACACTCGATGCTGCTACCATTACACAACAAATACAGGAGAATTCACAGGACTTACAGAGGGCAAAAGCAGAGCTCAACGATGCACAAATTGATTCGACCATTCAGCTTACACAGCTACGTGAAGAGCTGGAAGAGTTTTCTTATGACCTGGACTATAAAAAGCTGGAGTTGGAACAATCGAAATATGAATCGTCAGCCTACCAACGCAAAAAGCAGAAAGAGTATAATAGTACTTTGCGTATGATGGAACAGAAAAAGCGTGACCTAACGCTCCAAAGGCTCAACCTCAAAACAAGAATTAAGCGAGTTGAAGATAGATATGAAACATTTGTAAAAAAAGACCAGATGCTAAAAGAAGGCATGATGGCTTGCCGCGTAACTGCACCTAAAGATGGAATTGTACTTTATGCAAAAAGATGGAATGGAACCAAGCTGCGGGTAGGTGACAATATTGATATTTGGAGGCCAGCTATTGCTACACTGCCCGACATGTCGGTGCTGGTATCAGAAACTTATGTCCAGGAAATCGATATCACAAAAATAGCGTTGGGCGATACTGCCGTTATAAAAATTGATGCACTGCCCGATGAAGAATATATAGGTACAATTTCAAAAATTGCCAACATCGGTCAGGAACTTCCAAATTTTGACATGAAGGTTTTTAAGGTATTAATTGATTTGGAAGAAAAAGACCCAAAGATAAAACCCGCAATGACGACTGATAACCAAATTATTATCCAGAAATTGGATGATACCTTAAAAATTCCGCGGGAATTTTTGTTTGCTGATACCGACACAAAATTTGTGCTGATAAAAGAAAACGGAAAACTGTGGAAGAAGAAAGTTGTTGCCGGTTTTGATAATGATACGGAAGTAACGATTATTTCCGGTTTAGAAGAAAAAGACCGGATTTATTCCACCTTGCCTCCCGATGTAGAAAATATTCCCTTTTACGAAGGTTAACCGATAATTCTTATTATGAAAACAGAAAAGCAATCGTCCGCATGGAAGAAAGTTCTATCTCTTTTTGTATTTTCTCACATTTGAAGTGCTAAACAGGTTAATATAAATTGTCTTTGACTTACAGTACCGAAAAATGTTAAAAGCCAGCCCGAAATAACAGGTTGGCTTTTGCTTATATTCTCTCTTCGCAGTTTGCTTTGGGTTCCAAAACTCGAAACCTCCACCTCTATTTAACGCAAAGCTAATTCCAATCAATTTTTCTAAATAAAATCCGTTCTTTGTACAAAGATTTTTTGATGTACAACACTACTTCTGATTTATATTTTTTCAACCCTACTTGCGAATATGCAGTTGCCAATGGAAATGCTTCCTGGCAGGCCAATAAAATATTAAGAAAGATGGAGAATGACCTGGCCACTCTTCCAATGTTTATGGCAAAAAAGAACGACTATGTACTGGTTGAAAATACCCCTTCCGAAGAATTCACTAGTTCTTTCAAGCAGATTGACATTGAATTGCCACATTTTAAAAATTGGCAAAACGCATTATCTGACAAGGTATTTCTGGATCAACCAATAGACAGGATGTGCCCCTGGGGTTGGAGTCCGGCAGTTCATAAACGCTTAGCCCCGTTCAAAAAGAATTGCTCAAACAATTTTAAAAACTCGCCCGTTTTCGAATGGAAAAACGAATACAGAAACTTCTATTCAAAAAAGTTTGGAAGAAGTATTTTAGTCGATTTAATTCAAAAATTTCCGAACAAAGCATTCATAACAGCAAATAATATTGCCGAAATTGTCACTACAAAAACTGAGTTTGAGTCTTTACTCGTTCATTGGGGCAAGCTAATGGTGAAAGCTCCATGGAGTAGTTCGGGCAGAGGGTTACAGCCCATAACAAAAACGCCGATACATGAGAAAGTTTGGGAGAAACTACTTGGAATAGTAGCAGAACAAGGCTATGCCATAGTTGAACCCTATTTAAACAAAGTGCTTGACATTGCTTTTCAATTTGAAATATTCAATAGTAAAGTTCAATATTTAGGAATTAGTAATTTCACTACCGACGCAAAAGGTCAGTATTACGGTAATCATTTAAACGGACTCCCTGATTCTCTTGATAATGCAACAAAGGTTTTTGTCGAGAATATTTCGCCAGAAATTATCAACTCATTAATTCATGTTATTGAAAGCAGTGATCTGGCAAAGAATTATGAAGGTAACTTTGGAGTAGATGGATTGGTCTACAGAAACGAAGACGGCGAATTAAAAATTAATCCATGCATGGAAATCAACCTCCGGCAAAATATGGGATTAATGGCTCTACAGCTGGAAGAATTACTGATTCCGGATAAAAAAGGAATGTATAAAATGTGGCACAAACCGGGCCAGCTTTTTAAGGATTTCAAATCAGAAATGGAACATAAACATCCATTAGTTATTACAGATGGTAAGATTTCTTCCGGGTTCTTTGCTCTTACCGATGCAAAAGCAGATACACTTTTTGGCGCCTATCTGCTTGTATAATGGTCTTCTGTTGGAGTTTAATTTTATCGACAAACTTCGGTTCAGCATTTTTTAGTACCTTTCGTAGAAGCAAACCGAGCATTATGGATAAAACAAAATCTCAACGGAAAAAGAAACTCAACAAGAAATTTTACGAAAGCGAACTGAATAAACTTCAAATTGAGTTGGTGAAACTTCAGGAATGGATAAAGCTGAAAAAACTTAAGGTTGTTGTGATTTTTGAGGGTCGCGATGCTGCAGGAAAAGGGGGCACTATTGCTCGCGTTACTCAATACCTGAATCCCCGAGTCTGTAAAGTAGTGGCACTTGGCACCCCCACCGAGCGCGAAAAAACACAGTGGTACTTTCAACGTTACGTTCCGCATTTACCGGCTGCCGGCGAAATGGTTTTATTTGACCGCAGTTGGTACAATCGTGCAGGAGTAGAAAAAGTAATGGGATTCTGTACCAACGAAGAGTACTGGGAGTTTTTGCGGTCTTGTCCGAATTTTGAGCGGATGTTGATCCGTTCTGGGATTGTACTTATAAAATATTGGTTTTCGGTGAGCCAGGACGAACAGGAAAAACGCTTTCGCTCGCGAATTGAAGACCCCACTAAGCGCTGGAAACTTAGTCCAATGGATATGAAATCGATGGAACTCTTTGTGGAATATTCAAAAGCTAAAGACGAAATGTTTGCCTACACCGATACGAAGATCAGCCCATGGTATATGGTAGATGCCGACGATAAAAAACGAGCCCGGCTAAACTGTATTCATCATCTTTTATCGAAGATCCCATACAAAGAGCTGGAACACCAGCCCATTGAGCTCCCGGAAAGAAAAGATTATAAAGGATATGTGCGACCTCCAATTGAAGAAATGACTTTTGTTCCTTCTGTCTATTAATTGTCGCGAGTGCGAGTCATATCGAATAAGTGTGCAGCCTGATCGCCCAAAAAGCCGGAAAATAATTTCTGCTCGCCATTCTCTTCTACATAATTGCGTTGCGCCAACTCGTAATAAGCGTAAGTCCACATAATTTTCTCAAGACCATCGTCTCCAACTACTTCTACTCCTTCTTTTACCGCCTGCGTCGCCGACTGCTGCAACTTACTCCCCTCCACGCCTTCAATACTTTCCTTCATTGGTATCCCGGCCTCTGCCAATCCTTTGCAGGTAGCTACCAAATCGGGCCACTCTTTTACCTTCTGGTGGTTTATAAATGCAGTAAAGTGATTAACCGAATTTCCATGTAATAAGGTCCATGTAGCATACTGGGAGACATCATTCAACTTCAGAACATCCTCTTTTCGGGGTGCTTTCCATGGGCGCCTAAAATACTGCGCCAGATCCTCAACCAAACCATCGGCTGCTAATTTAGGCATCTTCCCATCTTTCTTTAGAAGTGCCAAAAGCTCCAGACTACTGTCGGAAATAAGATACGGCGTATCAGCAACCGCTCCGTTAATTATCGTCTGCGCCCATTCTGGCAACAGACTTACTTCAAGCTGGCTCACAAATATTTTTGGAAACATTTCGTTGGGATGTTCGAAATGAACTGCAGTAAGTTTCTTCTTTTTGAACTCGTACTTACCAACAGGTTTATAATCTAAAAAATTTAAAATGTGTTTAACGGCTCTTATGCCCTCGGGCTGTTCTCCGGTGTGGGTATTAAACGTTCTGAATGCAATATGGTCATTAACAACTGCCCCACCCTTTTCAGTAACCAATCTGGCGTATTCTTTAGCATACGATACCCGCGATAAATAACTACTCCACAAATGGCTCAATAACTGATTAGTAATCTCACTGGTTGAAGTCTTCATACTACTGAACTTTAGTTTCTAACTCATACGTACTAGCTAAAAGTTAGTGCAACGATTTTTGCAATAACCTTTAAACTATTAAACAACTAAAAGCAGTTTTAAGTTTCTAAAATGCAAATGTTTAAGAGTATTGTTTAAAACAAAAAAACTTTGTAAGCATTATTCGTATTGCGAAGTTTTTTTCATGAATTGCAATACATCCTTTTTGTTGAAGTAAGCGGTAGCTCCCATTTTGGTGGTATTTAAAGCACCCGCAGCATTTCCGAATTTAATCGAGTCCATCAGCGATTTTCCATTTAAGTAATAGTGCAGAAAACCAGCAGAAAAAGCCATTCCGGAACCGATGTTATCTTCCATTTCAATAATATACCCCGGATCGGTAAAACGCCCTTGATCCTTATGGAGAGCCGCAATGCCTTTTTCACCGAGCGTTACAATAACAAGGTCTATTTTATACTGAGCTGCAATATTTTCCAGGAAATCATCCAGGTTAGCAAACTCAATACCAAGTTCACCGGCTAGAAAACCAATTTCCTTTTCCTTTATTCGAACAACGTTAGCAATCTTAAGCAGTTGTTCTACAACTTTTACATCGAAAAAATGCTCGAATAATTTTAAATCAAAAAAATGAAGAGAATCAGGTGATTCATTGATTAATTCCCGAATAGTATTTTTCGACAGGCCATAACGCTGCGGTAACAAACCAAAAAATAAACAATCTGCCTGACGTACCAATTTCAAGGCTTCCGGAGAAAATTCAATATGGTCAAACGCAACGTCTTCCTTTACTTTATAAATGCTCTCCCCTTTTTTATCAAAAGATACCTGCACCTCTCCGGTTGGAAACTCAAAATCAATCTGAACGTTACGATCTGATATTTTTAGTTCTTTAAGCCTTTTTAAAGCTTCATTGCCTAAATCGTCATCGCCAACGCGTGATAATAAGTGGCCTTCTTCTCCGAACGAATTACACCTGAAGACAAGATTGGAAGGCGTACCTCCAAGTACTTTACCATTCGGTAAAATATCCCAAACAATCTCTCCAAACGCCACTATTTTTTTTGCCATGTGCGAAAAATATCGACCAAAAATAAGCATTAAATCATCGGTTTCAAAGTTGAAATCCCTACGAATTTCAAATCGTTCCGGTTCGCAGCTCATTTTAAATCTGATAAGCGAAAACACAACTGAAATATTTATCGTTTGCGAGTGGGCAAAACAAATTTAAAAACTATACGTTTGTGATTACCGATGAATTATCTGGCACATTTATACTTATCAGGCAAATCAGAGAAACTCCTGGTTGGCAATTTTATTGGCGACTACGTAAAAGGTAATAAGTATTGTACTTACCCCGACGAAGTAGGCAAGGGTATCTTGCTACACCGCTATATCGACAGCTTTACCGACCAGCATACTAAGCACAGGGAAGCAAAACTTCCGTTTAAAAATGACTTTGGGCATTATTCTGGAATAGTAATCGATTTTGTTTACGATCATTTTCTGGCAAAAAACTGGCTACAATATTCCAATATCACGTTAAGCTGGTTTGCGAAATGGTCACACGCTGTTTTGCTTTCCAATTTCAAAGTTCTCCCCTCGCGCGTGCAAGGCTTCCTTCCGTTTCTTATTCAGCATCGCAGATTGGAGTCGTATGCTTCTGTTGATGGCATTATGCAGGCAATTCAAATAATGGCCAGACACTCTTCTCTTCCCCAAAAATCAGAAGAAGCAAAGGCTACTCTACTGGAAAATTATGAAGCCCTTGAGCAAAACTTCCAGGAATTTATGACTGAGTTGATCAGTTATGTAGAAACAGAATTTGACGTTCGGCTGGAACTTCCAAATCGCTGACATGACAAACTGTTATGCCAGCATTTCAAGGTAGGACTCTTCAAAAAAGAACCCCGATTCGCCAAAAGCAGGTTCAAGATCATCAAACCAAATAGCATTCGGATCGAATTTAGCAAAGAAAGGCTTTCCTACCCAGGAAGGATCGCGGCCTTGCAAGAAATTCAACACAAAAACCTTTTCGCCTTTAATTTCAGAAACACCGACGATCTGAACTTTGCCCGGACTGCACGACATACTCGGCCCTTTTACCGTCCGGCTGATACCACTTACCTGCTTGTATGCGTTCCTAAAAATCTGCCACGATCGATTTAGGGTAACCGCAAAATAATCCTGGGCGCCGGTATCTCTTGCCACAAACATATAATACGGAATAATTCCCTGCCGAACCTGCTCTTTCCAGTTCTCCGCCCATAAGTCGGCTCTATCGTTGATATTTCGCATTACCGGCGATTGCGAACGAATTTGCACACCGGCATTCAGCAAGCGTTGAACAGCCTCCTGAACGGCCTTCGTCTTCAATTCGCCGGGATGATTAAAATGTGCCATCATCGCAACATTGATTCCATGCTTTTTAGTTTTCTCAAACAAGCGAAGCAAATCGTCGGCATCCAGATCAGTAGTATATCGGTAAGGCCAGTAAGCCAATGATTTGGTTCCTATTCGTATATTTTTCAGATGAGGAATATCTGCTTCAATTAAAGCATTAAAATAGCTCTCGAAAAATTTTGTTTTCATAACTGCCGGATCACCACCGGTAAAAAGCACATCTGTAATATGCGGATTCACCTTTAGATACTCCACCATCTGATCGGCCTCCTTCATGGCAAATTTAAATTCGTTTAAAGCGAATTGCGGCCAACGGAAACAAAAAGTGCAATAGGCATGACATGTTTGTCCTTGCGTTGGAAAGAACAACATAATCTCACGATACTTGTGCTGAATCCCATTTAATCGTTTCCCGTTAAAAACCGGAACATTATTTTCTTGTCCGGCCGGATTTGGATTTAACTTCAGCCGTATCTTTTTTACCTCATTCTGAACAAATTCCTTAGGAGCCTTATTCTTTATTAGCGAAGCAATTAAATCAAAATCTTTCACCTCCAACATTTCACGTTGCGGGAAATTGAGAATAAAAAACGGATCCTTTTCAAAATTAGACCAGTCAATCAATTCATCAACCACATAATTATCAGTTTTAAAAGGTAAAACGGTTCCTACTACTTCTATTTCCAGTTTTTGCTCTTCTGTCAGAAACGACATTTGCGGTATTTGCCTGAAATTGTGCAAAGAATAAGGTTTGTATATCATCTTATTAAATTTTAGGGACACTTCACCCATAAGCATTCAAAATTGAAACACTTCGAAAAGTATCCTTAAATGGTTTGAAAAAGTGATTCTACGTATCCCACAGGATGAAAGGAGAATTACTTTTAAAGTCTGTTTGTCTATTTCCCTTAATTATGATTAAAAATCTTACCGATTTTTAAAAGCCTAGCGAATATAGCAAAAATAAGCAGAACCAACAAGGACAAGGAGTTACGTATTCCGGCTATCCCTAAAATTCTCTAACCTACTTGCATCCAGACGAATGAATATAAAAAGCAGTATTGTAAACGACCAAAGCGACGAACCGCCATAACTAAAGAATGGTAACGGTATTCCAATAACGGGCATAACTCCTATGGTCATACCGATATTAACAGCAAAATGGAAAAATAGTATAACTGCAACCGAGTATCCATAAATTCGTGAAAACACCGATCTCTGTCGTTCAGCTAACCAAACCAGACGAATAAACAAGGTTAAAAACGAAGCAATTACAATAAATGTTCCGGCAAAGCCCCATTCTTCGCCAACAGTACAAAAAATAAAATCAGTGTCTTGCTCAGGTACAAAGTTGTATTTTGTTTGTGTTCCGTTTAAAAAACCTTTTCCCCACATGCCGCCTGAGCCTATTGCAATTTTACTCTGCTTTACGTGATAGCCGGAGCCATAAGGGTTTGACTCTATTCCCAACAACTCGTTAATTCTCACTTGCTGATGCGCCTCCAGAATATTATCAAATCCATAATCTACAGAAATCGTAAACAAAACAGCTCCGATAAAAAACAGTGAAACAATTATGTAGTTCGTAAATCTTTTCTTAATTGAATAGATTAAAATGACGATGACGCCAATAACCGAACCGACCATAACAATACTCGCCAAATCGCGTTCGAGGCCAGTTAGCAAATTCACTAAATAAGCAATCCCAACGCCAGCCGCTAAAATAAGAACCGTTCTCAAAAACTGATTAAACTTCGGATTGAGTACCAAGTACATCAAAATGGCTGCTGCCAATAGAACAATGATCAACGTTAAATTGGAAAGGATAAGCGCTAACACAAAAAGCACTGCAACCAAAGTTCCTAGAAAAAGAAAAAGCCCGGATAATCCTTCGCGAAACAAAACCAACACAAATGAAAAATATACCAATGCAGAACCGGTATCGTTTTGTAATAAAATAAAAACAGCTGGTAAGAATATAATAAGCGCCATTGTTGCAAGCGACTTGATTTTACGCAGGTTAAAGTCGAATGCACTCATGTAGCGTGCCAATGCCAGCGCCGTAGCAAACTTAGCTAATTCAGCAGGTTGAATACCAATACCTCCAATAGCAAACCACGACCGCGCACCATTAATCTCTTTCCCAACAAATAAAACCAGTAGTAATAAAAATATCGTTACAGCATAAATAATATAGGAGAAAAATACATAGAAGTTGGTCTCAACAATCATAATCATTATAGCAAGACCAATAGCAGCTCCAATCCAAATCAACTGTTTACCGTAACGCTGAGAGGTATCAAAAATACTCTGATGCTCTGCATCATAAACCGCAGCATAAATGTTTAGCCACCCCATAAAGATGAGAATAAGGAACAAGCCCACTGTTATCCAGTCGATATTCGCCCATATGTTACTCCGCTGTGGCATCTGAGACTACAATTTTATTCGGATCTAAAAGATTTGAGTTGATCATCAGCTCTTCAACAGAAAGCCGTTTTGTTGCAATCGAATCAGTTAAATACTTTTCAATTAACAAACTGGCAATGGGAGCAGCATAACTTGAGCCCCATTTACTATTTTCAACATAAACAAACAACGCAATTTCCGGGTCTTCGCGAGGTGCAAAAGCAACAAAAGCTCCATGTTCTATGCCCTGGTTATTTTCAATCGTACCTGTTTTACCACAATATTGAATATTGGGAATAAAATATTTTACCCATGGTTTAACCGTGGACTCATTCATTCCTTCAATAACGGGCTCAAAATATTGTTCTTCAATCTCAACACTATTTTTCACTTTAATACTACTCCTTACCGTATCGTTTTCTACTGCTTTAACAATATGTGGCTCATAATAATATCCGCGGTTGGCTATAACTGCAGCCACGTTTGCCATTTGCAAAGGAGTTGCTCCAAGCTCTCCCTGTCCTATCGCAAGCGAACGAATTGTTAAAGCATTCCAGTGTCCACGATATACGCGATTATATAATTCCTCTGTTGGTAAGTCTCCTTTTAAAGTATTATTAAAATCACTACTTAAAATCTTACCAATACCAAAACTTTGCACATATTTCCGCCACACATTAAAACCTTCTGCTGAAGTGGGATATTTACCGATAATACCTTTAAAAGTGTTCCACATAAAAGGATTACACGACTCCCTAATACCATCAACAACATTTGCCGGAGAAACGTGATTATGCGTACAGGTTATTGGATAAGAACCAGGACCGTTACAGGTAAAACGAGTATGTTCGTTAATAACATGTTCCTCTAACCCGATCAAAGCATTAATGGTTTTAAAGGTTGATCCAGGAGGATATTTTGCCTGTAAAGAACGATTGAATAATGGTTTTAAAGTATCGGCAGCCAGTTTTGCGTAATTCTCACCCCTAACTCGTCCAACCAGTAAGCGAGGGTCGTATAACGGTGCACTCAACATAGCTAAAACTTCTCCGGTTGAAGGCTCAATGGCGACCATCGCACCTTTTTTATTGGCAAAAAGTTTTTCTGCATACAGTTGCAATTCCAAATCCAGTGTAGTCGTAATATTCCTTCCTATTTGGGCAGGTTTATCTTCTTTGCCTTCCCGGTAACTTCCCTGAATCCGGTTGTGTACATCAACCAGATTCTTTTTAACACCCTTAGTTCCCCGTAGCTGATTCTCGTAAGTTTTTTCAATTCCATTAACACCAATGTAGTCTCCTCGTTGGTAATATGGATCCTTGTCAATATCGTTCTGAGCTACCTCGCCAACATAGCCCAAAGCATGTGCTGCGGCGGTTGTAGAATATTCCCGAAGTGTCCTGGTTTGAGAATGAAAACCTTCGAATTTATAAAGCTGCTCTTGCAGAACTGCATAGTTCTCGGGCGAAATCTGCTTCACCAAAATCGAAGGCTTGTACTTCGAATAATCTTTTGCTTTCTGAATTCCGGCTTCCAATTCCCCCCTCGTAATGTCTAAGAGATTACAAAACAGAGTGGTATCAAATTGTTTTACTTCACGTGGTGTGATTAACAAGTCGTAAGCGGTTCTGTTAAAAACCAAAAGCTCTCCATTCCGATCGTATATTAAACCCCGACCAGGATATTGTACAACTTCGCGCAAAACATTGTTTGTTGCATACTGCTTATATGTTGGATCAACAACCTGTAAACGAAACAGTTTGACAATAAACACCAACGCAACTAAAACAAAAATTGCTACAATAACAAAACTTCTTTTGGTGTAATTATTCACGCTAATACCTAATCTCTAAAAATGATAAACTGGCTTAAAACTATCACAAATATCGAAAATATGGAACTCAAAAATACCCGATATAGTGTGCTAAAGAAATTTTGAAATGAAAATACCTCAATATAAAAAAGGACGATATGATGGATAACAACCATAATTGTTGTATAGGTAGTAAACCATGCAAATCCGGTTTTGGCCAAGCTGGGATAATCACTCAACTCTTCTTCTCTATTGGTAATTGCCCGGATAATTATCGGCCTTAAATAGGCTATAAAAACCGCGGCAGCAGTATGCATACCAAGGCTATTCGAGAACACATCAACCGCCAATCCGATAGCAAAAGCCAATAACAGCACTGCATAGCGCGGCGAATTGAGCGGCAGTAACATTATAAATAAAATGTATATGTAGGGATTGATGAACCCGCTAAACTGTATCTGATTCAGAAATAAAACCTGAACAGCAACCAGTACAATGAACATCAAAAAATATTTAATCCCTAACCGCTCCATGCTCTGTGGTTTGTTTCAAAGTTCGCAACTCTTCGATTTTTGTGTTGTCAATCACTTCTACATAAGTAACCGATTTAAAATCGGCTGACAATAACACAGCAATCGTATAATAATTCTCGCCTGCCGGACGTGTAAAAGATTCAATTGTTCCAACCAGTATTCCCTCCGGAAACACTGAAGAATAACCACTAGTTACTATAGTGTCACCAACTTCCAGGTTTATATGAAACGGAATTTCATTTAATGAAGCTTTCTGATAATCTTCGCCATTCCACAAAAGAGATCCGTAAAATCCGCTTTTCTTTAATTTTGCAGAAACACTCCAGCGCGGATTCAAAACCGACAGCCCCATGGAATATGATTCTGATACATTGGTCACAATTCCCACAATCCCATTTGCTGAAATAATTCCCTGGTCTGGCTTTACTCCATCCTTTCGACCTTTATTCAGAGTGATGTAATTCTGCTGTTTGTTAACCGAGTTGTTAATTACCCTCGCAGGAATAAACTGAAAACTTGTATCATTCTCATTAAAAAATGATGCAGAATCGATCATTTCACTTTGGTAACGATCAATCAAATTTCGGAGCTGTGCATTCTCCTCGGCAAGCGAAGCATTTACTTTTGCCAGCCGAAAATACTGCATAACCGAACTGTACGAACTATAAATAGAAGATGTTACCGCATTTGACGAATTCAGAAAACTTGCTCGTTGAAAACTATTGTAGTTTACGATAAACACTACTGAAATCACTTCTAAGACAAGAAATAGAAGAAATGGATAGTTCTTAATCAGCAGCCTAAATAAACTTCGCATTTAATCAAATAGCTATTCTTTTATCGGATCAGGAAAGAGAAATTATCAACATTCTTCAAGGCAATTCCGGTACCACGCACTACTGCTCTCAACGGATCTTCTGCAATATGAAAAGGGATACCAATTTTATCGGTAAGTCGCTTATCCAAGCCTTTAAGCAAAGCTCCTCCACCTGCCAACCAAATTCCTTTGGCAACAATATCGGCATACAATTCAGGAGGTGTCTGCTCAAGTGCACTTAAAACCGCCGTTTCAATTTTTGAAATCGATTTTTCAAGACAATGAGCAATTTCCTGGTACGAAACCGGAACTTCAATCGGCAGGGCTGTCATTTGATTTGGCCCCTGAACCACGTAATCTTGTGGTGGCTCCTGCAACTGCGAAAGTGCTGAACCTACGTGTATTTTAATCTCCTCTGCAGTTCGCTCACCAATTTTAATATTGTGCTGATGACGCATGTACTCCATAATGTCGGCAGTAAGATCATCGCCGGCAATACGAATCGATTTATTGGTAACAATTCCGCCCAGTGAGATCACCGCAATCTCGGTAGTACCTCCACCAATATCAACCACCATATTCCCTTCTGGTGCTTCTACATCAAGGCCAATACCAATTGCAGCGGCCAATGGTTCGTAAATCATATATACTTCTCGTCCGCCTGCATGTTCCGATGAGTCGCGTACTGCACGAATCTCTACCTCTGTACTTCCTGAAGGAATACAAATCACCATTTTCAATGCCGGCGAAAACATTCGGGATTTTGGGTTGATCATTTTTATCATTCCCCTAATCATCTGTTCCGCTGCATTAAAATCTGCAATTACGCCGTCTCTTAACGGTCGTATTGTTTTCAGATTAGCATGCGTTTTTCCCTGCATCTGCCTCGCCTTCTCACCAATAGCCACCATCTTTTCTGTTTTCAGATCGATGGCTACAATCGACGGTTCATCTACCACAATTTTTTCGTTGTGAATAATGATTGTATTCGCGGTGCCAAGGTCAATGGCAATCTCCTGTGTTAAAAATGAAAATAGCCCCATTAAAGTTCCTGTTTAACTTCTGTTAAGGATATAAAGATATAATAATTATTAATGTCTGAAATGCCGTCTGCCAGTAAATGCCATAGCGATACCAAATTCGTCGCAAGCCTCAATAACTTCGTCATCACGAATGCTACCTCCCGGTTCAATAATGTATTTCACACCATATTCGTTTGCCGCTTCAATACTATCGCGGAATGGGAAAAATGCATCAGAAATAAGTACCGAGTTTGTAATATCAAGCCCGCCTTTTAATTCGAAACGAGGCATTGTCAGGTAACGTAAACTATCTAAACGGTTTGGTTGTCCCATTCCTGCTCCTGTTAACCAGAAAGCTCCGTTCTCGTTTTCCGTTACAACTGCAATTGCATTACTTTTCAAGTGCTTGCAGGCAACTGTTCCGAATTTTGCCAAATTCATTTTTGAAGCTTCAAATTCTTTTTTGGTTACGGTTTTAAAATCAGTATCCAAACCTTCGTCTTCATCCTGAACAAGCATTCCTCCGCTAATTGAACGGTATAATTTTTCTCCGGCAACTGCTTCCCTTATCGGTGTTACCAAAACCCGCAGGTTTTTCTTTTTACCAAGCACTTCTAATGCTTCGTCGGTATAAGCCGGTGCAATTAAGATTTCAACAAACTTTTTACCCAACCATTCTGCCACTTCTTTAGTTACAGATTCTGTAAAACAAATGATACTACCGTAAGCACTGATCGGGTCACCGGCCCAAGCTAAATCGAGCGATTCCAAAATATTATCGGTAACTGCCAAACCACAAGGATTTAGGTGTTTTATTACCGAAACGGCCACTTTGTTTTCGAGATGAGTTACTGAATGATATGCGTCGCTGGCAGATTTCCAAGCAGCATCAGCATCTAACATATTGTTGTACGACAATGCCTTTCCCTGCAAAACTTCTGCATCTGCCAAAGTAACTTCGTCTTTCGAATTGTTGAATTTGTAAAAAGTAGCAGCTTGATGCGGATTTTCGCCATAACGCAGCACATGCCCGTCATTCAAGCTGATTCTCTCTTTTGCATCGTCTTCTACGCTACCATTAAAGTAACCAAAAATAGCTGCATCGTAATGAGAGGAAACGCCAAATGCACGACTGGCAAACCATTTACGTTCGGCTAAAGAAAACTCGCCGTTATTTTTTTCAAGATGAGATAACAGAGGTTCGTACTCGTTTTGCGAAGGAACGATAACCACATCTTTGAAATTTTTAGCGGCAGCGCGGATCAAAGAAATTCCACCAATATCTATTTTTTCAATAATATCTTGCTCATCGGCTCCCGAAGCAACAGTTTTCTCAAACGGATACAAGTCTACAATTACCAAATCAATCTCCGGGATTTCGTATTCGCTTAACTGACTAACGTCGCTCTGGTTTTCGCGTCTTGATAAAATACCTCCAAAAACTTTAGGATGTAATGTTTTAACACGCCCCCCCAAAATAGAAGGATAGCCGGTTAAACTCTCAACCGATGTTACTTCAACATCTAACGACTCGATAAAACTTTTTGTACCTCCGGTACTTAAAATCTTAACACCCAAGTCGTTCAGTTTATGAATAATCTTATCTAAATTTTCTTTGTGAAAGACTGAGACCAAAGCAGTCTTAATTTTTTTATTATCAGTCATTTATTGGATTTTTCGGATTCGCACGCAAAGATAAAAAAAACCATCAACATACTATATATAACAACACTTTAAAAATGTTATTATAACCTTAGCAATATTTCTTTTTACCGTTTGTAATCTTTTTTGATTTTCAACACTAATAATTAAGAAGTTCTGGCACAAATTACTGTTCTTAAAAAACTAGTGCTATTTTTATCCTGCTAAAACTACTCGATGTTACTGGTACGACTAATATATGAAAGTTTATCATTTGCTTTTAATTCACTAATAGCAAATAAATTACGCACATTCCTATCGCTGCTTGGAATTACGATTGGAATTTTTGCAATCATTTCTGTTTTTACCGTTATCGATTCGTTGGAACTGGCCATAAGAAGCAGTCTGAGTGAACTTGGCGACAATGTAGCATTTATTGAAAAATGGCCATGGGCACCACCAGAAGGGGAAACCGAATATCCCTGGTGGCGTTATATGAACCGCCCTGTTCCAAAACTGGATGAAGCCGAGGAGTTAGCATACCGATCAAGACTGGCAGCAAGCACCAGTTTTTACTATACTTTTTCGCGAACCGTTCAGTGGGGAAGCGATAATATTGATAATGTTCCTATTATAGCATCAACCTATAGTATTTACGATGTTTGGAACCTGAATATTGACAGGGGCCGTTATTTTACCGAAAGTGAAATGCGATCAGGTACACCTATGATTGTTATCGGTGCAGATATTGCCGAGCGGCTATTTAATGGCGTAAACCCAGTAGGAAAAACCGTTAAGATTCAAGGTTCAAAATTTCAGGTAATTGGCGTTTTCAAGAAGAAAGGCCAGTTTGGAACCAGCATGGATAAAAACGTACAGATTAGCGCAATAAAAGCCTTTTCGATGGTTGATGCAAAGTACCGTGACCAGGGACAAGCGATATGTGTAAAATCTAAGCCAAAGGTTGATAGCGATGAATTCATCGCCGAACTAGAAGGAATTATGAGAAATATTCGTCGGTTAAAACCGATTGAAGAAAATGACTTTGCCTTGAATGAAACCAGTATTCTTTCGAATCAGATGGATGCAATATTTGGTGTTTTCACACTAGCAGGAGGAATTATCGGAGCTTTTTCGATAATCGTTGGAGGCTTTGGCATTGCTAACATTATGTTTGTTTCGGTAAAAGAACGAACCAAAATTATTGGCATTCAGAAATCGCTGGGTGCCAAACGTTATTTTATTCTTCTTCAGTTTATTTTTGAAGCCATTGTTTTATCCCTAATCGGTGGTATTATCGGGCTAATTCTGATTTATGTAGGAGCCCAGATTGTTAGTTACATCGCCGACTTTGCAATTGTTCTTACTGTTGGTAATATCATAAAAGGTTTGCTAATATCAACTATTATTGGATTTTTAGCTGGTTTCATGCCAGCACGGGCAGCGGCAAAACTCGATCCGGTAATTGCAATCAATTCGCTTTAAACCAAATCAAAAAAGAAACTTGTTACCGACAGGTAAATAAATAAGCCTACAATATCATTCATTGTTGTAATGAAAGGGCCAGTAGCAAGCGCAGGGTCAATTTTAAACTTGTGCAAAACCAAGGGAATAATGGTTCCGAACAAGGATGCAAATAATATAACTATGAATAGCGATATTGAAACCGAATACGTAAGATTTAAATTACCGGCAGTAAAAAAGTTATAAAGGAAAAGCAAGGACGAGAAAACGACCGCCGTTAGTAAAGCCACCGAAATATCTTTTAATAGCTTTTTTAAAGGCGTTTCAACGTCTTTTACCCCACTTGCAATACTTTGCACAATAATCGATGATGATTGCACTCCCACATTTCCGGCCATTGCAGCGATAAGTGGAATAAAGAAGGCTAATTGAGTTACGCTTGAAAGCTCGTGAGAATGCGTACGAAGAATTGTTGCACTTAAAATACCACCTAACAAACCAACCATCAACCAAGGGAAACGAACACGCACACGCTGCCAAACTTTATCACCCGGTTCAACATCGCCGGTAATACCCGAAACCATTTGGTAGTCACGTTCTGCCTCTTCACGTACAATATCGATAATATCATCCCAGGTAATTCGCCCCTGCAAACGTCCTATTTCATCAACTACCGGAACTGCTACAAGGTCGTATTTATCCATAATCTCGGCCACCTCTTCTTGTCGCATGCCGGTTGTAACTTTCTTAATATCTGCATTGTAAAGGCTTGATATTTTCGTGTTGGTAGGATTAAGGATCAGCTTTTTAACCGAAAGAACACCTTTTAGTTTATCATCGTTATCAGTTACATATATGTAAAAGATCTCGTCTACTTCTTCAGCTTGTTTACTAATTTCTTTTAAACAGGTGGCAACGTTCCAGTTTTCATTTACTTTCACCAGCTCCTTTGCCATAATACCACCAGCAGAGTCCTCCTCGTATTCAAGCAGATCAACAATATCGCCGGCCTGTTCAATGTCCTCAATCTCGTTCAGCACTTCACGCTGCATGTCTTCATCCAGTTCAGAAACAACGTCGGCGGCATCATCCGAATCCATATGCTCGATAAACATGCTGGCAATTACCTCGGGCGGTAAAACTTTCAAAAAGCGTCTTCGATCGTCTTCGTCAATCTCAATCAAAACATCCGAAGCCTTTTCCCCTTCAAGCAACAAGTAAATATATTTCGCCTCCTCAATATTCAGATCATCCATCAACTCGGCAATATCGGCCGAATGCAGTTCTTCCAGTATTTGGGCTAACTCTTGTTTGTTGTTATTCTCTATCAGTTCTTTAAACTGATCAATATTATCTCTGATGGTTTCGAAGCTCATAATTTATCGATTTTTCAGATTCTCAATACTACTTGTTAACAAGATAAAGTCGTTAACCGATAATTGTTCAGGCCTTTTTTCTGCGAATGATTCCGGGAGTTCCTCACAAAGGTTTCTCAGCGAATTACGCAACATCTTCCGCCTCTGATTAAACGCTGCCTTAACAACTGCAATAAAAAGCTGCTCGTCGCATGGAAGTTCTTTTACCTGGTTTCGTTTTAACCGAACTACTGCCGACTTTACTTTTGGCGGAGGATTAAAAACATTCTCGGAAACGGTAAATAAGTACTCAATATCAAAAAATGCCTGAAGAAGTACGCTTAAAATCCCGTACACCTTAGAGCCGTGTGGCGCAGCAATTCGCTCGGCAACTTCCTTCTGAATCATACCCACCGTTTCCGGAATTCGATTCCGAAGTTGGAGGATGCGAAAAAATATCTGGGAAGAAATGTTGTAAGGGAAATTGCCAATAACAGAAAAACTGCCGGCAAAGCGGGATGCGATATCAGCTTTTAAAAAATCTTCAGACCAAATATTCGGAAGTTCCGGGAAATGCCTTTGAAGGTACTCTACTGACTCGTTGTCGATTTCAACTACGCTTACATTCAGTTCGGGACGTTTAAGAAGGTATTGAGTTAGTACGCCCATTCCCGGTCCGATTTCCAGTACATCCGGAACATCGGCACCAAGGCTGTCAACAATTTTCTTTGCAATATTCTGATCGGTCAGAAAATGCTGGCCTAGTTTCTTTTTCGGCTTTACAAAACTCATTACTCTCCCCGTCGTCCATTTTCAAGTACTACTTCTTTTGCTTTTTACTTCTAATAATAAAACAAATTTATATTTTTGTTTGCTACGAATAGCTTTTAACCGCTGGCATTTTGCGCTCCAAAAGTAGTAATTTTTTAGGAGTATGCCCGTAAACTGAAATAAAGCTGCAAAAATCTGAATTTTGAAAAAGACAGCACTTAAGATTTTACAATTTCTGGCATTCTTTGCAATGGGTGCCTTTATTTTTTGGCTGATCTACAAGGACCAGGATATTGAACATATTAAATCGGTTCTGAAAAATGACGTAAACTACTGGTGGGTACTACTTTCGCTCATCTTAGGCTTACTGAGCCATATAAGCCGAACGTTGAGATGGGGATTGATGATTGAACCCATTAGCCATAAACCAAGGTTTATAAATACATTTTTAGCTGTAATGGTTGGTTATTTGATGAACCTGGCATTACCGCGAATGGGAGAAGTTTCCAGATGTGGAGTGTTGGCTCGTTACGAAAAAATATCTTTTACGAAATTGTTGGGAACCGTTGTTGCTGAGCGTTTGGTTGATATGATATCTTTATTGATTCTTCTCGCATTTGTGATTGTTGCTCAATTTGGGAAGATGATTCATTTTATGAATGAAAATCCGGAGATTAAGGAAAAATTGCTTACTGTAGTATCCTCTCCAGTACTGATAATTGCAATAATTTTTCTGATTATTCTTTTTTACATCTTCAGAAATAAATTTAAACACACCAAAGTATTTCAGAAGTGTATGGAAATAATTCAAAACTTTAAAGTAGGTTTTGTTTCCATCCGAAACATCAAAAAGAAAGGTTGGTTTTATTTTCATTCGGCCTTTATCTGGCTAATGTACTATGTGATGCTTTATGTTATCTTCTTTGCTTTCGATTTCACAAAAGATCTGAGTCCGGTTGCCGGATTAACCACTTTTGTTTTAGCAAGTTTTGGCATGGTTGCCCCGGTACAGGGAGGAATCGGAGCATGGCATTTCATGGCAAAAGAAGCACTTTCGTTATACGGAGTTGCCAATGGAAACGGGATAATATTTGCATTTGTTGCCCATACTTCAATGACCAGTATGATCATTATTATCGGTATTATCTCGATGCTCGTTCTTCCTTTTATCAATCGCAGAGCAGAAGAAGTTGAACCGCAAAAAATAAGTGCTTAACTTCAGCGTTTAAATTGGACAAGATATATACATCCTGAATGAACACCGAGTTATTTATCTCCAGAAGACTGTTTTTTGATAAAGCAAATAAAAACCTGCTTTCTCAAAGGATAATTCGGATTGCACTTGCCGGTATTGCTTTGGGTCTGGCCGTAATGATTATTTCGGTGGCAGTGGTTACCGGATTCAAAAAAGAAGTCCGTAACAAGGTTATAGGTTTCGGCTCACACATTCAGATCATAAACTACGATTCAAACAGCTCATACGAAACGCAACCTGTTTCAGAAGATCAGCCTTTTCTTTCTGACATAAAATCAATTGATGGCATAAAATATATTCAGCCTTTTGCTACAAAACCCGGTATGATTAAAACGGATGAGTACATCCAGGGAATTGTATTTAAAGGGGTTAATAAGGCTTACAACTGGGATTTTTTTTCCAAAAATCTTATTGAAGGACACATTCCGGAAATTAATGACAGCGTTAGAACGCCTCAGATTATTCTTTCGCAGAGCGTCTCGAATTTGCTTCAACTTAAAATTAACGACAAAGCCATAGTATACTTTATAAACGAGAATAATCCAACTCCATCAATGCTTCAGC
Organism: uncultured Draconibacterium sp.; assembly: GCA_963677455.1. Lineage (GTDB taxonomy): Bacteria > Bacteroidota > Bacteroidia > Bacteroidales > Prolixibacteraceae > Draconibacterium. The sequence continues at coordinate 4,149,888 of OY781971.1, forward strand.
TTGAAGTTTGCGGTATCTATCACACCGGTTTCGAAGAATTTGACAAGCTTTTTATTATTGGCGACCTCATGCAAATTCAGCGACTTAACGACTGGAAAAGTGACCAGATTACCGGATTTGAGGTTGTTCTTTCCGATTTCAATCGTATTGAAGATATTGAACAACAAATACGCAGGTTGGTCATTCAGTTTAGGAAAAAAGACGCCGATGTACTCCGAACGGAAAGCATTACCCGCATGTATCCACAAATATTTGACTGGTTGTCGATTCTTGATATGAATGTTTGGATAATTCTTTTGCTGATGGTTTTAGTGGCAGCCTTTAACATGGTTTCCGGCTTATTGGTGCTTATACTTGAACGAGCTTCGATGATCGGTGTCCTAAAAGCCATGGGAAGTGCCAACTGGAGCATCCGAAAGCTATTTATCTACCTATCTGTGTTTCTTACTGGTCGTGGGCTGTTTTGGGGAAATGTTATTGGCATTTCAGTTGTTTTATTACAGAATATTTTCCATATCATCAGCCTCGATCCAACAACCTACTACGTGGATTATGTTCCCATGAATTTCTCGCTTATTCGTCTGCTGCTGTTAAATGTTGGCACAATAGCAATTACCTCTTTAATTCTTATTATTCCGAGTTGGTTTATTAGCAAAATATCGCCCGATAAATCTATTCGCTTCGATTAAATCAGGATTTTCTGCTAATCAATTTTCGTTCTGTTTTGTTTTCTTTAATTTTAAGCTCAATGTCAGAAAAAGAGAATATAATAAGCGCATTAAGAAATAGGCTTCCGGGCTCTGCGTCACACAAAAAGATGCTTCCGCCTAATCGTGTCCTGCAACCTACACCAAAGGATCAAAGCCGGGTAAAAAGGAGTAGTGTGCTTTTATTACTTTTTGAAGAAGACGGCTTACTAAAGGTACTTTTAATAAAACGTCCGAGGCACATGAAACATCACCCCGGGCAAATTGCGTTACCCGGAGGCAGGATAGAGCGCAACGAATCGGCAATAGAAACAGCCCTCCGTGAAACTTACGAAGAAATAGGGATAGATCTGCAATACATTGAAATTTTAGGCGAACTGTCAGAGTTTTATGTAGAAGTTAGCCGCTTTCAGATTAAGCCTATTGTTGGGTGGCTCAAATCAATACCAACGCTTAGAATCAATCCTGACGAAGTGGAGAAGATTATACTTTTCCCGGTTGAGAATTTCAAACCACCTTATAACAAAATCAAACTCGACACATTAACCGGTAAACTTGATGTTCCCTGTGTAGAATTCGATAAAGAAATAATCTGGGGAGCAACTGCAATGATATTATCGGAATTTTATGATCTCGTGTTTGAAATGGAAAATAAATCGCCGGCTTAATCGTAGAATGCCCACGAAAGGCCTAGTCTGAAAGTAGCCCGGTTCATCGGGTAATGAGGAGATGTCATGTATTCACCATCCAGAAAGTGTGTTCCAAGATTCATGTATTTAAAGAATACTCGTGTACGCTTCAGACGTAAACTTGCATACACATCTATGTAAGGATAATTGCCGTATTTCTTTTCATTTTGAAGGTAAAACAACCCTGTTGAAGGAGCATAGGCATCAGCGTAGTATTCGGTGTTATAACGGACATCAGATCCTATTTGAGTAAATAATACTTTGGAAACTGTAAACTGATAATAGGCCGATACAAATGCTGACCATTCCGGTAAATGCAGATACTTATCGTCTGACACTTTTTGCCATAAAACGCGAGTTCTAAAATGGAGTCTCCTATAATTAAAATCCTTATCTAAATAGGCAGACAAAACTAAAAGTTCATTTGATGTCTGATCAGGTATCCCTAAGGTATCGTTATATAAAAAGTTATTGATGATTGCATATTTTGCACCAATTTCAAACTTTCGCTCCGGCATTTTAAAAGTGGCACCCAGCGTAATACGCTGCTCCATATCGAAGTTGTTATTCCATCTGTAATGATTGGAATAAAACCTTTCCTGAAAATAATCAGGCGCAAGGTTCTCTAATGCTCCGTCAAAACTTAATGATGCAAGTGAGTCACCTAAAAATGGAAATGGTTTATAAATTAGACCAGACAATTCAGTTTGTCCGGCTTTACGCCCAGAAAAGTAAAATTTACCATCAAAGTTCCATTTCCAAAAACGGCCGGTTTCCCTGAATATTCCGCCTCCAAGAAATGCATTCGAGTATCTAATGTCGGTTTCTAACACAATACTATCTGGTTGCCAGCTGTCTGGAATCTGACCAAACAAATGTTCCGGGTAATAAAACTGCGAGCTATTTTCTACCATTTCTCCCGGCATTGTTCCTCTTTCTATTTCTGCACCAATTAATGCCCTTTTCCCGAAACTGTATTTTTTATCTGCATTCTCGTACTGTTTTAACTGAAGTACGTTTAAAATTCGGTTAAATCGTATCGTATCGGCGATATAGTCATTCTGATAAAACGTATTCCGAAAAAAGTCATTATCGTCCGCCTCTTCATCCGAGAACTCGTGCCTGTTAAAGTTAACTTCTGACGAAACGATAAAGCCCATTATAGGCCGAAAAATATCCTCAGTTCCTTCAACAGTTTCAATATATTTTCCAAAGCGATACTCACCATTAGCGAAAAAATAGTTGTGGCTAAATCTCGATTGACTCTCAACAAGGTTCACATTCCAATATTGCGCATCTTGTTCTGCCTTCAAAAGCGAATCAGATACTAACCCCCCATTTTCATTATTACGAATTGAATTAGTTATAAATCCGGCATGAACCTTCCAATTATCTTTAACATACGATGAATACAGCGACACTGAATTATTTCGAGTTTCCTGCGAAACATACTGCCCATCAGATTTTGCTAAATCTACCCTGAATGTAAAGTTCCACCACGGATTTATATTTCGTGAATGAATTACGTTAAAGCGTGTTTCATTATTCCTCGATTTATTTTCACTTTGTGAATAATCGAGCCGTGTATACGGAGTTGTTGTATTTACATACTTTAACTCGCTTGGTGATAAAATGTAAGCATCACGGCTTTGTGCGAAGAAATAAGGTGTTTCGTATTTTCGGTTAAAAAAATTATTATCAATTGCAGGAGTAGCGTAGTTTCCTAAATAGGTAGCTGTAAGTACCTTCTCTTTCTTATAAACAGGATTGAATATATGGAAATAGTCTTGGAGTGTATCAAGCTTTGTTGAGTCCTGAAAAGCACCGTAACTATCCAAATACCACATTCGAATTTTTGATTCAACAACCTTAGTATCTTTAGCAGTTGTTTCATCTTGCTGGCTTATTCCACCAAGCCTCCTTTCAGCTTGCGCCAAAGATTTCTTTTCCGGTAGAATCTGAAAAAGTAATACTATTATAAAACCAAAAATTAGCTTTCGCATATAGGACTCAACGTTTACAGCACAAAACTAAAAAAAGCATTGATGTTAGGAGTATAACCTAAACACTTTTTACTTTAATTAACATGTCCAACTGGGTTGGAAAAGGCATAATATATTATTATATAAAAAAGCCCGACTCTTGATATAAGAATCGGGCTTAAGATAAAGTTGGCAGCGACCTACTCTCCCACTTTTACGCAGTACCATCGGCGCTGACGGGCTTAACTTCTCTGTTCGGAATGGGAAGAGGTGGTACCCCGTCGCTATAGCCACCTAAAATCATTCGTCTATACTGATTCAATTACCAGCAGGGAAACGTATGGCTTACTTTCTTCTCTTTTGTTAAAAAGAAAATACCAATAAATAAGGTATGGCAGTTGGGAAGAGAGTACAAATTCTCAATACAAGGACAATCCTTTTATAGAAAGTTTTCGGGCAATTAGTACTGCTCGGCTTTGACTTCACAGCCTTTACACCTGCAGCCTATCAACGTAATCGTCTCTTACGGCCCTTAATGGAGATCTCATCTTGAGGTGAGCTTCGCGCTTAGATGCTTTCAGCGCTTATCTCATCCATACATAGCTACCCTGCAATGCAGCTGGCGCCACAACAGGTACACTAGAGGTATGTCCAACACGGTCCTCTCGTACTAGTGTCAGGTCCTCTCAAATCTCCTACGCCCACAACAGATAGGGACCGAACTGTCTCACGACGTTCTGAACCCAGCTCGCGTGCCACTTTAATGGGCGAACAGCCCAACCCTTGGGACCTTCTCCAGCCCCAGGATGTGACGAGCCGACATCGAGGTGCCAAACCGCTCCGTCGATATGAGCTCTTGGGAGCGATCAGCCTGTTATCCCCGGAGTACCTTTTATCCTTTGAGCGATGGCCCTTCCATGCGGAACCACCGGATCACTATGCTCTAGTTTCCTACCTGATCGACCCGTCGGTCTCACAGTCAAGCGCGCTTATACCATTATGCTCTGCTGGCGGTTACCAATCGCCATGAGCGCACCTTTAGAAGCCTCCGTTACTCTTTTGGAGGCGACCACCCCAGTCAAACTACCCACCACGCAATGTCCCCTGGTTGTACAGGGTTAGGCTCCAAGTAAGCAAAGGGACGTATTTCAAGGATGGCTCCCCGAATCCTGGCGAACCCGGTTCATAGCCTCCGTCCTATCCTACACATCACTTACCCAGAGTCAATGCGAAGTTGCAGTAAAGGTTCACGGGGTCTTTCCGTCCCGTTGCGGGTAAACGGCATCTTCACCGTTACTACAATTTCACCGAGCTCGCGGCCGAGACAGTGCCCAGATCGTTACACCATTCGTGCAGGTCGGAACTTACCCGACAAGGAATTTCGCTACCTTAGGACCGTTATAGTTACGGCCGCCGTTTACCGGGGCTTCATTTCAATGCTTCTCTTACGATAACATCCCCACTTAACCTTCCGGCACCGGGCAGGTGTCAGGCCCTATACGTCATCTTTCGATTTAGCAGAGCCCTGTGTTTTTGATAAACAGTCGCCTGGGCCATTTCTCTGCGGCCAACCGAAATGGTTGGCTCCCCTTCTCCCGAAGTTACGGGGTCATTTTGCCTAGTTCCTTAGCCGCGAATCACTCGAGCGCCTCAGGATTCTCTCCTTGACTACCTGTGTCGGTTTACGGTACGGGCTTCTATACTCGCTTTTCTTGGAAGCTGGTTCATTACTTCGCTTCGCCCGAAGGCTAGGCTCAACGTGCTATTCCGTCAGCACGTAGCAACTACACAACTCCGTCACTTTTATTGTATAGAAGGCGCAGGAATATTAACCTGCTTGCCATCGGTTTCCCCGTTCGGGTACACCTTAGGTCCCGGCTTACCCTGATCCGATTAGCGTTGATCAGGAAACCTTAGTCTATCGGCGAGCGGGTTTCTCACCCGCTTTATCGTTACTTATGCCTACATTTGCTTTTCCAAACGCTCCAGTATAGCTCACGCTAAACCTTCAACGCTGTTTGGAATGCTCCCCTACCACTTGTACATTGTACAAATCCATAGCTTCGGTGGTATACTTATGCCCGATTATCATCCATGCCCGATCGCTCGACTAGTGAGCTGTTACGCACTCTTTAAATGAATGGCTGCTTCCAAGCCAACATCCTAGCTGTCTAAGCAATCAGACCTCGTTTGTTCAACTTAGTATACACTTGGGGACCTTAGCTGATGGTCCGGGTTCTTTCCCTTTCGGACATGGACCTTAGCACCCATGCCCTCACTCCTGTGAAACATTTTGACAGCATTCGGAGTTTGTCTGGATTTGATAGGCGGCGAAGCCCTCGCATCCAATCAGTAGCTCTACCTCTGCAAAACTATCACAAGGCTGCACCTAAATGCATTTCGGGGAGTACGAGCTATTTCCCAGTTTGATTGGCCTTTCACCCCTACCCACAGCTCATCCAAAAGCTTTTCAACGCTTCCTGGTTCGGTCCTCCATGTTGTGTTACCAACACTTCAACCTGGCCATGGGTAGATCACAAGGTTTCGCGTCTAGCGCTACTGACTTTACGCCCTATTCAGACTCGCTTTCGCTTCGGGTACGTCTCTTAAAGACTTAGCCTTGCCAGTAACGACTAACTCGTAGGCTCATTATGCAAAAGGCACGCTGTCATCCGTATAAATACAGACTCCAACCGCTTGTAAGCGCACGGTTTCAGGTACTATTTCACTCCCCTGTTCGGGGTGCTTTTCACCTTTCCCTCACGGTACTTGTTCACTATCGGTCTCTCAGTAGTATTTAGCCTTACCAGATGGTCCTGGCAGATTCAGACAGAATTTCTCGTGTTCCGCCCTACTCAGGGTACTGCTAGGATTGTATTGCTTACCTGTACGGGACTCTCACCCTCTGTGGTCGGCTTTTCCAAAACCGTTCCAGTTCAAAATACTTCTCCATATTGCAGCCCTACAACCCTGACATTGCCGAAACAATATCAGTTTAGGCTATTCCCTCTTCGCTCGCCACTACTAGGGGAATCATTATTATTTTCTTTTCCTCCGGCTACTTAGATGTTTCAGTTCACCGGGTTTGCTTCCTGGTTACCCAGGATATCCATAAATGGATGGGTTGCCCCATTCGGGTACCTGCGGATCGATTCGTATTTGCCAATCCCCGCAGTTTATCGCAGCTTGTCACGCCCTTCATCGCCTCTGAGAGCCAAGGCATCCTCCGTACGCCCTTAGTAACTTTCTTTAGATAGAATCCTCGTATTGATTCACTTGTATATCTCTTGTAAAATTGTCGTATCTCTAATTAAAAATTGTGATTTGACTCTCGATAATTAACTTGTAATTATCGTTTATTTTTCCCAACATGCCAAAGAACTTTAACTTTTAGCCTCAAGCTGATAGCTTTTAGCGTCAAGTACGTAGATAACCAGGGAATCGAACCCTAAATCAAGGCACCAGCCTTATCTCGTGACAGCTTCAAGTTGCAGTAAACTGCTTTTATGTAAACTTGTTCTGTCTTTTCAGTATTTCAATTTCGTTTTTGAACGTTTGCCATTTTAGGTGTGGCGCACCATCTCGACTTTTCAGTCTCGTGTGGAGAATAAGGGAGTCGAACCCTTGACCTCTAGAATGCAAATCTAGCGCTCTAGCCAACTGAGCTAATCCCCCGGTTTTTCAGTTAACAGTCACAGTTTTCAATTTCTCAGTATTTCTACCGTTTACTTTTAAACTATTTCTGTTTTCTGGACTGTAGTCCCGCCCAGACTTGAACTGGGGACCCCTACATTATCAGTGTAGTACTCTAACCAGCTGAGCTACGGGACTGTTTTTCCAAGCTTCAAGCTTTGAGCCTTGAGCTTCTAGCTAACAGCTCCCGCTTGTAACTCTTGTTAATATTGTAAAAAAAGCAAGGTCCTTCTTTGTCGATTTCGTCAACAAAACTGTTGATCTGAAACTCCAGAAAGGAGGTGTTCCAGCCACACCTTCCGGTACGGCTACCTTGTTACGACTTAACCCCAGTTACCGGTTTTACCCTAGGCCGCTCCTTGCGGTCACAGACTTCAGGCACCCCCAGCTTCCATGGTTTGACGGGCGGTGTGTACAAGGCCCGGGAACGTATTCACCGCGCCATGGCTGATGCGCGATTACTAGCGAATCCAACTTCATGGAGTCGGGTTGCAGACTCCAATCCGAACTGGGATCGGCTTTTGGGATTAGCATCACATCGCTGTGTAGCTGCCCTTTGTACCGACCATTGTAACACGTGTGTAGCCCTGGACATAAGGGCCGTGCTGATTTGACGTCATCCCCACCTTCCTCTCACCTTACGGTGGCAGTCCCGCTAGAGTCCCCAGCATGACCTGATGGCAACTAACGGTAGGGGTTGCGCTCGTTATGGGACTTAACCCGACACCTCACGGCACGAGCTGACGACAACCATGCAGCACCTTGTAAAGAGTCCCGAAGGAAAAAGATGTTTCCACCTTATGCACTCTACATTTAAGCCCAGGTAAGGTTCCTCGCGTATCATCGAATTAAACCACATGTTCCTCCGCTTGTGCGGGCCCCCGTCAATTCCTTTGAGTTTCAACCTTGCGATCGTACTCCCCAGGTGGATCACTTAATGCTTTCGCTCAGCCGCTTACTGTGTATCGCAAACAGCGAGTGATCATCGTTTACGGCGTGGACTACCAGGGTATCTAATCCTGTTCGCTCCCCACGCTTTCGTGCCTCAGCGTCAATAATGGCTTAGTAAGCTGCCTTCGCAATTGGCGTTCTGTGTCATATCTATGCATTTCACCGCTACACAACACATTCCGCCTACCTCAACCATATTCAAGACTTGCAGTATCAATGGCAGTTCTACCGTTAAGCGGCAGTATTTCACCACTGACTTACAAGCCCACCTGCGCACCCTTTAAACCCAATGAATCCGGATAACGCTTGCATCCTCCGTATTACCGCGGCTGCTGGCACGGAGTTAGCCGATGCTTATTCCTATACTACCGTCAATTTGCTACACGTAGCAACCTTTCTTGGTATAGAAAAGCAGTTTACAACCCATAGGGCCGTCATCCTGCACGCGGGATGGCTGGTTCAGGCTCTCGCCCATTGACCAATATTCCTCACTGCTGCCTCCCGTAGGAGTCTGGTCCGTGTCTCAGTACCAGTGTGGGGGATAATCCTCTCAGAACCCCTAATGATCGTCGCCTTGGTGAGCCGTTACCTCACCAACTAGCTAATCATACGCATGCCCATCTTGTACCATCGAAATTTTAATTGTTAAACCATGCGATCTAACAATACTATGGAGTATTAATCCACGTTTCCATGGGCTATCCTCCTGTACAAGGCAGGTTGCATACGCGTTACGCACCCGTGCGCCGGTCGCCACCAGACCGAAGTCCGTGCTGCCCCTCGACTTGCATGTGTTAAGCCTCCCGCTAGCGTTCATCCTGAGCCAGGATCAAACTCTCCGTTGTAAATTAAAAAGTTTAAATATCCTTCGCTCCAGATCGATTGTCTCTCAGAAATCAACAAAGTTGGTTAAACCTTGCTTTTTTATGCTTCAAAATTTTAAAGAACTTGCGTAAAAAAACCAGCACCTTTGTTTTACCTATTAATGCCGGCCATCTACTTTTCTATATCTTTTACTGGCAATCTTCATCTCTTATTTCATCCCTCATTTGCCAGAACTCGTTTCCCTTTTAACGGGGCGACAAAGGTAAACATCTTTTTTAATCCAACAAAAATTTTCAAGTTTTTTTGAAAAAATTTTCAAGCTATTTTCTTGATCTTTTTCCCGGACTATATCTCCTGTTTCGCCTGATATCTCTATCATGTGGCTTCCCTCAGTCGTTGTTAGAACATCGCTTCTTTTCAAAAGCGGCTGCAAAGGTAAGTATCTTTTTTAACCCTCCAAATTTTTAGGAGATTTTTTTGAAACTTTTTTTGTTTCTCTTTCCAAGCATTACTGCCTGCAAAAACAAACAACCCCTTTACCGTCCTATTCCCATTTCCTCAGTGAACTTCACTCTCCTACGAAAGCGGCTGCAAAAGTAATCAAGGTTTTTAATATTGCAAGCCCCGAGAGCAAAATAAATGAAAGTATTTTGGGATCAAAAACGAACGCATCTGAATTACAACAGTATACGTTTGAAAGATTATTCAAAGATTTTTAGCGCGGCTGATTTGAAAAGACAAAAGACCGTTGTTCCAATCTCCAGTTTCATATTCTTTAGAGAGGCCTCGGTGATTTCGACCAACACCTTTTCGCCTGCATCAACCAGGCAAAAGGAAAGACCGTTTCTTGAGAATATTTTAGTGATTGTACCCTGAATTTGGTTTCGCAGTGAAATATGATCGACCTGATGAAGCGAGATAGAAATGTCCTCGGGACGAATAAGCACCTTGATGTTTTTACCAATATCAGGTTCTTTTTGCATGGATTGCGTTAATACCTGTACCTGAAAATCGTTTGTGGCGCTCCGGAGCAAGATCATATTTTTGTGAGGTAGCGAAGCAAAAACAGAAAGGTTAAACACGTTATACAAGCCTGCATCTTTCATTAATTCGATATTTCGTTCGTCGAGCAGCAGATCGTGAAAACGCCCTAAAGCTTTTATTCTGCCATCTTTTAACAACATTAGCTTGTCTGTAAAGCTAAGCAGATCAGGCAAATCGTGGCTAACAACCAACATCGGAATAGAAAAACGCCGACTTACAGCCTCCAGAAATGGTATAATATTGTTGCGTAAATTTACATCTACCGCAGAAAAGGGTTCATCCATCATCAAGATCTTCGCACCACTAAGTAAAGCACGCCCAATGGCAATACGTTGTTTTTCTCCCCCTGAACACTCATCCGGTTTCTTATGAAGAAGATTTTGAATATTTAGTGTTGCAATTATTTCGTTAAAGTTAACGCCGGATGCAAGCTTACTTGGCTGTCCATATTTAAGGTTCTTCTCGACAGTAAGGTGCGGAAATAAACGGATATCCTGAAAAACGTAACCAATCTTTCGCTTCTGTACGGACAAATTTATGCGCTCTGAAGAATCAAAAACCGTTGTTCCGTTTACAACGATGTACCCCGAATCGGGAGTAACGAGCCCAGCAATGGAATTCAGCATACTGGTTTTCCCGTGTCCCGATGGACCGTAAATGCCAGTAATGCCTTCTTCAATATCAGCTTTTATATCGAGCAGAAAATTGTTACGGCGTAATTTTATATCGAACTCCAGTATTTTATCCATTTGATTTTCGACTTAAAACTTTACGATTAAGGTATTCTGCACCGATCATTGCTACCAGGGAAAGAACAACGGAAACAATCACGAGTTTTAATGTAGAAGCTTCCTGCCCGGGAACTTGCATGCTCGAAAATATAGCAAGTGGCAAGGTTTGCGTTTCGCCGGCAATATTTCCGGCAAAAGAAATGGTGGCTCCAAACTCGCCTAAACTACGTGCAAAAGCCAGAATTGCTCCGCTAATTACACCCGGAAGTGCAAGCGGTAATGTTATTGTAAAAAAAACGCGCAAGTTAGAAGCTCCCAAGGTTCTGGCTGCCTCTTCGTAATTTTTATCGACCAACTCTATTGATAAACGGATAGAACGTGTAACCAACGGAAAAGATACCACGATAGCAGCAATTACCGCAGCCGTAAACGAAAAAGCAATCTGAATTCCCCAGTTTTCATATAAAAAGGAACCCAACCATCCATTTCTGCCAAACATTACTAATAAGATATAACCAACGGTTACCGGAGGCAAAACCAAAGGCAAATGAACGATACCTTCGATTATTGATTTTCCGAAAAACCGTTTGCGGGCTAGCAGCCAACCTGCCAATAAAGCTAGTGGCAACAATATAATAGTACAAAGTAGTGCTACTTTTAATGAGAGTTGAATGGCATCAAGCTCGGCTGAAGAATATTTAAAAAGATCGATCAAAAAAATTACTGTTTGAATCCGTACTTCTCCCAAACGGGGATCATTTTTTCAGACACAATATAATTATATAGTTGAAGCGAACGGTTGTTTTTGCCATCTTTTGTAACAGCCATGTAATAATTAACCGGCTCGTGTAAGGTTTCGGGGAAAGTTGTAATGATTTTTACCTTATCCGATTTTAGCGCGTCGGTTTTATATACAATCCCGGCATCAACCTCGCCCAACTCTACTACCATTAGCGCAGAGCGAACATCTTTTGCCGGAAGAAAACGAGGTTCCAATTGTTGCAAACAACCCATTTTTTCGAGAAGCTGAACTGCATAACTCCCCGCAGGGACATGTTTAGGGTCGCCAACCGATATTCGTCCTTCAAATAATAAGGGCACATTCAACTCTTCGGAATATTCCAGCGGCTGAAGTCCGCTTTCTTTTGGAGCAATTAAAACCATCTGGTTTCCGGCAACCCGACAATTATTTTCAGCCAAAACCAAATTCTTTTCCAGTAAATAATCCAGCCACTTTTTATTTGCAGAAATAAAAAGATCAGGATCTGCGCCGTTTTCTATCTGCCGCGCCAATGTTCCCGATGACGCCAGATTCAATTTAACCGTTATATTTTGCTCGCTCTCGAAATCACGCACAATTTCCGATACAACATCGGTAAGGCTGGCAGCACAAAACACAAGCAGCTCATTGTTTTCCTTAGGCTTTTTCTGTGCACATCCCGAAAACGACACTATTATTAATAGTATAAGACAAAATCGTAGGCTCATAATCTACCCGAAAGATAAAACAACATTGAGATTTATTTAGGCTGAAACCTCTAAAATCTCAACCGAGAAACTTTTTACATCTTCTGTAAAGCTAAGCATTCGCACCAAATCCGAATCGCCGGGTGCAGGCATGTCCATAATTTCCAGCGAGCAAAAATTCATGAACTTATTAATAAACCTCGATTCATCAGTAAAACCTTCGGGAACCGTCACTTGCTTTTTCAAAAGATGCAACATCGATCCGATGCTCGAATGCTCGGGCAAAATATTAAACTTCATACAAACAGCCGTGAGATAATTCTCGATTGCCAGCCCAATCAAATTATAAACCACATGATTTCCCAGCTTCTTTTTATTAAAAGCTCCAAAAGCAGCTTTCGAATAACTTGCTGCCTCATCGTAATACTTTTTCCAATCTTCCATATTATGTATTTTATGTTTATATCGAAAGTCGAATCTGTTGTTCCGGTATTAATGTTTGTATTTCGCTAAAGTTGAGATCTCGCTTAAGTTTAGCTGAAGTAGTCTTAATCCTTGCTATCAGGTCGCCGATCTCCGTTTTAGTCAGAAATATGTTTCGCTTCTCCAGAAAATCGGAAAGTGCACTACTCCCCGAGTGCTTACCTATTATATATATGGTCTCTTTACCAATTTCTTCAGGATTGATGGGTTGATAGCTTAATGGACTTTCTTTCAAACTACGGCAATGAATACCCGATTCGTGAGAAAAAGCCATAGCACCGGTTACCGGTTTCGACAACGGAAGCTGGCGTTTCGAAAAGGATTCCACCAAAGAGGAAATACCATTCAGCAAATTTCCGTTGTATCCAAGATCAATACCGAACGAATACTTCAAAGCATAAATTACCTCTTCCAATGCTCCGTTACCCGCCCGTTCTCCAAGGCCATTTACGGTTAAACTTAAAGAAGAAGCTCCGGAAATAAGTGCAACCGCATGATTTGCAGTGGCCATCCCAAAATCGTTATGACCATGAAACTCAAAATCAGTTTGAGGAAAAGCAAAACTCAAATCTTCAAATAGTTCTTTTGTGCTGATCGGATTTAAAACCCCTACAGTGTCTGCGATTCGAATCCGACCGGCACCATAATATTCAGCTGCAGCAACGTACTGTTTTAACAAATTTCGGTCGGCACGAGAAGCATCTTGTGCACCAACTGCCACAAACGAGAAATTGTCGGTAGCCATTTTCATAATCTCGGGAAGTTGATCGAATACCCAGGAAGTTGATTTCCCAAGCGCTTTTAACTGAATATCAGAAACAGGAAAACTAAGATTAACCCGATCAGCGCCACAACTTAAAGCAGCATTCAGATCATTTGCAGTAGCACGCGCCCAACAAGTTGATTTAAACGAAAATCCCTGATTCAGCAAACAACGAATATTATTTTGCTCCAACCGACTGATAGCAGGTGTACCAATTTCCAGTTCCGGCACTCCCAAACGATCAAGCCATTGTGCAATTTCTATTTTTTCTTCCAACGAAAAAACCACACCCGGAGCTTGCTCGCCATCACGAAGTGTGGTATCAATTATATAAGCCTCTCCCCGCCCCTCTCCAAAGGAGAGGGAGTTTAAAGTTTTATTCCTACTTATTTTATCCATGTTAACTCTTAAATATTATGCTTCAATGTAGCTTCATTATTTCCTCCCCTGGGGAGGTCAGGAGGGGCTTTTTAGAGAAAAGGGGAAGCAAACTATTGGATAAGACAGTTTAACTTATTCACTTATGAGATATTCCTCAACAGCCTCCCCCTCTTCAAGTGCATCAAGAATTTCATCAATTTTTTCTTCGGTTAATCCGCCATACCAGAAGTTGTTCGGGTGAATTACCATAACCGGCCCCTGCGAACATACATTTAAGCATGCGGTTGAAGAAACGGCAACATCTAATCCGCGGTCGTTGCATTCTTCCATTATATATTGTATAAAATCGGCAGCACCATTTTTATTGCAATAACCTTTGGCGTCGCCGGCAACCCTATACGAGTTGCAAACTAAAATGTGATAATCTGGTTTTTTCATGATTTTAAGCCTCTCCCCAGCCCTCTCCAAAGGAGAGGGAGCAAGGATTTTTCTTTGTTAATAATTTATTTAAACTCTCTTTTTTAAGTATTCTTCAAAGTTCCTCCCCTTCGGGGAGGTTAGGTGGGGCGTTATTTACAATTTCCTTTACACGTTGGAATTTGATCGATATTACAACTGCAAGTCTGAACATCAATACCCACAATTTGCAATTGTTCTTTTGGCTTCTCTCCAATTTGAACAGTGTACAACTTATCGCAGTCTTTTAGTTTTTCTTTTACTACCGAAAAACGATCGGCAGAAAACTTATGCGCCGGATCTACCGGTTTCCCATCCGCACAATCGCAATATGATGTTACATCGCGCGATTCCACAAGCTTCATTTCCTCACCTTCTACATCGTACACATCAAAGCGGGTTGCTTTCCCAAAATGCTGATCGACTTTCTTTCCGTCGCTTGTTGCTACTGCTATTCTCATTTTATTGATTATATGTCATTCCGAACTTGATTCGGAATCTGTTATAAATTATCTGTTAGATGCTGAATCAAGTTCAGCATGACGATTGCCTAGAATTCGTTCACTATCCGCAGCCAGTCCCCTTACCCGAACATTCTGCTCCGCAATTAAAAACATCTGCTTTTTTAAGCGTTTTTAATTCCTTTCCTTTATAGACCGCATCCAATCCTTCATCAATCAATCCGGTCATTTCAACGATTTTTATTCCTGAACGGCCAATAATCGATGATGGCGACGGGCCGATTCCACCAACCAGTAAAGCACGACAGTCGCTGATTACTTCGCCTAATTCTTTCCAGCGAGAATTTCCTGCTCCCGGCTTGGGCGTTGCACGTTGCTCTATCAATTTGTAACCGTTTGGTGTTTCGCGGAAAATGAAAAGTTGCTCGGCTTCTCCAAGATGCTGGTTCACCAATAAACCTTCGTAACTGGCAACTGCCACGTTTGGACGGTTTTCATCCATATTTAAGGAAAGACTGGAAACCTCAGACAGAATGCGTTTTGCTTCCGGGTCATCTTCTCCAAGCAGCCCAACAGCATCAGCACGACAGCGTGCGCAATGCGTCATTGGCGGCAGGTATTCTTTTATTTCCCGACGGAGTTCCTTCATCATTTTTGGAGATGGTTCTTCAAAATCTTCGAAAGGAGTTCCTTCAACCGGGTAAAGCGGGATGGTATTCATCAGGTCAACACCGAGTTCCTTCATCTTTTTAGCCACTTCAATCACTTTCCCGTCATTAATTCCCGGAACCACAATAGTATTTGCCTTCACGGTAATTCCTGCGCGCTTTAGTGCCCTTATTGCCTCCAATTGGTTTTTTAGCAGAATTTCTGCTGCTTGTTCTCCAAAATATCCACGTTTTTCGAAACGCACCCATTTATACAGTTTCGATAAAGTATCAGTTTCTGTAGCGTTTATTGTAATTGTTACATGGCTTACTTTCAATTCGGCCAATTCTTCGACATATGGCAACACATTCAATCCGTTAGAAGAAAGGCATAGGATCATTCCAGGAAACTCTTTGCGAATCAAACGCAGAGTGGTCATAGTTTGAATCGGGTTGGCAAACGGATCGCCGGGACCTGCAATACCTACCACCGATAAATTCGGCATCTTTTCTTTTAACCTGATCGTGTATGCCAAAGCCTGTTCAGGTGAAAGAACTTCGCTTGTAACACCGGGACGACTTTCGTTTACACAGTCGTAATCGCGTTTACAATAATTACAATGAATATTACATTGTGGTGCCACCGGCAGGTGTACCCTGGCGTATTTACCTTTTGCTTCTTTATTGAAACATGGATGTGTTTTAATGTCGATCATAACTCTTAGTTTTTAGCTGTGAGCTTCTAGCCTCAAGCTGCAAGCTTTGCTTACTACTTTATACTAATTACTCACTACTCGTTATTACATATATTTATATCCCACCGGTGATGAGTCTTGTTTGTATTCTATTAGTGTGTTCACAATTTTGTCGAAGAGTTCCTGGGTTCCGGCATAACCCAAATGTTTGATACGTTGTCCGCCAATGCGATCGTGAATGGGAAAACCAACCCGAACAATCGGTATTTCCAATTCGCGGGCAATGTAGTAGCCTTTGCTGTGGCCGACCAAAATATCAGGTTTGTTGGCAATGCACCATTCACGGATTGATTCAAAATCGAAACCTTCGCGGACAGCTATTTTTTCGCCATTTTCAGGACAGTGCTTCAAAATTTCTTTTTCGAGCAAGCCACTTTCGCCGCCCGACGCAGCCAGAGCAATTTCAATTCCTATTTCATTGAGGAAAGAGCATATTCCCACCACAAAATCTTCTTCGCCGTAAACCACAGCTTTCTTTCCGAAAACATATTTGTGTGCATCAACATAAGCGTCAACCAGACGGCCACGTTGCTTCGTATATTTTTCAGGAGTTTTCTTTCCTGTTAACTTTTCAAGTTCTTCAAAAAAGCGGTCGGTTTGAGTAATTCCAATGGGCATTGGTAAACGAACCAACGGAACATCCATTTCTTTCTCCAAGAATTGGGCTGCAGTTTTGGTAAGATTCAGATTTTTCACGCGTCCGCTTAGTTTTCCCAAGTTCAATACCGTTCCAAATTCAATAGAAGCTCTGGCTGAACCGCTTCGTTCAACTTCTTCCAAGGTTGTTCCACCTTCCGGAATTCGTTTGTAAGTATCCCAAACCGGATTGTCTAAACTTTCTGAATAATCAGGAAGAATAGAAACTTCGATACCGAAATCGGCAACAATTTCTTTTAGTAAGCGAATATCTTCCGTAGAAATAAAACCGGGAAACAAATTTATATGGTTATCGGCATTCCCATTTTTGGCAAATTTGCGAACCACCGCTGCCACAGCTTCATGAAAACCATCGATGTGGGTTCCCTGGTAACTGGGTGTTGAAGCCACAACAAATTCAACGTTCCCGTCAAAATCTTCACTCTTCAATTCATGAAGAAACAGCGTAACATCGTCTCCAATCGTTTCACTCAGACAAGTAGTAGAAATTCCAATTAATTGCGGCTTATACTGATTGATAATATTCTGTGCAGCAATTTTAAAATTTCTATCACCCCCGAAGATTGTAGAGTCTTCTGTAAAATTCGACGAAGCAATGTCGATGGGTTCTTTGTAATGACTTATTAAATAACGGCGAATGTATGTGGCACATCCTTGCGAACCATGAATTAGCGGCACACAACCTTCGAATCCTTTGTAGGCCACACTTGCTCCGAGCGGAGAACAGAGTTTGCAGGCATTTTGCGTTGCTTTGTAATCTGTACCTTTTGTTAATACTGAATTGGTTTCAAACATGGCTTCTTATTTTATAAATTTCCAAACCGGGCTGGTAACCGATGCATACACTTCTTTTGCAAAGTTCATCATGCCGACATATCCGGCAAGGGCTTCTTTCCGTTCGTGGTTGTGGTCGCAAAAACCTAAACCCAGCTTGTGGGCAATCGGGCGTTCTTTTACACCTCCAATAAAAAGGTTGGCTCCTGTGAGTTTCACAAATTCTGAGAGTTCATTTGGATTTGAATCATCAACAATGATGGTTCCATCGTCGCACAATTCTTTGAGCAGTTTGTAATCATCTGCATTTCCGGTTTGCGAACCTACAACTACGGTTTTCATTCCGATTAAACGCAAGGCTTTCACTAAAGAAATCGCTTTAAAAGCGCCGCCCACATAAATCGCTGCTTTCTTTCCTTCCAGTTTCTGACGGTAGGGTTGCAATGCCGGAAGCAATTTCGAAATCTCGTCGCGAACCAGTTCGCGGGCATTTTGCATCATCTCCTCATCTTTGAAAAAGCGAGCCACTTCGTACAATGCATCCGACATGTCTTCAATTCCGAAATAAGAAACTTTCATAAATGGAATCCCGTACTTTTCTTTCATTTCTTTTGCCAGATGAACCATTGAACCGGAACACTGAACGACATTCAGCGTAGCTTTGTGTGCACGACGAATTTGTTCCACGCGGCCGTCACCAGTCATGCAGGAAACCAATTCAACACCTAATTTTTTATAATATTCGGCTAAAATCCAAAGTTCGCCGGCAAGGTTAAAATCACCTAATATATTAATGGAGTATTTCGAAGGTTTGTAAGAATCGTTGGTGCCAACCAGTTTCGAAAGCGCTCCGCAGGCGATTTTGTATCCGTCTTTTTTTGTCCCGTTAAAACCTTCCGACATTACGGGAATTACATCAATTCCTTTTTCGCGGGTCACCTGGCGGCAAACGGCTTCAACGTCATCGCCAATTACACCAATAATACAGGTTGAAAAAACAAAAGCAGCTTTAGGCTGATGTTTATTGATTAACTCGCAAAGCGCGTGGTACAATTTCTTTTCGCCTCCGAAAACAACGTCTTTTTCTTTTAAATCGGTGGTAAAACTCAGACGGTGCAATTGCGGCCCCGAAGAAAGAGCTCCGCGAATATCCCAGGTGTATGAAGCGCAACCAACCGGTCCGTGAATGACGTGCAGCGCATCGGCAATCGGATATAAGACTACCCTTGAACCACAAAACACACAAGCCCGCTGGCTAACCGAACCAGCTAAACTTTTCTTCTCACAGGCTATTTCCGCACTGTTCTTCCCTTTGGTAACTATTTGAGTTTCTCGTTCTTTTAAAAAACTGTTCATGATGCACTTGTTAGTAATACCTCCCGAGACAGGCAGCATCCCGGGAGGTGGGTAGTTATTTATAGTTTAGTTATACCGACATGTTTCCATAATGTCGAACAACGTCGTTACACTTGTTTTTCTCCTCTGGAAATCCATCGGTATAAATCGTTGTAAATGGAAATTTCACTTTGTTTCATTCCCCTAACAACCTGATTTACATAACCAACTCAAACGACTCTTCCGGAGCAGTAGCGTCTTGCTTATCCATAATTACTCCGAGCATTTTCTCGAGGATACGGATAGCGCCCTGGTAACCTACTGTTGGGAAGTAGCTATGACCAATGCGGTCAAGGATTGGGAATCCCATGCGAACGAAAGGAATATCTTCATCGCGTGAAATGTATTTACCATAGGTGTTACCAATTAACAGATCCACCGGCTCTTCTTTAATCCATTGATGCATTAGGAACATATCAGCCTGCGGACCATTTTTAAATTTGGCTTCCGGTACTTTTTCACTAAGAATCTCTGACATAATTTTGTCGAAACGTTTTCCGGGAGTTCCCGAAACGATATAAACCGGTTTCATATCCAGGTCTACCAAAAATTCTACTAACGGAATCAGCGAATCAGGATCGCCGTAAAGCGCCACACGTTTACCATATAAATACTGGTGCATATCGGTAATTACATCTACCAGTCGCCCACGTTCTTCTGAAATAGATTCCGGAATAGAAATGCGACCTGCCAACGACAGTTCCTGAATAAAACGGTCGGTAGCTTTTAATCCGATAGGAACCTCGGTCAGGCTAAACGGAACTTTACATTTGTTGTCGAGCATTATCGCAGCTTTCTTTGCTCCCCACTCGCCCATGGCAACTGTTTTCATGCTGTTACCCATGCTTACAATTTCTTCCACGGTTGTTCCGCCTTTCGGGTACATTTGGTAAGTACCGGTCATTGGTGTATCGAGCACATCAGAAGTATCAGGCAAAAGCACTGTTTTTATATCCATCAAACCGGCCAATCTTTTCAATTCGCGCATATCAGCTGGCTCAACCCAACCGGAAAGCAAGTTCACCTGACGGAGTTTCTCTTCTGTGTTGTATGAGAAATACTTCACAAAAGCCTCTAACATATTTGCATACCCGGTTACATGCGAGCCAACATAACTTGGAGTTGATGCCTGAACCACGTGTTTTCCTTCCGGAATTTTTCCGTCGTCGAGTGCTTTTTTTACAATCTGCCCAAGATCATCACCAATAGTTTCTGATAAGCAGGTTGAATGCACTGCGATAATCTCAGGTTCGTAAATTGTAAAAATATTGTCGATTGCCTGCAAGAGGTTAGCTTGCCCTCCAAATACTGAAGAACCTTCAGTAAACGAACTGGTTGCAGCCATTACAGGCTCTTTGTAGTGCCTGGTAAGAGCACTTCGGTGATACGAACAGCAGCCTTGCGAACCATGGCTGTGTGGTAAACATCCGTGCACTCCAAGAGCGGCATACATTGCACCAACTGGCTGACAAGTTTTTGCCGGGTTTACCGTTAATGCTTTTCTTTCTTTTACATCGCTTGTTGTATGTCGTAATAACATGATTTCAATTTTTAATGATTTTTGATTCAATGTCGTTTCCTTTAAAGGAATATTTGCAAGAATTTATTAATAATACACCCTTCGACTACGCTCAGGGTGACAGTCAGACTGAGCATAGTCGAAGTCTGATTCGTGCCAATTAAACGACATCAATTAATTGTCTCACTAAGCGTCAACGGTTACACTTCCCACTATCTCCGGTTCATGTTTCCACGGGGCATCAACCAGTTTCCAGATATCGGTTCCGAGCATGCGCTCCATTTCCTGGTAGAAATTAATGGCACCACCAAATGCGGCATACGGACCACCATAGTCGTAAGAGTGCAGCTGCTTTAACGGAATACCGTATTTCTGAACCACATACTTTTCTTTAATCCCTGCACAGAAAATGTCAGGTTTGTAGAACTCGATAAGCTTTTCAGTTTCCCAATGGTTAACATCGTCAATAACCAATGAATTTTTGGTCATATCAGGCATCATACCTTTATAGTCTTTAAACTCATAACCGCTTTCCTCTAGTTCAGCTTTTTTAGCTACCAGATCGTCGCGATAATTCGCATCATCTTTCGATACAATCAAGTCTTCGATGTTACGAGTGTCGGCATCAATCTTAATGTTCGGAATTACTTCGCGGCCTTCGTAGTCGTCGCGGTGAGCAAATTCGTAACCTGCAGAAACTACGCGTACACCAAGTTCTATAAACAGCTCCTGGTAGTGGTGTGCACGTGATCCGCCAACAAACATCATGGCCAACTTACCCTCAACTTTTGGTTTAACGACATCGGCAACAGCTTTAACTTTTGCTGTTTCGCGGGCAATAACTTCTTCTACTTTTGCAGAAAGTTCTTTGTCGCCAAAATAATCGGCAATTTTGCGAAGCGTTTTTGCAGTAGCATCAGCACCAATAAAGTTTACTTTAATCCACGGAATGCCATACTTTTCTTCCATCATTTCAGCAATGTAGTTGATGGAACGGTGGCACATTACCATGTTTAGGTCGGCAGTATGCGAATAGGCGAAACTCTCAACAGTTGAGTTACCACTATAAGTTGAAAGCAGTGTAAGACCACATTCTTCGAAAATCCGTTCAATTTCGAACGCATCACCACCAATGTTGTACTCACCCAAGAGATTTACCTGGAATTTTCCGGTGCGTGGACGCTCTGTGTTACCCACAACATGCTTAAAGATTCCGTTGTTAGCAATGTGGTGACCCGCCGACTGAGAAACTCCGCGGTAGCCTTCGCAGCTAAAACCAAAGATGTTGATTCCAAGTTCAGCTTTCATTTCACGAGCCACAGAGTGTACGTCGTCACCAATCAATCCTACTGGGCAGGTTGAAAAAATACCAATTGAACTTGGCTTAAATATTTCTACCGCCTCACGAATGGCATTTTTAAGTTTTTCTTCTCCACCAAACACAATGTTTTCGTCTTGCATATCGGTTGAAAAAGCGTAGGTCATAAAATTGGGTTCACCCTCTTCGGCACGTGTTTGGTTACGCCGGGTTAGCCAGGCGTAAAAACTGCAGCCAATTGGTCCGTGAACCAGGTTTATAATATCGCGGGTTGGCCCGAGAACCACACCTTTACAACCTGCATAGGTACATCCTCTTTGGGTAATAATTCCCGGTACTGTACGAACGTTCGCCAGAATCTCCTGACTCTGTGACGGATCATTCACTACCATTGCCTTATCCCTCTTTTTGGCAACTTTCCGGGGATATTTTTTCAGCATCTCCGCTTTAAATTCCGCGGGATCCGGCAATCCGTTTGTATAATCTTTTTTATTCGGCATAATTTTGTCTTTTTAATTAAAG
This sequence comes from uncultured Draconibacterium sp., assembly GCA_963677455.1. Lineage (GTDB taxonomy): Bacteria > Bacteroidota > Bacteroidia > Bacteroidales > Prolixibacteraceae > Draconibacterium. The sequence continues at coordinate 4,172,108 of OY781971.1, forward strand.
AATTGTCGTTCCTGTTTCGCCAGTGCGAACCCTTAATGCGTCATCTAACGGAAGCACAAAGATTTTTCCGTCGCCCGGAGCAGGTGTTTGATTCACTTCAATAATCGTATCGATTGTTAACTGAACATTGTGATCAGAAACAGCGATGTTAAGTACTCGCTGGGGTCTAAGCCGGGGTTCTTTCCCGAGATGGGTAAGTGCTTCAGGCATGTCCTGTTTTGCTCCTTCCATCACTTTTGCATCCCAAAAGCCTTTTCCACGTCCGAAAACTTTACCGGTGGCAGTCATTGAAGTAATACCTGCCTCGGTAAGCGCTTTCTTGGTTTCATTCATTTTATCGATCCGGATGATCGCCATTACAATCTTCATAGTACTCTGATTTTAAGATTATAATTCTTTTGATCCCCGGCTAATGGTATATGCCTCTTCAACAGAGGTTACAAAGATTTTTCCGTCGCCAAATGCACCTTTAGGCTCGGTGCGGGCAGCTTCCATAATAGTGTTTATCGCGAAGTCTTTGTCCTCGTCTTTTATTACCATAATCAACATTTCTTTTGGTAGCTCGTCGTAAGTAATATCTCCGATTTTGATTCCACGCTGTTTTCCACGTCCAACAACCGGAATTTTGGTTACAGCAATGTAGCCTGCTTCAAACAGGGCTTTTAAGACTTTACTTGATTTCTCAGGGCGTATAATAGCTCTTATCATTAACATCTTGATTCCTCCTTTTTAAGATTAGTTGAAAATTGGGTTAGCTGGCAATACCGAAGTCGATTAACAATTTCTCGAGTGCTTCAATTTCCAGTGGCTCAGGAATTACAAACATGTCGTTCTCATCAATAGCTTTTGCAAGTGCGCGATACTCGTCGGCCTGATTGTGTTCCCGCTCATATTCAATTACAGTCTTCCTGTTAATTTCTGCGCGTTGAACAACGTTATCACGTGGTACGAAATGAATCATCTTCGTGCCTAGTTGTCTTGCCAATTCTTCAATCATTGCACTCTCGTAATCTACGTTTCGTGAGTTACAGATCAGCCCTCCTAATCGAACGCCACCGGCTTGTGCGTATTTTTTGATCCCTTTGCAGATGTTGTTGGCTGCATACATCGCCATCATTTCACCCGAAACTACAATGTAAATTTCCTGTGCTTTACCTTCGCGGATAGGCATGGCAAAACCACCGCAAACAACGTCGCCCAATACATCGTAAAAAGTATAGTCAATTCTGAAGCTGTCATCCCAAGCGCCAAGTTGCTCCAACAGGTTAATAGATGTGATGATACCACGACCGGCACAACCAACACCTGGCTCCGGACCACCTGATTCAACACAACGCACACCGCCGTAACCTACTTTTACAATGTCGTCAAGTTCTACATCCTCACCTTCCTCGCGAAGGGTATCCAGAACTGTTTTTTGTGCCAAACCTCCGAGCAGCAACCGGGTTGAATCTGCCTTTGGATCACATCCAACCACCTTTACATTTTTTCCGGCTTCAACCAGCCCAGCAACTGTGTTTTGAGTTGTAGTAGATTTCCCAATACCACCTTTACCGTAAATAGCAATCTTTCTCATGTTTTTCAGTTTTAAAATTTAATTTCAGTTTGGCAGAGCTTTAACGATACTTGTGCCAAAAAACATGCTGAAGAACATGCCGACCAAAAACAAAGACCATATATGACTGATTATATGGACTTTACCAAACATCATATTTTGAATAAAGAAAGATTTACTTATTTTTTATCCTACAATTATGTAGGATTTATATATCGTACACACATTTAAGTATCAGCACACAATACACATTGTCTAACAAGTACTTACAATCAATTAACATAGGCTTAACCTACAATTTGGTAGGAAAGTATAAAACCCGCTCGGGAAAGAATATTTTCTGCTTAAAGCTCAAAAATGTTTGATTACGAGTTTGAGTTAACATTCCGTCAACATACTATCCCACTGAATATCTCTATGTTATGGAACTATTTAGAATATCTAAAAATAAATACGGTAGATTAGTTGACTTTTGCAACTAATCTACCGTACTTTTGCAGCTGAATAAGTTTAAAAGTTATGCATTCAGATAAACCGTTGACATATACTATTGGTCAAACCATGAAGTTGGTGAAGTATAGGCTCTTGGCAAAATTTAAAGAAAATGATTTGGATTTGAGCATGGAGCATTTTACGATACTCCTCTTTATCAACGAAAAAGACTTGCTAACACAGCAGGATCTGGCCAATCATTTTATGCGCGACAAGTCGATTATTTTACGCCAGGTAAATATTTTAATTGACATGGGTTATGTGGTAAGATCTACAGATGAAGACGATAAACGAAAAAAGAATTTAATACTAACAGATAAAGGCAACAAGTTATTACAATTCTCGAAAGAGCTTTCGCACCAGGTATCGGAAGAACTGCTAGATGGAATATCGGAAGAAGAGCTGGAGCATTTCGAGCATGTAATATCAAAAATTCAACAAAATACAGGATTTAAAGAATGCCTTTCCTGTTAAAACAATTAAGCAAGATTTTAAAACAACAATAAGTACGAAAACAATGAAAACAATTAAGCAATTTACAAATCTGGCTCTATTGGCCTTACTCTTTACTATTTATTCCTGCTCGAACAAACAGCAGGGAAATAATGGCATGCAACCTCAGGTTAGAGAGTACCTTGTACAGGAAGTTACACCGCAAAGTATTACTCTTTACCAGAATTTTCCGGCTACACTTCAGGGCGAACAAACAGTTGAAATTCGTCCGAGAGTAGCTGGTTACATCGAAAAAATAATGGTTGACGAAGGCGACTTCGTAAAAAAAGGACAAGTTCTTTTTCAGATTAATGCCAACGATGTGCGGGCGCAGGTAAGATCGGCAGAAGCTCAGATAAAAGTGGCTGAATCGCAGGTAGCCAATGCAGAAATCAATCTAAAGAAAACCAAGCCGTTGGTTGAAAAAAACATCGTTAGTTCGTTTCAGCAAGAATCGGCAGAAACCGCTTTGCAAACCGCTGAAGCTCAACTGGCACAAGCAAAAGCAAACCTCGCCAATGCAAAGGCAAACCTCTCTTACACCATTATTACCAGCCCTACCAATGGAACTATTGGGACTTTTCCTTACCGTGTTGGAAGTCTTGTAAGCAGTGCTATTGCTGAGCCACTTACAACTGTTTCGAATACATCGAGTATGCGTGCCTATTTTTCGATTAACGAAACAACCTTTCTGGAAATGACAAGAAACCTGAAAGGAAATTCTACCAATGAGAAACTGGCAAACTTACCCGAAGTAGAATTGGTTTTGCCAGACCAGTCAATTTACGAGCACAAAGGCAAAATAGAAATTGCAAGTGGTATTGTTGATCCGCAAACCGGAGCCATCAACTTGCGTGCTTCATTTCCAAATCCTGAAGGCGATTTACGTTCAGGGGGAAGTGGTAAAATAAAATTGCCAGAACACCATAATAATATATTGATTATTCCCCAGAACGCCTGTTATGAAATTCAGGGAAAACATTTTGTGTACGTTGTTAATGCGGAAAACAAAATTGTAAATACGGCAATAGAAATTATTGTAGGTAACCTGAAAAATGTGTACGCTGTTACTTCGGGCTTAAAAGCCGGCGATAAAGTTGTTGTTGAGGGAATCTCCAGCTTACGCGACGGAATGGAAATTAAGCCCAAATTGGCAGGACAACAGGCTGCTGCTGAAAACACACAAGCTTCGCACAATTAACATCATCTAGAATACAGAAATTATGTTTAAGAAATTTATAGAAAGGCCGGTTCTTTCAACGGTTATATCAATTATACTGGTTATTCTAGGGGTACTTGGAATAACCTCATTGCCGATTGAACAATACCCCGATATTGCTCCGCCAACTATCCGTGTTTCGGCCAACTATACCGGTGCCGATGCACAAACGGTATTAAACAGTGTTGTTATACCACTGGAAGAACAAATTAATGGAGTAGAGGACATGATTTACATGAACTCCACTGCAACAAATAATGGTTCGGCAACAATAGAGGTTTACTTTAAACAAGGAACCGACCCTGATATGGCAGCGGTTAACGTGCAAAACAGGGTGGCAAGAGCCAATGCGCTTTTACCAACAGAGGTTACGCGTGCCGGCGTTATTACTGCCAAACGCCAGAATAACATGTTGTTGATTTTTTCTCTTTACAGTAAAGATGGAAAATACGATGAAACTTTTTTGCAGAACTATTCGAAAATTAACTTGCTCCCGCAGGTTCAGCGAATAAACGGAGTTGGTGAAGCCATGGTTTTTGGAGCCAAAGATTATTCCATGCGAATTTGGCTGAAACCAGATGTCATGTCCAACTATAATCTGATCCCTTCAGATATCATGGCAGCATTAAATGCACAAAACCTTGAGGCTGCACCGGGAAGGTTTGGTAGCGAAAACGATCAGTCATACGAATACGTAATCCGCTACCGGGGAAAACTTACTCAGCCCGAAGAATTTGAAAACATTGTTGTAAAGGCCGACGCCGATGGCAATGTACTCCGCTTACGCGATGTGGCCAGAGTTGAAATGGGATCGTTGAATTACAGTATAAGTACACAAACACAAGGAGAACCGGGTATTAGTATGGCTTTGTTTCAATCTGCCGGTTCCAATGCCCGAAATGTAATTCTGGAAGCCGAACAAGTAGTAAAAGATGCGTCAAAATCTTTTCCTCCGGGAGTTGAATACCAAGTGTTAATGAATACCAACGACTTTCTGGATGCATCCATCGAAAAAGTTCTACACACCCTGCTGGAAGCTTTTATACTGGTATTTATTGTCGTATTTGTTTTCCTTCAGAATTTTAGGGCAACACTTATTCCGGCAATTGCGGTTCCGGTGTCAATTATTGGTACCTTCTTTTTCCTGAATTTATTTGGCTTTACCATCAACCTGCTTACGCTTTTTGCAATGGTTCTGGCCATTGGAATTGTAGTTGACGATGCCATTGTGGTGGTTGAAGCGGTGCATGCCAAACTCGATGCGGGAGCAAGAAATGCAAAAACCGCAGCCGTTTCTGCGATGAGCGAAATCTCTACTGCAATTATTTCTATTACGCTGGTTATGGCAGCCGTATTTATTCCGGTTACTTTTATTACCGGTACCACCGGAGTATTCTATCGTCAGTTTGGGATTACACTTACTGTTGCTATTATTCTTTCTGCAATTAACGCGCTTACCTTAAGTCCGGCACTATGTGCTTTGTTTTTAAAACCACATAGTGAAGAATTAAAAGGGCAAAAAGGTATTATGAAACGTTTTTATACCGCTTTCAACACTTCTTTTGAAACCATGACCGGAAAATATAAAAAGGTAACACACTTTTTTATTTATAGAAAGTGGCTGGCTGGAGCCATGATTGTAATTTTTGCGGTTTTACTGGGTTACCTGATGAAAACAACTTCAACCGGTTTCGTTCCATCAGAAGATACCGGCCGAATGTTTGTTGACATTGCGATGCCTCCGGCTACTTCTTCTGAAAGAACAATTGAAGTAGCCAAACAGGTTGATGAAATTCTGGCATCAGTACCCGAAATTAACGGACGATCTGCTGTTACAGGCTTTTCATTTCTTGGTGGACAAGGAAGCCCCTACGGGATGGTTATTGCGAGCCTAAAACCATTTGAAGAAAGGAAAGGAGAAGGACAAGATATGAATAGTGTTATACAAAAACTCTATATGATGACTTCGCAAATTAAAGATGCGCGTATTGTTATTTTTTCTCCTCCAATGGTTCCGGGATTTAGTATAACCGGAGGTTTCGAACTCAAGCTGGAAGACAAAACGGGCGGCGATATACACGACTTTGAAAAAGTTGCCAATAACTTCCTTGGAGCATTAAATCAACGCCCCGAGGTTCAATATGCACGTACATCATTTAACACCGGATTCCCTCAGTACAAAATCGACGTAGATGCTGCCAGATGTATGCGCTCTGGATTACAGGTGAGCACTATACTTTCTGCAATGCAAGGGTATATTGGCGGATATTATGCCTCTGATTTTAACCGATTCGGAAAACAATATCGTGTTATGATGCAGGCAGAAGCCGGATACAGAGGAAACCCGGAAGATTTGAACAACATAAAAGTAAGAACTGCAAGCGGAGAAATGGCGCCTATTTCCGAATTCATTACCTTAACAAAGGTTTACGGACCGGAATCGATCAACCGTTTTAATATGTACACCGCGATATCAGTAACAGGTGCACCTAACCCACAATTTAGCTCGGGAGATGCAATTGATGCCGTAAGAGAAGTTGCAGCAGAACATCTGCCTACTGGATACGACTACGAATTCTCAGGTATTACACGCGAAGAAATTAACGCCGGAAACCAAACCATTCTTATCTTTATTTTGAGTTTGATTTTTGTGTACTTCCTACTGGCTGCCCAATACGAAAGCTACATTTTGCCATTATCGATTATTGTATCTCTACCAATTGGTATAGCAGGTTCGTTTATTTTTGCACGCATTATGGGTGTTGATAACAACATTTACCTGCAAATTTCTTTGGTAATGCTTATCGGTCTTTTGGCTAAAAATGCTATTCTGATTGTTGAGTTTGCCCGTCAACGACGCGAATCCGGAATGTCGATTATCGAGGCTGCAGTAGAAGGTGCTACTGCCCGACTTCGACCAATTCTGATGACCTCGTTTGCATTTATAGTTGGTTTGATTCCGTTGGTTATCGGAACCGGAGTTGGCGCAAACGGTAACCGTTCTATTGGTACAGGAGCTGTTGGAGGTATGCTTATCGGAACAATGATCGGGATACTTGTAATACCTGCAATGTTTGTTGTTTTCCAGATATTGGAAGAAAAGGTAAAAAAACCTAAGGAAGACGAAGAAATATCAGAAATGAATAGTTTAGGTTAATCCGCTAAAATTTGGAATAAGATGAAGATGAATTCAATAAAAAATAAAATACTCCTTGTACTTGTTGCTGTTGTGCTCTATTCGTGCAACACAACAAATCAATACAAGCGTAGTCAGGATCTTTCAAACGGATTGTATGGAAATGCACAAACCGGAGAAAGCAACCTGGCCAACGAAAGCTGGCAAAACCTGTTTAACGACCCAATCCTTGACAGCTTAATTGCAGAGGGGGTGAGAAACAACCTCGACCTTCAGGCAGCTGTTCAGCGAGTTATCGCTGCCGAGTCTAATTTTAAGCAGAGTAAAGCAGCTTTGGCGCCATCACTTTCGGCACAGGCTGGCCATACATACGTAAAAAATTCAGAATCAACCAGCCCGAATGGCCCCGACCATTACAACGCCTCTCAAGCCAAGTTGCAAAGTAGCTGGGAAATCGATTTCTGGGGAAAACTGAGTAACGCAAAAAAAGCAGCTTATGCCAATTACCTGGCAACCGATGCGGCACAAAAAGCGGTAAAAACCCGTTTAATTTCAAACATCGCTTCCGTTTATTACACTTTGCTGGCTCTTGATGCTAATTTGGAAATAACAAAAGCCACCGTAAAAAACAGTGCAGAGTTGGTTGAAACATTGAAAGCACTAAAAGAAAGTGGCAATGTAACCGGCGCCGCTGTTGTACAAAGCGAGGCAGCCCGTTATGCAGCGGAAGTAACAATCCCCGACATTGAACAACAAATCAGGGAAAACGAAAACACGCTTTGTCTGCTTCTTGGAAGAACACCGGGAGCTATTAAACGTGGAAAACTCGATGATCAGAAAGTAAATGAAATGTTGGCAATTGGTGTTCCGGCAGAACTTCTGGATAACCGGCCTGACGTTATGCGTGCAGAGTACAATGTTATTGGTGCCTACCAAATGACCAACAGTGCGAAAGCCTATTTTTACCCGTCGGTTACACTAACGGCCAGTGCAGGAATGGAAGCACTTGAGGTAGAAGATTTGTTCGATCCTTCTTCGTTTGCTGCCAATATTGTAGGAGGTTTGGTTCAGCCAATTTTTAATAAACGGGCAAACAAAACACGCCTGGAAGTTGCCAAAGCACAGCAGGAAGAAGCTTTACTGAATTTCAAAAATGCCTTGCTGAATGCGGGTGCCGAAGTTACCGATGCACTAAGCATGTACGAGGCTTCGGTGCAAAAAATAGAACTTCGCAAAAAGCAGATCGATGCGCTGGAAAAATCAGTTGATTATACAAAAGAACTTTTGGTTTACGGCTCGGCAACTTATACCGAAGTTTTAAATGCTCAACAAAGTTTACTTGGTGCCCAACTAAACGACGTTAACGATCGTATTCAACAACTTAATGCCGTAGTTTTGTTGTACCGGGCTCTTGGAGGCGGTTGGAGATAAAAGATAATTTTTGCCTTGGTATTCTGCCTTTGAAAACGAAGTCTTCTTGCGATTGGCTTGGCATCAACAAAGATGTTTCACCAAAAACAGGAAGACTTCTGTTTTATTTTAAAGTTGCCACACCAATACTAAATCAGGCTGGCAAGTAAGACTAAACCTCTTTTGTACTTAGACTAATGCGAACAAGTTGTTTCTATTTTATCATTCTTTTTCATAAGACTAGTAGAACAAAAAAGGCTTCTAACCTTTAAGGTAAGAAAGGTTAATTGCTCCTTAACACTTGCTTCCTATCGAGTAAAATTTTCTGTAATTCATCATAAGCGACATCTTGGACTTTACAATTATTTTCAATAGCTAGCACGGCGGCAGCAGCAGCAGATTGTCCTAAAATCATAAAAACCGGCTCCATTCGTATGGAACCAAAAGCAATATGACTGGAAGAAACACAAACGGGGACTAAGAGGTTAGTACATTCATCCTTTTTAGGAACCAATGAGCCATAAGCTATCGCATAAGGGCTGGAAGGAATAACACCAATATCTCCTTCATTTTGAACGTATCTTTCAGGAGTAATATACCTTTGAACATGATGAGAATCCATAGCATAAGAGCCCATTCCTATAGATTCAGGCACTTCTATTCTCGATAAAATATCATTTTCTGTAATTACATACTCCCCAACCATACGACGTGCTTCACGCACGTAGATTTGATATGGCCAATTATCATTATCCGTGAATTCATCTTTTGCTAGTCCCCAAGTAGCCATCTCATTTCGAATATCTTCAGGAATACGAGGATCATTTGTTACAAACCAAAGTAATCCCATCTGATAATCTATATGCTCTTGTACTATTTCACGGCGAAGTTTATAATCAGCTTCTGGATAATCATAATTCATTCCGATATTATCGCTGCTAAAAGGGCCGTGATTATTAGTGTCTGTCTTTTTATTTGGAATAGGATCAAACTTATGAAACCAATCATCGCGTCCCGTGTTCAATACTCTCAACAACAGCTCATACTGAGATGGATCGTAATTTGATGGCTTCGGAAATGGCACTCTGTTCTCTGGATGGTTGGTCATACACATTCTGAAACAATAAGCCTGAATCTTATTGTCACCGCTCCCATATTCCCCTGGAGATTCTGCGGAGATGCGTGGTAAAATACCACTTGAAGGATCTCCTGGTATTTTGTATGGAGAGATTTTATTCTCGAACCAGTGTTGATGGTGCAGTATTCCTGTCTGTATCCCATTCCACTTTTCGTCATACACATCCATACTTTCACGGCCAACATGATAGTTTACACCAGCAGAAGCCATCAGATCCCCTTCATAAGTAGCATCAATAAACATTTTCCCACCAAATACTTTTCCTGAAAGTGTTGATATACTGACAACATCATCGCCATCTTTCCTTACTCCTCCCTTTCTTCGATCAAGCCACTCCCCCCTAAATAATGTGATATTATTTTCTGTTATAAAATCTTCAAATACTTGTTCTGCAACATGGGGTTCAAAAATCCACATAGTACTGTATTTATCATCCATAGCGACAGTTCCTTGTCCTTTATTTCCAAACTCAGAAGGTTTTTGCCAACGCCAATTTGAAGAATCCTTATAATGTAACCATACCCTGTGATAAAACTCAAGAGTCAGTCCTCCAATTACAGTCTTGTCACCAATATCGGTGTATCCAAGTCCACCAGATGTCATCCCCCCCAGGTGAGTATCAGGAGAAACTATAATAACAGACTTTCCAGACTTAGAAACTTCAACAGCAGCAATTACTGCTGCAGATGTTCCTCCATAAATAATAACATCTGCATTATAATCGTCCTGATATGTTCTCATGCAAGACAACAGAATAAGACTAGAAAGTACACTGAGAAAATATTTTTTCATAATAAATCTTAATTTTCACCTCTCCTTTCCAATCATAATTTTTGCAAGGAGAAGATAGAAATCGAATGTAATAATATTAATATCCGGGATTTTGAATTAGAACACCACCATACTCAATGATATAATTTTGTGGTATTGGCCACAAAATTTGATTGTCCTTAATCACACTATTGGGATTTTTTCTTGCAGTTTCAATGAATTTCCCTTGTCGAACTAGATCAGAATACCGGCTTCCCTCACAAAAAAATTCGTGAGCTCTTTCCATTAATATTGCATCCCGAAATTCAGATTGACTCAACCCTTCCTCTAAAGATTCTAATCCGGCTCGCATCCTAACAGGGTTGAAATAAGAATAAGCTTCAGCAGTTGGTCCCGACAATTCATTAATCGCCTCACTCATGGAGAGCAAAACATCAGCATACCTAAAACGAATTATATCATGATTAGAGTTTTGAGCAATATGTCCCGGATCAAAATCATACTTCAAAGGAATAGCCCCGCGTTCAAATACTCCTGGAGCAGTGTGGTTTCTATTATATGTTACACCATCGCCTCCAACAAATTCCTGTATAATAACATCCAGTCTTTCATCTTCGGGATCAAAAGTATCAACGAAACTCCAGCGTAAAATATATCCCTGCCATTTAGCCATCGGTACAGGAGTGGGCATTAGTCCAGGTAAAGTAAGAGCATGCCAAGTATTGCCACTATTAGGAATCTGGGCATCACGCGGGACACCATAAATAACCTCATTATTTCTTCTATTGGCTACTTCAAAAATTGATTTGTATGTAGGTTGTAACTCATAATAATCCAAATCAATAATTTTCTGAGCATAGGATTTAACTTTTTCCCAATCTCGTTCAATCATATAGAGTTTAAGCAGAACCATATATGCAATTGCCTTATTCATACGTCCAGACTCAGAATCTAAACTTTGGTCTTTAGGATCTTTTAAGTAGGGTAAAGCTAAATCAATTTCATCCTGAATCATTTTGATATAGTCAGCTTTTTCCATCCGTGGGAAATACTTCACATTTTGAGGATCAAGTATATACTCATCAGGAACAATAGGGACTGTCCCCATATAAGTATAGAGGTGCTGAGCTATATATGCTCTTATGGTTCTGGCTTCAGCTATCACCTGATTCTTTTTATTTTCAGAAGCATTTGAATTTTGCACACGAAGAATAAAAGCCTGACATTTAGTTATTTCCCTAACCAATGCAAACTTATTACCAAGATCTCCTCCGGTACACCTTGTAGGAGTATACATATGATTCGAAATCCAATCGGTTCCCTGTGTTACTAAAATATCGGTAATCATATCGCCAAAATTAACAGCTCCAAATACATTTCCGTTAACCCATCCGCCATGAGGTCCTCCCATTATCACATAGAGGCCGGCCAATGCGGTTTCAAGGTCTTTGTCTGTTTTAAAAAATGTCGATTCCTCTAACCTACCATAATCCTCACTTTCCAAAACACAGGAAAATGTTAAAACTGATATTAATAATGCTACTATTATTTTTTGTTTCATTTTGCTAAAATTTTAAGTTGAGTCCTACTTGAAATTTACGTTGATTGGGGTAAGAAGCTTCTCTGGAATCTGTTTCCGGATCCATTCCTTTATAGGGGGTAAGAATAAATGCATTTTCTAATGCCACAAATACACGTAACTTCTTCATCGTTTCACCTTTTACAGGAACATTATAGGCTAAATTAATATCCTGTATTCTTATAAACCATGCTTTTTCTAAATAATAATCTCCTACTCCAAAACTATTTAATCCTTGAAGAGAAGATGGTAAATCTCCGTCAAGATTATCGCTATTCCACCTGTTTATAATTTCAGTAGACTGATTCAATCCATCTTTCATCCAGTAAGAATCTGCCAACAACTGCCTGGTTGAATTAATCTTCCACCTATTAAACATCCCGTATATATTGAGACTCAAATCAAAATGTTTATAACTAACTTGGTTGGCAAATCCAATTGTAAAAGGAGTATTCACTCCTATTTTTACTAAATCTGCATTATTTATCCTACCGTCCGGTTCTCCTGTTCGTTGAGGAATTTTGTTTTCATCTAAAACAATAGCTCCGTTTTCATCCTTTAAATATCCATCAATATCTTTTAGTTTTACAGTTCCAGGGATAGCTTTGCTTGTGTATGGGACTTCTTCTCCTGGCTGAACCAGTCCATCAGTTAAATGAAACCATAACTCTCCAAAATATTGTTTCTCAACATTATTAATATCGGGTGTCCAGCTCGAATCCCTTTTCAACCACCTATCACGGTAATAAGTATATGTTAAATTAGAATTCCATTTGAAATTTTTAGACCTGAAGATTGAACTGTTAAGAGCAAACTCATAACCATAAGTTTGCTTTTCTGAATCCAAATTAGCCGATATCCCTGTAACTTCACTTGCAGAACTCAACGATTTCCAACCAAGAATATCGGAGATTACCCTATTGAAATATTCTAAAGAACCATAAAATCTCCCTTTAAGAAAAGAGTAATCAACTCCAATATTCAAATCAGTTTGAGTTTCCCACTTCAAATCTGGATTCCCCAGGCTACCTAAAGTTACAGAAGAATTTGCGATATTTCCATACATTGTTTTGTCTCCGGGGACAAAATAATTTGCGAATGCTGTTCCAATATTATCATTACCTGTTTGTCCGTACCCTAAACGAAGTTTGAATTGATCAATACTACGGAAATTGGCTATAAAAAAATTTTCCTGTGCTATATCCCATCCCATAGATATACCAGGGAAATACCCCCACTGATGGTTTCTTGCAAAATTGGAAGAACCGTCAACCCTTAAGTTAAGAGTCGCAAAATACCGTTCTTTATATGCGTAATTCAAACGGCCAACATAACCAATAGTCTCAGATTTTGAACCGTATGACCCTACGCTTGGATACCCTGCCCCCATTGCTAGATTATACCATAAAAAACTCTCTGATATAAAATCGGTATTCGTGGCTCTAAACCCATGCTTCTGCCTACTCAAATATTCGGTACCTGCTGTTAACATTATCCTATGTTTGTTAAATACTTTTGAATAATCGGCAAATAGCTGGAACTGATAATCGTTCTTATCATCCAAACGTTCATCTGCACGACCATTTACCCGGCTCCCCATTATCGTCGAAATAGGAAGGTACCCATATCCTTGACTCAACATAACATCTGTACCTAATCTACTTTTCAATGTAAGGCTAGGAAGCACCTTATAAGAAATTGATACATTAGCAATTAATCTATCATTTTTTGTTTTACTGATAATATCAAGTAACGACACAGGATTAGACAAGTAAGGTGCAAAAGGATTCAAGTTGTAATTTCCATTTTCGTCTTTTACTTTAATTACCGGGGGAAAATAAAGAGTAGACCTAATTATATCGGACGCTTCTGCATATCCTTCTTGTAAGGGAATATTATCAATATAGGTTCTATTAAGATTCATAGTAAAGCCAACATCAACCTTATTTCCTATTTTTTGGTCAATATTTACCTGTCCGGTAATTTTCTTATAATTATTACTCCTAATAACTCCTTCTTGGTCGTAATATCCCAGAGAAGTATAGTATTTTGTGTTTTTACTTCCTCCTTTTATTGTTACACCGTAATTTTGGAGAAAACCTGTTCTCATTACTTTTTTTTGCCAGTCCGTCCCTTTATCGTCTTTCCACTGGTCAAAATCGGACTGACTAAATGTTGGTGTGTAATTAGGGTAATTCGTCCAAGCATTATTTCCATAAGGTGTAATTTGGTTCTCATACATAAATTTCTCCTTGTCTGCCCTGTTTTTCTCAATCATAAATTGTGTCGCATCAAGCATATCGGGCAAACCATATACCTGACTTACTCCGGTATTACTAACAATATCTACAAATAATCCTTCGGTTTTAGTTCGCTTGGTAGTAATTAAAATTACACCTCCTGCAGCTTTTGAGCCATAAATCGAGGTTGCAGATGCATCTTTCAGAATATCAACGCTTTCAATATCATTAGGATTTAATGATGACAATATTGCATCAGTACTTCCTGATGAATATACGCCAACAGAGGCATTAGAGAAATCAGAAACGGGAAAGCCATCAATTACAATTAAAGGCGTACGTCCTGTCGCAGAACCTCGAATCTGAAGACTTACTTTTCCTCCTGGTTGAGCAGAGGATAATGTAGCAGTTAGACCAGCAGCAGCACCTTGAAGAAGTTGAGCAACGGTTGTTGCTCCTGTCTGCGACAGATTTTCCATTTTTATAGTTGAAGTTGCCCCTGTCACCTCTTTGCGTTTTATTGATCCATAACCCACAGCAATCACTTCATCTATCCCAATCAATTCTTCTTGCATCACTACATTTATTCTGATTTCTTCTTTCAGTTTTACTTCCTGAGTTCGCATTCCAACAAATGAGAATTGCAGTATGGCATCCTTAGGAACATTCGCTAGTGTGTACTCCCCATTAGCACCAGTAACTGTTCCAGTGGTTGTCCCTTTTACCATAATAGTCACTCCGGGTAATGGCAAACCAGACGAGTCGCTGACTTTTCCTGATACCTTTTGGTTATTCTGCTCCATCATATCATCAGAATTTGCATCTTTCTTCGAGATTACAATGATACGATCCATTACCCGGTAAGAATAGTGCTCATTATCAAGAATTTCATTCATCACATTCTCGATCTTAGCTTTTTTAAGATTGACAGTGTATCTATCTTCCATGTCGAGTTGATCAGTTTTAAATAAAAACCCAAATTCGGTCTGCCGTTCTATTTCTTCCAATACCTGCAGAATAGTAGCATCCTTTACATTTAAGCTAAAACGGGTATTTTGCGAGTAGCTTTCGGTTGCCATTGTTACCATGGAAAGGAAAAGGAGTAAGGTTGTTAGTTTCATAGTCACCAATAATTTCATTAATCCGGGGTATTTGCACTCTCGGAAAAATCGTTTTTTCTTCATAATTTTGCTTCGTTATTTGTTAATAATTTGGTTGAGGTAACCGCAAATTACCTCAGCCGGTATTTCAAAAAGACTAAGCCGGGATGTAGTCAGCATCCCGGCTTCTTAATTTAGTTGATCAGGTTACTTCATAGGCTTTCAGATTTAAGTTCGTAGGCTAATTAATTTTTCTAACTAATAAACTATTACTGTATCGGGTTTATCTACATTCTCAATGATCCGGTAATTAAAATCGGTGGTTGCTTTTAACATTTTCAGCACATGCAATGCGCTGGTGGTCTTCTTTATATTTCCGGTAAACCGGTAATCCCTTAGCTCATTGTTTTCAAACTGAAATTCAATCCCGTACCAGCGGCTGAGCTCTTTAAAGATATCTTCCAGACTTTGATCGCGAATTACAAATTTGCCTTCCCGCCAAGCCGACAAAACATTATCCGTGATCGAACGAAGTTCCATCCTTTTCTCCGTAGAATGATACATCGCGCTTTCGCCAGGTTCAAGTTTAACGATGGTTTTACCTGTCTGCGTCAGAATATCCGCTTTCCCTTCCACCAGTGAAGTTTCGATATAATTATCTTCCGGATATGCTTTGATATTAAAGGTTGTGCCCAAATCGCGCACCAATATATCTCCCACCTCAACAATTAAGGGGCAATCATCGCGGTGGGTAACCTCAAAATACGCTTCTCCCGACAATTGAGCGAGGCGTTGATTGCCTTTATGATCTTCCCTGTACAACAATTCCGATTCGGAGTTCAGCCATACTTTTGTACCGTCGGGAAACTCAACAACACTAACACTCCCACGCATTGCGGTGTATTTCTGAAAACCGGTTTCGGGAAACTCAAAGTTTTGTTGAGAAATAAAATAACCGGCAGCTCCGCCTATACCCAGAACAAACAGAAGAACAGCCGCATACTTTAACATTTCCTGGGCAAAAGTTAATCTGTAGACTTGCTTTTCTTCTTTTATTTTCTGCCACAAATCGTCGAAATCCTTGTCCAGGCTCACTGTCGTTTCATCCATCGAAGTACGCAGCCACAAACTCTTCAACTCAAAAAACAGTTCTTCTTCCTTCTGATTATTTTCCAACAGCCCATAAAATTCTTCTTTCTCGTCATCACTGGCCTCATTGGCAAGAATATGCAATAACAAATTTTCGTTCATTCAACACACGTTTAATAATGAACAAACAAAGGATGAAATACCCTATCGAAAAAATGGAAATATTATGTAAAAAGGAAAATTAAGTAAAACCTAGTCCAAAAAATTTGGAAGAATCATTAACAATGGAAGGTAGTCTTTTAATTCTTCACGAAGGATCTTCAGTGCCTTCGTGATTCTGGCTTCCACCGTTTTCTTTGATATTTGAAGTTCCGAGGCGATCTCTCGATTTTTCATATCTCTAAACCGACTTAATTCAAAAACGACACGAAGATGTTCCGGAAGATTTTTTATGGCATCATCAATTTTTTCTTTGAGTTCTTTAAACTCCAGGTAATCGTCAGAAATCCGGTTCAAACTTTCATATTGATACCGTAGTTCTTTTTCCCGGATTTTTTCATGGTGCTTTAAAAGAATCTGTCTGCGTTTCAGAATATTCAGACAATTGTTCTTTACCAACGTAAACAAATAATTTTGAATGTTTGAACCGGCTTCTAACTCATGCCTTACTTCCCACAACTTAACAAAAGCCTCCTGAACAACCGTTTTTGCCTCATCTTCATTTTCAAGATAATATCGGCCCAAATGACAAAGCGGCTGGTAATAATTATTAAAAAGCTGTTTAAAGCTGCTTTTACTATTTCCAAATATTAGTTTTAGTTCAGTCATGTAATACTCAATTCGCCCGGAGGTTTCTAAAAAAAGTAATGCTATACTCTCATTTCCCAGAAATAATTATTCGGATCACATTCTTTAAAACCAGCCTTTTTGTAGAGGTTCTGAGCTTTGTAGTTATCGTGGCGTACTTCGAGATTGATTCGGCAAAAACCATTTTCCATGGCATATTTTTCTATCGATTTCAATAGAAAAAGGCCAATACCCTTTTGTCGGAATTTAGGAGAAACTACAAAATCGTGAATATTGATCAATGGCCTGGCCCGCCAGGTTGAAAAATTGAGATTGCAGTTGGCAAGCGCCGCAAAGTCGTCGCCTACACAAACAAAAAAGCCTAGATAAGCCCGGTGATCTTTCAGGCCCCCGATTATTTTCGGAGCCAGTCCGTCGGGCATTGGGGCACAAATTCCCATATCATCAAGCATATAATCATTCAGCAGATTGATTAACGCTTCACTGTGTTTTGGATTCTTCAGATCAACCGGAACAATCCTTTTTTCTTCCATGTTTGATTAAACTTTAAATCTCCAAGCCTCAATATTATACTTTTTCAGCCGGGTTCCCAACATTCTTTCGGTAATTTTTAAATTGTCGGCAGCTTTTACAATATTTCCTTTGGTTGAAGTAAGGGCTTCACGAATCAACTGCTTTTCAACCTGTTCTACAGTATACATCATTCCTCCTTTAGCAGAAGTATTGGTAGAATCGGCAGTTTGCAGCGAAGGTGGTAGGTTATAACTGTGAATTACATTATCGGTAGCAAGAATGCAGGCGCGCTCAATTGAGTTTTCCAACTCGCGAATATTACCGGGCCACGAATAAACCATCAGCATGTTCAATGCCGAAGTAGTTATTCGCTTTATCTTTGAATTATTCTCCTTGTTGAATTTATCAATGAAATGATCGACAAGCAAAGGAATATCATTTCGACGTTCGCGTAGTGCCGGAATAAATATCGGAAACACGTTGATCCGGTAATAAAGATCCTCACGAAACTCGCCATCTTCTATCATTTCTTCCAGGTTACGGTTGGTTGCCGCAATAATCCGAACATCGGTACTGATGGTGGTTGTTCCGCCCAATCGTTCAAATTCGCGCTGCTGAATAATTCGTAAAATCTTAACCTGAGCCGAAAGCGGAATATCGCCAATTTCATCCAGGAAAATAGTGCCTGTATCGGCCAGTTCAAACCGCCCTTTGCGCTGTGCATCAGCTCCGGTAAACGCCCCTTTTTCGTGTCCAAACAGTTCGCTTTCAATTAACGATTCGGGCAATGCCGAGCAGTTTACTTTTACAAATGGCTTACCGGTTCGGGTACTGGCCATATAAATAGCGTCGGCCACAAGTTCTTTTCCAACACCACTTTCACCACGAATCAGAACCGTCGAATTGGTTTTTCCAACCATCTGTACCAACGAAAATACATCCTTCATTTTCGAAGAATTACCAATCATATTCAGGTTCTTGATACCCGAAAGTTTTGTTTCCAGCTCCAGATTCTTTTGTTTGAGCAGCTCCATCTCTTCTACTCGCTCTTGCCTGGAACGTACAACATGCCCAATCAAACTGCCAATAATTGTCAGCAATCGTATGTCTTCGTCAAAACTAATCCGTGGGTTAAAAACACGGACTACGCTCAGCGTTCCAACAGCTTTTCCTTTCTCAACAATTGGTACGCAAATAATAGAAAGCTCTTTTCCGTCTTTATAGGTCTCCTGGTTGGTTTTGTTGATAAACAGGTTCGATTTTGAGATCTTCTCGATAACAACCGGCCTTACCATCTCAACAACCTTCCCGGTTATCCCTTCTCCTAGATTATATTTACCACGCGCTTGCTGCGCATTACTCAGTCCATAAGCGGCTTCAATGTATATCTGTGAATTCTCGCGATTGAAAATGGACAAGAAGCTTCGTTCAGCTTTCAGGTACTCAACAATCATCCTTAAAATGGTAGGCAAATCGTCTTTAAGCTGACGTATTTGAATTAAGCGCTGACTGATATCAAAAAGCAATACCATCTCACTTAAGCCGTAACATTGATCATCAACTTTTCTACACTTTATCTCCATCTCTCAAAAGATATTTTTATCCAACTGCTATAAATTTGAATATATTAAAGTACTTATGATACTTTTTAAGCAACATTTACACCAATAAATCATTTTTTTAACCTGAATTTTAGAAATAATAATTTCAGAGATCAAAAAATAAGAGATGACACCAGGCAAAAGATAAACAGGTTCGTAATTATTCATTTACCAGAAAAAAGAAATAAGCGGAACTGAAATTTGTAATTATAGCTTATAACACTGCTGAAAATCATCCTGCTTTTCTGCTAAACTAGACAAAATGTTATATTTTAGCTTCTAAATTCAAATCATACTACAGTGTCGAAATACCTTGTAATTATACCAACCTACAACGAAAAAGAAAATGTGGAAAAAATGATTCGCAAAGTTTTTTCTTTGGAAAAGCCTTTCGATTTATTGATTGTTGAAGACAACTCTCCTGACGGAACTGCTGCAATCGTCAAAAAGCTGATGAAAGAGTTCCCAGAACAGCTTCACATTCTGGAACGAAAAGGGAAACTGGGGTTGGGAACCGCCTACATTGCAGGTTTTAAATGGGCACTCGAAAGGGATTATGCAGCAGTTTGTGAAATGGACTGCGATTTTTCGCATAATCCTGACGATTTACTCCGACTGTTCGACGCCATTGAAAAAGGAGCAGATGTTGCAATAGGCTCTCGTTATGTTAGCGGAATTAACGTGGTAAACTGGCCTCTGGGCAGGGTGCTGATGTCGTACTTTGCATCGATGTATGTTCGCATTGTTACCGGAATGAATGTGCACGACACTACTGCAGGATTTGTTTGCTGGAAACGCAGTGTCTTGGAAACTATCAACCTCGATAAGATCAAACTTATTGGTTACGGTTTCCAGATTGAAATGAAATTTACAGCCTACAAATTCGGATTCAATATAAAAGAAGTGTCCATTGTATTTACCGACCGGCAGGAAGGAACTTCGAAAATGAGCGGTGGTATTTTTAACGAGGCGCTTTGGGGTGTGTTGAAAATGAAAATCAGAAGCTGGTCGAAAAAATACGAGCGAAAAACTAAATAACGAATGTCGATTGCAGGTAAACGATTGAAGTATTGTTCCAATACTTACTCTTAAACCTTGAAATTGTTAATCGAAAATTCGCAAATCAAAAGATATCAGGCTGCCAGGAGCAGCCTTTTTTATGACATATTTCGTCAATCAGAAAGGAATACTTTAACTTTGTGAAAAACGCGGACAAATGAAGACTTTAATTAAGGATGCAACGATAGTAAACGAGGGGTTAAAATTTAAAGGCAGTGTATTGATCGACGGAGAAACCATCGAAAAAGTATTTCCACAGTCGGTTCCTGCTGATTTGGATTTAACAGGAACAGAAGTAATTGATGCGACAGGGCTACTGCTTCTTCCCGGAGCAATCGACGATCAGGTGCATTTTCGCGAACCCGGACTTACGCACAAAGGAGAGATTGCCACAGAAAGTCGTGCAGCAGTTGCCGGAGGCGTTACCACTTATATGGAAATGCCAAACACCAACCCGCAGGCGGTTACACAAGAGGAGTTACAGAAAAAATACGACCGCGCCGCTCAGGTTTCGGCAGCCAACTACTCCTTTTATATGGGGGCTACCAACAACAACCTTGATGAAGTTCTAAAAACCGACCCGACAAAAGTCTGCGGAATTAAAGTTTTTATGGGATCATCTACCGGAAATATGTTGGTTGACGACGATAAAACGCTGTCTGAAATTTTTAAGAATGCCCCAACATTAGTGGCTACACATTGCGAAGACGAAGCCACCATCCAAAAAAACAGCGAGATTGCCCGTCAACGCTACGGCGAAAATGTCCCGATTTCACGCCACTGCCATATCCGCAGCGATGAAGCTTGTTACATCTCATCATCAAAGGCGGTTGAGCTGGCTTCAAAATTCGATACACGTTTACACATCCTTCATCTTTCTACAGCAAAAGAAATGAGCTTATTTTCTCCGGGAAAAGTGGCTGATAAAAAGATTACTGCAGAAGCTTGCGTACATCATCTTTGGTTTGATGAGCGTGACTATATCGAATACGGAACACGTATAAAATGGAATCCTTCGGTGAAATGCGCTTCAGACAAAGAAGCCATTTGGGAAGCTCTGCTTGCCGATAAAATTGATGTTATTGCCACCGATCACGCACCACATACTTTGGAAGAAAAAAACAACACCTATTTTAAAGCTCCTTCTGGCGGACCACTTGTTCAGCATTCGTTAGTGGCAATGCTTGAAATGAGCAAAAAAGGTTTTATAACCGTTGAAAAAGTGGTGCAGAAAATGTGTCACGCACCTGCCGATCTTTTTAGGATTGAAAAACGAGGCTACATCCGCCAGGGGTATTTTGCGGACCTGGTGCTTGTTGACCCGAGTGACAGCTGGATGGTTAGTCCGTCGAATATTTTATACAAATGCGGCTGGTCTCCTTTCGAGGGAACCAAGTTTTCGCACAAAGTACAAACTACTTTTGTTAACGGGCAAAAGGTTTACGATCAGGAAACAATTAACAAAACAATACGCGGCCAACGAATTAGTTTTCGGGCAGAATAATTATTCCTCCAGCAATTTCCCGGGTAATTCTTTAGTAGCTTTAGCACCAAGTTTCCTCATATTTTCGGCACGACGAACCAGGTTGCCTGCGCCAACATGTAGTTTATTCAGTGCAGCATCGTAAGTTTTACGCGTGGTATCCAAGTTTTTTCCAATGTTTTCCATATCGGCAATAAAGCCAACAAACTTATCGTAAAGTGCTCCGCTTTGTTTTGCAATTTCAATGGCATTCCGGGTTTGGTTTTCCTGTTGCCAAATCGATGAAATCGTTCGCAATGTGGCCAGTAAAGTTGACGGGCTAACCATTACCACTTTATGATCCCAAGCAAACGAAAACAACTCCTGGTCTTCTTGAATGGCCACACCAAAAGAGGCTTCAATCGGGATGAACAACAGCACAAAATCAGGCGAATTTAACTTACTTGCAGTTTGATAATGCTTTTCGCTTAAGCCTTTAATATGAGTTCTTAAACTTAGAAGATGCTCCTTAACGTGCTTTTGTCTTTCGTCTTCTGATTCAGCATTCACTGCCCGTTCGTAAGCAATCATCGAAACTTTCGAGTCCACAATAATATGTTTGCTGTCGGGCAGGTTTATCACAATATCCGGCTGAATACGCTTTCCGTCTTCCGAAGTATCACTAAACTGCTTCTGATATCCCTGCTCTCCTTCATTCAGTCCAGAACGTTCAAGTATACGTTCTAAAACTACTTCGCCCCAGTTACCCTGTTTTTTAACGTCGCCTTTCAATGCTTTGGTCAGGTTACTGGCTTCTTCGCTTATTTTGTTGTTCAGGTCGTACAGTTTCAATAATTCAGCTCTTAATTGCGTTTGGTCTTTCAACCCCTTTTCATAAGTTTCATCAACCTTCTTCTCAAAAAGCTGAATTTTTTCTTTTAACGGATTTAATACGTCACCAATATTTTTTTGGTTAACTGCTGTAAACTTCTCGCTGTTTTTCTCCAAAATTTTATTGGCCACATTCTCAAATTCGGTAGTAAATTTCTTTTGAAGTTCTTCCAGTTCTGTTTTTTGCGTATCCAGTTTCTCCTTCAGATTGAGGTATTCTACTTTTGCTTTTTCAAGCCGCCCCACCAAAACAGTGTTTTCTTCGCGGATCTTTTCCAGCGCAGTTTTCCATTCGTCGCTTTCCCTTTTTAACGCGTTGTGACGTTCTTCCCAAATCAGGCCTTGTTTTTCCGTTTCAATATTCTGCGCCCTAAACTCCTTCTCTCTTTCGAGCAATTCCTTTTCAGCTTCAGACTGAGCTTTCTGAAGTTTAGAATTGAAAATAAAATAAATAGCAGCGGCACCAACAGCCAATCCCACCAACAAATAAACGATTTCCATGTAATGTGTATTTGGAAGCTAAAAATACAAAATTGAATCGAGCAAGGAACGACATCCTCCTTAAAAGATATTATCCCTCCAAAAAGTAATACAGGAATTTTACGCCCCTCCCTTATTTTACTATTTTTAGGTGATTTTAAAGACCCAACCATGGATGTAAAAATAGAAGGCGGCTGGAAATCAGAACTTGCCGGCGAATTCGAAAAAGACTATTTCAAAAAGCTTATTGATTTTGTTCGAAACGAATACAAAACAAAACGCATTTTTCCACCCGGAAAACTTATTTTTAATGCTTTTGATCAATGTCCATTTGAGAACCTGAAAGTGGTGATCATCGGTCAGGATCCCTACCACGGTCCGGGTCAGGCTCATGGCCTTTGTTTTTCTGTAAACGATGGGGTTCCGTTTCCGCCAAGTCTTCGGAATATTTTTAAGGAACTGAAGGATGATATTGGCAAAGAAATTCCGAAAAGCGGCGATCTCACCGATTGGGCGAAACAAGGAGTATTGTTGCTAAATGCAACGCTAACCGTTCAAGCTCATCAGGCAGGTTCGCACCAGAAAAAAGGGTGGGAAGAATTTACCGATGCAGCTATTCAAACTGCCAGCGACCAAAAAGAACACCTGGTTTTTCTTTTGTGGGGAAATTATGCCATTAGCAAACGCCGCTTAATTGATGAAAGTAAACATCTTGTTTTAACCTCAGTACATCCTTCTCCATTATCGGCAAGCCGCGGTTTTTTTGGAAACAAACACTTTAGTAAAGCAAACGACTTTTTGCAGGAAAAAGGATTGCAGCCAATTAACTGGTAAAAAAAGAACACGAAAAAGCCGAAACAAAAATGCTTCGGCTCTCCAATATTTTGTATTCAACGCTGAACTTTAAACGCTAAACTAAGCTTACCACCGGTAAACAATAGAATTAATATTCATCCCGGCACCGACCGAACAAAGAATAGTATAATCACCTTCGTTAACTTCCTGGCCTTCAATTTTGCCTTTCATCACCATGTCGACTAAAGTCGGAACAGTTGCTGTTGAAGAATTTCCAAGCTTGTGAATGCTCATCGGCATAATGCCTTCAGGAATTTCCTTCATTCCGTATGCTTTAAAAACTCCGGAAAGAATAGCTTCGTCCATCTTTTCGTTGGCCTGATGGATAAATACTTTCTTAATATCTTTCAGATCAACACCAGCTTTTTCAATACTATCTTTTACAACTCCGGGCACGGTTGTAATCGCATAAATATAAAGCTTGTGGCCAACCATTTTTATGAACAATTCATCGCCTTCATAATCCGGATTACTCGATTCTCCGAGTACCAAAAGATTGGCATACTGTGCAGAATCAGAACGGCTGGAATGCGAAATTATTCCGATAGGCTCTTCACTTTCTACGGCTTCAACCACAGTAGCTCCTGCCCCATCAGCATAAATCATCGAATCACGATCATGAGGATCAGAAATACGAGAAAGTACATCTGCTCCAACAACAACTCCACGTTTATGGAAACCACTTTTTACGTAAGCATCGGCAACTATCATTGCCTGAGTCCATCCCGGACAGCCGGAAACCACATCGTGACAAATACACTGCGGATTCTGGATTTTGAGTTTCATTTTTACCTTATTGGCCAGTCCCGGCAAAATATTAGTCTGGGTGTGCCCATGCAAAATATCACCGAAATTATGCCCAACAATAATAAAATCGAGGCTTTCTTTTGAAATACCTGCATCTTCGCAGGCAGCCTCAATGGCCAGCGCAGCAATATCCGATGTTACCTGGTCTTCTGTAATGTACCGGCGCTCTTCAATATTGGTAATCTCTTTAAACTTTTGGATAATTTCTTCGTTGGTCTTGTCTTCAATTTTTTTCTTTGAAGGCATGTAGAATTCATTATCTATAAAGTGACTATTTTTAATAATCTGAGATGGTATATAACTCCCTGTTCCAATAATTCTGGTGTATGTTTCCTTTGCCATAATCCTTCTCTG
Organism: uncultured Draconibacterium sp.; assembly: GCA_963677455.1. Lineage (GTDB taxonomy): Bacteria > Bacteroidota > Bacteroidia > Bacteroidales > Prolixibacteraceae > Draconibacterium. The sequence continues at coordinate 4,197,158 of OY781971.1, forward strand.
CCTGTGCTTATCCTTTGTATTTCTTAAGTTCAAATTTTTCGCCATCAAAAACGCCATAAGAGAAACTGCCTATCCAGTCGCCCAGTAAAATAAAAGTGGCATTTCCTTCTATCGGTTCCATTGTCATGCGGTGGCGATGCCCCATAACAAAATAATCAACCGGTGTGGTTTTCTGAAAACCAGCCGCAAATTTATACATTCCATCCTGATTTGCCATAAATTCTTCATCATAATCAGATTTTGATAACCTACTTGTAGCAGACCATTTATGTGCAATTGAGAATGCAAAATTCGGGTGAAGTCTTGAAAACAACCATTGCAGCGGTTTATTGGTAAAGACTTTTTTCAGAAAAAGATACCCTTTATCCGAGGCATCCAAACCATCTCCGTGCGCTAAAAAGAACTTCTTTCCTCTTATATCTGTAACAAGTGGTTCGCGATGAACAATAACACCCGTTTCCTCGGGCAGGTAATCGAAAACCCAAACATCATGGTTCCCTGTAAAAAAATGTACAGGAATGCCTTTGTCTGTAAGGTCAGCAATTCTTCCTAAAATTCGGGTGAAACCTCGCGGAGCTACTTTTTTGTATTCGTACCAATAGTCGAAAATATCGCCCATAAGGTACAGTTCCGCTACGTCGTCTTTGATATCGTCCAGCCAACTGGCAAAAAGCAACTCACGCTCCCTGTTATTTTTTAGTGCCGGTGCTCCCAGGTGCACGTCGGAAACAAAATATATTAAGCCTTTTTTTGACAAGACAAATTAGTTTGAAGTCTATTTTAAAAGATTTCCGATTGCTTTATCAAGTGCGGGGCCCTGCAGATTTCTTGCTACAATATTCCCCTCTTTGTCTAGCAAATAGTTAAACGGAATAGATTGAATATTATATATACGCGCGGCTAAACCACTCCCTTCCATATCACCAACGTTAATCCACGTTAGCTTATCCTGATCTATTGCATCCACCCACTCGGCACGTTTTTCATCAACACTTACCTGGTAAATTTCGAAACCTTTGTTTTTGTATTTTTTGTACAACTCTACCAAAACCGGGTTTTGAATGCGTGAAACACGGTCAACGGCCGCCCAGAACTGGAGTAGCACCACTTTACCACGCAAAGATGCGAGTGAAATTTCTTTTCCATCCGGATTGGGCAATACAATATCAGGACTGTTTTCGCCTTGCTCCTGAATAAATTGTTTCATTCTGGCAGCCTGTTCCTGGCGTACAAATTCCAAGGTATTATTGTACAGCGCTTTTACCTGTTCCGACTCCGGATAAAATGAATTAAGCGCCGAAGCTGCTGTTTTCATCACCTGCAAGTCGCGAATAATGTAGCCGGGATCGTTGTTATCAAATTTCTGGTAAAGTGCCAAAACACTCGCCATAGAGAAAGGATTCTCACGAACAAATTTAGTTGAGAATTCAACCTGACTTTCTACAATGCTGTCGTATTCTTCTGCCCATTTCGGACGAATTGCATCGTAATCAGGATTCCCATCGTATAAATTATTCAACGACCTTAAAGAGTCGAGCTTATTCTGCGTGTTTTTCAGTTTCGAATCGAGTAAACGAACCTGCTCCGAACCGGTTGACCCGCTCACTTCATATTCTTTGTAAAAATTGGCCTCATCAGCATAAACCTCAACTTGCTCTGCAGAGTCAACCAATAAAGTAATAAAGTTTCGATTACTCAGTTTCAGCAAATAAAAAGTAGGAATGCTTGTTTGTCCGGAAAACTCAAACGATCCGTTCTTGTCAATTTTGGTTTTTCCTACTTCGTTGATCTTATTGTTAAGCAACTCCTGTAGGTAAATTGTATCGCCTTCAGCATGTGTAATAACACCACTGATTGTAAACTGATTTTCGGTTTTTGAGCAACTGCCCAAAATAATTGCAATTGCGGCTAGCAAAAATGAGATCTTCTTCGTCATTCTTATGGATTAAAGGGCGTAAAATTAATAATTTTGAAAACAGTAAAAAGTGCTGTGCAGAAATATAACAATTTTTAATTGTTGAATGGACATTAAATACAAGCAATCAGCATGATTGGCGAAAAAACATCAAAAAAAATGAACCATACTATTCACTCAAAAACCTAAAATCAGCTACTTTTTTTATTGTTTTTATACGGAAAAGGAGAAAGTAGTTTTTAGCTGGCATTAAAATTTTCAATAGGTTTGTAGCAAATTAATTTTGGTTTAAGCAAACGCCAACTCATGAAGATTCATCACTCGCTGGATAATTTTGATGCCCGTTCTCCGGTTGTTACCATTGGTACTTTTGACGGCTTACACAAAGGCCACCAGGTTATTTTAGAACGTTTAAAAAACCTGGCCACTAAAATAAACGGGGAAACAGTGGTTTTCACTTTTTATCCGCACCCGCGTGTTGTTACTTCGCCCAACGAAGACAGTTTGCGACTGTTAACCACAAAAGACGAGAAAACCGAGCTTTTCAGAAAATACGGCATCGATCACCTGATAATTTATCCTTTTGACAAAGCATTTGCATCACTTACTTACACCGAATTTGTTGAAGATATTTTGGTAAAAAAGATAGGTACAAAATGCCTGGTTGTTGGCTACGATCATAAATTCGGGAAAAACCGTGAAGGAGGTTTTGAGTACCTGAAAAAATGTGCAGAGAAATATAATTTCAGCATTGAAAAAATGGACGCGCTAAGCACAGGAGAAGGTGAAAACATAAGCTCTACAAAAATTCGTGCGGCCTTGCAGGAAGGTAATATAAAAACAGCCAACCATTATTTCGGACACGAATTTACACTCCACGGAACGGTGGTTAAAGGCAAACAACTGGGGCGAAAAATGGGGTTTCCTACAGCAAACATAGAATCATCCGACAAGCACAAAATTATTCCGGGCTACGGAGTTTATGCCGTTAAAGTTGAGTTTGACGGTAAAACATTCAATGGTATGCTAAATATCGGAACGCGGCCAACTTTTAACAAAAATGCGGATAACAGAAGTATAGAGGTTAATATTTTTGATTTTTCGGCAGATATTTACGGAAAAAAATTAACGCTCTGTTTTGTCGATAAAATAAGGGACGAGAAAAAATTTCCGGGTATCGAATCGCTGGTTGAACAGCTAAAAAAAGACCGGGAATCTGCTCTGAAAATATTGAGTTAATCTAATCTTCCAACACAAAATCACAAACAATTGGCAAGTGATCAGAATGCTTAAAATCGAGTGTTTCGAAGTTATAGGATTTCAGCGACTTGCTGTGCAGGATAAAATCAATCCGGAAAGAAGGTAACTGCCCAACGTAAGTTCTTCCAACTCCATGACCCGAATTTACAAACGCATCAACCAGCCCGTTTTTAATTGTATAATACGAATACGAAGTTGAAGTGTCGTTAAAATCGCCACAAACAATTACCGGATAAGGACTTTCATCAATGTGCTTTCTGATTTCGCGGGCCTGAGCTGCACGCATAACAAACGCATGTTTCATCTGCCGGGCTACTTTCCGATAAACCTCGCGGTTCTTTTCTTCCTGAATATCTCCCGATTCCAGAATTGCATAATTCCGGGGATCAATCCGATACGACTGCAAATGCAAATTGTACACTCTAATCGTATCTCCTTTAATCAGCATATCGGTAAAAATGGAAATATTTGTCGATTTTTCAAACCTGATCTCCCCCATGTTTACAATCGGGAAACGGGTCATGGTAACCGAACCAAAGGTAGTACCTGAACTGGCAAACTGGTAATGCTTAATCCGTTCTAAGTCTTTCACTGTTTTTGCCAGGTTAAAAATATCGTTTCTCCGCAAGCGGCTTTCCTGCATGCAAATAATATCCGCATTCGATTCCTCCAGAAAAGAAATAATCCGTTCTGAGTTTTCTCTGTGGTCTTCTTTGCTGCCATAATCGCCCTGAAAATTACGGATATTGTAAGTCAACACTTTAACATCAGTATTTTCTGCCGATTTTCCGCTTAACTGAAAAAAACGGGCAAAAGCCCCAAAACCAATTAAAATAGTAAACAACGAAATAAGCGCATATTTCCAGCGAGTAATAAGCCAAAAGAGCATAAACAAAATGTTTACACCCAGCAAATAAGGATACGAAAGGCCAATAAATCCGGGGATCCAAAACTTATCAGGAGGAATGTAAACCGACAGGTAAACCATAACGAGCCCTGCTGCCGCTACCAAATTTAAAACTACCAATATGTATTTTAGAGTTTTCCGCACAAGTTTATGTTTTCAATAAGCAAGATATAAAAATCTGTGTTTGCAAAAACGATTAAATCGCCAAATCCTTGTTCTAAAAAACATAATGTTTGTAAAAAATACGTGTATTATTTCCGGCAGGCAAGCATTCTATTTCGGCCATTAATATCTTTGTGCATCTGAATTTCGCTGAAACTCAAATGCTTTAACAAATCCACCATTTCATTTCCCAGGTATTCATTAATCTCGAAAAACAGCCAGCCATTTTTGTGCAAAAATTTTTGTGCAAACTCAGAAATTCTCCGGTAAAATAGCAGAGGATCGTCATCAGTTACAAAAAGTGCAGTTGTAGGTTCATATTCCAGTACATTCTTTTCCATCATCTGCTTCTCGCTGTTTCGTACATAGGGAGGATTGCTCACAATAACATCATACAGTTCCCAGACATCAGCCTCCCATTTAAGGATATCTCTCTGCAAAAAAGCGACGTCGAGGCTGTTTAATTCGGCATTTTCGGTAGCAACTCCCAAGGCTTTCTCAGAAATGTCGAGCCCGTAAACTCTTGCTTCGGGTAAAGCAGACTTCAAAGCCAAAGCAATACAGCCACTCCCCGTGCCAATGTCAATTATTTTAGCATCGGCGCCAACTTCCATTCCAAGGACAAAGTCAATAAGCTCTTCGGTTTCAGGCCGGGGAATCAACACCGAAGGATTCACCTTCAGTCTTAGATCACGAAATTCAGTTTCGCCAAAAATATACTGAATTGGTTCGTTCTTTTTTAGCCGCAAAACAGTGGCTTCAATCAATTTCTTATCAGCTTCCGGCAGCTCTCGGTCCTTATGCAAAACCTGTTCGGTATAAGACAAACCACACACCTTTTCCAGAATAATCCGGATAAAACCGCGTATCTCGGGAAACGGATATACTTCAGCAAGTTCGTTTTCTATGTATTGTATAGTGGATCGCATTGTGTATTTTTGCGCTACAAAGTTAATTTTTCCGATTGAATGAGCACCGATAAAAAATACATGCAACGCAGTATCGATCTGGCGAGAAAGGGCGCCTTGCAGGTTTCGCCCAACCCAATGGTTGGATGCGTTATTGTTTGTAACGGAGAAATAATTGGCGAAGGCTACCACGAAAAATATGGCGAAGCACATGCCGAGGTCAATGCAATTCGCGCAGTAAAAGATGAGAACTTATTACAGAAAAGTACGTTGTATGTTACGCTCGAACCATGCGCTCATCACGGAAAAACACCACCTTGCTCCGATCTTATTGTTGAAAAGAAAATCCCAAAAGTAGTGATCGGAACCATTGATCCTTTTGCAGAAGTTGCTGGAAAAGGAATTGACAAACTCCGAAACAACGGTATTGAAGTAAGTATTGGCGTGCTGGAAAAAGAGTGTCTCGAACTCAACAAGCGCTTTTTTACTTTTCATAACAAAAAACGCCCGTACATTATTCTGAAATGGGCACAAACCACCGACGGGTTTATCGATATAAACAGAGATGCCGATAATTATGGTGAACCGACCTGGATTACGGGTGAATACGCTCTGATGAAAGTACATCAACTACGAGCCGAAGAAGATGCGATTTTGGTGGGCACCCGCACTGCTGAGAAAGACAATCCGTCGCTTACAGTTCGTCATGTGCAAGGCAAAAATCCGCTACGACTTGTGCTTGACCGGAATTTGAAACTTTCTTCAAAGCTCCACCTTTTCGATAATTCAACAGAAACGGTGGTGATAAACGCCCTTCAAAATAAAAAAGAAGAAAATACAGAGTGGGTTAAGGTAGATTATTCGAAAAATATTTTGCCGCAGGTAACAGACATTTTGTACAAAAAAGAAAAGCTATCATTGATTGTTGAAGGGGGCCGCGAACTCCTTCAATGCTTTATTAATACAGGGCTTTGGGATGAAGCACACGTTTACATCGGTGAAAAGTTATTTGTATCGGGCATAAAAGCACCGGAAATAAAAACAGAGCCGGTAGCAGGAGAAATAATCGGTAAAGACTTTTTACAGCTTTATAAAAACCCGGCTATATCTCACTAAACCGGGGACCTGCGGGCACAATTGTAATTCCCAAAACATTTTCTACGTACATGAAATAGTAAAAAAGTTTATGGTTCAATTCAAAACCATAATCTTCGCCGGGTTCGTACCCTACAACCGGTTCAAAATGCCAGCTTCTACCACTACTTGCACACTTGGCATTCCACGCTGTTACATACTGCCGGTTCCAGCTTTCGTAATACTCTTTCGATTTATAAGTTGACGGCCTGTTGTGATAGTCATACCAGCTTTCAAACTGTCCATCAAACGTTTCAACCTCATATTCTGTTGAATCTTCTATCGCGGTATCGTCGCTCTTTTTCACATTTAACGACTTTTGTGTATTGCAGGCATACAACGCTACAAAAACCACAACGATCAAAAGAATTTGTTTCATTTTTTATCCCTTTCTCTTTTATCTACTTACTCAAACATACAAACTTGAAAACGGTTTTTCTTATTCACATAAACTTATAAATGTACAAGATCTTGTGTTCCGCACCGAAAACATACAAACCGTTTCATCTAAAAACTTCTACGATATAACAACAAATATTGTTTTTATTGTTCAAAATTCTGACATTTAAAGCGCTTAGCAAATTTCGAAAAAAATGTTTGATTTGAGCCATTTTTTAGGGTGGTTTTCCCTACTATTTTTAGTTAGTGCAATTCCGGTTGCTATTATGGTTGTTTTTGAAAAACGGTCGCCATACAAAACAATAGCCTGGATACTCGCACTAATTCTGCTTCCGGTGCTGGGCGTATTGTTTTACCTTATTTTTGGGCAAGAATACAGAAAACGAAAAATGTTTTCGGTGCGAGGACTCAAAGGACTCAAAGAACTTCGTCGGATAAGTGCACAGCAACTACGCGATATCAACCAGAAACCACCTATTGGCGACGCCCAAGCCCACGACAACATTATCCGTCTGCTACTTAAAAACTCGAATGCGCTTTTAACTTCGGGCAATCAGCTTGAAATTTTAAAAGACGGGCAACAAACTTTCGAGGCTATTTTCGAGGCCATTGAAAAAGCCCAACACCATATTCATCTCGAATATTACATTCTGGCAAACGATTCGATTGGGAAAAAGCTGTTTGACCTACTGCGGAAAAAACGTGCTGAAGGTGTTGAAGTACGAATTATTGTAGACGATGTTGGAAGTTGGAGCCTGAAAAGCAAATTCTACAATCAACTGCGAGAACAGGAGATTGAGATCTTCCCGTTTATGGAGGTCCGGTTTCCGCGACTTACCTCACGGGTAAACTACCGCAACCACAGAAAGATTATTGTTATTGATGGAAAAACCGGTTTTGTGGGAGGCCTGAATATTACCGACCGCTACCTTAACGGAAGCAAAAAACTAGGCCCCTGGCGCGATACTCACCTGAAAATAACAGGCGATGCAGCAACCAGTTTACAAATTATTTTTCTGGCCGACTGGTATTTTGTTTCGGGAACTAACCTTGGCGGACAAACTTACCTGCCAAAATTTAGCGAAGCCGACGGCACACCTGTACAAATTGTAGCCGGCGGCCCCGACTATGATTGGGAAGGAATAGCCCAGGGCTTTTTTGCTGCCATTGCCAACGCCCGCAAACGTGTGTACATTGCTACGCCTTACCTGATACCGCCTCCGGCACTTTTGCTGGCCCTAAAAACGGCTGCACTCAGCCATGTGGATGTGCGAATTATCATTCCCGAAAAGTCGGATTCTATAATCTCAAAATGGGGCTCATTTTCGTATGTGGAAGAACTCCTAGAAGCCGGTGTAAAAGTATATTTCTACACTGCCGGCTTTACACATAGCAAATACATGCTGATTGACGATACCTTCTCAACAATTGGAACGACCAATTTCGATTTCCGGAGTTTTGAAACCAATTTTGAGGCTAACGCTTTTATTTACAGCAAAGATTTTAATGCAAAGCTCGAAGCCTTATTCAAAGAAGACCAGCACAACAGCAGGCATATAAAACTCAGTCCCTGGCGGAAAAGAGGATGGTCTTTGAAACTACGCGAATCGCTGGCACATATTTTTAGCCCGATGATGTGAAAATGGGTGATCTGTGCGAATTAGCTAATAGCAGATCAGAGCCAAATCAACGTTAATTTCTTTTGAGTCAGAGAGACAAGACGCACACTCCACCGCAAAGATTTAAGAGTTTTGTTACTTTTGGAATTCGAAAAAACAAATCATAAAAAATTACAAGATGAAGAAATGGCTTATTGTTGCCGGCATTATTCTTCCCTTTTTGGGAGCCGCGCAAAATATCGATCAGCAGGATTTGGAGAAAATTCGTTCGGGGTTTGTAAAAGACAATTATACCGAGGCTATGGAAAACGCGCTGTCGTCGAACCCGATAACCAACCTGGCGTGGAGCCGCGAAAACGAAGGAACTACCGACCATTATTTTACCTACCGGGTAGATGTTAAGGGAATTACCAATCAGAAAAGTTCGGGCCGGTGCTGGCTGTTTACATCGCTAAATGTGTTTCGCCCAATGGCTATGCAGCATTTTAATACTTCGTCGTTTGAGTTTTCGGAGAACTACCTGTATTTCTGGGATATTTTCGAAAAAGCCAACTTATTTCTGAATAATATTGTTGCTACTGCCGATAAAGATATTAGCGACGAAAAAGTGCGCTGGTATTTCCGGTCGCCGGTTGACGATGGCGGCCAGTGGATCAACTTTGTTAACCTGGCCAACAAATACGGAATGGTACCCAAAGAAGCCATGGAAGAAACCTATTCGAGCGAAAACACCAGTTGGATGACCAAACTGATAAAACGCAAACTCCGCGAGCAGGCGCTGGTTTTACGCGATATGAAAAACAACAACGAAAGCGCTGCAAAAATCAACAATACAAAAGTTGAAATGATGGGCGTTATCTATCGCATGCTGGTATTGAACCTCGGCGAGCCGCCAACAAAATTCAGCTACCGATTTAAAGACAAAGACGGAACTATTTCGGAAGCAAAAGCATACACGCCACAATCGTTTATGAAAGAAGTGCTTGGCGATATCCAATTGAGCGATTATGTAATGTTGATGAACGATCCGTCGCGCCCATACTGGAAACACTACGAAATTGAAAACTACCGCAATGTGCAGGAAGGCGAAAACTGGCATTATGTAAACCTCCCCAACGACGACATTAAACAGTTTTGTATTGAATCGATTAAAAGCAACGAAGCGATGTATGCCTCGTGCGACGTTGGCAAACAGTTGCGCCGCGACTTTGGCGTGCTCGATGTGGATAATTTTAACTACGAAGCGGTTTACAATGTGCCTTTTAAAATGAGCAAAGCCGAGCGTATAAAAACCGGCGACAGCGGTTCAAGCCATGGCATGGCGTTAATTGCTGTTGAAGTAGACAAAAACGAAAAGCCCGTAAAATGGCAGTTTGAAAACAGCTGGGGCGAAAGTGCAGGCGAAAAAGGCTACTTAACGTTTACCGACCAGTGGTTTAACGAATACATGTTCCGCATTGTGGTAAACAAAAAATACCTCAGCGAAAAAGTGCTTGATATCTACAGCCAAAAAGCAGAAATGCTTCCACCGTGGGATCCGATGTTTTAAACATTAGCAAAAAATAGTTTTGAAAAAGGTCGTTGCATGCAGCGGCCTTTTTTTGTGTTGAAGAATATGGAGTTGAATCGATAGTTTTTTGTTAAATTGGAAACGACTAAAACGTTTGTAAATACTTATAAATGTTTAAAAACGAATATACCTCTGAAATGCAACAGCTTAAGCACATCTCAGAAAAGTTTAGAAAAGTACATATACACATACGTTGGGTGCAAGCATGAATGACATTGCATAGTGAAAGTATTAAAATAAACGATTTTGATTTTCAGTTTGAGATTTTGGATTTAATTAAATTGAATTGACTGTAATTCGGGTTAGTAATGAGACCATTTTTAATCATATTGCTTTTAGTTATTGGGATATCCTGTAAAACGAACCACTACATGAGTGCTCCAGTAAAAAACATCCCAAATATTGGATTACAAAATAATTTAAAATCAAATGGCATTCTGATTGCTAGCGACTATAATTTAAAGGCCGATACAGCTTCATTCGAAAATTGTTTGGAAGGATTGAGAGTGAATGTTGAAGCAATGTCGGAAGTAAATGTAATTGATGAAATCTTTTTCCTTAGAAAACCAAATACCAGTATTTTGAGTCAATTGAAAACAAAATATAATGTAAATGGACTACTGCTTCTAACTAAGTTGAAAGTACAGAATCAATGCGTAGATATTCCAAGTGGACAATTTGAGTATATGGACAATAGAATGCCAGAACCTCATTTACAAATTTCCAAAAGCCCCATCATGTGGACCAATATTTCTGTCGAAATAATAAGTTATTGGGAATATCATGACTTTGCGACAGGCAAATCATATACGTTTAAAATTAAAAGTGATAAGGTTTTAGAAACAAAACAATACGTGTCTGATATAGATTTATTTTTTGAAGCGAATTTAAAGTTGCTAGATTCTTTGTATTATCTAAACGGGTCTCTTACTGCTTCTAATCTTATTGGACTAAATGATTAAAGAAATAAAATGCCAGCACCCAACAAATTGCAAATTGCATTGCGGGTGCAGTGGTGTGCGTTGTCTCTGCTCCTTTCTTGACCGTCATGTCCTATCGGACACTGACGCTCTTCGAAATCCGCAACGACAACTTGCAAGTGACCGTTAGGTTGCATATGAGCAGACTGCACAGCATGACAGAAAAATGAGCAATATGAGACATTTGATTTTATTGATTTTTCTCTTTTACCAATTGAGTTGTATCGGACAGACTATTCAAAAATTTCTTGTCAATGATTATCGGTTAAATGATACAACTATTACAGAGATTGTTGAAACTAAAACATACTTCGAGAAATCAGGAATAAGTACATACAAGCGGACTTATAACTATAATCCAAAGGGATTTATAACAAAAATGGTAGGATTAGATACTGAAGGTAAATTGAGTACAAGAATGAGTTACGAGTATGACAATTTTGATAATTTAATAGAGATAAAAGATGAAAAATGGAATCATTCTTTAGGTCATTCTTTGATTAGAACTAAATTTCATTTTGACTCATTGGATTTAAAAGAGATTGAAACAATTGGGAATAATGGCAGTATTGAGAGTAAGTCAATTGTTGAGACAGAGAATGGATATCCTGTCAAGATTACTTCTTACAATAGTGATAGTTCATTAATTGGATATGAAATCGCGGAATATAATTATGACAATAATGATGTGATAATCAAAGTTTTTAATAGTCAAGGAATCATGATTGGAAAGACAATTGACTTAAAACTTAATTTACAAAATGACAGTAATTTTAAAATGGATGGAGTTATAAAAAATGATTTTGGAGATATAACTCAAGAATTAAAGCCCAAGTGCCTATCATGTGATGATTTGGTGACATTTAAATATGAATACAAATATGACGACAATAACAATTGGATTAGTAAAGTATCATACAGAATTATTGACGGTAAAACAGAAAAGATTTTAAAAATTAAGAGGAAAATAAAATACGCAACCTAACAATGTGTCATACGTAATGGCGGGGAAAGTAGCAAATATCAAGGTTTGTAGCTCGCTCTAACTGCGTAGCGGTTTGACAGGTAATTACCACGCAATCTGCCACTACTCATACAATTAACCGTTAGCGCCATTTTGAAAAATGAAAAATATAGTATCAATATTATTAATTTTCTGTTTGACATCATTTGCAACTGACACTTTTAGAAGTGAACAGAGAAAATTCCCTAGAGTAAGAAAAGCTTATGAGGAAAAAGGGAATTTGGTGCAAAAAATTCTATCCGATAATTTAATTCAGGTTGAAAATTTAAGAGTTTATTTAAGAGCTTTTAAGTACAATAAAGAATTAGAATTATGGGCTAAAAATGCAGATGACGAAAGATTTAAATTAATAAAGACATATAAAATATGTAGGACTTCTGGAAAATTAGGTCCCAAAAGAAAACAAGGAGATAGGCAAATTCCAGAAGGATTTTATTTTATAGACAGATTTAACCCTTCCAGTAACTTCTATTTATCTCTTGGACTAAATTACCCTAATCAATCAGATAAGATGTTAGGAACTAAAAATAATCTCGGTGGAGATATTTTCATCCATGGCTCATGTGTTACAATTGGTTGTATCCCAATAACTGATGAATTAATCAAAGAACTTTACATATTTTGTGTTGAAGCAAAAAGTAATGGACAAAAAAGAATTCCAGTTACAATCTATCCTGCTAAACTTACAAATGACAATTTTCAAAAGCTAAAAAATAAATATAAAGACGATTCAGATAAAATCAATTTATGGGAGGATTTAAAAAAATCATATGATAACTTTAATGAAACAAAAAAGTTACCCAAAGTTGAGTTTCTAAATAATGGCAGACATAAAATAAATTAAAAAACGGGTGGTAACACAGTGCATATTGCATAGCGGGGTTTGGTGGTGCGCCAGCCGCGGATTCTCGCATCGCCGTTCAGTCCTCACGGACATGAACGCTCTCCGAAATCCGCCCCGACAACTTACAAGTGACCGTTAGGTTTCATAGTAAATAAATTATCAAACATACGAATCAAAATATGATGAGGATATTAAAAAATACATTGTTTCTGATTATAATCCTTGCAGTTAGTTGTGAAAAAGAAAATATCAATGACAAATTTGATGATGGTTTTAATATTGTATTAAACGACAAAACGATCATTAGTCAAAATGATTTTAATTATTACGACTATTCAAGCCATCTTTTATATTTCAATGACGATAATCCATTTGCAGAATATTTAAAAGATATTGGTGATTTTGCTGTATATGCTAATGGGGTAAAAATATATGAAGGAATGATTATTCCTGAAAGCAGAGATGATTTTATATACTCTGGCCCCATTCTCCAACCTGATTCTAATTATGATGATTACATTTTACCTATAACATCATATCCTCAAATGAAATCGCCCGGACAAATTGAACAAGATTCGCGTAATGATATTAGAATAGAGAATGCACTAAAAGAGTATAACAAATTTCATTCAGGATTGACTTGTAATATTAGCTCCATCCAATTTCAATCAACAACAGCAATCTTAGAACTAACTTTAAGTAATAATGATTCATTTAATTACTACTACATAAATCCAGACAGTATGGGAATAAATCTATATCACAATTATACTGGAACTTTGTTTGTTGGAGACCCCTCTTATTCTTTCGAAGACTCAGGCCTTGGCTACGGAGATAGTTTTCCTGGATATAGCGGACAGGTTGATATCGAATCACCTCCTTTCTGGAATTATTGGGAAAACAGATGGCTATCATTAATAAAAAGTGGTGAAACAAAATCCATTATAATCAGTTACGACAATTTTCCTGAAATCCCGAAAGGGAGTTATTATGTCTATTTTAGATTCCCGGGATTAAATATTCATCTCTCGAAAGAAGAAATTAATCTTGAAAACGGTAAGATATGGCAAGGAGAAATTAAACTGTTTAAAGAAATTACAATTGAATAAAAACCACAAAAACCGAACAAATTGTAAATTGCATTGCGGGGTTCGGTGGTACGCCAACTGCCAAAAGAACAGAGCATCATAAAACAAAATGAGTAAACTTGAAAATATAGAAACGGAAAGAACTATAATGCGTATGCTGTCAAAAGAGGATGCAATCGACTTCTTTAATTTAAACCTTGACAAAGAAGTTTTAAAATATACAGGCGACCAACCTTTTGAAAACATACAAGCTTCAATCGACTTCTTAACAAAATACGACCAATATGAAAAGTATGGAGTTGGACGACTTGCAGTCATTGACAAAGCCACTTTAAAGTTTATTGGTTGGTGCGGACTTAAATATAGTCAGGAAAAAAATGAATATGATATTGGATTTCGATTTTTCAAAAACTATTGGAATAAAGGTTTTGCTACTGAAACGGCAAAAAAGTGTCTCGAATACGGTCTTGATGAACTAAAAATTGATAGAATAATTGGACGAGCAATGAAAGAAAATATTGGCTCAATCAAAGTTCTTGAAAAAATAGCTATGAAATTTAAAGAGAATTTTGATTTTGAAGGACAAAGCGGAGTATTATACGAACTAACGAATGATAAATAATAAAAGCCGAACCGCTAACAAAGAACATATTGCAGGGCGGGGTTCGGTGGTACGCCAACTGCGGCTTCTCATTTCGCAGTTCCGTGTCCTTCGGACAGGAACGCTCTCCGAAATCCGCCCCGACAACATGTACCAACCGTTGTGCTTAATAATAAAAAAGCCTTGCATTAATTGGAAAATTGACGATGAACAAAATAATTCTTTATACATGGGTTTTCGTTTTGACAATGACATCTTGTAATTCAGAAAACAAAAAATCAAAGGGAACGAGTTCCACCAATCACATGACTCTGACCGAGTTTACTGAAAAATTCGAAGGCGTTTGGCTTCCTGAGCTATATGTTAATGAAATCCGTAAATCCGAATCTGCATATTTATCTCGAAATTCAATTCCTGAAATTTCAGAATTGACTATTCATAGACGTAACTTAAAAAATGACACTTTATTTGTTGGCTCAAGTTTGAATAATCATGAAGGTTTTGGATTTAATATCTGGGATTCTGGACAACAGGAAAATAGTTCTTTTTCAAATAATATTTTTGACTGGTCCAAAGAGAAAAAATATCAATTTACATATGACTTAACCAAAAAATCAATTTCGATTATTTGTAAAAATATGGAAGGCAAGATTGATAATCAAATTGATTACATTAAAGTACTAGAGCCTGAATATGTATCAAATTTTGGAGGAGTTGGGTATGAAATTATTTCAAGAGAGGTTACATTAAATGGTAAATATCAAATTCTTGACTCATTGAAAAAAGACCTGGGTGTTATAAATTTTGAACCTAAATCTGGGAAAATACAAAACTTTGAATTTAGTCATTATTCAATCACAACAGATTTTATAGGTCCGCAATATCCTAGTAACTATATTCTTCTCAGACTCGAACAAAATAAACGTAAAAACCCAAAATACCTTAGTTTAATAAATAGCAATGACACCATTATACTGTATGATAACAAAGAGATAATGACAGATTCAACATACGAAATTGGATTGAATGAAATAAAATACTATTTGACTAAAAAAAATTACTAAGTACAACAAAGTACATATTGCAGGGCGGGGTTCGGTAGTACGCCAACTGCGGATTCTCGTTTCGCAGTTCCGCGTCCTTCGGACAGGAACGCTCTCAGAAATCCGCAACGACAACATGTACCAACCGTCAGACTGTCTAAAAACCTCTTTCCATGAAAGAATTATTTGGGTAGCTGACTTTAAAAAGAATAAAATATTGAGATCTCAACGGCTTAATTTTACTTTTTAGACAGACTGCCGTTAACGCCAAGCAAGGAGTTGCGAAACATGAGATATAAATGGAAAAAACTAAATTGATTTGATTAAGACAATAAAACAACTTGTGAGAAAACACAATTTATAAGAAAACGATTTGATATGAAAACACGGAATATAATAATATGGATTTTGATTTTAATAACTATTGACCAGGTAATTAAGATCTTGATTCATAATTTTTACGGAGATATACATTTTGAAATTATTCCTTCACTACTTGAATTTAAACCAACATTTAACGTCAAGCATAGTTGGGTAAATACATTATTGGATAAAAATTTTGGAGTAAATGTAGGATTATTGCCTCATGTTGTTTTATACATATTGATTGGAATTTTTATCCCGATATTTTTCTCTTTTTTTAGAAATAATATTCCAACAAATAAAAAACTGATTGATTTAGCGATTGCATTTATGATGGCCGCTGTAGTTTGTGCATTGATTGGTAATATAATATGGAAAGATGGGACACTTGACTATATTTACCTTAAATCTTGGTTCGTTTCTGATTTAAAGGATTTGTACAGTGATTTAGCGATTGTAGCATTTCTAATATATGCTTTAAAAAACAGAAGACAATTTGAGAATTTAACAAAAGAATTGAAAATGAGAGACGTGTATAAAGACACAAAAAACAGATTAAGAGCGATAAAAACTAAATAATGTCAGCACCTAACAAAGGTATCATACGTAATGGCGGGGAAAGTAGTAAATATTAAGGTTTTTGGCTCACATCAACACCATCTCGGTTTGACAGCAAGAAGCTCCGAAATCCACAACAACAACTTACAGGTGACCTTTAGCAATGAAGACATATAAATTAAGAATACACATTGCACTAATTCTCATCTTATGCTGTTTAATATCAGTCGGATTTGTTTCGTTTTGGATTAGAATTGCAATCTCCAGACCCGAAGAATTAACAGACATCGGATTTATTATTGCTTCAGTATTATTCTTGATTTTTGTTGGTCCTCCTATTGTCTTAACTATCACATATTTCATTCAAGACTTCAGAAAAGAAATTTCTGTTGATAACACGAAGGGAATTCTTTCGGTTAGAAAAAACAATAAATCTTTTGAGTTTAGAAAACAAGATGTAAAAGAAGTATACCATGTAAAAGTAAACAAGAGTAATACATCCAAGTTTCAATTCCCAATGTTTGAATATCTCTTATTCGTATTTGAGGAAAGACAAAAATTAATAGTTACAAATCTGATCTGCAAACCAGGAAGGCTCCTAAACTCGTTAAAATTAACCCCAAAAGTAATTCATACCAATGTGCCATTAATTAACAAAACTATGGGTAACTCGTTCCTTACAACACAAGAATTTGATGCCAAAGTGAATGAATTCTATAAAAGATATAAAAACAAGTCTGACAATGAGCTATTGGAAATATGCAAAAACAAAGGATATGCTGAGTATGCAAAAAAAGCAGCCAGACAAATATTAAATGAAAAAAATCCACAAACGCGTCCAGCAGATAAAACACCAACCTAAAACGGCAACTTCCCTAAATCCAGGTTTCCGCCGGAAAGAATAATCCCTACTTTTTTATTTTTGATATCCACTTTCCCTTCCAGAATTGCGGCCAGTGGCACTGCCGACGAAGGTTCGATAATAATCTTCATTCGCTCCCAAATCAGACGCATAGCTGCCACTATCGAATCTTCAGAAACCGTTACAATGTCCTCAACCTTATCGAGAATAATCGCAAAATTACGCTCACCCAGAGAAGTCAGCAATCCATCGGCAATGGTTTTTGGATGTTCCGAAGGAATCAGCTTTTTAGAATAAAACGAGCGAAAAGCATCATCGGCACCGGCTGGTTCGGCTGCAATAACTTTACAGGCCGGCAACAAATGTTTTGTAGAAATGGCGGTTCCGCTAAGTAAACCACCACCACCAACAGGCGCCATAACAATATCAAATTCACCTGCATCTTCAATCAATTCCTTTGCAGCGGTACCTTGTCCGGCAATTACATTAAAATTGTTGTAGGGATGAATTTCGGTAGCACCGGTTTCCTTTATCACTTCGGCCAGCGTGTTTTCGCGTGCCTGCAAAGTAGGGTCGCATAAAGTGATTTGCGCGCCATAACCCGCAACTGCTTTCTTTTTAATTTCGGGCGAGTTGGAGGGCATAACAATATGCGCCGCAATGCCACGCATTTTAGCCGCCAGTGCCAGTGCCGCCGCATGGTTTCCCGACGAGTGTGTGGCAACTCCTTTTGCCGCATCTTCTTCGCTTAACGAAAACACTGCATTACACGCACCGCGAAATTTAAATGCGCCTACTTTTTGCAGGTTTTCGCACTTAAAATACAACTCGCCACCTACTATTGAATTGATCCCTGATGATTGGAGAATAGGCGTACGATGCGCATATTTTTTTACGAGCTCGTGGGCTTTTTCTACATCAGCAAAAACTGGTAGCTCCATTTATTGAGGTTTAGAAAGTTTTTCGTTCAGCAAATTATAATCGGTATTGTAAATCGATTTTGTGGAAAGTTCTTTGATCCGTTTCAGTCCTGAAATATACAGGTAAACCAAAAAACCAACAAAAACAACGGTTAGCCAGGCAATACCGGTAAAAAGAATAAAGTCGTAAATACCATGCAGCAGAATCGGGTACAACAACGCTTTCCGCCGTAAGGCAGCGCTTTCCATTTCGTAAAAACGCGCCATTCCGAAATAAAAGCCCATTGTAATTCCAAAAATAGCGTGGGCAGGCACAGCAGTAATCGCGCGTGAGATACCGGTTTCTATTCCTCCGCCTGTTACATAAAGTATGTTTTCTACGGCTGCAAAACCTAAAGACACATAAACCGCATAAACAATTCCATCGAACTTTTCATTGAACTCCGCACTCTTCCAGATTAAAAGGTAAAGTGCAATGTATTTAAACGTTTCTTCGGAAAAAGCTGCCACAACAAAAGCCTGCCAGCCGGCAGAAGCAAATCGTGGAAGCCCCTCTCCCAACCCACTCAGAAACGACTCTACAAATAAAATTGGAATAACCGTAAAGGCGCCCGACAGCAATGCAAAAGCTAAAAGGCGAAGCGGTTCTTTTTCGTATTTATCGCGAAAATAAATGTAAGCTGCAATAACAAAAACCGGCGCCAACGATAAAATCAACAGGTTCATAAGCCTGAATTGATAGCGTTAAAAAAGTGAGCCTTTACACCTTTTACACCCGGACGAACCTTAAAAACTCCACCCGCATGCGGGAAACGCTCCAGGTCTTCGTCGCTTGTAGATTCGCGGGCAGTGGTAATATAAAGTGTCCCCAAATCGTCGCCCCCAAAAGCGCAGGAGGTCACATTTTTTGCCGGAACTTCAATTTTCCGAAGCAGCTCGCCATTCTCGGGATTAAAACAGGCAACGGCCGAACCTCCCCAAAGTGCCACCCAAAGATTATCTTTTTTGTCGATCGTCATTCCATCCGGATAACCAATACCATCGGGTATTTCAACTGCCACTTTCGGGTTGCTGATGTCCCCGGTTTCGTTGTCGTAATCGTACCCCATCACTTTCCGCGTCGGGGTGTCAATGTAGTACATTTTTGTTTTATCGGCCGACCAAACAATCCCGTTTGAGATACCTACTCCATCAATCATTTTATGAATGGTACTATCTGCATCCAAACGATACAAAGCGCCAGCATTTTTTGCGCCAACTAGACTCATTGTACCGACCCAAAAACGTCCGGCAGGGTCGCATTTCCCGTCGTTAAAACGGTTGTCGGGTTTATCAGCCTCCGGGTCTACAATTAATTTCTTTGCACCCGAATCGGGATCGTAAGAATAAATGCCATTTTGCAGCGCAACCATAACTTTTCCCGACTCAGCAGGAACCACCGTTCCAATCATTTGCCCGGTAAACATTTCGCGGTTGCTTTCGGTTTTCGGATTATAAAAGTTCAGAATCTCGCCTTTAATATTCACCCAAATCAATTCGCCGGTTTTATAATTCCAGATCGCACCTTCTCCAAGCTCCGACTTTGTATCCAGCACCAACTCGGCCTTGTCTGATTGCACACCAGAGCAACCCACCAACACCAATAAAATCAACAAAGGGGAAAGTATTTTCTTTATCATAGCGAAATGATTTTAACTTATTTCTTCTCTAAATCCAAACCAAACACACGCTAAAAATACAGCGAACTCTGAACGCTAAACTCAGAACTAGATACTGTTGATCAGTTCTCGCATGATCAGTGTCATTTTAGGCTCCGCTTTCATAGCTACTTCCTGTACTTCTTCGTGTGAAATTTCTACAATCTCGCCCGGAACACCGCTATCGGTAACAATAGAAATACCAAACACTTTTAGTCCCATATGCACGGCAACAATAACCTCCGGAACCGTTGACATCCCAACAATATCGGCACCTAAAATACGGAACATCTTATATTCGGCAGGCGTTTCAAAAGTTGGTCCGGAAACACCAACGTAAACACCTTCTTTTACATCAATATTATTTTCGAGTGCAATTAGTTTTGCTTTGTTTCTGAGTCGTTTGTTGTAACACTTGCTCATATCCGGGAAACGCGGGCCCATGCGGTCATCATTTTTCCCGCGCAATGGATGCTCCGGAAAGTGGTTGATATGATCGTTAATGATCACGATTTCGCCAACCTTCCAATCGGGATTCAATCCACCACTGGCGTTGGAAACGAATAAATGTGTTACACCCACGTATTTCAGCACACGAACCGGAAAAGTTACTTCCGTCATCGAGTAACCTTCATAAAAATGAAAACGTCCTTGCATGGCTAACACGTCTCTGCCGCCCAATTTGCCGTAAATCAACCGGCCGGCATGGCCTTCAACCGTAGAAACCGGAAAATCCGGGATTTCATTGTAAGGGATTGATTCGATAATTTCAATCTCCTTTACCAGTCCACCAAGACCGGTTCCCAGGATGATTCCAACTTCAGGACTTGCCTGAATTCTTTCTTTTATATAGTTCGCGGTTGCTTTTATTTTCTCCAACATAGTTTAAAATTTTCTTGTTAAACGATTTATTTTCTTCATCCAGAAACTGAACCTTGATCGGCAAATAATAAAACGCATTTTTTAGATTGTCATTCAGATAATCATTATTTTTTAAACGCATCAAATCCTTTTCAGTTGTAACAATAATCTTCTTTTCAGCCTGAATGGATTCAAATTTACGCTCAATTGCTTTAATATCGTCATTATTATAGTCGTGATGATCCGAAAAAGACAAGGTTTCTATTGTTCTTGAATATTGCTTCAAATGTTTGTGTACCGGCTCGGGCGAAGCGATTCCGGTAACTACGAGCATGGCATATTGCCGCTCGTTGTAAAACAACTTACCAAGTTGCTCCCCATCAAAAGCAGGCACTAGCATACCGTATTCGAACCGGGTAAAAAACAAACTTTGGTAAGGCAGCAGGTTTACATCGTTCTGAAGAATTCGTCGCATAATTGGCGTTACCTCATCGGGACATTTCGTAAAAATAATAATGTTCGCCCGCCGAATTTGATAAGCACCTTCGCGCAAACGGCCTGCGGGTAACAAATGGTCTTCTTTTATTTGGCGATTATAGTCAATCAACAAAATATTTATACCCGGAGTAATCCGTCGATGCTGAAATGCGTCATCCAAAAGAATTACATCGGGAGATTTTTCATTTTCCGACCCCAGCAGTTTCTCAACACCATCCACCCTGTTTTCGCATACCGAAACCGTAATTTCAGGAAATCTGTTTTTTATCTGTAAAGGTTCGTCGCCAACTTCGGCAACTGTTGAAACCGTTTCTGCCACACGAAAACCTTTTGTTTTTCGCTTGTACCCCCTGCTTAAAGTGGCCACATTGTATTTTTCTTTTAACAAATTAACAAGGTACTCTACATGCGGGGTTTTGCCGGTACCGCCAACCGTAATATTCCCGATAGAAATTACAGGGGTATCAAACTCCCTCGATTTTAATATATTCAAATCGTAGAGACGGTTTCGAAAAAACACAACCACCCCGTATAACCATGAAAGAGGATAAAGTAAAATTTTAAGCATGAAAACCTGGTTTCTATCAAAACACGAAGATAAAAAAAATGCCGTGCAATTTTTAGTTCTAAGTCCGAAACCCTGATCGAGATTTTAAACCCCAAAACTGGTATCTCAGAAGCTGAACTCCCAAATTCCCTTTCTGTAAAAAAGGTTATTGGCGACACCCAGACAAACACGCAAAACCTCCTAAAAATCTGACAGATACAAACACAAACAACCTACTTAAAATATACTTCGTATAGAAATATATAACTTATTTTTCAACCATAAGCTAAGAACGACTAGCCATACACCAAAAATATTAATACCTGATTAACAGTTAATTAAATTTAACAAACGGGATTAAAATTTTACATATTTTTCCTATATCGACATTTTTTAGTTTCTTTGCGACGTTTTATGAAGATATCAAAAAGACTTCGACATAGAAATACGAACACTACTGCAGAAGAGTCAGGCTTATACAACCCGTCAAAGATTCTCTTCTACAACTATACCCGGTCTACCGGGAATCCAAAAAAACCACCTGTACTGTAATCCTTCACAGGATACCATTGTTTACTCGCTTCGGCCGAAATCAAATAAGATAAAACAATTTGTTTCACATTATTAACTAATAGTATTCTTTATGAATTTGAGAAAAAATTTACTTCTATTTATTTTAACTTTTGCAACTGCAAATGTCTTCGCACAAGACACAGAAAAAGAAGATGGTTTCAAAATTGGAGGAGCTATGCGCTTCAACCTGTTATCCACAAATTACGAAAGTGGTGCGAGCAACTTAAATCCGCAATTTACCTGGGATACCTGGCGACTAAATGTTGATGGTTCTATGGGCGGAATTGATTTAAGTTTTGAATACAGGTTTTATCCAACCTTTGGAACCCACTTTATACACCACGGATTTTTAGGTTATGAATTTTCGGATAACGTGTACATGGAATTGGGTGTAACACAAGTTCCTTTTGGTATTACAACTTATGCATCGCACTCGTGGTGGTTCCAGGGGCCTTACTATGTTGGACTGGAAGACGACTACGACATGGGTATTAATTTCGACATTAAAACCGGAGAAAAAGGAATTTTGTCGTTGGCTTATTTTCGCCAGGCAGAACCTGAAGGTCCAAAGGCTGGCGGCGAAGTAACTTACGGAAATGCCGGCCCTGGCCGCTACTCCTACGACATTATTCCGGGAACCGGTTCGATTGATAACAATGGTGAGTTTGTAACAGTTGATGCTCACATCCGCGAGCTTGGACAGTTTAATGCCCGCTATGCCTATAATGTAACCGAGGACTGGGAAATCGGTGCTTCTGCTCAAATTGGCGCTATTTATAATTCAGTTTTGGATGACTCAGAAACATCTACTGCTTTTGCAGCCCATGTGGTTGGAAACTTTGGCAACTTCAATTTAAAAGCGGAGTACATTAATTACAATTACAAAGCAAAAAGCGACGATGGACAGGAGCTTGACGTGATTCAAATGGGAGCTTATGGCGACATTTATTATGGTGGAGATGGTTATACAGGAGGTGTAGCGGCAAAAGCCAACACTTACGTAGTTGGATTAGCTTATACGATTCCTGTTGAATGGGGCCCAATTTCCAGCATCCAGCCCTATGTCGACTACACCTTAATCGATAAGACAAATGAAAACTTTTACGATACACAACACCTTATTCCTGGATTCCTTATTAGTGCCGGCCCGGTTTATACTTACGTTGATTACGCAATGGGAAAAAACCAACCCTGGCTGACCGAAGACTTTGGAAAAGGGTTAGGATCTGGTGTAGCCGATGCAGATTGGAACAAAAGGTTTAACATCAATATTGGATATTACTTTTAATAAAGACAAAAAGAGATATGCCTGATAAAAGGAAAATAAAAATTAAAGTTGAAGATTTAACGCTAATCTTCGGCAAACGAAAACAAGAAGCACTTAAGCTGTTAGAGCAAGGTGTTTCGAAGGACGAGATCCTTAAAAAGACGAAGTGCACCGTGGGTGTAAATCGCGCCAGTTTTGAGATAAAAGAAGGAGAAGTTTTTGTTATTATGGGGCTTTCAGGCAGTGGCAAATCAACTTTAATTCGCTGCTTAAACCGCTTAAACGAGCCTACGGCAGGAAAAGTTTTTTTTGATGATCACGACATAACCCGTGATTCCAATAAAGAGTTATTGGAAACCCGCAGAACTGAAATGAGTATGGTTTTTCAGAAGTTTGGACTACTACCCCACCGTACCATTTTAGAAAATGCTGGTTTTGGCTTGGAACTTCGCGGAGAGACCAAAGATGACCGTGATAAAAGAGCCCAAAAAGCGCTTGAAACGGTTGGTCTAAAAGGTTATGAAGCGCAATACCCGGCTGAATTATCGGGCGGTATGCAACAGCGTGTTGGCTTGGCCCGCGCACTTGCAAACGACCCCGAGGTTCTGCTGATGGACGAAGCCTTTTCTGCGCTCGATCCACTTATCAAATCAGATATGCAGGACGAGCTGCTCGCAATTCAGGATAAACTGCACAAAACCATTGTGTTTATTACGCACGACCTTGATGAAGCCATTAAAATTGGCGACCGTATTGCCATTATGAAAGATGGTGTGGTTGAACAGATTGGTACTGCTGAAGACATTCTTACGAATCCGGCCAGTGAATATGTAGAGGCTTTTGTGGAGAAAGTGGATCGAAAAACCATTATTACCGCCGAAACATTAATGTTTAAAAAGCATACTTCGCTGGAAATTCCGAAAGACGGACCAAGAGGTGCAGTTCGAAAAATGCGTTCGATTGCTGTCGACCAATTGCCAGTTATTGATGAGCACAAAAAATTCCTGGGCCATGTTTGGCTAAAGGATATTCTGAAACTGGAAAAAGAGCAGGAAAAGTCGATAGAAAAAGCAATAAAAACAAATGTACCAAGTGTTTACAAGCACTATACAGTTGAAGAAATGCTACCACTGATTACCGGCATAAGGTATCCGCTTGCGGTAATAGAAGAAGAAACAGGAAAATTCCTGGGTCTGGTTACACAAACCTCGTTGATTATAGAGGCTACACGCTTCGAGAAAAAAGAAGTGATGGAATTGAAAGAACAAGCAAACGAATTATAGTATGGATAGATTAATCGACTTAGGAAAATATATTGAACAAGGTATTAATGTATTGGAGGAAAGTTTTTCCGGTTTATGGGGCGCCATCGATGATATGATCTCGTGGACGGTAGACATTTTAAACGACACATTTTTGGCCATTCCATTCATTATAATTATTGCCCTTGTAACTTTTGGCGCTTACTATGCCAACGCAGGCAAACGAGCCTTTAAAAAAGAAGGTTTCAAAAAAGGTGCAGGAATGGCACTCTTTGTTGTTCTTGGCCTGTTGCTAATTTGGGCAATGGGATACTGGAAAGAAGCGATTCAAACAACAACGCTTGTTATTGTAGCTACGCTTATTGCACTACTGCTTGGTATTCCGTTGGGAATATGGACTGCACGCAGCAATACTGCCAATGCTATTATCCGGCCAATTCTAGACTTTATGCAAACCATGCCGGCATTCGTTTATCTTATCCCTGCAATTTTCTTCTTTAGCGTAGGAAATACGCCGGGTGTAATTGCAACGGTGATCTTCTCGCTGCCGCCAGCTGTGCGCTTAACAAGTCTGGGAATCCGAAACGTACCGTCAGATGTAATTGAGGCCGGCCATGCTTTTGGAGCTACCGAAAAACAAATACTATTCAAAATACAGTTACCGCTGGCAAAAACAACTATTCTGGCCGGTGTAAACCAGGTAATTCTGCTTGCACTGTCGATGGTTGTAATTGCATCAATGGTAGGTGCTAAAGGTTTAGGAGCCATTGTTTACCAAGGAATTCAGCAAAACGATATTGCCAAAGGTTTCGAATCGGGACTGGGCATTGTTGTGCTGGCCATTATATTAGACCGAATTACACAGGCTGTTGCTAAAAAATAAATTATAAATCTTAAAAAGTTATATTATGCTGAACGTTAAAAAATTAGGAACTCTGTTTGTTGCTGCAAGTTTATTATTTGCAATTACATCATGTTCAAACAGCGGATCGAAAAATAAATCTGCTGAAGTAGAAAAAAAAGAAGTTAACATCTTATATCCGAACTGGGCCGAAGGAATTGCCTTTACCCATCTCGCAAAAGTGGCGCTCGAAGCCAATGGTTACGAAGTTGAGATGACCAACCTTGAGCCGGGATTGATTTATGGCGAGTTATCGAAAGAAAATTCAAAAGGTGATGTATTTATGGATGCCTGGTTGCCAAATACACACAAAGATTACTGGGCCGACTATGGCGATAAACTGGTAAAATTAGGTGAATCATTCAGCGGTGGTACTACCGGTCTGGTAGTTCCTGCATATGTTACTATTAGTTCTATTGAAGAGCTGAACGCGAATAAAGATAAATTCGACGGCGAGATTATCGGAATTGGTAGCGGCGCAGGTATTCATGCGAATACTGAAAAAGCGATTGAAGAATATGGCTTGGATTTCGAGCAAATTACATCGAGTGGACCGGCAATGGTTGCCAGTCTTGAAAAAGCCATAAAAAACAACGAGTGGATTGTTGTTACCGGTTGGAAACCTCATTTCAAATGGGCTAAAAACGATTTGAAATACCTTGATGACCCAAAAGGTGTATACCCGAAAGATGTTTGTGCAATTATCTCACGCAGAGGTTTTGCTGAAGATATGCCAAAAGCAGGTACTTTCTTTAAAAACTTCAATTTGGAAGAAGCACAGCTTTACGACCTGATGGGTAAAATTGCTGACCTTGGCGAAGAAGAAGGTGCTCAGCAATATTACGATGCAAACAAAGCAATGATCGACGGCTGGTTTAACTAGAACCACATTATCGCTTACAAAAAAATACCAGTGCCTGAAATCAGGCACTGGTATTTTTGTTTCCGGCAACGACTATTCTGTATTTAGCCTGCGAAACAGGACAAGCACTCCCAATGCAAACAAAAGTTTAAAAACATCTTGTTAATAACGCAACCATTTTATACCTTACATCATCTTTAATCCAAACACTAAAAACCAACACATATGAAAAACGCCCGTAAACCTCAACTCATTAAACAACCAACCATTTGTTTTACATTGCCTTTAGTAAATTCATTCTGATAAACAGGTAAAACCCCGAACCTACTTGTTCTCTCTCTCGGTAACTAAAATTACCCTGAATATGAAAAGTACTTTGTATTATTAACTTACTAAATTCTAAAAAAATGAAATCAAAAATTTTAAAACTAAGTGTAGTATTCTTGCTGTTTGCCTTAATTGGGGCAAGCTGTAAGGATGAAGAAGAGTTACCTCCATTAAAAAACAAACAACTTACAGTAAGCGAAATAAAAACGCAGGGCTGTAAAGACAATCTAAAATCAACGGATGTTGAAAAATATATTGAACTTAAAGCTGAAGGTGAGAACCAACTTCGGGTTAAGTTTATTAATGCTACTTTAAGTTGTTGCCCGGGAGAAATAACCTCAAATGTATTTATTCAAAATGAAATACTAAAAGTTGTTTTTAGTGAGCCAGCACCGATACTATGTAATTGTTTTTGTTTTTACGACCTTGAATGTGTAATCGACTCATTAGAAAATAGGAGCTACAATATTGAGATATATGTGCGTAGTGAGAACCCAAAAGCAAAATTTACTTTTAATTATACTCCGGAGTTAAATTCTAAAACCAGTATTGTAACCAATTAAAAATAGACTTATGAAATATTTTTTCTTTTTCTTTCGTCGTATGTAATTCTATTCATGCACAGGAAATAAGTATAGAAGAAGCTTATAAAAAGCTGGTAGTCCAAGACAATAATATTACACAAAAGAATGTTTACTATTCTCCCAAAACATTAAATACTAAAGAACAAATAGCTGGTTTTAAACCGATAAAGTCCCCCGACCATAAAGCATGGTTCTTTTTTGTTGATGAATATCCATATCAAAACTGGGAGCATGCATGCTATTATGCATTTGAAAATTGTAAAACGGCTGAATTAAAAATAGTTAAGGTCAAATTTCCGCCCAAACTTGAAAATATGAAGGTAAAAGTAATTCAACCGATGCCTCCAAAAGGAAAGCTTTTTAATTTTAAAAAGGAGGAATCTAAGTCAAAATCAGCAACAACTTATGATGCCTCAAACGATTATGCTGTTATAATCAGTGGAGGGGGTGATAATGAAAGCAATTGGGTTAGATATTGGAATGATTGTTCTGCGATGTATTCTGCTTTAGTTAATGTATATAACTATTCTCCTCCACATATTTATGTGATAATGGCTGATGGGACAAGTTCCGGGAATGATAGGGTTTTAAGTGCATATCAGGATGCGTATGGATATTGGCATTTTACCCGCGATTCCTCCCCCGCGTTGGCGCACATTTGCAATGTGTGCCTGATCCAATCCGGTTTCCTGAGTGTTAGCAGTTTTATACTTCCTCCCGTTTTTGAAGCGGTTAAAAACCACCTCTCCCAAATACAAACTATAGTTTAAAAACATATTATTAATAACGCAACCTTTTTATACCTTACACCATCTTTAATCCAAACGCTAAAAACCAACACATATGACACACGCCCCGTAAACCTTAATCCGTTAAACAATCAACATTTGTTTTACACAGCTTTTGGCAATTTTATTTCGCTAAGCAGGTAAAACCCTGAATCTACCGCTCTCTCCCGATAACTTAAATTACCCTAAATACTAAAACATACTTTGTACGAATTACTCACTACTAAAAACTAAAAGAAATGAAACCAAAAAAATTTAAATTACTAACAATTTTACTGCTCTTGTTACCGCTTTGCGCCATGTTGGCGGGGGCTGGATGTGATGATGAAAGTATTCAAAGTGATTCTAATATTGAATTATTTGGCAGGTGGAAATTTATTGCATTTGGACAAACTGGCGGCTCAACAATAAATGCAGAACCTGACGATTGTAATGAATGTTATGTTTTGATATTTAAAAGAGATAGTACAATGGAAGGAAAATCTGTTCTTAACACCTTGGCCAAAGATTTTATGTTGTCTGGGAATCAGCTAGTCTTCCCAAATGGAGTTTTAGCAACCGAGATTTTGGAAGAAGGGGATCCTCTCCAATTTACTAACGCATTAAAGAACGTACAATCATTTAATATTGAAGAGTCCAGATTGAAATTATTTTATTCGGAAGATAATTTCTTGTTATTTAATCTAATATCCAGTTTACCATGAGAATAAAAATAACAAGAATTGTTTTGTTAACCTTAGTATTAATGTTGAACATGAACTTAATATATTGTCAAATAACAACAAATGAACCCCGCGTTGGCGCACATTTGCAATGTGTGCCTGATCCAATCCGTTTTCCTGAGGGTTAGCAGTTTTATACTTCCTCCCGTTTTTGAAGCGGTTAAAAACCACCTCTCCCAAATACAAACTATAGTTGAAAAACATATTGTTAATAACGCAACCTTTTTATACCTTTCACCATCTTTAATCCAAACGCAAAAAACCAAACATATGATCAACGCCCCGTAAACCTTAATTTTTCGAACAATCAACATTTGTTTTACATAGCTTTTGGCAGTTTTATTTTGCTGAGCAGGTAAAACTCTGAATCTACTTGTTCTCTCTCCCGGGAACTAAAATTACCCTGAATATGAAAAGTACTTTGTATTATTAACTTACTAAATTCTAAAAAAATGAAATCAAAGATTTTAAAACTTAGCGTGTTATTCCTGCCCCTGTTGTTTATTGGGGCAGGGTGCAACAACGACGAAGACCTGTTTGAACTTCAAATAGGCGACGAAAACGCCGTTATACAAAAAGAAGTAGATGGCATTGAATTTAAATTCTGCCTCTTAAACGAGGCTGGCGAACCCGCTACCGTTTTTAACGAAGGTGAGAATTTTACTTTTCAGTTTTCTATTAGAAATAATACTCCAGAGAATTTACCTTTTAATAAAGAGAATGTGAAATTCATTTATTTACAAGATTTTTTTGGGGTAAAATCGGATCAAAAATATTATGGAAAATCTAAGTTGTACAATTTTGATGAAAATACTTATCCAAACCTTGAAATATTAAATTGGTTGTTCTCCGGAGCAACACAGCCTTTCTCAGATATATGGATAAATGATAAAGAAGAATATAACAGGCTGAATGAAACCTCTGAAGTTAAATTAAATTCTCCTTTGGAGAAAGGTAATTATCATACTCAATTCTCGTATAGATTTGAATTCGGCAAAATTAGAACTGAGAAATTAACTTTTAAAATTAATTTTGAAATAAAGTAACCCAACCATGAAAAAGATTATAATCATTATTTTAATACTAGGGGGGGGTAAATAGTTTATTCGCCCAGGTAGCCACCAAAGCATACCCAAAAGGCAAGGCCTTTGAAAAACACCCCAAATTTAAAACCACCCAACACAACGCACCCGAAAAAAAGATGCCCCTGTTTGATGTTACTGCACTTCTTGAAGAAGATGAAGTTACTAAAGGTTTGGATTTACCTTCCCGTTTTGGTAAATCGTTCGATGTAAATCTTACCCTGAAAGATGGCAAGTGGCAAAAAACAGATACAACCGAAGTATGGACTACAAAAACAGAACGGTTACTCCCCAAGAATCTCCAAACGAAAATAATTTCTACTATGGTTCGAATAATTATAGTATTTTTAGAAACACTAATCGAGGTGACACCCGAAACGACCAGCAGCGAGAGATTTATTCACCCCGTGTTTGTAGATAGTTCAATTCGTTTGTAATTGCTTACAAACGGATATAACACAGTATACCAGACAATTAATCCATTGTCTTGAAAAATGATATAATGGAAATAACATCACCTAGTGATGATACACATTGTAGGGCATTTAAAAAACCAATATGAAAGCTTTCAAATATCTATTCACAATTCTATCCTGCCTGATTGGATTCACTGTAAATGCTCAGACTGAAAAAATCAATTATGCAGATAAAATCAAAGGACAATTTGTGCTTGAAAATTCAACTTGTGCAGGGTTTGAATTTAAAGATAAACATACTGTTTTATGGAGAAACGAGATACAATGTATGCATCCTGACACATTAGCGACTTATTGGATAGACCGTAAAACCTTTGTCACAAAAGACAAGAAAAGAAAAAATCAGGATTGTCCTCCGAGAAACTGGATTTATAAAGTAGAGTATTTTAACGGTTCGACTTTAAAATTGAAGGGAATCTGGACAGGATGGGGAGAATTTACAACTCAGCAAATTACGTTGAATAAAAATGAATAAAAAACGCCCCACAACAAATTGTAATATGGCAGGCGGGGGTTTTAGCGGTCTGACAAGTCAGACCTTGCGCCTACTTTCCTGCGGGCCTGACACTCCCGATTGCATCGGGACCGCCCGACCACATACAAGTGACCGTTGTGGGCAACGATATAGCAAATTGAATAATATGACAATAGATTTAGAACAAATAAAGCAGAACTATTCTGAATTCGAAGACTACAAAATTGAACATTTGGCGAAAAATGAAGCAGGTGGACTAGAACCTGATGTTATTCCTATTCTGATTAATGAAATCAATAAACGTGGACTTGACCCTGATTTAATTCAGGGAATTGAAGCCCAAACAAAAGAATTAACTGAAAGTGAGCTAAACGAATTAAAAAGCAAAATTGCTAGCTTGACTTGTCCAGAATGCGGAAAGAAAAATGGACAATTAGTAGGTTCAATAATTAGAACAGTAAAAAGCTTTATTGTTCTGACATCTTATAAAAAGGTTCCTGTCATAACTTGCAAAACGTGTGCAGACAAGAAAAGGAAAAATGCCATGATTTCGACTGCACTTCTCGGTTGGTGGGGAACTCCATTTGGACTTTTCAGAACTCCTATTGCTTTAATTTCTTCATTGACTGACAAAAATAAAGCTGAAGAAATTAGTGAAGGAATAATAACTGGGTTTGCAATTGAAAATATTGGAGAAATAAGAACAAATTGGGAAAAAGAAACTGAATTGGTTGAATTTGTCGGACATATAAATAATCAGAATTAGAAAAAACGACGCCCCAACAATGTATTGTTCATAGTGGTTTATTAGTGAATCAGTCATTCTAGCTCTTATTGGGCACCGCCAAATCTACCGATTTGACTATTTAAAAAGTGGCAAATTGGGCTCAGTGGATAATTGAAACATTATCGTTTTTAGATCCGCTACGAAACCATAGATAAACCGTTAACGGCAGGCTGAAAGCCGGATACATTATTGTTCATTTTAATAAAAGGATATTTAGTGAGTTGAGAACAGGAATAAAACCATTGTCAAAATATACTTACAGATGAGAACACAGTATTTGAGTAAATTAGAGATGGATTCAGCTTATAAGCTAGATTGTAAAAACCGAGGTGCAAATATTAAATAAAGGAGTCAAATAATTCTTTAGACACTAATCTTATAGCCTTATTAGATAAATACATACAGCAAATCACAGCCAATATTCCAATTAATATTATTTCAACAATTTCATTCATATTTCTTTACTTTTTGTCACTCCTTGGTTGATTGTTTTAAACCTACAAAATTGTCATGATACAGCTACTCCAATAAAAAGAGGAATAAAAATCTGGGGGTATGTAACCAAATACTCAATAGAATAATTAGTGGAATTGAGGCATGTGTTAATAACCACCAAGCTAATAACGGTTTTTTATAACCGACACGATATTTACTTTCAATTATTTTTCATCTTTTTACAAAATAGTCAAACACACTTTGTGTTAAGATGAATCTAATCCACTTCTTATTTTCTATTTTTCTTTCCAATTAAATAACAAACCGGATAACAAATATTACCTCCGGTTGGGCCGCAAAAAGAACACCACCACTTTGTTGCAGGAATATAAGCAGCTTTAAGGTTCACACACTTTTCTGGTAATTTTGATTTTTTTGTATTCATTCTTTCAAGTATTATTATTTAGATAACATCACAAAAGTACTCGTTTAATCTGCTACCTTTGCAGGAGTATCCTTTATGTAACTAGTAACTTTAATGTAACTTGGTATGGCTTGCACAAAATGCTCGGGAATGAATGACTGTAATGCATTCTTTCTTCCATTAAATGATTTATTGTCAGTGTTAAACGGAAAATGGAAAATGCGTCTTATTCTATGTTTGTCATCTGAACCCAAACGCTTCAATGAAATGAAGAAGTGCCATGGAATTTCACCAAGAATTCTTTCCAAAGAATTGAAAGAATTGGAAATGAATGGAATCATAACTAAAACAGAGGTTAAAGATAACCTTAGTACAGTAATTTATACTTTAACTGAAATAGGATTAGAACTTATTCCCATTATTATGCAGCTTCAAAAATGGGGAGATACTCACCGACACAAAGTTTTAGCTCAAATACAACAAAAAAAGTGATGATGTTTGAATACTAAATCTTACTAAGATTTTAATTAAAAGATTAAAGTAAAGCCCAGAAGGTTACAAGTTGTATTGCGGGGTTCGTGCAGTGCGTTGTCTCCGCTCCTTTCTTGACCGTCTTTGTCCTGTGGACGCTGACGCTCTTCGAAATCTGCATCAGTAATATACAATTTTCTGTTAGGGACAACAGAAAATCAAAACTGCTCAAGTAAAAAAATGATGAGTGAAAAAACAAAGACAATTCCTGTAAAAATTATGGATGATAAGTTTAACACTAGATTTGTCATTGGAAAAATATCATTAAAAGACTTAAATGAGTTTAAGAAAGCAGAAGAATCACACAGAGACGATTATCATTTATTTTTTTTACAAGAGAAAGGGACAACATCTATTGAAATTGATTTCCATAAGTATAAAATAAAACCATCATCCGCAATATATATTCACCCTAATCAAGTACATCGTATTTTGGCAATTAATGATGCAAGTGTCAGCGTTTGGGCAATCAATAGTGGAACGTTGAATCCTGAATATCTGACATTATTAGAAGATATCACACCTGCAAAACCTTTATCATTAAAGAAAGAAACGTTTTCCATTATTTCAGAAACTGTGTCACTTTGCATAAAATTATCAGAAAGAAAACACGAAAAATTATATCAATCTTTACTAAAAGACAGTTGTAACGTATTAGTTGCATTAGTTGCTTCGCAGTATTTAGCGCAATCTAAGTCAGCCGACAACCTTTCTCGTTTTGAATTCATTACAAAGGCTTTTAAAGCAGTATTAGAGACTAATTTTAGCGCAGAAAAAAAACCGACAGTCTACGCCCAAACGCTTAATATTTCTACGTCATATTTAAATGAATGTGTAAAAAAAGCAACAGGTTATTCCGTTTCACATCACATACAACAACGTGTTATTTTAGAAGCCAAACGAATGCTCTTTCACTCAAATAAATCAATTAAAGAAATTGCAACACAATTAGGCTACGAAGATTACGCCTATTTTTCTCGATTATTCAAAAAAACTACAGGAATAACTGCATTATCATTCCGTAACAAAAACCGCGATTAGTCCAATAGATACTCTTATTTGTATAATGTAATTATTTAGAATAATTCTAAACTTTGCATTGTAATTAAAAGTATATGTAATGATATCAAAAATACCAAAGTGGATTGGCGATTTATTAGAGAAATCAATTGGTCCAAACCTAACAGTTTTAGAAATAGTTAAAGTCACGCCTTCCATTAAAAAAATACGTTTTCAGGGAGATATTTCTAAAATGAAATTTATACCTGGCGGTGCAAGTGTAACTCGCGTAAGCGAAACAGAATACAGAAATTATACTATCGCAGATTACAATATCGAAAAAGGAATTGTGGAAATTATTTTTCACATACACGGAAACGGTGTTGGAAGCCAATATTTTGATAGTTTAAAAATAGGTGATAGTGCACTTATCAGCGAACCAAGAGGACGCAATCAATATAATCCGGAAGTAAAACAGCATTTTATTTTTGGAGACGAAACTTCGTTAGGACTTGCCTGCGCACTTTTTCCCATTTTAAAACAAAATCAACATCAATTTCAATTTTATTTTGAATTAAACGAGGAAAATATAAATGCACCACAAATATTGGGATTAGAAAATTATTTAGTTTTCCCCAAACATGGTTCGTTTAGAAATGAAAAGGAAATACATGAGTTGCCTGTTTTTAATACAACTGACTGGCTATCGGCTAACTTCATTTTAACAGGAAATGCACAGTCGCTTCAAACTTTAAAAAAGGTTTTAAAACAAAAAATAACGGGAAAAATATATTCTCAATGGTATTGGCTTGAGGGAAAGAAAGGATTGTAATAATTGTGATTTACACAATTAGAACTTCTGTAAAAAGAAATTACAGCCATTTTTTTTTAACCAGCTACTCCCCAAGAAAAATGAAATTTTGACCTTGGATATTGTGATAAAATTATACGTCTACACAGTCAAACACAAATTTCAGATAAAGTAATAAACCTCTTAAAGTCCAAAAGTCTTAACTGTATAGCATTGGAATACCAATCCAAAACTTATGAGGTGATAAAAACGAACATCAAACTTATTTAAAGTTAAAAGCCAAAAGTGCCTATAATCAACTGAAATAGTAATGCTTAATATTGTTATAAATTGTGACACTTTTTCAAACTGACTCACCCTGATTACGACTGCGTCACAATCGTCCCTCTCTACGTGGAGAGAGGGATAAGAGGGAGTATCAGAAATATTATAAAACGAATATATTTTGATATACTATAAATTAACTTTTGACAACTCTCTTCTATAAAAACATAAACAGATAAACAAAAAGCCAGTAACATTTTGTGAGTTGAGTTGCAGGTTTCGTGAGATTAATCGTAAACAGTAGAGAAAAACTCACTCATAAATCCAAATAAGAAAAATATTTGCTTTATTTATCATTACAAGATTTTTGGATAAACGAAGTAATTGACTTCAGTTATCTAAAATCAAGATCATCAATTGAATAAAAAATTAGTAAGCAATTTATTACCAAATAAAACAAACAAAACATGAACAAAGCAACTCAGTTTTTAAAAGCACACAAAATGACCGCTGAAGATTTCAGCATGAAAGAACTTGTAAGCGATTTTCTCTCGGAAATGGAAAAAGGATTATCCGGCAAGGAAAGCTCCTTATTAATGCTGCCAACCTATATTCAGGCCGATGGCGAAGTACGGGCAAACCAGCCGGTTGTTGCCATTGATGCCGGAGGGACAAATTTCAGAGCGGCAAAAGTGTACTTCGATTCAAACTTAAAACTGATTACAGAAAACATTCAGAAAGGAAAAATGCCCGGCGTTGAAGAGGAACTCAGCAAAGAAACTTTTTTTAATACACTGGCAGATTATTTAAAAGACTACAAATCGGTTTCGGATAAAATAGGCTTTTGCTTTTCTTATGCCGCTGAGATATTTCCGAATAAAGACGGCAAATTGCTGGAATGGAGTAAAGAGATTAAAGCGCCAGAAGTAGTTGGCCAAATGATTGGCGAAGAGCTTTTATCTGCCATGGGAACTCCGGAAAAACAAATGGTATTAATGAACGATACCGTTTCTACCCTTTTGGCCGGAAAAGCAGCACGCGCGGTAAAAAGTTACGATACTTACATTGGGTTTATCCTGGGTACAGGAACAAATACCAGCTACATTGAAGCCAACAAAAACATTATAAAAACAGATGGGCTGAATATGGAAGATAACCAGATCATCAATATCGAATCAGGTGCATTTACGCTGGCTCCACGCACAGATATCGACATTGCTTTCGACAATACAACTAAAAATCCGGGACGCTATGCTTTTGAAAAAATGTTCTCGGGCGGCTACTTTGGCGGCCTTTGTACGTTTGCGCTGAAAACGGCTGAAAAAGAAGGAGTTTTTGCAGATCCTTCGGCATTTGAGAATCTGGAAGAGCTGACTACCGAGCAGGTAAACAAATATGTACATGGCATTGAAGATGCCAAAAGTGTTTTGCCGGGAGTTTTCACCAACGAGTCGGACAAACTGGTGGCTGCAGAAATTATTGATGCTTTAATTGAACGTGCTGCCAAATTGGTAGCAGCAAACCTGGCTGCTGTTATTCTGAAAACAGGAAAAGCAAAATCTGCAGAAAAACCGGTACTTATGACCATTGAAGGAACGACATTTTACAAACTACACGGTTTCCAGGGCATGTTTGAAAAATACCTGAACGATTTCCTTTCGGGAGACAACAAACGCTACTACGAAATTGTGGAAGTAGAAAATTCGAGCCTTTTGGGTGCAGCTATTGCAGCTATTGTTAACTAAAAGATTTATATATCGAAATAAAGAAGCCATTCTGCTTAATCCAGAATGGCTTCCCTTTTTATTGTAAAATAAATCTACTTTACCAACATCATACTCTTTGATCGTACATCGTTATTTGTTTTTAACTGATAATAGTAAGTTCCGTTCTGAAGCCCTGTAGCATCAAAATCCAAGTTATACTCGCCTTTTGGTACAATATCATTTAAAAGCGACCTTACCAGCTGCCCCTTCATATTAAATACATTCAATACCACTTCTTCCGTGCGGGAAACAATAAATGAAATGGTTGTTTTTGAACTGAATGGATTCGGATAATTTTGTTTCAATGTTAATACTTCCGTATTGAATTCATCCTTAATTCCCGTTAATTCTATCACTACGCTTACAGAATTACTGTAATCAGATGTCGTGTATTCACTATATGCCTGCACCCGATACATATATTCAACGTCGGCAACCAATGTAGTATCAGTATACATTATTACACCTGCAGCAACACTATCAATCACTATAAACGCTCCACCATCTGCTGAACGTTCAATGGAAAAACCAATTTCGTTATCAGAATTGTCATTCCAGCTTAATTCGGCAGTACTTCCTACTTCGCTTACACTAAGATTATCCGGAGCAGAAACTACAGCGACCATCAGCATTCCGTTAGCCGAACCGCTATATTCTGAAACGGAATATTCGCCATAAGCCTGAACACGATAGGTATATACAACACCAACCTCCAAACCGGTATCCGAATAGCTTGTTGTGTTGGCATCAACAGTATCAATCGGAGTAAAAGGCCCATCGTCTTCCGAACGTTCCAGGTAAAAACCTAGCTCATTGTCAGAGTTGTCGCTCCACATAAGATCCAGTGCTACTGTTGAAGCTGTTATTGCCAAATCACTGGGTGCTAAAACAGCTGGAAGTGGCAAAGCAAAATCAACTACATTACTATAATCGGAAACTGTATATTCATTGTAGGCCTGAACACGGTACGAATAATCCACTTCGATCATTAAACTGGTATCTGCGAAAACTGTTACCCCGGCAGATACACTATCAATCACCATAAACGCTCCACCATCTGCTGAACGTTCGATGTAAAA
Organism: uncultured Draconibacterium sp.; assembly: GCA_963677455.1. Classification (GTDB taxonomy): domain Bacteria; phylum Bacteroidota; class Bacteroidia; order Bacteroidales; family Prolixibacteraceae; genus Draconibacterium. The sequence continues at coordinate 4,235,333 of OY781971.1, forward strand.
ACCAGTTTCGTTATCCGAATTGTCATTCCAGCTTAATTCGGCAGTACTTCCTACTTCGCTTACAGTAAGATTATCAGGAGCTGAAACTGCTGCTACCATCAGCATTCCGTTAGCCGAACCGCTATATTCTGAAACAGAATACTCGCCATAAGCCTGAACACGATAGGTATATACAACACCAACCTCCAATCCGGTATCCGAATAGCTTGTTGTATTGGCATCAACAGTATCAATCGGAGTAAAAGGCCCATCGTCTTCCGAACGTTCCAGGTAAAAACCTAGCTCATTGTCAGAGTTGTCGCTCCACATAAGATCCAGTGCTACTGTTGAAGCTGTTATTGCCAAATCACTGGGTGCTAAAACAGCTGGAAGTGGCAAAGCAAAATCAACTACATTACTATAATCGGAAACTGTATATTCACTGTAGGCCTGAACACGGTACGAATAATCCACTTCGACCATCAAACCGGTATCTGCGAAAACTGTTACCCCGGCAGATACATTATCAATCACCATAAACGCTCCACCATCTGCTGAACGTTCGATGTAAAAACCAATTTCGTTATCCGAATTGTCATTCCAGCTTAATTCGGCAGTACTTTCTACTTCGCTTACACTAAGATTATCCGGGGCAGAAACTGTAGCGACCATCAGCATTCCGTTAGCCGAACCGCTATATTCTGAAACGGAATATTCGCCATAAGCCTGAACACGATAGGTATATACAACACCAACCTCCAAACCGGTATCCGAATAGCTTGTTGTGTTGGCATCAACAGTATCAATCGGAATAAATGATCCACCGTCTTCCGAACGTTCCAGGTAAAAACCTAGCTCATTGTCAGAGTTGTCGCTCCACATAAGATCAAGCGCGACCGTTGAAGCTGTTATTGCTAAGTTATCGGGAGCCAATACTATAGGAAGCGACAAAGCAAAATCAACCACATTACTATAAGCTGAAAATGTATATTCACTGTAAGCCCGAACACGGTAGGCATAATCCGCCCCAATCATTAAACTGGTATCAGCATGAACCGTTACACCGGCAGATACACTATCAATTGCCATATAAGCCCCGCCATTTTCTGAACGTTCGATAGAAAAGCCAATCTCGTTATCCGAATTATCATTCCAGCTTAATTCGGCAGAACGCCCTACTTCACTCACAGCAAGATTATCAGGAGCTGAAACTGCGGGAATCTGAACCATACCGGTCATTACCGGACTGTAGGCTGAAGTTCCACTTTCATTATAAGCTCGAACTCGATAGGAATACTCAACACCGGGAACAACATCGTTATCGGTGTAGGTATTAACATCTGCGGTAGTGCTATCAATTAGTACAAAAGAATCGACAACCACAGATTTTACGTCCGAAGTAATAACTGAACTCACGCTGCTTCCTCCTGAGCGTTCTATATAAAAACCAGTTTCGTTGTTAGAGTTATCTACCCAAGATAAAGTAATGCTGTTTTCGTTAGTCTGTGCCGATAATTGATCGGGAGCTGTTGGTGCCTCTTCAACAACCTGTCCCCCACCTCCAGACGTCCAACTTACATTTTCAATTGTTATCTCCCCATCTAAACTGGCTTCAGACGAAGGACTGATCGAAATTATCTCCCCGGTATTTGAAAACAGTTTTATTACAGTTGATGTACTTATGTTTCCGTTGTAATTAAATGTTGATTCTTCAACAATCCTAAGTACATTTACCTGTTTTCCGCCTGGCAATTTAACCGTACCGTAGCCATTCACAACCTGAGAGATAGTTACATTCTGAACAATTGTGTTAGTAAATTCACCAAACCCCGGAACCGTAGTAGTAGTTTTTAAGGTCTGTGTTCCAGAATAAGTATTTTCGTCGTTTAAATTCACCGGAAGATCATATTCAACCCAGGCCGGAGAATACAAAATAACTGTTTTAACATCGCCGGCTGAAGTTTGAGCTACAGTTCCGGTTCCGTGCGTCAAAAAATCATCAGTTACCGAATTGTAAACCCAGGTATTTGAATACACTCCAGCAAAAACACCTTCGTAATTAGAAGCATATTCTGCCCCGGGAAAATCAGACGCATACGGCGAATCGGCATACGTTTTACTTTCTGTAACGAAAGTTGAGTTTGCGACCAAACCGGAATAATCGAGACTAAACTGCCCTGCAGTTCCTGCATCAAGTATTGTTGTTGTTGTGTCGAGATAGGTAGTTACTTGTTCACCAAGATCCAACATCCGGTCAAAATCGCTGGCAACAATTGTAATTTGTGCATTTGAGAATACCACTGAAAACATAAATCCAAAAAAGAAATAAAGTTTGAATGGAGTAAAATTCTTCATACTGTTTAATTTGAAAGGTTAAAAATCGTATCCATTTAATTGTATCAAATGAACTTTCAGAACCTAAAACACAGAAGAATAAAGGATGTTTAAATATTATTACAAGAAGGATTCCCAAAATGAAACTTTCTACGACAGAACATAATTCTATAAGCTAATTTCGTATACACTTGTTCGCATCAAGTCAAAAAGCAAAACTTTTCCAAATTGAGATTTGAAGCTCTCCGAAAAAATACGGTTAACTACATTCGTGCTTTTTACATTCCGAAGCTGGTCGGTTAAAACCAGCAGCCAATAAGCATCAAGTTTCTTTTTTCGATAAAACAACAGTTTTTCTTCTTTGCGTGAAATAGCCCGTTTAAGGTCGGCAACAACATTTTCTGAAATCCCCAGGTTGTTGGCTTCTTCCCAAACAGATTCCTCCATTTCCGGATGATGAACGATTAAAACCTGCTCAATCCCATCGGGTAATTCGGTTGCATTTAGCGATCGGAAAAAGAAGCTTCGGTGATTATTGTTACTTACTGTACTTCTTATTCGGTTAGCCAGAATCGCCGAAACACTTAACAGACGTTCTTCGTTTATTGCTTTCTTCTCTGAGAAACAGATCTTAACAAACAACTTCAGGTTAGAGCTGCGTTCGAAGAGCTCACAAACTTCATTGATCAGTTCGTTTCGAAAATCATTATCCGAAAGATGATTAAAAAGCTTTTCAGGTGCCAGGCGTACCAATTCAATCCCAATCTTTTTCGCCGGTTTACTCTTAACAATAAAATCAGGAGATTCACTCGAAACTATTTTTCCTTTCGGAAAATCGGGATAAGAACTTCTCAGGTAGTTAATCAGCAAAAGTTCCAGTTGCTTTTTTGCCTCTCGCATATCGCCCTAAATTTAGTTTTCAGGCGTGGTCTCTTCCATTTTGGTGAACAGGTCGTTTACAATTCCATCGCGGTCGAAACCATCCCAATAAACAATTTTATTCGGATTTTCGGGCTGGTCTTCCCAGGCCTGCCCGATTAGCTTCGGAGCAGGAATTTCGTGTTTTGTTCCCCATTCGGGGTTCTTCAAAACAGCAAGAACCACCATATCAAACAAAGCTCTCGACGGCGGATAACCGTGCATATTTGCGTGGTCGAAAAGATCTTTCGAGTAATCGCCGAAACGAGTGAAAGTACCTCCATGCCGTCCAACGATTGTATCGGCTGCTACAGGGCCTTTCCCCGCCATATGCTGGTTTATTTCTTCCGGCGTAACACGAACAGCATCAGTTGCGGTTGGTTGTCCGTAGCGAACGGTTACCATCTCAAATTCAACACCGGATTCAATAACCGGATTCACTGCAGTAATATCATTTACTAAGTTATATTCGCCAGGAGATGGGTAATTGCCGCCCAACCAAACGACCTTAATTTTATCTTTTATTTTGGGTTCTTTTAAAAGTGCCAGAGCAACATTTGTAAGTTTACCAATCGGCGCAAGAACCAATTTGCTGTCTTCCATTTTCATGGCTTCGTTGATAATAAAATCAACCGCAGCATGCCCGTCGAAATCGGCTTCTGCAATATGCGGAGCAATTTCTTCGTAGTCTTTGTCGGCTCCTTTAAACAGTGGTACTTTTCCTTCGAGATTGAACAGACGAATAACCCGGAGCGCTTCATCGTATTGCCCCTGAATACCAAAACCATTGTCGGTATTATTCACCGTCACGCCAACAACATCAAATACTTCCGGGTTCAAGAATGCATAAGCCAATGCGTGTTGATCATCCAGCTCGTTGTTGGCATCCGAATCAATAATCACCTTAATTTTCTCAGGCTCCTTTGCTTTCTTATTTGAATTACAGGCAGAAACCACAACCACTATCAAAACAAAGAAAAAATATCTGTACTTCATCATAATCTTCAAATACGTTAATGCAATAAAGATATAACGGAAAAAATCCATTTTTAGCCAAAATCAAATCTTTTTCTAATTCTTTTCAACCAAAAGCCAAACCAGCTGTTTAATGAATAAAATTTGAAATTATGTATACTGGTTTTCTACATGCACACAGTGGCCTTCGTTGGCTTGTTCTAATCTTAATTGTTGTATCCATTGCCCTGGCCTTTGTGGGTTGGATAAAAAAGCGCGAATGGACAAAAACAGACCAAACAAGTAGCCTGTTTCTCATGATATTTATGGACATTCAATTTTTAGTTGGAATAGTTCTCTATTTATTCTTAAGCCCAATGACAAAAGCAGCTTTTAACGATTTTGGTGCCGCTATGGGAAATTCAGCGTTGCGTTTTTACGCCGTAGAGCATATTCTTATGATGGTAATTGCCTTAGCGCTGGTACATATTGGCCGGGCGAAAACAAAAAAGGATATTGCACCATGGAAGAAGCACCGTGCAGCTGCAATATTTTATACCATTTCTTTATTGGTGATTTTGGCTGCAATCCCTTGGGACAGGGCGCTGTTTTAACAGAAAAGCATTCATAATTTTGGCAATCTACAGGAATGAAAAGTTTTCTTTCATCCCCTTCTTTTTCCCGTCAAAGGAGAATCCTTACAAAAACAGTAAGTGGTCTATTGCCAATTCTCCTTTTTTGAAGGAGGTGGCTGACGAGGGAGGCCAGAGGATGAATAACAAAGCGTGAACTAAGGATCGATTTTTCAGAAAAAAGCTGCAGAAAATTAATCCTGCAGCTCAGCTAAGTTTGGTTCAGACGGCGTTTTCAATTTTTAGAACGCCACTTCACTTTATTTCCTTACGGAATAAATATCGTCGATTAGGTGTTGGTATTTTACCGCCACCATGTTTCTGCGCAGTTTTAAGGTTGGCGAAAGTTCCCCCGTTGTAGGCGACCACTCTTCGCAAACCAAACGAATGCGGTTGATCTGTTCGTGACTTCCCAGTGTTTTATTGATGATAGCAACTTCTTTCTGAATCATATTAACGACCTGCGGAAGCTGAATAAGTTGCTTATTATCTTCGTAATGCAATTTTTCTTTTGCGGCCCAGTCGTGCAAAAGCGGGAAGCTTGGAGAAATAAGTGCACTTGCAAATTTTTCGTTCGAACCAATCACCATCACCTGCTCAATCAGGTTCGATGTTTTCAGTTTATTCTCGATCATTTGCGGTGCGATGTATTTTCCTCCCGAAAGCTTAAAAATTTCTTTCTTCCGATCCGTAATTTTCAGGTATTTATCATCAACCAAAGTACCAATATCACCGGTATGAAACCACCCGTTTTCGTCAATCACTTCATCGGTAAGTTCAGGTGCTTTGTAGTAACCTTTCATTATGCCGGGTCCTTTACAAAGAATCTCACCATCGTTGGCAATCTTTACTTCAACACCATCTAAAACAGGCCCTACTGTTCCCACCATCATTTCATTTTTTGCGGGATTATTTACCGCAATCACCGGCGATGTTTCAGTAAGACCATAACCTTCAAGATTATACATTTGGGCCATTCCCAAAACTCTTGCAATTCGAGGCTGCAATGCTGCTCCGCCCGATACTACGTAAACGATGTTTCCGCCTAAAGCTTCTCTCCATTTGGAATAGATCAGCTTATCTGCAATTTTTATCTTGAGTTTCATTAACGGGCCATACTTTTTGTTAAACTCAAAATGTTGAGTAAGTCCTAATGCCCAGAAATAAAGTGTCTTTTTAATGCCTGAAAGTTCTTTCCCTTTTGCCACAAAACCATCGTAAACTTTTTCGAGCAAACGAGGAACCGAATTAAACATGTGTGGCTTAATTTCTTTCAAAGCGTTGATAATTTGAGCCAGGTTGCCGACATAATACACACCCATTCCTTTGTACTGAAAATGGTAGTTCACGCTGCGCTCATAAACGTGACAAAGTGGCAAAAAGCTGATCACACGATGATCTTTACCCAAATGATGCATTCTTGAGTGAGCTGTAAAATTCGACACCAAGTTCTCATGCGTCAGCATAACTCCTTTCGGAACACCAGTTGTTCCTGATGTATAAATCAATGTCGCCAAATCGGCAGGAGTAATCGACTTTTTTATTTCTTCCAGTTCCGCCTCAAACTCGTCTCTTTTTTCTCCACCCAAATCCAGAATTTGCTGAAAATGTTTTGCTCCTTCAACTTCTTCAAAAGTGTAAACCATTGTTAGTTCAAGCAAATTAGCCAGAGGAAGTATTTTTTGGTACAATTTACTATCGCCAACAATGATCATTTTAACCTCGGCATGCTTAAGAATGTAGCGGTAGTCCTCTTCTCCCAGCGTTGGGTAGATTGGTACATGCACCACTCCGGTCATTGCCATTCCCATATCGGCAAAATTCCATTCGGGCCTGTTAGTACTAACTGTTGCAACTTTGTCGCCTTTTTTAAAGCCCAAAGCCAATAAGCCCATCGCAAACTGATGTGATTTTTTATGATAATCGGCAGATGAATACGTGTACCATTTTCCGCCCGCTTTTCCACCTAATGCATCTTCTCTTGGAAATTCGGTCAATGCATGATCCAGAATGTCAAAAGTACGAGTAACTGTCTTTCCCATATACAATTTTTAAAAAAACTATGCAAGATAATAGTTTTGTCCTGTTGGCATTTGATTTCGAGCAATATGGATAAACCTCAAAAACAATTTTTAATCTTTCTAAATAAACACAATAAACTTATTTACAGAAATTTAAAAAGTCAAGTATCGACTATCAGAGCAAAATGTTCCAAAAATTAGAAATTATGTTAACTGTATAACAATGACATATTTTGAAAATACATGCACCCTTTATTGCAAAAATCAAGCATCAGAAAAGATTCAATTTTACTCCTTCTGATTTGCCTTCTGATAGTTCGAATCTTTAATGTAAGCCCAAATCATCAATCCGGCAAGCAAAGCAAAGCTTATTGGCACCGCAGGATTAACGCCATCAGCAACTCCCTTTCCGTAAGAATGTAATCCTGAGAGGTAATAATTCACCCCGAAATAAGTCATAAGCACGGAAGCAAAGCCCAGTATTGAAGCAAAATTATAATTGAAAACTCCCTTCAGTGCCGGAATCAATCGCATATGTACAATAAACGAGTAAATAACCACTGTAATTAAAGCCCATGTTTCTTTTGGATCCCAGCCCCAGTAACGCCCCCAACTTTCGTTGGCCCAAACGCCCCCAAGGAATGTTCCAAAAGTCAGGGCATAGAGCCCCACTGTTGCAGACATCTCATTAATAGTGGTTAGCTGCTCAATAAAACCGGAAACGCGTTCTGAGTTTTCGCGATTTCGCAATACAAACAAAATCATCACCATGACCCCAAGAAAAGTACTTAATCCGAGGAATCCATAGCTGGCTGTAATTATCGAAACATGAATAGTAAGCCAGTAGGATTTTAAAACAGGCACCAGCGGTGTTACTTCCGGGTTCATCCAGCTTAAATGAGCCACAAACAATGCTATCCCCGAAAGAAAAGCAGCGGTTCCGATAACCATCGGGTATTTGCGGCCAAAAATCAATCCGGCCAACATTGCTGCCCACGCCACATAAACTACCGACTCGAAGCCGTTACTCCACGGAGCATGCCCCGAAATGTACCAGCGCATTGCTAAACCAACAGTATGCACCAGAAACAGGATTACAATTACCCCAACAAAACCCAACTTAATGATTTTGGGCAAGGGTTTCCGCCTGAATATATTTACAAATAGAACGAAAAGAAGCAGAATACTGAAAAGCAAATAATAGGGGAAAATCGTTTTAAACGGGTTCACCTCGTTGTACAATATTTCGAGGTTTCTTTTGGTGTCGCCCGGCAATAAATAGCTGCCGTATTTTACCTGGAAATTTTCAACAGCTTTCAGAATTTGAACAGCCTCTTCATTTTGATTTTCGGATATTGATTGCAACAACAATTGGAAACCACTTTTGATAAAAATTGAATCACCATCGGTATATTCCACTGCTGTTTCTCCGGGCGCATACCAGCTGTCTTCTTTGGTTGCACGGGGATAGATGTTAAAAATCGATCCCTGGAAAACCATAAAGCAGATATTCACTCTTTCATCCAGGTAAATATATTCTTTTTCGATGCGATTTCTGAAACCCGGTGCTTTGGCATACGCTGCCCGCACCTCGTTCATAATCCGGTAATTTCCCTGTTCGTCAAACAAGGACTCAACCGTCAGGTATTTATCTTGTGCTCCCAACTGAGTTGCTAACGCTTTTTCCGACACCTTCACAATTGGCATCGATCGCCAGATTTCAGGGTAAGTCATCATGCTTAAAACCACCTCATCGGGCGATTTCCCGTAGAGGGTTGATTTACGGCTAATCTTCCGAACGATCTCGCTGGTAAGTGTAGAAATCGGCTCAATTCTTCCATCGACTCCTTGCACCCAAAGCTCTTTAAATTCTTCAACTACCGCCTTGTCAATTTCCGGAATTCCCGCCCCCATTCCACTTTGTGCTGATGTAGTTAGTGCAGTACCGCCAAGAATAGCCAAAACAACTACAGCTTTTACCGAACTATTCTTTAATTTCTGTGCAAGAAAACGGAAGTATGAATTTTTATTGATCAGTGAAGTGAAGATCCCTACGAACAGTAAGAAATAACCGAAGTAAGAAATCCAGGTTCCCCAGAAATCATGATTTACAGAAAGGATGGTACCTTTTTCATCCATGTCGTACGACGACTGGAAAAACTTGTATCCACGGTGCGTTAATGTATTATTCATAAAAATGCGAATATCCTTTTCAACTCCTCTTTCTTTATCTATTAAAGTTACTTCTGAAGCATATGACGAAGGCGACTCTGAACCCGGATAACGATCGAGTTGAAAATCTTTTAAATAAATACTGAAAGGAACTCTTAGTGGTGAGGAACCGTAAGCCAGTTTTAAAGTACCGTTACCCAGTGGAACCCGAACGGTGTCGGGAGCCATTCCTGAATGACCAAATACGGGTACAGTTTGCTTTTTTATTCCGTCTGATATTTCGATAAAAACTGCATCTTCATTGGTTTCAGCCTGACTTTTAACCGCGGTAAATTTCGCACTTTGATAAAAGTTCCGGACCAGAAATCGAAAATCTCCAAACCCGTATAAAAACATTGGCTTTACCGGAATTGTATCTCCCGGATTAAAAGCCACCGTTTCCTGGCTAGCCATTGTCGTTTCTTCCAAAGCGGCTGATGATGTCATAAACAGTTGACCAGCTTCCATATAAATATTTATCAATTCCGTTTCGCTGGTTTCAAAACCAACCGTAAATCCGGGATAATTCAGGACATCTCCCACCCGAAAAGCAAAAGACTGCATCCCCTGTCCTCCGGGTGTTGCAAACACAAAATCAATTACAGGTTCTCCCGAATCTGAAGGAACAGCCTTCCGTTCAGCATTTTCGATAAAACCTACTGCTTTTACTTTTACTCCTAAACCATTCACATCAAATTTGGCTGAAAACTGCTTTGGAGTTAGTTCTGAAAAACGCACACTCTTCTCTTTTTGCTGATTCTCAAATCCGGCGTAGAAAGAATCGTCGGAAGAAAGAATATAGTTGGCACTCTGATTTTCGCGAATATGCATTGAGCCTTCGAAACTAAAATAGCGGGTAATGGCTGCCCCCAGAATCATAACCAAAAAGGAGACATGAAACAACCCCAGAGTAAACCGACGTGAAGTAAAAAAGCGATAGCGGAACATATTATTCGCCAGGTTAAGGGCAAACAATCCCCACAACAATTCAAACCACCGCGTATTATAAACGAGCGCCCTCGCTGTTGGAGTTCCGTAGCTGCTTTCTACAAAAGTGGCAATAGCCATTGAAAAAGCTAAGGCCAAAAATATAAACGACATAAAGGGCAAAGAGGTAAGGAAGGCATAGAATTTCTTCATCTTAACAGATAGTTTATTTTGAACCGGACCCCTTAAGGGGAAGTTGAAACCCCTAACGGAGTTTTCCCGGATTTTGTTCATTCCAATTGAGGCTGAAAATAGTTCTTATTTAGAATAAATCAAAAAAAGAAACGCAAAACACGAAAAGCAATTTTTTGCCACATCAAAAAGAAACTGCAAACAAGCAAAATTGAACTTTCAAAATACAAATTCGATAAGACCATAAACTGATCTATTGTTCGAAAGCCTTGACAATGCTCAGTTTCAATCACATCCTTAGTAAACACGCCAATATTTTAATACCTTTTTGTATGCTATTTCAAAAAAACTACAGTAACTTACTATATCTACTTAGTTTTTAACAACTTAAAATCAAACATTATGAGAAAGAAGTGTAACAATTATTTTTTAACAATTGTAGCTGCTCTTGTTTTCGTTCTTTTAATGGGAACACTACCCGAAACATTATTGGCACAAAACGAAAATCCATCGATTTTTGCGCTAGTTGAACCAATGAAAACCACCCCTGAACACGAAGAAAGCTATATTGAACTTGAACTAAACATGTGGAAAAAATTACACCAGGCACGAGTTGATAAGGGAATGATACTCGGCTGGTATCTCTATCGAGTGCATTATACCGGCTCTGCTGATAAATACAACTATGTAACAGTCACTCTCTTCGCCGACCGATCACAACTGGAAGCACCTTGGGCCGGCATCGATCCCTCAGAAGTGATGCCCGATGTTGACATTAATGAGTTTTACGAAAAAACACTGGACAGTCGGGATATGGTTGGTAGTAACCTCATTAGCCGAATTGAATCTGTTTATGGAGAAGGCGGCCCCGGTGATTTCAAGTTCCTGCAAATTGACTATATGAAAGTGAAACAAGGACACGACGGTGATTATATAGCCACTGAAGTTAATATTTGGAAAGCAATACACGAACAGTTTATCAAAGCCGGCTCAAGAACCGGATGGTCGCTGTGGGGCAGAGTATTCCCTTCGGGTTACGCACTCGATTACCAGTATGTAACAGTCAATTACTTTTCAGATTTCTCACAAATCGGAACTGCCAATTATAACGATGCTTACCAAAAAGCTCATCCCGACATGGAGATCGGGAAAGTAACAGAACAAACGCTAAATTCCAGGGTACTGGTTAGATCGGAATTGTGGGAAGTAGTGGATAAAGTAGTAGCCGAACAATAGCTTTCACCACCAAAAAAAATAATGTTAGCTTCTTTTCTTCAGGAAACTGATACGGAACCGTATCAGTTTCCTGCTTTTATGCTCGTACTTAATTTACTGTAAAAACGAAAGTGCTTTTTCAATGGCAGCATCCAGTCCGGCAGCATCTTTCCCTCCGGCAGTTGCATAAAACGGTTGACCACCGCCGCCACCTTTTATTTCTTTTCCGGCCTCGCGAACAATCTGCCCGGCATTCAAGCCTTTCTCTTCAACAATATTTTCCGAGATCATTACTGAGAGATTTGGCTTACCGTTAATTTCAGCTCCTAAAACCAGAAAGAGATTGTCTATTTCTCCTTTCAACTGGAAAGCCAGGTCTTTAATCAGAGCTGAGTTATCCAAATCTACTTTTTGCGCAATAATGTTAACGCCACGCTCAAATAAAATCTTACTCTTCAAATTCGCTTTGGCAATCTTCATACTTTCGCGCTGGAAATCTTCTATTTTTTTCGAAAGCTCCGAATTCTGCTGAACAAGCGAAGTTACGCTCCCCAACACATCATTCGATCCTTTTATAGCTTCCTGAATATTTTTTAGTATGCCGAGTTGCTCATTAATATATTTTTCGGCATGAGCAGCTGTAATAGCCTCAATCCTGCGCACACCAGCAGCAATTGCACTTTCCGATACAATTTTAAAAATACCAATTTGTCCGGTAGCGTCTACGTGAGTTCCTCCACACAATTCCAGCGATTCGCCAAAACGAATGGTACGCACAGTCTCTCCGTATTTCTCGCCAAACAACATCATTGCTCCGGCTTCTTTAGCTTGCTCTATTGTTGCCTCACGATTTTCATCGCGAACTGCATTTTCACGAACCTTTTGATTAACCCGCAATTCAACTTCTGCGATCTCCTCATCCGTCATTTTCTGAAAATGCGAGAAATCGAAACGCAAATGATCAGCGTTTACTAATGATCCTTTTTGCTCTACATGTGTTCCTAACACCTCGCGCAAAGCAGCGTGCAATAAGTGTGTTGCAGTATGATTATTGGCAATATTTGTACGTCGTCCGGCATCAACAACTGCCTGGAAGTATTCACCTGGGTTTTCTGGTAGTTTTTCTACCAAATGCACAATCAGATTGTTTTCTTTTTGCGTATCAAAAATGCGTGTCCGAACACCGTCAAATTCAATATATCCTAAATCACCAACTTGTCCTCCCGACTCGCCGTAAAAAGGTGTTTGGTCGAAAACCAACTGGTAAAATGCTTTTTTCTTTTGAGTTACTTTGCGGTAACGGGCAATGCGAATTTCAGCTTCCAACCGATCGTACCCCAAAAACTCTGTTTTTTCTATTTTTCTAAGCTCTACCCAATCATCGGTTTCCTGCGCTGCTGCATTTCTTGAACGATCTTTTTGGGCCTGCATTTCTACTGCAAAACCTTTTTCATCAACGCCAAGTCCATTCTCGCGTGTAATCAATTCGGTTAAATCGAGTGGAAATCCATAAGTATCATACAATACGAATGCATCTTTCCCGGCTATTTCTTTTGCGCTGTCATTCTTAGCTTTCGAAATAATATCGTCGAGCAATTTAATACCGGTTGAAAGCGTACGAAGGAATGACTCTTCCTCTTCTTTTATTACTTTCTCTATAAGATTTTGCTGGCTTGCCAATTCAGGGAACGCCTCTCCCATCGTTTCTTTCAACACTTCGATTAAACGATATATTGTTGCTTCTTTAAAACCAAGAAAAGTATAACCGTAACGAACAGCACGGCGTAAAATCCTGCGAATTACATAACCAGCCTTGTTATTCGATGGCAACTGGCCTTCGGCAATGGCAAAAGCTACAGCACGTAAATGGTCGGCAATAACACGCATGGCAATATCTGTTTTTTCCTCATCGCCATATTTTTTATTACCTAGTTTTGCAATCTCATTAATTGTATTCTGAAAAACATCGGTATCGTAATTCGAAGTTACACCCTGCAGAACCATACACAAACGCTCGAATCCCATTCCGGTATCTACGTGTTTAGCAGGCAACTCTTCCAAAACACCGTTGGCTTTGCGGTTAAATTGAATAAAAACCAGGTTCCAGATTTCGATAACCTGCGGATGGTCTTTATTCACCAATTCGCGTCCTGAAATCTTATCAATCTCAGCTTGCGGACGCAAATCAACATGTACCTCAGAGCAAGGGCCACAAGGACCGGTATCGCCCATTTCCCAGAAATTATCTTTCTTACTACCGTTCAGAATACGATCTTTCGGAAGAAATCGCTCCCAGAAACCGGCAGCTTCGTTATCCCGTTCAAGCTTATCGTCGTCGCTCCCTTCAAAAACAGTAGCATACAAACGGCTTGCATCAATTCTCATGCGTTCTACCAAAAATTCCCAGGCCCAGGTTATGGCTTCTTCTTTAAAGTAATCGCCAAACGACCAGTTGCCCAGCATTTCGAACATTGTATGGTGATATGTATCCAGCCCAACCTCTTCCAAATCGTTGTGCTTTCCAGACACACGCAGACATTTCTGAGTGTCCGCCACACGCTTCCACTTAACAGGTTCGTTACCCAGAAACCAATCTTTAAACTGGTTCATTCCTGCATTGGTAAACATCAATGTCGGGTCACCCTTCACCACCATCGGTGCTGAGTTTACGATCTGATGTTGTTTTTCTTTAAAAAAATCTAAGAATGCTGCACGTATCTCTTTAGAAGTCTTCATGTTACCGTCTATATTTTTGAGATCTTTTGTTAAAATTATTTAATACAAATAAAATAAAAACCCTAGTTATGAGTTATTTACTTACATTTGCGGCGTGAAAATATCACGTTTTTTTAAAACCCCGCAAAGTTAAGCGATTTAATTGATTTTGAAGGAAACGTGAAATAAAAGAGCCATATGGCAAGAAAGAAGTACAAATTTAATCCGGATACACTTAACTACGAAAGCATAGGACTAACCTGGAAGGAGAAAGCCATCAAGGTTGGAACTTATTTGTCGAGCAGTTTTGCGCTGGCATTGGTATTTGTTATTGTTTTTCTGAATTTTTACGAAACGCCAAAAACAAAGCGTTTAAAAAGGGAAAACAAACAACTGGCATCGCAATACGAATTAATGTCGAAAGACCTGGATAAAGTAGAAGCGGTATTGACAGACCTGCAACAACGTGACGATAATATTTACCGTGTAATTTTTGAGGCTGAACCAATTCCATCATCTGTGAGAGATGCCGGTTTTGGAGGAGTAAACAAATACTCGCAGCTTGAAGATATGAGTAATTCTGCATTGGTAATTGCCACTGCGAAAAAATTGGATGTAATTTCGAAACAAGCTTACATTCAGTCGAAGTCGTATGACGAGGTAATGAAAATGGCATTGAATAAAGAAAAGATGCTGGCTGCCTTACCTGCCATTCAACCGATTACCAACAAAGATTTAAAACGTACATCAAGTGGCTGGGGCTATCGCATGCATCCTATTTATAAAGTGCGAAAAATGCACTGGGGGCTTGACTTTACTGCTCCTATCGGAACTCCGATTTATGCTACCGGAGATGGAACCGTTACAGAAGTACAAGGATCGAAGCGAAGCCGCGTTGGTTTAGGACTTCATGTAAAAATCGATCATGGCTATGGTTACGAAACAGTTTATGGCCATATGAACGAATTCAATGTTAAGCGTGGTCAAAAAGTAAAACGTGGCGATATTATCGGTTATGTAGGAAACACGGGCGGATCGACTGCTCCTCACGTTCATTACGAAGTACACAAAGATGGCCGAAAAGTAAATCCGGCTTATTATGTCTTCCAGGATCTTACACCACAAGAATACGACAAAATGATTGCAATTTCGACAAACATCGGTCAGACACTTGACTAAAAACCGATACGGGATCAAATATCGAAAAAGATAAAAGAGAACTTCTACCAGTTAAAACGGTGGAAGTTTTTTTGTTTTGCCACCGTCCTAAAATCTAATTATCTTGCATCGAAAATCAGAAAAAAGTGCCATACAAGAAACCCGAAATAGAGAAAATTTATTACTCGGTTGGCGAGGTGTCCGAAATGTTCGGGCTCAACCCTTCGCATGTCCGCTATTGGGAAAAACAGTTTGAAGCACTAAAACCATTTAAAAATAAGAAAGGCAACCGGCTTTTTACCAAAGAAGATGTAGAAACCATTCGCCTGATTAATTACCTGGTGAAAGAGCGCGGCCTAACGATAAAAGGTGCCCGTCAGAAATTAAAAGAGAATCGTGAGGACACATTGAATAACTACGAAGTCGTAAAAAAACTTCAGGATATAAAAAATGAATTAGTAACAATAAGAGACGGTTTTGAAAACGATGACAAAGATTAAAGATATATGCAACTTCCTCGAAAGTTTTGCGCCACTGCCTTTGCAGGAATCGTACGACAATGCTGGGCTTATTTTAGGAGATCGAAACGCCGAACTTAAAGGCATACTGGTAACCCTCGATGTTACAGAAGATGTGATAGACGAAGCTGTAAAAAAAGAATGCGGATTAGTTGTTGCCCACCATCCCATTGTATTTTCGGGATTGAAAAAAATTACCGGTAAAAACTATGTAGAACGCACCTTGCTGAAAGCGATAAAAAACGACATCGCTATTTATGCCGCGCATACCAACCTTGATAGTGTTACAGGTGGTGTTAACGGTAAAATCTGCGAAAAGCTGGGGCTCGAAAAATGTCGGATTCTTCAACCAACAGAGGGAATGCTGAAAAAGCTGACAAGCTTTGTTCCTGTAAAACATGCAGAGAAAGTAAGAGAAGCTGTGTTTGCTGCCGGAGCCGGAAATATTGGCAATTACGACTCGTGTAGTTTTAATGCCCACGGACAAGGAACATTCAGAGCAAACGACTCGGCCACACCATTTGTAGGCGAAAGCGGTAAACAGCACTACGAAAACGAGATCCGTTTCGAAACTATTTTCCCGGCGTATTTGCAAAAGCAGGTAATCTCGGCACTTCTCAACGCTCACCCATACGAAGAAGTGGCTTATGATATTTATCCGCTCGAAAATAAATTCGACCAGATTGGAATGGGAATGATAGGAACATTACCAAAAGAAATTGAAGCCACTGAATTTCTTACGCAGCTAAAGGAAACTTTTGGAACTGGAGTTATACGACACACTGCTCTTTTGGGTAAAAAAGTGAGCAAAATTGCGGTATGCGGAGGAGCAGGATCGTTTTTGCTGAATCGTGCCATCTCAGCAGGTGCCGACTTTTTTGTAACCGGGGACTTTAAGTACCACCAGTTTTTTGATGCCGAAAACAAAATTATTATAGCCGATATTGGACATTTTGAGAGCGAACAATTCACTAAAGAACTTTTTTATGAGTTACTTACGAAAAATTTCTCTAAATTTGCAGTCCATTTGTCAGAGGTAGATACCAACCCGGTTTTTTACTTCTGATTTTTTGGTTTGAACTTGAAGGATTTTCACACAAGCAAACATTATTAATGGAGCTGTGTTTAAGCCTGAAAACGGAAAAAATAAAAATTAAATATTAGCAGCATGAATTCATCATATTCAAGGCAAGAAGACAAAGACATTTCTATTGAAGATAAATTGCGCGCACTGCACGAGTTGCAGAGTGTAGTTTCAGAAATCGACAAAATAAAAACATTGCGAGGCGAGCTTCCATTGGAAGTACAAGACCTTGAAGACGATATTACAGGTTTGAAAACCCGATTGGTAAATCTGGACGATGAAATCAAAAACATGGATACTGCAATCAACAACAAAAAAATTGCGATTAAAGATTCGCAAGCACTGATTGCAAAATATACTGAACAGCAAAACAACGTTCGTAACAACCGTGAGTTTGATTCACTTTCGAAAGAAATTGAGTTCCAGAATCTGGAAATTGAGCTTTCAGAAAAACGTATTAAAGAGTTTACGGCAGAAATGACAGAGAAAAAAGCGACTATCGACAGCTCAAAAAAGCAGTTGAAAGAACGCGAAGAAGACCTCGACCGTAAGAAAAAAGAGCTGGAAGAAATTACCGGTGAAACAAAGATCGAAGAAGAAAAAATGAAGGCTAAGTCGGAGAAGATTGAGTCGTTTATTGAGTCTCGACTGCTGACAGCTTTTAAACGTATCCGCAAAAATGCTCGCAACGGTTTGGCTGTTGTTACCATTCAGCGCGATTCATGTGGTGGATGTTTTGCAAAGATCCCGCCACAACGCCAGTTGGACATCGCAAGCCGCAAGAAAATTATTGTTTGCGAATATTGCGGACGTATTTTGGTTGATGAAAACATCAATGTTGTTGAAGATATAGCTGAATAAATAATCAGCTTAAAAATATTGCAAAGCCGGTTCTTTTAAAGGATCGGCTTTTTTATTGTACCTATCAGAAAAGAGATGATTTGAAATAGGTCAAATCCTCCGTCCGTCAGATGACAGACACCTCCTTTTCAAAAAGGAGGACAAAAAAAACCGCCTCCTGAAAACTCAGGAAACGGCTTCTGCTTAAACATTGTTTTGTAAATATATCTTTTAAGATTACGCCGAACCGCCTGGCTTACCAGCTTCCACCGGCACCACCGCCGCCAAAGCTTCCGCCACCAAATCCGCCAAATCCACCACCGAAACTTCCTCCTCCCGAAGAGAAGTTACCAAATGAACCCGATGAACGGTGTCCTCCCGACATCATTCCCATAGCCAGCCAAAACGGCAAGCTTCTTCCCGGAGAATAAAACCGGCGTCTGCGACTTCTCCCAAACAAAGCAAAAAGCAATATAAAAAAGAAGATGATAAACGGAATACCAGCAGCGCCTCCGGCACTTACTTTCTCGCGGTATTGCTCGGCAGTGTATTCGCCTTTTGTAATATCCATAATTACGCTAATTCCGGCAGCCAAACCGTTGTAATAATCATTCTGTTTAAAACGTGGTATCATTTCATTATCCACAATGGCGTTGTTTACCACCGCATCGGGCAAAACACCTTCCAGGCCGTAACCGGTGGCTACAAAAACCTGTCCGTTACTATTGCTTGTTTTGGGTTTCACAAGGATTACAATACCATTGTCTTTGCCTTTCTGACCAATGCCCCATTTCTCGCCCACTTGAAAAGCAAAATCGGACTTATCGTACCCCTGAAGATCGGGTACAGTTACTACCAAAATCTGGGTAGATGTTTGTCGTGCAAATTTTTCGAGCGAATTCTCCAGATTACTGGACTCATTTTTACTTAAAACCCCGGCAAAATCGTTTACCAAACGTGGAGGATTGGGTCGATCCGGTATCTGTGCAAAAGCGATTACAGTGCATATAATTACTGTAAAAAAAGTAGCTATTATTCGTTTCATGACTTCCTATTTTCCAAATGATATTTCATCAGAGAGCTCGTTCACATCATCATCCTGGTAAGGAAAATGCACTTTCAACTGCTCTCCGGCTTTTATAATTCCACTGGCTAAACCTTTTGCGATTTTGCCTTCCTTCAACTTTTCAATTACAACATCTTTCGTGCCTTCCCAAAAATTGTCGGGCACTTTCTCATTGATTCCAGCATCGCCTAAAATGGCAAATTTCTTATCTTCAATAGCCACATAAAAAAGTACGCCGTTTCGCAATTCTGTTTTATGCATCTCCAGTTTTTCGAACAGGTAAGCTGCACGATCCAGAACTTCGCCAACACAGTTCTTTTCCAAATGCACCCGAATCTCGCCCGACGTATTGGTTTCTGCGACCCGGATTGCATTGGTAATTTCCAGTTTGTCTTTTTCCGTCAAATATTTATGAACACTCATTTCTGGCCTTTCTTTTAAAATTGTACTTCCGGTGCTTTATCTGCTCCCTGCTGTGCCTCAAAATAAGATTTCTTATCAAAGCCAAACCAACCGGCATAAATCACCCGCGGAAATTTGCGAATGTATGCATTATATAATTGTGTAGTTTGATTAAACTTCATTCTTTCAACAGTAATCCGGTTTTCGGTACCTTCCAATTGTGCCTGCAAATCCAGAAAATTCTGATTGGCTTTCAAATCGGGATAACGCTCAACCACCACCATCAACCGGCTTAATGCCGATGAAAGTCCGTCTTGTGCCTGGTTAAATTGTTTCAAAGTTTCGGGCGTAAGCTTATCTGCATTAACATTTACAGAAGTAGCTTTCGAACGCGCTTCAATCACTCCTTCCAGCGTTTCCTGCTCGTGCGCCGCATAACCTTTTACAGTATTTACAAGATTTGGGATCAGATCGGCACGACGTTGATAAACATTCTCAACCTGCGACCACTGCGAACTCACCTGCTCGTCGAGCTCAACCATCTTGTTGTAACCACAGCTCGAAAATAAAAATGCTGCTACCACTGCTATTAATACAATTCTTAATCTCTTCATTTTTCTATCATTTTATTTGAACAGAACAAATATTCTCAAAATGTGCGAAATATCATCGCAATTTTCGGGGAAAGGCAATATTTTACCGCTGTACTCCAAATTTAGAATGTAAAAGCAGATAATCATGGATAATTCAGCATTTAAATCCGCCATTTTAGAAGGAATTCCGGGAAAATTACCAATTCCAAAACCTTACGATAACACAATAAATCATGCTCCAAAACGAAAAGACATTCTGAATAGCGAAGAAAAGAAACTGGCTTTAAAAAATGCACTGCGTTATTTCCCGCAAAAGTTCCATGCAATTCTGGCATCTGAGTTTTTAAAAGAACTCGAAACATTCGGACGAATTTATATGTACCGCTTTCGCCCCGATTACGAAATGTATGCGCGTCCAATCGGCGAATACCCTGCAAAATCGAAACAGGCCGCTTCTATTATGCTAATGATCCAAAATAATCTGGACAAAGCAGTAGCGCAACATCCGCACGAGCTAATTACTTATGGCGGCAACGGCGCAGTTTTTCAAAACTGGGCACAGTACCTGCTTACCTTGAAATACCTGGCCGAAATGACCGACGAACAAACGCTGGTGATGTATTCCGGTCATCCGATGGGCTTGTTCCCGTCGCATGCAACCGCACCGCGTGTTGTGGTTACCAATGGCATGGTTATCCCCAATTATTCGAGCCGCGACGACTACGAACGAATGAACGCACTCGGCGTTTCGCAATACGGACAAATGACTGCCGGATCGTACATGTACATTGGCCCGCAAGGAATTGTTCACGGCACAACAATTACGGTATTAAACGCAGCACGCCTTCACGCTTCGGGCGAGGTTGCCGGGAAAATATTTGTTACAAGCGGCCTTGGCGGTATGTCGGGAGCACAGCCCAAAGCCGCTGTAATTGCCGGAATGATTTGCGTAGTTGCCGAAATCAACCCAAAAGCGGTTGAAGTTCGGCATAGCCAGGGTTGGGTGGATGAAGTTTATACCGATTTGGATAAGTTGATTGCCCGTATGACAGAAGCCCGTAGCAATAAAGAAGCGGTTTCGCTGGCTTACCAGGGAAATGTAATTGACCTTTGGGAAAAACTGGCCGACAAAAATATTCCAATAGAATTAGGCTCCGACCAAACTTCTTTGCACAATCCGTTTGCAGGAGGCTACTACCCTGCCGAGCTTACTTTTGATGAATCGAATAAAATGATGGCCAAACAACCGGAATTATTCCGCGAGAAGGTTCACGAATCGCTGTGCCGCCATGTTTCAGCAGTAAATAAACTGGCGGCAAATGGCATGTATTTCTGGGACTACGGAAACGCTTTTTTACTGGAAGCCAGCCGCGCCGGAGCCAATATGACCAACGATAAGGGTGACTTTATCTATCCTTCGTATGTGCAGGATATTATGGGGCCTTTGTTTTTCGATTATGGTTTTGGCCCTTTCCGTTGGGTATGTACATCGGGAAATCCGAAAGACCTGGAAACAACCGACCTGATTGCGGAACAGGTGCTAAGAGCCTTGGCCGAGAATTCTCCTTCAGAAATAAAACAGCAAATGGAGGATAACATCCACTGGATACACGAAGCCGGTAAAAACATGCTGGTAGTTGGCTCGCAGGCGCGAATTCTTTATGCCGATTGCAAGGGGCGCACCCAAATTGCCCGGGCGTTTAACGAGGCCATTGCCGACGGACGAATTTCGGCACCGATTGTTTTGGGCCGCGATCATCACGATGTGTCGGGAACAGACTCGCCTTACCGCGAAACCTCGAATATTTACGATGGCTCGTCGTTAACAGCCGATATGGCGGTGCAGAATTTTGTGGGCGACGCTTTCCGTGGCGCTACTTGGATTTCGTTGCACAACGGTGGCGGCGTTGGCTGGGGCGAAGTGATTAACGGTGGTTTTGGAATGACCATAGACGGAACGCCCGAAGCCGAAGAACGCCTGAAAATGATGCTTCACTGGGATGTAAACAACGGCATTTCGCGACGCAGCTGGGCACGTAACGCCCCGGCTCGTTTTGCCATAGAACAGGCCATGAAAGAAAATCCGATGCTAAAAGTTACGCTGCCCGAGGAAGCGGATGATGCGTTGCTGGAAGGCTTGTTGTAAAAAAGAAAAGGATAATACCTTTTAGCAGGCATTACCCTTTTAGCTGTGTTAGTACGACCTAGTCTGCCGCCGTATAAAATACTCTTTTGCAGATTTCTCCTTATTTTGTTTATTTTAAATAACCCAAAATTTGGGTTGCACAGACTTTACCAGCAAGCTGAATAGCGATAAGAAAATGATAAGATGAATAGAATATTGAGAATAGGTTTGATAATAACTTTCATAATAATTGTGATTGTTTTAATATTTGTTTGGCGATTTTCAGGAAAACCCTATTATCGAATTAGCTTAATTGGAACAGAATATATAGAGAATGCTGATGAATTGATTTATGCCAATTAGCAATTAGAGAATAAACTCTATCTTATAAAAAAATATAAGTATTCCGAAGATAAGTTATTAATAGGATTCGGTGGAGGAAATTCAGTAACTAACGATTATTACTCTTATGGTATTGCAAATGAAAAACGTGATATTTTATTAGAGCCCAAGTTTCAATTTATATTATCAAAAACAAATTCACAAAAAGAACCAATAATTTTTGGGCTACCATATGTTGAAAAAGGGGATGAAAAAATGATGTTTTATAAAATTGTAAACGGAAATATTAAATCGATTGAAGAAAAAGCCAGCTGGTAATATGTATATAGCAACAATACAAAAAACCATACAATCGAACGAATACAATCAATAGGGAAATTAGAAACATCTGCAGGAAAAGCACTGAACGCGATAATCCACTTGCTCAAGTAAAAAGTCAACAAAATTGAAAAGTGACTGTTTTGAAGACACACTCTCTGCCATAAGCTTGAGAAAATGAAAAGGAAACGAACAAAACAAATTCTCAGAATAGCATTTATTATTACGAGTATAAGCTCCTTGTTATTTGTACCATGGACTTTGGTTAGAACCTGGATTTTACCGCTACCTGATACCATTCAGAAACAACTAAACGAAGCAGTTGACCATGGGTTGGATGGAATAATTGTTTATGTAGATCAGGAGGGGAAGCCACCGGAGTTGTATGCATCAGGCTGGTTTGACAGGAAAAATAAAATCCCTGCCAATCCGGAAGCTTTGTTCAAAATTGCCAGTATCAGTAAATTGTATGTGGCTGTAGCTGTGGCTAAATTGGTAAATAACAATCATTTGTCGTTGGATAAAACGCTCGCCAGTTATTTGCCTGATTTGGCGGGAAGAATTGAAAATGCCGATAGAATTACATTGAAGATGATGGTACAACACAGAAGCGGTATTCCCAATTTTACCGACACCCCCGGTTATTGGGAAGCTCCACCAAAAGACAATAGAAAAACGCTTGAATTGATACTGGATAAACCTGCCGATTTTGCACCGGATAGAAAATATAAATATTCAAATACAAATTATTTGCTGATCGGCGAAATCCTCGATAAAACACTGGGATACAGTCATCATAAATACATCAAAAGAGAGATTCTGGCACCTCTTGGATTAACACATACTTTTTGTTTACTAAGTGAAGTGGATATAGACGATGTTATGAGTGGTTATACCGTTGGTTATGATGGCGATTTAAAGTACAACGATTTTGTTAACCCTGCCGGTTCAATGGTGGCTACAGCCGAGGATGTGGGCATATTCTTGCGGGCATTAAACAACGGCTCGCTATTAAATGATAATGAACAAGCTATTTATTCATCCATTTATGAATACGAACATACAGGCTTACTGCCCGGATACTCCAGTATTGCCCGATACCATAAAAACATTGATGCAGTTGTTGTTCAGTTTGTAAATACTAGCGGCGGATACTCCTGGAATCTTTCGGAAATCGTATACAAACGTATTATGCAACTGGTAAAGAAAGAAAAGTAATAGTATTCCAGTCCGAGTAATTGTAAGTAAAGAAAGTATGCATTTTAGCTTAAGGCAAGGGTAAGCAATTTTCCAGATACAATTGTTGCAAAACAATATATCGGCTGACTTATTCTTTTTTCATTTCTTTGCACCATGGATTTATTGTTGGTATTTGATTATATAGGAACCTTTGTTTTTGCCATAAGTGGCGTATTAACTGCCGCCGAAAAAAGACTCGATTTTTTTGGAGCTACTGTAATTGGTTTTGTCACAGCCATTGGAGGGGGCACCCTACGTGATATTTTACTGGGCGACACACCCGTTGTCTGGATGCGGAATACTACCTATTTCTGGGTAATTATAGCTGCAGTTGTAGTAACTATTTTATTCCGTAAACAAGTTATGAGCCTGAAACGAACCCTCTTTCTGTTTGATACTATAGGGATTGCGACATTCACCGTGATAGGTTTAAAAAAGGCACTAGTGATGGATATCGATCCTTCGATGGCAGTAATGATGGGACTCTCATCGGCTGTAGTTGGCGGTGTTATCCGTGATATTTTATGCAACGAAGTACCGCTCATTTTCCATCGCGAAATTTACGCTACTGCCTGTATTGCCGGAGCCTTGGGGTACCTGATGCTTTACAAGCTGAATGTTTCAGAGGTAATCTGCGAAACTGCTGCAGTTTCACTAATAATTATCATTCGTATTGTTGCTATTCGCCTTAACATTGCATTGCCACGGGTTAAGGATTAGGTCAAGAATTGCATTGATTGAATAGTATTTTTCATTTGTGTTTCCCTGACACAAATTATTCAAACATCATTTGATAAGGCCGAGCAATTGCTTCTTTTAGTTCGCTAATTCCAATATTACGGCTTTTGCGGATGTACTCATGCCCATCAAAAAAAACAAGGATTGTAGGTGCTGTAAAAATGCGATTCTGCCCGGCCACATCGGGTAATACATCAGAACGAACATAAGCCATTTTCAACTTCGGAAACTCTTCCTCCAGCAACTGTTGTACTTTTGGTTTAAGCACCTTGCAAACACTACATGCTTCGGTTGAAAAATACGCGAGTAAAGCAGGCTCACTTTTTAGTTTCTCAAACTCTTCAAAACTTGTAACTTCAATATACATAAGCGTTTCTAATAAATTCCGATACTCAACATAACCAGGGTGCAGGCCTCAACGGCTTCTATTCCGTTTGCTTCAAGCAACTGAATAAAAATACCACTCTCAGTTCCGGGGTTAAAAATAACCCGCTTGGGTTTCAGATTCACTACTGAAGAATAATATTCTGCTTGATGTTGCGGCCCTACATATAAAGTTACGGTGTGTATTTCTTCGTCTGGAAAAGTAGTCTGGAATTCAACATCCTCTACTCTTCCCTGACGTTTTGCCAGTGCTACAACTTCGTGATTGTTGTATCGGAGCATACGGATTGCTTTGTTGGAATAGCGCTCAGGATTCTCGCTTGCACCAATTACGAGTGTTCTCTTACTTTGGCTCATAATTTCTGTAACAAAACAACTACAGTTACCGAGATTCCCTCTTCCCGACCTTCGAAACCCAATTTTTCTGTTGTTGTGGCTTTTACCGAAACACAATCAACATCAATCCCCAATACGTCCGCCATAGCTTTTTCCATATCAGGAATAAAGGGCTTCAGTTTGGGTTGCTGTGCACTAATACTCGAGTCGATATTTACAATCGAGTAGCCTTTCTTCTTTACCAACTCACAAGATTGTTTCAGCAGAATCTTACTGTCGATATCCTTAAAATCGGCGGAATTATCAGGAAAGTGTGTGCCAATATCGCGTAATTTCAATGCACCTAACATTGCATCGCAAATGGCATGTATTACAACATCGCCATCAGAGTGTGCTACAGTTCCTTTATGATGGGGAATTAAAATACCGCCCAACCACAAGGATTCTCCCTCGGCCAGACGGTGTACATCGTATCCTATTCCTATCCGAAAACTCATCGCTGACTGCTAAACGCATCAATATCAAAAGATAGCGAGAACCGCAAGGTGTTTTCCAGCGGGTGGTTTCGTTGTGTCGGAAACAGGTATGAAAAATCAAGTGAGAATACATTCATTTTCAAACCGGCTCCTGCGGTAAGGTATTTACGGTTACCTTTATTTTCATGCTCATAAAAATAACCTGCACGTAGCGCAAACTGCTTGTTATACCAATACTCAACACCGGCAGCCCAGGTAATTTCCTGAAACTCTTCTTTCATTCCGCCCGGGGCATCGTTAAACGATTTAAAAATACCTTCGATCACACCAATATCCGATCCTATTCCTCCGGAAATTACAGCACCTCCACTATAAATTGAATCATCCGGTGTAGGTACCAGTAATTTATCGGCCTCAAACGAGAACGAAAATGAATTGTAATTATCCAACTCTGTGGTGTAAGAAGCTCCTAACTTCAGAGTGGTTGGAATAAAATCTTTTATTTCACCTTCAGTATATGAAATTTTAGATCCAATATTCTGAATGTTAATACCTGCTGAGAAGCTATTGTCTTTTCGACTTCTTCTAAATTCGTTGTAGTAGTAAAATGCTACGTCGGCAGCGTAAGAGCTACCTGCCTGCGTTGCAACACCATTTACCAGCTGTCCTCCTGTTAAATCAGAACGAATATAACGAACGGCTACAGCTCCCGACCATGTATCTGATAGCATGCGAGAGTAACCAAAATCGATTGCAAACTCATTCGGAGAAATCTGGAGCCCCTGATTTGCTTGTTCATC
This sequence comes from uncultured Draconibacterium sp., assembly GCA_963677455.1. GTDB lineage: Bacteria > Bacteroidota > Bacteroidia > Bacteroidales > Prolixibacteraceae > Draconibacterium. The sequence continues at coordinate 4,261,850 of OY781971.1, forward strand.
CATAGTTATAATGTCGCCAAGCGCAAAATAACGCAAGGATGCACTCAAACTCTGCACGTCATCTAATTTCTTATATCCAACGAGATAAGCTAAGTTGATATCGTCAACCAGGTTACGTAACCAAGGCGAATATGAGAGAGCAACTCCCATTTCACTTTCCATAAATACATATTTTGCCGGGTTCCAGTGTTGTGAACCAACATCAGCCGAAGTACCAACTCCAACATCTCCCATACCTCCGGCACGTGAATCTGGTGTTATTCCTAAAAACGGAACAGCCGTTGTTATCGTATTGGCTCCCGTTACTGTTTGAGCCATAATATTTTCACTCACGAAAACGATAAGGGCCAGAACAAATAAAAGTCGAAGAATTCTCATCATAATTTTACTAAAATTGAGCGTGCAAAGATAAAACAATTGTTTTTGCTACCATATTTTTAACTACTTACTGAACGGAAGTTTTTACGAAAAATTTTGCTGAATGAAATTTTTTAATGTGCAATTATCATTTTCCCTGATTTTGAAGCAATTATTCCTTCAGAATTTTGCACGATGGCGCGGTAAATATAAATGCCTTGCGTGACTGCAATATTTGATTCAGCAATATCCCATCTTACCGGATTTGTCGTTGAGCCATTCGATCCTACTGAAGTTTGAAAACGATCGATTGACCTGCCGTACATGTCATAAATATCAAAAATAACATCCAGTGTTGCTCCGGCCTGGTTGTGCTCTAACACAAAATAAGTATGGTCGGTAATCGGATTTGGGTAATTCCGAATATCAGAAATTATCAAATCACCGGTAACCTCAAATTCAACTTCAACTTCGGAAGAGTTGTTGGCTACGTCCCAGGCTTTTAGTTTTAATGTATGTTTCCCCTCCGATAAACCACCTATCGGAAAACTAATCGTTCCGCTGGTATAATCGTCGGTGTTAGACTGATAGTAATTATTTAACACGAAAACGTTTGAGTAATCATCGTCTATTACAGCAGTAATATCATGCCCAATTCCGGTTCCTACTATGTTAATTCCGTTTTCATCGCTCAGGTTTGCCAATAATAAAGGATTTCTGCCCGTTTTATCACCCGATTTAAAATCATGTGAATCAAGAAACAATTCAATTTCAGGCCCCTGACTGTCGGTAATATTGCCACCGGAGCCACCAATATCGAAATTGGTAAATGCTCCGTGTGCATCCTCCAAACCATCCTCGGCATAATACACTATTTTGCCTTCTCCTATATTATATGAGATATCTTTAGGTACCACGAAGCTGAACGTAAAGTTTCCGTTACTCACGCTTGATTCACCTTTATAAATCACATTTTCACGCACTTTAAAATTGACTGGCTGCTGGCCATTATTCCCAAGTGTTTGCATCAAAACTTCTTTATCGAAAACCGTAGAAGTTAACTCCCCATTGAAATTGTCGATTTTATTTCCAAATACATCTGACACATAGCCAGTTATAGTCACTTTTTCCAATGCCCCAAGTGTTTCTCTGCTGCTTACTGCATCTTCTTGGTTAATTGTGGATGTTACAATTTTATATTTTGGAAAAGAAAGCCTCAATGCAGGATCTGCCAACAAAGAGAAGTTTCGCTTATTTATAGAATTTCCAATATTCACTTTCGCCAGGCGCATCACATCTCCCATTCGATAATGCTCTCCGTTAGCATCGCTACCGAATATATAATTATAGAAGCTTTTGGCTAATGTAAAATTAGCACCGGAATAAACAACACGAGTAGTTGAGAACAAGCCAACAGCACCTCCATTGGGATTAAATAGCACATATTCTCCGGCCGAAATATTGTCTGTATCAAAACGACTAAACTCACATGTTGCGGTAACAAAAATTGGTAACGTATTGATGTTCGACCAGGCATTAATATCACTGACATCTAACACACGCTCATGCGCCAGGTACCGATAATTGGCATGCCCCATATAATTTAAGATTAAAACACCATCGTTTACTTGTTTGTTAATTGCTGCGTTAACATCAGGATACTGGTCGCCTGAAGGTGTTGACTGCTCAACATAGGCATCAAAATAAATCTTGTCGGTCACAAATGCGCTGTTGTTTTTATTTACTGCATTTGCGAGCGTTTCGGAATATTTCATATGATCACCACTATCTTCATCGTCACCAATAAAAGTGATCACATTACGCCAGGCACCTAAAGCTTCAGGTTGGTGATAACGCTTTATTTTGTCGACTACTAGTTGGGCCTGATAATTTGTCCCAGCCGGAATCCTTCCGATACCAAGATCAATAGCTCCATTCGTAACGCTTTCTCCATCATCAAGTAAAACGAAGTAGTCGTCGGTTACAAACGAAGAGGTTGGGCTTAAAGAATTAACTGACTGATAGGTTGGAATAAAATTGTTTCGCTCAGGGTCAATCCCCTTATTATCATAACTTCCATCGCCAAATAGCAACACATATTTCAGGCCTTCCCCCCGATCGTAAAACATTTTTATGAAGTTCCTTATCCCTGTTGCACTTTTCGTTCCGGAACTAAACTCGTTATACACCTTTTCTACATTTACAACAGCCACATCCATGCCATCATAATCACGATGAAAAGCGGCCAGTTCTTCAGCAGAACTGAGAAAGTTCGAATGAGAAATAATTAAAAACTCAGGTGTACTCAAACCGTGCAAATTTTGATTTTCAATTTCGTCAACAAGATTTGGCTCTTTAAACTCTGCATTCGGATTAAAAACGACATACTCGCGAAGCTCATCTCCCGGCCGCTTTGCAACCATTGTATTTCCCGACATACTGAAGGGTACTTCACTGGCATTTGCAAAATCAGTAACATCCAAAATCTTCGAATCTGAACTTCCATTAGTAATCTCAAATTCAAGAATATTATCGCTTCCAACAGATTCAACGTCTCTGAAAAAAACGGGGTTACTTCCAACAGTTAAATTCCGGCGATAATTCAATTCGATGTAATCCAACCACGCCTCAGCATTTACATCAGAGGCCTCATATACTAGATCGATATCTAACTGATCTTCAAATGAAGTAATGTTATAAAGAGATTGGCCCTCATCCGCAAAAGAACCATAAGTTTTATTTCGATCGATACTACTAAAATTTACATAACCTATCGATGTTGAAGATACAGACACTTCAAATTTGGAATTACTGGAACTACGGGCAGCTCCTTTCACCAACAATCTTGCATTTTCGCCTTTATCCGGATCTGAAATTGCAATGTTATAGCTCCGGTTTGTATTGAGTCCAAACCTATCTCCGTACCAACTTTTACCAGAACCTAAAGGCAACAAATTATACCGATCCTGTTCGTAAAAAGCAAAATCATCGAAACTTGTAATCGTTTGGGTTGCATTTTCTGTTACTTCCGGGAGCGTTTCCAGCTCTTTCTTGGAGTTGGCATTTTCATTCAGGAAAAAATATCCTCTTGTTGCGTAATCGTTATTTCTATGAGTGAAATAGCCACTGCTGTTTGCCGTCCATACCGTTACTCCGGGAGCATAGAAAAACAAACAATCCGCACCATCACTTTGTCCATGCCAAACGGCGCACTGTGGTAAATCATCGTAAGCAATATCTCCTGGATTTTCTGACAACGGAGTTCCTCCGGCGCCATAGACTCCAACATTTTGAGGATTAGTAAAGCCCCAACTACTTAATGTTGAATAAGGTATTTTATAAATTCCTTTCCCTGAAGTACTTATTTTTTGCCAAATTCCGCTATTTAATATCGATTGATCTTTCCACTCAAAAGTCTGCGTTGCGCTCTTTTCCAGTGCTACCGGAATACTTTTTAACTGAAATGATACCAGGCGGTAAACTTTCCCATTCTCTTTTTTTATCGGAACGATCTTTAATTCCTGCTTATATTCATTTGCCGATTTCAATAATGTGGTGTTAACTGCAATATTATCCGGAACATTTTTCAGCACATTATCTTGAATTTCAGCTTCAATTTCTTCGAAAACAGGATTTTCGATCTTAAATTCTGTTGATTTACTAAAGTTACCAACAGGGTAAATCCGGCTGTATTCGGGAAGGTTTGAGGTAGTTATCGGGAAACCTGTATTTTGCAACATGGTAACAACACCCGCATCCTCAGAAAAACTACCGGCGGAGTTTGACCAATCCAGTGTAACCAACTCTTCTTGCACGTCGTCGACCGCAAAACCAACTATCACAACAAATAAAAGGAATAGAAATTTTCTCATAAACGGTCTTTTAATTTGTAAATCAAAAACGCTGATTGTTGTGAAATATTGCAACATTAGTAATCGTGACATTTAATAAATTTGAACAATGCAAGAGTGACAAAGATATCAACATCCTTGAAAACTTGATTAAAATATTGAAAAGTGTGAACAATAAGAATTGAACAAATTAGTTATATTTGTGTCGATACGAAAAATACACGTAAAAATGAGTTTGATGAAATTAAAACCATTATTCATTTTCATACTGGCCGCTCTTGTTTCGGGCTGTGGATTGTTTGGAAAAGGCGGAGAGTCTTCGCGTACTACAGGATGGGCCTATAACGAAGCTGAAACAGGAAATATTACAAATATATCAGGCTACGAACAGGAAGCAGGACCAGGCCTTCGTTTTGTACAAGGAGGAACTTTTACCATGGGACGCGTTGAGCAAGATGTAATGTACCGCAACGATAACTTCCCGAGAAGAGTTACTGTTGCATCTTTCTACATGGATGAAACAGAAGTTTCCAACCAATCTTACCGCGAATTTACACACTGGACTGCAAGAGTTTATCCCGGTGATACCGAAAAATTGAAATCAATTACACCAGATTCAAGCGTTTGGAGAAGTGAGTTAGCATATAATGAACCTTATGTTGAAAATTACTTCCGTCATCCGGCTTATTCTGAATATCCTGTTGTTGGTGTTACCTGGGAACAAGCCGATGCATATTGCAAGTGGCGTACAGACAGGGTTAACGAACAAGTTTTGGTTAACAAAGAAATATTAACGCACGATCCGTCTCAAACAGGACAAAACGTATATACTACAAAAACTTATTTATCTGGATTATATCAGGGTACTGCCGGAGAAGAGCAAATTGAAAATTCAGATGGATCAACAAGACGCCCAAAATGGGAAGACGGTATCTTATTGCCAAGTTACAGACTCCCAACCGAAGCAGAGTGGGAATATGCAGCCTACGGTTTAATTGGAAACACTGATGGTGAGTTGTTGACCGACCGAAAGATTTATCCTTGGAATGGTGCTTACCTTCGTGATGATAAGAAAAAAGACAAAGGTGAAATGAAAGCCAACTTTGTTCGTGGACGTGGTGACATGATGGGTATGGCCGGTGCGTTGAATGACAATGCTGACATTTCTGCTCCTGTATTCTCATATTCTCCTAATGATTACGGGCTATATTGTATGTCAGGAAATGTTAACGAATGGGTAGCCGATGTATATCGTCCAATGTCATTTAATGATGTAGAAGAATTTAACCCTTTTAGAGGAAATGTAATAACAGAATATCGTCGTGATGCAAATGGACAGTTAATGCGCAACGACTATGGCGAGTTAATTAAAGATACTATTCAGGGAATGGATTACAGAAATTTTAATGATGGTGATCGTAACTCACAGGTTATTGAAGGTGAGAACTGGAATGAACTTGGCGACAGAGGAACAGACGATATGTATATAAAAGATGACCGTCCAGGAGCTTTCTCTTCACTTATTGACGACGAAGTAAGGGTTTACAAAGGAGGTTCGTGGGAAGATCGCCCATATTGGTTAGTTCCCGGAACACGTAGATACCTTGAACAGACAAAATCGCAAAGAGACCTTGGATTCCGTTGTGCAATGACACGTGTTGGAAGCCCACAAGGATTTTAGATCACACTAATATTATTATAGAAAGCTTCATTTCGTGAGAATGAAGCTTTTTTTATGCCAAATAGTATTTATTTTTGAACTATGACCAGTCTGAAAAAATTATACGAGCTTTTTCTAAAATCAGGAAAAATATCGACCGACAGTAGGAAGATTGAAAAGGGAACTTTATTCTTTGCGCTTAAAGGAGAAAACTTTAACGGAAATAAATACGCGAAAGACGCGCTGCAAAAAGGCGCTGACTATGCGATTATTGACGAAGCAGAATATGCAGAAAATGAACGACTATTATTGGTTGAAGATGTGTTATCCTGCCTGCAACAATTAGCAAACTACCATAGGCAACAACTAAAAATCCCTATTCTTGGAATAACAGGAACAAATGGCAAAACCACAACAAAAGAACTTATATCTACTGTTTTGTCAGAAAAGTACAAAGTAACTTATACAGAAGGGAATCTCAACAACCACATCGGAGTACCTCTCACCTTGTTACAAATGAATGCTGACACGGAGTTTGGAGTTGTTGAAATGGGCGCCAACCATCCGGGCGAAATTGCAACGTTGTGCCAAATTGCCAATCCGAATTACGGCATCATTACAAATATAGGCAAAGCACACCTTGAAGGCTTTGGTTCGTTTGAAGGCGTGATTAAAACAAAAGGAGAACTTTACGATTATATAAAAGAGAATTCGGGTATTATCTTTTATAATCGTGACAACCAAATTCTTGAAGAACTTGGAGAAAAAATCCCGAACAGAGTTTCTTATGGAGGCAAAAATGCAGACTTAACCGGAGAAACGATACAATCTCCTCCATACATTCATGCAAAAGTAAATTTCCCGAAAGGAGTGCTCTACATTAACTCAAAACTCATTGGCGATTATAATCTTGAGAATATATTGGCAGCTGCGTGCATTGGATACTATTTTAAAATTGATCCCCTAAATATTCAAAAAGCAATAAAAAACTACCAGCCAAATAATAATCGTTCACAACTTATCGTGCATGGTAATACAAAAATAATAATGGATGCTTATAACGCGAATCCTACGAGTATGAGTGCTTCGATAAAAAGCTTTAGCAAAACTAAGAATGCCAATAGTTTTCTAATTTTAGGCGACATGCTGGAACTTGGCGAATATTCAGAACACGAACACGAACAGATTCTCAACCTGGTGAAAGAAGAAGGTTTCAAAAATGTTTTATTGGTTGGCAAAGAGTTTTCGAAGAGTGCGCAGAAATTTAATTTCCCGGCTTTTAATAATGTAGATGACTTGTGCAAGCACCTGAAAACACAGGGCATAAAAAACGGGAACATCTTAATAAAAGGCTCCCGTGGTATTCAGCTTGAAAAAGTACTCGAAATTCTTAGTTAGCTGAAGGTTTATCAACTTTTAAAACATCAGAAATAGCTTTCTCGAAAGTTGGTTTTGGCAATGCCCCCATAGCCATTTGTGGTTGTCCGTCTGTAGGAACAAATAATAACGAGGGGATACTTTGTATACCAAACATTCCGGCTAGTTGTTGCTCTTGTTCAGTATTAACCTTGTAGATAACAATTTTATCGCCGTACTCTTTTTGCAGTTCTTCCAAAACAGGTGCTACCATTTTACATGGGCCACACCAATCGGCGTAAAAGTCAATCATACAAGGTACTGAACCTTCATATTTCCAATCTTTGTTTGCTTCGAAATTAAAAACCTTCTCTTTGAAAGTTTCCATGGTTAAATGTTCTAACATGATTTTCTATTTTTATTGTTACAATATATTTATATACATATCTGCATATTTAAATGCAAATACAGTGCCATCATAGGAAGCAACAATATACCACTAAAATTCAACCAAATAATTGTAATTTTGTCACAATTTTCCCCGAAATGTCAGAAAAGCCGAACATTTAAGCGCCTTTGACAGTTTCTATAACCGTGAAAATTAAAAAGATAAGAAGTTTTGTAGTAGTCAAATTCCAACATATGGCTATTTAAGAAACGAGCAACACTGAAAAATGAAAAAACTGAAGAACAAAATATTTAAGCAGATCTCGAAAGTAGCTGACGAGAATGAATTAGAAACATACGTGATTGGAGGATATGTCCGAGACTTGTTTTTGGATCGCCCTTCGAAGGACATCGACATAGTAACGATTGGTAGTGGCATTGAACTGGCTAAAGCAATTGCAGAAAGCCTGAAACCTATGCCAAGAGTAAATGTCTTCAAAAACTTTGGTACCGCTATGTTAAAATATAGAGACCTTGAGATCGAGTTTGTCGGTGCCAGAAAAGAATCTTATCAGCGTGATTCGCGCAAACCTATTGTTGAGGACGGAACTCTGGAAGATGATCAGAACCGACGTGACTTCACAATCAATGCTTTAGCGATTAGCTTAAACGGCAGTACCTTCGAAGAACTTCTTGACCCATTTAACGGGATAGACGACCTTAATGCAGGAATTATAAAAACGCCTCTTGATCCTGATATAACATTCTCGGATGATCCGCTGCGAATGATGCGAGCTATACGCTTTGCCACACAGTTAAACTTCCAGATAGAAGACCAGACACTTCAGGCGATTGCGAAAAATAAAGAGCGCATAAAAATCGTTTCCGCCGAACGAATTATCGACGAACTGAACAAGATTATAATGGCTCCGAAACCTTCAAAAGGGTTCAAGCTGCTTGAAGAAACGGGTTTGCTGGAACTGATTTTCCCTGAGTTACAAAACATGAAGGGAATTGAAAAGGTAAATGGAATTGGACACAAAGACAACTTCTACCACACCTTAGAAGTACTAGATCGGATTGTTCCAAACACCGATAATTTATGGCTGCGCTGGTCGGCCTTATTACACGACATTGCCAAACCAGCTACTAAAAAATTTATCGAAGGTCAGGGATGGACTTTTCATGCCCACAACTTTGTTGGTGTAAAAATGATTCCGAAGATTTTCCGCAGAATGAAATTACCGCTAAACGAAAAAATGAAATACGTTCAGAAAATGGTACAGCTTCATATGCGCCCTATAGTTTTATCAGAAGAGATAGTTACCGATTCTGCAGTGCGACGGTTACTCTTTGAGGCTGGCGACGATATAGACGACCTTATGACTTTATGTGAGGCAGATATCACTTCAAAGAATGCTGAGAAAGTGAAGCGCTACATGAAGAATTTTAAGCTAGTTAGAGAAAAATTAAAAGAGATTGAAGAAAAAGATGCGGTCCGGAATTTTCAACCTCCGGTTGATGGAGAGTTGATTATGAAAACGTTTAATCTTACACCTTGCCGCGAAGTAGGTATAATTAAAGATGCCATTAAAGATGCCATTCTTGATGGAGTTATTCATAACGACTATGAGGAAGCTTATCAGTTTATGCTAACCAAAGCAGAAGAATTGGGTTTGAAAATTACTACGAATTAGCGAATACCAAGCTGAAGCTTTACCGGCAAGTGATCGCCAAAACCGCCATTGTAGCTGTACCCAACGTAAGTCCGAAAAGGTTTCAAACCTCCGTAACGATCATCAGTTTCTAATAAGAAACCGGAATTAATTATTTTAGCCCAGGCTGATTCGGTATAAATACCGGCATCTGTCTCTAATAACCCGGAAGAAACAATGATCTGATCAAACACAAACCATTGCGACTGGTACTTTAAGGTTCCAATATCAGCATTCATCCAACCTGTTGACAGATTAATCAAACTGCCACCTTTCATCTTCGATACCAAATGTTTTTCTAAACTCTCATCTGAAGGCTGATCATTAAAGTCTCCCATAATTACAATTTTTGCGGCAGGATTTATTTTTAAAACCGAATCAACCCTCTGTCGCAGAATGTCAGCAGCTCGGTTTCGAAGCGGCCGAGTTTCGAGCAATCCCGAATAACGCGATGGCCAATGATTCATAAACAGATGAATAGTGTCCTGCTCTGCGACAATCCCTGAAACATATAAAATTTCTCTTGTCTTTCGGGGACTTCCATCGGCCTCTGAAAAAGGAATATACTCGTAACCTAAGGGATAAAATACACTCGAGTTATAAAGCATTGCCACATCAATACCTCGAAGATCAGGCGACTCTTTATGAATAATTTTGAATGGAATATTTTTAAGTACCGTAGTATTGACTAATCGCTCTAAAACATCACGATTTTCAACCTCGCAAAGACCGATCACAATCGGAACATCCCACTCCGCAGCATTTAGAATAACCTTAGCCGTATTGTTGATTTTTTGCTGAAATTTGCTGTAAGTCCAGTGACGATCTCCTTCCGGCGTAAACTCATCGTCTTCCGTTAGAGGATCATCTTTCCAATCAAACAAGTTCTCTGTATTGTAAAAAACAACAGCGAATTTCTGATCTTGTGCGGGCGAAAAAATTGAACAGAAAAGAAAAAACAGGAAAATTAATTTACTCTTCTTCATCCTCCTCGGTTATGCGTTCGTACGCTCCGAGATCAGGACCTCCGTCGCTAAGCCTATTCTTATTCAAAATATCGTTTGGAAATAACTTAGCAATATCAACAGATCCCATATCAATAGCCGAAGAAAGAGAGTCTAGCTCGTAATTATAACCACCATATGGATCTACAAATTCAGGATCATAGTCAATCCCTTTCCATACTTGATTATAATGGTTCTTATCTGAAGTATTTGTAGTATCCGGAATTTGTATAATGCAGTGATCAAACATGTAGTTAAACAAATTCTCTCCATTATCCCCAAGCTCAAGTTCTTTATTCGTGTTACCGTAGATAATGCTGTTTCCAAAATTAGCCTTAAACAAATCGCCATTGTACGAAACACTTCCACCATTGCCATCTCCAACAACCAATACATTTGAAATAACAAGTGATGCGGTAGATCTTGGCTTGTTTCCATATCTTCCCCAATAATTAGCAATTGTAGAATGATAAAACTCGTACTCTCCACCAACAAGAAGTGCTGCGGCATAATATCCACAATTGCTTATTACTGTATTGTATGCATATACTTTTGACTTCAACGCGAACAAACCGGCGTAAGCCATGTTTTCAATTCTGGAATTGGTAAGTTCGACTGAAGCATACCCATCATGCTCAATTGTACCTACTTGCAAGCCGATATTTGCATTCTTAACTATCACATTGTCAAAGACATTGTTATGACTTCCCGAAAAAAGAATAATACTATTCCATTGATCCGGAACATTTTTGTAAGAATCTTCCAATCGGTCAGACAAAAACCGAATTGGTTCTTCGTAGGTGCCGTCGGCCACTACTGTCCCACGCACATACAAACCAGCTCCATCGTGAAAATGAATTCGTGCACCGGGTTCAATAGTTAATGTCGACAAGCTATCAACATAGGCATAATCGTATACCAAATAAGGTTTATCTGCAGTCCAGGTTGTAGTCTCAATCGTTTCTCCTTTCACCAATACAAAATCTTGCCCGTAAGCAATTAAATTTATGTCTTGCAAATTGGTGTTTGTTGTAAACAGTATAGAATCCTGAACAACCATCGGTAAATTTTGTCCAGTAGGATCGACATTAACCTGAACAAAAATGAAAATGCTGTCTTTCCCTGGGACTTCAACGTCATAAAGTTCATTCCCAACAACGCCATTAATGTTCAAACTGAAATTTGAGTTATTTCCACCCGCTACTCGGATATTGGAAATAAGCACTGTTTCATCGTAAGGATTTTGGACAGTAAAACGCTGTGTAGTAGAACCAATGGTAGTAAATATTGTATCGAAAGTAATGGTATCCACGGAAAAACGAAGCTGCGCATCAGGCGAATTCATATACCCCTCATCCTCACATCCGAAAAGAGATATAATGATCACAGCTACCGCGAATATATGAAGTAGATATTTGGCCAAATCAATTTACTTTAAATACTAAACGGTTCTTTCCCACCGATTAGTATGCAAATATAAAAAATGAATTTACAATTTTTAACATTTCTTTAAAATCATTAGCAAAATGTCTTGCTTTTTTAAAACATAAAAGCACCTTACAACAATATACCAAAAGCAGAAGTACACAATAAAACTATAATCAACTACTCAAAATCCGGGTACAATAAGTACTTCTTTCGCACTTCCTGATATACTTTCAATTCAGGCTCCCAACTCTCAAGGATTTCGTTTTCAGTTTTTCCAGCCCGTATTTGATTTATCAAATCATCGGTTCCGACCAGTAAATTTAACCAGCGCTCGCGCGTAAGAAACTCCTCTTTATCTTCATACTTTTTATAAAAGTCCAGAAAAAACTTCAAGGTAAACTGAGGCACTTCATCGAGCTGCCGCAAATCAACACCATAACAAACCTGATCTTGATTTAGCGGTTTAATAGCTACTCCCGGAATACTGTGGGGAGTAAACTGAAATTCTCCTAAGTTTTTCCTTAAACCCCCAAGTACCTGAAAGGGGAAATCTGTTCCACGTCCGACGCTAACGCTTGTAGCTTCAAAAAAACACAATGATGGATACAAGCGAACAGCTAAATCATTCGGTAAGTTTGGCGAAGGTCTCACCGGTAAAGAATACCGCATTTTATGATCGTAGTTTTTTACCGGTACAACAATCAACTCGCACTTTGCCTGAATCTCTAACCAACCTTCCCCGTTAATCATTTTTGCCAGCTCTCCAACGGTACATCCATGTACAATTGGTATTGGATCCATACCAACAAAAGACTCAAAACCGTCTTTGCGAATTGGCCCTGCAATATAATCTCCATTCGGATTAGGGCGATCTAATACAATAAGCGGAACACCGTTTTCTGCACAGGCTTCCATTACCAAATGCAAAGTTGAAATATACGTATAGAATCGGCAACCCACATCCTGGATATCAAAGACCATCATATCCAAACCTTCCAAGTGCTCTGTTGATGGCTTTTTAGTCTTACCGTAAAGAGAGAAAACCGGCAGACCTGTTTTTGTGTCTACCCCATCATTAACCTCGCCTCCGGCTGAAACATCTCCCCGAAAACCATGTTCCGGTGCAAATACCTTACTCACATTAACACCGTTTTCACGCAAAAAATCGACTACATGACTATCTTTAACTACAGAAGTGTTATTCACCACCAACCCAACCGATTTACCTTGCAACAAGGGTAAGTAACTATCAATACGGGCAGCTCCAACCTGCAGTAAATTTTGCTCTTTTTGAGCCAAACAACTCGTAAAAAAAACGAGCGAAATGAGCACCAAAATTGTTCTGAACATCGTTATTAAAACATTACATTTGCAGGTACTAAGATAGATTTTAAATTTTTTAGAAAGCAATTATTAAACAGAAAAGATGAAGCGTATTCCCTCATTATATTTCCTTATTTTATATCTTCTAACCAGTGTAACAACGGCTTATGCCGGAGAACCTCCTTTTCTAAAATACAAGAACGATGCATGGGTAAACCAACACCTGCAGGCATTTACTCTTGAAGAAAAAATTGCACAGCTAATGATGATTACTGTTTACCCCACACAAAATGATGCCAGCAAGAGCAAAGTTCTGGAAACGATAAAAACCGACAAGCCCGGGGGAATACTTGTTATGCAAGGGGATCCACACAAAACAGCAACCTGGATAAATGAGTTTCAGGCAGCCTCCGGCTTCCCTTTACTTGTTGCTGTTGATGGAGAATGGGGACCAGCAATGCGTATCGACAGTACAATTAATTACCCGTATGCACAGGCTGTTGGTGCTGTTCAAGACACGTCACTTGTTTATCAAATGGGAAAAGAATACGGCGAACAGCTAAAAATGCTGGGAATCAATATCAATTTTGCACCGGTTGCCGACATTAATACAAACCCGGCTAATCCGGTTATCAATTTTCGATCGTTTGGGGAAGACAAAAGAAACGTAGCAGAAAAAACATGGATGGTTTCTAAAGGCATGCAGGATGCAGGTGTTTTTCCCGTTGCCAAACATTTTCCAGGCCACGGTGACACAAAGACAGATTCACATAAAACGTTGCCACTAATTCCACATTCGAAAGCACGGCTCGACAGCCTCGAGTCCTACCCTTTTCGTTATTTGTCAGAAAAAGGAATTAGTGGTATAATGACAGCCCACTTAAATGTTCCGGCACTCGATCCGTCGGGAAAAACATCTTCGCTCTCTAAAAAAGTGGTAACTGATTATTTGAAAGATGAAATCGGTTTTAAAGGATTTATTGTGACTGATGCAATTACAATGAAAGGCGTTCGCGCGGAACCAGGAAGAGCGGAAGCTGAAGCGTTGATTGCCGGTAACGATATGATTGAATTTGTTCCTGATGTTCAAAAAGCAATAGAAGCAGTAAAGCAAGCCATTTCAGATAAAGAAATTACTACTGAAGAGATCGACGAAAAGTGCCGGAAAGTATTGGCCATGAAGCGTTGGGCAAATCTGCATGAATACCAGCCAACAGAGACAAAAGACCTTTCAAAGCGCTTGACCACCCCAAATTTCAAAGTTACTCAACGAAAACTAATCAGAAGTTCGTTAACTGTTCTTACAAATCAAAATACGCTACCTGTTCAAAACCTAGATACACTGCATATTGCTTCAATCAATATTGGAGGGTATGAGAAATCAGCCTTTCAGAAAATGCTATCAAATTACACTGAAATAGAGCATTTTATGCTTCCCAAAGAAGCATCAGAAAGAGACTGGGCTAATTTGCGGGCTAAACTTGACAACTATAATTTGGTGATCGTGGGCATAGAAGGAATACACCGTTATCCTTCGGGGAAATATGGCATAAGCGAAATTCAGATGAAAGCTGTTTCAGACCTGGTAAACGAAAACAATTCCATATTCGCTTTTTTTGGGAATGCTTATGCATTGAAATATTTCAAAAATATTCATCATGCCAAAGGTTTAATTTTAGCTTACCAACAAAATGGACTCACCGAAGAATTAGCAGCTCAGCTTATTTTCGGCGCTTTTGGAACAAGTGCAAAACTTCCGGTTACAATCGATCCCCGGTTTAGGGTAAACGATGGGATTACTGTCGAAGGAAACAACAGTTTCTCGTATACCATTCCGGAAGAGGTCGGTATCAATTCTCAAAAACTGGCGATGATTGATACAATTGCCGGAATTGGCATTGAAGAAAAAGCGTACCCCGGTTGCCAGGTTTTGGTTGCAAAAGATGGGAAAATTGTTTATCACAAATGTTTTGGGTACCTAACTTACAACAAAAACGAGCCGGTAGAAAAAGACAATATTTACGACTGGGCATCTTTAACAAAAGTAACGGGGCCACTTCCGGCAATAATTAAACTTGTCGATCAACGAAAGATTAATCTTGACGCAAAACTCAGTACCTACTGGCCCAAGCTGAAAGGAACCAATAAGGAAAACATCATTGTTAGAGAAGTTCTTGCCCACCAAGCGCGCCTGGCTCCCTACATTTCGTACTGGACTTCTACTCTTACTTCCGATAAAACTCTAGACCGACATGTTTTCAGACACGAGCCCTCAAACGAATTCAATGTAAGAGTATCAGAACATCTTTACATGAACCCGAACTATTACACCATAATGATGGATACACTCTACCGCTCGAAATTACTTCCACGAAAAAAATACACGTACTCAGGCCTAAGCTTTTACCTTTTCCCAAAAATAATTGAAAACCTGACCGGAGTTCCTTACGAAGATTACCTAAAAAAAACATTTTATCTGCCGCTGGGAGCCACAACGGTCACCTACAATCCATATAAGCATTTTCCACTAAGCAGAATTGTACCAACTGAAAACGATGATTTTTTTCGTCATGAAAATATGCGCGGCTTTGTTCACGACGAAGGAGCTGCAATGATGGCAGGAGTTTCAGGAAATGCAGGCTTATTCGGCACTACAAACGATCTGGCAAAAATTTTTCAGATGTACCTCCAGCGAGGTTACTACGGAGGGCACCGCTACTTCTCGGATTTAACTTTCAATGAGTTTATTCGCGTGCAATATCCCGAAAATAAAAACCGACGCGGATTAGGATTCGACAAACCACTTATCGATAATTACAAAAAAGATATTGAAGATGCATATCCGGCTGTATCGGCAAGCAAAAGCAGCTTCGGACACTCAGGTTTCACGGGAACGTTCGCCTGGGCCGACCCAAAAAATGGATTGCTTTACGTATTCATGTCAAACCGTGTACACCCAACAAGAAATAATCAGAAATTATACCGGCTGAACATTCGCACAGAAATGCACCAGGCTATTTACGACAGTATTGAGGATCAAGAGTAAGCCGACATTAAAAAATGTTAATAACGCGGTTGAAACATCCTGTTTTAAAACATATAATTTTTTCGTCTACGATTAGTAATCAGACAGATACAAAAACTGACATTATTTTTTATATACATAATATAGTCCATATCGTTTACAGAGGCATCTTCACTCTATGTTAATATTTTATTATTAATCATTTAATTTTATCTTTACGTATCTGAGAAACGTTCTTCACAATAATATTAATCAAATAATCACAGCGATATGGAAAAGAAGATAACATTCAATGAGCTGAGAAAGATCAAAGACAGCTTGCCTGACGGTGCAATTAAAAAAATGGCAGAAGAGTTTGAAGTAACAGAACAGACCGTCAGGAATTATTTTGGAGGTGCCAACTACACAGACGGAAGAGCTGTAGGAATCCATATGGAGCCGGGACCCAACGGTGGAGTTGTTTTAATCGATGATACCAAGATTCTGGATCGAGCGAAAGAATTAATTCAAGCAGAAGCAGTTTAACAGTTAACACGGAAATATAAAATATTGAAAAACTGTCCTATATTTATGGGGCAGTTTTTTTTATATCATTGTTCTAAACCTAATAAATCATGAAAAAATTATCTCATATCACTATTCTTGCGATTATAGCTCTTTTTCTGAGTTCGTGTGAAAAACCCTGGCAACCACTTTATAATGGTGAAAATCTGGAAGGATGGGACACATATATTGGCACACCACTGACAGGATTTGAAGATCTACATGCCAATGCAACTACCGATAATGTTTTTAAAGTAGAAGAAGTTGACGGTGAAAACCTGATCCACATCTCGGGCGAGGTAAATGGTTCGCTTGCAACAGTCGACACTTTCTCGAACTACCATTTAGAACTTGTTTTTAAATGGGGCGATAAAGTATATACCAAACGAAACAGTGGTTTACTTTATCACAGTTTCGGCGAATTTGGCGAAGCATTCGGCACCTGGATGACAAACATAGAATGCCAACTGATGCACGAAAATTTAGGCGATACCTATTTGATGAATAACACATGTTGTGAAACAAACATTAAGAAACATAATGATGCGTTCATTTATTCTCTCGCAGGAGAAAACACGCAGTTTGGCGAAGACTTTAACGGCCCAGGAATAAAAAAAGCTACATATGCTACAGAAAATCCGATTGGCGAATGGAATACAGTAGAACTATACAGCCTTGGACGTACAACAGTTCATGTTGTGAACGGAAAAACAGTAATGGTAAATACCAACACTGGTGTTTATGAAAACGGAGCGATTAAACCTCTTTCATCGGGTAAAATACAATTGCAATCAGAAGGGGCAGATTTATACATCAGATCTGTTCGTATAAAGCCGATTAAAGAAATTCCGCAAGAAATCCTTCAATAAGTATATATTTGAACCCGTTCCTAAATGGAAACGGGTTCTTTTTTTATAAAACCAAAATTAAATGAAGAAGTATGAGTGAAAGATCTTTTCGTGAGCAGTTAACCTTTAAAAACACTGTTTTAGGTGTCCAGTTTCTATTTGTAGCTTTTGGCGCCACGGTGCTTGTTCCACTTTTAGTAGGAATTGATCCTGCTGTAGCACTTTTTACTGCCGGAGTCGGTACATTGATTTTCCATCTGGTAACAAAAAGACAAGTTCCTGTTTTCCTGGGAAGTAGTTTTGCTTTTATCGCGCCAATTCTCGAAGCCACCAAATTATACGGTTGGCCGGGAACGCTATCTGGAATAATTGCAGTAGGTCTGGTTTATGGAGTAGTTTCTGCCTTAGTAAAACTACGCGGAATTACTTTTGTTGAGCGGCTTTTCCCTTCAGTAGTAGTTGGGCCCGTTATTATTCTTATCGGCTTGTCGCTGGCAGGTGCTGCTGTTGATATGGCAAAAACCGACTGGGTTTTGGCAATTATTTCACTCGTTACCGCTATTGTGGTTGTAATCTTCGGAAAACGAATGATCAAGCTTATTCCTATTTTTATTGGGATTGCGGTTGGTTACATTGTAGCTCTCATTTGGGGCAAAGTCGATTACTCGGTTATTCAAAAAGCTGCATGGTTTTCGTTACCCGAATTTACAGCACCAAAGTTTAGCTGGCATGCTATACTCTATATGATCCCTGTTGCCGTTGCACCTATAATCGAGCATGTTGGCGACATGTACACTATCGGAGGTGTTTGCGAAAAGAATTTTATTGAAAAACCCGGTCTGCACCGCACCTTACTTGGCGATGGTATCGCAACTGCCCTTGCAGGTTTCTTTGGCGGTGTTCCTAATACAACCTATTCTGAAGTTACAGGAGCCATAACGCTTACGAAGGTTACGAATCCGTTTATCCTGAGAATTGCAGCTGTTACCGCTATTGTTTTTGCTTTGGTGGGAAAAATCAGCGGATTCCTAAAAACCATTCCGCAAGCTATTTTAGGTGGAATTATGTTACTACTTTTTGGCATGATTGCCTCTATCGGGATTAAAACCCTGGTAGATTCAAAAACCGATTTAGGCGAAACCCGCAACCAGGTAATCGTTTCGGTAATACTTACCATTGGAATTGGTGGCGCAATGATTTCTTACGGACATTTTTCTTTGGCAGGTATTGGCTTAGCTGCCACAATTGGAATTATCATGAACCTATTATTGCCTAAAACAAAGGCTGAATAGTATTTCAATCACAATATGTGAACTTTTCCAAAGTTTCTAAACTTTGGAAAAGTTTTCTTTTTATTTTACATCTGTTTCTCAGGCAAATACTTCCAAAAACGTTTGGGCATGTGCTGGCGTTGCAAACGAAGATTTTTCCGCTCTTCAATAGTAATGTGTTTAAAATACAAACGCCACAATTCTTGGTAAAAGTCTTCGCCTTCAGCTAGCAACGCTTTTTTTACCTGCCCGTTATACGTATTAAACTCCTTTTTCGAAAGCACCACTTCCTCTACTTTTTCCTTGTCATAAAAAACACCATAATTCCGTTTTAGGTCGTAAATTAACCATTTCTGATCAGCAAAACGTTTCTGGTAATGATTCAATACCAACGGCAAAACATCGTACCGCGGCTCTATCCCACAAAAATGTATGCCATCTTTTGTCCGTTGAAAGCGCACAAACTGTCTTATCCGCTCAGCTTCCTTCGTCACCTTCTTTGCCATTTGCGTTATGCCTAGTACATCGGCATCTCCAAAATCTGTTTCAAGATTGAGTTGTCCGTCAAATAAACGTTGAAGAAAGCGAAAGATCATCATCTCAATTCCCTGCGCTTCCGAAAGAAATGCATAAAAAAGTAGCTGATTATTTCTTGCCGACATTCGTTTCTGAATACCAGCCCAAACACGCTCAGCTTTAACTGGGTTCGTTTCAATGTATAGAGTATCAACAAACAAATAACGCTGCTCGCCAAAACGCGAACAAATATCCAGAGGCGAATCACTAAACCGGTAGCATTCAAAAACTACTGTCAGGAAACCTTCAAACGTGCCATCGTAAGTGTAAATTTTCATAACTGGATATTTGATCCTAAATACTAGATGTTTGATACCACACCCGATGCTAGTGCAACGTTGGTAATACAGGCTTATAATCTGTAAACAATTTCAACTGGGTATCAAGCGATTTTTTGAATTTCGAATTTGTTTCACTCAATAACTTCTGCTTTAACCGTTTGGGCTCCCAGTCTGAAAAAGAAACAGGAAGTTCGTTGGTTGTAATAAAGTATTTGGCGCGTTTCATCACCACCCCAAGTTTTTTTAAATGTTCGAAGGTAAGCCTCCGGTGACGCCGTGCAAGTACTATTTTCTGTGCCGATTGCACACCTATTCCGGGTACCCGCAAAATCATTTCGTAATCGGCCCGATTAATATCTACCGGAAAAGCATGCATATTCCGCAGTGCATAACCGAGCTTCGGATCCACATCCAAATCCAGAAACGGCTGATCTTCGCTTAAAATTTCTTCGGCTTTAAAATGATAGAACCGCATTAACCAATCGCTTTGGTAAAGCCGGTTTTCGCGCACCAGCGGCGGCCGGGAAATCGCAGGCAAACGCTTGTCGTAATCATTCACCGGGAGATAACCCGAATAGTAAACCCTTTTCATATTTTGCGCCTTGTACAATCCCGACGAAAGCAAAATAATCTGCCGGTCGGTTTCGGGCGAAGCGCCTACAATCAGCTGCGTACTTTGTCCGGCAGGCGCAAACCGTGGTGCTTTCCGGTATTTCTGACGCTCCTCTTTACACACCAAAATCTCGTTTCTGATTTGCGACATCGGAGACATAATATCGGGGTAGTTCTTTTCAGGAGCCAGCTTTTTCAGGTTGGGTTCTGTCGGAATTTCCATATTTACGCTTAATCGATCGGCCCAATGCCCTGCATCTCTGATCAAGATTTCGCTTGCTCCAGGAATGGCTTTCAAATGAATATAACCGTTGTATCGTTCTTCTTTTCGCAGCTTTTTAGCAATTAAAATCATTCGCTCCATCGTATAGTCAGGATTTTTAATCACTCCCGAACTCAGAAACAAACCTTCGATATAATTGCGGCGGTAAAAACCAATGGTAAGGTCGACAATTTCCTGCGGTGTAAAAGTGGCACGCGGACGATCGTTTGTACGGCGGTTAATACAATACGCACAATCGTAAATGCAATAATTTGTCATCAGAATTTTAAACAGACTAATGCATCTCCCGTCTTCTGTAAAACTGTGGCAAATGCCGGAATAAACGCCGTTTCCAATGCCTCCGTTTGTATTTTTCCGGGTACTTCCGCTCGATGCACACGATACATCATATTTTGCGGCATCCGACAGTATTTTTAGCTTTTCTCTTACTGCTTCATTCATTATAAGCCCCCTTTAATTCCCCCTAAGGGGGAAGATCTGATCGTTTTATAATTCAAACACCTCACACAATAAACTCTAATTCCTCCCCTCCGGGAAGATAAAAGAGGGACTAAAAATCCCCGGTCAATACCGGGGATTTGGAACCTCAATGTTGGGGCAAAGCCCACAGGATTTAAAAATTGTTTTCACAACTTATTTTGATAATATTTTTATCATTTTTGTCGATAATAAATTAATCATTAAATCTGGATCAACAAGAAAAATTTCTAATTTTGAAGAAATAATTTTCGCAATGGTATACTTCAGCAATAACATTAAATTACTACGTGGCCGAAAAAAACGTACACAAAACGAAGTCGCTCTGGCACTTAATCTGAAGCGAACAACAGTTAATGCGTTGGAGAATTCAATTAGCCAACCAACGGTTCCTCAATTGCAGGCTTTTTCAAAATATTTTGGAATTGCCATCGATACCTTAATTAATATTGATTTGAGTCGGCTTTCGGAAATGCAGTTTACCGATCTGAAAAATGGTTTTGATGTATTTATACGTGGAACCAACCTGAGAGTAATTGCGACAACTGTTGATCCGGACAACAATGATAATATCGAATTTGTAAACGAAAAAGCGCAGGCGGGTTATGTAACCAGTTTTGCCGACCCTGAATACATCGGGAAGCTCCCGGTTTTTCAGTTGCCCTTTTTGTCGAAAGAAAAGAAGTACCGGGCATTTACCATTAGTGGCGATTCTATGCTACCTATTCCAAGCGGTTCGGTGGTAATTGGCGAGTTCGTGCAAGATTTCTACGATCTGAAAAACGGACAAGCCAGTATTGTTGTTACCCGCGACGAGGGCATTGTTTTTAAACTGCTGGAAAATGAAATTGAGGAAAAACGCTCTCTAAAAATGATCTCCTTAAATACGCAGTACGAACCTTACGATGTTTCAGTTAGCGAGATAAAAGAAATTTGGAAGTTTGTTTGCTACCTGAATACCGAAATTCCGGAGCCTGCCGGCGATTTAGAAAAAGTAATTCAAAGTGTAAACGAGATGAAAATAGAGTTGCAGCAGCTAAAATCAATAACTAAATAAATTACTATTCAGGAACACGAGTCAAAATAAAAACAAATCGATAATCCTCGAGAGTCGCATTAGGTTGATCATAATAAAAAGGAGAAGCTTTGGCCATAAAAATCCGATAATAAGAATCGTCAATAAATGAGCCTTCACCAAATGAATTCATAAAAGTATCTGAATAATATGATCTACTCTCCTGATTAGCTGGAGCAGACTCGATTTCATCAATAAAAGCCAAAACATCCTCTACATCCTGACCGTTATTCTCATAATACAAGGCACCACAAGGCTTGGAGACAACCTCAATATCTTCATCCTGATTATTAAACTGTAAATAAGCATATAATCGCACTCCCAATAATGCGTTGGGATCTGAAAAATCTGCCAAAGCGCAATTCACCGTAACACTATCTTTCACCCCTTCCAATGAAACTATTAGCTCCTCATCTCCATGAAGAACAATTTTTGGATCGCTATAGCTTAACTCAAATACATCGACCACAGAACCTATGTTATCAAACTCATTCCGATCGGTATCATCATCTTTACATCCGGTAGCAACAAAAAGTAACAAAGAAAATATTATACATAGAGAAAAGAAAAATTGTTTTGAAGGATTCCATTTCATAATACCCATACTTTAGTATAATTATTAAGAAGACTCCGAGAGCAAGAAAATGGTTGCGTACCACAAGAAATAATGTATCATTTTTTTATAGCAACTCAAACACCACCCCCTCGCGTAGCGCAAAATCGGTTTGTACAATTTTGTTGATTTCGATTTCGCGAACCAGTGTCTCGATAAGAATTACTGCCGGAACTATCAAATCAACACGTACGTAATCCATTCCTTTCATTTGCGAACGTTCTTCTCGGGTCGATTTCAGCAGCATTTCATAAACCCTGTAAAAATCATCGATTACGATTTCCTGAGTTATGCGCTGTTTTGTTCCCGGTTCAACCTCGTCAATAATATCCACAATGGTGTCGAACGCCCCCGAACACCCCACCAGCATTTTTGCAGCTTCTTTTTTACAAGCCTCAACAGCATTTTTATGCTGATCGGCAAAATACTTTTGCAAGCTTTCAATTTCCTCTTTTTGAATCGGATCAGAAAGTTCAAAACTATTGATGATACGAGCCATTCCGGTTGGCCGGCTTTCTTTCCACAGCAGAGCTTTCTTATCTGCCAAAATAAGCTCGTTACTTCCGCCACCAATATCTAAAATCACAGCCGGATTTTCCAGTTCGTGAAAAGCCAGCAATACACCTTTAAAAATCAGTTCGGCTTCTTTATCGCCCGAAATCACTTTTACCAACCAGCCACTCTCCTCGCCTAAGTGCTCAAGAAAAGGAATTTTATTGGCTGCGTCACGTACTGCAGAAGTGGCAAAAACACGCACACGATCGACATGAAAACGGGTAATAACCTTTTGATGCTGCTTAAACGATTCAATAACACGCTCAGTCGCCTCATCACTTATCTCGTTATCCTTTATTTTATTGTCGCCCAGCCGCACCAGCTGTTTGCTCTGATGTAAAATACGGTAATTATTATCCAGAATTTCTGCAACAAGTAAATTGCAAGTGTTGGTTCCCAAATCAATTACAGCAACGCGCATATAGTTGGTTTATTCACCCCAAGGTATTTTGCGCCCTTCGGGTTTAGGTTTTCTGAAAAGACAAATTAACGAAGTTTATGTTTCTCTACAAATATTTCTTCGGCACTAAATTGATATTCCGGTTTAAAAGCAAAGCGGCTTCTTACAATTCAGAAAAATATATTTTAGTTTTGAAGAATAAAAAGTGGTTATACCCGAAAGAACATGGTATAACTTTTAGGCGTTGAAAATATGAATACCGGAGAAATAGCAAAGTTAATTAAAGGAAAAGCAAATGAGCTAAGCCTTTCTGCATGTGCAATTCTCCCGGTTTCGTTTTTAAGTGAAGAAAAACCACATTTCGAAAAATGGCTGGCCGGGAAGATGCATGGAGAAATGGCTTACATGGCACGCAACATCGATAAACGGCTAAACCCCAAATTTCTGGTTGAAAATGCCAAAAGTATCATTGTGGTTTTGCAAAACTACTATCCGAAAAATACACAACAAGACAACACTGCTCCAATACTTTCGAAATATGCCTATGGCACCGATTATCATTTTGTATTGAAGGACAAACTGAAAACGTTGCAACAGTTTATTAACGATGAAATTGCCCCATGCACAGGCAGGCCTTTTGTTGATTCAGCACCGGTACTCGAACGTGCCTGGGCCAGGAAAGCCGGGCTTGGCTGGATAGGAAAAAACAGCAACCTGATTTCGTTGCACCACGGAAGTTTCTTTTTTATTGGCGACCTGATTTTGGATATTGAGTTGCCTTACGACAACCCTAAACCGGTAACCGACCATTGCGGACGCTGCACCAAATGTATTGATGCCTGCCCAACAAAAGCTATTGTAGCCGATCGTGTTGTGGATGCCCGCAAATGTATCTCGTACCAAACCATTGAGGTGCGAGGAGAAATGGATGAAAAGCTGAAAGGGCAATTCGAGAACCGTGTTTTTGGCTGCGATATTTGCCAGGATGTTTGCCCTTGGAACCTGAAATCGGAACCACACAACGAACCGGCTTTTGAGCCACACCCAAAACTTCTTCAGCTAAAAAAAGAAGAATGGGAAACAATGGAGCGGCCGTTATTCAATGAGCTATTCAGAAATTCGGCGGTTAAAAGAACCGGGTTCAAAGGCCTGCAGCGCAACCTAAAATTCCTGAACGATGCCTAAAAAATTTACTTTCCAGGCAGTTTTGGTGAAAGGTTCATTTAACGGAACTTATGCCGATTTTCCTTTCGATAGTCAAAAAGAATTCGGAACAAAAAAGCACGTTTGGTGCAAAGTCTCCATCGAAGGAAGAAGCTATTCTATGAACCTGCTTCCCAACGGGAAAGGTGGACACGCGCTGAACCTGAAAAAACAAATTCGAGATGAAATTGGGAAACGCGAAGGCGATACGGTAAACATCGAACTGGAAAAATCGGACAAGCCCCGGAAAGTTGAAGTCCCGGAATATTTACAGTGGCTGCTCGACAACGACGAGCAAATGAAAAAGTATTTCGAGAAGCTAAATACTTCGGGCAAAAAATTCTGGGTTGCCCACATTGAAGACACAAAAAACGAAGATACAAAGGTTGAACGCATCAATAAATTTTTTGAATTTCTGCATCGACATTACGCCGGAAAAGTTTAAACCGGAGTAATTGTTAAAGAGTACTTCTTCATAAATAACACGTGCTTAGCGGTTTCAATCCGCTTAGCACATTATGGATTAGAACTTTTTATTTGTGATAAGACCTTATTGTTTTTCACTCTATAGTTATAAAATAGCTCAGAAATATACGCAAAGGTTAATGTGAATCTGTTATTATTTCAATCTTCAATTTTTCTAAGTCAATAGAATCTAACACCAGGCTAATTTCTTTCAATCCCTTCAATGGGATTTTAACTGCATCACAATCTACAGGGAAGATTAATATTCGAAATTCATTTTGCCAAAAATATTTTTCATCTTTATGATGTAATGTTAACTCACCGTTATAGGATTTTGGATTGTAATATTCAACTTTCTTGCGTGAATACTCATATCCACAAGTCTCAACAGACTTATCCAAAATCTCAAAGAACTTGGCACAATTGTAAATAAGTAACGCTTTATCACCCATTTCTATCAGCCTATCATTCAATGTTGAAGGAGAAGATCCTGCTTCAATCTCGAGCCAATGCAAAGAACAACAATTAATCCTCGGTTCGCTCAAATGTTCATTATACTGTGCACTAAAGTCTTTGAGAATCTCGTGTAGTTTTATTTCTTGGTCTTTAATCTTTATAGTTACAGTATTCAATTGCTCATTTTTCAAATTCAATTCTCTAGGATCAAGTCTTCCCGAATTATCTTTTTTAGAGCTGCGAAATTCTTTTAAACTACTGAAATACAAGTATTCATTTTCGTACATGTCTTCAATAAATCTAGCTTCCTGTATTTTTGTTAGCATCAACATAAAAAAACAATCTAACATCTGATATACACACACTTAAAACGGTGTAATTGTTAGCGAATACTTCTTTACTCCCGGCAAAACGCGGTATTTCTGCAACTGACGAATTGCCGTTCCGCCAACTCCCGAAACTTCGTAATCTACATTTAAAATTGTATTTGGTGCTTCTTGTAACTGGTAAGTGTACATTGCTCGCGAAAGATTGTCGGTGGTGTATTTCTGCAAACTGAAATTCAGTAAATCGCTGCCTTTTATCAGCAAACCTTTTCCTTCTTCGTTTTCTACTTTTAGCCAGCGCACATCGCTGCGGTTGCCATATTCCTGTGGCATAATGTAGGGTACGTACATCGAGTCGGCAGTAGAATGATACAAACTCACTTTTGCGCCGGTTTTTCGGTCGGGATAATTTTCAAAAGGACCACGTCCGTAATATTCTACATTTCTAAACGCCTTTGGCAACTGAAACTGCAAACCAACCTTTTGCAACATATCCGGCATTGGACCGTGCGGAATAATTTCCTGTTCCAGCTCGATTTTCCCGTCCACAGAAAAAGTCCACGTTTCATTTCGCTCGAATGCTGAAGAGAAACCACCCCAGTTTAAACGGCGGTTGGCCGGAAGCGAAGAATTGGAGAAAATCTTCATTTTTACAACAACCTGTTGATAGTTCCCGGATGGCATCTCTTTCTGTTTCGTTTTATAAAGATGCCATCCCTCTTCGTCCTTCACCCAAATTTCAAATTCATCTACCTGAACAATCATATCGCGCATTCCAAGCGTTCTCAACTGGTTATCAATGCTTCGCCCGTAACCGGGAGTACGATTCTCGTTGCTAAACGTGTAACTTCCCCACGGATCAATATCGTTAGCCGTTGGCGCGCGCCACACATTAAAAACCGGCCCCGTTTCAATGTATTCAGTTCCGTTAAATTGCAATGAAGTCAACTCGCCGCTGCTTTTATCCAACACATAACTAAAATTATCACCAGAAATTATGACAGTGCTCTTACTCTCGCTGTAAGAAACTTTCCGGTCATTTGGCTTTTCTTCCACAAAAAACAAATCGGTTGGCACCTTAAATTGGTCCCACGCAATTTCGTGTCCTTTTTCAACCCAGGCAGCATCTTCTTTCAACACAAAAGAAACCGTCATCAAACACTCTTCGCGTGAATCAATACGAACCCGGCGGTAATCAATCGTAATTTCAGAAGTATCGCCGGGCGGCACATCGCATTCAAAAATACCGTGTTGCGAAGGCTTCCCATCAACATGGAGTTCCCACTGGCCTTCCAGTTCGTTTAAGTTTTTAAACTGATGGCGATTAATCACCCGGAATCTTCCTTTTTCAACGTCAATAACATCTATTTTAACCGGCTGTCCCGATTTTTTAATCTGATTGATTTCGGGCTGCGGAGTGCGGTCGGGCCAAACAATGCCGTAAGTTCGTCCGCCTAAACCTACCGAATAAAAACTTCCGTCAATCGTATCTCTTTCAAAATCGAGATTGAGCACTGCTCCCTCGTTTTCATTTTCGATTGCATTGATATTAATTGTCTTTGGAAAAACTTTCACCTCATCAATAATCATTTTCGAAAGCCTGCCGGAGTGTTCTCCCTGGTCTTGTGTTTCAGCCTCGCGGCCAATACAAAGCGGGAAAGGAGTAGAACTGATATTTCCGCGAAAACCGGTTGACGCCACACGTTTCTTATCAAGATAAAGCTGAAGACTGTTGCCGTTGCAAATGGCTGCAATGTGGTGCCATTTCCCGTAAAAATCGGCACCTATTTTTGCTTTTGCTGAAATCCGTTTTCCGTTATGAATATAAAATTCGAGCGTTTGCGGATCTTCCATCTGAATTCCGTATTGGTATTTTCCTTTTGAAAGAAAAACATTGGCCTGCGGAATTTCAAAAGGCCTTACCCAAAACGAAATCGAAAGTTGATTTCCCGTAATATCCAGGCTCGGATCGCGGTAAAACTCCACCCAATCGTCGTGCCCCGAAAACTCAAGTCCCCAGCCATGATGACCTTCCTGAAAAACCGGCCGCCCCATAATTTGTCCATCGTTTTTAGCTTCTGATAAATCAGGAATTATCCACCGTGGTGTTTCAATTCCGGGACTGATCCAATCCCAAATAGCGCCACCTGTCAGTCGCGGATATTTCCAGATGTATTCCCAATATTCATCCATGCCGCCTAAACCGTTTCCGGTAGCTGCCAGGTATTCGTCCATAAAAGATGCGCGCTGGTCGTTGGGAGGCAGAACCTTTCCTTCTGCCAAATTCTTATAATCGATCGGGCTCCAGTAACGCGGCCCAACAATGTCCTCAAACGGAATATTAAATGCGTTCCCACCATACATCCAGGCAGGGCGACTTGGGTCGATTTCCTTTCCGGTTTTGATTGCTTCGGCGATGTTTTGCCCACTTCCCGACTCGTTTCCCGCACTCCAAACAATTACCGAAGGATGGTTCCTATCGCGAAAAACCAGCTTGCGCGAGCGGTCGCGGAACATTTCTGTCCACGCAGGATTTGCAGAAAGTCCGGTGTTGCTATGCGCTTCGTCGCCAACCTCATCAAAAATGTACATGCCCAGCTCGTCTGCCATTTCAATGTATTCGGGCGATGGCGGATAATGGCAGGTTCGCACACAGTTAATGTTGTTCTGTTTCATCAGAATCAGGTCAGTTCTCAGTGTTTCAAGCGGAACTGCCTGCCCGTATTTTGGATGATGCATGTGGCTGTTTACGCCATTTAGTTTTACCGGAACACCGTTGACAGTGAGAATATGGTTTTTGTATTCAACCTCGCGAAAACCGATTTTTTTTGTGAATGCTTCCAGCGTATTGCCTTCTGCATCTTTTAAAACGACCAACATGATAAATAAATTCGGAAACTCCGCCGACCATTTTGGAGGATCGACAACCAATGTTGAAAGCTGAACTTTTTGAATCCCCAGGGAATCAACAGTAATCGTTTTTCGCTGATCGCCTTCTTTTAAAATTGAACGTCCCTCTTCGTTGTAAACATTCATTTCTACCTGAACCTGAACACTGTCATCTAATTTGTTGGTAATATCCAGGTCAACATTCAACATTGCATCTTTGTACTCCTCGTCCAAATCGGTAGTTACATAAAAGTCGTGAATAAAAGTTTTAGGTTGAGCGTACAATTTTACATCGCGAAAAATTCCCGACAAGCGCCACATGTCCTGATTTTCGAGGTACGACCCGTCGGAAAAACGCAACACCTGAACCGCGAGATCATTTTCTCCCTTTTTCAGAAATCGTGTAATGTTGTATTCGGCAGGTTCGAAACCGCCCTGATTGTAACCTACCCGTTTCCCGTTCACCCAAACATACGACGCCGACTTTACACCTTCGAAACGCATAATCACTTCTTTTTCTTCCCAACTTTCGGGCAATTCAAAAATGCGTTTATAGCAACCTACAGGATTATAATAGTCGGGAATATTCGGGGGATCGCTTTCAAACGACAGCGAAATATTTCGGAATTTCGGATGCCCATAACCTTCCATTTGCCAGTTTGACGGCACATTTATTTCACTCCACTTTTTTGTATTGAAATCCGGATCCCAGAAATCCTCCGGCACCTGGTCGGGAGTTTCTACCCAAAGAAATTTCCATTTACCGTTTAGCAATTCATAGTTTTCACACTTCTTTGGCAAGTTCTGAATCGCCCTTTCCTTCGAGCTGTATGGAATATGAAAAGCATGTGGCAACGTTTGTCCTTTCTCGAAAACGGCCGGGTTTTGCCAGTCGTCGGATAAAAATGCAGGTTCCTGGGCAAACGAAACCCAATAAAAGGCAATGCAAAAAAGAAATGAGATTGTCGGTTTAAAAGCATTCATGGCAACGGGTAATTTCATTGGATTTGAGCATCTTTCTACAAATTTATCAAATGCTGCCAGAAGTTAAGAATATTTTAGTGCTTATGAAAAGAGATTTTTGAAACTTCGCCTGTTCAAAATTTAATAATTTTAAGAACCCTGCTATCTTTAAAAACTAAATAAATCTTGCTCAATACATATCATCTAAAAAAAGCGTTTCCGGTTAAAGTATACATTCCATGAAATTTCAAGTTACCATAGTTTTCTTAATTGTGTTTGCTATCAACAGCTGCACAACTCCTTCCACAAAAAAGGAAGAACCAAAAATAAAAGAATTTACCAACGATGGAGCATGGTGCTGGTTTTCCAATCCGCGGGCTATTTACTACACCGATAATAAGGTCATTACCGGATGGGTAAAAAAGGATGGTTCGATAGAAGCAGCTTCTCTTGATATCATTTCGGGAAAGAAACAATATAAAATTCTTTATCCGCAACTGGAAGTTGATGACCATGATAACCCCGCATTTACGATCCTGCCAGATGGAAATGTTCTGGCCATGTACGCCTGGCATTCTACAAAAAAAGGAGTGATCATGAACACCACTAATAATGGCGGCGACATCAATTCTTTTGGAGAGCCTGTTGCGTTTAAACCAACAAAAGAAGATCTTTTAACACGTTTTCCGCGTGAAACTTATACTTACGCCAATCCTTTTGTCCTTTCAGAAGAAAATAACAAACTTTTTGTTTTTGGCCGCTGGATCGGTTTTAAGCCGAACCTGATTATTTCGGACGACAACGGCCTTCGCTGGAACGATAAGTACGTGGTAATCAGCGACAACCCATTTACTCCGGGCAACCGTCCTTATGTAAATTATTATTCTGATGGCAAATCAAAAATCCACATGGTATTTACCGATGGACACCCGCGCGTTGAACCACTGAACTCTGTATATTATTGCTATTACGAAAATGGTGCTTTTTGGAAAGCTGACGGAAGCAAAATCTGCAATTTGGAAGACCTTCCTTTTCAGCCCAAAGATGCTTCTGTAGTATACAACGCTACCGAAGAAACAGGCCGGTCGTGGATTGCCGACATTACGGTGAAAAACGGGCAGCCGGTAATTCTGTACTCGCGTCATCCAGAAGAAACTGATCACCGCTATCGTTACGCGTGGTACGATTCCGAGAACAGTAACTGGGAAGATCATGAAATCTGCAAAGCCGGCCGCTGGTTTCCGCAAACTCCCGAAGCTGAAATAGAACGCGAACCACATTACATGGGTAACCTTACATTTGACCCTGTAACCCCTGAAATAGTTTATCTTTCACGACAAATTAACAACAGGTTCGAAATCGAAAAGTACGTGACTTCCAACGGAGGAGAAAACTGGGAAGTTACTCCAATAACCAGCAACTCGAAATACGACCAGGTAAGACCGTACGTGGCACGCAATAAATCGAATGAAGCGAAAACGGTAATCATGTGGATGGAGAATAGAAAATATGTGCACTATACTGATTTTGATTGCAGCATTAAATATTTTATTGATCAAGATTAAAAGAATTACCTGCAGCTAGTTCAATCTCTAAAATTGCTACTCCGTACTTTAGTCATCCCAACTCCACGACCAATTCATTCTGAAACAGCCCCCCCACAACACTACTAATCAAACAACGAACAACATCCAATTGGTAATTTTGTTGCGATGCATGAGCCTGAAGAACGGTAAACGAATTAATAATTAAAAATATGCGTCAGTATGTTAAAAAACACAGAAGTTCAGATTTAAGAATATATTTAATTAAAATATGCAAATATTCAACTAGCTTTATACTGATCACATACTTAAATTTAAAAAGCTGTTTCGCAAACTATTTTAATTGTATTAAATAAATAAGAAGTAACAATTTGCTGACGAACACAATATTATTTTGTGTGCTATATGTTTAATTATAAAAAGGAGAAATGCTGCAACATCTCTCCCTTACAATTGCTTAATCAAAAACTATTCAGACTAAACATTTAAACCTATGAAAAAATACAACCACGACCTCAAGACTTAGCATTTTATCTTAATTATTAACAATTTCGAAACGAGATAACTGCTTTGCAACTTTTTCTTCTGGAATATTCTTAATTTATTTCTTAACCTATAAAACTAAAATTTATGCAAAAACTACTATTAATTGCGGTAGTAATTGTTACTACTATTTCTAGTGCTATGGCACAAAAAACAATTACCGGGAAGGTAGTTGCCAGTGATGGTTCTCCCATGCCGGGTGTAACCGTAGTTGTTAAAGAAATGGTGGAAGGAACTGTGACCAACAATGATGGTACTTACAGTCTCGAAGCTCCTGACAATGCGAAAGTACTGGTGTTTTCGTTTATTGGAATGAAAACACAGGAATTTGAAATTGGGAGCCAAACTAATATTAATGTAACCATGGAATCCGATGTAATTGGGTTGGAGGAAGTAATTGCAGTTGGATACGGTACAATGCGAAAAAGCGACCTGACAGGTTCTGTTGCCAGAGTATCAATGGAAGACAAGGCACTTCAGGCTGACTTTAACATTTTACAATCTTTATCAGGGGCATCAGCAGGTATTAACGTTCAGCAAACAGGAGCAGCCGGTGGAGAACCTAATTTCTCAGTAAGAGGACAAACTTCCTTATCTGCTTCGGATAAGCCTTTAATTGTACTAGACGGAATTATTTACAATGGTGCCATTGCCGATATTAACGTTAGCGATGTTGAATCTATTGATATACTAAAAGATGCCAGTGCTGCAGCCGTTTATGGTTCGCGTTCGGCAAACGGGGTGGTTCTGATTACAACCAAAACAGGAACCACCGAGAAACCTAAAGTAGAGTTTAGTATGTACTATGGGTTCCAAGATATGACCAATACCCCGATGAAGGTGATGAATGCAGAACAATATGCCATTCGTCTCACTGATTATTACTATCAGCAAGACTTGTATACCTGGTATAAAACCAATCCTACAAGTGATACAGGAAAACCAGTAAGGCCGGATGTAACCAACCGGGAAATTGTTGCTTCAACACTTCGTACTCAGGAAGAAAAAGATAATTACCTTGCTGGAAACGAAATTGACTGGGTTGACGAAGTGCTTCAAACAGCACCGATACAAAACTACAATTTGAGCTATTCTGGTAGAACAAATAGTACAAATTATTTTGTATCTGGCTCTTATGCAAATGAAGAGGGAATACTCTTAAATGATGAATTCTCAAGATTTACTTTACGATCCAATATCGAAAGCGACATTAATGACTGGCTTACATTAGGAATTAATACCGCCTATTCCTATCGCGACTATTCTGGGCTATCTGCAGATCTTGATGATAATACAATTCTTGAAGATGCCAGAAATGCCAGCCCGCTCGCAAATAATAAAATAGGTCAACCTGATTATGACATGTATTTAACCGGAGAAGCCTACATGCCATACCCATTGATTCATCTTTATGCCGATAATAGCGATATTAGGAATAACCTATTTTTGGTGGGTAGAGCAAATATTAAAGTTCCATGGATAAAAGGATTAAGTTTTGATATCAATTACTCTAACAACAGTTACACCCGAAATAATTTTACATTCTTCCCTGTGACCCACTACGACGGAGCAGGTAACAATGGTGCTGGCAGTAAATACCATTATGAGGAAAGAAGCTGGATTCAGAACAACATACTTACCTATCTGCGCGATTTTGGAGATCACAATGTAAATGCAACTTTCCTTTACAGTCGCGAACACTCGGCCGCAAACGCCTCTACGCTAGAAGCTTCAGGGTTTGAAAATCAACAACTTAGCTACAACGGCCTTAGCTTAGGAACGCTTTCTACTGTATCAACATCAGCATGGGAAGAAGACGGAATATCTTACATGGGAAGAGTTAATTACTCGTATAAAAATCGTTATTACCTTACAGGTACTGTACGCCGCGATGGATATTCAGGCTTTGGAGCAAACAATAAATTTGCAAACTTCCCATCTCTGTCTCTGGGTTGGGTTCTTTCTGAAGAGGATTTTATTGGTAGCAGCTTTCCATATCTGAAACTACGTACATCCTACGGGATAAACGGAAACCAAGGACTGGGCCGTTATAAAAGTTTCTCGACAATGACTACAAGGTCATACGTTTATGAAGCTGAAACAAGTATTGGTCTTTATCCAAGTGGAAGTCTGGGCAATGACCACCTAAAATGGGAAAAAACAGCCTCGCTGAATATAGGTGTCGATTTTGCATTTCTGGATCAAAGAATCTCGGGAGCTTTGGATATATACAATGCCAACACTACAGATGTTCTTGTACAGAGGGCATTGCCACCAACTGCAGGATATGAAAATGTTTATACAAACATTGGAGAGATCAACAATAAAGGAATTGAAATTATGTTGAACACCGATAACATGAAACGAAGTGACTTTAGCTGGACATCGAACTTTACATTTAGTCTGAATCGAAATGAAATTACTAAACTTTATGGTGGTGAAAACGATACCGACATTGGAAACGAATGGTTTGTAGGAGAATCAATTAGTGCTCAGTACGACTATGAAATGGCCGGAGGAGTCTGGACTGAAGAAGAACTGTATAGCGGGCAAATCCTCGACGGATGGTATCCGGGACAATTTAGGTATGTTGATCAAAATAAAGACGGAGTGATTGACCCAACCAACGACAGAAAAGTCATTGGATACGAAGATCCAAATTTCAGATTCAGCATAAACAACGCATTAACTTATAAAAATTTCTCCTTAAATTTTCTTTTTAACGCAATATGTGGCGGAAATGGTTATTACATAATGGACAACGCAGGGGTTCTTAACACCAAGTGGAGATCCGACGATGTATATCGTACAAACATGTCAGCAGTCCGCCAGTACTGGACCCCGGATAACGGAGTAAACAATGCAACAGGTATTTACAACTCGCCGACTGTAACAAGTGGAATCTATCAGAGCAGGGGATTTATCAGGCTTCAAGACATATCTCTATCGTACAAGCTCAACAAGGTTACATTAAACAAACTGAAAGTAAACAATTTAAGAGTATACGTTTCCGGTAAAAATTTATACACCTGGACAAAATGGTCGGGATGGGATCCGGAAACAGGAACCAGTAATACACCATTGATGAGAAATATAACAGTAGGAGTGAAACTTTCGTTATAGTCTGTTAAATAGATTAAAAAATTAAATTAGAAATAAGATGAAACATAAAATATTTAGAATAATCAGAACATACATTTTAGCTGTATTGATTATTCCATTGATAGGCATTTCATGCAACGAGGATGAAATCTTAGAAGAGACACCCCTTGATTTTTTAGCACCTAAAAATGCATACAGTAGCGTAGCCGGAGCCCGCCAAGGAATTTCAGGGCTACATGCTTATGCACGCGAATATTTGTTCCGTGACGGAGCTTCGCAGGAATATTTTGCATGGAGAAGAGGTCTAAGCACCGATATTGCCTACCATGGTGAAGATCCTGCCAGTACTAAATTTCCGTGTGATTTTGTTACGTTCTTTACTTCTACCAACAATGTAAGTCGCGATAGCTGGACACGTAACTATAAATTAATACAAAACGCCAATGTATTAATTGAAGCCATTGATGCATCGGACCCGGAAATATGGGAGAGCGAGGATCAAATGAATGCATATAAGGCCGAGGCTATGTTTTTTAGAGCATATGCATATCGGGAGCTTGTGTCTTGTTTTGGTGATGTGCCAATTATTAATGAAGTGATAAGTGCACCTAAAACAGATTTTGTAAGGAATCCTGTAGAAGATGTCTATGCAGCTATGGAAAGCGATCTGAAGTTTGGCACAACAAGTCTTCCTGTGCGTGGTGAAGAAGAAGACCCAGGAAGAATAACCCAGGGAGCTGCATGGCACTTTTTGGCAGAAGCTTATCTGGCACAGGGGAAAAACCAGGATGCGGTAGATGCGGCCAACCATGTAATAAACGACTATGGATATGCAATTATGACTGAACGCTTTGGAAGTACTGTTGATGTTTTTGGAAGCGGAGATGTTTATCTTGACATACATGCTTATGGAAACCAAAATATTTCAGCTAACACCGAAGCAATTTGGGTCGTTCAATACGAACCTTTAGTCGAAGGTGGATCTCAAACTCTTGGAGAAAGAGGATTTGGTTGTGCTTATTACAGGATGGGGAATACTCCTGACGGATATCAAGCATTTTTAGGAGAGTACTATAACGGGAAATATACAGGATATTCTGATACTCTTGGGCGCCCTGTTGCATGGATAAGACCAACCTATTACTCTGCTAATATGATTTGGAAAAATGATTGGGATAACGACTACAGAAATGCAAAACACCAAATAAAACGCGACTTTTACTGGGACAATCCTGCCTCAGCCTATTACAAGCAAAAAGTTGACTTTAGCCTATATTCTCCTGATGCAGGAAGAGATCCAATCAAAGATACTTGTCAGTATATTTTCCCTTATTTTATGAAATTTGCTGATCCGTTAAATCATTTTACGAATCCTGATCGCTCTGGAGGAGGTTACAATCACAAAGACAATTATGGCTTACGCCTGGCAGAAACCTATTTGTTACGTGCTGAAGCATATATTAACATGCAGGAATACGATAAAGCAGCACAGGATATTAATGTAATCAGAGAGCGTTCGAATGCGACTCCGATAACTGAGGATGAAGCCACTATTGATTTTTTGCTTGATGAACGCGTTAGGGAGCTTTGGGGAGAAGAACAAAGACAGATAACATTACGACGCACCGGGAAACTGATCGAAAGGATTAAAAAATACAATAACAATCCAAAATTTCCTGGATTAAACGCTAAAGATTATCATGTTCTGTTGCCTATACCTCAATCTCAAATAGACCTTAATATTGATGCCGAGTTTCCCCAGAACCCGGGATATTAACAGCATTGCTCAAATATAATACTTTAATGATCAATGAATTCAAATACTAAAAAGGCTGTCATTAATGACAGCCTTTTTGGGTGCATGTAGCATTATAAAAGTGCTGTTTGTCCATGCAACATGCAGCGTCTACTTTTTATACCCGTTATACTCTCTTATTTACTGCTGAATACGATAAGAATTACCTGCAGCTAGCTCAATCTCTGAAATTGCATCTCCGCACTTTACTTTTCCGGCATTATCGGTAGTGATTTTTGCCTGTGCTAGCTTTCGGTCTTTTCTGAACAGGTTTCTAAAATATATAGAAGTTTCAGTTGAGAGTTATCTACTTTTTTTTCTCAGGAAACTCCGACAATAATAATTATGTGTGAAATAGAAGCTGACTAAGAATAATTGCTTATCTCAATAATACTGATGCTGAGACACAAAAAACCTTTCTCTTTGAACAGAGATAAATACTTTTAGTTTCAGTATAAATGAAATGTTTTCAACTAAATATATTCATAGTTAAAAATGGACAAACCAACAGCCGCCCAAACTCTTTCGTTTCAAATAAAATTGTAATTTTGTGTACGTACACGGAAACTCTAAAAATTCAAATCAGAATGAAGTATTTTAATGCAATTATTATTGTGATGGCACTCATTTTTAACGCCTGCTCCGGTGGACAAAAAAACACAGAGCAAGAACCCGAAAAAAAATTCACCGGTGCCAAAGGTGAAGTAAAAATTATGACGCTCGATCCGGGACACTTTCATGCTGCCCTGGTTCAAAAGAATATGTACGAACAAGTTGACCCGACAGTCTATGTTTATGCTCCTGAGGGACCTGACGTAAAAGGACATTTGGCTTTGATCGAGCAATTTAACACACGCAGTGAAAACCCGACCGCATGGAAAGAGGAGGTTTATACCGGTCCTGATTTCATGGATAAAATGCTACAGGAAAAGCCGGGAAATGTGATGGTTACCGCCGGAAACAACGCGAAAAAGACAGAATACATCTTGAAGTGTGTCGAAAACGGAATCAATGTTCTGGCCGACAAGCCAATGGTAATTAACCCTGAAGAGTTTCCGCAACTGGAAAAAGCATTTCAGGTAGCAGAAGAAAACGGGGTGTTACTTTATGATATTATGACCGAGCGTCACGAGATAACCACAATGTTGCAGCGTGAGCTTTCGATGTTGCCAGAAGTATTTGGACAACTGCAGGTTGGAACTCCTGAAAACCCCGCCATTACTAAAGAAAGCGTACACCACTTCTTTAAATATGTGAATGGAAAACCACTTACCCGTCCGGCTTGGTTTTTCGACACCAAACAACAAGGAGAAGGGATTGTAGACGTAACAACTCACCTGGTAGATATGATTCAATGGGAAGCATTTCCTGAAGTTGTTTTAAGTAAAGACGATGTTCAGATTACTTCGGCAAAAAGATGGACAACCGATCTTACTCCGGAAATGTTCCAAAAAGTGACTAGTTTGGAAAGTTATCCCGAATACCTTCAAAAAGATTTAGATGACGATGTGCTAAAAGTATACAGCAACGGCGAAATCAATTATACGTTGAAAGGCATAAACGCAAAAGTTTCGGTAATCTGGAATTTTCAGGCACCAGAAGGAACCGGCGATACACACTACTCGATTATGCGCGGAACAAATTGCGATCTGGTTATACGCCAGGGAGAAGAAGAAGGATACAAACCACGTTTGTATATTGAAGTTGTAGCTGACGATGTGAAAGCTATTTCCGGAAACTTATATAATGCCGTTGAAGGATTGTCGGCAAAATACCCAGGTATTGAACTGGAAAAACTGTCTGATACAAAATGGACATTAAACATCCCTGAAAAATACAAAGTGGGACACGAGGCACATTTCGGACAAGTAACCGAAAAATACCTTAGCTACCTTGTTGATGGCAAATTACCAGCCTGGGAAGTACCGAATATGATCACAAAATATTACACGACCACCGAAGGCTTAAAAGCCGCAATGAAATAGAAAAGAAAAGGCTGCAGAAATTCTGCAGCCTTTTCTTATGCTAATGCACCTACTTCCTCTATTCCACCGATGGTCTATCCACCACAATTCTTTTTTTCTGATTGGCTACTTTTTCACCAACAAGAAAGCTGTATTGAGCTACTCGTTTCATTTTGGTGTAATCGATCTTTTCAACCTCATCGGTTACCTTGTGATAATCGTCATGCAAACCTGTACTTAAGCCCAAAACAGGCACTCCGTTTTTGTAAAAATGATAGTAGTCGCTTCGTGTTAGAAAGGCTTCCGATAGCTTATCGCTGGGAATAAGTCCTAATTCACTACAGATTTCATTACTGATCCCCATTAATTCCGAGCTTTGTTTCCCAGAAACAATGTACAAGCCATTTGGCCCGGCCAGACTTTTTTCAACTGCGGCTTCCGGCGCAGGTTCAACTTCCGCCGAGCGACCAACCATATCCAGGTTTATATCAGCTAAAGTATTTTCCATTGAAAAAACAGGATTCTGAGAGTAATAATTCGATCCAAGCAAGCCCTTTTCTTCGCCCGTAACCCAGGCAAATACAATACTCCGTTTTGGCTTCTTTTTCATTAGCTGAAAAGCTTCGGCAATTTCAAGCAAAGCCACTGTTCCGGTACCATTATCGTCTGCACCGTTATAGACTTCACCTTCGCCGGCAGTTCCCAAATGATCGTAGTGAGCAGTATACACAATACATTCATTTTTAAGAACCGGATCGCTCCCCTCAATCACTGCCACAACATTTTTCCCCTCAACTATCGAAATGTTCCTGATCAGTTGTACATTTGCAGTTGCGCTTTCTACATCGAAGGACTTAGGACTACCACTCTCTCCTATCTCTCGCTGAATATCTGCCAACGTTTTACCCGAT
The DNA here is from genome assembly GCA_963677455.1 of uncultured Draconibacterium sp. GTDB lineage: Bacteria > Bacteroidota > Bacteroidia > Bacteroidales > Prolixibacteraceae > Draconibacterium. The sequence goes on from OY781971.1 coordinate 4,301,651, forward strand.
TCTTTTACAATCTTATTTCCCAACTCAGTTGTTCCAAAAAGAATCTTCAAAGGCATTCTTCTTCTCCCCTTGGTTCCTTTCAATTGCAGCATTCCTCCGGTAGTATATTCCCTAATTTCATCTAAAAAACCGGTATCAGGATTTAATGGATCTGGAACAAAAAGTAAAGCCTTTGCCCCTCCTAAAACGGCTTTCTGCATTTTAAGGGACTCAACATTCATGGCTAATTCTTTGCCTTCTTTTACCATTTCCGGTGTGCGGGTCATAACCACTACAATTTTGTCCTTAAGGCTCATTCCTTCCGTATCGTTGTACTTTGTATCATTGTTGTACCAGCCATATCCTGCAAAAAGAATATCTCCAATAATAGTATCATTTTCAAGTGCACCGCTTAAAGAAAAAATATCCTTGGTTTGGTAAACAACTTCACCATCCCTGCTTCTTAACTGAAACCATGTTTGATCCAAATCAGGCTCCGACGAGGTCAGTTCTACTTCCTGAAAATAGTCTCCAAAACCGGGGCTCAATCCTATCTTACGACATTGCCCCTTAAGATACTCTGCTGTCATTTCCAGCCCCGGGGTCTCGGTATAGAAATCTCTGCCTTGCATTAAGTCGCTGGCAATAAATTCGAGATGAGCACGAAGATCGTTCTCACAAATTGATTCGAGTGCTTCTTTCTGGGCAACAACGCTGCCACTCATGTACACAAGCAACGCAACCAACATTAGTAGGGTTTTAATCATTTTTATTTGTTTTATTTTATGATCGGTATTGTTTTCTGGCAATAATTACTGATCCGGCGCATTTATTTTTATGTAGGATTTATTGGCCACTTCTAAACCAACCAAAAAACAGAGCTCTGCCACACGTTTCATTTTCTCAAAATTAATCTTATCCACTTCATCACCTATTTTATGATAATCAGCATGATAACCTGTTGCGTAATTCAGAATTGGAATATTGTTCTTATGAAAATGATAGTGATCACTGGAGCGTAAAAAAGGTGGAGGCAAAGTTGTATCAGGCTCAAGCCCAAGTTTCTTACAAACTTTCTGATTTATGTCCTGTAGTTCGGGCCAGACATTATTTGATAAAGTGAATAGCCCGTCAAAATCTTTTACCCTTTTAGCGGATCTGTTCCAAACCGTATCCCGATCTTCGAACACGCGCCCAACCATATCCAGGTTAAAACATGCAACCGTTTTTCCCAGTGGAAACACCGGATTTGAAGTGTAAAATTCGGAACCCAACAAACCTAGCTCTTCAGCTGTTACCCACAAAAAAATAATGCTGCGTTTAGGTTTCTTGTGAAGTGCAGCAAAAGCTTCTGCCACTTCCATTATCGTAACTGTTCCCGAGCCGTTATCATCAGCTCCGTTATATACTTCGCCGTTTTCGTCCATCCCCAGATGATCGTAATGCGCCATAAAAATAACACATTCATCTTTCAATTCAGGATCAGAACCTTCTAATATTGCCACAACATTTTTGGCATCAACGGGTATCTGCAACCTTCCGTCTTTTACATTAACAGTATTGCCTTCTACCTCGCGGACTCCAAGCTTATCCGTTCCAGCAGTTTCATTTAAATATTTCTCGTATTCGTTATTTCCTCCCAGCAGCGCATCGGCAAACTCTGGAAGTACAAGCAAAGTAGCTACGTCCCCACCGTTCTCCGGTTTAGCCAAGCCAAATCGTTCGCGTCCGTACCAGCTTTTTATCTGTTTAAATGCTTTGTTTTGTTTGTCTGCCACGCTACTTACAACAAACACCAAAGCGGGCTTCAACGCAATCAAGGAATCCATTTTTGCACGCTCCAAACGATTGTTCCAACGGAAGTTACCTTCTCTAAAAGACTCTTTCGAACCAACGGAAACCACCACTGCTTTTCCTCTTACATCTGCGGGATTGATATTGTCTCCGAATCCGGCAATAACGACAGGAATATTATTAAGTAGCTGAGGTTCTTTTGGATGGTGTATTTCTACCAATAAATCAGATTTATACAAGGATTTCCCTTTTGCATCTACAACTTCAATAAAATTGCTGACATCAGTTTTTGTCGATACAAGATTAACTTTCTGAAAATAATCTGGAAATCCGGGTTTCAACCCCAGCCGCCGGGCATTTGCAGCGATATAATCAGCAGTCAGTCCTAAACCATCTACTTCGGTTCCGAACCGCCTTCCCTGAAGTTCATCGGAAGCAATAAAAGTAAGGTGCGTTTTTAAATCGAAAGTATCAATCTTCTCCACCCCTTCTTTTTGCGCATTTGTAATCAATACGAAAAAGAAAACTCCAAAGATTGTAGATATTGTTTTTGCTATTCCCATGCACCAGACGTAAAAAATGCCGATATTTACAATACAGTCCTATAAAAGTAACAATATAACGGATTGTACAAATTGCATTTACGAAAAAGTTCCCGATGAAAAAATTAGCTACTCCACTAAAACTATTCTCCATACTTCTGTTGATTTTGATGGTGCAATCGTGCGCTGTAAACCCGGTTACCGGGAAACGACAGATCATGTTTGTAAGCGAAGAACAGGAAATTGCCATGGGAGAACAATACCATCCGTCGGTAATTTCAACCTTTGGTGTTTATGAAAATGAGCCACTACAAAAATTTCTGGAGGAAAAAGGAACTGAGATGGGTAAATTATCTCATCGCCCGCAACTAGCCTATCATTTTACTATACTCGATTCGCCGGTGGTTAATGCTTTTGCTGTGCCGGGTGGTTATCTGTATTTTACCCGCGGAATTCTGGCACAATTCAATAGCGAAGCAGAACTCATGGGAGTTTTGGGACACGAAATGGGACATGTTACAGCTCGTCATACGGCACAACAACAAACCAACCAACAGTTGGGACAGTTGGTACTGGCCGGCGGAATAATGGCCTCAAAAGAAATCTACGAATTGGCTGATGTGGCAATGGCCGGAATGCAACTTTTATTCCTGAGCTTTAGCCGCGATCACGAGCGCGAATCTGATCGATTAGGTGTTGAATACGCAACAAAAATGGGCTACGATGCGCATAAAATGGCTGACTTTTTCGCAGTACTGGATAAAATGAGCATGGAAAGCACCGAAGGTGGCGTGCCTACTTTTATGTCGACACACCCGGATCCTGAAGACCGGTTTAACACTGTACACCAACTTACCAACGAATGGCAGACAAAATACCCGGATCAATCTTTTGCGGTAAACAGCAAAAGCTACCTGCAAATGATTGACGGAATTGTTTACGGAGAAGATCCACGACAGGGCTTTGTAGAAAATAATACCTTCTACCACCCCGACCTGAAATTTAAGTTTGCATTCCCGCAAAAATGGAATTTGGTGAATACGCCAACTCAGGTTCAGATTATATCTCCCGATCAAAAAGCAGGCATTATTTTTACGCTTTCAGAAGAAAACACACCGGAAGAAGCTTCGGCAAAAGCGTTGGGAGATCTTAACCTGACGATTTTAGAAACCAAAAAACTACAGATAAACGGAAACGAAGCCGTTGCTGTAGCCTCACAGCAGGTTAATCAAACTTCTAACGGACAAGAGCAGGTTACTAAAGTACTGTCGTATTTCATAAAATATGGTGTTCGGGTTTATGTTTTTCATGGCATTTCTCTGGGAGAAAACTTCAACATTTTTGTCCCGGCATTTGAATCTACAATGAACAACTTTTCTGCGTTAACCGACCCTTCGAAACTCAGCGTAAAACCCGACAGGATCAAAATAATTAGCATACGCAGTGCGTCCGTTAGCCTAATCGATGCATTTAAGTATTACAAAGTGCCGGATGAGAAATTCGAAGAATTAGCCCTACTGAATAACATGGATTTAAACCACGAACTTCACAAAGGAGACATGATAAAAATTATTGCCAAATAGGCTCGCTCACTAAGGATGCATTCTTATTTGATCTATTACATCTGAATTTATAATCATAAAAAAGCCCCACAATTTCTTGTGAGGCTTTTTTATGAGCGAGAAACGGGACTCGAACCCGCGACCCCGACCTTGGCAAGGTCGTGCTCTACCAACTGAGCTATTCTCGCAATTGGTACCCGAGGCGGGACTTGAACCCGCACGATCATAATGATCATTGGATTTTAAGTCCAACGTGTCTACCAATTCCACCACCCGGGCATCCTTAGATTATCGTGAATGAGCGAGAAACGGGACTCGAACCCGCGACCCCGACCTTGGCAAGGTCGTGCTCTACCAACTGAGCTATTCTCGCATATTTAACAGAACGTGCTTTCAAAAGCGATGCAAATATATTGCTATTTTTTTATCTCGCAAAATTCGTAAGACTTAGATTTGAAAATTTCAAATCTTTAGTTGACCGAATCCCGAGCTTTACCCCCGAATCTCCCATTTTTACTGGCAATTGAATTAGCATTCTACTTCAATCCTGTCAGCTTCTTAATTTCATTCAATTTGTTCAATGCTTCAATTGGCGTAAGGTTGTTCACATCCAAGCCGGCTATTTCGTCGCGAATTTGCTTCAGCACCGGATCGTCTAACTGAAAAAAGCTGAGCTGCATGCCTTCACGGTTTTCGCCAATTTCCTCAAGCGGCTTTGCAAGGCTTTCCTTTTCTTTGCCACCCTCCAATTTCTTAAGAATCTGTTCTGCACGTTTAATAACCGATTTTGGCATACCGGCCATTCCGGCCACATGAATACCAAAACTATGGTTGCTTCCACCGCGCACAAGTTTCCGCAGAAACACCACTTTGTTCCCTACCTCCTTTATCGAAACGTTGAAGTTCTTCACACGAGTAAATGCCCCTTCCATTTCGTTTAGTTCGTGATAGTGTGTGGCAAAAAGTGTTTTTGCTTTTGCCAGAGCGTGCTCGTGCAAATGCTCCACAATCGACCAGGCAATGGAAATACCGTCATAAGTTGATGTTCCGCGTCCTAACTCATCAAAAAGAATAAGGCTACGGTCTGAAACGTTATTCAGAATGCTGGCGGCTTCGTTCATTTCCACCATAAACGTTGATTCGCCCAACGAGATATTATCTGAAGCCCCAACACGGGTAAATATTTTATCTACAAAACCAATTTTGGCAACTTCTGCCGGAACAAAAGAGCCCATTTGTGCCAACAGAACGATTAATGCTGTTTGTCGAAGCAACGCAGATTTACCCGCCATGTTTGGTCCGGTAATAATAATGATTTGTTGCTCTTCCTGATCCAGTTTAACATCGTTGGCAATGTACGACTCGCCAATAGGAAGCTGCTGTTCGATAACCGGATGGCGACCATTTTTGATGTCGATGTCTTTATTCTCGTTAACCTCGGGCCTAAAATATTTATATTGAGTAGCACACGAAGCATACGACAACAAGCAATCGATCTTTGCCAGAATATTCGAATTTACCTGAATTGCAGAAATGTATTCCGACAAGGCGAAAACCAATTCGCCAAACAAACGGGTTTCCAAATCCTGAATCTTTTCTTCGGCACCCAAAATTTTTGTTTCGTATTCCTTTAACTCTTCCGTAATGTAGCGCTCGGCATTCACCAGTGTTTGCTTGCGAATCCATTCTTCCGGCACTTTATCTTTGTGTGTGTTACGTACCTCAATGTAGTAACCAAACACATTGTTAAAGCCAATTTTCAACGACGAGATACCATGTTTTTCGCTTTCGCGTTTTTGAATTTGTGCCAGATAATCTTTGCCCGAGTATGCAATCTTTCTCAACTCATCCAGTTCTTCCGACACTCCTTCGGCAATCACTTTCCCGCGATTAACAGCTGTTGGCGGATCGGCAACTATTTCTTTTTGAATCCGCTCACGAATTTTTTCGCAGGTATTCAGCTGTTCGGCAAACCGATTTAATGCCGGGTCTTCGGTATTGGCACAAAGCTGTTTTATTGGCCCAACGGCGTTAAGCGCAGTCATTACCTGCATCATTTCGCGCGGGTTTATTCTGCCTACAGCTACTTTAGAAATCAGACGCTCAAGGTCGCCAACCTGCCGCAGATGTTCTTCCAAATTTTCCTTTGTCTCTGTACTTTTCATGAAAAGTTCCACAACATCCAATCGTTCCTTTATTGGTTCAATATCCTTCAACGGCAGGGCAATCCAGCGTTTCAGCAAGCGCGAGCCCATCGGCGAAATCGTTTTGTCGATCACATTGATAAGCGATTTTCCACCTTCGTGAAGCGGATAAAAAAGTTCGAGGTTTCGAATTGTAAAGCGATCAAGCCAAACATATTTTTCTTCTTCAATCCTGCTTAAACCCGATATGTGGCTCAAATGCTGGTGCTGTGTAAGATCGAGATAATGCAAAATCGCACCCGATGCAATAATCGCTAACTGCATATCCTGAACACCAAATCCCTTTAATGAGCTGGTTTCAAAATGACGAATAAGGCGGTCGTTTGCAGCATCGCTGGTGTACACCCAATCTTCTAAATTAAAAGTGTAATATTTCGATCCGAAAATACTGGTAAACTCATTTCCCCTTCCCCGCTGAAAAAGCACTTCCTTGGGTTGAAATGAATTCAGTAATTTATCAATGTATTCGAAATTTCCTTCTGCGGTTAAAAATTCGCCTGTTGAAATATCTAGAAAAGCCACTCCTGCTCTTTTTTTATCAAAATGAACCGAAGCCAGGAAGTTATTTTCGCGGTTTTCGAGAATATTATCGTTGATAGAAACTCCCGGAGTTACCAATTCTGTAATACCTCGTTTCACGATTTTCTTGGTCATTTTGGGGTCTTCCAACTGCTCGCAGATAGCTACCCGTTGCCCGGCACGAACCAGTTTTGGCAAATAGGTATCGAGCGCATGATGAGGAAATCCGGCCAGCTCGACATAACTTGCCGCACCGTTTGCCCGCCGTGTGAGCGTGATACCCAGAATCTCGGCGGTTTTAATTGCGTCTTCACCAAAAGTTTCGTAAAAATCGCCTACCCGAAAAAGTAAAACTGCTTCGGGGTGCTTGTCTTTGATGTCATAATATTGCTTCATCAAAGGTGTTTCAACATATTTTTTCTGTCCTGCCAAATTGTTCTGATTTTAGAGCGAAACAAAGATAAAAGTTTAGCTACGGAAAGGAAATTTCACAGCTGATTGTTCACACAATTTTTTCAACAATGCAATAACAAACAGGCATAAAAAAAAGCAGAACACACAAGTATTCTGCAGATGATCAGGCGAACGGGAAAATTAATGCCACGCTCCGAGTACCGCCCCCATAATAATATAGATCACTACATAGTAGCCAACATTTATCAGGTATAATTTAAATGGCTTTCGCTCGTACAGAACATCGTTTAACCGGCTGGTGCCAATCCAAAAAACAGAAATCATAAACCCGGCAAAAACTCCAAAGCTCATATCTGCCTCAGAATCAACAAACATGGCAATGGCAAAAGCTGCCAAAACAGTGGCAACGTAGTTAAGGATCATTATTAATGGCATTGACAAACCTTTGCCATCCTACAACATCTCCGGTGTAAAAAACCATTCAGTTTCATCCAGAGTTTACCAAACAACGAACCGTACCACAACCAGCCCACGACAAATGCACTTAAAGCAGCTACCAGCACCGCCCACAAGTTGATTGAAGAAAGAATTTCGGATATATTCGTACTTAAAAGTATTAATTTAGACTACTTTAAAATACGATATTCAATTCTTTTTTCAATCTTTGTATCGAATTATTTAACGAGATTGCCTAAAGAAGAACCAATCGAAAACAGATACAAAGAAGAGAAAGGCAGTCGAATACAAGAGTAGAGAGGATAATATGAGTTGTAACGGATGTTCATTTAATAGTTCAACAACAAGTGCAGGATACGACTGGCTGAGCGATCTGCCAGACACTACAGATAAATCAGATATTGTTGAAGTAAAGTTTAAGTCGACCCGGAAGGAATACTTTAAAAACATAGAGAATTTGCCCGTAAAACGTGGCGACAAAGTAGTTGTTGCGACCTCGCCCGGACACGATGTTGGCGAAGTTTCATTAACCGGTTACCTGGCAGAAAAGCAGTTTAAACTGCGAATAAAAAACCCATCAAGGTACACGCTTAACGCAGTTTACAGAAAAGCTACTGAAGCCGATCTGGAAAAGCTGCAAGAAGCCAGAAACCGGGAGAAAGAAACCATGATTAGGGCGCGACAGGCAGCAGCCGAACTTGGCCTTAACATGAAAATTGGCGATGTGGAATTCAGAGGCGATAACAAAAAAGCCATTTTCTACTACATTGCTGAAGGACGGGTTGATTTTAGGGAGTTAATAAGAGTCTATGCGCGTGATTTTCGCATAAAAGTGGAAATGAAACAGATTGGTGCCCGCCAGGAAGCCGGTTTGGTTGGAGGAATCGGATCTTGTGGAAGAGAACTTTGCTGCTCGAGCTGGAGAACCGATTTTGATAGTATTTCTTCTGATGCCGCATTAAAACAAGGACTTTCCCCATCAGCACAAAAAATGGCAGGCGCTTGCGGAAAACTAAAATGCTGCTTACTTTATGAGCTAGATACCTATATTGAAGCCGGGAACGAATTTCCTAGAGAATTACTCGATCTGGAGCTTTCTAACGGAATTGCCAAGCCATTTAAAACCGACTACCTCAAAAAGGAAATCTGGTACTCGCTTGAAGGAAATATCGGCAATACTTTTAATCTTTCACTGAAAGAAGTAAAAAACATTATTCAAAAGAATAAACGAGGGATAAGACCTGAAGTTGATACCTTCCAAAACAAAACAGCAGAAAGCGAAAATCAAGAGAAAAAGGTTACGCTTGAAGGCGATCTCGACCGCTTTGACAAAAACAAACAACGCGGGAAAAACATAAAAAGCAGGAGGTCGGGAAACGGCAACAGAAACAACAACCAAAATAATAACCAGAATCGGAACAGCCGTAACCGGAAGCCCAAATTTAAAGCAAAAAAACAAGCAGAATAAATCCTATTTTTTTCGGATCAATGTTATACCATCGCGCAGAAGAAGAATCACTTTTTCAACGCGGTGGTATTTTTTTTATCGCCCACTTCCATTCATATTGCGAGGAAGACTAAAATAGAAAACAGAACCTTCTCCCAAAACAGACTCCATCCAGATTTTCCCATCCATCTTTTCCAGAATCCCGGAAACTATTGCCAAGCCAAGACCTGAACCATCGTATTTTCTTGATTCCCCTTCGTTAGCCTGTCTAAAAGACTGAAAAATAACTTTTCCTTTTTCAGCTTCAATGCCAATCCCCGTGTCTTTTACGTACAAAACAAGTTCAGTTTCTGAGGCTGAATCAAAACCAAACTCAATATAACCCGAGCTGGTGAATTTAAATGCATTATCAATCAGGTTTCTGAATATCTGAAAAATGCGGTCTTTATCCGAATAAATCAGGACATACTTGTCGGGAGTGCACAACTGATGCCTAAAATCAAGTTGCTTTAAAAGATCTGCATTGTGAGCAGAATAAAATAAATAGATTTCAATAATTAAATCATTTAGATTGAAACTTTCGTTGCAAATTTTAAGTTGATTCGATTGTATTTTTGAAATGTCAATAATGTCATCAATCACAGCTAACAGCCGTCTTCCGGAATCTTTGATAATTTTTCCGTAAGCTTCCATATCATCCTTGTTCACATCTCCCGAACAAATGATATTTGAAAAACCCAAAATCCCATTTAAAGGAGTTCGTATCTCGTGGCTCATATTGGCTAAAAACAACGATTTTAAACGATCACTATCTTCGGCTTCCTTTTTTGCTCTTTTCAGTTCTTCAATTATTTGTTTCTTCTCGGTAATATCTTCTTCAATTGCAACAAAATGTTTGATTTCTCCATTTGAGTCAAAAACAGGAGCGATAACTGCGCTAGACCAAAATTCCTCGCCATTTTTTCTTCGATTAAAAAACTCGCCATACCAGGTTTCACCAAAAGCAATTACGTTCCAAAGCTTTTCATAATACGATTCGTCAGAAAATCCGGTACTTAACATTCCTGCTTTCTGTCCAATTGCTTCTTCTCTCGAATAGCCACTTACTTTGGTAAAGCCACGATTAACATATTCAATAATTCCTTTTTGGTCAGAAATGGTTACTGCCAGCGGTATTTGCTCTACAGTTTGATAAAGCAAATTTACCAGTGATGAATTTTCTTTAACCTGAGTTACATCGCGGCCAATTCCAACCAAGCCCATAATTTCATTCTCTTCGTTTCTTAGCGGGAATTTAGAGGTAAGAATTATGCGGTTTCCGCTTTCGTCTGGCAAAATCTCCTCTTTATTCAAAATTGTCTCGCCGTTTTCAATTACCTTACGGTCATCCTCAATATACTTTTCGGCAATCTCGGCAGGATACAAATCAAAATCAGACTTACCAATTATATCTTCGGGTTTTTCAAATCCGCTACGTTTTGCATCCTCTACATTACACAACATCTTCCGGTATTCTGTATCTTTCAGGTAAATAGCATCGCACACATTATCAATTACTTTACGCAATAGCTGATTCGATTTATTTATCTCATCTTCAGCATTTTTACTTTCGGTAATATCCTGAACGGTTCCACGAAGAAAATAAAGATTTAAACCGGGCATCTTCTCGGGGATACAAATACTTTTTAACCACTTTTTTCTTGACGACGAAAACGAATGTTTAAATTCAACCTCAAAAGGCACACCTTTTCGAAAAGCATCAGAATACACTTTTACAAACTTTGAAAAATCGTCTTTCTCAAGCACAACCTGATAATCTTCCAGTTTTAAAGGGCCCAAAATAAATTTTCGATCAAACAGAGAATACATTTGATCGGACCATTTTACAGATTTTGTTACCGGGTTATATTTCCAGTTTCCTATCCGGGAAATTCTCTGGGCGAGCTCAAGATCAAGCAAACTTTCTTTAAGGGCTTTTTCCGACCTAACCCGCTGTGTAATATCCGAAAAAGTAACGGCAAAATAGTTCTTTTCGGTTGAATATGCAGTTACTTCAAAAAACTTGTCGACCACTTTCGAATACTCAGAAAACGTAACTGATTTTCCGGTTAAGGCTACTTCGCCGAAAGTTTTTATCCAAACCTTTTCTGTTTCCGGCGAAATATCCATAATCCTTTTGTTAATAACATCCTTCGCCTTAGCTCCTGTAATTTCCTCAAATTTTGGATTTACATCCAAAAATACATAATCAACAGGTTCACCTTTTTCGTTGGTAATTATTTTGTGATAAGCAAAAGCACTGTTCATATTAATAAACAGTTGCTTCAAGTTCAATTCACTTTTAACCAGTGCCTCTTGTACTTCCGAAGCATCAGTGTTATCCTGAACAACTCCAAAAACAGTCCTTTTCTTTTCTAGATATTCGGCAACAGAATAAATATGCCTAACAGCACCGTCGGTCAGCCGATTGATTTTAAAATGGACATTATAAGGCTCCCCATTTTCAATCAGCTTTGTCATTCTCTCATCCAGAAATTCCCTGAACTCACTTAAAGCCGCCGATTTTACGAGCGAATAGTTGATTTCGCTGTTTTCCAAACCATAGATTTTCATAGCACCTTCGGACGCAACAATTTTCATAGTATCTAAATTGAGTTCCCAATAGCCAAAATCAGCCAGGTCTTCAGCTTTACGAAGCCTTTTGTTATCAATGTCCAATTCTCTGTAATAAAATGCCTCTTTGGAAATATTCCGGTAAATTACAAATGCCAGATCATCATCAATCAGCGAAGCAGCTCCTTGCATATATTCTGTTTCACCAGATTCAGATACGCGATGTACAACATACTCTGCCTTCTTATTATCTATTGCAAAATCCCTGCAAATACATCCGCCTTTCGTTCCTTCGCAACGCTCCTGCTTATTCAGAATTACACAATAACAAGTATCTTTTCCTTCTGACACTTTTGGATCATTTGATCTTTCAATTTTCCAACTCCTCAAATTAATAATGTAGTAACGAAAAGGAATCCTATTCAGAATAATATCAGCGTCCAGTTTTATGCTCATTTTTAATGAGATTTATTAGTTGGTTACGATTAAAATAAAGTCCAACTAAAATAAACATAATTCTATTTGGTTATCTCCCGGGAGGAGCTAAATTATCTATCCATAATACAAAAAATGCGAAACAGACAGGAGTAAATTACTTTTTTCGAATCAGGGTCATTCCATCGCGCAAGGGCAGGATTACTTTCTCTACGCGCTGATCTATTTTAAGGGCATCATTAAAAGCAAGAATACTTTTTGTCTGATAGTCATTGTATTTAGGTTCTTCAAGCACTTTGCCGCTCCAAAGCGTATTATCGGCAAGAATATAAGCCCCGCTTTCCAATCGGTCGATTAAAAGATTGTAATAGTCCAGGTATTCTCTTTTATCTGCATCAATAAAAACCAGATCGAACTTCTCGGTAAGCGTTGGAATTATTTCGAGTGCAGAACCAATTCGCTGTTCGATTTGATCCTGAACGCCAGCTTTTTTAAAATATTTCTGTGCGATCGATTCCAACTCATCGTCGACTTCAATTGTAAGCAATTTCCCTCCTTCTTTAAGCCCGCGAGCCAAACAAATGGCCGAATAACCAGTGAAAGTTCCAAGCTCCAGAATATTTGAAGGCTGAATCATTTTCACAATCATGGTTAAAACCTGCCCCTGCAAATGCCCCGAAATCATACGTGCCCCCAGCACAGTTAAATGTGTTTCACGATCCAGTTCATTCAATACCGGATCTTCCTCATCAATATGATCTGTTATGTATTTATCCAGTTCTTTTTGCCGGTTCATCGTTCCATTCTTACTGGTAAATCAAAGTGCTCATCTGCTCTTTATTCAGGACAATGTTGGCGGCCTCCATTAGCTGTTCTGCCGTTATTTCTTCAATTTTTTTGAAAACAACACGCAAAGGATCCACCTTATCGTAAAGCAGGTAACTTTTACCAATCGTCAGCATCATATCTTCGCGACTCTCAGTGGAAATCGCAATCTGCCCTATTAATTGTTTTTTTGCTCTGCTAAGCTGTACTGCTCCAAGTTTTGTATTGCGCAACAAATCGAACTCTTTTTGTACCAGATTTAGTGCTTTCTCAAGATTTTCCTTTTCGGTTCCGAAATATACATTAAACAAGCCGGTATCGCTGTAAGCGGTGTAACCCGACTCTACATTATATGCCATACCGCGGCGCTCGCGCAAAGCCAGGTTCAACCTCGAATTCAAAGCCTGTCCTCCTAGAATATTATTGAGCAAAACCATTATAATCCGCTGCGGATGTTGAACATCGAAAGCAATGTTTCCAAAAACGCAATGCGATTGGTAAGTATCACGCTGAACTATTCTTTCTTGCGGAATATAGCCTTCAAACTTCTGACGCGAGTTTTCTCGTTTTTTCTCCGGCACCGCTCCAAAATATCGTTCCAACATTTTAAGCAGATCTCCAAAGTCGATATTCCCTACCGAACTGATCACCATTTGATCGGTGTGGTAATTGTTCTCAATAAACCGGAAAATAGAATCGCGTGTAAAATTGTGAAGTTTTTCACGTGTACCCAAAATATTTCGGGCAATCGGGTGACCGTCAAAAACGAGCTCTTCAAATTCGTCAAATATCAATTCTGAAGGCGAATCTTTGTACGAATTTATTTCCTCGTAAACCACCTCTTTTTCGCGCTTCAATTCTCTTTCGGGATAAACACTATTAAAAAGAATATCGCTTAAAAGATCGGCAGTGCGCTCGTAATACTCGGTAAGAAAAGTCGCATACAACACTGTATCTTCTTTTGTTGTATAAGCATTTAATTCTCCTCCAACACCTTCAATACGACTAAGGATATGAAAAGCTTTTCTCTTCTGTGTTCCTTTAAAAACAGAATGCTCGATAAAATGAGCCAAGCCGTGTTCTTCCTCTAATTCATCGCGAGAACCGGCGTTTATCAATACGCCAAGATGCCCAACCGGGGAATCTGTTCGCTGGTGTATAATGCGAATCCCATTCGCCAATGTATGTGTCAGATAATCAGTCTCTACCATTATAACTTCAAGTCAGCCTGCAAAAGTAAGAAAAGAAATGGTTTCATGCATGTTAAGAAAGTAAAAGCGATAAATTTGTTGAATCTACATCAAATATGCGTACAAAATTGAAGTGAATATTTTTTTTCAAATTCATTAATTTTTCTTTGCTGTTTAAAAAAAATGTCTACTTTTGCATCACCAAAATAAAGGGGTGCCATAGCTCAGTTGGTAGAGCAACGGACTGAAAATCCGTGTGTCCCTGGTTCGATTCCAGGTGGCACCACCGCAAAAGGGAAAAACAGTTGTTTTTCCCTTTTTTTATTTTTAGCCTCAGCCCCTAATATTTTTCAAATAAATAGACGCAGCAGCAATGCGAAACAATAATAGCTAAAGGGAAGTTTGAATAATTGAAATTCCAGATATTTATAGCTATCTATTCTAAATACTGAGCTACTACTTTTAGTAGCTCTTCTTTTCGAATTGGCTTTGATACATAATCAATAAAACCAATTTCAGCGGCATCAAAATCATTCTCTTCCCGCGTAAAAGCAGAAAGCGCGATTATTTTCGCCTTTGGTTCAAGTTCTAAAATCTTGCGGGTAGCTTCCAAACCACTCATTCCGGGCATTTTCACATCCATCAATACGAGTTCAACATCTTTATTTTCAGCAAAAAGCTCCAGCGCTTCCTGCCCATCGCTGGCAAATAATAGATTATACTGAAGTCCAGCCAACTGAAATGAAATTAGCTGCTGATTTACCCGATCATCATCGGCTATAAGTACTTTTCTTGCGGTATCTGTATTGGGGTAGTTCATCATGGTTCTTTAACAATTATTCTACTTTATCCGATTTGTTGTTTCCAAATTATAAAGATAAACTATTTAACTTAATTCAGTAAATTTTCGGGGAACAGACTGATTTGCTATTTTTGAACAGGCAAAATAAACACCTAATAATTAACGTAAAATGAAACGAGTCCTGAGCACCCGGGACGAGTTCCATACTATACCTTTGAAAAACAATTAATTTAAATCGTATGAAAATTGTTGTACTGGACGGACACACGCTTAATCCAGGAGATTTAAGCTGGGAAGAGATTAAAAAATTAGGAGATTTAACGGTTTACGATTTTACATCGCCAGAACAAACGATAGAACGAGCTACCGATGCCGAAATCGTTTTTACAAATAAAACAGTGCTTAATGCTGCCATTATTTCCAAATTGCCAGCACTTAAATTTATTGGTGTACTTGCCACGGGCTATAATGTCGTCAATACAAAAGCAGCCCGTGAAGCCGGCATAGTGGTTTGCAACATACCGGCGTACAGCACTGCTTCTGTGGCACAAATGGTTTTTGCACATATTCTTCATTTTACACAGCACGTTGCCGTTCATACAGAATCAGTTTCTAAAGGCGATTGGTCGAAAAGCAAAGATTTTGCTTACTGGCTTTTCCCACAAACAGAACTGGCAAACAAAACAATGGGGATTATCGGTTTCGGGCAGATCGGACAAGCAGTTGCAAAAATTGCGCTGGCAATGGGAATGAAAGTAATTTTTAACAACCGAAGTAAAAAAGAAACCAGCTTAGACGTTCGTCAGGTTGATCTTCATGTTCTGTTAAAAGAAAGCGATTTTATCAGTATAAACTGCCCACTTACAGATGCAAACCAGGGATTTATAAATGCAGAAACTATCGGAAAGATGAAACCCGGGGCATTTCTTATCAATACCGGTCGTGGTCCGCTGATTAATGAAGCAGACCTCGCAGAAGCACTCAACTCGCAACGCATTGCCGGTGCAGGGCTCGATGTTTTATCAATAGAGCCGCCGAAAAAAGACAATCCCCTGCTAACGGCAAAAAACTGTTACATAACTCCACATATTGCGTGGGCAACTCTTGAAGCCAGAAGCCGCTTAATGAAAATTGCAGGCAACAACCTCGCAGCTTTCTTAAACGGCTCTCCAATCAATGTCGTCAATTAATCCACAGAGCATAAGCTCCTAAAAATGAACCGATTACTCCGGATATACGTTAAGAATACTTAAACTCTTATTTATTCTTTACTGTTTGCGAAACAAATATTACTCCGCTGCGTTTTAGCAGAAGTTGTACAGGGGGTAATTAATGGTAATAAAGATCCTTCATATTGTGCTTTTGGCATCGGTAAAATATATTGTTACGTTACCATATGCTATGATTATCGGGCTTGAATACAAGCACGCGATACTTGCTGTTTTGGGCGGAGGAATTGGAGGCTTCCTGTTCTTCTTCTACTTGAGTAAACCTGTTAACAGAGGCTTTCAACAACTACGGCCGCATTTCTGTACTTTCATTCCTGAAGGCATAAAAAGGAAATACAAAATGGCTTGCGAGAAGACATTCAGCACGAAAAAATCGAAATTATTCTCAAAAAAGAACCGCTACATTGTTCGTTTGAAAAACACATATGGTTTTTGGGGAATTATTGTGGCCACACCGGTAATTCTAACCATCCCTATTGGCGCATTTTTGGCCAATAAATATTATGGACGACGAAAACACATTGTTGCCTACATGATTATTTCCATTGTAGGCTGGGCAGTTGTTTTATCCGGATTCGTTCACTTATTCCCGAAAGTATTTCATTAGAAAATCTGCGTTGCTTTTGTTGTTTAACAGTGCCTTGTCAGCTGCAGAAAAATCCACATCATTTAGCTCTTCTCTGCTAAGCCATTTTATTGCCTGATGATCGTTCAAGACTATTTTGCCACCTTCAATTTTACAAATAAAAGGAATCAAACGAATCGCTTTATGCCCGTAATCATAAGTTACTTCTTCTAATTTACGGGAAACAAAAACTGACAACTCCAGTTCTTCCAGAATCTCTCGAACAATACACTCTTCATCTGTTTCATTGGGTTTAATTTTTCCTCCCGGAAATTCCCATTTACCAGCCTGATCGGAAGTCCGGTTATTCTGCGCAACAAGTATTTTTTGGTTTTGAATAATTAAGGCACAAGTAACGTCAATCATTCAGTAAAAATAGAAAAGATTAAAGGGATTTTCTCTTTCTGCTTATATTTGTTCGAAAGTTAAACAATGGAAAAAATCGACCTTCTGAGCCTACTCGATTCCTGGGACAATTTCAAGCTTGTTCTCCTTCAGTTACAAAACCAACCAGAAGGTATTTCCGAATTGATGGAGATTGCCATAAAAGGGAAACACAAAAACAGCTGGCGGGCGATCTATCTTGCGGATAAGATCCACGAAAAACAACCGGAACTAATTCAACCGTATATAGGAGAAATTACCGAGCAACTAAAAGAAGAAAAACACCTCGGGAAAAGACGACATTTTCTAAAACTGATCAGTTTAAATAAAATTCCGGAACTGCATTTTGGATTTCTGGTTGACCATTGCATGAACACTTTTACATCGGCTAAAGAACCAATCGCAAACAGGGTACACGCCATGCAAATTCTCTATAATATTTCTGATGAAGAACCGGAACTAAAACCGGAACTTCTGGAAATCATTCAGCACGAAATAGAATATCATCCCACGCCGGGAATTCGCTCCCGGGGAACCAAACTCGCCAAAAAACTACAAAAGCAAATCAACAAGCAGTAGTTACTTATCGATTAGCTCTCAAGTTGCTGAATTAAGGCTTGCAACTGGCTATCAATTTCTTTGTTAAGTTCGTCCTGCTTATAGTTACGGGTAAGAATCACCAGGTTTCTGAGACTGGAAATTTGCCGGTTCTGTTCGTTCTCGACCGACTTCGCAAACCTTTCGGGCAACGCTGCATAATAACCAATCAGTTCGATGCTGTTTTTCGCCATAATCCGAATAACTTCATTTGCTTTATCTGTTGCTCCGGCACGATAATATTGTTCTACAGCCGGGAATGAATCGTAAGTGTATGGTATTTTCTCATTCGGAAATATTTCAAACATCCGGTCAACCACTTCAATTGCTTTTTCCTTTTTTCCTTCGCTGTTTAAAGCATCGGCCAAGCGCGCAAACATATAGCGTGATTGCATAATGTTAATCTGCTTTTTGTTGTATTCATCAAGAAAAACATCCGGATCATTTACATTTCCCCAAACAAATTTATTCATCACATTGTCGTACAAAATATCGGTATCAATGTGACCATTCATTATTCCCTGACGCTGCGATTTTATAGGGACAAAGCGGTAAGCCAGGCCTTCAAACTGCAACCAATCGAGAAAATGAATATTATCGGTATAAAGTAAACTATGATCGATGTATATCGGACGCTCCCAGTTGTTGGCAGCAATCATGTTCAAAACAGCCATTTCGTTTTTCGCAATCATACTTCCACTGATCTTAAACTCCACTTTATCAGCGATTAAATCAGCATCTTCCGGTTTAACCGTTCCTGAAGCCAATACTTTGTCCTTATCAACTGTAATATGAAAATTCCTAGAAGGCAGGTAGTCCATCATAGCTCCGCTGGTAACTTTTACCTTAGTACGCGTGTCATCACTTCCTAAAAATTTCATCGCCTCGCTCAGCTCCACAGATCCTTTTATTCGATCTTGAAACAACACCGCATCCATTCTGCCCATGTAGTACTTGCTACGATCGAAAGTAAATGGTACGGGCGGAGCATCGTTTGTAGCAAAGGTTTGCTGATAAATGTACCAGTCCATACCAAGGTAACTCATGTTAATTATTTTGATATCGGGGCGAACGCCTTCTACCTCCTGCACATACCACAACGGGAAAGTATCGTTATCGCCATAAGTGAAGAGAATAGCATTTGGCGCACACGATTCGAGGTAATTCTTTGCATAGTCGCGTGTCATGTAACGTCCCGACCGATTATGATCGTCCCAGTTTTCAGCAGCCAAAATACCCGGCACCAACACTATCGACACCAAAGTAACCAAAGTTGCGCCGGGAACTCCTTTTATCACCTTGTTTACAACCGAATACAACGCAGGCACTGCCAAACCAATCCAAATTGCAAAAGCATAAAACGACCCGGCATAAGCGTAATCCCGTTCACGCGGCTGAAACGGATATTGATTCAGGTAAACCACAATTGCAATACCTGTTAACACAAAAAGCAGCATGGTAACAGAAAACGTTTCTTTTCCTTTTTTACCTCTGTTGTATTGGTAAAACATACCTATCAAACCAAATAATAAAGGCAGAAAATAGTATGTATTCCGACTCGGATCGTTTTTCATAAAATCGGGCATGTTGTCCTTGGGACCAACTTTTGGTTGGTCCAGAAAATCAATCCCGCTTATCCAATTTCCGTTGTTAAACTCTCCATGCCCCTGAACATCGTTTTGCCGCCCCACAAAATTCCACATAAAATAGCGCATATACATGTGTCCCAGCTGATAAGAGAAAAAGAAACGAAGGTTTTCTCCGAAAGTCGGTTTCATCAGAGTCTTCACTTCTCCCCTGTCGCGAACACGAACTGGCTTTCCTTTTACCCGGCCCCATTCTTTGTAAGCGCGAACATGGTTAGCATTGTCGCTGTACATTCTTGGAAATATTGTTTCCATTTTGGGGTCGTATTCTGACTTGCCGGCCATTGATCCCGTAATTTTATATTCTCCGTCAACTTTGTTGTACTGATCTTTAATATCCGCAGTACCTGTTCTTGGTGCATTATAGTATTGTCCATAAGCCAAGGGGCGGTCGCCGTATTGCTCCCGGTTTAAATAACGAAGTAAAGCAAAGGCATTATCAGGGTAGTTCTGATTCATCGGCGGGTTGGCCGAAGCACGAATAAGAATAAGCGCAAAAGAAGAATAGCCGATTAGAATAACGATAACCATTGTTACCGCTGTATTCCATACAACCATATTTCGCGCCCTTGTGTAACGTAGTGCCCAAACTGAACCTACTACGGTTAACACAATCAGAAACAAAATACCAGAGTTAAATGGCAAGCCAAATCCGTTCACAAAAATGCGGTCAAACAAAAATGCAATTCTCGGCACACCGGGAATAATTCCATACTGAATCCCCAAAAGTATTCCCATCGACGCTATTAACGCCCAAATAACGCCTTTCCACGAAAATTCATATTTCCTGAAGTAATAAACCAAGCCGATTGCAGGTATTGCCAGGAGGTTAAGCAAGTGAACCCCAATTGATAACCCTACCAGGTAAGCAATAAGAATCAACCAACGGTTTGCATTTTTTTCATCGGCAACATTTTCCCATTTTAAAATTGCCCAGAAAACAAGCGCAGTAAAGAAAGATGACAATGCATAAACCTCGCCTTCAACTGCTGAAAACCAAAATGAGTCGGTAAAAGTGAATGCCAAAGCACCAACTAATCCACTTCCCCAAACTGCAAGCTGATCGCCTGCCGATAATTCGTCTTCAGAAAAAAGTTTCCGGGCAAGATGTACAATCGTCCAATACAAAATCATTATGGTTCCGGCACTGGCCAGAGCCGACATTGCATTGACCATTACAGCAGCATTTGATGCGCCTCCCCCCAGCAAGGTGAACATCCGGCCTAAAATCATAAAAGTAGGTGCGCCCGGAGGATGGCCAACTTCCAATTTAAATGCACTGGTGATAAACTCGCCACAATCCCACCAACTTACAGTAGGTTCGAGGGTAAGAAAATAAGTTACTGTTGCTATTAGAAATACGATCCAACCGAGTATATTGTTGACCAGCTTTGTATTTTGCATAATTTGTGTTTTTGAACAGAAGCAAATATAAGGTTTTAATGTTATTTACGAGGCCATTTTAATAAGCACTTCAGAAGGAAAAAACAGGTCATTTTCTATCACCATCTCAACAAATACCAAAACAAAACCACTATCTATCAATGCATTAAAACTCCCAAAGCGGATGAAAAACTCAATTTCAAAAAAATATTAATGAAACATTGCAGAATAAATATTTTTTATACTTTTGCAGCGTCTTTAACGAAAAGACACAATAAGGACTGACCCGTGGTGTAATTGGCAACACGTCTGGTTTTGGTCCAGAAGAGTCCAGGTTCGAGCCCTGGCGGGTCAACCAAAGCAAAAGGAATTCACAAATGTGGATTCCTTTTTTGTTTGTTGGCAAATTCGTTGGCGATTTTTTAAAATGAATTATTACTTAAATCCGGTGTTTCTCCAGAATTTAGTTGCTCGTACTTTTTGTAATCTCTTCTATTACGCTACTCAATTGCAGATTGTGTTTCTGTAATTTTTCTATGGCCTCATCTTTTTCTAAGGCATACAACTTCCCTAAGATATCCTGTGCCCGTTCAATAAGCTTTTTGTTAATACAGGCCACATCAACCATATACGAACCGGCCACTTTTCCCATCTTTATCATCACTGAAGAAGAAATAAAATTGAGAATTCGTTTAGTTGCGGTACCAGCTTTCATTCTGGTTGAGCCTGCTACAACTTCGTAGCCGGAGTTCATCGGAATTGTAATATCGCAAAACGGATGCGAGGCTTCGGGAAGCATACTTTGTAACAAAACGGAATAAGCGCCGCGTTCTTTTGCAAACGCCAAAGCCGACTGCACATAATAAGCGGTTCCGCTGGCGGAAATTCCAATTACCACATCTTCGGGCTGAATATTCAGAAGTAACATTTCAGGAACAGCACTGGCATCTTCTTCAAAATCGGATTCAATTTCAATAGCTGCGTCGGCAATTCCCCCGGCAACAATACTCAATATTTTATCTTCCGGGAAACCGTAAGTACATGGAATTTCAACAGCGTCCATCGAAGCAATCCGCCCACTGGTTCCTGCTCCCACGTAGATAATCCGTCCGCCTTTTTGCAAGCGTTCCACAGTTTTGTCAACCACTTTTTCAATATAAGAAACACTCTTTTCCAACTGGCTACCGGCCTCCTGTTCTGCCTTTAAAAGAGTACTTACCAAATCAGAAGTAGAAAGCTGCTCCAAGCGATTTTCTTTGTTGTAGGGAACTTCTGTCTTGATTTCTGTATATCGAGGCGTTATGCGCTTGCTTTTTGCTGCTGCTTCTCCAATAGCCAACCACAATGCTCCAATCAATTGATACGAATTTCCATTGGGAAGGATTTTGACTTTCACCGCTTTGTTTAATTCCACCGGCGTGTGCTGTAAAATAGAATTCAGTTTTTCCTCCAAAGGGAAACTACATTCAATCGCAGCATCAGCCAAACCACCACAAACCAAAACCTCGTCGAGATTATAAATAATAGCTGCTGTGTTTATAATTTCAGTAAGGTTATCAATGTATGTGTTTCGGACAGTCTCAAAATTGGGATGAATGAGTACTTCCTGTAGTTCATGCTGCGGATGTTGACCCGCCAATTGCGATGCGCTGGCAATAGAATCATAAAATCCGGCTGGAGTTCTGATACTTCCAAGTAAGTTAAGCATTTTCCCGGGGCGCCATCTGCGGCCATTCTTCCAAACAGTGAATCCCAATCCCGTACCAACGGGCATTATTCCAACGGCCTTGTTGCCTTTCAGAAAGCCTTTTTCAGCAATTCCAATAGTTGCAGCATCGGCATCATTAATTAAAATTGCGGCACAGTTATACCTGGCTTCAAGCTCTTTTATCCAACTCTCGTCTTTTAACGCTGTTAAATGAGCAGCAGCTTTCAGAACCTTAGTACCGGCGTAATTTACAATACCGGCAGTAGAGATCCCAATGCCTTTTATAGCCGATTTTCCAGGAAGAATCGCGGAAATAAGTTCGTCGATAGCTTCTAGTAATTCTTCTTTGGTTGATGAATAATTCAAGGGACTTTTAACTCTTGTTGTTTTTACCTCATCCAAAGAGGAACGCTTAAAACTGTTTATCTGATTTTCGGCCAATAAACAACCTTTTATCCAGGTTCCGCCAATATCAATTCCTACAAAATATGTTTCTGTGCTGCCTGTCTGCATCCTTACTTAGTTTTAATTTAGAATGAACGTAAAAATAATACGATCTGTCAGGCACAGAATCATTTTAAGACAGAATCTAATTTTTCTCAGTTCAAGTTATTCTTAACTTAATCATTCAGGAAGGATAAAAAGTGTTTAGATAAGAAACGTCTACTTTTCAATGTCACTTATCACCCACTCCAGCATATTGTCTTTCCCTTTCGAAAAACTTTCCCATTCGTATTTCAACGAAACATCGGGTTGAACTCCGGAGCTTGCTGTTTCCTGGATGCGAAACAGGCGCTTCGAATAACAAATTATCAGCTTTGAATTTGGTAGCTCAAAAGTATCCATGTCCTGATAACCGGTAGGATTCGAACCTGTGGCCTCGCCAACAATTTTGGCATTCAATAGCTCACGAAAAAGTGCAGTGTTGCTCGTTGCTGCCGAAAAAGTTACATTATCGCACAAAACATAAACGCCCGATTTCCAATCTACCGGATCGGCAACATTCAAAGCATTAGCCAACACCAGTCCAACATACAAATCGCCGCCACTATTATTTCTTAAGTCGATCACCAATTTTTGGATATTCTGCTGATAAATGTAGCCTACCATTTCTTCTGCAACAGTCATCATTTCTTCAAACTTTGGATAACTTTCAAAATAAATATAAAGCGCACTGGTACCTGATACCGGGGCATACCAGAAATTCTTTAATGCAGGATTCGCTGGAACTTCGATTTCAGGTACGCCAATTTCAATCCGGTTGAATTCAGCTTCGTTATAATCTGCTTTATTTAGCGCCACTAAATCTTCCGATGTTTTTATACCAGCTTCATCCTGAAAGGTAAAGACAGCAGTTGCTTTCTCAGAAATGATCCCTAACCCATAAAGCAATTCCGCATTGGTAAGATACTGCGATGTACGTGTTTGCAACGAATTCTCATTCTCGACAAACTGAGCAACCTCTCCTATCTTTTCAGCAACCTCTTCAATTGGTCGCTGGTTAATTTCAGTAAGTTCTTCCCCTAACAAATGGCTGTACCTTTGCGAGACGGCTATAATCTTAAAGTGCCCATCAAAATTTTGCACTACAAAAGGAAAGCTATGGGTATCCAGGTTTCGAATGGACACAGCTGTGTGTCCGTCACCAATTTTACGGGTAAGCCGCATTAGGTCGATCACGGTTTCAAAATCCGGCTTATCTCCTACCTCAGCTCGTATATTCGCTAAATCGGTTTCAAATTCAGTTCTGTTTAACTTGTTAAAAAGATCAATGTGTTTTTCTTCCAGTCCGCTTCGATATGCCGCCAAATCTTCAAGCCAGGTTTCTTTGCTCAGCTGTTGCGAATATCCTTTAACCGAAAACAGAATAAAAATAACCATTGCTAAGATTGTCTTCATTTTATTATTCGCTCAAAAGTTCACGAAGTGCATTTACATCGCTCCCCGTAAGAATTTTCACTGATTGGGTAATTTTCTCAATATCCCAGTTCCACCATTGCAATTGCAGAAGTATCTCAATTTGCTCAGTAGAAAAGCGTTTTCGAATTGGCTTTGCAGGATTACCTCCAACAATTGTATATGGTTCAACATTTTTCGTTACTGTTGAATTTGTTGCAATTATAGCTCCATCTCCGATTTTAAGCCCGGGCATTATCACGGCGTTGTGCCCAATCCAAACATCATTCCCAACAACCGTATCGCCTTTAAATGGAAAGCTTTTCCCCTCCATGGCATTTGCCCAATCGCCACCAAAAATTGAAAATGGATACGAAGATATTGAATCTGTGAGGTGGTTGCCGCCATTCATAATAAAAGTAGCACCGGAAGCAATCATGCAAAATTTTCCGATAATCAACTTGTCTCCCACGAAATCAAAATGATACTTTACATTCTTTTCAAAATTATGAACATCATCAAAATCATCGTAATACGTGTAATCTTCCACAATGATGTTGGGATTCGTGATGATATTCTTCAGAAAACACAACTTATTGTGGTGCTCTAAGGGAAAGGTTTTGTTTTTATCCGGGACATCCATATTTCAATCTTATTTTTGAACAGAGGCGTTGAAAAAGTCTTCCAAATGATGTTTGCCATATTTGGGTGCCTGCATGTCCATCACCATAGTCGACATAAAAAATTCGATGGGTCCGTATGTTTTCGAAGTGGTAAATGTTCGCGCAGCCCGAAGGATGAATCTCCTGATCCAGTCGGGCAAATGAACAATCTTTATTGGTTTTGAATAAGCTTGTAAAGCGAGCGCAGCAATATCGTTCTGAGACAACATATCCGGACCGCCAACATTAATCTCGTTCGTATTTTGATCAACTGCATCCAAAACTACGTTTGCCAGGTCTTCGCCATGAATGGGATTTAGCTTGAGTGTTCCGTCGCCAAAAAGATACACTTTCCCGCCTTTTGCCATTGCCAGGAAGTCTTTCATATCAGAAAAAAATCCATTGGGACGGATAACAGAATATTCCAACCCCGATTGTTCCAACTCATCAACAAAGCGTTCTTTTGCGTCACAAATTTTCAGGTGTCGTAACTTATCTCCATTTAACACCGAAACGTAAATAAATTTTCTGACCCCGGCTTTTTCAGCTTCGCGCAACAAATTAATATTTGCCTGGTAATCCACATCCATGTATGTTAAACCGTCTTTCTGCCGCGTAATTCCTACTGTAGAAATCAGGGTGTCAACTCCATCTAAAACCCCGACTAATGTCTCGGGGCGTGTAACTTCAGCTTCAACAATTTCGATTTTGCTTCCGTTAAACTCTCTTAGTTTACTTGTACTACGGGCTAGCGCAACACTTTCAGTTTCCTGCTCAGCCAATTTCTTTACCAGATATTTTCCGAGGTATCCGGTTGATCCTGCAATCGCGATTTTTTTCATACCAGTTTTATTTTAATTCCTTTCTAAAGTTCATTCTGAAGAATGGTTTCTATAATCAAATTTCGTTTTGCCCCGGTGTCGTCTTGCTGATTACTTAAGGTAATTACTACTCCACTACTTTCGGGAACAAAACCAATAAGCGATGCAAAGCCATCAATATCGCCACCGTGCCAGAAAAACTTTTTCCCGCTAATTTTACTTTTAAACCAGGCCAGGCCAAAAGTTGTACTCTCGGCAGGCACCTCTCCCCCAAAGATAAGCTCTTTTTCATCGGCAGAAAACCATTCGTCGCCCATGGCTGCTTTGCACCATTTTTCGAGGTCGCCAACTGTACTTGTCCAGCAGCCGGCTCCCAAAGTAATTTCCATCGGATACTCCGAAACATTTTCATTTCCATTGTAACCTTGTGCATATGCTTCGTCTGAAATAACATTGGAACCCATTTCGGTATTGGTCATATTTAGCGGTTCCAACACATTTGTTTTTATATAATCTTCATATGTTTCTCCCGATAAATTCTCGATCAGCAAAGCCGCAATCAGAAAGTTGGTGTTTGAATATGCCATTGAACTTCCGGGCGAAAAGTCCAAATCATTATCAGCCAGATAAGTTTTTACCAACGCATAAATGTCTTCAGGAGAAATCTGCTCGCCACTTTTAGCTTTGGTTTCTACAAAAGACAAATAATCCGGAATTCCAGATTGGTGGCTCAACAAATGCCGGATTCTAATCTTGTCTCCATGCGGAAAGTCAGCATCAAAATCGCTTAACGGCTGGTCGAACCCGGCAATCAAACTGTCACGTTTTAACTGAACAACGCCCATTCCTGTTAGCGTTTTACTTACCGATCCAATCCTGAATTTTGTGTTCACATCGTTTAATGTCGCGTTATTTTTGTTGGCCTCTCCAAAACCCCGGCGCAAAATATCGCCTCCGTTTTTCGATATTAATACCGAACCGCTAAAGTCAATGTCTTCAAAAAAGGTTAGTGCATCGGTATAATCTCCGGGATTTGGCAGCGGATTTTCATCGTCGCTACACGCGCTGAAAAAGGTTAATGCTGAAATAAAAAGGATAAGTGTGTAAAGTTTTGTTTTCATGATTAAAATTGTTTTTGTTACGGGATTAAAGCCCGATACTCTTACGAATTAATTCTGCTATTTTTCTGTTGTCTTGTTTTGATAATATGTGTTTTGAATTGCCAAGCAAAACCACTTCGCTTAGCAATGGAAAAATCTTGTTTGCCCGGTTAATTATCTTTTCTCCGGGGAACAGCAAATCTTTTTCCGCGGCAATAATGTGTACCGGTGTTTTTATTTGCAATGCCTCTTTCTTTCCGATTAAAGGAGCTTGTGAAAAGTCTGTTTTGTAATGCAAATACACATTGGATAAAAACGTTTTTGAAAATTCATCTTGTTCAGAATAAATTTTTTCCAAAAACCGGCTTAGGTATTTTGTATTCTTCGTTGCCCGGTATCGCTTCACCGGCAAAATAACTTTCAGAAAAAACTGAAACAGGTTCGTGTTTACAATTCCTTCCGGTGTTACTAAAAATGTGCGTGAAACCCGCTTTTCATCAAACACTAAAGTCTTCAATGCTACGAAACCGCCCTGGAGACTCCAACCAAAGTTGCATTATAAACGCCTAATCGCGACATAATCTCGTACATCCATTCCCCGTAAGAATTGTCTTTCATGTTGAACTTACATTTAGCACTCAGATTTGGCTGCCCGGGTATATCAACCGCGTAAATTCGAAAATGAGCCAGCAGTTCTACCATCACTCCGATAGCTGACGGAGCGCATCCAAAATTCCCATGAATTAATACCAAAGGAGGATTTTCTTCCGTGCCGGCTATTACGATGTTAGTATCGCAGAAAGAGGTTTCAATTGTCATCAATTCATACGACAACGATAATCCAACCAACTTCTGACGGTATAGACTTTCAATTTCCACTTTTGGATTCTTTCATTTTTCTGATCACTGAAAGCACTTTCACCATTAGCGCAACCGAACTTTTTACATCCTTTGTTTGGTTGAGTGTACCCGCCAGGTAAACATCCAGTTCTGGGCAATAGAACATAAAAGACCCGGTAATTCCGGAGTGGCCAACCACTTCTAGATCAGGCAAAGCGGGAAATAGCTTTTTGAAAGATATCTTTCGCAAGCCATAGCCATACTCCATCCCACGGGTTTCGGGAATCCAGTTTTGGATTTCTGTTAGTGTTTCATTTGAAATAATTTCCCCCGAAAACAAAGCCTGCTGAAATTTATTCAAATCACTCGCGGTAGAAACCAAACCTCCACCTGCCCAGTCGGCACTCAGACTTTTCATCCCGCTGGCTTCTATTTCACCAACATAAACTTCAGCCATTCTTGCAGTTTTTTCCAAAGGTTCGGAACGTAAAAGCATTGAGGTATTTTCCATTTCAAGTGGCTCAAAAAAATGCATCCTGAAAAATTCGTGCAATGAAACTCCACTTAGCTTTTCAATAATTAAGCCCAGCAGAACATACTCGGTATCAGTGTAGTGATAATCGGTACCGGGCACAAATAAGGGCTGCATCCTCTCTTTGGTAAATCGAATTGTTTCGTGCGGATTCCAAAATTTTTCGGGATTGGCAAACAAAATCTCCATCACGTTTGGGCTGTTGTCGATGGTTTCTCCTTCAAAATAATCGGGTAAACCTGATGTGTGCTGCAACAATTGGGCAATAGTAATTTGGTTCGAGTAATCTTTCCTTTCAAAAACATGCAGTTTTTTTACTATTGAATCGGGAAGAAATTGTGCGATTTTATCGTTGAATTTTAAACGGCCTTCTTCTGCTAAAACAGCTATAGCTGTAGCTGTAAATGTTTTGCCGATACTGGCGGTATAAAACGGGTTGGCCGCAGTAACAGCTTCTCCGTTTTGAAATTGTCCACCAACAAAATTCCATTCAATTTCTTTCGAGGGCGAGCAAACCTGCAAGAATGCGTTGTGTACATTGTCTTTTGCCAGTTCTTTCTGAAACAACTTCTCCGTTTTCTCGCGGGCTCCACCACTACTGAAGTCAGAAGAACATCCGCTTAAAAATAAAAGTGCTAAAAGAATACCTGTTGCCAAATAAAACTGTTTCATCTCATTTTCTTTAATCGCATGCTACATCAACTACTTCTCTCTTGTCATTTCAGAACAACTCATTAAAATTAGTTCAGTTTGTAAACCGAGGATACTTTCTTTTACTTTTAGAAAGCATAACCAATGGAAAACTCTCCAAGGAAGCCATTCATAAAAGCATAGTCATCGCGAAATACATCGATTGCATCAATTGCAGCCGGGCTTGAATTATTCACTTTTAATTCATCATAAGCATAACCATAACCAAGCGCAAAGTTCATGGTAAATCCACTCTTCCAAATCCAGCGTTTCCCAACATTCAAACCAACGGTACATTCCGGCAGCTTGAAATCAAAAGCACCCGATTCTAGAGTTCCGTCGCCTTTTATATTTCGATAACGCGCAAAAGCACCGGCATAAAACGAATTCAATCCTCCGCCAATGTGGTAGCGGTAATTCAGTATTACTGCCTTTCCGCTTGCATCTATTTTTGCGTCGGAATAAGTTTTTGGAATGGTTTCCAAATCGCCTCTTAAAACCAGCCCATGATTTTCGCCAAATAAATGCTCAACATTAGCCGAATAAAATCCAAAGGCAACTCCTCCCGGGCAAACATTTATCGCTGTTCGGGCAGGACTGATCCATTTTTCTGAATCCTTTTTCTCATGGCCTTGGGCACTTGCACTCCCGGTAAATAAAACCGAGATCATAATTGCAGCTGAAAAAGAAAGTCTTTTTACTCTTCTCATAATTGTGTTTTTTCTTTCTACTGTTTTCATTTGTTTCATTTTTGTTTTCTGTTTCTGAATTGTTTTGACGGTACAAAAATGCAGCAGAAAAAAGAAGCAATCGTCCGAATATGTAATTCAGAACTTCTTCGTGAGAATCCGTACTCCGATGTGATTTCGGACTTGTAGAAAAGAGAGGTTTAAAAGAAGATTATTGTTTCGCTTGTTTCAACCAGTTGCCCGGTGTAGTATTTTCTATTTTTTTGAAATAGGCATTAAAAACCGTTTTCGAATTGAAACCACTTTCATAGGCAAGTCCAAGGATAGTAAGATGTGCATTCTTTTCGTCCAGCGCTATTTCTTTAAAATTTGCCAGGCGAAACTGATTAATGAATTCATTGAAATTCATGCCTGTTTTTTCATTTATTAGGAACGAAAGGCGGTTTGAATGCACTTGAATACTTGCGGCCAAACTGTCCAAACTAAGCTGCGCATCAAGATATGGCTTTTCCTTTTCAATAAAATCCATCAGCTTTTTCATCTGCGCATCAAGCTCTGAAGTATTGGGTTTAGCATCAGCTCTTTTTTCAACAGAAGCCTTTTCCTCCTCAAAATATTCAAAGTTTGAAACATGCAGTGTGGCAAATTCATCAAATTCGCGTAAAGGCTCCAACGAAGGATCTTGCCGATAATTAATAATCTGCCCCCGTTTTTGAGCGATATACTCTTTTAGCAGGTTAAGAGCTTCTTTTTTATGATTGGTATTGGCAAGAATAAACAACTCGTAAGGCACCATCTGACGTTCATTTTTTGCCACATCTTGCCACTCGTTTATTGTTGCCGCAGGTAAAGCTTTCTTATCTCCATTTATTACTTCAAAAAACAGGCGTTTTATTGTAACATTCTCATGGTTGGCAATAAAGGTTTCAAAAACGTTGCTCCGATTCAGCCAAATCAAACACAAAGTTTTTAACTCGTAAGCCAGTACAAATTCGGGATTGATATACAAAGCCTTTTCCACCAGTTCCAGCGCAATATCAAATTTCTTTTGGTAATAATTAACATGCGCCAGCGTGTAATAATGGTTCGCGGAAAGCGGATCAATATACATTGCCCGTTTGATGTAATTTTCGGCTTGTGCCCAGTGCCCGTGCGCAAGAAACAGCTCGGCCATAGCTTCCAGTGCATCAGTGTATTTTGGGTGAAGTTCTAGGGTTTCGCGCAGTTGATTATAGGTAGGCTGAAAATCCCAATCCATCCAAAAAGTTCGTCCAACAAAAGACATCCCGTACTCAGGTAAAGATTTATCCAAATCGGCAGCAATCATAAAATTATTAATTGCTTTGGAAAAGCCTTCTTCTGCAGGCATGTACCCCCAAGCCGCCAATAATCCATAACTCTGTACCAAACCGTAATAAGCCCGCGCAAAACCCGGATCGTGCTCCACTGCAGCTTCGTAA
Source organism: uncultured Draconibacterium sp. (assembly GCA_963677455.1). Taxonomy (GTDB): domain Bacteria; phylum Bacteroidota; class Bacteroidia; order Bacteroidales; family Prolixibacteraceae; genus Draconibacterium. The sequence continues at coordinate 4,332,695 of OY781971.1, forward strand.
TATTTTGTTGCTTCCCGGATAGAATCGGCATCCCATTTTAACTGAAAAAAATGCCCTTTCAGGTACAACTCGTAAGCCTGAATATTTTTGGTAGACTGACTTACCAAATGTTCCTGAATATCGAAGTGCCCAAAATTTTCACGAATCTGGTTGGCTATTAGCAAGCTAATTTCATCCTGAAGAGCAAACACATCTTCAAAATTACGATCGAAATTTTTCGACCAAAAATGAGTACCGTCTTCCGCATCAATCAACTGCGCAGTAATACGCACGCGGTTTTGAATTTTTCGCACACTGCCTTCCAGTACCGACGACACGCCAAGTTGACCGCCAATTTCACGTACATCGATGTTTTTCCCTTTAAAAGAAAACGACGAAGTACGCGCAATCACTTTCAATCCTTCTATTCGCGTTAAAGCATTAATTATCTCCTCGGTTATACCGTCGCTAAAATATTCATTTTCAGGATCAGCACTCATATTCACAAACGGAAGCACTACAATAGATTTCCCTTTATTCGCACGAGCGGAAAGATTCTCAGAATTCATCAATTTGGTTCTCTTTGTTGGTATTCAGACAGATTGTAAACAACACGCTTTGGAATTAGTTGAATCCGAGGCAAATTTCTTCAATATTTTGTTAAGCAGCAAATATTAAATTGGCTTCATTGCACAAGTTTTTTTTGAAAATAAGACATACATGTTAGGACTTTTATTTATTTTTGCAGCCTCAAGATTGACCTGTGGTGTAACTGGTAACACGTCTGACTCTGGATCAGAAGAGTCCAGGTTCGAGCCCTGGCAGGTCAACAAGATTATCAATCACTTACAAATATATTTTGTAGGTGATTTTTTTTGTAGCTAACCCAAACTAGCGCATTCATCAACGGTAGAAGGTAATGCAAAATTTGCAAAAAGCTATTGCCTGATTTCGTAAATGAGAGAAGAATACAACTCAATGACATTCAACCAATAAGCTGTATACTTCTAAGAATAAAGTGTTTTTGAAAAACAAAAAAGCCGGTTACCACCAGTAGGCAACCGACTTTCAGTATAAGAAGACTTATTACTTCTTAATTAATTTCACTGTATTCATTTCTTGTTTTAATAGATAGACACCATTTGACAGACCAGACATATCAATACGATTACGTCCTGTCTGCAAAAACAAACTGAGCATTATTTTCCCATTCAAATCATATATGACAGTATTTCCGGCATTTTCTGCTTCTACAATAACATAATCAGCAAAAGGATTAGGATACACCTTTAACTCATTTTCCTCCAATGATTTAATACCTGTTATTGTAGTGTTCCGAACAAGCATAGCTTTCTCTGATTTATTTCCAGCCACATCAAAAGCTTCCACTTCAAACGTATATTCTGTGTTTGCTTTCAAATCAACTACCGTAAATGTAGTATCATTTACTGTTCCAATTGAGTCCCCATTGAGATAGACAATATAACCTGCCATCTCTACATCATCAATCGAGGCTTCCCACGAAAGAACAACGCTTGTGTCGGTTGGCTCACCAGTAAGGTTTATTGGTATTGAAGGTGCTTCTTCGTCAACAACAATAACTTTGAAAGACGTTTCAACATATTTTACCCCGTAAGTTTTATGCATAGCAGAATCTTTCAGCGTTATAATTGCTTCTCCTGCTTTGTCTAGTGCTAAGGTCAGATTAAGAGTATCATTTATTACTGCTGTAGATATTAAATCAGAATTCGTATTTCCTGAAACAGTTTTCCCAAAAGTTACCTTCCGTTTCGGGGTATTTAAAAATACATCTGCCAATGGAATTTTAATATCAGCGCTGTTAACTACAACAACAGTATCGGCAATAGGATTTGCTACTACCGGTTTATAAAAACGCGGCTTTATGGTTACATTTAAAAATCGGGTTGCTGAAAAACCATAATTATCTATCGCATCTACCGGAATAGTAATAACAGAATCTTTATCCACTGTATTTGGGAAAAAGGCATCAAGTTTCTTATTGCCTAACGATGTATAATTGGTATCCCATGTTAGCCACGAGGTATGTTCCAAATAGCGTGGATAGATTTCGAAATTATTCTCTCCATCAACAAAACAGTTCTTTGCAATGGTTATGGCAACACTATATGTGGTACTTTCGTAAATAGATTGATCTTTCATGGTTTGAGATAAATCTGGCAAAGGTTTGTCATTATTATCAAAGGCATCAATAGCAGTTAAAAATGCAGGGGCAGTTTGTACACTATCAAAGGTAGATATTTCTGCAAACTCAGAATCAAAGACCAAACCTTTGGAGGCTGTTTGGGCTGCATTTGAATAAGTTGCAAAATATTTGTTTAATGACGCGTGGTAAGTAATTGAAGTTGGATAAAAATCATCGGCGGCTTTCATAAGAATGTTTGCACCTAGAGTTTTGGTTGTTGTATTATAAGCCACAAAACCATTACCCTCGGGCAAAAGAATACTATCTCCTTTTATTATGGTTGGTGCATCCATAGTATTTGTTAAATTTTTGCCTGTATATGATACCGAAAACATACTGCCTAAACTATTGTACTCCATTAAAGCTGTATTGCCTGATTCGGCAAGCGTTCCGGTTATGTATATAAAATTTCCTTCTGTAAGATAAGAAGCAGGAATAAGCCCCGGCGCTGCAAGCGAACTTTCACTTTCTGTTTTTCCAAGAATTAGATCAACAACCACTGCTGAACTAAGTTTTTGGCTGGCGTCATCAGAGACAAAAACATATGCTTTGTTCCCAATAATCTTTATGTTGCTTATATTTCCGGGCAAAGCAATTTCTTTACTTCGAGCTAAATCCGTTTTATAATAGATGGCGAGATTGGATTGTTCCCCCACTAATAGTAAATTATTGAAGACAGCAAGCTTTCCATTCTGGTCATCGCTCAAATCAACAGTTTTTATTTTTTCGTAGTTTGTAAGATCATATTTTGATAAGAAATTTTTGCCCGACACAAAAGCAAAAGCCCCATCAACAAGCACATCATTTACAGAATAAGCATCAAGCTGGTCATCTATCACATTAATTGTATCCAAACCGGGAGTGTAGGCAACCAGCGATGATTTATCAGGATTTTGAGCTAAAGCGTTATTGACAAACAGAATCTGTTCTTCTTTTTCACGTACGTCTGGTTGATGAATAAACGTAAGGCTTATTGTGGTATCCTGCCTGTAAGAAGTAAGATTAAATATCAGCGTATCAATTCCGTAAACTCCCTCTGGAAAATTACATTTCAAAACATTTTTTTCGATAACAGGATTGGCTAAGCCGTTTTTTGAAGCCACCGAGTTGAGATACGTTGTTGAATTTGTTCCGGTGGTGAATAACTCGCTGCTTGTTTTTTCTCCAACAGCGTCATAATATCCTATGATTACCGGGTCACTTACCGGGCTTAATTTTGGTATTTCATTCACAATAACCAGCATTGAATCCGACAATTCAGGATTGCTGTCGGAATGTGCATATACCGTCGTGCGCCCAGCCTTCTTCCCGGTAAACAAACCATTATCAACTGTTCCTATTTCAGGGTTTGAAGTTGTCCATGTGTAGGTATCGTAAACAAAACGGTTAGATGTGCTTCCGTTTAAAACATCGCCAATGTTATCCAATCCCTGGGCGGTAATACTAATACTTTCACCGACAATAAGGCTGGTACTGTCGGACGATGCAGCCGAGTTACCTTCCATCTCCAGCATAACACCTTCCAGTTCAACTACCAGCAAGCGGATAGAATCGGTAGGAACATCGCTTTTTTGAGAAAAATACAACCATGTTTCGCCATTGTCAACAGCGGTAAATAAGCCGGTATTATCTATCGTTCCTACTTCCGGCTTTGATGAACTCCATTGTTGCGTACCTTCGGTTTGCGGACGACCGTTTTTAAACAAAAATCCTTCGAACTGACAGTTGTGCCCTTTCAATACTTTCAGTTGCGTGATCCCAATATAATTTACATAATAATCCTGTGGATCATAATCAGGGTCGGGCGTTGTTATTCCCACTCCCAATATTTCCGACGACCATTCACCCAGCCAACCGGCATTTGCAAAACCTCCGGTGTATATTTTCACGAAATCGATTTGGTCCAATTCTACATGTTTTCCGTCCCTATCAACGGCCCAACTAAGGTCAAAACCATCGGCAGCTTTTCCTTTTTCATCTGCAAAGTATGGATTTTGAGGGTCTGTAAGATTTGAACTGTTACCACGGTTATCGCAGTAACCGAAAAATGGCGCCCGGTAAAACTCAATGTAACTTGGCGTACTCATGTCGAGCGAGCTTTTTATAATACTCCCTTCATAAGTCATAGAGTCTCTACTACATCCAAAATCGAACGGGTCTGGATAATAAGGGTGCTGATGAAATGCATTAGCCAACAGTGCGCCTGTTTCGCCATTGTCTTTTTTCCATGGAACAGTGTAGCGTTCATCATAATGAGGATTGTAGTAAGTCATTTTTACATTTTTCTGGGTACTGCTCATATAGTAATCAGAGCCGGCCAGTTCATACCATTCCCCGTCGTTTGGAATTCCATCGCCATTGGTATCTTTCATAACACGCACAGCAGCAGGTTCAGTCCATACACCATACAAATTGGCAGCAAATGCATTACCTTTTACCGAGAAATCTACCCCGTAAGGGTTTTTCGGATTATTCGTAATTGGCTGGTCAAAACCATAAATTACGTAACCGCCAAAAGCCCCAAGACTAATCGTGCCGTCCTGTGTGCCAAGTGTTTTTTCTGCCGAGTTGCTTTGCCCGATACTTTCGTTGGTAAATTGACCCGGAGCAGGCATAAATTCGATAACACGGCTTGCATATGAATTTTTATGAATATTAATTTTCACGGTTGCTGTGTCGTAATTTCCGTCAACATCAGCAATGCGGTATTCAAAGTTTTCGAATGAATAATTAGGGGTAGAACTTTCATTAACATAAGTTAAGGTTCCATCGTTATTGTTGGTAAGTGTACCAGTGTTTGTATTCTGAAGAACTTCCAGGCTTGCAACATTAAGATACGCAGAAGGTCCATCGTTTTTAACAACATTCATTTCCAGCGTTTCACCAATATCGGTTGTATAAGAATCATCTCTGGCCGATAATGGAGCTACATTTGCTATAACCAAAACATTAGAAGTAAAGCCATGATAGTCGATGTTAACGGTTAGCGTATCTGTTCCATAGGCTCCGGCAGGAATTTTATAATAAAAGTATTGACCGCTGGATGAACTATGATAGTAGCCGTCAAACGACAAATGATTTTCGTTTGTAGAATTGTATGTAATAGTTATATCGCTTAATTCGGAAATTTTCGTTTTAGAGTTATAACTGTCAGGATAATTAAATAAGTCGGTAAATTTTTTCGTCACTCTAAAATCGCTGGCATCTCGCGTACGATTAACCACTAAATTATTTTTAAAAGAAAACGCTAGTTTTGCAGTGCTTTCTTCGGAAAGAGTAACTGGTGTTTTCTCCGATTTATTTCCTGAAGCATCCTCCGCATCAACTTCAAACAGGAACTCGGTACCAGCTTCTAATCCTTTGATTGTATCCGCTATATTGGTAGTTGAACCTAAAAAATCGCCATTTACATACACATTGTATTTAGTTACACCAAAATTATCGGTAGAAGCCGTCCATGATAACACTACTCCGTTATCAGTTACTTCTGCAACCAAATTCTCAGGTGAAACAGGAGCAATATTGTCAACAGGTGTTGAAGTGGTAACAGATGCTTTCTCTGATTTATTGCCGGTAGCATCTTCCGCTTCCACCTCAAACTGGTATTCTGTATTTGGCTTTAAGTTTCGAACAGTATCTTTTGTTTCTGAAGTAGAAGCAATAAGCTTTCCATCAAGGTATATATTGTATTTAACCACGCCAACATTATCGGTTGAAGCTGTCCAGGAAAGTTCCATTTTATTATCATTGGCATTCGCTTGCAGATTTGTTGGAACTGTTGGAACTGCTTTGTCAATAGTTGTTGATAGTGTTGCCGAAGCCTTTCCGGATTTGTTCCCTGAAATATCTTCTGCTTCTATCTCGAACAAGTATTGCGTATCGTCAGCTAAACCTGTAATTGTATCTGTAATTTGGGAAGTAGAGCCTGCCAAATTACCACCTGCATATATATTGTATTTAGCCACACCAGCATTGTCGGTTGAAGCCGTCCACGACAATATCATCCCACTTTCTTTTGATACCCCTGCCAAGTTTCCCGGGGTAGAAGGAGCGATATTATCAGCGAGGGTTGTTGCAGATGTCGATGCTTTTTCCGAATTGTTCCGGTCATCGTCGAATGCTTCCACCTCAAAAGTATATTCCGTTGAGGGAATTAACCCGTTTACCACAAAACTGGTAGTTGTAACGGTATCTATTATTGTTCCATTCAGGGAAATCTGGTACCCTTCTACGCGAACATTGTCTGTTGAAGCTTCCCACGAAAGAGTTACAGAAGTTAATTCAGTCTGGGCAGCAAGTTCTGTAGGAGCTGTAGGGGGAACAAGGTCGCGAACATAGTCCGTCAGACAGAAATCCTTTAAATCAGGAACATCACCGCTGGGAGGATTGCCATTATAACCGTTCGGAGACAGACGGGTGATAACCAATTGTACTGTGCCTTCAATTTTTAGCCTGTCGTAAGAAATTTCATTAAAGACTAATTTTTCTGCTTTTGTATCTGTTATTGTTTCTGACCATACAGTTGACCAAACTCCGTCTGTTTCCTTTTGAATTTCTACCTTAAACGAAGGATAGCCAAGTTCATAATAATCATCTTTGGCATATTTAAAAGAAATGGAGTTGCATCCGTTAGTAAGAACAGGGGATTTCAGAGAACCAAATAAACAAAGGAAATCCTCAAAACGCTCGGCTGAACTTGTATACCACCCGTTTGGAGTAGTAAATCCACTTTTGTAAACTTTTGTAGACATTGAAATAAAGTCGTCTGAATTATCGCATTCCGCTTCTGAATAATTGAGCAGGTTAGCACTTTTGACTTTGTTTTCATAATCGCCGGAACTTTGTGTACGGCTGTGCGGCAAATCTGTTTTATATGCAGATTGCCCCGTGGTAATCTGCCCTGTCAGCAAAACGCATAGACAAGCCAGAGAAAAAAGGTAAATTTGTTTCATAATACTATTTCTAATTTGTTAATGGTATTGTTATATCGGGGACGGTAGAAGGTTTTGGCGAACGCTACCGTTCCTTTTTTAGTTATTAATTGTATAAGCCGAACTTTTAAAAAGGGGAACTTTGTATTGAATAACTTCGAATATACCGAATAACGCTCCAGAATAAGCAAGGTCTCCTATCAACGTATTCTTGAGAAACGGCAGTCCGGCAGCATAACAGCTCATTAAACCGGAGAAAGTATTGGGATACATTGTACCCGAAGCCCACACTCCGAAGTTTGATACAAGGAAAAATACAACAGAAGCTGAAAGAGTGGCAATTAACAGGTTTACCGGGCGAACTTTTTTTAATAATCCAAAACCGATAAATCCAATAAGTACGAATGCAATGCAGGTCCAGTAAAAACTGTTGTAGAACCACACAAAGTGGTCGAAATACTGCCCGTAAATTACGTTGTTCAACAATAAATCGCTTAACCACATGGCTACTATTGGCACAACAAAAGCCAGGTATTTTCGCGAAAAATAAGCTGCCCCGAAAAGTGACATTGCTCCAATTGGTGCAAAATTAGGAGGATGAGGTATTAAACGGCTAAATGCCGCCAATAGCACTATCAGAACCAAAACTCCGAAACGAATATTAATCTTCGATTTTTCCATTTTGTCTATTTTTTTATTGTATTGACTAATAATTCTATTTAATAAGTTTAAGTGTATTCACCCCGCATTTCACCAGATAAACTCCTTTTCTTATTCCGGATGTATTGATTCGGGTTATTCCGGCTTTTACTCTTGTTTTTAGTACGATTTTTCCTGAAACATCGTAAATTGTTACTTCCTGTTCTTTTGCAGATTCGATAATAACGAACGATGAAAACGGGTTTGGATAAACCGTGACCATATCTTTATCCGATATTAACTCGATATCAGTAACAGTAGTTGAAACAATCACTTCCTGCACGCGGTCAACCGTTTTCCCATTCGAATTAAATCGTACGGAAACGTGAGCTATTCCTGACTTTCCTTCTTCTGCGGTAAGTGCTAATACATTATTTTCAATAGTTGCAGAAAGAATGTCTTCATTATCGTTTGTAAGAATTCTTTTAGTTATGGCTGCCGATAAATTATCCTGGTCGCTTGCCATATCTTTCAAATTAACCATTACGGGCTGTGTATTATTGAGCGTGAGCGGAGAAAACTGCGACACTTCCGGTGCATAATTATCAGGGAAAATAAACATGGCCGGAAACCAGTAGCGTTTAATTGGTTCAAAGGTTTTTAACCTATTCCCTTCATTATCTAACTGATAAATAAAATAATTCTGGTTGATGTTATCGATATATAAAGCAGCGTATATTTTATCATCGAGTGGATTGATACGAAGGCTTGCTCCGTAAAAGTAACGTTCTTCATTTTCGCTGTCGTATATCAGAGTAAACTCATCGCTGTCAATATCGTAACGATACATTTTAGATGTGGTAAACCAGTTCCAGTCGCTTTCGTTATAAGCAAAATAAAGCGCGTTTTCTTTGGTGCTGGCACACAACGATCCAGCTGTCCAGGCATACCAGGTTTGGTTAATGCCAGCACCGCCACTCATATTTATAATTTCGGTGGTCAACGTATTGGGATTTATTTTTAACAATTGGTTACCATCCCAGTTTTCACCAACAGTTCCATAAGGATATTTCTGGTAAGCCATATCTGAATTTTTTCCAACCCACACCGTTCCATCTTTGCTTTGGGTGAGTGTGCTGTAACATCCTTCAATAGTTTTTATAACTGTATCCGATTCAGGGTCGATAACCAATACGCCTTTATCCTGCTGAATAGCAAACACATAATCCGCTGTACGGCACATCATTCCAATTTGGTTGTTGTACAAAGGGCCAACACCATCAGCGTTACTTTCTCCGCCGCTAATCAAGGGATTTTCGGTACCGGCAATTCTTTTGGTAATTTCAAAATTTGACAGGTTTAGCACAAAAATTCCGTTGGAAGTACCTACATAACCTTTGCTTTCGTTTACTCCCACGAAGCCTCGGCCATCGGCAGCTGATTTTTCATTGATTTCAAAAATTACAGGAATCCTCTTCTTTATCTTCAGGGTTTTCGCATCTGCCACAATAATTCGCCCGCCACTTACCGGGTTTGTTTCGCCGGGGTCCTGGTCTTGTTTCGATATTACATAAAGATTGTCTCCGTATATGGTTCCGAACTGGGCCGTACATCCTAATGAAGCGCCTGCATTATCGTCATTTCCCTGGAGGATGAGGTAATCAAATTCTCCTGTTTCAGGATTCAGAAAATTGATGGTGCTGTTGTTATGCCCAAACCAGTCTTCGTTGAGGATAAACACCCCGTCGGTGTATTGTTTTGTTTGAGCAGCCGTTGCAAAAAAAGCAGGGTAGAGGATAAACCAAATTAGTAGTTTCTTTATATTCATAATTGTTTTGTTTTTAAGGATTGGGTAATTCTGATGTTGTTTCCTGAATATGTAAATCTTCAGCACGGGCAAGTTCTGTCGAAGTTTCGCCCAGCCAACCGCATTGCTGGTTAACGCCAGTATAAACCCGGATAAAATCTATACCGGGCAAATGAACTGTGTTTCCGTTTTTATCTACTGCCCAGCCAATATCGAAACTGATTTTGTCTTCGTATTCATTGGGATGATTGTCAACGTATCCCCAATCATAGGCATATAGAACATAATACGAACCGTTTTTATTGGAACTTTCGTCAACGGCGTTGTTTGCCAGGATTGTCCCCCAAAACTTTAGTTGGTTGGTATTCAGCCATTTCGGAAAATAATCTTGTCTGTGATATACGTTTTTGTGTATATAGCCTTCTTTCCCCAGATTGTCGGTCCAGTGTATATAAGTGGTATCCGAAATTGGGCTGTTGGGTTGTGGTGTGGCTATTTTATCAGCATCCGGATTGTAATATGTAATTTCATAATTATGTTTGGTCTCGGGCTTGTAATATTCGCTACCGGCCAGCTCGTACCACTCGTCATCGGGAATGTCGTTGTTATTTCTATCTAAAGAAACCAGTACAATTCCGGGTTCGCAACTGCCTCCTTCAGCCGGCGCATCGGGATTGGGATTAGAAGCGGCATAAAAAGAATTGCCCCTGATTTTAAAATCTTTTTCCCCGGTTGCATTAACAACAGTGTGGTCGAAGCCAAAAGTTATGTAGCCGCCAAATCCACCCAGCGAAACCATCACATCGTTTTTCCCGGAAATGCTTTCCTGTGCTTTCTTGCACATTGTCTCTTCGGTGTCTCCGTCTTCATATTCGGGCATGGTATTTACAAACTGACCGGGAGCCGGACGGTATTCAAAAACCTGCGTAATGTAAGGACTGTAAGCCACTTGTTCATCCCAAACAACAATCTGAACAGAATGCTCTACCGGGTTTTCAGTATCAATAATATTAAGTTTCAGGATGTATTCTCCTGTTTTTTCAGCAACAAAAATGTAATCGCGTTCAGTAGAAATCATTGAATCCTGCCCATTTTTATCTTTCATACTCCATTCGTATTTTCCAGGAAACTCAGGGTGAAAAATAATCTTCTTCATTCGTTCAACCGTGTAAACATCGTCAATCCCTAAGTTTACCATTGGTGTTTCTTTTTCGCAGGCAAGCAACAGAAATGCAATTATTAGTATTGGTATAATTTTTTTCATCGGCTTAGTTTTTATACAGGAACACCATGTGTGCCGGAATATCACCTGCACGCACGCTCCATTTTCGTTTCCCATTGCGGTTGTAACAGTGTATAACTCCGCTCGAAACGTAGTTTTTGGCATCGGTAACATAGATATCGCCATTCGTTGGGTTTATTTTCAATCCATACGGAATGGTGATATCGGTTTCAGTTCCATCGGTAATAAAATGGTCGGTAACCAGTTCTTTCGTTTTTACGTTGATAATGCCGTACGAAATAGTATTCTCTTCGTTTTGTTCGTTCCATTCGGTACTATAAAAATAAAGTGAGTCGCCCTGAATACACATATTGCTGCACGGAATATTGAGGGTGTCGGTAACCACCATTTCGTTTGAATTGGCACTTTTTCGTTCCAGCACAAAAAGGTTTGAAGGGATACTGTTGTAATCGCCTCGCGATGAAACCCATAATTTCCCGTATTGGTCTTTGCGTAAACGATGTAAATTGATGGCCACCGGGATTTTTTGTACCTGTTTCATACCATACATTTCAACCACCGAAATGGTGTAGTCGTAATTCGGAACACGATATCCGCCCGAGTTGGCAACATAAATGTATTCGCCCATTACTTCCAACTCATCAGGTTGATAACCAACAGTTACTTTTCCGGTAATTTGCAACGAAGTTGTATCGATACGGTAAACAGCTCCCAGCTGTGCATCGGGGTCAATGGCTACTGGCCCAACATAAGCAGAAACATAGGCATTGCCACGCGAAAAGCGTATATAACGGCAATTCGGAACATCTACCTGCCCAATGCGTTCTCCAGTTTCGGCATCCATCACTTCAACTTTATGCGAGCAATTAATAACTGCATACAACTTGTTTCCGTAAATCTGAATGTCATTTCCAACATCACCCAGTTCTTTTATTACATACGGGTTTCTTTCGGCATAAAGGTTCCTTATGTAATAAGCGTTTCTGAAATCCACAAAATCAACCGAGGCTTTGTTACTTCCCATGTTCCCTTCGTTTAAAACGTACATTCCAACGGGGTCGGAATCGGGGTTTAGTTCAATGGGTAAAATGTCATACTCTGTTGGAACTACCAGTTCATCTTTCCGGCACGAAAACAACAGAGACGCAAGAAATACTATCCAAATAATACGGTTCATTTTTTAGCATTTAAATTTCAATACTCATGCGAAAACGGTAGTTTCGTTTTGGCATCGGGTAATTGAGAATTACATCGTAATCCTGACTTAGCAGGTTATTTACTTCCGCTGAAAATTTCAGAGAAAAGTCCTTCATTTTTAATGATTTTGAAAACGAAATATCGCTGGTATACCAGGGTTGTGTATAGTTATAGCGAATATTTTCCTGCTGATTATAGCGTTCTCCTACATAAATGTAACTATAGTTCATCGACCAGCTTTTCCAGTTGAGCATAGCAATTGCCGAGCCGCTGTGCCAGGGAATGTATGGAATCTGGTCGCGATAATAGGTGTCGGCAGGGTCGGTAATATCAATCGCATCCTGGTATGTGTATTGCAACTTTGTAGTTAATTTCCAATCGTTTAGAAAACGAAATGTTGCCATTGTCGTAAGGTCGATTCCCCGGATATCAACTTCGCCCAGGTTTAACATTGTCCATCGAAATTGTTGGCCTTTAGGATAAGCCACAATTTTGTCTTTCACGTAATTGTAATAAACATCAACTCCAATATGAAATGATTCCAGCATTCGGTTTTCGCGGTTTATATCGTACAATACGCCCAGATTATATTGCTCGGCATATTCAGGGCGGAGATAGGCGTTGCCCATATCGGTATAATACAAATCGTTGAAAGTGGGCATACGAAAAGATTTCTTGTAAAAAGCGCGAAAAACAAGGTTAGTGGCACTAAATGGCTGATAAGACAGAAATACTGCCGGAGTAAATACTTGTTTATTCGGCACCGTATCGCGTTCGCGGTTTTCTTCGTTTACAATGGTTTCTAAAATACTGGCTTGAATTTTCAATTGGTCGGCCACGGTAAAAGCGGTGGCAGCCGAGAGCCAGTGGGTTGTTCTGGAAACATCTACAAATTCGGACAAGCCATTCCATTGAAAATCGTAAGCAGCGGAGATATCCCAATTTCTGTATATTGAATATTTATTGGCCCAGGATAAATAAAATTCCTTTTGTTTGTAGATGTTATCTACATGAATAAGTTTGTCGTCATTGTTGACATAGTGGGTAATGTCTGAAGCATATTTAGTATTAATTTTTGTGCTTAGTTTTGGCGTTAATTCTTGTTGGTACATCCCCTGAATAAAAGAGTTATTATCCCACAGACGCTCACCATTTCTCCACACGTTATTTACAATTGCTCCTGGAACTCCCCGTTCCGAATCATAGTGATACAAATGTATTTTCCAAAAGCCAGAAGGTAAATAGCCGTTCAGGCTTCCTTCTAAGCGAACAGCATCAATATCTCCGTTTTTTCGAACCGCCGTAGTGTCGTATGCAAGTTCCCCGGAGGGCGTAACACGCCGGTAGCGAAATTTGTATTTGCCATCAGCATTTATCCACTCGGCACTGAAAGTAGTATTGATTTTCTCGCTGATTTTATATTCATAAAGTACGGAGGGATTAAATAATCCAAAAGAACCGCTTCGTAAGGCTGCCTTGATATTTGTGTCTTTGCCTTTGGCGAATCTTGGACGGCGGGTTGTTAAGTAGATACTTCCGGCAGAACCAAACTCTTTGGCCGACTGAAAAATTTCGCTTTTTTGTCCGTTATACAGCGAGATTTCTTCAACGTTCTCTAGCGAAAATTTACCTAAATCTATTTGTCCGTTTTGTGCGTTACCCAGCTGAATACCATTGTAGAAAACACCCATGTGGTTGGTTCCCATGCTGCGGATATTCACTGTTTTTATTCCGCCAACACCACCGTAATCTTTAATCTGAACACCAGAAAAAAAACGAATAGCATCGGCAACCGAAAAACTGTTTAGCTGTTGTAATTCTTTCCCTTTCAGGGTTTGAGCAGGAATAATCTCGTTATAACGTTTGGCAACTACCTTTACTTCGTTGATGTGCTGAACGCTATCTAATTTGCTTTGAGAAAAAGCACTGAATGATACTACAAGCAATGCAATTGCTCCAAAGAGTCTATAAAAATACATACAAAGTCATTTTAATTTTTCAATCAAAACAACTTTCGAAGATTCTAGTATCGGGATAAACTTATTGCAAAATCAGAGACCTTGCCTAGGTTTGTCGCCGGCTTTTATTCCTCGAAAGCCTTCAACTATAAATCTTGGCAGGTCTTCTGACTTACTCCATCTTTGAAACGCCCTTCCCATCCCAAGGATTCGGGACAGTGGTTTTGAGTATTGTTCAAAGACTTTAGTGGAGCTTACAGCAGCGGGTCTGTTCAGGATTTTCACCTGATTCCCTTTTCACCGTTTTTTTGCTAAATGAAAAATGCGGCACCAAAATCGAGAGCAAAGGTAGTATAAAAAATGGAAGACTTTTAAACTTATTCCAACCGAATATTTTGTCTTTTTATAAAAAAGAAAGAGTTATAAGGTACAATCAACCATTTTCTGAATATTATTTCAATATTCCTTTTTCTTTTCTAAGGTTAGCACTGTCGGAATAAACATGCAGGTAAAAATACACCAGCGTAAATACCGCATAAATCGCCGCCTGTATATAGAGTACAATCATATCGTGGCGAATCCCGGAAATTCCAACGCCCATTGTCCGTAAGCGAAGATAAGCCGGAACTGCAGTGGTTCCCGGAAATATTTTTGAAAGCATCACAATCCAGTCAGGCATGGCTGATACCGGCCACGAAATTCCACTTAAGAACAGTGCAATTGGCGATAGAAAGATCATAAAAACAATTGCAGATTCACGATGTCTGAATAAAGTAGAGACTGTAATACCAAGAAAGATTGTAGCCAGTAAAAACGGAAACAGCAACATCATAATATGCAACATGCTTCCTTTGTCAGGGTAGTTAAACCAATGGTGTACCAGTATAACCGCCAGAGCAACATTGAACAAAGAAACCACCAAATAAGCTCCGGTTTTCCCCAGCAAATACGGAAGTACTTCTCTTCCGCGTCTGTCTTCCGGCAACAAAAAAGGTGTTTTTTTCGATGCAGAGAATGAACCTCCCAGAATACCGATTCCAATTAACAAGGTTTGCTGAATGATGATTAGAATTAAACCTGGCATTACAAAACTTCCGTACGAAGAATTTGGGTTATACAAAATATGCGTGTGTGTACTTATCGGACTGCTTGCCACCACGGCCTGATCAAATGATTTCCCTTCAATCATGTACCGTTGAACAGCAACTCCAGCGTTGAAATATGAGTTTACCGTGTTTGAAGCCAAAATCTGAGCTTTGTATTTCAGGAAATAACTTCCGTCGGCATAAACAGAAACATGCGCCTGTTTTCCAGATAGAATATCCTCTTCAAATCCCTTAGAGATCAACAAAACGCCTTTTATTTCGTCTTTCATAAAGAGCTTCTCTGCTTCATCTAAACTCGCAGGATTACAACTAACATCAAGTTCGTTGGTAGCATCCAGCATACGAGTGTACTGGCGACTCATACTACTTTGATCGAGATCAACCACGCCAAACGACAATTCAGAAAGTACTTCGCCCGAATAACCGATTGAATAAATCAGCGGGTAAATAATCATCGCACCAACCAAAATAAGTAAAGCGCCTTTGTCGGCAAAAACTTCGCGCAACTCCTGTTTAAAATGAAGTGCAACCAGTTCCAAACCATTCGGATTATGTTCCTTTCCAGCTTTCATGTTATGCTTTCCCCCAGTATTTTTCATCGCTCAGGCGACGCTTGTACATATTAAAGCCGGTATAAGCCAGCAACTGAAAAATCAGAATATAACAGATGTAAACCAAAGACTCTCCCACCGGGCCTCCCCGCAACGATTGCGAGATAAACAGTTTTTCCCACCAGGTAAACGGGAAAGCCGCTGCAAATCCCCGAGCCACCGCAGGCATGCCTTCAAAAGGGAAAGTAAGGCCTGAGAAGGTTATTGCCATCATAGAATAAGCACTGGCAATGGATAGCGACAAGCGCAGGTTAGAAGTCAAGGCAACCAACCAAACGCCTAACAACTGGTAGGTTATCATTGTAACCAGTTGTCCGAAAAGAATCAGAATAAAACTTCCGTTCAACGGCATGCCACCAAATTCGTACAGCAGCACATTTATCAGCATCGCAAAACCGGTAAAAATTACGGTGTACGGAAACAGTTTTCCAACAATTGCCAACCTTACACTCGAATTACTGGTCTCCAGCAAACCGAGCCCGGTACCTCTTTTTAGTTCGTTTCCGAAGGTGTATATCGACGACAAAAAAGCAAACAAGTACAGCATAATATTCATTAAAGCTGAATTCAGAAAATAGTTGTAGTTGCCGTATGGATTAAACAAGATATGTTGCCGAAGCTCAACCGGCATTACCCTTGCCATGGCTTGTGTTTCGCTCTTTTCGCCGAGCATTTGTTTTTTAAGCTGAATTCCGGCCGATATTGTTCCCACCGTTTTTAGTACCGAACGCTGAATAATACCTCCTTTCAGCACATTGGTACCATTGATGTATGCCGGAACGACTGCTTCTACTCCCTGGTAAACTTTTTTCTCCAGCCCGGAAGGAAGCAACACAATGGCATCAACCTGGGCATTTTCGAGCATTTCTCGTGCCTGAAAAATATCGGCAGGCGATGCTATCACAGCCATATCGGGAGAAGCTTCGAGCGCATTCCGTAATTTTATGGAAAGGTTAGAATTGTCCTGATCCACAACCGCAATGGATAGATCACGCGCCACTCCCTGTCTGAAAATAAAAAACAGCAGGAAAATGCCGATCATGGGCCCAAGAAACAAAAGGAAACGATAAGCAGGATTACGCTTAATCCTTTCTACCTCACGCTCCATAACCATAAATATCGGATGTCTTTTCGGCATAGTCATTTCAAACTATTTTTACAAGCGAACCACTGCGGTCATTCCCGGACGCAGCCCCGGAATTTTGTTTACCGGACGGGCTTCTATTTCAAATGATTTCAAGTCGAACTCGCCCGAAGTTTTTGTTGCGTTATAGCGTGCAAAATCTGCAGTTGGACTAATGTAATTTACTTTAAATTGAAACTCCTGATTTTCCAATCCAGGAATCATCGCTGTAAATGTCTCACCCATTTTGAAATGGCTCAGGTAATCTTCGCGAATGTACAAAGTGGCCCAAATATCATCAAGATCAATCACATTTACTACCGGAAACCCAGTAGATACCAACTCGCCCTCCTCCACATTTACACCAGAAACTTCACCATTGGCAATCGAGTGGATCGTGGTTTCATCGAGGTATGACTGAACTTGTTCGATAGCCGCATCGGCACGTTTCACAAGAGCTTCAGCAGCAGTTTTGTCTTCTTCACGCGCACCTTTTTCAGCTTTTTGCCAAATTGATTTTGCTGCATTTGCAGTTTCACGAGCTGCTTTCATTTTTGTTTCAGCTTCGTCGCGCTGTTGTTCGGGAACAACTCCTTCGTTGTATAAATTTTGAATACGCTGAAAGGTTTTCTCGCCAAACAGAGCAGCAGCTTCGGCTTTAATGTAAGTACTATAAGCTGCATCAATGTCTTCTTTCTGAGCACCGTTTTTTGCTTTCCGGCTTTGGGCATAGGCAGCCATGCGAGCAGCATTGGCTTCAGCTAACTTTGCATCAATTTCCGGACTACTAATGGCAAAAACAAAATCATCTTTCTTCACCTTTTGTCCTTTCTTAACCGCAATTTCCTGAATCCTACCCGGAACTTTCGAAGCCACGTTGTATTCTTTGGCTTCAATTTCGCCCTGCAAAACTACCGGCTCGGGTTTTAGTACCACTATCAGCGTGTAAACAATAAATGCTACAATCGCGACCAATACAAACAAGGAGGCTAATGCTTTTTTACTCATCGCTTTTATTTTTTATTTTTCTATTTCTATAATGATTCCAATACTGTATTCTCGCCACGGCAATACGAACTAAATTCTTCCGGTGATCCGCTTGCCTGAAGAAAGCGTGCCAGGGCTACGTCGTAATCGTAAAGGACTTTTAAACGTAGCGCCTTTACCTGGGCTACTTTTGTGTATGCTTCCACAACCGAAGTTGAAGTCGCAAACCCCTCATCAAATGCTTTCTCCGTGCTTTCTGCATATTCATTGGCAAGCTCCAGCGTTGATTCTAATTCTGTTTTCTGTTCCATTTGCATGTGAAGTTGCTGGTACAACTTTGTTAAATAGGCTTCGAGGTCGCTGTGCGCTTTTTGTTCTGCAAATTCAACCTGGTTATACAGTGTTTCGCTGGCATTTATCTTATTTTTTCGGCTCATTCCTTCAAACAAAGTCCATTGCATTCCAACGCCAACCAGCCAGTCGGGCATATATGGCGACAGGTCTTTGTCGGCCAGGTTATAATTTCCCATGGCAGCCACAGAAGGCAGGTAATCGCGTTTTTCTACTTTGTGTTTAATATTCACCAATTCCTTTTTGCCTTCTATTTGCTTCAGTTGCGGGTTCTTCTGTTTGGCTTTCGAAATCCATTCTCCCAAACCAACCAGTTCTTTGTTAATGAAAAGATGACTGGTAGGAGTCAAAGTCGGCAAAGAATCATTAGCCAAAGTAGCGGCCAATCCTGATCGAATTATATCCAGATTCCGAACGGCTTGTTTATATTCCCGGGAAGCTTCATTTCTGGATACCTCTGCATGAAGCAGTTCTACTTTGGCAATAATACCATTGTCGAACATTAGCCTGGCATCCTGGTAATGGTTTTCCATGCTTTCCAGCATTTGCCCACGAACCTTTACAACCTGCAATCCGAGCTCCAGCCCGTAATAGCGTTCTACCAATTCGGTAAGCAAAGCACCCTGCTCCACCCGAACTTCTTCTTTACTAATTCCGAGGTTCACATCTGCGGCATCATTCGCTCCCTGAATCTTGCTTCCGGCATAAATTGGCCATACAAAGCCTGCGGAAACGGCAGCAAAACTTTTCTTCTGAATCATTTGATCCCAATCCCCGGATTGTACTTCCTGTGCTGCATTAAGCAAGTTCTCTCGAACAGCCTGAGTACTCATATTATCGGGCAAAACGGGCATTACCTGATTGGTGTTTGGGTCAGGATTTGGAACACCGGAAAACACTCCGTAAGTACCCAGGGTGTTGTACAGGGGAACAATGGCATCGCGCACCGGAGTTAAATCCAAATGCAGCGGGTCTGACATGGTTACCGCCTGCGCATTTACCGAAACGGTTGGCAAATGAAGTCCTCGTTTCGCTTTTTGCTCAAACTCTTTTTGTTTCACCTGTTCTTTCATTCTCAACAGGCCAGGATTATTTTGCTCCATTATCTGGTAGGCTTCTTCAAAACTCATCAATTGAGGAGCCTTTGTTTGCCCGGCAATATTCCCGGCAAATCCCATAACCGTAAACCACACAAAAAATGTAACAATACTCTTTCTCATGGTATTTATTTTAACAACTTCTGAATCAGATACAGGAGATGTTTTGTCTCCTTCTCATGAATATTTGTTTCGTTTCGTTTAAAATGCAAGTTAATGTATTGAAAAATTGTAGCCAACATTATTAAATACAAATCGTCGTCAGAAATATTCTCATCTAAGTCCCCCGACTCCTGTCCCATCTCACGAAAGCGACTAATAATGCGGTATGTATTTTTCTTAATATTTTGGTCGAGTAAAAAACTGTAATCGTTGGTAAGCACATACAAAAATTTGATCTTCACGGGCTCGGTATTGGCAATGTCGATAAAATGCCGGACAACCTTTTCTACTGTTTCCCAAAACGAATATCCATCCTGAACAAGGTCTTCAAAACGACTTAAAACTTCGTTGTAAACCTCATGCAAAATAGAATCTACCATTTCGTACTTTCCCTCATAGTGCATGTAAAAATACCCGGATGCTACTTGTGCATCTTTGCTGATCAATGCAGCTGAAGCTCCTCCAAAACCTCTTTCCACAACCAGTTTCATGGTTGATTGCTTCAAGCGTTGAACTTTATTTTGATCTGTTTTACGTGCCATCTCCCTCAATTAATAAATGAACATTCATTCATTTAAGGCGATGCAAAAATAAAAACAATCTTTTTACCACACCGATTTTTATCGTCGAATTAAGAAATTTTTTACATTAGCTTTCACCTCTTTAACCGTTTCCAAGCATTATATCCTGTGTTTGGGAAAAACGTCACGCAAATTGATACAAATAAACTACCTGCTAAGAATTAGGTTATTTAGCTTTGTAACTGATCAGAAAAACTTGCGAATAGATAACTTAATACTATGAAAACAACTTTTCAAATACTAACCATCCTTTTATTTTTTGGCTGCTCAAGTCCTAAAAATAATACTACTGAAGATCTTTACTGGGCAACCCGATTTGCCGATGGAGTAATGCACCGGGCAGATAGCATGATATACTATCTGCGCGACAACCCAAAATATGAATACGACTACGGTTTACTCGGAGATGCAATATACTCGCTGCGAGAAGTTGATTCGAAGTATGCAAAATACATGAAAGACTACATCGATTATTTTCTGCACGACGATGGTCAAATCGACGGACAGAAAACATCGGATTATAATATCGACCGAGTGAGGCCCGGAAACAGTATGATCTCGTTGTACCAAGATTACGGAGATGAAAAATATAAATTGGGAGTTGAAACGCTGGTTAACCAAATGGAAGGACAACCGCGTACCAATTCGGGTGGATTCTGGCATAAAAAAATCTATCCGTACCAGATGTGGCTTGACGGGATTTATATGGCCGAACCTTTTCTTGTGCGTTACGCCACGGTTTTCGATCAACCCAAATGGTATGATGAAGCAACTTTTCAAATGGAAGAAGCTTACAAGCGTACCCTCGATCCGGAAACGGGTTTGGTGTACCATGCCTGGGACGAAAGCAAGAAGGAGCGTTGGTGTAACCCGGAAACCGGGCAGAGTAAACATTTCTGGAGTCGTGGAACCGGATGGTTTATGATGGCACTGGTAGATGTACTTGAATATCTTCCGAAAGATCATCCGGAACGTGAAAAACTGATTACAATACTAAATGACCTGAGCACTGCATTGATAAAAGTTCAGGATCAGGAAACCGGGCTTTGGTACCAAGTGCTCAACATGGGCGGCCGCGAAGGAAATTACCTTGAAGCATCGGGCTCCGCAATGTTTATTTACGCTTATGCAAAAGGAGCAAAAATGGGTGTGCTTGATGTAAAGTACCTTGAAATTGCAAACAACTGCTTCGACAGCTTCATCGAAAACTTTGTCACCGAAGGAAAAGATGGTTACCCTAACCTCAACAATACAGTAGGAGGTTGCGGATTAGGCGGCAATCCTTATCGCGAAGCCGACTATAATTATTACATTACGGAAAAAAAGGTAGTGAACGATCCGAAAGGTGTCGGCCCAGTAATAATGGCTGCCGTTGAGTTAAACAAATAATCTTAAACGACTTATCGATGAAACGACTAACTATATTATTATTCGCTGTTTCCCTGTTTTTACAAACACTGGCACAAAATAAAACTGATGTGAGCCTGTTTATGCGCTCCGACAGTTTGCAACAAAATGAAATAAGTGCAGAATCGGGTGATTTGTATAAAACAATCGGACATCACGGTCCCGCTGTTGAAAATGAGTGGATGGCGCTACGGATTTATTTTAGTGAAAAAGCTGCTATTGATATATATTCGAAAGCAAAGCCTCAGCTTGAATTACAAGCCAAAGAATGGTACCCAACAGCTGAAGAGCAAAAAGAAGGTTGGGGAGCCGATTACTATAAAGTTGGAGAAACTATTGGTTTAGGTGGTGTTCGCCTTTGGGACGGGGAAAAGATTGTAAAGCTAAATCCAGTCTCTAACCGTACTGCCCGTGTTGTTAAAGAACCAACTTGTTCCTACATGGAAATGTTGTCGGAAGATGTGCCATACATGGGAAGGAAAGTGGACATTTTGGTTAGAGTTACAGTTTACTCGGGAGAGAGAAATGCCAAAGTAGAGGCTTTTTCGTTAAGCGATGAACCCGTGCAATTTGTGACCGGGGTTAATTATCACGAAGGTGAAGAGATTCATCAGGAAGATGGACTAATTGCTGCATGGGGAGTTCATCCCGAAGATGTAGCTGCTGAAATTGTTGAACTTGGAGCTGCAATCATTTACAATCCCGCCGATTTTGAACAAATTGTTGATGATGGCAGGCAGTTTCTATTAATCAGCAAACCGGGCAAGCAACTAACAACATGGGTGTCATCGGCTTGTGGACGCGAACCCGAAATTAATACTATGAAAAAATTCATAGGCCTTCTAAAAAAGTGATAAATTGGTATTTTAGGGCTAAAACATCAATAAGCTGCAGTGTTCCGAGACCTATCACAGTTCGACTCCGCTCAGTGTGACCGGCTGGCTGAGCGAAGTCGAAGCCTGTATGCAAATCCGATAGCAGATTCTCTCTGACGGCAAAATAATAGAAAATGAGAACCTTACTTTTACTTCTTCTGATTGTACCTTTTACTGGCTCTGCCCAAAACTGGACCACAAAATTTCCGCGCGACACCAGTTTCTCCGTAAACAGTGCCTACAAAAAAGCGGTAAAAAAATACCCCGAAATCACTCCGGTAACTCCATTTTCTGATTTAAATATTGTGGCTGATTGGAACGTTGTTTATTGCGCTGTCGGGAAACGGGAATTGCATGCCGATGTTTTTTATCCAAAGCAAAAGTTGAAAAAGAAATGCCCCGGAGTTCTACTTATTCACGGAGGAGGCTGGGCTTCTGGAAATAAGTCTCACCTGGTTCCGTTGGCGCAAAAATTGGCAGCAGCGGGTTATATTACAGCCAGTATCGAATACCGATTGTCTCCCGAGGCCATATATCCGACAGGTGTTATCGATTTAAAAACTGCAGTAAAGTGGTTTAAAATTCAAGCCAATAATTATAGGCTCGACACTTCCCGAATTGCAGTACTGGGAACGTCAGCCGGCGCAACTCTGGCAACTCTGCTCGGAACTACCGGAAACACTACAAAATTTTCTTCACATTTTTTAGGACAAAGAATGAGCGACAAAGTTCACGCAATTGTAAATATGGACGGCGTACTCGATTTTACCGATCCCGCAGAAAGTGGAAAGGACGACGATCCAAATAAACCGTCAGCCGGAGCACGCTGGTTTGGCGCAACTTTTAAAGAAAAGCCAGAATTATGGATTGAAGGTTCTCCAAATACTTACGTTAGTAAAAACACGCCGCCAACACTTTTCGTAAACAGCTCGCTGCCCCGCTTCCATGCCGGACGAGATAAATACCTCGACACACTAAAGCGATATGATATCTACAACGAGGTTCATACAATAGAAGATACACCGCATCCATACTGGCTTTTTCACCCATGGTTTGACGAAGCATTTCCTATCGTTAAGAACTTTCTAAGTAAAGTTTTTGAGACTACAGAAACGAAATAATCCAGTCGCCAAGAATATTCTCCATGCTATACTTTTGAGCTTTTTCGTCAGCTAATTGATGCGACCATGAAACCCGTTTATAAACATCAGACCCGGCGCCGGTATTTTTGTATTCAGCATAAAAAGTAGTAGACTTATTTTCGGCGTTGCTCCATTCTTTCCATCCTTCGGGTGCAATATGGGCTCCCAGTTTACACCTCAAAAAAACAGTCTTTGCATATGGCCGCCACGGACGTCCCAGATACACTCTACTTACTCCGTCTGTAGCTTTCAAATTGCAATCAGTAAAAACAAAACCAAATTCCTTCCCGTTGTTAGTGCTGGCTGCCGTAATGTATGAATCTTTCTTGCTTACCATTGTGCACTGGCTAAAAACTGCTGTTGCCGATCCGAATATAAAATCTGTAGTACCCTCGATAAAACATTTGGAGAAAAACATGTAACTATTTTCTCCACTCACGTACAAAGTATCCTGATTTCCCAAAATCCGGCAGTTTTTAAAAACGCAGCGATTCCCTTCAACGTGCAAAGCAACTGCCTGCCCGACAGGACCAGCCGAATTTTCGATAGTCAAATTTTCAGCGTAAAAATCGTCTGCTTCAACCAGTAAAGTGTAGGTAAAAAATGTGCTGTTTCGTCCACGGTTAACCTTATCAAAGTAGTCATCAAAAGTAATGATGGTCGTTTCAACATTTTCGCCAATCAAAGACAAACGTGTGTTCCATGAAGGAATCTTCACTTTTTCATGGTAAATTCCATTTTTTATGTAGATGGTAATTCGTTTATCGGGAAAAGCTTTTGTAGCATCAATTGCCTTTTGTATTGTCTCAAAATCGCCACTGCCATCTTGCGCCACAACAATTTCGTACTGAACGCCTTGTTGAGCATAGCCAACAAACGAAAAACACAAAAGCCAAATCATAAAAAAACCTTGTTTCATCTAATACTTCAAGATTTTTGCTGAATAAACCTGATTAGTGGCATCGCGAACAGCAACAATATAAACTCCGTTCTTCAGGCCTGATATATTCATTCTAATACTGCTTTCCCTGAAAACCTGATTCGCTAAAAGTTGTCCGGTAACAGAATAAATCTTCACTTCAGTTATCTCTCCTGTATGCGATACATTCAGTTGGTTTGTAGTGTTGTCCACAAACAGTTTAATATCATTGTTACTTCCTTTTTCATTCCATTTTATTTGGTTGACGGCAGTTGGAGTTCCTCCCTGATTTTGAGCCGATACAATATCGGTAACCAAACTGTTGATGTACACTTCGATGTTTGGATACTCACCATCCACCGATTTTAACTGTGCATCGTCCGGGCTGTAAGGATCCAAATTATTCGCCGTTTCCCAGTCATCAGCCATACCGTCGTTGTCAGCATCTGTCGGAGCCTGTTCTGTTTTTAAATCAGGCCAGCCACCAACGGCATCTTGTGTATCAATTAACCCGTTGCTACTTCCATTACCACCATCAGTAAAAGTTACGGTTCCGCTTGCAGTTTCTTCCTGAATACGAATGTCTACAGAATCCTGTGCTAAACTTGCACCCGCATATACAATTACCTTTTTGTAAGCCTCTTCTGCAGTATGCGTTGTAACTCCTCCTGATTCGAATTCAGTTTCCGATTTTATATCACTTTTAACTACACCCGGCGCATAACTGGTAAACGACGAATGCATGTGTACTCCCTGCCAGTTATCATTGGTTACTGTGGAGCTTTCAGTCACATAATTTCCATCAACATAAAGAATTCCATAAGTGCCTTTAGGCTGTTTATTGGAACCATCATCGGCATAAGGTTGAATAATTCTAGTGCGATTGGAAGATGCCGCCCCGGCTTTGTAATAGTTATTGACCAAATTGTAATGACCACCTTCAGCTGCATAAGCTGTATTTGCTCCCCAGTTGTAGATCACGTTGTTTCTGAAATCTACTAATTCATCATCCGGATTATTGGAGTATCGGCTACCACAAAAACGTGGATTTCGGCTGTCGTGATGTGCCAAAAGATTGTGATGAAACGAAGCTTTTACTCCGCCCCAAATTCCGCCATAACCATGCTTGCCTTTATCATGTACAGAATTCCGAAGACTTTCTGCCAACAAACACCATTGAAGCGTAAAGTTTTCGTTGTCATAAAACGAAGCACATTCATCAGTAGACCAACTCATAGAACAATGATCGATGATTATATTTTTTTGCTCTCTCCCCCAAATGGCATCATTTTCTTGCACAGTTACATCCCCCATACGAAAACGCATAAAGCGGATAATCACATTATCGGCACCAATATAAACGGTGTAATCACGTAAAGTTATTCCATCGCCAGGAGCTGTTTGTCCGGCAATCGTTACATTGCCATTTGTAATATTAAGGTTAGATTTTAGCTGAATGGTACCCGACACTTTGAACAAAATTATGCGAGCGCCGGTCTGATTAACGGCATAACGCAGGCTTCCAACATTATTATTGTCTTCCAACGTAGTTACATAAATCACCCGGCCACCCCGGCCACCTTCGGTATATTTTCCGAACCCCTCTGCTCCCGGGAAAGCAGGCAGTTGATTTGTTTGAGCAAAAACAGATCCGGCTATTAAACTCAAAAACACAAACAGAACTATTAAGTTTTTCATCTCTATATTAATCTACTTTTATTTTATCTGAGAAAGTCAATTTTTGCAAACGGCATTCTTGCATTGCCAATTTTGCCACTTCGGCAGCACCAATATCCGATAGATGAGTATCGTCTTTCCTGCCTTCGGGATATCGCTCTGTTGGAGCAGTCCACAGGTACATTTTCTTCGAAGCCTCGTCACCAAGTTTTTCCACCCAAGCTTCGGTAAGCTTTTGCATATCGATTAACGACACATTTAACTTATCTGCAACTTGCCGGGTTGCAACAGGATAATCACCATGCGTGTCCACCAAAGTACCATCGTCGGCAAATTTCCGGCGAACAATTGAGGTAAACAAAACCGGATTTGCACCTTTTTCTCGTGCCTCAACTACAAAGCGTTCCAAATTCTCCGAGTAAGTTCCGAATGGAGTTGTGTAGCGCGCAGAGTCATAATCTTTCTCATCGTTGTGCCCAAACTGAATAAAAACAAAATCGTCTTCCTGCAAACTGTCGAGTACTGTCTGCCAACGTCCCTGATCAATAAAACTCTTTGAACTTCTGCCGTTAACTGCATGATTATGCACTTTCAATGATTCTTCTAAAAAAGCCGGCAATGCTTGGCACCAGCCCGTTTCAGGAGAAACTTCCGGTTTTTTATCGGCCATTGTAGAATCGCCAATACAATAAATACTTACAATTTGTTTTTCCTTGCAGGCACTCAAAACCAACAAAATACAGGCAGCCAATACTAAGAATTTAAAGCGAATTTGCATCTTCATTTCTAATTCAGGCTAATTGTACTTTTTTCAACTTCTGCTCCAAGCGTTACAAAATCAGACACACTAGTCCCATCGAGGCCTTTTACCGTTATTTTCCCAGACTTATCCCCGAAAATGCTAATACTATTAGCTCCTTTATAAGGAAAGTCGAGATCGGAAATATTCACATCCTGTGCATTAACCATCATCACAGCATTCTCTTCCTTAGTTTCCAGTTTAATGTTATGCATCTCTACGCCTTTGGCATCAACCATAGTAATACCTTTGTTAGCAGATAGCAACATATTACGAAGCTTTACATTCTCGAGATTCATCTCAGGAAGTCCCTGTAACAAAATAGCTTGATCTGCACCATCTACAATAATTTCAGATATATCAATATTCTTAAACTGAGGAGTTTCTTCGGTTACAGGCTGTACATCAACATCTTGTTCAATGCCTCCGGCTTCAAGCATTTCCGAGGCTGAAACTCCACCGTAATAAAGATTAAAAGATATAGCAAAAGTAGGAATATCCTTCATCTGAATGCCCGAGATAAAAATATCTTCCACAACACCCCCGCGGCCACGATTACTTTTAAAGCGTAGCCCAACGTCGGTTCCGATAAACGTACAATTTGAAACGTGCATATTTTTAACACCTCCCGACATTTCACTACCAACCGTAACGCCACCATGTCCGTGGAAAACAATGTTGTTACGAATTACCAGATTCTCGCATGGAACTCCACGCTCCCGGCCATCTTCGTCTTTTCCTGACTTGATGCAAATAGCATCATCACCAACATCGAAACTACAGTTTTCCACCAACACATTTTTACACGATTCCACATCCAAACCGTCGCCATTTTGCGAATACCATGGATTACGAACAGCAACATTCCGTACAATCAGGTCTTCAACCATTAGTGGATGCAAGCACCACGCCGGTGAATTTTGAAATGTTGGACCATCAAACATCACGCGTTTACTGTTTTGAATACTCACCATTACAGGACGCAGAAAATCGCGAATTTGCAGAAAATCTTCTTTTGTTGTTAAATCGTGGCGAATGTTTTGGTCGGCATTTACCATTGCATTTTTGTATTGCTCCGAAGGATACCATTCGTCTTTTTCTTCGTTTAAAACCCCTCCGGAAGCAACCAGCTTCTTCCATTGCGGGGCTGAGAGTTTACTCTTCTTTACAAAGCGCCAGGCATCGCCTGAACCATCCCAAACACCTTTGCCGGTAAAAGCTATATTTTCAAGATCTACGCCATAAATCGGAGAAATGCATCGCCAGGTATTCACTCCTTCAAAACTGGTTTCGACCAAAGGATAAAGATCTTTATCATCCGAAAAAACGATTAATGCTCCTGCCTCGGCATGCAACTCGAGGTTGTCCTTTAATACTATTGGCCCTGTCAGCCAGATTCCGGAAGGAATTACCACTTTACCTCCTCCTTTCTCGCTTACAGCATTGATAGCATCAGCAAAAGCCTGTGTATTCAAGACATTCCCTCCTTTTTCCGCGCCAAAATCAGTAATAGTTACCGAATAATCCGGAATAACCGGCATTTGTATCGATGGCATTTTAAATTCAATCCCCTCAAAATCAATCGCGGTACTCCGATCTTCCGGTGTACTCTCCACCGCACATGCCGCTGAAAATATAATAAACAGCAGCATTAGTCTTGATAAAGTTTTTTCTATCATCTTTTGTTCTTTTACTTCGAATTAAACAATGCAGGCTCAAGCGCCCATTCGCCTAACACATTTTTTACGTTGTATTTTTTTGCTTCTTCCCCACTTAGTTGGAGTGACCAGTCAACGCGTTTCCCTTTCGCGCCCAATCCCGTATTTTTATATTCTGCAAAAAATGCTGTCTTCTCTTTTCCAGGATCGTTCCAGTTGTGCCAACCTTCTGGTTTTATGTGCCCCCCAAGGTCGCAACCGATAAATACCGATTTACCATACGGACGCCAGGGCCTGCCAAGATAAAACGATGCCTGGGGTGCATCTCCGGTTATTTTGCAATTCAGAAAAACAAATCCAAATTCTGCTTGCTCAGGTGTTGAAGGCGCAGTTACATAACCATGATCTTTACAAAAAATAGTGCAGCTATCGAAGACAGCGGTTGACCAGCCAAAAATGAAATCGACGGTTCCTTCGATGTAACAATTTTTGTAGTACTGGCGGCTTCTGTCGCCGTGCGGATAAAGCGTATCCTGATTCCCCAGAAAACGGCAATTTCTGAAAGCCACTTTATCGCCATCAATCCGAACAGCTACTGCCTGTCCAACAGAGCCTGCAGAATTTTCGAAAGTTATATTCTCAGCCCGAAAACCTTCACCAAAAATGTAAAAAGAAGTAGAACCAGTTGTTCCCATTTCTTCACCAAATCGGTTCTTTTTCAAGGCAAAATCATCATAAGTCAATATTGTTGTTTCTGCTTTCTCTCCGATAAATGAAACATTTGTTTTACTGTCCGATAGCACCAGTTTCTCCTTATAAACACCTGACTTGATGAAAATTATTGTTCTGTTCTTTCTGAAATCGGGAACTGCATTAATGGCTTCCTGTACAGTGGAGTAATCGCCGCTTCCGTCTTTTGCTACCACAAAATCAAAGGCAGATGCGGATAACCCGGTAAAAGAAAGCAATAATAATATTATAGTTGGCTTTAGGTTCATGTCACTTCTTCTTACTCACAATCGAGTTCAGGTAAACCTCGATATTGGTATATTCTTTATTCAGCTTATAATCGTTGTTATCTGCTTTTTCAGGATTCAATCCGTTTTGTTTTTCCCACTCATCCGGCATCCCGTCGTTATCGCAATCAATTGGCGGAGATATCGAGCGCAAGATAGGCCACCCTCCCACATCTTTTTGACTGTCGATGATTCCGTTTCCACCACTTCTGAATTTTGTACCGGCACTTTCTTTTCCGGTAGTAACTTCATGAATAATTCGTTTGTCAACTGCATCGCGCTGAAGACTGGCCCCTGCATTTTTCAATACCTTTTTGTATGCCTTCTTAGCGCTATCAGTTTTTATTGCTGTATGCGCGACAGGCGAGGTCAGTTTTGACTGGTTTTTCATTTCCTCAGTAATATTTTTCACCTGAACACCTCCAGCCCAATTATCCTGAGAGATTTCCTTGTAACCTTCAATTAAATTACCATTGAGATAAAACCAACCGGCTCTAAGCGTATCGGGGTTGCGACTTTCACTAAAAAAACTTTGTGTTAGGTTTAAAATACGATCGCGCACATCTTTTTTTGTTGCCGGACCCGGTTTATAATAATTGTTCACCAAATTGTAATAGCCCTCTTCACCACCATAAACACTGTTGCTTCCCCAGTTGTAAATTACGTTGTTTCTGATATCCGCTTTTTCATTTTCAGGATCATTGGTGTATCTTGATCCCTGAAGCCGCGGATTCCGGCTCACATGATCAGATATAAGATTGTGATGAAAGCTAGCGTTATTTCCTCCCCAGATGCCACCGTAACCATGCGCACCTTTATGGTGGTACGAAAGGTTAAAACTCTCACTGATAATACACCATTGTAGTGTAAAATTTTCATTGTCGTAAAAAGAGGCTACTTCATCATCAGCCCAACTAAAACTACAATGGTCTATTATAATATTTTTGTGCCGCATCCCGGTAATAGCATCCATTTCTTTGTGCACATTGTCGCCAGGGCGTACACGCAGGTAACGTATAATAACATTGTCGGCATCAACTCGTACGCCATAATTTTTAAGGCAAATTCCATCGCCTGGGGCAGATTGCCCTGCAATGGTCAAATCGCCATTTTTTATATGAATTGCTTTCTCTAATTCAATGGTCCCGGATACCCTAAAAATGATTGTTCGCGGACCTTCAGCTTCTATCGCTTTCCGAAAACTCCCATTGCCTTTATTGTTCAGATTATCCACAAAAATAACCTTCCCGCCACGGCCTCCGGAGGTGAATTTACCACCACCTTCCGCACCCGGGAACGCCGGTGTCTGTGACGCTGTAACAATCGAACTAAAAACAATAACCAGGAATAAAAGGAATCTCATCTCACAAAATTTTTGATAAAGCCGGGACACACTTTCATATGCCCCGGTTTCTCGAACTAACTACCTATGTCAAAATAACTTAAAATTACAAGTTTCTATTGTTCGTACCATCTCGGGTCGCCAGCTTCAACGACCATTCCTGAAAAAGTGAAATCAACATTTTCCGGATCTGTCCATAGGTTCGCAGAGCTCATTTCCAGAGGAGTTAACAGATCAACAATGGAATAGCTGGAATTAACAAAATCATTTGTTGCATACGAGTTAACTACCGTCAGAACTACATCGTCTGTTTTTCGGATACCCGTAATTGAAGGTTCATCGCCATACGATGTATTTCCGAAAATACAGTTTCTTACTTCAATACCTCCTGTAATAACAGCATTTCTGACATCCATTAAATATCTGCCCGAACTGAATGGTGTTTTATGGAAAGTACAATTCTCAATAACTATCTGTTCGCAATCTACAGGGTCATCATAACGAATGAAATGACATTTCAAACTATCGATTGTTGAATTCGTTATTCGAACGATTTTAGCATTGGTGTTTGTTTCTGTAGCACAGAAAACACCGTAACTACCACTACTTCTTCCCAAGTCGTGAATGATACAATCGTCAACTACAAACTCTCCAATCGTCTGGTCTGATCCTCCACGTAAGCGCATAATCTGGCGTCCCATATTATAGAGTTGACATCCGATAAACTCGACAGAACCGATATTACAGGCTTCACCTTCCATATCGAAAACTCCACGTATCTGTGAGTTCGGATCAAGATTCTTATATCCACTCATGTACAGTTGTTCAAAAATTATATGATCCGCAGGTGTTAAACTTGAGCCCACATAGAACATTCTGTCTCCGGAAGTTGCGTATAACACTGGTAACTCTCCATCCAGACCTTTGATTTTAATGCTCTTATCGATGGTCATATCTCCTTCGAAACCAAACATTCCCCCAGCATCAAGGATAATAACATCACCTGAATTAGCAGCCGTAATCGCAGCAGCCAAATCGCCTCCTGATTCAACAAAAACATCGC
Organism: uncultured Draconibacterium sp.; assembly: GCA_963677455.1. Lineage (GTDB taxonomy): Bacteria > Bacteroidota > Bacteroidia > Bacteroidales > Prolixibacteraceae > Draconibacterium. Next base: position 4,364,589 of record OY781971.1, read on the forward strand.
CTTCCATTACATAGTCGCTGAAACCCCGTACTTTTGTTCCATTCAGTAACTGAACAGTATACGAGTCGTTTGGAAGATCGCTAATTTGTTTCATTCCTGCGGCTTGTTCTTCAGCTGAAACGTCGTATGAGATATCTCCGCTTTCAGATTTAAACAGCAACGAAGAAACTTCCTTTCCAGGAGTCCAATTAACAGTCATTTTCCCCAAGCCGGTCATAATCAAGTCGTATTTTGAGAAGAGGTTTTCAGGCAACGATTTAAATGCCTGCGTTGCCCATTTTGATTCGGCAGCCACACTACTTATTCCTTTTACTCTTACCGAGTATTGACTGTCGCCAGCCGGCAAATCGTATACGTAAGGTATTTCTTCGGGAGCTACTGTTGCGGTGTGTATAATATTGCTAAACTGCAAACTATCATCGCTAATTTCCACAACATAAGAATCAATTCCTTTATTAAACTCCCAACTTAACGATACTGTTGTTTGGTTACTAATTTTTGCTTCTAACTCAAGTGGCGTAAACACCCTTTCGAAATCAAGCTCATCAATAACCGGGCTTATATCATCGTCACAGGCATTTATTGCGAATAGAGCAACAATTCCGAGTGCGATTCCAATGTATTTTTTTATTTTATTCATTTGTCCATTTCTTAAATTCAATATACATATAAACAATTCTATTCTATAGGATCGTTAGTAAGCATCCCGTTACTGGCATCGATAAACACTTGCCAGATCGGCCAAAACTGATTTTGGTCAGGGTCGTTAGTATAAAGAGAGTTAATTTTGTCGTCTTCAATTTTAGAGGGCTTGGCCCATCCTTCTTGAAACTCATAGTCCAATGATTTATCTTCAGTTTCTCCTCTTTCGAGTCCGTATATATCAAGGGTTTCTCCATCTGGCAGGTAGCTGTAATATATTGTAGATGGTACATTCGTATATTCTCCTGATTGAGATCGCAGATTTTTCATTTTTCCTTTTGCCTCATCCATTTTTGTACCCAATAAATTCCAACGGATTAGTGCTTGCTTGCGCTCCATTTCACCACAGAACTCGAAAGCATGCTCATCGACAATAGCATTGAACATAGTTTCTTTGCTTGCCGAAACGGTAGCAATATAATCATCTACTTTAGTTTTCCAGTCGGTGGGCTCGAATGCTCTTTTCCGAAGTTCTTTAAGGTAAGGAGCAGCAGCAGCAGGTCCATTCAATTCGTTTTCGATTTCGGCAGCCATTAACAGTACTTCTGCGTAACGCATGTATATTTTATTTAAACCATCGTCGTTTGTTGATGTTACTTTTCGATCCATCCATTCGTAACGCCACTTGCCAAAATACCAGGTATTAATTCCCATTATTTCTTGCTGTGCAGGATTTGAATTACTCCAGCTATATGGTACACAGGTAACATCTCTACGTGTATCTTTAGCATCAAAATCATAGAATACATTTGGTAACGGCCCGTAAGTACCGCCTCGTGGTTGACCGGTATATTGATCTTTTGACTGGTGCAGAACTCCGTAAGTGAATAAATGACGGCCACGTCCTTCTGCAAAAGGAACTTCCCATAATGATTCGCCACCCGCTGTAATAACTTCTTCACAGTTTTTTCTCCAAACGGTTTCGAAAGATGTTTCCAGCGATGCTTTACCGCTACTGATTACATCTTTACATTCTTGCAAAGCAATTGGATATAATGTACTAACCGACAATTCGGGATCGGAACTGCGACTTATTGAACTTCCTCTTTGCGAGTAACCAGCAGCCATTAAACAAAGGCGTGCACGAAATGCTTTTACAAAAGCTTTGTTTACCATTTCTGTTGTTGCGGTAAAAGATGTTTCGCCAGGCCAGGCAACCAAGGTTGCTGCTTCTTCCAAATCGGCAATCAGGTGCTTATATATGGAATCTCTGCTGGTTTTTGGCAAATAAATTGTTTCTGATGTAATTGGTTCAAAACGTGATACAATATCACCATGCGCTTTTAAAAGGTCGGCATAATATATTGTTCTCAGGGTAATGGCTTCTCCTAAAAGTTGCCCCATATCGGTTCCCGGTTCAGGATTTCCATAAGCTCTCAAGCCACGGATGCAAACATTAGCTCGCTCGATGCCAATGTACAATTGTGCCCAATATACATTGTCTCTGTTCATATCAGTGTTTGTAGAAGAATTGACATATCTCGACAAATCTCCACGCCCATTAACTGAAGTTGAGTTGTTCCATTCAATATCGGTATTCGAACCATAATGTGTTAAAAACCGCCCTCTGTATGAGTTCGTTTGGCCCATCACTTCTTTTATTCCATCAATTGTTCCTTTGGCCAGTTCAACGTTTGAAAAAATCGTTGATTCATCCATTGATGATTGCGTTGGTGCATCCAGGTATTCCTGGCAAGATGTAAGCACCATTGCAAAGAATACTATTATTACGTATGCTATTTTTTTCATCATCTAAATTTGCTTTGTTTAAAAATTAAGATTTAAACCAAAAATAAACTGCCTGCTCTTCGGATAGGCAGAGTAATCAACATTTGGAGTTAGAGGAGTATTCCTGCGTGTTGACACTTCAGGGTCGAATCCGCTGTAATTGGTTATAACAAACAGGTTGCTTGCACTTCCGTAAAACCGGACTCTGTCAATATGTACCTTTTCTGTAATCCATGTTGGGATAGTATACCCTAGTGTTAAGGTGCTTAAACGTAGAAAAGAAGCATCCTCCACAGCCCAGTCGGTTAATACATGTTTACTCATGTACGGCGACCACATGGTAGTATTCGCATTCATTGCAGCAAGTTGCTCGGGATCGTTTACCAGTTGACCATTTTCTCCCAGGTTAGTCCAGCGTTTACCTTCGGCCATTATATCAAGCATATTCCGATACTGGTATCTACTTGTGGTGTATTCAATCTTGTTAGCATTGTACACATCATTGCCATAACTCCAGTTAAAAATTGCTGAAACATCAAATCCATGAAACCGTCCGGCAATATTAAAACCTCCAGTTGCTTTCGGGTTTACATCTCCAATTACAGTAACATCATTCTCATCTACAATGTTATCTTCACTTCCGTCGGTATTTTTTAGTTTCATTGATCCCGGACGTATGGTACCTATAATCTCTGTATTATCAGCAACACCTGGTTTCAATATCCATTCATCAGATGTTTCGTCATATCCTTCAAAGTCAGAAACTTCATATCTTCCATCTGATACATATCCTCTTATTTGTCCAAAAGCATTGTCAACAGCAACCCAATAGTCATCACCAATTTCGGTAGAAGCCCAGCTTGAAGCGGAACCAAAATCATTCATAATACCTAGAGAATTAATGTTGTTGCGGTTTATTCCTACGTTTAAACCAATATTTAAGCCATAATCTGTTTTATCTATTGCTACCCAGTTCAGGGAAGCTTCAAACCCTTTATTTTCTGTTTCGCCCATATTCCGGTACTGGTATTTATAACCTGAGCCCTGTACGGGAAACCTAATCAAAAGATCTTTTGTTGTATTGAAGTAAACCTCAACCGTACCGTTCAACCGACTGTTAAACAATCCGTAATCGAGCCCAATGTTACGAGTAATAGTAGTCTCCCAAACCAAATCAGGGTTGGCCATTAAATCTGAAACGGCCCAATAACCACTTACGTCGTTAATATATGTGGTACTACCAGAGTTAAACGTTTGTACCAACAAGCCTGGAGGAATATTATTATTACCCGCAGTACCATAACTAACACGCAACTTCAGGTTATTCAGAGTGGACGAAATTCCATCCATAAAATTTTCTTCTGAAATACGCCAGGCAACTGCTGCCGATGGAAAGTACCCCCAGCGGTTACCTTCTGCAAATTTACTTGATCCATCAGCCCGAAAAGTTGCAGAAACTAAATATTTTCCTTTATAATCATAATTAGTACGCCCGAAAAAGGAAAGTAGTTTATTATCGGCACTAATTACGTTATCAACACTAAGCGGATCGCCCTGTGTGGTAAGTCTGAATACATCATCGGAGGTAAAAGACGAAGGGTAACCTTGAATTATATCAGTTTGTTCATTTTGTTCTTCGTAAAAGATTTCTTGACCAAGTAACAGTTTCAAATTGTGGTCAGAATTATTGATAAGGTTAGCAAAATCATAATTCACGGTGTTAGTATTTCTAAAACTTTCTCTTTTTTGCATTCTCATCCGTGCAGCCGGAAGCCCCTGGGCATCAGCATCTACATTGTTTTTCACATAATAAGTAGTTGGCCCATAATATTGTTTTCTATCGCGGTCGTAGTTTTGTATCCCTACTTCAGACTTAACACTAAGACCGTCGATTATTTCCCAGGAGAAGCTTGCTCCCATATTTAACGTTCTGCGGTTCTGTGTTTTATCGTTATCATGAACAGCAGTTATTGGATTGATCATATTGCTCGAAATTTCTTCATCAGTATAATCTTCCAATCCGTTTAATGGAATAGGAGAGTAAATCATGGCATGTTTTACACGCGAATCAGAGGGAGTAGCCGATGTTTGTTCTATAGCGCCCCCCCCATTAATTTCTGCATCAGAGTAACGAACAGAATATGAAAGGGTTATATTACTGGTAGGGTGATGATCTAATTTTAACGCTACATTATCGCGTTTAAAATCAGAACCTAACATTATTTCGCGGTTATTAATTCCGGCATAACTGAAGTTATAAGCAAATTTCTGCGAGCCTCCACGAACACTTAAATCGTGACTAAACACCCTTCCGGTGCGGCCGTAAATTTGCTCCATCCAATCATTTCCGGTTTTCCCGGCATACAAATCAATATCCTGATACTTCCCAAAGTACTTTTCAAACGAAGAGAGTTCATCCTCTCCGTCCCTTAATAGAGCAAGCTCATACTGCCACTTCACATAATCTTCAGCCGTAATCCGGTCGAGGGTGTTGGCTATTTTTTTAAAGCCCGTGTAAGCATTGTAGCTTACTGAAACCTTTCCTTCTTTAGCGCTTTTGGTAGTAATAATTATTACCCCGTTGGCACCACGAGCCCCGTAGATTGCAGTAGAAGACGCATCTTTCAATACATCAATAGATTGAATTTCGGAGGCAGGGATGTCGGAAATAGAATTTACAGGGAAACCGTCAACGATATACATTGGTGAATTATCCTGCGTAATAGAACCACCTCCCCTTACACGAATATTAACTTCAGCATCGGGCGACCCTTCAGTGGCAACCACCTGAACACCTGCCATTTGTCCAGCCATAGCTTCGGCTGCCGATGTTACCGGAATTGCTTCCAGCGCTTCGCCACTTACAGAAGATACCGAACCTGTAATGTCTTTTTTCTTTACAGTACCATAACCAATTGCTACTACTTCGTCGAGTTCAGTAGTTTCAGTTTCAAGTGCTACATTGATTGTTGTATTCCCATCTACCGGCACTTCCTGTAATTTATAGCCAATAAATGAGAACAGAAGTACCGCGTCGTTTGCAGAAACTCCCAACTCGTATGTACCGTCTACCATTGTAATGGTACCGTTTGTAGTTCCTTTTACAACCACATTAACACCCGGCAGCTCTTCTCCTGAAACTGCATCGGTTACCTTACCTTTTACGGTAATGTTTTGCGAAAAAACAGTAAAAGCAAAACAAAGTTGCATAAGAATCAAAACACCTACGTTTCGAACAGGACTTTTCCAACGTAGAGTCTGATTTTTCTTGTCAGAATTTACCATAGTCTATTATTTAGATTTAATTTAAATATATTCGTTCAGTTACAATTACCTCAATATTAAATTGAGTAAAACAATTAGCAGCCCCACAAGAATAACAACAAAGAACAGTATAACTCTGTTGGTTTTCTTTAGGCTTCTTCGTGTCTCTTGCATAGTTTAGTTCATTAAAATAGTCATTGCAATATAGGGGCATTAAGCAACAGTCTGACGTTATATTTTCCCAAAACCTATTGTGTAGATTCCCGAACAACGAAATATTTCCCAAAATGCGGGACATTCTTCTCTCAGACTTAGAGGGAAACGAATACACCCAACCCAAAAGCCATTAATAAACAGCCATTTACAAGATATTACCAAACAAAATTCAAATGTTACTTTTCGTGTTTTCGGGAAAGATATTCTGTTGCGCTCATTCCATATTCTCGCTTAAAACATTTTCTGAAATGGGACAGATCTTTGAAGCCAACAGCATAAGCTATTTCTGAAATATTAAGCTTTTCCTGCTCTAAAAGTTGGGTAGCACGTTTCAATCTAATATGACGAATAAACTCTTTTACTGTCATATCTGTAAGTGCGTGTAATTTTCGGTACAATTGCATCCTGCTTACGCCTACTTTTGAAGCAAACTTTTCAATATCAAGTTCACTGTCGGCAATGTTTTCTTCCACCACATCAATCACTTTTTGCAGGAACCGCTCGTTGGGAGACGATATGATAACGTTAGTTGGTTCTAACACCATTGTTGCCGTGTATTTTTCTTTCAGCAAATCGCGCATTGAAAGCATGTTATCGACTTTGGCTTGCAAAACAGTCAAATCAAATGGCTTTGTGATATAATCGTCAGCACCAGTTGTAAGTCCCTTAATTTCGTGTTCTTTAGAGTGCATTGCAGTTAACAACAAAACAGGAATATGCGAAGTGCGCTCATCGTTTTTAAGCCTTTTACACAGCTCGTACCCATCCGTTTTGGGCATAATAATATCACTGATAATAATATCCGGAATGGTTTCCAATGCTGCCTTCCACCCCTCGTCTCCATTAGCAGCTTCATAAATCTGAAAGAAACTATTAAAATGATTGCGGATAAACTGGCGGACATCAGTATTATCTTCTACAATCAGCATCACTCTTTCACTTATCTTTCCGTCCTGCGTTTCCGAAGTAGTAGTTAAAGAGGGCGCTTCTGTTCCATTTGCTCCTACCACCATGGTGGTTTCAGTTGCAGTACTGTAAGGAATACGAATGGTAAACTTTGTGCCTTTACCGGGTTTGCTGGTTACAAATATTTTACCTTTATGCAAGTTTACCAGCTCTTTAACCAAAGCCAATCCAATACCGGCACCAGCATCGCGATCACCTTCATCCGACTGGAAAAAACGCATGAAAATCTTTTCAATATTTTTATTTGATATTCCCTTTCCGGTGTCTTTGATAGTGATTTCAATGAATTGTTTCTCTACCGCCTGAGCAGAAAAATCATCACTTTCCGAATCAAATATCAACGATAAATTCACAGAAATTGACCCTTTGGCGTCGGTAAATTTAAATGCATTTGACAGTAGGTTGTTTAATATCTTTTCAACCTTGTCGGGATCAAAAGCAACAAAAAGTCTCTTTTTCAGCGTATTGAAAGTTAGCTTTATATCTTTCTCAATTGCATAATCGTTAAATGAGTTGACAATATTCCGAATAAAACTTACGATATCTGACTCGGTGAGATTGAGTCTGAGATTTCCGGTTTGCAGTTTACGGAAATCAAGCAACTGGTTAATCAGTCTATTCAAGTTCTCAGTATTGCGATGCATCAGTTTCAGGTTCTCCTGTACTTCTGCATCCACATTCTCTTTTTTAAGAAGTTTTTCGAGTGGCCCAAGAATAAGGGTTAAAGGTGTTCTGATTTCGTGAGAAATGTTCGTAAAAAACTTCAGCTTCATCATATCCAACTCATGAAGCTTCCGTGCATTTACGCGTTCAATAACCAGTTGATTTTTAACTTTTTCCCGCGTGATAAAGAAACGAACCAATATATAAACCAACGAAAGAATAAGTAGTAAAATAAGCGAGATAAACCAATTTGTTTTCCAGAACGGTGGCAAGATGGTAATAGCCAATTGTAATTCCGAACTTTCTTCCTGGTTACCCCGAAAAACGCGTTTTACCCGTAAGGTATAATCTCCCGGATTCAGGTTTGTAAACGGTGCGATCCGGTCATTCGACGGACCAATCCAATCGCGGTTAAATCCCTCCAATTTATAAGAATACAGGTTGTTCTGACTGTTTACATAGTTCAGCGCCGCAAACTCCAGAGTAAATACATCTTGCTGATAATTTAGCACCAAATGCTCGGTCTCTGAGATGCTTTCCTTTAAAATACTTTTCTTACCATTACTTATCGGAACTGATTTATTAAATACTTTCAAATCAGTAAAAATGAGCGGAACATCAGCATCTACGGCGAGAATATCATCCGGGTTAAACATGTTGAACCCGGCGATGCTTCCAAATAGTAAATCGCCCGATTTATTTTTATACGCCGCCCCATAACAAAACTGGTTATTGCCCAAACCGTCCTTGCTACTAAAACTCTGAAATACCTCTTTGGCAGGATCAAACTTCGATAAGCCGTTTGTTGTACTTATCCAAAGATTATTCTGCTTGTCTTCTAAAATACAAAGTGCCTGATTATTGGCTAAACCACTTTCTTCGTTATAATATTTTAATGGACCAGAGCCTACCGAATACAAAGCAATGCCATTATCAAGCGTTGTGATCCATATTCGGTTCGACTTGTCTTCATACATCGATCGGCTATGTTCAAAATACCTCGTAGTAGTATTATTCTCCGGGTTGAATATTATTATCTCATCAATACTCCCCATCCAAAGGTTACCGTTTGAGTCGGGCTCAATCCAAAAGATCTGTTCGCCTCCGCTAAACTGCGGGTAATGGATAAATGATTTTGAAGCGGGATCAAACCGGTCGATTCCGCGCGTAGTAGCAATCCACATCTGACCGTGGCGATCAAAACAAAGATCCCAAACACGATTATCCGAAAGACTATTTTTAGCGTCAGGATTATGTTGGTAATTTGTAATCTTTCCGGTTTGTAAATCAACAACATCAATTCCTCCCATATAGGTTCCTACCCAAAGATTGCCTTTTCCATCGTCGAGAAAAGCTTTTATACAATTCTTCGATAAAGAATTTTTCTGTCCTTTATCGGCAGTAAGGTAAGAATATGTTTTTGTGCGAGGATTGTAAATATTAATTCCGCCATCTTCAGTTCCCAGCCAGATATTTTCTTTATCATCAATCCAAATAGCATAAACAATACTACTGTTTAGATAATTTGGATTGCCAGGCAATGCCGTAAAATTATGAAACACCTGTTTACTCTTAGCCAGGAGATTCAAACCTCCGCGTGTTCCTATCCAAGTTTCTCCCTTGGCATCATGAAATACAGAAAGAACCGAGTTGTTCGACAAGCTACGTGGCTCCTGTAGATTATGCTTGAAAAAACCGGTTACTCCAAATTCTTTTGAATATTTGAAAAGCCCCCCTCGCGTGCCAATCCAATATTCACCGAATACTCCCTTTGAAACTGCTCTTACCGTTTCGGTTCGGGTAAGGTGCGGTTCCAGATCAATTTTCTTATAATTATTGGTTTTCGGATCGACAATAAAAAGCCCCGCCGAATAAGTACCGACCCAAATATCTTCTTCATTGTCCAGGTAAAGTTCCCAAATTTCGCGGTTATCATTTTCTCCAAATGGGAGCGTAAAATAATCAAGTTCTTTACTTTTAGTATTGTATAAATAAAGTCCGTCGTTTGTGCCAATCCACAACTGCTGGTTCCTGTCGAACAATAAATTCCTGATAAACTTACCTTCAAGTGTAAAAGATGAATTGATGGGCTGCAAAGGCAAAACATTATTCGAAGAATCAACAACCAGAATGTTGAAATCAGTCGCCAACCAAAGTTGTTTTTGATCATCCTCCCAAACATCATTCACCGAAATCTCGCGATACTGAAAGCCGGGAACGTTTTTTAATGGTTGCGAGAATGTTTCTTTTTCCCGATCAAAGATATTCAGACCTCCGGTTTCTGTTCCAACCAGCAAATTCCCCTTACTGTCTTCTTTTATAACACGAACAAGGTTTCCCTCAATACTCGTAGAGTCACTAGAATTGGGGATAAAGTTTAAAAAATCATAGCCATCAAACCTACTCAAGCCCTGGCTGGTACCAATCCACATCCACCCTTTACTATCCTGATAAACACTTTGAACTTGGTTGTTCGGCAGACCATTCTCCTGCGTGAAAATATCAAAACTATACTCCGATTGTGCAACCACATTTTCAGAAGAAGTTAGTACGAACAAATTGGCCACAATCCAAACAAGCAGAAAACGAATATTTTGTTTTGTCAAGTACACAGGTTTGATTTTTCTTGCTTACTAAAATAATAAGTTTTTGTAAGGAACGGCAAGAATTCTGTTTATCTCGTCAACAAAAAGTGCAGAACAAGAATTAATGAAAAGAATAAAGCTTGCTAATCCTATGATAAACAGACTCAGCTTATTCTAATAAACAGTTTTCAACTTACTACTTGGTATCGAAATCATCCAGGCCAGAAACCAGAAATACCAATGGCGCATTCCAGTTTATGGCAGTTTCGTTAGTCGAATAACTACATTCCATATCTACGTATGAAGCAGCCGGGAATGGGCTTCTTGTTACTTCATTCGGATCACAATCTGTCATTACAGAAATATTTGGCCCTCCTGTCAAATATCCGGGCACCGGCTCATCAACACCGTCAGAAGCAGAAATCCGGTTGTGCGGATGCATTGGCGACTTCTTGCCAAAACCGGTAACAAAGCAATAACCTGTAGCATTTCGTCCCAAAATATAATCCAAATCGTTCCGTGCAGAATTTACGTATTTATCGTCTTCGGTTAGTTTGTAGGCAATCAGTTTCAGCATTCCGTCGTTCGCCGCATCAGAGTTGCTGCCCCAGGCAAACTTATCTATACTTACAATGTAAGGTGCATTCTGCTCTTTAAGCAGTAAATGATCTACATGTTCAATAAAATCGCTTTCCATTTCCGGAAATTCAGCATGTTTATCCGAAGTCAGAATAGAAATTACTCCAAGTGTTTGAACGGTATTCCAGGTGGGCGTAACCGGTTTTTGATAATTGTTTAGAATACCGTCAAGATACTGACGCTTACCATCTAAAATATACATCTCTGCTGCGGCCCAAAACCACTCATCCTGTAGCGAATTATCGCCGTATGCACCAGTGCTAATATCATCTGGTTGTTTATACGTTACATCAGGATTACGAAGTGCCCAGCCCCAGGCCTCAACTGCACTCTTTTTGGTTTTCGCCGCCAATTCTGTTAAACCCGCTTTTTCAAGTTCGGGAGTAGCATGTGCCATTGTTGCAACAAAATCGAGTGTGGCGGCAGTACTTTTCTGAACCACATAACGTTGATCGGTAGTTTCTGTCGGCATTACAAAGGCCGCAAAATTTTTCGTAGTTAGTTTGTGGTACACGCCGCCATCGTTGGGATCCTGCATTGTCAGCATCCATTTCAGGTTGACCAAAGTTTCGTCCAGAATATCTGGCAAATCATTGTCTGACTCTGAAATATTCAACACCTGCTTTTGATGATAGTTCCGATTCAATTGATTACTAAGCAACAATGTATAAGTAGTAATTCCGCTGTTTACGACGTATTTGCCAAAATCGCCTGCGTCGTACCATCCACCGGGCGAAGAAATAGCTGTTCCCTTAGGCCGATAACCATCAACCGCGGAAACATGAACCATTACAGTGGTATCAGGATGCCCACCTTTCCAATGCCATTGACCGCCATATTCCGGATCAATGTCAATTCCGCAACGTGCGTAATAATATGATTTTAAAGCTGCATCGGCCAGATCACCGAAAAGATGATCTGTTATTACAAATGGATAAGAATGAGCCGTATCATTTACTGACAACAAATATTCTCCGGGTGCTGTAAAACCGGAAAAGTCGGCCAAACGCACCGAGTCGCCCGAAAGTTCCCAGGCTTTCCAATCACCTGTTTCTCCTGCAAATACGGTTTTACCATCCAATGTTTTAAGTTGAAATTCGTCAGCATCAATACGCAACAAAGCATATTTATAGGCATTGGAAATATATCCGATCTGGTTAATCAGAATATCTTCTGAAGGAGCGGTATTTTTCTTGTCTTTAGAGGTACAGGCAAACAGAACTAGAAAAGTAAAAACGAAGATTTGGCTTAGCGACTTTAAGTTTGACATAGAATTTAGTTTTTTGAGTTAAGACCCGAGTATTACCTTTACGTGATACGTACCTGCAGGCATCACCGGAACTAAATTACCCATTTTATTTTCTTCGCCATCAATAAATACCTGCTTTACGCCTTTACTTACACTATCCGGATTCACAACTTCTATATTATAAGTTGCTCCCCTAAATTTTCGACTTACTTTAAAACCCTCCCATTCTGCCGGAATACACGGATCAATCACCAAGCCATTATAATCTGTTCGAATGCCTAAAATGTATTGTGTAATGGTGTAGTAATTCCACGATGCAGTTCCTGTGAGCCACGAATTTTTTGCCTCTCCGGGCCTGGCTGCATCTTTTCCTGCCACCATTTGTGCGTACACATAAGGTTCCGTTTTATGCAGTTCGCTAATATCTTCAAGATAAGCAGGGCATATTTTTTTGTAATATTCCCAAGCCTGATCACCGCGGCCGAGTACTGTTTCTCCGATCATTACCCACGGATTGTTATGGCAAAAAATACCTGCATTTTCTTTATAACCTGGAGGGTAACTCGATATTTCACCGTATTCAATGTAGTATTTCGTAAAAGCCGGATTATTCAATACAATTCCGTATTCGCAATCCAGTCGTTCTTTAACCGAATCAAGTGCTTTTTCGACCATTCCATCTTCAAGGCCAATTCCGGCCATGGTGCACCAGCCATTCGATTCAATAAATATTTTTCCTTCTTCGTTTTCGTCGCTTCCTATTTTATTTCCGAAGTAGTCGTAGGCGCGTAAAAACCAGTTGCCATCCCAACCGTGTTTTTTCACTGCTTCAACCATGTTTTCTACATGTTTTTCTGCGCGCCCAGCCTCTTCATTTTTATTTAACTGACTACAAAGTTCAACATAATCTCTGCCGTAAACGACAAACAAACCTGCAATCATTAGCGACTCGGCTTTTGAGCCTTCGGTTTTATTTTCGGTAGTTTGAAAGGACTCGTTTGGATCGTTAGAGAAACAATTCAGGTTCAGGCAGTCGTTCCAATCGGCACGGCCAATTAGCGGCAAACCATGTGGTCCTAAATTATTTACTACGTGATCAAAAGAAATAGTAAGATGATCAAACAAAGTCTTTGCGAGTTTCTCGTCGTTATCAAAAGGAACCATTTCATCCAAAATGGAAAAATCGCCGGTTTCTTTGATGTAGCTAACCGTTCCGAGAATAAGCCACATGGGGTCGTCGTTAAACCCGCCACCAATATCATCGTTGCCCCGTTTTGTAAGCGGTTGGTACTGATGATAACAACCACCATCGGGAAACTGTGTTGATGCAATATCGATAATACGTTCGCGGGCACGCTCCGGAATTTGGTGCACAAAACCTATAAGGTCCTGATTTGAATCGCGAAATCCCATTCCACGTCCAATCCCACTTTCAAAAAACGATGCCGAACGTGAAAAGTTAAAAGTGATCATACACTGGTACTGATTCCAGATGTTTACCATCCGATCGAGCTTTTCATCTCCAGAGTCAAGCGTATAAATGCTTAACAGATCATCCCAATATACTTTCAACTCCAACAAAGCGGTATCTACTTTATCAGCTGTATCAAAACATGCAATGGTTTCTTTTGCCTTTGTTTTATTGATTACATTTTTTCCTTCCCATTTTTCATCCTCTGCGTTCTCTACGTACCCCAGTACAAATACAAAATCTTTTGTTTCTCCGGGCTGAAGTTCTACTTCGATGTAATGCGATGCAATTGGCGACCAGCCGTGCGCCACACTTTGCTGCGATTTTCCGTTGAGCACAACCTGTGGTTCGTGAAAACCGTTGTACAGTCCCATAAAAGTTTCGCGATCAGTATCAAAACCATTAATTTTGGTATTTACTGAATAATATGCATAATGATTGCGGCGCTCTTTGTATTCTGTTTTATGGTAAAGAACTGAGTCTTCAATCTCTACCTCGCCTGTAGAAAAATTGCGTTGGAAATTCTCCATGTCGGTAGCAGCATTCCACAAAGCCCATTCAGCAAACGAAAATAGTTTGATTTCCCTGACTTCTTTTGAATGATTTGATAACGAAAGCTTCTGGATTTCGGCATGTGTATTCAAGGGCACAAAAAACAATACTTCAGCAGAAATCGAATTCTTTTCACCCCTGATTTTTGTGTAATTCAGACCATGTCGGCACTCGTAATTATCAAGTGGCGTTTTCACTGGTTTCCAGCCTGGCGACCATAACGTGTCTCCGTCTTTTATATAAAAATAACGCCCACCGGCATCCATCGGAACATTGTTATAACGGTAGCGTGTTATGCGCCTGAATTTTGCATCCTTGTAAAAAGAATATCCTCCTGCCGTATTTGAGATTAGAGAGAAGAAGTCAGTATTCCCAAGATAGTTGATCCAGGGCCATGGAGTAGCGGGATTGGTAATTACATATTCCCGATTTGCATCGTCAAAAAATCCAAATTCCATTTAAGTATAAGTTCTACTGGTATTAAAATTCTGTTGCTGGCAAGCGTATTGTTACAATCTTCCTCTAATGAAATATCAAAAAAAGTAACTTGCTGTTTGTTAACCCCACACGATAAACATAAAACACTCGTTAACAAGCAACTTACCAATATTGTATTTTTTACATTAAGGATCAAAAATAACAGAGTTTTATGAAATTGCAATCGTCTTTCTGACTTAATTGTCTCTCGAATTTGATTTTTAAGAAATAGCAAACAAAAAAGACCAGCTTTTCATAAAGCCAGTCTTTTATATTGCGTTAATATTTTCGTGAAAACTATACCAGAATTTTACCGGTTAAATTATCAATACTTATCTTAATTCCTTCGAAAGGCTTTCCGTTACCTTGGTTATCATCTTCTACAAAGAAGTATTTCATTCCTGCTTTTTCACGGGCATCGTAAATACGTTTGTAATCTATAAGTCCGGCACCAACAGAGGTGATATCATCTTTATCAACGGTATAAAAAGGTTCTGTAACTTCTTTAGACATGTCTTTAAAATGAAGCAATTGGAAACGTCCGGGATATTTATTAAACATTTCTACCGGATCTTGTCCGGCTTTAGTTGCCCAGTAGCAATCCAACTCCATGGTAATTAAATCTGCATCCATCTCTTTCAGGAAAATGTCGTAATAAGGCACCATGCCGTCGGTAGGTAAAAACTCGAAGTTATGATTGTGGTAACCAAACTGAATACCTACATTTTTCATGATCTCGCCAACTTTGTTCCACTCGGCAATCATTTTCTTGTAAGTTTCTACATTACGGTCTTTTTCCTCAATCCAAGGCTGAACACAGTATTCTACTCCAATTTCGGCGTGTGCATCTGCCATTTGCTGAGCACTTGCAGTAGTAATTCCTTCAGCTTCAACGCTTGTGTGGCTACTAACTATTTTCATTCCAAGGTCTTCAACCAGTTTCTGGAGTTCTTTTGGTTCCATTCCATAGAATTTTCCATCAGCATAAGATGCCATCTCAAGGTTTTTATATCCAAGGTCAGATAGTTTTTGCAACGATCCCTGCAAATCATTTGCTATGGCATCGCGAATAGTATACAATTGTAATCCAACTCCAAAACTCTTTTTATCAACGGCTGCTGAAGTACATGCTGCCTGACCAAGAACCATTGCTCCGAGAGCACCGGCTGCTGAAACTTTTAGAAAATCCCTTCTGGTTTTCATTCTCTATTATCTTTAGTTAGTTAATATTTTCTTTTATAATAATGGAAGGCTAAAATAATAGAATCTGCCAAGATTAGCAATACTAATTCACTTTCATTCTGTACTTAAGACAAGTTCTACTTATTATTTTTAGAAAGGGAAGCCCACACTAAGCTGAAAACGACTTTTGGAATCCTGATTGTTATCGCCAACCAAGAGTTGAATTGGCCCAATTAATGAATCGTATTTTAATCCGATACTATATCCCCAGAGATAATGCCCGATCGATTTGTCTGTCAAATCATCCAGTAGGTCTTTATACGACTGCCCAATATTTCCAACATTTACCGTTCCGCTCAGGTACAAGCCATTCAGCACTTCAAAATTCAAACTCGACTTCACCAACGCAAAATTCGGCGTGTATATTTCAGCAAAATTATATCCAGCAAAATTCCGATACGAAAGCCGGCTGCCAAAGCGCTCACCTCCCAGCATAAATACGCCGTTTATACCAGACTCATCGGTGTTGATTCCGGCATTAACACCAAAATTAAAAGTGGTAATTTTCCCGATTCGTTGGTACCAATTATGATCGACCATAATTGTGGCATAGGCACCATCCCAGCCATCGACAAAAAAGTTGGTATCCTCGTTGGTTGTCCCTTCCAATTTTGAATCGGAGAACAAAGTATGCGTAAAATACAATTTAAAGTTAATCCCATTCTTTGGAAAATAAAGGTCGCTTGCGGTATTTACTTTGTACAGAAAACGGTATCCAAGATCACGTGTCAGATGTCGTGAAAAATCAGCTTCTTCATATATACTTCTTAAAGATGGCTGAGGTTTTACCGCATTGTGTTTGTATATAGCCTCAATCCCAAGTTCGTGGTTTAGTCCCGGCGTATAATGGATTCCGTAACCTGCCTCAAAATATCTTACTTTATAGTTCCCTAACTCTTCCCCCAAATTATAAAATGGCAATTTGTAATTGTACCAGGTTGAAAAATAGTGGTGAGAAAAATGCTGTCTGCTGCCCATCAATTTGTTTACCTGGAAGGTTAATGCCGGATTTTCTGAAATATTCAAGGTAAATAATAATCGTGACGAAGGGAAAAGCACATTCCGAAGTGTAAAGTTTGTAACCAGTCCTACACCAAGATCGTTGTCATAGCGGGGTGTAAACTTAAACATGGCTCGCTGGTTCTCTTTCACATTAAAGATCAAAACATAGCCGTCTTTGTCTTCATCTTTTTCCAGCGAATAGGTTAATTTTCTTAGTTCCGGAGAACCATGCATATATTCAATTGCCTCGCGAATGTCGTAATATGAGACTGAATCCCCTTTCTCAATTCCTGATTTTGAAATTATATAGTCTTCATCGATATACTGGAGGTTTTTAACACGAATATCGGTTAGTAATATTTTTTGGGGCTGGCTGATTTTAGGAATCTTTTCAAATTTCAGATTTAAACTATCGGCAAGAGCCTTCAATTCACCATACTTCTTTCTTGCGGCTTCTTCACCAAGAGCTTCTATAATCGGGCCAGCAGCAAAATCGCTCGTACCGTAAGTTCCCAAATCAGGGACAATCAAAATATCAACTTTCTTGAATTGCTCGCGTGCATCTACTATTCCTGCCAGGGCAATCGAACGCGAAAGTATCGCTGTCATCGACTCCAAATCTCTTGCAGTTGTATTTTCCTGAAAGCCGACGTAAACCCCGATCACAATATCGGCTCCCATATTTATTGCTTCCTGAACCGGAAAATTTCTGGCAACACCACCGTCAACCAGCACCATCGAGTCCATTTCAACTGGTGCAAATATGGTAGGGATTGCCATACTTGAGCGAATAGCTTGTACCAAATCTCCGGATTTATGCTCAACAACTCTCCCGGAAACAACATCAACCGCCATGCAATGGAACGGAACAGGCAAGCTATCAAAGTCCTCGTGCGAAGTAAGCGGCCAAAACAACTCAGAAAATTTACCTTCAAGATGTTGCCCCTGAATCAGGCCCGAAGGCAAACCAATCTTTGTTTCACGAATGGGAATTTCAAAAATATATTTCCAGCTTTCCGATTTTTCTTCCATTGCTACATTGGGCAGCTCCTCTTTATCAGTAAGCAAATGATCCCAATTGGCTCCCGAATTAATTTCAGAAAGCTCGTCGGCAGAATAGCCAACAGCATACAACGCTCCCATAATGCTGCCCATACTGGTTCCTGTAATTATATCGGGGCGAATTCCAACTTCCTCTAGCACTCTTAACACGCCGATATGTGCAAAACCTTTTGCACCACCACCACTCAATACCACAGCAATTTTAGGTTTTGTAGCGGTAGAATTAGCTTCTTGTGCTCTTGTTCGATTTGGTGCTAAAAAGACAAGCAATACTAAAAGAAAGCATAATGCGGTTATCGTTTTCTTCTTTCTGATGATTTTGATTTTTTACAATATGTATTAAGCTTCTGAGCTATAAATTTACAATCTTCGTTCTTTTCTGAAATAGTCTGACTGGAATAATTTGAGAATATCTTCGACTAATAAAGTTTGCTTATGGTTTCCATGGCCATTTTACACAATCTTTCACTTCCGGAAACAAAACAAAGTCGGCTTTTCCTTTCATCGCACAGGTTTTAACATCGTACCCTGTTAACAACCCCAGCGCTGCTTGCATTGTTTTACCACTTACCGAAACATCATCTACCAATAATATCTTTTTACCTTCCAATTCCCATGTTGGAACTGACAACACCACAGGGTCTTTGTATTTGGGATTGTTCTCCTCGTCACGATAGTTCAGGGTAATCACTTTCAATTCGGCATTTAAATGATAAGCGACCATTGTTGCAGCAGGAACACCACCCGTTCCAATACCAATAACAATATCTACTGTTGGAAAGTCTATGGTTTTTAAACGTTCGGTAATCTCTTTGAATGATAATGGCACCATAAATTATTCGATTTTTGTGATTGCTTGTTTTTCGTCGGTATGTATCGGTATTTCAATAAAGAATGTGGTTCCGTTGTTGAGCTCTGTTTCAAACCAAACTCTTCCCGCAAAATTCTCGACAATATTTTTCACAATTGCAAGTCCAAGGCCCATACCGCTTGTCTTAGTGGTAAAGCTGGGAGAAAATAGTTTATGACGAAGCTCTACGGGTATTCCCGCTCCATTATCGGTTACCGATATTAATACTTTATCATCTCGTCTGTTTAGTTCCATTTTTATTATGGCCTTACGATCTTCAGGAACTGATTGAATGGCATTTTTTACCAGATTGATAATGGCTCTCGAAAGTTGTTCTTTATCTGCATTTACTTCTACGTTATCGCATCCGTTTGAATGGAAAACGATCTCGGCCTCTTTGTAGCTTTCATACAAATCAATTGTTTTCTGCAGCTGTTCAGCCAGACAAAATACCTGATTGGTAGCCCTTGGTATTTTTGCAAAATTCGAGAATTCGGTAGCGATATTCGAAAGATTATCAATCTGTTCAATTAAAATATTAGTAACCCGCTCGAGGTATTTATTATAATCCTCATCTTTACCTTTGGCTCGCTGTAAATACTGAATATTAAGCTTCATTGGCGTGAGCGGATTTTTAATTTCGTGCGCAATTTGTTTTGCCATTTCACGCCAAGCCGATTCACGTTCAGAACGTGCCAGCAACTCTGCACTAATCGACAATTCTTCTACTTTTTTATTGTACTCTTTTACCAAACTTCCGATTTCGTCTTTACGCTTATACGAAATTGGCTCGTTACGTTTACCCAGCTGCATTTTCTGCAAGTTTTGCTGAATCAGAACCAGTGGCCTTGTAATCTGGTTCGCAATAAAAACAGCAACAATAATACTGGCCAAAAACAGCAATACATAAAGATTTATGAAAGCAACAATGTAGGTTGAAATCTCCTGGCTGTAAGTATCCTGCTTAATAAAGTAGGGGAGGTTTATAAAACCTAGATAGTCTCCCCAATCGTTAATAATTGGCCGATAGGCAGAAAGATAAGACAGCTGTCCGATATTTTCGTTTTGGAAATAACTGATCCTGAAATTTCTGAATACCTCGTAATAAGCTTTAGAATTTATGCGGGTAGAAACCAGCCCACGCTCAAAAATCTCGCTTCGAGACGAGGCAATAAGATTACCTTCGGTATTATATATATTTATATCGGTTCTAAAAATATTCGATAGTTTAGCTAATTCTGTTTGCAGCCATTCCTCCAAATCCGGAGTAATTTCTTGACGACTGGTCAGCCTCATATCGATTTCCTCAGCAATCGATTTCATCTTTTCGTTAAGGTCATCCCGATGTTGCTCACGATACTCACGAAGATTGTACAAAATAGTAACTAACGAGACCACCAACAACGACACGAAAACAATAGAAATAATCGCGGCCTGAATTCTAAACTTAAGATCAATGTTAAAGCTCCGCTCCCTGACAGTGCTGTTTCCAATTCCTAATATAATTATCAACATTAACAAGTAGAAAACAAACAGGTACGGAAAAGCAATCAGATAATCGACAAACGAAAGCATCTCGCGCGTTACTACCACGTAATTGTTCTCATGGGGATGGTAGACCAAATGCTCGTAATCATCCTGTCGGATAAACGAAAACTCATCGTCGGAAGTAAGGTAAACATGGCCATTATAATTGTAGTTATAGTCTCCAAATTTGTCTCTAAGTTCCCCGCCAAAATACTTCGCATAACTAAATTTCCGATAGATCTCCGAACGCGTCATCGTTTTATCAATAAGCAGCTCAGGAAAGCCAATACCCTCAAACAACAAGTCAGAATCTAAATCAATATAAATAGTGATCAACTCTCCACCTAGTTCAAAAGGATAGCGCAAACGGCCGGTATACGAAATCCGCCCATTCATATTATACATAAAATAGAAGTCGGTTCCCGGAATACGTATTCCCTGATTTTCAATCAGCTCGTCCATAAAAGGAACGCAAGGCACCATAATATCATCGGGTTCCGTAATCAGGCTATCCCGACCGGTACAAACAAAAATATTTAAATTGTACTTTCTAAAGTATGTATTAAAATATGAGTTTCGAATGTATTCTTCAACGTCATCAGCTTGTCCCTGTAACAATAAACTCTGGATTGCCGAATCCTGAACAATTTTATTTTGCGTTTGGGCCAAAAATACCTCTGCTGCCGGATCACGCTCAGTAACCAAAGTAATAGCCAAAAGCTTTTGCTGCGATTTCTCCTTAACTTTTATTGTTCCGTTAATAACAATAAGCGAGTATACCGAAACAAGCGACACAAAAATAATAAGGTAACTAAGGGTAAATGTTCGCAGGTACTTTTTGCTGAACAAAGAAGACATTAAGGTAGTAACCACAAAAAGAATAAGTACCGTATAATAAACATTTCCAACGGCAACGAACTGAACTAATGCGATGAAAAGTGCAACAATTAAAACTATAAGGAACAATTCCCGGGATCTCAACATTCTTCTCGACTCGTGATTAATTCGAATGGTAAAATAGATGATGCCAAGTAACAAGAGCCCAATTGAAAAAATACCTAATACACTCTGAAAAGAAACTTCTGTAATCTTATTAAGTGCAAAGGATATAGTTGAATTGTAAATTAACTGCTTTATCAAAAAATGGACAAACAGAAACAGTGCCGATGCAAAAAGTAATAATATGGCTACAATTCCACGTGACGGTAATTGCGAGTTTTGCTGAAGCTCTTTCAAATTTAAATCAACAGAAAAATTATAAATCCAGAAAAGGAAAAAGAGAGCCAGCAAGAAATAGTCGCCCAAAGAGGGGAGCCAGTAATTTATTGCAAAAAAATCGGGGCCAAAAAACTTCAAATGGAAAAATACTTTTGGCACCAGAAACAATAAATGAAACCAATAAACCACGAAAAGGGATGCAGCCAGAGCCAATAGTTTTAAGCCAAAAGCCGCTTTCGTTTCAATAAATTCTTTCCGGAAATAAATCAGCAAAAACACCAGGCCTAACAAATACAAGAAACCCGGAAAATAAAGCTGATTGGTTGTACATAAATATTTCCCATAGGGCAATAACGAAAATAAAAAATTGCCTTCGGAGTCGTTTATAGTGTATGCATTGTCATTCTTTTTATCATCGATAATATAATCGTTAGGAATTTTATAGTGCGAGAAAAAAGAATTTTGCAGGTATTTGTTTTCGAATGTGAAGCTGTTTTTAACCAAATGAAGCCCAAAAACCTGATAGTCGCCCACATTTATGGTATCAACAAGAAAATAACCATTTCTGAGTTTAGTCAGCCCTTTTGTTACTTCAAAATCGTTCGGAGAACTGTTAAAAGCTATCGACCGGTCAGACCAAAAAATCAAGTCCTTGTTTTGGTAGACTAAAAGCCCGAAGCCTGTTTCTTTTACCAGTGTTTCCTTTTCGGTATAAAAATCTTCAATGTAGGTATCAATATCATCCTCTTCCAAATAAGGCTTCACAGCCAATAAACGAGAATGCAACTCCTTTTCATTATCAACAATTTGTGCTTGAAATTCCTGAATCAACCGTGTTTCGGGATGTTTACGCAACAAACCATTTTCAATTATTGCAGCAGCAACAATAATCCCCAATGCAAGAAAAAGATAAGTGTATTTATTTAATCTTGTTTTCATAGATTAAAGTTGTACGTTTTCTAATGAGTCAGATTCGACTCGCGTTTTTGTTACCACCTTGTATGTAAATGCTTTAAATGCCCGTTTCATTTATTCATGATGATAAGGCTCTCCCTTCAAAATAGTAAAAGCTCTGTAGATTTGTTCGACACACAACAATCGCACCATTTGATGCGAAAAAGTAAGTTTTGATAAAGAAATTTCAGAAGTTGCCTGTTTTCGAACTTCATCAGAGAAACCATAGGGTCCGCCTATCACAAAAACCAACTCTTTTACACTGCTCAACATTTTCTGATCAATGAATTTGGCAAAGCCTTTCGACGAAAACATTTTCCCATGTTCATCAAACAAATGCAATTCTTTACCAGGGGTAATTTTCGATAAAATCAGCTCACCTTCTTTTTCTTTTTGTTGCTCCATACCCGTATTCTTTCCTTTCTTTACGTCAGGAATTACTTCAATGCTGAAATTAATGTAATGTCTCAATCTCTTAACATAAACTTCCATTCCTTCTTTTAGGTAAGCAGCATCCGTTTTCCCAACAACTAACAAGGTGATCTTCATATTTTACGACTGTATCTAATAGCTCCACAAGAATCTTATTCACAAACACTTATAACACATCAAGCATCTTTTGACCAAGAATTAATCAAATCAGTTTGTTCGTCTTCCTCCTTTTGCCACATAATTTTTTAAATTTACAGTAAAAATAAGGCTATAAAAGTGTTTTTAGCATAGTTTTTGATAATATGTAGCACTGATATACAAAAATTGAAAGTAATGTCGATTTATAAGAAAATATTATTGATGACTTTCCTGTTTGTTGCGGTAGTAGCTAAAACCTCTAATGCACAAGTTCCAACAGACATTATTGTGAGTTTCGATACCGGCAATTCCAAATTGCTATCGGGCTTCTTTAACCAAAATGTTGAATTAGTAGTGCTGGACAACGATAATGTTTACAGCAAGGCACAAGCGGAACAAATTGTAAGTAGTTTTTTTAGCAGCTTCCCTCCTATTGAAGGAAATGCTTTTTCGATTATCCACAATAGCGGTAAAGAAGCAAAATCGGTAATTGGGAAGTTAAAAACCACCAAAGGAGATTTCAGGGTTTATTTCTTGTTGAAAGAAGATGGCTCAAAAAAATATATTCATCAACTCAGAATAGAAAAACAGTAAGCCTCTGTCTTATGGGGAAAAACAAATCCTTTCAGCGCTTAAAAAAGTTAGGAGAGAATATTGTTGAACGCGCCAAAAAAGTATCGCTTCCCTTGTTTGATGGTGTTCCGTTGTACGACGTAGCACTATTTTTTTGGCGAAGTATTGTTGATGGCTCAATCACCACTCGGGCTTCTGCAATCGCATTTTCCTTTTTTGTAGCACTGTTTCCGTTTATTATCTTTCTATTCACGCTAATTCCGTTTATAAAAATCCCGAACTTCCATTTTCAGGACGAGTTGTTTTTAATGATTCAGCAAATCGTTCCGTCAAGCACATTCGAAACCATTGAAGACACTTTAATTGAAATAATTACAAAACAGCGCGGAGACCGCCTGTCGTTAAACTTCTTTGCGGCATTATTTTTTGCCACCAACGGCTTAGCATCCATGATGAGTGCTTTTGACGCCACTATACACAGCATTCACCGTAGATCGTGGTGGAGCCAACGAGTAACTGCCATTTACATGCTGATGATTTTATCTGTATTGCTAACAGTTGCCATTGGAATGCTAACCGGCGGACAGGAATTAATTAATTACCTCGACAGAAAAGATATTATCCGCGATGATTTTTTAGTTGCTTTACTTACGGTTAGTAAATGGATTATAACAATAAGTCTGTTCTTTTTTGCCTACTCGTTTTTGTATTTTATGGCACCCGCCAAGAAAACCAAATGGCGTTTTATTTCTGCCGGAGGAACATTAACAACATTTTTAACGATTCTGGGGCTTTTCGGATTTACCTATTACATCAATAATTTTAGCCAGTACAATGCTCTTTACGGATCAATTGGCACACTGCTAATTATTTTGCTGTTGATGTATTTGATGTCGCTTATTCTGCTGATTGGATTTGAACTGAACGCCAGTATTTATCAGGCACGGTCTTCGTTGGAAGAATGATTAACAAGAAATTGAAGGAGAAGGAGGAATTGGCTGAATGCGTAAATGCTTAAATACTCCGACAACAACTGCTGAGACTGAAGACTCGGAACTCGAAGCTATTTCTTCCCTTGTTTAAAAAGCAGTTCTTTTTCCTTTTTAGAAAGACTCTCGTAACCGGTTTTAGCAATTTTATCCAAAATCCGATTGATTTCTTCCTGCTTGTAATGCTGCTGTTTAGCGTATTCGTGGTCGTTGCGCGGAGGCTTTTTATAGGTCACTTTCATATTGCTCTTTGGCTTAAACATATCGGCAAAAAAAGCACCTGCTTTATTGATAAAGTTTACAAATCCAGCTCCCATATCTTTTCCTTTTCTCAATTGATAAATATAAAACCATCCCCAAAATGCACCGCCCAAATGTGCTATATTTCCTCCGGGATTTGAAGTTGAGATTCCGATCACCGATAACAACACATAAAACGCAGCCACATATTTTAAGGGAAATTTTCCAATAAAAAAGAGATGAATCTCGCGGTCGGGATCATAAAAAGCCACAGCCACCAGTACCGCAAAAATAGCGGCAGAAGCACCTACCATTGGCACACGAACATTCTCGAATACCGGAAATATATTGTAGGCTAGAACAAAAAAGGCAGCGCCAACCAAACCTCCTAACAGGTAAACACTTAACAGTTTATTCCCTTCAAAATGGTATAAAAAAAGCTGGCCAAACCAATACAAGCCCAGCATATTAAAAAGAAGGTGAATAAATCCTGCATGCATAAACATATAGGTAAAGGGAGTCCAGGGCCTGCTAATCAATACATCGGTAGCAGACGGAATGGCAAACCAGCTACCTAACAGAAAAGGTTGTCCGGCCAGTAAAAAAAATACGCCGATAATCTTGAATACCAGAAAAACACCAACATTAATATAGATTAAGCGGGTAAGTACTGATCCCTCTTTAAACGTGCGTTTTATGTCCTCTACAATATCCACTTTCTAATAAAATCTTTTCGATTTTTTATTCCAGTACTTAATCATAAAGTACCCAAACAACATTCCGCCAAGGTGCGCCATATGTGCAATATGACTTCCAGGATATCCAAATTGCTGAATTAGTTCAAGAACAATCATACCAATAACCACATACTTTGCTTTTACAGGTATTGGAATAAAATATATATACAAATCTGTATTTGGAAACAACATCCCAAATGCAAGCAATACTCCATACACAGCTCCTGAAGCACCAATGGTCGGTGTATTTAAAATCGTAGTAAGTTTCTCTGAAAGCGTTCCAGGGATATACTTCCCTTGCGCAGCCAAATCTTTAAAATAAGCTAATTGGTCAATCGGGATTTTTGAAACAACTGAATAATAATCAATAAAATTTACCAATGTATGAATGGTTGCTGCTCCCAATCCAGTAACAAGATAATAAATCAAAAACTTTTTAGACCCCCAAACATGGTTGCTTTCGAGTATTCTACCAAACATCCATAACATAAACATATTAAATGCCAGATGTAAAAAACTACCATGCATAAACATGTGTGTAAAAACCTGATGTAAACGGAATTTATCCGAAGCGGGAAAATATAACCCAAGAATACGATTTAAATCGGTACCAGTCTGCTGTAACACTACCGTTACCAGAAAAAACAAAACGTTGACAAGAATTAGGTTTTTAACCACAGGAGGCATATTCGCTAATGGAGATCTGCTGTTCATATAAAACAAATTACAAGATGGTAGCCTATTGACGAAAAAATCCGTTTTACCGAAACTACCGATCTTCGATTATTATTAAAACTAAACGTTTACTCAGGACTTGTAGTTTACAAGAGCCATTCCAAATTCTCAATCCTTAAAAATAACGACAATCTGTCACCTCAGAAAACTTTTCTCAATGTCTTCTGTCGAAATGATCGTTAAAACCTTCTTCCCGTCCGGCGAAAAGTTAGGAGTAGAACAGGCAAACAAATTATCGATCAAGTGATCCACCTCTTCCTGCTTCAATTCAACACCATAATCCAGAGCAGAAGCTTTTGCCAGCGAAACAGCAATTTGTTCTTTGGCTTTCATTCGGGCGTCTATCGGCGAGTTCTTGTACTCTTCAAGTAATTTCTCGACAATCATCTCCGGCGAACCAATATCAAGTAAACCGGGTGTACCATTTACAATAAATGTATCTTTTCCAAAATCACGGATATCAAATCCAAGCGATAACAAATCTTCTAAAATATCTCGTAATATGGCTGCATCAGCCGGGTTTAATTCTATAGTTTGAGGGAAAAGTTGTTGTTGACTAGCCACAGAATCCGATTTTAAAACCTCCATAAACTGTTCGAACAAGATGCGTTCGTGAGCTCGTTTTTGATCGATTACCATCAGACCAGACTTTACCGGCGTTAAAATGTACCGCTGTTTCAGCTGCATTACTTTTTTGCCACTAAACTGCTCACGCGAACTTGCGTACAAGTCATCTTCTCTCGGAGAAGGTTCCGGCTCTTTTTCTTCTTCCGGCTTCAATTTCAATTGCGCACCACTGTATAAATCTTCCCAGTTTTCAAGATTTCTTTTTTCGCGATAAGTAGCTGGCTGAGACCAACTTCCTCCTGATCCCGACTGCTCTGTATTAAACGGATTATAATCGGGGTTAATTTGAATATCCGGAAAACGAATGCCCTCGGCACTTTTCTTCGGAACAGGGATGTCGATACTTCCACTCTGGTCGAAATCAATAGAAGGCACCACATTGTGCTTGCCCAACGATTCGCGCACAGCTGCATGAACAATCGGCCAAATATCACGCTCGTTCTCAAACTTTATTTCCGTTTTTGTTGGATGTACATTTATATCAATCTCTCCCGGGTCGAGATCCAGAAACAAAAAATACGAAGGAAAAGTATCGGGAGGCAGCAGTTGTTCATAAGCCTGCGAAACTGCTTTATGAAAACCAGGGTGCCGCATATAACGGCCATTTACAAAGAAAAATTGTTCGCCCATCGTTTTCCGGGCAAACTTAGGTTGGCCAATAAACCCATGTATTTTTACAATACTTGTTTCCTCTTTTACACTAACCAAACTTTGGTTCAACGACTTTCCAAAAACATCAACAATTCGTTTTCTATAGTTGGATGCCGGTAATTCGTACACAGAAGTGCCGTTATGAATCAACGAAAATTTAAGATCAGGATGTGGCAAAGCAACCCGCTGGATTTCCCAAATTATGTGTTTTAGCTCGGTTGAATTGGCTTTCAAAAACTTACGCCTTGCCGGAACATTAAAAAACAGGTTTTTAATCATGAAATTAGTTCCGTTATTCAAGCCGGCCGGTTCCTGAGTTTTTAATTCGGAGCCAACAATATGAATAAAAGTCCCCAACTCATCTTCCATCCGTTTTGTACGCAGTTCCACATCGGCAATTGCAGCAATAGATGCCAATGCTTCTCCCCTAAACCCCATGGTTCGGATACAAAACAAGTCGTTGGCATTCCTGATTTTCGAGGTTGCATGCCGCTCAAACGCCATTCGGGCATCGGTAGGCGACATACCACAACCGTTATCGGTAATTTGGATCAGGGTTTTTCCTGCATCTTTAATATTAACAGTAATCTCAGTTGCTCCCGCGTCAAGAGCGTTCTCCACCAATTCTTTAACAACAGATGCCGGGCGCTGAATAACCTCTCCGGCAGCTATCTGATTGGCAACTGCATCGGGTAATAACTGAATGATATCGCTCAAAATAAAGTTTTTAGACAATTAATAATGAATATTGAAAATAGATTAGGCAAAAAAGTCGGAATAAAAAAACAGGTATAATACCAGTGCCAAAATCAATATAATCCAGAACAAGCGGCGCGATTGCGACTTACGTGCTGATTCAGAAGTGCGCGACCAACCACCAGTGTTCCGAAATTGACCTTTTATATTTGGCCGATATGGTTTTCCGTCGTTCTTTTTTTCATCCACAATCCCTAACTCCTCTTTAATTCTGCGTTCCCGCTCGTTCCGTTCATCTTTGTCCGGATCGTGAAATCGAGGCGTGATGCCGAATTTTTTTGTCCCTGGGGTATGAAAAAATCTGCCTATCATTATTTTGAATTTTATGCAAAGATAGCCTTTATTCTGCAAAAATTATTCCAAGCACTTTCTGCATTTCCTGCTACTTTTAATTCTGGTGAATAAATTTATTTCAAAAAAAAACGGCAAAGCATTCCAACTTTTTCAAACTATCTTCGTCATAGGGTCAAAAGGCACAAAAAGCTTAGGCTTGAAAACAAAAACGAATTGCCGGATTAAAGCATAAATGTTGGAGCTTATTTATAATCAAAGCGAACTGAGATTGGTGAGACTTTGCAAGAAAGGAGATGCAAAGGCACAATACAAACTGTATAAACTTTATGTAAAAGGGATGTACAACCTTGCTGTGCGCATGACCCGCGACAATGGTTTGGCAGAAGACATTATTCAGGACGCTTTTATCAAGGCTTTTTCCGACATCAAAAGATTAAATAACGAGCGGGCTTTTGGTGGGTGGATGCGAAAAATTGTGGTAAACAAGTGCATTGATGCCACACGGAATAAAAAACTTGTTTTGGCGGGTATGGAAGCACTTAACGAACACCACTTTGAGCAGGCAGAAGAAGTAGATGAAAGTGTTGATGCGGAAATGATACATCGCCTGATAAAAAAACTGCCCGATGGCGCAAGGGAAATTTTGGTACTACGAGCACTCGAAGGTTATAAACATGCTGAAATCGGAGAGCAGTTGGGAATTTCGGAATCAACCGCAAAAACCCAGTTTTTCAGAGCAAAGCAATTGTTGGGAAAAATGATTAATGAAGAGATGTATGAAACAGGATCTGGAGAAAATAATAAAGAAGAAGCACTTAAAGCTTGATGTTGAGGAGCCCGAAACATACCTGATTTGGGAAGGAATCAGAAGCGGCATCCATAAGAGAAAAGGCTTGCCGGAATGGTTTTGGAAAGCAGCAGCCATTTTTATTTTTGCAGTTTCGGCAAGCTATTTTATAGTGAACGAAACATCAAAAAATCAGGCATCTGTACTCTCTTTGGCTGATATTTCAAATGAACTGGGAGACCGCGAACAGCAGCTACAACATCAGGTTAACCTGAAATGGGAACAGGTTCTTCCTCAACTTTCGGATGAAAATGAAGAGATTAAATTTCTGCTCAACGAACTGAAACAACTCGACGCGATTTATGTCACCTACCAAAAAGATCTGAACCAAACGTTGGATAACGAACCAGTCATAAAAGCAATGCTCGATTACTACGAAAAGAAAATAAAACTATTAAACCGCATATTAATGGAAATAGAAAAACAGAAACATTATGAAAACACAATTACACTTTAAACCCAGCATTATATTCCTCGCGTTGGTGTTTTGGGCAAGCGTAAGTTTTGCCCAGGATTTTGAAATAAGCAAAACATTAAACAAATCGGAAACGGTTGCAGAAGGAGTTGTTGTAGATGTATCGAACCATTCGGGGGATATAAAATTTACCATTTCGGACAACAATACCGTTACCATAAAAACCGAAATAAACATTGATGCCAAAAACGAAGAAGATGCCAAAAAACTGATGAAAGCCATCAACGATTTCAAATTCGAGCTTCAGGGAAACAGGCTAACTATCGACACCCGTTTTTATAAAAACATGAATTCGATAAACGGCCGGGTTATTAACCTCACACTTATTAACGGCGACAAATTAAAGCTCAAAGATTTTACAATCAGCCACGAGATTAGCATGCCCGCATCGGCAAAATTAAGGCTGGAGAACAAATACAGCAATGTAAGTTTTCCGAACCTTCAGGGAAAAACTCAACTGAACCTGTACAGTAGCAAACTAAATGCTGCTGATTTTAATTCGGATTTGGAAATTGAAGCCAAATATTCAAAAATATATGTAGGGAATATAAAGGGAGAAACCAGTTTAGAACTTTACGATACCAACATGGAGTTTGAAAACGCAGCCAGCTTCGATGCTGATTGCAAATACTCAAGTATTGAAGGCAACAAAACCGGCAACCTGAACCTGGTTTCGTACGATGATAAATTTTTGATTAATGAATTTTCGAACTTAAAAATGGAAGCCAAATATTCTGATTTTAATTCGAAATCCGAAGCTGGTGAAGTGGTTCTCGATTTATACGATTGCAACCTGTCTATAAGTGCGGCCAAACGTTTAAAATTTTCGGGAAAATATTCCGAATTAAAACTTGGAAACGTAAAAACGCTTGAAATAGGCGAATCTCACGATAACGATATTTACCTGAAGCATACACAATCGATAACAATTAACGAGAGTAAATACAGTAGTTACAGTTTGTCTTCAGCATCAAAATTTGATATTTCAGGCTACGATGACGAAGTGGTTATCGACAGATTAAACGACAATTTTGAAGGTATTTCTTTCGATTGTAAATACGGGAAATTACGACTTAATTCTTCGTCGAAACCTTTTCAGATGGATCTGGCCATGAAATACGGGAAAGTGAATTTGCCCGATTCGTTTGCACCAACCACACATATTGAAAAAGACAGCGAATTGGAAATTAAAGGAGGCATAAACGGAGGGACGATTTACATCCGAGGCTACGATAATCAAATTGATATCAGATAATATTAAGCGTTTATTCATGCCCTCATTTGAAGTGAGGGCATGAATAAATCTTTACAGCCACTTTTTCCGCTTAAAATAGATAAACAGCCCACCACTGAGCAACAAGATTACAATCCAAAAAACCGGATACGCGTATTTCATTTTTAGCTCGGGCATGTATTCGAAATTCATTCCGTAAATACCTGTCACAAAGGTTAGCGGAATAAATACCGAGGCAAAAATGGTAAGGGTTTTCATTACCTCGTTCATCCGGTTACTCATATTCGAATTGTAAATATTCAACTGATCAGAAACCAGGCTATTATACAATTCTATCGAATCGGTACATTGCATCGCCAAGTCCTGTAAATCTCTCAAAAATTGCCTGTTCTGCTCCTGTATATACGAATCTTCAGTGCGGTTTAACAACACCAGAAAATCCCGAACAGGGCGAACGGCTTTGCGCAGGTAATTCAATTCGGTTTTATACTGGTAAATCTCTTCAACAATTTTTGTATCCATTTCTTTAAAAAGGCGATCTTCCATATCCTCCACCTGCCCACCTATTTTTTCAACCAAAAGCAGGTAATTATCCAAAATCGTATCCATTAAAATATAAGCCAGATAATCATTCCCGCTGTAACGTATTCTGCCTTTTCCTTTCCGAATGCGATCCCTCACCGGAGCAAAAACATCTCCTTTCCGCTCCTGCAAAGTCAATACATAATTTTTTCCAAGCACTATTGTAATCTGCTCGGCATGAACCCGATTCGAGTTTTCTTCCTGGCTCAGCATTTTCAGGATAAAAGCATCGTAGGTTTCACCATTATCGTATTTTGGGGACTGGTCGGTATTCAGAATATCTTCCAATAAAAGCGAAGGCAATTCAAACTGATTACCAAGTTTATCGATCATTTCAAGATCATGAATACCATATATATTAATCCAATTTATAGCGTCGGGATCGAACTTATCAATTGCCTCCTGCGTTGAAGCAACCTCTTCTTCCAAAAGTGCTTCTTTCGAGTATCGAATATATTGAATAATGGATTGTTCCATTTTTTGCCGGCCAATCAGCACAAGCGATCCTGGAGCTGTCCCCTTTGCTTTCGACCGGTCTTTTAAAAATCTTGCCATCGTATTCTTTTTTTTAAATATACTATAAAAACCACGAACAAAAAGTATCTTGTTTTGGATTCTATCTTGTGTAATAACGATAAAACAATAACGACAAACCGGTAGTTAAGTCTTCATTCACACTCAGCATTCGTCATTCTGACTTTACTGGCAACGCTCCGAAAACAAAAAATTCCACCTGTAATGTATACAAATGGAATTCCTTCAACTTCAGCCTTCAATAGCTTTTATTTCTGCCTGAAAAATATCTGAATAGGCACTCCGGTAAAATTAAAATTATCACGTAACTGATTCTCGATGTATCGTTTATAGGGCTCTTTAATATATTGCGGCAAATTGGCAAACAACGCAAAGGTTGGCGTTGGCGAAGGTAACTGTGTGCAATATTTAATTTTGATGAACTTACCTTTTACCGAAGGCGGTCCATATTTTTCAATAGCTTCCAGCAACACTTCATTCAATTCTGAAGTTTTTATGCGCCGTTTGCGGTTTTCATGCACTTCAATAGCCGTTTCCAGAGCTTTATGTACACGTTGCTTTGTTAATGCCGAAATAAAAATAATTGGCACATCAACAAACGGTGCCAAACGTTCTTTTATCTGTTCCGCAAATTTTTTGGTGCTGTGCGTGTCTTTATCAATCAAATCCCACTTGTTCACCAAAATAACCACACCTTTTTTGTTCTTGGCAATCAGGTTGAAGATATTTACATCCTGCGCTTCAACGCCACGCGTGGCATCAATCAGCAGTAAACAAACATCCGAACTTTCGATGGTACGTACAGAGCGCAATACGGAATAGAATTCCAAATCCTCGTGTACTTTTCCTTTTTTACGCAGCCCGGCGGTATCCACAATCATAAAATCGTGGCCAAATTTGTTGTAGCGAGTATGAATAGAGTCGCGGGTAGTTCCGGCAACATCGGTAACAATGTTCCGGTTTTCGCCAATCAGCGCATTAATAAACGACGATTTCCCAACATTTGGGCGGCCAACTACCGATAAATGCGGCAATTCGTGCTCCTCATCAATCCCCGGAACATCGGGTAATTTCGATACCAGCACATCCAGCATATCTCCTGTTCCACTTCCTGTCATAGACGAAATACAGAAGATATCGCCTAAGCCCAGTCCATAAAACTCCTGTGCATCCAATATCCGCTGGTTATTATCTACCTTATTAACTACCAGAACAACCTCCTTTTTACTACGGCGTAGAATATTGGCAATGGCATCATCAAGGTCGGTGATTCCCGACTCCACATCAACCACGAATACGATTGCATCTGCCTCATCAATAGCAAGATGCACTTGTTTATTGATTTCGGCTTCAAAAACATCGTCTGAATTTACGACGTAACCTCCGGTATCAATTACCGAAAACTCGACGCCATTCCACTGGCTTTTTCCGTAATTACGGTCGCGCGTAACCCCGGCTGTTTCGTCAACAATTGCTTTTCGTTGTTCTATTAAACGGTTAAACAAGGTCGATTTTCCAACATTTGGACGTCCTACTATTGCTACTATTTTGCTGCTCATTTCTTTGCTAATTGTTTTCGGACTAAAGTCCTTTTCTCATTTACTACGATTCCCCAACTTAAAAGTCGGGGTTAAAAATTGTTTTTCGCCTTCTCCTTTAGGGAAGGTTGGGATAAGGCTGTTAAATCGCGTCGTAACCAAATTTTTTAAGGTTCTGGTCTTTTTCTCGCCAGTCTTTGGCCACCTTCACGTACAACTCAAGAAAAATCTTTTTGTTGAAAAATTCTTCAGCATCCAAACGGGCTTCTGATCCTACCTTCTTAAGCATCTTACCCTGATGGCCAATAATTATTCCTTTCTGACTATCGCGCGCAACATGGATCACCGCACGAATGTTAATCAGCTTTTCAGTTTCTTTAAACTCTTCCACTTCTACCTCAACCGCATACGGAATTTCCTTTTGATAATTCAGCAAAATCTTTTCGCGAATAATTTCCTGTAAAAAGAAACGTTCGTTCCGGTCGGTCAGTTCGTCTTTTGGAAAGAATGGCGGACTTTCGGGCAACAGTTCTAAAATGCGGTCGAAAATAGGCTCAATATTGAATTTTTCCTGGGCAGAAATCGGGAAGATGTTAGCCCCCGGAAATGTGTTGCCCCAGTAGTCGTATAATTTCAAAACATCTTCCTGGTTAGAAAGATCAATCTTATTAATTAGTACAATTACCGGCATATTCGACTTTCGTACCTTTTCTATGTATTCCGGATTCTTATCCGGCTTCTCTACAACGTCGGTTACAAACAAAATCACGTCGGCATCAATCAGCGCCGAATCCACAAATTTCATCATCGATTCCTGGAGTTTGTAACTGGGTTTCAAAATTCCCGGCGTATCCGAATAAACAATCTGGAAATCGTCGCCACTTACAATGCCTTTTATGCGGTGGCGGGTAGTTTGCATTTTTTTGGTGATGATGGAGATTTTTTCTCCTACGAGTGCGTTCATGATTGTGGATTTCCCGACATTGGGATTTCCAACAATATTCACAAAGCCAGCTTTATGTGCCATTGTCTTCAATTTTAGGTGTTCCTTCCCTCCCGGGAATTCTATATTAATACGTTAAAAATCAGCGCAAAGATAATCGAATTCTTTTAGTTTGAAATACCCGTTAGAAAGAATGAAAAATAAATGATGATTAAGCCCACTGTATAAACAATGATTGCAGAACGAGTAGGCCGATAGTAGTATGCATTTTTCAATAGAACCACATGGCAACTTGCTCCAATAGTATCACCTCACTATACAATATAACAAATAGCAAAGTGACGGCTAAAATTTACAAGATATCTTCGAGCAACTCTTCATTTAAGGTACCTGATGCAATCTCACGAACCTCGCCTGTCATGCGGATTTCCCAATCATCATTAATCTCGATATGAAGACTTCCGCCAGGCATTTTTATCGTAAGGTCGTTTTCGGTTAAACCGCGTTTTAAAACCGTTGCAGCCACAGCACACGAAGAACTTCCTGATGCCAAAGTCCAGCCGGCACCACGTTCCCAAATCATTATTTCAACCTCGGTTGGCGAAATTACTTTAGCAAATTGCACATTAATGCGCTTCGGAAACAACGGATGATTTTCAATATCAGAACCATAAGTTCTCACGTCTGCTTCATCCAATTCATCCACCAAAATCACACAATGCGGATTTCCCACCGACACACAATTAATCTGAAAAGTTTGATCGTGCAAAGGCAGAGCTTCGTCGATACATTCCGGCTTTTCAATGTTTACCGGAATTTTCTCGGCCTCAAAAATAGCCT
This sequence comes from uncultured Draconibacterium sp., assembly GCA_963677455.1. Classification (GTDB taxonomy): domain Bacteria; phylum Bacteroidota; class Bacteroidia; order Bacteroidales; family Prolixibacteraceae; genus Draconibacterium. The sequence continues at coordinate 4,400,121 of OY781971.1, forward strand.
TGCCCATGTCCACTTTTATCATGAAGGCTTTGCCATTTTTCTCTTCCATAATTTCTGCGTGAACCAATCCGCCCGGAGTTTCAATGCTAAAACTTTTTGCTGTTGTATAGCCATGGTCGTACAGAAACTTGGAAAAAATACGCAATCCGTTTCCGCTTTTTTCGGCTTCCGAACCATCAGGATTCAAAATTCGCAATCCAAAATCGGCAACATCAGAAGGCACTTTTAGCAGAATTCCGTCGGAGCCAATGCCAAAATGCACATCGCAAATACGCACAATTGCCTGTTCTGTAAGTTCAAAAGAAATTTTATCCTGGTCGAGTACAATGTAGTCGTTTCCTAATCCGTGTGATTTTACAAAGAAGTTTTGCATGATTAAATTGTTTGTCTACAAAAATAGCATTCAATTTGAAAACTAAACGCGAAGTGTTTCATTAAAAAAATCTAAATAAGAATTACAGGCTGTGGAATCAAAAAGTTGGAACTCTTTAATTTATTATCTTTGAGCCACATCTTAGAACATAAAATAGCAGACAAATATGGCATTGATTAACGAAAATTACCTGAAACTCCAAGCCGGATATTTATTCCCGGAAATTGGCAGAAGAGTAAACGAATTTATTGAAGCAAACCCAGATAAAAAAGTAATTAAAATGGGTATCGGCGATGTTACCCAACCTTTGGTTCCTTCAGTTGTAAAAGCCTTTCACGAAGGAGTGGATGAAATGGCAAAAGGCGAAACTTTTAAAGGTTACGGCCCGGAGCAAGGTTATGCTTTTTTACGCGAAGCAATTGCTAAGAACTCTTATCAGGCGAAAGGAGTTAATATTTCTGCCAATGAAATTTTTATTTCTGACGGTTCGAAATGTGACACCGGAAACATCCAGGAGATTTTTGGAAGCGATAATAAAATTGCCATTTGCGATCCGGTTTACCCTGTTTACGCCGACACAACGGTAATGAGTGGGAAAACAGGAACTTGCCAGTCGAACGGATACTACGATGGAATAATTTATATGCCATGTACAAAAGAAAATGGTTTTACACCTGAGCTGCCAACTGAAACACCCGATTTAATTTTCTTGTGCTATCCAAACAACCCAACCGGAACAGTTGCCAGCAAAGAAGAATTAAAAAAGTGGGTAGACTTCGCCATTGAGAAGAATGCCATTATTTTGTACGATGCGGCTTACGAAGCATTTATTACCAACGATAAAATTCCGCGCTCGATTTATGAAATAGAAGGTGCTAAAAAAGTAGCCATCGAATTCCGTAGTTTTTCGAAAACAGCGGGGTTTACCGGAACACGTTGTGCATTCACGGTAATTCCTGACGAGTTGGTTGCCTACGATAAAAACGGGAAAGAATATCCTGTAAAACCTTTATGGAACCGTCGTCAGTCTACTAAATTCAATGGCGTTTCGTACCCGGTTCAAAAGGCTGCTGCAGCAATTTATACCGAAGAAGGGAAAAAAGAAGTAGCCGAAGTTATTGCTTACTACCTTGAAAATGCACGCATTATGAAAGCCAGTTTGGCCGAAGCCGGATATGAAGTATTTGGTGGTGAGAATGCACCTTACATCTGGGTAAAAACCAAAAACGGAATGACTTCGTGGGATTTCTTTGATAAAGTACTGAACGAAGCAAATGTAGTAGGAACACCGGGTTCAGGCTTTGGTCCGTCGGGAGAAGGCTATTTCCGCTTTTCAGCATTTGCCGACCGCGAAAACGTTCTGGAAGCTATGGAAAGAATCAAGAATCTGGGTTAAGCAATCCATAAACAAAATAGTTGAAAGCCGGTTGTTTCGCCGGCTTTTTTTTACTTTCCGTAATAACCCCACACGAGATTCCGAAATACTCCTCCAGACTCGCTTACTACAATCAAATCCGCACCGATTTTTAAGATTAAGAATCAATCACAACTTCAGGCGAGTTGACTTTTACTAAAGCGAAAAAAACCAACACCTCAGTTTTAAAAATAAAAAAACCGCTTTCGGTTAAAAGAGCGGTTCTGTTTATTTTATTTATTTTGTTCGCTTGCTATTTGCTGCCGGACTTTGCTTCCCGGATAAACTTTCAAGGCCTCTTGCAAAATCTTTAATGAAGCTGCCAGGTCTTCTTTTTTCAGCACATAGGCAATTCGTACTTCATCCTTTCCTCTATCAGAACCGGTATAGAAACCGGAAGCTGGTGCTAAAAATATTGTCTGATTTTCGTATGAGAAATCAGAGAGCAACCACTCACAGAATTTATCCGAATCATCAACAGGCAAACGAGCCACGGTATAAAAAGCCCCCATCGGAATTGGCGAATAAACACCATCGATGCGGTTTAATCCATCAATCAAATATTTCCGCCGGTTGACGTATTCATTGTAGTTACTGAGCATATATTCAGGATCGGCATCCAGCGATGCTTCAGCAGCAATCTGCCCGATAAGTGGCGGACTTAAACGTGCCTGACAAAATTTGAGCACATTCTTTTTTACTGCTTCATTTTTTGTAATCAGCGCTCCAATTCTTAATCCGCACTCACTGTAACGCTTCGATACCGAATCAACAAGAACTACATTCTGCTCAATGCCCTCAAGGTGAAAGGCAGAAATATAGGGTGCTCCAGTATAACAAAACTCGCGATAAACTTCATCAGAAAATAAGTACAAATCGTATTTCTTAACAAGGTCGCGAATAGCGTTCATTTCCTGCTGCGTATACAAATAACCTGTCGGATTGTTAGGGTTGCAGATCATAATCCCCTTTGTCTTTGGAGTGATCAGCTTTTCAAATTCCTCAATCGGAGGCAAAGAAAATCCTTCTTCAATATCAGCAGCTAACGATCTGATTTTTGCACCGGCAACAATAGCAAAGGCCTCGTAGTTGGCATAAGCGGGCTCGGGAACAATAATTTCGTCACCCGGATCGAGGCAACTCATAAAAGCAAACGTAACCGCCTCGCTTCCACCCGATGTTACAATAATATCATTAGCCTCAACATCGATATTAAATTTATGGTAGTATTGCGCAAGCTTCTTTCGGAAAGACAAAATTCCTTCGCTTGGCGTATATTCAAGAATCTTCCTGTCGATATTTTTAATTGCCGCGATCGCTTCAGGAGGAGTAGGCAGGTCGGGTTGACCAATATTTAAGTGGTATACTCTTATCCCCCTCTCTTTAGCTTTTTCAGCTAACGGAGCCAGCTTCCTGATTGGTGAATCCGGCATAATTCGTCCCCTGTCTGATACTGTCGGCATGTTGTAAAATATATTTTTAAAGTAAGCAAAGATAAGATTATCAATCTGAAATCAATAGCTTTAAAATTCAGACAATTTAATATCTTATTGCAAACTTAACTTCCAATTTCATGCACCAACACATCATCCATATTATTTTTATCATAAATTGTTCTAAATCCTTAGCATTTATCATGTTTTAGTCGCACCGAGTCGTCTACTTTTGAACTTTAAAATTAAAACTTTAAAATTACAACGATGATAATTGGAGTTCCTAAAGAAATTAAAAACAACGAGAACCGTATTGCTCTAACTCCAGCCGGAGCAGCCGAACTGGTAAAAAGAGGACACATGGTGTATGTACAAGCCGGCGGCGGCAGCGGCAGTGGCTTTCCTGATGAAGACTACATTGCAGCAGGAGCACAAATGCTTCCTACAATTGAAGAAGTGTATGGCATAGCTGAAATGATTATTAAAGTAAAAGAGCCTATTGAACCAGAATACAAGCTGATTAAAAAAGGACAAATTCTTTACACTTATTTCCACTTTGCATCGGGCGAAGAATTAACCAATGCCATGCTTGCTAACGGATCTATCTGCCTGGCTTACGAGACTGTTGAATTGCCAGACCGCTCTTTGCCATTGTTGGTTCCAATGAGCGAAGTTGCTGGTCGTATGTCGGTTCAGGAAGGTGCTAAATACCTCGAAAAAACTTTTGGTGGATACGGCGTATTACTGGGTGGTGTGCCCGGAGTTCTTCCTGCAAAAGTATTAATTATTGGTGGTGGTATTGTGGGAACCGAAGCAGCAAAAATGGCTGCCGGACTTGGTGCCGACGTTACCATTATGGATGTTTCGTTGAGACGTCTGCGTTACCTCGATGATATTATGCCTGCCAATGTTAAAACCATGATGAGCAACGAATTTAACATTCGCGAAATGGTTCAAACTCACGATGTAATTATTGGTGCAGTTCTTATTCCTGGTGCAAAAGCACCACACTTGGTTACTAAAGACATGCTGAAAACTATGCGTCCGGGAACTGTTTTAGTCGACGTTGCCGTTGACCAGGGTGGATGTTTCGAAACCACAAAAGCAACTACACACGCCGATCCAACTTTTGTAATCGACGATGTATTGCATTACTGTGTAGCCAACATGCCCGGAGCTGTGCCACGTACCTCTACAATTGCATTGACAAACGCAACACTGCCTTATGCGGTTCAAATTGCGGGAAAAGGGTGGAAACAGGCTTGTCTCGACAGTGAACCATTGCGCAAAGGCTTGAATGTAGTTGACGGCAAAGTTGTTTACAAAGGAGTGGCCGAAGCTTTTGGCCTCCCTTACCACGATGTAGATTCAGTTTTGTAACTAAAACCTATTGCGATATTATCAAAAGGCCTTTCCTGATTTACGGGGAAGGCCTTTTTATTTGCCCGCTAACTAAAAAAGAATATTGTATATTTAGTCTTCAAATTCATAAAAATGGGTAAAACCAAAGATCGACTTTACGAAATTATTTTTGAAGCAGACACCCCTGCCGGAAAGCTTTTCGATGTTTCTTTACTGATTATCATCTTAATAAGTGTTGCATTGGTTGTGCTGGAGAGCGTTCCGTCCATACGAATGGAATTCAAGCCAATACTCCGAATTTTAGAATGGGTTATTACCGCCATTTTTACCGTGGAGTACATTCTCCGGATCGCCATCATAAAAAAACCCTTTCGTTACATTTTTAGTTTCTACGGAATAATTGATTTTCTATCTGTTATCCCAACCTATATAGGCTTATTCCTGCTTGGCTCACACAGCCTGGTTGTAATCAGAATATTACGAATGCTTCGGGTTTTCAGAATCCTGAAATTGAGTCGTTACACACAGGCCGGACGTTCACTCGCGCGTGCCCTTTGGGCCAGCCGGGAAAAAATCAGTGTATTTATCTTTTTCGTGATCGTATTGGTAATTATTATTGGCACCATTATGTATTTAATTGAAGGTGGACAACACGGTTTTACCAGCATTCCAAAAGGAATTTACTGGGCCATTGTTACCCTAACAACTGTTGGATACGGCGATATCAGTCCGCAAACGGCATTCGGCCAATTTATGGCCAGCGTTGTAATGATTATGGGGTATGCCATTATTGCTGTGCCTACCGGGATTGTAACTGCCGAAATTATCAACCCTTCGCATAAATCGAACACGCAGGTTTGCCCCAACTGCCTGCACGACAAACACGACAACGATGCTAAGTTTTGTAAAAAGTGTGGTGCAAAAATCAATCCCGAACCTGATATTCACCTGTAACTTTAACGCTTACAGGCTTTACACCTTTGCTGGTTAACAACATCTAAACATTTGTGGATATTTAAGTGCATCATTTCTATACCTACTTTTTTCAAAAAACTATTTTTGCAGGAAAGAGCGTTATTATGAAGCAGTATTTGGATTTATTGGAGACAATTCTTGAAAAAGGGTCAAAAAAAGAAGATAGAACCGAAACCGGAACCATCAGCCGTTTTGGGCATCAAATGCGTTTCGACTTGAGCGAAGGGTTTCCGATGGTGACCACCAAAAAGCTGCACCTGAAATCGATTATCTACGAGCTCCTCTGGTTTTTAAAAGGCGATACTAACGTAAAATATTTGCAAGATAACGGTGTACGTATATGGAATGAGTGGGCCGACGAAGATGGAAACCTTGGACACATTTATGGCTACCAGTGGCGTAGCTGGCCAACTCCTGACGGAAAACACATCGACCAAATTAGCCAGGTAATTGAAGCAATCAAGAACAATCCGGATTCGAGAAGGCACATTGTAAGTGCATGGAATGTTGGCGAACTAAACAAGATGAATCTGCCTCCCTGCCACATTTTATTTCAGTTTTATGTGGCCGACGGAAAACTTTCGTGCCAGCTCTACCAACGAAGCGCCGACGTTTTTCTGGGAGTTCCGTTTAACATTGCGTCGTACGCATTACTTACGATGATGATGGCACAGGCATGTAGGCTACAGCCCGGTGATTTTGTACACACTTTTGGCGATGTGCACATTTATTCGAACCACATCGACCAGGTGAAACTTCAGCTAACACGCGAACCTTATTCGCTGCCAACAATGAAAATTAACCCGGATGTAAAAAGCATTTTCGATTTTAAATTCGAAGATTTCGAGCTACAGAATTACCAAAGTCACCCGCACATTAAGGGAGCTGTAGCAATATAGAAGAACCAAATACAAAAATTGATATTTACGGTTTGAAAATTCACAAAGCATGATTCATAAAAATATATCGATAATAGTGGCCATAGCCGAAAACTTTGCGATTGGCAAAAACAACGATCTGCTTTTTCATTTGCCAAACGATCTGAAACGGTTTAAGAAAATTACTTCAGGCCACAGTTTAATAATGGGCAGAAACACTTTGCTCTCGTTACCCAAATGGCCGCTACCCAATCGCCGGCACATTGTTATTACCGACAAAAAAGACGATATTTTTCCGGGTTGCGAAACTGTTTTTTCAATAGAAGAAGCCGTGGATAAAGTAAAAAACGAGAAAGAAGCTTTTGTTATTGGAGGAGGAATGGTTTACCGGCAGTTTTACCCGCTGGCCGGGAAACTCTACTTAACATTGGTACACAAACCTTTTGACGCCGATGTTTATTTCCCTGAGATTAACTATGCGGATTGGCACGAGGCAGAACGCGAAGATTTATATGATGAAAAGAATGATTTCAATTATTCTTACTTGAACCTGGAAAGAAAAATGAAAGAATGAATATTCTGTTGATAATAGGACTTCTGCTAATTGTTGGCTACTCGTTAGGTTTTTTGGCCTCAAAAATTGGCCTGCCCAAAATTATCGGATACATTGCAACTGGAATTCTTTTCAGCCCATATTCTTTTAATTTTATTGATGAAAGCATACTTCCTCAAACAGAACCGCTTATCAACGTAAGCCTGGCATTTATTGCATTCGAAGTTGGAGGTTCGCTCAAATGGAAGAAACTAAAGAATTACGGGAAAATGCTGATGCGAATTCTTTTACTGGAAAGCCTTTTTCCATTTTTTCTTGTGCTGATTTTTATAAGTGTTGCCGGGTATCTTTTCCCAGGCGTTTTTTCAATTGGCAGTCACTGGATGCTAATTCTGGCCTTATTAATTGCACCACTGGCCAGCCCAACCGACCCTTCGGCAACCCTTGCTGTTATGCACCAATACAAAGCAAAAGGAAAAGTTTCAGATACAATAATGGAGGTGGCAGCACTCGATGATGCCATGGGCGTTTTGCTGTTTAGCATTTCGATAGCCGTTGCTGCGATTGTTGCCGGAAGTAGCCACTCCAACATTGGAATTTCGATTTTACAGGCTTTTTACAAAATAGCAGGAGCCGTTTTTGTAGGAGGAATTTTGGGATGGCTGACAGGTTTTTTATCCCGGATTTTTAAAATTGAAAACGAAGGGCAGTGGATCGTCTTGCTGTCTGCGGTAATTATTTTCACATTTGGAATTGCCAGTTTTTTAAACTTAGACGAATTACTTGCTGCCATGGCACTGGGAGCTTTTATCGCCAATTTCAACAAACAAAGCGATTTGCTTTTTAAGATTATTGAACGCTACACAGAAGCACTAATTATGCTGCTTTTCTTTATTCTTTCGGGCCTCCATCTCGACATATCTGCCATTCCGGATGCAACTTTGCTGATTTTAATTTTTGTGATTCTGAGGATTACCGGAAAATATTTTGGTGCACGTTTGGGCGCTGCTTGGTCAAAGGCTCCAGAAGAAATTCGGAAATATACAGGAGGCGGACTTATTCCACAAGGTGGAATTGTTATCGGGCTGGCTTTATTAATTTCTAAAAATCCCGACTTCGCAAAAATTGCACACACCTTACTGGCCGTTGTTATGGGAAGTGCCATTCTCCACGAACTAATCGGCCCGATTTCTGCCATTCAGACATTAAAAAAAGCTGGTGAAATTCCTGACAAAAATTGACTTTCAACAAAAAAATATACTTTTCGGCATTAATTCTATTTTTATGAAAACAACAGTTCTAGCTCTGTTTGTAATCGTGTTTTATTCTTCTGTTTTCGCACAAAAACCATCGTTACTAAAACTGAAGTACGAAGAAAATTACACACCAACTTACAACGAGATTATTGAAATGTACCGTCAACTGGATAAGAATTATCCGAATGCAGCCTTAATTAAAGAAGGGAAAACAGATATTGGAAAACCTCTGCATCTCTTTGTAATCAATAACGAAGCCGAATTCAATCCTCAAAAAATAAAGGAACAAGGGAAATCAGTTTTGCTGATAAACAACGGCATTCATCCGGGAGAGCCCGAAGGAATTGATGCCAGCTTGCAGTTTGCCGATGATATTCTGCGAAACAAAAACGGGATGCAGAAATGGCTTGAGAATACTGTAATCATAATTATTCCGGTTTACAATATTGGCGGGCATTTAAACCGCAGTGCTTACAACCGCTCAAACCAAACAACGCCATACGAAACCGGCTTTCGTGGAAATGCAAAGAACCTCGATCTGAACCGTGACTTTTCGAAATGCGATTCGGAAAATGCGAAGTCGTTTACAAAAATCTTTCAGAAATGGGATCCCGATATTTTTCTGGATACGCACACCACCAACGGTTCCGATCATCAGTATAGCATAACCTGGGTTACGCCATTTCCTGACTTTTTCCCTCCAACTCAAGAAGACTTTCTTCGGAAAAAAATGATTCCGCAAATATTTGATGATATGAACCAGCAAGAATATAAACTGATTCCTTATGTAAACTGGATATTTCACGACCCGCTGGCCGGAATTCAAATGTTCCCGGATGCACCGCGATACTCGTCGGGTTATGCCAGCATGTTTAACAGCTACGGAATGATGACCGAGAATCATGTTTACAAAGACTTTCCAGATCGTGTAAAATCATGTTATCAGTTTATCACAGTTTTATGCGAATTTACTTCTGCCAATTCTGCCGAAATAATTGAAAGCCGCGAAAGAGGATTAAAAGAGCTGATTTCAGAAAAAACCTACCCGCTTGCCTACGAAGTTGACACCACACAATTTAGAATGATAAATTTTGATGGTTACGAAACCAACGAAAAGATAATTGACAAAGTTACCGGGCTGCCGCGTTTTGGTTACGACCGCTCGAAACCGTTTTCCGCGAAGATAAAGTATTACGATGTTTATAATACTTCAGAAGAAATCAACATTCCGGAATATTATGTAATTCCTCAAGGCTGGAAAAATGTAATAGATCGATTAAAGTTAAATGGAGTTGATTTTATAGCGCTAGAAAAAGACACTGTAATGGAAGTTACGGTTGATTATATTGATGAGTGCAGCAGCCCGTCTCGCCCATACAATGGGCATTATTTTCACGACAAAGTAAGCACGCACAGCGAAGTACAAAAAATAGCCTATTATACAGGTGATATTATAATCCCGGTACGCCAGAAACGAATCAAGTATATTTTGGAAATGCTGGAACCCAAAGCAATGGATTCGTTCTTTCGTTGGAACTTTTTTGATTCAACTCTTGATCAGCGTGAATATTTTTCGTCGTATGGATTTGAAGAAAATGCACTAAAATATCTGAACGAGCATCCTGAATTCAAAAAGAAGGTTGAAGATAAACGAGCATCGGATCCGGAGTTTGCCCAAAACCACCGCGCCCAGTTGGCCTACATTTACAACAACACCGAATGGGCCGAGAAAACCTTTAAACGCTATCCGGTTGCCAAAATTTACTAGGAAGCATAAAAAAAGGAAGCTTCAAGAAGCTTCCTTTTTTTATTGTTGCGAATCAATCGATTAATTTTCCACATCCATAATTTCGGTTTGCATACGTACCGAATCTTCGTGAATTAATTGGAATAAAATCTTAATAAAAGTTTCGTCTAAATCCAGACTCTTCCCCAACTTTACACGGTTCTCCATCAGTTGTGTCCAACGGTTAATCTGAAGTGCTGTTACGTTATTATCTCTTTTATACTGGCCAATTTCTTTTACAATTTCTACCCTTGAAGCAAGCATCTCAAGTAATTCAGAATCGATTGCATCAATACGATTCCGTAACAAATCTAAACGATTCTCAAAATCAGGGTTATTCGCAGACTCATAACGAATTACCAGTTTATCAAGCAGTTTACCTAAGTCGGCAGGAGTTAATTGCTGGGCGGCATCACTCATTGCACACGAAGGATCAATATGCGATTCCAGCATCAAACCTTCCATCCCCATGTCAAAGGCTTTTTGTGAAATTTCCTGAAGGTATTCGCGTTTACCGGCAATATGGCTCGGATCGCAAATAATTGGAAGGTTAGGCACATTTCTTCGCAACTCAATTACATTTTTCCAATTGGGGTAGTTACGATATTTTGTCTCACGAAATGGTGTAAAACCACGATGAATAGCCACAATATTCTTAATCCCAGCCTGGTGAACACGCTCAATGGCTCCCATCCACAACTGAACATCGGGATTTACAGGGTTTTTTATCATTACAACCGCATCTGAACCTTTAAGCACATCAGCAATTTCCTGCACTACAAAAGGACTAGCTGTTGATCGTGCTCCAATCCACAATACATCAAGGCCAGCTTTCAGCGCCTCTTCAGTATGCTGAGCATTTGCAACCTCTGTTCCAATCGGAAGTCCGGTTTCTTCGCGCACCATTTGCAACCATTTCAAACCGATAGATCCTACTCCTTCAAAAGAACCCGGTCGGGTTCTGGGTTTCCAAACTCCTCCACGATATACAAATACACGTTTATCTTTAGCCAATAAGCGTGCAGTGTCAAGTGCCTGTTTTTCCGATTCGAGGCTACACGGCCCCGAGATCAGCAGTGGGTTGTCGATATTTGGCAACCATGCTTTAATCGGATTAATGTCTAGTTTTAATGTCATGATTATTTTGTATAAAATTTTGTAAGTGTCTCTTCATTTCTAACCAAATTAGGATTGGCCCCACCAAGAATATTCCGGATATTATTGGCACTTTCTATGAGTTCCCACATTTTCTGGTCATCCTCTTTTTTCATGCAATCTCTAAATTCAGTCAGATGTTTTATATAAACATTCAGCGCTTCAACAACGTAAGTCCGATTTTGTTGAAAAATTGGATGCCACATTGATCCTGAACTTTTTGCCAAACGAACTGTAGAGCGAAAACCACCGCTTGCCAAATCAAAAATAATATTGCGGTCTTCTTTCGCCTGAACAGCGTTTGCCAGGGCATACGCAGCAGCATGTGGCAGATGCGAAACAAAGGCGGTACTGTGATCCTGCTCGTCCGCAGTCATGTAAGCAATGTCCATTCCCAGGTTTTGAAATAACTTTTCAACCAATGCAATATGCTGAGGTCCCGAATCTTCCTGATCGCAAACTATTGCAATCTTTCCCTGGAAAAGTCCTTCGAGTGCAGCTGTAGGTCCGGAGTTTTCAGTTCCCGACATCGGGTGAGCCGGCACATAGTTTTTTCTTCGTTTGTGGTTGGCTACTGAATCAACAAGCTGCTTTTTGGTTGACCCCATATCTGTAACCGTAGTACCGCTATCAATTAAATCCAAAACGGTTGGTAAAATGGCTTGCGTTTTGTCTACCGGAATGGCAATTATCACCATATCGGTATCTTTAACTCCTTCGGCAAGTGGAAGAACGCGATCAACCAAACCAAGTTCCAAGGCTTTTCTCTGATGTTCTTCATTGGCTTCCACACCAAGCAGCTCAGTAGCAAAACCACTATTTCTGAGATCTCTGGCGATAGATCCTCCAATTAAGCCCAAGCCTATAACTGTAATCTTCATGCTATTTATTTTAATAAAAAAGGCCCCGAATAATTTCGAGACCTTTCTGTAACATATCTTTTCAGTTTTAACAATATCCTACTTCCCGATCCCGTCTTCAGAACCATAATAAAAATAAAAGTAGAAATAGTTATTGTTAAATTTTGTCTGCATTATCTTTGCTTTGTGTAAGCAAATATAGGATTATATTTTAAAACAAAAACAATTGCGCAGTTTTTGATCTGAAATTTAAATTGAACGTAAACTTTTAGTTCTTAATCATTTTCTTCGACAGAACTGGTTGTCCATCTTCAGTCACTTTCAGCAAGAACAAACCAGCACTGTATTTCTGCATATCAATTGTTTCTTTAAACGACGAAACATTTTGTTTATCTGTCGCCCACAAGCTTCTTCCATACATATCAAATAACTCAATCCGAATATTACTCAGCTGTTTTTGAGCATCTACTTCAACCTCAAACTGATCGCGAAACGGATTTGGATAAGCATTTATATTGCCAGGCGAAAGCGTTGTAACCGGAGCAGCAACCAATTCTTGTATATTAAGGTTATCAATTGCCCATCCCCACCCTCTGGCATAGGGATCGGAATACAAACGGAAACGGATTAGAATTGTATCGCCAGCTTCGAAATTACCCGATTCTAAAAAAGATAGCTGATGTTTTACAAACCACTGGGCATTACCCTCTGTTTTAGAATCCTGATCAACAATCCCTCTTACATAATTGGTTTTCCAGGTAGAATTGGCTCCTGAATCATATCCGTCGGAGATTGGATACCAGATCTCTCCAAGATCTTCACTGCCTTCAACTATTACATAATCCCAAAAATCATCGTCTCCATATACCGACAATGTATCTCCGGGTTCAACCAGCACAACTTCATCAAAACTCATTTCTCCATCTTCCTGAATAATTACAGGGTACTTTAGAAATGTCGAGAAATTTAACTCTTGATTATCTTGATTTAAGCTCTCGTATGGATGCGGACTATGCAAAGCAGCATCAGTAAAATTATTTGCAGTATAGATATCGAAATCAGCAAGCACAAAATCATTATTCTCGCTATTGAAGTTGTTGCTGTAATTGGTTACAGGATCAAAAATTCGCTCAACTGTAAATTCCAAACTACGATCTACTGGATAAACTAAAGTATTATGATTACTTGATGCATCTATTGCAACCAAATTATAAGTTATTGCATCACCATCAGCTAACATCTCCAAATCGAAATTAAAAAATCCGGAATAGTTGGTGCTTGTTCCCGGTTCTAATCTCAAACCAAAGAAGGGCTGTGTTATTCCATTAATTTTATAAGTAACATAAGCCGTATCAATACCAAGATTATCATCTATTCTGGCCTCAAGCTCTAATGGTTCTCCTTTTAATAGAAAATAAGGAATTTCGGAAGTTTCAATCGTTGGTTTTTCAATATCAGAACCAAAATGCACATTATAAAAAGTTTTTGGAGCATCCCGCGGAGAAGTCCTTATCCGATCTTTCACATCACTAACTTCAATATAATATTGAATATCTTTAATAACAGATGGTTCAAAAATAGCAGCATATGCTCCCCCATTCTCTGCCGATTCCATTAGTATGGTATCTTTTGATGTAGCAAAATTATCGGTCGAATATATTACTTTTACAGATTCAGCCATTAAATCATAATAACTTTCAAAAACGGCTTTAAAAATCAGAGGTTCAAGTTGTTCTTTATCTTTAACGGGCACATGCTTTATTATTAAATTAGTCCAGCCAATATCTTCCATTATACCGCCAGTTAAAGGTCCCGGATTATGAATAGCTTCGCCTCTGCCCACTGCGTGTGTCATTAGCGAGTTCTCGGTAGAATCATAAGTAGAATCATCCAAATGGCTAATACTAGATCCTGCATTAAACGGAGACGGAGCATAAAGCTTAGGCCTCTTCCCGGAATTTGCACTTCTGGCAACAGGACTGTTTGAATACAATTGCGTTGAAGTAAGTGCCGCTTTTAGTTCTTTGGAAGGATTATCGAATATTGAAGTATTAACCAACTGGTTTCCCGACAATTCCTCAATCAATAGATCAAACGGAGAAACATCTCCATATTCGGGATAACCATATCCACCAAGGGTTCTATTTACAAAGAAGGATGCACTAAATCCCAGCCCATGAGCCAATTCGTGCAAAGCAACAGAAACAAAATCATATTTATTAATTGGAGTATCTCCATCTGTACCATAATACCAGTTAATTTCACTGCTAAAATTAGCTTCCAGATCAAACCGGGAAGCTCCGTTCAATTCTTCACCGGCAATTTTTTCTGCTACTGCTACCGGATAATAAAGCCCTTTAAAAGGAACATTGTTAAAATCAGAGTAAAAAGATTCGGGACCGCAATTTGCCAGCACATTTGTTCCCAAATCAGAGTCCCAATTTACTCGAACATGTATAGGAACTTCGGATTCAATCATACTTGCCCAAATACTAACAGCATACTCAAATGCGGCTTTTGCTTCTTCCGGGAAAGCAACATATTCTACTATAAAATCTGACTTTTGTTCACCTGATTTTAAAAGAAAATCGGTTGGAGGGGGAACAAATGATTTTTCTACTTTATCCGATGCCACGCAAACAGGACGCGAAACTTCAGCTCCATTTATTGATTTCACTGACTGACCATAACCTCCAATAGAAGCACTGACCAGCAGCACCATAACCAACAATACATTCTTCATCATCTATAAATATATGATCTAAACCAATAGATATTGTAAAAGTTCGATTTTTGATTTTAAATGCAAACTTTTCATCGAACTTTTAAAACAAAAAATGCCGGAATAAATTCCGGCATCTCCTAATTTAAGGTTGTAATACCAATCATCTAAAATGGTAACCTTTGCGCTTCTTTTTTAAATATCATTTTGTACAATGTTACTAGTGCAGTAACAAATCCAACTAGTGCCATAACAAAGGCAAGTATTAGTAAACTATTCATGACTTTAATTTTTTATGATTTTCTGATTTATTGAAACGGATTGATTATCTGTAATACTGGCCAGGTAAACTCCTGGTGCAACATTGGGTAGATCAATCTGAATTCTTTCGTTACTGTAAGTTCCGAAACGGGTTTCGCGGAAAACAGTTTTACCGTAAATATCTGTAACAACCACTTCCAAATCAGCACCTTTTGAATCTACACCATCAACATAGATGCTATTTTGAAATGGATTAGGATAAATTGACACATTATTTTCGGCCAACATATCTTCAGTTCCTGTAGTAATACTCTGGATTGAAAGGTTATCAATCGCCCATCCCCAGCCTGTAACTTCCTGGTCAGAAGCTAAACGGAAACGGAACAAAACGGTATCTCCTGCTTCAAACTGAGTATCTGCAGTAAGGTTTATCGTTTGGCGAAGAAACATATTTTCGTTACCACTAGCTTCAGAAACGGTACTTTTCAACGAACTGGTAAAATGTGATGCCCAAACCTCGTCTACTCCTGAATCGTAACCATTAGTTACCGGCAACCAGCTTTTACCGTTATTTTTACTTCCTTCAACAATTACAAAATCCCAAAACCTATCTTCAGTATAAACGGTACCTTCTTCACCTGGCTCTACAAGAACAATTTCATCAAAGCTCATTAATCCGTTTTCTTCAACAATAATCGGGTATTTTAACTGGGCTACTAAATTATATTTTTCATTCTCAACGGTTGACTCGGGATAAGGATTCATTGTATGAAGATTCCCGTTTGAAAAACCACGAGGCACATTGATTTCAAAATCAGAAATATCAAAATCCCTGTTGTCCGAATCGAAGTTTGAAGCATAGCTTCTAACAGCTTGCTGTGGTTCAAATATATCTACCGAGAAGTAACCTGAAGTTGGCAAATATCTTTTATTACCTCTTTGCGTATCGTCCAATGCTAAAACACGGTATTCTACAACATCGTTTTCGGTAAGAACAAAAGGCAATTGAAGCTGGCCGGTGTAAACATCAGATCCCTGACGTTTCATTTTAAAAGGCTCTTGATCTTTACCATTTATTCTGTAAATAACACTTACCGACTCAATACCAACGTTATCTGTTGCAGTTGCTTTAAGGTCGAGTACAGGATTTTTTCCTTCAACCATTTTCACCGGATTGTGTTTCAAAGTTGGTGGGTAATAGTCTGCCCCAATACGGAAAGTATACATTTTTTCCGGGGCATTTTCAGGGCAGGTAAACTTTACGTTCGATGCAGAACTTGCGGTATAATAATATTGAACATTTCCTTTTGTTGCTGCCAACGGTACGTTTCCTTCAAATCTTTTTGTTCCTTTATTATAAGTCAACTTCACACTAGTAGAGGTTGCAAATCTATCTGTTGAATAGGTAAAATTCACAGATGAACTATCAATTCTAAGTTCGCTGCTTACTTCAACTCTTACTGGAAGTTCAGCAACTGCATTTTCAAAATCATTAATTTTTAAACCGTCAACTTTTAGCGATTTCCACCCTAAATCAGCAAGAATCTGTAAAGTTTTGTCTCCAGGATAATGAATAGCTTCGCCTTTAAATATAAATGGAGTCATTATCGCATTAGCATCACCTGCTCCAAAACTATTCTCGTTATAATGATAAATACTTGTTCCTCCATTAAAAGCACTTGGTGCATAAATCTTCTCAATATGCGAACCGTCACCTCCTTTAACACTTAACTGCCCCGATTTTAGAGCATCAGCCAATTGTGAAGAAGGAACGCCAAAATGATCAGAATCAGAAATCTGCAAGTTATTTTTATAAACAAACCAGTCGTAAATACTTGGCAAATGAGCACTGTTGTTCAGGTTTCCAACTCCGTTTTCAACTTCAAAAAAACCGGCAAAACCAAGACCATGAACAAGCTCATGAACAACTATGGTAACAAAGTCATACTGTTTTGATGGTCCGTTACCATTTGTACCAAGATACCAATCCATGTTTTT
Organism: uncultured Draconibacterium sp.; assembly: GCA_963677455.1. Classification (GTDB taxonomy): domain Bacteria; phylum Bacteroidota; class Bacteroidia; order Bacteroidales; family Prolixibacteraceae; genus Draconibacterium. The sequence continues at coordinate 4,417,147 of OY781971.1, forward strand.
GTTGAAAGAACAAATAATGTCCGGCTCAGAACCATTCATTTCTTTTCCGGCAAGTTTTTCAGCTAAAGCAACCGGATAATATACATTTGATAAACGGGCACCATCAAAATTTTTGTAAAAAGAAGAAGGCGTACTATGTGCTAGAACACTAGCTCCCAACCCCTCCCATGTAGCCTTTACTTTAATAGGCACCGGAGACGAGATCAAATTCTCGTACATAGAAATAGCATATAAAAATGCAGATTTTGCATTTTCAGGAAAGTTTACGAATTCTACTTGAAAATCCGATTTAGAAACTGCTCCTGACTTAAGGTTCATTTCTGGTGAAGAAATAAATGATTTTTTCGTTTCTTCTAAAGCGATGTTAACCGGTGCGTTTACACTTGTAACTCTTTCCGGTTGTGATTTTTGTGCCCAGACATTGCAAGCGCCAGCAACTGCCAGGACAATAATTAATAAGCGTCTCATTACAATTTAAATTAGGGTTTGTTAATATTGCCATGTTGAAATCTCAATAAGCGCAAAGGTCAATCAACATGTTGTTTGGAAATTCGGATGACAGTGTACCTGTTTTAACGGGTTTGTATTTTAAAACAGTGGGTTTGTAACACTCGTCATTTCAAATCTCCTAAGACTAAAAACAATAAATAAAGAACTTCTGTTAAGAAAGCGACTTCTGTAAATATCGGGTTTGTGTCATCTTTTCTTTTTCTTAAATCTTACGATACAAAGTTCACAATTCTTTGAGAAACACTATAATTTCTACTGCTGATAATAGGGGCATGAATTGCCCAAAAACAAGTCGGGATAATTCCGTAGAAATCAGAAAAATTTTCCGATACGAGTCAGTTAATTGGAAGTTTATCTGATCGATTAGTCACAGTAAAATCAGTTAACTGGTCAACACCAGAAAACCAAAAAACGTTATAAAAAAGTCTGAAAAATTGAAAACGTCAATCAAAGAACGGTTTTATATCTATGGGTTTGTGAGAGTAAATGTAGGAATTATTTTTATTTGTGCAAATATTTTTCCTAAGTTTAACCGAACTTATAAATCATTATTTAAATTCTAAATGAACTTTTTATCAACAGTATTGCTTGCTGTTACAGTGACTCTTAGCGCAAGTGTTAATAACTCATCATCTAAAAAATACGACGAAAAATACCGTCCTCAGTTCCATTTTACGCCGGAAAAGAACTGGCATAACGACCCCAATGGCTTAGTCTACTATGATGGAGAATACCACATGTTTTATCAGTACAATCCGAATGGCACCGAGTGGGGATTTATGCATTGGGGACACGCTGTAAGTACCGACCTGGTTCATTGGGAACATTTGCCTATAGCCTTATATCCCGATGAAAATTCTACTGATAAAGAGCGTTGCACGGCTTACTCAGGATCGGCAATTGTAGATGAGAATAACCTACTGGGGAAACAAAAAGGAATAACAAAAACACTGGTTGCTTTTTATACCAGCCAGCATTGTGGCCAACGAATTGCTTACAGTACCGACAAAGGCAGAACATGGAAAAAATACGAGGACAACCCGATTATTGCCTACGACGAAAGTGACGATGCACGCGACCCGAAAGTCTTTTGGCACGCCCCATCAAATAAATGGGTAATGGTACTGTACCGCAAATTGAATGAAAACGACAATTCGAAAGGTGTTTCGATATATACTTCTGAGAACCTACTCGATTGGGAATGGAAAAGCCATATACCGGGGTTCTACGAATGTCCGGATTTAGTAAAGTTTAAAGTTACAAATCGTCCGAATGAAACAGTTTGGGTTCTATTTGACGGTGACGGAAGTTATATTATGGGCGATTTTGATGGAGAGAATTTCACTCCTTCAAGCGGAAAAATCAAGAGCGACTGGGGAAAAAATTACTATGCTACACAAACCTGGAGTAACATCCCTGAAAACGATGGCAGGGTACTGCAAATTGCATGGATGAGAGGAGGAAAGTTTCCGGATATGCCTTTTAACGGACAAATGACTTTTCCTTCTGAATTATCTGTCACGAAATTGCCGGCAGGATATAAACTCATCAGAAAACCTGCAGCAGAAATTGAGCAATTATATGATAAGCATTACGATTGGTCGGATAAAAACCTCATTCCAGGACTCAATAAAAACCTTGTGAAAAGTGTGTCTGGCGACTGCCTGCGTATAGTCGGAGAGTTTGATCTAAAAACCTCGGATAATTTTGGTTTTATGGTTCGAAACAGCAACAAAAATGCTGGCGCTGAAATATTATACAATGCAAAACGAGGAGTACTTACGGTTCTTGGTTCTTCTGTTCCGCTTCTGCCAATTGACAATAAAATAAAACTCGACATTCTGCTTGACAGGGCATCAATTGAGATATACGCAAATGATGGACAAGCTGTTGTTTCAAATTGCTTTACTCCTGAAGAAAAATCGGACGACGTTGTTCTATACACCAACGGAGGAGAACTTGGCGTTATTCAACTGGACATTTACAAACTCAAGTCAATCTGGGAAGACAAGTAATTTCGCGTTAAAAAAACATGGTGATGATTTGCACTGAAACAATCAGAAGTACCATTGCCAAAGGATAAACAGTTGCGTATGCGATAGAATGGGCGTTGCTGTCGGTCATCGAATCGGCAGCAGCCAAACCGGGTGTGCTGGTCATACTCCCGCTTATGGCGCCCATTAAACTCAAAATATTCATTTTGAAAAACCACTTACCAGCTAAGCCGGCTAAAATCATTGGCAACAAAGTTATGGCTCCTCCATACAAAAATAGCTCGATACCATACTGCTCGAAAGTCTCAACAATATTGGCACCGGCGCCGGTTCCAACCGAAGCCAGAAATAAAAGCAAACCAAACTGTCGCACAAGTTGATTCGCAGAACCGGTCATTGTCCAGATCAGAGGCCCTGTTTTACCTATTCTGCTTAAAACCAGCGCAACAATAAGTACTCCGCCAGTTAAACCGGCACTGAACGAAAAGTTACCAAGCTCGATGCTGATTTTGCCTACAAAAACTCCCAAAATAATTCCCAATGCAATTGGAAGAATATCAGTATCAGACAAGCGTTTCTGATCGTTACCAAAGATTCGGGCCACAATTTCCATATCGGATTTATTACTGGCAATCATTAGTTTGTCTCCAAACATCAATTTAGAACTCGGCGAAGGAGATATATTTATACCGGCACGCCTGATACGTGTAATAGTAGCATTGTAAGTATAGAGTAAATTCAACTGCCCAACTGTTTTATTAACCACTTCTTTATTGGTTACCAACACCGACCTCACATCGTACGCAGGATTGAGCGGAATCTCAACATCCGTCTTTGGTCCGATCAGTAATTCCACATTATTTAGCGCTTCCTCTGTTCCAACAGCTTTAATAATGTCGCCTTTTTGCAGCACAGTATCTGGCGATGGCGTAACCGCAACACCATCATGCAGCACACGGGAAACAACCGCTTTGGTCATAAACCGAATACGAAGCTTTCCGATAGATTTACCGATGACATTTTCATTCTCCACGACAAAATTTCGGCGCAACACTTCAGGATATTCCTCGCTAAGTTTTGAACGGTGATCATTTTCAGCCTGAGCTACAGACGAACGCAAGATCTTTGGCAGAAAGCGAATAAAAAGAATCACCCCAATAACTCCAAAAGGATAACCGACACCATAACCTATAGAAGCCAAAGGAGAGCCAGTGTAATCTATAGCAGCTGCCAAACCGGGAGTACTTGTTAGTGCTCCGGTAAATAAACCTACAGCAATATTGGTGTCTACATCAAACACGGTGATTATTAAAACTGTAATTAGCGATGCAGCTACAATCAAAATCGAAGCAAACAACACAAGTTGCCGCCCTTCTTTTTTAAATGATTCGAAGAAACCAGGTCCCGCTTGTATACCAATAGTAAAAATAAACAACACCAGTCCCAGATATTGGAAATCTTTAGGAATCATAATGCCGTAATGCCCAAAAATGAGGGCTACAAAAATTACTGCAGATACATCGAGAGAAAGCCCAAAAATTTTAATTCGTCCAAGAATAAATCCAAGAGCAACGATTAAAAACAAGGCAAAATAGCTGTTCGAAAGTAGTTCCATTTTCTGATCCGAATTTGCTGCAAAGTTAGTGTTTTGTGCAAAGCGGGTTTGTAATCCGGATTTGAAAGAGAATTCTTAAACGGAATTTAATACTGACTGCAAATGAAAAGAGGGATAGTTTCCTATCCCTCTTCATCTATAAATATTCAATAATTTTATCCTAGTAAGAAGTTGAAATCATCGCCTTCCGAGAGTTCGAATGGCTCTTTTCCTTTCTTAAATATGCGGCACGACCTCTTCCCTATCAACTCAATCTTTTCATTCTCAACTTTAAACATTGTTCCTTCACGCAGACCGGCTACATAGCAATGGGGATTGATTGCGATAAATTCCTGAATACGTTGTTCGCGGGTTTCTCCCCCATGACCGTCCGGGTTTGCATCCAGGTAATGCGGATTAATCTGAAACGGGATCAATCCGGTACAATCAAATCCACGTGGATCGATTATTGGCATATCGTTCGTAGTGCGCAATGTTGGACAAGCCACATTAGAACCAGCACTCCACCCAATATAAGGTGTTCCATAATATGCCTTTTCGCGAATCGGGTTCATTAATTTCTGGTCGTGTAACATTCGTACCAGCTGCCAGGTATTTCCACCACCAACTACTATTGCTTCTGCTTTTTCAATGGCTTTAACAGGATCGCTAAACGTATGAATTCCTTTAATATGATGTCCGATTTCTGCAAAGCGTTCTTCCACTTTCTCACAGTATTCATCAAAAGAAAATGTTACAGCAGCGTAGGGAATAAATACTGCAGTAAGCGGTTTTTCTCCCAGAAACTTTTTTATTTCATGCTTGGGATAATCAAGATATGGTTCGCCCTGCATTGTTGAGTTACTTATTAGTAGTAGTTTCATGTTTCAATTGTACTTTTTTAATCTTTTTTGTTGTGTTCGTTTCTCGCAATTTTACACCGCCAAGTACCGAATAAATTAAAAATGACACAATGATAATTGTCTGCTTAAAAACATTTCAAGCCAAAAATACTCCGCGCCATCCTACATCAAAAAACACTTAATTATTAAAAAAAGCTAATAATCAGTTCCTTTTTCCATTTCTTTCTAAATTTGTAGTCCTAAATATTTCAGGGGTGGAAGAAAAAAAGAAATTCTATTCAAAATTAAAGAATCAATACAGGCTGATTATCTATAACGATACCACTTTTCAATCGGTGTGGAGCATGAAGCTGTCGCGGTTAAAAGTATTCACTACCACGAGTTTACTTTCGGCTATTATTGTTGTATTGGTCATTTTACTCATTGCAACAACCGGACTACGTGAGTACATTCCAGGATATCCGAAAGCAGAATACAGGCAAATGCTTGTTCGAAACGCACTGGTTGTAGACTCTCTGGAAACAGAACTTCAGAAACGCGATCAGTTTTTCAGAGGCATCCAATCAATTATGGCTGGCGAAGTTCCGGAAGATGATCAAACAGCCCAAGCCGATGCTCCAAATAGCAACATTGAGTTTCAGGAATACAATCACGACTCCATTTTTCAGGACGAACTACTTGCGGAACAGCTTAGCTTGTCGCTACAAAACAGTTCAGACGACGATGTTGGCTTAAGCCAGATACACTTCTTTTCTCCTCTGAGAGGAGTCGTTACAGAGCACTTTAAATCAGTTACCGATCATTTTGGTATCGATATCGTGAGTGAAGCCAACGCGCGCATTTCATCGGTTTTAGACGGAACGGTAATTTTTGCAGGCTGGACTTTAAATACCGGATACGTGATGTATATTCAACACGATGCGCAGTTGGTGTCGGTTTACAAACATAACGCTGAATTGCTAAAGAAAACCGGAGACAAAGTAAAAGCCGGCGAAATTATTGCAATTATTGGTAATACCGGCGAATACTCAAGCGGGCCGCATTTACATTTCGAACTGTGGTACAGCGGCAACGCAATCGACCCCGAACAATTTATCGACTTTTAAAAAATGAAGAAACGAATAGCTATTCTTGGATCTACAGGTTCAATTGGTACACAATCGCTGGAAGTAATCGATCAAAATCCCGATGCTTTCGAAGTTGAGGTACTTACTGCCAACAACAATGCAGACCTTCTTATTCAGCAGGCAAAAAAATACCAGCCAAATGTTGTTGTAATTGCCAACAAAGAAAAATACCCACTCGTTTTGGAGGCATTACAAAACGAAGATATTAAAATATACGCCGGAGAAGAAGCTTTGGCGCAGGTGGTAGAAATGGAAACCATCGACCTGGTTCTAACCGCCATGGTTGGTTATTCGGGATTGATTCCTACCTACAACGCTGTTAAAGCCGGAAAAAATATTGCGCTGGCCAATAAAGAGACCTTGGTTGTTGCCGGAGAAATTATCACCAAGGCCGCTCGCGAAAAGCAAGTCGATCTTCTTCCGGTAGATTCGGAACACTCGGCTATTTTCCAATGTTTGGTTGGAGAGTATATGAATCCTATAGAAAAAATTTACCTCACTTGTTCGGGAGGGCCATTTCGCGGAAAATCTTTAGGCGAATTACAAAACGTAACGGTTGACAATGCACTTGATCATCCGAACTGGGATATGGGCGCCAAAATTACTATCGACTCAGCTACTCTTATTAATAAAGGGTTCGAGGTAATTGAAGCCCATTGGCTGTTTGGCCTTCCGGCAGAAAAGATAGATGTGATTGTTCATCCACAGTCCATTATTCACTCGATTGTTCAGTTTGAAGATGGGTCGATGAAAGCACAAATGGGCTTGCCCGATATGAAATTACCAATCCAGTATGCGATGGGATTTCCACAACGAATTCCGAATAAATTCCCGAGGTTCAACTTCTTCGACTACCCAACACTCGAATTTGAAACGCCCAATACAAAAATTTTTCGTAACCTTGCACTCGCCTTCGAGGCAATGAATGCAGGTGGAAATATGCCGTGCATTGTAAATGCCGCAAACGAAGTGGTGGTTGATGCTTTTTTAAAGCAAAAAATTAAATTTTTACAAATGCCCGAAATAATTGAAAAAGCTATGGAAAGAGTAGATTTCATAAAAAATCCGGGGCTGGAAGATTTAATTGCTACCAACATCGAAACAAGAAGGGTAACAGCGTTGTTAACAGAAACAGAATTTTAGCAGAATAAATTTTAATGGAGTCAATATTAATTAAAACCGCACAATTACTTTTAAGCTTATCCATTTTGGTAGTATTACACGAAGCAGGGCACTTTATGTTTGCGCGCCTGTTTAAAACACGTGTAGAAAAATTCTACCTCTTTTTCGATCCCTGGTTTTCGTTATTCAAAATAAAAAAAGGCGAAACAGAATACGGTATCGGTTGGTTGCCTCTTGGCGGCTATGTAAAAATATCGGGTATGATCGACGAGTCGATGGACAAAGAAGCGATGAAATTACCGCCTCAACCATGGGAATTTCGGGCAAAACCGGCATGGCAACGACTTTTAATAATGCTAGGTGGGGTTTTAATGAACTTCATTTTTGCCATGGTAATTTACATTGGTGTATTGTATGCATGGGGCGAACAATACTTGCCAACTGACAATGTAAAATATGGAGTTGTTGTAAACGAAACAGGAGAAAAAATCGGTTTTGAAACCGGTGATAAAATCCTTACCGTAGACAATCAACATATCGAACAATTCAGCAAAATTGTACCAACCATTGTTTTAGATGACGCCAAAACTGTACAAGTTCTTCGCAACGGGGAGAAAGTTAATGTTGAAGTTTCAGGTGAAGATCTTGCCTTGCTTTTAAAAAGCAAAGGTATTTGGGAAGCCCGTTACCCGATGAAAATAGTAGTGGATGGATTTCAAAAAGATTCCCCCGCAAAAGAGGCAGGGATGCAAATTGGCGATGAAATTAAGGGAGTAAACGGAGAATTCTTTCAGTACGACGATGAATGGATTTCAGCTTTAAAACAAAATATAGGCAAGCCAATTGTACTAAACGTTATGAGGAACAATGAAAGGATAGATGTCCCATTGGAATTGAACGAACGAGGTATGATTGGAATAAAATACCTGAATCGAATAGGTGATTTCTTTGAGTACAAAACGATAAAATACGGATTTGTCGAATCTATTCCTGCCGGAATTAAAAAGGGAGTAGAAACCACAGGTGATTACCTGAAACAATTTAAACTTTTCTTTAAAAAGGATACCAAAGCTTATGAATCGTTGGGAGGTTTTGCTACTATCGGAAGTATTTTTGCCCCTACATGGGACTGGGCACATTTTTGGAACATGACGGCGTTTATATCTATTATTCTGGCCATTATGAACCTGTTACCTATCCCCGCCCTTGATGGTGGACACGTGATGTTTTTGTTTGGCGAAATCATTACAGGAAGAAAACCCGGAGAGAAGTTTTTAGAATATGCACAAATTGCCGGAATGGTATTATTATTAGCTTTGGTACTTTATGCCAACGCAAATGATATAATTAAAATGTTTAACGGAACATTTTAGCAAAATATTTCTATTTTTGTTGTCGAACCAATTAGCAAAGTATCATGAACTTATTTGTAATAGCAGGATTTTTGGGGCCACAGGAAATAATTCTAATCGTGTTGGCACTACTTTTACTCTTTGGAGGTAGAAAGATTCCAGAGTTAATGAAAGGACTTGGGAAAGGGATGAAAGAGTTTAAAAAAGCTAAAGACGAAATGGATGAAGAGGAAAATTCTTCAGCCAAGGAAAAAATTGAAAAATAGTAGATCTCTGACATCAGATATTAAATCCTGTTCTTTTTGAGCGGGATTTTTTGTTTGCTTTGGTAACATTTTCTTTATCAGAAAAATGCATGCAAATCTTTTTAAAACTGGTAAGGTTTTTGTAAGTCATGTGTGTAAAATCTTAAGCTCTTCAATTATGAAAATAAAAACGTATTCATTATTTCTTTCTGTAATGATTGCTGCATTATTGGTATCATGTGGATCCGATTCAACGCAAATGCGAAAGAACATAACCGGAAAAGCCGGCGAAATGGTAGTTGTAATATCCGATAAGTCGTGGAATGACAAGGCAGGAGAAACAATTCGCCAAACGCTTGGACAGGCACAAGTTGCTCTGCCGCAAGACGAACCCCTTTTTGATTTGATAGATGTTCCGCACGAGGCGTTTAAAGAAATCTTCAAAACCACACGTAACATTGTCAGAACAAGCATTTCACAGAATGTTGACAAGTCAGGAGTAACCTTTACCGACGATGTTTGGGCTTATCCCCAGGCAACTGTTCAAATTAATGCAAAAACACAAGACGAGTTTGTTAAGCTTTTTAACGAAAATAAAGACAAGATACTTTCTTATTTTCTGGCAGCGGAAAAAGAAAGAAATACACTAAACTACAAACGTATTTATGAAAAAGCGGTGTATAACACCCTTGACCAGGAATTTGGATTTACCATGCATGTTCCTCCTGGTTTTAGAATCGTAGAAAAAGGAAAAGATTTTATATGGATTCAGTACGATACTCCCGAAATTTTCCAGGGAATAGTAATTTACACTTATCCGTTTGTTTCCGACAGTGCTTTTACCGTAAATTACCAACTTCCTATTCGCGACAGTATTTTGAAAGCAAATGTTAATGGTCCAACAGACGGAAGTTATATGGCAACGGAAACACGCATCGATCAGGTTTTCAATGTAAAAAAACACAATGGAAATTATGCTGCAGAAATGCGCGGCTTATGGCGCGTTGAAAACGATTTTATGGGAGGACCATATGTTGCTTTGTCGGAACTAGATATTGCCAACCAACGTGTAATTAATGCCTTTGGTTTTGTTTATGCACCAAGCAAAGACAAACGAAATTTGCTACGGCAGGTTGAAGCAATGATTTATTCGTTGAAACTTAACAACCAGGAGGACAACGACAAACTGAACAAGCAGGAAGATTTTGAAGTACAAATTGAAGGCTAATAGTTTTTTTCAGTATAAAAGAAAAGGCGTAGAAATAATAAATTCTACGCCTTTTTTATTGTGTTAAAATTTTGTTTTTCTAGAATACAGCCTTCACAATCTCGCGAACGTTATCGGATACACCGTACGTGTAAATATGCAATGACGGAACGTTGCTTGCAACCAATTCTTTCGATTGATGAATGGCCCACTCGGTTCCGACTTTTCGCGCATCATCGTTATTTTTGCACTTTGCAAGTTCGGCCGATAGTTCCTGGGGCAAATCAATATTGAATATTTTTGGGAGAACCGTAAGTTGGTTTTTCAGATTAATCGGCTTAATTCCCGGAATAATCGGAATTGTAATCCCAGCAGCACGACATTTATCTACAAAGTTATAATACACCTTATTGTCAAAGAACATTTGCGTAACAATATAATCGGCTCCTGCATCTACCTTCTGTTTCAGAAAAGCCATGTCAGCATCCATATTGGGTGCCTCAAAATGCTTTTCAGGATAACCTGCCACACCAATACAAAAATCAAGAGGAGTGTTGTTTTTCAGATCTTCGTCAAGGTATCTTCCATTGCCCAAATCAACAATTTGTTTCACCAACTCATTGGCATTGGCATGTCCGTTTTCAGTAGGTCTGAAAATATGCTGTCCTTTAATTCCGTCACCACGTAAAGCCAGCACATTGTTAATACCCAGAAAATTCAAATCAATTAAAACGTGCTCGGTTTCACTTTTGGTAAAGCCTCCGCACAAGATATGCGGAACTACAGGAATTCCGTATTTATGCTGAATAGAAGCCGCAATAGCCACTGTTCCCGGGCGTTTACGAACCGTGTGTTTTATGATACTTCCATCGGGCAATTCTTTGAATTCCACTTCGTCGCGGTGGGTAGTAATATTAATGTATTTTGGATCGAATTCAGTCAGGCTTTCAATCGTTCGGTAAAGCCGCGAAACATCGTTCCCTTTTAACGGCGGTAAAAGTTCAAAAGAAAAAACTGTACTTTTTGCTGCATTTATGGTATCTATAACCTTCATTGTGTTCTGATTTTTAAGCGCTTCAAAGGTAATAAAATAGCACCTTACGGTATTTTACTTTGCTGAAATTGAGCTCACATTTAACCGTAGTTTTCTTTTCTATTTATAATTCAGGTTGGTTGGCAAAAACTTCTCGATAAATTCAATACTCTCTCCTTTCCGTTTGGCATAATCCTCAACCTGATCTTTCCCTACTTTTTCAAGACTGAAATAGCGCGATTCAGGGTGTACAAAATATTCGCCCGAAACCGAAGCATTTGGATACATCGCAAAATGCTCTGTCAACGAAATCCCCACTTCTTCAGCTTTTATCAAATTGAAAAGGTTTTCTTTTCCGAGTGTTCCGGACATGCCGGGTAACCCAATGCCGGACGAATTCCCTGGTATTTTACTCTCAGAATATCATCCATCGACAAGTCTTCGTCTGGAACATAACCCCAGTAATTTTTGCGCACTTCCAGGTGCAACAACTCTGCAAAGGCTTCGCTCAGTCTGTCGGCCAAGGCTTCCAGCATAATGGCTTTGTAATCGTTGTGCTCGGCCCGGTATTGATCTTTCCATTTTTCAATACCAATTCCGGCAGTAGTAGCAAAACCACCGCAGTAATCTATTTTCCCGGACTCCAACGGAGCCACAAAATCTGACAAGCATAAATTCGGACTATCGCCTTTTTTCTTTTCCTGCTGACGCAAACTGTAAAACCGCCCTATTTCTTCCGAGCGCTGTTCATCGGCATAAAGCACCACATCGTCCATATCGGCATTGGCTGGCCAAATACCAAAAGCGGCATTGGCTTGCAGCATCTTTTTATCAATTATTTCATCCAGAAATTCGTTGGCTTCGTTATACAATTTCCTTGCTTCCTCACCTTGTTTTTCATCAGCAAAAATTGCAGGATAATGTCCTTTCAATCCCCAGGTAATAAAAAAGAAAGTCCAGTCGATATAATTCCGTAGCTCTTCCAAAGGGAAGTCAATCAAGTGTTTTACGCCAATAAAGTTGGGCTTATAAATTGGCGTTTTATTCCAGTCCGAAACATAACGATTGGCGCGCGCGTCTTCCAAACTCAAGTATTCTTTTGCTTTCCGCTGCCCCTGGAAACTGCGAACTTTTTCGTAATCTTCTTTTACCGACTGAATGTACTTTTCGTTTTTGACAATCAGGTTCGAAACCACATTTACTGCCAGCGACGCATCTTTTACGTGAATAACCGGGTTTGAATATTCCGGCTCAATTTTTACCGCCGTGTGGATTTTTGAAGTAGTTGCGCCACCAATCAAAACAGGAATATCCATTTTACGGCGCTCCATTTCTTTGGCTATGTCAACCATAATTTCAAGTGATGGCGTAATCAAACCGCTAAGCCCGATTACATCCACATTATTCTTTACCGCCTCATCCAAGATTTTCTCGGTTGGCACCATCACACCAAGATCAATAATCTCGTAATTATTACAACCCAGCACCACGCCAACAATGTTTTTCCCAATGTCGTGTACATCGCCTTTTACGGTGGCCATCAATACTTTCTTTTGAGCCGACGAGACTTTTAATTTTTCCTTTTCAGCCTCAATATACGGTAACAAAATAGCCACGGCTTTTTTCATTACACGCGCCGATTTAATTACCTGCGGCAAAAACATTTTCCCAGCGCCAAACAAATCACCAACAATATTCATCCCGTCCATTAGCGGACCTTCAATAATACTTAATGCCGGAGAATATTTCTCCAGGGCTTCGGCCATGTCTTCATCAACAAACTCGGGAAGTCCTTTCACTAATGCGTGACTAATCCGCTCTTCTAACGGTAAATCTCTCCACACATCCTTTTTCTCTTCTCTTTTTACTGAATCCTTTAGGTTCTCAGCAAATTCCAGTAGATGCTCAGTTGCGTCAGATCGCCGGTTTAGAACAAGATCTTCCACTCGCTCAAGAAAATCTTTCGGAATTTCATCGTAAATCTGAAGCATACCCGGATTCACAATCCCCATATCGAGCCCGGCATTTATGGCGTGATACAAAAATACTGAATGCATGGCTTCGCGTACCACATTATTCCCGCGGAAAGCAAAAGAAACATTACTCACCCCGGCACTAACTTTTGCCAGCGGTAGATTTTCTTTGATCCATTTCACCGATTCAATAAACGAAACGGCATAATTGTTATGCTCTTCAATTCCGGTTCCTATGGTTAACACATTCGGGTCGAAAATGATATCCTGTGCAGGAAGATGAACTTTTTCTGTCAGAATTTTATAAGCACGCGAACAAATCTCTTTTCGGCGTTCGGTATTATCGGCCTGTCCTTTTTCATCAAAAGCCATCACGATTACGGCCGCACCGTAACGTTTAATTTTCCGTGCCTGCTCGATAAAGGCTTCTTCGCCCTCTTTTAAACTAATGGAGTTTACAATGGCTTTTCCCTGCAGACATTTTAAACCGGCTTCAATTACATTCCATTTCGAGGAATCAATCATAATCGGAAGTTTGGCAATATCTGGTTCTGCCATAATCAGATTCAGAAAAGTACCCATTTCCTTTTCGGCATCCAACATGGCATCGTCCATGTTCACATCAATTACTTGTGCACCACTTTCAACCTGATGACGGGCAATGGTAAGTGCCTCTTCGTATTTTCCTTCACTTATAAGCCGCGCAAACTTCCGCGATCCGGCAACGTTACAACGTTCGCCAATATTTAAAAAGTTGGTATTTTCTGTTATCGTAACTGGTTCTAAACCACTTAATTTTGTGTACGTTGTAGCCTCTGCCAGATGATGTGGTTTGGCGTTGGCAGCCATATCGGCAAAAGCCTTAATATGCTCGGGTGTGGTACCGCAACATCCCCCAATAATATTTACATAGTTGTTATCGAGGTATTGTTTAACGTACCCGGCCATGATTTCGGGTGTTTCGTCGTATTCGCCAAACTGGTTCGGAAGCCCGGCATTCGGATGTGCACTGATATGAAACGGCGCTTTGCCTGCCAGCTCTTTTACGTAGGGTTCAAGATCTGTAGCACCCAGCGAACAATTCAACCCTATACTCAGCAAATTAACATGAGAAACAGAATTCAAGAAAGCTTCCAGCGTTTGCCCGGAAAGCGTTCGTCCACTGGCATCGGTAATTGTTCCAGATACCATCAGCGGAATTTCCAACCTTTTTGCATCAAGAACTTCCTCGATAGCAAAAATAGCTGCTTTGCTGTTTAATGTGTCAAAAATCGTTTCAATTAGCAACAAGTCTACTCCACCATCAATCAGGGCTTCCACTTGTTCCCGGTATGCTTTCTTTACCTCATCAAAACTTATTGCCCGGTAACCGGGGTCGTTTACATCAGGCGACAATGACAATGTTTTATTTGTAGGTCCCACAGAACCGGCAACATAACGTGGTTTATCAGGATTCGCTTCTGTATACTTTTCAGCTAATTTCCCTGCTATTTCTGCAGAAGCTTTGTTCATCCGGTACACATATTCTTCGGCACTGTAATCTGCCTGAGATATACTTGTTGCATTAAATGTATTGGTACAAATAATATCGGCACCAGCTTTTAAATAAGCTTCATGAATCTCCGAAATAACATCGGGGCGGGTAAGCGAAAGCATATCGTTATTACCCTTTTGATCTGAAGGATGATCTTTCAAAAGCTCGCCTCTGTAATCGGCTTCCTCTAACCTATATCCCTGGATCAGTGAGCCCATTGCCCCATCCAATACCAAAACACGCTTCTTTAACTCTTGATGTATGTCTTTTTTAATTGTCATCTGTCTGTGCTATCTCTATTTCTTCAACTCTTGTTTTTTGTGATTTCTCTGAGGTTCCTTGCGGAAGAACTTTTTACACAAAGTCGCACAAAGTGAACACAAAGGTACTCAAAGTCTATTTTAATATCCTCATCTCATTTTCCCCCTTAATTCCAATCTTGTCTTCGCAAATAATAAGCAGCGACTGGATTTCGGGATAATTCTCTGCCTGCTTAATCACCTTTTCCACATGGTCAGGCGACTTTACTTTATTTCCAAATGCCGTTGCAAACGCGTCGGCTAAAAGAACGTCTTCGCAAACTACTACTACAGCATCTGCTTTCCCATAACTTATTGAAGGCCCGACTGTACCGGCCGATGTACAAATCCCAAAGCCCCCCTTTGCCGGTGGAATTACCAGCCCGATCCGCTCTGAAAGAATAGATTCTCCGGCAAAAACGGAAAGCACAAGTTCCTCTTCTAAAAGCAAATAAATATCGCCGCCGTTTTCAATTAACAGCTCCTTTACCGAAAAGTTCTGAAGAATCTCCTTACCAACTTCTCGTGCAAATAAACCAGCAACTGCCGACATCGGCCCTATTCCGGCTCTCTTTGCTGCAGTAGCCATTTCTACTGCTACAGTGGGAGCAAATTCCGAAGGCTGAAAGGGCTTTAAACTCTTCTTAAAAAACGGCTCTTGTTGAATGTAATCGTCAAAAACCTCACGTAGGCTTCGGATTTTAGCTTGAGCCATTTCTTGCATTTCTTCTTTGTAAGAAGCCGGATCAGCTCCAATCCACAAATCGGTTTCGAGGTGTTTTACTTCAAAACCTTTAAAGCGCTCAGTATTGAACTGGGTGCGATAGGTACGTTCTTCGAAAATATTCATTATTTAAAATCTATTTTGAACAATTTTAGCGGACAAGCAGGAATACAAAGTTCGCAAACCACACATTTATCTTTTTTGAACTCCAGTTTCCACGACTGAGGATTCATTGTTAACGCGCCTGCAAAACAAACTGCTGTACAGTTCCCGCAATCAATACATTTTTCATGCTGAAAATGAATGCGTTTATCCAGCGACTCGCAAATAATTTTGTTGCTTTTTATGTATTCTACACCTTGCTCAATATTCTCTCGTTTGCCCTGTAACTCTAACAAAAGACTACCACGCTTACCGGGATAAACCTCAGCTTTCAGAATATTAATCCGGATATCGTAATCTTTTACCAAATGGTAGGTAAACGCTTTGTCGCCGCTTTCGGGTGGGAAGTTCAGGATGTATCGTTTTCTAATCATTGTCAGCCTCCGTTTCTTTTAATCCGTTTAACGAGGTATTCGCAGGGAACATTTGCACCGGCTTTGTAACTTCAAATTCGCCATCCAGTAACCATTTTTTTAGTTCATCAGCAATTTTTCGCGCTTTTGTTAAGCTGGCAACCGGCGCGGTACGAATACGTTTCCCTTTTACTTTAATGGAACCCGAGCGAAGTTCTTCGTAGGTAACCTGCCCCAGTTTTGGTGTCCCAACTGTTCCGTAATCAAGTACAGAAGTTTCAATCTGGCTGTTGTTAATCGAAACTCGTTTGGCAATATCTGCATTCAAAACCGGAATTGGAATCCCGATCCCCACAAACATACTTACGCCATACTTTTCGTAATATGCAGCCTGAATATAATCGGCCGACATTTCCTTTAAATTTCCCATTACCGCAATTGTAGCGGCATTGGTAACCGGAATTCCATGTTCATTTTTGGGACGCGTTGTATGAAATTGCGTTCCGGGCCAAACCACAAAACCCTGTGTTCCGCCCAGAAATATGCGTGTTCCAAGGCCAATGGTTTTAAACTCCGGATCGTTGAGCAAAGGACTTAATTCTCCGGAAGTAGAATAGGTGGCATTGCGCAAATTCGGCAACAAAGTGCCCATGTATGTATGTTTTATCGTTTTGGTGGTATTTACCGCAACATTGTAATTCTGATAGGCATTTCGCGGATTAAACAGCGTAAACTCGTTAACCGTGTTGATATTGATTTTCGTTTTTATGTGTTTCCGCGGATAACAATCCGTGCCTTTTGCCCAAGCTTCAAGCTCAACATCTTTCCCTTCCAGTAGATCCTGAATTACATGTGCCCCGCCGTATTCAGGGCGTTCCGGGTCGCAGGCTGTTGCTCCAATATACGAATCTACAGCCGCTAAACCTTCGTAGCAAGGCACTCCGTTCAACCGTATTTTTTCCATTCGCATTGGCGGATTCGAATGCCCGAAATTGATAATAGCTCCCGACGAGCACATCGCACCAAAAGTAGCGGTTGTTACCACATCCACTTTTTCCACAATCTCTTCGGGCGACAATTGTTTCGCCATCTCCGAAACCTCTTCGGCAGTTAATACCACAGCCTTTCCTGCTTTTAGCTTGTGGTTTATTTCTTCGTAGGTTTTAATTTTCGACATATATTTTTGGTTAGAAGATTAAATGCTTTCCTTGGAAATACATTCCATTCCGGCTCTAAAATCTCCGTTTTTGTTTGAAATTCTCTTGTACGGCAGGAAATCCTTTCGTACTACAACGCGGTTAAAACCGCCTTTACATACACATACTTGCCCCGTGTATGTAATTCGTAAGAAATAATTTATAGTGCAGTTTCTTCATGATAGTGTTATAAATTATAATTCCGTTACCGGCCGGGTTTTGGCACCTTTTCATTCGCTGGATGGCGTTGCTGGTTGCCAGAGTTTCTCGGAGCCCGATCTCTCCACTCTTCTTTATAATCAAACACTCTTGCGAAAGAATATTTGACGAGCCACAAAGTTAATGTTTTTTGTCGCTATTCAAATACTTATGTCTGACGCGAAATAAATTATTGGATAAATTTAAATTGGATAGAATTGTACTCCTATTTATTTAGGCGCAATAACAGAATTCATTTTTCCATTAAATCAGTGATAAACGTTTTTTCTTTTCAACCTTAATTATTATGCAGATGTTCCCAATCTTGCTGAAAATATGCCGACAATACTTGCTTTTCCAGATTGATGTTCTTTGTATCTTGGGCGTATTGAAGAAAGTCGTGAAACAAGTAAAACTGCAGCCAATAACCGTGTCTGTATTTCTCATTCACGCTTTTAGGATGCAATAATGGAGCATACCACTTATAATTAATATTGTACTCTTTTGCTGCTTCGACCGCTGCTTCTGCCTGCTCCCACATTTGACCGGCAGCCTTTTCAAACAGTTGACTTAGTTTTCCCGGGGCATGATCTTTTGGGTTATAAATTTCGTAATTGGTATTTATTCCCAGTTCTTTTAAGTTGTATGTAATCTCAAAAATTGTATCGCCGTTTAAATCGTATTTTATCAAATCCAGAAAACCATCGTTGTTGGTGTCTTCGTAGCCAATTGTAGCAAACGTTTCAGGAATTTGCTGGTCTCTTGTATACCTCCCGGCATATAATCCGCCCCAGCCCTGATACGAACCGGCATCCTGATCAATTCTCCAGATACCGCTTTCGGCTCCGTACAAATGTATTCGGCTGTCGAAACCAATATAAAGCTTCCCTTTTCCCGAATTATCCAGATCCCACTCGCCGCGGTCTCCACTTGCATCAGCTTGTGGATTATGATCAATCCCACCATTGTTCATGCCAATTTTGAATGGATCTTTAGGTTCGTAAAATTCTACTCGTTCCCAACGTTCGCAATCATCATCTTCGTCGAATACAAACCAGCATTCATCCCATTTTCCTTTATTAAAAACAAAATTCCACGCCGAATCATGATCGGTATAAATCAATTCATCGAGTTCTCTCCAACGATTATCAAAAAACAAACTATCAGCGGCTGGTAACCCACGCATGTTTTCAAATTTGTGAACCTGACTGGCATAAGAAAATCCTTCACCCGAGAAGCGGATTCCCATATCAAAATCGAATTCGTTCGATGGAGCATTATCATTGTCCATATCAAACCCCATATACACATGGTCGATCATTGCTGTTGGGTAGGTATCAATTAAACTGCTGTCCTTCGATTTTTTATTAGTAAACCGGCCACTGTCCTCCAGGCGAATAGCCACTTCCGACAATCCGTCATCATCCAAATCGTAAAACAGGAATGGGTTTTCCCAACTGTAACGTAGGTCGCTGTAGCGATAACTGGGAATAGACGCTTTTTGAAATAACGTTTGTCCGTGATAATCTTCATAAAAATGAGAAGCGCCATAATGCTCCCAACACCGTAATACCAAATCTTTCCAATTAATATAATTGAATGTCTCGTCTTGTTCCTGATCGATGATCCACATATAATTACTATTCCATCTCCAACCACTTTTACTCTCAGGCTGGCTGTTTTCTACCACAACCTGCATATCGGCAATGCCATCGCCATTGTTATCCACCCAGTCGATGCTTAAGTCTCCCGGGCCGGCAAAAATACCATCACGATTTCGGTCAATAAGCAAACAGTCGTTATCTAAATCGCCCTCCCTATCTGTCGTTTGCATGTCATCATCATCATCAATCCAATACATGGGAATGGAATCAGAAAGCGTAGTTTTTATAACATCCGGATCACCATCTTTATCCAAATCAATATGTATTAATCCGTTCGAAAAATCCGGTTTAAAGGAACGTATTAAAGAATGCCGGATGTTAAATTTTTGCGCTCCAGCCAGGTATGAACAAAATAATAAGCCTGTAAAAAAAATAATCTTATTCATTTTTGAATTTAGTTTGATTAATAAAAATGTGGAATTGATTTTCACATTCCAAAGCGCCAAAGGCGAGACCCCGCATATTCCTACTTAGGTATTATCGTTCTTTCTTTTCAATATTCAACTATTAGCAATTTCAGATTGAAATGGTCATAATAAATAGCTCTGCTTGCTATCCTGCCATTGTTCAAAAATTGGGGGGTTTGGTATGGAGCTTCAATATTGAGTACAAAAACCAGAAACAACGAAAATGTTTTACTCCCAAAACATTAAAACAATCTTCACAGGGATATTTCAAATCCACACCAAAAGGTGTGGATTTTCACTTTCAGTATTTAGGTAGTAGGTTATTATTATTCTACAATAATCTTTTTAGTAACAACAGGTAAATTCTCATCAATTAATTGAATTGTATACATTCCACTGCGAATATTATTTAGGTCAATTTTTTCTTGACTTGAGCTTATATAAATCGTCTTAACTATCTTGCCTTGTATATCTATCAATTTAATCTGTCTAAAACCTGCTATATTATCAACTATAACATAGTTTTTTACAGGATTTGGATAAACAGTCACATCCCGATCTGGGTTTACTCCTGATATCGTGTTTGTTGAAGTTATACCTCCAGTACGTTCAATCACAAGTGCACATAGTATTCCATAATCTTTAGATGCGGTAAAATTAATGTTTAATTCACCGTCTGTTACTGTGACGGTATGTGTTTCATCATAAGCAACAAATTTAGAACCAACTTTATTAACAATATCAAGGTTTTCAATAATATTTTCACCCTCCATTTCCACATCAAAAAGTCTCTCCCCTGAAGAGGTCCAATAACTTTCCATCATTTTTAAGGTAACAGTGTACTCTCCGTTGACAATTGGAATCGCATAAGAGAAATTTCCATTCCTGTAATGTTGATATAATTCCTGATCCTGTGTTCCATCAATTTGATCATTTTGTTTTGCTTTCTTGTCACCACCATAATAAAAACAATCTTTTACATATGCTGTTCCATCATCGCCCGTTAGAGAATCGCCACCACTATTGATGGCAAAAGAAAAATTACCTGACTCTGGAAATACAATAACAGCAACATCATCAGTATCTGTACTTCCATCATTATCTCTAACAGTCAGACTAAACACATAAACCCCAGTGCTTAAACCACTTACTGTCAAATTTTCTGTATTTTCACCTGAAAGTACACAGTCAGCACCAAGAGTCTTCTTCCAGGAATATCCTTCAATTGTACCATCAGAATCTGTTCCTGAGCCATTAAAAGTTACTGAATTTGGTAAAACAACAGTTTTATTTGCACCAGCATTAGCTACAGGCATACTATTACTAGTAATACTACTAGTAGTTGATACTTTAATATTATCGAACCAAATATGGCAATCATGTGCCGGAGCGCATGATTGGCCTCCTCCATAAAACGTTGTAAAGTAAAACCTGTCGACCTTATCCCCATTATTTACAAAACGAATATTAGTCAAATTAGCAAATTCATGGCCATCAAGCCAACACTGTACTTCTCCATCTTTATTATTCCCGGTATTTATCTTTACACGTTCAGTAAGTGTATACCAAACACCTCTTTGTAGGTGAAATCTATCAGAACCAGAAGTAAAATAAATATGGGATTCACCAGATATGATGGTCTTATCCATATGGTAGAGATATAGGCGAAAATCACCTTCTCTTCCCCACATAAAACGAGCACTGAAACCATCAGTTCCATCACAGTACATATTACCGCCACATAAGCCTGTTGAAGCGAGCCCGGGCAATTTCCCGCCAAAATCATCTGTTCCTCCCCATAAAAAATCCTCACCTAACATAAAATTATAAGAAACATACACTTCATCTTCTGGATTAAAAATAACAGGAAACTGGCAACCCGCATCAGGTCCAATTTCTCCTTTATTGTAAACCACTTTAAGGGAACTCTCACCTGAAAAAGAGACGCTCTTGTCTATTACACTTTTTCCACTTCCTTGAAAAAATTCAACAGATAATCCCATATCATCCTGAAGCATTGATTCAGTTAATTTCTGTCCATCAACAAATCCTTCAAAATCTATATTTATGGGTAATGATTGTGCGTTTAGTCGTGCTATAAAAGCAAATGATACTAAATAAATAAATAGAAATATTCTTTTGTTCATTTTAATAGGTTTAACTTAAATATCCAAATTGATTTTTATCCGGCTAATAAACAAAGGCTATTCAATTGTAGCCAATTTGGTTTAACTCCACCTTTAAATATTCTTTATCCTTTGTCGTTTAGGCATAAAATGCCTCTTGATTTTCCTTTTTTGTTAAAAGAACGTACCTCGCCCATATACTCTTGGAGCGGGGTCCATATTTCCCTCCTTTCTTTGTTTTTTATGCCGCTTCGACGAGCCTGTCAAGCTCTTTCCTATCGGCTTTGTATGCAAATCCACCAATCGCTATATACTTTTGATTGTCAATGACTTATCATTCTTATTTTTTAAGGAATACTGCAAGGTTCTTCAATTTTACCTTAACGAGATAATCTCAATCGAAAGATTCGAGGAAATCAAATAGTTTACATGAAAAGAAACCACTATCTGCCCGGAAAAATACTTTTGCACATAAAGTACTATGGTATTCGCGCCGTTCAATCTATTCTTCGGATACTATTCAATATAAAATCAACAATCGGTGTTGGGTCTTCCAGGCAGTGAGGATGATGTCCAACACCTTTCTTTGGTATTAATTTAATCGTGCCCCCGGCATTTTTAAAACTTTCGGCCAATAATGTTGTGTTCTCTTCGTAAGGAAGGATGGTATCTGCATCTCCATAAACATGGAGTACCGGGATTCCAGCTTTTGCGATATTCACACAATTGTATATTGGTATGTTCTTAAAATTTTTAACCGAAACAGAATCCAATCCATAGCCTGTTAAGCAAATCTCCCACAAGGCAGAATCTCTTTTTGCCTTAAACATTCCCCCGGGCCAGCTTTTTATGTCGCATACCGGGGCATCAGCATAAATGCTAAAAACCTTATCTGTATTCTGCGAGGCCCAGTTGTATATTATTAAACCACCGCGGCTCATCCCTTCCAACACCACTTTCGGATTTAGTTTATATTCAGAAACACAAAAATCATAAAAGTAATTCCAAAGCTCTACTGCCTCCGGGTTACCGAATAAGTTAGCAACGTCAACATATACAACATGAAAACCTTTTTCAAGTAAGGCTTTATCTACCTGGGGTTCATGTCCCCAGAATCTTGCTCTCCAAATCCAGTAATTATGGTCTTCCTTTTTATTCGGAAACACAATCCTGGCATCATGTCCTTCAAATGTAAATTCCTTTACAACATATCCGGCGAACACGTTATCGCTTCCAAGAGTACTACTGGCAATTAAAAGTGAAATAATGAATAGGACTATTGTTTTTTCTTGAATCATGCGTCTTTTTTTAGTGAGTGGTAACAATTAAAGTTTCGGAGGAACAGCTTCATTGGCTGTATCCACCCAATACTATTTCTTTCGATGTTCATTTCTCCAGTAATCAAGATGATGAATCGGTCCGTCGGCATGCCACACTTTTGAGACAATGTCGATATCCCCATCTCCGTCCACATCGCCCAATTGTGCATCGTGCCAGCCTGGGTTATCTATATGGATAATATAAATTTCAAATGCGGGATTTGCCCCTCCTTTGTTATACCAAATCACGCCACGTTCTTTTAGTCCCTGTGGCTTCATCGCTACTTTGCCTTGCTCAACCATATACACAGAAGGGTCTTCCTGTTCGCCTGCGAAAATGTCAATGTTCCCATCCTGATCAAAGTCTGCTATGCCCAGGGAATGAAATGAACCTGTTCCGGGAACATCACCTTCACGGGTTGGTGGATCTGCCAGTTTATGCTGTTCCCATGTTATGCCATTATTTTTGTTTTCAACCCAGTAAACGTGTGAACCACCGGTGTCACAATTGCTGTATACAATATCATTTTTGCCGTCTTTATTAATGTCGGCAATCCATACCCTAATACTATTGCCAAATGAGGCATGCGGTACTTCCTGATAAGGCCACTCATGGCGAGTCCAGCGATCTATTTCTTTTCCGGGATTCTCAAACCAATATCCTGGGTTAACCACATCCAGATCCCCATCGCCATCCAGATCCCCAATGCCATTAGGAGCAATTCCACCATGATCTTCATAACCATAATCAATAACTCTTTCGGCAAGGCCTTTTGAGGTTCGTGTATACCACGATAGTTTATACCCATCGTAGATAACCGGATCTGCTGAACCGTCACCATTAATGTCTGCACTGCAAATGTCGTGACCTCCTCCCTTATAAAAATAGGATTTCCACTGAGGTTCGTTATAATGGTCTATTCCTATGTTCCCCGGGTTTTTAAACCACACACCTTCAAACATCACATCGGTCCATCCATCCTGGTCAATGTCAATTCCGGCGGAACCAAGAGTGCTGCCCAGTTGATCTGCATGCCCAATAATATGGGGTATCCAAATTGAATCATTAACCTGTTCATACCAATATGCTTCTTTTGTGTTTCGGCGAGAGATGGCTACATCCAGGTCACCATCACCGTCATAATCGGCTAATACAGGGCCTGCAGCTCCGTAAGTTGAGCCGGGCATAATCGCATCAATATAAAAATGTGTCCATCCGGGATTTTTTTCATCCTGGGCATATATCATTGTCACACTTGTTAGCGTGAAAAATAAAATTACAAGTATATTTTTCATGGGTTCTTATTTTTAGTTTGTCACATTTTTTATAAAACGGTATTCATTCTTTTACAACAATTTTAACTTTTCCCCAATGCCGCTGCCTAAATATTGGTTTGTAGGTTTTTGTTTCGTAAAATGCCAGGAATTCGATTTCATGCCCGTTTGGACAATCATCTGCAATTTTAACCTGCGAACTCAGGCTTAACCCGTCAGGCCAATAGGCAGGAATCACTTCGGCAAATACTTTCTCTTCACTAAAATCGACAAACGGATCTTCCGTATATAATTTTAATAAATGCCCATCTTGTTTTAAGGAAAACCTTTCTCCGCGACTAACAAACCTATCGTTCGTTGTAGTTTCAGCATCAGCGGTATTTAGCTGTATCTTCTGAAAATATGGAACATCGAACCATACCGGGAGAGTAAAACTATCTTCATTATAAGAGTCTTCATATGAAACCTTTATCTTCATGTTTAACCATGCCGGAGATCCGTTGGAAGGTGGTTTTTTAGCACAAACAACCTTAAAGAAATTGGAGGTCAGGATTATATTTTCTTGACTCAATTCGATTTCTTCAATTGGGTTAAGCACACGAACAGTACTATCTGAGCATGAAAGTTCAATCTTTACTTTCTGGTTTGCCGGAATATATTGGATGCGGTTTAACAACTGTACCCGGAGTTCGTTTTGCTCGTTAATCTTCAAATATTTTTTATTCTCATTCAATCGGTAACCAACAACCGAGAAAACAGGATCTGCTGAAGCCTCCTTTATTCCAACTTCGCACCCATCGCCCGGCAAGCTGATATGTAATCTGCCCACTTTATCTGATTCTTGCATTAATCGCTCAATCACTCCCGTTTTGGTATGAACAACATTAATTTGGTATTGAGAATTAGGTTTATAACATTCAGCCGTAATTATTTTGGCCTTGCAATTTTTTATAGCACATCCATCAGGCAGCCAGCTATAAGTATAAAATCCAAAGCCTGATTTAGATACATTTCTCAAGTACAAAAAACCAGGCTCGGATTTATTGCTCCGCACTGTATAATCCCAAACTTTAAATTCGGGGTATAAATCGTAGTGCGACCATTTGGGGTTAGTTGGTTTAGGCTTGTTAAATTGTGCGACTAAATAACTTATTGCTGATTCAAAAACTTTGGTTTCGCCAGGCTTGTCGATTGAATGTTCTCCCGGAATTTTCTGATATTGAAAATTATCCATTTCGTTCCAGACCGCAGCCTCATAAACTTCTTCGTTTAAACCTGCCATGGGGCAATTGTCCCTGTTGTGTAAATAAAAAGCCACATCACGAAGGTTTTCGAGCGTATACCGCACCGGATACAAGGTGTAATTATCAGGATATCCAATGAAAAATTCTGCGCTTCCGGTAAAACTTACCACTGCCGAAACTTTATCAGGATACTTCCCTGCAAGATAAGAAGCCATAAACCCACCCATGCTAAACCCAATTATCCCGCGATTATTTCGATCCGGAATAGTCGGGAAGGATGAATCAATATGGCTAATCAACTCAGGAAAATAATCTTTCATTTGTATCTTGTATTTCATATCGGCATGGTTCCCTACATTGTAGGGGCGTGGTTCTGTTTCTTCCATATTTCCATCCCACATAACCAGAATAACCTGGTGCTTTTCAACCAGTTCACCTAACTTTTTATAAGCGATATTTGCGGAAGGATCTTTAAAATAACGGCCGCCCCAACCATGAAAAAAATAAATTACAGGGTAACGCTTTGTTATTGAACCCTGTTTTTTAGGTAAGTAAATGCGAAATGTTTTTTCCCCTCCAAAAACCTTACTGTAATATGAAGTATCAGTGTAGGAAGATTTTTGAGCCATAACATTTGTATGGGATACAACAAAAAGTAAGGAGATAAAGTACAAGGCATTTTTCATTTCAACACGGATTGAAACTAATCGATATAAAAGATAAAAATAAGGAGTTCCTATAATTTTCAGGAACTCCTTAATTTGTAAAGTTTATTAATTATACCCCTGGTTTTGAGGGAGCAGGTTTGGATTTCTGTCCAATTCATCCTGAGGTAATGGCAACAAATAATGAAAATCCTGAAAGTTCGGCTGAGGTTCGATTGAATTTGGGCCTTTAAATACTTCCTGGCCTAACTTCCTGCGTTTTATATCCCACCAACGCTTAGCTTCGAAGCATAATTCAATCCTTCTCTCTTCTATTACCAAATCAATGAAATCTTCTTTACTCAGTCCTGATGTAACATCCTCAGGAACCGTATTCATTACCCCGGCAGCATTACGTGCCCTGGCTCTTATTTGATTTACATATCCTTCCAACTCGGCATTTGGACCGCTGTTTACTTCGCATCCGGCCTCTGCAGCCATTAACAAAACATCTGCATATCGGTAATACCAGTAATTGAAATCCGTGTATCTGAGGCCACTAGTAGAAGTACCCATAAATCGCGAATATTTGGCAATATGTGGCCGCTTTTCATTCGGGAAATCAGTATAAGGTTTCATTACCCCACCAAATAACTTTTCCGTATCCCAGGAAACAGATGTACGGTAATCATCTTTATCGAAACTATTATAAATAGACATGATAGGAACAGCTGCTCCCCAGCCTTGCACATCAGACCCCCGAATGCCGGTCATTGACGCCCAAACGTCATCGCCTTCATTTGAACCTCCATTATTTAATCCCAGGAAATCAATAGCAAAGATCTGTTCCTTCGTTCCGTCATGTTTTGTCGCATTAAACAAATCCTGATAATCAGCTTCTAAGGCATAATCAAACATTGCAGCATTATCAATTACCCATTTCGCATTGCTGTACGCTTCATCCCAGTTTTCCAGAGTCAGGTAAACATCTGCTAACATAGTTGCTGCAGAACCTTTAGATGGGCGAGTCCGATACTTAACATAGTCAGGTAAATGTTGCTTCCCAAATTCCAAATCGTCTATTATTCCCTGATAAACTTTAGCTTCAGGTGTTTTTGAAATATCAGTCATTGCTTCCGGATCCGTTACTGCCGCATCAATGTAAGGAATGTCACCAAAGAGACGAACCAGGTTAAAATACACAGACGCACGTGCAAACCGGGCCTCAGCAATAAGCGCATTACGTTTCTCTTCATCGATATCGATAATATTGGCACCTTCAATAGCCGTGTTTGCAGCACTGATAATATCGTATGCACGTGGCCAGAATAGTGTTACCATCCCATTATTGGCATCGTTGGTGAAATTATCAATTTGAATCCTTTGTGAGGGAATTCCCGGATGACCAGCTGATACCATGTCGCTGCGATACATCAAACAGAAGCTCAATCTCCTGCCCCAATAATAATCCGAAGCCATACGTCCATAGGCTCCAAAGATTGCAGCCTCAACATCCTTTTCGGTATTAAAGAAGCCTTCCGGAGCTAAAAGTCCACGTGGACTTTCCTCCAAATCGGTACAGCCCCAAATAATGCTTAGTATAAGTATTAATGATAATATATTAATCTTCTTCATTTTTGTTAATTTAAGATTATTCATGATGGATTAGAAAATAACTTTAAGCCCAAATGTGTATGATTTAGCACTTGGATAACTTCCATAATCGAACCCGGCACTAATGTTAGAACCGTTGTAATTCACCTCAGGATCGTACCCTCGATATTTTGTGAAGGTTAATAAGTTCTGCCCACTTATGTATAATTTCACATGACTTAAACCCATAGGGTTTGTCCATGATTTTGGCAAACTGTAACCCAACGCGATGTTTTTTACACGCACATAGCTTCCATCGTAAACCCAACGGGATGACGAATGATAACCCCTCCCCGAACTTGCAACAGGTACATCTGTATCTGTATTGGTTGGTGTCCACCTTTCTAGAGCTCTTGTTGTAGAATTGTTATATCCCCTGAGTGTTTCCAACTCCATAAGGGTATAGCTAAACATGTCGTTCCCTTGCGAACCCTGGATGAAGATATTAAGGTCAAAACCCTTATATTCGAAATTATTGGTAAGCCCCCATATAAAATCCGGATTAGGATCTCCCATAATCGTTCTGTCATCGGAAGTGATTTCACCATCAGGTTCTCCGGTAAGATTTCCTTCTTCATCACGTGTTCCATCAACATCTTTGTATTTCTCGCCACCAGCATATTGGTCGAAATTTCCCGGCAATATATCTTCATTCTCCTGATAGACACCATCATAAATATATCCATAAAATACACCAACAGCTTCTCCTTCTCTTAGAACATTAGTGTTAGTAATACCAACCATATGTGCTGGCATAACCCGGTAAAATATATCATTTCCATCAGGAAGGTCAAGAACTTTGTTTCTGTTAATAGAAAAATTCAAGTCACTTGTCCACTTAAATTTATTGTCAAAATTGACAGTCGATAATGTAAATTCAAAACCCTTATTTTCTAAACTACCAATATTCTTCAACATGGTTGTATAACCTGAATATTCAGGAAGCGGCAGATTAAATAATAAATCTGTAGTTTTTTTATAATAATAGTCGGCCACCAACATAACACGTTGATTAAACAAACCTAAATCAAAACCAATATCGGTTTGTGCAGTACTTTCCCAGGTTAGATTATTATTGGCAACCGAACTTGGCCTCACCGCATTAACAATTTGCCCACCCTGTACAGAATGAACTGTACTTAAACGTGCCAATGAGCGATACTCTGCAATTGCCTGATTTCCGGTTACCCCATAACTAGCTCTTAATTTCAACTGGCTAACCTCAGAAATATCTTCCATAAATGATTCTTCAGCAACGTTCCATGCAATAGCACCAGAAGGGAAAAAAGCCCATTTGTTATTTTTAGCAAAACGAGAAGATCCGTCGTAACGCGCATTTAAGGTAATCAAATATTTATCCGCTAGTTTGTAATTTATCCTGCCGTAGTAAGAAGCAAGTTCAGACTCTGTTATCCCAGAATAAGGACCTTGATATACTGACCCTCCATCCAAATCCCACCACAAAAACGCATCTGATAAAAAGGTTGTTGAACCAGCACCCCAATACTCGCGTCTGGCTGACTGATATGAATAACCACCCATTGCAGTTATATCGTGTTCTCCAAAGCTCTTCGTGTAGGTTAAATAGTTTTCATTTATCAGATTTGTCGACTTCGATCCATCTAAATTAGCAGCTCCACCAATAGCATTACCTGATATTAGTGAAGTAGAAGTATAACCACCACTTCTATTATTTCCGGTTGTTGCGCCCAGTACAACTTTTAACTTCAAATCTTTTAACAAATCATACTCCCCAAAAAAGTTGGCTTGCATAACGTCGTTAACATATTGCGATTTTAATTCTTCTGCCAAGGCTACCGGGTTATCATTTGGATCTCCTAAAAACGAAATGGTATAATCTCCATTATCATCATAAACAGGTAAGGTTGGCTCCATTTGGAAAGCCGCTGTTACAACACCTGTTGAACCTCCATTTTCCTGAGTTCTAATACCGTCGTGCTCAGTTCTTGAAAGAAAGAAATTAGCACCCAAACGAAACTTTTCAGAAATATTAAGATCGAAATTACCAGTTACTGAATACCTTTTATGATTTGAATTAAGAACAATACCTTTGTGATCATAAGCGATTCCGGAGATGTAATATTTTAATTGCTCACTTCCTCCCTTAAAAGATAGTTGATA
The DNA here is from genome assembly GCA_963677455.1 of uncultured Draconibacterium sp. GTDB lineage: Bacteria > Bacteroidota > Bacteroidia > Bacteroidales > Prolixibacteraceae > Draconibacterium. The sequence continues at coordinate 4,447,107 of OY781971.1, forward strand.
ATTTTGAACTCCTCCATTTCTAAAGATTTCATCCTGCCAGTCTGTTCCCGGCCCTATCAATTGTCCATCAAGTGCAGTTGGTGATATTTCTGTAATATAATCTGTAAACTGATCTTTATTTAGTAAATCCAGTTTATTTATTGCAGTTTGAAAAGAATAAGATGAATTTAGCTCAATTACAGCTTCTCCCGTCCTTCCACGTTTGGTTGTAATAAGAATTACCCCATTGGCTCCACGCGAACCATAAATTGCTGTAGCAGATGCATCTTTCAAAATCTCAATAGATTCAATGTCTTCTGCTGGAGGAGCATATCCACCAGGGAACCCATCTACCACATACAACGGATCGGAAGAAGAATTTATAGAAGTTGCCCCCCTAATTCGTACTTTATACGATGATCCTGGCTCGCCATTGTTCGATTGAATTTGAACACCCGACGTTCTTCCTTGCAAAGCCTGCACCATATCAATAGAAGGATAAGCTGCAATTTCATCTGACTTTATCTGAGATAAAGCTCCGGTAAGATCACTTTTCTTTATCGACCCGTATCCTATTGCCACAACCTCATCAATTCCAATCGACTCCTCGACCAATGAAACGTTAATTTCACTTTGTTCGTCAACCTGAATCTCCTGGGTTTTCATTCCCACAAATGAAAAAATAAGGGTTGCATTCTCCGGAATGCTTTGTATCTCAAAAGTTCCGTCAGCATTACTAATGGTTCCGTTTGTTGTACCTTTTATAGTAATTGTTACACCTGGCAAAGGATTCCCACCAGAGTCAGTAACCTTCCCCGAAATCTGTCTCTGCTGCTGGATGCTTCGAATCACCATTTCTGAATACTCAGGAGAAAGAATGATCTGGCGCCCCATTACTTCATATTTTATACCGGCTTCTTCGGATATTGCATCCAATACATCCATAATTCTTTTGTTTCTGAATTCGCCGGAAACTTTTCTTTCAACGTCGATTTCGCCGGTGTAGAAAAAGCGGAACTCGCTTTGTTCCTCAATTTTAATGAGAAAGTTTTCTAGTGAAATTTGGTCTGCTTTCAAAGACAATCTTGCTGTTTGGGAGTACGACTCGGAAGCAAATACTCCGATAAAGGTTGTCAGCAACAAAAAGATCGTTAGTTTCATAACTTTAAGCATTTTCAAAACACACGGACTTAGTCCATGGATAGTTAGATTTTTTTCCATAATTTTGAACTGGTTTGAATAAGTAACTCATTTATTTTTCAACCACTTTTAGAAGCAAGAACTCGTCCTTCTTGCTTCTTTTTTTGCCTGGTAGTTGAGCAGGCATTACGTTTACAGCATAGGCAATTCTATTTCGTTTGTTTTATTGTGTGTTCTATTTTGCATTTATTGTGAATACGCGTGTTTTATTATTAAAGTGATAAGAAACAGATGCCGCTTTACTAATCATTTCCATTACTTCGCTAATGCTTTCCATTTCTATTGTTCCGGTGTACCATAAATCGTTAAGCTTCGGATCGGAATACTCGATTTTTACGTTGTACCATCGTTCGAGCTTTTTAATGAAACTTGGAAAAGGTTCGCGGTTAAACAGTAATTTCCCTTCTTTCCACGAGGTAAAATATTTTGTTTCAACCGTTTTTACCGTAAACCCCGATTCTGTTTTGCTCACCTGCTCTCCGGGTTTAAGGGTAACTTCATTACCAGCATTTTTTACCTTAAAAACAACTGATCCCTCCACCAATGTAGTTTCAAAATCGTTGTCGTCGGCATAAGCTTTTACATTAAACGAAGTTCCCTTTACTTTTACATCTCCATATTCTGTTGATACGATAAACGGTTTTGAATCTTTTTCTACCTCAAAAAAAGCTTCTCCGACCAAGTTCACCGACCGTGTTTTTTGAAATTCTGCTGGAAATGAAAAAGTTGACCCGGAGTTTAACCAAACTATTGAACCATCAGGTAACGTATAATTCATTTTTGCTCCATGAGGAGTTGTAATTGTTTGTATTTGAGCACTAAGCTGGGGCTCTGTTTGAGTGAGCAAAAAAAGGGTGCTCGCCAGTAATCCTATTATCAAAACTGCCGCAACCCGTAGCGCCCAGCTATATAAGCGAACCCGGTGGTTGGCTGCTTTCTGCTTGTCGTGCAAAACAAGCGTTCTGATTTTTCTGTACAATTCGGGATTGGTTGGTAAGGCCACATCCGTTTCTTCCAGTTCTTTTTTCCAGACAGGTTTCATCATTTCAAAAATGATTGAATCGTTATTTTTATCCTGAATAAAACCGGTGAATTCTGAAAACTCTTTCGGGCTTAAAAGCGAATGGTAGTATTTGTTAAATAGTCTTTTCATTTTGTGTCTTCTATTAGTAATACACATCAAAAAGAAATACCCCCAGTGAAAAAACGTTTTTTTAGAAGAAAAGATAAAAGTAGAGCAAGGACAACATTCCTAATCCAGCGAGTTTCTTTTTTAAACACCTAACTGCCAACGTAATGTGATACTCTACTGTTTTGGGTTTAATTCCAAGCTTTTCTGATATCTCGTTATGCGAAAGTCCTTCGCTTCTACTCAATAAGAAAATTTCCTTTTGACGGGTGGGAAGCTCGTTAACAATCGAGTCAATTTTTTCTTTTAATTCCAGGAAATCAATCTGTTCCGATAAAGAATATTCTTCTGCCAATGAAAGCTTTTTAACCTCTTCTTTACTATTTTTTTCGTTTAAACGTCTCCGCAGTTCATTTAACAAAAGATTCCTGGTAATGGTGAAAATATACGCATTGAAGGTAGATGTAGATTTTATGTTTTTACGGCTTTTCCAAATTTTCACAAAAACCTCTTGCAAAATATCGTCAATACCGTCTTCAAGCTTTAAAATAGATTTTGAGAAATTGAACAACCTCGGATAATAATGGTTAAACAGCTCCTCCAGAGAAGTTTCATCGTCTTGCGCGAGTGCCGATAATGTTTTATGTAGGTTTATTATTTCGGACATTCATTCAGGTTTCAAACAAACTTAAGTAAATTGTTTTAAAAATCATCAATATTTATTGCTCCTAATATTTTTTATGTCAATCATTTGTGAGGTTAAAATTATTCTCCGCTGAAAAGAGATATTACACACTCGTTCAATACAAGAACTGTGCTCCTACACCAAAACGAGCACATGCAGAAATAGATTTCGAAGAAGTTCATATAAATTCACATTATAATACACAACACTTAATGTTTGACCACAACAAGTAATGCAAACAAAACAAAGGGGAAACACTTCTGCGCTTCCCCTTGTATTTTGCTGGATAAACCAACTATGAACAATCCCCCTTTTCTTCTAATTTTTTGGTGAATAGAAAAGCGATTAAAACACCATTACTTTAAAACAAATGTTCCCTTTAAACCCTCATCTGAATTCGGGCCAATCCAAACTTCGAAATCGCCTGGTTCTATCACGTATTCTTTTCCATTAAAAAATTCGAGGTCAGAAGCTTTAAGTTCGAATTCAACTTTTGCCGAACCTCCGGGTTTAATGGTTATTTTCTGAAATCCTTTTAGCTCCTTAATCGGGCGAGTAATACTTCCCACTTTATCATGAATATACATCTGTACAATTTCTTCAGCCTCATAATTTCCTTTATTCTTGATTTCAGCCGAAACAGTAATAGAACCATTTACAGGCATTTCATTAGAAGAAAGCTTAAAATTACCGTACTTAAACTCGGTATAGGTTAACCCATAACCAAAAGGCAACAAGGGGGTAATACCGTAATCGATATGCATAGATTTAAACCCAAGCGAAAGTTGTTTAGAGCCTCTTGGAATATCATCAATCGAAATAAAATCGTCTTGTGTTGCAGGTCGTCCGGTGTTTTTGCGGTAGTAATAAAACGGAATTTGTCCGGCACCTTTTACAAAAGTTACAGGCAACTTGCCAGAAGGTGAATAATCGCCAAAAACAAGATCGGCTACTGCCGGTCCCGCCATTGTCCCAGGATGAAATGCATACAAAACGGCGTCGGCCAATTCCATTTCGGCGCCAATAGCAAGTGGCCTACCCGCCATTATAACGAGAATTAAAGGCTTACCTGTTTTTTTCAAGGCAGCAATCAAATCAGACTGAACACCTGGCAAATTAATAATTCCACGGGCATTTGCTTCGCCTGAAAGAATAGATTCCTCGCCGGCAAAGAATAGTATTGCATCTGCGCTTTTTGCTGTTGCAACAGCTTGCGCAAATCCTTTTGTTGATTTATCTCTACTGTATTCCAAACCGGGAGTGTATCTCATGCGTGCTCCCAGAATATCACCAAATGCTTCTTTTGGAGTTGTAGAGTCTTCGCCTTGCCCGTCAAAAATCCATGTGCCGAGCTGATCGCGTGCTGCATCTGCCAAAGGGCCAATTACTGCAAGCGAGTGAATATCTTTTGAAAGCGGCAGTGTTTTACCATCGTTCTTCAAAAGAATCATACTTTTTCGTGCCAGTTCGCGTGACAACTTTAAATGACTTGGAGCCAAAATCGTATCTGTTGAAACCATATTATTATATGGTTTAGAAAACAAGCCTAACTTGAATTTTGTGCGAAGGATATTAGCTACGTGTTCGTTTATAAGATCTTCTGTAATCACTCCCTCGTCCAACAATATCTTCAGGTTATCGGCATAACATGTTGTTGCCATCTCCATATCTACGCCGGCTTTCACTGCAATTTCGGCAGCCTGCTTTTTGTCTGCAGCAAATCCATGATTGATCATCTCTTCAATCGAGCCCCAATCACTAACAACTGTTCCGTCAAACCCCCATTCGTCGCGCAAAATATGTTTTAACGTGAATTCATTGCCAGAAGTAGGTACGCCGTTCAAATCGTTAAAAGCCGACATATAGGTTAACACGCCGGCATCTTCTGCTGCTTTAAAAGGCTTTAAATGAACGTTTCGCAACAACGGTTCCGGAATGTAAGTGGTATTATAATCGCGTCCGGCTTCAGACATTCCATAGCCAACAAAGTGTTTTGCACAAGCTGCCACTGCTGTCGGATCGCTTAAGTCTCCCTGAAATCCTTTTACCATTGATGCCGCAAAAAGAGAAGCTAAATACGGATCCTCTCCGCAACTTTCGGCAATACGTCCCCAGCGCGGGTCCCAGGTAATATCCATCATCGGAGCAAAGGTCCAGTTAATACCAACCGAAGATGCCTCAACAGCCGAAACGCGCATTGCTTTTTCCGCCAACTCCGGCTCCCACGAAGATGCTATTCCCAAGGGAATCGGGAAAATAGTACGAAATCCGTGAATTACATCCCGACCAAATAATAATGGTATTCCATGTTTACTCTCTTCAATGGCCACACGCTGCAACTCCGCAACTTTTTCTGCTCCTGTTATATTGAGAAACGAGCCAACTCTTCCTTCGCGAATCGCCTGTTTCGTCGCTTCATCGCTTCCGAAGCCATCGGATACTTGCTGCATCTGGCCTATCTTCTCATCAAGAGTCATTTGACTAATCAACTCCCTGATTTTTTGCTCATCAGTATCTGATGATTTCGAGTCAAAACTTCCAGAACATCCAGACAGCAAAACCACTAAAGCAATTGATAATAAAATTGAGATCTTCATTTCTATATAATTTTTTATTTCTCTTGATAAACACGTACATAATCGACTTCCATAGATTGAGGAAAAATCGAATTGTCAACTCCTTGAGCGCCTCCCCAATTTCCGCCTACGGCTACATTCAGAATAAAAAACTGAGGCTTGTTGAACGGCCAGTTATCGCCATTTTTTGTTGGAGGTGCGTAACGATATGTTACATTCTCCGGCGAGTCTGTATAAAACACCATTTCCTTTTCGGTCCAGAACAATCCATAAATATGAAACTCTTCTTCAGCAGTTTCCAAAGTCTTTTTATTCCCACTTCCGTTGCCGCCATATCCTGCAGAATTGTGTACTGTTGCATGTACGGTATTTGGCTCGTATCCAACATACTCCATAATATCAATTTCGCCACAAGCCGGCCAACCTGCACTTCCAATGTTTGCTCCGAGCATCCATATTGCCGGCCATATACCTGTACCAAAAGGCAGTTTAGCCCGTATTTCCATGCGCCCGTATGTAAATTCTTTTTTCCCGCTGGTAATCATCCGCGTTGAAGTATAGGATCCGGCAACTTTATTGTCGTTCACCTTTTCTGCCGTAATGGTTAAAATGCCATCCTGTACTTTTACATTATCACCATTGGTATAATTCTGAAGCTCGTTGTTGCCCCAACCTCCCGAACCTGTTTCAAAGGTCCAGTTTTCTCCGTTTACCGCATCACCATCAAATTCATCCGACCATACCATTTCCAACTTTGAAAAATAGTTCTGGTCATTTTGCGATATGCTGATGTTCTCCGTTTTTGAATAAGTTTCACCATCTTTTTTAACCTGTAATTCAATTTGATAAACGCCTGAATACGGGAAATAGGCAACCGCACTGGATTCATCCTCGATTGCTTTATTTCGAAACAGCCACTTGAATGAATCATAACTTCCGATGCTTGTGTTTTCGAGATTTACATTATTCGGATTTGTTGGATCAATGGTTGCCGAGAAATCCACTTCGAAATCGGTTTTAGTAATTGCAACTGTTTTCGAAACAGATTTGGCTTCGCTGGCCATATCGCTTACAGCTAAAACAACTTCATATTCACCACTAACGGGATAGTAAATATCGAAAGTCTTTGTTTTTGAGGTAGTAGATTCTGTTTTTCCGTTTCCAAAATCCCACTCCATTCTTAAATATTCTCCTTCTGATTGATTGGTGTACCTGACGTTATTATCGTCGATAAAAGTATAAGAGAAATCCGGGGAAAACTCTTCACTATTCCCTTCTTCGCTGCACCCATTCAAGGGCGCAGTAAATATAAGTAGAACGACAAAAAGCGGCCACTTATATACTCTTCTATTGATTGACTTTAACATATCTTATTCGATTATTATTTTTTTTGAAACCATTTGTTCTCCATTATCAATAACCAGCATGTAACAACCTTTTTGATACCCCGAAACGCTTATCTCAGCAGAAGTGCTATAAGTGCGTTGCATAATCGCTCTTCCTGTAATATCAAGCAGTTTAACCTTGTAGGCTTCCATATCTATGCTCTGAATATTTAAATTCTCTTTTACGGGGTTAGGATAGACCTTGAAACCTGTTTCAGAGCTAGCTGTTTCAACTCCAACAGTGCTCTCTAATTTATAAACCCGCACCCAGTCGATAAAAACAGAACAGGGAAATTCAGCCTGAGAAGTAACAGCACCACCATATGTAAAAGTACTCCCGCCAACACCAGCACTTAAAATCGGGTACATCTTGTGTTCAAAAGGATGCCATTCCTCAAAATGGTTGGAATATTCCGAAACACCTACTCTGCTTCCCTCTTTTGCTTGAATTGCAAATCCATCCTCGCCATCCTTTGCGAAAGCACCTCCGTCATTCAAATAGTGAATATGGTAAACATGATCATCGATAAAAAACTCCATCCGGCCGGTATACCAATCAATACCGTATGTATGAAACTGATAACTACCGGCATTTGGATTATTCTCATCAGGAGGATAATTTCCATATCCAGGTTCTGATGGATCTGGAACTTCATTGGATTTAAAACTGTAGTATGCCCCCTTGTGTCCGTGGTTCCATTCAGCCCACTCGTTGTTTTGCCAAAACCAGGCATAATGTACGCTACCGAGATTATGGAAGGGAATAGCTCCAACATATTCCATAATATCGATTTCGCCACCTTGTGGCCACATGATACTGTTCCAACCATCAGGAACTTCATCGGGCATCATCCAAAAAGCAAAACCTTGTCCCATTTGTTTTACATCGCGTGGATAAACTCTGGCAACAATACGATGACCTGAGCCCCACGAGAGTTTGCCTGCAGTATTGATTCTTCCACTGGTATAATTTCTGTCGATGTAATGTTCTTTTCGTGTTGTAATAACCAGACAGCCATCTTCTGCTCCCGGCACATCCGTTTGAAAACTAATGTTTTCCTCTCGGTCAGTAGCACGATCTAACTGCCCGATGCCAAAATCACCGTTTACTCCGGTTCCTGTTTCAATGTTCCAAATCTCAGTGTTGAGTTGGCCTGCGTTAAAGTCATCTTCCCATAGCAATTCTCCCACCTGCCCAAAAGTATTTAGATAGACAATTAGAGTACACCCTATAAAAAGATAAAATCTCATTTGCTATTTAAAATTATTCTTGCTGATTTCCCCGAATAGGGACTGATCTTTTATAACTGATTTTTGATTGGGCAATATTATTGATTTTACCCCAAAAAGAGCAATAAAATATTACTAAAGTATTGAAATAATACTCACATAAATTACTTAGAAAAAAGGGGAGAGATATCTCTCCCCTTTATATTCTAACTAAACTATTAATTGGCAAATAATCTCTGGATGCCAATAACAATCTTTTAAACTTTTGAAATATTGAATTTCTATTCTGGTCTGAATACCCAAGTCCAACCAGTTCCTCCAGCATTGTTTGATACAAATAGTACCATTTCATCCTCTGTAAGCGAAATAATTTGGTAAAGCCCGTCGGGATTACCACGGGGTTCTTCTGCCCCCAGAATATTAGAGCCATTAATTTTTAGTGTTTTACTAGCTGGATTTAACACAAAAAATCCTGATTCTGCTGTTGCATCTGGTCCAGAATAATAGGTGTAATTTGCAGCCCCATTAAGGTCGAAATGCATTTTTCCTGCAGCATCAACCGGAGGACAGCAATCTCCTGCCGCATTCCACCATACTGCCCAAGGGTTGCCTGGATCAGCCATAAACCACCACAGGCCACCATCTGGGCTTGGTCCACCATCAAATACCCATGTTTTACCGGCAACAGCATCGTCGCCTAACAAAGCAGCCCATTCTGGCGGTACTTCATGGTCTAATACGTTAATTGTAACATTGGTCGATTTTTCAAAGAATTCGGCACCTAACGTTCCAACATATTTAAAATCAAAACTACCTGTAACGGGAAATGTTACTGTAATTCTATCCGTTAACCCTTTACCGATCATATAGTCCCAATGACCTGTAACTCCTGGGCTTTTCATATAAAACTCAATTTCATTACCACCAGTGGTCGATTGAGTAGCTATCAGTTCTACTCCTTCCACAGTCGCAGTGTTTTCCAAGTGTTGTTCGTCTACAATGGCATCGCACGACCCAATCATTAGCGCCAGCAAGCCAATAAAAAGACCTTGTATTATATTATTTCTTTTCATCTTTTTTTAAATTAAAGTTTAATTCCAACCTGGATTTTGTTCGTAAACACCGTTCGCCAATCTCATTTCTGTTTCCGGAATAGGAACCAATCCTTTGGTTTCGGGTCTGTAATTAACCGAATAAATAGCTTCACTTCCTGAATTCCTAACACTTATTTGATCGTTAAAAGCTGTATTAACATCTCCCCAACGAACAAGGTCGAACCAACGTAAAGCTTCAAATGCCAATTCGTGCATTCTTTCTTCCTTTAGAGCGCTCAAAGAATAAGCAACGGGGTCTAATCCTGCTCTTGCTCTAACAGCGTTCATTCCTTCTGCTGTTCCGGTAATTTCTGAATGCATTAGCAATACATCGGCATAACGCATAAAAATGAAATCCTGGGCATGCATCAATTGCATATCAGTATTACCCCAATTATATATCTGAACAAACATTCCAATATTTGCTGCCTTTTCATTATTCCAGTATTGAAGAGATGTATATTTCTTGTTAAATAAACCCGTTTCATGGTCACCTTTATCTCCTTCATAGTCACCTGTTCCCTGGCTTTCCTGTCCAACCTGTAGGATAGAACCCAATTTTCTGGGGTCATCATCACTCCACTGGTTAAAAAGTTTAGGATTTATCGTACACCATCCCCAGCCTGTCCCAAAAGGCACTAATGAGTTATCCCGAAGACCTGTAAACAAGGCGAGTCTGTTGGTATAAATATTTCCATCTGTCCAATTCCAGTCTCCAAAGGAGAAACGTTGAACAAACATGGTCTCATTATTCCCAGTTCCAAAAGTAGGTGTATGACCATCCTGGCCTACCCACGAAAGGTTGTTTTCATGCGCCCAGGGTAATACGGTTGTATCATTGGCTGCTATGTTTACGTACGAGTAAGGCCATAGATTTCTGAAATCATCAACCAGTCCGTAACCACTTTTGTTCATACAGTCTTCCAAATGGCTTTGTACATCTGATGCTGATAAAGAACCTCCATCAACAAGAGGTAATGTAGTAGTAGCCTGACCTTCAATGTTGGTCATATAACCAGTATAGAACAAATACACTCTGGCCAGATATGCCTCTGCTACCCATTTGTTTGCATGACCATAATCAGATTCTGGAATATTTTGAAACGCAACCGAAGGCATTGTCTCAATAGCCAACTTGAGATCCGACGCGATTTGCGCAAAAGTCTCAGTATAGGTAGCTCTGGGAACATCTCTGGGCGCATCAAATGTCGTAATCATAGGTACGCCTCCAAAGAATTTTCCTAATCTAAAGTAGAAGAAAGCCCGCATAAACAACGCCTCACCAATTGCCTGGTTTTTAAAAGCCTGGGCTTCCTCAGGACTACCAAAGTATGCTAAAAAGTCTGCTTCGGCTGTTTTTTCTATAATTGCAGTTGCCCTTGAGATACCATTGTAACACTGTACCCACATATCTCTGTAAGTATCCTCGGACGGATCTTCAAAATTATCAACCCATTTGGCAGATTTGTCATCTGGGCCTCCACCACCAAGCATTAAATCCGACATCAAGCTTGCGGCAACAGATTCGTTACTGTGTACGTTCGGAGTATAAATTGCATTATACACCCCTGCCATTGCCTCTTTAATATCCTTAGGAGTGCTGTAAAAGGTCTCCAAACTTTTTCCGTATAGATTATCTGTATCCAGATAATCCTGACTACAACTCGTTGCAAGAACAAGGCCTGCAATGAATGTTATATATAATAGTTTTTTCATTATTATCATTTTTTAGAATTAAAAGGCAACACTTAAACCAAACATCACTGTTCTTGGTAATGGATATAAGCCAAGGTCAATTCCTGATGCCCAATCTACATCGTGTCCGAAACGAACTTCAGGATCCATTCCATCGTAACTTGTAAAAGTATGCAGGTTATTTACTGCTGCATATACTTTAAGTGCTGAAATTGCTTCAAAACCTGAAAGCATTTTACTAAAATCATATCCTATGGTCAGGTTGTTAATTCTTACATAATCTGCATCATGCATATAGATATCAGAAATGTACTGTTGGTTTCTGTTTGATCCATAAGTAAGCCTTGGCATTTTAGTAGAAGTCCCCTCACCATGCCAACGTTCAAAAACACTTGAAGTATAGTTTTGAGTAAAGTTATCGGCAAACGAACGATACGACTGCATTACCTGCATTCCAAATTTCCCGACTAAAGTTGTATTCACATAAAATCCTTTGTACGACAAGTTTAATTGAAGTCCCATTTCGAAATCAGGATTTGGGTTTCCTAGATAGCCTTTATCATTTTCATCAATTACACCATCATTATTCTTATCAACAAAACGAACATCTCCTGGTCGTTGATCATCAAAATAGGAATTTCCTTCCGGCCCAACATAAGCGTCTACTTCATCCTGGTTCTGCAAAATACCATCGGTTTGATAGCCATAGAAATAACCAATTGGGTAACCAACTTGTACTCTTGATACTTCAGCGGTCCCCTGTGATAATACATGGGAAGGACCGTGAATGATTTTGTCAGTGTTGGCCAACCTTGTGACTTCATTTTTGTTATGTGCACCGCTTAAGGTCACACTATACTTGAAATCACTAATGTTATCATTCCAGTTTACCACAAGCTCAAAGCCTTTATTTTCAATATCACCTCCGTTAATAAAAGGAGCACCGGCCCCTGAAGTACCTAAAATAGGTGCAACTACCAACCAATCTTTTGTGGTTTTTTTGTACCAATCTAAAGTAACACCTAGTTTAGAATTAAGTAATCTGGTATCAAGGCCAATATTCAGCTGTTCTGAAGTTTCCCAAGTTACGTCCGGGTTTGGAACCTTTTCAGGATATGCTGTTGTGCCGGATACAGGTTTTGTATCTCCAAAGAAATAGCCGGGGAAAGCATATTTTATTTGTGAAGAGTAAATAAAGTTGTCGATTGACTGGTTACCGTTCTGCCCCCAGCTTAAACGCACTTTCGCGAAATCAAGTATGCTTGAAGTATTTTGCATAAAGTCTTCACTGGTAAGCACCCATCCTGCTGATACTGAGGGAAAATACCCCCATCGGTTACCTTTAGCAAAATTTGAAGAGCCATCTGCACGCATCGTAACCGAAAGCAAGTATTTTTCCTGGTAATTGTATTGCGCTCTTGCTATGTACGACATTAATCCGCCACCGCCAGCAGCCCAATCTGCTCCCGAAGTATTGATATCGCTAATAGAAGCAGGGCTTTCAGTATTATTAATATAAGCATAGCGAGGATCGCCAGGAAATAACAAGTTATTTCTCGAACCACTTACTTCTGTGTTTATTTGATTTTGAAGCAACTCGTAACCAATTAAGCCAGTTATATCATGGTCTCCAAACTTACGATCATAGGAAAGCGTAGTTGTCCATGTCCAGTTATTTCCAAGATACTGATTCTGAGATGCTCCATCAGTAGCATCGGTATAGAGTGTTCCCAAGCGATAAGTTGGATTCATTGATCTGCCCCAACCAAACCAGGCATCAATACCGTAAGAAGATCTTAACCTTAAGTTTTTAATTGGTTCCAACTCCGCAAATACATTACCTACTACCCGGTTTCCTTTGCCGTAGTTATAATTTGTAGCATAATACATTGAAGCGATTGGATTGGTATGCTGATTTACTCCATCCATGGTTGGCGTAAAACCAAATTCATTGACGTTATTATCAATTGCTGGTTGCCAATAAGCTGGCATCAATGGGTGCTGAACAAGTGCATTGTGCAAATCATTCCAGTAGATATTACCTGTTCTGGCACTTCTGTTTTCAGTATTTGTATAGGTAATATTCTCTCCAACAGTGAGGATATTATGCTCCTTATTCTTCTTTAGAATCATTTGCGTATTCAACCTTGCAGTTAACCTTTTATAACCTGCGTCGGTTATCTCACTGCCGATAATACTTTGCTGATCGAAATACGAAACTCCCATTGAGTAAGTAATGTCTTTACTTCCACCGGTAATGTTCAAAGCGTGACTCTGCATAGGGACATTCTTACTGGTCATCTCATCAATCCAGTTAGTGCCTTCCCAACCGTTTTGAAGCGCTCCCCAAACATCTTCGCCTAATTGTGTTCCAAGACCGGGAAAATTACTTTCGAGCCAATCATTATCTTTAATTTTAGCTTCCCAATCCCATGGTGCAAGTCCATCGTTAACTCTACCTTCATCCATTATATACATATATTCCTGGGCTGTTAACGGGTCCAGATTCTTGTATATATTCTGAAGTCCATAATAGGCGTCGTAGGTAATCTTAGCTGGCCGGTCTTTGCTACCTTTTACAGTTGTTACCAGAACCACGCCGTTTGCAGCTCTTGAACCATAAATAGCAGCTGAAGCTGCGTCTTTCAAAACATCAACTGATTCGATATCCGAAGGATTTAGATAGTCAATATCACCAACCGCAACGCCATCAACAATGTATAATGGGTTGGAGTTTCCAATGGTTCCTAAACCACGTATCGTAACTCTTGTTCCTGCTCCGGGAGCTCCGTTATTTCTGGTAATACTTATACCAGCGGCAACACCTTGTAAAGCTTCCATTGCAGAACCAGTATTAAGTTCAGCAATATCTTCTCCTTTAACGTTCAAATTGGCACCCGTTGTCAAAATCTTCTTCTGAACACCGTATCCAACAACCACAACCTCATCAACATCAAAAGCAGCGCTTTCTAATTGAACATTGATTACGGTTTGCCCAGACACAACAACTTCCTGAGTTTTCATTCCAACAAATGAGAACTGAAGAATTGCATCAGCAGGAACAGTCAACTGGTAGTTACCATCAAAATCGGTAACAGTACCATTTGTAGTCCCTTTCTCCACTACAGTAACTCCGGGTAACGGTTGATTATCATCCGCAGAAGTTACAACACCTTTCAGTACAACTTCCTGAGCAAATACACTCAAAGAAAACACTGTACCCAAAAGTAACATGAGAATTTTTCTCATCCTTTGTCTTTCTTTCATAGATAAAATTTTGATTAATTAGTATTAAATTAGATGTTAGCAATATCTAAGCCCCTACGCGTGACGCTTGAAATATCTTTAGTATATAAATAATTGGGATACTCCTTTTGAAGTCTAAAAGGTAAATACATAGTCCTTAGATTTGATTAGTTAATAGTCTTATTGTCGTTTATACAATTACAATTGTAGCAAATTTTAAATTATTAACAAAATTTCACGTTTCGAATATCGACTATAAGAAGAGATTCAAACAAAAATTAGCTCCACAAAAACACTACATAACAAATAATCAAATACATCAAAAATACATCAACAGCAACATGGGTTACTGTTTATCTGACATTTATGAAATTGTTTTAATAGAAAATGAATACCTCAAAGATAAATATGCTATACAACAGGAAAGTGATTTTAGACATTCAACAGGAAGGTAGAGAGGTTTATTTCACGTGAAATTCCCATTTTTTTTCGAAGTCTATACCTGCTAATTTCAGCTCCCCGATCGGTGATATTCGATAAAGTTGCAATCTCTTTAGTCGACATATTCATTCTGATATAAGCACAAAGTCTAAGATCTTTAGGGGAAAGCTGCGGAAATTTTTTATTTAATCGTTGAAAGAAGTCAGCATGGACTTCCTCAAAGTAACTTTCAAATATTTTATTTTGTTGCTGATCATCGATTTCTTTATCAATCCGCTTTTTTAGAATTACCATCTTTGATTTAACACTGGAATCATTAGTTTCTTCGCCTATCTTCCTCAACTCCTGATTGACTTTCATCAAAAATTTGTTCTTATTAACTATATTTAAAGTTTGATTAGCGAGTTCTTTATCTAGTGATAATTTTTCGGCTTCAAGCTTTTCATTTTTTAAACGAATTATTTCCTTATCTGCAAGAATTGCCTGCTTTTGAAATTCCTGTTCCTTCTTCCTGAGTTCCTTTTGGTGCTTCTTTCGCTCCTTCTGCTTAGTTTTGTTGAACCGCAACTGGATAAACCATGCAATTCCAATACCGAATAAGAAAACAACCAGTACGTAAAAATAGAATGCATACCTAGAACGATACCAAGGCGGCTTTATAATGAATGAAAATTCAGCTTTTGCACTTAACTGGTCAAAACTATTTCTGGCTTTTACCCTAAAAACATATTCATTTTCAGGCAGGTTCGTCAGGTCCCGATAGTTGTCTCCCGACCACATTGACCAATCTTCGGAGTAATTTTCCAAAAAATAACTAAATTCCAACTGCTCTGGATTCTGATAAAAAGGAGCGGCAAAATGAAAACGGAATGCGTTTCTCTTAAAAGGAAATTCGTTGCGTTGCGCCTCTCCTGTAACATATATGGCTGTATCCTGATAAGGAATCTCAACTTTTGTAACATAGCTTTTAAACGGAATATCTATAGAAGTAACAACGCGCGAAGAATAGTGTGCAAATCCACTTTCTGCTGCAATAAAAACATTGTCGTTGTCAAGTACATACAGGAATTCCCATTCTCTTACCAAGCTATTTGTAAGTTGTTTGAACGGTGTTACTATTGGCGTATAACTTTGATCTTCGTTTTTATACAAAACTCCAACTCCTGACTCTGCTATATACCAAATACTCCCCTGATTATCAACGGTAACAAACTTTAGCCGCCCTTCAAGATCAAACATCTCGTTTAACTCAACATCTCTCACAAACCTATCACTACCAGCATCATAAGTATAAATACCATCAATTGTCGAGATAAACCATGAATCGCCAATTGATAACAATATATTCATGTCATCGCCTGGAAGTCCTTCTCCCACCCCGCAACGTTTAACGTCTACAGCTGAATCCTTTAGCTCATTCAATCGCACACGGAAAATTCCCTTACTTCCATGACTCACCCAAAAATTACCATCTTTATCTTGCGTAAGAAAACGACTGGATTCTGAAAATCCTTTTACTTTATCTTGAAATTGCCACTCGCCTCCAACCAACTTGTAAACAGAAAATCCGGTGTAGTCTCCACCTATCATATATTGTTTATCATTCACAAGTCTTCTGAATGTCCATCCCCCTGCGTCATATGAAATCCTTTTAGCCTTATAGCCATCGATAATAAATGCCCCCAAATGATGGCCACAAATCAATTGCCCTTCAATTACGTTAAGGCTCCATACTTGTCCTTCGGTTCCGGGAACCAGGCTAAATTTCTGATTTTCATTATATGCATTAATACTGAATGGCCGTGCAAAAAGCCCTTGGTTGGTGCCGAGGTAAAGGGTGTTTTTATAAACCACACTACAATAACCTGTACTTATTCCTTCGGCTCCGGAAATATAACTCAAAGGAGAGTTCAATTCTACAAAGTCTACTCCGTTATCGAGGCCCAACCACAAATTCCCGGATTGATCGTTATAGAGGCTCAATACCGTATTATTCTGCAAGCCTTTTGAACGATTTAAGTGCTGTAAGATCATTCCATCTGAATTGACAACAATTACTCCATTTAAAATACTTCCGATTGCGAGATTATTTCCTTGAAGCTTAACAGCATTAAACAATATATCTTTCTCTATTTGCCTGTTGGCAGGAGTATCCCATATTTCCAGCTTTCCACGTTTGTATTCAAACCAGCCATCATGAGCAGTACCGATCAATAACTGATTCTCGGAGAAACTAACTATCGAAAGAATTTCTGTATCTACAAGTTCATCAGCCCATGGCACTTTATTTACAAATCCGTTAATTAACTCAAACAAGCCAACATCCGGCTCATGAAAAAACAAACGGTTGTTTACATAAAACGAATAACTGAATGCTTTTTTAGGTCGAATCACTTGAATCTTTTCATCTCTATAAATAAAAATATACTGGGGAGTCTGAAATACCATTCCATATTGTGTATCATAAATTTTCCAGATAATATCCGTTTCCTCGATGTCTTCCGGAATTTTATCGCGGAGGCTTTTAAAAACGGGGCCCCCGGGCTCCTCGGTATCAAAAATTCCGAAATCATTATCCATTCCAACGTATATTGTTCCGGATTTATCTACACAAACTGATCGTACTGGAGGAGTGTTTGAAACACGAAAAAGCTCCCAGGTTAAACCGTCGAACCGTAAAAGTCCATCATTATTAGCAAAATACATAAACCCATTCAGATCCTGAGCAATATTCCAGTTTTGTGTTCCGGCTTTATATACTGACTTTGGATAATTTAAAATGTTTGGCGTACCGATTCGTTTTACCTGGCAAAATCCAGATAAAGAAGAAACCAGCAGTATGATAAGAAATATTTTTTTCAAAACAGTTTCTATTGGTCTAATTTCTATCAACTTCTAAAATACAATTATAAGCTAAGTATTTCAACAGAAAAAAGAAGTGTGTCAGTTTCTGGGAAAACTCTGTAAAGCATTTCCAATACTCACAGCTCCTTTATATTTAGATATATTAGCAAAAAGATCGTTAAGATACAAGCCTGTATCCAGTTCAAATTCTTTAAGCCATCTCAATTCAATTTGATACTTACAATTTGTTCCTAACCCCAATAGAAGACTCATTTATGTTTTACTATTATTAGTCGTAACTCATTATAAATCAAACCCAAATAAAATGGAAACAATAAAAAGCAAATCATTGTATCAAAGATCAGGAGAAATTAAAGGCACCACCCGTATAGTTGATGATATTGTAGAGAACCACATGACAAACCCTGCTGTTAACGCCAGATTTTTACCACTGAAAGACAATACTGAACATTTTGCAACTGTTCGCCAACACCTGATTGATTTTTTTGCATCAGGAAGTGGTGGTCCGGAAGAATATAAGGGCAAGACATGCTATCGTCGCAAAGGTATGAACATAAGCCAAAGCGAGTATATGCATGTGATTAACGACATTATGAAAGCCTTAAACAAAAACAATATTGACGAAGAAACGCAAAAAGATGTACTCGCAATTGCTATGCTCTGAAAGGAGACATTGACGGTGTTTGACAAGGAGAACCTTCATTATTAATCAAAATGCACTCCACGTATAAAAAGAGCGCTTGAATTAGAACTCAATCGCTCTTCCTCATTAAGATACATCCTTCTTTAAATAACAGATAGTCAACTTCGTTGATTCATGGCTCATTCTTAACAATTACTTCTCAAAGAATTCATTGTTACGCGTCCGGGTACAACTTTTCTCGACCTAAAGAAGAAAAAATAACCTGTAAGAATGACCGTTACAATACACCCAATAAATGCTGACAAAGTGTAGGACAACATCAAGCCTTCTGGCGCTACAAGGATGTAAGTTGTTACCACGGCGGTCATAAAAATTGCGGGAATAAGCGCAATCCAAAAATTACCTCCCCGAATCAGCATGTAAACTGCTGCTGTCCATAACACAATAGTAGCCAGCGTTTGATTTGACCACCCAAAGTACCGCCAAATAATATCGAAATTAATTGTAGTGAGCAGGATAGCCACAATAAAAATAGGGATTGTAATAACCAAACGTTGTACAAGTTTTCCCTGCTTAAAAGCGAATGTATCGGCAATGGTTAAACGAGCGCTTCTAAATGCCGTATCGCCCGATGTAATTGGGGCAGCAACAACTCCGATAATGGCTAGCAAACCTCCGATTTTCCCAAGCATTGTATCACAAATTTGATTGACCACCCAGGCTGCGTTGTTCCCCGGCTGAGCCATTGTTTCACCTAACTCGCGCACACCGCCAAAGAAAGCCATAGCCGCAGCAGCCCAGATCAACGCGACGATACCTTCTGTGATCATGGCTCCAAAAAATATCTTTTTACCATCGGCCTCATTTGGGAGGCAACGGGCCATTAAAGGCGACTGCGTAGAATGAAACCCTGAAATTGCACCACAAGCGATAGTAATAAATAACATTGGAAATACCGGAAACTTATCGGGATTCGAATGCATATTCGCAAAAGTTGCAGGTGTTAGATCGGGAATCGTATATTTTCCAAAAAGCAATACCGCAAAGATCCCTAACGCCATAACAAGTAAGGAACCGCCAAAGAACGGATAGATCTTGCCTATTAACTTATCAATAGGAATCATTGTGGCCAGAATGTAGTATAGAAATATAATAAAAACCCAATAAAACGAGCTTACATTTGACAGCCCGGCAAGAATTGTTGCAGGCCCTTTTACAAAAACAACCCCGACCAAAATAAGCAGGACCAATGCAAAAACCCGCATAAAGTTCTTTACTCCAATTCCTAAATATTTCCCAACAATTTCGGGGATACTCTCACCTCCATGCCGCACAGAAAGCATACCCGAAAAATAATCATGCACACCACCAGCAAATACAGAACCCAGTACAATCCATATAAAAGCAACAGGCCCCCACATTGCTCCGGCAATAGCGCCAAAAATTGGCCCCAAGCCAGCAATATTTAAAAACTGAATCAGAAAAATTTTGCCCGTTTTTAAAGGTACATAATCCACTCCATCATTTTTTTCGATTGCCGGAGTTGGCCGGGAAGGATCGCTTTTGAATTTGTGATCGACATAGCCTCCATAAATAAAATATCCTGCTACCAGTACCGCTATGGAAATAATAAATGTAATCATCGTATATTTTTTATTGTGTTTCCATAACCTTTTGAGTTAATCGGCGCACGTAGGCATCTTCTCCATTCAAAAAGTTATTCATTGTTATTTTTATCTGTTCATCTTTCAGAAAATCAGGATGAAAAAGCTGATAAACGATATTAAGTGCTGTTACCTGAAGTTTTCCTTCTTTTACAAACTGTAAAAGCTTTCCGAATATTTCGTCAGAGACAGTTCCG
The DNA here is from genome assembly GCA_963677455.1 of uncultured Draconibacterium sp. Taxonomy (GTDB): domain Bacteria; phylum Bacteroidota; class Bacteroidia; order Bacteroidales; family Prolixibacteraceae; genus Draconibacterium. Next base: position 4,467,136 of record OY781971.1, read on the forward strand.
TGTTCGATGAGCCGCCAAATCAGTTCAACATTTGTTCTTGCTGAAAAGTAGGCCATTTCATCGACCAGTCGATTCTGTAGCAATTCATCATTTAGCATACTATTCTGAAAATAATCCAAAGCTTTATCCGCTAGCAAATCGTCCTCCGACTTTATATATTCGATAAAACGGGGATAAAACTCTTCGTGGTATTTTCGCTGCTTTTCGACAGCGTCAATCACCCAAATGATTTTGCTGGGTTGTTTTGATGCAAGCATTTTTTCCAGAAAGTCGACATCCGTTCGCTCGTTCAACAAGCGAAATACTTCTTGCTGAGTAGGGCCGTAAACCGTATGCCAAAGTGTATGACATGTATAAACAGCATCTTTTACGATAACTTCAGACAAAGCCGGTTGTGTTGCTGCAGTGTAACCATCCAACTCGTAAGGATTCTCAATTGAGTCCGGGATAATTACTAAATCTTCCTGTTTCATATCCTTCAAAATAGAAGATCGATCGCTTAGAATTTTATCTAACTTTTGATAGTCCTGCGACTCAAAAACAGTATGGTCCGATTTTGTCAGCGGCTCATCATCAGGTACCTGATAACCCAGGTAATTTCCGGCACCATCCCAAAAAAGCCAAACACGAATCATTTTGCACTTCCCTGAAATACAAACGTCTTTAAAAAAGTATCTGCCAAAATAAACAGGCATACCCGCCTCATCTTGCAGCTCAATAATCTGCTGATCAGAAAGTTCATCTACAGTATCGTTAAACGTATGGGAAATACGCTCTCCTTCCCAAACCAGAAAGTTTTCTCTCCTTTCTACGTTAAAATAGGAGATACAGAATAATCCCCCGAAGAAAATCAAATTAAGAAACTGCTTCGCCATATCCTGCCTCTAAGATACATTTATCTTTTTTGAAAACCGGCTACTTTTTCGGCCCCAAAGTTCGCCCTAAATTATAATCTTGTGCGTTTTCCATATCGTACTTACCAACACCTGTATCAATTAAGCCTTTTAGCTCGCTTAAATAGTTTTCATAAACACCACATGGGTTCGTATCGTGTTTCGCCGCAACTGATGCGGCCATACCAACAACTTCTCCCATCATACCAGTTGTACGCATTACACGAACCGTTCCCAAAGCAACATGTGTTACACTTATATTTCGCCCTGCCATAAACAGGTTATCCACATTTCGCGAATAGAAACAGCGGTAAGGAATAGGATACAGATGAATTTTTTTGTGCACGGCAATTGATTTAAACTCTCGTGCCGGAAAATGCTTTGTGTTTTCGGGATCGGGATAATGCAGGTCGATACTCCACGATGTTGGTGCTGAACCATCAGGATAAACGACATAATCTGTAAGATCCTGCTCTTTCAAAATCACGTCTCCCATTAATCGTCTCGACTCTCTCTTTCCTGCAACATAAGCAACCCAGTCTAATTTTCGTTTTTGATAGTTCACTTTCTCCGAACTATGATTCTTTAGAAACGACCAGTTAGAATACACCACCAACAATCCATAATCACGGATTCGTTCGAATTCTGAAATCTGGTCGAAGTTCATCCCAGTTTCCCAGGTCCATTCTCCCATGGTTACTTTTTGCGAGTTTTCTTCATTGAATTCAACACCATATTGAAATTCGGTAAATGAACTTGGATTTTCGCCTTCACTCGAATACCATTGTACAGAAGCCCCCATCGTTAGATCATCTGCAACTTCTGGAGCACTCGGCTCTCCATATTCATTTCGGCCTTCACGGCCCATTGCAAAGTCGGCTCCGGCCAGATAACCAATGGTACCGTCGCCTGTACAATCCGCAAACAACGGAGCTGAAAACGATAATTCTTCTGAAGTCTCTATATTTTTAGCAATTACCTGCGTAATTCGTGCACCTTTCGTTTTTACGGCAAAAGCCCGGCAACTGGCAAATAAGGTGATATTTTCTTCAGCCAACACCATACTCATTTTCTTATCATCTTCGTAATAAGCAGCTGGCTGCGCATTTCCGCCTTTAGTTGGCCCAATCTCGTTAACGATTTGTCCCAGTGCAGGATTTGGCTCCACCATTGCTCTTCCTCCTAAATGCACACGAACTTCAGAACTATTATTACCCCCCAAAACAGGACGATCCTGAATAAGTGCCACTTTTATTCCCAATCGTGCACCGGATATTGCAGCTGCTGTTCCGGCCACTCCGCCGCCAACTACGACCAAATCAAATTCACCGGCATCTGTTGGTTTTTTGAGTAAATCGAGTAGTTTCTTTCTGAACTTAGTCAGCGCCGCTAAACCTGAAGGTGGAACATCATCATCTTTTGTTAGATAAATTGCATCAACACGCCCGTTGAAGCCGGTCAGATCGTGTAAGCTTAGCGTTACTTTTTTAGTTGAAATATTTACTTCCCCTGCACGTTGCCACATCCATTCAGTACCAGAATTTCCCAGTACACCGCCAACGGTGTTACCATTGATTAGAAGGTTAAATTCTCCGGGACCTTCACCTTTGTACCATGGCGATGTCCAATTGAACGTACGCACAAAAACCTTATATTCTCCGGTAGAAGGAACACTGATAGTTGCTTTTGCATCAGCCACAGGAACTCCCATTCCGTGTGCCATCAGGTAAGCTGATCCCATTAGGTCCATAAATTGCTGATCGACTACCCAGCCTCCTTTCTCACTAAAACTTTCTGCTTCAATCAGCACAGAGTTTTTTTGCGCTGAAAGCAAAAACGTGCAGAATAAAAACATAATTAAAATAGTGTACTTCATCGCTTTATTGAGTTTATTATTTTTCAAGATTAACTTCATTATTGTTTGTTTACTTTTCAATATTATTCGCTCTTTAGATATCCATGTTTCGAAAGGAACTGATCCGTCAATTCCCGAATAGTGTAAAATTCAGGTGTCAGATCTTTTGCATAGTAAAAAATCGGGTGGCCCGCTCCTTCAATCAGATGCAATTCACATTCAACACCATTCTCTTCCATTCGTGCCTTAAATTCTTCAGCTGTTTTTACCGGAATCAGCGAATCTTCCGTCCCTAAAACAAACAAGGCTGGCGGCGTCTCGGCATCGATATTATGCATGGGTGATATTTCCTGGTACCGCTTTTTTATGATTTCGGGCCCATATCCGTTTTCACTATTGTCAACCACAGGGTAATAAAGCAGCATTAAATTAGGTTTATAATCGTCCGTCTCATTTTCGTACTTTTCTTTTAAGGTTCCAATTGCTGCTGCCAAATGACCTCCTGCTGAAGAGCCTGCAGCCACAATTTTCTCAGAATCGATATTTAACTTTTCAGCATTGCTACGAATCCATCGTACCGCGTTTTTGGCATCTTCTACACTTTCAAACGGTGTTGTGTGATGCAGGTATTTGATACGATAATCGACAGAAATTGCCACAAATCCTTTTGAAGCGTAATAAGCACATTCGCGGTAAAACTGCAGCGGTGTTCCCAAGTTCCAGCCACCGGCAAAAAAGAATACTATTACCGGATGTTTTTCATCTTTGGCAGACTCTTTAGGTTTAAAAATATGCAAATCCAGATTTCCCTGTTCTGTGACTTTATACTGTACTATTTCAGGATGAAATGAATTTGTTGGTTCAGGCAAAACGTGCTTTAAACCTTCGAACCAGGCTTCTGCCATTACTTCTGCTCCCCCCGGACTAGGGTGAACTTTGTCGCTGATACTGTGCTTTTCCCAATTGAAGTTTTCCGACTGATCCACCAAAATAACGTTGGGCAGATTCAAGTCTTCCACCATTTTTTCAATTTGATTATTCAGCTCCGGGATGTATGAATACTTAGGCAGCTTTCCGCTTTCAATTACTTTTGCCACCAGAACTTTAGCGTCAGGATTGATTGTCAGGATTTTCTCAATAATTGACTTCTGAGCATTGATAATTCCATTAACCGGATTTTCGGTGTTAAAATGGTTATGCCCCGAATGAAGCAATACAATATCTGCCGGATATTCGCGATAAATGCTGTCGATTTGTGTTTCCAGAAATTCTGCATTTTTCCCGCTAAAGCCGCAATGCTTTATCTTTCCGATCCGAGAATTGCTGCTACGTGGCCCTACAAAATCAGCTTTATAAGCTGCCGCAAAAAGATGTTCCCACAAAGGAAACAGATATGATTGAAAATTCTCGCCTCCTTCGGTAATAGAATCGCCCAATCCCATTATCGTCACTCGTTTGCATTCTGCTTTCTCCTGCTCTGCCTGTTTGTTTACTTTGCACGCACAAAACCCCAATAACCCGATCGTTAAAATCAGAATCCAAAAATCAGTTATTGGATAATTTTTTCTTTGCATAAACCCCAAAAAATCAGAAACTACGATTAATCTTCAATTACATATTTGTACAAACAGTACGAAAACTCGCCAGGCAATTCAAACTGGATTTCTCTCCTTGAATTTGAAGCTGCTCTTATCTTTTCCCCGGCTCCCAAAACAGGCGTTAAAACAACATTTTTGCCGATGGGGAAGCATGTTTCCATCAAACAGGAAGCTTCCTTATTCTTCTCCCGAAAAACGAGTAAGTAGCCATTCTTATCATCTTTAACCGACTGAAAACCTGTCCAGCCGTAACCGCTTGGTTCTTCTCCAATTGGAAAAATGTCTCCCGCATGAATATCTGCCTGGATACTTCTGTACTTTTTGATAACAGCTCCAATCTTCATGGCTTCTTCCGGCAAGCCGGTTCCTTCAAACCAGGCCAGTGGTTGTGCCATCATTGTAATCGCAAACTGGTACTCGAATGGAATATAATAGGGTGCCAGAGGATTATCCTCGCCATAAACCGACTTGTTGCGCCACTTATTCAGAAACTCTATCTGAAAATTTCTGGTAGGCACATAAGCAGATAGTTGCCACAAGTTGCGCAGCGTCCAGTGCGGATAGTAATTTCCCCAATCAGTATAGCGATTCTCAAGAAAGATATTTCCATACGAATTCATATAATGATACCCAGCTCGGTTGCCAGCTGTAGCATCCAGATTGATTACAATATTCCCATCGGACTCCGTCGATACTTTATCAAAAAGCATTCGCAAACGATGATCAGCAAGTTTGTCGGGCAACATTGTACCATCAATTTTAAAGTATCGTATGGAATAAGTATTATATAAATTCAAAATAATTTCTGCATCCATCTCCCAGTTTTCATAACTCTTATAATTACTTGGAGCAAACCAAAGTCCCAACTGAATATCTTTTTTTCGGGCATACTCTACAATTGGTTTAAGCCCGTTTGGCAAACGCTCTGCATGAGGTTGCCAATCTTCTTTCGACCACAAATCCCACTTTTCCCCGCCAGACTGCGCTGAGTTTTGCGACAATCCCTGCTGCCAGCCGTCATCAATCTGAAAATGTGAAACACCCAGCTTTTCGCAAGCATCCAACTCGGCCTTGAGAAACGGCTCACTAATGCTTGCATCTTTATTTCGGTCTCCCCAGGTATTCATCATTATCATTTCATCGCGTTCAGCAACAGTCTTCCGCACAGACTTTTGATAAGTATGTAATGCGTGCGTGAAACCAAATTCAGAACCATCATAAACGCCAACTACTGTTCCGTACAGCTTTACCCACTCGCCTTTAATTAAAGATTGAGTTGAAATACCGGCTCCGGCCACACTTATTGCATTTCGGATTGATTTAAAATCATAACCGGGATAGCTTAATTGCACAAACGAACAGGGTGCTTCTTTCAGAATAAAAATGCCTGGTTCGCCAGCTTGAGGAGAAGAAACCTGCAATAGATTTCCTTTTAGCTCCAATTCACTTCTGAAAGCCACTACCTTCTCCTCTTTCACCAGATTATTGTTATGGTCGGTTCTATCGAAAAACTCAACAGCTTTTAAATGTGGATACCTAGAAACAGAATTCATATTCTCGAGCTGAACAGGAGTTTGCAGAAATGCTCCGGCGTTTTCGAATTCCGAATCATCATCTACCCAAAGATAATTTTCGCACGAAATGGCCGGTACATTCTCATTGATTTGGAATATCCGTTTCAATTTGAATTTACCATAATCAAGCAAAACCTCGGCCACTAAATGAGCGTTGTTCAAATTATCTTCGGCAATTTTTTCAGTCTTAATCGATGATTCTTCAAGCGAAAACTGTTTGGCTGGGCGAAATGCTGGTTGGGATGATTGCACCAGAAGATTTTTACCGCTCCGGACATCAATCAAATTAAGTGAAAGCAGTTCTCCGTTGTTCCACAAAAACTGTCGTTTTATCAACGAATTTGATAGTGTTAGCGTGTCGTTTTTAAGGTAAGCATGTGTTTGTGCCATACTGTTAAAAAAACAAGTGATTAAAAACAGACTAATTATTACACTAAATAATGCTTTACGGTTTACAACTGAAATTTTCATTGTCGATGGGTTTAAATTGGTTTTATTTTCCTCTTCATACAGTACAAATCAGAGATACGCAATTGTTACAAACGTTCTCTGTGGAATGACACGAAGTTAGTTAAAACAGGATGACAGAAAAACCAACAATTATTACTACAAAAAAGCCTGCCCAAACCAGGCAGGCTTTTCACTAACTAATCTGAACTATTAATAGCCTTCATTTTGTACAAGATTTTCGTTAATTAAAATCTCTTTTGAAGGTATTGGCCATAAATAATTTTTTTCGGGATCAAATACACGTAATGCCAAAAGCTTCACATATCCATTATTATACATTGGTGTAAAATCAGCAATTCCATTTTCGTCAATTTCAGGAGTACTAGCAAAAAACCATAATCCCGTATTAACCAATTTTTCTCTTGCCTCTTCAGGATCCAAAATCCCGTAAATAGGTACGTTTAAAACTTGTTCTGCTAACTTCCATCGCAAAATATCCATGTAACGAAGCCCTTCGAATGCAAGTTCCATACGGCGTTCTGTACGAACTATTGTACGCAATTCGGCCTGATCAGTGGTTGTAACTGCCGGATAAGATGCTACTTCCTCAACATCTACTTTGTAAGCACGTGCACGCACCTGGTTGATTGCATTCAGAACTGATTCATCAATATCGTTTAACTCAATTTTTGCTTCCGCATACATTAATAACACATCTGCATAACGCATTACGATTCTATCCGGATCTGTTTTCCAATCATCGATATAGTCTTCATCAATTCCTTTTTTAATTACCAATCCGTTAAACGCCGCATATTGGTTATTGGCACGTGAATCATTATTTTTCACGTAAGTTCCAGTACCAAAATTATAACACGTTAAAGAATCGGGATGTGGCTGATACATATAGCCCAAGTGTCTTGTTTGAAATTCTACAATTGTTTCAGTACACCTTGGGTCACGGTTTTCAAACGGATTATGAGGATCGTAAAGAGGTGATTCATCGATTGGTAAACCATCAGTACATAGATATGACGAGAATAACTCATATGAGGGAGAGTATCTTGCATAACCTCCGGGATTACGCGTAGCGAAACCTTTACAGTAGGTAGGTGCAACATTAAATTCTACTGAGCGAGGAATTACAAAAATAGATTCTTCCGAATTTTTTGTTGAACTTAAAAATATTTTACCGAAATCAGCAGACAATACATATTGCCCCAAATCCATACATGCTTTGGCAGCATCGCGTGCAATATCAAAATCTCCCATATACAGGGCTATTCTGGCTTTCATTGCTAAAGCTGCACCTTTTGTCGCCTGTTGATTTTCGGAACTACCGTAGCTTAAAGGCAAGTACGTGGCTGCAAAATCATAATCTTTATATATTTGCTGGAGTATGACTTCTTTATCTGTTCTCGACATGGTGAAAGATTCATCCAAACCAATTACTTCTGTTGAAAATATTACGTCGCCCCAGTGAGTGATAAGAATGGAATAATGCGAAGCTCTGTTAAAACGTGCATTAGCTTTATACTTATTCAATTTATCAGCCGAAACTTCATCTGTAATTTCATCCAGATTTTTTAGCAGAGTATTGGCTCGTGCTATTGCTTTATAGAGATGCCCCCACCACGTTGAAACCGTACCATCTTCGCCACTCAACGTTCCTCCGGTAATGGCAGTGGTTGAATTACGATTTAACATATCGTCGGTCCATAATTCATCATCGACTTTCCAGAATACCTCTCTGTATAGGTCGTTAATAGCCATTTCTATCTCAGTCTCATCAGAATACCAGTATTCACTAGAACCTTCAGAAAGAGGACTTAGATCCAGGTCTGCACAAGCTGTAAATACCAGAAGTACTAATAGTGTATAGATTACTTTAATTTTCATAATTGCTAGCATTTAAAATTTAACAGAAACACCAAAAAGATAAGAAGCTGTAATTGGGTACCCAGTTCCTGATACCTCAGGATCCCATCCTTTTGGATATTTATTGATCGACAAGATATCAGAAACACTTCCGTAAACACGAATATTATTGATATTCACCTTCTCACAAATCGACCGAGGGATGTTGTAACCCAATGTCATATTTTTTAAGCGTAAATATCTTCCTTTAAACAACCAGTAATCCGACATTGCATAGTTATTGCTCCTATTATTGTAGGTTAAACGTGGGTATTTTACGCTTAGATTTTCTGCTTCGGTATTGTATACGCTCCAGTAGTTTCCATCAATCACTTCCTGCATATTTCCCCAGTTATCAAGCAATGGTTGTACCATCATATTGCTCATTCGTACATTTTGTTTACCTACGCCCTGAAGCACCATCGAGAAATCGAAGTTTCTGTACCCCAAACGAATATTACCTCCGTAAATATAGCGAGGCAATGAACCTCCAAGTAAAACGCGGTCGTAATCAGAAGAAATTATACCATCCGGTACACCATCCGGGCCACTGATATCTTTGTATTTTATGTCGCCGGGAGCTACAACCGAATTCAAAACAGCTGAATTATTCACCTCTTCCTGGGTTTGGAACAAGCCCTCTGATACGTAACCATACCATTCGTTGAATTCACTACCTTTGAACTTCACCTGATCTCCCAAGAATTGAATACCTCCTAAATCACCCATCTCTGATGTAAAATCGGATAAATTAGCTGATACTGAATAGGAAAAATCACCGATACGATCGTTCCAGCTTAGTTCCAGTTCCCAGCCACTGGTATTCATTTCTCCGGTATTTTGTTCCGGGTTATCAAATCCTATGTAATCAGGAATCTCTAAATCGAGTAACATATCTTTTGTTTTCTTTTGATAGTAATCGGCCGTTACATGAAACCGGTTATCAAAGAAGACAGCATCAAAACCAAAATCGAGCGACTCAGTTGTTTCCCACGAGATATCTTCAATCGCATAAGCCCCCTGCGCTGCTGTTTGTGCCGAAACTACATTGTTTCTCTGGTAAAAAAGTGCACTTGCGTAACCTATTGTTGATTGATAAGGATAGTTACCAATACGTTCGTTACCCAAAGTACCCCATGATGCGCGTAATTTTAAGAATGAAAGTGCTGAAATATCTTGCATAAATGATTCTTCGGAGATTATCCAACCTGCAGAAAAGGAAGGGAACGCTCCCCAGCGGTAATCTTTGGCAAAACGTGACGAACCATCGTAACGAATATTTCCCTGTACGAAATACCGATTATTGTAATTGTACATTACCCGGCCAAAATACGAACGATATGCATTCTCGTAGGCATTTCCTTTATTACTCAAATAGTTCTCATTTCCCAAATCAAGGTAAGGAAATGATGAAAGCTTAAACTGATCGCTTGATGCTCCCAACTCTTCATAAAATGCGGTATAATCCTCATAACCTGCCATCAGGTTAAGATTATGGACATTCAACGATTTTGTATAATTAACAATTAACTGTTTTGTTACCTGATAACTATCATCGCGTGATTCATTCAGCTTTGTTGATGTTGCCCATTGTAATGTACCAATATAAGTACTAGGATCATCGTAATCAGTAAATTCTACTTTTTTCAGAAATTCTTTTCCTTTATTGTAATTAAAACGAGGTGAAATTACAGCCGAAAGTTTTAAACCATCAAGAGGTGTAAAATCGATTGCAACTTTACCACCAACCTGATTATACCAATATTGTTTATTCCCTCCTTCTTTAATCTGACCATAAATATTTGTTCCTGATTTTCCTTCTGCAATCAGTCCATTCGTCCATACACCAGCATATACCGGAGCAGAAATACGCATATCGTACATTGGGTCTCTACTCGGATTACTTGAAATAGATCTCTTTGCGTAGAAGTCAATCGAGGCCGATAAAAAGTCATTAATTCTAACATCGTTATTAAAGCGCGCAGTCAGCCTTTCATAACTACGTCCAATGTATAATCCATCTGTTTTGTCGTACGATAAGATGGCTTTGGTTCTTACGGCTTTCGAACCGGCAGTAATGCCAATCGAATGGCTTTGGCGTGGAGCGCTATCTTTTAATATCAAGTCTGTCCAATCTGTATCAGGATACTTATCAGGATTCTCAGCATTTAGCGATGCGTAATTGTCAACTATATCCTGAGTGTATGTCGGGTGTTCACCACCTTCAATATTTCCACTATCATTCCAACGCAACTCGTTTACCATTTGCATATATCGAACTGCATCGGTATAATCTGCCATTTCAGTAGGTTTCTCAATTCCGTATTGAAAATTGTAATCCAACGACAGATCTCCTGATTTTGCACGTTTTGTTGTTACCAAAATAACACCGGCAGCAGCTCTCGATCCGTAAATAGAAGCCGAAGCAGCATCTTTCAGTACCGAAATGTTTTCAATGTCATTCGGATTTACATCATTTATACTTCCAACAGGCACTCCATCAACAATTACCAGCGGACTGCTCTCGCCAATTGTTGTAATCCCCCTGATTCGGATTGTAGAACCAGCCCCCGGAGCACTATTATTGCGAGTAACCATAACACCAGCCATGGCTCCCTGTAGAGCTTGCGACACCTGAGTAGCTTGGCGTTCAGATACAACTGATCCTTTAACTGCGCCAACTCTCCGGTTAAATCACTCTTTTTTACGGCACCGTAACCAATGGCCACAACTTCCTCAATTCCAATAGCCTCCGATTGCATAACAACAGTTATATTGGCCTGATCACCAACTTCAATGTCCCGAGTTGCCATTCCCACAAAGGAGAATACAAGAACCTGAGAACTGTTTTCAACATTCAACGAAAATTTACCGTCCATATCGGTAACTGTACCAATTGTAGTACCTTGAATAACCACAGTTACTCCGGGAAGTGTTTCTCCTGTTTCAGATTTTACAGTACCTGTTATTTTTCTGGTTTGCTGGAAGAAATTACCAGAATCGCTCAATTGTAAGTCTTCAGGACTTAAAATAATCTGGCGATCGTTAATAAAATATTTTACACCTTCTCCCAGAAATACTTCATCAAGTACCTCTTCAATTTTCTTATTATCGATGTTGACATCAATTTTTCGTTCTACGTTTATAAGTTTGTTTGAATAGAGAAAGTAGAATTCACTACTTTCTTCAATTTCGAGAAGAACATCTTTCACTGTAGCGCCGTTCATCTCAAGCGATAAACGGGTTACCTGCGAATAAGAATCAATCGCGAAAACCTGGGCTATAGCGAAAAATATTAAAAAGCTCGTTAGTTTCATAATTCTAATCAATTTTGTCAGACCGGGATACAAAACACCCGATCCAACCATTTCTCGATTTTTTTCCATAATTTTGTAATGGTTTGAATTTGTTAAGTTTAATCTTAATTGTTATCGTATAAATTCAGATCTGAGATGGAAAATGTTGGAGCATTTTCCATTTCGTTTTTTTAGGTATCATTTCATTGGCAAGTCTTTTAGTTCGTAATATGTTTTATTAGTTGTTTCTACCAAAAGGCAGGCATAGCATCATTTATGGTTTATTAAAATATTCGATAATTTCTTGTTGATTTGCTATCTGGCACTGACAATATATTCTATTCTCTCAATGCCATTTTCGCCATCATCATCAATGCACTTGGTACTGTACATTAATGGTGCTGCTTTACACAAATATTCTAAAATCATTGGTAATGTTTCGTTCTCTATTGTAAAAGTGAAAGGATGGTTATTCAGATTCTCAGCGTCTCCGTCTAAAAGAATGTCGGCATTAAAATGCCGCTCAAGTGTTTTGCACACCTCTTTCAACGGGATATTTCGGAATACCAGTTTACCATCTTTCCAGGCCACATCGTCCATAACATCCTCGCGCGAAATCGATACCTTGCTGTCTTCCAAACTCAAAGTTGCTTTATCGCCCGGGCGTAATTCGATACTACTGCCCGACTTATCCCCAACTCTACTCAGTTCAACCTTTCCTTCAACCAAAACGGTTTCAACCCTATTATCATCTACATACCCTTTAACATTAAACTTAGTTCCGGTAACTTTTACCCGTACTCCATTGACTGTCACATAAAAAGGCAAATTTTCGTTATGGGCCACTTCAAAATAAGCCTCTCCCAAAAGCAAAATATCGCGCTCTTTTGTGTTAAACTGATTCGAGTATTTTATTTCTGTTTCTGAGTTCACCCAAACCCTTGTGCCGTCGGGAAGTGTTAGCCGACTTTGTTCTGCTGTGGGAACATAAACCGAAAAATATTCAGGATTTGCATTTTTATTGCCGAGATAATTTGTAACCAGTGTAAACGAGATCATCAGAAAAATAATTGCAGCAGCAGCTACTCCACCTCGGTAAATAAATTTTGAGGTTTTTAAAATAACAGTTTTTGATTTCTCCCCCTTGTATTTGTTCCAGGTTTCTTCAAACTGGTTATGCAGTTTTGCATCCGGAACTTCGTTTAGCGATGTATGATCCTCCATTGAACCTAAGCCAAGAATAATTTTCTTAGCCTGATTGGCAGCATGTTTTGTATCAGGAAATTCTTCAAAGTAAGCTTTCCACTTTTTTTGCTGCTTTACCGACTTTTTAATGACATAATCGTTGTAGTTTTCACTAAACAAAAAATCATCGATATCTATATATTTCTTTTGCATTAAAATCTTTCTTTATCAGAATAATGGAGAATCTTCAATAATGTACTATTCCATTTTCCGAAATAAATGTAAAAGCACTATCATTTTTCCTTTTGGCTGCTCATTATCAAAGTCTTTTCGGATATTCTTTAGCGCGTTACACAAGGTATTTCGTACCGTTTGATACGATACACCGAGCACTTCTGCAATTTCTTTATTATTTAAACCTGAAAAATATTTCATGTATATAATTTCCTTTTGGCGAGCTCCGAGTTTATTCACCGATTTGAATAGTACTTTTAGCGTTTTATTCTCATCTTCATTTTCGCCAAAGTCAGGTTCAATACCTTCGTCAAAACTAAAATCGGGATTTAGCGGATCGAACAAATCGGTCACTTTATGAACTTTTTCGTTTAAGGCTTTAAATAACCTTCGCCGTATAGAACAAAGCAAATACAATCTTATGTTATCGGTATCGCTTAATCGGTCTTTTCGAGCCAAAATATTTACAAATAAATCTTGTATCATATCTTCAACAAGAGAAGTATCAGTAGTAAACTTACGGCAGTAGTTATATAAGAATCGATAATGATTGAAGTAAACTTTTTGAAAAGCCTCTTTGTGCCCTTTCCTAAAATTCTGCCATATCCGGATATCGCTTTCTGTTTTAGCCAAGTTCTATTAATTTAGTTTGACTAATAAATGCAATATTATTTTAATTGTACTATTGAAAAAACAAGAAAATTTAAAAAAACTCAAATCGAGATTAAATGAATTTTGGACTTACAACAAAGAGTCGGACAATTTTTTAAAAAGTTTGTAAGGATTGAAAAACATAAGGTGAATACAAAAAGCCTTTCTGTTTTCAATACAAGAACATTACTTTTGGGCGAAATAACTCTGCATTTTTACTACTATCATTAAAATTAATTAATATTGTCGGAAAAGAGTATTTGGATGGATTCTCTATCACAGGAAGTAATTAACCTACTCAATAAAAAGCAAGAAGCGGCTTTTGATATTGTTTTTGGTATTTTTTTCCCCCGATTAGTTTCTTTTGCCAAAGAATACGTCTCATGGCTTGAGGCCAAAAATACAGTCCAGGACGCCTTTTTGGGGCTGTGGGAAAGTAAGTCGGAATTCAGTAACGAATATCAATTGCAATCCTACCTGTATACGGCCGTTAAAAACAATTGTTTGAACATTTTGCGACGCCAAAAGTTGAAAGAGACTTTTGTAAAAGAAGTAAATCAGCTGAACATTGATTCTCTTAATCAGCTCGATACTTCAAATGATGCTTTTCGCGAGATTGAAACGATAATTGCAAATACTCTTTCAGAACTTCCTCCCAGATGCAAAGAGATTTTTGTTTTAAGCAGGTACAACGGCAAAAAAAATTCTGAAATTGCTGAAATACTGGGAATATCGGTTAAATCGGTTGAGGCGCAAATAACAAAAGCATTAAAAATCTTTAAAAATGTTTTAAAAGATTATTTGCCGCTAGTTACTTATTTACTGCTTGTTAGCCGATAAATCAATTCAGTTTTCAATTTCTTTTTCATTTTTTTTTAGATCCGGCATAGGGTTTTAGGCTACTTGTTTATTGTATAAGCGTAAAAGATGGAAGAAGAAAAGATTATAAGACATATTGTTCAGCAAGACTATCGGAAAAATCCGAAAGAAGTATTGGATTGGGTAGAGGAGTCGGAGGAGAATAGAAAAAAATTTATTGGCTACCGCAATTTGTGGGCGCTAATGCAACGCGGAAACGAAGTAAAGTCCACCACTGTATCAAGCGAGCTGGAAAGCCTCAAAAAGCGGATTCGCAGAAAAGACAGACGTTTGGTGCTCTACACAATCAGAAAATATGCAGCTATATTTTTGTTTTTGTTAGCACTTGGCGGCGGCTACTTTATTGGGCACTACAACTTTGCCAATAAAAAGGATACTTATACCACTATTTCGTGTGCTTATGGCGATAAAACGACAATGATGCTGCCCGATAGTTCCAGGGTTTGGCTAAACTCTGGAAGTACATTAAGGTTTAATAATAATTTTCAGCAAAGTAAAAGAGAGCTTTTTCTTGAAGGAGAAGCCTATTTTTCTGTAACTAAAGATGAGAGTCGCCCATTTAAGGTAAGTACCCACGACGTTACAGTTGAAGTTTTAGGTACCGAATTTAATCTGAAAGCATACGAGGAGGAGGAACAGATTAGTGCGACTTTAATTTCAGGCAAAATTGACTTTTCATCCAGCCGGAAAAGAACCACTTTGCTCCCAAACCAAAAGCTGGTTTATCGCAAAAACACCGAGAAAACAACTGTTTATAAGCTATCCGACTCGTACCCTGAAATTGAATGGAAAGATGGCCGCTTGGTATTTAGAAACGAATCGCTGGAATCGTTGGAACTAAAGCTTGAGCGCTGGTTTGACGTTGACATAGTGTTTGCCGACGAAGCAGTTAAAAAGCAATGTTTTACAGGGAGTTTGGAACGCGAAAGCATTTTGGATGCACTTTACTATTTCAAATTCTCAAAATATGTCGATTACAAAATCAAAGGAAATGAAATTACCTTTTTCTCGACCGATTTTGGGAGCAAAAAGAATTAACCATATAAAAACTGAATTATAAAACTTAATCAAATTAATAAATATGTAATAACTACTTAATTATAGGTTTAAGACGTAGGGCTAACTTGCGTGCTTAAAAAAAATGAAATATGAAATAAAAACACAAGAGTGAAAACAAAGAAGAGGAAGTCTCTCACACTTCCCCTTCAAAAAAAAATTAAACCGAAGTTTAACTTTAAAAGGAATTCAAATTTATGAAATTTTATCAAAAGGTTCTGTCTTTCAAGAATGAAAGGCGGATGCAAAAATTATTATTAACAATGAAGCTAACATGGTTCCTGAGTTTGTTCCTATACCTGAGCACTTCTGCCTCGGTATGGTCGCAAACTTCAAAAATTAGCGTGAAAGTAACCGATAAATCGTTACAGGAATTATTGGTTCAAATTGAGGACAATAGTCAGTATCGTTTTTTCTATAACAACAACGATATTGATGTAAGTCAAAGAGTTACTGTCGATATTGAAGACCAAACAATTGGTCAGATCTTAACAAGTGTTTTCGATGCATTGCCATATTCTTTCAAGGAAATGGAAAACAATGTTATTTTAATTGAGCGTGGTAAAACCGTTACAAACGGGAAAGCAACCCAACAAGATGGAGTAAGCGGAAAAATTACAGATACCGGAGGTTTGCCTTTACCCGGTGTAGCCGTTATGGTGAAAGGAACTACAAACGGTACTGTAACTAACATTGACGGAGTATATAATGTAACCGGAACTACTTCTTCTGACGTTCTTGTTTTCTCATTTGTTGGAATGAAAAGCCAGGAGATTGCAGTTGGTAATCAAGCCGAGATTAATGTAACAATGCAGGAAGAGACAATCGGACTTGACGAAGTTGTTGCAATTGGTTACGGAACAGCAAAGAAAAAAGATGTTACCGGATCGATTGTTAACGTTGGTGTTGACGAAATGGGAGACAGGCCAGTTGCCAGCGTTTCTGAGGCCTTGCAGGGAATGGTTCCCGGAGTTACAGTTTCAAATAATGGTGGCCCTGATGAAGAAGCTTCAGTTCGAATCCGCGGATTAAGCACACTGAACTCTGAAGGTCCGCTTTGGATTGTTGACGGAATAGTGAACGAAAATGGCGTTTCTCCAAACGAAATCGAGTCGATGACTGTCTTGAAAGACGCATCGGCAGCAATCTACGGAACAAGGGCAGCAGCTGGTGTAATTTTGGTTACAACTAAATCGGGAAAAAAAGGCTTAAAAGTTTCGTTAGATGTGAAATACGGATGGAGCCAACCATGGAAAAAACTGGATGCACTTAATGCCGAGCAATATTGCGATTTATATACACAAGTGTATGAAAACTCGGGACAAACAGTTCCTGCACTCTTAAGCGACAGCTATTTCAGAACAACCCGTACCAACTGGATGGACGAGATTTTCAGAACAGCTACAAACCAAGACTACAGTTTAATGATTAGCGGTGGTTCTGATAAATCGACATTTAGTGTTTTTGCCAATTGGAAGGTAAATAACGGAACGTTGCACAATACTTTCTCTAAAAACGGTAGAATTCGTATTAAGTCTGAACACAAAATTAACGACCGTATTAAAGTGGGAGAAAACCTTTCGGTAACAACCGGTCAAAGCAGAGGTGTAAACACTACTAGTGGTTACAGTGGTGCTATTTTAAGTGCTATCTATTATCCACCATCAGCAAAAGTATGGAGCGATAAAGCTAACGGAATTTACAGTGGAGTTGTCGATCCAAACGATGTTGATGTAAGTCTTGCAGGTCAGTTTGGCGACCTTTTAAATCCGTATGCAATGCTCGATCGTTTAAACGGTAAAAATCCAAATATCAATGCGTTGCTTAATGCCTATGTAGAGGTGAATATTATCGACGGGTTAAAGTTCAAATCAAATATTTCTTACAACTATAAACAAAACTACGATAAAGCTTTTGTTTACAGAGTTCTTGAACCTGGAAAAGTTTACGACTATAACGAGTTGCAAACAGAGGCAGGCGTTAAAAAATCATTGGTTGCCGAGCAACTGTTAACCTACGAAAATACCTTTGGCAAACATCGTATTTCGGCTTTAGCTGGTTACACGGCTGAAGAGTACGAAGACCAGGGCTTTGGTACTTCGGCCAGAGATTTCCTTACTGAGGCAGAATGGGCACAAGAATACGTTAATGCAGGAGATTACGATACCAAACAACCTTATTCGAGTTATGGAGACAACTCACTGGTTTCGGTGTTAGGTCGTGTAGCTTATACATACGCCGATAAATATTACCTAACCGGAGTCATCCGTCGCGATGGTACTTCAAGAGTTACTAAAGATAATCGTTGGGGTACTTTCCCCTCTGTTTCGCTTGCGTGGAGAATGTCGGAAGAGGAATTTATGCAGGATATTGAATTCCTGGACGACTTAAAAGTTCGTGGTAGCTGGGGACGCATGGGTAACATTAGCCCGCTGGATAACTATGCGTTTGACGTTATTTTTACTGGTACAAATATTTTGGCCGGAGCAGATCCAATCTATAATCAAGCGTATTATATGAATGGAATTAGCAACGACGAATTAAAATGGGAAACAACCACAACTACTGATGTGGGTTTTGATGCTTACATGCTTGATTCAAAACTTACTGTTTCAGCCGATTACTACAATAAAAAAGTAACCGACATGTTGGTACAACCTGCGTTAATTGATTTTGCAGGTGTTGATAATGCACCTTGGATTAACGTTGGAGAAGTGCAGAATAAAGGTTTTGAATTTATGGTTGGCTGGAACGACAAAGCCGGCGACTTCAACTACGGCGTATCATTTAACCTTTCTCACAATAAAAACGAGTTAGTTAAATATACCAACGACAAAGACTTTGAAGTACACAGCGATCATGTAAGAAGTACATTATATCCATTCCGTTCGGAAGTTGGACAGCCACTTTATTCGTATTACCTGATTAAAAACGATGGTATCTTCCAAACTGATGCGGAAGCACAAGCTTATACAAAAGATGGCGAAATGATTCAGCCAAATGCAAAAGCCGGCGACCTGAAATTTGTTGACTACAACAACGATGGAGAAATTGACAGTGAAGACAAACAATTCTGTGGCGATTATTATCCTGATTTCACTTACGGATTAAACTTTTCAATGTCGTATAAAAACTGGGATTGTAACATGTTCTTCCAGGGTGTGCAAAATGTTGAAATTTTTGCGGGATACAAACTTTCAACCTACCAACCAACACAAGGTTATAACCTGGTTGACAAAGCGCTTAATGCATGGTCTGAAACAAACAAAGGCTCTGATATTCCAAAATTGCAGTTAATCGATTCTAACCGGAACTACAGCACTGAGTCTGACTGGTATTTGGAAGACGGATCGTATCTGAGATTGAAAAACTTAACAATTGGATATACTTTGCCAGCTAAAGTAAACAACGTTATTGGTACTTCTAAAGTAAGGTTGTTCTTCACCGGACAAAACCTGCTTACGCTTACAAAATACGACGGATTCGATCCTGAAGTTGGTTCAAATGGTTTAGATATGATGAAATATCCACAATCGAGAACCTTTATGTTTGGAGCAAATATTAATTTCTAATTTTTACCGAAAACAGTTATGAAACGAGCATTTAAAAGAATCACAATAATGGGTTTTATATATGCGAGTTCCAGGCTATAACGCTAAAAACAAACAATTTTAATAGTATGAAAAATTTAAAATATATAGCACTACTTTTTATAATCATCCAGCTAACCGGCTGTTCTGATGATTTTCTGGAAAGATCGCCTAAAGGTGCACCATCAAGTTCTAATTTTTGGAAAACCGATGATGATGCAATTTTAGGTACCAATGGTATTTATGCCGAAATGGATAAAGAAGAGATGTATGGCCGCGGCTACATGTGGTTGATTAATGCATCAGACGATATGATTGACGGCCGTAACAAAGGTGTGGCCGGCGAATTGAAAAACTTTACTTCTGATGGTAATGTGGGTTACCTTAATGATTCGTGGAGAAGACACTGGAAAACCATTAAAGTTTGTAACGATGTTATTCGTAATATCAAACGGATGGACGAAGAAGGTTTGATTTCTGCCGATGTTCGCGATAACTGCCTGGGACAGGCATATTTCATGTCGGCTTACATGTACTTCGAACTAGCCTACCATTATGGTGATGATAAGATGGGAATTCCGATTTTGAGCGAAGACGATCCGCTGGATTATTTCCGTCCCCGCGAGGCCAACGTTCAGGTAAATTACGACTATGCTATGGGCTTGCTGGAAAAAGCTTACGACTTGCTTCCTTATTTAAACGAAATGAGTGCTGAAGATCTTGGTCGTCCGCACAAAGACGCTGCGCTTGCTGTTATGACAAAAATTTCGTTGTACTCTAAAAAGTACCAGGATGTAATTGATTATGCTAATTTAATTGCGAAATCTCCATCCGGAAGAGCTTTGATTGATAACGATAAACCGGAAGAAGATTTTCACAGTGTATTTAAAGTTGAAAACAACTTATCAAGCGAATACCTTTGGTCGGTTGTTTCAAACGAAAACGAAGGAAGTATGTTACCCGGCGTAGTGCTCGAAAACAAAGGTTGGGGACGATACAATGGTTGGGGATATTTCCAGCCGGTAAAAGATTTGGATGATGAGTTTGAAGAAGGTGACTACCGTCGTAAAGCAACTTTAATTACGCACGGAGATACAATCAAAAACTTCTTCGGCGAAGATTTTGCCTGGTATCAAACATCAAATAACCTTACCGGTTTTATGTGGAGTAAATATCTTGATCCGTATCAAAATGCCGATCCAATCGGTAACACAGTTAGCTCAAATGGCGACTACGTTACCACCGACTTGTGGATTCCACTTATTCGTTATGCTGATGTAGTGTTAATGAAAGCTGAAGCTAAAATCATGCTGAATGGTGCGGGTGCCGGCGATGCTGAAATAAATATGATTCGCGACAGGGCTGGTTTGGCTCCAAAATCAAACTGTACAATGGAAGACTTGAAGCACGAAAGACGATGCGAACTTGCCGGGGAACTTGCCGACAGGCACTTCGACCTGGTACGCTGGGGCGATGCTGAAGAAGCTTATGCGAAACCATTGCACGGTTCAATTGGAACTTACGACGATGATAATAATTTGATTAGTACAGAGGTTACTGAAGTGTGGCCTGCACGTACTTACAATCCGTTATACCATCACGTATGGCCATTGCCGCCTAACGAAATAGAAAAAAGTATTGGGACTGATGGAGAACTGGTACAGAACGCCGGTTGGTAGAAAGTAGTTAAGAGGGGCTATTTTAGCCTCTCTTAATCTTATTTGTAGTTTTTTCGTATGAAACAAGCAGGAGAACATTGATTCATTTCAACTCTAATATCATACGAATCCCATGTGTTCCGTAACAAACAAATAATTATAAACACATGAAATATTGGTCGTTAATAGTAGTTGCCGTTTTTATTCTGGCAGGATGTAACTCCCGGGAAAAGCTAAAAGAGAATTATCGATTAAAACTGGAAGCAGGAGTAAACGATAAAATCGTTTTCCAGAATCCTGTTAATGGAGCTGTCTTTCCTCCCGGATTTCCCGCTCCAACAGTTATGTGGGACGATAATTCGCCCCGGAGTAAAATGTGGCTGATCAATATTTCAATCAATCAATCAGAAAATATACTTACTGAAATTGTTACGGAGAAACAGTATAAACCAACTGCCGAAACGTGGGACAGAATAAAAGAAAATTCAACCAATAGTTCTGCAGTAATTTCAGTAGCAGGAATTAATCCCGAGAAAAGTAAGGAAATTATAAGCAGCGGAAAGATTGAGATTACAACTTCTACCGATGCTGTTGGAGCTCCAGTTTTCTTCCGGGCAGTTCCTTTACCCTTTAAATATGCAACCAGTCATCTCGACTCCATAAAATACATGTTGGGCGATGTAACTTCGTATAAAGAGCCCAAAGTTTTACTCGAAAATTTACCGGTTTGCGGAAACTGTCATTCTTTTTCGCCCGATGGCAAACGTTTTGCAATGGACGTAGATGCCTTTGGCGACAAGGGATCTTACCTGATTGCCGACGTGGAAAAGGAGGTAGAAATGCAACCCGAGAATTTTATAACCTGGAGCGATTTCCAGGAAAAATCAACCATGGCATTGTTGTCGCAGGTTTCGCCAAATGGCAAGTACGTTGTAAGTACTTTGGATGACAATGAAATTTTCGAATCGCGCGATGAACTGGAATATTCGCAGTTATTCTTCCCTATCAAAGGAATTCTAACGGTTTACGATATCGAAAACAAAAGCTTTCATGCCTTACCCGGAGCCGATGACACAACTTATGTGCAAAGCAATTCAAACTGGTCGCCCGATAATAAACACATTTATTTTGCCCGAAGTAAGGCCGTTCAGCGAAATCAAAGTGGGATGACTTACGGAACCGGTATTTATGATGCCAATAAGTTTCAGGCCATGCGCGACAGTTTTTTAACCGCCAAAAAACAATTCAAGTTCGATATAATGAAAATTGCCTTTAACGAAGGCAAAGGAGGCAACCCGGAAATGGTTAAAGGTGCCTCGCAAAATGGCATGAGCAACTACTTTCCAAAAATATCTCCCGACGGAAAATGGATGGTTTTCTGCCGGGCCGACAACTACATGTTGCTGCAACCCGACAGTAAACTTTATATCATGCCAACCGATGGTTCTGCCGAACCGCGTTTAATGAACTGCAACACATCAAATATGAATTCGTGGCATTCGTGGTCGCCAAATAATCGTTGGATGGTATTTTCTTCTAAAAAATTTGGAGCTTACACCCAGCTTTTCTTAACGCATATCGATGAAAATGGTGTCGACTCTCCTCCTGTTTGGTTAGAATACCTGAATGTGGATAACCGTGCTGCAAATATCCCGGAATTTGTGAATACGGATTTTAACGATTTCGATAAAATTATTGACAAATTCTCTGATGTAGCTGATTACAATGTAAGAGGAACATCAAAAGCTCAGTTTGGCGATTTTAAAAATGCCATTATCGACTTTAACAAAGCGCTGCAAGTAGATAAAAACGATGCTCAGGCGTATGCCAACCGCGGAAAAGCGAAGGATGAACTGGGTGATTTTAAAGGAGCACTAAGCGATTTAACAAAAGCCATCGAGCTAAAACCTGAAGAGCAAGACTATTATATTCATCGGGGAAATACAAAAGTAAAAATACACGACTTTGCGGGGGCAATTAGCGATTGCTCAAAAGCAATCGAGCTGGAGCCCACCGATGCGGCACTTTTTGCACACCGGGCAGGCATTTATCAGTTGGCAGGAAAATACAAAGAGGCCTTAGCCGATTTGGATGAAGCAATTCGTTTAAAGCCCGGCTATGCACTATATTATATGCACTGCGCTGAAGTTTACAGCCTTTTAAAAGACCCGACAAAGACCCTTCAAAATGTTAACAAAGCATTGAAACTAGAGCCCAAAAACGTAAAATACATGACGATAAAAGGGGTGTATGCTAACCGTTTTGGAAATAAGGAGCTGGCACTTTCCAGTTTTAAAAAGGCCATTGATATAAACGCTCATTATTACGAGCCACATCAGAAGTTAGCTGAAATTTATGACGCGCAGGGCCAGTTGGATTTGGCCATAAAATATTTCTCTGAAGCAATTTCGGTATACGATGCCGATTCGAAAAAAGCATTGGCATTGCTTTACAACAGCCGCGGAACGGTTTATGGAAAAATGAAAGACTACAACAAAGCCATTACCGATTTTGATAGGGCATTAAGTAGCTGGCCCAATTTGGCTGATGCATACAGCAACCGCGCATTTGCAAAATTTAATCTCGGACTATATAAGCAGGCAGATGTTGATTGTAACATGGCTTTGCAAATTGATCCGGGTATGAGAAAAGCCCAAACAATCAAAGAAATGATAAAAAAGAAATCGATGTAATTATCTACAATTTATAAAGCCTCTGATAAACAGACTAAACGCAATGAGTAAAAAATTCTTAAAATATATAGCCGGATTTCTTTTTATGGCCTCCATTTCCTGGAGCTGCAAACAGAATACAAATCCTCAGATTATGGGGCACTCGCACAATGATTACGAGCATACCCGGCCTTTGCTTGATGCACTCGATTGTCATTTTAAAAGTATTGAAGCTGATGTTTTTCCCATTGGCGATTCACTGTTTGTAGCGCATAACTTCGAGGATATAGAACCCGGACGAACATTGCGGAAATTATATCTCGATCCGCTGATGCAGGAGATTGAAAAAAACAACGGATCAGTTTATGGCGACGGCGAAGAAGTAATTCTGTTTGTCGACATAAAAGAAAACGGGTTAAAAACGTATCAGTTACTACATCAGATTCTGGAAAATTATAAATCGGTTCTGACTGAGTTTAATAAAAAAGAAACAATTCATCGAAGCATTATGGTTGTTGTTTCCGGAGATCGTCCTTTCGAATACATGAAAACCCAAGCAATCAGATACGCTGGTTACGACGGGCGTTTGTCTGATCTCGATTCAGGAATTTCGTCATCACTAATGCCGATAGTAAGCAACAACTGGAGCGAGTATTTTAAATGGGACGGAACCGGAGAAATGCCGGAGGCTGAAATGAAAAAGCTTAATGAGTTGGCACAAAAAGCAGAAAAAAACGGCTACCTGCTTCGTTTTTGGGGCACACCCAATAAAACCCCAAACCAACGACAAGCTGTTTGGACGGAGTTGAAGAAAGCAAACGTCGGCTTAATCGGCACTGATCACCTAAAAGAACTACAACATTTTTTCATGACAAACAATCGGGCTAATTAACGCCCCCTGAGAAAGTATTTAATTGTGAAATATAGAATCTTAACCATACTGTTTTTTTGCTATGGATTGTCCTTTTTTTCTGTAAACGGACAGGAAAACGACAAATACGTCAATCCATTTATTGGTACTGCTCCAACCGCACATCCTTCAAAATGGGATGGCCACGGTCGCACGTATCCCGGTGCTGTAGCGCCTTTTGGGTTTATCCATCTAACACCAGAAACTCGTGTAGCATCGGAAAAAGGATACGATTACCGTGATACCAGAATCTTCTTTTTTAGTTTGTACGGACATTATAGTGGTTACCCTAACGGCTCTTCAGGGCAAGGACAAATTATGCCGGTGGAAAATGGTTCCGATTTCCGGGGAAAAGAATATTCCCGCTCGTTTTCGCATGGGAACGAAGAAGCTGTGCCCGGATATTATAAGGTTTCGTTTAGCGACAATAATACAACTGTTGAAACGACGACATCGGTGCGGTCAGGAATGTTTCGTTTTTCGTACGCAGATAAGTCTGACGCTAAACTTTTTATAGGAGGTATTGGCGACATTAAATTGGAAGACAACTGCATAGTAAAAGGTAGCCAAAGAAATATTTTTATTCAGTTTAATAGTTCATGGAAAGAAGCACAGCCAAATGGTGACGGGTATATTTTCACCTTTGATATTCCTGCTGAAAAGTCGATTTTATTAAAGCTAAGCTCATCTTCGGTAAGTTTCGAAAATGCCCAAATGAATCTGAAAACAGAAATCCCCGACTGGGACTTCGATACGTTAAAAAAAGAAACACAGAAACAGTGGAGCGAAAGGCTTTCTGCTATTGAAATTACCGATCATTCAACAACAAATAAAACAAAATTTTACACTGCACTTTATCATTCCTTGTTGATGCCCTGGATAATTTCCGATGTTGACGGTAGTTACAGGGGCAGAGATGGACAGGTGCATAAAACAAAAGGGCACAATCAATATGGTGCTTTTTCGCCATGGGATACTTTTCGCTCATTGCATCCGCTCTTGTGTATTTTGGCACCCAACGTGCAGGAAGATATTATTAACTCAATGTTGGATGTTTACCAGCAGCAAGGGCAGCTTCCAAATGATCCGATGACCGGATTCCATGCTATTCCTGTAATTGTAGATTCCTATTTCAAAGGCTGCGATCATTTCGATCTTCAACTTGCATACAAAGCTATGCGACATTCACTGATGGAAAGCCCCTGGAAATACGAAGATATACCGGCGTATATTGCCAATGGCTTTGTACCTGCCACCTACCAGGAATCGGTTACCCGTACGGTTGAATATGCATACAACGATTGGGCACTTTCAAGGTTTGCAAGAGAATTAGGCAAAACGGACGACGAGCAAATATTACAGAAAAGAGCCTTAAGCTACAGGAATTTGTTTGATCCGGAACAATTGTTTCTGGTGCCGCGAGACGAAGATGGATTTATTTTTTCCGATACTGAATTCGGATACAAAGAAGGCGATAAATGGAATTACTCGTTTTTTGTGCCGCAGAATAACCGCGACTTGATAAACCTGATGGGAGGCGACAAAAATTTTGCAGAGTTACTGGATAGCGCGATTGTAAGCAAGCACATCATTTTCGATAACGAACCCAATTTTCATATTCCGTATCTTTTTAATTATGCTGGAAACCCGTCGAAAACACAGCAGTTGATTGCCGAAATGCGGAATGAACTTTTTACCGACGAAGCAGGAGGTTTGCCCGGAAACGACGATTTGGGATCGATGTCGAGCTGGTATGTTTTTAACGCACTTGGTTTTTTACCGGTAACTCCCGGAGTGCCCCAGTATAACATCGGAACGCCAATGTTCGAAAAGGTTACGATTCACCTTCTTAACGGAAATGACTTTGTTATCGAGGGCAAAAACGTGTCGGCCAAAAACATATACATTCAGTCGGCCAGTTTGAATGGACGGGCTTTGAATAATTATTGGTTCTCTCACACCGATTTGGAGAAAGGTGAAAAACTGGTATTCGAGATGGGAGCTCAACCTTCATACTGGGCTGCAAATCCACAAAACGATGCTTTCTCCTTAACCCAAAAAGAAAGCGAAATATCAGTTGTTTCGTTAAATTCATCGAAAAAGGAAGCGGTTTCAAACGAAGCCTTTTACGTGAAATTTCAACTAAAAAATACCGGTGCATCCGGTGTTCAGATTATCCGCTTGCTGGAAAACGGAAAAGAACTGGCTCGAAAAAATGTGTTTGTAGAAGGAAAAGAAACGACTAGCGATTCTATTTCGTGCAAGTTGTACACTCCCGGAAAAACAAAACTGAGTATTTCGTGCAGCACGAAAACAATAGCTATAAAAGTGAAAGATTCTGGCGTTGCAGGATTCGAATATTCCACACTACGAATAGAACCACTGCTAAAACAAGACGAAGCGCAAAATGTAAGTTTCTCGGTAAAAAATATTGGCAGTCAACAAGCTGTTGAAGAAATAAAAATAATTCAGAATAATAAACAGGTTTTGACTGACGAAATTCGTCTGGAGCCGGGAGAAGAGAAACAACTGACCTATTCTTTTCCAGGAGGACATGAAGGGGCAAATACTATTCAGGTAGACTCGCTGAAAAGCGTGTACAAAGTAGTAGTCAAGCCATTGGAAGCGCTATTAACCGATCTTGATTTTCGGCATAAAACAAACTCGCTTTTAGTCGATCAGTCGGGATTCGGAAACCATGGAACGTTGAAAGGTAAAACCGCCGGAGAATCAAAATTTAAACTGGATGATGAAGCTTTTATTGAAATTAAAAACACGCCTGTTTTTAAATCCTTAACAAACGAAATCACCATGATGGTTTGGATAAAACCATCAGATGAGAACTTAGGACAAAGCTCGATTTTAACGCAGGGCGATTTTAATGTGATCCAAATGACAAGGAATAGCAACATCGAGTTTTTTGCCGGAGGCTGGGGACGCGGAAGCTGCAATGCTTCGCTGAAAAAACCACTAACAAACGAGTGGCACCACATTGCCGGTGTGTGCGATGGAATGACCTTAAAGTTGTATTTGGATGGAAACTTAATTGCCTCAACAGAAGTGAATAAACAGGCCGATCTTAAAAATAATGCCAACTGGAATGTAGGACATAACGAAGAATTTCCGGGGCAACGGATTTTTTACGGACAAGCCGACGGGATTAAAATATTTGCGTCGGCATTAAATGAGAAAGAAATCAAAGCGATTGTAAATCAGAAAAGATAAGTGAGTAGTTATTACCGAATGGAAGTAACCTTCTGCTCAATAAATTTTTATACTAATTAATTAAAAAAGAGTGATGTACAGAAAAATTTTAGCAATAGCATTTTGGGGAACACTTTTGTTCTCGTGCCAGGAAAGTCAGAAACAAGAGAGTGCAGAATACGAGGAGAAATCGGGTGACGTTGTTCATGTGTATGAAAATCCGAATCCATATCCGGTTTCAAAAATTACCTCTCCGGGAGATGGCCCTGTGAAAAATGTGATTTTTATGATTGGTGACGGGATGAGTTTGATGCACGCTTATTCGGCCTGGACAGCCAACAGAGGGAAACTGTTTATGGAAAATGCAGATTTTATTGGCTTGCAAAAAACGTATTGTGCTGATAAACTAATTACCGACTCAGCAGCCAGCGGAACGGCCATGGCAACAGGCAAAAAGACGAATAAAGGTTACGTAGGTGTTGGCCCCAATGGAGAATCGTTAAAAACAATTTGCGAATATGCCAGCGATAAAGGGCTTTCTACCGGGGTTATTTCAACGTGTCGCCTGGTGGATGCAACACCTGCCGACTTTTCTGTTGAAAATATCGATCGCGATAAAGAGGAAGAAATTGCTGCTTCATACGTAGATTGCGGCATCGACTTTATTTTAGGTGGCGGCCTTAAATATTTTACCAAACGTGAGGACGGAAGAAATCTGTTACCCGATTTTGAGAAGAACGGTTACCAGGTGGTTACCTCAATGGAAGATTTAAAGAATGTTACTGATGGGAAAGTATTTGCTCCGGTTGCAGAAAACGATATGGCAAAACCAGCAGAACGTGGCGACGAATTGTGGCAGGGAACAAAAAAAGCCCTTGATATTTTGAGCAAAGACGACGATGGTTTTTTCCTGATGGTTGAAGGTTCGATGATTGACGATTACGGACATTTTAATGATCTGCCTCACCTGATGGAAGAAATTGCAGACTTTGATAAAACAGTAGGTAATGTTTTTGAATGGGCCACAACACATCCGGGAACATTGGTAGTTGTTACTGCCGATCATGAAACCGGAGGCTTAACATTAGTTGGTGGAGATATTGAGGAAGGAAAAGTTGAAGGCAATTTCTCTACCACACACCACAGTGGAGTAATGGTTCCGGTTTATTCTTTTGGCCCCGGAGCAATAAATTTTGCCGGTATTTATGAAAACACAGACCTTTTTGAAAAAATGAAAGCAGCACTTAAACTCTAATAGTATCTCATTAATAATCAACTAAACAATAAAAATGAGATCAAAACAAATTATTCAGCGTGCTATTTTGATGGGATGTGTCTTGCTCTTGCTAAGTGCATTCCCATCAAAAGTACAGGCGCAAAAGCACTTTCAGTTCAAAAGCGATAAAACGTTTAGAATTGCCCAGTTTTCAGATATTCACTGGGATAATAATTCGGAGAATTGCCCCAGAACAATAGCCGTAATAAAAAACGTATTAAAAACAGAAAGACCTGATCTGGCTGTTTTAACGGGAGATATTGTAACGGCGTCTCCGGCTGAAGCTGGTTGGAAAGCAATTGCTCAGCCTTTTATCGATAGCAAAACTCCATGGGCAGTGGTTTTGGGAAATCATGATGGCGAACCGGGTCCATCGCGCGATGAGATTTTTGAGTTACTGACCACATTGCCGTACTTTGCCGGCGAAAAAGGTCCTGAACTTTATGGTTGCGGAAATTATGACATCCCGGTGTGGTCGTCGGATAATAAAAGAGTGGAATCGGTGCTTTATTGTATTGATTCGAATGACAATACCACAATAATACATAAAGATTACGACTGGATTCATTTCGACCAGATTAACTGGTACCGCGAAACCAGCAAAAAATACACTCTGCAAAATAATAACCGGCCTTTACCTTCGCTGGCGTTTTTCCACATCCCAATTCCCGAATACAAAGAGGTTGTTGGGCAACCCTCAACAGTGGGAATAAAAAATGAAGGAGTTGCATCGTCGCATATAAACTCAGGAATTTTCGCTTCGTTTTTAGATATGAAAGATGTAATGGGCGTTTTTGTGGGACACGATCACGACAACAATTACATCGGGATTCATGATAATATTGCGCTTGCTTTTTCTGAAGTAACCGGCTATGATACATATGGCGATCTCGATCGCGGAGCCAGAATAATTGAATTGAAAGAGGGTGAATACAGTTTCGACACGTGGATTCGCACCGATAAAGGCATAAGCTTTAAATACAATTATCCTGCTGGTTTGAAATATGACGATAAGGATACAGACTATAGTCCGGCTGCTGAAGTTAACGGATTAACACAAGGAGTTCGTTATAATTATTACGAAGGCAATTATTCTTCAGCAAAAGACCTCGAATCAGCAAAAGAAATAAAAAGCGGAACACTAGAGAATATATCCATTGCCCCGGCAGATCAAAAAGACCATTTTGGTTTTGAGTTCGATTCATACCTAAAAATTGATAAAAAGGGCGTTTACCTTTTTTACCTCTATTCAGATGATGGTGCGATTTTATACATCGATGGGAAACCTGTTGTTGGTAACGATGGATCACATAGTGCAAGACGTTCCGACGGACGTATTGGGCTTGAGAAAGGTTATCACGAACTAAAATTAGTGTATTTCGAAGATTACGAAGGTCAGCAACTGGAAGTTGGTATTTCAGGTTTAACAATTCGTGAAACGACAATCCCGAACGACATGTTATTCATTAAAAACTAAACAAAATGGCGAAAGAAGTAATAGGTGTTGATTTAGGCGGAACAACTATAAAAGTGGGCCGCGTAGGAAACGAGAGAATTGAAGAAATAGCAGTTAGTCCTACACCAAAAACCGACAATGCAATGGAAGTGGTAGATGCCATTGTTGAAGCCATTTCGAAAGTTGTTACCGATAACACAAGTGCTATTGGCATCGGTATTCCAAGTGTTGTTGACGTGGAAAAAGGAATTGTTTATGATGTAATGAATATTCCTTCGTGGAAAAAGGTTCCCATAAAAAGTTTGCTGGAAGAAAGAATGAAGCTTCCGGTTTTTGTGAATAATGATGCCAACTGTTTTGCCATTGGCGAAAAAATTTATGGCGAAGGAAAAGACTTTCAGCATTTTGTGGGGGTAACACTTGGTACTGGTTTAGGGGCCGGAATTATCCAAAATGAAAGATTACTAAAAGACGCCAACTGTGGTTCAGGCGAATTCTGTGTGGTTCCTTATCGCGATTCGAATTACGAAGATTATTGCAGCAGTTTTTTCTTTAGCAAGTACGATACCAACGGAAAAGAATTATACGAAAAGATGAAAAATGGCGATCAGGACGCAAAGAAGATATTCGATGAATTTGGCTTTCATATGGCAAATCTGGTAAAACTGATTGTAGCTTCCATCGATCCGCAAATGGTGGTTTTTGGTGGCGCTATTTCAAGATCTTTCGATTTGTTTAAGGATGCCATGTTCAAGGAGATGATGAACTTTGAATATGCCAATTCGATGAAAAAACTGGAAGTTCGCGTTTCTTCCATCGAGAACCAGGGAATTTACGGTGCGGCTGCACTTTGTTACTAACCTAAAAACGAAATAATATGAAAACCAACAGAAGAAATTTTCTAAAAGCCGGAGCACTGGCCGGAACATCACTGGCTTTATCACCATTAGCAGGCTCTGCTGCCGAAAGAAAATCGCAATACAAATTACCATATAAAAATACCTATGTAAAGAATTTATTTGTTGCCGAAAATGAATTCCGAAGAATGGATCCGACCGTTATTGAGGCTCCAACTTTAGAAAAGGCAAAAGAGGTGTTGCCTTCTCCATTTTGGAAAGGCCACGAGGAAGCCATAGAAATGTACTGGAAAGCCTGGGATATAGGAATTCAGCACATTCGTAAGCCGCAGGAAGATTCGGGTTTTGTTTCCAGTTATATCGACACGGCGTATAACGGGCACCTTTTTATGTGGGATTCGGCTTTTATTACGCTGTTTGCCCGCTACGGTCAACGTTTATTCCCGTTTCAGCGCACATTAGATAACTTTTACGGATTGCAACACCTCGATGGATTTATCTGTCGCGAGATTATGGCTTCGGGCGACGATTGTTTCGAACGTTACGATCCGGTGAGTACCGGGCCAAATATTATTCCGTGGAGTGAGCTGGAGTTCTACAACCAGTTTGGCGATTGGGACAGGGTGAATGCTGTTTTTTCTCCGCTGTCGGCTTTTAGTCAGTGGTTACGCTTAAACCGCACCTGGCGCGATGGTTCGTACTGGTCGAGTGGCTGGGGAACCGGAATGGACAACATGCCCCGCGTTCAAAAAAAATACAACATGATTTACAGCCACGGGCATATGGTTTGGCTCGATACCTGCCTGCAGCAATTAATGGTCGACCGTATTTTGCTACAGTTTGGCTTTGTGCTCGAACGCTGGCAGGAAATTCAGGATATTGAAGACGAAATTGGTGTATTG
Source organism: uncultured Draconibacterium sp. (assembly GCA_963677455.1). Classification (GTDB taxonomy): domain Bacteria; phylum Bacteroidota; class Bacteroidia; order Bacteroidales; family Prolixibacteraceae; genus Draconibacterium. Next base: position 4,499,249 of record OY781971.1, read on the forward strand.
ACCGATTATATCAGGAAATATTTGTGGGATGACGAATCAGGTTTTCTTTATGATCGTTATGCCGATGGAAGCCTTGGAACCACAAAAGGTATTGGTGCTTACTGGGCGTTGCATGCCGATGTATTGGAAAAAGACCAGTTGGATAAATTGGTTAGCCACTTATCAGATACAGAAACATTCAACCGTAAATTTCCCGTCCCTTCCATTTCTGCCGATAATCCATTGTATCAGGAAGACGGACGTTACTGGCAAGGCGGAATTTGGGCACCAACCAATTTTATGATCATAAAAGGACTTCAGAAAAACGGATACGGAGATTTGGCTTTTGATATCGCTCAAAAACATCACGATCAGATTTTCCAGGTTTTCAAAGAAACTGGTACATTCTGGGAATATTATGCACCGGAAAGTGCCAATCCGGGTTTGCTTGCCCGTCCCGATTTTGTAGGCTGGACAGGTCTGCCGCCGATTGCAGTCTTGATTGAAGGGCTTTTCGGGATTAATTGTGATTATCCAAAGAAAACCATCACCTGGGATGTTAACTTACTGGAAGAGCACGGAATCGATCGCTATCCAATTGGACCCGACGGAATGCTTTCGTTTAAATGTTTAGCTCGCAAATCGGCCGGAGAAAAACCTTCGGTTGAAATTAACTCGAACATTGAATTAACATTGAAATTAAGCTGGAAAAGCGGCAATGAAGAAATTGCCGTTAAACCCGGAGTGACAAAATCCTAAAAAAATTCTACAACTATATTAGAATTCTTGTCTGTGTTTTATCGGGCAAGAATTTTTTTGTTTACAACCTCCTACTTATTATTAAAATTGAACAGCCTTAATTTAATCATGCCTTTTATTTTCAAAAGATCTTAGCAAGAAACTTGTGAGATTAAACAAATAATAAAAGGAGAAGCTAAAACCTTCTCCTTTTATTCCGTGGGCCCACCTGGGCTTGAACCTATTTTTTAATGCTTTTATTATCAATGTGATAAGGCGAGGTGGTTTCTACGACTCCCGAATTCTACACCTTTTGTTTACATCATGTAATTGAACTTGCTGTTGCAAAAATAGTAAATGGTAGCAATTACTTTACCAAAAATTAATAACCTTTAGTTATTTCACATATTAATTATTATTTTAGTCGTTAGTCAAATTAGAATTATTCACTTTTATGCTGTTGTGTAAAAACTCAGCTTAGATCTACAAAATTTTCTATCATTTTAATGGAAAAGCCCAGCAATATTTAAATAACTTATGTTTTATAATTTTAGAACACACCCAGAATCTCTTATTCCTTTAATTCCATCCTTGATCAAGGAAATTAGTAGATTCTTTTCTAATCCTAAAACAATTGTCATTGGTGTGGACTCTAATCCTGCGAACTTGTTGGTTAAAAACCATATAATTAATAATTTAAAATCTGTTGAGATATTAGATATTGGTATTGTGTCAACTCCTTGTTTATCTGATTTTTGTTTTCATAAGAAAATTCCAGGAATTCAAATCACTGCATCTCATCTTTGTAACGAGTATACCGGTTTAAAAATCTTTACCAAAGATGGGAAGCCATTATCTGTTCAGGATGAAAACAGAATAGAATCAAGATTGAAACCAGGCATTTCTACTGTAAACCCCAATTGCTTGATGCCTATAGAATCCAGGAACTGGAAGTATGAAGCCAATCTTGTAAAAATCAGAGAGACAATCAACCATAAAATAACATGGATATTTTTAACTGGGACAAAATCTTATTTTCCATTTTCTCATAACGATGATATTTACATTGAGTCTGAAGAATCTGATCCAGAGAAGAGAGAGTTAAGTCCTAAAATTTTTGATATAAATGAATACGTTGTAAGTATTGATGGGGATGGGGATAAATGTATAATATATAAGAATGGCTATAGGTTAATTGAAAGTAAGATTCTTTGCTGTTTAGCTAAAAGTTTGAACTGTATAACACTAATCACCAATTTTGAATTTCCATCCATATTATCAGATTACCTTAAACAAAATTCTCTTAGCATAAGATATGTTCCAGTGGGAGATCAATTTATTATTGAGCTAATGAATCGTAATGATAAAACTACTATAGGAGGAGAAGCAAACGGGCATTATATTCTACCCGGATATACTTGTAGCGATGCCATTCTTTCGGCTTTATATTTTATAGAATATAATGAGTCATATTTTATTTTACCAAAAACTAATTATATCAAGGTAGTTTATAATTATTCTTCTTACAACTCCCTTGATGCTGATTATAATAACTTATTGCTGGAAAACCATACCAAAATTTGTGACAGTTCCATATTAATAAAAAGCAGATCCAAGATTTATGTTCGGAAATCTGGATGGGAAAATGCAATCGTTGCTATTTTTGAGGGGAACGATTCGATGCAAATATTTGGTGAGTATTCCAAGAAGTTGAAAGGAAAACCAAACAGATTTGTTCGATATGTGGAAAATTAGAGGCAATGTACAATTTGGATTAATGGGATATATTTTTACGGATGAAGGAATAATTCTTCCTGAATATATCAAGGAAATTGATACGCGAAATGAAAAGTGTAATCTTGATGATGGTCCGTGGAATACATACGAAGTTGACAAAGGGATTTTTTTCTCAATCTATCGTAAAAGATTTATTATTTATGAAAGTTCGAAAGTGCAGAACAAGGGCTGTGTTGATAGAATTGTTCGTTATTCTTTGGATAGAACCAATCACTATACAGAACTAATAAATAAGACATTGCCAGAGGGAATTCGGTATAGAACATATAGGTTTACTTTTATTGATCGTATTCGTTTTAAGGAGGGGAAAAGTTTTTCAAATATTATTAATGAAGGAATTACTACTTTTAATATTCGGATTAATGACTCAACCGGCAATACTGGTCTTGTTAGAATTTCAACACATATATTACTATGTGCTGGAATCAAAGGTCATGTGCTCCAAGAAGTGATAAACATGTGTTATGAAAAAATGCTAACATTTGATGAAGAAGTCTCAGCTCAGAAGGTTTTTTCTTTTTTAGATGGATTAAGTCGTTTCACAATACCGAGTGAGGAAAACCGCTTCTTGCAAAAAGCTGTTGTAAAAGTTACTTTAGTCCTGACATTAGTACCAATTCTATTTAATTTTATAATTGATTCTGAATTAGCGTTTTATACTAAAATACCCTTATTCTCTTTTCTTATTTTGCTAATAATATTTTTAGCATTCAAACCTTTGCTAAAATGAGTATGCAGCTTGATATAAAAACATTCTTCGATGGTGATTCCTTGAAGTTTAATAAAGAACGTTGGACATATTTACCAGAAGGTTATGCCGATTTTCTTGACACTCGAAAGTTTATTGAAGGCTCAATCTTATCAAATATTAAAAATGAGACTTTCAGTTGCCTTGATATTGGCTCAGGCTCAGGTATATGGGTACAAGTCCTTCGGCAATTAGGTTGTACAGATTATTGTGCAGTGGATATATCATCAGAAATGCTTAAGCATAATGGTGCAAATAAAAAACTTTGTTGCGATGTTGAAACGGGGGTCCCTCAAGTGTTATTATCTTACAAGTTCGATATAATATTATTGATTCATTCATTAGAATACATCAAAAATGCTAAAGGACTTATAGAAGATTGTATAAAGATCTTATCTGATAATGGTGTTATTATTATTGTAACAAAAAATAGGTTTGGTTATATTTGGCGTGGTGTAAAATGCGTAGCTGATACTTTTTCTATTTCAAAGTTGGATCAAAATTGGAGGACCCTAAATGACTTTAAGCTACCAAATACTAAGAATTCTGTTGTTCCTCTTGATATTAGAGTCCCAACAATGCTGAATAATGTAAATGACAATTATAGTTTTAAAGGAGATGGGGACGGATTTAGAACTTTTATTTGTGAGAATGTCAATCCTTTTTTAAAGAAATTTGCTTCGCCTTATAATCCATTTTCTTGGCATCAAGGAATAACAATTCAAAGGATATAATATTTTATTTAATGAGAGTAGTAAGTTTTAATATATGCAGGTGTAAGTATGCCTCTATTCAGTCAATAGTTGAATATGTGTTATCCCTCAATGCAGATATTCTTTTTCTTCAGGAGGTGGATCGTAATGTAGAGCGATCATTTGGAATTGATCAGTTTGCAGAAATTAGAGATAAATGTGGTTATACCTGTTCAAGTTTCTGTGAAACCTTACAAATTGGCAAGGAAGGAAAGTATGGAACCGCTCTCTTTACCAAGAATGATGTTGGTATTATTTCTTACACTGACCTAACCATTCAAGAAGACAAAGAACCAAGGTGTAGTATTAATCTAAATTTTTATGATTTAGATCTGGATATGTATTTTGTTCATTTATCTAAGAACCAAGATTGTGCTGTAACTCAATTGAACAAGTTGTTGTCACTATCAAATCATAATGAGCACTCGATAATAGTTGGGGATTTCAATATTGATAGTCAAACTTTGGAGAAAGAATTTGGTTTCTTTGAGGATGACCTTAGTTTCACATGGCCTATTCAATCTCCTTCAAAAAGAATTGATCACTTTATGTATAGAAAGAAATACTTGATGAATTTTGATACATTGAGCAATGGTTCTTATAGTGATCATTTTGCCATTAGTGCTTGTCTAAGTCAACCTTAAAATTAGATTGTAAGGCATTTGCTTCGAATTGGTTCTGAAGATTATTATTTCTTTATATGGGCTCAGTTTTGTTTCGATGTAGAAAAGTCAGGGTAATTTTTAGTAAAAGTTGTATTAAAGTCAAGGTAAATAGTTTACATCTGATTGAGAATTGTCACCCTAATTCAAATTTGTATATTATGAACACCCGGGGATACTTTATCCTTAGTCTTTTAATTTTCGTTCATATAGGGTACTTCCTCACTCGCGTACTAACTTCATTTATGTGAGAATGCAACAGGTATATGCTTAAACATATAATCTATATTTTACTTCTCTAATTATATTTAAATGCATATAAAATAGTATATTTGCCTTGTATTATATTTAAAAGCATATAATGAGGCGATTAGCAGAGTTTGTGAAAGAACGAAGGAAAGAGGTGAATCTTACACAGGAAGAGTTTGCTGAAAGAGCAGGAGTTGCATTGACTGTTGTTCGTAAAATTGAACAAGGAAAAACCAACCTGAATATGGATAAGGTGAATCTTGTATTAAGTATGTTTGGTCATGAATTGGCACCCGTGAATAGCAAAGAACTTGAATTATGAGAAAAGGTAAGGTCTTATATAAGAATTACTTTGCCGGGACAATTGTCGAAACAGATGATGGGGAATACGTTTTTCAATACGATGAACAGTATGTGAAAGATCATCCTGACGATTTCATCACTTTTTCAATGCCAGTTAGAAAGGAACCCTACCACGAAACAAGACTATTCGCTTTTTTTGATGGCCTTATTCCCGAGGGGTGGTTGTTGGATATTGCGTCTACTAACTGGAAAATAAATCAGAATGACCGAATGGGGTTATTGCTTGCATGTTGCAAGAACTGCATTGGTGCTGTTAGTATTGTTCCTATAATGGATGAGAATGAAGAATAGATGTTTATATTGCTATGAAGCTCTGGATTGTGAGGGTGACTTTCATGCTGCCTGTAGCAAAGAGTTTTTTGGTTCAACAACACCTCCACAAATACCATATTCTTTAGACCAGATGACAGAACTGGCAAAGGATGTTGTAGAACGTAGTGTGACTGTCCCTGGTGTTCAGGCCAAATTATCTATGTCTCTAATAGAAGAAACGAAAGGGAAAGCAGATGTCCGTTTAACGGTGGTTGGAGCCCTTGGAGGGCAGTACATATTTAAGCCTCCCAACGAACGTTTTCAGGAAATGCCCAAGAATGAACATGTAACCATGCGAATGGCAGAAGCCATGGGCATTCGTGTTGTCCCATCCAGTTTAATACGTTTGAAATCGGGTGAATTATCATATATCACAAAAAGGATTGACCGGACCGAGGATGGTGAGAAAATACACATGTTGGATATGTTTCAAATAACAGAGGCTTTCGACAAGTATAAAAGTTCAATGGAGAAGATTGGAAAAGCACTTCATGCATATTCTGATAATACAATGCTGGATAAAATCTTCTTCTTGGAACTTGCACTATTTAGTTTTCTGACTGGCAATAATGATATGCACCTTAAAAACTTTTCTTTGATTGAAAGCTCCTCAGGTTGGATATTGGCACCGGCTTACGATTTGCTGAATGTCGCAATTATATTACCTGAAGATACGGAAGAGCTGGCACTAACACTGGACGGGAAAAAGAAAAAACTGAACTGGGGACATTTTGAAAAACTGGGTTTAGTATTAGGTTTGACCGACAAACAAATTCAAGGAGTCAAAAAGAGAATGCTTAGGAATAAACCCAAAGCACTTAAATGGCTCAATAAATCTTTCTTATCTGAAGAAATGAAAGAATCGTACAAGAGACTTTTGGAAAACAGGTATGAGAGGTTTAAATAATATTCGGTTATCAGCACCAAGGTATCAATCGCTTGTTGGCTACCAAGCTGAATTCTCATCTCTTGTAATACAATAACGTTTCATATTAAAATTTCCACAAGAATGCCCCGGGGATACTTTCCCATTTCCCAATTTTGGGTGAGTGGCAATAGGCCTATTCACAAGCTCGTGACATGAATCAAAATTCACTATCACTGTGTTTAAAATCTCTGTTTTATAAGAATATTCCCTAATAACCAATCACAACTGTGTTGAATCATATTGGAAATGCAGAAAAGCATAACAAGGATTTTGTGCCTGAGTCGCAGTTGCATTCATTAAGGGAGGGATAAGATTTACAAATAACCTGAGAAGTATCCAAATTCCAGCACTCGGAGTACACCGCTACTCGCGTACTGAAGACAAATTTAGCACCTTGTTAACAACGTGGTATCCTATTAGCCTATAAGAAATATACTTTTAATGTAAAAAAAAAAACTAATAGTAACATTCTGGTATCCTGGATCAATCTTTTTTCAAGAAAAGTATTTTCTTTTATAATATTATTATGCATAGGTTTTGTAGATTTAACAGAATTTATCTATTTCTGTCGCATCTGTTACGGTTGCTCAATGCATCCATCCATATTTTTAAATCATAATATTTTAATTGTAATTTTTTAGCACAGTAGGTGCAAAATAAATGATAATGTCAGAATATTGACGTACTGACATGAAGTTGAAATAATTATTTAAACAATTAAAACATAGGTATTATTATGAATAAAAAGATTCCGTATGGAAGGATAACAAACAAAGTGATGGAGTTAACACATGTGAACGGGGAAAGATTGAATCGAACGGATAAGTTTCTACTATACACGTTGATTGTAAAAGCCAATAAAGATGGTGTGGCAACAGTTGCGAATCCATTGCTGGCATCTATATCCGACCTGTCCCTTAGAACTATTGAAAGGTCGATTAAAAAACTAAAAAAGTTGGAAGTAATCCAATCCCCAAAAAAGGGGAAATACATTATTAATGATAAGTATTTGTACAAAAAGGGAGAAGGATTCGGCATCGTAAAATGGAAAATACTTACATCGGATCTTTCCATCAACGCCAAATCCCTTTTTATTGTAAACAGTATTGCCTGCGGGCGGAACGCCGTTGGTTAAAGTCACTGTAGTCGCGAAAGTATGCCGGGCCATGTGAGTAAAATCCTCAAAAGCAGGCAAAAACAGAATAATGCAGATAAAACGTAAGCGGTTTATAATGAGTTGTTTTTCTCTTTTTTACATGATGATGGGAACCAAAATCCGGCAGGATATTGCAGTATTTCAGTTACCAAACCGTTAACCGGGTAGTTACCGGAACCGAAACAGGTAACCGAAAGCAAATCTCAGAAGTTTTGACCGGGTTTTATTCTTTGATTCACAATCTTTTGCATAACAAGGAGCGCTTGTATAAGGGGTAATTTTACCCGGTAAAATTATAAGCGTATGAAAGTAGAAAAATTCAAGGTGTTGCTCTACCTCAAAAAGAGCGGCCTGACCAAATCAGGCAAAGCCCCCATCATGGGGCGCATTACCGTCAACAATTCCATGGCACAGTTCAGCAGTAAGCTATCCTGCACCCCCGAACTATGGAACCCGCGCGAGAGCCGTCTGGACGGCAAAAGCCATGAAGCGGTTGAAATCAATCAAAAAATCGAAAAGCTGTTACTGGCTGTACATTCGGCATTCGATTCCCTTGCAGAACGTAAAAAGCCTTTCGATGCGGAATCGGTAAAAGATATGTACCAGGGGAGTATGGACTCACAAACAAGCCTGCTGGCACTGCTCAGCCAATACATGGAAGGGCTGAGGGCACGTATCGGGATAGACGTTGCCCCGACCACGCTGGGCACCTATGTCTATACCCACCGTTCACTGGGCAAATTCATTAAAAAGAAGTTCAGGACAAAAGATGTCGCCTTCGGGCAGTTAAACGAGCAATTTATCAGGGAGTACCAGGATTTTGCCTTGGGCGAGTTGGGGTATTCGCCGGATACCGTCCGCCATTACCTGGCTATCCTGAAAAAAATCTGTAAGATTGCTTTCAGGGAGGGGCTTTCCGAGAAATTTCATTTTGCCCATTATAAGTTGCCCAAACAGAAAGAAACCACCCCGAAAGCATTGAGCCGGGAGAGTTTTGAAAAAATACGTGATTTGAACATACCCTCCAACCGCCCTTCAACCCGGCTTACCCGTGACCTGTTCCTTTTTGCCTGCTATACGGGCACATCCTACGCCGATGTAGTTCGGATTACCAGTGAAAACCTGTTTACAGATGAAGAAGGAAGCCTGTGGCTCAAATACCGCAGGAAGAAAACTGATTACCGGGCACGTGTCAAGCTGCTGCCCGAAGCCATTGTCCTGCTTGAAAAATACAGGGATGAAAGCAGGGACACCCTGTTCCCGTCGCAATCGGCAGAGATGGTAAAAGCCAACATGAAAGGCCTGCGGGTTATGGCGGGCATAAAAGAGCCGGTGACCTACCATGCCGGGAGGCACAGCTTTGCCAGTTTAATTACGCTCGAAGAAGGCGTACCGATAGAAACCATCAGCCGGATGCTGGGGCACAGCAATATCCAGACCACACAAATCTATGCCCGTGTTACCCCCAAAAAATTATTCGACGATATGGATAAGCTCACAGAAGCAACCCGTGACTTAAAACTCATTTTGTAAAATCAATCACATTAAACAGTATATCATTATGCGAAGTACATTCAGAATATTATTCTATATCAATCGTAATAAAGTGAAGGCCGACGGCACAACCGCCGTTATGTGCCGTATCAGTATCGACGGGAAACAGGCGGTACTTACAACAGGTATCTATTGCCAGCCAAGAGAATGGAATGCAAAAAAAGGCACCATCAATACCGAAAGGGAGAACAACCGTCTTTCTGCATTCCGCACCCGTATAGAACACACCTATGAACACATCCTGGAAGGACAGGGCGTAGTCAGCAGTGAACTTTTGAAAAATACGGTTACCGGGGTAAATACCATTCCCACATCCCTGCTTGAAGCAGGCAAAGTGGAAACAGAACGCCTGCGGGTACGTTCAATTGAGATAAATTCAACAACAACCTATAGGCAGTCCAAACTTTCGCAGCTAAACTTACAGGAATTTCTACGTTCACGGAAAATGGAAGACATTGCTTTTGCAGATATTACCCGGGAGTTTGGAGAATCGTTCAAGACCTATATGAAAACGTTACATGACCGTAAATCGGGGTATATCAATAAATGCCTGACCTGGCTCAACCGGCTTATCTACATTGCCATTGACAGCGAAGTGTTAAGGAGCAACCCGCTGGAAGATGTAAAGTACGAAAAGAAAGAACCGGCCAGGCACCGCTATATCAGCAGGCAGGATTTAAAGCGGATGATGAAAACCCCGATGAGTGACCCGCGCATGGAACTGGTCCGCAGGGCATTTATCTTTTCTTCACTGACAGGGCTTGCCTATGTCGATATGCACCGGTTGTATCCGCACCACATCGGAAAAACGGCAGCAGGGCGGCTTTATATCCGCAAAGAGCGTGTAAAAACAAAAGTGGAGGCATTTATCCCCCTGCACCCGGTAGCAGAACAGATACTTTCGCTTTACAATACCACCGACGACAGTCGGCCTGTATTTCCGCTGCCTGTCCGGGATATGATTTGGTACGATATAAACCAGATAGGAAAATTAATTGGCTTGAAAGAGAACCTCTCGTACCATCAAAGCCGCCACAGTTTTGGGACTTTGGCGATTTCATCAGGGCTTTGTATCGAAAGCATCGCCAAAATGATGGGGCATTCCAATATATCTACCACACAGGGCTATGCACAAATCACGGAACAGAAAATATCAGAAGATATGGACAAGTTGATGGAACGAAGGAAAAAAAACAAGAAGAACGCAAAACAAAAGCAGGAAAGTGATTGAGTTCAAACGATAAATTGGTTAAAAGCAATTTTTTCCTATTTTGGTTGCTTTAAATAATTAATGATTATGAATAAACAAGAATTGGTTTCAGCGATGGCTGAAAAAGCAGGCTTGACCAAAGCCGATGCAGATAAAGCGGTTAACGCTTTTGTTGATACAGTAAAAGGTGCTATGGCAAAAGGTGAAAGTATCCAGTTAATTGGCTTTGGAACATTTTCTGTTTCTGAACGCTCAGCCCGTACGGGTAGAAACCCTCAGACGGGTAAAGAAATACAAATTGCAGCGAAGAAAGTGGCGAAGTTTAAAGCAGGCAAGGCTTTGGACGAAGTAGTAAATTAGTATTTAAAAAACAGGCAAAACAGCCCGGTCGCATTGTTAACGACCGGGCTGTTTTTTTTATAATGCTTAGAATACAATATTTCTCCTTTTCTTTTGTGCTGATTTACCCCCATTGCCACGGCACATCCCACTACCAGTCTTCATCCCACCTAAATCCATTCGTGCCTCATGGAACCGGTGCTGTTTTGCCTGTACGTCGGATAAGCCTCAGGCACCCCACGGAAAGAGAAGCCCGTCCGTTTCACTACCGGCCTGCACTTTCCCGGAGCCTGCACACTTTAAAGCAGACAACAAAATTTTAAAAGGTATGACAGGGTTGATCAACAACGAAGGTTATCTCAGTTAAAACCCGCCGTTTTTTATTATCCTTTTTCAACTGAACACAAAAATAACGGAAGGGAACAAAACGTCAAGCTCCAGCCCTGCGGGTTTTCGTTGGGAATCTCCACCCTCCGGGTAGTATTCCAACGAAAAAGCTTGTCTTATTTATTCTCCTTCTGTTTGGGAAGTGTTTATCAGTCTGAAAAGGGAGAAAACAATCAATGGACTTACATAATTACAGGGGATTAAGCTTCTCTATGGTAAATAAGTTACGTTGCCCGGCGTTTATAACACATTAGTTCTTCTTTCTTTAGATTAAAAGCAACACAGACAAAAGCAATGTCTTTACCGGAAAGCAGCAGCACTTCATCCCGGATAATCTGTCTTACCCCCTCCATTCCTCCATAAAGGGAAAACAGGGCATAATAATCTTCATCCCAGCCCCTTTCAATTACACGCTCAACCACTAAGGCCCGCATATATTGCCAGTCAAAGCCCTTAAGGTCATATTCCCACAGTAAACTGTGCCTGACCTTCGGCTGGTGTTTGATTTGTTCTTTCCAATCAGACCACATGTTACACCTGTCATTTATACTATCAAAGATAGGCATTGACAATTGAATCTCCTCTCCTGAACCGCTTTCCCTAAATGAAAATTTAACTGCTGTCGTTATCTGCCATGATGATTAAAATACAATTGATAAGAATAAAGATTTCTGACTACTTTCTTTGCAAAATGCAACATGCCAGCTTCATCCTTTTACCTCTTAAAGCTTTCCCTGTAACCATCATTCAGTATTTTTTCAATATCGGAAGACCGGTATAGTATTTTCCCTCCTAGCTTAATGTAGGGAATACGTCCCTGGTTGCGATAGTCCTGTAAACTCCTTCGGCTGATTTTTAACTTTTGTGATAAATCTTCGTCCGTGTAAAAATTCTCCCCGTTCAGTTCCGGTTTCCTGAGCGAGAATAAATGTTCCATAATACGCGAAAGTCGCTCCAGTGAAAGGAAAAATGATTTGATCCTTTCGTCGTTTTCCTGTGTGATTAACTGGTTACCCATAATTTTCTGTTTTTTTGATTATTGATTCTTTGATATATTTTTCTCAGTTCTTCATATAACTGCCCCAGCCGGTGATATGTAAGCCGTAAGGTTTTTCTTCCTGCTCCAACCGGCAGTGTTTTGTTCCCATGCGGATAGAATAGCCTTTTTCATCTGGTTCAATCTCATAACAGGAAAAACTTCCACGTTCGCATTCCTTGTCATAGCTGTAAGCAAGCAGGTAGTAATTGCCCTCATATCCCCGGAAGATATAGACATCGGGATTACTATTTACGCTTTCCCATGCCCCCGGCCACGAAAACGGGAAATCGGCATTTACCAGGTATTCTCCGTCTGTGTTCATACCTGTTTCCCTTTATAAATTGCTTGTTTGCGCCTGTCCTCCACCACGGGAACTATCTTTTCCACATCTTCAGGTTTGTAGTAGATTTTGTGGTTGATCCGGGAAAAGGCAAGTGTCCCGTTGTCCCGGAGTGTTTGCAAAGTCCTTGGTGATATTTTCAGCAGCAGGCACACATCCTGGTTGTCAAGCCACTGACCCATATCCCGGGGACCGTGCAGGCGGGAAAGTTGTTCCACACGCTCTGCGAAATGCTCAAATTTTGAGAGCATTTTTTCAAATGTTTCAGCATCGATAGTTACTATTTCCATGACAATTATTTTTATTGTTTTCTGCTTTTCTCACGAATAAAAGCAGAATTACAACCATTGCAATGGATTTGCAAGCAAGTGGTAGTGTGTGTCTCCGATATGGTAGGGATTGTCTGCACAGGCGGTTTTGTGTATTCAGTCAAAACACTGTTTCCTGTAAAATCACTTTCCCTGTAAGATGTGGTAAATGCCTTCAATACAATTACACCTGTGGACAAACTCAGCACAGAATGCCCGGCAGTTTTCGCTCTTTCAGTTGTGCAACACAGTGCAGTTTAAACACCCTGTTGTGCCGGTGAAAAAGAAATACAGGGCAGACTGGTCCAACTGAACCCGGTACTGCTACTGCATTGATTAATCACTGTTTATTTGCTACCGACAAGCGGTTCACTGGGTTAACTGGAACTGTAATATTCACATTTTAAATACAATGTTTTATGGATAGTAAGCACACGAATGACAGTAAGCGCAAAGAACAAACCATGCAGGACTGGATGCCAGATGGCTGGAAGGATAAAGGCACTGATGCCAGCGAGGAAAACAAGGATGTTATTCCAGAAAACAGTTCAGAAGCAGCCGAAACAGGTCCACAGCAGCCTGTGCCGACAGCATCCAAACGAACAGGGAGCAAACAACGGAAAGAATCACTGGAGCAGTACAGGGAAACCTTTTTACAGGTTCCGAAACTGGAAGACCGCAAACCTGTTTTTGTCAGCCGTGAGGTACGCGACCGGCTGGACGAAATTGTCCGCAGGTTGGGAGGCCGGAGGATGAGCGTTTCGGGCTTTGTGGAAAACCTTGCCCGGCACCATCTGAGGAGTTACCAGGGAGATGTGGAGAACTGGAAAAAGTTGTGAAGTAAGTAGAGTAAGTCTGTACAATGTGTTATGACTTACCCTTTTTAATGGAACAATACTGTTCTTTGGGATAGCAAGTTTGTGTTTCGGTCAGCCCGAAACCTTGCTCTGCGAGGCAAAAACATCCCGCCGGTCTCATTAACAATTAAAATGGAAACTTACATGAAAACGATAAAAAACAGAAACACCAATGGCAGGCCAGCTAAGAAACCTTCTGAAAAGATGGGCTATAAAATTACTGTAAAAATGGCTACCGAAGAATATTATTCGCTGAAAGCCAAAGCTGGTGTGGCAGGAATTAACCGCAGTGAATTTATCCGTCAGGGCATCCGCTCAACTGTGATAAAACAGCGTCTTACCCCGGAACTGATGAGACACATCCGGCAGCTTTCCGGCATGGCAAACAATGTCAATCAAATTGCCCGTACAGCGAATGCCGCCGGATATATTGAAGTGCATAACCATTGTCTTATTATGAGTGAACGTCTGGACAAAGTAATTAAACGAATAGAAGATGATTGCTAAGATTGTCCAGGGACGTGGTTTTAAGGGAGCGGTAAACTATATACTGGATAAAAAGGATGCCCGTTTGCTTTTTGCCGAAGGGGTACGTTTAAAAGACAAAGCATCCGTCATTCAAAGCTTTATTGCCCAAAGTAAACTGAAACCCAAAATCTCAAAGCCGGTGGCACATATCTCACTGGATTTTTCAGCACAGGACAAAGGCCGGTTAACCGATAAATTTATGGTTGGTGTTGCGCATGAGTACCTGGATAAAATGGGATATATGAATACACAGTACATCATTGCCCGACACTATGATACAGATCATCCGCACTTGCACCTGGTAATAAACAGGATTGATAATGAAGGGAACAGGATTTCTGATAAAAATGAAAAGCTGCGTAACACTAAAATTTGTATAGAACTGACGAAAAAGTACGGGCTTTACATTGCTTCGGGTAAGGAAAATGTGAAAGAACACCGGCTCAAAGAACCGGATAAATCTAAATATGAGATTTACCGGATACTTCAATCAACGATTCCTGAATGCCGGAACTGGTCGGAACTGGATACAAAACTTCGGAAATCTGGAGTTACCGTTGAATTGCGAAAAAACGGAAGTACAGATAAAATCCAGGGAGTACGATTTGGTAAAAACGGATATGTATTCAACGGCTCCAAAATTGACAGGGCATTCAGCTATTCTAAAATTAGTTACCAACTTCAGCAAAATGACCGGTCAATGCACATTCAACGAGAACCGACACACCGGAGCGTTCATAGCAACAATGAAGGTTTTTCTTCTGCAGTTGGAGCAACGGTTTCTTCTTTGGGAGGTCTGTTCGACATCCTGAATCCTTCATCCGGTTATGACGAGGACTATGCCGAATATTTAAGACAGGAAGCCTTAAAGAAAAAACGACGAAAAAAAGGGCGAAGGCTATAAACAGCAAAATTAACAACAATGGGTACAGGCAAAATGGATGCTTCAACAGTTTATGCCTTGTTCGAAGAACTTAAGCAAAAGATAGAGCAGTTGAGTAAATGTGGAATTTCTGATAATCAAACAAAATCCAACTTTGACACCGAAGAGATTGTCGTATTGATGCACGAATTACGTAACCGTGTTAATCAAAAACGATTTTCTCCGGAGCAAATAAAGGAACTACAAAAAATTCAGGCACAGGTTGCGGGCTACTCTCTCGGGAAAGTCAATGATAATATTCGAACGATATTGACTGAATTAAAAGCTATAATAGTTCCACTTGATGAAAAGGGAGACCGTTTGCAAACTCCAACGAATATGGTTATTCGCAAAGAACATGTTTTTATTGTGGATTTTCGGAGAAGCAAAACGGCCATTACTATTATTACAATGGCCTTAATAATCTTGCTTTCGTGGGGTGGCAATATTTGGCAACTCAAAAATAATAGTCAATTAAAAGATAGCGACCTGAAATATCGGTATATTAAAATGGAAGGGAAAGCGAGCTCCAAAGATTTACTTCGATTGGAAACAATCTTTACTTATAATAGGAACAGCGATAGCATTTCTAACATTGAGGAACAGGTTGAAAATTATGAGGGGATGATTAAGGAGCAAGCCGAAGATATTGAACGGGAAAAATTTAACAAAAGGTAAACTTAATATAGCGTGGGGTAATTTTTCCCTATTTTATTACCTTTATAATGACGTTTAAAATGCACATAAGATTTTTCCGTATTTCTGTATAGGCGTCGCAAATACAAACAGATGAAAAACAGTACTACTTACATTATTAGTTTGATTTGCTTGATTTTTAGCTTCTCTTGTCAAGAACAATCAGGAAGAGCAAAAGAGTTAACAGACCAGGCAGAATCCATTATGGAAGAACATCCCGATAGTGCTTTACTTGTACTAAAGGGAATAAAGAATCCTGAGTCGTTGCCGAAAAATGCATATTATTATTACTATCTAATACAAATACAGGCAAAAGACAAAGCCTACGAGGATATTACCTCCGATACAATAATTACTAAAGTACAGAAATATTATTCCGACAAACATAATCTAGAATTAGCTGCACTTGCTACTTTTTATTGTGGAAGGGTGAAACAGGAACAACAAGATTATGACAAGGCATTACAGGTGTATTTAGGGGCGGAAGAATATCTTTCCCTTATTGATAATGATAACCTAAAGGGATTGTTTGCCGCTTCCATTGGTGGTATTTATTATGAGCAGTTATTGACGAATAAAGCAATTGAATATTACAAATCTGCAAAGGCATATTTTAAAAAAGTTGGAAATCATAAAAATGAAATAGCTATTAGTAATTATTTAGGCAATTGTTTTCTTATTCAGGAACAAGTTGATAGTGCTTTCATTTATTACAATGATGCACTGAATGTTGCAGCAGCCAAACACTTGTTTGGTTCCAGAAATAACATTTTAGAAAGCATGGGGGTTGCATTACGAGAAAGCAAAAACCTAATAAAATCAAAAGAATGTTTTTATGAAGCAATGTCGCATTATCAGGATTCAACTGACCTGGTGAGGATTGCATGTAATCTGGCAAAAGTTTATGAACAAATGGGGGTAACAGACTCTGCCTTTTATTATCTCAATATCGGTCAAGAATATCTGCCATCAAAAGATAACAATTATTTTTCTGCCAATATTTATAAAACGTGGTCAGCCATTCATGAGAAAGAAAAGGACTACAAAAAGGCACTGGACAAATATAAGTTGTACAGCAAGCACTTGGCAATGATTATCAGTGAAAATAAAAATAGGGCTATTCTCGAAATAGAGGGGAAGTACCAATATGAACGGTTAAATAGTCAAAATAAAAAATTATTGATCGCGCGTCAACAGCTATGGTTATTATTACTGGTCACAGTTTTGGTATTGCTAATAGTGTTATTTGTTAGCCACAGAAAATCTTTGCTTAAAGAAAGATATTTAATAGAAGCCGAAAATAAAATATACCAATTAAAGGAAATGGTTTGCAACTATGACGAGAAGGAGGTTTCTTCTCGAAACATATTAATTCAACATTTTGATATATTAAAGAAGACGGCACTTTTGGAGGCTTACCTTAAAGACGACGAAAAGCAGAAAGGGAGAAAATTACTTCAAAAGTTCAATGAAGTTGTATATGGGGAGCGAACATTAGACTGGGATCTGTTATACAAAAAAATGAATACAATAAATAATAATAGCTTCGACTATATTAGAGATGCACTCCCTCAGCTTGATGAATCGGAATTTAGGATATGCTGTCTTATCTATTCCGATTTTAAAAATACAGAAATTGCTCTTGCCTTAAATTATGGAGTAAATACAGTACAGGTTAAAAAGAGTGCAATACGAAAAAAATTGCGGATAACATCCTATGGAAATATTCGTGACTATTTATCAGATTTGATTGATTATCGTTAATCATAATTCATTTTTACAAGTTTTGTTGGAAACAAAAAGCTTAATAATATCTATCTTGAAAAATGTGTAATTATCATATAATTCGACTATTATATTTCTTTCAATAGCAAAAAAAGCTTAATGGGGATTAAAACTTCTTGTTTTTGGTTTTTACTGCCAATACTTTAGGGTCATTGTTTTACAAAAACCATAAACGCATGAAATCATTAACTTTTTTTTGCTTAACATTCTTTATAACTCTTACCTTAAACGCAGGAACATTATTGCCAGTTTCAGTAATGCCTGGAGAAGATGATAAAGAGCACGAAATTGAGCTAAAAACGGATACACCCAGCCCAAAAGTCAGAAGGCTATTACCCAATCCGGTTACAGCAAGTATTAATTCTACGAGTTTGAATATTGTTTTTTCTTATAACATCGGGAATGTAACAATAGACATCTATTCTTATTCTGGCGGGATTGTATATTCCAACCATGTTGACACAAATTCACAAAAAAGTTTATCATTCAGCACTTTGGAGTTGGATTCAGGCACCTACAATATCTGCTTTATAAAATCAGATGGAAGCTGTATTTCTGGTAGTTTCGAGATTTATTAAACTGTAATCGGAATCGATTTCTTAGTCTAAATATTAATAACGTAGCCACGCTATAAGTTGGTTACATAAACCCTTTGAAAAAAATCATGAAAAACCTTTTAATCCTTTGCATTCTAATGGGTGCAATGTTTCCGTTTTTTGTAAACGGCCAAGATGTAAGTTATACTTACGATGCTGCTGGCAACCGTACTGCCAGGGTAATTAACATGACAAAATCGGCCATTGTGAACAATGCTGAAACTGCCGAAGTGCAGCCTAAAACAGACCTCTTACTTGAGCAATCAATTACAATTTACCCCAACCCAACAAAAGGTGTTTTATCGGTAAGTGTACCAACAATCGATAATGAAATGAAGGGTGAGGTAAGTATTACCGGTATTGGTGGTGGGGAACTGATGCGTAAACCGCTTACCTCTTCGTTAATGCAGTTGAATATAAGCAGCCAGCCTTCGGGTATTTACCTAATGAGAATAAGCGTAGGTACTGAATCTGTGACCTGGAAAATAATTAAAGAATAGTTTAACCGATAACACCTGACAATTATGAAACATTTTTACTTACAGCAATTTGTAATCATATTATTGCTGGTATTCTTTGTGACAAATGAAGTAAATGCCCAACATGGAAATGGCAACAACAAGAATAAAGAAGATTATACTGATGAAGAATACCAACAATGGGAAGATTCATTGAAGATGGCTCTTTTCCCTAGGGCTGAAATCATGACATCTTCGGATGATACTGATATCAGTATGAAAATGCCGGAGCAAAGTGATGACAGCGAGAGAAGCCTGCCTGTTGCGGCAGAAAGCATAACACCAACCTTGGTAACCATCGATAATTCAAAAGCAGTTGGTTCCATTCCCATAACTTCAGGGATTTCTCCTTCCGGTTCTGCCACTTTTCACGTTCCCATCGATATATATCCCGGATCAAATAACATTCAGCCACAATTGGCATTGGTTTATAACAGCCTGAGTGGGAACGGTGAATTAGGCATGGGTTGGAGTGTAAGTGGTATTCCTACAATTACCCGCGCCGGGAAAAGCATACATTACGACAATGAAGCAGAAGGGATAACTCTTAACAAAGATGATGCTTTTTACCTTGATGGCATGCGCCTGATTAAAACCAGTAGTGCTACAACTTATATCCGATACGAGAGCGAGCTAGGTAACATTAGGGTAATAGCCTATCTAAATGGCGAAGTGGTAAAATATTTTAAGGTGCTTTACCCCAATGGGCAGACAGGTATATTTGGGAACTCGTCCAATACTATATCAAAATACCTCGAATACCCATTAATGAGCATAACCGATTTGCATGGAAATGAAATTAAATATACCTATCTCTATTCTTACGGGCATTATCTCATCACAAGTATTAAATATGGAGAGAACAGTGCTGCAAGTGTAGTATTCACATATACAACCGGCCGTTCAGATGTAAATGTTGCATACAAAGGGGGCTTGGATATAAGGGAAAGCCGTTTATTACAAAAAATAGATTGTAAATATGGCACCAATATTTTACATACTTATGGTTTCGAGTATTCAACCCAACGAAACACTTCGGTACTGAGTAAGATTAATTATACTGCCGGAGCTGAATCATATAACCCATTGGTATTTAGCTATGGAACAGGCTCGACACAAAATAGCTATAATAAAAGTACCTGCCAGTTGTTTCAATGGTACAATACTAACGATAATCCTGAGCAGGTACGTTTTGCCAAAGGAAAATTTGATTATGGTTCAGATGATGATGGACTGATTTCAATACTCAATCAGAATTCTTATTGGAATCACTATAGGCATAAAACAACATTTAGACATTCGCAAAATCGTTATGATAATATGTACGAAGGCGATGAAAAAATCTTTTTTTATGGTGGACTTAGTTCCGATTTTGCGACGTATATTCCTTATGTCCTGACAGAAGCCAATTTTATAGATATTTTTTGTGCCAATGTGGATGGGAAATATGAAGAAGAGGTTGTTAAAGTAAATAACGGTGTAAGCGGGAGTTATGATAAAGTAAGCTTTAAGGTTTATAGATCTAGCCTTTATTCCGGGTTAGCCTTAAAATATACGCGTGATTTTAATTTCTCAACAGTGTTGACTGATGCAGATGGAGACAAAAGTGTTCATCCAAAGTTTTATTTTACCGGCGACTTTAACGGTAACGGGAAAATGGAAGTCCTTGCTGTATCAAACCATAATCCAATAGATAATACAAGTATTACTTCAAAGTGTTATTTGTTTGACTTAGAAAGTAATAAAAAACTTTATGAAGGTTATGCCTTTCCTTATATTGTTGATTTTTTGGGTACTCGCCAAACCGATGCCGATGCGGCACAGGAAAATACCGACCGCTTGTTTGTTATGGATTATGATGGCGATGGAAAGAGTGATGTGTGTTTGATTAACGATTTGGGGACAAGTATTTATACTTTTGACATCTCCGGCTCAAGCTATACCATGCGCAAAGTTGCTACTTATACCGGCTTAAAAAAACCTGCCCTTGCCGGGCGTACTTTCCTTCCAGGGGAATTTGACGGAGATGGACTCATTGACATTTTGGTATCGCCATCGAGCGGAACGACATGGGAAATGTATCACTCAAAAGGGAACGGGCAATTTTATAAAACAACCTTTACCGGCACCACCAATACCACAGCAACCAATTCTGGTTTTTTACTTCAGGATTTAAATGGCGACGGGCTCAGTGATCTTATAAAATATACCAGTTCCGAGTACTACACTTATCTTACGAAAAATGGTAAGCCCTCATCATCTGATGGTTACCAGTCGAAAACTACCTATGCCAAATTAATCTCTACCAATATAAACAGCCAAAACATTTTTAACCAGTTGGTCACGGTAAAAAATGGTGTGGCCACGTGTTACCGTTTTCAACGCGACGACCAGCGCGAAAGGATGCTTACCTCGGCAGTGAATGGTTTTGGGGTTGAATCAATTTGTGATTACCAACGACTCAACAGTTCGGCTTACAACAGTAGTGGGCCTTTGTATACCAAGGGGAGTGGGGCAATTTTCCCATATGAAAACTTTAAAGCCCCGATATGGGTGGTTTCTGCACGCGAAACTTGGCTCGATGGTTCAAAAAAGGAAGCTTTTTCTTATAGTTACCAAAACGCTGTTATCCATAAACAAGGTTTAGGTTTCAGGGGCTTCCAAAAAATCAATACATACGATAATATTACTTACCGCTCATCAAGCACCGAGATTAACCCTTACAACTACTCCATTCCGGTAAAAGATGAATCGTACCTTGCCCGGAATACCTATCAATATTCAGTAAGCGTATTATCGGACAAAAGAGTAAAACTGCGTTTAACCCAAAATGCAGCATACGATAAGCGTACTCAGCAAACCGTTACCACTGCATATACCTACGATACCTACGGCAATTTGCTAACACAAACCAGTACCTACCCGGGCAGTATTACTGTTAAAACAACCAATGTATATTCCAATTACACCAGCGACGCTTCTTATCTTCTTGGATTTCTTTATAATCAAACCGTGACAACAACCAAAGATGGAAACAGTTGGGCAACCGGTTTCTTATATCCCCCTAACACCTACAGTAATGGGTTACCTAGTGTTAAAACGTTTATAAAGAATGGTCATACAGTCGGATATGAGACTTATACTTATGATAGTTTTGGAAAAGTAAAGACGGTAAAAGAAAAGCAATTTTCTTCGGCAGAGCTTACAACAAGCTTTACTTATGACACTTATGGGCATCCGCTTACCGAAACCAACCCCATGGGGCAAACCGTAACTTACCATTACGATACAAAAGGTTTAATGGATTGGTCTAAAAACCACAGGAACCAGCAAACTAATTATAGCTATGATGCCTTTGGCAGACAAACCCAGTCAGAAGATGCTTTGGGCTTGACAACCAACACCTCGTATACCTGGGAGAATGCCGCTACTGGTGGAATTTATTGTGTAAGTCAAACGTCTACAGGTCAGCCATCGCAGAAAGCCTGGTACGATGCTTTTGGTCGCGAAGTACGAACGGCAAGTCAACGTTACGATGGGCAATGGTCGAAAACCGATACAAAGTACGATAGTTATGGGCGGGTACAGAAAACTTCGCTTCCATTCACCGGTAGTAGTGCCACATATTGGAATACCATTGCATACGATAGCTATGACCAGGTAAAAACCCTTACCAGTGCTTCGGGTAAACAAACAACACATACCTATAGTGGGCTTAAGGTAACTACGGTTAACGAAGGCATTTCCACCGCACGTACTTACGATACTCTGGGCAATATGATAAAATCGGAAGACCCTGGGGGAACAATTACCTACAACCTGAGACCTGATGGGCAGCCATCGTCAATTGTAGCTCCCGGGGGTGTAACAACATCGTTTGGTTACGACAATTATGGCCGCCAAACGTCCTTAAACGACCCATCGGCAGGTATTACAACCTATACCTATAATCCAGCCGGCCTTATACAAACAGTTACCGATGCAAGAGGCATGGCAACCACGACCACTTATGACACTTATGGTCGGGTTATCGGCGAAAGCCGTCCCGAGTTTTCAACAACTTATTCCTATAAAACAGGCGAAGACCTATTGGCATCGGTAAATAGCAACAATGGCACGACAACGATATATGCTTATGATACTTATGGCCGGGTTACTAGTGACAAGGAAACCGAACCAGGTGGTAATTCGATCGAGAAACGGTATGCTTACAATACCGATGGCCGTTTGCGGTTTACTGAATATTATATAAATGGGAGTATTGAAGGTCTCGAGCAAAATCGTTATGCCAATGGCCATGTACAAGAAATCTATTTTAACGGCAATAGTATCTTTAAAATTACCGAGCAGAATGCCCTGGGACAAACCACAAAGGTAACTACCGGGGCTGTAGCACGCCAGTACAGCTACAATGCTTACGGTATTCCTACCGGCCGTATGGCCTCGAGACTGCTGAACTCAACGTATAATTTTGAAGCATCAACCGGTAACCTGCTTAGCCGTAAAGACAATACTCGCAATAAAACCGAAAGCTTTGGATACGATGGACTGAACCGGCTTACCAGTTATGGAAGCTATATCGCAGGTTACGATGGCAAGGGCAACCTTACCCAAAAAAACGATGTGGGTACTTTTGGTTACAACAATACCGCTAAGCCCTATGCCATAAGCGATGCCACCTTAACCAGCAGTGCCGTTCCGCAACGCGCCCAAACCATTAGTTATAATTCGTTTCAGCAACCACAAACTATTAGCGAAAACAGTTACGTGGCCAATTTTACCTATAATGCCAGCGGGCAACGGGTAAAAATGGTGGTAAGCAATGGCACACAAACCGAGTTGGAACGCCTTTACCTGGGTGGATGTTACGAAAAAGATACCGATGCTGCCGGTACAGTAAAACAAAAACTGTATATTGGTGGCGGCTATTACTCTGCCCCAATGGTGTATGTAAAAGTGGGTAGCGGCAGTTGGCAAACGTATTTTATTTGCCGCGATTACCTGGGCAGCATTACCCATTTGGCAAGTAGTACCGGTTCTTTGACACAGGAATTAAGCTTTGATGCCTGGGGGCGTTTGCGCAACCCAAGCAACCATTTAGCTTATACACCCGGTAACGAGCCCGCCCTGTTCCTTGGCCGTGGATACACCGGCCACGAACACCTGCCTTGGTTTGGGTTGATTAATATGAATGGCCGTTTGTACGACCCGGCTGTAGGGCGTTTCCTTAGTCCTGACAATTACGTACAGGCACCCGATTTTTCACAGAGTTATAACAGGTATGGGTATTGTATAAATAATCCGTTGAAATACACTGACCCTAACGGTGAGTTCTTTTGGACTATTTTTACAGGTGCAGTTGATTTTATATCAACGGCATTTTTTAAAGGTGGCTTAGACCCAACAAGTAAAACTGCAAGGCAAAATGCGTGGAGAGATTTTGACCCGACTGCATCATGGTCTAAAACGAATAAAGCCTGGAAAATTGATAAAGGATTGTTTAAAACCGACTCGAATAAAGGTTTCTTTGGAAGGGCTTGGGAGTTAGTATCAAGGTTTACCTGGCAATTGCCTCAAACAACACTTGGATATACAGCTTCGGGCACACACAATGTACTTGGAGGGGTTAGAAGTGTTGATTATTATGGAGGAGCCACTGTTGTAGAGTCATATTCAGAAGGATGGGGTGGGATTACTTTAGGTAGCTATATTAACGGACAAAGAGGAATCAATGCAGACCCAAGTGACAGGTTATTCCAACACGAATATGGTCATTATATTCAAAGCCAAACATCAGGATGGTTTTATTTGTCGAAATACGGAATCCCAAGTTCACTAAGTAAAGATCCCCATAGCCTTCACCCAGCAGAACAAGATGCTAATGTACGTGCGTTTCGTTATTTCAGTAAACATGAAGATGGTTTTAACTGGGAAGATCAATGGGGAAATCAAAGAACTAAATGGAAATATTCGTATAATCCAATAAATGGTTATGATTGGTCTAAACCCTATAATGATTCTGGGAATCAGACTGCACTCCAAAATGGGCGATTAAAACTATCTTGGTACGATTATCTAATCGGGCCAAGTATTATTATACCAGGTTTATTGAATACGGTTATTCTTAATAATAAATATTAAACACGATAAAATGAGAAAGATGCAAATATTGTTTCTTACTGTGTTACTGCTTAGCAGTACTTGTGAAAATGAAGATGAAGACTGTCACAAAAGGATTACCATTATCAACAATAGTGAAAAAAGTATTTATGTAGTGGGTGATACTAATTATCCAGATACAACATATTTTAGGCATTCTTCGGGGCCTACAGAAGATCCATATAATTATAGAATATCTGCAAAATCATCAAGCGATAGACCTTTGCAAAATAGAAGTTGTTGGGAGACTATTTTTAGTTATGGGGATCAAATCTCATCTGATACATTAATGATTTTTATATTTGACGCGGAAGTGTTGGAAACAGAAGAATGGAGTGATGTTGTACATGATTATAAGGTATTGAAACGTTATGATCTAAGTTTGGATGATTTAATGCAAAATGATTTTACAATAACATACCCATAAAAGCACTAAAAACGGGTTGGTACAAATTTAAGCCCTTACCATTAGTCAATGGAGTGTTACATTAAAAATTAAGGGTTCCAAAATTCTTTTGAATGGCAAGAACTCTTAATTTTATTGGATAGTTTTTCGAAAGGCTTAAAATTACGAGAAACCTTAATTGGTTTTTAGTTAAGATATCCCTGGTTGAGCCAGTTTGGTGATTGGGTTAAGGATAATTACAAACAAATTATTACCGTTGCTGCCACTGTAATTGTAATTGCCGCCGTTACAGTTGCAACGGCCGGAATGGGAACAATAGCTGCCGGGGCAATTATTGGTTTTTCCGGGGCATTTACAAGCAGTGCAGTCGGAACCTAGATGAACGGCGGAGGATTCTGGGAAGGAATGGGAAATGGCGTTGTGAATGGAGCAATTGGTGCCGCGGGAGGAGCTCTTGGCGGTGTCGCAGCGGGTTGGGCCTCCAAAAGCCTTGGAAGTTTTGCCATTAATAGTATGGGTGTTGCCCATAGATCAGCTATTGGAGGATTTGTAGTTGGAAGTGTTGGTGGTGCTGCTGGTGGTGCCGCAAGTGGATTTGCAGCAGGTCTTTTAACAGGAGATTTGGAAAATGCCTGGAAAATGGCCGGGCAAGGAGCATTAATTGGTGGAATCGCTGGTGGAGCAATAGGTGCATATCGTGGTTATAAAAGTGCAATACCTGGAACTAACAGACTGACTGGCAACCCAAAAGGAAAAATTGAAATACAATATCCATCTGCAGGTGCACAAGGGAAAAAAGTCAACGCAAAGCTTCTTGGTGATAAATATCTTAAACAAAATGGCCTGGATGCCCATGAAATCAAATATGAATATTTAGGAAGAGGAGCGAAAGTTAGTAACTTTGACCTATATAAAGTTCCAAGTGGACAAATTGTTATATTGCCCAAAGGTGGATCAGGTAATCCTATTTGGACTGATTATTCAATTTACTAACTAAATCTGTATCATATGAAGGAAAATGAAATAATGGTTGAATTTTCGATATATAATTATTCGGAAATGGACCATAGTTCTATATCAAAAATAATTGGTATTGAACCGACAAAGATTTGGAACATCGGTGATGAGATTAGAAATGGGTTACACCGTAAAGAGAATGCATGGACATTTACGAATGGATATTCCAGTGGTGTTAATCTTGAAAATGAACTTAATAAACTTCTTATGGTTTTAACTCCTAATATATTGCTTCTTGCAGAATATGTTAATGTTAAGAAACTAAGTACGAAATTTGATATCGTTTTGAAATTTGATAAAGAGGACACACCTCCTTTCTTTATATCTAGAGACTTCATTGAGGTATGTAATAAACTGGGCGCAGACCTCGAAACAGATATATATATAAATGAATAATTCTTAAAATTGGTGGCTGTTAGCATGTTGGACAGCCACCTAATTTCTATTACTTTAGATTCTACTATCAACTCCTTCAATTTGGAAATTCTAAATAGACTCAACGGTAGATTTCATAAATACAGAAAGAAGAATTGCATCTCATTCTCACCATACAATTATGGTAAAATATATTTTGGGATCATGAAAAAGAAGTAAATTATGGAATTAGTGGTGATGAAGATTATTCAAATTTGATTCGAATTGCAAATAGTTTCAATGAATTTATTAGTTCGCTTAAAGATGAATAAAAATACCTTCAGAAGATTTTTTCTTCTTGCTGGCGCGGGTCTGTGACCATGACTGTTCGGAAGGTTTTTCGCGAAACTCAAGTAGTTTCAACAATTTTCTGTTATCGATCTTGATAACTTGCTGGTATTTGGGAGTGTAGCTTAAATTTTCAAATTTATTTTTGCCCTGTCACGAAAAAAACAAGAATTGACAGGCAAACAAACAAAAATATCTGTTACAGAACTGTTGTCATTACTTCCTGATGAGGAACTCAATAAGATTGCCAGGCGGACAAAGGTTAATTACTATGTAAAAGTACTAGATGGTAAAAGCATTTTTTGTTTAATACTTTATGCTTTGATTGAATGTCAGCGTAATAGCTTGCGTACAATGGAAGATATTTTTAATAGTGCCCAATTCAAATTTCTGTTTAACCTTGATACTACTCAAACTATTCGTCATAGTTCATTATCTGAGAGACTGAGTGTTATAAATATTGAGTTTTTCCAACAAGCATATGAACTAACTTATAAATACTTTAGTCAATACTTTACCCAAAATCAACGTGAGGAAAGGAAGCTTATACGTGTTGACTCTTCTATGGTGGCAGAAGCTGCCAATAAATTATTGGAAGGGATGAATGTTGGTCCTAAAAAAGATGGGCGAAAGCAGATAAAATACACAGTGGCTTTTGATGGGGAACTACCATGTATGTCCAAGATATTTACATCCAGAACATATATTAGTGAAGACAAAACTATTCCATCGGTTGTATTTGAATATGCGAACAAAGATCATAGCGCAATTTTTACCTTTGACCGGGGGGTCGGTAAACGGGAAACATTCCGCAAACTTTCACAACAAGGAACCTCTTTTGTGACAAGAATTAATCCAAGAGCAAAATATAAGTTGGTTCACGAATTAGAAAATGGAAACAGCAGACTCGTAGGCTCTCTTGAATTAATTAAGGAACTAGAGGTTCAACTGCCCAAAAATAGGAAAGAGCACTGGATTTACCCTGAAGAGACTTTTAGATTAATAATAACCCGACATCCAGAGGATGGGATGGAATACTGGTTCCTGACCAATCTTTTTGATATTGAAATTGAGAAAGTCCTGCAATATTATAAGAAACGATGGGATATTGAGGTCTTCTTCAGGTTCTTAAAACAAGAATTAAATTTTAGCCATATAACCTCAACCAATCCCAATGGAATAGCAGTAATGATGTACATGACCATGATTACTGCAATGATGGTATTGATATACAAGAAATTAAACAGGGTTGGCTATAAAACAGCTGTAAGAAGAATCTCATTAGAACTTAATGAGCTAATTATAAAAATGATCGTAAAACATTGCGGAGGAGACCCTCGTTTAGTTTTTCGCTGATTTGACATTTTGAAAATCGTGTGCTTCGGGGATTCTTCCGAACACTCATAGTCTGTGACCCGTGCCTTGCTTTGGAAAAGCAAAAGATTTCCTTGAAGATGAAGGCACAAATTACAAATTTGCGCCAGAAAGAGATTGATTTCTTTATTAATATAAAAAATTAGTAATTCCCTTGGAGATTGAAGGAATTGAGGTTTCAAGGCCTGTGATAGCTATGAATATGGCTAATATATATTATTGCATCTTGTCTTTTTGTAAAAAAGCTTAACAGGAGCTCCAGGCTATTAATTTAGATATTACAGTCAGTATTTTTGTCTCACAAATTAAATCAGGAAACATAATTAACTCTATTAATAATCGAATTATTTCAAGAAAATAATGTACAAGAAAAAATTAATACTAATTACCATCATATTTTCATGTATGGTACTCAATGCTTTTTCGCAAAAATCAACATCTCTTTCGCTTAATTATCAATATTTGTCCGAAGCCGGAAATCATGGAATTGGAATAGGATTTAAAACAAGGTTGTGGAAAGATGTTGTGCTGTTATCTGATGCAAACTACTTTTTTAAAAATTACCATGGCATTTTTGAAGAAAAGTCTCAGAAAGAATTTTATACGCGCTATGCCACTTTAAACCTAAATGTAGGTTACAACATTGTATTGTCTGAAAAATTCAGTCTAATACCTTTTACAGGGCTTGGCGTGTTTTATCAAAACAACGATGGTTATATTCATATTGAAGGTGGCGGAAGTTAGTATAATTCGCCATATACTTCTGTAAGTATAGATGAAAATTATATTGCTCCATTGGCAAATATTGGTTTACTGGCGGAATATTACTTATCGGAGCATATTTTTATCAACGGTGGTATAAAGGGGCAAATTGATATATATGATGGAACTTATAATAGTTTCCCTAATTTGACGTTAGGAATAGGATATCGGTTTTAATATTCAATACACAATCGAATCTCTTTATCAATGGAACTACCTTGTAACCCATTCTACCAAACTACAAGGCGAGTATGCTGAAAATCGTACAGAGTAAGCAATGAATCAAAAAAATCAACAATGAAAACGATTAAAATTATTCTATTAAGTGTTATTTCCTCGTTTTATGTCAGCTCTTTTGCGCAGACAACTTTCGGGTTAAGAGGAGGGTTAAACCTGGCGGATATTTCGTTAAAAACCTCAGGAATTGGCATTGATGCCTCAAAAATGAAGCCCGGGTTTCATGTTGGAGCGGTCGTAGATCACTCAATAACCGATATTTTGGCAATTGAAACAGGGCTAATGCTTGAGACCAAAGGGAGCAAAATTAAAGCTAGTGCCATTGGCGGCACAACTGGCGAGGCGGTTACCAATATTTTTTACCTCGATGTCCCTGTAAATTTAAAAGCTTCTTATGATTTTGGAGGTATTGGTATTTATGGCTTATTTGGCCCGTATGTTGGATTCGCATTAAGCTCGAAAGATAAATATACAGGAGACTTTGAGAGTGCGGCCGGGATGAGCGAATACGATAATAAAATTGGGAACAGTGACACCGATGACCTTAAAAGAATGGATTTTGGGCTTACGATGGGTACCGGAGTTGAGATTGACAAATTTCAACTTGGGGTTGGATATGATTTGGGGTTAGCCAATATTCAACCTGGAGGTGACAGCGATAATTTTGTTAAAAACAAGGTGTTTAAAATATCAGTGGGACTGATGTTTTGAAAATAGAGCAAACATTAATTAAGAAAGCCCTGGAAAGTTTCCGGGGTTTTTTTATACCATTTTTTAGTAGTTGGAAGCGATACTGAACCACCAACCTCACAATTACAAATTATTGAATATTAGGCAATATTTTTTTTAAAATCAATTTTATACAGGAATGGGAATTTTTGTACCTTTACTTTAAATGAAGTCGCTCTTTGTACTTTGTGCAAAAAATAGAGAAACGCAGAAGTTCGCTCGTTTCTAAATCGTTACCTATTTCATTGATGGGACATTATAACTTGTTTATTTACAGACAATAAGACTAAATCCTGTGTCTTCCCAAATGCATCGTAATGTTTTTATTAATCTCGCAGAGTTCAGCAATCTCTGTTAGATAAGAAACAAGTTTCTGATTACTTTTCACAGGGATCAATTTGTTATTCGTTACGCATTCGGGATCATCTTTGTATTTATCAATAATTGCCTGCGCTTTCGGTAGAAGTGGGATCCATGCCTGGACTCCAGTTTTCTCCCTTTCGTAAATCACCCAGTTTTTACCATCAATGCCCTTCGATAAGCTATCACGCTTTAGTTGTTTTAAATCGGAATACGAAAGACCTGTATAGCATACAAATAAGAAAACATCCTTCACTCTATCAAATCGATAGATCCGGAATACATGATTTTCTATTCTAAGCAACTCCGCTTCTGTCGGGTAGCCACGATTAACATCTTTGTAAGCGGTTTTATAATGGGAAAATGGATCCTGATCGATGTATTCCATTTCCATCGCGAAATGGATTACTTTTTTCAAGTGTTTCAAATACTTCATTGCCGTATTATGACCACACTCATATGTGGTTCGAAGGAACACTTCGTATTTACGAATAAAGCTGCTGTTCAGATCATTAAGTTTAATATCATCTGTGTGAAACTCACTGTGGATGAAGGCCCGAATCCTGTCAATAGATATTTCATACCTTTTGACAGTGTCTTTGGTATATTTTGTTCCCTCCTCCAGCTTAACCATCTGGTTGTTCTTTTTGAAAACAGAAATTAAAGTATAGTACTTTTCATGTTTTCCTATTAACATATCTCTCAATATGGCAGCAGAGATTTGAGAATCATTCTCATTAAGCATGTTGAAACTCTTACTAACTGAATTTTCCAGTCTGTCAAGGTATTCATTCAATGTTTTTGCAGCCTCTGAACGACCTTTGGCTCGTTGTGATGAGCTGTCCCATTTTACAGGATCAACCTTTCTTGATATAGAAAGCTCTGCCCTTTCACTGTTTACTGATATCCTCATATAAATCGGTACTTGGCCTTTCTGGTCGACTTTGGCTCTTCTTACTACAAACAATAGATTTAAATTGTACTTCATTTTATTCACTTTATATTAATTAATTTAATCAATTTCAAGCAATACAGGAAGTGCAAAACGATGTAATAAAATGCAATAAATCAGTATATTAACGGAATTTTGGTGACCTATTTTGAAATTCGAAAAAAGGTCCCGATTTGTACACCTTTATTTCACGAAATACCGTAAAATTCATGATAGGCTGAAAATACAAAACGCCCGTTATTCCTTGATAACGAGCGTTTTTATGAATTTTACTATTATAAAAAGTGGGCCCACCTGGGCTTGAACCAGGGACCCCCTGATTATGAGTCAGGTGCTCTAACCAACTGAGCTATAGGCCCGGAATGAAAATCGATATCTGTTTATGATTTTCGGCGTGCAAGTTTACGAAATTGACCGAACTTACGCAAGTTATTTGCACAGGTTTAATAAAAATGTTTGTTCTGCAGAGAAAAAAATATTCAAATTAACGCCTGTGTATAAAAAAAGGGTACCGAAACCGGTACCCTTTATATGTTGTTCGGTTGTTATGCCGGCATATCAGGTAAACTCCAGGGTTTACGATAAGTATGCTTGATCAATTCATCTGCAAATTCTTTTGCAGGAACTGGATCTGTCCATGTTTTGTGGAAAGTTGGGTGACCATCGTGAATTTCAAAACCGTCTTTGACAACTGTTCTGATTTTTTCATCATCGGTAAGGTTCGTGAATTCCATTTTTTCACCATCCCAATCCAACTCTTTATTTAACGACTGCAAACGAACGCCTAAAACACCCATTACAACCATTTCGTTGAATGGTCCTGCTTCACTAAAGTCTGAGGCAGTTTTAACACGGGTTTCAGGATTTTCTTTACATGCACGTACCCAATCCATTTCATGACTGGTTTCAACTCTGCGACGGAACTTAGGAGCATCTGGTTTACGACCAGAAAGCAACCATGGATCCTTACCATAACAACCGCAAATCAGTTTGTCTTCTGTTCCGTGGAAAATTACGCCACCGCCGCTGTTATTTGGATCTTTTCCATCCGGCCAACCTTCTGGCAACATTGGTTTAATACCGCCGTCGTACCAGTGTACATCAACTTGAGGAAGCGTGTTTTTCTTCAAGCCTTTCCAAGGTTTATCCGCATTTGCCTTACGGGTAGGGTAAGTTAATTTTACCGACTGAGCTGTTGGTGCGCAGTCTTGTAAAAGAAGTGTCGAGTTACCCTGAGTATGAATTGGATAACCTAAATCAAGACCAACAAACACAGGATGAAGGATATGACAAGCCATATCACCAAGAGCACCTGTACCATAATCCCACCAGCCACGCCAGTTCCATGGGTGATAAACCTGATTGAAAGGACGCATTTTTGCTGGACCGGTAAATAAATCCCAATCAAGAGTTTCCGGTACCCAGTCTCCACGTTCAGGAGTGTTTAATCCCTGTGGCCAAATCGGACGGTCAGTAAATGCTTCAACCTTTGTTACTTCACCAATTTCGCCATTTGCTAACCACTCAGTAGTAAGGTTTACTCCTTCGCCTGACGATCCTTGGTTACCCATTTGTGTAGCTACTTTATATTTCGCTGCAAGTTTGGTTAATAACCTTGATTCGTAAACAGTGTGAGTTAATGGTTTTTGCACATAAACGTGTTTTCCCATTGTTATAGCGTGAGCTGCAATAATGGCGTGGGTATGGTCAGCTGTTGCAACAACAACACCATCAATACTGTCACCCATTTCATCATACATTCTGCGCCAGTCTTTGTACTTTTTAGCTCCAGCATGAGCTTTGAAAACCGGATCGGCATATTTCCAGTCAACATCGCAAAGTGCAACGATGTTTTCTGCCGAAAGATTTTTGATGTTAGCATTACCCATTCCTCCAATACCAACAGCTGCGATATTCATTTTATCACTTGGAGCTTTGTGCCCCAAACCAGCTACGGCTTGTCTCGGAACGATGGTAATTCCGGCAGCGACTGCTGCCGTGGTACCAAGAAAGGCTCTTCTTGACACCGTACTTTTCTTCGAATTTTTCTCCATAACTACATTAGTTTTAATCGGATAGGTACTTTTAAATATCTGAATAAAAAATTTTAAAGGTTTTAAAGATAATGATATTCGGGGTTTATTCAATATTTCGTGCTGTTAAAGAAACTTTACAGGCAAAAATAAATTCGCTAAATGTTTGTCCGTACAAACGCCAGCGCATTCCGAAAGCACTTCGGATTAAACACCTTAATTCAGCAGAAATAATTTTCATCTATTCACCTTAAATAAAATCGATTTGATACACGTAGATTTTCAATCTACTTTTGTTGTCATAATATTTAACTGTTGTAAATAAACAGACGTAAAAAACAAAAAATCATGAAATCAGTAGGAGAAAAATTCCCAAAGTTTAAGAAAGAAGCAGTTCTGGCAGATAATCAAATTGGTAAAATCACGTCAGACGATCATAAGAAAGATGGAAAATGGATGGTAATCTTTTTCTATCCAAAGGACTTCACATTTGTATGTCCGACAGAAATTGTTGAGTTCAATAATAATTATAGCAAATTTGCAGATCTAAATGCGGAAGTTTACGGTGTTTCAACTGATACTCAGGAAGTACACCTTGCTTGGAAAACAAACGATCCGAGATTATCGAACCTTAGCTTCCCATTGATTGAAGATACTTCTAAGTCATTAAGCAAAAAATTGGGTATCTTACAACCGAGTACAGTAGCTTATCGTGCTACGTTCATTGTTGATCCCGAAGGAATTATCCAGTGGGTAAATTGTAATAACGATTCAACCGGACGTAACGTACAAGAAGTTTTAAGAGCTTTGGAGGCTACTCAAAATCCGGGATTAACCGGCTGTGACTGGCAACCCGGAGACTCGACATTAATTACTATGAATTAAAAAATTTTGAGACATGACAGTAAGAAAAGTAAAGTCAGTATGGAATGGAACCCTTAAAGGTGGTTCCGGCGAAATGAATATTACCGGCTACACCGGTCCGTTTACCTTTGCTTCTCGTTTTGAAAACGGCAAAGGAACAAATCCGGAAGAATTAGTTGGTGCAGCACAGGCAGGATGTTATTCAATGTTTTTATCAGCATTAATAAGTGCTGAAGACCTTACTCCAGAAAGCATTGAGACAGAAGCATCAGTTACCCTAGGCGAACTGGATGGCGGACCTGCAATTACCAATATTAAATTAGCGACTGTAGTTAAATGCGAAGGTTTATCGCAGGAAAAATTTAATGAACTTTCAGTAGCTGCAAAAGAAAAATGTCCAATTTCGAGGCTTTATGCCGGAGGAACTGCCTCAATTGAACTGGACGCGAAATTAGTTTAGTCATTATTACAATAACAATATTGTAGAGTGAGAAGGGAGAATAGTTAACTTGATTAACTTTCGTTAAGAGAAGATAAAAGGAGCCAATTGGCTCCTTTTTTATTTATCCATCCAATGCTTAAAATCTGAAACTTTATCGCGACTAACAATTATCCCCTCTTCAAAACCAACAATAAGGCGCAATTTTAAGCGGTTAGTCGAGTAGCTTACAATGTCGTTTATGCAATTAATGTTTATAAGAAAATTACGATTTACTCGGTAAAATTGTTCCGGATCGACCAATGTTTGCAACTGATCCAAAGAATAATCCAGATCATAAGTTTTTCCTTCAAGAGTTTTCAGAAATGTACTTCGCTCTTCCACAAAAAAAGCACAAATACGGTTTGCCGGAATCGACTGAAAACGTGTTCCTACCCGAATAAAAAAACGTGTTTTATACTTCTGCGAAAGTTGTTCTATTACCTTGGAAACTTTTGCCTCAAAATCCCCTTTCTCGTTGTATATTTTTTTGAATTTCACCAGTGCCCGCGCCAACTCATCTTTATCAATTGGTTTTAGCAAATAATCAACACTGTTTACTTTGAAAGCCCGAAGTGCGTACTGATCAAATGCAGTAGTAAAAATAATGGGAGCATCAATACTGATCTCTTCAAAAATCTCAAACGAGGTACCGTCATCAAGCTGAATGTCCATAAAAACCAAATCGGGAGCCGGATTTGCAGAAAACCAGTTTACAGCCTCTTCTACCGACTCCAAAATCTGGATAACCTCGCAATCGGGCGCTGCATTCCGGATTAGTCCTTGCAGCTTCTCAGCAGCTAATTGTTCGTCTTCTACAATTACAACTTTCATAATTATTTGAGTTTTAAAGGCACTTTAACAACAAATTCGTCTGCAGTCTCCATTATCTCAATCTCACGGTCGAGTATCAATTTACAACGCTCATTCAGATTCTTTAATCCTATTTTTGAGCTCTTTCCATAAAGCGATTTCATCTGCAAGTTACTCCGTACTACTAATTTGTCCATCCCTTCATAATGGATGGTTATAAATAGCGGATTTTTCCTGGAAGCTACGTTGTGTTTCAATGCATTTTCTACAAGCATTTGAATAGAAACAGGCATAATAAATGCATTGCCATCTCCATTTGATTCTATTTTAAGACTGATTTTTTCGCCATGGCGAATTTTCTGTAAAGCAAAAAAGTCCTTTACAAATTGCAATTCTTCTTCCACTGAAACCAGTTCCCTTTCCCGGTTTTCCAAAACATAACGATAAACCGAGGACAGCGTTTGGATAAAGATTTCAGACTGATCAGGATCGGTAGCTACCAACGACGACAGCGTATTCAAACTGTTGAATAAAAAATGTGGATTAACCTGGCTCTTCAATGTTTCATACTGAAAAATCAGTTTTTCTTCTTTTAGTTTCTGCATATGCTTAACGGCATCGGCCCATTGAGTGAAAAAGAAAAACAAGGTACCAATGCCAAAACCTACAACTGTAGCTACTATAAAGTTTTTCAGTTCGGCATTTAGCAAATTCGGGAAGAGTTCGGTTATTGCTCCTCCTGCCCGCATATAAAAGAACGCATACAATGAAAGGAATAAGGTAAAAGCAATGAGCAAAACTGTAGCATAAAACAGCAAAAGTCTTACGACAGATTTTCTGATCACTCCTTTGCTTTCCGGCTTAATTCCCCTAAAGAAACGTGCCCCCAACCAAAGAAATAACTCCAGCTGAAGGAAAGTTAACAGCAACATTACCGGAGTACCATCATGGATTAAACGTTTCATATTTACCAGGCTAAAAACCATGGAAATAAAAACCGCTCCGGCAAACACAATAAGATGTTTAACTACCGCCTTTTGTATTGATTTTTTATGTGTTGTTTTTTGCATGATTTTGATTTGAAAATACGAAAATTTCAATGATTTAATCCAAACAGAGCATGAATAGCTTTATTTCGGATATATCTGATGAATGCGCCAAATTTTGCGCATAAAACACTAAAAATAAGAACGTTTACAGAACTCGTTTAAAGATAATTTCGCGAGTTGCATTTAACACCTGTTTCTGAGTTTGCCCCGGCAACACCATCTCCATAATCACATCCTCGTAAAGCACCGCGTGTTCAATTTGCTTGTCTTCCAACGACACCCAAATTGTTCCCCAATAATGGCTGCGACCTTTCATATCAATGCCTTCAGCATTTACCTCCAGTGGATTTCGAAAAGTTCTGTAATTAATGGTAGCACATGTCTCTCCGTTTCGCAACGAAATACCTGTCCAGGTCAAACGGATGTCCTTGTTTTCAAAAAAACCGTTTCCCGCCAAATCGATCTTTCCGTTAAAATCAGCAGCTGAATAAGGCTCATTCAGTCTCAATTTATCAAAACTATGCCAGGCAAAACCCTCGATAGCCAACATATCCCAAACCAGATTTTTAGTAAAGTCGCTGTAATCTGTAAATGTTTCAAATTTATCGGCCTCAATCATATCCTCTCCCGGATAATAAGTAAAATCTTCCATATAGTTTACTGGAGTACCTTTTGGAAATTCTCCGTTTTCTGACATCGACATGGCAACACTTACATTGTTCCACTTTACCATTCCGTTTTCCAGTCCCCGGGTGTATTCTCCATGGATTCGAATTTTATTCAGGAAATGACAAAAAATGTCGGTGTTTAAATGATCGGTAGTAACATCAAATTTTTGCAATTCATCTTTCAGTTCGAGATCCTTTGGTAACGACTGCATCGTTTTCAGATCGACCAATTGCGCGGTGGCCATAATTGAAGATAAAATCAGCGCAAAAAATAAAATTGTTTTCATGACTTTGAGTTTTAATGATTTATGACTCAAAGATCGAATCGGGCTCAGAAGAATGAAAAAAAAAGTTGATGAACGGGAGTTTTTAGGCCACGAACAGGAATCTACCAACGAAGAAACAGGGCAAAAAAAAGCTGCCTGAACATTCAGACAGCTTAACTTATTTCATTTCGAAATTATTTCTTCTTATTCGCGATTTCAATATTTACCCGTTGCCCCTTGTAACGTGCATTTTTAAACGATTTTACAATCTCTTTTTCGTAATTCGAGTCTATTTCGAAAAATGAAAAACCTTTCAGTACCTCAATACTACCAATATCGATACTTTTACCAGGCGTATTTTGATTGATTAAATCGATAATTGTACGTTTGCTAACACCATTTTTCTTACCCAGGCTAAAAAAGAAACGCGACATATCTCCGCCACCTCTTCGACCTTTCCCTCTATCTCTATCTCTTCGTCCACGGTCTTCGCGTCCGCCTTTCCGGCGTTCTCCTCTCATCGATTCCCGCTCGCGAGCCTCATCCACATTAATATCAGCGGCATTTTCGTAATACTGGAGAAAACGATTA
This sequence comes from uncultured Draconibacterium sp., assembly GCA_963677455.1. Classification (GTDB taxonomy): domain Bacteria; phylum Bacteroidota; class Bacteroidia; order Bacteroidales; family Prolixibacteraceae; genus Draconibacterium. The sequence continues at coordinate 4,537,472 of OY781971.1, forward strand.
AACTCAACCGACACAAAATGTTTGATCAACTCTTCGCGATCCAACCACGCCAGTTTCTTATAAATTACAGGAAGGAAAGGCTCAATCTGCTCCTCATTTACTTCCACCTTTTCCATTTTATCGATAAGGTTGAAAAGTTGCTTCTCGCAGATTTCTTTTCCGCTTGGCACTGCTACTTTTACAAAGCTTTTGCCCACTTTGCGCTCCACATCTTTTAGCTTTCCTTTTTCGCGCAAGTGAATCAGAGTAATAGCAATTCCCTTCTTCCCTGCTCTACCGGTACGTCCGCTACGGTGAATATACACCTCCGGATCGTCAGGCAAATTATAGTTAATTACGTGAGTTAAGTCGTTTACGTCCAAACCACGTGCAGCAACATCGGTTGCAACCAACATCTGCAAATGCCTCGAGCGGAAACGGCCCATTACGTGATCGCGCTGTGCCTGCGATAAATCGCCATGCAAAGCATCTGCATTGTACCCGTCTTTCATTAATTTATCCGCCACATCTTTGGTTTCTGCACGCGTTCGGCAGAAAATTATACCGTAAATATTTGGATTCATATCGGCCACACGCTTAAGCGCCACATAGCGGTCTTTTGCGTGTACCAGGTAGTAATGATGTTCAACATTCTCGGCAGCTGTATTTGTTTTTCCTACCGAAATCTCCATCGGATCGGACATGTATTTGCTCGCAATAGTAACAATCTCTTTTGGCATTGTAGCCGAAAAAAGAAGTGTTTGCTTTTCTGCCGGAGTATCCTCTAAAATACCATCAAGATCGTCTTTAAAACCCATTGACAACATTTCGTCTGCTTCATCCAAAACCAACCATTGAATTCCAGTTACTTTCAGTTTCTTTCTGCGAATAAGGTCGAAGGTTCTTCCAGGTGTTCCCACAACAATTTGTGGCCCTCTGCTCAATTCAGAAATCTGTTTTTTAATATCAGCACCACCATAAAGTACGGCAATATTTATTTTTGCCAGATTCTTTGAAAAACTATTCAGATCGTTTGCAATCTGAAGTGCCAACTCACGTGTTGGGCTCAAAATCAAAGCTTGTGGTGCTTTTGAGGCATGATCGATTTGCTGTATAATCGGCAAACCAAACGCGGCAGTCTTCCCTGTTCCGGTTTGAGCAAGAGCTACCATATCCTGATCGTTCTCCAACAAAAACGGAATTGTTTTTTCTTGTATGGGAGTAGGACGTTCAAAACCCAGTTCCTGAATAGCATTCAGAATTTCCGTCCGCAGCCCCATTGATTCAAATAAACTCATTTCTATTTTTTAAAGTGCGCGCAAAGGTATCCTTTTAATTTGAATTTCAGCCCTTTATAGACATGCTTTTTCTAAAATTAACGTTTAAACATTTTTGTCTTAAACAGCTGACACTTCAATTGGTGCTATCGGCTTGATTTTTTGCTACTGACAGTCCACAAATTAGGAGGGATTCTCTTACATTTGTAGTCGGTTGTTCGATTCAAAAAACAGATAGTATGAAACTTTCACATCCATTGAAAACGAAACCATTTCTCCTGCACTTGCTTTTATTTACAGCACTTGTATTATTCTGCACGAGATCGTTGCGTGCTCAGGTAAACGATTTAATTGTTCCGGTAAAAGAGAATCCTGAGAAGCTGTTGCGTAAAGTTGATATCAGGCAAGTAACCAATAATGGATTCAATCTTTGGAGGGAAGATTTTTCTGGCCATTGGGCTGGAATTGACTTTGCTTTTAACATGCTGATTAATGAGGATTATACGGGTTACAATTCGGACTTCATGAATAACGATGTACTCCGGTCAAACTCTCTTAACATTAATTTTGTACAGCAAAGTATTGGACTTCAGCAAAACCGAAATACAATTGGCCTTGTTACCGGCATCGGAATACGTTTTCACAGCTACCGATTGGATGACGATGTTAGTATTACACTCGACGAAAATAACGTCGTACAGCCGCAATATTTGACAGCCAATAATATAAAGAAGTCGAAACTGGGTATAGTCAGTGTGGTGGTCCCCTTGCTCACCGAATTTCAAATACCGATAAACAACTATCAAAACCGCATTTATATTTCGGGTGGCATTTATGGTGGCATCAAACTAAACAGTCATACAAAAATAAAATACAAGGAAGACCAGAACGAAAAACTAAAAGTTGTTGACCATTTTTCGTTGCACGATTTCAATTACGGGATCATGGTCAGAACCGGTTATCGTTGGGTAAATCTTCATGTAACTTACGATCTGGTAAATCTCTTTAAAGAAGATAAAGGACCAGAATTGACACCTTTTTCTTTTGGTATTACCTTGTTGCGTTTTTAATTTTTGATGATCTTACTTTTAAACCTATGCCTAAACTTATTATCTCACTTACTATAGCAAGTTTCTTTTTTGTTAACGCTTTCGCGCAGGAAATGCAGGTAAATTCCATTTCTGCAGAAATGTACCAGGTTCCGGTGCTAAAAGGAAACGACAAAAACGTAGTTCTTCAACTTAACATCCAAACGTCAGGTACCGCAAAAGCACTAACTTTAAACGAGGTGAATTTCAAAATAAAAGGAGCCGCGGAGCAAATTGGAGTTTTCCTGAGAAGCAAGGACGATATCTTTTTTGGAGCATCAGATTCGATTGAAACCAGTACTGCTGTAAGAGGGAAACAAGTGCTGAAGGAAGGAGAAAATATTTTTCTTGTTACGGTAAAACCCGGCGCAAATGCCAACCTTCTAGATTCGCTCGTGCTTATTTGCGACCACGTCATTATCTCAGAGAAAAAGTACAACCTCTCCTACAAAAACAAGGTAGATAATTTAAATTTGGGAATTGCCCTCAGAAAACACAAGGATAACGGTGTAGATACTTATCGAATTCCTGGTCTGGCTACAACAAATAATGGAACTTTGATAGCCGTTTTCGACATCAGAAAAAACAATGAGACAGACCTTCAGGAAGATATTGATGTAGGAATGTGCAGGAGCACCAATGGTGGCCAATCATGGGAACCAATGCAGATTATAATGGATATGGGAGAATGGGGAAACAAGCCTCAGATTGAAAATGGCATTGGCGACCCATCCGTTCTTGTTGACCGAAATACGAATACAATTTGGGTAGCTGCGGTTTGGGCACACGGACATCCGGGCAAGAGAAACTGGTTTGCATCAAAACCGGGATTAACTCCCACAGAAACCAGCCAGTTGATGCTGGTAAAATCAGACGATGACGGTCTAACCTGGTCGGCTCCAATCAACATCACTCAACAGGTGAAAAATCCGAATTGGCACCTTTTGCTACAAGGTCCGGGAAAGGGAATTACAATGCGCGACGGCACACTTGTTTTTCCGGCTCAGTTTAAAGATGAGAATGAAGTTCCCTGGTCAACGATAATATGGAGCAAAGACCATGGAGAAACCTGGCAGATAGGAAACGGAGCAAAAAGTCATACAACAGAAGCCCCGGTAATAGAGCTGAAAAATGGCAGCTTGATGCTTAATATGCGCGACGACCGAAACAGAAGAAACAATACCTCAGAAAATGGCCGTGCCGTTTACATTTCGTCTGATTTGGGAAAAACCTGGCACCAGCACCCTACGTCAAACGGCACGCTGCAAGAGCCAAATTGTATGGCCAGCCTGATAAAAGAATCCTTTGAAGTTGATGGGAAAATGCGAGACCTTGTTCTTTTTAGTAACCCAAATTCAAAAATGAACAGAGACAGCATTACCATAAAAGTTAGTTTTGATGACGGGAAAAACTGGCCGAGTGAATATTATTTTTTATTGGATAAGAAAGCAGGCAGAGGCTATTCCTGCATGACTAAAGTTGACGACAAACATATTGGGATTCTTTACGAAAGCAGGCAGGCAGACCTCGCTTTCCAGCTTATACCCATTGAAAAACTTCTGAAACAAAATAAACAGCTTAGTTACCTTTTTAAAAGCGATACCGAAGGCTATCAAACCTTTCGGATTCCGGCTATTGTTAGTACCAACTCCGGTAGGCTTTTAGCTTTTGCAGAAGGACGGGTAAATGGCAGTTCAGACACCGGAAATATCGATTTGGTAATGAAATCGTCAGATGACGGAGGAAAAACCTGGAGCCCTTTAAAAGTAATTTGGGACGACAAAGAAAATGTGTGCGGAAACCCGGCACCGGTTGTTGATGCTGAAACCGGCGAGATTCATTTATTAATGACTTGGAATCTTGGAAGCGATCATGAACGTGACATTATTGATCTGAAAAGTCAGGATACTCGCCGTGTCTTTGTATCGAAATCTGCCAACGATGGTAATTCGTGGACAGCTCCAAAAGAAATAACACAAACTACCAAGCAAAAAAACTGGACTTGGTATGCGACAGGCCCCTGTCACGGAATACAAATCAGAAAAGGAGATTACAAAGGCAGACTTATAATTCCGTGCGACCATATAGAAGCAGACACAAAACACTATTATTCACATATTATTTATTCTGACGATCATGGAGAAAACTGGCGACTGGGTGGACAAACTCCTCAACACCAGGTAAATGAATGTACTGTAGCCGAGTTGAATAACGGAGCATTATTATTAAACATGCGAAACTACGATCGAAACCAAAAATCGAGAAAAGTAAGTTATAGTTACGACGGAGGTTTAAGCTGGTCGGACCTCAGGTCTGACACCTCGCTTATCGAGCCTATCTGCCAGGCATGTTTGTTGAGCGATCCGGCAACCGGAGTTCTTTGGTTTAGTAATCCTGCAAACACCGATAGCAGAATAAATATGGTACTAAAGAGCAGTGAAGATGAAGGGAAAAGCTGGAAACCTTTCAAAGTACTTTATTCGGGAGCTTCGGCGTACTCCGATCTTACAAACTATGGTAAAGATAAGATTGCGTGTTTGTTCGAAGCCGGCATGTTCTCGCCCTATGAAGGCATTGTTTTTCAAATTATAAATTCAAAAAAATAAAATATGAAACCCTATATTCTTGAAGAAACCAACTGGAAACAAATCAAAAACCAGAAATACGATGTAGCAATCCTGCCTTGGGGAGCCACTGAACCACACAATTACCATCTTCCCTACGGTACCGATTCACTGGAAACAGCTGCCATAGCTTCTGATGCTGCAGCAAAAGCCTGGGAGCAAGGCGCCAAAGTAATGGTTTTACCAACAATTCCGCTGGGCGTTCAGAATGTCGGGCAAATTCATCTACCCTTTTGTTTGCACACAACTCCGTCAACACAAACCATTATTTTAAAAGATATTCTAACAGCATTAAATAATCAAGGCATAAAAAAGCTTGTTATCATGAACGGGCATGGTGGTAACGACTTCAAACCTATCGTCAGGGAACTTCAGCCCCGATTCCCGGAGATGTTCCTTTCACTTGTTGAATGGTTTAAGATGTTCAACCAATCGGATTATTTCGAAGAAGCCGGCGACCATGCCAACGAAATGGAAACCAGTATCATTTTGCACTACTTCCCAAATGTGGTTTTGCCGCTGGAAGAGGCAGGAGAAGGAAAAATGAGAAATACAAAGCTGAAATCGGTGCGCGAAAAAATAGCCTGGGCACCCCGCCAGTGGGACAAAGTTTCTACCGATACGGGTATTGGCAATCCTAAAAAAGCATCGGCCGAAAAAGGTCAAAAATTTGTAAATGATGTAACCGATAAAATTGCAAGCTACTTTGTTGAACTCGCCAATTGCAATATCCACGATCTATACGAATAGATATTTTTTTTCTTGATGAAAAATTCTGTTATTTTCGCCCTCGCTTGTAATTCTTTTACGAAAAGGCATACTTATTCAAATGCCAAATCTGATAAGAAGAGATCAAGAACGGACGACTAACTACTTTACCATTTTCAGGTAACCTCATGCTGAAAAGAAAGGACGATTTATGTCACTTTCCGAAGTGATATGAAAAATTATATTTGCAACTTCAAAATATTGAAAGGGATTTACGCTAATGAGAAAATTAAATTTGATACTGCTTCTAACTGTTTTTGTTTTTAGTAATGCAGTAGCCGACGAAGGAATGTGGCTTCCTTCACTGATTCACAAACTGAACATTAAAACCATGCAAGAAATGGGCTGCGAATTAAGTGCTGAAGATATTTACAGCATTAACAATTCGAGCCTGAAAGACGCCATTGTTGCGCTTGATCATGGTTCATGTACTGCCGAATTGATTTCGAAAGACGGCTTGTTATTAACCAACCACCACTGCGGTTTTGGTGAAATACAAAGTCATTCGAGTGTAGAACACGACTACTTGCAAGATGGTTTCTGGGCAATGTCGAAAGAAGAAGAACTGCCCAACCCAGGCAAATCAGTAACTTTCCTTGTTCGGGTAGAAGATGTTACCGATAAAGTTTTGGCAGATGTTACTGATGAAATGAGTGAAAATGCCAGAGGCGAAAAAATAAACGCTGCAGCCGAAGCATTAAAAAAAGAGGCTAAAGGCGACACACATTACGAAGTTTACGTTCGTGATTTTTTCAACTCAAATAAATTCTACTTGTTTGTAACCGAAACATTCAGAGATGTTCGTTTGGTAGGAGCTCCTCCTCAGGCGCTCGGAAAATTTGGTGGCGACACTGATAACTGGATGTGGCCTCGCCATACCAACGATTTTTCGATGTTCAGAATCTATTGTGCACCGGATGGTTCGCCAGCAGATTACTCGGAAGAGAATGTACCTTATCACCCTAAAAAATTCCTGCCAATTTCGTTAAAAGGAGTTGAAGAAGGCGATTTTGCAATGGTTTTCGGATACCCGGGACGCACTAACCGCTATGCAACTTCATACGGAATTGAATATACGATTAACGGAACAAACACTGCCCGTATTGATGTTCGTGAGAAAAAGCTCGACATTATTTCGGAATACATGGCTACCAGCCAGAAAGCAAAAATACAATACGCATCAAAACACGCACGTAGCGCCAACTACTACAAAAATGCGATTGGGCAGAATGAAGCTTTGGCGAAACTAAAAGTAGTTGACCAAAAAAGAGCGTTGGAACAGGAATTCACAAACTGGGTAAACGCCAACCAGGCCAGAAAAGAAAAATATGGCGAAGCGCTTAACCTGATTAAAGATTACTACAAAGATTCTGAAGCCGACAAAGCCCGCGACTACTTGGCCGAAGCTCTGTTAAGAGGCCCCGAAATTTTTATGTTTGCTTACCAAGCATCGCCACTTGCCGAACTGCTAAAAAAGCCGGAAGAAAATAAAGAAAGAATTGAACGAATTGCAGAAAGAATGCAAGCTCGTTTAGGCGATTACTTTAAAGATTACGATGCAACTACCGACCAAAAAATTACAGTTGCATTAATGAAAATATATGCCGATAAAAATGCAAAAGATTTTTACCCCGACTTTTTTGCTGATATTCAGAAAAAATACAAAGGCAATTATGCAAAGTATACAGCGAAAATGTTCAAGAAATCGATGTTCGACGACAAAGATCAACTGGAAGCTTTCCTGAAAAACCCATCGTTAAAAGCACTTGAAAAAGACATGGCATTTCAGGCAGCAAAAGACGTATTTGGCGAGTACCGCGCAATTCTGCAAAAGCTTTCAGAAAAATCGGAAGAACTCGAAAAAGGAAACCGCTTATTTGTTGCCGGTTTGATGGAAATGCAACCTGACAAAAAATTCTACCCGGATGCAAACTCTACCATGCGTTTAACCTACGGGAAAGTGCTCGACTACGAACCTCGCGACGGTGTAATCTACAAATATTATACAACCACCGACGGTTATCTGGAAAAAGAAATTCCGGGCGATTATGAATTTGACGTACCTGCCCGCATGAAAGAATTGCTACTTGATGAAAACTACGGCCGTTACGCTGATGAAGACGGAAAACTGCACACTGCTTTTATTACCAATAACGACATTACCGGTGGAAATTCGGGAAGTCCGGTAATTAATGGTAAAGGCGAGCTAATAGGAATTGCTTTCGACGGCAACTGGGAAGCCATGAGTGGTGACATCGCTTTCGAACCCAATCTGCAACGCTGTATCAACGTTGATATTCGTTTTGTACTTTGGGTAATCGATGTTTACGCCGGCGCGAACAACTTGATTGAAGAAATGGAGATTATTGAATAATATTCTCGAAAAGCATAAATTAGAACCTCGCCAGTTTTGGCGGGGTTTTGTTTTTTGTTCAAGACAATAGTCGTGAGTATTCAGTACTGAGATCAAAACCAATATTCAGGACCATTCATCGTTATTGTAGCTTATTTTGTTTCACTTTGTTCTGTACCTTGTTTCTGATAAACGTATTTCAAACAGATTTTACTCAACTTTGATTTCTGAATTGACAAACGTATTTGTTGTTTATTAAGAATTTTACTTACTACTTTGTACTCAATACTCACTACTGATAAAAGATGGCTCGTCCAAAAATTACAATATATACAGATGGAGCAGCACGTGGAAACCCAGGCCCCGGAGGTTATGGCGTTGTGCTTATTTCAGGAGAACACCGCAAAGAACTTTCTGAAGGCTACAAGCTTACTACCAACAACCGCATGGAATTACTGGCTGTTATTGTTGCACTCGAAACCCTAAAAATACCGGGGAGCGAAGCAACCGTTTACACCGACTCGAAATACGTGGCCGATGCGGTAACAAAAGGCTGGGTGTTCAACTGGGTGAAAAAACGTTTTAAAGGGAAGAAAAATGCCGATCTTTGGATGCGTTTTCTGGAGATTTACAAGCAGCATGTAGCAAACTTTGTTTGGGTGAAGGGACATGCGAACAATCCGCTTAACGAGCGTTGCGATACGTTAGCTGTTGAAGCTTCATTTAAACCAAACTTATTGGAAGATACTGGTTACCAACCGGAATAATAAGATGGCTGAGATTAAATACATTGAGCGTAAAAGCGGGCAGATAAAATCTGAGAATGTTCCGAGCGAAGGAATGTTAAATTGGTTGTACAGCTCAACTCCCGGAAAACTCGGCCTCAATCTGCTGTTTAAACGCAAAGTCATCTCAGCGTTGGGAGGTTGGTTCATGAATACCCGCCGCTCGGCAAAGCGAATTTCAGCTTTTGTAAAAGAACACAATATTGACCTAAATGAATACCGGATAAACAAAGCTGACGATTTTAAAACATTCAACGACTTTTTCTACCGAGAACTAAAACCGGGAGCCCGGCCAATCGGAAACGACATTATTTCACCTGCCGACGGAAAAATACTTGTTTTTTCAAGCCTCAAAAACGTACCATCTTTTTTTGTGAAAGACATCGAATTTAATCTTGAAAGTTTTCTAAAAGACAAGCAACTGGCAACTAAATATGCCGATGGAGCAATGGCAATTATCCGGCTTGCCCCACCCGATTATCACCGCTATCATTTCCCCGCCTCGGGATTTGCTTCTGCCTCTGTAAAAATTCATGGGCACTATTTTTCGGTATCACCGCTGGCGCTAAAGCAAAGTCTTAAAATATTCTGCGAGAACAAAAGAGAGTACTGCACTTTGCAAACAAAAAATTACGGCGACATTTTAATTGCCGACGTTGGGGCAACTATGGTTGGGAGCATTATTCAAACTTATAAACCAAATTCGGAAGTGCAAAAAGGCAACGAAAAAGGATACTTCGCTTTTGGCGGCTCCACCTTAGTTTTGTTGTTCGAGAATGGAAAAATCCAGTTCGAAAAAGACCTGATCACAAATATGCAGAAAGGACTGGAAACTACAGTTAAGATGGGCGAAACCATTGCTACGCAGGCGAACTAAGCCGAATTAATAATTTCATACTAACCCACCTGGAAGCTTCTCAAAAAAACACAGCAAGAAATTATTTCGTTCTATAACATTTCTGTTATTTGCTTAAAGTAGATATCTTTAGGTACAACTTTGATTGTCTAAATCGGTAAATCACATTTTTATTCCAGTAAACCTAAACTTATGAAAAACCTACTCCTACTCATCGTCCCTATTTTATTTTTCTCATGTAGCAATTCAAATTCAGTCTCAGTAGAAAGCCCAAATGGTAAGCTGCAACTCAACTTTTGGCTGGATGAATCATCCGACAATTATTATTCGGTAAGCTACGAAGGAGAAGAGCTAATTGTTCCTTCACTTATTGGATTTGAATTAGAAAGTGGCGATACGATTGGAAAAAATGTTGAGCTAATTTCCACTTCTACCAAATCAGTTGAAGAAAGCTGGAAACCTGTTTACGGTGAATTGGCCAAAGTGCCAAATGTGTATAAGCAAACCACCTTGCGTTTACGGAAGACCAGTGGCACGGAGATGGAATACCAACTCACTTTTCGGGTATACGATGAAGGTGTTGCATTCAACGTAACTTTCCTTCCGACAGAAACAAAAAATGATCTTACAATTCAGAAAGAACTCACCGAATTTAACTTTTCTCAGGATTACATGTGCTGGATTTCAGACCGAGCCCAGTCGGAATATAGAAAAGTTTCGATAAACGATGTTGCCGGCCCCGCCGAACGCCCATTGCTTATTGAAGCTGGAAAAAGATTTATCGCAATTGGCGAAGCCAAACTCATCGACTTTTCCCGAATGAAATTACAGTCCGGACAAAAACCAAATTCCTTGATAACCACCTTACATGACGCACCAAGCATACAACTACCGTATACCACTCCCTGGCGAACAATCATGGTTGGAAACTCAGCCGGAGAATTGCTTGAAAACAATTATTTCCTTCAAAATCTCAACGATCCCTGTGAGATAGAAAATACATCATGGATTAAGCCGGGGAAAGTGATCCGCGAAGTAACCTTAACAACCAGGGGAGGAATTGCCTGCGTAGATTTTGCAGTGAAGAACAATTTACAATATGTTGAATTTGACGCCGGCTGGTACGGCCCGGAATATGATGATTCATCGGATGCAACTACAATTTCGGTTGACCCCAAAAGGTCGCCGGGTCCATTAGACCTTCATAAAGTAATTGACTACGCCGCCAGTAAAGATATTGGCATCATCTTATACGTAAACCGGCGTGCTCTCGAAAAACAACTTGATGAAATTTTACCTCTTTTCAACTCATGGGGAATTAAAGGAGTAAAATATGGTTTCGTTCAGGTTGGTTCTCAAGAGTGGACCACCTGGTTACACGATGCAGTTAAAAAAGCAGCTGACAACCAATTGATGGTTGACATTCATGATGAATATCGCCCCACCGGTTTTTCACGCACTTATCCCAACCTGATGACGCAGGAGGGTATTCGCGGCGATGAAGAAAGTCCAAGTAATCAGCACACTCTTACCACACTATTCACCCGGATGCTCGCTGGCGCAGGCGATAACACCATTTGCTACTACGCTCCCAGGGTAGAAGAAAAAATGGGCGGACACGTTTCTCAACTTGCTAAAGCGGTGCTAATGTATAGTCCGTGGCAGTTTTTGTTCTGGTACGATCGGCCACCAAATTCTTCCGATGTTGTTGGTGGAGTTCCGGGAGGAGAAGATTTTATTGTTGAAACACCAGAACTGGAGTTTTTCAAAAACATGCCTACAGTTTGGAACGACACCAAAGTACTGGAAAGTAAAATCGCAGAATATGCAACTATAGCCAGAAGAAACGGTAACGACTGGTTCCTTGGATCATTAACAGGGGAAAACCAACATTTCTTACAACTGGATTTGTCTTTTTTAGATGCCGACATAAACTACGAAGCCACAATTTACAGCTACGATTCTGACTCTAAAATACCAACCAAAGTAGGCATCAATAAAAAGGAAGTTGACAAAAATTCGACTTTGGATTTTGAGATAAAGGCAAACTCAGGCTTGGCTATTTACTTTAAACAATTATAAAAAAAGAGGGTGTCCAAAAAGCTAAATGAAAACATTCTTTACTTACAAATTGAAAGCTTGTTTATAAAATAGAACACTGATGACACCGATTTTGCAGATAATCACGGATAAAGTCGGCGAGAATCAGTTAAATCTGCGTTGCCTGTGTTCCATTAATTTTAGAATGTAATTTTCATTCTTTTTGTTCTTGCTTTTTAGACAGCCTCACAAAAAACTTGAACATCGTTTTTAGAATGCTACCGAGAACCGAATTCCGGGGTAAACATTCTTGAAGAAATCGTTGAAGTAGAGTTCGGGTTTAAGGCTTATCGTGTCGTTTATTTTCTTCTTTATCGATATCTTAAAAGTGTTTTCCTTAAAGAAATCGTTATTGCGCTTTACCAGGTAACCCACCGAAATGCCATACCATTTGTCTTCCATTGGTGTATTTGAAAAGTTATGTTCCCAGCCCACCGATACAAAGTGGTTCAATTCGAAAAACTTGTTTTCATTCGAATCCGAAAAATCGTACATCATATTCCATTCTGCCGAATATATATTTTTCATCATTCCTTTGCGCGCAAAACCCAGCCCCAGCTTAAAATTGATATCCGAAACAAAAGAATTTTTCACCCAACCCGATCCGATTCCTCCAGATAGAATTAACATATCCATCGACTTATGAGCTGGCTCTTGAATAAAAACCTTTGGTTCGTTTTCGCGTAAATCTACCCATGCCTGAACGGGGTTTTTACGATAAACTTCTCCAACTTTATCGGTCAAAGCTTCGGTACCACTTATAGCTTCCCGGCTAAACGCTTCCGAAGAGAAATAAGACAAATCTGATAGCTGATCGACAAAAATATTCAATTCAACTTCTCTGTAAATGAGATGTAGACAATACCGGCCGAAGTCCTTCTCGAAAATGGTACCGTCGCCAAAAACAACCAATTGTTTTGTATCTTTCTTCTTATTTTTTAATGAAAGATCCTTGAAGTTTTCTACAAACAAATCATCGTTCAAACTCCGAAACTCAATAATTACATGCTCATCTTTGGCAGGCTCAGCAATAGACAGCTGACTTAGAATTTTTTGTAACTGTTCTGACTTTTCTGCCAGTTGCAGTTTTTCCGGGCTATTCGATAAAAAACCGGAACTCGTTACTTCCAATAACATATTATCAAACTTATACCGGATTGTATCTCCTTTAAAAGGCTCTGACACGGCATTAGCAAATTGAGAAATAACCGTTAATAAGATTAAGATTACAATTGTTCTAATTGTTTTCATGGCGTTTTACTTTTTTAAAATTGATTTGTTTAAATTGTTTTTGTTTTCCGGAAAATTCACCGGAAAAACCTTAAGCTCCATGTCCCTGGTTCTTAATGATTTGCTTTTTTGCACACCCAATTCTACGCGCTCGCTTTTTAATTGAAACGGTGCATTTCCACTTGGCTCATTTTGCTTCTCAGCCCCATTTTTATAGGCTACAAAGTTGGCTTTTACACTATCCAGTTCTGCCTGAAGTTCCGAAATATTGTTTCTATACTTTTCTGTTTTATTGGCAAGAATGGCTTCCGATGAATCCTGTAATTGCCGGTACTTTTTTTCCCACTCATAAGTTTGGATTGAGCTTTCGGCCTGAACCGGAAGATCGCGATACACCACCTTCTCAACTACACGTGTTTCGGTTTGAACTCTAACCGGAAGCGTCAGCAACGAATCGATTGTAAGTTGCAATTGCTCGTTTTCTGCTTTTAACTCCAGCTTTTGCTGTTGCATTTTCGCCCTGAAACTTATACCTGCAAAAACACCGGCTGTTAAAAGCAAGCCCAGAAATACCGCGGCTACTTTCCAGAAAGCAGTCACTCCTTTTGGTTTGTTCATTGCATTATTTAACCGGCTCCACATTTCGTTTTTCCCGGCAAACACAGTGTTGGCATCTTTCGCTGCAAATGCTTCTTTTATTTTATGTTCCGGATTCTCCATAGCTGTAATTCAATTTTTTCTGCAATAATTTTCGAGCCTTAAAAAACTGCGATCGCGAAGTACCTTCAGAAATACCCAGCATCTCGCCAATTTCCTTGTGTGCGTAACCATCTACCACGTGCATCATAAAAACAGTTTTATAACCTTCTGGTAGCTGGTTTATCAGTTCAATCAACGTTTCGGAATCGGCGTCCTCGTAACTCAATGCGTTATAATGCTCTTCGTCAATTGTTTCTATTTTATATAAGGTGTGCAACTCTTTTCGCCTGTCCATTAAACTCTGGTTCGCCACAATCCGGGAGAGCCAGCCAAGCAGTGCCGCTTCGTTAATAAACTCAAACTCCGGCAACTTCTCAAATACTTTTAAAAAGCCCTGGAAGAGTGCTTCTTCGGCCGACTCATCAGAAACCGAATAGCGTCGGGCTACCGCGTACAACCTGTCGGCATACATTTCAAAGAATTGCTTTTGTGCGCGCCGGTCGCCTTTCGAACTTTTATGAATTATTTTTTGAAGCTGCACTCCGTCAGTTTGTTTTCTTTTACCTATAAAATGCACATTAAACGGCAAACGTTGCCTGAGGTGTGAATTTTATTTGATTTAACCAAAATGGCTATCAATTCAAACGAAGGAACAGTCTTGCAATCGATTAAAAATTAATCGACAACTGTTCATCCAACAAGCGAAACGACATGCGATGATATTTTGTTGGCCCGTATTTTTTTATTGCAGCCCGGTGTTTTTTTGTAGGGTAGCCTTTGTTTCTGTCCCAGTTGTAATTCGGAAATTCGTTGTGGATGTTCAGCATAAAATCGTCGCGGTAGGTTTTCGCCAATACAGAAGCTGCGGCAATGGAATAAAAGCGGCCGTCGCCTTTTATCATGCACGAATACGGAATTTTGCCTTTGGTACGGAAACGGTTGCCATCAATTAACAAGTGATCGGGCTTCAGCTTTAGTTTTTCTACCGCCTGGTTCATTGCCATAAACGAGGCATTCAAAATATTTACTTCATCAATTTCGTGGTTATCGAGCATGGCCACAGCCCATGCCAAAGCTTCTTTTTCAATTAGCGGACGAAGGAAATAACGTTGTTTTTCGGTAAGTTTCTTCGAATCATTCAGTAATTCATTTTCAAAATCGGGAGGAAGAATAACTGCTGCTGCAAAAACCGGTCCGGCCAAACAACCTCTCCCCGCCTCATCGCAACCGGCTTCAATTTGATTTTCTTGAAAATAGGATAGTAATTTTTGTTTCTTCATTTAAATAGCTGTGAGCTTGTTTGTCTCCTATTTAATAGCTGTAATCAACTAAATGTCATTGGTCAGTTGTCATTCGCAACTGATTCTTACTGAACACGGCAAACTTTAATCGTTCACTGTAAAGCTTTCTCAACACTCATCCAAAGCAGGCGCGCTGTTTCATCCCAACTAAACTTTTCTTTTTGAATAAAGCCTTTTTCTACAAGCGACTTTCTCAAATCAATATCACGCTGAATTTTTATCATTGCATCAGTGATTTGCTCAATCTTCAGCGGATCGGCATACATCGCTGCATTTCCACCCACTTCCGGAATTGAAGTTGTATTGGAACAAATTACCGGAACTCCGGCACTCATCGCTTCAACAATCGGAATTCCGAAACCTTCGAAAAAGGGTACGAAGGTAAGTGCCAATGCTGCACCAAAAATATCATGTAGATCGCGGGTTAATACCCTTCCCGTAAAAACTACATCGTTTTTGAAACGCATGTTCTCGTAAGTTTCAAAAATATCACCGGTTTTGTGCATTTCGCCCCCTACAATCACAAGTTTGGTATCCTCGCCATCCACACTTTTAAAGGCATCGAAAGCTTTTAATAAGCCACTCACATTCTTACGCGGATGCAGTGCTCCTACAAATAAAAAGTAGGGTGACCCATTGGTATATTTCTCCCGCACTTCTTTGATCTCCTCTTGCGAGATCGGTTCAAAAATCTGGTTGATACCATCGTAAACTACATCAATTTTATCGTAGTCAACTTTAAACGAACGGGTAATATCTTCTTTCGAATAAAATGAAACCGTGGCCAAGCGCTTGGCAATACGTGCAAATTTGGGAAAGAAATGATTGTAGTATTTTGCTTTTAACCAGGGAAGATCGTCGGGCCGATGGACAAAGTTTATATCATGGATAACACCGAGTTGAGGGACATCAGTGCGTTGCGACAAGTATCCGTCGGGCGACAAAAACACGTCGGCTTTGTACCTCTTTAGTATCCTTGGTATCTGAAATTCGAACCACAAATACCACAAAACCGGATGCCTCGTTGGCGGACCAATTACCACCGGAATAACATTGTCGGCAAAAATATAATCCTTATTGTAAGGCCTATCGAAAATAAAAATAAACTCATGCTCCGGATGATTTAAAGTCATACGTTTTAATGTCTCGTATGTAAACCATCCAATTCCTTCGAGTTTCCCCTTCAAAAGTAAACGCGTATTAACGGCAATTACCATCTTAAAATCAAGTTTGGGTAAATGTACAAAGAATGTGTTGAATTTTAAGGATCAACTCTGTCCAATATTTGCTACTTTTAAGCGTTTAATACAAGACCGAATTTAACTGAAACAGCGTTTTGAAACGTAAATTTGTAACCAACCTCATATTACTCCTTTTCCTTAACTTTTTAGTAAAGCCGTTTTGGATATTTGGGATCGACCGCACGGTGCAAAACATTGTTGGTGACGAGAATTACGGCTTATATTTTACGTTGTTTAGTTTTTCGATGTTGCTGAATATCTTGCTCGACGTTGGAATTACCAACTATAACAACCGGAATATTGCCCAGCACAACTTTCTACTCACAAAACACTTGTCGCACATAATTGGGCTGAAGTTGGTTCTTGCCATTGTTTACGCGGCATTTACTCTGGGAATTGCAGCTATTATCGGCTACAACCAAATTCAGCTTCATTTGCTTATTTTTCTTATTCTGAACCAGTTTTTGATTTCGTTTACGCTCTATTTGCGATCAAACATAAGTGCGTTGCACCTGTTCCGAACCGACAGTTTAATCTCTGTACTCGACCGTACTTTGATGATTATTATTTGTAGTGTCCTGCTCTTCACAAATGTCTTTAAAATCGACTTTAACATCAACTGGTTTGTTTATGCACAGACACTTGCTTATGCATTAACATCGCTGATAACACTAGCAATTGTTTTGGGAAAATCGGGTAGGATTAAGATACATCTCGACCTTGCATTTTTCAGGGTCTTTCTCCGGAAATCATACCCTTATGCTTTGCTCATTTTGCTGATGTCGTTTTACAACCGGATTGATTCTGTTATGCTCGAGAGGTTACTCCCTAACCCAATCGGTAAAGAACAAGCCGGAATTTACGCACAGGCTTTTCGTTTACTCGATGCGGTTTCGATGTTTGGAGTTTTATTTGCAGGATTACTGCTCCCCATCTTTTCTAAAATGATTAAGCAGAAAGAGAATGTGGGGCAAATGGTAAAATTATCATACACATTATTGATTGTTCCGGCCATAATTATTGCCGTTTCGAGCATTTACTATTCAGACCGAATAATGGAAACATTATACCACGCTAACACCGAACATTCTTCTGCTCTACTAGGCATACTGATGACTGGATTCATCGGCATCGCTACAACTTATATTTTTGGAACGTTGCTAACTGCTAACGGAAGTTTGAAACATTTGAATATCATGGCATTCTCAGGAATGGTATTAAATCTCGTACTAAATTTCGTGCTCATTCCCAGGTTCCAGGCTTTCGGATCAGCTTATGCCAGTCTTGCCACCCAGCTTTTTACAGGTTTCTTACAACTTGCTCTTGCCCTCATTATTTTCAAATTGAAACCCGAACTGAAGTACATTATTCAGTTACTTGTTTTTGCGGCTGTCGTTGTCCTTTTCGGAACCCTTTCCAAACATATTTCACATTGGTTTACCGGCTATGTTTTGATGCTTGTGGCCTCTGTTATTTTTGCGATAGTCCTTAAACTTTTTAATTTAAAAGACCTTTATAAGATTATCCGATACGAATAATAATGGCAAATCCATCGATAGAAGAATTACACGATCCAAATAAATTTGAACAGATAGCAGAACTCGGTCACCCGCAAATCAAAGATTTTGTTTTGGACCAGCTTGCCAAAGGCGGCACTTTTGTTACCAGCTATATGATTTATCAGGTTCTTATGATGTTGGTAGGTATTTGGTTTATCATCAGGGCTGCAATACTAGCATTTGATAATTTTTCATCGCCATTGGTTATGACCGGACTTTCACTTGTTTTCAGCTTTACCTTACTGATACCAATTCACGAATTACTTCACGGTTTAGCACTTAAAATTACTGGTGCGAGAAACGTACATTATGGTGGCTACCTTCGGAAGTTTATCTTTTATGCCGAAGCCGATCGGCATGTATTAAACAAAAAACAATTTGCTTTTGTAGCATTAACCCCATTAATCATGGTACAGTTTTTAACACTCGTTGGAATCCTTATATTCTGGTACTCACCTGTATTCTACTTTTCAATAATTGTAATGGCCGCACACAGTTTTTTCTGCGCCGGCGACATCGGACTTCTGACAATCTTTTTATGGGATAGCGAGGTTTATACCTAAGATGTAAGGGAAGAAAAGAAAAGCTATTATTTTAAAAAGCGCTGAAAAATAAGCATAAAAAAAAGGCAGCTTCTACAAGCTGCCTCAAAGCCATGAAAACAATTAAACAATGTTCAGAAAACAGAAAACTAGAAACAATTATATTGTCATAATATCTTTTTCTTTAGCTTCCACTAAAGAGTCAATTTTTTTTCCAAAATCATCCGTCATTTGTTGAACTTCTGCTTCAGCGTCTTTTACTATATCTTCCGATAAGCCATCTTTCTGCAATTTCTTCAAACTGTCGTTTGCGTCTTTTCTCGCTCCTCTAACGCTGATTTTTGCGTTCTCACCTTCAGCATGTGCTTGTTTAACAAGCGATTTTCTTCGTTCTTCTGTAAGTATCGGAACGTTGATTCGAATAATTTCTCCGTTGTTATCGGGATTCAAACCAAGATTTGCATTCATAATTGCCTTTTCAATTTCCGGGATCAATGATTTTTCCCACGGTTGAATTGCAATTGTACGTGCATCCGGCGTACTTACATTCGACACCTGACTTAAAGGTGCTTGACTACCATAATATTCAACTAGAACGCCATCCAACATGGCTGGATTTGCTTTGCCTGCGCGGATGTGAGCTAATTCTTTGTCGAGGTGCTCAACAGCTGCTCCCATCTTCTCTTTACAGACATCCTGAATAAATTCTACTTCTTCTTGCATTAATTAAAACACTGAGTTTCCAACCAAGGACTGTTAGCAAATATAGAAAAAATATATATACCTGAAAATTTTTTAAATAATTTATTCCGAGTTAAAATAAACTCGGCTTAATTATACACTATAGTGCCAATGGCCTCACCTTCCATAACTCTCAATAAATTACCTTTTTGATCCATATTAAATACCAAAATAGGCAAATTGTTCTCTTTACACAAAGTAGTAGCAGTAAGGTCCATAATTCGCAGATTTCGAGCATAAATCTCGTCGAAAGTAATCTTTTCAAACTTCGTTGCAGATGAGTCTTTCTCCGGATCGGCCGAATAAATACCATCTACCCTGGTACCTTTTAACATAATGTCTGCTTCTACTTCAATGCCTCGCAAAGCACTGGCTGTGTCAGTTGTAAAATATGGGTTGCTGGTTCCGGCAGAAATAATAACCACTTCTCCGTTCGACAACAATTCAACAGCTTTATCTTTCGAATAATATTCACCTATTGGCTCCATCCTGATAGCGGTTAGCACTTTGGATTTTATTCCGTTGTTTACCAAGGCCGAATTCAATGCTAAACTGTTAATAACAGTTGCAAGCATTCCCATCTGATCTCCCTTCACACGATCAAAACCTTTGGCAGCTCCGCTTAGTCCTCTGAAAATATTGCCACCTCCGATAACAATTGCCACCTGAACACCGGCTTTTACAATTTCAGCTATCTGTTCGGCATAATCAGTTAACCGTTGCTGGTCAATACCATGTTGTTGTTCTCCCATCAGCGATTCGCCGCTTAGCTTTAATAAAATGCGTTTGTACTTTGCCATAAAAATTGAATAATATGCTACAAATATATAATAGTTTTTGTGTTATATATTAAAAGCCAACCTGTGAATAAGGTCGGCTTTTATGCTGCGCTATCTAATTATTACCCTTCGCAAATGGGTTCAAAAATCTATAAAAAACTGCGTTTAACTATTACTCACAAAATTGTGATTTCTGGAATACTCCAGAGATGATGAAAATCAGTAATCACAGTTGACTCAAATGCCATTTGAAATTTTCTGAGCAGCGCGAGCTACAGAACCTCGAACCTAAATAATATCGACTCCTCTCTTTCGGCACAACTCCAGAGAAAGCTCACTGAGCTTGAATTTCTGTATTTTTCCACTGGCGGTCATCGGAAAATCATCTACAAAAAATATGTATTTCGGAATTTTAAACCTTGCTATATTTCCCCGGCAAAAGTCGACGACTTCCTCTTCTTTTAGTTCGTGTCCTTTCTTCAATTTAATAAATGCCCCAACAGCTTCACCGTATTTTTTACTTGGTACGCCAGCAACTTCAACGGTCTCAATCTGAGGCATACGGTACAAGTAATTTTCAATTTCCCGAGGGTAAATATTTTCTCCTCCTCTAATAATCATATCTTTTATCCGGCCGGTAATACGGTAAAAGCCATCCTGTGTTTTTAATGCGAGATCGCCGGAATGCAACCATCCTTCTTCGTCGATAACACTTGCCGTTGCTTCAGGGTCATTGTAATAACCTTTCATTACATTATATCCCCGACAACAAATTTCGCCCTGCTCTTCAATGCCACAAACTTCGCCGGTTTCCGGATTGACTATTTTTACTTCCACATTAGGAAACTCAAAACCTACTGTTGTTGCCCGAACTTCTGGTGAATTATGCGTGCGAGTGGCAGTCATTCCCGGAGATGATTCGGTAAGACCATATACCACTATAATATCTTTCATATTCATTTTGTCCATCACCTGCCTCATGGTTTCAATCGGACAAAGTGCTCCCGCCATTATACCGGTTCGTAATGATGAAAGATCGAACATGTCAAACATCGGGTGATTCAGCTCTGCTATAAACATAGTAGGAACACCATACAAAGCCGTGCACTTTTCTTTTTGAACGGAAGCCAAAACCATCAACGGATCAAAATCTTCGGTAAAAACCATTGTTGCACCATGCGTAACAATAGCGCATACTGCCAGTACACACCCAAAACAGTGAAACAGCGGAACACAAACGAGCAAACGATCGTCTTGCGTATATTTCATGCACTCGCCGGTAGCATAGCCGTTATTTAAAATATTATGGTGCGAAAGCATCACACCTTTTGGGAAACCTGTTGTTCCCGAAGTGTACTGCATATTTATAACATCATGGCAAGAGAGATTCTCTTTTGCACTTTCCAGTTCTAAATCGTCAATATGGGTACCCAGCAATATCAGCTCCGATGTGCTATACATCCCACGGTGTTTCTGCTGACCAATAAAACCAACATTCCGCAACTCGGGGAAACGCTCACTTTTCAACTCACCACGTGCCTGTGTCTTTAGTTCCGGAACAAGTTCAAAAATCATCTGCACATAATCGCTATCACGGTAGCCATCAAACAAGAACAGCGTATGAATATCTGCGTCTTTTAACAGAAATTCGAGCTCGCTCAGTTTATAATTGGTGTTTATAGTAACCAGAATAGCTCCGATTTTTGCAGAAGCAAACATTAGCGTTGTCCAATCGGGAACATTCTTTGCCCAGATACCAACTTTGTCGCCCGGACGCACACCGATAAAAAGCAAACCTTTGGCCAGCTGATCTACTCGTTCATTAAATTGTTTGTATGAAAAGCGCAAATCCCGGTCGGGATATACGATAAAATCCTGATCAGGAGTTTCATAAGCCCACTTTTCCAACATTTGTCCCAAAGTGTAGTCGAGTAACTGCATAATTTCTCAGGATTTAATTAAACCGGGGTATAAACTACAGCCAATAATTTAGCTGTTTGGTTGGCAGCCGCATGCACATTATGTGCTACAATTGAATCGAGATAAATACTATCTCCTTTTTCCAATTGATACACTTCTTTGCCATAATTCACTTCAACTTTGCCATCGAGTACAAAAATGAATTCTTCTCCTTCGTGCGATGAGAGCTTATAGTCC
This sequence comes from uncultured Draconibacterium sp., assembly GCA_963677455.1. Classification (GTDB taxonomy): domain Bacteria; phylum Bacteroidota; class Bacteroidia; order Bacteroidales; family Prolixibacteraceae; genus Draconibacterium. The sequence goes on from OY781971.1 coordinate 4,559,551, forward strand.
GACTGAGCAGTTGGCTCAATTTCTACTATAAACGGCTCCATGTGACGGCCGGGCTTTGTCTGCGCCAAAGAGAAAAAGTTAAGGTGCTCGCGTGCGCTTTCATCTTTTGTAGAAAAGCTGAATGCAGCTTTTTCCTCACCGCTGCGAACAATTGCCGGTCCTATTTTTTCCTGATCGTCGAGAAAAGTACCAATACGTACGCCAAATGCGCGGGATATTTTAATAAGATGACCTAAAGAAGGCACCGATCCTTTTTCTTCAATAAGTTCGAGTTGTGCGACATCAAGATTCGCCTTTAACGACAGATCTTCGCGGGATATTTGTCTGAACTCGCGAAATTCTTTGATCTTCTTTCCAATGCGTTGTCTGTTTTTCATAAACTCTACTTTAATCAGTTAAGCCGTGGTAACTTCCAGAAGCAAAACGAATTTAAATCTGTAGCCGGCACGATTAATATTGGTTTTTATAATTCGCGTAAAAATAACAGTTTGTATGGATTCAAAAAAATCTAATTGTTTCGATCTCAGCCAGAAATAATAATATGTTATCAGATAACGAAAAGCCTGGATATATGCCATAAAAAAAAGGTACCCGAAGGCACCTTTTCGATATTCTTTACAGAAAAGAAAATACTTAACGTTTTACATCCATAAAATACCGAAAGTAAAAGCACTTATATTTCTTTTCTTATTCGTTTTCAACCAGCATTAAACCCACTTAATATATTTGAAATCCTGGCGATGTGGCAGGTTTTCATTTTTAGGGAATAAACGGAAGCTGTAACTAAACGATCCCGGGTGATGTGGCTTAACAGTATACGCATAGGTACAAAGATTTCCTTCGCATCCTTGTGGCTGAAACTCCAAGGCATCAAACATTTTTGATTCTTCTCCGTCTTCGTTTTCAGTAATCACGAGTTCCACCCCTACTTCATTTGGTGCTAAACCGTTAAGATCAACAAAAACTTTAATCGGATACTCCTGTCCCATTACCAGGCGAGTGGTCAGACCTTCGGTCATTTCAACCTTTTTAACCTCAATTCCATCCCATTTCGAGCTGAAATTCAACTTCCATGCTGCCAAATCTTTTGCCAGTTTAAAATCCTCGGCATTTACTCTTGAAGCCCTTTCAAACTGGGGGTTGTAATACCTATCCTGATAATCTTTTATCATCCTTCCGGTAGTAAAATTAGGAGCCACCTGGGCAATGGTATTTTTCACAAATCCAATCCATTTTTCAGGAATATCTTCCGCATTACGATCGTAGTAGGCTTCTACTATTTCATCTTCAAGAATGTTGTAAATTCTTTCAGCGTCCAGTTCATCCTGAAAATCCTGAACATCATAAGCTCTTTCAGCCGGCAATGCCCAACCTGCATTTTCACGATAACCCTCTACCCACCATCCGTCGAGTACAGAGAAATGTAAAGTACCATTCATTACGCCTTTTTCACCACTGGTTCCCGAAGCTTCCAGCGGACGAGTAGGGGTATTCAACCATACATCAACCCCCTGCAAAAGCATCTTCGCCAGGTTAATATCATAATTTTGAACAAACAAAATCTTACCTCTGAACTCCGGACGTTTTGATACCTCAACAATGTATTTTATCAAATCCTGACCCGCTTTATCTGCCGGGTGTGCTTTACCGGCAAAAATAAACTGCACCGGACGATCAGGATTATTCACAATTTCTGCCAAACGATCGAGATTACGGAAAAGCAAATGCGCACGTTTGTAAGTGGCAAAACGACGGGCAAACCCAATAGTCAGTGAATTTGGATCGAGTTGATCCAAAATCTCAGTAATTATTTTCGGATTCTCGTTCCTTTTTATCCAGTTGGCTTCAAATCGTTGCTTGATATAGTTGATCATTTTCTGGCGCAAAGTTTTACGCAACTCCCAAATTTCGTTGTCCGGTACATTATAAATATTCTTCCAAACATCGAAATTCAACTGGTTTTGTGGAAACTCTTCTCCAAAATATTTTTTATGAACATTTTTCCACTCCGGCGCTGTCCACGAAGGATAGTGTACGCCATTTGTAACATAGCCAATCTCGAGTTCTTCAACCATGTATCCCCGATACAGCTCTTTTAGTACTTCTTTACTTACATCGCCATGCAACATGCTTACACCATTAATTCCCTGAGAAAGGTTGCTGGCCAGATAACTCATATTGAAATGATCCTCACCTCGCGACGCTTTACCTAGCATATCAAACTCTTCCCAGCTAATTCCCATTCTTTCGGGAAATATGTGCATGTAATGCTTGAACATATCGTTGTGGAACGAATCGTGGCCGGCAGGGACCGGAGTGTGCGTTGTGAATATGGTAGACGCCCGAACTACTTCCTGTGCTTCGGCAAATGTCAGGTTATTCTCGTTCTTGAGATTCATTATTCGTTCAAGACCAATAAATGCAGCGTGGCCTTCGTTACAATGGTAAATATTGGAATTGTAGCCCAACTTTTTCAGCGCTTTTATTCCTCCCAAACCAAGCAATAATTCTTGTTTCAAACGGTTTTCGTTATCGCCGCCATATAAATGATGGGTTACAAAACGATCCTGATCGCTGTTTCCCGGATGGTCGGCATCCAGCAAGAACAACTTCACCGAACCTACATTTACCTGCCAAACACGGGCAACCAGGTTTCTTCCCGGATATTCAACCTCGACTTTTACCCAGTTTCCATCTTTATCAACTGCAGGCTGTACAGGAATTTTGGTGAACTGCTGAGCTTCGTAGTTGGCCATTTGTTCGCCGTACAAATTCAGGGTTTGTTTGAAATACCCATAACGATACAACAAACCAACCGCTACTAAATTCACCTTCGAGTCGCTGGCTTCTTTTAAGTAATCGCCCGCCAAAATACCTAATCCTCCGGAAAAAATCTTAAGGCTATCGTGTAGTCCATACTCCATACTGAAATATGCAACTTCCGGCCCACCCAATGATTTTCTTTCATCGATATACGCATTTAACGAATTGCATACGTGGTGCATTTTGGCAATGAACTCTTCATCAGAAGTAAGTTCGGTCAAACGATTATAGCTTACTTTATCCAACAAAAGAATTGGGTTATGTTCGCATTCTTCCCAAATCTCAGCATTAATGTATTGAAACAACTCGCGTGCATCGCTGCTCCAAACCCACCAAAGGTTTTTCGACAGCTCTCTCAAAGGTTCAAGCGCACCGGGTAGTTTCGATTCCACACTAATTTTTTTCCATTCCGGCATCTCCACTTCCGGTGTCGGTATATATCGTACTCTCTCTGTTTTCATTCTAATTTGTTTTTAGATTAATGGCTACAACAACTGCCCATAAGCCTTTGTTTATTACAGCCTTACTTCGTTTTCGATTCTTGTCCCTCTCAAAACGAACTGCAAAAGTAATTTTTCATTTGTATATATTGTAGAACTCACAACATTTCTAAATTCATTTAACGTACACTTCTGATAATCAAAAGATCACTTTCGTTTTGATCGTGTTTTTGTTAACCTTTTCGACTTCTCTAAACGATGCAAATCGGCTTCCAGTTTTTTAAGTTTTTCATCTTTCTCGTCGATAATTCGCTGCAACATTGCGATCTCGCTTTCGGTTTCATTTTCGGGAACCACTGCGTTCAATCGCAGTTTGAAATCGCTCAACACATTCATGTAATTAATAAATGCCTCGTAGGGCGAATCGAATGGATTTTCTGAGCGGTTGATGTTGCCATCCAACGAATGTTTTGTCGACATGTAATAAAAATGATCGCTTGCCTGAAGGTAGTTCCAGTCTTTCAAAAGATCCTGATCCTTACAGCGCTTCATCCTTTTACTTAGTTCATACAACTTATTGAAAGCCTCTTTTTGCATTTCATTCCCCAACCAGGCTGTAAGGTCACGCTCTTCGTCGGCCCACGAAATTGACCCGGGAACATTAACCGCCGATACCGGTTGAAGTCGATTCACAACTTCGGACGGAGTAGCAAATACCAACTGGTCGCTCTTAACAACCTGCTCGGTAAAAGCACTTATAAACTGAAAAATGCCACTTTCAGCGGCTTGTTTTTCGCCAAAGGTATCGTAACTAAGAAACAGGTTTATTACCTCTTCACTTTTGTCGAGGTTCAATAACCAGTTGATATATTTCTCAGCTGTGAGTGGATACTCTGACCAGTTTTTATTTGAAAAACGAAAAGCTAAATCATCACTTAACTTAAAATTCCTCATCAACACTTTCAACCTCGGATTTGCAGCATTTACATACAAGAAGTTCGGGCTCTTCCATCCAAGAATTTGTTTGGCTCCTTCCGTTAACATTGCCGGGTAGCCCATTTTAAAGACTTCCTCACCAATGTCGTTTGAATAAATCATCTCGGTATTTCGGAAAACACGTGGCTTTTGCCCAAACAATCCAAAGATTTTTTCATCGTGCTGTTTTACCTGATCTTTAAACGTATCGATATCTTTTAATGCCGATAAGGAATGCGAATAGGTTTCCGACAAAAACTCTACACAGCCAGTCTTAGCCAAATCGCGAAACGAATCAATCACTTCCGGAGCGTACAATTCGAATTGCTCAAGCGCTGTTCCGGTAATCGAAAAAGCAATTTTCAATTTCCCTTCGAGCTTATCAATCAAGTCTAAAAATAATTCGTTGCCGGGCAGATAACTTTTGTCGGCTATTTTGCGCATTATCGCATCGTTTGAATAATCGTCGTAATAATAATGGTCGTTACCGATATCAAAAAAACGGTATCGACGGTGCCTGAACGGCTGATGTACCTGAAAAAACAAACAAATTGTTTTCATCTTATTATAATTGTTTATTTTCTATGGAATAAGATGTAACTCGCAATTAATTATTCTCCTGTGTGAAAAGCTGAATTTGCATGCTCGTTTCATCTTACTCTATTTAAATATTTTAGGCTAACACTTTATCGTAAATCTGTTTTACTTTCATTGCTGAGTTAACCCACTTTAATGCATCTACTTCGTGTTTACCTTCTTCTTTAAAATGATCAGAAAGAGAGGAATAATTTAATATTCCATAAATGGAGTCGGCCATTGCAAATGTATCCCAGAAGTCAATTTTGATGGCATTTTCGAGTACCTCGGCCACTCCCGATTGGTTTGAAATAATAACCGGCACGTTTAACTGCATGGCTTCCAATGGCACAATACCAAAAGGCTCTGAAACCGAAGGCATAACAAAAACATCGGTCATTCGAAAAAGATCGCTTACGTCTGTTCCTTTCAGAAAACCGGTAAAATGAAACTTATCGGAAATCCCAAGTTCTGCGGTACGGGCGATCATGGCGTCCAGCATATCTCCACTTCCGGCCATTACAAACCTTACATTTCGCATTTGCCGCAGAACGAGGCTGGCTGCTTCAATAAAATATTCAGGGCCCTTTTGCATCGTAACCCGCCCCAGGAAAGTCACAATCTTTTCGTTTGTTCCTTTAGGCGGAAGACTTCCCGGCTCGTCGTTAATTGGTTCCACCGCATTGTAAACGGTTTCCACTTTATCGGGATTAATCCCGTATTTATTAATAACTGTGTCGCGTGTTAGATTACTTACCGCAATAACTTTATCGGCCAGCTCCATTCCTTCACGCTCTATAGAATATACATTTGGATTTACGCTACCTCCACTTCTGTCGAAATCAGTAGCATGAACATGAACCACCAAAGGTTTTCCACTAACTTTTTTAGCTGCCAAACCTGCCGGATAAGCCAGCCAGTCGTGTGCATGAATAATATCGAAGTCTGTTTCTGCTGCAATTATTTCTGCTACCAGTGCATAGTTCTTTATTTCCTGAAGAAGTCCGACACCATAACTACCGCTGAAATTTATGCGCAAACCATCGTCGGTTTCCACAAAACGCGAGTTGCGCGGGTACTTTCCGCTTTTGTATTCCCAAAACTCCTCTTCGCCAACATAAGGAATAATCAATGAATCAACTTCAATATAATTCATTGTTTTTCGGCTTTCGCGAAACTGAAAATCTTTCTTATTTATTGGGATAGTGTTGGCACCAATCAGTTTCATGGCCGACTGATCTTCGTCGCCAAAAGCTTTCGGGACAACAAAAGTCACTTCTACTTTATCAATCTCTGAAAGTCCTTTGGTGAGACCATAACACGCAGTACCAAGCCCTCCTGAAATATGTGGCGGAAATTCCCATCCGAACATCAATATCTTCATGCGTCTTAGTTTTTTATTGTTTCTGCCTACCGGTAGTTCGCTCTATTCTCTATATTTCTGAATTAAATTCAACGCATACTTTACTCCTGCAACGTTCCATGCTTGCGAAATGGCTCCTTTTCCGGCATGTGGCGGGTTACCATCGTACATTTCGGATACAGTTCCCACGCAATTCTCGGTCATTTCTTCCTCGAAACTATCGATAATCTGTTTTACAAAAGGTAATCCTCCTCTTTTATGAATCTTCAGATAAGCCTCAACAAAAAATTGCAGTAACCACGGATGCACAGCCCCCATATGTACACAAGCTTCGCGCTCCTGCGGATTTCCGGTAACCAATCCTTTATATCTTAAATGATCGGGCGACAACGTTCGCAAGCCCCGATTTGTAAGCAGCTTCCTTTTGGCAACACTCAATACTTGCTTTTGCTGTTCTTTCGAAAGCGGGCTGTAATCAAGCGCAACAGCAATTACCATATTGGGGCGTACAGCCCAATCAACCTGACTATCATTTACCAAATCTGCCAAAGAGCCGTGTCCTTCGCTCCAAAATGTTTTCAGAAACGAACGAGCCACTAACTCTACCATATCTTTCCACTGGTCAATAAATTCCTGATCGCCTGCCATATCTGCCAAATCAAGCGCAAAACAAATAGCATTAAACCATAGCGCGTTCACTTCAACGGGCAAACCTGCTCGCTGAACTACCGGCTGGCCATTCACGTATGAATCCATCCAGGTTAAAGCCACATTTTCTTTTTCAGCATGAATTAGCCCTTCTTTTGTCATACCGATATAGTCGATTTTCGAATCGCGGTAGGCTTCTAAAATCCTTTTAATTGCAGGGCCATATGTTTTCCAGGTATATTTCGGATCACCAGCTTTTTTATAATAATGCTGAATAACCCAAACAAACCACAATGAGGTATCTGCCGAATGATAAGAAATGTTATTCTCGCTTATCTGATCGGGGAAAAATCCGTCGTTAAAATATTTAAGATACGAGTCAAGAACAGTCGCACAAAGGTTCTCGTTTTTAAGCACCAGGCAAAGTCCGGGCATCGCCACAAACGTTTGTCGGGTAATGCTTCCGTACCAAGGAAATCCGGCAATTATTTCGGCGGTTTTTTTCTTGTGCATCACAAACTGTTTTCCAGCGTGTTCCAACGCACTCGCAAAAGTTTCTTTTTTACCACGCTTTTTAACTTCACGCGTAAAACGCTGTTTTAGCGACACTGATTTAACCGGAGTCAGGCCTGCACCAAACACTATCGACTCTCCTTTTTTCATTGGAAATTCGAAATAACCCGGTACAAAAAGATCTTCCAGGTATTCATAACCTCGGTTCAACTCTTTCAGGTATTCAACATTGTAATACCAGTCGGGCACAGGAATAAAATCCGATTCCTTACTCGTTTGCATATAAAGTTTCGGGTAGCCGTCGTACAAACTGGTTGCGATACCGTTATCTGCATTCTCGTAATGCGTATTCACAAACATATTGGCCTTGCTCAAGGCATGAATATTCCGAAAAGCGAGAAAAGGTTTTAAGCGTAAAGTTGTTTCCGACTTCGCTTCTTCCAGTGTATATTTTATAAGAATTTGCTCTTCTTTTTCAACCAGTAAGCGTTCTTTAGTAAGAATAACACCACCTACCCGATAGGTAATTTTAGGCACGTTCCCAAAATCCAAATGCCGAATGTACTTGTGTCCTTTTGGCTCGTAAGTACCTCCCTGGTAACGGCGAATTCCAAGATTAAATTCTGCATCGTTCTGAATCACGGTTTCATCCAATGCCGAAAGCAACACATGCTTTTCGCCGCCAAAGTTTTCAATCGGGCTTACTAACAATCCATGGTATTTACGCGTATTACAACCATTAAGTGTTGTACACAAGTAAGATCCCGCCTTGTTGGTGCGCAGAATCTCTTTGTAAAGCGAATATTCAAGATTAATTAACTGTTCCTGATCAAAACTGAGGTAGTGCATAACAAACAAAAATTTTTGTGTGTGAATTATTGATTTGGAAAGATGGATTGAAAGGATGAACCTTCTCTAACAAATTTATAGGATTTAAGTTACTTATTCGATTATCCTCCCTCTAAATTTTCCAAATGCCGGGTAAAATAGTTTTTTTCTAACTTTAAATTAAGATATGGATATTGTTTTTCCAGATCAAGAGTTTTCCGAAGGGATTGCTTCAGAAATTTCACAAACACTTCAGTATTTGTATTGAACGGTTTATGTTGAACTGCGGACCTAATCTTCAACACCTTTTTTGCAATCGTTTTACTCTCTTCATCAACCAAAACCTGCTGAAATTTTTGGTAAATATAATCAATCGCAACGTCGCTTAAATGCAACATATCAGCTGCATAAAAGCGATAATCGCGTAGCTCGTCCATCACTATTTCGTAGGAAGGGAAATAAGCACACCTGCTTTCAAATTCATGCTGTAATCGGTCAATCGCCAACATTAGTGTTGCTTTACTTCGTTGATTTTCGATGGCTCCATCCTTCCAATGCCGTATCGGGCTGACGGTAAAAACCACTTTAAGTTCAGGATTAACATCCCATATTTTCGGCAAAATCTGTTTATATCGATCCAGAATCTGCTCTACGGAAAGTCGCTCACGAACAAACTCCCGGGCAGGAATTTTGTGACAATTTGAAACTACCCGTTTTGATTCGCAGTGCCGGTATACCCATGCTGTTCCGAAAGTGATGAACAGAAAATTGGCTGTTTTTAAAAACGCAGAAGAAGAACGAATCCGCTCATTGATCCTACTTACGACCTCGTTAGAATCGGCCGCCGAAAACTTTCCATGATGCGAAAAACTGTGCCACAAACCATTGTACTCAATCAAATCGCTTTCAGAAAAAATCTTGTTATTCAAAAGAATTTCCAGCCCACAGGCAACAGATTCCGGATTGTAGAGAATACCAAACGGATTAATATCAACCGGGAAATTTGCGTTCTCCAAACGTTGTCCCACATTCTCGGTAAAACACGAGCCCATAAAAACGTTTTTCTCCCGGTAGCCCGTCTTCCACCGAAAACCGGGCAATTGAACTTCCGTTTGAAATTTTATAACACCCATTACTTCACTTTTGGAATATCAATCTTTTTTAAAACCATTGCCGAACGTGCCGGCAAGTATAATTTTAAATAATGCTGACTGTTTATTCCCGCACTTGGGATTGTATAGTAACTAATCTCTTCGTCAACACGGTCGTAACCGCCAAAACGCCCCGAGTCGGTATTCAGAACAATTCGGTATTTACCAGAACCTAAGGGGATTCCATAATCAGAAAACGATTTATCAGGATTGAAATTGAATACAAATAAAAACAGACCGCGATGAAAAGCCAGTACCTGATCGGGTTTGTTTTCCTGCACCAAATCAACCGAAGACACCGAAAGGATTTTGTGTTCGTTGATCAAGCCAGTCATTTCTTTGTCAAAATCGTATAACCAGTGGTATTTTAATTCAGGATCTTCGGCAATGCTCCAAATCCGGCGGGCATGGCTAAACGACCAGTTGTTCCCTTCTCGCGGAAAATCAATCCATTCGGGATGCCCGAACTCGTTCCCCATAAAGTTGAGATAAGCACCACCTGCAGCGCTGGCCGTTATCAACCGAATCATTTTATGCAGCGCAATACCACGATCAACAATCATATTCGGCTGATCTTTCCGCATGCTGAAATACATTTCCTTATCGAGCAGGCGGAAAATGATGGTTTTGTCGCCCACCAAAGCCTGATCATGTGATTCGGCATAACTAACCACTTTTTCTTCCATTCGTTTCGAAGTAAGCTGGTAGAAAATATCGCCTACATCCCAATTCTCATCCGATTTTTCCTTAATCGTTTTTATCCAGAAATCAGGAACACCCATCGCCATCCGGTAATCAAAACCTAAACCTCCATGTTCAACCGGCGATGCCAAACCGGGCATTCCACTCATATCTTCAGCAACAGAGATTGAATTCGGATTTATCTGTTTCATCAGCTTATTGGCCAGCTTAAAATAAGTAGTGGCTTCATGATCGACATTCGCGTTGAAATAATCATCGTAATTTGTAAAGGCGATCTCTAAACCATGGTTGAAATACAACATGCTTGTTACGCCATCAAAACGGAAACCATCGAACTTATATTCCTCCATCCAATACTTGATATTGGAAAGCAGGAAATGCAACACCTCATTTTTGTTGTAATTAAAGCAGTAAGAGTCCCAGGCAGGATGCTCTCCCCGTGGCCCATCGTGAAAAAACTGAAAGCGTGTTCCATCGTATTTCCCCAAACCTTCAATCTCATTTTTTACCGCATGAGAATGAACCAGATCCATAATAACCGCCATTCCCATTCCATGAGCTTCGTCGATTAGTTGTCTGAGTTCATACGGAGTTCCGAAGCGCGATGACGCAGCAAAAAAACTAGAAACGTGGTAACCGAAACTACCATAATACGGATGTTCCGGTACAGCCATTAACTGAATTGTATTATAACCATTTGCCTTTATTCGGGGAAGCATTTGTTCTCTGAATTCGTTGTAAGTATGTACACGAGGTTCTTCCCCGGCCATACCAACATGTGCTTCGTAAATAAGCGGAGCCTCATCTGCTCTTTTAAAATTTGGATGCTGCCAAAAGTATTCATCTTCGGGTTCCCAAACCTGCGCATTAAACATTTTTGAGTTTTCATCCTGAACAACCCGCTTTGCCCATGCCGGAATTCGCTTTCCAAAGTTTACCGCCCAATGCACATGCAAAGCATAAAGGTCGTTATGCAGAAGTGCACCTTCCGGTAAAACCAGTTCCCAAACACCGTCGCCAATATGGCTAAAAATATATTCCGATTGTTCTTCCCAGTTGTTGAAAGTACCTACCAAAAAAATATGTGTTGCATTTGGCGCCCATTCGCGCATAACCCAACCGTTTTGAGTTTTATGCAATCCAAAAAATAAATGTCCTGAGGCAAAATCATAAAGAGAACGCCCTCCGGTAAGGTCTTTTTCTTTTCGCTCCGCCACAATCATTCTATCTGAGATAATTCCGGAATAGGGTTCTAACCAAGGATCATCCTGAACAAGTTTTGGTAGATATTTCTTCATCTCTGCTTTTTTTATAAAGATATAGATTCGACTAAGAACTTATAAAATATGAGGCATAATTTTATCACAAAGATGAAATCTTGATTCTCCTGAAAAACCAAAGAAAGCGGTGGTTGTTCTTTAAATGTAAAAATTGATGTGAAAACTTAAAAATAAAAACAACGTAATAGTCTAATAAGGAATAAGTTTGACTAAAACTCTCATACAAAAAAGAAACCATGGTGCGGGGGCACCATGGTTAAAATAGATTTTAATAACGCTGTTTAATTAAAAATCTAAAACTTCTGAACATAATACAAATACTGTACCATTAATTACTTTCTTTGTAAAAACTTTTATGTTTTACAGTTGTTTTTGAAAAAAATTAGAAATGCAAAAAAACGGTTTTACCACTAAGGCGCTAAACGTTAAGTACAAAAAACAAGATCCGCACAATTCTTTACAAATGCCTTTGTACGAATCTGTAGCGTACGAGTTTGATTCGGCAGAACAAATTGAGGCGAATTTCAAAGGAGAATATATTGCACACGCTTATTCCAGGTCGTCGAGCCCAACTGTAGAATATTTCGAACTGAAACTTAACACTTTGTGTGCAGGAAAAGGTGTTATTGCAGTAAGCTCCGGAATGGCAGCTATCTCGAATACCATCATGGCCATTACACGAACTGGAGATAACATTATTGCCGGAAATCGTCTTTTCGGACATACATTTTCGTTGTTAAAACAAACGCTTGCCGAATTCGGAATAGAAACACGTTTCTCTGATCTGAAATCGGAAACCGAAATTGAAACATTAATCGATAAGCATACCCGGGCCATTTATTTTGAAACTGTTACCAACCCCCAATTGGATATTGCGGAAATTGAAATGTTGGCACGCATTGCGAAAAAACACCATATTCTTTTAATCGCCGATAGCACAATTACGCCCCCCAATGTCTTCAGTGCTGGTGAGTTTGGTGTAAACGTCGAGGTAATTTCTACTACGAAATACATTTCGGGAGGCGCAACATCGTTTGGCGGCGCAATTGTAAATCATGGGAATTACGACTGGTCTCAGAATCCTAACACTGAGCCTTACATCAAGAAATTTGGAGTGAATGCTTTGGTTGCCAAAATAAAAAAGAATGTTTACCGGAACACCGGTGGCAGTATGGCCCCACAAACTGCCCGTTTCCAGATTCAAGGACTAGATATTCTTGAGTTGCGTGTTGAAAAATGCTTCAACAATTGTCTTAAGTTAGGAGAATTCCTGGAGTCGAACACAAAAGTGAAACGCGTTGGCTATCCGGGTCTAAAATCTGATCCGGGATTTCAGAAGGCTCAAAAATATTTTAATGGCATTCCCGGCACAATCATGAACTTCGATTTGGAATCGAAAGAAGCATGCTATTCCTTCATGAATAAGTTGCAAATTATCCGTAGGGCCACAAACTTAAACGACAACAAAACACTGATTATTCATCCGGCATCTACTATTTATGCAGAATTCTCGCAAGCAGAGCGTGAAGCAGCAGACATACGAGACACGATGATGCGCCTTTCGGTTGGTATTGAAAATGTAGAAGACCTTATTAGAGATATTACACAAGCACTTTCTTAAGAATACAAAAAGGAGTACAGAAAAAGAGTGGCCCAAAAGCCACTCTTTTTTTATTCTAATAAGCAATCATTACTGTTCCGTTATGTACAGTGCCACGACCATCATTCAACTCCAGAACATATATATAATTACCGGCAGGTAATCCACCTGATCTTCCAAGTGTAAATTTGTTGTCGGATGTACCCCACCACCAGGCATCATTCCAACCCCAGTAATCATAGTTTCCGTATTTCTCTTTCTGCCAAATTAACTGTCCGTTACGATTAAATATCATCATTTTAGCATCCGGATAACGAGGATAAATACACAGAATCTGGAAGAAATCGTGAACTCCATCGTCGTTTGGAGAGAATCCTTCAGGAATAAACAGTTCACACTCCATTTCTGTGTCCAGATATTCAGGATGTCCGTCAAGGTCAAGGTCATCGTCACTGTAATCGCCATTACCATTTATATCTTCATCTCTGGTAAGGTATTCATCGTCCTCGTCATTCACATCTCGCCAATCCCGCCAACCGTCGCCATCAAAGTCTTGCAGTGGTGCTATACTTCCGGTTTCATTATCAACCAGATTAGGAATACCCCAACCGTCGACCCAGTCGTATGCATCATCCAGTCCATCTCTGTCAAGATCGCTGTAGAACCTAACATAATCCGGAATACCGTCGGCATTATCATCACTTCCTTCAATATAGTCTGGAACATTGTCATTATCAGAGTCGCTATCGAGATAATCCGGAATTCCATCGCCATCTGTATCTGTTAAGTTCAGATCGAATGCATAACCTCCTTCTTCATCATCATAACGATCGTCCCAGCCATTATTATTATCATCGCGCCAGCCATCTGGCTCAATATAGTTATGTTCATCCTGACCTTCAATATTATCAACAATTCCATCATTATCAGCGTCAATATCTAAATAATCCGGTATTCCGTCCTGATCGGAATCTATTAATATCACATCCGGATCCTCAGGCCAGTAACCACCATTTTCGATATTATCACGAATACCATCATTGTCGTCGTCAATATCATCGACATCAGCAACACCATCACAGTCGTTATCTGCCACACGAGTGATGTAAACCCATGCTGTATCGTATAAACTTGGCCCAACTTGAGGCTCATCCCATATCTGATACTGGAAGCTATCAATTCCCTCAGTAAAGTCGATAAATGGCTCGTATTCAAAATGCCCGTCTTCGTACAATACGAGTGTACCGTTAGTTGTAGATGTAATCGGAACCGGATCTACAACATAGTCATCCAAATCAGGATCGTAATCATTCATTGCTACATTTCCAGACAAATTGATACAAGGAACATCAAAATAATCATCAACTGCAACTGGTGGCAAGTTTGCCGGAAGCACCGTAACAAATACAATGGCTTCACCGCATTCAGGAGTACAAGGAATACCATCATCACAAATACTGTACTTGAAAATATCAGTTCCGACATAGCCCGGATTAGGAGTATAAGTAGCAATACCAGTTGTATTGTCAACTTCTACAGAACCATTCCTGACACCAACAGTAACACCCAAAGTTGAAATATTAATATTTGTTTTCAGATCGTAATCATTCAGCACCACGTTAATATCAATTGGAATATTGACAGCTGTTATAGCAGAGTCATTCTGAACGTTTGGTGGCGTATTACCAATTACAATAAACTCAGTTGTACAACTATCTATATTTCCATTTACATCGTAGGCTGTTGCGGTAATTGTGGTCTGGCCAATATTATTACAATCTAGCAAGTACCGATCGAGTAACACAGTATCAATACCACATTCATCCCAAACTGAATCGGTCACATATTCCCAGGTTAATGCGAATGTACCGTCTTCTTCACTCAGTTGAATTGTGTCTCCCGGTATACAGGTTATATATGGAGGAATTTCGTCGATAACAGTTACTACAGCTTCACAACTATCAACATTTCCGTAAACATCTGTAGCAATTAAACGGACAACATTGTTGCCCACATCGGTACAATCAAAGTGGTCTCTGGATATTTGCAGACTTTCAAGTTCGCAATTATCATACGAGCCGGCATCGATCATATTCTCAGTAATATCCGCTTTCCCGGCTGCATCAAGGTAAACCGTAATATCCTGACAAAGAGCAACAGGAGGAAGCTCGTCAACCACCACTATATTCGCCCAACATTCTCCTACGTTACCAGCTTCATCAATTACTTCAACATGAACCTGACGACCTGATTCTACGTCTTCACACGTAAATTCAGAAGGAGTAACGTTAATCTCCAGGTCGTCAAAAGCAGTACAATTATCCGACGATCCAGCCGAAATATTTGTCATATCGATATCGGTAAGAACATAGTTACCACTTGAGTCAAGATGCACTGTTATACTATTACAAACAGCATCCGGCGGGATTGTGTCTGATAACACATAAACAGCCGAATCACTTCCCAAATTACCGCACATATCGCGGATGCTAAAGATATAAGTAACCTCAGATGAATTCGGTGAACGAACAATCCTCTTATCTACAGCAAAAGAAGCAGAATCGACTGCACAATTGTCGCTAACTGTTCCATAAGGCAGGAAGTCTTCCAAAGTTTGGATGTTCGGAATAAATGTTGAGAGACACTCGGCACTTCCGCCTGCCGGAGCAACAACAAGAGGCGGATTATTATCGTAAAACTCTATCCGCTGTGTACACGAATCTAAATTACCATAGCTATCACCAACTATATATGTACGTAGAATGGTGAGACAGTAACTTCCGTTAGGATCAACTTCATCGTAAGAATCAAAGAAAGTAACAGCACTCAATGGTTCTACATAGCCGCCGCCGACAACAAAGTCGTTGATGTCCGTAAACTCAGGATATAACGAAGGATCAGGACATTCAACAATCGTATCAGGCGGACAATCCAGTTTCGGGTGCTGAGAAGTAATAGAAACTAAAAGTACCGCAGAACAGCCTACATCGTCACTCACGGTTACAGTATAATCTCCGGCAAACAATCCGGCCATATCCTCACTCGAAGCTGTAAATCCATTTGGTCCATTCCATTCAATTGTAAACGGAGCTGTTCCTCCTTCAATATTCAGATCGATACTTCCAATTGGCTCAGGCGAATACTCTACATTCTGATGATTTTCAGACAATTCTATTTCAGGCGTAATTTCCACGGTAATTACGGTAGTTTTAGCACAATCCTGATTGTCGGGAGTAAAGGTATAGTTCGTAGTTCCGACAATATCTGTTTGTATTGTATCCGGGCTCCAAGATCCGCGAACACCGTTTATTGAAGTAAGAGGTAATTCAGGAGAAATACTGTACTGACACAATGGGCCAATAGCGGCAAATTTTGCTACAATTTCATCTACAACCTCAACTTCAACAGTATATTCCAGTGCACACTGTCCGTCGTCTGGTGTAAACACATAAGTGGTTGAACCTAAACTTCCGGTTGCAATAACAGCAGGACTCCAACTTCCGGTAACGCCATTAATCGATGTATCTGGCAGTTCCGGTGCTGCGCTGTTTAAACAAACCTCACCAGCAATTGCAAACTCCGGCATAATATCATCAACTATCCTTACCGTTAAGGTAACTGTTGAATCACAACCATAACGACTTCCATTTTCAATTTTCTCGGTATATGTTCCGTCACTTGTTGTTGAAATTGACTGTCCATACCAATCAATCGGATCAGCACCGTAACATACTTCCATGGTATCTACTCCAAACACTGGGTACACAATCAGCACATGCAAATTAGCGATAGAATCGCAGTTATCTTCACTGGCCTTTGTTAGAAATTCAGAATAATCTGTTCCTGATATCGCCGGATCGGCTGGGATTGTATCATTGTTCCAGATATAATCCAGGTCTCCTTCGCATAGATAGAGGGTATCATAACTATAAATAGTAGGCATGACATCTACTACTAGATATACAATGGAATCACAACCATGACTACTTCCTCCTTTAATCACTTTCTGGTAAAGACTATCCTGTGTTGGAGAAATTATGTGTTCTCCCCATTGCGGTATTGTAGGATACCCCTCGCAGAAGGTATTTGGAATATATTTTTCGACTGGTTTAAAAACGGTTACATGTAATGTTGCTATTGAATCACATTCATTCTCTCGTGGAATGGTAGCCGTGTAGGTTCTGCTTTGATCAAAAATAATCGAATCTCCATTCCAAACCAGAGGCGGCTCATCCTGACAGTACTCCCAATATTCGTGTCCAATTGCAGTAGGAATAACGTGTACGGTTAATTCAACCGTTGAATCACAACCAAATTGATTGGTAAACACCTCGGTATAAACAGCGCCACTATCGGCATAAGAAGTAGGTACCATTTGTGTTCCAAACGCGAACGCAAACGGGCCTTCACACAATGTAGTATCGATTTCAACAAAGTCTATTGGCAGAATTTCAACGTTCAGGGTAACTACCGAATCACAGCCATCGCTTGTTGCGAAATGTGCAGTATAAGCCGAGTCAACTGTTGTGCTTACCGGAATTTCATTCCAGGTGAATGCAGGCGAATTGTAACATACTGCAGTATCGAGGCTGCTACTAGCCGTAGGAAGAATGGTAACCGTCAAACTTACAATAGAATCACAACCGCTTGCATTTAATAAAGTATCCGTGTAAGTCCGGTCGGCATCAAAAGTAATGGTTTGTCCGTTCCATATTGAATCTTTAGAAGGATCAAAGCAAACTGGCCACTCTTCAGGTACGCCATAAGTAATCGGCCAAACGGTAACATGCAGATTAACAATAGAATCGCAACCGGCAGCATTCAGAAGTTTCCACGGATAAGTGCTTCCATTATTTGCCATAGTTGCCGGAATAGTTGTTCCGTTCCATTCAATAGCAGGTGCACCTTCGCAAACTGCCGTATCGATGTCGGTTGCAGGAATGTCATTCAAATAAATCAACTGCGTAGCTATACTTGAGTTTCCACATACATCAGTAAAGCGATAAGTTCGTCTATATCTATTCGTTCCATCAGGTACAGTGTTTACATGCACCATCGTAAAGTCATGACAATCGCGTAAATCGTTGGCAGTTACATTTCCTTCTGCCATAAACTGCTCAATAGTGGTATAAGGATCAGGAATATTACAATCGCTATAGATAGGATCCGGATTAGAAACCACCGGAGGATCAGTATCATATATTTTTATTACCTCGGTCTGCCGTGTGGTATTTCCGCAGTGGTCCCAAACTTCGTAAACGCGTGTATAAACTTTCGGGCAAACTCCAGAGCTTTCAACATTTGAAACTAATCTCATTCCCACAAGCTCACAGTTGTCATCGAGTATTTCACCTTGTGAAGGCTGATCAATACCCCTTGTGTGCAAGTCATCCAAGTCTTGATAAGGTATTTGTGGCCTGTACCTCGAATTACTATAAATAAAATTACAATTGTCGTTGGTCTGATAAAAGTCCCAATTACGTAATACAAACTTCGGTGCAACTTTGTCATCAAATATAAACAGTTGCTCGCAGGTAGCTGTTTGCCCGGCCTCGTTGCTTATGGCATAAATGCGGGTAATCGTTTCAGGACACGAATTCTCGTCACTTGAATCTTTAACATGTGTGAAAGATTCTGGTACTATTGGCGAAACGGTAAAGCCAACAGAACCTCCGGCAGCTATGAATTCGCTTAAGGTGGTAATTGTATCAGGAATAGGCCCGGGACACAACTGCACCACCGGAGGGCAATTAATTACCAGGTCGTTGGTATTATCAATAAAAATGGTATGTGTGCATTGTGCAGTATTGCCGCAATAATCAGCTATTTGATAGGTACGTTTTATTTCCAGCTCAAAGGTACCGGTTATAACTTCATCAACCATGTCAAAACTTACTACACCGCAATTATCCAGGGTATCGCCACCTGCAGCAATAAACTGTTCCAGTGTAAACGGTGCCGGAGGCGTTGCATTCTCCAGGGTATCATTTGGCGGACATACTAACGTTGGCGGAATCGTATCATTTACAATTACTCTTTGCTCACAGGTTAAAACTTCGCCACAAGAATCGGTAATTGAATAATACCTGATTTCTTCGTGGCAATACACGCTGCTTTCAACAATAGAGTCGCTTACAGTAAAGGTACTCAGGTCTAAACCGCAATCAGAATACACTTCTTCTGATGGTGCAAGTTGATCTACATATTCCTGGAGCGTTGTGGCCAAAGGATAAACAGCAAGGTCTTCAAAACATAATAATTCTACATTTGGCTGACAATCCATTCGTTGCTCCGGTTCCGGTTCATTAATAGTAACCGTTATTGTTGAAGTACAATTATTAGCATCAGTCACCAACAATGTGTACGTACCTGCCGATTGATTGAACAGATCTTCATTTGTTCCCACTATTGAATCGAGATCATCTTTCCAAACAAAGGAATAAGCAGGCGTACCACCATCTATACTTACTTCAACACTACCGTCGCCGGCATTGTATCTAGATAAATCAGTAATCAAATCAATAGTAATGGAAATTGAATCTGGTTCATTAACAAATACTGAATCAGTAACAGTACAACCGATTGAATCTTTGATGGTAATAACATAATTTCCTGCAGAAATATTGTCTAAGTCGTTTGCAACCGCACCATTGCCCCACTTATAAGAATAAGGGGGAATTCCACCTAACACGGCTACCATAATACTTCCATCACTATCCCCAAAACAAGAAACATCTTCAGTAGCGAAAGTAACACTTAGCGCCGGGCTGATAATCAGGTTCAAACGCAGTGTATCACCACAACCATTAGCGCCACCTGTAATAACTTCGTAGATTCCGGAACTTGTATACGTATTTCCATCTCCCCAATCCCAAACATATGATTCGCATGCGTAAATGGTAGAATCGAAGGCTACTCCACTGTTTACATTTAAAGCTAAAACAAGTATAGAATCGCAACCATGTTGTGTAAGTATCGTGTCACGGTATGTACCGGCACTATCCAACACCAGGGTTTGCCACGAATAAGGCAGATCTGATTCACAGATATCTAACGTTTCGAAAGTTTCTTCAACTGGCCAGGTATCCAGCGTAATTGTCAAAATAGAATCACAGCCGTTTGCATTCACCAATGTATCGGTAAAGATTCCGGCGGCATTGTATTCTTTACCCCGGTATGCAAGCGGCATGTCAGGCTCACAAATAGCGGTATCCAAAGTACCATAGGTAGTTTCCCAAACTGTTAAGTAGATATATGCTGTTGAATCAGCACCAGCAGCATTTGCATTTGGCAATACAACAAAATAGGTTCCGGTAGTATCATAATATTCGCCATTCCATTCATATGGGAGTTCATTCTCACAAATACTGTCCCAGGTTTCGCTTTCGGTACCGTATAATATTTCCAGATCCAATGTCATTATTGAATCACAACCTACCGTGTTAGTTGTAGTATCTATGTATATTCCCGTGGTATCATACGAATTTCCATTCCAAGCAAATGGGGTTTCCGAATCAAAAATAGTTGTATCAATAAAGCTGTAGGTAACGGGTAATATCTCAACATTCAGTGTTACCAGAGAATCGCAGCCAAATGTATTTTTCAAAGAAGCCTTATAACTACTATCTACTATAGAACTAATTTCATAACCGTTCCAGTCCGATGTCAAGTCACCGTAACAAAGCAAAGTATCAATAATTACAGTATCAAGTGGACCAATTTCCAGAGAAAGTACTTTTATTGTATCACAGCCGACTCCGATTTGACCAGCGATCGTATCAATGTATTCGCCACTGGTGAATAGGTCGGTGCCGTTCCAGTTGTATGGTAGTTCGTTGGAACATAAGCTCAGGTAAACGGTGTCTCGCTCTTCAGGTAACAACTGCAGGTCAAGAACTCGGATGGTATCACAACCTATGCCGATCTGGCCGGCGATCGTATCAATGTATTCGCCACTGGTGAATAGGTCGGTGCCGTTCCAGTTGTATGGTAGTTCGTTGGAACATAAGCTCAGGTAAACGGTGTCTCGCTCTTCAGGTAACAACTGCAGGTCAAGAACTCGGATGGTATCACAACCTATGCCGATCTGGCCGGCGATGGTATCGATGTATTCGCCACTGGTGAATAGGTCGGTGCCGTTCCAGTGCTTAGGTATAAGGTATCGCGTTCCAGAGGTTCAATAAATAAGTCCAATAAACGGATGGTATCACAACCAATAGTACCTGCCAAAGTATCCAGATATTGTCCAGCGGAATAATACTCAACACCATTCCAAATATAAGGTAATGCATTGGCACACAGACTTTGGTACAGAGTATCAACAATTAGTGGTAATACGACCATATCTATAGTATCAGCTATCATACAGGAATTCTGATCTGTCACAGTATAAATAAGCTGATAGTTATTCGGTGGCGCGATTCCAAAATAAACATCAGTGGTATCTGTGCGGTCTAAAAATGCTGCTCCACTTCCTGTCCACAAATGGGTATAAGCTCCTGTTCCTCCATCGGGATCCGCTTGGATACGGGTTATTTCGGTTTCACAAATCGTATCATTGTCAGGATAAAGTTCAGCCAGCAGTTCTTCAGGTTCTTCCAGAACAAAGTTCATGGTTTCGTTACAGGAATCACGATCATATACCGTTACGATATAAATACCCGCCGGAACATCTACCATATCCTCATCGTTTGAGATAACATTTACACCAGTGGAATCTGTCCAAACAAATTCATAAGGTTGCTTCCCTTTGGTAGCTGCTACGTCTATAGTCCATAAATCGCCATAACATTTTGCAGAATCAACAACAGCGGTTAATTCAACATTTTTAATTTCATTAATATAAACCTGGTGCATCTCAATACATCCCAAAGAATCAGTTACCCAAACGGTGTAAAGCTGATCACCTGCCAAATTTTCAACATCTTCTGTTGTAGCGAATACCGTTCCTGTAGTATCCTGCCATTCATATCGATAATAGGGTTCAGAAGTAAAAGGTGTACCTCCGCTTACGTGAAGATCGATTGATCCCGGTTTTTTGCCACCGCAACGTACGTCAATACTATCAGCGGCAAGTACAAGCGGATCGGGTTCAGTAATATTCACCGTATCAAATGCCAGACATCCATTTCCATCGGTAATAATTACAGAATAAGTTCCGGGTTCGAGATCAACCGCCCAGGCAGTATTCTGCACGGGCAAAGTATTCCATTCGTAATTGAATGGGCCTGTTCCACCAACAACCGAAACATGTGCGGAACCATCGTTTGAACCATAACATTGAACAGAATTTATGGTATCGATATTCGCAATCAATTCGTCCGGTTCGTTTACCTCTACTGAATCAGTAACGACACATCCATTGGTATCGGTAAGAATAAGTTCATATTTCCCGGCAGGTAAGGCATTAAAGTTTACATTGCTTCCACTTTCCGAAAAACCTGATAAATCAAACTGATATGGAGGTGTTCCACCAGTAGCAGATGCATTTACGAAACCATTATTGTAGCCATAACAACTCACATCATGAATACTGTCAATACTGATTAACAGTTCTGTAGGTTCATTAATCCAAGCCGTATCAGTGTCTTCACATCCATTAGCATCGATAACGTTTAAAATGTACTCCCCGGTTTTTAATCCACTTATATCTGGAGTACTTGCGGTGAAACCATCGGGACCTGTCCAACTGTAATTATAGGGAGAAATCCCGTTAGTAACCGTAGCCGTAACAGAAGCAGTACTATCCCCAAAGCAAAGCAAATCATCAACCACAAGTTCTATTTCAGGATTACTAAAGAAATAAGTAATGGAATCTATTGCAGGCTCGCAAGTAATATTATCAGCCTTTCCCCAGGCTGTTATCGTAAGAGTAACACTCCCGGCCAGGCTATCATTAGGCCCTAGGTAGTACGTAGGATGTAACTGTTCATCATCGCTAAAGCTACCGTCACCACTGGTCTCCCAAAACATAACACTGTAGTTCCTCGCAGCATCTCCTGACACAATAATATTCTCCAAAGCACAAACAGTCTGGTCTTCTCCGACTTCAACTTCCGGTTCAGGATAAACTTTTACACGGCCTTGTTCAAGCGTGTCACAGCCGTGTTCTGTGTAAACCTCAACCACAATATCAAAAATGCCTGTATCGATCCATTGATAAGTAATTTCGCTTCCCCATGTTGTGTCTCCGGGAGTAATTACTTCTGAAAAATCAATTCCGGAAGGATTGGCAACATTAGCACCCAAAGTATCACGGATATACCAATCGTAAGTATATCCGGCTTCGCCATCGCGGCGATAGGTTCGTTCGGCTCCCACACATACTGAGTCGATGACATAGGTTTCCTGTGCGAGAACCGAAGTGGCCATCACCAGAAAAAGTATCGACAATATGTGTTTTAAACGTAGCATGTTTTTTAGCTGTTAGCTTCGAGGCACGAGCTTAAGCTTGTCTTTCTTCTATTTCGTATTTGTCGTTTCAAATTTTAACAAAATCAGATTCCTTCGTTGTCCCTCCTCGGAATGACGGTTCTGTTAACGGGAAAGGGCTCCCTGCGATCGCGCGAGAGAAGCGAGCAATATTTCCAAAACATCCTGTCATTGCGATCCCGAGTAATCGGGAGAAGCAATCTCTGTTTGTCATTTCATTGGTCATTCGTCAATTGTCATTGGTTAGATCCTGAAACGAGTTCAGGATGACGTTCTGAATATTCTTTGCAAAACTTTGCTTAGTACGTCTTGCTGAATTTATTTCAGCATCTCTGTTATTCGTTACTTCTTCAATCAGCATTCGTTAATCGACATTCTTCATTCTGTTTTAAACATCCTTCGACTCCCGATGCTTCCGATCGTAACAGGTCCGATCAGAATTACACACTGTAAACTGCAACTGAATACTGCATCCTTTTTATTTTTCAATTTACAACTTCGTATTTCCATAAGCTAATCCTCCTTTAAGTAGATTGGTTGTTTTGTAGGTTTCGGATAAATCAGCACCCCGGTACTTGGCCGCTCATCTATCGGATACTCGTATGCTTTACAATCATCTTCCACTTTTATTACCCAGAAAGTAGTCTCTCCTTCGGGCAATGGTTGTGTTATCGGAATTACAATTTCGGGATTCTCAACACCTCCTGCCACATTTACTACACTTGGTGTTTCTTCGTCTCCAACGGTGTAGTATATATCGTACGGGCCATAACCCGTTAAACGAATGTAAACATTGGTTGCCTCCCCTATACATACCGAATCTGCATAAAGCGTCATATCTACTGATGACTCGATTACCTCCATTACATACATTTCTACATTATCCGTACAGTCTTCCTCATTCCATACATGAATACGTACATAATATTTCCCGGGATCGAGACCGGTAACCTTCACTGTTTTTCCAACTCCGCTGGCATACAAACCATCAACAAAATAGGTATCAGACTCCAACAGACCAACCGAATCCAAGATATTAACTGGTTGCTCGGAAGCCTCATAAATCCCCCACACAAAACGGGTTTCGCTGATGTACTCACGACTATCCACAGAGAAGGTCATTGTATCACATTGCTCCACAACAATCTGAGCCGAAGCATTTGCCACGGTCAGTAGTAACAGGACAACTCCGGTTACAATAATGATAGCGATATGTTTAATCTTCTTCGTCATGAGCTACGAGCGGCGAGCTAAAAGTTACGAGCGGCGAGCTTGTCTTTCTTCTATTTCGTATTTGTCGTTTCAAATTTTGTCAAAATCAGATTCCTTCGTTCCCGAGTGTTCGGGAAAAGCAGTTCCTCCCCGGAATGACAGTTTCTTGGGTAACATATCACTCCCTGGCGTCGCGCGAGCGAAGCGAGCAATATTTCCACCACATCCTGTCATTGCGATCCCGATCCGTCAGTTGACGGAGGAAGAAGCAATCTCTATTTGTCACTTCATTCGTCAATTGTCATTGGTTAGATCCTGAAACGAGTTCAGGATGACGTTCTCAATATTCTTTGCAAAATTTTGCATAGTACGTCTTGCTAAGTTTATTTCAGCATCTCTGTTAATAGTTCGTTCCAGAAACATCCTTCGACTCCCGACGTTCCAGTCGGGACAGGTTCGCTAAGGATGACAATCAGGACAGGTCCGCTAAGGATGACGTTCTGCCAACCGCTGAACTAAAGCAACTATCTCCTGAAAACGGGTTAAACCGATGCAGTACCTGCGATCTGCCTTTGTTCAAATCCAATTGTATCGCTCTGCAATGCCCTGTACACTTCTGCTCAGCGGTTTCGGTCAATTGACCGGCAACCTCAATATTTGCAGGATGTGCACAATGGGCTACAGAGGTTTTCATCACAAATTGGCTTGGCCTGTTGGCTTTGCAATCAGAGTCATCTCTTCTGCAATCCAAACTTTTCAGGCTGTAATAAAGCAGCGGCCATCCCCGGGACATCAAGTTCAAAGTTGAAAGTTCAAAGCTCAAAGTAGTTTCCTTTTGACTTTTCACTTTTGCCCCCGATGCTTCCCACTTTCCAGTCGGAACAGATTCGATCGGGATTTCGACCGGCATAGCCGATCTCAACTTTTGCCTTTTGCCTTTTGTCTTTTGCCTTGAAAAAGGTTTTCCTCTTACCAGGGGAGGCGCATTGCTTTTCCTTATGTTATGTAATTCGTTCACATTTTTCAATGTTTTAAAGTTTATAATATGCCTAGTGTTGTCATTCCGAATCCGCGCAAGCGGATGTGGGAATCTGTAACTGATTCGCTGCGCTGTAGCAGATCCCTCAGTCGTTCCTCTTTCGGGATGACAAGTATTTTGTAAAACACCGGCATCTTTTTTCGTATTTCCGTTTGACACTTTTGCCTCCGGACTTCCATTAGTACTTTGGGTGATGCGAATTTCATTTCGCGTTACTTTAACACTGTTGAAAACCGCACATCCATAGTGCCTGTTTCATAACCTTTTAGATCCAAGCATCAAGTTCCAAGCTGCAAGAACAAATACTGCCAACTGTATACTGCGACTGTTTGCTTCTCTCTTTTCAACCCAGCTGCCCGCCCCACCGGTGTCAAAGCACCAACGGAACGGAACAACCTTGCTGAAATATCTTAGGTTATGAAAAAGCAAAGTTCATTCTATTAGTTAACTCCCTGACCAGTTTTAATTTCCTGAGTTGGAGTTCCATTTTCAATTTGAGGTCTTGGAGTAATGTTATAATCAACCCAGTCATTGTCGAAGCCGTCAATGCTACAGTCTGCATGATGTAAATCCTCAAAATTAGTACGATCAGAATAATAATCGAGATCGGTTCCTCCACCATTATCGCCATCGTAAGCAATGCCATTTGCTGCGAAATGTAAAACTCCGTCAACTTGATCATGTTCAATATCTGTTCCCCAGTCAAGTCTTGCTCTAACTACAATACATTCTCCACCAGTAGCAGGTGTTACTCCTGCACCAATAGTTCCAGGAGAGGAATAAGAAGCACCAGCTATTACTGGAACTGAACTGCTAAAGGTCGAATTAGCTGCCGCCAAAGTGCCTGACAAATCATTCCAAACCAGAGGGTCAGTACTAGTTGCATCAGCCAGATATGCCCAACTTGCCTCGAATGTTGCAGGAACATCTCCTCCGGAATAACCAAACTGGAATTCAGGCAACCAAGAATCAAAATAATTTGCGCCGTTAACTACAAAGAATACCCAGTTTTCACCGTAATCAACAGTTAACAAATCTCCAGGTGTTGTACCGGCATCAATTGTTCCTGCAGTAGGATCGTAAATTGCAAATTCTATTGGAGATACACATTCTCCGGCATCTGTTGATTGTGCTGGAGCAATACTGTCACCAGCATCATCCAATACTGCAATATCGATAGTAAATGCAGGTTCAGGAATAATTCTCCACACAGCAATATTATCCGTACAAACAGGATCACTTTCGATATATGCTACTAATAGAACTTGATTATTGATTCCATCAAAGTACTTCCAAGCCATTTCAATAGATGTTGCAGTGGTGGTTCCAAGGTTGTAGGTATTGGTACCATCTGTTACAGAATATAGAAATGAAGAACCTGTAATATCATAAGCACCTGCTCCATCTGTGGCGTCGATATAGCTACTAGCAATGGGTAAAATTCCGTCCGCAATTGAAATTATACTATCACTTGCTGTAGTTAGGTCAACGTTATTAATTACAAACCAACGAATTGTTGCATTAGCAGGAGTATTATCAACAGAATAAGTATAATTCTCCCCTTGAATTGGGTGAAGAGCATCTACAGTCGTACAACCACTTAATGTTGTGGGAGTTTTACAAAACGCATTCCCAGTAGGGGCAGTTTGGTACTGTGCAAAAGCACTAGTCGTTCCGGCGACTAGTGCCGCTACGAACAAGATCAAAAATAAAAATTGCTTTTTCATAATATTAATTTTTAAGTTAATACGGTTCTGTTGTACTAAACAAAGATTTTGCTGTGGCCATAAAACCCCTTTGTCCTTCGGACATTTCCCCTTCACGAAGGGGAAAGCTTTTCGTGCTTTTGGCAAAATTCTCTGTATCAATTTCACAGAACTTGTTTTTAATGTTTGTGGACTGACATTTTTTAAGGATTAGTTGTTTGTCAATCCGGTTTTTGTTAAAGTTTATTCTCTCAGTTTGTGTTTGTTTATCGGGAAAACGCAGATCAATTAGGATCGAGGCATTTAGGTTGTTTGTTCGGAACACGGTCGCACGATTCGCTGACGAAACTCCCCCCTCTCCCGGATACCCGGGATCTCCCCCCAAGGGGAGAATTGAAGAAAGTTGGGTCGGCGATGACGCGAGCTGTACCCTTTTATAAGTTAGGTATGCTTCATAGGCAAATGGTTTTTGTGGAGATGTAGAGTCGTATTCGGTCAAAGCTCCTGTAGTTTCGAAATACCAGACAGCGAGAGATCCCGAATCAAGTTCGGGATGACGTTGCATACCAAAAGCTGATGTCAAGTTCACGAAACCTGTTTGAACTCTGAACTCTAAACTCTGAACTTTATGTAACTCCTTGTTTAACATTCGTTTATTTAATCTCTTTAGTATTCTATTCTGTCGTTGGTTTTTCAACCTCCGACTGCGATTCCCATTCTTTATTCAAACCATCCCTGCCTTACCTTGTTACAGGTTGGCAGAGATCGATTTGAAGCCTGATGGTCCGGCTTCGGGGAACGAGGTATATAGGTTGTATCGTCATAATACTTGTTGTTGTAGAGAAAATACCATCGTTCCCGTTTGCCCCGGGGGGGTGTTAGCGCCCCCTTTAGAACCAACTCTCCGGCACAGTTAAGTCAACCGGAAAGATTTAGTCATCCTAGTCATGTTTCATAGGCACATGATTGTTTTATTAATTTGTTAGTTACTGTCCTTTTCCCCGGCAAAACCGGGAAGTATGGATTTATATTTTGAGCTGTGAGCTTCGAGCTTCGAGCCACGAGCTTGTTTGTTGTATCTTTATTGTTAGTTGTTAATCGACATTTATTATCGCTGTCACCCTTGGGTTTCGACACAGAAAGATGGGCCTTTTTTGTTGGCCCCACTATCCTCTCTGCGGGCGAGTTATCATATTTCATGGTTAATAAAGCAGTTGCAAGTTTGTCCCTCTCTACTTTGATTCGCATTTCTGAAGTCCGCATTTGGCGCTTCCCACAGCGTTCGTCGGCCCGTCCCCGCTCGATTTGAGCCGCCCCGAAGCAATCTCTCACTTCCCCAACGGGATTTGAGCCGCCCTGAAGCAGTTCTTCTCCTCCACGGTGACCGATTACCCTCTGATCACCGATCACTGCTACCGGAAATTTTCTTTCTATGTCTTGCTCTATTCTCATGTTAGTATCCTTCTTTTTTTACCTCCGGACGAGGGGTTATCGTTATTTCTGCCCTTATCTCTTCCGAAGTTTTTCCGTTGCAATCTTCCACCCAGTAATAAATCTGATGGGTAACGGCAGTAAAGGTTACTCCATCACCCCACAAGTAAATATCAGTAGGAATACCACCTACTTCATATTCCGAAGGTTGTCCGGTCCCGGTAATATCCGGGTGACTAACAGCTGCACCGGTTACCGGATCGGGTGTATCGCTAAACTCAATTCGCCAGTGGATCGTCATTTCAGTAGAATCACAGCAGTTGTCTTCCAGCGAAGTCAGGTCAAGAAATTCATCGCCGGCGAACAAAGTCCGGTAATCTACAGGGAATTTTTCCACCAACGGATCCACATGATTGTACACCGGATTTGGATTGGCCTCGTTATAAACCGCCCAATGCAGCGGATCCACACAGTTCTCGTAAGGATCGGCGGTAAGCGTTGGCGGAATGGTATCGATTACTTCTATCCAGTGCGAACAGGTATCAAACCCGGCTGTATTTTGAGCCCGCCAATGAATTGTAGTAACACCAAGCGGAAAATCCAACTCGCCCAAAGGATCGGGATATTGATCGGGTTCGTCTTTTGTATAAGTTACCGGTCCTACAGTTGTACCGTCGGCATATTCGATGGTGTAAGTCCACTCTATTGGAGGAACACCTTCGATTAAATCAGGAACACCTGGATCGT
The DNA here is from genome assembly GCA_963677455.1 of uncultured Draconibacterium sp. Classification (GTDB taxonomy): domain Bacteria; phylum Bacteroidota; class Bacteroidia; order Bacteroidales; family Prolixibacteraceae; genus Draconibacterium. Next base: position 4,589,016 of record OY781971.1, read on the forward strand.
AAGTAGCAGCACATTGACCCTCAGTTCCATCCAAATAGAGGGTTGTATCGGGCGGACACTCAATAACCGGAGCTGCCAGTACTGTTACAGTGAAATCGCAGACGCTGACATTTCCAACAATATCGGTAAATGTGTAGGTAACCGTAGTTACACCAATATTAAAGTCGTGCACCCAAAGTGTGTCGATCACGTTTTGTGCAGAACTGTCGATGGTAACACCCGACAATGTCCAGGTTTGTGTTTCAAGCGGACAATCATTGTTATAAACCGGAGCCTCAAGCGCCACATTACTGGCCGAATCGGCACCAAAGTCGGCAAAAACAACAATATCTTCCGGACAATCAACCGTTGGCGGATCGGGCTGTGTTACGGCTATTGGTATTGTTACTGATGAACACCAGTTTTCGGCATAAACAGTAACGGTATACAACCCAGCTGATAAACTATCGGCTGTTAAGGTGGTATCGCCGTTGCTCCAAACAATTGTTGGGTTGGTTCCGCTGCTAATATGCACGGTTGCCGTACCATCTTCTCCGTTGTAACACAAAGGTTCGGTAAATGTAACCGAGTCAACCACCAATGTTTCAGGATCGGTTAAGGTTACCGAAACGGTATCCCAGCACCCAAAAGCATCGGTAACAGTAACGGTATATGTTCCGGCCGGAAGTCCGTTAGCGGTAGCCGTTGTTTGTTCAGGAACAGTATTCCATGAATAGGTGTATGGTTCTGTACCATTTTCTCCGTGTACGGTAATTTCGCCATCGGCATCTCCGGGGCAGGTTGGGTCGATTGCTGTATCGAGCACGGCATTAACTACCGGGTGGATAATAATTTGCATGGTATCAGTAACAGGGCCGCATTCGCCCGCCGGATCATCAGTGGTTAATACCAGTGTAACTATTCCGGCAGTAGTGTCGGCATCGCTGATGGTATATATTGCATTGAGTGCTGTACTGTCGGAGAAAGTACCTGTTCCTCCCGTCCAGGTGGCCGATGTTGCTGCCCCTCCAATACTTCCGGCGAGGGTTACTTCGCGCTCGTAAGCACAAAGTTCCTGATCCGGACCGGCATCAACCGTGGGAGCTTCTTCCACTACAACCGTAATTGTATCGTACGTTGGCCCGCAACCGTAACCATCAGTAACCACCGCAATGTAATCGCCCGAATAAGACGGATCGGTATTGGGTATTGATACATTCTGCCCGGCAGCTGTAAAACCGTTTGGACCAGTCCAGTTGTAAGTAAAAGGCTCTTTTCCGTTGGTAACTGTCATTGAAAGGTGAACCGAGTCACCTTCACAAACCGGACTGTTGCTAATCGCCTCAACCACTGAAGGAAGCGGATCGAGTGTTCCAAATGAAATATCATCTAGTCCAAAATCGTTACCTCCGAGGGCAGATTCCAGGTTCACAATGCGAATAACAATTGAACCGCTTGTTGAGCCTGAGTTCCAAAGAGGATTACTATAAAAATGTACCCAATAATCGTCGCTGTTAGCTGCTTGGCTGGCATTCCCCGGTCCAGCTCCTAAATTTGCAACGGTTCCTACCAATGCACCATTTACTTCAAACTGAAGACGTGCAAACGGTCCATAATCGTTCAGGCTTCGTGCCCAGGCAGAAAAATAATAATCAGTATTCGGAAATACGGTTACCTCCTGCTGCCATATCACTATATCTTCGTGACCGTTAATAATCATATAATTACGATCACCTGTAGTATTACGAGTATGGTCAAATCCCCAAAAATCATAATGAAAATCCTGACCATCGGTTCCTACACTATAGCCATTGAAGCCAGAATCATCTACCAATTCGGTATTCGAACCAGGATTATCTGGGTGATAATTATATTGCGAATAAAAACTGGGAGCCGCTCCGTTAAAATTTGTAAAAGTCCCATCAATAACCTGTTCTTCAGATACGCTGGTATAAGCCGTATTCTGACAACCAAATGCATCAGTCACCAATACGCTGTATATATCAACAATATCAACAGTAATCGATTGAGTTGTTTCACCTGTACTCCACAAATAGCTTGTTCCTCCGCTCGCTGTAAGTTGAATTTTATCGGGAATAATACAGTAGTCGGCATCAATCCGTGCATCGGGCAAATCACGCACCACCACCGTTACTGAATCGTACCCGGGACAATTGGTGTCGGGATCGGTATATTCTGCAATATAAGTTGTTGTTTGTGTAGGATAGACATTGGTTGGATTCGCCTCGGTAGAAGTGAAACCTGCCGGAATTGAAGTCCAGGTAACATTGGCAGCGGCAACAGGCGTACCTGAGATTTCAACATTATCGATTGCCCAGTAATAGCCCCAGTCAGCTTCGTACCTAAATCGGACATAAAACGAAGAACTCCCTACATAACCGTTCAGTGAAATGGTTTCGTGACTAAAAGATGTTGAGCCTCCATCGCCGCCATAATAAGTTCGAACAGTTGTCCAGTTGGAACCATCTGTTGAAACATCAACATAAGCCCTTGATGAATAACTTCGGTAATAATGATAAAATTCCAGTTGTAAATCTGTATAACCTTCTGTATTCATTGCAGGACTAACAAGGGTTGTCCTTGTATGCGAGCCTGATCCCTGGTCATCACTATTGGAAAGATAAAACTGAGAATCATCGTTGGAACTAAATGTCCGACCATAATAGTAATTATTCTGTCTAATTGTCCAGGCAGCATCTGACGGATCGCCTCTCCACGAATTATTAATGGTAGTCCAACCGTTAGGCCCGGAAGTAGAACCAACTGATGCCGAATTAAAGTCTTCCGTCAAAATCACAGGGTCTTTTGTACTAACTACATCAGAAGTTGAAAACAAATCAATACTTTCACCGGGACATATCTCAACGGGATTTGCCCAGGCAGTTACATTCGGCGACGGAACCACAATTACATATACCGGAAACGTTACCGGGTTTCCACAGTCGTTTGATGTAAGCGTATATTCATAAGTAACCCCGATCGGGCTTGAAGTTGTATTTATTAAAACTTCATTTGGATTTCCCACACCTGAAGCTGCCGGATTACTAATACCGGGCACTGCTGCTCTTGTCCATGGGAATGTTGTCCCAGAAACATCGCTGGTGGGCATATAAGAAAATGTTGTCCCGCTACAAATTGATGGAGGAGTTTGTGTACTGGTTAAGTTTGGAGTTGGAGTAACAACAACAACAACCTCCTGGATATTTGGACAACCATTGGCAATAAGAGTATATTGATAAGTAACTGCTATTGGATTAAGGGTTGTATTTACAAGAAATTCCCTGATGCTGTCATTTCCTGATTCAGCAGGGTTGCTTATTCCTGGAACTTCGGCGCGTGTCCATTCAAATTCAGTACCCGGAATAGTACTTTCAGGTACATATTCAAACCATTCATTGCTACAAATCCCACTGGGGTTTAACGGGCTTGTCAACTCAGGCAGCGGATTAATAACCACATTAACCGAATCGAAAGCCTCACATCCGGCGCCCGAACTGGCTCTGATGTAATAGGTACCACTTTGGTTAATTGCCGAAGGATTTGACAAAGAAACTGAGCCCCCTGCATCTTCCCAATACGTAAATGTTAAGCCCGAAGCAGAACCTGCCGTAATTTCAGGTGCTGTTAAATCAACAGTTTCGGGTTCACAAACGGTATCCGGATCGGTAATAATCAATTCCGGAGTTGGGTTAATGGTAACAGTTGCATTTGTAGTACCCGGGCTGGTACATCCGTTTGCAACTGCAGTTACGGTGTAGGTAACAGTTACCTGCGACTGTGTGGTGTTAATTAAAGTTTGACGAATGTACTCGCCTGTGCTGTCAATCGCTCCGATTACACTTCCGGCCGGCGAAACCGAGGTTACCTCGTAAGAGAAAGTGGCACCCGGATTAGAGCTCATTAAATGAATATTGGTTGTTTCACCCGAACATATGGTTTGAAATACCGGAGACACAGAAACGGTAACCGGTTCGGTAATTATCAAAACAAAAGTAACCGGGTTGCCAACACATCCGTTAGCACGCGGCGTTATACTTATTGTTGCCGTTCCGGTTGAAGTTGCCCAGAAAGATGGAATTTCGGTTACACCTGTCATATCCGGAATTCCAAGCGAACGTCCACCGCTAACGTCAAATACAACATCACCAGCCGGATAGCCTTCAAGCGTAATGGCCGGAACGGTATCTGCATAACAGTACGAAAGCGTATCGGCAGGAGCAATTGCTATTGGCGGAGGATAAACACTAACAGTGCGGATTTCGGGTTCTGAAACATTTCCGCTGCAATCTACAACCCAATACGTTACGGTATGGTCGAGTGTTGTGTAAGTAACACTGTCAGCCGGGAATAAAATATCAGAGCCATATTCTGAAAGCAGCCCGGTGTTATAGGTTCCACTACCTGCCGGAATTGATGAACCATCTGCAAAATCAATTCTCCATCGCATTGTATATTCTCCAAGGCTGCAACTGTCAGCACAATCATCGGTAATCAGAAGCGTATCCAAATCAAGTTGTGTATCTCCAGCAGTCAGCACGTATTCCGGACATTCGATAATATCAGTAACTCCGGTAATATTTGGCGAAGTAGTGTCGGTTACTGTCACTGCAACATCGCAGTTGTAAATGTTACCCGAAACATCTAAAATAAACCAGGAAAAATTGGTGGTTCCGATTGGATATGTTCCACTGGCATCGTCATAACTCGTCCGGTGAGGAGAGTTGTTCCATATCGAATCAATTTCGTTACAAGGGTCGGTCCAAACAACAGTATCCAAAGTCACAAATGCATCGCAGGTTGCTGGGTCGGCCGGGACACTAACACTTGCAGGAGGACACGCGATACTTGCTGTAGGGAAATTGGCTCGCTTGGCCCAGGCCCAGTAAATACAGGTGTCGGCATTGTTGCTCTCGTCTTCCAAAATATAGGTTATAGTGGTTATACCAACATTGAACGCTACTACCGATGGATCGATTAAACCAGTTCCGCTGTTGTTAGTGGCTCCACTCAATGTCCAGCGAAGATCGGCTCCGCAACCAACTTCATAAGTCGGGTTCTCCAACGTAAAGTTGGTCATATCACAATCCACATCATTGATAATGTCTTCCAAAGTATCGGTCGGACAATTTGTAAACTGAGGAGGATCAACATCTCCAACCACTACTTTTACTGTACATGTGCTGTCGATATTTCCTGAAACATCCTTAATGTACCATTTGAATTCTGTTGTCCCTACCGGATAGGTGCCACTGGCATCTAATGGAGTGCCATAAGGAGAATTGTTCCACATCGATTCAATTTCATCTTCGCATGTACCTGAATATACAGGAAGATCCAATGCTACATTGGCATTACAAGTAAGAGAGCTTGCAGCTATCCATACACTATCATCCGGACAAGTCAAACTTGATGCGGGAAAATCAAGGTGTTTAACCCAAACGGTGAACGAACAGGTATCTGGGAGTCCGGCACCGTCAATCGCTGTATAATGAACAGTCGTTATCCCTACATTAAATCTTGTCCCGGCAACCTGACCAACTCCTGAACCAGAAGTTGCCCCTGATAATGTCCATTCCAATTCCGGGATTGAACATGCATCAATTGCAGTTACCTGCCCAATAGTAATGATATCGCTTGAACAGCTATCCTGTGCAATTAGTGTTTCAACATCACCGGGACATGTAATTTCCGGTGGCTGATCATCAACAATTGTAAACGTTGCGGTTGTTTGATCGCTGTTTCCGCAATCGTCTGCAACCGTAAAAGTAACAGTAATTGAGTCCCGCGCACCATCACCAACCCATACTGCGGTTGAAGTATCAGCCAACCATGTAAGATCAGGATCACATTCATCTGTAGCGGTAGCGCCACCGTGATTTGCCAGCCAGTCAATATAATCAGGATGTGTATTTTTATCGAGTGTGTTACAATCCACAACGGTGTTTACAGAAGGAGTGATAACCGGTTTTGTCGTGTCAACTACTATAATGTAAGATTGGGCAGTTGTATCATTGGAACATTGATCCGTTGCTGCAAATATAACCGACACTGAATCACCGCAGGTCATTGTAACTCCCGATCCTGAATAGTAATCGTTAGATGGCGTAAAACGGATTGTATCTCCTACTTCATTAATGTACTCGGCAGTCGCCGAATTCAACCAGTCATTTATCAACTGTGCATAATTTGCTGTATTACATTCCAAATACAATGGTAATGGTGGTTCTTTTATGGTCGGACCAGTGAGATCGTATTTCATTTCAAAACTGAAGGTATCACGGTTGCAATCAAGGCCCGTAGTATTATCAATTGCTACAACAGAATACCATCCGCTACTAAGAGGAGTATAAGATGCTCCTGTCGATACTGGCAACCCTGAAGGCGTAGCACCCGTGTACCACTCAAGATCGTAGGTTCCTGCAGGAGAAATTACTGGAGTTACGGTTGGAATATGATCCTGACAAATTAAATCAGGATTGATATTCAGATCCATTTCAATTGCCGGACGAACATAAATATCAACCGTGTCGCAAATCTCCCCATTTGAATTTACACCACAAAGTGAAGCATCTACTGTTCCGCATACCTGATATTGGATATGAGAAGGAGAACCGGGTAAGGCATTGAAATAAACAACTGTATCTGTTGTACTTGAAAGTAAACCATTGTAATCGCCAGGGTTGCCGGGATATATGCTAGTCCAATTAGGATTGGAAAAATCACCCGTTACCTGAAGAACTTCATTACAGTCTTCCCTAGTTTCAATATCTCCACTGGCAATAAGCCCCTTTACTGACTTAAATGTATAATCATTAATCAACTGAGGATCACCAACACCCTTTTTACAGTAAGTAAATAGATGAAATTCACCAGAAGGAAGACACACAATATCTCCACCATCTATTTCTTCACAATCTTTTTTCCAATCCTGTCCTGGTGGAGTAGTACCATCTATTAGTATCTCAATACCTACTGCACCATCATCGATAATAACATTAAAAGAGGCGCAGAACATAGTTTGAGCTCCCGGAACATTTTCGGCTCCACAACATTTATCCTGTCTTTTAACATCTTCAAATGTTATATCACCATCGGGATTTCCTCTTAAATCAACCACATAAAAGGTATTATCATATAAACACTCAGAACATGGTTCACAGATATTTTCATCTTGTAGGATAGTAATCGTTTGGTCAAACTCAGTTACATTATTACACTCATCGGTAAGCCTCCATGTTCTTACCAATTCGTAAGGGCAATAACCTGAAGTATTATCCAACCCATTTGCAATTTCATCAATCAATGAAATAGTAACTGAACCACACGCATCGTAATATGAAAAAACTGATGGGTCAGCATTTGGAATATCAGCCACACAATTAATGGTGGTATCTCCATTGTCTATCACAACTGGCTTAACCAAATCAGTAACATCTATTATTCTGGAAACACTCACACTATTGTCGCAATCATCAGTAGCAGTCCAATGCCGCACAATTTGATAATCTCCCGGACATGATCCTTGTGTAACAACATCGTAGTAACTAATATCCACATTATTATCACAAGCATCCGTAGCAGTAGCATATCCTAATGCAGACGGAGAGGTATCCTGTTCACAAGATATATTTATGTCAGCCGGGATAAATGTAAAAGTCGGAGGAGTATTATCATTTACCGTAATTACCTGATTTTTACTTGTTGTATTACCCGTTTCATCGGTAACTGTCCAGGTTCTGGTAAAGCTGTAATTTCCGGTGCAGGAACCCGCTACGTTCGCACCATCGATATAATTAATACCAAGTAAGGCTAGTGCTGTGCAATTATCTTTAGGATTAATTGGATTACCAGTTTGAGAAGGATCCCTGTTCGCATTGCAGCTGGCATCGGTGTAAATTGTAATATTTGCAGGTACAGTAAACGTTGGATCTTCACTATCAACCACCGTAATGGTTTGTGTACAAGTAGAAGTGTTTGTTCCGTCTGAAGCTGTCCATGTAATTGTAGTTAAACCTACCGGGTAATTGGCGTTCATAGCCAAGCCATCGCTGCGGCTGGGTGTTTCGGTTGGGTCAGGGTTACAATTGTCAGTTGCAATCGGAGGAGTGATAGTAAATGATACAGCTGTAGCATAGCAAAAGCCAGATGAATTATCGACAGTTATGTTAGGAGGGCATGTAATTTCCGGAGCCTCGTTATCTGTTATTGTTATATCAAATGAACAAATGGTACTCACATTTCCTGCAGCATCAGTAGCCGTATAAGTTACTGTTGTAGTTCCAACCGAAAAAGTTGCACCCGGGGCGTGAGATTTTGTCCAGGTTAATGCTCCCGCCGCAGTACAGTTATCTGTCGCTGTTGGCTCAGTCCAGCTTACAACTGCTTCACAAGCTCCACCGTCTGTAGATTGAATAATATCGGAGGGGCAATTGCTTATTACCGGTGCTTCATCATCGCTTACCGTAACATCAAACGAACAGAAAACAGGACCGTTGCTTGCTGCATCGGAGAATTCGTACGTTACAGTTGTGGTCCCCACAGGAAACGACTGTCCCGAAGCAAAACCAGAAACCAAGGTTCCGCTTAATCCTGATCCGTCACAATTATCTTCAAAGCTGGGTGAGGCATAGGTAACAATTGCTGAACAAACTCCACCATCTGTACCTATAGAAATGTCAATCGGACAGTTTGCTACTGTTGGTGCTTCATCATCGCTTACCGTAACATCAAACGAACAGGAAACAGGACCGTTGCCTGCAGCATCAGAGAATTCGTACGTTACAGTTGTGATCCCCACAGGAAATGACTGTCCTGAAGCAAAGCCAGAAACTAACGTTCCTGTTAATCCAGATCCGTCGCAATTATCATCAAAGGTAGGTGAGGAATAGGTGACAACCGATGAACAAGATCCACCATCTGTACCCACAGAAATATCTGAAGGACAGCTTGCAACTGTTGGAATAACATCGTCTCCGACAACTACATCAACCGTTGTTTGAGAACTACATCCGTTGGCCGTCGTCGTTATTGTAAAAGTTGTGGTTTCAAAAACTCCCGGATTTGTGCTGTTTAGTGTTCCTGATATCGTGCTGCCGCTACCACTCGCATTAATCCCAGTTAAAACCGAAGTATTATTACGTGTCCAGCTAAAAGTAGTACCGGCAACATTGTTTGGATTAGAGATATTGATTTGAGCAATCGTTCCTCCGGGACAAATCTGTTGAGTGGGAGGAGAAGCAGAAACAGTTGGAATTGGGTTAACGGTTATAGTAAATATCTCCTGCGTTCCTGAACAATCAACACCATTGTTTGAATAAACCGGAGTTACTGTAATCGTTGCAACTTGTGACGTACTTCCGGTATTGGTTGCCGTAAAAGGAGCGATATTTCCTGTGCCATTTGCTGCTAATCCAATCGAAGTATTGTTGTTTGTCCAGTTGTAACTTGTTGCGGTGCCTGAGAAAGTCACCGCAGAGGCATTTTCGTTATGACAGAGGCTCTGATTCCCCGGATCATCCACACTTGGAGTTGGATTAACCGTAATAATAACATTAACAGAACTGCCAGTACATCCGTTTGCTGTTGGTGTAATTGTATAAGTTGCGGTTCCGGGGCTTGTCCCAGTAGCAGTCAATGCTTGTGCAATTGAGGTACCACTTCCACCACTGGCTCCACTTACGCCACTCGAACTTACTATCCAACTAAAGGTGGTTCCCGGGACTGCACCGGACAAAGAAATACTTGTTTGAGTACCGGAGCATATAGTTTGATCTGCGGGAGATGGTGTAACATCCGGTATAGGATTCACGATCACTTCAATATCATCGCTTGCCGTAAAACCATTCCCATCTGTTACTGTAACTTCATAAGTAGTTGTTGAAGTTGGGTCAGCAGTTGGATTAGCAATATTTGTTGCGCTTAATCCTGTTGAAGGGCTCCAGGAATAAGTCCATCCCAGATCACCCGTTGGAACAGCAGTTAAAACGACTGATGAGCCATCGCAAATTTCTTCATTTGCGGCGCCACCGTTTATTTCAACTGTTGGCGCATCTAAAGTAATTCCGGTCAACTCAATTGATGAAGCGGTCAGTCCACTTGCTGAAATAGTATTTCCACCGCCGTTTGCAGCATTACCTTTCATCCAGGGCAAACTACCGGTCCAAACACCTGCTGCAATTTCAGACTCCGAACCACTAACATCAGTTGAAGGATATTCTACTGTTATACTATAATTCGGACTTGAAATGTCGGTTAAAACGACTGTCCAATATCTACTTAGATAATTAGCACTACTGGCGTTATCCCCAAATTTACCATCAGTAGTGGTAACAACTATCGAGGCATTTGAACCATATGATGACGCATTTATGGTAATCGTTACTGGAATTATATTTCCGTTCCCATCGCTCAAATCAAATATATAGGTACCATCTGAATCAACGTTCTGCGTTATCTCAAGTTCCGTATTATTAGCCGTTGTTGTAGCAGAACCCGATAAATCAATATCCGTTAGTATCCGGTATGTATCTACTGAACCATCTCCAAAATTGAAAGTACCACCTGAAATGCTTTTGTTTCCACCTACTCCGTTTTCAATCTCTATATCAAAATAACCACTACCATTTGGATGAAGAAAGTTTATTGTACCGGCTGTCATATTAAAGTCGGAAGCCAAACTTAAATCCAGTGTAGCAATTGTCGAACTGTTGTGACCAACCTGACTTAAATTAACCGTACCTCCGGATATATCTGCCGTCCCCCCGGAAATTTCGAGCCTCCCAGCAACATTTAGAACTCCACCGTTAACATCAAAAGTCCCCGAGCTTTGTGTGAGTACACTGTTTCCTGAGATATCTCCGAAAGAAGCTATTCCACTGTCAATCTGAAATAATCCTTTAAAGGCAACCGAAAACGAACCTCCAGTAAAAGTACCTCCGTTAACGTAAATTCCGGCTAATGCTTCAACAGTAAAACCTGAATTCCCGGTACACGTTACTTCGTTACCTGAGTTTATCTGGAATAGTCCTGAAGTAAACGTAATCACTCCATCTAATACAACATCGCTATTTACATTCAGGATATCAGATACAGTACCTTTATCTAAAATGAAGTTTTTGAAAACAGTGGTTGAACCTCCTCCTATAAAATTTGAACCCGAGCCAGAAAATTGGACTGTCCCACTATCCGCGTTAAAATTTCCATCGTTTGTCCAGGAACCAGTCACATTTAAGGTGTGTGAACCAGAGAATTCCAATGTCCCATTTATCGTTATATTATTACAAGTCTGATCTCCGGAGATTGTTACAGTAGCACCGGAAGCAATGACAACATCATCCGTTGGTTGTGGGACAACTCCTCCAACCCATGTTGATCCATTGTTCCAGTCTCCTCCGGTTCCAGTCGAAGTAATAACATTCATTCCCGATTTAAGGATCACTCCTGATTTTTCCTGCGCTTCCCGAATTTCCTCCGGCTCATCCCCGGTTACCTGAATATACCTTTTTACCTCACTCAGGTTTCCGTTAACATCTTCAACACTATACGTTCGGGTTATGGTATACGGACAGCGAATACCGCTGGCTGTCTGGCTTACGTACCGAAAGCTATTGTAATTTATTGCACAGTTATCTGACACCTTCCCACCGGCTTGTTGAAATTGATTCCAACTCGTAAAAGCATCCTCAATTTCCTCGCCGCAAACAACAGTCATTGGTTCAGGAGCTGTAAGCATTGGAGCTACATCATCTTTTACTGTTACAGTAAATCGGTGAATCAACTCATTTATGCCATCACTAATCCGATACTCGACTTCGGTAACTCCAACCGGAAAAGTTTCTCCTGAAATGTGATTTGATTGAATAATAATATTATCCTCCACCACACAATTATCGCTTACAATTGGCTCAGTCCACCTAACCTGTGCATAACATTCGTTCGAACCATTCGAAACAGTCGTGTTGCCCGGGCCATAAATCAGTTTAGGAACCTGGTTATCGCTAACCGTAACAGTAAAGGAGCAGTTAATAGAATTGTTGTAACGAGTACTGCCCTTATAAGTAATTATGGTTGTTCCTTCGTTAAAAACAGATGAATTGATTTGATTTACACCGGATGCCGGCGATTGCCCCGTTGTAGCCCCCTCCATTATCCATGTTAAAGAAGTGATAACATTGTCCGGATCCTCAATGCTTAGTCCAGAAGTAATAAGAGCATCGCAGGAATTAAGGTCGGTATATATTGAAATATCGTCGGGACAAACAACGGCTGTGGTACCGTCGGGAAGCGCATTTATTTGTCCTTCGATTGATGAAAAGAGAAATGTATTTCTGTTTACAACGACCAGACCATTCTCAATATTGCTGCTATCGAACAAACGCAATGCTTTTGCTCCTGCTGACAGAGATATCGGCAAAACCAATAAAGCAACCATGAAAATCACAGCTGATTTATAAGTCTGGTTATGTAAAAATTTAGTCAAGCTAACACTCTTGGGTTAGTTACGTTTAAATCTCGAATACTTCCAGGTATTCTTTTTACCTGTTTTTAAGAGCTTCGATCTTTGCCAAACATCACTCGCCGGTGATTCACTTTCCATCCAATGCACTGTGAATCCGATAATCCGAATAATTTTGGGTGATCTAATTTTCGTTTTACTATTCATTTTCATTCAGTTAGGTTTATTACATCTATTTCCCATCAAAAATACCTTGATCTCAAATAGGAGCGTCCAAAAAAGTCGATATCGTAACCGATTGTAAATTCGAATGTTCCATTCTGGTACGGATATATCTCATTATAGGTAACGTCCATAGCAAATCCGACCCTGATATTGTTACTAAACATCCAATTTCCGGTAAAACACATTGCAGCCCCGGTTCTAAACATTACGCCCAGCCATAATCTTTCCCGAATCATGAAGTTTGCAGCCAAATCAAATTGCAATGGAGTTCCCCAGGTTGCTCTTACAAGGAGTGTAGGTTTAAAAACTAAAAAATTCATCGGATCAATAGGAAAAGCATAGCCACCATTCAGGTAAATAGTTCTTACCTCAGCACTGGTTTCATAATTATGAAAGTTTTCTTTCAAATCGTTCTCTACAATCTTGGGAATCGATAGCCCGGCATAGAAGTGATCCTGGTAAAGAAAGAAACCTACACCAAAATTGGGCAGGAACTTCAAATCTACATCTTCATCAAAAGCATGATCGTATTTATTATCAGGATATAATTCGTATTCGGTAAGAGGATTCTTGTAGTTGACAAATCCAAACTTCACCCCCATTCTCAGGCGGGTTCTTCGTGAAAGATATACTTCGTAGGCATAGTCGGCAAGCACACTCAGCCGGTTCTCTAAACCGAACTTATCGTTCATAATATTGAGTCCAACACCAACAGCTTCGTTTCTTAGGGGTGTATGAAATGAAATAGATTCAGTGAGCGGAGATCGGTTAATACCTGCCCATTGTTTTCTTACTAGTGTAGTGAAGCCTATCTTCTCCCATATACCAGCATAAGCCGGGTTAATCACCTGGCCATTATACATATATGAGGTTAGGATGGGCTCTTGTTGTGCCCTACAGTTGACTGCAATTAGTAAGACAAAAACTCCTAATACAGCAATTCTTTTTATGACGATACCTATTTTCTCTTGTTACAACAAAGACCAAACTACAAATAATTATCAACAAAACCAATCGATAGCAACAGAAAAAGATATCCACAAAACCCGCATGAATACTGGATATACACGATCATCATTGTTTATTTTCCCAATATGGGACTTGTTGATAACTCAAAAATGCACAATAATGCAAATTTTAAACATTTGATTATTTTAAAAGCGCCCTAAAGTACTGGTTTTCAAAACCATTGCGTGCAATATACAAAATAAAGAGTTGGGTGCAACAAAATAGGTACAGAAACTACAAATTGGAGGAGTCGGAAACAGCGTTGAATACCCGAAGGAAATTACCGCCCCACACCTTCGCGATTTCTTCTTCTGAATAGCCACGCTTTATCATTTCTGCTGTTATATTTGGGAATTCACTTACATCTTTACAATCCTCTAATCCGCCGCCACCATCGAAATCAGAACCTATTCCAACATAATCGATTCCAACTAATTCAACAACATGATCAATATGGTCTACACAGTCAGAGACTGTTGGAAGCTCTTTTGGATATTTTTCATTCAATTCGTTCCGCATTTCTCTCACAGCCGACTTTTCATCATCGCTTAATTCGTCCCATTTGGAATAAAACTTTCGGAGTTCCTTTTCTTTTTGAAATCTTACTGTAGTAGTATCGGGATCTTTTATATAGTCGTCTAACAAACAAATTTGTATAACTCCACCATTCTCTGCGAGGGTTTTTATCATATCGTCTGTCATGTTTCGGTTATGATGAGCAATACTACGAACACTTGAATGCGATGCGATTACCGGAGCTTTACTTAACTCAATCACATCGTAAAACGATTTATCTGAAATGTGCGAAACATCGATCATCATTCCGAGGCGGTTCATTTCTTTTACTACCTCTTCGCCAAACTCACTTAAACCGTCATGTTCCGGTCCTTTTTTATCAGTTGAAGAGTCGCAGACATCATTGTTCGACGAATGACAAAGCGTGATATAACGAACACCTTTCTTGTAAAACTCCTCAACGCGACGAATATCAGTTCCCAGCGGAAATCCATTCTCCATTCCAATATAAATGGCTTTCTTCCCTTCCTTTTCGAGCCGGACAACATCTCCCGGCTCGGTTGCAACTTCTGCAATATCACTATTTGCTTTACAAACTTCATATGTCTTTTCAATCATCTGATTCGCCATCTCGTAAGCCCTCTCCGTATTTTCCGGTGTCCGCTCTCGCTGTCCGGTAAATGCTGCAAAAAATATAGCATCAAGTCCACCTTCCTGCATCCTCGGAAAATCGACTCTGCTTTTAGGTGCTTCGTTTCGTTCACCTACATTAAAGCCTTCTCCCAACAAAGCCATTGGCGTATCACAATGGGTATCTACAGTAATCGCTTTTGCGTGAATTTGTTCTATCTTTTTACTTTCATCCATAGTACATCCAATTGAGTTTATCAGCGTTCCCCCGATAATCAAAACCATAAAAACAGACTTGGTCATTTTCTAATTATTTAATATGAATTGATCTACAATAATAGCAAAACGATAAAATAAAAAGCACAAAAAACACTAAAAGTTAGCATTTCGGCAAAATACAAGCATTTTACATTCCAACAATTAACCTAGGCGTCAAAACTGGTTCCCATCAATTTTCCTTTGCAATGATTAACTTTCTATATTTAGCCATGATTTTAAAGAAAAACAGGAAGACAAGAAACCGGTATAAATGGCTTATTTTACCCTTGCTCGCAGTTATATGCTTTGCTTGCACCTTGCTTGCCAATCACCATCCTCATTTTATTGAGAAATGGTATTCGCAAGGTCTTTATCCTGTTTTAGCCAGCGTACTTTCGGCGATCAGTTCGATATTCCCTTTTTCTGTTGCCGATTTGTTTTACACACTACTTCTCTTGCTAATTCCGGCTTTGGTTGTTTTGTTGATTATCAGAAAAATATCATTCCGATTTGCAGGAAAATTCATTCTGAATGTTGTTGGCTTGGTTTACCTGCTATTCTACATATTTTGGGGCTTTAACTATTTTAGGGAAGATTTGAATACGCGACTAGGAATAGAAACCTCAACCACCAATAAATACGAATTTTTAGAAGTAATGTACCGTTTAATTGATGCAACAAACAAAAGTTATATCGATATTAATCAGCTAAATAAAACGGAGGTTGACAGTTCGATTGAAGCTTCTTACAAAAAGCTAGCAGAGACATTACAATTGGATTATCCGGCGGGTTTTCGAAAAGACAAGAAAATAACACTGAGCAAACTGTTTGCAAAATCGGGAATTACCGGCTATTTCGGCCCGTTTTTTAACGAGGTTCACGTAAACAAAAAAGTTTTACCGCTTGAATACCCGGTAATCTTTGCTCACGAAAAAGCCCATCAGTTTGGAGTTACTGCCGAATCGGAAGCCAATTTTTATGCCTGGCTGGTTTGTCGCCAAAGCAATTCGCAGGTGCTAAATTATTCCGCAAACCTCTTTATCCTGCGGTACTTTTTTAGTCAGGCTCGGCAATTGGAAGAATACCCAAAGTTGGTTCGCAAAATTGATCCAGAAGTTCAGAAAGATTTTGATAAAATACGTGAACACTGGCAGCAATTAAGAAACGAAAAATACGAAAAGGTTGCCTCAAAAGTAAATGATACTTACCTGAAAACCAACAAGGTTGAAGCCGGCATAAACGATTACTACGGTGTAGTGAAACATGTAATGAACTTTTCGTTAGATTCCGACTTTCAAAAGCAACATCATTTAGCAGCCCCGTAATTTCTGGTATTTTTGTACAAAATTTTAGTGTATGAAACTCACACCCATTTCAGCAGGACATTTTCATTGCGACGGCGGCGCACTTTTTGGTGTCATCCCAAAAGTGTTATGGAGCAAAGTTTATCCTTCGGATGAAAACAACTTTACACAATTAACGCTGCGTTGCCTTTTGGTTGAAACCAACGATCAGAAAATACTTATCGAAACCGGAATTGGCAATCACTATCCGGGAAAGCACCTGATAAACAATGGTGTAACATCGGTGCTTGATCTTGAAAAATCGCTGGCAGAAAAAGGCGTTCTGGCAGAAGAAATTACCGATGTATTTTTCACCCACCTTCACTGGGATCATTGCACTGGAGCAGTTAAAAGCACAGAAACCGGGCTGCAACTTGTATTTCCGAATGCCACACACTGGTGTAGCCGCACACAATGGGAACATGCTAAAGTTTCGAATCCACGTGAGCGAGCTGCTTTAAACCGGACTGTTCTGGATTTTTTATTTGACTCTAAGCAACTGAGTTTTGTAGAAGTTGAAGGCGAGTTATTTCCCGGCTTCGATGTTCGGTTTCTCGACGGACAT
Source organism: uncultured Draconibacterium sp. (assembly GCA_963677455.1). GTDB lineage: Bacteria > Bacteroidota > Bacteroidia > Bacteroidales > Prolixibacteraceae > Draconibacterium. The sequence continues at coordinate 4,606,015 of OY781971.1, forward strand.
ACTCCCGGGCAGATGATTCCACTGCTAAAAACTGCCGATAAAACTTTTGCTTACATGTCGGACCTGATTCCAACAACGGCAAATATTCCGTTGTTGTGGATTGCAGCTTATGATCTTGATCCGGTTAAAGTAATGGAAGAAAAATTACCGTTTCTGGAAGAAGCCGTTAAAAACAACTACATCCTGTTTTTTGAGCACGATTTTTACACTGAATGCGCAACGGTTCAGCAAACAGAAAAGGGATTTGCACTAAAAGAAAAGCTTGAATTGAAGGACTTACTTAGCTCTTAGTTTTTAACTAATTCTTTTGTAGAAAGCAAACCACAGGCGGCGTAAATATCTTGCCCGCGAGAGGCACGAACAGTGGTAAGAATTCCTTTTCTGTTCAGTGAATCTTTAAAACGCTGGATGGTTTCTTCGCCCGGACTTTTTAGCGGCGTTCCCGGCACCGGATGAAAACGGATAAGGTTAATCCGGCATTTCAAGCCACTTAACAAACGAGCCAACTCCATTACGTGCTCCTTAGTATCATTTAATCCTTCAAACAAAATGTATTCGAACGAAACGCGGCGTTGGCGGCCAAAATCCCAGCTTTTAATTTCCTCAACAACTTCTTCAACCGGATAAGCAACCTGCACCGGCATCAGCTTTTGGCGCTCTTCGTGAAAAGGCGTATGCAAACTAACAGCTAAATGGGCTTCACTTTTTTCAAGAAAAGTAAGCATCCCGGGAATAATGCCAATTGTTGAAACAGTAATTCGTCTTGGGCTCATTCCGTAGCCCCATTCCGAGGTAAAAATCTCAAGGCTTTTGAGCACTTCTTCCAAATTATCAAAAGGCTCACCCATGCCCATATAAACAATATTAGAGACTTCCTCCAACTCGTCGATACTTCGAATCTGGTTAACAATTTCGCCGGCTGATAATTGTCCCTGGAAACCCTGCTTGGCCGTAAAACAAAACAAACAGCCCATTTTACAGCCCACCTGCGAACTCACACAAACCGTTTTCCGGTCGCGTTCAGGAATCATTGCCGTTTCAATAAATTTATTCTGAATAGTGGGGAAAAGATATTTTTTGGTTCCGTCAACACTGGCCTGAACCTTGGTATACGAAGTAAGCCCATACTGGAAGCGCTCGTTTAGTAACTCACGCGCCTTAAGCGAAAGGTTCGTCATTTCATCAATCGACGAAATTTGCTTTTTGTACAACCAGTCGGCAATTTGCTTTGCCGTAAATTTTGGCAAACCAAGTTCTTTTACCAGTTCTTGTAACTCCAACAATGTTTTTCCAAATAACCTTTCCTTCATTCCAACAATATTTGATGCAAAGATAAACCAAAAATTTCTTCAACACATTTTAACGAAGGAAAGTACAAAATTGAGATATTCCAGGTATTGATTATATTATTTGGACGCGGTAGAAATAATCGTTAAAACAAAGCGGACTACTTTACTTTATTCGGATTCTTTTTGATGAAATCGGCCCAGTTTTTATACTCTTTCGATTTCTGTGGCCTGCTCATCTGAATAAAATGACAAATAGCAACCGCAACCGCATCGGTTTCATCAAGCACTTTGTCTATTTCTTTCAGGTTGTAAACTTTTTGCAGGAAATAGGCCACCTGTTCTTTTGAAGCCCGCCCCATTCCGGTAATTGCTTGCTTAACCAACAAGGGAGCATACTCCTGAATCGGCACTCCATGCATCAATGCAGCAGCCATTAACACGCCTTGTCCACGACCAAGTTTAAGCATCGATTGCACATTTTTGCCATAAAACGGCGCCTCAATAGCCATCACATCGGGGCGATAAGTTTCAACCAAATGCAGTGCCCGCTCGTGCAGATATTTCAACCGCTGATAATGATCGGAATATTTCCCCGGAGTTATATTTCCCATGTGCAAAATCACGGGTTTCTTCTCCCTGATTTCTACCAAACCATAACCTGTTACTGTTGTTCCGGGATCGATGCCCAATATCCGCAGTGGTTTTTCCATCCGATGAAATTAGTTATTTGTTGGAATTTATGGTAATTGTTTGTGATTTCTTGCCAATGGGGCAACAATTCTTATCAATCTTGAACCGTGTGTTTCAACCTTTTCCTATCGAATTGCTGAACTAAAACCCCGGACACAATAAAAATGAGGCCAATAAATGTGGTAATGAAAATATTTTCTTTCAATATAAAATGAATAAAAACCAGCGACAGAAAGGGAGCAAAAAATACGAGGTTTCCGATTTTAGCGTTGCTGATGGTCAAGTTCATGGCTTTCAACCACAAAACGTAGGTTATTCCAACTTCGAAAACACCGGAATAAATAACGGCCAAAAATCCGCTTCCCCAACTCATTTTGAACGAAGAAAAAATAGCAACAACCGGAAACAGCATTATCAATCCAATAGCAAAATTCAGAAAGAGTTTTACTACTTCGTCTCGCTTGTCGCGCACATTAAAAATCCAATACAGCGACCACAAAACAGAACTCCCGACAGCAAGAAAAACCCCCATAGGATTGGTATTCCTGAAACCATCGAAACCTCCCTGCGACGAAATAAAAAACACACCAATAAAACTGATAAACAAAGCTACAATACTCAGCCAGCTGATTTTTTGTCCGAGCAAGGGCACCGAAAGCAAGGCTAAAGTTATTGGCCAAATCATATTTAATGGCTGTGCTACCTGTGCCGGCAACAGCGAATACGCTTTAAACAAAACCAGGTAATATAGCAGCGGATTAAAAGCTCCCATTAACAGGGAATACGACCACTGGCGGCGGGTTTGTTTAAGAATTAAATGTGTTTTTCGCTGAAACAACAGCACAAGAAACAACAGAATTACGGTTACTGCCGATGCATAAAAAATAAGTTGAATAAAATCATACTCGCGAAGTGCCAGTTTAAAGGATGTGGCAACAGTGGACCAAAACAACACTGCCAATCCAGCAAAAGCATATGCCTTTTTACTGGAATTCATCGGGCTTTACTTCATCCATAAAAAGTTCCTCCTGTGTCTTCTCTTTGGTTTCTTCGTCGGGGTAAATTTGGCGCAATTCGCGGTAATTCGCTCGCGATTCTTCAATATAAACACTTCCCGGATAACTCGTCAACATACTTTTGTAAAGGTCCCTGGCTTTCTCTTTCTGATCGAGATGATAATTGTAGATTTCAGCTAAACTAAACAAGGCATCGTCGCCAAGTAGCTCGTAACTATAGTCAGCAATAATTGCCTCGTAATACTCCGCGGCCAACACGTAATCCTGATCAGCTGCTGCCAATTTTGCCTTTCTATAAAGAATATCATCTACTAAAGTATGATAAGGAAATTGTTCAGTAAGACTGTCCAAAACGGCCATCGCGTCATCATTTTTATTTTGGAAAAATAACAAATCGGCTTTGGCAAACATAGTGAGCGGAACAGCAGTTGTGTCCAGATTCAGGTTATTTCCGATCATCATCGAAAGCTCCATCGCATCGTTGGCTGTAAGTTTCGAGGTACTTGCTTTTAGCACATCAAGCTGAGCCTTTGCCCAACTAAAATTTCCCATGTAATAACCCAGTCTGGCTTTTTTAAGCTTCACTTCATCACCCAAAGCACTGGTTTTGTTTTCGTCAATTACCTGTGAATAAATCAACATGGCTTCCCAGGGATCACCCGCATAAACATAAGCATCCGCCTTCTCTGTTTTTAATACGCCTAGTTGATCGGGTTTAAGTCCCGGAACTTTCAGCCCCTGCTCCAAAACTTCAAGTCCTTTATCGGCTTCGTTTAAATAGAAAGTAAGCAAATGCGCATACTCTACCACCAGATTTAGCGTAGCTGCACTATAATGCAGATAAGTCAAACCATCTTCGAACATGCTTACCAGCTGCTGTCCCTTTTCTTTATCATCGGGAGTTTCAGCAATATACTCAAGGTAGCTAGCATGCAGATTACGTGCATAGGCCTGAGCAAAATAGCTGTTTTCCTCACCTTTATCCATCAGGTATTTGTATGCTTTTTTTGCGTCGGCATATTCCTTATTTCGCAGCGCCAAATCGCCCAACTGTGCAATTTGCCCGGCTTCATTTCCTGTTCGGCGATCAATGGCAATAGATTGCCGCAATGCACTGGCAAACTTCTTTTCCTGAATCAAAAACCAAATAAACAAACGATTATAAACGATTATGTCAGGATTATTTTGAATGCGCATTAGAACCTGCTCACGAAACTGTTCGCGCAATCCCCCATCAACATCCAACCGCATAGCAGATGACAACGTGCTTTGTACCCGCGACAAATGTTTTTCTTCTTCACCCAACAAGTTCAGATACGAATCCATCATTTTCCCAAAGTCGCGCAAATGCATATACGCTCGTGCCAACTCGTAACTGAAATCCTCATCTTTTAATACTTCCTTTCCTTTTAAGTATGTACTTAGTTCAAGTTTGTATTTCTGCCAACCCAAAAATGTATTGGCAACCGTTAGGTAGCTTCCCCTGTTTGCAGGAATTTGTCGGATCGCCTCTTCATATTTCTCTTCCGCCTCTTCATCCTTGCCTTGCGTTTCCAAAACATGCCCCAGGTGAATGTATAATTCGGGGCGGGCATTTTTCTGCTTTTTAATTTCCTTCAGAATTTCTTCTTCTGCTTCTGCAAACCTATTCATCTCGGTTAAACAATTCACATAATAACGGAAATAAGTAGTGCTACGGGTGAGCTGATATACTTCTTTTAAAAGTGGGATTGCTTTTTCATAGTCTTTTGCATTGTAATAACGAATGGCAAGACTCGACTTTGTTTGCAGTTCCGACCTTGGCTTTTGTTGTCCAAAACCAATATTCAAAGTAAAAAGCAGTATTAATATTGAGAAAAGATACTTCATCGCATTGTTTAATTCTTACAAAAATAACACAGAACAGCAAAGTAGTGTTCTTTTACGAACAAATTTAGCAAATGAGAGTTTATCATCTTTAATTGATATTTATCTTATAACTTTGCAGAAAAATTTTCGATATGCCTCATGAGTTGAACGGCAGACAACGTTTGCCGAAGTGGATGAAGATGAAAATGCCAAAAGGCGAAAGCTACTCAAAAGTAAAAAACCTTGTTGAGACAAACGGATTACATACCATTTGCACCAGTGGTAATTGTCCGAATATTGGCGAATGCTGGAACCGAGGAACAGCAACGTTTATGATACTCGGGAACATCTGCACCCGCCGTTGCAAGTTTTGTGCTGTGCCCAGCGGAAAACCTCTTGCACCTGATTTAGAAGAGCCTAAAAAGCTGGCAGAGTCGGTGCGAATTATGGAGGTAAAACATTGTGTAATTACTTCGGTGGATCGTGATGACCTGGACGACCAGGGAGCAGGAATATGGGCAGAAACCATTCGCGAAGTAAAACGCATAAACCCCGAAACCCGAATTGAGGTGCTGATACCCGATTTCAGGGGAAAAACAGAACTGATTCAGCAGGTAATTGATGCCGGGCCGGATGTTATTTCGCACAACCTGGAAACAACAGAGCGTCTGACGCCGTTTGTTCGTTTTGCGTCGAAATACCGCCGCAGCCTAGATACGCTTAAATATGTAGCAGAAAACTTTGGTCGCGCCAAATCGGGTATCATGCTGGGTTTAGGCGAAACACACGAAGAAGTATTACAAACAATGGACGATCTGCTTGAAGCCGGGGTAAAAGTTATGACTATTGGGCAGTACCTTGCGCCAACAACAAAACACATGCCTGTGGTTGAATATATTACGCCTGAAAAATTTAAAGAATACCGAACCATCGGTATACGAAAAGGATTTAAATTTGTGGAGAGTTCTCCGCTGGTAAGAAGTTCTTACCGTGCAGAAGAACATGTAAATGCGTAAGAGCAGTGACCAGTGTTCAGTCGCAGTTACAGATAAAATGTAAAGTTACTGAGTGAGATTGAAAAACTCGCGGCTAGTAGCTTGTAACTCATAGCTAAAAAGAAAAATGGCCAGTTTTAACTACATCGATTTAGGGCTAAAAGAATACAAAGCTTGCTGGGATTACCAGGAAGACCGGATGGATGAGCTCGTTAGTGAAAAACGCGAAACTCGTAAACCTACCTCCAAAAACCATTTTATTCTGGTTGAACATCCGCATGTTTATACGCTAGGGAAAAGCGGCGACGAGAAAAACATGATGGCCAACGCTGATTTCCTGAAGAAAATTGAAGCCACCTATTTCAAAATCAACCGCGGTGGCGATATTACTTACCATGGCCCCGGGCAATTGGTTGGCTACCCGATAATTGATCTGGAATATTATAAAATTGGCGTGCGTGAGTACATCGAAAAGATGGAAGATGCCATTATTGCCACCATTGCAGAATACGGTTTGGAAGGTGATAGAAAAGAAGGTGCTACAGGCGTTTGGGTACAAGCCGAACATAAAGTACGTGCCCGAAAAATTTGTGCTATCGGGGTTCGTGTGAGCCGCTATGTTACCATGCATGGTTTTGCATTGAATGTAAATACTGATATGCGTTACTACAACTACATCAATCCCTGCGGATTTGCGTCGTCAGCCGTAACTTCTATTCAACAGGAACTCGGAAGAGAAATTTCAATGGATGAGGTGAAAAAAATTGCGATGGAGAAGTTTAATAAAATCTACTAAAGTCAGTAAAAAAGACTTACTCCGAATCAATTATCGACATAATCTCCTGATTTACTTCACGGTTAAACTCCACCATTTGCTGCTTATTCTTCTTTGTGGCAATTACTACAGCCCGTTTCATTCCCCCGTGGTAAGTTTTATTAAAAAAACCGAGGCCTGCCAGATAGCCGGTAATATAAAAATGATTGTAAACCTGTATTCCGGCAAAAGTAAGTACCGATGCATTAATTAACAGATTAATAATTCCTTCGCCCGTATTTCCGGCATAAATCTGCCCCGCTCCGGGAATAAAACGCGACCAGTTCTCGGCAGCCTTAACTGATTTAATACGCGGCAAATTCTGTTTCCCGTAGAGCTCTGCAACTAATTGTTTCAATTCTGTTTCTTTCTGGTACGAAAACTGCTGTAATTCAACAAACTCAACAAAACTCTGCTCAGCCTCTTCCCATTTATAGGTTTCGTGTAACGAAAGAATTTTTAGGGGTAGAAAAACGTCAAAAGTTGTACTGTCGGAACTTCGGTGAAAATACTCATCGATTTTCCACAAGGCCCGAGCAGGCTCGTTATTCAGGTAGTAGCAAAGCGATTGCTCGTAACACACAAAGCGATACAAAGAATCCTGTGCATCTGGGAAATAAGTAGATTGAAGTGTATTTATTGCCGACTCAAAATCTTTCGTTTGCCTGTAACACAAAGCCTTTTTATAGCGCAACAGGTTCAGATCAATTTCGCTATTCCCTAAAAATATCAAACGCTCATATTCTATGGAAGCTTCGAAGTAATTTCCCGAAGCATACAAGCTGTCAGCTTTTAAAACGGCCGAATAACTAATCAAAGAAATTCCGCAGAGGAATATGAAGCTGAAAAAGAATTTGATTATGTATGGTATTTTCGTATTCATTCTCTACAACTTTTACGGATACAACAGAACCATAAATATTTGACACATAATTTACGGCGAATATACTTCCAAATAGTATCGTTTTTGCATCGACAATCCCCGATTTCCGGTAATTTTCCCATGTTATCAGCCCAAAACCAATGTTACCAATCATTGAAGCAATTCCGGCTCCGGTTTTACCGGCATAAATTTTTCCCGATCCCGGCACAATTGCCGACATTATTCCAGCAACAAAGGGCGATTTCTCCCGATGCTCTTCATGATCTTTCCAGATCTCGTTTAGTGCGTAAACCTGCCGATTCAAAACTGCATTTTCTTCAGGAACAAGATCCAGATATTCTTTAGCTTCAGACCAGTTTCCTTCTAACATTTCAATACCGCTGAGCTCAAAATTATACAACAGTAACTCCGGCTCTTTTTCAATATTCATCTTCGCCAGAATACTTTTCGCTTCACCATAGTTTCCCAAATAAGTTTTATTGTAGCCGGCAAAAAAGAATGATTTCTGAAAAAAAGGTGATGTTTCGCCTACTTTCAGAAACGAGGAAGTTGACTCCTGCAGATTTTTAAGCGAATAATACGCCCAACCATTATAATAATGAAGTGAATCTTGCTGTTGAGCAGAATAAACAGCTTTGTCTTTTTCCATCAGAAAAATAGCCTCCTTGTAATACCCGCCATTTACCAAATGCCTGATAAACGGAATCTGCCCCTTGCTCTGTGCAAGAGACGACAAAGAAACGACTACTGACAGTAAAAGGACAACATACCTCATTTATACTCTTTTACTGAATCGTGAAAACGATGCACGTGCGTATCAATATCTTCCGGATTGAGATCGGTTGCTGCTATCCGGTTGCAGCGGCTCAACCTGTCGAAGGATAAAAGTGTACCTTTTATCAAACCATATTCTTTTACGGCCTGTTTGCTAAAATCGGAACAACTCGGATTGTATAAACAACTTGCCGAAAGATGTTGCGAAAACATATTCTGGTACACATACAACGATCCGCCGTAAAACAGGCTGACAGGGTTGCTGTTTTTAAATGTTTTTGGCTGATTTTTATAAATGTATGGCCGATGTCCCGACTCAGGCATTTGTCGTTCTACAATCGAATCAACAAGCAAAAGGTCTCTTTTTAAGTCTATTTCCTGAGCATAACCACTTGTAGCCACAACTAAAAGAAACAATAACACAAAAACTGTTTTATTTTCCCGGGCTATTTGATATTGGTTTTGCATCATCAGGAATTTTAAAATTAAAATACGGACTACTATCATCCGACCACGTAACTTTTACATCAGAAAAGGTAGTACGGCTTATTATCGAGTCTTTTGAAGGAACATAGCTAATCTCAACAATATTCATTGGTAGCCTGAACTGGTTAAAATCCTTATAATTGGTATAATAAATCTTCCTTAGCACTTTTTCTTTCGATGCCTGGTATTCTGAATAAACCGGAAGCCCGTTTTCGAAAACCATTTTAACGTTGCCAAGCCCTCTCAAACTCGAAGGAGGTTGCCATGTAGTTACGTAATACTGCCCTTCAAACTCATTCGAAACCAAACTAAAACCTTCGTCTACCAAGCCCAAATCTTCAATCAGGTTATTCGCAAAGTAGTAGATCAGGTTCCTTTTTGAAGACATCTCAGAAACCTGTTCATAGGCAACCTCGTTGCTTTCGGGATAATATGTTTTAACTTCTCCAAAAGGATTTGCTACGGTAATAAAGTCTGGCGAAGAGTAATAATACTTTGTAACCACCTGCTTTTCTTTATCAAAATACAGATCGACTTCTTTTGTAGCTTTCTTGTGGTTCTCGAGTACTTCGGTTTTTTGTTTCAAGGAAATATAATTGCCAGTCTGCGCTTTTAACGAGACGCTAAAAACACATACAACCAACAAAATAACGATCTTTCTAATCACTTTACAGTAGATATTAAAAAGATGCCTGTTTACATCGAAACAGACATCTTCTTAGTAAATAAAAATTATGCTTTACCACATAAAAAATTTCGGATTGTCAATGTAGGGACTGATGTCATCATTGTCAACAATCAGTACAATTAAATCCACAAAAGGTACAATCCCAAAAATACCACCACAGGTTAAAATATAACCAATACCGGTCATGGTTTTTGTTCCCAGATAAAAACGGTGAACTCCAAGTCCTCCCAAGAAGAAATCGAGTAGAACTGCAGTTACAAAAGTTTTCTCATTCGCAGCAACCACAGTTGCAGAAGCAGTAGCAGGAATAGCACTAAGCTCTCCGGCATTTACTGAAATCATACTGGTTTCAACAGCTTCCGAAAACATTTTATCAATCGAATTCATATCGATTGAATACGAGGATGCACTTGCACTTTTCACGAAGAAAACAGCAAGCAGCAAACAAATAGCAAGGCTAACTTTTTTCATATTGGTGTTTTAAAGTTTCATTTCGAAAAACGAATATAAGCCTTTTTTGTCACTCTATACTAAATAGGTCTGTTAATTTTATTTGCATTTACCTCTTCTATTTATTGTATAGTAAGAAAAATATAATTGAACTAAATCATCTTCAGAAGACTATGGAAATCAACCTATAGTTCTTACAACTCATACAATTATCTACTAATTACAACTCTATATTATGTTTAAGTTACGCGAAACAGATTTAGCAAGTCTCCTTTTTCTTATTTGTATATTTTTAAAAAGTATTGCATGCGTTAAAAATTATTTTTAAAAACTTTCTATTTTTGAAGAAACAGTTTTTGTTCTGAAATTCAGAAATAATCTATAACTAATTAATATGAGCTCAACTAAATCTACAAGAAGAAAATTCTTCAAGGGTGCTTTGGCGGCCGGAGCTGGTTTAACTATTGTTCCTCGCCACGTATTGGGCGGAACCGCACATCTCGCACCATCTGATCAATTAACCAAAGCCATTATTGGAGTGGGAGGAATGGGCCGCGGCCATATTCCATACGAAGGAACCAAAGTTGTCGCTATTTGCGATGTAGACACAGAACATCTGGCACTGGCGCGCAACTTGATTAACTACAAAGTCAAAGAGTTTCAGGACTTCAGAGAAGTTTGCAACCTGCCCGAAGTAGATATCGTACATATCGCAACCCCGCCACACTGGCACGGAATTATGGCGGTAGAAGCTGCAAAAGCGGGCAAAGATATCTGGTGCGAAAAACCAATGACCCGTACCATTGGCGAAGGCAAAAAAGTAGTAGAGGCTGTAAACGCCCACGGACGAATGTTCAGGCTGAACACTTGGTTCCGCTTTAAAGATAATTTTTACGGATTGGGAACCGATGTGAAACCGCTGAAAAAAGTAATAGACAGCGGTATCCTGGGTTGGCCGTTGAAAGTAACTGTAAGTGGAATAACCGGCTACGACTGGAAATTCTACTGGAGCGGAAAACACAACCTTACTCCGGAATCTGTTCCGGCAAACCTGAATTACGACATGTGGCTAGGGCCCGCACCCTACAAACCATATAACCATATGCGCGTTCATTCAAACTTCCGCGGCTACTGGGATTACGATGGTGGTGGCCTTGGCGATATGGGTCAGCATTACCTCGATCCGGTTCAGTATATGCTTGGAAAGGACAATACCAGCCCTGTAAAAATTGAAGTAGATGCACCGCAACAACATTACGATGCTGTTGGAAGCTGGAGACGCATAACATACACTTACGCGGATGGTTGCCAGATAATTCTTGACGGTGAAAACCGTGATAAAGACGCAGCTTATATTGAAGGGCCAAACGGAAAGATTTACCGGGGCTTCGATTCTGACATACCGAATCTTCAGAGTTTGATAAAAACCTTACCCGAACCGGAACCACAAATCGGAACTTTCTCCGAATCAGTGAAAACCCGGAAAAAGTTTGCGTTAAACGAAATGAACGGATTCCGCTCTGCAACCTTGGTTAACCTTGGAATTACGGCAGTTCGCTTAGGCCGAACCTTACATTTTGATCCTGAAAAACTGGAGTTTATTGACGATGAAGGCGCCAACCGCCTGATCGATCAACCAATGCGGGCTCCATGGACGATTTAAAGAATTAAGGATTAGGGATTAACGATTAAGGACAATAACAATGAAGAAAAATATATTTCAACTTTTCACATTTCTCCTGCTTACGGCTGCTTTTTTAAGCACCTCTGCACAGGACAGGCGAACACTCGACACTAAAGTTGCCGATCTTTTGGCACAAATGCCCACCAAAGATCTTACGCAACGTGACAATGCAATGCAAGAACTTTATAAAACTGGCCCGGAAGGTTATCAAAAGCTTACCGGAATGCTGGTACCACTCGGCATCGGCGACGACACTCCTGTTCGCTTTGCATTGAACAGCTTCTCTCGTTATGCCAGCCAGTTTGGGAAAACGGAAGAACGTGCTTTTGCGGAAAAAAACCTGCTTAAAGCATTAAAAGCTGAAGACGACACTGAAGTAAGTACCTTTTTAATGAACCAGCTAAATCTTGTTGGTGGGATAAAAACCATTGAAGCGCTATCAGGCTACCTTACCAGTGAAGAATTGGCTGAACCAGCTGTGCAGACCATGCTGGCGTGCGACGAACATATGGCAGCTGAGAAATTTATGGCAGCACTCCCCAATGCTCCGCACAATGCACAAATTACCTTAGTGCGTGCCTTGGGCCAGCTGCGTTGCAAAAAAGCGGTTTCGCAAATCACAGCATTTGTTTCATCAGAAGATCAGGCGATGCAAAAATCGGCCCTAACTGCTCTTGCGAGAATAGGATTGCCGAATTCGCATAAAACCTTGCTGAATGCAGCCAAAGCTGTTGATTTTAAATACGAAGCGAGCAATGCTACAGAGTCGTATATTGAATATACCAATCAACTGGGAGCAACCAATCAAATTGACGAGATGAAAAAGGCCTGCAAAACAATTATTAAGGCTAACTCGTCGCCCGAATTATTGCACAACTATGCTGCGGCTCTAAAAATCTACGCAAAATATCTTGGTTACGAAGCTACTCCTCTTTTGCTCGATGCAGCAGACAATTCAGATAAAGCATTTCGCTATGCGGTGCTAAATATTGCCCAAAATACCGGAGGCATTGCCGATACCCGGAAATGGGTTGAAAAAGCGGAATCGGCTTCTGCAGATGAGAAAGCAGATATTATTTCGATGTTAGGTCGGCGTGGTTGTGGATTTGCTGTAGATTTTGTAAAAACGAACATCGAATCGCCTTCAGAAGCAGTTCGGCAGGAAGCAGTAGTTGCACTCGCTCTGCTAAGTGAAAATGATGCAATTCCTGTTCTTGTTGATCACCTTGCTACCGGAAATGATATTGAAACAACAAAAGCAACCTTAGCAACGCTGCTCGATAAAGAACATCTTTTTGAACTTGAAGATCAACTAAAAAATACAAAAGGTGCAACAAAAGCTGCTTTTATCGATTTGGTAGCAGCCAAAGCAGGGACTCAATACTTCGAAACCATTCTTGCAACTACCTCATCAAACGATCAGCAAGAAAAAGCCGCTGCATTTAAAGCGCTCAAAAATGTATCTACTTATGCGAACCTAGAAAAATTGCTTCAACTGTTAGATAAGGCTTCGACCGACAGCGAGATTCTGCAGACACAGATGGCACTAATCGCCGCCACAAAAAATGTAGCGGCAGAACAGAAAGAAAGTGGCAAAGTGCTTACCGCTTTAAAATCGAGTAATAAAAAAGAACGAATTTTCCCTATACTCCCGGAAATTGGAGGAACTAAAGCTTTAGAAACAGTAAGCAGATATTTCAATACTTCATCGGGAGCCGAGAAAGAAGCTGCTTTCACAGCATTGGCAGGATGGCACAATTACGAAGCTGCTGCACCACTTTTCGAAGTTTGCGAGAATAACAGCGGAGAATACAAACAAAAAGCATTCAGCAATTTTGTTCGCCTGGTTCGCGAAGCCAATTTACCAGACGATCAAAAACTTTTGCAGTATCGCAAAATTATGCCTTTAGCTTCTTCTGTAAGCGATAAAGCAAGTTTGATTTCTTCAATCGGGCGTTTAAAAACGTTCTTATCGTTGGTTTATCTCGAACCATTTTTCGAATCGAAGGACTTAGCTCCGGCAACAGCAAGTGCTGTTAAGCGTATTGCAATGCCCGGAACAAATGGTGATGGTTTTTCCGGAGAGATTGTTCGCCGCATCCTTGGCAAAGCAAAAGACGCTCTTTCAGGAGAAGACAGTCAGTATGATAGAATCAACATCCAGAATTATCTTGACGAAATGCCAAAAGACAAAGGCTTTGTTTCGATGTTTAATGGGAAAAATCTTGACGGATGGCAGGGGATGTTGTTAAATGGTAATCCGATAGCCATTGCCAAATTAAGCGATGCCGAACGTGCAAAAGAACGGGTAAAAGCCGATGAGAAAATGCATGAAAACTGGAGCGTAAAAGATGAGATGATCATTTTTAACGGAAAAGGAGCCAATCTCGTTTCGAAAAAAATCTACAAAGACTTTGAAATGATTGTTGACTGGCGAATCTCGAAAGAAGGTGACAGTGGAATTTATCTGCGCGGTACGCCGCAGGTTCAAATCTGGGATACATCGCGTGTTGAAGTTGGAGCCCAGGTAGGTTCCGGAGGATTGTATAACAATAATGCAGATAATGTGCGTAATCCGTTAAAAGTTGCTGATAATCCAATCGATGAATGGAATACATTCAGAATTACAATGATTGGTGAAAACGTTACTGTTTACCTAAATGGCGAACTGGTAGTTGACAACGTAAAAATGGACAACTACTGGGACCGCAGTATCCCGATCTTTAGTGAAGGAACTATCGAACTTCAGGCGCACGGAAACGAACTGGCTTTCCGTGATGTGTATGTTCGTGAGATAAACACCAAAGAAATTGGATTAACACAGGAAGAGATCGATGAAGGTTTTGTTTCGTTGTTTAACGGCAAAAACCTTGACGGATGGCAGGGAAATAAAACAGATTATTACGCAGAAGATGGCATAATGGTCGTAAATCCAAAGATGGGAGGACACGGAAATATTTATACTGCAAATGAATACAGCGATTTCATTTTCCGTTTCGAATTTAAACTTACTCCAGGTGCCAACAACGGATTGGGAATCCGTGCACCGCTTGAAGGCGATGCTGCATACGCTGGCATGGAATTACAAATTCTGGATAATAGCGCTCCTATTTATGCTAACCTTCATGAATACCAATACCACGGCTCTGTTTACGGAACGATTCCCGCAAAACGTGGTTTTCAAAAACCTGTTGGAGAGTGGAATGTGCAGGAAGTAATCGTTAAAGGAACAAAAATAAAAATCACTTTAAATGGTGAAGTTATTCTTGATGGCGACATAGCTTATGCACGAGAGCATGGTACCAAAGATGGAAGAAACCATCCGGGGCTGCAACGCGACAAAGGATACATTGGATTCCTTGGACACGGTTCGGAATTGTTTTTCAGAAATATCAGAATTAAGGATTTGAGCAAATAATAGCCAAAAAGTTAGTGATAGTCTCACTTTGAGTGAGGCTATCACTTTTCTTAATAATTATTGAACAGGATAACTAAAAGTCTCCATCTCAACATTCAAAACTACACCGGGCAGCAATTTGAAATTTTCAGGTTAAAAACCGCCGGATTTTCTGCGAAAACCTGATTCATAGCATGAGTCAAAGCTTTCATAATCTCAACTAACTCGCCGGTAATTATACTGCTCATTTTGCCGGGCTCCACTTGAATAGTTTGGTTGTTTGCCAAAAATGACAGAAAAGTATCGACCGGTTTTTCAAAATCGTCACTTAAGGGGTAAAGACTTATTTCAACAGCAACTTGCATGGCTATTTGTTTTTCTGAACCAGCGCAACCATAAAAGCCGGTTCGTGATTATCTTTCTCAGCAGTTCGGTCCATCACCTTAAAATCGGGAGCAAAATGCACTCCTGACGTAAGCTCCGGCGTTCCGAACTTCAGTAAATCTTTCTCTAAACTTTCAGGAACGTAGAATGCTGCATTTTTGAATACCGGATCGTTAGCTGCATTTTTTGCCAGTTGCGAGTTTCCATTCAGGCAACCCAATAATAAATATCCTCCCGGTTTTAAAACACGATAGATTTCGTTCAACACCACTTCTTTGCTATTTACAAACTCCATCATTGTTACCGTAGCTACTACATCAAAACTTTCGTTTTTAAAAGGCAGTTCTCCGGCATCGGCTTTTAGTATCTCGGCATCCAGATTTTTCTCAATAGCCTGATGCAACATCGCATCCGAAATATCAGTGGCAATAACATCAAACCCCGTGTTTACAAACAGCTTTGTCCAGTGACCAGTTCCGCACCCCAGTTCCAGCATTTTCCCTTTCGGCACTTTTTGCAACGCATCGGCAATTAGCTTTTCTTCAATCTCATCAATTTCTTTTCCTGCCGGAGTTTGATAATAGGCATCATAGTCGTCCGCTATTTCTTCTTTTATAAATACGTTCATCGTTATCAGTTTTGGTTATCACACCTCTAAAACAAAGATGCCACCTTTCTACATAACGTAAATAAAGATGGCATCTTTTCTTATAAGTGAAAATTCGTTCTAGTTCTTCTTCACATACTGCGTAAGAATAACAATCTGTTGGCCGTTAACTTTCCCTTCAATTTGTTCGGGATTATCGTGAACCAGCGAAATATTACGAACGGCAGTACCACGTTTTGCGGTAAAACCGCCACCTTTAACATTCAGGTCTTTAATAAGGACTACCGTATCACCAGCCTGTAAAACAGCACCGTTGCTATCGAGGTGTTTTACCACATCATCAGGGTCGACTCCTTCACCGGTAGCTTCTGCCCAGGCCTGTGTTTCTTCGTCGAGGTAAAGCATATCGAGCAGGTCTTGTGGCCAGCCTTCAGCTTTTAGTCGGTTTAACATTCTCCAGGCTATTACCTGAACAGCAGGAATAGTGCTCCACATGCTGTCATTTAAACAGCGCCAGTGATTGGCATCCATCGTCTCCGACTCGTTGATCTGCCCCGAGCAGGTTGCACAAATATAAATACTGTCTTTTTCGCTTTCCTGTGTTGCCGGCGGTACGGTGTATACGCCCAAATTATCCGCTGATCCACATAATTCGCAAACCGAAGTGCGTTTTTGCAATTCTCTTTCTATACTCATCTTGATTGTTCTGATGCTGAAACAAGTTCAGCATGACGTCTTTTACTTGTATTTTAAAACAGTTTTTTGAATCCGATTACGTCTTTTACTTCCTGTAAAGTTTTTGCTGCCGATTCGCGGGCTTTTTCTGCACCCATTTTAGCAACTTTTGCCAGATAGGCATCATCTTCCAGAATTTCGATAATACGTTCGCGAATTGGAGACGTGTAAGCAATAATGTCTTCTGCCAGTTGCTTTTTCAAATCGCCGTAACGGATTTCGCAGTTGTTATACAGCTCATCGAAATGCGCAACAGTATCAGGCGTAGAAACAATATCAAGCAAAGTGAACAGGTTCTGAACAGCTTCAGGTTTTTCCTGGTTCATTTCTGTTGGGCCCGAATCGGTAACCGCACGCATAACTTTTTTGCGGATTGATTTTGGATCTTCGTATAAGTTGATTGCATTACCTTCCGATTTTCCCATTTTACCACTGCCATCGAGGCCCGGAACTTTTATCATGTCCTTGCCGTCGAAAGTAAACGGACGAGGAATTGGAAACACTTCGCTTTTGTACATGCGGTTAAAGCGTTTCGCAAATTTTCTTCCCATCTCCAGGTTTTGCTCCTGGTCTTTTCCAACCGGCACAAAATGCGCTTTATGAATAATAATATCCGAAGCCATTAAAACTGGGTAAGTCAGCAGGCCTGCATTTACGTTATCCGGATTCTTGCGGGCTTTATCTTTAAACGACGTTGTACGTTCCAACTCCCCCAAATAAGCATTCATGTTTAACAATGTGTACAACTCGGAAACTTCCGGCACATCGCTTTGGATGAAAATTGTTGCTTTTTCCGGGTCGATCCCACAAGCAAGGTATTCAGCTAAAACCTGACGAACACCCGATTGCAGGTTTTCCGGCGTTGGGTGCGTGGTTAATGAGTGAATATCAGCAATAAAAAAGTAGCAGTTAAAATCGTCCTGCATCCTGATAAAATTCTGTACAGCACCAAAGTAATTTCCGAGGTGCAAATATCCTGTGGGTCTTATTCCGCTAACAACTGTCGGTTTATTCATATTAAAAAATTTAGATGGAAGACAGAAGACAAAAGATCTAAGTAAGCGATTTAATACCGCCCCCGAACAACCGAATCCGACTTCCCATAAAACCTATCTGATTTTTAAGTGAGTGCAAAAATAGATATTCGCACCGAAAGTAAAAAGCTAAAAAGAAAGTGATTCGTCAAATTAATCCAGATATAAAAAACGACGGCTTTTCAATCTAGCTATCGATTAAATCGCACACCGTTGCCGATGTACATGAAATTAAATCTCTGGGATTGAGTTGGAGCTGCATACCTCTTTTTCCAGCGCTAACAAATATAGAATCGAAATTCACGCAGGTTTTGTGAATAAACATCGGATAAGGCTTTTTCATACCCAGTGGCGAGCAAGCTCCGCGAATATAACCGGTTAAACCAAGCAACTCTTTCATTGCAACCATTTCCGCATTTTTGTTTCCCGAAACTTTTGCGGCCTTTTTCAAGTTAACTTCAGCACCGCCAGGAATTATAGCTACAAAAATACCATTTGCATTACCTCGCAAAACCAGCGTTTTAAAAACCTGTTCAACATTTTGCCCGAGCATAGCAGCAACATGAATGGCACTCAAATCACTCTCATCAACTTTGTATTCTACAATTTGGTAATCTATTTTTTTACTGTCGAGCAAACGGGCAGCATTTGTCTTTTTCATTCTCTTATCATTTTGCATCATCTCCGGAAACTTCAAGTCTTCGTCCCTCTTTCATTTTTTAACGCTCTTTTAAACGAGCTTATTGAACCAAAACCACCAACATCTGTCAAAGTAACATTGTTAGCAGATGGATGCTGCTTCCGATATTCCATTACCTCCTTGAGCCGATAACGGTTTACAAAAGAATTAAAGTTCATTTTAAATTGACGATTGATAAGATTCGAAAGATACGTGCGGTTTGTACCAATGTGTCTGCATACATCGGTCAAATTTAACTCAGGATTTAAATACGGTTTTTCTTTTTCGAAATACTGTACTAAAACCCTTTCCATTGTTCCTTCATCCCTGTTTCCGCTAATCTTTGCAGGAGATGCAAAATCAGTAGGTTCAACTAGCTGCTGCGGTTTCTTTTGCTTAAAAGACCAAATTCCAATAACCCAGATAAAAGCTGAAATGATAAAAAGAAAAAGAACAAGGAATAATTCGTTTTCTTCATGAAACGGATTAAATACATAAAATAAAATACATAACATACCAACCACAACAAAACCACCACTAAACCAATAGAGCCAATCAATAGAAAAATTCTCGACATTGGAATATTCCTGCTGTAGCCGGATAGAATATCTTCGTGGTACCTGAATAAAAACGACAGAATAGTAAATAACCTGAACGACAATAAACAGAACATCAACCATCCGAAAAATGGTGAGTATTTTTAATTTGAATCCTTCAAACTCTATTCCTGTACGATAATTGGAAAGATAATAAATCCTTTCATCAAGATTCAAAAAACCATAAAACAAAATAGCCGATATTGATCCAAAAACAACTCCCGGCAGCAGGTGCAAAAGATCTTTTTTGAAATTTTTTCCAACTATCGTTTTAACATACAGAAAAACAGAAGGAAACAGCCATAATACAGCAGCAATATGCAGACTATGCAAATAGCTGTATTCCTCAAACATCTTCATGAAATAAAAATAGTTAGCAATGAATACAAAAAAAGCATTCAACAGAGCAAGCCCCATTACCTTTTTTGATAAATCAGTTTTCGCGATTACCAGTATTGTAATCGACAATATTAAAGGAATAACAAATGAAGATATTAAAAGACTAAGTTTAAAATGTTCCATTTGCTTTCTAGATAGTTAGTTATTTCGTTTTAAGAGACTTATAAAAGCCTCTTCCAAATATTTTTCTATCCAAAAATAGAAATAATTAGCTAAAAGAACCTGGCTGATTTTAAACAAATGGCAAAACTACCATCAACAACAATAAAAAAAACAAGAAACCCCATCGTGAAGAATAGAACCTACAAATTTTACCTTTTGATCCGGTGTTTTTACGATCTGAATACCCTTCCTCCAAATTCAGAAATAATTTTGTACAAAACCAATTCTCATGTACCCAAAAATCATTAACAAATTAAAAGCAGTTCCTCTTTTATTTTTGATTATTGCATCAAATATTGGCATTGCACAACAATGGTTCTCTGTGGGAAACAAAGGATTCTCAGACGGCGAAGCATATAATCAAAGCATTGCGATAGACGGCGAAACTCCTTATGTAGCTTATGAGGACAGAGCTAATGGCGATAAAGCTACCGTAATGAAATTTAATGGAACAGAGTGGATTGCGGTTGGCCCCGTTGCTTTTACGCCGGGGAAAGCACAAGATCTAAGTTTCGCCATGAATGGCAGTACACCATACGTGGCATTTAGCGACGAAGCTAATGGGAACAAGCTTTCAGTAATGAAATTCAACGGTTCTGGATGGGTTAATGTTGGTCCTGCGGGTTTTACATCAAACGGCGTTTCTTCGGTGAGCCTTGCCATCAGTAACGAGATTCCTTATGTGGCATTTCAAGACTGGGCGAACAGTAAAGTAAGTGTTATGAAATTAGACAGTGGAGAATGGTCGTTTGTTGGTTCCCCAGAATTTTCAATAGGATGGATGGCCGATGTAATAAGTCTTGCGGTTGAAGGTAGCACTCCTTACGTTGTTTACCGCGACTATGATGCGAATTACAAAGCCAGTGTAATGAAGTTTAATGAGAAAAATTGGGAATTGTTAGGGGAGCAAGGGTTTTCGGCAAGCACCCACGACGCCAACAAATGTATTGCAGTACAAGGTGGAACACCTTATGTAACTTCGTGGGATGCCAATGCCAACGCAACTGTTTATAAATTTAACGGAAGCGACTGGACTTCCCTGGGAACTCCCATTGTTTCTGAAAAACAAAGTAGCAGCCAAAGCCTTTGCTTTTCAAGTAACGGTATCTTGTATTTAACATTTAGCGACTGGAGCAACAGTGAAAAGGCCACTGTCTTTAAATACGAAGAAAGTCAATGGAAAAGAGTTGGTGATGCCGCATCGTTAAGTAACGCCTCAGATATTAGTATTGTTATTTCTGATGGTGGAATTCCATACATTGCATACAGGGATGGTTGGAGCATGAGAAGAACAACCGTTATGAAGTTTGACAACGCTACAAATGTAAAAAGCCCAGCTTTTGAAAATGCTCTTAAAATATATCCGAATCCGGGAAACGGAAAGTTTACAATTGAGTTAAACAACCTACAAAACGGCAAACCGAAAATTCAGGTTACAAACCAACTGGGACAAATTATTTTCATCAACCAAACCGAATTTAATAACAGAACAGAAATCGATCTTTCAGGAAAACCCATGGGTGTATATTTTATCCATGTAAAAGCTAACCACAAAATTTATTCAAAAACAATCATAATTAGGAAATAACTCGCAATACTCACAAGCTATTTTTACGATTTGAACACCTGATTGTACAAGTTGAATCACTTGTTTTCAGCCACTAATTTAGTTTTATACCATCATAATAAAAAACAAAAGTTAACAATGAAACAAAAAATTACAAGCACACTTTTAGGAGCACTACTTATGCTCGGTATGCTCTCTTGCGAAAAAGACGACCTAATTTCCGACATTAAGGGAGACCAATCTCCGATAGGAGAAGTCGGAAACGAAATTGAGTTTGGAACCATAAGTGGTATTTCCAACCCACAGATAAGTGTATCAAACCTCGAAAATGGTATCTCCACATTTTCCTGTTCCGCCTCGGTAACTAATTCAAGCTACATCGACTTGTTAGAACTGGTTCCCAGTGCGCTAATTCCCGGAACAGTATCAGTGTCGGAGAACCAGGTACAGGCAGATATAAACATAAAGGTAACAGAAGAAGGCGGTCAGCTTATCTTTAATGACGGAACAAAACTAACCTTGATTAATTACGATGCAAAAGTTGGCGACAAGTACACAGCCACCGTCGGAAATACGAAATTGGAGAATGAAGTGACTGAAAAATCAACTGAGGATGATTTCTTCTGGGGAGGTATGTATATTAAGGTGATAAAGGTTAAAGCAAAAAGTACAGTCCCCGGAATTTCAGATGTAATATTAATATACAACCACAAATTTGGCCTGGTTGGTGCCGATATTCATTTTGAAGACGGAACTACCAAATACATTTCTGTTTTCTGTTAATTCCCTGTACAAACTAATTCACTCATCTTCTCATGCTATCCAAATTCCCATTTCAAGCAAAACGAATAGGCTTTACTCTTATGCTCCTTTCAATACCCTTTGCCTATTTATATTTTTGGGGAGGAAGACCGGAAGCATTTAATATTAAAGTTTTTGCGATTGTATCTCAATATCTCGAAACAAGGTATTTTGTACTTGCGCAAACCAATGTCCTGGATGAGTTAGCGGCAACTCTTCTGATCTTGGGAGTTGCCCTTTTTTCCTTTTCTAAAGAAAAAAAAGAAGAAGTTCATTTTGATGCGCTACGAATAAAAGCCCTTATAAATGCACTCTTCTTCTCAATAACTTTCTGGCTGCTATCTTTCTTATTTGTATATGGCATGGCTATCGTTATCATCTCAACCTCTATCTTCCTTCTTTTTCTGCTTGCTTACAACCTACTATTCAGAATATATTTATTCAAGCACAGAAAGCTTCAAAAATGCCAAACGAATAAAAATACCAGGCAAATTTCGCTAAGCTCGCAGACGGATCACAACCTTGCATTATAGTTTTTCGGATGAAACTCGGCAAACAGGAACTAACCAAAGAAAAAAATAATTAGCTTTAAGGCTCGTTAAAAAATTACGATGTACAAACAGCCTTTATACGGAAAAGAATGGAACTGGCGTAACGTGAAAATGGAAACGCTTGACAACTCTATGCTTTTGCGGTAAGGCCTGGAAAAGGGATTTGTTGTGTATGCAGCAAGTCCCTTTTTTATTGAAATATTGAATAGATTTTAGGTAACAGATTTCTCTCGTTCCGCCAATTTAAAGTATAGAAATTTATAATGAAGGCATTTAGGAGAAGTCTACAATAACAAACAATTATCAACCAAAAAAATAGACAATCATGACCAGACAAAAGAAGATCTATCTTGAAGAGTCGGAATTCCCGAAACAATGGTATAACCTCGCACCCGATCTGCCAACACCGCTGAATCCACCACTTGGCCCCGATGGAAAACCGGTTACGCCTGATATGCTGGCTCCTGTTTTCCCGATGAATTTAATAGAACAGGAAGTAAGTCAGGAACGCTGGATCGATATCCCTGACGGAATTCGCGATATTTTGATACAATGGAGGCCAAGTCCGCTTATTCGGGCTTACGAGCTGGAAGCAGCCCTTGGTACACCTGCAAAAATATATTACAAAAACGAAGGAGTTTCGCCAGCTGGTAGCCACAAGCCCAATACTGCAGTTGCACAAGCCTGGTACAACAAACAGTTTGGTATTAAAAAACTAACTACTGAAACTGGTGCCGGACAGTGGGGATCTGCATTATCGTACGCATGTGCGCAAATTGGAGGAATAGAATGTAAAGTGTTTATGGTACGTGTTAGTTTCGACCAGAAACCTTTCCGGAAAATGATGATGGAAACCTGGGGTGGTAAATGTGTTGCCAGCCCGAGCACCGAAACACAGGCCGGCCGCGATATTCTGGCTCAATTCCCTGATACTCCGGGAAGTTTAGGAATTGCAATTTCGGAAGCCGTTGAAGCTGCTGTTTCAGATCCTAAAGGCGAAACCCGTTACTCTTTAGGTTCGGTATTGAACCACGTTATGTTGCACCAAACAGTAATTGGCTTGGAAGCTAAAAAGCAATTGGCAAAAGTAGGTATCGACAAACCGGACGTTGTTATTGGTTGCTGTGGCGGTGGTAGCAACTTTGCCGGACTTGCCTTCCCATTTATGTACGACAAAATTCACGGAGCCGATATTCAGGTAATTGGTGCTGAGCCATTCAGCTGTCCTACACTTACAAAAGCGCCGTTTATTTACGATAATGGCGACGTAGCTCAAATGACTCCGCTACTTGCAATGAACAGTTTGGGACACAACTTTATCCCTGCTCCTATTCATGCCGGAGGTTTGCGTTATCATGGAATGGCACCGCTTGTTAGTGCGGCATTACGCGACGGATTGATGGATGCAATTGCGGTTCACCAAAGCGAGTGTTTCGAGGCCGGGTTATTGTTTGCAAAAACCGAAGGGATTATTCCTGCGCCTGAGACAACACACGCTATTGCGGCAACCATTCGCGAAGCCAAAAAAGCCAAAGAAGAAGGAAAAGAAAAAACTATTCTTTTCAACTTCAGCGGACACGGTTTGATGGATCTTGTGGGTTACAACAAATACCTGGGAGGAGAATTGCACGATTACGAATATCCTGAATCGGAAATTGCGGAAAACCTAAAAAAACTGGAAGGTTATCCGTTGCCAAAATAAGGATGGAATACAAAAGTATATCTTATAACCGGAGTAAAATTACTCCGGTTTTTTTTGTTTAAATCAAAACTCAAGTAACTAAATTCAAAATATAATTCTGCTACTTTTTAATTTTCTTGTACCTGAAATCTACGAAATGCAGAAATATCAGTATCGTCGCCATAACAAATGTGATTTACAACTATCATCATTCGTTGGTAATCTTCATCCAATTGCGCATGCCCTCCTGCTCTTAAGTGAATAAGATTATTTTCAGTTTTCTGGTACAACTCAAATGCATAATCAGATGCTTCCCACATTTTGAAAGTACTTACCGGACCCGCCCATTTTGCATCAGCTCCATCCGCGGCCTCAGTTGTTAATATTATCCTCGGAGCAATTAATGCCCTCGCAAAATGCATATCGAGCGGTAATTTGTTGGCATCATTGATATATTCCAAAAGTTTTGCCGAAACCCATGTAGGTTGATGTTCTACAATATTGATTGCCTGTGTACCTTCTTCTCCAAAACTGCGAAAGCCAGAAGCACCTGCGGCTCCTGAATTATTGGCTATAATAATTTTAAATCTCGTATCATAAACTCCCGCACAAATAGCCGCCTTACCAGTCCGCGACATTCCTGCGATTGCAATATTAGTACTATCAACATAATCAAGCGTCTCCAGATAATCCACCGTGAGCGATGCAGCATAAGCCCATGCCATGAGCACCTTCGTTTCATACATGTACTCCTGAGTAACCTCACCGTTGTCAGGAGCAACGGTAAAAGCATTAAGTGCAACAATAACGTATTTATTATTACTTATACATTCTGATTCTATTGGAAAACGAAAACTCTCATTATTCTCATAACGAATAATCACCGGATATTTCCCTTTCTTCTCCGGCCGGGTAACTCGTATGGTAAAATTGCGAGAATTCCCGAAATAAAGCCGTGCAGAATAGGTTATTGCATTTTCCGCTACCTGTGTATCCCAATATTCTTCAGAGGTTTTAACCGAATCAAGTTTCAGCCCTGGTTTTGGCCCGTAAACATAATCCTCCAACATTTTTAGCAGAAAATTACGGCGGGCTTCCCATTCTTCTGTTGTATTTATTAAAGTACCATCATCTTTAGCAAAAGGACTTGGAATAGAATTTTTCAAATTCCAAGTTACTCTTTCTTTTTCAATGGAAATTCCCGGCTGTAAAATATAATTTCCTTCTTTTTCCGCATCTTTATTCGTATTCGAAGTGCAACAAATAAAAAATAATGGTATGCACGCCATTAAGAACACTCGCCATTTGACTTTCAGATTTGTATTTGGAATCAAAAAAAACATCATATCAATATAAAACAAATAGAATTTCTAGAAAAAAGCGTAGATCAAGGCTTTGTTGTTACTGCCCAAAACTGCCTTCACATCATAAAAAAAATGCCGCTTGCCAATTAATAACGCCGAAAATTCAGTAGCAAAAGGTTCTCTGAGATAATTTCCCTCCAGGTTTGCGTTTTCGATAATGCCTTTTTTCACCTCCAGAAAAATTTTCAGCGTTCTGCCATCAATATCTACTTCGTTTCGGAATGTATATTTTGGAGAGTAGCCATAACACCAGTCCCAGGTAATAAACTTATCCGAAGCCAGCTCGTGAATAGTTGCCATCTCATCTTTGTGCAATTCGTAACTTCTGTTTTCTTCTTTTTCCAGCTGAACATCAATCAAAAATTCCATGAACTTTTCAATGCTCATCGGCTTAGGCAAAAAGGAAAAAATATTGGCCACTTCGCTCCGGTTCGACTGCACAGCCTTACTTTCGTATTTGCCGGGCTTCACCCGAATTGCATCGCCAAGTTTATCAAGGTTAGAGTTAAAAAGCAAAGTACCATGGTGCAACACCCGGTTTTTATACACATGCTCAGCATTACCGGAGACTTTTAAACCTTCAATCAGCAAATCATTTCTACCCGATGTTGTGGCTTTTACGCCCAATTTATCCAATGCTTCTACAACCGGCTCAGTAAACAACTTAAAGCTAATTTCTGCCGGGCTGCTAACATTTTTTATGAAACTGAAATTTACATTCCCGGCATCATGAAAAACGGATCCACCACCGGAGATACGACGCGCTACGGTTATATTGTTTTCTCTTATGAAAGGATAATTAATTTCGGCCATGGCATTCTGGTGCTTGCCAACAACCACAGTATCTTCGCTTTGCCAAAGCATAAAAATATCCTCCGAAAAATTTTTCAGTAGATACTCTTCAGTTGCCAGACAAAAGAAGGGGTTCGTATTTTTTAAGTGGATACAGATCATAGCTCAAATTTACATTTTGCGATTCATAAAATGCAAAAAACGAAATGTAAATTTTCTAACAAAGAACCACACATCAGAAGATGCACGGCTACCATGGCAAAAAATATTTTAACTATTGCTAGTTTGCAGGCTTCAATGCAACTTTTAGTTCACTCGAAAAAACATCGATATTTTGTTTTTCAAGTTTTTGTTTTTCGTACGAAATGTAGCTGGCAGTAATGTTGTACTTCCCGGGAGCAACTTCGTCGAACGAAAAATTTCCGTCAAAATCGGTGTAAACTTTTTTCGAAGTACCTTCTATCTCAACTTTAACTCCTACCAGTGATTCTCCGGTAACAGCATCTTTAACACTTCCACTTACAGTTATTGTTACTGGTTTTGGTGTGTTATCTGCGTCTTCCTTTCCATCGGCAAATGCCGAAAAGGCCAGTGTAAAAACAAATAATATACTAAGTATCGCTTTCATTCTTTGTGTAATAAATCAACTGCAAAATTAGAGATGAAGAATTACACGAGAATTGCGAATTTATTACAAAACGATTAAATGTTTTTATAAAAAAAATCCGCCCCATAAATGGAGCGGACTCATATGCAGTGTTATAATGTAATCAGGTTCGTTAAAGGCTGGTGTAATCTCTTTCGCTAGTCACCACGCCGTCTTCATTGTAGCTTTTCCAGGTTCCGGTTTTCTCCCCGTCTTTATAACAAAGCTCGTACTTTAAGTTTCCTTCATCGTCCCAAACAAACCAGTTGCCATCTTTCTTTCCGTTTTTGTAAGAAGCTTCGGCAACTTTAACCCCAAGGCTGTTAAATGTCAACCAGGTTCCGGTCATTTCGTTGTTCTGATATTTACGAACTTCGTTTAAAGTACCATCCTCAAAATACAACTTGCATTCTCCTTGTTTTTTACCTTCGGCGAAGGTAGTTTCCATTTTGAGATTGCCATTGTCATGATAAGTCTGGTAGGTTCCAGAATAAGGCACAGAATTTTGGTAATAAATACCATCTTTTTCTTCCAGGTTCTGCGCGTTTACTGAAAATGCTATCAATAAAATTCCTACAATAAATGATAATCCTTTCATGATAGCCTCCTTTACATTATATAAGTGAACGTGTTTTAATTAACACAAAAATAGTAAGAAGGATTGGAATCTGTAACATTTATGTAATATTTTTTTAACATTCGAGTAATATTTAGATTCATTCAAAAATGCACATAAACAAAAAAACTCCGGGCATCACCCGGAGTTTGTCAGAAGGTTTTACAACCTTCCCGCCATTAAACACTGCATAGCATTTTAAATATCTTATCTGGCTTTTATTAAAAGCTATATCCTGTCCAATCGAATGCTGAAACTGTGGCACCTGTGCTTCCAGCACCAATTGTTATTGTAGCATTACTGGTTACTTCGATATCATTAACGGTTGTTTTTCGTTTAATTTCGCTACCAGAAAAGGTTACGCCGTCATTCGTAACAGCAATACTTGTAGCATCAGTAGCAACACCTTTACTATCTGTAAGGTCTACTAAGTCTTTAGCAGCACCGCCAATTAATAAGGCATTACTGATGGTGGCAGTTGCTCCACGACGAATTTTAATAACATCTTCCATGGTGTACCCGGAATTATTTTTAATTGTAATATCTTCCATGGTAAAATTCGATTGTCCTACGTGATCTGAACCGTTTCCATCAAGGTTACCATCAGCTTCAACCCCACGTGGATCATCTTCTGTACTGGTATATCCATTTTCCCAAATTCCGTAAGCGTTACTTAATGTTCCACTCCATCCCTGGGTAACATCAAACATATCGTCATCAGGATTTACAACCAACAAATTGCTAACGCTTACCGTTCCCCCAAAAAACTCAACACCATCATCCGAGCCTTCAGGAATATAAATATTACTGATCACAGTTTCGCTACCTACACCATTAAGTGTTAAACCGTTATGCTCGATATTAGTAGTTGAACGAGCACCAGTGTAAGCCAAAACCACATATTCAATTATTCCTGAGTTGTCATTAGCAACAGTTCCACCATATGGCAAATTTTCATCAATCTCGGTAGAGCCTGTAGTTCCGGCTGTTGCCCCTGAAATAGGAGCTTTTCCATTGACTACCAAACCACCCCAGTCGCCTGATGCAGGTGTGCTTTCAGCAGAAGTGAAGGTAATAGGAGCAGTTGCTGTTCCTTTTGCCATAATCTTACCACCCTGTTCAACAATTACATACGAACTGAAACCTTTGGTAGCTTTAAGCATTGTTCCGGCAGGAATATTCAAAACACCTCCGTCTTTAACACTCAACGTTCCGTTCAAATTATATGTATAAAGTGCATTCAGTGTCATTTCTTCTGTAACGTCACCTTTCAACTCAACAGTACTTTCAGAATCAAACTGATAACCTGTCCACCCAAAAGCTGAAACAGAAGCTCCGGTGTTACCCGTTGATATTTCAACATCAGGGTAGTCGCCGCTTTTTTTGATTTCGTTAGAAGTATAAGCAGCTTTGCTGACCGTGAGGTCGATTGAAGTGAATGAACCGGCATTTCCTTTACCATCAGTAAGGTCAATCTGATCTTTTGCAGTACCACCAATCAATAAAGCGTTGGTAATATTAGCAGTAGCACCACGTCGGATTTTTATACCATCTTCCATCACATAACCAGAAGCATTCTTAATTGTGATATTCGACATTGTAAAGTCCGATTGGCCGACATGTGTATCGCCGTTACCATCAAGGTTACCATCGGCTTCAACGCCACGCGGATCATCTTCGGTACTGGTATATCCATTTTCCCAAATTCCGTATGCGTTGTCTAATGTTCCGCTCCATCCCTGGGTAACATCAAACATATCATCATCGGGATTTACAACCAAAAGATTGCTTACGTTAACTGTACCACCAAAAAACTCAACACCATCATCAGAGCCTTCAGGAACATAAATATTGTTAATGATAGTTCCGCTACCGACACCGTTAAGCGTTAAACCATTATGTTCGATATTAGTAGTTGAACGAGCGCCTGTATAAGCCAAAATCACGTACGATAATGTACCTGAATTATCTGCGGCATTGGTACCTCCATAAGGAAGGTTTTCGTCAATTTCGGTGCTTCCGGTTGTACCAGCTGTTGCACCAGAAATTGGGGCATAACCATTAATAATCAGTCCTCCCCAGTCTCCTGAAGCAGGAGAGCTTTCGGCAGATGTGAAAGTGATAGGACTTGAACTTGTTCCGATAGCATTGATTTTACCTCCTTGCTCAACAATTACATAAGAACTAAAACCTTTAGTAGCTTTAATCATTGTTCCGGCAGGAATATTCAAAACACCACCATCTTTAACGCTCAATGTTCCGGTTAAACTGTACGTTACAGAAGCATCCAATGTTACTTCTGTTGTAATATCTCCTTTTAACTCATCACCAATACTTGGATTTGGTTGAGGATCATCGTCGTCATTACATGCTGTGAAAAGCATTGCAACAATTGTTAGTGAAAACAGAATCTTTTTCATTTTACTAATTTTTTATTTGTAAATGGTTATTTAATTTCAATTCATTAAAATCTATATGAAAGCCCTAAGCTTAGATCAACTCCTTTTTTGTAGCTGCTTAAAACTACAGGATCGGCGCCTGCATCATTTGGCTGGCGTGTTAAGCGAAAAGTTGGGTCAAGCAGGTTTCTGGCTTTTAATCCCAGTCCCCAGTGTTTTCCGAGTTTTACAGACGAAATAAAATCTATGGTTGTAAGACCATCTTCATTGATATCCTGATAACCCCCGGCTCCGATAGTATAAATACGGTCGCTAAAGTATGCTGCTACTACAGATGCTGTAAAATCAAGATTACTTTTTTTATACTGAAAAGTAAGATCGCCGTTGGCCAGTATTGGAGCAGCACCTTCCAATTCAGTTTTCGAATTGGTAAAGTTTAAACCTTCGGTTACTTCTACATCTGTTTTTATGTATGAGAAATTCATACCTACACTTAATTTGGAAATTGAATTTGCATCTTCATTGGAGGTAGAATAAATATTTTTGCGAACCTCAGCTTCAAAACCTCCTATAATGGCCTGATCAGCGATATTTTCATAAGTCAGAAAACCTCCGGCACTTGCTTTTTCAATCCTCGAAATCGGATCCTGAATAAGTTTTCCAAAAATTGTTACAGAGATCAGCTCGTCACGACTCATGTAAAAATCCCATTTCAAATCAGCGTTATAGTTTGTTGACGGCTGCAAATCAGGATTACCCTGCGAATTCCATTTACGACCAGTGTAGCGAAAAGGCGAAATTTCTTTCGACTGCGGTAAAGTATAAGTACGGCTTGCTCCTAAACGCAAAGCATTTTTCTCATTCAGGTTATACTTCAGGTTGAAGCTCGGCAGAATATATAATTCATCAACGTTTGTTTCACCAACACTTGAACCGCGGTTTACATCGTAATCCACTGTCAGATCAACTTTATCAACCCGAACACCTGCATTCAGAATAAGGTCTTTTCCAAAACCATAAACTAACTCAAGATAACCCGAGTGAATCATCTTTTCTACTGAAAATGCACTTTCAAAAGGATCGTTTGCAAACTTTCCCTTTGCATATTCTTCCTGGTTAAAAATGGAGTCCAGTTTAAAAGTATAACGGTTCAAAGAAGGAAGATTTTGGCTTCCATCTAAACGCGAGTTATCCCACTCGTTTGCACTAAAATCATCATTTATCAAACGTCCTTTGTACCCCAGTTTAAACGTTGATGGATTTTCTGAATCATCACTCAACTTGTAGTTAACACCAAGTTGTACGTTCAAATCCTCTTCTTTCAACTCCGAATAATAACGCTGATGACGCCCGGTTCCCATAATTGGTTTTAACACATCGCCACCATAATCAGCAAGGTAATTGATTCTTCTATCCGGCTCTTTACCAGTGGTGTGGTTGTATGAAATTCCAAACTCGCCGGAAACACGTTTGTTAAATTCTCTTTCCAACCGAAGTTGATTCACGAGTAAGGTATTATCATTGTTTTGCTGGCGGCGTATTAGGCCCATATACCCGAGGTCGGCTACCGACTGGAAATCAGCATGCATGCCATAATCATCACTTAGTACCTGACGAGCAGTATGAACAGCCATAAAATTATAGGTTAGCACAAACTTGTTGAAACTGTAATTTACATTGGCCATCGCCAGGTGAGAAGTCTCTTTTTCGTATTCTTCTGAAGTTTGATCCTGAAAAATATCTCCACTAGTGGTAGTACCACGCGTGATTCCGTTTAGGTAATTAAATTCAGAAGAATAGTCGCCAATCACATAGAAACTTAAAGTATTTTTTGAAGAACCAACTTTGAAACTTTTCCCGCCTGCAAAGCCAAATTCCCTTCCAAGCTGAAAATCCTGACTGGATGGATCCAGAGAATTCGGATAGCTATACACTTCCTCACTGGTTGGGCTCATCGTATTTTGCGCAAATCCTAAAGAGTTCACTCCATCGGTAATCAAAAAACCTTCCTGGTTAATTGTGTTGGTATTCGCCTTACCCGAGGCACTCAAACTGAATTCGTCATCCCCCATCAATTCTTTTGAACTAATGTTAATTTCAGCACCAGCCACGTCACCGGTCATCCCGGCACTAAAAACTTTGTTTACACCAACTGCTTTAATAATGTCTGACGAAAAGAAATCAAGCGAAATATTCTTATACTCAGGATCTTCAGAAGGAACAGGAAAACCATTTAAGGTGGTAGAATTAAAACGGTCGCCCAATCCGCGGACAAACACGTTTTTTACACCCTCCTGTTTCGAAATCCCGGAAACTTTTGTAACGGCTGCTTCAGCATCGCTGGCACCTTTACGCGAGATTTCCTGTGCTCCAATTGCCTGCGTGGCAATAACAGCATTTTTCTGCTCAACAAGCAACATGCTTTCGTTTTCGCGGTTGGCTTTTGCCACCACTTCAACGCCTTCAACCTCGATGGTTGCAGGCTCAAGCTTAATATTGATCACTTTTTCCTCATCGGCTTTTACCTCAATCTCCATTTCCTGCGGATCGTAAGAGATAAAAGAAACGACTAATGTATGTTTCCCTGGCTGAACTTTCGGAATAAGATAATTCCCATCAAAATCTGTGGTGGTTCCAATGGTAGTCCCTTTAATCATTACCGTAGTTCCGATAAGAGACTCGTTGTTTTTGGCATCTGTTACAGTCCCTTTAACCGTTCCGGTTTGGGCCATAACTGTAGTGGTAAGAATTAGCAATAAAGCGCTAATAACTAACTTGTTCATAATTTCAAATAATGCAGTGTTAATGAATCTTTGTATTAATTACAGCAGCAAAGCAAGACCATTAATGTTACAGCGGAATTAATACTCCTTTACACTATTATTACATTTGCTTAATCGTTCTGTAATATCTTCTGCATGCCTTTGGGATAAAAGGTTTCTGTTATTTACAAGGCTGGAATAGATTCAAGAGTCCATATTAATGAATCTTTAAATTGAGACAAATCAGTGTTTATAATAAGGGGATTTTCAGAAACTCTACAGTTTTATTTTTTTGAAAGCGAGAATAAAAACTCTACGCCATGTTTGGGGCCGTTTTTCACCGAGATACGACCTTTGTGCAGTGTAATCGCATTTTTAACAATGGCTAAACCTAAGCCGGTTCCTCCGGTAGCTCTCGACCGGCCTTTATCTACGCGGTAAAAACGCTCGAAAATACGTGGGAGATGTTCTTTTGGAATACCAACTCCGGTATCAGAATAAGAGAAGTAATAATATTTATCGTCGGTGTGGTAGCATTTTATATGAATACGGATTCCCTGTCCGCCATAATTCAACGAATTTTCAACCAGGTTCTGAAATACTGAAAACAAAAGCGATTCGTTTCCTTCAATTAATGTTTTATTTTTTACCTCATCAATAAACTCAACTTTATTGTGTTCTATCCGGTTGGCAAAATAGGCATAAATATCGTCAGTTACCTTCTTAATATCAATGCTTTTCATCTCGAACAGTTCGCCGGCGTCTTCAATATTATTAATAAGTGACACATCGTTTATAAGCGTAGTAAGCCTTTCGGATTGGAAGAATGCTTTTTCGAGAAAATATTTGAGTTTATCTTCGGGTATCGGCCAGTTCTCGAGAATTGTTTCCAAATATCCTCTAATAGATGATAATGGTGTTTTTAATTCGTGCGCAATATTCGATGTTAATTGCTGTTTTAGCAAACGACGCTTTTCGAGCCGCGTTACATCGGTAATTACCACCTCAAAACTTTTATCCAAGAAAATAATAGACTGTATTCTGAAATACTTCTCTTCTTTCGATACCGTGTAGTCAAGCTGTGGCAACTTACCATCGCTACTTTGCTCTCTATTCTTCTCATTCTCTTCAATAAATTTGTTCACTTTATTAAAAGCTGAATTGGAAAGCATTTTATCAGACGACACAACTTCTTTCTTCGAAAACAGATTTACCATTTGTATAAACTTTCCGTTCGAAAGTGTCATCACTTTTTTAGGCGAAAAAAAAGCAATTCCCTCGTCCAAAGCATCCAGGTGATTAAACAGTTTTTCGCGTTCGTTGGAAAGATCGTCTTTTGTTTTCTTTAGCTTATTATAAATCTGCACGATTTGCGAACTGATAATCCCCAGTTCATTTTCAGGAAATGTAGATTGATATTCTACCAAATCGTTACTTCCTGCTTTCAGCGCAAATTCTTTCAATTTGGTTATTGTATCCGAGAGTTTAAAAGTTACCAGCACCAGCAAAATACCCACAGCCACAAACAGAATGGCCATAAAACCGATGAAATTGCGGTTGGTTTTCAGAAAGTCTTTAACCGTTACATCGTAAACCAACGCTGCCCTTACAAAACAATTCGGATACAACCGGGCATAATAATAATAGTCGATAGAAGTAGTTGTCGAGGTTCGAATGTTTGCTCCGCTACCCTGATTCTTTGCCTTTAGCACTTCGGGGCGCAAACCATGGTTCTCCATCGTTCTGTAATCTTCAACAAAGCTGTCGAACAAAACAACACCATCTTTATCAATTATAGTGATACGGGTATTCTCTTCCGGGAAAATAG
Organism: uncultured Draconibacterium sp.; assembly: GCA_963677455.1. Lineage (GTDB taxonomy): Bacteria > Bacteroidota > Bacteroidia > Bacteroidales > Prolixibacteraceae > Draconibacterium. Next base: position 4,640,632 of record OY781971.1, read on the forward strand.
CAGTTAGCTCTTTTATCCGCTCCAACTGATTCCCCTGAATCAAATTATTCTTTTCAATAAAATTATAGGTAATTGCAGTAAGATTATCAAGGGTACTTTCCAGTTGCGAAGTTTTGTATGTTTTCTCACGTTTGTATTGGAAAGTGAGAACCGTAATCGTAAACAATACAAAAACGATAATGTAATAAAAGAATATTTCGCCCCTGAAAGACCTTTTCACAACAGGTTTATTGGAGTTAAATTATTGAAAACAATAGCCGTAGCCAGATTTACCTTTTATATTGGAACCGTAATCGCCAATTTTCTTGCGCAAACGGGCAATATTTACATCCACATTTCTTTCGGTAACAATAACATCGTCTTTCCAAATCCGCTTCAGAATTTCGTCGCGGCTAATATATTGTCCCTTGTTTTTTGCCAGCAGCGAAAGTATCTCGAATTCTTTTCGTGTCAGGTTAATCGTTTCGCCGCCAATGGTTGTGATTTTCTTTTTCAGGTCGACTTTCATCTCCTGATGTGCAATCACATTCGATTCGTTGGCAATTCCCTGCCCACGTTTAAGAATGGCTTTAATACGCGCCACTACTTCTTTAATCGAAAATGGTTTTGAAATGTAGTCGTCGGCACCAACGTTAAAACCTGTCAGTACATCATTTTCGTCAATTTTTGCGGTTAAAAAGATTATTGGTACGGTTATTTTAAGCTGCTTTCGGATGGTGTTAGCCACTTTGTAACCAGATACGCCTTCCATCATTACATCAAGCAAAATCAGGTCGTAATCCTGAATATCTTTTTTTAAAGCCTCTTCGCCTGAGTAAGCAATATCAATAACAAATCCTTCACTTTCCAGATTAAATTGCAGGATCTCGCAGAGGTCCTTCTCGTCATCAACAATAAGTATTCTGTGATTTTCTTCCATATTCATTAAGTTGACCTGGGTCTTTTTTTTCTTTACAATTACCTCGCGAAGGTATGCTAATCGAAGTTTAAGCAGTTCGAAAAATACTAAAAATAGTTTAATTATTAAGAAACGATTAATGATAATAAAACAGTAGAGGCTAAGCAATTAATGAAGCAATGGTATTCTTATTGGAATATTACACTTTTGTTGCATTTTTATTACAAATCGATTACTTTTTGGGAGTTTGAGTATTACAATTCAATTAAAGAAATATGTCAAAACGATTAACTTATATATTTGCCGCGAATTCTTTAAAAAAATAGAGTTCGGCCTTATAAACGAACAGTAAATAACTATTAACCAGAATTCTAAATGGCTATTTTCGGAATATTTGTGAATTTACCGGATATTTGTGAAATAAGACTGAACAAATGAAACGAATCGCGACTTTTCGGGACAAGTTACATTTTTGCACAATTAGGAATAGACAATTTTAATCATATGAAAAAAACACTGCTGCTGGCCTTGATAATTCTATTGACTTGTCCGGTTTTTTCACAAGATGACGATTCCTTTAAACCATCAGGAACTCCATTTGCCGTTATTTTTGCCAATTTCCACCAGGGAATTACAGATGCAGCTTCCGACGAATCAGCATTCGAACTTGTACGGGGGTATATTGGTTACGAGTATAATTTCAGCCCAAACTTTTATGCAAAAGTCAATCTGGATATTGGCAGCCCCGAAGACCTTTCTGAATATTCAAAAGAACGACGCTACGCCTATTTTAAAAATGCTTTTCTGCGGTATAGCGAAGGAAAGCTAAGGCTTGAGTTTGGACTAATAAGTTTAAAAGAATACAAATTGGTTGAACAGGTTTGGGAACGACGCTACCTGATGAAAACACTGGCAGATGAATATTCGATTGGAACATCAGCTGATCTTGGAATGAATTTCAGCTATAAATTTTCGCCGCATATTAATGCCGATTTTACGATTATGAATGGCGAAGGATACAACAATGTTCAAACCGACGGCATTTTTAAATATGCACTTGGAACTACCATTAAGTTTCCGAAGAACCTGACCTCAAGACTTTATTACGATTTTACAAACGACGATATTCTGCAATCGACTTATCATATTTTTATTTCATACGACTTTAACGGCAAAGCCAACATTGCGACCGAAGCACTCTATCGCACAAATGAAAAATGGAAAGAAGAACAGGATCGCTATGGTATTTCTATTTTTGCCAAGTACAATATAACCACCCAATACCAAATTTTCGCTCGTTTTGACAAGATCGCGTCCAATAAACTCAACGGCGAAGAAAATCCGTGGAACCTGGCAAAAGACGGAACTGCGCTGGTGGCAGGAATCCAGTACGAGCCAATCAAGAAAATTAAAATGGCGCTCAACTACCACGACTGGGTACCTTATGCGGCAAATGGCGAAACCAAAGCCTTTATTTTCCTCAACCTCGAAGTTAAACTGTAAACCACGAGACCATGCGATTTTTAAGATACATTATCATACTTAGTTTTGTTTTCGCACTCTCTTGCCGAAAAAGTGATTACGTTTTGGAAGACCCCAACGAAACCATTACCGACAATGGCTTTGGAACCGGAACAGTAACCTGGACAAAAGATAAAAGCTATGTGCTCGAAGGATTTGTTTTTGTTAACGATGGCCAGGTTTTAACCATCGAAGCCGGAACGGTAATCCGTTTCAGAGCGGGACAAGCAGAAAACGCCAGTGCACTAATTGTGGCACGCGGTGGAAAAATAATTGCTGAAGGAACTCCCGATCAGCCGATAATTTTCACTTCGGAAGACGACGATCTTCAGGGATCGGTAGCGACCGAAGAACGCGGTTTATGGGGCGGTTTAATCATTCTTGGAAATGCGCCGATAAATATTGATGGCGGCGAAGGCTCAATTGAAGGTATTCCGCTTGCCGAGCCCCGTGGTATTTACGGCGGAACAAACGAAAACGACAATTCGGGGCTGCTGAGATACATTTCGATAAGGCACGGCGGAACAAACATTGGCGAAGGCAACGAAATTAACGGGCTTACGCTTGGCGGTGTTGGCAACGAGACTGAGATTGATTACGTGGAAGTTATTTCAAACGAAGACGACGGCGTTGAGATTTTTGGAGGGACAGTAAACCTGAAACACATGGTGGTTTCCGATTGTGGCGATGATCTTTTCGACTACGATTTAGGTTGGTCAGGAAACGGTCAGTTCTGGCTCGGAGCACAGTTAAATCTTCCGGGCGATAACCTTATTGAAGCCGGCGGTGGCACCAATCCCGTTTATGGCATTCCGAACTCGCTACCCAATCTTTTCAACTTAACTTTAATCGGCAGCGGAAATTCGAGCAATGGTTTGTGTGCAACTTTCGAAAAAAATGCAGGAGGTGTGGTTGCCAATTCAATTTTTATGACCAAAGACAAGGGAATTGCGCTTGAAGTTACCGACCAGGAGCACGACAGTTACAACCAGTGGAAAAAAGGGAAACTGGATATTCAAAATAATGTTTTTTACCAGGTTGCCAACTCCACGCCAGAAAGTATTTTTAAACTAAACGGCATATATACACCAGAAATGGCAAACGAGTGGGTAGCTTCTTTTAATACTTCTAAAAATGAAATTAAAGATCCGGCTATCGATCCGGAGTCGGGCAGTTTTGTTCCTACCGAAAAAGTAAAAGGAGACATATTTGATTATCCGCTACCCTGGTTTCAGATTGTGGATTTTAAAGGAGCTTTTGGCGAAGACGACTGGATACAGGGCTGGACATTGCTTGCTTCTCAGTAGTTGTTTTGTCTATCTTTTTTGAAGCTGATTTGGCTTTTGTGTTGCACCCACCGTGTGCCCGAACAATTGCAGAAAGAATATCACGGGTTTTGTCAGGATAATCTATCTGAAGACGAAAGTCGTCTATCAACCAACGTTTTAAAGTTGGAATAATTTCGTTTTGACTGGTTATGCTTGTTACGCCCATCTCAGCCAAGAAGGCTGCATTACAAGCTTGCTCGTATTGATTTTTCATGGGAACAATACAAAGCTTCTTCCCCATAAAAATGGCTTCGGCAGGCGTTTCAAAACCTGCGGTGCAAAGTACGCCGGAGCAATTAACAAACGACTCGTTAAAGCCTTTCAGCGAAATCGGGTTAAACAGAATAGCACCGGTTTTATGTACTTGTTTACAATGTTTCGAAAATACCTCCCATTTAACGTTCTTGAAATGCGAGAGGATTTTTGTAATCTCAGCATCGCTGTAGGCTGGCAAATAAACCGTGTAATAGCCTTTATCACTTACATCTGTATTGCGAATTGCCGAGCGGATTACCGGCGTAAAATTCATTTTATCGAGGCTTTTAAAATGAAACCCGTATTTAAAAGTGGCTGGTGAATAATATTTCAGAATTAACTTTCCGAGCCAATTGTTTTTTGCAGGCTTATGCGCTTTGGGATGAAGAACTGCATTTTGATGACTCAAGCCAATACATTTTACCTTGCGGAGTTTGCATGCCCATGCCGACACGGGTTCAAAATCGCTAATCACCAAATCATAATCATTTACCGGAAGTCGCCAAATATCGCGAAACAGCTTGATAAGATTCGTCCTAAAAACGGTTTTCGGAAAATCTACTCCCCCGCCTTTTCCAAAAATAAAACTCAACCCGAAAAATTTGTATTTCGTCTCAAACGGCGGTCGAATATCGCTCTGAATTCCACTTGTCAATACATCCACATCTGCAAGTTCCCGCAGCAGCGGAATAATTTCTGTTGCGCGCGCCAAATGCCCGTTCCCTGTTCCCTGAACTGCATACAGAATTTTCACAATTGAGGTTGAGTTAAGTTTGAGAAAGTAAGTTCTTTTAAAAGGGTTTGATAAATAATCTGCTCGGCCGGAATATCAGAATCATCGGGCTGAGTGTTGTCTTCAGGTTCCATTTGCGTGTAGGTGTGCCACTCGTTGTTATAAAATTCGGCGGCGGTAAAATGTTCCACCCAATCGCCACAATTGATGTATTTTATTTGCTGATTGCCAACCTGTAGCATTTTAACTTTTGGAATATGGGTGTGCCCACAAATTACAGTTTGGTAACCTTGTGATACTGCTGAACGCGCCAGTTCGTTTTCAAATTTCGAAGGCGCCTGTTTTTCACGTGCAAAGTTCTTTTTCAAACTTTTGTAAATGATTAACTCTTTTCCGCCAAATTGCCGGGTGAATGTGTTTACCAGCTTATTCAGAATAGCTAACAAGCCGTATAAAGCAGCGCCAAACTTTGCAAGCCCTTTTGATTTGTGAATGATATTGTCGAAAATATCGCCGTGAAAAATCCAGGTTTTCGATCCCTTGTGTTCAAAAACAAACTGGTTAACAATTTCGAGTTGCCCGATTTTGGTTCCGCTAAACTTTCGCAGAAATTCATCGTGATTACCGGTAACATAATAAATCCGGGTACCCTTTTCCATCATTTTTATAAAATGACGAACCACTTTCATATGATTCTTCGGAAAATAGTTACGGCTAAAACGCCACGAATCTATTATGTCGCCGTTTAAAACTAATATTTCGGGATGTATGGCTTTGAGGTATTCGAGAATCTTTTTAGGCTTGCTCGCGTGAGTAGCCAGGTGTAAGTCAGAAATTACTGAAACTTCAATCTGTCGCTTGTTCATACCGTTACAAGTGATATAAAACAAACATACACCAATGGCATTAATCCGCTGTTACACAAAGATTAAGATTAGAATAAATTACTGAAGAGTGCAAAAAAATAGTGATACTCTCACTTGAAGTGAGGGTATCACTAAATTATTATATTATCTAATACTTTACTTTACAAACAGCTTTTCAATTTCGGCCCACGAAATGTATTTGTAGTTCTGGCTTAAAAGCCTTTTGCCCTTGTAGTTATAACCGTCTTGCACCACAAACATTCCTTTCGGATAATTTTTTCCAAGCGGAATATTGGTAACATCAATGCCATCAGTTTCTTCAACGCCATCAATTTCTCCGTCGGCAATCCGGAAACTACCGAGGTATTTGTTATCGCCCTGACGCTCGAAAACTGCGTAACTGTAATTTCCCTGCGACGAAGCAATAAGGTAGCCATTTACGCTGTCGGTAGCATAAATCGTTAAGCCTTCAATATCATATTTAATGTTTTCGTTTTCTTCAGAACTCAGCGCAATCATTTTGCCTTCGTTAGAACCACCGGGTTCTGCATCAAATTTGTAAATGCCAGCGTTCTCTTCGCCCAAATACAACACCGCTACCGAATCATCGGCAACCATTCCTTCGGTTTGTGTTTCAACACTAAACGAACGAACCAGTTTTGCATCAACCAACTGATTGTTTTCTACCAATTCCCACTGTTCTACTTCGCCAGCTTTACTATTCATAAAAACAAAATATTTGCCGGTTACCGGGCTTTTATACATGCACAAACCATATACATCGTCAGTCATTTCAGATTTTATGGTGCGGCTATGAATGGAGTCCAACACACCACCTTCAGAGATTTTATACAGCGAAATCGAATGCGACGAGCGGTTACTTGCCGCCAAAATATCAATCGTATCGGCGCCAAGTGCAAAACCGTAGCGCAAATCACAATTATTCATTCTGCCCACCAGGTAATAGTTTAACTGCTTGCCGTTAAGGTCGTAGGTTCCCAGGCCTCCCTTTTTGTCGGTACCAATTACAAACGATTTTTCAGCATCTGAAGCATTAATCCAAATGGCCGGATCATCTGCTGAATCGTCGTTTTTACCTTGTGGCGTTGGTTCTGTTTCTGCCACAGCAAATACTGTTTTTTTTATGTGTTCACCAGCTTTTCGCGAACCTTCACTGGGGCGGTTGCACGAAATAATTACTGCTAACGAGATTGCAAGAAGAAAAATACGATTGGCTAACGGATTCATAGTTGTACTGTTTTATGGAAATGCAGAGAACCTGAAGATTCAGATCCCCTGCAATATCTATTTATTTTGATGGTTTAATAGTCAATCCGAGAATTAAAAATTAAGTTTCAAGCCAAAATTCACTTTTACATCGTAATACTCGGCCTGGTAAGTGTATTTCGATTCTCCCTGGTAATAACGCAACGGCGTATTCAAGATATTGTTGAGTTCGGCAAACAGCATAAAGTTTTTGTTGAAATGATAGCTGGTGTTAAAATCGAGGTACGAAACCTTATCGTAGTACACATCTTCGAAAGCTTTGTCGCTGTATTCTTCAACAAAAGCGCCTGCATAATTGTACGACACACGAGCCGATAGCTTTTTGCCTTCGTAGTACAACGATGCATTCAAGGTATTCTCTGGCGTTCCGGGCAAAGTCAGATCATCGTCGTTGCGGTCTTCAATCTGGAAATTACTCACCGTTGATTTGGTGTACGTATAGTTGGCATAAAATCCGGTTTGGCGAAGGAAGCCCGGCAAAAAGTCGAACTGACGCTGAAAGGCCATTTCAATACCAAACAAGGTAGCATCGCCGGCATTAATAGGCTGGGTAAATTTCCCCCAGGTTTTCCCCAGGTAATCGTAATCCGACTGAATTCCGTCAACAATAAAATCGTTGATGTCTTTGTAAAAAATTCCACCCGAAACCAAACCAATCGACTCAAAATAATGTTCAGCCATTAAATCAAAGTTCCATGCTGTAGTTGGCGTAAGATCTGGATTCCCAATCTCAACACGGTCTTTTTCATTATTGATTTCAACACGCGGAACCAAGTCGATATATTTTGGGCGAGCCAAAGTATTGGTAACACTTGCTTTAATGTTGGTATTTTTATCGATCTTGTATTTTAACAACAACGATGGTAACACCTTTGTGTAGTCGTTATCCACGTCTTTGGTATCTACAAGATCCTCAACGTCTCCTTCATCATCCAGAATCAGCTCTTTACCTGAGTAGTTGACTGAAGTATTTTCAACCCTCACTCCGGCAACAACATCCAAACGTCCAAACGACTGATCGAAACGCAGGTAAGCGGCAGTTACATCTTCCGATGCATCAAAGTTTCCGGCAAGTTCTTCCAGGTTTACGTCGCCTTCAAAATCGTTTGAATTAAGATTTAAACCACTTAAATATTTTATATCAACAAAAGTTCCGGCCGCATAATCTCCGGCAAGGAAATCATCTTTTGTTTTAACAACTGTATTATTGAAAGCTCCGTTATTAAAACTGTCTTCATTATTTGGCGAATAATCGTAGAAATCGTTGTTGCGTTTTTTGCTTTTGCCTTTGTATTTGGCACCAAAACGCAAAACACTTGTTCCATTCTGAAAAGGAAGTTTAAAGTCGACTTTGAATTTTTTGTCGATATCTTCGGTGTACTGATGTTCTTCTGTCAATTCATCAAATTTCCAGTTGCTGTTAAAATCCTGCGCTTCCGGGGTATTAATAATCACCTGTGGCTTTTCGGTATCTGCAAGATCCTGACTGAACTGCACATCTTTAATCTTGTACTGTAGGTAACGTTCGTTTGGGCGGTCTTCGTTGGCCTTTGAGTACGAACCTTTCCAGTCGATTTCAAGGGCACCAAACTGGTGTTCGCCACCTAAAGAAATATGGTAAGTTCGCTGGTCTTCCAAACGTGCATCTTTATTGGTACCGCCTTTTACCTGGCGTTCAATTTTTGCCACATCTTCATCCAAATCTTTGTAAACAACACGATAACGGTTTTCCCAGTCGTTACGGTGGTTGTACATTACTTTTGCCTCGATTTTGTTATTGGCATCAAATTTATAATCAAGCGCCCCCGAGTAACTCTGGCGTAAACGTTCAATCAGATAGGTACGCACCTGCATTTCTTTCATTTTTCCCTCGTCGTTCCATTCGGCTTCCAAATCGTCAGAACCCATCATATGGTCCTGCACCGAACCCGCTAGTGTAACACCCAGTTTGTTGTTTAAAAACCGATCAGCGTACAACAACGAAAAGTTTGGAGCCACTTTGCCGCGAAGTGCATTGTAAGTACCGCCAACCGATCCGGTAATACGACGTGAGTAAGGATTTGATTTTGTTACCAGGTTTACCGAACCGCCAATGGCATCGGCGTCCATATCGGCGGTAACCACCTTGTTTACTTCAATGCTTTGAATCATATCCGAAGGAATAAGGTCGAGCTGGATGGAACGTGTTTCAGCCTCAGCCGACGGAATACGATCTCCATCGATAGCTACCGAGTTATACTCGGGCGATGTTCCGCGAATGTTTCCAAAACGCGCTTCACCCTGATCGTACTGTACATTGATTCCGGGAATACGTTTTAAGGCATCGCCAACATTCTGGTCGGGGAACCGACCTACCTGATCAGAAGAAATAATGTTGGTAATGTTCATGCTGCTTTTTTGCTGGTTCAAAGCTTTTGATTGCCCCTGCAACGCACCGTTTACCACCACTTCTTCAATATCGATACCGGCCTGAAGTTGAAAATTAAGAGTGCTTGTTTTTCCAACAGTAACATTTATCGTTTTAACTGTTTCTTTAAATCCTATGTACGAAACTTTTACTTTATAATCACCTGGATCGAGCGCCACAATCCGATAAAATCCGTTTACATCGGTTACAGCCCCTTTATGCAAATCTTCAATTACAATAGCCGCTCCTGGCAAAGGAAGGTTTTCAGTGTCGACAATCCTACCGGCAATGGTACCTTTATTTGCGGCATTTTCGTCTTCGCCTTCTGCCATTGCACTAAACATACTGACAAACAATAGAATAAATAAAAGAAGAGATAATTTTTTCATTTCAAATTTGGTTATTTATTTACGCAGCAAAATTGGTTATTACCTCTCTGAAAGCGGTTGCAGAACAGTTAAAAGGGAATTAAAAAAAGATAGTAATCGGTAATTTTTTTGTAATGGTTCTGTAATTACAAAAAAAACGGAAAACAAAAAAGGAGGCTAAAAAAAGCCTCCTTTTCAAATCGTATATTGTTACTTATTATTTACTCTTTTCAACCGAGTAGCTTACAAAATCTCTGTGTGCTTTAATCAGATTGATTGAATGTAACAACAGGTTTTTGGTTTCGCTGTTTATGTTGAAATACAACATCGAATTACGTGTATTTACATCTTTCGTTTTAATACGTTTAATCTGGTTTTTCTCTGTCTTTTTCAGGTAATCCACAATCTCATCGCGTTTAACAATCAAATCGTCCAGTTTATCGAAAGTGTTTTCCTCTATCATTGTTAGTCCCATGCTATAGAACTCATCGAGTTTTGCAGCCAGTTCCTGTAGCTCCTCTGCCTGGTCTTTCGAGAATGGTTTATGGTGATTATCCAAATGCTCGAATAAAGGCTGGATCAGGAAGTTTAGCGAGTGTGCAATTTCGCGCTGATAATCGACTACCTGTACATAAAAATGCCCGGTATCAACATGGTCTTCAATCTTTGAAAGTGTGTCGAATATCTTGCTCTTTATTTTTTTCGATTTTGAATTCAGCTTATCTTTCAACAAAATACTTTCCTTCAAATCAGTTCGGTTTTCCTGAAGGAAGCTTTCAACTCCACCAGAAAAAGCTTTATTCGATGAAACCAATGCATTAATACAGTGCTTTTTACATTTCTGCATTACTTTTTCAACACCATCAGTTTCGTTAAATGCTTCCTCTTCTTCTTCAATAGCTTTGTTGTTACGCTTTTTGAACAAGAATTGTGTGCGAATTACCATAAAAATAGCAATGGCTACAAATACAAAAATCAGGAATTTACCACCTACCGAAATTAACAACGCTACCAATCCGGAAACAGTGAAAGCAATTATTGCGGTTAAAAACCATCCGCCAATCACAGCAAATACTCCCGAGATACGATAAACAGCACTTTCGCGATCCCAAGCTCGATCGGATAATGAAGTTCCCATAGCCACCATAAACGTTACGTAAGTAGTAGAAAGAGGTAAGGTAAACGAAGTTGCAATGGCAATAAGGATACTGGCTGTTACCAGGTTTACCGATGCACGAATTTTATCGAAAGCAGGCGTATCAGGATCGTTTGCCGGGCCCAGAGGAACAGGTGTAAAACGGCGACTTACCGACTCGCGAACACTTGTTGGCATTGAGCGGCTAACCGATTTATTGAAGTTGATGCTACTACGTACCATTAATCTTGCAATCAGTGACGAACCAAAGCGTTCCATTCCTTCCGACTGACGTGCCAGGTTGATCTCGGTTTTTGTTACTGCCTGCGCCTTTTTCGACATAATAAGCGTAACTACCATTACCAGTCCCGAGATTAATAACATGTAAACCGGGGTACTGCTTTTCCCAGCCAGTTTTCCCATCGAAAAGGCTTCGGGGCTCATACCCGATGCTACCCAGGCCTGAAACGATTTAAAACCGGCAACCGGCACTCCGATAAAGTTTACCAGGTCGTTTCCGGCAAACGCCAATGCAAGTGAGAAAGTTCCTACCAGCACAATAACTTTCAGAATGTCAATTTTAAAAACCCATTGTAACAATTGAATAATTACCGTCCACCCCACAAAACTCAACAACAACACTATTGCTGTATTTTGTTGAATCCATTCGTATAATGTTCCACCTCCAGTTAGCTCCATATCGGCAAACGACGATCCCCGAATACCTTTAATCAGCATAAAATAAGTAATGCCTGTAATCGCCAAACCTCCAAAAGCCGAACCGAAATATTTTAAACTTTTTCCGTATTCAAACGAAAACAGCAGACGTGTTAGGTACATCACTATTGCCCCGACTGTAAAAGCCACAAACACCGAAAGCAAAATACCGCCGATTATAGCCAGCGCCTTTTCGGAATTTATGTAGTGGTAGAGTTCGGCAACAACCGATCCTCCGGCTGTTTTAATTTTAACCACCGATACGGCCACCGCTGCTCCCAATAATTCAAACACAATGGAAACCGTTGTTGAAGTTGGCATTCCGAAAGTGTTAAACATGTCGAGCAGAATAATATCCGTAATCATTACAGCCAAAAATATGACCATGATTTCGGCAAAATAGAACTGATCGGGATGGAAGATCCCTTTTCGGGCTACTTCCATCATTCCGTTTGAGAAGGTTGCTCCAACCATAATACCCAGACTTGCCATAAGAAAGATAATCCATTTAGGTGCGGCCTTTGATCCAATAGCAGAGTTCAAGAAGTTTACAGCGTCGTTACTTACTCCTACAATTAAATCTGAAATTGCGAGAGCGAACAACACAACAACAAGAATCAGATAAAAATTTTCCATTATCAATAAATTTGTCGAAAGGTAATGCAGTGAAGCATTATTAAAGTTTGCAGTTATTTAATAGCTTTTATTTTGGCAGCAAAAGTGATTCTTTGCTATTACAAATTGATTACACTTTTATTACATTTTTATTACATTGCAGCTTTCATACTCCGCTCAAATTGCTGTATTTAAACAAAATAGACAATAGACAAGGTTAGTTGAGGGAATAAAAAAAGCCAGTCGGAAATCGACTGGCTTTAAGCATATATTATCTATATGTTTACTTATTCTGTCTTGTAAAAGTAATAAAATCTCGTTGCGCTTTTACCAGGTTTACGGTATGCAACAACAACTGCTCAATTTCTGAAATTATTTTGAAGAAAAGCTGAGAGTTACGCGTATTAACAGCCTTGTTTTTAATACGTTTAATTTGGTTTTTCTCCATTTTCTTCAACAAGTCGATTATATCATCTCGCTCTTTAATGAAGTTATCCAACTCATCATAATTTTCTTCCTTAATCAAATGTAAGGTGTAGTTAAAAAACGAATCTATACGATCTGTTAGTTTCTCCAGTCCTTCTATTTGTTCGGCAATAAACGGCTTGTGGTTATTTTTCACATGCTTAATCATCGGATCAAGCATAAAGTGCACTGCATGCGCCATTTCTCTCTGGTGCTCGATCATTTGCACATAAAAATGACTGGTATCTAATGTTCCGCCTGCTATTTTGTTAATGGTAGAATAAACCTTATCCTTGTTTCTCTTTGCTTTTTTAGAGAAGGCTGTGCAAGCTTCCTGTGCATTCTTCAGGCTAGAAAGGTCTTCTTTTACAAAAGCCTCAATCCCCATTGTAAGAATCTGGTTACTTGATACTACCGCGCGAACTACTTGTTTCGAGCTTTTCTCTATAATCTGTTCGTTTGCATCGGCATCGTCAATATCATCTTCTTCCTCTGCGACTTTACTTTCGGCACGTTTTTTAAAGAAAATTTGTGTTCTGATTACCATAAATATTGCCACCACCACAAATACAAAAATCATAAAATTGCCACTTACTGCAATAAGCGTAGCAATTAACGCTGAAAGAGAAAACGCTATAAGCGCGGTTAGAAACCAACCACCGATAACCGAAAATACACCGGAAATACGATACACAGCAGTCTCTCTGTCCCAAGCTCTATCGGACAAAGAAGTACCCATAGCCACCATAAAAGTTACGTAGGTAGTAGACAATGGTAATTTAAGTGAAGTACCTATTGCAATAAGAATACTGGCTACAACAAGATTAACCGCCGCCCTAACTTTATCAAATGCAGGTGCATCAGCATCCTCTTCATTGTAGTAACTAAATGGCTCGAAACGCGATTGAATAACCCGGGTAAGTCCTGATGGTACCACCTTTAGCAAATTATTATTAAAGCGGGTAGAGGAACGAACCAAAACTCTTGATACCGCTGACGAATCAAAACGTTCAGTTTCGCCTTCACTTTGCCGCGAAAGATTTACAGTAGTAGCTACTACCGATCGAGCTTTTCTCGATAAAATCAAAGTAATAATCATTACCAAGCCCGCAATTAGTAACATGTATGCAGGAGTCCCCACCTTACCGGCCAACATTTCCATCGTAAACGAATCGGGCGCCGGACCACCACCGGCTACCCAGGCTTTAAATGAGTTATAACCAGCCAAAGGCACACCTATAAAGTTCACAAGGTCGTTTCCTGCAAAAGCCATCGCCAATGCAAAAGTACCAGCTAAAACAACAACTTTCAGAATTTTTATTTTGAATATCCAGCGCAACAACTGGATTAACACGGTCCAGAAAAAGAAGCTGTAAACCATAATCAGAAAGGTGTTTCCCTTCAACCAATCCTGCAATGTAATACCTCCGGATAATTTCATTTCGGCATACGACGAGCCTTTTATCCCTTTTATTAGCATAAAATAGGTAATCGCAGTAATTGCCAGACCACCGAATATAGCGCCGAAATATTTCATAGGCTGACGGTACTTAAAAGAAAAGACCAATCGGGTAAGGTATTGCACTATTGCACCGACCGTAAACGCGACAAACACCGATATTAAAATACCGGAGATTATGGCCAGTGCTTTGCCGGAGTTAATGTACTGTGCAAGCTCCATAACAACAGAACCACCTGCAGATTTAATTTTTACAATTGATACAGCCACGGCCGACCCTAACAACTCAAAAACAATGGAAACCGTTGTAGACGTTGGCATCCCAAAGGTGTTGAACATATCGAGTAAAATAACGTCAGTAATCATCACAGCCAAAAAAATGACCATGATCTCCGAGAAATAAAACATCTCGGGATGAAAAATCCCTTTACGGGCAACTTCCATCATACCGTTTGAGAAAGTTGCGCCAACCAACACTCCTAAACTAGCCATTAGAAAAATAACCCATTTCGGGGCTGCTTTCGAACCGATAGCTGAGTTTAAAAAGTTTACAGCATCGTTACTTACTCCAACTACCAAGTCTGAAATTGCCAGAGCAAAAAGAACGACTACAAGAATTAAGTAAAAATTTTCCATTTATGCATAATTTAATGACGGCAGAAAGATTGCAAAACATGCAACCTGCTCCGACTCTTCAATTCTTTACATACCAATACCATTATCTGATTTTTCTAAATGTATTTGCATACCCACAGGAAATAAGAAATGAATGGAATTAAGTAAGCTTGAAGTAACCGAACCAGGATTAGTCATTGGTTTAATCTTTATTGATTCTGTCTTTAACTTTATCTTTTAAAAGTAAACACTTCCGTCTATTTTTAAAACTTATATAATAATTATCTTTCAACAATATATTTACCTTTTTCGCTTAGAGCGTATTGTTCACTTTACAGTCAGAACATCGATCTCTCTGAAAACACAGTGCCTGACATTCGAAAAAAGAACTAAAATGGGCGGGCAAATATAAACGGTCGGTAAGTGCTTACAGCATTTTTTAACATTAAAAAAACATTAAGAAACCATTAACCAACTATTAATCAACAAGTAACACAAATTTTATACATTTGTCACGTTTATTTTAGTTCTAAAAAAGAGATTTAATTCGATGAAAACATACTCTTCAAAGTTTCTTGCATCAACCATCTCGCTTATACTTACGGCATTGGCGCTGGCCATGATGTTGCTGGTAAAGTTCTATGGCGATAACATTCTGGTTATTTTAATTCCCTCAGTATTCTTTTTCGTGGCGGCCCATTTTGGCATTTCGTTCATTATCCGTAAGTATATTATCGACCGGATTAAACCCATTTACAATACCATTCGCGACCTTCCTCTAAGTGGTTCTAAAATGGATGAAAAGCAACTCGACCCAAACAGCCTTTTGCTTGGTGTTAAATACGAAGTTGAAGAATGGGCCCGCACACAGTTAAAAGAAATTGAAAGACTGAAAGAACTGGAGAAATACCGGAAAGACTTTGTAGGAAACGTTTCGCACGAACTGAAAACGCCAATCTTCAATATTCAGGGCTACGTTTTAACACTTCTGGAAGGAGGGCTCGACGATCCCAAAATTAATAAGCTTTACCTGAAACGCACAGAAAAAAGTATCGACCGGATGATTTCTATCGTTGAAGATCTGGAATCAATTACAAAACTCGAATCAGGCGAACTTAAACTTAACATAACCCGCTTCGATATTGTAAAAACTGTTGAAGAGGTTATTGAAATGGAAATTTGGCAAGCCAACGAAAACAAAATTAGCTTACAAATAATTAACAAACCCGAAAAGCCCGTATTTGTAAAAGCCGACAAAAAGCGCATACTGGAAGTACTAACCAACCTGGTTGTTAATGCCATTAAGTACGGAAAGAAAAAAGGCAACGTAAACATTTCGTTCCACGACCTGGAAGACAATATTATTGTTGAAGTTGCTGATGACGGAATCGGTATCGAGAAGAAAGACTTGCCTCGTATATTCGAACGTTTTTTCAGAGTCGACAAATCGCGGTCGCGTGAGCAAGGTGGTACCGGACTCGGACTTTCAATTGTTAAACATATTATTGAAGCACATAACCAATCGATAAACGTAAGGAGCCTGGTTGATAAAGGAACCACTTTTAATTTTACACTTGAAAAAGCCAAATAATAGCCTAACTTTGTGTTTATTCTAAGTGTAAAGGAAAGTTAATGGTTTCTTAATAGCTGTTCTCTACCTTTGTTCAATAATTTAATAAAAATGAGCGATAAACAATTTAAAGTATTACTGGTTGATGACGAACTGGACATCCTCGAATTCTTAAGTTATAATCTTGAAAAAGAAGGATATAAAGTTTACACTGCCAAGAACGGTGTGGAAGCAATAAAAATTGCAGAAAAGAAAGTACCGCATCTTATTATTTTAGATGTTATGATGCCTGAAATGGACGGCATTGAAGCCTGCGAGGAGCTTCGGAAAATTCCGGCACTAAGCAGCACAGTTATCGCTTTTCTTACGGCACGAGGAGAAGACTATTCACAAATTGCAGGTTTTGAGGCAGGTGCCGACGATTACATCACCAAACCGGTGCGTCCAAAGGTTCTTATTAGTCGCGTAAAAGCATTATTGAAGAGAACAGGAGAAGCATCTCAACCGGCGGCAGAAGTAGTTGACACAAACATCATTACAATCGGCAACCTGATGATTGATAAGGAACGCTACCTTATTCGTATCGGTGATAACGAAATGGTTCTTCCGAGAAAAGAATTCGAACTGCTTTCACTATTGGTTTCGAAACCAGGCAAAGTATTTACCCGCGAAGAAATTTATTTTTCAGTTTGGGGAGAAAACGTTGTTGTAGGAGATCGTACAATTGACGTCCACATTCGAAAGTTGCGTGAAAAAATTGGCAACAACCACATCAAAACATTAAAAGGAATCGGATACAAGTTTGTAGAATAGATTATTCTACAGAAAATAAACAACACTGTATAAAATAACAAAGCCCAGCACATAGCCTGCAATTACTTGCCACATGCTGTGTTTTTTAAGCATTAACCGGGCTGTTCCTACTAATCCGGAAATTAATATCACAATCAAGAGTGAATAAACCGGATTCAATCCTTTCCGGAAAGAAAATGCAAAAAATACACCGGCCAGTCCACCCAAGGCTGCCATATGGTTACTTATTTTCCATTTAAATGAAATAAGCAAGAGCAGAATAATAACCAGCACACTTGCCAGCATAAACAACTTAAAAACAGGAAAAATATTAACTCTCCCAAGCAACACAAATCCCAGATAATAAAAAACAGAAGTTGCCAAAAGAGGAATTATTCGATCGGTGCTTTTGGGCATGGTAATGTCGAAGCGAGGGTTTATTGCCATTACTGACACTGCCAAAAGCGGTAATATACAAGTTGAGAAGAACACCACAAGCAATACAAAACGCTTGGCTTCCCATGTTAACATCGAGAAATAAAAACCGGAATGCAGCAATAACAGCACTCCAAGTGTTGGCACTAAAACAGGGTGAAAAATAATTGAAATAACTCTTGCAATTCTTTCCTGCATACTAAAGTTCCTTTCTCAAACGGGCTACCGGAATATCTAGTTGCTCGCGATATTTAGCCACTGTCCGTCGCGCAATGTTATACGATTTTTCTTTCAGAATAGCAGCCAATTTCTCATCGGTTAAAGGCTTACGCTTGTCTTCGTTTTCGATACATTCTTTCAGGATTTTCTTGATCTCACGGGTTGAAACCTCTTCCCCGTCATCTTTTTGCATACCTTCAGAGAAAAAGTATTTCAGTGGATAAATACCAAAATGTGTTTGTATGTATTTACTGTTTGAAACCCTCGAAATGGTTGAAATATCAAGATTTGTGCGTTCAGCAATATCCTTCAGGATCATCGGCTTCAATTTGGCTTCGTCTCCTTCCTGAAAAAATTCTTTCTGGAAACTTATAATCTCAGACATGGTAAGCAATAAAGTGGTCTGCCGTTGCTGAATGGCGTCAATAAACCACTTGGCCGAATCAAGCTTTTGTTTCACAAAAAGTACGGCTTCTTTATCGTTCTTTTTGGCTTTTTGGTTTTCACTCATTGTCCGTAACATTTCCTGATAAGTGTCGTTGATTTTCAACTCAGGAACATTACGCTGATTTAGTGAAAGACTTAATTCTCCATCTACACTCTCGAGAATAAAATCGGGAACAATATGCTGATTTGTTTTATTGAGCGGGTTACTGTATGAACTACCGGGCTTTGGATTTAATTTCAATACCTGGGCAATTCCGGCTTTAAGTTCTTCCCCTGTTAACTCCAGCTTCGATTGTATCTTTTCGTAGTGTTTCTTAGTGAACTCGGTGAAAAAATCCTTTACAATGGTTTTTGCCAGAGCGAATTCCTCCCCTTCCTTTCTATTCAACTGCAACAATAAACATTCACGAAGATCGCGTGCTCCAACTCCCGGCGGATCAAAATCCTGAATAACTTTCAATATTCTTTCGAGTTCTTCTTCTGAAACATCCATATTTAGGTTAAACGCCAAATCGTCGCTAATCGACATTAAATCCCGGCGCAGGTAACCATCGTCATCAATATTTCCGAGAACATACTCTGCCAACTGCTGATCGTCATCATTCAAATCAGAGAGGCTGAGCTGTTCAGTTAAAAACTCGTTAAAGGAAGTTCCTACAGAAAAAGGAACATCTATGTATTTATCGTCTTTCGAAAAGTTATTGGTATTTAATTTATAAGTCGGAATCTCTTCGTCTTCGTAGTAATCATCAACCGTAAACTCTTCGTTATCTGAATCTTTTACGTCGTCGCCGCTGTCATTATAATCAGACTGATCATCCATCGCCGGGCTATCCGATTCGAGCTCCAGAACCGGATTTTCTTCCAGCTCCTTTTTAATACGTTGCTCCAATTGCATAGTAGGGATTTCCAAAAGCTTGATCACCTGTATTTGCTGAGGTGACAGCTTCTGTAGCAGCTTTTGTTGTAATGTTAGTTTTTGCTCCATATCCCAATGCTTAACTGCGTAAATTTAATATTTTTTCGGAGCAAAACCTCTATCTGCTTTATTTAGAACTCCGCATTTTTTGGTGTTCGCGGGAATGCAATTACGTCGCGAATATTCCCCATACCTGTTACAAACAAGATAAAGCGCTCGAAACCAAGGCCAAAGCCGCTGTGAACAACCGATCCGAAGCGACGGGTATCCAAATACCACCACATTTCATCGGTTGGAATTCCCATCTCTCCCATACGGGTTTCAAGTTTTGTAAGATCCTCTTCACGCTGCGATCCGCCAATAATTTCGCCGATCTGAGGGAAAAGAACGTCCATTGCACGAACAGTTTTATTGTCGTCATTCTGTTTCATGTAAAACGCTTTAATGTCTTTCGGGTAATCGGTAAGAATTACCGGACATTTAAAGTGTTTCTCAACCAGGTAGCGCTCGTGTTCGCTCTGCAAGTCGATTCCCCAATCTACCGGAAACTGGAATTTATTCTTTTTGTAAGGCTTCGAATTCTTCAAAATATCGATAGCCTCGGTATACGTGAGACGAATAAAGTCGTTGTTCAAAACAAACTCCAGTTTTTCAATCAAGTTCATTGAACGCTGATCCTGTGGTTTGTTTTTCTCTTCCTGTTCCAGGCGCTGCGCCAGGAACTGCAGGTCGTCCATGCAATTGTCGAGCGCATACTTAATACACGACTTCAGAAATTCTTCCGCCAAATCCATGTTATCTTTCAAATCGTAGAAAGCCATTTCCGGTTCAATCATCCAGAACTCGGCAAGGTGACGGGTTGTATTTGAATTTTCGGCACGAAATGTTGGACCAAACGTATAAATCTCGCCCAAAGCTAAAGCACCAAGTTCGCCTTCCAACTGCCCTGAAACCGTAAGGTTTGTAGGACGGCCAAAAAAGTCTTGCGAATAATCGATTTCTCCATCTTCTGTTAACGGCGGATTTTTAGGATCGAGTGTTGAAACCCTAAACATTTGTCCGGCACCTTCGGCATCACTGGCAGTAACAATTGGCGTGTGCAGGTAATTAAAACCTTTTTCGTTAAAATATTTATGAATGGCAAAGGCCATAGCATGGCGAATACGGAAAACCGCTCCAAATGTATTGGTACGAAAACGTAGGTGGGCATTTTCGCGCAAAAACTCAAGCGAGTGTTTTTTAGGCTGAATCGGGAATTTTTCAGGATCAGCTTTTCCGAGCAACTCAATATTTTTTGCATTGAGTTCGATGTTCTGTCCGCTTCCTGCCGATTCTGCCAACTCGCCGGTAACAGCTATAGCAGCTCCGGTGTTAATGTCGCGCAACAATGCTTCATCAAAACTTTCTACATCAACCACCACCTGAAGATTATTTATCGTAGAACCGTCATTCAATGCAATAAAATTCACATTCTTGCTTCCGCGTTTTGTTCTTACCCAACCTTTGGCAACGACCTCGCTGCCGGCTTTTCCATTTGTCAAAATTTCTTTAATCTTCAAACGTGTCATGATGTTTTCTTTATCCTTTCTACAAAAACTTCAAATTCTGAATAAATCAATCGGATAATTCATTGGTATTTGCTTTGCTACCGACTGCAGAATCTGTTAAAAATTAAGCCTACAAATTTAGTTTTTATTGCCAATTATCTGAAGTCATGTCCTTTTTTCCTACAATTTTTAATACACACATGAGATACCCTGACAAAATGAAGCTTATTCCTGAAACCTCCGAAGAGTAAAACTTATCCACGGACAAAAACAAATCGAAAGAAAAATAAGCTAATAACGCAAGTTTTCAACCCAACCAGTGTCAAACATATGTTGGAAATAAAAAACAGTAGTTAAAGAAATGAAAATTACAGCAGAAATTAAGATCAGCGATAATGGTTTCGTGTTTAATTCGAGAACAGGCGATTCGTTTAACCTGAATCCATTTGGCCTCGAACTCATGAAATATATCGAAGCAGAAAACGATTTTGATCAGATAAAAACACAAATTCTGGAAAAATACGACATCGATGATTTGTCGTTTGAGAAAGACTTCTACGAATTCTGTGCCTTATTAAAACATCACCAGATTATCTCTCAGGACAATCCGCTTGATTTTAAATAACAGCCATGAACAAACAGAAGATAACACTGGCCGTAACAGGATTAAACAATACCGATAATCCGGGTCCCGGAGTCCCTTTTATTCGCGGAATAAAGGAGTCGGAAGAATTTGATGCCCGAATAATTGGCCTTGTTTACGAAAACCTTGAGCCGGGAATTTATATGGAACACCTATGCGACCGAATTTTCCAGATTCCCTACCCTTCTTCCGGTTCTGATGAACTGATAGAACGAATAGAAAATATACATCTGCAAGAGAAAATCGATGTTCTTATTCCAAACCTGGATGCTGAGCTTTTTTCTTTCATGAAGAATGAAGAGCGTTTGCGCAATCAAGGCATACAAACATTTCTGCCTAACCTAAAACAGTTTAGAGAGCGGGAAAAAGACAAACTGCAGGAATTTGGGAAGAAATATGAAATCAAAGTACCGGGAAGCATCAACATGAGCAGCATTAGCCAAATTAAGGATGTAGAGGAAAAATTTGACTACCCTCTTATGGTTAAAGGCCAGTTTTACGATGCCTATGTTGCCGACAATGAAGAACAGGTAAAACAAGCCTTCCATAAAATAGCGTCAAAATGGGGATTCCCGGTAATCGTGCAAGAGTTTGTGAAAGGCACCGAAGTAAATGTAATTGCATTGGGCGACGGAAAAGGAAATACTATTGCAGCTGTTCCTATGCGCAAACAGTACATCACAGACAAAGGAAAAGCCTGGGGCGGAATAACACTTGCCGACGAAAAAATGATGGAGCTTACCCGATCAATTATCGCAAAAACAAAGTGGAAGGGCGGCATGGAACTGGAACTAATAAAAACCAACGGAGGTGAATATTACCTCATCGAAATAAATCCTCGAATCCCGGCCTGGGTTTACCTGGCTGTTGGTGCCGGGCAAAATATTCCCGAAGCACTGGTAAAACTGGCACTTGGAATGAACGTAGCACCTATGACAGAATACAAAATCGGAAAAATGTTTGTCCGCTATTCTTACGACGCCATTGTTGACCTTGAAAAATTTGCAGCCATATCAATGAATAAGGAAATATAAACAGAAACATCATGACAAAATTAGCATACGAAAAACCAGTTATCAGCAAAATAACAGCCGGCGTTCCCAATAAATTTGGTTTGCCGGTGAAGCAAAAAATCATTCCCGATATCGACGGGATTCCTGTAGAAAATATCATGGAAGAGTATGGTTCTCCGGTGTTTGTTCTTTCTGAAAAAACAATACGCAATACCTTTGCAGAAGCCAAACAAGCTTTTGATACCCGCTATCCAAAAGTCCAATTTGCATGGTCGTACAAAACCAATTACCTCGATGCGGTTTGCAGCATATTCCACGACGAAGGAGCCTGGGCTGAAGTCGTTTCGGCATTTGAGTTTGAGAAAGCGCTTTCGCTGGGCGTTAACGGTACCAATATACTTTTTAATGGTCCCGAGAAATCGGAGGATGATTTAAAACTGGCCATTGAGCATAATGCCTGTATTCATATCGACCATTTTGATGAACTTTATTTACTGATAAAAGTAACCCGTGAGCTGGATAAAAAAGCAAGGGTGGCTATTCGTGTCAACCTCGATGCGGGGATTTATCCCATTTGGGATCGCTTTGGTTTTAACTACGAAAACGGAGAAGCCTGGAACGCTATCAATCGAATTATGCTGGCGGAAAAACTAGACTTTATTGGTTTACATACGCATATCGGCACTTACATTATGTCTGCAAATGCATATGCAGTTGCAGCGTCGAAACTGGCCAACCTTTATATGGCTACGCATCGCAAGTTCGATTACTGGTTAAAATACATCGACCTGGGAGGAGGGTTTGCCTCAAAAAATACATTGAAAGGTGCTTACATGCCGGGATCAGAAACATGCCCTTCGTTTGATGAATATGCCGAGGCGATTTCAAATGCTATGATCTCTTCAGAAATTCCGCACGAAAATCTACCGGTACTGTTTCTCGAAACCGGCCGTGCATTGATCGACGATGCCGGCTACCTGCTAACAACCGTTTTGGCCAACAAACGATCAACTCATGGGCGACGAACCATGGTAATTGATGCCGGAGTAAACTTGCTGTTCACTTCTTTCTGGTATAACCTGGGAGTTTTCCCTACCCGACAACTTTCGCAACACCTGGAAGAAAGTACTATTTACGGTCCACTTTGCATGAACATCGATGTAATTCGCGATGCCATCAACTTTCCGCAGGTAAAAACCGGAGAGAAACTGGTAATTGAGCGCGTTGGTGCCTACAACATGACCCAGTGGATGCAGTTCATCACTTTCAGGCCTAATGTGGTAATGATCGACCTCGACGGGAAGATGCACATTATACGCAAAAAAGAAAATCTCGATTCACTTCAAAGCTTCGAACAAAATCCAAAAAGATAAATGATTGCGGTTCGGACGATAAACAAAAAAGAAATTGTACAATCGATATTGAACAGTTACTCGCAGGTTTTTTTCTCGAGCTCAAACCTGCTGGCTGTTTTGCTGGTCATTATTAGCTTTTTTGATTATGGTGCAGGAATAGGAGGCCTTTTAGCCGTACTTGTCGCCAACATACTAGCCTGGGGACTAGGCTACAATAAATACATGATAAGTTCAGGCTTATACGGGTACAATGCCTTGCTTGTTGGGCTGGGTGTCGGGCTGTTTTATCAGCCGTCGGTTGAAGTGTACGCCCTGATAATTATTGCTGCAGTTCTTACCTTTTTTATTACGATCGTTTTTCAGGGAGTGCTGGGAAAGTATGGATTACCTTTCTTAAGCGTTCCCTTTCTATTTGGAATTTGGATTGTAGCTTTATCAGGCGGCGAGCTATCCGCGCTAAATATCAGCGAAAGGGGTATTTTCACTTACAATGAATTGTATGCCTTGGGCGGCCAGAATTTTGTAGATTTTTACGACTTTTTGGAAAAGTACATTTCTAATTCCTTTGTTCGCATCTACCTCCATTCGTTAGGTGCAATTTTCTTTCAGACACATTTATTGGCCGGTATCATCATTGCCGTTGGACTGCTAATCTACTCACGAATAACCTTTGTGCTCTCTGTACTTGGTTTTTCTGTTGCTTTTCTTTTTTACCGCTTGGTTGGCATCGAATTTAGTTCGCTGGGTTACACTTTTATCGGCTTTAATTACATACTAACTGCCATTGCGTTGGGCGGTTATTACCTTGTTCCGGGTCGTGTAAGTTTTGGCTGGATCGTGTTGATGCTTCCCGCAGTTGTTCTGGTAACTACAAGCACGCAACAAATATTTATTTTACTGAAAATATCGGCCTATTCATTACCCTTCAATATTGTGGTTTTGATGTTTTTGTATGCATTAAAGCTACGCGAAAAACGGCCTCGAAAACTACTTGAAACTCCAGTACAATTAGGCAAGCCGGAAAAAAACCTCTACCTGTATTCCGGCAATTTAAAACGATTCCCGGCTGCTTATCCCGTATCGGCAACTCTACCATTTTTAGGCGAGTGGACGGTAAGCCAGGGACACAATGGCGAACACACCCACAAAGGTGCATGGCGCCAAGCCTGGGATTTTGTGATTACCGATCGCAGTGGCAATCAATTTAAAAGTTCGGGCGATTTTCACGAAGATTATTACTGTTTTGGAAAGGCAGTTCTCGCTCCTTTCGACGGAACAGTAGTTGAAGTGGTTAACCACGTTGAAGACAATATTATTGGCGACATTAACACTAAGGAAAACTGGGGAAACACCGTAGTTATTAAACACAACGATTACCTGTACGTTAAACTCAGCCATTTGAAATATCATTCGGTAGAAGTAAAAACAGGCAACCAGGTAAAAAAGGGGCAGTTGCTTGGCAGGTGTGGAAATTCAGGGCGATCGCCTTATCCACACCTGCATTTTCAGTTTCAGCTAACCCCATATATTGGATCAGCCACCTTTGATTATCCATTTGGGAACTACCTAAAAAAAGAAGAAAACGGTTACTCGCTTAAGAATTTCGATTTTCCGAAGAAAGATGACATTGTAGTAAACCCGACTAAAAACGAAACCCTCTTAAAAGCTTTGCATTTTATTCCGGGGCAACGCATGCTTATTAATGTTGATGTAGATTCGCCGAAAGGGAAATGGCAAAAAATGGCCGGAGATTTTTCGTGGCTGGTACAGACCGATGTGTACAACAACACGTTCATAAAATGCGAAAACGACAATGGATTAGCCTACCTGCACAACAACGATGAGTTACATTATTTTACCAACTACACCGGCACAAGATATTCGCCACTTTTCTGGTTATTTGTGGCCTTGTTTAAAGTACCGGTGGGCTTTCTCCCAAACAGTAAAATCAACGACTCGATCCCCACCAACCTGATGTTTTCAGGCGTTCTAAAATTTTTGCAGGATTTTATTGCACCGGTTTATCTCTTTCTGAACATCGACTACCAACTAACAATGAAAGATGCAGGAGATATTCTTTCATCCGGAGATATTGAAATGAAAGCTGAAATCAACAAGAAAATTCTTGGTAAAACAGTGAATACCTACGAAATAGATATTCGGATTGACCAAAATAACGAATTACATATTACAGTGAATTTTAACGAAGCAAAGATCAATATAACATGTCAAAACGAATCGGAATAACGCTACTGTTCATCGCTGTTTTTTCGGTGCTAAGTGCGCAGCAAAAATGGAATTATGCAGAAGTAGATAAAAAGTCTTACGAGCTTTTCCTTCAAAAAAACTGGGAAGGACTGATCACTTTTAACAAACAGGCGCGTGAAAATGGTATCGACTATTTTAACCTCCAGGCCCGTACCGGCATTGCCTGGTTTAATCTTGGCAAATACCGAAAAGCCAGCATTTGGTTTCTTAAAGCCTGGGAAAACGACAAAAACCTGGAGTGGCTGCAGGAATACCTGTATTACAGTTTAATGTATTCCGGAAGATACAACGAAGCGAGTAAACTGGCGGATAATTTTACTTCCCGCTTAAAGGAAAAAATTAATTACCAAAAGATGAAACCACTGCGGACTGCCCTGGAAGGAGGCTACAGCTGGAATCCCGATATCGATCAGCTTTTAAACAGCGAACCGGATGTTGAAGCCGGCGTTGGTTCTGACTATGGCGAAGCATTCTTTTTAAAGAATTATCATTTCGAATCGTTAGATTACAGTCACCAGATTGCGCCGGGAGTAACATTGAGCCACAATTTTACCCACATTGGAATTAACCGCACCGAGCAACTTCTTTGGGGTTCGCGTTATGATTACCCAATTGATGTAAGCCAAAACCAGTATTTTATAAATCCGCTATTTACCTTGGGAAAATGGTATTTTTCGCCTTCAGCAACCGTGACTTGGGGAAAATCTGATTTGATTCTGGGCAATTACGATCCAAACACTTTTTACGGGTCGAGCTACAAATTTTCTGACTTTATTTTCTCGGCCTCTACCTGGACCAACTGGGGCAACTTTTCGCCAGGAGCCGAAATTAATTTAGCCAACATTTCCAACAACGGACTAACACAAGCTTCTGTGTGGCTTACACTGTACCCATTATCAAACAGCAAGCTATACTTTACTCCACGAGTATATTTCAAGAGCGATAACGAAAATAGTCTCGACTACAACTCCTTTGGGTTTTCAGGAGGATTTCAACTGGGCCAGCTTCATTTTTATGGCAATTACCTGAATGGGGAAATGGAGAATCTTATCGAATCTGGAGGATATGTAATCGCCAATTTCCCGGGCCGATCAACCCGAAAATACATGGGAAGCATTTATTTCCCGTTTGCAAAAAGATACCAATTTGTAGTGCGTTATCTCAACCAGGATGTATTTGAAAAATACCGGGTTTACCGAAACACCGTCCCAGACAATGAAATAGAATACAGTTATATAAAACATACAATTACAGCAGGAATATCATGGAAATTTTAAGAAATACATTATTGGCCTTATTGCTTCTCGCGGCCACAGCTACAAGCGTTTTTGCCCAGGCAAACCAGAAGGCACTGGAAACCGCTTTTGCGAAAAGTTACGAGCTGGAAAAAAGTGGTGATTTTTCAGCAGCATTAGATCCGCTAAAAAAAGTGTACGACGACTCTTCTTACGAAATCAACCTCCGACTCGGTTGGCTAAACTACAATGCCGGACTTTTTGACGAGTCGATCATTTTTTACAGCAAAGCTCAAAAGCTAAAACCCTATTCAGAAGAAGCACGTTTTGGCCTTATTTTGCCAAAAGCAGCACTGGGAAAATGGGACGAAGTAATTGAACTATATGATAAAATACTTGAAATTAACCCGAATAACACAGTGGCTATGTACCGGCTTGGGCTGGTTTACTATGGCAGAAAAGATTATAACAAGGCTTATCCGCTCTTCAAAAAAGTAGTTGATCTTTATCCGTTTGGCTACGACGGACTATTGATGCTGGGCTGGACGTCTTATTTTCTTGGCAACTACAACCAGGCAAAAGTGCTGTTTAACAAAGTAAAGCTCTACAATCCACATGATGCTTCCGCAAACGAGGGACTGCAACTCATCAACTAAGATTTTCAGGTTATGAAAAACTGGTAATCCATTAAAAACTACGCCAGTTTTATTTTTGTTTTTGCCAGTAACCAGCTTAAAACGAGTGTAACAACAAGAATTCCAACCAGCCAAAGAGGAAAGCGATTTAACACTTGTGTTTGGTAGATTGCGGTGGCTAAATTTCCAATAATTAACCACTGCACCACATAAATTAAGGTGATGTTCTTCCCCATCCAAGCGAGTAGCTTCTCAACTTTACTGGCCTGAAATTTCGTAACAACAACATAAAAAATGCCGATCCAGACGACTAACATTCCCAAGGCCCATACTCCGAATTTTATAGTGTGATGATAATAGGCCGGTAGGTTAATGGTGGTATAAAATCCTGTTTTACTGAAATAAAGAACCACAATTGCAATAAAGACAAAAGCAGAGGCAGCAATGATTTTTCGATGCAAAATAAACTGCTTTATCCTGTTTTCGGAAAATAAGAAAAAATAACCAGCCAGTGGATAAGCTAACCAGGGAAACAAAGGAAAATACGACCAGGAATAGGTGCCGCCAATAAATGGTGTGACATAATTTCTTTCGGACAGAGTAAGCCAACTGTTCATTCTATCAGTTAGCAACAAAACAACGAACAATAGCGCAAAAGAAACCGCCACCTGTAATTTTCCCGGAAGCTCTCTAATTGCTGCCAGAATGATAATGCTCTGTCCGGCCAGGTATAAAATATCTACTCCAAAAATGTACTCAAATGGATTGTATTGCCAGCCTGCATATTTTATTTTCAGCAAAAGATGAAAGTTGAGCCCTACGTTAAGCAAAAAGCCGAGTGCAAAAAGCCTGACACCGCGAAACAAATTCTGCTTAAACGATTTTCGGCTGGCGGCAACAAAATAGCCCATAACCATCATAAAAACCATGGCGGTAAACGGCCCTCCAAGGAAGAGCGATGCTCTTCCAACCGGAGAAGATTGCCCTGCATAGTCGATAAAAAGCTCCATAATGTGAACCTGAATCATAAAAAGAATAGCAATTCCTTTTAACAGGTCGGGTAATCGCAATCGTGCCATGTTTTCTCAAGTTTATCGATTCCTGCAAGCGCCGCCACACCGGTTTCGTTTGCCGCAAGCATTTTGCTTCATCCCTTTTCCACCACAGCCGGCTTGCTGACTGCTACCAACAATTTCAGAATAATTTGCTGCCGATAAAACCTTCGGAGCATATTCCTGTTCGCGAACCGATAAGTTACGTGTAAATGCCCGAAGATGGTTTTTCGATCCCCACAAGAGATTCTCATAAACTTCGGCAATCTGTGTTTCCGGCCTGGCATCAAGCAGTTCCTGCAAATCTTTAATATCTACTTCTTCAATAAAAGCACCAACTTCAAGTGCAGCCATTAATGATCCTGATCCTCTGGCAACCAACGAATCATAGAGTTCCTCTAATTCATTATTTCTGAATTTCCCTGGCTCTTCGTAAGCCGGATCTTCCAAATTATATGTTTCCAGCAAATAACCTACCGCCTCAAAATGACGGGTTTCACTTTGGCTGATATTACTAAAAGGCCTCAACTGCCATTTATCAAACAGCACCGTATAAACATCGTGCGCCAGCTTTTCTTCTTCACGCATCAACTGCAATCCTGCTTTTTCTTTCTCACTTAAAGGAGGTACAGCAGCAAACTGAACCAACGCAATCAGGGTAAACATCCCCCAGTTCAATGCAATTCTTAATGTATTCATTTTTAGTATGTTTATTTATTAATTTGACACAGAAAACCTGAAATACCTGCGCAAAAAAGCCCCGAATTTGAAATCCGGAGCCTTTGCGATCTAACTAAAAGTTCTATAAAATTCTGACTTTAATTCATCTTATGCGTTTGGTCCTGTTCCATCACAAACACCGCTTCCGGGAACAAATGTTCCGCTGCTGTCTTCGTCGTCATCACCTGTGTCGTCGGTATTGCCATTTAAAATTGCGTTGTATTCTTCCAATGAAAGAACTGTTGGTGTATAAGCTTCGCCCATTCTGCTGAGAATAGTGGTAAAAGCTTTCAAATGAAACGATGATCCCCGCAGCAGATTTGAATAAACCCGATTAATGGTTTCGTTTTCAGTTTCCCCGATTAAACTATTCAGGTCGGCAATATCGGTCTCTTCGATAAGCGCACCCGCTTTTAATGCTTCTACAAGGCTTGTATTTCCCAACTCTGTTAGTTGATTATACAAATTGGTAAATACATCATTGCTGAAATTCCCCACCCCTTCAATCGCAGGATCGCTTATTCCAAAACCATCTAACAAATGCAATACTGCTGCAGTGTGTACACTTTCGCTTTTTGAAATGTTATCAAAAACAATCATTCCATGTGTTGCGAAAAGGGTAACATAAACATCGTGGGCAAATTTCTCTTCTTCACGCATCCACTGAAGTCCCTCAATATCTTCGGCACTCAAGTCTGTTGTAAAGTCACAACTATCGCCAAGCAAAGCAGCCACTTCCAAACTTTTTACTTCACTTGCAGCCATAATTTCCTCATCAACCACATCGGTTGCCGTTTCTGAACAGGAAGTAATGAGTAAAGCCAATCCTGCCAATAAACCAAATACAATTTTCGTTTTCATAATTAAAAATTTAAATGTTTATTACTAATTATCAATCTGGCAGAATGAGTCTTAGTTGTTGAAGTAAACACAGTTTGCACGTCGTCCCTGGTTCATCCCCCGGCTATTTCGGCCATTGCCATTTCCTCGCGCACTCATACGATTTCCGCAGCCATTGCCTTGTCCGCGAACACCGGCATTTCCGTTTCCGCGTCCCTGTCGGTTAAAATTCCCCTGTCTGCGTTGCTGATTATTGGCTTGATTCCGTCCGTACCCCACAGAAGACTGAAGCGCGTTGTATTGAGCCTGCTGCTCTTCGGTTAAAAGTGATTTCACTTCGTTTCGATGCGCTTCCACCTGTTTCAGCATTTTAGTTCTGATTTCGCTTTTCTCGATAGCATCAGTCGTTGACTGCCGCTGCTGCCGCAATTCGGCCATAGTTTCCTGATGGCTTGCATTGAGTTTATCGATATCCGCCACTTGTTCCTCGCTCAGGTTCGAAATTTGCGTTAAACAGGGTTGATTCTGTTTGTTCTGTACATTGTTTCCTTTCCTCCAACCTTGTGCAAAAACTGTTGTTGTTGTTAACGCCAGGGCAAAGAACGCCCAGGCAAACTTTCGTAAGCTACTAGTTTTCATTGTTTTAATATTTAAATTATTATTTTTATTTGTCGAGTCCTCTCTGTCGCTACAAAAGAGGCATCTATGATTATTGGTTTTTTATCTTGTTCGTCCACCTCTGTATCTCCGTCCTCTTTCGGGCAAGGCAACCTCTTCATCAGACTTTGATACACTTAGAAAAATCTCTTTTAGCTTTTCCTGCTGTTCTGCATTACACGCTGCTTTCATTTTCAGGTAATAATCCATGGTTATTTCCTTTAGCTCGGAATGATGTCCGCCAACTTCGCGGGCTATTGAATCGAGCCGTTCGCTTGAAGGCGATGCTTTCCCCATTTCCTTTACCATTTCTATACGCAAATCCTCCAGCTCGTTCGATTCTTTACGGGCACTTCTGTTAAACTCGCGGTTCAGTTCGCGGAAAACTTCAAGCTGATCCGAAGTAAGGTTAAGTTGATCCCTGAAAAAACGAGTCCTTTGCTCCGATGGCATTTCCACTTCTTCGCTCTTTATTTCTTCCACACCTCTGTTTTCCTGATACCTGTGGTACCAAAATGAAAGTCCCATGGAAAGATTACTGGCAATCAAAATGACAATAATCCAGATAAGAATTCGATATGTATTTCTGGTTGCCATAATTATTGCATTAAGAAGTTTTCAATCGGTTCCACATCCATCTCATTTAAATAAGGAATTAGTTCCTGCTTAACCGTTAAGCTTGCACTCTGTTCAGCACTTGTCGCTCCAAACTTAATTCCGCCATAAATTGCCAAAAGCAAAATCAGCGAAAAAGCAACAGGTTGTAAAACTCTTGCTAATACCGGCCGGCGTTCTATCGATTGTTCTTCTTGTTTTTCAAGCTTCGCCTTTACCCGTGTATAAAAAAACGGATTAACCCCGGGCTTTCTCTCAGTTTCTAAAATACTGAACGTAAGCTTTAATTCCTCAGCAAAAAGAGCGCACTCCCGACACTCACTCAGATGCTCCTGAACAGCCTTCATTTCCGCCTCAGACAGGTCTCCCTCGAGAAAGAAAATCAACTTGTTATGTACATCCTTACACTTCATCTTTCAGTATTTAATAGTTTGACACATTTATTCTTAAAAACTTGCGCTACATACACTTTTTTCTGTAGCATTCGTATAACTTTTTTTGCAGGTTTTTCTTCGCCCTAAATAATAACGATTCTACTGACGACACTGACAGTTCCATCACTTCTGCAATCTCATTATAAGAAAGCTCCTCGTATTTATTAAGCGTGAAAGCTACCTTTTGGTTCTCGGGCAGGCGGCTTATTGCCTCGTGCAAAATAACTGCTCGTTGTTTGTTTTCCAGTTCAAATTCGGGCTGATCGCTTTGGCTCGACTCTACCTGTAATAAGCGTTTTTTCTCGGCCTTTACATCCGATTCGAAAGAACTTAGCCACCGGTGCTTTTTATTGTCACGGATATGATTCAGCGAGCGATTTACAGCGATCCGGTAAAGCCAGGTTGATACTTTTGCATCGGCTCTGAAATTTGAAACAGAACGATAAACTTCAACAAATACATCCTGCGCTACATCTTCTGCGTCTTCGCGATTATGCAACAAACCAAAACAGGTGTTCACCACCAATCCCTGGTAACTGTCAACCAGCTTCTTGAAAGCCTGTTCGTTACCTTGTTTTAGTTGCTGTATAATTTCGTTGTCAGACATTTGAGAGCGGAATTTACTACAATTGCTGCTTATTTAAAATCATTTGCTGATCAATTCATACACATCACGGGGTGGAATATTATTGTTTTCGCCGATGGTTCGAAGTGTTTGCTTTTTATCGGCCTCAATATTATTGTTTTTCAGAAGTTTCACCAGCTCATCTGCATTTTTATTCAACTCCAAAGCAAAGTCTTCAAGCGTTTTTCGTCCAACTCCCGATCCCTGCATGGAATTCCCTGCTTGTTTCGAAATAATCTCATACAACTCGGCTGGCGTAGTATTATTGGCTTCTGCCATTTCCTGCAACGTTTGTGTATGAATATCTTCAAATAGTACTTGATGATTTTCCAGTTTCCGGGTTATTTCATCAGTGGACTTTAATTTAAGTTGTTCCGATAACTCTGCCAATGTTAGTAATTCGGCATGAGGAACCGGCGCACGATCTTCCGTTTTCTCCCACGATTCGGTAAGATTCTCACTCAAAACCATTACGCTTTCAAAAGGTGGAACAGAAAAGAAAGTTCCCAAAAAGATGATCAAAATCAACAGCGCAGAAAACACAAACTCTTTTTTCTTATTGAAACCGTTTTGCTTTTTAGAACGAAAATAGTAGACAAATGCTCTCCAGTTTGCTGAAAACAAATGAAAAACCGAAAGCACAATAAAACCAAGCGAAAAAACGGTATGAAGTGCCTGCCACTCTTCTTTTGATAATCCCCACAAAGTCCAGTTAACCCAGTGGGCATAGCGTCCCGGAGGCGACACATACAATACCAAACCAGACACCAAAAGTATCAACATTGCCCAGGCTAATCCAAAGCTGATAAAAGCTCTCCAACTAAATTTTCCGTTCATACCCATTCTGAAATTAAGTTTATAATAAGTATGACACAGATGCAATTAAAAACTTGCGCTATTATTCGGGCAAATCAGGTTTTTGATTATGGTAAGGCGATTCTAGTTTTCGTCCGCGATACCTGAAACGCTCCGACATATGTACCAGAATCTCATTGGCCGTGCTTTCAATTGGCTTGTTCGACACATTAATCACAGTAAACCCGCCCCTGTCAAATACAAACATGGCATTTCTTATTTCTTCCCTCACTAGTCGCTGATCAATGTAATTATCGTTCCGGTAGTCGTTCCACCCTTGCATACGTTTTACCCTGTGGGCAATTAGCTGTCCGGTATTAATATGTAGCCCAAAAACCCGGTTGGAATCAATCTGGAATAACTCTTCAGGCGGCGGAACTCCTGGCACCAAAGGTACATTTGCCACTTTCCATCCGTACATAGCCAGGTAAACACTTAGCGGCGTTTTTCCGGCACGCGATACACCCGTAAGCACAATTTCAGCTTCTTTCAGGTGTTCAGGGCTCATACCATCATCACGCGATAACGTAAATTCTATGGAATCGATCCGGTCAAAATATTGCTGATTTAATTTACGGTAAAGCCCGGGATGATGCAGAGGTTCCACATCTAGTTGCCGGTCAAGGTAATTTGCCAGGTCGCCCATTAAATCAATTACTTCAACTTCATGCTCACCACATAATTCATTCACTGCACGCCTCAAATCCGGATTAACCATGGTATGCGTAACAAGAGCATCTTCGTTTTTTGCCTTTTTTACAAGCTCCAAAACCATCTCCACAGAATCGATGCTTCCAAAAATTTCAACCGGGATTTTATTGTCCGGATACTGAATAAGAATAGACTGAACAAGGTTATTTCCAGCAATTCCACGACCACCGGAAAGCACGTAAATCGGTGCATTCTTTTTCTTTTCTGTCATAACACTGAAGTGCTGTTTATTTCGTGTATTTCAAATACGTCCTCGTTGCCAAATTATTGCGGCGTAAGTTTCATTTTAAAAGAAGCCGCATTTTCTACCGCAGGCCTGTTAAACGGATCATCGTGATACTGATTATGAATGTACATATCAGTTTGATCGAGATAAAACGGACTGGCAGGAATTCCGCTGGTTCCGGTTGGAATTATTGTTTGCGAGTTGTCCCAATCTTTTGTATCGAAAATATGCCGCTCGGAAGCACCATGAGTTGCTTTGTATAAATTATTAAAAGAATACGAATACGGACAAACAGTGTGGTAACCACCCGGTACTTCAAACGGACCTCGGTTAAGTTTCAAAATTTTGTTTAGCGCATGCACCACTCCCAAAGGATGATTCAGCGAAAAACTGTGAATTTTGCCCCATTGCCACTGTTCCACATCCGTTCCAAGCTGCTCACTCAACTCATCAACTGTTTCTTTAAACGACTGAACAACAATATCATCAAAACTTTCTTTTTCCGGCGTTTCCAAATTATCCACCCACTCAGAGTCTTTGTTCTCTAAAACATTCATCAGCAAATTCTCAAGCAGTACCTTTTGCCCTTTTATGCCTTTGAAAAGCTCTGGCGAAAGGTTGTCTTTTACCATATTAAGCATTGATTTTCGGTAAAGTACTTCAAATACAGATGCGGCCTGACTTTCGCGCGTTAGCTGATAATCCCAGCCGGCAAGTTTTTTCAGTGCTGCTTTTTCAGTATCGGAATAGCTTGATTGTTGCTGTAAAGCCCGCAAGAAAACAAGAGTCATTCGTTCTGCGGTTTTCGATTTAACGTCGCTGTGCATTGCTTTAAAATCATCAACACCAAGCTTTTCCTTTGCTTCCAGCATTTCGCGAATACGGTCGATACGGCTTGGTGTTGCAAACCAGTAACTAATGTAATGCGGATAATCGTCGGAAACCGTTTTATTGTTTGCCGACGAAACATACCCGCGTTCAGGGTTAAACTCGTACGGCAATTCTTCAAAAGGAACAAGCCCTTTCCAGTCGTACTTACTGCTATCGCCAGGATAAATCTCAATACCCGAACCTTCGCGAATGGGTAAGCCGGCACTACATTGCAAGCCAATATTTCCATCAACATCGGCATAAACAATGTTTTGGCTAACCGATGTAAAAGTGCTGCATGCATTGCGGAAATCGCCCCAGTTTTTTGCATGATTCAGCAAATAAACTGATCGTATTTCGTTGCTCATTTCGTTGCCTAACCAGCGGATGGAAAGCGGAGTTTCTTTTTCCTTTTTAAAACGGTTAACCATTGGTCCGCGATGGGTAAATTTCAAATCAACTTTTAGCGAGTCGCCTTCTTTTGTTTTAATGGTTTCGTGGTGAATATCAAAATCTTTCCAGGCACCATCAAACCAATACTTTGTTGAATCTTCATTAAGTTTTTCAGCATAAAAATCAAGATCGTCAACCATTACATTTGTCATTCCCCAAGCGATACGGTCGTTGTGCCCGGCAATGATAAAAGGTTGCCCCGGCACTGCCACTCCGGTTACATTTACTTTTCCGTCAACCACCTGTTGCATCTGGTACCAAATTCCCGGAGCAAACAATCCCAAGTGCATATCGTTGGCCATTAAAGGCATTCCAGTTGTACTTTTTTTACCGGCCACTGCCCAGTTGTTACTTCCGTTAAAAATTTCAATTCCCAAGTCTTTTAAGTTCTGAGAAGCAGAAAGCAACGTAGATTCTTCCGAAACTTTATTCGCACCAAATTCGGGGAAAACTTTGGTTTTATGCTTTTGAAGGTCAGGAATCAGTTCGGCAATCATACTATCCGGCACTTCTGTGCGCAACTGATGCAAGTAATATTCGGTTCCCCAGCCCATCGACAAATCCCACGACATATAACCAATCAGGTTTATCGAATGCACCGGCTTCCACCATTCGGGCTGATAACCCAAAACTTTAAACTCGGGAGCCAAGGGGAATTTCGCAATATATTGGTTCACTCCATCAGAGAAAGCTTCAAGTGCAGCTACAACCTTGGGATCAGAATTCTCAAGAATTTTCTGTGACTTTTCCTGAATGCGTAAAGCACGCATCATCAAGTCGGTTTCGACCTGGTCTTTTCCTAAAATCTCGGATAGTCGTCCCTGTGTTACCCGTCTTAAAAGATCCATTTGCCAAAGCCGGTCTTGCGCCATTGCAAAGCCAACGGCACGGTATAAATCCTCTTCATTTTCGGCATAAACATGCGGGATAGCGTGCTCGTCGCGAATTATTTCAACATCCGATTTTAATCCGTATAAAACAAAATCTTTGTTATAATCGGGTACCGCGGCTGTTTTTATAAATTGAATAAGAACAATACCTGAAATTGCCACAATGACAATAAAAATTAGTAAACCAAGTAAAATCCGTTTTGTAGTTTTCATCGTTAAGCGATCTGTTTTGATTTTTATGTCAAGCGAAATATATCTAACTGATTTTTACGAACATTTGAAAAAAGAAAAGGTTTTAACCCCTGAAACTTTAAATATTTCTATATTTAGAACTATAAAATTAAGTTAATTAAGCGATTATGAAGAAACTAATCATTCTTTTTTTCCTTGGAGTTTATGCGCTTACGAGTGTTGCCCAGGAAGCCGACAAAATTGTTGGTGTGTGGTGGAACGAAGAAAAAACCACGAAAATTGAAGTGGAGAAAAAAGACGGAAAATATATCGGAACTATTGTTTATATGATTCCTGAAAAATACGAAAACGGCGAGCCGCCAAAAGACGATGAAAATCCGGATCCGGCTTTGCGCAACCGTTCGATTGTGGGGCTCCAGATTCTGAACGGTTTTGTTTACAACAGCGGCAAAGAAGAATGGAAAGACGGAAGTATTTACGATCCAAAATCGGGAAAAACATACGATTGCTACGGCTGGCTTGAAAGCGACGATTTACTTAAATTAAAAGGTTTTGTGGCAGGAATCCGCTGGATGGGCAAAAGCTCTGAGTGGTACCGAACGACTTTATAATATTAAGATTGAAATCAGTGCCTTGAAGTAATCACGAAAAGGCAAGATTGCTTCATTTCACTTCGTTGCATTCGCAATGACGTTCATCCTATGAGAAAGAGGGGCTTTGGCGGTTAACCGCCAAAGCCCCTCTTTTTCTATTACGAATTTGTCATTACGAAGCCTTTACAAAAGGCTGAAGTAATCTCTCCAGATTACCCTGAAACCTGAACGTCGAAGCCGGCTTCACGAACACATTCGGCAATTGAATTAAGTTCGTCAATCGAAACTTTTTCGAGGGTTTCAACCGGTGTATCCCTTGCAATGGTGTAAATCATCACCTGCAAGGGATTTATCTTTTTAAGCACATTAAGCCAGGCTGAAATCTCTTCTTCGGTGGTATTATCAACTTGCTGCCCTTTAAACGAACCTCGAAGAAACAGGGTTTGAATAATCACTTTACCGTTAAAAGCAATTAGCTGTTCGATGGTTCTTTTCAGGTTGAAACCACCAGTGGGGCAATCCAAAATCTGAACTGTTTCTTCAAACACCGAATCCAGTTTTTGAATGTTGTCTTTTATTTTTAGCAGCGCATCAAAAACAGGTTTACGATGAATCATAGTTGCGTTGGAAAGCACTGCAATCCGCGCTTCGGGCGCAAGTTTGTCACGCAATTCAATCGTGTCGTCAATAATCTCGGGAAACTCGCGATGCAAAGTTGGCTCTCCGTTTCCTGCAAAAGTAATTACATCGGGCAAACGCTTTTCAGCCTTCATCTGATGAAGTTTTTCTTCCAGCCTCTGCCGCACTTCAGCCCGGGTAGGAAACTTCACTTTTTCTTCGTACCCTTTCGGCGTAAACCCACACTCGCAGTAAATACAATCAAAAGAACAAACCTTGACATTAGTGGGCAATAAATTTATTCCCAAAGAAACACCCAAACGCCGACTCTCTATCGGACCAAAAATAATTTCATCAAAAAGAAAGGTTGCCATAATCTAATTTTTCAGGCATAAAGACACGCTCACGCGTAACTAATTATTGAAGTTCAAAGGTAGTCTCGCCAATTTCAAAACCATCGGCAAAAAGGTTTACAGTGTAAGTTCCCGTCATTAATTCCGGCTCGTTGGTATTGTCCCAAAAAATAGCAACCGGCAAATCCTTACCTTCGTAAACCACCTGGCGCATCGCCGAATATTGAATTTTTAAATCTTCAAACTGAAACAAATCGTCTTCCGATTTTGTAAGCAACAGCTGATCGGGCCGCATAATCCGCGCATAAATATTTTTTGCTCCTCGCTCAGTAGCCACATTTTGCCCGAGTACGAAATAAATACGGATTTTTTCCATACGCTTTGCAAACTTGGTCACCTTACT
This sequence comes from uncultured Draconibacterium sp., assembly GCA_963677455.1. GTDB lineage: Bacteria > Bacteroidota > Bacteroidia > Bacteroidales > Prolixibacteraceae > Draconibacterium. The sequence goes on from OY781971.1 coordinate 4,679,486, forward strand.
TCTTGAGTTGATCGGTTCAGCAACCACATCCCGGGTTTTTAGCATCGATGCTCTTTTCAGATTCTGCTGCAAGCGTTCTTTCTCTCTACTTAATTGCCGCTTTTCCTGTTCCGACTGTACATACTGTTCTTTTACTTGCTGATTCTCTGCCCTAAGCTGCTCATTTGCACGATTTAAAGAATCAACCTGCACATAAAAATCGCGCATAATTCCGCGCAAAGTAGTAACCTGTTTCTGGTAATCGGAAATTTTCGAGTAGCTTACTTTTTTGGTTTGCTCCACCTCGATAAGCAAATCTTTTACTTTAGCCTGGGCAACAAACAGCTGCTCGTTAATTGTATCGTTTTCCGTTTTCAGCGAATCATAACTCTCAGCAATCTCGGTTAACTGAAACTGAATCGAATCTTTTTGTGCCTTAATTTCATTAACAATAGTTTTGTGTTCGCTACGTTGCATAAAATAGAGCACAGCAACCACAACTAAAACCACTGAAAGAGCTATTACGATTATATTATTCCGAAGATCTTTCTTTTTTGTACCGGTGTTCAATTCGTTATCCATCTTTGTAGTATATAGTTGTTTAAATAACGACGCAAATTTAATAATCTTTTACCCCGGGGCAAATAATAGCAGCTGCTCACTTTACCTAAAAGTCGAATAAAAATTCAACAATTTATTTAGAATCATTCTAAACAAATTATTCAATCTACTGTTTTATCCCAAAGCTTTAACTGATAATTAAAATGAAACGGCCCAAAGCGAAATATGAAACCGAAGAATACACAAATACTTCCGCGTTTTATTTCTTCTGACAAACGGGCCTCCCAAAAATTGACACAGATGAAAAACACAATCCTGTTAAGTATATTTCTGATCTTTTCATGCTTTGTAAATGCGCAGCAACACAGCGATGCCGTAATTACCGGACACGTTGTATCGCAAGGAGAACACATTCCGTTTGTAAACATTTTCCTTGAAGGAACAAATTACGGCACAACTACCGATGTTACCGGCCACTATATTTTGGTTGACCTACCGGTTGGAGAATACACTTTGGTTGCCAAAATGGTAGGCTATAAAACAAAAAAAGAAAAAGTAACACTGAAAGCTGACGAAACACTTGAAGTTAAATTCGAGTTGGAAGAAGATGTTATTCGAATGGACGAAGTGGTTATTACCGGAACAAAAACATTTAAACGACAAACAGAAAGTGCCGTTATTGTGAATGTGCTCGACGGGAAAACCATTGACAAGGTTGCTGCACAAACAATCTCCGAATCGCTTAGTTTTCAGCCGGGCCTACGAATGGAAACCGACTGCCAAACCTGTAATTATACCCAACTAAGAATGAACGGACTTGGCGGTGCATACAGTCAGATTCTAATTAACAGTCGTGCAGTTTTTAGTCCGCTAACCGGCTTGTATGGGCTCGAACAATTACCTACAGCCCTGGTAGAACGCATTGAAGTGGTTCGTGGCGGTGCATCAGCACTTTATGGCTCAAGTGCAATTGGCGGAACAGTTAATATCATCACAAAGGTTCCACAGCGAAATTCGTTCGAGGTAACATCAAACAACCAGATAATTGGTGGCGAAGCATTGGATTACAACGTAAATGCAACTTTAACAGCACTTTCGCAAAAAAGAAACGCAGGAATGGCTTTGTATGCTTTTCACCGCGAGCGCGATGCCTACGATCACAATGGTGACAAATTCTCAGAACTTCCCGAAATAACCAACAATTCTTTCGGACTAAATTCATTCTTCAAAATTGATGAAGACCAGAAAATTGAAGCAAATTTTTCGGCAACAAATGAATACCGCTACGGGGGTGAAATGATTGATGGCCCGGCCTATCTGGCAAAACAGTCGGAAGAACGTACGCACGACATTATTATGGGCGGCGTTGACTATCAAAACGATTTTAGCACAAGAACCAGCCTCGTAATTTATACTGCCGGTCAATATACCAAAAGAAAACACTTTACCGGAATTGCTCCCGATGGAGGACAGAACTTGCAAGATTACAACAATGCTCCGCCTTATGGCCATTCAAAAAATTATACTTACCAGTTTGGAACGCAGTTAAACCACGCCATAAACGATTTTGCCGGGGCAGGAACCAACATTCTTACTTTTGGGTTGGAATATGTAATTGATGATGTTTTTGATCAGATTGAGGCTTATGATTATTTAATTGATCAGAATACAAAAAACCTGGGAGCTTTTGTACAAAGCGACTGGTCGATCACCCAAAAAACGACACTGTTAGCCGGAATAAGAGCCGACAAACATAATTTTGTTGACAAGCTGATTCTGAATCCGCGAGTTTCGCTGTTACTAAAACCCAATTTAAACACCCAACTTCGTTTATCGTGGTCAACAGGTTTCAGAGCACCACAGGCCTTTGATGCCGATATGCACATTGCATTCGCCGGAGGTGGTATTCAAACCATTCAACTGGCAGATAATCTTGACGATGAAAAATCGCAAAGTTGGAGTGCCTCGCTAAACTGGGATCGCCCAACAGAAAAACACATTATTGGCTTTACGCTTGAAGGATTTTACACCCAGTTAAAAGATGCCTTTATTCAGGAAGAAATTGGCACCAATGAAGCGGGAAATTCGATTATAGAGAAACGCAATGGCGGGAAAAGCAGTGTTTACGGAACAACTTTCGAAGCTCGTGCAAATTTTGATCGGAAGCTGCAAATTGAAGGAGGGCTGACCTTGCAAAAAAGTGAATATGATGAAGCAGTAGTGTGGTCGGAAGAATTACCAGGCGAAAAAGACTACCTGCGCACACCCGAGGCCTACGGTTACTACACTTTAAGCTGGACCCCAAACCAGCGTTTTAGTGCTGCGCTTTCGGGCATTTACACTGGTAGCATGATGGTTCCTCACTATGGGCTTGTCGGCGACTCAGGCACTCCGGAACAGGACGTACTTTACACATCGTCGGCATTTATGGAAACCAACTTAAAAATTGGCTATACCGTCCCTTTAAAAAGACTCGACTCATCCATTGAATTCTTCGGTGGTATAAGCAACCTTTTCGACGACTACCAGGATGATTTTGATAGCGGCAAAAACAGAGACAGTGGTTACGTATATGGCCCATCAAAACCAAGAACTGTATTTTTTGGGATAAAAATATTTAACTAAAAAAAGGCCGCTCACCCAAAAGTGAGCGGCCTAAAATAAAAACTATTGTAATGTTCACGGACTCCCTAGTAAAGGTTTCCGATCTTTAATCCAACATAAACAGTTCGTGGAGTCATAGGGCCATAAATGTACCCCGGGTCGCGGCCAATCCCGCTGTCAAAATCATCCTGGTAACTATTGAAGATATTTTTAACACCGCCATTTACTTGTACTTTGGCGTTGTCAGTAACCCGGATGTCGTAACTCAGTTTAATTCCTGCATCGAAAAACGAAGAACTTTCAACCAAAACCTGATCAAAATGAGGAACCAGCATCGAACCGGTATAGTTTCCGGTACAGGCAATACTAAACAACGGGAGCGGATTATAACTCAAGCTTAAATAGCCGTACGAATCGGGCGCCCTGAGAAAGCGGTCAAAATAAACATTTTCATTCAGTTCCTGCGGTTCTTCATATTTGCTACGCTGAATGGTAAAACCCGACTGAAATTGAAGTTTAGAAGAAGGCGAAGCATTAAACTCAAGGTTAATCCCTGAAACGCTTGCCCCTTTTTTGGCATTTATTCGTGTATAAACAACAGTACCTTCCTCATCCGGATCTCCAAAATCGTTGGCAAACGGATCGGTTAATTGCGTGTAAAAACCTTCTACAAGAAACTGATACTGCCAATTACCTGAATGGTTTGAGAAATCGAGAGAGGCCGTGAAACTGTTTGACGATTCCTGTTTCAAATCAGGATCGTTTACATGAATTACCTTGCGCGAGCCTGAGGTTTCGACATGAAGGTCTTCATCAAAAATTTGCGGGGCACGAAACCCACGGGCATACCCTGTACGAAATTGAATATGCTCAGTAATGTTGTAAAGAAAGCTTACACGCGGACTCAGAACATCGCCCGTTACATCTTTATTATCGCTTACTTCTTCCGAAATTTTATAATGGTCGTACCGCAAACCAGCACTAAGTACCACTTTCCCCATTTTCCATTCTGATTGTAAAAAAGCCCCCTGGGTAGAAGTGGACTGATCGGCAACAAGGGTATTATCGTAATGCACATCTTCGTACGGATCCCAATACCCCAGTTTCTTATCCGTTAACCAACCTCCATTCGATTCCAGCCCCGAAGTGAGTGTTGCCGGGGCAAAAAATAAACTATTTATATGCCTGATATATTGTACCCCGGCAGAATAAGTAAAATCGTCGGTATGTCCGTAAGCAGATAAATCCTTATTGGCTCCGTAATAACTTCCGCGGTCAACTCCTTGCATAGAAACAAAAGCAGAGAACTTGTCATCTTCGCGCATTAATAAATCGTAATTTACTGAACCAGAATTTATAGCATGATCTACACTTTCGGTAATATCCGATTCGTGTAGTGGTAAATCAAATTTATTACCTCCCCTACGATATTCTTCAATATGAAAATAATCGGCAGAAATCTTTCCACGGTTACCCATCCGTTGGTAAAAACGGGCGCCAACGGTGGTGTTCTTTAGTTCTGATATCTCGGAATACCCATCGTCATTTGCATCCATATGGTCGCGATCGCGGTGAAAGCCAAAAACACTTAGCCCAGTTTTGTAATCATCAGAAACAAACGATCCGTTAAGATTTACACTTACATCGTTAGCTGCACTCATTTTATCACTTAGCCCCAAAACACTTTCGGTAACTCCAGCTTCAAAATTATTAGCAATTGGGTCTTTGGTAATTAAATTGATGGTTCCGGCAATGGCATTACTGCCGTACATCGAAGATCCTCCACCACGGATAACTTCAACACGCTCTATCATATTTGCCGGAATCAGTTCCAATCCGTAAACACCTGCAAGACCACTAAAAACCGGTCGCGAGTTTATAAGAATCTGCGAATACGGCCCTTCCAGCCCATTCATTCTTACCTGGGAAAAGCCACAGTTCTGGCAGTTGTTTTCCATACGCAGGCCCGGCGAAAAATTCAAACCTTCGCTTAATGTTACACTTTGGGTTCTTTCGAAAAGTTTTGGATTGATGCTATTAACGATCGATGGTGTTTCTTTTCTGCTTTTTTCATTCCGGTCGGCAGAAACCACTACTTGCTCAATTCCAATCACATCGGGTTCTAATTCGACCAAAAGCGTAACACTTTCTTTCGACTCCAGATTCACTTCTTTTTCAGCAGGAATATAACCGATCGCCGAAATTACTACGATTTGCTCCCCTACCGGTAAATCCGTCATTTTAAAATGGCCGGTTGCATCGGTTGCTGTTCCTATAGTGGTTCCTTTAATGGTTATGGATGCAAAAGGGATATGTTCTTCTCCTGATTTTACGTCGCCAAAAAGCATGGCGTCGGTTTTTGTTTTTTTCTTGTCGTCGTCAGCTTTTACAACATGAAAAGCCATTAGCAACGCAACAAGTACTAAATAATACTTCATACAAATACTATTGTTTTGGTATCGCATTGTTTACCTATTGGCAAACATGGAATGCACACATTTATAAAAAATTTCAACCAACACGTCCGAGTTGACATGAGGTTAACTCACATGCGTATTCCTGATAAATAAATAAAGATTTTATGTTACTCACTTGGTTTTAGCAAACAACATATGCCGGCGGGCCCCGGGGGATTTCTTTAAGACATATACCAGCGTATTGAATCTGTTCATCCCGAATAAGAATTTCTGGAGCAGATTCTTCTTTTTCAAAATCAATACTCAGACATTTTGTTATCTCATAAAAATCAAAATGAATAGTACTAAAAAAACAAATTTCGGTTTTTGTATGCCCGTGATTTTGCAGAGGCTGCCCGTTTTCGTGATCTACCGGGTGCGAATGGGTAATTACAACACCATTTGCATAAAAGTGCGTATGCTTATTTTCAATAGATGTTTGCGCAATGTAGAAGTAGGCAAATAAAACACCTATCGCAAGTAAGGCACTATGTTTCCGAATATAAACCACCTTGTTTTTGAGTTTGCGGTAAAACTATATAGATTTATTCAACCTAAATTAAAGAATCTCTATTTTTGCAAAAAATTAACGATGGGAAAACGTAAACCTACCTTTAAGATGTACAGCTTTGGCGAGTATTCGAAATGGAATAGGGAAAGTAATGAAATACCTAAAATAAAGGCTTTTGAAACTGAAATAGAAGCCCAAATAGGTACTGAGTTTGGCTACGTTTTGCAGATTAAAAACGGTAAAGGAGAAAAAATTGACTTTCGGATTGACCACCCACCATTTCCCGACAACGATGGAAACATTCGGGCACCGTTTACAGGCGAACATTTTATACGTACCAACGATTACACATTTTATATTGGCGACTGTATTTGGGAACCTCTTGACGATAAATTAGGCAAATGGGAAATAACTACCTATTATAAAAAAGAGGTAGTTGCCCATAAGATTTTCAATCTGAAATAAACTAATCCTTTTGTGCTACTTTCTGCACCTCTTTCGAAAGTTTTTCGAGTGCAGCATCGGCAGCTATTAGCATATCGTTAACCAGACTTTTATAGTACTGTTTTACCAGTTTCGGATTGTCTTTCCCATCAGGATGAATAGCCCGAAGCCTTAATTCACGATGTGCCGTTACTATTTCTCCGGCAATTTTATACACCGCATCCTGATCAACACTAGAATTGTATTCTATTACATAAAAACAATCGCTTAACGCAAGCGACATAATTAAATCAATATCTTTTTTTAAGCTTCTAACACTTGCCATAATCTTTGTTTAAAGTTGATTAAACTTACAAAAAATAACCCGATAAAAACAATTCAAAAATAAATTATCATCGCCGTTGAATTCCGCCGGCTGCACCTCCTGGTCGGAACATATTATTCTGTTGTTGTTGCTGCTGTTGTTCCTTCTTTTCTTTTTCAAGCGCTTCTTTACGCTTCTGCTCTTCCATCTCCTTGTCAACTATATCTTTCTGAAAAGCAGGATTTATTGTAACGTCCCATTCGTGTTCTTCATTCCAGTTCGACCGCAGCTTTATTATATCATTAATGTATGAGACTCGCTCGGGTTGATATTTATCCTGGTAACTTCCGGTATCCCACTTTCCATTACCGTTTGTATCGTAAATAATTTTTACCTTATACTTTTCCGGTGGCAGCATCGCAAATTCTACGGTCCCATTCGCATCAAAAGTCTTTTGCCGGATCACCTCTTCGTTGTCACTGTTTTTCAGTAGCTGCACAATCATTGGCATTTCAACATTTGAAAATTCAAATGCCAACGATCCATAATAATCTTCTTCGCGTGTTTCAAAACTTTGCGAAAATGCTCTACTTGAAATACCGTAAATATTAAAACAAGCTGCCGAATCTATTTCCAGTGTGTATTTAGTTGAAGGCTCCCACTCGTATGAAATGTTATAAGTCCGGTATGCCTTCTCATCCTTTTTAAACTCAAAATTAAGCGGTGTTTTTAAAGTGTCTTCAGCTAAATACAGGTTCACCATCGATTCGTCAAAACCGGCAACTGGTTCTGGTGACACCAAACTAATTTTGCCGTAAAGCTCCATTTTCCCCAACAGGTTTGTATTCCAGTTAAATTGCGGAACCGGTTTCGGGCCTTCTTCTTCAGTTGTTTCTTTCCGGCCTCTTCTTTTTGTATTTGTTTTAGGCTCGGTATATTTCATCAACATTGTATCGTTATAAACAAATGGCATTCCGGCAGAATCCAGTTGAATATACGAAAGCTCCATGTAAAGCGAATCGTACTTCGAAATAGTTGTATCTGCAATCCACATTACAATGGAATCAACGTCCGGATTGTATTCCATCAAATTCCAGTTCTCCACATCGTGGTCGAGCAAACGAACGTTAAATGTATCTGCTACCGACTCATTAAAAATAAACAGGCATTTGTTTCGGGCTTCTCTTTCCGACGATTCAAGATACTGTTCGAAAACATCTTCCATGAAAAAGCGCAGGTAAACAGGATCGGGATAAAAGTGAGTATGCCCAAGCACCAACATCGAATCCAAACCCTTTACAATTGTATCGTTACTCTCGTGAAACTCGGCACGCGGCACAATCAACTCATCAACAAAAGCAATTTCTTCTGCTCCTTCGTTATAAAGCATATCGTTATTGGCATCGTTAATAGCAAAAATGTGGTACTCGCCCGGGGCAATGTTGTCCATCATAAACATGCCCGTTTCATCGGTTTTCGCGATGTAATCCGGAATCACCTTAAAAACAGCTGAGTCGTGCAGGTTACTTTGCAACAGCACCAACAAATTCTCAATGGGTTCCATATCAAAAGCACTGGCTGCCTGCCCTGCAACGCGCAACGAATCTAGAACCGGTCCGGTACTGAATGAAAAACGCAAATTCTCTAACGGATTCTTTTCGTTGTTATCAACCACCGAATTCTTAAAATCAAGCGAATAGGTTGTGCTATCTTTTAATTCCTGATTAAACTGAACAATTAATGTTTTCGATTTTGTTTTTATAATCGGCCGCTTTGCCAATGGTGGAGAAATAACAAGCGTTTCTGCTATTTCATCGGGGAGTATGTATTCGCTGAATGTAAACCTGGCATCTTTACCCTTATAATTTAAGGCCTGGTATTCAGGAGTAGTAACCACTAATTCCGGAGGAATGCTGTCTTTAGGGCCACCTGTCGGCATCCCTATATTTGCACACGACGAGATTATAACCACCCAGCTCAACGCGGCAACAAATAACAGAGGTATTTTTCCTTTCAGTTTCATCTCATTAAAATTGTCTATTTCGTCGTATTCGATGGAACTCCCATGATTTTAATTATGCTTGTTTATGGCAATATTCGTTATGGTCGTTTCATGCTCTTTAATTGGTCTACAAACATACAAATTCCTGTCAACTTGAAACATTGTGCTTTGTTAAATAAAGTTAGCACATGCATACTCCTGTCTGTCAGATGCAGCGCCGCCTTCAAGCAGATAAACTAAAGTTTTAAGGAAAGTTATCACTTTACACTCGAATGTAATCAATAATTATATTAACTTGGATTTTCAGAATTAGCACATAGAACATGACAAAAAAGAAGAAAAGAAAACCATTTAAAACAAAGAAAACAGGAACGTTCAATAAAAAGAAACTAAAAAACGCAATTCTGTCGTCTCTTTATGAAGAGCCCGGAAAATCAGTAAACTACAGACAAATATCCGGAGAGTTTGGAATAAAAGAACCAGAAACAAGAAAGTTGGTTAACGTTGTTTTAGAGGAACTTGCCGATGATGGCTACCTGGATAAAATATCACGCGGAAAATATAAACTGAAAGCTAAAACGGGAACAGCTACCGGAATTGTTGAAATGCAGCCGCAAGGTTTTGCGTACGTCGTTAGCGACGAGCTCGACCGCCCGGTGATTATTCCATCGCGAAATCTCAAACATGCGATGGAAGGAGATAAAGTGCACATCAGGCTTTTTGCCCGCCGTAAAAAGCACGATTACGAAGGAGAAGTAATTGAAATTGTTGAACGGGCAAAATCGATTTTTGTGGGTACAGTACAGGTTTCGCGCAACTTTGCGTTTCTAATCCCCACCGGAAAAGTCGGCTTCGATATTTTTATTTCGAAAGAACACCTGAACGGGGCAAAAGACGGGCAAAAAGCGATTGCAGAAATAACCGACTGGCCTTCGAAAGCACGCAGCCCCTTTGGAAAAATAAACGAAGTTTTAGGCGATACCGGCGACAACGATGCCGAAATGCACGCAATTCTTGCCGAATTCGACCTTCCCCACATCTTTCCACAAAATGTAGATAAGGTGGCTGAGAAAATTCCGATGGAAATCCCTGCTGAAGAAATTAAAAAGAGGCGCGATTTCCGGGAAATCACCACTTTTACCATAGACCCTGTAGATGCAAAAGATTTTGATGATGCACTTTCTGTAAAAAAGTTAAGCAACGGCAATTGGGAAGTGGGTGTTCATATCGCCGATGTTACGCACTATGTAAAACCAAATTCGATTATTGAGAACGAAGCATGCGAACGAGCTACTTCGGTATACTTGGTCGACCGCGTTGTTCCGATGTTGCCAGAACGCTTGTCGAATGGAGTTTGCTCACTTCGCCCCAACGAAGAAAAGCTTTGTTTTTCTGCCGTTTTTGAGCTAAACGATAAAGCTGAGATAAAAAAAGAATGGTTTGGGAAAACCGTGATTTATTCCGACCGAAGGTTTACTTACGAAGAAGCGCAGGCTGTTATTGAAACCGGGGAAGGAGATTTAAAAGAAGAAATACTCATCCTGAACGACCTTGCAGTAAAATTACGCGAAAAACGTTTCAATGCCGGTTCGATTGCATTCGACAGGATTGAGATGAAATTCGAGATTGATGAAAAAGGAAAACCACTGTCGGTATTTTTCAAAGAGGCAAAAGAATCGAATAAACTGATTGAGGAATTTATGTTACTGGCCAACAAACGTGTTGCCGAATTTATCGGAAATGTTGGGCCGAAGAAAAAAGCCAAGACTTTTGTATACCGTATTCACGACAAACCTGATCCCGACAAGTTGGTATCGTTTAACACATTTATAAAACGTTTTGGGCACGGCATTCAGCTTACCACGCCAAAAACCATAGCAACATCACTCAATAATCTGTTGAACAAAGTTAAAGGATGCAACGAGCAAAATGTTGTCGAGACGCTGGCTATCCGTTCAATGGCTAAAGCAGAATATTCTACCCGAAATATCGGGCATTATGGACTGGCTTTCGATTATTATACACATTTTACATCGCCTATCCGGCGGTACCCTGATATGATGGTACATCGGCTTCTGGAAAAATACTTAGCAGGTGAACGGTCTGCTAACGAACAGAAATACGAAGAACTCTGCAAACACTCTTCGGATATGGAGAGCCGGGCTGCCAATGCCGAACGCTCGTCGAACAAATACAAGCAAGTGGAGTTTATGCAAGACCACATCGGAAAGATTTACCCGGGAGTTATTTCCGGAGTTACCGACTGGGGTATTTATGTTGAGCTGGAAAATAAAATAGAGGGCATGATACCAATTGCCGAGCTTGATGACGACTTTTATGTTTTTGACGAGAAAAATTATGCTTTAGTGGGCCGTCACACCCGGCAAACGTACCAACTAGGCGATAAAATAAATGTTAAAGTTTGGCGCACAAATCTCGAAAGGAAACAACTCGACTTTAGGCTGGCAAAGCACATTGAGCCAGATCCTTTCGAATAAAGCAGGCCTAAAAATGAAGCAAATAAAGGTGCTTTGAGCCCCGGGGAAGCTTATCGTCTATAATAGTTTAAAATTCTAAAATATGTTTTACAGGTTAAATAAATAATTATATTTGCCTATATTTTCGTTTAAAATCTGACATGCAGGACTTAAGCAAGAACGGTAATAAAAAGGATGCGAATCGCGAAAACATCCTGAAAATCGCCCGCGAAATTTTCAGTAAATACGGCTTTAAGAAAACCACTCTCGACGATATTGCCAACGCAGTACGCAAAGGGAAAAGTTCTCTTTACTATTATTTCAAAAGCAAGGAAGACCTTTTCCAGGCGGTGATCATGAAAGAAGTGGACATTCTTGCTTACGAGCTTGAAATTGTGATTAACCGTAATACCGATCCGGTAGATAAATTACGCGATTACATTTTAACAAAACTTGCTACTTTCCGCAATCTTGCCAATTTTTACCACGCCATTGAAAATGATATTACTGCTGTTGGTTTTATCGACGAAGTAAAAAGAAAATACGAGCAAGACGAAATTCGAATGATTAAACGAATTTTAATTGAAGGTGTTCGTAAAAGTGAATTCGAAATTTACGATTTCAATCTTGCCGCCATCGGAATAACCACTGCAATTAAAGGCTTGGAAATGCCGCTAACTGCCGGTTATTATGGCGATGTAAACCTCGAAAGAAGTGTTGACATTATCCTGAAGATTATTTGCTATGGTATAATGAAGCGCTAAAAGTTTTCTCCACAGCTTCTTCCCAAAATATTTATCCCCTGGCAGAATTTTAACACCAGCATTGTTGTTTCGCATACATTTTAAGCGCCAATACCCAAAATCATCGCCAAGTGTTATTCACCCGCTTTTTGTATCCTTTTGTCTTTTATTGTTAACGGTTAACCGAATTAAATTGACTCGCGCTTTCGGTATTAGTAGCTTTAACAAGCCATTTTAAAACAATTAAAAGAAAACAGTCATGAAAACAAAAAGCTGGATTTTAGCAATCCTGACATTTTTTATTGTATCAGTAGGATTTGCCGCAGAATTCCCAACAATGGATGTGATCCTTGTTGAGGAAAACAAAGCCATGCTGGCTTACAAAGCTCCTGAAGCAGCAACTCTGGAGGTCACATTAACCGATTGTAACGGTACCGTTCTTTATTTCAAAAGAACCTCTTCGCAAACAGAAGAGCTGAATGAAGTATTTGATTTTTCCAACTTCAATAACGGAAGCTATTGTATGTCCGTAAACTACGGCAACAGAAGCATTAGCAGAAATCTATCAATTAATGAAGAGAAAATAGAAGTTGGAGCGCCACTGCGTTGCTACGAACCCTATTTTCGCCTCGAAGACAAAAAGCTAAGTATCTCACTATTCAACCGACCGCAAAAGCAGGTTTTTGTAAATATCTACCAAAATGGAAATCATGTTGACGGTTTCAAACTTGGTAAAGACTTAGCCATTCAAAAATGTCTTGACCTTTCGCGTTTGAATAAAGGAAAATACGAGGTGGTTGTTACAGATCAAGTGAAAGACCACCGATTTTTTGCCGAACTGTAAATAAAACTTTTCTAAATAAAGGCCCTTTCAGATAACAATTTTGTTATTCTGAAAGGGCTTTTTTTCTTTTTTGACAGCACCTTCAATATTCCGATAACACTATAATAATCAACAAAAAAGAGCAACACAACAATATCATAGAAGCAGACATCCTCATTTTTTTGAAAAGATAATTGATGAAGCCCTATTCAGAAGATGTAATTTTAGCCATATTTATCTACTTATGGAATTAAACGATTCCTACCTTCATAAGTCCAAGTCATTGTCTGTAAAAAGAATATTGTGCTGTGCATATAAAAATTGAAAATCTCAACAAAATTTATAAGGGCGGAAGTTACGCCATTAAAAATCTGAACCTCGATATTCCAAACGGGATGTTTGGCTTATTAGGTCCCAACGGTGCCGGAAAATCAACGCTAATGCGTATTCTGGTCACATTAATGAAACCAACCAACGGAAAGGTTTATTTTAACGACCTTGAACTATCGAAAAATAGACGGGAAATCCGTTCAATGCTAGGGTATCTTCCTCAGGATTTTAGTTTCTTCTCGAAGTTAAAAACTTACGAATTTCTTGACTATACAGCACGTTTGTCCGGCATGAAAAACGGAACAGCAAGAAGAAATGCTGTTGACCAAATGTTAGAAGAAGTGGGTTTATTCGAAGCCCGAGATCGTAATGCTAATAAATTATCGGGAGGAATGAAGCGCCGCTTGGGGATTGCCCAGGCGCTGATCAACGATCCACAGGTGATTATTGTAGACGAACCCACTACCGGCCTCGATCCGGAAGAACGTATCCGGTTTCGAAATTTGCTTTCCACAATCAGCACACGCGACGTAATTATCATCCTTTCAACCCACATTGTTGGCGACATATCAAGTACTTGCGATAAAATGGCACTGCTAAACCGAGGCAACCTGGCATTTACCGGCTCGCCCGAACAGTTGGTGAAAGAAGCTGAAGGAAACGTATGGCAGATTCAAGCTACTGAAGCTGAATACCTTGAAATTAACGAGAAATACCCGGTGATTTCTACCATCCCTATTGATGGCGGCTGGGAAGTTCAGGTAGTTTCAGAAGAAATCGACGGCTACCAGGGAAAACAAATAGCCCCCAACCTGGAACATGCTTACGTACATTTTATGGAAAACAAACTCAACCAATGGTCAAACGCCTAAAGCAGCAAAAATGATTTCACTACATAATATCTTTTCCATTGCCAAATACGAACGTAAAACCCTGTTCCGTAGCTGGTTCTTTAGAATTTTCAGCGTACTTTCATTGTTCGTTTTGTTTGGGATGAACTTTGGGATGATTATCGAAGGTGGCGGCGACGAAGGTTGGGCAATACGCGCAATACCAAGTGCAATACCATATTTCAACCTCCTAATACTTAACGTAGCTCAGGCAGTAATTGCCGTTTTCCTGGCTTCTGACTTTTTGAAACGGGATAAGAAACTGGATACCACCGAGGTAATTTATATGCGCTCGATGACCAACGGCGAATATGTGATCGGAAAAACACTTGGCAACATGCAGGTTTTTATGATCCTGAACATCGCAGTTGTAATTATGGCATTAATATTTAATGCATTAGCTCAGAACACGGCAATTGCTTGGGAATCTTATATCGTCTATTTACTGCTTATCAGTATTCCAACGCTGGTGTTTATCATGGGACTTTCATTCCTGTTAATGAGCGTTATACGCAACCAGGCAATTACATTTGTTCTGGTTTTGGGATACATCGGAATTACGCTTTTCCTTTTACAGGCTAAGTATTATTACATTTTCGATTATATGGCTTTTAACATTCCTATGCTGAGTTCTGATATCGTAGGCTTTGGAAATCTTGAAGTCATTTTAATACACCGCGGAATGTATTTTGGCTTAGGTGTTGGTTTTATTTTTTTAACCATCTTTCTTTTAAAACGTCTGCCGCAATCAGAAACCATGACTTGGTTCTCAATAGTATTTAGCATCGTTTTTATTGCAGGAGCAGGATACCTTGGATTCGAACACATCTACACCTTTAAGCAAAATGATAACTTAAGAGCGGAAATAATAGAACTGAACAACAAATACGTTGAACAGTCAGTTCCATCTATACTTCACCACGATATAAACGTTGAACACAAAGGAGAGCAGATTGATGTTGTTTCGACAATGACAGTTCTAAACGACAAATCAAAGCCGCTTGATAAGCTGATTTTTAGCCTCAATGCAGGTCTGCAAGTTTCCGACCTTAAGATTAACGGTACAGAAACACCTTTTTTAAGAGACAAACATCTTATTATTATTTCAGATCAGGTGAATATTCAAATCGGAGATTCTGCTAAAGTTGAGCTTACATACTCCGGGAAAATAGATGAAACCTATTGCTACCTCGACATTGAGGAAGAAGACAGGCTGGAAAAATACGGAAAGTTTGTACTTAATGTTGATAAACGTTATGCATTTATTACGCCCGAATATGTGTTGCTAACCAAGGAAGCTAACTGGTACCCGAAAACCGGTGTAACCTACAGCGATAAAGATGTAAGTTGGCATCATCCGGAATTCGTTGATTTCTCGCTGAAAGTAAAAACAAGCGAAGGAATGCAAGCTGTTTCGCAGGGAGAGATAAATGAAATCGCTGCCGGAGAATTCAGCTTTAAAAACAACACTCCTCTTACCCAACTCTCATTAGCTATTGGCCACTATAAACAAAAATCGATGGAGGATGAAGGGGTAACTTTTGGTGTTTGGTATCTCGACGGGCACGATTATTTCAGTGATCAATTCGAGGAATCAAAAGATACGCTGGGAAACATAATCACCGAGCGATTTGAAGACTTTAAACGCAGCTACAACCTCGATTACAGCGGAACTCGTTTCAATCTGGTTGAAGTGCCTGCCCAATTTAAAACCTATGCCCGCATGTGGACATCCATCCAGGAAAGTGTTCAACCGGAACAAATACTTTTTCCTGAAAAAGGATATTTATTGCGCGATGCAGACTTCGAAAAACAAAAAGAACGTGTCGGAAGATGGGGACGTCGAGGCAACGAAGGAGAAATGACAGATCTCGACAAAGAAGTTCGGGTTGTTGAAGGCTTTATCCGAAAGTTTACAGAAGAAAGCGAAGAACAAAGAAGCTTCTCTCGCGGCCAAATGAACTTTGCACAACTACAAAACCCATACTTCATTTTCCCGATGTTGTACAACTTTCAGAATAATATTCAATCTGACAGATGGCCGATTACCAACCGGGTTTTCGAAGCTTACCTGAAAGGACAAGCAATGGATATGCGCTCTATTTTTATGAGTAATATGAATGGAGAAAGTGAAGATGTGCTTGCTAACGTGGCCCTGCAAGATCAGACATTTGAGGAAATATTAGCCGACCCCGACCAGAAAGACATTGTTGACAATGTAATAAAGCTGAAGGGAGATGCGCTTTTCTCACTCATCCAATGGAAAGCCGGACAAAAAGAATTTGAAGATTTTCTGCGAACAGTATTGAGAGAGAACCGGTATAAAAACATTTCTTTTGAGGAATTTGATAAACTGATAAACGATAAATTTGGTATTGAACTGGTACCGATAATGGATAACTGGTTTAAAGCAAAAGCGTTGCCCGGATACCTCATTTCCCCGATTAAAGCTGTAAAAGTAAAAAGTGGTGATGCCATGAAAACTATGGTAAGCCTCAAAATAACAAACTTTTCGGATGTAGAAGGCTTAACTAAGCTGAGTTTCCAAATGGGAGGCGGCGGCCCCGGACGAGGCGGCGGCGGTGGAGATGATCTTATCGACAATCTTATCTATCTGGAAGCGCATCAAACCAAAGAGCTAAGCTATTTGATAAATGGTGCACCGCGAATGGTTATTTTAAACACCATGACATCGAAGAATATTCCGCAAACAATGCTCGAGTTTTTCCGGGATGTCGAAGAAGATCCGAAGGCAAAACCGATTGAAGAAGAACGGATAGTAGATGTCCCCGTTCAAATGAAGCTGCCCAACGAAATAATTGTAGATAACGAAGACCCTGAATTTACAGTAACTAAAAACGAGAGTGTAAGTTTGCTTGAGAAACTGATCGTTAAAAAGGAAGAAAAGCAAAGCAGGTACCAGGGAATAAATTGGTGGAGGCCGGCAACAAGCTGGACTGCAGTAACCAACGATGAATTTTACGGCGAGTATGTTCGTTCGGGCTACTATATAAAAGGTGGCGACGGCGACCAGGTAGCAACTTGGAATGTTCCGTTAAAAAAAGCCGGCTATT
This sequence comes from uncultured Draconibacterium sp., assembly GCA_963677455.1. Classification (GTDB taxonomy): domain Bacteria; phylum Bacteroidota; class Bacteroidia; order Bacteroidales; family Prolixibacteraceae; genus Draconibacterium. The sequence continues at coordinate 4,696,684 of OY781971.1, forward strand.
ACGATGTGTATTTCCATCTTTATAAAATGCGCCCCCGCGGACGTAACAGAAACGAAGACAAGGGAAATTACAATTTCACAATTCATAGCGATGACGGAGTGGAAGAAGCAGCCCTTGATATTCAGTCGGCAGAAGGTGGCTGGAACCATCTCGGATCGTACTATCTTTCGCCCGATACAGCAGTAATCGAACTCTCAAACAAAACCGAACTAAGCATGGTATTTGCCGATGCCATTAAGTTGGTAGAACTCTAAAAACAATTAAAAATCAGATAATGAGAACATCTAAATTTAAACTATTCCAAAACGTATTTTTTGTTGCGCTTATTGCAGTGTTTTCTGCTTTCGGCACAAACGCTCAGGAAGCTTTAACCCTAAACAAAGCACTTTCGATAGCCGAAACCGGAAGCCCTGATTTACAACAATCATTACTTAATCTCGAACGCTACCAAAAGAACCTGGAAGCGCAACGTGCAGCGTTAAAATCCCGTTTCTCGCTGGAAGTTAATCCCGTCACCTATAACAAAACACGCCAGTTCGATTCGTACAACTCAGATTGGTACACCAGTAAGAGTTTCGAGAGCAACGGCGTTTTCAGAATATCCCAACCAATTCTTCCTACTGATGGTACAATTTCGCTCGTAAATGAGTTTGGTTGGAATGACTCGTACTCTGAAAGATTTAATCCCGAGGATCCAAATAATCCTGTAAAAATTCCCAGTGAAGTTTTCTTTAACAATCTGTCTCTGAATCTTAACCAGCCCTTATTTACCTACAACCGGTTGAAAGTTCAGTTAAAACAACTTGAATTAAATCTTGAAAATGCCAAAATCAGCTACGCAATGCAACGCCTGAATCTGGAAAGGAATGTAACAGAGTTTTTCTATAATGTGTACATGACCCAGATGAACCTGAATATTGCTAAAGAAGAATTGGCCAACACACAAAAGAGTTACGAAATAATTGTAAATAAGGTAAATGCTGGCTTAGCTGCCAAAGAAGAACAATACCAGGCCGAATTAAACCTTGCTACCTCAAAATCAACGGTTCAAAACAGAGAGGTGAGTCTCGAAAATGCAAAAGATCAGTTAAAGCTTTATCTTGGAATGGATCTCTACCAGGATATAATTATTCTGGCTGATGTTGCTGCAAACCCGGTACCGGTTGATCTTGAGTTAGCGATAAAAAATGGATTAGAATCAAGAATGGAGTTACGACAACGCGAAATTGATATTGAAAACAGCCAGTTTTCGCTTATTGATGTTAAATCCCAAAACGAATTCAGGGGTGACCTGAATCTGAGAATTGGTATTTCAGGAGAAGATGAAAAATTGGGCAACGTATTTGAACAGCCAACGCGCAGTCCTTCAATTCGTCTAGGTTTTAACATACCAATTTTCGATTGGGGTGAAAGGAAAGCACGGATTGCTGCTGCCGAAGCCGGCATAAAATCAAATGAGCTAAACCTATCGGAAGAAAAAAAACAAATAATTGTAAATATCCGCCAAGTTATCCGCAACCTTCAAAACCAGCTTACACAAATTGATATTGCAAAACAAAACGAGCGTAACGCACAACTCACTTATGAAATTAACCTGGAACGTTACGAAAATGGCGACCTTACCGGTATGGATTTAAACCTTTACCAAACACAGTTATCTGAACAAAAAATTGCCTACAGCCAGGCTCTTATCAATTACAAAATCGAACTACTAAATCTTAAAATACAATCATTGTATAACTTCGAAACAAAAGAGGCCATTTTACCGACAGAACTTTACCTAAACGAAAACAAAAAATAACCAGCGAAAAAACAGTATCACCATGAAGAATATAAAATTATTAATCCTGATCATTTTTGTTGTAGCGCTTGCATCGTGTAACAACCAACCCTCATCCGAATCTGCCGACCTGGCAGTTCCGGTGTCTATCGAGAACATCAAGCTAACTAGTATTCAGCAATTTATTTCAACCACAGGAACTGCTAAAGCTGCTGCTGAAACTGAACTAACCTCTGAAATTGAAGGAGACTATTTTCTGCAAATTAATCCACGAACAGGTCGCAAGTTTAAATTGGGCGACCGGGTTGCAAAAGGACAGGTAATTGTAAAATTTGAAAACGAAGAATACGAAAACGGGTTGTCGCTTGAATCAAGAAGGCTAAATCTTGAAATTTCGGAGCAAGAACACGAGAAGCAACAATCGCTTTACGAAAAAGGCGGTGTTACCCTTCGCGAGTTGAGAAACTCTGAAGTATCGAAAATTGATGCTCAATACAGCTTCGAAAATGCCCAGATTCAAAAAGCAAAAATGCAGGTTGTTGCTCCATTTTCCGGAGTTATAGTAGACCTGCCTTATTATACCGAAGGCGTAAGAGTTAGCTCCGGTGAAAACATGGTTAAATTAATGGATTACAGCCAAATGTACATCGACATTAATCTGCCTGAAAAAAATATATCGGAAATAAAAACCGGACAAAAGGTTTTGGTTACGAGCTATACTCTAACCGAAGACACACTTGTTGGTCAGGTAACCCAACTTTCTCCTGCAATTAGCACCGAAACACGGACTTTTGCCGGGAAACTCAACATAAGCAATCCTGATTTAAAATTCAGACCGGGAATGTTTGTTAAGGCCAACATTATTACTGCTCAAAAGGATAGTACTGTGGTTATCCCGCGTGATGTGATTATGAGCGGATCGAGAGGAAAATACGTTTTTGTAGTGGGAAGAAACAGTGCTGCCGACGACCGCACAATTACCACCGGAATATCTAATCAAGACGAAATTGAAGTCGTTGAAGGACTGAATCCGAACGACCGTTTGATCATTAAAGGATTTGAAACACTGCGCGATAATTCAAAAGTTAAAGTGATATTATAATAAGTCGGAAGCTGGAAGCCGGAAGTCACTAGAACTTCCCGCTTCGTGCTTCGTGCTTCTAACTATATATTATGAAGAAATTAACACAATTTTCTGTCAACTATCCGGTTACTGTGCTGATGGTGGTGCTTGGAGTTGTGCTCCTGGGCTACATCTCGTACGATAAGCTGGGTGTTGATTTATTTCCCGACCTGAATTCGCCCCGCATTTTTGTGGAGGTTACTTCGGGTGAGCGCCCGCCTGAAGAAATGGAGCAGCAGTTTGTTGAGAACATCGAGGCACTGGCCATTCGTCAGTCTGACGTGGTTCAGGTTACATCTGTTTCCCGAGTAGGATCGGCACAAATTACTGTTGAATATGCCTGGAACAAAGACATGGACGAGGCTTTCCTCGACCTTCAAAAGGCATTGAACACCCTCACCCAGAATTCAGAAATAGACGAACTGAAAATCACACAGCACGACCCAAATACCACTCCGGTAATGATTCTCGGATTAACACATGATGAGATAAAAGACATGAACGAAGTCAGGAAAGTAGCGGAAAACTATATCCGCAACGAACTGGTTCGTTTAGAAGGGGTGGCCGAAGTAGAACTTGCCGGTCAGGAAGAAAGTGAAATAATTATTGAAACCGACGTCTATCGCCTGGAATCGCAAAACCTGACGATGAACGAGATTTCGTCGCGTATTCAGAATTTCAACCGTAATGTTTCCGGCGGACGAATCAGCGACATGGGAGTTCAGTACATTGTAAAAGGTGTTTCAATGCTTCAAACCACCGAAGATTTCGAAAATCTGATTGTGGGTTACAAAGCAGTTAGCAGCGAAACTACTACCCAAACGGGTTCGAATGTTGAAATGGCTCCTGTTTATCTAAAAGATGTAGCTTTTGTTCGCGAAAGCAACAAAGATCCCGACAATATTGTACATATCAATGGCGAGCGCTGTATCGGGCTGTCGATTTACAAAGAAACCAAATACAACACGGTAAAATCTGTTGAACAGATTGAGGAAGCGATGGTAAACATAGAAAAAGCTTTACCGGGTTATCACCTCACTAAAGTTACCAACCAGGGCCGTTTTATCAGCAGCGCAATTGATGAGGTTAAGAATACTGCCTTAATCGGTGTTTTGCTGGCCATTGTTGTTTTGTTCCTATTCTTACGCAGGATCGGTACTACCCTGATTGTAAGTATTGCGATGCCAATTTCAATAATCGCCACTTTCAATCTTATGTATTTTAACCATCTCACCATAAATATTATGACATTGGGAGGACTTGCGCTTGGCGCAGGTATGCTCGTCGATAATGCGATTGTTGTAATGGAGAATATTTTCCGTAACCACGAAAACGGAATGAGTGTGCGGGACGCCGCAATTGAAGGAACTGCACAGGTTGGTGGAGCAATTACTGCTTCAACCTTAACAACCATTGTTGTGTTTCTGCCAATTGTGTATTTACATGGTGCATCGGGAGAGCTATTTAAAGATCAGGCCTGGACAGTAGCTTTTTCATTACTGTCGTCGCTGGTAGTAGCTATTTTCCTTATCCCAATGATGTATCACCGTTTTTACCGCAACCGCAAAGCTCCGTTAAAAGCAAAATCAATGAAAGTTGGCGGGTATGGCCGCTTCCTCGACAAAGTGCTGAATGTAAAATGGTTGGTTATTATCGTTGCTACTGTTGCAATTGCAGCTTCGGCATTGTTGATCCCATACATCGGCACCGAATTTATGCCGAAAACAGAAACAAGGGAACTTACCATTGACTTAAAACTTCAGGAAGGAACAAAACTTGAGCGTACTGAGTCAACTGTACGAAACATCGAGAGCATACTAATTGATTATTTAGGAGACAATCTTGATATTGTTTTCTCGCAAGCCGGACCAACAACTGGTATCGCTGGTAACGAAAATGCTGTTTTCGAAGGCGAAAATACAGCCCAAATAAAAGTGATTCTTAAAAACGAGGCTACTACTTCTACAGAAAGTATCGTTAAAACTTTATCGAATTTAACTGCGGATATTGAAGGTTTAGAGTTAACATTTTCTCAGGAAGAAAGTGCTTTGCAATCAATTTTAGGTACCGATGAAGCACCAGTTATTGTTGAAGTACGTGGAGAAGAACTCGATCAGATTGAAAATATAGTAAACCAGGTAAAAGAAAAAATGCTTGGTGTGGGTGGACTTTTCAATGTGCAAACATCAATCGAAGACGGTGCTCCTGAAGTTGAAATTCATGTAGACCGCATGCGTGCCGGAATGTATAACCTCGACATTAATACTGTTGTTTCTCAAATACAAGAACAACTGGAAGGACAAAACGCCGGCCAGTTGGAGAAGAACGGAGAAATGCAGGACATTACCATTAAAGTTCCTGAAAAAGGACTCAATGAGATTAACTCATTCCTTATTACCTCGGGCGACCAGATTTTCAGGTTAAATGAAATTGCCGACATCAGCTACGGCGTGGCACCAAAAGAAGTTATCAGAAGAAACCAAAACCGTATAGGAAAAGTTACAGCACAGATGGAAAAAGGAACGGCACTTGACCACGTTTCAAAGGAAATCAGAGCACAAGTTTCTACCATCGACCTTCTGCCCGACTACCGCATACAAGTAACCGGAGAAGAAGAAAAACGCCAGGATTCGCTACGTAACCTTTCGTTTGCTTTAATCCTCTCGATTGTTCTTGTTTACATGGTTATGGCATCGCAGTTCGAATCGCTGATACACCCGTTTACCATTCTTCTCACTATACCATTAGCCGTTGTGGGAACAGTGCTCCTGTTCTTCATCATGGGTAAAACTTTCAATATAATGGCTATCATAGGAGTAATTATGTTGGTAGGTATTGCGGTAAACGACTCCATTATCCTGGTAGATCGTATCAACCAATTGATGCGGGAAGGATTAGACAGACGACAAGCCATTTTACAGGCAGGCCAGCAACGTATCCGCCCAATTATAATGACCAGTTTAACAACCATTCTGGCCTTGTTGCCATTAACCTTTGGTTTTGGTGAAAGTGCTTCACTGCGCTCGCCAATGGCACTTGCGGTTGTTGGTGGTTTGGTTACATCAACTTTACTTACACTCGTTGTAATTCCCTGTGTATATGATGTGCTCGATCGCTTCAGGCTGTTATTTGTAAGAAAAAATAAATAGAACGCTGACAACACTGATTTGACTGATGACCACTGATTATAAATATTCTGACTTAACTGAGAAAATTATAAAATGCTTTTATAAAGTGTATAATGCACTGGGATATGGCTTTCTCGAAAAAGTTTATCAAAATGCTCTTTTAATTGAATTGCACAACGCCGGATTATTTGTTCAGGCTCAAAAACAAATAAAGGTTTTTTACAATAAATCTGTAGTTGGTGAATATTATGCTGATATTATTGTAAACGATTGTGTGATATTTGAACTTAAGGCCGCTGAAGCTGTAGTGGAAGAACATGAATTTCAGCTTATAAACTATCTAAAAGCCACTGAGATTGAAGTTGGTTCATTACTCAACTTTGGAAAGAAACCGGAAATCAGAAGAAAAATATTCACAAATGAATAACTGTGAGAATCAGCAAAATCAACGTCATCAGTGTTCCATTAAACAAGAATTATGAAGTTCATCATAAATAGAAAAATATTCATCAGCATGTTGTTTGTTGGGCTAACCCTTTTAGGCTATGTCTCCTACAAATTGCTACCGGTGGAATTGATGCCAAATGCCGAATTACCGATGTTGTATGTGCAAATTCAATCGCGCATAGAGGTAGATCCAACATATATGGAGAACCAGGCTGTTATACCGATTGAAGGCGCCATAGGAACTATGGAAGGCATCGAAAGCATGGAGTCGTACATTAACAACAACTCGGCTTCCATTCAGGTAAATTTCAAACAGAACATAAACTTCAAATATACATTTCTAAAACTCCAGGAAAAGATTGATCTGGTAACTGCCGACCTCGACGAAAACTTCATTATTGTAGTTAACAAAGTTGATATAGAGCAGCTTACCAACCAGTTCATGGAGTTACAAATAAGAGGAAGTGGAGGTGTTGACCGCGTGCGTAATATTGTAGACCAGGAGATTACTGCAGAGATGGAAAACATCGACGGTGTAGCCTCTGTATCGGTTTACGGTGGTAAGGAACGTTCGATTGAAGTTACCTACGACGCGGCGGCGTGTGAAGCTTACAGAATTACTCCGGCGCAATTACGAAGCGCTATCTCGGGCAATTCGCAAAACCGAACATTTGCAGGCTATCTGCACGACGCCAATAAACAATATTTTGTACATGTAACAGCCGAGTACGATAAAGTTTCCGACATTGAAAATATAGTTGTGGCCGACGGCCCGATCTATTTGCGCGATGTTGCCGACGTATACTTTGGAGTAAAAGAAGAAACATCCATAAGCCGTATTAATGGACTTGATGCTGTTTCGATGTTGCTGGTTAGCGATTCGCAAGCTAACCTCATCGATCTTTCTCACCGTGTGGAAGAAGAAATTGCAAAACTGAATGAAAAACTAGCAGCCAAGGACGTTGAAATCGTAGTTCAAACCAACACAGCCGAGGTAATGGAAAAGAATATCGACCAGATGATCAACCTGGCTTTGGTGGGTGGTTTGCTGGCAATATTTGTATTGTGGATGTTCCTGAAAAACCTCCGCATTGTTTCTTTTATTGCATTGGCAATCCCAATTTCAGTGTTTACAGCATTCAATCTGTTCTATGCCTTCAACATTTCAATCAACAGTTTAACACTGGTTGGTTTGGTACTGGCTATCGGTATGTTACTCGACAACAGCATTGTGGTGCTCGAAAATATTTACCGGCTTTCGGGAAACCGTTACAGCCCCGAAAAAGCAGTTACCCAGGGAACGCAGGAAGTTTGGCGATCGATTGTAGCAGCCACGCTTACAACAGTAACAGTGTTTTTGCCCTTCGTGTTTTCTACCAATTACATGATAAAACTACTGGGTAACCATGTTGGTGTTTCCATTATTTCTACTTTGATGGTTTCGCTATTTGTGGCGCTTTTGCTTATTCCAATGGCGGCACACGTGTTGTTACGCGGAAAACGTCAACACAATATTTTCTACGAAAAAGTAACTACCAACAACCGCATCATTCAGATTTATATTCTACTGCTAAAAGCAAGTATGCGCGTGCCGGGAAAAACAATTATCGGCGCAATTGTGCTGTTTTTCCTAACCGTATTTATTGTTCTGGCCATAAGCGTCAACAACCTTAGCGAAGTGGAAGAAACCCAGTTTTCAATTTATGTAACTATGCCAACCGGCTCAACTCTCGAAGCCACAGATAAAGTAGTTGCAGAAGCTGAGAGCAGGTTGGAAGACATTGCCGAAAAGAAAGATCTTATTTCGAAAATTGAAGAAGAGGAAGCAATTCTGACCTTTATTTTAAAAGACGATTATAAAGACATTGACGACCGCACAATTGCCGAAATCAAATCCGATGTTGAAAAGCGGATAAATAATATTTCGCAGGCTGAGATCAGTTTGGAAGCACCTACCTCAAGTTCAAGTTTCCGAGGTGGCGGAGGCGGAGGTCGTTCTGGCACCCAGGGATTTGCCCAATTTATGGGTATTGGCAGCAACCAGGAACGCGTGGTGATAAAAGGTGAAAATTTTGAGCTGATGAAAGGCGTTGCCGAAGATCTTCTTTATTATGTCGAAGATCTGGAATCTATCCGCCGGGCCAACGTTAGTGTCTCCAGAAATCGCCCCGAAATTCACCTGTTTTTTAACCAGCTTCTGCTTACTGAATACGGTATTTCGCTGAACAATATTAGTTCTGAACTGGGAACATTCACCAGAGAATTTACCGCCGGAGTTAACTTCAAACAAGGTACAGAAGAATACGAGATTGTTGTAAAAGAAAAACTGCCCGACGGAGTTGATGAAGACGATTCTGAGAAAGGAATTGAAGATCTGCGGCGCTTATCTATCAGTAACAATCAAGGAGCAACATATGATTTGCAAGATATTGCCGACCTCGTTTATGCCGACGGTATGGCAAGTATTACCCGTATTAATCAGGAAAAGCAGATCGAACTCAACTACCGTTTTGTAGACGAAGCCGAACAATCGAAGGATTTGCTTGAAGCGTACCGTTTGGAAATCGACGATATTATCAGCGCTTATAAATTGCCTTCAGGCGTCGCGGTTGAAGTTATCCACGAAGAAGACCAATACTCGGAATTTAAATTTCTCATTGCGGCAGCTTTTATTCTCATCCTGATGATTCTGGCTTCTGTCTTCGAGTCGATTTCAACGCCATTCGTACTGATGTTTTCAATCCCGTTAGCAGCAATTGGTTCTTTCCTTGCGCTAATTTTTACAGGAAACAGCTTGTTCAATGCCAACACATTAATGGGCTTTATCATTCTGATTGGAGTGGTGGTGAATAACGGAATTATCCTTATCGATTTTACCAATATTCTTCGAAAACGGGGTTACCGGAAATCGCGAGCATTGATGACTGCCGGTCTTTCGCGGGTACGCCCGATCCTGATTACAGCTATTACAACAATTGTTGCTTTATTCCCCCTTGCTATGGGACAGGCCGAATATGTTGGTGCAATTGGGGCTCCATTTGCCATTACTGTAATTGGAGGATTGGCGCTGAGTACTTTGTTAACTTTGGTATTTATCCCGACGCTTTATGCGGGACTTGAAAATGCACTGAATTGGATGAAATCGCTACACTGGGGTTACAAAGTTGGAATTGCTGTTTCCTATCTGCTTGGTAGTTACCTCATCTTTTTCGAAGTTGACTCTTTCTTGTGGCAACTACTCGATTTCATGCTGCTTATTATCCTTGTTCCGGGTATTATTGCATTTGTAACAACCAGCTTGCGTCAGGCCAGCGAACGTGTTATTGACGAAAAAGAGCCAATCGTAATTAAAGTACGTAAACTGGTAAAAATATACGACCGCGATTCTCGTTTTGTTCGCGAATGGAAATCGGGAATTAAAATTCGAGAAAGAGCCGGACTGACAAAAGATTACAAACACCTGCGCGACTTTAGCGACCTTGTTTGGGAATTGCCGCTGTTTGTGTTTGTCGTGTACTTTACCTTTTTCTTTCTCGAAAGTAACCTGTGGATGTGGATATTGTCGCACATGGTTTACTTCTTCCTCTTCTTGCTATGGGTACCCGTTAAGCAGGTTCTCGTTAATTTGCACGAATCAAGCGGAAAGAAATTCTACCAAAAACTCAAAAAGTGGATCTACAACATTATTTACTGGGTTGTTCCGCTGGTATTCCTCTTTGTTTTCTACAGGAATTGGGACAATATCGGGATGGTGATTTTTATTGCCATAATCTGGTTTGTATTATTGATTATCTACAGTACCGCTGAATATATTCAGAAGAAGAATATGAATATTGCCCGGATTGAAGGTCGCTTCGGAACCATCAGAAGAGGATACTTCAACCTGGTACGCCAAATACCTATTATCGGTAAACGTAAAAAACCATTCAGGGCGCTCAACGGTGTTACCATCGAAATAAAAACTGGTATGTTTGGTTTACTTGGCCCGAACGGCGCCGGAAAATCAACCATGATGCGAATAATTACAGGGATTCTGGAACAGAGTTACGGGAAGATCTGGATTAACGGAATGGATACGCAGAAATATCGTGAAGAACTTCAGGGATTGATCGGTTATTTGCCTCAGGCTTTTGGTACTTACGAAAATATGTCGGCTTGGGAATTCCTCGATTATCAGGCAATTCTGAAAGGCATAAAAGATACGCCTACACGTGAAGCGCGACTGGAATACGTATTAAAAAGTGTTCACATGTGGGAACGCCGAAAAGATAAAATCGGTGCATTCTCGGGCGGTATGAAACAACGAATTGGTATTGCGCAAATACTATTAAACTTACCGCGTATCCTGGTGGTAGATGAACCTACTGCAGGTCTTGATCCGCGCGAACGTATCCGTTTCCGTAACCTGCTTGTAGAATTAAGCCGCGAGCGTATCGTAATTTTCTCTACTCATATTATTGAAGATATTTCAAGTTCGTGTAACCAGGTTGCTGTAATCAACCGCGGAAACCTGAAATACTTCGGAACACCAAGTGAAATGGTGAATATGGGTAATAACTTTGTTTGGCAGTTTTCGGTTCCGGCAAAAGAATTCGACAACATGTCCAATAAACAACTGATTGTTCATCATATGCGCGATGGAGAAAACATTAAAGTGCGCTGTTTGGCGAAGGAAAAACCAACAGAAGACGCTGTTAATGTATCGCCGCACCTTGAAGATGCTTATTTGTGCTTACTAAAAGATTTTGTGTAACATGGCTTCAAAACTCAATATAAAAAACGACCTGTTTATCCTGGTTAAAATGATCAGGTACAACCTAAAGATAATTTTTGCCAACCGTTTTATCTGGTTCCTGATTGCAGCACTGGCATTCTTCCTGTTTTTTGCAGTTCAGGTAGTATTAAACAACGAAACCTTGGGCGAAGACGTAGTTTACGGACTACTTATTTTCCCCGGAATTTTGCTGATTTTTTATCCCTCGGTATTTGGCATTCAGAACGATGATGATTCGCGAATGTTGGAAATGCTTTTCGGGATACCAAATTACCGCTACAAAGTCTGGCTGGTGCGGCTGATTATGATTTACACACTGGTCTTCCTGGTCGTGCTACTGTTTTCGCAGTTCGCATCAATTCTGCTTTACAAAGTAAACGTACTGGAAATGGCCTACCAGTTGATGTTTCCGATTGTATTTTTAGGGTCGATGGCATTTATGTTTTCTACGTTGATAAAAAATGGAAATGGTACTGCGGTTACCATGGTTTTAATCGGCGTTGCAGTATTAATTTTGCAGGATGTCATGAGAAATACCCAGTGGAATCCCTTCTTAAATCCTTTTGATATTCCGAATAATTTAAACGAAGTGATTTGGGAAGGAACCATCCGTAAAAACCGCATTTTCCTTGCTATCGGAATGATTGTATTTATACTCTACGGTTTATTCAATTTGCAAAAACGCGAGAAGTTTGTTTAGGCGAACTCGTTAACTTCATACAAACATAAATTGCATTGAATCATAAACTTTTCCAAAGTTTCGAACTTTGGAAAAGTTCAATAACTTTGCGCCTCAAATTCAGCAAACAATGGAAAGAAGAGATGTGGAGATAATGGCACCTGTGGGTTCGTACGAATCGTTGATGGCAGCTATTCAGGGAGGAGCCGGATCGGTATATTTTGGGGTGGAAAACCTGAATATGCGTTCGCGCTCGTCTAACAATTTCAATCTCGACGACCTTCGTAAAATTGTTGGTATTGCCACCGAAAATAAGGTAAAAACCTACCTTACCATGAACGTGGAAATTTTTGATGGCGAACTCGATAAAATGCACGAAGTACTCACTGCTGCAAAAGAAGCCGGAGTTTCTGCGGTTATCGCCGCCGATATTTCGGTTATCCAATACGCACGATCAATTAATCTTGAAGTACACATCTCAACCCAGGTAAATATTACCAACATCGAGGCAGTGAAGTTTTATTCGAACTTTGCCGATGTTGTGGTTTTGGCTCGCGAAATGAATTTAGGCCGCGTTTGGGAAATCAGCAACCAGATAAAAGAACAGAATGTGACGGGACCAAATGGCGAGCTGATGAAAATCGAAATGTTTGTCCACGGCGCTTTGTGCATGGCTACCAGTGGAAAATGCTACCTCAGCCTCCACGAAATGAACTCGTCGGCAAACCGGGGTGCATGCTTGCAAACCTGCCGCCGCGCTTACACAGTTACCGATAAAGAAACCGGTGCCGAAATTGAGATCGACAATGAATACATCATGTCGCCAAAAGATCTGAAAACCATTCATTTTCTGAATAAAATTCTCGATGCAGGCGTTTCTGTTCTGAAGATTGAAGGGCGTGCCCGTTCACCCGAATACGTAAAAACAGTGGCACAATGTTACCGCGAAGCTGTTGACGCCTATTTTGCCGAAGATTTTACCGATGAGAGAATTGAAGACTGGAACAATCGTTTAACAGCTGTCTTTAACCGTGGTTTTTGGGACGGCTACTATCTCGGACAACGACTAGGAGAATGGAGTCACAATTATGGATCAAGAGCCAGTAAACGAAAACTCTACATCGGCAAAGTAACCAATTACTTCAAGAAAATAGGCGTTGCCGAATTTAAGCTTGAAACCAACAACCTTAAAATTGGCGAGGAAATTATTGTTACCGGCCCAACTACCGGTGTTTTTCAGGGAAAAGTGGAAGAAATACGTTTTGAGCTTGAACCTGTAAAAGAAGGATTAAAAGGACAACGCATTTCCGTTCCTATAGAAACGGTTTTAAGACGAGCCGACAAACTGTTTAAAGTGGTTGATGCCAAAGAGGTAAAAGAGCGAAGGTAGTTTTTAAGGAACTTCTTTTCTTTTTAATGAAAACAACTTAACTTATGAGTTGTTATTACTTTCGAATGGATATTAAAAAGAGCATATGTTTCTTATTCATAATTTTTGCGTTACCCGGGATAAACAATGCACAGTTGGTTGGTTTCAGGATAGCTGCAAACTCGGGGATGATGGTTTCCGAGTTTGGCAAATCAGATAATCCACACCCCGAAGCATTAGCCAAATCACCAGCGCAAAGCAGCGATATTTTCACACCACAGCTATCGTATGGTTTTGAAGGCGAGCTATTATTCCAGATTTCGGGAAGAGGATTTTTTGGTATAGAGGTCGATTATTCTACGTTAAAAGGATATAACGACAATCCGCCATTTTATAATTACTATTTAACACAGTACTTCAACCAGTATCAGGATGAATACATTCAATCTGCGATAAAATACAACACCACGTTGATTAACCTGGCCGTGAATTACAAGTACTTTTTCTTTCCCGAGAAAAGCTTTCAGCCCTTTTTCAAATTAACCGGCGTTGTCGCTTTTGTAGGCACAGACCTTACCTACAAGGATTTTAACGTCAGCTCAGAACCTGACTTAATTGAGTCTGACGTTCTCTATGCTCGCGGAACGTCCAATTCCGAGCAGAAAAAATGGCCCGCTTTTCATGGCGGAGTAGGTTTAGGTTTTAGCTACGATATTTCGGATAACCTCGCTTTTCAAATAGATGGTACAAGTACAATTGTTAATTCCGGGATTATTAACGGGGTTCCAAATTTCACCTACAATATGGATGAAAACCTGCTTCGATATAACCGGAAGTTGTCGTTAACCATGCAGATTAGTGTTGGCTTAGCCTACACCTTCGAACTGGGAACAAACAACAAAGGAAGTGGTGGAAAAACTGATCCGAACTTGCCGTTCTACCGCAAAAAACAATAGTCATTCTTCATTTTCACACTGTTTATCTTGCTGATATCGGTACCTTAAAATGAATCTTCCGCCTGTTAAGTTGCTTGAAAAAATCTTATCTTACATAAGTAATTTGAAACTGTAATTCGAGCAAAACAAAACACCATGCAACATAAATCACTCTGTCTTAGCATTCTTACCCTGATTTTTTCAGTCAGTTCGTTTGCACAGAAACAGGAGATTCTGCTGAATGAAAACTGGAAAGCAAAACGAGCAAATGAACTTCCGGTAGATGGAACAGTAATTTCAAGTCCGGGATTTGAGCTTTACGATTGGATGGATGCTGTAGTTCCCGGAACTGTATTAACAACGCTACTGGACAACAAAAAGGTTCCTGATCCTTTTTTCGGGATGAACAACGAACTTATCCCGGACATATACGATGCTGGGGCCGATTTTTATACTTTTTGGTTTCAGAACTCATTTACACTTCCAAAGCTCGAAAAAGGCCAGCAAGCATGGCTAAAGTTTAGAGGCATTAACTACGCTGCAAATATTTTTCTAAACGGGAAACGCGTGAACCAGGATACGCATGAGGGCATGTTTTTGCGTGAGAAATACCGAATCACCCCTTTTCTTAATAGTAACAACAAAAATAATCTTGCAGTAAAAGTAAAACCACCAGATCCGGTGGGACAAGCCAACGGCGGACAAGGAGGAGATGGCACCATTGCACGCTCGGTTACGCAACAATATACTCCCGGATGGGACTGGGTTGCGCCTATTCGCGACCGAAACACAGGAATTTGGGATCAGGTAGCCATAGAAATTACAGGCCCCGTTGATATTCTGCACCCCTATATAAAAACCCGAGTCCCTGGGAAACGTATTCCCGGGAAAAAGCAAGATCCTGCTTTTCTTAATATCTCAACAGAACTGCTTAACGCCACAGCTCAGCAACAGAACGGTGTTCTTATCGCGCAAATCGGAAATGAAAAATGGGAACAAAAAGTTAGCATTACGCCGAACGAAACTCTGTTTGTCAAATTTCCGGAAATAAAAATGAGCAATCCCGATTTATGGTGGCCAAACGGAATGGGCAAACAAGCACTCTATCAATTAAAAATATCATTTCAACAATCCAACAATATTTCAGATTCGGAAACACTCGATTTTGGGATCCGCGAAACCGGAACTTATTTTGACAAAGATTTAGGCGGCAGGGTCTTCCTGATAAACGGACAAAAGGTATTTATAAAAGGTGGAAACTGGATTTCTTCTGATGCATTGTTGAGACTATCGCCCGAGCGGTATGAAGCTGAAGTAAAAATGCACGCCAAAATGAATATGAATATGATTCGTATTTGGGGCGGTTCGATTACCGAGCGACCGGAGTTTTACAAGGCTTGTGATAAATATGGCATTTTGGTTTGGCAAGACCTGTGGGTTACCGGAGACTGCAACGGTTGTTGGTTCGATCCCAAAAAGAAGGAATCGCAGGAGCGCAGACGATCATATCCTGACAATCACTCGCTTTTTATCAACTCTGCAATCGATCAGATTAAGATGCTTCGCAACCATCCGAGTTTGTATATGTGGTGCGGAGGCAACGAATTCCCTCCTCCAGATGATATCAACGAAAAACTTGCCAATGAAGTTTTTCCTAAATACGACGGAACCAGATTTTATGTAAACGAATCAACGTCAGACAGCATTCTGCGAAACACAATTGGGGGCAATGGCGACGGCCCCTATGGCATACAAAATCCTTCACGTTTTTTTGTAACTCCATCCTACCCCTTCAATCCTGAACTAGGTTCAGTGGGGCTTCCAAATGTAGAAACGATGCGTAAAATGATGGAAGAGAAAGATCTGTTCCCTCCCCGGAATGACCGTGCCAACCGGGTTTGGCAATACCACAAGTATATTGGTTATGGAGATCACATAGAGAATTTTGGAGAAATTAAAGGCATTGAAGATTTTTGTAAAAAAGCGCAGGTAGTAAATTACGAGCAATACAGGGCTCTGCAAGAGGGTTTTAATGCGGGCATGTGGAAAATGTACACCGGCATGCTGGTATGGAAAAATCAAAATCCATGGGCTTCACTTCGCGGGCAGTTCTACGATGTTTTTCTGGAACAGAATGGCGGTTTTTACGGATATCAGCATGGAGCGATTCCCCTGCATGTTCAGTTAAACCTGAATGACTCGTCGTTTTGCATTGTTAACCAAATGCTTTTCGAAGCAAAGAACTTAAAGGTTATTGCCAGCTACTTCAATCTTCACGGAAAGGAAGTCTACCAGGAAAAATTTTCAGTTGAAATAGATCCAAACAGCCTTGAGATTGCAGGCAAGATTAACCACTCCCAAAAACCTGAAGGACTTTGGTTTTTACGGTTAAAACTAGTTGATGAAAAGGAAAAGACTATTGATGAAAACCTATATTGGTTGACTGGTACTCCTAACGATGTGCAGAAACTGGAAGAGCTTGAAGAGGTTGATCTTCAAGTTAGAATTATAAAAGAATCACCTACCAAGATTATTACAACAGTCGAAAACACAAGCAATGAAACGGCATTTTTCACCCGAATAAAAGTGCTGGATAAGATTAGCCGAGACTTGATACTTCCAACTTATTTAAGCGACAATTACATCACTTTATTCCCAGAAGAAAGTAAAAAAATTGAAATCGACTTTTCACTTCTGAGCAATACTGAATTGAAAAATATAGAACTGGTATTTGAACCATTCAATGGAATGGCAACAAGAACAGCAGTATTTCAAAATTGAGCTCATAAAAAACAAGTTTCTATAGTCCATGAGTTTGGCTTTAATCGTCCTTGGTCTGTGATGCCAGCCCCCAAAAAAAGATTATCACAATCTTTCAGAATGAATCTATAAAATCGAAAAGCGGTGAATCATCACCGCTTTCCCCTGAAAGACAAACAACTAATGACCTCCAAAACTTTGTCTTAAATGTTTTCAATCAACCACTTAAGTTACTTAAAAAGTATTCAAAGTTGTATAAAGTCTTTACGCATTTAAATTGGCATTGTTTCGATCGGAATATTTTTTAACAGTTTGAAGCATAAAAAAACCACCCATAAAAGGTGGTTTTGTTTTAAGGCCAACAAATTATAATGTTTTAAATACTTTTTCCAGCAGCTTTCTGGTGGCAATAACACCCTCTTTTTCCGATAATTCAGACCCTTCAAACTCTACACCAACAAAGCCTTTATAGCCAGCATCGTCTACAATTTTCATTAAACGGAAATAATCCATATTAGCTTCGTTTCCCTCTTTATCAAAAACGTTGGATTTTGCACTTACTCCCTTTGCAAAAGGCATTAATAACTCCACGCCTTTATAGCGGTCGTAACTTTCACCAGTTTGTCTATCGATCACAAAATTACCAAAGTCGGGAAGTGTTCCTACACGTTTGTGATCCACCATTTTCATAACGCCCGACAACCATTCGCCGTTACTTGAAAAACCGCCATGATTCTCAACAATAATATTTATTTTTTGTGTGTCGCCATATTCGCACAACAAGCGCAAGCCATCGGCAGCCAACTTTTGCTGCTCTTCATAACTTCCTCGGCTACCTGCATTTACCCGAATAGAATGGCAACCTAAAAATGCAGCTGCATCTACCCATCTTTTATGGTTTTCAACTGTCTTTTCCCGTTCAGCTTTTTCCGAATGGCCAACCATTCCTTCCCCATCACACATAATCAGTACATTTCTTACTCCTTCGTCCTTTGTAATCTTTTTTAGTTCAGCCAAATACTTTTGATCTTTTGCCTTGTCTTTAAAAAACTGATTTACGTATTCAACGCCCTCCATGCCCAATTCGCGGGTTACTCTCGGGAAATCAAGGTTAGTCATTTCCCCGGCAAAAAGTGCTTTGTGAAAAGACCATTCAGCAAGCGATATTTTATACTTGCCCCCTTTCGACATAGCATTCGCCAATGCAGGAGATATTAACAAACCCCCAACAGTAGCGGCGGCAGTTGTTCTGATAAAATTTCTTCGATTTGTATTCATTTTAGTAGATTTAAGTTTATGTATTCTTATTGCTTAATTATTTTGATGAAAGTAAACATTCTCAATGCGGGGTAGAAATTCGTGAGTTAAAACAAAAGTACGAACCAAAAAAGACTGAGTTTTCTGTCATTTTTATAGGTTTTATTGGCTTGTTATAAAAGTAAGAATATTTGAACGATTTAAAAAGAATTGAATTTTGCCCCATAAAGATTGCTCACTACTCTCAAATTCTGTAAATTATCAAAAACTTAAATACCAAATAT
Organism: uncultured Draconibacterium sp.; assembly: GCA_963677455.1. Taxonomy (GTDB): domain Bacteria; phylum Bacteroidota; class Bacteroidia; order Bacteroidales; family Prolixibacteraceae; genus Draconibacterium. The sequence continues at coordinate 4,715,220 of OY781971.1, forward strand.
TATGAATGAGAAATACCATGAGTTGCTTGACAAAGCATTTGATTTTGTTGCGGTTTACGGCCTGAGAATAATTATTGCAATAGTTGTTTTAATTGTTGGATTTTGGATAATAAACCGAATAGTAAGAGGAACCGACCGTGTAATGACAAAACGTGAAGTGAACGTATCATTGCGCGGTTTTTTGCGTAGCCTGGTAGGCATATTGCTCAAGCTTTTGCTCTTGATTAGTATCGCTGAAATGGTTGGTCTGAAAACCACTTCCTTTATTGCTGTTGTTGGTGCGGCAGGTTTAGCTGTTGGTTTGGCTTTGCAGGGAACACTGGCCAATTTTGCTGGTGGAGTAATGATCCTGCTTTTTAAGCCCTTTAAAGTTGGCGATCTTATCGTATCTCAAGGACATTTAGGCAAGGTTAAAGAGATTCACATCTTCGTTACGATACTGCTAACACCCGAAAACAAAACAGTTATTCTTCCAAATGCTGCGGTATCGAGTAACGACATTGTAAATTATACTACAGAAGGCGTTATTCGCGTTGATTTGACTTTCGGAATTTCATATACTTCAAACATTAAAAAGGCAAAAGACATTTTACTCAAGATTTTAAACGATCACCCAAAAACACTGACAGATCCTGCACCTTTTGTTGGGGTTTCCGAACTGGCTGACAGTTCTGTAAACCTTGCAGTTCGGCCTTACACAAAACCCGAAGATTACTGGACTGTATATTTTGATGTTTATGAAGCGGGCAAGTTGGCACTCGACGAAGCCGGAATAACAATTCCTTTCCCGCAAATGGATGTGCATTTAAACAAACTAGAGAAATAGTACCAACAAAAAGGAGAGCTTTTCAGCCCTCCTATTTTTACACGTATTTGTAACGCTTGATATTCTTCTTTGGCGTTTTCTCAAATTCTTCCGAAACAAGTTCTACTGATGCAATTTGCTCGTACTTGGGTAGTTCTGAGTTTGCTTCTTTCCTGTTTTCCTCCATTATTTTCGGAAGATCAGCTTCAGCTATTTCATCAGCTTTCATCGATTCAAAATCAGGATAAACCATTGCAACCAGCTTGCCATTCGTTTCTTTTACAACACATTCGCCGACATAATCCTGGTTGGTTAGTTTAGCTTCAATTTCTTCGGGATAGATATTTTGTCCCGATGGCCCCAACAACATGTTCTTCGACCGGCCTTTGATATAGATAAAATTGTTTTTGTCGATTACACCAAGATCGCCGGTTTTTAGCCAGCCATCTTCAGTAAATGCTGCGTTTGTATCTTTTTCATTTTTGTAATAGCCCAGCATTACATTTTCACCTTTTACCTGAATTTCGCCAACAACATTATAAGGGTCATCAGAATCAATTCGAACTTCCATCCGATCTACCAGGCGACCGGCAGATGAAGGCATTGTTTTATTCCAGGCTTCATAACTAATCAGTGGGCCACACTCTGTCATCCCGTAACCAACCGTTATCGGGAAGCTAATTCGTTTAAAAAACTTCTCCACATCGGCACTCAAAGGCGCACCACCAATAACAATCTCGAAGAAACGACCTCCGAATGTTTCAATCATTTTTGCTCTGATCTTTTTCAGAATAATTCCGGAAATTACAGGTATTTTTAGCAAGAGCTTTACCGCAGGTTTATCAATTGCCGGCAATATTCGCTTCTTGTAAATCTTCTCGATAATTAACGGAACAGAAAGTATAAGGTGTGGCTGAACCTGCCCAAATGCTTTGGTGATAATTGCCGGTGTTGGCATTTTGCTCAAAAAGGTAATGTGGCACCCAAGAGTGACCGGAAATAAGAATTCGAACAATAAACCGTAAACATGTGCCATTGGCAAAAACGAAACAATTTTGTCGCCCGGCTTCAACGGCATATGTTCTCGCGCATAAACAATATTCGATACCAAACTGCGCTCCGGAATCATTACTCCTTTTGTAAAACCGGAGGTGCCTGATGTGTATGAAATAACACAAACCGCTTCCGGATCCCACTCCTCAAACTGAAACCCTCCTTTTGTAAGCTTATTCTCTTCGTAATACTGAAATCCATCCGCCAGCTTGTAACGAAAATTGTCGTCCTTTCCGCCGGCAAAACTAAAGTCTTCAATAAATACAGCTACTTCGAGTTTTGGCGAGTGTTCGAAGTCTACCTTATCCAACAGAGTTCTCGAACCGATTATAATTTTCGACTCAGAATGGTTAATGATATGATTAGTGTCCTTTTCATTAAAATCGGGTAAAATTGGCACAATAACCAGCCCCGACGAAATTGCCGATAGAAAAACGGCTCCCCAGTTTGCTGAATTACGCCCCAGCACAGCAATTTTGTCACCACGCTGCAAGCCAAGCAACTGGTAAAAAAGGTGAAGAGATTTAATCGTTTTTGCTACATCGCTGTATTTGAAATCGCCTCCATCAAAATCAGAAAATGCGATAGTATCCCAATGTTTGTGAAAAGTATCGGTATAAAGTTTTGCCAATCCGTGGTCCTTCATTCTGAAAATTTTACTGGTTACTATTGAGTCAGGCACAAGCGATTTCGCAGAAAAACACTTCCCTTTTTTATCTCTCTATTCCGACCATAAAAATACCATAATTCTTGAAAAAATAATAGCGTAAACCAGTCTCGTATACACACCTTCCTTAATGCCTCTTTTTCAATTATCTATTGTAATAATACTAAGTCTATTTTCAAAAATACAGCTACCACTATTTTATTATATCTTAACACATTTTGCTTAAACTTTTTGAATGTTTTTGAGTCATGTAAGTATTGAAAAACAAGTTGGCTGTGAAATAAGTTTTATTAAAATTTTGGGCAGGAAGCTAACTGAAGAAAGTTACCTTAAAATCAACTCCTAATAAACATTAGGATAATATAGTTTAGTTTGGTTAAACAGAAAAGGTAGAAGCGAATCCGTAAACGGATTCGCTTTTTTATTTAAAGCTTCCGAAGGAAAATATCGCCACTCACTGTTTTTAATTCAACATCTTTATTTCCTCCATTCAGAGTAAGCTTTTGCTTTGTTCCTACCCACGAGATATCGGAAGAAACCGGGTCATCAAAATTTATATTGGAATATACCTCACCGGTAACGGTTGACAGGTTTATTCTTGCCTGATGTTTTTCCGGAATTGAGTAATCGATGAAACCGCTTATTGAATTGATCTTCATTTCGCCTGCACAACCAAGCAGTTCTATTTTGCCTGAAATCGTTTCAATTTCTATATTTAGTTTTTCGGGAACTTTGAGCGAGTAAAAAATATCTGTTTCAAAGCTGCAAAGGTTTTTTGTCCCTTCCTTTTCCTTAATCGCATCGAAATCAACTTCTTCTACAATTTCAATTTTACCTGCCTTATTACTGATCTTCAAATCGTAATAATCATTGTGCTCGTTGTTATCAATATCGGCAGAAACATGAAATTCAATATAATCATTATTCCAGGCTTCTACTTTAATAGTATCGGCAAAACTCAGTTTCATTTTCGCGTCCTGTCCATCAACTTCAATCCTTTCGTCAATTACTTTTTGAGCCGATACCGCACATGTTACTGCAAGAAGCAATGCTGTTACCAAACAAAGTTTTTTCATGGCTTCTACTTCTTACGTAAATAAATATTACCGGTAACTGTTTTTAGAAACACATTGGTTCCTCCTCCGTTTAGTGTGTATTTGTTATGCTTATTGCCCTGACTAAAAGAAATCAAGTTATTCTCTCTGCCTCTTTTCTTCGATTTGCTTTCACTAACCAAATCAAGATTATTATATACATTACCTGTAACATTACTAATTTCTAACGAAGCTTTACAGTCGGAAGGTAAGGTAACATCAACAAAACCAGTAACAGAAACCAGCGATGTTGGTTCTTCCTGGTTTAAATCGCTAAATGCAGCTTCTACATTGCCATTCACCGTGCTAATGGTAAGTGGCCCGGTACAATCGGTAAGTTTAACATTTGCACTCAGTGCTTCTATTTCGAGGCTTCCCTTATACGAATCGACTGTGATATCAGAACTAGTAAACGGGCTGTGGTAATCAATATTCACGGCAACTCCCTCTGGCACCCAAATAGTATAACTGTAATCTCTAACCTGCCTGCAAATCCCGGAAATAGTAACTACACCATTTTCTTCACTAACATTTAACCCTAGGTTTGTATTATCGTCCATAACTCCGAGAACTCGGAGCCCTTCGGCACGTTCGGGAGCTTCTACTGCAAAATCCGACTCAATTACAATGGCACTTTCATTGGTGTTTTTCAGCAAAATTTCGCCCAAAAGATCTACCACCTCAATCCTGTTCTTTACTTTTGGGATGTACTTGTATTTGTTTGTTTGCGCAAATAACACCAAAGGAAAGATAGCTACAATAATTATTAATATTGATTTTTTCATTTTTTCTAAGTTTTATGCCCCTTTCCCTGCTTGAGATCCAATGGCAGTCTCGGGCTGTTTTTATTTTAACTTCTTAATCTGTTCCGAAAAGCATTATTTGCCGGCGTAAAATGCAGCTTCCGGATTATATAATTGTTTTTACCATATCTCGGGCGTATTCTTTTACCTGTTCGTTGGTATTTTCATCGTTAGAAATCGATTCAATTTCATCTTTAGCCTCCTTCACTCCCGATTCTGTAAGAACCTGGATAAGTGAAATCTGCAACAAAGGATTCTCCTGAACCGATAACGAATTGATAAGCTCAGTTTTTACAACTTCGTTTTTATCCATCATCCCCGAAAGAGCATTTATCGCAGCCAGACGTACATTGACACTTTTATCGCTATTCATCGTACGCACCAAGGCATCAACCAAAGTTGAGCTGCTTTCTCCCGATGTTGAAATATCGTATACTGCCTGTATCTTTTGTGCCCCTGAATAGTCGCGTAACCCAGCCAGTAAAACTTTCTGTTTCATCGAAGAAATCTCGGCCCTCAAACTATCCATTTCCTTGTTTTGCGAACCAGAAAAGTATCCTACGGCAAAAGTTCCTAGAACGATTAAAACAGATGCTGCAGCTTTTGCCCAGCCCGGCAGTTTTATAATTCTGGCTGATGCTTTCTCGTTTAACTCTGCCATTTCCATAAACTCCTCTTTCATCCCCGATGGTGGCTCAATTTCAGGAAACGAGTCGCTAAACCGCAAAAACGATTGCAGCTCGGCGTGAAGCTTTCTGCACGAGTCACAGCTCTTCAGATGCTCCTCCACTATTGCAGAAGTCCTTTCATCAAGCACACCGTCGATATATTCCGGAAGATGTATTTTTATTTCATCACACTGCTTCATCACTCTATCATTATTTTTGTGTATATGTCTTTTAATCGTTGAACTGCTCTGAATGTTTTTACCCTAACCGCATTTTCGTTTGATAGTAAAGTTTGCGCCATTTCTTTGTACGAAAACCCCTGAAACCGGCTCAATTCTATCAGTTCCCGATCAGCAGGTTTTAACTGTCCCATGGCTTCCAGTAAAAACTCGTAAGATTCTTTTATATCCATTTCCCTGATCGGATCAACCTGCTCGTCGCTGATCGACTCCTGTTCTTCTTCAGCACTGAAAAACTTCCTGGTTTCGTTGTAATAGTCAATCAGAATGTTTCGTGCAATGCGAAAAAGCCAGTAAGCAAAAACCTTATCGCTTTTCCAGCTATGGCTGTATTTCAGTATTTTCAAAAAAACGTTTTGTGTTAAATCTCTGCTAACCTCGGTATTGTTGGTCATGCGCACAAAATAGCCGTAAACCTGCTTGTAATATCGGTCGTACAGAATACCCGCCACTTTTTTGTCGCCACAAACAAGACGTTCCATGAGCACTTCGTCACTCTGCTGCTTAGTCATAAAATTCTTTTAACCGTGGTTTTAAGTCGTTCAACTGTAATCAATACCTGAAATTATACGATTCGTTACATTATTCGTATATTTTTTTTGGAAAATGTGAATGATCTGTCCCAGACTGTGCTGTAATCAATGCTCACAACTTTTCTGCCCCACGAATGTTCTTCTTGTGATTTTAATCTATAAAAGCATGAAAAGAATTGCAGCAATACTCCTCGTATGCCTTCCAATATTTGTTTCCTCTCAAAGCGTAAAAGTGAAAACCGGCGAGCAGGCCATCGATTTTAGTTTAAATCAGGTTGATGGTAAGCAGGTGCAGCTGAGTAAACTATATGCTGAAAAACCGGTGGTGTTAATTGTTTTGCGCGGATGGCCCGAATACCAATGCCCTGTTTGCACAAGGCAGGTTGGCGAATTTATTGCCGAAGCCGATCAATTGGAAGCAAACAATGCAACAGTTTTGTTCGTTTATCCGGGACCGTCGGAGATTTTACAGGAAAAAGCAAAAGAATTTGCCAGCGACTTTACTTTCCCCGATGGTTTCTACTTTACACTCGACCCCAATTATTCAATGGTGAATAAATACGGCCTTCGTTGGAATGCTCCAAAAGAAACCGCTTATCCTTCGGCTTTTGTGATTGATACCAATGGAGAAATTGTCTTTTCTAAGGTAAGTTCGAGCCACGGTGGCCGGGCCGACGTAGAAGAGGTTGTAACAACATTGAAAGATCTGTAACAATTTTATCGAACTCTTACAGAGTTCTCTTTACGTGATATTTTTTCTACGTTACTATAATCAAATCCTTTCAGGATTTAAAATCAGGAACAAAAAAACATCGTAAAACGAATTATGAATATGTCGAGATTCTTGGCAAAATCTCTCATCTTCTAAACTGCAATCTGCTATCCACAAACAACTCGGGACGAGTTGCATTTTAATAATCACTAATATCATTTCGTGAAATCAAACCGGTACGGCTTGGATGTGTTACTACTTTTTTTGTATCTTAAAAAGAAAAATGGTACCCGGCACATTCACACAAATCTACCTGCACTTTGTTTTTGCAGTAAAATTCAGAGAAGCCTTACTTCAACCCAAACAACAAAAAGAGGTATTTCCTTTCATCTCGGGCTTGATTAATTCTATGGGACACAAAAGTTATGCTGTAAATGGCATGCCCGATCATGTCCATATTTTTATGAGCTTTTCGCCATCAAAGTCTCCTTCTGAAACGATAAAGGAGATAAAACGAGCCACTACAAACTTTATAAACGAGAAGAAATGGTTTCCGGGCAAGTTTCAATGGCAAGTTGGCTATGGATGTTTTTCATACAGTAAATCACACGTTGACACAGTTATTAAGTACATACTCAATCAGAAAGAACACCACCGAAAAACAACTTTCAGGGAAGAATATGCGACTTTTCTGGAGAAGTTTGAGATTGAACACGATAAAAAGTTTCTGTTTGAGTTTTTTGATTAGCTGGTGGTATATATCGAACCCGTACCAGGTTCTGCGCTTCTTTGTATCCCGTTTCTTACTATAATCAAATCCCTATGGGATTCTTTAAAAACTTTGGCTCTATTGTTTTATGTTTCGGGCCTATTCTATAATCGAGCTCGTACCGAGCTCTTTTCTCCGCATATTTGTTTTTGTTACTAAAATCTAATCCGTACCGGATTCTCAATCAATCAAATATTCAAAGTAAGTTTACTCTTCAATTCGGTACGAATTGGTTTATTACAAGAAGATATGATCTTATAGTATCAACAACTCAGTATGAGTTGGCTTTTAAAAGCCAACTCATATTGCTTCGCCGACCTATCTCATTAATCGTTGATTCTTATATTCCTGTTTTAGATCTTCGTATTTTTCCTCAGAAATCAAACCACGTTCTTTTAACCAATACAAATTATTTATTTGAGTTTCTTCAGGTAAGTCTGGATCAATCTTTGAATATTTTTCGAGTAAAACTTTCCTTGAACGCAAGATTATTTCTTCAACAAATTCGTCCATTTCCTTTTTAGAAGGACTATTTAATAAAAACATTACTTGAGCCGATCCTCCAACAAGATGTAATTCATCTCTCATTTTTGCAAAAAAAGCCAAACTGCCAATTCCTCCACCAACAAGAATGCCAAGTATTAATGTTCCATACGTGTAGCCTTCATCCCAACTTCCATCCATAAATGCACCTATAATTACAAGAATCATAAACGCATAGAAAAAGAGTCCAACAATTCTGGGGCCAACTGGCGAATGCGTTTTTAGAAACCGTTCATGACCAAGATATTCAACATCAATCGAGTATTCATTTCTCTCGCCCATTGACTTAGTTTTTATATAGAGCTTGTTTCCAATCAATTCAAACTCTCTTCTTCGTGAACCCTGTTTCTGTTTTAATTTCATCATGATAAATGTGGCTATTTTTTTGATTAAAAAAGCCGATCCCAAACGGAACCGGCTTTCGGTATATAGCAACTTCAAATATTAAGTCTTGTATTTAGACTAATTTTCTTTGTAAGCTTCGATCAAAATCTCTAGGATTTTTTTACCTGCACCGGCAACGCTGGTACCCGGGCCAAAAATGGCAACTGCACCGGCATCGTACAAATATTGGTAATCCTGGTGAGGAATAACACCACCACAAATAACCATAATATCGTCGCGCCCCAGTTTCTTCAGTTCTTCGATAATTGCAGGAACCAAGGTTTTATGTCCTGCAGCCAACGAAGAAACACCTACCACATGCACGTCATTTTCAACGGCTTGCTTGGCAGCTTCTTCAGGCGTTTGGAACAAGGGCCCCATATCCACATCGAAACCAAGGTCGGCATAACCTGTTGCAACTACTTTTGCACCACGGTCGTGTCCGTCCTGCCCCATTTTTGCGACCATGATCCTTGGCTGGCGGCCTTGCATTTCGGCAAACTGTTTGGCCAACTCCAGAGCTTCTTTAAACTCCGATTTATCTTTTGCTTCTGATTTGTACACGCCTTCAATCGTTCTGATTACTGCTTTGTAACGTCCTGCAATTTTTTCGCAGGCATCTGAAATTTCACCTAAAGAAGCACGTTTCTGTGCTGCTTCAACAGCTAATGCAAGTAAGTTGCCCTTGCCTGTTTCGGCAGCTTTTGTAATTGCCGCCAGTGCTTTTTGTACATCTTCTTCGTTGCGTTCGGCACGCAGTTTTTCTAATCTTTCGATTTGCGATTTACGAACTGCAGTGTTATCGATATCCAAAATATCAATCGGATCTTCTTTATCCAAACGGTACTTGTTGATACCTACAATGGTTTGTGAACCACCGTCGATACGTCCCTGAGCACGTGCAGCAGCTTCTTCAATACGCATTTTCGGAACACCGGTTTCAATGGCTTTTGCCATACCTCCAAGTTTCTCTACTTCTTCGATATGTGCCCAGGCTTTTTGTGCCAGCTCGTGCGTTAATGCTTCAACGTAATACGAACCTGCCCATGGATCGGCTGAACGACAAAGTTCAGTTTCCTGTTGGATGTACAACTGCGTGTTACGTGCAATACGTGCAGAGAAATCGGTTGGTAAAGCAATCGCTTCATCCAGTGCATTGGTGTGCAAACTTTGTGTTCCACCTAATGTTGCAGCCATGGCTTCGATAGCAGTTCGGCCAACGTTGTTAAACGGATCTTGCTCGGTTAACGACCAACCCGATGTTTGCGAGTGTGTACGCAGTGCCATCGATTTTGGATTTTTCGGGTTGAATTGTTTTACCAGTTTCGCCCAAATCATACGAGCGGCGCGCATTTTTGCAATCTCCATAAAGTGGTTCATTCCAACCGCCCAGAAGAACGACAAACGTGGCGCAAAAGCGTCGATATCTAAACCGGCTTTAACACCTGTGCGTAAGTAATCCAACCCGTCGGCAAGGGTGTAAGCCATTTCAATGTCGGCAGTTGCACCTGCTTCCTGCATGTGGTAACCCGAAATTGAAATAGAGTTGAACTTCGGCATATTTTGCGAAGTAAACTCAAAAATGTCGGCAATAATTTTCATCGAAAATTCCGGCGGGTAAATGTAAGTGTTACGCACCATGAATTCTTTCAGAATATCGTTTTGAATGGTTCCCGACAATTGTTCCAAAGTTGCACCTTGTTCCAACCCGGTAACAATGTAAAATGCCAATACCGGAAGTACTGCTCCGTTCATGGTCATTGATACCGACATTTTATCCAATGGAATTTGGTCGAACAGGATTTTCATGTCGAGGATAGAGTCGATCGCTACACCGGCTTTTCCCACATCGCCAATTACACGCGGATGATCCGAGTCGTATCCTCGGTGCGTTGCAAGATCGAATGCCACTGACAAACCTTTCTGACCGGCCGCTAAGTTACGACGGTAGAAGGCGTTTGATTCTTCGGCAGTTGAGAAACCAGCGTACTGACGGATAGTCCATGGACGCATAGCATACATTGCCGAATAAGGTCCGCGAAGATAAGGTGCTAAACCTGCTGCGTAGTTCAGGTGCTCCATTCCTTCCAAATCCTCTTTGGTGTAAACTGGTTTTACCGGAATCTGCTCCGGTGTTACCCAGTCTTTTTTGATATTATTTTTTGCAGTCCATTCGGCCAGATCTTTCTGAGCCGCCGCTGCTTTTATGTTTATGTCTTTAAAATTTGGTTTCATAATTTTGAATTTTGATGTTTAGATTCAAGACGGTTAGACACAAGACTATTCGTTAATTCGTTTTTTGAGATTGAATATCATCTTTTGCAGCTCTTCAATCTTTTCAAGGTAGATATCAAGTTCTGTTTCGGGAAAATATTCTAAATCACAAGCGATGTAAAGCTGAGACTCAAGTTCATATGCTGAACCAGTTGCAATATCAAGAAAACGTGCAAAATCTTTATTGGTTCCTCTACCAGAACCTTCTGAAATATTTGAAGGGATTGAAATAGCTGCCCGTCTCATTTGAGATGTAAGAACAAAAAGTTCTTCATTCGGAAATTTGCGAGTCAAAATATAAATGTCTTTAACAAACGCTCTTCCTTTCTGCCAGATCTTTAATTCCTTGAAATTATGCATGATTTTAGTCTTAAAAATTTCTTGCTTCTCTCAATCTTGTGTCTATTAATCTGTAAATCTAAATTCCCAACTTGGTTTGGTAAGCTTTCAATTCCTCAAGAATATTGCTTTTCACATGAATGAAATTGGTAATTCCTTTTTCTTTCAGCTCGTCAGCACAAGCAGGAGCTCCGGCTATTACCAGAATTTCTTCATCCAATTGCTCTGCTACTTTCGGAGCAATTTCAGCATATTCTTCATCAGAACTACAAACCACTACAATATCGGCGCCGGCAGCTTTTGCCGCAGCCACACCTTCTTCAACCGTAGCGAAACCGTTATTATCAATCACATCGAAACCGGCAACAGCAAAGAAGTTGCAGCTAAATTGTGCACGTGCTTTGCGGAAGGCCAGGTTACCAATGGTAAGCATAAATGCCAACGGACGTTTGTTTTCCTGCGAATACATATCGGTTGTGTAACGCAAAGCTTCAAATGCCTGCGACTCGCGATATGGTTTCAATGTTTCTACTTCAGCACCTTCTGCTGTAAGATCAACAGGTTCGAACAACGAACCGTCGAAACCTGGTTTCAGTTTTTCGGTGAAGTTCGGAAACTGATTGGTACCTAAAATATTATCACGACGCTGTGCTACGCGTTTGTCACGCTCGGCAGACATCGCTTTAATTTCACCCTGAATAAAACCTGCTTTAAAGGCTGCAATGAAACCACCTTTTTCCTGAATATCGAGGAACAGTTTCCATGCCTGATCAGCAATCGACTCAGTAAGTGTTTCAATGTAATACGAACCAGATGATGGGTCGGCAATCTTATCAAAGTGCGACTCTTCTTTTAACAAAATTTGCTGGTTACGGGCAATTCGTTCCGAGAACTCGGTTGTTTCTTCGTAAACCGCGTTAAACGGAAGAACGGTTAGCGAATGTGCACCACCAATTGCTGCCGACATCGCTTCGGTTTGTGTACGAAGCATGTTCACATACGGATCGTAAATGGTAAGGTTGTAACGATTTGTTTCGCTGTGTACCACCATTTTTGCGGCACATTTACATTCTGGTCCGTAAACTTCAACAATTTTAGACCATAACAAGCGACCAGCACGAAGCTTAGCAATTTCCATAAAGTAGTTGTTTCCAACGCCCATATTAAATTTGATCGCTTTTGCAGCATCACCTGCAGAAATACCGGCTTCGGTAAGTTGAGTTAAGTACTCGGCACCTTGTGCCAATGTAAACCCGAGTTCCTGAGAAATTGAAGCACCACTATTGGCGAAGAATTTTCCGTGAACAGCAATAGTTCTGAAATTCGGAACTGCTTTGGCTTTTTCAACCACCGTGCTAAGTTTTCCAAGTGCATCTTCTTCAAGAATTCCTTTTAAAACAAAAGAACCAATTGGGTCGGTTGCAGTTGAAGCGACAACGTTTTTGTTATCCCAGTTACCTGCCGATACGTAATCGGTAAATAGTTCTGCAAGGTTGCAATCATCTGTCGGACAAACAAAGTTTACTTCAGCTGCTTCCAAACAAATGTCTTTCAGCAAAATTGCCAGGTTTTCTTCAGTAACCGAACAGCAGTCGGCGAATAAAAACCCGAGCGAAGTAATACCTTTTCCAAGAATTTGAAGAGCCTTTTTGTTGGCTGCTTCGAAATCTGTTACAAAAATGTTTTGACGGATGAACCAATCATTGTTGGTTTTATTGTTTCCTCGTACATAAGGAAATTCTCCTGGTAAACTTTCCAGGTACTCTTTCCCAACGAGGTTTTCCTGACGATAATACGGACGCACGCTAAATCCTTCGTAAGTCTTCCAAACCAGTGCGCGCTCGTAGTCTTTGCCTTTTAAATCGGCATTAATTTTTGCTTCCCACTCTTCTGTCGAAACAGGACTGAAGTCGGTGAAAAGCTTCTTATTTTTTTCTGCCATGTTGAAAGTTGTTTTTGAAAATCGTGCCGCAAAATTAAGGCTTTTAGAAGATTGAGGATGAGAAAGCTCTGTGTTTTTGACGAATGTTAACAAAAATCATGTTTAAAGGCCTGATAGTTAATCTTCTCTTAATCTTTCATCAAAAGAAGTTATATGCACAAAAGCAAAATGACTCTAAAATAATTTTAACTTTTTTTAACTTTTAACTAAAACCCCCTATATTAAAAGACTATATTGTATTTTAACTAACAGAATGTTTACCTTTTCCCTTTATTTGATAAACACTTTTTGTTTAACCTTGTTCCTATTAGTGTTAAACAAAAGTAACAAATTACAATTTGAAATATTTAAAACTAAAAGAAATGAAAACAAATGAATTTATGAAAAGCCTTAAAACAAGAATAACATTGGTTCCTGTTTTACTCATTGCACTCTCGCTATCATTCACATCATGCGACAGCGACGACGACGATATGACGCCCGAACCTGAAAAAACGATTGTTGACGTTGCCGCTGAAGCCGGACAATTTGAAGTTTTAATTCAGGCCGCCCAAAAGGCAGGTTTAGCCGATTTTCTGAGTACTGAAAGCAACATTACAGTTTTTGCACCAACCGATGCAGCTTTTGCAGCGCTGCTAAACGACCTTGGTGCAAGCAGCTTAGATGATATCGATGCTACAACTTTAAAAAATATCTTAACCTACCATGTGGTTGATGGCGTTACTCGTTCAAACCAATTAAGCTCAGGGGCTATTCCAAGCCTGAACACCAATTCGCCAGACCAGAGCGCATTGTCACTTCTGGTAAATGTTGGCAATAACGTAATGATCAACAATGCCAAAGTTACCTCACCCGACGTGGAGGCCTCGAACGGTATTATCCATGTAATTGATAAAGTACTGCTTCCGCCAACTGTTGTGGATTTAGCGACATATTCCGATAATTTCTCAACACTGGTTAGTGCTGTGGTAAAGGCCGATTTAGTAGGAGCGCTAAGTGCAGAGGGGCCATTTACTGTTTTTGCACCAACAAACGATGCATTTGCAGCATTGTTTGCAGCTCTCGATATTTCGGGGCTAGACGATGTTTCTGTTGAGGATTTAACTACTATTTTAACTTACCACGTAGTAGGCGACAACTTGCTATCCACCGAAATATCAGCAGGACAAGTTGCTGCACTTTCCGGAGAAGAGATTGAGGTTAGTTTAAACGACGGCGTAATACTTAACGGAACCGTAAAAGTAACAACAACAGATATACAAGGTACAAATGGAGTTATACATGTAATTGATGCTGTTTTAGTTCCGGAATCACTACAATCGAATACAATTGCAGATATTGCTGCGGCTAATTCGGAGTTTTCAATTCTGGTTGAAGCGCTAATGAAAGCAGATTTGGTTGGAGCCGTTGCTGATAGTGAGGCGGAGCTGACTGTTTTCGCGCCAACTAACGATGCTTTTTCCGCGCTTCTCTCAGATTTGGGAGCCAGTTCTTTAGATGATATTCCGGTAGAAACGTTAACCGAAATATTACTATACCACGTAATTGGAAGCAAGGCAATGTCAACAGATTTGTCAACGGGCTATTTACCTACCCTTTCAATATTTAGCGACAATAATATGTCTGTGTATGTTAAGGTCGACAACGGGGTACACATCAATGGCAGCACAATGGTAACTACACCAGATATAGAAGCCGACAATGGTGTAATCCATGTGGTTGACAAAGTAATTCTACCTCCATCGGTTGTGGATATTGCCATAGCAAATGACAATTTCAGTATACTGGTAAGCGCCGTAGTTAAGGCAGATTTGGTAGATGCATTAAGCGCCGATGGGCCATTTACAGTATTTGCACCAACAAATGCAGCTTTTGAAGCCCTGTTTACCGAGCTTGGCGTTTCAGGAATTGAAGACCTGACAGCAGAGCAATTGACACCAATTTTAACCTACCACGTAGTATCCGGAAATGTACTTTCGAGCGATCTTTCAAACGGAGAAGTACCCACATTAAACACAGGCCATAACATCACTGTCGATCTTTCTTCGGGAGTAATGGTAAATGAAAGCAATGTGGTAGCAGCCGATATCCAGGGAGCCAACGGTGTAGTTCATGTAATTGACAAAGTTCTGCTTCCTTAATAAAAGAGATCAAATGTCAAGAAAATAAATATTGATTTGTCGGTGCGCTCCTGTAAATGATGAGAAGTTTATAAAAACCTGTATTAAGGGGAAGAATGGAGCGATAAACATCATCGACAAAGTGTTAATTTCAGAGTAATTCGCACATAACAATGCGAGATGAAAACTGCAAAAGGATTCCGATGGAATCCTTTTCTTTTAAGAAACAGGCAAAAAATCAGTATTTTAAAAAAACGCAAGAAAATGTGTTTAACTTTAGCAGCATCTAATTGAACAATATTTAACGATTTGCATTGTTTAAGTAAGTTAATTGCAATGAAAGAAACAGGATATTCTATAAGAGATCTCGAAGTTTTGTCGGGGATAAAAATGCACACCATCCGCATTTGGGAAAAACGCTACAACCTACTAACACCCAACCGTACCGATACAAATATTCGCTGGTACGGCGACGAAGATCTGAAACGCCTGCTAAACATTTCGATGCTTACCAAAAATGGCTACAAAATTTCAAAAATAGCGGAGTGGAACGAAAACCTTATTCGCGAAAAAGTACTGAACATTACAGAAGGCAAAAACTCATATTCGGATTATATTGAGCGTTTTATGCTGCTGATTGTCCAGATGGATACCATCGGTTTCGAGAAACTACTTAACGAAGTATTGCAACAACAAGACATTGAAGAAGCTTTTTTCAATATTTTCTTTAGCCTTTTTGAAAGGATTGGAACATACTGGCAGGTGGGTTCCATTTTTCCGGCGCAGGAACATTTTGTTTCCAGCCTTTTCAGACAAAAGATAATTGCAGCTATCGACAGATTGCCAATCAGCAAAAAAAGAAATTCAACAATGCTCTTTTTTACGCATGAAGAAGAATTGCACGAAATGGCGTTGCTTTTTTATTCGTACTTAGCGAAAAAAAGCGGCTTCAACATTTTTTACCTGGGACAGGCAGTTCCATTTTCCGACCTCGAAAAGATAAGCCAGACCAAACAGGTTGATTTTGTGTTCACCACATTTATTAATTCCATGCCAAAGGCTGAACTCGAAGATTATCTTGCCCGTTTAAAAAACTGTTTTCCGAAGCAAAAAATATTTATTTCGGGTTATCAGGTACAATTATCCCAACCAACTTTACCACGAAATATTAAAACGGTGAAAGATCACCGCGAATTCAGAAAGTACCTCGGAAGCCCAAGCTAAGCGGCAATTACAGGAATACATTCAACAAAAAGCAACCGAACTAAAACCTTTACTTTACATGTGTTAATAATTCTAAAAAGCATTTTCCGATGTATTTATGCTTTAAATATTCTTTCGAAAATTTATAAATTGCATTTTCGAAAAAAGGAGAAAAAGATTGATGGAAATACTTAGTTGGACTAAAGATATATTTGGCTCGAAACTCGATATACAGCAAGGAACAGAGAAGATTGGGAATATAAATTGGGAAAGCATGCTGAGCTCGAAAGCTCAAGCAATTATCAATGGGCGCCTGTTTACGCTTAACCGCGAATTTTTCCTTTCGAAACTCGAAATATACGACGGCAACAGCCAGGCACTGCTAGCCACTATAATGATCAATTTTTTGAATACTCGCAGCGACGTTGTTATCAACGGAAAACGTTTTGTACTTGAAGTGAAAAACTTCTGGCAATCGAGATGGTCGTGGAAATTTGATGGAAACGACATTATCTCTTACACTTCGCACGAGTTTATTACCAAAGACAAAGGCACAATCGAACTTGCCACGCCAATAACCGACGAGGTTGAAATACTGATTCTGCTCGGATTATTTGTGCGCAACCAGTTTATATTATTGATTCTACTGGTGCTTCTGGTTCTCTTAGTTATTATCATTTAAAATTTATTGTCTTTATACAAAAAGTACAAGATGTACGTTTTACTGTAAAACTCTTGCAGTGAAAAAACTATTATTGTCAACCACCTTTCTCGCTTTTTGTGCTTTTCTGATCTGGTCTTGCAACAAAGACGAAGAGATTTCTACGAATCCCCATATTCGCCTAAGCTTTTCAACCGACACCGTTTCGTTTGATACCGTATTTACTACAATTGGCTCAACAACCCAACGTTTCACGGTAAGAAATCCCGAAAGTCGTGCAATGAATATATCGAGAATTCGCCTGGCAAGTGGCAACAAATCTCCTTTCCGATTGAATATTAATGGTCTAAAATCTATTGATGCAGAAAATATTCAACTAGCAGGCAGAGATAGTTTATTCATTTTTGTTGAAGCAACGATTGATCCCACAGGCGAGAACTTGCCCATGATTATAAACGATTCTGTTGTTTTTGATTTAAATGGAAACAGTCAATCGGTTAAACTGCTTGCCTTTGGACAGGATGTTCATTTGCTAAATGGGCAGCACATTCAAACAGAACATTGGATAAACGATAAACCGTACCTCATCTACAATTCGGCAATGGTTGATTCGCTAAATACATTGACCATCGATCCAGGATGCAGAATTCATTTTCATAAAAATTCGAGTTTATTTGTTAACGGAACTTTAAAAGCAAACGGCACTTTTGAAGAGCCAATTTTATTTGGAGGTGATCGTCTGGAAAAAGAATACGAAAACATTCCCGGCCAATGGGGATATCAAAGCATTACAAAAGATGGCGATTTAATCTTGTATGGCGGCATTCACTTTCTCCAGGGAAGCAAAAACAACCGGATGGATTATGTTGTCATTCGCAATGCCGATAAAGGAATTCAACTCGACAGTTTGGGCTTGTCTCCGGAGCCGATGTTAACGATAAGCAATTCGCGTATCGAGAACATGACATTGAATTGCATTGAAGCACGAACATCGAACATTGAGGCTTGGAATTGTATTTTTGCCAATTCAGGTTATTACACTGTTGCCCTGAAGCTGGGTGGCAATTATCGTTTTTATCACTGCACTTTTGCGAACTATTTTGCTGAAAAAGCCAATACCTACCCGGCCTTGCAGCTAAACAATTACTTTAAATACAATAAGAAAACCTATGGATTTAACTTAGATGCCAAGTTTGGTAATTCTATCTTTTACGGAAATGCCAACCGTCAGATTTCAACAGACCAATACCCGGGAAACGATTTCGACTACAATTTCGAGAATTGCCTTTTGAAAACAGGTGGAGATAAATCTCTTGGCGAAGAGAATTTCCCTGGATCAATCTTCGATGAAGATCCATTATTTATCAATCCAAAGGAATTTAATTTTGCCATTGACTCCCTGTCACATGCCCGAAACACTGGAGACACTGAAATGGCAAAGCTTTTCCCAACTGACCTAAACAGCAATTCCCGCCTTGCCGACGAAGGCCCTGATCTTGGTGCATTGGAGTGGATTTCAGATAGTCAATAGCACAAACACTGAAAAACACCTTCTATTCTATTTTATTTGTCATTTGTCTATTATTTTTTACATTTGTCATGTAATATTAACTTTTAAGCGATGAAACTACTACCACATTACTTTAAATGGATCGGCATTGGGCTGCTTTTTCTTTCAATGATTCTTGGCTTTGAAGACTTTTGCAGAGGTCTTTATGATGGCTGGTCTGGAGTAGAACCAAGAGATTTCGTACCAATATTCCCTGAGTTCTTTTCTGAAATATCCGACTACGTAATCTTACTAGGACTTCTTGTGTATATTTTGGCCAAAAACAAAACAGAAGATGAGTTAGCCCAGAAACTTCGGTATGAATCAGCATATATCGTTCTTATTTTAACCATTACTGTTTTGCTAGTTGTGTACATAATTAATTCAGAACTTAAAATGAGCCCTGCATACATTCTGTTATTGCAAATGATAGCGTATCTAATTATCCGGTTGATAAAAAGAAGCGTAATATTGGGAGGAAATAATGAAGAATAAACTAAAGTTTCATCGGGTGATGCTCGATAAAACACAGGAAGAGCTGGCTAATGCAATTGGTGTTTCGCGGCAAACCATTCACGCCATCGAAAAAAACAAGTTTGTACCATCGGTGCAAACAGCCATGCTTCTGGCAAAGTATTTTAATTTATCGGTTGAAGAATTATTTGAACTGGAGGATTAAAGTTATTAATTGCTGCGCCACTCTGAATATGGTCAGACTTCGACTTCGCTCAGTCTGACCGTCACAGTGAGCAAAGTCGAACTGTACACAATCAAACAGTGTTATTCAAGCAAAAAGTTTCGGGCAATAAAAAACCGCCTCTGCGTACAGAAACGGTTTCAATATAATGGAGTAAGTTTTCTACCCGATCTAACTCGGTAAGAAACCTTACGGAAAAGCACCAACGCTATGTTGGCGCTTGTATTTTATTCAGTTTTTTTTCGAAACAAATACTGTTGGCTACGCCGATATATTGTCCGTAGTTCGGGATAAGTCGATAGCCTTTTTTCTCGTACAAACGCACCGCATCGGGCAAACGCCTGCCGGTTTCCAAAATGCATTTTGAATAACCCAGTTCCTGCGCCCATTTTTCCAATTCTTCCAAAATCGTTGAAGCCAATCCTTTTTCACGAAACTCATCCATGGTAAACATCCGTTTTACTTCCATGGTTTCAGCATCAAATTCCTTTACAGCACCGCAAGCCACCGGCTGATTATTGTAACACGCCAGAACCACGTGTTGAATAGCATCGATTTTGTTGTACTGATTGTAAAAATCATGTTCGCGACCATCCATTCGGGCGAGTAATTGATCCAGCAGCATTACCAACTGGATAAAATCCTCGTTCTTCGAATTGGTTCTAATCACTTTTATCATCTAGATTTTATCTGACTTCCGATCCGTTTTTTACCTTGTCAACCGGCGAAACAAATTTCAACGAACTATCAGCATCTTCGGCCATCAATATCATCCCCTGCGATTCGATTCCGCGAATTTTACGAGGTTCAAGATTAACCAAAATTGAAACCTGTTTACCGATAATATTTTCAGGCTGATAATATTCTGCTATTCCAGAAACCACTGTGCGCTGATCAATGCCGGTGTCGATTTTTAACTTCAGCAATTTCTTTGTTTTTGGTACAACCTCGGCCTCAAGAATAGTTCCGGTGCGGATATCCATTTTCATAAAATCATCAAACGTGCAATTCTCTTTTGCCGGTTTTGCCTTGGCATTTGCAGCATCGTTGGCTTTTTTGGTATCCAGCAACTTCTGAATTTGTGCATCGATGGTAGCATCCTCTATTTTTTCGAACAGCAACTCGGGCTTATTTACCTTGTGCCCGTCAGCCAGCAGCTCGGTATCTCCAAATTTGCTCCAGTCCATTTTCTCGAAATTCAGGAAACCACGCAGTTTTTCCATGCTGAAAGGAAGAAATGGCTCCAGACAAATGGTAAGGTTTGCGGTAATCTGCAAACAAATATTCATGATTGTTTTTACACGCTCAGGATCGGTTTTCACCACTTTCCATGGCTCTTCATCGGCCAGGTATTTATTTCCCAAACGGGCCAAATCCATAGCATTTTTCAAGGCCTCACGAATACGGAAACTATCAATGCTTTTCTCCACTTCAGCTTTAATTTTACTGATTTCGGCCATAGCTTCCTTATCGTAATCAGTCAATTCGCCGCGTGAAGGGATAACTCCATCGTAATATTTATTGGTAAGTACCAGTGCACGGTTTACAAAGTTTCCGAGAATGGCTACCAACTCGTTGTTATTTCTGGTCTGGAAATCCTTCCAGGTAAAATCGTTGTCTTTTGTTTCGGGCGCGTTGGCCGTTAAAACATATTTCAACACATCTTCTTTTCCCGGGAACTCTTCGAGGTATTCATGCAACCAAACTGCCCAGTTTCGGGATGTGGAAATTTTATCGTTTTCAAGATTCAGGAACTCATTGGCAGGAACATTTTCCGGCAGGTTGTATGTGCCTTCGGCTTTCAGCATACTCGGGAAAATAATACAGTGGAAAACAATGTTGTCTTTCCCGATAAAATGCAGCATCCGTGTTTCCGGGTCTTTCCAGTATTTCTCCCAATCTTCAGTCAATTCTTTGGTGGCTGAAATGTAACCAATCGGCGCATCGAACCAAACATAGAGTACTTTCCCTTCAACACCTTCAACAGGAACCGGCACGCCCCAATCGAGGTCGCGGGTTACCGCACGTGGCTGCAAACCACCGTCGATCCATGATTTTACCTGACCATACACATTCGGTTTCCACTCCTGGTGGCCCTCTAAAATCCACTCACGAAGCCATGGTTCGTATTCATCAAGTGGCAAATACCAGTGCTTGGTTTCTTTTAAAACCGGCTTGTTACCGCTAATAGTAGAGGTTGGATTTATTAATTCAGTCGGGCTAAGCGAAGTACCACAACTTTCGCATTGGTCGCCATACGCTTTTTCGAAACCACATTTCGGACAAGTTCCAATAATGTAGCGGTCGGCTAAAAACTGCTTGTTTTCTTCGTCGTAATACTGCTCCGAAGTTTTTTCGATGAATTTGCCGTCATCGTAAAGCTTTTTAAAGAATTCGCTGGCAGTTTCGTGATGAACTGGTGCACTTGTGCGCGAATAAACATCAAACGAAATTCCGAACTTCTCGAATGAGTCTTTAATAATTCCATGATAACGATCTACAATATCTTGTGGCGTTACACCTTCATTTTTGGCTTTTAATGTAATTGGCACACCATGTTCGTCTGATCCACCAATCATAATCACATCCTCTCCTTTTAAACGAAGGTAGCGTGCATAAATATCGGCCGGAACATAAACGCCTGCAAGATGTCCGATATGAATCGGGCCATTTGCATAAGGTAGTGCTGTTGTTATCAGTGTACGTTTAAACTTGCTCATTCTGAAATCTTTTGATGTTCGCTCTGAATTTTAATTTTAGGCGTGCAAAGATAGTGAAAAAGAAATTCTGAACAGCAAGCGCAATTCAGCAAATTGGGATTGTTTTCGACAGCAACAATGCCAATTACTTCCGATTTTAACAGATTCTATTTTAATGTAAGTGGCTCGTAGAAGAAAAATTCTTCGGTAGTATCAATCGTTATTGCACCTCTTTCTCCATCAGGAGCCCAGCCCATTATATCTCGGCCGTCGTAACCTCTAGCTCCATTTCTTCCGCCAGGATTTCCTAAGCCTCCAGAACCTCCATATCCACCATCGCCGCCACTTCCATTTTTTCCTCCGTCGCCGCCAAAACTATTAGCAACAATCACATCTTCATAAATCAACGCATCTTCAGTAAAATACAAATGAATGTTTCCTCCCCAACCACCGGGGCCACCTAATCCGCCGTCACCACCATCGCCGCCATGTCCGCCATCGCCACCCGCGTTCTGATGCTGAACCTGAACCTGATAAGTTTCAGTAACATTGCGATAAACAGTAACTGTTTCCGTTACAGTCTCCTCATATTCCTCCTCTTCTCCTGTACCTGTAGTTCTTCGCTTCTTCACTGTTTTGGTAACGGTTTCGGTAAAAGGCTTGCGAACCACCCTGGTTTTAGTTACAGTTTCGTACCAGATATCTCCATCTACACCACGGCCACCATTTCCGCCATCGCCACCGTCACCACCTCGTCCACCGTCGCCGCCAACTGAACTCACATTCAAATTTCCACCTTCCGGATTAATCAGGTAATAATACTCAGCACCGGTAGAAAAATCTTCGGCATAAACATACAACAGGTTGCAGTTAATAATCGAATCAAAATACAAATCAGTCCATACGCCAATGTCGGGGCCATCAATACCCGGAGCACCATTCTGTCCGCGACCTCCGTTAAACCCTCTCCGCCCGCTTGTTCCGCGAGCGCCATCACTCCCACTAAAACCGTTAAAACCAGAGCCTCCAAACAAAGCTATTTTATAGTTGTGCTTATAATCAAGCTGAAAGAAATAGTCTAACGCCAGCTCAGGATTACGTTTAGATTCTATTGTTAAACCAACCTCGTGGTCAACAATATTTCTGAAGTCGTTTTCAATTACAAAACGATTTTTATGAACCGATAAACCATCCGTTATGATGCTGTAACTCTTACTTACGTCGTACGAACCCGGAACAGAATAACTGCGAACTAATCCATTATCAAATTGAACCAAAAGTTCACCTTTAAAAGAAGCACCCGGAGCTTTATCAAAATTGCCTGCAGGTTTAAAATCAACAGCAACATCATAATTTAACGGAAGGAGTAGTTCCTTCACCAAATCGGGCTTCCGCTTAGGCCAAACTTTAACCTGAATGTATTTCCCTTTTGATGGAATTAGTGCATCGCTTACCTTTATTTTCCCCGCCGAAAGGCTTGTTCCACCCACAACTTCTATTTCGTATTTCCAGTTAAAAAACAAACCTCCACTGGGATCCCAAGATTTTAACTTGTCGCCTTTTTTTCGGTACGCAACCACATCAATAGTGAATGTCTCTCCCGGAAGCACCAATTGGTTTTCATCAAATACAATCTGAATAGAATCGATCTTTCTGGAAAAGATGCCGGCTTCTGCTTTTTCTGTTGTCAGTAAAAAGAAAAACGCCAATAATACTGTAAAAGAAAAGTAAATGTTTTTCATGGCCTGACGTTTTAAGATTAAACGATATTGGCACAAAGTCAAAAACCATTCCGAAATTGGTAATTTTACGGCTATAGCGTACCTTCGCACTTTTTAGATTATGGCAAATTTCACCCACATTATATACGACCTTGACGGAACGCTTACCGATAACACGCAGGGTATCAAAAACTCACTGAAATATGCACTCGACAAAATGCATATCGAAGATTATCCGGAAAATATTTTGGATGGATTTATCGGACCACCCTTACAATGGAGTTTTAGCGAGTTATTTGGAATGAACGAACGAAACACAAAACTGGCCGTGGAGTATTTCAGAGAATACTACGGCGAAAACGGCTGGCACCAGAATGTTCCTTACGATGGTATTTTGGAAATGATTGCAGAACTCGACCAGTCGGGAAAAAAGCAATATATTGCCACATCGAAGTTGGAAAAGTTTGCATTACAGATTATGCGTCATTTTGAGATGGACAAATACATTACCCAACTGAAAGGAGCCGATTATGGTGGGAAAAAGGCAACCAAAACACAGATCATTACCGATCTGATGACCATGCAACAACTGGTTCCTTCAGATGAAATTGTAATGATTGGCGACACTCCTTTCGACATTGTTGGAGGAAAAAATAATGAAATAGCAACCATTGCCGTAAATTATGGTTTTGGAGTCGAAGAAGAGCTCAGAAATGCAGAACCGGATTATTTTGCAGAGGGTGTAGAGGAACTGTACGAACTATTGATTCAATAAATAACAAAAGAATACTTTAACAAAAATTGCACGAAAATGGGAAAAAGAATATTACTGTTTCTGCTGGCTGTTGGACTTTTAACAGCTTGCAAAAACGAAACCAACAACAGCACCGAATCTTTAAATAAGCTGGATGAATATCTTAGCACTTCTCCAGAGAAGATTTCAGAACTTACCGGTGAAATCTCGAAAGAGACTGCCCAAAATGCAGAGCAAACTATTCATGCATTTATCGCTGAAAAGAACAAAGCAGAATTTCAAACGCAATGGGACGACCTTGCCTTGCAAATCAACGATAAAGTACTCAAATTTAAATACAAAAAGTTTGGGAAAAAACCTGCCCAAGGATGGAGTTTATACATTTCAATGCACGGTGGCGGTAATACCGCTCCCGAGGTAAACGACCAGCAATGGGAAAATCAGATAAATCTTTATAAACCGAAAGAAGGAATTTATTTAGCACCGCGGGCCCCCACAAACACCTGGAATTTATGGCACGAAGCACATATTGATGTATTGCTTAGCCGCTTGATTGAGTTGGCTGATATTTATGAAGGCATCAATACAAACCGGGTTTATTTAACCGGGTATTCTGCAGGTGGCGACGGAACTTACCAACTGGCACCGCGCATGGCCGATCAACTGGCTGCTGCAGCAATGATGGCCGGACACCCAAATGATGCTTCGCCTCTTGGGCTTAGAAACCTGCCATTCGCCATACACATGGGTGCAGAAGATGGCGCTTACAACAGAAATAAAATAGCAGCTGACTGGAAAGTCATGCTCGATTCGCTTCAGCAGCAAGATCCGGAAGGTTACATTCACGATGTCCAGATTCACGAAGGAATGGGCCACTGGATGCAGCGCAAAGATACAGTTGCGATTGATTGGATGGCTCAGTTTACCCGAAACCCTTATCCCGACAAAGTGGTTTGGAAACAAAGTGGTGTTACACATGATCGCTTTTACTGGCTTGCAGTTCCCGGCAACGAAGCAGTAAAAGGTGCGGAGATAATTGCCAGCATTTCCGGGCAAACCATAACTATTGAAGAAGCCGATTTGGTGAACTCATTAAACGTATTGCTGAATGACGAAATGCTTAATCTCGATGAAAAAGTTACTGTGATATTCGACGGAGAAGAAGTATACAACTCAGTACCTACACGGAATATCGCAACAATATGGAACTCTCTTTCTGAAAGAAACGACACCAACCAGGTATTTTCAGCAGAAATTGAGGTAAATTTAGAATAAACACTTAGGTATGATTAAACCACCCCATCTAAAAAAGGGCTCGATAATTCGGATTGTTTCACCTGCCGGAAAGATAAAAGAAGAACACGTATTGCCTGCCGTTAAATGGCTGGAAGGGCAAGGATATGTAGTGAAAATCGGTAAACATGTTTTTTCCGAACATTTCCAATTCTCCGGTACCGATGAAGAGCGGATAGCTGATTTGCAGGAGGCACTGAACGATTCGGAATGTGAGGCAATTATTTGTTCGCGGGGAGGTTACGGAACAGTGCGAATTATAGACCAGCTTAACTTTAATAATTTTAGAGAATACCCAAAGTGGCTTGTTGGTTTTAGTGACATCACTGTTTTACTCTGCTGCATCAATAATTACGACGTTCCAAGTATACACGGAGTTATGCCGCGTTACTTTTTTGATGATAACGACGCACCATCAGAAAGCCTCACTTCGTTAATGCAACTGCTTACCGGAGAAAATACCCAATACGAAATACCACCACACAAGTTTAACCGTCCCGGAAAAGTAGCTGCAGAAATAATTGGTGGCAACCTGTCAATAATTACCAGTTTACAGGGAACTTCGTACGAAGCGGACACCGACGGGAAAATACTTTTCGTGGAAGACATCGACGAATTTCTGTACCACACAGACCGAATGATGCATCAGCTTAAATTAAGTGGGAAATTGGATAATCTGGCCGGACTGATTGTGGGCGACTTTACAGACATGAAAGACAACGAATCGCCTTTTGGGCAATCTGTTCACGAAATTATTGCCGATGCAATAAGCGATTGCAATTATCCTGTTTGCTTTGGTTTCCCCGCCGGGCACGACAAAAAAAATCTGGCACTTATGTTCGGCAAAGAATATACGCTTGACGTCGGAGAAAAAGCGGTACTTTTAAGTATTGAGCAATAAACGTTAAACTTTCAACCCAAAATGGTTAGCACCCGCGAACTTGGAGATATTGCAGAAAAACTAGCGAGGGAACACCTCGTAAAGCAGTGCTACGAAATTGTAGATACCAACTGGTACCACGGTCATTTGGAATTGGACATTGTGGCCCGCGACGGAGAAGAACTGGTTATTGTTGAAGTTAAAGCGCGAACCGGCCTCCGTTACGAGCATCCTTCGGAAGCAGTTACCAATACCAAGATAAAGCGAATTATTGAAGCAGCCGATGCCTACATTATTGAAAAGAACCTGGATGTTGATACCCGGTTTGATGTTATTACCGTAATTTTTGTAAACGAAAAATTTGAGCTCGAACACTTTAAGGACGCTTTTTATCCCACAATGTAAAATTCGCAATAAAATAGCCGGTATTCAATTTCGTAATCCGTCTGAATCTGCTATTTTTAAACTTTTAGAGTGAATATGAACGTAGAAGAAATTAGGGAATATTGCATTACCAAGAAAGCCGTAACAGAAAGCTTTCCTTTTAATGAAACCACACTGGTTTTTAAAGTAATGAATAAAATGTTTTGTTTGCTTAGCCTAGATGATATTCGCGTAGCACTAAAAAACGATCCCGAGAAAAATATTGAGCTTAGGGCGCACTATTCTGCAATTATTCCGGGATATCATTTGAACAAACAGCACTGGAATACTATTGAATTAGATGGAACCGTTCCAACAAAGTTGCTCGTTGAAATGATTGACGAATCATACGATCTTATTTTAAAGAGTTTGCCAAAAAAGACTCAGGAAGAATATAAAAATCTGTAAAACAACATGAAGTTATTATCGCTATTAACAGTTTTTGTGCTGTCGACAAGTGTTTTATTTGCACAAGAAGAATTTACCATTGTAAAAGAAGTTAAACATCTTCCGGTTATTAGCCAGGGAAGCACCGGCACCTGCTGGAGTTTTGCCACAACCAGTTTTCTTGAATCGGAAGTAATGCGAAAAGGGCTTCCTGAAACCGATCTTTCTGAAATGTTTTTTGTGCGTTATGCTTATCTTGATAAAGCTGACCAGTACTTACTGTACCACGGTAACAATAATTTCGGGCAAGGCGGACAAGCGCATGACGTGATTAACGTTTTACGCGAACATGGCCTTTCTACTTTCGAGGCATATCCGGGCATAAAAGAAGACGGGAAGTACAAACACCGCGAACTGGCTGCCCAACTGGAACAGGAGGTTAAAGACTTAAATAAAAAGAGAAAAGATTTTGATGCTACTGATCTTTCGTCGCTTGAACCTATTTTGAAAGAGCGAATTGGCAAACTTCCTAAAAAGATAAAAGAAAATGGTAAAAAACTTTCTCCGAAGGAGTTGAAAGAGGCGCTGCAACTGAATCCTGATGATTACGTTGAACTGAGTTCTTATTCGCATCATCCATTCTACAAGCCTTTTGTTTTGGAAGTACCCGACAACTGGGCGCACGACCTTTATTACAATTTGCCTATCGACGAGTTAATGGAAGTGATGTACAATGCACTGAACAACGGCTATTCAGTTTGCTGGGATGGTGATACCAGCGAAAAGACATTTCAGCACAAAAAAGGAAAAGCCGATGTACCGGAAAAACAAATTGGCAAAGTTGATCAGGAAATGCGCCAGAAAACATTTAATGATCGCTCAACAACCGACGACCACTTAATGCATCTCGTCGGGCTTTCAAAAGATTCGGAAGGAAGAAATTGCTTTTATACGAAAAACTCGTGGGGAGCCGACAGCAACGATCTTGGAGGATATTTGCACATGACCGACGATTATGTGCGCCTGAAAACCGTGGCAATTATGGTTCACAAAGATGCAATACCACAAGCTATTCGAACAAAATTGGGAATTTAATGCGAGAATTTAAAGTTACTGAAGAATACATTGAGTTGGTAAAACTTCTGAAATTGCTGCGAATTGCGCAAACTGGCGGACATGCCAAAATAATTGTGGAAGACGGCGAAGTTATACGTAACGGCGAAGTGGAATACCGAAAACGAGCCAAACTAATCAAAGGCGACTTGATTGAGGTGATGGGAGAAACAATAAAGCTCGTTTAAAAACTACGAAGCTTCGGCAACCATCATCAACGCTTCCTGACGTAAAATACCAGGTAACTGAAGCTGACGACGCTCGATGCTTAACAACCACATTCTAATTTCATCGTCTTTTAGCGTGTACAACACATCCCGAAATTCATCGATCTGAACATCGGTATAAGCATTTGCTGATATCCCGCGGAAACGATCCAGTTCTTCATCTTCAAAATAAATGATCTCCTGCGGATTTTGAAGCATTTCTTCAAACTCACAAACCTCATGTGCACCACAGCAGTCTGACGGGATTTGCAACTTATCTTCCTCTTCAGACTCTGACTCATTATTCTTTTTCGAGAACTTATTACTGATCCACGTACCCAGCGCAAGCAGGACACCAAACAATAAAAAAACTCCGAGTATTACCTTCATGGCCGTTCTTCAATTTTGTATTCCAAAACAATCGAAAAGCAGTTTTGATCAAAGCGTTTCGATTTTTGAGCCCACAAATTTAATCGAAATCTTTCGCACAACAATCGATCTGCCTTATTTAGCTGATAATGTTATGGTTTTGTTTATTCTGAGATAAGAAAACAGCAATAGCCGAAAATAAAAAAGGCTGCCGGAAATAACCAACAGCCTCTCTTTATTATAAATCTTCTATTATTTCTGTACATGAACATCCATTTGCGGGAATGGAATATTAAGACCTTCCTTATCAAATGTTTTGTATACCTGCTCGGTTAGTCCAAAGTAAATTCCCCAATAATTTGCAGCTTCGGCCCATACACGAACCACTAAATTTACTGAACTATCGGCCAGTTCGCTAACTGCAATAAAAGGTTCTGCTGGCTCTTTCAAAATGCGTTCGTCGGCTTCAACTAATTTCATCAAAACAGCTTTTGCTTTATCCACATCGTCGCCATACGCTATACCAAAAGTAAAATCTACACGACGTAAAGGTTCTGCAGAAAAATTAATCATCGACCCGGTTGACAAGCCTCCGTTCGGAATAATAATGGTTTTGTTATCCGGTGTTTTCAGAATTGTATTAAAAATCTGAATTTCGTTAACAATCCCCGAATGTCCCTGGGCAGTAATATAATTACCTACTTTAAATGGTTTGAATATAAGAATCATCACACCACCTGCAAAGTTTTGCAAAGTTCCGGAAAGTGCCATACCAACCGCCAAACCAGCAGCACCAAGAATCGCAATAAACGAGGTCATTTTCACACCGGCCATACCAATTACAGCAATCCAGAGCATCAATTTTAAACCAATGCCCAACATACTGTTAATAAATCCGCGCAGTGAAGGATCAACTTCCTTTTTCTCCATCCTCTTACGGATGGTATTTTTTAGAATTGATATGATCCACATACCAAGAACCAAAGTAATGATGGCACCAATTAATTTTGGCCCATATTCCATTACAATGTCATAAATCTGTTGTGAAAGGTCTTCCATCTTTTAAAATTTAATTCAGTTATTTGTTATCGAAGTTACAATTAATCTCCGAAAATGTTCATAAAAAAAGGACCTTGAAATCAAGATCCTTTAAAATGAATTTCCTCACTCTTAATTACTCAAATAGAGCAACTCACCTCGTAGATAGTGTAATGTGTCGTTTACTTTTCCAAATTTACTTAGTTCCTCATCTTTCACAGAAATGTTGAAAATCCGCTCCAGGTAATAAGTAAAAATAGTCCAGTCGATGTTATCGAAGCGTAAATCCTCTGCAAAAGAAGCACTCAAACAGATGTTCTCTTTTGTTACACCTGTTTTACGCAAGACTCTGTAGAGATTTCTTCTGATCGACTTTTCTTCTACAATTTCTGTTTTCATGTTTACTGTTTAAAATTCGAACAAATGAATTTTCGGGTCAAATATAAGAATAATCATCGGATTATGAACCGTTTGAGGAACTTTTCGCGGTAACTGCTGCCACGCCTGTAATCTGGGGAAATTTTGCCGTCGGGGTTAAGATCGCTTAAACACGATAGGAAGCTAATAAACTGTATACTTTCAGGTTGATAAACTTACTTCCATGTAATTCGCCATCCCTTTCGATGCCTTCAAACGTAAAGTTTAGTTTCAAAGGAATAGCTTCACTCTTTGCGTTTCCCTCGGCAACCTTTATTTGTATTCGGTTAAATTTTAGTTTTACAAAAACGTAATCAATCAACTTTTTTACACAAGAAGTTATAATGCCTTTATGCTGCATGTTTTCCGCCAGCCAGTAACCAATTTCTGTCTTCCGGTTTACCCAGTCGGTATCTTTAAAACCCACCAACCCGGCAAATTCTTCTTTATACCAAATACTATATATTCTGTCGCGGCTGTTACCCTCTGTACTTATGCTACCTATAAACTTTTCTGTATCAGTCACCTCTTTGGTGAAATTCACAAAAGGCAACCATTGTTTCAGATACTCCCGGTCTCGATCGATGGTTTCAAAAATCACCGCAGCCATTTCAACTTTTACCAGTTCCAGACGAAGTTTGTCATTAATTCTAAGGTGTTCCATTTCCCTTATTTTTAAAATCAACCAAAAACACCTGCTGTTTAAATGCTTTTGTTTCTTCGCAGGAAATCAGCAAGGTATCGTTACCTGAAAAACAAATCCCCTCGGTTTGCGCATCTTTTAAATCAGGCAGCGGAATAAACTCAGCTTTGCCTTGCAAAAAATTGTCATCACTAAAACCGGAAAAAAGCCAAATAAATGCGTGGTAATTTTCGTAACCAAGCAAAGCAAGCTTTGTGCTATCGGCACTAATATCAGCTCCGGTAACCAATCCTTTTACATTAAACGTATCCAGAGGATTAAGAACATATTTTCCACTTTCTTTTGGAACTTTATAGGTACTCGTAGTTCCCTCTGCCCAGTTTTTACTAAAAATATAAAGGCTGCCTCCAAACTCAATCATAGCTTCACAATCATACGGCGTACTCTTTCCCGGGTAGCCAAATTGTGTTTGTGTTGCATAACTAAACTCTATTGTTTCCGCGTTAACTTCTCGCTCTTCACTATCCCCGACATCTTCTTTACTGATTTTCAGAATCTTTAAATCTTGCCGGGCTCCGCTATTGTTTCCAAAATCTCCGATGTAGATATATTGATCATCCTGAGCAATCGATTCCCAATCAGAATTGATGGCATTATCTACTTTAACTATTTTCTCTATTTCCCCGGAAGTGTTAAACCCATAAAGCTCGGGACTTCCTCCACTATCGTTAAATCCCCAAAAGAGGTCACTATACTTTAAAAGACCCGATATTTCGAGTAAATCATCTGGCAAACTCGGGATAAAAGACTCAACTTTAACCGCCGGTTCTTGTGTTTCGGGATCAAGCTCCTCATCATTTGCTTTTCTATTGCTTGGTGTGCAGGAATAAATTAATATCAACAGCAACAGCGTTGTGACTTTATTTGTCATCTTTATATCTTTACAGGAATTTTAAATGTTCAAATTAAAGCAAATAATTATTTCAAATGAATAAGATTCTCGTTTTATTATTGATTGTTTCTTCCGCTCTGGGCATTTCATCGTGTAAAGCCCAAAATAAAGAAACAATGGTTTTAATTAAAACCGAATTCGGCGATATGAAATTGAAGCTTTATGACGATACGCCGGAACACAAAAAGAACTTTTTAAAATTGGTAAACGAAGATTTTTATGATGGTGTTTTGTTTCATCGAGTTATAAAAAACTTTATGATTCAGGGAGGAGACCCTGATTCAAAAAATGCCCAACCCGGTGTCCGTCTCGGAGGCGGAAGCCCTGATTATACGATCCCAGCCGAGATAACCACGCAACATATCCATAAAAAAGGGGCTTTGGCTGCAGCCCGGAAAGGTGGCCCTTCTAATCCTGAAAAGCGCTCAAGCGGCTCGCAATTCTACATTGTTCAGGGCGATTTGGTAAGCGAGGGGTTACTTGACACGATGGAAACGATGGTTAATAACCGTGGGAAAAACGAATGTTTTAAAAAATGTTTTCAGGATGCCAACGCAGAACTGAGTGAATTCAGAAAAAACGGTGATGAACAAGGCTTTAACATACGTGTGGCGGAAATAAGAGAGGAAGCCGATAGCATCTGGACTCAACAAGAACATTTTTCTTATACGCCAAAGCAACGGGAAATATATACAACAATTGGCGGTTATCCTTCGCTTGACAGTGAATACACCATTTTTGGAGAGTTAGTTGAAGGTTTTGATGTGTTGGACAAAATTGCAGCGGTTGAAACCGATAAATACGACCGCCCAATTAGCGACATAAAAATGACAATAGAGGTGATAAAATAGCTTATGGTTAAATTTGCATTAATCGTTCTTTTTAGCTCAGTTACTTATTTTTCGGCAGTTGCTCAATCGAGATTGGTAGAAATATCGACGAACATGGGCACCATGAAATTTAAACTTTATGACGATACGCCTAAACACCGCGACGCTTTTATTCAACTTGCCAACGAAGGTTATTACGACGGCACACTTTTTTACCGTGTCATCCAGGATTTTCTGATACAGGGAGGTTCAAAAAGCAGCAGAAACGCGCCTCCCGGCAAACGCATTGGCTATGGAGATCCGGATAAAACAGTCGACGACGAAATTCTTTCTCACTATTTTCACAAAAAGGGTGCGCTTTGTGCGCCACGTCAACCCGATGAAGTGAATCCTTTTAAACAGTCTGACATATCTCAATTTTTCATAATCAAAGGAAGTGTTTACACAGACGGTATGCTCGACACTTTGGAGATGGCGGTGAACCGTCCCATCCGAAAAAAGATAATCGACAAATACATGACACCGGAAGTTAGGGCAAAACTAAAACCCCTAAAAGAAGAAAAGAAAGTAGAAGAATTCAGGGCTTTGGCCGGGGAAATAAAAAACAATATTGAAACGGATTATAGCCTTGATCCCGACGTACTTGTGTTTTCTGAAAAACAACGAGAAGCGTATACAACCGTTGGTGGCTATCCTGAGTTAGACGGGAAATACACCATTTACGGCGAGTGCATATCGGGTTTCGATGTAATTGATAAAATTGCGGCGCTAAAAACCGACTCCAACAACAGACCCTATACCGACGTAAAAATTACGGTTAAAGTTCTGAATTGATGATAAGAAAACTACTCGGCATATTTATAGTAAGTATAGTTTTAGCTTCGTGTGGAGGCTCTGAACAAAAAGAGGCAACAACCGAGAAAAAAGCCCCACAAAACAAATCTACAGAAAGTAAACTTGATGAAAATGTTGATTGGCTGGAAGCATTATCAGCTGTTGCAAAAATAGAATCTTTCGACGGTACACGGATTCTTGAAAAAGGACAAGGTTTTTTTGTCGGCACAAATCTGCTCGTTACTAAATATTCGTTGGTTAACCAGGCAACCAATGTAAAAGTTCAGCCTTTTAACGAAGTAAAAACATACACTGCCACTAAATTTGTTGCTTTCGACCGTATTAACGACCTTATCATTTTACAGGTAGATAGCATTGAGCGAACACCCATAAAATTGATAGAGGGGCAAATTCCAAACTCAGCAAAAACATTGATTATTTCGCCCGAAAAAACCAAAACAATACAGCTTTTCACCGGCAAAGTACTTAACCTTACTACCATAAGTGGCATAAAACTCTACCGAGTTACAAACCGAATACGAAGCGCGCAATTTGGCAGCCCTATATTTGTGTCGAATAAAAAAGCAATTGGTATTGGCTACTCCGGGACCGTACAATTCCAACCACAAAGTTTTGCTATTCCCTCCATGTACATTGTTGAAATGCTGAAGAACAAAAAGGAGGTGCCTGAAGACCTTGAGAACCTAAAATTAACTGCGAATGCAAAAGTTGCAGCAGAGAATGCAAAAATCAAAGGGCTGGTTCTGGAAACCGACATGGGAAATATCACTATTAAACTTTTCAACGAAACACCCGAATACCGTGACAATTTCATTCGTCTTGCCAAAGAACATTATTTCGATAGCTTACTTGTCCATCGCGTAATCGCGGATTTCGGTATTCAGAGTGGTGCCGCAGATTCTCGCTACGCAGAACCGGGAGACAATGTGGGGTGGAAAGGGCCGGGCTACACCATTCCTGCTCATGTAGTACCCGAACTATATCACAAGCGGGGCATGATCGGTTCGCCCAGAAAACCAGATAAATCCAACGAACGCAGACGCTCCGACGGCTCACAATTTTACATCGTTTCCGGCAGAAAATATTTTGACAAAGAGCTGGATGAAATAGAGGAACAAAACGATTACACTTTTTCTGCTGCACAACGCCAAGCCTACAAAACCGTTGGTGGCGCCCCGCACCTTGATGGTTCGTACACAGTTTTTGGACAAGTGACTTCGGGGATGAACGTAGTAGATCGAATTGCAAAAGTGGAAACCGATCAACGCTGGCGTCCGATTGAAGATATCAGAATAAAACGGGTAAAGATTCTAAAATAGATCTGACATTTCCATTTCCGACTTTAACCAAAGGGTTTTTAATCCGGCCTTTGTAGCGCCCTCAATATTTTTTTCGAGATCGTCAACAAACAAAGTTTTCGCTGGAATAACACCAGACAATTCAATTACTTTCTCATAAGCTCCGAGATCCGGCTTTCTGGCGTTAATCTGGTGCGAATAAAAAACATGGTCAAATAACGAGGTAAATTCAACACCATGAGTAGTTACAAAATCAAACAACAGCTTGCGAATATGAATAGAATTGGTGTTGCTGAATAAACATATGTTGTATTTATCACCAAGTTTCATCAACGTTTTTACACGGCTTGCAGGAATATCGCCGATCATTGCACACCAAGCATCATCAATTTGCTTATCGCTTGCATTTGGGTTCTTCAATATTTTTCGCACTTGTGTTCTAAATTCCTCTTCGCTTACCTCGCCGATTTCGAAATTATAAAACACGGGATTAGTATAGACTTGCTTCCGATTGAGCAAATCATCATTCAAACCCAATTCATGAAAAGCTTTTATTGACGCGTCGAAATCCAGATTAAGCAAAACATTACCTAAATCAAAAATTATAGTATCAATTTTAGAAAGACTTAACTTCATCTTTGTTTTTAAACGAAGATAAAAATACAGCAAATGAAATCCCAAATAAAACTATGTTCAATTTAAGATATCATCTCTTAATTGCTAAATTTCTTGTACTGAGAATCATATCATCATGATATAAATACATGAAAAGCAAGGATTTAAAAATTGCTTTTAAAAAAACGATTACATAATTTTCTTATCGAAAAATTTGGAAATTAGCGAAAGGAGTCTTTACTTTAGTGCCACAAACCCTTATTTTTTATCTTTTTGTTTTTAATGGGCAGCTTTTTGAACAAGAGTTGCCCCCTTTCTGTGTACGGAAAAGTTCGTGTATATTGGGGGGCTGCAGAACATGCTACTTATTGAAATAACCATACCGTTCTGTTTTTGGACGATTAAAACAAAGTAATGTCTAGTTGCTTTAAGCAGGGCATTTCGAATCGGATGATAAAAAATTGGACGTAAAAAAAAGGCTGGGTTTTCCGGCCTTTTTTTATTGGATGAAATTAATCAGCCTGCTCCTTAATAAAAATAGCAGCCGTTCGGTTTATTGCATCTGCAATTGAAGAGTACTCAAAATTAAGAGTACTGGAAATTTTGCTCCCGTCGAAATTATTGATCTCATTTTTTCCGGTGGCAACTTCCCTTGTAATTGTTGGCGTTTTTCCGCTTATGTGGCCAATAACTGCTGAAAAGCGCCAGGCTAATCCGGCAATAAAGTCGCTTGCAAAAACCGAAGGCCGTGGCTTTGCCAGCGCATCTGCAATCTGGGTGAAAACTTCCTCGTAGCTTAAATTTTCAGCATTTAGCAGATAGCGTTGATTCTTTCTCTCGTCAAAGTGATGTTCTTCCATCAAGCCAGTCATAATATCTACAACATCATTTACTTCAACATAGCCGGTAACACCTTTGGTATAAAATTTCAGGCCATCCCAAATGGTTTTGAACAATCGGGCGCTGCTACTTTCCCAATTTCCCGGCCCTATAATAATCGAAGGACTAACAATCACGGCATCAAGTCCTTCTTCAATGCCTCTCCAAATCTCGGCTTCAGAAAAAAACTTGCTTTCCGAATAAGCAGAATGCTTTTTGGTAGGAACCCAATTGGTTTCCTCTGTTACAGATTCTCCATTCTGCAATCTCCCCAATGCGGCAATAGAACTTACATGACAAATCCGCTTCACTCTATTCTCAATAGCAGCATCAACAAGGTTACCTGTTCCCTCCACATTATTTGAAATCATCTGAACACGGTCTTTCGGATCAAAAGAAACAATTGCCGCGCAGTGATATATTTCGTCAACGCCAACCAACAATTCTTCGAGAGAACAATAATCTAAGATGTCGCCATCCACCCATTCAATGGCATCAAAATACGCTTCGGCTTTTGCTGAATAGTAGGAAAATGTTTTTAATACCTGCTGTAAATTGCTGGATTTCCGCTTTAATGCCCGTACCTTTTCGCCTTTCTCAACAAGTTTAAAAAGCAAATGAGACCCAACCAGTCCTGTTCCTCCCGTTACAAAAATCATATCTTTAACTATTCCAGGGTGTAATAGCTTTAGCTCCAAATTCTTTGGCGCCTATGGCCTCAATTTTCACTTTGAAAATTCCAACATTTTCAACGGCCGGCCGGCCAAACTTAAATTCTCTGTCGCTATATTGCTTCATCAAAACTTCCAAACAACGGTATTTTTCATCGTAATCATCAATTATTTCAATGATTCCTTCCACAACCACCGATTTCGATTTTACCCGATAACTACATCCTACACGAACATCCTGCCAGGCCAGTTCTTCTCCCAAAGTCCAGTTTATACAAACCTTTGGATTTTTGAGTATACTTTCCCACATGCGGCCTTCTTGTGCCGAGTGCAAAATAACGGTATCCCCGTCGAGCGCGAAGTTCATTGGTAAAACGTACGGCTGATTATCTACCGACATAGCAAAATAGCAAGTTTTGCACGCTTTAATTACGGCTTCAATTTCTTTTCTGTCTTCAATAGAATATGTTCGCATAATTATTAGTTGAAGGCACGACTGCCTAAGGCTTTTGCCAATTCTTTTTCAACTCGTTTCAGGTTCATGTAAACCGATTGTTCTTCTATTACTTTGTTGAAATCGTTTGCTGCCGAAGCTTTGTCGATTTCTTTTTCTATTTCAATCAGCATAAGCTTTACTTTGCTGAACTTATATTCGTTAACAATCCTTGGTATCAGAACATCCAAAATGTCTTCTTCTTTTTCGGTAAAAGCACCGGCCTTCGCCCAACGTTTGCTCTCGATGTATTTATCCGAAAGTAGATCTGTAGCCAATCGACTTACTTCACCGTCAGAATGATAAACAAAATATTTCCATGGATCAAAACCTTCGTCTTCAACATGATTTGCGACCTCATTAAATACCTTCTGAAACAACACATTCTCCGAAACTAAATCGTCAGCTTCAATTTCTGTAACCATAAAATCTTTTACAGAGGTCTCGTACGAATCGTTATTTTCAGAATCCTTTATTTTAATGATGGTATTGCAATGTTTCAACAAAAACCGCAAAAATTCAACATCTTCAGTGAACATCTCCGAGGGCATTGCCACCTGAACAGGTTCTGCCTTCTGCTGAGGCAAAGCCCTCTTCCGCTCTTCTTTTCTTCGAACGTCCTCATCTTGCTTTCGCTTTTGTTTCCGTACCTCGGTGTAAAGAACTTCCTCATCAACATCCAGCAATCTGCTACAATCTTTTATATAAACTGAACGCGTAATCGCTTCGGGAATTACCGAAACCGACCTAATAACATCAGTAATCAGACGTGCTCTGGCAATCGGATCATTCTCCGATTCTTTTAAAAGGAGTTGCGTTTTAAAACGAATAAAGTCGGTTTCATTTTTTTCAATGTATTCCAGAAACGCCGCTGCCCCCATCTTTTTGGCAAAAGAATCAGGATCCTGGCCATCGGGTAGCAAAAGAACTTTTACGTTCATGCCTTCTTCCAAAACCAGATCGATTCCTCGTAGCGAAGCTTTTATTCCGGCGGCATCACCATCATAAATTATGGTCATGTTTTGAGTAAACCGCCTAACTAAGCGAATTTGGTCAACCGTTAAAGCAGTTCCCGACGAAGCAACGACATTCTCAATTCCGGCCTGATGCATCGAAAGTACATCGGTATATCCTTCCACCATGTAGCACTTATCTACACGACTCAACTCACGCTTCGCTTGGTAAATCCCGTATAAAACACGACTCTTGTGGTAAATCTCCGACTCCGGCGAGTTTAGGTATTTCGCCGTCTTTTTATCTTCCCTCAAAATCCTTCCACCAAAAGCAATTACACGCCCTGCGAGGTTATGAATCGGAAAAATTACGCGTCCGG
The DNA here is from genome assembly GCA_963677455.1 of uncultured Draconibacterium sp. GTDB lineage: Bacteria > Bacteroidota > Bacteroidia > Bacteroidales > Prolixibacteraceae > Draconibacterium. The sequence goes on from OY781971.1 coordinate 4,754,144, forward strand.
CAAAACGGTCGCGCAACCAGTCGTCGCGCTTTATGGTAAGCCCTGTTTTTTCAAGATATTCAATACGGTAACCTTGTTTTTGTGCGGCATCTGTAAAAGGAGTTTTCCCGTCGGGGGCAAATCCGACCTCAAATTTTTTCAGGATATCATCACGAAAACTGCGCTCACGGAAATAACTAAGGCCAATCGTTCTTCCTTCGTTCTCGTCCCACAAATAGCGGGTAAAAAACTTCTGGGCAAAACCGGTAACAATCATCAGGCTTTCGCGCTCATCTTTCAGCTGTTTCTGCTCGTCGGTCTCCTCCTCTTCTACAATCGTTATATTGTATTTTTGAGCCAGCCAACGCAGTGCTTCCGGATAAGTCAAATTTTCATGTTCCATGATGAAATTCACCGAGTTACCTCCTTTCCCGCAACCGAAACATTTAAAAATTCCCTTGGCGGGTGAAACCGTAAAAGACGGTGTTTTCTCGTTATGAAAAGGACAAACTCCCAACATGTTTACACCTCTTTTTCGAAGCGTAACAAAATCGGACACAACATCAGAAATTTCAGCTGCGTCAAGTATCCGTTCTATAGTTGCATGATCAATCACGAATGCAAATGTAGAGATTTAAGCCGAATGAAACGAGTATTACTTTCCAACATAACTATCTGGGTACAGATAAATTCTACCAAATAATTTATATTCATTCTACCAAAAATAAATGCAGAAGTCATCAAATTAAATCAAGTTAAAAATTAAATTTGATTGCTTAGAATAAAGTTACATACCTAATCTTTTTACTTCAAACATGAAAATCAAAATCTTACTTTGCCTGTTCCTGGTATTTTTTATTCAAATATCGTATGCGCAATACAAAGAGGGTTATATTATTACCAACAACAACGACACTATTTCAGGATTCATAAACTACGAAGGACCTGCCCAAAATGCCTTTAACTGCGATTTCAGGAAAAGCGAGAATGCAGCCACTGAGTCGTATGCTCCGGGAGAAATAAAAGCTTTCAGATTTATCGACAGTAAATATTTTGCTTCTGACGAGATAATGATCAAAGAAACGCTTACGCCCGTTTTCCTGGAATGGTTGATTATGGGTGAAGCAAATGTTTTAAGCTTTACCCCGGCTAATTTAAAGATCAGGTATTTTTTAAAACTAGATGACGGTTCGCTGGTTGAATTAAAAAACAGTGCTATTTCCAAAAACGCATCCAGCGGCACATATGAAATAAACAGGAAGGAATACATCGGCCAGTTAAAATACCAGTTTAACGATGAACCTTCATTATATAATCAAATTGAAAACAGTTCTTTAACAGCTAAAAGTCTGATTAAAATTTCTAAAAAATACCACGATTTAAAATGTCCCGATGAAGAATGCTTGATTTTTGAGGATAAAAACCGGAAAACCTCGCTTTATATTGGTCCAACCTTATCGTTTATTGCATCGAAATGTGATTTGAATAAAGATATTGAAGGTGATTTTTCACTGGTAACGGGCTTTGGCTATGGTGTAAACCTGAAAATAGGAAACTCTCCAATCCTCCCTCCTAAAATTTCATTCTTGCTGGGAGCAACATTTTACGATCTACTTTATGAATACGATGGAGATTTCTTTTACTATGTTGATGATTACAGAGTTGCAAGCATAAAATACATAAGAATACCAGCATCCATATCTTACAAAGTATTTAATAAGCCATCGTCGCCTTATATTAACGCAGGTGCAACGGTTAACTACCGCTATGATTATAAATTTTATGATGAAATGTTGGTTCGCAGGCTGTATGGCCAAAGCCTAGACCCTGTTAGCATGAGTAAAATACAAGCGGGTTTTAACGTTGGTTTAGGGTACGAAATAAATATCAATTCAAAATTTGGAGCCGATGTTTTGTGTAGTTACGAGCGAATATTTCGCTTTTGGGGGGAGTCTGTCAGCGATAAATCATTTCTGAATAATTTTATGGGTAACCTTACCTTTTACTACCGTATTAGATAATACTTCAAAACGGACAACATTAACACAACTGCTTTAAAATACATATTGTTTTTTCCGATAGTTCAGGATATTCATTATCCTTGAGAAAGTAAATTTTTACTCGACTTTGATGCTTATCCCTGTGAGAAAAAAACTGGTTGTTTTGTCAGGTGCCGGAATGAGTCAGGAAAGTGGCTTAAAAACTTTTCGTGATATGGGAGGTTTGTGGGAAAGTTACGACGTTACAGAAGTTGCCACACCAGAAGCCTGGGAGCGAAACCCGGCGCTGGTTTTGCGTTTTTACAACGAACGCCGGAAACAACTTCTGACTACTGAACCAAATCCTGCACACCTCGCGATTGCTGAATTCGAAAAATGGTTTGATGTACATGTGGTAACTCAAAACGTTGACAACCTACATGAACATGCTGGGAGTAGCAATGTACTTCATCTTCATGGAGAATTGATGAAAGCCCGCAGCACTGTCGACCCATTTTTAATTTACGAACTCGATAGATGGGAACTCAATTTAGGCGATGTTTGTGAAAAAGGAAGCCAGCTCCGGCCTCATATTGTATGGTTTGGCGAAGCAGTACCTGAAATTCCGCGGGCTATTGGCATTGTTGAAGAAGCTGATATTTTAGTTGTAATCGGAACCTCGCTGGCTGTTTATCCGGCAGCTAATCTGGTAAACTATGTAAAAAAAGGTACGCCTATTTTTGTTGTTGATCCGGGAAGACCTGAAATTTATAGCCAAAATGTTACCTACATTGCCGAAAAAGCAGGGAAAGGTGTTGAACAGCTAAAAGCAGAACTGAAAAAATTAATGTAAATTGGTGCTATGAAGAAACTACTTTTGTTCCTTACTCTTTTGGTAGCTGCGAGCGCTTTGTTTGCACAGCGCTTTGATGCCGGACTAATTGCAGGTTTTAACGGTTCGCAGGTGGAAGGCGATGCTTTTAAAGGCTATAACAAAGCTGGAATACTGGCCGGAATTTTTGTGCAAACTGATATTGCACCCGCCGTTGTTGCCGGAATGGAAATAAAATATTCACAAAAAGGATCGAGGAAAAAATACGATCCCAAGCATCCCGAAATTGAGAAATACGTAATGCGTTTGGGTTATATTGACATACCTCTTTTTATGGGGTTTCGGACCAACCAGCGAAGTATGATCATCGGAGGAATTTCCCCAGGTGTTCTTATTCATTCAAAAGAAATTGGAGCATACGGTGAATTTCCACCTCAAGATCAGCATCCGTTTAAGGACTTTGATCTACAGCCTTTTGTGGGCTTTCAGTTCGATTTTTTAGAGCGTGCTTCTGTTGATCTTCGTATGGCGTTATCGGTTGTTCCTATTCGCAATAAACCTGCCGGAACCAACTATTATTGGCTTAACAACCAATTCAACAATGTAATTTCGCTGGCTGTTTATTATCGGCTTTAAAAAGCTAACTATTTACCATCCATTTTGAGAATACATCGAGGTAATTCCAAAAAGACTTGAGTACTTCTTCAGGCAAGTCTTGTTTTTCTAAAACCTGTTCGTAGCACTTTAGCCATTCAATTCTCCCTTCAGCTGTAATCGTAAAGGGGCGGTGCCTACGATTTAACTGCGGCATTCCCCTGTGCCGGTTGAAATAATCCGGCCCACCACAAATCTGGATAAAAAAATCTGCCGAATGTTCTTTGGCTTTCTCCAAGGCAATCGGATTTTTCGGAAACAAATCTTTAATCGGGCTCTGAACAACCAAATCATAATGGTCGCTAACCATTTTTCGTATCCCTTCTTCTTTCAACAAATGAAACATTTCATGTGTAGGTAAGGTTACATTTGGCCTTACACCGGGATAGTATTGACTTATTGGAAAATCCATGGCAACTTTTGTTTTATCCACAAACAAAAATAATAGAAAGAAGTTGAACACAACAACTAAGAATTTTATGATAAGACCCGGATTTAGCTAGAAATATCAGAACAAACCTCTGGCCTGATTTGTCTTAGTAAACGGTGGTAAAACCGCAAAACACCTTCAACTATGAAAAAGAAAAGCTACATGAACCCGTACCTCGCGGGTGTGATTCTTGGGCTGGTACTTTTAGCTGCCATGTTTTTTTCGGGACGTGGACTGGGAGCTAGCGGTGGATTAAAATATGCCGTGGTAGCCGCAGTTGGCGCCGTTGATAACGACCACGCCATGAACTCATCGTATTACAGCAAGTATTTCGAGAATGGCGAAAATCCTTTAAAAAATTGGCTGGCACTCGAAGTGCTCGGAATGTTTATTGGCGGATTTTTATCAGGAGCCTTATCCGGCCGTTTAAAATTTAAAATTGAGAAATCGCCCAAAATATCCAATTCTAAACGCTTGCTTTTCGCCTTTATTGGCGGACTATTTTTTGTGTATGGTGCACAACTGGCACGCGGATGTACAAGCGGAGCAGCCCTTTCGGGAATGGCGGTACTTTCTGTTGCCGGATTTATGACGATGATTGCCATTTTTGGATCGGCTTATCTTTTCGCCTGGTTTTTCAGGAAACTTTGGATTTAATCAATAACACCTTCAACAAAAGAATATGGGACCAATTACAATACTTCACGAATTGCCGCAATGGATGAACCTTGGGATTGCCTTTGTTATCGGCATTGGTTTTGGCTTTGCACTGGAGCAGGCAGGTTTTTCATCGAGCCGCAAACTTGCCGGCATGTTTTATGGCTACGACACAACGGTGTTAAAAGTGTTTTTTACCGCAGCCATTGTCGCACTTGCAGGTTCGCAATTGTTAAGCTATTTCGGTTTATTGAATTTGAACCTGATTTATGTAAACCCTTATTACATTAATGCCACACTGGTGGGCGGCGTAATCATGGGAGCCGGTTTTATTATGGGTGGCTTTTGCCCCGGAACCGGGATTAGTGCCTTGTCGATCGGAAAAATTGATGCGCTGTTTTTTCTTGTAGGTGGATTGGTCGGTGCTTTTCTTTTTGCTGAGACTTATCCGATGATTCAGACACTTGCCAGTGCAAATTACAAAGGCCCGGTTCGCATTGATGAATGGATGGGACTCTCGCCCGGCATGTTTACCTTTTTGCTGATTCTGGCGGCAATCGGTTTATTTTGGTTGGCTGAATTAGCAGAAAAACGTTTTTCTCGTACCGATATTACTTCTGAAATTTGATCGTATGAAATCAAGAATAAAAATATCAATATTGCTGGTAGGTACCGGACTTATACTCGCATTTCTTCCTTTTAATGCAGCACGTTCTTTTCAGCTAAAACCAAGCGAATTATTAGAAGCTGCTGAAAATGAAAACCAGAGTTTTAGTGTAGACGAAGTAGCACGTTTTGCAAATAACGAAGACACCACTGTTCAGCTTATTGATGTGCGAACCAACAAAGAATTTATGGAAAGTACAATCCCGGGATCGATTAATATTCCTTTTGAAGATTTGCTGAATCCTGATTGGGAAGGTTACCTCAATCAAAAAGAAGTGCGAAATATCTTTTACAGTAACGACAATCAACTGGCAACTTTGGCCTGGACCGTTACAACTGGGCTGGGTTACACCAACAATTATGTGATGGAAGGTGGATTAAATGAATGGTATTTTACCGTTATGCTGAGCAAATTTGAGGGCGACAAAATTACGCCGCGCGAAAATGCTTTGTTCGAAAATCGTTACAAAGCCCGGCGGATGTTTACGGAAATGAACAGCTTGCCCGACAGTTTAAAACGGCAGTATCTGGAAACCAAACGGCTGGAAGAGTCTCAGCTCGACGGAGGTTGCGAATAATTAATACGATTAACAATGAAACCACAGAAAATAATATGGATTGTTGCCGGGCTTGGCATTTTGCTGGCATTAGTATTAATCAGGACCTTTAACCCCAACCTTTTCAAACAACCGGCAATTGATGCCATAAAAGCGGCAGGAAACAGCACCGTTACTGTAAATCAACTTCAATTGGATTCTGAGCCGAGAGTAATTGTCGAATTGGATGAACACGATCAGCGTTTTAGTGAGTCATTGTCAATTCCTTTTTCGCAGTTGCTGGAAAAAACCAACCAGAAAAAGCTGAAAGAAGCACAAGGCAACATTTATTTACACTCAGCAAAAACCGAAACTTCGGCAAAGGCCTGGGTAATTCTAAATCAATTGGGATTTGATAATGTTTTCATTCTAAGCGATGAACAACCGGAGGTATTAAAATACAAATTCCGGCCTGACACAGAAGCCCGACCGGAATAAGTACTCTATTTGTTTCTTCTACTTTACGTACGGATAATCATGAATTTCGGCCTCTGTAAAAGGCAACCACGAAAGTGTTGACTCTTCCTCTTTCATTTTATCGTACATAAAAGCATTGTTACCATAAATTAGGGTTTTGGCATCGTAACCAAATAAACGCAGATAAGCGGTTGCAAACCCGGATTTGTGCCCGGTATTACAATACAAAACAACCGGCTCATCAGTTGGAATGGTTTGCATTTCGGAAACAATACCAAGGGTGCCATTTGGTTTATAGCGAATAGCACCTTGAATATGCCCCGATTCGTATTTGTCTTTTCTGTCGTAATTAATGACATAGAAACTATCTGGTTTTTCGAACACTTTCCACGCCGAAACCAAAGCTTCCCGATACCCGGCAGCAAAAAGCGAATCAATACGCGCTTGCAAAATTTCGTCACCGCTTGTCTTCCCGGTATTTAGTTTTGGGAAATCGCTTTTAGCAGCTTTTTCATGGTCGGTAGTTTCCAGTTGATCCTGATAATCGGAAGACACCGCTTCAAGCCACTGGTCTTCCGCAAAATACTTATTCCAAGCACTCATCCCCCAGCGCATGGCATACACATTTCCGTAGCCTGCCAAACGCAATAATGATGTTGAATAACTGGCTATTTGTCCCGCATAGCAAGTCAGAATAATCTTATCGTACTCGAAAGGCTTAATTTCGTTGGTAAAATAATCGGGCAAATCAGAAAAAGCAACGTTTACTGCTCCTTCAATATGGCCGTCGGCAAACGACTCTTCGCCGCGTAAATCAATAATATGAATATTGCCATCCAACTCTTCATAAACTGATGATGCTTTGATAATCGATGGAAAATTACGGCTGTTTACGTAATCTCCCATCTCGTTTAATGTTTCGAGAAGACGTTTTGCCTCTTCATTTATTTCAACCTTTTTGACGCTTGTTTCCTGGGCTTCGGTTTGTTCTGTTTTCTTTTGTCCTCCGGAACATGAAACAGTAAAAACCGATACAAAAAGAATAAGAAGGTATAAAATCGTTTTTCGTTGATACATAATCTGTCTGATAAACTATATTAACTATTTTCAACCGGGTTCATTTCGCTGTCGTAACGCAGGGTTTCCGTTCTTTTCCCCTGTTCATCGTATTTATATTCAACAATTGCCACGCCATTGCTATTGTTTACAACGTTACCATCGGCATCCATTGAAGTACTTTTAACCAAGGCTCCGTGTTCGTCGTACTCATTTTTTGTAACCGGAATTCCTTTGCCACCAAGCATTTCATCGTCCTGATCGTAAATAGTAGTTTTTACTGCGTTTCCGTTTTCATCGACAACATTTTCGCGTTTTGCCCATCCCCAGTATAAGTTCGACAATTGGCCGGTTGTGCTATGAACAGAGAAACTTAAAAGATCACCATTGTCATTGTTTTCAAACAGGAAATAGGAAACACCAACATCGCCACAATTTTCTGCCGTGCAGTTGTACATGGTATCTGCTTCAAAGTTGGCCATCCGGGTTACGTAGCCATTATCGTCGTAGGTAAACCGCAGCTCATAAAACGGACAAAATGGATTCATGATCGTTTCTTCTTCATTCAGGTTGTACCGAAGTTCGCGAATCATTCCATTATCCAGCTTCGACCATACATAATTGTGGATATTATTTCGGTTTTCGGTCGGATTTCCTTCTTTGTCTAAAAAGCGCATTGCAACACGCATTCCGTCAGCATCAAGAGTGTATTCGTTTGCAAAAGCGCCGCCACTTTCGATTGGTTCTCCATTTTCATCAAAAAAATGCTTGATTTGCTTATTGCCTTCGTAAGTGTATGTGATTTTTGCAGCACGCAGATTTGAATAGCCCAACAATACACCGTCGCGGTTGTACTCCACTGATGCCAAAGTGCCATCGTCGTTCCAGGTAAATTTGTAGTTGTTCACTTTCTCCGCCTCATTTGCAGAAATCTCATGCGAACCACGCTCAATATCCCAGGGAGTTTCACTGAATAACAGTTGCTTGTAATACTTTACGTTTGCTTCGGCTTCTGCAGCCGGTTTCGGGTTACACGACGTGAGTCCCGCAACAAACAGAACAATTAGAAATAAATACGAAAGTTTCATTACTATAATTTTTAGATGATATAATTTCTATTTTTCTGTTTATTAACACATTGGGAGATTAGAATGTTTAGGGCAAATTAGAATATTCAACATCCTTAATAATCAGCAAAAGCAAGAGTTGCAATGCTAACTTTTACTCCTTCTATTTTTAGAAAAGCATAAGCACTGGCTTCTAATGTTGATCCGGTAGTTACCACGTCGTCAACCAATAAAATGTGCTTTCCTTCAAAATCTTCAGCTTGATTTACACTAAAAATTCCGTCCACATTCTGAAAGCGTTCGTAGCGGTTTTTTCGCGTTTGTGTGCCGGTATAAATATTTCGGTATAAGGCTTTGGATTTTACTTCTTTCTGAAGCGCTTCTCCTAAACCGCGGGCAATCCAATCGCACTGATTATAACCTCTTTTCTTCTCTTTTTTAGGGTGAAGAGGAACCGGAACAATCGTATCAATATTGTTGAAATAGCCTGAATCCTTTAATTCAAAACCATACCTCATGCCGGCCTCGTAGCCAAGTTCCTTTAAACCTTTGTATTTTATAAAATGAATGAGATTCTGGTAATTACTTCCTTTTTTGTAGGAGTACCAGGAAGTTGCATTTTCGATATTTACCCGACCCCAAAACAACTGAGCAACTTTATTCTCCGGGTTTTCGTGAAAATGTGTTCGCGGAAGATCGCTCCAGCAGGCAAAACACACAAACTTTTCCTGAGTAACTAAACGTTCTCCGCACGCGATGCACAATGAGGGAAAAATCAGTTCAAGCACATCAGACAAACCTTGCTGAAGTCTATTCATACCATAATTTACAAAATTAATCGCTCCCGTTAAAGTTTATTTAAACTTCATTTCTCCCAGATTAACAAACACATAACGCTTTGGTAATCTCCCCATAAACACACTCCGCCCTATTTGCACTAACTTGCAGTTGAGATATTTCCCTTTTATCTCTCTTGTATTCCTGTTAAATTAAAAACTCTCCAAGGTTGTCGCATCCGAGACAACCTTTTTGCTTATTACGAACTATAAAAGCGCAAGACTATTAAAATTATGTATTCTAAATAACCGAATTCAACATAAAACACTTCAATAATTTATTATTTTTAGGGGCTTAAATCTTACATCAACCTAATAAACGACCATTTGCATGTTGCACAGAATTGGAAAATTTCTCCGCAAAAAGCTTCTTCTTGTACTTTTTATTGGATTTGTTATCGGAATACTTGCCAGTATTTATTCGAATAAGGTAATTGAAGTTACTTCAACTCCGGAATCGTGTGAAATGTGCCATGTGCATCCACACGCAACTGATTCCTGGAAATTATCCGTTCACCACGATACAAGAGTTGGGATTCAGATTGGCTGCGCCGACTGCCACCTTCCGCCCAAAGGCGAGGGCTATTTAAAAGAAAAAATCAAGGCCTCGGCACGCGACCTATACGGCTATGTTTTTAAAGATTCGGCAGACTTTAACTGGGAGGCAAAATCGAGTCTTGAACAGGCTCAACACCATGTATTTAAAGCGTCGTGTGTAAAATGTCATTCTAATTTGTTTCCTATCACCTTAACACAAAAAGGCCAAGATGCACATCTTTACTATACACAGCACGAAGAAGAATTGCGTTGCATTAACTGCCATTTAAATGTTGGTCACTACGATCCCAATGCATTGCATGCAAAGAATGTCGATTTTGGCAGCACCGGAAACGAAAATCTGGAGAAATTTACAGAACCGACAACTGTTACTTCGCACGAAAACTATACAGAAACAATACCGGGAACAACCATTTCATTTAATATGAAAGCAATTCCTGGTGGAAGTTTCAAAATTGGTAGCCCCGAATCTGAGCAGTTCAGAGAAGCTGACGAAGGTCCACAAAAAACCGTAAACGTTAGTTCATTCTTTATGGCTGAAATTGAAGTTACCTGGGACGAATACCTCGCTTTCTACGGAGCTACTGCTGCAGAAGGAAGAACAACAGATACCGAAGGAACGCGCACCAAAGAAGAAGTTGATGCCATTACCGGACCAACTCCGCCTTACGGACAACCCGACCAAAACTGGGGACTTGGAGATCGGCCGGCAATTACGATGAGTTATCATTCGGCGGAAACCTATTGTAAATGGCTTTCGCAAGTAACGGGCAAAACCTATCGTTTGCCAACCGAAGCCGAATGGGAATATGCAGCACGTGGAGGAACAGAAACACCTTACTTTTTTGAAGGTGATCCGAAAGACTTTTCAGAAAAAGGTTTCTTGGGTAAACTTTTCGGCGGTAGCAGCGAAGAGATTAACAACTACGTGATTTACGAGAAAAACAGTGGTTTAAGAACCGGATTGCCCGAGAATGTTGAGGCAAATCCTTACGGATTAAAAAATATGCTGGGTAATGCTGCAGAATACTGCCTGGATTGGTATGCTGAAGATGCCTATGAAAAGATTGCAGATGGAACAACCGATCCGAAAGGGCCGGCATCAGGAGACGAACATGTAATACGCGGTGGTACTTTTAAAAGCCCTGTTGGCGAAGTTCGTTCGGCAGCCCGCGACCACACTCAAAGTGAAGCATGGATGAAAACAGATCCTCAAATTCCAAAAAGTATTTGGTGGTTGTCTGACTGTAACTTCATGAGCTTTAGAGTAGTTTGTGAATTCGACGAAAATACTGGGAAAAAATAGTACATTTAATGTCCTAAATTTCAACTAAAACATATACTATCATGAGTGAAAATAACTTTTCGAGAAGAAAATTTTTAACAGGTGCAGCTGCAGTTGGTGCCGTTGGCGCATTTGGAGTTGGACCACTTGCTTCGTGTAGTTCTGGTGGTGGTTCGTCTGCCACAGGAGGTATTTACGACTGGAAACAAAGAGAATATACTTTCCCTCCGCTTTTGGATGAAGTGCCTGCGGGCAATGTTTTAAAAGCCGGTGTTATAGGATGTGGTGGCCGTGGTTCAGGTGCAGCTGTAAACTTTCTTGAGGCCGGAGGTTCAACAGTTACAATAACCGCTTTAGGCGACGTTTTCAAGGACAAACTGGATAGCTGCCGCGATAAAATTAAAAATGAAAAAGGCGTTGAAGTGCCAGAGGAAAACTGTTTTATCGGCTTCGATGCTTTCGAAAAAGTAATAGACTCAGGAGTAGACATTGTTATTCTTGCCACTCCTCCAAAATTTAGACCGGAACAATTTGCTGCGGCGGTTAAAGCGCGCAAACATGTGTTTATGGAAAAACCAATTGCGGTTGATCCTGCCGGAATCCGACAAGTACTGGCTGCTGCAAAAATGGCTGACAGTTTGGGCTTAAAAGTGGTTACCGGAACACAACGTCGCCACCAGCACAAATACATTAATGTTTACAAAGAACTCGCCAATAACGCCATTGGCAAATTAACCACAGCTGAAGTTTACTGGAATGGTGGACAATTGTGGTATCGTAACAGCAAGCCTGAATGGAGCGAAATGGAATGGATGATTCGTGACTGGGTAAACTGGTGCTGGCTTTCGGGCGATCATATTGTAGAGCAACACGTACATAATATTGATGTGGCAAACTGGTTCTTTGGTGCGCATCCGGTAAAAGCGCTTGGATTCGGCTCGCGTCAGCGACGCCCCACCGGTGACCAGTACGATAATTTTGCCGTTCGTTTTGAACTGGAAGATGGACGCCAGATCTTAAGTACCTGTCGCCAAATTAACGGCTGTTCGAATGCCGTTAACGAAGTAATGCACGGAACAAATGGTAAAGCTTTTACTTCCCAGGGTGGAACTGCAAAAATCGTAGATTTAGCTGGAAATGAACTTTTCAACTACGAAGATCACGAAACAAGCCCTTACGTTCAGGAGCATAAAGACCTGATTACCTGCATCCGCCAAAACATTCCTTTCAACGAAGCTGAAGCGACTGCGCACTCTGTACTTACGGCTATTATGGGGCGTGTATCGGCATACACAGGAAAAGAAGTAACTTGGGAAGAAATGATGAACTCGGACATGAAACTTGGGCCTGATACGTACATTATGGGTGACGTTGGTTACATGAAAGATGCAAGCGTTCCGGTACCGGGATCAGCAGATTAATGCAATACATTAAAAAAGAATACCTTAAACCTTCGGTCGACAGCCGAAGGTTTTTTTGGCACTATACTTGCTTAACTTAATTTTGAAAACAATTTATTAATAACAAAATTCGAAAAGCTATGAAAAAACTAAGTTACATATTAATGATCGCAGTAGCACTAGTAGTTGGTGCATGTGAAGGGCCTGCTGGCCCGATGGGACCTCCGGGAGAAGACGGAGGCTTATATTTTGGTTCTGTTTATGAATTCCAAGGAGACTTTAACGCCGGAAACGGTTACTCAATTTTAAGTTCATATCCGAGTGATATGAAGGTTTATGACGGAGACGTAGTGCTGGTTTACATTTTATGGGAAACCGATAACGGACTTGATGTTTGGCGCTTAATGCCACAAACCGTGCTAATCCGTGAAGACGATGTGTATGGTGAGATCATTTATAATTATGACTACACCTACCAAAACTTCCGGGTATTCCTCGAGTTCACTATCAATGAAGAAGATTTGCTGGAATCAGAAACTCAAAATCGAGTATTTAGAGTAGCCGTTGTACCTGCAGAAATAGCAAAAGCAAATGATGTTAGTAGTTTTAGCTCACTGACTGATACTCCGGGACTTCAGCTAAAAACGTTTGACAGCATCAACAATACACCTACTTCGATTCAGAAATAATACTTTTGATAAAGAATATAGAGCCATCCGAAAAACGGGTGGCTTTTTTGCTTTTATGAGTTGATGAAGAACTTTTGGCAACTTACCCTTTCATACGAATTTGCTGAAGCTTCTTTTCATCCAGTATGGCGATTGTGTTCTTCTGCATTTCTATTAGCCCTTCATCTTGAAATTCTTTTAACAAGCGGGTAACACTTTCGCGGGAAGTTCCGATTAACGATGCCAATTCTACTTTTGTAAGATTCAGGTTAAACGGGTTTTGGTCGTACACCTGGTATCTAAAATAAAATAAGGTATTTGCCAGCCGGCCGGGTACCTGTTGCTGTACATTATTCACCAGTCGATCGTAGTAATTCATCTCATCGTCAACAATGTAGTTGATTACCTCGCTGGCAAAATGACCATTTTCTTTCAGCAAAATTGCAAACTTTCCGATATCAATAAAGCAAACTTTTGTAGGTGTTAAGGCAGTTGCAGAAATATAATATTGTCGGCTTTTTTTGTTCAGGTTATTGATATTTAGGTAAGCCCCTTTTTTTGAAATACTCAAAATATAATCCTTGCCACCAATGCCTCTTTTACTCGACTTTACAAAACCATCCCTTACATATATAATGTAGTTTGCCGGCGAACCTTCTTTAAAAATTAATTCTCCCTTTTGGAACTCAGTCTGATGACAAGCTTTTCCCAATTCTTTCAGCTCCCTGCTATTCAGTATCGAAACAACGCTCGATTTTATTGTACAATTTAAACAGCTCTCTTTTTCTATTTCCATTACAATTGTTTTTTATAAAAGTGTTGCAAATATCACACTGCTATGGTCGGTAAATCACGTTTGGTATTGACAAATATCCGTTTCATCGCTGAAACATCCCACAATCATTTATGACCATTTGTTCAATATAGGTTATATTTTTATATCTACAAACAATAATTCTAAAAATCTTGTATCATGAAAAAATTTATGCTTTTAATCTTTTACAATTTAGGACTTTGGGGACTATTGGGTTTCTTTGCAACACTTATCTTGGGTTTCTTATCATGCTGTGCTAATTTACACGAAAATGTATTTTACACTTCACTAATCGTATTTGCAGTAGTTGGCATAACTTCAACTGTAATTTGCGTTTCAAAAGGGTGTAAAAAATCGGCCAATTAATGCCCGCACAAAATATTGTGTACGGAAATTGTACGAACTTAATAAAGCCAAGTAAAGCCGAATTCTTCTGTAATCCGGTATATAAATATTTTTTTTGAAGAGAAAATAAAAAGTAGATCAACCTGCTACTAACCTTAACTCAACTTCCGGATTCTAACTTCAACTTCTGGATTGCCTTTTAACAAATCGACCAACTTACTAGTATCTGTTTCACCAAAATGATAGGGGTATAAAATCTTCGGCTTAAACATTTTTGCAGCATCAGCACACATTTCTGGTGTCATAGTATACGGCAAATTCATAGGCAGAAAAGCTACATCTATTGCTTTTAGTTTCGCCATCTCAGGAATGTTTTCGGTATCTCCGGCAACATAAACTTTCTTATTTCCAAAGCGAATTACATAACCGTTTCCTTCTCCTTTCGGATGAAATGGATTACCCGGCGAACGCTCATGTTTCATGTTATATGCAGGTACTGCCTCCACCGTAATTTCACCAAAAACCTTTGTGTCGCCGTTTTTCATTATATCAGTGCCTTCGTACTTTTCACTGCACTTCTCTGTAAGAACGATACTTGTCCCCTCTTTCTTTACCGCGTCAAGAGCTTTTGCGTCTAAATGATCTCCATGATCGTGGGTAATTAAAATCAAATCAGCCTTAGGCATACTCTCATAATCAGCGTACCATGAAACCGGATCGATATGAATAACTTTCCCGTCAAATTCCATCATTAAAGTTCCATGCCCAATAAACGTTATTGCAAGTTCTCCGGCAGAGGTTTGAAAAACATCTTTTTCATACTCCGAAGCCTTTGATTGCAACGTAAAAAACAACACACTTATCAGAAATAATATTTTTATATTCTTCATAACTTCACCTTTATTATCCATGTAATATAATCATAAAATATCACTTAATACTACGATTGTAAGCAATCGTTACGGTGCCGGGCTGGAATAATTTTGTATTTTCGGAACTACAATAAAACCTATAAAATGAAAAAGCTTATAACTCTGTTTTGCTCATTCGTTCTAGTTCTGAATTTGAGTGCAAAAGACTATCAACTTAAGTCCCCCTCGGGGAAAATTACCGTAAATATATCGGTAAACGAATCAATTACATATACTGTTTCCTTAAACTCCAATGAAATCATCTCTCCCTCTGCGATTTCACTTACATTAGAAGATGGGACTGTTTGGGGAAGTGAGGCCAAAGTCAGAAAAGCAAAAACTACAAGTGTTACACAAGAGTTACACCCAGTAGTTCAGCGAAAATACACGTCGATAAAAGACGAATATAACCAGCTCTCACTTGCTTTTAAAGGCTATGCTTTGGAATTCAGGGCCTATGACGAAGGCGCAGCTTACCGCTGGGTTTCGGACAAAAGCGGCGAATACCAAATTGCAACTGAACAAGTAACTTTTGCTTTCCCCGCAGATCATGCAATTTGGTTTCCGGAAGAAGAAAGTTTAATGAGCCATCAGGAACGCGAGTATTTGAAAGAAAAACTATCGAACATTGGTAGCGACCGCTTTGGTTCGACCGGAATGTTGGTAGACTGCGGAAACGGAGTTAAAACCTACATCTCGGAGTCGGATTTGATGGACTACCCCGGTATGTGGTTAGAAGGAGATGACGAAAACAAATTCGCACTAAAAGGCAAATTTGCCGGAGTGGTTTTAGAAGAAAAGGCAACAAGCGATCGCGACGTAAAGCCTACAAAATATGCCGATTATATTGCTGAGTGTGACGGCCCACGAGTTTTCCCATGGCGTGTGATGCTGATTACGGATAACGATGCGGATCTTATCCAGAGTGAGTTGATATACAAGCTTGCTCCTGAACAAAAAATTGAAAACACCGACTGGATAAAACCCGGAAAAGTTGCGTGGGACTGGTGGAATGCACTGAACATTTATGGTGTTGATTTTGAATCGGGTGTTAACAACGAAACTTATAAATATTACATTGACTTTGCCTCGAAATATGGTCTGGAATACATCATCCTCGATGAAGGATGGTATCACCTGGGCGATGTTTTGGATGTAGTTGACGAGATTGATATTCAAGAGCTTGTGGATTACGGTAAAGAAAAGAACGTAGGGATCATCCTTTGGGTAGTGTGGAAATCGCTTGACGACAAACTTACCGAAGCGCTTGACCAATTTGAAGCCTGGGGCGCAAAAGGAATAAAGATTGACTTTATGCAGCGCGACGACCAATGGATGGTAAATTTCTACGAGAAAATTGCACGCGAATGTGCTGATCGCGAATTACTTGTTGATTACCACGGAGCATATAAACCATCGGGCCTAGATAGAGCTTATCCAAATGTAGTTTCGTACGAAGGGGTGAAAGGACTGGAAAACACAAAATGGTCGTCTTTACCGGATCCGGAACACGATTTAACTTTGCCATTTATTCGAATGGTTGCAGGCCCAATGGATTTTACACCAGGCGCAATGATCAACAAAACCAAATTGAATTTCAACTCTGTTTTCTCGGAGCCAATGAGCCAGGGAACACGCTGTCATCAGCTGGGAATGTACGTTGTTTACGAAAGTCCGTTGCAAATGCTGGCCGATAATCCTTCTAACTACTATCGCGAACCGGAATGTATGGAATTCCTTTCTGCCGTTCCTTCGGTATGGGACGATACAAAAGTTCTGGAAGCAAAAGTTAGTGATTATGTTGCTGTTGCGCGCCGCTCGGGCGATACATGGTATGTTGGAGCAATGACAGACTGGGATCCGCGCGAGATGGACTTGAAACTCGATTTCTTAGGCGACGGAACTTACACCATGAAGGTATGGAAAGACGGAATTAATGCCACCAAACACGCGGCCGATTTTGCGCAGGAAACTCTCGGAGTTACTGCTAATTCAAAAGTAAAAGTAAAAATGGCGCCCGGCGGAGGTTGGGTAGCTATTATTGAGAAAAAATAACTGAAATTGTAGAAAAAGAAAAGGGTGGAATCTGATTGGATCCACCCTTTTTCCCCTGTTTAACATATTACTGTAAATCAAATTTTACCCTTACTATTACATCTTTACCCATCAACTCCGGGATATCAATGGCAGGCATCATGTATGCCACCCGCTTTACTTCTTTCTTTAGAACTTCGTTGGTAATATCTGTTTCGCCTAATTTGGGAGACTTAGGTGCATAGGCAACCACAACAACTTCATCGAGCGCAATAGCATCATCTTTAATATCCTCATCAGACAACACCGTTACTCTCCCATCAGACTCCACTCGAACATTTACTTTAACTTCTCCGGTTTGATTACGCTCCTGTGCTACCAACGGATATCTGATTTTTTGAGCAATAAATTTCCGCAGATCCTGGATCGAGCTAATTTTATACGAATTTGTATAAATAATAACTACACCATCATTCGCTTCATTTCCATAAATTTCTTTTGTTACTTCATCTTTTAAAACAGAAATAGAAAAGATATCTCCGGGGGAAATATTATTGATATCTCCATCATACTTTTCGCCATCTAAAATGAATAGTGGTTTTTTATTGCCCAGCCCTTTACCTTCACGGATACTGACATTAGGAGAAGATTTATATTGTGTTCCGGGTTTTGTTCTCACCTGAATCACCCCGTTTTTCCCTCCTACTGTTCCATATAATGCAGTTGCTTCTGCACCTTTCAAAACCGTCATACTTTCAATATCTCCGGGATCTAATTCGTTTATACCTGCTACCGGCTTCCCGTCAACAACATAAAGCGGTTCTTTATTGTCTGAAATACGTACACTGTTTTTTTCAAAAGGTTGAACTCCTCCTTTTTTATCTGCAGCTTTAGTGGTAACCAACACCACCCCATTCTTGCCTTTGTCGCCATATATAGAAGTAGTTTCCACATCTTTTAATACCGAAATGGATTCGATTGTCTCGGGCTTCAGGTAATCAATATTTGTCACTTCAACTCCATCCACGACATACAACGGCTCTCCATTATCAACTACTCCTTTAGAATTAACTATTATTGACGGCAAATTGCCTTTCCGAGATGATTTAACAGATTTTATTTCTAAGCTGGTTGCTGACTCAGAATAAGCCTCCAACTGAACATTAACCTCCTCTTGCCCATTAATTTCTGCTTCCTTTCTGGCAAAACCGGACATCATTACAATCAAAGTTGCATCCTCATCGTTAATTCCCAGTTTATAATTCCCCTCGTTATCAGTAATTGTACCGATATTCTTGTCTTTAATAACTACCGCAGCCCCTTTTACAGGCTCTCCATTTTCGTCAACTACTCTTCCACTCACAGAGAAAGCATATTTTGCAACTAATTTCCCGGTCCAACTTGCCTTGCGGTATTCACTAAGTTGCTCGGAAGTAGGTTTAAAAACAACCTTTGCAGTATGATTAACTTTTACCAGCTTTCCGTTTTGTTTTCCGGGTTTCCAGCGGGGCAAACTACTAACTAAACGTAACGCTTCTTTGTCCAAAGCAGGATCAACAGATCTTGCAATCTTTGGCTGAACAACATTCCCCTCTTCGTTTATCACAAATGAAACATAAACAGTTCCCTGAATTCCGTTAAGCAATGCAATTTGAGGGTATTTCAGATTTTGCTCCAAATAGTTTCTGAGACCAATATCACCACCCGGAAATTCGGGCATCTCCTCTACAATGAAATAAGCTTGTGTTTCCTCGTCAAAACCAGTCGCTTTCTCCGGGTCCAACTTAACATCGATATTTGTTTGCCCATCGATTTCGATCTCCTTTTTTTGGAAACCTACCATCGAGAAAATCAAAGTTGCCAGCCTGTCTGTTTCAATCTTGTAATTACCGGCCATATCTGCCAGCGTTCCGGTAGTTGAGCCTTTAACGATGATTGCAGTACCCGGCAACGGCGTTCCATTATGATCAGTTACCTTGCCTGTAACCAGAAACTTCTCGACTGTTGTATCTTCTGTTACTCCATTATCAAAATTTACTCTTTGAATATTTTCATATTCAACATCCTCATCAGAATATCCTCCTTTAACACTGTCTAAAAAAGATATTTCCTGCAAATCTTTAATCTGAGATTCAACAAAGGCTTCTGTATTATCTGTGTTTTGCTGAACAATTTCAGTTTTCACTTCCTTGTTTGCCAAACTCATTGTTAGAACTGCCAATAACGGAAGTACTAACAACTGCTTGAGCAAAGCATATTTGTTTCTGGTTTTCTTTTTCATCATAACTATACGGTTTTTTAGTTGCGACCCGTTCATGGCGGTTAAAAACGGCGCAATTCCTTCTTTGTGCGCCAATCCAACCATTGCCAGTTGATATTGCTGCGGATCAATTGTTTTAACTACCTGGTGGTCGGTTTTATATTCTAGATTGTTTTTTATGGCATCTTTTAATAACCACACAAATGGATTAAACCACTGCAGCAGAAACAAGATTTCTGCAAAAAGAATATCGAAAGTGTGCTTCTCGCGAACGTGAATATCTTCATGCAGAACAATCATCCCAAGGTTTGGATTATCCAACGTTCTATCAGAAAGAACAATTTTATTGAAAAACGAGAAGGGGTGTACATCCTTATTGGTGACGTTTACATTTATGTTGAACAATTTCTGCAAACGGCTTTTCTTGATGATGGAAAAAGCTTTGAAATGCCCTAAGATCAGGTAACACAAAAAACCAAGTATTCCAAGTGCATAAATCCCCATCAGGTAATGAAACCATTCCATCTCGAATGCCGGAGCTACCGGCTGTGTCACTGTCGGTTCGGCCAAATAAGCAAAGCTGTTGGTTTCTACCGGAGCTGTCGGCAAATGAATATAACGTACGCTAGTAAAGGTGATCAGCGGAATTATAAAGCTGAGAGCCAGCGAAACCGGAAGGTAAATCCGGTTAAATACAAATTGCTTTTGATGTTGAAACAGCACCAAATAAAGCAAATAAAATGCGCTGGCAGCCAGTGCCGACTTTGCAATATAAATCAGGAAATTCTCCATTATTTTCCTTCTTTAATCATCCGAATTAGTTCTTCTATCTCGCTATCAGAAAGCTCTTTCTCCTTAACAAAAAAGGCAACCGCACTTTTGTACGAATCATCGAAATAATCGCTAACTACCTGGTTCATAAATGAACGGCGATATTCATCTTTCGATATCAGCGGATGATACTGGTAGGTATTTCCATATTGTGTGTAGCCAATTACGCCCTTGTCTTGCAACAAGCGAACAAGCGACGACACAGTATTGTAATGTGGCTTTGGATCGGGGTAAAACTCTACGATGTCTTTCACAAAAGCTTTTTCCAATTTCCAGAGTATTTTCATCAACTCTTCTTCTTTTCGCGTTAATCTTTTCATCGTGTTTTATTTTGATTTTTTGTCCTGATTATTGTTTCAATAGTTTCTCAATTTCTTTAGCGAGTTTTGTAACGCTTCCTTCAAAATTACCTATAGAAGTGTACCTGATAACTCCGTTCTTATCGATTACAAAACTTTTTGGAATTGACTGAGAGGCATACAAATCCCATATGTTTTTATCCGAATCTATTCCTGATTCAAAGATTATTCCCTTTTTTCGCAAATCTTCAACTTTGTTTTTTACGGTTTCCAAACTTTCGCCACGTGATATAGGCAGAAAAATAAAATCTTCATTTTTAAACGGCGTAAGAATTTCATTTTGCATGTCGTAAAATTCCATTAAACACGGCGCACACCATGTTGCCCAAAAGTTTAACAGAACCACCTTCCCTTTCAAATCAGAAAGAGTAATAACTGAAGCATCAGTCATTTCCACCCTAAAATCTTTTGCATTATCGTTAATGTTTAGCTTCAGGCCGAAATCTGTTGGTTCCTCAGTTTCCGGAGTACTGGCGCTTTCTTGCTGATCACTATCATTTTGCTCTTTTATTGTAACCAGCATAACAAACTCACGTTCGCCTACTTTATCACCAAAAGCCAGGGCAAGCGAATCTCTTAACTCCTGACTAACTCCTTTATTCATTGCTGCTACCAATCCCTCCTGACCATATTCCATCAACTGATCTTTTGTAATTATCCGTTCTTTGTTCGCAATAATCACATATTCAGGCCTCTCTACTTTAGTTTTTTGTGCAAAAACAGTTGCGGTATACAACAGCAAAACCAAAAACAGAATTCTTTTCATTTTTGAGCGAGTTACGTTACAGCATTTTTGCTAAAGAATTACGAAAACAAACATACAACTGATTTTTCAGTTTTCAAACTGATTTTTCAGTTACTATAAAAAATAAAAGAACAAGCCTTGATTATCAAGGCTAATTAATCCGAATTAAATTTTAAGATTGTCTGATCATCACGTAATTGGGAAATAAAAAAGGCCAGAAGCAAAACTTCCGGCCTTCGATATAGTTATGACATCTGTTTTTAAAACTCTCCGCCACTGTCCATATCCATACCGCCACCGCCTTCACCACCGTTGTTACGGTCTTCTTTAAAGTTGTTTAGTTTGTAACTCAGTGTAAACATTACTACCCGTGGTTCTCTCTCCCATCTGAACCACCGTTTAAAGTTGTCGCCATACGATTCTCCTTCAAAACGGGCGGTTCCGAATGGGTCCCTAACACTTACTGTAGCAGTCAGTTTCTTTTTCATGAAATCTTGTCGATACGAAACATTGGTAAATATCATTGCATCACGATCTCCCTGGGCAGAAACTGACGGGCCACGGAAAAATCCCTGAATTTGCATTCTCGAATTGTCTGAAAAACGAAAAGTTGTATTAACCCTACCGGTCCAGTTTGTGCTGGTTCTGTCAACCGATGCACCTTCCAAAGTACCGGTAATCCGGTAACGATACATTGAAGTACTTGCATTAACAATCAGCCATTTTGCAAAATTCACGTTTCCGGTAAGCTCGAGACCGGTGGCATAGTCTTTATCAAAGTTGTCGGTATAAAGTGAGTATACACCATCGTCGCCAAGTACCGAATAACGGTCTATTTTATTATTTGTTACACGGTGAAAAGCATCAAGTGACAGGTACGAACGTCCGAAACGTCTCATGTAACCCAATTCGTAAGAGTTTGTGTATTCCGGCTTCAGATCTGCATTTCCAAAGCGAATTGTGTACCTGTTAAAGTAATTCGGTGTAGGATCGAGATCCCAACCTCCGGGGCGGTTAATACGACGACTGAAGCTCGACATAAATTCGTTATTCTCACCAATAGGGTAAGAAATATGTACAGTCGGGAACAAATCAAAACGATTCAATTCCGATACTGCCTGAGCATTGGTGTTATCGATTTCCCGCAAAGTAAGCTCTCCGCGCAAACCTGCCATATAACTCAGCCCACCAATTTTGTTAGTGTAAGTTGTATAAACAGCATGAATATCGCGCCTAAAATCGGTTGAACTTGAAAATTGTTCATTCGGAACCCACTGATCTGAATTCTGATCGTAGTCTCTAAAATCAAGGCTTTCCTTTTCATCTTCTATCCTACTCATCATTCCTGCCTCCAGTCTGCCATCCTCACTAAATGGATAAACATAGTCAACCTGAAAACGAAACTCGCTTTCATCTTCGCCCTCTACGGTTGAAACACGCTCGACATAAACCGGGTTATTTTCATCGTATTCAAAATTAAGATCAGACCATATTTCGCCTTCAACTTCGTTGTCATCACCGGTTTCATCCGAATAATAGGCCATCGCATCAATTTGATGTCCTTCTCCGTTAAATTTATGCTGAAAGTTTAATGTTGTGCTATAATAGTCGTTCGTCCGGGTTGATGTCTCTTCGGTAATCGAAAAGTCTTCCGGCCCACCAAAATTGGTGTACGCATGTGTTCTTCCACCTCCTGTATTGTAGCGTTCGCGGCTACCAACACGCCCTTGAATTCCCAAAGTTGTATTATCCGAAACAAACCACTCAACTCCACCTTTAAAGTTATGGCCTTTACGCTTGTCCCAGCGGGTTCCATCCATATTCAAATAGCTAATTGTATCGCCCGAATAGGTTTCAGAACGCGAGTAACTGCCTCCTTTACCACGCTCGTCGCGAAAGTCGGCTCCGGCTGTAACATTGAATTTCTCTGTTCGGTAACTCAAGGTAAAATCGCCGCGGTATTTATCGCGTGTACCAACCGATGCATTAAAAATACCGCTAAGTCCGTTCAAGGCATTCTTTTTCATTACCAGGTTGATAATTCCGGTAGTTCCGTCGGGTTCGTACTTTGCCGAAGGATTAGTAATAATTTCGATACTTTCGATGGCAGATGCCGGAATCTGCTGCAATGCATCGCTCCCGGTTAAAACACTTGGGCGCCCGTCAATTAATACGGTAAAATTCGACGACCCGCGAAGCGAAACGTTACCATCGATATCTACCTGAACAGACGGTGTGTTTTCAAGTACTTCCACTGCTGTTCCGCCAATGGCACTGATAACCTGACTAACATTAACTACTTTCTTATCAAGTTTATATTCTACCTGTGCTTTATCAGCAACTACACTTACCTCGCCAATTGAAACAGCCGACGAACTTAGCGTCACCTCTCCAATATCCTGAACTTTGTTATCGCGGGTTAAAACAATATCTGCGACATCAGTAGAATTAAATCCAATAAAATTTACTTCGAGGTAATATTCTCCGTAGTTGATGTTGCCAATCTCAAACTGGCCTGTCTCGTTGGTAATTCCTCCTGTAACAAGCGAAGAATCTTTTTGATTGTAAACTGCAATATTGGCAAATTCCATTGGGTTGTCCGTATTTTCATCCAATACAACCCCCGTTATCTTTCCTTTCCCGTCGTCATCATCATTTGTGGTAAAATTTGGCCCAGGGGTTTCTGCATAAATTGCCGAATAGCCGACAATCATAAAAAATAGAACTAATAGTTTCATACAATTAACTGTTGTTTAAAATGTCTTCAAGCATATCAATGCACTAATTAAGACCAAAAACTCTTTTATAGGTTTAACTACACTTTGTTAAGAAGTTGTTAATACCCCATAAAAGGCTTTGCTCTGTCTTGTTTTCTGAACACTAAGAAATGTCGTTTGTGCATAAGCAACACTTCTCCAAAACTTAAATCTTTGGGAAAAGTATCTGTAGCTTTTAATCCAAAGACGCACGAAATTAGCACTAATGCTACTGACTGCATTAAACGCAAATCGTTTAAAAGCTTATTTTATTTTATTTTAAGATTAGTTCGGTTAATTTTGGGTTTCAGAGACTTTCGCAAAGCAAAAAAACGAAACGACCATGAGAATATTTTTGCACAAATGCAGACTATTATAATCATGGGAGTTCTCCCGAGAACTCGGAATTACGATAATAAATAAACAATTTTAAACCGATGAATGATCAATTGACTAAACCACAGGCACCTCCACCAAATTATTTGGTTTTCGCAATACTTACAACCTTGTTTTGCGGGAAGATATTTGGAATTGTTGCCATCGTTTTTGCTGCACAGGTAAACTCTAAATGGAATGCAGGAGACGTAGAAGGAGCAGTAAGTTCCAGCAAGAATGCTAAACTTTGGTCGTGGATCTCTTTTGCAGTAGGTATTGCATGGGCTGCTATATTGGGGTTGTTGTCGATTCTGGGAGTTGTTGCCGGACTTTCATTTGGCAATTTCTAGTACATGAAAAAATTATTGAACGGAATACTGCTACTCACAATCGTGTCGGTGGCAGTACTTTTTTTTGTGCTCGATCCGGAAAAGAACACGCTGTTCCCAAAGTGCATGTTCCATTCGTTAACAGGAGCTTATTGTCCCGGATGTGGTTCTCAACGTGCACTGCACAGCCTGCTTCATCTCGACTTTGCTGGTGTAATCAGTTATAACTTCCTGTTTTTACCTGCTGCGCTGTTAATTTTATATCATTACACCCATCCGTTATTTAACCGGATATTTAAATGGAATTTACCGAATGTGTTCTACAAGAAGAGAACACCCTGGGTTATTCTATCTGTAGTTATTCTATTTTGGATTGCAAGAAACCTGCCGTGGCATCCCTTCTGTGAACTCGCACCGGGATAAATCTTACAGTTTTACCTCAACCGGCGAACTTAATTTACTTTCATTGCTTAAACGATCGAGTACCGAAACGCGAACCTCATACTTCTTCCGTTTTCTGTTGATTCGCTCAAGCTTTATCTCTTCTCCTTTCTGAACAGTATAAACAAATTCAGTATTACTGGCGTCAAAAGCCTCACCTTTCTTATTGAGGTATACTACAAATTGCCAGGCTTTATCCATTTCATTTTTGGTTTCCACTACTTCCCACTTAACCTTTCTTCCCGATTTTTTAAACTTTACAACAGGAGCCGGCGGCGTTTTATCCAGCCAGGGCATCGGGGGTACAATTGCCGGATGTTTATATAAATCCAGCTTCAAACTATCCTGAAAACCCAATAAATCATTATAGAAGCTTTTGTTACTGAAATATGCAGAACCCGAAATCTCAGGAATCTCACGTAATAACCTTATCTGCTTCGGTAACTGATCCGCTTCCCGCCACTCCGGCGTACTCGATTCCGGATCAACACGATAAGGAGCCTGGCCAATATACATTGCGCGCCCATAAGCATGCTTCTGCCACCATTTTACCAACACCTCGAAATTTGCTGCAGGATGCCCTATATACCAGTATAACTGCGGAAGACAGTAGTCAATCCAGCCTTCTTCCTGCCACTTAATAATGTTGGCGTACAAGTGATCGTAATTAGTAGCTCCGGCCCGGGTTTCTGAGCCGTTTGGATCATCGGCAATATTGCGCCAAACGCCAAAAGGGCTAATTCCAAACTTAACCCAGGGCTTTGTTGCCTTAATGGTATCGTTTAGCATTTTTATGGTAATATCCACATTCTCCCTTCGCCAATCTGCGATATCTTCCTGTAAAAACCCACGGTTGTACATAAAAAAAGAAGTGGTGTCAGGGAAAGCTTCCGCAAGTGGGTACGGATAAAAATAATCATCCATATGAATTGCATCAACATCGTATCTTTTTACAATGTCTTTAACAACATCGGTAATAAAAGCGCGAACTGCAGGTATACCCGGATCAAAATAAAGCTTGTTCCCATACTTTAATATCCATTCTGGATGTTGAAAAGCAATGTGGGTTGTAGCCAAAGGATCGGTCACATTTTGAGCTACCCGATAAGGATTGAGCCAGGCGTGTAATTCCATACCTCTCTTGTGGCATTCATTGATCCAAAACTCGAGCGGATCATAATAAGGCTGGGGAGCTGTACCTTGTTTGCCAGAAAGATAACGCGACCATGGTTCCAGATGCGATGGGTAAAACGCATCGGCAGTGGGGCGAACCTGCAAGATAATTGCGTTCATCCCTAACGACTTCTGCATTTCCAAAATATCAATAACTTCTCTTTTTTGTGCATCACTCATTAATCCTGGCTTCGAAGGCCAATCGATATTCACAACTGTGGCTACCCAAGTTGCCCGAAACTCGAATTTAGGTTGTGCTTTAACAGCTGCGCTTGTAACAAAAAGCAAAAAGGCTAACAAAAAATATCTGTTCATAGACTTGGTAATAATATCAGCACAAATTTAAGCAATACAAACTTTATTTAAACTTTCGAGCTTAATTTACCTGATGATTTCTTGGCGAAAAAAAAAATCCTATCTTTGCTTCATCAAAAGGTTATACTAAAAGAATGATATTTAAGACAATCCGGGCAAGCCTTTCTGGTGAGCCCGTGGTTTATTAGGTTTAGTTGGTTTAGGTTAAAAAGGCTGTCAGTAGGGCAGCCTTTTCTTTTTTAGTCCAACTCAACTAACACACTAAAAAGCAGAACTTTCTAATAGCCGCCAGCAGAAATAAAACACAATTCAGAAAAAGAAGACTCCGAGGAAGTGAATTTGATATTGAGTATTGCAAGGATCAAAAAGGCCTTTTAAGAATAAAGCCAAGGATAATAACGACCTTGATCTGAAGTTAATCGAATTGCATTAAAAGGGTTTCAAAAAATACGCCTCATACTTTTGAGGCAAAAACACATAAAAAAAAGCCGATCTGTCTTAGTGACTGACCGGCTTCTCTAAACCAATAACATTTTCTAATCTATTTAACCAAACTATAGGTAAATTCATTGTTCATCGAGCTTAGTACAACATCGTAAGAACCACTTGCCAAAGCCGACAAATCGTATCCATTAACCATGTTGAATTCGTTTCCTAACTTTGATTTGTATACCAAACCGTTCTTATCGTAAATATTCAAGGTGTATTTTTCACCGTCGAAGTTTAGGAAAGAAAATTTAAGCACATCTTCTGCATATGCGAAATAAGGGTCAAAACTTGTTTTTGATTCTCCTACGCGAATACCTGAAGAAGCAATTTCGAATTCTTTTGAAACACGGGTATCGTTCACTTTTAAAGAAAGTGTATAGTTACCGTCTTTCATCTCTTTGAAATCGTAGATTTTCTGATAAGTATTAAGTGGCTTTGCACTTTGTTTGTAATATACGATCTCTCCATCTTCAGATTTAATACTTAACTCGAAGATTGCAGCATTATCATTGTGAATTGATACTACCGCTCTGTCAGAAGTTAAGGGAACTACGTTCATTTTTGGTTTTTCAACCGCAGTTGCAACTGCTACAGCTGCTACCGCTACTACTGTGAATAAAAATTTAATTGTTTTCATACCATTCAATTTTAAGTTTAACATGAATGTCGATACAAACATATATGTTTTTCAGCATAAATGTTGCACAACATGTTTGTAAAATCAAAAAATTAAATACACGCTTAACATAGGAATTTTATATCTACGATAGAATTTCTCGAAAAGACCATAAAACATAGGCATATTGTCAATTTGACTCTAACTTTTAACAAAAATCATGCCGCTTCATAGCTGCTTATATTAAATAATTTTTATATACATTCACAGAAACATTAAATAATGGACATAAAAATTCTCCATTTAGTAGACGGAGCAAAGGATGCACGAGGTTTGACTGTAATAATAGACGTGTTCAGGGCATTCTCTACAGCTTGCTATGCAATTGACGCCGGAATAGAGAAAATATACCCTGTGGGAGATATCGACCTTGCCTTTCAACTCAAAAAAACTAATCCCGATTTCTTGCTGGTAGGCGAACGAAACGAACAAAAACCACCGGGATTTGACTTTGGAAATTCACCTACAGATATAATCAATAGCAAAATTTTTGCTAAAAATATGATCCACACCACCAGCTCTGGCACCCAAGGAATCGCAAATGCAGTTAATGCCGACGAAATTATAACAGGCAGCTTTGTGAACGCAGGAGCGATATGTGAGTATATTAAACTGCATAATCCTGAAAAAGTTTCGCTGGTTTGTATGGGCTATGCCTGCCAATACCCAACAACCGAAGACACCCTTTGTGCAGAATTAATTAAAAATGAACTGGAAGGAAAGCCCAATAATTTTGAACACATTAAGAAAACCATCCATGAAAGCGACGGTTCGCGCTTTTTTGAGCCAGACAAACAGAGCTGGTCGCCGGAGAACGACTATCACCTTTGCATGGATCTTAACCGGTTTAATTTTGTATTGAAAGTTAAAAAGGAGGGCAGCCTCAATTTCCTGGAAAGGATTAATATGTAGTCTCAATTCGTGAGATTTGAGGAATTACCAGCTTTACAACTTTCGTCATCCAAAAGAAAAAAGATTTCAGTTATCTTCGAAGCCTCGAAATTCAGAAAATATGAAAACATATAATTTTGACGAAATAGTTCAGCGGGAAGGAACCAATTGTATAAAATACGATGCTCGCGAGTGGGTTTTTAACACTAACGATGTACTTCCACTTTGGGTAGCCGACATGGATTTTAAAACACCCGACTTTATTGTTAATGCAATAAAAGAAAGAGCAAACCACGAAATATACGGCTATACCTACAAATCAAAGTCTTATTTTCAAGCTATTATAAATTGGATGCAGCGTCGTCATGGCTGGACAATTCAAAAGGAATGGATTTCGTCGAGCCCGGGAGTTGTTGCAGGCTTAACAATTGCCATAGAATCATTTTCAAAACCGGGAGACGAGGTAATCGTACAGCCTCCTGTATATTTTCCATTCTTCGACTGCGTAAAAGGTACAAAACGCACCTTGGTAGAAAATCCGTTAAAAACCGAAAATAGCAGGTACACTTTTGATTTCGAGGATTTAAAATCAAAAATAACTGACAAAACCAAACTGTTGCTGCTTTGTAATCCTCAAAATCCGGGAGGAATGGTTTGGACAAAGGAAGAACTTGAAGAACTCTCGGCCATTTGTCTTGAAAATAAAATAATGGTTATTTCCGACGAAATTCACTCAGATCTTATTTACGAAGGACACAAACACATTCCGTATGCGAGTTTATCGGAGGAAGCAGCCAAAAACTGTGCGGTATTTATGGCTCCAAGTAAAACATTCAATGTAGCAGGTCTTTCTTCTTCAATTGCGATTATACCAAACAAAAGAAATTTTGCCCGCTACGAAAGAAGATTAGGTGTTGGTCACCTTGGAATGGGCAATATCTTTGGTTCTGTTGCACTGGAAGCTGCCTACACGAACGGCGATGAATGGCTGGAGCAAATGCTCAAATACCTTTGGAAAAACTACATGCTCGTTAAGGAGACTTTCGAAAACAGCCTTCCAAAAGTAAAAGTTATGCCACTTGAGGCTACGTACTTGGTTTGGCTTGATTTTACAGCTTACGAACTAAATGACGACGAACTTTCGAAGTTTATTATTGAAGAGGCAAAAGTTGGCCTAAACAATGGCGGGCGTTTTGGAACCGGCGGCGACGGATGGATGCGTATCAATATAGGGTGTCCGCTAAGTGTGCTTGCTGAAGGACTGGAAAGACTTATATCGGCTTTCAAAAATAAATAACAACTTAATACTGTTTAATCAGTGAAGGTAGACTTTGACTGCGCTCAGCCTGGCAGGAAACCTGAGCGTCGCCGAAGGGCAAACTGTATTACACCGGTCAAAAATTGGCATTTACCCAACTAACTGCTTTCTCTGTGCTTATTTCATTCATACACTTAAAATGCTTCTTGGGGCATTTTTGGTATCCTATTTTTGAACAGGGACGACATTTCAATCCTTCTACTTCTAATTGCACAGAAGAGGAATCGGCTTTGTAAGGATACATTCCAAAGCCCGGGATAGTATTTCCCCAAAACGAAAGTATTTTCTTTTCGAAAGCTGCGGCAATGTGCATCAGACCGGTGTCGTTGGTAAGCACTACGCGCGCATTTTTAACAAGCGATGCCGACTGGTTAAGACTGATCTTTCCGGCAAAATTCAGTACATTTCCTTTCGACTCAGAAAGTATTCTTTCCCCTTCCGCTGATTCTTCTTTTCCACCCAAAAGAATAACGGGAAAGGGAATATTCCGACAAATCTCGGAAACTTTAGCAGCGGGCAGTTTTTTGGTAAAATACGTTCCGGCAATTACAAAAGCCACATAACCGCTTTGAAAAGACTCAGGCAAATCTTGCGAACTGAACTTTTCTTTTTCAGGAATAAAGAAATCAAGGCCTTTTCCGTCATCTTTCAAATCGAATACAGAAACCGTTTCCAGGTAGCGATCAACAATATGTTTCTGAGGCAGGCGGTTAACCTTCAAATGCACCATCAACCATTTCGCGAAGTTGAGCTTAGTAAATGCAAACGAAGGTGACTTTAAGCGCTGTTTCAATCGATTACTCCTGATATTCTGATGCAAATCAATGATGTAATCGAAATTCTCGTATTCAAGTTCAGCAATTAAATCAGCAAGGGTTTCATCTAGCAAATGCACTTTATCAACGTAAGGATTAGAACGAACCAGACAAGCATTCTTTTTCTTGGTAACAAAGTGTATTTCGGCATTTTCAACTTGCTGCTTTAGCCTACGTACAACCGGTGACGTTAAAACGATATCACCAATTGAACTGAAACGTATGACTAAAAACTTTACCTTCATTGGCTTGGCTTGCTAAGTAGTGTTTTGTTTAAATCAAATCTATAAACACCTTTTTATAAAACAAAAATCCCCGCAGAGATTCTACGGGGAAAGGTATACATATTTTAATTTTTATGCCGATTCAACGAGCACAATAATTTTATTGGCCTTATTCTCAACTACACCTCCATCTACTTCAAAAAACCGCTGTTCATTATCCATATCCTCAATTTTCAGCGTTCCTTTTTCCAGCGTAGAAATTATTGGAGCGTGGTTTTTCAATATTTCGAAAGTTCCTCCACTTCCCGGAAGCTGTATCAGCTTTACTTCGCCTTCAAAAACCTTCTTATCGGGTGTAATTATCTCAAGGTACATCTTTTATTCTTTTAGTTTTCAGCGAGCATTCTTTCGCCTTTCTCGATGGCTTCTTCAATAGTTCCAACCAGGTTAAATGCAGCTTCCGGATATTTATCCACTTCTCCATTCATAATCATATTGAAACCTTTGATTGTATCTTCAATCGAAACCAGTTTTCCTTCCAAACCTGTAAATGCAGTAGCCACAAAGAACGGCTGAGAAAGGAAACGCTGCACACGACGTGCGCGGTGAACTACCAGCTTATCTTCTTCGGATAACTCATCCATACCAAGAATCGCAATAATATCCTGCAGCTCGGTGTAGCGTTGCAACAACTGAATTACATTTTGCGCACAATTATAATGCTCATCACCAACAATTTCCGGACTCAAAATACGAGAACTTGAATCAAGCGGATCAACCGCAGGATAAATTCCAAGTTCTGAGATTTTACGACTAAGTACTGTTGTTGCATCAAGGTGGGCAAACGTTGTTGCCGGAGCAGGGTCGGTCAAGTCATCAGCAGGCACATAAACAGCCTGAACCGAGGTAATTGAACCGTTTTTAGTTGAAGTAATTCTTTCCTGCATTACACCCATTTCGGTAGCCAGCGTTGGCTGATAACCTACAGCTGAAGGCATACGCCCGAGAAGTGCAGACACCTCTGAACCAGCCTGTGTAAAACGGAAAATATTATCGACAAAGAAAAGGATATCCCGGCCACCGCCAATACTTCCATCACCGTCGCGCAAACTTTCAGCAATTGTTAATCCTGAAAGTGCTACACGAGCACGTGCACCAGGAGGTTCGTTCATCTGTCCGAAAACCATCGCAAGTTTAGATTCCTTTAATTTCTTTGGATCCACTTTCGAAAGATCCCAACTTCCTTTTTCCATCGATTCCTTAAACTCTTCACCGTAATCCACGATGTTAGCCTCAATCATTTCGCGAAGCAGGTCGTTTCCTTCACGTGTACGCTCTCCAACTCCTGCGAACACAGAAAGCCCTGAATGCGCTAAAGCAATATTATTGATCAGTTCCTGAATAAGCACCGTTTTTCCAACACCGGCACCACCAAACAAACCAATTTTTCCTCCTTTTGCATATGGCTCAATCAAGTCAATTACTTTAATACCTGTGTAAAGCACCTCAGTTTCAGTAGTAAGCTCCTCGTATTTTGGCGGTTCGTTATGAATATTCAAACCTTCTTTCGGAAGTTGCTCCAAACCATCAATCGAATCACCCACCACGTTTAACAAACGCCCCAAGGCGATCTCACCTTTCGGCATCGTTATAGGGCTTCCCAATGGCGTAACTTCAGTTCCCCTCCTCAGCCCGTCGGTTGAATCCATTGCAACACAGCGAATCGTGCTTTCACCAATGTGCTGTTGACACTCAACTATCAAACTATCTTTACCTTCCCGAGGGATTTCCAGTGCGTCGTAAATGGAAGGAAGTTCGCTTCCTTCTTTTTCAAAACTGATATCAACTACAGGTCCGATAACCTGTATGATTTTTCCTTTGTTTTGAGCCATAATTGGATTTAGATTTTATACCGCCGTCGGACGGTTTATCACAAAATTTTAAACAGCTAACAAATTTAACATTGTTTTGGTTTTAACCAACGTAGCAACTTTATTTTTGGAATATATTTAATGCAGCCAAAATGTGTCTAATGCTTACGGGTAAGCATTTTCAATGCTAATTCCCGAAGAGGCTGTTTAACAACATCTTCTATAGCCAAATCTGCTAAAATCTGCAAGGCGATTTCGAAATAATCATCAACCTTCTGTTCAGCTATTTTTTTTACTCCGGTTTCTAAATAAATTGAGGTAACGCCTTCGATTTTTGCTTCAGGATTGAAATCTTTTTGGGCAATCCAACCCAATAATTCCTGCCTTTTCTTCGGGCTGGCATTTTGCAGCGCATTAATCAGCAAGAAAGTTTTCTTGTTGGCCAGAATATCGCCACCAATTTTTTTCCCAAAAGTATTTTGGTCGCCAAAAGTATCGAGCAGGTCATCCTGCAACTGAAAAGCCAGGCCTAGATTCTCGCCAAAGGCATAAAGCTGATTCGCCAGTTCATCAGAAACTTCGGCCAATAAAGCCCCACCTTTTAAACTGCAAGCCAGCAAAACGGCAGTTTTCAAACGAATCATCTCAATATATTCGGCTTCAGTTACATCAAGCCGGCTCTCAAAATCCATATCAAACTGCTGGCCTTCACACACTTCAATTGCGGTTCGGGTAAATAAATCTATCGTATCTGTTAAACGAGAGGATTTGCTTTCCAACAAATACCTGTACGATTGAAACGCCATGGCATCCCCGGAAAGAATTGCCGCATTCTCATTAAACTGAACATGAACAGTAGGCCTATTTCTTCGAACATCGGCTTTATCCATAATATCGTCGTGCAACAAAGTAAAGTTGTGAAAAACCTCGATGGCTAAGGCTGCCGGAAGCGCATTCTCAACATCTTGCTTAAACAAATTATAAGCGAGTAACAACAAAACCGGCCGTAAACGTTTCCCGCCCATACCAAGCGAATAATGAATAGGTTCGTACAACTCAACCGGCGTTTGCTGAAGCATTTTTGCCGACCGGAGCTCAACTTCTTTTTCAACCAGTTTTTGAAGTTCTTCAACAGTATACATCAACTTTTAGATTTTAATTCTTCATCACTAACAATTTCAAGATCATCGAGTTCAATATCTTCTTCTTCATCGTAAATATGTAGCAAAGGTTCTTTGAATGCTTCGGTTGTTGTTAAGCGCTCGAGCCCTGAAAGAAGTGATGGTAGAAGTATTAAGTTAGAAGTAACAGCAACCAACAAGGTTAACGAAACCAGGATACCCATGGCCTGTGTTCCTCCAAAATTAGATATGCTGAAAATACCAAAGCCAAAAAACAATACAACCGAAGTATAGATCATACTTACACCGGTTTCTTTTAACGCAAGCACAACCGACTCGCGAATATCCCAGTTGGTGTGATTGAGCTCTTGACGGTATTTGGCCAGAAAATGAATGGTATTGTCCACCGAAATACCAAAGGCTATACTAAACACCAGAATGGTTGAAGCCTTTATCGGAATGCCCGTAAATCCCATGACGGCCGCAGTAAAAATAAGGGGAACGACGTTTGGTGTAAGCGACATAATTACCATTCTCCACGACGAGAACATGATGGCCATAAACGCCGAAATCAACAAGATAGCCAGCCCCAAACTCGTAAATAAATTCTTTAAAAGATACTGCGTTCCTCTAAAAGATGTTATGCTTGATCCGGTTACGATTATGTCGTATTTATCAGAAGTAAAAACAGAATCGATATCACTCATAAACCCGGCATACAATTCTTTCATACGCTTGGTTCCTACGTCCTTCACTCGTATGCTAATTCTTGTTCTTTGTCGTGTGCTGTCTACAAAAGCATGCAACAAATTGGCATTTTGCTCGCCGGTAGAAGCATATTGAAGAATGAAATTCTTTTCGCGGTTATTGGGTAAGCTGTAATATCTTTCAAATCCGTTGTAAAAAGCCTGTTTCGAAAATTTCAGCAGGTCGAGTAAAGAAGTAGGACGCGATAATTCAGGGTAAGCTTCCAGTCGCTTTTCAAGTTGATCAATTTTTCGGAAAGTAGTCAATTGCATTACCCCTTGTGGCTTTTTGGTATCAACCATAATTTCAAGAGGCATCAGCCCGTGAAAATTCTCTTCAAAAAACTTCAGATCGACATAAACAGGGTCACTTTCCGGAATATCATCAACCATATAACCCGAGCTTTTAATTCGGCTTATCCCGTAGATCCCTACAACTACAATTGCAAGAGTGGTTATATAAACTGTCTTCCGGTAGTTCAGCGTAATATGCATCAATTTATTGATGATACGCGACACAAGGAGATTATCGAGGTGACCAACATGACGCGACGAAGGTGGGCCAATAAGGCTAAAAATAATAGGAATGAGCAACAACGACAGCACAAACAAGCCTAAAATATTCAGCGATGCAATAATTCCGAACTGCCTTAAAATATCGGACTTAACAATTACAAAAGTGGCAAAACCCGATGCCGTTGTTAAGTTGGTAAGAAAGGTTGCATTCCCGATTTTTATGATCACGCGTTGAAGTGCCTTCACTTTATTCCCGTGACTTACATACTCGTGATGAAATTTATTGAGCATGTAAATACTGTTTGGAATCCCGATCACAATCAGCAAAGGAGGAATCATTCCCGACAGCAGTGTAATCTTATAGCCAAACAAAGAAAGCATCCCCATGGCCCATACTACACCGGTAATTACAATTAGGACAGGTACGAAAACAGCTTTAAACGAGCGAAAAAAGACAAACAAAACAACAATACATATAGCGAGTGCGAGCACACTAAACATGTACAATTCCTTTTTAATTTTTACCGAATTTACAACTCGTATGTATGGCAATCCGGAATAGTGGAGATTTACATTTTCGTCTTTTTCGAAATTGTGACAAACCTTCTGAATGTCAACAACGAGCTTTTCCCGCTCCTTGCTTTTCATTTTATCCTTGCTGACCGTGATTGCAAGAATATATGAGTGGCTTTCGGGATTATAAACCAAGCCCTTATAAAAAGGTAAACGGTAAAATTCTTCTACATATTTATCCAGTGCTTCCTGGCTTGAGATTGTATCCGGGAAAGTGTTCACCACCCTAAATCTCTTTTCTTCCGTATCTTTTACAAGATTATAAGTGTTGGTTACCGAAAGTAGATTCTCAACTCCGTCAATTGCTGAAAGCTCCTTCCCCAATCGTTCCCAACGATTAAAATGGTCAACTTTAAAGAAATTGGAATCCTGTATTCCAACAATGATCAGATTTCCCTCCTCACCAAAAACCTCTACAAATTTCTGGTAATCTTTATACGCCTGATCTTTTTTTGGCAGCAACGAAGCATATTCGTATGACATTTCAACCCTCTGCGCGTGGTATCCAAAAAATATGGTAATTAATGCCAGAAGAGAAAGAAGGAGGATTCTATTTCGAAGAATAATTCGGGATACTCTGACCCACATACTTTTAAATCTAAATAACGCGACGAAAGTAGCACAAATTCTCGGATTTCGAAAAATGAGAGCCCTGAGCCGATCGAAGTTTACAAGAATTTAAATACGGCTAATTTTTCACCTTTGTTACAGCAATTACCCCACTTACTGTTTTAAAAAGTAAATAACCTTCTGCAATTGCCGGTGTCGACATAAAAACATCGTTCAATTTGTTTGTTTCCTGCAGTTCATATTTATTGCCGGCCTTTACCGAATAAACGTTCCCGTCATTATCGGCTATGTAAATAATGCCATCAGCCGCCACCGGTGACGCAGTGTAGCTGTTTCCCTTCCCTACTTTCTCTGAATAAATTTCTTCGCCGCTTAGCGCATTATAACAGGTTAATCTCCCGTTCCAGTGCGCGTTGTACAAATTATCGCCATATAACAACATCGTTCCCATGTAAGCACCGCCACGCAGTTTGGCCCATTTTATATACTCATTTGATGTTTCGCCTTTGCCCAAAGTAATATCGCCTTTTGCATTTTTCTGAATAGCAAGCACCGGCGAGACTTTCCCGTGTGCACTATTGAAATAAACCAGGTCGTTACCTATAATTGGTGTTGGAATAGGGATATCTCCACCACCACTCATTCGCCAAACTTCTTCGCCGGTTTCAAAATCGTACGCACCGCGGTGTTTGTAGCCGTTAACCACCACCCGGTCTTTTCCTCCATCAGAATAAATATTTGGCGTTCCCCAACCCGGAAATTCATCACGGTCTTGTTTCCAAAGCTCTTTCCCTGTTTTTAAATCGAAAGCTGCCACAAACGAATTCTCAAGCACATCGCACTGTACAATTACCGTATTTTTATGAATCAGTGGCGAACTCGAAAATTCCCACTCAGCATCGGGAACCAAAAAGAAACTGGATTTCAGCACTCCAAAATCTTTGCTCCAAATCAGGTTTCCATCCATATCGTAACAATACAAGCCTTCCGAACCAAAAAACGCAACCAAATATTCGCCGTTGGTGGCAGGAGTGCAGTTGGCATGCGACGACATGGGGTGCCTCTTTTGTTCCGGAACTCCGGAATGCGCAGTTTGCTCCCACTCAACTTGTCCTGAGTGTAAATTCAGACAATATACTTTCCAGTCATAAAACGCCGAATCGGGTACAGACCCGATGGAACCATAAATACCTGTTTTTATATCTCCCTGATCCTCGTGGCTAACTGCTGAAGTAACAAAAACTTTATCGTCCCAAACAATCGGGCAGGAATGTGCCAAGCCTGGGATATCGCTTTTCCAGGCAATGTTCTCACCTGTTTTTACATTCCATTTTGCCGGAAGATTTGCGTTGTCCATTACGCCCGAAGCATAATTTCCACGATACATCGACCATTGTTTTGTAGGATCTTCCTGCTGGGCATAACTCAGCAGTGAAAAGGATAAAAGGGTTACAATAAGTACAAGATTTGTCTTCATTTCCGGTCGATCTTTGGTTGTTTTTCAAAATAACGAATATTCTTTTAAACGAAATACAAACCATGCTTCTAAAAAAGAAAACATATTATTTAATAGGAAACTAGCCAATGTATTTCCGAAAAGGAATACTACTTTTATTCGGTCATTTAAAATCCAAAAACATTGACCGACAAGAACTCGACAATCCCTAACGGAGAAAAACCAACCCGGAATCCCTGGAGTTGGATACCCAGTGTTTACTTTGCGGAAGGCCTTCCTTATGTTATCGTAATGACTGTTTCAGTAATTATGTACAAAAGGCTTGAAATATCGAACACCGAAATTGCCTTTTATACAAGCTGGTTGTATCTCCCCTGGGTAATAAAACCATTTTGGAGCCCTATTGTGGAATTGCTAAAAAATAAGCGTTGGTGGATTGTTTCCATGCAATTATTTATAGGCGCGGGTTTGGCCGGAGTAGCTTTTACTTTGCCAACATCATTCTTTTTCCAGGGGTCGTTGGCGTTCTTTTGGCTGCTGGCCTTTAGTTCGGCAACACAGGATATTGCAATCGATGGTTTTTATATGATGGGACTAAACGAAAACCAACAGGCATTTTTTGTAGGAATCAGAAACACTTTCTACCGAATTGCAATGCTTACGGGGCAAGGAATACTGGTTACATTAGCCGGATATCTTGAAACTTCCGATATTCTCGGAAATCCCGAAAATGGCAATAACATTCCAATGGCTTGGGCCGCAACATTTATGTTTTTAGCCATCTTGTTCATCATTTTTTCATTGTACCACAAGTTGTTTCTGCCTAAACCGTCAGAAGATATTCAGAAGGCTTCGGTAGATGTTAAAAGTATCTTAAACGGATTTGGCGAAACAATTGTCGCTTATTTCAACAAACCGGAAATCTGGACAATCATAGGATTTCTTCTACTCTTCAGGCTAGGAGAATCACAATTGGTTAAAATGGCCTCGCCGTTTTTACTGGACACCAAAGATGTTGGTGGACTGGCCTTAACCACTACGGAAGTTGGTGTGGCCTACGGAACTATCGGAATTATTGCATTAACTATTGGCGGAATTCTAGGCGGCTGGATGGCTTCGCGAATGGGCTTGAAACGTCTGCTTTGGATTTTTGTGGTTTCGATGAACCTGCCAAATCTGGTTTACGTTTACCTGGCTTATGTAGTTCCATCCCAATATTGGATTGTGGTTTCATCCGTTGCGGTTGAGCAATTTGGCTATGGCTTTGGATTTACTGCCTACACTTTGTACATGTTGTATGTTTCGCGTGGAAAATACAAAACGGCCCACTTTGCTTTTAGCACAGGAATAATGGCTCTTGGAATGATGATTCCGGGAATGATTTCAGGCTGGCTGCAGGAAACGCTCGGTTATCAGCACTTTTTTATTTGGGTAATGTTGTGTACCATCCCAAGCTTTATAATGGCAAAACTTATTAAGGTTGATAAGAACTTTGGAATGAAAGCCAGTTAGGACTTTTCCGCTATTTCAATCTTTTTTGCAACACAACCGCAAAACATTTTTTGTTGTAATATCTTCTGAATATCACGCCGTTGCAAGGTTTTTTTTTGTGATAGCAGTCCTTATCGGAAAAACAACAAGGAAACTGGTCTAAATAACGGCAACATCAGGCCTCATCAACAAACAAGTTAAACTTGATGACATTGTTGGCTAACTTGTTTTAAAAATCCCTTCTTGCCTAATTCCAAGTACAAATACTGATTTTTGGTAGCTTCCGCTAACAATTAATTTTATATTTTGTCACCCTTCAAATGAAATACTCAATCTAGAATTAGAATAATGCACAGAAAAAATCTACTTGTTCTCTTATTTGCACTTTTGCTGGCAAATGGTAAAGTTGCTGCTCAAAACGAACCCGTTACTACTGCCAACTATCGCCTGGCAGAGCGCTTCTCGCCCGAAAAAATAAAACGAATGGTTTTTAGTACCTCGGTAGATCCCAATTGGTTAGAAACCGGAGATAAATTTTGGTATTCGTACAAAACTTCGGAAGGCGAATTTTTTTATTTGGTTGACTTGAATAAGAAAAGCAAAACGGCCCTTTTTGATAACGATAAAATGGCGGCAATGCTAACCCGAATTACCAAAGACCCATACGATGCAAAACATCTGCCTCCGATAAAACCAAAATTCAAAAAAAACGACACTGTGTTTCGGTTTGATGTAACCAGTTCGCAGGACGAAGAAAAAGAAGAAATAGTAGCAGATACTTTGGCGGTTCAAGACACAACACAAACCGACAGCGTTCCTAAACCCAAAAAAGAAAAGCGGAAGAAGAAAGTTTTTCATTTTGAATACAACATTTCCAG
Source organism: uncultured Draconibacterium sp. (assembly GCA_963677455.1). Lineage (GTDB taxonomy): Bacteria > Bacteroidota > Bacteroidia > Bacteroidales > Prolixibacteraceae > Draconibacterium. The sequence continues at coordinate 4,794,547 of OY781971.1, forward strand.
TGGCGAGTTGTATGAGCAGGAAGACTGGACGGAAGAAAAAGACGATCCATCGTGGGCATCCATTTCGCCCGACAGCTCGTACGTTGTTTTTGCACGCAACTACAATCTATACTGGATGGATAAAGAAAACTTCCTGAAAGCACTGGAAGAAGAGGAAGACGAAAAAGACTCTACGATTGTTGAACACCAACTCACAACTGAAGGAGAAAAAGACTACGCCTTTGGTGGCGGTTATACTCCAAAAGAAAACGACGACGAAGAAACCATCAAAAAAGAAACTGAAAAACGCAGAGGCGCTTACATTTTATGGTCGCCCGATTCGAAAAAATTTGCACTGGAACGCAACGACAGCCGAAAGGTAAAAGCACTTTGGGTAATTAATGTTTTAAACCAGCCACGCCCCGATTTAGAGTCGTACAAATACCAAATGCCAGGCGAAAAAGAAGCACCACAAGCCGAACTTTGGGTTTTCGACATGGTTAAAAAAGAAGGCAAACAAATTGATGTTTCTTCTTTTGCCGACCAAAGCATAAATATTTGCCGTGCAAACCTGAGCAACAAAGAACGCATAAAAGACTTCGTTCCGCGCAAATGGCTTTCGGAAGCCTCAGATAAAATATATTTCACCCGCACCAGCCGCGACTTGCACAAAATTGACGTTTGTGTTGCCGATGCCGAAAGCGGCGAGGTTAAAACCCTTGTAGAAGAACGATTAAATACCTATGTTGAAATTCAAAATCCATATTTAATCAATAGCGGAAACGAATTTATTCACTGGTCGGAACGCGATGGATGGGCGCATTTTTACCTATACGACGGAGAAGGAAATCTGAAAAAACAAATTACATCGGGTCCGTGGCACTGCAACAGAATACTGAAAGTAGATGAGAAAAACCGGGTAATGTATTTTACGGCCAATGCGCGCGAGAAAAATGAAAATCCGTATTACGAACACCTATATAAAGTAAACCTTGATGGAAGCGGATTAACGCTGCTCGATAAAGGCAACTTTAACCACGATGTTGAAATGAGTGATTCGTACCGCTATTTCGTTGATAATTTCTCGCGGGTAAATACCATACCTGCAACAGAAATAAGAGATAACCAGGGAAAACTGGTAATGCAGCTTGAAACCGCCGACTTGAGCAATCTTTTTGCTGCCGGTTACAAATTTCCGGAAACCTTTAAAGCCAAAGCTGCCGATGGAATTACGGATATTTACGGCGTATTGTACAAACCTTTCGATTTTGATTCAACCAAACTTTACCCGGTTCTGGAATATGTTTACCCGGGCCCGCAAACCGAAGCGGTAAATGCCTCATTCTCTTCGAGAATGGACAGAACCGATCGTTTTGCCCAGTTAGGTTTTGTAATTATAACTTTAGGAAACCGTGGCGGGCATCCGAACCGTTCGAAATGGTATCATAATTATGGATACAACGATTTACGCGATTATGGCCTGGCCGACAAAAAATATGTACTTGAACAACTGGCCGACCAACACAAATACATCGACATTGAAAAAGTAGGAATTTCGGGCCATTCCGGTGGTGGTTTTATGTCGACAGCGGCACTCCTGCAATATCCCGACTTTTACAAAGTTGCCGTTTCATCTGCCGGAAACCACGAGAACAATATTTACAATCGTTGGTGGAGCGAAAAACATCATGGCGTAAAAGAAGAAATTGATGATGAAGGCGAATCGAAATTTATTTATGATATCGAAAAGAACTCGGAACTGGCTAAAAACCTGAAAGGAAAGTTGCTTTTAGTAACCGGAGACATGGATAACAATGTTCATCCGGGAAATACAATTCGCATGGCAAATGCGTTGATGAAAGCAAGAAAACGTTTCGATTTGTTTCTGATGCCTGGCCAGCGCCATGGATTTGGAGCTTACACAGAGTACTTTTTCTGGTTGAAAGCAGACTATTTTTGCAAACACCTTATCGGCGATTATTCAATTAGTACCGATATTTTTGAAATGCGCCGCGAGACCAAAATGACACCCAGTAAAAAACGTTCGGAATAAGAATTACGTTTATCAAAACTGAAGCAAAAAAGGATGCCTTCTATATCAGAAAGCATCCTTTTCTTTTTTGAAATATATTTTCGGAATTAGTTCTCTGCCACTTTAATTTCCGGCTTATCTTTTCGTTTTTCGATCCAATGATATACGATTGGCAAAACCATTAAAGTTAAAAGTGTTGAGGTAATTAATCCGCCAATTACTACCGTTGCCAACGGCCGCTGAACCTCGGAGCCCGGCCCGGTATTAAAAGCCATCGGGATAAAACCAAGACTGGCCACCAGTGCCGTCATCAACACAGGCCGCAACCTGTCTGCAGCACCTTCAACTATGACTTCTTTTAGTGCACCTTTTTTATGTTTTCGGAGCTCATTAATGTGATCCACCAAAACAATCCCGTTTAATACCGCGACCCCAAACAGCGCCACAAAACCAATGCTTGCCGACACCGAAAGATACATTCCGCGCACCCACAACAAGAAAATTCCTCCGGACAATGCAAAAGGCAGGTTTAGCAGAATAAGAATTGCATATTTCATTTTGCCGAAGTTGAGGTAAAGCAAACCGATAATAATAAATATGGACAATGGCACTACCAGAAGTAAATGTCGCATTGCACGACGTTGATTCTCAAAAGTTCCACCATAATCAATAAAATATCCTGCAGGGATTTCAGCTTGTTCAATGATTTCGTTCTGCAGATTTGCTACGTACGATCCAAGGTCGATATCTTTAATGTTGATACCGACAATTAGCCGTCGCCATCCATTTTCGCGCTGAATTTCGCGGGGGCCTTCCTGCAAAATAATTTTAGCCACACGTTTTAACGGAACATATTCTCCGTTTGGAAGATGTACCGGCACATCCTGTATTTTATGTAACTGGTCGCGAATATTCTCGGGATAACGTACCGCAATTCCAAAGCGGCGTTGCCCTTCGTACAACTGACTAACTTCCTGTCCTCCAATACCGGCTTCGATAACCTGCTGTACATCATCCACATTCAACCCAAAAGAAGCAACAGCTTCACGATCTACCTCAATAGTAAGATACGGTTGCCCAACAGTTTGTTCTACATAAAAATTGTCGGTGCCATCTAACTGAGGAAGCATATTCGAAATATTTTCACCAATTTTACTCAGTACGTCAAGATCTTCGCCGTAGATTTTAACGGCCAAATCAGATTTCACGCCACTTGTTAATTCGTCAACACGCATGGCAATTGGTTGAGTAAAATTATAAACCAATCCCGGCTCCGTTTCCAGATAGGGTTCAATTTGCGCAATAATATCTTCTTTTGTTATATCTTTTCTCCATTCGTCGGCAGGTTTCAAAATCACCCAAACATCAGTCTGGTGCACCCCCATCCAGTCGTTGGCCAAATCAGATCGACCAGTTTTAGGTACTACCGTTTGAATTTCCGGAATATTCTGAACCAGTTTTCCGGCGAGCCAATTGGCATTTTCAATCGATTCATCGAGCGTTACCGAAGGCATACGCACCTGTTCAATCAATATCGATCCCTCATCCAATTCAGGAATAAATTCGGTTCCGAGGCGTGTCATCAGAAAAACCGATGCAGCAAAAATAACCCCGGCTACCGACACAACAAACCATTTTTTATCGATATAATTGGTTAGCGAACGAATATAACGCGGGCGTAAAAAGTTGATCAGATGATTTTTGCGCACCTTAACTCCTTTTCTGAAAACAATGGCTGAAATTGCCGGAACAAAAATCAGTGCCAGTAAAAGCGATCCCAATACTGCGGCCGCAACCGTTATCGCCATTGGGCGGAACAGGATTCCTTCCATCCCGCGAAAAGTCATAATCGGAACATACACCATCAGAATTATAAGTACCCCGAAAAAGATAGGCCGCACAACTTGCTGTGCCGATTTGCGAATAATCTCGCTTTTATTGGCACCTTTTTCTTTCTGAAGTCCATGTACAATATTTTCAACCATAACTACCGAACCGTCGACAACCATACCAAAGTCGATTGCACCCAAACTCATCAGGTTGGCAGCCAGGCCAAATTCTCGCATACCAATAAATGCAAATAACATCGAAAACGGAATTACCATTGCCACAATCAGTGCTCCCGATATTTCGCCTAAAAGCAGCAACAACACCACAATAACCAGAAAACCTCCCTCAACAAGGTTGGTAGATATTGTTTCTGTGGTTCGGCTTATTAAATCCGACTGATCGTAAAACTTCTCGATTTGTACGCCTTCCGGCAGGTTTTTATTGATGTCGTTTATCTTTTCTTCGATAGCCCCGATTACTTTACGGCCGTTTCCGCCTCGCAGCATCATCACAATACCGGTTACAATTTCGCCTTTCCCATCCTGCGTTACGCCGCCCTGCCTGATTTGCGTACCAACCTCAACAGCAGCAACGTCTTTTATAAAAACCGGTTTATTGTTGATGTTCGTAATCACAATATTTTCCAGATCATCTACTTTATTGATCTGCCCAACACCACGAATAATAAACTGCTCGCCGTTGTGTTCCAGATAGTTTCCACCAGATACACTATTGTTATTTGCAATGGCAACAATTACTTCCGAAATTCCAATATTGAACATGCGCAGGCGTCCGGGCTGAACCACCACGTTGTATTGTTTTACAAAACCTCCGAAAGAGTTGATCTCTGTAACACCTTTTACCACTTTTAATTGCGGTGCAATCAGCCAATCCTGAATTTCGCGCAGCTCTGTTAAAGAATAATTCTCGCCACGTACCACATATTGATAAATCTCGCCAAGTGCTGTTGTAATCGGTCCAAGTTGTGGGTTCGATACGTCGGGAGGGAGCTCATCTGTTATAGATTGCAAACGCTGGCTTACCATTTGCCGCGCAAAATAAATATCTGTATTCTCTTCGAACTCTACTGTAACTGCCGATAGTCCAAACTGCGAAATGGAGCGAACTTCTGCAACATCAGGCAAACCGTTCATAGCTGTTTCAATCGGATAACTTACCAGTTTTTCTACATCGTAGGGCGAATATCTTCCGGCCTTTGTAATAACCAGTACCTGAACCGGAGTTACGTCGGGCAGCGAATTAATGGGCAACTGTATCAGCGAAAAATAGCCCGCTACCGCCATCAGAACAACCAGCGAAAGTGCAACAAATTTTTGCCGAACACTAAACGTTATAATTTCTTTTAACATGATTTTCTTTTTCTTGGTTATTCTTCAGCAATGATATCGAAACGCGAAAGGGCTTTCAAACTAAATACATTTGAAATAGCAACTTCTTCTCCTTTGCTAAGCCCGCTGTTTACAAAAACATTTTGATCTCTGATTTCAGAAACATCGATAAACCGCTTTTCAAAAACCCCTTTCTCGCGTTTTACAAATACCACCGGATTATTTCCATCGTAGGTAAGAGCCTGTACCGGAATAGCAATAATT